>NZ_CM174470.1:0-4813372 GCF_057838565.1 Pseudomonas sp. KH_027
GTGTCCGTGGAACTTTGGCAGCAGTGTGTAGAGCTTCTACGCGATGAGCTGCCTGCCCAGCAATTCAACACTTGGATTCGCCCATTGCAGGTCGAAGCGGACAGCGACGAGCTGCGCATCTATGCGCCGAATCGTTTTGTCCTTGATTGGGTCAACGAGAAATACCTGGGGCGGTTGCTGGAACTGCTGGGTGAGCGCAGCGATGGCATGGCGCCGGCGCTATCCTTATTGATCGGCAGCAAGCGCAGTGCGGCTGCTCGGGTGGCCTCTACCGCGCCGCCAACGGCAGCGGCTGCCCCTGTAAGCGCCGCGCCGCGCAGCAGCGAGCCGGCAGCGGCAATTACCAATGAACCCTCGCGCTCCAGCTTCGACCCGATGGCCGGCGCCAGCAGCCAGGCGGCACCGGCGCGCACCGAGCGCTCGGTGCAGGTAGAAGGTGCGTTGAAACACACCAGCTACCTGAACCGCACCTTTACCTTTGAAAACTTTGTCGAGGGTAAATCCAACCAACTTGCCCGCGCCGCGGCCTGGCAGGTGGCGGACAACCCCAAGCACGGCTACAACCCATTGTTCCTGTATGGCGGTGTGGGCCTGGGTAAAACCCACCTGATGCATGCCGTGGGCAATCACCTATTAAAGAAGAATCCGAATGCCAAGGTGGTGTACCTGCATTCGGAGCGCTTTGTCGCAGACATGGTCAAGGCATTGCAGTTGAATGCGATCAACGAGTTCAAGCGCTTCTACCGTTCAGTGGATGCCCTGCTGATCGACGATATTCAGTTTTTCGCCAAGAAAGAGCGTTCCCAGGAAGAGTTTTTCCACACCTTCAACGCGCTGTTGGAAGGTGGTCAGCAGGTGATTCTCACCAGCGATCGCTACCCTAAGGAAATCGAAGGTCTGGAAGAACGCCTCAAGTCGCGTTTCGGCTGGGGCCTGACGGTGGCGGTGGAGCCGCCGGAACTGGAAACCCGGGTCGCGATCCTGATGAAGAAGGCCGACCAGGCCAAGGTCGATCTGCCTCATGATGCGGCATTCTTCATCGCCCAGCGCATTCGCTCCAATGTGCGTGAGCTCGAAGGTGCGTTGAAACGGGTGATCGCCCACTCGCACTTCATGGGCCGCGATATCACCATCGAGCTGATCCGTGAATCGCTGAAGGATCTGTTGGCGCTGCAAGACAAGCTGGTCAGCGTCGATAATATCCAGCGTACGGTCGCCGAGTATTACAAGATCAAAATCTCCGATCTGCTTTCCAAGCGCCGTTCGCGCTCTGTCGCGCGACCGCGCCAGGTCGCCATGGCCTTGTCGAAAGAGTTGACCAACCACAGCCTGCCGGAAATTGGTGACGCCTTCGGCGGTCGTGATCACACTACGGTATTGCATGCTTGCCGTAAGATTGCTGAACTTAGGGAATCCGACGCGGACATCCGCGAGGACTACAAGAACCTGCTGCGCACGCTGACCACCTAAACCCCACGACGCAGCCCACGAGGCAAGGGACGAGACCATGCATTTTACTATTCAACGCGAAGCCCTGTTGAAACCGCTGCAACTGGTCGCCGGCGTGGTTGAACGCCGTCAGACTTTGCCGGTACTGTCCAATGTATTGCTGGTAGTCGAAGGCCAGCAGCTGTCGCTGACCGGCACCGACCTGGAAGTCGAACTGGTTGGCCGTGTCACGCTCGAAGAGCCGGCTGAAGCGGGTGAAATCACCGTGCCGGCGCGTAAGCTGATGGATATCTGCAAAAGCTTGCCGAATGACGCGCTGATCGATATCCGCGTCGATGAGCAGAAGCTGGTGGTCAAGGCGGGTCGTAGCCGCTTTACCTTGTCGACGCTGCCGGCGAATGATTTCCCGACGGTCGAAGAAGGCCCGGGCTCGTTCACTTTCAATCTGGTGCAAAGCAAGTTGCGGCGCTTGATCGAGCGCACCAGTTTTGCCATGGCGCAGCAGGATGTGCGCTATTACCTGAACGGCATGTTGCTGGAAGTGCAGACCGGCGTGTTGCGTGCGGTCGCTACCGATGGTCACCGTCTGGCGATGTGCTCGATGGAAGCCAGCATCGAACAGGCCGATCGGCATCAGGTGATAGTGCCGCGCAAGGGCATTCTGGAATTGGCGCGTTTGCTCACCGAGCAGGACGGCACAGTCAGCATCGTCCTGGGCCAGCATCATATACGGGCGACTACCGGTGAATTCACCTTCACCTCGAAACTGGTCGACGGCAAGTTCCCGGATTACGAACGCGTGCTGCCCAAAGGTGGCGACAAGCTGGTGTTGGGCGATCGCCAGGCACTGCGCGAAGCGTTCAGCCGTACGGCGATTCTCTCCAACGAGAAGTACCGCGGTATCCGCCTGCAACTGGCGGCCGGGCAGCTGAAGATCCAGGCCAACAACCCCGAACAGGAAGAAGCCGAGGAAGAAGTGGCGGTCGACTACAACGGCGGCAACCTGGAAATCGGTTTCAACGTCAGCTACTTGCTCGATGTACTGGGGGTGATGACCACTGAGCAGGTTCGTCTGATCCTGTCCGACTCCAACAGCAGTGCGTTGGTGCAGGAATCCGACAACGACGATTCCGCTTACGTCGTAATGCCGATGCGTCTCTGACGCTGACGTGAAAACCGCCTGATGTCCCTCAGTCGCGTCACGGTCACCGCGGTGCGCAATCTGCACCCGGTGACCCTCTCCCCCTCCCCACGCATCAACATCCTTCACGGCGCAAACGGCAGCGGCAAGACCAGCCTGCTGGAAGCCATCTATCTGCTCGGGCTCGCCCGTTCCTTTCGTAGTGCCCGCTTACTGCCGGTCATTCAATATGAGCAATTGGCTTGTACGGTATTCGGCCAGGTCGAGTTGGCTGAAGGTGGCCATAGCAGCTTGGGCATATCCCGTGATCGACAGGGCGAGTTCCAGATTCGTATCGATGGCCAGAATGCACGCAGCGCGGCGCAATTGGCCGAGACACTGCCGCTGCAACTGATCAATCCAGACAGTTTCCGCTTACTCGAAGGCGCGCCGAAGATCAGGCGACAGTTTCTCGATTGGGGAGTGTTCCACGTGGAACCTCGCTTTCTACCGGCCTGGCAACGCCTCCAGAAGGCCCTGCGGCAGCGAAACTCATGGCTGCGACATGGTACACTTGACGCCGCGTCGCAAGCGGCCTGGGACCGTGAACTGTGCCTGGCCGGCGATGAAATTGACGGTTACCGGCGAGCCTATATTCAGGCACTGAAACCGGTGTTCGAGCGCATCCTCGCCGAGTTGGTTGAAATCGACGGGTTATCGCTGAGTTATTACCGAGGCTGGGACAAAGAGCGTGAGTTGAATGAAGTGCTGGCCACTTCCCTCCTCCGTGATCAACAGCTTGGCCATACGCAAGCGGGCCCCCAGCGAGCGGATCTCAGGCTTCGGCTTGGTGCGCATAATGCGGCGGAGATACTTTCTCGCGGCCAGCAAAAGCTAGTGGTCTGCGCCTTGCGCATTGCCCAAGGGCATCTGGTCAGCCAGGCCCGTCGCGGTCAATGCATTTATCTGGTGGACGACTTGCCGTCAGAGCTGGACGAGCAGCACCGCAAGGCTTTGTGTCGGTTGTTAGAAGATTTGAACTGCCAGGTTTTTATCACCTGTGTAGACCATGAATTGTTGCGGGATGGCTGGCACACGGATACGCCGGTTGCCATGTTCCACGTGGAACATGGCCGTATCACCCAGACCCACGACCATCGGGAGTGAAGGCATGAGCGAGAATCAAACGTACGACTCCTCCAGCATTAAAGTGCTGAAAGGGCTAGATGCCGTACGCAAGCGTCCTGGTATGTATATCGGGGATACCGACGATGGCAGCGGTTTGCACCACATGGTGTTTGAGGTGGTCGATAACTCGATTGACGAAGCCCTGGCTGGCCATTGCGACGATATCAGCATCATCATCCATCCGGACGAGTCCATTACCGTGCGCGACAACGGTCGTGGCATTCCGGTAGACGTCCATAAAGAAGAAGGTATTTCCGCAGCAGAGGTCATCATGACCGTGCTGCACGCCGGCGGTAAGTTCGACGACAACTCCTACAAAGTATCCGGCGGCCTGCACGGTGTAGGTGTTTCGGTGGTGAACGCGCTGTCTGAATTGCTGGTACTGACCGTACGGCGCAGCGGCAAGATCTGGGAACAGACCTACGTCCACGGCGTGCCTCAAGAACCCATGCGGGTAGTCGGCGACAGCGATAGCACCGGCACCGAGATTCACTTCAAGCCTTCGGCCGAGACCTTCAAGAACATCCACTTCAGCTGGGACATCCTGGCCAAGCGGATTCGCGAACTGTCCTTCCTCAACTCCGGCGTCGGTATCGTCCTCAAGGACGAGCGCAGCGCCCGGGAAGAGCTGTTCAAATACGAGGGTGGTCTGCGTGCCTTCGTCGAATACCTGAACACTAACAAGACCCCGGTCAACCAGGTATTCCACTTCAATGTCCAGCGTGAAGACGGCATCGGTGTCGAAATCGCCCTGCAGTGGAACGACAGCTTCAACGAGAACCTGTTGTGCTTCACCAACAACATTCCACAGCGCGATGGCGGTACCCACCTGGTGGGTTTCCGTTCGGCACTGACACGTAACCTGAACACCTACATCGAACAGGAAGGTCTGGCGAAGAAGCATAAAGTCGCCACCACCGGTGACGATGCCCGCGAAGGTCTGACCGCGATCATTTCGGTCAAGGTGCCGGACCCTAAATTCAGCTCGCAGACCAAAGACAAGCTGGTCTCCTCCGAGGTGAAAACCGCGGTCGAACAGGAAATGGGCAAGTACTTCTCCGACTTCCTGTTGGAAAACCCTAACGAAGCCAAGGCCGTAGTCGGCAAGATGATCGACGCTGCCCGCGCCCGTGAAGCCGCGCGTAAAGCCCGCGAGATGACCCGCCGCAAAGGCGCGCTGGATATCGCCGGCTTGCCGGGCAAACTGGCCGACTGCCAGGAGAAAGACCCGGCGCTTTCGGAACTCTACCTGGTGGAAGGGGACTCTGCTGGCGGCTCCGCCAAGCAGGGACGTAACCGCAAGACCCAGGCGATCCTGCCGCTCAAGGGCAAGATCCTCAACGTCGAACGTGCGCGTTTCGACCGGATGATTTCTTCCGCGGAAGTCGGCACGCTGATCACCGCCCTGGGTTGCGGTATCGGTCGCGATGAATACAACATCGAGAAGCTGCGCTACCACAACATCATCATCATGACCGACGCCGACGTCGACGGTTCGCACATCCGTACTTTGTTGCTGACCTTCTTCTTCCGCCAGTTGCCCGAGCTGATCGAGCGTGGCTACGTCTACATCGCCCAGCCGCCACTGTACAAGGTGAAGAAGGGCAAGCAAGAGCAGTACATCAAGGACGACGAGGCCATGGAGGAATACATGACCCAGTCGGCCCTGGAAGATGCCAGCCTGCACGTCAACGACAACGCGCCTGGGATCGCTGGCGAGGCGCTGGAGCGCCTGGTCAACGACTTCCGCATGGTAATGAAGACTCTCAAGCGTTTGTCGCGCCTGTACCCGCTGGAGCTGACCGAGCACTTCGTCTACCTGCCGGCCGTCAGCCTCGACAACCTGGCGAACCAGGCGTCGATGCAAGGTTGGTTGGAGTTGTTCAACGAGCGTCTGCGTACCGTCGAGAAGTCCGGCCTGGTCTACAAGACCAAGCTGCGGGAAGACCAGGAGCGGCATTTGTGGTTGCCGGAAGTCGAGTTGATTTCCCATGGTGTCTCCAACTACATCACCTTCAACCGCGACTTCTTCGCCAGTAACGACTACAAAACCGTTACCAGCCTCGGCGACCAATTGAACAGCCTGCTGGAAGAAAGCGCCTACGTGAAGCGTGGCGAGCGTAAGAAACCCGTGACCACCTTCAAGGAAGCCTTGAACTGGTTGTTGGCCGAAAGCACCAAGCGCCACAGCATCCAGCGCTACAAAGGGCTGGGCGAAATGAACCCGAGCCAGTTGTGGGAAACCACCATGGACCCGGACGCGCGCCGCATGCTCAAGGTGACCATCGAGGATGCGATCAGTGCCGATCAGATCTTCAACACCTTAATGGGCGATGAAGTAGAACCGCGTCGCGAGTTCATCGAAAGTAACGCTTTGGCGGTCTCCAACCTGGACTTCTGATTCTGTCGACGGGCAGGTTAATTGGCATGATTTAACGAGTTATTGTCATGACAATTTCTGTCACTACCCCGGCCTAGCGCCGGGGTTTTTCTTTGTAGATCAGGCTTTTAGGCATAGCCACACAGCCACGCATAGGCGAGCTGTGTAGTGAAGCTACAAGGAAGAGGCGAAAAATCTCGTTTTGGCGTGGACGAATTCTGGGAGATTCGGCGGGACGGCTAGAGCGCTTCAATTTATGCCAATCAAAAGGGCATCGCCCATCAGCAGTCATAACTGATGGGCAGTGCGATGCGACACGCTTGCGGTTTCTTTAAAACAAACCGCATGCTGATGACCCTGCCACCCTGCCACCCTGCCACCCTGCCACCCTGCCACCCTGCTGTAGGTGGGCAAAGTTATTTGCCATTTCGGTCAAAGTTAAGTGGTTCGGCCAAAGTTAAATGGCCACACTAAAGCCCCTGTCAGTATCGCTGCCAGGGGCTTTTGCTTATGAGCTTCTTTGACCGAGTTATCAGTTCAGCCTGAAGAGGGGCTCAGGTACCATCACCTTATTTAAGACAGATCCAACCTGAGGGAGGTCTGTCGGTTTCCATAAGGAGCTGTACGCATGCTGACCGGTGAAATACGTAGCCAGATCGACGCCATCTGGAACGCCTTCTGGTCAGGGGGGATAGCCAACCCCTTGGAGGTCATGGAGCAGATAACCTATTTGCTGTTCATCCGGCGTCTTGATGAAGAGCAGATGCTGGCGGAGTCAAAGGCCCGCATTCTTGGCCAACCTATCCGCAATCCTATCTACCCTGCTGGTAAGGACGATAAAGGTCGTTCTTACGAAGATCTGCGCTGGTCGCGGTTCAAGAATTTCTCCCCGAGTGAGATGCACCAGGTTGTCGGGGAGCATGTTTTCCCTTTCCTGCGACTGATGGGCGGTGATGGTTCTACCTACGCGCACCATATGAAGGATGCGCGCTTCACCATTCCAACGCCTGGCCTGCTGTCCAAGGTTGTCGATCTGCTCGATCACATATCTATGGATGACCGCGATACCAAAGGCGACATCTACGAGTTCATGCTCGGCAAGATCGCCAGTGCGGGGCAGAACGGTCAGTTCCGAACTCCGCGCCACATCATCCAGTTAATGGTCGAGCTAACAGCACCCACGCCCAAGGATGTGATTTGCGACCCTGCCAGCGGTACCTGCGGCTTCTTGGTGGCGGCAGGCGAGTATCTGCGCGACAACCACGCCAATTTGTTCAAGGACGGTGCGTTGCGCGATCACTTCCATGGCGGTCTTTTTCACGGATACGACTTCGACAACACCATGCTGCGTATCGGCAGCATGAACATGATGCTGCACGGCGTGGATAACCCGGATATTCGCTACAAGGACTCGCTGTCCGAAGAGCATGCTGGGGATGAGGAAAAATACTCGCTGATCCTCGCAAACCCGCCATTTGCGGGCAGCTTGGATTATGAGAACACAGCTAAGGATCTGCTCAGCATCATCAAGACCAAGAAGACCGAGTTGCTATTCCTCGCCCTCTTCCTGCGTCTGCTAAAACCTGGTGGCCGGGCTGCGGTGATTGTGCCGGATGGAGTGCTGTTCGGCTCCAGTAAGGCGCATAAGGAGTTGCGCCGTATTCTGGTGGAAGATCAGAAGCTGGATGGCGTGATCTCCCTGCCCTCCGGTGCTTTCAAGCCTTATGCCGGTGTTTCCACCGCCATCTTACTGTTCACCAAGACCAACTCAGGCGGCACCGACCATGTGTGGTTCTATGATATGCAGGCCGATGGTTGGAGCCTGGACGACAAACGTCAACCGCTGCTGGATGAAGCCAAGCTTGGCCCCTGTCCTGCTCGGGTGCTGAGCGAAGCCGAGCACGCCAAGAACAACCTGCCGGATGCGCTGACCCGCTGGCAGCAGCGAGATGGCGGCGAACGGAAACGTACCCGTACTGAGCAGAGCTTCAGTGTGCCCAAGGCCGACATTGCGGAGCAGGGCTACGCCCTTTCCATCAATCGTTACAAGGAAGTGGTACATGAAGTGGTTGAGCACGATCATCCGCTGGACATCCTGAAGTCACTGAATGAGTTGGAGAAGGACATTCAGAAGGACATGGCGGAGCTTGAGGGGATGCTTAGGTGAGCTTTCCTACAACGACTGTCGGCGCTGTTCTCCTAGATATCGTCGCCGGAAAGAGCATTCAAACTCTAGAGCGACCCGCAGCTGCGCATGAGTTTGGAATTCTTAAAGTCAGCGCGGTGACGTGGGGTGAATTCCGCCCTTATGAAAACAAAGCGATGCCCGCGGATTACAACCCAGGCGATTGTCCTCGCCCCATGAACGGAGACATTTTGATTTCACGTGCCAATACACGCGAACTCGTCGGCGCACCCATCATGGTCTTGGGAGACCATCCAAATTTGCTGCTTTCGGATAAGCTGCTCAAGCTAATTCCTGATGAGATGGCGGTCGACCGCAGATACCTCCTAAGAGCCCTCCGTTCGCCAGCGGCAAAAAGTCATTTCTTCAAGCGTGCCAGCGGCTCAAGCGGTTCTATGACCAACATTACACAGGTCGATATTCGGTCGGCGCCAATTCCTCTGCCGTCCCTCCCCGAACAACGCCGTATCGCCGCCATCCTAGATAAAGTTGATGCTATTAGAGCTAAGCGCCAAGAAACCTTGGCCATGATTGACAGTCTTGCGCAGTCGATTTTTGAGGAGATGTTTGGCGACCTTATGTCACCAGCCGCAAAATGGAAAATTGTTCCGGTATCTAGTTTTGTCGCTGGTTTTGAAAGCGGTAAGAGTGTGGCAGCAGATGACGAGGAGGACGAAACATCACGGTATCGGGTGCTCAAGGTAAGTGCTGTTACGTCGCTTGAATTCAAACCGAATGAATCTAAGGCCGCGCCGCCCGAACACATCCCCCAGAGTTCACACTTTGTTAAGCCAGGGGACTTACTGTTCAGCCGTGCGAATACAGCTGAATTGGTAGGTGCGACGGCCTACGTCTCCGAAACGACAGATCACCTATTGCTTCCCGATAAGCTGTGGCGATTTGTTTGGCATGAGGAACCACTGGCATCCCCTCATTTTGTAAATTATTTGTTCCGGCAGAAAAAATTTCGGGCGGAAGTTAGCCGCCGTGCCTCTGGTTCTAGCGGGTCGATGAAAAACATCTCACAAGAGAAGGTTCTTTCGATTGAAGTTGCCCTTCCTCCTCTTGTTCTTCAGAGGCAGTTTGCCGATTGCATTACGAAAATTATGGCAGTGAAGGCAAGTCATTCATCTGCGGCTGAGCACACTGACAAACTGTTCGTGACAATCCAACACAGAGCTTTTAGAGGGGAGCTCTAATGCGAGGTGAGTTCATCGGAGTTTGGTCTGAGACGTGGAGAGCAATATGGCTCCCGCTTGCCGAAATAGAAGAAGCCCCATCGGACATGTTCTGCGAGCTGTATAGGGAACTGGTCACCACATTCGCAGTAAGGCCCAGCGTGGAAGAACTTGCCGATGTGATTGATGACCCAGAGCAGGGCTGGCAGGCCTTTGAAGCATCTGGAGCGACTGAGTTTACTAGCGAAAAGGCATTGGTGCGCTTCTTTGAGGCGGCGTTCGAGATACTAGAGGACTTGCAGGGTGACGGATTATCAAATCGCTACTTCGTCCTCTTGTCCGATTTCATTGAAAAGTTCAGCCTCGGTTACTCTCTCCGACGCCCATGCACCCTAAGTCCAACGCTGCCAGGCATGTTTGCTGACTTGACGGGAGCACTGAAGCGTTTTGCCAGTTCCGATGAGCACCTTTCTGCATTGTTCCACGCTCATGAAGAGGCCATAAGGGATCTTCGATATGGAGCGACTGAGGAGCGCATCAAGACCTGTATTGGTCGTCAGGTCATGCTGCTGGAGGCGATTGCCTCGCGCGCTGACGAAGTAACAGCGAATACTTTAGGAGACATGTGTAACCAATTGACTTCTTGGCCGCATGCGACCATCAAAGAATCGCTAAAGAAATTGTACGGCTTTGCATCGGACTACCCGGGGATTCGCCATGCAGGCAATCCAGCCGGACGTCTCCGTGGAATAGAGGCCCGAGACCTAGCAGCGCTTTCCATCATGCTGATGGGCTACGCGCCGTACCTCACCTTCACGCTGGATACAAATCTTAGTTCGCTTGTAGATTCCTAAGGACGGTGCAGTCTATGCAGCAACAAAACATCCCCATCGGCACGCTAGTGGATATGTATAAGCGCGGCGAACTGCGACTACCAGAGATTCAACGCCATTATGTCTGGCGAGCCACCCGCGTGCGTGACCTGCTTGATTCGCTGTACCGGGGATATCCTAGCGGCTCGATCTTGATGTGGGAAACCGATGAGCCGGTGCCTACCCGCGACTTCGCCATTGCCCAAGAGACGAACGCTTTTGCCGGCCGCAAGCTTTTGCTGGATGGCCAGCAGCGCCTGACCTCCCTCACTGCTGTGCTTAATGGCGATCTGGTTTCTGTACGAGGTCGCAAGCGACCCATCGATATCCTGTTCAACCTGGAACATCCAGAAGGCCCGCCTAGCTACGACACTGAGGTCACCACGGACGAAGAGTCGCCGGTTGCAGGAGATGATGATCTGAACGATGAGGCTGAGGAAGCCGAAGACAACGAACAGGGCATCTTAGAAAAGATGAACCGTCGCACTTTTGTGGTGGCCAGTAAGAATCTGGCATCTCTGCCACAATGGGTTTCCGTGAGTGCTGTTTTCCGCACGGCCAATGATGCGGAGATACTGGAAAAAGCCGGTATCGAGTCGTTCAAAGATCCGCGCTATCAGAAGTATTCCGACCGCCTGAAGCGACTTCGAGCCATCAAAGACTATCAGTACGTGGTGCACGTGCTGGAGCGCAACATGAGCTATGAGGAGGTCACCGAGATTTTCGTTCGGGTGAACTCGCTCGGTGCCAAACTGAAATCCTCTGATCTGGCGCTGGCGCAGATGTCCTCGCGCTGGCCGAATCTTCTCAAGGAATTGGAAGCGTTTCAGGACGAGTGTGAGCAGAGCTGGTTCACCATCGAGTTAGGTCATCTTGTGCGTTCCGTTGTGGTGTTCGCGACTCAGCAGTGTCTATTCCGTACGGTTGCTAGCACTCCGGTGGACAAGCTGAAACAGGGCTGGAAGCAGGCCCAGGAAGGGTTGCGGTTTGCCATCAATTTTCTGCGTACCAATGCGGGGATCGAAGATGAATCGCTGCTCTCCTCGCCCATGTTCATTCATGTGCTGGCAGCGGTCAGCCGAATTAAGGACAACAAGCTGACGGCGGATGAGCAAAACCAGCTGCTGCACTGGCTGCTTGTGGCCAATGCTCGTGGCCGCTATTCACGGGGTTCAACTGAAACCCTGCTTAATGAAGACCTATCCATTCTGTTCAATACCGGCAATATCGCGGCGTTGATGGAGTCGGTGAAGCGACAGTTCGGACGACTCACGGTTGAGGCGAATGATCTGGCTAAGCGTGGTGTGAACAGCCCACTGTTCTCCCTGGCTTACCTGGCGCTCAAGGCCGCAGGTGCGAAGGATTGGTACAGCGGCCTTGGTTTATCCCTGACCCATCAGGGCAAGCTGCACTTTATCCAGTGGCACCACATCATTCCCAAGTCTCTGCTGAAAGCCGATTACGAGACGGGCGAGATCAACGAGATCGCCAACATGGCCTTCATAACGGGCCAGACCAACCGGCGCATCAGTAACAAGGAAGCCACGCAGTACCTGGCCGATATCATCACCAAGCAGGGCAAAGAGGCATTGACCAGCCAGTGCGTGCCAACTGACTCTGCCCTGTGGTCGACCGAGCGCTATCGAGATTTCTTGCAGTACCGACGAGAAGCGCTTGCAGAACGGATGAATGCCTTTATCAGGGAGAAAGCCAAGGTATGAGCAATTTCGCCTTCCTAGCAACTGAATGGACATTGCTGCATGAAGCAGCCAGTAAAGCGGAAGGCGCAGTGAACAGCGATCCGCGCACGGCCTGCTTCTACGCCCGGCGTGCGTTGGAAATCGCTGTGGCCTGGCTCTATACCCACGACAAGTCCTTCCGGTTGCCCTATCAGGACAACCTCAGCGCGCTGATCCATGAGCCGACCTTTCGCGATGGGGTCGGCAATGCGCTGTTCACCAAGGCACGGTTGATCAAGGATCTGGGCAATCTGGCCGTTCATGGCACCAAGAAGATCGCTTCGTCTGATGCGCAGAACACCACCCGTGAGCTGTTTCATTTCTGCTATTGGCTGGCCCGCACCTACGGGCGTACTTCGCGCCCAGCTGGCAGCCTTACCTTCTCCCTAGATCTGCTGCCCAAGCCCTCCGGAGCTGCTCCTCAGACTGCCGAGCAGTTGGTGAGGCTGGAACAACGGCTGAAGGAAAAGGACGACAAGCTCTCCGAGGTGCTGAACCGGCAGGCCGCACTGAATGAAGAGCTGCAACGCCTACGCGAACAAGTGGCGGCAGCCAAGAAGGAAAACGCGGCGGTTCCGGATAACCATGATTATTCAGAGGCCGAGACCCGTAAGGCCTTTATCGACCTGCTACTCAAGGAAGCCGGATGGCATCTCGACCCGCTGAAGAACTTCGAGGTTGAAGTCATTGGCATGCCCAATGGCGAGAACACCGGATTCGTGGACTATGTGCTGTGGGGCGATGATGGCAAGCCGCTGATGCTGGTCGAAGCGAAGCGCACTACCAAAAGCCCCTATGAGGGGCAGCAGCAAGCCAAGTTGTATGCCGACTGTCTGGAGCAGATGCACGGCCAGCGCCCAGTAATCTTCTACAGCAATGGTTATGAGCACTGGGTCTGGGACGATCTGGCCTACCCACCCCGTTCTGTTCAGGGCTTCTTCAAGAAGGATGAGCTGGAATTGCTAATCCAGCGGCGCAACAGCCGCAAAGCTCTGGCTGAGATGGTGATCGATAGCGAGATCGTCGAGCGCTACTATCAAACCCGCGCGGTGCGCCGTGTGGGCGAGACCTTTGAGGTCGACCGGCAGCGCAAGTCGCTACTGGTGATGGCCACCGGTAGCGGCAAGACCCGCACGGTGATTGCACTGGTCGATCTGCTGATGCGCGCTAACTGGGTCAAGCGAGTGTTGTTTCTGGCGGATCGAGTCGCGTTGGTGAATCAGGCTGTAGGGGCCTTCAAGAGCTATCTGCCTGACGCTTCGCCGGTCAACTTGGTGACGGAGAAGCACACCGAAGGGCGCGTGTATGTCTCTACCTACCCGACCATGATGGGCATCATCGATGAAGCTCAAGATGGCCAGCGTCGCTTTGGTGTCGGCCATTTCGACTTGATCGTGATCGATGAGGCGCATCGCTCGATCTATCAGAAGTACCGAGCGATCTTCGACTACTTCGACTGTCTGCTGGTAGGTCTCACGGCGACCCCCAAGGATGAGATAGATAAGAATACCTATGGCCTGTTCGACCTGGAAACTGGTGTACCGACCGATGCCTATGGCCTAGATGAGGCCATTGCGGATCGCCACCTGGTTCCGCCTATTGCCATCTCGGCACCCCTGAAGTTCCAGCGCGAAGGTATTCGCTATGCCGACCTCAGCGAGGAGGAAAAGGAGCAATGGGATGAGCTGGAGTGGAACGAGGAAGGTACTGTTCCAGTCGAGGTCGATCCTGCCGAACTGAATGAGTGGTTGTTCAACTTCGATACCGTCGACAAGGCACTCAAGTTGTTGATGACTAAGGGTCATAAGGTGGCCGGTGGTGACCGCCTGGGCAAGACCATCATCTTCGCTAAAAGCAATCCGCACGCAGAGTTCATCGCCGAGCGCTTCAACATCAGCTATCCGCACTACAAGGGCCATTTCGCCCGCGTGGTGACCTACAAGACAGAGTATGCACAGTCGCTCATCGACGACTTCTCTAAGAAGGACAAGATGCCCCATATCGCAATCTCGGTGGACATGCTCGATACCGGCATTGACGTACCCGAGGTAGTGAACCTGGTCTTCTTCAAGGTGGTGCGCTCCAAGACCAAGTTCTGGCAGATGGTCGGGCGTGGCACCCGCCTCTGCAAAGATCTGTTTGGCCCCGGCGAGGACAAGCAGAATTTCTTCATCTTCGACTTCTGCCAGAACCTGGAATTCTTCAGTCAGAACCCGGAGTTCACCGAGGGCAGCTCTGCGGAGCCGCTGGGTACTCGGCTGTTCAAGGCGCGCCTGGAGATGATTACCGAGCTAGACAAGAAGCTTCAGTCTGATGATCAGGTGGTTGAGTCTGACGCTCCTACTAATGGGGATCAGCTCACGGTCAGTCAGTTGCGCCAGGAAACCGCTGCCCTGCTCCGCGAGAAAGTGGTGCTGATGAATATGGATAACTTCGTAGTCAGACCCCAGCGCAAGTTCGTGGAGAAGTTCGCCCAGGCAGGAGCTTGGCAGGCGATTGGCCCCGAGGAGTTCCACGAATTGATCTCCAAGATCGCTGATCTGCCCTCAGAGCAGGTTGACGACAATGAAGAGGCCAAGCGCTTCGATATGCTAATTCTGCGCACGCAGTTGGCGATTCTCCAAGCCAAGCCGGATTACCTGACCCTCAAGGAGAAGATCCAGGTCATCGCCGCGTCTCTTGAAGCCGAAATCAGCATTCCTGCCATCAAGGCCGAGATCATCCTAATCCAGGCTCTGGGCAGTGAGGAGTGGTGGGAGGGCGTGACTCTGCCAATGCTGGAGGCCGTACGCCGCCGTTTGCGGGCATTGATTCGCCTGATTCCTAAAGGGCAGAAGAAGATCGTCTACTCAAACTTCGAGGATCAGCTTGGCGAGGGTGTACTGATCCACCTGCCACAAGTGACGGCAGGCCTAAACATGCAGAAATTCAAGGAGAAGGCGCGTGCCTTCCTGAGGACTCATGAGAGCCATCTGTCCTTGCAACGGTTGCGACGTAATCAGGCACTGACACCTGCTGACCTAGTTGAACTGGAAAAGATGCTGATCGATGCCGGAGGCTCACCGGCGCTGATCGATGAGGCCAAGGAACAGAGCCATGGCTTAGGTATTTTCATCCGTTCCCTCGTAGGACTCGATTACGAAGCAGCCATGCAGGCTTTCAGCGAGTTCATCAATGGCAGCACAGCTACCCCGAACCAGATTGAGTTCATTGAGCTGATCATCCAGGAGCTGACGCAGACAGGGGTGATGGAGCCTGCGCGGCTGTTCGAGTCACCTTTCACCGATATGAACGCGCAAGGCCCAATAGGGATATTCCCAGATGCGACGGTGACTAGGATTGTGGATGTGCTGATGAGAATACGGGCGACGGCTGTGGCGTAGGTTTACCGAGTAAGTGCCCATCATTAAGACAAGGGAGTAGTTTCTGTGGCGCTGAATATCATCAAGGTTAGAGACGATCACCAGCCGTTCAAGTTTGAGCCTGTTGAGGAAGGTAGATTCAAGTTATCGCTAGATGAGGGGGAGGAGGCACCTAGTTGGGTAGCTTCTGCTGACCAAGACTTCGGTACTAAGGAGCTGCGTAGCCGAATCGAACCTTGGCTGACGTCTCTTTTTCAGTCGGAGCATCTATCCCTCCTCGCAGGATCTGGCTTAACTCACGCGGTTCATTATCTAGCTGCCGGAACAGGGGCCGCAGGTATGGGGGCTGTGGATTTTTCCAACCACCAGGCAGAGATAAATAAGGCTGCTGAGAAGGCCGCTGAGAGGTCAGGTCGCAAAAAAGGGAACCTCGAAGACCAACTCCGAGTCGCTAATGAGCTACTACGCGGCCTCGAAATCTTGGGGAAGGCGGAGGAGGTCAAAAAGTTAGCTGCGGATCTGGATGTCACCCTAGAGGCATTCTCTGAATCCATTCTTCGGAGCGAAACCGGGATAGCCTCTGCGGATGAGTCCACCCGTGAGCAGGCATTCAATCACCTGGTTACTTTTTTGATGAGTTTTGCTAGTCGCTCAGGTGTGCGTGATCGTCTGAATATCTTCACCACCAATTACGACCGATTGATTGAGGCTGGTGCTGAGTTTGCTGGTTTACATCTGCTGGATCGCTTCCTAGGCAATCTGATGCCGATCTTCCGCTCATCACGGTTGGATCTGGATATGCACTACAACCCACCAGGCATACGAGGCGAACCTCGCTATTTAGAGGGGGTGGCTCGTTTCACCAAGCTCCATGGTTCGGTGGACTGGGTTCAAGTTGGTGGAGACATTCGCCGTATTGGCCTTCCCTTCGGCGCAGAGGAGGTGCTTCCCTATCTAAAGGCTCCAGGTCTCGGCGGTGCCAGTGCGCACAAGCTGATGATATATCCCAATGCAGCTAAGGATAGGGAGACGTCAGACTATCCCTATGTTGAGCTTTTTCGCGATTTGGCTGCGGCTGTGTGCCGTCCGAACAGCACATTGGTCACTTATGGCTATAGCTTTGGGGATGAGCACATCAATCGGGTCATCCGCGACATGCTGACGATTCCTTCTACTCATCTGGTGATCATTTCTTATGACGACCCGCTGGGACGCATCATGAAAACCTATGAGGAGCTGGGACGTCCATCGCAGATTAGTTTGATGGTTGGGCCTGCGTTGTCGGATTTGAAAACGCTGACCGAAACCTACTTGCCCAAAGCGGCAATCGACAAAACTACATTCCGCATGAGTGAGTTGCTCAAGCAGCGTTTCGGCACTGAGCCACGCCCAGATACCGGAGCTGGGAAAACTAAAGCCGATGACGATGTGAGTAATTTGATATGAGCATGTCTCCCCTTGCTTATGCCGACTCTCTACGTATCGGCAGTATCGAATTTGTCTCTCCTGACGAAATCAAAGTCCTGCTGGATATTGAAGCTCCTGATGCAGTGGCATTAAACACAGGCACACCTCGGCCTTTCCCTCGGATCAATGGCTACGTGTTGGTGCCCAGTGATGAGGGGTACTTGGTGGCGCAGGTAGAGTGGATCACTGTTGAGCGCTCGCAGTATCCGAAGCGTAAAGGTATGCAGGATTTCGGGCTCGTTGATTTGCCTTACCCGCTGCGCAAGATGAGCCTGAACCCTCTAGGGTGCCTTGCATATGAGGGGCAGCGAGATGGCAAGGAGCGCTATACCTTTCGCCGTGGAGTAGAGGCTTACCCTACCGTAGGCGATCCGGTACTTCTGCCGACGCAAAATCAGCTTCGCTCGATTGTTGAGTCCGGTGAAAACCGTCATGTGAAGATCGGCGTGAGTCCATTGGCAGCTAATGCCGATGTTTGTATTGATCCGGATCGCCTATTTGGTCGCCATCTAGCCGTGCTGGGTAATACCGGCAGCGGTAAGTCATGCTCTGTAGCTGGGTTGATTCGATGGTCTATGGATGCTGCACGAAAGGCTTCAGGTGGGCGTGATCCCAATGCTCGGTTCATTGTGCTTGATCCGAATGGCGAGTACGCCAACACCTTTCGGGATATGAGCAAGGTAAGAGTTTTTGCGGTTGAGCCTGACACTGATGCTGGAGTGGAGCCGCTCCAAATCCCCTTGTGGTTCTGGAACACGGTCGAGTGGAGCGCCTTTACCCAGGCTAGTGTCAAGGCGCAGCGCCCGACGTTGATACAAGCGCTACGATCTGTGCGGGATGGGGCCATCGAAGCTTCAGTCTCGCCTAGTCATGAAATGCGTCGCTTTCTGAGGACACTTGTCTCAGCGATCCAGATTGAACGAAACAGTGGTAGTCCTTGGTCTAAGTTTCCTCATCCAAAGAACTTCTTCGAGAAGATAAAGAAATGGCAGGACGGCCTAGATAACGATGACTCGTTCAGCCTTGGTGAAAGGCAGGCACTGGGTGCGTTTACAGATAAAATTTCCGAGTTTTCCCAAGCTCGTAGTGGGCCGTATCCGACCTTTGATTTCACCCGAGGCGAAATTGACGAGTTTTTAGCACTAGCTAGAACAGCCCATGCGGCATTTGGTGGTAGCGATACCGATATCTTGCCAATTGATGCAGACGTTCCTCGTGAGTTCACAGGTGATCAACTGTTACGCAGCGTGGAGGCTAATGCGGAATTATTGAATGTCTCGGAGTATGTCGAGACGATGTTGATGCGTATCCGGACGATCCTTTCGGATAGCCGTATGAAAACCGTTACCGGTGATACTCAGGGCGTGACCCTAGCCAGCTGGTTGGAAAACTACATCGGAGACAACCAGGCTTCGAACGGTTCAGTGACAGTTATCGACCTGTCTTTAGTACCAGCGGAGGTGGTGCATATCATCACTGCTGTTATCGCTCGCATGACGCTGGAAGCCTTGCAGCGCTATCGCAAGCTGAACCACGGCAAGACGCTCCCCTCCGTGCTGGTTATGGAGGAAGCGCATACTTTCATCAAGCGCTACAAAGACGATGCAGAGAACCAAAGCTCTGCCGCCATTTGTTGTCAGGTGTTCGAGAAAATTGCCCGTGAAGGTCGTAAATTTGGCCTCGGGCTGGTGCTTTCCTCCCAGCGGCCAAGTGAGCTTTCGCAAACAGTGCTTTCACAGTGCAACAGCTACTTGTTACATCGCATTAGTAACGACCGCGACCAGGAGTTGGTGCACAAGCTAGTACCAGACAATCTGCGAGGTCTATTACGTGATCTCCCTTCCCTACCTTCACGTCATGCCATTCTGCTGGGCTGGGCTTCAGAATTACCTGTATTAGTTCAGATGAATTCTTTACCTGATGGTCAGCGGCCTAAATCAGATGATCCAGACTTCTGGGCCGTATGGTCTGGAAGTCGCGTTGATGAGGCAGGGAACCGAGTCAATGTGGAGCGGGATGTTAACTGGAAAGAGATTGCTGATGATTGGCAGCAGCTTGCACCTTCAGACGATCAGGAGGAGTGAGTAGGGTTGGTACCCTCTCGTTTGTTGGGCATGCTAATGAGACAGATGATTGATGCACGGAGATCTGGAGGTAGAACCCAGAAGGAGTGGCTACCCGCAGGAAGGCTTTAACCACAACGGCTTCAGGTATGCAGTTCTCAAGACACATGCCGACGCCACCTACATTGTGGATGGCATTATCTCGCCTGAGAGTTGGCACCAGAGCCGGGTCAAGGTGCTGTTTATCCTGAAGGAAGCGAACGGCTATGACGGTTCAAGTCTTGCTGAACTGATCCGCAAGGCCATTGTGGAAAAGCCCAAGAGTAAGCTCTGGTGCAGGCCGACATTCCATAACATCGGTCGCTGGGCCTATGGTTTGCAGCGCTGTGACGAAAGTATTTGTGGGTTCAAGGAAGCACACCGTAACCGAAAATCCGCCCTGCTTGCGTCGGCCTTTATTAACCTTAAAAAAACAACTGGTGGACGTCGCGCTACCGCTGAAGTTCGGGCATTTGCCGAGGCTCACGGCGCGTTTTTGCGCGAGCAGATTCTTTCAATTACTCCAGATGTTGTGGTGATGGGCGGGACATACGACATCATCAAGGAGCACGTGTTTCCTGAGCTGGAGAAGGTTTCCTACCGGGTTCATCTGTTCCACGGCGTGCCATTCATCAACGCCTTTCATCCGGCGTGCACGAAAGTCCGCAAAGCCCTCTACGAGCAAGTCCTAGATAGCTATCAGAACTACCGAAAGCAGGCCGGGGTCAGCGAGCCGTTATAGTTCTACCGTCAGCACCTTGATCCCCACCCCTTCGCAGAACCGTCCCACCGCCGTCAGCGAGCGCCACAATCGCACAGGCTCACGCCGAGAGCGCACCGGCAGCCATTTCACCCCGAGGCGCAGCTCCAGGCGCCAGGCCTCGCCTTCGCGCAGTGCGCGAAATTCCCGCGCTGCACCGGTCTCGACCAATGCCTGCAACGTCTCCTGCTCGATGGCCCTTTTCATGGCGCCCCCTGCTCTCGCGTCAAACCAGTACCCAGGGTTCTGGTATAGCGCAGAGGGAGATGTCGATCACCGCAGCAGGTCGAGCGGTCACCGACCCTGGGTCAGCCGTGGGGCCTGATTGACCATAACGTCCTATTACGCGCAGTCAGCTGTGCTCGCTCGACAAATCAATAGGCCACAATTGACTGGCTTAAATTTACAAGTCCATATCAACGTTCAGCTTGCCTCGCTTCTCCTCAGTGGTTGCTGAGTCGCTATTGCCAACCGCCCAAATCCGCTCCTGGACAACCTCGCGGTAGCTACGCGTCTTGCTGGGTTTAGGTAGATCCAGCAGAGGCCGCAAGGGCTCAGGCTTCGGGGGTGGCTGCCCATCCAGCGCTTCCAGCGCACAAAACAGTTCCGTCTTCTCGATCAACCTTTTCCCAGCGTTAATTCGCACAATGAGCTCGGCAAAGTGGTCTTCGAACAAGACCTGCAAATAGCCTGTGTCAATAAAGTGCGATAAGAACAACCAGTGGCCCTTTTTGTCATAGGGTGAGCCCCCCCAGTAAAGGCTCAGCTCCGCCAAACGCTGAAGCACCCCGTTGTAGCGCTCGAAAACAAACCAAATAGTGGGCGCTAGGTGACGCTGTGCGAGGGCGTGTTCATACAGTTCGCGCGCTGCCGTGGCGGGGTCGCGCCAAGCGCCAGGCTGGATACACAGCACTAGGCACTTCAGTTCTCCCTGTGCATCGTAGAGGTAGTAGCCACCTGGGCTGCCCAGGGTGCCGCGTCGTCGAATGACGCGCCCTTTATAGGTATTGAAAGGGTGCAATTTGGACGAATCAAAAAGCTCTTCGAGCTGGTTGAACAGCGCATATTTCTGCGCTGTGTTGCGCGTGGGCCGCGTGGAATCAGTTCCTTGCTGCGATTGAACATCGCCACGAATCAAGGTTTCCAGGTCGGCTAGCTTAAGTTGATTACTCAGCACCGCGTCGAGTAGCTCTTGAGCAGTGTCTGGTGCGGTCGACCAGAGCTTAGCCAGACGTTCCAGCGGAGCATAACCGCATTGGATGCGCTCCCGTTCGATGCCCGGCTTAAGCCCATCCAGAAAACGGCCAGCAGCTTTCACCCGCGCCCAGGTTTTCGGCTTCAGTCCCAGAAGTCCCGCCAGCTCAGGGTCGCTGAGCGGCCCTTCAGCCATGGATTGCTCCACCACCCGGCTCTGCACGTAAGTGTCGTACCAGCTCGTATCGACGTGCCGTCCCATTGCCTTCCTTAAATTTGTTGGACTCGAATCTATTGACAAGCCTAGCAAGGCTGGCTATTACTGTAAAGTAGATAGATTGGAGGCCAATAAATGCCGACTAGAAATAAAGGAACTAAGCCTGTTCGCGATGTCGCTAAACGCACGAACCGTGGGAGTAAAGCCCACATTGTGCCGACTGAGCGCAACGCGAACGGTTTTGTTGCAGCGCAAAGTTTCCTTGAGCGGAACCACCTGCTTCTGCTGAGTCTTCAGATGGGGCTGAGGCGTATCTCGGATCAAGCGGTCTGCATTGATCTCGAAAACGAGACCTTGGTCGATAGTCGCGACGACTTGCCGAAGAAAGGTGGCAAAAAGGCTGCTAGCTACACCCCAGATAGTGAATATGAGCGCGATGATGGCCAGGTAGGCGTTTGCGAAAGTAAGCCCAGCGCTTTTCTTGTAAAGCATGCTGAGAAGCATGCACTGGCAGAAAAAATCTTAGGCAAATACGGTAAGTCGTTCATCACGATGACTGAAGTAGGTTTCACCCCCGTATTTATCTCCAACTTGGAAAACCTGAAGAAAGCACTTAGCTCGGCTCAGCAGCAGAACGCCGCAGAGGCGGGACAGAAAATCAGCCTGGCGCTGTTGCAACAAGATCGCTGGCTGACACACGAGCTGAAGCAATGGGCTGAATTGACGAGTGCTGACATTTTCTTTGGCCTCGCCTACGGCGTACTCCGTGCCGATCTTACGCAGCCGCTGTTTTCAGACACCGCTTGTGTAGAGGCGGCTAACGGCTCGCTTGATCATCTGATGTTCGTGGAGCTTTGACATGGCCGCGTTCAACGATAGTCACATTAGCCCGCGCCGTTACAAAGTTGATGGCCTCGTCGCTGGTCGCGATGGGCGAACTTATGTGATTGGGAATATTCACACCAAGGCCCGCCAGGTCGTTCTTCTGGGGCCTCTGGGGGAGACGTATGTTTACCAAGACGATGAGTTTCGTAATGAGGTTGCAGCGGGTGAACTGAAGCTCGTTGTGTGCAAGCCGAATGAGCGCGGTATCGATGAGATTTTTCAACCTCGGGAGCTGACCGGAACAGAAGAAAAATCTCGGGATGAGAGAAAACAGTATGTCGATCTCATCTTGGAGCATATTGAAACCGGCACGTGGGAATTTATCTACGCTGAGATTCAGAAAAAATATTCCGGCAAGCGAAAAGTTCCATCACGACGGACTATTGAGCGTGTCTGGGCAATCTATAAAAGATCGCTCTCCCCCAACTGTTTGGCGGCCAACTATTCGCAGCGCGGTGTCCATCGCGCGCTATCAATCGATCCTCTTGTCGAAGAGGTTATTCTCAATGTCATCGAGGAAAAGTACTGCAATAATCATCAATTTGGCATTCAAGATATTGTTAATGATATCAACACCAAATGCGATGCTAAGTCTGCTGAGTTAAAAATCGATTTGGGTGGGGTATCCAGACGTACAGTTAGCCGGTTTATCGGCAGGCTCAATCTGAAAAAAATTAAAGGCCGCCTGAGTCGAAACTCATTCCGCTTGATTATGCGTAATGCATTGAGTTATCTCGACGTAAAAGAGCCGTATGCTCGCGTTGAAATCGACTCGACGGTACTGGACATCTTTATTGTTGATGCTTTTGGAAATGTTATCGGCTGTCCCACACTATACGCAATGATCGATACAGCTACTCAAACGATTGTGGGTATTTATCTAACGATCCAAGCTGCGAGTCAGATTGGTGTATTGCAGACCCTTCAGTTCGCATTCTCTCCCAAAGGCGAAGCCTTCCGTCAACGGCATGAATGCATTAATGAATGGCCAGCGCCTGCTGATGTCCGCACGCTTGTAATGGACAATGGCTCCGATTTTCATGGGCCAATGGTTGTAAAAGCCGCCAGTTATCTCTCGATGTTGTTGGAATACTGTATCGCTGGAGCGCCCTATCAGAAGCCTTTCATTGAGCGCTTTTTTGGCACGCTACATACGATGTTAATTAATAAGTTGCCAGGCGCGAAATTTTCGCACGATAAGCGCGAGCAGCACGCGCTGGAGAATGCACAGAAATCGGCGAAGCTAACTTTGTATGAACTGGAGAACTATATTATCCGTTGGGTAACGGACACTTATCATATTAAGAAAAGTGACCGTCTTTCCAGTAAGTACGGTTTTAATTGTTCTCCGATTCAGGCCCTGAATATGTTGAGTCAGCAATATACAATTTTCCCTGCACCCTCGCCAGATGAAATGATGAGTGCTTGTCGGCATCACTTGGAGGTCAAACTCAATGTTACTCGCGAAGGGATCAACTATCAGACGCAAAAGTACCAGAGTGAATATGTATCGGCGCTGTATAAGACTAACTCTAAAGTTAAAGTAAGTGTTTGCATTAACCCATTGGATTGCAGTGCGATTCATGTTTTTGACGAAGAATCGAAGAGTTGGTTGGTGGTGCCGAACAAAAATACTCATATGCCTGCCATGAGTTTCGAGCAAGCCAAGTATTACAGAAGCCAAAACTATCTATCAGACCATGCTTTGTCGAAAGAGTCGCATGTGTTGAACCAGCTGCAAATTATCGATGACGCGAATGCCAAGAAGAGCAAAAAGGGCCGCATTAACAGTAATCGCAAAGCCGAGCGTGAGATCGAGCAGGCGCAGGCCTCTATCACTACAGCGGTTCAACAGTCGGTGGCAGATGTTCCGTTGGAATCTTCTGCTTTCGGAGCCGAGCCAGTTAAGCCCTATCGGAGGAAAAAATAATGGTGGATGTAGTCACTAAGGTAGTGCGCTCGGAAGGGTTCTTACACGGCCATCTGTTGCGGGCGTTTGAGCGCGGTCGCGAAGTGATTGAACAGTCGTTGCGGGGAGAGGGATTGATTTTTCCGATGCTTGGCGGTGCTGGGGTTGGCAAGACCGAAACGATTATTGGTTGGGTAGCGGAGTACCCCCAACAGATCGAGCAAGGCAAGATCATCAAGCCAGTGATCCGTGCGACCTGTCCTGTAGAGCCAAGTCAGCGATCTATGGCGTTGAGCATCATTCGAGGCTTTCAAGGCCGTGTGCTGAAAAAAAGCAACACAGCGGATTTGGTCGAGCAAGCTATTGAGCAGCTGAAAATTCTTCAGGTCAGAACGATCATTTTCGATGAAGTCCAGCATCTCGCTGAAAATCTCAACGCATCAAAAATGAAAATTGCGGTGAACTTTCTGCAATACATCCTCGATGAGTGTGCGGTCTCATTGATTTTGGTTGGACTGCCAACGGCTCAGCGATTTTTGACAGTGGATCCATCATTCCAGCGGCGTTGTCTGTCAACGGAGTTGGTTTATCCGTACGCGTGGATCAGTACTGTCCATCAAGAGGACTTTGCCTCAGGTGTTGATCTAATCGCGGAGGCCTATCGCGAGCAGGGGTGGAAAACCGTTCTTGATGACCCAGAGTCACTTAAGGCTTTGTATGCCGCCTGTATGGGACGGTTTGGCGTCCTGATCGATTTTTTGAGTCACGCTGAGACCAATAACCTCCGCAAAGTGATCGACATGAAATGCCTCGCCAAAGCCTACGCCCACGGTATTAACCATCAGCCGTTTTCGGGCAATCCGTTCTCGCCGAGTACTCAAATCTCAGAGCATGAGCTGAATGCGGAATACGTGAAAGTGCTCCAGCAAGCACACCTGCCAATCCCCAAGCTTTGAGAGTAGACCTACATGTCATTTTTCCAGAGTGTCGCCCTAAAACCTGGCGAAAGCTTGAATTCACTGTTGATGCGTAAAGCAGAACTCAACGGTTATGGTTCAGCCCATGCGCTGCTGGCAGACGCCGCATTGACGATGAAAGTCAGCTATTCGCTGGATGAGCTGGAGCAGCTTAGAGAGTGCTTTGAGCTGGCTGAGCATGACCTGATGCCAGCGAGTGCAGGCCATGCTCCTTACCTCTCGCAAAAGACGTTTTTGCGCAGTCAGTGTTCGCCTGTGTGTCCGCAGTGCTTGACTGAAGAGGGGGGGCGCGTGAGGCCTGGTCTCATCTGCTGGTAACCGCCTGCCATACGCATCAGACGGAACTCCTCAGCCAATGCCCGCAATGTGAAGAGCCGATCTGCCTCGCGAGACGAGCGTTGATGCACTGTGATTGTGGTTACGACTATCGTCGCGCCAACTGTGCGCCTGAGTCAGCGTTTTCTGCTGGGCTTTCAGCCTTGTTGGAAAATGTTGATTCGCCAACCCGGCAGGCGCTACCGGCTCCACTCAATCAGCTGAACTTTGAGCCACTGCTACCTGCTTTTTTGCTGATGCTGGCCAAAGCGCAGGGGCGTATGGAGGATCAGCTGCCGATCAAGTTTCGATTTGGTGCCAGTTCCTCTTACGAGGATTCTGTGGTTGTGGTGGGCCATTTGGAGTCGCTGTTGGGGGAATGGCCCCAGCGTTTCGATGCCACCTTGGAAGACCAGCTCTGTAAGAGTGAAGGGGTCAGCCTGGCAGGACGAATTGGTACATGGTACCGAGAGCTTTTCAGTACCTATGCGACGCCAAGTTTTGATTTCCTGAGGGAGCGCTTTAAGGCACAGGTCGCCGAGTACTTCGATGGACGTCTGGGTGTTAGCACTCGCGCCTTGATGTTTGGGGCTGACAACGCAGATGCCATTCATTGGTTCGCTGCTGCTGAGGCCGCAAGGCTTCTGGGTGTGGCTCCCGATATCTTGGCCAATCTTGTGATTACGCAGCAGGTTGATGGGCGAGTGCATCAGGAGGGTAAGAGTCGTTTCGTTGCTGTTCACAGATCAACTCTCGACCAGCTTGCCGCTGATCGAGCTAGCTATCTTTCTGCGACGGAAGCCCGTCAGCGCCTGAACGTCTCGAAGAACTTCTTCGAGCGTTTTGTCCAAGCTGGGGGATTGCGCCGCTACAAGCGCAACGAGCGCCCCGTACTGGTGGCCGGCGAATTCCGAGTCGAAGACGTCGATCAGGTGATTCAGCAACTAGTGGCGAGTGTCCGCAGAAAGCCCAGAAAAGTGCAGTTGATCGGCATTCAAGACATCTCCGCCACTCACGGCATCTCTAACAGCAAGATCGTGGGAGTGTTGCAGGACATTCTCCAAGGCATTGTGCGGCCCGTGGCTCACGTCAGCTCACTCGCTGGGCTGGCCGGGTTGCAATTTGACAAAGTGGAGATCGCGCAACGGGTTCGCAACAATAATCCTAACGTCGAGCTGAGTGTTGATGACCTGGCCCAAGTGTCTGGCTGGAAGGCCGGTGTGATCAAAAAATGGATTCAGGGTGGATACCTCAAAAGCATCGTACAGACGCATGGCAAAGCCAAACGCGACGTTGTCCCGGTCTCAGCCCTGATTGAGTTTCTGCTGATTCACATGCCGACAGCTGAGCTTGCCAAGCAAATGAACACCAAAACCCAGTACTTAATCCAATCATGGCGGCCAGCCAAGATCGAGATCCTTGTACCACCGCAGGAAGCGGGTGGGGGGCAGCGTGGATTGCTCGTGCGCAATGCAGATTTGGCGCGAGCCGCGCAACTACGAAAGCCAACAATCAATGATCTCGCCAAGCAGTTGGAGGAGTCCACGTGCTGACGCTCTCCCAAAAAGCACGACTCGCTGATGCGCTGCTGGAGAACTACTCGGGTGAGCTAATCACGGGTTATGTCACCGATGCACGCATCGAGGCTGGCTGCTTAGTTGGGGCCGTCTACAAGGCGTGGGGCTATAGGCCGGGAGAGCGGCTGATCTCCGGCACCATCACAGAAATCATGCAGTGCGAGCGGCGTTGGCTGATCAAGACGCGAGAAAACGATTGTTTGGTGATTGTGAATTTTGCACGGGGTGGCCGTCAGTCCTTGCTGCACCTCATTGACCTTTTTCAGACCGCACGCCTTTCCCATTCTTGCTGGTGTGTTCACTGACCTCGGAGTGCTCAGATGAAAAAGTTAACCGATATGGTTTTCATCACGGATGTTACATCTTGCCCGGAAAGCGTATGGATCGTTGATGTCGGCCTCGTTCACTCAGCCGGACAGTTATGGCACTGCGCATTAGTTCAAGACCTTAAAACTAAGCGGGTTTTAGGGTGGTCGACTGCGCTGTATGAGGATCCAACCTTGATGGAGCGGGCAGTCGAGCGGGCCTGTACTCGGGCTGTCAGGACGCGGCCAACCAGTATTTATCTCGAATCGGGGTATGCGAACTCCGCACCAAAGGTAGTCGCCGCGCTGGCTTGCCAAGAATTTCAGCTTCGCTTCATGGGGCAAGCAGAACAGTTTCTGCTCAAGCCGTTGGAAGCCGTGTGGAGTGACCTACAAGCCCGGTTCACCGAGGATGGCGGTGCATCAATTAATGATGATTGGTTCGACTGAGGACGCGGAGATGGATGAACTTCACGCGGTATCCGACATGCTCTACGGCCCCGGTCAGCCAATGTCGGGCTCAGCAATGACTGATGAAGAAGCGTTGGCACATATGCAAAACCGTCGTCTGATGGCTGGGTTTTGTTTAGTTCGTGATTGGATGTGGCTCGATCTAGACGTCACCGATGCGCAGCGTGCGGAGCTGGAAAAAACTAATCGCCAGCCGGTAGTTTTGTACGCGCATACCGTCATTTATGACTCCGCGCGCAGGTGGGATGTCGGCGATTTTGTTCGCACCTCTCCGCTCTATGAATTCAATGACGGCTTCGTGTTTCAGACCTTTCATACGTTCTATGTACTGCTCGGTGACGGCGTGCGTAAACGCGCCGCCTTGGAGACTGTCGGGCGAATTTTTTGATGGCGTGGGTCGGCGGTTGGGGAGTCGAACCGGTCTTCGCATAACACGCTATAGGGTAAATGGCCGCTAGCTCAACTTCCCGGAGGCGGTGATGTGGGAGCAATATGATCGAGACAAACTGTTTGCCGAGGTGTGGGCCGAGCCCGTGCAATCCGTGGCTAAGCGTTATGGCCTGTCGGATGTCGGCTTGAAGAAGCTGTGCAGTCGCTTGCAGATTCCGACCCCGCCCCGTGGTCATTGGGCCAAGCTGAAAGCGGGCAAAGCAGTATCTGCTCCTCCAACGCTGCCGGTGTTCAAAGGCAATCCCCGTCACCTTCACCGTTTTGTCGTGCAACCCGTCAAACCATCTGGTGAGGCACCACCGCTGGATGAGCGGTTACTGCCGGTTCTGGCGTTTGAGCATGATCCTGCCAATCACATCCGGGTACCGAGCCGGGGTACGCACTGGCATCCCCTGGTCGCGGCTACCCGAGATGCCCTCAACAGCGGCTACAAAGACAACCGAGGGATACCGATCCCTGGAGGGCAAGGATTCGATATCGCTGTCTCGGTTGGCCAGCGCAAGCGGGCATTCCGGGTGCTGAATACCCTGGTCAAAGCCTTGGAAAAGCGCGGTTACAGCCTGCGCCCTGGTGATAGGCACATGCAGGTCGAGATGTTTGGTAGCCACTTCACGCTAGGCATCTATGAGCCCACCAAACGCTCCAACTATGTTCCAACGGAGAAAGAGCTGGCGGCCAAAAGTCGTGGCGAACATAGCTATTGGCCGCGCTATCAGTACACCCCGTCGGGAACGCTCGAAATCCGTTGCGGCGATGGCCACGACGCGGTGGTCAAAGACACGGTGCGGCAACCCATCGAGGAGCAGCTCAATCAGGCGGTGGAGGTGATGGCCAGGAGGGCGATCAGCAGGCTTCGCTACCAGGAAGAGCAAGAGCGCTTGGCGGCGATCCGCGAAAAGCGCCGCCAGGAGGCATTGGCACAGCAAGCGATTCAGGACGCCGAGAAGAAAAGGCTGGAGCAGCTGATTGCAGATGCGCAGCGCTGGCAACAGGCGGAAACCATCCGTGCGTTTTTACACGCCCAAGAAGTCGATGCCCTTGAAGCAGGTGCCTTGTCCGATCAGCAGCAGATGTTTCTGGCCTGGGCTCGGGCTAAAGCGGACTGGCTGGATCCGCTGGTGGCGCTGCCGGACGCGATTCTGGATCAGAAGATAAAGATTCCTTACTGATCCCTCTCCTCGGGCATGGGGGGGCCAATGTACGCACCGCGAAGTGTCATACGGTCAAAGCTATAGACATGTGCATGCGGGCTTTCGATGCAGCGGCCAACCAGAGGGAGCTTGTGGTCTGGTTTGCCGGGCTGGAGCTCGATATTGCTGCCGCAAACAGGGCAATCTGCTGAGAAGCGCACTAGGCGTGTCCAGCGAGAATCCTCATGGCGGAACATTTCCAGCTCGCAGCTAACTTCTTTGAAGGCAGAAACCCAGTGGGGCGCTTTGACAACGCAATCGTCAATGACGCGAAACCAGGGGGAGTAAACCTCTTTCCAGATGAAAACAAACCCCACCAGAGTTAGGCAAAGGGTGATGAGGCTTCCCATGGTCATGGGCCCCTGACGTAGGCTCAGACTGAGCAGCATCATGCCGAGCATGGCTATCCAAAACGCGCTGCCCAGAAGAATCGAGCTCAGAAAGCTGATGCCACGACCGCTCAAGTTACGCATCTCACCGTCGCGTAAGAATAGGCGGGCCGCGAGTGATGGCTTGATGGAACCTTTAACGGAGCGACGATAGACCATCGTCGAGGAGGGTTCGGTTTCAGTGTCTTGGGCTGAGGTGTTCTCGGTTGCTAACTCCAGCCAGTAGAGACTGACGTTGCCCCTGCCACCGCCGGGTTGGTAGCCCAGTTCCAGGTGTTGCTCAGAGGATGCTGGTTGGGCCAGACGCAGAGCGCGTCGCAGGATCGTAATGGACGGTACCCAATCCTTGGGATCCATTTCTTGCTCTGCAACGGTACCGCAACCTGCTAGCAGGGCCTTGGCTTCGAACCGCAGCTTTTCGGTGCAATCAGGGCGAGCAAGGCCCGCATCAGCCATGAAAAACAGGATCTCATAGGAGCGCCCGCGCGATGGGTTCTCCTTCAAGTGGTGCTGTAGACGCTGAAGTGCTTCGATCATGCATGTCCCTATGCTGCTGATAAGTAAGTGCTTTTAACCGGAAGTTCCGGAATTCGGCGGTTCTTGGAGGTTTTTGGCTGCGCTTATTTTCACCCTTGAGGCCTTCTCAACTCCAGAGGAATGCCTCATGACCATGACGATAGCGGTAGATCTTAATGACCAAGTTGTTTCGATTGGCGATGTCGCGCGTGGCTTGGTTTGCGGATGCCGATGCCTCGAATGCGACGAGCCCGTAGTTGCTCGCAAAGGGCCTCAGCGCGTTCATCACTTCTCTCATTTCTCGCGAAAAATATCATGTGAGGTAACCCCCGAAAGCTTTCTGCATCGATACGCCAAGCAGGTTGTGAGGGAAAGCTTGGGATTGCAGTTGCCCGCACAGCCAGGACATTTCCCTGATTCTGAAGATCAGAGTTCCTGGTGGGATTTTGAGTCGGTCAAAGAAGAGCTTTGGATGGGGGACTTCAGGCCTGATCTAGTTGCAGACCTGAGCGATGGCCCCCTGCTGATTGAGTTCGCAGCCACTTCATTTGTACGAGATGAAAAGCAGGTGCGGATTGAGCTGTTAGGCATTCGTACCGTCGAGATCGATTTGAGTGGCTTGACCATAACGCCCTCAGTTGATGGGCTGCTCGAACTCAAAAGAATCATCTTGCACGATACAGATATGAAGCAGTGGCTCTATCCGCAATTACCGAATGCTGCATCGCTCAGCGAGCCCACCTCACCCCTTGCCGAGACCAGCATGGCGCAAGATTCGAGCCCACAGTCTGCCGAGCGGATGAGGTTCACGATCCAGGGGCTGTGGGTGGATGTGCGGGAACTTGAATATGGATCTGTAGTTGTCCGCTCTGTCGCTTACAGTCCGATGATCGCTAAAGAGCTCAAGCGATTGGCTTGGCAGTACAGCGGTCGATATGTCCCGAAATACAGGAATTGGATGTTCCCGTTTTGGGCCAAGCAGATGCTGATAGAGCAGTTGTCGGCTCTTGAAGCCGAATTGTGAAGTGCTGCACAACTAGCTTGGCAAACAAGGCGGAAAAGACCGACGATAGAGTCCTAATTTGCGCAATGGAGTGTCTTTAGTGTCTCGCCGCCCTGTTCAAAAAAACATCAATTATGTTCGTGCAACCTATAACAAAAACACGGCACCTAGTAAGCCCCTAGAGCAGCTGGTTCGCTCGGCGATGAGTAAGTTGGGGAGCATGGCGCAGACCGAAATTGCGATGGGAACGCTTGGCGTCGTAGGGGTTCGTCATCGTGACACAGTAGGTGAGCAGCCCCTGTGCTTAGCTATAGGCGCAGGTGTCCCAGGTGAAAAAATGACCACAATGGGGCTCAAAGTCGCTAGTGCTACTGACCAGGATCATGCTGCTCAGGCACCGGCTAATCGTGCATTTAAGCTTTCTGACGCTTTCGTTCTGCTTGATCAGAACGATCTGCTTGTTATTACAGAAGGCAGTTTCCGAGTAGCAGCGGTGGCGACATATCTGCGAGAGCTTATTAGCAAGGCTGCCATGAAGTCTGGCGATGTCTCATTTGAGCTACGGAAGGTCACCAACCAGAATAAAAAGAAGGTGCTTGAAGACGAGGGCATCAAAGAGTTGAGGCTCAACACTACCATGTACCGGGCAACCCAGATTTTGGACTCGCATGAGACCGGGGCTACGACCGTGTCCTCTCATTTGAAGGCATTCGTGGGGACGTTGAAAGACCTGTTTGCAGAAGATGTCAACGAAGCACAACGTGAGATGTTGGCAAGTCACTGGGAGGAGGTTCAGGTGAGCACCGTCATCAAGGCAGAGGGCGGCTCTCGGGCAGAATCTATCGTTCTAGAAGCCATGAAGTCTGTAGGCGAAGACGTCATGGATGAAGAAGATGACAGCATTGATGTCACAGTCATCACCAAGAAGGGTACCCCTATTCGCCTTGGTGAAGTGACGCCAACCAAAAAGGTTCGGTTGCTGCGTCGAGACGGAGCTAACGATCTGATCAATACAGAGGTCTACAAGGCGTTGGTCGAGTACAGGGACGAGTTGATTACTCAGAAGCTATGGCAGAAATGATCCCAGATGAGCCTAAGGTAAGCAGGCGTAAGGTGCTGCTGGCCGTGCTCTACACGCTCGTCGCCGCATACTTTGCTTGGCAGTTTCAAGAGAAGTACCACAATAACAGCAATGCCCTCACCGTCTTGGTTACGGTCTTTTCGATCCTGGCGGGCTTCTTGATCGCAGTAATGGCTATTGTCGGAAATGAGCGTGCTTTGCGTGGGAGAAACTGGCGCCAAGATACGTTTTACCTGGTGCAGATACGGCGCGATCTCAAGCGCCATGCTGCTTTGTTTTACCTGTACTTGGCTATTCTTGCTGTAGCTTTTTTGGCATCACTGAACCTCGGCTGGCCTAGCTGCATTCAGATAGGGGTCGAGTGTTTTTTGCTCTTTTTGGCGTGCATCGCAATGCTGTTTTCTTTCTCGCTACCAGGACAGCTGACAAAAAGGCACATCAAGGATCTGGAGACGGTGATTCGTGCTCGGCAAGAAGAGGAGATCAGGCAGTCAAAGTCGACTGATCCTCGCTAAAGGCCTGTCGATGGTACTGTCACTAAAAGCGGGTTATTCACACGTGTAGTATGAGGAAGTAATTATGACAGAAAAGGAAGATAACGCGTCCGCCCTGATGAAGGCTGTTGAGATAATTGCAATATCCCCAGCGGATGCGCGAGTTGTCGTTTCACAATATGAACAGCAGGCAAGAGCTTCGCGCCCAAAAGCCAGTGAAAAAGAACTTAAGAATCTGGTTTGCGAAAAAATAATAAAAAGATACTCAAAATTGGCATCAACGTCTGGTGGTGCAACCGCGTTAGCGGGTGTGATACCAGGAATTGGAACCGCAGTATCTTTGGTGGGCGGCGGCCTTGCAGACGTAACCGTTTGTATGAAACTTCAGATAGATATGACAATGTGCATTGCATTGGCAATTAATAAAAATCTATCTAATGAAGACGCAAAACACATGTCATTCATCATTGCTTTAGCGGGTTCATTGGAGCAAGTCGGCTCTGCCGGTGCAACAAGAATCGCATCTAAAGCTGGTGTGAAAATGGTTGATAAATACCTTAAGGGAGCGGCTCTACAGGCTATAAAAGAGCTGTTTAAGAAGATCGGAATCGAGTTCACAAAGAAAGCTACAATGAAGGTAATCCCCTTTGGTGTGGGGGTTGTGATCGGTGCCTCAACAAATTACTGGCTTACAAAGTATGTCGGGAATACAGCGAAGGATTTTTTTGACTTAGATGCTTCGGAGCGGGCATTGGAGCCTGTATAAATATCAGTTGCCAAAAGTAGGAAGATAAAAGGCTCATTTTCCGATCCACGAGCCTTTTCTTAAATATGAACGCAGCGTTGCGATTACAGGTTATCGGAACTGTAACGCCAGCCTCGGGTACACAATGTTCCGTATACCCTCAAGCCTGAGTATTTATTCATGGATGAAGTCAGCACTCTCCCCCTCGGATTCTGTACCTGACCTTTGATTACTTTGCCGCTAGCGAAATAGCAGACACATCTATGGTGCTGTGTCTGGTCTATATACATATTGGTACGCCCCTGAGCGGGCTAACACAGGCTTTCACTGGCGCCTCACTCTGAAAGGATTTCTGATGGAACTGATTTTTCTGCCCCGTAAGGCCGATCAAAAGAACCTGAAAAGCTACTATCATCGAGCTATCGCCGAATCCAAAGAGCTTTACATCGTCAGCGCGTACCTGACGAACTGGGCTATCGAAGAAAAGCTTGGATCTCATTGTGAGGAATTCATGATGGTGGTCGGCCAGGATTTCGGCCTTACCCGTAAGGCCGCCTGCGAAAGCGTTCTGAAGTGGCTCCCCATTCGGTACAAGACCCAGCTCTTCGCCGCAGAAGACATTCAGGGATTCCATCCCAAGGCGATGTTCTGGAGAGAGACTGACGGCACATGCTACTCCCTGATTGGATCGTCCAATCTCTCTGTGGCTGCCTTTTCCGATAACCATGAAATAAATGGCTTCACCGTCATTTCAGAGGCGTCTTTCCAGCAAGCCAAAACCTGGGTGCTGGAGTTGCAGCCTCAGTCTTCTGTCGTGGATGCGAAGTGGCTGGAAGGCTATGTAGAGGCCACCCGTCAGCCAAAGCCAGGCAAGAAGGGTAAGAAGGGCACCGCTGATGATGGTAGCTACGCCGTCGAATACGTCCTCCCGCTTCCGACTGACCTGGAGAAGGTGGGTAGCATTCTGCGAGCTCGTCGTGCAGCCATGAGAATCTTCAATGCCAACAGGGACGATCTGGAGAGACTGTTCAGGGATGCTGCTAGTGCTGCCAGGTGGAGCCAGAACAGAAATTTGTCCTTCTACGATAATCTTCGCGCAATCTGGGTACTGGATGGTGGAAGTCGTTTCCAGGCAAAGGGCTGGGAGATCAAGGGCAAGCACTGTGATCACAGGGAGCTCTCTAGGAGCCTGGTTCGCGTCTTGGATGCACCAGAAGTCGAAAGGGATGTGGTGGTTGTTCGCGAGATCAACAGGATGAGCGACATCTTCCTTGAGACTCGTGGATCCCTGTTCTCGGAGATGCTCTGCCAGTTCTTCCCGAGCTTCTACCATGTGGCGAACAACCCTATCAAAGGCTGGTTGAGGGCAAGCGGCCTTGTGCGTCCTAGGGGGCTTTCCGAGGGAGACAAGTACATCTATGCAGCCAGGCATCTCCGCACGGCTCTCAGGCGAACCAAGAGGTACCCTGCTAAAAACCTAGCCGAACTAGATGCTCTGCTTTGGTATGCGGAAGAGGCCAGGGTAAACGGATAGAGCTACCAGTCCTTATTGGGCGACATGGTTTCTGGCTCTTAACTACCTGCCCACCAGCTCTAGGACAGACCAACCTCCACTCAAGCACGTGATGGTGGTATCGCGGCGGTTAAGGCGTACGGCCCTAGTGCTCCGGTGGTAGATTGCGGATTTCGGTGAACGTGACCGAGCGTTTCGCTAATACGTGACCGGTGCTTCCACCCCGGTTGCGCGGGTTCTGGATTGTAATCGCATCGGTCACGATGCGGCTTGTTCCTCGGCTTTTTTTCGGCGCAGCGACTCGCCTTTCATCGTCAGCCGGTAGGCGTTGTGCACCAGGCGGTCGAGGATGGCATCGGCCAGGGTCGGGTCGTTGATCCAGCCGTGCCAGTGCTCGATGGGCAGTTGGCTCGTCAGGATGGTGGAGCGGCTGCCAGCGCGGTCGTCGATCACCTCCAGCAGGTCATGCCGGGCTCCTTCCTCCAGCGGGGCTAGCGCCCAGTCGTCCAGCACCAGGACGTCGACCTTTGCCAGCTGTTGCAGGGTACGGCCGAAGCTGCCGTCGCCATGAGCGATGCGCAGTTGTTCCAGCAGGCGCGGGGTGCGCAGGTACAGGGTGCTATAGCCCTGGCGGCAGGCCTGGTTGCCCAGGGCGCAGGCCAGCCAGGTTTTGCCGGCACCGGTCGGGCCGGTCAGCAGCAGGTTGTGCTGCTGGCGGATCCAGTCGCCACTGGCCAGGGTGGCGATCAGACGCTCGTCCAGGGCGCGACCGGAGCGGCGGTCGAGATCTTCCAGGCAGGCGTTGGCGTACTTGAGCTTGGCCTTCTTGCGCAGCCGTACCAGGCGCTGGTTGTCACGCCAGGCCAGTTCACGGTCGAGCAGCAGGCCGAGGCGCTCATCGAAACTCAGGCTGTGGCTGGCCGGCAGCGTCCATTGCTCTTCCAGGGCGCGGGCCATGCCGTCCAGGCGTAGCTGGTGCAGTTGATTCAGGGTGTGTTGCGGCATCATCGAACAGCTCCTGTTGCGGGGGTTGGTAGTAGTCGGCGCCACGGACGTTCTCGTGGTCGCCGGGTAAGGTCGTTTCGGCGGCACGCTGGGGCAGCGGCTGTTGATCCAGGCCTTGCTGGAGCAGGTTGCGCACGCTGCGCCCGGTGAAGGCGCGCAGGTGTACGGCACGTTCGGCAGCGGCTTCCAGGCGTGCATTGCCATAGCGCCGGGCCAGCGAGAGCAGGCCGAGGCAGGCGCGGTAGCCCATCTCCGGGTGCGGCTTGTGGGTCAGTTGGTGATCGATCAGTTGGCGCGTGTAGGGGCCGATCCGCGCGCCCCAGTCGAGCAGGCGTTGTGGCGTCCATTCGCGATGCGCCTGGTGCGCCGCGGGCATGTGCTCGCGCTGGGTACTGTAAGCGCCGCGTCGCCCCAGCAGCAGGTGGCTGGCCACCCGCCGGTTGCCATGCAGCACTTCCAGGGTGTGTGCCGTCAGTCGCACGTCCACGTTCTGCCGGGCCAGGGCGGAGGGCACGCTGTAGAAGCTGCCATTGACCTCGATGTGGTAGTCGATGCTGACCTTGCAGCGCTTGAAGGTGGCGACCTCGTAGGGATGCACCGGCAGCGCTCGCAAGGCCGGGCGATCCAGGCGCTCGAACCAGTCGCGCCGGCAGCCATCGAGCCGCTTGAACGGGCGCCGATTCAGATCCTCCAGCAGCTCGGCGATGGCCTGATTGAGCGCATGCAGGCTGAAGAACTGCCGATGGCGCAGCCGCGCCATGATCCAGCGCTCGACCACCTGCACCGCCACCTCGGCCTTGGCCTTGTCCTGAGGCTTGCGTGGCCGTGCCGGCAGGATCACCGTCTGGTAATGACGCGCGCACTCCAGCGTGGCCCGGTTCAGGCCCGGCTCGTAGCGATCCGGCTGGGCGACCAGGGCGCGCGGATTGTCCGGCACAACCATTTCCGGCACGCCGCCAAAGTAGGTCAGAGCCTGGCCCAGCGAGGTCAGCCAGTCCACCTGGGTTTCGCCTGGCGTCGCGCAGGCATAGGTGTAATTCGAGGCGCCCAGGGCGGCGACGAAGATGTGCGCCCGGCGCACTTCGCCGGTGGCCGGGTCGACCACCGGCAGCGTCGGCCCGGCATAGTCGATGAATAGCTTCTCGCCCGCACGGTGCAGCTGACGCATCGAACGTTTGAGCGTCTGGGCGTAGCGCCGGTAGTGCTCGACGAACTGGGTGTAGCGGTAGGTCGGCTGGCCCGCATGCGCGGCGAGATATTCCTCCCACAGCAGCTGCAAGGTCACGCCCTTGCGTCGCAACTCGCGGTGGATGCTCAGCACATCGGGCAGCACTCGCTCACCGCGCGGCTTGTTCGTCGACGTCGGTGCAAACAAGGCGGCCGCCAGCGCGGCCTCGTCCATGGCCACCAGCGCCGGCCAGTCCAGCCCGGCCACCCGCGCCGCCGCGATGTACTTGCTAACCACGCCCTTGGACAGCTGCAAGGCACGGGCAATCTTCTCGTGGGACAAGCCGGCCTCAAACTTGAGGCGCAGACATTCTTTGATGTTTCGCATGGCTACTCGCGGCGCCGCCATCTTCCTCTCCCGAAATCGGTCGAGGATGGCGGCGCATCAGGTCATGCGCAACGAAGGGGAAGGCTTTCGCTAAGTCGTGACCGGCGATTTCGGTAAGCCGTGACCACCTGTTTCGGAACAGGCGGAAAATCGGTCACGTTGCTACCGAAATGAGCGGTCACGCGTTAGCGAAATGACCGGTCACGATCAACCGAAACGGCCGGTCACGGTGCTCCGAAATCCGCAGTAGATCTCACCTGACCCATCGTGCTTGTACAAAACCCGCTTCGGCGGGTTTTTTGTTGCATCGGGCTGTTCAACCCCAAAGCGAAGTTTTTTCTGAGACAGGACGGTCTCTAGAAAAACTGGGCTATTCAGCCAAGTACCACGGGTAACAAATTGGGAGGTGGTCGCGGTAACTACCCGCCTGCGAAGTCGAAGTAATTGAATAGGATCAACAGGCTCTTCAATGGGCCTGTTGATCCTCAGTACTTGATGGATTCCTCCTGGATCCTATCTGGCCTGCTTTCTTCCTACTGGTACGGTTCAGCCGAGCGGTAAGCTCGGGTTTTATTTATCAAAACTGTTAATAAATTCTGGAGCGCTGTTGCGTTGTATGCGTCCGGGCATCCCGTCTTGCGCAGCTAAACCGGTTGCCATCTATGCGGCAGCAGCTCGTCGACAGCACTCGCCCGCTGCGTCGGCAGGCGAGTCAGCACGTCCTTCAAATAAGCATACGGATCATGCCCGTTGAGCCGTGCCGACTGGATCAGACTCATGATCGCAGCCGCACGTTTGCCGCTACGCAGTGAGCCGGCAAACAGCCAATTCTTGCGACCTAGCGCCCATGGACGGATCTGGTTTTCCGCCCAGTTATTATCAATGGGCACCGCCCCATCATCGAGATAGCGCGACAGCGCCGTCCAGCGTTTGAGGCTGTAATCCAGGGCTTTGCCAATAGCTGAGCCATCGTGCACGAGCTGACGCTGGGCGATCATCCAGATATGCAGAGCGTCCATCACCGGTACAGCTTTTTCTTGCCGTATTCGACGGCGTAAATCCGGCTCCAGGTCGCGGACTTCACGTTCGATTTCGTACAACAACTGGATGTAGCGCAAGGCCTGTTCGGCGAGCTGGCTTTTGTTGGTGGCGTGCAGGTCGAAGAACTTGCGCCGAGCATGAGCCATGCAGCCGATCTCGGTGACGCCGAGTTCAAAGCTGGCCTTGTAGCCGCCAAAATCGTCACAGACCAGCTTGCCCTTCCAGTCGTGCAGGAAGTTGCGGGCGTGTTCTCCGGCGCGGCTGGGGCTGAAGTCGTAAACCACGGCATTCACGTCGGCAAACTGGCTGGTGGCATAAGCCCAGACGTAAGCGCGGTGGGTTTTCTTCGCGCCCGGCGTGAGCATCTGCACCGGTGTTTCGTCGGCATGGATGACGTGATGCCCAAGCACCACGTCGCGCAGCGCATCGACCAGCGGTTGCAGTTGCACGCCGCATACGCCGACCCATTGGGCCAGAGTCGAGCGCGCGATGGCCAAACCGGCTCGACCAAAAATCGATTCCTGGCGGTAGAGCGGTAAATGATCAGCGAACTTCGCGATCATCACGTGGGCCAGCAGCCCGGCGGTCGGGACTCCCTTGTCGATGACCTGCGCCGGAACCGGTGCCTGAATCAGGGTTTCGCACTGATCACAGACCCACTTGCCACGGATGTGGCGCTCGACGGTGAACACGCCCGGCGTGTAGTCGAGCTTCTCGCTGACATCTTCGCCGATACGCTTAAGGGCGCAGCCGCATGAGCATTCGGTGTTGTCCGGTTCGTGATGGATCAGGGTGCGCGGAAACTGTGGCGGCAAGGCCGTACGTTTAGGTTTTTGCCGAACCTCGGTCGAAACGAGAGCCGGTTGCAGGGCCTCAAGCTCGGCTTCGATGGCCGCGATGTCGGTGTCGATCAGGTCATCGAGCAAGCTGGTCTGGGCCGGGCTTAGCTGCTCGCTGCGCTTGGCAAACTTGAAGCGCTTGAGCTGCGCGATCTCGTGGGCCAGTTTCTCGTTAACCGTTTTGTGATGGTGGATTTGCTTGTCCATTGACTCGACTTTTTGATCGAGACTCTCGACGCGCTGCATCAACTGCGCCGCCAGAGCGCGCAGTTGTTCAGGGTTGAGCTGGTCGAGATTGGGAAGCGAAGTCATGTCGCCGACTTTGCCAGAGCAGGCCAGTACCGGCGAGAGACTCATCGGACAATTGCACGGCCAGGAAGGCCATGGCAGGCGTCACACGATAGAAATCGCGCCGCCTGGCCCGACTCTTTGCCAGGGTAAACCGAGCACCAGGGCGTGCAACTGCTCAGCGCCCAGTTCCACTTGAGCGCCGTGTCGAGAGCCCGGCCAGAAAAACTTGCCCTGATGCAGACGGCGGGCCGCCAGCCAGATACCCAACCCGTCGTGCACCAACACCTTGATGCGCGTGGCACGACGATTGGCAAACAGATAAGCACAGTGCGGCTGCGCCGCACCGAACACCGCCACGACCCGCGCCAGCGCGGTATCGGTACCGGCGCGCATGTCCATGGGATCGGTGGCGAGCCAGATCGAGTCGATGCGGATCATCGCAACAGGTCTCGAAGAAAGGTCGCGCAGGCGGCTGCGCTTTCGGTCGGCCAGTTGATCGCGACTGTTCCGCGAGGGCTTGGGACTTCGATGCGAATAGTGGCGGCGGTGATTTCTGATCGTGTCGCAGGTGCCTGTAATTTCAGCGGGATGAAGGCCGGTTGCAGGGCGACATTTTTCTGCGATTGCAGCCGAATCCACTTATGGACGAGGTTCGCGTTGAGGCTGTGGCTCAGCGCGACATTGGCAATCGAGGCCCCGGGCTGTGAGCACTCTTGTATGACTTGGGCTTTGAAGGATTTGGGATAGGAACGGCGCGTTGGCTGCATGGAATATCTGCTTAAAAAGGCTAGACGAGGTGTCCACTTAAATTGAAGTGCACACCATGTCTTGGCCTAGCAGAGCGGGCTAGATGCCTTTGCCGGACGCATACGTTGCGTTAGCTATTTAGCCCTTGGGAATGTGATTCGTGTCACGGTTTTCCGCGCTCTTAGAGCGGCCTAAAGCCTGTCTACGTGCCAAGCACATAGGAGGTGGCACAGATGACACTTATTCAATGGCCCGAGATCAGTGATGTGGTACCTCACATCGACCTTATGGTTTCTTTTGTCTCAGGGCAGGGCATGCAGGCTTGGGGGGCATTCATATCTGTGGATGCAGCAAAGACGTTGTATTCCAGCCTTGGCGCAGATGCTCTCAAAAATCATGCGCCTGTCGAAGCATTGGGGTGGCTCTCAATGCAGTTGGGCATTCCGCTGGCCAGGCTAGAACTGCCAGCCGCAGGTGTGTTCACGACACTCCACGGTTTCTTTCTGGATGGAGGATCGGCTGATCTGTCCGCATACAGCCGTCATGGCCACTTCTGCGAGACAGCATTCGGTGACTTGCACCGAGTATCTTTGGATTGGCTTGAGGCCGGTACGGGCGAGCCTTTTAGTTTGATGTTCTGCTGGTAAAAGGAGCTACCAATGCGGTTGTTCAGCTACAAAATGACTCATGACACTGGATTCGCACCGAATCCATTTGGTCATACGCTGACGCTAGCCACCTGCAAGCCCCAGATTCGTCGCTTAAAGAAACAGGGAGACTGGATTGCTGGATTCACTTCCAAGGCTCTGACTGGGGATCATGTCGGTGAAGAGCGCCTCATTTATCTGATGCAGGTGGGTAAAAAACTGCACCTGCGCGACTACTACATCGAACCCTTGTTCCAGGACAAAATACCTAACCTCGGCAAATCCGGCCCTATTCCCAAAGCGGGAGATAACATCTACCGGCCCCTTGTTCCAGATGCATTCGAGCCGGGGCATTTTGAGCAAGTGCCCAATCCCAATCACTGGGATACTGGTGTCGATGCCCCCAGTCCTTTTGATCTACGCCGTGATCTATCTGGGCAGTACGCTTTGATTGCTGACGAGTTCTATTACTTCGGAGCTCAAGCTATAGCGCTCCCTGAAGCAGTTCGACCTGCCCTGCCCGGTGGGCAGTCGGCACATGGCATACAGTCCTCCGAAGCGTTAGCCGAGCGTTTTATCTCTTTTATACGGTCGCGTTACCAACCGGGTAGGCACGGTCATCCGACTCAGTGGCCTGAAGATGAGCTCACCAGTATGTCTAAATGCGGAGGCCGCTGATGCGCATCATCCTGAGTCGCAAAGGTTTTGATTCCACGGCAGGGGGGTGTCCAAGCCCGATTTTTCCGGATGGGCGCATGCTTTCATTGCCTATTCCGGATAAAGGCTCGCCCATTGCCTATCAAGACCTGTCGTTTGGGGATATGAACGTTGGTGATCTGGTTGTAGATCTCACAGGCGATGCCAAGCGGAGTCGCCACTTCGCCCACTTGGATCCAGATCTGCGCGCTGATTCCCTACCACGGTCGCCTGGTTGGAAACCTTTATTGGGACAGATGGGTAGTGCCCAAGGGCACCTTCGCAAGCAGGGCGTTCAAGCCGGTGATGTTTTTCTGTTCTTTGGATCGTTCAGACCTGTTGAGCAGACGGCAGAAGGCTGGCGCTTCAACAGAGCGGAACGGGCACGCCATATCATCTGGGGTTGGATGCAGATTGGGCGGATTCACAAGGTCGATGAACTCCCTAGTGATGAAATGCATTGGGCGCGCTATCACCCGCATTTCGCATACTCCCCAGATGCATCTAATGCCCTGTACGAGTCGGCAGATCAGCTAGTCGTTGGAGGCGCTCACACCCATGCTCCAGGTGCAGGTGTATTCACGCATTTTGATGAGCGGCTGGTGCTGACAGCTTCAGAGAGCGGCGCGCAGACTAACTGGAGGCTTCCAGGTTTTTTTGCCCCTGTAGGTGGACGCTCACTGCTGAGTTATCACGGTGATGTACGTCGATGGCACGTAGTGGGCAATGAGTGCCTGCTCAGCAGCGTGGCCAGAGGACAGGAGTTTGTCTTTGACACACAGGGGCATGACGCCCCTGCGCAATGGATTCTGTCCCTGCTGGAAGCCCGTTCTTCCTCCGAGTGAGGCTTTGTCTAGTAAGTTGGCTGGCGCCTTTCCATGCTCGACTTTGCGACAGATTGCTATCTAGAATCTGTCGCAGGCGCCCGCCCAACTTGCACACGAGTTAAAAAGCTTTTTGCATCCTTCGATTCATACCTCTCTAGCTGAGAAACCCTTCCAAGCCTGGATGTCCGGGGCTTAAACGTGTGCCTTAAAAAGCTGTGTAGCCGCCTGCTGATTCCAACGCCTCCGTACCACGCCCCACGTATCAGATAGGGCATACCTAAAGGGAACCGGTGCAAAGGGAATCCGCGTTGGCGCGATAGTCGAGATTTGGCTTGATTAAACCAAAAAAGCAATTAAGATCTTGATTGTGCAATTAAGATCTTAACTGCTTTTTTGGTGATTTATGGCTGTCCAGGCACGCGTTACTGTTATAGAAAATGTAGAAAACGTCTTCCCGAACGGATGGAAGCTCTGCTTCCAATGGTGCATCTACAATTACAGCGATGGGACTCAACAACGAGGCTATCGCTTCATCTGGAAACGTAAAGACGGTTCTCTCCAGGCCGCACGGGGTCAAGCACGGTTACCCAATATGGCGCTAATTACCGAGCTGGTGGAAAAGGCCAAAAAGCAGGGGTGGGGCTACGAAGGCGAAGAGATGGCTGACTCGAACGTATGAGGCCGCTCAGAGCCGCTATAGCGAATGGCTTACACGGCCTGGCGTTGTTCGCCGCTTCCGGCATGGCCTTGCGGGCACTAATCTAGCTCCATCCACTGAGCAACGGATGTGCTCGGCATCAAGGATGATTGACCATCGCTAGGACGCATCGACAGGATGTTGAATGGTCAGGAAAGAACCCGCTTCGGCGGGTTTTTTGTTGCCTGCAAAAAGCTGCGGCACGTGGCCGTTCCCCTGCAATCCTAAGGAGCTAACTGCTGCGGCTGTTCTGTGGGTGGGGCTGGCAAGGCGAGTGACTCGAAGAATTATTAACAAAAAGTTAATACATTCCCGATCCGTGCAGTGCGTGTATCGGGCGCTATGTTCAATGGTGCCCAGCCCCGGACAGGGTTCTGGCGACCACTTCAATGTTACGTGGGTACAGGGCGGGTACAGAGCACCTGGGTTCTGGCGCTAGGAGTATCGCAATGTAAGCCGAGCGTCTTAAGTAGTCAGACGTTCACCGTTCCGACAACACTGAAAACTCTCGAAGCCTGCGACGGGTGGAGATTCCGTTGTTCTTGGAACATCGCTACGCTGTTCAAGATTGGCAGGTTGTCAATTCAGGCAGTTGCTTGAGGCCTGTCTCCAGCACGTCGGCTGTCTTACCGAAATGTAGTGCTGCACGCGGCTCGATTCAGGGGCTTGCGGAAAATGACACTAATTGCGGTCATTTCGACAGAAAATGCCATTTTATGTGGCTCAATCATGCCAATAATTGCGCCCATTCTATTTTGTAAGTCATTGATTTATATGGTTTTTATCTGATTGGCGGATGACAGCTTTGTCGCCCGTCGACACGTTGCTCGATATGGGCACATCAAGTGCCCGGGAATAAAAAAGCCCCGCTTCTGTCGGGGCTTTTTTTATTTATAAATCAGAGTTTTACAAGCATGCTGAGCGGCTTGGAAGGGCCATTCTCTAGGCCGGCGCCTGAACGTCGCAGGCCGGCAAGGCGCCGATATCGCATTGGGCCTGTGAGACCCAGGCATAGGCGCGGTCGTTCAGTTCGCCAATGGCGCGCGGGCCCGTGCCTTCGGCATGCATCAGCGGGCCGATGACGACCTTGATGGTGCCGGCGCGCTTGCCCCAGCCCTGCTTGGGCCAGAACTCGCCGGCGTTATGGGCGATCGGCAGTACCGGCAGGTTAGCGTTCACCGCCAGCGCCGCACCGCCACGGGAGAACTTGCCGATCTGCCCGGTGGGGATGCGAGTGCCTTCCGGGAAGATCAACACCCAGATGCCCGCCTGCAAGCGCTCATGGCCCTGCTTGGCCAGTTCCTTGAGGGCGGCTTTGGGGTTGTCCCGATCGATGGCGATGGGTTTGAGCAGGGCCATCGCCCAACCGAAGAACGGCACGAACAGCAGTTCGCGCTTCAGCACCTGGCTGAGTGGCTCGAAGTAGCAGGAGAGAAAGAAGGTTTCCCAGGTGCTCTGGTGTTTCGAGAGAATCACGCAGGGCTGTTTCGGCACGTTCTCCGCACCGCTGACTTCATAGCGAATGCCGAGCATCACCGCAGTCAACCACACCGCGAAGCGGCACCAGTTGACGTTGATGAAACGGTAGCGCGCTTCGAATGACTGAAAGGGCGCGACAAAAAAACTCAGGCTGCACCAGAGCAAAGCGCTGATGGACAGCAGCAGGTAGAAGAGAAAGATTCTGATGGCCTGCACTGTCGACATAGGAGCTTTATCCGTCGCGGGCAGTGCCCGCCTAATGAGAGTGGAGTAGCTGTGCGGCAACTGCCGCCAGATCGTCAAATACCAACGTTCCTGCCGGCACGGCTGTGCCGAGGGTCTTTTCGCCTTTGCCGGTTTTCACCAACACAGGCTGACAATCGACGGCCAACGCCGCCTCCAAGTCACCCTTACTGTCGCCGACGAACCACAGGCCGGCAAGCGCAACGCGGTAATGCGCGGCGATGCGCTCGAGCATGCCCGGTTTCGGCTTGCGACAGTCGCAGCCCTCATCCGGCCCATGGGGGCAGAACTCGATCATGCCGAGCTCTCCGCCCTGCTCCGCTACCAGTTCACGCAGGCGCGTGTGCATGGCCTCCAACGTGGACAAATCGTAATAGCCGCGCGCCAGGCCGGACTGGTTGGTGGCGACCGCCACCGTCCAGCCGGCGCGGCTCAATTGCGCGATGGCCTCGATCGAGCCGGGAATCGGAATCCACTCATCCAACGACTTGATATAGGCGTCGGAGTCGTAATTGATCACTCCGTCCCGATCGAGTATCAGCAGCTTCACGGCTTAGCCCAGCACCGAGATGTCGGCGACGCCGAGGAACAGGCCACGCAACTGCGCCAGCAACGCATACCGATTGGCGCGTACCGCGGCGTCATCGGCATTGACCAGCACGGCCTCGAAGAAGGCGTCGACCGGCTCACGCAGGCTGGCCAGGTGTTCCAGGGCTTCGCGGTACTGACGGCCAGCCGCCAGCGGCGCGACGGCCTGGGCGGCGGCGGCGACCACTTGGGCCAGGGTCTGCTCGGCCGGCTCCTGCAGCAGTTCGACGTTGACGCTGGCCGGTACCTGACCGTCGAATTTACCCAAGAGGTTGGAGACGCGCTTGTTCGCCGCGGCCAAGGCGGCGGCTTCGCTACGGGCGCGGAAGGCCTGAACCGCCTGTACGCGCTGATCGAAGTCCAGCGGCGCGGTCGGCGACAGTGCACGCACGGCCTGATACACCGCGACGTCCACGCCTTCGTCTTCATAACGGGCACGCAGGCGGTCGAAGATGAAGTCCTGCACCTGGGCGGCCAGGCCTTCGGCGTTGACCTTGTCGGCGAACTGCTGGATGGCGAAGGCGATGGCCTCGGCCAAGTCCAGATCCAGCTGCTTTTCGATCAGAATCCGCAGCACACCCAAGGCTGCACGACGCAACGCATAGGGGTCCTTGCTGCCGGTGGGCAACATACCGATGCCAAAGATACCGACCAAGGTGTCGAGCTTGTCGGCGACCGCGACGGCCGCTCCGGTCAGGGTGGTCGGCAGTTCGGCACCGGCACCGCGCGGCATGTACTGCTCGTTCAGCGCCAGGGCCACGTCTTCGGCTTCGCCGTCGTTCAGGGCGTAGTAGTAACCGGCGATACCCTGCATCTCCGGGAACTCGCCGACCATTTCGGTCGCCAGGTCGCACTTGGACAGCAGACCGGCACGGGCCGCCCGCTGGCTGTCGCCACCGGTGCGTTCGGCGATAAAGGCCGCCAGCCCGGCAACCCGCTGGGCCTTGTCGAATACCGAACCGAGCTGGGCCTGGAACACCACATTGGCCAGCCGCTGGTTGAAGGTTTCCAGCTTCTGCTTCTTGTCCTGCTTGAAGAAGAACTCGGCATCGGTCAGGCGCGGACGCACGACTTTCTCGTTGCCGGAAATGATCTGTGCCGGGTCTTTGCTTTCGACGTTGGCCACGGTGATGAAGCGCGGCAGCAACTTGCCGTTGGCATCCAGCAGGCAGAAGTACTTCTGGTTGTCCTGCATGGTGGTGATCAGGGCTTCCTGCGGTACCGCGAGGAAGCGCTCCTCGAAGGAGCACACCAGCGGCACCGGCCACTCGACCAGGGCGGTGACTTCATCCAGCAGGCCGGCGGGTACGATAGCCGTGCCGTTCTGCTCGGCCGCCAGGGCCGCGACACGGGCGCCGATCAGTTCCCGGCGCTCGGCGAAGTCGGCCAGCACATGGGCGCCACGCAGGTCTTCGAGGTAGGTCGAAGGCTTGCTGATGTGCACTTTGTCCGGGTTGTGGAAGCGGTGGCCGCGGGACTCACGGCCGGCTTTCTGGGCGAGGATTTCGCAGTCGATCACCGCGTCGCCGAACAGCATCACCAGCCACTGGGTCGGGCGGACGAACTCTTCCTTGCGGGCACCCCAGCGCATGCGCTTAGGGATCGGCAGCTCGTTCAACGAAGCGCTGACGATGCCTGGCAGCAAGCCAGCGGCGGCTTGGCCGGGAATGCTCTGGCTGAATTTCAGCTTCGGCCCGCTCTGGTCGATGGCCGCCAGTTCGACCCCGCATTTCTTGGCGAAACCCAGGGCGGCCTGGGTCGGCTTGCCTTCGGCGTCGAAGGCAGCCTGCAGTGGCGGGCCGTCGAGGTTGACGCTGCGATCGGGCTGCTGGACGGCCAGCGCCTCGATCAACACCGCCAGGCGCCGTGGCGCGGCGTACACGCGGCTGGCGCTGTAGCTCAGGCCGGCGGCCTTGAGGCCTTTTTCGATGCCGCCGAGGAAGGCGTCGCCGAGGGTTTTCAGGGCTTTGGGCGGCAGCTCTTCGGTGCCCAGTTCAACCAGGAAATCTTGCGCACTCATTCTGCTGTCTCCTGGCTGTTGCCCAATACTTCATCGCTTAAAAGCCCTGCTTCTTTCAGCTTGGCCAGTACTTCATCCCGCAGTTCGGGGCTGGCCATCGGGAAACCGAGCTTGGCCCGCGCCTGCAGGTAGCTCTGCGCTACCGAGCGCGCCAACGCACGCACGCGCAGGATGTACTGCTGACGTGCGGTGACCGAAATCGCCCGGCGCGCATCCAGCAGGTTGAACGTATGGGACGCCTTGAGGACCATTTCATAGGTCGGCAGCGGCAGTTGCAGTTCGATCAGGCGGTTGGCTTCGCTTTCGTAGAAGTCGAACAGCTCGAACAGTTTTTCGACGTTGGCGTGTTCGAAGTTGTAGGTCGATTGCTCGACTTCGTTCTGATGAAACACGTCGCCATAGGTGACCTTGCCGAACGGGCCGTCGGTCCAGACCAGGTCATAGACCGAGTCGACACCTTGCAGGTACATGGCCAGGCGCTCCAGGCCGTAGGTGATCTCGCCAGTCACCGGGTAGCACTCGATGCCGCCGACCTGCTGGAAGTAGGTGAACTGGGTGACTTCCATGCCATTCAGCCAGATTTCCCAGCCCAGACCCCAGGCCCCGAGGGTTGGCGATTCCCAGTTGTCTTCGACGAAGCGAATGTCATGCACCAACGGGTCGAGACCGATGTGCTTGAGCGAACCGAGGTACAGCTCCTGGAAGTTATCCGGGTTCGGTTTCAGCACCACCTGGAACTGGTAGTAATGCTGCAGGCGGTTGGGGTTCTCGCCGTAGCGGCCGTCACCGGGGCGACGGCTGGGTTGCACGTAGGCGGCGTTCCAGGTTTCCGGGCCGATGGCGCGCAGAAACGTGGCGGTGTGGAAGGTGCCGGCGCCGACTTCCATATCGTAGGGCTGAAGCACCACACAACCCTGCTCGGCCCAGTATTGCTGGAGGGCGAGGATCAAGTCTTGGAAGGTGCGCACGGCAGGCGTAGGCTGGCTCACGAAAATTCACCTGTACTGAGGCTGCGACAGAAAGGGCGGGAGTATACCCGATTCCCACTCGCCTCTACCCCCTGGAGCCTTATGCCACGCTGCTTCTGGTGTACCGACGACCCGCTGTATAGGGCATACCACGACCAGGAATGGGGCGTGCCGCAACGCGATCCGCAACAGCTGTTCGAGCTGCTGTTGCTGGAAGGCTTCCAGGCCGGCTTGTCGTGGATCACCGTGTTGAAGAAACGTCAGCGCTACCGTGAGGTGCTATTCGGTTTCGACGTGCAACGCCTGGCGCAGATGAGCGATGCCGAGATCGAGGAGCGCATGCTCGACCCTGGGATCATCCGCAATCGCCTAAAACTCAAGGCCGCGCGCAGGAATGCCCAGGCCTGGCAGCAGCTGGACGACCCGGTGACGCTGCTCTGGTCGTTTGTCGGCGGGGTGCCGAAGATCAATCACTTCGAGAATCGCAGCCAGGTGCCGGCAGTCACGGCGCAGGCCGAGGCGATGAGCAAGGCGCTGATAAAGGCCGGCTTCACCTTTGTCGGCCCGACCATCTGTTACGCCTACATGCAGGCGGCCGGGATGGTCATGGATCACACCACCGATTGTTCGCGTTACGCCGAGCTGGCAGCCGCCGGGTAGGAGCGGGCCACCTCGTCATCTCTCGGTCTGGTTACAATAGCCGCCTCGAAAATTTCAGGAGTTGCCGGTGGAGAAGTTCAAAGGTGCATTGATAGTGGGCTTTCTACGCCTCTTCGCCCTCCTGCCCTGGCGGGTGGTGCAAGGCCTCGGGGGCGCGATCGGCTGGCTGATGTGGCGGCTGCCGAACGGTTCGCGCGACGTGGCAAGCATCAACTTGCGCAAATGCTTCCCCGAACTGGATGCGACGGCCCATGATCGCCTGCTGCGCCAGAGCCTGATGGATATTGGCCGTACGCTGACCGAAAGCGCTTGCGCCTGGGTCTGGCCGGCGAGCAAATCCCTTGAACTGGTGCGCGAAGTGCAAGGCCTGGAGGTGCTGCAGGCGGCGCTGGCGTCCGGCAAAGGTGTGGTCGGCATCACCAGCCACCTGGGTAACTGGGAAGTGCTCAATCATTACTACTGCACTCAGTGCAAGCCGATCATTTTCTACCGTCCGCCGAAGCTCAAGGCGGTCGATGAGTTGCTGCGTAAACAGCGCGTGCAACTCGGCAACCGCGTGGCGCCTTCGACCAAGGAAGGCATCCTCAGTGTCATCAAGGAAGTGCGCAAAGGCGGCGCCGTGGGGATTCCCGCCGACCCCGAGCCGAGTCTCTCATCGGGCTTCTTCGTGCCCTTCTGCGCGGTGCAGGCGCTGACCAGCAAATTCGTGCCGGGCATGCTCGCCGGCGGCAAGGCGGTCGGGGTGTTCCTGCATGCGCTGCGCCTGGAGGATGGCTCGGGCTACAAGGTGATCCTCGAGGCGGCTCCCGAGGCGATGTACAGCGATGACCCGCAGACGGCCGTGGCGGCCATGAGTCAGGTGGTCGAGCGCTACGTGCGGGCGTATCCGAGCCAATACATGTGGAGCATGAAACGCTTCAAGAAACGGCCCGAGGGCGAGGCGAAGTGGTATTGAGGGCTGCGCTTTTTTCAGGGCATGCCTGGGCGTGCGGGTCGATTTGCGTTATCAACGGATAATCGCAGTTCAGGAAGACGAGGCTTATGTCCAACCAGCGACAATCTCCACGTACGTCGATGAAGTGCCGGATCAAGATTTGCCATCCGAGCTTTGGCGAGTTGATTGCCCAGACGCGCGACCTGTCCGACGGTGGCGTGTATGTCAAACACCCGGATCTGGTGGCGCTGCAACAAGGCACGCTGGTGACCGGGCAGGTGCAGGATTTGCCGATCGAGGCGCCGATCCTGCGCATGGAAGTGATGCGAGTGGATGCCGAGGGTGTCGGCCTGCGCTTTTATCAGGAGCCCGAAGACGCCTGACGGCCCGGGCTTCAAGCTGGCGGCTGCTGCCTGTCCAGCTTGCGCAGAAACACCGTCATTTCCTTCTCGGCCTGCTTGTCGCCATGCGCTTGGGCTGCACTCAAGCCTTGCTCCCAGGCCCGGCGGGCGCCCGCCTGATCGGCTTGGCCCTGGTACGCCTTGCCGAGCAGCTTCCAGGCCGCGGAATACTTCGGGTCGAACTCGACGCACCGCTGCAGATGCTCGGCCGCGCGGGCGAAGTCGCCCACGTCCAGGTAACCCTTACCCAGGCCGAAGCGCAACAGGGCGTTATCCACGCCCTTGGCGAGCATTTTTTCCAGGGATTCGAGCATCTGAGCTCCGCGTGCATCGGTTTCGTGGGAGCGGCTTGAGCCGCGAGCTGGTGACTCTCACGGCTCAAGCCGCTCCCACAGTTGTTAGAAAAACGTCAGGCCGACTTGGAACAGCCGCTCGACATCGCGGATGTATTTCTTGTCGACCAGAAACAGGATCACATGGTCGCCGGACTCGATCACCGTGTCGTCGTGGGCGATCAGCACTTCTTCGTCACGCACCAGGGCGCCGATGGTGGTGCCCGGCGGCAAGGCGATGTCTTCGATGGCGCGGCCGATCACTTTGCTCGACTTGGCGTCGCCATGGGCGATGGCCTCGATGGCCTCCGCCGCTCCGCGCCGCAGTGAGTGCACGCTGACGATATCGCCGCGGCGCACGTGGGCCAGCAGGGTGCCGATGGTCGCCAGCGCCGGGCTGATGGCGATATCGATCTCGCCGCCCTGCACCAGATCGACATAGGCCGGGTTGTTGATGATGGTCATCACCTTGCGCGCGCCGAGGCGTTTGGCCAGCAGCGAGGCCATGATGTTGGCCTCGTCGTCGTTGGTCAGGGCGAGGAAGATGTCCGCGTCGTTGATGTTTTCTTCGACCAGCAGATCGCGATCCGAGGCGCTGCCTTGCAAGACTATGGTGCTGTCGAGGGTCTCGGACAGGTGGCGGCAGCGGGCCGGGTTCATCTCGATGATCTTCACCTGATAGCGGCTTTCGATGGCCTCGGCCAGGCGCTCGCCGATGTGGCCGCCACCGGCGATCACGATCCGTTTGTAGCTGTCATCGAGGCGGCGCATTTCGCTCATCACCGCGCGGATATTGCCCTTGGCGGCGATGAAGAACACCTCGTCGTCGGCCTCGATCACCGTGTCGCCCTGCGGCAGAATCGGCCGGTCGCGGCGGAAGATCGCCGCCACGCGGGTGTCGACATTCGGCATGTGCTGGCGCAGTTGGCGCAGCTGCTGGCCGACCAACGGGCCGCCGTAGTAGGCCTTGACCGCGACCAGTTGGGCCTTGCCGCCGGCGAAGTCGATCACCTGCAAGGCGCCGGGGTATTCGATCAGGCGCTTGATGTAGTTGGTCACCACCTGTTCCGGGCTGATCAGCACATCGACCGGAATCGCTTCGTTGTCGAACAGGCCGGCGCGGGTCAGGTAGGCGGATTCGCGCACCCGGGCGATCTTGGTCGGGGTGTGGAACAGGGTGTAGGCGACCTGGCAGGCGACCATATTGATTTCGTCGCTGTTGGTCACCGCGATCAGCATGTCGGCGTCGTCCGCGCCAGCCTGGCGCAACACGGTCGGGAACGAGCCGCGACCCTGTACGGTGCGAATGTCGAGGCGATCGCCGAGGTCGCGCAGGCGGTCGCCATCGGTGTCGACCACGGTGATGTCGTTGTGCTCGCCGGCCAGGTGCTCGGCGAGGGTGCCGCCGACCTGACCGGCGCCGAGAATGATGATTTTCATCCCTGTAATTCCTCAGCCGCGAGTCGAGGCGGCGATCTTGATCAGCTTGGCATAGTAAAAGCCGTCATGGCCGCCTTCCTGCGCGAGCAGCTGACGGCCGTGCGGTTGTTTCATCCCGGGCGCTGGCTGGCCGAGTTGACCGGCGATATCCAGTTCACGGGCACCGGGCGTGCGGCTCAGAAAGGCTTCCAGCACCTCGCTGTTCTCGGTCGGCAAGGTCGAGCAGGTGGCGTACAGCAGCACCCCGCCGACTTCCAGCGTGGGCCAGAGCGCATCCAGCAGCTCGCCCTGCAGTGTGGCCAGGGCCGGAATGTCCTCGGCCTGGCGGGTCAGTTTGATATCCGGATGGCGACGGATTACCCCGGTCGCCGAACACGGCGCGTCGAGCAGGATGCGCTGGAACGGTTGGCCGTCCCACCAGAGCTCGGTCTGCCGGGCATCGGCGGCGATCAGCTCGGCGCTCAGGCCCAGGCGTGCGAGGTTTTCCCGCACCCGCAGCAGGCGCTTGGCCTCCAGGTCGACGGCCACCACGGCGGCCAGCTCGGGCTGCACTTCGAGCAGATGGCAAGTCTTGCCGCCAGGCGCACAGCAGGCGTCCAACACCCGTTGCCCGGGCGCCAACTCCAGCAGGTCGGCGGCCAGTTGCGCGGCTTCGTCCTGCACACTGACACGCCCTTCGGCAAACCCCGGCAGCGTGGTGACATCGCAGGCCTCGGCGAGGAGGATACCGTCGCGGCTGAAGCTGCAGGCGCTGGCGGCAAAGCCGACGCGCTGCAGTTCCTCCAGGTAGCTATCGCGGCTGCCCAGGCGCCGATTGACCCGCAGGATCAGCGGTGGGTGGGCGTTGTTGGCCGCGCAGATGGCTTCCCACTGCTCCGGCCAGAAGGCTTTCAGGGCTTTTTGCAGCCAGCGCGGATGGGCGGTGCGGGCGGCCGGATCTTTTTCCAGCTCGGCGAGCAAGGCCTCGCCTTCGCGCTGGGCCCGGCGCAGCACGGCATTCAGCAGGCTCTTGGCCGAGGACTTCTTCAACTGGTCGGCACAGCCGACGGTTTCACTGATGGCCGCATGTGCCGGGATGCGCGTGTAGAACAGCTGGTACAAACCGATCAGCAACAAGGCTTCGAGGTCCTTGTCGCCAGCCTTGAAGGGCTTTTGCAGGAGTTTCTCCGCCAGCAGCGCCAGACGCGGTTGCCAGCGCGCGGTGCCAAAGGCCAGCTCCTGGGTCAGGCCACGGTCCCGTGGCTCGACCTTGTCCAGCTGTGCCGGCAGGGAGCTGTTCAGCGAGGCTTTGCCGGCGAGTACCGCCGCCAGGGCACGGGCAGCGGCCAGGCGCGGATTCATGCGCTTGCCCCCAGCAGCGTGCCGAGGGCGAACTGCTCGCGCCGGCTGTTGAACAGGTCGGCGAAGTTCAGCGCTTTGCCGCCGGGCAGTTGCAGGCGCGTCAGACGCAGCGCGCCGGCACCGCAGGCCACGGTCAAACCTTCGCGCCCGGCCTGGATGATTTGGCCAGGCCGGCCCTGCCCTTCGGCCAGTTCAGCGGCGAGGACTTTCAGTGGTTCGCCATTGAGGGTGCTGTGGCAGATCGGCCAGGGGTTGAAGGCGCGAATCAATCGCTCCAGCTCAAGGGCCGGGCGCTGCCAGTCCAGGCGCGCTTCGTCCTTGTTCAATTTATGCGCGTAGGTGGCCAGGCTATTGTCCTGCACCTCCCCGACCAGGGAGCCGGCGGCCAGCTCGGCGATGGCTTGCAGCACGGCGGGCGGGCCCAGTTCGGCGAGGCGGTCGTGCAGGCTACCACCGGTGTCTTCGGCACTGATCGGGGTGCTGACTTTCAGCAGCATCGGCCCGGTATCCAGGCCCGCTTCCATCTGCATCACCGTCACGCCGGACTCGCGGTCGCCGGCTTCGATGGCGCGCTGGATCGGCGCCGCCCCGCGCCAGCGCGGCAACAAGGATGCATGGCTGTTGATGCAGCCCAGGCGCGGGGTATCCAGCACCACTTGCGGCAGGATCAGGCCGTAAGCCACCACCACCAGCAAGTCTGCCTGCAGCGTCGCCAGTTCCGCCTGCGCGGCGGGGTCGCGCAGGGTTTGCGGCTGGTATACGGGAATCGCGTGTTGCAGGGCCAGTTGCTTCACCGGGCTGGGCATCAGCTTCTGGCCACGACCGGCGGGGCGATCCGGTTGGGTGTAGACGGCGACCAGTTCGTGCTCGCTAGTCAGCAGGGCCTGCAGGTGCTGTGCGGCAAATTCCGGCGTGCCGGCAAAGACGATGCGCAAAGAAGGTTGCTCCTGAAATAAAGTGCACCAGAAAAGAAAAAGGCCTGCCGCAGCAAGCCTTTGGTGTCGGACTCAAGCCTGCTGGCGATGTTGCTTTTCCAGCTTCTTCTTGATGCGGTCGCGCTTGAGCGTAGACAGGTAATCGACGAACAGTTTGCCGTTCAGGTGGTCGCACTCATGCTGAATGCACACCGCCAGCAAGCCTTCGGCGATTATTTCGTAGGCTTGGCCATCGCGGTCCAGGGCCTTGATCTTGACCTTCTGTGGGCGGTCGACGTTTTCGTAGAAGCCCGGCACCGAGAGGCAGCCTTCCTGGTACTGGTCGACTTCCTCGGTCAGGGTCTCGAACTCGGGGTTGATGAATACCCGCGGCTCGCTCCGGTCTTCACTGAGGTCCATCACCACCACGCGCTTGTGTACATTGACCTGGGTGGCGGCCAGGCCGATGCCCGGAGCGTCGTACATGGTCTCAAACATGTCGTCGATCAGCTGACGCAAAGCGTCATCGACCACGTCCACCGGCTTGGCGATGGTGCGCAGGCGCGGGTCGGGAAACTCGAGGATGTTTAGAATTGCCATATGCGTTGTGTGATGCACTTGTGGAATAAAGTCAAAATCCGCTGCTAATATGCTGAGCAGCATTGAAAAACGGCTTCAGGCCGCGGCTTCCGAGGGTTTCGGAGCAGCCCTTGGGCGTTCTACGTGAAGACACATAATAAAGGGATTCACCGCATGAGGAAATCACTACTCGCCCTGCTACTCCTTGCCGCCAGTGGCTTGGCTCAGGCCGAAGTGCAGCTCAAGGATGGCCATCCGGACCGCTATACCGTGGTCAGGGGCGATACCCTCTGGGATATTTCCGGCAAATTCCTGCGTGAGCCGTGGAAGTGGCCTGAGATCTGGCACGCCAACCCGCAAGTGGAAAACCCCCATCTGATCTATCCGGGCGATCTGCTCAGCCTGGTCTACATCGACGGTCAACCCCGCCTGATGCTCAACCGTGGCGAGTCGCGCGGCACCATCAAGCTGTCGCCGCAGGTGCGCAGCACGCCGATGGCCGAAGCGATCCCGACCATTCCACTGGAAGCGATCAACAGCTTCCTGATCAAGAACCGCATCGTCGATTCGCCCGAGCAGTTCCAGGGCGCACCCTATATCGTGGCCGGCACGGCCGAGCGGGTGGTCAGTGGCGCCGGTGACCGCGTGTACGCCCGCGGCAGCTTCGATGAAGCGCACCCGATCTACGGCATCTTCCGCCAGGGCAAGACCTATACCGATCCGGACACCCAGGAGTTTCTCGGCATCAACGCCGACGATATCGGTGGCGGCGAAGTGGTTGCCGAAGAAGGCGATGTGGCGACCATGAACCTGACGCGCACCACCCAGGAAGTGCGCAACGGCGACCGGCTGTTTCCCACCGAAGAGCGTGCGGTGAACTCGACCTTCATGCCGAGCGCGCCAGCGCAGGAAGTGAAAGGCCTGATCCTCGATGTGCCGCGCGGCGTCACGCAGATCGGCCAGTTCGACGTGGTGACCCTGAACAAGGGCAAGCGCGATGGGCTGACCGAGGGCAACGTGCTGGCGGTGTACAAGACCGGGGAAACCGTGCGCGACCGCATCACCGGCGAATCGGTGAAGATCCCCGACGAGCGTGCCGGCCTGCTGATGGTGTTCCACACCTTCGACAAGCTCAGTTATGGCCTGGTGCTGAACGCCACCCGCTCGCTTGCGGTGATGGACAAGGTACAAAACCCGTAACAAAACAGGCCTCTCGCACGGCGTGGGGCTTGTCGTTCACCCGTAATCTTGCCGCCCGCCGCGGCGGGCCGATCAAGGATGATCAGCATGTCACTCGTCTCCCCCGCCGAGCTGGAAGCTCGCCTGCGCCTGCATTGCCTGCCCGAACTCGGGCCGCGGCGCTTTCGCAAATTGCTCGCCGCCTTCGGCAGCGCCTCCTCCGCCCTCAGCGCACCAGCCACGGCTTGGTGCGCCCTGGGTTTGCCCGCAGCCTGTGCCGAGCCACGGCGTAGTGCCGATATTCGCGAACGAGCAGCCGCCACCTTGGCCTGGCTCGAACAGCCGGGTCAGCAGGTACTGATGTGCGACAACCCCGATTACCCGGCGCTGCTGGCCGAGCTGCCGGATGCCCCGCCGCTGCTATTCGTGGCCGGTGAGCCGGGCATCTTGCAGCAGCCACAATTGGCGATGGTCGGCAGTCGCCGGGCTTCCAAGCCGGGCCTGGACACGGCGCGGGCCTTTGCGCGAAGCCTGGCCAGTGGTGGCTTTGTGATCACCAGCGGCCTGGCCCTGGGGATCGACGGCGCGACCCACCAAGGCGCGCTGGATGTCGGCGGCAAAACCGTCGCGGTACTCGGCACCGGGCTCAAGCACCTCTACCCGCAGCGGCACCTGCGTTTGGCGGCGGCGATTCGCGAACAAGGCGGGGCGCTGGTATCGGAGTTCCCGCTGGACTGCCCACCGCAGGCGAGTAATTTTCCCCGCCGCAACCGGATCATCAGCGGCCTTTCGCTGGGCGTGCTGGTGGTCGAGGCGAGCCCGTCGAGCGGCTCCTTGATCACGGCGCGGCTGGCGGCCGAACAGGGCCGGGAGGTCTATGCGATTCCAGGATCGATTCACCATCCGGGTGCCCGCGGCTGCCATCAACTGATCCGTGACGGGGCTACGCTGGTGGAAAGCATCGAGCATATTCTCGAAGCCCTGCGCGGCTGGCACAGCCTGCCACCGGCCGATGCGGCAGCGCCCATGAGCCCGGCCCCGGTCACGCATCCGCTGCTGCAATTGCTGCATGCCGCACCCCATAGCAGCGAGGCCTTGGCCGCGGCGAGCGGTTGGCCGTTACCCCAGGTACTGGCGGCGCTGACCGAGTTGGAGTTGGAGGGCCGGGTGGCCTGTGAAGGTGGACGCTGGGTGGGCTGCTGAATGCCGGGCTTTGCAACTTGAGCGGTGTCAAACAGATGAGTCGACATACGGGCTTGGTTACACTGCACACCGGTTTTGCGCGCAGAGGTGGTGATGGTCAACAGTTGGCGGGTACAGCAAGTGGCGCGGGTGGTGCGTAACGGCGGGGTGATTGCCTATCCGACCGAGGCGGTCTGGGGCCTTGGCTGCGATCCGTGGAACGCCGAGGCGGTCGAGCGGCTGCTGGCGCTGAAAGATCGGCCGGTCGACAAGGGGCTTATCCTGGTCGCCGACAGCATTCACCAGTTCGACTTCCTGCTCGAAGACTTTCCCGAACGCTGGCTCGATCGTCTGGCCAGCACCTGGCCGGGGCCCAATACCTGGCTGGTGCCGCACCAGAACCGCCTTCCCGCGTGGATTACCGGCCAGCACAACAGCGTGGCCTTGCGCGTCAGCGGTCACCCGCTGGTGCGTGACCTCTGCGCGTTGACCGGGCCGCTGGTTTCCACCTCGGCCAATCCCACCGGGCGCCCGCCGGCACGTACCCGGCTACGCATCCAGCAGTACTTCCCGGAGCAGCTCGACGCCGTGCTCGCCGGCTCCTTGGGCGGGCGCAAGAACCCCAGCGTGATTCGCGATCTGGTCAGCGGCAAGGTGGTGCGCTCGGCCTAAGGCAGCAGGATGGTCGAACCCGTGGTACGTCGCGCCGACAGCTCGGTTTGCGCCTTGGCGGCATCACGCAGGGCATAGCGCTGACTGATGTCGACCTTGAGCTGGCCGCTGGCGATCATGGCAAACAGTTCATCGGCCATGGCCTGCAGGTGCTCGGCGCTGTCGGCATAGCTGGCCAGGGTCGGGCGGGTGACATAGAGCGAACCTTTTTGCGCGAGAATGCCGAGGTTGACCCCGCTGACGGCCCCCGAGGCGTTGCCGAAACTGACCAGCAGGCCGCGCGGCGCCAGGCAATCCAGAGACGTCAGCCAGGTGTCGTGTCCGACGCCGTCGTAGACCACCGGGCATTTCTTGCCATCGGTCAGCTCCAGTACCCGTTGCGGGACATTCTCCGCGCTGTAGTCGATGGTCGCCCAGGCGCCGAGCGCTTTGGCGTGAGCGGCTTTTTCCGGTGAGCTGACCGTACCGATCAACTTCACCCCAAGCGCCTTGGCCCATTGGCAGGCGAGCGAACCGACGCCACCGGCCGCTGCGTGGAACAGGACGGTTTCCCCCTCCTTGAGTGGATACGTCTGGCGCAGCAGATACTGCACGGTCAGGCCCTTGAGCATCACGGCAGCGGCCTGCTCGAAGCTGATGCTGTCCGGCAGCTTGACCAGGTTGCTCGCCGGCAGCACGTGAACCTCGCTGTAGGCGCCCAACGGACCGCTGCCATACGCCACGCGATCACCGACCTTGAATTGGCTGACCTGGCTGCCGATCGCTTCGACGATGCCAGCGCCTTCCGCGCCCAGACCCGATGGCAGGGCTGGCGGGGCATAGAGGCCGCTGCGGTAATAGGTGTCGATAAAGTTCAGGCCGATGGCGTGGTTCCGCACCCGCACTTGCTGGGGCCCCGGTTCGGCGGGGCTGTAGTCGACGTACTCGAGCACGTCGGGGCCGCCATGGGCGGCGAACTGGATGCGTTTGACCATGGGAAAGCTCCTCCGGGCGGTTCGGCAAAGGCCCTATGCAACGCTCCTGCTTGATCTGCGTCAACAGCGAAAACGCCGGTGCGGATGCTATGCTAGCGCCCCTATTAAGCCTGCATGCCCCGCACTGCGTGGCTTTGCTCGCCGGCTCAAATCCGCCAGGCGCGCTTCACACCGTGGCAAAGTACAGTCTTTGCCGAGCGGATGGACTGCAGAAACCTGGCGCTGCCAGACCTCTTTAAGGTGATGCTGTGAGTGACCGTACCGCGGCCGTGAAGGCCTACCTGCTCGACCTGCAAGACCGCATCTGTGCCGCGCTGGAAGGCGAGGATGGCCGCGCGCGATTCGTTGAAGACGCCTGGCAGCGGCCGGCCGGCGGTGGCGGGCGCACGCGGGTGATCGAGAACGGCGCGCTGCTGGAAAAAGGCGGAGTGAACTTCTCCCATGTGTTTGGCAGCGGCCTGCCGCCGTCGGCCAGCGCCCATCGGCCGGAACTGGCCGGGCGTGGCTTCGAGGCCCTCGGCGTGTCGCTGGTGATGCACCCGGAAAATCCCCATGTACCGACCGCCCACGCCAACGTGCGTTTCTTCATCGCCGAGAAAGAAGGCGAGGAGCCGGTCTGGTGGTTCGGTGGCGGTTTCGACCTGACGCCCTACTACGCCGTCGAGGAAGACTGCGTGCACTGGCACCGTATCGCCGAGCGGGCCTGCGCGCCGTTCGGGGCCGAGGTTTATCCGCGTTACAAAGCCTGGTGCGACAAGTATTTCCACATCAAGCACCGGCATGAACCGCGCGGCGTCGGCGGCCTGTTTTTCGATGACCTCAACGAGTGGGATTTCGACACCAGCTTCGCCTTCATGCGCGCCATCGGCGATGCCTTTATCGAGGCCTACCTGCCGATCGTACAGAAGCGCAAAGCCACGCCGTTTACCGAGCAACAGCGCGAGTTCCAGGCTTTCCGTCGCGGCCGCTATGTCGAGTTCAACCTGGTCTATGACCGTGGCACGCTGTTCGGCCTGCAGTCCGGCGGGCGCACCGAGTCGATCCTCATGTCGCTGCCGCCGCAGGTACGCTGGGGTTATGACTGGCAGCCCACGCCCGGTAGCGAAGAGGCGCGGTTGACCGAGTACTTCCTGACCGACCGCGATTGGCTGGGCCAAGCCTGAATTAAAGCCTGGAGCGTGGGAGCGGCTGAAGCCGCTCCCACAAAGCGCATCCTGTTTCACTTAGAGGAGCTTCATGCTCATGGATCGTTACGGTGTTTTCGGTAACCCGATCGGCCACAGCAAGTCGCCGCTGATTCACCGGCTGTTCGCCGAGCAGACCGGCCAGCAACTGACCTACGAGGCCATGCTGGCGCCGTTGGATGACTTCAGCGGTTTTGCCCGGGCGTTCTTCCAGAGCGGCCAGGGGGCCAATGTCACCGTGCCGTTCAAGGAGCAGGCCTATCAACTCGCCGATAGCCTGAGCCCCCGCGCCCAGCGGGCCGGCGCGGTGAATACGCTGAAGAAGCTGGCCGATGGTAGCGTGCTCGGCGACAACACCGACGGAGCCGGGCTGGTGCGTGACCTGACGCACAATGCCGGGTTTTCCCTGGCCGGCAAGCGCATCCTCTTGCTCGGCGCCGGCGGTGCGGTGCGCGGGGTATTGGCGCCGTTCCTGGCCGAGCGGCCGGCGGCGCTGGTGATCGCCAATCGCACGGTGGAAAAGGCCGAGGCGCTGGCGCAGCAGTTCGCCGACCTCGGGCCGTTGTTCGCCAGCGGTTTCGACTGGCTGGACGAACCGGTCGACCTGATCGTCAACGGCACCTCGGCCAGCCTGGCCGGCGAGCGGCCGCCGATCTCGGCCAGCCTGATCAAGCCCGGCCATACCGTCTGTTACGACATGATGTATGGCAAAGAGCCAACCGCCTTCAACCGCTGGGCCGCCGAACAGGGTGCTGTGCGAACCCTGGACGGTTTGGGCATGCTGGTCGAACAGGCGGCGGAAGCCTTCTTCCTCTGGCGCGGCGTGCGCCCGGACAGTGCGCCGGTGCTGACCGAGCTGCGCCGACAGCTGGCGTAGGGTGGGTAAAACCCACCTTCCAGCGGATCGGTTATGGCGATGCCTGGCGGCACCGATGGTGGGTTACGCCGCTATCGCGGCTAACCCACCCTACGGCTCGAAACGGATCGGGCAACCCTCGGCCCCTTCCAGCTTGTGCAACTCGTCGATCACCTGCGCCCTGGCCCGCCTCAGGCTCAGGCTGCGGCCCTGCGCCAACAGGCGGCGGGCCTCCTGGTGGAGCATGGTCACGCCGGCGTAGTCGATGAAGTTGATGTGCTGCGCCTCGATCACCACGTGCTGGCCGGTGCTGCGCTGCAAACGCAGTTGCAGAAAGTGGCAGGCGCCGAAAAAGATCGAGCCCTCGACCCGCAGCAACTCCTCATCGCCCTCACGCCACTGCTGCACGCGCGGCTGCGAGGTGCGTTTGAGGTAGAAAAACAGCGACGCCAGCACCCCGGCGTAGATCGCCGTCTGCAACCCCAGCAGCAGGGTGGCGATGAAGGTCAGGCCCATCACCAGAAACTCCGAGCGGCTGACCCGGTACAGCGCGCGCAGGCCCGGAATATCGATCAGTCCCCAGCAAATCAGCAGGATGCACGCGGCCATGCTGGGCAGCGGGATGTGCGCGATCAGGCTGGCGCCAAACACCGCGAACAGGGCCACCAGCAGCGCGGAAAACACCCCGGCCAGGGGCGAGTTGGCGCCGGCCTGCAGGTTCAGCGCCGAGCGGGTGAAGGAGCCGGCCGAGAGATAGCCGGAAAACCACGCGCCGAACATATTCGACAGGCCCTGGGCGCGGACCTCCTGATTGGCGTTGAGCAGCTGTTGCGACTTGCCGGCCAGGCTGCGGGCGATCGACAAGCTGGTGACCAGCCCGAGCATGCCGCAGGCCACCGCCGTGGGCAGCAAGCGCAGCATGGTGGCGGGGTCGAGCGACAGCGGGCTGAACGGCGGCAACTGACCACTGAAGGCACTGACCAGGGGCACGCTGGCGCTGAATCGGGGCAGTGCCCAGACCGCCAGGCTGCCGGCCAGAATGCCCAGCAGCAAGGCCGGCGCCCGGGGCCAGAAACGCCGCAACAGCAGGCTGGTGAGCAGGCTGAGGGCGGCGACCAGGCATGCAGCCCGGTCCAGGTTCGGCAGTTGTTCGCCGAGTTTGAACAGGCTGTCGAGCGCGGTCGCCTGGCTGTGGATCTCCAGGCCGAACAGGTTGGGCAGCTGGCCGATGGCGATCACCACGGCGGCCCCGGCGCTGAAGCCGAGCACCACCGAATGCGAAACGAAGTTGACCAGCGAGCCGAAGCGCAGCAGGCCGAGCAGCCACTGAAACACCCCGGCGAGAAAGGTCAGCAGCAGGATCAGCTCGATGTAGTCGGCGCTGCCGGGCACCGCCAGTGGGCTGACACTGGTGAACAGGACGATGGAAATGGCTGCCGTCGGCCCGCAGATCAAATGCCAGGACGAGCCCCACAGGCAGGCGATCAGCACCGGCACTATGGCCGCGTACAAACCGTATTCCGCCGGTAGCCCGGCGATCAGGGCATAGGCGATGGATTGCGGCAGCGCCAACACGGCGCCACTCAGGCCGACCAGCAGGTCGCGCCGCACCGTCCGGCCGCGTTGTTGCGCCAGCCAGGCAAGAAAGGGGAAGAGCATCAAGCGGTTGGGCCAGCGCATGGCAGTCTCGGTTTGTTCGCGTAGGAGCGGGCATGGCCCGCACCTACATGTTCATGCAATGCGGCTTGAGAACACAAAGGTGCAAGCCGTTCAGCACCCAGGGTAACAAGACGCCGAGCGCCGCGACGGGTGGTGACGTCTTCTGCAGGTTAAGTCGGTTCAGAGCTTGGCTTTGACCGCCGGCAGCGCGTCGGTGCCATCCTTGGTATTGACCCCGCTCAACCACTGTTCGAGCACTTGCGGGTTGGCGGCGATCCAGGCTTTCACCGCTGCGGCGTTGGAGCCTTTCTTGTCCGCTACCTTGGCCATGATGCTGTTCTCCATCGCCTGGGTGAAACTCAGGTTGCCGAGCAGCTTGTTGACGTTCGGGCAGGCCAGGGCGTGGCCATCGGCTGGCGCTATCTGATGGATGAGTTGCTGCAACAGGGCCTGCTGACCCGCGTGATCGAGCAGACCGCCACCTCCGACTATGGCTATTACGTGGTGCTGCCGCAGCGCAAACGCCGCGCACCGGCTGGTGCAGTGCTTGGTCGATTGGCTGCAGGAGGAGTTGCTGCGCAGCGCCGAACCCACGCTCAAGCAACCCATTAGCAAGCGTGAGAATATCGCCGTTTAAGCGCTGCCGGCAGACGACATTCAAGCGCACGCCGAGCCGCGTGGGCGCTCAGCGATTGAGCAGCTGGCCGCTGACATAGTCGAGAAAGCAGGCGATACGCGAGGCCAGCGCGGTGTTGCGGTAGTACACGGCATGGATGGGCTGCAGGACCTCGACGGTGTGCGGTGTGAGCACTTGGACCAGCGTGCCTTCGGCGCGATCGTTCGTGGTCATGAAGTCGGCCAGGCAGACCAGCCCCGCACCGGACAGGGCCAACTGACGCAAGGTTTCGCCGCTGGAGGCTTTGAGGTTCGGGCTGGTCTGCCAGTGCTCGCCAAGTGCATGGCGCAGCGGCCACTGGTTCAGCGTATCCGGCTGGGTGAAGCCGAGCAGGCTGTGTGCGGCCAAGTCAGCCACTTCCAGCGGTGTGCCATGGCTTTGCAGGTAGCTCGGGCTGGCCAGTACGCGCAGGCGATTGCTGCCCAGCGCCCGGGCATGCAGGGTCGAGTCGCGCAATGGGCCAATGCGGATGGCCACGTCGGTGCGTTGCTCGATCAGGTCGATGATCAGGTCGCTGCTGTGCAGTTCCAGTTCGATCTCCGGGTACTGTGCGCGAAAGCCCGCAACCAGCGGCACGACGACGTGCAACATGAACGGCGAAGCGGCGTTGACCCGCAGACGCCCGGCAGGTTTCTGCCGGCGCAGGGCCATCTGCTCTTCGGCCTCCTCGACGCTGGCGAGAATGCGCCGGGCTTGGGCGAGGAACGCCTCACCCTCCTCGGTCAGCTCCAGGCGGCGGGTTGTGCGGCGCATCAGGGTGACTTCGAGTTTTTCTTCGAGGCGGCTCAGCGCCCGGCTGACGCCGGAAGTGGTCTGTCCCAGCCGCTCGGCGGCGGCGGTGATAGAGCCGCTGTCGACCACGTTGGTGAGGGCAAGCAATTCGTCGAGTGTGGTTTTCATTCTTGATTCTCAATCAACTATCTTTGCCATGAAACCCGGTTTTTCTGCATGAGTCTGGCGTGGAGACTACGCCCCACGCAACCCTGACCGGAGTTTCCCCCATGCCACTCGCCTTGCTCGCGCTCACCCTGAGCGCTTTTGCCATCGGCACGACGGAGTTCGTTATCGTCGGCCTGCTCCCTACCATCGGCGCCGACCTGGGCGTCAGCCTGCCGTCGGCGGGCCTGCTGGTCAGCCTCTACGCCCTCGGCGTGGCGACTGGCGCGCCGCTGCTCACCGCCCTCACCGGCAAGCTGCCGCGCAAGACGCTGCTGCTTTCGCTGATGGTGCTGTTCACCCTCGGCAACCTGTTGGCCTGGCAGGCGCCGGGCTACGAGTCGTTGATCATCGCGCGGATCGTTACCGGCCTGGCCCATGGTGTGTTCTTCTCCATCGGCTCGACCATCGCCACCAGCCTGGTGCCGAAGGAGAAAGCGGCCAGTGCCATCGCCATCATGTTCACCGGCCTCACCGTGGCACTGGTCACGGGCGTGCCGCTGGGCACTTTCATCGGTCAGCAGTTCGGCTGGCGCGAGACCTTCCTCGCGGTCTCCGCACTCGGCGTGGTCGCTTTCATCGGCAGCCTGATCTTCGTGCCGCGCAACATTGCGCACAGCCCGCCGGCCTCGCTGCTGCAGCAACTCGCCGTGCTCAAGCAACCGCGCCTGTTGCTGGTGTATGCGATGACCGCGGTCGGCTATGGCGGCTCGTTCATCGCCTTCACCTTCCTCGCGCCGATCCTGCAAGACATTTCCGGCTTCAGCGCGGCCACCGTGAGCCTGGTACTGCTGGTCTATGGCGTGTCAGTGGCGGTGGGCAACATCTGGGGCGGCAAACTGGCTGACAAGCGTGGCCCGATCAATGCGCTGCTGATCATCTTCGCCCTGCTCGCCGCCGTGCTGCTGGCGCTGACCTTCACCGCCGGCAATCCGTGGCTGGCGCTGCTTACCGTGCTGCTCTGGGGCGCCGTGGCCTTCGGCAACGTGCCGGGCCTGCAGGTGTATGTGGTACGCCAGGCCGAGCATTACACCCCGCGTGCGGTGGACGTCGCCTCGGGCCTGAACATTGCCGCCTTCAACCTGGGGATCGCGGGCGGCGCCTGGGGCGGTGGTTTGATCGTCGCCCACCTCGGCCTGATTCATACCGCCTGGATCGGCGCGCTGGTGGTGCTGCTGGCGCTGGCCCTGACGGCCTGGAGCGGCTGGCTGGATCGTCGTAACCCGGCACTGGCAGCGCCCGCCATCGGCAATGCCACCCTCGTCGTCGGTCACTGATCAGGGCAAGCCGCACAGTTGCGACGGCCGCGCAAACAGCAAAAAGCCGCTGCTCCTTCCGGGGCAGCGGCTTTTTTTGTGCGGCTTTGGCGCAGGACCATGGGTCTGGCGCCGCTGCCACATTCGCCCCACGCTGGGGCGCGCGTGGATTACTGGCGCGCGCTACGCACGCCTTCGGCCAGTTGTGCGCAGAGGGTCAGTACGCCCTCCACCGCTTGCTCCGGCGATTCGGCATTGGCGATCTGGTCGATCAGCGCCGAACCCACCACCACGCCATCGGCCAGGCGGGCGATGGTCGCCGCGTGCTCCGGGGTGCGGATGCCGAAGCCGATGCACAACGGCAGGTCGGTGTGCCGACGCAGACGCGCGACCGCCTGTTCGACGTGGTCCAGGGTCGCCGAGCCGGCACCGGTCACACCCGCCACGGAGACGTAGTAAACGAAACCGGAGCTGCCGTTGAGCACTTTCGGCAGGCGTGCATCGTCGGTGGTCGGGGTGGTCAGGCGGATAAAGTCGAGGCCGGCGGCCTGGGCCGGGTCGCAGAGGTCGACGTTATGTTCCGGCGGCAGATCGACCACGATAAGACCATCGACGCCGGCTTCCTTGGCTTCGGCGATGAAGCGTGGCACGCCATAGTGGTGGATCGGGTTGAAGTAGCCCATCAGCACCAGTGGCGTGTCGCTGTTGCCGGCGCGGAACTCGCGAACCATTTGCAGGGTTTTCGCCAGGTTCTGCTCGGCGGCCAGGGCGCGGATGTTGGCCAGCTGGATCGCCGGGCCGTCGGCCATCGGGTCGGTGAACGGCATGCCTAGCTCGATCACGTCGGCACCGGCTTGCGGCAGACCTTTGAGGATCGCCAGCGAAGTGGCATAGCCCGGATCGCCGGCGGTGATGAAGGTCACCAGGGCGGCGCGGTTCTGTTGTTTCAGCTCGGCAAAGCGCGTTTGCAGGCGGCTCATCAGTGGTTCTCCTGCGGGTTGTGTTCCATGTGGTGCATCACGGTCTGCATGTCCTTGTCGCCACGCCCGGAGAGGTTGATCACCATCAGGTGCTCCTTGGGTAGCGTTGGCGCGCGCTTGAACACTTCGGCCAGGGCGTGGGCGCTTTCCAGCGCCGGGATGATGCCTTCCAGACGGCAGCATTTATGGAAGGCTTCGAGCGCTTCGTCATCGGTCACGGAGGTGTATTCGACCCGCCCGACTTCGTGCAACCAGGCGTGCTCCGGGCCGATGCCGGGGTAGTCGAGGCCGGCGGAAATCGAGTGGGCGTCGATGATCTGGCCGTCGTCGTCCTGCAACAGGAAGGTGCGGTTGCCGTGCAGCACACCAGGCACGCCGCCGTTCAGGCTGGCCGCGTGCTTGCCGGTTTCGATACCATAGCCGGCGGCTTCGACGCCGATGATCTGCACGCTGGCGTCATCGAGGAACGGGTGGAACAGGCCCATGGCATTCGAGCCGCCGCCGATACAGGCGACCAGGCTGTCGGGCAGGCGGCCTTCCTGGGCCAGCATCTGCTCGCGGGTTTCCTTGCCGATGACCGCCTGGAAGTCGCGCACCATCGCCGGGTACGGGTGTGGGCCGGCCACGGTGCCGATCATGTAGAAGGTGTCGGCGACGTTGGTCACCCAGTCGCGCAGCGCTTCGTTCATCGCATCCTTCAGCGTGCCGGTGCCGGCGACCACCGGGATCACGGTGGCGCCGAGCAGCTTCATGCGAAACACGTTGGCCTGCTGGCGGTCGATGTCGGTGGTGCCCATGAAGATCACGCAGTCCATGCCGAAGCGCGCGGCCACGGTGGCGGTGGCCACGCCGTGCATGCCGGCGCCGGTCTCGGCGATGATGCGTTTCTTGCCCATGCGCCGGGCCAGCAGAACCTGGCCGATGCAGTTGTTGATCTTGTGCGCGCCGGTGTGATTGAGCTCTTCGCGCTTGAAGTAGATCTTCGCGCCGCCGCAATGTTCGGTCAGGCGTTCGGCGAAATACAGCGGGTTGGGCCGGCCGACGTAATCGCGCTGGAAGTAGGCCAGCTCTGCGAGAAAGGCCGGATCGACCTTGGCCGCTTCGTATTCGCGAGCCAGGTCATGGATCAACGGCATCAGGGTTTCGGCGACGTACTGGCCGCCGAAGGAGCCGAACAGGCCATTGGCGTCTGGGCCGCTGCGCAAAGAGGTCATGGGTATGCTCCTGTGAAAGTCGGGCGCCGAATGGATTTCAGCCAGCCCCTGCATCTATAGGAGTGCCCCATGGGCGCGAACCTGGCTCGCGGGCATGGCCCGCTCCTACAGCAATGCACACAGGATAAATCTGAGTGGCGTGCGGCAAAAGCGATAAGATTGCCCTAACATGTCAGTAAAACTCACGGATAAGCCATGTCTCGCGACCTCCCGCCATTGAATGCCTTGCGCGCCTTCGAGGCCGCTGCTCGTCTGCAGAGTGTAAGCCAGGCGGCGAATGAGCTGCATGTCACCCACGGCGCGGTAAGCCGGCAGATCCGCTTGCTTGAAGAAGACCTGGGTTTGGCCCTGTTCAGCAAGGACGGGCGCGGCCTAAAACTCACAGATGCCGGGTTGCGCCTGCGCGAGGCCAGTGGTGAGGCGTTCGAGCGCCTGCGCACGGCCTGTGCCGAGCTCAAGCGACAAAATGCCGATGCGCCGTTCGTGCTCGCCTGCCCCGGCAGTTTGCTGGCGCGCTGGTTCATTCCGCGCCTGGATCGGCTCAATCGCGAGCTGCCGGAACTGCGTTTGCAACTCTCGGCCAGTGAGGGTGAACTCGACCCGCGACGCACCGGGCTGGATGCCACCTTGTGGTTTGCCGAGCCACCTTGGCCGGCGGATATGCAGGTTTTCGAGCTGGCGGCCGAACGTATCGGCCCGGTACTCAGCCCACGTTATGCGCATTACCCGATGCTGGCCAAGGCGCCGGCGGTGAGCCTGCTCGATGAGGCGCTGCTGCACACCGCGTCGCGACCCCAGGCATGGCCGCAATGGGCCAGGGCCAATGGTCTGGTGCAGGATGAATTGCGCCTCGGGCAAGGTTTCGAGCATCTGTATTTTCTGCTGGAGGCGGCGGTGGCCGGCCTTGGCGTCGCCATTGCGCCGCAGCAGTTGGTGGCCGATGAGCTGGCTGCCGGTCGCCTGGTGGCGCCCTGGGGCTTCGTCGAAACCTCGGCGCGGTTGGCTCTCTGGGTGCCGGCCCGGGCCAACAGTGCGCGGGCCGAGCAGTTGGCCGGTTGGCTGGCCGCGCAATTGGCCTGACGCGCGGCCTCAGCTTTTGTTGCGAAACAGCAGGTAGCCAGCCAGGGCAACCACGCCTACTGCGAGACTGGCGGTGGCCACCGGGTGTTCGCGGCTGTAGTCGCGCGTGGCAATCCCGGTCTGGTAGGTCTTCTCCTTGACGTCCGCATAGGCATCGCCGAGCAGCTCGCGCGAGTGGCTGAGCACGCGATCGGCACTGGCGCGCAGGCTTTTCAGGGATTTCTGCGACCCTTCGCCGACCTCGTTTTTCAGGCTGTCGAGGCTGGCGATCAGATGTTCGATCTCGGTTTCGATGCTGTGCAGGGATTTTTTCCGCGAGGCAAAAATAGCCACTGGGTCACTCCTTCCGATGCGTAGGGGTTAGAAGGTCTGACTTCGGTTATTCGAGAAAGTGCAGCTAATCTGAACGTAACCGCCGGTGGCGGGCCTCAAGCACATGCATGGCTTTTCAGTATCACGAGGAGAACTTCATGTCAGACCATCACACCTACAAGCTGATCGAGATCGTCGGCTCGTCCAAGTCCAGCATCGAAGAAGCGATCCAGAATGCCTTGGCCGAAGCGGCCAAGTCGGTGCGCAACCTGGAGTGGTTCGAAGTCTTGGAAACCCGTGGGCATATCGTCAATAGCAAGGTCGGCCACTTCCAGGTGACCCTCAAGGTCGGTTTCCGTATCGGCGACAGCTGATTCGGCCGTGCTTGCCAAGCGTGGTTTCGCCAGTGGGCGAACCGCGTCGGTTCCGGCTGTGCTGTGAACTGTCATGCGACCCGGTTAGAGTTTTGGCGCCGGATCGGCGTCGATTCGTTGCTCGATAGAGCGGTGTTATTCACAACGAGGGAGCGTTACCCATGAAGAAATTGATTGTGGCCATTGGCTTGTTCAGCCTGGCGGGCTCGGCCTTCGCGGCCAAACCCTGCGAAGAGCTGAAGGCGGAAATCGATGCGAAGCTCAAAGCCAAAGGTGTCGCGTCCTACAGCCTTGAAATCGTCGACAAGGGCAGCGTAACGGACAAGACCGTGGTCGGCAGTTGCGACGCCGGCAGCAAGGAAATCGTCTATAAGCGCGGTTAACCCGCGCCGTTAGTCGCAGCCGGCGTCGCGCGGGTGACGCCGGCTTTTTATTGCCGGCGATTTACCATCGCAGCCCATTGCACAGTAAAGTAAGACCCAGCGTTGCAGTCGGGTAAGCACCGCGGTTCAGCGTCTCTCGGCGTCCATTGCACAGTCACAGCCCAGACGAAATGCAGCTTTGCCCAGCCAGTATCGCCGCCGTATTGCGCCATTTCTGGCGCGATGGCGATGACTCAGGAGTTACCCACAGGCTTATGAAACGACTCGCAGACATCCGGATTTCCACCCTCGACCTCGCGCCGATTCGCGCCGATGGCGGGCCGCAGCAGGCCCTGCAGAACTCGCTGGCATTGGCGCAGCATGTCGAGCGGCTAGGCTACACGCGGTTTTGGGTGGCCGAGCACCACAACATGGATGGCATCGCCAGCTCGGCGACCGCGGTGTTGATCGGCTACCTCGCCGCCGGCACCCACCGCATTCGCGTCGGCGCCGGCGGTGTGATGCTGCCCAATCACGCGCCGCTGGTGATTGCCGAGCAGTTCGGCACCCTCGCCACTCTGTATCCGGGGCGGATCGATCTCGGTTTGGGCCGTGCGCCGGGCGCCGACCAGTACACCGCCCGCGCCTTGCGCCGCGAGCGCTCGGGCAGTGCCGATGACTTCCCGCAGGATGTCGAAGAGCTGCAGCGCTACCTCGGTCCCCTCACGGCGGATCAGCGGGTGATCGCCATGCCTGGCAGTGGCACCGAGGTGCCGCTGTGGCTGCTCGGTTCGAGCCTGTTCAGCGCGCAACTGGCCGGTCAGAAGGGTTTGCCCTATGCCTTCGCCTCGCACTTCGCGCCACGCATGATGCACGAAGCGATTCGCGTCTATCGCAACCATTTCCAGCCGTCCAAGGTGCTGGACAAGCCCTACGTGATGCTCGGCGTGCCGCTGATCGCGGCCGACAGCGATGAGCAGGCGGCCTATCTGGCGACCTCCGCCTACCAGCGGATTCTTGCCTTGATCCGTGGCCAGAGTTTGCTGCAAAAGCCGCCGGTGCCAAGCATGGACGGCCTCTGGCTGCCCCATGAGAAGCAGGCGGTGGGCGAGTTCTTCGGTTTGGCGATGGTCGGCGGCCCGGAGAAGATCCGCGCCAAGCTGGAGCTGCTGCTGGAGCAGACCGACGCCGATGAGCTGATCTTCACCGGCGACATGTACGATTTCGCCGACCGCCTGCGCTCCTACGAAATCCTCGCCGAGCTGCGTTGAGGCCGGCTGGCCAGCGGCTCAGAAGGGCCCGCAACGCAGCACTTCAGCACGGGCCAGCAGCGTGCGCTGCGCGCCGTACAGCCAGCCTTGGGCTCTGGACACCAGCGGCCGCACTTCCAGGCGATAACGCTGGCCGGCGGCGAAGTCATGGCGTACGCGCAGGTGACAGGTGATCTGTTGGGGGGCGGACATCTCATGTGCGCCGCCACCGCCGATCTCGAACTGAAAGCTTACTTCCAGCTCATGCCGCCCGGGGCTGACCTGGAAGTAGCGGCCATCGTTCCAGCGCTTGTCGTCGAGTTTGTCGGCCATCAGTGTGTTGCCGGCAGTGGCATACAGATCGACCCAGGCCTGCTGCGGGTCGGGTTTGGGCAGTGGGCTGGCGCAGGCGCCGAGGGCGAGCGTCAGGAGTAAACAAGGCAGGTGGCGCATGGTCGTCTCGTAGAGAATACTTCTCAGCCAGCATAGCCCTTGCGCCTAGACACCGCCGCAACGAGCCTCACGGGCGCGCGCCAGCAGTTGATTGCGCTCGTCGTAAAGTTTGGCCCAAGGGCGGAAGCCGATGCTGCCGGCCTCCAGGCGATAGCGTTGGCCGGCGGCGAACTGCGGGTAATTCAACTCCAGCCGGCAGTCGCGTTGGTGCGCCCGGCTGTTGGGGCCGATATTGCTGGGGTCGACCGCGAACTGGAAGCGCACCTGCAGCTCATGCTGGCCGGGGCTGACCTCGAAGTAGCGGTCATCCTCCAGCGGCTTTTCGTCGACCTGATAGGCCTGCAGTTCACTCGCGGCGTCGGTGTGCAACTCGACCCAGGCCTGGCTCGGATCGGGTGTCGGCATAAAAGGCAGAAAGGCGCAGCCGCCGAGGCTGAGCAGGCTGGTGGCGAGAAGCAAAGGGCGCATGCTGGGGCTCCGGCTTGAGTCAGGCAGTGGGGGTGGATAGCAGCCGCTGCTGGAGCGCTTGCCTGAGATGCGCTAGGGTCGCGCGATGCCGCGCTGCCTATCCTGGTTACTCGACCCCCCAAACCCGCGCTGGGTTCCCTTGCTGCTCGCTCTAGGGCTGAGCGGTTGCTCCAGCGTCAGTTATTACGCGCAGCTGCTCACGGGCCAGCTCGAGCTGTTGCAGCGCCGCGAGCCGGTCGCCGAGTTGCTCGCCGACCCCGCGCGCGACCCGCTGCTGCGTCAGCGTCTGGCCCTGGCACAAGCGGCCCGGGCGTTTGCCAGCGCCCGCCTGGGCTTGCCGGACAACCGCAGCTATCGGCTGTACGCCGACCTCGATCGGCCATTCGTGGTCTGGAATGTGTTCGCCACCCCTGAGTTCTCCCTGCTGCCAGAGACCCAGTGCTTTCCCATTGCCGGTTGCGTGGCCTATCGCGGCTTTTATGCGCAGAGCCGGGCGCGCGGTGCGGCGGCGTTGCTCAAGCAGCAGGGGCTGGACACTTACGTGGCTGGGGTGGAGGCCTATTCGACCCTGGGCTGGTTCGACGATCCGCTGCTCAACACCATGCTGCGCTGGGATGACCAACGCTTGGCCGCGGTGATTTTTCACGAGCTGGCGCACCAGCGCTTCTACCTGCCGGGCGACACGGCCTTCAACGAGTCCTATGCCAGCTTCGTCGAGGCCGAAGGCCTGCGCCAATGGCGGGCCGAGCGCGGCTTGCCGGTGCCGGCGGGTAACCGCGAGCGGCAGCGCGAACAGTTCACCGCGCTGGTGCTGGCCAGCCGTGCGCGGCTGGAAAGCCTGTATGCCAGCGGCCGTAGCGAGGCCGAGTTGCGCCGTGGCAAAGCCGCCGAATTCGAACGCTTGCGCAACGAGTACCGTCAGCTACGCACGCGCGAATGGGCCGGCGTGGGCCGCTATGACAGTTGGGTCGATGGCCCGCTGAACAACGCCAAGCTGCTGCCCTTCGGCCTCTATGATCAATGGGTGCCGGCGTTCGCGGCACTGTTCCGACAGGTGCATGGCGACTGGCCGCGCTTCTATGCACGAGTCGAGGCGCTGGGAGCATTGCCCGCCGCCCAGCGCGAGCAGGCACTGAAAGACCTGCAGGCGCTGTAGGCGCGGGTCATGCCCGCGATGTATTGGCTTGAAAGCGCGCTCGCGGGCATGACCCGCTCCTCCGAGAAACCACACCAGGCCACGGCCTGGAATATTTAGGCGAACCGAGTGGTTTGCCGTTCAGTCCAATCCTTTGCCTGCGCGGCGAAAATAGCGACCAGGGCTGGTCAGGCGCTTCGCCAAGGCTGATGCTGAGGCGCTCAAGGAATGTCGCAACCACAGGAAGCCGCACCATGAAACTAATCGCTGTTGCCGTGCTGAGTAGCCTGCTCGCTGCCCCGTTGTTGGCCGCCCCGATAGCCTGCGAAACACTCAAGCAGGAGATCGAAATCAAGATCCAGGCCGCCGGGGTCACCAGCTACACCCTGGAAATCGTCAGCAATGCCGAGGTGCATGACCCGAACATGGTGGTCGGCAGCTGCGCCGGCGGGACGAAGAAGATCATCTACCAGAAGAACGGCAGCTGAGTGACGTGATGTCTGTGCCTAGGGTGAACCGTACGCACCGCTGCGAAGTTGATGCCGAGGGTGAAGCCTAGCGAAAGGCCTGGTGCAGTTCGTTCAGGGTCTGAAAGTGATAGGTCGGGGCCTCGGCCCGCAACTCCTCATGGCTACCAAAGCCATAGCCCACCGCGGCGCAATCCAGGCCATTGCGGCGGGCGCCGATCAGGTCGTGCTTGCGGTCGCCGATCATCAGCGTCTGCGCGGCCTCCAGTCGTTCCTGCGCCAGCAGGTGCTGGATCAGTTCGACTTTATCGGTGCGCGTGCCATCCAGCTCGCTGCCGTAGATCACCTTGAAGTGCTGGGCGAAGCCAAAGTGTCGGGCGATTTCGCAGGCGAATACCTGTGGTTTGGAGGTGGCGATATACAGCGAGCGGCCCTGGGTCTGGAGTAAGCCCAGCAGCTCGCCGACGCCGGCGAACAGCTGATTTTCGTACAGCCCGGTGGCCTGGAAACGCTCGCGGTAAAAGCCCACGGCCTGCCAGGCCTTGGTTTCATCGAAGGCATAGAACTGCATGAAGGCCTGCAGCAGCGGCGGGCCGATGAAGTGTTCCAGGGCGCGCAAGTCCGGCTCGTCGATACCCAGCTTGGCCAGGGCGAACTGGATCGAGCGGGTGATGCCTTCGCGCGGGTCGGTCAGGGTGCCGTCGAGGTCGAAAAGGATGTTCTGGTAATGCATGGCAAATACGGATCGTGGCGCTGCGGGACGGACATGATAGCCGCACGGCGCACCCTACGGGTTGCATCTGGCCGCCGCTGCGGGATTCACACAGCCACCCCCTATGCCCTAATATGCGAATAATTATTATTTGTATGTTGGTTAGCGAGTCAGGGGACACAGGGTGGTTACTTCATCACCGGAGGCGGCGCTGCTGCGCCGGGGCGTTCAGGGGTTATATGGCGACCATTACGGCTGGCTTCAGGGCTGGCTGCGCAAGCGCTTGGGTGACCGGGAGCGTGCTGCTGATATCGCCCAGGACACCTTCCTTCGCCTGTTGGTGACGGGTTCTCTGCCGGCCGCTCAGGAAAGCCGCAGTTACCTGGCGCAGATCGCCCGCCATCTGGTGATTGATCAGTGGCGGCGCCAGGGTATCGAGCAGGCGTATCTGGACAGCATCGCCCATCTGCCGGAACCAGAGACGCCCTCTCTGGAGGCGCGTGCGATGATTCTGGAAACCCTGATGCAAATCGATGCGATGCTCGCCCTGATGCCCGCCAACGTGCGCGAAGCGTTCCTGCTGGTGCAGTTCGAAGGGTTGAGTTACGCGCAGGTCGGCGAACGCCTCGGAGTCAGTGTCAGCTCCGTGCAAAAGTACATGACCCGCGCCATTCAGGCTTGCTACCAAGTGTTGTACAGCGAATGAGCCAACTCGCCGACGCACCGATTTGCGCCTCCATCGTCGAGCAGGCCAGCCACTGGCTGATGCTGCATTGGGACGGCGCTCTGAAACCCGCTGAACATGCCGCATTTCTCGCGTGGCAGGCGGCCGACCCGGAGCACGGTCGCGCTTGGCAGCGCCTCGGGCAGCTGCAAAACACCTTGGCTGCAGTGCCGTCCCGCACCGCGCGAGCGGTATTGCGCGATGCTCCCGATCGGCGCCGCCGCGATACGCTCAAACTGCTCGGCGTATTGCTGCTCACGGGTGGTGGCGGCTACCTGGCGAGCGAGCAGCTTCCCTGGCGCGAAAGCCTGGCCGATATGCGCACCGGCGCCGGCGAAATTTGCCGCCAGCAACTCGCCGACGGCAGCAGCCTGGTGCTCAACAGCGGTAGCGCCGTGGATATTCGTTTTAATCAACATGAGCGGCGTATCCGCTTGTATGCCGGTGAGTTGCTGTTGACCAGTGGCCCTCACGCGTCGGCAGCTGCGCCGCTGATTGTGCAGACGGCGGCGGGTGATATTCAGGCCCATGGCTCACGTTTCGATGTGCGTGAAATCGCCGGTGGTAGCCGTATAGAGTTATACGACGGCGGCGTGGACATCAGTCCACGGCATGCTGGTCATCAGTCTTTAGCGATGGGCCAGGGCTTGTGGTTTAACGCCGACCAGATTGGTCCAATTCGCCCTGCCAATCGCAATGCCGCTGCCTGGAGCGATGGTCGTTTGATTGCCGAACGGCAGCCGTTGGGCCATTTCCTCGACGAATTGCAGCGCTATCGACCTGGTGTGATTCAGTGCGATCCGCAGGTCGCCGGCCTGTTGCTCACCGGCGTATTCCCCCTTGGTGACAGCGACCGCGTGCTCGCCACTCTGCAACAAACCCTGCCCGTGACGGTGCGTTATCGGACGCGTTTCTGGGTCTCGGTGAGCGGCCGCGTCTAGGTTTTTTGCTTCCAAGAAAAAATATTCCATTTTCCGTTGTCGGTTTTGCGCCGTCGCTCGGGATACCTCTTGAAAGACTATCGAGAAGCATTCTCAAGAGGATTCCCGGAATGCCGCAACAGCCCCTTCATTCGTACACCCAGCTGGCCGTATCCCTGCGCAACGGCTTGTTCGTTGGCCTGCTGGCCGCCACGCCATTGCTGTCGACCATCGCCTGGGCGGCGGATGCTGCGAGCCAGGAGCAGCGCCATTTCGCGATTGCCGTCGGCAGCCTGGACCAGGCCCTGAACAGCTATGCCAGCAGCGCCGGCATCCTGTTGTCGGTGGATGCGCAGCTCACCACCGGCAAACACAGCCCAGGTCTGCAAGGTCGCTACACGCCGGCCGAAGCGTTGCGTCGCTTGCTCGCCGGCACGGGACTGGTTGCCAGTTTTGTCGAGGCTGATCGCGCCGTGCTGCAAGTGGCACCTACCGAGGGCGACAGTGCCATGCAGTTGGACGCCACCCGCGTAACGGGCGTTGGCTTGGGTTCGACGACTGAAGGCTCCGGTTCCTACACCACCGGCTCTACCGGCACCGCCACCGGCTTGCCGCTGACCATTCGGGAAACCCCGCAGTCGGTCAGTGTCATGACCCGCCAGCGTATGGACGACCAGGGCCTGACCGGACTGAACGACGTAGTACGCCAGACCCCCGGCCTGAGCATCAACCAGACCGGTAACAGCGGCTCGGACAGCAGCACCATTTACTCCCGTGGTTTTGCCGTCGAGAACTACCAGATCGATGGCGTGCAACTGCTCGACAGCAACCACGGCTCTACCGCCCAGAGCAATGACATGGCGCTGTACGACCGGGTGGAAATCATTCGCGGTGCCACGGGTTTGACCAATGGCATCGGTACCCCCGGCGCTACGCTGAACATGATTCGCAAACGCCCGACTGCCGACTTCAAGAGCCGCGTCACGGTCAAAGGCGGCTCCTGGGACTATCAGCGCACCGAGGCGGATGTCAGCGGTCCGTTGACCGACAGCGGCAACGTGCGCGGGCGTTTTGTCGGTGCCTACCAGGACAACGAGTCCTATATCGACCGCCTCAACGAACGCAAAAAGGTCTTCTACGGCGTGGTCGAGGCCGACCTGCCCCCCGACACCCTGCTGACAGTGGGCATGGACTCGCAATCTGACGACTTTGACGACCACGCCCGCAGCGGTCTGCCGCTCTACAACCAGGATGGCTCGTTGGCCAACTGGTCCCGTTCGGATTCCGCCGGTGCCGCCTGGGCCTATTCCAAGCGTAATTTCGTCTCCGGTTTTGCCATCCTCGAACACACCCTGACCGAGCGCTGGAAAACCAAGCTGACGCTCAACCAGGGCCGCTACGAATACGACGAAGTGATCGGCTACGCCGCTGGCGGTAACCCTGATCCGGCCACCGGTACTGGGGTCAACCTCTGGGCCGGGCGCTGGGAAGCCAAGCCGGTGCAGAAAAGCTTCGACCTGAATGCATCTGGCGCGTTCGACCTGTTTGGTCGTGAGCACGATGCCGTGTTCGGCTACAGCCAACAGCACACCGACTACCGCACCAACGGCTATCCGCTGTGGTGGTTCTCGGACTGGGACAGTTCGGTGCCGAATATCTATGACTGGGACGGCAAAACCCCAGGGCGCCCGCCGCTTCCGGCTACTAGCCGCATTGACTACCACGAAGCACAAACCGCCGCCTACGGCAGCACTCGTCTGCGTGCCACCGATGCGTTGTCGGTGATCCTCGGCGCGCGCGTCAGCGACTGGGAAAACACCATCAAGACCGACTACTACGACGTGGCGGAAACCGACACCAACGACAAACGCACCGAAACCGGTGTGGTCACGCCATTCGCCGGGTTGGTGTACGACCTCGATGAAAACTGGTCCCTGTACGGCAGCTACACCAGCATCTTCAAGCCGCAGAGCAATATGGATGTGAATGGCAGCTACCTCGATCCGCTGGAGGGTGAGGGTTATGAGGTGGGCAGCAAAGCGGCCCTCTTCGATGGCCGCCTGAACCTCGGCCTGGCGCTTTACGAGATCAAGCAAGACAACCTCGCGGTGGCAGTTGACGGCCTATTCGCCCCGAATGGCAACCAGGCCTACCGTGCGCAATCCGGTACCAAAACCCGCGGCTTTGAATTGGAAATGTCCGGTGAACTGGCCGTCGATTGGCAAGCCAGCGCCAGCTTCAGCCGCAACATCGTGCAGGACGCCGAGGGCAACAAGCTCAACACCAGCGTCGCGCAAAACACCGCCAAGCTGTTCACCACCTACACCCTGCGCAGCGTCGGCAACGGCCTGACCCTCGGTGGCGGCGTGAACTGGCAGAGCGAGATTTACAGCGATGGCATGGGGCCGCTGGGCGTGCGCTTCACCCAGGACGATTACGCCTTGGTCGACGTGATGGCGCGTTACCCGCTGAGCAAAAGCCTGACTGCAACACTCAACCTCAACAACCTGCTCGACGAGGAGTACTACACCAGTACGTCCTCCAGCTACTACGGCACCCCACGCAACGCCACGCTCGGCCTGCGCATGGAGTTCTGATGGTTGCCTGCCGGCGCTATGATGCAGTGCTGGCGGGGATGAAACATCCAGTCACAACTTTATGGCAGAGGCAGTGGGGGGTTTCCCGCGCTCATCCGTCTTTAGGTTATGGGCAACCTGTTTTCCCTTTCGCCCGCCAAGTCTCATGCCGCTGGTTTTGCCGGCGGTTTTTCTTTTCATAGCGTGATGATGGCTTGTTTATGAAAGCGAATTCTTCCTCCCGTGGGCATGCGCTCATGCTCCTGTCTCGTTCGGCTGCGGCCATTTTCGGCGGCTATGCATTGGCGGCGGCGGCGGTGATTTTCCTCGGCGCGGTCGTGCCGTTGCCCAAGGGCCAGGCCGTGCTCGCGGCCTCGCTGGCGAGTTTTGCCGTGTACACCGGCGCCATCGTTTGGGTGTTTGCGGTGCAGAACAACCGTCGCGCCTGGCTCGGTTTGCTGCTGCCAGCGCTGGTACTCGCCGTGTTGGGCTGGTGGCTGGGGAGGGCGGCGGCATGAGTCAGGTTGAAGAGGTAGTTGAAGAGAAGTTGGGCCTGCGTCAGTCCATGGCGTGGCTGCACACCTGGGGCGGCTTGTGGGCGTGCTGGGTGTTGTTCGTGATTTTTCTCACCGGCTCGCTCGGCGTGTTCGATGAGGCGATTAGCCGCTGGATGAAACCGCAACTGCCGCAGGCCACCGCGATCAACGGCATGGATGATGGCGTTGACCGGCCGTTAGCCGTGCGTTTGGGCCAGGCGTTTTTGACTGAGCATCAACCTAGCGCGCACTCCTGGGGCATCGGCCTGCCGAATGACACCGACAAAGCCGTGCGCCTGTTCTGGCAGGACGCCAACGAGCAGTTTCACGACCTGCGCATCGACGCTCTCAGCGGCAAGCCGGTCGACGCCGCGCTGGAGCGTGAAAGCGAAGGCGGCCACCACTTTGTACACATGCACTTTGAGTTTCACGGTGGCATGGCCGGTATCTGGTTGGTCGGCTTCTTCACCATGGCCATGCTGGTCGGTTTGGTCAGCGGGGTAATTACCCACAAACGCATCTTCAAAGACTTCTTCACCTTTCGCCCTGGCAAAGGTCAGCGCAGTTGGCTGGACGCGCACAACGCGGTGTCGGTGCTGAGCCTGCCGTTCCAGTTGATGATCGCTTACACCGGGCTCGCGACGTTTTACGCCATGTACATGCCGGCGGGCATTGCCGTGCATTACAAGAGTGACGAAGCCTACTTCGCCGACCTCCTGACCCAGCCAGAACCGCGCGAGGAGACCGGCATTGCCGCGCCCGTAACGCCGCTCGATGTACTGCTGGTGCGCAGTGAAGAACAGCTGCAGCGGCCGGTAAGTTTTGTCAGCGTCGAGCACCCGAACGACCGCAGTGCCGCGGTGCAAACCTTCGGCCGCGTTATCGAAAAAAGCGGCGAATATCGCTTGCTCGGCGACGGTGCCGGCAGTGTGCATTTTGACGGTGTGAGTGGTGTTCAGGGCGATATTCAAATGCCCGGCGAGCGGCGCGGTGGCGCTGCCCAGGATGTGCAATCGGTAATGGCCAACCTGCACTTCGCCGCGTTCGGTGGATATGCCGCGCGCTGGTTGTACTTCATCTGCGGCCTGGCTGGCGCAGCGATGATGGCCACCGGCGCAATCCTCTTTATGGTCAAACGCCGGCAGCGCTCGTTGTATGAGTTCGGTACACGCACGCCGCAGGTTTATCGGGTGATTGAGGTGCTCAACATCGGCTCAATCGCCGGTCTGAGCCTGGCGTGTATCGCCTTCTTCTGGGCCAATCGGCTGATCCCGCTGGGCATCAGCGCGCGCCCGGAATGGGAAATCGCGGCGTTCTTTGGCGTCTGGCTGCTGACCTTTGTGCATACCGCTTTACGTCCAGCGGCCCGCGCCTGGATCGAACAATTACTGGCTACCGCCGCCCTCTGCCTGCTGCTGCCAGTGCTCAATTGGCTGGTGGTGGGTGACCAGTTCGTCAGCTACCTGCGGCGTGGCGATGGTGAGCGTGCAGGTGTCGAGTTGGTGGCCATTGCCCTGGGTGGGCTGAGCCTATGGGCGGCACGGCGTGTGCTGTTGAAGAGCCGCCAAGCAGCCGCCAAGGGCAAGCCGCGTCGGCAACCGGCGGCCGCTGAGCGTGCTGCCGAAGCGGAGGTGAGTTGATGAGTGTTGCTCTCGCCATCGTGCTGGCTGGTGCGCTGTGTTACGCCGGCATGGCCGGTTTGTGCCTGGGTATGGACCGTCATTACCAACAGGTTTGGGGGCGTAAATCGCCCCGCGTGCAACGGGGTTTACGCATAGCCGGTTGGTTGCTGGCAGCCTTGGCCGTTTGGCCCTGTGTGCAGGCCTGGGGGGCGGCGGTTGGCGTGGTGATCTGGTTGGGTTTGCTCTCTGCCGGCGGCTTGCTGCTGGTGCTGTTATTGCCCTATCGGCCAAAGGCTGCGGCCCTGCTGATGGGGTTGGCGTTGCTCGCGAGTGTGCCGGCGATTTTGTGGTGATTGTGCTGGCGTGTCGGATGATCCGTTGGTGTTCAAGGACGAGCTGTGTATGAGTTTTCCACCCCGTAAATTTCTGCGCCGTGGTTTATTGGTGCTCATGTTGTTGCTGGTGTCAGCGTTGGTTTGGCTATCACAGGGCGAGCCCGGGCCGGGTTACGCGACGCAAAATGTCGTCCGCGGCGATATCGAAGCGACAGTCGTCGCCATCGGTACCTTGCAGCCGCGGGAGTCGGTGGACGTTGGCGCGCAGGTGTCCGGCCAGGTCACGCGGTTGCACGTCGAGGCCGGCGATCAGGTGGAAAAAGGTCAGCTGCTCGCCGAGATCGATGCCAGCCTGCACCAGGCTGCGGTCGAGGCTGATCGTGCTGCCCTCGCTGGCCTGCGTGCGCAGTTGGAAGAACAACAGGCACAGCTCGATCTGGCCCAGCAGCAAAGCCAGCGCCAGCTGCGCTTGGCCAAGGATGAAGCCACCCGCGAGGAAGATGTGCAGGTCGCCACCGCCGGGCTGAAATCGGCGCAGGCAAAGCTCAAACAATTGCGCGCCCTGATCGCCGAAAACCAAGCGCGGCTCAAGGGCAACGAAGCGCAACTGAGCTACACCCGCCTGTATGCGCCGATCTCCGGTACGGTGTTGGGTATCGACGTCAAACAGGGGCAGACGCTCAACGCCACCTACCAGACGCCGACCTTGCTGCGCATCGCCGATCTCGCCGCGATGACGGCCTGGACCAAGGTTTCCGAAGCCGATATCCGTCTGCTCAAACCGGGCCTGGCGCTGTACTTCACCACCCTCGGTGGCGACGGCCGTCGTTGGCCCGGAACGATCCGTCAGGTGCTGCCGGCGCCACCACTGCCGCCCGCCGCCAGCGGTGAGGCGGTGGCGGCGCCGGCCGCGGTGAAGGCGGTGCAATACACCGTGCTGTTCGACGTGGATAACCAGGACGGTGAGCTGATGCCGCAGATGACCGCCCAGGTGGCGTTTATCACGGCGGCCGCCCATAACGTGCTCGTCGCGCCGCTGGACGCATTGCAACCGGTGACAGGCCAGCCCGGGTTGTACCGTACTCGCGTGCTGGACAATAAAGGTCGCGCGCAGCCGCGCGAGGTGCGCATCGGCGCCCGCAGTCGCCAGCTTGCCGAAGTGCTCGAAGGCCTCAGTGAAAACGAGCGGCTGGTAACCGCCGAATTGCCGGATACGCGGGTGCCGAGATTTCAATGGTGAGCGCGGCGGCATTGATTGAACTGCGCGCTATCCGCCGCTGCTACGGCGGTGTCGATGGCGCACCGGAAGTCGAGGTGTTGCGCGGCGTCAGCCTGTCGATTGCCGCCGGTGAGTTTGTCGCCATTGTCGGCGCCTCGGGCTCGGGTAAATCGACGCTGATGCACTTGCTTGGTTGCCTTGACCGCCCCACGTCCGGCAGCTATCGCTTCGCCGGCCGCGATGTGGCCGAACTGGACGCCGACCAACTGGCTTGGCTGCGCCGCGAGGCGTTCGGTTTTGTCTTCCAGGGTTACCACCTGATCGCCACCGAATCGGCCCGCGAGAATGTCGAAATCCCCGCGCTGTATGCCGGCCTGCCCGCCGAGCAACGCTGCGAGCGAGCCACTGCGTTATTGCAGCGCCTGGGTTTGGGCGAACGCTTGGAGCATCGCCCCAGCCAGCTCTCCGGTGGCCAGCAGCAGCGCGTGTCGATAGCCCGTGCATTGATGAATGGCGGGCGCATCATCCTCGCCGACGAACCGACCGGTGCCCTCGACTCGCACAGCGGCCAGGACGTCATGGCGCTGCTGCGCGAGCTGGCCGCAGCCGGGCATACGGTAATCCTCATCACCCACGACCGCGACGTGGCGGCGCAGGCGCAGCGTGTCATCGAGATCCGCGACGGCGAGATTGTCGGCGACAGTGGCGCAGTGTCCTCGGCGCAGGCCCTGCCCGTGCCGGACATGGCTGAGGCTGGGCGCGCTCAAAGCCTGCCCTGGTGGAATACCCTCGACGAGCTGGCGCGTTCGGCCTGGCGGGTTATGTGGCTGAATCGCTTTCGCACGGCGCTGACCCTGCTCGGTATCGTCATCGGCGTCGCCTCGGTGATCGTCATGCTCGCCATCGGTCTGGGCACCAAGCAGCGGGTGATGGCGCAGCTGGCCTCGATGGGCGCCACCACGCTTTACCTCTACAGCGCCCAGCCTCCGGAAGGCGGGCCTTGGGGTGTGCTCAGCGAAGAAGACTTGGACGCCGTGGCGAAATTGCCGGAAGTCGCCCTGGCCACCGCCGTGATCGGCAATCAACTGACGGTGCAGTACGGCAATGTCTCGCGCGATATCTACGTGTATTCCAGCAACGAACAATTGCCCGGCATCCACCATTGGTCGCTGGCCCTTGGGCGCTTTTTTAATGCCAGCGAAGACCAGTCACTGGCGCCGGTGGTGGTGCTTGGGCACAAAGCCCGGCAGATGTTTTTCCGCGACGTGCCGGACCCGCTCGGTCGGCAGTTGTTGATTGGCGATGCGCCCTTCGAGGTGATCGGCGTGATGGCCGAGAAGGGCAAGGAGTCGGGCGCCGACTACTACGACGAGATGGTCTTCATCCCCTACCGCGCGGGTCGCGCGCGGGTTTACCAGGACATTCTCGAACCCGAGTACGCCACCCTCACGGCCATCTCCACCCGCCAGGTCAAGGCCGCCGGCGAGGCGGTGCACGCGCTTTTGCTGGCGCGCCACGGCCGTGAGGATTTCGACGTCGACAACGCCGCGGCCAAGGTCCAGAGCGAGGCCGAAACCCAGGACAGCATGACCCGCATGCTCGGGCTGATCGCCGCTGTATCGCTGCTGGTCGGCGGCATCGGGGTAATGAACGTGATGCTTATGACCGTGCGCGAACGCACCCGCGAAATCGGTATCCGCATGGCCACCGGCGCCCGCCAGCGCGACATCCTCCGCCAGTTCCTCGGCGAGGCGGTGCTGGTCACTTTGGTCGGTGGCAGCATCGGCGTGCTACTTGGGCTGCTGGTGGGGGCGGGGCTGATCTTCTGGAATGTGCCGCTGATCTTTTCCCTCAGCGCGATGCTCGCGGCATTCGCCTGTGCAGTCGCCACCGGGCTGTTGTTCGGTTACCTGCCGGCGAAGACCGCGGCGGCGCTTGATCCAGTCGCAGCGTTGGCGGCGGAATAGGATGACGGCCCGCATGCGCACTAAAATCTGGCCCCTGGCCGCGCTGCTGATGTTGCTCGGCTGCAGCAATAAGCCCCCTGCCAGCGGTCGCCCTCCGCAGCCGCCGGAGCAATGGGCGTTTGCCCAAAGCAGCGCGGCCGTGGCCGTTTCAAAAGGCTGGTGGCACGACTTCGCCAGCGCCGAACTGGACCGCTTGATCGCCCAGGCGCAGACGCAAAGCTACGACATCGCCGCCGCCATGGCCCGCGTGCGCCAAGCCGATGCCAGTGCCCGTCAGGCCGGCGCATTGTTGCTGCCGCAACTGGACGCTAACCTCGTTGCCAGCCGTGAAGGGCGCATCGGAGGCAATGCCGATGTTGACGGCAATCGCTACAGCGCCGGCGTCGCCGCGAATTATGAGGTCGACCTGTGGGGCCGGCTGAGCGCCAGCCGCGACAGTGCGTTATTCGCTTTGAACGCCAGCGTATTTGATCGCGCCGCCGTGCAACTGACCCTCACCGCCAGCGTGGCCAGCACTTGGCTGCAGAGTGTTGGCCTGAGCGAGCGGTTGCGCATCGCCGCTCTCAATTTGGCGAACGCCGAGCGGGTGCTGGCAACCGTCGAGTCGCGTCAGCGCGCCGGCGCCGCTACCAGCCTGGAATTGGCTCAGCAGCGTGGCGTGGTGGCAGCACAACGTCGCACCCTGGCCGACCTGCGTCAGCAAGTCGGCGACAGCCAAACGGCGTTGGCACTGTTGCTGGGTCAACACGTCAGCAGCCTGGCGTTAACCCCAGTCGCGCTGGATACCTTGGGGGTGCCCACGGTTGACGCCGGGCTGCCGAGTGAGTTGATTACCCGCCGCCCGGACATCGCGCAGGCCGAGGCGCAATTGGCTGCAGCCGATGCCGATGTACTGGCCGCGCGCGCCGCCCTGCTGCCACGCCTGAGCCTGACTGCCACGGTCGGCGGCAGCGCCGGAAATGTTGGCGACGTATTTTCTGATCCGCTTTACTCGCTGGCCTCGGCCCTGACGGCGCCAATCTTCAGCGGTGGGCGATTGGCCGCTGAACATGACTTGGCTGTGGCTCGGCGGGAAGAACTGCTGGCCGGCTACCAGCGCAGCATTGTTGCTGCGTTCGCCGACGTTGAGGTCGCGCTGAACGGCGTGGCCGGCGCGCAAGCCCAGCAGCAGGCGCAGAACGACGAGCTGGATCAGGCGCAGCTGGCATTTCGCCTGTCCGAATCGCGTTACCGCAGCGGCGCAGACACCCTGCTCACCCTGCTCGACACCCAACGCACATTGTTCGCCGCCCAGGACCAGGCTGCACAGCTGAAGCTGGCACGCTTGCAAGCCAGTGTGGCGTTGTACCGCGCGCTGGGTGGCGGCTGGCGAGTCAGTCCACAGCCGCTGTAAGGCTTGGCATTGAGCCCGCGTAGCCCTCAGCAATGTGCAGGTCTTTCAGCTTCACGTAGTTGCCGGCGCTGTAGGTGAAGAAGGCGCGTTCCTTGTCGGTCAGCGGTCGTGCCTGTTTCACCGGGCTCCCCACGTAGAGAAAGCCGCTTTCCAGGGTTTTGCCCGGCGGCACCAGGCTGCCGGCGCCGAGGATCACTTCGTCTTCGATCACCGCGCCGTCCATCACCGTCGACCCCATGCCGATCAGGATGCGGCTGCCGACCGTGCAGCCATGCAGCATGACTTTGTGGCCGATGGTCACGTCGTCGCCGATGATCAGCGGGAAGCCATCCGGGTTGAACGGCCCGGCGTGGGTGATGTGCAGCACGCTGCCGTCCTGCACGCTGGTGCGTGCGCCGATGCGGATGCGGTGCATGTCGCCACGGATCACCGTCAGCGGCCAGACCGAGCTGTCCGCGTCCAACTGGACGTCGCCGATGACCACGGCCGAGGCATCGACGAACACCCGTTCGCCGAGCGAGGGCGTGATGCCTTGGTAAGTACGAATCGCCACGATAGAACCTCTTGAGCTGCGGTAAGCCGCGATTGTAATTAAGATGACGGCCATTCTGTTCTGAAAACTGGCCGCAGCCGTATTCGCCCGAGCCGGTTAGAACCTCCATACATGTCCAAACAGGTGAGCCGCCGTGAGCGAGAACAACCCCTTACTGCAATCCTTCGACCTGCCGCCCTACTCGTCCATTCGTGCGCAGCATGTCGAGCCGGCTGTCGATACGCTACTGGCCGAGGGCCGTGCGGCGCTTGCCGAGCTGTTGGCCAAGCAACCCGCCACCCCGACCTGGGATGGCCTGGTGCTGGCGCTGGATGAACAGGGCGAGCGCCTGAGCCGGGCCTGGAGCCCGGTCAGCCACCTGAACGCCGTGTGCAACAGCGCTGAGTTGCGCCAGGCGTATGAAGCCTGCCTACCCAAGCTGTCCGAGTACTGGACCGAAATGGGCCAGAACCGCGCGCTGTTCCAGGCCTATGAGGCGTTGGCGAAAAGCCCCGCCGCGAGCGGCTTCGAGGTGGCGCAGACGACCATTCTCGAACATGCCCTGCGGGACTTCCGCCTGTCCGGTATCGACCTGCCGGCCGCCGAGCAGCAGCGTTATGGCGCGATCCAGATGAAGCTCTCCGAGCTGGGCAGCCGTTTCTCCAACCAACTGCTCGACGCCACCCAGGCCTGGACCAAGCACATCACCGCTGAAGCGGCGCTGGATGGCCTCACCGATTCCGCCAAAGCGCAGATGGCCCAAGCCGCGCAGGCCAAGGAACTGGATGGCTGGTTGATCAGCCTGGAGTTCCCCAGCTACTACGCGGTGATGACCTACGCCAACGACCGCGCCCTGCGCGAAGAGGTGTATGCGGCTTACTGCACCCGCGCCTCCGATCAAGGCCCGAATGCCGGGCAGCACGACAACGGCCCGGTGATGGCCGAGATCCTCGACCTGCGTCAGGAGCTGGCCAAGCTGCTCGGGTTCGCCAGCTACTCGGAGCTGAGCCTGGCGACCAAGATGGCCGACAGCAGCGAGCAGGTGCTGAGCTTCCTGCGCGACCTGGCGCAACGCGGCAAACCCTTCGCCGCCCGTGATCTGAGCGAGTTGAAGGCGTTCGCCGCCGAACAGGGTTGCAGCGATCTGCAAAGCTGGGACGTCGGTTACTACAGCGAGAAGCTGCGCGAGCAGCGCTACAGCATTGCCCAGGAAACCTTGCGCGCCTACTTCCCGATCGACACCGTATTGAGCGGCCTGTTCGCCATCGTGCAGAAGCTCTATGGCATCGAAATCGCCGAACTGAAAGGCTTCGACACCTGGCACCCGGACGTGCGCCTGTTCGAGATCAAGGAAAACGGCCTGCACGTCGGGCGCTTCTTCTTCGACCTCTATGCCCGCGCCAACAAGCGCGGCGGCGCCTGGATGGACGGCGCCCGCGACAAACGCCGCAGCGCCGCTGGCGAGTTGATCAGCCCGGTGGCCAACCTGGTGTGCAACTTCACGCCTGCCGTGGGCGAGCAGCCGGCGCTGCTGACCCACGATGAAGTCACCACCCTGTTCCACGAATTCGGCCATGGCCTGCACCACCTGCTGACCCGTGTCGAACATGCCGGGGCCTCGGGCATCAACGGCGTGGCCTGGGATGCGGTCGAACTGCCGAGCCAGTTCATGGAAAACTGGTGCTGGGAGCCGGAAGGCCTGGCGCTGATTTCCGGCCACTACCAAACCGGCGAAGCGCTGCCACAGGACCTGCTGGACAAGATGCTGGCGGCGAAGAACTTCCAGTCCGGGCTCATGATGGCGCGGCAGATCGAATTCTCGCTGTTCGACTTCGAACTGCACGCCACTCACGGTGACGGCCGCACGGTATTGGAGGTGCTCGAAGGCATCCGCGCCGAGGTCTCGGTCATGCGCCCACCGGCGTACAACCGCTTCCCCAACAGCTTCGCGCACATCTTCGCCGGCGGTTACGCGGCCGGTTACTACAGCTACAAGTGGGCTGAAGTGCTGTCCGCCGATGCGTTCTCCAGGTTCGAGGAAGAAGGCGTGTTCAATGCCGATACCGGTCGCGCCTTCCGCGAGGCGATCCTGGCGCGTGGCGGTTCCCAGGAGCCGATGCAGCTGTTCGTCGACTTCCGTGGTCGCGAGCCGTCGATCGACGCGCTGCTGCGCCACCTCGGCCTGAGTGCGGAGGCAGCATGAGCGACGCCCCACTGAATGTCGGCAAGAAACGCTTTATCGCCGGTGCCGTGTGCCCGGCCTGCAGCGAGATGGACAAGATCCAGATGTGGGACGTGGATGGTGTGCCGCACCGTGAGTGCGTGGGCTGCGGTTATGCCGACACCCTCAACGAACAGGGCCAGTCGGTGCCCAAGGAGCTCGGTACGCGGGTCAGCAAGGAGCAGCCCAAAGCCGCCGATCCCAAGGTGCAGGCGGTGCAGTTCTTTCCCAATCCGAAATTGAAGAAGCCGTAGGTTGGTGCGCAGCGCAGCGATGCCCAACAAGGAGTCGCCCCGCGGCTCCCTCCTCACGGTCTCGAACATGACTGGATTCCCGCGCAGGCGGGGTCCAGTGAACGAGCGCATCAACTTCGGTTCAGCGCCAACCTACAAGGAAGGTATATGTGGCATTTGGTGTGTGGCGATGCGGCGGTAGAGGGTGTGACCTTCGTGCTCGGGCAGGCCGTCGCCAATGACTCCTTGCGCGTGCTCAAGGATGATCTGGCCGTTGGCCCGCTCAATGATATCGAGCTGCCTCCATGTGCCAAGCGCGCAGCCTTCTGGCAGGCGCTGTGGCCGCAGACGGTATGCCCGATGCCGGACTTCACCGGTACGCTGAGCGAGGACGCCTGCTGGCTCGCCGGTTTGGCTCGGCAAACGCGAGCAGTCACTGTCTGGCATGGCGACAGCGCTTCCGAGCAGTTGCTTTTGGCTCGTGTCGCTGCAGCGCTGGAACACAGCGATTTACCGCTCTGGGAAGTGCCTTGCGGCAGCGGTGACAGCCGCTACGAGACCCGTCTTGCAGTTTCCATGCATAAGCCGACGGCCCTGCGCGAGTTGTACCAACCGCTACGGGTCGAGCCCGCCCGGCGTCAGCGGCTGGCAGCACAATGGCATGCGGCGCTGGAGGGAAATGCGGCGATCCGCCGTTGGCGCGACGGTGCTTTCCATGGTGAAGACCACGCGCCGATCGACGCCATTCTGCTGGGCCACTGCACGCCTGAGTGGAAGCCACTGGCGCGGGTAATGGCGGATGCCATGTTTCGCTGCGATGGCTTCTTCGCCAGCGATTTCTTCGTCTACTGGCGGGCTCGCGAGTTAGCCGGCACAGGCCACATCGAGCTGGCCGGCGATGCGGATGCCAGCGGCTACGGTGGGCTGAAGGTGCGCCTGTCCGATCACCCATCCGTGTAGGAACGGGCCACGGCCGCGACGGGGGCGACGGCCGGCAAACGCCCATGGCCGCCCAGCGCACTGCGCGGCCATGGGCCGCTTCTACGAGGGTCGCCGAGACGCTGGCTTGGAAGTTGAGAGCGGGTGTTACAGCAGACTTACGGTGCTCGTATCATGAATAAAATACTGTATATTTAAACAGCATTTTATTCGGATCATGCCCATGACCAGCACCCTGCCCCCGCGCGGCCGCGGTACGGCCAGCAACCCCCACAACCGCTTCGCTCCGACCCGCTCGGTGGCCGAGGACGATGGTTGGTTTCAGGAGGTGCCGCTGTCGCGTGCCACCGAAGTGCGAATCGAAACCGCGAAGACCATCATCACCCGCAACCAGTCGCCGGACCTGCCCTTCGACCGCTCGATCAACCCTTATCGTGGTTGTGAACATGGTTGCATCTATTGCTATGCGAGGCCCAGCCATGCCTATTGGGATCTGTCGCCGGGGCTGGATTTCGAGACCAAACTGATCGCCAAGACCAACGCCCCGGCCCTGCTCGAACAACAGCTGTCCAAGCCCGGTTATGTGTGTGCGCCGATCAACCTGGGTTCCAACACCGACCCCTATCAGCCGATCGAGCGCGAGCACCAGTTGACCCGGCGCACGCTGGAAGTGCTGCTGCGCTATCGCCATCCGGTGACGATCGTGACCAAGGGTTCGCTGGTGCTGCGCGACCTCGATCTGCTCAGCGAACTGGCCCAGCAGCGGCTGGTGGCGGTGATGATCAGCCTGACCACCCTCGATGACGAACTCAAACGCATCATGGAGCCGCGCGCGGCGGCACCGGCGGCCCGTTTGCGCGCCATTCGGGTGCTGCGCGAGGCGGGCGTGCCGGTTGGCGTGCTCTGCTCGCCAATGATTCCGCTGATCAACGACAGCGAACTGGAGCAACTGTTGACGGCGGCCAAGGGTGCCGGCGCGCAGAGCGCGGCCTATATGTTCCTGCGTCTGCCGCGCGAGGTGGCGCCGCTGTTCGAGGAGTGGCTGGCGGCGCACTTTCCAGAGCGCGCCGAGCATGTTCTGAGCCTGGTGCGCCAGAGCCGCGGCGGCGAGTTGTATGACAGCCGCTTCGGCTCGCGGATGCGCGGTGAAGGGCTGTTTGCCGACCTGCTGGCGCAACGCTTCAAGCTGGCGCTCAAGCGGGTCGGGCTCAACAACCGTGAGGGTTTCAATCTCGACTGTTCGCGCTTTTGCCCGCCCGGCGGGCAGATGGCGTTGTTGTAGAAAGTTTGGTTTGAGCGGCGCCAGCAGCTCGCCGCGTTCTGCACTTGATCGAGTTTCAGCGCGGTATCGAACTGGCGGACCGGGCGTCGCAAGCTGCCCATAAATAGCGCAAACGCCAGAGCAATCAACAACGCTCGTCAATCAGGCCAGTAGCAAATCGCTACGAACTTTTTAGCCGCGAAAGAAGAGATGGCGAGTATTTACCGCGATCTATAGAAAATAGGCTTTAAACGATTAACTGACTGTTGAAGTTGGAATCTAGAGTTATCTGATTTTCAGAAAAAGCGCTCATTTCTGCTGTGTACTATACTTCATTCTGATTTTATCGCTGGGATTGGTGGTACTTGTCTACCCTGCTTGGGCGTCGGATTGATATTGATTCGACGCCGCTGTTTAGTGGCGATGCTTTTGCATAGCCAATGAGCAACAGGAATAGGATGAAGAGAAAATGGCAATAGCAATTATCTTGATTCTTATCGTTGTTGCATCAGTGCTGTTCCAAATATTAGCACCTTGGCAAGCGACGCCAGCAGCTTCCAACTGGGGGTCAATAGACACCACTCTGTTCATCACCTTGATCATCACCGGAATATTTTTTATCGCCATCACGCTATTCATGGCGGTTGCTGTGTTCCGTTATCGTCACAAGGAGGGTGTCAGAGCGGCCTACCAACCGGAAAATAAAAAGTTGGAATGGTGGTTAATTGGCATAACCTCGGTGGGTATTGCCGGCATGTTGGCGCCAGGCCTGGTTGTTTATAATGATTTTGTTCAGGTGCCGAAAGAGGCTTATGAGCTCGAAGTGATTGCCCAGCAGTGGCAGTGGGCTTTTCGCTTTCCTGGCCAGGACGGGAAACTGGGCAGGTCGGATGTTAAATTGGTCGACTCCAGCAACGCCTTCGGCATTGATCCCAACGACCCCGCTGGGCAGGACGATGTGCTTATAAGAAACAATGAAGTTCGTCTTCCACTCGATAAGCCGGTGAAAGTTCTACTGCGCTCTAAAGATGTGCTGCACAATTTCTATATACCGCAAATCCGCAGCAAGATGGATATGGTGCCAGGCATGGTGTCACACTTCTGGTTTACGCCAACTAGAACCGGTAAGTTTGAAATACTTTGCGCTGAATATTGTGGCGTCGGCCATTACAACATGCGCGGCCATATGATCGTGGAAGAACAAGCAGCCTTTGATCAATGGTTAAGCGGCCAACCGACTTTTGCGCAGACGCTAACGACCGCTGCCAAGCCCAGCCGAGGCAGCGTGCTGGAAAAAGGTCGCTTGCTGGCCGAAAACTATGGCTGTCGGGCCTGCCATAGCCAGGATGGTAGCGCCAGCCTCGGCCCCGGATGGAAGGGACTGTACGGCCGCACGGAACAGCTTGCCGATGGCACCAGTGTGCAGGTCGATGAGGCATACCTGAAGGCGTCGATCCTCGATCCGAAGGCCCAACTGGTCCAGGGCTACCCGCCGGTCATGGTGCCCTATACTCTCAAAGAAGATGAACTGGGCGCCCTCGTCGCCCTGATTATATCACTGGGTGCTGTGCAGCAAGGCGATGACCCTTCTGCTGGTGAGGCACCGGATAGCGGCGCTGATCTGGCGGCACAGGGGCTGCAAGTGGCCGAGTCGCTCGGCTGTCTGACCTGTCACAGTGTCGATGGCAGTCAGGGAGTCGGTCCCAGTTTTCAGGGGCTGTTTGGCAAGTCAGAAACCCTTGCCGATGGGGCGAGGATAAAGGTTGATGAGGGCTATATAAAAGATTCGGTTCTTAACCCCAGTGCCGTAATCGTCAAGGGTTATGCTGCCATCATGCCGGCCTTTGCTCCGAGCGATGAGGAGTTGAACGCACTGATCGCGTTTATCAAGTCCAAAGCGAATGCCGATGTTGATGCGAGTAAGGTGGAGCCAGGAAAGTAGCCGTAAGTAGCCAGATACACACCGAAACTCACTTGGAGGATGACGTGATGGCTTATGCGGAGCAAGCGGAAACAGAAGTACTGCACGAACCGAAAAGTTTCCTGACCAAATACATCTGGAGTCAGGACCACAAGGTCATAGCCATTCAATACTCATTGACGGCTATATTCGTGGGTCTTATCGCCCTGGTGTTGTCCGGCCTGATGCGCATGCAGATAGGTTTCCCCGGCAGTCTCGAGTTCATGGATGCCAGCACCTATTATCAGGCGATGACCATGCACGGCATGATCATGGTCATCTATTTACTGACGGCCCTGTTTCTGGGCGGATTCGGCAACTATCTGATCCCGCTGATGGTTGGCTCCCGGGACATGGTCTTCCCTTACGTCAACATGCTGAGTTACTGGTTCTATTTGTTATCGGTATTGGTGCTGCTCGCCAGTTTTTTTGTTCCTGGCGGCCCCAGCGGTGCGGGCTGGACGCTTTATCCGCCACAGGCCATTACCCAGGGCACACCGGGTACCGAGTGGGGCATCGTGTTGATGCTGGTTTCGCTGGCGATCTTTATCGTCGCAGCCACCATGGGCGGGTTGAACTACGTGACCACGGTGTTGCAGGCGCGTACCCACGGCATGACGCTGTTTCGCATGCCGCTCTCCGTATGGGGAATCTTCATGGCCTCGATTCTGGCCCTGCTGGCCTTCCCCGCCTTGTTTGTCAGCGCGGTCATGATGCTGCTCGACAAACTGCTGGGCACCAGCTTCTTCATGCCGGCGATGATCTCAATGGGGCAGCAGCTCGATCACCAGGGTGGCAGCCCGATTTTGTTCCAGCATCTGTTCTGGTTTTTTGGCCATCCGGAAGTCTACATCGTCGCCCTCCCGGCGTTTGGCCTGGTCTCCGACCTGATCAGCACCCATGCCCGGAAAAATATCTTCGGCTACCGCATGATGGTGTGGGCCATTATCGCGATCGGCGTGCTGAGCTTTGTGGTCTGGGCGCACCATATGTATGTCAGTGGCATGAACCCATACTTTGGTTTTTTCTTCGCCACCACCACGTTGATCATCGCGGTGCCGACCGCGCTGAAAGTCTATAACTGGGTGCTGACCTTGTGGCGCGGCGACATCCACCTGACCGTCCCGATGCTGTTTGCGCTGGCCTTTATCGTCACCTTCTTGGTCGGCGGCCTGACCGGGTTGTTTCTCGGCAATGTGATCGTGGATATCCCGCTATCGGACACCTATTTCGTCGTCGCCCACTTTCATATGGTCATGGGTGTTGCGCCGATACTGGTGGTGTTTGGCGCCATTTATCATTGGTTCCCGAAAATAACCGGGCGCATGCTGAACGACACCCTGGGCAAGCTGCATTTCTGGATTACGTTCCTGGGCACTTACCTCATCTACTTCCCGATGCACTACCTGGGTTTCCTGGGTATGCCTCGTCGCTACTACGCTTATCAAGGCTACGAGTTCATCCCGCAGTCGGCGCAAGACTTGAATGCCTTCATATCGGTGGTCGCATTGGCCGTCGGTGTTTCCCAGCTGCTATTCCTGGTCAACTTGTTCTGGAGTGCATTTAAAGGCAAGCCCTCAGGCGGCAATCCCTGGGGCGCGGCCAGCCTGGAGTGGCAAACGCCGAATACCCCGCCGATACACGGCAACTGGGGAGCGAAGTTGCCGGTCGTGCATCGTTGGGCCTATGACTACAGCGTGCCGGGGATAGAACAGGATTTCGTTCCGCAAACGGTCTCCGCCGAAGAGCTTGAGCAGCTACGACAAGGCTGTGCCGCAGCCAGGAAAGCGGACGACAGAACATGAACAGGCAACTATTGAGAAACACCGACAGCACTGACCCCGGCGGCAGCTGGAGTCACGACCCTGAAGGCATCCAGGCGCCTGAGGGTGTCGATAGGGCGCAAACCGCAAAAGTAGGCCTGCGCCTGTTTCTGGCCGTGGTGACCTCATTATTCCTTCTCTTCCTGCTTGCCTTTATCGCACGCTCACAAGTGTCAGACTGGCAGCCCCTGACAGAGCCTCTGGCGCCGTTGGCCAATCCATGGCAACTCTGGCTGAATACGGTCTTGCTGGCACTCGGCAGTATCGCCCTGCAGTGGGCACGAGTGGCCGCCCGAGGGGGCAAGCTGAGCGGAACCGTACTTGGCTTTGCACTGGGGGGCGTATTTGCGATCGCCTTTCTGGCGGGACAACTCTGGGTCTGGCAGCAGTTCGTCACCTGGGGCTATTTTGTCTCCAGCAATCCGGCCAACAGTTTCTTCTACCTGTTGACCGGCCTGCATGGGCTGCACCTGCTGGGCGGTCTGGTGGCCTGGAGCAGAACCGTCACCAAATTCCTGCACCAGGTGCCGTTGCCGCAACTCAGCGCCAGTGTAGAACTCTGTGCCATCTATTGGCATTACCTGCTGGGTCTTTGGTTCGTGCTGTTCGCCTTGCTGACCAGCACACCGGAAACCTATCAAGCCATCGCTGCATTCTGCGGCTTGAGGTGAAGCCATGGCATCGCACCCAGAAGCCCCTGGCGAACCCAGTTCATCCTACAGCCCAAGCTCGGCCGAAACGCCTGCACCGGGCTGGGGTGGCATCGCCCGCGACTGGTCTTCGGATAGAGACGCTTTTAAGCAGGTCTCCTGGGGCAAGGCGATGATGTGGATATTCCTGCTCAGCGATACTTTTATATTCACCTGTTTTTTAACCGGCTACATGTCGGTGCGCATGACCACCACCGCCCCTTGGCCGAACCCCAGTGAAGTGTTCGCCTTGACGATTGGCGGTAGCGAAATCCCACTTATCCTGATCGCCATCATGACCTTTGTGCTGATCAGCAGCAGCGGCACCATGGCCATGGCAGTCAACTTCGCCTACCGCCGTGATCGCGTCAAAACCACCGCCCTGATGCTGGCGACCGCAGCCTTCGGTGCGGCCTTCGTCGGTATGCAGGCATTTGAATGGAGCAAGCTCATCGCAGAAGGCGTGCGTCCCTGGGGGAATCCCATGGGGGCGGCGCAATTTGGCGCCAGTTTTTTCATGATTACCGGTTTCCACGGACTGCACGTGTCAATCGGCGTCATCTACCTCAGCATTGTGGCGCTGAAAGTAATGCGAGGGGATTATGAGCGCTCCGGAAACTATCAGATCGTCGAGATCGCTGGGCTTTACTGGCACTTCGTGGATTTGGTGTGGGTGTTTATTTTTGCTTTCTTCTATTTATGGTAGGTCTAAGAGCCTGCTCACGATCGTCGCGAGCGAAGGTCAGGCAAGGAAAAAATGGCTGAGGAAGCGGAGTCTACAAGTTGTAAATGAGCATTCCGAAGCCATTTTTAACGCCGCATGGCCGAGAGCAGTAGATCGTGGCAGGTTCTGAAGAGGAGCGCTGACGATGGCACATGCACAGGGCCAGCAACATCCAATCAGCTTGTATCTCAAGATTTGGGGGCTGTTATTCGTCCTCAGCACCCTGTCGTATCTTGTCGACTATTTTCACTTCCAAAGCTACTTGCGGTGGTCACTGATCATCACTTTCATGTTGTTGAAGGCAGGTCTGATTGTCTCCATCTTCATGCACATGGCCTGGGAGCGGTTAGCCATGATCTACGCGATACTGGTGCCACCCTTGTGTTTACTGGTGCTCGTCGGACTTATGGCCGCCGAGGCGGATTATGTTTACCTGAGCCGGGAAGTTTTCTTCGGGCAGTCTGCCGCTCCCGGACAACCTTAGGCATGCACCGGTTAACTGCCGAGAAACGCGCTATATCGTTCGCTTGAACTGATGCCATCTGTGCAGCCAGGCTACCGTCCAGTGCGGGGCTGCCGTTCCCGTACCGGCGACTTTCAGTCGTGGATGATGTTCGATTACCCGGTCCAATACTGCTTCCTGACTAGGTTCAACATCCACGAAGAAGATATGTTTACCTTCTTCTACGGTCTGTTTGAAACTGCGGAAGTGAGTGTTCGGCACTTGGATACCAAAAAAACCGCCTTCCCAGATGCAAAAGCCCAGCACCACCACGGCAAGGAAGATAAACGGTACCCAGCCTGCGGCGGATTCGGTCCAACCCAGCCAATAGGCACCGCCGAGGACTAGCGCCGCGAGTGGCACGCCGACCACTGCACCAATCTCGCCAGAGTGGACAACATCTTGTTTCATTAACGAGTTAACCTCGTGGAGGTGATGTTGTTCTACATCAGCAACTTTTTCACTGAGCACATGGATTTGCTCGGTACTGATACCGCTGGCTTCCAATTCATTTTCAACGGTTTCAAGATCGTCTAGATTGTCACTGATGTAATAGTGTCGATTCATGACACACCTCCCACCTCGTGTTTGCTGTAGACCTCCTCTGTCCTGCAGCCGTTGACTGGAGTTTGCAGTCGGTATCTGTATCCGTGGAGAACCTTGCACACTACTTGCGATCCGAAATCAGTATAGCACCCACACCGAAATGCCTAGGCTGCAAGGCCGGCAGCGCCAAAACCTGTGGATCTGCATCAGAACGCTGATGCGTCCCGACGAACTCTGCATCGCAGCGCCACCAGCAAGGTCGCCCAACGAGATTGGAAACAGGCCATTGGAGCGGCCACGCTCTGGTTTTGAGCGGTTGTAAAAGCGGGACGACTTCGGTGAGCTGTATGACAGCCCTTCGGCGCGCGGATACGCGGCGAAGGGCTGTTTGCTGAATGCTGGCGCAGCGCTTCCAGTTGGCGCTCACGTACTCGGGCCCGGACCGGCGTGAGAGTTTTAATCTCGACTGCCCGCGCTTTTACCCGCCGGGCGGGCAAAAGCGCGGTTGTAGAGCCTTGTTGTCGACGCGTTATTGCTAACGGCCAGAATCAGCTCGCCACGCGCTGCGCCTGATCGAGGACCAGTTCGACACCGAGCTGGCGCGACAGGCACGGCCAGCGCTTCCAGGCGGCATCCGTTGCCGGGTTGGCCAGGCGTTCGCGGTAAGCCAGCACCGAGTCCTGGGCGAACATCGCAGCGTCCAGCATGCCGTCGACCGCATGATGTACCGCTTCATCCAGTTGGTTGGCGAAAGGTTCGCCGATCAACTGATGGGCGATCAGGTTGGCCACCGTGGTGTCCAGCGGGATTAACGGCTGGCCGAGGTGGGTGATGTAGCGGTCATTCACTTCCTCGACCAAGCGATGAGCCAAATACGCCTCATCGAGCAGGCCGTCGAGACCGTCATGGCCGGCCATCAGCGCCGGCGGCTGGAGGAAAAACTGTTCTGCCACCTTCAGTACCGGTTTGATGTGGGCCTCGATTCCGGCTTCGCGCGCCACTTGATTGGCGGCATCCAAGACATCCGGCACTTGCTCCACATAGGCGGCGACGAAGCGCGCCAAGACACCTTGGGCATCGCTGGCCGGCAGACGGATGGAGGGGTGTAGGCGCACCAGTTTTCCCTCGAGTTGGTGCGCGAGGTGACCGCTGGTGGCTTCGAGCTGGTGCGCGCGTTGAATCAACTCGCGCAGGGCGGCGGTGTTCATGACAGCTCCTTGGATAAGGACATGGATGAGAAACGAACAAAGACCATAGCTCGCCAGAGGGTTGGGCTAAGACGCGATTGTCATAATTATTTAATGGTTATGCGAGCGCGTTATATCGTGCCTTAGCGACTTTTCTCCAGCCCGCAGCCGCCGCGGTGTTTAGCACAGGCCTTGGCAGGCATCAGTCATTTGCGTTTCGACGTTGCCAGGTCGAAGTCGCTGTCTATACTCAGATTCGAAAGACATGACCTGATGGAACCGGACTGGGCTACGGCAAGGCGAGGTTGCGGCAGTTAAAGTCGGTTTTTAGCAGCTGCTCCCTTGGCCGCAGGCACAGCCGGCGGGATAACAAGAACGATAAGGGGAACCCGCAATGATGCGACATCCACGAGTCTGGGTGGGACTCCTGCTGTGGTCGGTATTCAGCCAGGCGCACGCCGCCTGGACAGTGAATATGGCGCCTGGCGCCACAGAGGTCAGCCACGCAGTTTTTGATTTGCACATGACGATCTTCTGGATCTGCGCCGTCATTGGTGTAGTGGTGTTCGGCGCGATGTTCTGGTCGATGATCGTCCATCGCCGCTCCACCGGTCAGGTGGCGGCGCACTTCCACGAAAGTACGACGGTAGAGATTCTCTGGACCGTGGTGCCCTTCGTGATTTTGGTGGCCATGGCGATTCCGGCGACCAAAACGCTGATCGACATCTACGACAGCAGTGAGTCGGAGCTGGATGTCCAGGTCACCGGCTATCAATGGAAGTGGCACTACAAGTACCTAGGCCAGGACGTTGAGTTCTTCAGCAACCTGACCACACCTTCCGAGCAGATCCACAACCAGGCCCCCAAAGACGAGCATTATCTGCTGGAAGTCGACCAACCCCTGGTCGTGCCGGTGGGTACCAAAGTGCGCTTTCTGATTACTGCCGCGGATGTGATCCATTCCTGGTGGGTGCCGGCGCTGGCGGTGAAGCGCGATGCGATCCCAGGCTTCGTCAACGAAGCCTGGACGCGGATCGAGCAACCCGGTCTCTACCGTGGGCAGTGCACCGAGTTGTGCGGCAAGGACCACGGCTTCATGCCGATCGTGGTTGAAGCAAAGTCGAAAGAAGATTTCGCCACCTGGTTGGCCGCGCGCAAAGAAGAAACGCTCAAGCTCAAGGAGCTGACCAGCAAGGAGTGGACTCGCGAGGAGCTGGTTGCGCGGGGTGACAAGGTCTATCACACCACCTGCGTGGCCTGTCACCAGTCTGAAGGTCAGGGCCTGCCGCCGATGTTCCCGGCGCTCAAGGGCTCGAAGATCGCCACTGGACCGAAGGAAGACCATCTGAAGATCGTCTTCAACGGCAAGCCCGGAACCTCTATGGCTGCATTCGGCAAGCAACTGTCGGAAGTCGATATCGCCGCGGTGATCACCTACGAGCGCAACGCCTGGGGTAACAACGTCGGTGACATGGTCACCCCGAAAGATGTGTTGGCCCTCAAACAGGCTGAGGAATAGGAATAATGACTATGAATGCCGTGAACGAGCATCCCGAGCATATTCACCTGGGCAGCGAGCAGGACCACCATCACCACGGGCCGGCCAAGGGGCTGATGCGCTGGGTATTGACCACCAACCACAAGGACATCGGTACGATGTACCTGTGGTTCAGTTTTGCGATGTTCCTGCTCGGCGGTTCGATGGCCATGATCATTCGCGCCGAGTTGTTCCAGCCCGGCTTGCAGATCGTCGAGCCGGAATTCTTCAACCAGATGACCACCATGCACGGCCTGATCATGGTCTTCGGCGCGGTGATGCCGGCCTTCGTCGGTCTGGCCAACTGGATGATTCCGCTGATGGTCGGCGCGCCGGACATGGCCCTGCCGCGGATGAACAACTTCAGCTTCTGGCTGCTGCCGGCGGCGTTCACGCTGTTGGTCAGCACCCTGTTCAGTGCCGGTGGCGGGCCGAACTTCGGCTGGACCTTCTACGCGCCGCTGTCTACCACCTACGCGCCGGAAAGCGTGACCTTCTTTATCTTCGCCATCCACCTGATGGGTATCAGCTCGATCATGGGCGCGATCAACGTGATCGCCACCATCCTCAACCTGCGTGCTCCGGGCATGACCCTGATGAAGATGCCGCTGTTCGTCTGGACATGGCTGATCACCGCGTTCCTGCTGATCGCGGTGATGCCGGTGCTGGCCGGTTGCGTGACCATGATGCTGATGGACATCCACTTCGGCACCAGTTTCTTCAGTGCCGCCGGCGGCGGCGACCCGGTGTTGTTCCAGCATGTGTTCTGGTTCTTCGGCCACCCCGAGGTGTACATCATGATCCTGCCGGCCTTCGGTGCGGTCAGCGCGATCATTCCGGCGTTTTCCCGCAAGCCGCTGTTCGGCTACACCTCGATGGTCTACGCCACGGCGAGTATCGCTTTTCTCTCGTTCATCGTCTGGGCGCACCACATGTTCGTGGTCGGCATTCCGCTGGTGGGCGAGCTGTTCTTCATGTATGCGACCCTGCTGATCGCCGTGCCCACCGGGGTCAAGGTGTTCAACTGGGTGAGCACCATGTGGCAGGGGTCGCTGACCTTCGAGACGCCGATGCTGTTCGCCGTGGCTTTCGTCATCCTGTTCACCATCGGCGGCTTTTCCGGGCTGATGCTGGCCATCGCTCCGGCGGACTTCCAGTACCATGACACCTACTTCGTGGTGGCGCATTTCCACTATGTATTGGTGCCGGGGGCGATCTTCGGCATCTTCGCTTCGGCCTATTACTGGCTGCCGAAGTGGACCGGCCACATGTACGACGAGACCCTCGGCAAGTTGCACTTCTGGCTGTCGTTCGTCGGCATGAACATGGCCTTCTTCCCCATGCACTTCGTTGGGTTGGCGGGCATGCCGCGGCGGATTCCGGACTACAGCTTGCAGTTCGCTGACTTCAACATGATCTCCTCGATCGGTGCCTTCAGCTTCGGCGCCACGCAGTTCCTGTTCCTGTTCATCGTCATCAAGTGCATCCGTGGCGGTAAACCCGCCCCGGCCAAGCCCTGGGATGGGGCGGAAGGCCTGGAGTGGACAGTGCCCTCGCCGGCGCCTTACCACACCTTCACGACGCCGCCGGAAGTCGAAGTGAGTCGCTGATGAGCGAAGCCCTGAGTACAGGTCGCCTGGTTACCCGTCTGCTCATGCTGGTGGTGGTGATGTTCGCTTTCGGTTTCGCCCTGGTGCCGATTTACGACGTGATGTGCAAGGCGTTCGGCATCAATGGCAAAACCTCCGGGGTCTATGCGGGCACGCAGATCGTGGACGAGCAGCGTCAGGTGCGGGTGCAGTTCCTCGCCACCAACGCGGCCGACATGGTCTGGGGGTTCCATCCCGAGGCGGACGACCTGGTCGTGTACCCGGGGGCGGTCAACGAGATGACGTTCATCGCCCACAACCCGACCGATAAGCCGATGACGGCCCAGGCCATTCCCAGCGTGGTGCCGTCCGAGGCGGCGGCGTACTTCCACAAGACCGCATGCTTCTGTTTCACCCAGCAGGTGCTGCAACCCGGTGAGCGCGTCGAGATGGTGGTGCGTTTCATCGTCGACCGTGACCTGCCCAAGGATGTGTACCACCTGACCCTCAGTTACACGCTGTTCGATATCACTGCACGTCATCCACCCGTTGCCAGCAACGGCGGATAACGAAGGAGAATAATAATGACAACCCACGAGCAGTATTACGTCCCGAGCCAGAGCAAGTGGCCGATCATCGCCACCTTTGGCATGTTGATCACGGTGTACGGCCTAGGCACCTGGTTCAACGACCTCAAAGCCGCGCGGCCGGACTCCCACGGCCCACTGATTTTCTTCGTCGGCGGGCTGCTGCTGGCCTACATGCTGTTCGGCTGGTTCGGCACCGTGATCAAGGAGAGCCGCTCCGGTCTCTACAGCGCGCAAATGGATCGCTCATTCCGCTGGGGCATGAGCTGGTTCATCTTTTCCGAGGTGATGTTCTTCATCGCCTTTTTTGGCGCGCTGTTCTACGTGCGCACCCTCTCCGGGCCTTGGCTGGGCGGCGAAGGGGCGAAAGGTGTGGCGCACATGCTCTGGCCGAACTTCCAGTTCGCCTGGCCGTTGCTGAATACCCCTGACCCCAAGCTGTTCCCCGCACCGAGCGCGGTGATCGACCCGTGGCACCTGCCGCTGATCAACACCATCCTGCTGGTGAGCTCCAGCGTGACCGTGACCTTCGCCCACCATGCGTTGAAGAAGAACAAGCGCGGCCCGCTGAAGGCCTGGCTGGCGCTGACGGTGTTGCTCGGCGTGATCTTTCTGGCGCTGCAGGCCACGGAATATGTCGAGGCCTATGAAGAGCTGGGGCTGACCCTCGGTTCGGGGGTCTACGGTGCGACCTTCTTCATGCTCACCGGTTTCCACGGTGCGCACGTGACCATTGGCGCGTTGATCCTGTTCATCATGCTGATCCGCATCATGCGCGGGCACTTCAATGCCGACGAGCACTTCGGTTTCGAGGCCGCCAGTTGGTACTGGCACTTCGTCGATGTGGTTTGGGTCGGGTTGTTCACATTCGTTTATGTGCTTTGACGCAGGTTTGTCGGCCCGGGTGCGAGCTCGGGCTACCAGGTGACATGCGAGACCAGTTGCCCGCTGTAGAAGCCCCAGGCCACCAGAGCCAACGTGAGGGCTGCAAGGGTGACGCGTACGGTGAGGGCGTTGACCACGCGGGAGGTGTGGCCTTGGTCCTTGACCAGAAAGAACAGACCGCTGAACAGACTGACTACGGTTGCCAATAGCATGAAGACGATCGCCGCTTTGAGCATGGCGTGACTCCTGGATGTGGGGTGGGGAATGCAGTTCAGTATAGCCAGTCGCACGGGTGGATTCGGGAGGGCTGCATGAGCCGCTTCCGACCCGGTCTGGCGCCAACCCTGGTGGTCCTGGCGCTGCTGCCGCTGTTGATCGCCCTGGGGTTCTGGCAACTCTCCCGCGCGGCGGAAAAGCGCACCCTGCTGGCCAGTTATGAAGCGCGGCGCACGGCCGAACCGATCGATATCGTCGCGTTGGAGCGCAATGCCGATCCAGCGTACCGACGCGTGCGTCTGTATGGCCAGTTCGACCCGCAGCACAGCCTGATGCTGGACAACCGCACCCGTGACGGGCAGGTCGGCATCGAATTGCTGCAACCCTTCTACGACCAGGCCAGCGGTCTCTGGGTACTGCTCAACCGTGGCTGGCTGCGCTGGCCGGATCGGCGCATTGCGCCGCTATTCGACAGCTCGGAGGCAGCGCAGAGCCTGACTGCCTGGGTTTATGTACCGCCGGGGGCGGCCTTCCAGTTGCAGGCCGACCCCATCAGCGGCGAGTGGCCACGGTTGATCACCGCAGTCGAGCCGCGTCGCGTCTGGGAACAATTGGGGCGTGCCGGGCTGCCCTACGAGTTGCGCCTGGAACCCGGCCCCGCGGCCTACCAGGCGGACTGGGCCATCGTTGCCATGGGCCCGGAAAAACACCTGGCTTACGCCGTGCAGTGGTTCGCCCTCGCGGCGGCGCTGTTCGTCTTGTTTATTTATCTCGGATTGCACACTGCATCTGTGGGTGCACAACGCGCAGGAGAACCTTCATGAATTCAGCTACAACCCTGTCCGACCCTTCCCCCAGCCGTCGTCGCGGGCGCTGGCAGTTACTGCTGCTGCTCGGATTGACCATCGGGCCGATGGTTCTGGCGACCGCCATGTACCAATGGCGCTTCTGGGTGCCGGATGGGCGCAATTTTCACGGTGAGTTGATCGGCAACGGTCAAAGCCGCGCGGACCTGGGGGTGCAGGCCAGTGCGGACAGCCGTTGGCAGATCCTGGTGACCGCCCCGCAAGACTGCGCTGAAGATTGCCGCCAGCTCGTCTACCTGGCGCGGCAACTGCAAATCGGCCTTGGCCGCGAAGCCGGGCGCGCCACCCATGCGCTGGCCAATGCCCAGCCACTGGCGGAGGACTACAGCGCCGAATTGGCACGCGAATACCCCAGGCTCGAACGCCTCTCCCTGGATGCACAGGCCTACGACAAAGCCACCGAAGGCGGCAGCGCGGCGCAGCTCTGGATCGTCGACCCGCACGGCAACCTGGTGCTGCGTTACGACGCCAGAGTCAAGGGCAAAGCGGTGCTGAATGACCTTCGTCATCTGCTGAAATTGTCGAATATCGGCTAAGGACACATCATGGCCAAACCCGGATTCCGCCTCGCCTTGCTGGCCACTGTGCTGGCGGTGGTCGTGGTGCTGCTCGGCGCCTACACCCGGCTGACCCATGCCGGCCTCGGTTGTCCGGACTGGCCAGGCTGCTACGGCTTTATCGGTGTGCCGCAGACCGAGGTGCAGCTGGCCCACGCCGAGCAGCATTACCCGCAGGCGCCAGTGGAGGTGCAGAAGGGCTGGAACGAGATGGTGCACCGCTACTTCGCCGGCAGCCTGGGCTTGCTGATTCTTGGCCTGGCCATCCTCGCGCTGCGGCGTCGCGCTCAGCCGGAGCAACCGTTGAAACTGCCGCTGCTACTGCTCGGCGTGGTGATCGCCCAGGCCGCCTTCGGCATGTGGACGGTGACCTTGAAGCTCTGGCCACAGGTGGTCACCGCCCACCTGCTCGGCGGCTTCACCACCCTGGCCTTGCTGTTTCTCCTGACCCTGCGCCTCTCCGGCGGTTTGCCTGCGCAGCCCTCGGTGCCGCCGCGTCTGCGTGGTCTGGCGGCCCTGGGGCTGCTGCTGGTGATCGGCCAGGTCGCTCTGGGTGGCTGGGTCAGCTCCAACTACGCGGCAGTGGCCTGCGTCGATCTGCCCACCTGCCATGGCCAGTGGTGGCCGGCGGCGGACTTCGCCAACGGTTTCCACCTGACCCAGCATATCGGCCCCAATTACCTCGGTGGCCAGCTCGACAGCGATGCGCGCACGGCGATTCACCTGACTCATCGCCTGGGTGCCGTGGCAGTGACGCTGGTGCTGCTGGTACTGGCCTGGCAGCTGCGCGGTGCGGGGTTCTCACGACTGGCCGGGTTGCTCGTACTGGCCCTGGCCGTGCAGGTCAGCCTGGGCGTGAGCAATGTATTGCTGCACCTGCCGCTGGCCGTCGCCGTCGCCCATAACGGCGGCGGTGCGGCTTTGCTGCTGGTGCTGGTGCTGGTCAATTACCGTTTGCGCAGCAACCGGCTCAAGCGGCAGCGAAGTTCCGTCGGGTGGGTCAGCCGCGAAGCGGTGTAAGCCACCAGTGGGTCAAATTAAAACGGTGGGTTACGTCCTTCGGCCTAACCCACTCTACAAATAACAAGAAGGAGAGACGCCATGGCCACTCTACTCAGCGAACAGCACAGCCAAGCACTCTGGCGCGACTACCTGGAGCTGACCAAGCCCAAGGTCGTGGTGCTGATGCTGATCACCTCCCTGGTCGGCATGTTCCTCGCCACCCGTGCCGGTGTGCCCTGGACCGTGCTGCTGTTCGGCAACCTCGGCATCGCCCTGTGTGCGGGCGGCGCCGCGGCGGTCAACCATGTGCTGGATCGGCGCATCGACGCGCTGATGGCGCGCACCCACAAGCGCCCGCTCGCCGAAGGCCGGGTCTCGCCCGCCGCGGCATTGGGGTTCGCGCTGTTCCTCTCGGTCGCCGGGCTGGCGATCCTGCTGGCCTTCACCAACGAACTGACGGCCTGGCTGACCCTGGCTTCGCTGCTGGGGTACGCGGTGCTCTACACCGGCTTCCTCAAGCGCGCCACGCCGCAGAACATCGTCATCGGTGGCTTGGCTGGCGCTGCGCCGCCGCTGCTCGGCTGGGTGGCCGTGACCGGGCATCTGAGTGCCGAGCCGTTGCTGCTGGTGCTGATCATCTTCGCCTGGACGCCACCGCACTTCTGGGCCCTGGCCATCCACCGCAAAGCGGAATACGCCAAGGCCGACATCCCGATGTTGCCGGTGACCCACGGCGAGCATTACACCAAGGTGCATATCATCCTTTACACCCTGGTGTTGCTGGCGGTCAGCCTGCTGCCCTATGTCATCCACATGAGCGGGATGCTCTACCTGGTTTGCGCCCTCGGCCTGGGCGCCCGCTTCCTGTACTGGGCCTGGGTGCTGTACCGTGACAGCAAGCCGCACGCAGCGATCAACACCTTCAAGTACAGTATTTACTACCTGTTCCTGTTGTTTATCGCCCTGCTGCTCGACCACTATCTACTTCTGAACCTCTGAATTGTTGAGCCTATGACCCGTACCCAAATTACCGTTTTCGTTCTCGTGGCATTAGTAGCGCTGGTGCTGGGCCTGACCGTACACAAGGTGCTCAACGGCAAGAGCCAGGGCGACCCGGCGGCGTTGATCGATGCCGGCATCATTCTGTTGCCACAAAGCCGCACGCTGCCGGACCTGAGCCTGAGCAACCAACTCGGTGAGCCGGTCGCCGTCGATCAACTCAAGGGCAAATGGAGCCTGCTGTTCTTCGGCTACACCTTCTGCCCGGACATCTGCCCGACCACCCTGGCCCAACTGCGCGAACTCAAAGGCAAGATGCCGCCAGAGGCGCTGAACAACCTGCAGGTGATCCTGGTCAGCGTCGACCCGCAGCGCGATACGCCGGTGCAGCTCAAACAGTACCTCGGCTATTTCGACCCGGCCTTCCAGGGCCTGACCGGTGAGCTGGCGAGTATCCAGAAGCTGGCGAACGCGGTGAGCATTCCGTTTATCCCAGGCGATACCAGCAAGGAAAACTACACCGTCGACCACAGCGGCAACCTAGTCATCATCGGCCCGGATGGCACCCAGCGCGGCTTTATTCGCGCACCCTTGAACAACCTCAAGCTGGCCGTGCAGTTGCCGATTCTGTTGCAACGCCAAGATTGATCCAAAGCTTTCGCGCATAAAAAAGCCCGCTCGGATGAGCGGGCTGTTTGCTTACTGCTTTAACTCAGAACGCCGGGACGATCGCACCTTTGTACTGCTCCAGGATGAATTGCTTCACCTCCGGGCTGTTCAGGGCTTTGGCCAGTTTCTGCATGGCTTCGGAATCCTTGTTGTCCGGGCGGGCGACCAGGATGTTCACGTAGGGCGAGTCGTTACCTTCGATCGCCAGGGCGTCCTTGCTCGGGTCGAGCTTGGCTTCCAGGGCGTAGTTGGTGTTGATCAGCGCCAGGTCGACTTGGCTGAGCACGCGCGGCAGGGTCGCGGCTTCCAATTCGCGCAGCTTGATGCCTTTCGGGTTCTCGACGATGTCCTTCGGCGTGGCGAGGATGTTGTGCGCGTCCTTCAGTTTGATCACCCCGGCTTTATCCAGCAGCAGCAAGGCGCGGCCGCCGTTGGTGGCATCGTTGGGGATCACCACGGTAGCGCCCTGCGGCAGTTCGGCCAGGCTCTTGATCTTGCTCGAGTAGGCGCCGAAGGGTTCGACGTGGACCCCGGCGACGCTGAGCAACTGGGTGCCTTTGCTCTTGTTGAATTCATTCAGGTACGGCTGGTGCTGGAAGAAGTTGGCGTCCAGGCGCTTCTCGGCCACTTGCACGTTCGGCTGCACGTAGTCGGTGAAGACTTTGACCTTCAACTCCACGCCTTGCTGGGCCAGGGCCGGTTTGATGAATTCGAGGATTTCCGCGTGCGGCACCGGTGTGGCGGCGACGGTCAGGGTGTCGTTGGCCTGGGTGGAGAATGCCGCCACGGCGGCGAAAGCAGCGAGTAGTTTTTTCATCGTGTGCTCCTTGTGGGATGTCAGTCAGGGCGGCGGATAGCCGAGGTTTTATTTTCTAGAGAAGTGCACCACCAGCTTGTCGCCGACGGTTTGCAGAATTTGCACCAGCACCAGCAACAGCACGACGGTGACCACCATCACATCGGTCTGGAAGCGCTGATAGCCGAAGCGGATTGCCAGGTCGCCGAGGCCGCCGGCGCCGACCACCCCGGCCATCGCCGTGTAGGACACTAGGGTGATGGCGGTGACCGTGGTGGCGGCGAAAATGCCGGGGCGGGCTTCGGGCAGCAAGGCATTGAGGATGATTTGCCGGGTGCTGGCGCCCATCGCCTGAGTGGCCTCGATGATGCCGCGATCGACCTCGCGCAGCGCGGTTTCCACCAGCCGCGCGAAGAACGGCGTAGCACCGACCACCAGCGGCGGAATGGCGCCGGCCACACCCAGCGAGGTGCCGGTCAGCAGCACAGTGAAGGGGATCATCACGATCAGCAGGATGATGAACGGCAGCGAGCGCAGCACGTTGACCACCAGCGAAAGCAGCGCGTACAGGGTCTTCTGCTCGAACATCTGCCGTGGCCCGGTGAGGAACAGCAGCACGCCCAGCGGCAGCCCCAGCAGGAGGGTGAACAGCAGCGAACCGCCGAGCATCAGCAGCGTGTCGAGGGTCGCCAGCCAGATTTCATACCAGTCGACGTTGGTGAAAAAAGCCAGGAGCGCATCCATCAACGCAGTACCTCCACATGCACGTCGGCTGCTTCGAAGCGCGCCAGGGCCTGCTCGAAACTGCCGCCGGTGAGGGCCAGGGTCAGTTGCCCGTAAGGGGTTTGCTTGATGCGGTCGATACGCCCGGCCAGGATGCTGTAATCCACCCCGGTTTCGCGCGCCACGGTGCCGAGCAGCGGCGCATAGGTCGCGTCGCCCTGGAAGGTCAGGCGCAGGATACGCCCCGGCACATGGGCGAAATCGTCGCGCTGTTCGCTTTCGTCGATCTGCTCGGCCTCCTGCACGAAGCGCTTGGTGGTCGCGTGCTGCGGGTGCAGAAACACCTCGGCCACCGGGCCTTGCTCGACGATCACGCCGGCGTCCATCACCGCCACGCGGTCGCAGACCCGGCGGATCACGTCCATCTCGTGGGTGATCAGCACGATGGTCAGGTTCAGTTCGCGGTTGATCTGCGCCAGCAGCTCCAGCACCGAGGCCGTGGTTTGCGGGTCGAGGGCGCTGGTGGCTTCGTCGCAGAGCAGGATCTTCGGCTTGGTTGCCAGCGCGCGGGCGATGCCGACCCGCTGCTTCTGCCCGCCGGACAGTTGCGCCGGGTATTTCCTCGCGTGCTCGCTGAGGCCGACCCGTTCGAGCAGCTCGGCGACCCGTTGTTCGATTTCACGACGCGACAACTCGCCGGCCAGCTTCAACGGCAAGGCGACATTGTCGGCGACGCTTTTCGAAGCCAGCAGGTTGAAGTGCTGGAAGATCATCCCGACTTGCTGGCGGAAGCGCCGCAGGCCCTTGGCGTCCAGGGCGGTGACGTCGTCGCCGTCGATCCGGATGCGCCCGCCGGAGGGCTCTTCCAGGCGGTTGATCAGGCGCAGCAAGGTACTTTTGCCGGCGCCGGAATGGCCGATGATGCCGAACACTTCACCACGGGCGATGCTCAGGTCGGTGGGCTGCAAGGCCGGAATATCGCGCCCACTGACGCGGTACGCCTTGTGGACGTGGTGGAAGTCGATCACGCGTTAAACCTTTTGGGCTTGTCGATCTGCCGGGTAGGCATAAGGGGGCGCTAGTTTACCCGGCACTTAATAGGCCGCAAAAATCTTTGTAGGCCTATGGCTATAGCGAAAACGTATTAGGGCCGGCGAAGGAGCAGTCCATGACCGTGAGACCAGGCCAACACTCCCGCTCTGGAGGGTCGCGGCCATGGGCCGCTCCTACCACGTCCTTCGTCAACCCTTGCGCTGCGGGCTGAGCAGCAGACGCGGCACCTGCTCCGGCTTGATCACCTGCGACAAGCGCGGGCTGAAGCCCGGGGCGATTTTCTTGATTCGCGCCGAGAGCAAGGCGGCCACCCAAGGGAAATCCTTGGCCTGGCGAACTTCGATGCGCACCGCGCAGTTGAAGGCCACCACATCGGCAGCGACGGCATCGAGCAGGCTGCGCAGGCGTTCATTGTCCTGGGTGTCGAGCATCGGCAGGGGGATCACGCTGCTACTGGCCGCCGGGTCGATCAAGCGGGCCACGGGTGTGCTCGGCGCCGCCACGGGTACTTCTACCGGCGTGCTGCTGGGGACTTGTGCGGCTTTGCTGGCGGCGGCTTGGCGTTCGGCGGCCAGGCGCTGTTGCCGGGCTTGTTCGGCGCGCGCGGCGGTTTCACTGGCGACAGCGGCTTGCGCGGCGTGGTTACGGGCCTGCTCGGCGGCGCTCAGCTCGGCGGCGCGGGCCTGGGCAATGGCGCTATCCAGGCCGGTGGTCAGTGCCGGGGCTTGCGGCATAAAGCTGCGGGCATGGCTCAGGGCCTTGGCGGCGGTATCCAGGTCGCCCTTTTGCAGTGCGCTTTGGCCCTGTTGCAGATAGGCCTCGGCCAGTTGGCGTTGGTATTGTTCCAGGCGCGTATCGCCAGCGGCACGCTGTTGCAGCGCGTCGAGCTGGCTTTCGGCGATGCTCAGTTGGCCGCTGGCCAGGCTCTGGTCCAACTGGCGGAACGCCGTGATCAGCTCATCGGTCGGCACCAGCGTATTGTTTGACGGGCTCTGGCATGCGGCTAACAGCAGGGAAATCACCACAATGGGCAGACAACGGGAGGCGAACGGCTTCATTCCTGCAACTCTCAGATGGCGCAAAACCCGCGAGTCTACACCGCGCGAGGGGCTGGAACCAAACCTCGGCTGGCGTATGCCTTGGCGCCGTGCTCCGCCGCCGCTACGCGGTACGGCGCGGCAGGGCGAAGCTCAGCAGGAACAGCGCCGCCGCCGAAACCACGATCGACGGCCCGGCCGGCGTGTCCTTGAACCAGGACAGCGCCAGGCCCGCGCAGACGGCGAGCAAGCCGAGCAGGCTGGCGCCGCCGGCCATCTGCTCCGGCGTGCGTGCGTGGCGTTGGGCGGCGGCGGCCGGGATGATCAGCAGCGAGGTGATCAGCAGGACGCCGACAATCTTCATTGCCACGGCGATCACCACCGCGATCAGCAGCATCAATGCCAGGCGCAGGCTGGCGACGGGCAGGCCTTCGACCTTGGCCAGTTCCTCGTGCACGGTGACCGCCAGCAACGGCCGCCAGAGGGCGGTCAGGCTCAGCAGGACCAACGCGCTGCCGCCGAGAATCCAGGCCAGATCGGTGGGGCTGACGGCGAGCAGGTCGCCGAACAGGTAGGCCATCAGGTCGATCCGCACGTCGTGCATGAAGCTCAGCACCACCAGGCCCAGCGACAGGGTGGTCGGCGCGAGAATCCCCAGCAGGGTGTCGGAGGCCAGTGGCTGGCGTTGTTGCAGAGTGACCAGCAGCACGGCGAGCAATACGCAGCCGACCGTCACCGCCAGGGTCGGGCTGACATCCAGCAGAAAGCCGAGGGCTACGCCGAGCAGGGCGGCATGCGCCAGGGTGTCGCCGAAATAGGCCATGCGCCGCCAGACCACGAAGGAGCCGAGCGGCCCGGCGACCAGCGCCAGGGCGAGGCCGGCGAGCAGGGCGTGGAGGAGAAAGTCAGGCATGGTTGCAGCCATCTCCATGAACATGGGGTTGCACCTGGCCCTTGATGCTCAGCCCGGCGGCCGGCGGTTCGGCCACTACCGCGCCGTGCAGGTCATGGGCGTGGTCGTGGCGGTGGTGGTAGATCGCCAGGGCTTGCGCGTCCTGCCCGAACAGCTCGACGAAGGCCGGGTCGCCGCTGACCTGTTCCGGATGACCGGAACAGCAGACATGCCGGTTCAGGCAGACCACCTGGTCGGTGGTGCTCATCACCAGGTGCAGGTCGTGAGAAACCATCAGCACGCCACAGCCATGGCGGTCGCGCAGGCGCGTGATCAGCCGGTACAGCTCGGCCTGGCCGGCCACATCGACGCCCTGCACCGGTTCGTCGAGCACCAGCAGCTCGGGCTTGCGCAGCAGCGCACGGGCCAGCAGCACGCGCTGCAACTCGCCGCCGGAAATGCTTTGCAGCGGGCTGTCGATCACCTGTTCGGCGCCGACTTCGGCCAATGCCGCCAAGGCTGCGGGGCGGTCGACGCCTGGTACCAGGCGCAGAAAACGCAGCACCGAGAGCGGCAAGGTGGCATCGATATGGAGCTTCTGCGGCATATAGCCGATGCGCAGTTTCGGCTTGCGCCAGACGCTGCCGACCTCGACTTTCAGCAGACCGAGCACGGCGCGCACCAGGGTGGTCTTGCCGGCGCCGTTGGGGCCGATCAGGGTGACGATTTGCCCCGGCTGCACGCCGAGCTGCACGTCTTTGAGCACACTTTGCCCGGCGAAGCTGACACCAACGCCTTGCAGGCGGATCAGGGCGTCGCTCATCCGGCTTTCCGGCAGCCGGCGCACAGGCCGACGACTTCGACGGTCTGGCTTTCCACACTGAAGCCAACGGCGGCGGAACTGTCGATGATGGCCTGGCTGATCGCCAGCTGTTCCAGCTCGATCGCCGCGTGGCAGTTGCGGCAGATCAGGAACTGGCCCTGGTGGGCATGCTCCGGGTGGTTGCAGCCGACGAAAGCGTTGAGCGATGCGATGCGATGCACCAGGCCGTTTTCCAGAAGGAAATCCAGCGCCCGATAGACGGTCGGTGGTGCCGCGCGACGGCCATCTTGTTCGGTCAGCACGCCGAGGATGTCGTAGGCGCCCAGTGGCTTGTGACTCTGCCAGACCAATTCCAGCACGCGCCGGCGCAGGGCGGTCAGGCGCAAGCCCAGGCGCGTGCAGATGGCGTCGGCTTCCGCCAGGGCGTTGTGCACGCAATGGGAGTGGTCGTGGGGGCGGGAAGCCAGGGGGGTCAGGATCATGGGCGGCGACGGCTGCTGAAAGAGACGTTATTCTATAACTCTTTCGCTGCGGAGTCTGCGCCTGTGTCGCGTTTGCTTGCCTTGCTGATTTTTTCCTTCGGTGTGGCTTCGGCCCAGGCCGAGGTACGCCTGCTGACCAGTATCAAGCCCCTGCAACTGATCGCCGCCGCGGTGCAGGATGGCGTCGGTACGCCCGCGGTGCTGCTGCCGCCGGGGGCTTCGCCGCACAACTATGCGTTGCGCCCATCGGACGTGCGTCGGGTGCGCGAAGTCGAGTTGCTGTATTGGATCGGCCCGGACATGGAAGGCTTTCTGCCGCGCGTGCTGCAAGGCCGCAGCCTGCCCAGCGTGGCCGTGCAAAACCTGCCGGGCCTGAGCCTGCGGCATTTTGGCGAAGCGCAGGCGGGGCATGCAGCGGCGGCCGATGCCGCGGATGAGCACGAGCATGACCACGATCACCGCCCCGGCACTCTGGATGCGCACCTGTGGCTGTTGCCGGCCAATGCGCGGGTGATTGCCGCACGCATGGCCGCCGACCTGATTGCCGCCGACCCGGCCAATGCCACGCGTTACCAGGCTAACCTCAAGGCGTTCGGCGAGCGCCTGACGGCCTTGGATCAGCGCTTGCAGGCGCGTCTGGCCGGTATCGCCGGCAAGCCCTACTTCGTGTTCCACGAAGCCTACGATTATTTCGAGGCCGCCTACGGTCTGCAGCACGCCGGGGTATTCAGCGTGGCCAGCGAGGTGCAGCCGGGGGTGCAGCATGTGGCGGCAATGCGCGAGCGTTTGCAGCAGGTAGGCGCGACCTGCGTATTCAGCGAGCCGCCGCTGCGCCCGCGGCTGGCCGAAACCCTGACCGCCGGGCTGCCGGTGCGGCTGGCCGAGTTGGATGCCATGGGCGGTGCGTTGCCGGTGGAGGCCACGGGCTATGAGGCATTGCTGGAAAACCTGGCCAGTGGCCTGGCCGGTTGCCTGGAAGACTTGTAGGTGGTGTGAGTGCCGGCCATAGGGCTGGCAAGTGGGTTACGCGGCTGCGCGGCTAACCCACCCTACAAGGTACGTTGTCGGCTTTGGGCGGGTTAGCCGTAGGCGTAACCCGCCAATTGGCCATCAGGTGGGCAAGTTAGAGCGCGAACGGCAGCGGCAGGCTGATCTGCTGGCGTTGGGCCAGGCGCCGTTGGAATTCCGCCGGGTCATGGATCAGCACGGCCTGGCCGGCGAAGGATTCGGCGGCGATCAGGCGCGACAGCCAGAAGCGTACGCAGGCAATGCGCAGCAGTGCCGGCCAGAGTTGCGCTTCGGCGGGCGTGAAGGGCCGCAACGCGGCATAGGCGCCGAGCAGGGCGCGGGCACGCGGGCCGTCGAGTTGACCGTCGGCATGGGAGCACCAGTCGTTCAGGGCAATCGCCAGGTCGTAGAGCATCGGTCCGGAGCAGGCGTTGTAGAAGTCGATCAGCCCGGTCAGGTGCGGGCCGTCGAACAGCACATTGTCGCGGAACAGATCGGCATGCAGGTTGGCGCGCGGCAACGCCAGCACCTGCGGCTTGAGTGCGGCGATCTCGATCAGCGCGTTGCGCAGCAGCGGCAGCTCTTGTTCCGGTAACTGCAACGCCAGGCTCGGGCCTTCGTTGAGCATCCAATCCAGGCCGCGATCGCTTTTGCGCTCCAGCACGTGCTCGCGGGTGGCCAGATGCAGGCGTGCCAGCAGGCTGCCGACTTCGCTGCAATGGTGGGCGTTGGGTTGGCTGATGTGCTTGCCCGGCAGGCGCGGCTGCAACAGCGCCGGCTTTTCCGCCAGGCTGCGCAAGGCCTCGCCCTCGCGGGTACGCAGGGCATAGGGCACCGGCAGGCCGGCGGCATGCAGCACGTCGAGCAATTCGATGAAGAACGGCAGATCCTGGATCGGCCCGCGCTCCACCAGGGTCAGCACGAACTCGCCCTGCTCCAGGCTGATGAAGAAGTTGCTGTTCTCGCTACCGGCGCTGATGCCTTGAAAATCGCGCAGGCGACCGAGCCCGTAAGGGGCGAGAAAGGCTTCCAGCTCGGTACGTTCGAGGGGCGTGAATACAGACATGGTCAGACCTGACGACTGGTTGGGCGGACGACTACCAGCTGAAGATTTCCCAGGAAGGGATCAGCATGTCGGGGTTGTCCGAGCGGATGAAGTTGCCGTCGCTGCCGTCGGCGCGCACCAGAAAGTAGGGTTTGCCGCCTTTGGGGATAATCTTGATGGCGTACAGAAAGCCATTGACCCGGTATTCCTGGATGGTCTTGTCGCCGTCCTTGCGGATGGTCACATCCGGTTCGGCGGACACTGGTTCTTCGGCGAAGGCTACGAGCGGGCCGAGCGCTAACACACTGGCCAGTAACAGGCGGTTGATGGTGCGCATGGTAACCTTGTCCCTTTGTCGTCAATGGTTCGGCCATTCTAACGCCGGCCCCGTCGAAAAGGTTGATCCTGCGCATGTCTCAAGCTCCCTTAGTCCTGGTGGACGGTTCGTCTTACCTGTATCGCGCTTTCCACGCCTTGCCACCCTTGACCACCTCCAAGGGTTTGCCAACCGGCGCGGTCAAGGGCGTGTTGAACATGCTCAAGAGCCTGCGCAAACAGTACCCACAGAGCCCCTTCGCGGTGGTGTTCGATGCCAAGGGCGGGACCTTCCGTGACGAGATGTTTGCCGAGTACAAGGCCAATCGCCCGTCGATGCCGGATGACATGCGGGTGCAGATCGAGCCGCTGCATGCCAGCGTGCGTGCCCTGGGCTTTCCACTGCTGTGCGTCGAGGGCGTGGAGGCCGACGATGTGATCGGCACCCTGGCCCGGCAAAGTGCCGCCATCGGCCGTGACGTGGTGATTTCCACCGGTGACAAGGACATGGCGCAGCTGGTCTGCCCGCACGTTACCTTGGTCAATACCATGACCGGTAGCGTCTACGACGTGGATGGCGTGAAAGCGAAATTTGGTGTCGGTCCTGAGCTGATCATCGACTACCTGGCGCTGATGGGCGACAAGGTCGACAACATTCCCGGCGTGCCCGGCGTCGGCGAAAAGACCGCGCTAGGGCTACTGGTGGGCGTCGGCGGCGGCCTGGACGTGCTCTACGCCAACCTCGACAAAGTCCCCGAACTGCCGATTCGCGGCGCCAAGACGCTGCCGGCCAAGCTCGCCGAACACCGCGAGATGGCTTACCTGTCCTATCAGCTGGCGACGATCAAGCTCGATGTGCCGCTGGATGTGCAGATCGACGACTTGCACATCGGCGCCACTGACCGTGCGGCATTGATCGCGCTGTATACCGAGCTGGAGTTCAAGAGCTGGATCGATGAGTTGGCGCGCGAAGTAAAAGCGGCAGATGTCGCATCGATTCGTTCCGGTGGTCTGTTCGACCCGGTCGCGGCACCCGTGGCAACAACGACGGTTGACGTCGAGCAGCCTGTTGGCGGTGTGGCAGAGGACGCCGGGCACAGCCCGACAGCCGCTGTCACTGATTACGAAACCGTGCTCGATAGCGCGCGCTTCGAGGTCTGGCTGGACAAGCTCAAGCAGGCCGAGTTGTTCGCCTTCGACACCGAGACCACCGGCCTCGACGCGCAACAGGCGCAACTGGTCGGTCTCTCCTTTGCGGTCAGCGCCCACGAAGCCGCCTATATACCCCTGACCCACTCCTATATGGGCGTGCCGGCGCAGCTCGATCGCGACACGGTGCTCAAGGCGCTCAAGCCGCTGCTGGAAGACCCGCACAAAGCCAAGGTCGGCCAGCACGCCAAGTACGACATCAACATCCTGGCCAACTGCGCCATCGGCGGCGACCCGCAGAACGGCATTGTTGTGCGGGGTGTGGCCTTCGACAGCATGCTCGAATCCTATGTGCTGGACTCGACCGCGACCCGCCACAACATGGACAGCCTGGCGCTGAAATACCTCGACCACAGCACCATCGCCTTCGAGGATATTGCCGGCAAAGGCGCCAAGCAGCTGAGCTTCGACCAGATCGCCCTTGAACAGGCCGGCCCCTACGCCGCCGAGGATGCCGACGTGACCCTGCGTCTGCATCAGGTCCTGTGGGCCAAGCTGAGTGCAGTGCCGAGCCTGGCCAAGGTCCTGAGCGAGATCGAAATGCCGCTGGTACCGGTGCTGGCGCGGATCGAGCGCCAGGGCGCGCTGGTCGACGCCAACCTGCTCGGCATCCAGAGCCATGAGCTGGGCGAGAAGCTGGTGCAGTTGGAGCGCGAAGCCTTTGCCATTGCCGGTGAGGAGTTCAACCTCAGTTCGCCCAAACAACTCGGCGTGATCCTCTACGAGAAGCTCGGCCTGCCGGTGTTGAGCAAGACCGCCAAAGGTCAGGCTTCGACCGCCGAGGCGGTACTCGCCGAGCTGGCCGAACAGGACTTCCCGCTGCCCAAGGTGCTGATGCAGTACCGCTCCCTGAGCAAGCTCAAGAGCACCTACACCGACCGCCTGCCGGAACAGATCAACCCGCGTACCGGGCGTATCCACACCTCCTACCACCAGGCGGTGACGGCGACCGGACGCTTGTCTTCCAGTGACCCGAACCTGCAGAACATCCCGATCCGCACCGCCGAGGGGCGGCGCATTCGTCAGGCCTTCATCGCCCCGATCGGCTACAAATTGCTGGCAGCCGACTATTCGCAGATCGAGCTGCGGATCATGGCCCACCTGGCCCAGGACGAAGGGCTGCTGCACGCCTTCCGCAATAACCTCGATGTACACCGCGCGACGGCGGCGGAAGTCTTCGGCGTCGAGCTGGATCAGGTCACGACCGACCAGCGCCGCAGCGCCAAGGCGATCAACTTCGGGCTGATCTACGGCATGAGCGCCTTTGGCCTGGCCAAGCAGATCGGCGTCGACCGCAAGCAGTCACAGGCCTATATCGACCGTTACTTCGCCCGCTATCCCGGGGTGTTGGCGTATATGGAGCGCACCCGCGAGCAGGCCGGCGAGCAGGGTTATGTCGAGACCCTGTTCGGTCGTCGCCTTTACCTGCCGGAGATCCACTCGAAGAACGCCGGCCTGCGTAAAGGCGCCGAGCGCACGGCGATCAACGCGCCGATGCAAGGCACTGCGGCGGACATCATGAAGCGGGCGATGGTTGCGGTTGATACCTGGCTCGGCGAATCCGGGCTGGATGCCAAAGTCATCTTGCAGGTACACGATGAACTGGTGCTGGAAGTGCGCGAGGACCTGCTCGACGAGGTGCGCGATCAGGTTCGCCAGCGCATGAGCGGCGCCGCGCAATTGGCGGTGCCGTTGCTGGTGGATGTCGGCGTGGGTGCGAATTGGGATGAGGCGCACTGATCGGCACAATCGGGCTGCGGCATAAGGTCGCAGCGTTGCCGATTTTTTAAAACCTCAGGAAATTATGCGAAATCTGCTTATCGCAAGAGGTTTTGAAAAAGCCATGAACTTTCTGCAAAAGGCTCGGGTCAGAGCATATGAACGGCTGATGAAGCCCTTCAGTGCTCCTATGTTGTGTTAAGTGTTGGCAGATATCTGAACCCCGCCCTAGCGGTTCAGACCTTAAACCCCGAGCCTCTCCCTCCCCATACGATGCTCGGGGTTTTTTTTGCCCGCGATTTACTCCTCAAGCCCTTCTGGCATGCGGTCTTCCAGGTGCATCCAGCGCGCCAGTACGGCCTGCGCCTCCTCGATGCCCTGGCGCTTCGGTGCCGAGAACAGTTGGATACTGATCCCCTCGCCCCAGCCTCTGCGCAGGTCCTGTTGCACCTTGAGCAAGGCGTTCTTCGCCGCGCCGTAGGCCAGTTTGTCGGCCTTGGTCAGCAGGATGTGCATCGGCATCTGGCTGGCCGCGGACCAGTCGAGCATCAGCAGGTCGAACTCGGTCAGCGGATGGCGGATGTCCATCATCAGCATCAGCCCGGACAGGCTGCGGCGGCTGCCCAGGTAGGCTTCCAGGTGGCGCTGCCAGTGCAGCTTGAGCGGGATCGGCACCTTGGCGTAGCCATAGCCCGGCAGGTCGACCAGGCGGCGCTCGTCGTCCAGGCGGAAGAAGTTCAGCAACTGGGTACGGCCCGGCGTCTTCGACGTGCGCGCCAGGCTGGCGTGGGTCAGGGTGTTCAGCGCGCTGGATTTGCCGGCGTTGGAACGGCCGGCGAAAGCGACTTCGTAGCCTTCGTCGTCCGGGCATTGGTCGACTTTGGCGGCGCTGATCATAAAGGCGGCTTGTTGGCACAGACCGATGATGGGGTTCTTAGGTTGCATCGAATTTTCCGGTGAGGGCGGTGCCAGCGGTTGGCCCGGCATGCGGTGTCGTTTCCGTTTCAGTGACGCCAGTATATAATGCCGCAGATTTTGTGTGCGCTTTGTCCCGCAGCAGGACGGGTATTTGCGGGAACGATTTAGAGATTCTGCGCAATAAGAACGCAGAACGCTTTCCTCCCTGATGAGGTTGATCTGATGAAGATGTTGCTGCTGGCTGCCGGTAGCCTAGTGTTGTCCTTGCAGGTTCAGGCGGCTCAGGACCCGGAAGCGGTGTTCAACCGTTCCTGTGCGGCTTGCCATAATGGGCAACTGCCGATGGCGCCGAAAAAAGGCGACAAGGCTGCCTGGGAGCCGCGTTTGGCCCTGGGCATGGATACGCTGGTGCAGCACGTCACCAATGGTTTGAACGCCATGCCGCCGCGCGGCCTGTGCACCGACTGTAGCGCTGAGGATTACCATGCCGTCATCGAATGGATGAGCAAGTAAGCCACGCGTTGATTCTCTCCCCTTAGCCGTAATTGGATTAGCTGATGAACAAAGTACTCGTGAGTCTGCTGTTGACCCTGGGCCTCTCCGGTATGGCTCACGCCGCAGGCGACGCCGCTGCTGGTCAGGGCAAAGCCGCTGTCTGTGGTGCCTGCCACGGTGCCGATGGCAACAGCCCTGCACCGAACTTCCCGAAACTGGCGGGCCAGGGCGAGCGCTACCTGCTCAAACAAATGAACGACATCAAGTCCGGCAACCGCCAAGTGTTGGAAATGACCGGGCTGCTGACCAATTTGAGCGATCAGGATCTGCAGGACATCGCAGCGTACTTCGCCAGCCAGAAGATGAGCGTCGGCGCCGCCGATCCTGCTCTGGTTGCACGTGGTGAAGCGCTGTTCCGCGGCGGCAAGCTCGATCAAGGCATGCCGGCCTGCACCGGTTGCCACTCGCCTGACGGTGCCGGCAATGCGGCGGCCGGCTTCCCGCAACTGGGCGGCCAGCACGCGGCCTATGTGAGCAAGCAACTGACCGACTTCCGCGAAGGCAACCGCACCAACGATGGCGACAGCATGATCATGCGCGGCATCGCGGCCAAGCTGAGCAACAAGGACATGGCTGCCGTCTCCAGCTATATCCAGGGTCTGCACTAAGCACCGGCTCTGAGCCAAGACCGTTAATCCGCTACGGATGAGCGGAACGAAAAGGGTGGCGAAGGCCACCCTTTTTCGTTGGGGCCGCCGGTACAATAGCGGGAACCAGCTTCAGGCCCGTGGGTCGAATTCCAGTCCACCATCGGGCGAGTTTTATCAGCCAAGGAGTAACGCATGCGTAACCTGATTTTCAGTGCCGTCCTCGCGACTGCAAGTTTGTTCGGGATGACTGCAAACGCTGCCGAGCCGATCCAGGCGGGCAAGCAGTACGTCGAGCTGAGCAGCCCGGTGCCGGTCTCCAAGCCAGGCCAGATCGAAGTGGTGGAGCTGTTCTGGTACGGCTGCCCGCATTGCTACAACTTCGAGCCGACCATCAATCCATGGATCGAGAAGCTACCTGCAGACGTCAACTTCATCCGCATCCCGGCTCTGTTCGGCGGTGTGTGGAATGCGCACGGCCAGCTGTTCATCACGCTCGAATCGATGAAGGTCGAGAGCAAGGTTCACGGCGCGATCTTCGAAGCCATCCAGAAGGACGGCAAGAAACTCGCCACGCCGGAAGAAATGGCTGAGTTCCTCGCCACCCAAGGCATCGATAAAGACGAATTCCTCAAGACCTACAACTCCTTTGGCGTGAAGGGTCAGATGGAGAAAGCCAAGAAGCTGGCCATGGCCTATCAGATCAGTGGCGTCCCGGTGATGATCGTCAACGGCAAGTACCGTTTTGATATCAGCTCGGCCGGTGGCCCGCAGCAAGCGCTGGATGTGGCCGACCAGTTGATCGCCAAAGAACGCGCCGCGCAGTAAGCGGCCATGCTGCGCCGCTGGGGTGCCGAACGTGTGGCTGGTTTGCGCACCCCGCAGGTCAATGCGCACTGCGGGGCCGCCAACGGCCTGCCCGCGGACGGTCGGTTGCGGTTGCTCAGCTTCAATATCCAAGTGGGCAACAGCACCGAGCGCTACCGGCATTACCTGACGCGCGGCTGGCAACATCTGTTGCCGCATCGGGGGCGCGCCGGCAATCTGCAACGGATCGGCGCGCTGCTCGGTGACTACGACCTGGTCGCCCTGCAGGAGGCGGATGGCGGCAGCCTGCGTTCGAACTACGTCAATCAAGTCGAACACCTCGCCCAACTCGGCACCTTTCCCTACTGGTACCAGCAGCTCAATCGCAATCTCGGGCGTTTCGCCCAGCACAGCAACGGCGTGCTCAGCCGCCTGCAGCCTACGCTTCTGGAAGATCATCCACTGCCCGGCCCACCCGGACGCGGGGCGATCCTGTTGCGCTTCGGCGAGGGTGTCGAAGCGTTGGTGGTGGTGATGATGCACCTGTCGCTCGGGGCGCGGACACGCACCCGGCAACTGGCCTATATCCGCGAGTTGATCGGCGGCTATCGCCACCAGATCCTGATGGGCGACATGAACACCCAGGCAGCGGATCTGCTGCTGCACTCGCCATTGCGCGACCTGGGGCTGCTGGCGCCGCAGGTGGAGGCGACGTTCCCCAGTTGGCGGCCGCAGCGCTGCCTTGACCATATCCTGCTGAGTTCTAGCCTGACCTTGGAACGCGTGCGGGTGCTTGCTCTACCGATTTCCGATCATCTGCCGGTGGCGGTCGAGATTCGCTTGCCGGAGAGCCTCGGCGGGAATACGCCGAGGTCGAATATGCCCCTCGCGGAATACCGACATGAGTGACGATACCCAGCGCTGGAAAGAGAAGTACCTGAGCAATCTCGAGCAGCAAGAGAAGCTCGAACGCCGCTGGGACGCCCGCCTCGACCTGTTGCGCCGCGGTCTGGTGCGCAGCTCGCTGGCCGCCGAAGGGACGGACAAGGCCGTCGACCAGTGCATGCAGGACTTGCGTGAGATAGTACGCCGCGAGGACATGGATGCCGGGCTTTCCGCGCTGATCCCGCGCCTGGAAAGGGTCGCGCTGGATTCCGAGCAACGTCGGCAGGAGCGGATCGGGCAAGTCACCAGCGCGCTGGGCGGGCTGGTCAGCCAGTTATTGGCCTTGCCGTTGCCCAGCGAAGTGCGCAAGCCACTCAAACGCTTCACCAAGCAGTTGGAAGAGCGCGCCAGCCAGCCGCGCGAGTTGCCGGCGTTGCTGGCGGAACTGAGTGGTTTGCAGCGTCAGGCCCTGGCCATATTGGAAAACCCGGAAGCGGCGCGTCCCGGTTTGTTGCAGCGCCTGTTCGGTGGCCGCGATGTGCCCGAGAGCCTGCCTGACAGCGATGCGCCATTGGCCGTGCGCGCGCCGATGAGCCCGCCCGTGCCGGCAACCGCCGTGATAGCTGAAGCCAGCGCCGCGGCGGTACTGGAGCCGATACCCGTGGCGGCCGCTCCGGCCGTCATGTTGCCGCCCGCCAGTGCCGCACCCGCCTCCGCGCCGCTGCCCGCTTCCGATGCGGCGCTGGCGGTTGCAGTCGATGCCCCGGCACCCGCGAGGCCCGCGTTGACGGTCTTGGACAGCCTGCCTATGTCCGCGACGCTGTTGACCGAGGGCTCGGTGGTCTCTGCGGCGATCCCCGCGGTGGCCACGTTGGCGGAACTGACCCCGTCCGACCCGCTCTATGCCATACCGGTGAGCACTGAGCCGAGTTACAGCGCGATTGCCGGGCACGTCGAGGCCACGCTGCTGGGTCTGCTCGACGAGTTGACCGTGCCGGAGCGGCACCAGCCCCAGGCCGACACCCTGCGCCAGCGCATCCAGGCTGGCTTGAACATGTACGAACTGGTGCCGGTGCTGGACGACTTTGCCGTGCTGATGCTGGCGGTGGCTGACATTGGCCAGCGCGAGTTCGAGGGCTACCTCAAGCAACTGAACGAGCGTCTGGCGACCTTCCAGGGCGGCCTGCAGGATGCCCACGAAGGTTATGCCGACTCCATGCTGGCGGCCCGCGAGCTCGACACCGAACTGCGTCAGCAGGTCGATGGGCTGCACAGCAGCGTGCAGGAGGCCACCGACCTGAGCAGCCTCAAGTACCTGGTCGAGAATCGCCTGGATGGTCTGTTGAGCACCATGGAGCAGTACCAGCACCAGCGCGATGAGCGCGAACAGCAAGTCGCCGGTCGTTTGCAGACCCTGGTCGAGCGCGTGTCGAGCATGGAGCAGGAGGCCAAGGGCTTTCGCGACCACCTCGAGGAGCAGCGCCTGAAGGCCCTGACCGATCCGCTCACCGGCTTGCCCAACCGCGCGGCCTGGAGCGAGCGCCTGGAGCTGGAAGTGGCGCGCTGGCAACGTTATGGCGGCGATTTGCTGCTGGCGGTGCTGGATATCGATTTTTTCAAGCGGATCAACGACAACTATGGCCATCTGGCCGGCGACAAGGTGCTCAAGATCATCGCCGGCGAGCTGAGCAACCGTCTGCGCAAGACCGATTTCATGGCGCGTTTCGGTGGCGAGGAATTCGTCCTGCTGCTGCCGTCGACCCCGCTGGCCGGTGGTCAGCAGCTGCTGGAAACCCTGCGTGCCGGCATCGAGGCTTGCCCGTTCCACTTCAAGGGCGAGCGCGTGACCATCACCTTGTCCGCCGGGCTTACGGCGTTCTGCTCGGGCGAACGCAGCGAACTGGTTTTCGAGCGCGCCGACCAGGCGCTGTACCGGGCCAAACGCAACGGTCGCAACCGGATCGACATCGGTTAGGTTAGCCTGAGCGGCTGCGCTGGCGCTCCGAGCCCGTCTAGGCCGCGCTGGGCAGATAGGGTTGCCAGTTCTCGGGGATATGCTCCAGGCGCGGATAGTTCAGCGCATCCAACTGCTGCGGCGAGAGCAGGAAGGGCGTATGCCGCAGGTGTTGCGGCAGGTTCCGCAGTTCCGCGAGCCAGAGACTGACGTAGGCGGCCTCCGGGTCGTACTGGCGGGCCTGGCGCAAGGCGTTGAATGCGCGGCTGTACTGCGGGTCGCTGCTGATCCCGGTCAGGTAGGCCCAATTGCCCCAGTTGCTGGCCGGCTCGTAATCGAGCAGATGCTCCTCGAACCACGCGGCGCCATGGCGCCAATCCTGTTGCAGGTCGCCGACCAGGTAACGGGCGACGACCTGGCGACCGCGCTTGGAAATAAAGCCGGTCGCCGCCAGCTCGCGCATATTGGCGTCTACCAGCGGCATGCCGGTGCGACCCTGGCACCATTGCGTGAAGCGCTCATCCAACTGCGTCGGTGCCCGCGCGGTGGCTTTCAGCCCGCCGGCCTGGAACAGGGCATCGCCACGGCGCAGCAGCGTCCAGCGGAAGAATTCGCGCCAGAGCAGCGCCCGCCACAGCTCCAGGGTGGAATCGTTGCGCCCGTACTGTGCCTCGTGGCGGCGCAACTCGGCGACCACGCGGCGCGCCGAGAGGCAGCCGTTGGCCAGCCAGGGCGAGAGTTTCGACGAGTATTCGCTGCCGATCAGCCCGTCGCGGGTGGCTTGATACTGGCGCACGCCCTGGCTGTCCCATAGATAGTCGCGCAGCCGGCCAGTGGCGGCGGCCTCGCCACCGGCGAAAGGGAACGCACTGTCGGCGACGTTCAGGGGTTCGCCCAAACCCAGTTGCGACAGCGTCGGCAATGCCGTCAGCAGTTCGACGGCGGCCTCCGGCACGGGCGGCAGGCTGTCCGGTGCCGGCTGTGGCTGAAAGACCACCAGGCGCTGTTCGAGCAGTTCGCAGAACGGGCGATAGACCATCGGCAGTTCGTCCACCGCGCAAGGCAACTCCTCGGCGCGCAGCAAGCCATTGCCCGGTAACTCGCGCAGCGCCACGGGCGCCAGGTTGGCGCGCAGCCTGGCCAGTTGCGCGCGTTCTTCGGGGGCGATTTCTTCCTGGGTCAGGACTTCTTGCAGGTCGAGGCGCTCGACCAGTTGCGCGAGCAGGGTTTCGGCCTGACCTTGCATCACCAGCAAATGCGAGCCGCGCAGGCGCAAGGCGCCGTCCAGCGCGGCCAGGCTTTCCAGCAGAAAGCGGGCGCGGTGAACGCCCAAGCGCCGGGCCGCCAGTGGTCCGCTCTGGAACAGCGCCGGGTCGAGGACATACACCGGCAACAGACGTTCGGCAGCCAGCGCGGCGTGCAGTGCCGGATTGTCGTCGAGGCGTAAGTCCTGTTTGAACCAGAGCAGTGAGCGGCGCATGAAGGGTTTCCTCGGCGTTGCAACGACTGGCAGCTAGCTAAACAATAGGCGGCTGCCGTTAGCCCATACAACCGTTAGTCCGGAGCGGCACTTATAGCTTCACGAACGGTTGCCCGGAAACCTGCAGTAGCGCTTTGAGCGCAGCGGTGCCCGGCGCAAAGCACTAAACTGGCGCGCCATTCTTGCGTTGCTGCCTAGGCAGCCGTCAGAGCGGTCGACAGGTCGTTGGATAACGTGCAGAGTCTCTTACCGATCAACCGATGAAAACCTTCTCGCTTGTCCTCATGTTTGCCCTGCTGGCCGGTTGCGCCAGCGGCCCGCGGATCGACACCAGCCACCCTTCGGCCAACCACGACAGCCGGGTGCAGTTCGTCGTGCTGCACTACACCTCGACCGGGCTCGAGCGCTCGCTGCAGCTGCTGACCCATGGCGAGGTCAGCAGCCATTACCTGATCGACGCCGCGCCGCCGACCATCTACCGACTGGTCGATGAAAGTCGCCGCGCCTGGCACGCCGGTGAAAGCGAGTGGGATGGCCGCACCTGGCTGAATTCCAGTTCGATCGGCATCGAGTTGGTCAATGAGGGGTATGCGGACACTCCGAGTGGGCGGGTCTGGTACCCCTATTCCGATGCGCAGATCGAGGCGCTGATCGTCCTGCTCAAGGATATCGTCAAGCGCTACGGGATCGAGCCCCGGCACATCATTGGCCACAGCGATATTGCCCCGCTGCGCAAGCTCGATCCGGGGCCGCTGTTTCCGTGGCAGCGCCTGGCCGAAGCCGGGCTCGGGGTCTGGCCGGACGCCCAGGCGGTGGCCCGCCAGCAGGCGCTGTTCGCGGCCCGGTTGCCGAGCATCACCTGGTTCCAGCAACAACTGGCAACCCTGGGTTATGCCACGCCGCAGACCGGTGAGCGGGATGTGGCCACCCGCCATGTGCTGGCCGCCTTTCAAATGCACTACCGGCCGACGCGCTTCGACGGCGAGCCGGATGCGCAGACGGCGGCGCTGCTGGTGCTGTTGAATGGGCTGAACAAGCCGCGCTGAGAGTTGCGCTCCAGCGACCGGGTGCTGGCGATCAGGCGTGAATTGGCCCGGGCGGTGCAAGTTGTCGATCGTGCAAATTGCAATCATGCGCCGACGGCAGTCGTGCAATGTGCAACTATCGCGTGTTGAGCTTGTTTATAAATCATTGATTTTTAAATATGTTTTTATAATAAACAGTTGGCATGGTGCCTGCTCTCTCAGCTCTACGAATCTGATCAGCGATGGAGACGCACGATGAATACTGTTCCGAACTTGTTGAGTGCTGCTCTCGTAGTTGTCAGCAGTGTTTTTGCCTCTGGCACCCCGTCAGGCCCGGAGCCCATCCAGGTCCAGGGTTGGTCGGTGCCGATGTGGCAGAGCCAGATGGGTGTTGCCAAGTCGCAGGCCGAGCGTGATGCCCAGTGGATGCCCGCCAGCGACCAAAGCCAACTCGTAGATACCGCCAACGCCGTGCAAACAGCGCCAACCCAGCGTTGGGTGTTTTAAGCACTGCTGCGCCCTGCGCGCAGGCTCAGAGTGGCAACGCCATATAGAACTGCGAGCCCTGGCCCAGACGTGAGTAGACGCTGATCCGCCCGCCGTGCAGTTGCACGATTTCCTTGCACAGGGCCAGGCCCAGGCCGGCGCCGCCTTTTTTCCTGCCGACCTGCACAAAGGGCTCGAAGATCCGCGCTTGCTGGCTGAAGTCGATGCCTTCGCCGTTGTCCTGCACGCTGATGATCACCCGCTCGCCATGCCGCCGCGCCTGCATCTGGATTTCGCCGCCGTTATTGCTGTGGCGCAAGGCATTGGCCAGCAGGTTGTCCAGCACCCGTTCGATCTGCAGGCGGTCGAGGTTGACCGGCGGCATGGGCGGCACCACCTCGGTCAGCAAGGTGATGTCGCGTTCGCTGGCTTGGCCAGCGAAACGTTGCTGGGCTTGCGTCAGCAGGTCATCGAGGTCACAGGGCGCGCACTCGATTTTCTGCAGGCCGTTCTGATAGCGGGAAAAATTCAGCAGATCGCTGATCAGCCGCACCAACCGGAGCATTTCCTCGTCCACGGTGCGCACCAGGTCGGCCTCGCGCGAGTCTGGGGCAAACTGCAGGCGCTCCTGCAGCAGGCCGAAGGCCATGTGCATGCCGGTCACCGGTGTGCGCAGTTCATGCGAGGCGCGCAACACGAACTCGCTGCGCACCCGCTCGAACGCCCGTTGCTCGGTGACGTCGCGCAGTACCAGCACCGCGCCGACGCTGCGTCCATCGAGGTGGCAAACCGGGGTCAGGGCCCAGGCCAGCAGGCGGCTTTCGCCGGCGGTCTCGACCAGCAGATCTTCGGGTACCTGATCCAGCACTTTGCCCCTGAGCACCCGATGCGTGGCCTCGTCCAGCTCGGGGCGGGCGAGTAGTTCGCCGAGGCTTTTACCGTGGGGGTCGTGTTCGCGGAACAACTGGCGGGTGGCCACTGGGTTGGCGTGCTCGATCCGCCCCTGGGCGTCGATGATCACCAAACCGTCGTCGATGCTGTCGAGCACCGCCTGCAGGCGGCTTTGGCTGGCCAGCAGCTCGTCGACATTGTTCGCCTTGTGGTTGCTCAAGGCTTCCGCCATCAGACCGAAGCGCCGACTGAGCAAGGCCATCTCGGCGACCGGGGTGACCGGCAGGATGACTTCGAAGTCGCCTTGGCCAATTTTGTCGGCCGCTTTCGCCAGCACTTCGATCGGCACGCCGAAGTTCCGGGCGATGCTCTGTGCGGTAATCATCCCGATCGCCAGCACTGCGACACCCAGTAGCCCGAGTAGCCCGGCGATCAGCCTGGCCCGCTCACGCGCCTGGCTTTCGGCCCGGCTGACGCTGTCGATGGCCTGCTGCTGCACCTCGTGCAGCTTGCTGCGGACGGCATTCCAGCTGTGACTGAAGTCGTTATCGTCGAGCAGGGCCCAGCGCAGGCTGGCCGGCTCGGCGACCACCTTGGTAAACCGCTGGTAGACCTCGTCGATTTGCTCAAAGCCTTTGCGGGTCTGGCTGTCGTGGCTTTTCAGGCCTTGCGCGAGCAGGGCGCTGAACTGCGCCTGGGAGCTCTGCAGTGCCGCTATGTCCGGTCGTTCGCTCAGGAGGTTGATCAGTTGATCGCCCAGGCTCTGGCGCAGTTGCTGGCTGATCTCGATCGTGGCGAAGTTATGCCGGATCAGGCTCGACTGGGTCTGCGCCGTGTGCAGGACGCTGATCACTCCGAGCAGCAGGCCGAGCAGCGCCACGGTGATCAGGGCCGAGAAGCTCAGGAACAACCGCGTGCGCAGCGTCATGGTGAGTTTCATAGGTTGTACTGTTTACGCTTGCGGTACAGCGTCGAGGCGTCTATGCACAGCGTCTTGGCGGCCTGGTCGAGGGTTTCGCTGCTGGCCAGTACGGCAGCGATATGGGCCTTTTCCAGGGCTTCCAGGCTGAGGTCGGCGCCAACCCGCGGCACGTTGCCGGCCGGCTGCTCGCCGAGCCCCAGGTGGCTGACGTCGACCTGTTCCTGCGGGCAGATAATGCTCGCGCGCTCGATGACGTTGCGCAGTTCGCGGATGTTGCCTGGCCAGCGGTAGTCCAGCAGCGCGTTGCGCGCCGCCTCGCTGAAATGGCGAGCCGGCCGGGCATATTCCTTGACGAAGCGGGCCAGGAAGCCTTCGGCCAGCACCATCACGTCGTCGTTGCGCTCGCGCAGGGGCGGCAGCTTGAGGGTGATGACGTTCAGCCGGTAGAGCAGGTCCTCGCGAAAGCGCCCCTCGCGCACCATCTCGTCGAGGTTCAGGTTGGTCGCCGCGAGGATGCGCACATCGGCCTGGCGGGTGACCGGGTCGCCGACGCGCTCGTACTCCTTGTCTTGGATAAAGCGCAGCAGTTTGGGTTGCAGCGTCAGGGGGAAGTCGCCGACTTCGTCGAGAAACAGGGTGCCGCCATCGGCCTGGTTGACCCGCCCTAGGGTGCTTTCGCTGGCGCCGGTAAAGGCGCCGCGGCTGTGGCCGAACAGTTCGCTTTCCATCAGCTCGGCGGTCAGCGAGGGACAGTTGATGGTCACCGAAGCTTTTTTCGCGCGTTTGCTCCAGCCATGAATGGCCCGCGCCAGTTCGCCTTTGCCGGTACCCGACTCGCCGAGAATGAGAATGTTGGCATCGGTGTTGGCGACCTGCCGTGCCGTCTCCAGCACCGTCATCATGGCCGGGCTGTGGGAGTCGAGGTCGTCGCTCGGTTTGTGCGCCTGGCCTTCCAGCACCTCCAGGCGCGCGGCCAGTTGGCGGATTTCCATTTGCTTGGCGGCGGCCATGCGCAGCTGATCGGGGCTGCAGGGTTTGACCAGGTAATCGGCGGCGCCGGCCTGCATGGCGTCCACCGCGGTATCGATGGCGGAATGAGCGGTGACAATCACCACGCGCATCCAGGGCGCCTGCAGGCGCATCAGAGCCAGCACCTCCAGGCCATTGTCCTCGCCCAGGCGCAGGTCGAGCAGGCACAGGTCGAACACCTGGCGCTGCAGCAGCGCGTCCGCCTGCGCCGCGTTGGTGGCCGTGGCCACGCTGTAGCCCTCGTCCTCCAGGCAATAGCGGAAGGTGCGCAGGATCGCCGATTCGTCATCGACTAAGAGGATGCGGCCACTCTTGGGACTGGGCTGTTCCATCGTCGTTCTCACATCAGGAGTCGTGAACATTAGTCACGGAAAGTTCGTGCAAGTTGCACGGTCAATTCTGGCTCATCCTGCAAGGTGCATGAGTGGAAGGTGTCGCTAATATGGTTAAGTATTTGATTTATATTGTTATTTATAGGTGAAAAAACCTGGCACAGCACTTGCGATAACCCCTGCATGGATGGCCTCAAGTGGCCGTAACGCATACCCAGCAGGAGAAACACCATGCATCAGTTGAAGAAAATTGCCCTGGCCACCGCTACCGCCACCTTGCTCGGGCTGACGCCGATGGTCGCGCAAGCCGCCGCCGGCGATCTGTCTGCGCAGCTCACTGAAGCACGTCAGGAAGGCTCGCTGTGGACAGCCTATGCCTTGAACCGGCATCTGAGCCCGTTCGCCATCAGTGTTGATGTCGAGAGCGGCACCGCGATCCTTACCGGCACCGTGGAAAGCGAAGTGGACAAGGAGCTGGCCGAACAGGTCGCGCTGGGTATCGAAGGTATCCAGAACGTCGACAACAAGTTGCGGGTCGACGCCAAGTACGAGCCCAAGGCCGGCACCGCGCCGAGCCTGGCCCAGCGTTTCGACGACTCGACGCTGACCGCCACCATCAAATCCAAACTGCTGTGGAACAGCGGCACCGAAGGCCTGGATGCCCATGTCGTGACCAATAACGGCGTAGTCACCCTGAGCGGTGAAGCGCAGTCCTCGGCCGCCAAGGAGCTGGCCGGCAAGCTGGCTGACAACACCGATGGCGTGCACGAGGTGATCAATAACCTGAGCGTCAGCGGCAAGCCGGGCACCGCAGCCAAGGCGCAGCAGAGCGCCGACAAGATCAGCGACGCCTGGATCACCAGCAAGGTGAAATCCAGCTACCTGTATAGCCGCAACCTCGATGGCTTGAACATCGCGGTAGAAACCAAAGGCGGCCTGGTGACCCTCAATGGCGTGGTCGCCAGCGGTTCCGAGAAGGAACTGGCCGTCGAAATGGCGGAGAACATCCGTGGCGTGCGCAGCGTCAATGCCGATGCGCTGAAAGTCGCCGGCTAAGCCGCCGTTGGCCGACCACCTGCTTCAGGCGCCGCTGACCGGCGCGCCGGCACTCAAAAAGAGAGACCTATCATGACGAGCAAAACGAGCCAACTGAACGAACTGATCGAAATCACCCGTGACGGTCAACGCTTCTACGAGCACGCCCAGGCTGCAGTCAAAGATGTGAAGCTGAAAGTGCTGTTCCACGACATGTCCCAGGCCAAGACCCAGGTGATACGCGCCCTGGCGATCAAGGTCGCAGCCAACCACGAGCAGCCGGCTCAGGGCGGCACCGTGCTGGGTAAGTTGCGTCAGGTGTATGCCGATACCAAGGCGACCCTCTCCAGCGATGAAGGCGCCACCTATGTGGCCCAGCTGGAGGACACCGAAGACCGCATCCTGCATGCCTTTGAAGACGCCATGAAGGACGCCGAACCGGATATTCGTGCCCTGCTGGCCGTGGAAATGCCCAAGGTGCGTGCCTGCCATGACCGCATGCGTGACCTGAAACGCGCGATGAAATAAGGCTTCTTCCGGAACACGGACGTTCCGGCTTTTTTCTGAGGTGTTCAACGTTTTTTATTTTGTAGTGAGCAAGCAGGACGGGAAGCACCGGAGTGTCCGGCGCTGGACCCTTTTCCTAACCCTAAGGAGGTTCACCATGTTGAGCTGGGCAATTACCTTTCTGATCATCGCCATCGCCGCGGCCGTACTGGGCTTTGGCGGTATTGCGGGCACCGCTACCGGCATCGCGAAGATTCTCTTTATCGTGTTCCTGGTGATGTTTGTGGCTTCGCTTATTTTTGGCCGCCGTAGTCGAGGTTGATGGCCGGCCGATGAAACCCTTGCGTAAAAACGCCCTCGATCGAGGGCGTTTTGCGTTGCGGCTCCAGGCTGTGCAAGCGGTAGCCCGCGCCCTCAAGGCTGGAAGTTGTGTGCATCCTTGGCCCACACATCCAGCACCGGCTGGATATCCTTCAACTGCAGTTGGGTGCTGCTGTTTTCCAGCTGCAGACCGCTGCCCTTGCGCACCACTTCAGCCACCGGTTTGCCGGTGCCGCCATCGAGTGCCTGCATCTCGATGAAGATCGAGCTGTTCTCATCACGGGTACCGGCCGCTGTACTCGCGGCGGCCACGACCAGCGCGATGGGAATCACTTCGTAGACTTTCAGGCCTTCAGGCGAGACGTTGACGGCGCTGATTGCCGAGCGCAATACCAGGGTGTCGTTGTCCGCCTGGGTGACGATGCGCAGGCGTCCGCTCAGCTCGCGCTGCAAGGCCTGTTGGAGGTAATTGGCGATGTCGTCCAGGGTCTTCTGGCTGACCTGTTCGCTTGGTTGCGGTCTGGGATAGAACTGCGGTTTCTCAACCAGGACCGAGCTGTAGCGCTGCAGCTCAAGGCCTGGCGCTACCCAGCGCATCACCGGGGCTCCGCTCGGCGAGGTGGCCGGCTTGAGCATCGAATAGTCGCTGAGAAAGCCCGAGTATTGCTCAGGCTGGGTGGTTTCGCTGGCACAGCCGGCGAGTAGCAGGCCGGCCGTCAGGCCGAGGGCGATAAACAGCTGTTTAGTCATCCGTGAAGCTCCTGGTGGTGAGGTGTTTTTTGCTGTGTTGAGTCGTGCGTCAGTGGTTGTCGGCTGCCGTAAACGGGCGGCCAGTTTTGCTACACGCGCACCCTGGGGTGTCGCCAGAGCCAGTTCTTCAGTACGTGGTGCGTGAGCGCTTCAGCCTAGACGCTAAAGATGACTGTTGCGCGTAGATCGCAGACGGGCCGGATGCGGCCTCGTCGAGGATTCAGCTAGCCGCGATCTTGGCGTTTCTGGCGCTGGGCGGGCGGGCGCCGCTATCATCCGCGGCAAATCAGGGGGATTCATCATGCTCAACGGCTTGTGGCTGGGCTTTTTCGTGGTAGCGGCGGTGGCCGCGCTGGTGCGCTGGATCGGTGGCGATCCGGGCGTCTTCGCCGCGATGGTCGAAAGCCTGTTCGCCATGGCCAAGCTCTCGGTGGAGGTGATGGTGCTGCTGTTCGGCACCCTGACCCTCTGGCTGGGGTTTTTGCGCATTGCCGAAAAGGCCGGTCTGGTGGATATGCTGGCGCGGTTGCTCGGCCCGTTGTTCGCCCGGTTGATGCCCGGGGTGCCGCGCGGGCATCCGGCGCTGGGGCTGGTGACCCTGAGTTTCACCGCCAATGGCCTGGGCTTGGATAACGCCGCCACGCCGATCGGCCTGAAAGCCATGAAGGCGCTGCAGGAGCTCAATCCGAGCAAGACCGAGGCGAGCAACGCGCAGATCCTGTTCATGGTGATGAACGCCTCGTCGTTCGTCCTGCTGCCGGTGTCGATCTTCATGTACCGCGCCCAGGCGGGCGCCGAAGACCCGGCCCTGGTATTCCTGCCGATCCTGCTGGCCAACGCCGTTTCCAGCCTCAGTGCCTTGCTCGCGGTGGCCTTCATGCAGCGCCTGAAGCTTTCCGATCCGGTGGTGCTGGCCTGGTTCGGCGGCGCCGCGCTGCTGCTCGGCGGGTTCATGACGATCCTCGCCGGCCTCTCCGCGACAGCGCTGACGGCCTTGTCCTCGCTGCTCGGCAACCTCACGCTGTTCGGCTTGATCCTCAGCTTCGTGTTGATGGGCGCGCTGAAGCGGGTGCCGGTCTACGAAAGCTTTGTCGAAGGCGCCAAGGAAGGTTTCGAGGTGGCGAAGAACCTGCTGCCCTACCTGGTGGCCATGCTCTGCGCGGTCGGCGTGCTGCGTGCGTCCGGGGCGCTGGATGTGTTGCTCGACGGCATCCGCTGGTGCGTCGAGGGCCTGGGCTGGGATAGCCGCTTCGTCGAAGCCCTGCCGACAGGGCTGGTGAAACCCTTCTCCGGCAGCGCGGCGCGGGCCATGCTGATCGAGACCATGCAGACCCAGGGCGTCGACAGCTTCCCGGCGCTGGTGGCGGCGACCATGCAGGGCAGCACGGAAACCACCTTCTATGTGTTGGCCGTGTATTTTGGCTCGGTCGGTCTCCAGCGTGCCCGCCACGCGGTGGGCTGCGCGCTGTTCGCCGACCTGGTGGGAATTCTGGCCTCGATTGCGGTTTGCTACTGGTTCTTCGGCTGAGGTCCGCTGCGCTCGCGACGACCTTAAAGTCTCGAGGTTCCTACTCGGTGACCTCGAAGCGCAGCACGCCGATCACCTGGCCATCCTCGGTCAGCACCCGTACTTCCCAGTCGCCGACCAGCTGTTCGGGGAAATTCTGTTTGTGCGTCCAGGCGCGGTAGCCGGCCTCGCGGCCACCGTTGATATCCAGGGCGATGCGGTCCACTTCCTCGCCGTCGTGGCGCCACACGTGGTAGATGCGCTCGGCCAGGCCGCGTGGCGCGTTGATCGCGGTGTAGGCATACAGGCCCTGGGCGCGCATTTCCCCGGCGCTCAACTCGGTCAGGCTTTCGCCCGGTGAACGATTGATGTCATCCAGGTGCGTGGTCACCGCCACCTCGGTCAGCCACAGCGTGGCCGGTGGCACCCAGGAGCGCGCCAGCCAGCCGACGCCACCCAGGGCCAACGTCAAGCCGATCAAGGCCAGCCCACGCCACCAGCGCTGCACCGGAAAAGTCACCAGCAGGCTGGGGAACGACAGCAGCACCGCAGTGCCCAGGGCCAGCTTGTAACTTTGCGCGGTGGTCAGGTGCAGGATGATCGGCAGCGCGGTCAGCAGCGCGGCGAACAGGGTCAGCGTATGCAGCGCCAGGTACAGCCAGCGCCGCGGCGCCAGCCACTTGTAGTACAGCGGGTCGATGATGGTGATCAGCGCGGCGCAGGCCAGCAAGCCGGTGAAGAACAACTGGCCGCTGTTCCAGGTGGTGGTGATGAGAAAAAACGGCAGGACGAAGAACAGGCTCTCCTGATGGATCATCTGCGTCGCATAGCGCAGCAGCGGTTGCGGTATTTCGCGGCCGAACATACGGGAGAAGATCCGCGAGAACAGGCTTTCCAGCATCAACCAGACCCAGCTGACCAGCAGCACCAGGGCAATCGCCGTGGCGAATTTTGCCTGGCGGTCGACCAGGATGAAGCTGCACACCCCGGAGACGAAGCCAAACGCCGCCACCAGCCCCGGGTAGCGCTGCAGGAGGGTGATGAGGCTGAGCAGGCGGGTCTTCCAGATAAGCATGGGCGGTTCGTGTCGAGGGGCGGGGAAACGGCAGGTGCGCAGGATACTGGTCACCCTCGGTGCTGAGAAGGATTGTTGCAAGCCCGCCGGTCGCTCAGGCCGCCTACTCGGACCACACCGCCAACTCGTTGCCGCTCGGGTCGGCAAACTGGAAGCGCCGGCCACCGGGGAAGCTGAAGATCTTCTGGCGAATCTGCCCGCCATTGGCGACGACCCGCGCGTAGCTGGCTTGCAGGTCGCTGGCGTAGATAACGATCAAGGGGCCACCGCTGCCGGCCTTCGCCTCGGTGCTGAAACCGCCACTGAGGCGGCCATCGTTGAAACTGGTATAGCGGGGGCCGTAGTCGGTGAAGGTCCAGCCGAAGGTGCTCTGATAGAAGGCTTTGAGCGCTTCCAGGTCGGTGGCGGCGAACTCGACGTAGTCGATGCGCTGATCCTGTTCGTGGGTGCTCATGTTCAAGGTCTCGCTGAGGTTGGAAGGCGGCGCAGTCGGGTTGCGCCCGGCCATGGAGGTGGTGTGGCTGGTTGCGCCGGCTGGGCTAGGCTGCAAACCTAGCCCAGCCGTTCACCCCGCGGCCCCGGCGGCTGTCGCGATTGGCCACAGCGCTTGGCGGTCTCTGCCACTGTTACCAACCGTCGACGGCCTTAAACTGCCGCGGGCTAAAACAATAATTAAAAGGCCCGTTTTATGAATTATGACGCTAGCCAACAACTGATCCTCGGCCTGGTGCTGGCGGCGCTGATCTTCGGCGTGTCGCTGGAGCTGCGGCTCGAACAGTTCCGCGCGGTGCTGCGCCAGCCGCAGCCGGTACTCGCCGGCATGCTCGGGCAATGCCTGCTGCTACCCTGGCTGACCTTGCTGGTGACGCTGCTGGTCGACCTGCATCCCGGCCTCGAGCTGGGCCTGCTGCTGGTGGCCTGCTGCCCCGGCGGCAACCTGTCCAATGTGATGACGCACCTGGCGCGTGGCAACACCGCGCTGTCGATGAGCATGACCGCGCTCTCCAGCTTGCTGGCGCTGGTCTTGCTGCCGCTGAACTTCGCCCTGACCAGCGCCTGCAACCCCGAAGCCTCGGCTTATCTGGCCGAGCGTCTGCAGAGCCTGCACGTCGATCACCTGAGCATCCTCTTCAACCTGCTCTGGCTACTCGGCTTGCCGCTGGTGCTGGGCATGCTGGTGGGCAACCTCTGGCCGCGCTTCGCCGAGCGGATCATGCCCTGGTTCAAGCGATTCGCCCTGCTGGCCTTTGCCTTGTTCGTGCTCGGTGCGCTGATCAACAACTGGAAGATGTTCAGCGCCAACCTCGGGCTGGTGTTGTTGATCGTGGTGCTGCACAACCTCAGCGCGATTGTGCTCGGCTGGCTGATGGCCAAGCTGGCGCGCCAACGCGGCGCCAACCTGCGGGCGATGGTGATCGAGATCAGCATGCACAACTCCGGTCTGGCGCTGGGTCTGATCTTCGCCCAGTTCGGCGGCGAGCCGAACATGGCGCTGGTCGCTGCGCTGTGGGGCACCTGGCACCTGGTCAGCGGTTTACTGCTGGTGCTGTTCTGGCGCAATCGCCCGCTGGCGCCGCACCCCATACACGAGGAGCCGCTGTCATGCGCGTCCTGATCACTGGCGCGGCCGGTTTCATCGGCCTGCAATTGCTCAACGAGCTGGCGATGAAGCACCCGCAATGGACGCTGATCGCCGCCGATATCCGTCCGCTGACGGCGCAGGGACTGAAGCCGAATATCGAGCCGGTGTTGCTCGATATCAGCCAGCCGACCCAGGTACGCGACTGCGTGGCGGCCTGGAAACCGCGGGCGATCGTGCACCTGGCCTCGGTGGTGACGCCGCCGCGCGGCATGAGCGATGCGCAGCTGCATGCCATCGATGTCGGTGGCACCCGGGCCGTCATCGCCGCCGCCGTGGCCAACGGCATCGACCAGTTGATCGTCACCAGTTCGGGCGCGGCCTACGGTTACTACCCGGAGAATGTCGAATGGATCGACGAAAACGATCCGCTGCGCGGCCATGAACATTTCGCCTACGCCAGGCACAAGCGCGAGATCGAGCTGCTGCTGGCCGATGCGCGGCGTGATCACCCGCAGCTCAAGCAACTGGTGCTGAGGCCGGGCACCATCCTCGGCAAGCGGGTGAATAACCAGATCACCGACATGTTCAAGAAGCGTGCGGTGCTGGGCATCAAAGGCAGCGACAGTCGCTTCGTGTTCATCTGGGATCAGGACGTGGTGAGTATCATCCGCCAGGGCCTGGACAGCGGCGCGCAAGGGATTTTCAACCTGGCCGGCGACGGCGCGCTGACGCTGAAGGAAATCGCCGGGATCCTCGGCAAACCCTACCGGCCGCTACCGGCGGGGTTGATCAGCGCGGCGTTGCGCCTGCTCAAACCGCTCGGGCTGAGCCAGTACGGGCCCGAGCAGCTGGATTTCCTGCGTTATCGCCCGGTGCTGGCCAACCGCCGGCTGAAGGAAGAGTTCGGTTACTGGCCGCGCTACACCAGCCGCGAGGCGTTCCTCGCCTTCCTCGAGGCGCAAGCGTAGGTTGGCGCTGCGCTGCGCACCGGCCTGCGCACCAACCCTAGGTGTTTGCGCGGCCATGTTGCGCGCGGTACTCGCCGGGCGTCAGCCCGGTCCAATTGCGGAAGGCGCGGAAGAACACGCTGGGCTCGGAGTAGCCGAGCAGCAGGGCGATTTCCGCCGCCGGCAGCTGGCCGCTGGCCAGATGGCGTTGGGCGAGCTGCTGGCGGGTGTCGTTGAGCAATTGCTGGTAGCTGCTGCCCTCTTCGGCCAGGCGCCGTTGCAGCGTGCGTTCACTGAGGTTCAGGGTGCGCGCCAGTTCGGCGCGGTCCGGCTCGCCGTGGGCCAGTTGCGCGCCGAGCAGGGTCACCACGCGGGCGATCAGGCCTTCGCTCGGCAGGCGCGCCAGCAGTGCTTCGGCATGCTGGCGCAGCAGGTTCTGCAACGGCGGGTTGGCCTGGATCAACGCCGCGTCGCGCAGGCCCAGCGGCAGCACCAGCGCGTAGTCGGCCGCGTCGAACGCCAGCGGGCAGGCGAACAGCGTCTGGTAGGCCGTCAGGTCGGCAGGCTGCGCATGGGCGAACTCCGCCCGCAGCAGGCGGAAGTCGTCGAGCAGCGGCGTCATCATCTGCACCCAGAACGCCATTAACGCCAGCACCCGCGTGCGGGTCGCCGGCAGCTGTGGATGCAGCGGGCGGTAGAGCACGCGCAGTTCGTCGGCCCGTTCCTGCAACTGCAATTCGCCGCCCTCGCCAACCAGGCGCTGGTAGCGCAAGCCCGCCGTCAGCGCTTCGCCGAGGGTGGCGCTGCTCTGCAACAGGTAACCGAGCACGCTGAACGGCCCCGGTGAAAGGTTGGCGCCCAGGGCCAGGCCCGGCTCGGCCTGCGTCAGGCGGCTGCCGAGCAGTTGCCACAGCTGTTCCTGGGTGGCGAAAGAGACGCGCGCGTCCGGATCGGCGAGTTGCGCTTCGTGCAGCCCGCAGGCGGCGAGCAGTTCTTCGCGCGGCAGGCCGAGGCGGCTGGCGGCATGCAGCACCGCCTGGGTGATGCTGGCGCTGACGGAGGCGTGGGCGGTGTCGATCAGAGTGTTTGGCATGGCCTGGGATTCTGCCCAAGGAACGGTGGTGGCGATAGTCTTAAGCAGCGCGGTAGGTGGCTGGCTTCAGGGCGAGTGGATTTCATCGTGGTGCGCCGTATCCGCCAGCGCGCCGATTTCCTGGCTTTCCAGCACGGCATAGGCGCTGCCGCAGAACAGCGAATTGAGCCGCTTCATATCGGCGATCAGCTCCAGGTGCAGCGAGCTGGTCTCGATGCTCTGCACCACCTGGCGGTGCAGGCGATTGACATGGGCGTGGGCCAGGCGCCGTTCCTGCGCGCGGAAACGGCGTTTTTCGCGCAACAGCTGGCGGGCGCTTTGGGCATCGCCGGAGAGGAACACCGAAAGGCCCAGCCGCAGGTTGGCCATCAGCTGCAGGTGCAGGCTGGCCAGCTCCTCCAGACCGCTGTCGGAGAACGCGTGGCGCTGGGCGGTTTTCTGATCCTGCACCTTGCCGAGCATGCGCTCGATGAGGTCGCCGGCCTGCTGCAGGTTGATGCTCAGCTCGATGATTTCCGCCCAGCGCCGGCGGTCATGCTCGCCCAACGCCTCGCCGGGCACCTGGGCGAGGTACAGTTTGACCGCACTGTAGAGCGCCTCGACATCGTCGCCCAGCCGCCGCAGCTCCTTGCTCGGCGCCGATTGCTGGCCGCGCAGCACCTGCAGCAGGTTGTCCAGCATGGTCTCGATCAGGTCGCCGATGCGCAGGGTTTCGCGTACCGCATTGGCCAGCGCCAGGCTTGGCGTTTCCAGTGCCGTCGCGTCGAGGTGCCGCGGCTTGGCCACGCCACTGTCCTGCGCCTGCTCGGGCAGCAGCCAATTGCAGAAGCGCGCCATGTGTCCGACGCTGGGCAACAGCAGCAGGCAGCGCAGGCTGTTGTAAAGCAGGTGAAAGCCGATCACCAACCCCTGCGGGCTGAGCTTCAGGCTGGCCAGCCAGTGCACCAGCGGGTTGAGCAGCGGCATGATCAGCAGCAGGCCGATCATCTTGTAGAGCAGGCTGCCGAGGGCGACCCGGCGTCCCGCCGGGGTCTGCATGCTGCTGCCGAGAAAGGCCAGGATGCCGCTGCCGATATTGGCGCCGATCACCAGGCCGATGGCCACCGGCAAGCTGATCAGCCCGGCACCGGCCAGCGTCGCGGTCAACAGCACCGCCGCCAGGCTGGAATAGGAAATCAGCGCGAACAGCGCGCCGACCAGCGCATCCAGCAGCAGGTCGCCGGTCAGCGAAGCGAACAGCACCTTGATGCCCTTGGCCTCGGTGATGGGCGTGGCGGCATCGACTATCAGCTCCAGTGCCAGAATGATCAGCCCGAGGCCGATCGCCACCCGCCCCAGCTGCCCGGCGCGGGTTTGCTTGCGCGAGAGGAAGAAGATCACCCCGAGGAAAATCAGCAGTGGCGACAGCCACGACAGGTCGAAGGTCAGCACCCGCGCCATCAAGGCCGTGCCGACATCGGCGCCGAGCATGATCGCCAGCGCCGGGGTCAGCGCCATCAAGCCCTGGGCGACGAACGAGGTGACCAGCAACGCCGTGGCATTGCTGCTCTGCACCAGCGCGGTGACGCCAATGCCGGCGGCAAAAGCCAGCGGCCGTTTGTTCATGTTGTGGCTGAGGATTTTACGCAGGTGCGAACCGTACACCCGCAGGATGCCGGTACGGACGATATGGGTGCCCCAGATCAGCAAGGCGACGGCAGACAGCAAATTCAGCAGGGTCAGCATCGCAGCGGCCTCCCTGGCAGCCTTCGGCATTGACGTGGGCGGCGCTCTGGCTCGGCAGCGATGGGTCGGGCGGGCGCCGCATGATTAGTGGGCAGGCGAGAGCGGGTACTTGTTGGATTATTTCTCGTCGGCCTGCCTTTAGCTTTAGTTGGCGATTGCCGCTGGCGCCAGCTTTATTCTGCCGGCGGCCGTGCTCGCGACATAACCTGTCGCCTGATCCCGCCGTGCCGGCCGAGCTGTTAACCTAGGCCGACTGACCGCAAGTGACCCCAGCCCATGCTCACGCTCTACCATGCCCCCGATCTGGAAACCCTCGGCGAGTTGGCCACGACGTTGCTGGCCCAGCCGCAGCGCGAGCCGTTTGCGCCGGCCCTGGTGGTGGTGCCGAGCCAGGGCATGGGCCGTTGGCTGACCCTGGAGCTGGCGCGCAAACAGGGCATCGCCATGCAGCTGGAGGTGCAGTTGCCGGCGAAATTCGTCTGGGACGTGTCGCGCCTGGTGCTCGGCCAGTTGCCGGAGCAGTCGGCGTTCTCGCCGACCACCCTGACCTGGCGGCTCTACGACTGGCTCTGCGCGCCGGACAATCTCGCCCGGGCGCCACGGCTGGCGCAGTACCTCGATGGCGGCGACGAGCGCCGACGCTTGTCGCTGGGCGCGCGGATCGCCGACGTATTCGACCAGTACCTGCTGTACCGTGACGACTGGCTGGCCGCCTGGGAGCGCAACGCGCTGCTTGACCTCGGCCCCGACGAAGGCTGGCAGGCGCTGCTCTGGCGCGAGCTGACCGCCGATGGCCACCCGCACCGGGCGCGGCTGCTGGAGGATCTGCTGCGGCGCCTGCACGACGACCAGCCCATCGCCGGCCTGCCCGAACGCCTGCTGGTATTCGGCATCAGCAGCCTGCCGCCGCACCATATGCGCGTGCTCGAAGGCCTGGCGCGGCATGTCGAGGTGGTGGTTTGTGCACTCAACCCGTGCCGCGAGGCCTGGGGCGATATTCGCGATATCCGCGAGCTGGCCCAGCAGCCCCCAAGCGCAGCGGGCGCTCAAGAGTTAAGCCCGGATGACTGGTACCTGGATGTCGGCCACCCGCTGCTGGCCAGTCTCGGCAAGCAGGGCCGCGATTTCTTCGATGCGCTGTTCGCCCTGACCGCCACCGAGGGCAGCCAGGAGGTCGGCCTCTATTCGGAAGACGCCGACCTGCACGACAGCTCCGTGCTGCGGGCCCTGCAAAACGACATTCTGCGCCTGCGTACCCGCCGGCCCGAGGAGCGCCTGGTGTTGCGTGCGGACGATCGCTCGCTGGAAGTGCATATCGCTCATTCGCCGCTGCGCGAAGTGGAAATCCTCCATGACCAGTTGCTCGCGCGCTTCGCCGCCGAGCCCGACCTGAGCCCCGATCAGGTGGTGGTGCTGACCCCGGATATCGAGCGTTACGCGCCCTATATCGAAGCGGTGTTCGCCTCGAAGCCCGGCGCCAGCCGCGAAGGCGCCCCACGCATTCCCTTCAGCCTGGCCGACCGCAGCCTGCGCGCCGAAGTGCCGCTGATCGAAGCCTTCCTCAACCTGCTGGCCCTGGAGCAAAGCCGCTTCACCGCCGAGGAAATCCTCACCTGGCTGGAACAGCCGGCGATTGCCGTGCGGGCCGGCATCGAAAATGAAGACCTGCCCCTGCTGCGCGACTGGCTGCGCGAAGCCGGTGTGCGCTGGGGTCGGGATGCCGGCCATCGGCAGCAGCTCGGCCTGCCGGCGGATGCGGCCTTTACCTGGCGCCAGGGCCTGGATCGCCTGCTGCTCGGCTTTGCCGCGCCGCCGCAACTGGCGGGCAACGCCGCCCCGCTGCTCGGCGACAGCTGGCCGCTGGACGCCCTGGAGGGTGGCCGTGCGCAACTGCTCGGGCGCCTGGCTGGCTTCGTCCAGCGTCTCTCCGGCCTGGCCGAAGACCTGCAACGGCCACGGCCGCTGGCGGCCTGGGCTGACACGCTGCAAGGGTTGATCGACAGCCTGTTCGATGAGCGCGAGGCCGGCGACACCCTGCTCCTGCTCAGCCAGGCCTGTGCGGCGCTGCGCAATCAGGCGCTGGCCGCCGGCATCGAGCGGCCATTGGAGCTGGCGCTGGTGCGTCAGCAACTCAGTGCGGCGCTGGAACAGGGCAGCGGTGCTTCCGGCTTCCTCACCGGTGCGGTGACCTTCTGCACCATGGTGCCGATGCGCAGCCTGCCGTTCCGCCTGGTCTGCCTGCTCGGCCTGGATGACGGCGCGCTGCCACGCCGCACCCCGGCCGCCGGTTTCGACCTGATCACCCAGCGGCCGCGACGCGGTGACCGCGCCCGGCGCCTGGATGACCGTTACCTGCTGCTGGAAATCCTGCTTTCGGCCCGCGACGCGCTGTACCTCAGCTACGTCGGCCGCGACCCGCGCAATAATGCCGTGCTGCCGCCTTCGGTATTGATCAGCGAGGTGCTGGAGGCGGTGGATTTGACCGCTCATGTCGACAGCGACCTTGAGCGTAGGCGCGGCATCGGCCGCGAAGCGGCAGACGACCAAGCGCCATCGCGGCTGCAGCCGCTCCCAGAGGTTCCAGCCAGCGCCCGGCTGATCTTCGCCCATCCGCTGCAACCCTTTGCGCCCGGTAACTTCGCGTCCGGCGCCCACAGCGGTTTCGCCGCCCCCTGGTTTCGCGCCGCCCAGCGCCTGGCCGCCGCGCCGCAACTGAGCCCGGCGCCTTTCGCCAGCCGCTTGCCCGAGCCGGATGCGGACTGGCTGAGCATCGAGCCGTCGCAACTGCTGCAATGCTTCCGGCATCCGGCGCGCTTCCTGCTGGAGCAGCGCCTGGGCCTGCGCCTGGCGGACCGCGAGGAGGCCCTGGCCAGCGATGAACCCTTTGCGCTGGAAGGCCCGGCCTGGCGCGGGCTGCGCCAGCTGGCGCTGGCGGCGGTCGAGCGCGACTGGTCGCCCACCGCGGAGCGTAACGTCGCCCGTGCCGCCGGCTGGTTGCCGCCCGGCGAGCTCGGCCAGGCCCTGTGGGGCAAGTTGCGCGGCCCGGTGCGGGCCTTCGCCCCACGGCTGTTCGAGGCGCGCCCAGAGGAGCAACCACAACCGCTGCTGGTGGATATCCAGCTGGCGGGCGTGCATATCCACGGCTGGCTGGAAGGTGTGACCAGCAGCGGCCTGTTCGACTGGCGCCTGAATGCGCCGAGCGCCTGGGACCTGCCGGCATTCTGGCTGCGCCACCTGCTGCTCAATCTCAGCGCCACGCCCGGCATCGCCCGCGAAAGCCTGCTGATTTCACCGCCCAGGGACTGGCAACTTGGCCCCCTGGCCAACCCGGCCGAACTGCTGGAACCCTGGCTGCAAGCCTACCGCGAGGCGCTGTGCGAGCCGTTGCCGGTGCTGCTGAAAAGCAGCTATGCCTTCGCCGAAGGCCTGCTCAAGCCCGGCAAGAAGGAACCCATCGAGGCGGCCCGCAGCAAGGCGCTGCTGGCCTGGGAGGGGGCGGATTTCAGCCCGCTCCCGGGTGAGTCCGAGGACCCCTGGCATGCCCTGGCGTTCCGTGACCGCGAGCCGCTCGGCGAACGTTTCGAACAACTGGCCGAGGCGCTGTTCGTGCCGGCGCTGCGAGCCCTGGCGGCGGATGAAGGGGACGACGAATGAGCCTCGACCTGCACACTTCCTCCTTCGCCGGCCGCTCCCTGATCGAGGCCAGCGCCGGCACCGGCAAGACCTGGACCCTGACGGCCTTGTACGCGCGGTTGTTGCTGGAGCGGCAGTTGAGCGTCGGGCAGATCCTGGTGGTCACTTACACCACCGCCGCCACCGCCGAATTGCGCGAGCGCATCCGCGCGCGGCTGGCGGAGTTGCTGGCGGTCTACGAAGGCACGCCGAGCCAGGACGATTTCCTGACCCGCCTGCATGCCCAATACCCCGGCGATGCTGCCCGCCGGCGTTTGCTGCTGGCGGTGCATGGTTTCGATGAGGCGGCGATTTTCACCATTCATGGTTTCTGCCAGCGCGCCTTGCAGGATGCCGCCTTCGAGGCCGGCGGCGACTTCGACAGCGAGTTGGCCAGCGATGACCGCGAAGTGCTCGACGCGCTGCTGACCGACGCCTGGCGTCACGAGCTGGCCGCCGCCGATCCGGCCTGGGCGCGCTTTCTGGCGAAGAAGAAAATCACTCCCGGCGGGTTGCGCCAGCGCTTGCGCCAGCACCTGGGCAAGCCCTACCTGCGGATCGAACCGCGGGAGGCCGGCGTGGCTGTCGGTGGTGGCGATGAACTGGCCGCCGCCAGCCAGGCCTGGTCTCACGCGGCCGAGCTCTGGCATGGCCAGGGTGACAGTTGGATCGAGCAGTTGCAGGCCCATGGCGGTCTCAGCCAGAGCACCCACAAGCTGACCAAGTTGCCGCTCTGGGCCGGCGAGCTGGACAGCTATTTCGCCGACCCCGCCGCGCTGTTCGACAAACCCGACGGCTTGATGAAGCTCGCCAGCAGCGCCCTGCACAAAGCCAGCAAAAAAGGCTTTGACGCGCCCAACAGTCCGGTAGCCGAGGCTTTCGAGGCCCTGGGCGAAGTCCTGGATGCCGCTGTGCCGGCCGGTGAACAACGCCTGATCGCCTTGCAGGTGCGCCTGCTTGACCAGCTCAATCAGGAATTGCCGGCCCGCAAGGCGGCCCAGCGCATGCTCGCTTTCGACGACCTGCTCAATCGTTTGAACGAGGCGTTGCACGGCCCGGCTGGCGACGACCTGGCGCTGACCCTGCGCAGCCGTTATCCGCTGGCGCTGATCGACGAGTTCCAGGACACCGACCCGGTGCAGTACGAGATTTTCAACAGCATCTACCCAGTAAGTCCGGGTGTAGCGAGCGACGTGCTGGCAAGGACAAATTCGCCGGGAGCGAATTTGGACCGCTCTGCTGGCCCGCAGGGTGAAGGTCAGGACGACCTTCACAAGGCTTCGAGCGAAGACCGAGACAGTACAAGTAGTACAGCGAAGTCTGAGCGAGAAACTGACGCAGGCAGCGCGTCGCGCAGTAGCCCGAGCCTCTGTTTCGTGGGTGACCCGAAGCAGGCCATCTATGCCTTTCGCGGTGCCGATCTGGCGACTTACCTCAAGGCCCGCGATGCCGCCGAGCGCTGCTACGACCTGCCCTTCAACTACCGCTCGATACCGGAGCTGATCGCCGCCCTCAACCTGCTGTTCGCCCGGCCGCAGCCCTTTGCCGAACACGGCCTGAGCTACCCGCCGGTGCGCGCCGGGGTCAAACCACGGCCGCAACTGGTGTTGCCGCGCGCGTGCTCTACCCAAGAGCGGGAGGCGCCCCTGGCGTTGGTCTGGCTGGGTGACGAGGAGCTGAACAAGGGCCGCGCCGACAGCCTGGTGGCCGTCGACAGCGCCCAGCGCATCGCCGGCCTGCTGGCCGCCAGCGCCCAGGGCCAGGCCTACTTCCTGAGCGGTGCCGAACGCACGCCGTTGAAAGGCGGCGACATCGCCGTGCTGGTGGCCAACCATCGCCAGGCCGCGGAGATCGCCGCCGAGCTGGTGGCCCGTGGCGTACCCAGCGTGCGCCGTGGCAACCAGAGCGTCTGGCACAGCGAGGAAGCCGGCGAACTGGCGGCGGTGCTGGCCGCCTATGCCGAGCCGGGCCGTGAAGGCGTGCTGCGTTATGCCTTGTCGACTCGCCTGCTGGGCCGTGACGCGCAGCAACTGGCGCGCTGTCAGGACGACGAACGGGCCTGGGATCGTGAGCGCGAGGACGCCGAACTCTATCACCAGTTGTGGCAGCAACAGGGCTTCATGCGCGCCTTTCGCGCCTGGCTCGATCAGGAGCAGGTCGCCGAACGCCTGCTCGCCGCGCCGGACGGCGAGCGGCGCTTGACCAACCTGCTGCACCTGGCCGAACTGCTGCAGGAAGAAAGCCAGCAGCGCCCCGGCCTCGAACCGCTGTTGGCCTGGCTGAATGCCCAGCGCGGCAGCGAAGGCGCCGCTGAAGATGCCCTGCTGCGCCTGGAAAGCGATGCCGAGCGGGTGCAGATCGTCACCATCCACACCAGCAAGGGGCTCGAGTACCCCCTGGTGTTCTGCCCTTACCTGTGGAACGGCAAGCTGCTCGGCAAGCACAAGGACAGCGCCACCTGCCACGACGAGCACGGCCAGCCGCTACTCGACCTGGGCAGCGCCAAGCTGGACGAGCACCTGCAGCGCGCCCGCCGCGAAGTGTTCGCCGAACAGCTGCGCCTCGCCTATGTGGCCCTGACCCGCGCCCGTGACCGCCTGTGGTTGCACTGGGGGCCGGTGGCGGTGCCGGCGCCGGTGAAAAAGACCGGGCTGCTGCCGGAAGAGGGCCTGCACAGCAGCGCCCTCGCCTGGCTGCTGCATGGCCGCGAGCTGGGCGGCGCGGATGCCCTCACCGAGCTGGCCGCGCACCTCAGCGAGCGCAGCGGCGCTAGCCTGCGTGACGAGCTGGATCAGTTGGTCGCGTCGAGTGCCGGCACTTTCGTCCGCCTGCCGCTGCTGCTCAGCGAAACCAGCGCCGCCGGCGAACAGCGCGCGCAGCCACCGGCTCGGCTGGCGCTGTTCGAGCGCAGTTTGCACAGTGCCTGGCGCATCGGCAGCTTCTCCGGCCTGGCCGCCGGCCTGCACATGGAGGCGCCGGATCGCGATGGCCTGGTGATGCCGGATGCCAGCGACCCGGGGGCCGGCTTCTTCGGCTTTCCCCGTGGCGCCCGTGCCGGGACCTGTCTGCACGCCGTGCTGGAGGACTGGGTGCGCGGCAAGGGCGAGCTGGCGCCGCTGGTGGAACACGCGCTGCAGACTCACGGCCTCTCTAGCGACTGGACCGAGCTGGCTGCCGCGCATCTGCAGTTGGTGCTCGACAGCGATCTGGATGGCCAGGGCCTGACCCTGGCCGCCCTCGCCCCGGCCCGGCGCCTGCCGGAACTGGGCTTTACCTTTCCGGTCGCCAACCTGGATGTGCAGCGCCTGCGGGTGATCCTGGCGGACCCGGCCCATGGCCTGGCCGCACCGATGCGCGACGCGGCGGCGCGGCTGGAGTTCGACGGCCTCAAGGGTTTCCTCAAGGGTTTTATCGACCTGACCTTCGAGCACCAGGGGCGCTGGTACATCGCCGACTACAAATCCAACTGGCTCGGCCCGGACGCCAGCTATTACGGCGGTGAGCGGCTGATCCAGGCCCTGGCCGGCGAGCATTACTACCTGCAATACCTGATTTATCTGGTGGCGTTGCGGCGTTTCCTGCGCCAACGCCTGGCGGATTTCAGCGCTGACCAGTTGGGCGGCGCCTATTACCTGTTCCTGCGTGGCATGCCGAGCGCCGGGGTGTATTTCTCGCGCCCGGCCGACGCGTTGCTGGATGCGCTCGACACGCTGTTTGAGGAGGGCGTTTGATGAGCCTGTCTGCCCTGCCCCTCGGCCCACTGGAACGGGCTTTCGTCGATAGCCTGCAACGCCTCGAGCCCCAGGCCGGCGAAGCCGTGCTGGCGGCGGCCGCGTTGACCTGCGGGGCGCTGGTCGAGGGCGACGTCTGCCTGCCCTTGCGCCGTTGGGCCGGGCAACGGGCCTGGCCGGAGGTGGGCGGCGGACTGCTCCTGCCGGCCCTGGCCGATTGGCGCGAGCAGCTCGCGGCGGCGTCCCTGGTCGGTCTGCCCGGCGCGTTTGCGCCGCTGATCCTGGATGGCGAACGGCTCTACCTGGCGCGCTATCACGCCTACGAAACCCAGTTGGCCGAGCAACTGCTGGCTCGTGGGGCGGCGACCCCGGAGATCGACGAGGCGCTGTTGGCCGACGGCCTGGCCCGCCTGTTCGCCCGCAACAGCGGCCAGGCCGGGCCGGATTGGCAGCGCCTCGCCGCGGCCCAGGCGGTCCGTCGCAACCTGGCGGTGATCTCCGGCGGCCCCGGTACCGGCAAGACCAGTACCGTGGTGCGCCTGCTCGCCGCGCTGCTCGAGCAGCCGGGTGGCGAGCGCCTGGCCATCGGCCTCGCCGCGCCCACCGGCAAAGCCGCGGCGCGCATGGCCGAGGCGATTCGTACGGCCAAGGCCGAGCTGCCGGTCAGTGACGCGATCAAGGCGGCGCTGCCGGACGAGGCGCGCACCCTGCACCGTCTGCTCGGCAGCCGTGGCGACAGCCCGCGGGTACGGCACCACGCCGCCAGCCCGCTGCCGCTGGATGTGCTGGTGGTGGACGAGGCCTCAATGGTCGACCTGGCGCTGATGGCCAAGCTGGTCGATGCCCTGCCCACCCACGCGCGGCTGATCCTGCTCGGCGACAAGGACCAGCTGTCCGCCGTCGAGGCTGGCGCGGTCTTCGCCGAGTTATGCGAGGGCAGCGGTTTCGATCGGCAAACCGCCGCCGCCTTGCAGCGCCTGACCGGGCAGCAGGTGGCGGTGCAGCCGCCGCGTTCCAGGCTCGGCGATGCCGTGGTGTTGCTGACCCACAGTCACCGCTTCGCCGGCGACAGCGGCATCGGCCAGTTGGCGCAGCGCATCAACAGTGGCGACGTGGCCGGAACCCTGAATCTGCTCAAGGAAGGGCGCGCCGATCTGGCCTGGCAATCCGAGCCCGCCCCGGCAGCCCTGCTCGAGCGTCTCGAGCAGGGTTATGCACCCTATCTGGCCGCCGCCCGCGGTGGCGATCCGGCAACGGCCTTCGAGGCCTTCAACGCTTTTCGCGCCCTCACCGCCCAGCGGCAGGGGCCTTGGGGCGTGGCCGGGATCAACGAAGCGCTGGAGGCGCGGATCAAGCGCCGTTTCAGCCTGCCCAGCCGCGAGCGCTGGTACCCCGGCCGGGCGGTGATGGTGCGTCAGAACGATTACGCCCTTGGCCTGTTCAATGGCGATATCGGTATCTGCCTGGCCGGCGAGCAGGGCCTGCGGGTCTATTTCGAGAGCGCCGGCGAGGTCGAGCACGGTTTCCGGCCCTTCTCGCCCGCCCGCCTGCCCAGCCACGATAGCGCCTTCGCCATGACCGTGCATAAAAGCCAGGGTTCGGAATTCAGCGAAGTGCTGCTGGCCCTGCCGGAGAGCTCAAGCCCACTGCTGACCCGCTCGCTGCTCTACACCGGTATCACCCGCGCCAAGCGCAAGGTCGAGCTCTGGGCCTTGCCGGCCCGCCTCGCCGAGGCGGTCAGTACCCGCGCCGAGCGAGCGGCCGGCCTGGCCGAGCGCTTGGCGTCGAGCCCGGCGCCGGCCGAGTCGTCCGGCTCGGCGGCTGTGGCGCAGGGCTGCGACCAGCTCAGCTTGTTTTGATCCGGGTCGGCATGGGCGCCAATCGCGGGCACAATTTTTATGCTGGCCTTTAATCTAATTGTCATATTCGGTTCATAGAGTGTTCATACGGCCTGCAGATACTTGGGCCCGATCCATCACAACCCTATCCTGCTAGGAGCAAGGCATGAAACTGAAGCGTTTGATGGCGGCCCTGACTTTTGTCGCCGCTGGCGTCGCCACCGCAAGCGCGGTTGCCGCTGTTGACCCGGCTATTCCGGCTTACACCAAGATCACAGGCGTTTCCGGCAACCTGTCCAGCGTCGGTTCTGACACCTTGGCTAACCTGATGACCCTGTGGGCCGAGGAGTACAAGCGTCAGTACCCGAACGTCAACATCCAGATCCAGGCTGCCGGCTCCTCCACTGCACCACCCGCGCTGACCGAAGGCACCGCCAACCTGGGCCCGATGAGCCGCAAGATGAAGGACGTCGAGCTGCAGGCGTTCGAAGAGAAGTACGGCTACAAGCCAACTGCCGTGCCGGTAGCGGTCGATGCCCTGGCTGTATTCGTGCATAAAGACAACCCGATCAAGAGCCTGTCCATCGAGCAAGTGGATGGCGTGTTCTCCGCCACTCGCCTGTGCGGCGGTTCGAACGCCAAGACCTGGGGTGACCTGGGCCTGACCGGTGACCTGGCGGAAAAGCCGATCCAGCTGTTCGGTCGTAACTCGGTATCCGGCACCTATGGCTACTTCAAGGAAGAAGCCCTGTGCAAAGGCGACTTCAAGGGCAACGTCAACGAGCAGCCGGGTTCCGCCTCGGTGGTGCAGTCGATCAGCCAGTCGCTGAACGGCATCGGTTACTCCGGCATCGGCTACAAGACCGCCAGCGTCAAGGCTGTCGCGCTGTCGAAAAAAGGCGGCGAAGCCTTTGATGCCACCGAAGAGAACGCCCTGAGCGGCAAGTACCCGCTGTCGCGCTTCCTGTTCGTTTACGTCAACAAGGCACCGAACAAGCCGCTGGCTCCGCTGGAAGCCGAGTTCGTGAAGTTGGTGCTGTCGCAAGCCGGTCAGCAAGTTGTGGTCAAAGACGGCTACATCCCGGTTCCAGCCAAAGTGGCTGAGAAGACGCTGAAAGAGCTGGGCCTGTAACAGGCTCGGGGCTGAGGCGGCCGGATTGGCTGCCTCGGCATGAATGCTCAAGCGCGGCTGGGTGATCCCTGGTCGCGCATTTCGCAGGCCCGCTACTGGTGTTACTGGTCGGCGGGTTTTTTGCGTCTCCGCTTTGTCATGTTTCTGTAATAAAGAGCCGCTAGGGTGTGCGCATGAACGATTTGGCAAACTCCACCATGACTGCAAATTCCCCTCCGGTGCGGATTGATTTCAATACGCCCGAACTCAAGCGCAAGCGCCGCATGCGTGCGCTCAAAGACCGGCTGACCCGATGGTACGTGCTGGTTGGCGGTCTCGCTGTGCTGGCCGCGATCACGCTGATTTTCTTCTACCTCGCGTATGTGGTGATGCCACTGTTCCAGGGTGCCGAGCTGACTGCCAGGAAAGTGCAGAGCCCAGCCTGGTTGCAGGATATCGGCAAGCCGCTGCTGATCACCATCGAAGAGCAGAACCAGGTCGCCATGCGCGTTTCCGCCAAGGGCGAGGTGATGTTCTTTGCCGCGAAAAACGGTGCAGAGCTCAAGCGCGTCAGCTTGCCGCTGCCGGCCGGTGCTGAAGTCACCTCGCTCAGCCAGGAGCAGCCCGGGACCAATTTGGTCGTGCTGGGCTTGTCGAATGGTCAGGCCTTGGTCTTCAAGCACGTTTACAAAGTGACCTACCCGGACAACAAAAAAACCATCAGTCCGCAGATCGATTACCCCTATGGACAGGCGCCGTTGAGCGTCGATCCGCAGGGTCGCGCGCTTGAACACATCAGCCTCAGCCTGAATTCCGGAACCCTGTTGCTCGGTGCCTCCAGCGGCAAGGAACTGCACCTGCTGTCGATGGCGCAAGAAGAGAACATGATGACCGGCGAGGTCACGCTGACGGAGGAGCGCATCGCTCTGCCGCAGATCGCCGAACCGATCAAGGCGCTGTATATCGACCCGCGTCAGCAATGGTTGTATGTGCTCAACGGCCGGGCCCAGGCGGATGTCTACAGCCTGCGCGAGCGCTCGCTGAATGGTCGCTACAAACTGTTTGAAGATGCCGACACCGAACTCACCGCCAGCACCCAGTTGCTCGGTGGCATTTCGTTGCTCATCGGTAACAACAAAGGCGGCATCGCCCAGTGGTTCATGGCCCGCGACCCGGATGGTCAGCCACGCCTGAAGCACATTCGCGACTTCCAGCTGGGTACTGCGCCGGTCATCCAGATCAATCCGGAAGAGCGCCGCAAGGGCTTCGTCGCGCTGGATGCCAGCGGCAAGCTGGGGGTGTTCCATAGCACCGCGCATCGCACCCTGCTGATTGAACCGGTGGTCGAGGGCGCGGGCATGCTGGCCCTGTCGCCACGCGCCAACCGCTTGCTGGTCGAGTCCGACAACACCTTGCAACCGCTGACCTTGCGCAACCCGCACCCGGAAGTCTCCTTCAGCGCGCTGTGGGGCAAGGTCTGGTACGAGAGTTACGACGAGCCCAAGCACATCTGGCAATCGACAGCCGCCAACACCGAGTTCGAGCCCAAACTGAGCCTCGCGCCACTGACTTACGGCACGCTGAAAGCCGCCTTCTACGCCATGTTGCTGGCGGCACCGCTGGCGATTGCCGCGGCGATCTACACCGCCTACTTCATGGCCCCGCGCATGCGCCGCAAGGTCAAGCCGGTGATCGAGTTGATGGAGGCGATGCCGACGGTGATTCTCGGTTTCTTCGCCGGCCTGTTCCTGGCGCCGTATGTCGAAGGGCACCTGCCGGGGATTTTCAGCCTGTTGATCCTGACCCCGATCGGCATCCTGCTGGCTGGCTGGTTGTGGAGCCGGTTGCCGGAGTCGATCCGCCTGCGGGTACCGGAAGGTTGGGAAGCCCTGACCCTGATCCCGGTGGTGCTGTTGGTCGGCGCGCTGGCGCTGGGTATGAGCCCACACCTGGAAAACTGGTTCTTCAACGGCGATATGCGCTTGTGGATTTCCAATGACCTGGGCATCACCTACGACCAGCGCAACGCCTTGATCGTCGGCCTGGCGATGGGCTTTGCGGTGATCCCGAACATCTACTCGATTGCCGAAGACGCCGTGTTCAGCGTGCCGCGCAGCCTGACCCTGGGCTCCCTGGCGCTCGGCGCGACGACGTGGCAGACCATGACGCGGGTGGTGATCCTGACCGCCAGCCCAGGGATCTTCTCGGCGCTGATGATCGGCATGGGCCGTGCTGTCGGCGAGACCATGATCGTGCTGATGGCCACCGGCAACACCCCGGTCATGGAAATGAACCTGTTCGAAGGCATGCGCACCCTGGCCGCCAACGTGGCGGTGGAAATGCCCGAGTCCGAAGTCGGCGGCAGCCATTACCGCGTGTTGTTCCTCTCCGCGCTGGTGTTGCTGATGTTCACCTTCGTGATGAACACCATGGCCGAATTGATCCGTCAGCGCCTGCGCAAGAAATACGCGGCGCTATAAAACACGGCCTCCACAGGAGGCCCATTTGATGGCCCTCGCCCCTCGGGGAGAGGGTGGCCCGTAGGGTCGGGATAGGGTTGCCTCGGCTTGCATGGGCACCCTCTCCCCCAGCCCCTCTCCGTGAAACGAGGGGGGAGAACTGCAACCAAGGTAGAACTGTCGTGAAACAGAATTCTCTAAAAAGCTGGTTCAAGAGTGGTTCGCCGGGTATCTGGCTGAGCGGTGGTGCGGTGTCGATCTCGGTGATCATGACCCTGGGTCTGTTGCTGGTGATCGCCGTGCGCGGCCTCGGCCATTTCTGGCCGGCGGACCTGCTGCAAGCGCGCTATGAAGTGCCGGGAAACGCGGTACACACCCTCATCGGCGAAGTGGTGCAGGCCGAAGAAGTGCCGCGCGCCCGCCTCAAAGGGGCCGGCTTGCCAGTGCCGGAGCAGGGCCCGGAGTTCATGACCCGCGAGCTGATCAAGGTCGGCAACCGTGACGTGTACGGCAGCGACTTCACCTGGGTGGTCGGCGAATGGCTGGTTGGGCACAGCAAGCCGGCTGAGCTGATGACCCTGGAGCGCCGCGAGTGGGGCAACTTCTACGGCTATCTGGTCAGCGTCAAGGAGCAGGGCAAGGTGATTGCCGAAGGCGAGGCCGGCTGGCCGACGCTGCAGGAGCGAATTGCCCGCGTCGTCGGCCTGGCCAAGCAGCTGAGCACGCTCGAGAAGAAAGACATTGGCGCGATCAACCATGAGCTCGAACGTCTGCGGCTGAAAACGCGCGAGCTGGAGCTGAGCGGCCAGTTGGACGCGGCCGCGCAGGCCGATATCGACGCCGAGCGCGCCGAGTTCGATGCGCAATACAAGGCGCTGGAAGGCAGGCTGCTCGAGCTGCACCAGGCGGTCGATCGCGACAGCATCGTGGTCCGCGAGGCCGATGGCAAAGAACTGGAAATCAGCCTGGGCAAGATCGTCCACGCCTACCAGCCGAATGCCATGGGTGTGTTCACCAAGATCGGCATGTACTTCAGCAAGCTGTGGGAATTCCTCAGCGACGACCCGCGTGAAGCCAACACTGAAGGCGGCATCTTCCCGGCGATTTTCGGTACCGTGATGATGACCCTGATCATGGCCATCATCGTCACCCCGTTCGGCGTGCTGGCGGCCGTCTACCTGCGTGAATATGCGCGCCAGGGCCCGCTGACCCGGGTGATCCGCATCGCGGTGAACAACCTCGCCGGGGTTCCGGCGATCGTTTACGGCGTGTTCGGCCTGGGCTTCTTCGTCTATGTGCTGGGCGGCTCGATCGACCAGCTGTTCTTCCCCGAAGCCTTGCCGGCGCCGACCTTTGGTACGCCGGGGCTGCTGTGGGCCTCGCTGACCCTGGCGATCCTCGCCGTGCCGGTGGTGATCGTGGCCACCGAAGAAGGCCTGGCGCGGATTCCGCGGGCCGTACGCGAAGGCTCCCTGGCACTCGGTGCAACCAAGGCCGAAACGCTGTGGAAAGTGGTGCTGCCAATGGCCAGCCCGGCGATGATGACCGGCATGATCCTCGCCGTGGCGCGTGCCGCCGGTGAAGTGGCGCCGCTGATGCTGGTGGGTGTGGTGAAACTGGCGCCGTCGCTGCCGGTGGATGGCAACTACCCGTACCTGCACCTGGATCAGAAGATCATGCACCTGGGCTTCCATATCTATGACGTCGGCTTCCAGAGCCCCAACGTCGAGGCGGCACGGCCGCTGGTGTATGCCACCGCCTTGCTGCTGGTGCTGGTGATCGCCGGGCTGAACTTGTCCGCCGTGGCCATCCGTAACCACCTGCGCGAGAAGTACAAGGCGCTGGATCATTGAGTGATTTTTAGGCTGGATAACGCTGTTGTTATCCAGCGCTGGCAACGACTGATCGGTGGACAAAACGCTGGTGCGCTCTGTCCACCCAACGCAAACGAAGCATTGAGGTTCCTCCATGCAGCATGAAGCCCAGCCACACGGCATCAACATCTCTGCCCTTGGCCGTGAAAAACAGAATCTGCAACTGGCTGAAGAAGCCGTGACCCTCGAAGTGCCTGGCCTGAGCCTGTTCTACGGCGAGAAGCAGGCGCTCTACGACGTCAAACTGAATATCCCCAAGCAGCGCGTCACCGCCTTCATCGGTCCGTCCGGTTGCGGCAAGTCGACCCTGCTGCGTTGCTTCAACCGCATGAACGACCTGGTCGACGGTTGCCGAGTGGAAGGCGAGATCAACCTGGACGGCAACAACATCTATCGCAAAGGCGAAGATGTGGCCGAGTTGCGTCGCCGCGTCGGCATGGTGTTCCAGAAGCCCAACCCGTTCCCCAAGAGCATCTACGAGAACGTCGCCTACGGCCTGCGTATCCAGGGCATCAACCAGAAACGCGTGCTCGATGAAGCAGTCGAGTGGGCGCTCAAGGGCGGCGCGTTGTGGGACGAGGTCAAGGACCGTCTGCATGAGTCGGCGCTCGGCCTCTCCGGTGGTCAGCAGCAACGTCTGGTGATCGCCCGGACCATCGCCGTTTCGCCGGAAGTGCTGCTGCTCGACGAACCCTGCTCGGCACTCGACCCGATCTCGACCCTGAAAGTCGAAGAGCTGATCTACGAGTTGAAATCCAAGTACACCATCGTCATCGTGACCCACAACATGCAGCAGGCGGCGCGGGTTTCCGATTACACGGCGTTCATGTACATGGGCAAACTGATCGAGTTCGGCGATACCGATACCCTGTTCACCAACCCGGCCAAGAAGCAGACCGAAGATTACATCACCGGTCGCTACGGCTAGATCAGGCAGTAGTTCCCACTCCCCTTGGGGCGTGGGTTAGGGAGCGGGGACAGGGGCCAATACCCTTTCCCCAGCCCTCTCCCTGAAGGGAGAGGGCGCAAAAGCGGCCACTACAGGATTCTCCGAGATGATCAGCAAAGACAGCCTTACTCATCACATTTCCCAGCAGTTCAACGCCGAGCTGGAAGAAGTGCGCAGTCACCTCCTGGCCATGGGTGGCCTGGTCGAGAAGCAGGTCAACGACGCGGTGACCGCGCTGATCGACGCCGACTCTGGGCTGGCTCAGCAGGTGCGCGAGATCGATGACCAGATCAACCAGATGGAGCGCAACATCGACGAGGAGTGCATCCGCATCCTCGCCCGCCGCCAGCCGGCCGCTTCCGACCTGCGCCTGATCATCAGCATCTCCAAGTCGGTGATCGACCTTGAGCGTATCGGCGACGAAGCCACCAAGATCGCCAAGCGTGCCATCCAGCTCTGCGAAGAAGGCGAAGCGCCACGCGGCTACGTCGAGGTGCGGCATATCGGCGACCAGGTGCGCAAAATGGTCCAGGAGGCGCTGGATGCCTTCGCTCGTTTCGACGCCGATCTGGCGCTGTCGGTGGCCAAGTACGACAAGACCATCGACCGCGAATACAAGACCGCATTGCGCGAGCTGGTGACCTACATGATGGAAGACCCGCGTTCGATCACGCGGGTGCTGAGCATCATCTGGGTGCTGCGTTCGCTGGAACGCATCGGCGATCACGCGCGCAACATCGCCGAGTTGGTGATCTACCTGGTACGCGGCACCGACGTGAAGCACCTCGGCCTGGCGCGGATGGAAGAGGAAGTGCTCGGCAGCGCCGATAGAACCAAAGACAACTGAGTTCACGCGTTGCGACGACGCCCGGCCCTGTGCCGGGCGTCATGCTTTCAGCCCGTCGCTGACGTACGCAGCGGCGGCAAATGTCGCGCTTCGGCAATCCAGCTTGGCTATTGGCCAGCGGCCAGGGCTATGCTTAGCACCATTCGTGGAATGGAGTGGCCGATGAGCAAAGTCAGTGTGTTGGTGGTGGACGACGCGCCGTTTATCCGTGACCTGGTGAAGAAGGGCCTGCGCAACTTTTTTCCAGGCATTCAGATCGAAGAGGCGGTTAACGGCCGCAAGGCCCAGCAACTGCTCGTGCGGCAAAGCTTCGACCTGATTCTCTGCGATTGGGAAATGCCCGAGCTGTCCGGCTTGGAACTGCTCAGCTGGTGCCGCGAGCAGGACAGTCTGAAAAGCGTGCCGTTCATCATGGTCACCAGCCGTGGCGACAAGGAAAACGTGGTGCAGGCGATCCAGGCCGGGGTTTCCGACTTTATCGGTAAACCGTTCAGCAACGAGCAGCTGATCACCAAGGTCAAGAAAGCCCTGACCCGTGCCGGCAAGCTGGAGGCATTGATCGCCAACGCGCCGGCCAAGCCGATGAGCTCGGCGTTCGCCAACGATTCGCTGTCGGCCCTCACCGGCGGCAAGGCCGATGTCATCAAGCCCAGCCCGGCGCCGGCCGGCAGCCAGTCACCGCTGGCGGCCCCGGTCGCCTCGGCCAAATCCGCCGCCCAGGCGCCCGGCGGCCGTGGCCAGGGGCAGTTGCGTCTACCCAGCGGTAACCTGGCGTGCGTGATCAAGGCCCTGAGCCTGAAGGAGGCCTTGCTGCTGGTGAAGCGGGCGGAACCGCTGCCGCAAGTGCTGGAAAGCGCGGTACTCGATCTTGAGCAGGGTGACGGCGGCGAAGTGGCGCGCCTGAACGGCTACCTGCATTCCGTCGCCGCGTTCGAGCCCAAGCCCGACAGCGAGTGGCTGCAACTGAATTTCCGCTTCGTCGATCGCGATCCGCAGAAGCTCGATTACCTGTCGCGCCTGATCGCGCGCGGCACCGTGCAGAAACACTTCGTGCCCGGCGCGTAGGGCGGGTCAGCCGCGCAGCGGCGTAACCCACCAACTGGCCCGCAGGGCCGGCGCTTTCCCCGGCATTTGGTGGGCTGCGAGCTTCGTCACAGCCTGACCGCCGGTATCTCGCTTGCGGTCAGGCGCGCTGCTAGTCTTACCCACTCGGATACCCATAACCATAAGAATTGTGCAGTTATGCTAGGGCGCTTTTTCCTACTCTGTGGTCTGCTCGCCGCCGCCGGTCCGGCTGCGGCCCTGACCATCTACAAGTACACCGACGCCAATGGTGTGGTGACCTACACCGACAAGGCCGCGGCAGGCGCGCAGGTGTTCGTTTTCCGCGACCGCATGGTCGAGCGCCTGGATCTACAGGTGAAGCTGGAAACCAAGAAACACGACGCCGGCGAAACGCTGCTGGTGCGCAATGACCTGTATGCGCCGGTCGAGGTGCAGCTGAGTTTTACCGGGGTGGACAACGCCCTGGGCGCGCCGGACGAGCCGATCCGCTGGGTGCTGCCAGCGCGCAGCAAGATCCGCCTGGCGACCCTCGCTCCCAAGGACCCGAACAAGCCGCTGCGCTACACACCGAAACTGCGCACCGCCCTCGGTGACCCGCGCCTGCAACCGCTGCTCTACGATTATCCGCTGCCCTGGCGGGGCGGGCCGTTCCGCATGACCCAGGGGGCGAATGGCAAATACAGCCACTTCACCCCGAAAGGCCGTTACGCCATCGACATCGCCATGCCGGAAGGCACGCTGATCGTCTCGGCGCGCAGCGGTGTGGTGGTGAAAACCGAAAATGGCCAGAGCGGGCGTGGCAACAACCCGTCCGGCAACTATGTGCGCATCCTGCATGACGACGGCACCATGGGCGTCTACCTGCACCTGATGCGCAGCTCGGTGCTGGTCAGCGAAGGCCAGCGCATCGACCTCGGCACGCCACTGGCGCGCTCCGGCAATACCGGCAACAGCAGCGGCCCGCACCTGCACTTCGTGGTGCAGCGCAACGTCGGCCTGGCACTGGAGTCGATTCCCTTCGACTTCGCCCAGCCGGTCAACAGCCTGCCGAACTTCGCCGTCGGCGGCGACTGAGGCAGCGGGCGTCGCTCCGAGAGCCGATCAGCTTCGAGCGCTCAGCCGTGCTGCTTGCGTGAGCTGACTCCGTTAGGCGAGCGCCGTGGGGTTCGCGGCATTATCTAATTTGTCGCGCCTGCAGCTAAAAAACCTATAGCCAAAGCCTTCTGCCATGCGGGCTCTGCGCTTCCCGTGCGGGCAGCTTTTTCCTAGCCAGCGACTACAAAAATCATAATTTCGCGAATCCCTGGTTCTGAACAGAATGCGGCCAACACCCCAATGATCAGAATCAGAGGAGGCAAGCCATGACCGACCTGAATCAAACCGCCTTTCAGAAGTGCACAAACATGACAGCTGAAAAAATGGAAATAGATACGCTTGTCGTTGGCGCCGGTCAGGCCGGCGTGGCCATGAGTGAACACCTGAGCAAACTCGGGGTGCCCCACCTCGTCCTGGAGCGCAATCGTATCGCCGAAGCCTGGCGCACGGGACGCTGGGATTCGCTGGTCGCCAATGGTCCGGCCTGGCACGACCGCTTCCCGGGTCTGGAGTTCGACAGTCTCGACCCCGACGCCTTTGCTCCGAAAGAGCAGGTTGCTGATTACTTCGAAGCCTATGCCAGGACGTTCAACGCCCCCATCCGCACCGGCGTGGAGGTGAAGAAGGTGGAACGCAATGCTGACCGGCCGGGCTTCACTGTTGAAACCTCCGAGGGCGTGATCGAGGCCAACCACGTGGTTGTCGCAACCGGACCTTTCCAGCGGCCTGTTATCCCGCCGATCGCTCCTGAGGATGAGAAACTCACGCAGATCCACTCTGCCGCGTATCGCAATCCTGCGCAGCTGCCCGAGGGTGCTGTCCTGGTGGTGGGTGCCGGGTCGTCGGGGGTGCAGATCGCGGATGAGCTGCAGCGTGCCGGTAAGCAGGTTTACCTCTCGGTTGGCGCCCACGATCGTCCTCCACGCGCCTATCGCAACCGTGACTTCTGCTGGTGGTTGGGTGTTCTCGGCGAATGGGATGCGGAGGGCGTCCAGCCGGGCAAGGAACATGTCACCATTGCCGTAAGCGGTGCTCGTGGCGGCCATACGGTTGACTTCCGGCGGCTTGCCCATCAGGGGATGACGCTCGTTGGTCTGACGAAATCGTTCAACGACGGTGTGGTGACCTTCGAAGCGAATCTTGCAGACAACCTGGCTCGCGGCGATGAGAACTATCTGTCGCTGCTCAATGCAGCTGACGCCTATATTGCCCGCAATGGCCTCGACCTTCCGGAAGAACCTGAAGCCCGCACTATGCTCCCGGATCCGGAATGTGTGGCCCATCCCATTCTTGCGCTCGATCTGGCCGAGGTCGGCGTTACCTCGATCGTCTGGGCAACCGGCTATGCAGTTGATTACAGCTGGCTGAATGTCAACGCCTTCGACGCCAAGGGCAAACCGCAGCATCAGCGCGGCGTTTCGACCGAGCCTGGCGTCTATTTCTTGGGCCTGCCGTGGCTGTCGCGTCGTGGCTCCGCTTTCATCTGGGGCGTCTGGCACGATGCCCGGCATATTGCCGACCATATCGGCAAGCAGCGCAACTATCTCGCCTATCGTGATGCCTCGCAACGCCAAGCAGAGACTGACCGAAAGGAAAGGCCCGATGGCGCATACCCCGATTCGCACGTTCAAAAAGCCAGCCTTATGGGAGTAAGTTGATGCCTACTCATACCCGCATCCGCATGTTCAATACTAAAGAGACGTACCCCAACCAGTCTCTCGACAACGACCTGTGCCAGGCCGTGCGCGCCGGCAATACCGTCTATGTCCGTGGCCAGGTCGGCACCGATTTCGACGGCAGGCTGGTCGGCCTCGGCGACCCGCGTGCCCAGGCCGAACAGGCGATGAAGAACGTCAAGCAACTGCTGGAAGAGGCCGGTAGCGACCTCAGCCACATCGTCAAGACCACCACCTACCTGATCGACCCGCGCTACCGCGAACCGGTCTACCAGGAGGTCGGCAAGTGGCTCAAGGGCGTGTTCCCGATCTCCACCGGTCTGGTGGTCTCCGCCTTGGGCCAGCCGCAGTGGCTGATGGAGATCGACGTGATTGCGGTGATCCCCGAGGAGGACGCATGACCTTTTCCATCGTGGGCCGTTGCGCCGAGACCGGTCAGCTCGGCATCGCCATCAGCTCCTCGAGCATTGCCGTCGGCGCCCGCTGCCCTTGGGTGCGTGCCGGTGCGGGTGCAGTGGCGACGCAGAACATTACCCTGCCGGCCCTCGGCCCGGAAATTCTCGACTTGCTGGAGGCCGGCGAGAGCGCCGGCGCAGCGCTGGATAAAGCGCTGACGCGGCACGGCTTCAGCCAGTTTCGGCAGGTTGCGGTGATCGATCAGCACGGCGTCACGGCGCTGTTCACCGGCAGCGAAGCGCTCGGGGTGAATAACGCCGTGGCCGGTGAGCAGTGCGTGGCCGCCGGCAACCTGTTGGCCAACCAAGCCGTGATCGCGGCGATGGTGACGGCCTTCGAGGGCAGCGCGGGCGAAGCCTTGGCCGATCGGCTGCTCAGTGCCATGCAGGCGGCAATGGCGGCCGGTGGCGAAGCCGGGCCGGTGCATTCGGCGGCGCTGTCGGTAGTCGGCGACCTGCTCTGGCCAATCGTCGACCTGCGGGTGGATTGGGTCGAGGAAGATCCAGTCGGTCAGCTCGGGCAGCTCTGGGAGGCTTACCGGCCGCAGATGCAGGACTATGTGATCCGTGCGCTGGACCCGACCAAGGCGCCAAGCTATGGCGTGCCTGGCGACGAGTGAACAGGCTCTTAGGCTGGGCTGGTTGCCGCGCAATGAGCCCAGCCTTTGTTTTCCGCAATCAAGGGGCACCCCATGTCGAAAAGCCGTGAACTGCTGGCCCGGTTGATCGCCTTTAACACCGTCAGCCGCGAATCCAATCTGGCGCTGATCGAATTCATCCGCGACTACCTGGCTGGCTTCGGGGTCGAGTGCGAGCTGTTGTTCAACGCCGAGCGGACCAAGGCCAACCTGTACGCCACGATTGGGCCGACCGATCGCGGCGGCGTAGCGTTGTCCGGGCATACCGATGTGGTGCCGGTGGACGGCCAGGCCTGGACGGTCGCCCCGTTCAATTTGAGCGAGCAGAACGGTAGGCTCTATGGCCGCGGCACGGCGGACATGAAGGGCTACCTGGCCTGCGTGCTGGCGGCGGTGCCGCGCTTCCTCGCCCAGCCGTTGCGCCTGCCGGTGCACCTGGCGTTTTCCTATGATGAGGAAGTCGGCTGCCTCGGCGTACGCTCATTGCTGGAGGCATTGGAACGGCGCGAGCACAAACCGATCGCCTGCATCATCGGTGAACCGACCGAGATGCGCCCGGTGCTCGGGCACAAGGGCAAGCTGGCCATGCGCTGCTGTGTGCAGGGCGCGGCCTGCCATTCGGCCTATGCACCGCAGGGGGTGAATGCCATCGAGTACGCCGCCCGGCTGATCGGCAAGCTGGGTCAGATCGGCCAGCGACTGGCCGCGTCCGACCAGCATGACGCGCGCTTCGATCCGCCCCATTCGACGGTGCAGACCGGCATGATCAGCGGCGGCCGGGCGCTGAACATAGTCCCCGCCGAGTGCCAGTTCGACTTCGAAGTGCGTGCCCTGCCTGGCTTCGATGCGCAACAGGTCGCCGAGCAACTGCAGGCTTACGCCACGACCGAACTGCTGCCGCAGATGCAGGCGGTCCAGGCCGACACGACGATCCGTTTTCAGCCGCTGAGCGCTTATCCGGGCCTGGCGACCGACCCGCAGAGTGAGGCGGCTGAATTGATTGCGCTGCTCAGCGGCTCACGCGAGTTCGGCACCGTGGCCTTCGGTACCGAAGGCGGGCTGTTCGCTCAGGCCGGAATCCCCACCGTGGTCTGCGGCCCTGGCAGCATGGACCAGGGGCACAAGCCGGATGAGTTTGTCAGCGTCGCGCAGATGCGGGCCTGTGATGAGCTGATGGAGCGGCTTGCGCAATGGCTGCGGTTAGACGCTTAAGCGAGCGCGCCTGATCCCTACCTTCATCATTCCGGACATCTCTGGATTCCCGCCTGCGCGGGAATGACGGAGGTGGACCCCTTATCACCGTCATCCCCGCGAAGGCGGGGACCCAGTGCCCCACCTCCGCTCGCCAGGATGTTGGCCACTGAGTCTGGCTATTTGAATTCACCATCTACTGGACTCCCGCCTGCGCGGGAGTGACGGAGGTAGACCCCTTATCGCCGTCATCCCCGCGAAGGCGGGGATCCAGTGATCCACCTCCTCTCGCCAGGATGTTGGCCCACTAAGTCCGGCTATTTGAATTCACTATCCACTGGACTCCCGCGTGCGCGGGAATGACGGAGGTAGACCCCTTATCACCGTCATCCCCGCGAAGGCGGGGATCCAGTGCCCCACCTCCGCTCGCCAGGATGTTGGCCCACTAAGTCCGGCTATTTGAATTCGCTATCTACTGGATTCCCGCCTGCGCGGGAATGACGGAGGTAGACCCCTTATCACCGTCATCCCCGCGAAGGCGGGGATCCAATAAACCGCACCCGAAGCAACTACAGATCTAACCCAGAATCCCTTCCCACAGATCTTCCCAGCTGGGATTCACTGACTCGATCAGTTTCAACTTCCATTCCCGGCGCCACTTCTTCAACTGTTTTTCTCGCTCGATGGCAGCCAGCATCGACCCATGCAGCTCGTAATAAACCAACATGTGCACCCCATAGTTGAGGGTGAAGCCCGCCACGCAGTCATTGCGATGTTCCCAGATCCGTTTGGTCAGGTCGGAGGTAACGCCGGTATAGAGTGTGCCATTGCGCTGGCTGGCGAGAATGTAGACGGCAGGTTGCCTGAGCATTGGAGTCCTTCCTGGACTGGCGTTAAGTATTCCATTGCATACAAGGGGGCTGGATTCCCGCCTTTGCGGATATGACGATATTTCAGGTGCAACCATATCCTCAATCCCAACCCCGTCATTCCCGCGCAGGCGGGAATCCAGTAGGAAGTGCACAGAGGTGTATTCCTAGTCAGGCCCTCTACTGACCCAACCTCATTCCGCCAGCACCGCCGGCGCCAACTGCTCCTTGCAGTAGTCGACGAACAGTTGCGCCGGCTTGGTCAGCGGTGCGCGTTTCAGCCAGGCGGCCACCAGCCCGGAGGTGGTTACCGGCTCTTCAATCTCCAGCATCACCACCTTCTGCCCGTCGTAGGTGCACTCCGAGTGCGGGCGGGTGACCAGCACCGAGAAGCCGAAGCCTTGGCCGACCATGCCGCGCACCATCTCGATCGATGGCGAGCTGAAGGCGATATGCGGGCTCAGGCCGAACTCTTCGAACAGGCTGACGAAGTAGGTGCGGCTCGGTTGCACGTCGAGCAGGATCAGCGGCTCCAGCGCCAGGTCGCGCAGCGACACCTGCGCCTGGAGGCTGAAACGGTGGCCAGCCGGCAACAGCGCGTAGGGGCGTTGTGGCGGCATCAGCGGTTCGGTTTCGATGGTCGAGTCGAGGTCGTGCTGGTAGAGGATCGCCAGGTCGAAACGCCCGGCGGTCAGGCCCTGTACCAACTCCTGCTGCTCCCCATCGCGCAGGCGGATTTCCACTCCCGGATAGAGCGCGTTGAAGCCGGCGATCAGCCGCGGCAAGTACAGCGGCGCGACCGTCTCGAAGCAACCGATGTCGATCTGTCCGGCGATCACATCGAGGTCGGCCAGGGCGTTCTGCTCGAACTCCTTGGCCATGCGCAGCAGTTCCTGGGCCTTGCGATAAAAGCGCGCGCCACCCGGGGTCAGCGATACGCCCTGGGCATGGTGGCGGATGAGCAACTGCAGGCCGAAACTCTCTTCCAGGCCCTTGATCGCGGTGGAGATTGACGGCTGGGCGATATACAGCTTGCGCGAGGCCTCGGCCACGCTGCCGCACTCTACCGTGGTGACGAAATACTTCAGTTGTCGCAGGGAATAGGAAGCCACACCAAACCTCGTTTTCTGCTCGCATGCCGGTGAGTCGGAATGGGGGCATCTTATGGTCGCTAATGTGCCGATCCGTACGGTTGCAGGCTTAGCAATTTGCGCGCCCCAGGATCTCGAGCGCTGACACAAATCCACTGTTTTCCTGCTCTGACGGTGCATGCGCGAACGGCATTCGGCGAACCGCCGCCAGCTTTCCCGAGCAGCGCCTGCCGGGCCTGTACGTACTGCACAATAACCCAGCACGGCGCACTTTGTTGGGGCGGGGCTAACTAGCTTTTTCGTATACCCCGAACACATATTTAATAATTTTCCTAAGGCGCGTCTTCGGCCACCATCAATCGCATCCAAAACCACCATGACCGGCCATAACCGGTCGCAGGCTAGGGAGCTCGGTAGTGTTCGAACTCAATGATTGGCAACAGCGTGCGTGTACTCAGCGCTTCATCGACCGGGCCCTGATCGGCGGCCGGCAGGTCGCCGCCGAGTCTGGTGCGACCTTCGCGGCGATTAACCCGGCCACCAACCAACTGCTGGCGAATGTCGCCGCCTGCGGCGCCGTTGAGGTCGACTCCGCCGTGCGGGTCGCGCGTCAGGCTTTCGACAGCGGCCCCTGGGCGCGGATGGCGCCGGGGGAGCGCAAGCGCGTGCTGCTGCGCCTGGCCGAGTTGATCCTGGCCAACCGCGAGGAGCTGGCCCTGCTCGACTCGCTGAACATGGGCAAGCCGGTGATGGATGCTTACACCATCGACGTGCCGGGCGCCGCCGGGGTGTTTGCCTGGTATGCGGAAAGCCTCGACAAACTCTACGACCAGGTCGCCCCCAGCGCGCCAAACGTCCTGGCCACCATCACCCGCGTGCCGCTCGGGGTGGTCGCGGCAGTGGTGCCGTGGAATTTTCCGCTGGATATGGCGGCCTGGAAGCTCGCCCCGGCCTTGGCCGCTGGCAACTCGGTGGTCCTCAAGCCGGCCGAGCAGTCGCCGTTTTCCGCCCTGCGTCTGGCCGAACTGGCGCTGGAGGCCGGGCTGCCGGAGGGCGTGCTGAGCGTGGTGCCGGGCCTCGGCGAGAGTGCCGGCAAGGCGCTCGGCCTGCACCCGGATGTCGATTGCCTGGTGTTCACCGGCTCGACCCAGGTGGGCAAATACTTCATGCAGTACTCGGCGCAGTCGAACCTCAAGCAGGTCTGGCTGGAGTGCGGCGGCAAGAGCCCGAGCCTGATCTTCGACGACTGCCAGAACCTCGATCTGGCGGCGGAAAAGGCCGCTTTCGCGATCTTCTTCAATCAGGGCGAAGTCTGCTCGGCCAACTCGCGGCTGCTGGTCCAACGCTCGATCCACGACGAGTTCGTCGAGCGCCTGATCGACAAGGCCCGCCAGTGGCAGCCGGGCGATCCACTGAATCCACAAAGCCGCGCCGGTGCCATGGTCGACACGCGGCAGGCCGATAGCGTGATGGGCTTTATCGACCGCGCCCGCTCCAGTGCTGCGACCTTGGTTTGCGGTGGCCAGCGCCTGAGCTTCAACGGTTCGAACAACTTTATCGAGCCGACCATCTTCACCGGCGTGGCGGCGGACATGCCCCTGGCCCGTGAAGAGGTGTTCGGCCCGGTGCTGGCGGTGAGCGCTTTCGACGACGAAGAGCAGGCCGTGCGCCTGGCCAACGACAGTGTCTACGGCCTGGCCGCCTCGCTGTGGAGCGACGACCTCAACCGCGCCCATCGCGTGGCCCGGCGCCTGAACGCTGGCACGGTTTCGGTCAATACGGTGGACGCTCTGGATGTGACGGTGCCCTTCGGTGGTGGCAAGCAGTCCGGTTTCGGCCGCGATCTGTCGCTGCATTCCTTCGACAAGTACACCCAACTGAAGACCACCTGGTTCCAGCTGCGCTGAGCGGCTGGAACCCCTTACCAAGAGACGCTGAACCCAGGCCAAGTCTGAAGGCTGCACATTCAGACGTACTGTTGATACCCCCTGAGGGGAGGAGAGCTGTGATGAATACCCAGATCAAAGGAAAGCGTGAAACCAGTGAGTACCAGGCGTTGGACGCCGCCCACCACATCCACGCGTTTCTCGATCAGAAGGCACTGAACGCCGAAGGCCCGCGGGTGATGGTCAAAGGTGAGGGGCTGTACCTGTGGGACAACGACGGCCAGCGTTACCTGGATGGCATGTCCGGCCTGTGGTGCACCAACCTCGGTTACGGCCGCAAGGACCTGAATGCCGCCGCCGCCCGCCAACTCGAGCAGCTGCCGTACTACAACATGTTCTTCCACACCACTCACCCGGCGGTGGTGGAGCTCTCCGAGCTGCTCTTCAGCCTGCTGCCCAGCCACTACAGCCACGCGATCTACACCAACTCCGGCTCCGAAGCCAACGAGGCGCTGATCCGCACCGTGCGTCGCTACTGGCAGATCCTCGGCAAGCCGCAGAAGAAGATCATGATCGGCCGCTGGAACGGTTACCACGGCTCGACCCTGGCCGCGACGGCCCTGGGCGGGATGAAATTCATGCACGAGATGGGGGGCATGATCCCGGATGTCGAGCACATCGACGAACCTTACTGGTACGGCCACGAAGGTGACCTGACGCCCGCCGAATTTGGCCTGCGGGCGGCCCGTCAGCTGGAAGAGAAAATCCTCCAGCTGGGCGCCGAAAATGTCGCCGGTTTTATCGCCGAGCCGTTCCAGGGCGCCGGCGGCATGATTTTCCCGCCGGAGAGCTACTGGCCGGAAATCCAACGCATCTGCCGCCAGTACGACGTGCTGCTGTGCGCCGATGAGGTGATCGGTGGTTTCGGCCGCACCGGTGAATGGTTCGCCCACGAGTATTTCGGTTTTGAGCCGGACACCCTGTCCATCGCCAAGGGCCTGACCTCCGGGTACATCCCGATGGGCGGGCTGATTCTGTCCAAACGCATGGCCGAGGTGCTGGTCGAACAGGGCGGCGTGTTCGCCCACGGCCTGACCTACTCCGGTCACCCGGTGGCCGCGGCGGTGGCCACCGCCAACCTCAAGGCGCTGCGCGACGAGGGTGTGGTCACGCGGGTGAAGAGCGAGACCGGCCCCTATCTGCAAAGCTGCCTGCGCGAGGTGTTCACCCATCACCCCTTGGTCGGCGAAATCCAGGGCGCCGGAATGGTCGCCGCCCTGCAGTTCGCCGAGGACAAGGCCACGCGCAAACGCTTCGCCAACGAGGCGGACATTACCTGGCGCTGCCGTACCCATGGCTTCGAAGAAGGCCTGATCATCCGCGCCACCCTTGGCCGGATGATCATGGCGCCGGCCCTGGTGGCCGGCCGCAGCGAACTCGATGAATTGATCGAGAAGACCAAGCGCGCGGTGGACCGCACCGCGCAGGAACTGGGACGGCTGTAAGCCAACCCCGGCATTCCATTCCCTGTACTACCTATCACGCCGGCCCGTAGCGGCCGGCGCGACGGAACCCTTTTGGCCTTCGGCCAATGCTGCCCCGCAATCCAACAACTAAGCCAATAGGCTGTGGGAGTGTTCCATGTTCAAGTCCTTGCTCAAGCGTTCCTCGTTGTCCCTTGCATCCACCGCGCTGGCCGTAGGCGTCGCCACTGGCGCCCAGGCCGGCACCCTGTCCATCGGCCATACCACCTGGGTCGGTTACGGCACCCTGTATCTGGCCCGCGATCTGGGCTACTTCAAGGAGCAGGGCCTCGACCTGCAACTGACCACCATGGAGGAGTCCTCGCTGTACATGGCCGCGCAGGCTTCCGACAAGCTCTCGGGCTCGGCCTCAACCATCGATGAAATCCTCAAGTACCGCCCGCAGTTTTGCTTTAAAGCAGTGGCCGCGCTGGATGACAGCTTCGGTGGCGACGGCGTGCTGGTGGGCAAGGAGGTCAACAGCCTGAAGGAGCTCAAAGGCCAGTCGGTCGCGGTTAACGAGGGTTCGGTCTCGCAGTTCTGGCTGTCCTATCTGCTCAAGCAGAACGGCATGTCCATGAGCGATCTGGAGGTGCAGAACATGACCGCCGACGACGCCGCCACCGCCTTCATCGCTGGCCGTATTCCGGCCGCGGTGACCTGGGAGCCGCACCTGTCGTTGGTGCGCCAGAAAGGTCAGGGCAAGGTGCTGATCGACAGCACCAAGACGCCCGGGATCATCGTCGATGTGGTCGCGCTCAACTGCGACGTGGTCGAGAAGCAGCCGGAGGACGTCAAGGCGCTGGTCAACGGCCTGTACAGGGCTGTGCAGTACACCAAGGAGCATCCGCAGGAGGCCTACGCCATCATGGCCAAGGGCGTCGGCGGCTATCTCGCGGACCCAGTGGAAATGGCCAATGCCGCCAAGGGCGTGCGCTTCTATGACCAGGCCATGAGCGAGAAGCTGCTCGGCACCCCAGGCAAGCCAGGTGACATCGCCGCGCTGATCGAGCTGGCCAACGAGACCTGGAGCACGCTGCAAGGCAAGCCCTTCGCCGTCAGTTACGACGACCTGGTCGATACCGCATTCGTCAGCCCATAATCGGAGGTCACATGCTCAAGCACAAATCATGGCTCAGCCGTTGTCTGACGCCTAAGGTCGAACTGCCGACCAGGCTGGTCTGGAGTGCCAGCGCACTCGCCTGGCTGCTGCTGGTCGGCCTGTGGGCCGGTCTCTCCTACGGCGGCGTGGTGCCGACGATGTTCCTGCCGACCCCGGGGGCGGTGCTGGAGACGGCGCTGCGCCTCACCCGCGACGGCAGCCTAGCGCAGCATGTCTGGGCCAGCGTCGAGGTGGTGATGATCGGCTTTATCGTTTCCTCCCTGGTGGCGGTGCCGCTGGGGCTGCTGATGGGCAGCTTCCGCATTGTCCAGGCGTTCCTCGAACCGCTGGTGAACTTCATCCGCTACCTGCCGGTGACCTCCTTCGTGCCGCTGTTCATCCTCTGGATCGGTATCGGTCTGGAGCAGCGGGTGACGGTGATCATCTTCGGCGTGTTCTTCCAGCAACTGGTGATGATCGCCGACGTCTCCAAAGGCGTCTCCAAAGACCTGATCAACGCTTCCTACACCCTCGGCTCGAATCGCCGCGATGTGCTCTTCCACGTGCTCGGCCCGGCGTCGTTGCCGGGCGTGCTGGATACCCTGCGGGTGACCATGGGTTGGGCCTGGACCTACCTGGTCGTGGCTGAACTGGTCGCGGCTTCCAGCGGCCTCGGTTACATCAGCTTGAAGGCCATGCGCGGCTTCCAGGTCGATGTGATTTTCCTCGCTATCGCCATCATCGGTCTGCTGGGCCTGATGACCGATCAACTGTTCCGATTCCTTCGACTCAAGGTGGCCTCATGGGCGCAGTAGCAGCGGTGCAACGTGATAATGCGGTTTCGTTAGCCGCGCAAACGGTGGCTGCGGCGCGCTTGCGCGTCGAAGCGGTCAGCCTGCAGTACCAGACCCCGAGTGGCTCGACCTTCACCGCGTTGGACAAGGTCTCCTTCGAGGTGCCGGATCAGCAGTTCGCGGTGCTGGTCGGCCCCTCCGGTTGTGGCAAGTCGAGCCTGCTGTATCTCACCGCCGGCCTGGCGGAACCGAGCGCGGGCAAGATCTATGTCGGCGGCCAGCAAGTCGAGGGACCGGGCGTCGACCGCGGCATGGTGTTCCAGAGCTACACGCTGTTTCCCTGGCTGACGGTGCGGCAGAACATCGAGTTCGGTCTCAAGCGTCGCGGCATGCCGGCCAGGCAGCGTGCCGAGATAGTCGACTTCTACCTCAACGAAGTCGGCCTGGCGCAGTTCGCCGACAACTATCCCAAGCAGCTTTCCGGCGGCATGATGCAGCGCGTGGCGATCGCCCGCGCACTGGCCAACGACCCGCAGATTCTGCTGATGGATGAACCTTTCGGCGCGCTGGACAGCCAGACGCGTCTGCAGATGCAGCAACTGCTGCTGCGGGTTTGGGGCAACAGCAAGAAGACCGTGCTGTTCGTCACCCACGACATCGACGAGGCGATTTTGCTCGGTGACCGCGTGTATGTGATGGGCGCCCGCCCGGGGCGGATCAAGAAGATCCTCGACGTGCCGATCGAGCGTCCGCGTACGCTGGATATGGTCATGGAGCGTTCGTTCATCGAGATGAAACGCGAGATCTTCGGCCTGTTGCACGACGAGTTGGAAGAGGCGCACTGACAGGGTGCTCAGCGCCTTCCTGGTTCTCCCCGCGCAGGCAGGGGAGCCAGGGGGCGTTGCTCGCCGGCCTGCCGCACTCAAGCGTCAGGCATGGCCTGCAGGTGCCCGCCATACATCGGCAACGCCAGTCGCCCGGCATCGCGTTGCAGCTGCTGCCAGGGCCGGCTGACCCCGGCGCTGCCGTGCTGGCGGACGCGCGCGACCTGCTCAAGATCGAGGCAATCGACGAGGATCTCCTCGCCGGCACCGGCCTGCTGCCGCACCAGGCCTTCTGGGTCGACGATCAGGCTTTCGCCGACACCCAGGGGGCTGGCGGCATTCAGGTTGACCACATAGAGCTGATTGCAGAAGGCATTGGCGCGGGCGCAGACGCACTCCATCTCGCGGTCACGGGTGCCAGTCAGCGTCGGTGCCAGGATCACCTCGGCACCGAGCCAGGCCAGTTGCCGCGCCACTTCGGGGAAGCTGTTGTCATAGCAGATGGCCAATCCGACCCGGCCGATGCCGGGCAAGTCGCAGACCACGAATTGGTCGCCCGGGGTGCTGGTTTCGTACGGCTGCCAGGGGAAAATCTTGCGGTAGCGCGCGGCAACCTCGCCTGCTGGCGAGATCAGCAGGGCGGTGTTGTAGATCCGCCCATCGTCCGCGCGCTCGAACAGGCTGCCCGGTTGCAGCCACAACCCCAGCTCACGGGCCAGGCCGCACAGGCGCTGGACCTGCGGGCCATCCAGCGGTTCGGCGACGTGTTCCATCCAACCCGCCTCAGCCTGCAGCAGCGGGGCGCTGCCGCTCAACACCAGCTCCGGCAGCATCAGCAGCTGGACCTGGGGGAACAGCTGTCGCACCTGGTGGGCCTGGCTGGCGAAACGTGCCCAGCTGGCGTCGACGTCATGGCTGACCGACGCGGTTTGCAGGGCGGCGATATGCAGGTTACGCATGCTCCTTACTCCTTGGTCAAGTCGTGGCCGCGCGGCTGCCAGCCGGCCTGTCGCAGGGCGGCGAGCAGGCTTTCGGCGCTTAGGCCGTGAGCCGTGTGGCCATTGCCTTCGGTGGTGGGGGAGGCCAGCAGTGCGTTGACTATGGCCTCTTCCACGGCCTCGGCGGTGGCGAGGAAGAGTTCGCTGATGTGGTCGTTGTTGACCATGCTCAGGTTGTCGCAGGTAGGCGCGCCCTTGAATTCGTAGGAGGCGGCCGGCAGGTGATTGGCGGTGGAGAAGGCCACGAAGATGTCGCCGCTGTGGTCTTCGGTGCCGCCGCCGGTGCGGGCGATGCCGATGCTGGCGCGCTGAGCCAGGCGCGTGCACTGGTGCGGCAGCAGCGGGGCATCGGTGGCCAGGCAGACGACGATTGAGCCCATGCCCGGGTGCGGCAGGCTAGCCTTGAGGAAGGGCGAGTCGACCTGTTCCATATAGCGGCCCACCGGATAACCATCGACCCGCAGTTCAGGACGGGTGCCGTGGTTGGCCTGGACGATGGCCCCCACGGTCCAGCCGCCCTGTTCGGCGCTCAGGCGGCGCGAAGCAGTGCCGATGCCGCCCTTGAACTCGTGGCAGATCATGCCGCTGCCGCCGCCGACGGCGCCTTCGACCACCGGGCCGCCCACCGCCGCGTCGAGGGCCTGGGCCACATGTTCGGGGCGCACGTGGAAGCCGTTGATGTCACTGAGCAGACCGTCGAAGGTCTCCAGCACCACCGGCATGTTCCAGTACAGCCGCCCGCCAGCGGGCTGATCCTGGCGCTCCAGGGCGATCAGCGCATCGCGCACCACGCCTATGCTGTGGGTGTTGGTGAAGGCTACCGGGCTGGTCAGCAGGCCAGCCTCGCGAATCCACTCCAGACCGGTGGCGTCGCCGTTGCCATTGAGGATGTGGACGCCGGCGAAGCAGGGTTGCTGGCTGGTGGAACCCGAGCGCGGCTCTATCACCGTGACGCCGGTATGGATGTCGCGGCCATCAGCCGTTCGTCCACGCACTTCGCTATGGCCGACCCGTACGCCGGCTACATCGGTGATGGCATTGAGGGGACCGGGCTGCAGTTGGCCGAATTGGAGTCCGAGGTCGCGGGCACGTGGTTTCATGGTTTGTCTCATGGCAGGTGGATACAGAAAGGGTTGGGGTTAGGCTCACTGACCGCTTTTTACTTTGCTCCAGACGCGGGTGCGGATGCGCTCGATCTTCTTCGGCAGCGGCTGCAGGGTGAACAGCCGGGCCATGGCCTCGGCCGGCGGGTAGACGGCCGGGTTATTGCGGGTGGCCTCGGCAACCAGCGGTGTCGCACTGCGGTTGCCATTGGGATAGGCCAGGTGATCGGTGGTCGGGGCTATGACCTCCGGGCGCATCAGGTAGTCGATGAAGGCCAGGCCCTGGGCGGGATGGGGCGCCTGCTTGAGCAGCACCAGGGTGTCGAACCAGACCGGGGCACCTTCCTGCGGCAGGCTGTATTCGATCTTCACGCCATTGCCGGCTTGCGCGGCATTGGTCTTGGCCTCCAGCATCGCGCCGGACCAGCCCACCGCCACGCAGATATCGCCGTTGGCCAGGTCGCTGATGAACTTGGACGAATTGAAGTAGCGGATATGCGGGCGCAGCTTGAGCAGCAGCGCCTCGACCTTCTGGTAGTCGTCGGGGTTGGTGCTGTTGGGCGGTAGGCCCAGGTAATGCAGGGCCACCGGCAGCATCTCGGACGGCGAGTCGAGAAAGGCCACGCCGCACTGGCTGAGCTTGGCCAGGTTTTCCTCCTTGAACAGCAGGTCCCAGGAGTCCACCGGGGCCTGCTCGCCGAGGGCGGCGCGGACCTTGTCGACGTTGTAGCCGATACCGTTGGTGCCCCACAGATAAGGCACGGCATAGCGGTTGCCCGGATCGTTGCTGGCCAGCTTGGCCAGCAGTTCAGGGTCCATGTGCTTGAGGTTCGGCAGCTTGGCGGGGTCCAGGGGCTCGAGGACGCCGGCCTTGATCAGCGTCGGCAGGCTGAAGTTGCTGGCCACCACCACGTCGTAACCGCTACCGCCGGTGAGCAGCTTGCTCTCCAGGATTTCGGCGCTGTCGAAGGTGTCGTAGATGGGCATGATGCCCGTGTCACGCTTGAAGTCTTTCAGGGTTGTGGGGCCGATATAGTCGTACCAGTTGTACACATGCACGCTGGGGCCATCGGCGGCGGCGGCCGCTATCCAGGCCGACAGACAGGCGCCAATTCCGGTGTTGAGATACGAACGGTGACGACGCATGATGCGGCACTCCTGGCCTGCTACAGGCCCGTGATGGTCGGGAGGCTTCAGGTTAGTGACGCGGATCGTCGGCGCCTATTCCCATCACGGGTTACGCGAAAGGGGTAGTGAGTGGAAGCCTTGTTGAAAGAGTTACCCATACACCAGGGCCTGGCGCGGGTGTTCGGCGCCCTGGGCCAGGACGGATTCTGGCGCTGCCTGGTGGATACCCTGCGTCTGCTGGTACCGCTGGACAACGCGCTGCTGGCGCTGATGCCGCGCGAACGGCCACCGCAAGTGTTGGAGGTCTTCGAATTCACTCGCCTGGGCGAGGCCGACCGGTTCGCCGATTACTGCGCCGGCATGTACCTGCTCGACCCCTTCTACCTGGCCGCCAGCAGCGGCATCGCCGATGACCTCTATCGCCTGGAGACGCTGGCGCCCGACCAGTTCCGCCAGAGCGAGTATTACCTGAGCTATTTCCGGCAGGTGGTGGGCCGCGATGAGTTGCAATTCATGCTCAACCTCGGCGACGGTGTGGTGCTGGGATTGTCGCTGGGCAGCCATACGGCCTTTCGCAACGAGCAGGTCGGCGCCCTGCTGTGCGTGCGCGACTGGGTGCTGGCGGCCATGCGCAAGCACCTCGCGCTGGCCCGTATCGAGGCGCCGCTAGCGGCCGCGGCACCAGCCGACTTCATCGCGGCCTTTGGCCAGCTCGCCGCGCGGCTCTCCGAACGCGAGAGCGAAACGGCGCGGCTGATCCTCCAGGGGTTTTCCAGCAAGGCCATCGCCCAACGGCTGGGCATTTCGCCGGAGACCGTGAAGGTGCACCGGCGCAACCTTTACCACAAGCTTGGGGTCGGCAGTCACGCCGAGCTGTTCGCGTTGTTTTTGCAGCAGGGCAGCGCGTCGGCCAGGGCGGTCAAGCTCAATCCAGCTTGAGCACCTTGGCCAGCACGATCTTCGGACCTTTCATCTTCTTGACGATGATGCGCAGGCCTTCGACTTCCAGCACATCTTCCTCTTCCGGCACCCGCTTGAGGGTTTCGTAGATCAGCCCGGCAAGGGTTTCTGCCTCGATATGGTCGAGGTCGATGCCGAGCAGGCGCTCGATCTTGAACAGCGGCGTGTCGCCGCGCACCAGCAACTTGCCCGGCTGGTAGGCCAGGATGCCGCGTTCGGCCTTGCGGTGTTCATCCTGGATGTCGCCGACGAGTGCTTCCAGCACGTCTTCCATGGTCAGGTAGCCGATCACTTTGCCGTCGGCCTCTTCGACCAGGGCGAAGTGCGCGCCACCCTGGCGGAATTGCTCGAGCAGGCTGGACAACGGCATGTGCCGGCTCACCCGCTCCAGCGGGTGCATCAGCTCGCCGAGCTTGAGTGCCGAGGGCAGCATTTCCAGCAGTGACAGGTGCAGCAGCAGATCCTTGATATGCAGGACGCCGACAAAGTCGCCGCTGGCCTCGTCGTACACCGGGTAGCGGCTGTATTTGTGCCGGCGGAACAGGCTGAAGACCTGATCCAGTGTCGCGTTCAGTTCCAGGTAGACCAGGTCTTCACGGGAGTTGGCCCAGTCGACCACTTCCAGCTCGCCCATCTCCACAGCGGAAGCGAGTACGCGCATGTCTTGATCGCTGGGGTCGCTGGCGCGGCTGGAGTGCAGGATCAGCTTGAGCTCATCGCGGCTGTAATGGTGCTCATGGTGTGGCCCTGGCTCGCCCTGGCCGGCGATGCGCAGCACGGCATTGGCGCTGGCGTTGAGAATCCAGATCGCCGGGTACATGGCCCAGTAGAACAGGTACAGCGGTGCGGCCGTCCACAGCGAGAGCAGCTCGGGCTGGCGGATCGCCCAGGACTTGGGGGCCAGCTCGCCGACCACGATGTGCAGGTAGGAAATGATGAAGAAGGCGCTGAAGAAGGCCAAGCCATGCACCAACTTCGGCGAGTCTACGCCGAGGCTTTCGAACAGCGGTTGCAGCAGGTGGGCGAAGGCCGGTTCGCCGACCCAGCCCAGGCCCAGCGAGGCCAGGGTGATGCCCAGCTGGCAGGCCGACAGGTAGGCATCCAACTGGTTGTGTACGGTACGCAGGATGTGCCCGCGCCAGCCGTTCTTCTTGGCGATGGCCTCGACTTTGGTGGCGCGCAGCTTGACGATGGCGAACTCGGCGGCAACGAAGAAGCCGTTGAGCAGCACCAGCAGCAGGGCGAAAAGGATGAGGCCAAAGTCGGCGAAATAGGTGGCGGCGGTGTAACTAGGGGAAGGGTCCATAAGGGTGTTTCGAAGTGTCCGTATTATCAGGTGAGGGCGCCGCGAAAGTGGGCGTCAGTCGAGCAGCCTAGCGGTTGGCGACCGACTTGCCCAGCCCTCTTGCGCTCGGCGGCATCAGCGTTTGACCACTTGCGGCGGGGTGAAGTGGCAGGTGAAGGTGCTGCCTTTGCCTTGCACGCTGCTGATATCCAGCTGGGCGCGATGGCGCAATAGCACGTGTTTGACGATGGCCAGTCCGAGCCCAGTACCGCCAGTATTCGAGGCGCGGCTGGAGTCGACCCGGTAGAAGCGCTCGGTCAGGCGCGGCAGGTGCTTGGCTTCGATGCCCGGGCCATTGTCCTGCACACTGAGGTGCGCGCCCTGCTCGTCGCCCCACCAGCGGATGCGGATTTCGCCCTCGGCCGGAGTGTATTTCACTGCATTGAAGATCAGGTTGGAGAAGGCGCTGCGCAGCTCCACCTCGCTGCCTTTGAGCTTGAGGCCGGCGTCGGCTTCCAGGCTGATGCGGTGATTGCTCTGGTTCGACAACGCCTGCGCATCGCTTTTGATCGACAGCAGCAGCAAGTCGACGGCCACCGGCTGGTTGTCCGAGGGGTAATCGGTGGCTTCCAGCTTCGCTAACAAAAGCAGGTCATTGAGCAGGCTCTGCATTCGCGCGCCTTGTTGCTGCATTTGCTGCAAGGCGCGGCGCCAGCGCGGATTGACGTCCTCGACGTTGTCCAGCAGGGTTTCCAGATAGCCGGCGATCACCGTCAGCGGTGTACGCAGCTCATGGGACACGTTGGCGATGAAGTCTTTGCGCATCTGCTCCAGCTGGTGCAGACGAGTGATATCGCGCACCAGCATCAGGTGTTCGCGGTTGCCGTACTGGGTGATGTGGAACTCCAGGCGCACCCGGTCGTTGATCGGCGATGGCAGTTCCAGCGGCTCGCTGTGGTTGTCCTGCTCGAAGTAGTCCTTGAAGCCCGGATGGCGCACCAGGTTGGTCACCGGCTGGCCGCTGTCTTGCGGGGTTTTCAGGCCGAGCAGGGTTTCCGCGGCGCGGTTCCACCACTCCAGATTGCCGTCGCTGTCGAGCATGATCACTGCATCGGTCAGCGCCGCGGTGGATTCCTGCACGCGGTCGATCACCGCTTGCAAGCGCCCGCGCACGCGTTGGTCGCGGCGTTGCAGGTGATAGATGCTGTCGAAGACCTCGCCCCACAGGCCGTAGCCATCCGGTGGCGGCTGATCCGCCTGATGGTGCTTGAGCCAGGTGTGCAGGCGCAGCAATTGGGCCAGGGTCCAGCCGAGGTAGGCGGCGAGGCCGACCACCAGGCTCCAGGCATATTCGCCGCTGATCAGACCGACCAGCAGGCAGCCGGCCAGCAGCAGTAACAGGCGGCGGATAACGGCGCCACGCCAGTCTTGATTCACGTTGCAGCCGTCCTGGCGCTAGCTTTTGGTGGAGAAACGATAACCGGTGCCGCGTACGGTTTGTACCAAATCCTCATACACCTCGCCCAGCGCCTTGCGCAGCCGGCGGATATGCACGTCGACCGTGCGCTCCTCGACATAGACGTTGCCGCCCCAGACCTGATCGAGCAATTGGCCGCGGGTGTAGGCCCGCTCCTGGTGGGTCATGAAGAATTGCAGCAGGCGATATTCGGTGGGGCCCATTTCGGCCGGCTTGCCATCGATGGTCACGCGGTGGCTGATCGGGTCGAGCAGCAGGCCGCCGACTTCGATCGGCGCTTCGCCATCGCTGGGGCCGGCACGGCGCAGCACGGCCTTGAGGCGGGCGACCAGTTCGCGCGGCGAGAATGGCTTGGTGATGTAGTCGTCGGCGCCGACTTCCAGGCCCTGGATCTTGTTGTCTTCTTCACCCTTGGCGGTGAGCATGATGATCGGGATGCCGCCGGTCAGCTCGTCACGCTTGAGGCGCCGCGCCAGCTCGATGCCCGAGGTGCCGGGCAGCATCCAGTCGAGCAGGATCAGGTCGGGTTTGCGGTCGACGATGATAGCGTGGGCCTGCTGGGTGTTTTCTGCTTCCAGGCATTCATAGCCGGCCATTTCCAGCGCCACCGCGATCATTTCGCGGATCGGTGCTTCGTCGTCAACGATCAGGATGTTCTTGCCAACCATGGGTCAAGCCTCGGGTCGTTCAACTGTCATGCGCCGCATTAGATAACGGAATTATTGCAGCCGTGTGACAGGTCGATGTTAGCGTCTTTGCCCGTGCCTGGCTCGGCTATGCTCAAGGATACGCCTGGCGTTCGCCCGGGCGCTTGGAGCCTGGCGTAGAAAACCCGGAGCGCACAGGGCTTTCATGGCTCTACCTGCTTGTTTGTCGAGGCTGTCCGGCCGTGGCCACAATTGGCTACCTGGTCGTCTCAGCCCACTCAGAGGAGATACATGATGAGAACCACCTTGATGGCGCTGTTCGCGGGCGCCGCACTGGCGTTGTCGGGCCTTGCCTACGCGGATCACACGGCGATGGAGAAGGACGGCATATTGGTCGACAGCCAAGGCATGACGCTTTACACCTATGACAAGGACGCCGCGAACAAGTCCAACTGCAACGACTCATGCGCGGCGCACTGGCCACCGCTGATGGCGGCCGCTGGTGCGAAGGACGATGACGACTGGAGCGTGATCAAGCGCGACGATGGCTCGATGCAGTGGGCCTATTACGGCAAGCCGCTGTACACCTATGTCGATGACAAGAAGGGCGGTGATATGACGGGTGATGGCAAGGGGGGCGTCTGGCACGTGGCCAAACCAGAGTAAGCATCGATCGCCCCATCTGCCGCGCCCTGGCACGGCAGATGGGGCGATTCTTAGCGCCAGGCGTAGTCGGCGACGATGCCGAGGAAAATCGCCAGCCCGGCCCAGTGATTGTGCAGAAAGGCCGCCAGGCAAGCCTGCGGCTCACGCGTGCGGGTGCTGTAGAACTGCCAGGCGAAGCACAGCGCCGCCGCCCCCAGCCCGAGGTGGTAATAAGCGCCCAGCTCGAAACGCGCCCCGGCCAGCAGCAGGCAGAGCAGCGCCAGCCCCTGCAGAGTGGCGATGATCAGGCGGTCGGCGTCGCCGAACAGAATGGCGGTGGATTTGACCCCGATTTTCACATCGTCGTCACGGTCGGCCATCGCGTAGTAGGTGTCATAGGCCACCGTCCACAGCAGGTTGCCCAGATACAGCAGCCAGGCGGCGGCCGGCAGCGCGCCGGTTTCGGCGGTAAAAGCCATCGGCATGCCCCAGGAAAACGCGGCGCCGAGCACCACTTGCGGGTAGAAGGTGTAGCGCTTCATGAAGGGGTAACAGGCGGCCAGCGCCAGGCCGCCGAAGGACAGCCAGACCGTTGTGGCATTGGTGCAGAGCACCAGCGCGAAGCTCAGCACCAGCAGCAGGGCGAACAGCACCAGGGCTTCGCGGGGTGTGATCCTGCCGCTGGCCAGCGGACGTTCGCGGGTGCGTGTGACGTGGCCGTCGAAGTTGCGGTCGGCGTAGTCGTTGATCACGCAGCCGGCGGCACGCATCAGGATCACACCCAACACGAAGATCAGCAGATTGCCCAGTGACGGCACACCCTTGGCCGCCACCCAGAGCGCCCAGAGGGTTGGCCACAGCAGCAGGTAGATGCCGATGGGTTTTTCCATGCGCATCAGCTGGATGAAGTCCCAGGCACGGGGATGCAGGCGATTGAGCGATTTCAGCAGGTTGACGTACATCGACGGCTCTCCGGGCAGACTGCGCGGATTATACGGTGTGGATCTGTGCCTGTTGCCACAGGCTCGGCAGAAAGACTTCCGCCACCAGCACCGCCAGCCCGCCCCGACTGAAGTTCGAGCGCCGCGCCCACAGACGTTCGGCGCGGACGGCGGCAGGCAGCCAGGCGGCGGGATAGCGGCTGACTTCGATGGCGCCACGGGTGAAGGCGCGGTCGCTGAACAGCAGTTCGCCGAGGGAGCGGCTGCCCAGTTCGCGCAATGACAGCCCGGAGCCCTCCAGGCAGCTGCGTGCCGCCACGCTGCGGGCGAAGACCCAGGGCTGGCCGTGGCCGCGCAGATAGACTTCGCGCACCCAGCCCTGGCTGCCGGTCGGTACTTGTAGGGCGGCGCATTCGTCGTTGCGCAGGGTCTGCCAGCCTTCCACCAGCGGGGTGACGCTGAAGGCGCCGGTGGAAAGGGCAATCAGCCGTCGGGTCAGCGAGCCCTGGTCGAACAGCCACTCGCGCAACCCGGCAGCGGGCACGGGGTGCAACTGGGTGGCGGTCAGCCAGCGGGGCGGGTGGGCGAGGGCGGCGTGCGGCACTGGAACAGGTATCTGCGGCAGTCGGGGCGGCGAGCTTAGCATGTTTGCCGCGCCCAACCGCGCCCCAGCCAAAGGTCGGAACTGCCCGATGGCACTTGCGTACTGGGCCGTGCCTCAGTACAAAGCGCGCAGAGCCGGACGGCATTTCCACCATCGACCGCCGCGCCAAGAACGCCTGAAGAGTTGAGGTAGTAACCGATGAAGAAGTGGCAGTGTGTGGTCTGTGGCCTGGTTTACGATGAAAGCATGGGTTGGCCGGATGAAGGCATAGTCGCCGGAACTCCCTGGCAGGATGTTCCGGAAGATTGGCTGTGTCCGGACTGCGGCGTCGGCAAGCTGGATTTCGAGATGATCGAAATCGCTTGATCGAGCCTCCGGCCCGCGGGCTGGAAATCCCCTCTGCAACGGCGGCCTCTGGCCGCCGTTGGCATTTCTGGCTACAACCAATGGGCTCAACGCGCTCGTCGCCACACCCTATCCTCGGTCTGGCCGCGGCTCCTGGGCATTGGCGTCAGCAGGCAATTGCGTTAGGGTCAAAACCGAGGTTCCGCATGGCGGAGGCGAGCGATGCGCAAGTGGCAATGTGTGGTGTGCGGCTTTATTTACGATGAAGCCGAAGGGCTGCCGGAAGAAGGCATAGCCCCGGGGACACGCTGGGAAGATATCCCGCCGGACTGGCAGTGCCCGGACTGTGGTGTCGGCAAGATCGATTTCGAAATGATCGAAATCAGCTGACCGGCGCGTACGCGGCCGGGCGCGGCGTTGCCTGACGCCTGGTTGGTGGCGAATTGCATTACCTCGGTATTCCCATCAGGCCGCACCTCGGGCGTACGCCGCCTCGACCCGCCTGTTGTCGATTTTATTTCTCCGCGCTGGCCACAGAGCCGTCGCGTCGTTGCAGTCTTAGGAGTGAGTAATGAGTGCACCTGTGGTGATCGTCGGCACCGGCTTGGCCGGTTACAACCTGGCCAAGGAATTTCGCAAGCTCGATGGTGAAACACCGCTGCTGCTGATTACCGCCGATGACGGACGCTTCTACTCCAAACCGATGCTGTCCACCGGCTTCGGCAAGAACAAGGACGCCGACGGCCTGAGCATGGCCGAGCCGGGCGCCATGGCCGAGCAGCTCAAGGCTGAGATCCGCACCCATACCCGTATTACCGGCATCGACCCCGGCCACAAACGCCTGTGGATTGGTGAAGAGGCCGTGGCCTATCGCGATCTGGTGCTGGCCTGGGGCGCGGAAACCATTCGTGTACCGGTGGAGGGCGATGCCCAGGACGCGATTTTCCCGATCAACGACCTGGAGGACTACGCGCGCTTTCGTGCGGCAGCCGCGGGCAAGCAGCGGGTGTTGCTGCTCGGTGCCGGTCTGATCGGTTGCGAGTTTGCCAACGACCTTAGCCTTGGCGGCTACGAGGTGGAACTGGTGGCGCCTTGCGAGCAGGTGATGCCGGGCTTGCTGCACCCGGCTGCGGCCGCCGCGGTACAGGCCGGCCTGGAGGGGCTCGGCGCGCGCTTTCACCTCGGCCCGGTGCTGGCCAGCCTGCAGCGCACGGCAAATGGCCTCGATGCCCATCTGTCCGATGGCACGCGGTTGCAGTGCGACGTGGTGGTCTCGGCCGTCGGCCTGCGCCCGCGCATCGACCTGGCGGCCGCGGCCGGGCTGGCGGTCAATCGCGGGGTAGTGGTGGATCGCCAACTGCAAAGCTCCCACGCGAATATCTTCGCGCTGGGCGATTGTGCCGAGGTCGAGGGCCTCAACCTGCTTTATGTCATGCCCTTGATGAACTGCGCCCGCGCCCTGGCGCAAACCCTGGCGGGCAAGCCCACCGCGGTCAGCTACGGGCCCATGCCGGTGCTGGTGAAAACCCCGGCCTGCCCGTTGGTGGTCTCCCCGCCACCGCGTGGTTCGAATGGCGAATGGACGGTCGAGGGCAGCGGTGCGGATATCAAAGCGCTGTGCCGCGATGCGACGGGTCGCTTGCTCGGTTATGCGTTGACCGGTACTGCCGTGCAGGAAAAGTTGGCCTTGAATAAGGAGCTTCCAGCGCTTTTGGCGTAAATGTCTTCTGTTCTGTCGGTTAAGCCGCAAAATTGCCGCTGAAATTTTTCTGGCGCGACTGGCGCAGGCCCCGACGGCGTGCCATCCTCCCTCGGGTCTGCCGCAGCGCAGAGCTGTTGCGGCGCCTTGGGCGCTGCTCTGGAAGGGCAGCACGGACACAACAACAACAAACCGTCAAAGGGGCAATTTATGCGTAAACCGGAACTTGCCGCGGCTATCGCGGAACATGCCGATCTCACTAAAGATCAGGCCAATCGTGTACTCAATGCTGTGCTCGAAGAAATCACTGGGGCGCTGAACCGTAAAGACAGCGTGACCCTGGTCGGTTTTGGTACTTTTGTGCAGCGCCACCGTGGCGCACGTACGGGCAAAAACCCACAAACCGGCGAGCCGGTGAAAATCAAAGCCAGCAACACGGTCGCCTTCAAGCCGGGTAAATCCCTGAAAGACGCTGTGAACTGAGTCTTGGACGCCCGGAGCGAACTGGCTCCGGGCGCGCTCGGCAACCCTCGCTGACCTAGCGAAAGGCTGGCTGTAGTCCTCGCGACAAACCGCTACAATGCGCCGCCGTTTCCATTCCCCGCGAGGCCGTGCGCATGAAATTCCGCTTTCTCCTCTGGATGCTGGGCCGCCTGATGGCCAAGGCCAGTCGCGACAACCCCGCCTTCCAGCAGCAACTTCAGGATCGCGATCTGGTGTTCCAACTGCATACCCTGGACGGCAAGATCGCTCGCCATTTCATCGTCAAGAATCTGCGCGTGGTCAGCCAGCGTGGCAGCGTGGCCCAGCCGGATTTCGCCCTCGGCTTCAAGGATGCCGCCTATGGTTTTGCGACCATGAGCGCCAAGAACAAGCAGTTGGCCTTCATGCAGGGTATCCAGAACAAAGAGATCCAGATCCAGGGCAACCCGGCGCTGGTGATTTGGTTCCAGGGACTGACCAAATACTTGATGCCGAAGAAGAAGTCCGCCGCGAAAAAAGCCGCCTGATTCACGCTTGGCCGCGTTGCTGCTGGTTCGCCCACAGCAACAGCGCCTAAGCTGGATAGAGTCATTCTGGAAATCCCCGTCATGCGCGTGCTGATTCTTCTCACCCTCGCCCTGGCCGCCACCCTGGTGCGCGCCGAACCTGCCAACCCTGCCGCTTTCGGTCATGTTTTCGATCTGGCCGGTATCCGCCTGCTCTGCGAGCAGAGCGCGCCGCTGATCCAGCGCGGTTTGCCAAAGGCGCAGCAAAGCCAGGTGGAAAAGGCGTTTGCGGCCGATCTGCTGTGCTCCGAGTTGGCCACGCGGATTGCGCCGAAGCTGGATGCCAGCCAACTGAGGCAAGCCGAAGCGCTGCTCGACAGTCCGGTGGCCCAGCGCTTTACCGCTGCCGAGCGCGCGGTCGGGGAAGGCGACGGTGCAGCAGGGCTGGCGAGCTACCGCGCACAACTGGCCACGCAACCGCCAAGGCCTACGCGGGTCGCCCTGGTCCGGCGCCTCGACGGCGCGGCGCATACCACCGAGTTGGCCGCCTTGCTGCGTTACGAGGTGGGCAAAAGTCAGGCGCTGCTGGCGCTCAAGGCCCGTGGGCAGAGCCTGAGTGAGCAGGAGCTGAGCAGTCAGACCGCCGCCCAGGTCGAGCCACTGCGGGTTTCCAGCGCGCAGGCGGTAGAGTCATTCATGCTCTACGCCTACCGGCAGATGCCCAGCGAACAACTGGCCGATTACGCGGTGCTCTACGAGCAGGCGCCGGTCAGCCTCTTGCTCCAGGCCAGCCTGCAGGCCTTGCCGGAAGTCTTTGCGGCGCGGCGAGCGGCGTTGAAATAGCCAGATGCATGAACGAGCGAGGGGCCCGATAGGCCCCTCGCTCGTTACGCGGCTGCGCAATCAGGGCAGCGGGTGGAATTGCAGGGCCAGTTCGCGCAACGCGACTTCGGCGGCCAGCACCTTGTTTACCGCCTCCTCGGCTTTTTCGCGCGTCAGCCCCAGGCGCTCGAACAGTGCTTGCGGGATCACGTTCTGCGGGCCGGAGCCGATACCACGGTTGCGCAGCAGGTTGACGGCCAGGCAGACCAGGTTCGGGTAAGCGGCATGCGCGCCCTGGTACTCCGGATCGTGCTGGAAGCGCAGTGCGCTGGCCAGTTCATCCGGCATGTCCCAGAAGCGCATCAGCCAGGCACCGATCTGTTCCCGGCTGATGCCCAGCAGGTGCTGCTCGATATAGCTGTGGCCGAGGTGTGGGTTGACCTCCAGGTGCCGGCAGATCAGCGAGAAGTGCGGTGGGAAGACATGCGCCAGCACCAGGTAACCGAAGTTGTGCAGCAGGCCGGCAAGGTAGGTCAGGCCGGCTTCCGGGCGTTGCGCGCGCGGCATGGCGCGGGTCAGGCCTTCGATCACCGCCGCAGTGTAGATCGCCTGTTGCCAGTAGGGCGTGGCGTGTTGCGGCTGGTCTTTCGGCAGGCTCAGGGTTTTGCCCAGCGCCAGGCCGAGGGCGAGGTTGATCACCAGGTCGAAGCCGAGTACGCGGACGATGGCGTCTTCCACCGAGCGAATCTTGCCTGGCGCCGCGTAATAGGGTGACGCGGCCCAACTGACGACTTGCGCGGCCAGCGCCGGGTCGGTTTCCACCACGCCGGTGATGTCATCGACGGTGGCGTCCGGGTCGACGCGCAGTTTGATGATCTTTTGCGCGGTTTCCGGCAGCGGCGGGATCTCGATGGTTTCCTCGAGGCGCTGCTGAATCCGCCGTGCGGTGAAGGCCTGTACTGCCTGGGTGATTTCCGCGCGGTCGTCGTCCGGGCGGTCGAGGTTGGGTCGAATGCCGCTCAGCGACTCGCCGAAGCGTGCCGCGCTGGCCTTGCTCAGCAGGCTTTTGAAGGCTTCGCGGGGAATTTCCAGCAGCACGCCGGGCTGACCGGATTCGATCAGCAGCTTGGGTTCTTGCAGCAGCTGTTCGTCATACAGGCAGGGTGAGCTGGTCAGTGGCGGTAACGCTGGCAATACGCCGAGATTGTGCTTGGCCAGCATGCGTTCCTGCCGCTCGGGTTTGACCGCGGCGAGTTTGCGCCCGGTCAGTTCCGCCAGTCGGTTGAGGTCAAGCAGTTGGCTTTGCGGGTAGAGCACCAGCAGCGCGCCGACGGCATCGTCGAGCAACACCGCCTGCACCCGTTGCGCCGGCACCAGCCCGGGCTGTTCGTTGCATGCCCGATAAGGAATGCCGAGTTTTTCCAGCAGCTGAAGAATCACCGCCGGCGGTTGCGGCGAGGTGTCGGTGGCGAAGGCTACTTCAGTCATAAGCTGGATCCGGTGGCAGGGCTTTCTACCCGAGTATAACCAGTGGCTGAGCTGACCGACCGGTCAACCGACCGGCGTCTGTGCGACACGTCACACTTGGCCGTATTGCTGGCCGTGTCGCAACCAGCGTTCCAGCAGCGGGCTGACATGCTGCGGCCAGCGCGCCAGTAGGGCTTGCGCGGCATCGCGAACCGCTGGTAGCAGATCCGCATCGCGCATCAGGTCGGCGACCTTGAACTGCAGCAAACCGGTCTGCCGGGTGCCGAGCATCTCGCCGGGGCCGCGCAGTTCCAGGTCTTTCTCGGCGATCAGAAAGCCATCGCAGGTCTCGCGCATGATGCCCAGGCGTTCGCGGCCCAGCTGCGACAGCGGTGGATGGTAGAGCAGCACGCAGTGGCTGGCAGCGCTGCCACGGCCAACCCGCCCGCGCAGCTGGTGCAGCTGGGCCAGACCGAGGCGCTCGGGATTCTCGATGATCATCAGGCTGGCATTCGGCACGTCGACGCCGACCTCGATCACCGTGGTCGCCACCAGCAGTTGCAGTTGGCCCTGTTTGAACCGGGCCATCACGGCGGCTTTTTCCGCTGGCTTCATGCGCCCGTGGATCAGCCCGACATGCAGGCCGCCGAGGGCCGCGCCGAGGTCCTCGAAGGTGGTTTCGGCGGCCTGGCAGGTCAGCTCCTCGGATTCCTCGATCAGGGTGCAGACCCAATAAGCCTGGCGCCCCTCGTGGCAGGCCGAACGCACGCGTTCGATCACCTCGAAGCGTCGGCTGTCGGCCACCAGCACGGTGTTGACCGGGGTGCGCCCGGGTGGCAGTTCGTCGAGGATCGAGGTATCCAGATCGGCGTAGGCGCTCATCGCCAGGGTGCGCGGAATTGGCGTGGCGGTCATGATCAACTGGTGTGGGCACAGGCGCCCGTCGACGCCTTTCTTGCGCAGGGCCAGGCGCTGCTGCACGCCGAAGCGGTGCTGTTCGTCGATCACCACCAGGGCCAGGCGCTTGAATTGCACCTCATCCTGAAACAGGGCGTGGGTGCCGACCACCATCGGCGTGCCCGTGGCGATCTGCGCCAGCGCGCTGGCGCGGGCCTTGCCCTTGAGCTTGCCGGCCAGCCAGGCGACGTCGAGGCCGAGCGGCGCCAGCCAGCGCTGGAAGTTGATGAAGTGCTGCTCGGCGAGAATCTCGGTCGGCGCCATCAGCGCGACCTGATAGCCGGCCTCCAGCGCTTGCAGCGCGGCGAGGGCGGCGACCACCGTCTTGCCGGCGCCGACGTCGCCCTGCACCAGGCGCAACATGGGTTCGGGTTGGCTGAGGTCGTAGGCGATTTCGGCACCGACCCGTTGCTGCGCGCCGGTCGGTTGAAAACCCAGGTTGGCCAGGAACTGCGCCGGTAGCCGGCGGGGCTTGGGCAGTTGCGGGGCTTCCTGGGCGCGCAGGCTTTCGCGCAGGCGTTGTAGGGAAAGCTGGTGGGTCAGCAGCTCTTCGAATGCCAGGCGGTGTTGGGCCCAGTGCCGGCCCTCGGCCAATTCTTCGAGGTTGGCGTCGGCCGGTGGCCGGTGCAGGTAGCGCAGCGCTTCGTCCAGCGGGCCGAGCTGATAGTCGCGCGCCAGTTCGGCGGGTAGCCAGTCCGGCAGGCTGTGGGGGCCGAGCCGCGCCAGCGCCTGTTCGCTGAGCTGGCGCAGGCGTTGTTGGGTCAGGCCCTCGGTGGTCGGGTAGATCGGGGTCAGCGTCTGCTCCACCGGGATCGGTTCGGCGCCGTTCAGCGCGCGGTATTCCGGGTGATAGATCTCCAGTCCCGAGGCGCCCGGCCGCGCCTCGCCGTAGCAGCGCAACGGGGTGCCGCGCTTGAGGCCGTCTTTCTGCGCCTGGCTGAAGTGGTAGAAGCGCAGGCTCAGGGTGCCCGTGCCGTCCTGCAGGCGTACCAGCAGGCTGCGGCGCTTGCCCATCAGCACATCGGCGCCGGCCACCACGCCTTCGATCACCGCATCCTGCCCAGGGCGCAAGGCGCCGATAGGGATGATACGGGTGCGATCCTGATAGCGCAGCGGCAGGTGGAACAGCAGGTCCTGCAGGTTTTCCAGGCCGACGCGGGCGAGCTTCTCTTGCAGCGCGGCACCCACGCCTTTCAGGGCAGTGACGGAAACCGCCGCCAGTTCTGTCATGGTTGTTGTGCCTTAAGCGCTTTTGACCAGCGGCTGAGCCACTGAGCACAGGCGGATCGAGTCGGCCAGCACCTCGATCGCCCGCGGTCGCGGGAAACTGGCGCGCCAGGCGATGGCCACGGTGCGAAACGGTACCGGCGGAGTCAGCGGGCGCACTTCGAATACGCCGGGGGCGTAGTGATGGCTGTCGACCGCGGAGAACGGCAGGATCGAGATGCCCATGCCGGAGGCGACCATGTGCCGGATGGTTTCCAGCGAGCTGGACTCGACCGTGGTGTGTTTGGCGTGGTCTTCGCCGCCCTTGCGCAGGGTCGGGCAGGCTTCCAGCACTTGGTCGCGGAAGCAATGGCCCTCGCCCAGCAGCAGCAGACTTTTATCGTTGAGCAGCTCGGCGTCGATGGTTTTCTTCGTCGTCCAGGAGTGGCCATTGGGCAGCAGGACATAGAACGGTTCGTCATACAGCACTTTGGTCAGCACATCGGCTTCCTGGAACGGCAGGGCGATGATGATCGCGTCCAGCTCGCCGTTACGCAGTTTGTCGCGCAGGACGTGGGTGAAGTTTTCTTCGATGTACAGCGGCATCTGTGGCGCTACGCGGTGCAGCTGTGGGATCAGATGGGGAAACAGGTAAGGGCCGACGGTGTAGATGGCGCCGACCTTGAGCGGCGCGGCCAGCTGGTTCTTGCCCGCCTGCGCCAGTTCGCGGATGCCCTGCGCTTGCTCCAGCACCTTCTGCGCCTGGGTGACGATGCCTTCACCGACCGGGGTCAGGCGCACCGCGCTCTTGCTGCGCTCGAAGATCAGCACGCCGAGCTCGTCTTCGAGCTTCTTCACGCCAACCGAGAGGGTCGGTTGGCTGACATGGCAACGCTCGGCCGCACGACCGAAATGCTGCTCTTGTGCCAGGGTGACGATGTAGCGCAGTTCGGTGAGGGTCATAGTGTTTTTCCATTGAAGTGCGGCCAAGCATAGCGGCTGCACTCAATGGAACCAACCCGGCCCGCGCGCTATATCACGGGTGCGGCCGGTCAGCGGCGATCCAGGGAATAGACGAAGGGCGCCACGACCTCGACGCTGTTGCCGTTGAGCAACTCATCCGGTGGTTTCGGCAGTGGTTGGGCGCGGCGGATCATCGCCAGCGTGGCGCGATCCAGCGAGGCGCTGCCGGAGGTGCCCGCCAGCGAGACACTGAGTACCTTGCCGTCGCGATCGACGTCGAAACGGACCCGACTGGTGCCTTCGAAGCCGCGCCGACGGGCGTCATCGGGGTAACGTTTGTAGCGGGCCAGATGGCTGAGCAGTTTGCTCTGCCAGGTCACCTTGGCCTGCGAAGGCGCACGGGTGGTGCTCGGCTGCGGTGCTGCTGGCGCGGAGGGGGCGGCGGCTGGCGCCGGGCGCTCCTCGGGTGTCGGCCGTTCAGCCGGCTTTTCTTGCGGCTTGGGCGGCTCGACCGGTTTTTTCGGCGGCTTGGGCTTGGGTTTCGGCTTGGGTTTTTCGATGACGAGCTTGGGCTTTGGTGCTTCGACCACTTCGGGCTGCGGCTCTGGCTCGGGCTGTACGATTTGCGCTGGCGCGGGTGGCGGTGGCGCGACTTCTGGCAGCGGCGGCAGCTCGATCAGCATCGCCGGTGGCGGCAACTCGACCGGCATGGCTTCGACGTGCCAGTGCAGTGCCCAGAGTCCCAGGCCAATGTGCAAGCCCAGCACCACTAGCAGGCTGAAGCTCCAACTCGACAGTTTGTGGCGCGTCTGGGTCATTTCGGCCCGACCGCCTCGAGCCCGACCAGGCCGACTTTCAGGTAACCGGCCGCGCGCAAGGCGTTCATCACGTCCATCAGGTCGGTGTAATCCACGCCCTTGTCAGCGCGGAAGAAGATGGTGGTGTCTTTCTTCGCCGCGGTCTGTTGGTCCAGCGCCTGTGCGAGCTGTTCGCGGTTGACCGGCTTGTCGCCGAGGAACAGGCTCTGGTCTTCCTTGACCGTCAGGTACACCGGCTTGTCCGGTCGTGGTTGCGGCTCGGCGCTGGAGGCCGGCAGGTCGACCTTGATGTCGACGGTGGCCAGGGGGGCGGCGACCATGAAGATAATCAGCAGCACCAGCATGACGTCGATAAAGGGCGTTACGTTGATCTCGTGGGATTCAACCAGATCATCGCCGCCATCGTTCAGATGAAGTCCCATATCAGACTACTTTCACCGCGTGCGGCTGGCTGCGTTCAGCCGGCAGGTGGTCGAGATCGCGGCTGACCAGCAGCAGGACCTGCGCCGACGCGTCGGCGACCTGTGCTTTGTAGCCGGCGATGGAGCGGGCGAAGACGTTGTAGATGACCACCGCCGGAATTGCCGCGACCAGGCCCAGCGCCGTGGCCAGCAGGGCTTCGGCGATGCCGGGGGCGACCACGGCGAGGTTGGTGGTCTGCGACTTGGCGATGCCGATGAAGCTGTTCATGATGCCCCAGACGGTGCCGAACAGGCCGACGAATGGCGCGGTCGAGCCGATGGTGGCGAGCACCCCGGTGCCTTGGCTCATCTGCCGGCCGCAGGCGGCGACCAGGCGCTCGAGGCGGAAGCTGACGCGTTCTTTGATGCCTTCCTTCTCGCGGGTGTTGGCCGACAGGCGCATTTCCTCGAGCGCATCCTGGACCAGCAGGTGCGACAGGCTGCCGACCTTGCCGGTCGTTTCCGCGGCGTCTTTCAGCGAGCGGCTTTGTTTCAGCGCGGCGAGCTCGGTACGCAGGCGGCGTTTGGCGCCGAGCAGCTCGAAGCCCTTGGCGATCCAGATGGTCCAGGTAATGACCGATGCCAGGGCCAGGCCGATCATCACGATTTTCACGATAATATCGGCGTTCTGGTACATGCCCCAGGGCGACAGGTCGTTGGCGAAGCCTTCTTCGGCTTCTTCGAGAGCCTGTTCGGTCGCGAGCGGGTCGACAGCCCCTTCGGGCGCGGGAGCTTGCGGGTTGAGCTGGGGCTGCGTCGGGTTAGCGCTTTGCGCTGGGGCTGGCGTGCTGATGGGCGTGACAGCCTGGGCGGCGGGGGCGGCGCCGGGCTCTTCGGCCACGGCCATGTTGGGAGCCAGCAGCAGGCTGAATAGCACTGTGGCGAGACTGCGCCAGGCACCTGACAGGTTGGGACGACGGGTTGGCTGCGTGCTGGATGGGGTAGGATTCATGCTGGCCGGACCTGATAGAAAGAAAATCGGCTTGTCCATGGATGCGTGTGCAAGGCATCCAAAGCGGGGATGCATTATTGCAAGTAATTCTTGTTAACAAAAGTAATACCGTCTCTTTCGTGTCTTCTTTCGCGGGTAAACGCTTTGCCCGTGGTTCTGGCGGCGCTACGCTGCGCGCTTTGTATGGAGTTGCAAGATGACTGATGCACCCTCTGTGTTGATTGCCGGTTGCGGCGATGTGGGTGGCCGTCTCGCTTCGCGCCTGCTGGCGGGCGGCTGGACGGTTCATGGCCTGCGCCGCAACGTGGCGGCCTTGCCAGTGGGTGTGCGGCCGGTGGCGGGTGATCTGGAGCGCAGCGAGGCGCCGGCGGCCTGGCCGACCGGCGGCCTGGATTACCTGGTCTACAGCGCCGCGGCCAGCCAGTCCGATGAGCCCGGTTACCGTGCGGCCTACGTCGAGGGACTGCGGCATGTGTTGGGCTGGCTGGCGCAACACGGGCAAAGGCCCAAGCGCCTGCTGTTCGTCTCCAGCAGCGGCGTTTACGGCCAGCAGCAGGGCGAGTGGATCGACGAGGACTCGCCGGCCGAGGCGGCGAGCTTCTCCGGGCGGGTGATGCGCGAGGCCGAACAGCTGGCGCTGCACAGTGGCCTCGCGGCGAGCCTGGTTCGCCTGACCGGCCTCTATGGCCCGGGCCGCCAGTGGCTGTTGACGCAGGTGCGGCAAGGCTACCGGGTGACGATCGAGCCGCCGCTGTACGGCAATCGCATCCATGTCGACGATGCCGCTGGGCTGTTGGCCTTCCTGCTGCAGGCCGATGCGCGCGGAGTGGCGCTGCAGGATTGTTACCTGGGTGTCGACGATGCGCCGGCGCCCCTGGCTGAGGTGGTGGCCTGGTTGCGCGAGTACCTGGGCGTCACCGAGTGGTCGGCAGAAGCGACGGTGCGGCGTGCCGGCAGCAAGCGTTGCAGCAATGCCCGTGCCCGCGCGCTGGGTTGGACGCCGAACTATCCCAGCTACCGTGAAGGCTATGCGGCGGTGTTGGCCGCAAATGAACCGTAGGTTGGGTTGGGGAGCGAAGCGACGAAGCCCGACGATTCCCGGTATCGGCGCAAACGCTGATATCGGGCGAATACATCGGCCTAATACGCCAATCTCGGGCTGTACAGTTCGAAATTAGGGGGCCTGGGAATTTTGCCTGGCGTTGGGCTTCGTGCCTCGACTCAACCGACTCCACTGCGCCGGTCCACAAGCGATGCTCAGTCGCGCTCCAGCACCCAGCGGGATTGGCCGGGGGCGTAGTCCGGCATTTCGTCGAATTGTGCGCGGTTGAGGGCTTCGAAGATTTCGATTCGCTCGCCGTCGCGCTTGAAGATCCAGCTGTTGCCCTGTTCGCCGCGTTGCAGCCAGAGGCTGTCGTGCTCGCCGCTCATGGCCGCGCAGTCGCCGGCCAGGCACAGTGCGTAACGTTCCGCGCCGGGAAGGCCTTCGACCTTGCCATCCGGGTGGAACAGCACCAGGCCACCTTCGCCAAGACCGCTTTTGATCTTCCAGGTGCCGCCCAGGTAGGCGGTGTAGAGAGCCTGTTCGAAGCTGCTGCCCGGTGGGGCGTGCGCTGCCGCTTTGCTGGATGGGCGGACGAAGCGTTGCTCGGGGCCCGATTCGCTTTCTTCCTGCAGCAACTGATCGCCGTTCAAGCGCAGTTGCTCATGGTAATCGCCGTAGAAATCCACCCGCCAGCGGGCGTCCGGCTCGGCGATCAATTGGCCTTCACCCAGCTCGAAACCGTTGCTGAAGGTCGCCAATTGGCGTGGCCCGTCGATGTGCCATTCCAGATTGGGGCCGTAGGCCAACAGGGCTTCGCGCAGGTTGCCACCCTGTGCTGCGGCATCGATCGCCGCTTGGTTGATCCAGATCCCGTTCGGGTCGCGGTTGGCTTGACTGGCGCAACCGCCCAACCAGGTTGCCAGCAGTAACAGGGCGAGCGCGTTGCGCATGACAGATTCCTTCCTGATGCGGGAGAGCGGGGCGCCACCTGGGTGGGCGCCCCTTAAGCGGCTTACTCGATGACGAGAATCGCGTCCATTTCCACCTGGGCGCCACGCGGCAACGCGGCTACGCCGATGGCGGCGCGGGCCGGGTAGGGTTGCTGGAAGTAGCGGCCCATGACCTCGTTGACCTTGGCGAAGTGCGAGAGATCGGTGAGGAAGATGTTCAGTTTGACGATGTCCTTGAACGAGCCGCCGGCGGCTTCAGCCACGGCCTTGAGGTTCTCGAACACCTGCACGGTCTGCGCTTCGAAGCCTTCAACCAGCTCCATGGTCTTCGGGTCGAGCGGAATCTGCCCGGACATGTAGACCGTGTTGCCAGCCTTGATGGCCTGGGAGTAAGTACCGATAGCGGCAGGTGCCTGCTCGGAGGTGATAACGCTCTTGCTCATAAAAAACTCCTTGAGGATTTGCCCGCCGCCAGAGGCGCGAGCCGTCGTTGAATGGGGGTCAGGCACGCACGCGGGAGATGTGCACCACGCCTTTCAGGGCGCGCAGCTTCTTGATCACGCGGGCTAGGTGGACGCGGTCGTGCACGCTGACGACCAGTTGCACCACGCTGATGCGCCCGTCGCGTTCATCCATGCTGATTTTTTCGATATTGCCGTCGGCGGCGTTGACGCTGCTGGCCAGCAGGGCGATCAGACCGCGCTGGTGCTCCAGTTCGATGCGCAGTTCGACGTTGAATTCGCCGACCACATCCTTGGCCCAGGACAGTTGGATGCATTTTTCCGGGTTGTGGCGGATTTCACTGATGTTCTTGCAGTTGTCCAGGTGCACCACCATGCCCTTGCCCGCGGACAGGTGGCCGACAATCGGGTCGCCGGGGATCGGTGTGCAGCATTTGGCGTAGCTCAGCACCAGGCCTTCAGTGCCGCGAATCGCCAGCGGACCTTCGGCGCTCGGCAGTTGCTCGCCTTCGCCGGCGAGCAGGCGGCGGGCCACTACATAGGCCATGCGGTTGCCCAGGCCGATGTCTTCCAGCAGGTCTTCGATAAGCTCCAGGCGGTATTCGCCGAGCACCGCTTGCACCTGCTCCGCCACCAGTTTGTCCAGGTGGCTGTTGAAGCCGGCCAGCACCTTGTTCAGCAGGCGCTCGCCGAGGCTGATCGACTCCGAGCGGCGCTGCAGTTTCAGTGCATGGCGGATGTGCGTGCGGGCCTTGCCGGTGACCACGAAGTTCAGCCACGCCGGGTTCGGCCGTGCGCCTGGCGCGGTAACGATTTCCACCGTGGCGCCGCTTTGCAGCGGCTCCGACAAGGGCGCCAGGCGCCGATTGATGCGGCAGGCGATGCAGGAGTTGCCGACGTCGGTGTGCACGGCGTAGGCGAAGTCGACCGCGGTCGAGCCTTTCGGCATCTCCATGATCCGGCCCTTGGGCGTGAAGACATAGACCTCGTCCGGGAATAGGTCGATCTTCACGCTCTCGATGAACTCCAGCGAATTGCCGGCGCGTTGCTGCATTTCCAGCACGCCCTTGACCCACTGGCGGGCGCGGGCGTGGGTGCCTTTGGGTTGGTCTTCTTCGTTGGACTTGTACAGCCAGTGGGCGGCGATGCCGTTGTTGGCCATCTCTTCCATCTCGCGGGTGCGGATCTGGATCTCGATGGGCACGCCGTGCATGCCGAACAGCGTGGTATGCAGCGACTGGTAGCCGTTGGCCTTGGGGATCGCGATGTAATCCTTGAAGCGCCCGGGCAAGGGCTTATACAGGTTGTGCACGGCGCCGAGCACGCGGTAGCAGGTATCGACCTTGTCGACAATGATGCGGAAGGCGTAGACGTCCATGATCTCGTTGAACGCCCGGCGCTTGCCGCGCATCTTCTGGTAGATGCCGTACAGGTGTTTCTCGCGGCCCAGCACCTCGCCTTCCATGCCCTCGCGGGCCAGGCAGTGGGTCAGCGACTCTTCGATCTTGTTGACGATTTCCTTGCGATTGCCGCGAGCGCGTTTGACCGCTTGGCGGATGCGCTCGGAACGCATCGGGTGCATGGCCTTGAAGCCCAGTTCCTCGAATTCCACGCGCATGCTGTGCATGCCCAGCCGGTTGGCGATCGGCGCGTAGATTTCCAGGGTTTCCTTGGCGATGCGTCGGCGTTTTTCGCCGGCCAGCACTTCCAGGGTGCGCATGTTGTGCAGGCGGTCGGCCAGCTTGACCAGGATCACGCGGATATCGCGGGCCATGGCCATGGCCATCTTCTGGAAGTTTTCCGCTTGCGCCTCGGCCTTGGTCTCGAAGTTCATCTGGGTCAGCTTGCTGACCCCGTCGACCAGTTCGGCGACGGTTTCACCAAATTGCGCAGTCAGCGCTTCCTTGGCGATGCCGGTGTCTTCGATCACGTCATGCAGCATCGCGGCCATCAGGCTCTGATGATCCATGTGCATGCCGGCAAGGATATTCGCCACCGCCAGGGGATGGGTGACGTAGGCTTCGCCGCTGCGGCGGCGTTGGCCGTCGTGGGCTTGTTCGGCGTAGAAGTAGGCGCGCCGAACCAGGTTGACCTGTTCGGCGCCCAGGTAGCTCGAAAGTCGATCGGCGAGGGCGTCTATGCTCGGCAAGGCTTAGCTCCTTGCCGAGAGGATTCCCGCGCCGTGAGACTTCGATCAGGCATAGGTTTACAGGGCCTCGTTGGCCTCGTCCTCGAAAGAGCCGAACAGCGGCTCGTCATCGACGATTTCTTCCTGGGCGATTACGTTGTAATCGATCAGGCCTGCCGCGATTTCGCGCAGGGCGACCACGGTCGGCTTGTCGTTTTCCCAGGCTACCTTCGGCTCTTTGCCGCCGGTGGCCAGTTGGCGGGAACGCTTGGTGGCGAGCATGACCAGCTCGAAGCGGTTATCGACGTTGTCCAGGCAATCTTCAACGGTAACGCGAGCCATGGTATTCCTCGTAGCGACGTATATAAGAGCGAAAAACGGTGCCCAGATGGGCGAGCGGACTGGATAGTCTAAAAAATAACCAGCCTTTAGGGAAGCGCAGATTTCTCGGCGCTTGATCCGGGCTAGGCCAGCAACTGGCTGAGCAGGTCGCTGAAGCGTTGCTGTTGCAGGCTTTGGTGCAGCTGATTGGCGCGGAAAATCGCCTTCAGGTCGTCCAGCGCCGTGGCGAAGTCGTCATTGATCACCAGGTAGTCATACTCGACATAGTGGCTCATTTCGCTGACCGCTTCACGCATGCGCTGCTCGATGATCGCATCGCTGTCCTGGCCACGGTTATTCAGGCGCTGGCGCAGGGCTTCCTGGCTGGGCGGCAGGATGAAGATCGATTTGGCTTGCGGCATCAACTTGCGCACTTGCTGCGCGCCCTGCCAGTCGATTTCCAGAATCAGGTCGAAGCCTTCGGCGAGGGTCTTTTCCAGCCAGCGCTGGGAGGTGCCGTAAAGGTTGCCGAAGACTTCCGCGTGTTCGAGGAATTCGTCGTGCTCGAGCATCTGCAAAAAGCTTTCGCGGCTGACGAAGTGGTAGTTGAGCCCGTCCGTTTCACCCGGCCGCATGCCGCGGGTGGTGTGCGACACCGAGACGCGGATCTGCGTCTGGGCGTCGATCAGGGCATTGACCAGGCTGGTCTTGCCGGCGCCGGAGGGCGCGGAAACGATATAGAGAGTGCCGGTGGTGGCGTGCATGTCGGGTTCGCCTTACTCGATGTTCTGTACTTGTTCGCGCATTTGTTCGATCAGCACCTTGAGGTTGACCGCCGCTTGCGTGCTGCGTGTATCGAAGGCCTTGGAGCCGAGGGTGTTGGCTTCGCGGTTGAGTTCCTGCATGAGGAAATCCAGGCGCCGGCCTGCTGCGCCGCCGGCTTTCAGTACGCGGCGTACTTCGGTGACGTGGGTGCTCAGGCGGTCCAGCTCTTCGGCGACATCGCTTTTCTGCGCCAGCAGCACCAGCTCCTGCTCCAGGCGCTGAGGGTCCAGCTCGGCCTGCATCTCGGCGCAACGGTCGAGAATCTTCTGCCGTTGCCCGGCGAGCATCTGTGGGATCAGTTCGCGTAGGGCGACGACTTCCTCGCCGATAGCGTCCAGGCGCTCATTCAGCAGCTTGGCCAGCTCGGCGCCTTCGCGTGCGCGGCCATTCTTCAGCTCATTCAGGGCTTGGGTGAATAAGGCCAACGCAGCACTGTTGAGGGCCTGCGGGTCGGCGGCATCGGCGACCAATACACCCGGCCAGGCCAGGACTTCCAGCGGATTGAGGGGCGCCGGTTGCTTGATCAAGCCGGCGACGATCTCTGCGGCGGCAACCAGTTGGGCCGCGCGCTCGCGATCGACTTGCAGCGGTTTTCCGGCGGTTTCTTCGGTAAAGCGCAGGGTGCATTCCACTTTGCCGCGCGACAGACTCTGGCGCAGGGCTTCGCGGACCGCGCCTTCGAGGTCGCGGAAGGATTCCGGCAGGCGCAGGTGCGGCTCCAGGTAGCGGTGGTTGACCGAGCGCAGTTCCCAGCTCAGCGTGCCGTTGGCACTGGCCTGCTCGACATGAGCGAAGGCGGTCATGCTGTGCACCATGGGGGAGACCTCGCAAAAAAAGACGATATAGAAGGCGCGGAATTGTAGCGCAGTGCGTCGACGGCTCCCAATTTGGTGTGTCGCCCAGGCTGTGCGGCCCTATAATGCCGAGCAGATTTCCGTCCCGAATAGGTATTCCCAAATGAAACGTCCGAGTGGCCGTGCCGCCGACCAGCTGCGCCCGATCCGCATCACCCGCAACTACACCAAACACGCCGAGGGCTCGGTGCTGGTGGAGTTCGGCGACACCAAGGTGATCTGTACGGTCAGCGTCGAGTCGGGAGTGCCGCGCTTCCTCAAGGGCCAGGGCCAGGGTTGGTTGACCGCCGAGTACGGCATGCTGCCGCGCGCCACCGGCGAGCGTAACCAGCGTGAAGCCAGTCGTGGCAAGCAAGGCGGGCGGACCCTGGAGATCCAGCGTCTGATCGGCCGTTCGCTGCGTGCCGCGCTGGACATGTCCAAGCTTGGCGAAAACACGTTGTATGTCGACTGCGACGTGATCCAGGCGGACGGTGGTACGCGTACGGCGTCCATCACCGGCGCCATGGTGGCGGTGATCGATGCGCTGAAAGTGATCAAGAAGCGGGGTGGTTTGAAAGGCGGCGATCCGCTCAAGCAGATGATTGCGGCGGTCTCGGTCGGTATGTATCAGGGTGAGCCGGTGCTGGACCTGGACTACCTGGAAGACTCCGCGGCGGAAACCGACTTGAACGTGGTGATGACCAGCGAGGGTGGTTTCATCGAGGTGCAGGGCACCGCCGAAGGCGCGCCGTTCCAGCCGGCCGAGCTGAATGCCATGCTGGCATTGGCACAGAAAGGCGTGACCGAACTGTTCGAGTTGCAGCGCGCGGCGCTGGCCGACTAATTCCCCAATACCCAGGAGCTGCCGCATGAACGAGAACCAGACGCCCGTGTCGACACCCAGCCAGGAGGCGCGGCAGTGGGCGATGTTCTGCCACTTCGCGGCTTTTCTCGGGTTGGTGTTTCCCTTCGGCAACCTGATCGGTCCGCTGATTGTCTGGCAGATCAAGAAGGATCTCGATCCGTTCGTCGATGCCCAGGGCAAGGAAGCGCTGAATTTCCAGATCACCGTGGCGCTGGCGGCCTTGGTCTGTATTCTGCTGATGCTGGTGGTGATCGGCTTCGCCTTGCTGGGTTTGCTCAGCATCGGTGCGCTGGTGCTGACCATCATCGCCGGGATCAAGGCCAACGAAGGTCAGGCCTACCGCTATCCGTTCTGCTGGCGGCCGTTGAAATAAGTCGAGCAAACATGAAAAAGCCGGCATTGCGCCGGCTTTTTTGTTGCTGCGTACGGGTTTAGACGCTCAGCGTCCAGTCGTAGTCGACAATCAGCGGCGCATGCTGGGAGAAGCGCGGCTGACGCGGCAACCGGGCGCCGCGCACGAAGCGACGCAGGCCGGGCGTCAGCAGCTGGTAGTCGAAGCGGTAGCCGAGGTTGAGCATTTCCGCTTGCTCGCTGTTCGGCCACCAGCTGAACTGGTCGCCTTCGCGGTTCACTTCGCGCAGCGCATCGACGTAGCCCATGGTGCCGACCACTTCGTCCATCCACGCCCGTTCCGGCGCGAGAAAGCCTGGCTCCTGCTGGCAGTCGCGCCAGTTCTTCACATCCAGTTTCTGGTGGGCGACGTAGAGCGAGCCGCAGTAGATGTACTCGCGGCGCTTGCGGCGTTGCTTGTCCAGGTAATGGGCGAAGTCGTCCATGAACTTGAATTTCTGGTTCAGGTTCTCGTCACCGCTCTGTCCCGAAGGCAGCAGCAGGGTGGCGATACTCACTTTGTCGAAATCGGCCTGCAGGTAGCGCCCGTAGCGATCGGCGGTCTCGAAACCGAGCCCGCTGATCACCGCCTTGGGTTGCAACCGCGAGTAGAGTGCCACACCACCTTGGTCGGGCACTTCAGCGTCGCTGGCATAGAGGAAATAGCCATCCAATTGGAGGGCTGGGTCGTCCAGTTCAAAGGCGGAGGCACGGGTGTCCTGCAGGCAGATGACGTCGGCATTCTGAGCTTGCAGCCAACTGAGCAACCCGCGCTCGACTGCAGCTTGAATACCATTCACGTTCACACTGATGATCCGCATAAATGGCCCCCAAAAACACGTGCGTGTATGATACCCGAGCTCATCCTTATTAGCTAAACCCACAGCTAAATCCGTGCCGTTCGGGGCTTTTTTATGCAGGCGTACCAGCGCGAGTTCATTCGTTTTGCCATCGAGCGCGGCGTGCTGCGCTTCGGTGAGTTCACCCTCAAGTCGGGCCGTACCAGTCCGTACTTCTTCAATGCGGGCTTGTTCAACAGCGGTTTGGCCTTGGCCCGGCTGGGGCGTTTCTATGCGGCGGCGCTGCAGGAGAGCGGAATTGCCTTCGATGTGCTGTTCGGCCCCGCCTACAAAGGCATCCCGTTGGCCGCGACCACCGCCGTGGCCCTGGCCGAGCAGCACCAGCGCGATCTGCCCTGGTGCTTCAACCGTAAGGAAGCCAAGGCCCATGGCGAAGGTGGCAGCCTGGTAGGCGCACCGTTGGCCGGGCGGGTGCTGATTATCGATGATGTGATCACTGCCGGTACGGCGATCCGCGAAGTGATGCAAATCATTCATGCGCAAGGTGCCCAGGCGGCCGGCGTGTTGATCGCGCTGAATCGTCAGGAGCGCGGCCAGGCCGAGCTGTCGGCGATCCAGGAGGTCGAGCGCGACTTCGGCATGCCGGTAGTGAGCATTGTGTCGCTCGAACAGGTCTTGGAATACCTGGCCGATGATGCTGAACTGCAGCAGCATCTGCCGGCGGTGCAAGCCTACCGCGCGCAGTATGGAATCTAACAACAAGTCCTAATCCGCACAGGGTGTTGTCTGCATGGTCAAGCCGGGCGCAATTCGCTTTACGCTGTTGTTCAGCTTGCTGCTGCCAGTGCTGGCCGGGGCAGCGGAGCTGTACCGTTACATAGACGCCAAGGGCGTCACGGTGCTCGATCGCCTGGGTGTGCCGCCGGAGTACATCAGCAAGGGCTACGAGGTGCTCAACGATCAGGGGCGGGTGATCAAGGTGGTTCCGCCGGCGCCGAGCGTCGAGGAAATGCAGCGCCTGTTGGCGGATAAGGCACGGGCCAGCTCGGATGCCCAGTTGTTGCGCCTGTACTCCACGGAGGATGACGTCGAGCGAGCCAAGGCGCGCAAGCTTGCCGAGCTGGATGGCGTGATTGGCGTGGCGCGCAGCAACTTGCAGGCGTTGCGCACGCAGCAGGCGAATTTGCAGAGCCAGGCGGCCGATCAGGAGCGGGCCGGGCGTCAGGTGCCCGAGCATCTGGTCGCGCAGATCGACAACCTGAAAGCCGAGCAATTGGGTGTGCAGAAGGACATCTTGCGTTACCAGGAGGGTCGCAAGCAGGCCGAAGCCAGCTTTGCGGCGGACCAGGCGCGCTTGCGCGAGCTGCTCGGCGATCGCCGTTAGGTCGGGCACCCCGAGCGCGCACTGACCTTGCCAGGGGTCAGCGCGCCGCTGGTTTTACTCAGTAGTGGTGCTTGCGGTTGCAGATCAGGGTGCCGACGCCGCTGTCGGTAAAAATCTCCAGCAACACCGCATTCGGCACGCGCCCGTCGATGATGTGCGCGCTGGTCACGCCACCTTGCACGGCCTCCAGGGCACAGCGGATCTTCGGCAGCATGCCGCCATAGATAGTGCCATCGGCGATCAGCGCATCGACCTGGCTGGTCGACAGGCCGGTGAGCACCTTGCCTTCCTTGTCCATCAAGCCGGCGATGTTGGTCAGCAGCATCAGCTTCTCGGCTTTCAGCGCTTCGGCGACCTTGCCGGCGACCAGGTCGGCGTTGATGTTGTAGGACTCGCCATTGGCGCCGACGCCGATCGGTGCGATGACCGGAATGAAGTCACCCTTGACCAGCATGTTCAGCAGGTCGGTATTGACCCCGACGACTTCGCCGACATGGCCGATGTCGATGATTTCCGGCTGGGTCATCTCCGGTGTCTGGCGGGTCACGGTGAGCTTCTTCGCGCGGATCAGCTCGGCGTCCTTGCCGGTCAGGCCGATGGCGCTGCCGCCATGGCGGTTGATCAGATTGACGATGTCCTTGTTGACCTGGCCGCCGAGGACCATTTCCACCACATCCATGGTCTGCGCGTCGGTGACGCGCATGCCGTCGATGAAGTGGCTCTCGATGCTCAGGCGCTTGAGCAGGTCACCGATCTGCGGGCCGCCGCCGTGTACCACCACCGGGTTGATGCCGACCGCCTTCATCAGCACGATGTCGCGGGCGAAGCCGGTCTTCAGCTCGTCGCTTTCCATGGCGTTGCCGCCGTACTTGATTACCAGGGTTTTGCCGACGAAGCGACGGATGTAGGGCAGCGCCTCGGACAGCACCTTGGCAATGTTGGTGGCGGCATCACGGTTGAGGGTCATGCGGGGCTCCAGTAAAGCGCAATGGCCGGTCGAGCGGACCGGCCAAGCAGATTCAGAAGGGTAGGTTGAGGGCGGGGGCAGCGGTGTAGAGCTGGGCGCGGAACACTTCCTGGATGCGCTCGAGCTCCTCGGCACTGTCGGCTTCAAAGCGCAGCACCAGCACCGGCGTGGTGTTGGAGGCGCGAACCAGGCCCCAGCCTTTGGGGTAGTCGACGCGTACGCCGTCGAGGGTGGTGATGCTGCCTTCGCCCCAATGGCCATCGCGCTGCAGTGCGCTGATGATGCTGAACTTGCTCTCCTCGGTCACCGTGATGTTGATTTCCGGGGTGGAAATGTCGCAGGGGAAGGCGGAGAACACGTGCTCGGCGTCGCGTTTGTCCTGGCTGAGGATTTCCAGCAAGCGGGCAGCGCTGTAGATGCCGTCGTCGAAGCCGAACCAGCGCTCCTTGAAGAAGATATGCCCGCTCATCTCGCCGGCCAGCAGGGCGCCGGTTTCCTTCATTTTTTTCTTGATCAGCGAGTGGCCGGTTTTCCACATGACCGGGCGGCCGCCGTAGCCGCTGATCAGCGCGCCGAGGCGACGGGTGCATTTGACGTCGAAGATCACGTCGGCGCCAGGGTTGCGCGACACAACGTCCTTGGCGAACAGCATCATCAGGCGGTCGGGGTAGACGATGGTGCCGGTGTTGGTCACCACGCCGACGCGGTCGCCGTCACCGTCGAAAGCCAGGCCGAGGTCGGCGTTCACTTCCTTGACCTTGGCGATCAGGTCGACCAGGTTTTCCGGCTTGCCCGGGTCCGGGTGGTGGTTGGGGAAGTTGCCGTCGACATCGCAGAACAGCGGAATCACGGTGCAGCCCAGGGCTTCGATCAGTTGCGGGGCGATCACGCCGGCCGCGCCGTTGCCACAGTCGACCACCACTTTCAGCGGCTTGGCCAGGGCGATGTCGTCGCGGATCTGCTTGAAGTAGCGCTCGAGGATTTCGACTTGCTCGACGCTGCCGTAGCCGCTGACCAGGTCATTGGTTTCGATGCGCTGGCGCAGGGCCTGGATCTGTTCGTTGGCCAGGGTGTCGCCGGCTATCACGATCTTGAAGCCGTTGTAGTCCGGTGGGTTGTGGCTGCCGGTGAGCATTACGCCGGATTTGCCGGCCAGTACGTTGGCCGCGTAATACAGCGCCGGGGTCGGCACCATGCCGATGTCGCTGACCTGGCAGCCGGATTCGACCAGCCCCTGGATCAGCGACTGCACCAGTTCGGGGCCGGACAGGCGACCATCGCGACCGACGGAAACATTCGGCTCGCCGCACGCGATGCTCTCGGAGCCAACGGCGCGACCAACCCAGTAGGCGGTTTCCGTGGTCAGGGTATCGCCAACCACGCCGCGGATGTCATAGGCGCGGAAAATGCTGGCGGGCAAGTTGGGTGCGGTGTGCGGGGTGCTGCTCATAACGGGTGCTTGCTCCAATCCCAGGAGGTCCTGGTCTTCGTCGAGGATGTCGATATCGAGAATATCGGTGTCTTGAAACAGTGAATCGCTCAGGTCTGCCGGTTTATTCGCGCGTTGGGTTGGGCGAGTTTCAGCGTCGATAGCGGTTGTGCTGGCTTGACTGTCACCATTGTCAGGCGCTGACAGACTTTGTCGGCGTGGCAGGCGGGCGAGGCTCTGCGCCAGCGCATTCAGTGCGGGCAAGCGCAAGCTGAAAGCTTTGACGGCTTTTCCGGCTGAGAGTTCTCGAACCAGTTGACCGAGTTGCTCGGCATCGGCGCGCAAGCTGCGCTGCACCTTGTTGTGCAGCAGCAGCAGGCCGAGCAGTGCGCCGCTCAGAGCCAGTAACGCGGCCAAGGCCAGCGGCAGTACCGACTGTGCGGACTGCGTCAGGGCCGGGCCTGGGGTGAAGTCGAGTTTCCAGTTGGAGTTGCCGCTGCTGAATGCCAGCGCTGTGCCTCCCGTGCCCTGGCCAAGCTGTGCCAGCAGTTGCGCCGGGTTGTTGCCGAATTGTTGCGCCAGTTGCAGTTGGCCCACGCCTTCGGGCAAGGGCGGCAGCGCGGCGAGCAGGCGCTGCAGGTCGATCACCAGCAACAGGGTGCCCTGCGGCGGTTCGCTGTCCGCCAGGCGCAGCGGTGCGGCACTGTAGACCAGCCAGCGTTGGCCGACTTTATAGGCTTCCGGTGCCGGGGGCTGGCCGCTTTCGACCCGCCGCAGCAGGTCCAGGGCGGCAAAGTTCATCGGCGCGGTGCGGCTGGCATTCTGCGTGGCCTGGCCGGGCAGGTTGAGGTGTGCGTCGACCACCCCGTCCCAGTAACTGAGGCTGCGCTCGGCGGTACGCAACTGCTCACCGTCCTGGCTCAGCAGCGCTTGCAGCAGTTGCGGATTGCGCGCGGCGGCCTGGGTGTCGGCGCCCAACTGGCGCAGCGCTTGCTGCAAGGCGGCGGCCTGGCTGCCGCCCCAGGCCTGGCTGAGCTGCGCCTGGGTCTGCTGCTGGGCGTTACTGAGCAGCGCAAACCACAGCACGGCGGCGGCCGCAACCAGGCCGAGCAGTGCGGCGCCAAGGCCTGGCAGCAGCGCCGCAAGACCGTGCTGCGGGGGAACGCTGGCCGTGGGTGCTGCGCTGAGCTGAGGTAGGCCGTCGGCGTCCTTGGCGGTGCGCTTGAAGAGTTTCACTGGGCGTCTCCTCGGCGATTCATCCTGAAATACAACGGAGTATCAGTGGCTGCCGGAGTGGCCAAAGCCGCCGGCACCGCGTTGGCTTTCATCGAATTGCTCGACCAGCTCGAAGTGCGCCTGGACCACCGGCACCAGAATCAGCTGTGCGATGCGTTCGCCGACGGCAATGGTGAAGGGCGTCTGCCCGCGATTCCAGCAGGACACCATCAGTTCGCCCTGATAGTCCGAGTCGATCAGGCCGACCAGGTTGCCGAGCACGATGCCATGCTTATGGCCGAGGCCCGAGCGTGGCAGGATCAAAGCGGCGAGGCTCGGGTCGCCGATATAGATCGACAGGCCGGTGGGGATCAACAGGGTTTGACCAGGCTCGAGCACACTGTCCTGGGGCAGCATGGCGCGCAGGTCGAGGCCGGCGGAGCCCGGGGTGGCGTAGGCGGGCAGCGGAAAGTCGCGGCCGATGCGGGGGTCGAGGATCTTGGCTTGCAGTGCGTGCATGTCAGGCTCTGTCAGAAATCATGTGTTGGCTTCAGGCCCGGTCCAGGCGTTCGGCGATAAAGGCGATCAGTTGCCGGGCAATCTTGCCCTTGCTGGTCTGGGCGAGGCTATTTTGCTGCAGTTCGCGATCGATGATGGTGATCGCGTTCTCTTCGCTATTGAAGCCGATGCTCGGGTTGGCGACATCGTTGGCGACTATCAGGTCGAGGTTCTTGTCTTTCAGCTTGCGCGCCGCATAGTCGAGCAGTTTCTCGGTCTCGGCGGCGAAGCCGACGCTGAACGGGCGGTCGGCGCGCTGCGCGAGGGTCGCCAGGATGTCCGGGTTGCGAACCATCTGCAGGAGCAAGCCGTCGCCGCTGGTCGGGTCCTTCTTCAGTTTGTGCTGGGCCACCACTTCCGGGCGGTAGTCGGCCACCGCGGCGGCGGCGATCAGCAGGTCGCAGGGCATCGCGGCTTCGCAGGCGGCCAGCATGTCGCGGGCGCTGACCACGTCGATGCGGTTGACCCGCTCGGGCGTCGGCAGGTGCACGGGACCGGTGATCAGCGTCACCTTGGCACCCGCTTCGACGGCGGCCTCGGCCAGGGCGAAGCCCATTTTGCCGGAGCTGTGGTTGGTGATGTAGCGCACCGGGTCGATGTTTTCCTGGGTCGGACCGGCGGTGATCAGCACATGCCGGCCGGTCAGGCTGCTGCGTTTGAAGCAGTCGGCGGCGCACTGCGCCAGCTCGTCGGCTTCGAGCATACGGCCCAGGCCCACATCGCCACAGGCCTGGCTGCCGGAGGCCGGGCCGAACAGCAGCAGGCCGCGTTCGGTGAGCAGCGTGCTGTTGGCCTGGGTCGCGGGGTCGCGCCACATCGCCTGGTTCATCGCCGGCGCCAGGGCGACCGGCGCGTCGGTGGCCAGGACCAGGGTGGTCAGCAGGTCATTGGCGATGCCTTGCGCCAGGCGGGCCATCAGGTCGGCAGTGGCGGGGGCGATCAGGATCAGGTCGGCCCACTTGGCCAGTTCGATATGGCCCATGGCGGCTTCGGCGGCCGGGTCGAGCAGGTCGAGGTGGACCGGATGGCCGGAGAGTGCCTGCAAGGTCAGCGGGGTAATGAATTCACGCCCGCCCTGGGTCATCACCACGCGCACTTCCGCACCCTGGTCGCGCAGGCGGCGAACCAGTTCGGCACTCTTGTATGCAGCGATGCCGCCACCCACGCCAAGGACGATGCGTTTCCGATACAGCCGCTGCATAGGCCTGCCTTATATAGAATGGAGTGCGCTACGGCGACGACGCCTCCCCAGGCCGGTCGCCGCGCAAAAAGTTGGGCTAAGATAGCACAGCGCCCGCACCGGAACAGCGGGCCCCGCTCGACATGGAGGTACTATGAGCATTCGCGATTGGCCCGCGGCGGAACGCCCGCGGGAGAGACTTCTTGACCTCGGTGCGGCGAGCCTGACGGACGCCGAACTGCTGGCCATTTTTCTGCGTACCGGGGTCACCGGCAAGAGTGCGGTGGATCTCGCCCGCCACTTGCTGGGGTGCTTCGGTGGCTTGCGGCCGCTGCTGGAGGCCGACCAGCAGAGTTTCAGCCGGCACCTCGGGCTGGGGCCGGCCAAATTCGCCCAACTGCAGGCGGTATTGGAGATGGCCCGTCGGCACCTGGCCGAGCGCCTGAGCCGCGATTCCGCCCTGGAGAGCCCGCAGGCGGTGCGCGATTACCTGAAAGCGCTGTTGCGGCATGAGCCCCACGAGGTGTTCGGCTGCCTGTTCCTCGACTCCAAGCACCGGGTGCTGGCGTTCGAGGCGCTGTTCCATGGCTCGATCGACAGCGCCAGCGTCTACCCGCGGCAGGTGGTCAAGCGCGCCCTGGCGCATAACGCCGCGGCGCTGATCCTCTGCCACAACCATCCCTCGGGCGTCGCCGAGCCAAGCCAGGCCGACCGCGTGCTGACCCGGCGCCTCAAGGAAGCGCTGGGTCTGGTGGATGTGCGGGTGCTCGACCACTTTATCGTCGGCGATGGCGAGCCGCTGTCGATGGCCGAGTATGGCTGGTTGTAGGGTGGATGACGCTCATTTCATCCACCATTCGGTCCATCTCAAGCGGCGGCTGACAAAAGCGTCATCCGCCCTACTTTAGGCTGACTCGGGAGAAGTCCTGCCGCCCGAACGGGCTGACCTGATAACCCTGCACGGCCTTGCTGGTCAGTGCGGCGGCGGTGGGGTGCGCCAGCGGCAGCCACAGTGCCTGTTGCTGGATCAGTTGCTGGGCCTGCGTGTACAGCCGGGTGCGTTCGGCCAGGTCGCTGGTGGCTTTGCCGGCATCGATCAGTTGGTCGAGGCTTTTATCGCAAAAACGGGCGAAGTTGGTCCCCGACTTCACCGCAGCGCAGGAAAACTGCGGGGTGAGGAAGTTGTCCGGGTCGCCGTTGTCGCCGGCCCAGCCCATGAACAGCAGGTCATGCTCGCCAGCCTTGGCGCGGCGGATCAGTTCGCCCCATTCGATCACGCGGATCTGCGCGCGGATGCCAACTTCCGCGAGGTCGGCCTGCAACAGTTGCGCCCCGAGGCTCGGGTTGGGGTTGAGCAGGCTGCTGGAGGGGCGGGTCCAGATGGTGGTTTCGAAGCCGTCCTTGAGCCCGGCCTTGGCCAGCAGCGTGCGGGCCTGGGCCGGGTCATGGGCGTAGCCGGGCAGTTCGTCGGCATAGCTCCAGGTGTTGGGTGGGTACGGGCCGTTGGCGGCGCTGGCACTGTCCTCGAAAACGACCTTGAGGTAGCTGGCCTTGTCGAAGGCGAGGTTGATCGCCTGGCGCACTTCGGGTTTGTCCAGCGGCGGGTGCTGGCTGTTGAGCGCGACGAAGGCGGTCATGAAGGCCGGGGTGGTGACGGCGTTGAGGGTTGGGTCATTGGCGGCGGCGCGCACATCCAGCGGCTTGGGCGAGAGGGTGATCTGGCATTCGCCACGGCGCAGCTTCTGCAGGCGCACATTGGCGTCCGGGGTGATGGCGAACACCAGTTCATCGACCGCGGGTTTGCCGGCGAAGTACTCCGGGTTGGCGACATAGCGCACCACTGCATCCTTCTGGAAGCGCTTGAAGCTGAACGGGCCGCTGCCAATTGGCTGGGCGTTGAGCTGCTCCGGGGTGCCGGCCTTGAGCAGTTGCGCGGCGTACTCGGCGGAATAGATCGAGGCGAAGCCCATGCTCAGGGTCGCCAGGAAGGTGGCCTCGGGGTGCGACAGGGTAAAGCGCAGGTGCTGCGGGGCGGGTGCCTCGACGCTTTTGATCAGGCTCGGCAGCTGCATGGATTGCGCGTGGGGGAAGCCGCTCTGCGCGACCTTGTGCCAGGGGTTGCCCGGGTCGAGCATGCGCTGAAAGCTGAACAGTGCGTCCTCGGCATTCAGTTCGCGGCTGGGGCTGAAATAGGCGGTGTGGTGGAACTTCACGCCCTGGCGCAGCTGGAAGTCGTAGGTCAGTCCGTCGGCGGATACCTGCCAGCTTTGCGCCAGGCTCGGCAGCAATTTACCGCTGGCGGCGTCGAACTCCACCAGGCGATTCATCACCACGTCGGCGGAGGCGTTGGTGGTGGTCAGCGAGTTATACTGCACCACGTCGAAGCCTTCCGGGCTGGCCTCGGTGCATACGCTGAGGGTGGCGGCCTGCGCGAATAGGGGGCTTAGCAGCGGAGCGAACAACAGCGGTAAGGCGGCGAGGCGCATGGCGGTACTCCTTGTTCAGGTCGGCAGCCCGTCCGCGGGCATTGGTGCAAACGCCTACCCTAGACGATGGGGGCGAGGAGGACAATGCACCTGGAGTGACGAGCGGTCGATCGGCGCGCTGCCCTTGGCGCTGCTGGCTGCAGCGCGGGCGCGGGCTGCCGGGGTTGTGCGAGCGCGCGGTTATCCTTGTTGCATCGGCGCCTTTCTGGTATAAAGCAGCGCTCTTTTCTAGGGGCCCGGTTCCTTCACTTATAGGTGTAGCCGGTAAGACCCTGACGAAACGCGGCGCCCAGCGCCGAATAACAGAGATTAAGCGGCCAACCCATGCCGGGTTGGGCATGTGGTTTTAGAGGGCTGAGGTATGTCGAGAGTCTGTCAAGTTACCGGTAAGGGTCCGGTAACCGGGAATAACATTTCCCACGCAAACAACAAAACCCGTCGCCGTTTCCTGCCGAACCTGCAGCATCACCGCTTCTGGGTCGAGTCCGAGAAACGCTTCGTGCGTCTGCGCGTAACTGCCAAAGGCATGCGTATCATCGACAAGCGTGGCATTGATGTTGTGCTGGCTGAAATCCGCAGCCGCGGCGAAAAGGTTTAAGGAGCTAAATCATGCGTGAATTGATCCGTTTGGTGTCGAGCGCCGGTACTGGCCACTTCTACACCACCGATAAGAACAAGCGTACTACTCCGGACAAAATCGAAATCAAAAAATTCGATCCGGTTGTACGTCAGCACGTGATCTACAAGGAAGCCAAGATCAAGTAATTGATCCGGCCCTTGCCGAAAAAGCCCGCCCTTTGGCGGGCTTTTTCATGCCGGCGATTTAGTCCGAGCGGCCCGCGGCTGTATGGACGGGGCCCATAGTGGGGCCGGGATAACGGCCCTTTCAGGCGCGGGCCATGTCCGCGATGCTTTAATCGCGATTCGCGGGCATGACCCGCGCCTACGTTGTGAGCCCCTCGCGTCTCTTCTCCCCTGGATGTTCGTGAAGAGCCATAAAAAAGCCCGCTGGAGAGCGGGCGAAGAGGTCACGCATGAATGCAGGTTGGTTCAGCGCGTGGCTTGCTCGAAGATCACATAGACCTTGCGGCAGTGCTCCAGCACTTCCCAGGTGCCGGAAAAGCCGGCCGGGATGACGAAGCGATCGCCGGCGCGCAGCGTCTTGGCGTTGCCTTCGGCATCGCGCAGTACGGAGACGCCCTGAAGGATCTCGCAGTATTCGTGTTCGCTGTAATTCACCGTCCAGCGGCCGACCGCGCCCTCCCAGATGCCACTGTTGAACTGGCTGCAGGGGCTGGCATAGTGGTTGCGCACGCTTTGCTCGGGGTCGCCCGCGAGGACTTTTTCCGGTGCCGGGCGGTAGTGCTCGGGTGCAGTGCTGGCATCTGCGAAGTCGACGATCTGATTGATGTTCATGGGTTTTCCAGGGTCGGGGTTCTTAACTGGCTTTGCGGATCGAGCTGGCGAGTTTGTCGACCAAGGTGTCGATCTGCGTTTTTTCGACGATCAGCGGCGGCGACATGGCGACGATATCGCCGGTCACGCGTACCAGCAGGTCGTCCTCGAAGCACTGCTCGAACACCTGATAGCCGCGCTTGCCGGGGCCTTCGGCATTCGGCGCCAGCTGTACGCCGCCGACCAGGCCGACGGCGCGGATGTCGATCACGCCCGGCAGGTCGCGCAAGCTGAACAGCGCGTCTTGCCAGTAGCCTTCCAGCTCGATGGCTTGCTGGAACAGGTTGTCGCGCTGGTAGATGTCGAGGGTCGCCAGGGCGGCGGCGCAGGCCACCGGGTGGCCGGAATAGGTGTAGCCGTGGAAGAACTCGATGGCGCTGTCCGGGCCGGACATAAAGGCCTCGTAGAGGTTTTCATGAACGAACACCGCACCCATCGGGATTGCGCCGTTGGTCAGCCCCTTGGCGGTCGTGAGAATGTCCGGGGTGACGCCCCAGCGCTGGGCGGCGAAGGCTTCGCCGACGCGGCCGAAGCCGGTGATGACTTCGTCGAAGATCAACAGGATGCCGTGCTTGCGGGTGATCTCGCGCAGTCGTTTGAGGTAGCCAACTGGCGGTAGCACCACGCCGGCGGAGCCGGACATCGGCTCGACAATCACCGCGGCGATGTTCTCTGCGCCATGCAGGGCCACCAGGCGCTCCAGCTCGTCGGCTTTTTCCACGCCGTGTTCAGGCAGCCCGCGGCTGAAGGCATTGCGCTGCATGTCCAGGGTGTGCGGCAGGTGATCGACGCCCGGCAGCAGCGCCGCCGAGAAGGCCTTGCGGTTGTTGACCATACCGCCGACCGAGAGGCCGCCGAAGCCGACACCGTGATAGCCCAGTTCGCGGCCGATCAAGCGGGTGCGGCTGCCTTGGCCGATTGCGCGCTGGTAGGCCAGGGCGATTTTCAGGGCGGTGTCCGCTGACTCCGAGCCGGAGTTGGTGAAGAAAACTTTGTTCAGGCCGGCCGGGGCGATGGCCGCCAGCCGCTCGGCCAGTTCGAAGGGCAGTGGGTGGCCCATCTGGAAGGTTGGGGCGAAATCCAGCTTGGCGATCTGCTTGCTCACCGCCTCGGTGATTTCCCGACGACCGTGGCCGGCGTTGCAGCACCATAGCCCGGCGGTGCCATCCAGCACCTGGCGCCCGTCGCTGGCGGTGAAATACATGCCTTCGGCACTTTCCAGCAAGCGCGGTTTGGCTTTGAACTGGCGGTTGGCGGTGAAGGGCATCCAGAAATCGTCGAGAGTGTTGGTTTTTCTGTTCGGTTGCGGCTTATTTTCAATCGGCATTGGGGCACCCTGGCGAGCGATAAGGGGTCTGGAGAGCGATGGTTCGCAGTCTATGTTTAATAAAACGAACATGACAAGGGTGTTTGCTGCCAATATGTAAAATATATTGGAAAGGTGGGGCCTGCTGGTTTAGTGTTGCCGGCATGATGGGCTGGAGCCCGGCCTTGCAGAATTTTTGACAGTGCGCGCGTCGAGCACGCCGCACTCTTCTACTAATAAGAGGACGCTCGAATGACTACCTTGACCCGCGCCGACTGGGAACAACGCGCCCAGGACCTGAAAATCGAAGGCCGTGCCTTTATCCATGGCGAGTACACCGCCGCCGTATCCGGCGCCACCTTCGAGTGCATCAGCCCGGTCGATGGCCGTCTGCTGGGCCAGGTTGCCAGCTGTGATGCCGCCGATGCCGAGTTGGCCGTGCAAGATGCTCGCGCTACCTTCAACTCCGGTGTCTGGTCGCGTCTGGCGCCGGTCGCGCGCAAGGAAGTGATGATCCGCTTCGCCGCGCTGCTGGAGACCCATGCCGAAGAGCTGGCCCTGCTGGAAACCCTGGACATGGGCAAGCCAATCAGCGACTCGCTGAACATCGACGTGCCCGGCGCGGCCCGCTCGCTGTCCTGGAGCGGTGAAGCGATCGACAAGATTTACGACGAAGTGGCCGCCACCCCGCACAACGAGCTGGGTCTGGTGACCCGCGAGCCGATAGGTGTGGTCGCCGCCATCGTGCCGTGGAACTTCCCGCTGTTGATGAGTTGCTGGAAGCTCGGCCCGGCGCTGTCCACCGGCAACTCGGTGATTCTCAAACCGTCCGAGAAGTCGCCGCTGACCGCCATTCGCATTGCCCAGTTGGCCATCGAGGCCGGTATTCCGGCGGGTGTGTTCAACGTATTGCCGGGTTACGGTCACACCGTCGGCAAGGCGCTGGCGCTGCACATGGACGTCGATACCCTGGTGTTCACCGGTTCGACCAAGATCGCCAAGCAACTGATGGTCTACGCCGGCGAGTCGAACATGAAGCGCGTCTGGCTGGAAGCTGGCGGCAAGAGCCCGAACATCGTCTTCGCCGATGCGCCGGACCTGCAGGCCGCTGCCGAGTCGGCCGCTGGCGCGATTGCCTTCAACCAGGGCGAAGTCTGCACCGCCGGTTCGCGGCTGCTGGTCGAGCGTTCGATCAAGGAGCAGTTCCTGCCGCTGGTGATCGAGGCGCTCAAGGGCTGGAAACCGGGCAACCCGCTGGACCCGGACACCAACGTCGGTGCGCTGGTCGATACCCAGCAGATGAATAATGTGCTGTCCTACATCGAAGCCGGGCATGCCGATGGCGCCAAGCTGGTCGCCGGTGGCAAGCGCACCCTGCAGGAAACCGGTGGCACCTATGTCGAGCCGACCATTTTCGACGGCGTCAGCAATGCGATGAAGATCGCCCGCGAAGAGATCTTCGGCCCGGTACTCTCGGTGATCACCTTCGATACCACCGAAGAGGCCATCAATATCGCCAACGACTCGCCTTATGGCCTGGCGGCCGCGGTCTGGACCGCCAACCTGTCGAAGGCGCACCTGACCGCCAAGGCGCTGCGCGCCGGCAGCGTGTGGATCAACCAATACGATGGCGGCGACATGACCGCACCGTTTGGCGGCTTCAAGCAGTCGGGTAACGGTCGCGATAAATCGCTGCACGCCTTCGACAAATACACCGAACTGAAGGCTACCTGGATCAAGCTGTAAGCGTTGGCCGGGTCAGCCAGTAGAGGCGCTGGCCCCGTTCAAGTCTGTTAGGTCCGCCCTTCGGGGCCGGCTCGTTCGAGCCACACCTGCGGCCGGGTTTCCTTATGGAGCCCGGCCGTTTGCTTTCTCAGTGGCGAACATAGGGAGACGCGCCGTGGAAATGCGTTGGGGGACTTACTTCGCCGTTTGCGCGGCGGTGATCAGTATCGGCCTGGCCCTCGGGGTGACCATGCCGCTGGTGTCCCTGCGCCTGGAAGGTTGGGGTTATGGTTCGTTCGCCATCGGTGTGATGGCCGCGACACCGGCCGTCGGCGTGTTGCTCGGTGCCTCGTTGGCCGGGCGTCTGGCGGCCCGTTTCGGCAGCACCGGGTTGATGCAGCTGTGCCTGCTGGCCAGCGCCGTATCGGTGGGTCTGCTGGCACTGGTGCCCAGCTATGCGGTCTGGGTGGTGCTGCGCTTGCTGCTCGGCGTGGCGCTGACCGTGGTGTTTATCCTCGGCGAAAGCTGGATCAATCAGTTGGTGGTGGATAAATGGCGGGGTCGGCTGGTGGCGCTGTATGGCACCGGCTATGCGCTCAGCCAGCTCGCCGGGCCTTTGCTGCTGACGCTGTTGGGTTCGGTGACCGACCTGGGCTTCTGGACCGGCACGGGCTTGCTGATCGGCGGCTCGCTGGTGCTGCTCGGCCGCACGGGCGCGCCCGCGGTGGATGCCCACAGTGCATCCGGGCGCGGCCTGGCGGCGTTCTGCCGCAAGCTGCCGGCAATCGCCTGGGCGGTGAGCCTGTTTGCCGCCTTCGAAGCGATGATGCTGACGTTGCTGCCGATCTATGGCCTGCGCCAGGGCTTCACCCAGGAGGTCGCGCTGCTGATGGCCAGCGTGGTGGTGGTCGGCGATGCGGTGTTGCAGCTGCCGATCGGTTGGCTGGCTGACCGCATGTCGCGGCGCACCCTGTTCCGCGCCTGCGGCGTGGCCCTGTTGCTGTCCAGTCTGGGCATTCCGTTGCTGCTGCACACGCCGCTGATCTGGCCGCTCTGGGTGCTGTTCGGCGCCAGTGCCGGCGGGCTGTTCACCCTCTCGCTGATCCTGATCGGCGAGCGTTACCGCGATGATGAACTGGTGCGCGCCAACGCCCATGTGGCGCAGCTCTGGGGCATCGGTTGCCTGCTCGGCCCGCTGACCACCGGTGCCGCCAGCCAGTGGGTGAGCGGCCATGCGCTGCCGATGGTGATGGCCCTGGGGGCGGCCGGTTTTGTCTGGCTGGCCTGGCAGCGCCCGGATTTCGGCGATGCGGCGGTGGAGGTGGTGGCGAAATAGCGGGTTGTGTTCGCGGGCATGTCTGAGCGACGGCCGTCGCCTGGAGCTGCACCCGGCGGCGGCAGGGCCTTTAAGAGCGGACGCGGAGCGTCTTGGGCGGCATTCCCACGCAAGGCATGGGAACGATCATCCGGGTGCAGGGCGCCTGCGCGTTACAGCGGGGTTCAGCTGCCCAGGGTGTCCTTGAGTCGGTACCAGAGCATGCCGAGGGCCAGCAGCGGCGAGCGCAGGTGCTTGCCGCCCGGGAAGGTCATGTGCGGGACTTTGGCAAACAGGTCGAAGCCGCGGCTTTCCTGCCCGGCGATGGCTTCGGCGAGCAGCTTGCCGGCCAGGTGGGTGGCGTTCAGGCCGTGACCGGAATACGCCTGGGCGTAGAACACATTGCTCTGATCGTTTAGGCGACCGATCTGTGGCAGGCGGTTGGCGCCGATGCCGATCATGCCGCCCCATTGGTAGGCGATTTTCAGCTTGTCCAGGTGCGGGAAGACTTCCAGCATCTTCGGCCGCATATAAGCAGCGATGTCCTGTGGGTCGCGCCCGGAGTAGTGGCAGGCACCGCCGAACAGCAGGCGACGGTCAGCGGACAGGCGGTAGTAGTCGAGCGCCACGCGCTGGTCACAGAGCGCCATGTTCTGCGGGATCAGGCTTCTGGCCTGGGCTTCGCTCAAGGGTTCGGTGGCGATGACGTAACTGCCCGCCGGCAGTACCTTGCCGCCCAGGCTCGGGTTGAGGTCGTTGAGGTAGGCGTTGCAGCCGAGCACCAGGTTGTTCGCCCGCACTTTGCCGTTGGCGGTGTGCACACAAACTTCGCGGCCGTAGTCGATGCGGCTGACGGCCGAGTTCTCGAACAACCGCACGCCAAGGGATTGCGCCGCCGCCGCTTCGCCGAGGGCCAGGTTGAGCGGGTGCAAGTGGCCCGAGCCCATGTCGATCAGGCCGCCGACGTAGCGGCTGGAGCCGACCACCTGATGTATGTCATCGGCTTGCAGCAGGCGCAGTTCGTGGCGGTAGCCGAGACTTTTCAGCTCGTCGAGGTCTTCGGCGAAACCGGCCAGGTCGCGTGGCTTGTTGGCCAGGTCGCAGTAGCCCCAGGTCAGGTCGCAGTCGATGGCGTGGTGCTCGATGCGCCGGCGCACGATCTCTACCGCTTCCAGGCCGAGCAACTTCAATTCACGTACGCCGTCGTTGCCGATGACCCCGGCGAACTGCTCGAGACCGTGGCCGACGCCGCGAATCAGCTGGCCGCCATTGCGTCCGCTGGCGCCCCAGCCGATTTTGTTGGCCTCCAGCAGAACCACCGAAAAGCCCCGTTCAGCCAGTTCGATGGCGGTATTCAGCCCTGAGAAGCCGCCACCGACAATGCACACGTCGGCGCGCACCTCGCCCGTCAACGCCGGGTAGTTGAGGTTACGGTTAGCGCTGGCGGCATAGTAGGAAGGGGCGTGCGGGTTGCCCTGGGCTGAAAGCTGAACGCTGGCGTTCATGTGCGAAATCCTGATTTTTATGTTTGGTAAATTTTACGCAGGATAAGCTCGGTCCCGAGCCGACGCCAAGGGGCAAGCAGGAAAAAACCTTGTGCCGCTGAGGAATAAGCACCGTTTGGCGCTTTGCATGAACGCCTCAAGCCCGGCTGCCGGGAGCTTTGCTACCATGCGCGCCGTGATGTGTTGGCGCTCTCGTTGGCCGATAAAACTGCCATCGACCGTTGAGGAACCCAGCCCATGAGCTGCACCAGCCGTAAAATCGACTACCTGCGCCAGCGGATTCCCTCGTTCGCCTGCGTGCCCGGTTGCCATGATTGCTGCGGCCCGGTGACGGCATCTTCGGAAGAAATGTCGCGTTTGCCGGTGAAAAGCGATGCCGAGCATGATGCCGCCCTGGCCGAGCTCAACTGTGTGCACCTCGGACCCAACGGCTGTCAGGTGTATGACCAGCGTCCGCTGATTTGCCGGCTGTTCGGCACCACGGCGACGCTGCCTTGCCCGAATGGCCGGCGGCCGGAAGAGTTGATCGAGGCGGGGATCGAAAAACAGATCCACCAGTTGATCGCAAGTACCCGGCAAGTGCTGGTCTAGCCGCGCCCATACAGTCTGCGCCGCCCCCCCTAGAGCAAGGCCTGCTTAGTCCGGCACCGGCAGGTTGAGGCTTTCCTTCACCTCCTCCATGACGATGTAGCTCTTCGACTCGCGCACATGGGGCAGCTTGAGAAGGATGTCGCCGAGCAGTTTGCGGTAGGAGGCCATTTCCGATATCCGCGCCTTGACCAGGTAATCGAAGTCGCCCGAGACCAGATGGCATTCCAGCACGTGCGGCAGCTTGAGCACGGCGCGGCGGAAGTCCTCGAAGGTGTCGCCGGATTTGTAGTCCAGGCTGATTTCGACGAACACCAGCAAATTGGCCTTCAGGTGCTGCGGGTTCAGGCGCGCGGTGTAACCCATGATGATCCCTTCGCGCTCCAACCGTCGCACCCGTTCGGTACAGGGCGTGGTGGAAAGGCCCACGCGCTCGCCCAACTCGGTAAACGACAGCCGACCGTCCTCTTGCAGGATGCGTAAAATATTACGGTCGATCTTATCCAGTTCACGGCGCGTCTGATGTTGGGTTCTCATGGGGAATCCGCCTCTGCTTTTAGCGTTCTAGCCAAGAATTCTCGCCAAATATAGCTTTCAATATAGTGAAATGCACTGCCTGTGGCTTTCTATACTGCACCTTATCAATGCTCAAGATAACAAACGTCAGCGTAAAGTCGCGGCAAGGGAGATAAATCATGCGAGTGATGGTGCTTGGTAGTGGTGTGATCGGCACCACCAGTGCCTATTATCTGGCCCGTGCCGGCTTCGAGGTGGTCGTGGTCGACCGCCAGCCAGCACCGGCCATGGAAACCAGCTTTGGCAACGCCGGCCAGGTTTCCCCCGGCTACGCCTCGCCCTGGGCCGCCCCGGGTGTGCCGCTGAAGGCGATGAAGTGGCTGCTGCAAAAGCATGCGCCGCTGGCGATCAAGGCCACCGCCGATACCGATCAATACCTGTGGATGATGCAGATGCTGCGCAACTGCACGGCCAGCCGCTACGCGGTGAACAAGGAGCGCATGGTGCGCTTGTCCGAGTACAGCCGCGACTGCCTCGACGAACTGCGGGCGGAAACCGGCATCGCCTATGAAGGCCGCAGCCTCGGGACCACGCAATTGTTCCGCACCCAGGCGCAACTGGATAACGCGGCGAAAGACATTGCCGTGCTCGAACAATCCGGCGTGCCCTACGAACTGCTCGACCGTGCCGGTATCGCCCGCGTCGAGCCGGCCCTGGCCGGCGTCACCGATATCCTCGCGGGCGCCCTGCGTCTGCCCAATGACCAGACCGGCGACTGTCACATCTTCACCACCCGCCTGGCCGAGATGGCCGTGCAACTGGGCGTGGAGTTCCGTTTCGGGCAGAACATCGAGCGTCTGGACTTCGCCGGCGACCGCGTCAACGGGGTGTGGATCGATGGCAAGCTGGAAACCGCCGATCGCTATGTGCTGGCGCTCGGCAGTTACTCGCCGCAACTGCTCAAGCCGTTGGGCATCAAGGCCCCGGTTTACCCATTGAAGGGTTATTCGCTGACCGTGCCGATCACCAATCCGGCGATGGCACCGACCTCGACCATTCTCGATGAGACCTACAAGGTCGCCATCACCCGCTTCGACAAACGCATCCGGGTCGGCGGCATGGCGGAAATCGCCGGCTTCGATTTGGTGCTGAACCCGCCCCGGCGCGAGACGCTGGAGATGATCGTCGGCGATCTCTACCCGCATGGTGGCGATCTGAGCAAGGCGGACTTCTGGACCGGACTGCGTCCGACCACGCCGGATGGCACGCCGATTGTCGGTGCCACCTGCATGAGTAATTTGTTCCTCAATACCGGTCACGGCACGCTGGGCTGGACCATGGCCTGCGGCTCCGGCCGCCTGCTGGCCGATCTGATGGCGAAAAAACGCCCGCAAATCAGCGCCGAAGGCCTGGATATCTTCCGTTATGGCAGCATCAAGGAGAGCTCGAAACATGTCAGTCCAGCGCCTGCGCACTGAAACGCGCTACAGCGAAATCGTCATCCACAACGGCACGGTCTACCTGGCCGGGCAACTGGCGGACGACTACAGCGGCGACATCGTGCAGCAGACCCGCGAAACCCTGGCCAATATCGACCGCATGCTCGATGAGGCCGGCACCGACAAGACGCAGATTCTCTCGGTGACCATCTACCTCAAGGACATGGCCCGCGATTACGCCGGTCTGAATCAGGTCTGGGACACCTGGGTGGCCCCAGGCGCCGCCCCGGCCCGCGCCTGCGTCGAGGCCCGGATGTATACGCCCGACGTGTTGGTGGAAATGACGGTGGTGGCGGCACAGCGCTGATCCCCCGCTACGCGACAACTCCGCAGCCGGCTGCAGCGTAAGGCGCAGCCCGATTGCCGGCCCTCCATCTGAAGTGTGAAAACCATGCGCCCTGCCCGTGCCCTGATCGATCTCGCCGCCCTGCGTCACAACTACCAACTGGCCCGTGAAGTGTCTGGCGCCAAGGCCCTGGCCGTGGTCAAGGCCGATGCCTACGGGCACGGTGCGGTGCGCTGCGCCCAGGCGCTGGAGGACGAAGCCGACGGGTTTGCCGTGGCCTGCATCGAGGAGGCGCTGGCGCTGCGCCGGGCCGGAATCGGCAAGCCAATCCTGCTGCTTGAAGGTTTCTTCGAAGCCGAAGAGTTGGCGCTGATCGAACAGCACGACTTGTGGTGTGTGGTGCATTCTACTTGGCAGCTCGAGGTGATCGAGCGGGCGCCTGTCGGCCGCCCGCTGACGATTTGGCTGAAGCTGGACTCTGGCATGCACCGCGTCGGCCTGCACCCGGCCGACTACCAGGCCGCCTATCGGCGGCTGCAGGCCAGCGGCAAGGTTGGCAAGCTGGTGCTGATGAGCCACTTCGCTCGCGCCGACGAGCTGGATTGCCCGCGCAGTGCCGAGCAGGTCGCGGTGTTCGAGCAGGCGCGGGCGGGGTTGGAGGCTGAAGTCAGCCTGCGCAACTCGCCGGCCGTGCTCGGTTGGCCGACCATCGCCAGTGATTGGGTGCGGCCCGGCATCATGCTCTACGGCGCCACGCCGTTCGAGCAGGCGCAGGCTGTGGCGGCGCGTTTGCAGCCGGTGATGACCCTCGAGTCGAAAGTCATCTGCGTGCGCGAGCTGCCGGTCGGCGAGCCGATCGGTTATGGCGCGCGCTTCATCACCGAGCGGCCGACCCGCGTCGGCGTGGTCGCCATGGGCTATGCCGACGGCTATCCGCGCCATGCGCCAACCGGTACGCCGGTGTTGGTCGATGGCCGGCCGAGCCGGCTGATCGGGCGGGTGTCGATGGACATGCTGACGGTCGATCTGACCGATTTACCGACCGCCGGGCTCGGCAGCCGCATCGAATTCTGGGGAAAAAACCTGTTGGCCAGCGACATTGCCGCCTTGTCCGGGACCATTCCCTACCAGTTGTTCTGCAATGTGCGGCGGGTGCCGCTGGTCTATTCCGGGGCTTAGCCACAAGACCGAACAGGATTGCAGTCAAAGTGTTGTAAATACTGAACGCTGTTGCGATGATACGGGCTCTTTTCCGAATCTTCCCAAGGGGGCTCCATCATTGGACGTCGGCGTTCGACTGCAATCCATTCGCAAGCTTAAAGGCCTATCGCAACGTGAACTCGCCAAGCGCGCGGGCGTCACCAACAGCACCATTTCGATGATCGAGAAGAACAGTGTCAGTCCCTCGATCAGTTCGTTGAAGAAGGTGTTGGCGGGCATTCCCATGTCGCTGGTGGAGTTCTTCTCCCTCGAAGTGGAGCAAGACAACCACACCCAGGTGGTCTACAAAGCGAGTGAGCTGATCGACCTCTCCAGTGGTGCGGTAAGCATGAAACTGGTGGGTAAAGCGCACCCCAGTCGGGCGATTGCCTTCCTCGATGAAACCTATCCCCCGGGCTCCGATACCGGCGACGAGATGCTCACCCATGAGGGCGAAGAGTCCGGCGTGTTGGTGGACGGGCGCCTGGAGCTGACCGTCGGCAGCGAGGTTTATATCCTCGAAAGCGGCGACAGCTACTACTTCGAAAGCAGCAAGCCGCACCGCTTCCGTAACCCGTTCGATGCTCCGGCGCGGCTGATCAGCGCGACCACGCCAGCGAACTTCTAAGCGACAGGAAAGCGTGCGGCACAAGGCCGCCCGACCCGTAACCCCTGCGACAGCATGGCTTGTTCCGGCGCGGCGGGCTAATCGGTATACTGACGCCCGTTCGCGAGGCCGTGACCGCGAGCGTGACTAGCCACGATAGAGGGTGTAAGCGTGAACCTAATTAAGAAAATGCTGGCGGCACATGTTGCCGTCCTGGCCCTGTGGGCGGTCAGCGCTCAGGCTGCGACTAACGACGATATCGCTGCGCGCCTGAAGCCGGTCGGTGAAGTCTGCGTGCAAGGCGAAGAGTGCAAAGGCATTGAAACCGTTGCCGCCGCCGCGGGTGGCGGAGCGAAAACCCCGGACGACATCATTGCCAAACACTGTGGCGCTTGCCACACCGCTGGCGTGTTGGACGCGCCGAAGATTGGCGATAGTGCGGCCTGGAAAGCGCGGGCCGACAAGGAAGGTGGTGTTGATGGTCTCCTGGCCAAGGCGATTGCCGGGGTCAACAGCATGCCGCCGAAAGGCACCTGCGCCGATTGCAGCGATGATGACTTGAAAGGCGCGATCCAGAAGATGTCTGGTCTGAAGTAAGCCGCACCTGTTGCAAGAAAGCCGCCTCCGGGCGGCTTTTGTGTTTCTGCGGCGGGGCGCGCGCTCGGCTCAAGAGCAAGCTAAAACTCAGTGAAATCCTCGACCTGGGCAAGGCCGCGCTGTTCGATATGCCTGAACCAGAGACATGTGCCGAGCATTTGCAGCGCATGCAGCTGGCGCAACCTGAAGGCTTGCGTGAGCAGTTGTATCAGCGGCTGCTATTGGCGGGGTTGCAGGCTACGGCTCGTGAGTGACGACGGGCAACTAGGGGCGCGATGATTGTGGGAGCGGCTTCAGCCGCGAAAAGGCATCGCGGCTGAAGCCGTTTCCACATGGAACCCCGTCATGCCTGCCTACGCGAGGACGACGGGGTTCAGTCGAGAAAACGCACCGTGCCGTTTTCCAGCGACTCGATGCGCGCCAGCGACTCGACCCAGTAGCCTTGCTCATCGAGTTCCTGACGGCCTTTCTGGAAGGACTTCTCGATCACCACGCCGATGCCGACTATGGTCGCACCGGCCTGCTTGATCAGGTCGATCAGGCCGTGGGCGGCGCGGCCATTGGCGAGGAAGTCGTCGATCAGCAGCACGCGGTCCGTGGGCAGCAGGTGCTTGGCGGACACGGCGATGGTGCTCTCGGTCTGCTTGGTGAAGGAGAACACCCTGGAGATCAGCAGGTTGTCGGTCAGGGTCAGCGACTGATATTTGCGCGCGAAAATCACCGGTACGCCCAACTCCAGGCCGGCCATCACCGATGGGGCGATGCCCGAGGCTTCGATGGTGACGATTTTGGTGATGCCCTGGTTCTTGAACAGCTCGGCGAACGCCTGGCCAATCTGCTGCATCAAGCGTGGGTCAATCTGGTGATTGAGGAAGGCATCGACCTTGAGCACCTGATCGGAGAGCACAACGCCTTCTTCGAGAATCTTATTTTTCAGCGCTTCCACGTGGTTACCCTCGTTGTTATGGCAGAGGAGCGTATTTGGCCCGGAGTCTGCGGGCGTTCATTGGCGCGGCGGTTATGGACGCTTCATCATCGCCCGGATGTCAGCCAGGGCCGCGTTGCCGCGCACCGCTTTGACCTCCACCGGGGTGTCTTCCAGGCCTTCCCACTGCAGATCCTCGGACGGCAACTCATCGAGGAAGCGGCTCGGCGCGCAGTCGATGATTTCACCGTATTGCTTGCGCTTGGAGGCGAAGGTGAAGGCCAGGGTCTGCCGCGCACGGGTGATGCCGACATAGGCCAGGCGGCGCTCTTCTTCGATGGTGTCGGCTTCGATGCTGGAGCGGTGCGGAAGGATTTCCTCTTCCATGCCGATGATGAACACGTAAGGGAACTCCAGGCCCTTGGAGGCATGCAGGGTCATCATCTGCACGCCTTCGGCGCCGTCTTCCTCTTCCTGTTGGCGCTCCAGCATGTCGCGCAGCACCAGCTTGCCGATGGCTTCCTCGATGGTCATGTCGCCATCTTCGTCGCGCTCGAGGGTGTTTTTCAACGCCTCGATGAGGAACCAGACGTTGCCCATCCGCGCTTCGGCGACCTTGTCGCTGGAGGCGTTCTGCCGCAGCCAGTTCTCGTAGTCGATGTCCATCACCATGCTGCGCAACACGGCGATCGGATCGGTCTCGGCGCATTGCTGGCGGATTTTGTCCATCCAGCGTTTGAAGCGCTGCAGGCGTTCGGTGAAGCGGCTGTCGAGGTGTTCGCCGAGGCCCATTTCATCGGCGGCGTTGTACATCGAGGTCTTGCGTTCGGTGGCGTAGTTGCCGAGTTTTTCCAGTGTGGTGGAGCCGATTTCACGGCGCGGCACGTTGATCACGCGCAGGAAGGCGTTGTCGTCGTCCGGGTTCACCAGCAGGCGGAAGTAAGCCATCAGGTCCTTTACTTCCTGGCGGCCGAAGAAGCTGGTGCCGCCCGACAGCCGATAGGGAATCTGGTGGTGCTGCAACTTCAGCTCCATCAGCTTGGCCTGGTAGTTGCCGCGATAGAGGATGGCGAAATCGCTGTAGGGGCGGTCGGTGCGCAGGTGCAGGCTGAGGATTTCCATGGCCACGCGTTCGCATTCGGCGTCTTCGTTCTTGCAGCGGATCACGCGGATCTCGTCGCCGTGACCCATCTCACTCCACAACTGCTTCTCGAAAGCGTGTGGGTTGTTGGCGATCAGCACGTTGGCACATTTGAGGATGCGGCTGGTGGAGCGGTAGTTCTGCTCGAGCATCACCACCTTCAGCGACGGGTAATCCTCCTTCAACAGCATCAGGTTTTCCGGGCGGGCGCCGCGCCAGGCGTAGATCGACTGGTCATCGTCGCCGACCACGGTGAACTGGTTGCGCTGGCCGACCAGCAACTTCACCAGCAGGTATTGGCTGGCGTTGGTGTCCTGGTATTCATCGACCAGCAGGTAACGCACCTTGTTCTGCCATTTCTCGAGGATGTCGGCGTGCTCCTGGAACAGCTTCACCGGCAGCAGAATCAGGTCGTCGAAGTCTACCGCGTTGTAGGCCTTGAGCGTGCGCTGGTAATGCAGGTAGACGATGGCCGCGGTCTGTTCCTTGGGGTTGCGGGCGCCTTCCAGGGCTTCTGGCGGCAGCACCAGGTCGTTTTTCCAGGAGCCGATGTAGTTCTTGATCTCATCGATGCCATCGTCGCCGGAGTATTCCTTCTGCATGATGTCGCTGAGCAGCGCTTTGATATCGCCTTCATCGAAAATCGAGAAGCCGGGCTTGTAGCCCAGGCGCGCATATTCCTTGCGGATGATGTTCATGCCCAGGTTGTGGAAGGTCGACACGGTCAGGCCGCGACCCTCGGCGCCTTTGAGCAGGCTGCCGACCCGTTCTTTCATCTCGCGCGCGGCTTTGTTTGTGAAGGTCATCGCAACGATGTGCTGCGCGCGGATGCCACACTGCTGCACCAGATGGGCAATCTTGCGGGTGATCACGCTGGTCTTGCCGGAGCCGGCGCCAGCGAGCACCAAAAGTGGGCCGCCGACGTAGTTCACGGCTTCTTGCTGCCGGGGATTGAGTCGGGACATCGTCGAGTATCAGAGGGAATGGGCGCGCATTTTAGCAGGCCTGACCGCTTATGCCGTAACCGTCTGGAATACTGTGATACAACCCGTACTGGCAACGCGCCAGCCTTGGTTATTTCGCGCAATGCAGTACGCTAGTGCAGGTTGAAGCAGTCGGTGGATACCGAGGCGAGCCTGCAGGAGGCAGGGAAACACCGCACAGGACGTGTGCAAAGAGACGCCGATAACGGTGCGCAGTGGTGGAGAACCACCAACGTTCTTTTGACCTGGGGAGGTCGCTTGTCCGCGTTTGTCGAACCCTTACGTATAGTCCTGCTGGCCGAGGCGCCGGAATGGGCAGTGTTACTGCGTGAGCATCTGGCTGCGTTGGGCAACATGTCGGCGTTGATTACCGCGCCGTCCTGGGCGGCCGCCAGCGGCCTGTTCGATGAGAGCGGCAATGGTCTGCTGCTGACCACCCCGGGCTTGCAGCCCGTCACTGGCCATTGTTCGCTGCCGACTGTGCTGCTGCTGGAGCGGGAGCCGGACGAGCCGCCGCTCGGGGTCAGTGATTGGCTGGTGCGCGACGGCCTCAGCGCCGATGTACTGCGCCGCTGCCTGCGCTATGTGCGCGAGCAGGGCCACCTGAAAGAAACCCTGCTCCGCCTGGCCGAACAGGACCCGCTGACCGGCATCGCCAACCGCCAGGGTTTCCAGACCCTGCTCGCCGCGCGCCTGGCCGAGTTCCAGGGCCGTGGCCTGGCCCTCGGCCATCTCGATCTGGACAACTTTCGCCACGCCAACGATGCCCTCGGCCACCAGGCCGGTGACCGCCTGATTCTGCAGGTGGTCGCGCGCTTGAAGGCGCAACTGGCGGCCGGCGACCAGCTGGCGCGCCTGGGTAGCGACGAATTCGCCCTGCTGCTGGATATTCGCCGCGACCCGGCGCGGGGCGAGCGGATTGCCGAGCGGATCGTCGAGGCGCTCTCCGAGCCTTACCGGGTGGACGGCGAGAGCCTGCTGATCGGCTGCAGCCTGGGGCTGGTTCATGCTCGCGCCGGTTCAGGCGCCGACCCGTTGATGTGGCATGCGCACATCGCCATGCAGCAGGCCAAGAACGTCCAGGGCTGTACGTTTCATGTCTATGACGAGCGGCTCAACCGCAATGCGCGCAGCCTCGCCGACCTTGAGGCTGAGCTGCGGCGTGCCCTGCGCCGCGACGAACTGGAGCTGCATTACCAGCCGCGATTGTGCCTGCAGAGCGGGCGGATTCTCGGCCTGGAAGCACTGGTGCGCTGGCGACACCGCGAGCGTGGCCTACTGGGGCCGGATGAGTTCGTGCCGCTGGCCGAGGAAAGCGGGCTGATCGTGCCGCTCGGCTATTGGGTGATATCCCGAGCCCTGCGCGACATGCAGTGGTTGCGCGGGCGTGGCCTGCCGGCGTTGCATATGGCGGTCAATCTATCCTTCCGCCAGTTCCAGGACAGCCAGTTGTTGTCGACCCTGAGCCGCCTGATCAGCGAGCGCGGAGTGGACGCGCAGTGGCTCGAATTCGAGCTGACCGAAACCGCCGTGATGCGCCGCAGCGATCAGGTGCAGCTGACCATGCAAGCGCTCGGACGACTCGGCGTGCGCTTCTCGCTGGACGATTTCGGCACCGGGTTTTCCTCTTTCGTGCACCTCAACAGCTTGCCGATCACCCTGCTGAAGATCGACAAGAGCTTCGTCGGCGGCATGGATATGCGCCCGGAGAATCGTCAATTGGTGCGGGCGATGATCAACCTGGCGCACAACCTCGACCTGGAAGTGGTGGCCGAAGGCGTGGAAACCGCCGAGCAACTGGCCCTGCTGCGCCAGTTCGGCTGCGATCAGGTGCAGGGCTATCTGATCAGCAAGCCCTTGCCGCTGGCCGAGTTGGCGCGCTTCCTGGTGTTCGGCAGCCGCCAGGCGCTGCTGGCGGGGCAACCTGAATCTTAACGTGCTTCTACGGGTTTACCCGTGCACCCGGTAACCCCGGCGCGTTGCAATCCTCTGCCCGTAGCAGCCGGGCGGTCTTCCATTCGAAACCCAGGGTCAACCCGAGCGCCGCACAGGCCAGCCCGAGCGCCAACCCCCACCAGACACCCGCGGCGCCCCAGCCGAGCTGGAAGGTCAGCCACCAGGCCGCCGGCGCGCCTACCAGCCAGTAGCAGGCCAGGCCCACCAGAAAGGTGGTCTTGGCATCTTTCAAGCCGCGGATCGCGCCCATGGCGATGGTCTGGATGCCGTCGAACAACTCGAACCAGGCGGCAATGGCCAGCAGGCTGACAGCCAGCGCGATCACCTCGGCATAGGCCGGGTCATCGTGCTCGAGGAACAAGCCAACCACCCAGCCGGGTGCCAGCCAGAACAGCAGGGCGAAGCCGAGCATGCAGCCGGCACCTACGGCGATCCCGAGGCGCCCGGCGCGGCGCGCATCGGCCAGGCGGCCGGCGCCGAAATGCTGGCCGATGCGGAAGGTCACGGCATAGGAAATGCCCACCGGCACCATAAACGCCACGTACACCGACTGCAGGGCGATCTGGTGCGCCGCCAGCTGCGTGCTGCCCAGTGCGCCCATGCACAGCGCGGCGAAGGCGAACAGGCCGGACTCCACCGCGTAGGTTCCGCCAATCGGCAGGCCCAGGCGCAGCAGCTCGCCCAGCGCCACCCGCGAAGGGCGCAGCAGGCCCGGCAGCAATGGGTAGGCGGCATAGGCCGGGTGACGGATCACATGCAGCGCGAGAATCAGCGCCATGAGGTTCATCACCACTGCGGTGACCAGGCCGATCCCGGCCAGGCCCATGCGTGGCAGGCCGAACAGGCCGTGAATCAGCACATAGTTGAGGACGAAGTTGGCCAGTGCCCCGCCGATGCTGATCGCCATCACCGGGCCGGCGCGGCCGATGGCGCTGGTGAAGCCGCGCAGCGCCATGAAACTCATGTAGCCGGGCAGGGCGAACACCAGGGTGGAGAGGAAGGTGCTGGCCGCGACCACGCTGTCCGGGGCCTGGTTGAAGCGCAACAGCAGCGGGCCGAGGTTCCACAGCAACAGCCCGGCGCCCAGTGCCAACCCCCAGCCGAGCCAGAGGCCGCTCTGGGTCAGGCGCGCGGCACCGAGGTTATCGCCGGCGCCATGGCGAATGGCGACCAGGTTGCCGACGGCGGCGATCACCCCGACGCAGAAGATCGAGACAAAGGAATAGCTGGCCGCCCCCAGGCCGCCACCGGCCAGGGCGTCGGGGCCGATCATCCCCATCATCACGGTGTCGGTGAAGACCATCAGGACATGCGCCAACTGCGCGGCAATCAGCGGTCCGGCGAGGCGCAAGATGGCCCATAGTTCGTTGCGAGTGGTGCGTGGCATGATGAGTCAGGCTCAATAAAGTGGCTGCCCGGGCTTTCCTGCACCGGTGAAGAACATGGCTATTCTCGGGAGTTGCACGGCTTGGCACAAAAGGATAAAAACGATGCTGTGCATGATTAAAACTCATAGTAGGTAGGTCGCTGTGTCGCAACGTCTTCCCGGGCTCTATGCCCTGCGCGCCTTCGAGGCCGCCGCCCGGCACGCTTCCTTCACCCGGGCGGCGGAGGAGCTGACCATCACCCAGAGTGCCGTGAGCCGGCATATCCGTACTCTTGAGGAACACTTCGCCTGTCGGCTGTTCCAGCGCCAGGGTCGCACCCTGCAATTGACCGAGGCGGCGCGGTTGCTGCTGCCGGGCGTGCGTGAGGGTTTTGCGGCATTGGAGCGGGCCTGCAATACCTTGCGTGCGGAAGACGATACGCTGCGGCTGAAGGCGCCCTCGACCCTGACCATGCGTTGGTTGCTGGCACGGCTGAGCCGTTTCCGGCATTTGCAGGCGGACAATGAAGTGCAGCTGACCAGCGCCTGGATGGACGTGGACAAGGTGGATTTTCTCAATGAGCCATTCGACTGCGCCGTGCTGCTCGGCGACGGGCACTTCCCGGGGGAATGGGAAAGCACCCTGTTGTTTCGCGAGTGGTTGATTCCGGTGGGGCCGCCGACGCTGGTCCAGGAGGGGCCGTGGGATGCCGCGCGCCTGGCCAGCGCCGAGCTGCTGCACCCGACCCCGGACCGCCGCGATTGGCGGCAATGGCTTGAGCGCATGGGCTTGAGCGCACAGGTGTCGCTCAAGGGCGGACAGGCATTCGATACCCTGGAGCTGGGTATGGTCGCCGCCGCCCGCGGTTACGGGGTGTCCATCGGCGACCTGGTGATGGTCGCCGAGGATGTCGAGCAGGGACGGCTGGCCCTGCCCTGGCCGAGCGCGGTGGCCAGCGGTTGCAGCTATTACCTGGTCTGGCCCAGGGCCCGCGCCGGCGGCGAACGCTTGCGGCGCTTGAGCGACTTTCTGCTGGCCGAGGTGCAGGCCATGCAACTGCCGCCGGTCGAGTTGCTGGAGTAAAGGCGGGGCGCTGCAATCGCCGGCTTCAGCCTTGCGCCGCCGGCCGATATTGCAGGGCTTCGGCCACATGTCCGCGCTGAATGCTCGGTGCCTGTTCCATATCGGCCAGGGTTCTGGCCACTTTCAGCACGCGGTGGGCGGCCCGTAGCGACAGGCCCAGGCGTTCGCAGGCGGTCTCCAGCCAGTCCTGGTCGGTCGTGGACAGGCGACAATTCTGCTGCAGGCCGGCCAGGTCCAGAAAGGCATTGGCGCAGCCCTGTCGGTGCTCCTGGCAGGCGCGGGCGGCGGCAACTATGGCGGCGCCGCTGGCCGTGTCATCCCCGGTTTGCCGCGGCGGGTTGAGCGAAGTGCTTTCGCGGGCGACGGTCAGGTGCAGGTCGATCCGGTCGAGCAGAGGCCCGGAGAGTTTGCCGCGGTAGCGCTGGATCTGCTCGGTGCTGCAACGGCAGCGGCCACTCGGGTCACCCAGGTAGCCGCACGGGCAGGGGTTCATCGCCGCTACCAACTGGAAGCGGGCGGGAAAGCGCACCTTATCCCGCGCCCGGGCAATCACGATCTGCCCGCTTTCAAAGGGTGTAGTGTATTCTCACACATAATAATTTGAGGATCACACACAAATGTTACCTGTCGGCTACGCCTACATACGATATTCCACGATGGCTCAAGCTGTGGGTGAGTCTGTCGAGCGTCAAGCTAATCCCCTGAATGCTTTTACAAAAACGACAGGTGTCGAAGTAAAGGAAACAATTATTGACGAGGGTGTTTCTTCTTATAGGGGAAATAACGTCAACAAGGGAAAGTTCAAGGAAATACTAGATAGAATTGATAAGAAAATTATAAGAGCTGGGGATTACATTGTTGTTGAGTCGATTGATCGCATAACGCGGCAGCGGGTTCTGGATGGTGTGGAGTTGCTTCAAGGCATACTCAAGAAAGGAATTAAGATTTACACAACATCGGACTCAAAATGTTATTCATATGATGATCCGTCAGAAGATTTTAATACATTGATGATGATCTCTTTGATAGCAAAGCGGGCCAATGAAGAGTCTGAGACAAAATCATTTCGCCGGAAATCTGCATGGACGAAGGCGAAGTCGCTTGCAATGACTGGTGTTGCAAAAATCAATAAATCCAATGCCCCATATGGGTTGGTCTATGATCATGCTGAAGCAAAATTTGTAATAAATGAAGTTGAAGCTGATGAGATACGGAAGATATTTGAGCTTCTGAAGTATATGGGTGTTTCAAATGCCATAAGGGAAGTTAATTTAAATTCGAAGCGAAAATGGGCAAATCGTCATGTTGCGCACATGATAAAAAGCCAATACCCACTAGGTGTACTGAGGTCGCAGAAAAGAACTGATAAAGGCAAAAAAGAATTTTTGGAATATATAGAAGGGTATTATCCTGGGATTGTTAATCAGGATGTATTCAATGATGCTGTCGCGGCAATGCAAAGTCGTCGAGATAGAAAAGATTATGGGAATACATCAACTGATGAGATAAACATATTCCGTAATGTTGTTAAGTGTGGAAAGTGTGGCGCTAGTCTGGTGTTTGAAAAGCAGAAAAACCCAAAAGGTGTAATGTACTTCTATTTTAATTGTTATACCCGGAAAGAATTAAAGGGTGTTTGCGATCAGCGGTTCAGGTTTGATCTTGCATTCGGGATGGCACTGTTATTCATAAAGTTTACAATTAAAAGCGATCAGCCTGTTGGTTTCGGGTATTTGAAGCTTGACAAGCCTCTCGATATTTCGAGAGAAGCTGGGGGGCGTCAGTACAATCAAGGTCATATTAAGATTGATCGTGAATACAAAGAAAGTTATTTGGAGGCTGTTGCCGGAACCAAAAACGATTTAGCATTGTTGTTCACTGATCTAACGCCGGGCGATGAGAAAGTTCGTGAAGACTTGGTGAAGGCGCAAGGTGATCTGCTGGCGGCCCAAGGAGAGTATGAAAGATTCGGATTATCCATAGATCAATATGGAGGTGAAATACCTGATTTGATCATGAAGAAAATCGCTAATCTTGAAAGGTATATTTACGAAAAAGGGGCGGAAGTTGATAGGCTCAATAAGCAGGTCAGCGCCAGCAAGGTGACTCTTCCGTTGCATAGCGTTAACGATGTAGTTGAAAAGTTTAAAACTAAATTCGGACGTTTGGAACTTAATAGATTCTTTACTGCGAAGAAAATCAAATTTGAATTTCAATTTGACTCTGCAAGTCGTTCCTTGAAAATGGTTGTGTCAAGAGATGGGCTTGAACTGTTAACTCAAGTGCAAAAATTCTCACTACACAGTCCACTTGAAATGTATGGGCTTCCAAATTTGGCGAAATTTTGTTTGAACACTGATTAGTTTGTAAATTTGGTGCGTGAAGGCATAATATTAAAGTCTAGCCTGCTGGATTCGTTTGCAACTAGTTGGGTGTAAGGTTCCATACTGGTTCACCTCCCCCCCGTATGGGGCACACATGACTTCAAGCTATGTTTTTTGATTGCCCGCACTCAAGTGTCCCGTGCGCCGTCTGTAGTGCATTGCATCAAATTATTCATGTGGTGGCTGGTGCATACCTTCAGAAACACAAAAAGCCCCATCAGGGGCCTTGTAGAAGGTTACAGCGGGTTATTTCGTCCAAAGCCGTTTCACCGTCGACAGACTCACATTGAGCCGTGCTGCTACGGCAGATTGCGACAACCCCTCCGTTTTCAGATTTCGTACATCTTCAACAGATGCAGCCATTGGACGGCCTAGTTTCGTCCCTGCTGCTTTTGTCCGTTGTAACCCTGCTTGCGTACGTTCGATCAACAGATCTCGCTCAAATTGTGCAACAGCGGCCAGAACACCCATGGTCATCTTGCCGGCTGCGCTGGTCAGATCGACACCACCCAAAGCCAAGCAATGAACCCTGATCCCTTTGCCTTCCAGCAGCTCAACCGTGGATTGAACATCAATGGCGTTTCGTCCAAGTCTATCTAGCTTGGTTACAACCAATACGTCACCGGATTCCATACGTTCTAGCAACTTGTTAAAACCTGTGCGTTGGCTGGTGCTGATACTGCCGCTGATCGTTTCCTCGATTGCCCGTTGTGGTTGCAGATCGAACCCAGCTGCTTTGATTTCCTGAATTTGGTTTTCAGTGGTTTGGCCAGCGGTACTAACACGACAGTAGGCAAAGGTGCGGGACATGGCGACACTCTCGTAAGGCTCTTTAACGTGGTGTCATTATGATTGGTGGTGCCAAAACTGCAACCCCTAATTTAAGGGCTGCGGTTTGGCATTGCCGGGGCTGGTGTCATTAACGGACGTTTTTGGTCGCCGCCAATTCCATGCTTGTTTGCATTTGGTTTCAGGTTTTCGTTCGCGCCTGTGTTCAGTGTCGGGAGCTAGTCCGAATTGATACGGGGCCGAGGTGTGGCTGTGATCAGGTTGCTGCGTTCTTTGGGGTGTACCCAAGAGAAGACTGTCGTAGCTATGCGTAGCTGCCTATCAGGGCGATACGATTAGCGAGCTATGCTGCATTACTGGATATGCTGAGCTTTAATGGACACGAACTGGGGTGGAAGTGATTTTGAAGAATGACTCGCTGTTTCATTACACAGACCTTGCTGCTGTGTGTTCCATTGTGTCTAGGGGGGAGCTTTGGCTATCACATTTGGAATTCATGAATGACAAGATGGAGTTGGTTGCAGGAATAAATGAAATTCGTTATCACTTAGAGTTGATGGACCTAGTGGGATATAAAGAGAAGGCTAAAAATAGAGCCTTGGAGTTTGTAGATGCAAGCTTCAAGAACCATGCTCAATTTGGATATCAGCGAAGACCACTTTTCAGTTGTTCATTTAGTCGCAAGGAAAACCTACTTAGTCAATGGCGTGCCTACGGTTATTTTGCTATCGAATTTTCCAGAGAAATTTTGGAGCAGGATTTTGATTTGCTGGACTGTGTTTACAAAAAAAGTGAGAAAGACAGGCTGGTGAAGCAAACGGTTGAAGAAGTGGTTTCAAGGTTGGCTGATGAAATCAGCGATGAAGGAATAGGGCCAGACGGCCTGGGGGAGTTCACAAGATTGGTTTCGACAGCAGCCTGTTTTAAGAATGAACACTTCTCTGAGGAGTCTGAGGTCAGAATTGTTCAGGCGGAAGCGTTGACATCTGGCTCTGTTGAATTTCGATCCAAGGGGGCGTATTTGGTTCCATACCTCCGAAAATTGGTTGATCGGCGTGCGATAACCGCAATTCACATAGGGCCAGTGGCGGATCAGGATATTGCGGAAAGATCGTTGCAGGCATTGATTATTTCGAACAACTTAGAGCCTTTGCCTGTTATCAAATCCGATATTCCTTATCGTGCGTAGGATTCATAATGGCCAAATTTAATGCTGGTGATGACACGGACAAACGACTTGTAGGCACTATGGTTCACGAGTTCTATTTGTGCCAACAGAGCTTTTTGCTTTTTGGTGATCTGGCTGCAAAAGAAATCTTGGATGGTCTTTCGAGGGCTGAAAAAGTTAGGCTGTATAGTTCTTATTCTGCGTTCATTCATCATTTGTATGAGTTCTTCATATCTGCCATGCAGCGTGACCGAAAGAATACATCGAAGATAGACTGGAAGGATGCGGATGCACTATTAAACCTGGAAGCACAAAAATATTTAGATAATACCGTGCGTCGAATCGAAGGGGGTGTTCGACGGTCAAGCGATAATGATATTTCTTATTATAAGGTAAAGGTTCCTGCTAATTTTGGTCAGGATTTTAGGTTGGTAAGGAATCGGACGGCGCATGCTTTGGACAAAAGACTTAGTCCACATAGTACCTTGACGGATTTTTATAGAAAGTATCACAAGTTCATTATGATGCTTTTCTATTTTGGTGGGGCGTTCTGGGTTGTAGATGAGGCCGCATATGATTGGGGGGAGTTGGAAAAGTTTAGTGTGGCAATACACCCTTCTGGCTTGCCTTCTTAGAAGCTTGCTCTACCGTTCCATAGCCCGGCCAGGATGGCCATTTCAGAAAGGACTCTGGTATGCGTTACATCAATTATCTGTTGATCGCTTTGGCATCAGCTTTGGTTGCTACGCATTTCGTTCTATGGCTAACCAAGCCATCACCCCTCGAAAGCACGACCATTCCACCGCTGATCTTCAAGCAAGATCAAGGCGAACTGACCATATGGGGCGGGTGGAAGACAGTTGAGGGTTACCAAACGCCAGGATTCAATGCCGTCGAAATTCGTTGCAGTCGTGACCGTAATTTCTGCATCGAGGCAGTCGCGACGATCTTCCACCATACAACCGGTGAAGACCTAGAATCGCAAGTATTTAGCTATCGGGTTGTGCGTTGGGATAACGACAGTCTGGAAGCCGTTGCGAAAAAGGCGATGGCGGAATGCTTGGATCGGCGTTTGGTGGTTTCGCTGAAAGAACAAACGGCAGCCCTGAACTGGGCACCTTCGACCGGCTGCGAAGCAGACGCTGACAAGGGCCGGGCTGTTTTGGTCGGTGATCAGCTGTAGTCCGCATCGATCAGGATTTCAGTTTTCGGATAGCCTTCAACATTGCGGCTAGCGCTGATGTGTCATCGGTGCTGTACACCTCATCACAGATGCGATGCCGCAGTTCAGCAGCGGAAATTGGCGGTGCGTCGAACTGGAAAAATGCACTTAGCTCGACATTTAGTGCGCGGGCCAACACTTCTAGGGCGTCAAGCCCTGGGGCGTAATTGGCCGTTTCGAATCGACTGATCGTCATTGGCTCGTATCCCGCCAACTCGCCCAGCTGTTCTTGGGTCAAGCCTCGGGCAACTCGCATTGCTTTGATTCGCTTCCCAAGGGCGCTTGCGGCTGACTCTTCCATGCGGACTCCAAGCAAAATCAAATACTTGCATTGGGTCTGCGCGCGAAGAAGATCGGTTGCCGTATAGAAAAATGGCTAAAACATATACTCAGACGGTATAGTCATTTTTCCGAATAAGAGATGGACCACACCTATGAAACTGATGTTCACCGGGATTTTCATCGCTGCATCAGCCGCACCAGCATCACTGGCAGCTGCTTTTTATGCTTTCAGAAATCTGCGTAGTGGCATTCCTGGGGCTATGGATATGTTCACATTCGTTGCCGTTGTGCTGCTTGGCCTAGCGTTCTTCGTATTTATGAGTGGTCTGGCTGCGAAGGGCGAAACACGTGCGAAGCCGGTTTCGAATGGCGAAGGCTGGGTGGGCAAAGAATGATTGGATATGCACGGGGTTTACTGACGGCAGGGCTCTTTCTAACCCTGGCAGCCGGCCATGCGCAGGCCGAGATTTATGGCAAAACAGGTGACCTTGATGTCGGGCCTGCTGCTGACATTACGGGCGAAAACGTGATGTGCTCAGATGCTGATGTCTTCTTTCGGATGTTTGAGCAGCGACCAGCTCTCGACACGGATGTGACAAAGTTCTTCCATGAATTCTTCAACCCCTACAAGAAGACCGGGGAATGCTGGGTTGTGCCGACATCCAGTGCCTACCTGATTGGTGTCAGGACGGCGATGGTGAAACGTGCGGATGGCACACCTCCATCGAAATATGTTGTGGCCAGAGTCGTTGTTGCGGGACGTGGTGGATACATCACCCCAGTGACCCTTCAGCAGACTGGATTCGACATCATCAAGGCGGTGTCATTGGAAAACCAAAGAAATAATGCCCCGCTAATGCAGTAAACAAAAACCCCGCGAAATGTGCGGGGTTTTTATTAGATAAGAGTTTTTGGACTTGATTTGTGTTGAATTCGAGAAAAATCAAAGCCTTTTTGTCCACTACCTGTTTTAAACTTTTTATCTTTCAGCTTCGCAAGGTAGCTCAGATGATAAAAACAATTGTCAAAAGCTGTTGTATCATCACGTTCCAAAATATGAACGACAGGGCAGAATCTCAAACTTGCTCCTATAATGCTTTTAGAGCAGCGCTGAAGCATTTCCCATAGTCCGGTATATCTTTCGCGAGAAAATGTGCCAAAACGCACTGTAAGCCGTTTAAAGGCCATAAAAACATGGTAGTGCCCATGTTTCGTCTTTCCAACTTCACGTACCCAGCCATGAACTACACGTTTACGTATACCCCAGCGTTTGAGTGCCAGATTTGCCTTGACGTTTTTGAAGAATACGCGAAGTTGTCGGTTCTCTTCTTTGGGGTCGTAGTTTGTCTTTGATGGTAGGCGGATTTCAAATCGGATAACTTGAATCCGACTGTCGTGCGATTGAAGATTCACTAACTGACGGTGGATTCCATCGAGGATTCCGACATAGCATCCCCAGCCATTCAGCTGGTTGGTGTTAATCGGGTGACCTTTGAAGGTCGGGCTGTATGTTGCTTCCAAAAAATATCCTTTCGGTACTATCTCCTTCTGGTTCAACTTGGATCGACGATAAGCTGGACGTAAGATTCCAATCTTTAATTAGACCTGAATTCAACACATAAGTGCAACGCTCACCCCTGCATAAACTTCGTACGGCGTCTTCCAGCCCAGGCGTTTTCGCGGGCGTAAATTGATCTTCGTTACCACGCGACTGACCGCCTCGACGGTCAGCTTGCTGAAGTCGCCGCCCTTGGGAAAATACTGCCGGAGCAGGCCGTTGGTATTTTCATTAGTGCCTCGCTGCCAGGATGAATAGGGTTCTGCAAAAAAGACTTGGCACTGGCTCCGATGCGCAATGCGTTCATGCCCGGCAAACTCCTTCCCGTTATCCAGCGTCAGCGTGTGAACAGCATGCCCCTTGAGCAACAGATTGATCGCCCGCGTTACCTGCCGGCGCGTCCTGCGCTTGACCGGATAGGCGCTCAGGTAGCCGCTTTTACGATCAACCAGCGTGACCAGATTGCCGCCTACGCCATGCACCGTGTCACCCTCCCAATCACCTAGACGCTCGCGGGCTTCGACCTCAGCAGGGCGCTCGGTTATCGATACGCGATTACGCAACTGTCCGCGCCGGTCGTGGCTTCCGTAGCGTTTTCGGTACAGCTTCCTGCGGTGCCGCAAATACTTGTATAACTCGCCACCTGCGTGTTTGTCGGTGGCGATAAACCGATAAATCCACTCGTGACTGACCGCGCGCTCCGGCTGCTCTTGCTTCAGGCGCTGAGCAATCTGCTCCGGGCTCATACCGTGTTTTAGCCAGAGCGGCAGATAATGGCTGAACCACGTTAATGGCTTGCAGTGCTTGCGCGCCTGCGCTCGACGGGCATCACTTTCATGGGTCGCAGCAACCGCTTTGTAGGTCTTCTGGGAGCTGTTGCGGCGAACCTCACGACTTATCGTCGAGGGATGTACGCCAACCTGTTTCGCGATGCTTGCCTGGCTTTTTCCGGCGCTCAGACCGGCCTCAATCTGGTAACGTTGGCCCTGAGTTAGCTGCCGGTAATGCGTAGTCATCTGCGCTTGAATCCTTCGGTGTGAGAGCCTGGATTCTACCGGTGGCTGACTCTCTGCCTATCGTTTCAAACGTTGCACTTATTCTATGAATTCAGGAGATATTACCACATGCATGTAATAGCCACCCTTGTGGGCTACGGAAGGCGAGGGTTGCAGGTCATTTTGGGTGTCGAACAATTATTGAGGCCAGATGGCAGCGGGTTTGTATGTGTATCCACGTTATCAGGGCAGGTGAAGAGATTAAACAAAATCGCATAAAAAAACTTCGGATAATTCAGGATTTGATTTTTTAAATAATCAAATTAGAAATGTGTATCTGTACTAGGATTGGGGCACTAGTTAGAGTTTGATTAAATGCGTGCAGGGAAGGTTGGAGCGTGCAACTGGTAAAGTGGCTGTAACAAACGTAGCCCAAATTTACCCACTGTGTTGATAAGCAGAAACTTCTGTACTGCCTGCCTGTTCCGATGGGGTGGCAGTATTGTTTAGGAATTTGACTCCTGAGACAAAAACAAACAGAACCACCAGGCATGCGATCCAAAGCAGAACGGCTCTTTTACGTGATTCTTTTACATATCTTACATCGCGATTATATTCCTTATCATTTTGCAGAATTCTTTCCTTGTCGCTTTTCGAAATCAAATCATCGAATCGGGACTTGAATGAATCGTAAATTGCCTCAAATCTTTTTAGCTCTGCTTCTGCTTCTTTGTACGCGTAAATTAATGTGCCGATTGAAAGTAAGATGAACATTAAAAAGATGGCATACAGTTCGTTGCTGAACATTCCTTCTGTTGATGTTTTTGACATTGATCGGATAATAAACGCCGTAATCACAAAAGAGTATACTGAGAAAATTGATGTTCTAAGGTAAGTGCCAATTGATTTGACCATGTCGGCAGCTTTTTCAGATTGTTTCTGTATTTGATCTGAGAGTTTGTTCTTGATGTCGATATACTGTTTTACATTCTCTTTGAGGTATATGCTGTAGTTTGAGATTATTGCGGGCATAACGCCGTCGCTCAATGTTCTAAATGAACTGTTTTCGATATGTATCGATAATAAGTTCTTTGCTATTCCGAGCTTGTCTGTAACGCTGCCGTCAGTATATGCCCATTGATATATTTCATAGTACGAGTTGGCTGTCTCGCCGTCTTTTGATCCATCAAATTGGATTGTAGATGTTATATGCTTGTAGCCCTTTACGGTTGCTGTGAAATTATTTCCATCTAAGGAGCTGATGTCGGCTAGAAATATGATGGAAAATACAAGTTTTAGCGTGTTGAACAGATCGAGAATTCCTGGGTGGCTAAATCCTGGACTTAGATCAAAGTCTTGCGGTATTGCAGGGTAACTCTTGCTTTCATAGAACAAGCAACATTTGTCGCGGGCGGCCAGCAGTTTTTGTTTGTTTGGTATCTCTGGGTTGGTGATGTTGGTGATGTTCTGTCCTGAAGGGCGAAAAACAAACAGGCCTGATCGAAACTCACACAAAACCTCAGATGACTCAATAATGTAAGCCCGCCCGGCTAAAGCACATAGTTTCGTGGCGGCCTGTGCAATGCCACCTAATCTCCAGTATTTCTCAATTAAATTTAGCGAGTAGATTGAGAATGTTCGTCCTGAAAATCCCTTTGTTATCGTTATGGTTATTAAGCCAGTAATAGCTTCATCTTCTTCGGCTTGAAGTTTTAGACGCTCGCAAAAAACCCGGATATCTGTGTCGTTATTGGTGGACAAACTGTCAATTACGTCGCTGTCAGCATATGCGAAAGAAATTGAAAAGCTGTCTCGCTGATATATTTGTGTTAGAGCATTTGATAAAGCGCTTTGGTCAACCTGTAACTCGCCGACGCGAAATTTTTCCACAACGGTGGTATTGGTTTCTTCTGAGCTAATATGTATTCTGGAACATGCCAGTGATTCAGCTATCTTTATGAATATCATCTTTGCTGTCACCTTTATTGAATGCGGCATATCCTTCATTTGAGTAAATTTTCAGATATTTGCGTCCGTCATCATCGCCGGTGGCAAAAGTCGTATCGAAGTCTGAAATTTCGCCGGTAATTCTGAGGTCTAGGTTTGGGCCGAGTGGGATCTGTCGTTTAATTTTGTTGCTGATTACATCCGGGGCAATAGAAAAGTGCGAGTCGAAGTCTTTCTTTTTTGGTAACTCTTTAGCTTCAGCAACAAGTTTTGACATATCTAAATCTGGATCATGGGCAGGATAGCTTCCCATGATGTCATCAATCATTTGGTCAAAAACGCAGTCCGGTCGAGTTGTGAAATAACTTACAAACGCATTACGTAATGTCCAATAATCGCTTGGTGACTTTTTCTCAACCTTTGTTTTAAGTAGGCCTTCAATGGCTTTGAAAGCCCTTAATGTGTTTTGCTGTGGGTTGGAAAGCGATGCGAGGTTGAGAAATCCACCCCACCAGTATTCCGTAAGTGAGTTGTTGCTGTCGCTGATAACAATCGTTGGGTCAACTATGCCAGCAGATATTGCAAAAGTTGCGCATTTTTGTGCTCTTTGTTTCTCGGGCAAACCAGAAGTTCGTTGAAGTGTTACTTCGTCCAAATATCCTGCATGGTCAATTTTGACCAAGATTACATGTTCTTCCTCGCCAAGTTGGAAGTGTGCGCAAAGAAGGCTGCCTTCTCGAAGTTCATTTAAACCTGAAATTTTCTTTTGGGTTGCAATTTCGCATTGCAGCAATCGTTGTGTCAGGGCGAGTGCTTCTGTTTTGAAAGCCGTAGTCGCTAATGCTTCTATCGCCGTCTTTGAATCATAACCATCCGCGCAGAACTGAAACCGTTGGCTGCGAGGTATGTTCACCACACTTCTGATTACACCAGTTAAATAAGTTTTAATGTCTTTTTCATTTGTGCGGTAGAAGGGTGACCCTAATACTTGACCCTTGCAGTCAACTTTTTGTACCACTGCATTGAAAATCGTCAAGGGCTCTGATGTAGCTCCGTCCGTACCGACCCCTTCGATTCCATCGATAAGTTCTGTGGTATCTGGTGTTGTACTTTGATCATTCATTCGACTGCACTCCCTGCGATGATGGCAAAAAGCTAGTTTATCGCCGTTGGTGCAATTTTCATCAGTTCATCGCGTACTTTTATACTGTTCATATATACAGCAATGTTTCTTTGCCTACAAATGTGAGAAACACACTTCCATTCTCCAGCGGTTCTCGCAAGACTTCCAGAACCTTGCGATCGAATTCCGGCAGCTCATCGAGGAACAGCACTCCGTGGTGCGCCAGGGTGATTTCCCCCGGCTGCGGTCGACTGCCGCCGCCCACCAGCGCCGGGCCCGAGGCACTGTGGTGCGGGTTGCGGAACGGGCGCTGTGGCCAGGCGTTCAGCGGAGTATGGCTGGCCACTGACTGGATGGCGGCGACTTCCAGGGCTTCCTGCTCGCTCAACGGTGGCAGCAGCCCGGGCAGGCGGCTGGCCAGCAGGGTTTTGCCAGTGCCCGGTGGCCCGCTGAATAGCAGATTGTGCGAGCCGGCGGCCGCCACCAGCAGCGCGCGCTTGGCCGCGACCTGACCCTGAACATCCGCCAGGTCCGGGTAGGGCGCAATCGGGGTTTGGCCGCCGAAATGTGCGGTCAGTTCCAGCAGATGGTCGGCGGCAATCACCGTAAGGCCTGAGGCCAGGCTGGCTTCTTCGGCATTGGCGCGCGGCACCACTAAGGCGCGCCCGGCGGCGCGGGCGGCCAGCGCGGCGGGCAGTGCGCCCTGAATCGGGCGTAGCGCCCCGGACAGCGCCAGCTCGCCCAGGCATTCGACTTCGAGCAGGGCGGCGGCGGGCAGTTGGCCGCTGGCAGCGAGGATGCCGAGGGCGATGGCCAGGTCGAAGCGCCCGCCATCCTTGGGTAGGTCGGCCGGTGCCAGATTCAAGGTGATACGTCGCGGCGGGAAGTCGAAACCGGAATTGAGGATGGCGCTGCGCACCCGATCCTTGCTCTCCTTGACGGCCGCTTCCGGCAAACCGACCAAGGCCAGCGAGGGCAGGCCATTGGCCAGGTGAGCTTCGACAGTGACCGCCGGGGCTTCGACGCCGACTTGCGCGCGGCTATGGACGATGGCCAGAGACATGGATCACTCCTTGATCACATGCCGCTCACGCCGAGTGCGTTACTCGGTGGGCGGCGACAGTTTGGCTTCCAGTTCGGTGACTTTAGCTTCCAGGGCTTCCAGGCGTACGCGCGTGCGCGCCAGCACGGCCATCTGGCTGTCGAATTCTTCCCGGCTGACCAGGTCCAGTTTGCTGAAGCCACTTTGCAGCAGGGCTTTGAACTGGGTTTCGAACTCGCTACGCGGCAGCGGGCTGTCACCGTTGAATAGGCGGGAGGCGTGGGAGCCGAGGGCATCGAGCAAGGCTTTGGGCGGCAGCATGGTGATGTTCCAGACAAGTACGGCCAGCAGTGTAACACGCAGCATCGAGGCTGAATTGGCGCGGGGTTCTGCACGGTTATCGCGCACTGTAAGGGCGACGGTCGCACCGTTGTTGTGCGCGGCCCGTTGCCACAATCCACTAACGCCGCTGCTTGTCTGCGGTAAATGGCTGAAATCTATGCTTTTCATTGAGCTGGCAAGCTTTCTGCTTAGTGGCCTATGACGCATGCACCGATGCAGTTCGGTTGCGTAGGGCGAAGCGGGGAGTTGCTTCGCCAAAAGCGATTGGTTGTTGTCGGAGTGGCCCCAGCGAGGACACCCGATGCGTTACAAAGCCAGACACTGCGCTTAGACTTGAGCCGGGTTCGTTTTTCCTGGGACAAGTCCACCAATACGGGAGAGAGTTTCATGAAGTTAGTCACTGCCATCATCAAACCGTTCAAGCTGGACGATGTGCGCGAGTCGCTGTCGGAGATCGGCGTGCAAGGCATCACCGTTACTGAAGTCAAAGGCTTCGGGCGGCAGAAAGGCCACACCGAGCTGTATCGCGGCGCCGAATACGTGGTCGACTTCTTGCCCAAGGTGAAGATCGACGTGGCCATCGCTGATGACCAGTTGGATCGCGTTATCGAAGCCATCACCAAGGCCGCCAACACCGGCAAGATCGGTGACGGCAAGATCTTCGTGGTCAATCTGGAACAGGCCATTCGCATCCGTACCGGCGAAACCGGCACCGACGCAATCTAAGCCGCCGAACCCAACGCCCCAGGAGAAAACAATATGACTCTGCGTAAGCTCGCAGGGCTAGGAGCCCTTTTGTCCCTCGTTACCCCCGGCCTGGCAATGGCCGCTGACGAGGTTGTATTGAACGCCGGCGATACCGCGTGGATGCTCACCGCTACCGCACTCGTGCTGTTCATGACCATCCCCGGTCTGGCGCTGTTCTACGGCGGCATGGTTCGCTCCAAGAACGTCCTTTCGGTGATGATGCAATGTTTTGCCATCACCGGCCTGATCAGCATTCTGTGGGTCGTTTACGGCTACAGCATCGCGTTCGACACCACCGGTATGGAACAGGGGGTGGTCAACTTCAGTTCCTTCATCGGCGGTCTGTCCAAGGCCTTCCTCGCCGGCGTCACGCCAGCCAGCTTGACGTATGCGATTCCGGAAAGTGTGTTCATCATCTTCCAGATGACCTTCGCGATCATTACCCCGGCGCTGATCGTCGGCGCTTTCGCCGAGCGCATGAAGTTCTCGGCCATGCTGATCTTCATGGCTGTCTGGTTCACCCTGGTCTATGCGCCGATCGCGCACATGGTCTGGAGCGGTAACGGCGGCCTGATGTGGGACTGGGGCGTGCTGGACTTCGCTGGTGGCACCGTGGTGCACATCAACGCCGGTATTGCTGGCCTGGTCGCCTGCATCGTGCTGGGCAAGCGCAAAGGCTACCCAACTACGCCGATGGCACCGCACAACCTCGGCTATACCCTGGTCGGTGCCGCGATGCTGTGGATCGGCTGGTTCGGCTTCAACGCCGGTTCCGCCGTTGCCGCCAACGGCACCGCCGGTATGGCCATGCTGGTCACCCAGATCGCCACTGCCGCCGCCGCCCTGGGCTGGATGTTCGCCGAGTGGATCACGCACGGTAAGCCGAGCGCCCTGGGCATCGCTTCCGGTGTGGTTGCAGGCTTGGTCGGCATCACTCCGGCTGCCGGTACAGTGGGCCCGATGGGCGCCCTGGTCATCGGTCTGGCTGCTGGCGTGATCTGCTTCTTCTGCGCCACTACCCTGAAGCGCAAGCTCGGCTATGACGACTCCCTGGACGCCTTCGGCGTGCACGGCATCGGCGGTATCGTCGGCGCACTGCTGACGGGTGTGTTCGCCGCACCGGCACTGGGTGGCTTCGGCACTGTCGAAGACATCGGCGCACAAGTCTGGATCCAGTTCAAAGGTGTTGGCTTCACCGTGGTCTACACCGCGATCGTCACCTTCGTGATCCTCAAAGTGATCGACCTGGTGATGGGCCTGCGCATCAGCGAAGAGGAAGAGACTGTCGGTCTCGACCTGGCTCAGCACAATGAGCGTGGCTACAACCTGTAAGCCTAAGACGTTGCAAAAAATGCCCGGCAATTGCCGGGCATTTTGCTTTTCGCGGTAAGCCCGCGGGTCACTTTCGCGCCGAGCCCTGGCTGGGCTCCGCTAATATGAGCAACACCTCTGATAAGCACCCTTTGCTTTTTCTCGCAGCGCGCTAGAATGCGCGCCGAAACTGCGGAGATCCGTATGTGGCAGCAAACTGTGATCAGCTTGCGTGCGCGGCCGCGCGGCTTTCATCTGGTGACCGATGAAATGCAGGCGGCATTGCCGGAACTGCGCACGTGTCGGATAGGTCTGCTGCATCTCTGGTTGCAGCACACCTCGGCCTCGTTGACCATTAACGAAAATGTCGACCCGGCGGTGCGCCGCGACTTCGAACGGTTCTTCAATCGCCTGGTGCCGCAAGGCGCTAGCGGCTACGAGCACGAGGATGAAGGTCCGGATGATCTGCCCGCGCACTTCAAGGCCAGCCTGCTCGGCTGTCAGCTGAGTCTGCCGGTGGCGGATGGGCGTTTGGCACTGGGCCACTGGCAAGGGATTTACCTTGGCGAACACCGCGATCATGCGGGTTCGCGTCGAGTGCTCGCTACTTTGCAGGGCGAGGCTCTTTGAATTTTTTCCGGCAACGTTCGAAAGCGGGCGTGGCTGGGCTATAACTAACCTGCTTTTCGCAAGTCATGAGGTTAAACATGAGCGACGAAGATCTGGAACAAGACGAGCTGGAAGGTGGCGCCGAGGACGAAGGCGAGGAGCTGGCTGCCGCGGATGACGGTGATGCCGATGACGGTGATGGCGACGGCGAGCCGTCGGTAAAGTCGAGCAAGAAAGCCAAGGCGGCAATCGACATCGAAGAGCTGCCCAGTATCGAAGCCAAGCAGAAGGAGCGCGACGCTCTGGAGCGCGCCATGCAGGAGTTTCTCTCGCGTGGGGGCAAGGTGCAGGAAGTCGAGCCGAACGTGGTGGCCGACCCGCCCAAGAAGCCAGACAGCAAGTACGGCAGCCGGCCTATTTGAGGGCCCGCTTGCCAGAAAAAAGCCCGCCATCCGGCGGGCTTTTTTTGCCTGGGATAACGCATGCTCGCCCATCTTCCTCGCGAATACGGGGGTCCAGAAAGGGTAGCCGGCCCCGTTTCCTGGGCGACTCCGGATTCCCGCCGGCGCGGGAATGACGGTGTTGAGGGGCGCGCTGGTGCCCGAAATAACGCTGTTCTTCCCTGGGCCCCTATTTTGCGGGTGGCTGGTCTGTCGCTGCGCGCCGATACCGCCTGCCGGACCTACCTCCAGCCCTGCAATAGCGCGGGCAACTCAGCCAGGTTGCGGATTTCGGCATCCGGATTGATGGCGTCGGTCCAGGGCTTGCCCTTGGGGTTGAACCAGATCGAGCGCATGCCGGCCAGGTGTGCGCCCTGGATGTCGTCGAGCGGATGATCGCCGATATGCACGGCGTGCTCGGCTGCCACATCGGCGCGTTTCAACGCTTCGCGAAACGGGTGCGGGTCGGGTTTGCCAACGCCCAGCTCCTCGGCGCAGAGGGCGAACTGGAAGTAGTCGGCGAGGCCCAGGCGACGGACATCGGCATTGCCGTTGGTGAGCACGCCGAGGATATAGCGGCTGGCGAGGGTTTCCAGGGTTGGATGGACCTCGGGGAATAGCTCGATCTTGTGTCGGGCGCTGAGGAACACCTGAAAGCCGGCCTCGGCCAGCTCCAGCGCTTCGCCGTGGGCATAACCCGCATCTTCCAGCGCATGGAACAGAATGCGCCGGCGCAGCTCGCTCAGGCGGTGGGCCAGGGCCGGTTCGGCGTCTAGCAGGCGCTTGCGCACCGCCCACAGGTGTTCGACCGGAACCGGTCCCAGGCGTGGCGCTTCCAACGCCAGCCAGGTGCGCAGCTCGCTCTCGGCACTGTGCATGATCGGGGCGACATCCCAGAATGTGTCGTCGAGGTCGAAGGTGATCAGTCGAATGCTCATGGATCGCTGCTTTTCCGTTTGGCCCGTGGGTGGGCGCTGTCATAGACCGTGGCCAGGTGCTGGAAGTCCAGGTGGGTGTAGATTTGCGTGGTGGCGATATCGGCATGTCCGAGCAGCTCCTGCACGGCACGCAGATCCTGCGACGACTCGAGCATGTGGCTGGCGAACGAGTGCCGCAGCATGTGCGGATGCAAGTGCTGACCGAGCTCGCGAACCCCGGCTTGCCGGACCCGTAGCTGGATCGCTCGCGGGCCCAGGCGCCGGCCCTGCTGGCTGATGAACACGGCGTCATCCGCCGGTTTGGCCAGGGCCCGCAGCGGCAGCCAGTGCTCCAACGCCTCGCGGGCCATGCGCCCGACCGGCAGCACGCGGCTCTTGCCGCCTTTGCCGAGTACCTGCACCAGGCCGTCGGCCAGGTCGAGCTGCGGCAGATCCAGGCCGGTCAGCTCGGACAGGCGCAGGCCCGAGGAATAAAACAGTTCGAGGATGGCCTGGTCGCGGCGGGCGATGAAGTCGTCCTCCACCGCGCCATCGAGCAATTGCAGGGCCCGGTCGGCATCCAGCGTGCGTGGCAGGCGGCGTTCGCGCTTGGGTGGGGTCACGCCGCTGGCGGGATCGTGCTGGCAAGCGCCCTGGCCGTTGAGGAACTGGTAGAGGCCGCGGGTGGCCGAGAGCAGCCGCGCCAGGCTGCGGGCCGAGAGGCCCTGTTGGTGCAGGCGCGAGATGAAGCTGCGCAGGCTGCGCACATCGAGCCCGGCCCACTCGTCGATGCCCTGCTTGATGCAGAGCTCGACCAGCTTGAGCAGGTCACGGCGGTAGGCCGCAAGGGTGTTCGGCGCCATCTGCCGCTCGCTGCGCAGGTGTTCCAGGTAGGCATCCAGGGCAGTTTGCATCAAGGCTCCTGTGATCGTGCCGGGTGAAAACCACTACCGGCTTCGCGCGTTATGCGGCATGTTCACCCTGCCTGAAAGTGGCCGGAGGGTGGGCCACTCTGTGCATGACGTGCGGCCTTGTTTCAGCGCACCGAGCGCAGTGGCGTGGCGAAGCGCGGCAGGACGCGGGCGAGGACTTCGGCAATGTAGCCGAGGAACAGCGTGCCGAGGGAGCTTTTGTAGTGCTGCGGATCTGGGCTGCCGATCGCCAGCACGCCATGCAGGCCTTGATAGGTCAGGGCGACCACGGCGGCGGAGCCGACGTTCTCGCGTTCTTCTTCGCCGAACAGGAAGGCCAGCTCATGGCTGCGTAGCACGCCGCAGATGGTCTTGCCGCCGGCCAGCAGCCCGCCGATGGCCTGGTGGGCTTCGGCGCTGCTGACCCAGCGACCGACCGCCAGCGGCGTTTCATTGAACAGGATCAGGCTGACGAAAGGCACCTGGAATTCATGGCGCAGGCTGTCTTCCACCGCGCTGACCACTTCTTCCAGGCTCACCGCGTCGAGCAGGTCGAGCACCAGGCGGCGAGTCTTGTCGAACAGCCGGTCGTTGTCGCGCGCCACATCCATCAGCTGTGACAGGCGGTGGCGCATCTCGATGTTGCGCTCGCGCAGCAGTTTGACCTGACGCTCGACCAGCGAGATCGCCTCACCGCGTTGATGCGGGATGCGCAGCTCGGGAAGCAGTTCGTCGTGGTCGACGAAGAACTCCGGATGGGCACGGAGAAAAGCGGCAACCGCCTCGGCGTCGAGGGGTTGCGGCGGGTCCTGGCGCTTGTCGGTCATAGACGAACCTGTCCTTCGTAAACCCGGACGGCGGGTCCGGTCATCATAACCGGCTGCCCTGGCCCTGCCCATTCCAGGGAGAGGCGGCCGCCGGGTAGCTCGATTTGCAGCGGCGAGTCCATCCAGCCCTGGCTGATGGCCGCGACCGCCGCGGCGCAGGCGCCGGTGCCACAGGCTTGCGTCTCGCCGGCGCCACGTTCCCATACGCGTAATTTCGCATGCTGGCGGTCGAGCACTTCGAGGAAGCCGACGTTGACCCGCTGCGGGAAGCGCGGATGGTGTTCGAGCTTCGGCCCCAGGCTGTGAACCGGCGCGCTGGCCACATTGTCCACGCGCAACACCGCATGCGGGTTGCCCATGGACACGGCGGCCAGTTCGACGCGTTGGCCGTCGACTTCGACCGGGTAGCTCAAGGCTTGCTCGTCGGCCTGGAACGGGATCTGCGCCGGTGCCAGGCGCGGGGCGCCCATGTTGACGCTGATCTGCCCGTCCGGGCGCACATCCAGCTCGATGATCCCGGCCGAGGTTTCGACGCGGATTTGCCGCTTCATCGTCAGGCGCTTGTCCAGCACGAAGCGGGCGAAGCAACGTGCGCCGTTACCGCACTGCTCCACTTCCGAGCCGTCGGAGTTGAAGATGCGGTAGCGGAAATCCACATCCGGGTTGCTCGGCGGCTCGACCAGCAGCAACTGGTCGAAGCCGATCCCGGTATGGCGGTCGCCCCATTGCTTGGCATGCTTGGGCTGGATGTGCGCGTGCTGGCTGATCAGGTCGAGGACCATGAAGTCGTTGCCGAGGCCGTGCATTTTGGTGAAACGCAGCAACATGACCGTCACTCCGGCAGCAGGCTTTCGCCGGCATAGAGTTCTTGCACGGTCTCGCGGCGCCGCACTTCGAAAGCCTGTTCGCCATCCACCAGCACCTCGGCGCAGCGGCCGCGGGTGTTGTAGTTGGAGCTCATGGCGAAACCATAGGCGCCGGCCGAACACACGGCCAGCAGATCGCCTTCGGCCAGCGCCAGCTCGCGCCCTTTGGCGAGGAAATCGCCGGTCTCGCAGATCGGCCCGACAATATCGTAAGGGCGGGTCTGGCCGTCGCGTGGCTGTACCGCGACCACGTCCATCCAGGCTTGATAGAGCGCCGGGCGGATCAGGTCGTTCATGGCCGCATCGACGATGGCGAAGTCCTTGTGTTCGGTGTGCTTGAGGTACTCGACCTGGGTCAGCAGCACCCCGGCATTGGCGACGATGTAGCGGCCCGGTTCGAACACCAGGGCCAGATCGCGCCCGGCGGTACGCGCGCGCGCGGCCTGGATGTAGTCGCTGACCAGTGGCGGCGTTTCATCCTTGTAGCGCACGCCGACACCGCCACCGAGATCCAGGTGGCGAATGCGGATGCCGCGTTCAGCCAGACGGTCGATCAGTGCCAGCAGGCGATCCAGGGCGTCGAGGAATGGCGGCAGGCTGGTCAGTTGCGAGCCGATATGGCAATCGACGCCGATCACTTGCAAGTTCGCCAGCTCGTTGGCGCGGGCGTACACGGCCTCGGCATCGGCGATGGCGATGCCGAATTTGTTTTCTTTCAGGCCGGTGGAAATGTACGGGTGGGTGCCGGCATCGACATCCGGGTTGACCCGCAGCGACACCGGGGCCTGCACGCCCAGCTCGGCGGCGACCAGTTGCAGGCGTTCCAGCTCGTCGGTGGACTCGACGTTGAAGCAGTGCACGCCGACCTGCAGGGCGCGGCGCATGTCGTCGCGGGTCTTGCCGACGCCGGAAAAGACGATCTTGCCCGGCTCGCCACCGGCGGCCAGTACGCGCTCCAACTCGCCACGGGAGACGATGTCGAACCCTGCGCCGAGGCGCGCCAGCAGATTCAGCACAGCGAGGTTGGAGTTGGCTTTTACCGCATAGCAGACCAGGTGCGCGACGCCGTCCAGCGCGTCGGCATAGGCGCGGTACTGCGCGGTGATGTGGGCGCGCGAATAGACATAGGTTGGCGTGCCAAAGCGCTCGGCGATGGCGGACAGCGCCACACCCTCCGCGAACAGCTGCCCTGCGCGGTAATTGAAGGCGTGCATACCGCCTCCTTAGTGGGTGTGTTCAGCAGCAGGTTTATCTTCGTCTGGCAGGTACAGCGGGCCTTTCTGGCCACAGCCGGCGAGCAACGAAGAAATGGCGACGAGCGCGATAAGGGCAGTCAGTAGCCGCTTCATGGCGGATTCCTTGTAAAAGCAGTGATTGCGCCGGAGTATACCGGCCCCCCGGCGGCTTGCCTATGCGCCAGGGCTCCCGTCTGACGGGGCTTGCGGCAGCCGGCTCGCCCCCGCTGGTTTGGTTGCCCGAACTCGCTGCAAGGCTTGAGGGCGAGTGGCCATGACGGGAGGCTCGCGCTTCGCCTGCCCGGCTCCGGTATCAACGTTTGGAATAGCGAAGCAAGCGCGCGGGCCGCTAAGATAACCGACCAAAAAAGGAGCATCGATGGAGAATCGCGCCGCGCTCGTCAGCTCGGTTTCGGTCGCCTACCTGCAAGGCCTGCTGGATTACCTGGGGCAGCACGGTGTCGCGCCCGAGACCCTGCAGGCCCAGGTGCAGCTGGCCCCGAAGCTTCTCGCCCAGCGCGATCAGCGTGTGGCGGCGAGGCTTTACCTCGAGCTGCTGGGGCGGGGCGTGGAGCTGAGTGGCGACCCGAACCTTGGTCTGCACCTGGGTGAAGCGGTGCGGCCGGGTTACTACGGTGTGCTCGGTTACCTGCTCATGAGCTGCGCGACCCTGGGCGATGCCTTGCACCGTCAGGCGCGCTATGCCGCGTTGGTGGGCAACCTGGGTTGCGTCGATCTGGCCGATGAGCCGCCGCGTCCGGGTCTTGAGCCGCAGGTAGCCCTCAGTTGGCAGCCCTTGGTGGCGCACCAGCAGCGCCAGCTCAGCGAGGAAACCCTGGCCGGCTGGACCACCTTCGGCCACTGGATCAGCGGCTTGGACCTGCCACCGACCGAAGTGCGCTTCCAGCATCCGGCGCCTGCGGACAGCTCGGAGCACCGGCGTATTTTCCGCTGCCCGGTGCTCTTCGAGCAGGCCGACAATGCCTTGGTGTTCCCCGCGCGCCTGCTGCAGGCGCCGCTCGGGCAGGCCGATGCGCAGGTGCGGCAGATGTTCGATGGCTACGCCGAGCGCTTGCTCGGCGAACTCAAGCAGGGCCAGCAGGTGCTCGACCGCGCGCGCGTCGAGCTGGCCCATCAGTTGGCTGCGCAAGGGCCCGACTTAGAGGGCTTGGCACAGGTTTTGGGCTTGAGCCCGCGCACCTTGCAGCGCCGTCTGCGCGAGGCCGGGTTATCATTCAGCCAGCTCGTCGATGAAACGCGCCAACAATTGGTGCTGAACTACCTGCGTGACCCGACGTTGGAGCTGGCGGATATCGCCTTCTTCGTCGGCTTCAGTGAGTCCGGCTCGCTGGCCCGCGCGTTCCGCCGCTGGACCGGGCAAAGTCCCGCCGAATACCGTCGTCATTTGTGATCCACATGCCGTGGCCACCGCAGCAAACCTGCCGGTCGCGACGGCTGCCAACCCTTTTCCCGAGGTACCGCGTAATGAGTTTGACCGAAGCCCGCTTCCATGATCTGGTCGATACCACACAGCAGGCCGTGGAAGACATATTCGATGACAGCGGCCTGGATCTCGACCTGGAGAACTCGGCGGGGATTCTCACCGTGCGTTTTGCCAACGGCACCCAACTGATCCTCAGCCGCCAGGCGCCGATCCGGCAGTTATGGGTGGCGGCGCGCTCGGGCGGTTTCCACTTCGACTACGACCAGGCCAGCGAACGTTGGATCTGCGATACCAGCGATGAGCTGCTGGGCGAAATGCTGGCGCGCATTGCCCAGGAACAGGCGGGCGAGGCGCTCGAGTTTGAAGAACTCTGATTCCTCCATGACCGTGATGACCGTCAGCGAGCCAGTGACCGAAGAGGTGGTGGCTTCGCCTTGCCGTCGCGAGTGCTGCCTGGACGACCAGGATATCTGCCTCGGCTGCGGTCGCCTGCTCGCCGAAATTCGCGAATGGAAGGCCGCCGACAGTAGCCGTCGGCGAGAAATCTGCCGGGCCGCGCAGACCCGTGTGCGCCCGTCGCTGCTGAGTGGGCACTAGGCCACCCGCCTTGTTTATTTGTTCGGCTGTGGTACGGTCGGCCTACGCCTCGCCACGTTGAGGTTCGTCAAAACCCCGCCTTCGATCGGGGTTTTGCTTTTTCTGCGTCCGTTGTCAGGAGCGTCGCCTTCATCATGAGTACACCGTCGATCACCATTACCCGTCTGGACCTGCAACGCCTGGAGCGCGTGCTTGAAAGCCTGGAGGATTTCGGCCCTGGCGCCAAAGCCCTGGAAGCTGAGTTGGCGCGCGCCCAAGTGGTCGGTCACGACGAGGTGCCGGCCGGGGTGGTGACGATGAATTCGCGGGTGTTCTGCCGCGACGAAGGCAACGGCAAGGAGTATCACCTGACCCTGGTCTACCCGCAGGACGCTGGCGCCGAAGGTACGGTGTCGATCCTCGCGCCCGTCGGTAGCGCGTTGCTGGGGCTCACGGTCGGTCAGCATATCGATTGGCCGACACCGGCCGGCAAACTGATCAAGCTGACCCTGCTGGCGGTCGAATACCAGCCGGAAGCCGCCGGTGAGTACAGCCGCTGAGCGCACCTGGCGCCGCGGCGTAAGCCTCAGGCCCGTTGCAGGGCGCTGTTCAGCGCCGCTTCCAGCTTGGTCTTGTAGCGCAGGTAGTGGATGGTTTGCGTCTGCCCTTCGCCGCGCACGCGGGAAAGGTCGAGGTCGGTGATGTAGCAGGGGTAGCGCTCGTGTGCGCTGCGCTGGGCGAGGATATGCCGGGCCACCGCGCTGAACAACTCGGCGCCGTATTCCAGTTCGGAAAATTCGCGGTGATTGCAGTACAGGCTGACGTGGACGCGTTGCGGGTCCGCCGGCTCGACTATCGCCTGCACATCGTAGAACGGGTGGCTGACCGCCGATTGCGGCGCCGGGCGGCGCTCCAGGAATTGCGCCCGTTGCGGCGCGGCGGGCAGCACGTGGTAGTAGAGGATTTCCAGCGCCATCGCCGGTGCCGGGTCATCCAGCGGCAGTTGCGCGTTGCGCCGGTACAGCACCGATTGCAGGAAGCGCTGCAGGGGCGTCAGCAGGCTCTGCTCGTCGCGAAATGGCAGGCGCTGGCGCCACAGGGCGTTGTGTTCGTCGAGCACGCTCAGTTCGGCCTGGTCTTCGTGTACGCGGTAGAACACCTGGATGCAGTCGGGCCGACCGAGCGGCAGGATCAGCGCCAGGTCTTCGCCTTCCAGTGCATGCCGGTCGAGGTGCAGCGGGCTGTAATCGGTCAGTTCCCCGCCAAGCTGTTCGAGCAGCGCCGGAAGGCTGTTGAGGGCGACATGGCTGACCTGGCCGGGGCTCAGTTGCAGCACGTGATATTGCTGCTGGATCTGCAGCAGGTAGCGCTGGCCGCGTTCACCGGCAAAGTGCGAGAGGATGTCGCGAAACAGTTCTTCCACCCGCTCGGCGATGGCCTGGGCGCGGTTGCGGCAGAAGCAGCGCACCCGCAAGGTCGGCCGTTCACCGCTGGCCGGCAGGCTGTTGAGGAAGTCACGCAGGCAGTCGAGCAGCCCGTGCGGGCCGTCATAGCGGCTGATCAGCAGCTCGTTCCAGCTGTTCAGGCTGACCTGGTCGAGGGTCAGCACCAGGTTTTCGCGCACCCCGGAATAGCCCAGCGAGTCAGTGCGCCCGCTGGTCATGTGCACATTCAACTGGCTGTGTTGCTTGAGCGGGTCGAGGCCGACGTTGATCAGCAGCAACACTTCGCTCGGCGTGCTGGCCTGCAGCAGGGCCTGCTCGTTCACTGCCGACAGCGGCAGTGGCACCGCTTGTTGCAGGCTGGCGAGCAGGTTGGCCAGTTCGAATTCGCTCAAATCGCTGCTGCCGGCATGCAGCGAGAGGCGGGTGCTGTTATCGATCACACCGTTGCGGTGGCACCAGGCGAGCAACTCGATCAGCTCGCGGGCCCGCTTGAGCGGCGCGAAGTCCCGCCACTCCTGGGCATTCAGGTTGCCGTTGAACAGCGCCCACTGGCTTTCGTTGGGCGCCTCCGGGCTCGGGCTGTGGACCAGGGTCAGGTTGTCTTCGGCCAGGTCCGGGGCGATCCCGGGGTTGATGAATTCGACCTTGCCGGCTTTGCGCTCGAAGGCCGCGTACAGGCGCCGGCCGAGGATGCCGAGGTCGCGGCTGTTCAGCGAGCTGGCGACCTGCTGGGTGCGGGCGAACTGCGAGAGAAAGCGGTAACTGTAGGTCAGCTCGTTGACCAGCACCCGGCGCTCGGCGCTGACCTGGCGGACTTTCCACTGGCTGCGGCTGTCGAGCATCGCCAGTTGCCGGGTATTCCAGTGCCAGTCGGCGGTCAGGCGTTCGAGCAGCAGCCGTTGCCAGCTCTTGCGGCGGTTGCGCGGCGGGTTGCTGAGTTTCTTGTTGACCTTCAGGTACAGGCAGCGGCGGATCAGCTCCAGGCGTTCGCTTTCACCGCGCCTGACCAGGTATTCCTCCAGACGCCGATAGACCACGATGTAAGGGTCGAGCTCATCGAGGTCGAGCTGGTTGCGGTACACCGCCTGCTTGAAACGCAGGCTCAGGCATTCCACCTGCGGGTGCTCGCTGGCGTAGACTTCGGTGAGCAGCAGCTTGAGCACGGATTTGTACGGCGACTCGATACCCTTGAACAGCTGCCACATGCCGGCGCCGATGAACTCGCCGGGCGGGATGCGCGCCAGGTGGCCGAGGTCGAGCACCTCTTCGGCGCGGATGAAGCGCTTGGACAGCAGTAGGTGGATGTACTCGGCGTAGCGCTGCTCCTCATACACCGGCACCAGCCACCAGAGCGGCGTGCGCCCGGCCAACCAGATCGCCGTGCGGTAGAACTCGTCGAGCAGCAGGTAGTGCTGGGTGGTGCCGCAGTCGTCGGACGTCAGCTGCGCTTCACGATCGCCGACGGTGAAGCGTGCCGGGTCGATCAGGAAAAAGTGCGCCTCGGCGCCCTGGGTCGCGGCCCAGGCTTCGAGCAGCTCGCACTTCTTGCGCAGCTCCTGCAGTTCCTGGGTGGACAGGTTCGGCGCGTGGCAGACCCAGACATCCATGTCGCTTTGCTCGGCCTGCGCCAGCGTGCCCAGGCTGCCCATCAGGAACAGGCCGTGGATCGGCAGCGGCGGCTGGCCACGGCGCGCTTTGTAGACGAAGGAGCGGGTCAGGCGCTGGGCTTCGGCGAGTAACTCGTCGTCCGGCTCGAAACCGGACAGGCCGGCCGGCGTGTTGCTGGAGACATAGCCCGGCAGCAGTGGATGATTGACATGAAACAGCAGCGGCAAGAGCTTGAGCACCAGTTGCTGGCGCGTCGACAACCCCTGCATGGCCCGATCCAGGCGCCCACCGTTGACCTTGAGAAAGCGCGCGCGCAACTGGGTCAGCACCTTGCGGTCGATACCCTCGTCGATCTCTGGGCGGATTTCCTGGGTGCGCGTCATAGCCAACTCATGCCGGGTGGTGACCCAAGGTTATCAGCCCGCGCAGGCTGGTGGCAGAGTCGGGAGGCCGCAAATGCGCACGGAACGGCTCCAGGCCCGACAGATTCCCGGAAGCGCCCGCGTCGGCGGCAACCTGATGACGCGACGCGGGAGGCGGGCAAGGTTTAGGCGGGCTCTGCGATTGCCAGAATGGTCAGCAGTCCTTGCGTATGCTGGGCGGCCTCCAGGCCGAGGCTGGTCAGGTAGCCGCCATCGACTTGGGTGATCAGGCCCTTTGCGTGCAGCCGTTGCGCGGCGGCAATCGCTTTGGGTGAGGCGATGTGATGAACCTTGAGACCCTCCAGGGTGTTGGCCAGGTTGAACAGCGCAAGAATTTCCAGTTCGGCAATCAGCTCAGGGGTAAAGGACATGTTTGCTCCAGATTCTTGTAGTGGTACGCCGGTCATTCGCGATGTCCGGCTGGAGTAGCCCCTTCAACATTGGGCAGGGGGTTTTGCCAGTGTAGAGCGAGGAGTCGCTCAGAGTGTTGGTTTTTGCGCCTGTTGCCAGGTTTCAACAATTTTCCGATAGTGGCCATCGTTCTGGATAAGCCGCATACCGCGGTCGAAGCGCTCCAGCAGTTGCTCTACCTGCGGATGATGGCGGGAAAAGCTCAGGTGCAACTGTGGCTGGTGCACCGTCATCACGGGCGTGAACTGCCCGCGCAATGGCGGGTGTTCCTGGAACAGTTGCTGGGCGGTGCCGCGAAAGGCCAGCATGTAATCGACCCGGGCGCGTTGCAGCATGAGGAAGCCATTGAGGTCCTTGCGCACCATGACGCGCGACACCGGCCGCTGGTTATCGAAGGCGGCGCCATACTCGTAGCCGTTGGTTACCGCGACCGTTTTGCCCGCCAGCTGATTCAGGTCGTAGAGTGGCTGTGCCTGGCCGGCACGCGCCCACAGCAGGATGTCATCGCTGAACAGCGGCGTCTGCGGCAGCCGGTAACTGGCGGCGATCTCGGCATTCGGCGAGGTATTGAAGCAGGCCGCGAGCTGGCCCTTGAGCGTCAGCTGCATGCAGCGCACATAAGGGTAGGGTTGCAGCTCGATCGAGGTATCGCTGGCGGCGAACGCCGCCTTGACGCTATCCACCGACATGCCCTGAACCTTGCCGTCGCGGTAGGCGGTGAAGGGATACCAATCGTCTTCGGCGCCGATCTGGAAGGTCTCGCCCCGCGCGGGCAGGCCGGCCAGTGCGACATAGACGACAGTCGCACAGAGGCTTGGCAAGCGGGCGGAACCGGCGCGACGCATCGTCGGGGTCAAGGCTCGGCGGCCACCCGGGCTCGGGCGGCGGGTCACGGAAGCATGCTGGATGCCAGAGGCTAAGCTGCAGGCCCGGATACGAGCAAGCGCCAGGTTCAGGACTCTTGCGGCAGTTCCGGCAATGCACGCAGGGCCTGCTCGTACCAGGCGCTGTCGAAGGGGCGATCCTCATCCAGCATGGCGTCGATCTCGTGGGCCAGCACCAGGGCCATCAATTGCAGAATTTCTTCGCGCGGGTAGCCGACCAGGGTCAGTTTGTTGAAGGTGGCTTTGGCCGCGGGCGGGTTATCGGTCTCGATCTGGTTTTCGATGGCCTGGGTCAACGTGGCTTCGGCGAAGGCTTCTTCGCTCTCATCGTGCTCGCTCATGGGCGGCCTCCTGGGAAATGAACCGGCAGTGTGCCACGGCTGCAGGCCGGATGCTGCGGCGCGAGCATTCACGGCCCTGATGCTGCTGGGCGTAGCCGTGGTGGCGGTTTATAACAACCCAGGCCCAGCCCATACGGATCGGAGGATTCCATGCTCAAGCTCTACGGTTTTGCGGTCAGCAACTATTTCAACATGGTCAAACTGGCGCTGCTGGAGAAGGGCGTGCCCTTCGAGGTGGTCGACATCCATGGTAGCCAGAGCGCCGAGTTCCTCGCCATCAGTCCGCGCGGCAAGGTGCCGGTGCTGGAGACCGAACAGGGCTTTATCAACGAAACCTGCGTGATCCTCGATTACCTGGAAGATACCCAGGCCGGCCAGGCCCTGTTGCCGGCTGATCCTTATGCGCGGGCCTATGTGCGCTCGCTGATGCGCGAGATCGAGTTGTATATCGAGCTGCCGGCGCGCGCCTGCTACCTCGAAGTGTTCTTCGGCGGGCGGGTCGATGAGGCGATCAAGGCCAAAGCCAAAGGCGACTTGCTGGCGGGGATCGCTACCCTCAAGCGCCACGGCAAGTTCGGCCCCTATGTGGCCGGCGCGCAGTTCAGCCTGGCGGATATCTACTTCCTCTACAGCGTCGACCTGGCCTGCACGGTGGCGAAGAAGATGTTTGAACTCGATCTGCTGGCCGCCTTTCCAGCCGCCCAAGCGCTGTTCGCGCTGCTCAACCAGAACCCGCATGTGCAGCGGGTGGAAGCCGACAAGAATGCGGAAATGGCTAGTTTCCTGGCGATGGCGCGGGGGCGTAAATAGGCGGGGTGTATTGGTAGCTCATGCAGCGCCGGATCGGGCGCTGCAGGCTGCTCTCGATCAGCGGCTGGCGAGCAGCGCCTGGCCACGGACCACCGCCGCGCGTACCTGGGTCGGCGCGGTACCGCCGATATGGTCGCGGGCATTCACCGAGCCCTCCAGGGTCAGCACGGCGAACACGTCCTGGTCGATCTGGTCGCTGAATGTGCGCAGTTCTTCCAGGCTCATCTCGGCCAGGTCCTTGCCGGACTCCACGCCGTACTTCACCGCATGGCCGACGATTTCATGGCAGTCGCGGAAGGGCAGGCCCTTGCGCACCAGGTAGTCGGCGAGGTCGGTGGCGGTGGAGAAGCCGCGCAGCGCCGCTTCACGCATGATCGCGGTTTTCGGCTTGATCGCCGGGATCATGTCGGCGAAGGCGCGCAGGCTGTCGCGCAGGGTGTCGGCGGCGTCGAACAGCGGTTCCTTGTCTTCCTGGTTGTCCTTGTTGTAGGCCAGAGGCTGGCCCTTCATCAGGGTCAGCAGGCCCATCAGCGCGCCGAACACGCGCCCGGACTTGCCGCGCACCAACTCCGGCACGTCGGGGTTTTTCTTTTGCGGCATGATCGAGCTGCCGGTGCAGAAACGATCCGGCAGGTCGATGAACTGGAACTGCGCGCTGGTCCAGAGCACCAGTTCTTCGGAGAAGCGCGACAGGTGCATCATCGCCAGGCTGGCGGCGGCGCAGAACTCGATGGCGAAGTCGCGATCGGAAACGCCATCCAGGGAGTTGCCGCCAACGGCTTCGAAACCGAGCAGTTCAGCGGTGATCTCGCGCTGGATCGGGTAGGTGGTGCCGGCCAGGGCGGCGGAGCCGAGCGGCATGCGGTTGGTGCGTTTGCGGCAATCGACCAGGCGCTCGTAGTCACGCGAGAGCATCTCGAACCAGGCCAGCAGATGGTGGCCGAAGGTCACGGGCTGGGCGGTTTGCAGGTGGGTGAAGCCGGGCATGATGGTGGCCGCTTCGCGCTCGGCCTGTTCCAGCAGCCCCTGCTGCAGGCGGGTGATCTCGCCGAGGATCAGGTCGATCTCGTCGCGCAGCCACAGGCGGATGTCGGTGGCGACCTGGTCGTTGCGGCTGCGGCCGGTGTGCAGTTTCTTGCCGGTGACGCCGATACGGTCGGTCAGGCGCGCCTCGATGTTCATGTGCACGTCTTCCAGGTCGACACGCCAGTCGAAACTGCCGGCTTCGATTTCACTCTGGATGCCTTGCAGGCCGACGATGATGCTGTCGCGCTCGGCGTCGGTCAGCACGCCGACCTTGGCCAGCATCGTGGCGTGGGCGATAGAGCCCATGATGTCGTGGCGGTAGAGGCGCTGGTCGAAGTTGACGGACGCGGTGAAGCGGGCGACGAAGGCGTCGACGGGTTCGCTGAAGCGGCCGCCCCAGGATTGGTTGGTCTTCTCGGTGCTCATGGGATTCGCTCGGCTGATGCGCAAAAACGGGCGGGCCGCGAGAGGCAGCCTGCATGGCGGACAAAGTGTGCCGATAATAACAGGGTAAAGGGCAAATTCGCCGTGGCGCTTTGTCGTCTTGCGTGGCGGCTGGCTGGCCCGGCAGTGTTGCGCGGGTCACAGTTTTTAGTGCTTTCGGGTATTTCAGTGCTTTATTTAGCTCGTGCAGCACGCGCTCGCTTGCCGCCATGCCGGCTCCCACGGAAACTGTGCCGATGCATATCGACTGGTTCAAAAGTAAAAACGACACGGCTGCCAATGGCGAATTCTTCCTGCCCGAGCTGTGCCTGCCCGAAGCGTTGCTGGTGCTGGTGCTGCTCGCCGAGTTGCTGGTGCTGGTGCTGGTGCTGGCCGAGCCGATGCAGCCGGGTTTCAACTGGGTGCGCCTGGCCCTGACCTCTCTGTTCGTGCAATGGAACGTGCTGCTCTCGGCCGCCTTGCTCTGTCGTCTGCGGCCGCTGCTGGCGCGGTTGCCGGCCGCCGCCGCGGGCATCCTGTGCTGCCTGATCGTGGTCGGGCTGGCGCTGAGCTGCACGGCGGTCGCCGATTATTACGAGCTGGGCGGGCCTCTGCCGCGCAGTGGCGAGGTCAACCTGTACCTGCGTCATGCATTGATCAGCCTGATCATGTCGGCGCTGCTGCTACGCTATTTCTATCTGCAGAGCCAATGGCGTCGGCAGCAACAGGCGGAGCTCAAGGCGCGCATCGAGTCATTGCAAGCGCGGATCCGCCCACATTTCCTGTTCAACAGCTTGAACAGCATTGCCAGCTTGGTGGTGATCGACCCTTACAAGGCCGAGCAGGCGGTGCTGGATTTGTCCGATCTGTTTCGCGCCAGCCTGGCCAAGCCCGGCAGCCTGGTGTCTTGGAGTGAGGAATTGGAGCTGAGCAAGCGTTATCTGTCGATCGAGCATTATCGCCTGGGCGAGCGTCTACAGTTGGAGTGGCTGGTGGCGGGCGTGCCGGACGATTTGCCGATTCCGCAACTGACCTTGCAGCCGTTGTTGGAGAACGCTTTGATTTATGGCATTCAGCCGCGCATCGAAGGTGGTCTGGTGCGGATCGAGGCCGACTACAACGCAGGGGTGTTCCAGCTGCGCGTCAGCAGCCCCTATGACGAGGGTATCGAGCAGAAACCCTCGCGTGGTACTCATCAGGCACTGGTGAATATAGATGCGCGTCTCGCGGCACTTTTTGGCTCGCGGGCGAGTCTCAGCGTGGATCGCCGTGACGGGCGCCACTTCACCTGTCTACGCTATCCTTGTGCGAGACTCACGCAGGAAGCCAGAGCAATATGAATGTCCTGATCGTCGATGATGAACCCCTTGCCCGAGAGCGCCTGAGCCGAATGGTCAGTGAGCTCGATGGTTATCGTGTCCTTGAACCCAGCGCCAGCAATGGCGAAGAGGCGTTGACGCTGATCGACAGCCTGAAGCCCGATGTGGTGTTGCTGGATATCCGCATGCCGGGGCTGGATGGCTTGCAGGTGGCGGCCAAGCTCTGCGAGCGCGAGGCGCCGCCGGCGGTGATTTTCTGCACCGCCCATGACGAGTTCGCGATCGAGGCGTTTCAGGTCAGTGCCGTCGGCTACCTGGTCAAACCGGTGCGGCCGGAGAGTCTGGCCGAAGCCCTGAAGAAGGCCGAGCGGCCCAATCGCGTGCAGCTCGTGGCCTTGACCCGGCCAGCGGCGGAAAGCGGCAGCGGCCCGCGCAGCCACATCAGCGCGCGGACCCGCAAAGGCATCGAGCTGATTCCCTTGGCGCAGGTGATCTTCTTCATCGCCGACCACAAGTACGTGACCCTGCGCCATGAAGGCGGCGAAGTCCTGCTGGATGAGCCGCTCAAGGCCCTGGAAGACGAATTCGGCGATCGCTTCGTGCGCATCCACCGCAATGCCCTGGTCGCCCGCGAGCGCATCGAACGCCTGCAGCGCACGCCGCTCGGGCATTTCCAGCTGTTTCTCAAAGGCCTCAACGGCGATGCGCTGATTGTCAGCCGTCGGCATGTGGCCGGCGTGCGCAAGATGATGAACAACCTCTGATCGGTGCTGTTCTGCGCTGCTTCCAGCGCGGGAAATAGCCTTCGGCGGGTGCGTCGCCCGCCGGGCTGACTTAAGATATGTGGGTTTCCCCATGTTCGAGAGTCACTATGCCGTTGCGCGAAATCCGCATTGCCACCCGCAAAAGTGCTCTGGCCCTCTGGCAGGCCGAGTACGTCAAAGCGCGTCTGGAAGAATTTCATCCGGGGCTGAGCGTCAGCCTGGTGCCGATGGTCAGCCGTGGCGACAAGCTGCTCGACTCGCCGTTGTCGAAAATCGGCGGCAAAGGCCTGTTCGTCAAAGAGCTGGAAACCGCGCTGCTGGAACATGAAGCGGACATCGCCGTGCACTCGATGAAAGACGTGCCGATGGATTTCCCCGAGGGTCTGGGCCTGTATTGCATCTGCGAGCGCGAAGACCCGCGCGATGCATTCGTCTCCAACCGCTATGAGAGCCTGGCGGCCCTGCCGATCGGCAGCGTGGTCGGCACCTCCAGCTTGCGCCGTCAGACGCAGTTGCTGGCGTTGCGCCCGGACCTGCAGATCCGCTTTCTGCGCGGCAACGTCAACACCCGGCTGGCCAAGCTCGATGCCGGCGAGTACGAGGCCATCATCCTCGCCGCGGCAGGCCTGATTCGTCTGGGTTTTGCCGCGCGTATCCGCTCCAGCATCAGCGTGCTCGACAGCCTCCCGGCGGGCGGCCAGGGTGCGGTCGGCATCGAATGCCGTAGCGCCGACAGCGAGATCCATGCCCTGCTGGCGCCCTTGCACCACCGCGACACCGCCCTGCGAGTGAGCGCCGAGCGCGCGCTGAACAAACGCCTCAATGGCGGCTGTCAGGTGCCGATCGCCTGCTACGCCGAGCTGCAGGGCGACCAACTATGGCTGCGTGGTCTGGTTGGTCAGCCGGACGGTGGCCTGTTGCTGCGTGCCGAAGCCCACGGCTCGCTCGCCGAGCCGCAAGAGCTGGGTGTGCGGGTCGCCGAAGACCTCCTGGCACAGGGCGCGGCAGCCATTCTGCAAGCGGTTTACGGCGAGGCTGAGCCCGAGTGACGGCTTGGCGCCTGCTGCTCACTCGCCCGGCGGATGAGTGCGAGGCTCTGGCGGCCAGTCTGGCCGAGCAAGGAATTTTCAGCAGCAGCCTGCCGTTACTGGAAATCGAGCCGCTGGCGGAAACGCCACAACAGCGGGCGACCATCCTCGACCTGGATCGCTACTGCGCGGTGATCGTGGTCAGCAAGCCCGCCGCACGTCTGGGGCTGGAGCTGCTTGACCGCTACTGGCCGCAGCCCCTGGCGGACCAGCCCTGGTTCAGCGTCGGTGCCGCTACGGCGCAGATTCTCGATGCCTACGGCTTGTCCGTGACCTGCCCGGCGAGTGGCGACGACAGCGAGGCCCTGCTCGCGTTGCCGCAGTTGCACGCCGCCCTGGCCGCGCATACGCCGCGGGTCTTGATCCTGCGCGGCGAGGGTGGCCGAGAAGCCCTTGCCGAGCGCTTGCGCGGCCAAGGTGTGACAGTCGATTATCTGCAACTCTATCGGCGTCGCCTGCCGGGCTACCCGGCGGCGGCCCTGCCGGAGCGGGTCGCTGCGGAACGCTTGAATGGTCTGGTGGTCAGCAGTGGGGAAGGGTTTGCACACCTGCGCCAATTGGCTGCCGATGCCTGGCCCGAGTTGGCCCGGCTACCCTTGTTTGTACCGAGCCCGCGGGTTGCCGAATTGGCGCATGCCGCCGGCGCTCGAACGGTTGTGGACTGTCGTGGCGCAAGCGCCGCGGCGTTGCTGGCAGCCTTGCGGGATCATCCCGCTGTCTAATTCACAGGACGGATACGTGAGCGAAGCAACCTCCCCGAAAGACGAGATCCAGCCCGCACTCGATGCGCCCACTGCAACGGCCGCCGCACCGGCGCGGCGCGGTAATGGCCTGGCCGCGCTGGCCCTGCTCCTCGGTGCCGCGGGCGTGGCCACTGGCGGTTGGGGGCTGTGGCAGGTGCGCAGCTTGCAGGCCCATGACCAGCAGCAACTCGCGCAGCTGGAAGAGGCCCGCAGCCAGACCCAAGTGTTGAGCCAGCGCGAGCAGGGTCTGGCGGCGCGTCTGGCCGAGCTACCATTGGCCGATGAATTGGAAGCCCGTCGGCGGCTGTTGGCCCAGTTGCAGGGCGATCAACAAAAATTGAGCGAGCGCCTCGAAAGCGTGCTCGGCGCCAGCCGTCAGAACTGGCGCCTGGCCGAAGCCGAGCACCTGCTGCGGCTGGCCAGCCTGCGGCTGTCGGCGCTGCAGGACAGCAACAGCGCCACCGTGCTGGTGCAGGGCGCCGATGACATCCTTCGCGACCAGGACGATCCCGCCACCTTCGCGGCCCGCGAGCAGCTGGCACAAAGCCTGGCCGCCTTGCGCAGCCTGACGGAGCTGGACCGCACCGGCTTGTTCTTGCAGCTCGGCGCATTGCGTGCCCAGGCCGCGCAACTGAGCGCGTTGGTGCCGGAGTTTTCCAGCGCGGGCGAGCAGTTGGGGTTGGCGGCCGAAGGCGATGGCAGCAGCCTTTGGGCGCAATGGTGGGAAAAGCTTTCGCGCTACATCCGCATCGACTTCAACGCCGACCGCACTATCCGCCCGTTGCTGGCCGGCCAGGGCCTGACCCAGGTCCGCCTGGCGCTGACACTGGCGCTGGAGCAGGCGCAGTGGGCCGCATTGAACGCCCAGCCCGAGGTCTATCAGCAGGCGCTCAAGCAGGCGCGCAGCGTGCTGGAGAGCCATTTCAATCAGGACAACCCGGACAGCCAGGCCCTGCTGGCGCGCATCGACGAGTTGAGCCGCCAGCCGGTGGCCGCCGAGATGCCGGACCTGGCGCCGGCGCTGGCGGCGGTGCAAGCCTATGTGCAGCAGCGCCAGGCGCCGGCTAAAGCCGCGCAGCAGCCGGGGGCCGGTGCGGTGGAGGAAGTCAGCCCATGAAGCGCTTGTTGCTGATCGTCCTCGTCCTGATCGCCGCCGCCGCACTGCTGGGCCTGGTCATCGCCGAACACGCCGGCTATGTGCTGATCGCCTACAAGGGCTTTCGCTACGAGTCGAGCCTCTGGGCCGCTGTGGCGGTGGTGGCGCTGCTCTGGCTGCTGGTCTATGCCGTGCGCGCGCTGCTCAGCCTGGTCTTCGTCTCCGGTGGCGTGGTCAATCCCTGGTCGCGTCGTAACCGCAATCGTCGCGTACAACTGGCGGTGGAACAGGGCCTGCTGGATCTCGCCGAGGGGCGCTGGGCGCGGGCGCTGCGGCACTTGCAACGGGCCGCGGAAGGTGAGCGGCAGCCGCTGGTCTACTACCTCGGCGCGGCCCGCGCAGCCAATGAATTGGGCCAGTACGAGGACAGTGACGGGTTGTTGGAGCGGGCGTTGGAGCGCCAGCCGCAGGCTGAACTGGCTATTGCCCTGGCGCACGCCGAGCTGCAGTTGGCCCGCGGGCAGGCCGATGCGGCGCTGGAAACCTTGCAGGTCATGCGTGAGCGTCATCCGCATCATCGCCAGGTACTGCGCCAGCTGCAGCAGCTTCACCGGCAGCGCGGCGACTGGTCGGCACTGATCGCCCTGCTGCCGGAGTTGCGCAAGGACAAGGCACTGGGGGATGCCGAATTGGCCGCGCTCGAGCGCCAAGCCTGGAGCGCCCGGCTGCTGACCGCCGGACAGGAAGGCTTGAGCGGCGGCGAGACCGCCCTGCAGCCACTGACGCAGGCTTGGCAGCAGCTGTCCAAGGCGCAGCGCGCTGAGCCGCAACTGGTCGCCGTGTATGCCGAGCAACTGCGAGCCCTGGGTGCCCAGGAAGAGGCTGAAGAGGTGTTGCGCACGGCGTTGCAGCGCAGCTACGACAGCCACTTGGTGAGCCTCTATGGTCTGGTGCGGGGGCGTGACCCGGCGCGTCAGCTGCAAACGGCCGAAGCTTGGCTGTCGCAGCAGCCCAGTGATGCCAGCCTGCTGCTGTGCCTCGGTCGCCTGTGCCTGCAGAACCAGTTGTGGGGCAAGGCCAAGGAATACTTCGAGAGCAGCCTGAGCTTCGCCCGCGCCCCACAAGCCTGTGCCGAGCTGGCGCGGTTGCTGGCCCAGCAGGGTGAGCTGGAGCGCAGCAACCAGCTGTTTCAGGAAGGTCTCGGTCTGCTCGATCAGCGTGTTCCGCGCTTGCCATTGCCGGAGCCGCTGCGGGTCTGATTGTACCGATGGGGCGTTGCCGGGTGCCTGCGCTGCATTGCCGCAGTGCTGGTGCGTGTGCCGGGCACAGGCAACGCCAGAGCCGCCGCGCTCTGTGGGTGAGGCCGGGTGATATCAGCAACTGACGCATGGTGGTGTTCGCCGGATGGCTGCCCGCCCCAGTCGCGCGGCTTTGCTTGTAAGCGCTGGGCGCTTTCCACTACCGTAACCGCCTTTCCCAGCCTCCTATGGAGTCGTCATGTCGCTGGCCAGTCCGCGTTCGTTGTTTCTTCTCGCCTTTCTTGCTTGCGTCGCCCTGATGGGCGGGGCGCTGTACCTGGAGCATGCGCTGGGGCTGGAGCCTTGCCCGCTGTGCATCGTGCAGCGGGTCTGCGTGATTGCTTTCGGAGTGATCTGCCTGGTCGCGGCATTGCATGCGCCTGGCCGGACCGGGGTGCGGACTTATTCGATCTTGGCGCTGCTCAGCGCGCTGGCAGGTGCGGCGACCGCCGGGCGCCAGATATGGTTGCAGAGCATCCCGGCCGAAGAGCTGCCGGCGTGTCTGCCAAGCCTGGATTACATGATGGAAGCCCTGCCGTTTCAAGACATCGTGCGCCTGGTGCTGCATGGCACCGCCGATTGCGCCGAGGTCAGCTGGACCTTGTTTGGCATGAGCATTCCAGAGTGGAGCTTGCTGGCCTTCGTCGGCATGTTGGTGTTCGCGCTGTTCCAGTTATTGCGGCGTGCTTAGGGCGTGTGCGCGGGTTATCCTCGAACCGACGCTCTGCTGTACCGGATGGTTGGGTTTGGGGAGGCTCGCAGGAGATTCTGCAAGCCAAGCCGCGTGCGGGGTTGCGATCAAACGCTCGTATGAAATTTTCTCCGAGGGTGCCTTGAAGGCGATGTCTGGCGAGCATAATCTGGCCTGCATGTGCCGCCGGAAAATTGCCGTTTCGGCGCGGCCTTCCCACGACCAAGCACCGATTGACAAAAAACCGTCTCGGAGCAGACGTATAACAGCATTATCGATAAGGGAAGTGAGGTCATCATGCTCGAGAGCTGTCAGAACGCCCAAGAACGCTGGGGTGGGGTTCACCTGCTAATCGACCGTTGGCTGCAAGAGCGCCATGAGCTGGTGCGCAGCTTCGATGTACTCAACGACAGCCCGCAGCCGCCTGCCGCCAATGCGCAAGCTCTGCAGCGGTTCTGTGAAGTGTTGGTCGACTATGTGTCGGCTGGCCACTTCGAGGTCTACGAGCAACTCACCAGCGAAGCGAAGGCCTTCGGCGATGAGCGTGGGCTCGAGTTGGCCAAGCAGATTTACCCGCGAATCGAAGCCATCACCGAAGTGGCGCTGTCGTTCAACGACCGTTGCGATAACGGCGATTGCCGCGACAGCGTGTCCTTGGGGACCGAGCTAAAACGTCTCGGGCAGCTGTTGCACGAGCGTTTCGAACTGGAAGATTGCCTGATCGAAGTCCTGCACAACGCGCATCAACAGCAGACTGCTCCAGCCGTCTGAGTGCCATTGACGGAGCCGCTGCTCAGTCGGCGGTTCCGAGCAATTCCACGTCGAATACCAGCGGCGCGTAGGGCGGGATCAGATCGCCAGCGCCTTCTGCGCCGTAGGCCTGGGCCGATGGAATCACCAGGCGCCACTTCGCGCCGATCGGCATCTCCTGCAAGGCCGTGCGCCAGCCGCTGATCACGCTGTCCAGGCGGAACCACAGCGGGTCTGCACTCTCATCGAACACCGTGCCGTCGGCCAGGCGGGCGACATAGCGCACCTGTACTTTGCCAGTGGTTGCCCTCGGCTGGTTGTCGGCTCCGCGCTGCAGTTCGGTGCGCAGCACGCCGCCAGGCAATTCGAGTACGCCGGCCTTGGCTTTTTCGTTGGCGAGAAAACGTTTCTGTGCGGCGATCGCCGATTCGGCGCTGGCCGCTGGGTCGACCAGTTGCGCTTCGTGCTCGGCGAGCAACTGCTCGATGCGTCTGGCTTCCAGTTGCAGTGGCTCGCCGCGATAGGCCTGGCGCAATCCGTCGAGCAGTGCCTGGAGCTGTAAATCCGGCACCTCTGCACGCAGCCGTTCACCCAAGCGCACGCCCAGACTGTAGGCCAGTTCCTGTTGATTTTCGCTGGCATGAGCGAGTGGGGCGAACAGGCAAAACAGCAGTACTAGGTAGCGCGGCATGGGTGCTTTCCGGGCGGACAGGTCGGTGATTATGCCAGCCATCCGCAGCTGCGGAGTGCAGGAACTGGCGAGGGACGAATCAGGGGGCTAGTATGGGCCGCACCTATGTACGCTAGGAGGCACATTATGTCGGCCAATAAGAAGTCAGTTACTACTCCCTTGCATCTGCTGCAGCAGCTTTCCCACAGCTTGCTCGAGCATCTCGAAAGTGCGTGTTCCCAGGCGTTGGTCGATGCAGAAAAACTGCTGGCCAAGCTGGAAAAACAGCGCGGCAAAGCGCAAGAAAAACTACATGACGCCCGCAGCAAATTGCAGAATGCCGCGGCTGCCGGTAAAGCCAAGGCACAAGCCAAAGCCAAGGATGCGGTCGCCGAGCTGGAGCAGTTGCTCGACAGCCTCAAGACCAGCCAGACCGAGACCCGCAGCTATATCGTCCAGCTCAAGCGCGATGCCCAGGAAAGCCTGAAACTGGCTCAGGGTGTCGGCAAGGTCAAGGAGGCCGTGGGCAAGGTACTCAGCAGCCGTGCCGTCGCGCCAAAACCGGTTGCCAGTGCCAAGCCCGCGAGCAAGCCAGTGGCGAGCAAAGCCCCGGCCAAAGTGGCAGCGACAAAAGCCCCGGCCAAGGTCGCAAGCAAGCCTGCAGCCAAGCCCGTGGCTAAAACTGCGGCAAAACCTGCGGCCAAGCCAGCTGTCAAGGCAGTGGCGAAAACGCCAGTCGCCGCCAGTAGCGCCAAGCCTGCCGCCAAACCGGCTGCCGCCAAGGTTCCGGTGAAAGCTGCAAGCAAGGCGGCGGTTAAGCCGGCTGCCAAGCCAGCTGCTAAAGCACCGACAAAAGCTGTGGCCAAGCCTGCGGCGAAAAAGCCCGTGGTCGCCAGCGCCGCCAAACCCGCCGCGGCTAAGCCGGCAGCGGCAAAGGCGCCGGTCAAGACGGCCAGCAAGCCGGCCGTAAAAACTGTGGCAAAACCCGCGGCAAAACCAGCAGTTAAGCCAGCTGCGGCAAAGGCCCCGGCCAAGCCTGCGGTTAAACCGGCTGTAGCTAAGCCGGCTGTGGCCAAACCTGCAGCGGCCAAGCCCGCCGTAGTCACGCCGGCAGCCAGTGCGCCTGCTACGTCAGCTGCTCCAGCCGCGCCGACCACGGCGACCACGCCAGCCAGCAATGCTGCCAGCGTGCCGGGCAGCGCGTCCTAAGCCTGATTGATCGCGACGCGTAGCACCTGCAGCGCGTCGCGGTCTTGCTCCCCAGCTTGCGCCGCAAGCCCATCCAGCCAGGCCGACAGGTCTTTGGCTTCTGCTGTCGGCCAATTCAGCGCCACGGCCTCGAGCCTCAACAGCAACTGTTGTTCGGCGTCCAATTCCAGCGCCTTCACCTGTTCGCGTAATCGGGCCAGCGCGCTATCGGCGGTGGCTGCCGGGCGCCAGCTTTGGCGCAGTTGCCGCAGGGGCATAATCACCGTGCTTTGCCAGGGTTGGGCCAGCGCCGTCAGCTGTTGCAGGCGTTCAGCGTTGCAACGCACTTCGCGTTGGCCGAGCCAGACCGCGCAGAGCAGCAGGCAGACATTCGCGCCCGCCTGCTGCAATTGCAGGCAGGCTCGTTCGACGCCGGGGCGGGCGTAGACATGAATGGTAAAACTCCACAGGTCAGAGGACATGGTGCTTTCCGGGCGGTGCGTGGACGAAGCTGGTAGACTCCGCCGCCATTATGATTCGACTAGAAAACCTCACTTTACAGCGTGGCCCGCAGCGTTTGTTAGAAGACGCCGAGTTGACGCTGCACCCCGGTCAGAAAGCCGGCCTGATTGGTGCCAACGGTGCCGGCAAGTCCAGCCTGTTCGCCCTGCTGCGCGGCGAGTTGAGCCCGGATTCCGGCGACTGCCGCTTGCCTGCCGACTGGCGGATCGCCCACATGCGCCAGGAGGTCGATGTCCTCGACCGGGTGGCGGTGGACTACGTGCTCGATGGCGACATTCGCCTGCGTCAGGTGCAAGCCGATTTGGCTGCCGCCGAAGCCGCCCATGACGGTGCCGCGCAGGCGCGCCTGCATGCCGAGCTGGACAGCGCCGACGGTTACACCGCCGATGCGCGGGCGCGCAAATTGCTCGCCGGCCTGGGTTTCAGCAACGAGCAGATGGACCGTCAGGTCGGCAGCTTCTCCGGTGGCTGGCGGATGCGCCTGAACCTGGCGCAAGCGCTGATGTGCCCGTCGGACTTGCTGTTGCTGGACGAGCCGACCAACCACTTGGATCTCGATGCGATCCTCTGGCTGGAAGATTGGCTGAAAAGCTACCCCGGTACGTTGCTACTGATCTCCCATGACCGGGATTTTCTCGATGCCGTGGTCGATCACATCGCCCATGTCGAACAGCGCAAGCTGACGCTCTATCGCGGCGGTTACTCGGCTTTCGAGCGCGCTCGCGCCGAGCGTCTGGCCCAACAGCAGCAGGCCTACGAGAAGCAACAGGCGCAGCGCGCGCACATGGAGAAATTCATCGCGCGCTTCAAGGCGCAGGCGACCAAGGCCCGCCAGGCACAAAGCCGGATCAAGGCGTTGGAGCGGATGGAAGAGTTGTCCGCCGCCCATGTCGACTCACCGTTCGATTTCACCTTCCGCGAGGCGGACAAGATTTCCAGCCCGCTGCTCGACCTGAGCGAAGGCCGCCTCGGTTATGGCGAAAAAACGGTGCTGGAGAAGGTCAAGCTGGGTCTGGCGCCCGGTGCGCGGATCGGTTTGCTCGGGCCCAATGGCGCGGGTAAGTCGACCCTGATCAAAACCCTGGCCGGCGAGTTGGAACCGCTCGCTGGTCGACTGGTGCGCGGCGAGAACCTGGTGGTCGGCTATTTCGCCCAGCACCAATTGGACTCGCTCGACGACAAGGCCAGCCCGTTGCTGCACCTGCAACGTCTGGCGCCGAACGAGCGCGAGCAGACGTTGCGAGATTTCCTCGGCGGTTTCGATTTCCGTGGCCCGCGTTGCGATGAGCCGGTGCTGAATTTTTCCGGCGGCGAAAAGGCCCGGCTGGCCCTGGCGCTGATCGCCTGGGGCAAGCCCAACCTGTTGCTGCTGGATGAGCCGACCAACCACCTCGACCTGGAAATGCGCCTGGCGCTGACCATGGCCCTACAGGATTTCGCCGGTGCGGTGCTGGTGGTTTCCCACGACCGTCACCTGTTGAAAAGCACCACCGACGAGTTCCTGCTGGTCGCCGAAGGGCGCATCCAGGAGTTCGAGGGCGACCTCGAAGACTACGCGCGCTGGCTGGTCGACTACCGCGCGCGGCAGGCGCCGGTCAGCCCGACAACCCCGGCCGCGGACAAGACCGATAAGCGCGCCCAGCGTCAGGCCGCGGCAGCGCTGCGTCAGCAGCTGGCGCCGCACAAGCGCGAGGCCGATAAGCTGGAGAAGGAGCTCGGGGCGCTGCATGAGCGGCTCGCCGCTCTGGAAGCCCGCCTCGGCGATGCGGCCGTCTACGAAGCTGCGCGCAAAGATGAACTACGTGATCTGCTCGCCGAGCAGGCCAAGCTGAAAGTCCACGAAGGTGAACTGGAAGAGGCCTGGATGACGGCACTGGAACACTTGGAAAGCCTGGAACAACAGTTGGCCCAGGTCGATTAACCCTTAAGCTGTTCACTGTCGGTTGCGTTCGCGACGCCGGTGAGCAGGGTTTTACTCACTCCCCTTTGAATTGAGGTATTTGCATGGAATGGCTAATGAGTCCGGAGATCTGGGTCGCCTTTCTGACCCTGACGGCGTTGGAAATCGTCCTCGGCATCGACAACATCATCTTCATTTCGATTCTGGTCAGCCGGCTGCCGGTGCATCAGCAACCCAAGGCGCGGTTCTTTGGCCTGGCCTTGGCGATGGGTACGCGGATCCTGCTGCTGCTGTCGATCACCTGGGTCATGCGTCTGACCAATGATTTGTTCACGGTGATGGAACAGGGGATTTCCGGGCGCGACCTGATCCTGTTCTTCGGCGGCCTGTTCCTGCTGTTCAAGAGCACCGCTGAGATTTACCACGGCCTGGAAGGCGCCGAGGAAGAGCAGAAGGCCGGCGGTAAGGTCTATGGCTTCATGGGGATCATCACGCAGATCGCCATCATCGATATCATCTTCTCCCTCGACTCGGTGATCACCGCCGTCGGCCTGGTGCAGAACGTGCCGGTGATGGTCGCCGCGATCGTTATTTCGGTCGGTGTGATGATGCTGGCCGCCGGTACCATCAGCGCCTATATCGACAAGCACCCGTCGCTGAAGATGCTCGCCCTGTCGTTCCTCATCGTGGTCGGTACGGTGTTGATCGCCGAAGCGTTCGAGGTGCACGTGCCCAAGGGTTACGTCTACTTCGCCATGGCGTTCTCGTTGGCGGTGGAGATGATCAACATCCGCATGCGCACCGGCAAAGCCAAGCAGGAAGAGCCTGTGCACCTGCGCAAGAACAGCCCGGACTGATCCGCACGCCCGCTCCGGCTCTAGGCAGCCGGAGCGGGGCGGCGTAAGGTTGTTGCCCGTTCCTATTTCCTGAGGTCAGCGCCATGCTGCTTGAGACCTGGCTCGCCTTTTTCGTCGCCTGTTGGGTGATCAGCCTGTCGCCGGGTGCCGGCGCCATTGCGTCGATGTCCTGCGGGCTGCAGTACGGTTTCTGGCGCGGCTACTGGAATGCCCTCGGCCTGCAACTGGGGCTGGCCTTGCAGATCGCCATCGTCGCTGCCGGGGTCGGTGCGATTCTCGCCACTTCGGCACTGGCCTTCAGCCTGATCAAGTGGTTCGGCGTCGGCTATCTGGTCTACCTGGCGGTGAAGCAATGGCAGGCGCTACCCAGCGATCTGGCCAGTGATTCAGCCGACCGCCCAATCGGCCGGCCGCTGACATTGGTGCTGCGGGGCTTTCTGGTCAACGTCAGCAACCCGAAAGCCGTGGTGTTCATGCTGGCGGTGTTGCCGCAATTCATCGATCCGCAGGCGCCGCTGCTGGCGCAGTACCTGACCATGGGCGCGACCATGATCACGGTCGATCTGATCGTGATGGCCGGTTACACCGGGCTGGCCGCGCGGGTCCTGCGTTTGCTGCGCACGCCGCGTCAGCAGCGCCTGATGAATCGGACGTTCGCCACTTTGTTCGTCGGTGCCGCGGCATTGCTGGCCACTGTGCGCCGGGCGACAACCTGAGTCCTCGTTAGGTTGCCTGCGTCCTCGCGTCGCACCTTGGCGGCGCCTGGACTCGGCTGCTCGCGCTGTTCCTTGCGGCCTGTGCCGCGCTGCATTTTCCTTCTCTAGTCCGCACCTTACGTGGCTTGGCCCGTGCTGGTCAGGCTCGTCCGTGGGCCTTTGCCGGTGTCAGTTTGGCCGGCTGTGGCCTGAGTTCGGGCGCCCGTTGCTGGTAGAACGCCGCGGATCAAGACTTGAGTGAGATCGTTAGGGAGGTAACAATGCCACCCATTCTTATTCGGGATTGAATTATGTTCGCATCTCCCCGCCTGTTGTTCTGGCTGTTACCGCTGCTGGCCTTGTTCAGCCTCAATGCACTGGCCGGTCCGGTGGAGTGCGCGGCCCAGGCGCTGCACCTGCTCGATTACATCAGCGCGGACTACCCGGCAACGGTGAATGCCGGCCAGGTGATCGACGAGGCGGAATACCGCGAGCAGCTGGAATTCCTTGGCGTGCTGCAAGGGCTGGTCGTGGCCCTGCCGGCCCGTGCCGAGCGTGGAGCGCTGGAGCAGGGTGTGGTCAGCCTGCGCGAGGCCATCGCCCAGCGCCAGGACGGCGCGGATGTGGCGCGTCAGGCTCGGCAGATCGGTGCACAACTGGCGGCGGCCTATGAGGTCAGCCAGGCACCGCTGATCACCCCGGACCCCACGCGCGGGGCGCCGCTCTATGCCCAGCATTGCGCGGTCTGTCACGGCGACAGCGGCGCTGGCGACGGCCCGGCCGGGATTGGCCTGGAGCCGCCACCGGCGAATCTGCGCGATGCCACGCGGCTTGATCGCCTGAGCCTCTACGACCTGTTCAATACCCTCGGGCTGGGCATCGAGGGCACCGATATGCCGGCCTTCGCCGATCAGCTGGACGAGCGCCAGCGCTGGGATCTGGCGGTCTATATCGCCGGGTTCAGCGCGGATGGCGCGGCGGCCAAGGGGCAGGGTTTCGACCTGGCGCAGTTGGCGCGCCAGACTCCGGCCGAGGTCGGCAGTGCGCAAGGCGAGGCCGCTGCGGCGGTCTTCCGCGCCCAGCGCGCGCAGCCGCCGCAGGTGCAACGCGGGCCGCAGCAATTGCTCGACTACACCGGCGCGACATTGGACAAGAGCCTGGCGGCTTACCGCGATGGCGACCGCGACCAGGCCTATGACTTGTCGGTGGCGGCCTACCTGGAAGGTTTCGAGCTGGTGGAAAGCTCGCTGGACAATGTCGACGCGACGGTGCGTAAAGACAGCGAAAAAGCCCTGATGGCTTACCGTCAGGCGCTGCAGGATGGCTTGCCGGTGGCGCAGGCGGCGCAGCGGCTGGAACTGGCCAAGAGCAAATTGCAGGCGGCGGCGAAATTGCTCGGCAGCGATGGCCTGAGCCAGTCGCTGAGCTATGTTTCGGCCTTGTTGATTCTGCTGCGCGAAGGCCTGGAAGCGATTCTGGTGCTGGCGGCGGTGCTGGCCTTTTTGCGCAACACCGGGCAGCAATCGGCGCTGCGCAGCGTGCATATCGGTTGGGGCCTGGCGCTGGTCGCTGGCGTGCTGACCTGGGCTGTGGCGGCCTATCTGTTCGACGTCAGCGGCGCGCAGCGCGAACTGTTGGAGGGCGCCACGGCGCTGTTCGCCAGCGTCATGGTGTTGTGGCTCGGGGTGTGGATGCACGACCGGCGGCACGCCGCGGCCTGGCAGGATTACATCAAGAACAGCCTGGTCGGTGGCGGTGGCCGTTTCGGCTTTGCGGTGCTGGCGTTCTTCTCGGTCTATCGCGAGTTGTTCGAAGTCATCCTGTTCTACGAAACCCTCTGGCTGCAGGCCGGTCCTGCCGGCCATGGCGCGGTGCTGGCCGGTGCCGCCACGGCGAGCGTGCTGCTGATCGGTCTGGCCTGGGTGATCCTGCGCGGTTCGGCGCGCTTGCCGCTGGGGCTGTTCTTCGGCATCAACGCCGCGCTGTTGTGCGCGCTCTCCGTGGTCTTCGCCGGACATGGCGTGAAAGCCCTGCAGGAGGCCGGTGTGTTCGGCATTCACCCGGTGCCGTTCTTCGACTTCGACTGGCTGGGCATCCACGCCGATGCCTACTCGTTGCTGGCGCAGGGCATCGCGCTGACGGCGATTGCCGTGCTCTACGGCCGCAGCCGCCTGGCCGCAAACCGTCGACTCGGCACCAACTGAAGCCGCGCGGGCGAGCAGTGCGATACTGCTCGCCCGTTTTCGTAACCTTGTCGAGGAAATTCCCCGATGCGAGTCTGGATCGACGCGGACGCCTGCCCGAAGGCGGCCAAGGAGCAATTGACCAAGTTCGCCCTGAAGCGCAAGTTCGAGGTGTTGCTGGTGGCTGGGCAGAGCCAGATCAAGCCGGCGTTCGCCTGTGTGCGGCTGATCGTGGTGCCGAGCGGCCCGGATGCGGCCGATGATTACCTGGTCGAGCATGCGCAGCCCGGCGAGTTGGTGATCTGCAGCGATGTGCCGTTGGCCGATCGGTTGATCAAGAAAGGCGTGGCGGCACTCGATCCACGCGGGCGTGAGTTCGATGCGGGGAACATGGGTGAGCGCCTGGCGGTGCGCAACCTGTTCACCGATTTGCGTGAGCAAGGCCAGGTCGGTGGGGGGCAGGGACCCTACGGTGAGCGCGAGAAACAAGCCTTCGCCAATGCCCTGGATCGTATTCTTACGCGGTTGCTGCGCTAGGCCTGATTCTGTCTAGGGCGTTTCGTCATCCCCGCGCAGGCGGGGTCCAGCCGCAACTGGCGCAGCGCTCCGCGAGTAAGCCGCGGATCACCTGGCTATCATCCGCATAGGTAGGTGCCGGTGCCGACCGCCACCAGAGTGCCGTCGTCGGCATGCAGCTCGCTGCGCACCACCGCGACCTTATTGCCGGAACGTAGCAGCACGGCCTGTGCGGTGAAGTGCTGGCCGCGGCCCGGGCGCAGGTAATCGATGCGCAAGTCGATGGTGCCGAGCTTGGACAGCCGCGCCATGCGTTCGGCGCTGGCCAGATGTTGGTGACGCTCGAAGGCACCGATCAAGGCCATGGCCCCGCCGGCTACATCCAGCAGCGAAGCGATTACGCCGCCGTGCAGAATGCCGTGGACGAAGTTGCCGATCAGCTCGGCTTTCATCGGCAGATACATCACCACCCGCTCGGCCGACAACTCGCCCAGTTGGATGCCGAGCACCTGGTTGAAGGGGATGCGCTGGAAAAAACTGCTCACCGCCTGCTGCAGTTCTGCGCTGAGTTCGAAGGGTTGTTCGGGCATGCTGGCTCTGCCGCTGAGGGGTAGGCTTAGCACGCTGCAGCAAGTGCGCCGGCTTGAACAGAGGCGCGGCGCGAGTGTCGCGGCGATTGGCGGGATTGGCCTGTTGCGCGGCGGGTGTGCACCGGGTTTCACCGCTGGGCGGTTGACCCGGCCCGGGTTCAGTGTTCTGGAACGGCCAGCTCGAGCACGCGGTCGACCAGTTTGTTGATACCGGAAGCGGCTTCGCTGATCGACTGCGCGAGCATATAGGCCGGGGTGCAGACCAGTTTGTACTGAGGGTCTTCGACTATCTCGTCGACGCTGCAGTCTTGCGGTTGTGCGCCCATCTCGCTCAGGGTCGCGGCGGTCTCGGTATCGGTGCCGATGGTACAGATCACGCCGCGACCATAGATTTTCGCCGCCAGCGCCGGGGCGATGCAGATCAGCCCCAGCGGTTTTTTCGCGGCGGCGAAGGCTTGGGCCAGCGCCAGCACTTCGGGTTGCACGCTGCAGGCCGCACCCGCGCTGGCAAAGTCGGAGAGGTTCTTGGCCGCGCCAAAGCCGCCGGGCAGGATCAGCGCATCGAAATCCTCGGCGTTGGCTTCGCGCAGGTCCTTGATCTGGCCGCGGACGATGCGCGCCGCTTCCACCAGTACGTTGCGTGACTCGGGCATTTCCTCGCCCGTGAGGTGGTCGATCACATGCAGCTGGGCGATGTTCGGTGCAAAGCACTGCACCTGGGCGCCGCGTTGGTCGAGGCGCAGCAGGGTGATCACACTTTCGTAGACTTCGGCGCCATCATAGACACCGCAGCCGGAGAGGATTACAGCAACTTTCTTATGCATAGCGACTCCTCGTCACTCGATGGGGTGGCCGCAGTGCCTGACCAGGGTTGCCTCTGGAAATGCCTGAGCCGTAACTGAAAGCTGGGGTTGCTAAAACCTTGGACCGCCGCCGCGGTGGAGTAGTTGTGCCGCGATGCCTGTGTCCGTCTGCGTAACCCGCTGGGCTGTCGCCAAATGCCGCTCAGGTTGTCACGTCGCGCCCGCAGGGCGGGCAGGTAGTTGGACTAGCATGACGCTAAGACAATCCTAGCCTCCGGCCAGGCATAACGATATGGGTGAGCCATGAATTACGTGCTTTACGCCGTGCCCTTTTTCTTCCTGCTGATCGCCCTGGAGCTGCTTGCCGATCGCTGGCGCGGGGTCAGCACCTACCGTCTCGCCGACTCGATCAACAGCCTCAGCGCCGGCGTACTGTCGACCACCAGCGGCCTGCTGACCAAGGGCTTCGGCCTGCTCGCCTACAGTTTCGCCTGGCAGCACTGGGGGTTATTCGAGCTGTCGGCGCAAAGCCTCTGGGTGTGGTTGTTCGCCTTCGTCTTCTATGACTTCTGCTACTACTGGAACCACCGTCTAGGCCATGAGCGCAATGTGCTCTGGGCGGCGCATTCGGTGCACCACCAGAGCGAGGAGTACAACCTCTCCACCGCGCTGCGCCAGACCAGCAGTGGCTTTCTTTTCGGCTGGATCTTCTATCTGCCGATGGCACTGCTCGGGGTGCCGCCGCTGGTGTTTCTCACCGTCGCCGCGCTGAATCTGCTCTATCAATTCTGGGTGCATACCCGCCATGTGCCCAAGCTGGGCTGGCTGGAATGGCTGTTGATCACACCCTCCAACCACCGCGTGCACCACGCGCAGAACGCCGTGTACATGGATCGTAATTATGGTGGCGTGTTCATCGTCTGGGATCGGCTGTTCGCCACCTTTCAAGAGGAGTTGGACGAAGAGCCGGTGATTTTCGGCGTGACCACGCCGCTGGCCAGTTGGAACCCGTTGTGGGCCAACCTGCAGTTTTATGTCCAGCTTTGGCAGGATGCCGTACGCGCCGAATCGGGGTGGGACAAGTTGCGCATCTGGTTCATGCGCACCGGCTGGCGGCCGGCCGATGTCGCGGCGAAATACCCGCATAGCAAGCCGGATCTGGCGCAGTTCAGTAAGTTCGACATACCGCTGGGCGGCGCGCAGAAGCTCTACGCGGTGCTGCAGTTCGCGCTCTATGTCGGTGCCGGTAGCTACCTGCTGGCGCTGGGCGAGAGCCAGACGCTGCCAGTGCTGCTGCTCGGTTGGGGCTGGATGGCGTTCGGTTTGTATGTGCTGGGCGTCTGGCTGGAGAGCCGCCCGCAGGCGGTTTGGCTGGAGGTCCTGCGCCTGGGCTTGAACCTGCCGGCCTTGTGGTTGGCGCAGCAGGCGGGTTTGTTGCCGGTCAGTGGCTTGGCCTGGCCGCTGCTGGCCGGCTACAGCCTGTTCAGCGCCCTGGCGCTGCTGTACCTGACGCGCCAGGGCTCGAGAGCGGTGCCGGCCTGATCAGATCTTGGGTGTCTTCAGCCGCCGGCGCAGCCAGAGGATGGCGCCAAGCAGGATCAGGCCGCCGAGCACCCACAGCTCATAGCGTTTGATATTGCCGAGCATGCCCTCCAGCACTGAGCCGAAGTGGAAGGCCGCGAAGCCCAGCGCGGTCGCCCAGACGATCGCGCCGATGCCGTTCAATACCAGATAGCGCAGCGGCGGATAACCGGACAGGCCGATGGCGATCGGCATCACGGTGCGCATGCCGTAGACGAAGCGAAAGCTCAACACCCAGATATCCGGGTGGCGCTGAATGTAGCTCAGGGCTTTGACGCCCATTTTCTGCAGGCGTGGTTTGCGGGCGAGAAATTTGCGCCCGTGTTTGCGCCCCAGGAAGTACCAGAGTTGGTCACCGGCATAGCTGCCAAAAAAGGCCGTGGCAACCACCACGTTGATATCCATGTAACCGCGGAACGCGAGGAAGCCGGCCAGAACCAGGATGGTTTCGCCTTCGAAGAAGGTGCCGAGAAACAAGGCGAAATAGCCGAAATCCTGCAGGAATTGTTGGAGCATCGTTAGGCTCTGTTGACATTCAATGACGGCCGCGCCGGAGCCTGCAGTTGCGCAGGGCAAGGCGCGAGGAGTGCGGTTTGGTTGTTCCAAATAAACGACGAGTAACACCGCTCTGCGCAACTGCAGGCCCGGCCCTTCGGGCGACAGCGCGGTTCGTCATTAGATGTCAACAGAGCCTATGTGAGTGGCGAAATGAACGCGCAGCCTAACCCGCCTGAGCGTCAGGGGAAAGCGTGTCGAGGGTTCGCGACTGATCCGGGCGGTGCTGGAAAATATCTGCGGCGTGCCGTCGCACGGGCGCGCCAGCTGTCATTCTTTGGTCATAATGGCGGCCTATAACTGTCACACTCGCCCGTCTGTGCGGGCCCTGGAGTCTGTCGTGAGCTTTACCCCCGCCAATCGTCTGTTCCCCGCTACCCGCCTGCGGCGCAACCGCCGTGACGACTTTTCCCGCCGCCTGGTGCGGGAGAATGTGCTGACGGTCGACGATCTGATCCTGCCGGTATTCGTGCTGGACGGTGAAAACCGCCGCGAAGCGATTCCTTCCATGCCGGGCGTCGAACGCCTGTCCATCGATCTGCTGCTGCAAGAGGCCGAGGCCTGGGTCGCCTTGGGCATTCCGGCGCTGGCGCTATTCCCGGTGACGCCGCTGGAGAAGAAATCCCTGGATGGCCGCGAGGCCTGGAACCCGGAGGGCATTGCCCAGCGCGCCATCCGTGCGTTGCGTGAGCGCTTCCCGGAACTGGGGGTGATCAGCGACGTGGCGCTCGACCCGTTCACCACCCATGGCCAGGACGGTATCCTCGACGAAGACGGCTACGTGCAGAACGACATCACCGTCGATGCGCTGGTCCGGCAGGCGCTCTCCCATGCCGCCGCGGGTGCGCAGGTGGTCGCGCCATCGGACATGATGGACGGGCGCATCCAGGCCATCCGCGAAGCGCTGGAGCTGGCGGACCATACCAACGTGCGGATCATGGCCTATTCGGCCAAGTACGCCAGCGCCTATTACGGCCCGTTCCGCGATGCGGTGGGCTCGGCCGCCAACCTCGGCAAAGGCAACAAGGCCACCTACCAGATGGACCCGGCCAACGGCAACGAGGCCTTGCATGAAGTCGCCGCCGACCTGGCCGAGGGCGCGGACATGGTCATGGTCAAGCCGGGTATGCCCTATCTGGACATCCTCTGGCGGGTCAAAGAGGAATTCCGCGTGCCCACCTTTGTCTACCAAGTGAGTGGCGAGTACGCCATGCACATGGCGGCGATCGAAAACGGCTGGCTGAGCGAGGCGGTGATTCTGGAATCCCTCACCGCCTTCAAACGTGCTGGCGCCGATGGCATCCTTACCTATTTCGCCATCCGTGCGGCAGAACTGTTAAAACGGGGGCAGTAAGCCCCCCTGGGAAGATGCGATGAATACCGAAGGACTCAGCAGTACTGAATTGCTTGAAGCACAACCTGTGGTGGCGCCGGCTGAAGAAGAGCCGGTGGCGCTGCTGCCGCTGCTGTCGCCCGTGGAGCCGTTACCGGAGCTGAGCCACGCGCCCGCCTTGATCAGTGTGCCGAGCCTGGATGACAGCAACCTGTACATCCACCGCGAGCTGTCGCAACTGCAGTTCAACATCCGCGTGCTGGAACAGGCGCTGGATGAGTCCTATCCGTTGCTGGAGCGGCTGAAGTTTCTGCTGATCTTTTCCAGCAACCTGGATGAGTTCTTCGAAATCCGCGTCGCCGGCCTGAAGAAGCAGATCACCTTCGCCCGCGAGCAGGCCGGTGCCGATGGCATGCAGCCGCACCAGGTGCTGGCGCGGATCAGCGACCTGGTGCACGAGCAGGTCGGCCGCCAGTACGCCATTCTCAACGACGTGCTGTTTCCGGCGCTGGCCAAGCACCACATCAGCTTCATCCGCCGCCGCCACTGGACGGCCAAGCTCAAGGCCTGGGTGCGGCGTTATTTCCGCGATGAGATCGCACCGATCATCACGCCGATCGGCCTCGACCCCACCCACCCGTTCCCGCTGCTGGTGAACAAGAGCCTGAACTTCATCGTCGAGCTCGAAGGGGTGGATGCGTTCGGTCGCGACTCCGGTCTGGCGATCATTCCGGCGCCGCGTCTGCTGCCGCGGGTGATCAAGGTCCCCGAAGAGGTCTGTGGCGCGGGCGATAACCACGTGTTCCTGTCCTCGATGATCCACGCCCATGCCGACGATCTGTTCCAGGGCATGAAGGTCAAGGGCTGCTACCAGTTCCGTCTGACCCGTAACGCCGACCTGTCGGTGGATACCGAGGATGTCGAAGACCTGGCCCGCGCCCTGCGTGGCGAGCTGTTCTCGCGCCGTTATGGCGACGCGGTGCGTTTGGAGGTGGCCGACACCTGTCCGAAGCACCTGTCCGATTACCTGCTCAAGCAGTTCAACCTGAGCGAAACCGAGCTGTACCGGGTCAACGGCCCGGTCAACCTGACGCGGTTGTTCAGCATCACCGGCCTGGCCAGCCACCCGGAGCTGCAATACACGCCGTTCACCCCGGTGATCCCCAAGCTGCTGCAGAACAGCGACAACCTGTTCAGCGTGGTCAGCAAGCAGGACATCCTTCTGCTGCACCCCTTCGAGTCCTTCACCCCGGTGGTCGACCTGCTGCGCCAAGCGGCGAAAGACCCGCAGGTGCTGGCGGTCAAGCAGACGCTGTACCGCAGCGGCGCCAACTCCGAGATCGTCGACGCCCTGGTGGACGCCGCGCGTAACGGCAAGGAAGTCACTGCGGTGATCGAGTTGCGTGCGCGTTTCGACGAAGAGTCCAACCTGCAACTGGCCAGCCGCCTGCAAGCGGCGGGCGCGGTGGTGATCTATGGTGTGGTCGGCTTCAAGACCCACGCCAAGATGATGCTGATCCTGCGCCGCGAGAGCGGCGAGATCGTCCGTTACGCCCACCTTGGCACCGGCAACTACCACGCCGGCAACGCGCGCCTGTACACCGACTACAGCCTGATCACCTCGGATGACGCGCTCTGCGAAGACGTCTCCAAGTTGTTCAGCCAACTGATCGGCATGGGTAAGACGTTACGCATGAAGAAGCTGCTGCACGCGCCTTTCACCCTGAAGAAATCCTTGCTCGACATGATCGCGCGGGAAACGCTGCTGGCCAGCGAGGGCAAGCCCGCGCACATCATGGCCAAGTTCAACTCCTTGACCGACCCGAAGATCATTCGCGCGCTGTACAAGGCCAGCCAGTCCGGCGTGCGGATCGATCTGGTGGTGCGTGGCATGTGCTGCCTGCGGCCAGGTATTCCGGGGGTGTCGCACAACATCCACGTGCGCTCGATCATCGGCCGCTTCCTCGAACACACGCGGGTTTTCTACTTCCTGAATGACGGCGACGAGAAGATCTACCTCTCCAGTGCCGACTGGATGGAGCGCAACCTGGATAAACGGGTCGAGACCTGCTTCCCGGTGGAAGGCAAGAAGCTGATTCTGCGGGTCAAGAAGGAGTTGGAGTCCTACCTCACCGACAACACCCAGAGCTGGGTGTTGCAGCCGGATGGGCGCTACCTGCGGTCGAGTCCGACCGGCAATCAGAACCCGCGCAATGCCCAGGCCGGCCTGCTGGACAAACTGACCAACCTGCCCCTCAGCGTACGCTGAGGCTCAGACCGATGCGCTTGAGCCATTCGGCCTCCTGCTCGAAGTCGGCCTGAGTCAGCGGGTTGGCGGCCAGCCAGCCTTCGGGGAACAGCAGCTCCAGGCTCTGTGCCCCGGCCTTCAGCTGCACCCGTGGCATTTCCTGAGTGCCGCGGATGTGGTGGAAGAGGATGGCGAAGCGCAGCAGTACGCATAAGCGCATCAGTTTGATGCCTTCATCGCCGAACTCGGCGAACTTGTCCTTGGGTATGTTGCGCCGGTGGCCACGCACCAGCAGCGCCAGCATTTGCTGGTCTTCGCGGGAGAAGCCGCCCAGGTCCGAGTGTTCGATCAGGTAGGCGCCGTGCTTGTGGTACTGGTAGTGGGCGATGTCCAGGCCGACCTCATGCACCTTGCTCGCCCAGCTCAGCAGTTCGCGGTGCCAGTCATCGTCCAGTTCCCAGGCCGTGGCCACGTCATCCAACGCCTGCAGCGCCTTGAGCTCGACCCGCAGTGCCTGCTCCAGGTCGACGTGGTAGCGCTCCATCATCGCGCTGAGGGTGCGCTCGCGGACGTCCTCATGGTGATGGCGGCCGAGCAGGTCATAGAGCACGCCTTCGCGCAGCGCTCCTTCGGAGTGGTGCATGCGTTGCAGGTCCAGGGCATCGAAGATCGCTTCGAGAATCGCCAGGCCGGCCGGGAAGATGGCGCGGCGGTCCGGTTTGATCCCGTCCATGTCCAGCTTGTCCACTTCGCCGAGCTTGAGCACTCGGCGCTTGAGCCAGGCCAGGCCCTCGGCGTTTACTTCGCCGCTGCCATGGCCGCCGGCTTTGATCGCCAGGCCGACGGCGCGGATGGTGCCCGAGGCGCCCACCGACTCCTGCCAGGTCAGGCGGTGCAGGCCGTGCTCGATGCCCATCAACTCCAGGCGTGCGGCGGTGTAGGCCTGGGCATAGCGCGCCGGGGTGATCTTGCCGTCGCGGAAATAGCGCTGGGTGTAGCTGACGCAGCCCATCTGCAGGCTTTCGCGCAGCAACGGCTCGAAGCGCTGGCCGATGATGAACTCGGTGCTGCCGCCGCCGATATCCGCCACCAGGCGTTTGCCCGGGGTGTCGGCCAGGGTGTGCGAGACGCCCAGGTAAATCAGTCGGGCCTCTTCGCGGCCTGAGATGACTTCTACCGGGTGGCCGAGAATTTCTTCCGCGCGGCGAATGAAGGTATTGCGGTTGCGCGCTTCGCGCAGGGCATTGGTGCCGACCACGCGCACGGCGCCCGGCGGCAGACCATTGATCAGCTGCGCAAAGCGCCGCAGGCAATCGAGGCCGCGCTGCATCGACTCTTCGTTGAGCTCGCGCTGTTCATCGATCCCGGCCGCCAGTTGCACCTTCTCACCGAGCCGCTCAAGAATGCGGATTTCACCGTGGTCGGCTTTAGCCAGAACGATATGGAAGCTGTTCGAGCCGAGGTCGATGGCGGCGATCATGGAGAAGTGCTTGGCAGGCGTTAGCGGCATGGTCTGAAGGTCTCGATGCTTGAGCGCGTTATCCTGCCACGATAGGCCGGGCGCGCCAACGCATACTGATGTCGCAGGCCCTGGTGCGGGGACTAGAAACTGACCTCCAAGGGTATCTGCAGCCAGCGTTCGTCGCAGTTATGGCCATTGCCGCCGCGATCCACCACCACGAAGCGCCCCGCCCGCTCCAGGCACAGCAGTGGGTGATGCCAGGTGCCGGTAGCGTAGTTGATACCCTGGCCAGTGGTGCTGATAAAGGCGCGGATCGCCCGTTCGTCGAGTTCTCCGGCCGGCGCCACGACGATCAGCATGCGGGCGCCATCGACCGGGTAGAACGCCTGGCTGCCCAGCGGATGGCGTTCGAGCAGGCGGATCTGTACTGGCGAGTGCCAGGCCTGGCCTTCGAACAGGTTGAGCAGCACGCGCGCATCCGTACCGCTGGCCTCGATGCGGGCCAGGTCGTGGTAGCGCGTGGTGGTGCCGGCATTGATCGGGAACTGCGTCGCGCCTTCGGCCTCCAGCACCTCGCCGAAGGCGGCGAAGGCCTCGCGGCTCAAGGGTTCTACCTGCAGTGGCACGGCAACTGCGGGTGGCCGTGCGGCACTCACAGGTTGACGGAGCTGATGAAGCTGGCCAGCTCGGGCGTTTGCGGGTTGGCGAACAGCGCCTTCGGGTCACCCACCTCATGCACCTTGCCCTGGTGCATGAACACCAGCTTGTCGCCGACCTCGCGAGCGAAGCGCATTTCGTGGGTGACCATGATCAGGGTCATCCCCTCGCTGGCCAACTGCTTGACCACCGCCAGCACCTCGTTGACCAGTTCGGGGTCGAGCGCCGAGGTGATCTCGTCGCACAGCAGGACCTTGGGCGACATCGCCAGGGCGCGGGCGATGGCCACACGCTGCTGCTGGCCGCCGGAGAGGCGCTCGGGGTAGGCGTCGAACTTTTCGCCCAGGCCGACCCGCTCGAGCATCTGCCGTGCCAGCTCTGCGGCGTCGCTGCGCGATACCTTCTTCACCACCTGCGGCGCGAGCATGATGTTCTCGCCCACCGAGAGGTGCGGGAACAGGTTGAACTGCTGGAACACCATGCCGACTTTTTGTCGCAGGCTGCGCAGGTCGGCGCGGGCGGCGTCGATATAGTCGCCATCGACCTCGATCACCCCATCGTTGATCGACTCCAGGCCGTTCAGGGTGCGCAGCAAGGTGCTCTTGCCCGAGCCGCTGCGGCCGATAATGGCGACCACCTGGCCTTCCTCGACGTCAAGGTCGATGCCTTTTAGCACGTGGTTGTCGCCGTAGTATTTGTGCAGGGCGGTGACGTTAAGCAGTGACATTCAGCCTCCTTTCCAGGCGGTGTGCGGCAAACGACAGGGGGTAGCAGAGGAGGAAGTAGCCGAGCGCCACCAGGCCGTAAATCATGAACGGCTCAAAGGTGGCGTTGGCCAGCATGCCGCCGGTTTTGGTCAGTTCGGTAAAGCCGATGATCGAGGTCACCGCCGTGCCTTTCACCACCTGCACCGAGAAACCCACGGTCGGGGCGATGGCGACGCGCAGGGCTTGCGGCAGAATCACGTGGCGCAGTACTTCCAGGCGGGTCATGGCCAGGCTTTCAGAAGCCTCCCATTGACCGCGGGAAATCGATTCGACGCAGCCGCGCCAGATTTCCGCGAGGTAGGCACTGGTGAACAGCGTCAGCGCGGTGGCAGCAGCCAGCCAGGGCGACACATCGAAGCCGAGCAGCGAGGCGCCGAAGAACACCATGAACAACTGCATCAGCAACGGCGTGCCCTGGAACAGTTCGATGTAACCGCGGGCCAGCAGGCGCGGCGCCTGCCGGTGAGCGATGCGGGCCAACAGGATCAGCAGGCCGGTCAGGCCGCCACAGACAAAGGCGACCAGCGACAGCAGCAGTGTCCATTGCAGGCCGAGCAGCAGGTTGCGCAGGATGTCCCAGAGCGTGAAGTCCATCAGACGCGGCCTCCGATAATGAAACGGCGGCCGATCCAGGCCAGCAGCTGGCGGATCAGGATGGCCATGCCCAGGTACAGCAGGGTGGTGATCAGGTAGGTCTCGAAGGCGCGGAAATTGCGCGACTGGATGAAGTTGGCGGCGAAGCTGAGTTCTTCCGTGGAAATCTGCGAGCACACCGCCGAGCCGAGCATGACGATGATGATTTGGCTCGACAGCGCCGGCCAGACCTTGGCCAGCGCCGGGCGTAGCACCACATGGCGAAAAATCTCGAAGCGGCTCATGGCCAATGCCGATGCCGCCTCCAACTGGCCGTGGGGAATGGCCTGGATACCGGCACGGATGATCTCGGTGGAGTAGGCGCCGAGGTTGATCACCATCGCCAGCACCGCCGCTTCCCACTCATTCATGCGCAGGCCCAGCGCGGGCAGGCCGAAGAAAATGAAAAACAACTGGACGATAAAAGGCGTGTTGCGGATCAGCTCCACATAGAGCCCGAACAGCCGATTGAATGGCTTGATCTGCCAGGCGCGCAGCACCGCGCCAAGCGTGCCCAGCCCGACCCCGAGCAGGGTGCCAACAGCGGTCAGGCCCAGCGTAAAAAGTGCGCCTTCTAGCAATAGATCGGCATTTTGCAGCACGGGAATGAAGTCGAACTGGTACGCCATATCAGGCCTCCTGGCTACACAGTGTGCTTACAGACCGGCTGGCAGGGGTTGCTTCAGCCATTTCTCGCTGATTGCATTCAGGCTGCCATCGATTTTCGCTGTGGCGAGAATGGCGTTGACCTTGGCCAGCAGTTCCGGCTGCTGCTTGTTCACGCCGACATAGACCGGCGAATCCTTGAGCTTCACCTTCATCGCTGGAATGCGTTTCGGGTTGCGTTCGCTGATCGCGACCATTACCACGTTGCCGCTGGCGATCAGGTCGACCTGACCGGAAAGGTAGGCCGCGATGGTTGAGTTGTTGTCTTCGAAGCGTTTGATGGTCGAGCCCTTGGGTGCGACCTTGCTCAGCTCGATGTCTTCGATGGCGCCGCGGGTCACGCTGACGGTCTTGCCGTTGAGTTCGTCGAGGCTGGTCAGTGCCAGCTCATCGGGGCCGAACACGCCCAGGTAGAACGGTGCGTAGGCGCTGGAGAAATCGATGACCAGTTCGCGTTCGGGGTTCTTGCCGAGGCTGGAAATCACCAGGTCGACCTTGCCGGTGGTCAGGAAGGGAATGCGGTTGGTGCTGTTGACCGGGGTCAGTTCCAGCTTGACCGCCAGTTTGTCGGCCAGCAGTTGGGCGGTGTCGATGTCCAGGCCGCGCGGTTGCATGTCCGGGCCGATCGAGCCAAAGGGCGGGAAGTCCTGGGGCACGGCGACCTTGAGTACGCCGCGTTCAGTGATGTCGCTGAGGCCGTCGGCAGATGCCGTGGCCATGCTGAACGTCAGGCTGGCGAACAGGATGCCGAGTAGGTTGCGGTGAGCTTTAGTCATGATTGTCTTCCGGTTTAGCGATGAAATTCTAACGATTTCGATGGAGTGGTAACTGCATCAGCTATGCCAATATCATTTGATTCATGCACTTACGATTATTGCTTTTGTAAAACAAGGTCTTACTGGTCTGAACAGTTAATAAGCTGACTGATTGGTCAGTAGACGGCTCGCTCCATCTAGGTGCGGTGGTGTCGAGGCGTGGTTGAAAACGGGGCGTCGCTTGCCTGGTAGGCCGTTCTCGCCGTACAAAGGCTGCTTTTACTGGACTGACTGGCCTGAACAGTGATGCAAGCTTCCGTTCCACGTGCCGTACCCGAATACGCCCTGCAAGCGATTCGCAGGCTGATTGACGAGGAAGGCTATCGCCCCGGCGATGCGCTGCCCTCGCAGCGCGACCTGGCCGAGCGCCTGGGTGTCAGCCGGGCCTCGCTACGCGAAGCCTTGTCGTCGCTCAGTGCTCTGGGGTTGGTCAGTGTGCAGGCGGGCAAGGGGGTATTCGTTCAGGAGCCGCCTGCCTCGCCGACACCTGGCGGGTTTGCCTGGCCGTTCGCCGAGCAGGTGTCAGCGGCTGATACCTTCCAGTTGCGGTTTGCCCTGGAGGGTTTTGCCTGTGGCCTGGCTGCCGCGACGCTGACTGCTGAAGAATTGGATGCCTTGCAGGACAATGTCGAGCAGATGCGTCTGGCCTTGCGCGCCAGTGATTTCGACCATGCATCGCGGCTCGATTTCGATTTCCATCGGCGCATTCTGCAGGCCAGTGGCAACCAGGCGATGCTGGGTATCGTCACCTCCAGCGCGGATATTTTTCTGGAGAGCCAGAAGTTGCCCTTCATTCGCCCGGAGCGAGCGATGGAAACCTGGCAGGAGCATCGCAAGATTTTGTTGGCGCTCGGCCGGCATGCGGCGGGTTCGGCGCAGAAGGCCATGCGCCAGCATATTCGTGCGGCGGCCTTGCGCACGGGCATCGCTTTCGTCACGCTGGGCGACTGAGTTGCAGATAATTTTGTGCTGACCGATAGATAAGCTCAATTGCGCTTGCCTTCCTGTGTCAGAAAAGCCGGGCTATGATGGCAGTCACTTTTTTGCTTCCGAACACGGAGACTTTCCATGAGCGAACTCATCATCCACGTCAGCGACGCCAGCTTCGATCAGGATGTGCTCCAGGCAGACGGCCCGGTGCTGGTCGATTATTGGGCTGAGTGGTGCGGCCCATGCAAGATGATTGCCCCGGTCCTGGACGAAATCGCCCAGACCTATCAAGGCAAACTGAAAGTCTGCAAGCTGAACATCGACGAAAACCAGGACACGCCGCCGAAGTATGGCGTGCGTGGCATCCCGACCCTGATGCTGTTCAAGAACGGCAACGTCGAGGCGACCAAGGTCGGCGCGCTGTCCAAATCGCAACTGGCCGCCTTCCTCGACAGCAACATCTAAGCGATTGTCAGGAAATCTGCGCCTTGCTTGAAAGGCCCCGCACATTGCGGGGCTTTTTTCATGGTGCGAGACTAGACGCTCCGTCAAGCCGGTGGTACATTCGGCCTCGCAACGGTTCCTCCGTTGCTCTCTGCAAGCCGTCGCCGACGCATTCCTACTCGAATACTTTCGATAAACAAGCAGGCGATCCTGTCGCCTCTCTGCGGCGCGGCCTCATAAGCTAAATGCTTATTTCCCCCTCCTTCACGATTACGTCATTCCTATATGAATCTGACTGAACTCAAGCAAAAGCCGATTACCGAACTGCTCGAAATGGCCGAACAGATGGGCATAGAAAATATGGCCCGTTCGCGCAAGCAGGATGTGATTTTCTCTCTATTGAAAAAGCACGCGAAAAGCGGCGAGGAAATTTCCGGTGATGGCGTGCTGGAGATCCTCCAGGACGGCTTCGGCTTCCTCCGCTCCGCGGACGCCTCGTACCTGGCCGGCCCGGACGATATCTACGTCTCGCCGAGCCAGATCCGTCGCTTCAATCTGCGCACCGGCGACACCATCGTCGGTAAGATCCGCCCGCCGAAAGAAGGCGAGCGTTACTTCGCGTTGCTCAAGGTCGACACGATCAACTACGACCGTCCCGAGAACGCCAAGAACAAGATTCTGTTCGAAAACCTGACGCCGTTGTTCCCCACCAAGCGTCTGGTCATGGAGGCCGGTAACGGCTCCACCGAAGACCTGACCGGCCGTGTCATCGACCTCTGCGCGCCAATCGGCAAGGGTCAGCGTGGCTTGATCGTCGCACCGCCGAAAGCCGGTAAGACCATCATGCTGCAGAACATCGCGGCCAACATCACCCGTAACAACCCCGAGTGCCACCTGATCGTCCTGCTGATCGATGAGCGCCCGGAAGAAGTGACCGAGATGCAGCGCACCGTGCGCGGCGAAGTGGTCGCTTCGACCTTCGACGAACCGCCGACCCGCCACGTGCAGGTCGCCGAGATGGTGATCGAGAAGGCCAAGCGCCTGGTCGAGCACAAGAAGGACGTGGTCATCCTGCTCGACTCCATCACCCGTCTGGCGCGTGCCTACAACACCGTGATCCCGAGCTCCGGCAAGGTCCTCACCGGTGGTGTCGACGCCCACGCCCTGGAGAAACCGAAACGTTTCTTCGGCGCGGCACGGAACATCGAAGAAGGCGGTTCGCTGACCATCATCGCTACCGCGTTGGTGGAAACCGGCTCGAAGATGGACGAAGTGATCTACGAAGAGTTCAAGGGTACCGGCAACATGGAGCTGCCCCTGGACCGTCGCATCGCTGAGAAGCGGGTGTTCCCGGCCATCAACATCAACCGCTCCGGCACCCGCCGCGAAGAGTTGCTGACTGCCGAGGACGAGCTGCAGCGCATGTGGATTCTGCGTAAATTGCTGCACCCGATGGACGAGATCGCCGCTATCGAGTTCTTGCTCGATCGCCTGAAAGCGACCAAGACCAACGATGAATTCTTCCAGTCGATGAAGCGCAAGTAAGCGCTGGAAGTCTTGCGAAAGCCGGGGCAACCCGGCTTTTTGCTACCTGCATATCGCAGATACACCCTTCTGAGTGACCGGGTTCGGCGCTAAACTTTGTGCCCGACTCGCACGCCGCTATGAGGCTCAAGCATGCAGTATCGCGACCTGCGCGACTTTATCCGTGGCCTGGAACAGCGCGGCGAGCTGAAACGCATCAACGCCCCGGTTTCGCCCGTCCTGGAAATGACTGAGATCTGCGACCGTACCCTGCGGCGTGCGGGACCGGCCCTGTTGTTCGAGAACCCGACCGGTTTCGACATGCCGGTGCTCGGCAATCTGTTCGGCACCCCGCAGCGCGTGGCGCTGGGCATGGGTGCCGAAGCGGTCAGCGAGTTGCGCGAAATCGGCAAACTGCTGGCTTTTCTGAAAGAGCCCGAGCCGCCCAAAGGGCTGAAGGATGCTTGGTCGAAGCTGCCGATCTTCAAGAAGATCATCGCCATGGCGCCCAAGGTGCTCAAGGACGCGCCGTGCCAGGAAGTGATCGAAGAGGGTGACGACGTCGACCTCGGCAAACTGCCGGTGCAGACCTGCTGGCCCGGTGACGTCGGCCCGCTGATCACCTGGGGCTTGACCATCACCAAGGGGCCGAACAAGGAGCGGCAGAACCTCGGCATCTATCGTCAGCAGGTGATCGGTCGCAACAAGGTGATCATGCGCTGGCTCAGCCACCGTGGCGGCGCGTTGGATTATCGCGAGTGGTGCGAAAAATATCCGGGTCAGCCGTTCCCGGTGAGCGTAGCCCTAGGCGCCGACCCGGCGACCATCCTCGGCGCGGTCACCCCGGTGCCGGACAGCCTTTCCGAATACGCTTTCGCCGGCCTGCTGCGCGGCAACCGCACCGAGCTGATCAAGTGCCGCGGCAATGAGCTGCAGGTGCCGGCCAGCGCCGAGATCGTCCTCGAGGGGGTGATCCACCCCGGCGAGATGGCTGACGAAGGTCCCTACGGCGACCATACCGGCTATTACAACGAGGTCGACCGCTTCCCGGTATTTACCGTCGAGCGCATCACTCATCGCATCAAGCCGATTTACCACAGCACCTACACCGGGCGGCCGCCGGATGAGCCGGCGATTCTCGGGGTGGCGCTGAATGAGGTGTTCGTGCCGATCCTGCAGAAGCAGTTCCCGGAGATCACCGATTTCTACCTGCCGCCGGAAGGCTGTTCCTACCGCATGGCGGTGGTCACCATCAAGAAACAGTACCCGGGCCACGCCAAGCGCGTCATGCTCGGGGTCTGGTCGTTTTTGCGACAGTTCATGTACACCAAGTTCGTTATCGTCACCGACGACGATGTGAATGCCCGCGATTGGAATGACGTGATCTGGGCCGTCACCACGCGCATGGACCCCTCGCGCGACACGGTATTGATCGACAATACGCCGATCGACTACCTGGACTTCGCCTCGCCCGTCTCCGGCCTCGGCTCGAAGATGGGCCTGGACGCCACCCACAAGTGGCCGGGCGAGACTACGCGCGAATGGGGTCGGGTGATTGTTCAGGACGAGGCCGTCAAGCGCCGGGTCGATGAGTTGTGGAAGGACCTTGGAATAGATTGATGAAAGTCACCCTGCAACCCTCAGGTGCCGTGCTCGAGATGCACTCCGGTGAGCGCATTCTGGATGCCGCGCGCCGGCTCGGTTACGACTGCCCGCAGAGCTGTCGCAATGGCAATTGTCATATCTGCGCGGCGCTGCTGGTCGAGGGCTGTGTGCGCCAGAATGGCGATGTGCGTGACCAGGGCGAGCTGTTCACCTGTCTGGCCGAGCCGCTGGAAGATTGCGTGCTGTATTGGGATGGGGTGCTGGCGCCGGGCGAGTTGCCGCTGCGCAAGCTCAGCTGTCAGGTCAGCGAGTGCGTGGAGGTGGGCGGCGATGTCTGGCGCGTGCGTCTGCGTGCGCCTGCGGGTAAGTTGCCGCGTTATCACGCCGGGCAATACCTGCTGTTGCAGCGCGAAGATGGCGAGCAATCGGCGTTTTCCCTGGCTTCGGCACCTTCCGAGGGGCGAGACCTGGAGTTGCATATTCTCGGCCGCGAGGCGAGTGCCTTGACCGTGCTCGACCAGCTGCGACGCACACCGCTGGTCGAAGTGCAGCTGCCGTTCGGCGATGCACACCTGGCGGAGTTGCCGGATGGGCCGCTGATCCTGATCGCCGCCGGCACCGGCATGGCGCAGATGCACAGTTTGATCGAGCATTGCCGTGCCACGCGGTTCAAGCATCCGGTACACCTCTACTGGGGTGCGCGGCGACCCGAGGATTTCTACCAGTTGCCGCACTGGAGCGACTGGCTGCAATTGCCCGATCTACACCTGCATAAAGTCGTCAGCGACGTCTGTGGCTGGGAGGGGCGCTGCGGCCTTTTGCATGAGGCGGTGCGTGAAGATTTCGGCGACCTGAAACCGTTGCACGTCTACGCCAGTGGCTCGCCGACCATGGTTTACGCCACGCTGGATGCGCTGATTGCGGCCGGGATGGATGCCCATCAGATGCGCGCGGATGTGTTCGCCTACGCGCCAAGGGGCTGACCCCGGTGCCATGAAAAAGCCGCCTGCGGGCGGCTTTTCGGTTTCCCCTCACCCATTTATAGGGTTGGTGAATACCTCGGTTGAGCGTGCGAAGCCCGGCGGGATGCCGTCGACGCCGGGCTTCGCACGCTCAACGCCAACCTAGCGCACCCGTACCACCACTTTGCCCACCGCTTTGCGTTGGCCGAGGGCGTTGATCGCGTCGGCGGCCCGGGTCAGCGGGAAGGTCTGCGAGACCAGGGGCTTGACCTTGCCGGCGGCGTACCATTGGAACAGCTGCTCGAAGTTGGCGGCATTATCCAGTGGTTGGCGTTGAGCGAAAGCGCCCCAGAATACGCCGACCACCGCCGCGCCTTTGAGTAGCGTCAGGTTGATTGGCAACTCGGGGATGCGTCCGCTGGCGAAGCCGACGACCAGCAGGCGGCCATTCCAGGCGATGGAGCGAACGGCCTGGTCGAACAGGTCGCCGCCGACCGGGTCGTAGATCACGTCCGCGCCTTGGCCGCCGGTCAGCTCCTTGACCTTGTCTTTCAGGCTGACTTCGCTGTAGTTGATCAGCTCATCGGCGCCGGCGGCCTTGGCCACCGCGAGTTTCTCGGCGCTGCTGGCGGCGGCGATGACTCGGGCGCCCATGGCCTTGCCGATTTCCACCGCGGCCAGGCCGACGCCACCGGAGGCGCCGAGCACCAGCAGGGTTTCACCCGCTTGCAGGTTGGCGCGTTGCTTGAGGGCGTGCATCGAGGTGCCGTAGGTCATGCCGAAGGCGGCGGCGTTGGCGAAGTCCATGTCGGCTGGGATTGGCATTACGTTGTAGCCGGGTACGGCGACCTGTTCGGCAAAGCTGCCCCAGCCGGTCAGCGCCATGACCCGATCACCGGGTTTGACGTGGCTGACTTTCTCGCCAACCGCCGCGACTATGCCCGCTGCTTCGCCGCCCGGGGAGAACGGGAAGGGTGGCTTGAACTGGTACTTGCCCTCGATGATCAGGGTGTCCGGGAAGTTGACTGCGGCGACATGCACATCGAGCAGAATCTCGTTCTTCTTCGCTTCGGGGCTGGCGACTTCTTCCAGTACCAGCGTTTCGGCAGGGCCGAAGGCTTTGCACAACACGGCTTTCATCGGGGCATTCCTCGCAGAGTTATGGCCAAGCAGTGTAGGTGCGTGGGTCGGCCGGTCAACGAGCATGGTCTGGCTTGATAGGGGTGTATAAGCGTTGGGCTTGGGTCGGCGCTCCGCTATGGCTATGCTAGGCGGCATACTTTGTCGAGGATGTGTCCCTGTGAAAGCCTGGATCCTATTGTTGTTGGCTCTATCCCTGCCATTTTCAGCCTTGGCCCAGGAAGAAAAAAGCGAAGAGGACAAGGCGCCCAAGGCGGCCTATGTCAGCCTGGTGCCGGCGCTGGTGGGTAATTATGGTGTCGGCCCGAAGTTGAAGGTGTTCAAGGCCGATATCGCCTTGCGGGTCACCGGCAGTGAAGCCGAGGAGCGGGTCGAGCACCATGAGCCGCTGATTCGCAATCAATTGGTCATGTTGTTCTCGCAGCAAACCGAAGACACCCTGGGCAATGTCGAGGCCAAGGAGAAGCTGCGCCAGGAAGCGCTGAAGCAGGTGCAGCAGGTGCTGACTCAGGAGGAGGGCAAGCCGCTGGTGGAGGACCTGCTGTTCAACAACCTGATCGTTCAGTAACGGGCGCAGGCTGCGGCGGCTGTTAGCGCCCCGTCATCACTCAACTGCGACCCCGGATGCAGGTGCAATTGTGCCGCTGGATGGCTTGATAGCCGCTGAAGTGCTGTAAGGAGAAGCGTGCCTCCAGCTCCCAGTCTTCGCGAGAGAGGCGAGCATGATGGTTTCAGCGCCGGGCGCTGCGGTACAGGTCTTCAACCTGGGTCTTGAGGCTGCTTTCCAGTTGGCGGAGCGGGCGAATGGCGGTTGCGTGTCGTGCAACGTTTCTGTTCCCGTCGCCCATTACTCATTGCCGTATTGCTCAACGCATGGCGCAGACTGTCGTCCATTCGCTGGCACTGACGGGCATCACCGAGAGGCGACTGCCTTTCTGTACCAAGGGTAGTTCGGCCAGCGCTGCTTCAGCCTTCAGGCGCGCCAGCGGGATCACTCGCGGGAAGGCTTCGACGAACTCCACGTCGAGGGCGCTCCAGGGGTTTTTCTCGCTGCTGGCTTTGGCGTCGTAATAAGGGCTGTGCGGGTCAAGCGCCGTTGGATCAGGGTAATTCGCAGCAATGATCCGGCCGATTCCGGCGATGCCCGGCTCGGGGCAGCTCGAATGATAAAAAAAGAACAGGTCGCCGACGGTCATGCTGCGCAGGAAATTGCGTGCCTGATAGTTGCGTACGCCGTCCCAGCGTGTGCGGCCGAGGCGTTGTAGGCTGTGGATGGATAATTCTTCGGGTTCGGACTTCATCAACCAATGAGGCATGAACTTTGCTCTGAGTTGTCAGCCAGTCAAATGGGCTCATTATCCTACAGGCATACGACAGCCGGTTGGCGCCAGAAATTGCGCAAGCGTGCACCATGCTGGAGAATGCCGTGGTTTTAAATGTAGCGCCGCCGTACGGCCAAATAACAACAACCGCCGCCGGTCATTGTGCGAGGTTTGCCTTCAAGGGGGAGGCAATCGATGAAACGTAAACCAGATCTATTGTGGGTATTGGTCATTCTGTTCGGCCTGGGTGTTGTCACGACGGGTTACACCCAGAGCTTGTGGGAGCGTCAAAGCGATGCTCCGGTCAACCTGTCGCAACAGCCTTAAGGCTGTTCGCTGAGACTGTTCGGCACGGCAGGGATCGCGGTGCCGCCATCGGCTCCGGGGTACCAGGCCCGATCCGTGACTGTCCCATGCAGCGGTACATCCCAAGTGGCCAGCGTCAGTTGGTCGACCTTCTGGCATTCGTGCGCGACGCCCAACAAAGTCGGTTTGTGCCAATTTTTGCGCCGGCGCAGGTAGGCCAGGCTGCGATCATAAAAGCCGCCGCCCATGCCGAGCCGGCCGCCGCCGCTGTCGAACCCCACCAGTGGCAGCAAGACCAGGTCCAACGCCCAGACTTTGCGCTGCTGTTTGCGGTTGGCGCGCGGTTCCTGGATGCGGAAGCGGTTGGGTAGCAGCCGCTCGTATGGGTGGATACGTTGGAACACCATTTTGGTTCGCGGCCAGGCGCTCAGTACCGGCAGGTAGGTGGCTTTGCCACGGCGCTGGGCGGCGCGCAGCAGCAGGCGCGGGTCGATCTCGCCATCGGTCGGCAAATACAGGGCGATATGCCGGGCGCGGCGAAAGCGTGGATGCTGTGCAAGTTGGCGATACAGGCGTTGGGCAGCCTGGCGTTGCTCCGGCGGGCTGAGCGCACGGCGGGCCTGGCGCAGCAAGCGGCGCAATTGCGGTCGGGACAGAGCGGCTGAAGGTGTCATCGGCAGTTGGCGGCTTCAGGCGCGGGCGACCGCGGCGCAGTGCAGTCGAGCGCGTCACTGCCAGCCCAGAGGCTTGGCAGTGACGGTAAGAATAAGACCCCCCGACGTGCCGCTGTCGGCTTAGCCCTTGAACCCGAAAGTTCAAGGTGGAGGTTGCAGGGAGCGTTAAGGCTTTCCGTCAGGCGGACATGCACACCGGCTCCAACTTGCAACCCCCGGGTTTGTGCGTATCGGCTCAGGGACATCACCAACTGGCGCACACTCCAGGGAGCGGGGGCCAGTATACCCGAATCCGCCGCGCTGCAATCAGCTATGGCCGGCATCCTGATCGGTGGCCAGGGCGTGGTCGACACGCTCCAGCAGGTCGCGCACCTGCTCGCGGGTCGAGCTGCTGTCCTGATCCAGGCGCTGGTGTTTGTGCAGCAGGTCGTGGGTGATGTTCAGGGCCGCCATCACGGCGACCCGGTCGGCACCTATGACTTTGCCGCCACTGCGGATTTCACGCATCTTGCCATCCAGATAGCGCGCGGCGCTTTCCAGGTTGGCGCGCTCATCCGCTGGGCAGGCGATGCAATAGTCTTTATCGAGGATGTGGACGGTTACGGTATTCGAGGTCATTAGTCCTGCTCCAGGGCTCTCAGGCGCGAAATCATTGATTCGACCTTGTGCCGGGCTATTTCGTTCTTTTCAACCAGATGGGCGCGCTCCTCGCGCCAGGCCTTTTCATGCGCACGCAAGACTCGGTTGTCGGCTTTAAGCTGCTCGACGCGCTGAATGAGCAGCTCCAGCTTGGTGGTGAGCGCGTGCAGATCGGCGTCTTCCATGGGTTCTCACTAATGCGTTGAATGACCGGAACTATATAGGATCAGTCCGCTAAAGGTGCAAACCTGTCGGCGGCCTTCGATGGTCTTGGCGCGCCTGCCGGTGCTAGGATACGAGGCCTTCATTCTAGTCATTGCGCCCTCTGGCGCCTAGTTGCCGATGCCCACTCAAAATTCCCCGTATAGTGCTTTCGCCGCCCTGCTCGCCAGCAGTGGCCAACCCGTTTCTCCCGCCGAGTTGCATGGCCTGTTACTGGGCCGCAGTTGTGCCGGTGCCGGCTTCGAGGTCGAACCCTGGCTGGTGGATGCCACCGAACTGCTCGGCGGCGCGCCGCAAGACAACATACGGCAGGCCCTGATCGGCCTGCAGGAGATGGTCAAGGGCGAATTGACCGGCGACGACATGACCGTCGTGCTGCTGCTGCCGTCCGACGACGCGCCGCTGGCCGAGCGCGCCATTGCGCTGGGTCAGTGGTGCCAGGGCTTCCTCGGCGGTTTCGGTCTGACCGCCCGCGACAAGGCCTTGAGCGGCGAAGCCGTCGAGGTGTTGCAGGACCTGGCGGCCATCGCCCAGGTGCAGAGCGCGCTGGACGAGTCCGAGGACGGCGAAAGCGACTATATGGAAGTGATGGAATACCTGCGTGTCGCGCCCTTGCTGCTGTTCACCGAGTGCGCCAAAGCGCCGGCAGCCGTCGCCGCGAAGCCTTCCCTGCACTGATTTTCCCGAGGTCGAGTCCGCCCATGATCAGCATCCCCAAGTCGGAATACGCCCGTCGGCGCAAGGCGCTGATGGCGCAGATGGAGCCCAACAGCATTGCCATCCTGCCAGCGGCGCCGGTGTATATCCGCAACCGCGACGTCGAGCACGTCTACCGTCAGGACAGCGACTTCCAGTACCTCAGCGGCTTCCCCGAACCGGAAGCGGTGATCGCGCTGATTCCGGGACGTGAGCACGGCGAGTACGTGCTGTTCTGTCGCGAGCGCGATCCCGAGCGCGAGCTCTGGGACGGCCTGCGTGCCGGCCAGGATGGCGCCATCAGCACCTTCGGCGCCGACGATGCATTCCCCATCGGTGATATCGATGACATCCTCCCGGGGTTGATCGAAGGCCGCGAGCGGGTTTATTACGCCATGGGCACCAACCAGGAGTTCGACCGCCACCTGATGGAGTGGATCAACGTGATCCGCTCCAAGGCCCGTCAGGGCGCGCAGCCGCCCAACGAGTTCGTCGCCCTCGATCACCTGCTGCACGACATGCGCCTGTACAAGTCGGCCAATGAAGTGAAGGTGATGCGCGAAGCCGCGCAGATTTCTTCCCGTGCGCACATCCGTGCCATGCAGGCCAGCCGTGTCGGGTTGAGCGAGTACCACCTGGAAGCCGAACTGGATTACGAGTTCCGCAAGGGCGGGGCGAAGATGCCGGCCTATGGCTCGATCGTCGCCACCGGCCGCAATGCCTGCATCCTGCATTACCGCGAAAACGACGCGCCGTTGAAGGACGGCGATTTGGTGCTGATCGACGCCGGTTGCGAGATCGACTGCTACGCCAGCGACATCACCCGCACCTTCCCGGTCAATGGCAAGTTTTCCCCGGAACAGAAGGCCATTTACGAGTTGGTGCTGAAATCCCAGGAAGCGGCATTCGCGGCCATCGGCCCGGACAAGCACTGGAACGAAGCCCACGAAGCCACCGTGCAGGTCATCACTGCTGGGTTGGTTGAGCTGGGCCTGCTCGAAGGCAATGTCGAAGAGCTGATTGCCAGCGAGGCCTACAAGGCCTTCTACATGCACCGCGCCGGGCACTGGCTGGGCATGGACGTGCATGATGTCGGCGACTACAAGGTCGGCGGCGAATGGCGCGTGCTGGAAGTGGGCATGGCGCTGACCGTCGAGCCGGGCATCTACATCGCCGTGGACAATCAGAACGTGGCGAAGAAATGGCGCGGCATCGGCGTGCGCATCGAAGACGACGTGGTGGTGACCAAGACCGGCTGCGAGATTCTGACCGCCCACGCGCCGAAAACCGTGGCGGAGATCGAGGCCTTGATGGCTGCCGCACGAATCCAGGCAGCCTGAGGCAGTGAGTCGGGCGAACCTGGCGATCATTGGCGGCGGCCTGGTCGGCGCCAGCCTGGCGCTGGCCTTGCAGGCCGGGGCCAAGGCGCGTGGCTGGAAGATCGTGCTGATCGAGCCGTTCGCCCCGGGCGACGGCTACCAGCCCAGCTATGACGCGCGCTCGACAGCCCTGTCGTTCGGCAGTCAGCAGATTTATCAGCGCCTGGGCCTGTGGTCGCGCATCGCGCCGCGGGCCGAGCCGATTCTGCAGATTCACGTCTCCGACCGTGGGCGTTTCGGTGCGGCCCGGTTGAGCGCCGAGGAAGAAGGCGTGCCGGCGCTCGGTTATGTGGCTGAGAATGCCTGGCTCGGTCACTGCCTGTGGCAGGCGCTGGATCATGACGTGGTCAGCTGGCGCTGCCCGGCGGAAGTCAGCGCCATGCAGGCGCTGGACGATGGTTATCGGTTGACCTTGAGCGATGAATCGATCATCGATTGCGATCTGGCCGTGCTGGCCGACGGCGGCCGTTCCGGCCTGCGCGAGCAACTCGGCATCGGCGTGAAGCACACGCCCTACCAGCAGAGTGCGCTGATCGCCAACATCTCCCCGCGCGAGGCGCATGCCGGTCAAGCCTTCGAGCGCTTCACCGACGAGGGGCCAATGGCCTTGCTGCCGCTGGCGGACAACCGCTGCGCGCTGGTCTGGACCCGTTCTGGCGCGGATGCCGAGCGTCTGGCCCGGCTGGATGAGCGCAGCTTCCTGGCCGAATTGCAGCAGGCCTTCGGTTATCGCCTGGGGGCTTTGCGCCAGGTCGGTGCGCGCAATGTCTATCCGCTGGCGTTGATCGAGGCGCAGGAGCAGGTGCGGCCCAACCTGGTGGTGCTCGGTAATGCGGCGCACAGCCTGCATCCGATTGCCGGGCAGGGCTACAACCTGTCGCTGCGCGATGCCCAGGCGTTGGCCGAAGTGCTGCTGGCCAGCCCGGAGGCGCCGGGCGAGTTCGCCACGTTGCAGCGCTATTACGCGCGTCAGCGGCTGGACCAGCACCTCACCGTCGGTTTTTCCGATCGCGTTACCCGGTTGTTCACCAGCGCCGAGCCCTTGCTTGCCACCGGACGTACCCTCGGCCTGCTCGGGCTCGACCTGCTGCCTCCGGCCAAGCGCTGGTTCGCTCGCCAGGCCATGGGCCTGGGCACCCGTTCCGAATGAGAAATGCACATGAGTGACCTTAAACTGGCCCGCCGTGCGCGCTTGCTGCGTCTCGGCCTGAACCTCTATCCGGCTTATCTCGGTGCCGGCATCCGGGTTCAGTACATCGGTGCGGACTTTCGCCGGGTGCAGGTGAAAATGGGCTTGCACTGGTTCAACCGCAACTATGTACGCACCCAGTTCGGCGGTTCGCTGTACAGCATGACCGACCCGTTCTACATGCTGATGTTGATGAACTTGCTGGGCCGCGACTACATCGTCTGGGACAAGGCGGCCAATATCGACTTCATCAGCCCGGGCAAGGGCGCGGTGTATGCCGATTTCCACATAGACGACAGGCTGCTCGCCGAGGTGCGCACGCGTACCGCCGACGGCGACAAGTACCTGCCCGAGCTGCAGGTCGACATTCATGACGCCGAGGGCACGCTGGTGGCCAAGGTGCGCAAGACCCTCTACGTCCGCCTCAAGCCGCGTGCGCGGCAGGCTGCATAAGGAACGGAAGATGCGTGCGGATCTGGTAATCGTAGGTGCGGGCATGGTGGGCAGCGCGCTGGCGCTGGCCTTGCAGAACAGTGGCCTGGACATTCTGCTGCTGGACGGTGGCCCGCTCAGCGTCAAACCCTTCGACCGTGCCGGCGCCTTCGAGCCGCGCGTCAGCGCCTTGTCGGCGGCCAGCCAGCGCGTATTGGAGCGCCTCGACGTGTGGCCCGGGGTAGTCGCCCGGCGCACCAGCCCCTATGCCGAAATGCAGGTGTGGGACGGTTCGGGAACGGGGCAGATCCATTTCTCCGCGGCCAGCGTGCATGCCGAGGTGCTCGGCCATATCGTCGAGAACCGTGTGGTTCAGGACGCCCTGCTCGAGCGGCTGCACGACAGCACGCTGGGCTTGTTGCCCAATGCCCGCCTGGAACAATTGCGCCGCTCCGGCGATGACTGGCTGCTGAGTCTGAGCGATGGCCGCGAAGTGCGCGCGCCGCTGGTGATCGCGGCGGATGGCGGCAACTCGGCGGTTCGCCGCCTGGCCGGTTTCGCCACCCGCGAATGGGATTACCTGCACCACGCCATCGTCACCAGCGTGCGCTGCAGCAAGCCGCATCTGCGCACCGCCTGGCAGCGCTTTACCGACGATGGCCCGCTGGCCTTTCTGCCGCTGGCACAAGAGGGGGAGGACGCGCAGGGCTGGTGCTCGATCGTCTGGTCGATCACCCCGGCTGAGGCCGAGCGCGTGATGGCGCTGGACGACGCGGCGTTCTGTCAGGCGCTGGGCAAGGCCTTCGAATGGCGCCTGGGCGAGGTGCTGGAAGCCGACCCGCGCCTGTGCATCCCGCTGCGCCAGCGGCATGCCAAGCGCTATGTGGAGCCGGGGCTGGCGCTGATCGGCGATGCGGCCCACAGCATTCACCCGTTGGCCGGGCAGGGGGTCAACCTCGGCTTTCTCGATGCCGCCGTGCTGGCCGAGGTGCTGCTGCATGCGCTCGAGCGTGGCGAAAACCTGGCCGATGAGCGAGTGCTCGGCCGCTACGAACGTCGGCGGATGCCGCATAACTTGGCGATGATGGCGGCGATGGAGGGCTTCGAGCGGCTGTTCCAGGCCGACCCGCTGCCGCTGCGCTGGCTGCGCAACAGTGGCCTCAACTGGGTCGACGGCTTGCCCGAAGCCAAGGCGCTGTTCGTGCGCCAGGCACTGGGCCTGTCCGGCGACCTGCCGGAGCTGGCGCGGGCGTAGGACGTACACGCGAAGCAGTACGCCGTTGCAGGTGGCGGACTGTTCGCTGCGCGCCTGAGTCCGCCCTATGTGGTCATCGCGCCGCGCCCGGCCGTCTTTCCGGGCCGAGACACACCCCGATATAAAAACTGCATGCAGAGTGCAAGTGAGTTTTACTATCATTTGCACCTTTCTGGCTATTCCGAGGGCTTGCCCATGCCGCTCCGTCGTTCTTTCCTCTCGCTGCTGGTACTGATGGCCGCGACCTCCGTTCAGGCTGCCGACGAAGTGGTGGTCTACTCCTCGCGGATCGATGAGTTGATCAAGCCGGTATTCGATGCCTACACCGCGAAAACCGGGGTGACGGTGAAGTTCATCACCGACAAGGAAGCGCCGCTGATGCAGCGGATCAAGGCCGAAGGCGAGAACGCCACGGCCGACCTCCTGCTCACCGTGGACGCCGGCAACCTCTGGCAGGCAGAGCAGATGGGTATTCTGCAGCCGTTCAAGTCGGCGGTCATCGACGCCAACATCCCGCCGCAATACCGCTCCTCGACCGACAGCTGGACCGGCCTGTCGCTGCGCGCGCGGACGATTGCCTATTCCACCGACCGGGTGCAGCCGCAGGAACTCTCGACCTACGAGGCGCTGGCCGGCAAGGAGTGGGAGGGCCGGCTCTGTCTGCGCACGGCGAAGAAGGTCTACAACCAGTCGCTGACCGCCACCTTGATCGAAACCCATGGCGCAGAGAAAACCGAGGAAGTCCTCAAGGGTTGGGTCAACAACCTGTCCACCGATGTGTTCTCCGATGACATCGCCGTGCTCCAGGCGATCAATGCCGGACAGTGCGATGTCGGCATCGTCAACACCTACTACTACGGGCGCCTGCACAAGCAGGAGCCGGGCCTGGCGGTGAAGCTGTTCTGGCCCAACCAGCAGGATCGCGGCGTGCATGTGAATCTCTCGGGCATCGGCCTGACCCAGCACGCGCCGCACCCGGAAGCGGCCAAGGCCTTGGTGGAGTGGATGACCGGGTCGCAGGCGCAAGCCCTGTTCGCCGGGGTCAACCAGGAATACCCGGCCAACCCGAGCGTGCCGCCGTCGGCCGAAGTGGCCAGTTGGGGCACGTTCAAGGCCGACAGCATTCCGGTCGAAGTAGCCGGCAAGCGCCAGGCCGAAGCGATCAAGTTGATGGATCGCGCTGGCTGGAACTGACCGCCGCGACACGTCCATGCACGGCTAGTCGCGGTTATACTCGGCGCCCCGGTTGAAACCCGGGGCGTTGTGTTTTCTGCCTGATGAGGATTTTGTGGCCCATCCCGCCCAGCGTCGCTGGTACCCGATTGCCTTTGCGCTTGCCGCGCTGGTGCTGCTGCCGCTCAGTGTCATGGCGCTGTCCTGGCAGGCGCTGGATCTGCAGATCTGGTCGCACCTGTGGCAGACGCAGATGCCGCGCCTGCTCGGCAATACCCTGACGCTGGTGTTCGGCGTCGGTGTCGGGGTGACGCTGCTCGGCGTCAGCCTGGCGTGGCTCACCAGCCTTTGCGAATTCCCTGGGCGGCGCTGGCTCGACTGGGCCTTGATGCTGCCCTTCGCCATTCCCGCCTACGTGCTGGCCTTCGTCTTCGTCGGCCTGCTGGATTTCGCCGGGCCGCTGCAAAGCCTGCTGCGCGAGTGGTTCGGCACGGGCCTGCGGCTGCCGCGGGTGCGCTCCACCGGCGGGGTGATCATCGTTTTGGTGCTGGTGTTCTATCCCTACGTCTACCTGCTGGCGCGCACGGCCTTCCTGGCTCAGGGCAAGGGCCTGATGGAGGCCGCACGGGTGCTTGGGCAGTCGCCCTGGCAGGCGTTCTGGCGTGTGGCGTTGCCGATGGCGCGCCCGGCGATCGGTGCCGGCGTGGCCTTGGCGATCATGGAAACCCTGGCCGATTTCGGCGCGGTTTCGGTGTTCAATTTCGATACTTTCACCACCGCCATCTACAAGACCTGGTACGGCTTCTACAGCCTGTCCACCGCGACCCAGTTGGCCAGCCTGCTGTTGTTGGCGGTGATGCTGGTGCTGTATGGCGAGCGTCGCGCGCGCGGCGTCAACCGGCCTTCCAGCGAGCGTCCGCGAGGTAAGGCGCTGTATCGCCTGCGTGGCGCGCGGGCCTTGGCCGCCAGCGCCTGGTGCGGGCTGGTGTTCGCCTGCGCCTTTCTCATCCCGGTGCTGCAATTGCTGGTGTGGTTCTGGCAGCGTGGCCGTTTCGACCTGGATGAACGCTATGCCGGTTTGATCCTGCACACCCTCTACCTCGGTGCGCTGGCGGCGGCGATCACCGTCGCGGTCGCACTGCTGCTGGCCTTTGCCCGCCGCCTGGCACCGACCCGGCCGATCCACTCGGCGGTCAGCCTGGCCAACCTCGGTTACGCTTTGCCCGGCTCGGTGCTCGCGGTGTCGATCATGCTGGCGTTCAGCTACCTTGACCGCGAGCTGATGATCCCGCTGTCGAACTGGTTCGGCGGTGCTGGCAAGCCGCTGCTGCTGGGCAGCCTGGCGGCGTTGCTGCTGGCCTACCTGATCCGTTTTATCGCGGTGGCTTACGGCCCGCTGGAGCACGGTCTGGGGCGGATTCGGCCGTCGCTGCCGGAGGCCTCGCGCAGCCTTGGTGTCGGCGGCCCCCGGTTGTTCTTCCGGGTTTACCTGCCGCTGCTGCTGCCTGGGGCCTTGAGTGCGGCCCTGTTGGTGTTCGTCGATGTGCTGAAGGAAATGCCGGCGACCCTGCTGATGCGTCCGTTCGGCTGGGACACCCTGGCGGTGCGGGTATTCGAGATGACCAGCGAGGGCGAGTGGGCGCGTGCCGCGCTGCCGGCGCTGACCCTGGTGTTGGTCGGGTTGTTGCCGGTGATCGGCCTGATTCGCCGCTCGGCCCGGCGCCACGGGCACTGACCGCGCAGCCCCCAGGTTGAATGTGTCCAGCCGTCATTCTTGCGGCTACAATGCGCGCCATTCGATGCGGCCCGTCATTCAGACCGGGCAGCTGATACGTCGTCGCCAGTGCCTTGTTCGTACAAGCTCAGCCGCGTTTCAGTGCCTGCCCGCATCTTCGCCAAGCCCGGAAGGAGAAACCCATGGGACAGCGCACGCCCCTCTATGATCAGCACCTTGCCCTGGGTGCCAAGATGGTCGATTTCGGCGGTTGGGATATGCCGCTGCACTACGGCTCGCAAGTCGAGGAGCACCACCAGGTGCGCCGCGATTGCGGGGTCTTCGATGTGTCGCACATGACGGTGGTCGATGTTGCCGGCGCGCAGGCCAAGGCCTATCTCCAGCATTTGCTGGCCAATGACATCGAACGTTTGCAGGCGCTGGGCAAGGCCCTCTACAGCGGCATGCTGAATGAGCAGGGCGGGGTGATCGACGACCTGATCGTCTACCTCACCGCCGAGGGCTACCGCGTGGTGGTCAACGCCGCCACCCGCGACAAGGACCTGGCCTGGATGCAGGCGCAGACCGCCGGTTTCGCCGTCGAACTGCACGAGCGCGCCGAACTGGCGATGCTCGCCATCCAGGGCCCGCAGGCGCGGGCGCGGGCCGCCGAACTGGTGTCCGGCGCACGTGCTGAGTTGATTGGCGTGCTCAAGCCGTTCCAGGGCTTTGCCGAGGGCGACTGGTTTATCGCGCGGACCGGCTACACCGGCGAAGACGGCCTGGAAATCATGCTGCCGGCCGAGCAGGCGCCGAGCTTCTTCAATGAACTGGTCGGTGCCGGCATCGCCCCGATCGGCCTGGGCGCGCGCGATACCCTGCGCCTGGAAGCGGGCATGAACCTCTACGGCCAGGACATGAGCGAAGACGTCTCGCCGCTGGCCGCCAACATGGCCTGGACCATCGCCTGGGAGCCGCCGGCGCGTGGCTTCGTCGGCCGCAAGGTGCTGGAAGCGCAATACGCGGCCGGCAACCAGCCGAAACTGGTCGGTCTGGTGCTGGAAGAGCGCGGCGTATTGCGCGCGCACCAGGTGGTGCGGGTCGAAGGGGTGGGCGAGGGTGAAATCACCAGCGGCAGCTTTTCCCCAACCCTCGGCAAGTCGATTGCCCTGGCCCGCGTACCGGCGGCGACCGGCGAGCGCGCCGAGGTGGAAATCCGTGGCAAATGGTACCCCGTGCGCGTGGTTCGGCCGACGTTCGTCCGCCACGGCAAGGCATTGATCTGAACCGCGTGGCTCCTGGCGGGCGGACTGCAAGGGCCGCGGCCCTGTGGTTGGCATCGCCGCCGAGCGGCGCAGTAATTTTCGGGCCGGTTCTAACAACCTGCTAAATTTTCTAGGCGGGCCATCCGCCTCCCAGTCTTTGAGGACACCGATATGAGCAATATCCCCAGCGAACTGCGTTACGCCGCCAGCCACGAATGGGCTCGCCTGGAAGCCGATGGCAGCGTGACGGTGGGCATTTCCGACCATGCTCAGGAAGCCCTGGGTGATGTGGTGTTCGTCGAGTTGCCGGAGCTTGGCAAGCAACTGGCGGCCGGTCAGGAAGCGGGCGTGGTGGAGTCGGTGAAAGCCGCCTCGGACATCTATTCACCGATCAGCGGTGAAGTCATCGCCGTCAACGACGCGTTGACCGACTCGCCGGAAAACGTCAACAGCGACCCCTATGGCAGCTGGTTCTACAAGCTGCAGCCGAGCAACGCCGCAGAATTGGACAAGCTGCTGGATGCCGCCGGTTACCAAGCTGCCTGCGACGCCGACGCTTAATAACTAGCTATCCTTAAAAAGCCTCGATTCGCAGGCCTGCGAATCGAGGCTTTGTCTTTTTCCGAGAGCCCGACCATGTCCCAAACGCCCAGCCTTGTGCAGCTCCAGCAGTCCGACGCCTTTCTGCGTCGCCACCTGGGGCCTGATGCCGATGAACAGCAGGCCATGCTCGAGGCTCTCGGCCTGGGCAGTCGCGCCGAACTGATCGAGCAGACGGTACCACCGGCGATTCGCCTGAATCGTCCGTTGGAGCTACCGGCGGCGCTGGATGAAGAGGCGGCGCTGGCCAAGTTGCGCGGCTACGCCGAGCAGAATCAGGTCTGGACCAGCTTGATCGGCATGGGTTACCACGGCACGCTGACGCCGGCGGTGATCCTGCGCAACGTGCTGGAAAACCCGGGTTGGTACACCGCCTACACGCCGTATCAACCGGAAATCGCCCAGGGACGCCTGGAAGCGCTGTTGAACTTCCAGCAGTTGACCATCGACCTCACCGGCCTGGATCTGGCCAGCGCCTCCTTGCTGGATGAGGCGACTGCCGCCGCCGAAGCCATGGCGTTGGCCAAGCGCGTGGCCAAGAGCAAGAGCAACCTGTTCTTCGTCGACCAGAACTGCCACCCGCAGATCATTTCCGTGGTCCGCACCCGCGCCGAAGCCTTTGGCTTCGACCTGGTGGTGGCGGCCGTCGAAACCCTTGGCGAGCACCAGGTGTTTGGTGGCCTGTTGCAGTACCCGGACACCCACGGCGAAATCCGCGACCTGCGCCCGTTGATCGAGCAACTGCACGCGCAACAGGCCCTGGCCTGTGTTTCCGCCGACCTGCTGAGCCTGCTGCTGCTGACCCCGCCCGGTGAGCTGGGGGCCGATGTGGTGTTCGGTTCGGCGCAGCGCTTTGGCGTGCCGATGGGCTATGGCGGCCCGCACGCGGCCTACTTTGCGACCCGCGACGAATTCAAGCGGGCGATTCCCGGACGCATCATCGGCGTGTCGAAAGACGCGCGCGGCAACGTCGCCCTGCGCATGGCCCTGCAAACCCGCGAACAACATATCCGCCGCGAGAAGGCCAACTCGAACATCTGCACCGCGCAGGTGCTGCTGGCCAATATCGCCAGCTTCTACGCGGTCTACCACGGGCCGCAGGGCCTGAAGCAGATCGCCCAGCGCGTGCACCGGCTGACCTCGATTCTGGCCGTCGGCCTTGAGCGCAAAGGCATCCAGCGCCTCAATCGGCAGTTCTTCGACACCCTGACCCTCGACGTCGGCGGCAGCCAGACGGCGATCATCGAATCGGCCCAGGCCGCGCAGATCAACCTGCGCATCCTGGGCCGTGGCCAGCTCGGCCTGAGCCTGGACGAGACCTGCGGCGCCGAGACCGTGGCGCGCTTGTTCGACGTGTTCCTCGGTGCCGATCACGGCCTCGACGTCGCCGAGCTGGACGCCGGTGAGGTGCCTTGCGGCATTCCTCAGGCGCTGCAACGCAGCTCGAGCTACCTCAGCCACCCGGTGTTCAATACCCACCACAGCGAAACCGAGATGCTGCGTTACCTCAAGCAGCTGGAGAACAAGGACCTGGCGCTGAACCAGTCGATGATCCCGCTCGGCTCCTGCACCATGAAGCTGAATGCCACCAGCGAGATGATCCCGATCACCTGGCCGCAGTTCGCCAACCTGCACCCTTTCGTGCCGTTGGAACAGGCCAGCGGTTACACGCTGATGATCGACGAACTGGAGGCCTGGCTGCGCGCCATCACCGGCTTCGACGCGATCTGCATGCAGCCCAACTCCGGCGCCCAGGGTGAATATGCCGGCCTGCTGGCGATCCGCAAATACCACGAGAGCCGCAACGAAGGGCATCGCAATATCTGTCTGATCCCGGCTTCGGCGCACGGCACCAACCCGGCCTCGGCGCAGATGGCGAGCATGCGCGTGGTGATCGTCGAGTGTGACAACGAGGGCAACGTCGATCTGGAAGACCTCAAGCGCAAGGCCGCCGAAGCCGGTGAGCAACTGGCCTGCCTGATGGCGACCTACCCCTCGACCCACGGCGTGTACGAGGAAGGCATCCGTGAAATTTGCGAGGTGATCCACGTCCACGGTGGCCAGGTCTACATGGACGGTGCCAACCTCAACGCCCAGGTCGGCCTGGCGCGTCCGGCGGACATCGGCGCCGACGTGTCGCACATGAACCTGCACAAGACCTTCTGCATCCCGCACGGCGGTGGCGGCCCGGGTATGGGCCCGATCGGTGTGCGCGCACACTTGGCGCCGTTCGTCGCCAACCACCCGGTGATTCAGCTGGAAGGCCCGAACCCCGAGAATGGTGCAGTCAGCGCGGCGCCTTGGGGCAGTGCCAGCATCCTGCCGATCAGCTGGATGTACATCGCCATGATGGGCCCGCAACTGGCCGATGCCACCGAAGTGGCGATCCTCGGAGCCAACTACCTGGCGAACCAGCTGGGTGGCGCCTTCCCGGTCCTCTTCAGTGGCCGCAACGGGCGGGTGGCCCATGAATGCATCCTCGATCTGCGCCCGCTCAAGGCACTGACCGGGATCAGCGAGGAGGACGTCGCCAAGCGTCTGATGGACTACGGCTTCCATGCCCCGACCATGTCGTTCCCGGTGCCGGGCACGCTGATGATCGAGCCGACTGAAAGCGAATCCAAGCACGAGCTCGATCGCTTTATCGAGGCGATGCTGAGCATCCGCGCGGAGATCGACAAAGTGCAGAGCGGCGAGTGGCCGGCCGAGGACAACCCGCTCAAGCGTGCGCCGCACACCCTGGCGGATGTCATCGGTATCTGGGAACGTCCCTACAGCATCGAGCAGGCGGTCACCCCGTCCGCCCACAGCCGAGCCCACAAGTACTGGCCGACGGTGAATCGCGTGGACAACGTCTACGGCGACCGCAACCTGTTCTGCGCTTGTGTGCCGGTGGACGATTACCGCGAGTAATCGCCACACGTGCAGTGCTTGGTGGATGGGCGCTAGACATCGTCACAGGCCACACCGTCGCGGGAGTCCAGGGGTTCTCGGGAAGCGCTGATTGCTGCCTTTTTGGGTCCCCGCGCTCGCGTAGCGCTATTCGGGCTTGAGTTGCAGGCGCGGCAGCAGGCCGAGCAACAGCACGTTGAAGACGATGAGCAGCAGGCTGCCGAGCAGACCGATAAGCTGGATCGCCGAGGACGGCACCAGCGCGAAAACATCGATGTCGACGAGGGAGAACAGGCGATCACTGAACCAGATGAGGTTGATCGCAATCATCAGGATCAGTACGACTTTCAGCGTGGGAATGGGGTTGCCCATGGGTAACGGTCCTTGTTATCGGGGGTTGCAGCAAGCGCCTGATAGTCTCACGGCCCTGGCCGAGGTGTGGCAGGCCGTGTGCAATTTCGCGATGGGGTCAGCAATAACATCGCTCGATGCGGGCCTGGCCAGCCTCTACCGGGTAGTCAGCATGTAGCTGCTCGCCATGCCTGTGCATGTGTCGCGCCGCTCGAGTGTGGCACTTCCTGCTGATCTCGACGTCACTGCGCAACCAGAATGGCGCGGGCCAGGTCCTGGTCGCTGGCCTGCAGGCCCGGGTTGTCGGTGCGCACTTTCTGCATCGCCGCTTCCAGGTAGGGGCCGCGTATGCTGCCGGCACTGGCGATATAGGCGCTGGCGTCATCCTGGGCGGCAACGATCAGCTTGTCGTCATGTTTGCGGAACGTCAGGTAGGTCGAGGCGGTGGTCGCGCCGGAAGAGAGGATGTCGCGTACCGTGCTGTCGGCCAGTGCCGAACCGACGGGCAGTACGAGCAAGAGCGGGACGATGGCCAGTTTGATACACATGAACAGAACTCCTGTGGGTAGTGCCCAATAGGACTACCGGCACAGGTTGGGAGTTCAGTCGTAGCAGGGTGCTCAGCTGGCTGCAGCGACCTTGAGCAGTACGCCATCCTGGCCGATCACCTTGATCGCGGTGCCGGCTGGCAGGTCCGGGCCACTGACCAGCCAGAGGCTGTCGCCGGCCTTGATCTTGCCGCGCCCGTCGACAATCGCCTCGTGCAACTGGAAGGTACGACCGATGAATTCCTGGCCGCGCTGGTTCAGCCCCGGTTGGTCGGAGGGTTTGGCGGCGTGGCGCTGGCGTTGCCACCAGAGTACCGCGGTGAGCACCGACAACAGGCCGAACAGCAGGAACTGCCAGGTCCAGGGCAGTGCCGGAAACACGTAGCTGATCACCCCGACCGCGGCGGCAGCCACGCCCATCCACAACAGATAGCCGCCGGCGCCGAACACTTCGAGGATCAGCAGCAGGGTGCCGAGAGCCAGCCAGTCCCAGAATGAAAGGTGTTGCAAGTAGTCCCACATGTTCCGTCTTCCCTAGACTTTTTTGTTGTCGAAGGTGGCGCGCACGATCTCGCCGATGCCGCCCACTGCGCCTATCACCTGGCTGGCTTCCAGCGGCATGAGGATGACTTTGCTGTTGTTCGCCGAGGCCAGCTTGCCCAGGGCGTCGATGTATTTCTGTGCGACGAAGTAATTGATCGCCTGCACGTTGCCGCTGGCAATCGCTTCGGAGACCACCTGGGTCGCGCGGGCTTCGGCTTCGGCCTGGCGCTCGCGCGCTTCGGATTCGAGGAAGGCGGCTTGGCGCTCGCCCTCGGCTTCGAGGATCTGCGCCTGCTTCTTGCCTTCGGCGGTGAGGATCGCTGCCGCCCGCAGGCCTTCGGCTTCGAGGATTTGCGCGCGCTTGACCCGTTCGGCTTTCATCTGCCCGGACATGGCGGCCATCAGGTCAGCGGGCGGGCTGATGTCCTTGATCTCGATACGGGTGATCTTGATACCCCAGGGCGCCGTGGCTTCGTCGACGGTACGCAGGAGTTTTTCGTTGATCCCGTCGCGCTGGCTGAGCATGGCATCCAGCTCCATCGAGCCGAGCACGGTGCGGATGTTGGTTTGCAGCAGGTTGCGGATCGCGTGTTCGAGGTTGTTGACCTCGTACGCCGCCTGGGCCGTGTTGATCACCTGGTAGAAGCACACCGCGTCGATCTGCACCGTGGCGTTATCGGCGGTGATGACTTCCTGCGGTGGGATATCCAGCACGCTTTCCATCACGTTGAGCTTGCGGCCGATGCGGTCCATTACCGGAACGATGATGTTCAGCCCCGGTTTCAGGGTGTTGGTGTAGCGGCCGAAGCGCTCCACGGTCCACTCATAACCCTGCGGTACGACCTTGAACCCCATGAAGACCATGGCCAGAGCGAGGCCGACGAAAAGAAAAATCACACTGCCGATTTCCATAAAAACTCCTTTTCCCTAGGGTGGGTTGGTCATTCGTAGGGCGGGTTAGCCGCATGGCGGCGTAACCCGCCAACGGTGCCGCCAGGCACCGACACTCACCGACCAGTTGAGCGGTTGGTGGGTTACGGCCTGCGGCCTAACCGACCCTACGATTCATTTTTGTTCGCTTTGCGGGGTGACTCTGAGCACTTCCTCGATTGTGGTCAGGCCGGCGGCGACCTTCTGCGCGCCGGACAGGCGCAGGCTGCGCATGCCCTCCTTGAATGCCTGGCGGCGCAGGGCCAGCAGGTCAGTGTCGGCGGTGATCAGGGGTTTGACGCTGTCCGTCAGTTGCATGATTTCGTACACCCCGGCGCGGCCGCGGTAGCCAGTATCGCGGCACTCCAGGCAGCCGACGGCGATGTGTGCGCCGCCGGGCAGCGGTGCGCTCCAGGGTTTGGTCAGGCTTTGCCAGTCCTCTGCGCTGATCTGCTCCGGCGCTTTGCAATGCGGGCAGAGTGTGCGCACCAGGCGCTGGGCCATGACCCCGAGCAGGGTGGCCCGCAGCAGGTAATAAGGTACGCCCAGTTCGAGCAGGCGAGTGATGGCGCTGGGGGCGTCGTTGGTGTGCAGGGTGGACAGTACCAGGTGGCCGGTGAGCGCGGCCTGGATCGCCATTTCCGCGGTTTCCAGGTCGCGGATTTCGCCGACCATGATGATGTCCGGGTCCTGCCGCATCAGCGCACGCACGCCGCTGGCGAAGGTCAGGTCGATGTTGTGCTGGACCTGCATCTGGTTGAAGGCCGGCTCGACCATCTCGATCGGGTCCTCGATGGTGCAGAGGTTGACCTCCGAGGTCGCCAGCTTCTTCAGCGTGGTGTAGAGCGTGGTGGTCTTGCCCGAACCGGTCGGGCCGGTGACCAGGATGATGCCGTTCGGCTGGCTGGTCATGTCCAGCCAGCGGCGCAGGTCGTCGGGGGAAAAGCCTAGCTGGTCGAAGTTCTTCAGCAGCACTTCCGGGTCGAAGATCCGCATCACCATCTTTTCGCCGAAGGCGGTGGGCAGGGTCGACAGGCGCAACTCGACCTCGCCGCCGCCCGGGATCTTGGTCTTCACCCGGCCATCCTGCGGTTTGCGCTTCTCGGCGACGTTCATCCGCCCCAGGCTTTTCAGGCGGCTGACGATGGCCATGGTCACTTGTGGCGGGAATTGGTAGACGTTGTGCAGCACGCCGTCGATGCGAAAGCGCACGGTGCCCTGCTCGCGGCGCGGCTCGATGTGGATATCGCTGGCGCGCTGCTGGAAGGCGTACTGGAACAGCCAGTCGACGATGTTGACGATGTGCGCGTCGTTGGCGTCCGGCTCCTGGTCGCTGGCGCCGAGGTTGAGCAGTTGCTCGAAGTTGCCGAGGTTGCTGTTCCTGGTGTCGACGGCGCTGGCGCCGCTGACCGATTTGGCCAGGCGGAAGAACTCCACGGCGAAACGCTGGATATCCGCCGGGTTGGCCACCACGCGCTTGATCGGGCGTTTCAGCACATGGGTCAGGTTGGCTTCCCAGCTGCTGACGAAGGGTTGCGCGCTGGCGATGGTCACCGCTTCGCTGTCCACCGCCACGGCGAGGATCTTGTGGCGCTGGGCGAAGGCGTAGGACATCAGGGGCGTGACCGCGGCGACGTTGATCTTCAGCGGGTCGATGCGCAGGTAAGGCTGGCCGGCATGCTGCGCCAGCCAGACCGTCAGGCTTTCCAGGTCGAGCTTCTTGCCCGGCCGGCTGAGGTCGTCGACCTGCTGTGCGGCGAGAAACTCCAGTGGATGCAGTTGCGGGTTGGCCGAACTGCGGCGGATCGCCAGGCATTGCTCGGCGGTTTCCTGCGCCAGGCGGCCCTGGGCGACCAATTCGCGCAGCAGGTCGTTGAGATCCAGCGTGCGATCCTGGGCCGGTGAAGCGAAGGCGGACATGCGAACTCCTTGTCAGGCGGTTCTGCTGCGCAGCGTCGAGCACACCCTACGGCTGCTGGGCTTGCAAAGAATAGCCCTAAGCATGCCCGATTGCGCCGCCCGGCGCGATGCTGCGAGCCTGCACTTGTGCTCGGGCTCGCACTCGCGGCGGCGGGCTTACAGGCGCAGCAGGACTTTCCAGGCTTTGCTGGTCAGCACGGTTTGCGCCTGCTGCACGCGCGCCGCCAGGCATTCCTCATCGAGCGCGCGGTTGGCCAGTTCGCGCAGCTTGTTCAGCTCGCCATACAGGCGGTCGACTTCCGGCACGTCCAACACCTGGCGGGCCAGGCGCAGCCAGACTTGCAGGCGCTCGATGCGCGGCAGTTGTTCGCTGAGGTCTTCCGGTTGCTGCTGATAGCGACCCAGTTGCAAGGCCACGGCTTCTTCGGCCAGCAGGTGCGGTAGCCAGTTGCCGAGCACCGCCGCGCCCTGGCGGTTGCCGCGGTTGTTGCGCTCGGCCGTCCAGGCGTTCGCCAGCAGCCAGCGCGAGGTGTTCAGCGAGAACAGGCCCCAGCGCGTGCCTTGCAGCTCGGCGGCGAACTGCGCGGGCGCGGCTTGGCGCACGGTTTCGTCGTGCTGCCCGGCCTGTACCCGTGGGCGCCACTCGCTGAGCAGCGCGTCGAGGCTCAGCCGCAGTTCGTGGCTGCTGGCCCGTGGCGCGGCCTGGCCAAGGCTGCCGACCAACGCCCGCAGTTCCACAAGCTGCTCGACCCAGTCGACCAGCAGGCGCCAGTGACCGTTGAAGCGGTATTGCTCGGCCAGGCGCTGGCTGCTGCCGAGCAGGTGCCAGGCCAGCGCGGCGAAGGCCTGGTCGAGCGCCAGTTCGGGGTTGAGCTCCGGCAGCGGCAGGCTCAGCGAATAGCTGCTGGCGTCGAACAGGCGATAACCGCGTTCGGCCTTGCTGATGTCGCAGGGCATCAGCGCCAGATCCGTCGCCAGCTCCGCGGCCAGTTCCAGCAGCGCCTGTGGTTCGCCTTGGCGCAGCTCCAGCTCCAGCTCGCAGATTTCCTCTTCCTGGCCGGCGGCGACCACTTTGCCGAGGTCGAGGGCGGCTTCGATCAGCACTTTGCTCTTGCCACGGCCCCAGGCGATTTCCGCGCGCTCACGGACGAAGTCGGTGGTGAAAATCACCTGCAGCTGTTTTTTGTCCAGCTCGGCCAAGGCTTCTGGCCAGCACGCGTCATTCAGCTTTTTCAGGTCCAGCTTGGCCTTGCTCAATGCCCAGTCGTACTCGTTGCGCTCGGACAAACCGGCGACGCTCTGGCCACGGGTCTTCAGGGTCTGGATGAGCGCCTCGCCGTCACGTCGGATGCGCAGCGCGATCCGGGCTTTGGCCAGGTCCCGTTCCGGTGTATCGAAATACTGATTGAACAGTTCGCGACGCTCCCAGCCAGCCTTGTTGCGCTTTTTCAGCAACGGGTGCTCACGCAGTGCGGCGAGGGTTTCGCGGCTGACGCGGAGTTTGATTTCGGTTTCTTTCTGCATGGCCGGGGAATCCAAACGCTGATAACGGATGCGCAGCCACCAAGTGCCGGAGGCGTGGGCTGCTGAAGCCATGGAGTGTACAGGACAAGCCGGTGCGCCGCCCCAGCGCCGGCCTTTGGCGGTTTATTCCTGAGTGGCGATGGCTCTATGATGGGGCTCGCTTGTGGAGACCCGGAATGCGCCTACCTTCCCTCAAAGAGCAATTCGCCGCGTTGATCGCCACGCCGTCGGTGAGTTGCACCCAGCCGAGCCTGGATCAGTCCAACCGCGGGGTGATCGATTTGCTCTGCACCTGGCTCGGCGACCTGGGCTTCGCCTGCGAGCTGCAAGAGGTCGAACCGGGCAAGTTCAACCTGCTCGCCAGCTTCGGCAGCGGTCCTGGCGGCCTGGTATTGGCCGGGCACAGCGACACCGTGCCCTTCGATGGCGCCCTGTGGCAGACCGACCCGCTCAAGTTGACCGAAGTCGACGGCCGCTGGGTCGGCCTTGGTGCCTGCGACATGAAAGGCTTCTTCGCCCTGGTGATCGAAGCGCTGCTGCCGCTGCTCGACCAGCCGTTCCGCCAGCCGCTGCTGATTCTCGCCACCTGCGATGAAGAAAGCTCGATGGCCGGCGCCCGGGCGCTGGCGGCGGCGGGCCGGCCCTTGGGGCGGGCGGCGGTGATCGGCGAGCCGACCGGCTTGCGGCCGATCCGCCTGCACAAGGGCGTGATGATGGAACGCATCGATATTCTCGGTCAGAGTGGCCACTCCTCCGACCCGAGCCTCGGTCACAGCGCTCTGGAGGCGATGCACGGGGCGATGGCCGAGCTGATGCAGTTGCGTCGGCAGTGGCAGCAGGAATACCGCAATGCCCAGTTCACGGTGCCGCAACCGACGCTGAATTTCGGCTGCATCCACGGTGGCGACAATCCCAACCGAATCTGCGGCCAGTGTTCGCTGGAATTCGACCTGCGGCCCTTGCCGGGCATGGACCCGGAAATGCTCCGTGCGGCGATCCGCCAGAAGTTGCAGCCGTTGGCCGCGCAGCATCAGGTCAGCATCGACTTCGCGCCGCTGTTTCCCAGTGTGCCGCCGTTCGAACAGGCCGCCGACGCCGAACTGGTGCGCGTGGCCGAACGGCTGACCGGGCACCGCGCCGAGGCAGTGGCATTCGGCACCGAAGCGCCTTATCTTCAGCAACTGGGGTGCGAGACTCTGATTCTCGGCCCCGGCGATATCAGCTGCGCCCATCAGCCCGGGGAGTTCCTGGAAATGTCACGTTTACAGCCGACAGTACGTCTGTTGCGTGAGTTGATTCAGCACTACTGCCTGAGCCCCATGGCCTAGCGAAGCGAATGCCGGCAACGCCAGCCAGGGCGGCGTTGCCGATTGATCACCGATTGAACGTTAAGGAGAGCGCGCGTGTTGCAGCCCCAACTTCGACGATAAAGCCGACGTTTCACCTGCGCCGCGCGCAGATGCGGTTGCTCGCTCCAGCTTTCTCTTCACGAATCAAAGGCTCATTACGCTATGCCGGAATACGTCAATTGGCTGCGCCACGCTTCGCCCTATATCAATGCCCACCGCGATTGCACCTTCGTCGTCATGCTGCCCGGCGACGGCGTGGTGCATCCGAATTTCGGCAACATCGTCCATGACCTGGTGCTGCTGCACAGCCTCGGCGTGCGCCTGGTGCTGGTCCATGGCTCGCGCCCGCAGATCGAGGCACGGCTGGCCGCCCGTGGGCTGACGCCGCATTATCACCGCGACCTGCGGATCACCGACGGGCCGACCCTGGAGTGCGTGATCGACGCCGTCGGCCAACTGCGGATCGCCATCGAAGCACGCCTGTCGATGGACATGGCCGCCTCGCCGATGCAGGGCTCGCGCCTGCGCGTGGCGAGCGGCAACTTCGTCACCGCGCGGCCGATCGGCGTGCTTGAAGGTGTCGACTATCACCACACCGGCGAAGTCCGCCGGGTCGACCGCAAGGGCATCGGCCGGCTGCTCGACGAGCGCTCGATTGTGCTGCTCTCGCCGCTGGGCTACTCGCCCACCGGGGAAATCTTCAACATCGCCTGTGAAGACGTGGCCATGCGCGCGGCGATCGATCTGGGCGCCGACAAGCTGATCCTGTTCGGCGCTGAGCGCGGGCTGCTGGATGAGCGCGGCAAGCTGGTGCGTGAACTGCGCCCGCAGCAGGTGCCCAACCACCTGCAACGGCTCGGCAACAGTTACCAGGCGGAATTGCTGGATGCCGCCGCCCAGGCCTGCCGTGGCGGGGTCAAGCGCAGCCATATCGTCAGCTATGGCGAAGACGGTTCGCTACTCACCGAGCTGTTCACCCGCGACGGCGGCGGCACCCTGGTCGACCAGGAGCAGTTCGAGCAATTGCGCGAGGCGAGCATCGAGGATGTCGGCGGCCTGATCGACCTGATCAGTCCGCTGGAAGAGCAGGGCATCCTGGTGCGCCGCTCGCGGGAAGTGCTGGAGCGCGAGATCGAGCAGTTCAGCATCGTCGAACGCGACGGGCTGATCATCGCCTGCGCGGCGCTCTATCAGATCGCCGACTCGGATTCCGGCGAGCTGGCCTGCCTGGCGGTCAATCCGGATTATCGCCATGGTGGCCGTGGCGACGAGCTGCTGGAGCGCATCGAGGAACGCGCGCGGGCGCAGGGCTTGAAGACCTTGTTCGTGCTCACCACCCGCACCGCCCACTGGTTCCGCGAGCGCGGCTTCGAGCCCAGCGGCGTCGAGCGCCTGCCGGCGGCGCGGGCCTCGCTGTACAACTACCAGCGCAACTCGCAGATCTTCGAGAAGGCGCTTTAAACCCCGATCTCGGTGGCCGGTGAGGCGCTGACCGCAGGGCGGCCCAGGCGCGCAGCGAGCAGTCCGCCGCTGGAGGGCGGACAGCCGCGCGAGTACGCCCTGGGTTTTAGCGGTAGCTCAGGCCGGGTTTGGCGGTGCTGATGCGGGTGCCGGCCTTGCCCTGGACGATGGCCTCGATATCCGCCAGCGAACCGATCACCGCGACCTTGCCGGTATTACGCGCGAACTCGCAGGCCGCCTGGACTTTCGGGCCCATGGAGCCGGCGGCGAAACCGAGCCGCTCCAGTTCGTCCGGGTGGGCTTGGGCGATGGCTTTCTGGCTGGGCTTGCCCCAGTCGATAAAGGCCGCGTTGACATCGGTGGCGATGACCAGCAAATCGCTCTCCAGTTGTTCGGCCAGCAAGGCCGAGCACAGGTCCTTGTCGATCACGGCCTCGACACCTTCGAGCGTACCCTCGGCGTTGTAGCGTGTCGGGATGCCGCCACCACCGGCGCAGATGACGATGGTGCCATGCTCCAACAGCCATTTGACCGGGCGGATTTCGAAGATGCGCTTGGGTCTTGGGCTGGCGACCACGCGGCGAAACTTGTCGCCGTCGGGGGCGATGCTCCAGCCTTTTTCCGCTGCCAGGCGCTCGGCGTCGGCTTTCGAGTACACCGGGCCGATGGGCTTGGTCGGGTTCTGGAAGGCCGGGTCGTTGCTGTCCACCTCCACCTGGGTCAGCAGGGTGGCGAAGGGCACCTCGAACGGCAGCAGGTTGCCCAGCTCCTGTTCGATCATGTAGCCGATCATGCCTTCGGTCTCGGCGCCGAGCACATCCAGCGGGTAGGGGTTGACCGAGGTATAGGCCGCGGCCTGCAGGGCCAGCAGGCCGACTTGCGGGCCGTTGCCGTGAGCGATCACCAATTCGTTGCCGGCGGCGATCTTGGCGATCTGTTCGGTGGCGATTCGCACGTTTTCGCGTTGGTTGTCCGCAGTCATGGGCTCACCACGACGCAGCAGGGCGTTGCCGCCCAATGCGACGACGATACGCATAGCAATTCTCCTTGGTTAAGGGGCAAGAGGCGTCCATGGCAGTGACGCAGAGCGTCACGGGATGTGTTCCCACGCGGGGGCATGGGAACGCGCGCTCCGTCAGATGTCCGCGAGCGCCGAGACCAGGATCGCCTTGATCGTGTGCATGCGGTTTTCCGCTTGCTCGAAGGCGATATTGGCCGGCGACTCGAACACGTCCTCGGTGACTTCAACGCCGTTGGCCAGGTGCGGGTAGCGCTCGGCGATGTCCTTGCCGACCTTGGTTTCGCTGTTATGGAACGCCGGCAGGCAATGCATGAACTTCACCCGAGGGTTGCCGGAGGCTTTCATCATCTGCGTATTGACCTGGTACGGCAGCAGTTGGGCGATGCGCTCGTCCCAGGCTTCGACCGGCTCGCCCATGGACACCCAGACGTCGGTGTGGATGAAATCGACGCCCTTGACCGCGGCCTGCGGGTCTTCGGTGAGGGTGATGCGCGCGCCGCTTTCCTCGGCGAAACCTTGGCACTGGGCAATGAACTCCTCGGTCGGCCAGAGCGCCTTGGGCGCGCCGATGCGCACGTCCATGCCGAGCTTGGCGCCGATCATCAGCAGCGAATTGCCCATGTTGTAACGGGCATCGCCGAGGTAGGCGTAGCTGATGTCGTGAATCGGCTTGTCGCTGTGTTCACGCATGGTCAACACGTCGGCAATCATCTGGGTCGGGTGGAATTCGGCGGTCAGGCCGTTGAACACCGGCACGCCGGCGAACTTGGCCAGCTCTTCGACGATCTCCTGGCCGTAGCCGCGGTACTCGATGGCGTCGAACATGCGGCCGAGCACGCGGGCGGTGTCTTTCATGCTCTCTTTGTGGCCGATCTGCGAGGAGCTCGGGTCGATGTAGGTGACGCTGGCGCCCTGGTCATAGGCGGCGACTTCGAAGGCGCAGCGGGTGCGGGTCGAGGTTTTTTCGAAGATCAGCGCGATGTTCTTGCGTTTCAGGTGTTGCTGCTCGGTGCCGGTGTACTTGGCGCGCTTCAGGTCGCGCGAGAGGTCCAGCAGGTAGTGAAGCTCACGGGTGGTGTGGTGCATCAGGCTGAGCAGGTGACGGTTGTGCATGTTGAAAGCCATGATCAATCTCCTTGCCAGGCGCTCGCTACGGCTTCACAGGGCCTGGTAATTGGTGGGCTAAATATCAATCAGTAATCGATCGGGTCGCGGATGATCGGGCAGGTCATGCAATGACCGCCGCCACGGCCGCGACCGAGTTCGCCGGCGCTGATGGTGATGACTTCCACCCCGGCTTTGCGCAGCAAGGTGTTGGTGTAGGTGTTGCGGTCGTAACCGACCACTACGCCGGGCTCGATAGCGACCACGTTGTTGCCGTCATCCCACTGCTCGCGTTCGGCCTCGAAGCTGTTGCCACCGGTGGGCACCACGCGCAGTTTTTTCAGTTTGAGGGATTCGGCGACCACATCGAGGAAGGGTTTTTCCTCGCGGCGCACGTCCAGGCCGCCGGGCCGGTTGCCGTCCGGGCGGATGCTGAAAGGGGTGATGGCATCGACCGCTTCGGCGAACACCGTCACCAGATCGCGGTCGCAAAAGCTGAATACGGTATCCAGGTGCATGGCCGCGCGGGATTTCGGCAGCCCGGCGACGACTACCCGTTGCGCCGCGTTGTTGGCGAACAGCGATTGCGCCAGTTGGCCGACCGCCTGGTGCGAGGTGCGCTCGCCCATGCCGACCAGCACCACACCGTTACCGATGGGCATCACGTCACCGCCTTCGAGCGACGCGGCGCCGTGGTCCTTGTCCGGGTCGCCATACCAGACCTTGAAGTCGGCATTGACGAAGTCCGGGTGGAATTTGTAGATGGCACTGACCAGCAGGGTTTCCTGGCGGCGAGCCGGCCAGTACATCGGGTTGAGGCTCACGCCGCCGTAGATCCAGCAGGTGTTGTCGCGGGTGAACTGGGTGTTCGGCAGTGGCGGCAGGATGAAGCTGGAGCTGCCGAGATAGCTGCGGAACATTTCGATGGCTTTGCCGCCGAAACTGTCCGGCAGGTCGGAACCCGCTACGCCACCGATCAGGAACTCGGCCTGGGCGCGGGGTTCGAGGCTTTCCAGCCAGGAGCGGACTTCATTGGTCAGGCCCAGGCCCACTTGGTCGGCGGTGATCTTGCGATCGAGAATCCACTTCAGGGCGTCGGCGTTCTGTACGGTTTCGGCCAGCAGGTTGTGCATTTCGACGACTTCGACGCCGCGCTCACGCATTTTGGTGACGAAGTCGAAGTGGTCGCGTTTGGCCTGGCTGACCCAGATCACATCGTCGAACAGCAGTTCGTCACAATTGCTCGGCGTCAGGCGCTGGTGGGCCAGGCCCGGTGAACAGACCATCACTTTGCGCAGCTTCCCGGCTTCCGAGTGGACCCCGAGTTTGACGTTGTCGTTGGACATGGCGGTTCTCCTTCAAAAAGTTAGAGTGTCAGGAAGCCGTCGTAGAGGCCGTAGGCGGCCACCAGCGCGCCGATGACGACGGCGACGAAGATCACTTTCTCGATTTGGGTAAAGATCGGTTGGCCGACTTCCCGCTTGGCCTTGGCGAAAAGAATCACGCCCGGGGCATAGAGCAGCGCGGACAGCAGCAGGTATTTCACGCCGCCGGCATACAGCAGCCAGACGGCATAGATCACGGCGATGGCGGCGATGATCAGGTCCTTGTTGCGCTCGCCCGCGGCTTGTTCGTAGGTCTCGCCGCGCACGCTGAGCAGCAGCGCATAAGCCGCCGACCAGAGGTAGGGCACCAGAATCATCGAGGTGGCGAGGTAGATCAGCGACAGGTAGGTACTGGCGGAGAACAGGGTGATGACCAGGAAGATCTGCACCATCGCGTTGGTCAGCCACAGCGCGTTGGCCGGCACGTGGTTAGCGTTTTCCTTGCGCAGGAAGGCCGGCATGGTGTGGTCGCTGGCGGCGGCGAACATGATCTCCGCACACAGCAGCACCCACGACAGCAGTGCACCGAGCAGGGAAATGATCAGGCCGACACTGATCAGTACCGCGCCCCAGTGACCGACGACATGCTCCAGCACGGCGGCCATGGACGGGTTCTGCAGCTTGGCCAATTCGGGCTGGGTCATGATGCCCAGCGACAGCACATTCACCAGCACCAGAAACAGCAGCACGGTGATGAAGCCGATGATGGTCGCCTTGCCGACGTCCGAGCGTTTTTCCGCGCGGGCCGAAAAGATGCTCGCGCCTTCGATGCCGATGAACACCCAGACGGTGACCAGCATCATGTTGCGCACCTGGTTCATTACGCTGCCCAGATCGGGGTTTTTCAGGCCCCAGATGTCTGCGGTGAAGATGTCCAGCTTGAAGGCGAAGAACGCGATCAGCACGAACAGCAGCAACGGCACGACTTTGGCGACGGTGGTCACCAGGTTGATGAAGGCGGCTTCCTTGATGCCGCGCAGCACCAGGAAGTGCACGGCCCAGAGCAGCACGGAGGCGCCGATGATGGCGGCCGGGGTGTTGCCTTCGCCGAAGATGGGGAAGAAGTAGCCGAGGGTGCTGAACAACAGCACGAAGTAGCCGACGTTACCGAGCCAGGCGCTGATCCAGTAACCCCAGGCCGAGGAAAAACCCAAGTAGTCGCCGAAGCCGGCCTTGGCATAGGCGTAGACCCCGCCGTCGAGGTCGGGTTTGCGGTTGGCCAGGGTTTGGAACACGAATGCCAGGGTCAGCATCCCGAAACCGGTGATTACCCACCCGATCAGCACGGCGCCGACATCGGCACTGGCGGCCATGTTTTGCGGCAGGGAGAAAATCCCCCCGCCGATCATTGAACCGACCACCAGCGCGACCAGCGCACCGAGGCGGAGTTTGTTGGCGGGCTCGGACATTGTGTGCCTCCAGGCTAGGAGAAGAAGTGGTAGCCATTAAGCGCGGCTAATTGGGGGGGAAGTCATGACCTGGATCAATAGCCGGCTAACTTTTCATGTTCAAAATACTCCCGAGCCAGATAACGCATTCCTCGTGATAGCTTGATGGCGGCCCGAAACGGGCAGCCTAAAGCGCTTGGCTGCACCATCTTGGAGCTGCTGGGTGGGTTTCTCGAGTCTGCAGGACAATGGTTTTTATTCAGGCTGGAGGGCTAAAGGCCACTTTGGTTTTATGGCATAAACGCTTTATCGGTAATTTTGGTTTGCTCTAGGCGGAAGTTGATCTGCTCCTTCTGCCTAGAGCCGCCGGAGAGGAGGCCAACATGTTCACCCCCGGCCATGCCGAAGTAACACGCGCCCCGCTAGGGGCTTTTCCTGGCTATCGCCTGAGCCTCGACTACCGCGTGCGCCACAGCGAAGCCGGGACTTATGTGGATTTCCAGTTAGGCGGCGAGGTGGCGGGGCGGGTGGTGCGCGAGACGTTCAGCCTGCATCGCGATGTGGCTTACAACTTCCTGCAGGAGGCCGGGCGCTGCCTGCGCAAGTACGGACTGGTGCCGCGACAGGCGCCACTCTTTACCTTTCATGGCGATTACGATCGGCTGTTCGCTGACCTGCGGGCCCAGCTCGGCGCCAGGTCTGGCGAGCCGGTGAATTTGCAGCGTTTCCTGTGCGGCGAGCCGATGCCGGAGGCCGACAAAGCGCTTTACACGGCGTTGGGCGCCGCTTGAGCGCTGCCGGTCAGAGCCTGCTGACGATTTTTGCCCAGCAGGTTGCAGTGGCAGTGAACTGGGCTGGCGGCGCGAGTGGCGGGCTCAGTCCGGCTCATCGGTGACACTGCCACCCACGTCGGCGAAGTTCAGGCCGTGCTTGCGCAGTTTGTCGTGCAGGGTTTTGCGTGGTATGCCCAGCGCTTCGGCCAGGCTGCGCAGCGAGTTGTGGGGACGGGTCAGTTCGGCGGCGATCAAGGCCCGCTCGAAGGCTTCGACCTGTTCGCTCAGACCGCCGCTGCTGGCCGCCAGATCGGTCTGCTGACGGCCGGGTGCCTGCTCCAGACCCAGCTCGATGCCCAAGTCCAGGCCAAGTGCGAAACGTTCGGCGGTGTTCTGCAACTCGCGCACATTGCCCGGCCAGTTGTGGCGCAACAGCAGGGCATGCTGCCCCGGCTGCAGTGTGTGGGCGGGCAGGCCGTGGCGGGCGCTGGCGGCGTCGGCGAAGTACTGGAACAGCAGCAAAGCGTCCTCGGCGCGCTCGCGCAGCGGTGGGATGCGCAACGGCGCGACGTTCAACCGGTAATACAGGTCGGCGCGGAAGCGCCCTTGATCGGCCGCTTGACGCAGATCCTCCTTGCTTGCGGCGATCACGCGGATATCCAGGGGAATCAGCTGGTTGCCGCCGAGGCGCTCGACCACCCGCTCCTGCAGCAGGCGCAACAGCTTGACCTGCACCTCCAGGCTCATGCTCTCGATTTCGTCGAGGAACAGCGTGCCGCCATTGGCGAATTCGAACTTGCCGATACGGCGCTTCTGCGCACCGGTGAAAGCGCCGGGCTCATGGCCGAACAGCTCGCTTTCCACCACCGACTCGGCCAGCGCGCCGGCGTTGATGGCGACGAAGGGACCGGTGCGGCGGTTGGACAGGTCATGCAGCGCACGGGCGACCACTTCCTTGCCGGCACCGGTTTCGCCGAGGATTAGCACGTCGGTGTTGATCGCCGCGAGGGCGCCGATCTGCTCGCGCAAGCGCAGGATCGCCGGCGACTGGCCGAGCAGCCGGACGCTCAACGCCTGGCGGTCGGCGAGGGCCAGGCGCAGGCTGCGGTTGTCCAGTACCAGGCGGCGCAGCGCCAGGGCGCGGCGCACGCTATCAAGCAGGTCGTCGCTGGGAAAGGGTTTTTCCAGAAAGTCATAAGCCCCGCTGCGCATCGCCTGCACGGCCAGGGGCACGTCGCCGTGGCCGGTGATCAGCAGCACGGGCAACTCGGCGTCTTGCCCGTGCAGTTGTTCCAGCAGTTGCAGGCCATCGAGCCCCGGCATGCGGATATCGCTGACCACCACCCCCGGCCAGTCGTGGCCGATGCGCTTGGCCAGCCCTTGTGCATCGCCCAGGGCCAGCACCTTGAGGCCCGCCAGGTCGAGGGTCTGGCTGAGCGCCTGGCGCAGGTGCGGGTCGTCGTCGATCAGCAGAACCTGGATGCGGCTGTCGATGGCGTTGTCCGTACTCATGCGGAGTGATCCTCGGGGGGTTGGAGGTTGACGCCTGGTGCGGCGGCACGCAGGCGCAGGGTCAGCAATGCGCCGCCCTCGGGGTGGTTGGCCAGCAGCAGTTCACCGCCGAGGGCGCGCATCAGGGTATCGCAAATCGCCAGGCCCAGGCCGAGGCCTTGGGCACTGGTCTTGGTGGTGAAAAACGGTTCGCGGGCACGGTTCAAGGCTTCGGTGGAGAAGCCCGGGCCGTTGTCGCGCAGGCTCAGCTGGATGCCGTCGGCGGTCTGCGCGGCACTCAGCCAGATGCGCCGCGGCGGGGCTTTTTCGCCGAGTGCATCGAGGGCGTTCGCCAGCAGATTGCCAAGCACCTGGCGCAGCCGCGTTTCGCCGGCCTGCACCCACAGCGTGGCATCCGGCAGGTCGCGGATCAGCTCCACCTCCATCGCCCGCCGGCGCTTTGCCAGCAGTGCCAGGGCATCGTCCAGGGCCGGTTGCAGGGCCACGCTTTCCGGCGCATGCCGATCGCGACGGGCGAAGGCGCGCAAGTGCGCGATGATCGAGGCCATGCGCGCGGTCAGTTCGCTGATCAGTTTGAGGTTGCCGCGTACCTCGTCGGTGCGCTGGTGATCGAGCAGCACCCCGGCGTTTTCCGCGTAGCTGCGGATGGCCGCCAGTGGCTGATTCAGCTCATGGCTGATGCTCGCCGACATGGTGCCGAGGGCGGACAGCTTGCCGGCCTGCACCAGTTCGTCCTGGGCCCGCAGCAGTTCCTGCTGGGCATGTTCGCGCTCCAGCACCTCATCCTTCAGACGGCTGTTCAGCGCTTCCAGGTCGCGGGTGCGGTCCAGCACACGGATCTCCAGTTCGCGCCGGGCACGGGCATCCAGAGCGATGCGCTCGAGGTAATGGCGCCGGCGCTGCATCATCAGGCCGAGCAGCAGGATCAGCACCAGCAGGGTGGCGCCGGCGATGGCGGCGGTGGTGCGCACCTGGCGGTCGACCAGGACGCGCGGGGCGAGGATGCTGACGGTCCAGCCGATTTCCTGCAGTTCGCGGCTTTGGGTGATCCAGATGCCCTGGTCGAGCCGCATGGGGTCGGGGGACTGGGTCGGGTAGGGCTGATTGGCGGCAATGGCTGCGCGTTCGGCGTTGTCCAGCGGGCGGGTGGCACGGAAGCGCCACTCGGGGCGCGAGGTGATGATGGCCACGCCATTGGAGTCGGTGACCAGCAGCTGTTCGGGCGTATTGCCCCAGAGCGTTTCGGCGTCGTCCAGATCGACCTTGACCACTAGGATGCCGATTACCCTGCCGCCCTCGCGCACCGGGCTGGCGTAGAAGTAGCCACGTTTGCCGGAGGTGGTGCCGAGGCCGAAGAAGCGCCCCTGCCGACCCTGCAGGGCCTCCCGGTAGTAGGGGCGAAAGGTGAAGTCACGGCCGACGAAGCTGTCGGCCTGGTTCCAGTTGGACGAGCTGAGGGTGATGCCCTGCGGGTTCATCAGGTAGATGACGTCGGCACCGGTTTCTTCGCGGACCTTTTCCAGTAGCAGGTTGGCCGCGACCAGTCGCGCCGGGTCGCGCGGTTCGGCCAGTTGCGCGCGCAAGGGCGGCAGGTCGGCGAGGATCGGCGGCAACACTTCAAAGCGCCGCAGGGTGCCGAGCAGGTTGGCGACATAGAGGTCGAGTGTCTGTCGGTTCTGCTCCAGCAGTGCCTGGGTGTAGTAACGCTCGGCGAGGCGCTGCACCGGCCAGAGCAGTGGCGCCAGCACTAAAGCGAGCAGGGCCAGGCTGCGCCAGCGCGGGCGATAGGGGGTGGCGGATGCTGTCATGGTGTCCCGATGCGCCTGTTGATGGGCGCATTATGGCACTCGTCAGCTCAGCGGGGGTGTTTCAGGCAGTCATCCAGCCCATTGCGCCAGTCCGGCAGGGCGACCTTCCAGTCCTGCAACAGTTTGCTGCCGTGCAGCCGCGAGTTGAGCGGGCGCTGGGCCGGGGTCGGGTAGGCGCTGGAGGGTATCGGCTCCAGCGTCGCACAGGCCTTGCCCTCGGCCTTGAGCCGTTCGGCGATGGCGTTGGTGAAACCGAACCAGGAAGTCTCGCCCTGGGCGCTGAAGTGGTAGATACCCCAGTTACGGGTGCCGCTCTGCCACTGCTGAATAAGCTCGGCGGTGGCTGCGGCGATGCTGCCGGCCCAGGTCGGGGCGCCGATCTGGTCAGCGACCACGCGCAGGTGCTCGCGCTCCTGCAACAGGCGTTGCATGGTCAGCAGGAAGTTGCGGCCATGCTGGGAGTAGACCCAGCTGGTACGCAGGATCAGGTGCGCGCCGCCGACCGCCTGGATGGCCTGCTCGCCGGCCAGTTTGCTGCGGCCATAGACGCCGAGCGGGTTGGGCTGGTCCTCCTCGCTGTACGGGCTCGGCTTGCTGCCATCGAACACGTAGTCGGTGGAGTAGTGGATCAGCGGCACATTCAGCGCCGCGGCCTCTTCGGCGAGCACGCCGGGTGCGGTGGCGTTGATCGCGAAAGCCAGCTCGGGCTCGCTTTCCGCCTGGTCCACGGCGGTATGGGCGGCGGCATTGATGATCAGGTCCGGCGCCAAGGCACGGACTTGCTGGCGAATCTGGGCCGGGTCGGCCAGGTCGAGTTGGTCGCGGCCAAGCGCAACCACGTCGGCGCTGCCCGCCAGGCTCAGTTGCAGCTCGCGGGCGACCTGGCCGCTGCGACCGGTAATCAGGATTTTCACGGGAATACGTCCGCCTGTTCGAGGCTCAGGCCAGCCTGGTCCTTGGCCGACAGTTGCGGCGGCTCGCCGAGCTGCCAGTCGATCGCCAGGCTCGGGTCATCCCAGCGGATGCAGCGCTCGTGGGCCGGCGCGTAGTAGTCGGTGGTCTTGTAGAGAAACTCGGCGAACTCGCTGAGTACCACGAAACCGTGGGCAAAGCCCTCGGGCACCCAGAGCTGGCGTTTATTCTCGGCGGACAGGTGTACGCCGACCCAGCGGCCGAAGTTCGGCGAACTGCGGCGTACGTCGACGGCCACGTCGAACACTTCGCCGGCCGTCACGCGCACCAGCTTGCCTTGGGGTTGCTGCAGCTGATAATGCAGGCCGCGCAAGACCCCGCGTTGCGAACGCGAGTGGTTGTCCTGGACGAATTCACGCTTGAGCCCGGTCGCTTCTGCGAAGGTGTGGGCGTTGAAGCTTTCGAGGAAGAAGCCGCGCTCATCGCCGAAGACTTTGGGTTCGAGGATCAAGACTTCCGGTAGCTCGGTGGCGATGACCTTCACGCATGTTCCCCTGCGAGTTTGAACAGATACTGGCCATAGCCGGTCTTGCCGAAGGCCTGGGCGCGATCGAGCAATTGCGCCTTGTCGATCCAGCCGTTCTGGAAGGCGATTTCTTCCAGGCAGGCGACCTTCAGGCCCTGGCGATGCTCGATGGTCTGCACGTATTGCGAGGCTTCCAGCAGGCTGTCGTGGGTACCGGTATCCAGCCAGGCGAAGCCGCGGCCCAGGCGTTCGACACGCAGGTCGCCACGTTGCAGGTAGGCGTTGTTGATGTCGGTGATTTCCAGCTCGCCACGGGGGGAGGGTTTCACCGCCTTGGCGATCTCGATCACGTCGTTGTCGTAGAAATACAGACCGGTGACCGCATAGCTGGATTTTGGCTGTTTGGGCTTCTCTTCGATGGAGATGGCGCGGCCCTGCGCATCGAACTCGATCACGCCGAAACGCTCGGGATCGTTCACCCAGTAACCGAACACCGTCGCACCGGGCTGCTTGTTGCCGGCGCGCTTGAGCATCTCGGTGAAGTGTTGGCCATGGAAGATGTTGTCGCCGAGGATCAGACAGACCGGGTCCTTGCCGATGAATTCCTCGCCGATCAGGAAGGCCTGGGCCAGGCCGTCCGGAGAGGGTTGCTCGGCATAGCTGAACTCAACGCCGAACTGGCTGCCATCGCCCAGCAGGTTGCGGTACTGCGGCAGGTCATGGGGCGTGGAGATCACCAGGATTTCACGAATGCCAGCGAGCATCAGCACTGAGATCGGGTAATAGGCCATCGGCTTGTCGTAGATCGGCAGCAACTGCTTGGACACACCGAGCGTGATCGGATGCAGTCGGGTGCCGGAGCCGCCGGCGAGGATAATCCCTTTCATAGTGAAGCTCCCAGTCGTTCGCGTTGATAGCTGCCATCCTGCACGCGGCGGCACCATTCGAGGTTGTCGAGGTACCACTGCACGGTCTTGCGCAGGCCGGTGTCGAAAGTTTCTTGCGGGGTCCAGCCGAGCTCGCGCTCGATCTTGCTGGCGTCGATAGCGTAGCGCAGGTCGTGCCCCGGGCGATCCTTGACGAAGCTGATCAGTTCGTCGAAGCGTGCGATGCCGGCCGGTTTCGCGGGCGCCAACTCTTCCAGCAGGGCACAGATGCCGCGCACCACGTCGATGTTCTTCTGTTCGTTATGACCGCCGATGTTGTAGGTCTCGCCGACCACGCCACGGCTGACGACTTCCACCAGCGCGCGCGCGTGATCCTCGACGAACAGCCAGTCACGGACTTGCAGGCCATCGCCGTAGACCGGCAGTGGCTTGCCATCGAGGGCGTTGAGGATCACCAGCGGGATCAACTTCTCGGGGAAGTGGTAGGGGCCGTAGTTGTTCGAGCAGTTGGTCAGCAGCACCGGCAGGCCATAGGTGCGCTGCCAGGCCCGGACCAGGTGGTCGGACGCGGCCTTGCTGGCGGAGTAGGGCGAGCTGGGTGCGTAGGGCGTGGTTTCGGTGAACAAGTCATCGACACCGTGCAGGTCGCCATACACCTCGTCGGTGGAAATGTGATGGAAACGGAAGGCGGCCTTGCGCGGTTCGTCGAGGCCCTGCCAGTAACTGCGCGTGCTTTCCAGCAGGCTGTAGGTGCCGACGATGTTGGTCTGGATAAACTCGGCCGGTCCGTCGATGGAGCGATCGACATGGGACTCGGCAGCCAGGTGCATGATGGCCTCGGGCTGAAAGCGCAGCAGGGCAGCGCCGACGGTCTCGCTATCGGCAATGTCGGCCTGGAGGAACTCGTAGCGCGGGTTGCCGGCTACAGTCGCCAGTGACTCCAGATTGCCGGCGTAAGTCAGTTTGTCCAGATTGAGGACATTGTGCTCGGTGTTTTGCAGCAGGTGGCGGATCAAGGCCGAGCCGATAAAGCCCGCACCGCCGGTTATCAGAATTCGCATGCAGATTGGTCTTCTTTCATCGTTTGGATACGCAGTCGCAGGTGCGTAGCTTGTCGGAAGGTGGGGGGTAGAAGCAAGTTGGTGAACCTTAGTGGTGCAGTCTTGTCCGACACAGGGTTGAGCCTGCAGAAGTGGGGGTGATGTCAATGCCCCTCACCAGGGCGCAACGACTGGCCCAGGTGGCCCAGGCTATCGGGCGGATATCTAAAACATCCAGGCGTCGGATGGCTGGTCGCAGGGCGCTCTCGGTATTGCTTTTTGCCCCTTCCAGAATGTGATGTAGGCGCTGTTAGTCACCTCGCTCCGCGAGCTGGGGGATGTGCGGTGCTTGAGCGGGGGATAGTCAGGCTGTAGCATTAAAAAGGGTGATCTGCTTGGCATTTCTGCCTTTTTACACCCTGTTTGATTCGCTAATGCGCCGTGCCATGTAACGTAAATGTGATGGCGAAGAGCTTCAGGGCGTTGAATAAGGGCGACGCTCACTCAAGGGCTCACGCCTAGTCGATGCACCGGAGGCCAATCTGGCAATTATTTTGCAGTGCTTCAACCAACGGCTTTTCCACAGCGTCTCGAAATACCATGTGCTCGGGGTGTGTGGGCTTATGACACTAGCGGCTAGCGCCAGGTTTAAACGCTTTGTTGAACACCAAGTCTATTTACAAAGGCAGCTTGTTCGTCTGAAAAACGACAGCAGTTGCTTGCCTGACGATAAAATGAATTTTGGGAAGATTTTTTGGAGTGCGCCTCTTGCGGCGCAGTCCATACGTAATGGAGTACATCAGTGTTAAAGACAATTCCGGTCATCGTCTGTGGTGGCTCTGGCAGTCGTTTGTGGCCTGTTTCTCGCCTGGCCCACCCGAAACCCTTCATGGCGCTGCCTGGCGGCGGCAACCTGATTCAGAAAACCTTTGAACGGGCCCTGAATCTGCAAGGTGTTGTCGAGATTTTGACGGTCACGAACCGAGAGCTGTTTTTCAAAACCCTCGATGAGTACAACCGTTTCAAGGCCTCAAGTCCCAAGCTGAGCTTCGTGCTTGAACCGTTCGGTCGCAATACCGCCGCTGCGGTCGCCGCTGCGGCCCTGGAAATTGCCGCCACTCATGGAAACGAAGCGCTGATGCTGGTATTGCCGGCAGACCACCTCATTGAAAAACCACAGGCTTTTGCCGCCGCCGTTGAGCAGGCCCAGCGTTTGGCGGCAGACGGTTGGCTGGTGACCTTTGGTATACAGCCAGAGGCTCCGGAAACGGGCTTTGGTTATATCCAGATCGACCAGGCCGCCAATCTGGGCGGCGGTTTTGCCGTGAAGGGTTTTGTCGAAAAACCCGATCTTGAAACGGCGCAGGGTTACCTGGCCTCGGGCGACTACCTGTGGAACTCGGGCATGTTCTGTTTCCAGGTCGGCACGCTGATTGACGAAATGAAGCGCTATGCGCCTGAAGTGGTCGAGGCCGTGGAGGCCTGCCTGGCGATTGGCAATCTGATGGACAACGCAACGCAGCGCTGCCTCAATCTGGATGCGGCTACCTTCGCCAAGGTGCCCGATATTTCCATCGATTACGCGCTCATGGAGCGCTCACGAAAAGTGGCGACGGTGCCCTGCAATATTTGCTGGAGTGACATCGGCTCCTGGAATGCCGTGAGCGAACTGACCGGCGCTGATGCCGATGGCAACCGCTGCCTGGGTGACGTGCAGCTGTACCAGGCGAGCAATAACTACGTTCAAAGCAATGAGCGCCTCACCGCATTGGTCGGGGTGGAAAACCTGATTGTGGTGGATACGCCCGATGCCATCCTGGTCGCGCACAAGGATCACGCACAGGACGTCAAACATATCGTCAGTCAGCTTAAAAAGACTGGCCATGACGCCCACCTGGCTCATCGCACCGTGCATCGGCCATGGGGCACCTACACCACCTTGGAAGAAGGCGAGCGCTTCAAGATCAAGCGCATTGTGGTCAAGCCGCAGGCCTCGCTGTCCTTGCAGATGCACCACCATCGTAGCGAGCACTGGATAGTTGTCAGCGGTATGGCGCGGGTCGTCAACGATACCCGCAGCATCATGCTCAACACCAACGAGTCCACCTTCATCTCGGCTGGGCACAAGCATCGCCTGGAAAACCCGGGCGTGATCGACTTGGTGCTTATCGAGGTGCAGTGCGGTGACTATCTGGGTGAAGACGACATCGTACGTTTTGAAGATGTTTATGGCCGGGTCGGTCAGTAGCGTCGGTAAAAATACAACCTAATATCAAATAGACCGGTCATTTCAGTAAGCTCACCGTTGTGCGCTGGTGTCTGATCCAGGAATTAACATGTATTCATTATTGAAAAGCCTCTGGAGTTACCGGGGCTTTGTTGTTTCGTCCATCCGTAATGAATTCATCGCCCGCTTCGCTCGCAGTCGCCTTGGCGGTTTGTGGATGGTCATTCACCCGCTGGCGCAGGTGGCTATCTATGCGTTGATCCTCTCCAATGTACTGGCGGCCAAACTGCCAGGCATCGAAAACAAGTACGCGTACGCACTCTATATGATGGCCGGCATGCTGGCGTGGAGCCTGTTTGCCGAGATCATCAGCCGCTGCCTGACCCTGTTCATCGAGCAGGGCAATCTGATGAAGAAAATGCGCTTTCCGCGCATCACTTTGCCGGCGATCGTGGTGGGCTCCAGCCTGCTGAATAACCTCCTGCTGCTTGCCGCTGTACTGGCTGTTTTCGCACTCCTCGGGCAGGCGCCCAACCTGCACATGTTATGGCTCGTCCCGCTCACCTTGGCGGTGGTCGCGTTGGCGGTCGGCATAGGCCTGATCCTCGGCGTGCTCAATGTCTTCGTGCGCGATATTGGCCAGGTGGTGCCCATCGTCTTGCAGGTATGGTTCTGGTTCACGCCCATCGTCTACCCGATCCGAATCGTGCCTGAAGAACTCAGAGGCCTCTTGGAGGCCAATCCGATGTATCCCATCGTCAGCGCCTACCACGATATCCTGGTCTACGGGCGTGCGCCCGACTTGCAGCAGGTGACCATCATCACTGCTGTAGCGCTTGGCTTGATGCTGCTCGGCCTATTCATATTCCGCCGTGCGGCGCCAGAAATGGTGGATGCCCTATGAGCCTGCTCAGCGTCAACAACCTGGGCAAGGCCTACCGTACCTACGCCTCGGAGTGGCAGCGCGTTGGGCGCTGGTTTGGCTTGCCGATCAAGCCCAAAGAAGAGCACTGGGTACTCAAGCACATCAGCTTCTCGATCCAGCCCGGCGAGGCCATTGGGATCGTCGGGCAGAACGGTGCCGGCAAATCCACCCTGTTGAAGATGATCACCGGTACTTTGCAGCCCAGTGAAGGCAGCGTGCAGGTCAATGGCCGCATCGCCGCGATCCTCGAACTGGGCATGGGCTTCAATCCGGAATTGACCGGCCGGCAGAACGTCTATCACGCCGCCGGGTTGATGGGCTTCGGTGCCGAGCAAATCGGGCAAGCCATGGGTGACATCGAAACCTTCGCTGAAATCGGCGAATACTTCGATGAGCCTGTACGCACCTATTCCAGTGGCATGCAGATGCGCGTGGCGTTCTCCGTCGCTACGGCTTTCCGTCCGGAAATCCTGATTGTCGACGAAGCGCTCTCGGTAGGTGATGTTTACTTTCAGCACAAAAGCTTTGAGCGTATTCGTGAATTTCAGCGCCAGGGCACCACGTTGTTGATCGTGTCCCACGACCGGGCATCGATTCAGTCCTTATGCGAGCGCGTCATCCTGCTGGAGCAGGGCACTGTCATCAAGGACGGTAGGCCTGAAGAGGTCATGGACTTCTACAACGCCATTATCGCTGAAAAGGAAAATGCCACCGTCGAGGTCCGGCAACTTGAAGATGGCAGTGTGCAGACCCGCTCCGGTAGTGGTGAGGCGAACATCGAGTCGGTCAGCTTGCACAATGTGAGCGGGGAGCCAATCGAATATGTGTCGGTGGGTGAGCAGGTCACCTTGCGTGTCAGGGCTCGCGTCAACAGCGATATCCCCGAACTGGTGGTGGGCTACATGATCAAGGACCGCCTCGGTCAATCGGTCTTCGGTACCAATACCCACCACCTGGCCTGCAAGCTTGAAACCTTGCAGGAAGGTGAAGTGGTTGAGTACCGCTTCACCTTCCTGGTTAATCTTGGCGTCGGCTCTTATTCCGTGGCGGTGGCCCTGCATACCGCCGAAAACCATATAGCCCGCAACTATGAATGGTGTGACCTGGCGCTGGTGTTCAATGTGGTCAACCTTTCGAAGGCGCTATTCGTTGGTCTGGCCTGGATGCCACCTACCGTGGAGTGCAGCAGATGAGCATCCCCTTCTACCGTGCCTTTGAAGATCGTTACCGCGGTTCGCGTGAGTTGATCAAGGGTCGGCAGCGGGTTTACTTGCCCTTTATCGAGCCACTCAAACAACTCTATGAAGAATGCCCGGTATTGGACCTTGGCTGTGGTCGTGGGGAATGGCTGGAGATTCTTCTGGAAAGCGGCTTCAAGCCCAAGGGGATCGACCTTGATCCTGGCATGCTCGAAGCCTGCCAGGCGCTCGGCCTGCCAGCCGAGCAGGCCGATGCCCTGGCCACTCTCAAAGGGTTGCCAGATGAAAGTCAGACGGCGGTTTCCGGCTTCCACATTGCCGAGCACATTCCATTTGCCGACTTGCAGGAACTGGTGGCAGAGGCTTTGCGCGTGCTCAAGCCAGCCGGGTTGCTGATCCTGGAGACGCCCAACGCCGAAAACCTGGTGGTCGGTACGCAGAACTTCTACCTCGACCCCACCCACGAACGGCCGATACCGCACCTGTTGCTGAGTTTTCTCACTGAATACAGCGGTTTCGCCCGCTCCAAGCTGCTGCGCCTGCAAGAGCCCGCCCATTTAATGGAAGGGGCGCACGTCGAGTTGATGGATGTGCTGGGAGGGGTCAGCCCCGACTACGGAATCGTGGCGCAAAAGACTGCGCTCGAAGGACAGGCAGCCCTTTTCGATGACGCCTTCGAAAGGGCCCATGGGCTGGCGCTCGATGTGGTGGCAAAGCGCTATGATAGCTGCTTGCATAACAAACTCATGGAAGTGGTTGAGAAATTGGACAGCACGACTCAAAAGGAACAGGCCCTGACAGGGCAGTTGGAACAACTGCAGAGCCAGGTGGAGCAGGTGGCACATGCTCACGCAGGCTCCGCCAGCCTGGAACTGCGTACGGTTCAATTGGAGACCATCGCGGATCAATTGAGGCTACAGCTTCAGGAAGCAGGCCTGCGCATTCAACATGCGGAAAGTCGCGGTCAACAAGCCGAGTTTTCTTTACGCGATAGCCTGACCCGCGTAGCCCAGGCAGAAGCCCGCCAGAGTGCGGTCGAAGCCATCAACGAATCCCTTCGCCCGCAGGTTCAGCAGGTTACGAGTGAGTTGCTAGCGCTCTACAAGAGCTCGCAACGGCTGGAAATTCTTCTGGAACAGGCAGAAGCACAAATCGCCAACGTGAAGGCTGAGCTGGCGCAGATGCGCGAGCATAGCCAATTGCTTGAGGCTGAGCGGGATGCATTCAAAAGTGAAATTGCGAGTGCGCAGGCGCAAATCGCGTACCTCGAAACGCACCCCACCTATCTGAACACCCAGATTGAAGCACTCACTGCCCAGCTCACCACAGTAGAAGAACAAAAGAGCCAGCTTGCTCAGGATCTTCAGCAACAGCAGGAGCTGCAAGCACAGATCGATCAGGTTGAGGGCGAGCTACAGGACGCCCTTCAGCAACTGGAAGATGGGCACCAGAAGTCAGCAGAGCTGGAGGCGCTGCAGCAGCAGACCCAGCTGCAACTGGCAGATGCCCTGAGCGATGCACAGCACGGGCACCAGAAGTCAGCAGAGTTGGAGGCGTTGCAGCAGCAAACCCAGCAACAGCTCAACGAATCGCTCGGCAATGCACACCATTGGTACCAGCAAGCAGAGCAGTGCACGCTGCAGTTGCAAGCAGTCCAGCAACAGCTCAATGAATCACTTGGCAATGCACACCATTGGTACCAGCAAGCAGAGCAGCGCACGCAGCAGTTGCAAGCCGTCCAGCAGCAACTCAATGAGTCGCTCGGCAATGCACACAATTGGTGGTTGCAGGCCACAAGCCACGAAGCGCGGATAAAGGCACTGCTGGGCAGTACCTCATGGCGTATCACATGGCCCCTGCGCGCCATCATGGGCGTCACGCTCTGGTTGCTCAGGCTACCTGTCCGGGTTATCAAAGCGCTGCTGCGCAGCGTGGCCTTGGCCGCCATGAGCATTGTTCTAAAGCGCCCGAGGCTCAGGCAAGGCTTGAAAAATCGGTTAATGCGCTACCCAAAGGTTTATCTGCATCTCAAGCAGTTTGCTATTCACCGTAATCTGATATCACCAAACCCTGTTCAGAGCCCGGCAGTGAACTCGGTAAACAATGGTGTTGACGAAAATCATGTAAAGCCTGTGTTGGCGCGAACCTCGACAGCTGATGTGAATAGCGCGGCGTTGAAAGAAAATATAAACCTAACTTCTAATAAGGTTCAAAGCAGCTTTTCTGATGAGGCTGTTTCTCGCGTCCGACGCCTCATGGAAGTGAAGAGTACAAAGGAATGAGAATAGCCATTGCGACTGCGCAGGTTCCTTTTATCAAAGGCGGCGCCGAGTTTATGACCAAAGCGCTGATGGAAGCTTTAGAGCGCTTTGGTCACGATGTGGAAATCATTACGCTGCCATTTCGATTCGGGCCGACCGACAGCGTGCGTAAAAATATGGAAGATTGGCGCGCCGAAAACCTGGATATGTTCGATTGTGGCCGAATTGATAAAGTTATAAGCCTGAAATTTCCATCTTTTTACCTCAGGCATCACAATAAGAGCGTTTGGCTGATGCACCAGCATCGCGCCGCATACGAGCTATTTGATACGCCGTACGGCTACTCGTCGAGCAAGAAAGACGAGGTGAAACTGAGGGGTGAAATAGTCGACGGCGATATTGAAAGTTTGAAAGAGGCCAAGTCGGTATTCACCATATCTCGACGAGTGTCGGAGAGAATGCACCAATATTGTGGTATTGAATCCTCTCCCTTGTACCAGCCTCCGCCTATTGCCAACTTTCTTAAGTCGGGCGATCAATTGCCCTATATGTTTTTCCCTAGCCGGCTTGAGTCGCTTAAAAGACAGGATTTATTTGTTCGCGCGGCAAAGCACCTGAAAAGCCCAGTAGCTTTGCTGATGGCCGGCAATGGTGGTCAACGCGAACACCTGGAAGCCCTTATAAAAAGTGAAAATGTATCGGATCGAGTTCGCCTAGTCGGCGCGCCAAGCATTACCGAATTAGCAGATTATTACTCAAACGCCCTCGGCGTATTCTTCGGGCCGTATGACGAAGACTATGGTTTTGTAACGCTTGAGGCCATGCTCTCGGCCAAACCTGTAATCACATGCTCAGACTCAGGCGGGCCACTTGAGTTTGTAATAAATAATGAGACGGGCTATGTAGTTGATCCTGCTCCTGAGTCAATAGCTGAAGCCATCGATCGCTTGTATTTTGATCGAGCTAACGCGAAGCGAATGGGGCAAGCAGGGCTGGAGCACTTTAAGTGTCTGGATATCAGTTGGAATAATGTGGTCGGCCGGCTTTTGCACGAACAGGAAAAGGGTGGTAATTAATGGATATTGCAATCATTGCGCCCAGCCCGGTGCCGTTCGTTTTTGGTGGTGCAGAGAATCTTTACAGTGCGTTATATGACTACTTCAATGTCGAAACCCATCATAATTGTGAGTTGATTAAAGTACCGACCAGAGAAAATAATTTTTTTGAACTGATGGCGTCATACGAAAAGTTTACGAAACTTGACCTTAAGCACTTCGATATGGTGGTGTCGACCAAGTATCCGTCTTGGATGGTTTCGCATGACAATCATGTTTGCTACATGCTGCACAAGCTGAGAGGGTTGTACGATACGTACCATTTGACGCATGAGCCCTTAGCGTTTGACTGGGCGAAGCATGGGTTGGTTGGTTTGAAAAAATGGATGCTCTCGGCACTGGAGAGTCCAGAAAAAAATAGCGCGCAGATGGCCGACTTCTTTGCTCAAGTAAATAGCCTCCCTGGTCTGGGCCTTGAGCCAGAAGTGTTTCGTTTTCCTGGGCCGCTGATCCGCAACCTTATTCATTTTCTGGATGCATACGCACTAGCCTCAGGAAAGATAAAAAGTTACGCGGCTATTTCTAACAACGTAAAGCACAGAGAAAATTATTTTCCGGTGGATACGGCTGTGTCCGTTCTGTACCCACCGCCGCGGTTGCGTGACTTCACCTGCGGAGCCGACGAGTTTTTCTTTACGGTCAGCCGCCTGGATAAACCTAAACGTATAGACCTGCTCGTTAAGGCAATGCGAGAAGCGCGTACTGATATCCCCTTCATAATTGGCGGAGTTGGGCCAGAACTGGATTACCTCAAAGCCCTCGCAGAGGGGGATGAGCGAATTGTATTCGTTGGCAATCTGACAGACGTCGAAATCAAACACTATTACAAAAACAGCCTGGCTGTTCTGTTTGTGCCCTATGACGAAGATTATGGCTATATCACGATTGAAGCCATGAAAAGCGGAAAGCCGGTTTTGACGACCACAGACTCCGGAGGCCCCAACGAATTTGTTGTTAGCGGAGAAACGGGGTTTTCTGTTGCGCCAGATGTAAGCGCACTGGCACAGAAGCTGGATTATATGAGTGAGCATCGCCAGGAAATGCGTGCGATGGGGAACAGAGCACGGGAAAAAGTGGCTTCAATTCAATGGTCAGCTGTGGTTGATGGGCTCATAGGCAAGAGTGGCAGTAAAGTGGAAAGTAATCAGCTACGCGGAAATATTGCAGCCGGGCAGGGCCATTCAATAAAAAAAGATAAAAAGAAAATAGTCGTAGCCGTGACCTTTCCGATCTACCCGCCAAGAGGGGGTGGGCAATCCCGCGTTTATCATCTGTACCGAAAGCTTGCTGAATATTTCGATGTGCATATCGTGAGTCTGTGCAATAGCTCAACAGCCCACTCAGAAGCTGAAATCGCGCCGGGTGTCATTGAAACAAAAGTTCCGCAAACCGATGCCCACAGAAAAGAAGAGAGAAGCCTGAGCGAAGGTGTCGACTGGATACCTGTCACAGATATTGCGGCCTCCTTCCTTATCGGTTTGACCCCAGAGTATGGCTTGGCGCTGGCTCGGGCGGCAACCGGGGCCGAAGCGGTAGTTGCCTGCCATCCCTATTTGATTGACGTAATAAGAGCGTCCGCCCCAAGTACCAGCCTTTGGTTTGAAGCTCAGGATTTTGAATATAAATTGAAGAGCAGCATCCTGCCGACGTCTAAGAAAGCGACGGCGCTGCTTGATAAAGTCAAAGAGGTAGAGTCGCGCTGCTGGCGAGAGGCTGATCTGGTTTATACCTGTTCGGACCAAGACCTGCATGATTTGACTGTGCAGTATGGCGTTACGAACGCGGTAAAACTGACGGTCCCTAATGGCGTCTCTCTGGAGGATGTGCCTTTTTCATGTGTGCAGTCGCGCGATGCGCTGAAATCTCGCCTGGGCTACCCAAACGCCAAGATTGTATTGTTTATGGGCAGCTGGCACGAACCAAACATTGAAGCCGCTCGCTATATTTTCGAATTGGCACGCGCATTTGGCGATGTGAAATTCATCATTATTGGAAGTGTTTGCCAAGCTTTCGATAAAAAGGAATTTCCGAGCAATGTGATTGCGGTCGGCACCGTAGATGATGAGGAGAAGAGTCTTCTTCTCAGTGCAGCGGATGTCGCATTGAACCCAATGACTTCCGGTTCCGGTAGCAACCTCAAGATGTTTGATTATTTTGCGGCGGGTCTGCCAGTGATCTCCACGCGCTTTGGCGCAAGGGGCATAACGGCGGTTGCTGGTATGCACTACATTGAAGCGGAAATCCCTAGCTTCACTCTGGAACTCGCCAATATGTTGGCAAGCCCGAATGCGTATAGCTCGATTCCCGGAGCGGCACGAGCCTTGGTTGAGGCTGATTACTCTTGGGATGTTATCGCTGATGGGTTGTACAGTAACGTCGCCGGTAGTATTACGATTGGATAGTCCATACTCAATAGGAGGTTAAAGTGAATTACGAAGACCTGCTCGAATCGATATATTCTAAGATTATCGTAAAGAATGACTTGGTTATTGATATCGGCGCGCATTCTGGCAGGCATACCAAGCCGATAGCGATGTTGGTTGGGGCATTAGGAAAGGTCATCGCGTTCGAGCCTAATCCAACGGCGCGAGAGTGGTTGCAAGGTAATTTAATAGATGAGGTGAGAAATAATATTGTATCTATTCTCCCGTATGCCGTTAGCGACAAATCGCAGAAAAGTTATTTCGTGATTGCAAACGAGCGGCCGGAGGAGTCGGGTTTAAAAGCTCGTGAGTACAATGGTCCAACGACTACAACAACAATTGAAGTAGAAACCATAACGCTTGACTCTCTGTTAGGTAATATTACAAGTGCGCTTAAATTTATAAAATTGGATGTTGAGGGCGCAGAGTTTGACGCCTTAAAAGGTGCGCGTGATGTGCTAAAAATATACAAGCCGATCGTCGCCTTTGAGTTTGGAGAGTCAAGCTATAAATCGTACAGTGTTCAGCCTGGCGACTTATATGATTATCTTGAAGGGTTGGGGTTTCGCGTCTACTCCATTCTTGGGGATTTATTAGGCAGGGATGCATTTGTGCACGCATCTAAAGCGCAAATTTTTTGGGATTATATTGCATGCCCGGAAAATAGGATCGAGTTGATGGAAAGCGTGTTTGCGGCTTGCAAAAACTAAGCGCGGCAGCTTGGTTCTGTTGGATGTAAGGATTGATTTTTTATACGTTTTTAAAAAAAACAATGGTTTCTCAACGTCGCCTGTTGACATGAATAGTTAAGGAAAACCCCATTTGAAACTAATTATCCAGATTCCCTGCTACAACGAGGCGGGAACCCTCGCTATCGCTTTAGGGGCCTTGCCGCGCAAGGTGCCGGGGTTCGATAGCGTCGAGTGGTTGATTATCGATGACGGCAGCTCTGACGACACCGTCAAGGTTGCCCGCGAATGTGGTGTGGACCATGTGGTGCGTCATACCCGTAACCAGGGGCTTGCGCGCGGTTTTATGACCGGGCTGGATGCTTGCCTGCGCCTAGGGGCGGATGTAATCGTCAATACCGATGCGGACAACCAGTACAACGCTGACGACATCCCAGCACTGACAGCGCCCATCCTCGAACACCGCGCCGATATCGTGGTGGGCGCGCGACCAATCGAAACCATAGAGCACTTCTCGCCAATCAAGAAAATGCTGCAGAAGTTAGGCAGTTGGGTGGTGAGGGTTGCTAGCAAGACCGATATTCCTGACGCCCCAAGCGGCTTCCGTGCCATGAGCCGTGCCGCTGCGCAGCGTTTGATGGTGTTCAACGACTACACCTACACCTTGGAAACTATCATTCAAGCTGGTCAGAAAAATATGGCCATCACCTCGGTGCCAATCCGGGTGAATGAAGACCTGCGTCCCTCGCGCTTGGTCAAGAGCATCCCTTCTTATATCAAGCGCTCCATCGTCACCATCATCCGGATTTTTGTCATATACCGGCCATTCCGTTTCTTTGGTGCGATTGGCTCCGTATTGTTCGGGATTGGTACGCTGATCGGTCTGCGTTTCCTCGGGCATTATTTCGAGGGTAATGGTGATGGTCATGTGCAGTCTCTGATTCTTGCCTCAACACTGCTGGTAATGGGCTTTCAAACTATTCTGGTGGCTTTTCTTGCCGACTTGTTGGCAGCCAATCGCAAACTGATGGAAGACGTGCGTTTCCGCCTGCGTGCGGCTAACGAGACTGAAGAAGCGCTGCTGGGCAACATCATCGATCGGGATAAAAGTGTGGGCGGTCAGGTATGAAAATTTCTGGTGGGCTAAAAGAAGACGGAATAGTTGTAGGCAATGCTTACGACAAATACGGCTCCAAGAATATTATCGTTCGCAGCCTGATGCAGGGCTTTGATAACGCCCTTTCCGATTTGGTTATCAAGGCGGCACCGACTTCGATACACGAAGTTGGTTGTGGTGAAGGTTTTTGGGTTCTGCACTGGAATAAACAAGGAAAGCTGGCACGTGGCAGCGATTTCTCTTCACAGGTCATAGACCTTGCGCGTACTAATGCTGCAGAGCGTAGTATTTCTCCCGCCTTGTTTGAGGCGCGAAGCATCTATGAACTGGATGCTGAACGGGACTCCGCGGATCTCGTTGTGTGCTGTGAGGTACTTGAGCACTTGGAGCGGCCGGAAGACGGTTTGCGAGCACTGCAACGGGTAGTGGGGCGGCACCTTATATTGAGCGTTCCGAGGGAGCCTATCTGGTGTGCACTCAATCTTGCACGAGGTAAATATATCTCGGATTTTGGTAATACACCTGGGCATATACAGCATTGGTCTAAAGGTGCATTCGTGCGCATGGTCTCAAAGTACTTTGAGGTTGTAGAGGTTAAAAACCCACTGCCTTGGACAATGCTTCTGTGCCGTCCAATAAAATGAGTTGTCCACAATGACCCCTGTAACTAAGCGTGCTTTGCACTGGGGCGGTAGCGCTTTAGCTATTGTGGGGGTTGGTTATGTAGCTCTTCGTTTGCATGATTATTATGCTCAAATCGACGTTGGGCGTTTCGATGCTTTAGAGTGGCTGACCGTATTAGGGTTCGCACTGCTTTACGGCTGTGCGAACTGCTTTCTTGCATTCGCTTGGTGGAATTTACTCGAGAAGTTCAAGGCAAGAGCATCATGGCTATGGACATTGAAGATCTTTGGTGTTTCCCAGTTGGCCAAGTATCTTCCAGGTAATATTTTCCACCTTGCTGGGCGCCAGGCAATGGGCATGGCTGCTGGTGTCCCAGGTTGGTCACTCGCTAAATCAGCAGTTTGGGAATTGGGTCTAATCTCCTTTACTGGAGGCATGTTTGGCCTGCTCGCTTTACCGTTGCTTTTCCCTGTTGTTTCGATACCTGCTGCGCTCGGGGTGTTCGCTGTTGGTGCCGGACTCTTTGCGGCCGTACTTTCTCGATTCTCAGGGGCCCCGTCTGCCCGGGCACTGAGTGGCTATTTAGCTTTCCTTAGTGTTTCTGGTGGGCTGTTCGTTGGGTTAATTGGTTTAATTTCTGATACGCCTGTAAGCGAAAATTTATCGTGGCTTCCTTTGATTGGGGCATTCGTAATTGCCTGGTTGGTCGGGCTGATAACACCTGGTGCCCCGGCAGGTGTTGGTGTACGTGAACTGGTGTTGCTTTTTCTACTGAAGGGAGTTGTGGTGGAGGCGGATTTGGTATTTGCAGTAATTTTGGGACGAGTAGTTACTGTGGTAGGGGATGTAATGTTCTTTATTGCCGCACTGGTGATTGACGATAAAGGAACAAGGGTATGAAGGTTTTTATAAGAGCTGAGAAAAAACGTGATAAAACCTTTTTTCTTGTGCTTTCGATACTTTTTCTTATTTTGTTTTTGAATGGGGCCATTCCATTTGTGTCTGTTCCAACTTTTGGGCAGGCGATTTGGACTACGGGGTTTTCACTGTCATTTGCGGACGATCCGTATTTATCTGTTCATGCTAATAATGTTGGTTATCCAAACCCGGCCGCTATAGCGTTTGGGCTTTCTGGTGCTCTGCCGATGAGCTTCCTTTTGAGGATGGGCATGTCTCCTGCGGATGCCTATTCGTCTATTGTGGCATTTTGGTTGATCGTTGCTTTTTTTGCATGCAGAAGTATATGCGTTGGGCTTAAAATTGATAAGTCAATCTCAACTATTCTTGCCCTTCTTTGGATGTCGCAGCCAGTAATATGGAACCATGCTGGTTACTCTATGCTTTCAATTGGGGTTGCACTGCTTTCGTTATATTTTTATGCGGCTCTCAGACTTTTTGTTTTTGCTGATCTGACGCCGAAGTCTATTATTTTTACAGCGGTTCTCTATTTTTGCTCTTGCTTGATCTCTGTTTTTATGGATGGTTACACATTCATGATGTTCGCTGTTGGATCAAGTTTTCTCGGCGCTTGGTCATTACTGATGCATGGTATATCTCGCCGTTACCTCTTTGGGCTTGCCTATCCCTTGCATTTGTTGTCATTTGGAATTGCTTATTTACTGTACTCCTCCTATGTCGGTGGTGGGCAGTACGAGCCAGAGACTATGGATTTTTTCCGTGGGTGGGGTGCGGATATTCTATTTTTTGTCCTCCCTACAGAAGGGGTTTATTGGTTGTGGGACGCTTTGGGGCTGAGCGTGCCTCGAAGCCAGGTCGACCTTTTTGGTGATGGAAGTGTGTGGGGGACAACATTTATTCTTCCGGTTTTGTTTTTGGGTGTGTGGGTGTGGTTTTACGCAAAAAAAGCAAGTCCTCTACTGTATGCCGCAGTTCTTGTGGCATTATTTGGGTTCTATATGTCTTTAGGACCTTCTTTAAAGTTTAATTCCATAAAGTCTGGATATATTGGTTCGGAAATGCCAGTTGAGTATGCAGTGGCCCCAACGGGGTCTGCTATAATTTCTGAAAATCTGCCTGGCTTTAAAAGCATGAGGGCATCTTACCGTTGGACCGCTCTCGGGGTCTTTTGTCTCTGGCTTGTTATTGCTATAAGTTTTTCGCATAGGCGTAATGCTCGATTTGACGGTGTTTTTATAGCTGCCGTCTTGCTGGTTGTTATTTCTGGTTTGCCAGATATGAGGAGTAAATGGGTTGAGTACAAGAATAACAGGCTAAGCTTCAGTCAGATTGATCGTGGCTTGGTTGGTGCGCTGAAGTCCGATATAAAGAGAGGTGAAGTGGTTGCTTTTTTGCCATATCGCAATGACTTCATGGCCACTTATATAGCGCCAGCAGCAGGGTTTAATACGTTCAACATTGGTGGGGATAAGGGCTTGGCGGCGGCTAGGAATTCCTGGCCAGAGTCTCTAAAGATTCTGCCGGCTGCCAGTATAGATGGCAGAGTGATTACTAGTGCACTTACGCTTCTGGCTGAAAATGAGTCCGATGTTGTTATTTTTCCATATGTCGATTTTGAGAGATTTTATTCATGGCCTGTGCCACTAACCTATAAAGATGAACTGTTGTGGGCGCTAAAGACGTTTGAGGAAACTGGGCTCGTTGATATTTATCAAAGAGACTACTACTTTGCTATACGGCTAAGGGCTGGGGCAGGGGAAAAAATCAATGACGCGGGCGGACTGATAAATTACCTTTGTCCAGAAATATACCCAGTCAGCATGGCGAGTAAGAGTTGCTCTTTACCGTTTTTTTTGAGGGGCGGATGGTACGCGATGGAGGCAAAAAGTTTGTGGTCATATGACAAGTCTTCTTTAAGGATATATACGCCAAAAGCTTGCAAAAATGTGGGGGGGTGTAGTGTTTCCTTGACGCTCTCCGTTTACGGAGCTACAGCAAGTAAGCCTAAGCATGTGTTTTTTAAGTGGGTCGAACCCGATGTGGCTGAGCCAGAAGTTCCATCATTATCCTTTAGTGACGATCACCCGCAGAGTGTAAACTTAACGCTGTCATCTAAGGTGCAGTTCAAAGACTTGCAAATATATATTCCAGATGCTGTTTCGCCGGTAGAAAATAGTTCATCTTATGATGCAAGGGTTCTTGGTGTTTCCTTCCATGGTATTAATGTTGTTCATTGAATACGTCTGCCACTCTCTATGGGTCTGGACTTAACTTATGCAGATAGCAGTTTTCGGATCTGGTTATGTAGGCCTTGTTACTGGTGCCTGCTTGGCGGATGTCGGTCACCAAGTGATGTGCGTCGATGTGGATGCGCAGAAAGTCGCCAATCTTGAGTTGGGCATCATCCCTATCCACGAGCCAGGGCTGGAAGCCATGGTCAAGCGCAATCATGCCGAGGGGCGTTTGCACTTCACCACTGATGCTGCCGCCGGGGTTGGTTTTGGCGAATTGCAATTCATCGCCGTGGGCACGCCGCCGGATGAAGACGGTTCTGCCGACCTGCAATATGTGCTGGCGGTGGCTCGCACCATTGGCCTGCACATGCAAGACCACAAGGTGGTGATCAACAAGTCCACGGTGCCGGTGGGTACTGCGGATCGCGTGAGGGCCGCGATTGCCGAGCAGTTGCAGCAGCGTGCTACCGATGTGTCGTTCGATGTGTGTTCCAACCCCGAATTCCTCAAGGAAGGCGCGGCCATCGAGGATTTCACCAAGGGCGCGCGAATCGTGGTGGGCACTGACTCTGACAAGGTGCGCGAGCGCATGCGTGAGTGTTATGCCCCGTACAACCGCAATCATGACAAGTTGATGTTTATGGATGTACGCTCGGCTGAACTGACCAAGTACGCTGCCAATGCCATGTTGGCGACCAAGATCAGCTTTATGAACGAGATCGCCAACCTGGCTGAGTTACTGGGGGCGGACGTGGAACAGGTGCGCAAGGGCATCGGTGCTGATCCGCGTATCGGCTACCACTTTATTTATCCCGGTTGCGGTTACGGCGGCTCCTGTTTCCCCAAGGATGTTCAGGCCCTGGCGCGTACGGCCGAGCAGGTGGGCTACCAACCGCAACTCTTGCGTGCGGTCGAGGCGGTCAACGAGCGGCAAAAGAGTATTCTGTTCAGCAAGTTGAATAGGGCCTTGGCTGGGAATCTGGAAGGCAAAACCATTGCGGTATGGGGGCTGGCGTTCAAGCCTAATACCGATGATATGCGGGCCGCGCCTAGCCGGGTTTTGATTGAGGCGCTCTGGGCTGCTGGTGCATGTGTTAGGGCCTACGACCCTGAGGCCATGAACGAAGCGCGGCGTATTTATGGTGAGCGTGATGACTTCACGCTAGCCGATAGCCGTGAAGCTGCCGTTGAAGGGGCCGATGCGCTGGTCATCTGCACGGAATGGAAGCAGTTCCGTACGCTTGATTTTGCTTGGCTCAAACGTTCGTTGTCTGAACCGCTGATTGTGGATGGTCGCAACTTGTTCGACCCCAATGAGTTGAGTCGACATGGCATACGTTATTTTGGCGTAGGCCGTGGCCAATCGATTCGTTAATTGTTGCCTGGATAGGCGTTTGAATGGAGCTTAGAGAATTCGCATGAAAGCAATCGTTACCGGTATCACAGGCCAGGATGGCGCCTATTTGGCACAGCTGCTGCTGGAAAAGGGTTATACCGTATACGGCACTTACCGCCGTACCAGTTCGGTTAACTTCTGGCGCCTAGATGAGCTTGGCGTTGGGAGTCACCCTAATCTGCATCTGGTCGAGTACGACCTGACGGACCTTTCCGCCAGCATTCGTTTGCTGCAGAGCACTGAGGCCACCGAGGTGTACAACCTGGCGGCGCAGAGCTTTGTTGGGGTGTCCTTCGATCAGCCGCTGACTACGGCGGAAATTACCGGTCTGGGCGCAGTGAACCTGTTGGAGGCCATTCGGATCGTTAACCCGAAGGTGCGCTTCTATCAGGCGTCGACGTCCGAGATGTTCGGCAAGGTGCAGGCGATTCCGCAAATCGAAACCACGCCGTTCTACCCGCGCAGCCCCTATGGCGTTGCCAAGTTGTATGCGCACTGGATGACCATCAACTACCGCGAGTCTTATGGCATCTTCGGTGCCAGTGGCATTCTGTTCAACCACGAGTCGCCGCTGCGTGGCCGTGAGTTCGTGACCCGCAAGATTACCGACTCGGTCGCTAAAATTAAGCTCGGTAAGCAGGATGTACTGGAGCTGGGCAACATGGACGCCAAGCGTGACTGGGGCTTCGCCAAGGAGTACGTCGAGGGCATGTGGCGCATGTTGCAGGCCGACGAGCCGGATACCTTCGTGCTGGCCACCAACCGTACCGAAACCGTGCGCGATTTCGTTTCCCTGGCCTGCAAGGCCGTGGATATCGACCTGGAGTGGAAAGGCGAGGCGGAGCAGGAGCAGGGCATCGATACGGCGACCGGTAAGGTGATCGTGTCGATCAACCCGAAGTTCTATCGCCCGGCGGAAGTGGAGTTGCTGATCGGCGACCCGGCCAAGGCCAAGGAGAAGCTTGGCTGGGAGCCGAAAACTTCTCTGGAAGAACTGTGTCGGATGATGGTCGAGGCGGATCTGCGCCGGAACCAGCAGGGCTTTTCGTTCTGAGGTCGCGGGCAGTGAACGCACACGTTCTGTTTTGCTGATGTGTGATTTCGCTGCTTTCGATCTCGTCTGAGTCGCTAGCGCCCGGATGGGCGCTAGCGAGGGGCGGGCATCGCGTTTGCCCCTGCTTTGCTGGTCGTGATTTTTTCCGTAACGCCTGAGGTGATTAGCGGTGAAACATATTCTGTTGACCGGGGCCCATGGCTTTGTCGGTAAGGTGTTGCTTGGCCAGTTGTTGGCGGCCGGGTATCGGGTGACCTGTGCTTTCGCTTCGCCAGCGGCGGAGCTGTTGCCAGGGGTAGAGTCGGTTGTGTTCGATATTCGTGATGCGCAAGCGGTCGGGCTGGCTGTCGAGCGCGTTCAACCGACCCACGTCATTCATCTGGCAGCTATCTCCCATGTCCCCACCAGTTTTGCTGATCCACTGCTGACCTGGAACACCAATGTGCTGGGCAGCCTGAATCTGTTGGAAGCGCTCAAACAGCGTGCACCCGAGGCTTTCGTGCTGTTCGCCAGCTCTTCGGAGGTTTACGGCGAGGCATTCAAGGCGGGCGTGCCGTTGGATGAGCGCAGCGCCTGTTTGCCGATGAACCCTTACGCCGCGAGTAAGTTGGCCGCTGAGTTGGCATTCGAGCAGTATTTCCGCCAGGGCGTGCGTGGTGTCATTGCGCGGCCCTTCAACCATATAGGGCCAGGGCAGTCGCCGGAGTTCGTGACGGCCTCATTCGCTCGGCAGATCGCGCTGATCGAGGCCGGGCAGCAGCCTCCTGTTTTACAGGTGGGCAACCTGGAGGCTTGCCGGGATTTCCTCGATGTGCGCGATGTGTGCTCCGCCTATCTGCATTTGCTCGAGCTGAGCGCTTCGCCCCTTGATGTGCGGGTTTTCAATATCGCTTCCGGGCAGGCGCGCAAGATTCGTGAAGTGTTGGATGTGTTGGTGCAACAGAGTTCTGTGGCGATAGAAGTCGAGCTTGATCCGCAACGTTTGCGGCCGTCCGATATTCCCTTTGCGGTGGGCAATTGTCAGCGCTTGGCGGCAGCTACGGGTTGGCAACCAAACATTTCACTGGCTGAAACGTTGGCGCAGCTATTGGCCTACTGGCGCGGGCAAGTGGCGAGCGCTTAGTGAACATACTGCTTAATACAGAGTCATTGCGGCCCCCGCTTACTGGCATCGGTAACTACACCTTCAATCTTTTGCGTGAACTGCAAAGCCTGGCGGTTGCAGAGCGATTCGATTGTTTTGACGGCCTGACATTTACAGGCGCGGCCCAGACGCTGGCTGCGTGCGAAGCCGCACAGCGGACCGGCGCTTTGTTGCCGGGCGCAAATGGCGACTCATGGCGTTCGCGCATACGCACGTTGGTGCGCGGCATACCCCTGGCTTATCCATTGCGTGCGGCCGTGCTCAATTATCGGTTTAGTCGTGAGGCGCGGCTGCGGCGAGGCTTCGTTTATCACGAGCCGAACTTCATCCTGAAACCCCACGACGGCCCCTGCGTGGCGACCGTGCATGATCTGTCCTTTATTCACCACCCGCAATTTCATCCGCAGGAGCGTGTCGCCTGGTTGACCCGGGAGTTGCCACGGACGTTGGATCGCGCCGATTTCGTTATCACTGATTCGGAGTTGGTGCGTAGCGAGTTGATCGAGCAGTTCAGCGTGCCGGCTGAGCGAGTGAGGGCGATTTACCTGGGGGCCGATGCGCGCTTTGTTCCGCGCGCGGCCGCCGAAACGACAGCCGTACTGGCCCGGCATGGCTTGCAGCACGGCGCGTATGTGGCGTTTGTCGGTACGCTAGAACCGCGCAAGGGCCTTGCTGTGTTGTTGGATGCCTGGCAGGGTTTGCCAGTGGCCTTGCGTAAGGCTTATCCATTGGTCATCGCGGGCGCGCCCGGTTGGCGCAATGCAGAGCTGCTAGCGCGCATCCAGGCATTGCAGGCTTCGGGAGAAATCCGGTTTTTGAATTTTGTCAGTGCACACGACCTGCCTTATATCTATGCCGGTGCAACGACATTTGTATACCCCTCGGTCTACGAGGGTTTTGGCTTGCCGGTATTGGAGGCCATGGCCAGTGGGGTGCCGGTAATCTGCACGGCGGGCACCGCCATGGCCGAGTTTGCCGGGGCGGCCTGTGTGCAGTTTGCGGCCAATGATGTGGGTGCGCTTGCTGCACACCTGCATGAGTTGCTGGAGGACGCTGCAGCCAGAGCACGGCGGGTAGAATTAGGGTTGCTTCAGGCCGGCCGCTTTTCCTGGGCGCGTTGTGCCCGTGAGACGCATGAGGTGTACACGCATGTTGCGTGATTTCAATCAAAGGGAGATGCATATGAAGCTTGGTAATTTGGTGGTGGCGGTGGCATGTGTTGCCGTATTGACGGCGTGCGACAGCAAGCAGGAACCCGAATCTAAACAATCGCCGCAGACCTCGTCCGCGCCGGCAAGCCAGAATGTATTTGCGGCGCAATACAAGGCAGACAACACCACTTGGAAAGTGGCGGCGGATAGCAAATTTTCCGTTCCGGTAACGATCAAGAACACCAGTGCCGATACCTGGTCATCGCAGGCCGAGAAGGGCCCTGTTCTGGCTGCCTATCATTGGTTGAACAGCGATAAGAAGGTGCTGGTGCGTGATGGCATGCGCACACCGTTCGCCACACCGGTTGCTGCTGGCAGCGAAGTGAAGATAAATCTCAACGCTCAGGCACCAAAAGAAGCGGGTACCTACATCATGCAGGTGAGCCTGGTTCAGGAGGGCGTTACCTGGTTCGAAGACAAGCAGGTCCAACCGTTGGAGCTGACCATTCAGGTCGAGTGAGTTGGAGTCTTTTTGAGGCCTCTTCCGCAGCCGCGCAAGAGGCTATCTTGTACTGTATTTGTTCCGATAAGACTTGTGTCTTTGAGTATCAGGCACTCATTTGAAAATTCTGCATTTCTATAAAACTTTTGCGGCTGACCAGTACGGCGGAGTGGAAACCTTCATTCGCCATTTGACCCATGCGAGCACGCAACTCGGCTGTGAAAATACCGTGTTGTCGTTGGCGCGTGAGCCTTCAGAGCCCGTAGTTTCGCCTGATTACCGTCTGTTTCAGGCCAAGGAAAACTTCAACATAGCCTCGACAGGATTTTCCCTGTCGTCGTTCGCTGAGTTTGCCCGCTTGGCTGCCGAGGCCGATGTGGTGCATTACCACTTTCCTTGGCCGTTCATGGATATGGTGCACTTCGCGACCCGTACCGGTAAGCCCAGTGTGGTGACCTACCATTCGGATATCGTGCGTCAGCAGTTACTGCTGCAGGCGTACCGGCCGTTGATGCACGCTTTTCTCGCCAGCGTGGATGCCATCGCGGCCACCAGCCCCAACTACCTTGAAAGCTCGCCGGTACTGAACAGGTTCCGGAGCAAGTCATGCTCGATACCCATAGGCCTTGAGCAGAGCATGTACCCCACTGCTGATGCTCAGGCGGTGGCCGCTTTGCAGCAGCGTTATGGGCCGCGGTTTTTCCTGTTCGTCGGCGTGCTGCGTTATTACAAGGGGCTGAACTACCTGCTGAAAGCTATTGCAGATACCGGCTGGCCTTTGCTGATTGTCGGGGCGGGTCCAATAGAGCAGGAGTTGATCGGTGCCGCTGCCAAGCTAGGTCTGAGCAATGTGCATTTCGTTGGGCAGGTAACCGAGCAGGAAAAGGTCAACATGCTTGCAGCGAGCTATGCCGTGATCTTCCCGTCGCATCTGCGCTCGGAGGCTTTCGGCATTAGCTTGTTGGAGGGGGCGATGTTCGGCAAACCGATGATTTGCAGTGAAATCGGTACGGGTACCAGCTTCATCAATCAGCATGAAGTCACTGGGCTTGTGGTGCCTCCCGCCGACGCTGGAGCGTTGCGCGCAGCCATGAGCTGTTTGTGGCAGGCCCCGCAACTGGCCGCGCGATACGGCCAGGCGGCGCGCGAGCGCTATCTGCAGGTATTCACTGCCAAGGCCATGGGTGAGGCCTATGTGAAGCTGTATGCCGAAGTGTGTGCCCGTGAGCAGGGTTGAGTGCGTAGTCGCATGACTGATCTGGAAACCGGTAATCAACCCGGAAGGCGTCAGGTTTGAAGGGTTGGCGTTTTCTGTGCCATTTTCTTCAGTCTTTTAAGCGGTAATCCGCCTGATTAAAGCCACAAGTTTCCGGAGTGGCGCAGTAATTCTCCAGCTCCTTGAGTTCTCCACTGCGCGTAGTCTTTCTTCCAATAAGTGGATGTCCGACGTGGCATATTCGAGGCTGGCTGGCATTACCCACTCAAGATTTTTGTGAAGTTTTTTCTCTGGTTCATCACCCTTCTTAGCTTGTACATCGAATAGCCAGCTATCCATGATCTCTGCATGGCAGACAACAAGGCCGGCCCGATGCAGGTATGTGTTCAGCATTGGGCCAGTGAAGCCGGATAGGTGGTAATCACCGGTGTAGGCCTGAGTGCCATACATCAGGTGCACGACTTTTTCTGCTTCCTCGCATGCATGATTTTCAGGGCGAGCCAGCATGCTGAACATGTGCATAAGGCTTGGTACTCGGACGTGTAAGATTCCGCCATCCCCCAGCAGCCTTGCCCATTCTTTGAGGGTGGGCTCGATCTTGTGGCGCTCTAGGTGTTCGAGAACGTCCTGTGCGACTACTTCATCAAAATACCCTGAGGGGAGCATCTCAAGGTTTGTGATGTCCGCGACAAGGTCAGGACTGTGCATCTCATGAAGGTCGACGTTTAGATAGCCGGGGCGTAGATCGAAACCGCATCCGAGATTGATTCTCTTTGGCAGAGTCTCAGACAATTCTCTTGATTCCATGCACGCAGTTTTCTGTGCTGATTGAGGCAATTCTGAATTCGTCATGGATTTTCCCTGCTTTTGACTCAATGACTCAGTAAGGAGTTGTTCCATCAATAACCAGGAAAACTCATGCGTTCAGGCCCGTATTTTTTCCTTAAGACGTGCTTTACCGAGAGGCCGGATTCTGGCTGTACCCTACTGTACCAATTTGTCTACGTCGATCTCACACGATCTGTGCCGCACCGCCACGACGCATATGTCTAGCCGTGGTCTAGGTAAAGATGCGCGTGGTCACCTGCTCAATCACAAAGCTAATCCCCCCAAATCCACCCCAAGCCGAATTTCAGGCACAAAAAAGGGTTACGCTTTCACGTAACCCTTTGTTTTGTATGGTGCCGGCACCAAGAATCGAACTCGGGACCTACTGATTACAAGTCAGTTGCTCTACCAGCTGAGCTATACCGGCATTTCAGGGTCGCCATTATATCCATTAGTTCGTACGAGTAAAGACCCCGTGCAACGCAGTTTGAGCATGGCTTGGGTATCAGCAGCAAAAGTCTTATGCACAATCAAGAGGCGCTTAGGACGGTCGTGCTCGGATTTTGTGCGGTACTTATCGGTTATTTGTAACTGTATGGTTTTATTGGCTTTTTTGTTGCGATCAAAAAATAATCAATCGCTGCGAGGCCTTGCTGTGACGGCTTTGTGCAGGGTTGCCCAGAAACTATCAACACAGTTATCCACAGTTTATGTGGGCAACTTGAGCGCGTTCGGCGAGCAGCATGAGGTTGCGTGGGCTGAGTTGGCTGGGGCAGAAGCGGCCTAGTTGCACCTGATAGCTCTGCTGTTGCAGATAGAGGGCACGATCCAGCAGTAGCCAGAGCTCCAGTGGGCGGCGGAACAGGCCGCGAACCAGTTCGAGATTGCGCACTTCGGCCAGGCGCTGCCAGCCTTGTGCTTCCAGCTGCGACCAGTCGCGCGGGGTGGGGGTTGGCAGTTTTTTCAGGGCGGCCAGGTCTGCGCAGTAGGTGGCGAATGCTTTGTTCAGCCAGGCTGGCGGCAGAGAGGGGGTGGGCAAGTAATCGTCGACCCCGCGCAGCTCTCGTTGCAGCAGGTCGAAGGCCAGGCGGCGGGCCATCGAGCTGTCGCGTTGGCGACGTACGCGGGCGCCTGCGGTGACGGTTTCGCTCATGGGCAGGCCGAGATCGTCCAGCGACAGCTTAAGGGCGGATGCCTGTGCCGCCGCTGAAAGTGCCTGGTAGCTGGGAGTGCCGATGCGGTTGTAGCAGCACGGGGCGATAGCCAGTTGCGCGCAGCCGACGGCGCTGGCCAGATGGATCAGGCGCACATGCAGGTCGCCGCAGGCATGCAGGGCGACGGGCGTGTGTTCGGCGCGCAGCTGGGTTGCGGCATCGCTGGCCATTACATCCTGCTGCAGATGCCGGGCTTGCAGGCCGCGGCGCTGGTTCAGGTGCTGGCTGGCCTCGACCAGTTCAGGGTCGTATTCCAGGCTGGTGAGGGTGTCACCGTCATGGGCGAGCAGATGGCCGAGATGGCCTTTGCCGGCGCACCAGTCGAGCCAGTGCCGGGGTTGCTGGCGAAACTGCAGGCGGCTGGCGAAGGCCTGGATCTGCTCCAGTTTGCGCCCGGGTACATCGACGGCAAAACGCGGCGGCAGGGTTGCCAGGTTTTTTTTTGGCAGGTCGGCAATCGCGCTGAGCGCGGCGGATTGTGCCGCCAGCTCGGGAAAGGGCGGCGGCGCGTGGAGTTGCTCGGGCTGGTTGTGTGCGGCTTCGGCATCGGCCAAGGTGTGTTGCCGCAGCCAGGTCGCCAACTCGGGATGCTGGGTTTCCCAAGGCAATACCAAATGGGTGAAGGGTTTGGGGCGCCAGAGTGTTTGATGAGCCAGCAGAAAGCGGTCGAGTGCCTGGAAGCGCTCTAGCAAGGCTGGACCCTTGAGTACCGCGGCGTCGCTCATGCGGGTGGGTATCGGTGTTAGGGAGTACAGAGAGTGGAGCGCGCGGCCCTTCTCGATGGAGAAGGGCTGCTGCAATTATCGGCTAACGACCCTGGGTGGCGTCGACCCGCAGCCAGCGTTCCAGCAGCTTGAAGCCTTTGACCAGCAAGAAGGCGATCAGCAGATAGAACATCCCGGCGGCGAAGAAGATCTCCACTGGCAGGTAGGTGCGGGCGATGATGGTGCGGGCCATGCCGGTCAGTTCCAGCAGGGTGATGGTGCTGGCCAGGGCGCTGGCCTTGAGCATCAGGATCACTTCGTTGCTGTAGGCCGGCAGGCCGATGCGCGCGGCGCGCGGCAGGATGATGTAGAACATCGCCTGCCAGCGAGCCATGCCCAAGGCCCGTGCGGCCTCGACTTCACCCGGCGGCACGGCCTGGATCGCGCCGCGCAGGATTTCGGCGATATAGGCGGCGGTGTGCAGGGTCATGGTCAGGATTGCGCACCAGTACGGGTCGCGCAGGTAAGGCCAGAGCGGGCCCTGGCGAATCGATTCAAACTGCGCCACGCCGTAATACACCAGAAACAGCTGTACCAGCAGCGGTGTGCCGCGAAAGAAAAAGATATAGCCGTAAGGCACGGCGCGCACATACCAGTGGCGCGAGGCGCGGGCGATGCCCATGGGCAGGGCGAGAATCAGGCCGGCGACCACGGCAAAGCCGACCAGCTCCAGGGTCAGAACCGCTCCCTCCAACAGGCGCGGCAGGTATTTGAAGATGACTTCCCAGTTCATGACGCGCTCCGGGTAAAGCCGCGGCCAGCGCGTCTCTCAAGAAAGTACATGCCGATCATGGCGATGATCGTCAGGCTGAGGTAGATAAAAGCGGCGACCAGGAAAAAGGTGAAGGGCTCCTTGCTTGAGGTCACGGCGATCTGCGAGCGACGCATCAGCTCTTCCAGGCCGATCACCGAAACCAGGGCGGTGTCCTTCATCAGGATCATGAACAGGTTGCCCAGGCCGGGCAGGGCGATGCGCCACATCTGCGGCAGGATGATCCGCCAGAAAATCCGCGCCTTGGACATGCCCAGCGCCTGCCCGGCTTCGCGGTGGCCACGGGGGATGGCCAGGATTGCGCCACGGAATACCTCGGTGGAGTAGGCGCCGAAGCACAGGCCGAGGGCGATGGTGCCAGCGGCAAAGGCATTCAGCTCCAGGCCCGGAAGGCCGAGCAGTTCGCCGAGGCTGCGCATCAGGTTGACGGTGCCGAAATAGATCAGCAGGACCCAGAGCAGCTCGGGAATACCGCGCACCAGGGTCGAGTATGTGCCGCCAAGCCATTGCAGTGACTTGTGCGGGGAAGTCTTGGCGAGCGCGCCGAGCAACCCGAGTACCAAGCCCAGGCTTAACGCCGAGAGCGCCAGCTTGATGGTCATCAAGGTGCCAGCGGCAAGCGCCGGGCCGAATCCGTAGAGGTCGAGGGTCATCTGAGGGGGCTACTTAGGGACGGCGCCGCCCGGTCGGGCGACGCCAGTCAGGCAGGTCAGTAGATGCTGAACGGGAAGTACTTGTCGTTGATCTTCTTGTACGTGCCGTCGGCCACGATTTCTTTCAGCGCGGCATTCAGCTTGGTACGCAGCGGATCACCTTTGCGCACGGCGATGGCGATCTTGTCGTTGTCGAATACCGGGTCGCCCTTGAATTCGAAGCCTTTGCCGGTTTCGCTTTTCAGCCATTCCCAGTTGACGAACTTGTCGGCCAGCACGCCATCGAGGCGGCCCGAGGACAGGTCGAGGTAGGCGTTTTCCTGGGTGTCGTAGAGTTTGATATCAACTACGTCAGCCAGGTTGTCTTCCAGCCAGGTGCCGGCGATGGTGGCGCGCTGGGCACCGATCACTTTGCCTTTCAGGCTGGCCTTGTCGGTCTTCAGGGTGCTGGCTTTCGGTGCGATGAACTGCAGCTTGTTGGTGTAGTAGGCGTCGGTGAAGTCAACGGCCTGCTTGCGCTCTTCGGTGATCGACATGGACGCGGCGAGGAAGTCGAACTTCTTGGCGTTCAGTGCTGGGATGATGCCATCCCAATCGGAGGTGACCACTTCGCACTCGGCCTTCATCTTGGCGCACAGGGCCTGGGCGATTTCGACGTCGAAGCCGCCGACCTGGCCGCTGGCGTCGATCAGATTGAAGGGCGGGTAGGCGCCTTCGGTGCCGATCTTGAGTTTGTCAGCGGCAACGGCGCCAGTACCGAAAGCCAGGGTGGCTGCGGCGGCCAGCAGGATATTCTTGTAGTTCTTCATGCGATGTTGCTCCGTGTTTAGCGATTGCTGGACATGAATTGTTTGCAGCGCGCCGAGTTCGGGTTGGTAAACACCTGCTCGGGCGACCCTTGTTCTTCCACCAGGCCCTGGTGCAGAAATACCACTTCACTGGAAACCTGGCGGGCGAAGTTCATCTCATGGGTGACCAACAGCATAGTGCGACCTTCCTCGGCGAGCGCGCGGATCACATTAAGCACTTCTTGTACCATTTCTGGGTCGAGGGCCGAGGTGGGCTCGTCGAACAGGATGACCTTGGGCTGCATGGCCAGGGTGCGGGCGATGGCTGCACGCTGCTGCTGGCCGCCGGAGAGCTGGGCTGGATAGACATGACGCTTGTCGGCGATACCGACTTTTGCCAGCAGCGCTTCTGCAACCTCGATCGCCTCGGCTTTGCTCTGGCCCAGCACGCGGCGTGGCGCCTCGATGATGTTGTCGAGCACGCTCATGTGCGGCCACAAATTGAAATTCTGGAAGACGAAGCCGATCTCGCTGCGCAGGCGATTGATCTGTTTGTTGTCGGCGGCGACCAGCTCGCCGTTCTTGCGCGGCTTGAGCTTGAGCTCTTCGCCAGCCACGATGATCTGCCCTTGGTGCGGGTTCTCCAGCAGGTTGATGCAGCGCAGAAAGGTGGACTTGCCGGAACCGGAAGAGCCTAGGATCGAGATCACATCGCCGTCGTGAGCGGTGAGGGAGATGCCCTTGAGCACCTCGAGGTCGCCATAGCGTTTGTGCAGATTGCGAATTTCAAGCGCGGGCGTGGCCTCGGCCATGGGGGTTCCTCTTCTTATTCGGGTGCACTCTGGCTACAGGGTGGCCTTTCTGGCGAGGCGCCAAGCTAGCATAGCGCTTCGATGGGCGCCAAGGGTGTAAACGGGGCTAAGGGGCTGACTGCGGGGTGCTTGTCGCATCGTTGCAGTTGGCTGTCGCGCAGACACAAAAAAGCCCGATCGGTGATCGGGCTTTTTCGGTATTAGTGGTGCCCAGGGACGGAATCGAACCGCCGACACGGGGATTTTCAATCCCCTGCTCTACCGACTGAGCTACCTGGGCCAACGGGGCGCTATTAGACGGATTTGGCCTTGCCCTGTCAAGCGTGAGCTAGAAAAATATTTAGCTATAACGGGCGCTTACGAATTTTTGTCGGAATCGCTGGGAGGGACGTAGCCTTCCGCCTGGGCGTATTCCTCGCCGGAGAGGAACTTGTCCATCTCGCCTTGGAGGAACTTGCGGTCCTCGGCGTTCATCATGTTCAGGCGCCGTTCGTTGATCAGCAGGGTCTGGTGTTTTTGCCAGTCGCCCCAGGCTTTCTGCGAAACGTGGTTGAAGATGTCTTCGCCTTTGGCGCCCGGGTAAGGGGGGCGTTCCAGGGCGGGCAGTTGTTCTTTGTACTTGCGGCACATTACGGTGCGGGTCATGACGACTCTCCTGCATTCAATACGTCGGCCGCGCGTTTGAGCAGTTTTTTGACCGGGGCGGCGAGGCCCAGGCGCGGCGGGGTGGCGAGGTTATACCAGAGCCAGTCGGCCTCGGCCACGCTACTGGTGGCGGCCTCGACCTGGATCAGCCAGGGTTCGATGGCCAATTGGAAGTGGCTGAAGGTGTGGGTCAGTCCGGGCAGTTCACGGCGCTCGCCCAGTTCGAGCGCATGGCGGCTGGCGAGCGGAGCCAGGCCTTGCAGGTCATCCAGCTCCGGCAGGCTCCATAGGCCGCCCCACAAACCGCTGGAGGGGCGGCGGTAGAGCAGGATCTCGCCGGCGTGGTTGGCCAGCAATGGCATCAGCGCCCGTTTTTGTGGCAGTGCTTTGCGTGGCTTGGGGATCGGGTAGCGGATTTCCAAACCCAGCATGTGTGCCTGGCAGCCGCTGCGCAGCGGGCAGAGCAGGCAGCTCGGCTTGCTGCGGGTGCAGAGCGTGGCGCCGAGATCCATCATCGCCTGGGTGTAGTGGTTGACCCGCTGATGCGGGGTAAAGCGCTCCGCCACATCCCAGAGTTGCCTGGCCACTTTCGGCTCGCCGGGATAGCCCTCTTGCGCCACGTAGCGGGCCAGTACGCGTTTGACGTTGCCATCCAGAATCGGCGCGCGCAGTCCCATGGACAGGCTGGCAATGGCGCCGGCGGTGGAGCGGCCAATGCCCGGTAGTTCGGTGAGCTGCTCGACATCGCGGGGGAACTCGCCGGCATGTTCGGCCATCACCGTTTTCGCGGTCTTCTGCAGGTTGCGCGCGCGGGTGTAGTAGCCAAGACCGGTCCACAGGTGCAGCACTTCGTCTTCCGGCGCCTCGGCCAGCGCCTGGACGCTGGGCAGGGCCTCCATGAAACGGTCGAAATAGCCGAGCACGGTGCTGACTTGCGTCTGCTGCAGCATGATTTCGGAGACCCATACGCGATACGGGCTGATGTTCTGTTGCCAGGGCAGGTCCTTGCGCCCGTGGTCGTCGTACCAGTCCAGCACCGCGCGGCTGAATTGTTCGGGGTTCATCGTTTGAACAGGCCCTTGAGTGCGTCTTTCAGTTCCGGGCTGACTTTGTCGCCGAGTTTCTCTTCAATTTTTTCGCTGAGTTTGTCGCCAGCCAGTTTGCCGGCGACTTTGCCCATGCCGTCCTTGTCCAGGCGGCAGGCCTTGGCGCCCAACTCCAGCGGGCCGCGGCAGCGCAGCGGCCACTCGATGCCGACGTAGCGCGGGTTGACCTGGCAGGCGGGGTCGGGCATTTCGCCCTTGTCGCCTTCGATGACGATGCCCACGCGGTAGTCCAGGCCGAGCACGCGCAGGTCGACGTCGCCCTTGCCATTGACCGTGAGGCCGGGAATGCGGGCTTTCAGGTCGGGGTTGCTGGCGACGCCATTGTGGAAGCTCAGGTTGCCCTTGAGCTCTTCGAATGGCGTGTCTTTGCCGCGTACAGCGCCGCTGAGGGGCTTGCGGTTGAGCGTGGCGATGCCTTGGCACAGCTGCTGTTCGAGGTTGGCGTCGAGCAGTGCGCCGTCGCTCAAGGCAAAGTTGGCGCTGCCGTTGAGGCCTTCGATCCAGGCTTTCTGGCTGTTGCCGCTGGTGCTGATGTCGGCGTTCAGGTCGAGCAGGCCCTTGAGTGGCGGTTTCTGCCCTTGGCTCTTGAGCAGGTGCTCGACCGGTACGCGGCTGATGTGTTTCTGCGCGCGCAGGAGTGGGATGGTGGCGCGCACGTCGAGCGTGGCGGTGGCGCTGAAATTGCCGTCGTAGAGATCGCCGCGCAGCTCTTCCAGGGTCAGCAGGCCGTCTTTGCCATGGGCTTTGAGGCCGGCGTTTTCGATTGGCAGTTTGTCGAGCGTCAGTTGGCCGAGGCTGAGGGCGAGCGTCAGATCAAGCTTGCGCAGCTGGTCGATCGGCAATACCGGGGTTTCGCTCCAGGCCTGCTGGGTCGGTGCGTTGGGCAGTTCGCCGTTGCCATTCTGGTCGGCGCTGGCAACGGTGCTTTTCACTTCCGCCTGGCGGCTGGTGGCGGCGTCCTTGGCTTTCGGCGCCAGGTAGCGATCAAGATCCAGGCGGTCCCCCTTGAGCTGGGCGCTGAGCGACTGTTTGGCAAAGTCGTTGATGGCGAGGGTGCCGGTGAAGCTGCTGTCGTCGAGCCTCAGGTTCAGCTCGTCCAGGGTCAGGCTGGTCGGGCTGCCTTTGAGGCGGGTGACCAGTTCGAACTTGCCGAGGGCACTGGTATCGGCGCTGGCGGGCACTTGCTGGCCCAGGCCGTCGAGGAATTCGCGCAGGTTGAACTGGGCGATGGACAGGCCGCCAGTCAGTTTCGGTTCCTTGTCCAGGTCGCGCACCTTCAGTTCGCCGAGGGCGCGCAGTTGGTTCGCGGATAGCTTAAGTCCGTTCCATTCGGCGACTTGGGCGGCCTGGTCAAGCAGCAGTTGGCCCTGGGCGGCGAAGGTCAGGGTCTTGCCCTTGAAGGGTTCGCCGGAGGCTTCGCCCGACAGTTTCAGGTCTTCGAACTGATAGCGCTTGAGCGCCCGGTCGAAGCGCAACTGGCCTTGCAACTCGGTCTTGGCCCGCAGTAGTGGCTGGTTGGTGCCGAAGAAGGCGCTCAGTTTCAGCGGGATGTTGGCGCCTTCGCGGATCGCGCCGGTGCTCAGTTCAATGCCTTCGGCGCTGAACTGCTGGCCGCTCTTGGCGTCCCGATAGTCGATGCGGGCGTTGTTCAGCGTCAGGCTGTCGATATCCAGTTTGAGCGGCTGGGCCGGCGAGCTTTCGGCGGGTTCGGCGCTGGCCGGCGCTTCGCTTGAGGTGGGTTGGTCGGCGGTCGCGCTGGGTGTCGCCGGTTTGGCCGGGTGGCCGATATCCTGCCAGTTGCCGCGACCTTGCTCGTCGCGGCTGAGGGTCAGGTTCAGGCCGTCGACCTTGATGTCGCTCATCTGCACTTCACGACGCAGCAGCGGCAGCACCCGCACTGACAGGCCGAGCAAACGCAGGTCGGCAAAGGGTTTGTCCGGGGTGGCGGCGCTGGCCAGGGTGGCCTCGTGCAACTCCAGGCCCAGCCAGGGGAACAGGCTCCAGCCGATATCGCCGTTCAGTGTCAGCTCCAGATTGGCCTTGTCGCGGGCGAGCTGGCGAATTTCGTCTTTGTAGTCGTTGGGATCGAACAGGTGGGTCAGGGCAAAGCCCAGCGCCACGAGGATCAGCAACAGCCCGAGGAAAAAAAGACCCAGGATTTTGCCGAGCGATTTCATTGACGAGTCCTTGTAGTGAGTTCGATGCGGGTATGGGTAGCGAGTATACAGAGTGGTCGAAAATTACTGCGTTTGTTGCGCGGTTGAGGTGCCGCAGGCGCGGCGGATGGGCGCACAGAGGTTTGGACGGGCAAGCCGGCGTGCGGTTCCCCTGCTGCGGACAGAAGTGTCGGCTGCGGTTACAGCGCTTCCAGCGGCAGGTGGCTGCGTGCCGCCAGGGCTTGGCACTCCAGGTGGTCTTTGGGTGCCGCCAGGTGCAGCGGCTTGCCGGCTTCGCGGGCCAGGCGCCGGGCCTCGTCGAGCAGGCGCCGGCCAACCCCGCGCTGGCGGGTGACGGTGCGCACGCAGAGGTGCGACAGGCGCCAGCAATCGTCGCGTTTTTCCAGCAGGGCGGCGCCGAGCAGGCGGTCGTTGAAGCGCCCGGCGATCAGCGTGCCCTGTTCGATAGCGCGATCGAGCAGGGTTTCGGCGTCGCGGTGAGGCGCCAATAGCCAGGCCGGCGCGTCGGCATAGATCTTCGCCAGGTCGCTTTTGTCCTGCGTCGACGGTGCGCTGACGGCTTCGACGAATACGGGCATGGCGCGGCTCCGGGTGGCGGTTGAGGTGGCTGGATGCGAGTTTAATCCGCAGCGACCGCCGCCGGTAGCCGCGTTGAGCCTCGTCGCCCTATAATGGCCGCCTTTTCCGTGAGCATTTTGTGGAGCTGGTGATGGCCGAACGTACGGCGTCCGTCGAGCGCAACACCTTGGAAACCCAGATCAAGGCCTCGATCAATCTGGATGGCACTGGCAAAGCGCGCTTTGCGATTGGTGTGCCATTCCTTGAGCACATGCTCGACCAGATCGCCCGGCATGGGTTGATCGACCTGGATATCGAAGCCGAAGGCGACCTGCATATCGATGACCATCACATGGTGGAGGACGTCGGTATCACCCTCGGCCAGGCCTTCGCCAAGGCCATCGGCGACAAGAAAGGCATCGTCCGCTACGGCCACTCCTATGTGCCGCTGGACGAAGCGTTGTCGCGCGTGGTGATCGACTTCTCCGGGCGTCCGGGGCTGCAGATGCACGTGCCGTTCACCCGTGCCACGGTCGGCGGCTTCGATGTCGATCTGTTCCAGGAGTTCTTCCAGGGCTTCGTCAATCACGCCCTGGTCAGCCTGCACATCGACAACCTGCGTGGGCACAACACCCACCACCAGATCGAAACCGTGTTCAAGGCGTTCGGTCGCGCGCTGCGCATGGCGGTGACGCTGGATGAGCGCATGGCCGGGCAGATGCCGTCGACCAAGGGTTGCCTGTAATGCAGACGGTGGCGGTTATCGACTACGGCATGGGCAACCTGCACTCGGTGGCCAAGGCCCTCGAGCATGTCGGCGCCGGGCGCGTGCAGATCACCAGCGACGCCAGCGTGATTCGCGAAGCCGATCGCGTGGTGTTCCCCGGTGTCGGCGCGATTCGCGACTGCATGGCGGAAATCCGGCGGCTCGGTTTCGATGAGCTGGTGCGCGAGGTCAGCCAGGACCGGCCGTTCCTTGGCATCTGCGTCGGCATGCAGGCTTTGCTCGAGCGCAGTGAAGAGAATGGCGGGGTCGACTGCATCGGCCAGTTTCCCGGTCAGGTGCGTTTCTTCGGCAAGGACATGGTCGAGGACGGCGAGCCACTGAAAGTGCCGCACATGGGCTGGAACCAGGTCGCGCAGGCGCTGGATCACCCGCTCTGGCACAACATTCCGGATCTGGCGCGCTTCTACTTCGTGCACAGCTACTACATCCAGGCCGGCAACCCGCGGCAAGTCGCCGGTCGTGGGCACTATGGCGTCGATTTCGCCGCGGCCCTGGCCGACGGCCCGCGCTTCGCCGTGCAGTTCCACCCGGAGAAGAGTCACACCCACGGCCTGCAGTTGCTGCAGAACTTCGCCGCCTGGGATGGGCGCTGGTAATGAGCCGAGCCAAGCACAAGGCGCCGGAGCTGAGCCTCGAGGCCGCGCAGGAAACTGCGGCGGTGGCGGCGATCAAGGCTTTTCTGGAGGAGCGCTTCGAGTTGCAACTGGGCTCCTTCGAAGCGCAGGAAGTGCTTGAACTGTTCACTCGCGAAGTGGCGCCACTGTTCTACAACAAGGCGATTGCCGATGTGCAGGCGCACCTGGCTGACAGGTTCATGAGCATCGAAAGCGACTTGTGGGCGCTCGAAAAGAGCTGACCCTTCACCGATTCCAAGAACTGAATTCCAAGACTTGAGCAGGTTCGACTGATGCTGATTATTCCCGCTATCGATCTCAAAGACGGCGCCTGCGTGCGCCTGCGCCAGGGCCGCATGGACGACTCCACGGTGTTCTCCGATGACCCGGTGAGCATGGCTGCCAAGTGGGTTGACGCGGGTTGCCGGCGCTTGCACCTGGTCGACCTGAACGGCGCCTTCGAAGGCCAGCCGGTCAACGGTGAGGTGGTCAACGCCATCGCCAAGCGCTACCCGCAGCTGCCGATCCAGATCGGCGGCGGCATCCGTTCGCTGGAAACCATCGAAGCTTACGTCAAGGCCGGTGTCAGCTACGTGATCATCGGCACCAAGGCGGTCAAGCAGCCGGAGTTCGTCGCCGAAGCCTGCCGCGCGTTCCCGGGCAAGGTCATCGTGGGTCTGGATGCCAAGGATGGTTTCGTTGCCACCGACGGCTGGGCCGAGGTCAGCTCGGTGCAGGTCATCGACCTGGCCAAGCGCTTCGAGGCCGACGGCGTATCCGCCATCGTTTACACCGACATCGCCAAAGACGGCATGATGCAGGGCTGCAATGTGCCCTTCACCGCCGCCCTGGCCGCGGCGACCAGGATTCCGGTGATCGCTTCCGGTGGCATCCATAACCTCGGCGATATCCGCGCGCTGCTGGAGGCCAAGGCGCCCGGCATCATCGGCGCCATCACCGGGCGAGCCATCTACGAAGGCACGCTGGATGTGGCCGAAGCGCAAGCTTTCTGCGACAACTACGCCTGATCAGCAGGTAGATGTAGGCTGGGTAGAACCATAGGGCGGGTTGGTCGCGCTGCGACGTAACCCGCCGACTGGCGTTGAACCCAAACCCGCGATGGTGGGTTACGGCCTGCGGCCTAACCCGCCCTACGAGAGTACTTACTATGGCATTGGCCAAGAGAATCATCCCCTGCCTCGACGTCGACAACGGTCGGGTGGTCAAGGGCGTGAAGTTCGAGAACATCCGCGACGCCGGCGACCCGGTCGAGATCGCCCGCCGTTACGACGAGCAGGGTGCCGACGAGATTACCTTTCTCGACATCACCGCCAGCGTCGATGGCCGCGACACCACCTTGCATACCGTCGAGCGCATGGCCAGCCAGGTGTTCATTCCGCTGACCGTGGGCGGTGGCGTGCGTACCGTGCAGGATATTCGTAATTTGCTGAATGCCGGTGCGGACAAGGTCTCGATCAATACTGCGGCGGTATTCAATCCGGAGTTCGTCGGCGAGGCCGCGCAGCGTTTCGGCTCGCAATGCATCGTCGTCGCCATCGATGCGAAGAAGGTGTCGCTGCCCGGCGAAACCCCGCGTTGGGAAATCTTCACCCACGGCGGGCGCAAGCCCACCGGGCTGGATGCCGTGCTCTGGGCGAAAAAGATGGAAGAGCTCGGCGCCGGGGAAATCCTCCTGACCAGCATGGACCAGGACGGCATGAAAAACGGTTTCGATCTGGGCGTCACCCGCGCCATCAGCGAGAGCCTGGGTATTCCGGTCATCGCCTCCGGTGGCGTCGGCAACCTGGAGCACCTGGCGGCCGGCATCATCGAGGGCAAGGCCTCGGCTGTGCTGGCAGCGAGCATCTTCCACTTCGGCGAATACACGGTGCCGGAAGCCAAGGCTTATCTGGCCAGCCGTGGCATTGTGGTACGCCAGTAGCACCGGTTCGCACTCGAGCTTCAATCTGCGGCCAAGCCTGGATCTGGCTGCTAAGTTGCATATTGCTCAGTCGCGCCGAGCACTGCAGGCGCTGCTGGCATGCTGAACCGCTCCGCCCACTCAACGAATACAGAAGGGAGTCGTTATGTTTAAACGTCTGTTGCTTGCGCTGACCGGCACCTTATTGGTGCTGGCAGGTGGTGCCCATGCCGAGGTGGACGAGCATTACAGTGTCGTCCTGCTGACCGAGAATTTCCCGCCGTACAACATGGCGATCAACGGCAAGAACTTCGCCCAGGAAGACAATATCGACGGCATCGCCGTGGATATCGTGCGGGAGATGTTCAAGCGTGCCGGGGTCAAGTACAGCCTGACGCTGCGCTTCCCTTGGGATCGCATCTACAAGCTGGCGTTGGAAAAGCCGGGTTACGGCGTATTCGTCACCGCACGCCTGCCGGAGCGGGAGCAGTCGTTCAAGTGGGTTGGTCCGATCGGCCCGGACGACTGGATCATGCTTGCCAAGGCTGACAGCAAGATTGCCCTCGGCAGCCTGGAAGCCGCGAAGAAATACAAGGTGGGTGCCTACAAGGGCGATGCCATTGCCGAATACCTGGTGCAGCAGAAGCTCGAGCCGCTGACTGCGCTGCGCGACCAGGAGAATGCCAAGAAGCTGGAGGGCGGCCAGATCGATCTGTGGGCTACCGGTGATCCGGCCGGGCGTTACCTGGCCAAGCAGGAAGGGGTCAATGGGTTACAGACCGTGCTGCGTTTCAACAAGGCCGAACTCTACCTGGCCTTGAATAAAGAGACCCCGGATGACGTGGTACAGAAGCTGCAGGGTGCGTTGGACAAGATGCGTAGCGAGGGTTTCGTCGACGAGATTCTCAACAGCTATCTCTAACACCAGTTAGTTGCTCCAGTGGGCCGGTTAAGTCCGGCCATGGCCAAGGATGGCAGTGAGACGAGCATTCCGCGTCCTTGCAGGAATGCAGCTAGCCACACCGACAAACCATGCGGGCGATCCCAACCATGCTGAAACTATTCAAGTGCACCCTGTTGCTCGGCCTGATCCTGGCGGCGACCACGGCGCGAGCCGAGCTGCCGGACGGCTACAAGGTCGTGCTGCTGACCGAAAATTTCCCGCCGTTCAATATGGCCATCGATGACAAGAACTTCGCCCGCGACGATGGCATCGATGGCATCAGTGCCGAGATCGTGCGCGAAATGTTCAAGCGTGCGGGTATCGGTTACACCCTGAGCCTGCGTTTCCCCTGGGATCGCCTGTATCGCTTGACGCTGGACAAGGCCAGCTACGGCCTGTTCTCCACCACCCTCACCGAAGAGCGCAAGCCGCTGTTCAAGTGGGTCGGGCCGCTGGCCAAGACCGGTTGGGTGCTGCTGGCCAAGCCCGGTAGCACGCTCAAGGTCGCGAACCTGAAAGATGCCGGGCAATACAGCATCGGTGCCTACAAGAACGATGCGGTCAGCCAGCACCTGGAAAGCCAGGGCATGACACCGCTCAACGCCTTGCGTGACCAGGAAAACGTGAAGAAGTTGACGGGCGACAAGATCGACCTGTGGGCCACCACCGATCCGGTGGGTCGCTACCTGGCCAAGCAGGAAGGTGTCAGCGGCCTGACCACGGTGCTGCGTTTCAACGATGCCGAGTTGTACCTGGCGATGAACAAGGACACCCCGGACGAAGTGATCGAGCGCCTGCAAAAGGCTCTGGATGAGTTGCGTGCCGAGGGCTTTATCGAAGACGTGACCAGCAACTACCTGTAAACGTTATTTGTCACAAAGTGGCAATAAATCCAGGCTTCGGCTGAAGCCTGGGTGTTCGGCGTTGACGCCAGATGGCGGGTAGCGGGCTCAGGCTTCAGTCGCCGCGGGTCACGCTCAGCCCTTTCAACAGGTTGAGCGCCTGACCGAGCTGGAAGTCATCGTCCTGCGGGCGTGGCTGCTTGCTCTGGGCTTTTTCCTTGCTGCTCGGTTTGTCCGCGCCACCATTGCCGTTGCCCAGATGCCCGGCGAGATCGGCTTCCTTGAAGCTTTCGCCATCCTGCTCGCGGGTGATCTTGGCGCGCGTCACTTCGATGTCCGGCACTATGCCCTGGGCCTGGATCGAGCGGCCGTTCGGGGTGAAGTACAGCGCAGTGGTGATCTTCAGGGCGCGATCATTGCTCAGTGGCAGCACGGTTTGCACCGAGCCCTTGCCGAAGCTATCGGTGCCCATGAGGATGCCGCGTTTGTGATCCTGCAGGGCGCCGGCAACGATTTCCGAGGCCGAAGCGCTGCCGCCGTTGATCAGCACCACCAGTGGCACGCCTTCGCTGGCGTCGGCCGGGTCGGCGGAGAAGCGCAGTTCGGAGTTGGCGATGCGACCCTTGGTGTAGACGATCAGGCCTTTTTTGAGGAAGTGGTCGGTGACTTCCACCGCCGCTTGCAGCACCCCGCCCGGGTTGTTGCGCAGGTCGAGCACCAGGCCGCGGAGTTTCTTGCCGGCGTTGTCTTTCTTCAGCTTGGCCAGGGCCCTGCCCACTTCATCGCCGCTGTTGACCTGGAACTGGGTGATGCGCAGGTAGCCGTAGCCCGGTTCGAGCGTCAGGCTTTTCACGCTCTTGACCTTGATCACCGCACGGGTCAGCTCGACGTCGAACGGTTGGCCGCCTTCGCGCACCAGCGTCAGCTGGATCTTCTCGCCGGCCTTGCCGCGCATCTTGTCCACGGCTTCCATCATCGACAGGCCCTTGGTCGGCTCGCCGTCGATTTTCACGATCAGGTCGCCGGGCTGGATGCCGGCCTTGGAGGCGGGGGTGTCATCGATCGGCGACACCACCTTGACGAAGCCATCTTCCAGGCCGACTTCGATGCCCAGGCCGCCGAACTCGCCGCTGGTGCTTTCCTGCAGTTCGGCGAAGTCTTCCGGGCCGAGGTAGGCCGAGTGCGGGTCGAGGTTGCTGAGCATGCCCTTGATGGCGTTTTCCAGCAGGGTCTTGTCGTCCACGGGCTCGACATAGGCCGCCTTGATCCGGTCCAAGACCTCGGCGAAGGTGCGCAGCTCATCGAGCGGCAGCGGCGCTTTGCCGTTCGTCGCGGCGGCTGGCGCGGCAACCTCTGCAGCTGGAGCGGCTTGCAGCGCGGGGGCGCCGATCACCAGCGCGATAGCCAGGGCCAGAGAGGTAAGGCGGGACAAATGCGGCATATCGAACGGACTCCAATGATAAAAGGTGTTGCGCTTATCCTTGCGCGCGACACCATTGTGCCGGGTCGCTGGGGCGGCCCTGCTGACGAATCGCAAAGTACAGGGCCGGCGTATCTTGGCCGCCACTGGTGCCGACGGTCGCGATCGGCTCGCCCGCTTTGACAATGTCGCCGGCGTCTTTCAGCAAACTCTGGTTGTGGCCATAGAGGCTCAGGTAACCGTTGCCATGGTCGAGAATGACCAGAAGTCCGGAGCCGCGCAACCAATCGGCAAATACTACGCGGCCACCGTGTACGGCGCGTACCTGGCTGCCGGCGGAGGCGCCGATCAATACACCGTCCCAGGTCGTACGAGCGTCGCCGCCGCGCGGGGTTCCGTAGCGGGCGACCAAGCGACCATCCACCGGCCACGGCAACTTGCCGCGGCTTTTGGCGAACGGGCCGCCGTAGGTCGCGCCGGTGCTGGAAACCAATGGGCCGCTGACGGACTTGCTCGGCGTCGGCCGCGCTGATTTTTCCTCCAGCTGTTGCTGCGCCAGGGCCTGTTTGCGCGCTTCTTCGGCGGCCTTGGCTTCGCGGGCCTGGCGGGCGAGGGTCTCTTCGATGGTCTTCAGCACGCGGCCGAGTTCGGCTTGCTCCTGCTGGCGGGCCTTGAGCTTCTGGCCGCGGGCGCTGGACTCCTTGTTCAGCTTGGCCAACGCCAGCTGGCGCTCCTTACGGGCTTGTGCCAACAGCTCGCGACGCTCGTCCAGCGCGCTTTTCTGTTCGGCCAGCTGCGCTTGCTGGGCGGCGCTTTCACGCTCGATGTTGGCCAGTTGCCGCAGGGTTTCGTTAAAGGCGTTGAGCTGTTCCAGGCGCGCCTGGCTGACGTAATCGTAATAGGTCAGGGTGCGGGCGAATTTTTCCGGGTTCTGCTGGTTCAGCAGCAGCTTGAGGTATTCCTGGCGGCCGCTCTGGTAGGCGGCCCGTGCCTGAATGCCAATCAGGCGTTGCTGTTCAAGGCGTGCGCCTTCGAGTTTTTTTTTCTCGCTATCCAGGCGCTGGATCTCGGCTTCACTTTTTTTTAGCTCTTCCTGCAGGGCTTTGACCTGCTTTTCCAGCTGGCCCATCTCGGTTTCGGTACCGCGCAGGTCTTTCTGTACTCCGGACTTTTCCTGTTCCAGCTGTTTGAGCAGCTTTTTCAGCTCGCCGATATCCTGCTGGGCAGCATCCAGCTGCTTCTGGGTTTCGGCGCGTTGATCGGCCATTACCGGGCTGAGCAGGCAAGCAAGCAAGACGGCAATCAAAGTGCGCAGCATGGGGCGGGCGATACCGGGGGGAGGGAGACGCCCTAGTATGCCCGTGGGCGGCGGCAAAAAAAACGTCTCAGACCACTGGTGATGAGGCGTTGTGCCGATTCAGCCGATGTCGTGGGTCGTAAATGGCTTTTGCGCGAGGATCAACAGTGAAGGCCGCCCGCGATGAGGTGCCGGCCTTCGCCTGCAGGCGCGCAGGGCGTGTTGCGCGGGCGGTTGAGCGGGGGGCGAACAGCCCTCCGTTCGGTCTCTGCGGATTATTGGGCTTCGCTTAACTCAGCCCAACCTGTTCGGCCCGCCATCGCGCGTAACCCTTATTCCAGCGTCAGGATGCTGCTGCCGGTCATCTCCGCCGGTTGCGGCAGGCCCATCAGGGCCAGCATGGTCGGCGCCACGTCGGCCAGAACGCCGCCTTCGCGCAGGCTGACCTGGCGCTTGCCGACATAGATGAATGGCACCGGCTCACAGGTGTGCGCGGTGTGTGCCTGACCGGTGCATTCGTCTTCCATCTGCTCGACGTTGCCGTGGTCGGCGGTGATCAGTGCTTCGCCGCCGACTTTGTTCAGCGCGGCGACGATACGGCCGACGCAGGTGTCCAGGCATTCCACGGCCTTGACCGCGGCTTCGAATACACCGGTATGGCCGACCATGTCGCCGTTGGCGTAGTTGACGACGATCACGTCATAACGCTGCTGCTCGATGGCTTCGACGATGCGGTCGGTGACGATTGGCGCGTTCATCTCCGGCTGCAGGTCGTAGGTGGCGACTTTCGGCGAGGGAATGAGGATGCGTTCTTCGCCTTCGAACGGCTCTTCGCGGCCACCGGAGAAGAAGAAGGTGACGTGGGCGTATTTCTCGGTTTCGGCGATGCGCAGTTGGGTCTTGCCGTGTTTGGCCAGGTATTCGCCGAGCACATTGTCCAGGCTGGTCGCGGCAAAGGCGCTGGGTGCCTGGATGCTGGCGGCGTACTGGGTGAGCATGACGAAGCCGGCCAGATGGGGCTGGCGCGTGCGGGCAAAGTCGGCGAAGTCCGGTTCGACGAAGGCGCGGGTCAGCTCGCGGGCGCGGTCGGCACGGAAGTTCATGAACACCACGGCGTCGCCGTCTTCGACCTGCACGGGCGTACCGATGCGGGTGGCTTTGACGAATTCGTCGCTCTCGCCACGGGCGTAAGCGGCTTCCAGGGCGGCACCGGCGCTCTCGGCCTGGAACTCGGCCTGGCCGTCGACGATCAGGTTGTAGGCGGCTTCGACGCGATCCCAGCGATTGTCGCGGTCCATGGCGAAGTAGCGACCGATGATGCTCGCGGTGCGGCCTTTGCCGAGGCGGGCGAAGGTGTCGTCGAGCAGCTTGAGCGAGGGTTCTGCGCTTTTCGGCGGTGTGTCGCGGCCGTCGAGGAAGGCGTGCAGGTAAATCTTCTCGGCGCCGCGCTGGGCCGCCAGTTCGGCCATGGCCGCCAGGTGGTCCTGATGGCTGTGCACGCCGCCATCGGACAGCAGGCCGAGGATGTGTACGGCCTTGCCGGCGCCGACGGCCTGGTCTACCGCCTGAACAATGCTCGGATTACTGAAGAACTCGCCGTCGCGGATCGCTTTGGTCACGCGAGTGAAGTCTTGGTACACCACGCGGCCGGCGCCGAGGTTCATGTGACCGACTTCGGAGTTGCCCATCTGTCCGTCCGGCAGGCCGACGTCCATGCCGCTGCCGGAGATCAGGCCATTGGGCTGGGTGGCGCGCAGGTGATCGTAGACCGGTGTGTTGGCGGCGAAGATGGCATTGTATTCGGGGCTGTCACTGTGACCGAAGCCGTCCAGGATGATCAGAACCAGGGGTTTGGGCGTGGCAGTCATAGATCCGGCTCGCTTGGCATAGTGGTCAAAAAGGCTGGGCATTTTAAAGCCAAGTCTCGGCTACGTCACCGCCGGACGGGGTTTGGCCGACCTTTGGGGCTGTGTATACTGGCCGACATTTTGCCGTTCTGGAACCTATTGATGCTCGCTCATCTGATTGAATTTGCCACTACCCACTATGTGCTCAGCGGTGTCTTCGCGGTGCTGCTGGCCTTGCTGATCTTCACCGAGCTGCAAAAGGGCGGTCAAAGCCTGAGCACGCGCGAGCTGACGGCGCTGGTCAATAGTGAACAGGGTCTGGTGCTCGATGTACGCTCGAACAAGGATTACGCCAGCGGCCATATTGTCGGCGCGCTGAATATTCCTTACGAGAAAGTCATCGGCCGGATCGCCGAGCTGGAGAAGCACAAGGCCAAGACCTTGATCGTGGTCGATGCCCTGGGCCAGCATGCCGGTAGCGTCAGCCGCGACCTGAAGAAAGCCGGCTTCAACGCCGCCAAACTGTCTGGCGGGATTTCCAGCTGGCGTGGCGACAACCTGCCCCTGGTGAAGTGAGATGTCCTTCGTCGTCGTCTATTCCAGCAGTTGGTGCCCTTACTGCACCCGTGCCAAGCAGTTGCTGGCGAATAAGGGCGTGGCCTTCGAGGAAATCAGCGTCGACGGCAAGCCCGAGGTGCGCGCTGAAATGACCCGCAAGGCGCGCGCCACCTCGGTGCCGCAAATCTGGATCGGCAGTACCCATGTGGGCGGCTGCGATGACCTCTATGCCTTGGAGCGCGCCGGCAAGCTGGATGCGCTGCTCAAGGCCTGAATTTTTGTAGAAACCTAACGATAAGAAGGCTCTGCTATGACTGACCAAGCGACCAACGGCGCCGCCCAAGGCGACCAGAACCCACAGTTTTCCCTGCAACGCATCTATGTGCGCGACCTGTCCTTCGAAGCGCCGAAGAGCCCGGAAATCTTCCGTCAGGAGTGGAGTCCGAGCGTGGCCCTGGATCTGAACACGCGGCAGAAGCCCCTGGAAGGCGACTTCTACGAAGTGGTGCTGACCCTCTCCGTGACCGTTAAAACTGGCGAAGAGATCGCCTTCATCGCCGAAGTGCAGCAGGCCGGGATTTTCCTGATCCAGGGGTTGGACGCCGCATCGATGAGCCACACCCTCGGGGCGTTCTGCCCGAACATCCTGTTCCCGTACGCGCGTGAGACCCTCGACAGCCTGGTCGTGCGGGGCTCGTTCCCGGCGCTGATGCTGGCGCCGGTGAATTTCGACGCGCTTTACGCTCAGGAGCTGAACCGCATGCAAGCGGCTGGCGAGGCCCCCGCTGCGGCTCAACACTGAGTTGTCGCTGTATTGGAAAAGCGCCCTGCGGGGCGCTTTTTTATGTCTGTGCTTTTTACGAGAGCGTAGGAGCGGGCGCTTCAGTCGAGACTGAAACCGAGCTGGCGCCAGCCTTCGTAGACGGCCACTGCGACGGTATTGGAGAGGTTCAGGCTGCGACAACCTGGGCGCATCGGCAGGCGCAGGCGCTGTTCGGTCGGCAGGCTGTCCAGCACTTCGGCCGGCAGTCCGCGACTTTCCGGGCCGAACAGCAGGGCGTCGCCTTGCGCAAAGCGCGCTTCGTGGTAGGGCTGCGAGGCTTTGGTGGTAAAGGCAAACAGGCGCGGCTGGCCGAGGCTGGCCAGGCAACTGGCGAGGTCGCTGTGGCGGCTCAGGCTGGCGTACTCGTGGTAATCCAGCCCGGCGCGGCGCAGGCGCTTGTCGTCCAGTTCAAAGCCGATTGGCTCGATCAGATGCAGGCTGCAACCGCTGTTGGCGCAGAGCCTGATAATGTTGCCCGTATTGGGTGGAATTTCCGGTTGAAAGAGGATCACGTGAAACATGCACGGCTCCGAGCGTAAGGACGGGCAGGATTCTACTCCTGAAGAGGACCCGCGGCCGAAGTTATGGCGGCGCTTTCTCGCGGCGTTGGCGCTGCTTGGCTTCCTGGTCGGGTTGATGATCGGTCGCTTGATGGTGCCCGAGCCGACGACCCTGGAGCAGGTCGAGGTATTGCCCGATGGCCTGCAGTTTTGGTTCAACACTGAACCAAAAGTGTCCGGTGAGCACTTGCATGGTGCATTGGCGTTGGTGTTTGAGGCGGCCGGTGGCGCCCAGCAGGGGCAACTGCAGTTGGTTGGAAAGGGTGTGAATTGGCGTTTGATGCGTACGGAGAGGGGGTTGCTGTTGAATCTGGTGGCCGCCCGCCCGCTGCGGGGCGAGTGGCACGGCGCAGCGGTGCAAGGGCGGTGGCGGCTGAGGCTCAGCCTACGCGCGGAATAAAAAAGGGAATCCCCGGCCTGCCTGTACCAAGGTCCCCGAAACTGGGTGTACTTAATACTATGCAGCAGGTATGCCAGTTTTATTACGGGGATAAAAAAAGCGGGCCGAGGCCCGCTTTTCGTTAGCGGCGCATGGGGTTCAGGCTTCGTCCTCATCGTCATCGGCGCCATCGACCTTCATGCCGAGTTCCTTGATCTTGCGCGTCAGGGTGTTGCGTCCCCAGCCCAGTAGCACGGCGGCGTCGCGGCGACGCCCGGCGGTGTGCTTGAGCGCCGTCTCGATCATGATGCGTTCGAAGGTCGGCACGGCGCTGTCGAGCAGGTTCGATTGGCCGCGGGCCAGAGCCTGGTCGGCCCATTGGCGCAGCGCCTGCTCCCAGTTGGTCGCTGGTGCGCTGTCTTGCGGCTGGGTCAGCAGCTCCGGCGGCAGGTCGTCGATATGCACTTCACGGCCGGAAGCCATCACCGTGATCCAGCGGCAGGTGTTCTCCAGCTGGCGCACGTTGCCCGGCCACGGCAGGTTCTTCAGGTAGTCTTCGGTCTCGCTTTTCAGCAGCTTCGGCTCGACCGACAGCTCCTGGGCGGCGCGGCTGAGGAAGTGGCGAGCCAGGGTCGGAATGTCTTCGCGGCGATCGGACATTCGCGGGATGTGAATGCGGATGACGTTGAGGCGGTGGAACAGGTCTTCGCGGAACTTGCCGGCCTGCACCAGGGTTTCCAGGTTCTGGTGGGTGGCGGCAATGATGCGCACGTCGACCTTGACCGGGGTGTGGCCACCGACCCGGTAAAACTCGCCATCGGCCAGTACCCGCAACAGGCGGGTCTGGGTGTCGGCCGGCATATCGCCGATTTCATCGAGGAACAGCGTGCCGCCGTCGGCTTGTTCAAAGCGCCCGCGCCGCTGGTTGGCGGCGCCGGTAAAGGCGCCTTTCTCATGACCGAACAGCTCGGACTCCATCAGGTCCTTCGGAATCGCGGCCATGTTCAGCGCGATGAAGGGTGACGCCGCGCGCGGGCTGTGCCGATGCAGGGCGTGGGCGACCAGCTCCTTGCCGGTGCCGGACTCGCCATTGATCAGTACGGTGATGTTCGAGTGGCTGAGGCGGCCGATGGCGCGGAAAACCTCTTGCATCGCCGGCGCTTCGCCGATGATCTCCGGGGTGCGCGCCTGTACCACCGGCACGTGCAAGCCTTGCTGCTCCTGGGCGTGCTGGAAGGCGCGCTTGACCAGGGATACCGCTTCATCGACATCGAAGGGCTTGGGCAGGTATTCGAAGGCGCCGCCCTGGTAGGAGGCCACCGCGCTTTCCAGGTCGGAATGGGCGGTCATGATGATCACTGGCAGGCGTGGGTGCAGCTCACGAATCCGTGCCAGCAGGTCCAGGCCACTGGCGCCGGGCATGCGGATGTCGGAAATGATCACGTCCGGCTGCTGGCGGCTGAGGCGGTTGAGTACGCCGTCGGCACTGTCGAAGCTGGTGGTGGTCATGCCTTCCTGTTGCAGGGCTTTTTCCAGGACCCAGCGAATGGAGCGGTCGTCGTCGACAATCCAGACGGTTTCACTGCGGCTCATGACGGAGTAACTCCTTGTTCCAACGGCAGGAAGATCGAGAATACGGTGTGGCCGGGATGGCTCTCGCACTCGATCAGACCCTGGTGCTGACTAATGATGTTCTGGGTGATGGCCAGGCCCAGTCCGGTACCGTCCGGGCGGCCGCTGACCATGGGGTAGAAGATGGTTTCCTGCAGCTCTGCCGGGATGCCGGGGCCGTTATCGATGATTTCCACCTTGGTCACCAGGCGGTGGCGGGTGTGGGCAATGGTGAATTGCCGCAGGGTGCGGGTGCGCAGGGTGATACGGCCCAGGCGCAGTTCGTTCTGCGTGCCGATGGCCTGCATGGCGTTGCGCACGATATTGAGCACCGCCTGGATCATCTGTTCGCGGTCGATCAGTACATCGGGGATGCTCGGGTCGTAATCGCGCACCAGGGTGATGCTGCCCTGGCTTTCCGCTTCGATCAGGCTGCCAACGCGCTCCAGTACCTCGTGCACGTTGGTCATGGCCAGCGACGGCAGCTTGTTCGAGCCGAGCATGCGGTCGACCAGGTTCCGCAGGCGGTCGGCTTCTTCAATGATGACGTTGGTGTAGTCCTTGAGGTTTTCGTCCGGCAGTTCGCGGGCCAGCAGTTGGGCGGCGCCACGGATGCCGCCGAGCGGGTTTTTGATTTCATGGGCCAGGCCGCGCACCAGCATCTTGGTGGTTTCCTGCTTGGACAGTTGCGCCTCCTCCTTGGTGATCCGCAGCAGCCGGTCGCGCGGGTGGACTTCCAGCAGCAGCAGGGTCTCGCCACGATTGAGGATCGGCGTCACCGCATAGTCGACGGTCAGGGTCTGGCCGGTCAGCGCGGTGACCACGGCTTCGCGCTTGTTGAACGGGTGCGCCTGTTCCACGGCTTGGCGCAGCGAGGCCAGGGCTTCCGGCGACTCGGTGAAGAGTTCGCTGATGAACTGGCCATGGCTGCGTTGGCCGCTGACGGCCAGGAGCATTTCGGCCGCCGGATTCATGTACTCAAGGCACAGTTCGGCGTTGAGCAGCAGGGTCGCGGTGGTCAGGTTATCCAGCAGCAATCGGTGCAGGGCGTCGTTGATGGTCATCTTTGGGATCCCGAGAATGGGTCTGAAAATGCAAAAAGCAAACCAAAGCCCCGAAAAGACGCGCTAATAGTACGGGATGGGGGCTTTTGGCTACTTTTCGGCGCTAAACAGATCAGCCGACGAGCCAAAATGGGGAGTGTATAGAAAGTGGTGCGCATGAATGCACCGAATGGGTGCATAAGTCGGTGGTGTCAGATGAAGGGGACGAGCGGGATGTCCTTCTTCACGGGTGGTTTGTCTTCCAGGGGGCACTCGGGACGTACGCCGTAATCCTTCAGTTTGCAGGGATTGGTCGTGCGCTTTTGTTCCAGGGAGATGCGCAGGATGTGCACCGGTTGGCTTGGCGTGCGTTCCAGGGTGCGGCCCTGGTTGTCGACGATTTCTGCGGCCAATTGGTGGGTGCCGCGATCCAGATTGCTGAGCGCGAAGACGGGGCTGCGGTTGGGCTCACCCACCGCCTGGCCATCGAGTAGCAGGCGGTAGTTGTGGCCGGCCAGCAGGTTTGGTTCGCTGGTGACGGTGACGATCAGGTCGCCGGAAGAACCTTCGCGGATTGTCGCATCCGGCTCGGGGATCAGGATGCGTAGCAGTTGGTAGGCCGGTGGTGTGGTCGGGGCTGTCTGTGCGGGAGCGGGTGGGGGCGGCAGGTCATTGGTCGACATGCCGTTGGATGGCGCCAGTTGAATCCGTTCGGCATTGTCCGACTTGGGGCGGTCGGTGAAGACCCGATTCCCTTCGCTGTCGATATAGGTGTAGACCTCGGCTGCAACCGGCAGGCCGATCAGCAGTAGGCAGAGCAGAATAAATCGCATGTTTTAGGTGGCTGGCCTGGGTGTGGGTGTGGGTTTGGGTGGTCGCAGCGCCGGGCTGCTGGTGTTGACGCGTTGCACGGTAAAGGCTTCGGTGGCGCTTTGCTGGATCGGCTGCTCGCCGCTAAGAACTTCCACCGCCAGGCTGTGTTCGCCACGCGGGATATTGCTCAGTGGCAGGCGCAGTGCTGTGCTCGCTTGGCCATAGGGTTGGCCGTCGAGGAGCAGGCGCAGCCGATGGCCGGAGCGCAGTTGCGGTTGCAGCTTGATGCCGACGCTGAAGGTGCCGTTATTGGCCCGCAGGGCTTCCTCGGACGGAATGTCGCTCAGTTGCAGCACGCTGTATGCGGCCTGGGGAGCCTGGCTATTGGTGTCGGCTGCGGGGTTGGTCGGTGCCTGCATGCCCACGCTGTTGGTGGGTGGCAGTGTGACGGCTTCGGTCGGGGCGCCATCGGGCGGCTGGTTGGTGTACACCGTGTTGCCGTTGGCGTCGGTGTATTTGTAGATTTGTGCGGCGGCTGGCAGGGCCAGGGCGAGCAGCAAACAGGTAAGCGTGAGGCGCATGGCTGGTTTCCCGTGCAAGGGTTGTTGCTTAGCCTTGCATTGGCAGGCGGCGCTGGCAAGTTCGTACATTTATAGCTGTGCGCGCAAGCAAATAAAAAATGCCAAATAAAAAGGTTATATGGCCTGCAGGAGCGGGCTATGCCCGTGAGAGCGCCTCAAGCATTGTGGTATGGCCCGTTCCGGCGAGAGCTGCAATTCGGCTCAATAAAAAGGCCTCCCCGGTTTTCGCCGGGGAGGCCTTTGGGTCACGCTAAAGCTAGCGTGGCTGGTTTAGACGCTGTAGTACAGGTCGTATTCCAGTGGGTGCACAAAGGTGCGCACTTTGATTTCTTCTTCGTTCTTGAGCTCGATGTAGGCATCGATGAAGTCGTCGCTGAACACGCCGCCTTTGGTCAGGAACGCACGGCCCTTGTCCAGCTCCTCCAGGGCTTCTTTCAGGCTGCCGCACACTTGCGGGATCAGCTTGCTTTCTTCCGGTGGCAGGTCGTAGAGGTTCTTGTCGGCAGCATCGCCGGGGTGGATCTTGTTCTGGATACCGTCCAGGCCAGCCATCAGCAGTGCAGCGAAGCACAGGTAGGGGTTGGCAGCCGGATCCGGGAAGCGCGCTTCGATGCGGCGGGCTTTCGGGCTGGAAACGTACGGGATGCGGATCGAGGCGGAACGGTTACGTGCCGAGTAAGCCAGCATTACCGGGGCTTCGAAGCCTGGAACCAGACGCTTGTAGGAGTTGGTGGCCGGGTTGGTGAAGCCGTTCAGGGCCTTGCCGTGCTTGATGATGCCGCCGATGAAGTACAGGGCGGTGTCGGACAGGCCGGCATAGCCTTCGCCAGCGAAGGTGTTCTTGCCATCTTTGGCGATGGACAGGTGCACGTGCATGCCCGAACCGTTGTCACCGTAGAGCGGCTTCGGCATGAAGGTAGCGGTCTTGCCATAGGCGTCCGCGACGTTGTGCACGCAGTATTTCAGGGTCTGAACTTCGTCAGCCTTGGCTACCAGGGTGTTGAACTTCACGCCGATTTCGTTCTGGCCGGCAGTCGCCACTTCGTGGTGGTGAACTTCGATGACCAGACCCATTTCTTCCATGGCGTTGCACATGGCAGTACGGATTTCGTGGTCGTGGTCGAACGGCGGAACCGGGAAGTAGCCGCCTTTGACGCCTGGGCGGTGGCCTTTGTTGCCGGTTTCGATGTCGGCATCGGACATCCAGGAGCCTTGTTCGGAGTAGATCTTGAACATGGAGCCGGAGATGTCGGATTTGAATTTCACTTCGTCGAAGATGAAGAATTCTGGTTCCGGGCCAACGAATACGGTGTCACCGATACCGGTGGACTTCAGGTATTCCTCGGCGCGGTGGGCAATGGCGCGCGGGTCGCGGTCATAGCCTTGCATGGTCGACGGTTCGATGATGTCGCAAACCAGGATGATGGTCGGCTCTTCGGTGAACGGGTCGAGCACGGCGGTGCTGTCATCCGGCAGCAGGATCATGTCGGAGGCTTCGATGCCTTTCCAGCCGGCGATGGAGGAGCCGTCGAACATCTTGCCGATTTCGAAGAAATCGTCGTCTGCATCACGGGCCGGCATGGTCACGTGGTGCTGCTTGCCTTTGGTATCGGTGAAGCGCAGATCAATCCACTTCACGTCGTGTTCTTTGATGAGTTGAAGCGACTTCGACATGGTGTCCTCCAGATGGACGGGGGCAGGGTAAGAGTTGGCCCCCAAAATAAACGGGTGAAGCCGGGCGGATACTCCGCCAGGGCAACCTGCCTCACAAGGGAGCAAATTGCATGCCAGTGCCCCGAAGTGGGTTTCGCTCCTGTAACTCAGGCGTGGCGGGGGCTGCATCTGTGCGCCAGGCAATCCTGTGCACCATAATGGATCTGCAAGGAAAGCTGGTGCATTGTTTTGGTGCGCTTAAGATCTTTGTTGTCAATAACTGGTTAAACCTTGAGCAATTTCCGCTATAATCCCGCCCCCACTTTTTCGGCTGGCCTCACGCGCGCAGTTTTCATGAAACTTATCGTTAAAGTCTTCCCTGAAATCACCATAAAAAGCCGGCCGGTGCGCAAGCGCTTCATCCGTCAGTTGGCGAAGAATATTCGCATGGTGCTGCGTGACCTGGATCCTCATCTCGTGGTGGACGGCGTGTGGGACAACCTCGACGTCGAGACCAAGGTGCGCGAGCCGAAAGTGCTGCGCGAGATGGTCGAGCGCCTGACCCGTACCCCGGGTATCGGCCAGTTTCTGGAAGTGAACGAATACCCGCTGGCCGACCTCGATGACATGGTCGAGAAGTGCAAGGCGCATTACGCCGACCTGCTGCCCGGCAAGATCTTCGCCGTGCGCTGCAAGCGCGCCGGCAAACACAGCTTCAGCTCGATGGATGTCGAGCGCTATGTCGGCAGCCAGTTGCGTCAGCAGTGCGGCGCCGCCGGGATTTCGCTGAAAGAGCCGGAAGTTGTGGTGCGTATGGAAATCCGTGACCAGCGCCTGTTCGTCATCCACCATCAGCATGACGGCATCGGTGGTTATCCGCTGGGCGCCATCGAGCACACGCTGGTGCTGATGTCCGGCGGTTTCGATTCGACGGTGGCGGCCTATCAAATGATGCGCCGCGGGCTGGTCAGCCATTTCTGCTTCTTCAACCTCGGTGGGCGCGCCCATGAGCTGGGGGTTATGGAGGTGGCGCACTACCTGTGGGACAAGTACGGCCGTTCGCAGCGCGTGCTGTTCGTCAGCGTGCCGTTCGAGGAAGTGCTCGGCGAGATCCTCGGCAAGGTCGACAACAGTTATATGGGCGTGGTGCTCAAGCGCATGATGCTGCGCGCCGCGAGCACTATCGCCGATCGTCTGGATATCGACGCGTTGGTGACCGGCGAGGCAATTTCCCAGGTGTCCAGCCAGACCCTGCCGAACCTCGCGGTGATCGACCGGGCTACGGACAAACTGGTGGTGCGCCCGCTGATCGCCAGCCACAAGCAGGACATCATCGACTTGGCGACGCAGATCGGTACGGCCGAGTTCGCCAAGCACATGCCCGAATACTGCGGAGTGATTTCGGTGAACCCGACCACCCGCGCCAAGCCCGACCGCGTGGTCTACGAAGAGGCCCAGTTCGATATGGCCGTGCTGGAGCGCGCCCTTGAGCGCGCCCGCCTGGTGCCGATCGACCGGGTGATCGACGAGTTGGGCGAAGACATCCAGGTCGAGGAAGTGAATGAAGCCTTGCCTGGGCAGATCGTGCTGGACATCCGTCACCCGGACGCCCAGGAAGACCTGCCGCTGGAGCTGAACGGCATCGAGGTTCAAGCGTTGCCGTTCTTCGCACTCAACAGTCGCTTCAAGGAACTGGATATCACCCGCCAGTACCTGCTGTATTGCGACAAAGGCGTGATGAGCCGCCTGCATGCCCACCACTTGCTCAGCGAGGGGCATGCCAATGTGCGCGTTTATCGTCCGGCATAAAACGCCGGGTCTGTTTGGCGGCAGTATCCGCCACCGCCCCCCCGACCGACGGGGCTGCCCCGCCACTTCATTATTCATACTGGCCGCCTAAACTTAGCGGCGAACCGAATCCTCTGATCGAGATACACAAGTGATCGAAAATCTACGCAACATCGCCATCATTGCTCACGTTGACCATGGTAAGACCACCCTGGTAGACAAACTCTTGCGTCAATCCGGCACCCTGGAACGCGGCGAGCTCAACGACGAACGCGTGATGGACTCCAACGACCAGGAGAAAGAGCGCGGTATTACCATTCTGGCGAAAAACACCGCCATCAACTGGAACGGCTACCACATCAACATCGTGGACACCCCCGGTCACGCCGACTTCGGCGGCGAAGTTGAGCGCGTAATGTCGATGGTTGACTCCGTTCTGCTGCTGGTTGACGCTCAAGACGGCCCTATGCCGCAAACCCGTTTTGTGACCAAGAAGGCGTTCGAAGCCGGCCTGCGTCCAATCGTGGTCATCAACAAGGTTGACCGTCCAGGTGCGCGTCCGGACTGGGTTCTGGACCAGATCTTCGACCTGTTCGACAACCTGGGTGCCACCGAAGAGCAGCTGGACTTCCAAGTCGTTTACGCCTCCGCGCTGAACGGTATTGCCGGTCTGGAACACACCAACATGGCCGAAGACATGACGCCGCTGTACCAGGCGATCATCGACCACGTACCGGCTCCGAAAGTCGACCGTGACGGTTCGTTCCAGATGCAAATCTCGGCACTGGACTACAACAGCTTCCTGGGTGTTATCGGCGTTGGTCGTATCGCTCGTGGTCGCGTCAAGCCGAACACTCAAGTTGTGGCCATCGACGTTGACGGCAAGAAGCGTAACGGTCGTATCCTCAAGCTGATGGGGCACCACGGTCTGCACCGTATCGACGTTGAAGAAGCAGCTGCCGGCGACATCGTCTGCATCAGCGGCTTCGACGAGCTGTTCATCTCGGACACCCTGTGCGACCCACAGAACGTTGAAGCGATGAAGCCGCTGACCGTTGACGAGCCAACCGTTTCCATGACCTTCCAGGTCAATGACTCGCCGTTCTGCGGTCGCGAAGGCAAGTTCGTCACCAGCCGTAACATCAAGGAACGTCTGGACAAAGAGCTGCTCTACAACGTAGCCCTGCGCGTTGAAGAAGGCGACACCGCCGACAAGTTCAAAGTCTCCGGCCGTGGTGAGCTGCACCTCTCGGTACTGATCGAAACCATGCGTCGCGAAGGCTTCGAAATGGGTGTTGGCCGTCCGGAAGTGATCATCCGTATGGTTGACGGCGTGAAGCACGAACCGTACGAAAACGTCACCATCGACGTGCCAGAAGTTTCCCAGGGCGCTCTGATGGAGCAAATGGGTAACCGTAAAGGCGACCTGACCAACATGGTTCCGGATGGCAAAGGCCGCGTTCGCCTTGAGTACAACATCCCGGCCCGTGGCTTGATCGGTTTCCGTAACGAGTTCCTGACCCTGACTTCCGGTGCCGGTATCCTGACCAGCATCTTCGACCGTTACGACGTGATGAAGTCCGGCGATATGTCCGGCCGTCAGAACGGCGTACTGGTTTCGGTGGCTACCGGTAAGGCGCTGACCTACTCGCTGGAAACCCTGCAGGCGCGTGGCAAGTTGTTCCTCGGCCACGGCGAAGACGTGTACGAAGGCCAGATCGTCGGCATCAACAGCCGCGACAACGACCTGGGTGTGAACCCGACCAAAGGCAAGAAGCTCGACAACATGCGCGCTTCCGGTAAAGACGAAACCATCGCATTGGTTCCGCCGATCCGCTTCACCCTGGAGCAAGCTCTGGAATTCGTCCAAGAAGACGAACTGTGTGAAGTGACGCCGAAGTCGATCCGTCTGCGTAAGAAAATTCTTGGTGAGAGCGAGCGTACCCGCGCTGCCAAGAAAAGCAGTTAATACGCTACAACGCTGAAACAAAAAGCCCCCGCCATGCTGCATGGCGGGGGCTTTTTGTTTTCTGCCGAGCAGGTTTCCGTGGTTATGTACTGCCCGCCGCCGTTTGAACGCTTCACGGGTCGCCGGGCGGCTGTCGAGACCGCGCAGACGCAGCCAGTCAGCGGTGCAGCCCATCCGTAATATGCCCGGCCAGCCACGCTGGCCGGGCATATTACGTGGGGTGGGTCCGGGCCGTGGGCGAGCACAAAGGTGGGGATGCGCTCGGTTTATGTCGCCTGCCGCGACGAGCCGACAGCGAGGCGCTGGAAAATAGCGGCAAACGGCCATATAAGTTACTTGGGCTGGCCTACTATTTCGGTCGAGCAGGCGTAACCAGCGACTGGTTTGCGTACCGTCATCTCTCTGGGTTCGTAGGTGTGGGGCTTTATGCGGCAGTTTCTTTGGCTAACGCTGGCTTTACTCGTACTCGGTACGATCGACAAGGTCATGGCGGCACAGGGGCCCGATTGCAGTCGGGCCATGACCCTGGCCTTGCATGATCACGGGTTGCTCTATTCGGCGGAAACCGATGCGGGGATCGATAAGGACTTCGCCGCGGAGCTGATCAAGCGCAGCGGTTGCAAGGTCACGGTTACCCTGTTGCCGCGTGCGCGGATCTGGCAGCTGATCGAGTTGGGCGCGCTGGACTTCAGCCTGTCCGGGATCAGCAATGAGACGCGGGAAGAGTTCGCCGGCTTCGCCTGGTACTTTTCCAACCAGTATTACCTGCTGGTGCGCAAGGACGCCGAGGTTCAGCAACTGAGCGACTTCGAAAGCAACCCCAAGCTGCAACTGGGGGTTATCCGCGGCTTCCGCTACAGCCCGAATGCCAATCGGCTGGTGGATGGCCTGAGCGCCGAGCGGCGCGTCAGCTATGCGACTCGGCTGGAGCCGTTGTACGAAGTCCTGGAGTTGAATCGGATCCAGGGAATGATCATTGAGCCGTTCGACTACTCTCAGGTGGAAAGCGGCGCGATCAGGCAGGTGACGCGCATTATCGATACCGGTGATGCGCCCACGCCGCACGGCCTGATCATGTCGAAGAAGTCTATTTCCCTGGCCGAACAGGCGAAATGGCGGGCACTGGTCGAGGGTATGCGTGCGGACGGCACGGTGCTGCGGATTTTTGAAAAGTACTTCCCCGCGAACCTTGCTCGAACGATGGTCAACTTTTGAAACCGCTCAGGGGCAGCTTGCGCTATCAACTGCTGGCGCCAGTGACGTTGCTGGTTTCGTTGACGGTTACCTACTTGCTTTGGCAGCACGAACAGCACAATGCGCTGCTCGATCAGCAAGAGAGTTCCGATTTCAACTTGCGCGAGGCCAGCAGCAGCATCGAGCAGCGGATTGCGGCTTATGAGCAGGTGCTGCGCGGCGTGCAGGGGCTATTTGCCGCGTCAGGCAAGGTCGAGCGTGAGGAGTTCAAGACCTACGTCGATTCCCTGCAGTTGGGGGCGGACTTTGCTGGCATCGAGGGCATTGGTTTTCTGCAGTGGCTGCCGCATGCGGAAAAAGCCCGGCACGTTGCTCAGCAGCGACAACAGGGGCTGGAGCAGTATCGGATCTGGCCGGAGGGTGAGCGTGCGTTCTACGCGCCGGTGGTTCAGTTGGAGCTCTTCGCCAGGCGCAACCAGTTGCTGTTCGGCCTCGACCCTTATGCCGAGCCTTCGCGCCGCGCGGCGATGGAGCAGGCGCGGGATTCCGGCGCCGCGACCATCACCGGCAAACTCACGCTGCTGGTGGGCGCTGAGCAGACGCCCGATGCGCAGCCTGGTTTCGTGATGTTTCTGCCGGTGTATGCCAAGGGTCTGGGGCACGACTCCCTGGAGGCGCGTCGGGCCAATCTCAGCGGTTGGGTGATGGCGCCTTTGCGGATCAACAAGCTAATGGCGAGCCTGTATGGCGAGCGCGCCGGCGCGGCGCAGATCAGAATCTACGATGACGTCAGAATGGCCGAGCAGTCGCTGCTCTTCGATTCGACCCGGGCCGGGGTGGTCACCCAGAGCGACACGGTCGAATACCTTGAGGTGGCGGGGCGCACCTGGACCTTGGAACTGGGCGCGGTGCCGCAACAGGACAGGCCCATCAGTAAGGATAATTCCAGCCTGATCGGCCTTGCCGGGATCGCCCTGAGCCTGCTGTTGACGTTACTTACCTGGGTCTTGGCAACGGGGCGCTCGCGGGCGCTGGCGCTGGCTCGGGTGATGACCCAGGAGCTGCGCGAAAGCGAGGCGCGCCTGCGCCATCAGGCCGAACACGATGCGCTGACGGGGCTGCCCAACCGAGCCCTGTTCAGCGACCACCTGACCCACGCGCTGGCCCAAGCCAGGCGCAACAAGTCGCGCTTGGCGTTGATGTTCATCGACCTCGACAGGTTCAAGCCGATCAACGATACCCTGGGCCACCATGTCGGCGATGCGCTGCTGCAAGTCGTGGCGCGGCGCCTACAGGGCTGCGTGCGCGAGTCGGATTTGGTAGGGCGCCTGGGTGGGGATGAATTCGTCGTGCTGCTACCCACCATCGACGGTGAGCAGGATGCGCTGCTGGTGGCCGAAAAGATCCGCGAGGTGCTCAATCAGCCATTCGAGCTGGAGGGCGAGGCGCCCCTGAGCATTTCTTCGAGCACCGGTATCGCCGTCTATCCCGAACACGGCAGCGACGAGGTGCAGTTGTCGAAGAATGCCGATGCGGCGATGTATCGGGCCAAGGACAGTGGCCGGAACCAGGTGCAGCTCTGGCATCCGAAGGTCGTCGCGCACTGAGCGGCGACAGTGCGTATGGCCGCTGCTACTTGGCTTGGGCTTTCGGTTTGTAGGCGCAGTAGCCGGGCCGTGGGCCGATCTTCGGGTGATTGCGGCAGGTGTCCGGACGCTGCTCGTAGATGGTGCACAGGCGCGACTTGCGATCCAGATACAGGCAATCGTTATTGCCCATGCGCGTCAGGGTGTAGATGCCGTACTTCTGGTTGAAACGCTCGACCACGCCCTCTTTCATCAGGCGCTTGGCAATCTGCTTGGGCGGTTCGCTGCGCTCGAACTCCTGCACCAGGCCAATGCGCAGCAAGTCGGTGAAGCGCACTTCCACGGGCATGGTGCAGCAGCTGGAAACGCAGCTGTTGCACATGCTTCTTTCGTATTTGATCCAGGTGTCCGTCCGATCGAGCTCGGCACCGACGATCAACAACTTGGTCATTTATCCACACCTGCAGGGCGTTCTGGGGGCTGTTCAAGGCGTGCCTGAGCGACGCTCGGCTGGAGCTTGAACAGCTTCCGGGCGCGGCATGATAGCGGGGCTGGCGAAATAGTGAACAACCTTCTGCCGGTTTGGCGCAATCATTGGATTAACGGCTAATTAATGCACAAGTGTGCGGCGCACGGCATTCGCCGCTATAAGCTGATGGGGCGGGGCCATATACTGGGCCGCTTGATTGCGCCGGCCTTCGTGGCTCCTTCGCAGGGACGCAGGTGGTTTGTTCATAACCCGATTGGGAAGTCAGTGCATGCAATGGATCTTCATGCTGGTCGGTCTGCTGGTCGGCGCCTCGGTGGGTGAGTCTGTCACAGGTGGGTTTCTGGGCGGCTTGCTCGGCCTGGGTATCGGCCAGGCGCTCAAGCTGCAGGCGCTGCAAGCGCAGAACGCCGAGTTGCGCCAGGAGCTGAAGCGCTTTGCCCATGGCACTTCGGCGATTCATGAGCGTCTGCTCAAGGTCGAGCAGGCGTCGCCCGCCCAGCCGGCGACTGCAGCCCAGCCGTCGTCCCCTCTGGCTGAAGCCACCGCCGAGCCTGAGCCTGAGTTGAGTTTCAGCCTTGAACCGGAGCCGGAACCCGAGCTGGTCTGGGAGTTGCCGCCGGAGCTGTCGGGCCCGGCCCACATTCCGACCATGGAACCAACGCAGGCTGCTGCGCCCAGCGAGTGGAGCGGCGCAGCCGTTAGCCCGCCGCGTGCCGCGGCTCCGCGAGTACCGCCCGCGCCGCGCCAGCCTTCACCGATCGAACGGGCGATCGACGTGGCGCAAACCTGGCTGTTCGGTGGCAATACCGTGCTGCGTATCGGGGTGGTGCTGTTATTCCTCGGCCTGGCCTTCCTTCTGCGTTATGCCACCGAAGGCATGGTGGTGCCGGTGGAGATGCGCTACGCCGGGGTGGCCGCCAGTGCCATCGCCTTGCTCGGCCTGGGCTGGTGGCTGCGCCTGCGCAACCCGAGCTACGCGCTGATGCTGCAAGGCACTGGGATTGCGGTGCTGTACCTGACGGTGTTCGCCGCCTTCCGCCTGCATCCACTGTTGGCGCCGGGCCTGGCGCTGTCGTTGCTGGTGGTGGTGACCGTCTGCTCGGCGATCCTGGCGGTGGCGCAGAATGCCATGGGCCTGGCGGCGGTGGCGGCGCTGGGCGGCTTCGCCGCACCGATCCTGACCTCGACCGGCAGCGGCAACCATGTCGCGCTGTTTTCCTATTTCGCCCTGTTGAATGCCGGCATCTTCGCCATTGCCTGGTTCAAGGCCTGGCGCGTGCTCAACCTGATCGGCTTCGTCGGCACCTTCGGCATCGGCTTTGCCTGGGGCCTGCGCTCCTATAAACCCGAATTGCTGTGGAGCACCGAGCCGTTCCTGATCCTGTTTTTCCTGATGTATGTGGCCATCGGCTTGCTGTTCGCCCGGCGCAAGTTGCGCGACATAGCGGCGGGGCCGGAGGACGACAGTCGCGCCGCACTGCTGCGCTGGTCGGCACGCCAGGGCGATTATGTCGACGGCACGGTGCTGTTCGGCCCGCCCATCGTCGGTTTCGGCCTGCAGTTCGCGCTGGTGCAGCACCTCGAGTTCGCCGCCGCCTTCAGTGCGCTGGCACTGGGCCTGTTCTACATGGGCTTGGCGCGGCTGCTGGCCGGGCGGGCGCCGGGGCGTGCCTTGCTGTTGGTGGAAACCTGTCTGGCGCTGGGCGTGGTCTTCGGCACCCTGGCGATTCCCCTGGGCCTGGATGCGCGCTGGACGGCCGCGGCCTGGGCGGTCGAGGGGGCGGGCATCTACTGGCTGGGCCTGCGGCAGCAACGCACCCTGGCACGGGCCTTTGCCTTGCTGCTGCAGTTGGGCGCGGCACTGGCCTTCCTCGCCGAGCTGGGGGCGGGCGCGGATAGCGTGCTCAGCGGCGCGCCGCTGGGGGCGCTGCTGCTCGGCGCGGCCTTGCTGTTCAGCCACGACCGCTTGCGCCGCGCCGCGCCGGAGCACGCGACGGCCTGGGAGCGGCGTGGTTCGCCGCTGCTGGCCTGTGCCGGGCTGGCCTTTCTCTATCTGTTGGCGCCGTTGAACTTGGCGGCCGAGGCAACGGCGATCTGCTGGGCGCTGGCCGGTCTGGCGACCTTGTATGTCGGTTTGCGCATCCATTCGCGCAGCTTTCTGTTCAGTGCCTTCGCCGTGCAGTTGCTCGGTGGTGCGTTGTTCCTGTTGCAGCTGAGAACCGCATCGGGCACCGAGCGCGGCGTGTTCAGCGCCGGCTGGAGCGGGCTGGTCACCGCCTCGCTGATCGGCCTGGCGCTGATCGGCGGCATGTTGTTCGCCGCCCGCGACAAACAGGTCAGCAGCGATGCGCGGCTGATGCGTGGTTTGTCGCTGGTGCTGCTGGTCGGCCTGGTATTCATCAACCTGGCGGTGCTATTCGTCCTGCCTTGGCAAACCGCCAGTGCGGTGTGGGCGGGCAGCGGTCTGCTGATCATCTGGTTGAGCCTGCATCTGCAACAGCGCGCCAGCTTCGTCTTCGGCCTGCTGCTGCAAGCCCTGGGCGGTGTGGCCTTCCTGGCCGCGAGCCCGCTACTGCTCGGGCAGTTGAGTGGCGAAGGCTTGCGACCGCTGGCGCATGCCGGCTTCTGGACACCGGCGGTGCTGGCGCTGGCGGCCTTGGTCGGCGCCTGGCGGTTGTTCCTGGCAGCCAGGCGCGACGACGAATCGATGGGCGCACTGAGCCTGGAGCGGTTGTCGCAGTTGCTGCTGGTCTGGGGCGCGGGCTGGTGGACGCTGGCGCTGAGCAGCGAGGTGTTGCGTTTCGCCAGCGCCGAACTGCAGGTGCCGCTGCTGTTGCTGGCCGCTGCCGCTACGGTGGCGCTCTGGACCCTGCTGGCCGTGCGCGAGCAGTGGCGCGCGTTGACGCTGCTCTGCCCGATGCTGGTGCCAGCCGCTGGCGTGGCGCTGTTGTATGCCTTGCAGGCCGACTATCACCCGGCTGCCCATTTCGGTTGGCTGGCATGGGGCCTGGTGTTTGCTGTGCACCTGTTCGCCTTGCGGCGCCTGGCCAGCCTGTTGCCCGGCGACGCGTTGCTGGCCGCCCATGTGCTCGGCTGCTGGCTGATCATCGGCGTGCTGGCGCTGGAATTGCGTTATCTGCTGTATGCCTTGTCCGAGCATTACAACGCGTGGCGCTGGCTGGGCTGGGCCTTGCTGCCGAGCGGTTATCTGTTGCTGATGAGCAGCGCCCGCAGCCTGCCGTGGCCGGTGCGCGCCTATCCGCGCGCGTACCGTGTGCTGGCCGCTTTGCCGTTGGCGCTGCTGATGCTGGCCTGGTTCTGGCTGGCGAATATCGCCAGCGACGGCGGTGCCGAGCCGCTGCCGTACCTGCCGCTGATCAACCCGCTGGAGCTGGGCCTGCTGTTCGCCTTGTTCGGCGTGTGCAAGTGGCTGCGCAGCGGCTTGCCGGAGCTGGGTTTCAGCACCGCGCAGCAGAGCTGGCTGCCGCAGGCGGTGGCCGGTGCTTCGTTGTTCGCCCTGGCGACCGCAGCCGTGTTCCGCACCGCCCATCACTGGGGCGGGGTGCCCTATGCGTTGGATCTGCTGCTCCAGTCGATGTTGGTGCAGGCGGGGTTGTCCATCGTCTGGACCCTGATCGCCCTGGCCCTGATGATCGTCGGTCATCTGCGCACTCGCCGCGAGATCTGGTTGGTGGGCGCGGTGCTGATCGCTGTGGTGGTGGCCAAGCTGTTCTTCGTCGAGTTGGGCAACCGCGGCGGTCTGGAACGGATTGTGTCGTTTATTGGGGTCGGCGTGCTGTTGTTGATCGTCGGCTATTTTGCCCCGCTGCCGCCCCGGCAGCCGGCAGCGGAATCAGAGCAGGCGCCTACATGAGTGGTTTTGCTTCTTTGCGGTTATTGCTGGCGGCTGCCGGCGTGCTCGTATCCATGCTGGCCGGCGCCCAGGAGCAGCGCAGCGACTATGCCGCGCAAGTGCCGCTGACGCTCAGCGGTGAGGGGCCGTGGTATCGCCTGGAGTTGCCAATGGCGCTGCATTTCGCCGCGCGCTTCGGCGACCTGCGAGACCTGCGCGTGTTCAATGCCGAGGGCGAGGCCCAGGCCTATGCCTTGACCCTCGGCAGTGCCCAGCACAGCGAGACGCGCACGCAAACTGCGGTCAAATGGTTTCCGCTCTACAGCCAGGCCGATACCGCCCAGGCGCTACCGGACATTCGTGTGCAGCGCACTACCAGCGGCACCCTGGTGGAGGTCGGTCCGGAGGTTGCGCCGGCGGGCGACCAGGACTTGCTGCGTGGCTGGTTGCTGGACGCCAGTGCGATCAAGACGCCGCTGGACAAGCTGATCCTCGATTGGAGTGCCGAGCGTGAGGGTTTCCAGCGCTTTTCCATCGAGGCCAGCGATGACCTGCAACACTGGGAAAGCTGGGGTGACGGCCAGATCGCTCGCCTGGCCTTCGCCGATGAGCGCATTGACCAGCGCGAAGTCAGCCTGCCGGGGCAACGCGCGCGTTATCTGCGCCTGCTCTGGATCGCGCCGCAACAAGCGCCGGCCCTGACCGCCGCCAGCCTGCTCAGCGCCACCAGCAGCAGTGCGCCCGCGCCGATGGCCTGGTCGGCGGCGTTGGCACCGAGTAGCGTGAAAGCCGGCGAATACAGCTGGGCGTTGCCCCTGGCGTTGCCGCTGGAGCGGGTGCGAATCGAGCTGAAACAGGCCAACACTCTGGCGCCGGTGATCCTCAGTGGTCGCCGTGACGGCAAGGTGGAGTGGCAGCCGTTGGCGCGCGGCGTGCTCTATCGCCTGCCGCAGGGCGGCGCAGAGGTGACCCGCAATGAATTGGAGTTGTCGGGGCAGCGGGTGCAGCAATTGCGTTTGCAGGTCGATGAGCGCGGCGGTGGCCTGGGCAGCGCCGCGCCGCAACTGACGGTCGGGCTGCGGGCGACACAGGTGGTGTTCCTTGCCCGCGGTACGCCGCCCTATGTGCTGGCGATCGGCAATACGGCGGCGAAAGCCGCCAATCTGCCATTGACGACCCTGATTCCCGGCTATGACGATGAACGTCTGGCTACCTTGGGGCGGGCGCACGCCGCGGCGCAGGTGCCGGCGGTCGGCGAGTCCAGCGCAGTGCAGGCGGCAGGTGTGGACTGGAAGCGTGGCGGGCTGTGGGGTGTATTATTGCTCGGGGTGGCGCTGCTGGTGCTGATGGCCTGGAGTCTGCTGCGCACGCCGGCGGTCAAGCCCTGAGGGTTGGCGGGCATGCAGAAAGTCTTCAGATAACCGAGAGAGTTGACGTATGGTGGCTTCGGTACGCCGTTTTGTGCGATCAGTCCGTGTGACTTTGGGGCAGAAAGACCCTTGCGTAAGTATTTCTTGATGGCTTCGTCGATGGTTATTCCCGCTGCCCTGGCGCGAGCGGGTGCGCAGCCATGAGCGCGTGCAGCTCCTCGGGCTGGGCGCTGAACATGCCGGTCATTATCACCCTTCTGGTCTGTCTCGGCGTCATCCTGCTGGCGCGCTGGGTGACCCAGCAGCGCTATTTTCCGGGCCGCGACAGCTTTATCCTGCTGCATCTGGCCAGTCTCTGGTGGATGTTCGCCGCCGCCGCCGAGATGTCGGCACAGGGCGCCGGGTGCAAGATGTTCTGGGCCAGCATGGCCTGGCCGGGCATAGTCGGGGCACCGACCTTCTGGGCAGTGTTTCTCTGGCAATACCTCAATAGCGAGCGGCAATCGCTGCCGTTGCGCCACGTTCTCAGCCTGACGGTGGTGCCGTTCCTGGTCTGGCTGCTGGCGCTGAGCAATCCCTGGCATGGTTTGTTCTACGCCGCCGGCAGCGCGCCAATCTCCGCTGCGCTCGGGGCGCCGATCCGTTACCAGCACGGCCCGTTGTTCTTTGCCGCGGCCGCCTACGTTTATCTCTTCATGCTGTTCTGCATGGCCATCGTGATTCGCGCGGTGCTGCTCAGCCATGGCGTGCACCGCCGGCATTACCTGGCGTTCGTGCTGGTCACCGCGGTGCCCTGGGTCGCCAATCTCAGCTATGTGCTGTACGGCCGGACACTCTTTGGTTTCGATCCGACGCCCTTCAGCTTCGCCTTCACCTTGATTGCCTTTGCCTGGCTGATCGTCGGCGTGCGCTTGTTCGACCTGATGCCCGTGGCGCGTCACCTGTTGCTGCAGGAGCTGCTCGATCCGGTGCTGGTGATCGATCCGCAGCAGCGGGTTATCGAAGCCAATCCCGCGGCGTTCAAGCTGGCGGGTTTACCCAGTGCCTGGCAGGGCCGGGGGCTGGCGGACTGGCCGGTATTTGGCAAGGATCTGCAGGCCCTGCTGCAAGAGTCGCCGAGCAATGAGCGGGATCGTCTGCTGACGCTGGCCTGCCCGGTGCGTTATTTCGAGGTGAGCATGCGCGCCATCGAGCGGGTTACCCGCAGCGGCACTTTCGTGCTCGGGCAGATGCTCTATTTGCGCGATGTCACCCAGCGCCACCTCAGCGAGCTCAAGCTGGCCGAGGCCCTGGCGATCAGCGAGGAGCGCCTGCGGACGATCTCCTGCCTGCACGAGCAGTTGCAGGAGCAGGCGCTGTGCGATCCGTTGACCGGGCTCTACAACCGCCGTTATCTGGATGAATTCTTCAGCCGCGAACTGGCCCGTGCGCAACGCGAGCACATGCCGATTGCCCTGGCCTTGATCGATCTGGATCACTTCAAGCTGCTCAACGATGCCCACGGCCATCTGGTCGGCGATGACGTGCTGAAGATGGTGGCGCAGCACCTGACCGACAGCCTGCGCAGCTCGGATGCGGTGTTTCGCATCGGCGGCGAGGAGTTCCTGTTGATCTTGCCGGGCGCGGGCGCGCAAGAGGCGCAGCAACGCCTGGGGCTGATTTGCCGGCAATTGGCCGACAGCCCGCTGCCCACACGCAGTGGCCTGCAGACCGTGACCCTGTCCGCCGGCCTGGCCTTCTGGCCGGTCCAGGGGCAGGCGCTGGACGAACTGATGCAGGCTGCGGACGCGGCACTCTACGAGGCCAAACGCAGTGGCCGTAACCGGGTTTGCACGCTGGTGAAAGTCTCTACGCCCTGAGCGCGTATTCGCACTGTCGGTCGCAGTCGGCTTGGAGCAAGCGCTTGCTGCAGCATCGGTAAAACAGAGCTATAGTCCCAACTTCGTACCTGAGCCAATAATAACGATAAGGACTCACCCGATGATGCGAGCGCTCACCCCGCTGGCGATGGCTTGCCTGTTGGCGACCGTTGCGACCCCTCTTTACGCCTCGCCCTATTCCGGCCTGGTGGTCTTCGGCGACAGCCTGAGCGATGCCGGGCAACTTCCCGATGCCGGCGGCCCTGCTGGCTCCACCCTGCGCTTCACCAATAGGGTTGGCCCGACATATGCGGGTGGCAGCGGGGAGATCTTTGGCGCCACCGGCCCCATGCTGCTGAGCCGACAGCTGGGGTTGGGTGAGCTGGCGCCCTCCACCTCCTCGACGGCTGCAGCGCAGGGCCTGGCTGATGGTAGCGGCTGGGCGGTGGGTGGCTACCGCACCGACCAGATCTACAACTCAATTACCGCAGTGGGCGGCTCGGTCGCCGGCTCGCGGACTCGCGATGGTTATCTGGTCGATCTGGCCAGCCGCGGCTTGAGTATTGATCCCAATACGCTGTTCTACGTCAATGGTGGCGGTAACGACTTCCTCCAGGGTCGCGTACTCAATACCGTCCAGGCTCAAGCCGCCGCAGGGCGTCTGGCCGACAGCGTGCGCGCCCTGCAGGGGGCTGGTGCGCGCTACATCATGGTTTCGTTGCTGCCGAATGTCGGCCGTACGCCGGCACTTTCCGGTAGCGGGGCGGCGGCGCTCTTTGCCGGGCTGGGGCAGGATCTCAATAGCGAACTGGTGCGCCAGTTGGCGGCAATCGATGCCGAGATCATCCCGCTCAATGTGCCGCTACTGGTCGACGAAGTGCTGAACAATCCGGCTATCTATGGGCTGGATCCGACCCAGAATCTCGCAGGCAGCTGTTTCGATGGCTGCGCCAATCAAAACCCTACCCATGGCATCAACAGCGCCAACCCGAATCCGGACAAGCTGTTCTTCAATGACAGCGTGCACCCGACTACGGCGGTGCAACAGATCCTCGCCGACTACGCCTATTCCTTGCTGGCCGCGCCCTGGGAGCTGACCCTGCTGCCGGAAATGGCCCATGACACGCTGCGTTCCCATCAGGATCAGTTACGCAGCCAGTTCCAGGCCGACTGGGAGTCCTGGCAAGCGCCGGGCCAGTGGCGCGCCTTCGTCAATGGCGGCGGCCAGCACCTGGATTTCGACGAACAGGACAGCTCCGCCAGTGCCGACGGCAATGGCTACAGCTTGAATCTGGGCGGTAGTTATCGCCTGAACGAGGCTTGGCGCGCCGGCGTTGCACTGGGCTTTTACGAGCAGGAACTCGAGGCGGGGGCCGCGGATTCCGACTACGACCTGCGCAGTTACCTGGGCAGCGCCTTTGTCCAATACCAGCAAAACCGCTGGTGGGCCGATGGCGCGTTGAGCGCCGGCTACCTCGACTATGACAGCCTCAAGCGTAAGTTCGCGCTGGGCATTAGCGAGCGTAGTGAGAAAGGCGATACCGACGGTTACCTGTGGGCGTTGAGCGGCCGGTTCGGCTACGACATCGCGCAGCCCGGCAGTGCCTGGCACCTGAGCCCCTTTATCAGCGCCGATTATGCGCGGGTGGAAGTCGACGGCTATGAAGAGCAAGGCGACAGCGCCACCTCCTTGCGCTTCGACGATCAGAAACGCACCTCCAAGCGCCTCGGTGCTGGTTTGCAAGGGCGTATTGACGTGACTCCCGCGACCCAGTTGTTCGGCGAAGTGAGCCGCGAGAAGGAGTACGAGGACGACGCCAGCGACGTGACCATTGCCCTCAACAGCCTGCCGGCTCTCGACTTTACTCTGCAGGGCTATACCCCTGGGGACAGCCTGACCCGTGCCAGCATCGGCTTCAACCAGAAGCTCGCCGCCGATCTGGCCTTGCGCGGTGGTTACAGCTTGCGCAAGGGTGAGGATGACACCCTGCAAGGTGCCAGCTTGTCGTTGGTCTGGGACTGGTAGCGGCCAGGAACTCGCGTGCGGTTGTCGGTGTCGGGAGGCGCCGACCCGGGTTACAGGTTAAACTGCGCGCGAGTTTTCCAATCTTCCGGAGCCTTCCATGTCCCGCGTTACCCTGAGCCGCTACCTGATCGAGCAGACCCGTTGCAACAACACCCCGGCCGATCTGCGTTTCCTTATCGAAGTGGTGGCGCGCGCGTGCAAGGAAATTAGCCATGCGGTCTCCAAAGGTGCGCTGGGCGGCGTGCTGGGCAGCATGGAAACCGAGAACGTGCAGGGCGAAGTGCAGAAGAAACTCGACGTCATCTCCAACGAAATCCTGCTGGAAGCCAACGAGTGGGGCGGTCACCTGGCCGGCATGGCGTCCGAAGAGATGGACAATGCCTACCAGATCCCCGGCAAGTACCCGAAAGGCGCCTACCTGCTGGTGTTCGACCCGCTGGACGGCTCTTCGAACATCGATGTGAACGTCTCGGTCGGGACCATTTTCTCGGTGCTGCGTTGCCCGGATCGCAATGGCAATGAAGGCGACCTCGGCGAAGAGGCGTTCCTCCAACCCGGTACCGAGCAGGTCGCCGCCGGCTATGCGATCTACGGCCCGCAGACCATGCTGATGCTGACCTTGGGTGATGGCGTCAAAGGTTTCACCCTCGATCGCGAACTGGGCAGTTTCGTGATGACCCACGACAACATTCGCATTCCCGAGCAGACCAAGGAATTCGCCATCAACATGTCCAACCAGCGCCACTGGGAAGCCCCGGTGAGTCGCTATGTCGGTGAGTTGCTGGCCGGCAAGAGCGGGCCGCTGGGCAAGGACTACAACATGCGCTGGGTCGCCGCGATGGTGGCCGACGTGCATCGCATCCTCACCCGTGGCGGGTTGTTCATGTACCCGCGCGACTCCCGTGAGCCGGAGAAGCCGGGCAAGCTGCGCCTGATGTACGAAGCCAACCCGATGTCGTTCATCGTCGAGCAGGCAGGTGGTGTCTCGACCAATGGCGTGCAACGGATTCTCGACATCCAGCCGACCTCGCTGCACCAGCGGGTTGCGGTATTCCTCGGTTCCAAAGAGGAAGTCGAGCGGGTTACCGCCTACCACCAGGAGTAAGCCATGGGCACGCCTTGGCAGCCGTTGCTGGACTGGTGGTTTGGTTCAGCCGTGACGGCCACCGAGGTGGCGGCTGCGCACGCCGGGCTCTGGTTCGGCAAGCGCGACAGTCAGGATGCCCAGGCCCGTGAACGCTTCGCCGAGCAGGTGGGACAGGCGCTGCAAGGTGGCCTGAGCGACTGGGAGGCCGACCCCGCAGGCTGGCTGGCGCTGATCCTGCTGCTGGATCAACTGCCGCGAATGATCCATCGCGACACGCCACCCGCCTTTGCCGGTGATCATCGTGCCCAGCAACTGGTTCGCGCAGGCTTGGCGCAAGGCTTGGAAGCCCGGTTGCCGCCGATCCGGCAGGTCTTTATCTACCTGGTGCTCGAACATGCCGAAGACCTGCCCAGCCAGGCCTTGGCAGTCACGCGCTTCGCCGCCTTGCACGCTGGCGCGGACGCCACGCAGGCCAGGCTCTTCGCCGATTATCTGGACTACGCCGAGCGCCATCAGCGGGTCATCGCCCGCTTTGGCCGGTTCCCCCATCGCAATCACATACTCGGTCGCGTTAGCTCGGCAGAGGAAGTTTCTTTCCTGCAGGAACCCGGCTCGCGCTTCTGACGTCCAATCAGGCGAGTCGCGGTTCGCTGTGCCAAGCTTGCCGTCAACCAATGCCCCTCTAGGAGTCGCTCCATGTCCCTGCGTCGCTTCGTCCTGTTGTCGTTCTGTGTGCTGCTGGCGGCGTGCAGCAAGGTCAATCAGGAAAACTATTCGAAAATCAAAACCGGCATGAGCAAGGCCGAAGTGGAAAGCCTGCTCGGCAGCCCGACCGATTGCTCCGGCGCGCTGGGGATTTCCAGCTGCACCTGGGGTGACCAGAAGAGCTTTATCAGCATTCAATACGCCGGCGACAGTGTGCTGGTGTTCTCCGGTCAAGGGCTGAAGTAAGGAGTGACCATGCGGCTGTTCTTTTCGCTCTGCGTTGCTGTGCTGCTGGCTGGCTGCGCCAACTCGGGTACCGGCGTGGCGCCACCGAAAACCGTGGATCGGGTCGATCTGCAGCGCTACCAAGGCTCGTGGTACGAGCTGGCGCGGTTGCCGATGTACTTCCAGCGCAACTGTGCGCAATCCGAGGCGCACTATCAGCTGCAAGGCGATGGCAACATCGCGGTGATCAATCGCTGTCGGAGCCTGGAGGGCAAGTGGCAACAGGTCAGCGGCCGTGCCGAGCCGCAGGTTGCCGGTAAGACCGACAAGCTCTGGGTGCGCTTCGATAACACCTTCTCGCAGCTGTTTCCGGCCCTGGGCAAAGGTGAATACTGGGTGCTCTACCTGGATGACGACTACAGCAGCGTCCTGGTCGGCACGCCGGACCACGATAACCTCTGGTTGCTGGCGCGCACGCCCGAAGTGGCCCCCGCGACCCGCGACGCTCTGCTACGCGAGGCGCGCGAGCGCGGCTATGCGGTCGATGGCCTGATCTGGCGTACGCCGGACGTCAAGATCAAGCCATAACCATCCCCAGGCCGAGCCTCAGCCCAGCAGCTTGCGCAGCAGTTGGGCGAAGGCCCGGCTGGTCTGTTCCTGAGCGGCGTGCCGGCCTTCGCGGATCACCCAGCGGCCACCCACCATCACATCGCGGATCTGACGATCACCACCGGCGAACAGCCAGCGGTTGAGGATCGCGTCGGCCTCGGCGGTGGCGATGTACGGGTCGTTACCGTCGAGCACCAGCAGGTCGGCGCGTTTGCCGACCTCAAGGGCACCGATTGGCTGCCCCAGCGCCTGGGCGCCACCGGCGAGGGCGGCGTCGTACAGGGTGCGGCCGATCATCGGCTGGTCGCTGCGGTACAGGCGGTTGCGCTTCTGATCGCGCAGGCGCTGGCCATATTCCAGCCAGCGCAACTCTTCGGCGACGCTGACCGACACATGGCTGTCCGAGCCGATACCCAGGCGTCCGCCTTGGGCGAGGTAGTCCACGGCGGGGAAAATCCCATCACCCAGGTTGGCCTCGGTGGTCAGGCACAGCCCGGCCACGGCGCCGCTGCGGGCCATGCTGGCTATTTCGCCGGCATCCGCGTGGGTGGCATGCACCAGGCACCAGCGCTGATCAACCGGCACCTGCTCATACAACCACTGCAAGGGCCGCCGCCCGCTCCAGGCCAGGCAGTCGTCGACTTCCTTCTGTTGCTCGGCGATATGGATATGGATCGGGCAATCGCTGCTGTCGGCGGCCAGCACGGCGGCGATCTGCGCGGGAGTGACCGCGCGCAGCGAGTGGAAGCACAGGCCCAACTGTTGCGCCGGTTGTTGCGCCAGCAGTGGTCGCAACTGTTGTTGCAGGGCCAGGTAGCTGTCGCTGCTGTGGATGAAGCGGCGTTGCCCCTCGTTTGGCGGCTGCCCGCCGAAGCCGGCGTGGGCATACAGCACCGGCAGCAGGGTCAGGCCGATACCGGCAGCTGCGGCCGCCTGGCTGACGCGCAGCGCCAGTTCCGCCGGGTTGCTGTAGGGCTGGCCGGCGCTGTCGTGGTGCACGTAGTGGAACTCGGCCACGCTGGTGTAGCCGGCCTTGAGCATCTCGATATACAACTGGCGGGCGATGACTTCGATCTGTTCGGGGTCGAGTTGGCCGACCAGGCGATACATCAGCTCGCGCCAGGTCCAGAAGCTGTCGTTCGGGTTGCCCGCGACTTCGGCCAGCCCGGCCATGACCCGCTGGAATGCATGCGAGTGCAGGTTAGGCATGCCCGGCAGCACCGGCCCGTTCAGCCGCTCGGCGCCGGCGCTGCTGGCGTTGTCGCTGACCTGTTCGAGCCGGCCGTCGGCGGAAACCTCGAAGCGTACGTCGTGGGCCCAGCCGCTCGGCAGCAGCGCACGTTCAGCGAAAAAAGCAGACATGATCCAAAACCTCGCTTGTCTTGAATAATTTGTATATACATATACAGATGTTTGGCTGCGCCGTAAACTCTTGGCAGACTGTGCATGTGCCCTGTTGCCGAGTCCGCCGGCGGGACGTTTCCACGCCCTCGACAATGCTGGACGCTGCACTGTCTTACCGGCGCCCTCGCCATGACCAGGAGAACCCCGTGTCCACCTCGCACCCCGAGATCGCTTCGCTGGCTTCGCAGTTGGGGGATGTCCCCGCGCCGCTCTATGCGCGCGTCAAACAGATGATCAGCGGCCAGATCCAGACCGGCGTCTGGCCACCGCACCATCGCGTGCCCTCGGAGAGCGAGCTGGTCAGCCAGCTTGGCTTCAGCCGCATGACCATCAACCGCGCGCTGCGCGAGCTGACGGCCGAAGGCCTGCTGGTGCGCATGCAGGGCGTCGGCACTTTCGTCGCCGAGCCCAAGGGCCAGTCGGCGCTGTTCGAGGTGCACAACATCGCCGATGAGATCGCCGCTCGTGGCCATCGCCATCACTGCGTGGTGGTCAGCCTGCAGGAAGAGCAGGCCGGTTCCGAGCGTGCGCTGTCACTGGATGTGCGCGAAGGCCAGCGGGTTTTCCATTCGATCATCGTCCATTACGAAAACGATGTGCCGGTGCAGATCGAGGATCGCTACGTCAACGCCGCGGTGGCGCCGGATTACCTCAAGCAGGATTTCACCCGGCAGACACCTTACGCCTACCTGTCCCAAGTCGCGCCGTTGAGCGAGGGCGAGCATGTGGTCGAGGCGATTCTGGCCGATGCCAGCGAGTGCAAGCTGCTGCAGATCGAGCGCGGCGAGCCGTGCCTGTTGATCCGCCGACGCACCTGGTCGGGGCGTAATACGGTGACCAACGCGCGGCTGCTGTACCCCGGTTCACGGCATCGCCTGGAAGGACGGTTCAGCTCATGAGCGGGTTGCGTCTGCTGCGGGCTGCCGACTACCCGCGCATGCCCTGGAAGAATGGTGCCGGCAGCACCCTGGAAATCGCCCGCGATGTCGGCGAGGGTCTGGACGGCTTCGGCTGGCGCCTGTCGATCGCCGATGTCGGCGAGTCCGGTGGTTTCTCCGCTTTCACCGGCTACCAGCGCATCATCACGGTGCTGGAGGGCGCAGGCATGCAGTTGACGGTCGATGGCCAGGCGTCGCGCCCGCTGCTGGCGTTGGATGCCTTCGCATTTTCCGGTGCCAGCCAGGTCGAGTGCAGACTGCTCGATGGGCCGATCCGCGATTTCAACCTGATCTACGACCCCGTGCGCTATACCGCCCGCCTGCAGTGGTTGCAGCCAGGGCCACAACAATTGCAGCTGTTCAGCTCGGCCGCCACGATGTTGCTGTTCAGCGCCTTGGATGGGGTGCGGGTTCAGCTCGAAGGAGAGCCGGCGGCCGAGCTCGATCGCTTCGACTGCCTGTTGCTGGAGCGCGGTCAGCCGCTGCTCCGCGAGTTACGCCTACAGGCTGACCTGGCCGGAGCCTGTGTATTGATCGAGCTGCAGCCACGCGCCACCGCGTTGTAATTTTCCGCTGCCCAGGCGGTTTGCGAACTAGTCTTGCTCGAAGCCGATATCCGTTGGCTTGGAGGTTCGCATGGCCGTTCATCGTCTCGATCTTGCCGCGTTGCTGCTGTTCGGCGCGCTGCTGGCAACGAATGCGGGCGCCGCGCCTGTCACCTGCCCGTATCCGAAACCCGTGGTGTTCGCTGGCCTGAACTGGGAAAGCGGCATGTTCACCACCGAGGTGCTGCGCTTCATGCTGGAGCACGGCTACGGCTGCCAGACCGATGCGCTGCCGGGCAATACGGTGACCATGGAAAACGCCCTGCGGCAGAACGATATCCAGGTCACCGGTGAACAGTGGGCCGGGCGCAGCCCGATCTGGCGCGAGGCGGAGGCGGCCGGGGAAGTCTTTGCCGTCGGCGAGACGGTCAAGGGTGCGACCGAAGGCTGGTGGGTGCCCGCCTATGTGATCAAGGGCGATCCGCAGCACGGGCTCAAGCCGATGGCGCCGGCGTTGAAGTCGGTCGCCGATCTGCCGCGCTACAAGCAGCTGTTCAGCGACCCCGAAGAGCGCAGCAAAGGCCGCTTCTACAATTGCCCGAGCGGCTGGACCTGCGAGATCGTCAACAGCCAGAAGCTCAAGGCTTATAACCTGTTGGGCGACTACACCAACTTCCGCACGGGCGCCGGCGCGGCACTGGATGCGGCCATCAGCTCGGCCATCAAACGGCGTGAGCCGGTGTTGTTCTATTACTGGTCGCCGACGCCGCTGATGGGCCGCTACCCGCTGATTCAGCTCGAAGAGCCACCGTTCGACGAGCAGGCCTGGGCCACCCTGACCGATCCAGGCAACCCGAACCCGATTGGCTCGCGCTCGCTACCGGCGAAGATCAGCATCGGTGTGTCGCGGGCCTTGCATGATCAGGCGCCGCAGTTGATCAGTCTGTTCGAAAAGGTCGAAATCCCCCTGCCACTGTTCAACCGCATCCTCGCCCGCATGGCGGAGCAGCACAGCGATGTCGCGCAGGTGCGTGCGGCGTTCTTCCGCGAGCACCGTGAGCTGTGGTCGCAGTGGGTGCCGGCCGACGTTGCCGCGCGTATCGATGCTGCCGTGAAGTAGGTGCTGCCTGGCGGTGTTACCGCCGGTTACCGCTTGCGCAACCACACTCTCGGCACAGGGTCGCAGTTGCGGCCACTCTTCACAGACCAGGCGGTGACATTGCTACGGGTGTGACGCTGTCGCGGCAGCCCCTGGCGTTACTTTTCGCCTCAATTTCGAGCGTTCTGCTGCATGACTGTGCATTTTTTCTGCTCGCGCGCCGTGCCGTGACGGTGGGCATGGGCTGTACGATGTTATTTAAATTATTGATATATAACGTTTTTATTTGATTGTCTCAAGACTGCCAAGCAGTTTGCGAGAATTTTGGCCTCTCGCTTGCATATGCTTGTATGTACAAGTAAATATGTGTGCGAGTGTTTCCGCGGGAAACCTCTCACCAGCCGGAGCGTGCCATGAGCCAACAACCGCTTGCCGTTATCGCCCCCAGCCCCGCTCAGGTGCTGCGGGTCGTTGCATCGACTGGCCCGTCTCTGGCGCCGCAACGCCTGCGCCCTCAGCCCTAACCTTCCCAAGGAGCTTGCCGTGACCACCCACACCAAATACCGCGATGTCGAAATCCGTGCTCCGCGTGGCACTCAGCTGAACACCAAGAGCTGGATGACCGAAGCGCCTCTGCGCATGCTGATGAACAACCTCGACCCGGAAGTGGCGGAGAACCCCAAGGAGCTGGTGGTGTACGGCGGTATCGGCCGCGCCGCGCGCGATTGGGAGTGCTACGACAAGATCGTCGCGACCCTCAAGGAGCTGAACGACGACGAAACCCTGCTGGTGCAGTCGGGCAAGCCGGTCGGCGTGTTCAAGACCCACAGCAATGCCCCGCGCGTGCTGATCGCCAACTCCAACCTGGTGCCGCATTGGGCCACCTGGGAACACTTCAATGAGTTGGATGCCAAGGGCCTGGCCATGTACGGCCAGATGACCGCCGGCAGCTGGATCTACATAGGCAGCCAGGGCATCGTCCAGGGCACCTACGAAACCTTCGTCGAAGCCGGCCGCCAGCATTACGATGGCAGCCTCAAGGGCAAGTGGGTGTTGACCGCCGGGCTCGGTGGCATGGGCGGTGCCCAGCCACTGGCCGCAACGTTGGCCGGTGCCTGCTCGCTGAACATCGAGTGCCAGCAGAGCCGTATCGATTTCCGCCTGAAAACCCGTTATGTCGATGAGCAGGCCAGCGACCTGGACGATGCCCTGGCGCGCCTCCAGAAGTACTGCGCCGAGGGCAAGGCGATCTCCATCGCCCTGTGTGGCAACGCCGCCGAGATTCTTCCGGAACTGGTGCGCCGCGGCGTGCGCCCGGACATGGTCACCGACCAGACCAGCGCCCACGACCCGCTCAACGGCTACCTGCCCAAGGGCTGGACCTGGGACGAGTACCGCGCCAAGGCGCAGTTGCAGCCGGCTGAAGTGGTCAAGGCCGCCAAGCAATCGATGGCCGTGCACGTCCAAGCCATGTTGGACTTCCAGAAGATGGGCGTGCCGACCTTCGACTACGGCAACAATATCCGGCAGATGGCCAAGGAAGAGGGCGTGGCCAATGCCTTCGACTTCCCCGGTTTCGTCCCGGCCTATATCCGCCCGCTGTTCTGCCGTGGCGTCGGGCCGTTCCGCTGGGCCGCGTTGTCCGGCGACCCGCAGGACATCTACAAGACCGACGCCAAGGTCAAGGAACTGATTCCGGACGACGAGCACCTGCACCGCTGGCTGGACATGGCCCGCGAGCGCATCGCCTTCCAGGGCCTGCCGGCGCGTATCTGCTGGGTCGGCCTGGGCCTGCGCGCCAAGCTTGGCCTGGCCTTCAACGAAATGGTCCGTACCGGCGAGCTGTCCGCACCGATCGTAATCGGCCGCGACCACCTCGACTCCGGTTCGGTGGCCAGCCCCAACCGTGAAACCGAAGCCATGCGCGACGGCTCCGACGCGGTCTCCGACTGGCCGCTGCTGAATGCCCTGTTGAACACTGCCAGTGGCGCGACCTGGGTCTCGCTGCACCACGGCGGCGGCGTCGGCATGGGCTTCTCCCAGCATTCGGGGATGGTCATCGTCTGCGACGGCAGCGACGACGCCGCCCAGCGGATCGCCCGCGTACTGCACAACGACCCGGCCACCGGGGTAATGCGGCACGCAGATGCCGGGTATGAAATAGCCATCGATTGCGCACGCGAACAGGGCCTCAATCTGCCCATGCTCAAGGCCTGATGGCACTCGCTCGCCACCTGCTGGCGAGTGTTTGCACTGCCATAACCCTGTTCACTGTTTAGGAGCGTCCGATCATGAAATACAACAAGACCCTGCTGGCCTCGCTGCTCGCCCTCGGCCTGCTGACCGGCAGTGCTGCGAGTCAGGCCGCCGGTTGGTGCGAGTCGGGTAAACCGGTGAAGTTCGCCGGGCTCAATTGGGAGAGCGGCATGCTACTCACCGATGTGCTGCAGATCGTGCTCAAGGAAGGCTACGGTTGTGAAACCGACAGCCTGCCGGGCAACTCCATCACCATGGAAAACGCCCTGAGCAGCAACGACATCCAGGTGTTCGCCGAGGAGTGGGTCGGTCGTAGCGAGGTCTGGAACAAGGCCGCGGCGGCCGGCAAGGTGGTGGGGGTCGGTGCGCCGATCGTCGGTGCGGTCGAAGGCTGGTACGTGCCGCGTTATGTGGTCGAGGGCGATGCCAAGCGCAAGCTCGAAGCCAAGGCGCCGAACCTCAAGGCGATCACTGACCTGGCCCAGTACACCGAAGTCTTCAGTGACCCGGAAGAGCCCGGTAAAGGCCGCTTCTACAATTGCCCGGCCGGTTGGACCTGCGAGCTGGACAACAGCGAGATGCTGAAAAGCTACGGCCTGGAAGACAAGTTCACCAACTTCCGCCCTGGCACCGGCCCGGCGCTGGATGCCGCGGTGCTGTCGAGCTACAAGCGTGGCGAGCCTATCCTGTTCTATTACTGGTCGCCGACGCCGCTGATGGGGCAGGTCGATCTGGTCAAGCTGGACGAGAAACCGGGCGTCGACAAGAGCATCAGCATCCAGGTCGGCTTGTCCAAGGCCTTCCATGAGCAGGCGCCGGAGCTGGTTGCGGTGCTGGAGAAGGTCAATCTGCCGATCGACCTGCTGAACCAGAACCTGGCGCGGATGGCCAAGGAGCGCATCGACTCGCCCAAGCTGGCCCAGGTCTTCCTCAAGGAACACCCGGAAGTCTGGCACGCCTGGGTCAGCGAAGACGCGGCGAAGAAGATCGACGCAGCGCTGTAAACCGCCGTAGGGGAGGGGCTCGATGCCCCTCCTGTGTTGCAAAGGACAGTCCCCTCGCGCGGGTTGGCGAGGGTTGCGGAGCGGGGGCTGGCGCCGCCCTCCCAGGCCAAACCGATCGAGAGCACCCTATGTTCCCCGAACGCTTTACTTTCTCCATCGCCGACTGGGTCAATGGCTGGGTCGATGATCTGGTGACCAATTACGGTGATGTGTTCCGGCACATTTCCGACACCCTGCTGTGGGCCATCGTCAACCTCGAAGGTCTGCTGCGCTCCACCCCCTGGTGGCTGATGCTGGCCATTGTCGCCGGTATCGCCTGGCACGCCACGCGCCGTGCGCTGCCGACCCTGGTGATCGTCGGCCTGCTGTTCCTGGTCGGTGCCGTCGGGCTCTGGGACAAATTGATGCAGACCCTGGCGCTGATGCTGGTGGCGACCCTGATCTCGGTGCTGATCGGCATTCCGCTGGGCATTCTGTCCGCCCGTAGCAACCGTTTGCGTGCGGTGCTGATGCCGCTGCTGGACATCATGCAGACCATGCCCAGCTTCGTGTACCTGATTCCGGTGCTGATGTTGTTCGGCCTGGGCAAGGTGCCGGCGATTTTCGCCACGGTGATCTACGCCGCGCCGCCGCTGATCCGCCTCACCGATCTGGGCATTCGCCAGGTCGATCGCGAGGTGATGGAGGCGGTCAACGCCTTCGGTGCCAACCGCATGCAACAGTTGTTCGGCGTGCAACTGCCATTGGCGATGCCGAGCATCATGGCCGGTATCAACCAGACCACCATGATGGCCCTGTCGATGGTGGTGATCGCCTCGATGATCGGTGCCCGTGGCTTGGGCGAAGACGTGCTGATCGGCATCCAGACCCTCAACGTCGGACGCGGTCTCGAAGCCGGTCTGGCCATCGTTATTCTGGCCGTGGTCATCGACCGCATCACCCAGGCCTATGGCCGTGCGCGGCATGAGGTGAGCAAATGAACAAGATAGAGGTCAAGAACGTCTTCAAGATTTTCGGTGCCCGCCCCGAGGCCGCGCTGAAAATGATCCAGCAGGGCCAGAGCAAGGATCAGGTGCTGGCCGCGACCGATTGCGTGGTCGGGGTCAACGACCTGTCGCTGAGCATCGGCGCCGGCGAGATTTTCGTCATCATGGGCCTGTCCGGTTCGGGCAAGTCGACCCTGGTGCGGCACTTCAATCGCCTGATCGACCCGACCAGCGGCGAGATCCTGGTCGATGGCGAAGACATCCTGCGCTACGACATGGAAGCGCTGCGCAACTTCCGCCGGCGCAAGATCAGCATGGTGTTCCAGAGCTTCGGCCTGTTGCCGCACAAGAGCGTGCAGGACAACGTCGCCTACGGCCTCAAGGTGCGCGGCGAGAGCAAGGCCCATTGCGCCGAACGCGCGCTGCATTGGATCAACACCGTCGGCCTCAAGGGCTACGAAAAATCCTACCCGCACCAGCTCTCCGGTGGCATGCGCCAACGGGTCGGCCTGGCCCGCGCCCTGGCGGCGGACACCGACATCATCCTCATGGATGAAGCTTTCAGCGCCCTCGATCCGCTGATCCGCGCCGAGATGCAGGACCAGTTGCTGGAACTGCAGAAAACCCTGCACAAGACCATCGTCTTCATCACCCACGATCTCGATGAAGCGGTGCGCATCGGCAACCGCATCGCCATTCTCAAGGACGGCCGGCTGATCCAGGTCGGTACGCCGAAGGAAATCCTCTACCAGCCCGCCGACGATTACGTCGATCGTTTCGTCCAGCGCCGCGTGGCCACAATCTAAAGGAGCGCCCGATGTCGTCTGTGGAAAAAATCGTGCTTGGCAATGGCCCGTGGCGTTGGCAGGACGTGGTCGCGGTGGCCCGTTACGGCGCCCGGCTGGAGCTGTCGCCCATGGCCTGGGCGCGGATCGACAACGCTCGCGGCATCGTCGAGCGCATCGTCGCCAGCGGCGAGCGCGCCTACGGCATCAACACCGGGCTGGGGGCGTTGTGCAACGTCGCCTTGCAGGGCGAACAACTGAGCCAGCTGTCGCGCAATACCCTGCTCAGCCATGCCTGCGGCGTAGGCGCGCCACTGGCGGACGAGCAGACCCGCGCGATTATCTGCGCGGCAATCACCAACTACAGCCAAGGCAAATCCGGCGTGCAGCGGCCCGTGGTCGAAGCCCTGCTGGCCCTGCTCAATCGCGGCATCACCCCGCGCGTACCGGCGCAAGGGTCGGTGGGCTACCTGACGCACATGGCGCATGTCGGCATCTGCCTGCTCGGTGTTGGCGAGGTGAGTTATCGCGGCCAGATCATGCCGGCCAGTGAGGCACTCGCGGCCGAAGGGCTGGAGCCGGTACAGTTGGGTGCCAAGGACGGGCTCTGCCTGGTCAATGGCACGCCGTGCATGACCGGCTTGAGCTGCCTGGCGCTGGCCGATGCGACCCGCCTGACGCAGTGGGCCGATGTGATCGGCGCCATGAGTTTCGAGGCCCTGCGTGGCCAGCTCGACGCCTTCGATGCCGAGATCATTGCGCTGAAGCCGCACCCGGGCATGCAACGGGTCGGCGGCAACCTGCGCGCCCTGCTCGCCGGCAGCGAAGTGCTGGCCAACAGCCGCGGCATCCGCACCCAGGACGCCCTGAGCATCCGCTCGATTCCGCAGGTGCATGGCGCCTGTCGCGATCAACTGGCCCATGCCGCGCAGCAGATCGAAACCGAGCTCAACTCGGTGACCGACAACCCGCTGGTGCTGGGTACGCCGGACGACTACCGGGTGGTCTCGCAAGCCAACCCGCACGGCGAATCGGTGGCGATGGCGGCCGACCTGCTGGCGATTGCCGTGGCCGAACTCGGCGGCATCGCCGAACGCCGCCTGGATCGACTGATCAACCCGCTGGTCAGTGGCTTGCCGGCGTTCCTGGTCAGCCAGCCGGGCGTCAACTCGGGGATGATGATCGTGCAGTACGTGGCGGCCTCGCTCTGCGGCGAAAACCGCCAGTTGGCGCAGCCGGCGGTGGTCGACAACTTCGTCACCTCCGGGCTGCAGGAGGACCACCTGAGCCTCGGCACCAGCGCGGCCCTGAAGCTGCAGCGGGTGCTGGACAACAGCACGCAGATCCTCGCCATCGAGTACCTGCTGGCCGCCCAGGCCTTCGAATTTCTCAAAAATCAGCGCTTCGGCGTCGGCACCGGGCACGCCTGGAGCCTGCTGCGCCAGCATGTGCCGGCCTACGCACAGGATCGCTGGCTGGCGCCGGACATCGCCAGCAGCGCCGCGCTGTTGCGTGACGATGCGGCGCTGAACAGGCTCGACGCCTGTGTGGGAGGCTTGCAATGAAAAAGCTCTGGCACGGCTGCCACGCCGCGACCATGGCGGGCGGGCGTTACTCGATCATCGAGGATGCGGCGTTGGTCACCGCTGGCGAACGCATCGAATGGATCGGCCCGCACGCCGAGCTGCCGGCTGGCGACTATGCCGAGCGCATCGACCTCGGTGGCGCCTGGGTCACCCCCGGATTGATCGACTGCCACACCCATGCGGTATTTGGCGGCAATCGCAGCGGCGAATTCGAGCAGCGCCTCGAAGGCGTCAGCTACGCCGAGATCGCCGCAGCCGGTGGCGGCATCGCCAGCACCGTGCGCGCCACCCGTGCGGCCAGCGAGGATGAACTGCTCGTCAGCGCCAGTCAGCGCCTGCGCAGTTTGCTGCGCGATGGCGTGACCACGGTGGAGATCAAGTCCGGCTACGGCCTCGACCTGGCCAGCGAACGCAAGATGTTGCGGGTGATCCGCCGCCTCGGCGAGACGCTGCCCGTCACCGTGCGCAGCACCTGCCTGGCGGCCCATGCGCTGCCCGCGGAATACGCCGAGCGCGCCGATGACTACATCGCGCATATCTGCACGGACATGCTGCCGACGCTGGCCGCCGAAGGGCTGGTCGATGCGGTGGATGCCTTTTGCGAATACCTGGCGTTTTCGCCGGCGCAGGTCGAGCGCGTGTTCATCGCCGCCCGTGCCCTGGGTTTGCCGGTCAAGCTGCATGCCGAGCAGCTGTCGGCCCTCGGTGGCTCCAGCCTGGCGGCGCGCTATCAGGCATTGTCGGCCGATCACCTGGAGTTCATGACCGAAGCGGATGCCCAGGCCATGGCCGCGGCCGGCACCGTCGCGGTGTTGCTACCGGGCGCGTTCTACTTTCTGCGCGAAACCCAGCTGCCGCCGCTGCAGGCGTTGCGTCAGCACGGGGTGAGCATGGCGATTGCCAGCGACCTCAACCCCGGCACCTCGCCAGCGCTGTCGCTGCGGCTGATGCTGAACATGGCCTGCACGCTGTTTCGCATGACCCCGGAAGAAGCACTGGCCGGTGTCACCCTGCATGCAGCCAAGGCCCTGGGCCTGGCGGATAGCCACGGCAGCCTGGAAGTCGGCAAGGTCGCCGACTTTGTCGCCTGGGGCATCGCGCGGCCGGCGGAGCTGTCCTATTGGCTGGGCGGCGAGCTGGGTAGACGGGTGATTCGCCATGGCGAGGAGCTGATAAATGTCTGATTTGATCAACGATGCCTTCGAGTTCAACCGTGGCCGCGTACCGCTGCTGATCAGCATGCCGCACGCCGGCACCCGTCTGACCCCGGCGGTCGCCGCCGGGCTGGTGGCGCACGCGCAAAGCCTGCCGGATACCGACTGGAACATCCCCAGGCTCTACGACTTCGCCGCCGAACTGGGCGCCAGCACCTTGGCCGCCGGCTATTCACGTTATGTGGTCGACCTTAACCGACCCGCCGATGACAAGCCGCTGTACGCCACGGCCACCACCGGCCTGTACCCCGGCACGCTGTTCGATGGCGCGCCGCTGTTCCGTGAAGGCGGCGTGCCTTCGGAGGCCGAGCGCGGGCGCTATCTGCAGCAGATCTGGACGCCGTACCACCAGACCATCGCCGCTGAGCTGGCGCGGATGAAGGCCGAGTTCGGTTATGCACTGCTGTTCGATGCGCACTCGATCTGTTCGCAGGTGCCGCACCTGTTCGTGGGCTGCCTGCCGGACTTCAACCTCGGTACGAATGACGGCGCCAGTTGCGACACGCAGTTGGCGCAACGGCTCGAGCAGGTCTGCGCCGCCGCCCCGCAGTACAGCCATGTGCTCAACGGGCGCTTCAAGGGCGGCCATATCACCCGCCATTACGGCAAGCCGACAAACGCTATCCATGCGGTCCAGCTGGAACTGGCGCAGTGCATCTACATGGACGAGGCCGAGCCCTTCGCCTTTCGTGAAGCGCTTGCCGCCGATGCCCGCGTGGTCTTGCGCAAACTATTGGAAACCTACCTGGCCTGGGGCCGGGAAACTTATTCGACGAGGACCTCATCATGAAGGCCAAGCTGCATTTTACCCCCGGTCAACTGAGCCTGGAGCAACTGCGCCAGGTGTACCGTGAACCGCTCACCGTGACCCTGGATCCGGCCTGCTATGCCGACATCAAGGCGTCCATCGCCACGGTGGCCGAGATCATCGCCAGTGAGCGTACGGTCTACGGCATCAACACCGGCTTCGGCCTGCTGGCCCGCACCTCGATCCCCGCCGAGTCGCTGAGCACCCTGCAGCGCAACCTGGTGCTGTCCCACAGTTGCGGCACCGGCCCGCTGCTGGATGACGCCAGCGTGCGGCTGATCATGGTGCTCAAGGTCGGTTCCCTGGCCCGTGGTTTCTCCGGCATCAGTGTCGAGGTGCTGGAGGCGCTGCTGAAGCTGCTCGACCTGGAGATCTACCCGTGCATCCCGTCCCAGGGCTCGGTCGGCGCCTCCGGCGATCTGGCGCCGTTGGCGCACCTGGCGGCAACCCTGCTCGGCGAAGGGCAGATGCGCCACCGTGGCGAGCTGCTCAGTGCCCGCGAGGGCCTCAAGCTGGCCGGGCTGGAACCCATGACCCTGGGCCCGAAGGAAGGACTGGCGCTGCTCAACGGCACCCAGGTGTCCACCGCATTGGCCCTGCGTGGCTTGTTCGCCGCCGAGCAGCTATTCGCCGCGGCGGTGGTTGCCGGCGCGCTGACGGTGGACGCGCTGAAAGGCTCCGACGTGCCCTTCGACCCGCGCATCCAGGCTGTGCGTGGCCAGCCGGGGCAGATCGCCGTGGCGGCCTTCTATCGCGGCATGCTGGCCGGCAGCCAGATCCGCAATTCGCACCTTGACTGCAAGCGCGTGCAGGACCCGTACTCGCTGCGCTGCCAGCCGCAGGTGATGGGCGCTTGCCTGGATCATCTGCGCTTCGCCGCCGGGGTGTTCCTGCGCGAGGCCAATGCGGTGTCGGATAACCCGCTGGTGTTCGCCGACTCCGGCGATGTGCTCTCCGGTGGCAACTTTCACGCCGAGCCGGTAGCCATGGCCGCCGACGTGCTGGCCCTGGCGATTGCCGAGATCGGCGCGCTGTCGGAGCGGCGTATCGCGCAGCTGGTCGACCCGGCGCTCTCGGGTTTGCCGGCTTTCCTGGTGCTGGAGGGTGGGCTGAACTCCGGCTTCATGATCGCCCAGGTAACGGCGGCGGCCCTGGCCTCGGAAAACAAGAGCCTGGCGCACCCGGCCTCGGTGGACAGCCTGCCGACCTCGGCGAACCAGGAAGACCACGTGTCGATGGCGACCTTCGCCGCCCGGCGTTTGGCCGATATGGCCGGCAACAGCGCCGGGGTGGTAGCGATCGAGGTGCTGGCGGCGGCCCAGGGCTTGGATTTCCATCGGCCGATGACGACTTCGCCGCCGCTCGAAGAGGTGATGGCGTTGATCCGCGCCGAGGTGCCACAGTATGACGTGGACCGTTATTTCGCCCCGGACATCGTCGCGGCGCGGGCCTGGGTCGAGACGGGGGCCTTCCTGCGCTGGCTGCCGGCCGAAGCGCTTTACCAGGCTTGAGCCTTGGGCGCGGCTGAACTACTCCCAGTTCAACCGCGCCAGTTTCCATTCGCCGTCGTCGTTCCACCATTCCAGCTTGACGCCGTAGTGCCTGGCGCTGTCCGGGATCAGCCCCTCGGCGCCGGTCATGGCCACCTGCGCTTCGCTGAAGCCCTTGTTGCTGTAGGTCGGGTCGATGTGGCTGCTCTTGCCCAAGGCGATCACCTTGACGTTCTTGTAACGTATGAACAGCCCGAGCATGGTGCGCTTGGCCCAGTCGCGGTCGAATTCCTGTTGGGCACGGAACTCGGGGTGCAGCTGTTCGAGCACGGCATGGTTGTTCTTCGCCTCGAGGTTGTCCTGCAGTTGCTGCACCGCAGCTTCCAGCGCCGCCTGCGGATCGTCGCGGCGGCAACCGGCCAGCAGGGCGAAAACCAGTAGCAGGGGCAGGCTAAATAGTCGTGCTGGCATGCTGAATCTCCTTTTCATGGTTATGATGCCGGGCAGAGCATAAGAGCGGCGCCTGGCAGGCACCGTAGGTAAAAACAAGGGAGCGCACCATGCAGACTTTGTATCCGGAGATTAAGCCTTACGCGCGCCATGAATTGGCCGTGGATGAGCCGCACGTACTCTACATCGACGAGAGCGGCACGCCGGATGGTTTACCCGTTGTCTTTATCCACGGTGGCCCGGGTGCGGGCTGCGACGCGCTGAGCCGGCGCTTCTTCGACCCAAATCTGTACCGCATCGTCACCTTCGATCAGCGCGGTTGCGGCCGCTCCACGCCGCACGCCAGCCTGGAGAACAACACCACCTGGGACCTGGTGGCGGACCTTGAGCGCATCCGCGAGCACCTGGGTATCGAAAAATGGGTGCTGTTCGGCGGCTCCTGGGGGTCGACCCTGTCGCTGGCCTACGCCCAGACCCACCCCGAGCGCGTGCATGCGCTGATCCTGCGCGGCATCTTCCTTTGCCGCCCGCAGGAGATTCACTGGTTCTACCAGGAAGGCGCGAGCCGCTTGTTCCCCGACTACTGGCAGGATTACCTGGCGCCGATTCCACCGGAAGAGCGCGGCGAGCTGGTGCAGGCGTTCTACAAGCGCCTGAGCGGCGCCGATCAGATCGCCCAGATGCACGCGGCCAAAGCCTGGTCGACCTGGGAAGGGCGCACCGCGACGCTGCGGCCCAACCCGCTGGTGGTCGACCGTTTCTCCGAGCCGCAGCGCGCGCTGTCGATCGCGCGGATCGAGTGCCACTACTTCATCAACGATTCGTTCCTCGAGCCGGATCAACTGATCCGCGACATGCCGAAGATCGCCCACCTGCCGGGCATCATCGTGCACGGCCGCTATGACGTGGTCTGCCCGCTGGACAACGCCTGGGCGCTGCACCAGGCCTGGCCGAACAGCGAACTGCAGGTGATTCGCGACGCTGGCCACGCGGCCTCCGAACCGGGCATCACCGATGCCCTGGTGCGTGGTGCCGACCAGATCGCCCGGCGTCTGCTCAACCTGTCGCCCGAAGAAGCATGAAGGGACTGATTCAACGGGTGCGCAGTGCGCGGGTCGAGGTGGCGGGCGAGATCGTCGGGGCCATCGACCAGGGCCTGCTGGTACTGGTCGGCGTCGAGCCGCAGGACAACGAAGCGAGCAGCGCCAAGCTGCTGCACAAACTGCTCAACTACCGGGTGTTCAGCGACGCCGACGGCAAGATGAACCGCTCGCTCTGCGATATCGGTGGCGGTTTGCTGCTGGTTTCGCAGTTCACCCTGGCCGCCGATACCAACAGCGGCCTGCGCCCGAGCTTTTCCAGCGCGGCGCCACCGGCCCAGGGCGCGGCGCTGTTCGAGTACCTGGTCGCGCAGGCGCGGCACAAGCATGCGCCGGTCGCGACCGGGCAGTTCGGCGCGGACATGCAAGTGCATCTGATCAACGACGGGCCGGTGACTTTTCTGCTGGAAACCTGAAACTGTGGCTAACCTGAAGCAGGGTGGATCGCTGGCCTGGCTTTTGCCCTGTCCAGTTTCGACAGCCAGACTCGCCAGCCACGCTTGCGCCGGTTAGCATGCGCTCCCAAAGCCTGCGGGCTCGCGCTTCACCCCAGACAACCTGCCAATTTAGGAGAGGGAATGAAAAAGTTTCTCGCCACACTGCTGTTTTCCGCCTGCGCCCTGACGGGCCTCGGCGCCAATGCCGGAGCCATCGATGACGCGGTGAAGAGCGGCACCCTGCGGGTCGGCATGGACCCGACCTACATGCCGTTCGAGATGACCAACAAGCGCGGCGAGATCGTCGGTTTCGAGGTCGATCTGCTGAAGAACATGGCCAAAGCCATGGGCGTCAAACTGGAACTGGTCTCCACGGCTTACGACGGCATCATCCCGGCGCTGTTGACCGGCAAGTTCGACATGATCGGTTCCGGCATGACCCTGACCCAGGAGCGCAACCTGCGCCTGAACTTCTCCGACCCCTTTATCGTGGTCGGTCAGACCCTGCTGATCCGCAAGGAGCTGGAAGGCAAGATCAAGTCCTACAAGGACCTCAACGATCCGCAGTACCGCATCACCTCCAAGATCGGTACCACCGGCGAGATGGTCGCCAAGAAGCTGATCAGTCAGGCCAAGTACAACGGCTTCGACAACGAGCAGGAAGCGGTGATGGACGTGGTCAACGGCAAAGCCGATGCCTTCATCTACGACGCCCCGTACAACGTGGTGGCGGTGAACAAGGCCGGCGCCGGCAAGCTGGTGTACCTGCCCGAGCCCTTCACCTACGAGCCGCTGGCGTTCGGCCTGAAGAAGGGCGACTACGACAGCCTCAACTGGATCAATAACTACCTGCAGCAGATTCGTGCCGACGGCACCTACGAGCGTATCCATGCCAAGTGGTTCAAGAGCACGGCGTGGCTGAAGGACATGGAATAAGCCGATCCGGCTACTGGCTACACTGAGCAACGCGCAGGTTCGCCCTGCGCGTTGCTCATTACGGAATACTCTTTTTGTGGAACACGTTCGTGGCTAAACAGAAAAAACCACTGTGGCCCTGGCATGTACTGACCGGGCTGATTTTGATCGGCCTGGCGTGCAGCATCTGGTTCGCCACCTCCCTGATCTCCTACGAGTGGCGCTGGAGCCGGGTGCCGCAGTACTTCGCCTACCAGGCCGAGTTGCCGCAACGGGCCGCCGACTTCGCCCAAGTCGAGGCGGTCGACCTGGATGCCGAGCCGGCCCGGGTGACGCTGGTCGACAGCGCTGGCGGCAAGCAGCTGCTGGAAGTGGCCAAGGACAGCCTGCAGGTTTCGGTCGGCGACGATGTGGCCGAAGGCGATGTGATCGGCGTGACCAAGCACTGGGCCGCCGGGCCGCTCATGTGGGGCCTGTGGACCACCCTGTGGATCTCGGTCGCTTCCGGTGCGCTGGGGCTGCTGATCGGCCTGTGCACCGGGCTCTGCCGCTTGTCGAGCAACCCGACCCTGCGCGACCTGTCCACCGTCTACGTCGAACTGGTGCGCGGCACGCCGCTGCTGGTGCAGATTTTCATCTTCTACTTCTTTATCGGCACGGTGCTCAACCTCTCCCGCGAGGTGGCCGGGGTCGCCGCATTGGCGTTGTTTACCGGCGCCTATGTGGCCGAGATCATCCGCGCCGGCGTGCAGTCGATCGCCAAGGGCCAAGGCGAAGCGGCCCGTTCGCTGGGCCTGACCGCGCCGCAGTCGATGCGCCACGTGATTATGCCGCAGGCGCTCAAGCGCGTGCTGCCGCCACTGGCCGGGCAGTTCATCAGCCTGGTCAAGGACACCTCGCTGGTCTCGGTGATCGCCATCACCGAACTGACCAAGAGCGGTCGCGAGGCCATCACCACCTCGTTCTCGACTTTCGAGATCTGGTTCTGCGTGGCCGCGCTGTACCTGGTTATCAACCTGCCGCTGTCGCAAATCGCCAGTCGGCTCGAACGGAGGCTCGCGCAAAGTGATTGAAGTTCGCGATCTGGTAAAAGTCTTCGACGCCCGCGGGCAGGTGGTTCGCGCGGTGGACAACGTCAGCACGCGGGTGGACAAGGGCGAGGTGCTGGTGGTGATCGGCCCGTCCGGCTCCGGCAAGTCGACCTTCCTGCGCTGCCTGAACGGCCTGGAGGAGCTCGACTCCGGTTCTGTCAGCATCGACGGCCTCGACCTGGCCAACCCGAAGACCGACGTCAACGCTTACCGCCGCGAAGTCGGCATGGTCTTTCAGCACTTCAACCTGTTCCCGCACATGACTGTGCTGCAAAACCTCTGCCTGGCGCAGAAGGTGGTGCGCAAGCGCAGCCAGGCCGAGAGCGAGGAAAAGGCCCGGGCACTGTTGACCAAGGTCGGCATCGGCGAGAAGGCCAATGAATTTCCCTCGCGCCTCTCCGGCGGCCAGCAACAGCGGGTGGCCATCGCCCGGGCGCTGGCGATGGAACCGAAGGTGATGCTGTTCGATGAGCCGACCTCGGCCCTCGACCCGGAAATGGTCGGCGAAGTGCTCGATGTGATGAAAACCCTGGCGCTGGAAGGCATGACCATGGTCTGCGTCACCCATGAAATGGGTTTCGCCCGGGAAGTGGCGGATCGCGTGCTGTTCTTCGACCACGGCAAGCTGCTGGAAGATGCGCCGCCCGCGCAATTCTTCGCCCAGCCGAAGGACCCGCGCGCGCAGGCCTTTCTCAAGCAAGTGTTGTAGGTTCTGCCTGACGGGTCGCTGCTGTAGGCGCGGCCCACGGCCGCGAAAAGCGTCACAGGCGTGGCCAGCTCCTACAGGGCGGCAAGCCGGTGCGCCTCGATTTTGTAGGAGCGGCCCATGACCGCGATGGTTTCTGGGCCTTTCGCGGCCATGGGTCGCGCCTACAGGTAATGCGTTACGCCTTCAGCGCCTCGGCGACGAAGTCGAGGCGATCCTGGCCGAAGTGCATCTCATCTCCGACGAAGAAGGTTGGTGCGCCGAATGCGCCGCGTTGGATGGCTTCGTCAGTGGTGCTTTTCAGTCGCTCCTTGACCGTTTCATCACTCACCAAGCGTTCGAACTCCACAGGGTCCAGCCCCGCCGCACTCAGCACCTCGGCCACCACCTCCAGTTTGCCGAGATTTTTCTTCTCGACCCACATGGCCTCGAAGACCGCTTTCACATAGGTCTCGAACTGCGCTGTACCGAGGTAGCCGGCTGCGCCACGCATCAGCGTCAGGGTGTTGATCGGAAAGTGTGGGTTAAAGACCATGGGCACGCCGTAGCGTGCGGCGAAGCGTGCCAGGTCATGCAGCATGTAACGACCTTTGGCCGGAATGGTTACTGGCGATTGGTTGCTGGTGGCTTTGAACACGCCCCCCAGCAACATCGGCCGCCAGGTGATCTCAACGCCCGCGTCGGCGGCGATTTTCGGCAGTTGGGTCCAGGCCAGGTAGCTGGTCGGGCTACCGAAATCGAAAAAGAACTCCAGGGTTTTGCTCATCTTATTGTTCTCGTGTGGTTAAACGGGGTTCTGCTGTTTAGAACGTTTCCAGCCATGGCCGCAGGTCCATCTCATGGGCCCAGCAATCGCGCGGCTGGCAATGGATCTGCCAGTAGGTGTTGGCGATGTGTTCGGGGTTGAGGATGCCGTCCTGCTCCTTGAGCTGGTAGCGCTCGGGGAAGTTCTCGCGAATGAACGCGGTATCGATGGCACCGTCGATGATCGGGTGGGCGACATGGATGCCCTGCGGCCCCAGCTCGCGGGCCATGCTCTGGGCGGTGGCACGCAAGGCAAACTTGGCACTGGCGAAAGCGGCGAAATTCTTGCCGCCACGCAGGGAGGCGGTGGCGCCAGTGAAAATGATTGTGCCGCGTCCGCGGGGCAGCATCACCCGGGCGGCTTCGCGGCCAGTGAGAAAACCGGCCAGCGCGGCCATTTCCCAGACTTTGCGGTAGACCCGCTCGGTGGTTTCAGTGATCGAAAATTGCACGTTGGCGCCGATGTTGAACACCACCACTTCCAGCGGGCCGATCTCCCGTTCAATAGTTTCGAACAGGTCGAGTACTTGTTCTTCCACCCGTGCATCGCAGCCAAAGGCGCGTGCCGTACCGCCGGCAGCAATGATTTCATCGACTAGTGGCGTGAGCTTTTCAGCATGGCGCCGAGCCACGCAGGCGACATAGCCCTCGCGGGCAAAGCGTTTCGCAATCGCCCCGCCGGTCGCGTCGCCGGCACCCACCACTAACATCGCTTTGCGTACAGTCATTGTTGTTCTCTCCTGGCTTGCGCTTAAGTTCTGTTTTGGAACCTTGGCCAATAGTCAGTTCCTTTTTAGAACCTGTCAAGTTATCTTAGACCCATTGGCTTGCAGAGGTGTCGTCATGCGTTGGGAAGAACTCGATCAACAACCGTGCTCGTTGGCGCGTACCTTGTCGGTGGTCGGTGATCGTTGGACGCTGCTGGTGCTGCGCGAATGCTTTACCGGCGTGCGGCGTTTCGATGATTTCGAAAAGCGCCTGGGCGTCACCCGGCATGTGCTTGCCGATCGGCTGAAGAAGCTCACCGAGGCTGAGGTGCTGGTGAAGCAGGCCTACCAGCAACGGCCGCTGCGCGAGGAGTATAGGTTGACCGAGAAAGGCCATGACCTGTACCCGGCGGTGCTGGCATTGGTGAACTGGGGCGACCGCCATATGAGCGGTGCAGAGGGCGCGCCGATCCGCCACGTGCACAAGAGCTGCGGCCACGTCATGCACGGCGTGCTGGTCTGCTCCGAGTGCAGTGAACCGCTGGCCTCGCGGGCTGTTGAGTTGCGCGAAGCGCCGGATTTCCAAGGCCAGTTGCTGCCGGAGCACTGGCATGCCAAGTCGCGGGCTTAAAGCCTGCTCACGATCCGCTGCCGAATTGGATGAGTAGGGTGGAATCCCCGCAGGGGCTTCCACCGCTTGCCCGAAGCAACTGGCGGCTAGGGCTTCGGGGCGTTTGAGCGTCTCGCGTTTGCCAAGTAGGGTGGATTACGCCGCTACCCGGCTAATCCACCCTACTGATTAGAACAATCGGGCGAGCAGCGCGGTGACGGCGGTTTCCACCCGCAGGATGCGCTCGCCGAGTTGCACCGGCTGCAAGCCCGCCGCGTGCAGCTTCTCGACCTCGTAAGGTATCCAGCCGCCTTCCGGGCCGATGGCCAGGGTCACCGGCTGCTCGACCGCCCGCGGGCAGGCCGGATAATCGCCAGGGTGGCCGACCAGGCCCAGAGTGCCCGCCGCCAGCTGCGGCAGCTGGTCTTCGACGAAGGGCTTGAAGCGTTTCTCGATCCGCACTTGCGGCAACACGGTGTCGCGCGCCTGTTCGAGGCCGAGCAGCAATTGTTCGTGGATCGCCGCGGGTTCGAGAAACGGTGTCTGCCAGAAGCTTTTTTCCACCCGGTAGCTGTTGAGCAGAATCAAGCGCGGGACACCCATGCTGGCGACGGTTTGCAGCACCCGCCGGAGCATTTTCGGGCGGGGCAGGGCGAGCAGCAGGGTCAGCGGCAACTTGGCCGGCGGCGGTTGCTCCAGGCTGACCTGTAGCTCGGCCTCCTGGGCGTCGAGGCGCAGCAGCTGGCCCCGGCCCATCAAGCCGTTCAGGCGCCCGACCCGCAGGCTGTCGCCGGACTCGGCGCGATGCACCTCCTGCAGGTGCTTGAGGCGGCGGTCGCGCAGGAGTACTCGATCCGCCGCGACGAAGTCGGCATCTTCCAGTAGCAGCAGGTTCACGGCTGGGTCGCGGGCGGTTGGTCGCCGTCGTCAGGGCTGGCCTGGTCGTCGTCCGGGTGCTCGCCGCGCTTGCGGATCAAACCGCCGAAGAACAGGCCGATCTCGAACAGCAGCCACATCGGCACTGCCAGCAGGGTTTGCGAGAAGATGTCCGGCGGGGTCAGCACCATGCCGACCACGAAGCAGCCGATCACCACATAGGGGCGGATCTTGCGCAGGTAGGCGACGTCGACCACGCCGATCCAGATCAGCAGGACCACGGCCACCGGAATCTCGAAGGCCACGCCGAAGGCGAAGAACAGTGTCAGGACGAAGTCCAGGTAGCTGTTGATGTCGGTCATCATCGACACGCCTTCCGGGGTGACGCTGGCGAAGAAGTGAAAAATCAGCGGGAACACCAGGAAATAGGCGAACGCCATACCGGCGTAGAACAGCACGATGCTGGAAACCAGCAACGGCATGGCAATGCGCTTTTCGTGCTTGTACAGACCGGGCGCGATAAAGCCCCAGATCTGGTGCAGGATCACTGGCATGGCCAGGAACAGCGCCACCACCATGGTCAGCTTGAACGGGGCGATGAACGGTGAGGCCACGTCGGTGGCAATCATCGTCGCGTTTTCCGGCAGGTAGGCGCGCAGCGGGGCCGAGACGAAGGTGTAGATCTTCTGGGCGAAGTAGAACAGCCCGGCGAAGATCAGGAAGGTCGCGGCGACGCAGCGCAACAGGCGGGTGCGCAGTTCGGTGAGGTGCGAGACCAGCGGCATCTGCTGGTCGTGTTCCGGGGTTTCGGCGCTCATGGGGCTCGCGGTGGCTGTTGCGGATCGGTGGCAGGGGGCATGGCGGCAATCGGCCTGGCGGCGCTGGGCTGCTCGACGGGTTGTGCGTCGGGTTGCGGCGCGGCAACCGGCGCGGGGCTGGCGAGCGGCTCGCTGACGGCAGCCGCCTGGGGTGGGGCGATCAGGTTTTTCGCCTCCTGCTCCAGCGCCATGATGTGCTCGTTGTGCAGTTGGCGGCGAATCTCGTCGGCGCCGATCTCGCGCTCGACCTCCTGCTTGATCGTGTTGAAGCTGCGCTTCAGCCGACCAATCCACAGGCCAGCGGTGCGCGCAGCCCCCGGCAGGCGCTCGGGACCGAGCACCAGCAGGGCGACGAGGGCGACCAGCAGCAGTTCACTGAAGCTAATGCCGAACATGCGGCTAGTCCTTCCTGGCCGGCTCTTCGACTTTCTGTGCCTGCGCGTCGATGGTGTGCGGCTGGCTCAGCGGCGCGCTCGGTTGTACCGGCGGCTCGCTGGGTTTTTCCTCGTCGCTCATGGCTTTGCGAAAGCCTTTGATGGTCTCGCCGAGATCACCGCCCAGACCCTTGAGCTTCTTGGTGCCGAAGACCAGTACGACGACGATCAGGATGACGACCCAGTGTTTCCAGTCAAAAATACCCATGGAACTGTTCCTCTCGATAAGTGCGTTATGCAGAAGGTTCGCGGGCAGCCTTTTCGGCATGCCCGGACAGACCGAAACGTCGATCCAGTTCGTCCAGCACCGCCTGGGGGTGCTGGCCGAGGGCGGCGAGCATGACCAGGCAGTGGAACCAGAGGTCGGCGGTTTCGTAGATCAGGTCGCTGCAATCGCCGCTGACGGCGGCGTCCTTGGCGGCGAGAATGGTTTCCACCGATTCTTCGCCGACCTTTTCCAGAATCTTGTTCAAACCCTTGTGGTACAGGCTGGCCACGTAGGAGCTGTCGGCGGCGGCGCCTTTGCGCGCTTCGAGCACTTCGGCCAGGCGGGTCAGGGTGTCACTCATGGCTGTGTCCTGTGGCATAGATGGCATGCGGGTCCTTGAGCACGGGATCGACGGTGCTCCAGCCGCCATTGGCGAAGACCCGGTAGAAGCAACTCTCGCGGCCGGTGTGGCAGGCGATGCCGCCGAGTTGCTCGACCATCAGGATGATAACGTCGGCGTCGCAGTCGAGGCGCAGTTCATGCAGCTTTTGCACATGGCCGGATTCTTCGCCTTTGCGCCAGAGCTTGCCGCGCGAACGTGACCAATAGATGGCGCGTTGCTCGGCGGCCGTCAGGCTCAGGGCCTCGCGGTTCATCCAGGCCATCATCAGCACGCGGCCGGTTTTGTGGTCCTGGGCGATCGCCGGCACCAGGCCGTCGCTGTTCCAGTTGATTTCGTCTAGCCAGTCGTTCATTGCTGTTCCGTGGTTCAAGGGCGGGCCAGCCTGCTCGGCGCCGTCTGTATCTAGCGAGTTTGCCAGTTGGCGCCGCGACTGGCTATCGGCGCAGGATCAAGTACAGTCCGCTGGCGCCCATCAGCCAGATCGGCCAGGCCGTCGCCGCGTCCAGATTGGTGGCGCCGAACCCCAGCAGCACGCCGCCAGCCAACAGGGCCGCGCCGATCAGGCGCAACGCCCAGCCATCCGCTTGCGCGCGGGTGGGCGGCTCGATGCCGGGGGGCTGCGACATGCGTTCGAGCAGGTCGCGGGTCATGTGCGCCAGGTGCGGCACCTGCTCGACCTGGGTCTGCAGGTTGTGCAGCAGGCTTTTCGGGCTGATCCGTTCGCGCATCCAGCGTTCGAGGAACGGTTGCGCGGTGCTCCACAGGTCCAGGTCCGGGTACAGTTGGCGGCCCAGGCCTTCAATATTCAGCAGGGTCTTCTGCAAAAGAACAAGCTGCGGCTGGATTTCCATATTGAAGCGCCGCGCGGTCTGGAACAGGCGCATGAGCAGCAGACCGAAGGAGATGTCTTTCAGCGGCCGCTCGAAGATCGGTTCGCAAACGGTGCGGATCGCCGCCTCGAAATCATTCACCTTGGTGTACGCCGGCACCCAGCCGGAGTCGATATGCAGCTGAGCGACCTTGCGGTAATCGCGCTTGAAGAAAGCGATCAGGTTGCGTGCCAGGTAGTCCTGGTCTTCCGGGGTCAGGCTGCCGATGATGCCGCAGTCGATCGCAATGTACTGCGGGCTCCACGGTTGGCGGGTGCTGACGAAGATGTTGCCGGGGTGCATGTCGGCATGGAAGAAGCTGTCGCGGAACACCTGGGTGAAGAAGATCTCCACGCCGCGCTCGGCCAGCAGTTTCATGTCGGTGCGCTGGTCGGCGAGGGTCGCCAGGTCGGTTACCTGAATGCCGTAGATGCGCTCCATCACCAGCACTTGCGGGCGGCACCAGTCCCAGTACACCTGCGGTACGTAGAGCAGCGGCGAGCCCTCGAAGTTGCGGCGCAGCTGGCTGGCGTTGGCCGCTTCGCGCAGCAGGTCGAGTTCGTCGTAGATGGTTTTCTCGTAGTCGCTGACCACTTCGACCGGGTGCAGGCGGCGGGCTTCGGTGGAGATGCTTTCGGCCAGCTTGGCCAGCAGGAACAGCCAGGCGATGTCGGCGCGGATCACCGGCTTGAGGTTCGGGCGAATGACCTTGACCACCACTTCTTCGCCGCTTTTCAGCTGCGCGGCATGCACCTGCGCGACCGAAGCCGAGGCCAGCGGCTGGCTGTCGAAGCGTGCGAACACACTGTTGACCTTGGCGCCCAGTTGCGCCTCGATCAGCGCCAGCGAGTGTGCGGAGTCGAAGGGCGGTACCTGGTCCTGCAGCTTGGCCAGTTCGTCGGCCATGTCCACGGGCAGCAGGTCGCGGCGGGTGGAGAGCAGCTGGCCGAACTTGATGAAGATCGGCCCAAGATCCTGTAGCGCCAGGCGCACCCGCTCGCCGCGGGTCAACGGCAGCGCTTTGCGCCGCAACCAACGCCAGGGCAGGGCATAGCTGAGCGTGCGCAGCCACCAGGGCAGCGGCAGTTCGAGCAGTAAATCATCGAGGCGGTAGCGGATGACCACACGCTGGATGCGCAACAGACGGCGGACGGCAAGCAGCTTCATGCGGGTTCGCTAGGCTTTGGGGTGAGTGTGAGCGTCAGGCGTTCAACCCGCGCATCGAGACGATCGAGGGCGAGCTTGAGGCTGTCCAGTTCGGCAAAACGTGCTTGAGCTTCGCGCTCGCCAACCAGGCTGCGCGACTCCTCGCTGAGGTAGTCGGCGAGGTTCTGGCGCAGGCTGTCGAGGCTTTGGCTGGTCCAGCGTGCGCGGCTTTTCAGGTGACCGCTGAGCAGTTGGCTACCGATTGGGCCGAGCCAGCGCGCCAGTTCATATTCCCAGTCGAGCTCCAGATCCTGGAGGATGCCGGCGAGCTCCAGCAGTACCGCGCTGTCACCCTCCAGCTCGACTTCCGGGCTGTGCAGAACGGCGGTTTTGTCCTTGCTGGTGGCCAGGCGCAGCAGGCTGCTGGCCGGCGCGCGCAGGCGACAGGCGACGTCGCCTGCCCAGTTCGCGGCCAGGCGCAGGCCGCTGCCGTCGGCGAGGATGAACAGTTGCAGTAGCGGGGCACTGCAGTCCACCGCGATGACCTTGCCGGCCAGGCGCTCGAGCCGTGGCAACGCCGTGCTGTCCAGGCGCAACACGCGATTGACGCCGTGCTCCACACCGGCCAGCAGAGCCTGAGTCAGCATCAGGGTTTGATGCCGCGGTGCAGCGCGACGATGCCGCCAGTCATGTTGTGGTAGGTGGCGCGCTCGAAACCGGCCTCGACCATCATCGCTTTGAGGGTTTCCTGATCCGGGTGCATGCGGATCGACTCGGCGAGGTAGCGGTAGCTTTCCGAGTCGTTGGTGATCAGTTTGCCCATCAGCGGCAGCAGGCTGAAGGAGTAGGCGTCATAGGCCTTGGACAGCAGGTTGCTGGTCGGCTTGGAGAATTCCAGGATCAGCAGGCGGCCGCCGGGCTTGAGTACCCGTAGCATCGAGCGGATGGCGTCTTCCTTGTGGGTGACGTTGCGCAGGCCGAAGGCGATGGTCACGCAGTCGAAATGGTTGTCCGGGAACGGCAACTTCTCGGCATCGGCCTGGACGAACTTGATGTTGCCAGCGACGCCACTGTCTAGCAGCTTGTCACGGCCGACTTTCAGCATCGAGGCGTTGATGTCGGCGAGCACCACTTCGCCGGTCGGGCCGACCAGGCGCGCGAACTGCTTGGTCAGGTCGCCAGTACCACCGGCGATATCCAGCACGCGGTTGCCGGTACGCACGCCTGAGAGCTCAATGGTGAAGCGCTTCCACAGGCGATGTACGCCGGCGGACATCAGGTCGTTCATCAGGTCGTACTTGGCTGCCACTGAGTGGAAGACCTCGGCGACTTTGTCGGCCTTCTGGCTTTCCGGCACGCTCTGGTAGCCGAAGTGGGTAGTCGGTTCGGCATCACTGCCTTTGCGCGGATCGTTCATGTCGCTGTCACCGGAAGAAAGTGCCGGCCATTCTAATCCCGGTGACCGGCTTTGTCTTGGCAACGCGCACCCGTGTTTGGCGTACAAGCGGGTGTGGGCTGTTATAGTCGCGCGACCTAAGGTCGCAGTCAGGAGTTGCCCATGGCCCGCATTACCGTCGAACGCTCGCACACACTTGGCCGCGAGGCCGCCCGCGCCAAAGCCGAAAAACTCGCTGAGCGCCTGGCCAGCGAATACGCCGTGCGTTACCACTGGGTCGGCGATGTGCTGGAGTTCAAACGCAGCGGCGCGGAAGGCAAGATCTCGGTCGGCGAGGATCGCGTGCGGGTCGATTTGAGCCTTGGTCTGCTGCTGTCGGCCATGGGCGGCACGATCAAGCGTGAAATCGAAAAAGGCCTGGACGAGTACCTGGTCTGATGCGCTTGTGCGCGTGGCTGGGTTGAGGCGCGTAGCGACGAAACCCAACGTCACGGAGCCCTTCCAGCGTAGGGCTTGGTGAGTTCGGGCCAGCTTGCGTTTCTACGCTCGGCCCGGCAAACCTAGTATGTAGATTCTAATTTTCCTCGTTACCTTGCGCTTAAGCCTGCATTTCGTGGGCGTTTCCTTAAACCTTTTGCGCGTGAGGTGCACCATGGCCAAAGTTGCCGTCAAGAAGATTGCCGCAAGCAAAACCAACCTGCTGACCGACGTTAAGCATTACGGTCGTCAAATCTGGCTGGCGGGCCTGGGTGCCTACGCCAAAGCCGGTCAGGAAGGCGCGGATTACCTCAAGGATCTGGTCAAGGCCGGTGAAGGCGTTGAGAAGCAAGGCAAAAAGCTGGTTGCCGGGCAGGTCGAAGCGGCCAACAGCCAGATCGATACGGTCAAGAGCAGCGTCAACAGCAACGTGACCAGCGTTAAAAGCAAAGTTGAAGGGCAGCTCGACAAGATCGAAAAAGCCTTCGACCGTCGGGTCGCCAGTGCCTTGAATCGTTTCGGTATTCCTTCGCGTCAGGACGTCGATGCGCTCTCTGCTAAGCTGGACGTGCTGAATGCGTTGGTTGCACGTGTCGCTAAGACTCAATAAGGAGAGCGGGATGGTCGCTAAGAAGAAAGTCGAAAAAGAAAGCAGCTCGTGGATTGGCGAAGTTGAAAAATACTCGCGCCAAATCTGGCTGGCTGGCCTAGGTGCCTATTCGAAGATCAGCAAGGACGGCAACAAGCTGTTCGACAACCTGGTTCAGGATGGCGAGAAAGCCGAGAAGCTGGCCAAGAGCGAAGTCGACAAGCAAGTCGGTGCCGTGAAGTCCTCGGCCAAGTCGGCCAAATCCAAGGTCGATGAAGTCAAAGGTATGGCGTTGGGCAAGTGGGGCGAGCTGGAAGAGGCGTTTGATAAACGTCTGAACAGCGCGATCTCGCGTCTGGGCGTACCGAGCCGCAACGAAGTGAAAGAGTTGCACGGCAAGGTTGAGACCCTGACCAAGCAGCTGGAAAAACTGACCGGCATTTCCGCCAAGTCGGTTAAACCAGCGGTCAAGCCTGTGGTCAAAGCTGCGGCCAAGCCCGCGGTTAAAGCCGCCGCGAAACCTGCTGCCAAGCCAGTGGCCAAGGCGGCTGCCAAACCCGCTGCCAAGCCTGCGGCCAAACCAGTGGTTAAAGCTGCTGCCAAGCCTGCGGCTAAACCAGCAGTCAAGGCCGCGCCCAAGCCCGCAGCCAAACCGGCCGCGAAGCCTGCGGTCAAAGCTGCGGCCAAGCCGGCCGTCAAACCAGCGGCTAAACCTGCTGTCGCCAAGCCGGTAGCGGCTAAGCCTGCTGCACCCGCAGCGCCGGTCGCAACGCCGGCTGCTGCACCCGCAGCGCCGGTCGCAACGCCGGCTGCTGCTCCGGTGGCAACGCCTGCTGCGGTGACGCCAAGCAACCCGTCCTGAGTTTTTCAGGACCAAAAACGCCCGGCCATGCGCCGGGCGTTTGCGTTTCAGGGTGGCGGCGTTGGGCGCACTCGCGAAGCACTGCGTCAGCGGCAAAGTGGGCTGGAATGCCATGAGCAAGGCCGACAATCTTCGCAGCCCCGTGCCGGGTTGTTCGCCTCTGGGTAGCATCGGCCCTCGGTACGGGCTTGCTCAGGCGTCCAGGTAGCCCTGCGCCAGCTGTTCGGCCGCGTGGCGGGAGCCTGCGCGCAGGTGCGGTGCCACCAGCATCATCACCTGGAAAACCACCAGGCGAATCTCGCCGTCGCGGCCAAGGATGCGCTGGTAGTCGAGGGAGAACAGTAAGGTCAGGGTGATCTGTTCGACCAGCAGGCCGAGCGCTGCGGTATCGCTGACCAATTGGTCCTCGGCCTTCAGGCGGGCCAGCAGTGAGGCGAGGGTGCGCTTCAAGGCATTCAACCAGTTGCGGATGCCGCGCCCCAGCTTGGGCAGGCGCCCGGCCAGGTTGGACAGGTCCTGGAACAGGAAGCGGTAGTGCGCCAGGCGCTCGACGATCAGGTGCAGGAACAGCCAGTAATCTTCGGCGTCCAGGCGCACATCGATGGGCGGGTCGAGCAGCGGTGCCATCTCAGTCTGGAAGCGTTCGAACAGCTCCATGATCAGCGGCTCTTTGCCGTGGAAGTGGTAGTAGAGGTTGCCCGGGCTGATCTCCAGCTCATTGGCAATCTCCAGGGTGGAAACGTTTGGTTCGCCCTGCTGGTTGAACAGCGCCAGGGCGCATTCGAGGATGCGGTCGCGGGTTTTCATTCACTCTTCTTAAAACCTGTTTACGCTCTGCTGCGGGCTTGGGGCGTGATACGGAAACAGGCCCGCTTCACTCACCCGGCGGGCCAGCCTTTGGCTGTTTCTGCGCTTCGCTTGGTTGCGCCTTGCCTGAGCTGACCTGCGCTCGCAACGATCTTAAACCGGTTTCCATTTAGGGTCTGGCGGTAACTGGCCGGGTGCTTGCTGGCCAGTTTTCTCAACGTTCAGGTAGGCGGTCAACGTATATGCACATAGGTGCCGGGTGCGGCCTCCATCGGCGGGTGGCTCTGGTTGCCCAGCGCCAGCAGGGTTTCCCGCTGCTCGCCGGAGCGCTGTTGAATCCACTCCAGCCATTGCGGCCACCAGCTGCCGCTGGCCTGCTTGGCGTCGTAGTACCAGGCGCGTGGGTCTGAGCTGAGTTTGCCGTTCTCGTAATAGTTGGCCTTGGGGTTGCCCGGCGGGTTGAGGATGCTCTGGATATGCCCGCTGTTGGACAGCATGAAGCGGCGTTCGCCGCCCAGCAGCAGGGTCGAGCGATAGACCGCATCCCAGGGCGTGATGTGGTCGTTGATGCCGGCGATGCTGAAACTGTCGACCGTGACCTTTTGCAGGTCGATCGGCGTGCCGCAGATTTCCAGGCCGCCGGGGCGGGTGAGCGGGTTGTGTTTGAAAAAGTCCAGCAGGTCACCATGCAGGGCGGCCGGCAGGCGGGTGTTGTCGTTGTTCCAGTAGAGGATGTCGAAGGCCGGGGGTTGTTTGCCGAGCAGGTAGTTGTTGACCCAGTAGTTCCAGATCAGGTCGTTCGGGCGCATCCAGGCGAACACCTTGGCCATGTCGCGGCCATCCAGGACGCCGTTCTGGTAGGAACGGCGTTTGGCGGCTTCCAGGGTCTGCTCATCGGCGAAGAGCATGGCCGGGCTGTCGATCTGGCTGTCCAGCAGGCTGACCAGGTAGGTGGCGCTGGAGACTTTGCGCAACTGCCGCTTGGCTTGCAGGTGGCCTTGCAGGGCCGCGATGCTCAGGCCGCCAGCGCAGGCGCCCATCAGGTTGACCTCTTTGCTGCCGCTGATGGCGCGGGTCACGTCGACGGCCTCTTCGAGGGCCTGCACATAGCTCGACAGGCCCCACTCGCGATGGCGGGCGTCGGGGTTGCGCCAACTGACGATGAATACCTGCAGGCCATTCTTCAGCGCGAACTGGACGAAGCTCTTCTCCGCGCTGAGGTCGAAGATGTAGTACTTGTTGATCTGCGGCGGAACGATCAGCAGCGGGCGGGCATACTGCTTTTCGCTCATCGGCTTGTACTGGATCAGCTCCAGCATCTCGTTGCGAAAGACCACCGAGCCGGGTGTGGCGGCCAGGTTGCGGCCGACCTCGAAGGCCTGTTTGCTGACCTGGCTGGGCAGGCCGTGGTTGTGCAGCAGGTCGTCGTACAGATGGCGCATGCCCTTGAACAGGCTGGTGCCGCCACTGTTGAGCAACTCCTTGACCGCCAACGGGTTGAGTGGGCTGTTGGAGGGCGCCAGCGCATCGCCGATCAGCGTCGCGACGAACCGCGCACGGGCGCGGTCATCGGCTGGCAGGTCGCTTTCATCGATCCAGAGATTCAATTGCTGCTGCCAAGCCAGGTAGGCCTGCAGGCTGCGGCGATAGAAGGGATTGAGACGCCAGGCCGGGTCGGCAAAGCGCGGGTCGTTGGGGTTGTGCTTGTGCAGCGTATCGCCGAGCAGTACGCGACTCAGTTGGCCGCCCAGGGCCAGCGCATGCTTGGCGCTGTGCACCGGCCGGCGCAGGCCCTGCAGGGCCAGTGAACGCACGGTGGCGAACAGGTCGCGGCCGCGCAGGCCAAGTACGGCGTTCTGCGCATTCATGAAGGCCGCGGGTACAGGATCTGCGGCAGATTTATTTCGCATGTGGCAACACTCCGTCGTCAAACCGTCAAGGACTCAACGTCAAATTGGTCAGCAGCAAGGCTTGTACCAAGGCGCGCCGGAGGTGCATTCCAGACAGCCGCGCGAAGAAACAACTGTGTTACACGAGGCCCTCTATTGGGTCAAGTGAATAGACGGCGTACCAACTCGGTGCGCGTGTTCGCGGCATTGCTCAGTGACCGCGCAGTGGCATGGGTTGCGGGTGCATGACCGCGCGTTGCCGCTCCTCCTGGAGGAATTTCATGATGATCGGTGCGACCGCTTCGGCCCGGGTGATCAGGAACAGGTGGCCGTCGTCGATCACGTGCAGCTCGGAGTTCGGAATCCGCCAGGCCAGCAGGCGCATATTGATCAGCGGGATCAGCGGGTCATCGTCACCGGCCAGTATCAGGGTCGGCTGGGTGATCTTGTGCAGCCAGTGGATGCTGGTCCAGCCCATGCCGGCGAACAGTTGCCAGTAGTAACCGAGCTTGCCCGAGGAGCGCACCTTGCTGGCATGGGCGAGGGCCAGGTTGGGGTCGCGGCGGAACGCTCCGCCGTAAATGTCCGGGGCGATCTGCACGCCGTAGGACGGCTGCACATAGCGTCGTGGGCTGGCCATGCGCCAAAGTACCTTGGGCTTGCCCGGCACCATGACGGCTCCGGCCGAGGTGGCGGCGAGCACCAGTTTTTTACAGCGTTCCGGGTAGTCGTGGGCGAACTGCTGCGCAAGCGCGCCGCCCCAGGACACGCCAATCGCATTGACTTGGCCGTAATCGAGGTAGTCGAGCATGCGCGCGGCGAGCTTGGCCAGGCCCGGGAAGCGGTAGGGTTTGCTGGGGGTCGAGGAGCCGCCAACGCCAGGGACGTCGAAGGCGATCACTTCCTGATCGGGGTCGAGGGCCTGGACGAACGGAAACACCAGTTCCAGGTTGGCACCGATGCCGTTGAACACCAGCAGCGGGGTCAGGTGCGCCTTGCCTGGACGGACGGCCGTACGGATGGTCTGTCCGTCGAGGTCGATGGTGCGAAAAATAAATGGTAACGGCATGCGCAGAACCCTATGGATTGAACTGCTGGGGACGCCGTCCAGCGCTTTCCCAGAATGACGAAGCTGGCTTCCCTGGCTGGCTTCGTGGCTGCCGCCCTGGCCGGTAAAGGCTGGAGTGGCGTGCGGCACTTCCAAGTGCCGCGGGCAGTGTGACGTAAGCTGTAGCCGTGTCAGGTCGCGGACTCGTGGATCGAGGCCGCGCGCTGAGTTCTTGTCCATACCGGGTGTTCATGTGTGCCTAGCGTTCATGCACATAAGTGCCTGGCGCCGCCTCGGCCGCCGGGTAGGCCTTGCTGCCGAGCGAACTGGGGGTTTTCTTCAGTTTGCCGGAACGCTCGGCCATCCACGCTTGCCAGTGCAGCCACCAGGAATCGGTGTGTTTGGTGGCGTCTTCCTGCCAGACCTTGGCATCGGCCGGCAGCGTGTCGCTGGTCATGAAGCGCGCTTTCGGGTTGCCCGGCGGGTTGAGGATGCTCTGGATATGCCCGCTGTTGGACAGGACGAATTCGATCTTGCCGCCAAACAGTCGTGCCGAGCGGTAGCAGGCTTCCCAGGGGGTGATGTGGTCGTTGGTGCCGGCCAGGCAGAAGATGTCGGCGGTGACCTGTTTCAGGTCGATCGGCGTGCCGCAGACTTCCAGGGCATTTGGCCGGATCAGCGGGTTGGTCTTGAACAGTTCGATCAGGTCGCCGTGGAAGGCCGCCGGCAGGCGAGTGGTGTCGTTGTTCCAGTAGAGGATATCGAACACCGGCGGTTCGTTGCCGAGCAGGTAGTTGTTGACCCAGTAGTTCCAGATCAGGTCATTGGGCCGCATCCAGGCGAACACCTTGGCCATGTCGCTGCCTTCCAAAACGCCGGCCTGGTAGGAACGACGCTTGGCGGCTTCCAGGGTTTGTTCGTTGACGAACAGGGCGACCTGGGTATCGAGCTTGGTATCGAGCACGCTGACCAGCAGGGTCAGGGCGTTGACCTTCTTCTCGCCGAGCGCCGTGTAATGGCCGAGCAGGGCGGCGGTAGTGATGCCACCGGAGCAGGCGCCGAGCATGTTGACGTCCTTGCTGCCGGTGATGGCAATGATCACGTCGATGGCTTCTTTCAGCGCTTCGATATAGGTCGACAGGCCCCATTCGCGCTGGGCCTTGGTCGGGTTGCGCCAGCTGACGATGAAGGTCTGCAGGCCGTTGCGCAGGCAAAAGCGCGCCAGGCTCTTCTCGTGCGAGAGGTCGAATACGTAGAACTTGTTGATCTGCGGCGGCACCACCAGCAGCGGACGCTCGTGCACTTGTTCGGTGCTCGGCTGGTACTGGATCAGCTCCAGCAGGTTGTTGCGAAACACCACCGAGCCTTCGGTGGTGGCCAGGTTCTTGCCGACTTCGAAGGCATCCATGTTGACCTGGCTGGGCATGCCGCCGTTGTTGACGATGTCCTTGGCCAGGTGGGAGAGGCCATCGAGCAGGCTCTTGCCGCCGGTTTCGAAAATGCGTTTGAGCGCCGCCGGGTTGGCCAGGCTGTTGCTCGGCGCCATGGCTTCGGTCATCAGGTTGATGACGAAGTGGCCACGGCTGGCATCGGACTCGGACAGGTTGCTGTGCTCGACCCAGTCGTGCAGTTCCTTGCGCCACGCCAGGTAGCTTTGCAGGTAGCGCTTGTACAGCGGGTTCTGGCTCCAGGCGGGATCGGCGAAACGCTTGTCACCGGCCTCCGGGTTGAGTTCCGAGCTGCCGAGCAGGACGTTTTTCAGTTCCAGGCCAAAGTGGGCAACATGCTTGGCGCTGTGCAAGGGTTGTTTCATGGCTTGGGTCAGCACCATACGCGCGGACGCCAGAATGTCCTTGCCGCGCAAGCCGATCACCGGGTTCAGACCCAGGGTGTTTTCCGAGGCTTGACGCTGCAGATCTTCGTTATTTTTATTGCTCATCTACGACGCTCCATTGTCCTGAGACGGATACCGGCATGCTGCTGTGCGCGGTGACACAGGGCTCAGAGCCAAGTACTGCTCGGGTTACCGGGGGCGGAGCGAACTCCGCTTCATTCGTTGCATCTGGCTTAGCCAAATGCACGGAACTTGCCAGCTACTTGGTTACCCGAGTTTAAGAATTTTCGCAAGTTGGCCAGTCGGTTGGCCATGCGCGCGGGAGAGTATGCCGAGCCCGATTAGAAAGTTCGCCCTAACCACGGCAGGGCCTAACCTAGAGCATCAGCTTGACCACCGACTCGGCGGGATCGCGGGATTTTCCGGCCCGCGCCAGTTCGGCGAGGTAGTCGGCCCACAACGCTTCCTGGCGTTGTGCCAACTGGTCGAGGTAATCCCAGGTGAACAAACCGCTGTCATGGCCGTCATCGAAGCACAGTTTTAGTGCGTACTGCCCGGCGGGTTCAATTTTGCTCAGGCCGACTCCGAGCTTGCCGGTTTGCAGTATCGGTTTGCCGTGGCCCTGCACCTCGGCCGAGGGCGAGTGCACGCGCAGGAATTCGGCGGACAGGTTGTAGACCTCGTCGGGTCCGTATTTCAACGTCAGGGTCTTCGAGGCTTTGTGCAGCTCGATGGCAGTGGGGACACGCATCTTCAGGGCTCTGGCTGGAGGTGAGGCGGATAACGCATTGCGCGATTATCCGCCTTGCAGGGCTACAGAATATAGCGCGACAGGTCTTCGTCCTGCGCCAGTTCGCCGAGGTGGCTGTTCACATAGGCCGCATCGATATGGATCGCCTGGCCATTCTGCTGCCCGGCCAGGTCGCCGGCGCTGAAGGACACTTCTTCCAGCAGGCGCTCGAGCAGGGTGTGCAGGCGCCGGGCGCCAATGTTCTCGGTCTTCTCGTTGACCTGCCAGGCAATCTCGGCCAGCCGCTTGATGCCGTCGGCGCCGAACTCGATGGCCAGGCCTTCGGTCAACAGCAGCTCACGGTATTGCTCGGTCAGCGAAGCGTGCGGTTCGGTGAGGATGCGTTCGAAATCGTTCGGGCTCAGCGCCTTGAGTTCGACGCGGATCGGCAGCCGACCTTGCAGCTCCGGCACCAGATCGCTCGGCTTGCTCAGGTGGAAGGCGCCGGAGGCGATGAACAGGATGTGGTCGGTTTTCACCATGCCCAGCTTGGTGTTCACCGTACAGCCTTCGATCAACGGCAGCAGGTCGCGCTGCACGCCTTCGCGGGACACGTCCATGCCACCGGAATTGCCACGCTTGGCGACCTTGTCGATCTCGTCGATAAAGACGATGCCGTGCTGTTCGACCGCCTCCAGGGCGCGGGCCTTGAGTTCTTCCTCGTTGACCAGGCGCGCGGCTTCTTCATCGCCGATCAGTTTCAGGGCTTCCTTGACCTTCAGCTTGCGGGCTTTCTTTTTGCCTTTACCCATGTTGGAGAACAGGCTTTGCAGCTGGTTGGTCATTTCCTCCATGCCGGGCGGCGACATGATTTCGACCCCGGCCGGATGCTCGGCGACCTCGATTTCGATCTCCTTGTCGTCCAGCTGGCCTTCGCGTAGGCGCTTGCGGAACAGCTGGCGGGTACTGGAATCATGGCTCGGCACCGGGTCTTCATTGAATCCCGGGCGTGCCGGCGGCAGCAGCGCGTCGAGGATGCGCTCTTCGGCGGCGTCTTCGGCGCGGTGGCGGACTCTGACGATTTCCTGCTCGCGCAGCAGCTTGATCGCGGCATCGGCCAGGTCGCGGATGATCGACTCGACGTCGCGGCCAACGTAGCCCACTTCGGTGAACTTGGTCGCTTCGACTTTGATGAACGGCGCGTTGGCCAGCTTGGCCAGGCGGCGCGCGATCTCGGTTTTACCGACACCGGTGGGGCCGATCATCAGGATGTTTTTCGGGGTCACCTCGGCGCGCAGCTCGGCGGGCAGTTGCATGCGCCGCCAGCGGTTGCGCAGGGCGATGGCGACGGCGCGCTTGGCCTCGTCCTGACCGATGATGTGGCGACTGAGTTCGTGAACGATTTCGCGGGGCGTCATAGGCATGGGATTGGGCGGGCCTCAGACAGCGAGGTCCAACTCCTCGATAGTCAGGTTGTGGTTGGTGAAGACGCAGATATCGCCGGCGATACCCAGCGCGGTTTCGGCGACTTCACGGGCGGACAGGTCGGTATGCATCAGCAGTGCGCGGGCGGCGGCCTGGGCGAAGGGGCCGCCGGAGCCCATGGCGATCAGGCCGTCCTCGGGTTCGACCACATCGCCGTTGCCGGTGATGATCAGCGAGGCGTCCTTGTTGGCGACTGCCAGCATGGCTTCCAGGCGGCTCAGGGAGCGGTCGGTGCGCCATTCTTTGGCCAGTTCGACGGCGGCGCGCACCAAGTGGCCTTGATGTTTTTCAAGCTGCCCTTCAAAGCGCTCGAACAGGGTGAAGGCATCGGCAGTGGCACCGGCGAAGCCGGCGATCACCTGGCCGTGGTAGAGGCGTCGGACTTTCTTGGCATTGCCTTTCATCACGGTGTTGCCGAGGGACACCTGGCCGTCGCCGCCCATGACGACTTTGCCGTGGCGGCGGACTGAAACGATGGTGGTCAAGGGTGAGTCTCCACGCAGCGGGGCGAAATGCCCTAATGGAAACTCATATGGGGGACGCCCGCCGGCATTTCAACCGGCGGACGCGAGCAGCGGCTTAACGGGCCGTTGAAAACGTAGGCGAGGCAGCCGAGACAAGGCAGAAATGGCTGAGGAAGCGGAGTTTACGAGCTGTAAATGAGCTTTCCGAAGCCATTTTTAACGCCGTATCGGCAACGCAGGTAGTTTTCAGTGGCCTGTTAGCGGCTCTGTCGCTGCTGTAACAGCAGATTGCTGAAGCCATTGCCAGCCAGCTTCTTCTGCGCGCTGGTGAGCTGCTCGCGGTTGCTGAACGGGCCGACTAGCACGCGGTACCAGGTTTCCTCGCGCACGGTGCCGGATTCTACCTGCACGTTTTGCCCGAGCAGGATGATCTGCGCGCGCACCTTGTCGGCATCGCCCTGTTTACGGAACGAGCCGGCCTGCAGGAAGTACTGGGTCACAGCCGCCTTCACGGCAACGGTAAGCGGTGGTGGCGTTTCGCCCTTGAGCGCGGCTTCGGCGCGGGCGGCGTCGGCCTTGGCGAGCTCGGCCGGGGTCGGTGCCGGCGGGGTTTTCTCCGGTACGGCATCGGCCGGCACTATGACTTCGGACTCCGGCAACAGGGTGTAGAAGTCGTACTTCGGCTTCGCCGGTGCCTGCGGGGCAGGTGCACTGATCGGTGCTTTTGGCGCTGACGCGGTGCGGTTGCCCGGCTGCTCGGGCTTGGCTCGTTTGACCTCGTCGCGGCCCGGCTCCAGCTTCATCAAGAACATTATGAAGACGCCGATGGCCAGACCGCAGGCCAGCCAGACCCAGCCGGGTACCGGTTGCCTGGGTGGTGCCTGATAGCGGCTGGCGCCGCGCTTGGGTGCTGGTTTTTTCTTAGCCGCCAACTTACATGCGCTCCAGTGTTTCCAGGCCCAACAGTTCCAGGCCTTGCTTGAGGGTGCGTCCGCTCAGTGCGGCCAGGCGCAGGCGGCTCTGCTGCTGTGCGGGCGACTCGGCGCTGAGGATCGGGCAGTGCTCGTAGAAGCTGGAGAACAGCCCGGCCAGCTCATACAGGTAGGTGCAGAGAATATGCGGCGTGCCCTTTTCGCCGACGTTGCCGAGCACTTCGCCAAACTGCGCCAGCTTGGCGGCGAGATCCTGTTCCTGTGGAGCATCGAGGCTGATCTGGCCGTCGATCTGGGTGTGCTCCTGGCCGAGCTTGCGGAACACGCTGGCGACGCGGGTGTAGGCATAAAGCAGGTACGGCGCGGTGTTGCCTTCGAAACTGAGCATCTGCTCGAAGTTGAAGCTGTAGTCGCTGGTGCGGTGCTTGGACAGGTCGGCGTATTTCACCGAGCCGATGCCAACCACGCGGGCGATGGTCCGCAGCTCATCTTCGGCCAGTTCCGGGTTCTTGTCCTTGACCAGCGCGTAGGCGCGCTCTTGGGCTTCATCGAGCAGGTCGATCAGCTTCACCGTGCCGCCATCGCGGGTCTTGAACGGTTTGCCGTCGGCGCCGTTCATGGTGCCGAAGCCCATGTGCTCCAGTTGCATGCCGGCGTGGACGAAACCGGCGCGGCGCGCCACTTCGAACACCTGCTGGAAATGCAGGGCCTGGCGCTGATCGACGAAATACAGCGCGCGATCGGCTTTCAGCACCTGACTGCGGTAGCGCATGGCTGCCAGGTCGGTGGTGGCATACAGGTAGCCGCCGCCGGCCTTCTGCACGATCACCGGCAACGGGTTGCCTTCGGCGTTCTTGAATTCGTCGAGGAACACGCACTGGGCGCCGTTGCTTTCGACCAGCAGGCCTTTGGCCTTGAGGTCGGCAACCACCTGGGCGAGGTCGTCGTTGTAGGCGCTTTCACCTTTGACGTCGGCCGGTGTCAGTTTGACGTTCAGGCGGTCGTAGGCTTTCTGGCAGTGCGCCAGGGAAATCGTATTGAAGCGCTGCCACAGGCGCATGCACTCGGGCTCGCCGGCCTGCAACTGCACCACCAGCTCGCGGGCGCGGTCGGCGAACTCGGCGGACTCATCGAAACGCTGCTTGGCCGCGCGGTAGAAGCCTTCCAGGTCGGACAGTTCGGTTTCGCTGCTTTCCGGGTTTTCCTGCAGGTACGCCAGCAGCATGCCGAACTGGGTGCCCCAGTCGCCGACGTGGTTCTGCCGGATCACTTCGTCACCGAGGAATTCCAGCACCCGCGCCACGCCGTCGCCGATGATGGTCGAGCGCAGATGGCCGACGTGCATCTCCTTGGCCAGGTTCGGCGAGGACAGATCGACCACCACCCGCTGCGCCGGGCCAGCCTTGCGCACCGCGAGGCGGGCATCGGCCAGGGCGGCGTCGAGACGGGCGGCCAGGGCCTGGCTGTCCTGGTAGAAGTTGAGGAAACCCGGGCCGGCGATCTCGACCTTGCTGACCTGCGCATCGGCCGGCAGTGCGGCGATCAGCTGCTCGGCCAGCTCGCGCGGCTTCAGGCCGGCCGGTTTGGCCAGCATCAAGGCGATATTGCTGGCGAAGTCGCCGTGGGTCTTGTCCTTGCTGTTCTCGACCTGAATCGCCGGGCTGAGGCCTTGCGGCAGCACGCCTTCACTGACGAGGCGGGTGAGGGCTTGCTGGATCAGCTGGCGAATGGTGTCTTTCATGGTCTGCTCGTGCGGCCATCGGGGCGACAGTGCGCCGGGAAGCGGGTGGAAAATGGGCCATTATCCGTGGCTGTGGCGGCCTTGCCAACCGCGCTGGTCAGTTGCGCTTACGGGATAACGGCTCGAATGCGCTGCTTACAGGGGCTTTTGACGCTTAGAACAGGTCTATCGGGTCGACATCCAGCGACCAGCGCACCGCCCGGCCCGCCGGCATGCCTTCCAGTGCCAGCAGCCAGCTGCCGAGCAGGCGATGCAGCGGCGCGCGGGCGTTGGCCTGTAGCAACAGTTGCGCGCGGTAACGGCCGGCGCGACGCTCCATCGGAGCCGGCACCGGGCCGAGTAGTTCAATGCCGCTGAGGTTCAACTCGCGCAGCAGGTGTTCGGCTTCGACGCAGGCATCATCGAGAAAACCTTCCGCCTGCCCCGGCTTATGGGCCTCGGCACGCAGCAGGGCGAGGTGGCAGAAGGGTGGCAGGCCGGCGGCGCGGCGCTCGCTCAGGGCCTGTTCGGCGAAGGCGAAATAGCCTTGCTCGGTCAGTTGCACCAATAACGGATGGTCGGCCAGGTGGGTTTGGATGATCACCCGGCCCGGCTCTTCCGCACGCCCGGCGCGGCCGGCGACTTGCACGATCAACTGGGCCATGCGCTCGCTGGCGCGAAAGTCGGCGGAGAACAGCCCGCCGTCGGCATCCAGGATCGACACCAGGGTCACCCGCGGGAAGTGGTGGCCCTTGGCGAGCATTTGGGTGCCGATCAGGATGCACGGTTCGCCCCGCTGGATGATGGTGAACAATTGCTGCATCGCATCTTTGCGTGAGGTGCTTTCGCGGTCGACGCGTAGCACCGGGACGTTCGGGAAGAGAATCGCCAGGCGCTCCTCGGCGCGTTCGGTGCCGGCGCCGACCGGGCGCAGATCGACCTTGCCGCACTGCGGACAGTTGCTCGGCTGGCGTTCGACATGACCGCAGTGGTGGCAGCGCAACTCGCCGGAGCGTTGGTGTACGGTCATGCGCGCATCGCAGCGCGGGCATTCCGACAGCCAGCCACAGTCATGACACAGCAGCGTTGGTGCGAAGCCGCGGCGGTTGAGGAATACCAGCACCTGCTGGCCGGCCGCCAGGGTCTGGCCGATGGCTTGCTGCATGGGCCCGGAGATGCCGCTGTCCAGCGGCCGGCTCTTGATATCCAGGCGCAGGAAGCGCGGCTGCTGGGCGCCGCCGGCGCGCTGGTTCAGGCGCAGCAGGGCGTAGCGGCCGGCGTGGGCGTTCTGCAGGCTTTCCAGCGACGGGGTGGCGGAGCCGAGCACGATCGGGATGTTTTCCTGCCGCGCACGGACCAGGGCCAGGTCGCGGGCGTGGTAGCGCAGCCCTTCCTGCTGTTTATAAGACGCGTCGTGCTCCTCGTCGATGATGATCAGCCCCGGGTTCTTCATCGGGGTGAACAGCGCCGAGCGGGTGCCGATAATGATGTCCGCCTCGCCATCGCGGGCCGCCAGCCAGGCATCCAGCCGTTCGCGATCGTTCACCGCCGAGTGCAGCAGGGCGATGCGTGCGTTGAAGCGGCGCTCGAAGCGCGCCAGGGTCTGTGGGCCGAGGTTGATCTCCGGGATCAGCACCAGCGCCTGCTTGCCGGCCTCCAGGGTTTCGCGGATCAGCTGCAGGTACACCTCGGTCTTGCCGCTGCCGGTCACCCCGGCCAGCAAAAAGGCCTTGAAGCTGTCGAGGCCGGTGCGGATCGCTTCGGTCGCCGCGCGCTGCTCGGGGTTCAGCGGCAGCTCAGGTTGCGCCAGCCAGTTGGCGTGCCGCGGGCTGACGGCGTGGCGGCGCACCTCGATGTTGACCAGGCCTTTCTCGCGCAGCAGTTCGAGGCTGTCTTTATTCAGCTGCAATTGGCTGAGCAGTTGGTGTGCGACGCCATGGGGGTGCTGGGCGATGGTGCTCAGGGCGTCGCGTTGCCGCGGCGCGCGCGCCAGGCGCGGGTCGTCGAGGCGGGCGCCCTCGGTCATATGCCAAAAGCGCTCTTGCCGGGCTTCGGCCGGCTCGCCCTGGCGCAGGAGATTCGGCAGCGCCCAACTGAAGGTGTCGCCGAGGCTGTGCTGGTAATACTGCGCGGTCCACAGGCAGAGCTTGAAGAAGGTCGCGGGCATCGGTGACTGCGTGTCGAGCAGTTGCAGCGCCGGCTTCAGTTTGTCGGCCGGCACTTCGCTGTGTTCGGTGACTTCGACCAGAATGCCGATCATCTCGCGTCGGCCGAACGGCACGCGCAGGCGCATGCCCGGTTGCAGGTCGGCGCGCTTGACGCCGGCCGGGGCCTTGTAGTCGAACAGGCGGCGCAGCGGCGAGGGCAGGGCGAGGCGCAGAATGGCGTCGGGCACGCGAGGAGTTCCTGGTGAGCGAGGCGCGATCTTAGCACGCAGCCAGACGACGATCGGTGCAGAGAGTGGCTTGCGTCGTTGTCGTGCTCTGGTATTATCCGCGGCCTAATTCCGTGCGGTATTCGACAATTGTGTCGGGTGGCGGCACGTCAGACCTGAGGAATACACCATGAAAGCTGATATTCATCCTACCTACGAAGCCATCACCGCCACTTGCAGCTGTGGCAACGTGATCGAAACTCGCTCCACCCTGGCCAAGCCGCTGAGCCTGGACGTGTGCAACGAGTGCCACCCGTTCTACACCGGCAAGCAGAAAGTGCTGGACGTGGGCGGCCGTGTTGATCGCTTCAAGCAGCGTTTCGGTGTGTTCGGCTCCAAGGCCTAAGTGGCTTTGCTGTCTCGGAAGGCTTGATGAGCTTTTCCATGCTGTTGAAAAAGGCGTCCCTTGCGGGCGCCTTTTTCGTTTCTCTCGCCGTGGTTTTTCCGGCCCAGGCATTTTGCCCGCTGCCGTCCGGGTTGCCGAGCGTCAGCGTCCGGCAGGTGGTCGATGGCGACACGTTGAAGCTCAGCGATGGCCGCAGCGTGCGCTTGATCGGTGTGAATGCCCCTGAGCTGGCTCATCATGGGCGCTCGGCCGAGCCGTTCGCCGAGCTGGCCCGGCGCCGCCTGCAGGCGCTGGTCGACGCCAGTGACGGGCGTATCGCCTTGCAGCCGGGGCGCGAGGCGAAGGATCACTACGGTCGTACCTTGGCGCACGGCTATGACCGTCAGGGGCGAAACCTGGAGGCGCAGTTGCTGGCCGAGGGCCTTGGTTATCTGGTAGCGGTGGCGCCGAATGTGGCGCTGGTGAGTTGCCAGCAGGCCGCCGAGCGCAGTGCGCGGGCTTCGCGGCTCGGGCTCTGGAGCCAGTCGCCAGTGCGCACGCCGGAGCAGCTGAGTACGGGTGGCTTCGCCTTGATTCGCGGGCAGGTGCTGAAGGTCGAGCGCAACCGTGGCGGCGTGTGGCTCGAGTTGGACGACTCGCTGGTGCTGCGGGTTGCGCCGAAGCTGCTCGCGCAATTCGACCTTGAGCGCTTGCAGGGGCTGGAGGGGCGGCGTGTCGAGGCGCGCGGCTGGGTGATTGACCGCTCCCGGCGTGGCGGCGTAAAACCTGGGCAAGCTCGCTGGATGTTGCCCTTGACCCATGCGTCGATGCTTGAGGTGTTGCCGTGAGTCTGCGTTTTGCGCTTGTGCTTTTGTTGTTGGCGGCGTTGACCGGTTGCGCGCTGAACCCGGCGACCGGCGAGAACAACTTCGTGATGATGAGCGAGCAGAAGGAGCTCGATCTCGGGCGCAGTTACAGCCAGGAAATCGCCAAGCAGTACCCGCGTTATGCCGATGAGAAGCTCCAGGCCTATGTTCAGCAGGTCGGCGAGCGCGTGGCCAAGCACAGCCATCGCAGCAACCTGAGCTATCGCTTCACGGTGATCGACAGCCCGGATATCAACGCGTTCGCCCTGCCGGGCGGCTACATCTATATCCATCGCGGGCTGCTCGCCTATCTCAGTTCGGAAGCCGAATTGGCCGCGGTGCTGGGGCATGAAATCGGTCATGTCACGGCGCGCCACAGCGTCCAGCAGCAGAGTCAGTCGCAGGCCTGGGGCATTCTGGGGCAGGCGGTCGCGATCGGCACCGGAGTCGGCGCGGCAGCCGACCTGACCGGGGCGCTGGGGTCGGCCTTCGTCCGCGGCTATGGTCGCGACATGGAGTTGCAGGCGGATGGTCTCGGGGCGCAGTACCTGGCGCGCAGCGGCTACGATCCGCAGGCGATGATCGAAGTGGTTGCAGTGCTCAAGAGTCAGGACGACTTCGCCCGCGATCAGGCGGCCAAGAGCGGCCAGGCCGCTCCGGCCAGTGGCTACCATGGTTTGTTCGATACCCATCCGGGTAACGATCGGCGGTTGCAAGAGGTGATAGGTCCGGCCAGGGCCTTGGCTGGCGGGCAGCAGGAGGTCAATCAGGAGGTGTTTTTGCAGCACCTGGAGGGCCTGCCATTCGGCGACTCGCAGGCGACCGGCGTGCGCCGGGGGCAGCGCTTCTATCACGCCGACCTGGACTTTACCCTGGGCTACCCGGCGGGTTGGACGCTGCTCAATCGCCCCGACGCGATGATCGGGCACACGGCCGATCAGCAGGCCTTTATCGCCATGACCCTGGAGCAGGCCAAGCCAGGCCAGACCCCGGCTGCCTTCATCAAAGAGCGCACGGGCGGCCGGCGGCTGGCGGCGGAGGAGTCGTTGCAGCAGGCCGGTTTGCAAGGCTACACCGCGGTTATGCCCGGCAGCCCGGCAAGGCGCGTTGCGGTGCTCCTCAGGGGCGCGCAGGCTTATCTCTTCGTGGCCGCGGTCAAGCCACCGGCTTCGCTGGAGACCGAGGACGCCAACTTCCTCGAGGTGATCAAGAGTTTTCGCCCGCTCAAGGATGATGAGCGTAAGCTGGCTCAACCGCTGCGGCTGCACATGATCAAGGCCAAAAGCGGGCAAACCATGGCTCAGTTAGCTCGGGAAAGTAAGTTGCCGGCCGACGCGCAAGCGCGCTTGCGGTTGCTCAATCATCTCTATCCGAGCGGCGAGCCGCGCCCCGGTGACTGGCTTAAAGTCTTACGCTAGAGACCTTGACGCAGACTGACTGCTCAGTCTTGTTAGGTTTCGGCATCTTGCGTATCCTCGCGGCCTGTCTGTTCAACAGCAAAAAAAGCGGAAATGCCAACATGTCTGATCTGAAAACTGCCGCTCTCGAATACCACGCCAATCCCCGCCCAGGGAAGCTGAGTGTCGAGCTGACCAAACCTACCGCGACCGCCCGCGATCTGTCGCTGGCCTACAGCCCGGGTGTGGCTGAGCCGGTTCGTGAGATCGCGCGCGATCCCGAACTGGCCTACAAGTACACCGGTAAGGGCAACCTGGTGGCGGTGATTTCCGACGGCACGGCAATCCTCGGTCTGGGCAACCTCGGCCCGCTGGCTTCCAAACCAGTGATGGAAGGCAAGGGGGTGCTGTTCAAGCGGTTCGCAGGCATCGACGTATTCGATATCGAAGTCGATTCGGAAAGTCCGCAGGCGTTCATCGATACGGTCAAGCGCATTTCCATCACCTTCGGCGGCATCAACCTGGAAGACATCAAGGCGCCAGAGTGCTTTGAGATCGAGCGTGCGCTGATCGAGCAGTGCGACATTCCGGTGTTCCACGATGACCAGCACGGCACCGCCATCGTGACCGCAGCCGGTATGCTCAATGCCCTGGAAATCGTCGGCAAGACGCTGCCGGAAGCCAAGATCGTCTGCCTCGGCGCAGGCGCCGCCGCCATCTCCTGCATGAAGTTGCTGGTGAGCATGGGCGCGAACATCGAGAACATCTTCATGGTCGACCGCAAAGGGGTGATCCACGCCGGGCGCGACGATCTGAACCAGTACAAGGCGGTATTCGCTCACGAGACGGACAAGCGCTCGTTGTCGGATGCGCTCGACGGCGCTGACGTGTTCGTCGGTCTGTCCGGGGCCAATCTGCTCAGCGCCGAAGACCTCAAGCGCATGGCGGCCGATCCGATCGTGTTTGCCTGCTCCAACCCGGACCCGGAGATCGCCCCGGAATTGGCTCACGCCACGCGCAATGACGTGATCATGGCCACCGGTCGTTCGGATTACCCGAACCAGGTCAACAACGTGCTCGGCTTCCCCTTCATCTTCCGTGGGGCACTGGACGTTCGCGCGACACGCATCAACGAAGAGATGAAGATTGCCGCCGCCGTGGCCCTGCGTGAGCTGGCCAAGCTGCCGGTGCCGCAGGAAGTCTGCGATGCCTATGGTGGGATCGCGCTGTCGTTCGGCCGCGAGTACATCATTCCGAAGCCGATGGATGCGCGTCTGATCACTGTGATTTCCGATGCGGTGGCCAAGGCGGCAATCGAGAGCGGTGTGGCGACCCTGCCCTACCCGAAGCACTATCCGCTGAAGTCAGTGGATGACGTGTTCAACGGCTGAGTCGTTGTCGGTTGCATGAAAAAGCCCCGCAGATGCGGGGCTTTTTATTGTCTGTCGTTCGGGCGCCTGAGGGGTTTGGGTATTGTCCGTGGGCGGTTGTGCCGGTTTAGAACAGGTCGATAGGTGTGGCTTCGTCGGCCGGGAGGGGGCTGCCGGGCACTGCCAAGCCAGGCTCGAGTTCGCTCATCGGCGGCGGCGTGTCTTCGCTCTTGAACAGCTCGAAGTAGGCGTTCGGCGTGCCCGGTGTGGCGGCGCGGCCACTCAGTGGGTCGATCCGCAGGGTCAGTAGGCCGCTCGGTTCGGGCAGCGTGTGCGCGGGCTTGTCCTTGAGTGCGGCGCTCATGTAGCTCATCCAGATCGGCAGTGCGACGGTGCCGCCGAACTCGTGGCGGCCGAGGCTTTCCGGTTGGTCGAAGCCAGTCCAGACGGTGGTTATGTAGTCGGCGTTGTAGCCGGAGAACCAGCTGTCCTTGGACTCGTTGGTGGTCCCGGTCTTGCCGGCCAGGTCGCTACGGCCCATGGCCATCGCGCGCCGCCCGGTGCCACGCTTGATCACGTCCTGCAGCATGCTGGTCATGATGTAGCTGGTGCGGGCATCGACAATCCGCTCGGCGACCACGGGCTGCATGGCGGTTGTCGCTGCTTGTGCCGGGGCGGCGTTGTCACTGTCGGCGGCTGGCTCCAAGTTGCTGGCGGCAGCTTCGCCGCTGGGTACGCTGGCGGGGTTGGCGACATACAGGGGCTCACCCTTGCGGCTATGGATGCTCTCGATCAGGTAGGGCTGTACCTTGTAGCCGCCATTGGCAAAGGCGCTCCAGCCACTGGCGACCTCCAGCGGTGTCAGGTTGGCGGTGCCGAGGGCCAGGGACAGGTTGCGCGGCAATTCTTGCTTGTTGAAGCCGAAGCGGCTGACGTAGTTCAGGGCATATTCGATGCCAATGGCTTGCAGCAAGCGAATCGAAACCAGATTGCGCGACTTGTACAGGGCTTCGCGTAGGCGGATGGGGCCGAGGAAGGTGTTGCTGTCGTTCTTCGGACGCCAGGCTTCGTCCATGCCGGCTTCCTGGAACACGATGGGCGCATCGTTTACCAGGCTCGCCGCGGTGTAGCCCTTGTCGAGCGCCGCGCTGTAGATGAAGGGTTTGAAGCTGGAGCCGGGCTGGCGCTTGGCTTGCGCGGCGCGGTTGTAGTTGCTCTGGTCAAAGGAGAAGCCGCCGACCAGGGCGCGGATCGCACCGTTCTGCGGGTCGAGAGACACCAGCGCGCTCTGCGCGGCGGGCAGTTGGCTGAACGCCAGGCTGCCGTCCTCTTGGCGCAGAACGCGGATCAGGTCGCCGACCTGTACGACATCCTCCGGCTTTTGCGGGCGCGGGCCAAGGCTGTTGGTGTTGAGGAATGGGCGTGCCCATTTCATGCTATCCCAGCTGACGGCTTCTTCCTGACCGTTGCGGCCGAGTACCAGGATGCCGCTTTTTTCCACCTGGCTGACGATGGCGGGTTCGAGGCTATTGAGTGATTTTTGCTTGGTCAGCTCGGCTTGCCAGGTTTCGCGCGTCATGCCCGGCAGACGGGTCTCCGGGCCGCGATAGCCGTGACGCTGGTCGTAACTGATCAGCCCGTTACGAACCGCGCTGTTGGCGGCTTCCTGCAAGCTGCTGGGCACCGTGGTGGTGACATGGAAGCCTTCCGTGTAGGCCTCGCTGCCATAGCGTCCGACCATTTCCGCGCGCGCCATTTCCGCTATATAAGGTGCGGCGAGTTCTGGTGTGGGAACGTGGTAGCTGGCATTGATCGGTTCATGGATGGCCGCCTGGAAGCGTGCCTCATCAATCTTGCCGAGCTTGTACATGCGCCCGAGGATCCAGTCGCGGCGTTCCTGGCTGCGTTGCGGATTCACCAGCGGGTTGAAGCGCGAAGGCGCTTTTGGCAGCCCGGCGATCATGGCCATCTGCGCCAGGCTCAGGTCGCGCATGGATTTGCCGTAATAAACCTGGGCCGCCGCTTCGATGCCGTAGGCGCGGTTGCCCAAGTAGATTTTGTTGACGTAGAGCTCGAGGATTTCATCCTTGCTGAGCTCGCGCTCAATTTGTAACGCAAGCAGGATTTCATTGATCTTGCGGGAAAAGCTTCTTTCGCTGGTGAGGAAGAAGTTTTTCGCCACCTGCATGGTGATGGTGCTGCCGCCAGATTGGATCTGCCCGCTTTTCAATAATTGCGTGGCAGCACGCATTAGGCTGCTGAGGTCAACGCCATAATGATTGGCGAAGTTGTCATCTTCGGCCGATAGCAGGGCTTTGATGAAGTCCGGGGGGATGTCGGCGAAGCGGATCGGGGAGCGGCGCATTTCGCCAAATTCGGCAATCAGCTTGGCGTCGCTGCTATAGACCCGCAGAGGGATCTGCAGTTGAATGCTGCGAAGCGATTCGACGGATGGCAGGGCAGGGCTTAGGTAGAGAAAAGCGCCGCTGAGACTGAGCAACAGTCCACAAAAAACGGCTACGCAGCACCACCAGAAAAACTTCAGCAGACGCATCAAAATTTTTGGATTTCCAGATAAAAGAAAGAGTTAAGCGTAAGGCGATGTTAAAAGGGGAAAACTGTTCACATTATAAGCGTTTTTTTTCCCGGGTAGCCATTTGCGCTTATGTCAAGACTGTTATTTAATGTGAAAAAACATAAATAGTCCGTAAGTCGCGGATGCCAATAGGAAATCGGTCGTGCTAGGGCTCTTCAATAAGAAAGCGAATACGCTGCTGGGGATCGATATCAGTTCGACCTCGGTCAAGCTCCTCGAATTGAGTCGCTCAGGAAGCCGCTACAAGGTAGAGGCCTACGCTGTCGAGCCACTCCCCCCTAATGCAGTTGTCGAGAAAAACATCGCTGAGCTGGAAGGCGTGGGTCAAGCCTTGTCTCGTGTTCTGGCCAAAGCCAAAACCGGGGTGAAGACGGTCGCGGTCGCGGTCGCGGGCTCGGCGGTGATCACCAAGACCATCGAGATGGAGGCGGGGCTTTCGGACGATGAGCTGGAGAACCAGCTGAAGATCGAGGCCGACCAGTACATTCCTTATCCGCTCGAAGAAGTCGCGATCGACTTCGAAGTGCAGGGGCCTTCGGCGCGTAATGCCGAGCGGGTCGATGTGCTGCTGGCGGCGTGCCGCAAGGAGAACGTCGAGGTGCGTGAGGCGGCACTTGCGCTGTCCGGCATGACGGCGAAGGTCGTCGATGTCGAAGCCTATGCCCTTGAGCGGGCTTACAGCTTGCTGGCTGCTCAGTTGGGTAGCGGGCATGACGAGCTGACAGTCGCGATCGTCGATATCGGCGCGACCATGACCACGCTGAGCGTGCTGCACAACGGTCGGACCATTTATACCCGCGAGCAGCTCTTTGGCGGCAAGCAACTGACAGAAGAAATTCAGCGTCGTTACGGGTTGTCGGTGGAGGAAGCCGGGCTTGCCAAGAAGCAGGGCGGTCTTCCGGATGACTATGACAGTGAAGTGTTGCAACCGTTCAAAGAGGCGGTGGTGCAGCAGGTTTCCCGCTCGCTGCAGTTCTTCTTCGCGGCAGGCCAGTTCAATGATGTCGACTACATCCTGTTGGCGGGAGGGACGGCCTCGATTCCTGATCTGGACCGCTTGATCCAGCAAAAGATCGGGACACAGACCCTGGTGGCGAATCCCTTCGCGGACATGGCGCTTAGTGGCAAGGTCAATGCCGGGGCTTTGGCGAGTGATGCCCCGGCGCTGATGATTGCCTGTGGTCTGGCGATGAGGAGTTTCGACTGATGGCGCGCATCAACCTACTTCCCTGGCGGGAGCAGCTGCGCGAGGAGCGCAAACAACGCTTTTTGGTCACTCTTGCGGGTGTATTGATAGTGGCCGGCGGCAGCGTTTTCCTTGGCGATCAGTACCTGAATGGCGCCATCGAACAGCAAAACGCACGCAACGACTTCGTGCGTAAAGAAATTGCCGTTCTGGATGCGCGAATCAAGGAGATCAGCGAGCTCAAGACCCGCCGTCAACAGCTCCTGGAACGGATGAAAATCATCCAGGATCTGCAGGGCAATCGACCCATTATCGGGCGGGTATTCGACCAGTTGGCTCGCACATTGCCTGATGGCGTGTATTTCAACTCCCTGAAAATGGTGGGTAAGAGCATCTCCATCGATGGTGCGGCCGAGTCAAACAATCGGGTTTCTAATTTGATGCGTAATCTGGATGCTTCGCAGTGGCTGGACGCGCCTAACCTGACGGCGGTCAAGGCCATTACGGCTGGAGAGCTGGATCAGGCCAATGTCTTCCAGCTGACTGTGCAGCAAACGCAGCCGTCGGTTGAAGCCGAAGGAGCCAAGAAATGAGTCTGGCTGAGTCCCTGGAAAACCTGCGCAAAATAGACCTTGGCGATCTCGATCTCAACAACCTCGGCTCCTGGCCGGCGGCGGTCAAGGTCATAGCCTGCTTTCTGCTCTTGGTTGTGGTTCTGGCGCTGGGCTACAACTTCCACCTTAAAGATTTGCAGACGCAGCTGGATCAGCAGCGAAGCGAAGAAGAGACCCTCAAGCAGCAGTTCTCCACCAAAGCCTTTCAAGCGGCCAACCTGGAAGCCTATAAAGAACAGATGAAAGAGATGGAAGTCTCTTTCGGCGCTCTTTTGCGGCAATTGCCAAGTGATACCGAAGTGCCCGGGCTGCTCGAGGATATAACGCGCACTGGGCTGGGCAGTGGCTTGGAGTTCGAAGAAATTAAATTACTGCCGGAAGCCGTGCAGCAGTTTTATATCGAGTTGCCGATTCAGATTTCCGTGGTGGGTGCGTATCACGACTTGGCGACTTTCGTCAGTGGCGTGGCCAGCCTGCCTCGGATCGTGACGCTGCATGACTTCGAGATCAAACCAGTCAGCGAGGAGAGCACCTCGAAGCTGCACATGAGCATCCTCGCCAAGACCTACCGTTACAACGATAAGGGGCTGCAGAAATGAAGAGCTCCAATCTGATGGTGTGCGGTTTGTTGCTGGCTAGTTTGAGCGGTTGTGGTTCGAGTGGCGATTTCAATGATCTTCAGGTGTATATGGACGAGGTTCGTACGCGCCCGAAGGGTTCTATTGAGCCCTTGCCAAAGTTTCAGCCTTACGAGGCCTTCACTTACAGCGCCGCTGCATTGCGTAGCCCATTCCAGCCGCCGATAAAAATTGATCTGGTCAGCCGGCCGAAAGGTTCTCAAGAGATCAAGCCCGACGAAACGCGGGTCAAGCAGTTTCTCGAGGGCTTCAATATCGAAGTTTTCGAGATGGTCGGGACGCTTTCCAATGATGGCGGAACGTTCGCTCTGGTAAATGGCGCGGGCGGTGTCCACAGAGTCAAAGTGGGTGATTACCTGGGGCGCAACAATGGTCGCATCTTGACAATTAACGAAGCGAAAATTGATGTGATCGAAATTGTTCCTGATGGTGAAGGTGGCTGGCTGGAACGGCCGCGAAGCCTCTCTCTCAAGGAGCGCTCTTAAGGGCGAGGTGAATATGAAAAATAATGACCGGTCTGTACAACGGAACCTGAGAATGAATAGCTCGCTTTCGCGCCTCTGCATATCCCTGTTAGCTACCCTGATTTCACCGGCCCTGCTGGCCGCCAGCCTGCAAACGCTGGACGTCGCTGCACTGCCTGGTGATCGGGTGGAGCTGAAGCTGGCATTCGACGAGCCGGTAACGGCGCCGCGTGGCTACACCATTGAACAACCTGCACGTATTGCCCTTGATTTGCCGGGCGTGACCAATCAGCTGGGTTCGAAGAACCGTGAGCTGGGTGTCGGTAATGCGCGCAGCGTTACCGTGGTCGAGGCCAAGGATCGCACGCGGCTGATCATCAACCTGTCGACCCTGGTTCCCTACAGCACGCGTGCCGAAGGCAATAACCTGTACGTGGTCGTGGGTGACAGCGCTGGCAGCGTCGCCGCTGCCGCGCCCGTTGTTGCGCCCGTTGCCGCGCAGGCGCAGGCACCCGTGAAGAAGACTTACGCAGCTGTTGGTAAATCCATCAGCAATATCGATTTTCAGCGCGGCGAACAGGGTGAAGGCAATGTCGTCATCCAGTTGTCGGATCCGTCGGTCAGCCCGGACATTCAAGAGCAGGGCGGCAAAATTCGCTTGAGCTTCGCGAAAACCCAGCTGCCGGAATCTCTGCGCGTACGCTTGGATGTCAAAGACTTCGCAACGCCGGTTCAGTTTGTCAGCGCCGTTGAAACAGGCGATAAGGCAACCATTACCATCGAACCGACCGGTTTCTATGATTACCTGGCTTATCAGACCGATAACAAGCTGACGATTAGCGTCAAACCGCTCACCCAGGACGATGTCGAGAAGCGTAAGGCTGAGCGTTTTGCTTACAGCGGCGAGAAGCTTTCCTTGAACTTCCAGGATATCGATGTTCGCTCGGTCCTGCAGTTGATCGCCGACTTCACGGACCTGAACCTGGTGGCAAGCGACACCGTGCAAGGCAACATTACCCTGCGCCTGCAGAATGTGCCGTGGGACCAGGCGCTGGATCTGGTGCTGAAAACCAAGGGCTTGGACAAGCGCAAGGTCGGCAACGTCCTGCTGGTTGCGCCGGCGGATGAAATCGCCGCCCGCGAGCGCCAGGAATTGGAGTCGCAGAAGCAGATTGCCGAGCTGGCGCCCCTGAGTCGCGAGTTGATTCAGGTCAACTATGCCAAGGCCGCGGATATCGCCAAGCTGTTCCAGTCGGTAACCAGCAGCGGCAATGAAAATGCTGCCGCTGCCGAGGGTTCTGATGAGCGTGGCTCCATCACGGTCGATGATCGAACCAACAGCATCATCGCCTACCAGACCCAGACCAAGCTCGATGAGTTGCGTCGGATCGTTGCGCAGCTGGATATTCCGGTTCGTCAGGTGATGATCGAGGCGCGCATCGTCGAAGCCAACGTCGACTACGACAAGAGCCTTGGCGTGCGTTGGGGTGGTTCTCAGCTGTTCGGCAACGGTCGTGGGGTAGTCTATGGTAACGATGACAATGGCGATGAAGGTGGCGACTCCGGTGACGACAGCAATGGCAACTTCCCGTTCGTCGACATGGGCGTGGCTAACCGTACCGCGGGCATCGGCATCGGTTTCGTCACCGACAACCTGATCCTCGATCTGGAGCTGTCGGCCATGGAGAAAACCGGCAACGGCGAGATCGTCTCCCAGCCCAAGGTCGTCACCTCGGACAAGGAAACGGCGAAAATCCTCAAAGGTTCTGAAATTCCTTACCAGGAAGCCAGTTCCAGCGGTGCGACCAGTACGTCGTTCAAAGAGGCTGCGCTGTCGCTTGAGGTGACACCGCAAATCACCCCGGACAACCGCATCATCATCGAAGTGAAGGTGACCAAGGACGAGGCTGACTTTGTAAATGCCTTGAATGGCGTGCCACCAATCAAGAAAAACGAAGTCAACGCCAAGGTGCTGGTCAGCGATGGTGAGACAATCGTGATTGGTGGCGTGTTCTCCAACACGCAAAGTAAGACTGTCGATAAGGTTCCGTTCCTCGGCGACTTGCCTTACCTGGGGCGGATGTTCCGACGTGACGTCGTGGAAGACAAGAAATCCGAGCTGCTGGTCTTCCTCACTCCCCGTATAATGAACAATCAGGCGATTGCAGTGAGCCGTTAATTTTGTGCGAAATTTGATCCTCGTGGGCCCGATGGGGGCTGGTAAGAGCACCATCGGGCGGCTTCTTGCTAAAGAGCTGAGACTACCGTTCAAAGATTCTGATAAGGAAATTGAGCAGCGTACGGGTGCCAATATTCCTTGGATTTTCGATGTCGAGGGCGAGCTTGGGTTTCGTGAGCGCGAACAGGCGGTGATTGTCGAGCTCTGCGAGCTGGATGGTGTGGTGTTGGCTACGGGCGGTGGTGCTGTCCTGCGCCCGGAAAACCGTACCGCGTTGCGGGCGGGAGGGCGGGTGGTTTACCTGCATACTTCCGTCGAACAACAGCTGGATCGTACGTCGCGTGATCGAAATCGCCCGCTGTTGCGCACAGCAAACCCCGGTAAGGTGCTGGGCGACCTGATGCATATTCGTGATCCGCTCTACCGTGAGATCGCCGATGTGGTGATTGAAACCGACGAGCGGCCACCGCGGATGGTGGTGCAGGAAATTCTCGAGCGCCTCGAGGCGCTGTCTCCACGTTAAAGCGCAGGCGGAATTGCGCTATCCTAGAGCCCTTTTATCGTGGGGGCCTCATGCAAACTCTTCAGGTCGAGCTTGGCGATCGCAGCTATCCCATCTATATCGGGGCGGGTTTGCTTGCTCGTCCCGAGCTGTTCGCGCGGCATATTGCCGGGCGGCAAGTGGCTATCGTTACTAATGAAACCGTTGCGCCTCTTTACCTGGAGGCGTTGACTCGCGTGCTGGCGGGCTACGAGGTGGCGACTGTTGTGCTGCCGGATGGCGAGGCCTTCAAGGGTTGGGAAACCCTGCAGAGCATTTTCGATGGTCTGCTGACGGCTCGACATGAGCGCAGCACCACGGTGATTGCCCTGGGGGGCGGTGTTGTCGGCGATATGGCCGGTTTCGCAGCGGCCTGCTACCAGCGTGGAGTCAACTTCATTCAGGTGCCGACCACCCTGCTTTCGCAGGTCGATTCCTCGGTGGGCGGTAAGACCGGGATCAACCACCCGCTGGGTAAGAATATGGTCGGGGCCTTCTATCAGCCGCAGGCGGTGCTGATCGATACCTCGACGCTTACTACGCTGCCGGCACGCGAGCTCTCGGCGGGGCTGGCGGAAGTCATCAAGTATGGCTTGATCTGCGATGAGCCCTTCCTGGCATGGCTGGAGGCCAATATCGAGGCCCTGCGTGCGCTTGATCAGGTGGCGTTGACCGAGGCGATCGAGCGCTCCTGTGCGGCCAAGGCTCGGGTTGTCGGGGCTGACGAGCGCGAGTCGGGTGTGCGTGCGACGCTCAATCTGGGGCATACCTTCGGGCATGCCATAGAAACCCAGCAAGGGTATGGTGTCTGGCTGCATGGGGAGGCGGTGGCTGCCGGTACTGTCATGGCGCTGGAGATGTCCAGCCGTCTTGGCTGGATTACGGCGGCCGAGCGCGATCGCGCAATCCGTCTGTTTCAGCGGGCAGGCCTGCCGGTGATACCGCCGCAGGATATGACGGCGGATGACTTTCTCAAGCATATGGCGGTCGATAAGAAAGTTCTGGGCGGCCGTTTGCGTCTGGTGTTGTTACGTCAGATGGGCGATGCCGTAGTGACGGGTGATTTTCCCCGCGAGATTTTGGATGCCACCTTGGCTGCGGACTACCGCGCCATGGTGGAACAGCTTAAAGACTAATTGAGAGTCCCATGACCAGTTTGCATGCCGATGAGGCCTTTCTCGGCCACTACCAGTTCAGTCACGATCCTTTCGCGGCGCGCGTGCCGGGGTTCAAGTTTTTCCCGGCGCAGCGCAAGCCGGTGCTGGGTCAGCTTCATCATCTGGCGCGTTACAGCCAGTTGTTGCTGGTTATCAGTGGGCCGCAGGGCAGTGGCAAGACCCTGCTGCGCCAGGCGCTAGTAGCGAGCACCAACAAACAGGCCGTGCACAGCGTAGTGGTTTCTGCCCGTGGTGCGTCCGATGCGGCTGGCGTCATGCGGCAGATCGCCCAGGGTTTGAACGTGGTTCAGTCGGATGCGCAGGCCGTTCTGGCGCAGGTCGCGCAGTTGGCGTTGACCGGGCAGGAGGTCTACCTGTTGGTTGATGATGCCGAGGCGCTGGATAACTCCTCGCTGGATGCCTTGTTGCTGTTGGCGGCCGGCAATGCCGACGGGCGGGCGCATGTGTTCCTGTTTGGTGAGGTCGCGCTGCTTGCGCGCCTTGAGTTGCTGGCCGATGGCGAGGAGCGTTTCCATGCCATCGAGTTGCAGCCCTATAGCGAAGATGAAACGCGCGACTACCTGGCGCAGCGTCTGGACGGTGCAGGGCAGGGGGTGGAAATTCTGTCCGATGAACAGGTCGCCGATATCCATCTGCAGTCCGGAGGCTGGCCTGGGGCGATCAATCAGGTGGCGCGCGATACCTTGATTGAGACGATGTTGGCCCAGCGCGGTGCCGCTCAGCGTCCGGGTTTCAGTTTCAATCTGCCAAAAAAGCATTTGTTGGCCTTGGTTGTGGTCGCAATAGCGGTGGGCGCAGCCTGGCTGATGCAGGGGCGTAGCGATAGCGAGCCGGCTGCGCCGGTGGCCGCCCAGTTGCCGCTGGACTCGGCTGTGGCGCCAATTGCGGCGGATGCTGAGCCAGCCGTGGAACCCAAACCGAATGCTCCGGCTATCGAATTTGCCGGCTCGACCCAACCGTTGCCATTGCCGTTGGTGGGGCAGGCGCAGCCGGTGATCCGCGAGCCGTTGGCGCAGGCCGCAGGGTTGGCGGATGGCGAGGATGCTGGACTGGCTGAGCCGGCGTCGGCGCCGGGCTCCGTACCACCGACGGTTACCAGTGTTGCGCCGCCGTTGGGTGCGGTGGCGAGCGCTGTTCCAGTGGCCCCCGTTGTTGCGCCGGCCACTCGCCCGGCCCCGCCGGCAGTGCCAGATCAGTCGGCCAGCCCGGCTGTTGCTGTGGCGCCCAGGCCTGCGGTGGTTGCGCCTGCGCCCAAGCCGGCAGTGACTGCGCCGGTGAAAGCTGCCGCCAAGCCAGTGGAAAAGGTTGTCGCCAGTGCTTCGCCGGCAGGGGCGGGTTGGTACCGCAGTCAGGCTGGAGCGCATTATGCGTTGCAAGTTCTGGGCACTCGCTCGGAGAGCAGTGCGCAGGCGTTCGTGCGTCAGCAGGGTGGCGAGTACCGCTACTTCAAGAAGGTTCACCAAGGGCAGCCGCTCTATGTGGTGACATACGGCAGTTTTGCCACGCGCGCTGCCGCGCAGGCGGCGATCAAGGCCCTGCCGGACAAGGTCCAGGCGAGCAAGCCCTGGCCGCGAACCTTCGCCAGCATCCAGAAGGAAGCCCAGGCGCGCTGAGTGTCGGGCTGACATGACCAGGCGGTCGCTAGCACGACCGACCGGTCTTTTCTTCTAGATTAGCGACATAAGGTTTCGCGGTGTCGTCGCGAGACATTTGTGAGCCCCTGTGTGGCTGTGTACAATGACCCCCCTTTTGCCTGCGCAAAGCTGGCGCATGACCTGCGCGCAAGGTAAGTGTTTGAAATAGATATAAGTTTGCCTGGTGAGAGTCCCTATGAAAGCAGGTCTGTACCATCCTGATGAGTTCAAGGATAACTGCGGCTTCGGCCTGATCGCCCACATGCAGGGCGAGGCGAGTCATCATTTGCTGCAGACGGCTATTGAAGCCCTGACCTGCATGACTCACCGCGGCGGGATCAACGCCGACGGTAAGACCGGCGACGGTTGTGGCCTGTTGATGCAGAAGCCGGATGCGTTCCTGCGCGCTATCGCCCAGCAGCAGTTTGGCGTCGAGTTGCCGAAGCAGTACGCCGTGGGCATGGTTTTCCTCAATCAGGACGAAGCCAAGGCCAGCGTCGGCCGGGAAAACATGAATCGCGAGATTCAGGCCGCCGGGCTGCGACTGATCGGCTGGCGCAAGGTGCCGATCGATGTCAGCGTGCTCGGCCGTCTGGCCCTGGAGCGCCTGCCGCAGATCGAGCAGGTGTTCATCGGTGGCGAAGGCCTCAGCGACCAGGAATTCGCGATCAAGCTGTTCTGCGCTCGTCGTCGTTCCTCGGTGACCAACGCGGCCGACAGCGAGCATTACATCTGCAGCTTCTCGCCCAAGACCATCATCTACAAAGGCCTGATGATGCCGGTCGATCTCGCTCAGTTCTTCCCGGACCTGAGTGACGAGCGCCTGCAGACCGCGATCTGCGTGTTCCACCAGCGCTTTTCCACCAACACCCTGCCGAAGTGGCCGCTGGCCCAGCCGTTCCGTTTCCTCGCCCACAACGGCGAGATCAACACGATCACGGGCAACCGCAATTGGGCCCAGGCCCGGCGGACCAAATTCAGCAACGACCTGTTGCCGGACCTGGACGAGCTGGGGCCGCTGGTCAACCGCGTCGGTTCGGACTCCTCGAGCATGGACAACATGCTGGAGTTGATGGTCACCGGCGGCATGGACTTGTTCCGTGGCATCCGCATGATCATTCCGCCGGCATGGCAGAACGTCGAGACCATGGACGCCGACCTGCGCGCCTTCTACGAATACAACTCCATGCACATGGAGCCGTGGGACGGCCCGGCCGGTGTGGTGCTGACGGACGGTCGCTATGCCGTCTGCCTGCTCGATCGCAACGGTTTGCGCCCGGCGCGCTGGGTCACCACCCGCAATGGCTACATCACCATCGCCTCCGAGATCGGTGTCTGGGGTTATCAGCCGGATGAAGTGATTGCCAAAGGTCGCGTCGGCCCGGGGCAGGTGCTTGCCGTGGATACCGAAACCGGCCAGGTGCTGGGCACCGACGATATCGACAGTCGCTTGAAGTCGCGTCATCCCTACAAGCAGTGGCTGCGCAAGAGTGCCGTGCGTATTCAGGCGACCATGGAAGACGACCATGGCGTGGCCAGCTACGACGCCGAGCAGCTCAAGCAATACATGAAGATGTTCCAGGTCACCTTCGAAGAGCGTGATCAGGTACTGCGGCCGTTGGCCGAGCAAGGCCAGGAAGCAGTCGGCTCGATGGGCGACGACACGCCAATGGCGGTGCTGTCCCGGCGCGTGCGCTCCACTTACGACTACTTCCGTCAGCAGTTCGCCCAGGTCACCAACCCGCCGATCGACCCGCTGCGCGAAGCCATCGTGATGTCGCTGGAGATCTGCCTGGGCGCCGAGCGCAATATCTTCGAGGAATCGCCGGCCCATGCCAGCCGCGTGATCCTCAGCTCGCCGGTGATCTCGCCGGCCAAGTGGCGTTCGCTGATGGCTCTGCAAACGCCGGGCTTCGAGCGTCAGGTCATCGAGCTCAACTACGACGAGACCCTCGGTCTCGAAGCCGCGGTGCGCAATGTCGCGGATCAGGCCGAAGAAGCCGTGCGTGGCGGCAAGACCCTGCTGGTGCTGACCGACCGGAACATCGCGCCGGGTAAGCTGCCGATGCATGCCTCGCTGGCCGTGGGTGCCGCGCATCACCGTCTGGTGGAAAAAGGCCTGCGTTGCGACTGCAACATCCTGGTGGAAACCGCCACCGCCCGCGACCCTCATCACTTTGCGGTGTTGATCGGCTTCGGCGCTTCGGCGGTTTATCCCTACCTGGCCTACGAAGTGCTGGCCGACCTGATCCGTACCGGCGAAGTGCTCGGCGACCTCTATGAGGTGTTCAAGCACTACCGCAAAGGCATCTCCAAAGGCCTGCTGAAGATCCTGTCGAAGATGGGCATCTCCACCGTGGCCTCGTACCGCGGTGCGCAGTTGTTCGAAGCGGTCGGTCTGTCCGAAGAAGTGGTCGAATTGAGCTTCCGCGGCGTCGCCAGCCGGATCAAGGGCGCGCGCTTCGTCGATATCGAAGCCGAGCAGAAACTGCTGGCCAATGAGGCCTGGAACAACCGCAAGGCGATCCAGCAGGGCGGCCTGCTGAAGTTCGTCTACGGTGGCGAATACCACGCCTACAACCCGGATGTGGTGAACACCCTGCAAGCCGCCGTGCAGCAGGGCAGCTATGCCAAGTTCAAGGAGTACACGACCCTGGTGGATACCCGCCCGGTGTCGATGATCCGCGACCTGCTCAAGGTCAAAGTGCTCGATGAGCCGCTGGCACTCGACCAGATCGAGCCGCTGGACGCCATTCTCAAGCGCTTCGACTCCGCCGGCATTTCCCTCGGCGCCCTGTCGCCGGAGGCTCACGAAGCCATTGCCGAAGCCATGAACCGCATCGGTGCGCGCTCCAACTCCGGTGAGGGCGGCGAAGACCCGGCCCGTTACGGCACCAGCCGCAGCTCCAAGATCAAGCAAGTGGCGACCGGCCGCTTCGGTGTTACGCCGGAGTACCTGGTCAACGCCGAAGTGCTGCAGATCAAAGTCGCCCAGGGCGCCAAGCCCGGTGAGGGCGGCCAGTTGCCGGGTGGCAAGGTCAACGGCCTGATCGCGCGGCTGCGTTACGCAGTGCCTGGCGTGACCCTGATTTCGCCGCCGCCGCACCATGACATCTACTCCATCGAAGACCTGGCGCAGCTGATCTATGACCTCAAGCAGGTCAACCCTGCGGCCCTGGTATCGGTCAAGCTGGTTGCCGAGGCGGGCGTCGGCACCATCGCCGCCGGTGTGGCCAAGGCTTACGCTGACCTGATCACCATCTCCGGTTACGACGGTGGCACCGGCGCTTCGCCGATCACCTCGATCAAGTACGCCGGCGCACCGTGGGAGCTCGGCCTGGCCGAAACCCACCAGACCCTGCGCGGCAACGACCTGCGCGGCAAGGTTCGGGTGCAGACCGACGGCGGCCTGAAAACCGGCCTCGACGTGATCAAGGCGGCCATCCTCGGCGCCGAAAGCTTCGGCTTCGGCACTGCACCGATGATCGCCCTGGGCTGCAAATACCTGCGCATCTGCCACCTGAACAACTGCGCCACCGGCGTCGCTACCCAGAACGACAAGCTGCGCAAGGATCACTTCATCGGCACCGTCGACATGGTGGTGAACTTCTTCACCTACGTCGCCGAGGAAACCCGCGAGTGGCTGGCCAAGGTCGGTGTGCGCAGCCTGGAAGAGCTGATCGGGCGTACCGATCTGCTGGAAATGCTGCCGGGCGAAACCGACAAGCAACAGCACCTGGACCTGACCCCGCTGCTCGGCAGCGACCATATCCCGGCCGACAAGCCGCAGTTCTGTCAGGTTGAGCGCAACCCGCCGTTCGACCTCGGCAAGCTTGCCGAGCACATGGTCGAGTTGGCCAAGCCGGCCATCGATGGCCTGACCGGTGCCGAGTTCGAGTTGGATATCTGCAACTGCGACCGTTCCATCGGTGCCCGTGTCTCCGGTGAAATCGCCCGCTTGCACGGCAACCAGGGCATGGCCAAGGCGCCGATCACCTTCCGCTTCAAGGGCACGGCCGGGCAGAGTTTCGGTGTGTGGAACGCCGGCGGTCTGAACCTCTACCTGGAAGGCGACGCCAACGACTACGTCGGCAAGGGCATGACCGGCGGCAAGCTGGTCATCGTGCCACCGGCCGGCAGCGCCTACAAAACCCAGGACAGCGCCATCATCGGCAACACCTGTCTGTACGGCGCCACGGGCGGCAAGCTGTTCGCCGCCGGTACCGCCGGCGAGCGTTTCGCCGTGCGTAACTCCGGGGCCCACACCGTGGTCGAAGGCACTGGTGACCACTGCTGCGAATACATGACCGGCGGTTTCGTCTGCGTGCTGGGCAAGACCGGCTACAACTTCGGTTCCGGCATGACCGGCGGTTTCGCCTACGTACTGGATCAGGACAACAGCTTCGTCGACCGGGTGAACCACGAACTGGTGGAAATCCAGCGGATCAGCGGCGAGGCCATGGAGTCCTACCGTAGCCACTTGCAGCGCGTGCTTGCCGAGTATGTTCAGGAAACGTCCAGCGAGTGGGGTCGCAACCTCCTGGAAAACCTCGACGACTACCTGCGCAAGTTCTGGCTGGTCAAGCCGAAAGCCGCCAGCTTGGGGTCGCTGCTTTCCAGCACCCGTGCCAACCCACAATAATTTGCGCCTAGGGGCGTGGTCGCAGAGCTGACGCGACTCGTGATTAGCGTGATCACGCCCTACAGCTTGATGAGGTTTTAAAATGACTGAACGTCTGAACAACGACTTCCAGTTCATCGAGGTCGGGCGCAAAGATCCGAAGAAGAAGCTCTTGCGTCAGCGCAAGAAGGAATTCGTCGAGATCTACGAGCCCTTCAAGCCAGCGCAAGCGGCCGACCAGGCGCATCGTTGCCTGGGTTGCGGCAACCCGTATTGCGAATGGAAGTGCCCGGTGCACAACTACATTCCGAACTGGCTCAAGCTGGTGTCGGAAGGCAACATCCTGGCTGCCGCCGAACTGGCGCACCAGACCAACACCCTGCCGGAAGTCTGCGGTCGCGTGTGCCCGCAGGATCGTCTGTGTGAGGGCGCCTGCACCCTCAACGATGGCTTCGGCGCGGTGACCATCGGTTCGGTGGAGAAGTACATCACCGACACCGCCTTTGCCATGGGCTGGCGTCCGGATATGTCCAAGGTCAAGCCGACCGGCAAGAAGGTCGCGATCATCGGCGCCGGTCCGGCCGGCCTGGGTTGTGCCGACGTGCTGGTGCGCAATGGCGTGAGTCCGGTGGTGTTCGACAAGAACCCAGAAATCGGCGGCTTGCTGACCTTCGGCATTCCCGAATTCAAGCTGGAAAAGAGCGTACTCAGCCGTCGCCGGGAAATTTTCACCGGTATGGGCATCGAGTTCCGCCTGAACACCGAAGTCGGCACCGACGTGACCGTCGAGCAGTTGCTGGAAGACTACGATGCCGTGTTCATGGGCATGGGCACCTACACCTACATGAAAGGCGGCTTCCCCGGCGAGGATCTGCCGGGCGTCTATGACGCGCTGGACTTCCTGATCGCCAACGTCAACCGCAACCTCGGTTTCGAGAAGTCGCCGGAAGACTTCATCGACATGAAGGGCAAGAAGATCGTGGTGCTCGGCGGTGGCGACACCGCCATGGATTGCAACCGCACCTCGATTCGCCAGGGCGCCAAGGCCGTGACCTGTGCGTATCGTCGCGACGAAGAAAACATGCCCGGCTCGCGTAAAGAAGTGAAGAACGCCAAGGAAGAAGGGGTGAAATTCCTCTACAACCGCCAGCCCATCGCCATCGTCGGCGAAGACAAGGTCGAAGGCGTAAAGGTGGTCGAGACCCGTCTCGGCGAGCCGGATGCCCGTGGCCGGCGCAGCCCCGAGCCGATCCCGGGCTCCGAAGAGATCATCCCGGCCGATGCCGTGATTATCGCTTTCGGCTTCCGCCCAAGCCCGGCGCCCTGGTTCGAGCAGTTCAGTATCCAGACCGACAGCCAGGGCCGTGTGGTCGCGCCGGAGCAGTCGCAGTTCAAGCACCAGACCAGCAACCCGAAAATCTTCGCCGGCGGCGATATGGTGCGCGGTTCCGATCTGGTGGTGACCGCGATCTTCGAGGGGCGGCAAGCCGCCGAAGGCATCCTCGACTATCTGGGCGTGTGATTCGTCGGGTGGGTTACGCCGCTGCGCGGCTAACCCACCCGACGGAGAGCGATGAGGCAAATCGTCGCGATAGACAAAAGGCACGGCACTCGCCGTGCCTTTTGTTTTGTGCTTTGCGACAATGCCTGATCTTTTTCGCCTGTGGGTGGTGGATTACGCCGTGTTACGGCCGACCCACCCTACAAAATTCCCGCACTTTTTGTCGGAAACCTGCCATGACTGTCTTGAAGAACGATCGCTTCCTCCGTGCCCTGCTCAAGGAGCCCGTCGACGTCACCCCGGTGTGGATGATGCGTCAGGCCGGTCGCTACCTGCCGGAGTACCGCGCCAGCAGGGCGAAAGCCGGCGATTTCATGCGCCTGATGCAGAACCCCGAGTTCGCTTGCGAAGTCACCCTGCAACCGCTGGACCGCTACCCGCAACTGGATGCCGCGATCCTCTTCTCCGACATCCTGACCATCCCGGATGCCATGGGCCAGGGTTTATATTTCGAGACCGGCGAAGGCCCGCGCTTCAAGAAAGTCATCAGCACCCTGGCCGATGTCGAGGCACTGCCGATCCCCGATCCGGAACAGGACCTCGGTTATGTGATGAATGCCGTGCGTACCATCCGCAGCGCGTTGAATGGTCGTGTGCCGCTGATCGGGTTTTCCGGAAGCCCCTGGACCTTGGCCACTTACATGGTCGAAGGCGGTTCGTCGAAGGACTTCCGCAAGTCCAAAGCCATGCTCTACGACAACCCGCAGGCCATGCACCTGTTGCTCGACAAGCTGGCGCAGTCGGTGACCCGCTACCTGAACGGGCAGATCCGCGCCGGCGCCCAGGCCGTGCAGATTTTCGACACCTGGGGCGGCAACCTGTCCGCCGCCGCCTACCAGGAGTTCTCCCTGGCCTATATGCAGAAGATCGTCAGCGGCCTGATCCGCGAGCACGACGGCCGCCAGGTGCCGGTGATCCTGTTCACCAAGAACGGCGGACTCTGGCTGGAGTCGATCGCCGCCAGCGGTGCCGACGCCTTGGGCCTGGACTGGAGTTGCGACATCGGTGACGCCCGCCGTCGCGTCGGTGATCAGGTGGCGCTGCAAGGCAATATGGACCCGACCGTGCTCTACGCCCAGCCGGCGGCAATCCGCGCCGAAGTGGCGCGCATCCTCGCCAGCTATGGCCAGGGCAGTGGCCATGTGTTCAACCTCGGCCACGGCATCACCCCGGAAGTCGACCCGGCCCACGCCGGCGCCTTCCTCGAAGCGGTGCATGAGCTGTCGGCGCGGTACCACCCCTGAGGGGTTACGAAAAAGGCCGCTGATGCGGCCTTTTTTATGGTTGCTGGGTCAGGCGCGGCGCGCTGTCGCGGCGCTCATCGAGTGCGCCGGCCATGCGCAGCAACAGCCGATGGCCCACGTCGTTGCTCCAGTTGAAGCTGTTCTGCAGCACCACCACGGCGGTCCTGTGCTCGGTGTCCAGGCCGATATAGCTGGAGTAGCCGCCGACCAGGCCGATCTGGTAGGTGATTTTCCGCCCGCCGATGTCATCGACGATCCAGGCTACTGCGGCCGCTTCCTGGCGTCGGTCGACGCGTACCTGCAGGGTGTCCAGAAGCGCCGCATCCATGTTCGCGTTGGCGCTGGGGCGCAGGTGCGCCGCCGCGTAGCTGAGCAAGTCATCGGCGTTGGAGTAGAGCGCCGCCGTGCCATGCAGGATGTCGGTGAACTGCCAGTCGGGAACGGGCTGGCCGCGGCGGATGAACTTGGGTTGGTCGCCGGCATGGCCGCGAGCCCGGCGGCTGTAGCCGGCCAGCTGTTCCGGCAGGTAATTGGTGTTGCTCAAGCCCAGTGGCGCGGCGACGCGCTCCTGCAGCAACTCATCGACCTTCTTGCCGGTGCGCACTTCCAGCACGTAACTCAGCAAGCCATAACCGATGTTCGAATACTGCGGTTCGACCTGCGCGGGCCGGTCGAAGTCAGCCAGGTAGTTGAGCAGGTAGGCGCGGTCGAAGTGCCGGTAGAAGCTGTTGCCGGTGAACAGGTACTCGATGAAGTACGTGAGGGTTTGCGGCGTCATCGGCTGGCGCGGCAGGCCGGAAGTGTGGGTGGCCAATTGCAGCAGGGTGATGCGCTTGGCGTCGTCGCTCAGCGGCGTATTGGCGGGCAACAGGCTTTCGAGGCTGTCATCCCAGTTCAGCCGGCCGTCCTGCACCAGCAAGGCGGCGATATCGCCGAGAAAGCCTTTGCTCAGTGAGCCGACGGCGAACAGCGTGTCGCCATCCGGCTTGCGGCCACTGAGTTGATCGCTGACGCCATAGCCGAAGAAGTGTTTTTGCCCGTCGGCGCTGAGCACGCCAACCACCAGGCCTGGGGTTCGCTGCGCGTCGATCAGCGGCTGGGCCAGGGAGTCGACTTCAGCACCCAGGTCGCCGCTGCGGGCCAAGCGCAGCGTCTGCTGATCGGAGGGGTCGACCGGCATGCGCGATAAGGTGCCGCAGGCTGCCAGACACATCAGGGCCAGGGTATAACCGACGCATTTGCTTAGCGCAACGCTATAGAACCGCACGGAAATACCTGGCGCAGAGGGTGGCTTCGACAAGACGGGCTTCAGCGCTGTCCCAGGCTTTGCGCCTGCAGCTCCTGGAGGATGTCGGCGCGCAGGTTGTTGACCCAGTTGTTGTAGTTGCGATGGATTTTCCCATTTTTGTAGTCGAGGCCCCGGCTGCTGCGGTATTCGATGGCGAACTGGCTGGCGCTGTAGGGAATGGTGATTTCCGCATGGTGCCGGCCGCGCTGGGTGATTTCGGCGCGGATCTCGCTCGGGCCGATCTGCTGCACCAGCCACTCGCGCTGGTTCAGGCCGCTGACGATTGCCCGCTGCATGTCCGCGCTGCTGCGCACGCTGGCGGCCGGTACGCTTTGCTGGATGTTCTCCACAGGTTTGCTGGTGCAGCCCGCCAGAGTGGCCAGGCCGATGGACAGCAGCAGTGCGCGAATCAGGTGGGACATTCCGTGATCTCCAGTGGTTACAGGTTGGGGGTCAGCGCCAGCGGCGGAAAATCAACGAAGTGTTGAGTCCGCCAAAGGCAAAGTTGTTGTTCATCACGTACTCGTTGCTCATCTGCCGGGTTTCGCCGCGCAGGTAGTCCAGTTCGCCGCACTGCGGGTCGACCTGGTCGAGGTTGAGGGTGTGGATATATCTGTCGCGGTTGAGCATCTCGATGCTGAACCAGGACTCCAGCGCCCCGCAGGCGCCCAGCGTGTGGCCGAGAAAGCTCTTCTGCGAACTGATCGGCATGCGCGCGCCGAACAGGCTGCTGGTGGCCAGGGTCTCGGCGATGTCGCCCTGCTCGGTGGCGGTGCCGTGGCCGTTGACGTAGCCGATGGCGGCGGGCGCCAGATTGGCATCCTCCAGCGCCAGCTCCATGGCCCGGCGCATGGTCAGCTGTTCCGGCTTGGTGGCGTGCTGGCCGTCGGCGTTGCTGCCGAAGCCGACGATCTCGGCGTGAATATGGGCGCCACGGGCGAGGGCGTGCTGCAGTTCTTCGAGCACCAGGATGCCGGCGCCTTCACCGATCACCAGGCCATCGCGGCCACTGTCATAGGGGCGTGGCGAGGTGTGCGGCGCATCGTTCTTCAGGCTGGTGGCATAGAGCGCGTCGAACACCATGGCCTCGGTCGGGCACAGCTCCTCGGCGCCGCCGGCGAGCATCAGCGGCAGGCGGCCGAACTTGATCGCCTCGTAGGCATAACCGATGCCCTGGCTGCCGCTGGTGCAGGCGCTGGAGGTGGGGATCACCCGGCCCTTGAGGCCGAAGAAGATGCTGATATTGGCCGCCGTGGTGTGCGGCATCATGCGTACATAGGAATTGGCGTTGAGCCCGTCGGCCACCGAATTGAGCAGCATATTGCCGAACGCCTTGATCTCGTCGGTGCTGCCGGTGGACGAGCCGCAGGCCACGCCCATGCGCCCGTCGCGGATCGAGGGGTCATCCAGCAGCCCGGCGTCCGTCAATGCCCGCTCGGCGGCCAGCACCACCAGCCGCGAGACCCGGCCCATACTGCGCAGTTGCTTGCGGGTCCAGGCCTTGGGCACGGCGAAGTCGTCGATCGGCCCGGCCAGGCGGGTATTCAGCTCGGTGAAGCGGTCCCATTCGTGCATCCGCCGGATACCGCTGCGGTTGGCGCGAAAATTCGCCTCGATGCCGGCCCAGTCGCTGCCCAGCGAGGTGATACCGGCCATGCCGGTGACGACCACACGTTTCATTAACACAGCCCTCCGTTGACGGCGAGGACTTGGCGGGTGATATAGGCCGCTTCATCCGACATCAGAAAATTCACCGCGCCGGCCACTTCTTCCGGCGTGCCCAGGCGTTGTGCCGGGATCATCTTCAGCAGTTCCTCGATCGGCACGTTTTCATCCAGCAGGGCGGTGTCGATCAGCCCGGGCGCGACGCAGTTGACAGTGATCTTGCGCTTGCCGAGCTCGATCGCCAGGGCCTTGGCGGCGCCGATCACGCCGGCCTTGGAGGCGCTGTAGTTGACCTGGCCACGGTTGCCGATCAGCCCCGAGACCGAGGTGATGCAGACGATCCGCCCGGCCTTGCGGCGGCGGATCATCGGCATGATCAGCGGGTGCAGGACGTTGTAGAAGCCGTCCAGGTTGGTGCGCATGACCAGGTCCCAGTCCTCTTCGCTCAGCGCCGGGAAGGCGCCGTCGCGGGTCAGGCCGGCATTGCAGACCACCCCGTAGTAAGCGCCATGGGCCTCGACATCGGCTTCCAGCCGCTCGCGGCAGGCGGCACGGTCGGCGACATCGAATTGCAGGATGCGCGCCTGGCGCCCCAGTTCGAGGATCTGTGCGCGTACCGCTTCGGCTTCGTCGCGGCCGCTGCGGCAGTGCAGCACCAGGTCATGGCCGGCGCGAGCCAGGCGCAGCGCAATGGCGCGGCCGATGCCCCGGCTGGAGCCGGTTACCAGAATTGACTCAGTCATGTGCAGGCTCTTGAGCGTCTTGACGGTGGCGCCCCATGGCGCTGGCGGCAAGGCCCCGGCTGGAGCCGGTTAGCAGAATCGATTCAATCATGTGCGGGCTCTTCCAGGTAGCTGGCCACTTGCGGTGGGCGAAACACGTTCAGGCGGGCTTCGGCATGAATGCCGGGGCCGTTCAGGTGGCACTCGAAAACGCCCATGCCATTGTCGTCCTGCAGCGAGCGGATGGCGTGGATCTGCAACTGCGCCCCGAGCGCAAAGGCCTCGACGTTGCACTGGAAGCTGCGGGTACCGAGCAGAAAGCCCAGCTCCACCGGTGCCCCGGCCTGGCGCGCCTGGCAACCGGCGTAGGCGGCGATGCTCTGCGCCATCAGCTCGACCCCGACCCAGGCCGGCAGGCTGCCATCGGCCTGGCTGAATAGACCGCCGGCACGCACCGTCAGTTCAGTGCGCACCTCCTCTTCGCCGAAGCTGAGCACCCGGTCCAGCAGGATCATGTCGCCGGCATGCGGCAGCAGTTCGGCTATCGGCCAAAGGCTCATGGCCTGCCCTCCGTCGGGTGACCAAGCACCAGGCTGATATTGCTGCCGCCGAAGGCGAAGGAATTGCTCATCATCCGTCGGGGGGCGGTGCCGGTCAGGCGGGTCGCGTTGTTCGTCAGGCGCAGGGCGGGCAATTGCGGGTCGGCTTCGGCGTCCCACAGGTGCGGCGGCACGCGCTGTTCGCGGTTTTCGGCCGCCAGGCTCAGCCAGCAGAATGCGGCTTCCAAGGCCCCGGCCGCGCCCAGCGTGTGGCCGGTCAGCGGTTTGGTCGACGAACAGGGCACCCCCGCCGGGAACAGCGCCGCGACCGCCAGGCTTTCCATGGCGTCGTTGTGGCCGGTAGCGGTGCCGTGCAGGTTCAGGTAGGCAATCTGCTCGGCCGCCAGGCCGGCATCCGCCAGCGCCGCGTGCATCACCTGCTGGGCGCCAAGGCCCTGCGGTTCGGGGGCGGAGATATGGTAGGCATCGGAGCTGGCAGCGGCGCCGAGGAGGGCGATCGGTGTGCCGGTCTGGCTGGCCAGCGGCTCGCGGGCCATGAGAAAGAGCACCGCCGCTTCGCCGATGTTGATCCCCGCACGGTTGCGCGAGAACGGGTTGCAGCGCTCGCTGGCCAGGGCTTCCAGCGAGTTGAAACCGTTCAGCGTCAACTGGCAGAGCGAGTCGACACCGCCGCACAGCACCGCGTCGCAGATGCCGCTGTCGAGCAGGCGGCGGGCGCTGAGCAGGGCGCGGGCGCTGGAGGTGCAGGCGGTGGAAATCACATAGGTCGGGCCGCTCAGCTGCAGCCAGTCGGCAAGAAAGGCAGCCGGTGCGGCCAGTTCCTGTTGTCCGTAGTGGTAGCTGGCGGGGAGCTCGCCGTCCTGCAGCAAGTGGCCAATCGCCTGGGTGGCTTCCTGCACGCCACTGGTGCTGGTGCCGAGGATCACCCCGATCCGCGCGCGGCCGTAGCGGGCAATGGCCTGCTGGATATCCGTCTCGATCTGCAGCGCCGCCGCCAGCAGCAACTGGTTATTGCGCGTTGCCTGGGCCGGGCTGCCGGCGGGTAGCGCGGGCAAGATGCCACTGATCGCGCCGACCGGCAGGCGCCGTTCCGGCACCCAGCCGTCCTGCCAGCTCAGGCCCGAGGCGTCGCCGGCGAACAGCCGCTCGGCGACTTCCTGTTTGCCGCTGCCAAGGGCGCAGAGCAACCCGAGGGCATTCAGGTAGGCGGTCATCGGGATGAGTCTTGCTTGATCATTGCAGCGTCTCGACGCGGTAGCTCAGGCCGTTGGTGGTCTTGAGCCGGAAATTCAGGGGTTGCCGGTATTCGATCTGCCAGCGCGGCTGGCCGGCCTCGCGCAGCGTGCGGCGCTGGCCATCCACCTGCCAGTCGGCCCCGGCATAGCGCTGCGCCAGTTCGGCTTGCGGGGTCAGGGCAAACAGCAGGGCGGCGAACAGTTCGCGGGCTTGCGGGTTGGGCGGCAGCAGCCCGTCATTTTGCCACTGACGGCCACTCAATAGCTGCCGGGCCAGCGGAATTCCCAACGGGTCGAGCAGCGACCAGCGCAGTGCCGGGCCTTCCTGCTGCACCACCAACAGCCAGTCCTGGCGCTGCCCGGCCTGCTCGCGCTGCACATGCAGTTGCAGCGGCCAGGCCACGCTCGGTGCGGTGCTGGGCAACGGCGCCTGTTGGGCGCAGGCCGTCAGCAACAGCAACCAGGGCAGCCAGAGGCGGCGCATCATAGCGCGTTCGGCTCCAGCGGTTTGCGTGCGGCGGCGTTGATCAGGGTTTCCTCGCGTTGGCCGAAGGGTTTTGGCCGGCACAGGCCCCAGCGTTCCAGCAGGCCGAAGTCGCTGGAGCGGCTCCACCACAGGTAGGGGTAGGAGAGGTTCTGCGGGCCGAACTCGAAGCCCTGTTCACGCAGCATTTGCAGGTACTGCTCGGCGCTTTTCTGCACCTGCATCGGGTGGCGGAACAGCCAGCGGATCACCCAGGTGTCGATGTAGAACTTGGTCGATTCGGCGAACAGCAGCCAGCCGCCCGGCTTGAGCACGCGCCAGAACTCGGCGAGGGCTTTTTCCTGTTCCACCAGATGATGGAAGGTCTGGTGGCAGAAGAGGATGTCGACACTGGCCGAGGGCCGCTGGATGGCGGCGCAGTCGCTGCTGAACAGCTCGACCGCGAGTCCCTGGTGTTCGGCTTCGGCGCGGCTCATGAGCAGGCTCTGCGGGTCGGCATCCAGGCCCAGCAGCCGCTGCGGGGCAAAAGCTTCCTGCAACAGGCGCAAGGACTTGCCCTGGCCGCAGCCGACATCCAGCAGCACCGCGTCGGCGGGCAGCGGTTGGTCGATCAGGCCTTGCAGGTCGTTGATCGCCACGCGCAGCACATGCTGCTGCCAGACGCGGCTCTGCAGGAACCAGAAGCCGAAGCGGGTTTCTGTCACGTAATTAGCGGCGGCAGGGTTCATGGAAGTCCTTTTCACGTCGTGGCGCACAGTTCGGCGAGTACCCGCAGGCGCCGCTGGGGCTCCGCGGCATAAGGGTTGCGCTCGTCCCAGGCGTAGCCGGCGAGGATCGAGCTGATCATCTGGCGGATCGCCGGCGAACCTCCGGGATGGTGGATCACATCCTGGAAGCTACCGTCGTACCAACCCTCGACATAGACCCTGAAGGTGTCCACGCCGCGCTTGAGCGGTAAGGCGAACTGGCTTTGCCAGTCCACCGTTTCGCCTTGCAACTGGCGGTGCAGCAGGCCGGCGGCCATGCTCGCCGAGCGCATGGCGATGGTCACCCCGGAGGAGAACACCGGGTCGAGGAATTCCGCCGCATTGCCGAGCAGGGCAAAGCCCGGGCCGTGCAGACTTTTCACGTTCGCCGAGTAGCCGCCGAGGCTGCGCACCGGGGTGTCCCACTGCGCATGTTGCAGCAGGCGGCGCAGGTTCGGCGTCTCCTCGATGAACTGGCGCAGGCAGGCGTCCAGATCCGCCGGGCGGCCGGTATAGCGCGCGGCAGCGGCGACCACGCCGAGGGAGCAGCGGCCATCGCTGAACGGTATGGTCCAGAACCACACATCGCGCAGGGTCGGGTGGGTGCTGACCAGAATCTTCTCGCGATCGAAGGCCGGATCGTCGATGCGATCCTCGATATGGGTGAACAGCGCCTGGCGCAGCGGGAAGTTCGACGGTGCTTCCAGGTCGAGCAGGCGCGGCAGCACCCGGCCATAGCCGCTGGCGTCGAGGACGAAGTCGGCCTGCACGCTATACGCGCTACCATCGGCGCGCCGCACGGTCAGTTGCGGCTGCGCGCTGAAGTCGGCGGCGATGATTTCTTCCTCGTAGCGGATCTCCACGCCCTGCAGTTCGGCCTGGTCGGCCAGCAGCTTGTCGAAGCGGGCGCGCTGCACCTGGAAGGTCCAGTCCTTGCCGGCGGTGAACTTGTCGCGGAAGTCGAAGTGCGTGTAGCGCTCGCCCCAGGCGAAGGCCGCGCCGTTCTTGGGCTGGAAGCCGGCGGCCTGGACCGCTTCAAGCATGCCGGCCTCTTCGATGAAGTCCAGGCAGTGGGCCAGCAGGCTTTCGCCGATCGAGAAGCGCGGAAAGCGCTGGCGTTCGATGACCAGCACATCGTGGCCCCGGCGTTTCAGCAGCGCGGCGGCTATCGCCCCGGCCGGCCCGGCACCGATCACCAGCACGCGACGCTGCTCGCGTGCCGCCGCCTCCCTGTCAAACGCCACCATACGAGCTCCTTGCTGCGGGTTGTCCTGCGGAAGATTTGCCGATGCCGAGCAGGGCCGGCAGCAACGTGGAAAACAGGCTCATCAGCAGCAGGCTGAAATACACCTGGGCGTCGATCAGCTGTTGCTGCAGAAGCAGGTTGAGGAACACCAACTCGGTCAGCCCGCGGATATTCAGCAGCACGCTTTCGCGCCACTTCACCCGCCGGCTGGCATTCGGTTCGGCCCAGCCCAGGCCCAGCCAGTTGCCGGCCAGCTTGCTCAGTACCGGCAGCACCAGTAAGGCGCCGAGGTGCAGCCAGGAGTAGTGCTGCCAGGCGTTGTCGAAGTCCACCTGCAATACGCCACAGGCGAGGATCAGCGGGATTGCCAAGCCGTTCTGCAGCCACTGCCAGAGCGGTTTCGGCAGCGGTAGCTGGAATGGCTGCTTCAGCCCGGCGAGGCAGAGCATGTAACCGATGCCGAAGACCAGGGCATTGAGCTGGAATTGCTGCATCAGCAGCATCAACGCGAAGAATGGCAGGCTGTAAAACAGCCCATGGCGCAGCCCCAGCATTTTATGCAGCAACAGTGGCAACAGCGCGCCGAGCACCGGCCAGAGCAGTTGCTCGGGCTGGCTGCTGCCTTGGGCCAGGGCGAACAGGCTCCAGCACAGCAGATCCATGAAAATCGCCGCATGCAGCAGGCGCTTAGTGGCGGCCGGTGGATAGTCGATGTTCTGCAGGTAGAGGTACAGCACCGGAATCGCGGTGATCGAAAACAGCAGGCCGATGCCCACGCCGCTCAGCCAGGGCTGCGCCGGCAACAGCCAGAACGCGCAGCCGAGGCCGCAGCCGAACGGCAGCAGAAAACTCGGCAAGGCGATCTTCAGGCTCTGCGGGCTCAGCTCCAGGTCGATCACATCGCTGAGGATATGCCCGAGCAGCAGGGCGAAACTCAGGCCGTAGAGGCTTTGCAGCCAGGCCGGCGCGAGCAGTTGCGCAGCGCTCAGTTGGGCGTGCGGCTCGACCCAGAACAGCAGCAGGAGCGGGATGCCCAGGCTGGCCAGCAGCAACTGGCTGACGATCGGGATCAGCCGGATTCGCGCGCCGAGCCAGGTGGCCGCGGCGAACAACGCCAGCAGTGCGAACCAGAACAGTGCAACGCTCATCGTGCCAGCTCCGCGTGCAGCTGCTCTTGCGCCTGCTCTTCACTGGCCGCCCAGGGCGCGAGCAGGAAACTGAACAGCAGCCCGAGGCCAACGGCCAGGCCGAAATTGCTTACCGCCGGGGTGCTCGACAGCGCCAGCAGGCCAAACGAGAGCCAGGTGGTCAGCGCCGCGAGCAGGGTGCCGAGCAGGCTGGTGGCCGCGCCGCCGACCCGTTCGCGCATGATGATCGCGTAGTCCACGCCAATGGCGGTGACCAGCAACAGACCGAACAGGCTAAACAGCGTCAGTGGCTGGTCGAGCCAGCCGAGGCTGGCCAGGCTGGCCAGGGCGGCGAGCAGCGACACGGCCAGGCTGCGCAAGGCGCCGTGCAGGCCGAACGGCAGGCAGAGCACGGCGAGGATCAGCAGGCAGGACAGCAGTTTGAGCTCTGCCGCGTTGAACTGCGTGCTGGCGAACAGGCGGTTAAGCGCAGCCAGCCGATCCACCACCTGCACGCCGGGCAGCCCTTGGGCCTGGGCGGCCAGCAGGCTGGTATCGCTCAAGCCTTGCAGGCTGACCAGGCCGGCAACCCCTGGCTGTCCAGGCCGGCTGCTGTCCTGGCCGAGCCATAGCGGCCGCCAGATTTCCCCCAGCGGCCCTGCCAGGGCTTGCTCCAGGTTCTGCTCGGGCAACGCCTGCAACTGCCGGATCTCGGCCGCCAAGGCCTGCTCCGTGACGCCCAGGGCCTGCAATGCCTGGGCATGCGCTGGCAGTTGCGCGAGGGCCTGGCGCAGCCGCTGTTGTTCCGCTACTGGCGCCAGCAGTTGGCTCAAGGCCAGGTAGCTGCCGAGCTTGCCCTGTGCCACCAGTCGCTCCAGGCGCTGGCCAAGTTGCGCCTGGCGTTGCAGCAGTTGCTGCTGGTCGGCGGCGCGGACCAGGAAAAACTGACTGGTGGGCTGGTAGTTGATGAGTGTGCCAATGCGTTGCGATTCGCTGAGCAACTGCGGCGGGCTGCTGATCCACTGGCGCAAGTCGTTCTTGCTGGTCACCTGGGCCACGCCGGCGGCGCAGAACAGCAGGAAGGCAGCCAGCAGCCAGGGTGTGCCGATGCGTTGCAGCAGTCGATTGCGCACTTCCAACAGCGCCTGTGCCCACCGCAAAGGTGTCGGCCAGGGGCGCAGCGGTTGGTTGCCGATCAATACCGGCAGCCAGCACACCGAGCACAGGTAGGAGCCGAGCAGGCCGGCGGCGGAAAAGATCGCCACCTGTTGCAGGGCCGGAAAGGGCGTGAAGGCCAGCGCCAGGTAGCCGATGGCATTGGTCGCCAGCCCGAGGCTGAGCCCGGGTAGGGTGGCTCTCAATGCGCGCCAGCCCTGCCAGGGCTGCAAGGTCCAGCTTTTCGACAGGTAATGCAGCGGGTAGTCGATGGCTACGCCGATCAGGCTGGCGCCCAGCACCAGGGTCAGCGCATGGATATGGCCGAATAGCGCGACGCAGGCCACCAGCCCGCTAAGGATGCCCACCAGCGCCGGGATAAAGGCCAGCAGGACGCGCACACGGCGAAACACCAGCAGCATCAACAGCAGCGCGGCGGCACTGGCGCCGCCGCCGATCAGGCTCATTTCCCGTTTGGCCTGCTGTTCGCCGCTGGCCGCATAGAGCAGGCCGCTGCTGGCGAGCAGTTCACCGCCTTGCGCCTGCACCTGTTGCCGGGCGCTGGCCACGCGTTCGGCGACTTGCTCCGGCAGGTTGCCATCGAAGGCGCTGCCCAGGGTGCGCGCCCGCAGCAAGGCCCAGGTTTGCCCTTGGTTCTGCGCCAGCAGCGCGCCGCTGAGGTCAGGGCTGACGTTGCCGCTGCGCGGCAGGTTGCGCTGGATCAGTTGCGTCAGGCCGAGCCAGTCCTGCTCGCTGCTGACCAGGCTGAAACTGCTGAACGGGTCGTACAGCGCCTGCACGCGCTGCTCGATAAAGGCTTGCGGGTCGTCGATCAAGCGTTGCCGGTCGGCGCCGCCAAGCAACGCCAGGCGGCCTTGCAGCAGTTGCTGGCGCAAGGCGGGGAAGTCGGCTTGCAGGTTCCACTGGACCTTTTCGAACAGCCCGCTGGCTTGCCACGCAGCGCCCACTTCGGCGGCCATGGCGATGGCGCGTTGGCTGTCGGCGTGGCGGATCAGCAGCACCAGTTCGCGGTTGAGCGGCTCCTGCATGCGCTGTTCGGCGAGCTGCTGCAATGCATCGGGCGCGTCGCTCGGCACCAGCTCCAGCAGATTGGCCGAGATCGGCGGCCCCGCGCGCCACTGCCAGCCGGCCAGCGCCAACAGCGCCAGCAGCAACAGGCTGAAGAGCCGTGGCAGCCAGCGCTCGAGGACGCTCCAGCGGTGCTTATTCAGCGAAGTCATGCTGCTCCGCTGTGTTCAATGCGTTGTCGGCAAGGCTGTTGGGCATGCGCATCAGGGTGCGGTCGCCCTGGGTTTCCAGCAGTTCGATGCGTTCCACCAGGGCTCCGCCCTCGATATTGATGGCGGTGAAAATCTGTTTGAGCAGCGCGGCCCTGGGCGTCAACTGCAGTTGCCAGTGCTCGGCATCGCCACTCAGGGCCAGGTCGAAATCCTTTTGCAGGCCGCTGCTGTCGCCCTGCAGCACGGCGAGGAACAGGCGGTTCTGCTGCGCACCGGCGCCCTGTTGCGGCAGGGCTTGCCAGCCCTCGGCGGCGCGCCGGGCAATGCCTGTGGCGCTGATGCGGTAGTCCTGCTGCAGCGGGCTTTGCAGCAGCCAGAGCAGACCATGCTGCTTGGCCAGCACGAAGTGGCCGCTGCTGGTCAGCGGTTTCGGCAGTGCACGCAGGTGCTTTTCCTGGATGAACTCGCCACGCAGCACCTGCGGTTTGCCCAGTTGCGCGGCGAGCTGATCCAGGTCGAAGGCCTGGGCCAGGGGCGCGCAGAGCAGCGCCAGCAGCAGGAACCCTGGTCGATGGCGCAAGGTGCGCAGGCTCACCGCAACACCCGCTCGACCGCCTGGACAAACACCTTGGGCGAAGCCAGCAGCATTTCCCGGGTGGCGATCTCCACCGCGACCTGCACACTGCTGGCGCGGGTCATGCGTTCGCCGGTTTCGGCGTCGCAGATCAGGTAGTTGATCTTCAGGCGGTTTTCCCATTCGATCAGCTCGGCCCGCACCGTCAGCCGTTGGCCGAAACGTGCGCCGCGCATGTAGCGCAGTTGCAGGTCGATGACCGGCCAGGCGTAGCCGGCCTCACGCATCTGCGCGTAGTTGTGCGCGAGCTTGTCCAGCAGGGCGCAGCGGGCGACTTCCAGGTATTTGACGTAATGGCCGTGCCAGACCACTTCCATCATGTCGATGTCGAAGAACGGCACGAGGATTTCCACCTCGGCCTGCACCGCGCCACGGCTACGCATAATCATGCCCCGCCCACGTCAGAGGACAGACGAGGAACCCGTAGGAGCGGGCTATGCCCGCGAAGCCTTGGCGTTGTCCATTTCGCGGGCATGGCCCGCTCCTACAAAAGACATTGGCCCTGACATAGTGTTTATCCATAGAGCCTCCAGTGCCGGCTGCGGATGCGCGTCAGGCACAGGCGCAGTTCGGCTTCCAGGGCGCGATCTTCGATCACCGGCGGGAAGTCCTCGCTCAATTGCGTGCGCATGTTCGCCAGCGGTTCCGGCAGCGGCCGGGCGTCGGCTTCGCGCTCCCGCAGCCAGACGCCCTGGTTGGCGGCCAGCAGGGTGGCGGCGGCGACCTGTTCGGTCAGCTCCAGGCTGCGCAGGGCGTCGCGGGCGGCGATGGTGCCCATGCTGACCTTGTCCTGGTTATGGCACTCGGTGGAGCGCGAGAACAGGCTCGCCGGCATACCGTTCTTCAAGGCTTCGGCGGTCCAGGCGCTGGTGCCGATCTGCACCGCTTTGAAGCCGTGGTTGATCATCGCCGTGGCCGCCGGCGCGCCGGAGAGGTTGCTCGGCAGGCCATGGTTGTAGCGGCTGTCCACCAGCAGGGCGAGCTGCCGGTCGAGCAGGTCGGCGACGTTGGCCACCAGGTTTTTCAGGCTGTCCATGGCGAAGGCGATGTGCCCGCCGTAGAAGTGCCCGCCGTGCAGCACGCGCTCGGCCTCGGCGTCGATGATCGGGTTGTCGTTGGCGCTGTTCAGCTCGATTTCGATGAACTGCCGCAGCCAGCCCAGGCTGTCGGCCAATACCCCCAGCACATGCGGCGCGCAGCGCAGCGAGTAACGATCCTGCAGGCGGTGCAGTGGCGCGGTTGGCGCGTCGATGGCCAGGTCCTGGCGCAACCAGGCGGCGACCCGCATCTGCCCCGGATGCGGCTTGGCGGCGAACAGGCGCTCGTCGAAATGCTCCGGATTGCCCTGCAGCGCCAGCACGTTGAGGGCGGTGATGCGGGTGGCCAGTTGTAGCAGGTAATCGGCACGCGAGAATGCCAGGCAGGCCAGGCCGGTCATCACCGCGGTGCCGTTCATCAGTGCCAGGGCTTCTTTCGGCCGTAGCGTCAGCGGCTGCCAGCCCAGTTCGGCATGCACTTCGGCGGCGCTGCGCACCTGACCGCGCCAGAGCACTTCGCGTTCGCCGGCCAGAGTCGCGGCGACGTAGGACAGCGGGGTCAGATCACCGCTGGCGCCGACCGAGCCTTCTTCGGGAATCAGCGGCAGGATGTCTTGGTCGAGAAAGGCCTGCAGCCGCTCCAGCAGCTCGATGCGCACCCCGGAAACGCCCTGGCACAGCGACTGCAAACGCGCCGCCAGCACCGCGCGGGTGGCGGCCGGTTCAAGCAGCCTGCCCAGGCCGCAACCGTGAAAGGTGTACAGGTGCCGGGGCAGCGCTTCGACATGCACCAGCGGCACCGCGATCACGCAGGAGTCGCCGTAGCCGGTGGTGACACCGTAGATCACGCCTTCCTTGTCCAGCAGCGAGTCGAGGAACTGCGCGCCCTTGGCGATGTGTTGGCGGAACCCGCTGTCGCTTTGCAGTTGGCTCGGGCTGTGCTGTTCGGCCAGGTTGACCACCTGCTCGATGCTCAGCGGGCGCTCACCGAAGACTACCGGTTCAGGCTGATCTGTCGTCATGGGTATTCCAGAAAGGGAAGAAGTTGAACCATTGCTGCGGCGCTTGCAGGCAGTGCTGCGCCAGGCGTTCGGCATAGCGCTGGGCGTAGTGCTGGATCACCTGTTCGCGCTCGCTGCGGCGCCATTCGATGCGTTCGGCGAAGGGCTCGAGGATCAGCCGATAACGCTGCTCGTGCTTCAGGCAGAACAGCAGGTTGATCGGGCATTGCAGCAGCCCGGCCAGCAGCCACGGGCCTTGCGGCAGGTCGGCGGGCTGGCCGAGGAAATCCACCCGGGCCTTGCGTGCGCCGTGCAGCGGCACGCGGTCACCGGCAATCGCCAGCCACTCGCCGCGCTCCAGGCGCTGGCTCAGTTGCAGCATGATCGCCGGGTCCAGCTCGCTGACCTGGATCAGCCGCAGGTGGCTGGCGCCGGCCTGGCCGAGCAGGCGATTGAACTGTTCGGCGTGCTTGGTGTGTACCAGCACATTCATCTGCACCTGCTCGCCGAGCTCGGCCAGGGCGCGGCAGACTTCGAGGTTGCCCAAGTGCGCGCCGACCAGCATCTGCCCGCGCTCGCCACGTAACTGGCCGCGCAGATTGGCTGGGTCGTGCATGTCGATCTGGTCCAGGCGCAGGCGGCCGTTCCAGGCGTCGAGCTTGTCCAGCAGGGCGTCGGCGAAGGCCATGAACTGGCGGAACACCGAGCCTGGGGTCGGGCGCAGGTCGGCGCGGCCGCTCCAGTTGGCCAGACGGCTTTGATACGTGTGGATGCTGAGACGGGCGCGGCGGCCGAACAGGAAGAAGTACAGGACGATCAGGTGCAGCAGCGGGCTCAGTACTCGCCGACCGAGGTGACGCGCGGCCCAGGCGGTGACGCGCATCAGCAGGAAACTGCCGCGTTCGCGGTGTGCGGCCCAATGCTCGCGGCTCATCCGCGCCACCTGCGGCGCCCGTACCAGCGCCGCCAAAGGATCAGCGGCGCGCGGCCGAGCATGCCGAAGAACAGTTTGGCGTGCATCTTCGAGATCAGCAGGTTGTCCTGCAGCAGGCGGAAGTGCGAGACGCCGTCCGCCGGGTAGTGCACGCGCACCGGCAGCCAGTGCATCGGCTGGTTGCGCCAACTCAGGCGCACGATGATTTCCGTGTCGAAGTCCATGCGCGTGCCGATGGTCACCGCATCGATCAATGCCAGGGTCGGTGCCAGCGGGTAGATGCGAAAGCCGCACATGGAATCGCGGATGTGCAGCGACAGGCTGTTGATCCAGACCCAGACGTGGGTCACGTAGCGGCCGTACAGGCGACCCCTGGGCACACTGGCGTCGTACTGCGGGTAGCCGCAGATCAGGGCATCTGGCGCCTGCCGCGCCTGCTCGAGAAAGGGCGCGAGGTGATGCAGGTCGTGCTGGCCGTCGGCATCCACCTGTAGGGCATGGCTGAACCCCAGGTTGCCTGCCGCCCGCAGCCCGGCCATCACCGCGCCGCCTTTGCCCTGGTTCTGCTCCAGGCGCCGGAGGTACACCTGCGGCTGCTCGGCGAGACGGTCGAGCACCGCGGCGCAGCTCGGCCGCGAGGCGTCATCGACCAGCACGCAGGGCAGCCCGGCGGCGCGCAACTGGTCGACCACCGCGCTGACCGCGTGTTCATGGTTGTAGACCGGGATCACGGCGCAGAGTCGGAGTTCAGGCATGCGCCGGCCCCAGCAGGATGCGCCCGGACGAGCAGGCGGCGGTGCCATTGCGGTAGCTGAAGTACAGCTTGCCGCGCTCGGCATCGAAGCGCAGGTGCAGGTGCAGGCGGTCGCCGGGGCGGGCCAGTTGCTGGAACTTCAGCACTTCCATACCGGCAAAGCGCGGCGGCAGGTTCAGCAACTGCCGGGCCAGGCCCAGTGCCCAGTCGACCTGCACCACGCCAGGCAGAATCGGGGTTTGCGGGAAGTGCCCGCTGAAGTGCGCCAGATCCGGCGGGACTTCCAGCTCCAGATGCCACTGGCCGTCTTCTTCGCGCTGCGCGAGCACCTGCGGTTGCCGGGGGCGCGGGGCGTAGAGCAGTTCCTCCAGCTCGGCTTGCGGCAGCTTGCCCTGGGCGTTGCACGGCAACTGCCGGACCAGGCGCCAGCGCCGTGGCAGGGCCAGGGCCGTGCAGTGTTCGCTCAGGTGCTGACGCAGGCCGCCGGTGACGCTGCGCCGGCCCTGGTTGCGCAGGGCATGCAGGCCGGCGTCGCTGAGAGCGACCAGGGCACCGAGGTAGGCGCGCTGATCCTGGATCACCCCGAGGCGCGCGTCCTGTACCCAGGGGTGGTGGGCCAGGGCCTGCTCGAGCATCGGCAGGGAGATGCGTTTCTCTTCCAGCTTGACGATACGGTCGAGGCGCCCGAGCAGTTCGAAGCGCCCGTCGGCTTCGAGCCTGGCGCCATCGGCGGTTTGCTCGATATACCCGTTGGGCAGATAGGGCGAGGCGACGCGCAGCGCCCCTTCGCGGTTCAGGCTCAACTGCACGTCGGCGAAGGGCTGCCACAGGCTGGGCCCCTGGCGCCAGGCGATGCCACCGGTCTCCGAGCTGCCGAAGATCTCCGTCGGCCACTGGCCGAGCTGTGCCCGCAAGTGTTGCGCGGCCTCCGGCGGCAATGCGCCGCCGGAAGAAAACACCCGGCGTACGCGGCGCAGCGCCGGCCAGTCGAGGTTGTCGCCCATGCGCTTGAGCAGGGCGGGGCTGGCGATCCAGGCAAAGTCGAACGGCGCGGCAGTCGCGGCGCGAACAGCCGCTGCATCCTCGTTCGCAGCGCTGGCATCGCGGCCGAGACCCAGGCTGATGCGTTGCAGGTCTTCCGGGAACGGCTGCGCGCGGCGGACGAACGGCCGCCCGGCGCACAGCGGCCAGAGCACGCGAAACAGCAAGCCGTAGATGTGCTGCGCGGCCACGCTGCCGACGATGCAGGCCTGTCCCAGCTCGGCGCCCCACAGCTGTTCCAGGGCGCGGACTTCATCGCTCATCTGGCGCAGGGATTTGTCGATCAACTTGGGCTCGCCGCTGGAGCCGGAAGTGCAGAGGGTCAGGCCGAGGTGATCCAGGTCCAGCAGGGCGCCGGGTAGCGGCTCGGCGAGCAGGCTGGCCAGGCTGGCATCACCGGGCTGATCGCTCAGCCAGAGGTCGACTTCGGCGTTCAGGCGCTGGCGGGTTTGCGCCTGCAGATCGGCTGGCAACAGCACGCGGACGCCGGCGCGCCAGGCGCCGAGCAGGACGCTGGCCAGCTCGGCGGCATCCTCCAGGTGCACGGCCAGGCGCTGCACACCGCGCGCCTGCAAACCGGCGGCCAGGCCCAGGGCCTGCGCGCGCAGTTCGCCGTGCAGCAGGCCGGGCGCCAGCGTGACGCAGCGCGCCGGTTGTTCGGCGAGCAGCAGGCGTTCCAGGCCGAGCCAGCTCATGCCTGCCCCCGCACGCGCTGGCGCACCAGCCATTCGCCGGCGAACAGCAGGCCCATCAGCGCGTAGGAAATCAGCCCGGTGTACAGCGCCCACCAACTCAGTGGCGCCCACAGGGTCAAGGCGCTGGCGAGGCTGCCATTGGCGAGGAAGAACAGAATCCAGACCTTGGTCACCTGCCGGGTATAGCGCACGGCCACCGCCGGCAGCTGCGGCTCCCGCAGGCGCGCCAGGCGCTCGACCAGCGGCGGGCCGAAGCGCTGGCTGAGGCTGAGGCCGAACAGGCAGAGGCCGAACAGGCTGATCAGCACCGGGTACCAGCGCAGCAGTTCGCGGTTGTCGGCCAGCCCGAGCAGCAGGCAGAACGACAATGCGGCCGCGGCCATCCAGCGGCTGCCGGGGCGTTGCGCCTGGCTCAGCAGCCGTGCCAGCCAGAGGCCGCCGAGCAACAGGGCGAAGAAGCGCGGTGACAGGTGCTGCTGGCCGAAATACACCGCAAAGGGGTAGCTCAGGCCGGCCAGCAGCAGGGTCAGGCCGATCAGGCGGCTCATGCGGGGGCCATCATGCCGCGGGTGCATTGACCAGGCGATACACCGCCTCGACCACGTCGCCGACGGTGCGCACCGCTTTGAACTCCTCGGCGGCGAGTTTCTTGCCGGTTTTGCGCTTGATGTGGTCGATCAGGTCGACGGCGTCGATGCTGTCGATTTCCAGGTCCTGATAGAGGTTGGCTTCCAGCACGACCTGCTCGGGTTCCAGCTCGAACAGCTCCACCAGGGCGGCGCGCAGGGTGCTGAAAATTTCGTCACGGTTTTGCATGCTCGTTCTCTCTTACGCGGCTTTCTGGGCGGTCACGAAGACTGCGAGGCTGGCGACGTTGGCAAAGTGCTTGCGGGTGTCCTTGGCGTCGGCGTCGATCTTGAAGCCGAAGCGCTTCTGAATCGCCAGGCCCAGCTCCAGGGCGTCGACCGAGTCGAGGCCCAGGCCCTCGCCGAACAAGGGCATCTCGGCGTCGATGTCATCGGGGCCGATATCTTCCAGACCCAGGGCCTCGATGATCAGGTTTTTAATCTCAAGCTGCAGATCGCTCATCTTTGGCGAGCTCCTTAATAAAGTGCTGGTGCAAATGTTCGTTGAGCTTGCGCGAGGCGACGGGCGCGGGGCCCAGGGCGGCAAACTGTTGCGGGTCGATATGCTCGCCGACGCGCAGGCGGAAGTGGAAGCGCCGCACGGGAATGCTGTACCAGGGCTCGGCCTTGGTCAGGGTGGTGGGGCTCACGCTGATCACCACCGGGGTGACGATGCGTGCGCCGCGCAGGGCGATGGCGGCGGCGCCGCGATGGAATTGTGGCGCCTGCCCCGGCGTGGTGCGGGTGCCCTCGGGAAAGACGATCAGGGTCTGGCCTTGGCGTAGGGCGCCGGCGGCTTCGTCGAGCATGTCCATGCTGCCGCTGTTGCTGATGTACTGCGCCGCGCGGATCGGCCCGCGCATGCTGGGATTGTCCCACAGGCTCTGCTTGACCACGCAGTTGGCGTCGCGGATGAAGGCGATCAGCACCACCACGTCGATCAGCGAAGGGTGGTTGGCGATCACCAGTTGCCCAGGCTGGCCCAGGCGCTCGATTCCTTCCACTTCGTAGGTGAGCACGCCGCTGCGGAACATGAACTGGACGAATAGGTGGAAAGTCCGGCTGACCACGGCGCGGGCGCGGGTGCGGCGGGCCCTGGCGTCGCCCGGCAGCAGGGCGAGCAAGGGGAAAACCAGCACACGCAGCAGTACGCCGCCAATGCCGAACAGGGCGAAGCTCAAGGCCGTGGCCAGCAACCGCCAGTAGTAGTGGCCGTCGCGATTGTTCAAAGGTTGCGTTGCCAAGTCCATGTGCGGGTTTTCCAATGATGCTGGCAGAGGGGGTGATTGCTGAGCAGGCTGCGCAGCAGGTCCAGGGCATGGGGCCATTCGGCCGCCGCCGCGCGCGCGCTATTCTCGCTGAGACTCAGTTGCCAGTCTGTGCCGGGCGTCAGTAGCAGACCAACGGCATAGGGGAACGGCACATCGTCGATCCAGGGCGCATAGGTCGCGGGCGGTAGATCCTCGGCGACCACCACCAGCACTGCCGGGGCACCTTCCGTCAGCAGCATGCCGGCTTCGAGTATCGCGTGCTCCAGACCATCGCCTTCGGCGGCCAGGGCGGTCATCTCACTGGTGTCGCCACGCAGGATCGACCACTGGCCGATGATTGCGTTGTGTACCGAGAGGCTGAATTGCGTCGGTGACAGCGGCGCGTACGCGGCCAGGTCGCTGAGCAGGGCGAACGTGCGGTTGGTTTCGCCGTGTCGCGAGGCGAACACCAAGGGCACGTGCGCCTGCTCCGCGCTCGCGGCTTGTTCCGCCAGCGGCCAGCCGACGCTGAAGGCCATGCGGGCCAGGCGGCTGAGACGACGGCGTTGCAGGGGGGGGAGAAAGGCGACGTCCGGTTGCGCTGCGCTCGGGGCGGGTCGCCAGGGTTGCCGGTTCCAGGCTTGCCAGTCTTGGGGGCTCTCCAGTCCGGGAGCCCAGGCGCGCCATTGGGAAATACTGAAATGCATCGGGCTGAGAGCTCTTTTCGGCCCCTGTGGGCATCCATGTCGACGAGGGCGATTCCTTAGCGACAAAAGCCTTGTCGATAGCGCCATAGCAAAGCGCCGGCATTATCCCGCCCCGGCGGAGCTCAGGCAAATGCTGGTTGCATTATCTCGGGCGCTACGCGGAGCTGTCGATGGCGGCAAAACGCCGCATCTTGCTGGTTAACTGGGCAAATGTGCGGTGAGTGTGGCGGTATTTGTCTGGAATAACCGCGCCGCTGGTCACTGCTCGACTATCTGCCTCGCCCTTGTCACGCGCTTTGCATAGAATCCCTAGCTATTGGAGTGGCTCAGGGAGGTGCGGTATGCGACGTGTAGTGTTCAATCAGAAAGGCGGGGTGGGTAAATCCAGTATCGCCTGCAACCTGGCGGCGGTGAGTGCCTCGGAGGGTTATCGCACGTTGCTGATCGACCTCGATTCGCAGGCCAACTCGACGCAGTACCTCACCGGCCTGACCGGTGACGATATCCCCATGGGTATTGCCGACTTCTTCAAGCAGACCCTGGCCGCCGGGCCTTTTGCCAAGAAGGGCAAGGTCGATATCTACGAGACGCCGTTCGACAACCTGCACGTGGTCACCGCCACCGCCGAGTTGGCCGACCTGCAACCCAAGCTCGAAGCCAAACACAAGATCAACAAGCTGCGAAAGCTGCTCGATGAACTGGCTGAGGATTACGACCGGATCTACCTGGATACCCCGCCGGCACTGAACTTCTACACGGTTTCCGCGCTGATCGCCGCCGATCGTGTGCTTATCCCCTTCGACTGCGACAGTTTCTCCCGGCAGGCGCTGTATGGCCTGCTGGCCGAGATCGAAGAGCTGAAGGAAGACCACAACGAAGGGCTGGAAGTCGAGGGCATAGTCGTCAATCAGTTCCAGTCACGGGCAACGCTGCCGCAGCAATTGCTGGATGAGCTGATTGCCGAGAACCTGCCGGTATTGCCGGTGTACCTGGCCAGTTCGGTGAAGATGCGCGAATCGCACCAGGTGTCCACGCCGCTGATCTTCTTCGAACCACGGCACAAGCTGACCCAGCAGTTCGTTGAACTACACCGCTTGCTGGACAGCACGGTTTAGCCGGTTACCACGCGCAAAGCTGCCTTTGGCCTCCTTGCGCGTGGGTGGGTTGCCGAACTAGCGCACGACGAAAATATCGCACGGCGCCTTGTGCAGGAAATGCTGGGCCAGGCTGCCGAGCAGCGCCTGTGACAATGCGCTACGGCCGTGGCTGCCAAGCACCAGCAGCTCGCTGCGACGGGTTCGCAGCTGCTCTTGCAGGCAGCGCAAGATGCCGCCCTGCTGCACCGAGTGGCTGAGTGTCGGGCCGCCGGCTGGGAGGTTTTGCGCTTCGTCATGCAGCAACTGGTCGATCAGTGCCTGCTGGATCTGCAATTGCGCTTCGACTTGTTTTGGCGTGCCCTTGGCCGGTTCGAATACGTGTAGGGCGTGCAGCTCGGCCGTTGCTGGCAGCAGGTTGTAGCCCTGCGCCAGAGCGCTGCAGGCGCACAGCGAAAAGTCGATGGCCGACAGTGCGTGTTGATAAGGCTGGAACTCGTTGCGCGCCACCAGCAGCAGCGGCACGGGGCAGTGGCGGGCAATGCGATCCAGGCTGGTGCCGGAGAAAAAATCATGCCGTTGATGGTGGCCGCCAAGCACCAGCAGGTCGCAATCCAACTCCTGTAACTGCTGCAACACCACCTCCGATGGCTTGCCGCTGAGCAGGCGCAACGCGCTGTCAGGCGGCGCATATTGGGTCAGGCTGCGGTCCAGGGCTTGGTGGGCCTGGTCATGTTGCTGGCTGCTCTGGCTCGGGTCGAGCACATGCAGGATGGTCAGTTTGGCGTCGTGCTGGCGCGCCAACTGCGTCGCGCGGCACAGGGCCATGTCGGCGGTGTCGCGCAGGTCGTGGGCAATGAGGATGTGTTTGAACATGAGACGGCTCTCCTGCCGATGCGTGTCGGCAATTTATTGTGTCTCATTGCTTAGCTGGTGTTTTGACCTATGGCAAGGTCAGGCGTCAGTGGACGCGTAATTGATACAGGCCACGGCTCTCCGCCACCACCTCGCCGCTGTCGTCGGTCAGCTGCAATTCTAGCAGGTATTCGGCTTTGCCCAGGCTCGCCGCTTCGTTTTGCAGGCGTTCGATCTCCTGCGCACTCAGGCGCGCCTCGACCCGGATATCGCCGGTGGCCGGGCGGCGGAAACGCAGGTTCATTTCCTTGACGATCGGGTAGAAGCGGCTGGCGTCGAAGCTGGTGATAAACAATGCGCCGCCGGGGATTTCCGCCAGGGTGAAGAGGGCGCCGGCGTACAGGGTGCCGATATGGTTCTCGTTGCCCGCCAAGGGCATGCACAGGCGCACGAAACCCGGTTCGAGCACCTCGGCCTTGAGGTTGCTGCGTTTGACGAAGGCGATCTTTTCTTCGGTGAACTGGCGAGCGATTTCAGCGGGGAACGGCATGGCGTCTTCCTTCTTGTTGGCTGTCTACCAGCCTAGCCGTTACCCACCCGGCGGCAATGACCGTGGCGCTCGCCGCGGCTGACCGAAATGCTCAGATGCCATGGCCCTTCAGCCAGGCCAGCAGTTGCGCCAGCGGTAAAGCGCCGCTCTGGCGGGCCAGTTCGCGACCGTTCTTGAATAGGATCAGGCTGGGGATCGAGCGAATGCCCAGCTGTGCCGACAGCTGTTGGTGGGCTTCGCTGTCGAGCTTGGCCAGGCGGCAGCGCCCGAGCAGCTGGCCGGCAGCTTGTTGGAAGGTCGGCGCAAACGCCTGACAGGGGCCGCACCAACTGGCCCAGACATCCACCAGCAATGGCAGGTCGCCCTTGATCTGGCTGGCGTAGCTGCCGGGGGTCAGGTCGAAGGGGGTGGCGCTCAGCACGGCGTCTTTGCAACGTCCACAACGCGGCGTATCGCCGAGGCGTTCGGCGGGGATGCGGTTGAGACCGTTGCAGTGCAGGCAGGGGATCAGCAGGGGGGCGGACATGACAGGCTCCAGGGCGGGCGGTATGCCTGCTAGCTGGAGCCGAGCAGGGCAGATATCAAGCCCGCGGCAAGCCGCCCTCAGGCCAGGGCGGTGTAAATGTTGTAGGCGCTGAGCAGGGTGATCAAGCTGCCGATGATGGCCAGCAGGGTTTTGGCATGCAGCTTTTTGCACAGCAGCGCGGCAAACGGCGCGGCGAACAACCCGCCGAATACCAGCCCGGCAACCAGCAGCCAGGTGCTTGGCTGGCCGGCCAGCAGGATGAAGGAGGTGGCGCTGGCGATGGTCAGGAAGAACTCGGCGAAGTTGACCGAGCCGATGGTGGTGCGCGGGTCGCTGCCGGAACCGAGCAGCGTGGTGGTCACCACCGGGCCCCAGCCACCGCCGCCGGCGGCGTCGACGAAGCCGCCGAACAACGCCAGCTTGGCAATGTGCTCGGGCTGCTTGCTGTGCACCACATGCCGATAGGCCTTGCTCAGGATGTACAGGCCCATGATCAGCAGATAGGCGGAGATGAATGGTTTCAGCACCTTGCCGTCGAACTGGGTAATGACCACCGCGCCCAGTACCGCGCCGATAATGCCGGGGATCAGCAGGCGCAGAAACAGGGACTTGTTGACGTTGCCCAGCTTGACGTGGGAGATGCCCGACAAGCCGGTGGTGAAGACTTCGGCGATATGCACGCTGGCACTGGCCGCGGCAGGCGAGGCGCCGGCGCCCAAGAGAAAGGTCGTGGCGGTGATGCCATAGGCCATGCCGAGTGCGCCATCGATGGCCTGGGCGAAAAAGCCGACGGCCACGGCGCTCCAGAACAGCGGGCTGTTCAGCGCCCCTTCGATGATCTCCAGGCCGGTGCTTTCATGGTCGCCGAAGAACAGGCGCCAGGCCAGGAACAGCAACAGGCTGATCAGGATGGCAATCGCCAGCCACATGGCCGCCCGCAGGATGGGGTGGTTGGCGGGGTGCGAAACATAATCTTCGACTGGCGGTAAACCCAATGCTTCGTGTTCATTGTTGATTGGGTTCTGGGTGAAGTCGAGGTCGCGGATTTTCATCTACAGCTAGCCTGAGCGTGAGTAAGTCGGGCGGTTAGCCGCGCGGTGGCGCCAAGATAGTGGCCTTTGCTTAGAGAGTCTAAGAATCATTGCGCAGGGTTATATGCTTTTAAGTTATTGATGGGCACTGTACCGCCCGCCGTGTAGCCGCCTGTGTCTGGTGACGCTTGCACTCAGGGGGTTAGGCTCGGGGTCTGACTGCGAAAGGACAAAGCGATGCGTACTCTGGGTGTGCTGGGCGGGATGAGCTGGGAGTCGACGGCGACTTACTACCGGGCCTTGAATCAGGGCGTGCGTGAGCGGCTGGGCGGCCTGCATTCGGCGCCGTTGCTGCTGCATTCGCTGGATTTCGCCGAGATCGCGGCCCTGCAGAAAGCCGGTGATTGGGACGCTGCCGGCGAGTGCCTGGCCCGTGCCGCCAAGGGTTTGCAGCGTGCCGGTGCGACGGCGCTGCTGCTGGCGACCAACACCATGCACAAGGTCGCGCCGGCGATCGAAGCCGCGCTGAGCATTCCGCTGCTGCATATCGGCGACGCAGTGGGCCAGGCGCTGCAAGCAGGCGGCGTGCAACGCGCCGCTCTGCTCGGCACACGCTTCACCATGCAGGAGGCCTTCTACCGCGAGCGCTTGAGCGAACGCTTCGGGATTCTGGTGCAGGTGCCGGAGGCGTCGGAGCAGGCCGAGATCGATCGGGTGATCTTTCAGGAACTCTGCTGTGGGCAATTCAATGCGCCGGCGCGCAGTTTTTACCTGGAGACCCTGGAGCGTTTGCGGGCCGAAGGCGCCGAGGCGGCGATTCTCGGCTGCACGGAAATTGGCCTGCTACTGGAGGGCTGCGCGTCCCCCCTGCCCTTGCTCGATAGCACGCAGGTGCATGTGGCGATGGGCTTGGAGTGGCTATTGGAAGACCGCTAGGCGGCGGGCCATGTTCGCGAGCGAGTCGCCGGCATGGCCCGCTCCTGCGAGCCGGCCAGCATCAAGACGAACAGCTGATCTCCAGGTGCTTGCCCCATTCCGGTGGGCGCTCGGCGTACCGTTCCATGCCCGGCTGCTCGTCGAAGGGTTTGCTGAGCAGCGCATGCAAGCGCCGCACTTCGCTGTAGTCGCCTTGCTCGGCGGCGTCGATGGCCTGCTGCGCCAGGTAATTGCGCAGGATGTAGCGCGGGTTGACCGCGTGCATGCGCCGTTGCCGCTCAGTCTGGGTGACGCCTTCCCCCGTGCTGCGCGCCTGATAGTCGGCGGCCCAGGCATCGAACCCGGCGAGGTCGATGAACTCTTCCCGCAGGCGCTGCAGCGCCTCGCGTGGGGCGCTGTCGCCGAGCTCGCGGAAGAACCGCGTGTAGTCCACCGGGCTGCTCTGCATCAATTGCAACAGGCGTTCGATCAGCGCGGCGTCCCGCTCATCGGCCTGGCTCAAGCCCAGGCGACGGCGCATCAGGTCGAGGTAGTGGGCCTGGTACAGCGGTAGGAACAGGTTCAACGTCTCGCGCAGGGCTTCGACGCTGATGAAGGGTGTCAGCGCCTGGGCCAGCGCACTGAGGTTCCAGTGGGCGATCGGCACCTGGTTGCTGAAGGAGTAGCGGCCGCTGTCATCGGAATGGTTGCAGATGAAGTTGGCGTCGAAATCGTCGAGAAAGGCATAGGGGCCGTAATCGAAGGTGATGCCGAGGATCGACATGTTGTCGGTGTTCATCACCCCGTGGCAGAAACCATAGGCTTGCCAGTAGGCGATCAGTTCGGCATTGCGCTCGAGCACCTCGCGGAAGAAGGCCAGATAGGGTTCGGGTTGCTCCAGGCAGGCGGGGAAATGGCAGCGCAGGACGTGTTCGCCGAGCTGTTTAAGTTGTTCCGGCTGCTTGGTGTAATAGAAATACTCGAAGTGGCCAAAACGCACGTGGCTCGGCGCCAGGCGCAGCAGCATGGCCGCGCGCTCCTGCTTCTCGCGCCAGACCGGTGTGTCCGAAGCCGTCACGCAGAGCGCCCGGCTGCTGGGGATGCCCAGCGCGTGCAGGGCCTCGGAGGCGAGGAATTCGCGGATCGACGAGCGCAGCACGGCGCGGCCATCACCCATGCGCGAGTAGGGCGTCTGCCCGGCGCCCTTGAGGTGCAGGTCCCAGTGCTCGCCGGCGTCGTTCAGCACCTCGCCGAGCAACAGGCCGCGGCCATCGCCCAGGCGCGGGTTGTAGGAGCCGAACTGATGCCCGGAATAGACCATCGCCCGCGACTCGGCGTTTTCCCAGAGCTTGTGGCCGCTGAAGAGTTCGGCGAACACCGGCTCCTCGGCCTGTGCCGGGTCGAGGTCGAGCAGGGCCAGCGCGGCCGTGCTGGCGACCACCAGGCGGGGCTCGGCGATGGGTTCGGGCAGCACTTCGGTGGAGAACGCATCGCCCAGGCGGGCGAAGCGGTTGTCGAAGACGAGTTCGTCGAGGCTTTTCATACGTTCCGTTTTAACATGTCGCGGGCTGGCCGGGGAGGCGGCAGCCCGCTGTTTCAGACCCTGGCCGGCGCCTCGGGGAGCGCGCTGGTCTCGGTCGCCGCGCTGATCTGCTGCTCCTGGCCGTGGCGGTTGCTGATGAATACGTCCATCTGCGGCGTGGTACTGGGGTTGATGTCGTTGTCGCGGAACAGCTGGTCGATACGCCGGTTGAGCTCATCGGTGGCCAGGCCGCGGTCGCCCAGTTCGCGCACGTAGATCTTCAACTCATGGTCCAGGGTCGAGGCGCCGTAAGCGGTCAGTTGCACGGTCGGTGCGGGGTCGCGCAGCACTCGCGAGTTTTCCTGGGTCGCCTGCAGCATCAGCTTGCGCACCAGTTCCAGATCGGAGCCGCGAACGACGTTGTAGGTCAGCACGATGCGGGTGATGGTGTCGGTCAGCGTCCAGTTGATCAACTGGCTGGTGAGAATCGTCTGGTTCGGCACGATCACCGCTTTGCGGTCGCCATCGGTGATGTGCGTGGCGCGGATGTGGATGCGGTTGACGGTGCCGGTGACGGTGCCGATGGTGACCAGGTCGCCGATGCGCACCGGGCGCTCGAACAGCAGGATGATCCCGGAAATGAAGTTGGCGAAGATCGCCTGCATGCCGAAACCGATACCGACCGAGAGCGCCGCCACCAGCCATTGCAGTTTGTCCCAGCTGACCCCGAGGGTCGACAGCGTGCTGACGATACCGATGCCGGCTATCGCGTAGGACAGCAGGGTGGTGGTGGCATAGGCGCTGCCTTGCGCCAGTTGCAGGCGTGACAGCACCAGCACTTCCAGCAGGCCCGGCAGGTTGCTGCTCAGGGCGACGGTGAGGCCGACGATGATCAGCGCGCCGAGTACGTCCAGCAGGCTGATCGGCACCTGGGTGGCGGTGGCACCGGTGCCGCTGGAATATTGGTAGAGGGTGACGTCGTCGAGGTAGGCGACCACGCTGATCAGGTCGGCCCAGACCCAGTACAGGCAGGCGATGAAGCCGGCGAGCAGGGCCAGGCGGATCAGCCGCAGCGACTGCTGGTTGACCTGTTCGATATCCAGGGCCGGCTCCTCGACCGAGACTTCATCGCCGTCGGCATTTTCCTTCGCCTGCGCCTGGCGTTTGGTTTGCGCGCGGGTATAGGCCAGGCGCCGTGCGGCGACGGACAGGCCGCGAACGAAGGCCGCTTCGATCATCAGGCAGATGATCAGCAGGTACAGGGTGTCGATCAGGCGGTCGGTGAGTTTCAGCGCGGTGTAGTAGTAACCGAAGCCGACGGCGACCATCAGGACGGCCGGCAGCAGGGTGAACGCCGCGCCGATCAGCAGGCGGAAGGGCGAGGCGTGTTCGCGCATCGGTTCGGCCAGCAGCAGTTTGCCCAGCAGCCAGGTCATCAGGCCGAAGCCGGTGAGCACGATGAAGATGCCGATGACGTCCTCGGCCAGAGCGGCCGGTTGCTGTTCGGCGACCGTCACCACGGCCACCAGCGCCATCACCACCAGGCCGAGGTAGCGGATCTGCTTGCTGAGGAAGGCGACCTGCGGCCGCGCCCAGCGAAAATGCAACTCGGCCACGCCGCCCGGGGCAAGAATGCGGTACAGGGTGTAGAACACCAGCCAGGCCTGAGCCATTTCCAGCAGCGCGCCACCGAGCGCGGCGTTCTGCCCGCGTGCGTCGATGCGCAGCGCGAAGCCGCAGAGGCCGAGGAACAATGCCCCCGGCAGGGCCAGGAGCACGTTGAGCAGTAACGCCAGCGGCGTGTGCAATTGGCTGTCGCGTTTGTAGTGGCCGATGTCTTGGTGCAGTTCTTTGAGCTTGTCGTAGATGAAGTGGCGTCGCCAGAGCAGCACACCGATCAGCAGCAGCAACGGAACGAACAGCCAGGGGCGGTCGCCCAGCCCTTCGGCGAGTTCCTTGAGGCCGGAGCCCCAGGGCACGTCGGCCAGTTGTTTTTCCAGGAAACGCGGTGCCAGCCTGAGCCAGGAGAGGTCCAGCGGTTTGTTGCTGGGAATCCAGAACATCTGCTCTTCGAGGGTTGCCTGCAGGGCCTTGGCGGTACTCTGCAACTGCTTCTGGTTCAGTTGCAGGGTGATGGATTCGTTGAGTAACGCATTCAGTTCACGGCTCAGGCGATCGAGCAGCTCGCTGCGGGTGGTGGCCAGCTCCACCAGGGTCTTGCGCAGCTCCGGGGTGACCTGTTCGGCGGGTTGGCTGGCCAGCAGGCTGTCGACATAGCTCTGTGGATTGCTGGTCTTTTCCCGTTCCTGGTTGAGCTCGAACTGGTACAGGCGGATATCGGCGATCTCGTTGGCCAGCTCCTTGTTCATCGCCAGGTGCGGCAGCGCCTGCTTCTGCTGGTAGAGGATCTTCGCCAGCAGCAGGCTGCCCTTGAGCACATTGATCTGCTCATCAAGCGCCTGGTCGGCCTGGATCAGGGTGTCCAGTTGCTGTTTGGTCTGCAGGTTCTCCCGGGTCAGGTCGTTGAGCCGGTCCGTGGCCCGCAGTAGGTAGTCGGAGAGTTTGAGGTTGCGGGCGCTTTCGCTGGCCAGGACGCTGTCGGAGCCAGCCTTCTGTGCCTCCTTCGACAGCTCGACGACGGTCTTTTCCGATTGTGCGCGGCGCTTCTCGTTGATCAGTGATTGCAGGTCGCTGCTTTCTTGCTCCACGCGGGCGATGCGCTCGATGAGCAGGTCACGCTGGCTGTTGCCAAGGTCTTGCAGCAGGTTGCTGCCGGCCAGCTCTTTACGGCGCAGCAAGGTTTGCGCGTTCAATGCGCTGAGTTCGGCGTTGAGCAGGTCGCGCTGTTCCGGGGTCAGCGGCTTGCCTTTGTCTTTGCCACTTTTGAGGAGATTGTTGATCTCCTGGGTGCGGGTCTGGTTGCTGCTGATTTCCGCCTGCGCACGCTCGGGGCGGGTCTGGGCGGTAATGATCTGGCTGTTGGCCTCGGCGAGCGCTTTTTGCCAGTCGCCCAGTTGGGTGCTGCGGTCGGTCAGCTGTTGCTCGAGTTGCGGTATTGGAGTGTTGGCGTAACGCTGCGCGATAGGTATTGGCGCGCTGGCGTCGAGCTTGGCCAGTTCACGCTGGGCATCGCTGGTCAGTCGCGGCGCTTCGGCGAGCTTCTGCTTGAGGTCGTTCAGGCGTTGCTCGCTATCGGTTTTGGCGCTGAGAAACTCCAAGGTCCTTTCGAGGGTCTGCTTGACGGCCAGCTGTTCGGCTTCGGGCAGCTTGCGCGCGCTGAGGTTGTCCAGAGCGCTTTGCACGGCACCGCTGGTGGGCGGCTCGGCAGCCTGCAGAGGGAGAATGCTCAGGCATAGGCCGAGCAGGCTGGCAGTAAACAGAGTACGTAAAAATGGCATGGTCGCTGATCGCGGGGCTCGAGAAGTGCTGCAGTTTAGAGGAGCAGGCCTGGCCCTGGGCGGCTGCCTTCGGGGAATTTGACGCCGACTTTGCGGATCTTGTTCCCTTCCATCGCCGCGACCGTCCAGGTCAGGGCGTTCCACTCGACCTGATCGCCGACTACCGGTTCGCCGCCGATCTCGTTGGCGATAAAGCGGCTGAGCGGCAGGTTACCGTCGATATCGCCGAGTTTCAGCCCGTAAAGGGCCGCAACCGCGCGCAGTTCGGCATCGCCTTCGAGAACGAAATCGCCGAAGAAGCGCAGGTCGAGGCCACGTTTCGGTGCCTGGCTGAACAGCTTGCCGAGTGCCGGCAGGTCATGTTCGTGGCCGACCACGCAGAGCATGTCGCCGGCTTGCAGGGTGGTACTGCCGGACGGGTGGAGCAGTTCCTTGCCGCGAAACAGCGCGGCGATGCGCGTGCCTTCTGGCATCTTCAGCTCGCGCAGCGGCGCCCCGATGCACCATTTTTCCGCACCGAGGCGGTAGATGAACAGCTCCCACTGGCTGGTCGGGTGTACTTCCAGGCCCGCGCGGGAGATCGGTGCGGGCTCCGGCGGCACCGTCACCCGCAGCCACTTGGCCACCCACGGCAAGCTGGTGCCCTGCACGACCAGCGAGACCAGGACGATAAAGAAGGCCAGGTTGAAGTACAGTTGCGCGTGCTCCAGGCCGGCCATCAGCGGGAACACCGCGAGAATGATCGGTACCGCGCCGCGCAGGCCGACCCAGGCGATAAAAACCTTCTCGCGGTCGTGGAAGGCGCGGAACGGCAACAGGCCGACCAGCACCGACAGCGGCCGGGCGAAGAGGATCATCCACAGCGCCAGGGCCAGGGCAGGCAGGGCGATCGGCAGCAGGTCGTGCGGGGTCACCAGCAGGCCGAGCACCAGGAACATGCCGATTTGCGCCATCCAGGCCAGGCCGTCGAGCATGTGCAGGATGCTGTGGCGTGAGCGGATCGCCTTGTTGCCCAGCACCAGGCCACACAGGTAGACGGCGAGGATGCCACTGCCGTGCAGGAAGTTGGTCAGGGCGAACACCAGCAGGCCGGCGCTGACCACCAGCAGCGGGTAGAGGCCGTGGGCCAGGTGGATGCGGTTGATCAGTTGCAGCACCAGCCAGCCGCCGCCGAGGCCGAGCACGGCACCGATGCCGAACTCGCTGAGCAGGTGGCCGAGCAGGCTGAGGCCGAACTCGTTCTGGCCCTTGTAGAGCATGTCGATCAGGGTCACGGTGAGGAACACCGCCATCGGGTCGTTGCTGCCGGACTCGATCTCCAGGGTGGCGTTGACCCGTTCGTTCAGGCCCTTGCCGCCGAGCAGGGAGAAGACCGCGGCGGCGTCGGTGGAGCCGACGATGGCGCCGATCAGCAGGCCCTGCATCAGGCTGAGGTCGAACAGCCAGGCGGCAGCCATGCCGGTCAGCCCGGTGGTGATCAGCACGCCGACCGTGGCCATCGACAAGGCCGGCCAGAGCGCCACGCGAAAGCTCGAAACCCGCGTGCGCAGGCCGCCGTCGAGCAGGATCACGGCCAAGGCCAGGTTGCCGACCAGGTAGGCCAGTGGGTAATTGTTGAAGCCGATGCCGCCGGGGCCATCGACCCCGGCTAGCATGCCGACGCCCAGGATGATCACCAGGATCGGGATGCCCAGGCGCGAGGACAGCGAGCTCACCAGAATACTTGCCCCGACCAGCAGCGCGCCGATCAGGAACAGGTTATTGATGGCGGTTGCATCCAAGGAGGGCTCCAGAGCGTAACGGCAAGGCGGAATGAGGAGTGGGCATGCAGTACGCATGCCAGCCGATTCTAACCTGCGCCTTGAGCACCCTGTCAAAAAAACGCCCCGCACAAGGCGGGGCGTTGGCTACGCGGCTTGCGCGAGGGCTAGAACCAGCTGTCCTGCATCGCCAGGCAGGTGTCGTCGCGGCTTTCCAGGATGGCCAGCTCGTGGTGGCAGCTCGGCACTTCCCAGGTCAGGAAGTAGCGCGCGGCCTGCAGTTTGCCGGTGTAGAAATCGACGTCCGCGGGGTTGCCTCGGGCCAGGCCTTGTTCGGCGCGGATCGCCTGTTCCAGCCAGCGCCAGCCGATCACCAGGTGGCCGAAGACCTTGAGGTACAGCGCCGAGTTGGCCAGGGCCTGGTTGACCTTGCCGCTCATCAGGTCGCCGAGCAGCGCCAGGGTCACCGTCGACAGGCGTGTCAGCAGGTGTTCCAGGGGCTGGCGCAGATCGTTGAGCGATTGGTGGGCGCTGGCGCGCTGGCAGCAGCCCTGGATCAGCTTGACCAGTTGCTTGAGCGCCGCACCGCCATTCATCGACACCTTGCGGCCCAGCAGGTCGAGGGACTGAATGCCGTGGGTGCCCTCGTGAATCGGGTTGAGGCGGTTGTCGCGGTAATACTGTTCCACCGGGTAGTCGCGGGTGTAACCGTGGCCGCCGAGGATCTGGATCGCCAGTTCGTTGGCCTTGAGGCAGAACTCCGAGGGCCAGGATTTGACGATCGGGGTCAGCAGGTCGAGCAGCTCAAGAGCGGTGCGACGCTCCTCCTCGGTGGCCAGGGTCTGGGTGTCGTCGAACAGCCGCGCGGCGTACAGACCGAGGTCGAAGGCGCCTTCGACGTAGGCTTTCTGGGTCAGCAACATGCGCCGCACGTCGGCGTGCTCGATGATCGCGACCTGGGCCGCGCTCGGGTCTTTGCCGTCCGGCAGGCGCCCTTGCGGACGCTGGCGCGCGTAGTCCAGCGAGTACAGGTAGCCGGCATAGCCGAGCATCACCGCGCCCATGCCGACGCCGATGCGCGCCTCGTTCATCATCTGGAACATGTAGGACAGGCCGGCGTGCGGCTTGCCCACCAGATAGCCGACACATTCGCCGTTATCGCCGAAGTTAAGCGCGGTGGAGGTGGTGCCGCGCCAGCCCATCTTGTGGAACAGGCCAGCCAGGATCACGTCGTTGCGCTTACCCAGCGAGCCGTCATCGTTGACCAGAAACTTCGGCACGATAAACAGGCTGATGCCCTTCACCCCGGGCGGTGCGTCCGGCAGCTTGGCCAGCACCATGTGTACGATGTTTTCCGACAGCGGGTGGTCGCCGCCGGAGATGAAGATCTTGTTGCCCTTGAGCCGGTAGCTGCCGTCGGCGGCCGGCTCGGCGCGGGTGCGGATATCCGACAGCGAGGAACCGGCATGCGGCTCGGTGAGCGCCATGGTGCCGAAGAAGCGGCCATCGATCATCGGCTGCAAAAACAGGCGTTTCTGCTCCGCGCTGCCGAAACTTTCGACCAGGTTGGCCGCGCCCATGGTCAGGAACGGGTAGGAGGTGGTGGCCGCGTTGGCCGCCTGGAAATGCGCGAAGCAGGCCTGTGACAGCAGGTTGGGCAGCTGCATGCCACCCACCTCGAACTCGCGGGTGGCATTCAGGAAACCGGCCTCGAGGAAGGCGTCGACCGCCGGCTTCACTTCCGGGATCAGTACGGCGGCGCCGTCGACATACTCCGGCTCGTGCTCGTCGCCCTTGCGGTTGTGCGGCGCGAACAGTTTCTCGGCGATGTTGCGGGCAGTGCCCACGGCGGCATCGAAGGTTTCGCGGCTGTGGTCGGCGAAGCGCTCGCGCTCGGTCAGGGCTTCGGCGTCCAGCACTTCGTACAGCTCGAAGGCCAGGTTGCGGGAACTGAGCAGGGTCTCGGACATGGGCGCACCTGTGAAAGACAGCCGGGGAATGACGGCCGGAAATGCCAGCCGGATTGAATGCGTCGAGTCTAGGCTGGCCCATGGTTGTCGCCTAGTAACATCCAGCCGCGTGATAAAGGGGCAAAACCGCGCCGCCGTTTGCATGCCGCGCAGCAGGTCGCGGGCTGGTAAACTGCGCGGCCTTGGGGTTGGGTGAGCACTGTTCGTCCAGCCTGCGCTGCGAGGATCTTGCGCAATGAATTACCGTCACGCCTTCCACGCCGGCAACCATGCCGATGTGTTCAAACACCTGCTGTTGTCGCGCCTGATCGCCCTGATGGGGCGTAAGGAACAGCCGTTCGCCTACCTCGACAGCCATGCGGGCATCGGTTTGTACGATCTCAAGGGCGACCAGGCCAGTCGTACCGGCGAGTGGCTGGAGGGAGTCAACCGCCTGTGGCAGGCCACCGATGTGCCGGAGCTGGCCGGCGATTACCTGCGCGTGCTGCGCGAGCTCAACCCCGGCGGCGGTCTGCGCTACTACCCTGGCTCGCCCGAGCTGGCGCGGCAGCTGACGCGCGAACAGGATCGTCTGCACCTGAACGAGAAGCACCCGGAAGACGGTCGTCTGCTCAAGGACAACATGAAACACGACCGCCGCGTCGCCGTGCACCTGGGCGAGGGCTGGCACATTCCACGGGCCTTGTTGCCGGTGGCGCAGAAGCGCGCTCTGCTGCTGATCGACCCGCCTTTCGAGCAAACCGATGAGTTGCAGCGCTGTGCGCTGGCGCTGCAGGAAGCGGTCAGCCGCATGCGCCAGACGGTGGCGGCGATCTGGTATCCGATCAAGGACCAGCGCCAGCTCAAACGCTTCTATAACGACCTGGGCAAGAGTGGCGCGCCCAAGTTGCTGCGCGTCGAGCTGTACGTGCATCCCGTCGACAGCGCCGAGTTCGGTCTGAACGGCTCGGGTCTGGTGATCGCCAGCCCGCCTTGGGGCCTGGAAGAAGAACTCAAACAGCTGCTGCCCTGGTTGGCCGAGACACTGGCGCAAACCCAGGGCGGCTGGCGGATGGATTGGTTGATCGAGGAGTAAGCGGCCGACGGCTGGCTGGTTGCACTCAGACCTTCGGCAAGCTGTGAGTCAGCTTGCCGAAGGTCTGGTTCGCCTTAGAGCAGGCAAACGCCCGTGCCGGCGAGGCCGCAGTAACCGCCTGGGTTTTTCGCCAGGTACTGCTGGTGATAGGCCTCGGCGTAGTAGAACGCCGGTGCCGCGGCGATTTCGGTGGTGATGGGGCCGAAGCCGGCGGCCTCGAGCTGGCGCTGGAACTGCTCCTGGCTGGCGTTGGCCGCGGCCAGTTGTTCGGTGCTGGTGCAGTAGATCGCCGAGCGGTACTGGGTGCCGATATCGTTACCCTGGCGCATGCCCTGAGTCGGGTTGTGCACTTCCCAGAATACTTTCAGCAGTGCTTCGTAGCTGGTTTCGCGCGGGTCGAAGACCACCAGCACGACTTCGGTATGCCCGGTCAGGCCGGAGCAGGTTTCGTCGTAGGTCGGGTTCGGCGTCTGGCCGCCGGCGTAGCCCACGGCGGTCGTCCACACCCCCGGTTGTTGCCAGAACCGCCGCTCGGCGCCCCAGAAGCAGCCCAGGCCGAAGATCGCCTGTTCCAGGCCGGCCGGGAAAGGCGCTTGCAGCGCATGACCGTTGACGAAATGGCTGGCCGGCACGGGCATCGGCCTGTCGCGGCCGGGCAAGGCCTGCTCGGCGCTCGGCAGGTCGAGTTTGTGGGCGAGAATTTGCGAACGCAGCACCATCGGGCGGCTCCTTGAGATGGAGGGGGCGTGTCTAGTGGTCATAGAGGCCACTAGGAGATATGTCTCAGTAGACCGATTGCAAGGCCTGGCGTTACGGTCGTCTCAGGCCGTTGGTCGGCACGGGTAACGTCGCAGGCTTTCCAGCAGTTCACGGCCGGCAATCGGCTTGTCGAACAGGTAGCCCTGGCCGATGTCGCACTTGTGCCGGCGCAGGAAGTTCAGTTGGGCGGCAGTCTCGATCCCTTCGGCGACGACCTTGAGCTTGAGGTTGTGGGCCATGGCGATTACGGCGGAGGTGATCTCCATGTCGTCCTGGTTGTCCGGGATGTCCTTGATGAAGCTGCGGTCGATCTTGATCACGTCGATCGGGAATTTCTTCAGGTAGCTGAGCGACGAATAGCCGGTGCCGAAGTCGTCCATGGCCAGGGTCAGGCCGAGGCTTTTCAGGCTGCTGAGCTGCTGGCGGGTGTCTTCGGTGGCTTCCAGCAGCAGGCTTTCGGTCAATTCCAGTTCGAGCAGCTGGGCCGGCAGTTGTTCCTCATGCAGGATGGCGGCGATCGAGCCGACCAGGTCCGGGTCGGAGAACTGCTTGGGCGACAGGTTGATCGCCACCTGCAAGGCGCCGAGGCCGAGCGCGGTCAGTTGTTTGCTCATGCGGCAGGCCTGACGCGCCACCCATTTGCCGATGGGTATGATCAGCCCGGTGTCTTCGGCGACGCTGATGAACTGGTCCGGGTTGATCATGCCTTTTTCCGGGTGGTTCCAACGCAGCAAGGCTTCCATGCCCGTCAGCTGGCCACTCTTGAGGCACAGCTTGGGTTGGTAGAAGACTTCCAGCTCGTTCTGCGTCAGCGCGCGGCGCAGGTTGTTCTCGACGAACAGCTTGTAGCTGGCTTCGGCATTCAGCGCCTCGGTGAACACCTGCACCTGATGCTTGCCGTTGGCTTTGGCCTTATGCAGGGCCAGGCCGGCATGCTTCATCAGGGTGTGTGGGTCCTGCCCGTGCAGCGGCGCGCAGGCCAGGCCGACCGAGCCGGTGACGCTGATCAGTTGGTTGTCGACGAACAGCGGTTTATCCAGGGTCTGCAGGAGTTGCCCGGCGATCCGCTGTCCGGTCGCTACATCGCAGTTGTCGAGCAGCACGGCGAACTCGTTGCTGGCGAAACGCGCCAGGCTGCCGTTCGGGTTCAGGGTGTTGCGCAAGCGTCGCGCCAGGCTCATCAACAGCTTGTCGCCGGTCTGGTGGCCGAGGCTGTCGTTGATCCGTTTGAAGTTGTCGATGTCCACCAGCAGCAGGCTGACCGGCTGCTCGCTGTTGCGCGCGAAGCATTCTTCCATGCTGCGGATAAACGCCGGGCGGTTGCCCAGGCGCGTGAGGTTGTCGGTGTAGGCCAGGCGTTCGATGCGCTGCTGCGCCAGCTTGCTCTGGGTGACGTCTTCGTAGATACCGATGTAGTGGGTCAACTCGCCGCTTTCGCTGTACACCTTGGAGATCGACAGCTGGCCCCAATAGGGTTCGAGGTTTTTCCGGCGGCTGCGGAACTCGCCCTGCCAGCTGTTGTGCTGGGCCAGGTTGGAGTTCGCATCGAACAGCAGATCGCTGAGGTTCTCCAGTGCCGGCAGTTCGGACATGCGCTGGCCTTGTACCTCATCGGAGCTGTACAGGGTGATCGCGGTGAAACTCGGGTTGACGTATTCCACCAGGCCATCGCGGTCGACCAGCAGGAAGGCGCTGGCGCTCTGTTCGACGGCGCGCCGGAACAGGTGCAGCTCGCTGTTGGCGCTGCGCCGTTGCTGGTTGACCAGGGCATGGGCGAACTGATCGGCCAGCTCGCCGGCGAAGGCGATTTCGTCGGCCTGCCAGATCCGTGCGGCGCCGACGTGCTCCAGGCACAGCACCGCCACCACCTCGCCGCCGACGCGGATGCTGGCGTCGAGCATGGCGCTGACGCCGCGGGGTTTGAGCTGGCTTTCCGCCAGTTCGCGGGTGCGCGGGTCAAGCAGGGCATTGTGCGCATCGATCGCCCGGCCGCTGTGTAGCGCGGCCAGGTAGTGCGGGTAGACGCTCGCGTCGATCGCATCAGGCAATTCGTGCTGGCCGAGGTCGCTGCAGTAGAGCGCCACCGGTTCGAGCTGTTCGTGGCGCAAGTGCCAGATGCTGGCGCGGGCCACGGCATAGGTTTCGCAGGCGGCCTGGGTGATCAACTCGGCGGCTTCGCGCAGTGGGTCGTCGGAGTTGTAGCGATGCCGCGCCAGGCGCACGATGAGGTTTTGCTGGGCGCGGCTGCGGCCCAGGTGCTGCACGTGCTCTTCCTGGGAGCGCTGGTACAGCTCCAGGGACGCCTGCAGGTGGCTATTCTGCACATGCAGCTCGGTGTTTGGCGGTGGTGCGAGGGCGAGGGCGGGCTGCTCCGTTGCCAGCAGATAACCCCGCAGGAGCTGGCGGCCATGCTGTTTGAAGGCTTCGCCGAGCTCCAGCAGGTGCAGCGCCCCCTTCGGGGTATGCAGGGTATAGCGCACCTGGTAGTGCGGGCTGTCGCGCAGTTGCAGTTGAATCGCATCGTGCAACTGGTAGCGCGCCTCGGGCTCCATCAGGCTGGCGTAGGGTGAACCGATCAGCCCGCACAGTTCGCTGGCCGCCAGGCCCAGTTGCCGTTCGCAGGTGGCGTCGAGAAACAGCAGGGTCCAGCTTGCTTCATTGAGCCGCTCGAAACGCAACATGCCGAGCCGCGAGGGCACTGGCAACTGCGTCACAACCTCGACCGCCGGACGGCTGGCGGCATCGGTATGGCTTTTCATCGGTCGACTCGCTTCCAGTATGCTGATCGAGTGGGGCCATGGCCCACTTCACTATAGCGCTGGGTAAGGGTGCATCATGCGATCGAGACTGACAAGGCGGCTGAAGGCGTTGGCGTTTTTCACGGCGGTGCTGCTCAGCACATTGCTGGTCACCCCGATGCCGCGCGCGGCTGAACCCGATGCGCTGAGCGGCGTCGAGCAGACGCGCTATCTGAGCGAGTTGAAACGCCTTTACCTGACCACGGACGAGCGGAAGGCCCTGCTGGCCCATATCAATCAACTGCTGGAGCGCTATGCGGTGCGTGCCGCCTATCAGGTCGGGCAGAGCGAACGCTATGACCGGGTCTACCGGCTGAGTGTCAGCGCCCCGGGCGAATTGCTGATCCATGAGCAGACACGCGCGGCCCAGAGCAAGTCCCTGGCGGTGCGCAACCAGCGTTTGTCGGTGTTCGGGCTCGACCCCTATATCCGTTATGACTGCCCATTGACCGAGCAGGTCTGCGTGCTCAATAGCCCGGCCGATGGCGGCCCATGGTTGAGTATCCGCCGTGACCACGAGGGCGCCGCGGCGCTGGCCAAGGCGCTGTCCTTCCTGCTGCGCAATGTGCAGAAGGGGTAGCTGCGCGCTGTTGTGGACTGGGTCCCCGCCTGTGCGGGGATGGCGCTGATAGTCCTGGCTGGCGCGAGGCAAAAAAAACCCCGCCAGAGGCGGGGCTGAGGTACGAGCGTGGCATGCTCGAAAGTGAAGCGGGTTACAGCAGCAGCGTGCGGATATCGCCCAGCACGTCGCCGAGACGCTTGGTAAAGCGTGCGGCGGCGGCGCCGTTGATCACCCGGTGGTCGTAGGACAGCGACAGCGGCAGCATCAGCTTGGGCTGGAAGGCCTTGCCATCCCAGACCGGCTGGATGGTGGCTTTCGATACGCCGAGGATCGCCACTTCCGGTGCGTTGACGATCGGTGTGAAACCGGTGCCGCCAATGTGGCCGAGGCTGGAAATGGTGAAGCAGGCGCCTTGCATGGCGTCGGCGGAGAGCTTCTTGGTCCGCGCCTTTTCCGCCAGCTCGGCCGCCTCGGCCGCAAGCTGCAGCAGGCTCTTCTTGTCGACGTCCTTGATCACCGGCACCAGCAGGCCTTCCGGGGTGTCGACGGCGAAACCGATGTTGACGTATTTCTTGCGGATGATGGCCTTGCCCGAGGGCGCCAGCGAACTGTTGAAGTCCGGCAGCTCCTTGAGCAGGTGCGCGCAAGCCTTGAGCAGCAGCGGCAACACGGTCAGCTTGACGCCGGCTTTCTCGGCCACGGCTTTCTGCGCGACGCGGAAGGCTTCCAGCTCGGTGATGTCGGCCGAGTCGAACTGCGTCACGTGCGGCACGTTCAGCCAGCTGCGGTGCAGGTTGCTGGCGCCGACTTGCATCAGGCGGGTCATCGGCACTTCTTCGATTTCACCGAAGCGGCTGAAATCGACTTCCGGGATCGGCGGAATGCCGGCACCCGCGGTTGCGCCGCTCGGTGCCTGCTTGGCCTTCTGCATCATGGTTTTGACGTAGGCCTGCACGTCTTCCTTGAGAATCCGATCGTGTGGGCCGGTGGCGCTGACGACCGCCAGTTCGACGCCAAACTCGCGGGCCAGTTGCCGCACGGCAGGGCCGGCGTGAACTCGGCGACCTTCGCTGCTGGGGGCGCCAACCGGTGCCGGTTCGGCTTTCGCCGCCGCTGCCGTGGGTGCGGCCGCAGGGGCCGCGGCTGCTGGCGCCTCGGCTTTGACGGGCGCAGCGGCTGCGGTTGCCGGAGCGGCCGGCGCTGCAGCGGCGACTACCCGCAGTTGCAGAATCAGGTCGCCGGTGCCGACTTCGTCGTCCAGCTTGACGCTCAGGCTTTCCACCACGCCGGCAGCCGGCGAGGGGATTTCCATACTGGCTTTGTCCGATTCCAGGGTCAGCAGGCTCTGGTCGGCCTCGATACGATCACCGACCTTGACCAGCAACTCGATGATCTTGGCTTTGCCGGCCGAGCCGATGTCCGGGACGTGGATGTCCCGTACCGACTCGCTCGCGGCAGCCGCCGGTGCAGCGGCAGGCTCTGCGGCTTTGGCCGGGGCGGCGGCAGGCGCGGCCTCGGCTTTGGGCGCGGCAGCCGCCGGCGCAGCGGTGTCACCTTCGACTTCCAGCTCCAGCAGTTCGTCGCCTTCTTTCAGACGGTCGCCCAGCTTCACTTTCAGGCTCTTGATCACCCCGGCCTTGGGCGCGGGGATTTCCATGCTGGCCTTGTCCGACTCGAGGGTCAGCAGGCTCTGGTCGGCCTCGATGCGGTCGCCGACCTTGACCATCAGTTCGATGACTTCGCCTTCGCCACTGCCGATATCGGGTACGCGGATTAATTCGCTCACAGTGCGTCTCCTCAGCAGTCCAGTGGGTTGAGTTTTTCCGGGTCGATGCCGAACTTGGCGATGGCTTCGGCCACTACCTTGGGTTCGATATCGCCACGGTCGGCCAGGGCTTCCAGGGCGGCGAGAACGACGAAGTTGCGGTCGACCTCGAAGAAATGCCGGAGCTTCTTGCGGCTGTCGCTGCGGCCGAAACCGTCAGTGCCGAGCACTTTGTATTCCTTGACCGGGACCCACTGGCGAATCTGGTCGGCAAACAGCTTCATGTAGTCGGTGGAGGCGATGACCGGGCCTTGGCGGCCGCTCAGGCACTGCTCGACATAGCTCAGCTTGGGCTTCTGTTCCGGGTGCAGGCGGTTGCTGCGCTCCACGGCCAGGCCGTCGCGGCGCAGCTCGTTGAAGCTGGTGACGCTCCAGACATCGGCGCCGACGTTGAACTCTTCACGGAGGATCTTCGCCGCTTCGCGCACTTCCCGCAGGATGGTGCCGGAACCGAGCAGCTGCACATGATGGGCCGCGTCGCGTTTGTCCTCTTCGAGCAGGTACATGCCCTTGATGATGCCTTCCTCGACACCGGCCGGCATGGCGGGCTGGACATAGGCCTCGTTCATCACGGTGATGTAGTAGAAGACGTTCTGCTGCTCTTCGATCATCTGCCGCGTGCCTTCACGGATGATCACCGCCAGCTCGTAGCCGTAGGTCGGGTCGAAGGTGCGGCAGTTGGGGATGGTCGAGGCCAGGATGTGGCTGTGACCGTCTTCGTGCTGCAGGCCTTCGCCGTTCAGCGTGGTGCGCCCGGCGGTGCCGCCGATCAAAAAGCCACGGGTGCGGCTGTCGCCGGCGGCCCAGGCCAGGTCGCCGATACGCTGGAAGCCGAACATCGAGTAGAAGATGTAGAACGGCAGCATTGGCTGGTTGTGGCTGCTGTACGAGGTGCCGGCGGCGATGAACGAGGACATGGCGCCGGCTTCGTTGATGCCTTCCTCGAGGATCTGGCCCTTCTTGTCCTCGCGGTAGAACATCACCTGGTCCTTATCCACCGGCTCGTAGAGCTGGCCGACCGAGGAGTAGATGCCGAGCTGGCGGAACATGCCTTCCATGCCGAAGGTACGGGCTTCGTCCGGGATGATCGGGACGATGCGCTGGCCGAGTTCCTTGTCCTTGACCAGCTGCGAGAGAATCCGCACGAAGGCCATGGTGGTGGAGATTTCGCGGTCGCCGGAGCCGTCCAGAATAGCCTTGAGGGTATCGAGTGGCGGAGTCGGGATGTTGAAGCTCTTGGCGCGACGCTGAGGCACGAAACCGCCCAGCGCGGTACGACGTTCGCTCAGGTAACGGGCTTCGGCGCTGCCTTCTTCCGGCTTGAAGAACGGCAGGTTTTCGATTTCGTCGTCTTTGACCGGAATGTCGAAACGATCGCGGAACGACTTCAGGCTCTCGACATCGACCTTCTTGGTGTTGTGCGCGGTGTTTTTCGCTTCGCCGGCACCGGTGCCATAACCCTTGATGGTCTTGGCCAGGATGACGGTCGGCTGTTCCTTGTGGTTGACCGCCTGGTGGTACGCCGCATAGACCTTGTACGGGTCGTGGCCGCCACGGTTGAGCTTCCAGATCTCGTCGTCGGAGAGGTCTTCGACCATCGCCTTGAGTTCTGGCGTGTTGAAGAAGTGCTCACGGACGAACGCGCCGTCTTTGGCTTTGTAGTTCTGGTACTCGCCGTCGATGACTTCGTCCATGCGGCGCTGCAGGATGCCGTCGGTATCCTTGGCCAGCAGTGGGTCCCAGAAACGGCCCCAGATGACTTTGTTGACGTTCCACTGGGCACCACGGAACACGCCTTCGAGTTCCTGGATGATCTTGCCGTTGCCGCGAACCGGGCCATCGAGGCGCTGCAGGTTGCAGTTGATGACGAAGATCAGGTTGTCCAGCTTCTCGCGACCGGCCAGGGAGATCGCACCCAGGGATTCCGGCTCGTCGCACTCGCCGTCACCCATGAAGCACCAGACTTTCTGCTTGCCGGCCGGGATGAAGCCGCGGCTTTCCAGGTACTTCATGAAGCGCGCCTGGTAGATCGCCTGGATCGGGCCCAGACCCATGGATACGGTCGGGAACTGCCAGAAATCAGGCATCAGCCAGGGGTGCGGGTAGGACGACAGGCCGTTGCCATCGACTTCCTGACGGAAGTTGTTCATCTGCTCTTCGGAGATGCGGCCTTCCATGAACGCACGGGCGTAAACGCCTGGCGATGCGTGGCCCTGGAAGTAGATCAGGTCGCCGCCGTGTTCGTCGGTCGGGGCCTGGAAGAAGTAGTTGAAGCCGATGTCATACAGCGTCGCACTGGACGCGAAGCTGGAGATGTGACCACCCAGGTCAGAGTCTTTCAGGTTGGTGCGCATGACCATGGCCAGCGCGTTCCAGCGTACCAGCGAGCGAATGCGGCGTTCCATGAACAGGTCGCCAGGCATGCGTGCTTCGTGGGTAACGGGGATGGTGTTGCGATAGGGCGTGGTGATCGCATAGGGCAGCTGCGCACCGCTACGGGTGGCCAGTTCGCCCATGCGGGTCATCAAATAATGTGCGCGGTCTTCGCCTTCACGGTCGAGGACGGATTCAAGCGCGTCCAGCCATTCCTGGGTTTCGACGGGATCGAGGTCTTGCATGGCTTGCTCCAGGGCGGAAAGGCTTCCAGAATCGGGAGCCCGGGTGCGTGGCCGGCCTTTTGGGCGGGCGACGTGAATTCTTGGATTAACCGGGGTAGGGCCGGTCTTGTGTAGTTTTACTACAGATCGACGGTATTTTCAGCCCTCTCGACACATTATTTAGTAGTAAAACTACAAGTGGTTCAGCGTTAAAACCAAAAAGCCGCGACCGTTGGCGGGTAAATCGCCAACAGTACGCCGATCACAGGATAGATCATGAGCCTGCCCTCGCTCGTCACTTTGCCCGCTTCGCTGCAGCCTTTCGTCAGTCGTGCGCAACAGTCGTTGCATGCTGCGCTCGCCGCTTTGTCGCCGCCAGCCGTCCAGGATTTGACTGGCTGGCCGGCTGCCAGGCTGGAGGCGCTCGAGCGGGTGACGGCGGCGAGCGACTTCGTCGCCGAGCAGGTGCTGCGCGATCCACAGATGTTGCTGGCGCTGGCCGCCAGCGGCGAGCTGGAGCGGCCGCTGCAGCCCGGTGAATTGCGCGCGCAACTGAACGAGGCGCTGGCCGAGTGCGGCGATGAAAACGAACTGGGGCGGCGCCTGCGACGCCAGCGCAACCGCCAGCAGGTGCGCATCATCTGGCGTGATCTGACCCGCCAGGCCGACCTGGCGCAAACCTGCCGCGACCTCTCCGACCTGGCCGACGCCTGCATCGATCTGGCCTACGCGTGGCTGTACCCACGGCATTGCGCGCAGTTCGGCACGCCGATCGGTCGGCGCACCGGGCAGGTGCAGCAGATGGTCGTGCTCGGCATGGGTAAGCTCGGTGCGGTCGAGTTGAACCTGTCTTCGGACATCGACCTGATATTCGCCTATCCAGAGGGTGGCGAAACCGAAGGGGTGAAGCGTTCGCTGGATAACCAGGAGTTTTTCATCAAGCTCGGCCAGCGGCTGATCAAGGCGTTGGATGCAATTACCGTCGACGGCTTCGTTTTTCGCGTCGACATGCGCCTGCGCCCGTACGGCTCGGCCGGTGCGCTGGTGCTCAGTTTCAATGCGCTGGAGCAGTACTACCAGGACCAGGGGCGCGACTGGGAACGCTACGCGATGATCAAGGCGCGGGTGGTCGGCGGCGATCAGGTCGCCGGCGCGCAACTGCTGGAGATGCTGCGGCCGTTCGTTTATCGGCGCTACCTGGATTTTTCCGCCATCGAAGCGTTGCGGGCGATGAAACTGCTGATCCAGCAGGAGGTGCGGCGCAAGGGCATGGCCGACAATATCAAGCTCGGCTCCGGCGGTATCCGCGAAGTCGAGTTCATCGCCCAGGCGTTCCAGCTGATCCACGGCGGCCGCGACCTAAGCCTGCAACAGCGGCCGCTGCTGAACGTGCTCAAGACCCTCGAAGGCCAGGGCTACCTGCCGCCGGCGGTGGTCGAGGACATGCGCGCCGGTTATGAGTTTCTGCGCTACACCGAGCACGCCTTGCAGGCGATTGCCGACCGCCAGACACAAATGCTCCCGGACAACGTCGAAGACCGCGCGCGCGTCGCCTTCATCATGGGTTTCGACAGCTGGGCGGCCTTCCACGAGCGCTTGCTGTACTGGCGCGGGCGGGTCGACTGGCACTTTCGTCAGGTCATCGCCGATCCGGACGAGGAGGAGGGCGCCGAGTCGGTGCTCTGCGTCGGCAGTGAGTGGCTGCCACTCTGGGAGGATGCCCTCGATGAAGAGGCCGCCTGCCGGCAGCTGAGCGAGGCGGGCTTTGCCCAGGCGCAGTCGGCCTGGCAGCGGCTGGCCGGATTGCGGGTCAGCAATCAGGTGCGGGCCATGCAGCGGCTTGGGCGCGAGCGCCTGGATGCCTTTATTCCGCGGCTGTTGGCGCAGGCCGTGGAGCACGAGAACCCGGACTTGGTGCTGGAGCGGGTGTTGCCGCTGATCGAGGCGGTAGCGCGGCGTTCGGCCTACCTGGTGTTGCTGACGGAAAACCCCAGCGCCTTGCAGCGCTTGCTGACCCTGTGCGCGGCGAGCCCGTGGATCGCCGAGCAGATCACCCGTTTTCCGCTGTTGCTCGATGAGCTGCTCAACGAAGGCCGGCTGTTCAAGCCACCCTTGGCGCCGGAGCTGGCCGCCGAGTTGCGCGAGCGACTGACGCGCATCCCCGAGGATGACCTGGAGCAGCAGATGGAGGCACTGCGCCACTTCAAGCTGGCCCACCGCCTGCGGGTCGCCGCTTCGGAGATCGCCGGCACCTTGCCGCTGATGAAGGTCAGCGATTACCTGACCTGGCTGGCCGAGGCGATCCTCGAACAAGTGCTGGCCCTGGCCTGGCGCCAGACCGTGGCGAAAAGCGGCACGCCGCAGCGCAGCGATGGCAGCCTGTGCGACCCGGACTTCATCGTCGTCGGCTATGGCAAGGTCGGTGGGCTCGAGCTCGGCCATGGTTCGGACCTGGATCTGGTGTTCATCCACGATGGCGATCCGCAGGCGGAAACCGATGGCGCCAAGCCCATCGACGGCGCGCAGTTCTTCAATCGCCTGGGGCAGCGCATCATCCATCTGCTGACGGCCCAGACCAACTCCGGCCAGCTTTACGAAGTCGACATGCGCCTGCGCCCGTCGGGTGCGTCCGGCCTGCTGGTCAGCTCGCTTGGCGCTTTTCAGCGCTATCAGGAGAGCGAGGCCTGGACCTGGGAGCACCAGGCCCTGGTGCGCGCGCGCGTGCTGGTCGGTTGCCCACGGGTTGGCGCGGCATTCGAGCAAGTGCGTGCCCAGGTGCTCGGGCGCAAGCGCGACCTGGCCACGTTGCAGCTGGAAGTCAGCGAGATGCGCGCGAAGATGCGCGACAACCTCGGTTCCAAGGAAACCGCCGCCGGCACCGCGGCAAATGCCTTCGAGGCCGCGGCGCCGTTCGATCTGAAGCAGGACGCCGGTGGTATCGTCGATATCGAATTTATGGTGCAATACGCGGCCTTGGCCTGGTCGTGCGAGCATCCAGCGCTGCTGCAATTCACCGATAACATCCGCATTCTTGAAGGGCTGGAGCGCGCGGGGTTGATCCCGAGCGCCGATGCCAGCCTGTTGCAGGAGGTCTACAAGGCCTATCGCGCAGCGGCCCACCGCCTGGCCTTGCAGAAGAAGGCGGGTATCGTCAGCGGTGAACAGTTTCACGCCGAGCGCCGTGACGTGATGCGGATTTGGCGCGAGCTGGGGCTGAGTTGATGAATCCGGCGAGCCGCCTGGCGTCCCGCGCACATTGCCCAAGGGCCGCAATGCGCCTGAGTTTTTGATGGGCGAGCCTTGGTTGAAGAGAATTCTTGAGGAGCGAAACGATGTCGATGGCCGATCGTGATGGCGTGATTTGGTATGACGGCGAAATGGTCCAGTGGCGCGATGCCACCACCCATGTGCTGACTCACACCCTGCATTACGGCATGGGCGTGTTCGAGGGTGTGCGGGCCTACAATACCCCGCAAGGCACGGCGATTTTCCGCCTGCAGGCGCACACCGACCGTCTGTTCGACTCGGCCCACATCATGGGCATGAAGATTCCGTTCTCGAAAGAGGAAGTCAACGAAGCGACCCGCGCCGCGGTACGCGAGAATAATCTGGAAAGCGCCTACATTCGCCCGATGGTGTTCTACGGGTCGGAAGCCATGGGCTTGCGCGCCACCGGCCTGAAGGTCCACCTGATCGTTGCGGCCTGGCACTGGGGCGCCTACATGGGCGACGAGGCGCTGCAGAAGGGCATCAAGGTGCGCACCAGCTCCTTCACCCGTCACCACGTGAACATTTCGATGACCCGCGCCAAGGCCAACGGCAATTACATCAACTCGATGCTGGCCTTGCAGGAAGCCATCTCCGGCGGCGCCGACGAGGCCATGCTGCTGGATACCGAAGGCTATGTGGCCGAGGGTTCGGGCGAGAACATCTTCCTGGTCAAGAACGGTGTGGTCTACACCCCGGAAGTGACCTCCTGCCTCAATGGCATCACCCGCAATACCATCCTGACCCTGGCCGCCGAGCTGGGTATCCAGGTGATCGAGAAGCGCATCACCCGCGACGAGGTGTACATCGCCGACGAAGCGTTCTTCACCGGCACCGCCGCCGAAGTCACGCCGATCCGCGAAGTCGATGGCCGGTTGATCGGTATCGGCAGCCGTGGCCCGGTCACCGAGAAGCTGCAGAAGGCTTACTTCGATCTGGTCACCGGACAGACTTCGGCGCATGCCGAATGGCGCACACTGGTCAAATAAAAAGCTGCAAGTTACAAGGCGTAGGGTGGGTTAGGTCGAAGACCGTAATCCACCATCCGGCCCAGTGGGCCGGCCAATGACGATGCCTGTCGGTATCGGCGGTGGGTTACGCCGCCGTCGCGGCTAACCCACCCTGCGGGCTCGCGACGCTTCACGAATAGGCGTGAGAGAATTTGAATAAGGCAGTGACAGGGAGGCGCGAGCCTCCCTGATCATTTGCGGAGTCGTAATGAGAATACTGATCGTAGGGCCGAGCTGGGTTGGCGACATGGTGATGGCGCAGACGCTGTTCCAGTGCCTGAAGCAACGCCATCCCGAGTGTCTGATCGACGTGCTGGCGCCCGAGTGGAGCCGGCCGATCCTCGAGCGCATGCCCGAGGTGCGCCAGGCGCTGAGCTTTCCGCTTGGCCATGGCGTGCTCGAACTGGGTACGCGGCGCAAGATCGGTAAATCCCTGGCCGGCCAGTACGATCAGGCGATTCTGCTGCCCAACTCGTTGAAGTCGGCGCTGGTGCCGTTCTTCGCCGGCATCCCCAAGCGCACTGGCTGGAAGGGCGAGATGCGCTACGGCCTGCTCAACGATGTGCGCACGCTGGATAAAGAACGCTACCCGCTGATGATCGAACGCTTCATGGCGCTGGCCTACGAGCCGGGTGCTGAGCTGCCCAGGCCTTATCCGCGGCCGGCGTTGCAGATCGAACCGGCCAGCCGCGACGCGGCCCTGGCCACGTTCGGCCTGAGCCTGGATCGCCCGGTGCTGGCGCTCTGCCCCGGTGCCGAGTTCGGCGAGGCCAAGCGCTGGCCCAGCGAGTATTACGCCAAGGTCGCCGAGCTGAAGATCCGTGCCGGCTGGCAGGTCTGGCTGTTCGGCTCGAAGAACGATCACGCGGTCGGTGAAGACATCCGTTCGCGCCTGATCCCCGGCCTGCGCGAGGAGGCTCGCAACCTCTCCGGTGAAACGGCGCTGGCCGAAGCCATCGACCTGCTGTCGTGCGCCGCCGCGGTGGTCTCCAACGACTCCGGCCTGATGCACGTCGCCGCCGCGTTGAATCGCCCGCTGGTGGCTGTCTACGGCTCGACTTCGCCACAGTTCACGCCGCCGCTGGCCGAGCAGGTGGAGATTGTGCGTCTGGGTATCGAGTGCAGCCCGTGTTTCGACCGCACCTGCCGTTTCGGCCACTACAACTGCCTGCGCGAGCTCAAGCCGCGGCCAGTGGTCGAGGCGCTGGACCGGCTGGTTGCGGACCCGATCGAGGTTTCTGAATGAGGGTGCTGCTGGTCAAGACCTCATCCCTGGGGGATGTGATCCACAGCTTGCCGGCGCTGACCGATGCGGCGCGGGCGATTCCCGGCATCCAGTTCGACTGGGTGGTAGAGGAAGGCTTTGCCGAAATTCCGGCCTGGCACCCGGCCGTGGCGCAGGTGATTCCGGTGGCGATCCGCCGATGGCGCAAGCACCTCTGGCAAACCCTGAAGACGGGCGAATGGCGACGCTTCAAAGCGCGCTTGCGCGAGACCGACTACGACCTAGTGATCGATGCCCAGGGCCTGCTGAAAAGCGCCTGGCTGACCCGTTATGTCAAGGCGCCGGTGGCCGGGCTGGACCGCGCTTCGGCGCGCGAACCGCTCGCCTGTCGCTTCTACGACCGGGCCTACGCCGTGCCGCGCGAGCAACATGCGCTGGAACGCGTGCGCCAATTGTTCGCCCAGGCGTTGGACTATCCGTTGCCGGCCGGTATTGGCGACTATGGCCTGAGTCGCGCGCAACTGGCCGATGCGTCGGTGCCGCCTTACCTGCTGTTCCTGCACGGTACCACCTGGCCGAGCAAGCATTGGCCGGAAGCCTACTGGCGTGCGCTGGCCGAGCGCATGAGCGACCTCGGCTGGGCCGTGCGCCTGCCGTGGGGCAACGAGGTGGAGAAGGCGCGTGCCGAGCGCATCGCCGCGGGCCTCGAACATGCCGCGCTGCTGCCCAAATTGAACCTCGCCGGGGTGGCTAAAGTGATCGCTGGTGCCACCGCATGCGTGGCAGTGGATACCGGTCTCGGGCACCTGGCGGCGGCGCTGGATGTGCCGACCATTTCCCTCTACGGCCCGACCTTGCCGGGCCGGGTCGGCGCCTATGGTCGCGCGCAGATCCACCTGTGCGCCAGTGGCCCGAATGCCGGGCTGGGCGACCGCCATGCCGCCTGTTTCGATGACCTGCTGGCCGAGCGCGTCGCCACCGAGTTGGAGGCGTTGTTATTGGCGCCGGAGACCGTTCTTTAATGGATACCCTCTGATGCAGTTGGCTTTCATCCTCTACAAATACTTCCCGTTCGGTGGCCTGCAGCGCGACTTCATGCGCATCGCCCTGGAGTGCCAGCAGCGTGGCCATAGCATTCGTGTCTACACGCTGATCTGGGAAGGCGATGTGCCGGCGGGTTTCGAAGTGCTGGTGGCGCCGGTCAAAGCGCTGTTCAACCACCGTCGCAACGAGAAGCTGCTGGCCTGGGTCGAGGCCGACCTGGCCAAGCGCCCGGTGGACCGTGTGGTCGGCTTCAACAAGATGCCGGGGCTGGATGTGTACTACGCCGCCGATGGCTGTTTCGAGGACAAGGCGCAGAACCTGCGCAATTCGCTGTACCGCCAGTGGGGCCGCTACAAGCACTTCTCCGATTACGAGCGCGCGGTGTTCGCGCCCGAAGCGAAGACCGAGGTGCTGATGATCTCCGAAGTGCAGCAGCCGCTGTTCGTAAAACATTACGCGACGCCGGCGCAGCGTTTTCACCTGTTGCCACCCGGGATCGCGCCGGATCGCCGGGCGCCGGCGAATGCCGCCGAAATTCGCGCCGCATTCCGCCGCGAGTTCAAGCTGGCGGACGATGACCTGCTGCTGGTGCAGATCGGTTCCGGGTTCAAGACCAAGGGCCTGGATCGCAGCCTGAAAGCCGTCGCCGCGCTGCCGCCGGCGCTGAAAAAACGCACCCGGCTGATCGTCATCGGCCAGGACGACCCCAGGCCATTTCTGCTACAGATCAAGACGCTGGGGATTTCCGAGCAGGTGCAGATACTCAAGGGGCGCAGCGATATTCCGCGCTTTTTGCTCGGCGCCGACCTGTTGATTCACCCGGCGTACAACGAAAACACCGGCACGGTATTGCTGGAAGCCCTGGTCGCCGGCCTGCCGGTGCTGGTCACCGATGTTTGCGGTTATGCGCATTATATCGAGGAGGCCGATTGTGGCCGGGTCGTGCCGAGCCCGTTCGAGCAGGTGCAGCTCAACCAGCTGCTGAGCGAGATGCTCGCCGCGGGCGAACAGCGGGCGAACTGGGCGCGCAATGGCCTGGCGTACGCCGAGTCGGCCGACCTCTATAGCCTGCCGCAACGCGCGGCGGATGTGATTTTGGCGGAGAAGCAGGCTTGAAACTCATTTTGGCTGAACCCTTCCAGCGTCTGTGGGCCGGGCGCGATGCCTTCACCGAGGTCGAGCGGCTGCAAGGTCAGGTCTACCGCGAGCTGGAAGGCCGGCGCACCTTGCGCACCGAGGTCGAAGGGCGCGGCTATTTCGTCAAGATCCACCGCGGTATCGGCTGGGGCGAGATCGTCAAGAATCTGCTCACCGCGAAACTGCCAGTGCTCGGTGCCGGTCAGGAATGGCGGGCGATCCAGCGTCTGCATGAAGCGGGTGTGCCGACCATGACGGCGGTGGCCTACGGCGCTCGTGGCAGCAACCCGGCGGCCCAGCATTCCTTTATCGTTACCGAGGAGTTGGCGCCGACCATCAGCCTGGAAGACTTCAGCCTCGACTGGGTTGCCCGGCCGCCGCAGCCCCAGCTCAAGCGCGCGCTGATCGCCGAGGTGGCGAAGATGACCGGCGATATGCACCGCGCCGGGGTCAATCACCGCGACTGCTATATCTGCCATTTCCTGTTGCACACCGATAAGCCGGTGACGCCCGAGGATTTCAAACTGTCGCTGATCGACTTGCACCGCGCGCAGTCGCGTCCGGTCGTCAGCCGCCGCTGGCGCGACAAGGACCTGGCCGGGCTGTATTTCTCCGCCCTCAATATCGGCCTGACCCGGGGCGACAAACTGCGTTTTCTGCGCGCCTATTTTTCTGCCGCAAAGGGTCAGGCCGCAGAAGGCCGCCTGTCGCTGCGCCAGATCTTGCGTGACGAGGCGCAGTTGCTGCTCTGGTTGCAGCGCAAGGCGGACAAGCTGCTGGCCCGTTATGCCCGCAAATATGCGCCGGGAGCCGGCCATGAGTGAGTGGCGGCTGACCGAGGGTGCGGCGCCAGAACTGGCCGCCACCTTTGCCGATCTCGATGCGGTATTCGCCTTGCAGGGCGAGCACATCACCCACGATCCGTTGTCGGAGGTGATTCGCGTCGAGTGCCAGGGGCAGCGTTATTACGTCAAGCGCTACCATGGTGCCGGCAAGGGTTTGCGCCGTTTTATCGGGCGGCCGCGGGTCAAGGCCGAATGGCAGAACCTCAAGCGTTTCGCTAAGTGGGGCATTCCCACTGCGCCCATCGTGGCCTACGGGCTGGAGCGCAAGACCGGGGCATTTGTCCGCGGTGCGCTGATCACCCGTGAGCTGGTCGGCACCGAAGACATGGCTCAGTTGGCGCAGCGTGACGCCGCCTGCCTGGGCGATCCGACCTGGGTGGCTGGCGTGAGCCAGCAGTTGGCCCGTGCTACCCGTACCCTGCATGAGCAGTGCTTCACCCATAACGATCTGAAATGGCGCAACTTGCTGGTCAACGGCCAGGGCGAGCTGTTTTTGATCGACTGCCCAACCGGCGGTTTCTGGTGGGGGCCCTTGCTGCGCTATCGGATCATCAAGGACCTGGCCTGCCTGGACAAGGTGGCCAAGTACAAACTCTCGCGCGCCCAGCGCCTGCGTTTCTACCTGCAATATCAGGGGCGCCAGCGCCTGAGCGGTTGTGACAAGCAGCGTATTCGACAGATCGTCAAATTCTTCGAGGGACGCGAATGAACGACTTCATCGCCGCCGAAGACCGCGCGGTTCTGGCCGCGCACCAGTTGGACCGTTTCGAGGCGCTCTGGGCCCTGGAGTTGGCGGCGGTGGACACGCCGAATACCGAGCGTGGCGGCCACAGTTCAGTGTCGCGGCTGGTGCTGGGCGACTCCGCCTATTACTTGAAGCGGCAGACCAACCACCTGACCCGCAGCCTGACACATCCGTTTGGCGAACCGACATTCGCCCGCGAATTTCGCAATATTCAACGCTACCAGCGGCTCGGCATCCCGGCGCTGCGGGCGGCGTTCTTCGCCCAGCGGCAGGTGGCCGGCAAGCAGTGTGCGTTGTTGCTGACCCGCGCCCTGGATGGCTGGCAAGACCTCGAGCACTGGCTGCAGGGCTGGAACGAGCGCAGTGAAGCGCAGCGCATGGCCATTCTGCGGGCCTGCGGCGAGTTGATCCGGCGTTTGCACGATGCCGGGCAGGTGCACGGTTGCTTCTATCCCAAGCATATTTTTCTACGCGACCACGACGGTGAGTTTGCCGCCCAACTGATCGATCTGGAAAAGACCCGCTCGCTGTGGTTCGGTGAGCGTGACCGGATCAAGGATCTGGAGCCGCTGCTCCGGCGGGCGAGCAGTTGGAGTGAGGCGGAGGTCTGCCAGCTGCTTCTCGCTTACGTTGGCTCGGGCGGCGATGTTCAGCGCTGGTGGCAGCGTCTTGGCGCCCGCCGGCAGCACAAGGAGTTGCGTCGATGAACCTCGAACAACTGCAGCGCGCCGGGCGCACGCCGGACCTGCCGCTGCAACTCGAGGTGACGGGTCAGCCGCTGCGCCTCGACAGCCTGCTGCGCGTGCTGCCGGGCCAGCGCTATGTCGGCCAGGCCGAGTGGCAGGGCCGGCCGGTGCTGGCCAAGTTGCTGGTGGGCGGCAAAGCCGCGCGGCATTTTGCCCGCGAGTGCGAGGGCGCGCGCCTGCTCGCTGAGCAGGGGCTGTGCACGCCAGCGTTGCTCGAGCAGGGCTTTCGCGCTGGCGAGGGCGGCTGGCTGCTGTTCGACTACCTGGCCGAGGCCAGCAGCCTGGGGGCCGAATGGCGCAGGTTGGCCGCCGAGCCATTGCTGGGCGCTGCCCAGCAGGCGCTGCTGGGTGAGGCGCTGGCGCTGATTGCCCAGCTGCACGGCAAGGGGCTGTGGCAAGACGACCTGCACCTGGATAACCTGCTGCGGCACGAGGGACGGCTGTACCTGATCGACGGTGGCGGCGTGCGTGCTGAGGTGCCGGGTCAGCCGCTGTCGCGTGACAAGGTGCTGGGCAATCTCGGTGTGTTCTTCGCCCAGTTGCCGGTCAGCCTGGACAGCCATATCGAAGAGCTGCTGGTGCACTACCTGCTGGTCAACGGCGAGCACGCACTGCCGCTGGAGGCGCTGCTCAAGCAAGTTCACAGCGTTCGCCGCTGGCGCTTGCGCGATTACCTGCGCAAGATCGGGCGTGACTGCAGTTTGTTCAGTGTCCGCCGCGGTGCGTCCGCTTTGCGCGTGGTTCGGCGTGAGGACGAAAACTGGCTGGCGCCGCTGTTGGCCGCACCCGACGCGGCGATCGCCGCCGCTCAACCGCTCAAGCTGGGCGGCTCCTCCACGGTGGCGCGGGTCGAAGTGGCTGGCCGCCTGTTGGTGGTCAAACGTTACAACATCAAAGGCTGGCTGCACTGGCTGAAGCGTTTCTGGCGGCCGAGCCGGGCCTGGCACAGTTGGTGCGAAGGCAATCGCCTGGATTTTCTCGGCATCGCCACGCCCAAGCCCCTGGCGATGCTGGAGCTGCGCACATGCTGGTTGCGTGGGCGCGCCTACCTGGTGACCGAGCACGCGGCGGGCGAGGATGTAATCGCGCACTTCAAACCCTGGCTGGACGAGCCGGCTGGCGCGGGTTTGCCGCCAGAGGCCGAGCTCGATGCGCTGGTCGAGTTGTTCGCGGCGCTGGTGCGCGAGCGCATCAGCCATGGCGATCTCAAGGGGACCAACCTGCTGTGGCAGGCCGGTCGCTGGGCCCTGATCGACCTCGACGCCATGCAGCAGCACCACAGTGACGGCCGCTTTGCCCGTGCCTATGCCCGCGACCGGGCGCGCTTTTTGCGCAACTGGCCGCAAGTATCTGCTTTGTATCGCCTGCTGGATCAGCGCCTGCCGGTGTTGTAATCCGGCACCGTCAGAACGGGTAGCTGGCGCCCGCGCCGGCATACCAGGCGCGTCCCGGCGCGGCTTCGTAGTAGCGCTGGTTGCCATCGCCGACAATCACCGAGCCGACGTACTGACGGTCCAGCAGGTTGTCCAGACGCAGAATCTGGTGCAGGGTCCAGGGGCCGGCCTTCTGCTCGAAACGGGCGCGCCAATTGAATACGGCATAGCTCGGCGCCGCTTTCTCGGTGTTGCTGTCTTCCACGTACACCTTGCTGCGATAGAGGCTTTCGATGGCGGTGCTGATGCCGTCGTAGGGTTGCCAGTTCAGCTCGGCGAACAGGGTGGTGCGCGGCACGCCGGGCAGGTCGTTGCCCTTGTCGATGGTTCTCGCACTGCTGCCGCTGCCACTGATAAAACCTGAGTCGTACTGCGCGGCCAGGTAGGTGTAGGCGAGATTGGCCGACCACTGCTCGCTGAGCTGGCTTTCCACGCCCAGCTCGAAACCACGGCGTTGGGTGCGGCCGGCATTCTGGTAGCTGGTGCGGCCGTTCTGATTGGCGAAGACGACGATCTCGTCGTCGGTGTCGATCTGGAACACCGCTGCATTGATCCGTGTGCCCGCGCCGATCAGGGTTTTCAGGCCGACTTCATACTGCGTGCTGGTCGACGGGTCGAGGTTGTAGTTAACGCCTGCGGCATCCGGCGCATAGGCCAGCTCGCCCTGGGTTGGTGTCTCGAAACCTTTGCCAACGCTGACATAACCGTTCAGCTCCGGCGTGAAGGCATAGCCCAGGTTGAGCACCGGGCTGGCCTGTTGATAGCGGCGGTTGCCGCTGTCGTCACCATTGCTCAGGTAGTGGTCGTCGACATCGATTTCCACCGTGCTGTAGCGCAAGCCGCCTTGCAGGCTCCAGTCGCCGACCTTCCAGGTTGCCTGGGCGTAAGGATCGAGGCTGGTGGCGGTGTCGATTTCGTCGCGGCGCAGTTCGCCTTTGACGCCAAGCTGATCGCCGACGAAGTTCTGATAGCCCTGGCGGTCATCCTGGCTTTGGTCGTAGTCCAGGCCGAATACCAGTTCTACATCGCCGACCGGTTGCAGCCAGCGCAGGCTGCCGCCGTGGAAGTCGCGGTCGAAGTCCACCACGCCACCGCCATTGTTGTTGGCCGGTACACCTTTGGGGATCGACAGGTACTGAATCACGCTGCGCTGACCGGCATAGGCGGTCACTTGCAAGGTGGCGTCGCCCAAGTAGCGTTCGTAATTGGCGCCCAGTTGCTGGTGATCGATGCTTTTGCGCGTGTTGTAGATCAGCGCGTTGCTGGCCACCGAGCGCGGATCGGCTTTATACGCCGCCCAGGTCTGACCCAGCGGATCCTGCGTGCCGTTCTGTTCCAAGCCGCTGTAGATCAATGCCAGCTTGCTGTCGTCATCGGGTTTCAGGTTGAGCTTGGCAAAGGTCTGGTCGCGGCGCGCGCTGCTGTGGTCGCGGTAACCGTCGGTATCCATGCGCGAGGCATCGAGCAGGAAGCCGGCGTTTTCGTTGGCACCTTCTGCCGTCAGGTGATTCTTGCTCATGCCATCGCTGCCGATGATGGTTTGCGCGCCGACACTCGGCGGCCCCTCGCCGTCGCGCGAGAACAGTTGGATCACGCCGCCGGCGTTGCTGCCATACAGCGTCGAGGCCGGGCCGCGCAGCACTTCGATACGCTCGGCGGTATCCAGGTTGAAGGTGGCCGCCTGGCCCTGGCCATCGGCGGTGCTGGCCGGGATGCCATCGGCAATCAGCTTCAAACCGCGCACACCGAACGCCGCGCGGGCGCCGAAACCGCGGGAGGAAATCTGCAGGTCCTGGGCATAGTTCTGGCGGTTCTGCACCACCAGGCCGGGCACCCGGGCGAGCACCTCGGAGGCGTTTATGCCAAGTTGGCCGTCGCTGATTTGCTGACGATCTACGCTATCCACTGAAAACGGCAGGTCGAAGCTGGCGCTGGATTGGCGCGTACCTGTGACCACCATGGGATCGAGCAGCAGCGAGGTTTCGCTCGCGAAGGCGGAATTGGCCAGGGCCAGAACCAGCAGCGCGAGATATTGAGCGTGGAAATAAAAGCGAGGAGATTCATTCATCGTCGGCGTTATACAGGTTCGAAGTGGGTTGGCGTCCGCTAGGTGGCCATAGTGGGCGATTATCGACCGTAAAGTCATCTGGCGCCGGGGCGCTCCATTGCTGGGTTTGCTGCAGTCGGCGGATGTTGTCCGGGCAATCGCCCTATCTCCCGCAAGGTGTAACGAATTGCGATGAAGGTCAGAATCCGCCCCTTCGAAGGCGGGTGCTCAGTGACGACGATAGCGTGGTGCACAATGCGCCTGCTGTCGGCGTCTAACACGGTGGCGCCGGCGGCATTGGTAGAGGGATGAAAAACGCATGAACGACAAGGTGCTGAATAGTGGGGGCGCTAGCCACTGGGTTCTGGTGGGGGTCGGGGCAATCATCGCCCTGGTTGGGCTTTTTCTTGCCGGCGGCGGTGCCTATCTCGCCTCGCTGGGCGGTAGCTGGTATTTCCTGCTGGCCGGGTTGGCAGTGCTGCTTTCTGGCGCGCTGATAGCCAAACGCAAGCCTGCCGGTGCCTGGATCTATGGCCTGACTTTGCTGCTCTCGGCGGTCTGGGCTGTGTGGGACACCGGCCTGGAGTTCTGGCCGCTGGTCTCGCGCCTGTTCGCCTTGGGCGTCATCGGTCTTATCGTTGCGCTGCTTTATCCGGCGCTGGGACGTGCTTCCGGCGCTAGCGCCGGTCGTGGCGGCTATGCCCTGAGCGGCTTGCTGCTGGTGGCGCTGGTGGCGACGGCGGCGTATGCCTTTGTCCTCGTGCCGGTGCTGCCTGCCGCCACCCTGGCTCAGGTAACGCCGGTCGCCAAGGGGCATGAGCAAAAGGATTGGCGCCACTGGGGGAATACCACCGGCGGTGATCGCTTTGCGGCGCTCGATCAGATCAACAAGGATAACGTCGACAAACTGCAGGTGGCCTGGACCTTTCGTACCGGCGATCTGCCGCAGAGCACCGGTTCCGGTGCCGAGGACCAGAACACCCCGCTGCAGGTCGGCGACACGCTTTATCACTGCACGGCCTATGGCAAGGTGTTTGCGCTGGACGCGGACAGCGGCACCGAGCGCTGGCGCTTCGACCCGAAGGGCTCCGCACCGAACTGGCAGCGCTGCCGTGGCCTGGGTTATTACGAAGAGGCGACGGCTGTGCCCAGCGAGGCGGAGGCAGCGCCGACAGCCTGCGCCAAGCGCATCTTCCTGCCGACCATCGATGCCCGTCTGATCGCGCTCAACGCCGAAACCGGCGAGCCCTGCGCGGATTTTGGCGACAACGGCACGGTCGATTTGAAAGTCGACATGGGTGAAGTCAAGGACGGCTACTACCAGCAGACCTCGACCCCGCTGATCGCCGGCAACCTGGTGGTGGTCGGTGGCCGCGTCGCCGACAACTTCGCCGTCGACGAGCCGCCAGGTGTGGTGCGCGCTTTCGATGTGCACAGCGGCGAGCTGGTCTGGGCCTGGGACCCGGGTAATCCGCAAACGACCAAACGTCCGCCAGAAGGGCAGACCTACACCCGGGGTACGCCGAACGTGTGGTCGGCGATGGCCTACGACGAGCCGCTGGGTTTGATCTACCTGCCGACGGGCAACGCCACGCCGGATTTCTGGGCGGGTCAGCGTACCGAGCTCGACGACAAATACAGCTCCTCAGTGGTTGCCGTGGAGGCGAAGACCGGTCAGGTGCGCTGGCACTTCCAGATGACCCACCACGACCTGTGGGACTTCGATATTCCTGCACAACCGTTGCTTTACGATATCCCCGATGGCAAAGGCGGCACGCTGCCGGCCCTGGCGCAGGTGACCAAGCAGGGCGAGATTTTCCTGCTCAATCGCGAAACCGGCACGCCCATCGCCGAAGTCGAAGAACGCCCCGTGCCGCAGGGCAATGTGCCCGGCGAACGTTATTCGCCGACCCAACCGTTCTCGGTGGGCATGCCGTCGATTGGCAACCAGCGACTGAGCGAGTCGGACATGTGGGGCGCCACGCTGTTCGACCAGATGCTTTGCCGCATCCAGTTCAAGAGCATGCGCCACGAGGGCGTCTACACACCGCCAGGTCTCGACCATGCATTGCAATTCCCTGGCTCCCTGGGCGGGATGAACTGGGGCAGCGTGTCGGTCGACCCGACGACTGACTACATGTTCGTCAATGACATGCGCTTGGGGTTGGCCAACTACATGATCCCGCGTGACCAGATCGCACCCGGTGCCAGTGGTATCGAAATGGGTGTGGTGCCGCAGGCCGGCACGCCGTTCGGCGCGATGCGTCAGCGCTTTCTTTCCGTGGTCGGTATTCCGTGTCAGAAACCGCCGTTCGGCACCCTGTCGGCCATCGACCTGAAAACCCGCAAGCTGGTCTGGCAAGTGCCGGTCGGCACCGTGCAGGACACCGGTCCGCTGGGCATCAAAATGCACCTGCCGATCCCGATTGGCATGCCGACCCTGGGCGCCTCGATGGCCACTCAGTCCGGCCTGCTGTTCTTCGCCGGTACTCAGGACTTCTACCTGCGGGCCTTCGACAGTGGCACGGGCCTGGAAGTCTGGAAGGCGCGGCTGCCCGTGGGCAGCCAGTCCGGACCGATGACCTATGTGTCGCCGAAGACCGGCAAGCAATACGTGGTGGTGAGTGCCGGCGGTGCCCGTCAGTCGCCAGAGCGTGGTGATTACGTGATCGCCTACGCCTTGCCGAAACAATGATGCCTGGCGCCGGGCACCGTCGTGTCCGGCGCCTGTTTGCTGGGCTCTGCATTCCGCGCGCAGGGTTTTGGCCGCAACGTGCTGCAGTTCAGGGGCTCGCTTGCGCCGGATTACCTTCGACTCGACGCAGCGGCTATAATCCCTCGCTTTGTTAGGCGCCCTCGGCCAGTGGCCGGTTTCGCCTCCCATTCCCTCGGTGGTTATGTAGCTACCCGCAGTTTCAAGAGGCTTTCCCGTGGCACTGACGATTCTCGGCCTTTCCGGCGCCCTCAGCCATGATCCTTCCGCCGCCCTGTACATCGACGGCAAGTTGATCGCGGCCGCCGAAGAAGAGCGTTTTGTGCGCGACAAGCACGCCAAGAACCGCATGCCCTACGAGTCGGCCAAGTTCTGCCTGGAACAGGCCGGGATCAAACCGTCCGATGTCGATGTGGTGGCGATTCCGTTCGCGCCGATCAGCCTGTTCGGCAAGGCTCGCTGGCACTACGCCAAACGCTACTGGTACGCCCCGGATCGCGCCCTCGATGCACTGCTGATGGGCAATCGCCGCTACAAGCGCTACCGCAACAAGATCGTCTGGTGCCTCCAGCAGCTGGGTTTCGATCCGAAGAAAATCAAGATCGAGCCGGTCGAACATCACCTGGCCCACGCGTCCAGCGCCTACCACTGCTCGGGGTTCACCGAGAAAACCGCGATCATGGGCATCGACGGCAAGGGCGAGTACGCCACGACCTTCTTCGGCTACGGCGAGAACGGCAAGATCCACAAGATCAAGGAGTTCTTCGATCCGGACTCGCTCGGCGGCCTGTACGGCGCGATCACCGAGTTCCTCGGTTTTGAAATGCTCGACGGCGAGTTCAAGGTCATGGGCATGGCACCCTATGGCGATGCCAGCAAGTACGATTTCTCGCGTCTGGCCACGTTCGAGAATGGCGAGCTGATCATCAATACCGAGTACGCCAACGTCATTGGCCTGCGCCGCCATAAAGAGAGCGGTAAGGGCTTCTACTTCTCGCCCAAGCTGATCGAGTGGCTGGGGCCCAAGCGTGAAGGCGATATCGCCGACGATCCGTACATCCACTACGCCGCCAGCATGCAAGCGCTGTTCGAGAAGCTGGCGCTGCAGATGATGGATCATTACCTCGGCGATATCCTCAAGGAAACCGGCAAGATCGCCTTCGCCGGCGGCTGCGCGCTGAACGTCAAGCTGAACCAGAGAATCATCGCCCGCCCGGAAGTCAAAGAGCTGTTCGTGCAGCCGGCTTCCGGCGACGCCGGCACCGCGGTCGGCGCTGCCGCCTACATCTCGCACAAGCGCGGCGTCCCGGTGGAGAAGATGGAGCACGTCTATCTCGGCCCTTCCTACTCCAACGAAGACGTCATCGCCGCCTGCGCCAAGCACCCGAATACGCCCAAGTGGCAGCAGATCGACAACATGCCGCAGCGCATCGCCGAGATCATGGTCGCCGGCAACCCGGTGGCCTGGTTCCAGGGTCGCATGGAGTTCGGCCCGCGCGCCCTGGGTGGCCGTTCGATCATTGGTTGCCCGAGCATCCCCGGGGTGGCCAACCGGATCAACGAGCAGATCAAGTTCCGCGAGCGCTGGCGGCCCTTCTGCCCGTCGATGCTGGATACCGTCGGCCCGCAGATGCTCAAGGTCGACCACCCGTCGCCGTTCATGACCTTCACCTTCGAAGTCAATGAGGAGTGGAAGACCCGCGTCAGCGAAGTGGTGCACGAAGATGGCACCTCGCGGGCGCAGGTGCTCAAGCGCGAGTACAACCCGCGTTACTACGACATGATGCTCGAACTGGAGAAGCTGACGGGCAACGGCGTGTCGCTGAACACTTCGCTGAACCGCCGTGGCGAGCCGATGATCTGCTCGCCGACGGACGCGCTGAACATGTTCTTCGGCTCGGACCTGCAGTACCTGATCATGGAAGACATCCTCGTCGTCAAGGACGGTGCGGACCGGTATGAGCATGTTGGCTAAGCCGCTGCTTAGCATCGTTATTCCCACCTACAACTATGCCGGGGTTCTGCCGCGTGCCGTCGAGTCGGTGCTCGCGCAGGCGGGGGATGAGGTGGAATTGTGGGTGGTCGACGATGGCTCGACTGACGATACCCCCGCAGCCTTCGCCGCGCTGAGCGAGCGGTATGGTGCGCGTTTCCAGGGCGTACGCCAGGAAAATGCCGGCCCTTCGGCGGCCCGTAACCATGGTGTGCGCCTCTGTAGTGGGCACTACGTGTTGCTGCTGGACGCCGATGATGAGCTGCTGCCGGCTGTGCTGCCGGCCCTCTGTGCGCGCCTGCGGCAGGATCTGGATGTCGGTCTCTGGCTGGCCGGCCATGTGGCGCAGCAGCCGGATGGTCGCGAGCGCGAGCACCCGGCCGCGCAGGTACCGGATGATCCGGTGCAGCGGCTGCGTGCCTACCTGCTCGGCAAGAAGATCGGGCTCGGCCATGGCTCCTGTGTGTTCCGCCGGGATCTGTTGGTTCAGCGGCCCTACCCTGAACATTTGCGCCACAGCGAGGACATCCCGGTCTTTGCCTTCACCTTGACCCACGCCCGGGCCGAAAGGCTGGACATGCTGCTGGCGCGCATCCACAAACATCCGGGCAGCCTGCGCCACAATGCCGAGGCGGCACGCAAGGTGGATTTGAGCCTGGTGGATGAAGTGTTCGACCGCCTGCCAGTCGCCTGCCAGCCGCTCAAGCGCCAATACCGTGCCCAGCGTTGCCTGTCGTTGTTCCGCACCTGTCTGCTGGCCGGGGATTATGCCGGCGCCAGGCATTATTACCGCGAGGCACTGCGGGCGGACCACCGGGTATTGTTCAACTGGTCCTATACGCGCAAGGCTTTGCGGCTCTGGCTGCGGTCTTGATTGAGCTGGGTGACTGCTCGGCTCGTTGTTTCATCTCTACGCTGACCTTCCTATAGGTTGCGATTTTTACCCTTGGGAGAGGTCATGCAAGGAATCGCTCTTCAATTGAAACGTTTGTCGGCGCCGCAGTGGGCTTTCCTGGGCAGCCTGTTGCTCTCCTGGGTCGCGGTGGCCAATTCAGGCACCGTCGCCAAGGATGCGGCCTTCTACTTGGCGCTGGCGCAGCACTTTATCGAACACGGTCTGGCCGACACCCTCTCACGGTTCGATTGGCCCTGGTTCTCCATTTTGCTGGGCGCCATACACGCCTTTACGGGTCTCCCGCTGGAGACAGCAGCCTATCTGTGGTGCGCGTTCTTCATGGCCGGAACCTGTGCGCTGCTGGTCGACGGTATTTCCCGACGCCTTCCCGGCAGTGGTTACTGGGCTTGTCTGGTGGTATTGGCCATGCCCGCCTTCAATGAGTTCCGCGGCGATATTCTGCGCGAATTCGGCTTCTGGTTTTTCTGCATCTTGGCGCTCTGGCTTGCTTTGCGTTGGGAAGAACGAGGTGGCTGGGCACACGCGACCCTTATCCAGCTATCGGTGCTGCTGGCTGCGCTGTTTCGCCTGGAAGCGGTATTGCTGATTCCGGCACTGGTGTTCTGGCAGGCGAGCGGTTTGACTACTCGGGCAGGCTGGGGGCGGATGGCGCAACTGGTCGCGCTGCCGTTGCTGGTTGCCGTGCTGGCGGGCGGGCTGCTGTTGAGCTTTGATCAATGGCCGCTCGGGCGCATTGGGCAATACCTGAATCTAATCGATCCACGCTCGCTGTTCGCCACCTTCAGCTCGGTATCGGAGCGTTTCGGCGCGACCCTGCTGCGGAAATACTCGGCGGACGATGCCGGAAAAATTTTGTTCTTCGGTTTTCTGGCGACGCTGCTGCTGATGTTCGTGAAGCTGCTCGGGCCGTTCAGCGTGCCCTTCCTCTTCCGTGAAGGCTGGGCGGCGATCCGTACCTACCTCAAGTCCTTCCGCGTGTTCGCCTGGGCCTGGCTCTGCTACTTCGCGGTGCTGATGTTCTTCTACATTCAGCAGCAGTTCATCAACGCCCGCTACACCAGCTTTCTCGACCTGTTGGCGGTGCCCCTGGTTGTAATCGCTCTGGTCGCGCTTGCCCGCCGTTTCCCCAGAGGGATACGGGGTCTGGTGGTGGTGGCGCTGCTGGTCATGCTCGCCAACGTGATTTCCTTGTCGGCGAAGAAAGTCCACTACATCGAGGCGGGGCACTGGCTGGCGCAGCATGTCCAACCAACCGAGGCGATCTATTACGATGACCCGCGCATCCGCTATTACGCTGGCTGGGGCTATCAACCTCCGACGCTGACGCGTGAAGAGGCAATGAGCGATGCTCGTGTCAACGGCTATCGTTACTACCTGATCGAGGTCAAGGCCGACGAGCCATGGCTGCAGCAATGGTTGCAACGGCATCACCGACAGATTTTGGCCGAGTTCGCCAATGCCAAGGGCGCAACCGTGTTGGTAATCGGTGAGTGACTCCAGGGGCGGGTCGGTGCAGGGGCGGCAAGCCCTGGCGGAGTACTTCAGCTCGGATGCAGGCGCTCGATGTTCTGCGCCAAGCGCAGAGCATGGCGTTTGCCACTGCTCTGCGCATAGCCCTTGAGCAGCGCCGTGCGATGCGGCCCAGTCAGCCACTGCACATCTTCCTCGTAGCGCAGGATGTGCAGCAGGTTGCGCTGGCGCTTCCAGGGGGCGAGGGGGCGGTTTGCGATCTTCATGTCCGACAGGTCTATCAGACCGAACTGGCCCTCGGGGAGCAGCAGTACGTTGCCCAGATGCAGGGAACGGAAATAGATGCCTTGCTGATGCAGTTGGCCGAGGAAGAGTCCGAAGCGTTCGACCTCGGTTTCGCGTTGTGCCGGCTCCAGCGTGCGCCAATGGTTGCGCAGCGTCAGGCCGGGTAGTGGCTGGTAGCGCACGCCGTTCAGCCGGCGGCTGGGAACCCGAAAAGTTTCGATGATGGCTGGCGCCGCAATGCCGAGCCGGAGAAGGCGTCTTGCATTGTCGGCGAAGCGCTGCGCCGGAGGTGACCAGAGCGCTGAGGAAAGCAGACGCTTGCGGCGGAACAGCTTGAGGAAGTCGCCGTTGCCGAGGCGTGCGACCTTCAGGCCATAACCATCCTCTTCAATGGTTTGCGCGTCTTTCAACAGTGCGTTGAGTTCTGTCTCGTCAAACGGTCTCATCGGCGGACTCTTGGCATGGGTTGGGGGCGTGGCGCTGGCTGCACGTCCGGATGGCTCCGTTACGCTCCTTGCTGGGCGGGCATCTTAATGCATACGCCGGCAAGAGGCAGCCGCCGCTGTGCTAAGCTCTTGGACCTTTTTGCCCAAGCCCAAGCGTGAGCGCATGACCGACCAGCACCCAAGTACTTCCCAGACCTCGAGCCTGAAGATCTACCTGCGTCTGTTGGGTTATGTCCGGCCCTATGCCGGCATGTTCCTGATCAGTATTCTCGGTTATATCATCTTCGCCTCGACCCAGCCGATGCTGGCGGGAATCCTCAAGTATTTCGTCGATGGCCTGTCCAATCCCAGTGCGGTGCTGTTCCCGAATCTGCCGCTGCTGCGCGATTTGCCGATGCTGCAGATGGTGCCGCTGCTCATCGTGTTGATCGCGGTTTGGCAGGGGCTCGGCTCCTACCTCGGCAACTACTTTCTGGCCAAGGTCTCGCTCGGCCTGGTGCACGATATGCGCATCGCGCTGTTCAACAGCCTGCTGGTGCTGCCCAATCGCTATTTCGACAATCACAACTCCGGGCACCTGATTTCCCGTATCACTTTCAACGTCACCATGGTCACCGGCGCGGCAACCGATGCGATCAAGGTGGTGATCCGCGAGGGGTTGACGGTGATTTTCCTGTTCGCCTACCTGCTGTGGATGAACTGGAAGCTGACCTTGGTGATGCTCGCCATCCTGCCGGTGATTGCGCTGATGGTGGGCAGCGCCAGCAAGAAGTTTCGCAAGCAGAGCAAGAAGATCCAGGTGGCCATGGGTGATGTCACCCATGTCGCGTCTGAAACCATCCAGGGCTATCGGGTGGTGCGCAGCTTTGGCGGCGAGCCTTATGAGGCCAAGCGTTTTGCCTTGGCCAGCGCGGACAATACCGAAAAGCAATTGCGCATGACCAAGACCGGTGCGGTCTATACGCCGATGCTGCAGCTGGTGATTTACATTGCCATGGCGGTGTTGCTGTTCCTCGTACTGCTCTTGCGTGGCGATGCCACGGCGGGCGATCTGGTGGCTTACATCACGGCTGCGGGTCTGTTGCCCAAGCCGATTCGTCAGCTTTCCGAAGTCAGTTCGACGATCCAGAAAGGCGTGGCCGGCGCCGAAAGCATTTTCGAACAACTCGACGAAGTCCCCGAGGTCGATCATGGCAGCGTCGAGCGAGAGCAGGTCAGCGGGCGTCTGGAGGTGCGTAACCTGAGCTTCCAGTACCCGGGCAGCGAGAAGCCGGTGCTCCACGACATCAGTTTCAGTGCCGAGCCCGGGCAGATGATCGCTCTGGTCGGTCGCTCCGGCAGCGGCAAGTCGACCTTGGCCAGCTTGATTCCGCGTTTCTATCACCATGAGCAGGGGCAAATCCTGCTCGACGGTATCGACGTAGAAGACTACAAACTGCGCAACCTGCGCCGGCATATCGCGCTGGTTACCCAGCAAGTCACCCTGTTCAACGACAGTGTGGCCAACAACATCGCCTACGGTGACCTGGCCGGCGCTCCGCGCGAGGCGATCGAGCAGGCCGTCGAAGCCGCCTATGCCAAGGAATTCATCGACAAACTGCCGCAGGGCCTGGATACCGAGGTCGGCGAGAACGGCGTGCTGCTCTCGGGCGGGCAGCGCCAGCGGCTGGCGATTGCCCGGGCTTTGTTGAAGGATGCGCCGATTCTGGTGCTGGATGAGGCGACTTCGGCCCTCGACACCGAGTCCGAGCGGCATATCCAGGCGGCTCTGGATCGGGTCATGAAGGGGCGGACCACGCTGGTCATCGCGCACCGCCTGTCGACCATCGAAAAAGCCGACCTGATTCTGGTGATGGACCAGGGGCAGATCGTCGAGCGTGGCACCCATGCCAACCTGCTGGCGCAGAACGGTTTTTATGCGCGCCTGCACGCCATGGGGCTGGATGAAGGCGCGCCGGTGGGGATCGCCTGATAAACTACCTGCCCGCCACTTGAGGCTCCGGAGATCCCCATGAAGTTGTCCATGCCCCGTTTCGACCAGGCCCCCGTATTGGTGGTCGGTGATGTGATGCTCGACCGTTATTGGCATGGCGGCACCTCGCGGATTTCTCCGGAGGCGCCGGTGCCGGTGGTCAAGGTCGAGCAGATCGAGGATCGTCCGGGCGGTGCCGCCAACGTGGCGTTGAACATCGCCGCGCTCGGTGCGCCGGCGCGTCTGGTCGGGGTGACGGGGGAGGACGAGGCGGCTGACAGCCTGGCCGAGCGACTGAGCGCGGCCGGCGTGGATGCGCACTTTCAGCGCATCGCCACGCAACCGACCATCGTCAAGCTGCGGGTCATGAGCCGGCATCAGCAGCTGCTGCGGATGGACTTCGAAGAGCTGTTCGCCACGGACACGGTCGCACTGACGGCCATGGTCGAAAGCCTGCTGGAAGGCGTTAAGGTGCTGGTGCTGTCGGACTACGGCAAGGGCGCCCTGCAGAATCACCAGGAACTGATCCAGGCCGCCCGCAGTCGCAATATTCCGGTGCTGGCCGACCCCAAGGGCAAGGATTTCGCCATCTACCGTGGCGCAAGCCTGATCACCCCCAATTTGAACGAATTCGAAACCATCGTCGGCCGCTGTGCCGATGAGGCTGAGCTGGTGGCCAAGGGCGCCGAGCTGATGCGCGAGCTTGAGCTCGGCGCGTTGCTGGTGACCCGTGGCGAGCACGGCATGACCCTGCTGCGTCCCGGGCATCCGGCACTGCACCTGCCGGCGCGGGCGCGGGAAGTGTTCGATGTCACCGGTGCCGGTGATACGGTGATTTCCACCCTGGCGGCGTCCATCGCCGCGGGCGAAGAACTGCCGCAGGCCGTGGCCCTGGCCAACCTGGCTGCCGGCATCGTGGTCGGCAAGCTCGGTACGGCGGCCATCAGCGCCCCCGAACTGCGCCGTGCGGTGCAGCGCGAGCAGGGTTCCGAACGCGGTGTGCTGAGCCTCGAGCAACTGCTGACCAGCATTGAAGATGCCCGGGCCCACGGTGAGAAGATCGTCTTCACCAACGGCTGCTTCGACATCCTGCATGCCGGTCATGTGACCTATTTGGAACAGGCCCGGGCCCAGGGCGATCGCCTGGTGCTGGCGGTCAATGACGATGCCTCGGTCGCTCGCTTGAAAGGCCCTGGCCGGCCGATCAACTCGGTCGACCGGCGTATGGCGGTGCTGGCCGGCCTGGGCGCGGTGGACTGGGTGGTGAGCTTCGGCGAGGACACCCCGGAAAACCTGCTGCGCGCGGTCAAGCCCGACGTGCTGGTCAAGGGCGGTGACTATGGCATCGAACAGGTGGTCGGCGCCGATATCGTCACCGCCTACGGCGGCGAAGTGCGGGTGCTCGGTCTGGTGGAAAACAGCTCGACCACGGCCATCGTCGAGAAGATCCGTAGGGCGGATTAGCCGCAGGGCGGCGTAATCCGCCGCCCGTCCCATCGGGCGCCCGCATGGCGTCAGGCGCTGCATCTTAGTGTTGCCGGCAATGCTGCGGTAGGTTACGCCGCCGAGCGGCTAACCCACCCTGCGATTACGACTGGCTGACTTGCCAGTCGCTGCCGGCGGGGCGGTCATAGCCGCTAGCGGTTCCCGCGCGCATGCTCTGGGCATCTTCATCCTGAATGGAAAGATGCCCATGAACGCCGATGTCCAAGGCCGCGCCCTGGCCCTTCTGAATCGCATGGCCCAGGCCGATTGGCCGGATCGCCTGAAGCTGCGCAAGCCTTTCGAGAAACTCATCTATCGCGGCAGTCGTGCCAGCTTTCGCCTGGCCGCCGCGCGTGCGTTGAAGAATGCTCGCGATCCGCGCCCGGTCGACCCCGATGCGCTGTTCGATCTGTCGTTGTCCGACGAACAACACATGCTGGTGCAGATGCTGGAAAGCTTTGCCAGTGAAGTGCTGCGCCCGGCGGCCCATGACGCCGACGCCAACGCGGCGCTGTCCGCCGAGTTGCTCAACCAGGCGCATGAGCTGGGCCTGACCCACTATGGCGTTGGCGCAGTGCATGGCGGCATGGTCGGCGAGCGCACCACGGTCAGCAATGCGCTGATCGCCGAGGCGCTGGCCAGGGGCGACCTGTCCCTGGCGGCGGCTCTGCTGGTACCGCTGTCCGCCGCCAACTGCATCCGTCGCTGGGGCTCGCCCGAGCAGCAGGCGCGCTGGTTGCCGGCGTTCGTCGGCGAGGATGCGGCGCCGCTCATGGCGCTTGCGGTAAATGAGCCGAGCGCGCTGTTCGACCCGCTGCGTCTGAACACGCGGGCCAAGCGCAAGGGCAAGCACTATCGCCTGTCCGGGGAGAAGTGCCTGGTGCTGCGCGGGCTGGATGCCAGCCAGCTGATCGTTGCCGCGCAGGCCGAGGACGGTCCCGCCTTGTTCATCGTCGAAGCTGGCGCCAAGGGGTTGTTGCGGCAGCCGCAGCCCGCCATGGGGCTGAAGGCCGGCGCCACTGCACGGCTTGAGTTGAAGAACGTCAAAGTCGCGCTGGAACAGCGGCTGGCGGCCGAGCATTTCGATTACCAGAGTTTCCTCGACCACGCCGTCCTGGGCTGGTGCGCTCTGGCCGTGGGCACGGCGCAGGCGGCGCTGGATTATGTGGTCGGCTACTGCAACGAGCGGTTGGCCTTTGGCGAGCCGATCAGCCATCGCCAGGGCGTGGCCTTCATGGTCGCGGATATCGCCGTCGAACTGGATGCCATGCGCCTGATGGTCTGGCGTGCCTGCGCCCGCGCCGAGCAGGGCCTGTCCTTTCATCGCGAAGCCTACCTGGCGCGGCTGTTGTGCGCCGAGAAGGCGATGAAGATCGGCACCGATGCCGTGCAACTGCTCGGCGGCCATGGTTTTACCAAAGAGCATCCAGCCGAGCGCTGGTACCGCGATTTACGCGCCGTGGGCCTGATGGCCGGCGGCCTGCAGCTTTAAGGGGACGATACGGATGAACCTGGAAACCCCGAAGAAATTCACCGGCCTGGTCACGCAGGCGCATCAGGTGGCGGCCCATTATTTCCGGCCGATCTCGCGCAAGTATGACAAGGCCGAGCATGCCTACCCGAAAGAGCTGGATCTGCTCGCGGCGCTGCTCGATGGCATGAACGCCGGCTCGCCGGATGCAATCGGCGCGACCTCGGCGAGCAAGCGCGGCGCGGCGGCGTCGCTGGAAAGCGGGATCAGGAACGGTGGCAACCTCTCGGCTTGCCTGGGGGTGATCGAGTTGTGCTGGGGCGATGTCGGCCTGCTGCTGGCCATGCCGCGCCAGGGCCTGGGCAATGCGGCGATCGCCGCGGTGGCCAATGACGAGCAGCTCGCCCGCTTCGGCGGCACCTGGGCGGCAATGGCCATCACCGAGCCGGGCTGTGGCTCCGACTCGGCGGCGATCCGTACCACGGCGCGCAAGGAGGGCGAGCACTACGTCCTCAACGGCGAGAAGATTTTCGTCACCTCGGGCGAGCGCGCCGATGCGGTGGTGGTCTGGGCAACCCTGGACAAAGGCCTGGGGCGCGCGGCGATCAAGTCCTTCGTGGTCGAGCATGATACGCCTGGGATGACGGTGACCCGGCTGGAGAAGAAGCTCGGGATCAAGGCTTCCGACACCGCCTCGATCAGTTTCAGCGACTGCCGCGTGCCGGCCGCCAACTTGCTGGGCAACCCGGAAATCGATGTGCAGAAAGGCTTTGCCGGGGTCATGGAAACCTTCGACAACACCCGCCCGCTGGTGGCCGGGATGGCGGTCGGGGTGGCCAAGGCGGCACTGGACCGCACCCGTGAGCTGCTGAGCAAAGCCTGCACGTTGGATTACAGCAAGCCGCTGTTCCATGCCAGTCATGCCGAAGCGACGCTCTATCGCTTGGAGGCCGAGTGGGAAGCCGCACGCCTGCTGACCTTGAAGGCGGCGTGGATGGCCGATAACAAACTGCCCAACTCGAAAGAGGCGTCGATTGCCAAAGCCAAGGCCGGCCGGGTGGCCAATGAAGTTACGCTCAAGTGCGTGGAGTTGGCCGGCGCCCTGGGGTATGCCGAGGACGAACTGCTGGAGAAGTGGGCGCGGGACTCGAAGATCCTTGACATCTTCGAGGGCACCCAGCAGATCCAGCTGCTGATCGTCGCCCGGCGCCTGCTGGGTAAAAGCTCCAGCGAACTGAAATAGCGGGCTTCGCTCACCGGCAAGCCACACAGCCAGACGCTGCCTGGCTGTGTGGGAGCTATGGCGACTTTGCGCGCTATAGGGTGTTGAAAACAGGCTCAGAGCGCTCATTACAGCCGGCGAATTGTACTTCTGTGCCTGGTTTTGCCTTGCCGGATCTTCGCTCGTTACGTTTCAGCACAGCCTGCGACGGGGGCCTTTTTGCGGCCGGTTGAGTGAGGTGCTGTTGCGTCAGCCAGTCCTTCCAGCGAATCCGCTCCTCGCGCACCAGCCAGCCTTCTTGCGGTGCGAAGCTTTCCGCCAGCCAGCAGCCGCGGCTGCTGGCGGGGTGCAGGATGCCCTGTTTCAGGGTCAGCAGCCTGGCGCAGGGCCGGCCGTGCTCCAGCGGAATCAGGTACAGGTCCTGGCGGCGACGATTGAGGCGGGCGACCAGTTGCCCGTTTTCCAGGCACTCGTCGACATGGAACAGGCTGAGCTGCCTGGTCTCTTTCGGCAGTTCCAGGCGCAGGTCGTAGACCAGCTGCAGGGACGCAGTAGGCAGATGGACATAGGCCCGTGGCCGTTCGAGCAGGGTCATGTTGCCGCAGCGTACCGGGCGGGCGGCGCCGGACAGCGGGCCGAGGCTGAAGCTGGTGGCCTCGCGGTAGCGTAGCGGACCCTGATAGGGGGTTGGCAGCCAGGTGTCGCCAAAGCGTCCGCCGAGCCAGCCTTCCGGCGTTTCCAGCAGGCATTCTTCGGCGACTTCCTGAATCGCGGTGAGCAAGGGCAGGTTCAGCTCATGGCCCGGCACGTAGCCGGAGATCAGTTTCAGCACCACGTCGCCGCGATCCTGGCGCCGCTGCCGCACCAGCACCCAGTAATCGCGGCCTTGCCAGCTGAGGGTCAGGCGCACGGAAACCCCGAGGTTGGCCAACTCCGCGCTGAAGCACTCGCTGTTGCCGATGCTCAGCGGCTGGCGGCGTTCGAGCACCTGGCAGAAATTCAGCGGCCGGCCGAGGCCCTGGTAGCTCAGGCTGCTGGCCGTGGCGTCGACGGCCAGTGCCTGGGTCTGGAAGTTGCTCGGGTCCTTGCGGGTGAGGATGCGCGGCATCTCGGCTCCTTCTTGCGTCGGGGTCGGCCGCGGCTGCGACGTTAGGGCAGTGCTCGAATCACGCTGGCGGCGGTCGAGACATTATGGGTCAGATGCAGCGGGTTGATGGTCCCGACTATCGCACAGCTGACCGCGGGGTGGGCGAAGATCAGCTCGAAGCTGGCGCGCACCGGGTCGACGTCGGGCAGCAGGCAAAGGTGGCCGCTGGCCAGGGCCTTTTTCAGCAGGATGCCTTTGCCATGGCTGGCGGCGTAATCCAGCACCGGGCGCTCGCTTTGTTCGTTGAGGTTGTAGGTGACCATCGCGCAGTCGCCCTGTTCCAGCGCCAGCAGGCCGCCTTCGACGGTTTTGCCGGAGAGGCCGAAGCCGCGGATCTTGCCTTCGCGTTTCAACTCGGCGAGCGTCTCGTACGCGCCGCCGTCACGCAGCAGCGTCAGGTCGTTGCCATCCGAGTGCACCAGCACCAGGTCGATGATCTCGGTTTGCAGGCGCGTCAGGCTGCGTTCGACGGAGAAACGCGTGTGTTCGGCGGAGAAGTCGAAGTGCGACAGGCCGTTCTCGAACTCTTCACCGACCTTGCTGACGATCACCCAATCCTCGCGCTGCCCGCGTAGCAGGGGGCCGAGACGTTCTTCGCTGTTGCCATAGGCCGGCGCGGTGTCGATCAGGTTGATGCCCAGCTCGCGCGCCAGGTTCAGCAGTTGCCGGGCGGCGAAGTCATCGGGGATGGTAAAGCCATTGGGGTACTTCACCCCCTGATCGCGGCCGAGCTTGACCGTGCCCAGGCCGAGCGGCGAGACCAGCAGGCCGGTGCTACCCAGCGGGCGGTGCAGGTCGTGCAGGCTGTTCATGGCAGTAGGGCCTCCCAGACCGCGGGTGCGATTGGCGGGCGCGGCAATGCTGGCAGCGCCGCGTGCTCGCCGGGCTGGATGCCGTCGCGGGCCAGCGCGGCCAGTACCCGGTCGGCGAAGTCCGGTGCCAGCGCCAGCTTGGTCGGCCAGCCGATCAGCAGGATGTCCTGTTCGGCGAGGAAGGCATTGTCCGGGCGCACCAGCCCGGATTGCGCCGGTTCGGCGCGGTCGACCCGCAGGGTGGCCCAGCGCGCCTGGCTGAAGTCGACCCAGGGCAGCAGATTGCCCAGTTCCTTTTGTGCCGCGGCGATCTGTGCGCCTTCATTGCGGGCCACGCCGTCGGCTTCGGCCAGGTCGCCACCCAGGTACCAGACCCACTGGCCATCGGCCGCCGGGTGGCTGGTAACGGTGATGCGCGGTTTCGGCCCGCCGCCGAGGCAGTGGGCGTACAGCGGTTTCAGGCTCGGCGCCTTGACCAGCACCATGTGCAGCGGGCGGCGTTGCATGGCCGGGTGCGCCAGGCCGAGGGCGCCGAGCAGGGCGGCATTGCCGGCGCCGGCGCTGAGCACGATGCGTTTTGCGCGGATCTCGCGACCGTCGACTTTCAGGCCGACCAGCGCGCCATTGTCGTGCAGCGGCGCAACCTGCTCGGCGCCCAGCAGGCTGTCGGCGGTCAGTTCGGCCAGCCGCGCGATCAGGCTCGGCACGTCGAGTACCAGCTCGCTCAGGCGATAGACCTTGCCCTTGAATTGCGGGTGTTGCAGGGCGGCCGGAAGGTCGGCGCCCTTGACCTGATCGACGCGGGTGCGCACCGCTTTGCTGGCGAAGAAGCTGGTCAGGTTGCCGGCGAGGGTGCCGGGCGACCACAGGTAATGCGCGTCGGAGAGCAGGCGCACGCCGGTCAGGTCCACTTCGCCGCTACCGGCCAGGGCTTCGCGCCAACGCCGCGGCATGTCGGCGATGGCCTCCGAGGCGCCGGTCAACGCGCCATGCAGGGCGTATTTGGCACCGCCATGGATGATCCCTTGCGACTTGACGCTTTGCCCGCCGCCGAGGCTGGCGGTTTCCACCAGCAGGGTGGCGAAGCCTTGGCGGCGTAGCCGGGCGTTGAGCCAGAGGCCGGCGATGCCGCCGCCGACAATCAGCACGTCAGTGGAAAGGGCCTGGGACATGGAGCGAGCTGCCTTGGTCGGAAAACTGGCCGGCAGTATAACCCGTGGTCGGGCCTAGCTATGTAAGGTGAGCTTTTCGTAGGCGCGGGCCATGCCCGCGAAGGCCTTTTCACGCATCGCGGGCATGGCCCGCGCCTACGGATACCGTATTGGTGAGCGATCGACTAGTGGCCGGTACTGGCGGAAAACAATTGGATCACCACCACGCCGACGACGATCAGGGCCATGCCGAGGATGGCCGGCAGGTCGAGCTTCTGCCCGTAGATGAATACCGCGGCGATGCTCACCAGCACGATACCCAGCCCGGCCCAGACGGCGTAGGCCACGCCCACCGGAATGGTGCGCACGACGATGGTCAGCATCCAAAAGGCGATGGCATAGCCGGCGATCACCAGCAGCAGCGGCAGCGGTTTGTTCAGGCCGTCGATGGCTTTCATCGAGGTGGTTGCCACCACTTCGGCGGCGATGGCGATACCCAGGTAGAGATAGCCGGACATGGTCGTGCTCCTTAAGTGATGACGGGGATTCTAAGCTGTTGGGCGATGGGATAAAGTCATTGCCTATCAGGTTAAAAGATGGGTTGCCGGCCATGCAGTGGAATCTGGATCAGCTCCGGTTGTTTGTCAGCGTCGCCGAGCGGCAGTCGTTCTCGGCCGTGGCGCGGCAGTTGAACCGCGCGCAATCGGCGGTCAGCAGTGCGATTGCGTTGCTCGAGGCGGACTTGGGCATGCTGCTGTTCGAACGCAGCAGCGGTCGCCAGCCGCGCTTGACCGAAGCCGGTGTGGCGTTGCTTGAGGATGCGCGGGAAATTCTGCGCCAGTGCGAGCGGCTCGAAGGCCGGGCCCTGGGGCTGGTGCGCGGTGAAGAGGCGCGCTTGCGGCTGGCCCAGGACGAAGCCATGCCCTATCAGCCGGTGCTCGACAGCCTGGAGGCGCTGGCCCGGCAGTTTCCGTTGCTGGAGGTGCAACTGGCCAGCGGCGCCCAGGGCGATGTGGCGCGCAAACTGCTAGAACGACGCGCCGACCTTGGCCTGCTGTTTCACCATGAGCGCATGCCCGAAGCGCTGGAGCGGCAGCGGCTCGGCACCATCGAGATGGTCACCGTCTGTGGCGCCGGCCACCCGTTGGCGGGTTCGAGCTACGTGGATCGCCATGCCCTGGCGCGGCATCGGCAATTGCTGATGGCGCCGCAGGACAGCCACTATCCCGGTGGTGAACAGATCAGCCCGGCGGTGTGGCGTACCGACAGCTTCTACGTCATGGCCGAACTGTTGATGCGCAACCTCGGTTGGGCCTGGCTGCCGCGTCATGTGGTGCAGTATCCGACCTACCAGAATCAGCTGGTCGAGTTGCACAGCGACTGGACGCCGCCGCCTTTGGTGGTGGAACTGGTCTGTCGCCGGGACGAGGCGCTTGGCCCGGCGGCGCGCTGGCTGGCCGAGTGTTTTGCCAAGCACCTGCAGGCGATTGGTTGAGCCGAATGCACCCGGTCTGTGCGCACATGGAGTCTTCACCTCCCCGGCGAACCAAGTAAACTCCGCCCCCATGAATCGAAGCCTCTATACCGCCCTGTTTCATCTCGGCCTGCCGCTGATCGGCGTGCGCCTGGCGTTGCGTGCGCGCAGCGCGCCGGCCTATGCCAAACGCATCGGTGAGCGTTTTGCCTGCAATCTGCCGCCATTCAAAACGGGCGGGATCTGGGTGCATGCGGTGTCGGTGGGCGAGAGTATTGCCGCCGCGCCGATGATCCGCGAATTGCTGCGGCGCTATCCGCAGCTGCCGATCACTGTGACCTGTATGACGCCGACCGGCTCCGAGCGGATTCGTGCGCTGTTCCCGGAGAAAGAGTTTGGCGAGCGGGTGCAGCATTGCTACCTGCCCTATGACTTGCCGTGGGCGGCCGCGCGGTTCCTCGATCGGCTGCAGCCGAAGCTGGCGGTGATCATGGAAACCGAGCTGTGGCCCAACCACATTCGGCAGTGCGCGCTGCGCGAGATCCCCGTGGTAGTGGCCAACGCACGGTTGTCCGAGCGCTCGGCCCGTGGCTATGCGCGCTTTGCCGGGCTGACGGCGCCGATGTTGGCGCAGCTGAGTTGGCTGGCGGTGCAGACCGAGGCCGAGGCCGAGCGCTTCCGGGCGTTGGGTGCGCGCGCGGAGTGCGTGACGGTGACCGGTTCGATCAAATTCGACCTGACTATCGACCCCGAGCTGTTGCAGCGCGCCGCGGCGTTGCGCGCGGACTGGCAGGCCACGACGCGGCCGGTGTGGATCGCCGCCAGCACCCATGCCGGTGAGGACGAACTGGTGCTCGCCGCGCATCGACAGTTGCTGCAGAACGACCCTGACGCGCTGCTGATTCTGGTGCCGCGCCATCCCGAGCGTTTCGACAGCGTGTTCGAACTGTGCAGGAAAACCGGGCTGAGCACCGTGCGCCGTTCCAGCGCGGCGCCGGTGACGGCTGAAACCGCCGTACTGCTGGGCGACAGCATGGGCGAGCTGCTGTTCCTCTATGCCTTGGCCGATGTGGCCCTGGTCGGTGGCAGCCTGGTGGCCAATGGTGGGCATAACCTGCTGGAGCCGGCGGCCCTGGGCAAGCCGGTACTGGCTGGGCCGCACCTGTTCAACTTCCTTGAGATCGCCGCGCAATTGCGTGAGGCCGGTGCGTTGCGCGAGGTGGCCGACGCCGAACAGCTGGCCCGGCAGGTTGCCACGCTGTGGCACGACCGGCAGGCGGCCGCCGGCATGCGCGCCGCCGGCTTGGCGGTGCTGGAGCGTAACCAGGGCGCGCTGGCGCGTTTGCTCGATGGCCTGGGGCGTCTGCTCGCCAGCGCTGCTGCGTCGTAGGTTGGGCTGAGCTCAGCGAAGCCCGGCAGCGGTAGGGCTCAGGAGCACAGCGGTATGCAATTGCAGGCGCTGGACTGTTCGCTGCGCTCCTGAGTCCACCCTGCGCCGGGCTTTTGCGCCGCGCTGACTCAGTATTCCGGGTTGGAGCGCAGGTTGGTCTCGGCGGCCTTGGCCAGGTCCGGCGGCAGGAAGTCCTTGTCCGGGTTGTAATCGGCCTTGAGGAAGCGTGCCAGGGCTTCCAGGTCCGCCGGGCTGAGGGTGCCGGCGGCTTGTTTCAGGCGCAGGTTGTCGAGGATGTAGTCATACCGCGCGTCGTTGTAGTTGCGCACCGAACTGTACAGCTGGCGCTGGGCGTCGAGCACGTCGACGATATTGCGCGTGCCGACCTGGTAACCGATTTCCGTGGCTTCCAGGGCGCTCTGGTTGGAGATGATCGACTGCTTGCGCGCCTGCACGGTTTCCACGTCGGTATTCACGGCACGGTGCAGGTTGCGGGTGTTCTCGACGACCTGCCGGCGCAGGCTTTCGCGCTGTTGCTCGGTCTGGTTCAGGCGCTGATAGGACTCGCGCACCTGGGAGCTGGTCAGCCCGCCGCTGTAGATCGGGATGTTCAACTGCAGGCCGATGCTGCGTTGCTCCACGTCGCCACCGAAGGGTTCTTGTCCAGGCTGCGCCGTGCCGGTGTTGCTGAAGCCGAGGCTGTCGTTGTCGCCGCGCTGGTATTGCGCGACCGCATCCAGGGTCGGCGCATGGCCGGCCTTGCGCTGGCGCAGGGTCTCTTCGGCGGCATCGACCGCATAGTTGCTGGCCTGCAGGTTGAGGTTCTGCTGCGCCGCGGTATCGACCCAGGCTTTGGCATCATTCGGCGTCGGCGCCAGCACTGGCAGGGTGTGCTTGATCCCTTCAACGGCGTTGTAGTCGCGGTTGGTCAGAGTGATCAGGGCCTGGAAGGCATCGTCCACCGCGCGCTGCGCGAGAATCCGGTTGGCCCGGGCGGTGTCGTAACCGGCTTGGGCTTCGAGCACATCGGTCTTGTCCGAGAGGCCGACATCGAAGCGCTCGTTGGCTTGGTCCTGTTGGCGCTTGAAGGCCGCTTCCTCGGCTTTGGTCGAGGCCAGGGTGTCCTGCGCGCGCAGCACCGCGAAGTAGGTTTCGGCGCTTTGCAGGATCAGATCCTGCTCTACAGCCGACAATTCCAGCGCCGCTTGCTCGTTGGTCGCTTCAGCCGCTTGCAGCTGGAACCAGCGATCGGCGCGGAAAATTGGCTGGCTCAAAGTCGCTTGATACACCGTACCGCTGCGGTCGGCGGTGCTGGCCGGTTGATCCAGCTCGGTACGGGTACTGCTCAGGTCGGCACCGGCAGACAGGTTGGGCAGCAGGCCGGAACGGGCTTGCGGTACCACTTCCTTGCGTGCCTGGTAATCGGCGCGGGCGGCCGCCAGATCGGCGTTATTGTTCACGGCCTCCTGATAGACGCTGACCAGGTCAGTCTTGGCTGACAGGGGTGCTTCCTCTGCCTGGACCAGTCCACTGGAAGCGGCGGCCACAGCGAGTGCCAGTGAGAGTCTGCGCAGCATGTTAATCATCCTAATGATTTGGCCCCTGTTGGATGGTGATGGGGCGGTGTTGGGCAAGGCTAAGCGGCGCCGTCAAGGGGGTCAAGCGCGCAGATAGCGGCGTGAGTGTAGTTTGCAACAAGCTATGTTGCTTCGCGGGAACAATCGGGCGCGCCGTTGTGGCGGGCGTCACTTTCCGACGGGCTGGTCAGGTTTTTTGACTGCCGGGTTGGTTTTCTCTGTCCACCTTGATTAGACTGGCCGCGTTCTTGTCGGGGTGCCTTGCGTTGAGGCTGAGATCGGATAAATCCGGATCCCGTTGAACCTGATCAGGTTAGCGCCTGCGTAGGGAACAAGATTTCTCGTCACCCGGCGAGTCCTCTTGTGCTCCGTCCGGGATTGCTGTTCACGAAATGAGCAGCTGTTCGAGGTTGAGCACAGCACCAGTCCTGGTGCGTCCGTGCCTTTCAGGTTCACTCCGACATACCACTGTCTGGAGAGCCCGTGATGAGTACAAAACTAAAAAACGCCACAAACCTCAGTGACTCGGCCAAGGTCGATCAGCAATCGGTTCAGCCCTTTACCCGCTCGCAAAAAATCTACGTCCAGGGGTCGCGCCCGGACATTCTCGTGCCGATGCGCGAAGTCAGCCTCGACGTCACCCCAACCGATTTCGGCGGCGAGGTCAACGCACCGGTGGTGGTCTATGACACCTCTGGCCCCTACACCGATCCGAACGTGATCATCGATGTGCGCAAAGGCCTGGGCGACGTGCGTTCGCCGTGGATCGAGTCCCGTGGCGACACCGAGCGCCTGCCCGGCCTGAGCTCGAACTTCGGCCAGGAACGTCTCGCCGATGCCGAGTTGACCAAGCTGCGTTTCGCTCACGTGAACAACCCGCGTCGGGCCAAGGCCGGCGCCAACGTCAGCCAGATGCACTACGCCCGTAAAGGCATCATCACCGCCGAGATGGAATACGTCGCCATCCGCGAAAACATGAAGCTCGAAGTAGCACGTGCGGCGGGCCTGCTGGATCAGCAGCACGCCGGCCACAGCTTCGGCGCCAGCGTGCCGAAAATCATCACCCCCGAATTCGTCCGTGAAGAGATCGCCCGCGGTCGCGCGATCATCCCGGCCAACATCAACCACACCGAACTGGAACCGATGATCATCGGCCGTAACTTCCTGGTGAAGATCAACGGCAATATCGGCAATTCGGCGCTAGGTTCGTCCATCGAAGAAGAAGTGGCGAAACTGACCTGGGGCATTCGCTGGGGGTCGGACACGGTCATGGACCTGTCCACCGGTAAGCACATCCATGAAACCCGCGAGTGGATCATCCGCAACTCGCCGGTGCCGATCGGTACCGTACCGATCTACCAGGCCCTGGAAAAAGTCGGCGGCGCGGCGGAAGAGCTGACCTGGGAGTTGTTCCGCGACACCCTGATCGAGCAGGCCGAGCAGGGCGTGGACTACTTCACCATCCACGCCGGTGTGCTGCTGCGTTACGTGCCGCTGACCGCCAAGCGCGTCACCGGCATCGTCTCCCGTGGCGGTTCGATCATGGCCAAGTGGTGCCTGGCGCACCACAAAGAGAACTTCCTCTACACCCATTTCGAAGACATCTGCGAAATCATGAAGGCCTACGACGTCAGCTTCTCGCTGGGCGATGGCCTGCGTCCGGGCTCGATTGCCGATGCCAACGACGAAGCGCAGTTCGGTGAGCTGGAGACTCTCGGCGAGCTGACCAAGATCGCCTGGAAGCATGATGTGCAGACCATGATCGAAGGCCCTGGCCACGTGCCGATGCAGCTGATCAAGGAGAACATGGACAAGCAGCTGGAGTGCTGTGACGAGGCCCCGTTCTACACCCTCGGCCCGCTGACCACTGACATCGCGCCGGGTTACGACCACATCACCTCGGGCATCGGCGCGGCGATGATCGGCTGGTTCGGTTGCGCCATGCTTTGCTACGTGACGCCCAAGGAGCACCTGGGGTTGCCGAACAAGGATGACGTCAAGACCGGGATCATCACCTACAAGATCGCCGCCCACGCCGCTGACCTGGCCAAGGGGCATCCGGGCGCGCAGATCCGCGACAACGCCTTGAGCAAGGCGCGCTTCGAGTTCCGCTGGGAAGACCAGTTCAACCTCGGCCTCGATCCGGACACCGCGCGCTCGTATCACGATGAAACCCTGCCGAAGGACTCGGCCAAGGTGGCGCACTTCTGTTCCATGTGCGGGCCGAAGTTCTGCTCGATGAAGATCACCCAGGAAGTCCGCGAGTACGCGGCCAACCAGCGGATTGAAACCGTCGATGTCGACGTGGCGCTCGGCCTGCGCGAGCAGGCCGAGCGCTTCAAGCAGGAAGGCAGCCAGTTGTACAAAAAGGTTTGATTTGAACCGGCGATCGTTCCCGTGCACCGATCGGCTGCATTCCCACGCTCCGGCGTGGGAATGCAGCCCGTGACGCTCTGCGTCACAAGAGCGGACGCTGGAGCGTCCAGTGAGGCGTTGCCGCGCAGGGCGTGGGAATGATCATCTTCACAACAACATTGTTCCTTCGAGATAACACCCGTGAACACACCAAGCAGCACGTATTCCCCCGACCAAGCTGTGCCTCTGGCTCAGCGCGTGTTCGGAGCGCGCGATCTGTTTTCCCTGTGGTTTTCCCTCGGCATCGGCCTGATGGTGTTGCAGACCGGCGCCTTGCTCGCGCCAGGGCTGGGTCTGTCCGGTTCGTTGCTGGCAATTTTCCTCGGCTCGGCGGTCGGGGTCCTGCTGTTGGCCGCGGTCGGCGTGATCGGCAGCGACACCGGTCTGTCGTCCATGGCGGCGTTGAAGCTCAGCCTCGGCACTCGGGGGGCGAGCTTGCCGGCGCTGTTGAACCTGCTGCAGCTGGTCGGCTGGGGAGCGTTCGAGATCATCGTGATGCGCGATGCGGCCAGCCTGCTCGGCACGCGGGCCTTCAGCGCGGACAGCCTGTGGGCCAATCCGCTGCTCTGGACCTTGGCATTCGGTGCACTGGCGACCCTGCTGGCGATCAGTGGGCCGCTGGCGTTCGTGCGTCGGGTGCTGCGCAAGTGGGGCATCTGGCTGCTGTTGGCGGCGTGCCTGTGGTTGACCTGGAACCTGTTCGCCAAGGCCGATCTGTCGGCATTGTGGGCGCGTGCCGGCGATGGCTCGCTGCCGTTTGCCGTTGGCTTCGATATCGCTATCGCCATGCCGTTGTCCTGGCTGCCGTTGATTGCGGACTACTCGCGTTTCGGCAAACGGGCCCGGTCAGTGTTCGGCGGCACGGCACTGGGCTTCTTTATCGGCAACTTCTGGCTGATGAGCCTGGGCGTGGCCTACACCCTGGCATTCGCCGCGAGCGGCGACGTCAATACCCTGTTGCTGGCTCTGGCGGGTGCGGGGATGGGCGTGCCGCTGTTGCTGATCCTGCTCGACGAGTCGGAAAAGGCCTTCGCCGATATCCACTCGGCGGCGGTCTCCATCGGCATCCTGCTGCCGCTGTCGGTCGAGCGCCTGGCGCTGATCATCGGCGCGATCTGCACCTTGATCGCCTGGTTCGCACCTTTGGCGCAGTACCAGAACTTCCTGCTGCTGATCGGTTCGGTGTTCGCACCGTTGTTCGGGGTGGTGCTGGTCGACCACTTCATCCTGCGTCGCCGCGCCACCCTCAGCGCGGTGGCCGGCTTGCGCTGGGCGGCGTTTGCGGCCTGGGTGGGCGGCGTAACGACCTATCACCTGCTGGCGCATTTCTACCCAGAGGTCGGCGCGACCTTACCTGCCTTGCTGTTGGCCGGGGTACTGCAGTTCGGTCTGGGCCGTATGAGTGTGCGCCGGGCGGCTTATTCGTCGTGAACAAATAGCCACCACTGGGTTGGGCCCGCTCCGCGGTTATCTATCCGCCTGAAAGAGTAAGTCGCTCAGCCGCGGCCGGGGAAGTACTGCGGTTTGAGAATGCCGTTGAGGCGCGGGTAGGGGATTTTCAATTCCGGGTGGCCGGAAGCGTAGGGGCCGATGCCGTAGACCTCGTACTTGAGGGTTACCGCGCCGAAGGTCAGGGCTACGTTTTCGGTGGGTTGAAACGGCCAGTTCTTGACGAACTCGGGGTCCTGGTCGAGTTGGCTGGCCGCCAGCCAGCCTTGGTGCGCCAGGCGTGCGGCTTGCCAGAACGCCTGTTCCTGGCCGGGTAGCAGCATGTCCTGCAGGGTCAGTGCCTTGTGTAGCTTGCGGTCGTAGTTGATGAAGCGCCGCCCGGGCATGCCGTGGGCGCCGCCGGTGGACAGGTAGCTGGACAGCTCGATGATCACCAGGCCGTCATGCTGCTCGCGTACTTTGGCTTGCAAATAGCTGTTCCAGCCGGGCTGCGCCGACTGCAAGAAAGCCTGTTCATAGGCTTGCAGCGAAGCGGGCGGCGCGGCCTCCGGGGTATCGCCAGTCATTTCCAGCAGTTCATGCTCGATCAGGCTGTCGAGCGCCGGTTCAGCGGCGAAACTCAGGGTGTCGATGTTGACCAGCGGGCATTCGTCGCCCTGGCAACCGGTCTGGGTGTGTTCCCAGGCCGAGCGGGTGGCGCTGATCTGGGCCGTGGGATCGGCCTGGAACAGGCTCTGGCAGGCGCTTAAGGCCAGGGCCAGGGTGGCGATTAGAGCGATTTTCAGCAAGTGCATGGCATTCCTTGGCGGTTCCGGGTTTTCAATCTGAGCCTGGGTTCGACTGTCGACGGCGAGCTGAGTTCGCCGTCGGGCCGATTGAATGGGCCGAGTATCCTGGCAGCCCGTGGGTGATCTTGAAAGGGGCTGCGGTGGTTGTGCAGGCGCGCTAGGATGAGGTTAAGCCAGGGACTTTCTTCGGCGCGCAACAGCAATTAGAGCGGGGAACCGATGAGCGATACTTTTATCCCAGGGCCAGCGGATGTAGAAATCGTCGAGCGGGAAAACTGTTTCCGTGGTTTCTACAAACTCGACCGCGTGCATGTGCGTCATCGCCTGTTCGCCGGCGGCATGAGCCCGCAGATCAGCCGCGAGCTGTTCGTGCGGCACGATGCGGTCTGCGTGCTGCCCTATGACCCGCAGCGCGATTGCGTGGTGCTGATCGAACAGTTCCGCGTCGGGGCCCTGGAGAAAAGTTCGAGCCCCTGGTTGCTGGAGTTGGTCGCCGGCCTGATCGACAAGGATGAAGAGCCGGAGCAGGTGGCGCGCCGCGAAGCAGTAGAGGAAGCTGATTTGACCCTCGGCGCGTTGTGGCCGATTACCCAGTACTACCCGTCGCCGGGTGGTTCGGACGAGCGGGTACACCTGTTTGTCGGTCGCTGCGACAGCGCTGGCGCCGGTGGCGTGCATGGGCTGGCCGAGGAGGGGGAGGATATTCGCGTGCATGTCTGGTCGCTGGCGGACGCCTTGGCTGCGGTGCGCGATGGGCGTATCTGCAACGCGGCGAGCATCATTGCGCTGCAATGGCTGGCACTCAATCGTGCCGAAGTGAGGGGATTGTGGGTGTGAACCTGCTGCGAGAACGTTATCGCGTCGACCTGATCGAGCTGCAAGCCGCGTGCGAGGCCAACTACGCGCGGCTGATGCGCCTGTTGCCGGCCATGCGCGACGAGCGGGGTTCGCGCCGGGTGGCCTTGAGCCAGGGGGAGCGGTTGCTGGGTGTTTTGGCGCTGGATGTGCTGGAGGCCTGCCCCTATACCACCACCCTGCAGGTGCGTCAGGAGCACAGCCTGCCCTGGCTGCCGGTGCCGCAGCTGGAAGTGCGGGTCTACCACGATGCGCGCATGGCCGAAGTGATCAGCGCGGAGAATGCGCGGCGCTTTCGCAGCATTTACCCCTACCCCAATGCGGCAATGCACCAGCCGGATGAGAAGACCCAGCTCAACCTGTTCCTCGGCGAGTGGCTGAGCCATTGCCTGGCCTGTGGCCACGAACTGGAGCCGGTCCGCTAGGCAAACCCGCCGCTACCGGCGTCTTGGCGCGTGCTAACTGTGATCCACGCCCATATCGCGGCTTTACCGTTACCCGCTTGAGCCACCATAATTCCTCCGACCCCGCTCAAGGAGACGGCCTTGCCGAGCTCGCCCACTCTCGCTGCTGATTCCTCGGTGCTGCTGGTGCAGTTATCCGACAGCCATCTCTTTGCTGATGCACACGGCAAACTGCTTGGCATGGACACCCAGGCCAGCCTGCAGCGGGTGATCGAGCGCGTGCTCGACGAACAGCCGGAGATCGATCTGATCCTGGCCAGCGGCGATCTGTCCCAGGATGGCTCGCTCGAGTCCTACGTGCGCTTCCGTGAACTGACAGCGGCTATCCCGGCGGCGGCGCGCTGGTTCGCCGGTAATCACGATGAGCTGCCGGCCATGCGCAGCGCCTGTGCCGGCACCGAGCTGTTGGAGCCGGTGGTGGATCTCGGTGGCTGGCGCATCACCTTGCTCGACTCATCCGTGCCAGGCTCGGTACCGGGTTATCTGGACGAGCAGCAGCTCAATTTGCTCGCCCGCGCGTTGAGCGAGGCGCCCGACCGACACCATTTGATCTGCTTCCACCACCATCCGGTATCGATTGGCTGCCGTTGGATGGAGCCGATCGGGTTGCGCAACCCCGATGAGTTGTTCGCCGTGCTGGATCGTTTCCCGCAGGTGCGGGCGTTGCTCTGGGGGCATATCCACCAGGAGTTCGACCAGTTGCGCAACGGTGTGCGCTTGCTCGCTTCGCCATCGACCTGTGTCCAGTTCGCCCCTGGGAGCGAAGAATTCCAGGTCGATCAGGAGGCGCCGGGTTATCGCTGGCTGCGCCTGCATGCCGATGGGCGGTTGGAAACCGGCGTGTCAAGGGTCACCGGCATTCCGTTCGTCGTGGACTACAGCGTCAAAGGTTACTGAACCGAGGTGCCAGGTTTTGCTCGCCTTGGCTTGAAAGTTGGCTGACCAAGGCGCGCAAGGCTTTGCTAAAGTGCGCGGCAAACGATTTAGGAATGGCCCGCGTGCTGACTGAAATCCCCTCCATTCTCTATATTCACGGCCTCAACAGTTCGCCTGCGTCGCTCAAGGCCAGCCAGTTGCTGCAGGTCATGGAGCGCCTGGGCTGGGCGGCACAGGTGCGCGTACCGGCGTTGCACCATCACCCGCGCCAGGCCGTCGAACAGTTGCAATCGGCCATTGCCGAGCTGGGCCGGCCGGTGCTGGTCGGCAGCTCCCTTGGCGGCTACTATGCGACCCACCTGGCCGAGCGCCATGGCCTGAAGGCCGTCCTGATCAATCCGGCGGTCCGCCCGCACCGGTTGTTCGAGGGCCGCCTCGGCACGCAACAGAACTATTACAGCGGCGAGAGCTGGGAGCTGACGACCGATCACGTGACGGCGCTGGCCGAACTGGAAGTGCCGCCGCCATGCGACCCGGCGCGTTACCAGGTATGGCTGCAGACCGCCGACGAGACGCTCGATTACCGTCAGGCCGAGGCTTACTACCGGGCCTGTGCACTGCGCATCCACGCTGGCGGCGACCATGGTTTCCAGGGCTTTGCCGCGCGCTTGCCCGAGCTGTTGGCGTTCGCTGGCTTCCCTCGCGCCCGCTGGCATGACATTGATTTTTCCGACATTTAACGACTGACGAACGAGACCCATGGCCCAGCAAGGATCCAGCTCTTATAACGCAGACGCCATCGAAGTCCTCTCCGGCCTCGACCCGGTGCGCAAACGCCCGGGCATGTACACCGACACCAGCCGGCCCAACCACCTGGCCCAGGAAGTCATCGACAACAGCGTCGACGAAGCCCTGGCCGGTCACGCCAAATCGGTGCAGGTGATTCTGCATGAGGACAACTCGCTGGAAGTCAGCGACGACGGCCGCGGCATGCCGGTGGATATCCACCCGGAAGAGGGCGTCTCGGGCGTCGAACTGATCCTCACCAAACTGCACGCCGGCGGGAAGTTCTCCAACAAGAACTACCAGTTCTCCGGTGGCTTGCACGGCGTTGGTATTTCCGTGGTCAACGCGCTGTCGACCAGCGTCGAGGTGCGGGTCAAGCGCGACGGCAACGAATACCGCATGACCTTCGCCAATGGCTTCAAGGCCAGCGACCTGGAAGTGGTCGGCAGCGTCGGCAAGCGCAACACCGGCACCAGCGTGCATTTCTGGCCCGATCCCAAGTATTTCGATACGCAGAAGTTCTCCGTCAGCCGCCTCAAGCATGTGCTCAAGGCCAAGGCCGTGCTCTGTCCGGGGCTGGCGGTCAGCTTCGAGGACAAGGCCAGCGGCGAGCGCGTCGAGTGGTTTTACGAGGACGGCCTGCGCTCTTACCTGGTGGATGCGGTCACCGAAGTCGAGCGGCTGCCCGACGAGCCGTTCTGCGGCACCTTCGCCGGCAACAAAGAGGCGGTGGATTGGGCGCTGTTGTGGCTGCCCGAAGGCGGCGAGAGCGTGCAGGAAAGCTACGTCAACCTGATCCCCACCGCCCAGGGCGGCACCCACGTCAACGGCCTGCGCCAAGGCCTGCTGGATGCGATGCGCGAGTTCTGCGAATTTCGCAGCCTGCTGCCGCGCGGGGTCAAGCTGGCTCCGGAAGATGTCTGGGAGCGCATCGCCTTCGTCCTCTCGATGAAGATGCAGGAGCCGCAATTTTCCGGGCAGACCAAGGAGCGGCTGTCCTCCCGTGAGGCGGCGGCGTTCGTCTCCGGGGTGGTCAAGGATTCCTTCAGCCTGTGGCTCAACCAGCACCCGGAGTTGGGCCTGCAACTGGCCGAGCTGGCGATCAACAACGCCGGCCGTCGGCTCAAGGCCGGCAAGAAGGTTGAGCGCAAACGCGTCACCCAGGGCCCGGCCTTGCCCGGCAAGCTGGCCGATTGCGCGGGCCAGGACCCGATGCGTTCCGAACTGTTCCTGGTCGAGGGCGATTCCGCCGGCGGCTCGGCCAAACAGGCGCGCGACAAGGAGTTCCAGGCGATCCTGCCGTTGCGCGGCAAGATTCTGAATACCTGGGAAGTCGATGGCGGTGAAGTGCTGGCCAGCCAGGAAGTGCACAACATTGCGGTGGCGATCGGTGTCGATCCCGGCGCGGCCGACCTGACTCAGCTGCGCTACGGCAAGATCTGCATCCTCGCCGACGCCGACTCCGACGGCCTGCACATCGCCACCTTGCTCTGTGCCCTGTTCGTGCGCCATTTCCGCCCGCTGGTGGATGCCGGTCACGTGTACGTGGCGATGCCGCCGCTGTACCGCATCGACCTGGGCAAGGAAATTTTCTACGCCCTCGACGAAGGCGAGCGCGATGGCATTCTCGATCGTCTGGTGGCCGAGAAGAAACGCGGCAAGCCGCAGGTCACGCGCTTCAAAGGCCTCGGTGAGATGAACCCGCCACAGCTGCGCGAAACCACCATGGACCCCAACACCCGCCGTCTGGTGCAGCTGACACTGGAAGACTTCGATTCCACCCAGGAGCTGATGGACATGCTGTTGGCGAAAAAGCGCGCCGGTGATCGCAAGAGCTGGCTGGAGTCCAAGGGTAACCTGGCCGAGGTTCTGGCCTGATGCGGAGGCTGTTCGCCGCGCTGCTGCTGATTGCCACACCGGCACTGGCGCAGCCGCTGGACGGGTTGCAACCCGTTGAAGAGTTGCAGCTGCTGGCCGAACAACCGGTAGAGGGCATGCCGGGCGGCAACTTGTCCGGGTTGGCCTGGTGCGGCGATGCGCTGTGGGCGGTTTCCGATCGCGAAGATGACCGACTGTACCGGCTGACGGCCGGCGTTGATGCCCTGCATGCTGAAGCCGAGCTGTTCCAGGCACCCGCGCCGCCGGACAACGGCTTGCCTTGGGGGCTGCGCATGCGCACCTGGGTGGCGAGCCTGGTGCGTGGCGGAGCCATGGATTTCGAAGGTTTGAGCTGTGATAGCAAAGGCAATCGCTATCTGCTCAGCGAAGCCCACGGCGGGGTGCTGCAGATCCCGCTGGCGGGCACGGCGAGCTGGTTGAGCCTGCCACCCAACCTGGTACGCCAGGCGCGGGCCAGTGGCATGTTGTTGCATTTCAATGCGCAGTTCGAGGGTGTGGCCGTCGATCCGGCGGGTGAGCGCCTGTGGCTGGCCGCCGAGCGCGAGCGCCGTGGTTTGCTGGTGCTGCACAAGCAGCAGTCGGGTTGGCGCTGCACCGGCGGTTGCGTAGTGCTCAGCGAGGGCGGCAACGAGGCGCCGCCAGCGCAGCTCGACAGCCCGCCGCGGGCCCGCGATTTTTCCGATGCCGCGCTCTTGCAGAACCAGTTGTTCACCCTGGAGCGCCTGGCGCACCGTATTTGCCGGCGCAAGCTGGAGACTGGCGAAGTCGAGCGCTGCTGGTCGTTCGCCAAGGAGGCACTGACCGATGCGCGCCGCTATAGCCAGCCGTTCGGGGCGGCCGAGGGGCTGTGGCTCGATGCGCAAGGTGCCTGGGTCGGCGTGGATAACGGCGGTAAGGCCCGTGGCGATGGCGAGGCGCGGCCGATCGTCTGGCGTTTCGCCGCCCCCGCCGGCGGCTGGGGTGCTACGCCATGACGGCGCAAAGCGTCGGTCGGCGGGCTGGGCGGGTGATGCTGGTGCTGGCCTGGGGGGCCGGCCTGCTGCTGGCGACGCGCTTCTTCGGCCAGTGGGAGGACGAGCAGCGCAACCCCAACCAGGTGCCGGCCTCGTCCCGCGGCGAGGGTTATATCGAAGTGCGCTTGGCCGGCAATGGCCAGGGGCATTTCCTCTCCAGCGGGCAGATCAATGGCCAAACCGTGCTGTTCCTGCTCGACACCGGCGCCACCGATGTGGCGATCCCGGCCGAGTTGGCCAAGCGACTCGGGCTCAAGCGCGGCGCGCCGGTCACCTTGAATACCGCCAATGGCCTGAGTACCGGCTATCGCACCCATCTCGAGCGCCTGCAGTTGGGCGATATCGTTCTGCATGACGTGCGCGCGCTGGTCGCCCCCGGCATGCACGGCGACGACGTACTGCTCGGCATGAGTGCGCTGAAACAACTCGAATTCACCCAGCGCGACGGCACTTTGGTGCTGCGCCAGACCATTACTCGATGAGGCACGCATGAGCGACTCCCTGGACCTGAGCCTGGACGGCGTGGAGCGGCGCTCCCTGGCCGATTTCACCGAGCAGGCCTACCTCAATTACTCCATGTACGTGATCATGGACCGCGCCTTGCCGCATATCGGCGACGGCCTTAAGCCCGTGCAGCGGCGCATCGTCTACGCCATGAGCGAACTGGGGCTGGACGCCGACTCCAAGCACAAGAAGTCGGCGCGTACCGTCGGTGACGTGCTCGGCAAGTTCCACCCGCACGGCGACTCGGCCTGCTACGAAGCCATGGTGCTGATGGCGCAGCCGTTCAGCTACCGCTACACCCTGGTCGACGGCCAGGGCAACTGGGGTGCACCGGACGATCCGAAATCCTTCGCCGCCATGCGTTACACCGAGGCGCGCTTGTCGCGCTATTCCGAGGTGCTGCTCAGCGAGCTGGGGCAGGGTACGGCCGATTGGGTGCCGAACTTCGACGGCACTCTCGACGAGCCGGCTGTTTTGCCCGCGCGGTTGCCGAACTTGCTCCTCAATGGCACCACCGGTATTGCCGTGGGCATGGCCACCGACGTACCGCCGCACAACCTGCGCGAAGTCGCGACCGCCTGCGTGCGCCTGCTCGATGAGCCGAACGCGACGGTGGAGCAGCTCTGCGAACATGTGCTGGGGCCGGATTACCCGACCGAGGCCGAGGTCATCACCCCGCGTGCCGACCTGCTGAAAATCTACGAAACCGGCAAGGGCTCGGTGCGCATGCGCGCGGTCTACCACGTCGAGGATGGCGACATCGTCATCACCGCGCTGCCGCATCAGGTCTCCGGCGCCAAGGTGCTGGAGCAGATCGCCGCGCAGATGCAGGCGAAGAAGCTGCCGATGGTCGCCGACCTGCGCGATGAGTCGGATCACGAGCACCCGTGCCGCATGGTCATCATCCCGCGCTCCAACCGCGTGGATGCCGACGAACTGATGCAGCACCTGTTCGCCACCACGGAGCTGGAGTCCAGCTACCGGGTCAACATCAACATCATCGGCCTGGACGGCAAGCCACAGGTGAAGAACCTGCGCGAACTGCTCAGCGAATGGCTGGTGTTCCGCATCGGCACCGTGCGCCGGCGCCTGCAGTTCCGCCTGGATAAGGTCGAGCGGCGCCTGCACCTGTTGGACGGTTTGCTGATCGCCTTCCTCAACCTGGACGAGGTGATTCACATCATCCGTACCGAGGAACAGCCGAAAGCCGTGCTGATGGAGCGTTTCGCCCTCACCGATATTCAGGCCGACTACATCCTCGATACCCGCCTGCGCCAATTGGCGCGGCTGGAAGAGATGAAAATCCGCGGCGAGCAGGAAGAGTTGGCCAAGGAACGAGCCAAATTGCAGGCCCTGCTGGGCAGCGAAAGCAAATTGCGCAAGCTGGTGCGCAGCGAGCTGATCGCCGATGCCGAAACCTACGGCGATGCGCGTCGCTCGCCAATCGTTGCGCGGGCCGAAGCCAAGGCCCTGTCGGAAACCGAGCTGATGCCGACCGAGCCGGTTACCGTGGTGATCTCGGAAAAAGGCTGGGTACGTTGCGCCAAGGGCCACGATATCGACGCCACCGGCCTGTCCTACAAGGCCGGCGATGGCTTCAAGACTTCCGCGCCGGGCCGCTCGAACCAGTATGCAGTGTTCATCGATTCGACCGGCCGCAGTTACTCGCTGGCGGCGCATTCGTTGCCGTCGGCCCGCGGCCAGGGCGAACCGCTGACCGGTCGCCTGACGCCACCGCCGGGCGCCAGCTTCGAGTGCGTGCTGCTGCCGGAAGACGATGCGCTGTATGTGATCGCTTCGGATGCGGGTTACGGCTTCGTCGTCAAAGGTGAGGACCTGCAAGCCAAGAACAAAGCCGGCAAGGCGCTCCTGAGCCTGCCGAACGGCGCGAAAGTGCTGTTGCCGCGCCCCGTGGCCAACCGCGAAGAAGATTGGCTGGCGGCGGTGACGACCGAAGGGCGTCTGTTGTTGTTCAAGGTCAGCGATCTGCCGCAGCTGGGCAAAGGCAAAGGCAACAAGATCATAGGCATCCCCGGCGAACGGGTGGCCAGCCGCGAGGAATACCTCACCGATCTGGCCGTGTTGCCGGGCGGAGCAACCCTGGTGCTGCAAGCCGGCAAGCGCACCTTGTCGCTTAAAGCCGATGACCTGGAGCACTACAAAGGCGAGCGCGGTCGGCGCGGAAACAAACTGCCACGCGGCTTCCAGCGTGTCGACGGGCTGTTGGTCGAGGCCTAGAAGCAGGCCTGCTGGTCGCGTCGAGCCGCGAGACGCTGGAGTCGCGCGGAGGATTAACGGATGATAGGCCCTCGTGGAGCCTTTCAAGGCGGCGTTTTGACTGCGGGCGGCCATCGGGCCGCCGCTTGGATGAGATGAATGATGGTGTTGCGTTTTCGCTTGCTCCTATTGCTCGGCAGCTTGCTCGGCCTGGTCGGTTGCGTCAGCCATCCGCCGCAGATGTTCTATCAGCTGGATAGTGGCAATCCAGGCTTGCCGGCGCCAAACAAAGGCCTGGCCGTGCTGCTGGGGCCGGTTTCGGTGGCGGACTACCTGCAGAGTGAAACGCTGTTGCAGCGCCAGCCCGACGGTAGCCTGACCTCGGTCAACGAAGCGCGCTGGGCGGGCGGCCTGGGGGCCGATATCGATCAACTGCTGTTGCGCCAGCTGGCGTGGCGCCTGGACAGTCAGCGCCTGGTGCTGGCGCCGGGCGCGGCCGGTTTTGTTCCGGATGTGCAGGTGGTGCTGGCGATCACGCGTCTGGATTCCGGGCCGCAGCAGCCAGCGGTGCTGGAAGCTCAGTGGCGGCTGTTGGACAAGCGCGGGCAATTGCGCGAGAGCCGCTTGATCCATCTGGAAGAGCCGCATCATGGGGCTGCCGCCGATCAGGTGCGGGCGCAAAGCGTGGTTCTGCGCCGTCTGGCGGAGCAACTGGCGACGGCCATCAAGCCGTTGTCCGAGCCCCTGGTCGAGGAGCCCCGCAAGCCGGTGCCCGCCGCCCCGGTGCGCCCCCGCGCTTCCCAGGAACCCGCTGGGCCGCAGATCCCCAAGGCGGCGCCGGTACGTACCGATGCGGAAGTCTTCCGCTTCTAACCGGCCTGCTAATAAAAAGCCCGCGTAATGCGGGCTTTTTATTGGTTGCGCGGCGCCAATGCTCGGCGCAGACCAATGCCCAGCAGCGCCAGTCCCAGGCAGGGTAGCCAGACCCAGCGTGCTTCCGAGGCCAGCACGGCGAGCCCGCGGGGACTGAAGAAGCCGCTGATAAAGGGCGAGACCGCAATCGGTCGCCATGGCAGGAAATAACGCTGTTCGCTCCAGGGCCAGAGCCAGGCGACGCCCAGGCCGCCATCGGTGAATGCGTCCAGCAGGCTATGGGAGGCGCAGGCCAGGGCGATCCACAACCCGCTCCTGATCGGCCCGGCGCCAAGCAGGCGGCAAGCGAGCGCGCCGGATATTCCGAGTAGTCCGGCAAATAGCAGGGAGTGACTGAAGCCGCGATGGCCAAGCGTATCGGCATAGGCAATGCCGAACTTGAAGGCCAGCATGTCGAGGTCGGGCAGGCAGGCGGCGACCATTCCTGCCGCCAGTAATCGCGCGGGAATCACACGGCTGCCCAGTACCAGACCCAGGGCCAGTACCGGCAGCGGATGGCTGATCAGGGTGGTCAAGGGCCCGTCGGGTGCTCGTGCATGCGTGCCAGTTGCCGCTCCAGCAGCGAGGGGTAGGGTTCCAGCAGGCGCTCGACGCAGCAGGCGCCTTCCGGGCTGGCGATGGCGCGGATGCGCACGCGTTGGCGCAGCAGCGGGTCATCGCCAATGCGCCGCTCGACCAGCAGCAGGTTGCGGCTGTGCTGCGAGAGCGCCAGGGCATCCTGGACGGTGTCGCTGAGCAGCAGCTCGCCCTGGCCGAGGTCGAGGAGGTCTTCGCCGTCGGTCAGGCCCAGCTGCAATTGCAGGGTGATGCCGCTGTCGGCGACCTCGATTTGCAGGGCGTGGCCGAGGGCGCGCATCAGCTCGCCGCAGCAGATGGCGTGGGTCAGGTAGTCTTCGCCGCTGTCCAGGCTGTTGAACAGCATCAGGCTGCTGCCGTCCTTGAGGGTATGCAGTACGCCCTGGTAGAGCGCGGCGGCCTGGTCGAGGCAATCCCGATAGCGTTGCAGCAGGTCCATCAGTCGCGCGCGCGGCAGGCGGCGCAGTTGTTCCTGGGCGCCGAGCTGGATGGCCAGTACGGCGCTGCGCTGCGGCTCGCTATCGCTATCGCTGACGGGGCTCGGCATGGTCTCGGCTTGCGGGACGCGCAGGTCGGCGAACGGGTCGTCATCGACAGCGGCCAGGCGGCTCGGTGCTTCGCCGTCTTCATCCTCGCTATCGAAAGTCGGATCGCGCAGATCGCGGATTTCAAAGGCCGGTTCATTGTCGGTGTCGTCGAGATAGTCCTCGTCCTCTTCGACATAGTCCGCTTCGGCGTAGCTGTCTTCGCGGTATTCAGGCTCTTCTGGCAGTGCCGGTTGTGGCTTCTCCGGCACCAGACGGGCCTGCAGCTGGCGGGCCAGGTCGCCGATCTCGTCCTGACGGCCAGCGCCGGGGGCCGGGTCGTCCGGGTCGCGCAACCACAGGCGCAGCTGCATCAGTGGTGTGGAGATATGCCGGCCGAGGCGCAGGCTCAGGCTCAGGGTCAGCGCCAGCAGGATCAGGCTGAGCAGGCCCATGCTCTGCAGGCTGATGGTCATCGGCTGCTGGAACTGCTGCATGTCCAGGCTGATGCGCAGGTGTCCAGCTATCACTTCCTGGAAGGTGATGGGCGTTGAGTACAGGCCTTCGGCCTCGCCGAGCATGCCTTGGGTCGGCCGCGAGCCGGCTTCGGCGAGGATGCGGTTATCCACGCTGAAGATGGCCGCATGGGCCACCAGCGGATTTTTCACCAGGTTGTTGAGCAGCACATTCAGGCTGAGGATGTCATTGGACACCAGCAGCTCGGTGGCCGAGGAGGCGGTCTGGGTGATCAGGCTCTGCCCCAGGGCATCGGCCTGCTGCTGCATGGCCTGCTTGAACTGCATGCCCATGACCAGGGCGTAGATCACCAGGGCCAGCGCTACCAGCAGCAAGCTGTGGCTGGCAATGCGCAGGGCCAGGGGCACGCGCCGCTGGCGCAGCGCGTGAAAGATCAGCAGGAAGAAGTTATCAGGTTTGACGGGTGCGGGCCGGTTCACAGAGCTCGGCTCTTTCTTGAATGGAATTGCCGCGCAGTATAACGAGCGCTCAGGGGTGGGCAAAGCGCCGTGCGTGCCCGTAGGGTGCTGAAAGTGGTTAGAATGTGCGCCTTTTCATGGGCAACAGACCCCAGGAGCTGCGCCTTGCGTGAAATCGTCCTGATCAATATCACTGGTGAAGACCGTCCGGGCCTGACCGCCGCCATCACGGGTGTGCTGGCGCAGGGTGGGGTGAATATCCTCGACATCGGCCAAGCGGTGATTCACGACACCCTGTCGTTCGGCATTCTGGTCGAAATCCCGGGCGCAGAACAAGCCTCGACTGTGCTCAAGGATGTGCTGTTCACGGCCTATAAACTCGATCAGCAGGTGCGGTTCACCCCGGTTTCCGAGGACGACTACCAGCAATGGGTCGGTGGCCAGGGCAAGCCGCGGCATATTGTCACCCTGCTGACGCGCAAGGTCACCGCCGAGCAGTTGCAGCGGGTCAGTTCGATCACGGCGAAGTACGGCCTGAATATCGACCATATCGATCGCTTGTCCGGGCGCATGCCGCTGGATACCCCGGTCGATCAGAGCAAGGGCTGCATCGAGTTCTCCGTGCGTGGCGAGCCGGCCGATCCGCTGGCGCTGCGTGCCGAGTTCCTCAGTGTGGCGCAGGAGTTGAATGTCGATATCGCCTTCCAGCAGGACTCGGTGTTCCGTCGCAACCGCCGCCTGGCGGTGTTCGATATGGACTCCACGCTGATCGAGGCCGAGGTCATCGATGAGCTGGCCAAGGTGGCGGGTGTCGGTGAGCAGGTCGCGGACATCACCGAGCGTGCGATGCGCGGCGAGCTGGATTTCCGTGCCAGCTTCAAGGAGCGACTGGCGCTGCTCAAGGGCTTGCCCGAGTCAGAGCTGGCGGCCATCGGCGCCTCGCTGCGGTTGACCGAGGGCGCGCAAACGCTGTTCGCCGAGCTCAAACGGCTGGGTTACAAGACCGCCATCCTGTCGGGTGGCTTCAGCTATTTCGCCAAGCAGTTGCAGGCCAAGTTGGGTATCGACTACGTCTTCGCCAATGAGTTGCAGGTCGTCGATGGCGTGCTCACCGGCGTAGCGATCGAGCCGATTGTCGATGCCCAACGCAAGGCGGATCTACTCCGGGAGTTGGCGCAGCAGGAAGGTTTGCGCCTGGAGCAGACCATCGCGGTCGGCGATGGCGCCAACGACCTGCCAATGTTGGCGATAGCCGGGCTGGGCGTGGCGTTCCGTGCCAAGCCGTTGGTCAAGCAGTCGGCCAAGCAGGCGATCTCGACCCTTGGGCTGGATGGGGTGCTGTACCTGTTGGGCTACCGCGACCGCGATGGCCAGGATTGAGTGCGCCGCCCATGAAAAAGCCGCCCTCGGGCGGCTTTTTCATGGGCGGCGTAGGCTGCCGTGCGTTACTCGTCGCCGGCGGAGAAGTCGTAATCCATCGACTGGCTGGGGCCCTGCAGGTAATAGCCCTGGATGTAGTTGACCCCGGCTTGCCAGAGGGTGGCCAGCACGCTGGCGCTCTCGACGAAGGGCACTATGGTCAGCTTGGCCTGGGCGTGCAGGCTGCTCAGCAAGGTTTTCAGCGCTTCCTGGCTCTCCGCCTTGGACAGGTCCTGGGAGAAGGAGCCATCGACCTTCACGAAGTCGACGCTCAGGTGCTTCAAGGTATTGAAGGGGTTGAGCGAGCAGCCGAACTGGCTCAGCACCACTTTGCAGTGCAATTCGGCCAGGCCCTGGGTCAGTGCCTTGGCCTGTTTCAGGTAGGCAATGGCGTCCGGTTCATTGATCTGGAAGGCCAGGGCATCGGAAGGCAGACGGGCGGCCTTGAGTGCCACGCTGAGCCAGGGCAGTAGCGTCTGATCCTGCAGGCTGATGCTCGACAGGTGCACGAACAGGCAGGTGTTGTGGCCTTTGGAGCGGTGGTCGGCGAGCAGTTTGATGGAGTTGAGTATCACCCAGCGATCGATCTTCTCGGCGAGCCCGGCATCCTTGGCGGCGCTCAGGAACTCACTCGGTGGTACTTCGACGCCTTGCGGGCTGAGCAGGCGCAGCAGCACTTCGTAGTGTTCGTTGCTGTCGCCGCGCAGGCTGATGATCGGCTGGAACAGCAGGCGGAAGCTGTTCTTCTCCAGCGCCTGCTGGACCATGGCGACGATATTGCCACGGCTGGCGGCAGCGGCCAGCTCCTGCGCCGGGTTGAACAGCTTGAGGGCGTTGCCTTCGCCGAGTTCGTCGGCGCAGCGGTGGGCGCGGTCGATGATTTCCTGGGCTTTCGGGGTCTTTTCGTTGAGCCCGGCAATGCCAATCGACAGGCTGGTCTGCACGGTTCGGCCGCTGACGTCGAACATGTGGCTCTCGACTTTCTTCAGCAGCTCGGCCAAGGCCGACTGCGACTGCTCGGGCGTTTGCCCGGGTTGCAGTACGGCGAACACGTCGTCGCCAAAGCGTGCCAGCTGTGCTTCGCCGGCAAAGTGGGCGCGCAGCAGGTTGGCCAGGTCGGTCAGCAGCAGATCGATGCCGGCCAGGCCGGTTTCGGCCAGCAGGTTGGTGTAACGGTCGACGCGGATGTAGGCCAGGCTGGCCGGTTGCCCGGCATTCACGGCGCGCTCGACGGCGGCGTCCATCAGTTCGAGGAAGTGGCTGCGGTTGTAGAGCCCGGTGACCAGGTCCTGGCTGCTGATCTCGCGCAGCTTTTCTTCCAGCTCGGCATTGCCGCTTTCCGCGCGGATCACCACCTGGATGCAGGGTTCGCTGTCATAGGTCGCCGGCGAGAAGCTCATGCGTGCCTGGAAGCTCTGGCCGTCGGCTTTGATGCCGCTGCACGCCAGCTCGGCGTTGCCTTCGGCGCTCTGGTAGTTCTTCAGGAAGTCTTTGAAGCTGGCCTGGTCGCAGTTGGCGATCAGGTCGATCATCGGCATGCCTTCCAGCTCGTCGGCGTCTTCGTAGTCGAAGAGCTTCAGGTAGGCGCGGTTGGCATAGATGTGCATGCCTTCATGCACGTAGGTGATGGCGTCGACCGAGCTGTCGAGCAGTAGCTGGCAGCGTTTCTCGGTTTCGCGCAGGGCCACTTCGGCTGCACGGCGGGCGCGGCGTTCTTCCAGGTTGGCCAGCTCGCGGTTGGCCACCAGGATCAGGCGCTCGTCCTCGCCTTGCGGCAAGGCATCCTGGGCACCAAGCGCCAGGGCCTGGGTGATGTCGTCGGAGTCGTTGCCGTCGATCAGCTGGATCAGCGGAATATCTTTGGCCTGGCGGCGGATCGCGCTGATGGCTTCGCTGGGTTCAAGGTTTTCGCTGCTGGGCGCGGCGATCAGCAGGTCCCAGCTCTGTTGCAGGGCCGTGGCGAGGTCGTCGCTTGACGTCAGACGATGCACGCGGGTGGCGCGACCGGCATTGCGGAACAGGCTGACGAGACGTTCGGCCTCGTTCTGCGAGTCCTCGAGAATCAGCAGCCTTATGGTTTTCTTTTCGATGGCCATGACGTGTGCTTAGACGGCGCCGAACGGGCGCGAAAAGACGACAAAAGGTGGTGTGCCGGCAATCTACAGCGACTTCCAGAGTGAGTCAAAGTCTTCCTCGCCACCATTGCTCTGGTTTGTCTTGGCTGTGACGGGCTTCCCTTGTTCGCTCGGGGTTTTTTCGACCGTGCGGTATTCGAATTGGTTGAAGCTGCCGGTGCTGGTTTGTCGGCGACTCAAGACTGCGCGGCGTTCTTCACCGTTCAGGTTGATCTGCACTTTGTTGCCTTCCTGGAAGGGCAGGCGGGGGGTGATCAGGGTAGCGGGGCGAGAGATGGCGCTGATTTCCGGAAGCAGCAGGGCACGCAGGTACTGGCTGTTCTGCTCCGCTTTGCGCAGCAGTTGCAGGCCGCAGGGTTGTGCGTGTGGGGCGATCAGCTCAATGCCCATCTGTGTGCCGCCGCCGCGTACCTGGCGGATCCAGCGCACCAGGGCGACGCTCCAGCTCTGTCCGGGGGCGTCCTGCACGCCCAGCAGTTCGCCGGCCTGGAGTTGGCTGGGGACTTCTTTCGGCCAGCTCAGGCAATAGCCACCCGGGCTATGGTTGACGATCGCCAACTCGAAGGTGGGAAAGTTCTCGCCGGCGCTGCTGTTCGGCTCTTCCTGCCCCTCGATCGATGGGCGCTGGTATTGGATTTCTTCGTGCGGTACGCCCTTTTCCCACTCGGTGGTCGGTAGTGCATCGAAAGCATTGCGCCAAATGTCCGGGGCGTCGCTGTTCGCCGGCTTGAACACGGCGGCGTGTCTTTCTTCCGGGCGTTTGAGCACTTCGTTGAAGGGTTTTTGCCCGGCGATGAAGTAATGCACGGCGCTCATGCCCAGGCACAGGGTCAGGTTGCCCTGGCCATTGCTGCGTTGGAACGTGCGCTCGGCAATATCGCCCCAAGCCGAACTCAGGTGCTGCAGCAGGTCGATGCTCATGCCTTCGGGCACCAGCAGACGCGAGACGCTGCGGCTTTCCGGCGGTAACAGCAGGTATTCCTTGATGGCATCGACCAGCGGCTGCGGATCGATGCCCAGCAGGTTGTGCAGTTCCGCTTCCTGGAACAGCGATTTGTAGCGCGGCGGGCCATCGACTTGCGCCGGGATGGCGAACAGGCTGCCGGGCTCGTCGGCCGTTTGCAGATTGACCAGCGCGCTCCAGGATTCGAGGATCTCCGCCAAGCGTGCAATGCCGCTTTGGCGCATCTGATTACAGCGGGCGCAGCCGAGCAGCAAGGCGATCAGGTAGGTTTGCTCGACACTCAGGCCCTTGGTGTGGAGCGCCATGTGGTCGCGTACCACAGCGGCTTGAACGTTGCGCTCGCGGGCGATCTGATAAAGCTTGTGCAGCTCCAGCCACAAGCCTTCCGGAACCGGGCAATACAGTTGGCTGGCACGAATCAGCGGGCCGCAAAGGCTGTGCGCGGCGCGCTGCAAGGCGACCGTGAGCAGTTGCAGTTGGGCGCGCTCGCGGCTCTGGCGCGGCGCCTCCTGGGCAATGATCAGCTTGTAGCCGGCGGCCAGATGGTTTTGTAGCGCCTGGCAGAGGTTGGCGACTTTGCGTGGGCGCTCATCGAGCACGATCGCCTGGTTGAGGAAGTGCCGTTCAAGGTGCTTGCAGACGAAATAGACTTCCGCGCGCAGCAACTCCAGAAGCTGCAGGCGATTCTCCGCCGGGGTCACCAACTGGTTGAGTTCGACCAGGCTCTGATAGAGCTGGCGCGCAGTTTCTCCGAGGTTGGCTTTTGGCAGACCGGATATCCAGCGTTTCAGGTCGCGAGGGCTGGAATCACAGAACGACAGTTTCTGCTGATTGGGCGTCGGAACACGTAACAGCAGGTGAGGGCTCTGTTTATCCATGTAGCTCGTTATCCATGTGGCTGGATACTCCAATGAAGCAGGGTGCGGCGAGTCGTTAACGAAGTTGGGTTTTTCCGCACTCTAGCAGCATCTTGCGGCGCCCGCAGCCCATCACTGGGTGGGTTGCAGGCTGTTGCTCAGGGTGGGCAGTAATAAGCGCACCTGTGTCGATACTGTCTAGGACCACGGGGGGTGTCGAGATGTTCAACCCGGCGCCTGGCTCACCGCCCAGGCTGACCTGCTCGGTGCGTCGAGGTCGTCGTGGTTATTGCCCGCTGCCCATGCGTTGGCCCATGCGCACCGCGCTGCCGGCAGCCAGCTCAGGCGCCCACTTCGCCTGGTTCGGGCCGAACAGCACGATGGCGGTGGAGCCCAGCTTGAAGCGCCCGAGTTCAGCGCCTTTCGCCAGTTCGACAGGCCCGCGCGCGGCCACATCGTAGCGGGTGGTTTTCAGTTCGCGCTTGGGCGGTGAGACCTGGCCGGCCCAGACCGTTTCAATCGCGGCAACGATCATCGCGCCAACCAGGACGACGGCCATGGGGCCGCGCTCGGTGTCGAACAGGCATACCAGGCGCTCGTTGCGGGCAAAGAGTTCGGGAACATTTTCGGCGGTGGTCTGGTTGACCGAGAACAGCCGGCCCGGCACGTACACCATCTCGGTGAGGGTGCCGGCCAGCGGCATGTGTACGCGGTGATAGTCCTTCGGTGAAAGGTAGATAGTGGCGAACTCGCCACCCATGAATGGCGCCGCCCGCTGAGTATCACCGCCGAGCAGTTCGACCGCGCTGAAGCTGTGACCCTTGGCCTGGAACAGGCGCCCGTGCTCGATCGGACCGAGCTGGCTGACGGCGCCGTCTGCCGGGCAGAGGATGGCTCCGGGGGTTTCATCCAGCGGCCGCGCGCCATCTTTCAGGGCGCGGGTGAAGAATGCGTTGAAGTGCTCGTAGGCGGTTGGGTCTTCGACCTGGGCTTCGCTCATGTTCACTTGGTAGTGCTGGACGAACCAAGTGATCAGGCGGTTCTTGAGCCAGGCGGCACGGCATTCGGCTGCGTAACCGATCAGGCGCGACAGCAGGTGATGTGGCAGCAGGTACTGGCTGAGGATGAATAAACGCTGTTTCATGAATGTCCTTAGAAATAGAAAACCATCGAGGGAAGAGGCTTACACCTCGACGGGCGTGTCCGGGTGGTTGCCCCATTCGCCCCATGAGCCGGCATAGGCTTTGACCCGCGGATAGCCGAGGGCCTTGGCCGCCAGGTAGGTGAAGCCCGAGCGGTGGTGAGTCTGGCAGTGGGTGATGATTTCCTTGTCCTTGCTGATCCCCAGGCTTTCGAGAATCGTCGGCAGGTCTTCGCGGATGCGCAAGGCGCGCGCCGGGTCCATGCCGGCAGTCCATTCGAAGTTGACCGCGCCGGGGATATGCCCGGCTTTGGCGGCAAGGGCTTTTTCACCACGGTACTCGCCCGGTGCGCGAGCATCCCAGATGGCCAGGTCGGCGGCGCCCAAGCGGCTTTGCAGGTATTCGCGGGTCGCGCTCGGCTCGTCATGCAGCGTCAGCGCGACCGGGCCGCCGGCACTGGCCGGGCTGTCCTGCGCCAGCTCGCGGGCCTCATCGAGCCAGGCCAGCAGGCCGCCATTGAGGTAGTGATAATGGCGATGGCCGATTACGTCGAGCAGCCAGATGAAGCGTCCGGCCCAACCACCGCCTTCATCGTCGTAGACGACATAGTGCGCGTCCGGGTTATGGCCCAGTTCGCCGAACAGGGCTTGCAGTTGCGTCAGCGCCGGCAGCAGGCCAGGGGCGGGCGGTTGGCCCAGTTGCGTGCGTTTCGGGTCGACGAAGCGTGCGCCGGGGATATGCCCTTCGGCGTAGCGCGCTGCGCTGGTCAGGTCGACCAGGATCAGCTCCGGGGCCGATAGGCGGGCAGCCAGGTCGGCGGGCTCGATGACCAGGGGCAAACTAGAGAAGGCAGACATGAAAGGCCTCCGAATCAAGGAAAGGGGCGAATTGTAGCGGAAAGGTCAGCGTCCGCGTTTGGCAAAGCTGGCCAGCGCCCGCTCAATACATTGCGCGGTTTTACCAAAGGCCTGCACGCGGGCGTCGGCGAGGGGCGCGCCCTGCTGGTCGGCGAGCAGCAGCATCACCACCCGGCCATTGCTCGTCAGGGAGCGCAGCAGCAGGTGTTCGCTGGGGAACAGGGCTTTCAGGGTGCCCGGCAGCAGGGTCGAGAATTGCGCGATATTGGCTGGGGTCAGGCGCAGCTGGCCCGGTTGCGCGAGCAGGCGGCGCAATACCTGGCTCTGGTTCGGATCAAGGGTCAGGCTGCTGGCCTCCTTGGGCAGCCCGACGGCCTGCTGGGCGAGCAGGCGTGTGTGCGTGCGGTCGGCGAGCAGCAGCAAGGCTCGGCTCAGACCGCAGGCCTGGAGTGCGTCGCGGGCGCAACTGGTCAGTTGCATGAGGTTGGCGAACGGGCTGGGCTCGCGCAGCAATTCGCGGCAGTGCTGCTGCCAGGCGCTCGGCGCTTCGCCCTTGGCGGCCGCGGTCGCAACCGCCGGCTGCAGGTGGCGGGCGGACCAGGGCCAGAGCAAGGCTTCGGCCGGATGCCAGAGGCCGGTGTCGGCATGCTGGTGCGCGCTGAGCACGGCCTGTTGATGGCTCAGTTGCTGCAATTCGGCCAGCGGCAGCTGCAGGTAGAGGCCGGTCAGGCGCTGCCAGCGCAGGCTGTGCGGGCTGTCCCAGGCCTGATGTGCCGCGAGCGCCAGGGCGTTGGCCAGCAGGATGGTGTTGGCCGGCTGGGTCAACCAGCGGCGCAGCGAGTTGTCGGCGTCGAGCAACTGCTGTTGCTGCAGTGGCAATTCGTTATCGCGGGCGATATGCAGCGCTTTGACCAGCAGGCGCCGCTCGCTTGCGAGCAAACGGTAACCCTGCAGTATCCACTCCGGCAATCGCCACTGTTCGGCCAGGGCCAGGCACAGGCTGAGCAGCGGTACGCCGAACAGCTCCTGTTCGACCTTGCTGGCCGACTCGCCCTTGCCCAGCACGCGCTGTTCCCAGGCTTCGATCAGTTCGGGGTGGGCGGCGGCCAATGGCCACAGCGGCGCCAGGAACAGCAGGCTGCCCCAGTGGATTTCTTGCCAGAGTCGCGCCAGGCGGCTGGCGAACAGGCCGTTGGCCTGTTGTGCCGCGTGCTGGCTGATCAGTTGCAGCTGGCGCAGGGCGCGCGGCATGTCCTGTACGGTGCTCAAGGGCTGACTGTTCAATAGCGCTTCGGTGCGTTGCAGGCCCAGGCGCGTCAGGGCGATCTCCAGGCTGTCCGCCGGTTCGCTGAGGCTGTTGCTGCTGCGGTTGGCTTCACGCAGCACCATCAGGGCGATGGCCGGGCTGTCCTGGATCAGCCTGGCGACTTCGCGCAGCGAGCTGCTACTGCTGGCCAGGGCGCGGCGCACCCGCTCATGGTTGGCGGGGAGAATCGGCAGGCGCACGCCGTCGAGCTGCTTGAGCCAGGCTTTGAGGCTGCGTGGTAAGGGGTGTGAGGTCGGCATGTTGGTTTAGCCAGATTGTGGCTTTTAGCCTTAACTGGCTATAGTCTGGCGTATAAGTTCCGATAATTAGAAGGGTTGTTTTTAATAACTCTTAATCTTGGCTGTGCAAGTACCTTTCTATGGCAAAAATCATTGGCATCATCGTTGTGTTCGCTGCTGTGCTGGGCGGATATGTTCTCTCCCATGGCAAAATCGGCGCCCTGATCCAGCCTTTCGAGGTGATGATTATTGGCGGCGCAGCCTTGGGTGCCTTTCTGCAGGCGAACCCTGGCAGCATGACCATGCACGTGCTGAAGAAGTCGCTGAAGATGTTCAGTTCGCGCTTCACCCACACCTTCTATCTGGAAGTGCTGGGCATGCTCTACGAGATTCTCAACAAGAGCCGCCGCGAAGGGATGATGGCCATCGAGGCGGATGTCGAAGACCCCAGCGCCAGCACCATTTTCAGCAAGTATCCGGCGGTGCTGAAGGACGAGCGGATGACCGCCTACGTCTGCGATTACCTGCGCATCATGTCCTCCGGCAATATGGCGCCGCATGAGCTGGAGGGCCTGTTCGACATGGAACTGGTCAGCCTCAAGGAAGAACTGGATCATCCCTCTCATGCGGTAACGCGGATCGCCGATGGTCTGCCGGGCTTCGGTATCGTCGCCGCGGTACTCGGCATCGTGGTGACCATGGCCTTGCTCGGTCAGGTCGAGCAGTCGGCTCTCGGTCAGCACGTGGGCGCGGCGCTGGTCGGGACCTTTCTCGGCATTCTTGCTGCATATGGCTTCTTCGGGCCCCTGGCAACCTGCCTGGAGCACGATGCCAAGGAAGAGTTGAACGTGTTCGAAGCGATCAAGGCCTGCCTGGTGGCTTCGGCCTCGGGCATGCCACCGTCATTGGCGGTAGAGTTCGGCCGCAAGGTGTTGTACCACGCGCACCGGCCGAGTTTCAGCGAGCTGGAGCAAGCGATTCGCGGTCGCTGAGTCATGGATAACAATCAGCCAATCATCGTCAAGCGCGTCAAGCGCTACGCCGCGGGGCACCATGGCGGCGCCTGGAAGATCGCTTTCGCCGACTTCGCCGTGGCCATGATGGCGTTCTTCCTGGTGCTCTGGCTGATGTCCTCGGCCACACCGGAACAGAAGAAGGCCATCTCCGGCTATTTCCAGGATCCCATCGGTTTTACCGAAAGCGCTAGCCCCTATGTCATCGACCTTGGTGGCACGCCGACCCCGGCGCCGGACGACACTCTCAATCCGGACGTCAAGGATACCCAAACGGTCGATGAGACCAAGGCCGAGGTCGAACCGGTCGATCCGGCGCAGGCCGAGACGCTGGCCGAGCAGATCGAGCGCGAGCGCCTCGAGTTGTTGCTGCAGGAGTTGCAGAACAAGGTCAATGAAAACCCGCAGCTGCAGCGTTTCAAGGATCAGATCCTGTTCGAGATCACCCAGGACGGCCTGCGCATCCAGATCATGGATGCGACCAACCGGCCGATGTTCGACAGCGGCAGCGCGCACCTGCAACCCTATTTCGAAGACATCCTGCTGGCCATGGCCGACACCATCAAGGCGGTGCCGAACAAGATCAGCGTCAGTGGCCATACCGATGCCAAACCCTTTATCGGTCGCGGCGATTATGGCAACTGGGAGCTTTCGGCCGAGCGCGCCAACGCGGCGCGGCGCACCCTGGTTGCCGGCAGCTACCCGGATGAGCAAGTGGCGCGGGTGGTCGGCTATGCCTCCTCAGCGCTGTTCGATCGCCAGGACCCGCTCAACCCGGTCAATCGGCGGATCGATATCATCGTCCTGACCAAGAAAGCCCAGCGCGCCATCGAAGGTGAGCAGGACGCCACGCCTGAGGCAGCCGCGCCAGTCGATGGCCAGCCCGCACCCGGCGGCTCGGTCGAAGAAGGCGTGCCCGTACAGGCGCCGGAGCTGCGCGAGAAGCTGAATATCTTCGAGGACGGTGCGCTCAAGTTCGACGAACCGCAGGAGTGAGGCGCTGAAAACCAAAGGCCGCGTTCAATCGCGGCCTTTTCGTTTCAGTATCCATTCTCCGGCAAACTGGCGAGGATGTGCCGGTAACTGGCCATCCGCTGCGGCTGGATGCGGCCCTCTTCCAGTGCCTGCAGCAGCGCGCAGCCTGGCTCACGATCATGCTTGCAGTCGCGGAAGCGACAGTGGCCGATCAGGTCGTGGAACTCGATGAAGCCGGCCTCGACATCATCCCGGCTGACGTGTACCAGGCCGAACTCGCGGATGCCGGGTGAGTCGATCAGCTCGCCGCCGCCCGGGAAGTGGAACAGGCGCGCGGTGGTGGTGGTATGCGTGCCTTTGCCGGTCAGTTCCGAAAGCGGACCGACGCGGGTGTCGACTTCCGGCAGCAGGCTGTTGACCAACGATGACTTGCCGACGCCGGACTGACCGACGAACACGCTGACATGCCCGTCCAGTTGCGCTTGCAGCTGTTGCATGCCATCGCCTTCGTGGGCGGAAACTTCCAGCAGCGGATAACCCAGCTGGCGATAGACACCAAGCAGCGCATTCAGCGCCACGGCGTTCTTATCGTCGATCAGGTCGGCTTTGTTCAACAGCAGCAAGGGGCGTATGCCGGCATGCTCGGCGGCGACCAGGTAGCGGTCGATCAGATTGGCGTGCGGCTCGGGCAGCGGGGCGAAGACGATGACGATCAGGTCGACGTTGGCCGCCACCGGCTTCAATTGGCCACGGCTGTCCGGGCGGCATAGCTCGGTGTTGCGCGGCAGCTGCGCGACTATCACGCCGATGCCTTGGTTGCCGGCACGCCAGACCACCTGGTCGCCGGTGACCAGCGTGGGCAGGTTGGCGCGCAGGTGGCAGCGGAAGACCTGGCCGGCCAACTCGCCATCCTGAGCTTCAACCTCGACCTGCACGCCGAAGTGGGCGATTACCAGGCCGATCTGCTCGGGGCCGAGTTCGCCGCCTTCCAGGGCATCCAGCGATTGCGACTCGCGCTTGGCGGCGCGCGCGGCACGCTCACCTTGAATCTTCTCGATGCGCCAGTTTTGGCGACGGTTGAGCTGGCGTTTGGCCATGGGGTTTCCGATAAATAAAACAGCGAATAGATAACGCGATGTGCTCGGTCAGTCGGCGGCGAGTTTAGCACGCCGGCTGCTGGCTCAAGTTTGCCGTTGCCGCTCGCTGGCGGGAACAACTCGTTCCGCGAGACGCCACGCCCTAGGCTAAACTGCGCAGCTAAGCCGAGGAGCCGATTATGCAAAACCCGCAGAGTTTGATCTGGATCGACCTGGAAATGACCGGTCTGGACCCGGATACCGATGTGATCATCGAAATGGCCACCATCGTCACCGACAGTGACCTCAACATCCTGGCGGAAGGGCCGGTGATCGCCGTGCACCAGAGCGATGAGGTGCTTGCCCGGATGGATGACTGGTGCACCCGTACCCACGGCGAAAGCGGCCTGACCCAGCGCGTGCGCGAGAGCAAGATCGGCGTGCAGGAAGCGGAAGCCCAGACCATCGCCTTTCTCGAGCAGTGGGTGCCCAAGGGCAAGTCGCCGATCTGCGGCAACAGCATCGGCCAGGATCGGCGCTTTCTCTATCGCTACATGCCGAACCTGGAAGCCTATTTCCACTACCGCTACCTGGATGTCTCGACCCTCAAGGAGCTGGCCTCGCGCTGGGCGCCACAGGTGCGCGACAGCTTCCAGAAGAAGGGCACCCATTTGGCGCTGGACGATATCCGTGAGTCCATCGCCGAGCTCAGGCACTACCGCGAACACTTCATCAAGGTCTGAGGGCCTGTGCTGCGGGCGGCTGCCGCCGGTCGTTCGCGCCTAGCGGCCGTGCCGGCTCAGGGCCCACTCGACATGCTCGCGCACCAGCGCCGAGGGGTGCGTACGACGTGCTTCCAGGGCTTCCAGTACCGGAATGCTCGACGGCGCATTGCCCAGGCCGACGGCCAGGTTGCGCAGCCAGCGCTCATAGCCGGCGCGCCGCAGTGGCGAGCCTTCGGTGCGGCTGAGAAACTCCTCCTCGCTCCAGCGGAACAGTTCAGCCAGCTCGGCGTTGTCCAGGTTGTGCCGGGGCTGGAAGTCGCCCTGGCTGGTCGGACGGGCGAAGCGGTTCCAGGGGCAGACGATCTGGCAGTCGTCGCAGCCGAACACCCGGTTGCCGATCAGCGGGCGCAGCTCCGATGGGATCGGCCCCTTCAGTTCGATGGTCAGGTAGGAGATGCAGCGCCGCGCATCCAGCACGTAAGGGCTGACAAAGGCGGCAGTCGGGCAGATATCCAGGCAGGCCGTGCAGCGCCCGCAATGTTCGCTGCCGTGGGCCGGGTCGACCGGCAGCGGCAGGTCGACGAACAGCTCGCCGAGAAAGAAATAGCTGCCGGCCTTGCGATTCAGTACCAGGGTGTTCTTGCCGATCCAGCCCAGCCCCGCTTGTTCGGCGATGGCCTTTTCCAGTACCGGGGCACTGTCGACGAAGGCCCGGTAGCCAAACGGGCCGATCACCTGCTGAATTCGTTCGGCCAGTTGTTGCAGGCGTTTGCGGATCAGCTTGTGGTAATCGCGGCCCAGGGCGTAGCGCGACACGTAGGCGGTTTCCGCCTGGCCCAGGCGCTGCACCATCAGCGTGTCGCCGGGCAGGTAGTCCATGCGCAGTGAAACCACCCGCAAGGTGCCGGGCACCAGCTGTTCAGGGTGCGAGCGTTTGCTGCCGTGGGCGGCCATGTAATCCATCTCGCCCTGGTAGCCGGCCGCCAGCCAGCGTTCCAAGTGCGCTTCGTGCTCGCCCAGTTCCAGCCCGGCAATGCCGACCTGTTGAAAGCCCAGCTCACGGCCCCAGTCTTTGATCGACTGGGCGAGCGCGGCAAGATCGAGCGGGGATGTGGACATGCGAACAGGCAACCGGGGCGGAGGTGGGTATAATTCTGCCAGACATCTGAGCTGATCGACGCATGCCGCATTCTTACGACGCTTTTCCGACTGTTTTATACAGCGCCGCCCAGGTGCGGGATCTCGATGCGCGCCTGATCGCCGCCGGTACGCCCGGATTCGAGCTGATGCAGCGTGCCGCCCATGCGGCCTGGCGGGCGTTGCGCCGCCGTTGGCCGGCGGCCGAGGCGGTGACGGTGCTGGCCGGGCGTGGCAATAATGCCGGCGATGCCTATCTGCTGGCGGCCTTGGCTCTGCGGGCCGGCTGGCGCGTGCAACTGCTGGCGGTTGGCGACCCGGCGCAGTTGCTGGGTGATGCGGCGTTGGCCCGCGACGAGGCGCGCCAGGCCGGCGTGCCACTACAACCGTGGAGCGAGTGCGCCGAGCTGACCGGCGTGCTGGTCGATGGTCTGCTCGGCACCGGCCTGAGCGGCATGGTGCGTGAGCCCTATGCCCAGGTGATCCGTCTGCTGAATGCCAGTGGCTTGCCGGTGCTGGCGCTGGACCTGCCCTCGGGGCTCTGCGCCGACACCGGCCGAATGCTAGGAGTGGCGGTGCGCGCGGCGCTGACGGTGAGTTTTATCGGTTTGAAGATCGGCCTGTTCACCGGCGATGGGCCGGCCTTGGTTGGCGAACTGGTGTTCGATGACTTGCAGGCGGACCCGCAGATCGTCGCGCAGACACCCGCCCAGGCGCAGCGCCTGGCCATGAGCAATCTGCCGCGACTGGCGGCGCGCCAGCCTACGGCGCACAAGGGCCAGTTCGGTCACCTGCTGGTGGTCGGCGGCGATCACGGGCTGGGTGGCGCGGCCTTGCTGGCGGCCGAAAGCGCGTTGCGCAGCGGTGCCGGGCTGGTGACGCTGGCGACGCGGGCCGAGCATGTGGTCGCCGCACTGGCGCGGCGGCCGGAGTTGATGAGTGTGGCGGTGGCTTCAGCCAACCAGTTGCTCGGCCTGGCCGAGCGCGCCCAGGTGTTGGTGGTCGGCCCTGGCTTGGGGCTGGGCGCCTGGGGCCGCAGCCTGTTGTCGGTGGCGGCGAGTTGCGCGCGGCCACAGGTCTGGGATGCCGATGGGTTGAACCTGTTGGCGAATGGAGGGCTGAGTCTGCCCTCCGGTAGCGTGATCACCCCGCATCCAGGCGAGGCGGCGCGTTTGTTGGGTATTTCGACTGCCGAGGTGCAGGCCGATCGCCCCACCGCCGCGCGGGCGCTGGCGCAAAAATATTCAGCCGTCATCGTGCTCAAGGGTGCCGGCAGCCTGATCGCCGCTGCGAACGGCCGCCTGAGTCTGTGCGACCGTGGTCATCCGGCCATGGCTGGCGCTGGCCTGGGCGACGTTCTGGCCGGGCTGGTCGGGGCCTTGCTGGCCCAGGGCTTGCCCGCGTTCGAGGCCGCAAGCCTGGCGGTCTGGCTGCACGCCACGGCCGGCGAGCGGCTCGGGGCGCAAGGGCGTGGGTTGGCCGCCAGCGACTTGATCGCAGTCATCCGTCAGTTATTAGAGGAACAGTCGCCTTGCCTGAACTAACCATCCATGCCGTGGGCGAAGCCCAGATGCTGGCTCTCGGCGCGCGCATCGCCCAGGCGACCGGCGGTCGCGGGATTATTTATCTGCATGGCGATCTGGGGGCCGGTAAAACCACCCTGTCGCGTGGGATCATTCGCGGTCTGGGGCATGTCGGTGCGGTCAAAAGCCCGACCTTTACTCTGGTCGAGCCCTACGAGCTGGGTGCTGTGCGGGCTTTTCACTTCGACCTGTACCGGCTGGCCGATCCAGAGGAGTTGGAGTTTCTCGGCATCCGTGATTATTTCGAGGGCGATGCGCTTTGCCTGATCGAATGGCCGCAGCGTGGAGCTGGCGTTTTGCCAAAGGCTGACCTGACCATTACCATTACCCCGCAAGAAGACGGCCGTTTGCTGCGCTTGCTGCCACACAACGTGCGTGGCGAAGCCTGGTGTGCCGCCTTGGCCATAGGACATGAATAAGAGAGTGGGGTTGGGTATGCGCATGCGCGCGCTGGTTACCGGGGTGGGTGTGTTGCTTGTGGCGTTGGCCGCCGACGTTTTTGCCGCTGCGGATATCCGCGGGGTGCGGCTATGGCGGGCGCCGGACAACACGCGGCTGGTGTTTGACCTGTCCGGGCCGGTGCAACACAGCGTTTTCACCCTGACCGCCCCGAACCGCATCGTCATCGATGTGAATGGCGCGCAGCTGGCGACCAAGCTTGAGCAACTGTCCATCGCCAATACCCCGATCACCAGCGTGCGTTCCGCACAGCGCACGCCGACCGACCTGCGCATCGTCATCGATCTCTCGGCGGCGGTGACGCCGAAAAGCTTCAGCCTGGCGCCCAATCAGCAATACGGCGACCGCCTGGTGATCGACCTGTTCGATCAGGGCGCCGACAGCTCGCCCAATCTGCCTTCGGCTACCGTTGCCACGGCGCCCGCGGTGCCGGTTTCGCCGACCCAGGCGGCGCCAAAGCTGACGCCATTGCCCAGTGGCAAGCGTGAAATCGTGATCGCCATCGACGCCGGCCACGGTGGCGAAGACCCCGGCGCGCTCGGGCCGAAAGGTGCGCGCGAGAAAGACGTGGTGTTGGCCATCGCCAAGGAGCTGCAGCGGCAGATCAACTCGGACAAGGGCTTTCGTGCCGAGCTGGTGCGCAGCGGCGATTACTTCATCCCGCTGCGCAAGCGCACCGAGATCGCCCGCAAGAAGGGCGCGGACCTGTTCGTGTCCATCCATGCCGATGCCGCGCCGCGGGCTTCGGCGTTCGGCGCTTCGGTGTTCGCCTTGTCCGATCGCGGGGCAACCTCGGAGACCGCGCGCTGGCTGGCCGACAGCGAGAACCGCTCCGACCTGATCGGCGGTGCCGGCAACGTCAGCCTGGACGACAAGGACCGCATGCTAGCGGGCGTGCTGCTCGACCTGTCGATGACCGCTTCGTTGTCCTCCAGCCTGAACGTCGGGCAGAAGGTTCTGAGCAACCTGGGGCGGGTTACACCGCTGCACAAGCGTCGAGTCGAACAGGCCGGGTTCATGGTGCTGAAATCGCCGGATATTCCGTCGATCCTGGTGGAAACCGGCTTTATCTCCAACCCGAACGAGGCGATGAAGCTGGCGACGGGCGGCCATCAGCAGTCGCTGGCGCGTTCGATCCACAGCGGAATCCGCCAGTTCTTCCGGCAGAACCCGCCGCCAGGGACCTACATCGCCTGGTTGCGCGACGAGGGCAAGATTGCGCCCGGGCCGCGCGAGCATGTGGTCAGCTCCGGTGAGAGCCTGGCCTTGATCGCTCAGCGCTACCAGGTCAGCCTGCCGGCGCTGCGCAGTGCCAATGGGCTGAAGTCCGACGCCATCAAAGCTGGCCAGAACCTGCAGATCCCGTCGACCGCGCTGGCGGTGCAGCCGTGAGCAGCCATGAGCCTTCGATGAGCGAGCAGGCGCGTATCCAGCTGCTCAGCCCGCGGCTGGCGAACCAGATCGCGGCCGGTGAAGTGGTCGAGCGGCCCGCCTCGGTGATCAAGGAATTACTGGAGAACAGCCTCGATTCCGGCGCGAAACGCATCGATGTGGACGTCGAGCTCGGTGGCAGCAAGTTGCTGCGCGTGCGTGATGACGGTGGCGGCATTGCCGCCGACGACCTGCCCCTGGCGCTGGCCCGGCATGCCACCAGCAAGATCCGCGAGCTGGAAGATCTCGAGCGGGTGATGAGCATGGGCTTCCGGGGCGAGGCGCTGGCTTCGATCAGCTCGGTGGCGCGCCTGACCCTGACTTCGCGTACCGCCGATGCCGACCAGGCCTGGCAGGTTGAGACCGAGGGTCGCGACATGGCGCCACGGGTGCAGCCGGCTGCGCACCCGGTCGGCACCTCGGTGGAAGTGCGCGACCTGTTCTTCAACACCCCGGCACGGCGCAAGTTTCTCAAGGCCGAGAAAACCGAATTCGACCATTTGCAGGAAGTCATCAAACGCCTGGCTCTGGCGCGTTTCGATGTGGCTTTCCATCTGCGGCATAACGGCAAAACCGTGTTGGCGCTGCATGAGGCGCCGGATGAAGCCAGCCGTGCGCGGCGGGTGGCGAGTGTCTGTGGCCCGGCTTTTCTGGAGCAGGCGCTGCCAATCGAAATCGAGCGCAACGGCCTGCGGCTATGGGGCTGGGTCGGTTTGCCAACCTTCTCGCGCAGCCAGGCGGACCTGCAGTATTTCTACGTAAACGGCCGCATGGTCCGCGACAAACTGGTGGCCCACGCGGTGCGCCAGGCCTATCGCGATGTGTTGTTCAATGGCCGCCATCCGACTTTTGTGCTGTTTTTCGAGATCGACCCGGCGGTGGTCGACGTCAACGTGCACCCGACCAAGCATGAGGTGCGTTTCCGCGACGGGCGCATGGTGCATGACTTTCTCTACGGTACCCTGCACCGCGCCCTCGGCGAAGTGCGCCCGGAAGATCAGTTGGCGGCGCCGGCGACCGTTGCCGGCATGTTGCGCCCGACCGGCCAGGCCGCCGGTGAGTTCGGCCCGCAGAACGAGATGAGCCTGTCGGCTAATCTGCTGCAACAGCCGGTGGCCGAGCCGGGCTGGCGGGCGCCGATTGGCGGTTATTCGGCCCCGCGGCCTGGCCAGGGTCAGCCGGTGGCGGAAGTGCAGGGTGCGTATCGCGAGTATTTCGCGCCGCTGCAGGGGGCGGCGGCTGTGGCGTTGCCGGACAGTCAGGGCGATGTGCCGCCGCTCGGCTATGCCCTGGCCCAGTTGAAAGGCGTGTATATCCTCGCGGAAAACCTCCAGGGCCTGGTGCTGGTCGATATGCACGCGGCCCATGAGCGCATCACTTACGAGCGCTTGAAGGTCGCGATGGCCAGCGAAGGCCTGAGTGGCCAGCCCTTGCTGGTGCCCGAGTCGATTGCCGTCAGCCAGCGCGAAGCGGATTGCGCCGAAGAACATGGCGCCTGGTTCCAGCGGCTGGGCTTCGAGTTGCAGCGTCTAGGCCCGGAAACCCTGGCGATCCGCCAGATTCCAGCCCTGCTCAAGCAGGCCGAAGCCAATCGCCTGGTGCATGACGTATTGGCCGACCTGATGGAATATGGCACCAGTGACCGGATCCAGGCGCATCTCAATGAGCTGCTCGGCACCATGGCCTGTCACGGTGCGGTGCGCGCCAACCGGCGTTTGACCCTGCCGGAGATGAACGCGCTGCTGCGCGACATGGAGCACACCGAGCGCAGTGGTCAATGCAACCACGGTCGCCCGACCTGGACGCAGCTGGGCATGGATGATCTCGATAAGCTGTTCCTGCGGGGTCGCTAAAATTGCTCCCTAAGCGGTTGCGCCTGGCCATGCGGCATTAAAATCGGCTCGGACGACCGCTTGCGGGAGAGCGTCCGCAGGACGGCCCGAAGGGCGAGTGAAACGAGTAATGCTCGTTTGCTGGCTGTAAACTCCGCCTCCTCGCCGATTCTTGCCTGGCCGGCGCTCACGACGCTTAGAGAACAATTTTGATAGCTGAACGATTACCTCCGGCGATTTTTCTGATGGGGCCGACCGCGGCCGGCAAAACCGATTTGGCCATTGAGCTGAGCCGTGTCTTGCCCTGCGAGCTGATCAGCGTCGACTCGGCGTTGATCTACCGAGGGATGGATATCGGTACGGCCAAGCCGTCGAAGCAGCTGCTGGCGGAGTTTCCCCATCACCTGATCGACATCCGCGACCCGGCTGAGCGCTATTCGGCCGCCGAATTCCGCAGCGATGCCCTGGCAGCCATGGCCGAGATCACGGCCCGGGGGCGGATTCCGTTGTTGGTCGGCGGCACCATGCTTTATTACAAGGCCTTGCAGGAAGGCCTGGCGGATATGCCGGGAGCCGACCCGCTGGTGCGTGCCGAGCTGGAAGCGCGCGCGGCGGTCGAAGGTTGGGAGGCGTTGCATCGCGAGCTGGCGGCTGTCGACCCGGAGTCGGCGGCGCGCATCCATCCGAATGACCCGCAGCGCCTGACCCGTGCCCTGGAAGTCTTTCGCCTCAGCGGATTGACGATGACTGCACATCGTCAGCGTCAGGCCGGGCAAAACTCCAGTACAGAGGCGTCAGGCCAGGGGCAATTGCCTTATACTGTGGCGCATCTGGCGATCGCTCCGGCGCAGCGGCAGGTGCTGCACGGGCGTATTGCCGAAAGATTTCGGCTGATGATGGAACAGGGTTTCATCGAAGAGGTCGAAGCCTTGCGTCGTCGCGGTGACCTGCACGTGGGGTTGCCGTCGATTCGCTCGGTGGGTTACCGCCAGGCCTGGGATTACCTGGATGGCAACCTGAGCCGGGCGGAAATGGTCGAGCGTGGCATCATTGCCACGCGGCAGTTGGCCAAGCGACAGTTCACCTGGTTGCGCAGCTGGCCTGATTTACACTGGTTGGACAGCCTGGCTTGCGACAATCTGCCACGTGCCTTGAAATACTTGGCATCGGTCTCCATATTGAACTGAGACCTTGCTTGTGGCCGTCTATCCTTGGGGGTGGGACGGCATCAGTCATTTACTTCTCATTACTAAAACTATTGATCCACAAAGGAGTGCGGCACATGTCAAAAGGGCATTCGCTACAAGACCCTTACCTCAATACCCTGCGTAAGGAACGCGTACCGGTTTCCATCTATCTGGTTAACGGCATCAAGCTGCAAGGCCAGATCGAGTCCTTCGACCAGTTCGTTATTTTGCTGAAGAACACTGTCAGCCAAATGGTCTACAAACACGCCATTTCCACTGTAGTGCCGAGCCGTCCGGTTCGTCTGCCTAGCGCGACTGAAGGCGAACAAGCCGAAGCCGAGCCGGGCAACGCCTGATAGGAGTCTGCCTTGTTCTTCGAGCGTCATGAAGGAGGTGAGCGGGCTATCCTGGTTCATCTGGACGGCCAGGATCCCGAGGCGCGCGAAGATCCGCAGGAGTTTCAGGAGCTTGCGCTTTCGGCGGGTGCGGATACGGTGGCGTTCATTAGCGTGCCGCGTCAGCGGCCAACCGCTAAGTACCTGATCGGCAGTGGCAAGGTCAGCGAGTTGCACGACCTGGTCAAGGCTGAACAGGCCGATCTGGTGATTTTCAATCACGTCCTCACGCCCAGTCAGGAGCGTAACCTCGAGCGCGTGTTCGAGTGTCGCGTACTGGATCGCACCGGGCTGATTCTCGATATCTTCGCTCAGCGCGCGCGAACCCATGAGGGCAAGCTGCAGGTCGAGCTGGCCCAGCTGGATCACATGAGTACGCGGCTGGTGCGCGGCTGGACCCACTTGGAACGGCAGAAAGGCGGTATCGGTCTGCGCGGCCCGGGTGAAACCCAGTTGGAAACCGACCGTCGCTTGCTGCGTGTGCGCATCCGGCAGATCAAGCAGAAACTCGAAAAGGTTCGCAGCCAGCGCGAGCAGGCGCGACGTGGGCGCAAGCGTGCGGATATCCCCTCGGTTTCCCTGGTGGGCTACACCAACGCCGGCAAGTCTACGCTGTTCAATGCGCTGACCGCCTCGGAGGTGTATGCCGCCGACCAGCTCTTCGCCACCCTCGATCCGACGCTGCGGCGCCTGGAGCTGGATGACCTGGGGCCGGTGGTGCTGGCGGATACCGTGGGCTTCATTCGCCATCTACCGCACAAATTGGTCGAGGCATTTCGCGCTACTCTGGAAGAGTCGAGCAACTCCGATCTGTTGCTGCATGTGATCGACGCCCATGAGCCGGAGCGCATGCAGCAGATCGAGCAGGTGATGGTGGTGCTCACCGAGATCGGTGCCCAGGAGCTGCCGATTCTCGAGGTGTACAACAAACTGGACTTGCTCGAAGGCGTAGAGCCGCAGATTCAGCGGGATGCCGAAGGCAAGCCGCAGCGTGTCTGGCTGTCGGCCCGTGATGGTCGTGGGCTGGATTTGCTGCGTCAGGCGGTTGCCGAGCTGCTGGGCGATGATCTGTTTGTCGGTACCCTGTGTTTACCGCAGCGGCTGGGTCGGTTGCGGGCGCAATTCTTCGCCTTGGGCGTGGTGCAGAGCGAAGGGCATGACGAAGAGGGTGGCAGCCTGCTGGCGATTCGCGTGCCGCGGGTTGAGCTGAATCGGTTGATCAGTCGCGAAGGTTGGCAGCCGTCAGAGTTTCTTGAACAACACACTTTGCAATAAAGCCTGCACCTGCGGCTTTGCTGCTGGTGGCCGGCATCTGTAGCATTGGCGGGCGTGCCGTGGGTGCGTCTTTGCTTTATCAGTATGGAGAGCGCTATGGCTTGGAATGAGCCGGGTGGCAACTCGAACAATCAGGATCCTTGGGGTGGGCGCAAAGGCGGCGACCGCAAGGGGCCACCAGATCTCGACGAAGCCTTCCGCAAGTTGCAGGAGAGCCTGAACGGGCTGTTCGGCGGCAGCAAGAAACGTGGTGGCGACAGTGGCGCGGGCGGTGGTGGTGGCTTCGGCTTGCTCGCCATCGGTCTGGGACTGCTGGCGGCTGTTTGGCTGTATAGCGCTGTTTATGTCGTGGATGAGCAGGAACAGGCGGTTGTGCTGCGTTTCGGCAAATACTATGAAACGGTGGGCCCGGGCCTGAATTTCTATTTCCCGCCGATCGATCGCAAGTACCAGGAGAACGTCACCCGCGAGCGTGCTTACAGCAAGCAGGGGCAGATGCTCACCGAAGATGAAAACATCATCGAAGTACCGCTGACCGTGCAGTACAAGATCAGCAATTTGCAGGACTTCGTCTTGAACGTCGATCAGCCGGAAGTCAGCCTGCAGCAGGCCACTGACAGTTCAGTGCGTCACGTGGTGGGCTCCACCGCGATGGATCAGGTGCTGACCGAAGGCCGGGAACTGATGGCCAGCGAGGTCAAGGAACGCCTGCAGCGTTTCATGGATACCTATAAAACCGGTATCACCGTGACCCAGGTGAACTTGCAGAGCGCCGCGGCGCCGCGTGAGGTGCAGGAAGCCTTCGATGACGTGATTCGTGCCCGTGAAGATGAGCAGCGCGAGCGCAATCTGGCGGAAACCTACGCCAATGGCGTGGTGCCCGAGGCTCGCGGTCAGGCTCAGCGCTTGATCGAAGATGCCAGTGGTTACCGTGATGAAGTGGTGTCCCGCGCTACCGGTGAGGCCGATCGCTTCACCAAGCTGGTGGCCGAGTACCGCAAGGCGCCGGAGGTGACGCGTGAGCGTCTGTATCTGGACACCATGCAGGAGTTGATGAGCAACACCAGTAAAGTGTTAGTGACTGGCGAGAAGGGGCAGAACAACCTGCTCTATCTACCGCTGGATAAGATGATCGACAGCCGTGGCACTGCCGCTCCGGGCGTTCCTGCGAGCACCGCCAGCGGTGATCTGGGGTCGCGCGTAAGCGCTGAGATGCAGCAGCGTGATCTGCGCTCTAGGGAGACTCGCTGATGAGCAATAAATCGCTGATCACCCTGATCGTCGGCGTGGTACTCGCGCTGGTCGCTTGGAACTGCTTCTACATCGTCGCTCAAACCGAGCGCGCGGTGCTGCTGCAGTTTGGCCGCATCGTCGAGGCAGACGTACAGCCCGGCCTGCATGTGAAGGTGCCGTACGTCAACCAGGTGCGCAAGTTCGACGCCCGGCTGATGACGCTCGACTCCTCCACCTCGCGCTTCCTGACTCTGGAGAAGAAGGCCTTGATGGTCGATGCCTTCGCCAAGTGGCGAGTGCTGGATGCCGAGCGCTTCTATACCGCGACCTCTGGCCTCAAGCAGATCGCTGATGAGCGGCTCTCGCGCCGCCTCGAAGCCTCGCTGCGTGACCAGTTCGGTAAGCGCACCCTGCACGAGTCGGTGTCGGGCGAGCGCGATGCGTTGATGGCCGACGTGACCGCGACGCTCAACAAGGCGGCGCAGCGCGAGTTGGGCATCGAGGTGGTGGATGTGCGCGTCAAAGCCATCGACCTGCCGAAGGAAGTCAACCGCAGCGTGTTCGACCGCATGGGTTCCGAGCGTGAGCGTGAAGCGCGTGAGCATCGCGCCAAGGGTAAGGAGCTGGCAGAAGGTATCCGTGCCGATGCCGACCGGCAGAAGCGCGTGATCCTGGCCGAAGCTTACCGAGAGGCGGAAGAGACGCGCGGTGATGGTGACGCGAAGGCGGCAGCCATCTACGCCAACGCTTACGGCATGGATCAGGAGTTCTACTCCTTCTACCGCAGCCTGCGCGCCTACCGCGAAAGCTTTGCCGACAAGCGCGATGTGCTGGTGCTGGATCCGGGCAGCGACTTCTTCCGTTACCTGGAAAAGTCCAAGCCGTAATCAGTGCTCCGGCGGGCGCCAGTCGTCCGCCGGGGTGACCGATTAAGGAAACGTGTTATCATAGGCCAGCCGGGAAAATCCCGGCTTTTTTGCGTCTGTAGGAACCATGTGGCAGGAACTCGGCATAGCGTTTTGTCTGTTGCTGGTACTGGAAGGCATCCTGCCCTTCCTTTATCCACGAGGTTGGCGCGAGGCGTTCACGCAGTTGTTGCAACTGCCTGATCGCCACCTGCGCCTAATCGGGCTGGCCAGCATGTTGCTGGGGACGGCCCTCCTATATTTGCTTCACTAGAGCCTAACGGCTCGCCGCCCGGATCAAGAGGGGAATGGCGAAATGGCAACGGTAGACCGCTGGCTGCTGCCAGATGGCATCGAAGAAGTACTGCCGCCGGAAGCGGCGCGCATTGAAGCGGCGCGCCGCCAGGTGCTGGATCTGTTCCAGCGCTGGGGCTATGAGTTCGTCGTCACGCCGCATATCGAATACCTCGAATCGCTGCTCACTGGCGCCGGTCAGGATCTGGATCTGCGCACCTTCAAGGTGATCGATCCGCAGACGGGTCGTCAGATGGGCTTTCGTGCCGATATCACGCCGCAGGTCGCGCGTATCGATGCGCATACCCTGCGGCGCGAAGGCCCCAGCCGCCTCTGCTATGCGGGCAGCGTGCTGCATGCGCAGCCGCGGGCGTTGACCACCTCGCGCAGCCCGATCCAGTTGGGCGCCGAGCTGTATGGCGATGCCAGCCCGGCCAGCGATGTCGAAGTCATCAGCCTGCTGCTGGAAACCCTTGAGCTGGCTGTTGTGCCGGATGTGCATATCGACCTGGGTCATGTCGGTATCTACCGTGGCCTGGCGCGGGCTGCCGGGTTGTCGGGCGAGGCCGAGCAGCAGCTGTTCGATGCGTTGCAGCGCAAGGCCGTCGATGAAGTGGCTACGCTTACCGAGACCTTGCCGTCCGAGCTGCAGAAGATGCTGCGTGCGCTGGCGGAGCTGTGCGGTGATCGCGATGTGCTGGATCTGGCTCAGGCCTGTCTGGTCGAGGCGCCGGATGATGTGCATGCCGCGCTGGACGATCTGATCGCCATTGCCGATACCTTGAGCAATCGCTATCCGGAAGTGCCGCTGTATTTCGATCTCGGCGAGCTGCGTGGCTACCACTATCACACCGGCGTGGTGTTCGCGGCATTCGTGCCGGGTGTTGGTCAGTCGATCGCCCAGGGTGGCCGCTATGATGATATCGGTGCGGATTTTGGTCGGGCACGCCCGGCGACAGGTTTTTCCACTGATCTGAAAACCCTGGTGACCCTGGGGCAAATGGAGCTGGATGAGCCTGCTGCGGGTATTTGGGCGCCGGACAACCACGATCTCTATCTGTGGAAAGCGGTTCGGCAGTTGCGTGGCGAGAACGCCCGCGTGGTTCAAGCGTTGCCTGGCCAGGATGTGGCGGCAGCGCACGAGGCGGGCTGTGACCGGCAGCTGGTGCTCAGTGATGGGCGCTGGCAAGTCGTGCCACTGCTTTCTTAAGTTTTTCCGCCGGCCGCGGCCGGCATCAAGCTTGCGCGAAGAGGACAAGTGTTATGGGTAAGAATGTCGTAGTCCTGGGCACCCAATGGGGTGATGAGGGCAAAGGCAAGATCGTCGATCTGCTGACCGAACATGCCGCAGCTGTAGTGCGTTATCAAGGTGGTCACAACGCAGGTCATACCCTGGTGATCGACGGCGAAAAAACCGTGCTGCACCTGATCCCGTCGGGTGTCCTGCGCGAAGGCGTGCAGTGCCTGATCGGCAATGGCGTGGTCGTGGCCCCCGACGCCTTGATGCGTGAAATCATCAAGCTGGAAGAAAAAGGCGTGCCGGTGCGTGAGCGCCTGCGCATCAGCCCTTCCTGCCCGCTGATCCTGTCCTATCACGTGGCGCTCGATCAGGCGCGCGAGAAGGCGCGTGGCGAGCACAAGATCGGCACCACCGGGCGCGGCATCGGCCCGGCTTATGAAGATAAAGTGGCGCGTCGCGGCCTGCGCATCGGCGACCTGTTCCATCGCGAGCGTTTCGCCGCCAAGCTCGGTGAGTTGCTGGACTACCACAACTTCGTGCTGGTCAATTACTACAAAGAGCCGGCCATCGACTTTCAGAAGACTCTGGACGAGTGCATGGAATACGCCGAGCTGCTCAAGCCGATGATGGTCGACGTGACCGCCGAGCTGCACGACCTGCGTCGCGCCGGCAAGGACATCATGTTCGAAGGTGCCCAGGGTTCGCTGCTGGACATCGATCACGGCACCTATCCGTACGTCACCAGCTCCAATACCACGGCGGGCGGCATCGCCACCGGTTCGGGCTTTGGTCCGATGTACCTGGATTACATCCTGGGCATCACCAAGGCCTACACCACGCGCGTCGGTTCCGGTCCGTTCCCGACCGAGCTGTTCGACGACGTCGGCGCCTTCCTGGCCAAGCGCGGCCATGAATTCGGTGCAACCACCGGCCGTGCCCGTCGTTGCGGCTGGTTCGATGCCGTTATCCTGCGCCGCGCCATCGAGATCAACAGCATTTCCGGCCTGTGCCTGACCAAGCTCGACGTGCTCGATGGTCTGGAGACCATCCGCATCTGTGTCGGCTATCAGAACGAAAACGGCGCCGTGATCGATGCGCCGACCGATGCTGACAGCTACATCGGTCTGGAGCCGGTGTACGAAGAAATGCCGGGCTGGAGCGAGTCGACCCTGGGTGCCAAGACCCTGGAAGAGCTGCCGGAGAACGCTCGGGCCTACATCAAGCGCGTGGAAGAGTTGGTCGGTGCGCCGATCGACATCATTTCCACTGGCCCGGACCGCAACGAGACCATCGTCCTGCGCCATCCGTTCGCTTAAGCGCTTCAATCTGACAAAGGGTCGCCATGTGCGGCCCTTTGTCGTTTTAGGATGGCTGTCGCACTCGTCAGCGGCACGGCCCTTGCTGTGAGCTATGAATCCCTGAGGTTGCCGTCATATTTGTGGCGGATATTGGAGGTTGAAGTCGTGTCCGCCATTCTTTCCCTGTTGCGTAGCCGCTTGCTGCGGCCGGTGTTCATTGCCCTTGGTGTTGCGCTTCTGGTGCAAGTGCTGGTCGCCGTCGCACTCACGCGGAGCACGGTCGGTGCGCTCGAGGTGGACTTGGGCAGTCGCCTGGGTGCCGACACCGAGCGTTTGTCCGCCGAGCTGGAAAAGGCTGGGCGTGAGGTGTCTTCCGGGCTCGACACGCTTTCGTCGCGCACCCGCGAGCGGCTTACGGCGGGGCTTTCTTCGCGGCTCGAAGAAGAGCAGGCGCAGCTGCGCACGACCCTGGGTCAGAACCTCAAGGATTCCGCCAACGACATGGCGCAACTGCTCGCCGCCGTGGCGCCGAGAGCGATGTGGGACAGCGATGTGCCCACGCTTTCAGAGTTCGCGCGGCGGGCGCAGCGCAATCCCAATGTGCTGTTTGTGGTCTATGACGATGCCCAGGGTCAGCACCTGACGCGCTACCTCAACCGGGAAAACGCCGCGATCAAGGTTTTGCTGGAGAAGGGGCAGGGCACGCGAGCGCTGGACAAGGTGCTCAGCGCAGCGCGCAGCGATCCCTCGGTGTATTTCATCGAGGCACCCATCAGTCCGAATGGTGTGGAAATCGGCAAGGTCTTGATGGGGGTTTCCACGGCGTCCGTCGACGTGGAGCTGGCGGCGCTGGACAAGCGTTTTGCGGCGTTGATCGCCAGTGGCGATCAGTTGGTGGCCGACAGCCTGGCTGGTGCGGCGACCGACAGTTCCGCCGCGCTGACGGCGCGTCTGCAGGCGGCCCAGGCTGAGGCTGCGGGCATGTCCGCCGGGGCTCGGCATGCGGTACAGGAGGCGGCTGGCACGCTGCGTTGGCGTATCGGCGTCGGCTTGGCGCTGGTTGGCTTGGCGGTTCTGCTGATGCTGGCCGTGGTGCTGGGGCGTCGCGTGGTCAGCAAGCTGCATTTGCTGATTGCAGCCCTGAATGACCTGGCAGCGGGTGAGGGGGATCTGACTCGGCGTATCGAGGTGGGCGGTCGGGACGAGATCGGCGATATGGCGGCCGCGGTTAACAGGTTTGTCGCCAAGTTGCAGCCCATTGTGCGTGAGGCGGGCGAGGTGGCAGTGAGCACTGGCGTGGAAATCAAAGGCCTGGCGACGCGCAGTGTGGCGGCGGAAGCAGCGGCCGAGCGCCAGCGCGATGAGGTGGCGGGCAGCCTGCAGGCGCTGGCGATCATGGCGGGCGATGCGCAGGCTGAGAGCCAGGCCATGCAGGAGGCCTTGCAGCGTGTCGTCTCGATTCGTCAGGCGGCTAATGAAAATGCGGTGATCGCGGCCAAGGTCGGTACCCTTATCGAGGAGTTGGTGGCGCGCGTGGGCGCGGGCTCGGCGGTGATCGAGCGCCTCGCGCGGCAAAGCGAGCAGATCGAGATGGTGTTGACAGTGATTCATGGCATTGCCGAGCAGACCAACCTGCTGGCCTTGAATGCGGCCATCGAGGCGGCTCGCGCCGGTGAGAGTGGGCGTGGTTTTGCCGTGGTGGCGGATGAGGTGCGGGCGCTGGCCAGCAAGACGCAGCAGTCCACTGGCGATATCCAGGCGCATATCAATGCCTTGCAGCAGGGCGCGCGCGAAGCGGTGTCAGTGATCGGCAAGGCCGGTCAGCAGGCTAACGAAGGTTTGTTGGCGCTGCGCGACAGTGCGCGGCTGCAGCAGTCGGTGCAGTCGGCGGTCGATGATGTGCATGCGGCGATCAATGCGGCGACCCAGGCCGCCGCGCATCAGGCCGATGGTGCGGATGCGGTGCGTGGGCGGGTCGAGGTGATTCACGTCGAGGCGCAGCGAGCGGCAGCCGCCGGGGTGGCGGCGGCGGCCAGTGGGCGCGTGCTGGATGGCCTGGCTGCGCGGTTGAAGGCCAGTCTCGGGCAGTTTCGCGTGTGATGGCCAGCAGGCGTTGACTGAAGGCCGAGCGATGCTCGGCTTTTTTCTGGGTGGGGCGTGGCGGTTTGCGGGCGCTACGCTGTGGTGCAAGGGCTGGGGTGCTGATTCGCGGGCACAAAAAAACCGGCCTAAGCCGGTTTCTCTGTTGCCAAGGAATGGTAGATCCTTGACTGTAATTGGTGCCCAGGAGAAGACTCGAACTTCCACGATGTTTCCACCGCATGGACCTGAACCATGTGCGTCTACCAATTCCGCCACCTGGGCGTCGATTTCATTGATTGCTCAACTACTTTCAACTACAACAACGTTTGCCGTCGTTGTGGGCGCGAAATATACGGGTGCTCTGGAAGGTTGTAAACCCCTGATGTGAAAAAAAACTTTATTCATCTCATCGGGCAGACCAAGATAGCGTTTTCGCGCTTCAATAGGCGCATGGCAAAAATACTTTATATAGATAAGGCGAACTCTCTCTAATGGCCGATTGGCAATCCCTCGATCCCGAGGCCGCCCGTGAAGCGGAAAAATACGAAAACCCCATCCCCAGTCGCGAGCTGATTCTGCAGCACCTCGCCGATCGCGGTTCGCCGGCGAACCGCGAACAACTGGTGGAAGAATTCGGCCTCACCACTGAGGAGCAGCTGGAAGCCCTGCGGCGCCGACTGCGAGCGATGGAGCGCGACGGCCAATTGATCTACACCCGCCGCGGCACTTATGCGCCGGTGGATAAGCTGGACCTGATCCTCGGCCGCGTCAGCGGCCATCGTGATGGCTTCGGCTTCCTGGTTCCCGACGATGGCAGCGATGACCTGTTCCTGAGCCCGGCGCAGATGCGCCTGGTGTTCGACGGCGACCGTGCCCTGGCACGCGTTTCCGGCCTCGATCGGCGTGGTCGTCGCGAGGGCGCGGTGGTCGAAGTGCTGTCGCGGGCCCACGAAAGCATCGTTGGCCGCTACTACGAAGAGAGCGGCATCGGCTTCGTGGTGGCCGACAACCCGAAGATCCAGCAAGAAGTGCTGGTGACGCCAGGGCGCAACGCCAATGCCAAGCAAGGCCAGTTCGTCGAGGTGAAAATCACCCATTGGCCGACACCGCGCTTCCAGCCCCAGGGCGATGTGGTCGAAGTAGTCGGTAACTACATGGCACCGGGCATGGAGATCGACGTCGCGCTGCGCAGCTACGACATCCCGCACGTCTGGCCCGAGGCCGTGCTCAAAGAAGCCGCCAAGCTCAAGCCGGAAGTGGAAGAGAAAGACAAGGAAAAGCGCGTCGACCTGCGCCACCTGCCGTTCGTCACTATCGATGGCGAAGATGCGCGCGACTTCGATGACGCGGTGTTCTGCGAGAAGAATGGCAGCAACTGGCGGCTGTTCTCCGGTGGCTGGCGCCTGTATGTCGCCATCGCCGACGTGTCCCACTATGTCAAGATCGGCTCGGCTCTGGATGATGAGGCCCAGGTGCGCGGCAATTCGGTGTATTTCCCCGAGCGCGTGGTGCCGATGCTGCCGGAGCAGCTGTCCAATGGCCTGTGCTCGCTGAATCCGCAAGTCGATCGGCTGGCCATGGTCTGCGAGATGACCATCTCGAAAACCGGCAAGATGACCGACTACCAGTTCTACGAGGCGGTGATCCACTCCCACGCGCGCCTGACCTACAACAAGGTCAGTTCGATCCTGGAGCAGCCGAAAAGCACCGAAGGCAAGCAGCTGCGTAGCGAGTACACAGATGTCGTGCCGCACCTCAAGCAGCTCTATTCGCTGTATCAGGTGCTGCTCGCGGCGCGCCATGAGCGCGGTGCCATCGACTTCGAAACCCAGGAAACGCGCATTATCTTCGGCTCGGGGCGCAAGATCGCGGAAATCCGCCCGACCACGCGCAACGATGCGCACAAGCTGATCGAGGAATGCATGCTGGCCGCCAACGTGGCCACCGCCGAGTTCCTCAAGAAACACGAAATCCCCGCGCTCTACCGCGTGCATGACGGCCCGCCGCCGGAGCGCCTGGAGAAGCTCAAGGCCTTCCTGACCGAGCTCGGCTTGTCCCTGCATCGCGGCAAGGCCAAAGAAGGCCCATCGCCCAAGGATTACCAAGCCTTGCTTGAGGGTATTCGCGAGCGGCCGGACTACCACCTGATCCAGACCGTGATGCTGCGTTCGTTGAGTCAGGCGGTGTACAGCGCCGACAATCATGGTCACTTCGGCCTGAATTACGAGGCTTACACCCACTTTACTTCGCCGATCCGCCGTTACCCGGACCTGCTGACCCATCGGGCGATTCGCAGCGTGATCCGCTCCAAGGCCGATACGCCGCACGTCAAGCGTGCGGGCGCGATGATCATTCCGAAGGCGCGTATCTACCCCTACGACGAACCGGCGCTGGAGCAGCTGGGCGAGCAATGCTCGCTGTCCGAGCGTCGCGCCGACGAGGCCACTCGTGACGTGGTGAACTGGCTCAAGTGCGAGTTCATGAAGGATCGCGTCGGCGAGAGCTTCCCGGGCGTGATCACTGCCGTGACCGGTTTCGGCCTGTTCGTCGAGCTGAAAGACATCTACGTCGAAGGTCTGGTGCATGTGACGGCGTTGCCGGGCGACTACTACCACTTCGATCCGGTTCATCATCGCCTGGCGGGCGAGCGCACCGGTCGCAGCTTCCGCCTTGGCGACAGCGTCGACGTGAAAGTGATGCGTGTCGACCTGGATGAACGCAAGATCGACTTCGAGCTGGCGCAAAGCGCAATCGATGCACCCATTGGTCGCAAGGGGCGTGGCGCTGCTCCGGCGGCAAAGGGCGGGCGCGAGCGGGCTGAGAAGAACGCTTCGGCCTCGCGGGCCGATGCCCATCTGGCGGGCAATACCGATGTGCGAAAAAGTCGCGAGGTGAAGGGTGCGCTGCTGGCCGAGGCCAAGAGCGGTGCTCGCGCGGGCAAGGCCAAGGCCGGTGCTGCGGCACCTGGCAAGCCAAGCAGCCATCGCAAAGGGCCGGCCAAGTCCGGCTCGGCGCCGGCTGGCAAGAGCGGTGGGTCGCCGGCATCCAAGGCCAAGCGTCCCAAGGCTAAATCATGAGCCAGTTGGAAAAAATCTACGGTGTGCATGCTGTAGAGGCGTTACTGCGCCATCACCCGAAACGGGTCAAGCAGATCTGGCTGGCGGAAGGTCGCAGCGATCCGCGGGTACAGGTGCTGATCGAGCTGGCGGCGCAGTCGCGGGTCTCGGTAGGCCAGGCTGAGCGCCGTGAGCTGGATGCCTGGGTCGAGGGCGTGCATCAGGGCGTCGTTGCTGAGGTCAGCCCAAGCCAGGTATGGGGTGAGGCGATGCTCGATGAGCTGCTGGATCGCGCCGAAGGCCCGCCCTTGCTGCTGGTGCTGGACGGCGTGACCGATCCGCACAACCTCGGCGCCTGCTTGCGCACGGCCGATGCGGCCGGTGCGTTGGCGGTGATAGTGCCGAAAGACAAGTCGGCGACCCTCAGCCCGACCGTGCGCAAGGTCGCGTGCGGCGCCGCTGAAGTCATTCCGCTGGTGGCCGTGACCAACCTGGCGCGCACCCTGGAAAAGCTCCAGCAACGTGGGCTGTGGGTGGTCGGTACGGCGGGCGAGGCGGAGCAGGAGCTGTATGCGCAGGACCTGACCGGGCCGACGATTCTGATCATGGGGGCTGAAGGTAAAGGCATGCGCCGCCTGACCCGCGATCATTGCGATTATTTGGTGCGCCTGCCGATGGCTGGTAGCGTCAGCAGTCTCAATGTCTCGGTCGCGACGGGCGTCTGCCTGTTCGAGGCGTTGCGCCAGCGCAGCATCAAGGCGGCGAAGCCCGCAGGCAAGTGAGCTTGCGTTCGACCGGCAATCCCGCTGGCGGGTCTGTCTGTCGCGCCTTTGGGCGCGACAGGGGCTTGCCGGCAGCGGCCGGTCTTCGCTCTGGCTTGTCTGTTCAAATAATCACCAATTGCCTTGCGCGGCCCCGGTCCCTTCTCTAGAATGGCGCCCCTTGCCGTGACGGCGGGCGCTCATGTGCCTTTCAGTTCGGCAAGACACACAGTGTCATTCACTCCTTGTCTGACCGCTTTTGGCGGCAGGCTACAACCCGTAAGGAGCATTTATGCGTCATTACGAAATCATCTTTCTGGTTCACCCGGACCAGAGCGAGCAAGTCGGCGGCATGGTTGAGCGTTACACCAAGCTGATCGAAGAAGACGGCGGCAAGATCCACCGCCTGGAAGATTGGGGCCGTCGTCAACTGGCCTACGCAATCAACAATGTTCACAAGGCTCACTACGTGATGCTGAACGTTGAGTGCACCGGCAAAGCCCTGGCTGAGCTGGAAGACAACTTCCGTTATAACGATGCCGTGATCCGTAACCTGGTCATCCGTCGCGACGAAGCCGTAACTGGCCAGTCCGAGATGCTCAAGGCTGAAGAAAACCGCAGTGAGCGCCGTGAGCGTCGTGACCGTCCTGAGCACTCTGACAGCGCCGATGGCGATGACAGCGATAACAGCGACGCCAGCGATAACGCTGACGAGTAATCCACGGACCTATTGAGGAGCCACTCTCATGGCACGTTTCTTCCGTCGTCGTAAATTCTGCCGTTTCACCGCTGAAGACGTGAAGGAGATCGATTACAAAGATCTCAACACGCTGAAAGCTTATGTGTCCGAAACCGGCAAAATCGTTCCTAGCCGTATCACTGGCACCAAGGCTCGTTATCAGCGTCAGCTGGCCACCGCTATCAAGCGCGCCCGCTTCCTGGCCCTGCTGGCCTACACCGACAGCCACGGCCGCTGAGACCGGAAGGTCGGCAAGAAGTAAGGGATAGATCGCATGCGCGCCATAGCTGAGTTCATCATGCGCGGTCGCATGCAGGCCACTCTCGTAGTGGTGGGTTCTGCGGCATTGCCGCTGCTGTTCTGGTTGAGTGCTGCCGCAGGTTGCCTGGTGCTGCTGCGGCGTGGTTTGAGCGATGCTGTTGGCATCCTGGTTTGGGCATTGCTGCCGGCTTTGGTCTGGTGGTATTTCGGCGAACCGCGCACCTTGCTGGTGCTGCTTGGGTCGCTGGGGCTGGCGCTGTTGTTGCGCGCCGGCCAGTCCTGGAACCGTGTGTTGCTCTGCAGCGTGGCTTTGGGCCTGGTGTATGGCTTGGTGTTGGGTGCGCAATTTCGCGAATTCATCGACGCCGTGGTGGTGGAGTTGCAAAAACTCTTGCCGCAGGCGCTTGGTGAGCTCCACCAGCAGTTGTCGGTGGATGAGCGGGCGCAACTGGATGCCTTGCTGGTACCTGTACTGACCGGATTGTTGGCAGCTGTGCTGCAGATCGTCAGCCTGCTATGTCTGATGCTTGGACGTTATTGGCAGGCGGCGTTGTATAACCCTGGTGGTTTTGGCCGCGAATTTCGCGCGCTGCGACTGCCGCCAGCGCTGGCGATGTTGCTGCTGGTGAGCATGCTGCTGGGGCCCAATCTGGGTTCGCAGCTGGCGATGCTGACACCGTTGTGCAGCGTACCGTTGGCGTTCGCCGGGCTGGCCTTGCTGCATGGGCTGGTGGCTGAAGGGCGACTGGGCAAATTCTGGCTGGTCGGGTTGTACATCACCCTGCTGCTGTTTATGCAGCTGATCTATCCGTTACTCGTGGCATTGGCCATTGTCGACAGTCTGATTGATTTTCGTAGACGCCTGGCGCGCAAGAACGGTGCCGGCCCTGCGAACGGTGAAGGTTAAAAGTTAAGAGGTAAGACCCAATGCAAGTCATTCTGTTGGAGAAAATCGCCAACCTGGGCAACCTGGGCGACAAGGTGAACGTTAAGGCCGGTTACGGTCGTAACTTCCTGCTGCCGTTTGGCAAAGCTACCGCCGCTACCGCTGCGAACGTTGCTGCGTTCGAAGAGCGTCGCGCCGAGCTGGAAAAACTGGCTGCAGACAAGAAAGCGTCCGCCGAAGCGCGCGCTGCCCAACTGGCCGAGCTGGAGGTGACCATCACCGCCACCGCTGGCGACGAAGGCAAGCTGTTCGGTTCGATCGGCACCCACGACATCGCCGATGCCCTCACCGCCTCCGGCGTTGAAGTGGCAAAAAGCGAAGTTCGTCTGCCGAACGGCACCATCCGCAACGTTGGCGAATTCGACGTGGCCGTGCACCTGCACAGCGACGTAGAAGCAACCGTACGCGTTGTTGTGGTGGCTGCTTAAGCTGCACGAATCGTCTGGCACCTTGTGCGCTTGACGGCTAACATCGGGCACGATCCTGCATCAGCAGGTCGTGCCCTTTGTCTTTTCTGCCTCTGTCATTCAGAGCATCCTGATTCCGTGTGGCCATGAACGATATCTCCGCCCCCGAGCAGTACGACCTGCAAACCGCCGCCCTCAAGGTGCCGCCGCATTCCATCGAGGCCGAACAGGCCGTGCTCGGTGGTTTGATGCTCGACAACAACGCCTGGGAGCGGGTGTTGGACCAAGTGTCCGACGGCGATTTCTATCGGCATGACCACCGCTTGATCTTCCGTGCCATCGCCAAGCTGGCCGACCACAACCAGCCGTTCGACGTCGTGACCCTGTCCGAGCAGTTGGACAAGGAAGGGCAGACCTCACAAACCGGCGGCCTGGCTTACCTCGGTGAATTGGCGAAGAACACGCCGTCGGTGGCCAACATCAAGGCCTATGCGCAGATCGTCCGCGAGCGGGCGACCCTGCGGCAGTTGATCGGCATCAGCAATGAAATCGCCGACAGTGCCTTCAACCCCCTGGGGCGCACGGGCGCTGAAATCCTCGACGAGGCCGAACGGCAGATCTTCCAGATCGCCGAAGCGCGGCCGAAGACCGGTGGCCCGGTCGGCGTCAACGCGCTGTTGACCAAGGCCATCGACCGGATCGATACCCTGTTCAATACCGGCGACGGCATCACCGGGCTGTCCACCGGTTACGCCGATCTCGATGAAAAGACCAGTGGTCTGCAGCAGTCCGACCTGATCATCGTCGCCGGTCGGCCGTCGATGGGTAAAACCACCTTCGCGATGAACCTGGTGGAAAACGCCGTGCTGCGCAGCGACAAGGTGGTGCTGGTGTACTCGCTGGAGATGCCCGGCGAATCGCTGATGATGCGGATGCTCTCGTCGCTCGGGCGTATCGACCAGACCAAGGTGCGTTCCGGCCAACTGGACGACGACGACTGGCCGCGCCTGACCTCGGCGGTCAACCTGCTCAACGACCGCAAGCTGTTCATCGACGATACCGCCGGCATCAGCCCCTCGGAAATGCGCGCGCGCACCCGTCGGCTGGTGCGTGAGCACGGGGATATCGGTCTGATCATGATCGACTACCTGCAGCTGATGCAGATCCCCGGCTCCAGCGGTGACAATCGTACCAACGAGATCTCCGAGATCTCGCGCTCCCTCAAGGCGCTGGCGAAAGAGTTCAACTGCCCGGTGGTGGCCCTCTCGCAGCTCAACCGCTCCCTCGAGCAGCGGCCGAACAAGCGCCCGGTGAACTCCGACTTGCGTGAATCCGGTGCGATCGAGCAGGACGCCGACGTGATCATGTTCGTCTACCGTGACGAGGTGTATCACCCGGAAACCGAGCACAAGGGCATTGCCGAAATCATCATCGGCAAGCAGCGGAACGGCCCGATCGGCTTTATCCGCCTGGCGTTCCTCGGCAAATACACGCGCTTCGAGAACCTCGCCCCGGGTAGCTACAACTTCGACGACGACGAGTAATCGCCGGCCCGAACCTGCTGCGCGTCACTCAGGCTGTGTCACCCTCGCGCGGTTCGACGAGCAGCGATTCTCTGTGTTGACTCAAGGATCTTCTTCATGCGCCCCCTAATCGCCACCATCGATCTGGCCGCCATCCGCCACAACTACGCGGTGGCCAAGCGCTGCGCGCCCGGGCGTGAGGCGTTCGCGGTGGTCAAGGCCGATGCCTACGGCCACGGGGTGCGCGAGGTGGTGGGTTGTTTGGGCGAGGCCGACGGATTTGCCGTGGCCTGCCTGGAGGAGGCCATCCTGGTGCGCCAGGTGAATGCCACGGCACGCGTGCTGTTGCTCGAAGGCTGCTTCGAGCCGGCGGAATACCAACAGGCTGCACTGTGGCGGCTGGATGTGGTGGTGCAGGGCGCGGAACAGGTCGAGGCCTTGCTCGCCGCGTCACTGCCGACGCCGTTGAATGTCTGGCTCAAGCTCGACAGTGGCATGCACCGGCTGGGCTTCAGCGCGGAGCCGCTGCGGCATTGGCATGCGCGCTTGGCGGGCGCGGCGCAGGTGGCGGAGCTCAACCTGCTCAGTCATTTCGCCTGTGCCGATGAGCGCGGCCATCCGCTCACCGAGCAGCAGGTGGAGGTTTTCCTCGGGCTGCTCGATCTGGATTTCCAGCAGCGCTCGCTGGCCAACTCGGCCGCCATCCTGACCATTCCGGCGGCGCATATGGACTGGCTGCGGCCGGGCATCATGCTTTATGGCGCCACGCCTTTTACCGAGCTGACGGCCCAGGAGTTGGGGCTGCGCCCGGCCATGAGCCTGACGGCGCAACTGATCGGCCTGCGCGACGTCGCGGTCGGCGAAAGCGTCGGCTACGGCGCCAGCTGGGTCGCGCAGCGTCCTTCGCGGATCGGTACGGTCAGTTGCGGCTATGCCGACGGTTATCCGCGGCATGCGCCTTGCGGCGCGCCGCTGCTGGTGCGCGGCCAGCGCGTGCCGTTGGTCGGGCGGGTGTCGATGGACATGCTGACGCTCGATCTGACCGACCTGCCCCAAGCGCAGCTGGGTGACGCGGTGGAGCTGTGGGGCGCGCACTTGCCGGTCGATGAGTTGGCCCAGGCCTGCGGCACCATCGGTTACGAATTGCTGAGCAAGGTCACCGCCCGCGTGCCGCGCCGCTACCTCGATGCGTAGGCTGGGCGTTGTCGCGCCATCGGGTGTGCCCGCTTAGAACAGCCCGCTCGGTACCTTCAGTACATCAAGTTGCAGGCTGCTGGCGTCGTTCTGCTCGCCCTCGCCGCCGCTAAGGGCGAAGCCTGAGCGGCCACGGGCCTTGGCCTGGTAGAGCGCGCCATCGCCAGCCTTGTACAGGCTGGCGAACTGCTCGCCATGCTGCGGGTAGAGCGCCACCCCGATGCTGATGGTCACCACCAGTTGCGCCTCGCCATACAGCACCGGTTGGGCCAACTCAGCGAGCAGGCGTTCGGCGATCTCGCGGGCATGTTCTTCCGCTTCCGGCCCGCCGATCAGTACGGCGAACTCGTCGCCGCCCAGGCGCGCCACCATGTCGTTGCTGCGCACCTGCTGGCGCAGGCGCTGGGCGAGGGTGCAGAGCATCAGGTCGCCGGCGTCGTGACCATGGGTGTCATTGATCGGCTTGAAGTGATCCAGGTCGATCAGCATCAGGGCCAGTGTTTCTCCGCGCCGCTGCGCATCGGCCAGCGCTGCTTCGACGCGCTCGATGAGATAACGACGGTTCGGCAGTTCGGTCAGCGGATCATGGAAGGCGGCGTGCTGCAGCGCCTGCTCGCGCTCGCACAGGCTCAGGTTGGCGGCGGCCAGCTCTGAGGTGCGCAGCTCCACGGCTGCCTGCAGTTCGTCGGCGCTGGCCTGCATCTGGCTCAAGCGCGCGGTCTTCTCACGGTCGAGCTGCTCCTGCGCCATGGCTTTTTCCTGCTTGAGCATCTGGATGCGGTACGCCAGGGCGAAGGAGAACAGGATCGACTCGGCGGCCACCGAGATCGGGAACAGGTAGGCGGTGAAGGTGCTTGGCTGGATGATGCCGGCGGCACGCATCACCAGTACCGCTGTGCTGCCGAGCACGGCGCTGTAGCCGAGCAGATACAGGCGCGCCGGGATAAAGCCCTGGTAGCAACGGATGGCCGCGCTGATCAGTGCGGTGGGCACCGTGACGATCGGCGTCAGGGCGATCAGCAGGGCGCCCTCGGCGCGGTAACCGCAGGCGTTGATCAGGATCGCCAGCAGGTACAGCGCACAGCCGGCATTCAGCAGGCGATGGGCCCAGCGCAGGCCTTGGCGGGTATAGAGCAGCTCCTGGGTGAAGCGCATGACGAAGATGCCCCAGAGCGAAGGCAGGCTGATGCGGTCCAGCCAGAAAGGTGTCGGTGCATGGCTCCAGAGGTATTGGAAGCCATGCCCACTCATGCTCAGGATGAACACCAGGGCGCTGGCCGTGGCCAGCACGTACCAGAAATAGGCGCGGTCGCGCAGGGCCATGAGGATGAACAGGTTGTACAGCAGCAGGGCGAGGATTACCCCGTAGATCAGGCCGAAGCCGAGGTTTTCCTGGGTTGCGTGCTGCTCCAGGTCGCTCAGTTGCCAGATCTTCAGCGGGAAGGAGTTGCCGGCCGGGTCGTAGCTGCGGAAATAGAGCGTCAGCGGCTGCTCACCCAGTTCCGGCAGCTTGAACAGCATGCGTCGGTAAGGATGGTCGCGGCCGGCGGCGTAGGGCACGCTTTCGCTGGTTTCACGCGCGCGCCAGCCGCCGTTGCCGTCCGGCAGATACAGTTGCACCTGGAGCACGGTGATGCCGCTATTTTCCAGCCACCATTGGCGCGGGGCCTGCGCGCTGCGCGCGAGCTGCACCTTGACCCACCAGGTGCTGCGGCTCTGGCCGACGCTGGCGCGCCCGGCGGCCGGTTGGAAGCGTTGCTGCACGGCCTCGTCGGCCATGTCGTCGATCGTCAGCTGGCCGCCGACGTCCTCCAGCAACTCGATCTGGCTGTTCAGCGTCGAGCCGCTGCTGGCGCGCTCCAGTACGATGGGCGCGGCACTGGCCCAGCCGCCGAAGCCGGCCAGGCACAGCAGGATGCAAAGGGAGAGTATACGCTGCACCACTCAGGCTCCTTGCGCCCGGCTCATGAGCCCGGGAGGTGATGTTTGCGCCCGAGTATAGCCATAAGCCATGGTGCTGATCACAAACCGTCGCACAAAGTTTTTTCGGCGTTGCTGGCGGGGATAAGGCTGAGCGTAGTAGTCGGAATTGGTCATTTTTTGTGCTATATTCCGCGCCCGCGAATTTCTCAGTAAATCAACGCGCCCTTATTTACACCTATACCGGTCATCGACATGCAAGCAGCCAAGCCGTTATTTGACTATCCCAAGTACTGGGCCGAATGTTTCGGGCCAGCACCCTTCCTGCCCATGAGCAGGGAGGAGATGGATCAGCTCGGCTGGGATTCGTGCGACATCATCATCGTCACCGGCGATGCCTATGTCGATCACCCGTCGTTCGGCATGGCGATCATCGGCCGGCTGCTGGAGTCCCAGGGCTTTCGCGTCGGGATCATCGCGCAGCCGAACTGGCAGTCCAAAGACGACTTCATGAAGCTCGGCGAACCGAACCTGTTCTTCGGTGTCGCGGCCGGCAACATGGACTCGATGATCAACCGCTACACCGCCGACAAGAAAGTCCGCTCCGATGACGCCTATACCCCTGGCGGCATGGCCGGCAAGCGCCCGGATCGCGCCAGCCTGGTTTACAGCCAGCGCTGCAAAGAGGCCTACAAGCATGTGCCGATCGTGCTCGGCGGCATCGAGGCTTCCTTGCGCCGCATCGCCCACTACGACTACTGGCAGGACCGGGTGCGCAACTCGATCCTGATCGACGCCTGCGCCGACATCCTGCTCTACGGCAACGCCGAACGGGCGATCGTCGAAGTCGCCCAGCGGCTGTCCTACGGCCACAAGATCGAAGACATCACCGACGTGCGCGGCACCGCGTTCATCCGTCGTGACACGCCGCAAGGCTGGTACGAGGTCGACTCCACGCGCATCGACCGTCCGGGCAAGGTCGACAAGATCATCAACCCGTACGTCAACACCCAGGACACCCAGGCCTGCGCCATCGAGCAAGAGAAAGGCCCGGTCGAAGATCCGCAGGAAGCCAAGGTCGTGCAAATCCTGGCCAGCCCGCGAATGACCCGCGACAAGACCGTGATTCGTCTGCCGTCGTTCGAGAAAGTCCGTGGCGATGCCGTTCTTTATGCTCACGCCAACCGCGTGCTGCACCTGGAAACCAACCCGGGCAACGCCCGTGCGCTGGTGCAGAAGCATGGCGAAGTGGACGTCTGGTTCAACCCGCCACCGATTCCGATGACCACTGAAGAAATGGACTACGTGTTCGGCATGCCCTATGCGCGCATTCCGCACCCGGCCTATGGCAAGGAGAAGATCCCGGCCTACGACATGATTCGTTTCTCGGTGAACATCATGCGCGGCTGCTTCGGCGGCTGCACTTTCTGCTCGATCACCGAGCACGAAGGGCGGATCATCCAGAACCGTTCCGAAGAGTCGATCATTCGCGAGATCGAAGAAATCCGCGACAAGGTGCCGGGCTTTACCGGCGTGATTTCCGACCTCGGCGGCCCGACCGCGAACATGTACCGCATCGCCTGCAAGAGCCCGGAAATCGAATCCGCGTGCCGCAAGCCGTCGTGCGTGTTCCCGGGCATCTGCCCGAACCTGAACACCGACCACTCGTCGCTGATCCAGCTGTACCGCAGCGCCCGTGCCTTGCCGGGGGTGAAGAAGATCCTCATCGCTTCCGGCCTGCGCTACGACCTCGCGGTCGAGTCGCCGGAATATGTTAAAGAGCTGGTGACCCACCACGTCGGTGGTTACCTGAAGATCGCCCCGGAACACACCGAGGAAGGTCCGCTCAACCAGATGATGAAACCGGGCATCGGCAGCTATGACAAGTTCAAGCGCATGTTCGAGAAGTACTCCAAGGAAGCCGGGAAAGAGCAGTACCTGATTCCGTACTTCATCGCCGCGCACCCCGGCACCACCGACGAAGACATGATGAACCTGGCCCTGTGGCTCAAGGGCAACGGCTTCCGTGCTGACCAGGTGCAGGCGTTCTACCCGTCGCCGATGGCCACCGCCACCGCCATGTATCACTCGGGCAAGAACCCGCTGCGCAAGGTCACCTACAAGAGCGACAGCGTGACCATCGTCAAGAGCGAGGAGCAGCGCCGTCTGCACAAGGCGTTCCTGCGTTATCACGACCCGAAAGGCTGGCCGATGCTGCGTGAAGCCTTGACGCGCATGGGCCGCGCCGACCTGATCGGGCCGGGCAAGAACCAGTTGATTCCGCTGCATCAACCGGCGACCGACAGCTACCAGAGCGCCCGCCGCAAGAACTCGACGCCGGCCGGCAGCCATAAAGTGGCCAGGGAAACGACCACCAAGATCCTCACCCAGCACACCGGTCTGCCACCCCGCGCCAGTGATGGCGGCAACCCGTGGGACAAGCGCGAGCAGGCCAAGGCGGCCGCGTTTGCGAAAAATCAGGAGGCGGCCAAAGCGCGGCATGACGCCAGCAAAGGCAAGGGCAAGAAGCCCGCGCGCAAGCCGGTTGTACCGCGCTAGCCTCGCGGGCCGCTAAGCCTTGCCGCTTCACGCACAACGCCAGCCTTCGGGCTGGCGTTGTGCTGAGGGGAGTCGGCATTCAGTGCTTGGTCGATCTCTGTGCGCACCAATCGTGTGCGAGACTCTGCACTGTAGTACGAGCGCGGCGCTATTTTAGTGCTGTGCTGGGCCGGCAAGCACGGCGTCAACGGGGTTGCCCGGGTGGCATAAGTCTTGCGCGGTTCAGGTACCGTCAAGGCTCGCAGGAGGCCCGCCGTGTCGATTCATGTCGCTTTGCACCATGTCACACATTACCGCTACGACCGAGCGGTCGAACTTGGCCCGCAGATCGTGCGTCTTCGCCCGGCCGCCCATAGTCGGACGCGAATCCTGTCCTATGCATTGAAGGTCCTGCCCGAGCAGCACTTCATCAATTGGCAGCAGGACCCCCAGGGCAACTACCTGGCCCGCCTGGTATTTCCGGAGAAGACCGACGAGTTGCGGATCGAGGTCGATCTGGTGGCCGAGATGGCGGTGTTCAATCCGTTCGACTTCTTCCTTGAACCCTACGCGGAAAAGATCCCGTTTGCCTACGCTGCTGACGAACAGCGGGAGTTGGCGCCCTACCTGGAAACCCTGCCGTTGACGCCGAAGTTCAAGGCGTACCTGGCCAGCATCGAGCGCACGCCGCTGCCGAGCATCGACTTTCTGGTGGCGCTCAATCAGCGTCTGAGCGAAGACATCAATTATTTGATCCGCATGGAGCCGGGCGTACAAACACCCGAGCAGACCCTGGACAAGGTTTCCGGCTCCTGCCGCGACTCGGCCTGGTTGCTGGTGCAGCTGCTGCGGCAACTCGGCTTGGCCGCGCGCTTCGTTTCGGGTTACCTGATCCAGCTCACCGCCGACCTCAAGGCCCTCGACGGGCCCTCCGGGACCGAGGTCGACTTCACCGATCTGCATGCCTGGTGCGAGGTCTATCTGCCCGGCGCCGGCTGGATCGGCCTCGATCCGACCTCCGGGCTGTTCGCCGGTGAAGGCCATATTCCGCTGGCCTGCAGCCCGGAACCCTCGTCGGCTGCGCCGATCAGCGGGGTGGTCGGGCCTTGCGAATGCGAGTTCGCCCATGACATGTCGGTCGAGCGCCTCTGGGAGGCTCCACGGGTCACCAAACCCTATAGCGACGAGCAGTGGCAGGCGATCCAGGCCCTTGGCCGGCAGATCGACAGTGACCTGTTGCGCGACGATGTACGCCTGACAATGGGTGGCGAACCGACCTTTGTCTCAATCGACGACCCGGATGGCGCCGAGTGGAATACCGCGGCGCTGGGGCCGCAGAAGCGGCTGCTGTCTGCCGAGCTGTTCCAGCGCATGCGCAAACGCTATGCGCCGCAGGGGCTGGTGCATTTCGGTCAGGGCAAGTGGTACCCCGGCGAACAGCTGCCGCGCTGGTCGCTGAACTGTTTCTGGCGCCGGGATGGTCAGCCGGTCTGGCAGAACAATGCGCTGATCGCCGATGAGAACGAGGACTACGGCGCTGACGGTGAGTTGGCCGGGCGCTTTCTGGCCAGCGTCGCCAAGCGTTTGCAGCTGCTGGCGGCCTATGTGTTTCCGGCTTACGAGGACAATTTCTACTACCTCTGGCGCGAAGGCGCGTTGCCGCTGAATGTCACGGCCGAGGATGCGCGGCTGGCCGACGGTCTTGAGCGCGAACGCCTGCGCAAGGTCTTCGCCCAGGGGCTGGATAAGGTCATTGGCCAGGTGCTGCCGCTGGCGCGCAATGCCGCCGGCGACAGCTGGCAGAGTGGCCGCTGGTACCTGCGCGACAGCCATTGCCGCCTGGTGCCCGGCGATTCGCCCCTGGGTTACCGTCTGCCACTGGCTTCGCAGCCCTGGGTCACGGCGGCCGAGTACCCGTTTATCCACCCGACCGACCACAACCAGGATTTTGCCGAGTTACCCAGTGACGAGCGGCTGCGCGCACGGCTTGAGGATAAGGCCGCCGCGCCGGCTGCGATCGAAGAGCGCCAGCCGAAGCTGGATGAGTCCGCCGACTGGCTGACCCGCACCGCGCTCTGCGCCGAAGCCCGCGAGGGGCGGTTGTACCTGTTCATGCCGCCGCTGGAACGCCTGGAGGATTATCTCGAACTGGTCAGCGCCATCGAAGCCTGCGCCGAGGCGCTGCATTGCCCGGTGTTGCTGGAGGGCTACGAGCCGCCCAGCGATCCACGCCTGGCGAACTTCCGGGTCACGCCCGATCCGGGTGTGATCGAAGTCAATGTGCAGCCCTCCGCCAGTTGGGACGAGCTGGTCGAGCGTACCGAGTTTCTCTATGAAGAAGCGCGGCAGACGCGCCTGACCACCGAGAAGTTCATGATCGACGGCCGCCACACCGGTACCGGCGGCGGCAACCACTTCGTGCTCGGCGGGGCGACCCCGGCGGATTCGCCATTCCTGCGCCGGCCCGACCTGCTGCGCAGCCTGATCAGCTACTGGCATAACCACCCGTCCTTGTCCTACCTGTTCTCCGGCCTGTTTATCGGCCCGACGTCACAGGCGCCGCGTGTCGATGAGGCACGCAACGATTCGCTCTACGAGCTGGAAATCGCTTTCGCACAAATGCCGCAGCCCGGCGAGTCGTGCCCACCCTGGCTGGTCGACCGCTTGCTGCGCAACCTGCTGATCGATGTCACCGGCAATACCCATCGGGCCGAGTTCTGCATCGACAAGCTGTATTCCCCGGATGGCGCCACTGGGCGTCTGGGCCTGCTGGAGCTGCGGGCTTTCGAGATGCCGCCGCATGCCCGCATGAGCCTGGCCCAGCAATTGTTGCTGCGGGCGCTGGTGGCGCGCTTCTGGCGTGAGCCCTATGCCCCGGCCAAGTTGGCGCGTTGGGGCACCGAGTTGCATGACCGGTTCCTGCTGCCGCATTTCATCGCGCAGGATTTCGCCGACGTCATCGTCGAGCTGAATGCCGCCGGTTATCCGCTGCGCAGCGAGTGGTTTGCCGCGCACCTGGAGTTCCGCTTCCCGAAGGTCGGCGATTACGCGGTCAGCGGTATCGAACTGGAGCTGCGCCAGGCGTTGGAGCCCTGGCATGTGCTGGGCGAGGAGGGCGCGGCCGGTGGCGCGGTGCGCTATGTCGACTCATCGCTGGAACGTTTGCAGGTCAAACTCACGGGTGTGCCGGCGCAGCGCTATGTGCTGACCTGCAATGGGGTTGCGGTGCCGTTGCAGCCGACCGGGCGGGTGGGCGAGTTCGTCGCCGGCGTGCGTTATCGCGCCTGGCAGCCGGCCAACTGCTTGCAGCCGACCATCCCGGTGCATGCACCGCTGGTGTTCGACCTGCTCGACACCTGGATGCAACGCTCGCTGGGCGGTTGCCAGTACCATGTCGCGCATCCGGGGGGGCGCAACTACGACAGCCTGCCGGTGAACGCCAATGAAGCGGAAAGCCGGCGTCTGGCGCGGTTTTTCCGCCTCGGACACAGCCCCGGCAAACTGCCGGTGCCGGCGCTGGGCGTCAACGACGAGCTGCCCATGACCCTGGACCTGCGGCTGTATTGATGCCGACCGGGTGAAAGCCACTGCGGGCTGCACGCGTGCTCTGGGTTAAAATCGGCCCGCCCTGGCGGGTCGATCTTCGCGTGCTGCAGCCTGTCCGCGTTCGCCAGGCGTTCAGCCGGGCCAATGGCGTGCCGCTGTTTCCAATACCAGCACGCCATCGGTCTGCGCTAACCTGACTTCCCTTGCCGTCTGCCGAGCTCTCCATGCACGACCTGCTTGACCGCTACCCGCTAACGCCGGGCACCTATCATGAAATGCTCGACGCCGAAGGCGCGGTGCGGCCGCATTGGCTGCGCGTGTATGAGCAACTGCAACGCAGCAGCCCTGTGCAGCTGTCGCAGCGCCAGGCCCTGTTGGCCCGGCAGATTCAGGAAAACGGCGTGACCTACAACGTTTACGCTGACCCCAAAGGCGCTGACCGGCCGTGGGAGTTGGACCTGCTGCCGAACCTGATCGCGGCCGACGAGTGGCAGCAGATCGCCCTCGGCATCGCCCAGCGGGCCACGTTGCTCAATGCGGTGCTCGCCGATCTGTATGGGCCGCAGCGTTTGATCGCCGATGGCCTGTTGCCGGCCGAGCTGATCTTCGGTCATGACAATTTCCTCTGGCCTTGCCAGGGCATGCAACCGCCGGATGGCACTTACCTGCATGTCTATGCGGTGGACCTGGCGCGCACCCCGGATGGCCGCTGGTGGGTGACCGCCGATCGCACCCAGGCGCCTTCGGGCGCGGGCTATGCGCTGGAGAATCGACAGATCGTCTCGCGCGCCTTTCCCGAGCTGTATCGCGATTTGCAGGTACAGCACCTGACCGGGTTTTTCCGCACCTTGCAGGAAACCCTGGCCAGGCAGGCGCCCAGCGACGGCGAAGTGCCGCTGGTGGTGTTGCTGACGCCGGGGCGCTTCAACGAAAGCTACTTCGAGCACCTGTACCTGGCGCGCCAGCTCGGTTATCCGCTGGTCGAGGGCGGCGACCTGACCGTCCGCGATGCCACGGTGTACCTGAAAACCCTCAATGGCTTGCGCCGTGTGCACGCGATCATGCGCCGGCTCGACGATGACTTCTGCGACCCCCTGGAGTTGCGCACGGATTCGGCGCTCGGCGTGCCCGGCCTGCTGGAAGCCGTGCGTCAGGGCCGGGTACTGGTCGCCAATGCCCTGGGCAGTGGCGTGCTGGAGTCGCCGGGCCTGCTGGGATTTCTGCCACGGATCAACCAGCACCTGTTCGGCGAGGAACTGTGCTTGCCCTCGCTCGCCACCTGGTGGTGCGGCGAGGCGCCGGTAATGGCCCAGGCGTTGGAGAAACTGCCCGAGTTGCTGATCAAGCCGGCATTCCCGTCGCAGAGTTTTGCCCCGGTATTCGGCCGCGACCTCAATGCCGAGCAGCGCCAGGCCCTGGCCGAGCGGATTCAGGCGCGGCCCTACGCGTATGTCGCCCAGGAGCTGGCGCAACTGTCGCAAGCGCCGATCTGGCAAGTCGAGGACGGCCAGTTGCGGCCACGGGCCATCGGCATGCGGGTCTATGCGGTGGCCAGTGCCGAGGGCTACCGGGTCTTGCCCGGCGGCCTGACGCGGGTCGCGGCCGAGGCCGATGCCGAAGTGGTGTCGATGCAGCGCGGCGGCGCCAGCAAGGACACCTGGGTGCTCGGCGAGCGTGCCTACAGTGGCGAGCCTCGACGCGGCCAGCGCAGCCTCGGGGTGCATGCTCTGGTGCGGCGCGACCCTTACCTGCCGTCGCGGGTGGTGGAAAACCTGTACTGGTTCGGCCGCTACTGCGAGCGCTGCGATGACAGTGCGCGGCTGCTGCGCATCATACTGGCGCGCTATATCGATGGTGACGACCCGTTGGCCTTGCAGGCCGCCGTCGAGCTGGGCGAAAGCCTGGCCTTGCTGCCGGAAGAGGGCGAATTGCCCGAACGCTTGCTGGCGGCCCTGCTGGGCGAAGACGGGGCGTTCAGCCTGCGGGCCAATCTGCAGCGCTTGCAATGGGCCGCGTCGCAAGTGCGCGGCAAGCTGTCGCGGGAGAACTGGCAGGCGCTGGTGGAGTTGCAGCGTGAGGCCTTGAGCCTGGAGACCGAGGAGCCGGACTTCGGTGAGCTGCTGGATTTTCTCAACCGCCTGGTGATGTCACTGGCGGCGCTGTCCGGGTTCGCCCTGGACGACATGACCCGCGATGAAGGCTGGCGCTTTCTGATGACCGGACGGCAGATCGAGCGCCTGCAATTTTTCAGCAGCGGCCTGGCGGCGTTCCTGCGCGCAATCGCGGTGGCCGATCAGGTTGGATTGGAGTGGTTGCTGGAACTGGGCAATAGCAGCATCACCTACCGCTCGCGCTACATGGCCGCGCCGCAATTGATCCCGGTGCTCGACTTGCTCCTGCTCGATGAGCAGAACCCCCACGCGGTGCTGTTTCAACTGAAACTGGTGGCGCGCTCCCTGGCGCGCCTGAACGATGACTTCGGCGCCCCACGCGAAATCGGCCTGGCCGTGCTGGTCGAGCGCTTGGCGGCATTCGACCTGGGCAGTCTGGAAAACCAGCTGTTCGGCGCCACCAGCGTGCGGGCGGTACTCGATGGCCTGGTCGATTTGCTGCAGAGCATCGCCGAGACCAGCAGCCAGGTCTCCGATCGTCTGGCTTTACGCCATTTCGCCCATGTCGATGATGTCAGCCAGCAAACGGTATCCGTCTGATGAGCGCCCACTACCAGATCCTGCACGACACCCACTACCGCTACGACAGCCCGGTTTCCCTGGCCCAGCAACTGGCTCACCTGTGGCCCCGGCCCTGTGCCTGGCAGGTTTGCCACGAACAGCAGTTGCAGATCAGCCCGCAGCCGTCCAGCCGCCGCGATGAGTTGGACGTGTTCGGCAATCCGCTGACGCGCTTGGCTTTCGAGCGGCCCCACGATGAATTGCAGGTCAATGCCCGGCTGCGGGTGGAAGTCCTGCCGCGTCCGCCCCTGGACTTCGAGCAATCGTTGGCCTGGGACGCCGCGTGCAAGGCGCTGACCTACAGCGGCCAGCCGATGCCGGCGGCGTTGCTGGAAGCCTGTCGCTATCGTTTCGAGTCGCCCTATGTGCGCTTGAAAAAGGCCTTCAGCGACTTCTCCGAAAGCTGTTTTCCGCTCGGCAGGCCGTCATTGCTCGGCGCGCAGGCGCTGATGGAAAAGATCTTCGAAGAATTCACCTTCGATGCCGAAGCCACCGATGTGTCGACCCCGCTGGTCGAAGTGCTGGAGCGGCGGCGCGGGGTGTGCCAGGACTTCGCCCACCTGATGCTCGCCTGCCTGCGCTCGCGAGGCTTGGCGGCGCGCTATGTCAGCGGTTATCTGTTGACCCAGCCACCACCCGGCCAGCCGCGGTTGATCGGCGCCGATGCCTCGCATGCCTGGGTCTCGGTATTCTGTCCGACGCTGGGCTGGGTCGATTTCGATCCGACCAATAATGTCCAGCCAGCCCTGGAGCACATCAGCCTGGCCTGGGGCCGGGATTTCTCCGATGTGTCGCCGCTGCGCGGGGTGATTCTCGGCGGTGGCAGCCATGACCTGGAGGTGCAGGTCACGGTGATGCCGATCTGACCCGGCAGGCGCGGGTTCGCCCCCGTCATCCCGCGCAGGCGGGGGGCATAGATAAACGCTAGGGCGCGGCCCCGCTGAGCCATTGATTGTTCCGGCCATGGCGATGAGCGGGGGCTTGGCTTGATAAGTAATTGGTACTATAGTTCCAATCTCATAAAAAGAATCGTGCGGAGCCTGCCATGCGTATCGCCACCCTGTCCCTGCTTGCCCTGTCCGTATTGCTCGCTGCCTGTGGTGAGCAAGGCAAGGCACCGACCACTCACGTCGACTTCCAGAAGGCGCTGCAGACCAAGCTGATCAAGGCCAAGGCCGGTGACGTCATCGAGATTCCGGCCGGCACCTATCAGCTCGACCGCAGCCTGAGCCTGAAAGCCAGCGGCGTGACCATCAAGGGGGCCGGCATGGACAAGACCATCCTCAGCTTCAAGGGCCAGAAGAGCGGTGCCGAAGGCCTGTTGGTGGATGCCTCGGACTTCACCATCGAAGACCTGGCGTTCGAGGACACCAAAGGCGATTCGCTGAAGGTGGTCGGCGGCAAGAACATCATCATCCGTCGCGTACGCACCGAGTGGACCAACGGCCCGGCGACCGAGAACGGCGCCTACGGCATCTACCCGGTGCAGACCGAGAACACCCTGATCGACGGCGTCATCGCCATCGGCGCCTCGGATGCCGGCATCTATGTCGGCCAGTCGCGCAACGTGGTGGTGCGCAACAGCCGCGCCGAGCGCAACGTCGCCGGGATCGAGATCGAGAACACCGTCGGCGCCGACGTCTACGACAATGTGGCCACCGGCAACACCGGCGGCATTCTGGTGTTCAACATGCCCAACCTGCAGTTGGCCGGTAGCGGCACGCGGGTGTTCCACAACCAGGTGCAGGGCAATAACCACGATAATTTCGGCCACAAGGGCACGCCGGTGGCCAGCGTGCCGGCCGGGTCGGGCGTGGTGATCAACTCCAACGACCTGGTCGAAGTCTTCGACAACGATATCGGTGAGCACAAGACCGCCAATGTCATCGTCAGCAGCTACTTCAGCACCGGTTACAGCGACCTCTCCACCGCCGAAGCTTTCGACCCCTACCCGGAAGGCATCTTCATTTACGGCAACCGTTTCGGCCCGGGTGGCGACAGCCCGGACAACCTCGAGTTGAAAGCGCTGAAAATCACCCAGTACGGCCTCAATGGCCGCCTGCCGGACATTCTCTGGGATGGCTACGTCAATCCGGCCAAGCTGGTGGACGGCAAACTGCCGGCCCCCCTGGCGATCTGCGTCGACAACGGCGAGGCCGGGTTGATCAACGTCGACGGCCCGAATGGCTACAAGAACATCAGCACCGACATGAGCCGCCACGCCTGCACATTACCGAAACTGCCGGCCATCGACCTGGCTTCGGCCAAGGTGGGGCAGGGTGCATGAAGCGTTCGCTATTGCTGCTGGGGGCGCTGCTGCTGGTCGCCTGCACTGAGCAGCCGGCGCCCTTGTACCTGCCGCAAGGCGACAGCTACCCGCAAACCCTCAGCGAATGGGGCATGCTCCAGCTCGGCGCCGGTCATCTGCAACCGGCCGCAGGGGTCCTGCCCTACGACCTCAACACCCCGCTGTTCACCGATTATGCGCACAAGCTGCGTACGGTCTGGCTGCCGGCGGGCGAGGCGGCGCAGTACGGCGCGGAGCATTTCGACTACCCCGTTGGCACGGTGCTGAGCAAAACCTTCTATTACCCCAAGGATGCAGAGGGCCGGCTGCGGCGCAACAATCTCGATGAGCGCGAGCCGCGACAAGGCTTGGCGCTGGCGCGGGTGCAACTGATCGAAACGCGCATCCTGCTCAAGCAGAAAAGCGGCTGGGTGGCGTTGCCTTACGTGTGGGACGAGCAACAGCAGGAGGCGCACCTGGAGTTGGCCGGCGACAGCCGGGCGCTAAGCCTGCTCGACGACCAAGGGCAGACCCTGGCGGTCGATTACCAGGTGCCGGACGCCAACCAATGCGCCGGCTGCCATGAGGAGCGACATGGCCAGGGCATCAACCCGCTGGGGCCGAAAGCGCGGCATCTGAACAAGGATTTCGCTTACGCCGAAGGGCTGGGCAACCAGCTCCAGCATTGGCAGCAAGGTGGCCTGCTCGAAGGCTTGCCGGCGGAACTGGCGGGTGTGCCGCAGAATGCGTTGTGGGGGCAGCCGCGCGCCGGCGAGAGTCTGGAGCAGCAGGCACGCAGCTACCTCGACGCCAACTGTGCGCACTGCCACAGCCCCAAGGGGCCGGCCCGTACGTCAGGGCTGATGCTCGATCCGGCGACGCCGTTGGGCATTCCGACGGGCCTGTGCAAACAGCCGGTGGCGGCGGGCAAGGGCTCGGGCGACCGGCTGGTGGATGTCCACCCAGGCCAGCCGCAGAAGTCGGTGCTGATCTATCGCGTGGAAAGCGTCGACCCCAGCGTGATGATGCCGGAGCTGGGGCGCTCGGTGGTGCACCGCGAAGGGCTCGAACTGCTCACGCGCTGGATTGCCAGCCTCGATGGCGATTGCTGATGCTCAGGCGCGGGTGGGTTTTGCCGCGAGGGCCGTGGGTTACGGGGCGGTAAAGGGTGGCGTGGATCGGCGCCGCGCCGGTCGATGCTGTGCTGCTGTGCGAGCGAGTGCGGCGGTGACAGCGGCAAGCCCGTGGCGGTTTGCCCTACTGGCCTGTGCACAGGTGTGCTGAACCGCAAGGGTTGAACACCTGTGCACGCCAACTTGAGTGGTCGTGCGGGCGTCGGCATGGCCTCGGCCCCGACCGGGGACTCAGGCGCTAGGGGTTTCGTCTGCTGGCGCTTGATCAGCGGTTTCGTCAGCGGGCGTCTCGCCTTCTTCCAGTTGCGTTTGTTCGGCCAGGGCGGCGTTCTTGCGCTGCAGTTTTTCCTCTTTCTTCTGCTCTTTGGCGAGGTCGCGCTGACGCTTGGCGAAGGAATAATTAGGTTTGGCCATTGGTGATCCTCTCTCGTGGGGGCGATGTTGTTGTGATTATGCCAGTGAGTCCTGCGACTTTGGGCTGTTCTCGACGATTCACTCCGATTAAAGCGTGATTATGCGCCCAGAACGCTCCGCAACAGGGCGACTGGCGCTTTTAGCCCGTATTTATGGGGCGCGGGCCTTATTCAAGGCGCTCAAGTTTTCAGCCAAGTGGCGTTTGCCGTGCTAGCGTTTTCCGAGTCAATCCCTTGCACCAGGTGGGTCACCATGGACGAAACAACGATCGTTAATGTCGGTACGGAAAAAATCAACGCGCTAGCCACTATGGCTTCGCAATACGGTGCGGCCTTTGCCATCAAGATTCTCTCGGCGATTGCCTTCTGGGTCATCGGCCGCTGGCTGATCGGCTTCGCCGTCGGGCTGGTGCAAAAATCCTTGGGCCGGCAGAAGGTCGACCCCACCGTGCTGCGCTATGTCGGCTCGTTCATCACCGTGACCCTGAACATCATCCTGGTGATCGGCATTCTCGGTTTCTTCGGGGTGCAGACCACCACCTTCGCGGCGTTGCTGGCGGCGGTCGGGCTGGCCATCGGCATGGCCTGGTCGGGGTTGCTGGCGAACCTGGCGGCGGGTGGCTTCATCATCGTGCTGCGACCATTCAAGGTCGGCGATTTCATCTGCGCTGGCGGCGTGACCGGCACGGTGATGGAAATCGGCCTGTTCGCCACCGCGATCAACACCCCGGACAACGTCCTGACCCTGGTCGGCAACAACAAGATCTTCTCCGACAACATCCAGAACTACTCGCATAACAGCTTCCGGCGGGTGGAGCTGAAGGCGCAACTGTCTGGCGCGGCGGACTATCAGGCCGCCAGCGCACTGCTGAAGAGTCGGATCGCGGCGATTCCCAACGTCCTGGCCGAGCCGCCGGTGGATGTGGAAATTCTCGAGTTCAATCTGCTCGGGCCGGTGCTGGCGGTGCGCCCTTATTGCCATAACGACCATTACTGGCAGGTGTATTTCGACACCAACAAAATGATCAAGGACGCCCTCGGCGAGGGCGGCTTCCCGGCGCCAATGCCGGCGCAGACGGTAATCATGCAGCAGGCCGGCTAAGCAGAAGGGGCCTCCTGCGGGTGGCTGTCAGCTGCGCAAGACGCATGGGCTCGGGGCCTTGTATCGGCTGGCTGGCAGGGGACGATGCGGGTTCCCGTTCGGCCCACTTGGGTGCGACGGCCGGCTGCCAGCTGCCCAGCGCTGCCAGCAGTTGCGGCGTGGACTCGCTGATCTGCAGCATGGCGCGGTGCTGACCGCGCACGAAACCCTCGTCGGCCAGGTGGTCGAGGAAGTCGCTGAGTTTGGCGTAGAAACCGTTCACTTCCAGCAGGCCGAGCGGTTTGCTGTGGTAACCGAGTTGGCCCCAGGTCCAGACTTCGAAGAGTTCTTCCAGTGTGCCAAGACCGCCCGGCAGGGCGATGAAGGCGTCGCTGAGTTCCGCCATCCGCGCGTCGACCACTTCCAGGCGGCTCAGGCCTTTGTGGCCGATTTCGGACGCCTGCAGGCTCTGCGGGATGATGCCGATCACTTCGCCGCCCGCGGCGATTGCGGCATCCGCGACTATGCCCATCAGACCCACGGCGCCGCCGCCATAGATCAGGCGGATGTTACGTTCGGCCAGGCAGCGGCCGAGGGCGATGGCGGCTTCGCGGTAGGCCGGGTGGGTGCCGGGGCTGGCACCGCAGAACACACAGATGGAACGCAGGGACATCGTCTACTCCGCGGGTTGAGAATGCCCGCGGAGTACGGGTTACGGTAACGGTGACCAAACCTCAGGCACTGTGTCGTTCGTTCGGGCAAGCGCCGCTGGCACCGCAGGCATAGGCGGCAAGCAGGCTGCGTAGCAGATCGTTGAGTGGCATGACGATTTCCTCGATGGTTGAGGTTGTCAGCTTATGTGCGTCACCCGGGGCCGGCTGTTTGATTGTGTCGATGGCGGCCATAGAAAACGCGGCGTGGGATCGAGTGCGGCCTTTTGCCTCGCCGGGCGGGGAACTCGGTTGTGCTAATAACGTCTTCCTAGAACCTGCTTGTCGACGGCTGCAAGGTTGTCGATGGCTTGCACAGCGGGTGCTCAGGGCGATTTGCCCATCCTGCCAAGGAGTCCGTCATGCTTCGCAAACTTGTCATCGCTTCCGTTCTGACCCTGGCCAGTGTCCAGGCACTCGCTGCCGAGTGCACTGTCACGGTGAACTCGACCGACCAGATGTCCTACGACACCAAGGACATCACGATCAGCAAAAGCTGCAAGAGCTTTACGGTAAACCTCGTCCATACCGGCAAATTGCCGAAAAACGTGATGGGGCATAACTGGGTGTTGAGCAAGGCCGCCGATATGCAGCCTGTCGCCACCGACGGCATGGCCGCCGGGCTCGACAAGAACTACCTGAAGGCGGACGACAGCCGCGTGATCGCCTACACCAAGATCATTGGCGGCGGTGAAAAGGACTCGGTGAGCTTCGATGTGTCGATGCTTACCGCTGGCGAAGCCTATTCGTTCTTCTGCTCCTTCCCAGGGCATTCGTCGATGATGAAAGGCAGCGTCACGCTGGTGGACTGATCGCCAGGCTTAAGGAAAGGCCGCATGCGCGGCCTTTTCCTGTTTCGAAGATCAGCGTGCGGTTGTGGGTGACTTCCGTCACGATTGGCGACTATCGCGGCTGGAGCCGCTCCCGCGTGCTTATTTCGGGCGTCAGCGTGCACTGCGCGAGTCGGTCATCTTGAAGATGCCTTGGGCATTGCCGCTGTCGAAATGCAGGTCCAGCAGCCCGGTGTCGCTGTCGATCTCGCGCTGAATGAATTCGACGAAGGAGCCCGGCACCTCGCGCTGGACCTGCTGGCCAGCGGCATCGACCAAGGTGCGTTGGACCTGCACCGCCTTGTAGGCGGTTTGCATGACCCGGCGGGAGCTGGAGACTTCGATGCTGTCCTTCATCGGCCGCTGCAAACCACGCTGCTCGGCGACCACCTGTTTCAGGTCGTTGACCCGATCGGTGAGGTGGTTGAAGCGATTGCCTTCGGTGGCGATCCAGGCCATTTCCGCGCTTTCCCTGAGCAACAACTGGTAGTCGCTTTCCTGTGCCACGGCATGCTGGCAGTCGAAGGCCTGGTACAACGCCGGCAGCAGGGTGTGCGCTTGCGCCAGGCTGCAATGGCGGCTCAGGCGCAGTTGTTTGAGGATGGCCAGGTGCTCGGCCTGCAGCGGGTCGCGGCTGTTCTGGACGACGCGGGTGACGGCCTGCTGGAAAGTTTCGCTGAACCGCCCCGGATGCAGCTCGGAGACGAAGAACTGGGCGATATCCGCTGGCAGGTCCTGGTGCCGATAGGCGTAGCCGGTCATGTTCAGTTTGGTCAGCGGGTAGGTGCGTACATCGGTAAAGCCCAGCGGCTCGAGCAGGCGGGCGAATGCCTGACGGCCGCGAGGCAGGTCGCCGTTCTCCGGCCAGTCGACGGTGCGGATCGCGCCGTGATCGAAACAGACCTTGCGGCCTTGCTGCAGTTGCTCCGCGACATAGGTGCGGCCCGCAGGCACGGCTTCCACCAGTTTGTGCAGCAGGCAGAGGTTGAGCGCCTCGGCCAGCCAGGCGCGATGCAGGGTCTGCTCGCTACTGGCGAAAGCCTGCAAGCCTTGGGGAATTTCGACGTGGGCGAAGACCCAGTCGGCAGCCGGTTGGCCGATGACCGAAGCGACCAGATTGAGCAGGCGGGTGGAGTTAGGCATGGCGTCGGCGGCTCTGACAGTGAAAGCGAGGCTGTATGTAAGCCGGCGCCGGGCCAAGCGGCAAGTGAAAAAAAATGCCGGGTTCATTCCATTAATTCCTGTCACAGCCTGGGCGTGCGCCCTACGGCTGTGGCGTTGCCGAGACCTCGAGCTGTTCCAGTATCCATTGCACGAAGTCGCGCACCTTCGGCACCTCGGCGGCATGTTCCGCGTAGGCCAGGTAGTAGGCGTTGCTGCTGGTCAGGCTGTGTGGCCAGGGGATCACCAGCTTGCCTTCGGCCAGCTCCTCTTCCACCAGAAAGCGCGGCAACAGCGCGACGCCGCAGCCGACCTGGGCCGCGCGAATGCACATGTAGAAGGTGTCGAAGCGTGGCCCGTGGTAGCTGTGTTCGGTCTGCCGGTTCTGGCTCTGGAACCATTCGTGCCAGGCCTCCGGGCGGGTCGCATTCTGCAGCAGCACCAGTTCGGTCAACTGGGTCGGATCGCTGAACGGTTCGGCCGGCAAGGCGCTGGGCGCGCAGACCGGAACCATCTCCTCGCCGAACAGGCGGATACATTCGGCCCCCGGCCGGGCGCTCTGGCCGAAGAAGAAGGCGACGTCGCTGTGGCCCTGCGCCAGTTCGTCGGGCTCCAGCTCGTTGCGCACATCCAGGTGGATATTCGGGTGGCGCAGGCGCCAGCCCTTGAGCCGTGGCACCAGCCAGCGGGCGCCAAAGGTCGGCAGCGTGGACACCCTGAGCACCTCGGTTTCGCCGCCGTAAGAGCGCAGGTAGTGGGTGGACATCTCGACCTGGGTGAGGATCTTGCGCACCTCGACCAGGTACAGCGAGCCGGCCGGCGTCAGTTGCAGGCTGCGGCGCACGCGGCGAAACAGCAGGTGCTGAACCAGCTCCTCGAGCTGCGCCACCTGTTTGCTCACGGCGCTCTGGGTCAGGCTCAGCTCTTCCGAGGCGCGGGTAAAACTCAGGTGCCGCGCCACGGCTTCGAAGCATTGCAGAGCGGTCAACGAGGGCATATGGCGCTTGAGCATGGCGAGCCTCATCGGGTCGTGGAGGTTTTTGGCATGAATAAACGGAATGATATACGGAGTAAAGGTCGTTTGTTGGGGCGCGGGAGTCCAGTTATTACTGCTGCCATTGCTTGCCATTCCTCAATCACTTCAGGTGCAGAACTCATGGTTGCTTCATTGCTCGATAAGTTGGGCGTTGACCCGCAGCGTTATCAACAGGGCGGGCATGCCGTTCACACGCCCATCGACGGCAGCCAGATCGCCACCGTGCAGTTGCAGGGGCGCGCCGAGGTCGAGCAGCAGATCGCGCATGCCGAGCAGGCGTTCCAGGCCTGGCGCAAGGTGCCGGCGCCGCGCCGTGGCGAGTTGATCCGCCTGTTCGGCGAGGCCCTGCGCAAGCACAAGGCCGAGCTCGGTGAACTGGTGTCCTGGGAGGCCGGCAAGATCACCCAGGAAGGCTTGGGCGAAGTGCAGGAGATGATCGACATCTGCGACTTCGCCGTCGGCCTGTCACGCCAGCTCTACGGCCTGACCATCGCCTCCGAGCGCCCGGGCCACCATATGCGTGAAACCTGGCACCCGCTGGGCGTTGTCGGGGTGATCAGCGCGTTCAACTTCCCGGTCGCGGTATGGGCCTGGAACACCACGCTGGCGCTGGTCTGCGGCAACTCGGTGGTGTGGAAGCCGTCGGAGAAGACGCCGCTGACCGCCCTGGCCTGCCAGGCGCTGTTCGATGGCGTGGCCAAGCAGTTCAGCGAGGCGCCGGCACACCTCGCCCAAGTCATCATCGGTGCGCGGGAAGCGGGCGAGGCCTTGGTCGAGGACCCGCGCGTGGCGCTGATCAGCGCCACCGGCAGCACCCGCATGGGGCGCGAAGTGGCACCGAAAGTAGCGGCCCGCTTCGCCCGCTCGATTCTCGAACTGGGCGGCAACAACGCGATGATCCTGGCGCCCAGCGCCGATCTCGATCTGGCGGTGCGCGGCATCCTGTTCAGCGCCATCGGCACGGCCGGGCAGCGCTGCACCACGCTGCGGCGCCTGATCGCCCACGAGTCGGTCAAGGACGAGATCGTCAGCCGGCTGAAAACCGCCTATGCCAAGGTGCGCATCGGTCATCCGCTGGAAGGCAACCTGGTCGGTCCGCTGATCGACAAGCACGGCTTTGACAGCATGCAGGCCGCACTGGAGCAGGCGTCGAGCGAGGGCGGCAAGGTGTTCGGCGGTACCCGGCAGTTGGCCGAGCAGTTCCCCGAGGCCTATTACGTGGCCCCGGCTATCGTCGAAATGCCGGAGCAGAGCGAAGTGGTCCGCACGGAAACCTTCGCGCCGATTCTGTACGTGATCGGCTACCGCGATTTCGACCAGGCGCTGCGCCTGAACAACGACGTGCCGCAGGGCTTGTCCTCCTGCATATTCACCACCGATGTGCGTGAGGCGGAGCTGTTCATGTCGGCGGTCGGCAGCGATTGTGGCATCGCCAACGTCAATATCGGCCCCAGCGGCGCGGAGATCGGCGGCGCCTTCGGTGGCGAAAAGGAAACCGGGGGCGGTCGCGAATCCGGCTCGGACTCCTGGCGCGCCTATATGCGCCGGCAGACCAATACGGTGAACTACTCTCACGAACTGCCGCTGGCACAGGGCATTACCTTCGACTGAGTGGTTCCATGGGCTGAGTGGCCCGGGCGGGCGTGATCGCGGTCGCGTCCGCCGCAACCCTGCCGACCTTAAGGATTCGTGAATGACGCTGCGCCAGGAATGCTTGTGGGAAACCCTCACGCCCGAACGGCCGAAAGCCAACGCCTTGAGCGGCGAGCTGAAGGTCAATGTCTGCGTGATCGGTGCCGGTATCACCGGGCTGTCCGCTGCGCTGCACCTGCTCGAACAGGGTAAAAGCGTGTGCGTGCTGGAGGCCCACGAAACCGGGCATGGCGGTTCGGGGCGCAACGTCGGGCTGGTCAACGCCGGCATGTGGATCGCCCCGGACGAGGTCGAAGCCGGGCTTGGTCAGGCGGTCGGCAGCAAGCTGGTGACGACCATGGGCGCGGCCCCGGCGTTGGTGTTCGCCCTGATCGACAAGTACGCCATCGACTGCCAGGCGCGCCGCGAAGGCACCCTGCACATGGCGCACAACGCACGCGGCGTGGCCGATCTGCAAAGCCGTTGCGCGCAATGGCAGCGGCGCGGCGCGGCGGTGGAAATGCTCACCGGCGCGGCCTGTCACGACGCGACGGGGACAAAACGGATTGCCGCGTCCTTGCTCGATCGGCGCGCCGGCACGCTCAATCCGATGGCGTACACCAGCGGCTTGGCGAGGGCGGTAACCCAGCTGGGCGGCAAGCTGTTCCATCACTCGCCGGTCAGCCGCCTGGAGCGTCAAGGTGCCAATTGGTGCGTGTTGACCGAGCGCGGCGCGGTAACGGCCGAACAGGTGGTGATCGCCTCGAATGCCTACACCGAAGGTGAGTGGACCGAGCTGCGGCGCAATTTCTTTCCCGGTTTCTACTACCAGGTGGCCTCCGCGCCACTCGGCGGCGAGGCGGCTGGGCGCATTTTGCCGGGTGGCCAGGGGGCCTGGGATACCCGGCAGGTGCTGAGCAGTATTCGTCGCGATGCCGACGGTCGTTTGCTGCTCGGTAGCCTGGGCAGTGGTACGAGTAAACCGGCCTGGTTTCTGCGCGCGTGGGCTGATCGGATTCAGCAACATTACTACCCCGAGCTGGGAACCGTGGATTGGGAAAGCACCTGGACCGGCACCATCGCCTTCACTCCGGATCACTTGATGCGCCTGTTCGAGCCCGCGCCGGGGCTGGTCGCCGTGACCGGTTACAACGGTCGCGGGGTTACCACCGGCAGCGTGGTGGGCAAGGCGTTCGCCGACTACCTGGTGAGTGGCGACGCGCAGGTGTTACCGATGCCGTTCCAACCCATGCACAAGGTTGCCGCGGCGGGCTTGCGCAGCTGTTTGTACGAGACGGGCTTTTCCCTGTACCACGCCGGGCAATGTTTGCGTGTCGTTATTTGAATGCTGGAGGTCGTTTTGGTGGCGATCTTTTTAGGTTACCTATGCGGCACTGGGATCGATGTTTTGGGGGCTGGGGTTTACGCGGACTTGGCTTGGGCCGGGGCGGTTTTTCCCCTGTTTTTCGGCTGGGTCGCAACGGTGCGCATGTGAGTGGATTGCGCACCAGTCATGTGCAAATATCAGCCCTCTGTCTATTGTTACTTATGGTATTGGCGGATTCCGTCGATGCTGCGCCCAGGGATGTTTCAGGTTTTTCGTTTAATCCGAGTAACTATCTGATTTAAAACACTTAATGCGAGGTGAGCAGCGAACAAAAAAGACGTTGTGGGCGATCTCTAAATATAAAAATTAATGGCACGCCACTTGCTCTCGTAACTCCCCGAAATACGAGCGCAACTCAAACCCCTCAGGAGCAAAACTCCATGTCGCAGAAGATTTTCAGAAAAGGCTTTCTGGCTCTCGCAGTTACAACTGCATTAGGAATCTCTGCCGTCGCACAGGCGGACGTAACAATCGGTGTCGCTGGCCCGCACACAGGCGCCAACGCATCGTTCGGTGAACAATATTGGCGCGGTGCTTCCCAAGCGGCGGAAGACATCAACGCTGCCGGTGGCATCAATGGGGAAAAGATCAAGCTGGTAAAGGCCGATGACGCCTGCGAACCCAAGCAGGCTGTGGCAGTGGCCAACCGCCTGGTGGATCAGGACAAGGTCTTGGCCGTAGTCGGTCACTTCTGCTCGTCCTCGACCATCCCGGCATCTGAGGTGTACGACGAGGCTGGCGTGATCGCCATGACCCCAGGCTCCACCAACCCGGTGGTCACCGAGCGCGGCCTGTCCGGCATGTTCCGCATGTGCGGGCGTGACGACCAGCAGGGCATCGTCGCCGGCAACTACATCGTCGATACGCTGAAAGCGAAGAAGATCGCCATTCTTCACGATAAAGACACCTACGGTCAGGGCCTGGCCGATGCGACCAAGGCGCAACTGGCCAAGCGCGGCGTGAAGGAAGTGCTTTACGAGGGGTTGACCCGCGGCGAGAAAGACTTCAACGCCCTGGTCACCAAAATTCGTGCTTCCGGTGCCGAAGTGGTCTATTTCGGTGGCCTGCACCCAGAGGCCGGGCCGCTGGTACGGCAGATGCGTGAACAAGGTCTGACCGCCGTCCTCCTCTCCGGCGACGGCATCGTCACCGACGAGCTGGTCACCACCGCTGGCGGGCCGCAGTACACCAAGGGTGTGCTGATGACCTTCGGCGCCGACCCGCGGAAGATTCCGGATGGTCAGCCGGTGATCGAGAAGTTCCGTGCCGGCGGCTTCGAGCCGGAAGGCTATACCCTCTATGCCTACGCCACACTGCAAGCATTGGCCGCGGGCTTCAATGGCGCTGGCGCGAACGATGCGGCCAAAGCCAGCGAATGGCTGAAAGGCCATCCGGTGCAGACCGTGCTGGGCAAGAAGGAGTGGGACCAGAAGGGCGACCTGAAGGTCTCCGACTACGTGGTCTACGAGTGGGACGCGCAGGGCAAATACCACCAGCAGTAAGCTCTGGGAGCCTGCCGGACGTAGGGCTGCCCTACGGACGCCTAAGCCCGACAGGCTCCTGGCTCGGCTAACCGTTCAGGCGCCAAACGCGCCTGAACGGTTGGTGCCTTCCGGGAACTGCTGAGTCGTCAACCGCGCTCACCGCTGCATTCAGTGCCGAGGTTGTTCAGCAGTACCCGTCTGATTTCACTTGAGGAGACCGGCCGAACCCCAGGCCGGTTACCCCAATAGACGAGACTGAGTCAATGGACGGTATTTTCCTGCAGCAAATGATCAACGGGCTGACCCTCGGGTCGGTCTACGGCCTGATCGCCATCGGCTACACCATGGTTTACGGCATCATCGGCATGATCAACTTCGCCCATGGCGAGGTGTACATGATCTCCGCCTACCTCTCGGCGATCACCCTGGCTCTACTGGCCTTCTTTGGCCTGGAATCCTTTCCGCTGCTGATCCTCGGCACACTGCTGTTCACCATTCTGGTGACCGCCGTGTACGGCTGGGTGATCGAGCGCATTGCCTATAAACCGCTGCGCAACTCGACCCGGCTGGCACCGCTGATCAGCGCCATCGGCATGTCGTTGATCCTGCAGAACTACGTGCAGATCAGCCAGGGCGCGCGCCAGCAAGGCGTGCCCACGTTGCTCGACGGCGCCCTGAAGCTGCAGATCGGTGACGGGTACGTGCAACTGACTTACACCAAGGTGTTCATCCTGATCGCCTCGTTCCTCGGCATGGGCGTGCTGACTTACGTGATTCAGCACACCAAGCTTGGACGGATGTGCCGGGCGACCCAGCAGGATCGCAAGATGGCCTCGATCCTCGGCATCAATACCGACCGGGTGATCTCCTACGTGTTCGTCATCGGCGCCGCTATGGCCGCGCTGGCCGGCGTGCTGATCACCATGAACTACGGCACCTTCGACTTCTATGCCGGCTTCATCATCGGCATCAAGGCGTTCACCGCCGCGGTGCTCGGCGGCATCGGCTCGCTGCCAGGTGCGATGCTCGGCGGCATCATTCTCGGTGTGGCCGAGGCGCAGTTCTCCGGCATGGTCAACACCGACTACAAGGACGTGTTCTCCTTCTCCTTGTTGGTGCTGATTCTGATTTTCCGACCACAAGGGCTACTCGGTCGCCCACACGTGGCAAAGGTGTAAGCATGTCCGCAGCCATTCATAACAAATCCCTGGATTTCAAAAAGAGCCTGGTCGATGCGATTCTCGCCGGGTTGATCGCACTGATCGTGTTCGGCCCGATCGTCGGTGTAGTGCTCGACGGCTACAGCTTCAATCTGCAGTTCGAGCGGGTCGGCTGGATCATCGCCGCGGTGATGCTCGGTCGTTTCGCCATCAGCCTGTTCATGCAGACCAGCAGAGGCCTGGCCATCGCCCAGACGTTCGAAAACACCGGTTCGGGCGTGCATGTGCTGCCGCCGAACTACAAAACCAACCTGCGCTGGGTCATCCCGCTGGTCATCGTCCTGGCGGTGATCTTCCCCTTCTTCGCCAGCAAATACTTGCTGACGGTGGTGATCCTCGGCCTGATCTACGTATTGCTCGGCCTCGGGCTGAACATCGTGGTCGGCTTGGCCGGGTTGCTCGATCTTGGCTACGTGGCGTTCTATGCGATCGGCGCGTATGGGCTGGCGCTGGGTTATCAGTACCTCGGGCTGGGCTTCTGGACGGTGCTGCCGCTGGCGGCGCTGGCAGCAGCTCTAGCCGGGGCGTTACTGGGGTTCCCGGTGCTGCGCATGCACGGCGACTACCTGGCCATCGTTACGCTCGGGTTTGGTGAAATCATCCGGTTGATTCTCAACAACTGGCTGTCCTTCACCGGTGGCCCGAATGGCATGCCGGCGCCGTCACCGACCTTCTTCGGCCTGGAGTTCGCACGCAGGGCCAAGGATGGCGGGGTGCCGTTCCATGAGTTCTTCGGCCTTACCTACAACCCCAATATCAAGTTCCTGTTCATTTACATCGTGCTGTTCCTGGTGGTGATGCTGGTGCTCTACATCAAGCACCGTCTCACGCGGATGCCGGTCGGACGGGCCTGGGAAGCGTTGCGCGAGGATGAGATCGCCTGCCGCGCCATGGGCCTTAACCATGTACTGGTGAAGCTTTCGGCGTTCATGCTCGGCGCCTCCACTGCCGGCCTGGCCGGGGTGTTCTTCGCCACCTACCAAGGCTTCGTCAACCCGTCGTCGTTCAACTTTTTCGAGTCGGCAATGGTGCTCGCCATCGTCGTGCTCGGCGGCATGGGCTCGACCGTGGGGGTGGTGATCGCCGCCTTCGTGCTGACGGTGGCGCCGGAGTTGCTGCGCAGCTTCGCCGAATACCGGGTGCTGCTGCTGGGCATGCTGATGGTGCTGATGATGATCTGGCGACCGCGTGGCTTGATCCGGATCAGCCGCAGTGGCTTCGTGCCGCGTAAAGGAGTAGCGCCATGAGCGACGAAATCGTCCTGTCCGTGGACCGCCTGATGATGCACTTCGGTGGCATCAAGGCGCTCAACGATGTCAGTCTGAACATCAAGCGCAACAGCATCTCGGCCCTGATCGGCCCCAACGGCGCTGGCAAGACCACGGTGTTCAACTGCCTGACCGGCTTCTACAAAGCCACCGGCGGCAGCATCAAGATGAAGGCCCGTGGCGCCACGACCGACGTGATCAAGGTGCTCGGCGAACCCTTCCGGGCGCGGGACTTCATCTCCCTGAAAACGCTCGGCAGTCGGCTCTACTACAAAATGTTCGGCGGCACCCACCTGGTCAACCGTTCGGGGTTGGCGCGAACCTTCCAGAACATTCGCCTGTTCCGGGAAATGTCGGTGATCGAGAACCTGCTGGTGGCGCAGCACATGTGGATCAACCACAGCATGCTCGCCGGGATTTTCAATACCAAGGGCTTTCGCAACGCCGAAGAGGACGCGCTGAATCACGCCTTCTACTGGCTGGAAGTGGTCGATCTGGTGGACTGCGCCAACCGCCTGGCCGGCGAATTGTCCTACGGCCAGCAACGCCGTCTGGAGATCGCTCGCGCCATGTGCACGCGGCCGCAGATCATCTGCCTGGACGAACCGGCGGCCGGCCTCAACCCGGCGGAAACCGAGGCGCTCAGCCGCATTATCCGGCTGCTGCGCGACGACCACGACCTCACCGTGGTCTTGATCGAGCACGACATGGGGATGGTCATGAGTATTTCCGATCACATTGTGGTGCTCGATCATGGCGAGGTGATCGCCGAAGGACCGCCCCAGGCGATCCGCCACGATCCCAAGGTGATCGCCGCCTACCTGGGCGCGGACGAGGAGGAGTTGATATGACCGCAGCGCTTCTCGAACTGAAAGAAATCGATGTGTTCTACGGCCCGATCCAGGCGTTGAAGCAGGTCAGCCTGCACATCAACGAAGGTGAAACGGTCAGCCTGATCGGCTCCAACGGTGCGGGTAAATCCACGCTGTTGATGTCGATCTTCGGCCAGCCGCGGGCGGCGGCCGGACAGATCATCTATCGCGGCACGGATATCACCCACAAGTCGTCGCACTACGTCGCCTCCAACGGCGTGGCGCAGTCACCGGAAGGGCGGCGGGTGTTCCCCGACATGAGTGTCGAGGAAAACCTGCAGATGGGCACCATCCCGATTGGCGACGAACATGCGGGCGAGGACATGCAGCGCATGTTCGAGTTGTTCCCGGTGCTCAAGGAGCGACGCAATCAGCGGGCGATGACCATGTCCGGCGGCGAGCAGCAGATGCTCGCCATCGCCCGGGCGTTGATGAGTCGACCCAAGCTGCTGTTGCTCGATGAGCCGAGCCTGGGTCTGGCGCCGATCGTGGTGAAGCAGATCTTCCAGACCCTGCGCGAGCTGGCCAAGACCGGCATGACCATCTTCCTGGTGGAGCAGAACGCCAACCATGCGCTGCGGCTCTCCGATCGAGCTTACGTGATGGTCAACGGCGAGATTCGCCTGACCGGCACGGGGCAGGAACTGCTGGTCAATCAGGAAGTGCGTAACGCCTACCTCGGCGGGCACTAGTGCTTGCCGCCCCTTCTTCCTCTGGGAGAGGGGGCGGGTTTGGCGGCCAGGAAGCTGTGCCGCCCCTAACAACCCGCGTTTCAACGCCGCCGTTGCCTTCGCCCGTCAATCTTGCCGATGCCTCCTGGTGCGCGGGCTGAAGAAGGGGCGGCCCAAGGAGTCATCCCATGCAAACCCTGCGCTTTTTCACTAACGCCGATGTCGCTGCGGCGTTGGCGTATGGCCCATTGATCGAAGCCTTGCGCAAAGGCCTGGCCGTACCCTGCGTATCCCCGGTGCGTGGCTGTCAGGCCTTGCCCGACGAGGCCAGCCTGCTGCATATGCCAGTCTGGCAAAGCGGGCAAGGCATCGGCGTCAAACTGGTCACGGTCTTTCCGCACAACGGCACGCGCGACCTGCCGTCGGTCGCGGCGGTGTTCGCCTTGTTCGACGACGCCAACGGTCAACCCCTGGCGCTGCTGGAAGCCTCGGAGATGACCGCCCGGCGTACCGCCTGCACCTCGGCGCTGGCGGCCGATTACCTGGCGCGTAGCGATGCCAGGAACCTGCTGATCGTCGGCAGCGGCACCCTGGCCGCGCACATGGTGCGTGCCCACTGCGCCGTGCGTGATTACCAGCGTGTGCAGATCTGGGGGCGCAGCGCCGACAAGTTGGCTGCGTTGGTCGCGCAATTGCTCGCCGAAGGTTACCCGGTCAGCGCCAGCACGGACCTGCAAGGCAGCGTCGAGCAGGCCGACAGCATCACCTGCGTCACCACCTCGCGCACGCCGCTGGTGCTGGGCGCCTGGCTCAAACCGGGCACGCACCTGGACCTGGTTGGGGCGTTCCTGCCGAGCATGCGCGAGACCGATTCGGCGGCGGTCGGCCGTGCGCGGATTGTCGTCGACACCCACGAGGGCGCGCTGGAGGAGGCCGGTGATCTGCTGTTCGCGCTCGGCGAGGGCGTGATTGCCGAGGCCGACATCCGCCTCGAGTTGAGCGACCTGCTACGGGGCCGTGGGCAGCGCGACAATGCCGAGGAGATCACCCTGTTCAAATCGATGGGTTATGCCCTGGAAGATTTGATCGCTGCCCGGGCCTTGCTCGAGCAGGCGCCGCAGCGGTAAGAACAGGGTTATCCACCGGCGCATCGCCGAACCCATGTCGACCTACAAAGTTGTCCCCAAAAGCTGTGGGGCGTTCTGTGGATAAGGCCGCCTGAACTCTCCGGCAGCCATAGCCGTAGCGCCCTGGCGGTTTCTGGTGGTTTTTTGATCACTTGGATTTTTAGCATTAAAACAACGATTTATTAGGGTTATCCACCGCCGCTTCGGGCTGGCGGCAAAGTTACCCCCGACTACTGTGGGTAGGCCTGTGGGTAACTACGGGAGCAATGGCTTGAGCCCATAGCCCGTGCGGCTTTTCGCCGGCTGATCAGAATTTGATCATGGCTCGTCAATGGCTGCCGGCGGCACGTTGGATGCCCTTTAGTCAAGGGATAAGGCTGTTATTTCAAGGGTTTAGCGCATGGTATTGCTGGCTGTGGAAAAGTTATCCCAGTAGCCTGTGGAGCGAACTGTGGATAAGGTGGGCAAAGCTCGGCTTGAACCTAGCCTGGCGTGGCTTCGGCGAAAGCGTACGTTTTTTGATCAATAGCGCTTTGTCGGCGGTGGATCGAGGTGCGTGCTGCAACGCCAAGCGGATAGCGATGACGTACCCTATGACCAATAGCGCAGCTCGACGGTGTTGCGCGTTAACCAAGGGCTGCGCTGTGCCTGGCCGTGCCGACGGCCGGATTTCGCAGCGCCCAGCCGATCAAGGAGAACCCCATGACTTCGACCCTCTTCATTACCGGCGCCACCTCCGGCTTCGGCGAGGCCTGTGCCCGGCGGTTTGCCCTGGCGGGCTGGTCGCTGGTGCTCAGTGGCCGCCGCGCGACACGCCTGCAAGCGCTCTGCGATGAGCTGTCGGCGCTCACCGACGTGTACCCGCTGGAGCTGGATGTGCGCGACCGGCATGCGATGGAGGCGGCGATCGCCACCTTGCCGGCGAAGTTCGCCACCCTGCGCGGGTTGATCAACAACGCCGGGCTGGCGTTGGGCGCGGACCCGGCACCGCAGTGCGACCTGAATGACTGGGACACCATGGTCGACACCAACATCAAGGGCCTGATGTACAGCACCCGTTTGCTGCTGCCACGGCTGATCGCCCACGGGCGCGGCGCGGGCATCATCAACCTCGGTTCGATTGCCGGCAGTTATCCCTATCCGGGCAGCCACGTGTATGGCGCGACCAAGGCATTCGTGCGGCAGTTCTCGCTGAGCCTGCGCTGCGACCTGCAAGGCACCGGCGTGCGGGTGACCAATATCGAACCGGGGCTGTGCGAGAGCGAGTTTTCCCTGGTGCGCTTCGGCGGTGACCAGGCGCGTTATGACGCCACCTATGCCGGCGCCGAGGCGATCCAGTCGGAAGACATTGCCGAGACGATTTTCTGGGTGCTCAACCAACCGGCGCACATCAACATCAACAGCCTGGAGTTGATGCCGGTGAGCCAGTCGTGGGCGGGTTTCGCTATTGATCGCTCAGCGCGCTGACCTGGGTTGAGCGCCCGAGCAATTGCAGGGCGCGATCCGGGTAATCGGTGATCAGGCCCTGGGCGCCCATGTCGAGCAGATGACGCATCGCCGGCTGCTCGTTGATGGTCCACAGCTGCACGTTCAGGCCCCGCCCTTGGGCGGTGGCTAGCAGGCTGCCGCTGGCGACTTCCAGGCTGCCGCTGCGCTCGGGGATTTGCAGGGCCTGGTAGGACGGCGACAACAACGCGCCGAGCCCGACCCAGTTCAGCGCCACCAGCAGCCGCACCGAGCCCGGCCCGGCGGAGGTGGCCACGCCCGGGCAGACTTCGCGGAACGCTTGCAGGCTGCGGTCGTAGAAACTGCCGACCAGCACCTTGTCACGCTGGCCGCTGGCGTCGAGCAACTGGCACAGCTGCGCCTCCATGCCGATATCCGGCACCTTGATCTCGATCACTTTGGCCCGCTGTGGAAAGCGCGCCAGCACTTCGGCGAACGTCGGAATGCGGATGCCCTGATCGCGGTACGGGTAGCTTTCGCCGCCATCGGCAGTCCAGCGGTAGCCGGCGTCCAGCGCTTGCAGTTCGGCCAGGTTGAGCTCGGCGACCCGGCCCGCGCCATTGGTGGTGCGGTCGACCTTGGCATCGTGGATCACCACCAGTTGGCCATCGCGGCTGCGGCGCAGGTCCATTTCCAACATGTCGACGCCCAGCGCATTGGCTCGATCGAAGGCGAACAGGCTGTTTTCCGGCCACAGCCCGCGCCCGCCCCGATGGGCGATCACCAAGGGTTCATTGCCCAGGCTGGCAAGCACCGCCGGGGTGCCGGTCGGCTGACTGGTCAGCGCCAGGACACCGAGTGCGGCAACGATCAACAGCAGCGGTATGAGCAGGAAGCGGGCGAAGCGCAGCATGGCGTGTTCCAGACAAAGTGGGCGGGCGTGGCACAGCAAACGCCCAGACTATGACAAAGGTGTGACCGCAGGGCGAGAGCGAAGACCGTTGTGGTTAAGCATCAGGCCCCAGGTTGTGAAGTCGTAGAGCAAATCTCGCGCCAGTCGCGGGGGCATGTCACCGGCAGTAGCGGGAAGAGCGGCTAGCCGGGCACGCTGCCCAGGCCTTGCCAATGCTTGGCGCCGATAAAGATGAAACGCAGTTGCTGAATCATCTTCGCTTGTGGGGTCAGGTGTGCGGGCAGCTCCGTGGCGGGCGGGTCGATCAGCTCGGGCAGGGTGGCGAACACGGTTTTCACCACCAGGTCGGCGAGCACCGCCAGGGCCGGAGTGTCCAGGTGTTGCAGTTTGTCGATCAATTGCAGGTCGGCGACCAGATCGGCGGTGATGCCTTCGCGCTGGGTGGCGAGTGCCTGGCGCACCGGCAGGGAGCCGCCGAACTGCTCGCGGGCGAGGAACAGGAACTGCGAGCGGTTGGCGCTGACGGCGCTGAGGAAGATGCGCACCGAGGCGTCGATCAATCCGCCCAGTTCGAATTCGTTATGCCGCACCCTGCGGATGGTTTCGCGGAAGGTTTCGCCGACCTCGGTCACCAGCGCCAGACCGAGTTGATCCATGTCGCTGAAGTGGCGATAGAAGCCGGTCGGCACTATGCCGGCACTGCGCGTCACCTCGCGCAGGCTCAAGCTACCAAACCCGCGACCGCTGTCCATCAGGTTGCGTGCGGCATCCATCAAGGCTTGGCGGGTTTGCTGTTTTTGGAGGGCGCGCGGCGGCATGCGGGGCTAATTTTCAAGGAGTTGCGGGCACTTTAACAAATGGGCTTTGCAGGCGTCGAACCGGTTTCAGTGAACAAGTGTTGACTGGGGTGCTTCGTCTCTGTCAGCTTAGTGAACAAATGTTCACTGAGAGTCCATGCCATGCCTCTTGTCCCACTGTCTGCCGTGCGTTACCTCGCGCCCTGGTTGCGTCCGCTGCGCGCCCTGGCCGCTCGCCGTTGGCTGCGTGAAGCGGAAATCGATGGGTTGCTGGCCTGGCTCAATCCGACCTGGCGCTTGAACCGGGTGTTCGCCCGCGTCCAGGGGCGGCGCTGGGTCGCCGACGACATGCTGGCGCTGACCCTGCAACCTAACGGCAACTGGCGTGGGGCGCGGCCGGGCCAGCATGTGCGGCTGTATCTGGAGGTCGCTGGGGTGCGCCTGAGCCGCAGTTATAGCCTGACCGCACTGCATGCCGACGGCAGCCTGGAGATCGCCATCAAACGCCAGGCCGGTGGTCGTCTGTCCAATCGCCTGCTGGATTGGGTCGCGGTCGGCCAGGTGCTGGAGATCGGTCAGTCGTTCGGCGAATTGCGCTGGGTGGAACAGGCCCCGGGCGTGCTGCTGTTGGCCGCCGGCAGCGGCCTGACGCCGCTGCTCGGCTTGCTGCGCGGCGCTCTGGCGCAGGGCTTCGGCGCCCCCGTCACCCTGCTGCATTATGTGCGCCGGCACGGCCAGCACGCCTTCATCCACGAGTTGCAGGCCTTGCAGGCGCAGCACGCCAATCTGCGGGTGCGCTGGGCCCTGAGCGGCGACCCGGTGCAGGCCGGCGAGCTGAGTGGGCGCTTTACCGCCGAGCACCTGCACGAGCTGGACGATGTCGAGCGGTGCAGCGTGTTCGCCTGCGGCCCGGCGGGCTTCGTCGAGCAGGTGCAGGGCTGGTGGCACGGCGCGCCGCGCGACGGTCAGTTGCAGGTCGAGACCTTTAGTCCGCCAGCCTTCAACCACGCCGAGCCCGTGCGTCAGGTGCGCCTGCGTTTCGCCCGCGCGCAACGGGAGGTTCAGGGTGACAGTCGGCGCAGCCTGCTGGAGCAGGCCGAAGCCGAAGGCCTGCGGCCGGCCCACGGCTGCCGGCAGGGCATTTGCGCCAGCTGCACCTGTTTGTTGCTCAGCGGTGCGGTGCGCGATCTGCGCAGCGGCGCCCTGTTCAGTGAGCCCAATCAGCCGATCCGCCTCTGCGTCAGCGCCCCTCAGGGCGATGTGGCGGTGGATTTATAACCGGCGTTACACCGCACCCATGACCGATAAGGAGATCGCTATGCGCATCGACCGCGACCTTTCCGCCACCGAGTTGCAGGCCTTCGGCGCCGAGCTGGATGCCCTGCGGCAACGGACCCAGGCCGAGTTGGGCGAGCAGGATGCCCGCTATATTCGCCGTATCCGCGCCGTCACCCGGGGCTGTGCCTGGAGTGGCCGGGCACTGCTGTTGTTCGGCTGGCTCCCGCCGACCTGGCTGCTCGGCACCGCCCTGCTCGGCCTGGCGAAGATCCTCGAGAACATGGAGTTGGCCCATAACGTCATGCACGGCCAGTACGACTGGATGAATGATCCGGAGTTCGCCGGGCGCAGCTACGATTGGGATATCGCCGGCCCCGGCGACTTCTGGCGGCATACCCATAACCATATCCACCATACCTACACCAACGTGCTGGGCATGGACGACGACGTCGGCTATGGCCTGGTGCGGCTGTTCCCCGAGCAGCGCTGGAAGCCGTTCTACCGCTGGCAGCCGCTGTGGGTGACGATCCAGGCCGTGTTGTTCCAGTACTCGATAGGGATCCAGCACCTGCGCTTGGACAAGCTCTACAAGGGCAAGATTTCCAAGGAGGAAGTCAGGCCGCTGCTCAAGCAGTTCAAGGCCAAACTGCTGCGGCAGTGGGCCAAGGATTACCTGTTCTTCCCGCTGCTGGCCCTGCCGCTCGGCGCCAATGGGCTGGCGGTCTTGGCGGGAAATATCGCCGCCAACCTGCTGCGCAATCTGTGGACCTTTACCATCATCTTCTGCGGCCACTTCACTGAGCAGGCCGCAGTCTTCCCGCGCGAGGTGCTGCAGGGCGAAACCCGTGGCCACTGGTATCTGCGCCAGTTGCGCGGTTCGAGCAATTTGCAGGGCGGCAGGCTGTTCCATATCCTCAGCGGCAACCTCAGCCACCAGATCGAACACCACCTGTTCCCTGACCTGCCGGCCCGTCGCTATGCCGCCATGGCTGTGGAGGTGCGCGAGATCGCCGAGCGCTACGGCCAGATCTACAACAGCGGTCGCCTGAGTGCGCAGTTCGCCACGGTGCTGCGGCGCATCTGGATCTATCGTCTGCCGAATCGCGAGCCGTTGGCGGCTTGATCAACCCCGCAGAATAAAAAGCCCGGCCATTTGGCCGGGCTTTTTATTCTGGCGAAGGGTGGAGTCAGCCCGCATGGCGTTGCTCCAGAAAACGCTCGGAACTGCCTTCGGCTACCCGCAGACGTTGCAGCAGACGATCGGCGCCGTCTTCGGCCAGGTTGCGATCCTGGAGGGCGGCTTCTTGGCTGTCCTTGACTTCTTCAAAGGTCGGTTGCGAGTCCCGTGGCAAGGCGAAGGCATTGGCGGCGAGTACGCCGAGGGTCAGGCCGAGGAGTAATTTGCTGTTCATGATCATCTCCGAAGAGTGAGCAGGGGTGGGGTCGTAGGCAATACTAAGTTCTGTGCTGAGAATAAGAAGTTGACCCGCTCGATAGTGCCTATCGACACTGTCAATGGTGGCCTGAAAGGCTCTAATCCGATGTTTTCAGCTGTGCATTGGCTATCTGGAAAAATAATGGCAGGGCGCTGGAAACGTTGCCAATGCCGCCTGCGGGCGACGTATCCCGCTTGCCTGGCCCATGCAGCGTAAAACTGAAACAGCTGTTCCCAACCTGCGCGCCGATGCAGAGCGGTTGCGGTGAGCCGAATGGCTGGCGCTGGTGGCACCGAGCGGCGAGCAGGAAAATCAGTGCGCCCCATTGCTGCAACAGCTGCAACGCTCGGGGAAGCAATAGCGCCAGACCGGTTCGAGGCGTGCCCTTCGCTGCATGGACGCTAGACTGAAACAGTGAAAACGGCATTTTCCCGTGCGCCAGGTGGAGGTGCAGCATGGATATCCGTGAAGGTTTTATCGGCAGTATCGGCAACACGCCGCTGATCCGCCTCGGCCGACTCAGCGACGAGACCGGTTGCGAGATTCTCGGCAAGGCCGAATTTCTCAACCCCGGCGGCTCGGTCAAGGATCGCGCCGCGCTCTACATCGTGCGCGACGCCGAACGGCGCCGTGCGCTGCGCCCCGGCGGCACCATAGTCGAGGGCACCGCCGGCAATACCGGCATCGGCCTTGCCCACATCTGCGCCGTGCGCGGCTACCGCTGCATCATCGTGATTCCCGATAACCAGTCGCCGGAGAAGCTGGAGTTGCTGCGTGTGCTCGGCGCCGAGGTGCGCCCGGTGCCGCCCAAGCCCTACCGGGATCCGGACAATTACCAGAAAGTCGCCGGTAGGCTCGCCGCTGGCCTGCCCAATGCGATCTGGGCCAACCAGTTCGACAACCTGGCCAATCGCCAGGCGCACTACGAAACCACCGGGCCGGAAATCTGGCGCGAAACCCAGGGCCGGATAGACGCCTTCGTCTGCGCCACCGGCACCGGCGGCACGCTGGCCGGCGTCGCCCGCTATCTCCGGGAGCACAATCCCAAGGTCCATATCGTTCTGGCCGACCCGATGGGCAGTGCGCTCTACCATTGGGTGCTGAGCGGTGAACTGCAGGCCGAGGGCAGCTCCATCACCGAAGGCATCGGCACCACGCGGATCACGGCCAATCTGGAGGGCACGCCGATCGACAGCGCCATTCAAGTGGACGACCAGAGCTGCGTGAACATGGTCTACCGCATGTTGCGCGAGGAGGGTTTGCTCCTCGGCGGCTCTTCCGGGATCAATCTGGTCGCCGCCGTCCGGGTGGCGCGCGAACTGGGGCCCGGGCATACCGTGGTGACCCTGCTGTGCGACCGCGGCGGGCTGTACTTCCAGCGCCTGTTCAATCCCGGTTGGTTGCGCGAGCGGGGGCTGGAACCTGGTTAGGCGCAGGCTCCCGGGGGCGCCAATGGCCAGCGCGAGGGATTTGCGGGCTAGTAGCCGCCCTCATGCACGGGCCGCTCCTTGGCGCGCTCGTTGTTTTCCATCTGCTCACAGGTCATGAAGCCCTTGCCATCGACTTTCCCGGCCGCGTCGAAGCTGACGTGATAGGCCTGCTGATGGCCATCTTTATCCAGAATATAGTTGTTGCAGCTGCCGGGGCTTACGCTGCGTTGCCGATCCGTGGAGGGCGTGCCGCCGATACTCAGCACCTGAGCCTTGGTCATGCCTTTCTCGACATTCTTGACCAGCGGTGCGTCGCGGTAGGTCAGGTAGTCGGTCGGGTTTTCCAGCTTGCTGGCGCAACCAGTCACTGCTGCCAGTGCGCAAAAAACCGCGAGGGTTTGCTTGTACATGCTGTGGTTCCTTATGGTTGATCTTTGGGGTGTGCTTGATGTGCGGTCGATAACACCTGGCTGGTTCGTCAGCGCCGCTCTTCAGGCCCAGAGCCGCTGCGGTCTTCAGCGCTTTACCCAGTGTGGCAGCGCCATCAAGCCAATGCCGATCCCCAGCAGCCAATACGGGTCGCTCACGAAATAGCTGTAGCCCATCAGAGCGATGCCCGCGAGCAGGGCGATCAGGTGATTCTGTGTCTTTCCATAGATGAAATAACCCAGCCCTATCGAGCCGAATACCAGGCCACCCAGCAGTGCCGCGGAACCGTCCAAGAGAACACCTCATGTGCGTGCAGTCGATGGGCGTGGTGCCGCCTGAATCAGCTGTTTGAGTGTAGGCGCGCCGTCGTCAGCAGACTGTTTTTTCGACCGTGCTGCGCGGCTGTCGACAGCCGCCGGATATGGGGTTGATGGTATTTGCAAAAGTTGCGTTCAGGGCTGAGGCTGACGGCAGTGACAAGGCCATGCATGCAATCATTCCGCGACAGGCAATGACCGGGTGCGCGCGTTAATACCCACAACAGAGTAAGGCGTTTGCTCCGCGAGCAAGTCGCGCAGGCGCAGCAGATCCAGCCTCACACGGAGCTTCAAGCAATGAATACCAAACGTCTTCGCCGCCTCGCTCTGGGCATCGGCGCCAGTCTGGCTCTCGGCGCCTGCTCCGAGCCGCCCGCGCCGGCCAAGGTCAGCTTTATCAACCAGGTCTGGCGCGTCAGTGCGTCCCCCACCGTTGCGCGCGGCATGCTCTATGTCTTTCTCGCGGACGGCACGCTGGTATTGGCCTCGGCTAACAACAAGCCGGCGTTCGGTAGCTGGAAAGCCGAAGGTGGCGGGTTGACCATGGTCGAAGCAGGGCAATCCTATAAGGTCGAGATAGTGAAGTTGAGTCGCGACGAGTTTCAGTTACGCATCCACAACCCTGGTGAGCCGGTCGAACTCACGCTGGTGCCAGCCGATCAACCCTGAACAAATGTTGCTGCGTTCGGCAAAGAACCAGGCACTGGTTAAGCTTCATCGACCTGCAGCCCTGTCTGCAGTCCACCCTGGAGAACGCTTATGAATATGCTTCGTATCCCTGTGCTGGCGCTGGCCTTGCTGGCGTGCTCCCAGGTTTTTGCCGCTACCGCCCAGCAAGAGAAGATGAAGTCGTGCAATGCCGAGGCCACCAGCAAGACGCTCAAAGGCGATGAGCGCAAGGCGTTTATGAGTACTTGCCTGAAAGCCGGTAGCGCATCGGCAGTGGCAACAGCCAGCACGCCACAAGAAAGAATGACGTCGTGCAATGCCGACGCCACCAGCAAGGCGCTTAAAGGCGACCCGCGGAAGACGTTTATGAGCGAGTGCCTGAAGAAGAAATAAGCCGCTCGACGGAGCGACCCGCGTTGCTCCTGTTCAGGGCAAATTCGCGTCACTGGCGTATGTGGTGATTACTGCGCGCTTTCAGTAGCCTGTTGCAGGCGCTGATTATTCACTGCGTTGGCTTGGTCGATCTGTTGTTTGAGCTGGGCCATTTGCTGCTGCGCCTGCTCGGCTTGCTTGGCCTGCAGAGTCGCCGTTGCAGCCGTTTCCCCGAGCCCGCAAGCGCTTAGTGCGAGCAGGGTGAGCAGTGCGGTAACGGCTTGAAAGGTTCTCATGCTGGGCTCCTGCGGTTTCGGGTTGCGGCCAGATGAGTGGCGCTGGCAACTGTAGCGTGCACGGCCGACGGCGCGAAAGCGCTTCATAAATTCTTGTGGATACCGACACACTCGCCGCGCGGCCGATCAACGGCTGCCTCGCTCGCCAATGACCGGAATCATGAATAAACACCGCATTCAGCAGCTGATCATCGACAAACTCGCCGCCGACCTGCAGGTCGCCCAAGGGGCGCTGCAAACGGCCTATGAGGCGGCGACCCATGAAGAAAATATTGCCGAGAACAAATACGACACCCTTGGTCTGGAGGCCGGCTACCTGGCGCATGGCCAGGCGAAGCGGGTGGCTGAGATAGAGCAGGCATTGAGCGCGTATCGGCACTTGCTGTTGCGGACCTTCGATCCGCTGCAGGGTATTCAATTGACGGCGCTGGTGCTGCTGGCGCTGGAAAGTGGCGCGCAGCGTCTGTTGTTTCTCGGTCCGGATGCGGCTGGTTTGAAAATTATGGATGACGGCCGGGAAATCATGGTCATCACGCCGCTTTCGCCCATGGGCCAGAGCCTGCTGGGCAAGGCGCGGGGTGCGCTGGTGGCGGTTCGCGTGGCCAATCAACAGCAGGAATTCGAGGTGCTGGAGGTGCTCTGATTGCCCGTTTGGGCTTTCTGCTGCCTCGTTCGCTGGGCTGTTGGGCCTCGCGGGGCTCGACCCAACCCAGGTCCAACCGACAGCGCATTGGCAGGAATCAGCCGTAGCGTTTCTTCGCTTCGATGGCCAGCCCGCTGCCGATGCTGCCGAAGGTATTGCCCTCGGCATGCCGGGCGTTGGGCAGCAACTGATTGATGGCTTGGCGCAGGGCGGGAATGCCGCTGGAACCGCCGGTGAAGAACACCGTGTCGATCTGTTCGGTGCTGACATTGGCGTCGCTGAGCAACTGCAGGACGCTGCCGCTGATGCGATCGAGCAAGCTGGCGATGGATTCGTCGAAGCCGAGCCGATCCAGCACCACCGCCAGACCAGGCTCGATCCGGTCGAGCAGTACGGTACGTTGTTCGACCTCGGTCAGCTCGATCTTGGTCTGTTCGATCTGCATCGCCAGCCAATGCCCGGCGCGCTGCTCGATCAGCTTGAAGAAGCGGTCGAACCCCGCCGTGTCCTGGGCGTCGTAACGCATGTTGCGCAGCGCGCTCTGCGCCTGCTGCGAGTAGACCGCGTTAATGGTGTGCCAGGTCACCAGGTTGAGGTGATGGCTGGTGGGCATGTAGGCCAGGTTCTTCATCCGGCTGCCGTAGCCGAACAGCGGCATGACGCCACTCAGGCTCAGTTGCTTGTCGAAGTCGGTGCCACCGATATGCACGCCGCCGGTGGCCAGGATGTCGTCGTGGCGCTCGGCGAGCATGTGCCGTTCGGGGGCCAGGCGGATCAAGGAAAAGTCCGAGGTGCCGCCGCCGATGTCGACGATCAGTACCAACTCTTCACGGTTGATGGTGCTTTCGTAGTCGAAGGCGGCGGCGATCGGTTCGTATTGGAACGAAACGTCCTTGAAACCGAGCTTTTTCGCCACGGCCACCAAGGTGTCTTCGGCTTCCTGGTCGGCCTTCTCGTCGTCGTCGACGAAAAACACCGGGCGCCCCAATACCACTTCCTCGAACGAGCGATCGGCGACTGTCTCGGCGCGGCTTTTCAGCTCACCGATAAAGAACCCGAGGATGTCCTTGAATGGCAAGGCGCTGCCGAGCACGGCGGTTTCGCTTTTCAGCAGCTTGGAGCCCAGCAGGCTTTTCAGCGAGCGCATCAGGCGGCCTTCGTAGCCTTCCAGATATTCGTGCAGGGCCAGCCGGCCATACACCGGGCGACGCTCTTCGAAATTGAAGAACACCACCGAGGGCAGGGTGATCTTGTCGTCTTCCAGCGCGATCAACGACTCCATACCGGGCCGCAGCCAGCCGACCGTGGAGTTGGAGGTGCCGAAATCGATGCCACAGGCACGGGCGGGAAGGGTGTTGTTCATGATGTGTTCCGCTTGAAGACAGCCGCCTAGTGTATCGCGAGAGGGAGGTGTGGTGCTGCAACGGGTGATGGCTCGGCGATGAAGGGGAGGATGGTTGCGGATGTCGGGCGGGTGGGAACTGCAGTTTTTCAGCATGTAACCTGGCATTGCGATGGCATTGGCACGAGTGTATCGCCGGGTTACGGCGCGTCGTGGATTACCATGTGGCTGCGCGCCTAACCCGGTCCACGGCCCTGAGCGAACGGTGATGCCTCAGTCGGCCTACAGCCCCAGGTAGTTTTTTACCCCGGTGAAGATAATCTGCGCCGCCAGGGCGCAGACGAACAAGCCCATCAGCCGACTGACGATCTGCAAGCCCTTCTCACCGAGCAGGCGCTCGAATTGGTCGGAGAGGTAGAGCACGACGCCGACCGTCAGGCTGGCCAGCACGATACCCAGCAGCGCCACCAGCTTGGCATCCCAGTGCGGTTGGCCGGCGCCCATCACCAGCATCGCGCCGATGGTGCCGGGACCCACCGTCAGCGGAATGGTCAACGGCACGATGGTGACGTCCTGTTGCACATTGTCGCTCTGCAGCACCGGGTTGCCCTGAGCCATGCCGAGCGCGGAAATGAACAGCACGCTGCCGGCGCCGATGCGGAAGGCGTCGATGGTGATGCCGAACAGGGTGAAGATGCTCTGGCCGAACAGGTAGAGCAGCACGCTGGCGATCACCACGCCACCGGCCACTTTCCAGGCCAATCGCTTGCGCTCCTTCACCGTGTAGCCACGGGTCATGCTGATGAAGCAGGAAAGGACGAAGAAGGGGCTATAGAGCACCAGCATCTTCAAGTACAGGCTGAACAGCTCGGACAGCATGGGTTTGGCTCGTGGTTGGAAGTGGTCACCCCTGACTCTAGATGCCGGGGGCTCAGGACGACAGGGTGCCGTCAGCCTTGTTCTGCTGATGCAGTTCGCGCTCGGCGACCCAGTATTCGATCAGGTCCCGCAGTTGTGACAGCTCCACGGGTTTGGACATGTGTCCATCCATGCCGGCCAGGCGGGCCCGCTCTTTATGTTCGGCGAGGATGTGCGCGGTAAGGGCCACCACCGGGGTGCGGCGGCGATGCTCCTGGGCCTCCCAGGCGCGCAGTTGTTCGGTGGCGGAAAACCCATCGAGCACCGGCATCTCGCAATCCATCAGCACCAGGTCGTACGGCTGGGCTTTCATCGCGCTCAGCGCTTCCTCGCCGTTGCTGGCGGTGTCCGGTTGCAGGTTGAGTTTGCCGAGCATGCCGCGTATCACTTTGGTGGAGATGCTGTTGTCTTCGGCAACCAGGATGCGGAAGTCGCCGGGCACATTCAGCGGCGCCCTCACCAACTGCGGGACCAGGCGTATGGTCCCGCCCTGGGTGCGCTGCGCCAACTCGTCGGCCAGGGTGGTCTTCAGCGTGTAGCCGGCCACCGGTTTGGCCAGAATGCGTTTGATCCCGGCATTGCGGGCGACGATCTTGCTCGGCGCGTTGCTGATGCCGGTGAGCATGATCAGCAGCACATCGTGGTTGAGGCTGGGGTCTTCCTTGATTTTCGTCGCCAACTGCATGCCGGTCATGCCGGGCATTTCCTGGTCGAGCAGCACTACATCGAAATATTCGCGGATGTGCGCCTTGGTTCGCAGCAGGGCCAGGGCCTCTTTGCCGGAAGGCACCGCGCTGACCGTCAGGCCCCAGGCGCTGCACTGCTGGACCAGGACCTTGCGGCAGGTGTCGTTGTCATCGACCACCAGCAAGCGTGCGCCTTGCAGCGGGCCATCGAGGTCGGCGGTGGGGTGCTCCAGGCGCTCGGCGTCCAGCGGCAGGGTCAGCCACAAGGTGTTGCCCTGTGTACCGCCGCTCTGGATGCCGAAAGTGCCATCCATCAGGCGCACCAGTTGGCGGGCGATGATCAGGCCGAGCCGGCCGCCAACCTTGGAGGCGGTGAGGAAGTCCTTGCTGTGCAGTTCAGCGTTGAGCAAGGCATCGCGCTCGCCGCTCTCCAGCGGGCGGCCACTGTCCTGCACGGCAATCCGCAGGCGCGGCGCGTCGGCGCTGGCATCCAGTGCGACCACCAGCAGAATCTCGCCCTCGTCAGTTTGCTTGAACGCATTGTCCAGCAGGCTGAGCAAGGTCTGGCGCAGGCGTGTCGGGTCGCCGCTGATCACCCGAGGCACTTGCGGCTGCATGAAACTGATCAGTTCGACTTTCTGCTGCTCGGCCTTGGCGCGGAAGATATCCAGGCAATCATCGATCAGTGCATTCAGGTCGAACTGCACGTCATCCAGTTCGATCTGCCCGGACTCCAGCTTGGAGATGTCGAGGATCTCGTTGATCAGCGTCAGCAGTTCGTTGCCGGCGCTGTGAATGGTCTGCACATAGTCGCGTTGCTTGGCCGAGAGCGGCGTGCCGAGCAGCAGTTCGGTCATGCCCAGCACGCCATTCATTGGCGTGCGGATTTCGTGGCTGATCTTGGCGAGGAATTCGGCTTTGGCCTTCAGTTCGGCGGAGCTTGCGGCAAGCTTGCGGCTGACACTGAAATCATCCTGGATGATGCGCCGCTGTCGCTCGCTGAGGGCAATGCTGAGCATGAAACCGCTGAGGGCGGCCACGCTCAGCAGCGCGAAAGCCAGCCAGTCGGATTGCACCGACCAGTAGCCGAACAACGCCGGCAGGGCGCCGATGAACGCCAGGTTGAATACCAGCAGGGCCAGGGTGAACAGCCGTGCTGGCGGATAGCCGTGCAGCCAGTGAAAGGCCGCGACGATCATGATGCTCAGGCTGGTCACCGCGGCAATCATGTACACCAACTGATTGAACTGCAGGTTGCTGGCAATCAACAGCACGGTGCCGGTCAGGCCGATCAGTACGCCTTCGCCGATCAACAGGTGGCGCAGCAGCGTACGTGGGCAGGTCTTGCGGAAAAAACTGACGGTGAAGGCCAGGCCAAAGAGCATCGTCAGGAGCATCGACAGATTGGCAATCTGTGGTTGCGAAGTCTGCCAGTCGGCCAGCCATGGCGTGCTGATGCCCAGCAGGCTCAGGCTGGTGCCCAGCAGGCCGACCTGGGTGCCGGCCAGCCACAGGCTGCTGAGGTTGCGGGCGTAGGCAAAACGTACGAGGTTATACAGCAGCAACATGCCGAAGGCGCCGAGCAGCATGCCGTACAGCAGTGGCCGGGCGTTGTCGGCGGCCATCGCGGCGGCCGACTCGATGCTGATGCCCGGGCGCAGGGCATGGCTCGAGGCCAGGCGCAGGTAGATATCCAGCGGTGCCTTGGCTACCGGTAGCGGCAGCAGGAAGTCACTGCTGGGCAGTGGTCGGCTGGCAAAGGGCAGGCGGCTGCCGGTGCGGGTGTTGGCAAGCAGTTCATCGCCTTGCAGCACATACAGATCGAGGTAGTCGAGGTACGGTGCGAAGACCCGCAGCAACTGCTCGCGATCATTGGCGGGCAAACGGTAGTGCAGCCACAGCGCGCTGTCGCCACCGGGGGTATAGAGCTGTTGCAGGTCGACCGGGCTGAACTGCGGGATATAACGCGGGGAACGGATCTCATCCAATTGCAGGGTGGCGCGGCTGTCGAGCAGCGCCGACCATTGCCCCTGCTCCGCCGCCTGTGCCGGGCACAGACTGAGCATGCTCAGCAGCAGGCTTACGGTGAGTCCTATGGCGATCCTGAGCCCGCGCACAGTGAAATCCCTTTGTATGTTAATCGCCCGATTATAGCCAAGCACCTGCTTGGCGGTAATACGCAAAAGGCAGCCAAATGGCTGCCTTTGTACGCTTTATCACTTATTTCGCGTTTATTCGCTGTCGTGCTCGCGCGCGATGGCCCGATAGCCGATGTCGTGGCGGTAGAAGCAGCCGTCCCAGTCGATTTTCGCCGCCAGTGCATAGGCCTGTTGCTGGGCCTCGGCCACGCTCTCGCCGAGTGCCGTGGCGCAGAGAACCCGGCCGCCGGAAGTGACCACTTGACCGTCCTGCAGCGCCGTACCGGCGTGGAACACCTTGCCGTGCTCGCTGACGGCAGCGTCCAGGCCGTTGATCGCAACGCCCTTGGCATAGTCGCCCGGATAGCCGCCGGCAGCCAGCACCACGCCGAGGCTCGGGCGCGGGTCCCACTGGGCTTCGATCTTGTCCAGTGCCTCAGCCAGTGCGCCTTCGATCAGCAGGACCAGGCTCGATTGCAGCCGCAGCATGATCGGTTGGGTTTCCGGATCGCCGAAGCGGCAGTTGAATTCGATGACTTTTGGTTTGCCGGCTTTGTCGATCATCAGCCCTGCGTACAGGAAGCCGGTGTAGACGTTGCCTTCGCTGGCCATGCCGCGCACGGTCGGCCAGATCACTTCATCCATCGCCCGCTGGTGCACTTCGGCGGTGACCACCGGTGCTGGCGAATAAGCGCCCATGCCGCCGGTGTTCGGGCCGCTATCGGCGTCGCCGACGCGTTTGTGGTCCTGGCTGGTGGCCATCGGCAATACGTTCTTGCCATCGACCATGACGATGAAGCTGGCTTCTTCGCCATCGAGGAACTCCTCGATGACTACACGCGAGCCGGCGTCGCCGAAAGCGTTGCCAGCGAGCATGTCGCGCACGGCGTCTTCGGCTTCGCTCAGGGTCATGGCGACGATCACGCCTTTGCCGGCGGCCAGGCCATCGGCCTTGATCACGATCGGTGCGCCTTTCTCGCGCAGGTAGGTCAGCGCCGGCTCGACTTCGGTGAAGTTCTGGTAGTCGGCGGTGGGGATGTTATGGCGTGCGAGGAAGTCCTTGGTGAAGGCCTTGGAGCCTTCCAGTTGCGCGGCGCCGGCAGTCGGGCCGAAGCACTTGAGGTTGCGGCTGCGGAACAGGTCGACCACGCCAGCCACCAGCGGCGCTTCCGGGCCGACGATGGTCAGGCCGACGTTCTGCTCGGCGAAGTCAGCCAACTGCTCCAGCGCCAGCACGTCGATGGCGACGTTCTCGCACTTGGCTTCGGTGGCGGTGCCGGCGTTGCCCGGGGCAACGAAGACCTTCTCGATGCGCGGGTCCTGCGCCACTTTCCAAGCCAGGGCGTGTTCGCGGCCACCGCTGCCGATGATCAAAACGTTCATTGCTGTCTCCTTCAGGAGGCGGGCCTGCGGCCCTTTTGGTGGATAGATGAAGCGTTATCCACCCTACGAAACGCTGCTGGGTATCGCTTCGCTCAGGCTACGCGCCGCGACCCAACCTACAAAAACGGCTACGCCAATCGAGGTCGCAATGAAGCCGGTAGATGCAAGGCGCACCGGGTTTCGACAAGCGGAGTTGCCTCGTGGCAATGAGCATTGGCGGAACCCGGGCAACACAGCCGATGCCGGTTTCAGTGCGGCCGATTTAATGCCTGAAATGGCGCATGCCGGTGAAGACCATGGCGATCCCCGCTTCGTCGGCGGCGGCGATCACTTCGTTGTCGCGCATCGAGCCGCCCGGCTGGATCACCGCGGTGATGCCGGCCTTGGCCGCGTTGTCGATGCCGTCGCGGAACGGGAAGAACGCATCCGAGGCCATGACCGCGCCCTGCACCTGCAGGCCGGCGTGTTCAGCCTTGATCGCGGCGATGCGCGCCGAGTTCACGCGGCTCATCTGGCCAGCGCCGACGCCGATGGTCTGGCGGTTTTTGGCGTAGACGATGGCGTTGGATTTGACGTACTTGGCCACTTTCCAGGCGAAGATCAGGTCGTTGATCTCTTGCTCGGTCGGCGCGCGTTTGGTCACCACTTTCAGGTCGTCGCTGCCGATCATGCCAATGTCGCGGCTCTGCACCAGCAAGCCGCCGTTGACGCGCTTGTAGTCCCAGGCAGCGGCGCGCTCGGCCGACCACTGGCCGCAGGCCAGCAGGCGCACGTTGGCTTTCGCGGCGACGATGGCGCGCGCTTCTTCGCTGACCGACGGGGCGATGATCACTTCGACGAACTGACGCTCGACGATGGCCTTGGCCGTTTCAGCATCCAGCTCGCGGTTGAAGGCGATGATGCCGCCGAACGCCGACTCGGTGTCGGTGGCGTAAGCCAGTTCGTAGGCCTGACGGATGCCGCCTTCGGCGTCCGGGCTGACCGCCACGCCGCACGGGTTGGCGTGCTTGACGATGACGCAGGCCGGTTTGACGAAGCTTTTCACGCATTCCAGCGCGGCGTCGGTGTCGGCCACGTTGTTGAACGACAGTTCCTTGCCTTGCAACTGGGTCGCGGTGGCGATGCCGACTTCGGCCGGTTTGGCTTCCACGTAGAACGCCGCGCTCTGGTGCGGGTTCTCGCCGTAGCGCATTTCCTGGGCCTTGATGAACTGGCTGTTGAAGGTGCGCGGGAATTCGCTGCGGCCGGAGGTCGAGAGGGTTTCGGCGGCCTGGTCAACGGTGCCCATGTAGTTGGCGATCATGCCGTCGTAGGCCGCGGTGTGCTCGAACGCCTTGAGCATCAGGTCGAAGCGCTGAGCGTAGGTCAGGCCACCGGCTTTCAGGCTTTCCAGCACCTGGCCGTAGTCGCTGGCGTTGACCACGATGGCGACGTCCTTGTGGTTCTTGGCCGCCGAGCGGACCATGGTCGGGCCGCCGATGTCGATGTTCTCGATGGCGGTCGGCAGGTCGCAGCCGGGTTTGGAAATCGTTGCTTCGAACGGGTAGAGGTTGACGGCGACCAGGTCGATCGGCTTGATGCCGTGCTCGTTCATGATCGCGTCGTCGATGCCGCGACGGCCGAGGATGCCGCCGTGAATTTTCGGGTGCAGGGTCTTGACCCGGCCGTCCATCATTTCCGCGAAGCCGGTGTAATCCGCGACTTCCACTGCGGCCACGCCGTTGTCCTGCAGCAGCTTGAAGGTGCCGCCGGTGGAGAGGATTTCAACCCCGAGGGCCGAAAGCTCGCGGGCGAACTCAAGAATGCCGGTCTTGTCGGAAACGCTGATCAAGGCACGGCGGATGGGCAGGCGGGTGGTTTGGTCGGTCATCTCAATTTCCATCTAAAGCAGAGAAATCAGCAAAAAAGGGCGGCCATCAACAGGGGCCGCCCTTCTTCGTTTGAATGCATGCTTACAGCAGGTCGTATTGCTTGAGCTTCTTGCGCAGCGTACCGCGGTTCAGCCCGAGCAGTTCGGAGGCCTTGGTCTGGTTGCCCTTGACGTAATTCATCACGGTCTCCAGCAGCGGCGCCTCAACTTCGGAGAGCACCAGGTTGTAGACGTCACAGACATCCTGCCCATCCAGGTGGGCAAAGTAGTTGTGCAGCGCCTTCTCCACATTGCCGCGTAGGGTCTGGCCCTCTTCGCTCGGCGTGTTCAGGTGCTGTTTCAAATTGACGTTATCGGTCACGGATGCAGTTCCACTCACTAATGTCTCAGTCATCATCGTCATGCAGCCACCCCTTCTCCGTCATTATGACGTTCGGCGAAAAACTGCCGAACGCTGGCGCATTGCACGTCCGTGTTCTCCAGACGATTGAATTGGGCGCGAAACTCCCTGGCGCCCGGCAGGGTGGCGAGGTACCAGCCGACATGCTTGCGGGCGATACGCACGCCCATCACATCGCCATAGAAACTGTGCAGTTCGGCCAGATGTTCTAGCAGAATGCGTTCCACCTCGTACAACGTTGGCGCCGGCAACGTATCGCCGGTGCGCAGGTAATGCTCGATCTCGCGAAAAATCCACGGCCGCCCTTGCGCGGCGCGACCGATCAGCAGGCCGTCGGCGCCGGTGGCGACAAGCACCTGCCGGGCTTTCTCCGGCGAGTCGATATCGCCGTTGGCGAACACCGGGATCGACACCGCCTGCTTGATCGCGGCGATGGTCTCGTACTCGGCTTCGCCGGTGTACAGGTCCGCACGTGTCCGGCCATGCACGGCCAGCGCTTGAATGCCCGATTGCTCGGCGATCTTCGCCACCGCAATGCCGTTTTTGTTCTCGCGATCCCAGCCGGTACGGATTTTCAGGGTTACCGGTACGTCCACTGCCGCTACCACGGCCTGCAGGATGGCGCTAACCAGCGCTTCATCCTTCAGCAGCGCGGAGCCGGCGGCCTTGTTGCAGACCTTCTTGGCCGGGCAGCCCATGTTGATGTCGATGATTTGCGCACCCAACTCGACATTCGCGCGCGCGGCGTCGGCCAGCATCTGCGGGTCGCCGCCGGCAATCTGTACCGAGCGCGGTTCCGGGTCGCCGGCATGCATCAGGCGCAGGCTCGATTTACGGGTGTTCCACAGGCTCATATCGCTGGTGACCATCTCCGAGACCACCAGGCCCGCGCCAAGGTGACGGCAAAGCTGGCGGAACGGGCGATCAGTGACGCCCGCCATGGGGGCGAGTATCAGCTGATTGGGCAATGTGTATGGACCGATGCGTACCGCCGACATGGGGCTTCCCTGCTGAAAAGGCGGATGTGAGAGTGCGAAAAAGGGTTGGCATAATACCCGCTCTCGATGACTGGATAAAGGTTGTTCTGGATAAATTTTGAACAGTTATAGGTGGTCCTTGGTGCCTGCACAAGGCCGTGAAAATGCCAAAATCCAGTGCCTGCGATCACTCGGGCGAGTGGAAGCTCAAGCTGTAATTCACGGCTTTGGTGCCTGGGTCGAGAATGTCCAAGGAAATATGGATTGGCGTTTGCGGTGGCATTTCGGCCTGCCCGGCAAGCTCGCCCGCTAGATATTCGCTGGGTTTGAAACGACGACTGGCTAGCAGTTGACCGTTCATGTCGGCGAAGCGGATTTCCAGCAGCGGGAAGGGCTGGGCGAAGGGGGCGCGGTTGTAGAGGATTGCGTCCACCACCAGGGCGCCGCTGAACTCCGGATGGCTGCGCACCACCAGGTTGCTGCTCTTGATCAGGCTGATCTCGACCTTCGACGGCAGGTTGCAGCCGAGGCTCGGGCAGAACCGCTCGAACCAGGGGCGGTACTGATCCTGGCGCGCCAGTTCGTCGAAATGGTAGGCGATGTACTGGCTGCTCAGGGCGAGCGCACCGATCAGGTTCAGCAGGCCCCAGCCGAGCCAGCGGCCCCAGGGTTTGCGCTGCTCTTGCCAGTCGAGCTGCAGCGGTTCTTCGGTCAGGTTGAACAGCCCTTCGTCGCGCAGGCCGGGTTCGCTGCGCCCGGGATTCTGCAAGGTTCTGACGGCGGCAAAGGTGTTGTCCGGGTCGTCACGGGTGTTCGTGGCGGACAGGCTGGCATCCGGCTGGTCGCGCTCGGCGCTGAGCTTGAAGCCGTCGTCCAGCGCCTCGTCATCCTCATCGGCTTGGTCGAGCGCTGCGGGCTCGGCGTTCGGTTGGCGCGGCAGGGGCGTTTCGGTGGCAGGCATTGCTACCGTCGCCGCGGGAGTCGGTTCTGGCGCCGGTGGGGCGCCGGGTGTGGGGCTGAAGCGTGCTGGATGCGGTGTGGCTTCCTCCCTGAGCAGTGCCTCGGCCCAGCCTTCGTCGTGAGGCTCGCGGGCTTTCTCCGGCGTCTTGAGCAGGTCCTCGGTCAATTTTGGGCCGGGCGCCAGGGCGAGGAACTCCTGGGAAAGTTGCAGCTCCTGCTGCTCGAGCTTGGCCAGCTCTTCATCGAGGCTGTCGAGGTCGAGGTCGTCGTGGATCCACAAGGTATCGCTGACGCCTTTGCCGGGCGCGGCGGCGGGTTGCCGGACCGGGATGGTCTGGCGCGGCGGTTGCGCGGCTGGCGGCGGGCTGGCGATGGCCGCTGGTTCGCCGAGCAACTGTTGTGCGGCATTGAACACATGCAGGCAGGCCCCGCAACGCACTGCGCCATGGGCTGCGCCCAGTTGCGCGCGACTTACGCGAAAACTGGTGCGGCAATGGGGGCATTGGGTGACGAAGCTGGCGGTCATGCAGTGTTCTACGCGAGTAACTCGGGACGCCTAGTCTAACTCAAGGTCGCCGCGGATGGCGCCTCGGAGCCGGTTGATGCTCCGCAGCGCTTACAACAACCTGAATTCGGCCTTCAGCGACGGCGCCCGCTGATGCGCACCCAGCCATCTTTTTCGGCGGTCGGGTCCAGTTCGAAAGCCTCGCTGTAGGCCGCCCGCACTTCTTCGGCCTGTTCGGCGAGGATGCCCGACAAGGCCAGGCGCCCGTTGGGCTGTACCAGCGAGGTGATTTGCGCGGCGAGTTGCACCAGCGGGCCGGCCAGAATGTTGGCGACCACCACCTGAGCCGGCTGTGGCGGCAGATCGGCTGGCAGGTAGAGCGGGAACAGTGCCGGGTCGATGCCGTTGCGCCCGGCGTTGTCACGCGAAGCTTCCAGCGCTTGCGGGTCGATATCGGTGCCGACTGCCTGTTTGGCGCCCAACAGCAGGGCGGCGATGGCGAGAATGCCGGAGCCGCAGCCGAAATCCAGTACGTTGCAGCCTTGCAGCTCCTGACCGTCCAGCCATTCCAGGCACAGTGCGGTGGTCGGGTGGGTGCCGGTGCCAAAGGCCAGGCCCGGATCGAGCAGCAGGTTGACCGCCTCCGGCTCCGGCGCGGCATGCCAGCTCGGCACGATCCACAAGCGTTGGCCGAAACGCATCGGTTGGAAGTTGTCCATCCAGCTGCGTTCCCAGTCCTGGTCTTCAATGCGCTCGATCTGATGGTTCGGCAGTGGCGCGCCGGTCAGCAGTGTCAGGTGCGCCAGCAGATTGGTTTCGTCGACGTCGGCTTCGAATAGGGCGAGCAGGTGCGTGCGCGACCAGAGTGGCGTGGTGCCAAGGTCGGGCTCATAGATCGGTTGGTCTTCGGCGTCCATGAAGGTCACCGACACGGCACCAACGCCGAGCAGCGCGTCTTCGTAGGTTTCTGCCTGTTCCGGGCTGATGGCGAGACGGACTTGTAACCAGGGCATGACAAACCTCTTGAGCGATGACGCGGCGAGCCGATGACAGGGGCTGGCGCAATTGGCGGGCAAGCTTACTTGAGGGGCGGGTTGGCTTCCACCGCTTCAGGTTAGGCGCAAACGACAAGGGCCGCCCGTGGGCAGCCCTTGTCGTGGTGCAGCAAGCAGCTTAGTGCTTATCCATACCCAGTTTCTTTTCCAGGTAATGGATGTTGACGCCGCCTTTGCAGAAGCCCTTGTCACGAACCAGGTCGCGGTGCAGCGGGATGTTGGTTTTGATCCCGTCGACCACGATTTCGTCCAGGGCATTGCGCATGCGCGCCAGGGCTTCATCGCGGGTGGCGCCGTAGGTGATCAGCTTGCCGATCAACGAATCGTAGTTCGGCGGCACGTTGTAGCCACTGTAGAGGTGCGAATCGACGCGCACGCCATTGCCGCCCGGCGCGTGGAAGTGCTTGACCTTGCCAGGGCTCGGCATGAAGGTCGAAGGGTCTTCCGCGTTGATCCGGCATTCCAGCGCGTGGCCGCGGATCACGACATCTTCCTGCTTGATCGACAGCTTGTTGCCCGCCGCGATGCTGAGCATTTCCTTGACGATATCGACACCGGTAACCATCTCCGACACCGGATGCTCCACCTGTACGCGGGTGTTCATCTCGATGAAGTAGAAGCTGCCGTTCTCGTAGAGGAACTCGAAGGTGCCGGCGCCGCGATAGCCGATGTCGATGCAGGCCTTGACGCAGCGAGCGAAGACTTCCTGCCGGGCTTTCTCGTCGATGCCCGGGGCTGGCGCTTCTTCCAGGACCTTCTGGTGGCGGCGTTGCAGCGAGCAGTCGCGGTCACCCAGGTGAATGGCGTTGCCCTGGCCGTCGGACAATACCTGCACTTCCACATGGCGTGGGTTGGTGAGGAATTTTTCCAGGTAGACCATCGGGTTGCCGAAGGCTGCACCCGCTTCGGTACGTGTCAGTTTGGCTGACTTGATCAGGTCTTCTTCGTCATGCACCACGCGCATGCCGCGACCACCGCCACCGCCAGCGGCTTTGATGATCACCGGGTAGCCGACTTCACGGCCGATGCGCAGCGCGGTTTCTTCGTCTTCCGGCAGCGGGCCGTCGGAACCGGGAACGGTCGGTACGCCAGCGGCGATCATGGCGTGCTTGGCGGAAACCTTGTCGCCCATCAGGCGAATGGTTTCGGCTTTCGGGCCGATGAAGGCGAAGCCGGATTTTTCCACCTGTTCGGCAAAGTCGGCGTTTTCCGCGAGGAAGCCGTAGCCCGGGTGAATCGCCGTGGCGCCGGTTACTTCGGCCGCCGCGATGATGGCCGGGATATGCAGATAGGATTTCGCCGCAGGGCCTGGGCCGATGCACACCGTCTCGTCCGCCAGGCCCAGGTGCATCAATTCACGGTCGGCGGTGGAGTACACCGCGACGGTCTTGATACCCAGTTCCTTGCAGGCGCGCAGGATGCGCAGGGCAATTTCGCCGCGGTTGGCGATCAGAACTTTTTCCAACATCGCAGGCTCTCCGCGGTTCAAACGATGGTGAACAGCGGCTGGTCGTATTCCACCGGCTGGCCGTTTTCCACCAAGATGGATTCGATAACGCCGCTGGTTTCAGCTTCGATGTGGTTCATCATCTTCATCGCTTCGACGATGCAGAGGATGTCGCCTTTCTTCACGCTCTGGCCGATTTCGACGAAGGCTGGCGAAGTCGGTGCCGGGGTGCGGTAGAAGGTGCCAACCATCGGCGAGCGCACCACATTGCCGTTCAGCTTGGCGGCGGCAGGCGCCGCGGCTTCGGCGGCGGGTGCCGGGGCGGCCGCGACAGGTGCGGGAGCCGGGGCCGCATACATCTGCGGTGCGGCGTACTGCGGTTGCTTGCCGTGGCGGCTGATGCGTACGGACTCTTCGCCCTCACGGATCTCCAATTCGTCGATGCCGGACTCTTCCAGCAGTTCGATGAGTTTCTTAACTTTACGAATATCCATTAATCAGCAACTCCCAAGGGTAAGGTCAGGGGCGTTCAAGTTGTTCCAGGGCGGCCTCCAGGGCCAGTCGATAACCACTGGCGCCAAGGCCGCAGATCACTCCCACCGCTACATCTGAAAAGTAGGAGTGATGGCGGAAAGGTTCGCGTTTATGCACGTTGGACAGATGCACTTCGATGAATGGGATGCTCACCGCCAGCAGCGCGTCACGTAATGCGACGCTGGTATGTGTAAATGCCGCCGGATTGATCAGGATGAAGTCCACACCCTCGCCCCGTGCGGCATGGATGCGCTCGATCAGCTCGTACTCGGCATTGCTCTGCAGGTACAGCAGGTGGTGGCCGGCTTCACGGGCGCGGCGCTCCAGATCGAGGTTGATCTGTTCGAGGGTGACGGCGCCATAGACGCCCGGTTCGCGAGTGCCCAGCAGGTTCAGGTTGGGGCCGTGCAATACCAGTAAGGTAGCCATATTGTTGTTTCCCTTCTTTTCGCGCTGCGTCGGACTATGCCGCAGGCGCTAAAGGCTGTCCAGTTGTCGGCAATAGCCAGCACAATGGCCGCTGATTGCGGCAAATATATGACCGTGACGCTTTAACGGGTGCTGGCTTTGCGCAGCCGCTCGGCAAAGTCGAGGGCGTCGATCTCTCCTACGACACGGATATCCGCCCATTCGTCACCCTTGGGCGAGAAAAACAGAATCGCCGGCGGGCCGAACAATTGGTAGCGGTCGAGCAGGGCGCGTTGTTCGGGCGTGCTTTCGGTGATGTCGAAGCGAATCAGCCGATAGCCGCCGAGCTGGCTGACCACTTGCGGAGCGTTCAGCACTTCGCGTTCGATCACTTTGCAACTGATGCACCAGTCGGCGTACCAGTCGAGCAACAGTGGCTGGTTGGCCGCTTTGGCGGCGGCCAGGGCGGCGTCGAGCTCGCTTGGGGTTTTCAGCGTTTGCCAGGTGGCGCTGGCGGCCGTGTTGCCGCCGCTTGCCGGACTGCCGACCAGCGATGGGCTGCCGAGCGGGCGCAGCGGGTCGGTTTCGCCTTGCAGCGCGCCGACCCAGGCCGTCAGGGCGTACACCAGCAGGCCCAGGCCGGCCAGTTGCGCCAGGCGCTGCCGCGGTGGCTTGTAGCTGAACTCCAGGGCGCCGAGGAACAGCGCCACTCCGCCGGCCAGCAGGCCCCAGAGCGCCAGTGCCCAGTTGCCGGGCAGCACCCGTTCGAGCAGCCAGACGGCCACGGCCAGCAGCAATACGCCGAAAGCGTTGCGCACGATCAGCATCCAGGTGCCGCTTTTCGGCAGCAGCGTGCCGCCACCCGTTGCGAAGAGTACCAGCGGCGCGCCCATGCCGAGGCCCAGGGCGAACAGCTTGAGCCCGCCGCCGAGGGCATCGCCGCTGGCGCTGATATACAGCAGCGCACCGGCCAGGGGCGCGGACACGCAGGGCGAAACCAGCAGGCTGGAGAGCACCCCGAGCAACGCCGCGCCCCATACCGAGCCCCCTTTAGCGTTGCTCGCCAAGCGGTCCAGCGGTTCGCTGAGCAGCCGCGGCAGGCGCAGCTCGAACACCCCGAACATGGCCAGGGCGAACAGGCTGAAGAACAATGCGAAGGGCACCAGTACCCAGGCCGATTGCAGGCGTGCCTGCAGGTTCAGCTCGGCGCCGAATATGCCCATCAGCGCACCGAGCAGGGCGAAGCAGGCGGCCATCGGCAGTACATAGGCGAGCGACAGGGTCAAGCCGCGCACGCCGCCAATCTGCCCGCGCAGCACCACCCCGGAGAGGATCGGCAGCATCGGCAGCACACAAGGCGTGAAGGTCAGACCGAGGCCGGCAAGGAAGAACAATGCCAGTTCGCGCCAGCTCCAGCCGCCGTTGACGGGCTTGGACGTGGCGGCATCGCTGGCGGCGGCCGGGCTCTTGGTCGCCGCGCCGTCACCAATCTCCAGGCGTTCGGTTTCCGGTGGGTAGCAAAGGCCCTTGTCGGCGCAGCCCTGATAGGTCACGTGCAAGCTGAAGGGCAGGTTGTAGGGGTTTTTCAGCGGCAACTCGACCTCGAGTACGCCGTAGTACACCTCGACCTCGCCGAAGTACTGGTCGGTTTTCTGTTTGCCGGCCGGTAATTGCGCTGCGCCGTTGGCGATATCCGAGGGTTCGATCCGGAACTGGAAGCGGTGGCGGTAGAGGTAGTAGCCCTCGGCGGCGACAAAGCGCAGCTTGACCGACTGCGCGTTGCTGTCCACCACGCTCAGGCGGAAGGCTTCGCGCACCGGCAGGAAGTCCGCGCTGTTGTTCAGTGGCGCACCGAGTGTCGTCGGGCTTGGGCGGTTGTCGAAAAGGCCCGCACTGGCAGGCAGGGCGAGCAACAGCAGAATCAGGCTGAGCAGGCGGCGCATGGAGGTCTCGCACGTCGAAGATGGCGCCATGATAACGGAAAGCCGCCCGCTACGACCCGGCGGCTGCGTAACGGGTTGTGGCATAGGCGCGCAGGTCGGAGGAGCGGTTACGGTTTACAGTCGAAACGCCTGCACCGCCGTATGCAATTGGCCGCCCAGCGCCAGTAGTTGCTCGCCTTGGCTGCGCCCGTGGCCGATGCGCAGCAGGTTGTCGCCGCCGAGCTGGTGGATGCGCTCGCTATGGCCGCGGATCTCGCTGACGGCTCCGCTTTGCTGGGCGGTGGCATCGGCAATGCGTTCGGCCATGCTGGCGATGGTGCGGATCGCCGCGACGATTTCGTCCAGCGCGCCGTCGGCGGCCTGGGCCTGGCTGGCAGTGGCCTCGGCGTGCTCGACCTGGGTGCGCATGGCGTCCAGCGACTGCCTGGCCGCCTGTTGCAGGCGTGCGATCAGTTGCTGGATCTCGCCGGTGGCGCCAGCGGTGCGCTGAGCCAGGGAGCGTACCTCTTCGGCCACCACGGCGAAGCCGCGCCCGCTTTCCCCGGCGCGGGCGGCCTCGATGGCAGCGTTCAGGGCCAGCAGGTTGGTCTGCTCGGCGATGGAACGGATCACCGTCAGCACGCTGCCGATGGTCGCCGACTCTTCCGCCAGGCGCTCGATCGCCTGAGCATTGCCCTGCACCTCGCCGACCAGCGTGTGCAGCCCGGTCAGGCTTTGGCCGATCACGTGTTGCCCGTGCTCCAGCGCACGGCCAGCCTCACGACTGGCGTCGGCGGCGTGGCTGGCATCGCCGGCGACCTGTTGGATGGTCGACTCCAGGTCGCCCAGCGCGTCGCGGATCTGTTCGGTGTCGCCGGCCTGGCGCTCGGCACCGCTGTGCAGGCCGCTGCTCAGTTCGGCCAGGGTGCGGCTGCTGCCGGCGACCTGTGCGGCGTGCAGGCGAATGGTGCCGACCAGGTCGACCAGATAGGCGCGCAGACGGTTGAGGGATTCTTCGATGTCGCGCAATTCGCGGGTCCGCGTGTCCAGGCGGATGTCGGCGCCGAAGTCGCCCTCGGCCCAGGCCGAGAGCGCCGGGGCCAGGCGGCTGAGCACATTGCTGAGGCGACGCTGGATGGTGTCGATGGTCAAGGCGATCAGCAGGATCAGGCCGATCATCAGGCCCTGCAGCAAGCGCACCTCGCCCTGGATGCGCCCATGTTCGGCGCGCACCGCCGGGGCCAGGGCGGCCAGGGCTTGTTGCGCGGCGCCGACTTTGGCCGTGGTGCTGCTGGCCAGTTCGGCCCGGCGCTGGATCAGCTCGCGGGTGCGCGCCAGTTCCGCTGGGTAGCGTTTGAGCAGGCTGGCGAAGTCGCGTTTGAGCGCAATGCCACGGTCTTCCGCCTGCTGGCTCGGGCTGTCGCTGGCCAACCCCATCATCGCGGCGAAATCATCGGTGGCGGATTCGGCGCTGTCGGCAACGCCCAGCAGTGGCAGCGCGTCCAGGCTTGCGGCCTGGCGATCGAGGGCGCTGAGTTCGCGTTCGATATCCGCCGCCAGCTCGTCGCGGCCGCTGCTGACCAGCTTGCCGCGCGCATGGCTGAGGCGGGTCAGGTGTTGGGCCGCGTGCAGCAGTGGGGCGCGGTAGTCGGCGGCGGCGCTGGCGCCGGTCTCGGCGTACTGGGCCAATTGCTCCAGGGCGCCGACCATCTCGCGTTCGGCTTGCAGTAACAGCCCTTGGGGATCGCCGGCCAGTTTACCGGCGGCGAGCAGTTCGTCAGCGCTGTACCTCTGCAGTTCATCGAGGCTCGGGCGCAGGTTGTCGGCCAGTGGCGTGGGCAGTTCGCCGAGGGCCTGTTGCAGGCTGTCGATGGCCTGGCTGGCGCGGCTATGGCGCAGCGCGTCGCCGCTGGCCAGATAGCTTTGAATATTGCCAGCGACCTCGGTCTGGAACTGCTGCGACAGGCTCAGGTAGCGCTCCATCAGCAGGTAGGGGCGTTCCAGGGCGCGCTGCGACCACCAGAGGGTTGCGCCCAGGGCCAGGCAAGCGGCGACCAGTAACAGGGTGTTGAGATTGGTGAGTAGCTTCAGGCGCATATGCGGCTCGACCGACGGCGGAACGGTAAGCCTGTGAATTTATTGCGCTTTCATTGCAGGGTGATGACAGCGTGACGAGGATCACGCTGTGTCGGTCGAGCGTGGATGAGTCGACGCCGTCTAGCCGGTGAAGATATCCACCCGGTTGCGCCCGCCATGCTTGGCCACGTACAGCGCTTCGTCAGCCTGTTTCGACAGGGTGTTGCTGTCTGTGCTGCCGTTCAGTTGTGCGATGCCGCAGCTGAAGGTACACGACAGATCCTGTGGCTGTGCCGGGTAGCGGATCTCGGCGAAGCGCCGGCGGATTTCGTCGATCACCTTGCGCGCGGTATCGGCATCGGTGTTCGGCAGTACCACGGCGAACTCTTCGCCGCCGTAGCGGCCGATGTGGTCGGTTTTGCGCAGGCGCTGCTTGAGAAATAGCGCCAGGCTCTTGATCACCCGATCGCCCATCGGGTGGCCATAAACGTCATTGACCTTCTTGAAGTAGTCGATATCGAGCATGGCGAAGGACAGTGGCTGGCTGTCGCGGCGCGCACGCGAGCGGGCGTCTTCGAGCAGTTGCAGGATATGGGTGTGGTTGTACAGGCCGGTCAGGCTGTCGCGCACCATCCGCGCCTTCAGATTGCGCGCGCGGGCGGCGCGGTTGCGTACGGTGGCGATCAGGTGGCGTGGCTTGATCGGTTTGGTGAGGAAGTCGTCGCCGCCCTCGCTCATCGCATCGAGCTGCTTGTCCAGGTCGTCTTCGGCCGACAGGTAGATGATCGGCACGCTGACGTAGCGGTCGTTGTGGCGGATCACCTTGGCCAGTTCGGTGCCGTTGCATTCCGGCATGTACATATCGAGGATCACCAAGTCTGGCTGGAACTCGGCCAGCGCGCTCATTGCCTGGATCGGGTCGACCAGCGTGTGGGTGACGATGCCGGCACTGTTGAGCACGCGCTCGGTGTGCGTGGCCTGGGCGCGGGAGTCGTCGATGATCAGTACGCGGTAGGGGTCGTACTGCGCCACATGGGTGAGAATTTCGATCCGTTCCAGCAGCATGGAGGCGTCCAGGCTGCCGGTGAAGAACTCTTGGCCGCCGGCGCGCACGGCTGCCAGGCGGGTCGGGGTGTCGGTTTCTTCGTGGCTGAAGAACAGCAGCGGCAACTTCTGCTCCAGCCCTTGCTGGATATCGGCCGCCAGTTGCAGGCCGAGGCCCGGGCCGGAAAAGTCGACTTCCATGAGGATGGCGGCCGGGTGGCGCTCGATCATGGCGGAGCGAAAGGCATTGGCGCTGTCGAACGGCTGGGCGATCAAGCCGAAGAACTCCAGCTGCTGAGCCAGGCGTTCGGCGCGCTCGCGATCCTGCAAGGCCAGGTAGACCGGCTTGCGCAGCGGTGGCAGAAAGGTTTGCTCGAACTGGTCGCCATGCCGCAAGCCGGTGCGCGACAACCTTTGCATAAGCTGGTTGAGTTCGGTGATCAGGTCGCTGGTCAGGCGCCCGCGATTGGCGCTGCTGGCTTCCAGGCAGTTGGCGATGCCTTGTGCCAGTTGCGCGTGTTCGGCTTGCTCGAAGCGCTCGGCATAACGCAGCAGTCGCAGGTTGGCCTCGGCCAGTTCGGCGTTGTTCCAATCGCTCTGTTGCAGCCGTTGCCAGACTTCCAGCACTTGTCGCGCTTGGTGAATGACGCGTTGTGCAAAGTGGTGTTTGAGGCGGTCGCTGCTGGGGTCTTCTTGCTCGGTCATGGCCTGACTTCTTATTGTGCGCTATCGCCACGCGGCGATTTGAGTGATGGCTCCATGCTACCACTCGTGTTTGGGTACGGTAGTACCGCCGATCATTTGTGATCAACCTTCGATCTATTGCCCGGCAGAGGATAGGACCGATAGCCCCCGAGGATGTTCAACCCGCTCTAAGTTTGCACGGTCGCGCTGCGCATGCCCGGCGCTTCCCTTATAGTGCAGGACCGGACGGCAACCCTGGAGCGGGATTGTGGTCGAACACCTGAACTCGATGATTTGAAGGACATGGCCATGCTGAACTGGAAGAACCGCGCGGGCAGCTTGCGCGACAGTGTCGATGACTCGGTGGATGACGTGCGCAGCTACGTCGGCGGCCTCTGGCTCAGTCGGGCGCTGGGCACGTTGCTGGGGCTCTATCTGTTGGTGGCGCTGGTGGTCGGCTGGTACTGGAGCCTGGAGCCCGAGCTGTTCCCGGTGCAACAGAATGCCCAGGCCGCGGCACAGAAGGCGCAGCGGCAGTTGGTGAGTGGCTACACCACGGTAGAAACCTTGAAAAAGGTCGTCGGCACCCTGCTCGACAAGCCGGGTGGCTACCTGTCCAACGACATCGCTCCGCCCGGCCTGTGGCTGGACAACATGCCGAGCTGGGAGTACGGCGTGCTGGTGCAGGTGCGCGACCTGTCGCGGGCCTTGCGCAAGGATTTCGCCCGCTCGCAAAGCCAGTCCACCGAAGATGCGGATTTGGCCAAGGCCGAGCCGCGCTTCAACTTCGACAATAAAAGTTGGGCCCTGCCGGAAAGCGAAGCGGAATACCGCGAAGGGATCAAGTCGCTGGATCGTTACCTGGCCCGCCTGGCCGACCCGGCCCAGCCGAACGCGCAGTTCTACACCCGGGCCGACAACCTGAACAGCTGGCTGGGCGATACCGCCACGCGCTTGGGGTCCTTGTCCCAGCGCCTGTCCGCCAGCGTCGGGCAGATCCGCCTGAACACCGGGCAGAAGAACGATGCCGCGCAGGCCGCCGCCGGTGAGGCACCGGTGGTCAGCGAAGAAACCTATGAAACACCGTGGCTGCAGATCGACAACGTGTTCTATGAGGCGCGAGGCCAGGCCTGGGCCCTGTCGCACCTGTTGCGGGCGATCGAGGTGGACTTCGCCGATGTGCTGGCGAAGAAGAACGCCGCCGTCAGCGTGCGGCAGATCATCCGCGAGCTGGAGGCGTCGCAGGAGCCATTGTGGAGCCCGATGATCCTCAATGGCAGCGGCTACGGTGTGCTGGCCAATCACTCGCTGGTGATGGCCAACTACATCTCGCGCGCCAATGCCGCGATCATCGACCTGCGTCAGTTGCTGAGCCAGGGCTGATCGATGGCTGTTTCCGCGAGCGAGGCGGCCCACCGCGCCGCCTCGGACGCCGAGCGCATCGCCTGGGTCGATGAGGCGGACCGGTTGCTCGGCGGCATGCCGCGGTTGGCCCTGCGCGAGCAGGGGCTGATCGGCCGTGGCACCTTCATCCTGTTGTTCAACTCGGCCGGCGAACTCTGCGTGCATCGGCGCACGTTGAGCAAGGCGCTGTACCCCGGCTACTGGGATGTCGCCGCGGGCGGCATGGTGCTGGAGGGCGAGGGTTACGCCGAGTCCGCGGCCCGCGAGCTGGAAGAAGAGCTGGGGATCGCCGACGTGCCGTTGCGTGAGCACGAGCATTTTTTCTTCGATCAGCCGGACAACCGGCTCTGGTGCGCGGTGTTTTCCGCTGTTTCCGATGCGCCGCTGCGGTTGCAGCCGGAAGAAGTGCTGGAGGCGCGCTTCATCTCGGTCGCGGCGGCACTGGCGCTGGCGCAGGACACGCCGTTTTGTCCCGACTCCCTGGCGGCGCTCAAGCGTTATCTGGGCTAGTCGCGGTGCTCGTCAGGCGCGTGGCACGGGCGTTATCCCGCCCGTCGCGCGGGGTGAAAAGCGCTCAAGTCGCGTATCCGCCGATTAATGGCGCAATTTCGCTATTAGCATTGCTGGTTTTTGCCGGTACACTGCGCGGCCTTTCAAGCCTGAGCCTCCCGGCCCAGGTGCGCTGCCCCTGCCAGAGTGGGGCTTCGCGGCTGACCATGGTCAGCCAGTCGCTTTCAGGTCTATGTCGATAATCAGCTGCTGAGATAGACCCTTCTGACCCCTACGAGGATAGCCCGGTGGTCAAGAAAGCTTCGTCCTTTGCCGCCCTTGGCGGTTTGGTGTTTTCCACCGATGCAGGCCGGCATTGCCCGGACTGCAGCCAGCCGGTGGATGCCTGTATCTGCAAACGAACTGTCATTCCCGATGGCGATGGTATTGCCCGTGTGCGTCGCGAATCCAAAGGTCGTGGCGGCAAAACGGTGACTACCATCAGTGGTGTGCCGCTGGCCGAAGAATCGCTCAAGGAGTTGGCCAGCCAGCTCAAGCGGCGCTGCGGCTGCGGTGGCTCGTTGAAAGACGGGATCATCGAGATTCAGGGCGACCACGTGCAATTGCTGCTCGATGAGCTGATCAAGCAGGGCTTCAAGGCGAAGAAATCGGGCGGCTGATCCGCTGGTTTCTAAACTTCTGCTTCGCACCCTGGGTCAACACCTCAGTAATCGTCATTTCCACTGCTTATTCTGCTTCGGTCCGGCGTGGTCGGAGCTTTTGACTTCTTGATAAGGGGACCTCGATGTCCGTACGACGCACACGTAAAGATGACGGTAGCCAGTGGACGGTAGCGGACAGCCGTAGCGTCTATGGCATTCGCCATTGGGGCGCCGGCTATTTCGCGATCAACGACGCCGGTCGCGTCGAAGTGCGCCCCAGTGGCCCGCAGAGTGCGCCGATCGATCTGTTCGCCCAGGTTGCACAACTGCGCCAGAGCGGCCTGTCGCTGCCGCTGCTGGTGCGTTTCCCGGACATCCTGCAAGACCGCGTGCGCCAGCTGACCGGTGCCTTCGACGCCAATATCGCCCGTCTCGAGTACCAGAGCCGCTACACCGCGCTGTACCCGATCAAGGTCAACCAGCAGGAGGCGGTGGTGGAAAACATCATCGCCACCCAGGACGTTTCCATCGGCCTGGAAGCCGGCTCCAAGCCCGAACTGCTGGCTGTGCTGGCGCTGGCGCCGAAGGGCGGCACCATCGTCTGCAATGGCTACAAGGACCGCGAGTTCATTCGCCTGGCGCTGATCGGGCAGAAGCTCGGCCACAACGTATTCATCGTCATCGAGAAAGAATCCGAGGTGCAGTTGGTGATCGAGGAGGCGGCCGAGCTGAAGGTCGCTCCGCAGGTCGGCCTGCGCGTGCGCCTGTCGTCCCTGGCGTCGAGCAAATGGGCCGATACCGGTGGCGAGAAGTCCAAGTTCGGCCTGTCGGCGGCGCAGCTGTTGTCGGTGGTCGAGCGCTTCCGCAAGGCCGGTCTGGATCAAGGCATCCGCCTGCTGCATTTCCACATGGGCTCGCAGATCGCCAACCTGGCCGACTACCAGCACGGCTTCAAGGAGGCCATCCGTTACTACGGCGAGCTGCGCGGCCTTGGCCTGCCGGTCGACCATATCGACGTCGGCGGTGGCCTGGGGGTCGACTACGACGGCACCCACTCGCGCAACGCCAGCTCGATCAACTACGACATGGACGACTACGCCGGCGTAGTCGTCGGCATGTTGAAAGAGTTCTGCGACGCCCAGGAACTGCCGCACCCGCATATCTTCTCCGAGAGCGGCCGGTCGCTGACCGCGCACCACGCGATGCTGGTGGTGCAGGTGACCGACGTCGAGAAGCACAACGATGAAATGCCGGTGATCGACGACAAGGAAAGCCTGCCGGAAACCGTGCAATGGCTGGTCGACCTGCTCGGGCCGACCGATCTGGAAATGGTCACCGAAACCTACTGGCGCGCCACCCACTACATGAGCGACGTCGCTACCCAGTACGCCGACGGCAAAATCAGCCTGACCCAGAAAGCCTTGGCCGAGCAGTGCTACTTCGCCGTCTGCCGCCGTCTGCACAACTCGCTGAAGGCGCGCCAGCGTTCCCATCGCCAGGTGCTGGACGAACTGAACGACAAGCTCGCCGACAAGTACATCTGCAATTTCTCGGTGTTCCAGAGCCTGCCGGACACCTGGGCCATCGGCCAGGTACTGCCGATCCTGCCGCTGCACCGCCTCGACGAAGAGCCGCTACGCCGCGCCGTGCTGCAGGACCTGACCTGCGACTCCGACGGCAAGATCAAGCAGTACGTCGACGAGCAGAGCATCGAAACCAGCCTGCCGGTGCATGAAGTGCGCGAGGGCGAGGACTACCTGCTGGGGATCTTCCTGGTCGGCGCCTACCAGGAAATCCTCGGCGACATGCACAACCTGTTCGGTGACACCGACTCGGTGAACATCTACCAGAACCCGGACGGCAGTGTGTACCACGCCGGGATCGAAACCCACGACACCATCGAGGACATGCTGCGTTACGTGCACTTGTCGCCGGAAGAGTTGATGACCCATTACCGCGACAAGGTCGCCAGCGCCAAGATCAGTGCCCGCGAACGCACCCAGTTCCTCGACGCCCTGCGTCTGGGCCTGACCCGTTCCTCGTACCTGTCGTAATCGGCTGGGCCCGGAGCGCCCCGGCTTATGCCTGGGCGCTAACCGCCGAGGCCGCGTTGGTTGTAGCTGAAGCGCTGGCCTAACCCGGCCTGCGCCGCCCGATCCTGCTGCGCAGCCAACAAGGAGTCGCCATGCGCGCGCTGGGCAAACCGCTGTTGCTGCCGGCTGTGCTGCTCCTGGCGCTTGGCGCCCTGGTGGCGTGCTCGCCGCTGAGCGTCTTGAATGCGCTGACGCCCAGCGGGGGCTATAGCAAGGTTGTCGACTTGGCTTATGGCCGCGATCCGCGCCAGCGTCTCGACGTCTACACGCCGCGCGATCTGCGGGGGGCTGCGCCGGTGGTGGTGTTCTTCTACGGTGGCAGCTGGAACAGCGGCGCGCGCGCGGAGTATCGGTTCGTCGGCGAGGCGCTGGCATCCAAAGACCTGGTGGCGGTTATCGCCGATTACCGGCTCTACCCGCAGGTGCGCTACCCGGCATTTCTGCAAGACGGTGCCCAGGCATTGGCCTGGATCAACCGTGAAATCAGCGGCTATGGCGGCGATCCCGCACAGTTGTTCGTGATGGGGCACAGCGCCGGCGCCTATAACGCTGCGATGCTCGCCCTTGATCCGCGCCTGCTCGCCGAGGTCGCTCTGCAGCCGAGCGTCATGCGCGGCTGGATCGGCCTGGCCGGGCCCTACGACTTTCTACCGATCAAGAACAAAAGCGTGCAGCCAGTGTTTTTCTATCCGGACTCACCGGTCGATTCGCAGCCGATCAACCACGTCAGCGCCGCTGCGCCACCTGCGCTGTTGCTGGCGGCAGAGGACGACGAACGGGTCAACCCGCAGCGCAATACCGGTGGTCTGGCGAGCAAGCTGCGCGCCGCCGGGGTTCCGGTTCAGGAGCAGTATTTTCCGCGCGTCAGCCATACCAGCCTGGTCGCCACCTTGGCGCTGCCGTTACGGCGGCTGGCACCGGTACTGGATGAGATCGAACGCTTCGTGCGTTCCGATGGCGGGCGCAGGCCCTTGGCGCTGGTCCACGACAGCCACGGCCCGGCTCGGCCATAACCAAGCCCGGTCCCTGCCGGGCTTGCTAAAAAAGTGCAGCGTTTAGCCGATCACCCCATAACCGCGCGCCATCAGGCTGGCCAGCAGCGGCAGAATCAGCAGCAACAGCAGCTCCAGGCGAATGGTCATGAGCGTCAGCGTGGCTTGCCGTGGGCTGACCTGCGGCACCTGGCCGGCCTTTAGCGCATTGCGCCAGTTGAGGAAGGTGAAGGTCGGCAGCACCGACAGCAACCCTACCAGGATGAACAGCCCCAACTTGGCGTGGAACACGCTGTTGTGCAGGTAGTAGGCGGTGCCCTTGCCGTACCAGACCACCCGCGCCGCGCCGGTGACCAGCACCAGGCCGGCGGTCAGACCGTAGGCCATGTCGATGCGGATCAGGCTGCGCGCGCGGGCCAGATCCAGCGGCAGTTTGAACAACAGGTGTTCGAGGGTCAGCAGGGCGAACAGCAGGAAGATCGAGAGGAAGTGCAGGTACGCGGCGATGGCTTGGGCCATGGGAGTTCCTTTCAGGTCGGCGGTCGTCAGTGTTTAGTCGTTCTGGTCTTGTGCTGGGTCGGCGGCGTATTCCACCCGGTCGCGGCCGTTGTTTTTGGCCTGATACATGGCCTGGTCGGCGCGCTCCAGGGTGTCATTCCCCTCTTCATCCGGCCCCGCCAGGGCGCAGCCGATGCTGATGGTCAGGTCGAGTTGTATGCCGTCGGCGCTGATCGGGGTCTTGGCGATGGCGCTGCGGATGCGTTCGGCAATCTGCCGCAGCTCCTGCTGATCGCGGACCTGTGTCAGCACCACGAACTCCTCGCCACCGCTGCGTGTCACCACGTCCTGCGGGCGCACGGCGGCGGCGATGCGCCGAGCGCTTTCCCAAAGCACCTGGTCGCCCGCGCCATGGCCGTAGGTGTCGTTGACCCGCTTGAACCGGTCGAGATCACAGAACAACAGCCCCAGGTGCAGGCCACGTTCTTGTGCCTGGCGCTGCTCGCGGGGCAGAAAGTGGTTGAGGCCGGCACGGTTCCATAGCTGGGTCAGGGGGTCGAGCATGGCTTTGCGCTGTTCGCGGCTCAGGGCGGCGCGGAGCTGTTCCGTCTGCGCGCTGACAGAGCGCAGCTTCAGGTAGCCTTCGACCAGCGTCGCCATGTCTTTCAGGCGGCGGATTTTCTTGTCGCTCAGTCGTTTGGGTTCGGGGTGCAGCAGGCACAGGGTGCCGAGTGCATGGCCGTCCTCGGAAAGCAGGGGTTGGCCGGCATAGAAGCGCAGGAACGGACTGTCGGTCACCACCGGGTTGTCGCGAAAGCGCGGGTCGGCCAGGGCGTCTTCGACGATAAAAGTTCCGCTGCAGAGAATCGCATGGCCGCAGAAAGAAAAGGTGCGCGGTGTTTCCGGTACCTCCAGGCCAAGGCGCGCCTTGAACCACTGGCGGTCGCGGTCGATCAGGCTGACCAGCACGGTTTTCACCTCGAACATCTCGCGCACCACCCGTACCAGAATGTCCAGATAAGGGTCGGCGGGCGTGTCGAGCAGCTCCTGGTTGTCCAACACCTGCTGGCGGAAGACTTCGTTCGCGGGTGACTCAGGGCTGAGCATGCGCAGTTCCTTGGTGGTTAGACGGACCGAACCACAGGTCGTGACGGGTCAGGTGGTAAGCATAGACGCCCAGGCTCAGGCCCCGCAGCAGCATAAAGCACAGAAACGCCAGCCACAGGCCGTGATTACCCAGGCTTTGCAGACCCCAGGCCAGCGGCAGGGCTAAACATACGCTGACCAACATGGCGTTGCGCATCTCCCGCGCCCGGGTGGCGCCAATGAACAGGCCGTCGAGCACATAGCTCCATACCGCCACCAGCGGCAGCAGCGCCAGGTAGGGCAGGTAGACCAGGGCGGTGGCGCGCACCGTGGGAATGTCGCTTTGCAGTTGGACGAACAGCGGGCCGGCGAGCAGGAAGAACAGCGCGAACCCCAGGCTCGCCAATAGCGACCAGCCGCCGGCCACTATCAGGCAGCGGCGCAAGGCGCTGCGGTCGCGGGCGCCAATCGCGTGGCCGCACAATGCTTCCACGGCATGCGCGAGACCATCGAGGGCATGGGCGGTGAGCAGCAGGCCGTTGAGCAACAGGGCATTGGCGGCGACGGTCGCGTCACCCAGGCGGGTGCCCTGCGCGGTGATCAGGAAGAACACCAGCTCCAGCGCCAGGGTGCGAATGAAGATATCGCGGTTCACCGCCAGCAGTGGCCGCCAGTTCAGCCAGCGCCGCAGTGCGGCCCAATCGATCTGGCCGGGATAGGTGAGCAAGGCCTTGCGCGTCAGCAGCAGGCCGAGCAGGGCACCACTCCATTCGGCCAATACCGAGGCGCGGGCGGCGCCGACCACACCCCAGTCGAGGCCAAGGACAAACCACAGCGCCAGCAGCACATTGATCAGGTTGGTGCTCAGCAGGATCGCCAGCGGCGCACGGGCGTTCTGCGTACCGAGAAACCAGCCGACCAGGGCGTAGTTGGCCAGGGCCGCGGGCAGACCGAACAGCCGAGTGGCGAGAAAGTCGCCGGTCAGTTGCTGCAACTGCGCCGAGGGTCGCATCAGGCCCAGGGCAGCGCCGCTCAACGGCACCGCGAGCAGGCCGAGTGATAACGCCAGCCCCAGCGCCAACAGCAGCGCCTGACAGAGCACCTGCCGCAGCGCGCCGCCATCCAGGCGCCCGGCGGCCTGAGCGGCGAAACCGGTGGTGCCCATGCGCAGAAACCCCATGGCCCAGACCAGCAAGGTATACAGGCTGCCGCCGACCGCCACCGCCGCCAGTTGGTAAGCGTGGGGCAGGTGGCCGACCACGGCGCTGTCGACCAACGCCACCAGCGGCACCGAAAGATTCGACAGGATCATCGGCGCGGCCAGCGCCCAAACCTTGCGGTGGGTCGGTGTGTGTTGCCAGGCGTCGCGCAGCATAAGGAGGCTCCTGAGTAGGCCGCATTATAGTGGCGCGCCATTGGCAAACCGCGAAGCCGAAGCCGTTTAAACCCTGCGTGTGAACCGGTTCTTATCCTCCGTCATGGTTTAACCAGCACCGGTAATGTTGCTCGGCTATAGTTTTCGGCCTCTGTTGCCCCCGATATGTCGGAGTACAAAATGCCGAAGAAAGGACTGCTTCTGGCGCTTGTTCTGAGCCTGCTCAGCGCTTGTGATTCCTCGACCCCCGAGCACCCCGTCGCGAGCTCGGTGCCGGCCGGCAGCGAGCAGGCCACGCCGCGACCGGAAGTGGATGTGCCCGCCTTGGCCAAACGCTATGCCGGGCGTGAGTTGACGGTGGTGGACGTCTCGGAAGTTCAGTTGGACGGTGCCAGCGCGCTGTCGGTGAGCTTCGGCATACCGCTCGATCCCGAGCAGAAATTCGCTGACAAGCTGCACCTGGTCGACGGCAAGAGCGGCAAGGTCGACGGCGCCTGGGAGCTTTCCGACAACCTGATGGAATTGCGCCTGCGTCATCTGGAACCGCGGCGCAAACTGGTGCTGACGGTGGATGCCGGCCTGCGTGGGGTGAACGACGCGACCTTGGCCAAGGATTTCATCAGCCGGCTGGAAACCCGCGATCTGCAAGCCAGCATCGGTTTCGCCAGCCGCGGTTCGCTGCTTCCAACCCGTCTGGCCGAAGGTCTGCCGGTGCTGACCCTGAACGTCGACAAGGTCAACGTCGAGTTCTTCCGCATCCAACCACAGGCGCTGCCGGCCTTTCTCAGTCGCTGGGGACGCAGCACCAGCCTGGGCACCTGGGATGCCCGCGAGCTGTTGCCGATGGCGGATCTGGTCTACAGCGGCCGCTTCGACCTGAACCCGGCGCGCAACACCCGCGAAACCTTGTTGTTGCCGATTGCCGGCCTGCAGCCGCTCAAACAGCCCGGGGTGTACCTGGCGGTGATGCGCGGCGCCGGCACTTACACCTATTCGCAGCCCGCCACGCTGTTCAGCCTCAGCGATATCGGCCTGTCGGCGCACCGCTACCGGGAACGTCTGGATGTCTTCACCCAGGCCCTGGACGGTGGCAAGGCGCTGGAGGGGGTCGAGCTGGAGCTGTTGGATGGCGCCGGCCATGTGCTGGTCAGCGGTAAAACCGACGGTGCCGGTCATGCCGAGCTGGCGCTGGCGCCCAAGGCCGAAGTGCTGCTGGCGCACCAAGGCGAACAGACCAGCCTGCTGCAACTCAACGGCGCGGCGCTGGATCTGGCCGAGTTCGATATCGCCGGGCCGCAGGCGCATCCGCTGCAGTTCTTCGTTTTTGGCCCGCGCGATCTGTACCGCCCCGGTGAAACCGTAGCGCTCAACGCCTTGTTGCGCGACGCCGATGGCCGTGCGGTGAAAACCCAGCCGGTCAGCGTCGAAGTGCGCCGCCCGGACGAGCAGGTCAGCCGCAAGTTCGTCTGGGAGGCGGACGCAGCCGGCCTCTATCAATACCAGCTGCAACTGGCGGGCGAAGCACCAACCGGGCGCTGGCAACTGCTGTTCGATCTGGGCGACGGCAAGCCACAACTGTATGAGTTCCTGGTCGAGGACTTCCTGCCCGAACGTTTGGCGCTGGAGCTGCAGGGCCGTGATACGCCGTTCGCCCCGGCGGACAACGCCCGGTTCAGCGTCAACGGCCGCTACCTCTACGGCGCACCGGCGGCGGGCAATCGCCTGAGCGGGCAACTCTACGTACGCCCGCTGCGTGAAGCGGTCGAGGCGCTGCCGGGTTACCAGTTCGGTTCGGTGACGGAAGAGGAGTTGAGCCAGGATCTCGAACTGGAGGAAACCGTCCTCGATGCCGATGGCGAAACCACCCTGGATATCCAGAGCAAGTGGGCCGATGCCAAGTCGCCGCTGAAATTGATCCTCCAGGCCAGCCTGCAGGAGTCCGGCGGCCGGCCGATCACCCGGCGCATCGTCCAGCCGGTCTGGCCGGCCGAGCGCCTGCCAGGGCTGCGCAGCCTGTTCGAGGGTGAAGAGATCGACGCCGATGGGTTGGCCGAATTCGAGCTGCTGGTAGCCGACCCGGCCGGCAACAAGCTGGCCGCCGATGGTCTCAAGGTGCGCTTGATCCGCGAGCGCCGCGACTATTACTGGAACTACTCCGAGAACGACGGCTGGAGTTACCACTACAACGAGAAGTACCTGAACCTCAGCGAAGAGACCCTCAGCGTCAAAGCCGGCAGCACCGCCAAGGTCAGTTTCCCGGTCGAGTGGGGCCCCTATCGCGTCGAGCTCGAAGACCCGCAAACCGGCCTGCTCAGCAGCCTGCGCTTCTGGGCCGGCTACCGCTGGCAAGACAACACCGAAGGCGGCGCCGTGCGCCCCGATCAGGTCAAGCTGGCGCTGGACAAGCCGGCCTATGTCGATGGCGACACGGCCAGGGTCACGGTCACGCCGCCCTCGGCCGGCAAGGGTTATCTGCTGGTCGAGTCGAGCAATGGCCCGCTCTGGTGGGAGGAAATCGAGGTGCCTGCCGAAGGCAAGAGCTTCGACATTCCGATCGCCAAGGAGTGGGCCCGGCATGACCTGTATGTCAGTGCCCTGATCATTCGCCCCGGCGAGCGCAAAGCCAATGTCACGCCCAAGCGCGCGGTCGGCCTGCTGCATCTGCCGCTGGAGCGCGCGCCGCGCAAATTGGCGTTGACCCTCACGGCGCCGGAAAAGATGCGCCCCAAGCAGCCGCTGACGGTCAAGGTGCAGGCCCGCAATGCCGACGGCAGCGTGCCGAAACAGGTGCGCGTGCTGGTGGCGGCGGTGGATGTCGGCATCCTCAATATTACCCAGTACCCGACGCCGGATCCCTTCGCCAGCCTGTTCGGGCGCAAGGCCTACGGCGCCGATCAGCTGGACATCTACGGCCAACTGATCGAGGCCGGCCAAGGCCGTCTGGCCAGCCTGGCGTTCGGTGGCGACGCGGCGCTGGCCAAGGGCGGCAAGCGCCCGGACACCAGCGTCACCATCGTCGCCTTGCAAAGCCAGCCGCTGAACCTGAACGAGCAGGGCGAAGGTGAAGTCAGCCTGGACATCCCCGAGTTCAACGGCGAGCTGCGGCTGATGGCGCAGGCCTGGAGCGACGAGCGCTACGGCATGGCCGAGGGCAAGACTGTAGTCGCCGCGCCGCTGATCGCCGAACTCTCGGCGCCGCGTTTTCTCGCCGGTGGCGATGAAACCACCCTGGCCCTGGACTTGAGCAACCTGACCGACACAACCCAGCAACTGGACGTGCAGCTGAGCGCCGAGGGCCAATTGGGCCTGACGCAAAGCGCCGGCGGGCAAGTGGCGCCGGTGCAATTGAGCAAGGGCCAACGCATCACCCTGCGCATTCCGGTGCGAGCGCTGGGCGGCTACGGGCAGGGGCGTTTCAAGGTCACGGTACAGGGGCTGGAGCTGCCGGGTGAAAGCCTGCCGCCGTTCAGCCGTGAGTGGAACCTGGGCATTCGTCCGGCTTACCCGGCGCTGGTCAAACAGTTCCGTGCGGTGCTCAAGGGCGAAACCTGGAGCCTGCCGGACGGCGTGCTGGAGAGCTTCGAGCCGGCGGGACGGGAGGCGCTGCTGGCCCTCTCGAGCCGCCCGCCACTGAATCTCGGCGAGCAGATTCGCGCGCTCAAGGCCTACCCCTATGGGTGTCTGGAGCAGACCACCAGCGGGCTGTATCCGTCGCTGTATGCCGATGCCGCCAGCCTCGAGCGTCTGGGCCTGACCGGCGAATCGGACGAGCAGCGGCGCCAGTCGATCGGACTGGGCATCGAGCGCCTGCTCGGCATGCAGCGCTATAACGGCAGCTTCGGCCTCTGGGGATCCGACAACGACGAGGAGTATTGGCTGACCGCGTACGTCACCGACTTCCTCCTGCGCGCCCGCGAGCAAGGTTTCGCCGTACCGCCCGAGGCGCTGAAAAAGGCCAGCGAGCGGCTGTTGCGTTACCTGCAGGAGCGCAGCCTGATCGAAGTCAGCTACAGCGAGAACGCCGAGCATACCCGCTTCGCCGTGCAGGCCTATGCCGGTTACGTGTTGGCGCGCAGTCAGCAGGCGCCGCTGGGTGCCTTGCGTACGCTGTTCGAACGGCGCGCCGAGGCCATGTCCGGCTTGCCGTTGGTGCAACTGGCGGTGGCCCTGAAGCAGATGGGCGACCAGCCCCGCGCCGACGATGCCCTGGCGGCGGGCCTGGCCCGTGCGCGCAGCGCCAAAGAGTGGCTGGCGGATTACGGCAGCCCGTTGCGCGACCAGGCGCTGATCCTGGCCCTGCTGGAAGAGAACGACCTGGCGGCCAGCAGTCGCGAGGAACGGTTGTTCGCCCTGGCCGATGAGCTGGCGGCCAATCAGTACTTCTCGACCCAGGAGCGCAACGCGTTGTACCTGGCCGGGCGTGGTTTGCTGATCAAGCCTGAGCGCGATTGGACGGCGCAGCTGAGCATTGAAGGTGTCGTTCGCGAGTTGAGTACGGCCGCGCCGGCGTTGAAGCTGGACGGTGCCGGGCTGGCCGCGCCGCTGACGTTGCGCAACGCGGGCAGCGAGTCGCTCTATCAGCAGCTGAGCATTTCCGGTTACCCGCTGGCCGCGCCGGCGGCCGGTGGCGAGAACCTCAGCATCCGCCGCGAGTACCTGGGCATGGATGGCCAACCGCTGAACCTGGCGGCGCTGGAAAGTGGCGAGCTGGTGCTGGTGCACCTCGCGGTGGAAGCCAAGCAACGGGTGCCCGATGCCCTGGTGGTGGACCTGCTGCCAGCTGGCCTGGAGCTGGAAAACCAGAACCTCGCGCAGAGCGCCGCCAGCCTGGAGGACGCCAGCCGTGCGGTGAAGGAGTGGCAGCGATCGATGCAGAACGCCAACCTGAAACACCAGGAATTTCGTGACGACCGCTATGTCGCCGCCCTGGATGTGGGCGGCTACGGCACCACCCATCTGCTCTACCTGGCTCGCGCCGTGACCCCCGGCCGCTATCGCGTACCGCCACCACAGGTGGAGTCGATGTACCGCCCGAGCTGGCGGGCACTCGGCGAAGCCCCGGCCGCGCTGGTGATCAAGGCGCGCTAGCCCCGCCAGAGCCCAAAGCCCGCCGGGCGATCATCGTGCGGCGGGCTTTTTGGTGGTTCCCACGCAGAGCGTGGGAACGAAGACGCTATCGCGACGGCGTGTCAGTGGCGGCCCTGGGTGCAGAGACGGTTGCCCCCTCTGTTACTTCGGCTGCGCCACCACGCGCAGATAGGGTTTCAGCGTCTTGAAGCCCTGCGGGTATTTCTTCCGGGCATCTTCGTCGGACACCGAGGTGGGGATGATCACATCCTCGCCCGGCCGCCAGTTCACCGGGGTGGCGACCGTATGCTTGGCGTTCAACTGCAACGAGTCGAGCAGGCGCAGGACTTCGTCGAAATTGCGCCCGGCGCTCATCGGGTAGATCAGCATCGCCTTGACCTTCTTGTCCGGACCGATGATGAACACCGAGCGCACCGTGGCGTTGTCCACCGCGGTGCGCGGGCCGCCGCCGGCATTCGGGTGGATCATGTCGTAGAGCTTCGCCACCACCAGGTTATCGTCACCGATCAGCGGATAGTTGACCGCGTGGCCCTGGGTTTCCTCGATGTCGCCGACCCAGGCTCGATGGTCACTGACCGGGTCGATGCTGAGGCCGACGACCTTGGTGTTGCGCCTGTCGAATTCCGGCTTGAGCCCGGCCATGCAACCGAGTTCGGTGGTGCAGACGGGGGTGAAATCCTTCGGGTGAGAAAACAGGATGGCCCATTTGTCGCCGATCCACTCGTGGAAGTGCAGGGGGCCCTCAGTGCTGTCGGCCGTGAAATCCGGTGCTTCGTCGCCAATGCGGATTGCCATTTCGATCTCCTTGCTTGTGGCTGGGGAGTGGCTGTCGTTGCCACGACAGCTGTTTCGATCAGGTTGGGGCATGCGCCTTGAACCTGTCGGGGCAAAAAGTATAGGCGCCCCCATCTGCGCCTGCCGTGGCGGCAGTAGATCAGTGGTCGTGCGGCGGCAGTAGCGGGCTGCTATTCCTTCAGAGGCGGTTGCCGGGCGGATGAATGACTCTAATTCCGCCTGCGCGCAAGTGAGGGGTGGGAGGCGTGGCCGCCGGCGCGGTCAACACGGCCCATGATACGCGGTGCCTGGCCGCGGCACCCGCCAGGCGCGCAAAGCGCAGGTGCCACCCTATAACGGGAGGTCGCAGATGTTATTCATCATCAGTTGGTCCATCAGCCCAGAACATCGTAATGCCGCTATCGAGCGGTTCCTGAAAACTGGCGGTGGCCCGCCCAAGGGCGTGACGATGCTGGGGCGCTGGCATGCAGTGGGCCACATGTCTGGCTTCGGCGTGGCGGAGGCCAGCGATCTGGCTTTGATACAGAAATGGGCGCTCGAATGGAATGACCTGTTCGCCATGGAGGTTTACGCCGCATTAACCGACGAGCAGGTCGCTCCTCTGCTGGCTGCAGCGGTCGCTAAGCGATAGCTCTGTGACAGTCATCTAACAACCTGAACAGGATTGAGATCATGGCTACCTTCATCACGCTGGCGAGTTTCACCGATCAGGGCATCCGCGGCGTCAAGGATTCCCCGGATCGTTTCCAAGCCTTCAAGACGATGGGCGAAGCGCTCGGCCTCACGGTCAAGGCCGCGTACTGGACGGTCGGGAATTACGACATGGTGTTTGTCGTCGAGGGCCCCGAGGACGCTGCAACCTCGTTGCTCTTGAAAGCAGGTTCGCTCGGCAATGTGCGCACGCAAACGCTGCGCGGCTACTCCGAGCAGGAGATGCGGGGCCTCATCGGCAACATGCCTTAGGTTCTGCTCTTTTGGTGTAAGTGGTTCGGCACTGGAACGGCTGTGAGCAATACCGCCCCTCTCTTTTGAGGGGAGGAGCGGTATTGCTCAAAGGATTGTCAGCTGATGATCAGGCTCAGCAACCACAGCCCCAGCAGCAACCAGATGACGCCGACGAAAAACGAGCGGCGAATGAAGGCGCGGCCGGCGTTGAAGATCAGCAGCAGGCCGAGCACCAGCGCGACGATGCTGAGCAGCGAGGGGGTGATGCCCAGCGCGCGCGACAGGCCATGGATGAACTGGCTGCCGGCGTTGCCGATCAGTTGCAGAAAGCCGCTCAGGCCTTCGACGATAAAGCGGATCACGCTGCCAAGTGCTTGGCCGAGCCAATCGAAAAAGCCTTCTACCTGCATGCTGAGTTCCCGAGGGTAAACGGTGTGTGGCGGTCGGTAGCCGGCTACCCGGCTGATGACCTAGGGTAACCGAACCGTGCGCGGCGCACGCGCGCTGAAGCGCGGGCTGACCTTTTCCGCCCGCCCCCTTATGCTGTACGCCGTGCTCCGTCGGACAGCCACCTTTGACGTTCGTTCTCCCGCCTCGTTTGCATCCGTTCGCTACGCGGTTGGCCAGGCTTTGGCCCTGGCTGCGGCGCCCATGGATCGCCGTGCCCCTGCTGTTGGCCGGGCTGCTCTGGTCGGCGGACGGGCTGTTCCCGTTGCAGTTGCCTGGCGATGACCTGGCCCGCGTGGTGCTGGCCGAAGACGGCACGCCGCTGTGGCGTTTTGCCGATGCCGAAGGTGTCTGGCGCTACCCGATCAAGCCCGAGGAGGTTTCGCCCTATTACCTGGAGGCGCTGCTGACCTATGAGGACCGCTGGTTCTACCGCCACCCCGGGGTCAACCCGCTGGCGTTGCTGCGGGCGGCGTGGCAGAACCTCCGCGGTGGACGGGTGCTGTCGGGTGGCAGCACTTTGTCGATGCAGGTCGCGCGGCTGCTCGATCCGCACGCGCGCACCTTCGCCGGCAAATTGCGCCAGCTCTGGCGAACCGCGCAGCTGGAGTGGTACCTGTCGAAAAGCGAGATTCTCACCCTCTACCTCAATCGCGCGCCTTTCGGCGGCACCTTGCAGGGGGTGGCGGCGGCCAGCTGGGCTTACCTCGGCAAGCCGCCGTCGCAACTGACCCGTGGCGAAGCCGCCTTGCTCGCGGTGCTGCCGCAGGCGCCCAGCCGCTTGCGCCCCGACCGTTACCCCGAGCGCGCGCAGGCGGCGCGCGACAAAGTGCTCAAGCGCCTGGCCTGGTTCCAGGTGTGGCCCGAGCTGGCGGTCAAGGAGGCCCTGGAGGAGCCGGTGCTGTTGGCGCCGCGCCAGGAACCACGGCTGGCGCCGCTGTTGGCGCGGCGGCTGAACAAAGCCGACAGCCCGCCCTTGATTCGCACCACCCTGGATGCCGCCTTGCAGCGACGTTTGGAAGACTTGCTGCTCGGCTGGCGCGCCCGCCTGCCGGAGCACACCTCGGCGGCGATTCTGCTGGTCGAGCACCAGAGCATGGCGGTGCGCGCCTACTTGGGCTCGGTGGATATCGGCGACCCGCGCCGTTTCGGCCATGTCGACATGATCGCTGCCCAGCGCTCGCCCGGCTCGACGCTCAAGCCCTTCCTCTACGGCATGGCCCTGGACGCCGGCCTGATCCACTCCGAGTCGTTGTTGCAGGACGTACCGCGCCGCTATGGCGACTACCGGCCCGGCAACTTCTCCAGCGGGTTTACCGGCGCGGTATCGGCCAGCGAAGCGTTGGCCACGTCGCTCAACCTGCCGGCGGTGCAGTTACTCGAAGCCTATGGGCCGAAGCGCTTTGCCGGTGAATTGCGCAGTGCCGGTGTGCCGCTGGCGCTGCCGCCATTGGCTGAGCCGAACCTGGCGCTGATCCTCGGGGGCGCCGGCAGTAGCCTGGAAGAACTGCTCACCGGTTACAGCGCCTTCGCCCGCGCGGGCAAGGCCGCACGGCTGCGCTTTCAGCCCGACGATGGCTTGCGCGAACGGCGCCTGCTGTCGCCTGGCGCGGCCTGGATAGTGCGGCGCATTCTCAGCGGTCAGGCGCGCCCGGACCGTGACCCGCGCGCGCAACTGGTACAGCGCCCGGTGCTGGCCTGGAAGACGGGCACCAGTTACGGCTTTCGCGATGCCTGGGCGATTGGCGTGGGGCCACGCTACCTGATCGGCATCTGGATCGGTCGCCCGGACGGCACCCCGGTGCCCGGCCAATTCGGCCTGGCTTCGGCGGCGCCGTTGTTGTTGCAGGTGCACGATCTGCTGGTCAACCGCGACAGCCAGCGCGGCATCGCGGTGCCGGTGGATGGGGTGCCGCAGAGTATCGGCGTGGCGGCGATCTGTTGGCCACTCGGTCAGCCGCTGGGCAAGGACGACCCCAATTGCCGTCGCCAGCGCTTCGCCTGGACGCTCGACGGCACCACGCCGCCGACCTTGCAGGCCCTGGACCAGCCGTTGGGTTTGGGCCTGTTGCAGAAAATCTGGCTCAACCCACAGGGCCTGCGTGTGGATGCCACGTGTCCCGGCGCCACGGCCCACGAACTAGCGCTCTGGCCGGCGCCACTGGAGCCCTGGCTGCCACGCCGCGAACGGCGTGGCGCGCGCTTGCCGGCGCTGGACCCCGGCTGCCCGGCGCAACTGCCGCCGGCAGCGGCGCCGCTGTCCATCGTCGGGGTGCGCGAGGGCGACAGTCTACGGCGGCCGCTGGCCAGCGCCGAGCCGCTGCGTCTGAAACTCACCGCCCTGGGTGGCAGCGGTCATCGCTGGTGGTTCCTCAACGGCGCGCCGCTGGCCGACAGTGCGGCGGAAACGGCGATCAACCCGCTGCTCGAACGCAGTGGCCGCTATCAGCTCAGCGTGCTCGACGAGGGCGGACAAATCGCACGGGTCGAGTTCAGTGTGCTTGACTGAACCTTAGGGCGTCGCCTTCTGTTGGGTTCAACGTGCGGCAAACACCGTCACCGGCCTGTGTTTGCTTACCCACCATCGCCGTGCCCTGCGGCTGTTGCTGAGTGGCGAAAGACCCTGGCCGCGAAAATAGTTTCGCAGGGTGAACAACACCCTCCCCGGAGTTGGCTGAGCAATCTAGGGTTCTCAGCCTTGAGCAGTAGGGGGTTTTGATGAATTTTCTGGCGGTAGATGTGGGTGGTACGCATGCCCGTTTGTTAGTGGGGGAGCTTTGCGCTGAGGGTTGGCGCAGCGTTCGCCAGGAGCGCTTTCTGTGTCATGAGTACCCTGGGTTGCATGCGTTGCTGGAGGTGTTCCTGGCCGCTGGCGAACGTCCGGCCGTGGCCTGCATTGCCGTCGCCGGGCCGCTTCAGGGGCAACGGGTGAGCATGACCAATCTGCCTTGGCAGCTCGATGCCAGTTTGATCAGCCAGCAGTTCGGCATCCCCACGGTACGGCTGCTGAATGATTTTGCCGCGCAAACCTATGCCCTGGACGCTTTGCCCGCGAGCGATCTGTGCACCTTGCAGCAGGGCCGGCCCGAGCCCGACGGGGTGCGGGCGTTGCTCGGGGCCGGCAGCGGCCTGGGCATGGCCATGCGGGTTCGCTGCGACGGGCACTGGCAGGCCTTGGCCAGTCAGGGCGGGCTGGCCGATTTCGCGCCCGTGGATGCTCAGCAGTGGGCTTTATGCCAGGCGCTGCAGAGTACCTACGGGCGAGCCAGCCAGGAGCTGCTGCTGTCCGGGCATGGGCTGGAGCGCATCTACGGGTTTCTCGGCGGGGCCGGTGTGCAGTTGCGCGAGGATTCGCCGGATACGCGGGCGATCGCCCTCGCGGCGGAGCGCGGGGAGCCGCTGGCCGCGGCGGCGCTGGCGCTGTTTGCACGGCTCTACGGCGCCTGCGCGGGCAATCTGGCACTGCTCAGCCTGGCCCGCGGCGGGATTTATCTGACAGGCGGGATCGCTCCGAAAATCCTCGGCTTTCTGCAAAGCCCGGCGGTTGTCGAAGCCTTCGTGAACAAACCGCCGATGCGCGAGCTGCTGGAGAGCATCCCGTTGCATGTGGTGCTGAACGAGCAGCTGGGTTTGTTCGGCGCGGCCACCTGCGCGGCGCAACTGTGTCAGCCGCCAGCCGCCGCGCGGGGGATCGCGTAAATGGCCGGGCGTGCAGGGTTGCGGCAACCGGCGAGGTTGCCCTGGCAGTTCCTGCGCCTGGTCATGCCGTACTGGAACTCTGCCGAAAAGTGGAAGGTGCGCGGTTTCATCCTGGCACTGCTGCTGCTTACCCTGGCCCAGGTCAGCCTGGTGATCTGGATGAACTACTGGAGCCGCGCGCTCTTCGATGCCCTGGAGGCCAAGTCCTTAAGCCGTCTGTTGTTGCAGATCGGCACCTTCGTGGTGATCCTCCTGCTGACCATGGGCGTTACCGCGCTGCATATGCAGGTCAAGCGTTGGATACAGCTGGACTGGCGTCGGTGGCTGACGGCAAAGGTCCTCGATCAGTGGATGGCGCGCGGGCATCACTACCAGTTGCAGTTGATCGAGGGTGAGCATGACAACCCTGATGGGCGTATCGCTGAAGATATCCGCGTCGCCACCGAAAGCGCGATCGGCCTGGCCCACTCGCTGGTTTATTCGCTGCTGATTTTCGGCAGCTTTGTCGACATCCTGCTGACGGTTACCGGCAGTATCCACTTGCCCGGTACCTCCCTGCTGGTACCGGGTTACATGGTGATCCTGGCGTTTGTTTACGCCGGCGCCGGCACGCTGTTCGGCCTGCTGCTCGGGCGGCCGCTGATCGATTCGACCAACCGCTTGCAAACCGCGGAGGCGGATTTTCGCTTTGGGCTGGCACATTCACGGGAGAGTTCCGAGTCGATTGCGCTGATGCACGGCGAAGGGGTCGAGCGGCAGAACTCGACGGCCTTTTTCAGCGAGCTGGGCCGCCGCTGGTATCGCCAGACCCTCGGCTATATGGGCATCGTGTCGTTTTCTTCGGGCTATGGCGTGCTGTTGCCGGTGTTCCCGATCCTGGTCGTGGCGCCGCAGTACATTGCCGGCAGCATGACCCTGGGGGTGTTGATGCAGTCCGCGCAAGCGTTCCAGCAGTTGACCTCGGCACTCTCCTGGCCGGTCGATAACCTCGCCGAGCTGGCGCGCTGCCGGGCTTCCGCGGAGCGGGTGATGAGCCTCTACTACGACCTGCTGGCGCTCGAAGCGCAGGCCGCCAAGCCGCAAGAACATCGCATCAGCCTGGCGCAGTCGAACCAGGCCGAGCTGGTGCTGCGCGACCTGTGCATCGCCAACCCCGACGGGCAGATTCTGGTCGAGGGGCTCAATGCGGTGATCCAGCCTGGCGAACGGGTGCTGATTGCCGGCGATCCGGCGGTCACCATCAGCCTGTTCAAAGTGCTGGCGGGTTTGTGGCCGTGGGGACATGGCGAGGTTTGGCTGCCGGCGGGGCCGGCGATCAGCTTTTTGCCACAGCGGCCATTTCTGCCGTCTGGCAGCTTGCAGTCGGTGCTGAGTTATCCGCTGCCGACGGAGACCTTCACGGCCGGTGCCATGCTCCACGCCCTGAAATGCGCCGGGGTTGCCTGGCTGGCGCCGCGCCTGGGCGATGTCGATAACTGGGACCGCGTGTTGCCGCTGCGTGCACAGCAACGTCTCGGCATGGCCCGGCTGTTCCTGCAGCAGCCGGCCTGGGTGTTCATCGAGGAGGCGACCAACGCCTTTGATCCCAAGGGCGAGGAATGCATGATGGAGATGCTGCACCGCGAACTGCCCGGCTCGACGCTGCTGACCATCAGTTTTCATACCGGCCTGGAGTCTTTTTACCCGCGCAAGCTGCTGCTCCAGCGCCTGCCGCAAGACAAGTTCCTCACCTGCGGCAGGCCGGTCAGCGTGCTAAGGAACAGGCACTAAGAAAAACGCGCGGGTAACCAGCCACGCTGGACGCATTCGCGAAAGCACCAGGCCGGCGTGGTTTCGGTTTTATAACTCCAGAAGAACCAGCCCAGGTACTTCTCGAAGGTCAGCAACTGGGCGGCGGCATAGCCGCGATAGGCAATGTCCTTCTGGAAGTCGTCCATGCTTTCCAGGGCGTGATTGAACGGCCCTTCTGCCCAGAGCGAAACGACTTTCAGGTCGAGGCCCAGGCTCCACTCGGCGCAATACGCCGGTATTCCCAGCTGCTGGATGAGCGCATCGGCTTCGGCTTTCCACTGGCCGCTGGCCTTGTGCAGGTGGGTGTAGATATCGCTGTCGATGTCGCCGCGCTCAAAGCACTGGTAGCGATGGAGATCAAACACCACGTTGGCGAATTCCGGCGCCTGCATAAAGCCCAGGTACTCCTCGAAGGAGCGGAAGCCGTCATGGAAGACCACGCTGACCCGGTCGGCCTTGCAGTACTGGCGAATGCGCTGGTAGGCGTCGAGGTTGTAACTCTTCAGGTAGTCGGTCGGCACATCCCAGCGCGGCTCGTTGAGAACCTCGATGGCATGCAGGCTGGGCTGGCCGTGGTAGCGCTCGGCCAGGCGCTCCAGCACCTTGAGCGAGTGCTCGCGGTATTGCGCCTGGGTGTGCCATTCGCAGACATCCTTGATCCCGCCGTTATCGAAGCCGTTCTGGCAGCCGGGGGCGGCATGCAGATCCAGGACGACCCGCAGCTGGAATTCCTCCGCCCAGGCGAACGCCCGGTCGAGCACCTCGATCCCGCCCTCGACAAAGGGCTGGCGATTTTCGCCGTAACTGCGGTGATAGGGGTAACCGGCGCCGAATATCCAGTGGCCGAGCGGAATGCGCACGGCATTGATGCCGCGCTCGTGCAACCAGGCAAAGTCCTCGCGGCGGATAAAACTGTTCCAGTGCTGTTGCAGCCTGGCCGTGGCCCGTGTGCCCAGCTCGGCGCACCAGGTGGTTTCATCGACGGCCTGCAAGCCGGCGAACAGGCTGGGGGTCATCCACTTCTCCAGAACCAGCCAGCCGCCAAGATTGACCCCGCGCAACTTCTGGCCGGGGTTGGTGTGGACGGGGATCTGCTGCTGCATGACTACGCTCCTTCAACCCGAAAGGACTGCGGCGAGACGCCGCGACGACCTAAGCATAGTTGGGCCGCCAACACTGACCTCGATAGACGCCAACAGATGTGGAAAAGCCGCAGAAAAGAGCCCGCCGATGCCGGGCACGCCGAGCGGGCCGGGTGCAGTGTGCTTGACTGAGGCTTGTCCGGCCGCGCCGCGAGTTGAAGGTTACATGCGGCAAACAGCGACATATTTTCTGTCGCGCAAACAATAGTAAGCTGCCTGCCTATGACTACAGTGCCGCAAGCGGGCAGTGTCCGCCTGGAAACCTCAACCAGCCCGCCGAGTGTGTTTATCGGCGGGGATTGGACCCTGCCGCATTATTCCGCCCTGGCTCGTGACGTGGCCGAACTGCGCGAGGGTCTCGAAGCCGGAACCCAGGTGGTGCTCGACGACCTGGGCGCGCTGGATACCGCTGGCGCGTCATTGCTGGCCGATTTGCTCGGCGCCGAGCGCCTGACCCAGCTGGCGAGCACAGCGCCGGGGCTGCTGGCGGCGCGGCGGGCATTGTTGCAAACGGTTGGCGGCGCCCTGACGCAATACTGCCAAGCGGAAAAACCCGAGCCGCGCGCGGGCCTGGTCGAATTGCTGGCCCACATCGGCCAGGCGGTCGAGGCGAACTGGCGGCAGATCACCGTGTTGCTGGCCTTTATCGGCCTGACCCTGGAAACCCTGGCGCGGGGCCTGTTCCGGCCGCGCAGTTGGCGGGTGACCTCGCTGGTCGCGAACATCGAACAAACCGGCTTGGACGCGGTGCCCATCGTCGCGCTGCTGACGTTCATGGTCGGTGCGGTGGTGGCCTTTCTCGGGGCCACGGTGCTGGCCAATTTCGGCGCCACCATCTACACCGTCGACCTGGTGGCGTTCGCCTTCTTGCGCGAGTTCGGCGTATTGCTGACCGCCATCCTCATGGCCGGTCGCACCGCCAGCGCCTTTACCGCGCAGATCGGCTCGATGAAAGCCAATGAAGAGATCGATGCGATCCGCACCCTGGGGTTGAATCCCATCGAGTTGCTGGTGCTGCCACGGGTGCTGGCGCTGTTGGTGAGCCTGCCGATTCTGACGTTTCTGGCCATGCTGTCCGGGATTCTCGGCGGTGGCATGGTGTGCTTGTTGGTGCTGGATATTTCCCCGACGATGTTCTTGTCGATCCTGCAAACCGATATCGAGGTGCGGCATCTGCTGGTCGGTTTATCCAAGGCGCCGGTATTCGCATTTTTGATTGCCGTGGTCGGCTGCCTGGAGGGCTTCAAGGTCAGCGGCAGTGCCAAGTCGGTGGGTGACCACACCACCTCCAGCGTGGTGCAGTCGATTTTCGTGGTGATCCTGCTGGACGCCGTCGCAGCGCTGTTCTTCATGGAGATGGGCTGGTGACGAGCGAACGGCAAAGCAGCTGCGAGGCGATCATTCAGGTGCGCGACCTGAGCAATATCTTCGGCACCCAGGTGGTGCATCAGCACCTCGATCTGGACATCATGCGCGGCGAGATATTGGGTGTGGTCGGTGGCTCCGGTACCGGCAAATCGGTGTTGTTGCGCGCGATTGTCGGCTTGCAGCGCCCAAACTCCGGCAGCGTGCAGGTCTTCGGCGAACACCTGCTGAGCCTCTCGCCCGAGCGCCGTTCGCAGCTGGAACGGCGGTTCGGTGTGTTGTTTCAGGCCGGCGCGCTGTTTTCCTCACTGACCGTGCTGGAGAACATCGCCTTGCCGCTGATCGAGCATGCCGGCCTCAGCCGCGCCGACGCCGAGCAGCTGGCCGGGGTCAAGCTGGCACTGGCGGGCTTGCCGTCCACTGCGGCGCATAAATATCCCGACTCGCTCTCCGGTGGCATGGTCAAACGTGCCGCGCTGGCGCGCGCCTTGGCGCTGGACCCGGAAATCGTGTTTCTCGATGAACCCACTGCGGGCCTCGACCCGATCAGCGCGGCGGCGTTCGATCAATTGATCCTGACCCTGCGCGATGCACTGGGCCTCACGGTTTTTCTCGTCACCCATGACCTCGATACGCTGTACACCATCTGCGACCGCGTTGCGGTGCTGTCGCAGAAACGCGTGCTGGTGGTGGGCGATCTGCCAACCGTCGCCGCCACTGACGATGCCTGGGTGCACGATTACTTTCACGGCCCGCGCGGCCGAGCGGCGCAGCAGGCTGGCGCACGCCTGACGGAGACTTCTTGATATGGAAACCCGAGCCCATCATGTATTGATCGGCCTGTTCACCGTGCTGGTGGTGGCCGCCGCGCTGTTGTTCGGCCTGTGGCTGACCAAGTCCAGCGCGGACCGCGAGTTCGCCCTCTATGACATCGTGTTCAACGAGGCCGTGACCGGTCTGTCGAAGGGCAGTGCGGTGCAGTACAGCGGGATCAAGGTCGGCGATGTGATCCAGCTCAAGCTCGACCCCAAGGACCCGCGCAAGGTGCGGGCGCGAGTGCGCCTGGCCAGCGATACGCCGATCAAGCAGAACACCCGGGCGAAGCTGGCGCTGGTCGGTATCACTGGCGGTGCCTTCATCCAATTGCACAGCGGCTCGCCCGACAGTCCGCTGCTGGAAAGCAAAAGTGGCAAGGTGCCGGTGATCGTCGCCGACCGTTCGCCGATCACCGCGCTGCTGGCCAACGGCGAAGACTTGCTGACCAACATCAACAAATTCGTCGACAGTGCCAACCGTATGCTCTCGTCGGAGAACGCCGAGCGCATCAGCCGGACCCTGGAGCATCTGGAGCAGGCCACCGGCGTGGTCGCCGAGCAGCGCAACGATATTCGCGAGCTGGTGCAGCAATTGGCCAGCGCCAGCAAGCAGGCCAACGCGACCCTGGAGCAGAGCGCGCAATTGATGCGTTCCGCCAATGGCCTGCTGGATAAGCAGGGCAAGAGCGCGCTCGACAGTGCGCAGCAGGCCATGGGCGCTCTGGATCGGGCCAGTGGCAACATCGAACGCCTGCTGAATGACAACCGCGACTCGCTCGACTCGAGCGTGCAGGGCCTGAGCGAGATAGGCCCGGCGGTCAATGAGTTGCGGGAAACCCTCAGCGGCCTGCGCACGATCACGCGCAGGCTGGAAGAAAACCCGACGGGATACCTGCTCGGCGGCGACAAGACCAAGGAGTTCGAGCCATGAGGCCATCCCTGTTGCAGCGTGGCTTGCCCTATCGACTGCGGGCGTTGGCCGCGGGGGCGCTGCTGGGCCTGCTGTCGGGTTGCTCGTTATTGCCACAGAGCGAGCCGAGCGATGTCTACCTGTTGCCCGCCGGGACCAGCCGGCAGGCCGGCACGGGCGCCGCGGTCGATTGGTCGTTGCGCATCGCCAAGCCGCAGGCCAGCCAGGTGCTGGACAGCCCGCGGATTGCGGTGCTGCCCCAGGGCAGCCGGATCAGCAGCTACAAGGGCGCGCGCTGGGGCGACAGCGGCCCGCTGCTGTTGCGCGACCGGCTGCTGGAAACCTTCCAGGCCGATGGCCGAATTGCCGCGCTCAGCAGTGACGACACGCGCCTGCAGGCCGATCTGGAACTGGTCAGCGACCTGCGGGCGTTTCAGAGCGAATACCGGGCCGGCAAGCCCGAGGTGGTGATCCGCCTGGACGCGCGCCTGGTACAAGGCGCCAGCCGCAAAATCGTGGCGATGCAACGCTTCGAGGTGCGACAGGCATCCAGCAGCGTGCAGGTGGCGGATGTGGTCACGGCTTTCGGCCAGGCCAGCGATGCGCTCGCCGCGCAACTCTTGAACTGGGCCCTGCAACACGGCCAGTCGCCGGCGCAGAAGCAGCGTTGAGAGTACCCAGGCAAGCACCAGCAGCAGCCGCCTCGTAGGTTGGCGCTGAGCGCAGCGAAGCCCAACAAGGTCGCACCGGCCTTCCAGCCTCGCGGTTCGCTGATCGGCGACACGTCAGGCGCTGTCTGCGGTCTCGCCGACCCGGACGCTGCGCTTGCGGGTGCGCTATCAATTTTTTTGTACACAATAAAAATTATCGCTAAAGCCCACATGTCCGTTGGTCGATAGCCTCTCTGTGGTGGTCACAAAAAAGAAATTCAGTCACTTCTTTGTATACAATCCGCGCGTCTCCTCTCCCGAACAGGTAATCCCCATGCGCCTCTGGCAACGCAGTATTCAGTGGCAGTTGATCCTCAGCATGGGCGCGGCGTTGCTCGCCAGCATCCTGATCGTGGTCGGCATCTATGCGGCGGTGGTCAACCGCCTGGCCGAGCGGGCACTGGTCGAGCAGGCGTTGCCGGCCAGCGTGGCGGCGATCGGCAATGACCTTGAGCGGATTCTCACCGAGCCGCTGACCGCCGCTCGTGGCATCGCCGAAAACAGCATGGTCCAGGAGTGGCTGGCCGGCGGTGAAGACCCGGCGCAGCAGGAGGCCTTCCTGCGTTACCTGAAAAGTGTGCAGGGTCAGCAGCAGGCGCTGACCACCTTTATCGTCGCGCTGGACAGCGGCCATTACTTCACCGAGAAAAAACTCGACCGCACCCTGAGTCGCGGGCCGGCGGAAAATACCTGGTTCTATGGCTTCGTCGATGGCGCTGAAGCGCGGGCGGTGCAGATCGATACGGATAAGTCCACCGGCATGCCGACCCTGTTCATCAATCAGCGCATCAGTGCTGGCGGCAAGGTGCTGGGGCTCGCCGGGCTGGGCTTCAGCCTGGACGCCATGTCACAACTGATCCGCAATTTCCGCTTCGGTGAGAGCGGCCGGATCTTTCTGATCAGCGCCGATGGCCGGGTCAAGATTCACCCGCAGTCGGAGTTCAACGACAGGCGTGAGCTGGGCGATGTGCTGGGTGCCGACGCGGCCCGCGAATTACTCGCCGGCAAGGGGCAGGCGGTGCGCTTCGAGCGTGGTGGCGAGGCGTATCTGGCCTTGGCCAAACCCTTGAAGAGCCTCGGCTGGTTGCTGGTGAGCGAGGTGCCGGAGGCGGAAATCTACGCCGACGCCCGCCAGGCGCTGCTGACCAGCAGCCTGATCGGCCTGCTGGTGGCGTTGTTCTCGCTTGGCCTGGTGGTGCTGTTGGCCCGTGGTTTGGTGCGCCCGATTCGCCAGGTCACCGACGCGCTGGTGGAAATCGGTGGCGGCGGTGGCGATTTGACCCGGCGCCTGGACGAGTCGCGCGCCGATGAGCTGGGTGACCTGGCGCGCGGCTTCAACCGCTTCGTCGGCAGCCAGCGGGAGCTGATCAGCGCCGTGCTGACCACCAGCGAGCAACTGCGTACGGCGGTCGGCCAGGTGGCGCAGGTGGTGGAAAACACCGCCGGGCGTGCCGGCCAGCAGCAGGACATGACCGATATGGTGGCCACCGCCGTGCATGAGATGGGCCTGACCGTGCAAGAGATCGCACGCAACGCCAGCAGCGCGGCGAACACCTCGCAAAGTGCCCGCGACGAGGCGGTGCAGGCCCGTCAGGTGGTGGGCAGTTCCATCGCCCATATCGAGACGATGTCCGGCGATATCGGCCACGCGGCGAGTGCGGTTGGCGAATTGGCCAACGAGGTGGCATCGATCGATCAGGTGCTTGCCGTGATTCGCGGAATTTCCGAGCAGACCAACCTGCTCGCCCTCAATGCGGCGATCGAGGCGGCTCGGGCCGGTGAGATGGGCCGTGGTTTTGCCGTGGTCGCCGATGAGGTGCGTAGCCTGGCCGGTCGGACCCAGGCCTCCACTGGCGAGATCCAGCAGATGATCCAGCGGCTGAAAGCCGGCGCGCAAACAGCGGTCAACTCCATGCACGCCGGGCAGTCCGCGACGGGTACGGGGGTCGAGGCCAGCCAGCGTACGGGTGAGTCGCTGGGCTCGATCACCCGACAGATCGAAAAAATCAGCGACATGAATACGCAAGTGGCGGCGGCGACTGAAGAGCAGTCCACTGTGACCGAAGAGATCAACCGCAACGTGCAGGGGATCGCCGACCTGGCTCACGCCACCGCCGGCGAGGTGCAACTGTGCCGCAAGGATTGCCTGACGCTGCGCGGCTTGGCCGATGACTTGGCCGCGCAGATGCGCAGTTTCCGCTTGTAGGCGCAGTGCCCCCAGCGGGGGCGATCAGTTCACGGCCGCCAGTACCAGACGGTCGCGGCCGCTGCTCTTGGCCTGGTAGAGGGCGCTGTCGACCCGTTTGAAGAAGGCCTCGGCGTCGCTGTCCAGATCGGGGTCGTAGCCGCCCACGCCCAGGCTGGCGGTCAGCGGCAAGTGCTGGCCCTGCAGGTCGATGCCGTTCTGCGCCAGTTCCCGGCGAAAGTGTTCGGCCAGTTCCTGGGCATGGTCCAGGGGGGTATTGGGCATCAGGACGCCAAACTCCTCGCCGCCCAGGCGCAGCAGCGCGTCGCTGTCGCGGCGGAACACCTCACGCATGCGCAGGGCAAAAGCACTCAGGCAGGCATCGCCGCTGGCGTGGCCGTGCTCGTCGTTGACGCGCTTGAAGAAGTCGATATCCAGCAGCACCAGCGACAAGGGCTGGCCATCGCGCCGGGCGTTGGCCACCAGCAACTGGAACAGGCTGTTGAACTGGTAGCGATTACCCAGCTGGGTCAGGCTGTCCGTACGGCTCAACTGATCCAGTCGCTCCTGTTGCTCCAGCAGGCGCAGCTCCAGTTCCAGGGTGTTGCGGTATTCGCGATGGCTGCGGTTGAGAGCCAGCAGCAGGTAGCTGAGGTAGAACAGCAGCGTGATCAGGATGGTGCGTTGCGCCGCCCAGTCCAGCGCCAGAACCGCCAGCCCCGGCACGTAGAGCAGCAGGATGGCCACCAGCGCCCGTTGTTTGCGCATGGCGAAGTTGAAGGTCATCGCCGTGCTGAAGGCGATGGTGCTGAGGGTGGCGATCAGTTCCGAGGCATTGAGCGCCGGGTTGTACAGGGCCCAGGCGTGGGTTTGCCCCCAGCACAACGCGGTGAGCAGCACCAAGGCCCAGTGCCAGTCGAGCCAGGCTTGTAGGTGTTGTGGGGTTTGCAGCAGTGGTGGGCGGTGCAGCACGCGCAGGGCCAGCAGGGTGGTGAACACTGCGGCGCCAAGCAGGCCGCTGAGCAATTGGCTGCCGGGCGTGTCGCTGAACAGCCAGGTGAGCAACCAGGCCAACAGATAATAGACACCGCCCAGACGCGTGCGTATGCGCGTGTCCTGGACTTCGCGCCACAGCGCGAATGCAGTGGGGTGGCGGGGTAATTCGGTGTCGGTCATAGGTTGTGATCACAAAGACAGCTGGCTCCTGCATAGTGCTCTTGTCAGAAAAAGGCTGTCAAATCGCCATCACTTGCGGCGCCGTCCCGCGGCTCTGGCCGCGCGCGGCGGCTCGCGGTTACAGGCAGAGCGGCGGCGCGATGCCGGCTGAACTTATGCGCGTGCCGGGTACTCCATTTAGGACGCCGGCCTATCCACGCCACCTGTCGGTTTGCCGCCCCACGACGAATTGACACAGTCGCGGGGCAGACTGGCGCTATCCGATGGCACGTGAGAACTGTATTGATGATGTCCGCTGCTAAGGGGCTGCTTGGAAGGCTGCCTGGTTTGACGCCCCTGCATTGGGGCATGGCGTTGCTGCTGTTGACGCTGTCCTACCAGGTTGTCAGCCGGCACCTGGATCACCGCCTGTATTTCTGGTTGCAGACCAGCAGCCAACAGACACAGTGGGAAAATCGCAGCATCTGGCTGCCCGATTTCAGCGTGCGCGAGCAGGCGGTGCCGGTGGTGGGGGTCGGCGCCAACCTGTCCGGGCTGGCCTACGATGATCAGCGCGACCAGCTCTGGTCGGTGGTCAACAACCCGCCCGAGTTGCAGGCACTGAACAAATCGGGTGAATTGCTGGAACGCTATTCCCTGAGCGGCTTCAGTGATGTCGAGGACCTTACCTACCTGGGCGATGGCCTATTGCTGCTCGTCGAGGAGCAAACCCACGCCCTGGTGGTGGTGCCGGCCCCGGCCGGCGGGGGGGCCCTCTATCGCGAGGATTACCAGGCCTTGACCCTGGGCCTCGGCGCGGGCACCAACAAGGGTTTCGAAGGGGTGGGCTACGACCGCAAGGGCGACCGTCTGTATGTGGTCAAGGAAGATTCGCCACGCCAGCTCTATGAAATTCAGGGCCTGCGCCAGAGCTTGCAGGGCGACTTCAACCTGAAGGTGATCGACCGCTCGAGCTGGATCAGGAACAAGATCTTCGCCACCGACCTGTCGGCGGTGCATTTCGATGAGCAGACCGGCCATCTGTTGCTGCTCAGCGACGAGTCCAAGCTGTTGATGGAGCTGAGCGACGAGGGCGAACTGGTCAGCTTCCGCTCACTGTTTCGCGGCTTCGCCGGGCTCGACCATGGCGTGCCGCAGGCCGAAGGCGTGACCATGGATAACCGCGGCAACCTCTACCTGGTCAGCGAGCCGAACCTGTTCTACCGCTTCAGCCGCGCCGAATAAACCAGACGCCGGCGACGATCAGGACCAGGCCGGTGATCTTGCCGGCGCTAACCGGCGTTTCGCGAAAGCCGGCCCAGCCGAAGTGATCGAGCGTCAGCGCCATCGCCAGTTGCCCGGCCAGCACCAGGGCCATGAACAGCAGGGCGCCGATCCGTGGGCCGGCGAATGCGGCGCAGGTGATGAAAAACGCACCGAGCAACCCGCCGCTCCAGTGCCACCAGGTCAGCCCCTTGAGTGCCGCCAGGCTAGGCACCTCGCGTTGCACTACTACCAGTAACAGCAGCGCCAGCGAGCCGATCAGAAAAGAGACCAGCGCGGCGGCCAGCACACTGGAAACCTGTTTGGCCAACTGGCCGTTGATGCCGGCTTGCAGCGGCAGAAAAGCCCCGGCGATAAAGGGCAGGATCAGCAACCACCAGGCGGGGGCGGGCATGGGGAATCTCCAGTAGGCAAGGGCGCGAAGTATGACGTGGATTGCAGCGCTTGCTAGCCTTCGCGGGGCTTGCCGCCAGCATCACCAGCGTGCCATCCAGGCCCTGGCTAAAGCGGTTTGCTGAATTGCAGCAAGGCCACGCGCTGTTCGAGCTGATTGCGCCGCTCCACCAGCCCTGTGAGCTGGTAGCCGAGCTTAGGGTAGAGCAGCAGGCCGGCGCTGTTGGCGTTGAAGCAGGAGACCTGCATCGACTTGGCTTTGTAGTGCTCCCGTGCCTGCTGTTCCATCACGCCGACCAGGTAGTCGGCCACCCCCTGGCCGCGCGCCCAAGGGGCGACCATCAGGTTGCCAAGGGCGCAGTATTCACCGTGCTGCCACTGATAGAAATTGGCGAAGCCGGCGACCCGGCCATCGAGCAGCGCCACAGTGCTGGCGCGGCGCTCGGCCATGACCGCCGCCAGCTGGCCGATGCTCAGCGGCCAGATGGCTTTCGGGTAGCAAAAAAACAACTCGTCCGGGTTCTGCGGGAAGCCGACGATGTCGCCGAGGTCGGCGACGGTCGCGGGCCGCTGGCTGAGGCCGTGCACGGGCAAGTCCATTTGTCTGTTCACTCCAGGCCGGTGGCAGTCAATGCGGCGGGTATTGCGAGAGCACCTTGCCGACGGTTTCGCGGATCGCCGCTTCACGCTCGGCGGGGCTGGGTGGCGCGCTGCGCATGATCTGCTCGGCACTGCCACGCCAGACCAGCTTGCCGTCCTTGCCGTCGAACAGGTCGACCTGCAGGGTGGCGACTTTGTAATCGACGTTGCGCGTCTCGGTGTAGGCCGGGCCACCCCAGTAGCCGTTCCAGTAACCGCCCCAGGCACCACCGTAGCTGGTGCTGACCTGATCCTGGCGATTCTCGACGATCAGCCAGGCCTGAGCCTTGAGGTCTGGCTTGGCGCCGGCCGGTGCCGGGCGCAGGCCGCGTTGGTCGAGTTGCTGGCTGACCGCTTCGCGTATCCGCTGTTCGGTGAGGTCGCTTTTGATCCGCGGATCGTCGGGGGTGTACTGCAGCGCTGGTTCTTGCCAGCCCCAACTGCGATAAGCGCCGAAGTCGCGGGAGGCGTCGTAATCGCGGCTGAGTTGGTCGGTCTGGCAGGCGGCCAGCAACAATAGGATGGTGGCCAGGAAAAGACGGGGAAACATGATGGCATCTCCGGATGCTAGAGCTTCTATCCAAGCGCAAGCGGCGAGCGACCGCAAGCGCAGATTGCAATGTGCTGCGAGTCCTGGGCTTCGCCAGTGCGGCGGGCTCGTAGCGCAAGGTTGAATAGTCGTTTGCCGCTCTCGCTGTGCCATTGGCGGAGGATGTACCCGGCGCGCTAGTACGGCGGGTAGTCGCTCAGGGCTTTTTGTACGGCCGAACGCAGGGCCGTGGCGCGTTCGGACTGACTGCCGCTGTTTTGGCTTTCGGCGCTGCCGCTCCATACCGGCTGGCCGTTGCCGGCGTCGAACAGGTCAATGCGCACCACCAGGACTTCATACTCGTAGGTGCGTACCAGCGGCACGCTGCCATACAGGCCGTAGTTGTTGCCGTAGGGACCGTGGCCGTAATAGCTGCCGTAGTCATCGCGCTCCTGGCGCACTCGGCGCTCGACCTGCATGTCCGCACTGACCCGCAAGTCGGCCTGAGCGCCTTGCCTGGCGGGGCGCAGGCCGCGCTGGTCAAGGCTGGTGCTCAGGGTTTCCTGCAGCAGTTCCGGGCTGGCCCAGGCGGTGCCCGCCGGCAAGCGGCCATTCTGCCAGGTCCAGGTGCGGTAGCGTCCGTAATCGCGGGGCGCGGCGGGGTAAGCACTGAGGTCGAACGTATTGGCCGCCTGGGCCGGCGCCGGGGGCAAGGGTTTGGAGCTGGCGGTGTAGGGGTTGCTGGCTTGGCAGGCTGCGAGGCAAAGACAACAGGCCAACAAACAAAGGCAGCGATTCATCTCATCCTCCGCGCCGCCCCGCTAGAGCGGGCGGCAGATCCAATGCAGGTAGCGGCCAAGGCCCATGAAGCTTGGGTGGCGGCGATGGGCCAGCTCCATTTCCAGCAGGTCGATCAGCTCGGCCTTGGCCTGGAACTCCACCGGCATGTAATCGTGAAATACCCGCACGCCGCTTTGGCTTTCGACCTGCCAGTGCCCGGCGAGTTGCGCCGCCAGCTCGCGGGGGTCGAGCGGCCGCTGCGGCGTCAGGCTCTGTTTTTCGCCGGCGAACTCCTGTTTGCGCAACTTGCGAAAGTGACCCTTGAGCAGGTTGCGGTAGATCAGCGCATCGCGGTTGTAGAAGGCCAGCGACAGCCAGCCGCCCGTCGCCGTCAGTTGGTGCAGCACCGGCAGGATCGCGTGGGGTTCGGCCAGCCACTCCAGCACCGCATGGCAGATCACCAGGTCGTAGGGTTCGGTCAGTTGGCCGAGTAATTCCTGCCAGGGCGCCTGGATAAAGGTCGCGCTCTGCCCGGCGGCTGCAAAGCGCTCGCGGGCGCCTTGCAGCATCGGCGCGGCGGGTTCGCTGACGGTGACCTGGTGGCCGCGCTCGGCCAGCCACAACGACATATGGCCCAGGCCCGCACCGATATCCAACACCCGCAACGGGCGGTCTGGCAGCGCTTCAGCCAGATCGGCCTGCAGCACCGCCAGGCGGATCGCCCCCTTGGCGCCGCCGTAGATCTTTTCGGCGAAGCGCGTCGCCAGTTCATCGAAATGGCGGTCGCTCATTTGCCGAACCGCCGTTCGCTATCGGCCAGTTTGCCGCGCACCGCCTGTTCCATATCGACGCCCAGTTCGGCGCAGAGCAGCAGGAGATAGAGCACGATGTCGCCAACTTCCTGGCCTGCATGCGCCAACTGATCGGCCGGCAGTTGCCGCGACTGGTCTTCGGAAAGCCACTGGAAAATTTCCACCAGCTCGGCCATCTCCACGCTGGCGGCCATGGCCAGGTTCTTCGGGCTGTGGAAGCCGCGCCAGTCATTGCTGTCGCGAATGGCGTGCAGGCGGGTGGTGAGTTCTTCGAGGTTCATGCGGCTCTCCGGTCAGAGCCGCATTGTTTCACGCGCTTAGAGGGCCCGCCAGCTACCACTCATATGTGGGACGCCGTCCAGGCTCTGCAGTTTGAACTGCCCGCCGGGTGCCACGGCGCTGGCCAGCAGGCAGGCTTCGCCGGGTAGCAACAGCGGTTTCTGGAAGCGCACCTCGAGCACATAACCGGCCGCCGGCAACCGTTCGCCAAGGGCGGCCAGTGCGCGGGCCTTGCTCCACAGGCCATGGGCGATGGCGCGCGGGAAGCCGAACAGCCTGGCGCTGAGGGCGGACAGGTGGATCGGGTTGTAGTCGCCTGCCACCCTGGCGTAGCGTCGGCCGATATCCGCCGGTGCCTGCCACTGTGCGATGAGATCCAGTGCCAGCGGCTCGTCCTCGGTGCGTTCGGTTGGCTGGCCGATCAGGTGCAGGGCGCGGCAGAGAATGCGGCTGTCGCCCTCCCAGAGCAGGCCGAGCTGGTCTTCGAGGCGGGTGATCAGGCTGAACACCGCGCCTTTTTCGTGGGGCTGCAGGTTTTCCACCTGCACGCTGACGCTGAACGGGCCGAGGCCGCCGAGCGGGCGCAGCACGCGGATGCGGTTTTCCAGGTGGACCAGGCCGAGCAGCGGGAACGGGAACGCCTTTTCGGTGAGCAGTTGCATTTGCAGCGGGAAGGCGAGGAGATGCGGATAGGCCGGCGGCAAGCGCCCATCGTCGCTGCAGCCGCAGAGCTGCCGGTAGCGGCGCAAATGCTCGGAATCGACGCTGACCGAGCAACGCAGCCCGTGGCTGGGCAGGGTCTGCCCGGTTACGCCACGGCGCACTGCGGCGCGGGCGAACAGGCCTGGCAGCGCCGGGGGGACGGGCAGGTCGAGCCAGGTGGTGGCCATGGATACGTTCCTTATTCAGATGCCAGCAGCTTAGTCTGCCGTGTTGCGGCTGCATTGGCCGCGCGGCGCGACAGCCTGGCAGGCGAGCCAATCGGCTCATGGCGCTGATTCGCGTCTTGAGCCGCAAGGCCAAAGCTGCATAAGATGGCCGCGCCTCACGACAATAAGAATCCTAAAAAATGCTGCGTGATCTGACCGACGATGTGGCGCTGATGCGCCCGGTGATCGATGCCCTGCGGGCCAGTGGAACCGATCCTGATCGGGTGCTGGTGCGTGTCGGCTTACCCCCTGGTGGCTTGCCCGCCGGCCGCTTCCCCCATTGCGCCCAGGCGCTGTTCTGGAAAGCCGCAGCCGACGAGTGCGCGCAGGAGCACATCGGCCTGTACCTGGCGCGCCATCTGCCGGCATTTCATGGCTTGCTGCTGGAGTATCTGTTCCTCTCCAGCGAAACCTTCGGCGATGGTTTGCGCCATGCCCTGCGCTACGTGCGGCTGCTCTCCGACACCCTGAACGCCAAGCTGGACGTCGAGGGCGGGCAGGCGACCCTGGTGCTCGGCATGACTGCCGGGGTGCCGCGGCACTTTCCGGAAATGCTCGCCGGCGCGGTGATCCGCCTGTTCGCGGCGCTGACCGAGGGCAACTTCAAACCCCAGGCCGTGCAGTTGATGCACCGCGAGGGTGCCCCCGCCGAGCGTTACGCCGAGGTTTATGGGTGCCCCGCGCAGTTGGGCGCCGAGCGCTATGCCTTGTTGTTCGACGCCGCTGTGCTGGACCAGATCTCCCGCCACGCCGCCCCGGAACTGTTGCGCATGCATGAGTCCCTGGCGCGCCGGCAACTGGCGGAGGTCGAGCGCCTGGACCTGGTGCGCAAGGTGCGCGAATTGATCGGTGAACTGCTGGTCGAGAGCGGCGCCACCCTGGAGCAGGTCGCCGGGCGCCTGAACATGCCGCCGCGCCGTCTGCGCGAGCGTCTGGCGGTGGCGGGCGTGCGCTTCAACGATCTGGTCACCGACTACCGCTGTCGGCTGGCCAAGGAGCTGCTGCTCAAGACCGATGAGCGCATCGAAGTGATAGTCGAGCGCACCGGTTTTTCCGAACCGAGCACCTTCTACCGCGCGTTCAAGCGCTGGGTCGGGGAGACCCCGGTGGAGTTCCGAAAACGCGGCAAACCCTAGGGTGGGTTAGCCGCGCAGCGGCGTAACCCACCGACCGCTCCAGCGGCGCCCTACGCCCCCAACAAACTCTGCCCGCAGACCCGCAAGGTCTGCCCACTGATGGCCCCTGAGCTCGGCTGGGCGAACCAGGCCACCGCTTCGGCGACATCCTGGGGCAGGCCGCCCTGGCCCATGGAGTTCATGCGCCGGCCGGCTTCGCGGATGGTCAGGGGGATGGCGGCGGTCATCTGCGTTTCGATAAAGCCCGGCGCCACCGCATTGATGCTGATGCCGCGCTTGCCGAGTGCCGGCGCCCAGGCCTGGGCCAGACCGATCAGCCCGGCTTTGCTGACCGCATAGTTGCTCTGGCCCATGTTGCCGGCCATGCCGCTGATCGAGGCGAGCAGCAGCACCCGGCCGTTGTCGTGCAGCTTGCCGGCCTCCAGCAGGGCCTGGGTCAGCAACTCGGGGGCGCGCAGATTGACCTCGATCACCGAGTCCCAGAAGGTTTCGCTCATCTTCGCCAGGGTCTTGTCGCGGGTGATGCCGGCGTTGTGCACTAGGATATCCACGCCTTCGGGCAGTGCGTCGATGAGTTGTGCCGGCGCATCCGCGGCGCAGATATCCAGTGCGATGCTGCGCCCGCCCAAGCGTGCGGCCAGGGCGTCGAGCGCATCCTTGACCGGCGGCACATCCAGCAGCAATACCTGGGCGCCGTCGCGCGCGAGGGTTTCCGCGATGGCGGCGCCGATGCCACGGCTGGCGCCGGTGACCAGCGCGGTTTGGCCGGCCAACGGCCGCGTCCAGTCTTTCACCTGCGCCGCACAGGCCGCCAAACGGATGACCTGGCCAGAGACGTAAGCGCTTTTCGGCGACAGCAAGAAGCGCAGGGCGCCTTCCAGCTGATCTTCGGCACCCTTGCCGACATACACCAGTTGCACGCTGCCGCCACGACGGATTTCCTTGCCCAGCGAGCGGGTGAAACCTTCCAGCGAACGTTGCGCGCTGGCGGCGAACGGGTCTTTCAGCGACTCCGGTGGCCGCCCGAGCACCACCACGCGCGGGCAATGGCCGAGGCCCTTGAGGGCGGGCTGGAAGAACGCGCGCAGTTCGCGCAACTGCTCGGCATTGCCGATGCCGCTGGCGTCGAAGATCAGGGCTTTGAGTTTCGGGCCGTGCTCGGCGGTCCAGCGGTTCAGGCCGAACAGGCCGTCCTCGCTGGCGAAGGCGGCATCGGTCAGTCGGTTCAGACAAGCGCTGGCGGCTTTGGCCAGCACGCCGTCGCTGATCAGCAGGGCGCCATCGACCGGCCGTGTGCGCCCGGCCACCCAGCGCTCCAGGCGCAACGGCGCGGGCAGCCCGAGGGCGCCGACCAGACGGCGGCCCATAGCGGAGTTGGCGAAGTTCAGATAGCGGTCGGACATGGCAGTCGGCTCCAGCTGGAGAATCAAATGTAGAGCCACTCTACGCAGCCCGGTGGATTGCGCAATTGACCGCGCCGCTCGCCTCGCTGGCAAGGCGGCCAATGCGAGGAAGGCGTGGCAAGCTAGTCTTGTGACCACGTATCTCCCAAGGAGTCTCACATGACCCAGCTGCGCCGGGTCGCCATTGTCGGCGGCAACCGTATTCCTTTCGCCCGTTCCAATACGGTGTACGCCACGGCGAGCAACCAGCAGATGCTGACGGCTGCGCTGGAAGGTCTGATCGAGCGCTACAACCTGCATGGCGAGCAGTTGGGCGAGGTGGTGGCCGGCGCGGTGCTCAAGCATTCGCGCGACTTCAACCTGACCCGCGAGTGCGTGCTCGGCTCGCGGCTGGCGCCGCAAACCCCGGCCTACGACCTCCAGCAAGCCTGCGGTACCGGCCTGGAGGCGGCGATCCTGGTGGCCAACAAGATCGCCCTCGGGCAGATCGACAGTGGCATCGCCGGCGGCGTCGACACCACCTCCGATGCGCCGATCGGGGTCAATGAAGGGTTGCGGCAGATCCTGCTGCAAGCCAACCGTAGCAAGTCCACGGGCGACAAGCTGAAAGCTCTGCTGCAGATCCGCCCGCGTCACCTGACCCCGCACATCCCGCGCAATGGCGAGCCGCGCACCGGTTTGTCGATGGGCGAGCATTGCGAACAGATGGCGCAGACCTGGGCCATCCCCCGCGATGAGCAGGACCAACTGGCCGTCGCCAGCCACCAGAAGCTCGCGGCCGCCTATGCCGAGGGTTGGCATGACGACCTGCTGACGCCGTTCCTCGGCCTGACCCGCGATCAGAACCTGCGCCCGGACATCAGCCTGGAGAGGTTGGCGAGCCTCAAACCGGTGTTCGACCAAGGCCCGCGCGGCACCCTGACCGCCGCCAATTCGACGCCGCTGACCGATGGCGCCTCGGTGGTGCTGTTGGCCAGTGAAGACTGGGCCAAGGCTCGCGGTTTGCCGATCCTGGCCTATTTCCGCGATGGCGAAGCCGCGGCGGTGGATTTCGTTAAAGGCCAGGAGGGCCTGCTGATGGCGCCGGTGTACGCCGTGCCGCGACTGCTGGCGCGCAACCAGCTGAGCCTGCAGGACTTCGACTACTACGAAATCCACGAGGCCTTCGCCGCCCAGGTGCTGTGTACGCTGAAGGCCTGGGAAGACCCCGAGTACTGCAAGACCCGGCTCGGCCTCGAGCAGCCATTGGGCTCGATCGACCGCAGCAGGATGAACGTCAAAGGCAGCTCGCTGGCCGCCGGTCACCCGTTCGCCGCCACCGGCGGGCGCATCGTCGCCAACCTGGCCAAGCTGTTGTCGATGGCTGAGCACGGCCGTGGCTTGATCTCGATTTGCGCCGCGGGTGGTCAGGGTGTGACTGCAATCATCGAAAAGTGATCTAACCCCTGTTGGCGCAGTTCAGCGCGGCAACAGGATGTAAGCAACTCCGTGATTCTCTTCAAGTTGAGAGCGGCGGCCCGTTTCGGCGGTGCCGCCTTTTTTTGCTTGTTTCGGGCTGCGCCCGCACACCATGACACGAGGTCGGCCAGCGGCTTTTCATCCGCCAGACCTTGGCGGTGGATTAAACCGCGTCGTGCCACTCCAGTTGCAGGGCCTGCTGCCAGGCGAAACGCTCGAAATGGCTGGCGACCACCTGTTTGAGCTGTTCCAGGGGCTCGGCCGCGGTGCTTTCCACCTGCAGGCTCAGGCCGTCGTTTTCGGCGCGCAGCAGGCAGAGCCCGGAGGCGAATTCGATCCGCCCTTGCTGTTCATCGAAGCTGACCGGGATCTTGTGGGCGAAGTGCTTGCACAGGCGGCTGATGTAGCGGCCGGCAGTGTCGGTGGGTACATAAGCGGTGCTGGTAAACGACATGGCGTATTCCTGAGAAAAGACGGGCCCGGCGGGCTCAATAACCGACGGTAAAACGCTGTTGTCGGTGCTGCGGTTGCTCGATCTCATCGAGAATCGCCACGGCCAGGTCGGCGACGCTGATGCTGGCTGGCACTTCGCCGTTCATCAGCAGCTGTTCGCCACCCAGACGGTAGTGCCCGCTGCGTTCACCCGGTTGCAGCAGTGCCGGCGGCGAGAGGAAGGTCCAGTCCAGGCTGTGTTCGTCGCGCAGCTGTTGCAGGGCCTGGCGCGCACCCTCGGCACCGTCGCGGTAAGCGGCCGGGAAGTCCGGGGTATCGATCAGTTGCAGCCCCGGCGCGACGTACAGGCTGCCGGCCCCGCCGACCACCAGCAGGCGCTTGACGGCGCTTTGCTTGAGGCCGGCGACTATGGCCTGGCTGCCTTGAATGAACAGCGGCAGGATATCCGCCTTGTCCCAGCCCGGATTGAACGCGCTGATCACGGCGTCATGTCCGGCGACCGCTTGTGCGACGGCGGCGCGGTCATAGGCATTGACCTTGAGCGCGGTCAGATTGGCATGCCGCGGCAGTTTTTCCGGGTGTTGAACCAGGCCGCTGACCTGATGGCCGCGGTTCAGGGCTTCTTGCAGAACTGCGGCGCCGACAAAGCCGCTGGCGCCGATCAATGCGAGTTTCATCAACTGTCTCCGAGTGTGGTGATTCGAGTGGACAGATAATCTCAGATAGATAAAGGCCAGAAAAATAGGCTAAAAAACTTTAACAATTAAGCAGAGCTTAATAATGGAACAGTTAAAACGCATGGCCGTGTTTGCCACGGTGGTGGACAAGGGCTCGATGGTGGCCGCCGCCGAGGTGCTGGGCATGACGCCCTCGGCGGTCAGCCAGCAGATTCGCCGGTTGGAGCAGAGCACCCAGGTCAGTCTGCTGCACCGCACCACTCGCAAGCTGACCCTGACCGAAGCCGGCGCACTCTTTTACCGCAGTTGCGCGCAGGTGCTGGCACTGGCCCAGCAGGCGGAACAGCAGATGATCGAGTTGCGCGATGCGCCGGTCGGCGAGTTGCGCATCGCCGCCCCCGTGGGCTTCGCCGGTGGACGCCTGTGCGCGGCCCTGGCACCGTTGCTGGCGGCGCACCGGCAACTGAGCCTGCAACTGTTCTTTCACGATGAGCAGATCGATCTGATCGAGCAGCGCATCGACATCGCCATCCGCGTCGGCAAGCAGGAAAGCTCCAGCCTGGTGGCGCGGCATATCGCCGACTGGCATACCGTGCTCTGTGCCGCGCCGGCCTACCTGGCGCGCCACGACGCGATCGAGCGGCCGGAGCAGTTGCTCGACCTCGACTGGTTGAGCCAGAGTGCCTATGCGCAGCCGCAGCACTTGACCCTGCGCGGCCCCGGCGGCGCAGAGCAGCGGTTACGTATCGACAGCCGCGTCAGCAGCAACAACATCATTGCCGCGCGCGAGTTTGCCCTGGCCGGCATGGGTGTTTCCCTGCAACCGGAGCCGGAAATCCGTGCCGAACTGGCCAGCGGTCGTTTGTTGCGGGTGTTGCCGCAGTGGCAGGCGCCGCAATTCGGTATCTACATCGTGACCCCGCGCCGTGATGCGCAGCCGGCGAAAGTGCGTTATGCCATCGAGGCGTTGCGCCAGAACCTGCTCGCCGCCTGAGTTGAACACATAAGCGCGTCACTTCGCGTTCAATGGTCGGCAACTGCTGCGCGCTGTGAGAGGATGGCGCACGTGACAACCCTCAGGTGCGACAGACGCCAGCCACAAAGGACCCGCGATAAAAGCTGATGAAGACTCCAAAACGCATTGAACCCCTGATTGAAGATGGCTTGGTCGACGAGGTGCTGCGCCCGCTCATGAGCGGTAAGGAAGCGGCGGTCTATGTGGTGCGCTGCGGCAAGGAGCTGCGCGTCGCCAAGGTCTATAAAGAGGCGAACAAGCGCAGTTTCCGCCAGGCCGCCGAGTATCAGGAAGGCCGCAAGGTGCGTAACAGCCGGGATGCACGGGCCATGGCCAAGGGCTCCAAGCACGGCCGCAAGGAGCAGGAAGACAATTGGCAGAACGCCGAGGTGGCGGCCCTGTTCCGTCTGGCCAGCGCCGGTGTGCGGGTGCCCAAGCCGTTCGACTTCCTCGAAGGCGTGCTGCTGATGGAACTGGTGGCGGATGCCTACGGCGAAGCCGCGCCGCGGCTGAACGACGTGGTCATGGATGCGGAAGAAGCGCGCATCTACCACTCCTTCCTGATCCGGCAGATCGTGCTGATGCTCTGCGCCGGCCTGGTGCATGGCGACTTGTCCGAATTCAACGTGCTGCTCGACGCCGAGGGCCCGGTGATCATCGACCTGCCGCAGGCGGTGGATGCCGCGGGCAACAACCACGCCTTCAGCATGCTCGAACGCGATGTCGGCAACATGGCCGCCTATTTCGGTCGCTACGCCCCGGAACTGAAAGCCACCAAGTACGCCAAGGAGATGTGGGCCTTGTACGAGGCCGGCGCGCTGCATCCGTTGAGCCCGCTGACCGGCGAGTTCGACGAGCCGGACGAGTTGGCCGATGTCGATGGCGTGATCCGCGAAATCGAAGCGGCGCGCCTCGATGAACTGCGTCGCCAGGCCGGCCGCGCCGAAGCGGATGGCCCGCCGAAAGCCGAAGAGCCGCCACCGCCGCCCTGGCTGCAATAAGCCGCGAATAAGACCGTGAACCGCAGGGCGCAACGCCCTGCGGTCAATCCGCCATACCAGCTGTTTCTCGCCAGCTGTATCCGTACAGCGTCAAGACAAACTGCTAGCGTGCTCTGAGCTGTTCTGGAGCTTTCGCCATGTCTTTGCCCCACGCCTTGCTTGCCCTGCTGGTGACCCTGATCTGGGGTATCAATTTCGTTGTGATCAAGGTCGGCCTGCAGGACTTTCCACCGCTGCTGTTCTGCGCCCTGCGTTTCGCCCTGGCGGCGTTGCCCTTGCTGTTCCTGCGGGGGCCAATGCCGGCGCCGCTGTGGCGGATCGTGCAGATCGGCCTGTTGCTCGGGGTGATCAAGTTCGGCCTGTTGTTCGTCGGTATGCACCTGGGGATGCCGGCCGGCTTGTCTTCGCTGGTGTTGCAGAGCCAGGTGTTTTTCACCGTGCTGATCGCCGCCGTTTTACTGGGCGAGCGACCGGGCATACGGGCGCTGGCGGGCTTGCTGCTGGCCGCGTTGGGGTTGCTGGTCATCGGTTGGCAACGGCCGTTGGGCGACAGTTTGCTGGCGTTCGGCCTGGTGGTCGCGGCAGCGCTGGCCTGGGCTTTCGCGAATATCGCCACTAAAGGCTCCGGCGCGACCGACATGCTGCGGCTGATCTGCTGGGTCAGTTTGATTCCGCCGCTGCCGTTGCTGGGGTTGTCCTACCTGTTCGAGGGGCCGCAGGCGATTCAGGCTGCGCTCAGCCACTTCACCTGGGCGGGTGTCGGCGCGCTGCTGTATATCGCTTTTTTCGCCACCACCCTCGGTTTCTGGATCTGGAGTTTCCTGTTGCGCCGTTACCCGGCCAGCGTGGTCACGCCATTCGCCTTGGCGGTGCCGGTTTCCGGGCTGCTGGCCGGCTGGCTGTTTCTCGATGAGGGTCTGAGCGTGGCCAGTTGGCTGGCCTGCGCGCTGGTGTTCGTCGGCCTGGCGATCACCGTATTGCCCAACGAGCGGTTGCGGCACCTGTTCAGTGGCAAGCGCCATTCGACTCCAGGTCTCTGAGGATCGGGCAATCCGGACGATGATTGCCTTGGCAGTGCTCCACCAGTTCTTGCAGGGTGTCGCGCAGGCCCGTCAGTTCGGCAATCTTGCGGTTCAGCTCGTCGATATGACCGCGGGCCAGGGTTTTCACATCGGCGCTGGCGCGTTGGCGATCCTGCCAGAGGGCGAGCAATTTGCCGACTTCCTCCAGGGAGAAGCCCAAGTCGCGTGAGCGCTTGATAAACGCCAGAGCGTGCAAGTCCTGGGCGTTGTAGCGGCGGTAACCACTGTCGCTACGGCTGGCCGGTTTGAGCAGGCCGATGGACTCGTAGTAACGGATCATCTTGGCGCTCAGGCCGCTGGTTTTGGCTGCTTGGCCGATGTTCATCGCGAGGTCGTCCTCCAGTTACGGGCCGGGTTGAGCGAGTCGGCGCGTGGGGTTTTCGAGCGTTCGCTGTCGATCTGCGGTGTCCAGGTTTTCAGCAGCAACGCATTGCTCACCACGCTGACGCTGGACAGCGCCATGGCGGCGCCGGCGAGCATCGGGTCAAGCAAACCGAGCGCCGCCAGCGGTATGCCGACCAGGTTGTAGATAAACGCCCAGAACAGGTTCTGCCGGATCTTGTTGTAGGTGCGGCGGCTGATGTCCAGCGCCGCCGGCACCAGCCGCGGGTCGCCACGCATCAGGGTGATGCCGGCGGCGTGCATGGCCACAGCGGTGCCACCGCCCATGGCGATACCGACATCGGCCGCCGCCAGGGCCGGCGCATCGTTGATGCCGTCACCCACCATCGCCACCACGGCGGTTTTTTTCAACTCGCTGATGATTGCCGATTTCTCGGCCGGCAGCACCTGGGCATGGACGGCGCTGATGCCCAGGGCGTCGGCGACAACCCGCGCGCTGCCTGAATTATCGCCGGTAATCAGGTGGCTGCCGATGCCCCGCGCGTTCAGCTGTTGGATGGCTTGCGCGGCCCCGGGCTTGAGGCTGTCGCCAAAGGCGAACAGGCCCAGCACCCTGGGTTGCGGCGCCTGTTCGATCAGCCAGGACAAGGTCCGTCCTTCGGCTTCCCAGGTCTGCGCCGAAGCTTCCAGTTCATCGGCGGGCAAGCCGCTTTCCGTCAACAGCCGGCGATTGCCCAGTGCCAGTTGCCGCCCCTCGACGGTGCCGGCAATGCCGCGCCCGGCCAACGCCTGGCTGGCCGTGACGTTACGCGGTTCCAGGCCGCGCGCCTGGCAGGCGCTCAGCACGGCCTTGGCCAATGAGTGTTCGCTGCCCCGCTGCAGCGCCCCGGCCAGCTGCAAAATACCCTCATCCCCGCCACTCCCGCCACTCCCGCCATCACGCTCATCCTCTTGGTCGCCGTCATCCCCGCGAAGGCGGGGACCCGGTAAAGAAGCAAGGTGGACGATTTGCGGCGTGCCCGAGGTCAGGGTGCCGGTCTTGTCGAAGGCGACGACGCTGACCGCATGGGCGACTTCCAGGGCTTCGGCGTCCTTGATCAGGATACCGTGGCGTGCCGCCACGCCGGTGCCGGCCATGATCGCCGTCGGCGTGGCCAGACCGAGGGCGCAGGGGCAGGCGATCACCAGCACCGCCACGGCGTTGAGCAGCGCGGTTTCCAGCGAACTGCCGGACCACAGCCAGCCGAGCAGGGTGGCGACGGCAATGGCGATCACCAGCGGGACGAACACCGTGCTGACCTTGTCCACCAGCTTCTGGATCGGCGCCTTGGCCGCCTGGGCGTCTTCCACCAGGCGGATGATCCGCGCCAGCACGGTTTCCGCGCCGAGGGCGCGGGTACGCACCAGCAGCCGACCTTCGCCGTTGATGGCGCCAGCGGTGACCGGATCGCCGGGCTGCTTGGGCACGGGCAGGCTTTCGCCGCTGATCAGCGCCTCGTCGGCGTGGCTCTGACCTTCGAGCACCTCGCCATCGACCGGGAAGCGCTCGCCGGGTTTGACCACGACCTGATCGTCCAGGCGCAAGGCGGCGATGGCGACCGTTTCTTCCTGGCCGTCGCGCAGACGGATGGCCTGTTCCGGGCGCAGCGCTTCGAGGGCGCGGATGGCGCTGGCGGTCTGGCGCTTGGCGCGGCTTTCCAGGTATTTGCCGAGCAATACCAGGCTGATCACCACGGCGGCGGCTTCGAAATACAGGTGCGGCATGGCGCCGGCGGGCACCGTCCACCACTGGTAAAGGCTCAGGCCATAAGCCGCGCTGGTGCCGATGGCGACCAGCAGGTCCATGTTGCCGGCGCCAGCGCGCACGGCTTTGTAGGCCGCCTTGTAGAACCGCGCACCGAGGACGAACTGCACCGGCGTGGCCAGGGCGAACTGAGCCCAGGCCGGCAGCATCCAGTGCAGGCCGAACCACTCCAGCAGCATCGGCGCGAGCAGCGGCAGTGCCAGGGCCAGGGCCAGCAGTACGGCCCAGCGTTCGCGACGCAGGTGCCGTTCGTGAGTGTTGGTGGGGTGGCCGTCAGCGAGTATGTCGGCGTGATAGCCGGCGGCTTCGACGGCGTGTAGCAACAGCGTGCTGTCGAGCCCGTCGAGCAGCTGCAGGTGGGCGCGCTCGCTGGCCAGGTTGACGGTGACCGCGCGCACGCCGGGGACTTTCTGCAGGGCGCGTTCGACGCGGCCGACACAGCTGGCGCAGGTCATGCCCTCGATGGCGAGTTCCAGGCGTTGGCTGGGAACCTGGTAGCCGGCGCTTTCCACCGCCTCGATCAGTGCTGGCAGGTCGCGATCGGCCGCTTCGACCCGCGCCTGCTCGGTGGCCAGGTTGACGCTGGCGCGCTGTACGCCGGGGACTTTCTGCAGCGCTCGTTCAACGCGGCCGGCGCAACTGGCGCAGGTCATGCCGGTGATGGGCAGGTCGAAGGTGGTCGGGCTGGGCATGGGTGATCTCCATTGCGTTCACCCACAGGATCAACCTTGCCACCTGGGTAAGGTCAAGTCTTTAGCGATGCCAGCCCCGCACAGCCGGGGTTAGCGGCTGGCCGGGGCCGGCAGCAGGTACAGACCCTGGGTGTTGAGGGCGATGCGGTATTTGCGGATTTCGCCGGCCTGCAGGGCGATCGACTGGCTGTTGAGCTGGGTGATGCCGGGTTGGCAGGCCCCGCTACCGACCAGGCCGAGGCGCAGCGACAGCGGGCCCGGCGGCAGGTTGAAGGAGACGGACTGGCCCTGGTAGAGGCGGGCGGCGAGCTGATCGTCCAGGTACAGGCCGATGTCGCAGGGGCTGGCGACCTCCAGGCGTTCGCGGGAGATGATCAACACCCCATAGCCGTCGGCTTGCGGCGTCATGGGCTGGGGGATTTCTGCCAGGGTTCCGTGCGGCAGTGCCAGCACGGCCAGCAAACTCAGGTTCAAGCGGCGCATGTAACACCTCCGGGTCGGCAAAGGGTTGCTGCAAGGGTGGTCGAGTTGTCGCGCATCGACAAGTGCGGATGCCGGCAGGCCCTTGACCTTGCCTCTGTGGCAAGGTCGATGCTTGGTTTGCACGGGCAAACGCACGGTTTGCCCCGTCATTCACTCGGGAGTATCGGTATGCAAAGGTTCAAGGTGCAGGGCATGTCCTGCGGGCACTGCGTGCGGGCCATCACCCAGGCATTGCAAGCGCGTGATCCGCAGGCCGAGGTGCAGGTGGATCTCGCTGCTGGCGAAGTGCGGGTGACCAGCCGCTTGGCGACGGCCGAACTGTTGCAGGCGATCGAGGCGCAAGGCTACAGCGCCACGGCCGATTGAGGCCAGTCGCGGGTCAGGCCGCGGAACAGTGCGTCGATCATCGCGGCGGCGTCCTGCAAGGGGTCGAACAGCGTGGGGTCGCGCAGCCAGTCGCTGAACAGGCCGATGATCAGCGCATGCAGGGCGCGGGCGGCGATGCGCGGGGTCATGCCCGGTTGCAGGCGACCGCGCGCCTGGGCACGGCTCAGCAGCTCCTCGCAGAGGGCGATGAACTGGTTGATGAAGGCCTTGTGGCGGTCTTCGGCTTCGCGCAACTCGTCGGTGAATTCGCAGCGCAGCAGCAGGATCGTGAGGATGCGCCGGCGCTGTTCGTCGCGTGCCAGGTTCTGCATGGCGTCGACGCAGAGGTTGCGCAGCGTCTGCAGGGGATCCTGCTCGTTGCAGCCGGACAGGACTTCGGCCATCTGCTCCGGTGGCAGACGCACTTGATTGAGCATTTCGTGAAACAAATGGGCTTTATTCTGGAAGTGCCAGTACACCGCGCCACGGGTTACCGCCGCAGTGCGGGCGATCTGCTCGAGCGTGGTGTGGGCCACGCCTTTTTCCAGGAACAGCATTTCCGCCGCCAGGAGGATGGCGCTGCGGGTTTTCTCGGCTTCTTCTTTAGTCCGGCGCATGGCAGTTAGGGTATTTCTGACTAGGCTCTTATTTTGGAGCAGATGTTGGGGACATTTGCTTGGGGACAGAGTGTAATGAGTTTAACGCCGATATTCTGTTTACAAGCATGAATGTATGTAATTAGCATCGCTAGCCTGCTGCTTCCGTCCGGATTGGGTTGTCATGGAGACCTCTATGTTGTTTGCTCGTCACCTTCCTTCTGTCCTTAAAGTTTTTGCGCTCAGTAGCGTTTTGGCACAGCACGCAGTGGCGGCCGATCCCTCGGCAGCTGCGCCACCGCCACCGGAGGTGGCGGTGGAAACGGTCACCGCCGCGCCTTTCCCGCTGGTGCTGGAGTACGCCGGACGCACCGCTGGTTACCGGGAAGTGGAGGTGCGGGCGCAGGTCAGCGGTATCCTGCAGCAACGGACCTACGATGAAGGCAGCCGGGTCACCAAGGGGCAGATTCTGTTTCGCATCGACCCGCGTTCCTACCAGGCCGCCCTTGGGCAGGCCAAGGGCGCGCTGGCCCAGGCCGAGGCGCGCTACCGGCAGACCGACCGCGATCTGAAGCGCACGCGCGAGCTGCAGAAGAAGGGCTACGCCAGTGAGAGCGAGCTGGATAACGCGATCTCCAACTTCGAGCAGAGCAAGGCCAATGTCGAGGCGGCCAGGGCCGAGGTGCAGGCCAGGCAGATCGACCTCGACTACACCACGGTGGAAGCACCGATCTCGGGCATGACCAGCAAGGAAACCCGCTCCGAAGGCAGCCTGGTGGCGGCGAACGATCCGAATAGCAGCCTGCTGACGCAACTGACCCAGCTCGACCCGCTGTACGTCAACTTCGCCTACCCGGACACCGAGGCCGAACGCCTGCGTGAGGGGGTGCAGAGCGGCAAGCTGGTGCTGCCGGCGGACGGCAAGTTGTTCGCCGAGCTCCAGTTTGGCGACGGCAGCGCCTACCCGCTCGAAGGGCGGGTGGATTTCACCGACAGCTTCGTCAATACCGGCACCGGTACGGTCAGCGCCCGTGCCGTGATCCCCAACCCCGAGCAGAAGCTGTTGCCCGGCCAGTTCGTGCGCGTGCTGATCAAAGGCCTCAGCCGGCCGGAGGCGGTGACCGTGCCCGAGCGCGCGCTGGCACAGGGGCCACGTGGCACCTTCGTTTATGTGGTCGACGACCAGGGGATAGCGCGGATTCGTCAGGTCGCCACCGGGCAGACCGCCAATGGTCGCTGGGTGATCGAGTCCGGTGTTGCCGCCGGTGATCGGGTGATTGTCGAGGGCCTGCTCAAGGTGCGCCCCGATCAGCCGGTCAAGGCGGTCGATAGCCGCGCCAAGCCCGCCGAAAGCCAACCTGCCAAGCAGTCCTGAGGAGCGCCTATCGTGATCTCGCGCTTCTTTATCGACCGGCCGATTTTCGCCACCGTCATTTCCGTCGTCATCGTGCTGGCCGGTCTTGCGGCCATGCGCTCGCTGCCGATCTCCCAATACCCGGAAATCCTGCCGCCGCAGGTCTCGGTAAGCGCCTCCTATCCGGGCGCCAGCTCCCAGGTCATCGCCGAAACCGTGGCGGCGCCGCTGGAGCAGGAAATCAACGGCGTCGAAAACATGATCTACCAGCTGTCCAACTCCGACAGCAGTGGCGCCATGAGCCTGACGGTGTATTTCCAGGTCGGCACCGACCCGGATCAGGCGACCATCAACGTCAACAACAAGGTGCAGGCGGCACTGGCGAAACTGCCCGAGGAAGTGCGTCGGCAAGGGGTGAAGGTGGAGAAGAAATCCTCCGACATCCTGCAGGTGATCACCCTCTACTCGCCGGATGGTTCTCGCGATCCGATCTTCATCAGCAACTACGCGCTGATCAACGTGATCGATGAGCTCAAGCGTCTCAAGGGCGTTGGCGACGCCAGCCAGTTCGGCTCCAAGGACTACTCCATGCGCATCTGGCTACGGCCGGACAAACTCGCACAGTACGACCTGACGCCGACCGATGTGGTCAACGCCATCCAGGAGCAGAACTCGCAGTTCGCCGCCGGCAGCTTTGGTCGTCAACCGCTCAAGCAGGAGCAGGACTTCACCTACACGGTCACCACCCAGGGCCGTTTCACCGACCCGAAAGAGTTCGAGAGCATCATCCTGCGCACCGACGCGACCGGCGCCAGCCTGTTGCTCAAGGACGTTGCCAGGGTTGAGTTGGGCGCTCAGGACTACTCGTTGATGACCTCGCTGAATGGCCAGCAGAACGCCGCGTTCGGCATTTATCTGCAGCCGGGCGCCAACGCCCTGGACACCGCCGCAGCGGTCGAGGCGACCATGGCGCGCCTGTCCAAGCGCTTCCCGGAAGGCATCGCCTACAAGATTCCCTACGACACCACCAAGTTCGTCAAAGTCTCGATCGAGGAGGTGATTCACACCTTCTTCGAGGCCTTGCTGCTGGTGGTCCTGGTGGTCTTCGTGTTCCTGCAGAACTGGCGCGCCACGCTGATCCCGGTGCTGGCGATTCCGGTGTCGCTGATCGGCACCTTCGCCGGCATGTACCTGCTCGGGTTCTCGATCAACCTGTTGACCCTGTTCGGCATGGTGCTGGCCATCGGCATCGTGGTCGACGACGCCATCGTCGTGCTGGAGAACGTCGAACGGGTGATGCGCACCGAGAAGCTCGCTCCGCGCGAAGCCGCGATCAAGGCAATGGAAGAGGTGACCGGGCCGATCATCGCCATCGTGCTGGTGCTCTGCGCGGTCTTCATCCCGGTGGGTTTTCTCGGCGGGCTGGCGGGCCAGATGTACCAGCAGTTCGCGATCACCATCGCGGTCTCGGTGATGGTCTCCGGGGTGGTGGCACTGACCTTGTCGCCGGCACTCTGCGCGTTGTTGCTCAAGCCCGGTGAGCATGAGCCGGCGGCGCCGTTCCGCTGGTTCAACCGAGTGTTCGATCGCGCCACCGCCGGCTATGGTGCCGGGGTGCAGTTCTTCCTCAAACGCTCGGTGATCGGCCTGCTGCTGTTCGGCGGGATGATCGCGCTGATGGTCGTGTTGTTTGGCCGGGTGCCGACCTCGCTGGTGCCGGACGAGGATCAGGGTTATGTGCTCAACGCCTACTTCCTGCCGCCAGCGGCCTCGCTGACCCGTACCGAGAAAGTCACCGGCGCGGTCACCGAGGAATTGATGAAGCACCCGGCGGTGCAGGATGTGGTGACCTTCGCCGGTTTCGACATTCTCACCTTCGGCACCCGCAGCAACGCCGGGGTCTCGTTCGTGCCGCTGAAGGACTGGAGCGAGCGGACCACGCCCGAGCTCGACGCTCGCAACCTGCCGCGCGATTTCATGAGCATGGGGGCGCAGCAGAAAGACGCGGTGGTGATGACCTTCAACCCGCCGCCGATCACCGGCATGAGTACCACCGGTGGCTTCGAGGCCTACATCCAGGACCGTAGCGGCGGTAACAGCGAGCAGTTGCAAGCGGTGGTGCACAAGTTCCTCGCCGAGGCGGCCAAGCGCCCCGAACTGGCGGGGGTCAATACCACCTTCAACGCCGACGTGCCGCAGTACTACATCGATCTCGACCGCACCAAGGCGCGGGCCTTGGGCGTGGCGGTCAACGATGTGTTCACCGCCATGCAGGCCACCTTCGGCAGCTACTATGTCAACGACTTCACCCTCTACGGGCGCACCTGGCAGGTCAGCCTGCAGGCCGAGTCGGAGTTCCGCCGCAAGCCGGAAGACCTCAGCCAGGTCTATGTGCGTTCGGCCAGCGATGATCTGGTGCCGCTGTCCTCCCTGGTCAGTGTGCAGCGTATCCTCGGGCCCGACAGCTACGCGCGCTTCAACGTCTACCCGGCGGCCAAGGTGCTCGGCGGCCCGGCCCCGGGCTACAGCTCCGGGCAGGCGTTGGTGGCCATGCAGGAAGTGGCCGATCAGACCCTGGGGGAGGATTACAGCATCGGCTGGATCGGCTCGGCCTACCAGGAGCTGGCGTCCCAAGGCTCCGGCAGCACGGCGTTCGTGTTCGGCCTGGTCATGGTGTTCCTGATCCTCGCTGCGCAATACGAGCGCTGGACCTTGCCGGTGGCGGTGGTCACCGCGGTGCCGTTCGCGGTATTCGGCGCGATCCTGGCGGTCTGGCTGCGCGGCATCCAGAACGATGTGTACTTCCAGGTCGGGCTGGTGACCTTGATCGGTCTGGCGGCGAAGAACGCCATCCTGATCGTCGAGTTCGCGGTGCTCTGTCGGGCGCAGGGCATGGGCATCCATGAGTCGGCGCTGGAGGCGGCGAAGCTGCGTTTCCGGCCGATCGTGATGACTTCACTGGCCTTCATCCTCGGTTGCGTGCCGTTGGCCATCAGCACCGGCGCGGGGTCGGCCAGCCGCCACTCGATCGGCACCGGGGTGATTGGCGGTATGCTGGCCGCGACCATCCTGGCGACTTTCCTGATTCCGATGTTCTACCTGCTGGTGGAGTCGGCGGCGGCCAAGCTCAGCAAAGACAAGAAGCCCGAGGCCGTGGTCAACGCGGAGTAAGGTTCACCCGTGCGCCGCCATCTGCGAAGATGGCGGCGTATTTGTTTTTGGGGTGTGGCCAAGCGCATGGCTTGGCTAACGTCTTACGCGCCGCGAACCGGGTTCGCTGTAGGCGCCGGTTATTGGATATCCGATGAATTTAAGAGTGCTCTTGATCCTCGGTGCGCTAAGCGCTTTCGGGCCGTTGGCGATTGATTTCTATCTGCCGAGTTTCCCCACGCTGGCACGGGTTTTCGCGACGGATGTCGAGCATGTGCAGCTGTCGCTGGCGGTCTACTTTATCGGCATGTCGATCGGCCAATTGGTCTATGGGCCACTGGCGGATCGTTATGGCCGGCGCACGCCGCTGCTGGTTGGCGTGCTGTTGTTCACCCTGGCGTCGGGGGCCTGCGCGCTGGCGCCGAGCCTGGAATGGTTGATCGCTGCGCGTTTCGTCCAGGCGCTGGGTGGCTGTGCCGGGATGGTGGTGTCGCGGGCGGTGGTGCGCGATCTGTGCGACCCGCTGGCCTCGGCCAAGGTGTTTTCGCAACTGATGCTGGTGATGGGCCTAGCGCCGATTCTGGCGCCGTTCGCCGGTGGTGTGCTGCTGGGGGCGTTCGGCTGGCAGTCGATTTTCTATTGCCTGACCGTATTCAGCGCGCTGAGCATGGTGGCTGTCGCGCTCTGGCTGCCGGAGACCATTCCCGCCGGCTTGGCGCGCGCGCCACTGAGCGGCGCCCTCGGCCAATACCGGCGGCTGTTCGGCAACCGCCAGTTCCTCGGCAATGCCTTGACCGGCGGGGTGGCGATGGCCGGGATGTTTGCTTACGTTGCCGGTTCGCCGTTCGTGTTCATCGAGCTGTATGGCGTGCCTGCCGAGGACTACGGTTGGCTGTTCGGCAGCAACGCGGCGGGCTTCATTCTCATGGCCCAGGTCAATGCGTGGCTGTTGCGCCGCCATGGCCCGGCGTATTGGTTGGTGCGGATGGTGTGGGTCTACCTGGCCTTCGCGCTGATCTTGCTCGGGCTGACGGCGTTGCGGCCGACGGCACTGTGGCCGCTGTTGATTCCACTGTTTGGTTGCATCGCCAGCCTCGGTTGCATCATCCCCAACGCCTCGGCGTGCGCGATGGCCGGGCAAGGTGCGAATGCGGGCAGTGCTTCGGCTTTGCTCGGTTGTTTGCAGTCCGGCGTGTCCGCTGCGGCGGCGGCGCTGGTGGCGGCACTACACGATGGCAGTGCCTTGCCGATGGCGCTGGTGATCAGTCTGTGTGGTGTCTTGGCGCTGGTCTGCGCGCAACTGACGGCTCGCGCTCAGGCGCGCTGAGCGGGACCTGACGCTGCGGTCCCGCTCAGCGTCAGGTACGTGTTCCTGCTGCCGTTAACCGGCGGCCCGTTGCTCAACCAGCGGCAAGGTGTGCGGCGCCCGCAATCGTGCTTCGAGGGTGGTGACGAATGCGCGGGCTTCAGCTTCGCTGCGAAAGGTCACCGCATGTTGATCCAGGCGCACCTGCCAGCAGGTCCCTTGGGGCTTGGAGAGCGTACGAATAAGGATGTTCATGGCTGCCTCCCGTTGGACGAAGAAATTGCAGTCTAGTCCCCATGTGTGAACTTTCTTTGACCTGGAGCAAGCGGCCGACTGACGGTCGTCAGCCTTTCGCGCCAGTGGCGCGTTTGCTTTGTCTGGGGCGTTGGGCTACGCGCCTCTCAGCCCAACCTGCGCCTGTGCGGCTTGCCCGGGTCATCCCGTTTATACCGAGTTAGAAGCTTTCCAGTACGATTTTGCCTTTGGCCTTGCCGCTTTCCAGCAGGGCATGGGCGCGGCGCAAGTTGCTCGCATTGATGCTGCCGAAATGCTCGCCCACGGTGGTTTTCAGGATGCCGCTGTCGATCAGCTCAGCCACCCGCTCGAGCAGCTTGTGTTGTTCGAGCATGTCCGGGGTTTCGAACAGCGAGCGGGTGTACATGAACTCCCAGTGCAGCGACAGGCTCTTGCGCTTGAGCTTGACCACATCCAGCGCTTTCGGGTCGTCGATCAGCGCCAGTTTGCCTTGCGGCGCCAACACTTCGATCAATTGATCGAAGTGTTGATCGGTCTGCGTCAGGCTGGCGACGTGGGTGACCTGGTCGATGCCGATGCGTTTGAGTTCGGCACTCAGTGGCTGGCTGTGATCGATCACGTGGTGGGCGCCAAGCTCGCGGACCCAGGCTTGGGTTTGCGCACGGGAGGCAGTACCGATCACGGTCAGGCCGGTGAGCTGGCGGGCCAGCTGGGTCAGGATCGAGCCCACGCCGCCGGCCGCGCCAACGATCAACAGGCTTTGTTGCCGGTCGGTTTTCTCTTGTGCGACGTGCAGGCGCTCGAACAGCAGTTCCCAGGCGGTGATCGCGGTCAGCGGCAGGGCGGCGGCCTGGGTGAAACTCAGGCTTTTCGGCAGGTGCCCGACGATGCGCTCATCGACCACGTGCCGCTCGCTGTTGCCCCCGGCGCGGTTGAGGGCGCCGGCGTAGTAGACCTTGTCGCCGACCTTGAACAGGCTGACCTCGCGGCCGACTGCTTTGACCACGCCGGCCACGTCCCAGCCGAGCACTTTGGCCTGACCGTTTTCCGGCTGCACGTTCTGGCGGATCTTGGTATCCACCGGGTTGACCGAGATGGCGCGGACTTCCACCAATAGGTCGCGCGGCCCCGGCGTTGGTTCCGGCAGTTCGATGTCTTGCAGCGACTCGGGGTGGTCGATGGCAAGGGCTTGGTAATAGGCGATGGCTTTCATGGGGCGTCTCCGTTGGCTGCGGCCATGGTCGGCTATTTCGCTGGGTAGAAAAACCAGGTAGAGATAAAGTCTCCTTCAATTATTTGTTGAAAATAAAGGTCCGAACCATGTTGCGCCTGGATGACCTGCAAATCGTGGTGCGCACCGCCGAGCTCGGCAGTCTGTCGGCCGCTGCCCGCGCCCTGGACGTTTCACCGGCGGTCGCCAGTGGCGCGCTGAAACGCCTGGAGCGGCAGTTGGACGTGCGCCTGTTCGCCCGCTCGACCCGTAGCCTGCGCCTGACTCCGGAGGGCGAGCAGTTTCTCGGTTATGCGCGGGCGGCCTTGCAGAGCCTGGATGAAGGCCAGCAGCAACTGGCCGGGCGCAAGGTCGGCATCAGCGGGGTGTTGCAGCTTTCGGCGCCGTCCGACCTGGGCCGCAACGTACTCTTGCCCTGGCTCGATGAGTTCCAGCAGGAGCACGCGCAACTGAGCGTACGGCTGCTGCTTGGTGACCGGGTTGCCGATCTGTTCCGGCAGCAGGTCGACATCGCCATTCGCTATGGCGCCCCCGAAGACTCCAGCCTGGTGGCGTTGCCACTGGCGGCGGGCAACCGGCGGGTGCTCTGCGCGGCGCCGGCGTACCTGCAACAACACGACGAACTGCAGCGGCTGGATCAGCTGGCGCAGCACAATTGCCTGTTGTACATGCTCGGCGGCCGCGTGCATGAGCGCTGGCGCTTTCAGGACGGCAAGCGCGAGCTCGGCGTGACGGTCAGCGGCAATCGCGTCAGCGATGATGCCGACGTGGTGCGCCGCTGGGCCGTGGCGGGGTGTGGGGTGGTCTACAAATCATGGCTGGATGTGGCGGACGACGTGCGGGCCGGTCGTTTGCACGTATTGTTGCCTCAGCTGCGTGGCGAGCTGGCACCGCTTAACCTAGTCTGTACCCATCGCGCCCAGCTGAGTAAGGCGGTGCATCTGCTCCGCGAGTTCGTCCAGCGCCGCTGTGCCGAACTGCTGCTACACAAGCCCTGGGCCGGTTAGTCCAGAGCCTTCGCCGTGCGGCAATCGAGCACAGGGCGGGAGCTTGCTATCCGAGGGCACAATGTTAGAGTCGCGGCCATGAAATTAACCCGTACCGACCGTTCGTTGATTGCCTGGATGCTGTACTTCAGCGTCCTGTTCAACGTGCTCGCCTGCGGTATTGGTCATGGGCAAATGCTCGGCTTGAGCCTCAATGGTTTCGGTGGCGCGTTCTGCTCCGCCGAAGGCAACCCAGGGCCGACCTTGGATTCCGGCTCAGGCTCTCTGTCGGACAGCGCCTGGTCGAGCACTATCAGTTGCCCGTTGTGCGGCACCATCAGCCTCGGTCTGGCCTTGCTGTTCTGCCTCAGCTGGTTGCGCCGGGCCCCCGGCGATCTGCGCCCGAGCTACGAACGTCAGAGTAAAACCCCGCCTCGTTACACCTGGCCCTCGGCCAACCCCCGCGCCTCCCCTTAACGCGTTCGCTCGCTTCAGCACCTGCAGTTCCGCTGCCGGGCGCTTGCCCGTGCCTGTCCGAGCTGTTTCTGCAGGGCCGTCACGGCAGCAGAGGACTGCTGCCTGCCAACCAGAACGCTATTAAGAAAATCTAGGGAAGTGCGTGATGCGCAATCTATCCATGCTGAGCCTGCTCGCCTTGAGCGCGGGCCTGGCTCCTTTCGCCCAGGCCGAGAATGTCGAACTCAACGACACCGTGGTCACGGGTGAGTATCAGAAGGACCCCACGGCACCGAGCATCGCCGAAAAGCGTGCTGATTTCTCGCACGTCCCTGGCGGCGCAACCGTAATCGATGCGCAAACCTACAAGACCGGTCGCAGCAGCACCCTGCAGGATGCCCTGGGGTTGGCCACCGGAGTGTTCATCCAGCCACGCTTCGGTGCCGAAGAGGCGCGCCTGTCGATTCGCGGCTCGGGCCTGCAACGCACCTTTCACGGTCGCGGCATACTGCTGATGCAGGACGGCGCCCCGGTGAACCTGGCCGATGGCAGTTTCGACTTCCAGACCATCGAGCCGCTGGCCGCCGACCACATCGAAGTGCTGCGCGGCGCCAATGCCTGGCGCTATGGCGCGGCCAACCTCGGCGGGGCGATCAACTTCGTCACGCCCACCGGCAAGACGGCGCCACCGGTGGACCTGCGCTACGAAGGCGGCAGCTTCGGCTATCAGCGCCTGTACGGCGCCTTCGCCCAGGACTTCGGCGACTGGGACGGCTTCGTCAGTCTCTCCGACTCGGCCCAGGACGGTTTTCGCGCTCACTCCAAGCAGGATAACCAGCGCTACTTCGCCAACCTCGGCGGGCGCATCAATGAGCGCCTGTCCACCCGCGTCTACCTGACCCATGTGGAGAGCGATTCGGAACTGCCGGGCAACCTGACCAAGGCTCAGCTGCACCGCGACCCGGAGCAGGCCGCGGCGGGCAATATCAGCGGCGATCAGCGCCGCGATTTCACCCTCAACCGCATCGGCAACATCACCACGCTGCAGCTGGATGACGGCCACAGCCTGGAGCTGTCCAGCTACTACAGCGAGAAGTCGCTGTGGCACCCGATCTTCCAGGTGCTGGATATCAACAGTGAAGACTACGGCATGCGTCTGGCGCACAAATGGGAGAACCAGCAAGGCTGGCGTTGGACCGGTGGTGTCGAAGCCAGCCAGGGCCGTAACTGGGATTCGCGCTACCAGAATGTCAGCGGGCACAAGGGGCGCAAGGTCAATGAGCTGCACCAGACCGCCCGCAACCTGAATGCTTTTGGCGAGTTGGAGGTGCCGTTGGCCGAACGCTGGGCGCTGATCGGCGGGCTGGCCTGGCTGCATCAGGAGCGCGATGTCGACGACCGCTTGAGATGCAACGCCTTCGTCAGCGCTTTTTGCTTACCGCAGAATGAGTCGTTCAACGAAACCTATGTGGGCCGGGTTGGCCGCATCGGGTTGCGTCATGACCTGACGGAAGGCGTGCAGTTGTTCAGCAACTTCAGCCAGAGCTTCGAGCCGCCGACCTTCAGCGAGCTGACCGGCGGCCAGGTGGTGACCAGGAACGACGCACAGAAGGCCAATACCCTTGAGGCCGGCTTGCGCTGGAACCGCGACAACCTCGACCTGGACCTGGCGGTCTATCGCAGCGAAATCCGCGACGAGCTGCTGGCCCTCAACGATGGCAACGGCCAACCCTTGGGCACCATCAACGCCGACCGCACCCTGCACCAGGGCATCGAACTGGGTGGGGCGCTGACCCTCGGGCAGGTCGTACTGCGCGGCCAGTATCTGTTCAATGATTTTCGCTTCGATAACGACGATGTCTATGGCGATAACCGCCTGGCCGGCACTCCGCGCCAGTTCATCAAGGGCGAGGCGTTGTGGCAGCAGGACGGTTGGTATGCCGGGCCGACCCTCGAGTGGACGCCGACCCACTACAACGTCGACCAGGCCGAAACCCTGTACGCCGAAGGCTATGCCATCTGGGGCCTGAAGGGTGGCTATCGGCCGAGCGAAGGCTTCGGCTTCTTTATCGAAGGCCGCAACCTTTCGGACAAAACCTACGTCGCCACCACTGGTGTGATCGCCGATGCCAACGGCCAGGACAGCGCGCAGTTCCTGCCGGGCGATGGCCGTGGTGTGTTCGCCGGCCTGGAGTGGCGGATGTGAGCCCGGCTCTGATTTTCGAGCCTTTACCTGAAACCGCTGAGTCGCAACCCAGGAGAGCCACCATGAACCTCACTCGATCCCTGTTGTTGACCACCTTGCTGACCTGCGCCTGGGGCGTATCGGCCCAGGAGTACCAGACCGGTGACTTGCACATCGCCCATCCGTGGTCGCGGGAAATGCCCACGAATGCGCCGACCGCCGCGGCCTATTTCGTCGTGCATAACCAAGGCCTGAATGCCGATCGTTTGCTCGGTGCGGACACCCCCGCGGCGGGCAAGGCCGAGCTGCATGAGCACCTGCACCAGGACGGCCTGATGAAGATGCAACAGGTGCCGGCCGTGACCATTCCCGCCGCTGGCGAGGTGGCCTTCGCGCCCATGGGTTACCACGTGATGTTGTTCAACCTGAAGCAGCCGTTGCGCGCTGGCGAGCGCTTCCCGCTGACCCTGCACTTCGAGAAAGCCGGTGATGTGCAGGTCGAGGTAGCGGTGCAGAAAGAAGCACCGGCCGAGCATCGGCACGAACCGCAGAACTGAGGCATAACGCCCAGCCCTTTGCGCGCAGAGGGCTGATTCATTCGAGAGGAGTCTTAATCATGACCAAGTCACCTATGTCTTTCTACCACCAGGCCTGGCGCTGGCATTTTTATGCCGGGCTGTTCGTGATCCCGTTTCTGATCATGCTGTCGCTGACGGGCATCATCTACCTGTTCAAGCCGCAGCTGGACAACCTGCTCTACGCCGACCTGCTGCTGGTGCCGCAGGGCGAGCAACTGCTCAGCGCGGATCAGCAACTGGCGCGGGTCAAGCTGGCTTATCCGCAGGCTACGATCAACCAGTACCTGCCACCCGTGGACGCGCAACACAGCGCGCAGTTCGTGGTGACCGAGGGTGGGCGCAAGCTCAACCTGTTTCTCGATCCCTACCAGGGCACCCTGCTCGGCAGCCAGGACGCGGTGAATAACCTGCAGGCGATTGCCCGTGCGCTGCATGGCGAGTTGCTGATCGGTACGGTCGGTGATCGGCTGGTGGAATTGGCCGCCGGCTGGGCCATCGTCCTGGTGGTGTCCGGGCTCTATCTCTGGTGGCCGCGTGGCAATGGTCTGCGCGGTGTGTTCTGGCCACGGCTGGCCAATCGTGGCCGGCTGTTCTGGCGCGATGTGCATGCGGTAACCGGTTTCTGGGGCGCGCTGCTGTTGCTGTTCATGCTGCTGACGGGCATGACCTGGACCGGTTTCTGGGGTGAGACCTTCGCCGGTGTATGGAACCGCTTCCCGGCGACGATGTGGAACGAGGTGCCCAAATCCACCGAGCAGGCGCGCAGCCTCAATACGGCGCAGGGGCAGACCGTCGCCTGGGCGATGGAAAATACGCCGATACCGGCGTCCGACCCGCATGCCGCGCATAACGCTCAGGCCGTGGGTTCTTCGGCGCCGGCCGTGGCCGAGGTCAGCCTGCAACAGGTGCTGGAAATCGCCAGCGCCAAGGGTGTGGCGCCGGGTTATAGCGTGACTTTGCCCAAGGGCGCGGAAGGGGTCTATACCATTGCGCTATTCGCCGACGACCCGCGCCATGACGCGACGCTGCATGTCGATCAATACAGCGGCAAGGTGCTGGCCGACGTGCGCTGGCAGGACTACGGTGCGGTGGCGAAAAGCGTGGAAATGGGCGTGGTGCTGCACGAGGGCAAGTTCTTCGGCCTGGCCAACCAACTGCTGATGCTGCTGGTCTGCCTGTTGATTTTGCTCAGTTCGGTCAGCGGCCTGGCGATCTGGTGGCTGCGTCGCCCGCAAGGCGGTCTTGGCGTGCCACCGCTGCGTCATGACTTGCCGTTGTGGAAGACCGCGCTGGTGATCATCGTCGTGCTTGGCGTGGCTTTCCCTTTGGTCGGTGCTTCGCTGTTGGTGATTGGCGTGCTGGACTGGTTGCTGTTTTCGCGCCTGGCTGGCTCCCGAGAGCTACTGGAAAGATGACGAGAAGCACTAGCGGCTGAGAATAATTACTGGCTTAAACCTGAGCATGGGCTAATTTTTATGTGGCGATTCCAACACTACGAGGAAATTCCCATGCGCCAACTTATGCTGCTTTCTCTCATCGTCGCCAGCCCGCTGACGTTCGCCGCCACGGAGTGCACCACTGCCGACAAGGCGCAGTGGCAGGACCAGACCAAGTTCCAGGACAACCTCAAGGCCCAGGGCTACGAGATCAAGAAGTTCAAGGTCACCGGTGGCAACTGCTACGAAATCTACGGCTTCGACAAGGAAAAGCGCAAAGTCGAAATTTACTTCGATCCGGTCAGCGGCAAGGTGGTCAAGGAAGAAGTCGAGGACGAGGACGGCGGTTACTGATCCATGAATCAGGAGACTCTGCGTCTGTGGGACCCGGTGGTGCGTGTGTGTCACTGGTCGCTGGTGCTGGCTTTCTTCAGCGACTACTTCTTCAACGAAGCGGGCGACGGCTGGCACCGTTGGCTTGGCTACTACGCAGTGGCGTGCGTATTGCTGCGCCTGGTGTGGGGTTTCATTGGTTCAGGGGCGGCGCGTTGGGCGGACTTCTGGCCGACCCCGGCGCGCCTTGCCGCGCACCTGCGGGCGCTATTCAGCGGGCAGCCGCATCATCGCCTTGGCCATTCGCCACTGGGTGGTCTGGTGATGGTGCTGATGTTGCTGTTGATCTTGGGCCTGGGCATTACCGGCTTCATGCTCGAAGAAATCGATTACTTCTGGGGCGAGGACCTGCCACGGGATGTGCATGTGTTTTTCGCCGATGCCCTGTTTGCCCTGGTTTGCCTGCATGTGACGGCGGCGATCTTCGAGAGCTTCCGGCTGAAGGAAAACCTGCCGCTGTCGATGATCACCGGCCGCCGTAGGCAGCGTTAGTTCGGGCGTGTCGATCAGAGCACCGCGCGCAAGGTCAGGTTGGCGCCTAGCCGCAATAACCCGCTGAAGAACCCAATGCCTGGATCAACTCTTCTTTCTGCAAACGCCGCCGCCAATTCGCCTGCGCCTGCCCCGACTGGCGCGCGCGCAAGCCGCATTTGGGTGGCGCCTTGGGGGCGGCGTTGTTGCAGGCTTGCGTGCAGCAGCGCTGGCTGCGGCCGATGAAGGGTTCGCGGGCGTTGCATGTGTCGCCCAGCGGTAGCCGGGAGATCCCGCGCATCGCGGCGCGGGTCTGCGCCTAGCTGGCGCTCAACCCTTGATCAGGCGCGCATCCAGGCTGTTCTGCGCCAGGCGCTTGGCCTGGTCTTCGGTCATGCCCAGGCTGTCGTGCAGGGCGGCGAAGTTCTCGGTGACGTAGCCGCCGAAGTAGGCCGGGTCGTCGGAGTTCACCGTCACCTTCACGCCCTGTTCGAGCATGTCGAGGATGTTGTGCTGGCTCATGTCGTCGAACACGCAGAGCTTGGTGTTCGACAGCGGGCAGACGGTCAGCGGGATCTGCTCGTCGATGATCCGCTGCATCAGCCGCGGGTCTTCGCTGGCGCGCACGCCATGGTCGATGCGGCTGACCTTCAGCAGGTCGAGGGCTTGCCAGATGTATTCCGGTGGGCCTTCTTCACCGGCGTGGGCAACGGTCAGGAAGCCTTCGCTGCGCGCGCGGTCGAACACCCGCTGGAACTTGCTCGGCGGGTGGCCCATTTCGGAGCTGTCGAGGCCGACGGCAAAAAAGGCATCGCGATAAGGCAGGGCCTGATCGAAGGTTTTTTGCGCCTGCTCTTCCGGCAGATGACGCAGGAAGCTGAGAATCAGGCCGCTGCTGATGCCGAGCTGCTGACGGCCATCCTTGAGCGCGGTGGCGATGCCATTGAGCGCGACTTCAAAAGGAATGCCGCGGTCGGTGTGGGTCTGCGGGTCGTAAAAGGGTTCGGTGTGGATCACGTTCTGCGCTTTGCAGCGTTGCAGGTAGGCCCAGGTCAGGTCGTAGAAATCCTGCTCGGTGCGCAACACATCGGCGCCCTGGTAATAGAGGTCGAGGAATTCCTGCAGATTGTTGAAAGCGTAGGCGCTGCGCAGGGTATCGACGTCATTCCAGGGCAGGGCGATCCGGTTGCGCTCGGCCAGGGCGAACAGCAGCTCAGGTTCCAGCGAGCCTTCCAGGTGCAGGTGCAGTTCGGCCTTGGGCAAGGCGTTGAGCCAGTCGTACATAAGTCAGAGCCTTGTCGAGGGTTGATGTTCGGGAGTTTAACTGACCGCCAGGACAGAATCTCCTGTGAATCAATCGCCTCGCACGCGTTCTCAACGCCCGGCGCTGCCTGCAAAGCCTGCCAGTAGTCAGCGGCTGCGCCATACACCAGCCTGCGCTTGCGGCTGACAGACATTTGGCCTCAGTTGAGACGGCACGATCTTTCCCCGTTGCTCCGGCCAAGGATGCTGCACCGAGCATGTTCGTCCACCTGAAAAATGAAAAGCTGCTGCTGGCGTTGCGGGCTGTTGCGATTGTCTACCCGTTGGCGCATTGGCTGCTTGGCTCCGGCCAGCGCGTTGCTCCTGGTTGCGGCTATCGTCTGCGCCTCGATGCGGGGAAGTTCATGTCATTAACCTATTAAAAGCTAGGTAACCGGTATCAAGCCGTGGCGGCTCGATTTCGGGCTACTGTCTCGTCATGGGTAAGCCTGTCACCGAGCGACATAAACTCTTTCATTAGCGCGTCGCGGTCTTTAGGCGAGCGCTCTTTTTCAGCTCTTTGTAACGCCAATTGCAATTCTTCTATTTGCAACCCTGTGCAGTATGAGGGTGTGCCAGGCTGTTGCTGCCATGAATTGGCGAGACTGCCGGTGTCAGGTGCATCGAAGCCGGTTGCTTGGGCTGGACGAACCTGTGGGAGCGAGTTTCTACCAGGGGATGGTCTGACCCTGGTAGTCGATGAAGTGATGCTCGCCGCTGCCGGCATACTGTTCGATCTGCGCAATCAGCCCCTGGCAACTGGCCTCCACTTCCACACTGGCGCCTGGGCCGCCCATGTCGGTCTTTACCCAGCCGGGGTGCAGCGACAATACGGTCAGCCGATTCTCGCCCAGTTCGGCGACGAAGCTGTTGGTCAGCGAGTTGAGTGCGGCCTTGCTCGCCTTGTACAGCGCCAGATTGCTGCCTTCCTGATTGGCCACGCTGCCCAGCACCGAACTCATGAACGCCAGCACGCCGTTGCCCTTGCGGATATGCAGGGCGAAGCGTTCGGCCAGGCGAATCGGCGCGATGGCATTGGTCATGAACAGCTGCGCGACTTCCGCCGCGGTGGCGGCGCTGGCGGATTGGTGCGCCGGGCCGGAGATGCCGGCGTTGACGAACAGCAGGTCGAACACCTGCCCTTCGAGACGTTGCTCCAGGGCGCTCAATTGCTGGGCATCGTCGATATCCAGCTGCTCGATCCGTACACCCGGGAGTGCCTGCAATGCCTCGGCGCGCGCAGGTTCGCGGACGCTGGCGGTGACCTGCCAACCGTCCGCCAGCAACTGGTTGACCAGGCCCAGACCCAGCCCGCGCGAGGCGCCAATGATCAATGCCGTTTTTGCCTGTGCCATAGCCGTATAGGTGCTCCGTGACGATGAATGCGAGCCACAGCATACCGGTAAGTCGATGCGTGGCCGAGCCCGGGGTTGCCCGTCCCGCCCGTAGGACGCGGCACGCCGTCCAACGTTGCGGCAACTTGGTGGGCTGTTCGCTGTGCTCCCGAGTCGGCCCTAGCGGTTAAATGGCGTCCTGTTCGCGCCGATAGGCGTAGGTGTCGGCGAAGCGCGACAGCAGGTACTCGGCGCTGGTCACGGACGGGTATTTGGGCGGGTTAGCGGCGTCCGAGCAGTTCGGCAGGCAACTGATCTCGGTGTCCGGGTGCGGTTCGGCGAAGAACGGCATGGAGTAGCGATCCACGCCCAACGGGCTGATCACCCGGTGCGGGGTGGAGGTGTAACGATCGTTACTCCAGCGCGCCAGCATGTCGCCGATATTGACCACGAAACTGCCGGCCAGCGGCGGTGCGTCGATCCATTGGCCATCGCGGCTGCGTACCTGCAAGCCGCCGGCTTCGTCCTGATAGAGCAGGGTAATGCAGCCGTAATCGGTGTGCGCCCCGGCGCCCTGCTGTTCCACGCTGCTGGCGGTATGCCGCGGCGGGTAATGGATCATGCGCAGCACGCTGATCGGATCAAAGAAGCGGCTGTCGAAGAACTCGCGCTCGATGCCCAGGGCCAGGGTCATGGCACGCAGCAGGGTCTTGGCCAGTTCCTGCATGTCGCTGTAATGCTGCTCCAGCAGCTCGGCCCAGCCGGGCAGGTCGGGGTGGCGATTGGGCCCGCGCAGCGCTTTGCCGGCGAGTACCTCGGGGTGCTCGGCGGCCATGTGCAAGCCCATGTCGAAGGTTTCCTTGAGGTCACTTGGCTTGCTCGGGTCGAGCTGCTCGGTGGCGATGGCGCCGTAACCGCGGTGGTGGGCGGTCTGGGTGATGTCGATCTTGAGCCTGTCTTGCGTCGGCAGGGCGAAGAAGGTCTTGGCTGCAGCCAGCAGTTCGGCAATGCGAGCCGGGCTGATCGGGTGGCCGGTGATGTAGAAGAAACCCCAGTCGCGGCAGGCGCGGTCGATCTGCGCGGCCACTTCGGGCCAGGCGGATTCGTCGGCAGCGTAGAGGGGGGCGATGTCGATGATGGGCAGCGTGTGCATAGAGGCTCCGGGTGGGGCGGTGCTGCGAGTCTTCTCGTACCCAGGGCAGCGAAAAAGGGCGAAGGTATCGTCCTTTTGATGCGGTTCTCCGCTTGGACGAGGAGGGACGGCATCGGTGGGAGTGATTGTGGGAGGGGCTTTAGCCGCGATCAATCCAGTTATCGCGGCTAAAGCCCCTCCCACAGGTTTTTGCCCGCCGCTTACTTCGGCAGCTCGGCCTTCACGTTTTCCACGTAGTAGTTCATCGAGGCCAGTTCGGCATTGGTCGCCACTACGCCGGCGGCGATTTTTTCGACCCCGGCCTGATCCTTGATCGGGCCGGTGAAGGGGTGGAACTTGCCACTTTTGATATCGGCGATCATCTGCTCGGCTTCGCTTTTCACCTCGGCCGGCACCAAGTCGCTGATCGGCAGCTTGATGGTCCCGTCATCCAGGCCGCCCCAGTAGTCCTGCGCTGTCCAGTTGCCGTCGAGCGTGGCCTGGGTGGCTTTCACGTAATGCGGGCCCCAGTCGTTGACGATCGAGGTGAGCACGGCTTTCGGTCCGAAGTGGGCCATATCCGAGGCGTAGCCCACGGAGTAGACGCCCCGGCGTTCGGCGGTCTGGATCGGTGCCGGGCTGTCGGTGTGCTGGAACACCACGTCGACGCCCTGGTCGATCAGCGCGTTGGCGGCATCGGATTCTTTGCCCGGATCGAACCAGGAGTTGACCCACACCACTTTGATTTCGGTGCCCGGGTTGTACTTGTCCAGGGCCAGTTGGATGGCGTTGATGTCGCGGATCACTTCCGGGATCGGAAAGGAGGCGACGTAGCCGACTTTCTTGCTCTTGGTCATCTTCGCCGCGAGGAAACCACCGACGTAGCGCCCCTCGTAGGAGCGCGCCAGATAGGTGCCGAGGTTCTTGTCCTGCTTGTAGCCGGTGGCGTGCTCAAAGGTGACCTTGGGGAATTGCTTGGCCACTTTCAGCGTCGGGTTCATGTAGCCGAAGGAGGTGGTGAAGATCAGGTCGTAGTCACCCTTGGCCATGTTGCGGATCACCCGCTCGGCATCGGCGCCTTCCGGGACGTTTTCCACGTAGCTGGTCGCGACCTTGTCGCCGAGTGTTTCGGCCAGCATCTTGCGGCCCTGTTCGTGCTGGTAGGTCCAGCCGTGGTCGCCAATTGGGCCGATATATACGAAGCCGACCTTCAGCGGGTCGGCGGCGGAGGCGCTCAAGGTGGCGCTGAAGCCAAGGGCGGCGACGAGGGCGCGCAGCAGCGGTTTTTTAGTGTTGTTCTGCATAGCGAGTGGAGCTCCAGTGGGTAGCGGGTGGTGGCCTGGACGGCGGCTGATCACTGGATTGCAAAAAGCTGACCAAGTGGACAAATAGAGCGTGGATTTATCTGCTGAAGGTCGTGGGAGCGGCGGGGGCGCCTAGCCCATGCCCGCGATACGTTCGGCCAGGCAGATCGCGGGCGTGCCGATAACGCGTCGCGCCGGGGCTGCTCTGGTGCGAGAAAAGAGAGGTGTGCTGTGTCGTGGTGCAGAGGGTTGTGGTGTCTTGTGGGAGAGGCGTTAGCCGCGATTTTTTCAAAAAGATCGCGGCTAAAGCCTCTCCCACAGACCCGCGCTGATTTAGCCGGCGATCAGGGCTTTGGCTGCCTGGCGGTGGTCGGCGATCAATTGCGCCACGTCGAGACCTTCGATCTGCCCGTCGAGCACCCGCCAGGTGCCGCCGATCATCATCCGGTCGGCACGGTCGGCGCCGCACAGCAACAGGGCGGACAGCGGGTCGTGGCTGCCGGAGAAACGCAGCTCGTCGAGCTTGAACAGCGCCAGGTCGGCCTGCTTGCCCACCGCCAACTCGCCGATGTCGCTGCGTCCAAGCAGCTTGGCCGAGCCCTTGCTGGCCCAGCCCAGGGTCAGTTCCGGGGTGATGCGCTCGGCGCCGTAGCGCAGGCGCTGGATATACAGGGCCTGGCGGGCCTCGAGGATCATGTTCGAGGCATCGTTGGACGCCGAGCCGTCGACGCCGATACCGATCGGCGCCCCCGCGGCTTCCAGGTCGAGGGTCGGGCAGATGCCCGAGGCCAGGCGCATGTTCGAGCTGGGGCAGTGGCAGATACCGGTGCCGGCCTGGCCCAGGCGGGCGATTTCATCCGGGTTGAAGTGGATGCCGTGGGCCAGCCAGGTACGCGGGCCGAGCCAGCCGACGCTGTCGAGGTAATCCACGGTACGCAGGCCAAAGCGCTGCAGGCAGAACTCCTCTTCATCCAGGGTTTCCGCCAGGTGCGTGTGCAGGCGTACATCTTCCCGTTCAGCCAGCTCGGCGCTGGCGCGCATGATCTCCTGGGTCACCGAGAACGGCGAGCAGGGGGCCAGGGCGATCTGGATCTGCGCGCCGTCACCGCGCTGGTGGTACTGCTGGATCAGGCGCTGGCTGTCGGCCAGGATCACTTCGCCCTGCTGCACCGTCTGCTGCGGCGGCAGGCCGCCGTCGGCCTCGCCCAGGCTCATCGAACCGCGGGTGAGCATGGCGCGCATGCCCAGTTCGCGCACCGCCTCGACCTGTACGTCGATGGCGTTTTCCAGGCCGCCGGGGAACAGGTAATGGTGGTCCGCCGCGGTGCTGCAACCGGACAGCAGCAGCTCGGCCAAGGCTACCTTGCTGGCCAGCGCCAGCTTCTCGGGGGTCAAGCGCGCCCACACCGGGTACAGGGTCTTCAGCCAGGGGAACAGCGGCTGGTTGACCACCGGCGCCCAGGCGCGGGTGAGGGTCTGGTAGAAGTGGTGGTGGGTGTTGATCAGCCCCGGCAACACCACGTGTTCGCGGGCGTCGAAAGTCTGAGCGCAGGGTTTCGAGGGCTGCTGGCCGGCGCCGAGCAGTTCGGCGATGACGCCGTTTTCGATCACCAGGCCGCCGCTAGCGTCTTGGTCGTTGGCGGTGAAGATGGCGAGAGGGTTTTTGATCCAGATACGGGTGGCTGCCATGAGCAGGCTCCTCTGAGGGTGAGTTCAGGTTAGCCAGCTCAGTGTTGACCCTGTCTGCTGATCCAGGTGCGTCGGATGACGTCGGACGACGATACCTGCCCTTCAGGTCAGGATCAACAGGCGTCGCGGCTAAAGCCGCTCCCACAGGAACGAAGCGAGTCTGTGGGAGCGGCTTTAGCCGCGACCTGCCCCCTGCCGCAAAAGATTGGCTATACCTTTGCCATACCCACCAAGGAGGCAAAGGAATGCCCCATTCAGCCCGTTTGCGTGCTGGCCGGGTCTCGGAGCCGGCGCGTATCTACCTGCTGACCGCAACCGTCGAAGGGCGTGAAACACTCTTCACGGATTTCAGTCTGGCTCGTCTCCTTGTCGGTGAACTGAGAGCCGCTCACGACGACGGCCTGGTCGACTCGCTGGCTTGGGTCGTTATGCCGGATCATCTGCATTGGCTGGTGGCCCTTAAGCAGGGATCACTCAGCATGCTGATGCGCCGGATCAAGGGCCGTAGCGCCAAGCAAATCAATTCAATGACCGGGCGCCAGGGTAAGCGCTGGCAGGACGGTTTTCATGACCGCGCGCTACGTCGTGAAGAGGATGTGCTGCCTGTGGCCCGCTATATCGTCGCCAATCCGTTACGGGCTGGACTGGTCAGTCGGGTTGGGGATTATCCCCTGTGGGATGTGGTGTGGCTTTGACCTTGGGTGGGTCGCGGCTAAAGCCCTTCCTACGAAAGCGCTCCTAGGAAGCAGCCGATTCCTGTGGGAGCGGCTTTAGCCGCGACCTGTTGCCCTCAATGCCCTGGTTGCCACGGCTTGCCCAGCGATACCGGGGCGAACAGGCGGGTTTTGATCGCGTCGCGCGAGAGCAGCACCAGCACCAGGATGGTGGCCACGTAGGGCAGCATCGCCAGGAGGTTGGAGGGGATCGACAGGCCGATACCCTGGGCCACCAGATGGAGGATGCTGGCCAGGCCGAACAGGTAGGCGCCGAGCAGCACGCGCAACACCCGCCAGCTGGCGAACACCACCAGCGCCAGGGCGATCCAGCCGCGCCCGGCGGTCATGTGCTCCGCCCACATCGGCGTGTAGGCCAGCGACAGGTAACCGCCGGCCAGTCCGGCCATGGCACCGCCGAACAGCACCGCCAGGGTGCGCACGCGCAGCACCGGCAGGCCCATGGCGCTGGCCGCGTCGGGGTTTTCGCCGACGGCCTGGATGATCAGGCCGATACGGCTTTTCAGCAGCACCCAGGCGACCAGAGCGAACAGGGCGAAGGACAGGTAGATCAGCACGTCCTGGGCGAACAGCATGCGTCCGATCAGCGGGATCTCGCTGAGCAGCGGGATGGCGATGGGCTCGAAGCCGGCCAGCGGTTTGCCGACCCAGGCCGCGCCGACGAAGGTCGACAGGCCCACACCGAAGATGGTCAGGGCCAGGCCGGTGGCCACCTGGTTGGCGTTGAAACCCAGGGCCACGGCGGCGAACAGCAGCGACAGGAGCATACCGGCGGCCATCGCCAGCAGCACGCCGAGCCACAGGTTGCCGGTGCTGAGGGCGACGATGAAGCCGATCACCGCACCGAACAGCATCATGCCTTCCTGGCCCAGGTTGAGCACGCCACTCTTCTCGCAGATCAGTTCGCCCAAGGCCACCAGCAGCAGCGGCGTGCCGGTGCGCACCATGGCGTAGAAGATATTGCTCAGTAGATCGAGATCCATAATCGAAGCCTCAAGCTGCGCGCCACATGCGGCAGGTGAAAAAGTGATTGCAGGGTGCTGGCTGGGTGGGAGGGGCTAGGTTCATGGCCAACGTCAGGCCGCCGCTTCCTTGAGTGCCGCGCGTCGCCCCCACTTCAGCTTCAGCCGCGGCCGATAGAGGATCAGCACGTCACAGGCGAGCAGGAAGAACAGCATCATGCCCTGGAACAACTGGGTGATCGCCTGCGGCAGGTTCATGCTCATCTGCGCGTTCTCGCCACCCAGGTAGAGCAGGGCCATCAGCAGGCTGGCGAAGAGGATGCCGAGCGGGTTGAGGCGGCCGAGGAAGGCCACGGTGATCGCCGCGTAGCCGTAGCCCGGCGACACCTGTGGGACCAGTTGGCCGATCGGACCGGCCACTTCGCCGACCCCGGCCAGCCCGGCCAGCGCACCGCTGACCAGCAGGGCGAACCACACCAGGCGTTTCTCGCGAAAACCGACGAAACCGGCGGCGCGACGGTCCAGGCCGAGCACCTTGATCTGGAAGCCGAGGAAGCTCTTGTGCAGCAGCACCCACACCGCCACCAACGCCAACAGGGCGAGGTACAGGCCGGCGTGCACGCGGCCGTCCTCGCTGACCAGCGGCAGGCGGCTGGCGTCGCCGAACATCGCCGACTCGGGGAAGTTGAAACCGGCCGGGTCCTTCAGCGGGCCATGCACGAAGAACAGCAGCAGGTTCAGCGCGATGTAGTTGAGCATGATGCTGGTGAGGATTTCGTTGGCGTTGAACTGCGTGCGCAGCCAGGCGGTGATGGCCGCCCAGGCCGCGCCGGCACAGGTGCCGGCGGCCACCACCCAGACCAGTGCCCAGCGGCTTTCCCAGTCGAGCAGTTGCAGGGCCATGGCGCTGCCGGCCAGGGCGCCGAGCAGCAGTTGGCCTTCGGCGCCGATATTCCAGATGCGCGCCTGGTAGGCCACCGCCAGGCCGAGGGCGCAGAGCAGGATCGGCAGAGTCTTGACCAGCAGTTCGGAGACCCCGTACCAGTCGGCCAGCGGCGCGATCAGCAGGGTGTGCAGGGTGGCCAGCGGGTCATGGCCGAGGATGGCGAACAGCAGCGAGCCGCTGAACAGGGTCAGCAGCGCTGCGAGTAGCGGCGACAGCCAAAGCATGGGGCGCGATTGCTGGCCGCGCGGTTCGAGCGATAGCAGCATGGCAGACTCCGTCAGCGCAGGGCGGCAGCAGCGGCTGCGACCAGGTTATTCAAGGGGGCGACCGGGGCGAACTCGCCGGCCATCCAGCGGCCGACCTCGACCGGCGAGGTCCGTTCGGTGGCGGCCAGGGGCGACAACTTGCCGCTGCACAGGGCGCCGATGCGGTCGCTGATCTGGAACAGCTCGTCGAGGTCTTCGGAGATCACCAGGATCGCCGCGCCGGCATCGCGCAGGGCAATTAGCGCGCGGTGGATCGCCGCGGCGGCGCCGACGTCGACGCCCCAGGTCGGGTGGGCGGCGACCAGCAGTTTCGGCTGCTGCATGATTTCCCGGCCAAGAATGAATTTCTGCAGGTTACCGCCGGACAGGCTGCGCGCGGCGGTGTCGGCGTCCGGGGTTTTCACCGCGAAGCGGCGGATGATTTCGTCGGCGAAGGCGCGCACCTTGCCGCGCTGGATCAGGCCCTTGCGCAGCAGGCCCTGCTGGAAGGCGCTAAGCAGCGCGTTGTCGGCCAGCGACATGTCTGGCACGGCGCCATGGCCCAGGCGCTCGGCGGGGACGAAGGCCAGGCCGAGACGGCGGCGGGCATCCGGGTAGAGGTGGGCGACCGCCTGCTGATCGAGGCTGATGCGTTCGCGTTCGCCACGGGACAGGCGCACTTCGCCGCTGAGCAAGGCCAGCAGCTCATCCTGGCCGTTGCCGGCGACCCCGGCGATGCCGACGATCTCGCCACTGCGCACGTCCAGGCGCAGGTGGCTCAGGGAGGTGCCAAAGGGGGCGTCGTTGTGCCAGCTGAGGTCGTCTACGCGCAAACGCGGCAGGCCGCCGCAGGCCTTGGGGTAGCAGCCTTCCAGGCCCTCGGCGTCGCCGACCATCAGTCGCGCCAGCTCCAGGTCGGAGCAGTCGGCCGGTACGCAGTGTCCGGACACCCGGCCGCCGCGCAGCACCGTGGCGCTTTGGCAGAGGGCGCGTACTTCGCCGAGCTTGTGGCTGATGAAGAGGATGCTGCAGCCCTCGGCCGCCAGACGGCGCAGGGTGACGAACAGTTCGTCGGCCTCCTGCGGGGTGAGCACCGAGGTCGGCTCGTCGAGGATCAGCAGCTTGATGTCCTGCATCAGGCAGCGGACGATCTCCACCCGTTGGCGTTCGCCGATTGACAGGCTGTGCACCAGGCGTTGCGGTTCCAGGGCCATGCCGTAGCGCTGCGAGACCTCGCGAATCCGTGGTTCGAGCTGCTTCGGCGTGCCCGCCTCGGCCCCTATGGCCAGGGCGATGTTCTGCGCCACGCTGAGGGTTTCGAACAGCGAGAAATGCTGGAACACCATGCCGACCCCCAGGCTGCGCGCCATGGCCGGGTCGTGCATCTTCAGCGCCTCGCCCTGCCAGCGGATCTCGCCGCTGTCGGGCTGGGTGACACCATAGATGATCTTCATCAGGGTGCTTTTGCCGGCGCCGTTCTCGCCGAGCAAGGCATGGATTTCCCCAGGCGCGATGCTCAGGTCGATGCGGTCGTTGGCCAGGCAGCCGGGGTAGCGCTTGCTGATGCCATGCAACTCCAGGCGCGGCGGGGAGGTCGGGCTATTCATCTTCAGTCTTTCTCGGGGAGGGCAGCATGCACCCGGTAAAGCAAAAAGCTGGCCACTTGGTCAGAAAGCGCCGGGGCCGAGGTTTTGCGGCTGCGCGCAAGGAATTCGCTGCGGATGGGTTGCACGCTATTGGGGCGCCATGGCCGATCACGGCGCAGGCCGCTGGTGAAAAAACCAGCAGCCTGCGGCAGGGCCGATGGCGCCGGGGCTGGCGACTTTATTCCCACGCTTATCCACAGCTCTGTCCACGGCCATTGTGGACAAGGCCGCCCGCATCGACTTGCCTGGCGCCGCACGGTCTGTCGATCATGCAAAATAAAGCTCGACAGATCAGGTGCTTACGGCATGTTGGCGAGCGTCTTGAGTGTTGGTCAAAAAACGTACAGGTGTTTGAGGGGCCCGCACGGCGGAGCCTGGGCACGCCTTTGCAGAGCTTATCCACAGGCTTGTTAACCGATTGTGTGGGTGCTTTGCCCAACCGTTTTCGTGGAAATGGCGGTGGGGCCAACGGGCAATACAGGCAGGTAATTTGGCCATGCCCCGCGAGTTGCAACGGCTCACCGAGGCTTGGCTATTCGCCTAGCCTGGCGCCCAGGGTATTGCCATGACCCGTTTCCAGGTCGTAGCGCCACACCCGTTCGAGATGCCGGTTCAGAATGCTGTGGGCCAATTGGTTGGCCTGCTGTTCCAGGCGGCTGTCGTCGGCTTGTGGCGCGGTGCTTTGCCGGCGCTGATCGATCTCCCTGGAGCTGGCCTGGCCGTTGGCGCGAATCGGCGAGCTGACTTCGGCGCGCAGTGGCCCGGCCAGCAGCAGAGCCAGGATCCACGGCGCCCGTAGCCTGCTCACAAACGCTGCAGCTGCGCGCGGCCCCGGCTGATATCGGCCAGCAAGCGCTGCAGTTCGGCGCAGCGCGCATCGGTTACGGCCAACTGCAACTCGGCCCCGCTGGCATCGTAGGCTTCGTGTTCCAGCAGGATCTCCAATTCGGCCAGGCGGGCCTTGAGCAGCGGCAGTTCGGCAAAGCTCAGGTGGCAGGTGAAGTGCCGCAGCTGCAACAGCGGCTTGCTTTCGCCGCCTTGCAGGCACTTGCTGGCGCTGCCGCCGTAGGCTCGGGCGAGGCCGCCGGTGCCAAGCTGGATGCCGCCGTACCAGCGGATCACCAACACGACCACCTGGTCAAAGGCCTGCCCCTCGATGGCTGCCAGGATCGGCCGGCCGGCGGTACCGCCGGGTTCGCCGTCGTCGCTGAAACGGTACTGGTTGCCGACCTTCCAGGCCCAGCAGTTGTGCGAAGCACCGCTGTCGCTGGCGGTGGCGATGAAGGCCTGCGCCTCGGCCGCGCTGGCAACCGGTGCGGCGAGGGCGAGGAAGCGGCTTTTGCGGATCTCCGCGCGGTACTCGCAAGAGGCGCCGAGCGTGAGGGGCATCAGGCGCTTGGCGGGGTGAGGCCGCAACCCTTGAGGATGATGTGGATAAGGTTCTGTGTGGCGCTCTCGAAGTCTTCCTTGGTCAGGCGTTTGCGCCCGCTGACGCGGCAGATCTGCGCGCCGAAGTCGGCATAGTGCTGGGTGCTGCCCCAGAGCAGGAAGATCAGGTGCATCGGGTCGACGGCGTCCATCTTGCCGGCGGCGATCCAGGCGTCGAAGACCGCGGCCCGGCCCCTGAACCAGTCGCGGTAGTCCTGATCGAAATGCGCTTCGAGGCAAACGCCGCCACTGATCACTTCCATCGCGAAGATCTTCGAGGCCAGCGGATAGCGCCGCGAAAACTCCAGCTTGGCGCGGATGTAGCCGGCCAGCGCCACAGCCGGATCGTCCTCGGCGGTGAGGGTGTTGAAGGTGCTGTCCCAGAGTTCGAGGATGTTGCTCAGCACCGCCAGGTACAGGCCCAGCTTGTTGTTGAAGTAGTAGTGCAGGTTGGCCTTCGGCAGGCCGACGGTCTGCGCGATGGTATTCATGCTGGTGCCCTTGAAACCGTGGCGAGCGAACTCTTCTTCGGCGGCGGCAAGGATCGCTTCTTCGTTTTTCTGGCGTATGCGCCCGGCAGGTTTGGAGCCGTGGGCGGGAACTTCAAGGGTCATGGGGCGATTCCGAACGGTTCAGGGAGCGCAGCGAGCACAGATAACCCACTGTCGGCGAGGTGACAAGCGCAAGGCGCAGAAAAAGCGTGGCCGTCAGTACCAAGACCTTGGGGTGCACTGCTGTTGTGCGTGATTGCGCAGGGCGTGCTCGATTGTGTTGCCTGTCCGCCTGAAATCGATAAGGTGTGCTGTTGCAATCATCCGAGCGGCGCCGGTGGCGGGCACCGGCGCTACTCAGCTGAATCAGAAGTGCACTTTGGCGATCAGGTTGATCGCGCTCTGGGTGGTGCCTTCGAGGATTTCGTCACCGAGGAAGCTCTCATCGTCGATGGCGTATTTGTTCTTCCAGTAGTCGTACTCCACGCCGACGTAGAAGTGCTTGACCGCGCTCCAGCCCATGGCCTTGCCCAGATCATATTTGACCTGCGGGTTGAAGTGCAGGTTGGCGTGCAGGTCATTCGGGCGGCTGTTGGTGGCGTCCTTGTTGTTCCACACCCAGTCCATGAAACCGTCGATGAGGATGTCGGAGTTGCCCACGGGAATGGTGTAGGACCACACCGGGGTGACCTGCCATTGGCCGGACGGATTCTTGGTGATGCCGTCGGGTTTGCGGTAGTAGAAGTTCAGCTGGAAGTAGTCGAAGCCGGGGATGGCCAGGTCGAAGCCTGGGCCGAGCAGGTAGTTCTGGTTGCGGTTCTCGCCACGCTCGTAGGTGCCGGCCAGCAGTACGTCCTTGATCGGGCCGAATTCCAGCTTCTGGTCGAAGGTCTTGCCGAAGGACAGGCGCGGAGCGAACTCGCCGTAGTAGGTGTCCTTGCCGGCGCCGGCGCTTTCCTCGCCGTTGTAGTTGATCTGGTCGAAGAAAATGAACAGGTCACCGAAGCTCCAGCCACTGGCATGCTCGAAGGAGAGGGTCTGCTGGATCGGTGGGTCGATCTTGAAATCCCGGCCATAGAGGTAGGTGACGCTGTTGTCCTGCCACAGCAGCGGGCTGTCGGCGTGTGCATCGGCGGCGAGTAGCAAGCTGCCGGCGAGCAGCAGGGACGAGGCTTTGCGATTCATGTTTGCTCCCAGGATGGCATCGTTCTGTTCTAATTTTTTCCTGGCCTTTTGGTCAGGTACGCCACCCTCTGCAATTTTCTGTCCAAGTGATCAGCTTTGTATCAAGAAAGATCCGCGCAATTGTGCGCAATCGTCCTGGGCCTTGTTTCAGGGGTTGCATACATTCGCTGCCGCGGGCCTTCCGAGCAGTCGCATGAATGACTGTGTAGTCGAGGTGGCGCCTTTTGCATCGCGCTGGGGCTGTGGCTGCACCGAGGCGGGGCGCGATCAGCTGGTTGCTGCCAATGCCTCGAGAAAGCTCTCCAGCACCAGATGCGGCCGCCGGCCTTTGCGGGTCACCGAGGCCAGGCTGAGGTCATAGAAACGCGTCGTTGGTTTCAGCGCGCGCAGCCGCCCCTGCTGCACCCACAGGCTGGCGTAGTGGTCCGGCAGGTAGCCGATATAGCGTCCGGTGAGAATCAAGAAGGCCATGCCCTCACGGTCCGAAGCACTGGCCGTACATTTCAGCGCCTGGTATTGGGCCTGGATCTCCGGTGGCAGGCGAAAGGTTGGGGCGATGGCATCCTGGCTATTGAGGCGCTCATCGGCCAACTGCTGGTCGTCGACATAGAACAGTGGGTGGCCGACCGCGCAGTAGAGCAGCGAACGTTCGCTGTACAGCGGCTGATACTCCAGCCCAGACAGCGTGTTGGCCTGCGGCACCACGCCGACATGCAGGCTGCCGTCGAGCACCCCTTGCTCGACCTCGCTTGGCGGGGTCATGCGGATCTGGATGTGCACGTCCGGCCCGCGCTCCTTCAGCAGCGCCAGGGCGTTGGTGATGCGCATGTGCGGCAGGGTCACCAGGTTGTCGGTCAGACCGATGTTCAGCTCGCCACGCAGGTGCTGGTGCAGGCCGTTGACCTCGGTGCGAAAACTTTCCAGGGCGCTGAGCAGTTGCAAGGACGACTGGTAGACCTCGCGGCCTTCCTCGGTCAGGGCAAAGCCGGCACGCCCGCGCTGACACAAGCGCAAACCCAGGCGTTGCTCGAGATCGCTCATTTGCTGGCTGATGGCCGAGCGGCCGATGCCCAGCGCACTTTCTGCGGCAGAAAAGCCGCCGCACTCCACCACGCTGCGAAAGATGCGTAACAGGCGGATATCGAAGTCGCTGACTTGCGCCAGGGGATCGGGGCGACGGGTGCTCATAGTTTAGTGAAAGCCAATCTGAGAATTAGAAGAATCGTGTTTTTAAGACTTTATGCCCGTGGCACCTTAGCCGGCAAGAGAAACAACCTTAGGCACGGGCCATGGCCACGAACATCCGCAATCGCGGACATGGCCCGCTCCTACAGACCAGAACACAGCATTTACTTGCGAGGCCGCTCATGAACATGCCACAAACCGCCACTCCGTCTCTCGCCAGCCAGCTCAAGCTGGACGCGCACTGGATGCCGTTTTCTGCCAACCGCAACTTCCAACGCGACCCGCGCTTTATCGTCGGCGCCGAAGGCAGCTACCTGATCGACGAGCAGGGTCGCAAGATTTACGACAGCCTGTCCGGCCTCTGGACCTGCGGCGCTGGGCATACCCGCAAGGAAATCCAGGAAGCAGTGGCCCGTCAACTGGGCACCCTCGACTATTCGCCGGCCTTCCAATACGGCCACCCGCTGTCATTCAAACTGGCTGAGAAAATCGCCGACATGACGCCAGGCGACCTGAACCATGTGTTCTTTACCGGCTCCGGCTCCGAGTGCGCCGACACCGCGGTGAAAATGGCCCGCGCCTACTGGCGCCTGAAAGGCCAGGCGAGCAAGACCAAACTGATCGGCCGCGCCCGTGGCTACCACGGTGTCAATATCGCTGGCACCAGCCTCGGTGGCATCAATGGCAACCGCAAAATGTACGGCCAATTCATGGACGTCGACCACCTGCCGCACACCCTTCAACCGGGCCTGGCGTTTACCCGTGGCATGGCGCAAACCGGTGGCATCGAGTTGGCCAACGAACTGTTGAAGCTGATTGAGCTGCACGACGCCTCCAACATCGCCGCCGTGATTGTCGAGCCGATGGCCGGCTCCGCTGGCGTGCTGGTGCCGCCGCAGGGTTACCTGCAACGCCTGCGCGAGATTTGTGATGCCAACAATATCCTGCTGATTTTCGACGAAGTGATAACCGCCTTCGGTCGCATGGGTAAAGCCACCGGCGCTGAATACTTCGGCGTGACTCCGGACCTGATGAACGTCGCCAAGCAGATCACCAACGGCGCTATCCCGATGGGCGCCGTGATCGCCAGCCGCGAGATCTACCAAACCTTCATGAACCAGGCGACACCCGAGTACGCAGTCGAATTCACCCATGGCTACACCTACTCGGCACACCCGGTCGCCTGCGCCGCTGGCCTGGCCGCACTCGAATTGCTTGAGCGCGAAAACCTGATTCAACAGTCCGCCGAACTGGCGCCGCACTTCGAGAACGTCCTGCATGGCCTGAAAGGCGCGAAGAACGTCGTCGACATCCGCAACTGCGGCCTGGCCGGTGCGATCCAGATCGCCCCGCGTGATGGCGACGCCATCGTCCGTCCGTTCGAGGCCGGGATGAAACTGTGGAAAGCCGGCTTCTATGTGCGCTTCGGTGGCGACACCCTGCAGTTCGGCCCAACCTTCAACGCCAAGCCCGCCGACCTCGACCGCGTGTTCGATGCCGTTGGCGAAGCGCTGAACAGCCTGGATTGAAGCCAGCATGAGCCGACCGCAAGCCGTGCCGAGCGTGCAAGTGAACAACGAGCGGGTGATCGTCACCGAATGGCGCTTTGCGCCCGGTGCCGAAACCGGCCACCACAGCCACGGTTACGACTACGTAGTGGTGCCGATGACCAGCGGCACGCTACTGCTGGAAACCCCCGAGGGCGACAAGCACGCGCCCCTGACGGCTGGGCAGGCGTATTTCCGCAAAGCCGGCGTCGAACACAATGTGATCAACGCCAGCGCACATGAAATCGTCTTCGTCGAAACCGAGATCAAATAAACGCGGCCCATCGCAATTTACCCCCTCTCCCTCCCAGGGAGAGGGCGGGGGAGAGGGTAACCCCCCAACCCTACAAGCCTTCAACAAGAGAACCGTACCATGAGCACCATCCAGCACCTGATCAACGGCGAGTTCGTGACCGACACTGGCCGCACTGCCGACGTATTCAACCCGTCCACCGGCGCCGCCATCCATAAAGTCCCGCTGGCCAGCCGCGCCACCGTGCAGCAAGCCATCGACGCCGCCAAGGCCGCGTTCCCGGCCTGGCGCAACACCCCGCCGGCCAAGCGTGCCCAGGTCATGTTCCGCTTCAAGCAACTGCTCGAAGCCAACGAGGCACGCATCGCCCAGCTGATCAGCGAAGAGCACGGCAAAACCCTCGAAGACGCCGCCGGCGAACTCAAGCGCGGGATCGAGAACGTCGAATTCGCCTGCGCCGCGCCGGAAATCCTCAAGGGCGAATACAGCCGCAACGTCGGCCCGAACATCGACGCCTGGAGCGACTTCCAGCCGCTCGGCGTGGTCGCCGGCATCACCCCGTTCAACTTCCCGGCCATGGTGCCGTTGTGGATGTACCCGCTGGCCATTGTCTGCGGCAACTGCTTCATCCTCAAACCATCCGAGCGCGACCCCAGCTCTACCCTGCTGATCGCCGACCTGCTGAACCAGGCCGGCCTGCCGAAAGGCGTGCTCAACGTGGTGCACGGCGACAAGGAAGCGGTCGATGCGCTGATCGAAGCGCCGGAAGTCAAAGCCCTGAGCTTCGTCGGCTCCACACCGATTGCCGAATACATCTACGCCGAAGGCACCAAGCGCGGTAAGCGCGTGCAGGCCCTGGGCGGCGCGAAAAACCACGCGGTACTGATGCCTGACGCCGACCTGGACAACGCCGTCAGCGCTCTGATGGGCGCCGCCTACGGCTCCTGCGGCGAGCGCTGCATGGCCATCTCGGTAGCCGTGTGCGTGGGTGATCAGGTCGCCGATGCGCTGGTCGCCAAGCTGGTGCCGCAAATCAAGGCCCTGAAAATCGGTGCCGGCACCTCCTGCGGCCTGGACATGGGCCCACTGGTCACCAGCCAGCACCTGGACAAAGTCAGCAGCTACGTTGCCGATGGCGAAAACGCCGGCGCGCAACTGGTGGTCGACGGTCGTGGCCTGCAGGTTGCCGGTAATGAAGGCGGCTTCTTCCTCGGCGGCTGCCTGTTCGACCGCGTGACCCCGGAGATGCGCATCTACAAAGAAGAAATCTTCGGCCCGGTGTTGTGCATCGTGCGCGTCGGCAGCCTGGAAGAGGCCATGCAGCTGATCAACGACCACGAATACGGCAACGGCACTTGCATCTTCACCCGTGATGGCGAATCCGCGCGCCTGTTCTGCGACGAAATCGAAGTCGGCATGGTCGGCGTCAACGTCCCACTGCCTGTGCCGGTCGCTTACCACAGCTTCGGCGGCTGGAAACGCTCGCTGTTCGGCGACCTCCACGCCTACGGTCCGGACGGTGTGCGCTTCTACACCCGCCGCAAAGCCATCACCCAGCGCTGGCCGCAACGCGCCAGCCACGAAGCCGCGCAGTTCGCTTTCCCAAGCAACAGCTAAGTAACACCCAAAGGCTGGTCGCAAGACCGGCCTTTTTTTCGCAAAAAACCTGCCGCGCGGGCGCGGCATTGGTGCAGTGACCCTGGTGGCGCCAACCGTCGCCGGGAAACGGCACCCCTTGGGCGAGCGGGCTTGCGGCCACCAATCGGTGACCGTGGAGGCCGTTGACCCAAGGGCAGCCCAGAGCAATCTTCGCAGAACAAGAGGAAACCCTTGCCATGAGCAAACCCCTGATTGGCCTCCCACTGTGCCGCTGGCAGCTGACTGATCGTGACATTGGCTGGTTTCACCTAGTGGGCGAGAAGTACATCAGCTCGGTCACCGGTTTTGGTGCCTTCCCGCTGATGATCCCGGCCTTTGCCGACGACCTGGACATGGACACCGTGCTCGATAGCGTCTCCGGCATCATGTTCGGCGGCTCGCTGTCCAACGTCCACCCGAGCTTCTACGGCGACGACCATCCCGGCCTGGGCCTGGCCGACAAACCGCGCGACGCCACCGTGCTGCGCCTGATGCGCGCTTGCCTGGAGCGTGGCATCCCGTTCCTCGGCATCTGCCGTGGCGTGCAGGAAATGAACGTGCTGTTCGGCGGCACCCTGCATCGCCAGGTGCACGAAGCGCCGGGTCGCCTGGACCACCGCGAGGTCAAGGACGTGCCGGATAACGTGGCCTACGGCCCGATCCACAAGGTCAACCTGACCGAAGGCGGCGTGCTGCACAGCCTGCTGGGCGAGCGCGAAGTGGAGGTCAACTCGCTACACGGCCAGGGTATCGACCGCCTCGGCGAGGGCCTGCAGGTCGAGGCCGTTTGTGAAGATGGGCAGATCGAAGCGGTCAGCGTGATTGGCGCCAAGGCTTTTGCTGTCGGCGTGCAGTGGCACCCGGAATATCGCTACTGGGAAAAGCCGGACTACAACACGCTGTTGCAGGCGTTTCATGATGCGGCGAAGGAGTATCAGGCGAAGAAGGCTGGGAAGCGGAGGAAGGCGGTGGTGGCCTGAGTGGGGGCGCTGCGTTGAGCTGTTTTTTTGAAAAAAAGCCAGTCGAGTGACTGGCCTTTTTTTGCATTTTCGCGTCCCACGCCGGGCATGGGATCGATCAGGCTTAAACCTTCTTCACAAACTCCGACTTCAGCTTCATCGGACCAATGCCGTCGATCTTGCAGTCGATGTCGTGGTCGCCATCGCACAGGCGGATGTTTTTGACCTTGGTGCCGACCTTCACCACCAGCGACGTGCCTTTGACCTTCAAGTCCTTGATCACGCTGATCGTGTCGCCATCTTGCAAGAGATTGCCAACCGCATCCTTGATCACCTTATCGCCATCGGTCGAGGCTTCAGCCGCGCCAGTTGCAGACCACTCATGGCTGCATTCCGGGCAGACCAGTTGCTGGCCGTCTTCATAGGTGTATTCGGAGTTGCATTTGGGGCAGGGCGGCAGAGTGCTCACGACGGATCCTCGCGATCAGGAATGCTAAAGGCCGTAAATTGTATAGGGTTTTGATGGCGTTGAGGCTTTGGCCGGCTGGAGCGTCCATCAGCCCGTGCGTGGGAATGAGCAACGAACGAAAACCGGAGTCGCCGCGTCGAATCTAGACTCTCTCGTTCGGCTATCTGCTGAAACGGGGGCATGCCACCGCAGGCCCCACTCAACGCACCCATGCAAACCCAAGACCCAAAGGAGGCTGTGGCAATGAACAAGAGCACCGAAACATTGCAAGTGACCAAGCCAGCCGACCGCGAAATTACGATTACACGCGTCTTTGACGCGCCGCGCCGCGCGGTCTTCGACGCAATGACCAAGCCCGAGTCGCTGAAACGCTGGTTCGGCCCGCAAGATTGGTCGCTGGCGGTCTGCGAGGTCGATTTCAAAGTGGGCGGGACCTTTCGTTACCGATTTCGCAGTGCCGATGGCGGCGAGTTTGGGATGCGCGGCGACTACCGCGAGATAGTCCCGTACGAGCGGATCGTCCACGCCGAATCGTACGACATGCTCGACTGGCCCGAGCTGATCGTGACTACCGAATACCTCGAACAGGGCGGAAAAACCACGCTGACATGCACCGTCCTGCACTCAACAAAGGAAATTTGCGCCGCGAATTCCCAGATGCAAGCCGGCGTGGCGGATGTCTACGACAAGCTGGCTAACTACCTGGCTTCGCTCGCATAAGGCGCCATGCCGCACTGGGGATGGCAGCCGAGGGTGGATAGGAAGAGCGTTATCCATCCTACCAAGATCAAACCTCGGCGCAGGGTGAAAAATCCGCAAAGCGGTTTTCCACCGAGCGGGCTGGAGCCGGGCTCGTTGAGTAGAAGCGTCACTTCACCCGCCACCTCCAGCGCTGCCTTATGGGGTGGCCGCTGGCACTGGCAGGTTCAGCATGCCTGCATCGGTAAAGCGCATTGTTCCCCAGAAACCACCGGCCAGTTTGCCGCGCAGCACATAAGGCAAGCTCGGACGAGGCGCCTTCTCTGTCAGGCTCCAGGCTTGGCGCATGGCCGAGAGGGCGGAAATCGTCACTGGCACGCTGAGCAGTGCTTCGCCAAAGCGTGGCACTTGTCCGCTCTGATCGCTCACCCCACTGGCTAGCGGCAGGTCATTGACCTCAAGTTCCAGCGCCACGCCGTTGTAGCCGATGGCCTCATCATTCGGATTCTGCACGCGCAGTTTCAGTGCAAAGCGCACTTCCAGGTCTTGGCTCGGCAGCGGCTCCAGCCCCACCAGGTCGATGCGCAGCGGGTCTCGCTGACCCAAGGTGCTGCTGGCTGCCAGGTTCAGTGCCAGTAAGCTGCACGCGACAAGACGCATCAGGTTGAGATAGGGCTGGTTGGGGCTGCGCTGCATGGCATGACTTCCGGTTCGGGGGCTGGGATAGTGGCTGGCCCGGCAGGATTTTTCTCGGCCCGTGTGGAGGTCGAGGGCTCGGCAGATAGATTGGCTAGTCATATTCCGCCTCCTCATGTTCCCCCAACAGTCTGCGTTGCCTTGGCGTGCAGGCCGCAATCACGTCGGGATTGAAGCGCCACGCCAGATAGGGTGAAAACTTCTGCGCGACCATGCGCCGACCATAGTGCACCTGTAGCAGGTAGCGCGTCTGGTCCGTCGTGCGATTGCGGCTGCCGGCATGCCACAGCTCGCTGCGAAACAACAGCACATCGCCGGCGCGGCACAGCACCGGCTCCGCCGCCCGCCCCAGCCATTGGCTTTCTCCCGCCAGAGGCTTGCGCCCGGCGCGGTGGCTGCCGGGTATGACCAGGGTCGGGCAGAGGTCGGCGTCGATGTCGTCGAGATAGAGATGCGCCGTGCAAATCTGCATGGGCAGGAGGAAGGCCGGATCGGCCAGTAGTGCTGGCGGCAACTCCATCACCAGATAATCCAGATGCAACTCGGCGCCGATAAAGCCAGGGTGACAGCGCCAGGCCGTCTGGCCGATCACATGGCAGTCCGCACCCAAGGCGCCCTCGGCCAATTCGATTACGCCCGGCGGGTCGAGGTAGGGTAGCCAGAGCGGATCGCGATTGAACACGCACTTGAAGTGATCGACCAGGCCGCTGTAATCCCAGTGTTCCGGCCTGAGCCGGTCGATGGCCTGACGCAGTTCGGCGATTTGCCGCGCTTCCAGCACGCCGGAAAGCAGTGCAAAGCCTCGCTCATGCAAGGCTTGCAGGCGGGTGGCGGTAAGCCTTGGGTCGATAGCGGTGGTGCGCATGGCGCGCTCCCTTCAATCAGTGCTGGCCACAACGGGCGACGCATGCGGCTTCGCGGCTTGCTTTCAGGCGCACCTGAAGGCGCATGGTGCTGTGTCAGGTCTATTCTGCCGTGTAAAAAATAAGAAACTGACAATATTTGTATTTTTATAAAAAATCTTTTAAATACAAATACATGAATATATTTTCGCTTGATCCGATGAAGCGAATAAACGGCTTTTAGGCAGCCTTCCGGCTGTAATCGTTTGACATATTTTACGAGGTTGGCAGACTGCGCGGCCGTGGTGCCAGGCAGATAGGTCGCTGCAGGGGCTGTAACAGCCCATTCAGTGGTGTGCTTTGCCTGCTCCGCCAAGTTAAAAACAAAAACTTTTTGCCCGTCGCGGCACTGCCTGCTCAAGCGTCCCCTGCGCAGGTCCAGACCCCGGCGGGCGAGCCATCGGAACAAGAACGAATGCTTATCTGGTTTGTTGCGGCCTACCTGCTGGTCACTGTCGCTGTCGGTTTCTATGCCGCCACGCGAGTGAAAAACTCCACTGACTTCGCCTCCGGCGGTCGTAGCATGAGCTTTCCGCTGGTCGTGGCCATGGTGTTCGCCACCTGGTTCGGCTCCGAAGCCGTGCTGGGCATCCCCGCGACGTTCCTCGAAGAGGGTTTCGCCGGGATCATCGAGGACCCCTTCGGCTCCTTCGGTTGTCTGATGCTGGTGGGCCTGGTGTTCGCCAGGCCGCTGTACCGGATGAACCTGCTGACCATCGGCGACTTCTTCCGCAAGCGCTTCGGGCCGAATGTCGAGTTGATCACCAGCCTGGTGATCATCGCCTCCTACCTCGGCTGGGTCGCCGCGCAACTCACTGCTCTTGGCCTGGTGTTCAGCGTGCTGTCCGACGGCGCCCTGACCACCACCGAGGGCATGATGCTGGGTACTTTCATCGTCCTGCTGCATACCCTGTTCGGCGGCATGTGGTCGGTGGCACTGACCGACTTCCTGCAGATGATCATCATCGTCGCCGGCCTGTTCTACCTGACCTGGCTGGTCGGCGGCATGGCCGGCGGCCCCGAGGCGGTGATCAGCCACGCGTCGGCAGCGGGCAAGTTCACCTTCCTCCACGGCACCTCGGCCAAGGACATCGTCGCCTTCCTCGGCGCCGCGGTGACCATGATGTTCGGCTCGATCCCGCAGCAGGACGTGTACGCCCGTGTGATGTCGGCCAAGACCGAGAACATCGCCGCGCGCGCCTCAATGACCGGTGCCTGTTTCTATCTGTGCTTCTGCATGCTGCCGATCTTCCTCGCCTACTCCGCCCAGATGATCGATCCGGAGATGGTCAAGCACTGGCTGGCCGAGGATTCGCAGATGATCCTGCCTCGCCTAATTCTCGAGCGCACCCCGCTGTTCGCCCAGATTATGTTCTTCGGCGCCGTGCTCTCGGCCATCATGTCGACCGCCTCCGGCACCCTGCTGGCGCCGTCGGTGACCTTCACCGAGAACGTGCTCAAGCGTTTCCTGCCGGTGATGACCGATCGTCAGGCGCTGCTGGCCATGCGTTGCAGCGTATTGGCGATGACCGCCGCCACCAGCCTGTTCGCCCTGTATTCGGACTCCAGCATCTACGAGATGGTCGGTAATGCCTACAAGGTGACGCTGGTCGCTGCCGTGGTGCCGTTGTTCGCCGGGCTGTTCTGGAAGCGCGCCACGACCCAGGGCGCCTTGCTGGCGATTGCTTTCGGTCTGCTTTCCTGGGGGGCGTTGGAGATGACCTATCAGGAAACCGATTTCTGGCCGCCCCAGTTGGCCGGTTTGCTGCTCAGCTTGTTGGGCATGCTGTTGGGTTCATTGCTGCCGCAGTTCCTGCCAGTCGAGCGGGAGCGCGCAGAAGCCCCGGTTGCCGGAGGGCAAGAAGCCTATTAAGGCATTGCAAATGCAGTCATAGAAAAGCTGGCGGGCCTGTTGGGGCCGCCACTTCTCGTAGCACTCTCAGCCCCGATTCGCTCCCCGCGGATTGGGGCTGACTTTTTTCAGGCTGGAAAACGCGGTTGCTCTCAAGGTGAGGTCAAGGGGGCTGGCGAGGAGGGCCTAAGTACTGTGGCGCGAGGGCACTGCGAGGTAAGCGTCTTATCGCTTCTTCTATATAGTAGCGATTACTCAGGTAAGGCCGCTTCAGGCTTGCAGGTCGCAAGTCGTCGGGTATGACAAAAAGGTTTCAATAAGCGCTTGACGGTTAATTTGTTGGGCCTATAATGCGCACCTCTTACGGCGCAAGCCTCTCGGAAAACTTCTTAGATAACAAGAAGTTAGCTTTAAAAGAGGGGTTGCAAAGCGGTGAAAACCGCGTAGAATGCGCCGGGCTGACAAGGTGGTGGTTGAGCCTTGTTGGTGGGTCTCCTGGAGGGATCGAAAGCGGTTGAACGAGGTGGTTGACAGCGGTTTGAAACGCTGTAGAATTCGCCTCCCGCTGACGAGAAGCTCCGGTTGATCGTAAGCGCAAGTGGTTGAAGTTGATCAAGAAATTTTGAAACTTCGTTGAAATAACCGCTTGACAGATTGAGAGGCTGCTGTAGAATGCGCGCCTCGGTTGAGACGAAAGACTTAACCAACTGTTCTTTAACAACTGAATCAAGCAATTCGTGTGGGTGCTTGTGAGGTAAGACTGATAGTCAACTGATTATCAGCGTCACAAGTAACTCTTCGTGAATTCAAAGAGTTTAGCTTTTTAAATAAAGCAATTTGCGATTGCTGAGCCAAGTTTAGGGTTTTCTCAAAACCCAAAGATGTTTGAACTGAAGAGTTTGATCATGGCTCAGATTGAACGCTGGCGGCAGGCCTAACACATGCAAGTCGAGCGGCAGCACGGGTACTTGTACCTGGTGGCGAGCGGCGGACGGGTGAGTAATGCCTAGGAATCTGCCTAGTAGTGGGGGATAACGTTCGGAAACGGACGCTAATACCGCATACGTCCTACGGGAGAAAGTGGGGGATCTTCGGACCTCACGCTATTAGATGAGCCTAGGTCGGATTAGCTAGTTGGTAGGGTAAAGGCCTACCAAGGCGACGATCCGTAACTGGTCTGAGAGGATGATCAGTCACACTGGAACTGAGACACGGTCCAGACTCCTACGGGAGGCAGCAGTGGGGAATATTGGACAATGGGCGAAAGCCTGATCCAGCCATGCCGCGTGTGTGAAGAAGGTCTTCGGATTGTAAAGCACTTTAAGTTGGGAGGAAGGGCAGTAAGCTAATATCTTGCTGTTTTGACGTTACCGACAGAATAAGCACCGGCTAACTCTGTGCCAGCAGCCGCGGTAATACAGAGGGTGCAAGCGTTAATCGGAATTACTGGGCGTAAAGCGCGCGTAGGTGGTTGGTTAAGTTGAATGTGAAATCCCCGGGCTCAACCTGGGAACTGCATCCAAAACTGGCCAGCTAGAGTATGGTAGAGGGTGGTGGAATTTCCTGTGTAGCGGTGAAATGCGTAGATATAGGAAGGAACACCAGTGGCGAAGGCGACCACCTGGACTGATACTGACACTGAGGTGCGAAAGCGTGGGGAGCAAACAGGATTAGATACCCTGGTAGTCCACGCCGTAAACGATGTCGACTAGCCGTTGGGAGCCTTGAGCTCTTAGTGGCGCAGCTAACGCATTAAGTCGACCGCCTGGGGAGTACGGCCGCAAGGTTAAAACTCAAATGAATTGACGGGGGCCCGCACAAGCGGTGGAGCATGTGGTTTAATTCGAAGCAACGCGAAGAACCTTACCTGGCCTTGACATGTCGAGAATTCTGCAGAGATGCGGAAGTGCCTTCGGGAACTCGAACACAGGTGCTGCATGGCTGTCGTCAGCTCGTGTCGTGAGATGTTGGGTTAAGTCCCGTAACGAGCGCAACCCTTGTCCTTAGTTACCAGCACGTTATGGTGGGCACTCTAAGGAGACTGCCGGTGACAAACCGGAGGAAGGTGGGGATGACGTCAAGTCATCATGGCCCTTACGGCCAGGGCTACACACGTGCTACAATGGTCGGTACAAAGGGTTGCCAAGCCGCGAGGTGGAGCTAATCCCATAAAACCGATCGTAGTCCGGATCGCAGTCTGCAACTCGACTGCGTGAAGTCGGAATCGCTAGTAATCGTGAATCAGAATGTCACGGTGAATACGTTCCCGGGCCTTGTACACACCGCCCGTCACACCATGGGAGTGGGTTGCACCAGAAGTAGCTAGTCTAACCGCAAGGGGGACGGTTACCACGGTGTGATTCATGACTGGGGTGAAGTCGTAACAAGGTAGCCGTAGGGGAACCTGCGGCTGGATCACCTCCTTAATCGACGACATCAGCTTCCTTATAAGCTCCCACACGAATTGCTTGATTCATTGCGAAAGACGATTGGGTCGTCCCTGCTGGAAGGGGAGGATCAGGTAAGAGTTGTCAGCCTAGTAGCCCGAACAATTGGGTCTGTAGCTCAGTTGGTTAGAGCGCACCCCTGATAAGGGTGAGGTCGGCAGTTCGAATCTGCCCAGACCCACCAATTGTTGTGGAAAAGCCTCAGTAGGGGCCATAGCTCAGCTGGGAGAGCGCCTGCCTTGCACGCAGGAGGTCAACGGTTCGATCCCGTTTGGCTCCACCACGACGACTTGCTTGAGAGAGTTCAGAATTGAGTATTCGCCGCGAGGTTGGAATATTGAATTCTGGTCTTTGACTAGAAAGTATTAATCGTTCTTTAAAAATTTGGGTATGTGATAGAAAGAATAGACTGGTCACCCTTTTCACTGGGGTGTGATCAGGCTAAGGTAAAATTTGCGAGTTTATTGCGAATTTTCGGCGAATGTCGTCTTCATAGTATAACCAGATTGCTTGGGGTTATATGGTCAAGTGAAGAAGCGCATACGGTGGATGCCTTGGCAGTCAGAGGCGATGAAAGACGTGGTAGCCTGCGATAAGTTTCGGGGAGTCGGCAAACAGACATTGATCCGGAAATTTCTGAATGGGGGAACCCACCTAACATAAGTTAGGTATCTTGCGCTGAATACATAGGCGTAAGAAGCGAACCCGGGGAACTGAAACATCTAAGTACCCGGAGGAAAAGAAATCAACCGAGATTCCCTTAGTAGTGGCGAGCGAACGGGGACTAGCCCTTAAGTGGCTTTGAGATTAGCGGAACGCTCTGGAAAGTGCGGCCATAGTGGGTGATAGCCCTGTACGCGAAAATCTCTTAGTCATGAAATCGAGTAGGACGGAGCACGAGAAACTTTGTCTGAATATGGGGGGACCATCCTCCAAGGCTAAATACTACTGACTGACCGATAGTGAACTAGTACCGTGAGGGAAAGGCGAAAAGAACCCCGGAGAGGGGAGTGAAATAGATCCTGAAACCGTATGCGTACAAGCAGTGGGAGCCCACTTTGTTGGGTGACTGCGTACCTTTTGTATAATGGGTCAGCGACTTATTTTCAGTGGCGAGCTTAACCGAATAGGGGAGGCGTAGCGAAAGCGAGTCTTAATAGGGCGTTTAGTCGCTGGGAATAGACCCGAAACCGGGCGATCTATCCATGGGCAGGTTGAAGGTTGGGTAACACTAACTGGAGGACCGAACCGACTACCGTTGAAAAGTTAGCGGATGACCTGTGGATCGGAGTGAAAGGCTAATCAAGCTCGGAGATAGCTGGTTCTCCTCGAAAGCTATTTAGGTAGCGCCTCGTGTATCACTGTTGGGGGTAGAGCACTGTTTCGGCTAGGGGGTCATCCCGACTTACCAAACCGATGCAAACTCCGAATACCAACAAGTGCGAGCACGGGAGACACACGGCGGGTGCTAACGTCCGTCGTGAAAAGGGAAACAACCCAGACCGTCAGCTAAGGTCCCAAAGTTCTAGTTAAGTGGGAAACGATGTGGGAAGGCTTAGACAGCTAGGAGGTTGGCTTAGAAGCAGCCACCCTTTAAAGAAAGCGTAATAGCTCACTAGTCGAGTCGGCCTGCGCGGAAGATTTAACGGGGCTCAAACTAGACACCGAAGCTACGGGTATCACTTAGGTGATGCGGTAGAGGAGCGTTCTGTAAGCCTGTGAAGGTGAGTTGAGAAGCTTGCTGGAGGTATCAGAAGTGCGAATGCTGACATGAGTAACGACAATGGGTGTGAAAAACACCCACGCCGAAAGACCAAGGTTTCCTGCGCAACGTTAATCGACGCAGGGTTAGTCGGTCCCTAAGGCGAGGCTGAAAAGCGTAGTCGATGGAAAACAGGTTAATATTCCTGTACTTCTAGTTATTGCGATGGGGGGACGGAGAAGGCTAGGCCAGCTTGGCGTTGGTTGTCCAAGTTTAAGGTTGTAGGCTGACTGCTTAGGTAAATCCGGGCGGTTAAGGCTGAGAACTGATGACGAGTGCTCATTAGAGCGCGAAGTGGTTGATGCCATGCTTCCAAGAAAAGCCTCTAAGCTTCAGATAACTAGGAACCGTACCCCAAACCGACACAGGTGGTTGGGTAGAGAATACCAAGGCGCTTGAGAGAACTCGGGTGAAGGAACTAGGCAAAATGGCACCGTAACTTCGGGAGAAGGTGCGCCGGTGAGGGTGAAGGACTTGCTCCGTAAGCTCATGCCGGTCGAAGATACCAGGCCGCTGCGACTGTTTATTAAAAACACAGCACTCTGCAAACACGAAAGTGGACGTATAGGGTGTGACGCCTGCCCGGTGCCGGAAGGTTAATTGATGGGGTTAGCTAACGCGAAGCTCTTGATCGAAGCCCCGGTAAACGGCGGCCGTAACTATAACGGTCCTAAGGTAGCGAAATTCCTTGTCGGGTAAGTTCCGACCTGCACGAATGGCGTAACGATGGCGGCGCTGTCTCCACCCGAGACTCAGTGAAATTGAAATCGCTGTGAAGATGCAGTGTATCCGCGGCTAGACGGAAAGACCCCGTGAACCTTTACTATAGCTTTGCACTGGACTTTGAATTTGCTTGTGTAGGATAGGTGGGAGGCTTTGAAGCGTGGACGCCAGTCTGCGTGGAGCCAACCTTGAAATACCACCCTGGCAACTTTGAGGTTCTAACTCAGGTCCGTTATCCGGATCGAGGACAGTGTATGGTGGGTAGTTTGACTGGGGCGGTCTCCTCCTAAAGAGTAACGGAGGAGTACGAAGGTGCGCTCAGACCGGTCGGAAATCGGTCGTAGAGTATAAAGGCAAAAGCGCGCTTGACTGCGAGACAGACACGTCGAGCAGGTACGAAAGTAGGTCTTAGTGATCCGGTGGTTCTGTATGGAAGGGCCATCGCTCAACGGATAAAAGGTACTCCGGGGATAACAGGCTGATACCGCCCAAGAGTTCATATCGACGGCGGTGTTTGGCACCTCGATGTCGGCTCATCACATCCTGGGGCTGAAGCCGGTCCCAAGGGTATGGCTGTTCGCCATTTAAAGTGGTACGCGAGCTGGGTTTAGAACGTCGTGAGACAGTTCGGTCCCTATCTGCCGTGGACGTTTGAGATTTGAGAGGGGCTGCTCCTAGTACGAGAGGACCGGAGTGGACGAACCTCTGGTGTTCCGGTTGTCACGCCAGTGGCATCGCCGGGTAGCTATGTTCGGAATAGATAACCGCTGAAAGCATCTAAGCGGGAAACTAGCCTCAAGATGAGATCTCACTGGAACCTTGAGTTCCCTAAAGGGCCGTCGAAGACTACGACGTTGATAGGTGGGGTGTGTAAGCGCTGTGAGGCGTTGAGCTAACCCATACTAATTGCCCGTGAGGCTTGACCATATAACACCCAAGCAATTTGCTTAGGCAAATTGATGAGTGTGAAGACGATACCGAAAGTTCGTCGAACTCGCGAAATACGATCTATCACAGACCCAATTTGGAGTAGCGCGAAAGCGACACTCCACCCGAATTGCTTGACGACCATAGAGCGTTGGAACCACCTGATCCCATCCCGAACTCAGTAGTGAAACGACGCATCGCCGATGGTAGTGTGGGGTCTCCCCATGTGAGAGTAGGTCATCGTCAAGCTTAAATTCCAAACCCCCCATCCGCGCAAGCGGGTGGGGGGTTTGTCTTTGCGCCGGAAAAAGCCCAGGGGCTGCTGCCGTGGCCGACTGGATAGGATCTTCGAGCAAGAGCCGCGGGGCTCTGAGCCTTGCGTTGCGCATGCGGGGTTCAGCCCGCCGGGCTGGAACTGCCGCGGCTGGATTCGAAAGCAAGACCCGGAGTTCCAGGCGGCGAAGGTATTGATACATTGAAGGGGCAATGTGGATCTCAAACGGAACCCATATGAACACTTCAGCAAAGAAAGCCCGGTTCGCCGCCGCCACGGTCAATGACCCGCGCTGGGCTGCCGTGCTCGCTCGTAGTCCTGACGCCGATGGGCAATTCGTCTACTCGGTTAAAAGCACTGGCGTGTACTGCCGGCCTTCCTGTGCCGCGCGCCTGCCAAATCCCGAGAACGTGCAATTCCATACCGACTGTGCCGCGGCTGAAAAGGCCGGTTTCCGCCCCTGTCTGCGCTGCAAACCGGATCAGCCATCGCTGGCGGAACAGCACGCGGTGCTGGTCACGCAGGCCTGCCGGGTGATCGATAGCGCCGAGCAGGCGCCCAGCCTGGAAACGCTGGCCAAGCAGGTGGGGATGAGTACCCATCACTTTCACCGTGTGTTCAAGGCCATTACCGGGTTGACGCCTAAAGGCTATGCCGACGCCCAGCGGGCACGCCGCGTACGCAATGAGCTCGACCGCGGCGAGTCGGTAACGGCAGCGATTTACGATGCCGGTTTCAACTCCAACGGGCGCTTCTATGAAGCCTCGAATCAGTTGCTGGGTATGACGCCCTCGACTTATCGAGCTGGCGGCGCCAACACCCAGATACGCTTTGCCGTCGGCGAGTGCTCGCTGGGTTCGATCCTGGTGGCGCAGAGCGAGCGGGGTGTCTGCGCGATTTTGCTTGGTGATGATCCTGATCTGCTCGCCCGTGACCTGCAGGATCGCTTCCCCAAGGCCTATCTGCTGGGTGGCGACAGTGACTTCGAACAGGTGGTGGCCCGCGTCGTCGGCTTTGTCGAGGCTCCGGCAATCGGCCTGGATCTACCTTTGGATGTGCGCGGCACGGCATTCCAACAGCGGGTCTGGCAGGCCTTGCGCGAGATCCCGCCGGGGGGGACGGCGAGCTACAGCGAGATCGCCCGGCGTATCGGTTCGCCCAATGCCGTACGCGCCGTTGCGGGGGCCTGCGCGGCCAATGCCCTGGCCGTGGCTATCCCTTGCCATCGGGTTGTCCGTCACGACGGTGGTTTGTCTGGCTACCGTTGGGGTGTCGAACGTAAGCGTGCCTTGCTCGCTCTGGAAGTGCAGCCATGAACGCGCCAGCCAGTCGCCCGGCAGCAGCGCTGAGCGAGCGGGTCGAGGCGTTGGACTGGCGGCGCATCTCCGATGACCTGGATCTGCACGGCTATGCGCAACTCGAGCGTCTGCTGAACCCGAGCGAGTGCGCTGAGCTGGTGGGGCTTTACCCGCAGGCGAGTCGTTTTCGCAGCAGGGTAGTGATGGCCTCGCATGGCTTCGGTCGTGGGGAATACCAGTATTTCAGCTATCCGCTGCCGGAGATGGTTGCCGGGCTGCGCAGTGCGTTTTATCGACACCTGGCGCCTGTCGCCAACTGCTGGAACCAGGCGCTGGGTGTTGAGGTTTCCTTCCCTGAGCAACATGCTCAATTCATTGCGCGCTGCCACGCCGTGGGCCAGCTGCGGCCAACACCGCTGCTCCTGCAATACGGTGTCGACGACTATAACTGCCTGCATCAGGACCTCTATGGCGAGCTGGTCTTCCCGCTGCAGGTGGCGATTCTGCTTGCGCAGCCCGGCCGCGACTTCAGCGGTGGTGAGTTCGTCCTGACCGAGCAGCGTCCGCGCCTGCAATCGCGAGCCGAAGTCGTGCCGCTCCAGCAGGGTGACGCAGTGATCTTCGCTGTAAACCAGCGCCCTGTGCAGGGCACGCGTGGCGGCTACCGGGTGAATCTGCGACATGGCGTCAGTCGGGTGCGCGCCGGGTATCGGCATACCCTCGGCGTGATCTTCCACGACGCCATGTGAGTGGCTTCACTCGAACTTGACCAGATTTAGGGTGGGCAATGGGCCGCCGGGAAACTGCGCCAGGCGCCCACCTTCGTTCAGCGTGCCGAGGTCGATGCCGAAGAACCCGAGTCGCTCGATCAGTTGTGCGACCTCGACCTTCGCCGATTGATCGTCGCCGGAGTAGAACAGCACGCGGTGGCCGCCTTCGGTCTGCGGGTCGTCGGCCAGCAAGGCGGCTTGCAGGTGGTTGAAGGCTTTCACCACCCGTGCGTCGGGCACGAGATCGGCGATCACTTGGCTGGAAGCACGGCCACCGAGGTCGATGGCCTTGAACTGCGGGGCTTCGATCGGGTTGTTGGTGTCGATCAGGATGCGCCCGTTCCAGGGCCCCAGCGCCTTCAGCGCCACCGGGATCTTCGACCAGTTGACGGCGAGAAACACCAGGTCGGCCTGGGCGGCCTCCTGGACACTGACGGCGGTGATCCGTGGCCCCAGTTCACCGACCAGCGCGGTCAGGCTTTGCGGGCCGCGGCTGTTGGCGATCGATGCTTCAATGCCCGCGCGGGCGAGGGCTTTAGCGATGGCCGCGCCAATGGCGCCTGCGCCGATGATTGCAATGCTCATGACAACTCTCCTCAAACAAGGTGGGCTGGGATTCAGGCGGTGAAGCCGCCATCGACCATCAGTTCGGCGCCGGTCACGAACGCGGCTTGCGGCCCGGCGAGGTAGGCGACGGCGGCGGCGATGTCTGCACCACTGCCATAACGACCCACTGCGATGTTTGGCCTGACGAAGTCGGCGACCGGGCCGTCGGCCGGATTCATATCGCTGTCGGTCGGCCCCGGATGCACGGTGTTGACGGTAATGCCGCGTGGACCCAGGTCACGCACCAGGCCGCGGCTGAAACCGCTGATCGCGCCCTTGCTCAGGGTGTAGGCCGAGGCCGTGCCGAAGGCTGCGTACTGCACCATCGAACTGCCGATCTGGATGATGCGACCGCCCTGGCCCATATGACGCAAGGCTTCCTGGGTGGCGACGAAGACGCCGGTGACGTTGACCGCGAGGATGCGCTGGAAGTCTTCAAAGACGATGTCCTCGGGGGCGCCGAGTACGCTGATACCGGCATTGTTGACCAGGATATCGATCGCGCCGAAAGCCTCGGCGACCTGGCCGATCGCTGCGCGCACGGCTACGGGGTTGCCGGCGTCGGCCTGGATGGCGAGGGCGCGGCCGCCTGCTGCGACGATGCTGCTCACCACGCCGTCGGCCTTCTCCGGTGAGGCATTGTAGGTGATGGCGACAGTGGCGCCGTCGGCCGCCAGGCGTTTGGCGATAGCGGCGCCGATGCTGCGCGAGCCGCCGGTGACGATAGCGATCTTGCCGTGCAGGGGTTGTGGGTTGGTTGCATTGCTCATGACCTGTACCTCGGTAGTGGTTGGAAGTGGGTGAGGCTATGAAACGCCTATCGACCAACACGCAGTAGTAGGTAATGGCTAGAATTACTTTCAAGTAATGCTTGAAGGTAAGTCTATGGAAACCCTCGCCAACCTCGAATCCTTTGTGCGCAGCGCCGAGTTCGGCAGCTTCTCCGCTGCTGCGCGGCGGCTCGCCCTGACCCCCGCCGCGGTCAGCCGCAATGTCGCGCAACTGGAAGCTAACCTCGGCGTGCGGCTGTTTCAGCGCAGCACCCGGCGCTTGACCCTGACCGAAGCTGGCGAGCGCTTTTTGCACAGCGTCAGTGGCGGGCTGGAGAGCATCCAGGGCGCCATTGCCGATCTCACCAGCAATGCCGGGCAACCGGCCGGCGTGCTCAAACTCAGTGCCTCTCTGGCGTTTGCCCGCGACTACCTGCTGCCGTTGATGCCGGCCTTCAGCGCCCGGTACCCGGCCGTGGTGCCGGACTGGCAGTTCGAGAATCGTCAGGTCGAGTTGATCGCGGAGGGTTTCGATGCCGGCATCGGTGCTGGTCTCGAGTTGCAGGCGGGGATGGTCGCGCGCGAACTGGCGCGGGTGCATGTGGTTGCCGTGGCCGCGCCCGACTACTTGCGTGGCAAGTCCTTGCCGAACACCCCGGCCGATCTGGCGAGCTGGGATGGGCTGGTGATGCGCTCGGCGAAAAGCGGGCGGGTGCGCGAGTGGACGATGGGCAATGGCACAGGTGTGCAGGAGTTGCTGCAACTCAAGCCGCGCATGGTGTTCAACGACCCCGATGCGATTGCCAGTGCGGCCCTGCTGGGGATGGGTGTGGGCATGCTGGCGATGCCGCATGTGGTTACGCACCTGGAAAGCGGGAAGCTGGTTCGGCTGCTGCCGGACTGGTACAGCGATGTCGGGCCGATCTCACTCTACTTCGCGAGCCAGAAATTGCTCCCGGCCAAGACCCGGGCCTTTGTCGATTTCGTCACCGAAGCCTTCGAGCAGCAAAAGCTGTCGGCGCGCTTTTCGGCGGGTGGGCCGCGAAGAGGCTAGGACGCCGGCCATCTCTTCAGTCGACTCACATCGATGCCCTGGGGGCTCAGCTACCCGCCGCCGGGCATGGGCCGCCCGCATCCGCCCAGAGTTTGAACTGGCTGACGAACCGCGCATGCGCCACCGGTACCGGGGCTCGCGTGCCACCCGGGTTCCAGCCCCAGAGCACCAGTTGGTCTTCGCTGACATGTTTGAGCAGCGCGGCAAAGTCCCGCCCGCCGTTGCGCTGCTTGTCCTTGATGATGGCGCAGAGTTCATTCGCCGGCAGGTCGATCCAGGCCATCTTGTGCGCTGCCGGTGGCAAGGCCCAGTGCGGTGCACCAGGTGGCGCATGGGGCCCATAGCTGGTCGGTGGATTGGCTGCGGCATGGCAGGACGCGCAGGGCAGGCCGGCGGCGCCCTTGCCATCCGCGCCGCGCACCACGCCCATTGTGTGGGGGGTGCCGGCATCGAATTGCAGAGGCGAATCGCCCGGGATGTGACAGTTCTGGCAGCGCGGGTGCTGGAAGACCTGCTGCACGGTGGCGAAGGCGGCGAGCGCGGCTCCTTGCTCCGCGGCCAGCAGGCCAGATCCGCCAGTGCTGAGGCTCAGCAGCAGCAACGACGCTAGGGGTGGACGCATGCTCGTCTCCTCAGCTCTTGGCCAGTTGCAGGGGGAGTTCGCGCAGCCGTTGGCCGGTCAAGGCGAACACGGCATTGGCCACCGCCGGTGCGATGGGCGGCACCGAGGTCTCGCCGATGCCGCCCATCTTGTCGGTGCTGGGCACGATATGGGTTTCCACCACGGGCATCTCATCCAGGCGCAACACGCGATAGTCGTGAAAGTTCGATTGCTGGACCCGGCCGCCCTTGAGCGTGAGCTTGCTGTACAGGGCCGCGCTGAGGCCGAAGGCGACTCCCGATTCCATCTGCGCGGCGATGCCGGCTGGGTTGACCGCGACACCACAATCGACCGCGCAAACCACCCGGTGCACGCGGATCGCGCCATTCTCGACCGAGACCTCGGCTACTTGGGCGGCGAAGCTGCCGAACGAGGTGTGTACCGCCACGCCGCGCGCGCGCCCCTCGGGCAGCGGCGTACCCCAGCCGGCTTTCTCGGCGGCGAGGTTCAGCGCGCCGAGGTGCCGCGGGTAGTTTTTCAGCAACAGGCGTCGGTACTCGACCGGGTCCTTGCCTGCGGCATGGGCCAGCTCGTCGATCAAGGACTCCATGACAAAGGCGCTATGGCTGTGGCCGACTGAGCGCCACCAGAGCACTGGGATGCCGGTCTTGGGCGAATGCAGGCTGACGTGATGGTCGGCAATCGCCTTCAGGTAGGGCGAGTCGGCCGCCCCTTCGACCGAGGTGTGGTCGATGCCTTCATGTACCAGCATGGCTTCAAACGGAGTGCCGGCGGCCAGCGACTGCCCGACTATGACCTGCTGCCAGGCGCTGGGCAGACCGTCCGCCCCCAGGCCGATGCGGGTGTGGTAGAGGAAGGCCGAACGGTAGTAGCCGCCGTGCACATCGTCCTCGCGGGCCCAGACCGTCTTCACCGGCACCCCGGCGGCTTTGGCCACCTGAACCGCTTCGGCAACGAAGTCCGAGGTCGGGGTGGCGCGCCGACCAAAGCCGCCGCCGAGAAACATCGTGTGGATTTCCACTTGCTCGGGTTTGAGCCCGGTGATCTGTGCGCTGATCTGTTGGTCGATGGTCTGGAACTGGGTGCCGGTCCAGATCTCGCATTTGTCCGGGCCGAGTTTCACCGTGCAGTTGAGCGGTTCCATCGGCGCATGGGCGAGGTAGGGCACGGCGTAGTCGGCTTCGAGGGTTTTGGCGGCCTTGCCCAGGGCGCCCTTGGCGTCGCCGGCCTGCGCTGCCGTCTGGCCGGGCGAGCTGGCGAGGGTCTGGAATCGTTCGCGCAGCCGGTCGCTGTCCAGTTCGGCGTATGGGCCCGGATCCCAGACGATCTTCAGCGCATCGCGGCCGAGCTTGGCGGCCCAATAGTGATCGGCGACCACCGCCACGCCGGAGGGCACCTGAACCACCTGGCGTACGCCGGGAATCGCCTTGGCTGCGCTCGCATCGAGCGACTTGAGCTGGCCGCCGAACACCGGCGAACGGGCGACCACCGCCGTCAGCAGCCCGGGAAACTGCACATCCATGCCGAATTGCGCGCGTCCGCTGATCTTCTCCGGGGTATCGAGGCGCTTGGTCGGTTTGCCGATGATGTTCCAGTCCTTCGGTTCCTTGAGTTTCAGCGTGGCCGGTTCCGGAGCCTTGAGTTTGCCGGCTGCATCGGCCAGCTCGCCGTACCGGGCGCGCTGTTCACCGGCGATGGCGGCACCGTTCTCGGTGCGGATGGCCGAGGGTTCGACACCGAAACGCTGGGCTGCCGCTTGTACCAGCATCGCCCGCGCGGCCGCGCCAGCTTGCCGGTAGCGGTCGAACTCCGACCAGATGCTGGTCGAGCCACCGGTGCCCTGCAGCCCGCCGAATACCGGGCTGCCATACACCGCCGCGGCGGGCGCGTGCTCGACTTTGATTTTCGACCAGTCGGCATCCAGCTCTTCGGCGATCAGCATCGCCAGGCCGGTCCAGATGCCCTGGCCCATTTCGGAATGGGCCAATAGCACGGTGACGCTGTCATCGCTGCCCACCCGCAGGAAGGCATTGGGCGCGAACGTTGCGCCGTCCGGCGTCGAGTCGGCCAGGGCAAAACGTTTGCTTTCGGGGATCACGAAGGCAATCACCAGGCCGCCGCCGAGGATGGCGCTGTTCTTCAGAAATCTACGCCGGGACGTATCGGTCACGCTGTTCATCGCAAGCCTCCAATCCACTGGGCAATAGGCTCGGAACCGGGCCGTCGCTAGCCAAGCTCAGCGGCGCGTTTGACGGCCGCGCGGATGCGCGGATAGGTGCCGCAGCGGCAGATATTCCCCGACAGAGCCTGGTCGATATCGCTGTCCGTTGGCGCGGGAATCTTCGCCAGCAAGGCGGCCGCCGACATGATCTGGCCGGACTGGCAGTAGCCGCACTGCACCACGTCGAGCTCGGCCCAGGCGCGCTGCACCGGGTGCGAGCCGTCGGCGGAAAGACCTTCGATGGTGGTGATGGATTTCCCTGCCAGCGCCGACACCGGGGTGATGCAGGACCGCAGGGGGGCGCCATCGACATGCACGGTGCAGGCGCCGCACTGGGCGATGCCGCAGCCGAACTTGGTGCCGGTCAGGTGCGCCACATCGCGCAGCACCCAGAGCAATGGCATGTCGCCCGGCACATCGAACGGCTGCTCCTTGGCATTGATGGTGAGCATAATCATGGTCATCCCCTCATACGGCAGCTGTCAGGACTCACGGATTCGTCGCGACTGGCGCTGTGGCTGCTAGGCCTACGCGCACAGTTATTTATCCATGGAGCTAAGCGCATTTTTTGCGCCGCTACAGGGCCGGCGACCACCGGTTGTTGCCATCGGCTGCTGACGGGGGCTGAACGTTACGCGGGGTCAGGCTTGCCAGCGGCCGGTGTCTGCCGCTTCTGCATTGCGCCGGATCGCGCCGGGAGATACACCGATAAAGCGCTTGAAGGCGCGGCTGAATGCCGCCTCGGACTGGTAGCCGAGGCGGCCTGCCAGATCACCGAGCGGCGCGTCGCGTTCTTGCAGCCAGGCCAGCGCGACGTGCATGCGCCAGCGCGCCACGTAGTGCATCGCCGGCACACCAACGCGCTCGCTGAAGCGCGCCGCGAAAGCCGAGCGTGACATCGCCACTTCCGCCGCCAGCGTCGCCAGTGTCCAGGGTCGTGCGGGATCGCGGTGGATCAGGCTGATGGCGCGACCGATCTGTTTGTCCTGCAAGGCGCCGAGCCAGCCCGTCTGCGCCGTCGGGTCGCGCTCGATCCACGCGCGGATGGCCTGGATCACCAGGATGTCGGCGAGGCGGGTGATGATCGTTTCGCCGCCCGGCCGTAGCGCCTTGGCTTCGTCCGCCATGAAGCGCAGCGTGCTTTGCAGCCAGTCCGTCTGCGTGGAGTCGGATGCCGCGACGCGGATCACCGCCGGAAGCAGCTGGATCAGCTGGTGCGCGGCCGGGTGATCGAAGCGCACGGCGCCGCAGACGATACTCGTGGCCGTGCCACCGCCGCCGTGACGGAGCACTTCATAGCGCTCGCTGATGTATTCGCGCGGCAGGTCGAACAGCGGCGCGGCACTAGCGCCCGCTTCGCTGACCAGGCGGTGGCCGGCGCCATGGGGCACCAGCGCCAGATCGCCCGGCTGCAACAGCAGCGGGCTGTCGTCTTCGGTTTCCAGCCAGCAGCGGCCGGTCGTGACGAAATGGAACATCAGGCACTGCGGTAACGCCGGCAGCGCGAGCCCCCACGGCGCCGTGAATTCGGAGCGGCAGTAGAAGGTGCCACTCATCCGCAAAAAGTGCAGCGCTTCGCCGAGCGGGTCCAGCGGCGCCCAAATGTCCTGATCGTTCATGGCCACCAATCTGCGCCTCTGTCGTCGAGCCGTCCAGACGGATTGGACGAATGAGCATGAACAGGCGACTTGCGATCATTGAGCGTCCTATTGCTTGGGGTGAGACTGGACGCCAGGCAAGTGGGAAAGGGACCTGCGGCAACCGCCAAAGGCTCGATGCCCATGAGGAGGACGAGATGATCACTGTGATGGGCGCTACCGGTCATACCGGCAAACGCATTACCGAACGGTTATTACAGGCTGGCCAACCGGTTCGCGCGCTCGGCCGCTCGCAGAGCAAGTTGTCCGAATTGGCCGGCGCCGGCGCACAGGTACTGGTTGGCGAGTCAACCGATGCCGGGTTTCTGACCGAGGCCTTCAGCGGCGCGGATGCGGTCTACACGCTGTTGCCGTATGAGGTGCAGACCCTCGATTACTATGCAGAGCAGCAGGTGCAGGGGGAGGCCATCGTCCGCGCCTTGCGCGCCAGTGCTGTGCGCCATGTGGTGGCGCTGAGCAGCGTCGGGGCGGACCTGCCGACGGGTACCGGGCCGATCGCCAGTCACCATGCGCAGGAGGCGCGGCTGCGCAGTGTCGAGGGCGCGAATATCCGGGTGCTGCGCGCCGGGGCGTTTTTCGAGAACTTCCATGCGGCCCTGGGCTTGATCAAGCAAATGGGCTTCAACGCCGACGGCGTGGCGGCGGATGTGGCGTTGCCGATGATCGCCACCCGCGATATCGCCGACGCGGCGGCCAAAGCCCTGATCGCCCGCGACTGGAGTGGCTGGCAGGTACGCGAGCTGCTGGGGGCGCGTGATCTCAGCTACCGCGAGGCGACCCGGATTTTCGGCGAGCGTATCGGCAAGCCCGATCTGCCTTATGTGCAGCTGCCGCCCAACGAGCTGAGTGAGGCGCTGCAACAGGCAGGCTTTTCCGCCTGCCTCGCGGGCCTTTATGCCGAGCTGGCCCAGGCCATCAGCGAGGGGCGGGTGAAGTCCCTGGAGGGGCGTACGCGCGGCAACACCACAGCGACCCGCTTCGAGGATTTCGCCGAGGAGCTGGCCGCCGCTTATCAAGTGATGTGAGGCGCATACAGCAGTGTGCTCTCACGCGGCTATCAGGTACCGAGCGTTGTCGACGAGGGCTTGCGTGGTTCACAGGGCTGGCTTGAGCGGATCAACGATGCCGATGCCGGTTGTGCTGTACCCGCACAACCGACATATGTCGCCACGGGTGAGGGTGTTCGTCGACTGGCTGACGGAGCGCTTTGCCCAGACCGAACGTACGCTGGCCAGCGTCTAGAAAGGTGGTTGGTGGCTTTTATTAAGAAGTAACTGATTGATGTGGAATGATTTTTTCTACAATCAATGGCGTCGATGCTTACTATCGCGGCCCTTCACTTCTTAATAAAAATCCGGTGAGTACCATAGGCTCCGTACCCACTTTCCAGCCCCCACGAGGAGCCATCCCATGAAAAGCCAAGTCTTCGCCAGCCTGATCCTGGCCAGTCTGTCCGCTAGTGTTTTTGCTCTGCCGTCCGACCAACCCGACTTCACCCTGTACGGCGTCAAAGCCCCCGCATCCATCATCGCCGAAGGTGGTGCTGATCGTGTAGGCGCAAACCGTGTGGCCGAAGGTGGTGCTGATCGTGTAGGCGCAAACCGTGTGGCCGAAGGTGGTGCTGATCGTGTAGGCGCAAACCGTGTGGCCGAAGGTGGTGCCGATCGTACTGGTGCAAACCGTGTGGCTGAAGGTGGTGCCGATCGTACCGGCGCAAACCGTGTGGCTGAAGGTGGTGCCGAACGTACTGGTGCCAGCCGTGTGGCTTGACCTGTAAAGGTCGCCCAGCCCAAGCCTTTCAAGCGTTTTCCGCGCCACCCGAGCGGTTCGACCGCTGCGCACGTCTCCTTGCTCCGCGGGTTCCGCCTCCCCGGCTACCCGCCCTCCGACCCGGCTTGTGCCGGGTTTTTTTTGCCTGGGAAAGCCCTCTTACCGGGCTTCGAGATATCCTTTGCGTCATTCCACTTCCCGAGGACCGCCGCCATGAAGAACCCGCTTGCCGAACTGCTCGAAAAAATAAGTTCGGGCTGCATGAGCGAGGACGAGATCGCCAAGGTCGCCGACGAGGCCGCCCAGGCCTACGCCGATCCCCAGGCCTTTCTCATCGCCAACCCGGATATCAATTACGACGATACCTTCACCATTCCCTTGGGCGAGTGGGTGGTGGTCGGTAGCTTGCCGGAGACGGTGCTGTTTCAGGCGGATACCTATGCCGAGCTGTTTCAGCAGATCGTCGATTCGTTCGGCAAGGATGTGCCGTTCAATATCAAGCCCAAGCAACTGCTGAAAACCGAAGCGCTGACGGCGCTGAATCGCATTCAGGTGCAGTTGAGCAGCATGAGCCCGGAGACTCAGGGTTATGTGCTGATGGACTTCAGCCAACCGTTGGATGACGAGTTGCAGGCCGTGCTGGTGTACACCACCGATCTGCCGCGCGTGCTGGAGCTGTGCGCGGCGCTGGGTATCCACGCCGCTGGCTCCTACGAAGCCCTGCGCGTGGCGGTGCACGTTTAACCCAGCTGCCGTTTTTCGTATTTTCCGCTTTGAGCACATCCTGTGGGAGCGGCTTCAGCCGCGATGCTTTTCGCCGCGGAAGCCGCTCCCACTGAGCAAGTCTGAATCAGCCCGCCAATAACCACACGCCGGCACCCGCCGATGCGGCGCCGGCAATGCGCACCAACGGCGCCGCAGCATTTGGCAGGATGCGTACCACGGCGTAACCGGCGGCGTGCAGGCAGGCGGTGGCGGCGACGAAGCCGATGGCATAACCCCACGGGCTGACCAGGTCTGGCAGTTCCAGGCCGTGAGCAACGCCGTGGGCCATGGCGAACATCGAAGTCAGGCCAACGGCCAGCCAAACCGGCGGGCGTACGGCAACTGCAACCAGCAGGCCGAGCGCGAGTACGGATGCGGCGATACCGGTTTCCATGAAGGGCAACTCAGCCCCTTGGAAACCGAGCAAACCACCGGCCAGCATGGTGCCGACGAAGGTCAACGGCAGCGCCCAGCGTGCCGCGCCTTGTTGCTGCGCGGCCCACAGGCCCACGGCGAGCATCGCCAGCAGGTGATCGAGGCCGGTAACCGGGTGGGCGATGCCGGCCAGCATGCCGGAGCTGTCGTGGCCCGGGTGGGCAAAGGCCACGGCAGGCGTGAGGAACAGGGCCAGGCTATAGAGGACTTTACGCAGGTTCATGGTTTTTCCTTCGTTCGCGAGGAGTCGGTTCAGGCTGCGGTGAGCAACCCCTGTTTTTCGATAAAGGCGATGATCTGATCCAGGCCCAGACCGGTCTTCTGATTGCTGAACACGAAGGGCTTGTCGCCACGCATCTTGCGGGTGTCGCGCTCCATCGTTTCCAACGAAGCGCCGACCATGGGGGCCAGGTCGATCTTGTTGATCACCAGCAGGTCGGACTTGCAGATGCCCGGACCGCCCTTGCGCGGCAGCTTGTCGCCGGCGGAAACGTCGATCACGTAGAGGGTCAGGTCCGACAGCTCGGGGCTGAAGGTGGCGGAAAGGTTGTCGCCACCGGATTCGACAATGATCAGATCAAGGCCCGGGAAGCGCCGGTTGAGTTGGTCGACCGCCTCGAGGTTGATCGAGGCGTCCTCGCGGATTGCCGTGTGCGGACAGCCGCCGGTTTCCACGCCGATGATGCGTTCCGGCTCCAGGGCTTCGTTGCGCACCAGAAACTGCGCGTCTTCCTGGGTGTAGATATCGTTGGTCACCACGGCCAGGTTATAGCGCTCGCGCAGGGCCAGGCAGAGGGCCAGGGTCAGGGCCGTCTTGCCGGAACCGACCGGGCCACCGATGCCGATGCGCAGGGGTTGGCTGTTCATCTTCAATGCTTCCTTTTCACGATCAAGAGCGGAATAGACGGCTGTACTGGCGTTCGTGCGCCATGCTCGACAGGGCCAGGCCAAACGCGGCGCTGCCCCAGTGTGTGGAGTGGCTTTCACAGGCCAGTTGCTGCGCTTGCTCCAGTAGCGGCAGCAGCTGTGAGGTCAGGCGTTGCGCGGCTTGCTGGCCCAGTGGCAGGGTTTTCATCAGCACCGCCAGTTGGTTTTCCAGCCAGCCCCACAGCCAGGCGGCGAGGGCATCGTTTGGCGCGATATGCCAGGCGCGTGCGGCCAATGCCCACATCACGGCCAGGCCGGGCTCGTGGAGGGTGGCGAGGCAATTGCGGGCCGGCTCATCCAGCTCCGGCAAACCGTCCAGCAGTTGTTTCAGGGAGTAGCCCATTTGCCGGCTTTCCTGCTGCAGTTCGCGGGTTTCGCGACTGGCGCGCTGTTGCTCGGCGAGTTCGTGCAAGGCTTGCCAAGCAGCGCTGCTGGCAGCATTGCAATGGGCCAGCAGCAGTGGCGCCTCGAAGCGGGCCAGGTTGAGCAGCAGTTGATCAGCGATCCAGCGCTGCGCGCTTGACGGGTCGTTGACCAGCCCATGTTCAACGGCCATTTCCAGGCCTTGCGAGTAGCTGTAGCCGCCAATCGGCAATTGTGGGCTGGCCAGGCGCAGCAAGGCCCAGGCCGGGTTCAGCAGGCGGGTGCTGCTGGTCACTTACGTGCGCCGAACTGATGCAGGCGCGGCGCGTAACTGAATTCGCTGTCGCCGGCATGCGAGTGATGGTGGCCGCCGCCATAGGCGCCCTGTTCGGGCTGGTAGGGCGCTTCGATCAATTCCACTGTGGCGCCAAGCTGTTCGAGCATGGCTTGCAGCACATAGTCCTCCGGCAAGCGCAGCCAGCCGTCACCGAGTTGCAGGGCGACATGGCGGTTGCCGAGGTGATAGGCGGCGCGGGTCAGCTCGAAGGCATTGGCGCAGGTCACATGCAGCAGTTGTTCCGGGCTGGCGCAAACGCGCACGATACGACCGTCCTGCGCTTGCAGGCATTCGCCGTCATACAGCGCCGGTTGGCCACGCTCGAGAAACAGGCCGACATCTTCGCCTAGGGTGGTGAAGCAGCGCAGCCGGCTTTTGCTGCGTGCCGCGAAGCTGAGCAGCAATTCGGCATCCCAGTGCGGTTGTGGCTGGATTCGGTTGTGGATGACCAGCATGAGGATGTTCCGGCAAATTCAATGCTCCTTGCAGAGCAAGGGCGGTGCCAAACACGTGCAGCGCCGGGCTGGAGCGGCTTGAGCATGGGGCAGGTAAAAACTGGGGCATTGGTCAGGTTTTATTTGGTGCGCGACTATCTTCAATGCACCGCCTTGGTGCTTTTATGCTCAGGTAGGGTGGCCTCGCCGCGCTGTGGCAGCCTGCCAAGGATTCGCGCCGATCTTTGCCCTTGCCGCCACTTTGCCGTGAAGGCGGTAACCCAGTCAGTCGCTGATGGGAGCGGTGTTCTGCATTAGGTACTGGCGGGTTGTTCGCGGCGTGACTGAGGCCGCTCTGCGTCCGCCAATGACGGACTGCTCGCTCTACCGACTTGCCGCAATCGACGCCGCCCTGTGGGTTTCCATTCCCAGCTTCGCGCATTCAGACGCGCTGCCGTACAAGGCGCCCATGAACGGCGCCGGAATGTCGGCCAGCTCCGCCGTGATCCGCCGGCAAGTAGTGGCGGTTTATCGCCCCTACAACCGACGGGAGGGCGTGAATTCGCCACCGGCTCGCCGGCGCTGCAAGCCTTATGCCCGTGCTAGAGCGGCTGTGGGTACCTCTATGGCAGTTGCCTGTACGGGTATGTGTCTTGCTATGGTTAAGCGACGACTCAATAAGAACTCACCCGTTGGAACCGCCCATGCCCAGAGTTTCTCATCACGAACTGCGCAGCGCCTTTCGTCGCTTGCTCGCTTCCGACGCCTGTTATCACACCGCCTCGGTCTTCGACCCGATGTCCGCGCGGATTGCCGGCGACCTGGGTTTCGAAGTCGGTATCCTCGGCGGCTCGGTGGCCTCCCTGCAGGTGCTGGCCGCCCCGGACTTCGCCCTGATCACCCTCAGCGAGTTCGTTGAGCAGGCCACCCGCATCGGTCGCGTCAGCTGCCTGCCGGTGATCGCCGATGCCGACCACGGCTACGGCAACGCCCTCAACGTGATGCGCACGGTGGTCGAGTTGGAGCGCGCCGGCATTGCCGCGCTGACCCTCGAGGACACCTTGCTGCCAGCCCAGTTCGGGCGTAAATCGACCGACCTGATTGCGGTGGAAGAGGGGGTCGGCAAAATTCGCGCGGCCCTGGAGGCACGGGTCGATCCGGCCCTGGCCATCATCGCCCGAACCCATGCCGGTGTGCTCGATGTCGAGGAAGTGATTCGCCGCACCGTCGCCTATCAGCGTGCGGGTGCCGATGGCATCTGCATGGTTGGGGTCAGCGATTTCGAGCATCTGGAGCGGATTGCCGAACACCTCAGCGTGCCGCTCATGCTGGTCACCTACGGCAATCCATCGCTGCGTGATGATGTGCGTCTGGCCAGTCTCGGTGTGCGCATCGTGGTGGACGGCCATGCCGCTTACTTCGCGGCGATCAAGGCGACTTACGACTGCCTGCGCGAGCAACGCCAGGTGAGCGCCAGCGACCTCAGTGCATCCGCGCTGTCGCATAAATACACGCACCCCGAAGAGTACTTCGTCTGGGCTGAAGCGTTCATGGATGTGAAGGAATAGCCCGCGTCATCGCCGTTGGCCCGATGACCTGCGCTTGTAAAACGCCGTACAGGCGCTCATATCTGTAGCACAGGCAGATAACTGCGGGAGGCTGCAATGGCCGGTGGCTGGGCAAGTGACGGGGCGGTGCAAGAGCAGATCGACAGCAGCATCGAGGACGCCATCCAGCGCGCCCGCAGCCAGTTGCCGAGCGGCGAGGGCCTGAGCCATTGCGAAGCGTGCGATGCCGTGATTCCCGAAGCACGGCGCAAAGCCATTCCCGGCGTGCGCCTGTGTGTGGCTTGCCAGACGGAGCACGACAAGGAACAGGCGAAGTTCAGCGGCTACAACCGGCGTGGCAGCAAGGACAGTCAGTTGCGTTGAGAGGGCGTGATTGTGGGGCGGTTGGGTTGAGGCGCTTGCGACGAAGCCCAACGTAGGGCGTTATTCGTTGGGCTTCGCGGAGTTCAGCCCAACTTACCTAACGGTCCACTATCGGGCTACTTTCTCAGAATAGAAAATACCGTTGCGCCATCGGCAGCACATCCGCCGGTTCGCACCAGAGCAACTGACCGTCGGCCTTGACCTGGTAGTTATGCGCGTCGACTTCGATGTTCGGCAAATAGTCGTTGTGGATCAGGTCGGTCTTCTGCACCTCGCGGCAGCCTTTGACCACGCCGATCTTTTTCTTCAACCCCAGATGTTCGGGAATGCCGGCATCCAGTGCGGCCTGGCTGATGAAGGTCAGGCTGGTGGCGTGCAGGCTGCCGCCGTAGCTGGCGAACATCGGCCGGTAGTGCACGGGCTGCGGGGTGGGGATCGAGGCGTTGGCGTCGCCCATCAGGCTGGCGGCAATGGCGCCGCCCTTGAGGATAAGCGTCGGTTTGACACCGAAGAACGCCGGACGCCAAAGCACCAGGTCGGCCCATTTGCCCACTTCGATGGAGCCTACTTCGTGGCTGATGCCATGGGTGATCGCCGGGTTGATGGTGTACTTGGCGATGTAGCGTTTGGCGCGGAAGTTGTCGTTGCCCGGGCCGTCGCCCGGCAATGCGCCGCGCTGTTTCTTCATCTTGTCGGCGGTCTGCCAGGTGCGGGTGATCACTTCGCCGACGCGGCCCATGGCCTGGCTATCCGAGCTGATCATCGAGAAGGCACCGAGGTCATGCAGGATGTCTTCGGCGGCGATGGTCTCGCGGCGGATGCGGCTTTCGGCGAACGCCACGTCTTCGGCGATGCTCGGGTCGAGGTGGTGGCAGACCATCAGCATGTCCAGGTGTTCGTCGATGGTGTTCTTGGTGAACGGCCGGGTCGGATTGGTCGAGCTGGGCAGCACATTCGGGAAGCCGCAGGCCTTGATGATGTCCGGGGCGTGGCCGCCGCCGGCGCCTTCGGTGTGGTAGGTGTGGATGGTGCGACCCTTGAAGGCGCCCAGGGTGGTTTCGACGAAGCCGGATTCGTTCAGGGTGTCGGTGTGAATCGCCACCTGCACATCGTACTGGTCGGCCACGCTCAGGCAGTTGTCGATGGCGGCGGGGGTGGTGCCCCAGTCTTCGTGCAGCTTGAGGCCGATGGCGCCGGCCTTGACCTGTTCGATCAGCGGTTCCGGCAGGCTGGCGTTGCCCTTGCCGGTAAGGCCGATGTTCATCGGGAAGGCGTCGGCGGCCTGGAGCATGCGCGCCAGGTGCCAGGGCCCGGAGGTGCAGGTGGTGGCGTTGGTGCCGGTGGCCGGTCCCGTGCCGCCGCCGATCATGGTGGTGACGCCGCTCATCAGCGCTTCTTCGATTTGCTGCGGGCAGATGAAGTGGATGTGCGTATCGATGCCGCCAGCGGTGAGGATCATGCCTTCGCCGGCGATCACTTCGGTGCCGGCGCCGACGGCGATGGTCACGTCGGGCTGGATGTCCGGGTTGCCGGCCTTGCCGATGGCTTTGATGCGGCCGTCCTTCAGGCCGACGTCGGCTTTGACGATGCCCCAGTGGTCGACGATCAGTGCGTTGGTGATCAGCGTGTCGACCACGTCCGCCGCGCAGAGCTGGCCCTGGCCCATGCCGTCGCGAATCACCTTGCCGCCGCCGAACTTCACTTCTTCGCCGTAGGTGGTGAAGTCTTTTTCCACTTCGATCCATAGTTCGGTGTCGGCCAGGCGCACCTTGTCGCCGACGGTGGGGCCGAACATGTCGGCGTAGGCTTGTCTGCTGATTTTCATCACTCTATTCCTGACGCGATTCGGTCGATGTATTTCTGTGGGCGGGGCTTTAGCCGCGATGATGTTGCCCTAGTCGCGGCCAACGCCCCGCCCACAGGCCCTGTAGGTGCTGTCAATCCAGGTTGCCCATCACCCGCCCGGCGAAGCCGAACACGCGGCGATGACCGGCGAGGTCGACCAGTTCGACTTCCCGCGACTGGCCGGGCTCGAAGCGCACGGCGGTGCCGGCCGGGATGTTCAGGCGCATGCCGCGGCTGCTGGCGCGGTCGAAGCTCAGGGCGTCGTTGGTTTCGTAGAAGTGGTAGTGCGAGCCGACCTGGATCGGCCGGTCGCCGCTGTTGGCCACGCTCAGGCTGAGGGTGCGACGGCCGGCGTTGAGTTCGATCTCGCCGTCCTGAATCTGGTATTCGCCGGGAATCATGGTGCGCTCCTGTCGGGGGTAAGAGTCAGCTGCATAAAGGTCAGGTCGAGCCAGCGGCCGAACTTGCGTCCCACCTGAGGCATTTGCCCGGTAACGCTGAAGCCGAAGCGCTGGTGCAGGCCGATGGAGGCGAGGTTGCCGCTCTCGATGGCGGCGACCATCACGTGTTTGCCGCCGGCCTTGCCGCGTTCGATCAGTGCGCCGAGCAACAGCACGCCGAGGCCACGGCCGCGCTGGTCGGCGCGGACGTACAGGGAGTTTTCCACGGTGTTGCAGAAACCGTCGAAGGGCCGCCAGTCGCCGTAGGCGGCGTAGCCGAGCACGCTGTCATCGGCGTCCACCGCCACCAGCACCGGGTAGCCCTGCTGCCGGCGCGCGGCCAGCCAGGCCTGGCGGTTGGCCAGGTCGACGGTGCCGTCCATCCAGATCGCCGTGGTGTTGAGCACCGCGTCATTGAAGATGGCGCGGATGGCTTCCAGGTCGTTGTCGCGGGCGTCGCGAATCGAAATGGTCATGGCGTCAGACGATCGGCTGATGGACGGTGACCAGCTTGGTGCCATCCGGGAAGGTGGCTTCGACCTGGATCTCCGGGATCATCTCCGGGATGCCTTCCATCACCTGCTCGCGCCGCAGCAGGGTGGTGCCGTAGTGCATCAACTCGGCCACGGTCTGGCCGTCGCGGGCGCCTTCGAGCAGGGCGGCGGAGATGTAGGCCATGGCTTCCGGGTAGTTGAGCTTCACGCCACGGGCCAGGCGCCGTTCGGCCACCAGGCCGGCGGTGAAGATCAGCAGTTTGTCTTTTTCGCGGGGGGTCAGGTCCATCGTTCAAGTGCTCCAGATTCTGGGGGGTACGGCATTGCGCCCGAGCAGGGCTGGGCGCAGCAGATGCCAGAGGTCGATCAGCCAGGCGCGTGCGTGCAGGGCTTCGCTGGCCAGGCAGCGGGCCACGAGCAGGCCGGGCAGTTGAGTCAGGTCGCCGCGGCCGCGACAGGCTAAAGCGCGGCAGCGTTCGAGCAGTTCGGTGTCGACTTCACCGGTGAGCAGCAGGGTGGCGAACACCGGTTGGCCGTTCAGGCCGATGGGCGAGTCGAGCAGGCCATCGTCGCCAACCACGCGCTGGCGTTCGTGCCAGAGCAACTGGCCGTCGCGGCGGATGTCCAGTTGCGCCTGGAAGTGGCCGTGGTCGAAGCGCTCGCCACTGGCCGGGCGGCCGAGGGCGACGATGTCCCAATAGAACAGCTTGCCGTCGCCGATCAGTTCGATGCGTGTACTCAGTTCGGCCTGGGCGGCGGAGTAGACGATGGTTTCCTGCGGCAACCATTCCAGGGTGGCGCCGGCTTCCACCCGCAACTCGACCTGCTGATAGGCCGGGCCGGCTGCGCGGTACCACTTGGCGGCGCCGGGGCTGGTCAATTGCGCCCAGGCACCTTCGCCAACCGTGGCGCAAATACCCAGGCGATCGCCACCGGCGATACCGCCCGGTGGGTGGACGATGATGTGCTGGCACACCTCGGGGCCTTCGGCATACAGGTGCTTCTGCACCCGCAGCGGGCCTTTGTGGCGACGCAAGGTCGGACGAGTGGTCATGCCGTCACGTCCATAGCCCAGTTCCAGCTCGGCGTGCCAGTTGGGGGTGAACAGGGCGGCGGGGGCAGGTGCGTTCATGGCTTTTTTTCGTAGGGCGGGTTAGCGGCGAAGCGGCGTAACCCACCGTGGGTGTCAGGGAGCCTCCGGTGGGTTATGGCCTGCGGCCTGACCCACCCTGCAAGTTGGTCACTCAAATCGCCACCAACCCGCGCACGCCATCGGCTTCCATGCTGTCGCCGCGGCCTTGCTGGACGATCTCGCCGCGCGACATCACCAGGTATTGGTCGGCCAGTTCGGCGGCGAAGTCGTAGAACTGCTCGACCAGCAGAATGGCCATGTCGCCACGGGCGGCGAGCTTTTTGATCACCGCGCCGATCTCCTTGATCACCGAGGGCTGGATGCCTTCGGTGGGTTCGTCGAGGATCAGCAGGCGCGGTTGGCTGGCCAGCGCTCGCCCTATCGCCAGCTGTTGCTGTTGTCCGCCGGAGAGGTCGCCGCCGCGACGTTGCTTCATTTCCCGGAGTACGGGGAACAACTCGTAGATGAACTCGGGCACTTCCTTGGCCTGGCTACCGGGGAAGCGCGACAGCCCCATCAACAGGTTTTCCTCGACGCTCAGGCGGCCGAAAATTTCCCGCCCCTGGGGCACGTAGGCGATGCCGGCGTGTACGCGCTGGTGCGGTTTGAAGCTGGTGATAGCCTGGCCTTCCCACTGCACGGCGCCGTCCTTGGCCGGAATCAGGCCCATCAGGCATTTCAGCAGGGTGGTCTTGCCCACGCCGTTACGGCCGAGCAGGCAGGTGACCTCGCCGATCCTGACGTCGAACGATAGGCCACGGAGGATGTGGCTGCCGCCGTAGTACTGGTGGAGCTTGTCGACTTGCAGCATGTGTATCCCTCAATCGTTCCCATGCTCCGCGTGGGAATGCAGTCCGCGACGCTCTGCGTCGATTCTGTGTTGCTGGCGTTACCCTCACCCCCGTCCCCTCTCCCGTAACGGGAGAGGGGAGACAAGCGGTGTAGAGTTAGGCAGAGGGAAAAACCTCACCGCCCCAAATAAACCTCGATCACCCGTTCATCCGCCTGCACCTCGGTCAACGCCCCTTCGGCCAATACGCTGCCCTGGTGCAGCACGGTGACGTGGTCGGCGATCGAGCCGACGAAGCCCATGTCGTGCTCCACCACCATCAGCGAATGCTTGCGTGCCAGCGACTTGAACAGCTCGGCGGTGAACTCGGTTTCGGCGTCGGTCATGCCCGCTACGGGTTCGTCGAGCAGCAGCAATTGCGGGTCTTGCATCAGCAGCATGCCGATCTCGAGGAACTGTTTCTGCCCATGGGAGAGCAGGCCGGCGGGGCGATGGCGTGAGTTCTCCAGCTTGATGGTGGCGAGCACTTCGTCGATGCGGTCTTTTTGCTCGCCAGTCAATTTGGCCCGTAGGCTGGCCCACACCGACTTGTCGGTCTTGAGTGTCAGTTCGAGGTTCTCGAACACACTCAGGGCCTCGAACACCGTCGGCTTCTGGAACTTGCGGCCAATGCCGGACTGGGCGATCTGCACCTCGCTCATGCGGGTCAGGTCGAGGGTTTCGCCGAAGTAGGCTTTACCGCTGTCCGGGCGGGTCTTGCCGGTGATCACGTCCATCATGGTGGTCTTGCCGGCGCCGTTGGGGCCGATGATGCAGCGCAGTTCGCCGACACCGATGTAGAGGGTGAGGTTGGTCAGCGCCTTGAAACCGTCGAAGCTGACGTTGATGTCTTCCAGGGTCAGGATGGTGCCGTGGCGCACGTCCAGGCCCTGGCTGGCGACACGACCCAGGCCAAGGGCGTCGCGGCTGGTGCCGGCATCCGTGTTCGGGTCGTAGGCGGGTTCGAGCATGAATTCAGGTACCGGAGTGGCGCGCATCAGTGTTCTCCCTTCTTGCGAAGCAGGCCGATCACACCCTTGGGCAGGTACAGGGTTACCAGGATGAACAGCGCACCCAGGGCGAACAGCCAGTACTCGGGAAAGGCCACGGTGAACCAGCTCTTCATGCCGTTGACCAGACCGGCGCCGAGCAAGGGGCCGATCAGGCTGCCACGACCGCCGAGGGCGACCCAGACGGCGGCTTCGATGGAGTTGGTCGGCGACATTTCGCTGGGGTTGATGATACCCACCAGCGGCACGTACAACGCCCCGGCCAAGCCGCACAGCACGGCACTCAAGACCCAGATGAAGAGCTTGTAGCCGCGCGGGTCGTAGCCGCAGAACATCAGACGGTTTTCCGCATCGCGCAGGGCGGTCAGTACGCGGCCGAACTTGCTTCTGGCCAGGCGCCAGCCGAGCAGCAGGCTGGCGGTCAGCAGCAGCACGGTGGCCAGGAACAGGGTGGCGCGGGTACCGGGCGCGGTGATGTCGAAGCCGAGAATGCTGCGAAAGTTGGTGAAGCCATTGTTGCCGCCGAAGCCGGTCTCGTTGCGAAAGAACAGCAACATGCCGGCGAAGGTCAGGGCCTGGGTCATGATCGAGAAGTACACGCCCTTGATCCGCGAGCGGAAGGCGAAGAAGCCGAACACCAGGGCCAGCAGGCCCGGCGCCAAGACCACCAGGCACAGGGCCCAGAGGAAGTGGTCGGTGCCGGCCCAATACCAGGGCAGCTCGGTCCAGGACAGGAAGGTCATGAAGGCCGGCAAGCCGTCGCCGGCGCTCTGGCGCATCAGGTACATGCCCATGGCGTAGCCGCCGAGGGCGAAGAACAGCCCGTGGCCGAGCGACAGCAGCCCGGCGTAACCCCAGACCAGGTCCAGCGCCAGGGCGACGATGGCGTAGCAGAGGATCTTGCCGACCAGGGTCAGGGTATAGGCCGAGACCTGCAGGGGACTATCCGTCGGCAGCAGGTGCAGCAGCGGCAGGGCGATCAGCACGGCGAGAACGAGCAGCCCAAGTCCGATGGACAGCTGTGGGCCGAGCTTGGCGCTGGCGCGCTCCAGCAGCGTTTGGTTAAGGGGCATAGTCATCGGGGCATGCTCGCGTCAAAGGGCGAACCGCGGTACCGGCTGCCGGCGTGCCAGGCAAGGCGCGGGGCGCAGGCGATGGTCACTCCCTCGGCAGGCTCCGCAACGCAGCATGGCGTGTCGGCAGTCGCAACCCGAAGGGCCGCTGACTCGATGGCGGCGAGGGCATTGCAGTGATTTTTGCTTGGCAACATCGTTTCTATTCCTTCTCCGTACAGCCGCCAGCGAGGCGGCGGCGCGGTCGTCAATTGGCGTGAACAGGCCCCGCTTAGTCGATCACTCGTCCTTTCAAAGCAAACAGACCTTGCGGGCGTTTCTGAATAAACAGAATGATCAGCGCGAGGATCAGGATCTTGCCCAGCACGGCGCCGATCTGCGGTTCGAGAATCTTGTTGGCGATGCCAAGGCCAAAGGCGGCCATCACGCTGCCGGCGAGCTGGCCGACACCGCCGAGCACCACCACCAGGAAGGAGTCGATGATGTAGCTCTGGCCGAGGTCTGGGCCGACGTTGCCGATCTGGCTCAGGGCCACGCCGCCAAGGCCGGCGATGCCGGAGCCGAGGCCGAAAGCGAGCATGTCCACGCGCCCGGTCGGCACGCCGCAGCAGGCGGCCATGTTGCGGTTCTGGGTGACGGCGCGGACGTTGAGGCCCAGGCGGGTCTTGTTCAGCAGCAGCCAGGTCAGGGCGACGACGAATAGCGCGAAACCGATAATTACCATGCGGCTGTAAGGCAGAACCAGATTTGGCAACACCTGGATGCCGCCGGACAGCCAGGGTGGGTTGGCCACTTCGACGTTCTGCGCGCCGAACAGTACACGCACCAGCTGGATCAGGATCAGGCTGATACCCCAGGTGGCGAGCAGGGTTTCCAGCGGGCGGCCGTAGAGGTGGCGGATCACCGTGCGCTCCAGTGCCATGCCAATGGCGGCGGTGACGAAGAAGGCGATCGGCAACGCTGCCAACGGATAAAGCACCAAGTACTCGGGGGCCAGGCGCTGGAAGCTCAGCTGCACCATGTAGGTGGTGTAGGCGCCGAGCATCAGCATCTCGCCGTGGGCCATGTTGATCACGCCCAGCAGGCCGAAGGTGATGGCCAGCCCGAGGGCGGCCAGCAGCAGAATCGACCCGAGGCTCAAGCCGCTGAAGGCCTGGCCGAGCAACTCGCCGAGCAACAGCTTGCGCTTGACCTGGACCAGGCTGGTTTCGGCGGCGGTGTGCACGCCGGCATCGGCCTCGACACCCGGCTCCAGTAGCGCCTCCAGGCGCGTGCGAGCCAGCGGCTCGCCGGTGTCGCCGAGCAGGCGCACGGCGGCCAGGCGAATCGCCGGGTCCGGGTCGATCAGTTGCAGGTTGGCCAGGGCCAGGGCCAGGGCGGTGCGCACATCGTCGTCGCTTTCACTGGCGACGCGGGCATTCAGCAGTTCCAGCTGCGCCGGCTTGGCGCTTTTCTGCAGCGCCTGAGCGGCGGCCAGGCGCACGGCCGGCTCGCTGGCGAGCAACTGGTGGCTGGCCTGGGTGATAGTCAGCAGGCCACGCAGGCGGTTGTTCAGGCGCAGTTTGCGTGGTGTTCCGGCCGGCTGGGCGTCGCCTTCGGCGGCTTGCCAGGTGTCGGCGTTTTCGATAAAGGCGAGCTTGCCGCTGTCACCGCCCAGGCGCCCCTGCTGCAGGGCCTCGAGCAAGGGCAGGCGAGTGGGATCGGGTTTCGCCGCCCAGCTTTCCAGCAGTTTGGCCTGCGTGCTCGGGTTGGCGGCGACGAAGTCGTTGGCATCGCCGGCATGGGCGGCCAATGGCAGCAGCACGGCGAGCGTCAGGAATATTCGGTACAGGGCAGTGGGCATGTGTGGCAGTCCTTGGGTTTCCACTGGTGTTCGCTCGTTCCGTGGAGAATGGGGATTGGACCGCTACCCTCTCCCCCGACCCCTCTCCCGTAAACGGGAGGGGGAGACAAACGGTGCGGAGTGAGGGCGGCCAGGTATCCAATTGAAACTCGGACCAGTCCCCTCTCCCTTTGGGAGAGGGTTAGGGGGGGCTGCGAACGGCAGCAGATGCGCGGTGCAGCCCTCAACCCTTTTCCGCTTAGTTCGACTTCACCGCATAGTCCGGCTTCTTGTCGTTGCCAGGGATGAAGGGGCTCCAGGGTTCGGCGCGAACCGGGCCCTCGGTCTGCCAGACCACGTTGAACTGACCGTCGTCCTGAACTTCGCCGATCATCACCGGCTTGTGCAGGTGGTGGTTGGTCTTGTCCATGGTCAGGGTGTAGCCGTCCGGCGCGGTGAAGGTCTGGCCGGCCATGGCTTCGCGGACCTTGTCGACATCGGTGGTGCCGGCTTTGGTCACCGCTTGCGCCCACATGTTGATGCCCACATAGGTGGCCTCCATCGGGTCGTTGGTCACCGCCGTCTTGTAGTTCGGCAGGTTCTGCGCCTTGGCGTAGGCCTTCCAGCTGTCGACGAACGTCGTGTTGGCCGGGTTATCCAGCGACTGGAAGTAGTTCCAGGCAGCCAGTTGGCCTACCAGCGGCTTGGTGTCGATGCCGCGCAGTTCTTCCTCGCCGACCGAGAACGCCACCACCGGCACGTCGGTGGCGTCGATACCCTGGTTGCCCAGTTCCTTGTAGAACGGCACGTTGGAGTCGCCGTTGACGGTGGAGATCACCGCCGTCTTGCCGCCGGCGGAGAATTTCTTGATGTTGGCGACAATGGTCTGGTAGTCGCTATGCCCGAAGGGGGTGTAGACCTCTTCGATATCCTTGTCGGCCACGCCCTTGCTGTGCAGGAAGGCGCGCAGGATCTTGTTGGTGGTGCGCGGGTAGACGTAGTCGGTGCCGAGCAGGAAGAAGCGCTTGGCGGCGCCGCCGTCTTCGCTCATCAGGTACTCGACCGCCGGGATGGCTTGCTGGTTTGGCGCGGCGCCGGTGTAGAACACATTCGGCGACATTTCTTCGCCTTCGTACTGCACGGGGTAGAACAGCAGGCCATTGAGCTCTTCGAACACCGGCAGGACCGATTTGCGCGACACCGAGGTCCAGCAACCGAAGACCACGTCGACTTTGTCCTGGGTCAGCAGTTGACGGCCTTTCTCGGCGAACAACGGCCAGTTGGAGGCCGGGTCGACCACCACGGGTTCGAGTTTTTTGCCAAGCACGCCACCCTTGGCGTTGATCTCGTCGATGGTCATCAGCGCCATGTCTTTCAGCGAGGTTTCCGAGATGGCCATGGTGCCGGATAGCGAATGGAGGATGCCGACCTTGATGGTTTCGGCAGCCTGCAGGCTGAGCGGGAAGAGGCCGCTGAGCAGCAGGGTACTGGCGGCGAGTGTGGCTTTCAGGAACGGACGGCGTTTCATGTGGGCAGCTCCTTGGCGGTCCATGCACAACACAGGGGGAGGACGACAAAGTCGTCGATGCAGCGCTCAATGCAATGGCAGCATCCGTGCCAAGCCACGAAAAGCCCGGTGTGGCCGGCTTATTGGCTGTTTCGGATTCTTGTCCGGTTGGTCATCTTTGCGCACATTTGGGGCGTTTTTCGCTTCCGATAACCGCGCAGGTGCATTTGCGCACCTTTTGCGGGCATGGCTTTGCGGGCCAGCGAGCGCGCAGAAACTTTGACAACCGCACGTGCCTTGCTCGACCCTTGCGCCGCTGCCCACCCGGTTCGAGCGAGTATTCATGCCTGATTTGTACCTCCCTACTCTGGACGAGATCGACCGCCAGTTGCTTGCGGCCTTGCAGCTCAATGCCCGCGAAAGCGTGGCGGTGCTGGCTCGGCGGCTGGGAATTGCACGCACCACGGTGACCTCGCGGATCGCCCGCCTGGAAAAGGCCAAGATCATCACCGGCTATGGCGTACGCCTGGGGCAGCGGGTGCTCGACGGCGGCCTGCAGGCCTATGTCGGCATCACCTTGCAGCCGCGCTCCGGCAAAGAGGTGCTGCGCCGGCTGAGCGCCATGGCGCAGGTCCAGCAACTTTGCGCGGTCAGTGGCGAGTTCGACTATGTGGCTTGGCTGCGGGTGGACTCCCCGGAACGGCTCGACCAGCTGCTCGATGAGATCGGCAGCTTCGAGGGGGTGGAGAAGACCACCACCTCGATCATTCTCTCGACCAAAGTGGACCGCGGCCACCCGCTCTGAGCGGCGCCTTCGTCATTTGGCAATATCTGCTCGTCATAATGTAGCGATACTTCGTCTAATCGCTGCAATTTGCGTCTTATAGTCAGCCAGTATCTTGCCTAGACTGCTGTTCAGCATAGGACGCCGTGCCTGCCGGGCAGGGCGCTGAACATTCCATCCGGTTTTCTCAAGGCCTCGCCATGACTGCACATAACCATCGCCATCCCGACGCCAACGGCAAGAAGCCCATCACCATTTTCGGCCCGGACTTCCCGTTCGCCTTCGACGACTGGATCGAGCATCCAATGGGGCTGGGCAGCATTCCAGCCGCGAACCATGGCAAGGAAGTGGCCATTGTCGGCGCCGGCATCGCTGGCCTGGTGGCGGCCTATGAGTTGATGAAGCTGGGCCTCAAGCCGGTGGTCTATGAAGCCTCGCGGATGGGCGGGCGCCTGCGCTCGCAGGCTTTCGAAGGTGCCGAGGGGATCATCGCCGAGCTCGGCGGCATGCGCTTCCCGGTGTCGTCCACGGCCTTCTACCACTACGTCGACAAATTGGGCCTGAAGACCAAGCCATTCCCCAACCCGCTGACGCCGGCTTCCGGCAGCACCGTGGTCGATCTGGAAGGTGAGACCTTTTACGCCAACACCCTGGCCGACCTGCCGGCGCTGTTCAGCGAAGTGGCCGATGCCTGGGCTGAAGCCCTGGAGCAGGGCGCGCAGTTCAGCGGTATCCAGGAGGCGATCCGCACCCGCGATGTGGCCAAGCTCAAGGCGCTGTGGAACAGCCTGGTGCCGCTCTGGGACGACCGCACTTTCTATGATTTCGTCGCCACGTCCGAGTCTTTTGCGCGCCTGACCTTCCACCACCGTGAAGTGTTCGGTCAGGTCGGTTTCGGCACCGGCGGCTGGGATTCCGACTTCCCCAACTCCATGCTGGAAATCTTCCGCGTGGTGATGACCAACTGCGACGACCACCAGCATCTGATCGAGGGCGGGGTGGAGCAGGTGCCGCTGGGCATCTGGCGCCATGCGCCGGACAAATGCGCCCACTGGCCGCAAGGCACGACCTTGTCGTCCTTGCACAGCGGCGCGCCGCGCCCAGGGGTGAAACGCATCGCCCGCGACAGCAATGGCCACTTTGAAGTGACCGACTGCTGGGGCGTGGCCCGCCACTACGAGGCGGTGCTGACCACTTGCCAGAGCTGGTTGCTGACCACCCAGATCGAATGCGAGGAGTCGCTGTTCTCGCAGAAGATGTGGATGGCGCTGGACCGCACCCGCTACATGCAATCGTCGAAGACCTTCGTGATGGTCGACCGGCCGTTCTGGAAAGACAAGGATCCGCAGACCGGGCGCGATGTCATGAGCATGACCCTGACCGATCGCCTGACCCGCGGCACCTACCTGTTCGATAACGGCGACGACAAGCCCGGCGTCATCTGCCTGTCCTATTCATGGATGAGCGACGCGCTGAAAATGCTGCCGCAGCCGATCGAGAAACGGGTCAAACTGGCCCTCGATGCCTTGAAGAAAATCTACCCGGACGTGGACATCGCCAGCCATATCATCGGCGACCCGATCACCGTGTCCTGGGAGGCCGACCCGCATTTTCTCGGCGCCTTCAAGGGCGCGCTGCCGGGCCACTACCGTTACAACCAGCGGATGTACGCGCATTTCATGCAGGCCGATATGCCCGCCGAGCAGCGCGGCATCTTCATCGCCGGCGACGATGTGTCCTGGACTCCGGCCTGGGTCGAGGGCGCGGTGCAGACGTCGCTCAACTCGGTGTGGGGCATCATGAGTCACTTCGGTGGCAGCAGCTTCCCGGAAAACCCCGGTCCCGGTGATGTGTTCCACGAGCTCGGCCCCATCGAGCTACCGGAATGAAACAGGAGTGAACGCCATGCGTCTGGCCGTCTACCAATGCGCGTCCGCCCCGCTGGACGTCGCCGGCAACCTGCAGCGCCTGGAGGCCATGGCCTTGCAAGCGGCGCAGCAGGGCGCGGACCTTCTGGTCTGCCCGGAAATGTTCCTTACGGGTTACAACATCGGTAGCGAGGCCGTCTCGCGCCTGGCCGAAGCGAGCGACGGGACGGCGGCACAGGCCGTGGCGCGGATTGCCCGGGCGGCTGGCGTGGCGGTTGTCTATGGATATCCCGAGCGGGCCGGGGGGCGGGTCTATAACGCGGTGCAACTGATCGACGCCGACGGCCAGCGTCTGGGCAATTACCGCAAGACACACCTGTACGGCGAGCTGGATCGCAACCTGTTCAGCCCCGGCGATGCGCCGGCGTCCGAGGTGATCGAGTGGCGCGGCTGGAAGGTCGGCATGCTGATCTGCTACGACGTCGAGTTCCCGGAAAATACCCGCCGGCTGGCCTTGGCCGGTGCCGATCTGCTGCTGGTGCCGACCGCCAACATGCTGCCGTTCGACTTCATCGCCACCACCACGGTGCGGGCGCGGGCGTTCGAGAATCAGCTCTACCTGGCCTACGGCAACTACTGCCACGCAGAAGGGGACATCACCTACTGCGGGTTGAGCAGCATTTCCGCCCCCGACGGAACGCAGCTGGCGCTGGCCGGCCGCGATGCAGAACTGCTGTTCGCCGATCTCGATCAGGGGTTGGTCGAGCGCACCCGGCGACAGACGCCTTACCTGCAGGACCGCCGCCCCGAGCTTTACGCGGCCCTGAGCGTTGTGCGCAAACCTCAGGACTGAGCCGGCCGCCGCAGCCATGGAACAGCGCCTGTCGTTCATGCCGGACGAGACGGTTTCCCTAATAGGCCCAGTTGACCGCACTCAGCAGTTCAAAACCTTTGCGAGCATCTTTCCGCGTGTTTTGAACCGGCTGTTCTGTTGCGGTCGGGCCTGCATCCCGCGCACTAGTTTTGATGAGCCGTCGCATCGATGAGTCCTTATCGCGAGCAAGCACCCTGCGGTCGTTCGATATGCGTAGGGTCATAACCATTTGAGTGGCTCAGTCGCAGCTCCAGCGTTAGGCTTATGCATGCTTTCAACCGACTCGCAGGGCTGCCGTGAACATCGATACCCGTATCAAATTCCGCCACCTGGTGTGCTTTCTCGAGGTGGCGCGCCAGGGCAGCCTGGCGCGGGCGGCGGACAAGCTGGCGGTGAGCCAGCCGGCGATCTCCAAGACCCTCAAGGAGCTGGAACAGTTGCTCGCCGCCAGCCTGTTCGAGCGCAGCAAGAGCGGCGTCAGCCTGACCGAAGCCGGGGTAGCGTTCATGCGTTACGCCGGGCCTTGCGTGCAGGCGCTGCGCGATGGGGTCAACAGCCTGCGCGAGGGCGAGTACGCGTCGGGCGTGATCCGCCTCGGGGTGTTGTCCACCGTCGAGAGCCTGCTGGTGCCGGAGGTCGTGCGGCGTCTGCATGAGCGTCATCCGGCGCTGGTGGTCAGCGTGGTGACCGGGCCGAGCGCCTATCTGCTGTCGCAGTTGCGGGTCGGCGAGCTGGATCTGGTGGTCGGGCGCATGACCGACAGCCCGCAGATCCAGGGGCTGAGCTTCGAGCATCTGTACAGCGAGTCCATGACCCTGGTGGTGCGCGCCGGCCACCCGCTGCTGGCCGGGCCGCTCGAGCGCAGCCGGCTGGAGGACTTTGCGCTGGTGCTGCCGCTGGCTGGCACCACCATCCGCAAGTTCGCCGACAGCCTGATCGTGCAATGCGGCATCAGCCCGCCACGGCAGCGCCTGGAGACCCTGTCCGTGGCCCTCAGTCGGCGCTATGTGCTGTGCAGCGATGCGCTCTGGATCGCGCCGTTCGATGCGGTGCGCCTGGACCTGCGGCGTGGCGAGCTGGCTGAAGTCGAGCTGGGTATTCAGGAGCCGGGAGGTTCGGTGGGTATTTGCAGCAATGCCAGCTTGGCGCTCTCGCTGGCGGCGCACTGGTGCGTGGAGGTGCTGCGCGAGGTGGGGCGTGACTACCGTGAGGCGATTTACCCATAACCAAACGGTTATGTGTTGAGGGCGTATTTTCAGTTTCGCTTGCTCGCCGCTTGTTCGAGACTGGCCGCCATGCCTGCTGGCCGGGCCCTCTATAAATTCAACAACAGGAGACCGACATGTCTGATGCGGAAAATAGCCGTTTCGTCATTCGTGACCGCAACTGGCACCCCAAGGCCTTTACGCCTGACTACAAAACCTCCATTCCCCGCTCCCCGCGCCAAGCGCTGGTGAGCATCCCGCAATCGGTTTCCGAAACCAGCGGTCCGGATTTCTCGCACCTGAAGCTGGGCAAGTTCGACCACGACCTGTTGCTGAACTTCAATAATGGCGGCCTGCCGGTCGGCGAGCGGATCATCGTTTCCGGCCGTGTCTGCGACCAGTACGGCAAGCCGATTGCGCACACCCTGGTGGAAATGTGGCAGGCCAACGCCGGCGGCCGCTACCGGCACAAGAACGACCGCTACCTGGCGCCGCTGGACCCGAACTTCGGCGGTGTCGGCCGTACCCTGACCGACCGCGACGGCTACTACAGCTTCCGCACCATCAAGCCCGGCCCCTACCCATGGCGCAACGGTCCGAACGACTGGCGGCCGGCGCATATCCACTTCTCCATCAGCGGCCCGTCGATCTCCACCCGCCTGATCACCCAGCTGTATTTCGAAGGCGACCCGCTGATCCCGATGTGCCCGATCGTCAAGTCGATCGCCAACCCGGATGCGGTGCAGAGCCTGATCGCCAAGCTCGACATGAGCGCGGCCAATCCCATGGATTGCCTGGCCTACCGCTTCGACATCGTCCTGCGCGGCCAGCGCAAGACCCACTTCGAAAACTGCTGAGGAGGCACGCACATGCCTATCGAACTGCTGCCGGAAACCCCTTCGCAAACCGCCGGACCTTACGTGCACATCGGCCTGGCCCTGGCGGCCGCCGGCAACCCGAGCCGCGACCAGGAAATCTGGAACGAAATGGCCAAGCCCGGCGCGCCCGGCGAGCACCTGATCCTGATCGGCAGCGTCTACGACGGCAACGGCCATCTGGTGCGCGACTCCTTTCTGGAGTTCTGGCAGGCCAACCATGAGGGCGTCTATGACGATGCCTTCGACCTGGAGAAGCCCTTCAACAGCTTCGGCCGCACCGCCACCACCTTCGATGCCGGCGAGTGGGCGCTCAACACCATCAAGCCCGGTGTAGTGAACAACGCCGCCGGCGTACCGATGGCGCCGCACATCAACGTCTCGCTGTTCGCCCGCGGCATCAACATCCACCTGCAGACCCGCCTGTACTTCGACGACGAGCCCGAGGCGAATGCCAAGTGCCCGGTGTTGAACCTGATCGAGCAGCCGCAGCGCCGCGAGACCCTGGTGGCCAAACGTTGCGAGGTGGATGGCAAGCCGGCTTATCGTTTCGATATCCGTATCCAGGGCGAGGGAGAAACGGTTTTCTTTGACTTCTAAACCGCAGGGGGCCGATTGGGATCGGCTCACCGAACCGGTCGCCGACCGCGTTCGGCGGCATTTCAATCAGGTGCTGGAGGCTCGTGGTTACCGGGCCGACCGTGCGCAGCAGGCCGCCATCGAGCAGCTTGGCGACTGGCTTGGCGAGCACTTGGCCGGTCGCAAGGGCTGGCTGCGTCGCCGTGTGGCCGGCGTTTACCTCTGGGGTGGGGTGGGGCGCGGCAAGAGTTTCGTCATGGATGCCTTCTTCGCCGCGGCACCCGTGCCGGCGAAAAGGCGGGTGCATTTTCACGGCTTCCTGCAGGAGTTGCAGCAGCGCATGCTCGCGTTCAGCGGCCAGCCCGATCCCCTGGCTCAGGTTGCCCGGGAGATCGCCGGGCAGACCCGGTTGCTCTGCTTCGATGAGTTTCATGTCCACGACATTGGCGATGCCATGCTCCTCGGTCGTCTGTTCAAGGTGCTGGTGGAGGCGGGCGTCGGCCTGGTCTGCACCTCGAACTACAGCCCGGCGGGCTTGTGCCCGAATCCGCTGTACCGCGAGCGTTTCCAGTCGGCCATCGGGCTGATCGAGCGGCGCTTCCAGGTGTTGAGCGTGGAGGGCGGCGAGGATTACCGGCAACGTGGCACTGCCCAGGAAGCCTGGGGCAGTTACTGCTGGCCGCAGAGTGCCCATGCCGACAGCTGGTTGGGCCAGGCGCTGGGGCTGACATCGGCGGCACAGCGCGATGTGACGCTGGCGGTCAATCATCGTCCGCTGAGCCTGCGCGCTTACGAAGGGCCGTGCGCCTGGCTGGATTTTTCCGCGCTGTGCCGGCAGCCACGCGCCAGTGCCGATTACCTGTGGCTGTGCCAACGCTTCCAGCACCTGGCGGTGAGCGGGGTGCCCTGTCTGGATGGCGAGGGGCTCGACGTGCAGCAGCGCCTGCTCAATTTCATCGATATCGCCTACGACAGCGGCATCCGGCTGCTGCTCGGCTGCGAGACCAGCCTGGCGGCGCTGTGCCGGGCGGGTGCGCAGGTGGATTTCTCCCGAACGCTCAGTCGCCTGCAGCAACTCAAGCCCGTCCGCACGGATGTGATCGCCACCCTGAGCGAGCCTAGCGCATGTTCCAGATACTCGGCATAACCGCGCCCATTTTCATCCTGATCGGCATTGGCTTCCTTTCTTCGCGCACGGGCCTGGTCAGTCGCGAGCAGGTCGTCGGCATGGGCAAGTTCGTCATCACCTTCGCCTTGCCGGCCCTGGTGATCAAAGCCCTGCTGGAAAAGCCCCTGGATGAAGTGCTCGACAGCCATTACCTGCTGGCCTATGGCATCGCTTCCTTGGCGGTGTTCGGGTTCGGTCTGCTGTTTTCCCGGCTGGTGCGCAAGGACAGCCTGAGCGGCAGCGCCCTGAGTGCCCTGGGCATGTCGGTGTCGAACAGCGGCTTCATCGGCTACCCGATAGTCGCCATGGCGCTTGGCCCGCCCGCGGCGGTGGCGCTGGCCCTCGGCATGCTGGTAGAGAATCTGCTCATGATTCCCCTGGCCCTGGTGCTGGCCGAAATGGGTAAGCAGAGTGGCGGTAGCGCGCCGTCCGCGCTGGCGGAAACCTTCAAGCGCCTGCTGCGCAACCCGATCATTATCTCGATATCCGTTGGCCTGGCGTTGGCCCTGTTCGAGGTGCGTCTGCCGGCCATTCCGTTGAAGGTCGTCGAGATGCTGGCGATGGCGTCGGCGCCGGTGGCGCTCTTCGTCATCGGTGCCACCCTGGATGGCATGAAGGGCCGTGGCCTGGTTGCCGATGTGCTGCAGCTGAGCCTGGGCAAGTTGCTTCTGCATCCGCTGGCCGTGCTGCTGTGCTTCGCGCTGCTGCCTGGCGTCGACCCGGCCTTGCGGGTTGCCGGTGTGTTGTTCGCCTGTGCGCCGATGATGAGCATCTACCCGATCCTCGGCCAACGCTACGGCTTGGAGGAGCGCTGTGCGGCGGCGCTGGTGGTGGCTACCGTGCTGTCTTTCCTGAGCATCAGCCTGTTCGTTGGCGTGCTGACCTGAGCCGTCCGCAGCGGCGGCCCCCGGTGCTCTGGAAAGCCGTCCCCGGGCGTGCGGGTGGCGCGCCGGGGAGCTTCTGGGGCGGGGATGCTTCGGTTCCACCTCGTGAGCGGAGCCGAACCGGGCGCCCCTTGAATACCTGACCAGTGGCTTGAAGCGGGACGCCCGAAGCGGGGCCACGGTAGAGGTCTTGCGCGGCAGGGTCAATTGCGATTATCGAACTTTGGTTCGATAATCGGCTGAAAATTCGCGATATTCACCAGGAAGGGCGATACCAATGAGCGACGAACAGCGTGTGAGCCTGCTATCCCTGGCGCCTCCGATCATCGCCTCGCCGGCCAAGCGCATCGAGGCGTTCGCCGGCGACCCGAACTTCATGACCTCTCTGGCCAGGGGCCTGGCGGTGATCCATGCCTTTCAGGAGCGCAAGCGCCACCTGACCATCGCGCAGATCAGCCACCGTACCGAGATCCCCCGCGCAGCGGTGCGTCGCTGTCTGTATAGCCTGATGAAGCTGGGCTACGTCACCACCGACGGGCGCACTTATTCGCTGCTGCCGAAGGTGCTGACCCTCGGCCATGCCTACCTGTCCTCGACCCCGCTGGCGGTCACCGCCCAGCCGATTCTCGACCGCCTCAGCGAACAACTGCACGAGGCCTGCTCGATGGCGACCCTGGAAGGCGACGAGATTCTCTACCTGGCGCGCTCGGCCACGCCGCAGCGGCTGATTTCGGTGGACCTGAGTGTCGGCAGCCGCCTGCCTGCGTACTGCACGTCCATGGGCCGCATCCTCCTGGCGGCGCTGGACGATGCCGCGCTGGACGACTACCTCGAGCATGCTGACCTGCAAATCAAGACCAGCCGCACCCTGCACACTCCGGAAGCCTTGCGGGCCAGCATCGCGGAAATCCGCAGCCAGGGCTGGGTGATCATCGACCAGGAACTGGAAGTCGGCCTGCGCTCCGTCGCCGTGCCGCTGAAGGACTCCGCGGGCCAGGTGCTGGCCGCCCTCAACGTCGGTACCCATGCGGGGCGCGTTTCCCGCCAGGAACTGGAGACCCGCTTCCTGCCGGTGCTGCTCGAAGCCAGCAAGGAGCTGAGCGCGCGGTTGTTCCACTGAGCCAATCCTGATCCACCATTCTCCGGTGGTGCAGCGCTGCTAACTAAGCGTTCGATCAGCGAACGCTTTGCCGATTACCGAATTGAACTGGCCATTGTCTCTATTCGAGCGCGCCCCAGGCCGCTCTTGTCACTTCCCCCCCGTCCTCTCTGCGATGCCCACTGCCAGCCGATGGCGTCGATTTGAGCATCCCGCTTTCCGTCATTTCAGCGTCATTGCCTCAAGGTGATGACGCCTCATTCGTTCAGTGGGTGGGGAAGGACCGCGGCGCGACGTGCGGGTCTATTGATTTTGCCGTAATTGCAATTGATTCGTATTGCGTATTGACACTTATTATCATTTGACTCTAGGATCTTGCCACCTTCCCCGGCCTCGTAAGGTGCAAGCGTGACGAATGATCTTCCGTACGACTTCATTGCAATAGGTTTGGGTCCGTTCAACTTGGGGCTTGCCTGCTTGACCTCGCCGCTCGAAGGCGTGCGGAGTCTTTTCCTTGAAAAGAAGACGAACTTCAGTTGGCACGAAGGCATGTTGTTGGAGGGCACGACACTTCAAAATCCTTTTCTCGCCGACCTGGTCTCCATGGCCGATCCCACCAGTCCCTTCAGTTACCTTAATTACTGTAAGCAACAAGGCCGTCTCTACACGTACTACATTCGTGAGAACTGGTACCTCACTCGCCGGGAATTCGATCGTTATTGCAAATGGGCCGCGGCCCAACTCGAGGGCGTGCGTTTCCACCATGAAGTGCAGGAGATCTGGTACGACTCGACGCTGCCCGGTTATGTGCTCTCGGGTGTGCAGGGTCCAGACCAGGCGGCCTTCCAGTTGCGTGCCCGCAAGCTTGTCATCGGGATCGGTGGTGTGCCTCACATACCGGAATGCTGCCAGGTCAACCCAGCGTTGCCGGTCGTTCATACGTCCAACTACCTGACTAACAAAGCGGCGCTGCAACAATGCAAGAACATTACGATCATTGGCAGCGGTCAGAGTGGTGCGGAGGTTTATCAGGACCTGTTGCAAGGCTCTGAAGTACACGGCTATCGCTTGAATTGGGTGACGCGCGCCTCGCGCTTTTTCCAAATGGAAAACGCCAAACTGACCCTCGAGTTGATCACGCCGGATTATGGAAATTACTTCTATGACTTGAAGCCTGCGGTCAAGGCTAAAACACTTGGCGAGCAGCGCAGTATTTATAACGGTATCAATCAGTCATTGATTGAAAGTCTCTACGAGACACTCGATGAGCGCAGTCATCGTCAAGCGCCGGCAACTCAACTGCTGACCCACCTGGCCCTCAAGCAGTGCGAGCGCCTGCCTCAGGCAGGGGCGTGGGAGCTTACATTCGAACATACGCAACTGGGGCGTACGTATCGACATGTCACTGACGGCCTGGTTTTCGCCACCGGTTATCGGCATCAATTGCCGCGTTTTATCGAGGGTATTCGCGAACGCATCCGCTGGGACGCTGCCGGTCGTTATGAACCGTCCAGGAACTGGGCGGTGGACCACGAAAGCCGCGAAATCTATGTGCAGAACGTTGGGCTGCAGAGCCACGGCCTGACCAACCCCGATCTGGGCCTGGCCTGCTACCGCAACAGCCGGTTGTTGCAGGCGCTGACCGGCCGGGATGTCTACCCCAGCGAGCCGCGAACCGCTTTCCAGGACTTCATGCCGAGGGCCGACAGCGGGTTCGTGGTCATCGATCGCCAAGGCTCGCCCTCATGACATTGCGCAACACCATTCTGATCATGTCAGCGTTTGGCGTGATCAGTGATTCCATCCTGATCGCGTTTTACCCGCAGTTCTTCGACATCCGCTACGGCATTACCAGCCCTGTGCATGTGGGGGCCTACATCGCTGCGATTTCCATTGCGGTCATGTGCATGCTGCCGGTCTGGGCTCGGGTCGCCAGGCATGTGGAAACCATGCACCTGCTGGTTTACACCCAATTGGCAGCGGCCGTGTTCTGTGTGCTTTCGGCCTGGGCGCCCAATGCGCCGACTTACTGGCTGCTGACCATGCTGATGTTCATGACCAAAGCCAGTTACCTGCTGATGTTTCCTTACCTGATGCGCCTGGAAAAGCCGGAAAACCACAGCGTAACCATCGGGCTGCTGTCGGTGGTCATCCACATTGGCGCGATCTTCGGTGCGGCGGTGGGTGGCTGGGCACTCCAGACGTTCGGCCCCGGTTTCTGCATAGGGCTGATGGCGGCCGGCGATTTCGCCCAGTTGGGACTGTGTCTCTACCTGATCCGCTCGGGCAAGGTGGTGAAAGTCCTGGTCATCGACGAAAACGACAAGAAGATCCCGCCCGTCAAGCGTGCGCCCGGTTCATTGGCTGCGTTGCTCAAGCTCAGCCTGTTGATGCTGTTGTTCGACTTCAGTGCCTACCTGGTCCGGCCTTTCTTCACGGTTTTCTGGGAGTCGGTGTCCGGGTTGCATGAGCAAATGCTGACAGGCGTCATTTTTGCCATTCCCGGAATCGTTGCGCTGCTGGCCTTGATGATCAAGTACTTCGTAAAAGCTGCCCCCCGCCTGTTGGATCACACGCTTGGCAACCTGCTGCTCGGCGCTCTGGGGCTGGTCCTGCAGGCCTCGCCTTCGGTGCCGCTAATTATCGTGGGTCGTTGCCTGTATGGCTGGGCCATGTTCCAGGTGATCGTGAAGCTGGAAGTGACCCTGTTCAAGATCAGCACCCCCGATGCTTACGCTCGCGACTTCAGTGTCACCAATTTCTTTCAGAACCTGGGTGTCCTGTTGTCCTCGTTCGGCGCCGGGTACGTGGTCAGCCTGGTCGGTATCCAGCTGACTTTCATCATCGCCGCGTGCGGCATGTTGCTGACGGCTTTGATTGATCGCTGGTCGTTCGGCGTCGATCGTCACCATGCCGGTCCAGGAGAGCTCTGCCATGCCACTTGAACTGTTGCATCCGGCCCGGCAGCGGCCGGGTCTTAACCCCGCACTGGCGCTTCGCCCCCTGGTTCTGGATCAGGACGTGGAAGTGATCCATCCCTGGTACCAGCTGGACTACGCCAGCTATTGGAACATGCAGAACATGACGCCTGAAGCCACGCGGGACTTCTATGCCCGTGCCGCGGCCAGCGGTGAAATGCAGGCCTGCATGGGCTTCTGCGCAGCGCAGCCGGCGTTCGTGGTGGAGTACTACGACCCCGCGCACCACCCGCTGGGGAAACTCTACGAGGTTCAAGCCGGCGACATCGGCATGCATTTTTTCGTCGGTCCAGCCACTCAGCCGATCAGGCATTTCACCCGCGACATCCTGCGCGTGGTGATGGCTTACCTGTTCGATGAACTCAAGGCTCATCGCGTCGTGGTCGAGCCGGATATCCGCAACAGCAAGGTCCATCGCCTCAATGAAATGGTCGGCTTCGTCAACGACTCCGTCGTCGAATTGCCGGGCAAACGGGCGCAATTGGCCTTTTGCACCCAAGCAGACTTCGCTCACTCACTTAAAGGATAACTGCTGCCATGAACTCCCCGCGATTGAACCAGCCTGCCTCCGTAGTCGCTCACCTGGACCGGCAAAGCTGGAGCAAGGTCAACCGTCTGCTGGTCCGTAAAGCCATCGCCGAATTTGCCCACGAACAAGTGTTCGCCCCTACGGTCGTGGGGGCTGCCAGCCGTCCAGGGTGGTCCCGCTACGAGCTGAAAGCCGACACCCCCGAGTGCGCCTACCGTTTCGAGGCCAGGACAATGGCCCTGCGTCACTGGCATGTCGACCCGTTGACCATCCAGCGCAGCGTCGCGCGACAGGCGCAGGACGCGCTCGATGCCCTGACGTTCATCAATGACTTCAAGCACACCCTGGGCATTGCGGCGGACAAGCTTCCGGTCTACCTGGACGAGATCAGCAGCACCCTCTACGGCGCCGCCTTCAAGCACAACCGACCTTATCTGGACAGCGCCGCTCTGGCGGATGCCGATTATCAGGATTTTGAAGCGGGCATGACCGAAGGTCACCCCGGCTTTGTCGCCAACAATGGCCGTCTGGGTTTCGATGCATTGGACTACCACGCCTATGCGCCCGAGACCGGTTCGCGGTTCGCCATCATCTGGCTTGCCGTGCACAAGGACAACGCGCACTTCGCGGCCATCCCCGGTCTTGACCATGATCGGCTGATGCGCCAGGAACTCGGCGATCAGCAGGTCGAACGGTTCCGCCGGCAGTTGCAGGAGCAAGGCCTTCGCGACCAGGACTATCTGTTCATGCCGGCGCACCCGTGGCAGTGGTTCAACAAGTTGAGCATCATGTTCGCCGCCGACATCGCCAACCAGAAGATCATCGCGCTGGGCAGCAGTGAGGACGAATACGTCGCGCAACAATCGGTGCGGACCTATTTCAACGCCTCGCAACCGGACAAGTGCTATGTGAAAACGTCGCTTTCGGTGCTCAACATGGGCTTCATGCGTGGGCTTTCGCCCTATTACATGGCCGGCACGCCCGCCATCAACGCTTATTTACACGAGCTGATCTCCAGCGATCCGGTTCTGAGCGACTTTGGCTTCAGCATCCTGCGCGAAGTGGCGTCCGTCGGTTATCGCAACCGCTACTACGAAGCGGCCCTGGAAACCGACAGCCCCTACAAGAAAATGCTTTCTGCGCTATGGCGCGAAAGCCCGGTCACCCGCCTGAAAGACGGTGAGCGGCTGATGACCATGGCGGCCCTGCTGCACGTCGATCCGAAAGGCGCTGCCTTGTTGCCCGAGCTGATGCGTCGCTCGGGGCTGGCGCCGGTGCAATGGTTGCGTCAGTACCTGGAGGCATTCCTGCAGCCCCTGATTCATTGCTTCTATGCGCACCATCTGGTCTTTATGCCGCATGGCGAGAACCTGATCCTGGTGCTCGAAAATCATGTACCCACGCGCGCGTTGATGAAGGACATTGCCGAGGAGTCGGCGATCCTCGACAAGGACGCGAAAATGCCCGAGGGGTTGGAGCGCCTGGCCGTCGATGTACCCGAGGACTACAAAATCCTCGGCATATTCATCGATGTATTCGACGGCGTATTCCGCCACATGAGCCAGATTCTTGAAGAGAACGGCTGCATGAGCGAAGTGGAGTTCTGGAGCACCGTCGCGCACTCGGTGATCGATTATCAGCAGGCTCATCCCGAACTCCAGCCCCGCTTCGAGCGCTACGACTTCTTCGCGCCCACCTTCCTGCATTCGTGCCTCAACCGTCTGCAACTCAAGAACAACCTGCAGATGGTCGACCTGGCCAATCCCGCCGGCAGCCTGATCATGGCCGACCCGCTGGACAACCCGGTCGCGCCGTTCGCCCCGCCGCGCCGTCAGGCGAAAGTCGCCAGCGCCCAGGCCGCACTCCAGGTCTAGCGCACCGCCACGACCGGCCTCCTTCCCTGTCGGGAAGGGGGGTCAATGAACGTAGGGGGTCTGCGGAACCGGGCCAGGGAGGGGCTCTCGCCAGGAGATGGGAGCCCAATACCGACAGCGGGTCCGTGCCTTTTTCGATTATCGAAGCGACTCCGGTGAACTCGGTGCAAGGAGCTATCCCATGTTGAATACCAACCGAACAGCTCATGGGGAGGTGGTGGCTCTTCGTACTCGCGAAGAGCATCCGCAACTTCCCATCCATACGTATTGCGACCCGGCTATCTACGAAAAAGAACAGGAGTTGATCTTCAATAACTGCGCCCGTTACATCGGCCATGAAAAGATGGTGCCGAATGTGGGCGACTGGTATGCCTTGCCTCACGATGATCACGCTCGAATCCTGGTGCGTAACGAGAATGGCATCGAGTTGCTGTCCAACGTCTGCCGGCACCGTCAGGCACTGATGCTCGGGGATTTCAGCCCCGACACCCCTGAATCGATGATCCGCCGTGGCAATTTGCGCTCGACCGGCAACCGCATCATGTGCCCTCTGCACGCCTGGACCTATGACACCTGCGGCCTGATCGTGGGGGCGCCGAAGTTCCCCGAGCGTCCATGCCGCAACTTGCCGCGCTATCCGATCTGCAATGTCGGGGGATTCCTGTTCGAAGGTCCGCGCGATCCGATTGACGATATCGGTGCGCTGTTCGACCGGCCCGAAATGGACTTCAGCGGTTATGAACTCGACCACGTCGAAGTGCACCCCTGCAAGTGCAACTGGAAAACCTTCCTCGAGATCTACAACGACGATTACCACATTGCCTCCTTCCACCCCGGCCTGCGGCGCTATGTACGCAGCGATGGCCTGAGTTGGGACTACGGCGACTGGTACAGCCTGCAGCGGATCAATGTGACCCACAACCTCGAGCGCTCGGGCAGCGACACTTACAAGGCCTGGCACGCAGGGCTGATGGCGCATTACGGCGGCGCGTCGCCGGATTTCGGAGCGATCTGGGCCAGCTATTACCCCACCCACATGATCGAGGTTTTCCCTCACGCGCTGGTGCTGTCCACCGTCTACCCCAAAGGCGTGCACGAGACCTGCAACGTCATGGAGTTTTATTACCCCAAGGCGCTCATGGCGTCCAACCGCGAGCTGGTCGAGTCGCACCGTGCGGCCTACATGGAAACCGCCATCGAAGACGACGAGATCGCCGAACGCACCGATGCGGGTCGTCGAGCGTTGTATCGGCGCGGCGTCGATGACAGCGGCCCGTACCAGATTCCGCTGGAGGAGGGCATGCAGCACTTCCATGGCTGGTATCGCTCGGTCATGGGGCCGGCCATCAACTCGGGAGGCGGTGAGGCCCTCGTCGCCTTGCGCTCATGAGCCTACGGGTTCAAGGAGGGTAGCCATGATCTGAGCCTCCACCGCCATCTGCCAACCCAACTACCACTAATCACTCAATCAGAAGCATTGCCAATGAAAAAACCAATCCACCGCATAGGTCGCCCGGCCTGTTTGAACCTGTTGCCGGCAGCATCGAACGCCTACACGCTGGCCGTTGCCTTGAGCCTGACGCCTGCCGCGTTGCTACTGGGTACCCAGGTTGCTTTGGCCGCCGAGACGGCAAAGGCCCGAGGCAATAGCGAGAGTCGCGAGGAGGTGACGCTGACGCCTACGGTCGTCAATGGGGAGCACGAGGCGCCGCCCAGCGTCACGGAGCAAAGCGACTCCTACACCATTGGCGCTACCAGCACCGCTACCAAGCTCGACCTGTCGCCGCGAGAAACCCCGCAGACCACGGTCAGCGTGACCCGCCAGCAGATCGAAGACTTCAAGCTGAATAACGCCAACGACCTGTTGCAGGCCGCCGGCGTCAACGTGCAGCGGGTGGAGACCGACCGTACCTACTTCACCGTGCGCGGTTTTGACGTGAACAACTTTCAGATCGATGGTATCGGTGTACCGTTTTCCTCGGAAGAGCAGATGGGCGATATCGACACCTTCCTCTATGACCATGTGGAGGTGCTCAAGGGCGCCAACGGCCTGACCTCCAACCCCGGCAACCCCTCGGCGACCATCAACTTCGTGCGCAAGCGTCCGACCCACGAGTTCCAGGCCGAGGGCTCGCTGGGGTACGGCTCCTGGGATACCCGCCGCGGTGAGCTGGATGTCTCCGGGCCGCTGGATGACGCCGGCCGTGTCCGTGGTCGCGCCCTGGTGGCCGCGCAGGAAGGCGACTCCTACCTGGACCGCTACTCGCAGAGCAAGATGTTGTTCTCCGGCATCGTCGAAGCCGATATCACCGACAGCAGCACCGCCACCCTGGGCTACTCCGAGCAGCGCAACCGCCCGGACGCGATTATGTGGAGCGCGCTGACGCTGAACTACACCGACGGCTCGAAGATCGACTACAGCCGTTCGCACAACACCGCGCCAGACTGGGCCTACTGGGATACCGACGACAAGCAGACCTTCGCCGAACTGAAAACCGACTGGGGCGGTGGCTGGCAGACCCAGGCCACCCTCAACTACCGGGAAACCACCTCCGACGCCGAGATGTTCATGGCCGGCGGCGTGCCCGATGCGCAGACCGGACTTGGCCTGTTCACCTACGCCTCGAAGTTCGACCGCAGCGAGCGCCAGGTGCTCGGTGATGTGTTCGTCAAAGGCCCGCTGCAGTTGTTCGGTCGCAGCCATGAAGTGGTGCTCGGCAGCAACTGGTCACGCACCGACGCGCACTGGACTTCCCGCGACGACGCCATTGTCTTGCCGCTGCCGCCGGTATGGGAATTCGACGGCGACTACCCGCGTCCGGACTTCGCCAATGTCACCAGTTCGGCGGACTACACCATCTACCGCCGCGGTTACTACACGGCGGGCAACTTCGAAATCACCGACCAACTGAATGTAATCGCCGGGCTCAATCACACCAACCTCAAGGGGGGCGGCGAGCGCGTGGGCGACCCCTACGAATACAACAAGAGCAAATCCACGCCGTACATTGGCGCGATCTACGACTTCAACGCGAATTACTCGGCCTATGCCAGCTACACCGAGATCTTCAACCCGCAGTACCTGGTGGACGCCTCGCGCTCATTGCTGGAGCCGATCGAAGGCAACAACGTCGAAGGCGGGATCAAGGGCGAGTGGTTCGACAAGCGTCTGAACGCCAGCGTCGCGCTGTTCCGCACCGAGCAGGAGAACACCGCCGAGTACGCCGGTTTCGATACCGCGCAGGGGTTTTCCTACTACCAGCCGGTAGACACTATCTCCGAGGGCTACGAGCTGACCGTGGCTGGCCAGTTGATGCCGGGCTGGGAAGCCAGCGCGGGGCTGACCCATCTGTTCTCCCTGCGTGATGCCGACGACCGCAGCACCCGCACCTTCATTCCGCAGAACACCCTGTACCTGTCCACCACCTACAAGGTGCCGCAGGTGCGCGGGTTGAAGGTCGGCGGCAGTGTGAACTGGCAAAGCGAGATATTCCGCGAGCAGGGCACCTCGACCTCGGGTGAGACCATCGTCAGTCGTCAGGGCTCCTACGCGGTTGCCAACGCCATGGCCAGCTACGACATTGACGAGCACTTCACTGTCGCCCTCAATGCCAACAACCTGTTCGACCGCAAGTACCTGACCAGTCTGTACTGGGCGCAGTCCTACTACGCGCCTTCGCGCAATGCGATGGTGACATTGAGCTGGAAGTACTGAGAGCCGCTGAGCAATTGCCGCCTACTGCGAGCGCTTCCTGGCGCTCGCAGTAGTGTGCGGGCTCTCAAGGTTGTGCGGGTGGCAGGCTGAGCAGGGCATCGCTGATCGCCTTGGCCAGATGCTCCACGCTGAACACCCCGCCGTGGGTCCAGGTGGCGCGCATGCTCGCCAGGCGCTGCTGACGCACGAAGGGCATGGCTTGCCACAGTCGGGTGTTGAACAGACGTTCCTGCTGGGCAAAGGGTTCGATATACAGCACCACACCGTCCTCGATGTTGCCCAGACGGGTAATCGGCGCCTGGATATTGCCCCAGCGACTGAGCGGCACCGGGTGCGCCGGTTGCAGGCCGAGCAACTGCATGGCGTGGTGCGGCAGGGAGTTGGGCCCGTGAATGAAGACCTGGGTCGGCGAGGCGAAGCGGATCACCGTGACCCTGGGCAACTGGCCGTCGAAGTGTTCGAGCAGGCGCCAGCGCATCTGCGCGATATGCGCCTGCATGGCATCCAGTTGTTGCCGGGCATGGGCGCTGAGTTGCAGTTGTTCGGCCAGGGCCAGGTAGTTGTCGCGCTGCATGATCAGGTTGTCGCGCTCCTGGGTGAAGTCTCCATAGGACAGCACCGGGGCGATGCGCTCCAGTTGTTCGCGGATATCCTCCAGCAGCGGGGTGATCAGAATCAACTCGGGGCGTAGTTGCGCCAGCAACTCCAGGTTGGGTTCGGTGCGGCTGCCGGCGTTGGCCACCGTGGCGGGCAGCCTGGGGCGTACCACCCAGTCGCGATAGTCGCCGGCGTCCGCCACGGCCACCGGGGTGATACCCAGTTGCAGCAGGTGCTCGGCCGGCTCCCAGCTCAGGGCGGCGATCCGCGGTTGGGCCAGGGCCGCCGGGGCCAGGCAACACAGCAGGGCCAGGCGGCTGAGTGTGGCCATGGGGCGCCGGGTCTTCATGACAGACGCTGCCGCAGCAGAAGGACGACGAAATAGCTGCCGCAGACCACCGAGGCGACTATGCCCACGGGGATTTGCAGCGGGAAGATCAGGGTGCGGCCGAGCCAGTCGGCCAACAGCATCAGCATGATTCCCAGCAGGGCGGACAACAGCAACTGTTCGCTCACCCGGCGGGCGCCGAGGATCGCCGCCATATGCGGCGCCAGCAGGCCGAGAAAGGCCACCGGCCCGAGCAGGCTGGTGACCAGGGCGCAGAGCAAGGACACCAGCAGCAACAACGCCACGCGGGTAAGGGGCACATTCAGGCCGCGACTGAGGGCCACTGCATCGCCAATCGAAATCAGCCCCAGGGCCCGCTGCCAGAGCAGGCCGAGGCCAACCAACAGGGCCACGCCGATACTCAGGCCCAGCGCCTGGGGGGCGCTGACCCGGTAGGTCGAGCCGGCCAGCCAGCCCAGCAGCGCCAGGGAGTCGGCCGAGCCCTGGCTCAGGCCGATCTGCAAGGCGGTGTTGAGAAGGGCTGCCAGGGAAATGCCGACCAGCACCATGATCGCCGGAGCGTAGCGATGGCGCCGGCCCAGCAGTAGCAGCAGCATCAGGACCAGCAGGCTACCGATAAAGGCGGCCAGCGGTGCCAGCATCCAGAACAGGGCATTGCCGAACAGCAACAGCGCCAGCATCACCGCCAGCGCCGCGCCGGCGCTGAGGCCGAGGATATCGGGGCTGGCCAGGGGGTTGCGCAGCAGGCGCTGCAGCATCATCCCAGCCACCGCCAGGCCGCCGCCGGCGGCGGCCGCCGCCAGCACCCTGGGCCAACGCAGCGACCAGACCAACGCCGAGGGCCAGGCGAACGTCCAGCCGTCCAGGCTGCGGTTCAGGCACAGGCTTATCACTACGACGGCGGCAGTGACCAGGGCCAGCAGCCACCAGGTGCGCGGGCGGGTGCGCGCGGCTCCGGGCGGGAGCGCCAGGGCCCGCTGGTCCTCTGCCGCGAGCTGGCGCCGTGACAGCCACAACAAGGCCGGGGCGCCGATCAGCGCGGCCGCCGCCCCACTGGGAATCAGCTCGCCGAGCCAGCGGCTCAGCAGCAGGGCCAGGGCGTCAGTTGCCAGCATCACCAGCATGCCCAGCAGCGTGCTGTAGAGCAGCTCGTCGCGGGGTGTGCGGGCGCCGCACAGGCGTGCCAGATTGGGTGTGATCAGACCGATAAAGCCGATCAGGCCAACGGCGGTGATGGACACCGAGGTCAGCCAGAGGGCGGCCAGGAACAATCCCAGGAGCACCGGCCAAAGGCTCAGGCCACGGGCCTGTGCCGCGGCGCTGCCCAGTTGCAGCAGCGTCAGGGGGCGCGGAGCGAAGACGATCAGCGGCAGCCCGAGCAGCAGTTTCGGCCACAGCCAGGTGACCCAGTGCCAGTCGATCTGCCCCAGATCACCCGCGCCCCAGACGAACAGGCCGCGGGTCTGCTGGTGGTTGAGCAGCAGGATGGCCATGGCCAGGGCGCCCAGCAGCAGGTTCAAGGCCATACCGGCGAGTATCACTGGCAGACCGCTGATGCCATGGCGACCGGCGATCAGCAGTACCAGCGCCACCGTGGCCAGGGCTCCGGCCAAGGCGGCCCAGTGCCCATGCTGGGCGGCAAACAGCGGAAACAACAAGGTTGCGCCGAGCAGCCCGAGCCAGGCTCCGGCGGCGGCGCCGAGGGTCATGGGGGACACCAGGCGGTTCTGCGTAAGCTGCTGCAACACGCTGCCGGACAGCCCCAGTGCCGCCCCCACCAGCAGCGCCATGACCATGCGCGGCAGACTGACCAGGTTAAATTCCAGGGCCTCGAAGGTGTCACCGGCAGGGGCGCGCAGGGTCCACTGGCCCATGCCCAGATTCAGGTGCAGGACGGCCATGCCCAGCAGTGTCAGCAAGGTCAACAGGTAGCGCCATTGCCTCGGGTTCCGCGGCGTCCAGGCGCCTGCCTTGCTCAGTGACACATTCACATCAACTGACCACGGCAATCTTGTGTGCCTGGCCCGGCTGCTCGATCAACTGGATATCGATCTCATACAACGCGCTGAGCCGCTGGCTGCACAGCAACTGCTGAGGGCTGCCATCGAAGAACAGCCGGCCGCCTTTCAGGGCGATGATGCGGTCGGCATAGCGGCAGCTGAGGTTGATGTCATGCAGGATGGCGACGATGCCACGCTCATTGTCGCGGTTGAGGCCATGCAGCAGGTTCATCAAGTCGTACTGATGCGCCAGGTCCAGCGCCGAGGTGGGTTCGTCCAGCAGGATCAAAGGCGATTGCTGGGCCAGCAGCATGGCGATCCAGGCCCTTTGCCGCTCGCCCCCGGACAGACTGTCGGCCAGGTGCTCGGCATAGCGGGCCACATCGGTCTGCTGCATGGCGCGTTCGATCAGCTGGTTGTCCTCGGCTTGCCAGCGGCCCAGCAGACCACGCCAGGGGAAACGGCCCAGGCGCACCAACTCGCGCACGGTCAGGCCGGCCACTTCCGGCAGGCGCTGGGGCAGGAAGGCGACGCGTCGGGCAAAGTCGCGCTGGCTATAGCTGGGCAGGGGCTTGCCATCCAGCTCGATATGCCCCGAGTCGGGGCTGAACTGGCGGGCGATCAGGTTCATCAGCGTCGATTTGCCAGAGCCGTTGTGGCCGAGGATCACCGTGAATTGGCCGGCTGCAATGTGCAGGCTGTCCAGCGCGAGGATCAGCCGGTTATCGCGGTGCACCTGGATGTTGTGCAGCCTCAGCATTCCAGGGCCAACTCTTCACGCAAGCGTCGGGCCCGTTCGTCCTGCTTGAGTTTCGGGCAGGTGCTGCACAGGTCGCCATCGGCTCGGCGAAAATGCTGGCAGCAGGCCTTGCGGCCCAGGGCCAGGCATTCGCGCCCGTCGTCCAGGCGCACATCAATCAGCGAACTGCTGCCCGGCAACGCCAGGCCCTCCATCCAGCACCCCTCCAGATCGCGCAACTGGTCGTTCGCCAGCGCCCGCTCGCGTTGCACCATCAGCAGCGCCGCGCGTATGCAGTCTGCCGCCAGGAGCCGGGCGAGTTTCGGGTAGATGCTCGACACGCTGTTGAATTCAGTCAGTTGCTGTTCGATGTGTTCGCGGACCTGGTCGGCGGCATAGTTGATTAGCTCGTTTTCGGCACCTATGCGCGGGCAATGGGCCGGAAGGCAGAAGCCGCCCACGAACCCGTCGCACACCGATTGCCCCATCTGCGCCAGGCAAGGCGCCCGGCGACCGAGGTGAACCGCCAGCAGGCTGAAGTAGATCGGTTGCCAGATCAACAACGTCCAGCTTCGCGTGGACCAGTAATGCGGACCGGCTTCCGCGTGGGCTTGTTGCCAGTAGGCGTGAAGCGCCGTGAGCCGTTCCGGATTGCCTGCGCTACCGCAGTGGAGTTGATCATCGCTGACCGGGCCGATGCGCCCGCCCAGCCGCGGCAGCGCCTGAGACGCGATGGCGAATAGTCGAGCAAGGTCACTGCGGTCGTCTGACATGGAGGTAACCCGTAGCCTCGCAGAGGCGGCAGAAGATCGGTCGTTCGGGTGAGTGCGAATTTAATCATTTAGATGCGAATGATTCAAATCATCATTCGTATTGGCATGTTTCTCGGAGGATGTCTTCGCCGTTGACGGGCCACGCCCGGTGCGCGGGTCGATCCCAGTGCCAATGACCGCCGCAGCCGCTTTCAGTTGCCCCCGCTAAGGCATGCTGGGGCGACGTAAACGCTTGCGATCGCCTTGATCGAAGATCAATATGTAGGAATAGAGACATTACTGAGTCTATCTCTACACTATGCAGCTATTAGCCCTTGTCCTTTCCTTGCCCACTGAGAACGCCACCGTTCGGCAGCGTGTTTGGCGTTCGCTGAAAGCCTCCGGTGCCGCCGTACTCCGGGATGGCGTCTATCTGATGCCTGAGCGCGTGGACTGCCGTACCACCCTGGATGGCTTGGCCGCAGGTGTTCGTGAGGCCGGTGGAGCAGCCCATGTGCTCCGTGTCGAAGAACCTGACGGTGCGAACTTCACCGACCTGTTTGACCGCAGCCAAGACTACGCGGCCGTGCTGGATGAGGTCGTGCAAGCGCGGCATAGGCTGACCGCCGATACCGTGCAGGACACGCTCAAACAGGTACGCAAACTCCGCAAGACCTTCGCTGGTTTGGTCGAGATCGATTTTTTTCCCGGTGAGGCGCAGCGGCAAACGGATATAGCCTTGCAAGAGCTGGAGCTAGCCTGCGCACGCGCACTGTCCCCGGATGAGCCACAGGCCATGGCCGGTGTAATCGCGCCGCTACGTTCGTCCGACTACCAGGGGCGCACCTGGGCGACACGACAGCGGCCGTGGGTGGATCGCTTGGCCAGCGCTTGGCTGATCCGTCGCTTTATCGATCCGCAGGCCAGGATTATGTGGCTGGCCAGCCCCGTCGATTGCCCAGCCGATGCACTGGGCTTCGACTTCGATGGCGCGACCTTCAGTCACGTCGGCAGTCGCGTCACCTTCGAGGTGCTGGCGGCAAGTTTCGGCCTGGAACAACCCGCCATCGCACGGCTGGGCCTGCTGGTGCATTACCTCGACGTGGGCGGCGTACAGCCGCCCGAGGCCGCCGGTATCGAAAGCGTGCTCGCAGGGCTGCGCAAGACCCTTACCCAAGATGACCGCTTGCTGACCGCCGCCTCTGCCGTTTTCGATGGGCTGCTGGCCAGCTTCGACAGGGGAGTATCCTCGACGTGACCCAAACCGCCGCGCAGAGCGCTGACACAATGGCGTTACCACCGCAGCCCGTCGGCTTCTGGCAAGCCTTCGCTTTCTGGCTCAAGTTGGGCTTCATCAGCTTCGGTGGGCCGGCCGGACAGATTTCGATCATGCACCAGGAACTGGTGGAGCGTCGGCGCTGGATTTCTGAACGTCGATTTCTCCATGCGTTGAATTACTGCATGCTGCTGCCCGGCCCGGAAGCCCAGCAGTTGGCCACCTACATCGGCTGGCTGATGCACCGTACCTGGGGTGGCGTGATTGCCGGGGTACTGTTCGTGCTGCCGTCGTTGTTCATCCTGATTGGCTTGTCCTGGGTCTATATCGCCTTCGGCGATGTCCCGGTGGTAGCCGGGCTGTTCTACGGCATCAAGCCGGCAGTCACTGCCATCGTTGTCCAGGCCGCTCACCGCATCGGCTCGCGCGCGCTGAAAAACAACTGGCTGTGGGCGATTGCCGCCGCGTCCTTCGTCGCCATCTTCGCCCTCAACCTGCCGTTTCCGCTGATCGTTCTGGGCGCGGCGCTGATCGGTTACTTTGGCGGACGCTTCGCACCAGAGAAGTTCACCATCGGCGGCGGGCACGGCGCGGCCAAGCAGACCTTTGGCCCCGCGTTGATCGATGACGATACCCCCACACCCGAGCATGCGCGTTTCCATTGGCCGCGCCTGGCGCTCCTGCTGGTGATCGGCGCGGCGCTATGGGCCTTGCCCATGGGGCTGTTGACTGTCTTGTTCGGCTGGGAAGGCACGTTGACGCAGATGGGCTGGTTCTTCACCAAGGCCGCCTTGCTGACCTTCGGCGGCGCCTATGCGGTACTACCCTATGTCTATCAGGGCGCGGTCGATCACTACAGTTGGCTGACCCCGGCGCAGATGATCGATGGCCTGGCTCTGGGTGAAACCACGCCGGGCCCGCTGATCATGGTGGTGGCCTTCGTGGCTTTCGTTGGTGCCTATGCGCAGCAGGTGTTCGGTGCCGATCAGGCCTTTGCGGCCGGGGCGGTCGCCGCCTGCTTGGTCACCTGGTTCACCTTCCTGCCGTCGTTCCTGTTCATCCTCGCCGGCGGCCCGTTGGTGGAATCGACCCACAATGAGCTGAAGTTCACCGCGCCGCTGACGGGCATCACCGCAGCGGTGGTGGGGGTGATCCTCAACCTGGCACTGTTCTTCGGTTACCACGTGCTTTGGCCGCAAGGCTTCAGCGGTCATTTCGACTGGCCGTCGGCGCTGATCGCGCTGGCCGCGGCGGTTGCTCTGCTGCACTTCAAACGCGGCGTGATTCAGGTGCTGATGGCTTGCGCGTTGAGCGGGTTAGCGGTGCACCTAATACAGAACTGAGAGGTGAACGATGGGCCGTATCTCGATCTGCGAGTTGGCGGAATGGCAAGCCGCGGGCCGGGCGTTCTCCCTGCTGGATGTGCGTCGCGAGAGCGTACGGCTTATCGAGGCCAGGGAGATACCCGGGAGCCTGTGGTTCAACCCGGAAGGCGTGTTCAGTTGGAAGGATCAGATACCACGAGACAGGCCTGCAATTCTGTATTGCGCACAAGGACACGAAATCAGCCAGGGCATTGCCGCCACGCTAGCGGCAATGGGGTTGGACGCACGTTACGTGATCGATGGCTTTAGCGGCTGGCTCGGTGCCGGCCAACCCACCCGGAGCCTGACTGATTAGGCAGGAGGTGCCGCATAAAGATAGAGCGAAGCAAGGTTCTGTCTGGTTCAGGCGTCGAAACCTACCGGCACATGAGCGGCCTGCTGAACGGTGTCGACGCCGTGCTGGCGTGAGCAACGGCGGATGTGCAGACTGCTTTATTGAGTAAGAGTTGTTCGATAATCGCACCGATAGTCGATTATCGGATTGTTTGCATCGCCGCACGACGCTACTGTTTTTCCACCCGGCGTAACCCCCGCGCCCCGGATAACAATACGAGAACCACCATGGCTGAACTCCTGACCCTGCGCGAAGCTATCGAGCGTTTCGTCAGCAACGGCGATACCGTTGCGCTTGAAGGCTTCACCCACCTGATTCCGACTGCCGCCTCCCACGAGATCATCCGCCAGGGCAAGCAGGACCTGACCCTGGTGCGCATGACCCCCGACCTGGTCTACGACCTGCTGATCGGTGCCGGCTGCGCGAAGAAGCTGATCTTCTCCTGGGGCGGCAACCCTGGCGTCGGCTCGTTGCACCGCCTGCGCGATGCGGTCGAGAAGGACTGGCCCCATGCACTGGAGATCGAGGAGCACAGCCATGCCGATCTCGCCAACTCCTACATCGCCGGCGCCTCCGGCCTGCCGTTCGCCGTGTTGCGGGCCTATGCCGGCTCCGACTTGCCGAAGGTCAACCCGCTGATCAAATCCGTGACCTGCCCGTTCACTGGCGAAGTGCTGGCGGCCGTGCCGGCGGTACGTCCGGATGTCACCGTGATCCACGCGCAGAAGGCCGACCGCAAAGGCAACGTATTGCTCTGGGGCATCCTCGGCGTGCAGAAGGAAGCGGCCCTGGCGGCCAAGCGCTGCATCGTCACCGTGGAAGAGATCGTCGATGACCTGAATGCGCCGATGAACGCTTGCGTGCTGCCGACCTGGGCGCTGACCGCGGTCTGCCACGTACCGGGCGGCGCGCATCCGTCCTACGCCCACGGCTACTACGAACGGGACAACCGCTTCTATCAAGCCTGGGACCCGATTGCCCGTGACCGCGAAAGCTTCACTGCCTGGATCGACGAATACATCCGTGGCACCGCTGACTTCGCTGCTTTCCAAGCCAAACTCGCGGAGGCCAAGTAATGACCTACTCCACCAATGAAATGATGACCGTGGCCGCCGCCCGCCGCCTGAAGAACGGCGCGGTGTGCTTCGTCGGCATCGGCCTGCCGTCCAAGGCCGCCAACCTCGCGCGCCTGACCTCCTCGCCGGATGTGGTGCTGATCTACGAGTCCGGCCCGATCGGCGCCAAGCCGAGCGTGCTGCCACTGTCCATCGGTGACGGCGAACTGGCCGAAACCGCCGACACCGTGGTGCCGACCGGCGAAATCTTCCGCTACTGGCTGCAAGGCGGGCGCATCGACATGGGCTTCCTCGGTGCGGCCCAGGTCGACAAGTACGGCAACATCAACACCACCGTGATCGGCGATTACCAGCACCCGAAAGTGCGTCTGCCCGGCGCCGGTGGCGCCCCTGAGATCGCCGGTTCGGCCAAGCAGGTGCTGATCATCCTCAAGCAGTCGCACCGCACCTTCGTCGACAAGCTCGCCTTCATCACCTCGGTCGGTCATGGCGAGGGCGGCGACTCGCGCAAACGCCTCGGCCTGCCGGGTGCCGGGCCGGTCGGCATCATCACCGACCTGTGCATCATGGAGCCGGAAGAGGGCAGCAACGAGTTCATCGTCACGTCCTTGCACCCAGGCGTAACCCGTGAGCAGGTGATCGAAGCCACCGGCTGGCAGATCCGCTTCGCCGACGTAGTGGCGGTAAGCGAAGTACCCAGCGAGGTCGAACTGACCGCGTTGCGCGCGCTGGAAGCCCGCACCGCCGCCGCCCACGGACAACTGGGTGGTGAGGAATGAGCCGCGACGTCTTTATCTGCGACGCCGTGCGCACGCCCATCGGCCGCTTCGGCGGTGGCCTTGCCGCGGTGCGTGCCGACGACCTGGCCGCCGTGCCGATCAAGGCGCTGATCGAGCGCAACCCGTCGGTCGACTGGAGCCAGGTCGACGAGGTGCTCATGGGCTGCGCCAACCAGGCCGGCGAGGACAACCGCAATGTGGCGCGCATGGCGTTGCTGCTGGCTGGCCTGCCGGAGAGGATTCCGGGCGTGACCCTCAACCGCCTCTGTGCCTCGGGTATGGATGCGGTCGGCACCGCCTTCCGTGCCATCGCCTGCGGCGAGATGGAGCTGGCCATTGCCGGCGGCGTCGAGTCCATGTCCCGTGCCCCCTATGTGATGGGCAAGGCCGACAGCGCCTTCGCGCGCGGCCAGAAGATCGAAGACACCACCATCGGCTGGCGTTTCGTCAACCCGTTGATGAAGGCCCGGTATGGCGTCGATGCCATGCCGCAGACCGCCGACAACGTCGCCGACGATTACCAGGTCAGCCGCGCGGACCAAGACGCCTTCGCCGTGCGCAGCCAGCAGCGCGCCGGTCGCGCCCAGGCCGAAGGCTTCTTCGCCGAGGAAATCGTCCCGGTGCTGATCAAGGGCAAGAAAGGCGACACCGTCATCGACCAGGACGAACACCTGCGCCCGGATACCACCTTCGAGGCGCTGACCAAACTGAAACCGGTCAACGGCGCGGACAACACCGTCACCGCCGGCAATGCTTCGGGTGTTAATGACGGTGCCGTGGCGCTGATCCTGGCCTCGGCCGACGCGGTGAAGAAACACGGCCTGACGCCGCGGGCGAGAGTGCTCGGCATGGCCAGCGCCGGTGTGGCGCCGCGCGTGATGGGCATCGGCCCGGTGCCGGCGGTGCGCAAGCTGCTGGAACGCCTGAACCTGGCGATCACCGATTTCGACACCATCGAACTCAACGAAGCCTTCGCTGCCCAGGGCCTGGCCGTGACCCGTGAGTTGGGGCTGGCCGATGACAGCGACAAGGTCAACCCCAACGGCGGCGCCATCGCCCTCGGCCACCCATTGGGTGCCAGCGGTGCGCGCCTGATCCAGACCGCCTTGCACCAGTTGGAAAAAACCGGCGGGCGCAAAGGCCTGGCGACCATGTGCGTGGGTGTTGGTCAGGGGCTGGCGCTGGCCATCGAACGGGTTTAAACGGTAGCCCTGGTCTGCGCTTGGCGAGTATCGAATGCGCTTGTAAAACCAATAGCCCGGCCCACGCGCCGGGCTATTGGTTGTGTGAGGCGGGTGGCTAGGATTTGTGCCTAAACAGCGGTTTTCCTCAAGAGGGATGAGTAATGACAGCCTTGGATTGCACCAGCGAAGAACCTAACACGCAGATAGCGGCGAACACGGAATACACCGTCGAAGAGCGTGGCAAGCGGATCTTCGCGATTGTGGGGGCTTCCTCTGGCAACCTGGTCGAATGGTTCGACTTCTATGTGTATGCCTTCTGCGCCATTTACTTCGCTCCGGCGTTCTTTCCCTCCGACGATCCGACGGTGCAGTTGCTCAACACCGCCGGGGTGTTCGCGGCCGGTTTTCTGATGCGACCGATTGGCGGCTGGCTGTTTGGCCGGGTTGCCGACAAGCACGGGCGCAAGAACTCGATGATGATCGCGGTGCTGATGATGTGCTTCGGCTCGCTGGTCATCGCCTGCCTGCCGACCTACGCCTCGATCGGCGCCTGGGCGCCCGCGCTGCTGCTGATGGCGCGGTTGTTCCAGGGCCTGTCGGTCGGTGGCGAATACGGCACCACGGCGACCTATATGAGTGAAGTCGCGTTGCGTGGCCGGCGTGGTTTCTTCGCTTCGTTCCAGTACGTGACCCTGATCGGCGGGCAGCTGCTGGCGGTATTGGTGGTGGTGATCCTGCAGCAAGTGCTAACGGAAGAGGAACTGCGCGCCTGGGGCTGGCGGATTCCCTTCGTCATCGGGGCGATTGCCGCGGTCATTTCGTTGTTTTTGCGGCGCAGCCTGGAAGAAACCACCAGTGCGCAAAGCCGTCAGGACAAAGATGCCGGTAGCATCGCGGCGTTGTTCAAGCATCACAAGGCGGCCTTTATCACCGTGCTCGGCTACACCGCGGGAGGCTCGCTGATTTTTTACACCTTCACCACCTACATGCAGAAATACCTGGTCAACACCGTCGGGATGCATGCCAAGACCGCCAGCTACATCATGACCGCGGCACTGTTCCTGTACATGTGCATGCAGCCGTTGTTCGGCATGCTCTCGGACAAGATCGGCCGGCGTAGCTCGATGCTCTGGTTCGGCGCTCTCGGTAGCCTGTGTACTTTGCCGATCCTGCTGACCTTGAAAACCACCACCAACCCGATCATCGCTTTTGCCCTGATCACCCTGGCGCTGGCGATTATCAGCTTCTACACCTCGATCAGTGGCCTGGTCAAAGCCGAGATGTTTCCGCCACAGGTGCGGGCGTTGGGCGTGGGCCTGGCCTATGCGCTGGCCAATGCGCTCTTTGGTGGTTCGGCGGAATATGTGGCCCTCGGCTTGAAAAGCATCGGTATGGAAAACACGTTCTACTGGTATGTCACTGGCATGATGGCGGTTGCCTTCCTGTTCAGCCTGCGCCTGCCGAAGCAGGCGGCCTACCTGCACAACGATCATTGATCTGTCCGCGCGCGCCTGCTGTGGGCGCTCGCCTTGCAAGGATTTTTTATGCCTGAACGACCGAGCAATCAATTGTTCGATGCCTACTTCACGGCCGGCTCAATGCGCGCGGTGTTTTGCGATCAGGGGCGGCTGCAAGGCATGCTGGACTTCGAGGCGGCCCTGGCGCGAGCCGAGGCATGCCTCGGGGTGATCCCGCAAGCCGCGGTGACGCCCATCACGGCGGCTTGCATGGCGTCGCACTATGACGTCGCGGCCCTCGGCCATGCCATTGTCAGTGCCGGCAACTCGGCGATTCCACTGGTCAAGGCCTTGGGCAAGCGGATTGCAGCCAGCGATGCCGACGCCGAGCGCTATGTACACCTCGGCGCCACCAGCCAGGACGCCATGGACACGGGCCTGGTGCTGCAACTGCGCGCGGCTATCGTCTTGCTGGAGAGCGATCTGGCCAGCCTTGCCGATGCCCTGGCCGTGCAGGCCCAGCGTCACGCCGACACCCCGCTGGCCGGGCGCACCTGGCTGCAACATGCCACGCCCGTGACCCTCGGGATGAAGATCGCCGGCGTGCTGGGCGCCGTCACCCGCCATCGCCAGCGCTTGGTTGAGCTCAAGCCGCGCCTGCTCTGCCTGCAGTTCGGCGGCGCGTCCGGCAGCCTGGCGGCGCTCGGCGACCAGGCTTTTCCGGTGGCCGAAGCCCTGGCGCAGGAGCTGCAACTGACGCTGCCCGAGCAACCCTGGCACACCCAACGCGACCGCCTGGTGGAGTTCGCCAGCTTGTTGGGGATGATCGCCGGCAGCCTGGGCAAACTCGGCCGTGACCTCAGCCTGTTGATGCAGACCGAAGCCGGCGAACTGTTCGAGCCGGCCGCGCCGGGCAAGGGCGGTTCCTCGACCATGCCGCACAAGCGCAACCCGGTCAGCGCGGCGGTACTGATCAGCGCCGCCACCCGTGCGCCGGGCCTCGTCGCGACGATGTTCAGCGCCATGCCGCAGGAGCACGAACGCAGCCTCGGTCTCTGGCATGCCGAGTGGGAAACCCTGCCGGAACTCTGCTGCCTGGTGTCCGGCGCCTTGCAGCAGGCGCTGCTGCTGGTGCCGGGGCTGGAGGTCGATGCCGAACGCATGCGCGCCAACCTCGAACTGACCAAGGGCCTGGTGCTGGCCGAGGCGGTGAGCATCGCCCTGGCCCAGCGCATCGGCCGCGACGCCGCCCACCACCTGATCGAACAATGCTGTCGTCGTGCGGTGCAGCAAGGCGCGCACCTGCGCCAGGTACTTGGCGCGGAGCCACAAGTCAGCGCCGAGCTGTCCGCCGCCGAGCTGGATCGCCTGCTCGATCCGGCCCATTACCTCGGCCAGGCCCGTCGCTGGGTCGAACGCGCCGTGGCTGAACATCACGCTTTCTTGCTTTAGGAGCCGCTCATGCCTGCCGTACAACTCGCCGATGGCGAACTGAATTACCTGCTCGAAGGCCCTGCCGATGCGCCGGTGCTGGTGCTCTCCAACTCCCTGGGTACCGATTTGCATATGTGGGATGGGCAGATTGCCGCTTTCACCCAGCACTTCCGCGTGCTGCGCTACGACACCCGTGGGCATGGTCTGTCGCTGGTGACCGAGGGCCTCTACAGCATCGAGCAGAACGGTCGCGACGTGCTGGCGCTGTTGGATGCGCTGGATATCGCCAAGGCATTTTTCTGCGGCCTGTCGATGGGCGGCTTGATCGGCCAGTGGCTGGCGATCAATGCCCCGCAGCGTTTGCAGCGTGTGGTGCTGTGCAACACCGCGGCGAAAATCGGCAACCCGGACGTGTGGAACCCGCGCATCGAAACCGTATTGCGTGACGGTCAGGCCGCCATGCTCGCACTGCGCAATGCCTCGCTGGCCCGTTGGTTCACGCCCGAGTTTGCCGCTGCCCAGCCGGCCAAGGTCGAGCCGGTGGTCGGTATGCTTGCCGCGACCTCGCCGCAGGGTTATGCCGCCAACTGCGCCGCCGTGCGTGACGCGGATTTCCGTGAGCAGATCGCTACGATTGAGCTACCCGTGCTGGTGGTGTGCGGCACCCAGGATGCGGTGACCACGCCGATCGATGGGCGCTTCATGGTCGAGCGCATCCAGGGTGCCGAGATGGTCGAGTTCCACGCCGCGCACCTGTCCAACGTCGAGGCCGGTGACGCCTTCAGCCAACGCGTGCTGGACTTCCTCACTGCATGATTTCGTGGTGCGCACGGCGCACCCAACCCAGACCCGGAGCCAACGATGGACGAGAAAGAACGTTACGAAGCCGGCATGCAGGTACGCCGTGCGGTACTCGGCGACGCCCATGTGGATCGCAGCCTGAACAGCCTCACGCCATTCAACGGCGAGTTCCAGGAAATGATCACCCGCCACGCCTGGGGCGATATCTGGACCCGCCCCGGCCTGCCGCGCCACACCCGCAGCCTGATCACCATCGCCATGCTGATCGGCATGAACCGCGAGGGCGAATTGAAGCTGCACCTCAAGGCGGCGAAGAACAACGGTGTGACCCGCGATGAAATCAAGGAAGTGCTGATGCAGAGCGCGATCTACTGCGGCATTCCGGCAGCCAACGCCACCTTCCACCTGGCGGAAGAAGTGTGGGACGAGATGGGTGTGGAATCGCTCGACACGCCTTGAAGCCCGCGCCCATCTTGTGTCGGTTGTTTGAAAACGTTGCCCGGACTGCCCGTTCGGGCGGCGTTTTTTAGCTGGCTCGTCATTAAGCGTCACTGGCCGTTCAGCCTGAACGCTCGATGCGTTTAGTGGATTCCCGCCTTCACGGGAATGACGAGGTTGGTGGGATGCACCTTCATCCTGCGAACGCGGAAAGCCAGTGGGCGGGCGCGATGATAGGCACCCGCGCAGCGGTCGCGGTCGTGCGGGCTCTTATTCGTAGGCGTTGGCCCCGGCGATATGGCGGCCGGCGATGTAGCCGAAGGTGGCTGCCGGGCCGAGGTTGATGCCGCCAGCCGGGTAATGACCGCCCATGATGCTGGCCATGTCGCTGCCCACGGCATACAGGCCGGCGATGGCCTGGCCCGCGCCATCGAGCACCTGGGCGTGCGGGTTGGTTTTCAGCCCGGCGAAGGTGCCGAAGCAGCCCGGTTGTACCTTCACCGCGTAGAAGGGGCCCTTGTCGATGGGGGCGACGCAGGGGTTGGGCTGCACGCGGGTATCGCCCTGCTTGCGGTTATAGGGTGTCGAGCCGCGCCCGAACGCCGGGTCTTCGCCATTGCGGGCGTGCTGGTTGAACACACTGAGCGTCGCGGCGAGCCCGGCCGGGTCGATGCCGCAGGCTTCTGCCAGTTCCTCGATGCTATTGCCGCACTTCAGGTAGCCGGAGCGGATGTAAGGCGCCACCGGCAGCGGGAATGGCCGTGAAATGCCCAGGCCATAGCGGCGCTGGAAGCGGCGGCTGCAGATCAGCCAGGAGGCCACTTCCTGGCCGGCCGGCACCGCCTCTACCATCGCGGCGACATAGTCGTAGTAGCCGCCGGCTTCATTGACGAAGCGCTTGCCGTTGGCCAGTACGCCGATGATGCCTGGCTTGCCGCGCTCGATGATGTGCGGGAAATGGCCGACGCTGCCGTCCTTGTAGCGCACCTCGGAGACCGGCGCCCAGGCCACTGGCGAGGCCAGGTCGGTGGCGACCTGAGCGCCGGCGCTTTCCCCCAGGCGCAGGCCGTCGCCGTTCGCGGCCAGCGGCGGCAGGGCCAGGTGCTCGTGGCCGGTTGGCGTGCGCGGGAACAGCGCCTTGCGCCGCTCGATATCGTTGGGGAAACCACCGGCCGCCAGGACCACGGCCTTGCGCGCCCGGATGGCGATTTCGCCCTTGGCAGTGTGGACGATGGCGCCGCGCACCTGAGCGCCTTCGCGCAGCAACGCTGTGGCGGGTGCCGACTCCCAGAGTCGCACGCCAAGATCCTCCGCGGACTTCGCCAGCCGCGCGACCAATGCCACGCCGTTCACCAGGTGCATGGCGCGGCCGTGCAGGGCGAGGTCGAGCAGGTGGCGGCCGAAGCGCCTAGCGACATGGACCGCCGAACGCAACGAGCGGGTGACGCTGAGAAAGGCCGCGAGGTCGGCGCCGGCCATGATCGGCATGCCCAGGAACGAGGTTTCGCGCATGGTCTTGCGCAGCCTGCCGAGCAGCGCGCCGAGCTGGCGGGCGTCATAGGGCGCGGCGATCACCGAGCGGCCGCCTGTACCGGCGCCGGGCGTAGCGCCGTGAATATCGGCGATACCGTTGCCATCGGCGAATTGCAGGGCGGTGTGCCGTTCGAAGAAGGACACCATGTGCGGGGCGGCGTCGAGGAACGCCTCGATCATCGCCGCGTCATAGCGCTCGCCCAGTTCATGCATGAGGTAGGTGCGCGGCAGCTGCGGGTCTTCGACGATGCCGGCGCGCTGCGCCAGCGGATTGCACGGCACCCACATCCAGCCGCCGGACCAGGCCGTGGCGCCGCCGAATACCGGGTCCTTTTCCACCACTATCACGTTCAGCCCATGCCAGGCGGCGGTCACTGCGGCGCAGAGCCCGGCGGCGCCGGAACCGATGACCAGTACGTCGCACTCGACCTGTTGTTCGGGGGTGTCGGCAGTCATCGGTGGAGTCTCCAGTGGAGTATGTGTGGGTATCGCCTGTGCTGATCATAGGGCAGGGTGGCGATGTATTGTTGATTATGGAACCTGGTTCCATATTCTATATTTGGCGAGACGAATCGCCAAGGTCTTCTGTGCCTCAGGGCATGAAAAGGCCATGGCTGAGTGAGTTGTTGCAACACGCTGACCTGGCCAAACTGTCCGCCTGTGCTGTTGGCCGCGCCCCGTGGATTTCCGCGTTCGTGAGGATGACGGCGCAAGGAAAACCTCCCCGTCGTTCCCGCGAAGGCAGGCACCCAATAGCTGGGAACACATGGCAATCCGTGAATTCTGCAGCAAAAAAAGCCCGCCATAAGGGCGGGCAAAAGATCTGGCCAGATGCTGCGATCAGAGCAGCGAGAAGGGGTAGCTGATGATCACGCGGTTTTCGTCGAAGCTGTTGGTGTTGCCCCAGTCGCGGCGCAGGGTCGAGTTGCGCCATTTGAGGGTCAGGCTCTTGAAGGTGCCGGTTGGTACCACGTAGGCCAGTTCGCTTTCGCGGCCCCATTCCTCGCCGTCGGTGACCGCGCCGGTATGCACATTGTCGCCGCTGATGTAGCGGTTCATCAGGGTCAGGCCCGGCACGCCGAGGCCTGCGAAGTTGTAGTCGTGGCGCACTTGCCAGGAGCGTTCCTTGGCGTTGTCGAAGCTGGAGTTGTAGCTGTCGTTGGCCAGGGTGCCGCCGCTGGTGCCGTTGACGCGCATCCAGGCGTTGTCGCCGCTGACTTCCTGCAGGCCGACATAGAAGGCATGGCTGCCGGTCTTGGCCGAGAACAGTCCGGACCAGGTCTGGTTGTCCAGGTCGCCCGCCAGTTGGCTGCCGTCTTCCTTGCCGGTGAAGTAGCCGAGGTTGGCGCCCAGGGTCCAGTCGCCAACCGGTTGGCTGTGCAGCAGGTTGAAGTACTGCTGTTGGTAGATGTCTTCCAGTTCGGCATACCAGGCGCCGACCAGTGTGCGCTTGTCGTTGAAAGCATATTCGCCGCCGCCGAAGTTGAAGCGGTCGGAGGTGAAGGCGCTTTTGCCGTTCATCGACATGTCTTCCATGCTGGCGTCGTTGCGCGGGCTGTTGGCGCGGAACTGGCCGCCGTAGAGCGTCAGGCCGTCGACCTCGGTGGAGGTGACCTGGCCGCCGCGGAAGGTTTGCGGCAGGGAACGGCCATCGTCGGAACGCAGGATCGGCAGCACCGGCATCCACTCGCCGATCTTCAATTCGGTTTTCGAGAACTTCGCTTTGGCCGCGACGCCCAGACGCCCGAAATCGTCGGCCGGCCGGCCATCGTCGTGCACCGGCAGCAATTGCGTACCCGCGGTGCCGCCGCCGCCATCGAGCTTGGCCGACCACATGCCCAGCACATCCACGCCAAAGCCGACGATGCCCGGGGTGTAGCCGGAGCGGGCATCGAGGATAAAGCTCTGGGTCCACTCTTCGGCTTTGTCTTGGTTCGCGTCGCCGACGAAGTTGCGGTTCATGTAGAAGTTACGAGCCAGGACACTGGCGCTGGCGTCTTCGAGAAAGCCCGCTTCCTTGGCCTGGGCGGGCAAGGCGCAGGCGCCTACGGCGGTGGTCAGTGCGGCGAGCAGGAGGTGCGAAGTGGGGCGGTTCGGGTGCGGGACTTTCATGAGCGGGCCTCGGTTTTTGTTTTCGGTTGGCATAAGGAATTCCTTCGCGCTGCAGGCACGAAACGGCGAATGGAATCGGCAGTGGGTGTTTCGGCGTCAGCTCGCGATGTTGGCGGGCTAGTCCTGGGGCGGCTGCGGAGCGTCGATGTCGCTCAGAGCCTTGATGCACGGCCGGGCGACAGGTGCGCAGTAAGAACAGCCGGCGGGCAGCGGAGTCGCTAATAGCCGTTCGGCGAGGAACGCCGAAGCAGTGACGGCGGATGATCTGGGCATCGCAATGAACCTTTCTTGTAGTTTTCGGCGCATCGATGAAGCGTTGTGTCCACGGTTCGCGGGGCGAGCCGGGGCGCTTTCAGTCTGTGACGAATAGTGGAAGCAAGGTGGCGGGCATACAATTCGAGAAATACGTTTGTGTTCGATGATCGAACGAAAACTAACTGTTCCGTACATTTTCAGAGCCGGCCAATTCGCACCGAACTCCAGTTCCAGGTTCCATAGCCGCACGCTTGTCTTCTAGAATCGCCGAAACCCTGTATGGACCCGCACAATGGCCGGTAGTCAAATCGAACGCGCCTTCAGCCTTATTGAAAGCCTCACCTCCGATCCACGTGGGCTGCCGATGCAGACCCTGGCCGATCAGTTGGAGATTCCCAAGAGTGCAACGCACCGCATGCTCGCCGAGCTGATCCGCCTCGGTTATGTGCGCCAGAACCCGGAAAACAGCCGCTATCAGCTGTCCACCAAACTGGTGGCCATGGGCTTCCGCTACCTGGCCAGCAGTGGCGCGGACATCGTTCAGCCGATCCTCGATCGCCTGGCCTTGGAAACCGGTGACCTGGTACGCCTCGGGGTGGTGGATGGCGAGCGCCTGACCTGGATCGCCAAGTCCCAGGGCGCCCGCTCCGGCCTGCGCTACGACCCGGACATGGGCCGCGACGCGCCACTGTTCTATACCGCCTCGGGGCATGCCTGGCTGGCTAGCCTCAGCGATGCCGAGGCCTTGGCGCTGGTCGAGCGCCAGGGCATTGCCGATCCGGCGGAGTTCGGCCCCAATGCCCCACGCTCCAATAGCGAACTGCTCGAACGCCTGCGTCTGGCCCGTGAGCGCGGCTATGCCTGGGTGGTGGAAAGCTCGGCATTGGGCACCTCAGCGCTCGCCGCGGTGGTACGCCACCCACTCGATGGTCACGCCATCGGCGTGCTCAGCGTTGCCGGCCCGAGTGCCCGGCTGCCTGAGGCACGCCGGCCGGAGCTGGCGCTGCAACTGCTGAGTGCGGTGCAGGAGTTGTCGGGGGCCAGCCAGGCGTCCGAGCTCTTCATCTGAGTCATCCGCCAGTCGCGAGGCTGGCATCCCTCTTTTTCTCGACGTTCATCGGCCCGTGCGATGCCTGGAGTGACCAGGCGTCAGGCGGGCTGTTTTTTTTCTTGCGTATATATGGAACTGAGTTCTAAATTATTCAAAGCCAATTATGGAACTTGAGTCTACTTTATTGCTCAGGCCGGCATAACAACCACAAGAGGATTGCCGCTTTGAACCAGCCACTTCGGATCGCCTTGATCGGCGCCGGTATCATGGGTCGCCAGCACTGCCAACACCTGCTGAACGTGCCGCAGGCGCAGCTCTGCGCGGTGGCCGACCCCGGGCCGCAGGCCATGGCGTTTGCCGCCGAGTGCGGGGTGCCGTACTTCGCCGATCACCGCAAGATGCTGGAGCAGGCCCAGGCGCAGGCGGTAATCGTCGCCAACCCCAACGGTCTGCACGTCAGCACTGCGCTGGATTGCCTGACGGCCGGGGTGCCGGTGTTGCTGGAAAAACCCGTGGGCGTGTATCTGGACGAGGTCCGCGAACTGGTGGCCGCCTCCCGCTCCAGCGGCGTGCCGGTGCTGGTCGGTCATCACCGCCGGCACAATCCGCTGATCAGTCGCGCCCATGAGCTGATCGGCAGCGGCACGTTGGGGCGGCTGACCAATGTCACCGCGCTCTGGCAACTGCAGAAGCCGGACAGTTACTTCAACATTCCCTGGCGCCGCGAGCCCGGTGCCGGGATGCTGCTGACCAACCTGATCCACGACCTCGATCTGCTGCGCCATCTCTGCGGTGAGGTGCGCCAGGTGCAGGCCTTCACCAGCAATGCCGTGCGCGGTTTCGGCAACGAGGACAGCGCCGCGGTGCTGCTGCAGTTCGACAATGGCGCCCTCGGCAGCCTGACCGGCTCCGACGCCGTGGCCGCGCCCTGGAGTTGGGAGCTGGATTCCGGCGAGAACCCGGTCTACCCGCGCCAGGCCGATCAGCCCTGCTACTTGCTGGCCGGCACGCGCGGCGCGCTGAGCATCCCGCAGCTCAAGCGCTGGCACTACGCCGAGGACGGTGCCGGCTGGCACCAGCCGTTGTTGTATGAGCAGGAGGTTTTCGTTGCGGATGAGGCGCTGCGCCTGCAATTGCAGCATTTCGTCCAGGTCGCCCGTGGCGAAGTCCAGCCTTTGGTCAGTGCCGCCGATGCCGGGCGCACCCTGGCGCTGATCGAGGCGATTCGCACGGCGGCACAGACCGGCCGCACCTGTTCGCCGGAAAGCATCTGAAGTTTGCTGGGCCCGCGCCACGCTGCGCGGCTCATTCTGCCAACCGCCCAGCGACCCTGTGGCCGCTAAAAAAGTGAATAACATGAGCGAACGTATTTTTTCCCTGGCCGCCCTGACCGTGCTCGAACTGTCGCCCCCCGAGATGGTGGAGGTGGCGGCCCGCGCTGGTTACAGCCACGTTGGCCTACGTCTGGAGCCGGCCACCGCCGAGGAGCAGCATTTCCCGCTGGTGGCCGATGCCGGGCTGCGTCGGCAAACCTTCGAGCGTCTGCGCGATACCGGGCTCAAGGTGCTCGACGTGGAGATCCTGCGCTTGAAAGCGCAGACCCGCGTTGCCGATTTTGAAGCGTTGCTCGCCGTGGGCGCCGAGTGCGGTGCGAGCGAACTGCTGGTCGCCGGCAACGATGCCGATGAGGCGCGGCAGACCGACAATTTCGCGGCCCTGTGCGAGCTGGCCGGCCACTATGGCCTGCATCCGCACCTGGAGTTCATGCCCTGGACCGATGCCCGCAACCTGACCCAGGCCGTGCGCATCGTCGAGAACGCCGGCCAGGCCAATGGCTGCGTGCTGGTCGATGCCTTTCACTTCGACCGTTCCGCCTCGTGCCTCGAAGAGCTGGCTGAGGTGGCGCCATCGCGCCTGCGCTATGCGCAGCTTTGCGACGTGACTGGCCCGCGCCCGGACGACATGGACGAGATCCTGCGCCAGGCGCGCAACGAACGGCGCTTCCCCGGTGATGGCGACTGCGATCTGCTCGGGCTGTTGCGTTGCCTGCCGACCAATATCCCGCTGAGCCTGGAAATTCCCACTCGGCAGTTACTGGAGCAGGGCGTCAGCGCCTTGCAGCGTGCGCAGATGGCGCTGGACAAGACCCGGACGCTGCTGAGTCTACTCTGAGGAAGGGGCGTCGGGTTTCGCAGGCTTAGCGCCAACCTGGTCGCACGGCTGGCCTGATGGTTTTCGCCGTGATTGCAGCGCTTGAATGAGCGACAGGGCGGAGTTCGCCAATGGCTTCGCAGTGCGTTGGTCTGGCTTGAGATGTGGAACGTAGTTCTATATGTTTGTTGTTTAATAGTTAGTCGCCTAACTATTAGCTTGGTTGCTGTTCGCCCTGTCCGATTGCGAGAAACCGATGAGTACGCCGAGTTCGACCCTGTCTGGCGCCAACCAACCGCTCAAGGGCATTTTGCTGCTGGTGCTGGCGACTTTCCTGTTCGCCAGCCATGACGGGCTGTCGAAGTACCTGTCCGGCTTCTACCCGATCGTCATGGTGGTGTGGGCCCGCTACCTGGCGCATACCCTGCTGATGGCGGGGATCTTCCTGCCGCAATCCGGGCTGCGCGTGTTGCGCAGCAAGCGTCCCGGGTTGCAGATGCTCAGGGCCCTGTGCCTGCTGGGTACCAGCCTGCTGTTCACCACCGGGCTGTTGTTCATCCCCCTGGCGGAAGCGACGGCCGTCAACTTCCTCACGCCGCTGCTGGTCACCGCCTTGTCGGTGCCGTTGCTCGGCGAGCAGGTCAGCCGGGGGCAATGGGCGGCGGTGCTGTTGGGGTTCGTCGGCGTGCTGGTGATCGTGCATCCGGGCGGTGAGCTGTTCACGCCGGCGGTGCTGCTGCCGTTCGGCTCGGCATTGTGCTTCAGCTTCTACCAACTGCTTACCCGCAAGCTCAGCGAGGTCGACAGCCCGACCACCAGCAATTTCTTTGCCGGGCTGTTCAATACCCTGGCGATGAGTGCGCTGGTGCCGTTCTTCTGGCAGTTGCCGAGCCTTGGGCATGGTGTGCTGATGGTGGCGCTGGGGGCCTGCGGGATGACCGCGCACCTGTTCCTGACCCAGGCCTTCCGGCACGCCGCGCCGGCCTTGTTGGCGCCGTTCGGTTATTGCCAGATCGTCTTCGCCGGCCTGCTCGGCTTCGTGGTCTTCTCCCATACGCCTGAGCCCGCCACATTGGCCGGGATCGCCCTGATCTGCTGCAGCGGCCTGGCGGCCGCCTGGTTGCAGCAACGCAGCCGCTGAGCCGGTTCAGAGACGAAAGCGCACCACCATGCCTTGCAGGCCACTGGCGAGGCGGGCCAGTTCCTGGCTGGCGCTGGTGACCTGGCTCGAGGCATCGGCGCTCTGCAAGGACAGATCGCGGATATTCAGCAGGTTACGGTCCACCTCGCGGGCGACCTGGGCCTGTTCCTCCGAGGCGCTGGCGATCACCAGATTGCGCTCATGGATCTGCTCCATGGCCTGGGTGATCTCATCCAGGGCCTGGCCGGCGCGTTCGGCAATTTCCAGGGTGCTGGAGACCCGCTGGTTATTGCCCTGCATGGAGCGAACCGCGCCCTCGGTGTCACTCTGCACGCGGGCGATCATCTGTTCGATTTCACGGGTCGACTGCTGGGTGCGGTGGGCCAGGGCGCGCACCTCGTCGGCGACCACGGCAAAGCCGCGTCCGGCCTCGCCGGCACGCGCCGCTTCGATGGCGGCGTTGAGGGCGAGCAGGTTAGTCTGTTCGGCGATGGCGCGGATCACATCGAGCACCTTGCCGATTTCCCGCGACTGTTCGGCCAACTGCTGCACCTGTACCGAGGCACTGCGCACGTCGCTGCTCATCAATTGAATCGAGCCGATGGTTTCCGTCACGCGGGCCTGGCCCTGGGTGGCGGCTTGGGCGGACAGGCGTGTGGCGTCGGAGGTCGAGACCGCATTACGGGCGACTTCCTCGACCGCGACGGTCATCTCGGTGACCGCTGTGGCCGCCTGTTCGATTTCATCGTGCTGCTGTTGCAGTCGGCCGGAACCTTCCTGAGTGCCCTGGCTCATCTGCTCGGCGGCGCTGGCCAATTGCGTGGACGCATCGGCGATCAGCAGCAAGGTGTTACGCAGGCTGGTTTGCATGCTCGCCAGGGCGGTCAGCAGGCGGGCCGCTTCATCGCTGCCGGTCGTCTCGATGTTGGCCGTCAGGTCGCCGTCGGCGACTTGCTCGGCGATTCGTACCGCCTGGCGGATCGGCGTGACGATGCTGCGGGTCAGCAGCCAGGCCAGCAACAGGGTCAACAGGGCGCCCGCCAGCAATGCGCCGAGCACCGTCAGCTTGACGCTGGCGTAGAGCGCGTCGGCATGTTCCGCCGAGCGCGCAACCTCGGCGCTGGTCAGCTTCATCAGCTCGGCGAACTGGTCGCCGGTCTGGGTCGAATAGGCCTGGATCTGGCCGTTGAGCAGCGCGCTCATGTCCTCCAGGCGGTTCTCCCGCGACAGCTGCTCATACTGGTCGAGCGTCTGCCGGTAGCGTTTCACCGTGTCGACGAACACCGTGTATTGCTGGCGGTTGTAATCGCCGACCAGGGGTTCGAACTTGTTCAGGCTGTCTTGTAGCCAGCCTTCCAGCAGGTGCAGGCGGTCGATGGTGGGCGTGAGCACCGCCGGCTCGCGGTTCAGCGCCATGCGCAGGCTGAGCACGCGAATGCTCAGAATGTAGTCGCGGATTTCCCCCAGGTAGCGGGTGCTGGGTAGCGAGACGTTCTCCGTATGCTGGCCGGTAGCGCGTACTTCGGCGACCTGCCTGAGGGCGAACAGGCCTTGCAGAAGCACCAGCAGGGCGATCAGGCCGAAGCTGATCAAGGCACGCATGGCGATGCTCAGATGACGTGGGTTCATGGCCATGCCTCCCTTGTGGGGTTGAACGGATTGCGAAGGAGAAACAAGATAGCGGCGGGGCGGTGAACGGAGGCCTGGAGCCAGGCCTCCGTGGGATGGATCAGTTTTCCAGCTGCGGGATCTTGCGTGGCGCCATGAAGTACAGCCAAGTCAGCGCGATGAAGTACATCGCCGGGATCATGGTGAACAGCAGCGAGTAGTTATTGTTGGTGACGGTCAGCACATAGCCGACGATCTGGGTCATGAACATGCCGCCGATGGCTGCGCACATGCCGCCGAAGCCGAACACGGTGCTCATCATGTACTTGGGCGTGTAGTCCATCACCAGGCTCCAGATGTTCGCGGTCCAGGCCTGGTGGGCACCCACGGCCAGGGCGATGGCCAGTACCGCGACCCACAGGCCGCTGGCGTTGGCGGCGAAGACCACGCTGACGATGGTGCAGGCGAAGATCAGCATCGACACCAGGCGCGCAGTGATGGGGCGCATGCCGCGACCGATCAGCCAGGACGAGAGGACGCCGCCGCCGATGCTGCCGAAGTCGGCGGTCAGCCAGATCAGGATCAGCGGGATGCCCATCTGGGTGACGCTGATGCCCAGGCTGTACTGCTGGTTGAGGAACGGTGGCAGCCAGTACAGGTAGAACCAGAACACTGGCGCGGTGATCGCGTAGGCCAGGGCGAAGGCCCAGGTGCCACGCATGCGCAGGATCTGCGAGAAAGGCACTTTGACCTGCACCGGCTCATCGTCCCGGTTGATGTAGTCCAGTTCGCTCTGTTTGACGCTCGGGTGCTCATCCGGGTTGTAGTATTTCAGCGCCCAGAACACCAGCCAGACAATGCCGAGCAGGGCCATGGCGACGAACGCGGCCTGCCAGCCCCAGGCCGCCAGGATCAACGGCAGCAGGGCCGGGGTCAGCATGGCGCCGACGTTGGTGCCGGCGTTGAAGATGCCGGTGGCCACGGCACGCTCGCCGGCCGGGAACCAGATGCGGGTGGTCTTCACGCAGGCCGGGTAGTTGGCGGCTTCGGTCAGGCCGAGGATGAAGCGGCAGATCATGAAGCCGACCGCCGAGGTGGCCAGGCCGTGAGCGCCAGTGGCGAGGCTCCAGAGCAGCACGGCGAGGAAGAAGGCGCGCTTGACCCCGACCCTGTCGATGAAGCGGCCCTGAAGGATGAAGCCGACCGCGTAGCCGACCTGGAACCAGAAGTTGATGTTGGCGTAGTCCATCGCCGTCCAGCTCATTTCCTTGGCCAGGATCGGCTGCATCACGCCCAGTGCGGCGCGGTCGATGTAGTTCAGGGTGGTGGCGAAGAAGACCAGGGCCAGCATGCCCCAGCGGGTCTTGCCGACTGCCATGGCGCCGCGGATCTTGTCGCCGATCCCGCCTTGGGCGTGGCCCAATTTCGGCGCGACGCTCGTGCTTTGAGATTGAATCATTTCGTATGGCCATCCTTTCAATGACTGGGGAGGCTATCCACCAATCGGGACTTCGACTCGACTCAGGAACCCCTTGATGCTCTGCCGTGCAGGCCCTTGGGCCGAACGGTGTGCGTGTGCCGCCCGTAGGCTGGCGCATGGCGGTGCAGAGGAATCTGGAGGGGCCTGATAACCGGGAACCGTCGCGTCAGGGGCTGCCTGGAGTGCGCCGGCGACCCAACTTATTCAGCGCAGGGGTTCAGCCGCGAACGGAATGGCGGCAGGGCTGCGGTTCGTCGTCGCAGGCAGTGCGACTGGCTACGCTGATGGGGAGTGAAGCGAGAGCAGGCAGGTAGGGCGGTGAGTGCGGACATGAGCATTTACCCGATTCTTGAAATTGTTATGGTGCGACTCTGGGTGGTTATCGCAGAACACCAAGGTGGCCGGTTGGCTGCCTGACACAAAGGTGGATGTCTGCAATGTGCTGCTGATGTTGCGCAGTGATCGAAAAATCGTCAATTCGATAACAGGGCTTTTGTTCGATAATCGAACACAAAACTAACTGGTTCGTACACTTTGCTTTGCTGTACAGAGTTTACGCGCGAATAATCGTTTCACCCTGAACCTTGCCGGATCGTTGCCTGCGATTGTCACCCGCGCGAAGCCAAGTGGCCTGCTGCTGAACATGGGGCGTACCTTGACGTGCCGCTGTTCGCAGCGCCGGCGCCAACAACCAGGACTGGAGCTGAAACATGCAACGTTCGATTGCCACCGTTTCCCTGAGCGGTACCCTGCCGGAAAAACTCGAAGCCATTGCCGCCGCCGGATTCGACGGCGTGGAAATCTTCGAGAACGACCTTCTCTACTACGACGGCAGCCCGCGCGAGATCCGCCAGATGTGCGCCGACCTCGGTATCGCCATCACCCTGTTCCAGCCATTCCGCGATTTCGAAGGCTGCCGCCGCGACCGCCTGCAGCGCAACATCGACCGCGCCGAGCGCAAGTTCGACCTGATGCAGGAACTGGGCACCGACCTGGTGCTGGTCTGCAGCAACGTCGCCGCGGACTCCCTTGGCGATGAGGGCATCCTGGTCGACGACCTGCGCCTGCTGGCCGAGCGTGCCGGCAGCCGCGGCCTGCGGATCGGCTACGAGGCCCTGGCCTGGGGGCGCCACGTGAACACCTGGCAGCAGGTCTGGAAACTGGTGCGGCAGGCCGACCATCCGGCCCTCGGGGTGATCCTCGACAGCTTCCACACCCTGTCGCTGAAGGGCGACCCGCAGGCTATCGCCGAGATCCCCAGCGACAAGATCTTCTTCGTGCAGATGGCCGACGCGCCGATCCTGGCGATGGATGTGCTGGAGTGGAGCCGGCACTTCCGCTGCTTCCCGGGCCAGGGCGAGTTCGATCTGCCGGGCTTCCTCGCGCCGATCATCCGCAGCGGCTATACCGGCCCGCTGTCGCTGGAAATCTTCAACGACGGCTTCCGCGCCGCGCCGCCGCGCAGCAATGCCGCCGACGGCCTGCGCTCGCTGCTCTACCTGGAAGAGAAGACCCGCCTGCTGTTGGAAAAAGACCCGACGCCGGCCCCCAATCTGGACATCCTCTTCGCGCCGCCGCAGGCCAGTCGTTACGAGGGGGTCGAGTTCCTCGAATTCGCCGTCGACGAGGCCCAGGGCGCCAAACTCGCCAATTGGCTGGAGCGCCTGGGCTTCGCCAAAGCCGGGCAGCACCGTTCCAAGGATGTCAGCCTGCTGCGCCAGGGCGACATCAACATCGTCCTCAACGCCGAGCCCTATTCGTTCGCCCACAGCTTCTTCGAGGCCCACGGCCCGTCGCTGTGCGCCACCGCACTGCGGGTCAAGGATGGCGCCGCAGCCCTGGAGCGTGCCCGTGAGTTCAAGGGGCAACCCTACCGCGGCCTGGTCGGGCCCAACGAGCGCGAGCTCAACGCCGTGCGCGCGCCCGACGGCAGTCTGATCTACCTGGTGGACCAGCCCGCCGCCGAAGAAAGCCTCTACGACCGGGACTTCCACCTCGACCCGGCCGCCCGCCAGAGCGGCAGCCTGTTGCGTATCGACCACATGGCAATGGTGCTACCGGCGGACAGCCTCGACAGCTGGGTGCTGTTCTACAAGAGCCTGTTCGATTTCGAAGCCGATGACGAAGTGGTACTGCCCGACCCCTATGGTTTGGTCAAAAGCCGCGCCTTGCGCAGCCGCTGCAACTCAGTGCGCCTGCCGCTGAACGTTTCGGAAAATCGCAACACCGCGATCTCCCACGCGCTGTCCAGTTATCGCGGTTCTGGCGTACACCACATCGCCTTTTCCTGCGATGACCTGTTCGCCGAGATCAATCGCGCCAAGGATGCCGGGGTGCCCTTGTTGGATATCCCGCTGAACTATTACGACGATCTCGCCGCGCGCTTCGACTTCGACGACGAATACCTCAGCGAGCTGGCGTACTACAACGTGCTCTACGACCGCGATGCGCAGGGCGGCGAGCTGTTCCATGTCTACACCGAGCCTTTCGAAGGGCGCTTCTTCTTCGAGCTGTTGCAACGCAAGAATGGCTACGTCGGTTATGGTGCCGCCAACGTCGCGGTGCGCCTGGCGGCCATGGCCAAGTCCCGCAGCGGCGCAGCGCGCCACGCCAAGCTCTGAAGCGCGCCCTCGCACCGTGGAAAGCCTGGGTTCCAGGCTTTCTTCACGCCGCCGCCCAACCCATAATTGCCCGAGTTCATCGAAGGCTGTGAGTCCATAATGACAATTACCGCAGAACTCTCCGCCGAGCCCGTTGCGGTGCCTCGCAAGAGCCGCAAGAACAACCCGGAAAAGACCCGCGAGAACATCCTCCAGGCGGCCATCGCCGAGTTCGTCCAGCAAGGGCTTTCCGGCGCGCGCGTGGATGCCATCGCCGAGCGCACGCAGACTTCCAAGCGCATGATCTATTACTACTTCGGCAGTAAGGAGCAGCTCTACGTCGAGGTGCTGGAGAAGGTTTACGGCGACATCCGCAACACTGAAAATCGCCTGCATCTGACCGAACTGGAGCCACGCCAAGCGATCCAGCGGCTGGTCGAATTCACCTTCGATCACCACGACCGCAACGTCGATTTCGTGCGCATCGTCAGTATCGAGAACATCCACCACGGCGAGTATGTGAAGCAGTCCGAGGTGATTCGCGCGCTGAATAACACCATCCTCCACGCCCTCGATGACTTGCTGCGCCGAGGGGCCGCCGAGGGGGTTTTCCGCCAGGGCTTGAACGCCCTCGACGTGCATCTGCTGATCAGCTCCTTCTGCTTTTACCGGGTATCCAATCGCCATACCTTCGGTGAAATCTTCCAGATCGACCTGCCCGACGAGCAGGTCAAGCAGCGCCACAAACAGATGATCTGCGAGTCGGTGCTGCGCTATCTGCAAGTCTGAGCAGGCCCTCGGCAAGGACTGAGCCGCTGCGCGAGCCTTGGCGATGAAGATGGCCAAGGCCGGGGCGCTCAGGTTGAGCGATCCATCCGCCCACTGGATTCCCGCCTTCGCGGGAGTGACGAGGCCGGCGGGGATGTTCGCCTTGCCCTGTCATCCTCGCGAACGCGGGGCGGCGGTCAGCGATTCATGCTGTTGAAGTGCGCGAGCATGCGTTGCGCGTTCGGGACGATACCGCTGAACAGTTCGAACGCCTTCACCGCCTGGAACACCGCCATCACGCCACCGTTCAGGGTGCGACAGCCGAGCGCGCGCGCATCGCGCAGCAATTCGGTTTCCAGCGGGAAGTAGACGATCTCCGCCACCCACAGTTCGGCCCGCAGCAGCTCGGCCGGTACCGGCGTGCCGGGCAGCTTGGCCATGCCCATCGGCGTGGTGTTGACCAGGCCATCCGCCATCGCCATGGCCGCCGGCAGGTCGCTGCCGGCTTGCGCCCGGCCTGCGCCGAAGTGCTGGTTGAGGTTGTCGGCAAGGGCCTGGGCACGGTCGGTATCGACATCGAAAATGCTCAGTTGCTGCACGCCTTCGCTGAGCAGCGCATGGGCCACTGCCGCACCGGCGCCACCGGCACCCATCTGCACCACCCGAGCCCGGGCGACGCCGTCCAGGCCGCGCCGGAAGCCTTCGGCGAAGCCCAGGCAGTCGGTGTTGTGACCGATGCGCTGGCCATCCTTGAGCACCACGGTATTCACCGCGCCGATCCCCCGGGCCTCGGCCGACAGCTCATCGAGCAACGGAATGATCGCCTGCTTGCACGGGAAGGTGATGTTCAGGCCGGTGAAGCTCATGCGTTCGGCCGCCGTCAGCAGCTCGGGCAGGGCGCTGCTGTCGAGCTGCAGTTGGTCCAGGTCGATCAGGCGATAGAGGTAACGCAGGCCCTGGGCATCACCCTCGCACTCATGCATGGCGGGGGTGCGCGAGCCCTGGATGCCGGCGCCGATCAGGCCGGCGAGCACGCTGGCGGGGTTGGTCTGGGGCATGGTGTTCATCCCTTGAGCAGTTGGTTGAAGTGCTGCAGCGCCAGGCGATAGCCGTGGCTGCCAAAGCCGCAGATCACCCCGACGGCGATTGCGGAAACGAAGGAGTGGTGCCGGAAGGTTTCGCGCTTGTGCACGTTGGACAAGTGAACCTCGAGCACCGGCAGTTCGCTGGCGACCAGCGCATCGCGGATGGCCACCGAGGTGTGGGTCCAGGCGGCCGGGTTGATCAGGATGCCGGCGCAGCGCCCGCGTGCCTGATGAATCCAGTCGAGCAGTTCGCCCTCGTGATTGGTCTGGCGAAAGTCGATGGCCAGGTCCAATTCGACGCCGGTGGCGCTGCACAGGGCGGCGATATCGGCCAGGGTTTCGTAGCCGTAGGTTGCCGGCTCGCGGGTGCCGAGCAGGTTGAGATTCGGGCCGTTCAATACCAGCACAGTACGAGTCATTGGCATGACCTCCATTGTTATTGTGGTTTCAGCGCCGGGTGGGCCAAACCGTTGGCGGCAAAATGTACTAACTGGTTAATTTGGTCAATGTGCTCGCCGCTCGCACCCGGCTTGGCTCATGGCCAAACGAGGCGGCGCGGACGGTGCGCGGTGCCCCTGAAATGGCCGCAAGCCAGCGCTGGAGCGGGTTTCAGCCGCCGCTCGGGCGGGATGAGCCAGGGCTAAATATGCGTTCGATTATCGACCGATTAACGCGTGCAGGCCTCGCCGCGGAGTGTTGATCGCTGGGGTGTAGTGCTCAATAGCCAGCGACTCGCTTCATCCGCGTGGAGGTCGTAATGCGGTTCAGGTCGTGGTCCGCGGCAATGGGCGGGAGGTCGTGCCGCTGCTCTAAAACCAGGCGAGATTTCTGGTCGCGGAGATGGCTGTGACAATTGTTCAGAATTGCCGCGACGGGGGAAAACTCCCCTGTTTTTCCGCCGCCTGGGCACTTGCGCTTTACCCGTTCGGGTCGGGTTTCGCGGGCCGCGCGAAGGTGCGGAGTCAGCGCCAGACAGGCGCTCGATGCGCCCGCTGTTGAATCCTGAATCCACCGTAAACAGGCGCTTGCAGCGTTTTTTACCGCGGTTTTGGCCCGCTGCGGGCGCTCTTGTTTTGCCCACGAAACCACGGGGGTGCAAACAGGCTTTTCGCCAGGTTCTGCCCCTGGCAAGTGCAGTGGCATGGCGTTGGGTACCCGCCTGCAATACAGCCGATCAGCCAGTAGGCATGGGGCCTGCGCATAGACGCGTTACAACCGTTGGGGTAAATTATCGACCAGGCCAATTCAAGGGATTGATGGCATGTTTGCACTCCGCTATTGGGCGCTGCCGAGCGTCCTGATGTTTGCTGTCGGCATCGGCCATGCGGCCACTCCCCCGTTACCGGCAGACAGCGACCTGATTCGTGAGCGGCAGGAGCGTGTACTCGACGAGCAGCGCAAACGCCTTGAAGCGTTGCAACAGGCGCAACAGTCGCCGATTCCCCAATGGGAGAGTCGATGGGGAGCGATCGCTGCAGATGCATCCAAGGGCATTCTCGGTGTGGCCACCAACAAGTCAAGCGAGCAGCAAGCGTCGCAAGCGGCCTTGAGCGACTGCGCGTCAAAAGGCGGTGGCGACGCATGCAAAATCTACACAACCTATGGCAACAAGTGTGCTGCTGTCGTCGTGGGCAGTGGTGGTTTCAACACACCGTCGGCTGGCACGACGGACGAAGCCGTTGAAATCGGTATGAAGACATGTCGCGACGCCGGAAGCACCGGCGCCACACCTACTACTCCGCCTGCAGCATGCCAGTGCGAATTCGGTAGATGCCATGCACCGCACTAACGCCGTCATCGTCGCTGCCACCACCATGGCCGTGGGGTCCGTGGACCTTCAGCAGTTCTTCGGCATCAACGGGGGCCTGAGCACCGAGATCAGGAGCCTGGTCACGGGTTCCGATGGCTCACTCACCGATTCCATCGACAGCAACCTCGCCTGGACGCAGCTGGCCATGGGCGCCATCGACGGCGTGCAGGCGCCCTCCCATGACGTGTCGGCCGTCGCCGCCCAGGGACGCGCTTCGCTGATCGCCGGGCTGGGGGTGGCCGGGCCACCGATGACAGCAGGCGCCATGCTGCTGATGTACCAGGTGGCCATTGCGCTGTTCATCGGCTTCGGCCCGCTGTTCATCCTGTGCCTGATCTTCGAACAGACCAAGCCGATGTTCAACCGCTGGCTCATGTATGGATTGGGCACCTTGTTCTCGCTCGCCGTGTTGGACTTCATGGCCTCCATCGTGCTGGAGCAGACCGCACGGGTGGCTGCGGCGCTGTGGGCATCGAACATCGTCAATGCGATCACCGGTCAAACGGCCGAGGGGTTCACCAATCAGGCGATGCAGCAGGGTGGCATCGGACTCTTGATGACGGTGCTGCTGGTTTCTACGCCGCCCATGGCTGCGGCGTTTTTTGCGGGGACGTTGGGCGGCTTCGTACCGTATGCACAGGTCAGTCCGGGCGGAGGTGCGAATCGTCCAGGGCTGCAGGGACAGGCTCCGGGTACTTATGCGCAGCAGCCAACCAGCCAGGCGGAGCAAACGGCTCCCATGGGACAGTCAACCGGTGGGTTTAACAACCGCGCCTACGACACCGCCGGCTCTTCTAGCCAAGCCGATGCCATCAAGGTCAATATTCCACCAGGCATGCCATCGAATACCACGCAGATTTCGACGAGACATTTGGTATGACCATGGATGCGAATCTCATGCGTGGACTGCTATTGGTGGGCCTAGGGTTGCTGAGGGGCTGCTTGGTGCATGCGGAAGGGGGCTGCCCTACCGGCATGCAGCCTTACAAACCTAACCAAAGCCAGTGGAGTTGTATGCCAATTCCGGGTTATGAAGATCAGCAGGCGCCACAACAGCCTCCCCAGCAATGGGAGCGTCGGTGGGGGGCAATTGCGACGGATGGGACAAAAGGCGCGATGGGTGTCGCCACAGACAAGCAGAGCAGGCAAGAAGCATCAAAAGTAGCCATGCAGGATTGCCAGTCCAAAGGCGCCATGAATTGCAAAATCGACGTCGCGTATGACAACCAATGTGCCGTGGTGGTCATGGGCAGTAAAACTTATAACACCCCCAATGCCGCAACCATAGAAAAAGCCACCCAACTTGGCATGAAGACATGTCGTGACGAAGGAAACCCAGACTGCCACGTCTACTACACCGCCTGCAGCCTACCAGTGCGAATTCGCTAGTTGCTTAGCTTTTGTCACGCCAATCCCACAACAACACTCGCGACTCCTTCTGCCAAAAGCTGTTGATTTGAACAACGAACATTCCATGAAATCCATCAATTCGCTTGTTGTCGCCGCCGTACTCGGCCTTGTTTGCTTTCACGCCTCTGCGCAGAAGGCGCAGCCGAAGACCCACGCACCCCAACTGTGCGCGGCAAACGAAGAATCTGTGTTTTCCTGCACGCTGCAGGGGGTAATAGGGGACAGACCACGGTTTCTCTCAATAGTGGGTAATAGGGGACAGACCACGGTTTCTCTCAATAGTTAGTTTGGTTATCCAACATCAGACCATGGAGAAGGGAGTTTCCATATGCCACGTCGAGCCCGATTACTGCTGCCAGGTATGCCTCTGCATCTTATTCAGCGAGGAAATAACCATTCTGCTTGTTTCTTTGCAGAAGATGACTATCTGTTCTACCTGGAGCATCTTGCGAGTCAAGCAAGAAAACACGGTTGCATGATCCATGCTTGGTGCCTGATGACCAATCATGTTCATTTGCTCGTAACAGCCAGCAAGGCGGAAAGTGTAGGGTTACTGATGAAGGGGCTTGGGCAGCGTTATGTGCAATACGTCAACCGTACATACCACCGCACTGGCACTTTATGGGAGGGGCGGTTTCGCTCCTGCCTGATGCAGGAGGAAAGCTATGTACTGGCGTGTTATCGATACATAGAGTTGAATCCCGTCAGGGCTGGAATGGTTGAGCATCCCGCCGAATACCGCTGGTCGAGCTATAGAGTGAATGCCCAGTCGGAGCCGTCGAATCTGGTTACGCCTCACCCGTTATATGCTGCCTTGAGTGGAGCGAACGGGCAGAGTGCTGAGGCCTACCGGGAGCTGTTCAGGTATCAACTTGAACCGGGCCTTGTAGATCAGATTCGAGTGGCCACGAATGGCAATTATGCCCTCGGTAGTTCAAGGTTTGCGATAGAAGTAGAACGTATGTTGGGGCAAAGAGCTGTACGCGGAAAGTCTGGTAGGCCGAGAAAGAGCGTCCAGCCTGAGAGTGATTTGTTGTTCTAGAAAAACGTGGTCTGTCCCCTATTGTTTCTATTGTTTCTATTGTTTCTATTGTTTTGCCGGAACTCGTACGCGGCGAGTAAAGAGGATGTGACCCCACCATGAATTGCCTGACGATTCGCTACGCATCATTGTTGATGTACTCGCTGCGACTCTATCGGCCGTGTAAGCGGCAATGATGACCGCCATGTGCAGCAATCAGCAATAGGGGCCTGGCCCCTTTAATCCCCGCGAAAGCGCTCAAAATGGACGGAGAAGCAGCATGAAAATTCTGACACGATTCTTGTTGTTGATGGGGGCAAGCTTGCTTTGGAATGGCCTGGCGCATGCCGAAGGAAGTTGCCCTGCAGGCATGTTCCCCTTCCAATTCGCACCCAATCAGCCCCCGTCTTGCGCGCCTATGGGCGGTGGAAGTCAGCAGGCGCCGCAGCAGCCAGCTCAGCAATGGGAACGTCGATGGGGTGCGATTGCGACGGATGGGCCTAAAGACGCTCTGGGCGTCGCCACCAATAGGGTGAGCCAAGAAGAAGCCTCACTAATTGCAATGCAGGATTGCCAGTCAAAAGGCGGCATGAATTGCAAGATCGACGCCGCGTATGACAATCAATGTGCCGCGGTTGTTGTAGGCGACGGTGGCTACAACGTATCTAGCCGAGCCACAGTGGATCAAGCCATTGCGAGGGGCATGCAGACATGTCGTGACGCTGGACGCGTCAACTGCCACGCCTACTACACCGCCTGCAGCCTGCCGGTGCGAATTCGATAATAGCCATGAAGCCCGCTTACACCATCATTTTTCTCATGGGGACTCTGGCGCTTGCTAGCTGCGGCACATTGAGTACCCCAAAAGAGAGCACTTTTCAACGCACCCCCGAAATAGGCACCCTAACGGTTTCAAACTCGAGTTTGGTCGCTTGCCCCTCTCAGGACTTCGTGCGCTTTGTCGATGCCTTCGTCGGCAGCATTGCTGTTCAAAAAGCCTTTGTCGCAGACCCTGTGCAAAGTGAATCTATTGATACCAATGCGCAGCCGGAACCCAAGCCCATCGTCAAGAACATGCGTGTGTCGCAGTTGAGTTTCCCTCTCATTCCCAGCACGCAGCAACAGGCCAGCGAGAAGCTTCAGATGACCTTGATAACTTCGAGTTCCGATGAAGCGACAGCCCAGCTGACCAAAGAAGATATCGATTACCAGCTGACCTTCTTTTTCAGAAGGCAAGACGGCTGTTGGAAGCTCTATCGACTGATAAACGACTCTCTCTAAATCCTCACGGAGATACGCATGTCATACGAAGATGCAATGAACACCATCCTTCCCAGTCACGCGAGTAAAAGGGGCCCGGCCCCTTTAATCATTGCAGCAATCGACTTAGGCAGACCTGATCATGTTCAAAACTTTCTTGCGTAGTTTTTTTTTGATCGTCACCGGAGCTCTATGGGTGAGCCTTGTGCATGCGGAAGGGGGTTGTCCACCAGGCTCCTATCCAATAGGGAATCGAAGCGTCGCGGCTTGCGCACCTCTTCCGGGCGGCGGAAATCAGCAGGCGCCGCAGCCACCTGCACCCCAGTGGGAGCGGCGCTGGGGAGCGCTTGCGACTTCTGCGCCAGATGGCATTCTGGGCGTGTCCACAGACAAGCGGAGCAAGCAAGAAGCTTCAGAGGTGGCCGTACAGGATTGCCAGTCAAAAGGCGGAATGAATTGCAAGGTTGAGCTTCCGTACTACAACCAGTGCGCTGCAGTTGTCGTGGGTGACGGCGCCTACAACACGCCCTCTGCCCCCACGGTGGATGAAGCAGTTGCAATGGGGATGAAGACATGTCGTAACTCAGGACGCGCCGGCTGCCACGTCTATTACTCCGCTTGCAGCCTGCCAGTGCGCATCCAGTAGTTCATATTCTTAAACGAGGCGGTGCTCAGGCTTCCAATCGATGCTCTCTGCAGCATTGATTTCAATTAAATGATTACTTCAGGGGGATTCATGAAACTACGCACTCTAGGTAATAGGGGACAGACCACGGTTTTGCTGAGGGCGCGCTCTGATTAATTGTAGTCTGTCCCCTATTGTTTTCGCTTGCAGCCTGCCAGTGCGCATCCAGTAGTTCATATTCTTCGTAGTAAAAGGTAGTAAAAAGTAAAAGGGGCCCGGCCCCTTTAATCCTGCTTAAGGTGGATGGAGAAGCGTGATGAATGAAGATGTTCGCACAAGCCTTGTTGTTGATGGGAGCGAGCCTGCTTTGGAATGGCCTGGCGCATGCAGATGGCGGTTGTCCTTCCGGCATGGCGCCGTTCAAGTTTTCGCCCAATGACCCTGGTAGCTGTTCTTGGCTTCCTGGCGGCGAAACCCAAGGACAAGCGCCGCAGCGGCCTGCTGAGGTTTGGCAGAGAGGTAATAGGGGACAGACCACGATTTTGCTGAGGGCGCGCTCTGATTAATCGTGGTCTGTCCCCTATAAGCTCTTGTCCCCTATAAGCTCTCAACTCGCCCAATGCCCCCACAGTGGATGAAGCGGTCGCAGTGGGCATGAAGACATGCCGTGATGCTGGACGCGTCAACTGCCACGCCTACTACACCGCCTGCAGCCTGCCGGTGCGAATTCGATAATAGCCATGAAGCCCACTTTCACCATCATTTTTCTCATGGGGACTCTGGCGCTTGCTAGCTGCAGCACAGTTAGAACTAAAGGGGGCGGAGTGATTTATTTTTGATCAGTGGGGCTTAAGCAAGGCTGTTAGATAATTCACTCCGACCCCTTTAGTTTGACCCTTCAGTTTTAGTTCACTTCTTCAACTCGACTGGCTGGATCAGTGCCTCTTTGCCGTCGGACAGTAACCAGGCGACCAATGAAGCCGGCTCAGAGTCGCTTGCATTGCGGGTCACCCGGTGCAATTGCCCAGGGCTCTCGTACCAGGCGTCACCAGCCTTGAAGCGCTGCGCAGGCTGGCTGTCGAGTGCTGATTCAACTTCGCCGCTCAATACCACGACAAACACGTGTCCCGGGTGTCGATGTGCGGTCGAAGTCGCGCCAGGGGCGAAATCGACGCGAGTGGCAGTGGCGCTCTTGAATACCTGGGGAGGCAGCGCGGTTTGCGCGACCGGAGTGACGACCTCATCTCCGGCGCCGCCCCCGTGAGCCAGGGCGACAGAACTGAGCAACCCTGCGACTGCAATACCGAGTGTCTTGGCGAGCAGGTTCATGGCGTTCACTCCGGCTGCATCGCAAAGCCAACGCCAAAGCGATTCCAGGCATTGATTGCGGCGATGATGAAGGTCAGTTCGGCCAACTCCTGGTCATTGAAGACGGCGGCCACTTCCTCGTAGATCTCATCCGGCGCGTGGGTGGCTGCAACCAGCGTCAGTGTCTCGGCCCACAGCAGGGCGGCGCGTTCGCGCTCGTCGAAGAAAGGCGTTTCCTTCCATGAGCTCACGGCCATCAGACGGCGAAGACTCTCGCCCGCCTTGGTCGCGTCGGCGGTGTGCATGTCGATGCAGTACGCGCAGCCGTTGATCTGCGAAGCGCGGATTCGCACGAGTTCACGCAGCGAACCGGGAAGTATCGATTCGGAAGCGGCTTTCTCGAGGCCAAGCATGGCTTTCATTGCTTGAGGGGCGGCCTGGTAGTAATTGAGGCGTTTTGAGCTCATTTTCGTTCTCCATCTGACCGAGGGAATTCGGCCTTGGAGTAACTTTATTAGGCTGTAGATGGCGAATAAACTAGCTGCAACCGGTTTAATTGGGCGAAAAATAGGACAATCATGGCTTTCGATCGATTAGAGGCAATGCGCGCGTTCTGTCGCATCGTTGAAGTGGGAAGCTTCACCGGCGCGGCGGAGGCGCTGAAGGTGGCGAAAACGACGATTTCCGGCCAAGTTCAGGGACTTGAGTCGCTGCTGGGCGTGAAGCTATTGCACAGGACCACCAGGAGGGTTTCGCCGACGACTGATGGCGCTGCCTACTATGAGCGCGCACGTTCGGTATTGGATGATCTCGACGAGCTGGAGGCTTCAGTTGCACAGAGCCGCAGTGTGGCGCGTGGCAGGGTGAGAGTTGAGATGCCTACGGGGGTTGCTACATGCCTCGTTATTCCAGCGCTACCGGAGTTCACGGCGCGATACCCACAGATTCAGCTGGATATCGGCTGTAGCGAGCGCGTGGTTGACCTCGTGCAGGAAGGCATTGACTGTGCTTTTCGAGGCGGTTTGGTCGCTGACCAGAACCTGGTGTGTCGTCCGGTGGGGCAGATGCGCTTTTGCCTATGCGCGTCGCCTGCCTATTTGCTGAGTTCGACGCCGATACAAAAGCTCGAGGACTTGCTGCACCACCGTTATCTCGGATTCACATTTCCCGCCTCAGGCAGGCCGCTAATCCCGGTACTTCATCGAGGCGATGACAGCTTTACGATCGAACAATTGCCGGCGATGCGCTTCAACAATGGCAGCGCTTACATCGCTGCTGGGTTGGCAGGCCTTGGCATCGTCTCGATTCCGCGCGCGGAGGCAAGTCCGCATCTCGAGACGGGGACGCTGGTTGAGGTGCTACCAGGCTGGGAGCTGGGAAGCATGTCGATCAGCCTCGTGTATCCCTACACGCGGCATTTGTCGGCCAGGGTACGGGCCTTCGCCGACTGGGCAGCAGCGCTGATGGCAAGCGACCCGCTTTGGATGATGAAGTCCTGAGTCCCTCGTGGCTCGGCGCGGGGGTACACATGCCTAGAACGTTGCGCACGGTATTCAGCGCTAGCCGCACAGGCCGCTAGGCGCCCTGCAGGAGGCCGCGCAGTGAGCTAAAGGGGTCAGAGCTAAAGGGGGGCGGAGTGATTTATTTTTGATCAGTGGGGCTTAAGCAAGGCTGTTAGATAATTCACTCCGACCCCTTTAGTTGCGACCCCTTTAGTTGACCCCTTTAGTTCTATTGTTTGTCCCCTATTGTTCTTACTTCCACCGCTAGACTTGGTGATCTGCACGCTTGTCCGATACCCGGTCACGGCACATCGCCTAGGGTATAGCTCAAACTGACTGGCCGATCAGGTGGGCGAGTTCCGAGCGTTTGGTGTAGTGGGTGCCTGAGTACGCCACTGTGTCGGTGTCATACCCTGCCACTTATGAAATGCCCGCAGGAAAGAGTTGGCCTCCTCAAAGCCAAGGTAAAAAGCAATTTCTCCGGGCTCCATGTCGGTGTGGCCCAGCAGCTTACAGGCGGTGTCCAGGCGCACGGCGTCCAGAATACTTTGGTAGCTGGTATGCGCTTCGGTCAGGCGCCGCTGTAGGGTTCGAGGGCTCAGACATAGGTGGCGCGCTACGGCCTCCATGCTGGGGCGCTTGCCTCGCATCATCTGGGTCAGCACTGCTTTCACTTGCTGGTCAAACGACGGGGGCGATGCGATGGCCAGTTGCATATCCAGCCCCGGCAGCAATGCGGCGACGAGGTCTAGGTTGCTGGTGACAAAGCGCTCGTCCAGCGTGCGGCTCGCGTACACGAGCACATCGTGCGGCGCTCCAGCGCGCACTTCGCAGCCAAAGTAGTCTGTATAGCGCTGGCTATTGCCCCGCAGCTGCGTACGCTCAATTCGCAACGGAGTCATGGCTTTGCCGGTTCCACAGCGAAGCAGGAGATGGATGTTGGCAAACGCAGCATCAGTCAAAGTGCTGGGCGCGGGGTCTTTCGCCCACAACCAATGAAAGCTGATGCGGGTTGTATCACCGTCGGACTCCACGCGAATGGTCTCAGGGCACGACAGCCGCTTGTATCGCGCCAAACGCTCCAGCGCCTCTCCGAAGGTGCTGGAGTGCAGCGCTGCGAAAGAGGCCGGATCGAGTTGGTCGGGGCGTACCTCGCCGCCCAGACGCAGGCCGATCAGCTCATCCCCGCTCACCGCTTCGATGGCCACCCACAGGGCGAAATACTGGCGTGTGGTGAGCGACACCTTGGCTTGATGATGCAGGGTGGGTGAGATGCCTGCGTGGCGTAGTATCTGATCCACGTCCAGGCCCAAGTGGGCCAGCCGTTTAAGTCCGGGACCAGGCAAGGGTATCCGGTCAGCGGTCATGGGTTATGCGCTCTACGGTGCTCATGGTTGCGCGGCATTCTGGGCCAGCAAAGCCTCTGTATATAGCTTGGCCCTGTGGTGTGCGAACCCGTCAATCAAAAATCCCATCGCACCGATGCATATCAAACCGATGGCAACGCCATGCGTCAGCTCGCTGCGGGTGATGAAGGACAACGAAATGCCCACGACAGCTAGAACTGCCCACAGCATTTTCAAAGGCATCCACCAGGTATTGACCCCGTTGGCGCCTTCAAAACGGTCGCTTTCTGCCAGAACAAACGTCGTCGGGCTTTGTGCGTACTGGACAGGCATGGCGGCAAGTCGCTGGCTGTTGTTATAGACACCGAAACCACCAGCCAAAACAGTAAATGCGGCCAAGAATGCAATGGGGTAGAAAAGCCCCTTGAGGAGGGAGTTCTGGTCCGCGAGCTGCCACATCACCAATGCCAGCCCCGTGGTTGCAATACCAAACGCCGTCAAGATAAGGGCTTCCAGCCACTCGCCTTTATAGTAATTGACCATGTGTTGTGCGAAGTCCATGTTGGCTCCTAGAGTTTGGGTTTGCCAACTTCGAGCTGGGCCAGGTTGGAACCAAATAGCCATTTGGCAAACGAAATCTCCATGGCAGAGAGTGGTTGAGACATGGCGCGGAGCTGCATTTTCTGGAACACGCGTTCCGGCAGGATGGCTTTGAGGAATGCATACAGCTTGGCATCGCCTCCCGAAACAATATGGAGCTTGCCCTTGGCATGGGTGGCTGCCTGAAATATTTCGTTGGCGATATTGGTAGGAGATGTCACGTTGGGAATCGATTCCTGCGCCGACAAAAAGGTCCTGAAATACTTTTCATACGCCTCAAACGCGGGGTTTTTAGCATCGCCTCCGTCGTCCAGCTTGGTGAATATTTTGGTGGCGTGCAGGCCTGGGTAGATGGCCTTCACTTCGATGTTGAATGGGGCTAGTTCAATGCCAAGGCTCTCCGTCATGCCGCGCACCGCCCACTTGCTGCTGCCATAAGCGGCAATAAACGGGTAGTTGAACTGAGCACTGGCTGACGCCAGGTTAATAAACATACCGGAGAGCTTGCTGCGAAAGTGCGGGATAAAAGCCTTGGTGACCGCAAACACGCCAAACACATTGGTCTCAAACTGCCGCTTGATTTGTTCCATGCTGGATGTCTCGGTCGGCCCCATCAGACAATAACCGGCGTTATTCACCACCACGTCGATGGTGCCAAACGTTGTAATCGCGGCCTGAGCAACGGCTTCTACCTGTGCAAAGTCAGTCACGTCCAGCTCAAACAGGGTGACATTGGGAAAACCCTTAAACAATTGAGCATGTGCTGACAGGTTTCGTACAGTCGCAGCCACCTGCCAGCCCGCTCGGGCAAATTGCTCCACGGTTGCTTTTCCAAAGCCCGAGTTAGTGCCGGTGATGAAGATAGTTTTGGTGGGCATCGTCGTTCCTGTGCAATGTGAGCGATATCACATATCTTCGTGCCTCAGGCCTGCTTCGCGAAATCAGATCGCGCCAATCGTTCATCCGATTGCGCCAGCGATGATCTCCAACCGCTGATTGCGGTACTGGGTGTCCGCTTTTCCGTTTCCGCGCCTCTGGCCCGGTGAAGTAGCGCACGACATTTTTGCCGTCTGTAGCCGCTCAATAAGTTGCTGCGCCGTCTTCTGGGCTACTTCCCCCTGATACTTGCTCCCTATTGCTCTGCGAATCACAGGGCGAAGGGCAAAAGGGGTCAGCTGCCGAGTGACACACGGCAGCCGTGCGCGGGCTCGGCGCGGGGGTACACATGCCCAGAATGGTGCGCACGGTATTCAGCGCTGGCCGCACAGGCCACTAGGCGCCCTGCAGGAGGCCGCGCAGCGACTCGAGCGCCGCAGTGTCATAGCCGGAGCGCCAGACCAGGTGGGTGTCGATCTGCATCACAGGGTGAGTGCGCACGTCTGGCGGTTCACGCTGCAGTTCGAGCACCGACCTGGGCAGGATGCCGATGCAGGAGCCGGCGCTGACGCAGGCGAGAATGGCGTGGTAGGAACCGACTTCCTGCACCTTGAGGGGCTTGTCCGTGCCTTGCGGATGGTTGCTCAGCCAGCTTTCCGCGATCTGGCGATAGCTGCAGCCGCGTGCAAAGCCCGCCAGGGTATGGATATTCACATCCGCCGGTCCGCGCACCCGGGGGTGCTGAGCCGGCATCACCAGCAGCAGTTCTTCTGAGAAGGCCTTTATCCCTTGCAGGCCGGGCGTCAAGGCGTCGGCAACCCATTGGCCGGCTTGCAGCGACAGCGGTTTGGCGATCAGTGCGCAGTCGAGCCGGTGCTCTTGCAAGGCTTCGAGCAGTGCGCGGCTCGGCCCGGTGCTGACCTCCAGCCGGACCCCGGGCCATTGGTTGTGGTACTGCGCCAGCAACCTGGGCAGACGGCTGGCGGCAGTGCTTTCCATCGAGCCGATGCGCAGCTGGCCGTTGGGCGTATCCGGGTGCATGGCCTGGCGCGCCTCCTCGGCCAGGGTCAGCAACTGTTCGCTGTAGGCGAGAAAGCGTTGGCCCCTGTCTGTCAGCGTCATGCGTTTGCCATCGCGCAGAAACAACTGCACGCCGAGCTCTTCTTCGAGCTGACGGATGCGCGTGGTCACGTTCGATTGCACCCGGTCCAGGCGCAGGGCGGCGCGGGTGATGCTGCGTTCCTGGACGACCGCCCGAAAAATTTCCAGCGCTGACAGGTCCATGCTGCGGTTCCTTTATCTCTTTTGCAGATTCTAATCGGTAAATCAATCCTTTGCAGAGATGATTTTATCGAGCATTCTAGCGTTGCCGACAGTGCTGCCTTTCCACGCATTTACCAGGGGGAATCCAATGAAAAACCAACCCGCGCAGATCCCCGGGGTTGAGTTCCCGATCATTCAGGCGCCGATGGTGGGTGTCTCGACGCCCGAGCTGGTGGCGGCCGTTTCCAATGCCGGTGGTCTCGGATCGCTGGCCGTCGGTGCCAGCACGGCGGAGCAGGCGCGGACGCTGATCGGCGCAACCCGTGCCCTGACTCGCAAGCCCTTCAACGTCAACCTGTTCTGCCACCGCCCGGCGGTAGCCGATGCGCAGGTGGAAGCCGCCTGGCTGGAACGTCTCGCGCCGTACTTCGCCGAATTCGACGCCGCGCCGCCAGCCGCGCTGCGGGAGATCTATCCCAGCTTCCTGCAGGACGAGGCGATGCTCGAACTGTTGCTCGCCGAGCGCCCGGCAGTGGTCAGCTTCCACTTTGGCCTGCCACCGCAAGAGCAGATCCAGGCGTTGAAGCAGGCCGGCATCACCTTGCTGGCGACTGCCACCACGCTGGAGGAGGCCGCCCTGGTGGAAGAAGCGGGCGTCGATTTCATCATCGCCCAAGGCATCGAGGCCGGCGGTCACCGTGGGGTGTTCGAGCCGGAGCGCGGCGATGCGGGGATCGGGACATTGGCGCTGGTGCGCCTGATCGTGAAGCACGCGCGGCGGCCGGTGATCGCTGCGGGGGGGATCATGGATGGGCAGGGCATCGGCGCCGCCATGGCGCTGGGTGCCAGTGCCGCGCAGCTGGGCACTGCGTTCATTCTCTGCCCCGAGTCCGCTGCCAATGCGACCTACCGGCAAACGCTGAAAAGCGAACGTGCCCGGCACACGCAGGTCAGCAGCGTGATATCCGGTCGCGCGGCGCGGGGCATCGTCAATCGCTTGTTCAGCGAGGTCGGCGCGCCCGGCGCTTATCGCGTGCCGGATTACCCGATCGCCTACGATGCGGCCAAGGCGCTGCACGCTGCCGCCAGCGCCAAGGGCAACCATGATTTCGCCGTGCAATGGGCCGGGCAGGCCGCCGCCCTGGTGCGTGAGATGCCGGCTGCGCAACTGATCAACACGTTGTTGGAAGAAATGCCGGGCTAGCCCGGCTACCGTCGCCAGTCACCCCGCGCCGACGCCTGGCGTTGTGTTGCCCGGACCTATCAGAAGGAGCCGATGATCTGCCCGAGCACGGCCATCGCCTGTTCGCTCTGGGCATCCCAGGGGTGGCCGTAGTTGAGGCGGGCGCAGTTGCCGAAGCGCCGGGTGGCGGAGAAGATCGGCCCCGGTGCGAGGCTGATGCCCTGGGCCAGGGCGAGTTGGAACAACTTCAACGAGTCGACCTGTTCGGGGAATTCGAACCAGAGGAAATAGCCGCCGCTGGGGTGGGTGACCCGCGTGCTGGCGGGGAAATGCCGGGCGGCCGAGGCCAGCATCGAACCCTGTTGCGCCTCCAGCGCGTGGCGCAGCTTGCGCAGGTGGCGGTCGTAGCCGCCATGTTGCAGGTAGTCGGCGAGGGCGGCCTGGGCCGGCACCGAGGGTGAAATGGTGGTCATCAGTTTGAGCCGGCTGATCTGCTCGGCGTAGCGCCCGCCGGCCACCCAGCCGACCCGGTAGCCGGGCGCCAGGCTTTTCGAGAACGAGCTGCAGTGCATCACCAGGCCGTCGCGGTCGAAGCTTTTCACCGACTTGGGCGGCTGGTTGCCGAAGTACAGTTCGGCGTAGACGTCATCCTCGATCAGCGGCACCTGATGGCGCTGCAACAAGGCATACAACGCCCGCTTCTTGTCTTCGCTCATGCTCGCGCCCAGCGGGTTCTGCAGGCTGCTCATGCACCAGCAGGCCTTGATCGGCAGGCGGGACAGGCTGTCGGCCAGGGTGTCGAGGTCGATGCCTTCACGCGGGTGCACGGGTATTTCCACCGCCTTGAGTTTCAGCCGTTCCAGCACTTGCAGGGTGGCGTAGAACGCCGGCGCTTCGATGGCGACCAGGTCGCCGGGGCTGGTGACCGCCTGCAGGCAGAGGTTGAGCGCTTCCATGGCGCCGTTGGTGATCACCAGTTCGTCCGGCGCCAGCATCACGCCGCTGACCATGTAGCGCAGGGCGAGCTGGCGGCGCAGGTTGGGGTTGCCGCTGGTCATGTCGCTGATCACTTCGTGGGGCGACATCTTGCGCACGCTCTGCGCCATGGAGCGGGCCAGGCGCTGGAGGGGGAACAGGTGCGGGCTGGGAAAGGCCGAGCCGAAAGGCACGGTGTTCGGGTCTTTCAATGAGCCGAGCACCGAGAACACCAGTTCGCTGACATCGACCTCGGTGGTTTGCGCCTGCCGCGAGCTGATCTCCGGCTCGTGCAGCGGGCTCTGCGCATGCTCGCGCACGAAGTAGCCGGAGCGCGGTCGGGCATGGATCAGGCCGCGATCTTCCAGCAGGTAATACGCTTGGAACACCGTCGAGGGGCTGACCCCATAGGTGCGGCTGGCGTGCCGCACCGAGGGGACTTTTTCGCCGGGGGCCAGCATGCCGGTGCGGATGAGTTCGGCGATGTCATCGGCAAACTTCTCGTAGCGTTTCATCGTGTCCTGGTTCACCGGCAGCGAGGTCTGGAGCAGGCACTTTACTGGCAGTTCACGGGGCATGCGATGCGGCTCAGCGATTTATCGGCGCGACGAAGGTGCTGTTGGCGCTGACGTGAGTCTCCGGATCGCTGAGGTTGGTCACCTGGAAGCGCAGCGTTGCGGACGTGCTGACGGCGCGCTCGTCGGTCAGCACCACGCTGACCGGCAGGTCGACGATTTCCCCCGGCGCCAGCTGCAGCTCGCGCTGGCCTTGCAGGGCGAAGGGGGCGGCGTCGAGCAGCGACAGCGCATAACGGGCCGGCTCCTGGGTTTTGTTGATGACCTTGAGGCTGTAGACGTTCTCGATCTGGCCCAGGCTGTTCTCGCGGAACAGGCCGCGGTCCTTGGTCACGTCCAGCGACACCAGCGGACGCACATCCAGGGCCCAGACGAAGGCGCCGATCATCAGCAGCAACACGGCGCCGTAGCTGACCAGGCGTGGGCGCAGCAGGTGCGTGCGGCCACCGGCCAGGGCGCGTTCGGAGGTGTAGCTGATCAGGCCACGGGCGTAGCCCATCTTGTCCATCACGCTGTCGCAGGCGTCGATGCAGGCGCCGCAGCTGATGCAGTCCAGCTGCAGGCCGTCGCGGATGTCGATGCCGGTGGGGCAGACCTGCACGCACATCGTGCAATCGATGCAGTCGCCCAGGCCTTGGGCTTGATAGTCGGCGTCTTTCTTGCGGGCGCCACGGCCTTCGCCGCGGGCGGCGTCGTAGGTCACGTTCAGGGTGTTGTCGTCGAACATCACGCTCTGGAAGCGCGAGTAGGGGCACATGTGCAGGCAGACTTTCTCGCGCAGCCAGCCGGCATTGAGGTAGGTGGCGCTGGTGAAGAAGAACACCCAGAACCCGGTGCTTGGGTCCAGTTCGAGGGTGAAGAGCTCGCGCACCAGTTCGCGGATCGGCGTGAAGTAGCCGACGAAGGCCAGCGCCGTGGCCAGGCTCACCGCCAGCCAGATCGCGTGTTTGGCCGTGCGCCGCAGCAGCTTGTTCGCCGACCAGGGCGCGGTGTCCAGTTTGATGCGCTGGTTGCGGTCGCCCTCGATGACTTTCTCCGCCCACATGAATACCCAGGTCCAGACGCTTTGTGGGCAGCTGTAGCCGCACCAGACCCGGCCGGCGAGTACGGTGATGAAGAACAGGCCGAAGGCGCAGATGATCAGCAGCGCCGAGAGCAGGATGAAGTCCTGCGGCCAGAAGGTCGCACCGAAGATGTAGAACTTGCGCCCGGCCAGGTCCCAGAGCACGGCCTGCCGCTCGCCCCAGTTCAGCCAGGCGGTACCGAAAAACAGCAGGAACAGCGCACCGGCGCCGTTCAAACGCAGGCTGCGGAAAAAGCCATTGAAGCTGCGGGTGTGAATCGGGCCGCCAGCCTGTGCCGGTGTCAGGCGCAGAGTCGTGCGCGGGTCGATCGTCTCGACGATCTTGGCGGGTATGCGTTCAGTCATGGCGGTTGCCCCATCAGGCGCTATAGCGGATGGGGCGAATGATCGGCGTGTGACTGTATTGAAAACAGACTCAGATTTTTGAATAAAAACCGGATCAGATGCCTGGGTAAGAGTTGGCGGGTCGCGTATCCATAGGTTCCGCCGGGTGTGAGCCGGTCGGCATCAGGTGTTGCCTTGCGGTCGTTGACGGCGCCGCCGTGCGTGGGGCGAGTCGAAGAGCCGCCATGGCGGTGTCGCCGAGCTGAGCTGGAGCGCAAAGGGGTGGAGCGGGGCGGTTGGCCCCACTCCCGCGCCGGCTGGGTAAGCTGGCGCAGGGCACCGAAGTGCCAAAGGATGAGTTGCGCGGTACCGGGCGGATAGCCCCCGTTACGGTTGTGCCGCGTGTGGCGTGTGCAGCGGCCAATGGGTTCGCTGCATGCGCCGGGTCAGGCGCCTTGGGAAAGCGCCTGGGAGCGGCGGTGGGCCGCTCGGGCTTGCTGCTTAGCCGATGGTCATCAGGCTGGCGTTACCACCCGCCGCGGCGGTGTTGATGCTCAGGGCGTGCTCGATCAGCAGACGTTCCAGCGGAATGTCGGTTTCACCCTTGTTCAGGCCATGCACGCCAATGATCGCGCCGGGACGCCGGGCGGCCAGCTGGCAGACCTCGCGCAGCTGGTCGGAATCGCCGTGGTGGAGGATGGCGTCGAACGCGGCGTCGTTGCTGCCCCACTCGCTGATCAGTTGAATGCGCTTCTGCACGTCCTTGGGCAGCGTGGCGAACAGCTCGCGAGTGAGGTCCTGTTGCTGCCACAGCACCAGGCTGCCAACCGCCAGGGTCGCGGCCAGTTGCACCAGCAGGTCGGCGCGCTCTTCGGCCAGGCACAGCACGTGTTCGCGCGGCAGCAGGCTGTAGGTGTTGCGCTCGCCGGTCGGGCCAGGCAGCACATGCACGGTGCCGCTCTGCGCCAGTTCAGCGTATTGGGCACACAGCGCGACCAGGGTCGGCTCATGTTGAGCGGCCCACTCGCTCAGTGCCTGCATGGCCTTGCTCTGCTCGGCCGGGCGTTGCGCGCGGCTGACGGCGCTGTCGTCCTGGCGCAGTTGCTTGGCCACCGCGTCCTGCGGGCGGGTCGAGAGCAGGCGATACATGTACAGCGGGCCGCCGGCTTTTGGCCCGGTGCCGGACAGGCCTTCGCCACCGAACGGCTGCACGCCGACCACCGCGCCGACCATGTTGCGGTTGACATAGAGGTTGCCGACCTTGGCGCTGCTCACCACCTGGGCGATGGTTTCGTCGATGCGCGTGTGCACGCCGAGGGTCAGGCCGTAGCCGCTGGCGTTGATCTGGTCGAGCAGGCTGCTGAGATCCGCACGCTGGTAGCGCACCACGTGCAGCACCGGGCCGAAGATCTCGCGTTGCAGCTCGTCGAAGCTGTCCAGTTCGATCAGGGTCGGCATGACGAAGGTGCCGCGCTTGTGCTCGTCGCTGCTGGTGCGGGCGCTCTGGTAGACCTTGCGGCCTTTGTCGCGCATCGCCTGGATGTGCTGCTCGATATTGCCCTTGGCTTCGGCGTCGATCACCGGGCCGATATCGGTGCTCAGGCGCTCCGGGTTGCCGAGGCTGTATTCGGCCATGGCGCCCTTGAGCATCGCCAGCACGCGATCAGCCACATCTTCTTGCACGCACAGCACGCGCAGCGCCGAGCAGCGCTGGCCGGCGCTGTCGAAGGCGGAGGCGACCACATCGACCACCACCTGCTCGGTGAGGGCCGAGGAGTCGACGATCATGGTGTTGAGGCCGCCGGTTTCGGCGATCAGCGGAATGGTGCGGCCCTGGGCGTCGAGACGCCCGGCGATGTTGCGCTGGATGATCCCGGCCACTTCGGTGGAGCCGGTGAACATCACGCCGCGCACGCGCTCATCGGCGATCAGGCGCGCACCGACGCTTTCACCACGGCCCGGCAGCAGTTGCACCGCGCCGCCAGGGACGCCGGCTTCCAGCAGGATGCGTACGGCCTGGGCGGCGATCAGCGGGGTCTGCTCGGCCGGCTTGGCCAGCACGGTGTTGCCGGCGGCCAGCGCCGCGGCCACCTGACCGGCGAAGATCGCCAGGGGGAAGTTCCACGGGCTGATGCACACCACCGGGCCCAGTGGGCGATGGCTGTCGTTGGCGAAATGGTTGCGCGCCTGGGCCGCGTAGTAGCGCAGGAAGTCCACCGCCTCGCGTACTTCGGCGATGGCATTGGCAAAGGTTTTGCCGGATTCGCGCACCAGCAGGCCCATCAGTTGCTGTGTCTCCGCTTCCATCTGGTCGGCGGCGCGCTCCAGTACGGCGGCGCGTTCGCTCGGCAGGGTCGACTGCCAGATCTGCCCGCTGGAAACGGCACACAGAATCGCGCTGCGGATGTCGCTCTCGCTGGCCTCGCTGACGTGGCCGACGATGTCGCGGTGGTCGGCGGGGTTTCTTACCGCCTCCGCAGCACCTGGGGCCGGGGTGTCGCAGCCGAGAATCGGCAGGGCCACGTAGCGGTTGTTGGTGCTGCTCAACAGGGCGGAGGACAGCGAGCCCAGGCGGTGTTCGTTGGCCAGGTCGATGCCTTCGGAGTTGGAGCGCGCTTCGCCGTAAAGGGAGCGCGGCAGCGCAATGCGCGGGTGCGGCAGGCCGAGGCCACCTTCCTGGGCGGCCATCTGTTCGATCTGCAGCACCGGGTCGAGGACCAGGTCCTTGAGCGAGATGCTGTTGTCGGCGATGCGGTTGACGAACGAGGTGTTGGCGCCGTTTTCCAGCAGGCGGCGCACCAGGTAGGCCAGCAGGGTTTCATGGCTGCCGACCGGTGCGTAGATACGGCACGGACGGTTCAGCTTGCCGTCGGCGACTTTGCCAACCACTTGTTCGTAGAGCGGCTCGCCCATGCCGTGCAGGCACTGGAACTCGTACTGACCCGGGTAGTAGTTCTGTCCGGCCAGGTGGTAGATGGCCGACAGGCTGTGGGCGTTGTGGGTGGCGAACTGCGGGTAGATGGCTTCCGGCACGCCCAGCAGCTTGCGTGCGCAAGCGATGTAGGACACGTCGGTGTACGGCTTGCGGGTGTAGACCGGGTAGCCTTCCAGGCCGTTGACCTGGGCGGCCTTGATTTCGCTGTCCCAGTACGCGCCCTTGACCAGGCGGATCATCAGGCGATGGCGGCTGCGCTTGGCCAGGTCGATGACGTAGTCGATCACATACGGGCAGCGCTTCTGGTAGGCCTGGATGACGAAGCCGATACCGTTCCAGCCGGTCAGGCTTGGGTCGAAGCACAGGCGTTCGAGCAGATCGAGCGACAGCTCCAGGCGGTCGGCTTCTTCGGCGTCGATGTTGAGGCCGATGTCGTACTGCTTGGCCAGCTGGGTCAGGCCCAGGAGGATCGGGTACAGCTCATCCATCACGCGCTCGTACTGGGCGCGGCTGTAACGCGGGTGCAGGGCGGAGAGCTTGATCGAGATGCCCGGGCCTTCGTAGATGCCGCGACCGTGGGAAGCCTTGCCGATGGCATGGATGGCCTGCTCGTAGGACGCCAGGTAGCGCTTGGCATCCTCGTCGGTCAGCGCGGCTTCGCCGAGCATGTCGTAGGAGTAGCGGAAGCCTTTGCCTTCCATATTGGTGGCGTTGGCCAGGGCTTCGGCGATGGTTTCACCGGTGACGAACTGCTCGCCCATCAGGCGCATGGACATGTCCACGCCCTTGCGGATCAGCGGTTCGCCGCCCTTGCCGATCAGGCGGTTAAGCGAGGTGGCGAGGCCAGCTTCGTTGTGCGTGGCCACCAGCTTGCCGGTGATCAGCAGGCCCCAGGAGGCGGCGTTGACGAACATCGACGGGCTGTTGCCGAGGTGCTGGCTCCAGTTGCCGTTGCTGATCTTGTCGCGGATCAGGGCATCGCGGGTGGCCTTGTCCGGGATGCGCAGCAGGGCTTCGGCCAGGCACATCAGCGCCACGCCTTCCTGCGAGGACAGCGAGAACTCCTGCAGCAAGCCCTGCACCAGACCCTGGCGGCCACTGGCGCTCTTCTGGTTGCGCAGCTTCTCGGCGATGCCCATGGCCAGCTTATGGGTGGCTTCGGCCTGATCCTTGGACAGGCGCGCCTGCTCCAGCAGCATCGCCAGCGCTTCCGGTTCCGGCCGGCGGTAGGCCGAGGTGATGGCGGCGCGCAGGACCGATTGCGGCAGGATGCTTTCGGCGAAGTCGAGGAAGCACTGCAGGCCCTGCTCGGTCAGGGACTCCAGCGGTTCTTCACCCATGGCGGCGGCAAGGCCGGACAGTTCCGGCGGCGTCAGGCCGCCTTCGAGCTGTTCCAGGTAATTGAAGATCGCTTGCTTGATCAGCCAGTGCGGGGTGCGGTCGATCGACTGTGCTGCTTGCTTCAGACGATCACGGGTTGCGTCGTCGAGCTTTACGCCAAGGGTGGTGGTGGCCATTGGTTTTGTCCTGTTTGGGGTGGTGCGCTGCAAAACTGGCGAGAGATTAAACCTGCGAGCCCGCAAGGTGCAACTAGGTACAACCTCTAAAATTGAGGTTTCCATGGCGGGTGTCGATCGCTCATGCTTGAGTGCCGCTTTTACACGTGCATAGTGAAAAGCCTATAAAAATAAGAACTTACAGCTGATGAAAGCAGGTAATAAGTCGCTCAAGCCGTTCTTTATGGAAAAAGTGAAATATTTTTCTGATGACTGGTTGCACCTTTTGTTTGTGTTTGCCTGGGGCTGCGCTGCCAAAGGTGCAACCCTGCGCTCGGGTGCGACAGTCGATCCGCTCCAGGCCAATGGCTCAAATCAGGCCCTGTCCCAATTTCCAGTTGCGACACAGTGATTATGGCCGAATTGCCCGTTTGGGCTGCTCGCTGTGTCCGGTGGGGCCCGCGCTCGCGAGGATGACGGAGTAAGGCAGACCTTTGCGCTCAGTCGGAATAGCCCGCCATTAACGACGACATGGTCGCGGACAAGCAGGCGTGTGCTCAGCTACGTGCTGCCGTCCGGCCGCTCAAGAGCGCTGGCGGCGCTTGGCGCCACTCGATGCTGCGCAGCAAAACCTTGGCCGATCTGCGTGTCGAGGTAGCGCCGCGCCGGGCTCCAGGCGCAGGCCCGGACCCGGTTGTCGGCCCTGAGCGTGGCGGGTGGCCACGGCAGTCCGACAGGCGCAGAGGGATGGAGAGACGCTACGGCCTTGTGGGCTGCAGCATTTACAGCATGAGCACCACTGCCGGGGTTGGCGGCACGGCGTACGTTAGGGGGCGGTTGAGCGCCAATCAACCGCGCCAGGCAATGAGGGTTCGGTAAGCGCCCGGTAATTGCTACCGGCAGGGTTCGCGCTGATCCTGTTGCCATTGCGGCTCTTCACGTTCGGAGTCGCCTGGTTGCGGGTCTCCCGCGGCGTTCATCCGCGGGATGTCGGTCCGGTGGTGGGCGCACTTTCGTCGAACTTTACAGCGGGTAGTTGGCCAGTTCGCGAGCAATCAACAGGCGCTGGATTTCGCTGGAGCCTTCGTAGATCTGGGTGATGCGCGCATCGCGGTAGTAACGCTCCACCGGGTAGTCCTCCAGGTAACCGTAACCGCCATGGATCTGCACGGCCTTGGAGCACACGCGTTCGGCCATTTCCGAGGCGAACAACTTGGCTTGCGAGGCTTGCGAGAGGCAGGCATGACCGGCGCTCTTCAGGCGTGCCGCATGCAGGATCAGCAGGCGGGTGGCATTGAGCTGGGTGTGCATGTCGGCGAGCATGTTGGCGATGCTCTGGTGCTCGATGATCGGCTGACCGAATTGCACCCGCTCGCGGGCGTAGGCCAATGCCGCCTCGAACGCCGCACGGGCAATCCCCAGTGCTTGGGCCGCGATACCGATGCGTCCGCCCTCAAGGTTGGACAGGGCGATGGCCAGGCCTTTGCCGCGCAGGCCGAGCAGGTTTTCTTCCGGGATCGTGCAGTTGTTCAGGGTCACCGCGCAGGTATCGGAGGCGCGGATCCCCATCTTGTGTTCGCTGCGATCCACGACAAAACCCGGGTTGTCGGTCGGCACCAGAAACGCCGAGAGGCCCTTCTTGCCCAGCTCCGGGTCGGTAACGGCAAAGACGATGGCCAGTTGCGCACGTTTGCCATTGCTGACGAACTGCTTGGCGCCGTTAAGTACCCACTGGCCGTCGCGCAGTTCGGCGCGGGTGCGCAGGTTGTTGGCTTCGGAGCCGGCCTGCGGTTCGGTCAGGCAGAAACAGCCAATCGCTGCGCCGCTTGCCAGCGAGGGCAGCCAGGTCTGTTTTTGCGCTTCGCTGCCGTAGCGCAGGATGGGCCCGCAGCCGACCGAGTTGTGAATGCTCATCAGCGCGCCGGTGGCGCCGTCGCCGGCGGAGATTTCTTCCACTGCCAGGGCATAGGCGACGTAGTCGATATAGGTGCCGCCCCATTCCTCCGGCACTACCATGCCCAGCAGGCCCAGCTCGCCCATCTGGGCAACCAGGGCGTCGTCGATCCAGCCGGCTTTTTCCCACGCCTGGGCATTGGGTGCGATCTCGCGACGGGCAAAGTCGCGGGCCATGTCGCGGATCATGCGTTGTTCTTCGCTCAGTTCCAGATCGTGCATCAGGCTCTCTCTTATTCGGTTAACGCGCTGTTGTTTTCGCGTTTAGGCGTTGCGCGTTTTTTGCTGGCGGCCGGTTTGAAGCCGGCAAAGAAATCGCGAACCTGTTCGCTGGATACCTTGTCGATGCTCGGCGGGTTCCAGCGCGGCGATTTGTCTTTGTCGATGATCAGCGCCCGAACGCCTTCCATGATGTCGCCTTTGGCAAACCACTGGTGGTCCAGGTGTAGTTCCAGCTCGAAACACTCATCGAGGGACAGGCAGCGGCCACGCCGGATCAGTTCCAGGGTCACGCTCATGGCCAGCGGCGAGCGACTGTCCATGATCTTGACGGTTTCTTCGGCCCAGTCCTGAAACTCGGGGCGGTTTTCGGCCAGCAGCGAAGCGCGGATGGCGGCGATATCCGGCAACGCAAAATGTTCGTCGATGGCCTGACGGAAGGCCTTGAGTTCCGCGCCCGGCAGCTTGTTGTTGGCAAGGGTGGCGAGCAGCGTGCGCAAGGCTTCCTGCGGCGGTGTGGTCCAGCTCATGTTGTCGAGGCAGCGATCGAGCTCGGCGAGCAGTTCGCCGGGCAGGCACCAATCCGCCAGGCGCGCATAAATGGCATCGGCCGCGCGGATCTGGATGCCGGTGACGCCCAGATAAAGCCCCAGTTCGCCATGCAGGCGCGAGAGGAAATAACTGCCGCCGACATCGGGGAAGTAGCCGATGCCGACTTCCGGCATCGCCATCTTCACGCGCCCGGTAATCACCCGCAGCGAGGTGCCTTGCACCAGGCCCATGCCGCCGCCGAGAACGAAACCATCCATCAGCGCCAGGGTGGGTTTCTTGTAGTTGTGGATGTACTGATCGAGGGCATATTCCTCTTCGAAGAAGATGCTGTGCAGGGTATCCCCGGCCTGGTAGCTGTCGTACAGCGAGCGGATGTCGCCACCCGCGCAGAAGGCTTTATCGCCCGCCGCGCGCAGTACCACGGCGAGCACCTGCGGGTCGTCCTCCCAGGCCTGCAGTTGCTGCCAGAGCAGGCGGATCATGGGCAGCGTCAGGGCATTCAGCCCGCTCGGGCGATTCAGGGTCAGATGGCCGATACGGTTGCGTACGCTGGCCAGAACAGGGGCCTCGGTTGCGCTCATGCTCAGGTGTCCTTGCGGTACAGGTTGATGATCGCCGAGAAGTCCAAACCGCCATTACCCTGAGCGCTGAAGGTCTGGTAGAGCTGTTGGGCGAGGGCGCCGAGGATCACCGGCTGGCGGATCTGTTTGGCCGCTTCGCTGGCCAGGCCGAGATCCTTGAGCATCAGGTCGGTGCCAAAACCGCCGCTGTAACCCCGCGCGGCGGGCGCCGTTTCCAGCACGCCAGGGAACGGGTTGTAGGTGTCCGAACTCCAGCAGCGCCCGCTTGAGGTGTTGATGATGCCGGCCAGCACCTTGGCGTCCATGCCCAGCGACACACCGAGGGCCATGGCTTCGGCGACACCGATCATGGAGATGCCCAGCAGCATGTTGTTGGCGACCTTGGCCACCTGGCCGTTACCGGACGCACCGCAATACACGATGTTTTTGCCCATGGCGGCGAGAACCGGCTGAGCATGGTCGAAGTCGGCTTGGCTGCCGCCGACCATAAACGTCAGGGTGCCGGCCGCCGCGCCACCGGTGCCGCCAGAGACCGGCGCATCGAGCATCGGGTTGCCGTTCTTGGCGGCGGCGGCCGCTACGTCACGGGCGCTCATCGGGTCGATGGTCGAACTGTCGATCAGCCGGATGCCAGGCTTGAGATGGGCCAGCAGGCCGTCTTCACCAAGGTACACAGCCTTCACATGTTGCGCGGCCGGCAACATGCTGATGATGAGCTCGACACCACTCGTGGCCAGCTCCGCCGGGGAGGCTACGGCCTGTGCGCCGGCCTCTACCAGCTGCGCCACCGAGGCTTGCGACAGATCGAAAACCTTGAGCGAGTGGCCGGCCTTGATGAGGTTCTGGGCCATTGGGCCGCCCATGTTGCCGAGACCGAGAAAGCCGATGTGCATGGTGGATGCCCCTATTGTTCTGGTGATGGTTTCAGAGATGCTTGAACTGCGCCGGGCGCTTCTCGACGAATGCCGCCATGCCTTCTTTCTGGTCGGCGGTGGCGAATACCGCATGGAATATCCGCCGCTCGAAGCGCACGCCTTCGCTCAGGCTGGTCTCGGATACACGGTTGATGCATTCCTTGACCATCATGGTGCTGGGCAGGGATTTCTCGGCGATACCCTGGGCGGCCTTGAGGGTTTCCTCCAGCAGCGTTTCCACTGGCAGCACACGGGCCACCAGGCCGGCGCGTTCGGCTTCATGGGCGTCCATCTGGCGGCCGGTCAGGCACATTTCCATGGCCTTGGCCTTGCCCAGGGCGCGGGTCAGGCGCTGGGTGCCGCCGATGCCGGGTAGCACGCCGAGGTTGATTTCCGGTTGGCCGAAACGGGCGTTCTCAGCGGCGTAGATGAAGTCGCACATCAACGCCAATTCGCAGCCGCCACCCAGGGCATAACCAGCGACGGCGGCGATCAGCGGCTTGCGCCGATTGGCGATGCGATCGGCCGGGGCGAAGAAGTCGTCCAGGTAGATCTGCGGATAGCCGAGCTCAGCCATTTCCTTGATATCGGCACCGGCGGCGAAGGCCTTGGCCGAACCGGTGATGACCATGCAGCCGATCTGCGGGTCTTTCTCGAACTGGTCCAAGGCCAGGTTCAGCTCGGCGATCAGCAGGCCATTGAGGGCATTCAGTGCTTTGGGGCGATTCAGGGTGATCAGCCCGACGCGTCCTTGCACCTCGATCAGCAGGGTTTCGAATTCCACGAAGGTGTCTCCAGAGGCAGGCCGACACCTTGCGGCGCCGACCTTGGCCGGTCATTTCAAGGTGATGGTGGTGTTCACGCTGCCGCCGACTTCGTTCTCGTCGAACCAGCGTTGGGTGACGGTCTTGGTCTGGGTGTAGAAGGTCACCACCTGCTTGCCGTACGGGCCGAGGTCGCCGAGCTTGGACGCGCGCGAGCCGGAGAAGGAGAACAGCGGTACCGGCACCGGGATCGGTACGTTGATGCCGACCTGACCGACGTCGATCTCTTCCTGGAAGTGCCGTGCTGCCGCGCCGGAGCGTGTGAACAGGGCGGTGCCATTGCCGTTCGGGTTGGCGTTGATCAGCTCGATGGCCTCGTCCAGGCTGTTGGCGTGCACCACGCAGAGCACCGGGCCGAAGATTTCTTCGCGGTAGATGGTCATCGCGGTGGTGACGTTGGAGAAGATGGTCGGGCCGACGAAGTTGCCGTCCTGGTAGCCCGGCACGCTCGGGTTGCGTCCATCCAGTTCGAGCTTGGCGCCTTCCTCGATGCCGCTGGCGATCAGGCCGCTGATGCGGTCCAGGGCGGCGCACGAGATCACCGGGCCGATGTCGGTGCCCGGCTCGGTGCCGGCATTGATCTTGAGGGTCTTGGTCCGCTCGATCAGCTCCGGCAACCAGGCCTGCGCTTCACCCACCAGGATCACCACCGGCAGGGCCATGCAGCGCTGGCCGGCGGCGCCGAAGGAAGCGCCCAGCAGGTTGTTCAGGGTCTGCTGCTTGTTGGCATCCGGCAGGACGATGGCGTGGTTCTTGGCGCCCATCATGCACTGCGCGCGCTTGCCGTTCTGGGTGGCGCGGTTGTAGACATGGGTGCCGACCTTGGTCGAACCGACGAAGGACACCGCCTTGATGTCCGGGTGATCGCAGATCAGGTTCACCGCCTCGACGCCGCCGTGGATGACGTTGAGCACGCCCGGCGGTACACCGGCTTCCATCGCCAGTTCAACCAGGCGCATGGTCACCAGCGGGTCCTGCTCGGAGGGTTTGAGGACGAAGGTGTTGCCGGTGGCGATGGCCATCGGGAACATCCACAGCGGGATCATTGCCGGGAAGTTGAACGGCGTGATGCCGGCGCACACGCCCAGCGGTTGCAGCAGGGTGTAGGTATCGACACCGCTGGCCACATTGTTGGCCAACTCGCCCAACTGCAGGTTGCCGATGCTGGCCGCGTGCTCGACCACTTCCAGGCCGCGAAATACATCGCCTTCGGCATCCGGCAGGGTTTTGCCCTGTTCGGCGGTGAGGATCGCCGCCAGCTCTTGCATGTTTTCGCGGATCAGTTGCTGGTACTTGAGGAACACGCGGGCGCGGGCGCCGATCGGCGTTTTGCGCCAGCTCTTGAAGGCGTCCTTGGCACTGGCGACGGCGGCGTTCATCTCCTCGGCAGTGGCGAAGGGCACGCGGGCCAGCACTTCCTGGGTGGCCGGGTTGACCACGTCGCGCCATTGCGTGGTTTTCGACTCGATCAGCTTGCCGCCGATCAGCAGTTTGACGGTTGGAACAGCGTTTTGGGTGAGTGTTTGCGCGGTCATTCTGACTCCAGCCTTTCAAGGGCAGATCTGTGGTGGATCTCATCGCGGGTGACTTGAGAACCTTGGCTTCGATCCTATCAGTGCGTTTTTGTGGGTGGCAATGTGTGGTGGTGCGAGGGTATTCTGCGTTTTTGCACAGTAACAGGGCCGGCTTCATGGATTGGGATAACCTGCGCTTTTTCCTCGAACTCTCGCGCACGAGCAAGCTGACGGCTGCCGCACGCCGGCTGGAGGTTGACCACACCACGGTTTCACGCCGTGTTCAGGCCCTTGAAAAGAGCCTGGGTGCCCAGTTGTTCACCCGCGGTACATCGGGTTACAGCCTGACCGAGGCCGGCAGGGATCTGCTGCCGCAGGCCGAGGCGATGGAAAGCGCTTTTTCCGCCATTGAACAGGCGAGGGCAGGGCAGACAGACAACCTCTCCGGCCAGGTGCGGATTGGTGTGACGGAGGGCTACGGCTCAGTGATGCTGGCGCCGCAACTGGCGGAGTTCACCCGGCGCTATCCGAACCTGGGCATCGACCTGCTGGCCGTGCCTCGGATGGTGCATCTGTCGCGCCGCGAGGCCGACATCGTGATTACCCTGGAGCGCCCCGAACGGGGGCCGTTCATCATTACCAAATTGACCGACTACGTGCTCAAGCTCTATGCCTCCGTCAGCTACCTGGAGCAGCACCCACCGATCAAGAGTCGGGATGATCTGCGCGAGCATGGCTTTGTCAGCTATATCGACGACCTGCTGTACAGCAAGGAGCTCCTCTATCTCGATGAAATCGGCAAGCCCCGGCATGTCGCATTGCGCAGCACCAGCATTCTCGCGCAGCAACAGGCCACTGCGGCCGGCGCCGGTATTGCCATCCTGCCGTCATTCTCCGCGGACCCGGACCCACGGCTGAAACGTGTGCTGGGCGAGCAGGTCGAATTCACCCGGACGTTCTGGATGTTGATGCCGATCGAGCTCAAGGACATCGCCAGGATGAAGAGCACCTGGAGTTTCCTGCGGGAGATGGCAGAGGCGAACCAGGAGCTACTGATGGGGCGGCGGCCGACTTGAGCTGTCGCGCTTGAACGCAGCGCCGTTTCAAACGGTGCGGCAGGCGGGTTTCAGCTGGTCAGCGGTTGAGCATTGCAGGGCGGATGGTGGTGCAGTTCGGCTGATCCAATGGTTGCTGCCTGTGATGCGCAAGCAGAGGGCTGACAAGATCAGCAGCAGCTTAGCTCACGCTCACGCGTGCGGGTTCGGCGCTGAGGCGTTGCGTGCTGAAGCTATGCAGCAAGTCTTGCAACGCTTGCAGTGGCAGCGGCCGGCTAAGCAGATAGCCCTGGATGAAGTCGCAGCCGTGTTTACGCAAAAACTCCAGCTGTTGTGGCGTTTCCACGCCCTCGGCGACCACCTTGAGTTTCAGGGTGTGGGCCATGCCAATAATTGCTTGCACGATGTCCATGCCTTGCTGGGACTCGGGGATGTCTTGAACGAAAGAACGATCGATCTTCAGGGTGTCCAGTGGTAGGCGCCGCAAGTAGGCCAGCGATGAGTAACCGGTGCCAAAATCGTCGATCGAGAGGGCTACGCCAAGATTGCGGATCTGTTGCAGCAGCTCTGCGGCGTGGTTGATATTGCCCATCAGGGCGTTCTCTGTGACCTCCAACTCCAGTCGCTGGGGCTGCACGCCGCTACTCTGGAGGGCGTCCCGCACCTCCAGGACGAGTTCATCGCGCCCCAGGTTGAGCGCCGAGCAGTTCACCGCGACTTTCAGTTCGGCAAAGCCCGCGTCACCCAGCCGCTTGAGGTCGTGGCAGGCGCGGCGTAGTACCCAGGCATCCAGTTCGGCGATAAAGCCGTTGGCTTCGGCGATGCCAATAAAGCGATCCGGTGTCAGCAGGCCATGCTGCGGATGCTGCCAGCGCACCAGGGCTTCCAGCTTGCTGAGCTGGCCGTTACTCAGGTCGAGAATCGGCTGATAGTAGAGTTGCAGGTCATGTTCCCTGAGCAGCGCTTCATGCAGCTCCTCTTCCAGTTGCAGCTCGAGGGAAACCTTGGATTTCAGGTGCGAGCTGAAGAAGTGCAGGTTGTTGCGCCCGCTGCCTTTGGACTGATAGAGCGCCAGATCAGCGTGTTTGAGCAGTTCCTCGCAGGTTTTGCCGTGCTCCGGGAGCAGGCTGATGCCGATGCTGGTGGTCATCACCAGGCTACGGCCAAACAGCGCAATCGGGTCTTTCATCTTCTCCATCACCCGCTGCGCCAGTTCCCGTGCTTCATCGCCCTGGCGCAGGCTGGCCAGGATGCAGAATTCATCGCCACCGAGCCGGGCGATCACATCGTGCTCGCGCACGGTGCCGCGCAGGCGTTCGGCGACCACCTTGAGCATCTCGTCGCCGGCATCGTGACCGAGGCTGTCGTTGATCCGTTTGAAGTGATCGATATCGAGAAACATCACGGCCAAGGCCTGGTTGCACTGGATATGCTCTTGCAGTTTTTCCGCGAACAGCTGATTGAAGCCACGGCGATTGAGGAGGTTGGTCAGCGCATCATAGTGGGCGGCTTGCTGTAGCGAGGCGCGGGCGTGGTCGAGCTGGCTGAGCAGGGCGTTAACCCGGAGCAAGTCGCGCTCCTTGCTTTCCAGTTTCCTGTCGGCCCAGGCCGCGCTGATCGCGCTGCCGATGATCAGCAGCGCGATCAGGCCGATGGTCAGACCCAGTTGCCAGCTGTTTTCGGCGGGTTGCAGCTGCAACGGAGTGCCAAGCGGAACCACCAGGCTCAGTGACCACATACCGGTGAAGTGCATGGAGACAATGGCGGCGCCCATCACCAGGCTGGCCAGGTACTTCAGCATCTGGTGGAAATAACCATCGCTATTGCGAAAATACAGGGCCAGTAGCAGGGCGATAAGGCTGGCAGCGATGGCAATCAGGATCGACAAGACGAACAGCCAGGGCTGGTAATACTGGATGGCGGGGGAGCGTATTGCGGCCATTCCGCTGTAGTGCATGGTGGCAATGCCGAGGCCGATGCAGAGGGCCGCGAGCACGTATTGAGCCGGACGCAAGTGTTCGTGGCCAAGGGTGTGCATGGCCAGCAACGCGGCAATGAAGACGATCAACAGCGAGGCGGCGGTGGTCGGGATGTCGTAGAGGATCGGGACCGGAGCCTGGAAGGCCAGCATGGCGATAAAGTGCATGGACCAGATGCCACCGGCCAGGCAGAAGGCGCCGACCCAGCGCCACATCAGCCGTGCACCGCGGCGTTCGGCATGTCCTACGCGTTCCGCCAGGTTAAGGGCGGTCAAACTGGAAGCCGAGGCGACCACATAGGCCAGGAGCACCAGTAACGGGTTGTAGTTGCAATGGAGGATTAGCTGCCCGCCAGCTGGCAGTTCAGAGATAAATTGCAAGCCCAGCCAGTGCATAGCGCGCACCCCTATTATTTTGGCGCCGGCTTCTTCTGGCGACAGGGCGCATGGCAATTTGGCATCAGTATAGTTAGTACGTTGGTTCTGCAAGTTTTGACGGGTTGATGACGCCAGACACCTGGCGACCGTGACTGTATCCAGCCGATCTAAAGCGCTCGCAGCAGGTACTCGGCTTCGGTGAAGGCCGCGGTCAGCTCAGGCGGGCTGTCGAGCGCGGGCCGGGCTTTATCTGGGCTCGCGAGCTCACCAGGATCTGTGAGCAGCAGGGGATACTGAAGCGAGGACTGATGGTGTCCGGCGCATGCGCCGGGGATTATTTCTTGACCCACTGGCCCTCGGGGGTTTTTACGTAAGTCCCCGGTGCCGTTTTTTCTATGGCTTTCTGCCCCGTCAGACGGGCTATCTGATCCAGGGTTGCGCCATTTTTCTTGGCAATGACCTCATAGGCATCGCGACGCTTGGCATTGATGTCCGCGGCAAGCCGTACGGCGTCAGGAGTTGCCTTGACCACCCCGAGGTAACCTTCGGGTCGCTCCCCCACCATTCCTTGCGACTTGGCAGCATCCAGGTCAAGCGCCATGGCCAGCGAACCGCAAGCCAGCAATGCAATGCGGGTGGCGGCGCCGGATGTGAGTTCCGCACGGAGCGTGCCAGCCGGGCGTGACCCGATTGCCGCTGCCGCCCACTTCGCCCGACATGTCGGGCGGAGCCTGGGTATCGTTCGCATGGCTAGCGACAATCCTGATGTCGCCGTCCCTGCGCGCCGTAGCCGGTGCGTCGTCATGAAGGCCAGCCTCGGGGCGCCGCCGAATCACCGGCGCCACTCGCTGCAATGCTGCCGCGTTTTGGGCTGCCATGGTTGCGCTCCGCGTCGGCCGGATGCCTCCGATTTTGAGCGCGTCACCGCGCCGCACCTAGAGGCGCAACGATCCGATGCCGAGCGGCCGGATGAATGGAGCCGCTATTTCGGACGTTCGGCCGGTAGAGAGACACGCCGTCGTCTACGCTCGGACGATCAGGCAGAGATGGCCGACGCGCAGGCAGGGCACCGCCGTGCCTGAGCACGATAGTTGTGCGGCACGCAGCACATTCATTTGACGTGGTCATTGCGTGCACCTGTCATCAATGAAATGGAGGTTGCCATGCCGAAGTACGTCATTGAGCGCGAGATCCAGGGAGCCGGAGCGCTTACAGGGCGAGACCTGACAGCGATCTCGCAAACGTCCTGTAAGGCGTTCAGTCAGGTGGGGCCGCACGTGCAGTGGCTTCAACGTTACGTAACGGGCGACAAGCTTTACTGCGTGTATATCGCACCGAACGAGGCGCTGGTCAGGGAGTACGCCAAGCAAGGCGGCTTTCCCGCGAGCCGCATTTCCCACGTCACATCGATCATCGAACCCACCACGGCGGAGTAGTGCCGTCCAACAGGGCGTTCAGCGCAGGACCGGGGCCGAGCAGCGGCCACCGACCTTCGCAGCAAGAGCGTCCGCATATTCCCAGCACGGATTCCAGCACCCGAGGAGTCAGACATCATGAGCGAACCCATCGATTTCAACGCCCTGAAAAACCGCCAAATGGCTTCGTGGGCCAGTGGAGACTATGCCGTGATCGGCACCACCTTGCAGCTCGTCGGCGAGCTGCTGGCGGAGGCATGCGACCTGCGTTGCGATGAACGTGTGCTTGATGTGGCGGCCGGCAACGGCAATGCCACGCTCGCCGCTGCGCGTCGCGGAGGCAAGGTGACCTCGACCGACTATGTGGCCGAGCTGCTCGAACGAGGCAAAGAGCGGGCGCGTGCAGAGCACCTGGAGGTGAGCTTCCAGGTGGCCGACGCCGAGGCACTGCCTTTCGAGGACGCGAGCTTCGATGTCGTGCTTTCGACGTTCGGCGTGATGTTCACGCCCGACCAGGCAAAGGCGGCCGCCGAGCTGGCGCGGGTGTGCCGCCCGGGAGGGCGAATCGGTCTGAGCAATTGGACTCCAGAGGGCTTTGTCGGCCAGATGTTCAAGACGCTGGGACGCCATTTGCCACCACCGGCGGGTGCACAACCGCCTTCGCTGTGGGGGGTCGAAGCACATTTGCATTCGCTGTTCGGCGAACGCGCCGCCGCGATCGCTGTAACGCGACGGTTGTTCAACTTCCGCTACCGCTCGGCCGCGCATTTCATCGAGGTTTTCCGCACCTGGTACGGACCGGTTCACAAGGCCTTCGCGGCTCTGTCCGCCGACGGCGCCATGGCACTGGAGCGCGACCTGACGGAACTGCTGAACAGTATGAATCGGGCGGCTGCCGACTCGCTGGTCGTGCCGAGTGAATACCTCGAAGTGGTCATCACGCGGCGCTGAACCGAACCTGCGACCCAGCCAGTGGGCGCCGTTGCACATGGAGCCGAGATCGCGCCGACGCGTCCAGCGTTGTCGCGCGGGCCTGGTTGCGCCGGGTCGGCTGCACGCAGGCCGGTAGAACAGGTCGCGATGGCGATCAGTACCTCGGCCCCCGGGGCCTCTGCATTCACGCCAACGCGAGCCGTTCGGCGCAGTGGCGTGCGCGTCTGTGGCCATTGCCCTCGCTGATAGGTATATCCCACCCTGGAATGGGTTAAGCGATGGATCATGGATGCAGTCATCACGCTCATCCCAGTGTTAGGACCATGAGCGTTAGGTAGCGAGCGCCCTTGGCCAGGGTCACGATCAGCAGAAAGCGCCACAACGGCTCACGCATAATCCCCGCGACCATCGTCAACGGATCGCCAATAATCGGCAGCCAACTGAAGAGCAATGACCAGCGACCGAAGTGCCGATAGGCGCGCTGTGCTTTCTCCAGTTGCTCCTCGCTCACTGGGAACCAGCGCTTGTGGCGCAAGTGCTCGATGGAGCGCCCGAGAAACCAGTTCACTAGCGAACCCAGTACGTTGCCGATAGTGGCGACTAGAAGCAGGGCCCAGGCCGGATAAGCGTCCAAGAGCAGGAGGCCGACCAGCACGCCCTCTGACTGCAAGGGCAACAGAGTGGCGGCGCCGAAAGCGGCCAGGAACAGGCCCAGGTAGCCGGTGAGCTCCAGCATGAATGTGGTGACTTAAGCGCTCAAACCGATCCAGCCATGAAAACCGACGTAGAGACCGACGCCGATGATCAACAAGCTGGACAAGTAAGGTGCACGCCGTGCGACTGCGCCGAACCACGGCCAGCGATTCGACGCCTGTCGGGCGCCCAATGCCGCGGCGGCGCCGACGGTGACCAAAGTGATTGCCAGCCCGATACTGAAGCACAGCACCAGAATCCCACCCAGCGCGACCTCCTTCACCTGCAGGCACAGCAACAGAACGGTGATGGCTGCGGGGCAGGGAATCAGCCCTCCAGTCAGGCCGAACATGATGATCTGCCCGGTGGTGACCTCACGGTTGGTAAAGCGCTGGCGAATGTCGTTGGCATGAGCACGCGCGTGGGCATCCTGATAACCCTCCAGCGACAGCTCCAAACCTTTCAGCTCGGCATCTGGGTGGTCATGGTCGTGCTCGTGAAAATCCAGGTCATAGTCGTGCGAATGACTCGCGTGACCAAGGCTCAGTCGCGCAGTGAACTCATGGGGCTCCGGGATCTCATCGACCGACTCGAGATAGCCACCGCGATCCGCGAAGCGGAACTGCTGGATTTGTCCGCTTGGACGAGTGGTCTGCAGGCTCATTTCCTCGGTTGGCCAGGCATGCCCGCTGAGTGCCTTCAGTCGCCACCGAGGCGGTACACCCTCTTCGAAAATGGACAGTTCGATGCGGCCGTGGCCAGTGTCGATACGGTGCGTTTCATCATGATGGCCGTGCGGGTGATCATGCTCAGCGCCTTCCTCGAAGCGCCACATCTGTTCGCCACGCCAGGTGCGCCAGAGCATCCAAAGCGCGATGGCAATGATCAGTGCAGAGGAGGCGAGCTGAAAATAAGGCTCGGTGGTTTCCGCATCCAGGCCCTGGCCCAGGTACATGCCACCCAGCGCCACCAGCCAGACTACCGCAGTGTGCGAAATGGTCGCTGCCAGGCCCAGCAATATGGCCTGTTTGACTGTGCCGCGAATAGCCACAATGAAGGCGGCCATCATGGTTTTCGAGTGCCCAGGCTCCAGGCCGTGCAGCGCGCCTAACAAGATGGCGCTGGGAAAATACAACCACGCCTGCGAGGCGCCTTGTTGCAAGACTTCGGCAAAATTCGACACGGGCAGGCCTATAGGTACTTGGTGATTTGCTTGAATTCTTCCAGCGGCGCGCGCTCGCCACTAGTGAGCGCGCCGACCGTGTGTTCCAGGCAGTGATCGATGTGATCCTGGATCAGGGTGCGCTTGGCCTGGCAGACGGCTTTTTCCACCGCGTGCATCTGCTGGGCGATGTCTACGCAGGCGCGGCCGTCCTCGATCATGGTGATGATGCTGCGCAGATGACCTTCAGCCCGCTTGAGCCGCTTGATGATGTCGTCATGGCTTTGGTGCGGATGGTTGTGTTCGCTCATGGTTTGAGCCCATGCCTCGATGAGTCAAGGCCACACCCTATCCCCCTGGGGGGGATAGGTCAAATGCAGCGACCTGGGTTCTTCTTGCTCCCCAGAGTGGCGTAGAGGTGGAGTGTCACCCTTGACTACCTGCAGTAGCGCGCGCCGTCGGCAGATGCCGACGGCGCATCAAGCGGTAGGCCGCCGGAATGACGAACAAGGACAGCAAGGGCGCGGTGAGCATGCCGCCGACCATGGGCGCGGCGATTCGGCTCATCACTTCGCTGCCGGTGCCGCTGCCCCAGAAGATCGGCAGCAAGCCAGCGATGATCACCGCCACCGTCATGGCCTTGGGACGCACGCGCTGTACGGCGCCTTCGCGGATCGCCGCGACCAGCCCACGCTCGGTGCGGTCACCGGCATCTTCACATTCGGTCCAGGCGTTCTTCAGGTAGAGCAGCATGATCACGCCGAACTCGGCAGCCACCCCGGCCAGGGCGATAAAGCCGACGCCGGTGGCCACCGACAGGTTGAAGCCGAGCAGATAGAGAAACCACACCCCGCCGGTCAGGGCGAAGGGCAGGGTGGCCATGATCAACAGCGCTTCATCGAAGCGGGCGAAGGTCAGGTAGAGCAGCACGAAGATGATCAGCAGGGTGGCCGGCACCACCAGTTTGAGCCGTGCATTGGCCCGCTCGAGGAACTCGAACTGCCCTGAGTAACTCAGGCTCATCCCCGGTTGCAGCTTGACCTGCTCGCCCACGACCCGGCGCAGGTCAGCGACCACCGAGGCGATATCCCGGTCGCGCACGTCGATGTACACCCAGCCGGAAGGCCGCGCGTTCTCGCTCTTGAGCATGGGCGGTCCATCACTGACCTTGATCTTCGCGACACTGCTCAGGGTGATCTGGCCACCCTGCGCGGTGTAAATCGGTAGCTGTTCCAGCGCGCCGAGCGAGTCGCGCCATTCACGGGGATAGCGCACGTTGATCGGGAAGCGGGCTAGCCCCTCGATGGTCTCCCCGACGTTTTCGCCACCGATGGCGCTGGCCACGATCGACTGCACATCGGCGATATTCAGCCCATAACGCGCAGCTGCTTGGCGGTCGATATCCACATCGATATAACGCCCGCCGGCCAGGCGCTCGGCCAGGGCCGAGCTCACGCCTGGAACGCTCTTGGCCGCACGTTCGACCGCCTGGGTGACCTGGTCGATCTCCGCCAGGTGGGTGCCAGCGACTTTTACCCCGACCGGGCTCTTGATCCCGGTGGCGAGCATATCGATGCGGTTGCGGATCGGCTGTATCCAGATATTGGTCAGCCCCGGCACACGCACCACCCGATCCAGCTCCGCCACCAGCTGCTCCTGGGTCATCCCTGGTCGCCACTGTTCGCGCGGTTTGAACTGAATGGTGGTTTCGAACATCTCCAGCGGCGCCGGGTCGGTGGCGGTTTCGGCGCGCCCGGCTTTGCCGAATACATGCTCGACCTCGGGCAGCGTCTTGATCAGCCGATCGGTCTGCTGCAGCAGCTGAGATGCCTTCTGCGCCGACAGCCCAGGCAAGGCCGATGGCATGTAGAGCAGGTCGCCTTCGTCCAGCGGCGGCAGGAATTCACCGCCCAGCCGCGAGATTGGCCACAGCGCACTGAGAAACACCAGCAGGGCGGCCAGCAGGGTGACTTTGGGCCGGCGCAGCACCGCATCCAGGGCCGGTTGATAGACCCGGATCAACCAACGGTTCAGCGGGTTCTGTTGCTCGCTGGGAATCCGTCCGCGAATCCAGTAGCCCATCAGTACCGGTACCAGGGTCACCGATAGCCCGGCCGCCGCCGCCATGGCGTAGGTCTTGGTGAAGGCCAGCGGGCCGAACAGCCGGCCCTCCTGCGCCTCCAGGGTGAACACCGGAATGAACGACAGGGTGATGATCAACAGGCAGAAGAACAACGCCGGGCCGACCTCGACTGCCGCGTCGGTCATCACCTGCCAGTGATGCTCGCCCTGCAACGCCTCCCCAGGATGGGCCGCGTGCCAGGCCTCAAGCTTTTTGTGGGCGTTCTCGATCATCACCACGGCGGCGTCGACCATGGCGCCGATGGCGATGGCGATACCGCCGAGGGACATGATGTTGGCGTTGAGCCCTTGGTAACGCATGACAATGAACGCGATGAGTATGCCAATTGGCAGCGAGATAATGGCAACCAGCGAGGAGCGCAAGTGCCAGAGGAATACCGCGCAGACCAGGGCGACGACGATGAACTCCTCAAGCAGCTTGTGGCTGAGGTTCTCCACGGCGCGGTCGATCAGTTTGCTGCGGTCGTAGGTGGTGACGATTTCAACCCCGGCCGGCAGGCTGTTCTTCAGCTCGTCGAGCTTGGCTTTGACCGCGGCAATGGTCTCGCGGGCGTTCTTGCCGCTGCGCAGGATCACCACGCCGCCGACCGTCTCGCCTTCGCCGTCGAGTTCGCTGATGCCGCGGCGCATCTCCGGTCCCAGCTGGATGGTCGCCACGTCGCCGAGGGTCACCGGCACGCCGCCGACACCGAGCCTGAGCGGAATCGCGCGGAAGTCGTTCAGTGTCTTCAGGTAGCCGGAAGCGCGGACCATGAACTCGGCCTCCGCCATCTCCAGCACGGCGCCTCCGGTTTCCTGGTTGGCCTTGCCGATCGCGCCTATCACTTCGGCCTGGGTGATCCCCAGGCTGGCCAGCCTGAGCGGGTCGAGCACCACCTGGTACTGCTTGACCATGCCACCGATAGTTGCCACTTCCGCGACGTTCGCCAGGGTCTTCAACTCGAACTTGAGGAACCAATCCTGCAGCGCACGCAACTGCGCCAAGTCGTGTCCGCCGCTGCGATCCACCAGGGCGTATTGGTAGATCCAGCCCACACCTGTTGCGTCTGGTCCCAGGGCAGGCTTGGCGGTAGATGGCAGACGACTTTGGATCTGGCTCAGGTACTCCAATACCCTTGAGCGGGCCCAGTACAGGTCAGTGCCATCTTCGAAGATGACATAGACAAAGCTGTCGCCAAAAAAGGAGTAGCCGCGCACGGTCTTTGCCCCAGGCACCGAGAGCATGGTGGTCGCCAGCGGATAGGTGACCTGGTTCTCGACGATCTGCGGTGCCTGGCCGGGGTAGGGGGTACGGATGATCACCTGCACATCGGAGAGGTCCGGCAACGCATCGATGGGCGTGCTCTGCACCGACCAAATACCCCAGGCCGTTGCGAACAGCGTGGCCAGCACCACCAGAAAGCGGTTGGCCACCGACCAGCGAATAAGGGCGGCGATCATGGCTGGCCCCCGAGCTTTTCCAGGCGCTCAACCAGCAGCCCAGCGTCGGTTTGGCGCACTGCCACACGAACCTTGTCGCCCACCTTGAGCCCTTGCATCAGGGCGGGGTCGGCCAGTGGGAAGGTCATGCTCATGGCGGGCATGCCCAGCGTCTTGAACGGTCCATGGGCGAGGGTCACGCCCTTGTCGTCGATCTCGACGATCTGCCCCTCGGCCTCATGCAAGGCAAGGGCGGCATTGGCCGGCTCAGGCATTGGCGCCGTACTCGCGACTATGCCCTTGAGGCTGGCCTCGGAGTCGAGCAGAAATTGCCCGGAGGCGACCACCTGCTGGCCTTCCTCAAGACCGTTCAGTACCACCGTTTGGCCTTCGCTTTCCCGTCCAAGCTGCACCTCGACAGGTCGGTAGCGCCCAGGGGCTTCGGCGAGCATCACCAGGGCCCGGCGGCCGGTGCGGATGACCGCCTCGCTCGGCACCCACAACAGGCTTTGCTCAGCCGCACGGCTCAGGCGTACCTGGGCCGTCAATCCCGGCCTGAGGCGGCCGTCAGGGTTGGGCAGTTCGACGCGCACGCGAACCGTGCGGCTCTCCGGATTCGTCTCGGGCAGAATGGCGCCGACCCTGCCGCCGAGCACTTCCCCGGGGAAGGCAGGAAGGCGCGCCTCAACCACCTGACCAACGGCAATCGTGCCAGCCTCGGCCTCTGGAACGGCCACTGCGAGCCAGACGCTACTCAAACCGTTGACTCTGGCCAGGGTGTCGCCGGCTGCCACGCTCATCCCGGCACGCACATCCAGCGCCTGCAACACACCGCCAATCGGGCTGGTGAGGGTCAGGATCGGCTGGCTCCTGCCGCTGCGTTCCACCTGGGCAATCAACGCTGCCGGCATGCCCGTGAGGCGCAGGCGTTGGCGTGCCGCCGCCAGCAAGCCGGGGTCACCATTGCGCTTGAGCGCGAGGAACTCCTCTTGGGCGGCGGCCCATTCCGGGACCAACAGGTCGGCCAGCGCGGCATTGGCTTTGAGCACATCGCCTGGTGCGCGGGCATAGACCCGCTCGACAAAGCCCGCGGCACGCGCCTGCACCACAGCGATATCCCGTTCGTTGAACGCCAGCACGCCGACCGCCTCCAGGCTGCTGGCGCGGGCCTCGCGGGTGACTGTGGCCAGGCGCAGGCCAAGATTCTGGGTCACGCTGGGGTCGATGCTTACAACGGCGTTGTCCGCCGCTGCATCGGCGTATTGCGGCACCAGTTGCATGTCCATGAAGGGCGATTTACCCGGCTGGTCGAATTTTTGCTGCGGGTACATCGGGTCGTACCAATACAGCGCTTGCCGCTCTTCTTGCGCGCTAACATCGGCCGTGGCGGTCTTGCCGGGCATTTCGTCCATGCGCTGCTGAGCGAGCCAGTAGCCGCCGGCAACGCCGAGGGTGGCCGTCAAGCCAGCCAGCAATGCCCCTTTCCAGATATGGGCCGTCATTGGCTGATCTCCCCGTAAGTGAAATACAGGCGGGAACTGGTCAATGCCCGCTGTTCTTCAAAGTCGATATGTTTGAGTCGTGCTTCGATCAGTTCGCGGCGGGCGGCGATGACAGGCGCCAGGTCGCCTTTGCCGGCGCGGTAGCTGGCCATGCTCAACCCCAGCTTTTCCTCGGCCAGGGGCACTAGGCTGTCCTGGCTGCGGCGCACCGCGCGGTTCAGGCGCTGGTATTCGGCAAGATCATCTTCCAGCTGCTGGGCATGCTCGCGGGTGAGGGCTTCGCGTTCGGCCTCCAGTTGGTTCAGCTCGGCATGCTTGGCGGCGATCTTGGGGTTCTGCCGGGAGCCGGGGAATAGCGGCAGGTCGACGCTGAATTGCACGCTCATCATGTCGCCGAACTCGCGGCCACGGCGCTGGTAATCGAGTTCCCAGCTCCAGTCGGAGGTCTTTTCCGCCACGGCCTCGCGCACCTTGGCCTGCGCCTCGCGGGTCATCGGCGCGAAGGCCGTCAGCGCCGGGTGATGCTGCAGTTTGTGGGCATACCCCGCGGCATCGATGGGCCACTCCGGCAAGTCGCCAGCCAGCGGCTCATCGGCGGCCGGGCCGATCCAGCGCCGGAGTGCGGCGCGGGCCTGCACACGCAAACGGATCAGTTCGTCCTGCTGCTCATCCAGCAGGGCCGCCTCCTGTTTCGGCGTCACGGCATCGGCGGCCTGCGCACGGCCGCCGGCGATCTGCGCCCGGACGACATCCGCCAGCAGGCGATTCTCGCGCAAGAAATCCTGGAACAGTGCCTGCTTGCGCTCCACCGAGTAGCCGCTGATCCAGGCCAGCGCGGTGGCCTGACGGACATTCAGGCGCTCGACCCGGCTTTCGGCCGTGGCGCGCTCAACGGCTGCCTCAGCCACCGCGACACGCGCCCGGCGCTTGTCGCGGCTGGGCACCTCCTGCATGACCCCGACCATCTGCATGGTCATGAAGTCCTGATCGATGCTCCAGCGCTCGGGACCGCCAATGGGATAGTTCTGCACGCCCAGCAGTAACTTCGGATCGGGTAATTCGCCGGCCGGGATGGCGGCACTGTTGGCGGCTTGCAGCTTGGCCGCCTGGGCGGTCAGCGAAGGGGCATTGTCTTCGCTCAAGCGCAAGGCTTCGTCGAGTGTCAGCGGGGCGGCCAGGCTCGGCAATGCCAGCACGGTTGCCATCAGGGCAGCCGCGACGGGCCAACCTGTGCAATAGCGTTTGGAGTGCATGTTGATGATTCCTGTGGTGATCCGGCGCGCCGCTCAAGCGAGCGCGCAGGCCAGCCATCCCGCGGGTGGCGGGGTGGAGCTCAGCGAGGTACAGGAATCAAGCGCGGGGAGGTCGCCACACCCCGGAAGGGGCCTGGGCAGGCAGGAAGTCGCTGGAGAAGGAAGCCACAATGGGGCTGGACAACGTGACGGGAGATTTCACGCTCGATACTTGCAGCATGCTAGCGGTCTGGCATTCCTGACCGGGCTTGCAGGGTTTGCCGTGATCGGACTGGCTGCCCATCTCCTGGCAACAGTCCAGGCCCGCATCCCCACTGGTTCCAGGCGCCATCATCGCCGTGCCCGCCACTTTCATCGGGCAAGGTTCTGTCGCGGCTGCGAGGCCCGCCATCCCACTCAGGGGAAGCGCCAGGCTAATCAGGGCGATGAGGCAAAACCGCAAGTAGCGTTTCATGCGTGCCAGTCTAGCCGGTGATGCAGCGCCCAACAATGCAATGAGTTGGAAGATTTGGAAGCGCTTGCGGGTGCAACCAGGTGCCCTGTCGAGGCGTCCTGAATCATTGCACCACTGCCGGGTGACTATACTTTTGCGCATGCCCACTCAGAACGGCCCTTATCGCGTGCCGGGCGCCCGCTACCCGTCAGCTGTGACTCGATACCCCTCCAACTCCGCTAGGTTTCCGAATGAACGTGCAGTTCTTGCGGCCTCTGGTGTTTGTCTCGGCGGCGCTGATCCTGGCCTTGTTCGGGGCCTGCAGCTCATTACCGACCATCGTGCCCGATATGGCGCACAGCAGCGCGCCACCCGTGACGCTCGATGGAACGCGTGGGCCGCTGTCGGCCGAGCGCAGCAAGGCCATCCTCGACCGGCTCAAGGCCAGCGGCGCGGAAACCAACATTTTCGACCTGCATCTGGCCGTTGAAGAGGCCATCGTCGGCAGTCCTCTGACGGACGGTAACAAGGTCGAGTTGCTGCAGGACGGTCCACGCACTTATCAGTCGATGATCGCCGCTATCGATGCCGCGCGCGACCACATCAACATGGAGACCTACATCCTCGATGACGACGAAGTTGGCCAGCGCTTCGCCGCAGCGCTGATCGCCAAGCAGCAGCAGGGCGTGCAGGTCAACCTGGTCCGCGACAGCGTCGGCACCCTCGGCACGCCGACCGAATTTTTCACCCGCCTCACTGAGGCGGGTATCAATGTGCTGGAATTCAACCCGGTCAACCCGCTGACCGCCAAGACCGGCTGGGATGTAAACCAGCGGGACCACCGCAAGCTACTGATCGTCGACGGGCGTATTGCCATCCTTGGCGGTATCAATATCAGCAGCGTCTATTCGGGCGGGTCATTAAGGCGCCCCTCGAAGCCCCGACCCGATGGTGAATTGCCCTGGCGCGACACCGATTTGAGACTCGAAGGGCCGGTTGTCGGTGAACTGCAAAAGTTATTTATCGAAACCTGGGAAAAGCAGAAAGGTGAACCGCTTGCGGCGCGCCACTACTATCCAATGGCAGAGCGCAAAGGCCGCGAGGTCGTGCGCGCGATAGGCAGTTCGCCGGACGAGCCCTACAGCCTGATTTATGCCACGTTGATCTCGGCGCTGCGCAGCGCCCAAACCGAGATATGGCTGACCAATGCCTACTTCGTGCCCGATCCGCAGTTTTTGGAGGTGCTCAAGGACGCTGCGGGGCGGGGCGTTGACGTGAAGCTGATTCTGCCCAGCCAAACCGATTCGTGGTTGGTATTTCATGCCGGGCGCACCTACTACACCGAGCTGTTGAAGGCCGGCGTCAAGCTTTATGAGCGTGGCGATGCGTTGCTGCATGTGAAGACTGCGGTGATCGATGGCGTGTGGTCCACGGTCGGTTCGACCAACCTCGACTGGCGCAGCTTTTTGCACAATCAGGAGGTCAATGCGGTGGTGCTCGGCACCGAATTCGGCGAGAAGATGCGGGCGGCGTTCCGCGCCGACCTGCAAAAGTCGAATGCGATCACCCTGGAAAAGTGGCAGCGCCGCTCGCTCGATGTGAGAGTCAAGGAGATGGTTGCACACATCTGGGAATACTGGCTTTGATGCGCGCGGCGAGGTACGCCGGTACTGCGGACAGTAAGCTTTGGGGCGCAAGCGAGTGATCGCCCGCGTGGACAGGTCAGAGAAGTTTGGCGCGCTGTGTTTTGCGCGATGCTCCAGGCTGCTGCTGTGGGCCCTGCTCGGCACACTGGTTGCCACGACTCTGGCTCAGGCGCAGAGCGCAGTGGAGCTGAAGGCTCGCTATGCGGCCTTGCAGGAGCGGTTGAGCGACAGCCCGTTCCAACGACCGCTCTACCTCGAATCGAACCAGACATCGAGCGAGCTGGAAGGGGATGTTTTCGCCTTGATCGAACAACCCTACGCCGTGCTCAGCCCAGCTCTGCAGGGCATGGATCACTGGTGCGAAATCCTTATCCTGCACCTGAATGTAAAGGGCTGCAGCGCTTCCACTCTGGAAGCCGAAGACTGGCTGAACCTGAGCATCGGGCGCAAGTTCGATCAGCCGCTGGCCGATGCTTACCAGGTCGAGTTTCGCTACACCGTGGCGGCAACCGCGCCGGATTACCTGCAGGTCCAACTGAGCGCCGAAGAAGGCCCGCTCGGCACGAGTGACTATCGCATCGTGCTGGAGGTAGTGGCTCTCGATGAGCACCGCAGCTTCCTTCACCTGTCTTACTCCTATACCTATGGCTTGGCGGCACGCGTAGCCATGGAGGGGTATCTGGCGACGATCGGGCACAACAAAGTCGGTTTCAGTATCGTCGGCCGCCAGGCCAGCGGGGCGCCGGTCTACATTGATGGCATGCGCGGCGTAATCGAGCGCAACGCGATGCGTTACTTTCTGGCGATCGACGCTTACCTGGGGGCACTCTTGACGCCACCGGCCGAGCAACTCGAAAAGCGCCTGAACGACTGGTACGCCGGTGTCGAACGCTACCCAATCCAGTTGCACGAATTGGAACGCGTCGAGTACCTCGATATGAAGCGTAAGGAAGTTCAGCGCCAGCAGGCGCAGGGTTCGGCCGCCAGGCCGAAGTAAGCCTTACAGACACTCGAAAATCGCTGTGGTTATGGCCGGACTCAGGCTTGATTTGAGGTCAGTTGTAATTCGGCTCTTTATCTTTGAGGCTCACCGTGAAGTCAGGGAACCGTAAAGTCGCGCTGCTCGTATTCATGATGGTGGGCGCTGCCGTACAGGCTGAAAGCGGCCCGTCATTCGCTTGTGCCAAGGCGCAAGGTCAGGCTGAGCAACAGGTCTGCAAGAGTGTCGAGCTAAGCGCACTCGATCGGCAAGTAGCGGCGCTCTACAAGAAAGCCCTTGGCCAGGTCGATGCGCAAGGGCAGAAGTCGCTCAAGGCCGATCAACGTGGCTGGATCAAGGGGCGGGACGAGTGCTGGAAGTCCGCCGATGTGCCCCAGTGCATCACCTGGAGTTACCAGATCCGCCTGGTCGAACTGCAGATCCAGTCCGGATCGGTCATGGCGCCCACGCCGGTCGAGTTTGTTTGCGGAGATAACAGCAAGCCCTTCAGCGCCGCTTTCTACAACGGCCTAGAGCCTCGTGCGGTAGTGATCACCTATGGCAATGACCAGAGCATCGGCATCGCTCAGCGGGTCGGCAGCGGCAGCCAGTACGCCACCGATGGGATGACGTTCTGGGAGCATCATGGCGAAGCCGTCGTCGACTGGTATGGCACTCAACTCAAATGCAAGGCCAGCCAATGATCTACCGATGCAGCCTGCGCATCTTCGTATGAAGCGGGTGGATTGCTGCAGGTTTCGCGCTGCTTCGTCGCCGATGCCGCAGAGATGCGCTCCGGCAGGGCTGAGGCCGTGCCGGGTTGTAGCGCTGTGCGGGCCAACCTGGACCCGCCGTTGGCCGCTTGAGAACGCTACTTCGTCAAAGGTCACAAGCCTGAGACTTTGCCGCCCTTGGAGGGCGGCAAAATGCTCTAGCCATGAGCGTCGATAGCGCCGGGTTAGGGTTGAACAGCGCTTTACGGAGCCGTTCGATCAGTCGCGTTCGAGTGCCAGGGCTACGCCCTGACCGCCGCCGATGCACAGGGTGGCCAGGCCTTTCTTGGCGTCGCGCTTGAGCATTTCGTGCAGCAGGGTGACCAGCACGCGGCAGCCGGAGGCGCCGATGGGGTGGCCGAGGGCGATGGCGCCGCCGTTGACGTTGACCGTGCTGGCGTCCCAGCCGAGCTCCTTGCCGACCGCCAGCGCCTGGGCGGCGAAGGCTTCGTTGGCTTCGATCAGGTCGAGTTGTTCGAGCGTCCAGCCGGCTTTTTCCAGGCAGCGCTTGGTCGCCGAGACCGGGGCGATGCCCATGATCGCCGGGTCGACGCCGGCGTTGGCGTAAGCGGCGATGCGCGCCAGTACCGGCAGGCCCAAGGCTTTGGCTTTCTCGGCGCTCATCAGCAGCACGGCGGCGGCGCCGTCGTTGAGGCTGGAGGCGTTGCCGGCGGTGACGCTGCCGTCCTTCTTGAACGCCGGCTTGAGCTTGCCCAGCGCTTCGACCGTGGTCCCGGCCTTTGGCTGCTCGTCGGTGGCGAAGCTGAGTGGCTCGCCTTTGCGCGACGGGATCAGGATCGGGGTGATTTCATCGGTGAAACGCCCGGCCTCGATGGCGGCCACGGCTTTCTGCTGCGAGGCGGCGGCGAAGGCGTCCTGCTCGGCGCGCGTGATGGCGTACTGGTCCACCAGGTTTTCCGCGGTGATGCCCATGTGGTAGTCGTTGAAGGCGTCCCACAGGCCGTCGTTGATCATGGTGTCGATCAGCTTGGCGTGGCCCATGCGCAGGCCGCTGCGCGCACCGGGCACGACGTAGGCGCTGAGGCTCATGTTCTCCTGGCCGCCGGCGATGATCACCTCGGCGTCGCCGCAGCGGATCGCCTGGGCGCCCAGGTGCAGGGCCTTGAGGCCGGAGCCGCAGACCTTGTTCAGGGTCAGGGCCGGCACCGCATGGGGCAGACCGGCGAGGATCGCGGCCTGGCGCGCCGGGTTCTGGCCGGCGCCGGCGGTGAGCACCTGGCCGAAGATCACTTCGTCGACCTGGGCGCCATCCAGGCCGGTCTGTTCGAGCAGGCGACGGATCACTGCCGCGCCGAGGTCGACGGCGGGAATGCTCGCCAGCGAGCCTTGAAAACTGCCGACGGCGGTACGGGTGGCGGCGACGATAACGACTTCTTGCATGCGATTTCTCCCGGTCGGGACTGCCCCTGGCCCGTTCATTCATTGATGTGGCAAGCCCTGCAACGGGCCGTGCCTGGCGGTACTTAGAAGGTCATTTCGATGACGTTGTCCGGCACGATCAGGCGGCCGGCGGTCTTGGCGACTATCTCCTCGATGCTCACCCCCGGCGCGCGCTCGCGCAGGATGAAGGCGCCGTTCTCGATCTCCAGGTAGGCGAGGTCGGTGAGCACCTTGCGGATGCAGCGGCAGCCGGTGAGCGGCAGACTGCAATGGTTAAGCAGCTTGGACTCGCCGTCCTTGGAGGCGTGGGTCATGGTGACGATGATGTTATCGGCGCCGGCCACCAGGTCCATCGCGCCGCCCATGCCCTTGATCAGCTTGCCGGGGATCATCCAGGACGCGATGTTGCCGTTGGCGTCCACTTCGAAGGCGCCGAGTACGGTCAGGTCGACGTGGCCGCCACGGATCATGGCGAAGGACTCGGCCGACGAGAAGATCGAGGCGCCGGCGCGCGCGGTCACGGTCTGCTTGCCGGCGTTGATCATGTCGGCGTCCACCTCGTCCGCGGTGGGGAAGGCGCCCATGCCGAGCAAGCCGTTCTCCGACTGCAGCATCACGTCGATACCTTCCGGCACATAGTTGGCCACCAGGGTCGGGATGCCGATGCCCAGGTTGACGTAGTAACCATCCTTCAGCTCGCGCGCCACACGCTGAGCCATCTGTTCACGGGTAAGTGCCATTGCTGTGCTTCCTCATCAATTCGGTGGTGGAAGAACCTGATCAGGATCGCGCGATACGCAGCCGATCCTGGCAGGCTCTCAGGCGCGCAGGGTGCGCTTCTCGATGCGCTTCTCGAAACGGCCCTGGATGATGCGATCGACGTAGATGCCCGGGGTGTGGATCTGGCTCGGGTCCAGTTCGCCCGGCTCGACGATTTCCTCCACCTCGACCACGGTGATACGGCCGGCGGTGGCAACCACCGGGTTGAAGTTCTGCGCGGTGTGGCGGTAGATCACGTTGCCGAAGTGGTCAGCCTTCCAGCCTTTGACGATGGCGAAGTCGCCGGTGATCGCCGGCTCCAGGATGTAGTGGCGGCCGTTGAATTCGCGCGCCTCCTTGCCTTCGGCGACCGGCGTACCGTAGCCGGTGGCGGTGAAGAAGGCCGGGATGCCGGCGCCGCCAGCACGGAGTTTTTCGGCCAGGGTGCCTTGCGGGGTCAGTTCGACTTCCAGCTCGCCGCTGAGCAACTGCTGCTCGAACAGGGCGTTCTCGCCCACGTAGGAAGCGATCATCTTGCGGATCTGCCGATCCTCCAGCAGCACGCCCAGACCGAAGCCGTCGATGCCGCAGTTGTTGGAGACCACGGTCAGCCCGCTGACGCCACGACGACGGATCTCGGCGATCAGGTTCTCCGGAATTCCGCACAGGCCAAAGCCCCCGGCCAGGATGGTCATGTTGTCGGTCAACCCGGCCAGAGCCTCTTCGTAGCTGCCTACACGCTTGTCGAGTCCACTCATGCTGCTGCGCCTCTTGTAGTTGTTGGTTCGGCAGCCGTGCTGCCAGAAAGCGAGTCAGAGCTTCACTGCTGGAGACTGATTTGTTAAGTTTGTTTTCCTTAGCTATTAATTACGAAAACAAATAAATGACCATCAAACAGTTGCGTGCCTTCCTCGCCGTGGCGCAGAGCCTGAGCTTTGCCCAGGCCTGTGAGCGCCTGCACCTGTCTCAGCCCGCCCTGAGCCTGGCGATCAAGAACCTGGAAGAGTCCCTGGGCGGCCAATTGCTGGCGCGGACCACGCGCAGTGTCAGCCTGACCCCGGAGGGCGAAACCCTGCTGCCTATCGCCCGGCGTCTGCTGGCGGACTGGGACAACGCCGAGGAACTGCTGCGCCAGCACTTCACCCTGCAACTGGGCAAGGTCGCCATCGCCGCCATGCCTTCCTTCGCCGGCAACCTGCTGCCGGTCGCACTCAAGGCCTTCCGCCACCGTCACCCGAAGGTCAATGTGGCGGTGCATGACGTGATCAACGAACAGGTGCTGGAGATGCTGCGCAACCGTCGCGTCGAGTTGGGCATCGCCTTCGAGCCGGACTCCCTCGACGGCCTGGAATTCACGCCTTTCTATACCGACCGTTTCGTCGCCGTGGTGCCGGCGGACTGCCCTCTGGCCGAACGGGCCGAGGTGAGCTGGGCGGAGCTGTTGCGGGAGAATTTCATCACCCTGCAGCGCCCTTCGGCGGTCCGTCTGCTGCTGGAAGAGAGCATCGTCGCGCAGCACGGCAAGCTCCCCGTGGCCTTCGAGAGTCACCAGCTGGTGACGGTCGGCCGGATGGTCGCTCAGGGCTTGGGGGTTAGCGCCGTGCCGAGTCTGTGCATCCAGCAGATGCAGGAACTGGGCGCCTGTTGCGTGGCCCTGAACGCGCCGCAGGTGGAGCGTCGCGTTGGCCTGCTGCGTTTGGCCGAGCACAAGCTGTCGACTGCGGCGCAGGCGCTGGGGGATATCGTCATTGAGGTTTCGTGCCGCACAACGACGGGACCAACCCGCTAGTGAGCGGGGCCAAGTGGCCGCGAAAACGAACCATCCCGGCTACCGGGACATGCCCATGGCGGCCCTGGCTACAGCCTCCGAGCGCTGCAATGCACCGGTTTGAGCAGGGGGCTGGGAATGTTATTCAGCAAACGTGTAAAAACGTTATCGCGCTAGCGGGTGTCACTTTATAGTTGAGCGTCTTGCCGCTCCTCGAAAGGAGGTACCCATGCACATCGAACGTTTTGAGATCGCAGAGCGCTTTCGTGGCCCTCCAAGGTCGGGAAATGGCGGCTACACATGTGGCCGCATTGCCAAGCACCTGCAGGGCACGGTTGCGGTTCGGCTTAAGGCGCCGCCGCCACTCGACACCGAGTTGCGCCTCGAGTCCGTGAACGAGGAGGCTCGCCTCTTCCACGGCACAACACTCGTCGCCGAGGCGAAGCGCTCCGAACTGAACTTGCAGGCCCCACAACCCCCTTCGTATGAGGAGGCTGAAGAGGCCGCGCAGTCGTTCCTCGGGTTCAAGACCCACAGCTTCCCCGGTTGCTTCGTATGCGGACCAGAGCGCATGCCGCATGAGGGCCTATGCATCTTCCCTGGCGCGGTGAAAGGCACCTCCACGCTTGCGGCGCCGTGGACGCCTGACGTGTCGCTTGCCGACGAGTCGGGGAACCTGAAGCCGGAATTCTTGTGGTCAGCGCTCGATTGCGCCGGAGCCTTCGCGCTTTTCCCCCTGCCCGAAGGCGTCGCAATTGTTCTCGGCGAACTTGTCGCATCCATCGTCGGCCACGTTAAGCCCGGTGACCGTTGTGTTGTCCTCGGTTGGCCCTTGGGGGGCGAGGGACGGAAGCGTCTTGCGGGTACCGCTATCTACGCCCCGGACAACCGCCTCGTTGCCTTGGCCCGGGCCGTCTGGATCGAAGTGCCGTTGAGTACCTGGAACTAAGGCTCTGAGGATGCGTTGAGCGAATGAGCCAGTCACTCATGCCGGGTTGGCCGACTACGTTTGGTCCCTCGAACTCATGGCTTATCGAGACGGCTCGGACTGGGCAACGCTGTTTCTCAGCGCTTTAGCCACCTGGCTTTGAATCTCGTAGGCTGGCGCTTCGACGGCGTCGTAGTCACGGGTATAGCGCGTGGCAAACTCGCGAACGCCCCATTGCAGGTACTGCTGCACGTGTTTCAACTCATGCGCCCAGAGCGCGACATTGTTAAGTGCGTCATCCGAATTCCGAAAAACGATGATGTCCACAAGGGTGACGGCATTCACATCGGGATTCTGCAACATGGTGTTTGCGGCGTTCAGCTCCACATCATCGCCTACTTTGTAGCGAGCCGAGTCGAGCACTTGAAAGTCATAGTAGGGTTCGAGCTGGGCTCGGATATTCAGCGGGATTGGCCGGATATCGCCAGCTGCCGCGGTGTTGCGCGAGTGCACTATCCACTCCTGTAATCCAGAGGCAGCCATGCTGCTCATGTTTTCGTAGATCGGCCCTATTTCCTCTTTGGAGCCTGGAGCACAAAAACAGGCGACCACGCAGACTTCGTACTGCCCTGCTGGGCAGGCGGACACAGAGAGCGCCATACCGAAGGAAAACAGCAGTACCGTTAAGCGGAAAAATTGACGCGAAAAAACAACTGGCATTGGTTGTCCCAAAGGTAATGGCGATCAGAGACCGAATATACGCGAGCAGTCGGCATGGGCGCCAAAACGAAAGGGGTTGCAATGGGGGAGGAGTCCATATCCGGACACAGGAAATGCGGGGAAGCCTGGGGCAACTCAATCCCGAGGCGATAACCTCGGGTCCGTCTCCATCCGTAGTGCCAACCTCGACGGCGGTGCCCTCGACCAACCCTCCAGTGCCGGCACAAGCGCCGGCAACGTCCTTGCAGCTGACGCCGCCAAAGGAGGCATGGTAATTCGCCTGAATAAATCGCTATGCCCCCTTAGCGCTCGGCTATGATTCTTCAGGATCGCGCCCCACCTGGGGCGGCCACCACGGGCTCGGCGTTTCGACCCGCTTTTTCTTTCGTAGGAGAAGCGTCATGCGTGCTTGCTATCGCTTCACCGCAACCCTGTTCGCCTTGCTGGCCTTGTCCGGCTGCTCGGACGAGGACGAGCCCAGCGCGGCGAAGGCGCCGGCGCTCATCACCGCTGCGCCTGCCGCGCCTGCCGTCCCCGCCGCGCCCGCAACTGTACCCACGCCCGCACCGACGGCCCCGGCCGAGGCCGTTTTCGGACGGGAGGAACTGGACCAGATGCTGGCGCCGCTGGCCCTGTATCCGGACTCACTACTGGCCCAGGTGCTGATGGCGGCGACCTATCCGGGCAATGTCGCCGATGCCGTAGCCTGGTCCAAGGCGCACCCGGATGCCAGCGGCGACACCGCCGTGCGCCAGGTCGCAAACGAACCCTGGGATCCGAGCGTGCAGTCGTTGGTCGCCTTCCCGGCGGTTCTGGCCACCTTGGGCCAGGACCCGGCCTGGGTGCAGCGCGTCGGCGACGCCTTCCTCGCTCAGCCCGACGCCGTGATGGATTCGGTGCAACGCCTGCGCCGTCAGGCACAAGCCGCCGGCCACCTCGAATCCAACGAGCAGCAGCGCGTTACCGTGCAGCCAGCTGCGCCGGTCGAATCGACCACGGTGGTGGAACAGGCCGCCCCCACGCAGACCATCATCATCGAACCGGCCAATCCGCAGGTCGTCTACGTGCCCAGCTATAACCCGAGCGTGGTCTATGGCACGTGGCCTTACCCGTCCAGTCCGCCGGCGTATTACCCACCGCCTCCGGGCTACTACGTCGGTACCGCGCTCGCCGCCGGCCTGGCCTTCGGCGTGGGCGTGGCGATCGTCGACTCGCTTTGGGGCGACTGCGATTGGGGTCGCGGTGATATCGACATCGACGTCAACCGCTACAACAACATCAACGTCAACCGCCAGATCAACGCCAACCAGAACAACTGGCAGCACAACGCAATCAACCGCAACGGCGTGCCCTACCGCGACAGTGCCAGCCGCGAACAGTACGGTCGGCGCCTGGCCGGCAACGAACAGCGCGACGCTTACCGCGGCTACGACTCGGCGCGCGCCGCCGAGCGCGAGCGTGCACGCCAGAGCCTGGAGCAGCGTGGCATCGAGTCGCCGGCCACCAGCAATCGCCAGGCGCGCGAACGGGCCCAGACCGCGAGCCGCGACCTGCGCAACGAACCGCAGTTGAGCCGGCGTACGCAGGAACAGGCGGGAGGGCAGGTGCGCCAGCGCGCGCAGACGCAGAGCGGAGCGCAGAAGAGCCCGCGCGCGCAAAACAATCCGCAGGTCCGCCAGCAGGCGCGCCAGCAGCATGCACGGGTGCAAGAGCCCCGCAACAATGCCTTCGCCGGTGCCCGTAACCCCTCGCAGTCGCGCGCGTACGCCAGCCGCGGCCAAGCCAGCCAAGCCGCCGCCAGTCGGCCGCATGCGGCGCGCAGCGGCCAGCCGGTGCAACGTCCGTCCAATCCTCCAGCCCGGGGCGGCGCCCGGCGGCGCTGACAGGAGACTTGCCATGCATGCTGCATTTCGCATTTTCGCCGTCGCGCTACTGGCGGTGCTGGCCCAAGGCGCGCGTGCGCAGCAGGCCTTTCCCAACCCGGAGGCCGCCGCCGAGGCACTGGTCGCCGCGCTCGGTACGGAGCGCGCCGATCCTGCACGGCTGGCGGCTCTGTTCGGTGCCGACTGGCGCACCTATATCCCGACCGAGAGCGTCGACCGCGAAGACGTCGATGCCTTCCTGACCCACTACCGGGAGAAGCATGAGATCCAGGTCGACAAGCCAGGTCGGGGGCACCTTGTGGTCGGCAACACGCCTTGGACACTGCCGCTGCCGATCGTGAAGAGCCAGCACGGTTGGGCCTTCGACCTCAAAGCCGGCGCCGAAGAGATCCGCGCCCGCCGCATCGGCCGCAACGAAGTCGCCACCCTGCAGGCGGTGCAGGCCTACTACGACGCACAGATGGACTACGCCGAGGTCGACCGGGACGGCGACGATGTGCTCGAGTACGCGCAGATGTTCATCAGCAGCGATGGCCAGTACGACGGTCTGTATTGGCCCGAGGAGGAGGGCATCGAGGAAAGCCCGCTCGGTCCGCTGTTCGGCGAGGCCAAGCCCGGAGACGACTGGCACGGCTACCACTACCGCATCCTCAGCGCCCAGGGCTCATCTGCGCCGGGTGGCGCCTACGACTACACGCTCGGCGACAACATGAGCCGCGGCTTCGCCCTGATCGCGTGGCCGGCCAAATACGACGACAGCGGCGTGATGAGCTTCATGATCAGCCACGAGGGCCAGGTGTTCGAGAAGGACCAGGGCCCGGATAGCGCGAAGTTGGCGATGGCCATGTCCCGTTTCGATCCGGACAGCAGCTGGAGCGAGGTCGAGGTCGAGGTCGACTGACTTCCTCAGGGTGTGAAGCAGTCACTGAGGCGGCGATCAGTGCCTGTCGATGGATGCGCTGATTGCCCATGGCTCACTTCGCCGCGCCTGTCGGCGATCCCAATTCTTTGTCAGCCTCGGCCGATACGCCGGGGCAGCCTTCGCTCGGACGGGTCAGCATTCTGGGTGGCGGCTTTGTACGGCCCGGGTGCCTCACACCGCATGCCGCTCTGGCCGCCCATTACGACGAGTAGGGCGTTTCGGAAGCTCCGGGCGGAACCGTCTGCGGACGTTTCGCCGGGAGGATCTTGCGGGCTGTTTCCACAAAGGGGGTGACGATCAAGCTGTAGATCGTCAGGTAACGGTCGTGATCCTGTTCCCCGGTGCCGAATCGGATGATCTCGGGCTTCGAAGTGGTGACATAGAGCGTACCGAACATCCAGTCCCAGAGTGACAGGTTGGTGCCGAAGTTCTTGTGGAAGTGCCGGGGCGCGTCACTGTGGTGAATCTGGTGCTGGGCCGGGCTGTTCAGCACATGCTCGACTACTGGCCCGAACGAAAGCCAGACATGGCTGTGACGCAGGTTTGCCGCCAGTCCATTGAAGATAAATACCAGATAGGTCACGCCGAACAGGGTGTAACGGCTGATCTCCCCGCCACAGGCGTACCAGAAGACACCGGCGTAGACGCTAAGGCAGACGGCGGTAGTCAGTTTCTCGACAATCTTTTCCATAAAGTGAACCCGGCTCGCAGTCGCCGGTACCAGGACGGGCGCCGAATGATGAACCTTGTGAAACGCCCAAAGCCATCGGGAATGAAAGGCCCGGTGGGTCCAGTAATGCGTAAAGTCTTTCACAAGAAATACCCCCAGCCCGTAGAGAAGGGAGAGTGAGAGGTTTTCATTCAGTTGCGGGCGTGCGCCCCAAAGGTTGGTGAAAAAAGAGATGTAATCCCCGGAGCGCAGGATGTAGGGGTCAACCAGGCCGACGATGGGCAGCACCAGCGCGACTTTCAGGATGGCTCGCACGAAGTAGTACCGGTAATCCAGCAACGCCGAGCGATGGAAATTTACCCGGCTGCCGCCGATGAACTGCCCAAACGAGCGCGCGTCGGTCAGCCCGCGATGCTTCCTGAATCGGAACAGGCTGTAGGCGATGCTGTAGGACGTGAAGAGAAACAGTGCACCGAGGCGCCCGTTCAGATCGAAAATACCGAGAAGCTGGTCGGTGACCGGCTTGATCACCAAGTCGGTCAGATGGCCATAGATAAGCGAGAAAACATCCACGAAAGACTAGCCTCCGCCAAAGGGAGGGCATTGTAAATCAGATAGGAATTACCAAACCTTTTTGCGCATGTTGAAAATGCCAGCGCTGAACCCGCACCGGCGGCGATAACCTTCATGTCGCGATCATCGTTTTGATCTGTCTGGCGACTGGTGCGCGCTGGTCAGAAGCCAAGAAGCTCAAGCCGACAGGGCTACGTAACGCAGTGATCACCTTCAGCGGGACCAAGAGCGGTAAGGTACGGTCAATTCCAATCTCGATCGGTCTGGAAGCCAAGATCGTCCGCCATTGGAAGCTGCATGGCCCGTTCATTCCGGCGATAACCTCATTTCGCCGCGCCCTGGCCAGGGCGGCGACCAAGCTGCCTAGAGGTCAGGGGGGATTACCGTCTCGCCCTTAGGTTTCCGCACAGCAGTGGTATCAATGGGTCTCGCCACAGCCGCATGCGTGAATTGAGAACCCAGCACGACGGTAGCTTGGGCGCACATGGGTATTCCAAGGATGGCTTTGGTATTCCAGAAATTACCAGCAGGCGGCTTGGAATACCGAATCTCATGGATCCTGCTGGACGCTATCGGATCGTGATGACGCTGAAACCCCCGTATTTACTGGGTTTCAGGCACAAAAAAAGACGTCCGTGGACGTCTTTAGATGTTTGTTTGGTGCCGGGGGGATTTGAATCCTAAAACGCTATACCCCTGCTCAAATCAATGGTTTTGGGCTGCTTGCCCTGAACCAGTGATTTGTTGGAATTCTTACAATCACGGTGCCGAGCATAGAAACCTTTTGGGGTTCTCTCGAGACGAGGTGGTCAGTCGTGACTCACGTTTCCCGGAATATGCCTATGAGCAGGGCGTTGCCATTGGCGGTGCTACTGGGGCTTCTGTATCGCAGTCACTCGCCTTGTGCTGAAGCTTCGCCCATCTCGAACTCGCTCATGACCTTGCAAGGGTTGATGAGATAGTGAGCGTCTAGTCAGGCGCGTAAGCCTTCAGAAAGATGAAAACAGCTCGATCGGCCGCGAGCGCAATTTCCTTTTCATCTGGAGCGCTTTCCCGCACGTGTAGCAGCAAGGGCTCGGCAAGGTCAGCCTCCAGTAGAGCGCGGAGGTGCTCTGCGGCAAGTTGGGGATCGGCGGGGCGCAAGACTCCCAATGCCATGCTCTTGGACAGAAACGCTGCTACGTGCGCCCGCAGAGAGATAATCCTGGCGAAGAACAGTTTGCCGATATCGGAGCGGTCCGCCTCGGCGATCATCAGGCGGCGCACAGCCACCATGTCGGCGGAACAGATCAAGCGCAGGAAACTGACTCCGAAATCCCGAAGTACTGAGCCTGGGTCGGATCCAGACGTGTCCAACTGCGCAATGGCTCCCGCGATGTACTCCTCGGCGGCTCCCACCATACATTCGACGAACAGATCTTCCTTCGAGGGGAAGTGGCTGTAGATCGTCGCCTTAGAGCCGCCGACCTCGGTGGTTATTTGTGAGACCGATGTCTTGTCGAACCCCTGCGTACGGAATAGCCGGTAAGCAGTGTCCAGAATGGCCTGCCGCTTTGCGCTCCTTCTACTCATGTATCCCTCTTCATTGAACTGAACTGTTCGGTACAGTTTTTCTTGACGGGGGGCCAAAGTCAAGGATATAAACTGTACCGTACAGTACATATCGGTGCGTCCATGAATGCGATAAACGCCTCGCAGCCGCCTGTCACCCGGCACGTCCTCGGTTGATTGCTGGCTGCAAGCCTCATCGCGGTCGGTGCTTTCGCCCGAATCTACGAATGAACAACTCAAGGAATCCGAGGAGCTATCAATGAATCAACCTATCGAATCCTTCACCTCTAGCCCTGCTAAATCGGTACGCAACAAACGCGGGCGACAGAGGACCCTGCTCGGACTGCTTGCCATTTTCCTGGCGGTTGCCGGGGCCGGTGAATGGGCCTACTTGACCCTAGTGGACTCTCGCCATGCCGAGAAAGAGCCGAGGCTCGCGGTAGATAGGGGGGCGTTGAGCTTTTTCCGCCATGTAATGGAGCAGGACTATCTGATAGGACTTTCCGGCGGCAAGTCGGCTTTGGTGGAGCTGTCCATAGTCAGCCCGGTAGAACGGCTGCAGAGTTCCAGACTGGCAACCATGTACGGAGAAGACGAGGCGACGGCCAATGAGTCCTACAAGGGCAAGAAAATAATTGTCAGCGGAGAAATAGTGGCCGTCAGGATCAACTTCAACGATGACGTAATAGTCGAACTTCCTGGTAATGCCACTTTCTCCAATGTTCAGGCGGTTCTCCGCAAGGACGTCAAGCGTTATACCGGCCCCATTCTGAAAGGCGAAAATGTGCGGCTTTATTGCACGGTGCATGGGAAGACGCTCGACGACAGAGCCAGCCTGGTCTACCTGACGGATTGCGAATCGGTCGACTTCAGTAATGAGGCCCGGGAGTACGCAGCGCATCTCACCGACAAGATGAATACCTGGCTGCACGCCGGTGGCGCGCACGAGTTTTCTTCCGATTTCGCCGCCTCCTACTTTCTGGCGACCTACCTCACCGGAACCAGGCTCCCAGCAGATAACCCGTGCCGACTCAAGCAGGCTTCCCTCGATCAGTGTGTCAGCTCACTCGAGTCCTTCAACACGCGGGCCCTGTTTGAAATGGCCAGGGGCGATCTCGATCGTTGGCGTCAATGGCTGGTAATACGGCCATTGGCAAGGCATGTCTCCAGCCGTTGATCCGCTGCATTCCTAAGGTTCTACTCCATGATGACCCATACTTGCTTTCCTGCCCCGCGCAGTCTGGAGTGGGGACTCCCCTCGGGGTTCCTGCGCAAACCGGGGAACGCCCTTTGCCTGCTGCTCCTGTCGCTGGCTTGCGGCCTGGGTTCACCGGCTGCCCTCGCCCAGCCTCAACTTCGCGCTCATTGGGTGCAGGAAATTCAAGACCAACCGACTTTAGTCGGCGTCCTGAGCCGTGGGGACGGCGAAGACGTTCGCTATGTCGATCTCTACTTCGAGGTATTCAGCGCTGGAATGTCGCTGGGTACCGAGGTCCGCCGGGTCGAGGTCGATGAAACCGTAGAGTTCTTCTCCCTGACGGTGGCCGAGGGCATCGACTGCTATGAAGTTGACGCGGTCATCGGCCTGGACCGGGATGGCCAGGAAATGACAGGCGAAGTCAGTTCACCCGGAGAGGAGCAGCGGTGCAGTGCCAGCGGCCTGCGCTACTTTGAAACCGCGCGCCACGTTCTGGCGATCTGACCCAGGCAGAACTGGCCCGGCACGACGGGCGAAAAGGTATCCCGACGAGAAGAGGACATGGTCGGTAAATCGCGTGTTGTCGTACCGCTACTGCTCTAGGGAGGCGTTGAACAATTCGCTTGCAGGGGCAGCGAGTCGTCATGGGGCCGTAGTTAATGCAGTCCTCCAGCGATATATTTCTGGGGTGGGTGCGTGGCCGGCATCAGCATCGCCAATTAAGGGACATGAAGTTCACCCTCCCGGTGGAAAGATGTTCGACTGCTCAGCTCAGGCACTATGTACAAGTGTGCGGCTGGACTCTGGCAAGGGCCCACGCGAAATCCGGCGATGCTGCGACCATCAGCGGCTATTTAGGTAAGGGCTACGCCTTGAACACGCTTTGGCGGCGTTTTCCACATCTTACGCCGACCAGACCGAGCGGGATTTTTTGGCCCTGACGGAGGCCGTACACTCTGGCCGGATAGAAGCGCTGCTTGAGCAATAGCGGTTTGTGCCAGGTGAAACCTGTTTTCCGGAAAGGCCGCATGCGCCACATAAACCGCGAGACTGGATGTCAGCCTGCCGGGCTGACGTCCTGAAGGAGCACTGATGTATTCGATCATCTTTTTCGCATGGGGGCTGGCGGCCATTACCGTGGTCGTGCATGCAGTCGGTCTGGCCTTGATGCTGAAGTTTCTGGCTCACAGGGAAAATGTTCCCCTGGGGCAACTAGGGGCCATCATCACGCGGTTGGTGTGGGTTGCCTGCTACATGATTCTGCTGCATGTGATGGCGATCTCGATCTGGGGGATGTTCTATGTGTGGCAGGGGTGTCTGCCCGATCTCGAAACGGCGTTCTACTTCTCTGGAGTGACCTACGCGACGATTGGTTACGGTGACGTGGTGCTGGTGAAGCCCTGGCGTCTGTTCGGGTTGATGGAGGGCTTGACCGGCATCCTCATGTGCGGTTTATCCACGGGTGTCTTCTTCGCTGTGGTCAATCATATTCACCAGTTGTTCCGCACGAAAAACGACGACGGCCACAAGCCCTGATGACGTTCTTCAGCAAGCGCTGCGCTGCAATGCCCGGGCTTGAGCTAGAGATACGTTCATGTGGGTTCCTTTGCCAGGTTGCGGTTGGTTTCCGCAGCCGAGTAGTCGACATCATCAATCACCGAAAAGTCGATACAGAATCAGCGCAAACCAGGCACTGCCTGCTTGACCAGATAAATGACCTCTTCGTTCAGCTAGCGAACAACGCTTCACCGGAACGAAGTCGCGACGCTAGCGAAAAAGTTCCCAGCATGGGGGCGAGTGCCTCCACCTGCGACGCTCGGATCAGCTACGCCAGACCAGTTGCAGGTCCGAGTGACAAGTTTGCACCTCGTAGCCATTGCCGATCGCTCCGCCGCAATTGACTGGGATCGTCTGTACGAGGCTCGCTTCTAGCAGGAATTCCGCATCCAATACCTGGGCTACTGCGCGGCATCCACCAGGGTTGGTTCCTGTGCTTGATAGCACTCGATCGCTGCATGGACGTTGAACAGCATGCGCTCGTGCCCCAGTTTTTTGTCGAACCCGGCACGTCGCACCATCTCAAGTACGCCGGGATTCAACCCCGCCAGCCAGAGACTGGTGCCCAGTTCGGTCAAGTGTTTCTCGCCCTCTATCAGCGCTTGCAGTGCCGAGTATTCGATATCGTTCACCGCACTCATGTCCCAGACAACCACACGCGGCTGATACTGCTCCTCCAGCGCAATGATCTGCTCCTTCACATAGTCCGCGTTGAGGAAATAAAGGCGTCCTTCCGGTCGCACGATCAGCAGCCCCTCGAAAGTCTCATCATCAGGGTGTTTCTCTGACAAGGGGCGCAACACGTCGGTGCCAGGCTTGCGACCAAGTGCGTACACGTGCGGACGGGCGGTCTGGTAGGCCAAGCTGAGCAACGACACGACGATCGCCACCGTGATCCCCTGCAACGTGCCAAACAGCAGTACCCCGAGCGCGGCTACGAGCGCCCAGTGGAATTCCATTGGGCGCACCTTACGAATAGCCAGGAATTCTCGCGGCTGGATCAGCCCGACCGAGTAGTAGATGACGATTGCGGCAAGTGTGGCGTGAGGTAGGAACCCGAGTAATCCCGAGAGCAGCAGCATCGTGGCCAAAGCCACACCGGCAGTGACAATTGAGACCGCCTGAGACTGCCCTCCGGTGGCGCGTACAACCGCCGTCTGTGAGGTGCCACCACCGGCCGGCATCGCGCCGAGCAGTGCGCCACCGAGGTTGCCGAGCCCGGTGGCGATCAACTCGCGGTTCGCATTGATGGGGGGATCGCCTGGGCGGATAAAAGCACGACCCGCCGCAATCGTTTCGGTAAAGCTCATCAGCGCGATCCCGAGCGCACCAGGCACCATCTGCTCGATCAGCGCGAGATCGGGTAGCGTGAATGATGGTAGCCCTTGTGGAATCACGCCGACTGTCGAAGCTCCGAGAGCCTGTAGGCCGAAGTACCATGAAGCGGCAATGCTGCCACCAACCACAACCAGCGGCGCAGGCGAATGTGCCCACAGGCGTTCCATTCCGATGAGCATCAGGAGTGCCGCAGCAGCTACCGCAGGCGTGATCAGGGAACTCTCCGGCACGTGATTCACGATGTTGAGGAAGTCGACAAAAAAACCTTGTTTGGCGATGTGGATGCCCAGGAGTTTTGGCACCTGGTCCAGCACGATCACAAGGCCGACCCCCGCTTTGAAGCCGCACAACACAGGGGAGGAAATGAAGCTCGCGAGAAATCCCAGGCGTATCAGTCGCGCCAGGAGCAGCATCGTGCCAACCAGCGCGGTTAGAGTTGCAGTTGCTGTGATCAGCTTCCCTGGGTCGCCGTCCGGTACGGCCAAGCCGATCTGCGCACCGGCCAAGATCGCCAGCGTGGCAGTGGAACTGACGCTGAGCACTCGCGACGTTCCCAGGAGTGCGTAGATCATCATCGGGACGAAGGCTGTATACAGACCGACGGCAACAGGTAAGCCCGCGACGGTCGCGTAGGCCATTGCTTTGGGCAGTACGACCGCAGCCGCCGTGAGACCCGACACTACGTTGAGGCGAAGTGAAGCGGTGTTGGAGTGAGCTGCCTTCGAAGTCTTCAGATGCAGCTTCACACTGCCTCTCCTAGTTGGTTGAGCTGCTTAGAACGCCGAATGATTCCATTTCCAGTATGCGCTTGAGTGCATCCTTCGCGTTCGGCATTCGTACTGAGGCCTGACTGAAACGTAAGCCCATTTGAAGGATCGGTGCAATGCGTACCTTTAAGGAGACGCTGCAAAAATAGCCAGCGGCCCCCACCCTTGGCACGCTGAGCACCTTCAACCAGCCCCCTCTCCGTGAGCCTTGTTACGCGCGTGAAGAAGACCTTCTCCGAACTCGAATACACCGGCAAGAAAAAGCAGACTCGCCGAGATCGCTTCCTGGCTGACCTTGAACAGCTGGTGCCCTGGGCACAACTGGAGGCGCAATTGGCTCCGTTCTATAGCGACACCACAGGCAAGCGCGGGCGCCCTGCGATTGGGGTGTCGCGCATGCTGCGCATGTATGTCGTGCAGCAGTGTTTCGGTTTCTCCGATGAAGGTACCGAAGATGCCGTCTACGACAGCCGGCGGGATAAATCCGTCTGAAAGACGGGGCTAGCCCGCTAATCAGCAAAATGAGTGCAGAAATCGGCCCCATAAACACAGAATAAGGCCGGTAGGTTGAAAAAAAACGGCTTGAAATGGGGGGCGGTGCGAACGGAATTATTCGACTGCTTTACTGACGCTCTGGAGTCCCAGAGATAACCATAAGCAAAGTCTATCGTCAGATCGGGATTCGGCGAATAAGCGGCGCCCAAGGTCACGGCTTTGCGGTTACCAACCGGAATGCGCACGCTGCGCTCGGCATTTCCAACTGGAGCCGGATCATAGGCGTAGCCTGCGCGTAGCAACCATTACGGGGTCAGTTGATAGGATGCGCCAACCGCAGTGGATCAGGTGTCGTGCCAGTTCAATTTCTCGCCCACACGCCTCAGGCCGGCACTCTGGCCGATGGCGGAAACATTGCTATTGACTGCCTCGAACTTGTCGAGCCGGCTCCAACGTGTCCAGGTGGTCCCCAGGTATCCGGTCCAGCGGCTGTTGAAACGATGGGTGATGGATGTATCCACTGATTCGGGCATATCAAGATCTATCTTGGCGTCATAATTTCCGTCCAGCGAGAGAAAGCTCGGGGAGCCAGAAACCTCGGTATGTCCTTTGAGGCGATAGCTCACCTTCGAGTGATAGGTGATCCCCCAACTAATTGCATCACTCAAGTCAACCAAGAGGCCGACGTTCATAGCCAATAGCCGTATCGTCCCCCTTGATAGCGACCAGAGTCTCCTTGGCGTTGTTCAGGCTGCCGGTGGCCAAATTGTTCTGAAGTTTCGCATCGAAGCGGTTCAGGGTCGGGCCGCCACCAATGGATAAGTAATCATTGATTCGATAGGTCATGGTGGGCTGCAGGGTTATCTCCCGGGTCTCGCTATAGGAGCCATGGTAACGGCCCTGAAAAGTGCTCTCGAAATCATTGATGAGGCCACTCGGAACATAGAGGCCAAAGCAGGCGTCTTAAACAGCAGACTGTTTCAGGTGGCCTGAAACGACCGCACAGGTCTCCGAGTTGCTGGCTGAAATAAAAAAGGCCGCCAGTTGTGGTGGCGGCCTAGGTCTCGGGCTTGTGGCCTTCAACTAAGTAACGTTATTTAACGGATCCCGGAGTTGCGCAAGGCGGCCGGGGTGTAGTCGGCGGCGAGGGTTTTGACGCCGAATTCGACGGCCTGCTTTTCCTGGTTCTTCATGCCCGACACTATGTAGCGGCCATTGAGCAGGTCATACAGGGTTTCCACCGCCAGCCAGGGAACCTGGGCGTCGTAATAGGGTTGCAGATGGCCTTCGGCGACCCGCCAGAGAGTGCCGCGGGCGTCGTAGTGGTCGGCCAGGACTATCTGCCAGGAGTCCTCGTCGATAAAGAACACCCGCTTGGCATAGACATGTCGCTCGCCCGGCTTCAGGGTGGCCTCCACCACCCAGACCCGATGCAGCTCGTAACGGGTGAAGTCCGGGTTGAGGTGGCCAGCCTGGACTATGTCCTGGTACTTCAGCTGGGGCGAATCCAGCTTGAAGCTGTTGTAGGGGATATACAGCTCGCGTTTGCCGATCAGCTTCCAGTCGTAACGGTCCTGTGCGCCGTTGTACATGTCGAAGTTGTCACCCACGCGCTGGCCCTCGGAGGCGGGGTAGGGGCCGTCGTAGGCCACCTGGGGAGCACGCCGCACGCGGCGTTGGCCGGCGTTGTAGATCCAGGCCAGGCGCGGCTCCTTTACCTGGTCGAGGGTCTCGTGCACCAGCAATACATTACCGGCCAGGCGCGCCGGGGCGCTGACCAGCTCCTTGTAATAGAACAGCACGTTGCCCGGATTGGCCGGATCGAAGTCCTTCAGCTGGTCGCGGTAGGTGAGCTGCATCTTGAAGTACACCGGGGTGAAGCTGCCGTCTTTCTCTGGAGTGGCCTGCACGCTGATGCGCCGCATGCTGCCGCCGCGGTAGCGGGTGAGGTGGTTCCAGACCGCCTCCTGACCGTTTTGCGGGAGCGGAAAGGGGTAGGCGGTCTGGAAGTTGGCCAGGCCGTTGCCGCCTCCCACCAGTTGGGTATGGAGCGCGTTGTGCTGCGCCGCGCGGTAGACGGAATCGGGGAGCGCGACGCTGCGGTGGCTGGGGTAGACCGGCAGCCGATAGGAGTTGGGATAACGCTTCAACATGGCCAACTGACCGGGGCTCAGTTTGTCCTGATAGCGCCCGGCGTTCTGCGCATCGATGGTGAACAGCGGCTGCTCGCTGGCGTAAGGGTCGGCGAGAAAGCCCTCGGCATTCTTGCCGCCGCTATCCGCACCTAGGCCGCCGATCCAGGCGGGGATGCTGCCGTCGGCGTTGCCGGCTTGCTCTGCGCCGAGCGGGGTCAGGGTTTTACCGAGCTGAGCGGCTTGCTCTGGGGTGACGGCAGCCAGTGCCGCGCCTGCCAGAAGCGACAGACCCAGGCTCGTGCTTTGCATTAAGCGTTTCATGATCTGCTCTCCTGCTTAAAAGGACATGCCGAAGCTGAGCGCGACGAAGTCGCGATCGATGTTGGTGTTGTAATCGCCGCCGAAGAAGTCGGTGTATGACAGGCTGGCGTTGTAGGTATTGCGGTACTCGGCATCCAGTCCCAGGCTGATGGCCTTGCTGCCCTCGTTGAAGCCCGGCTCGGGGGCATAACCGTCAACATCGTGGGACCAGGCCAGGTTCGGCTTGAGCGTCACCGCCTGAATCAGGTTGCTGTATTCCCAGATCGCACGGGCGCGATAGCCCCAGGAGGTGCTGGTGAGAAAGCCATCGTCGTTGCAATTCTGCGCGGTGTTGGCACTGGTGACCGTGCGGCACAGGCTGTTGTCCGGATGCAGCTCGCCCTGGCCGAACACCGGATCGCGGCCATAGCGCAGGCCTCCTGTGCCCTCCAGATCGCCGACATGTGTCACGCCGACTTCGCCGACCAGGGTCAGGCGATCGGCGCCCATGATCTGGTCGAAGAAATGCACGGCCGTGACCTGCGCCTGGGTCATGGGTTTGCGTTGATAGCCTTGCATCAGGCTTGAGTTGACCGGCGAATAGGCACCCGAGGAGAGCATCGGCGAGACGGCGGGGTCGCCGGTGCTGGCCAGGACCAGATCGACGGCATTGAGCTGCATGGGCATGTTGGGCCGGTAGCTGATCTCGCCGGACAAGGCCGTGCCGATCGGCAGGGTGGTGGCGAAACTCAGGCCATACAGGCGAATATCCTCCGGGTAGGCCACCTGATACTGGGAGGTGCCGAGGCGATAAGCCCCGGCCAGCTGCTGGCCGACGGGCGAGCCGCTGGCGGCAGCGCAGACCGCAGGGTCAGTGATGCCGAGGTTGGCGCAGAGCTGTGGGACAAAATTCAGGTCGGCGATATTCGGGCTGCTAATCGAACTGACGTAAGGCTGGCGGCTGTGGTAGTTGAGGAAGTAGGCGCCGAATTCGGTGTCCAGAGTGGGCACGAACCAGCGCAGCGCCGTTCCCCACTGGCCGCTGTCGCGCGCATCGTCATCGCCGGCGCGCGGCACCACGATGCCTTCTGGACCCAGGTTGATGCCGAAGGGCGACAGCGCCGCCTGGGCCAGCGGATTGGCGCTGAGATTGGGGCCGACAGCGAGAGTGTCGCAGCCATCGGCGATGAAATCGTTTTGCGAGAAGAAGGTGCCGCAGTTGTCGATCACCGTCTGCTGCCAATCGAGCTGGTAGAAGGCTTCGGCTGACAGGTTGTCGGTCAGGTTCTGCGACAGGTAGAACATGTTCACCGGGATCAGGCCTTCCTTGATCTCGGCACCGGGGCGGCGAAACGCGGAGACGTCCACCGGGTTGATGCTGTTGATCCCGCCCTGGATGAAGGTGCTCTCGCCCCAGCTGACCACCTGCTTGCCCAGACGCACGGTGCCGGGCAGCTCGCCGATCACGTAGTTGTGGTAGAGGAAGGCATCCAGCAACTCGGCGCCGGAGGCCTGCGCGCCTTCCTTGCGGTTGTGATCGTCGATGTCCTTGAACAGGCGGCTCTCGTCCTTCAGTTCGAAGTCGTACCAGTACTTGCCGCGCAGGAACACGCCCGACTCGCCATATTTCAGCTCGAGATCGTGCAGCCCCTTGAAGATCTTCGAGAAGGTCTCACCCTTCTTGAAGTTCAAGCGACCATCGTCGGTGCCGCTGGCGAAGCCCTTGCCGCCGTTGTTCTCGCCGATCAGCTCAGGATCGGCGCCGCGCAGTGCCCAGCTGGCGCCGACGCTGAGCGACGAGTCGAACTGTCCTTCGATTTCGCCGAGGTTGAAAGTCATGCCATAGACCGGCAGGGCTAGACTGTTGGCCAAACCAATGGCCAGTGGCAGGCGGGCATGCCGCCAAGAGACTCGTGTATTGTTCATGTTCATTACCTCTTGTTGTTGTTGTCTGGCACGCTGTTTGATTGGGGTTTGTGCTACTGGCTCCGGTGCTAAAAGTGGAACTGACGGGGTTGCATAAACTAGGTGTATATCTTGGTATAGCTGGTGGCTATGGGCATGACCGAGGGTTTAGAAACGTTCTGTTTATGGCAGCCACTCGACCTGAAAGCTGTAGCGCCCCAGTGCGCTGGCTAAGCGCTCCCGATCAGGGCAGGCGGCCAACTGCACGACCAGCCCCCGGCGGGCATCCTGTACGACTTCCACCGCGATGCCGGCAAGGCCGCTGCGCTCGGCTTCCTGGCGCACCACTTGGGCGATCTCACGCTGTTGCAGGGCGGGCTTGAAGATCTTGCCGACCGGGGTCAATGGCAGGGCGTCGAGGATCTCGATGCGCTTCGGTACGGCGGCCCGTTCGGCGATGTGTTGCGTGGCATACGCCAGCAATTCCTGCACGTCGCCGCTGGCGCCCGGATTCAACTGCACGTAGGCGACCGGTACTTCGCCGGCGTGGGCGTCGGGGCAACCCACGGCCGCGACCAGGGCCACGGACGGGTGGGCCTGCAAGGCTTCTTCGATCTGCTTGGGGTCGATATTGTGGCCGCCGCGGATGATCAGTTCCTTCTTGCGTCCGGTCAGCCAGAAGTAACCCTGGGCGTCCTGGCGGCCCAGATCGCCGGTGTTGAGCCAGCGCTGGCCGTCGATAGCGATCCACAGTCCCCGGTTATGGCTCTCCTCCAGATAGCCGTCGAACAGGTTCGGGCCACTGATGGTGATCAGGCCGACCTCATCCACCTCGGCATCGCGCAGGTACTCGCCGGCATCATCGAGCACGATCGCGCGCATATCCTGGTAGGCGATCCGTATGCCGATGGAGCCGATGCGGCGCTCACCATGCAGAGGATTGACCGAGGAAGCGCAGGCGCCTTCGGTGAGACCATAACCTTCGAGGATCTTTACATCGGTGCGTAGCTCGAACTCGCGGAACAGCTCCACCGGCATCGGCGCGGCGCCGCAGAGTGCATAACGCAGGCTGGAAAGGTCGCGGCCCTCCAGCTCGGTCTGCAAGAGCGCTGCATAGACAGTTGGCACACCGGAGAAGAAGTTGATGCCGAAGTGTTCCACCATCTCCCAGAAGCGGGCGAGCACGCCCTCGCCGCGGTAGCCTTGCGGCGTGCCCAGGATCACATGGTCGCCCTGGGTCCAGGGCATCAAACCAGTTACCAGTTGCCCGTTGACATGGAACAGTGGCAGTCCACAAAAAATCACCTGGCTGCCGTTGCGGGGTGCCATATGGGCGGCCATGGCCCAGGCGTTGAAGACTTCCGAGCCATGGGTGCGCGCAGCGATCTTGGGTAGTCCGGTGGTGCCGCCGGTGCAGAAGTAGGAGGAGCGCTCATCTTTGCGGATTTGCCGACCACTTTTGAGGTGCGTGCCTGGCTGAGCGTCCATCAGCGCTCGTAGCTCATGGATCGCGACACCGCTGTGCAGGTCTCGCTCTTGCTGCGCCAGCGCTCTGAGGACGCCACGCACAGGTTCGCTGACATAGGGTTCCATGCTGACCCAAACGATGTGCTTGATCGCGGGCAGTTGATCCAGTTGCGAGGCCAGCTTGGGCCACAGGTCACTGCCGGGCATCGGCGCGAGCATCACCACCACGGATGCTTTGGCGGCGTGCAGCAAGCCAGCCATCTGCTTGGCCTCCAGCAGCGGATTGACCGCCATGGCGATGCCCGCCGCTTCGCCGCCCCAGATGGTGAAGTGGGTTTCCGGCAGGTTGGGCAGGATAAAGGCGACCACTTCACCCGATTCTATGCCCAGGTCGTGGAAGGCATTGGCCGCACGGGTGATATCGGCGAACAGCTCGGCGTAGTTCCAGTCGTGGGTGCGCTTGAAGTCGGCCGCATCGGCAAAGAAGCTGAGCGCCGGCGCCTGGGGGGTGCGCTCGGCGGCGAGTCGCAACGCTTCGTAGGTGCTGGGCGCCAAGCCGCGCTCCGCCAGCGGGACTAATTCGAGATTTTCGATGTCGTTCAGGGTCTGCACTTTCATTAGGCTTCCCCCACGACGCGGTTGCGTTGCACGCCCAGGTCAATCACGCCATCGGCACTGCGAATGCGCGCCTCGACCACGTCGCCCGGCTTGAGATACTGCGTCCGGCTCTCCTGGGCCTTGAGGAACAGCTTCCATTTGGTGGCTTCCGGCATCAGGGCGGCGATGCGTTGTTTGGCCGGGGAGGGGATGCTCAAGGCGCAGCCGGCCGGGGTGCCGGTGGCGAGCAGGTCGCCGGCGTCGAGATCCTGAACCGACGAGAGTTCGGTGAGGGTTTCCGCGGGGCCGTAGACCAGGTTGGCCGTGCTGTCGTCCTGGCGCACCTGGCCGTTGACCGTCAGGCGCAGCTGCAGTGCCTTCAGGTAATGCATGTCCTTGGCATCCAGCAGGCAGAGGTAAGGACCGACCGGGCCGAAAGTGCGGAAGCTCTTGCCCTTGTAGAATTGCATCTGCGGAATCTGGATGTCGCGCGCCGAGTAGTCGTTGACGATGACCACGCCGGCGATGAATTCATGCAGGTTGGCGTCGGTAACCGTGGTGGCGCCAGTGATCGCGCGCTTCATCACCAGGCCCAGTTCGATCTCGTAGTCCAGGAAGCGCACGTTGCGCGGCTTGATCAGGTCGCTGTCCGCCGCCACCAGGCAGCTGGTCGCCTTGGTGAAGATCATGTTGAACTTCTTCGCGTCCGGGTCCATGCCCGACTCGATCATGTGCTGCCGGTAGTTGGCGCCCTGGCAGACGAATTGCTGGTTACGGGTCAGCGGCGACAGCAGTTTCACCTCGCCCTCAGCCAACTCCGTACCCTTCAATTGAGCGAGATCTTCGATGCTGTTCTGGCGGATGAACTCGCCGGTGGTTTCGAAAGCACCGGGAACGACCGTTATACGGCCCTGGCGGATAACGCCCCAGTGGATAGCGTTCTGATATTCAAAGCGGACTACATGTACAGCAGGCATTGAAGGCACTCCTGGGGCAGCGTTTGTCTCGCGCTCGGTGGTGCGAGGACTTTGGTGTTGTTCTGAATGGGGGCCGGCAAGGCTATAGACCAGTGAGCCGCCGGCGATCAACGCGCCGGCTTTAAGCACATCCCGCCGGCCATATTTGGTTGAGTTTTCCGACATGACGGCAGCTCTAGCCGAACATGCGCATGAGCGTTATCAGTTTGCGCAGCGTCAGGTCCGGGCTGCGTCGCAGGTTGCGGATCAGCGCGCGCAGATTGGCCAGGCTCAGCTTGGGCTGCGTGAAGCTCTTGGGCATGCGCTGCCCCCACTGCGCCATGGCCTCGGGGCTGACTAAATGGACGCCAGTGGGCTGCGCGGAGGTGAAGATGTCGCCGTCGCAGTAGTGCTCGTGCTTGTCACCCCAGGGGTCCTGCCAATAGTCAAAGATCTGGCTGCCCAGGATGTGTCGGCCGATGCCCCAGGCGTGCTTCCAGCCCCGCTCCCGCAAGACGCGCTGGCCCATGCCCACCGCATCGGCATCCACGAGCTCATAGGCACTGTGGCTGTAGGTCGCCATGAAGCCCTGGGCAATGGCGAGGGTATGGTGATCGGCGGGAGTATCGCCGAGGTCCAGGCGCATGAAGGTGACGATAGGCGTGCCGTCGGGAAGGACCTGCACGTCGCTGGGAATGAAACCGAGATGCTGGGTATACCAGGCGCAGGTCGCCTGGTAATCGGCGACCTCCAGGACCACATGGCCGAGCCGCAGCACTTCCGGCGGCGCTACCGGCGGTCGCTGAGTGCTGTTGATGCGCGGATGTTCCACTAGGTTGAGCAGAAGGGCGGGCCTGTGCGGGAGCGGCTCACTGGGGGTCTGCCCGCAGATGGCTTCCACCATGAATCCGGAAGGATCAAGCAGTCTGACCTGCTTGCCGCCGCCCGGATGCTTGATCGCTTCGATGGCGGAGGCTCCGCCGAGCTGGGCCAGGCGGTTCAGGTCGTCCAGACTGCCAACTTCCAGGCCGAAACCGAGAAAACGCGTCTGCGCCGCGCGATGGATGCGGTAGCAGTAGGGCGAGGGTTCGGCCGCTCGCAGATAAAGCGTATCGGCATCCCGATGGCTGACGGTCAGGCCGAAGTCGGTCAGGAAACGCGCCGCCTCATCGAGGTCGGGTCGCTCGAAGATCAGGTGGGCGAGACGATGCGCCTTGACCGTGGGGGCAGGATGCCGGGCAGGGTGTTGTGTCGCCAGGCGGGGCAATTCATTTCTGCTGTTCATTGTTGTTGTTTTCCGGGTTTTCAGAGCAAAGCCGACCCGCTCCCTGAAACTCCAGGGATGTTGTCTAGTTTAGCCGTCAGTCGAGAGTGGGCAGTGCCGGCAACTCGGTGGTCGCCAGTGCGCGAGCCTCTTCTGGGGGCACACCCAATGATCGGAGCACCAGCTCGGCCATGTCGGAGCCCGATTCGCGCCACGTTCGGTGCCCTTCCAGCACCAGGAAAATCGAGCCCAGGACGCTGCTCGTTATCAGCGTCATGACGGAAAGCAATTGCGCCTGCTGGAACTTGTACCGGCCAGTGGAAAGTCCGTTCAGAAGATCCGCAGTCGCCTGGCTGGTGAACATTTCCCGCAACGAGGTATTGCTCATGGCGAATTTATGGATGAAGGCTCCCCATTGGGAGTCCTCGTGCGCGCGACGAATGAAGAGTCGAATGCCGTTGGCCAGGCGTTGAGCAGGATCTTCGAGGGAGTCGAAGCTCTTCTTGATGCGTTCATGCATCTCCCCCGCGAGATGGCTGGCGACCGCCTCGAACAGGCTTTCCATGCTCTCGATGTTGCTATAGATCGTTCCGCGCGCCACGCCTGCCTCTTGCGCAAGGTCGAGGATGTTCACCTGAGAAGTGCCTTTTTCAGCGAACAGGCGAAAAGCAGCCTGATGAATGCGGCGCTGTGTCGGATTCAGGGATTCCACGCATTTTCTCCAAGATTGCTCATGGGTTGATTGAACATGCGTGTTCGATTTCCGTCAACAATGTTTTTGCATTGAGAATCCGCATCGCAATGCAGAAAACGTTATATGCCTGTGATTTCAGGGTGTTTTGGCTGCGTCAGTAAGCTATATGGGGATTGTCGAGGTTGTGCATATTGACTTTGATGTACACGCGTGTTCAATTCGTGGTTGCTTTTGGTTCGCCCTCTCGATAGGGGCATCAAGCCGGCTGGGTCGATGTCGATCATCCGATGCCCCGACTGCAGGCGGGCCTTGCCTCGGCGGATTGAGAACGCTTGAAGGAGCTCCGTGCCTGCCGACTTGTTGCTGCAAAGGCTTTGGTCCGTAGCGATGGCTGGCCGACTTTTCATCAACTGAAGGACAGAACATGACCGGCTCAAAGCTTTTCGAACCGCTTCGGTTACCCAATGGCGCAGTGATTCCAAACCGAATCGCCAAGGCTGCCATGGAGGAGAACCTGGCCGACGACGATCACGCACCGGGAGAAGCGCTGGTCAGGCTCTATCGGCGTTGGGCGGAAGGCGGGGCCGGACTGATCATCACCGGCAACGTCATGGTCGATCGCCATGCGCTGACCGGGCCGGCTGGTGTGGTGCTCGAGTCCGATCAAAACCTGGATCGATTCAGGCAGTGGGCCGATGCTTGCCGCAGTCGCGGCGCGCAGGCCTGGATGCAGATCAATCATCCCGGCCGGCAGGTGCTGGCTGCCTTGGGGCAACCGGCCCGGGGACCTTCCGCAGTTGCCGTCGACATTCCCGGTCTGTCCAAGGCTTTTGCGCCGCCCAGGGCCTTGAGCGAGGTGGAGATCGAGGCGCTGATCGAGCGCTATGCCCATACCGCAGCATTGGCCGAGTGCGCCGGATTCACCGGCGTGGAAGTCCATGCTGCGCATGGCTACCTGTTCAGCCAATTCCTTTCGCCCTTGACCAACAAGCGCAGCGACCGCTGGGGCGGCAGCCTGGAAAATCGTGCGCAGATCCTCCTGCGAACCCTCGAGGCAATTCGTCAGCGAGTGGCACCGACCTTTTGCGTCGCCGTGAAGCTCAATTCCGCGGATTTCCAGCGCGGCGGCTTCGATGCCGAGGATGCGGCTCGCGTGGTGGAAATGCTCAACGCCAAGGCGGTCGATCTCGTCGAGTTGTCCGGTGGCAGCTACGAAAGCCCGGCGATGCAGGGGCAGACCCGCGACGGCAGTCGCTTGGCTCGAGAGGCCTATTTTCTCGAGTTCGCGGAAAAAATGGGCGAGGTCGCGCGCATGCCACTGATGGTCACCGGCGGCGTGCGCAGAAAGGAGGTTGCGGAGCGAGTGGTGAGCGGCTCGGTGTCGATGGTGGGGCTTGCCACTGCGCTGGCTATCGAGCCGACCCTGCCAAGCCAGTGGCGGGCGGGTCAAGGCACCGAAGTGGAGCCCATCGTCGTGCGCTGGAAGAACAAGGCGCTGGCGTCGCTTGCAGTTGCGTCGGTGGTCAAGAAGCAACTCGGCTTGCTGAGTCAGGGGAAACGGACAAGGCCCAGGACGTCGCCGCTCATGGCTCTGCTCGGGACTCAGCTGAAGTCCCGTCGCCAGGCGACGATCTATCGGCAATGGATCAGCCGGGCCTAGCAGGCCGTTGAAGAACTCGGTTCCATCTGTCCCAGCCCGCTAGGTTGCTGCTTTTCAAACAATAAGACTTGGCGCACCCTTCAATTAGGAGAGTGAAATGCTCATCGACGATATTGAATACGTAATCTTCTGCCACTCCGACCTTGCCGCGGTCCGCCAGTTCATGATCGATTTCGGCCTGCTGGATGTCGGGCAGCAGGGAGATTCCCTGTATCTGCGCGCCTATGGCGATGCGCCGTTTTCCTATGTGACCAGCCAAGGCGAGGCCGCCTTCGTCGGCATGGGTTTTCGCGTCGCCAACCAGGAAGCCCTGGCTCAACTCGCCGCCCGTTTCGGTGCGGACATCGAGGACTGCCCGCATCCCGGCGGCGGCAAGTATTCCCATACGACCGATCCGGAGGGCTTCCACGTAGAGCATTTCTCCGACGGCGACATGGTCAACGAGGACACGCCGACACAGCGCTACCCGTTCGGCCGCGACACCCAGCTCCAGTGGGGGCCGGCCTTTCCCGGCCTGTGAGTCCGCTGGGCGGACGGTAATCGACCGGTGAAAGGGACGCCTGCCCGCAAACCGTGCAGGTGTCCCGGCCATCGCCGCTCCGAATCGGGCGAATCGCCCCTCGCATTTAGCAACCGAATCGACCAGACATGAAAAAAATAATACTGAAAACCATCCTGTTCGCCTTGCCGAAGGTGCTCAGTTTCACTGCCCGTAAACATCCCAAGTTCCGCGAGCGCCTGAAGCAAAAAAATTGCACGGCCTATATGGGGCTGCAGGACGGCAGCATCGGCCGCTTCCTGCAGATCAGAGGCGGCAAGGTGTCGTCGCGCGCCGGCACGGCGGCAGAGGCCGATGTCAGCATGTTGTTCAAGGACCTGCCGACGGCGCTGAAATTCCTCTCGCCGAACCCGGATATGGGCGAGATCGTCCACGCCGCCAAGAATTTCAAGGTCGTCGCCAAGGGCCCGGATCATCTGGTGGTGTGGTTCACCCAGATGCTCAACCTCAGCCAGACGGTCGGCCTGGAGATGGGCAGGCCGATGCGCGACGGCACCCGGCGCTACACCACCTGCACCAACGGCGGGCCGCTGTTCATCTACGTCAAGGACGGGCGTATCCAGCGCGTCACGCCGCTGGAACTGGACGACAAGGACGCGCCGAGCTGGGAACTGCAGGCGCGCGGCAGGACCTTCCGCCCCAAGCGCCGCGCGTTGGTGGCGCCGCACGCCCTGTCGCTGAAATCCCTGGTCTATTCGGACAAGCGCATCCTGCAGCCGATGAAGCGGGTCGATTTCGACCCCGACGGCGAGCGCAACCCGCAGAACCGCGGCAAGTCGGGCTATGAGCCGATCAGCTGGGACGAGGCGCTAACTATCGTCGCCAAGGAAATCAACCGGCAGAAGCGCGTCCACGGACCCGGCTCGATCACCTTCCCGATGTCGTCCCACCATCAGTGGGGCAATGTCGGCTATTACCTCAGCTCGCTGACGCGCTTCGCCAACCTGATCGGCTTCACCCGCGTCGCCGCCAACCCGGACAGCTGGGAGGGCTGGTACTGGGGCGCCATGCACCATTTCGGCAATTCCATGCGCGTCGGCGTGCCGGCCGGCTACGGCGCCGTCGAGGACTGCCTGAAGGAAGCCGAGATGATGGTCTTCTGGTCCTGCGACCCGGAGAGCACCAACGGCGCCTATGCCGGCTTCGAGGGCACCACCCGGCGCCTGTGGGCCAAGGAACTGGGCATCGAGTTCGTGCATATCGATCCGCACAACAACCCGACTGCGCAACTGCTCGGCGGGCGCTGGATTCCCATCCGGCCGCAGACCGACGCCGCGCTGGCCACCGCCATCATGTACGTGTGGGCCGTCGAAGGCTTGTACGACAAGGAGTACGTCGCCACCCGCACCACCGGCTTCGACGAGTGGCAAGCCTACCTGCTGGGCGAGACCGACGGCATCGCCAAGACGCCCGAGTGGCAGGAAGGGGAGACCGGCGTGCCGGCCAAGGACGTGCGCGCCCTGGCCCGCAAGTGGGGCAACCGCAAGGTCTATCTGGCGACCGGCATGACCGGCGCCGGCTTCGGTGGCGCCGGCCGCGGCGCGACCGGCCAGCAGTGGGCGCGCTGCCTGATCATGATGATGAGCATGCAGGGCTGGGGCAAACCCGGGGTCAATTTCGGCTGCCTGCAGATCGGCACGCCGGTGGACCATCACTTCTACTTCCCCGGCTATGCCGACGGCGGGATTTCCGGCGACCTGATGTGGACCGGCAACGCGGTGAACAATTACCAGCGCATGCCGCACATCCTGACCATGAACCCGGTCAAGCAACTGGTGCCGCGCCAGCAGTTGCCCGATGCCATCATCAATGGCCACGCCACCGGCTATCTGTGGGACGGCATGTCGCAGGAGGCGCAGTTCGCCCCCTTCACTTATCCGATGGCGGGCTATTCGCCCATCCACATGATCTACCGCTACGGCGGCTCGTCCTTCAGCACCGTGACCAAATCCGGCCGCTGGGTCGAGGCCTACCGCCACGACAGCATCGAGTTCGTCGTCAATCAGTCGATCTGGATGGAAGGCGAGGCCCAGTTCGCCGACATCATCCTGCCGGCCTGCACCCAGCTCGAGCGCTGGGACATCGGCGAATGGTGCAACTCCGGCGGTTATGCCCACCATGGCTACACCCTGGTCAATCACCGGGTGGTGGCGTTGCAGCACAAGTGCATCGAGCCGCTCGGCGAGTCGCGTTCGGACTACGACATCTTCACGGCCATCCTCGAACGCCTGGGCCTCGGCGGCGTGTTCACCGAAGGCTGCAGCGAGCTCGACTGGGTCAAGCGGGTGTTCAACTCCTCCGACCTGCCGGACCATGTCTCCTGGGCCGATTTCTGCCGCAAGGGTTATTACATCGTCCCGCCGGAACGGCCCGAACTGCGCCCGCCGGTCGACATGCGCTGGTTCGCCGAAGGCCGTGCCAAGGACCTGCCGGAGCCGTTTCCGCTGCCCTCGCAGTGGGCGGAAGAGTTCGGCAAGGGCTTGCAGACGCCCAGCGGCAAGCTGGAGTTCGTTCCGGAAATCCTCAAGCGCCACACCAAGGACAATCCCGACCGGCCGGCGCTCAACCGTTACATCCCCTCCTGGGAAGGCTTGGGGACAACCGAGCTGGTCGGCAAGTATCCGCTGCAGATGATCGCCACCCACTCGCGCTACAGCTTCCACACGTCAAGTGATGGCAAGAACGGCGTGACCAGCCGGGTGCAGGACCATCGTGCGCGCATCGCCGGCCACGATTTCTGGCTGCTGCGCATCTGCCCGGCCGATGCGGCTGCCCGCGGTATTTCGCACCGCGACCTGGTCAAGATTTACAACGATCGCGGGGCAGTGATCTGCGCGGCCGACGTGTCGGCGCTGGTGGTGCCGGGAGTGGTCAAGTCCTACGAGGCCAGTGCCGAGTTCCAGATGCTGGAAGTGGCCGGCGAGACCGTCGAAATCGGCGGCTGCATGAACATCCTCACCCCGGATCGGCCGCAAACCCAGGGGACCAGCAGCATGAGTCCGAATTCATGCCTGGTCCAGATCGAAAAATGGCAAGGCGCCGACGCGTTCAAGCGCCTGCGCGCCGAGGCGGGAGTCGCACATGAGTAAGTGGAACCTGATCATCAATGTCGGGCGTTGCGAGAATTGCTACAACTGCGTGCTCGCCGAGCGCGACGAGCACGTCGGCAACGACTATCCGGGCTACGCGGCGCCGGCCTCCCTCGCCGACGAGGCGCCGATCCGCATCCTGCGGCGGGTGCAGGGGGCGGCACCGATGGTCGAGACGACCTACCTGCCGGTGATGTGCAACCACTGCGACGATGCGCCGTGCATGAAGGTCGGCGGCGACGCCATCAGCAAGCGTGCCGACGGCATCGTCGTCATCGATCCGGTCAAGGCCAAGGGGCGCAAGGACATCGTCCGTTCCTGCCCGTACAAGGCCATTGTCTGGAACGAGGAACAACAGCTGCCGCAGACCTGGATCTTCGACGCCCACCTGCTCGACGGCGGCTGGAAAGGCCCGCGCTGCCAGCAGGTGTGTCCGACGGACGTGTTCGAAGCGGTGAAGCTCGACGACGCGGCGATGCAGGAGAAGGCGCGCCAGGAGGAGTTGCAGGTGCTGCTACCCAAGTTGAACGCCAAGCCACGGGTCTATTACCGCGGACTGGAGCGCTGGGACACCTGCTTCATCGGCGGCAGCCTCAGCGCCAGCGTTGACGGCGTGGTCGATTGTGTCGCCGGTGCCGAAATCACGCTCCAGCAGAACGGCAAACAAATCGCGGTCACCCACAGCGACGCCTTTGGCGACTTCCGTTTCGCCGGCCTGGGCAAGAAAAGCGGCGGCTATCGCATCGAAGTCCGCCACGGCCTGGGCGAGGCGCAGCGCGACTGCGAGCTCGACGAAAGCCTCTATCTCGGCGAAATCCGGCTGGTGAGCAGCCATCAGAATTGCATTGAGGAATGAACCGCATGAATCACACCCAGGAACTGAGCGTGCCGCCGGAATATCCGGAAAGCGCGGCGCCCGCCCACGTCAAGAAGCTGGTCAGGCCGAAGGCCTGGCAGAAGGCTACGCAGTTGGCCTTCCTGCGTTTCGAAAAGAAGGATCTCGCCGAGGCTGAGCGCTTCTGGAACGATTTCGGCTTTGTGACGGTGTCGCGCACTGCGGAGCAACTGGTGCTGCGCGGTGCCGGGACGGCGCCGGCCATCCTCGTCGCCACCAAAGCCGAGACCTCGCGCTTCGTCGGCTCGGTCTTCGTGGTTCCGGCCGATACCGATTTCGCCCGGCTGGAATGCGAAAGCAATGCCAAGCCGCTGCCGCCGGAGCGCATTCCCGGCGGCGGGCGCGGCGTCATACTCAATGATCCGGACGGCACCGAACTGTGGCTGATCACCGACTGGGCATCGGTACCGGCCTTGCCGACCCGGCCGGCTATCCATCGGGAAATGAACGTGCTGGGCGAGATCCAGCGGGTCAACCGCACCGTCCGTTCGCCCATCGAGCCGGCGCTGGTCGGTCGCCTGGGTCACGTGGTCTACCAGACCAGCAACTTCGAGGTGATGTCCGAGTGGTACATGCGCCACCTCGGCATCATTCCGACGGACGTGCAGTACCTGGAAGACGGCTCGCCGCTGGTTACCTTCTTCCGCCTGGACTTGGGCGACCAGCCGGCCGATCACCACACCTTCGTCATGGCCAGCGCTCTGCAGCCGCGTTATGAACACAGCGCCTGGGAAGTGATCGACCTCGACGCCCTGGGGCAGGGCCAGCAAGTCATGCATGCCCGTGGCCACAAGCACTTCTGGGGCATCGGCCGGCACCTGCTCGGCAGCCAGCTGTTCGATTACTGGAAAGACGCCGACGGCTTCGACTTCGAGCACTACACCGACGGCGACGTATTCACCGCCGATCACGAGACGCGCTACGTGCCGTTCTCGACCGGCAGCATCTGGGCCTGGGGGGACGACGCACCCAAGGCGATCTTCCCGGCCAAGTCGCTCGGCCTGGTCTGGCGGGCATTGAAACTGATCCGCCAGGGGCGCCTGACCCTGTCCAAGCTCCGCATCATCGGCAAGACGCTCGATACCCCGGCGCGTCCCTGGCTCTGAATTCGACACACTAGGACTTGATCTATGGCCATCACCCTTATCCGCTTTATCCCCGCTAACGCACCTGCCGACGCCGAGCCCGGCTGGGGCGTCGTGTTTGGCGACAAGATCGCGCCGCTGGATGGCCGCTACGCGACCACCGCCGAGCTGATCCGGGACGGGCGCGATGCTGCCCGTCAACTCACGCCGGCCCAGGCCACGCTCGAATTGGGCAGCGTCCGCGTTCTGCCGCCGGTCACTTCGAACCAGCAATTCATTTGCCAGGGCGTCAATTACGAGAGCCATGTGCGTGAATCCGGCCTTGACCCGAAGAACTTCCCGTTCAATACCATTTTCACCAAGGCACCCTCCTGCATCAGCGGCCCGTACGACGACGTGGTGCGCCCCGCCCACGTGAAACTGCTGGACTACGAGATCGAACTGGGTCTGGTTCTCGGGCGCGATCTGGTTGCCGGCGAGGTGGTCACGGAGGACAAACTGCACGAGGTCCTGGCTGGCGTGACCATCGTCAACGACGTCTCGGCGCGCGATGTCCAACTGCCGCAGGGCCAGTTCTACAAGGGCAAGAGCTACCAGACCTTCGGTCCGGTCGGCCCGCTGCTGCTGCTGCTCGAACCCCAGGAATGGCGGCGCTGGCGCGAGCTGAAGATGACCCTGACGGTCAATGGCACGGCCCGCCAGGAAGCCTACTGCGGCGAAATGCTGTTCAAGCCGCATCAGACCCTGACCGAACTCGCGTCGCTGCACGGCATGTACACCGGTGACCTGGTGGCGACCGGGACCCCGGCCGGTTGCGCCGCCAAGGCGCCGGGCAAACTGGTCATGTTCATCCTCAAACATTTCATGTCCGATGCCGGGAAATGGAAGGCCTTCATCGCCAAGGCGACGAAAAACCCGCTCTACCTGCAACCCAACGATGTCATGGCCCTGAGCATCCGCACCGACGACGGCGCACTGGATCTCGGCCAGCAGCGCACCCGGGTGGTCGCGGCATGATCATGGCCCAACGGCTGCTCTGCCTGTCACCGGCCTCACCGCCGGTGTTCTCGGTCGGAGCCATGGTCGTTCCACGTCCCGGCAAGGGCGAGGTCGTACTGCGGGTCGAGGCTGCCTCGGTGAACCCGATCGACGTCAAGCGTGCCGGCGGCTACGGCCAGCGTCTGCTGAAGCTCAAGGGCGCAGGGAAATTCCCCCTGGTCCTGGGCAACGATGTCGCCGGGGTCGTCGAGTCGGTCGGCGAGGGCGTCAGCGCATGGCGGCCGGGGGATCGGGTCTTCGGCCTGGTCCCGACGGGAAAGGGTGGCGCCCACGCCACCCATGTGGCGGTCGAGGCGCGCTGGCTTCGCCCCTTTGTCGACGGCCATGACGCCGCTTCGCTGGCGGCTTTGCCGTACACCTTCACCACCTTGTGGCAATCGCTGCGCAAGGTCGGCATAAACGAGCACAACGCCAAAGGCCTCGAAGTGCTGGTGCATGGCGCCTCCGGCGGGCTCGGCCGGCTGGCCATCCAGCTCCTGGCACGCTGGGGTGCCGCGGTGACCGCCATCTGCAGCACGCCGAACCTGGACTCTTGCCGAGAACTCGGCGCGACCAGCGTCTGGGACCGCACGCGCCAGCCTTTGTCCGGGTTGCCGCAGCGCTACGACGCGGCGCTGAATTTCGGTGCCTGGCAGGACGAGGAGACGCTGATCGCCGCGCTCAAGCAGGGTGCGCTCGGTTTTGCCAGCGCGGTCCATCCGTTGCTGGCGAATTTCGACAGCAACGGCTGGCTGGGCGGGGCCTGGCAAACCCGCCGCGACCTGCGCCGCTGCAAGGCGCTGGCCGCCGCCAAGGGGGCAGGCTACGGCTGGGTGGTGTTCAAGCCGGAGGACGAAGCACTCGACGTACTGCAGCGTCTGTTGGGCGAAGGCGCACTGACACTGCCGGTCGGCATCGCGGTGCCGCTGTCCGCGGCCGGGCAGGCCTTCGATCACGCGGCGCGGCAATTGCCCGGCCGGGCACTGCTGCTGCCCTCGGGGGCGTGATTCGGGCCAGGGACGACCCGCTTGCCGGAAATGCAGCAAGCGACGTCCCTCCCAAGAAACCGTCATCCAACCATTCTGCCGGGCCATGGGGGCTAGCATGTTCAAACCAGGTCATCTGCATCGCACCAATCCACTCGATATGCCACACCTGCCGAATTTCGACATCGATGTGTTCTACGAAGTCCGCCGCGACCCGGTCGAAGGCATGCTGATGCATTTCAAGGTGGTTGGCACCATCGAGGGGCGTGCGTTCAGCGAAGAGTTCGACCTGCATCGCGATACCGCCTTCAACTTTGCCAGCCCGATCTCCAAGGCCGTGGCCAAACACGGCCTGTCGTTCAACGGCGGCCCAATCGCGCCCGAGCACGCCGAGTACGACGCCATGTTCGAGGACATCCGCGAGCAGCTCGGCGTGCATCCGGGCGAGCCCGTCGACTTCGACCACCTGGACAAGGATGGCCTGTGAGCCCGCAGTAGCTCGCAGCACAGCCACTCTCGGCGGTTTTCACCAGGCACCTCCAAGCGTAGGTGCCCATCAAGGATGGCAGCGGCTGATCGCTTGGGATGCGCTGCTCCAGCGTGGTGTAGCTGAACAGCTCGTTTTGTTTGGGGTCAAGTCCACGCATTGGCTTGGCTTGGCTTGGCTTGGCTTGGCTTGGCTTGGCTTGGCTTGGCTCGGCGGAAGAGGATGGCTGCCATTTTGCCTGAGCCAAACGGGCTCTGGCTTTTTTCAACGGCCTGCCAGTCGCTGCGCGACTGGGTTCAGGAGGTGGCGGGTAACGGCAGGCCGGCGATTTTCTTGGCTCTGGCGGGTGTAACGCCCAGAGCCTTGAGGGTCATTTCTGCGACCCGTACATCATGCTCCGCCACAGCGCGCCCCTCGACGACCGAGCGCATTGCCCCGGTCGTGCACGACACCACCATGTCCCGCGCTATTCCTTCGTCCTCGAAAGTGAGGGCACCCTCACGGTGCCCTTCGCGCAAGTCATCAAGCACACGGTCGGCCAATCGCGAGCGCATGGCCTGATCGAGATGGATGATGCGCAGCAGTGCGTTGGCCCATTGGTGATCATCGGCAGCCCGGCGTATGAACATGCGTACGCCAATCGAAAGCCGCTGGGCACCGCTATGTACGTTGGTGCTCAGGGCGGAGATGGCATCGGAGAACTCGTCCGCCAGGGTGATGCCCACGGCCTCCAGTACTTCGTCGCGAGTGCGGAAGTAGTTGTAGATGGTGCCATTGGAGACCTCGGCTTCCGCGGCGACTTCGAGCAGCGCGATTTCCCCCACCTCCTTGCGTGCAAGCAGGCGCAATGCTGCGTCCACCAGGGCGCGACGAGTACGTTCACGCTTCTTATGACCTCGCGTGAGGGGCTGGGGGGCGGCCGATTCTGGCTGTGGGGTGGGCATACTCAAGCTCGCATTCGAGGGGGCTCGCTGATGGTAATGGAAACACTGTCGGCAGTGGAGCCGTGGCTGGCCATCAGTTCAATGCAGTCCTTAAGCAGTTTGCCTGCGTCTTCGCTGGGGGCGTGGTGCATGATGTGGCGGTCGGGGCGTACCACAACCAGCGTGCCTTTGGCCGCTAGCGGCAGGATGTCATGGTTCAGGTCCTCGATGAAGGCGCAATCGCCGTCCGAGCGCTGACCGCATGAGCCGATGTGCAGGAAGTTGCCTCCCATTTGTATCCAGGAAACGACCTGAGGAGGGGTCAGCAGTGAAAGCGGGTCAACGCCGAATCCGACCAGGGTCAGGTTGTCTCCGAGAGCATCGTCGCTCAGGTGGACCTGCTGTTGAGTGCTGCGAACCCAGGCCTGGGGGAACAGTCCACCGCGAACCAGTTTGTCGCCACGGCGATGCTTCACGAACAGACCGTGTTTGAAGATGTTCTTCGGCTTGATGTCCAGTTCCTCGAAGTACTTTCGGGTAGCCGGCGTCAATGCAAGCGTGCGCATCAGACCATGGGTGAAGAAGGCCGCCAGCTTGTTCCTGGGCATCACCAGTCGCCCCATGAGCTTGGCCAGGTCGATCATTGCCTTTGCGTGCGGTCGGCGCTCCTGGTCATAGGAATCCAGCAGCGAAGCTGAGGCTTTGCCGCGCAGGACCCATGTGAGTTTCCATGCAAGGTTGGCGACATCGCGAAGCCCTGCGACGAGACCTTGGCCGACGAAGGGCGGCGTGATGTGAGCAGCATCCCCTACAAGGAAAACGCGTCCCTTGCTGAAGCTATTGCAGCATCGCGCGTGGAACCGATACACCGCCTTGCGTTCGATTTGCAGCTCTTGCGGGTCGATCCAAGGTGCGATCAGTCTGGCGATGCTCTCCGGGCTTTCCATCGCTTCCCGTGTCTCGCCCGGATGCAGCATGAACTCCCAGCGCTCCCTGCCACCTGGTGCGGGCATGTGCGGCGTGGGGCGCCGCGGATCGCAGTGAAACTCGACGTGATCGATCGCTGACTGGTGTCGATTGCTGGCATCTACGATCAGCCAGTCCTCGGCATAGGTCTGTCCTTCGAAGTCCTGGCCGATCAGGGTTCTGACCCTGGAGCTGGCGCCATCCGCGCCCACCAGGTATTTGGCGCGAACGAAGTGCAGATGACCCTTCTGATCCCGTACGGAGGCGACTATGCAATCCGACTCTTCGGCCAGAGTCTCGAGTTCGAAGCCGCCCAGGCTTGTTACCGACTCGAACCGGGAGGCCTGGTCCCGCATCGCGTGCTCAAGGTCGGGTTGATAGAAGGTCACCAGCTTGGGATGGCCGTCAATACACCCTGCGGTATTGGCCCGTGCGAACTGCCCGAGCACCGGGGAGCGCATCCGCACCTCGGGAATCACGATCTTCTCGAAAGCGTCTTCCGCCAATCCAGCTAGTTGCAGGATACGAAGCGCCTCGTTGTCCAGAGCAATGGCCCGGGGCATCAGTACGACCTCATGGATCTTGTCCAGAACCAGTGTCTTTACGCCATAGCGGCCCAGCAGTGCGGCGAGCGTCGCTCCTGCAGGACCGTAGCCCACTACCAGTACATCGACTGTTTCTGGAGGCAGTTCGGAGCATTTCTTGTTGTTCATGTTGAGCCCTTGTTGTAGTTGAGGTCGAGAGACGCCGGGTCTCATCGTCAGGCAGGGTGAAGTTATATAAAAATGATTAAATTTTCAATATTGATGATTTAGTCATTATTATTTGAGATCATTCCCATGGCATGACGAGGTCACGTGGGCTGTGTCGGGGGTGTCAAGGGGCGAGTCGAGTCCGGAACGAAGAGACGAATCTCTGCGGCCTGAGAAGTGCAGTCGCGCTTGGTTCTTCCCGTTCCGTCTAGCAGGTTGCCACCTGCCTCCCAGAGGTGGTGGTCTCCGCCGGTTTCCGACCGGTGAGGCTTGGCTTCGGCGCCGATCAGCGTTGTCATCGGAGCAACGGATCAGGCTGCCAGACCTCCCGGCGCACAAATACGATTTTTTTTGAGTCTTCAGGAATCAAGCGTGGCGCGTACTCAGGCCCATTCGAACCCAGTCCAGATCCGCTTCGTCGACTTCGAGCTCGACGAAGCCAACGCCTGCTTGTTGCGCAACGGAGAAGCCGTGGCGCTGGCACCTACACCCTTCACGCTGCTATGCGTACTCGCACGCCAGCCGGGAACGCTGCTGACCAAGGATGCCTTGCTTGACGCTGTGTGGGGCCACCGCTTCGTCAGCGAGTCGGTGCTGAAGACCGCCATCAGCGATCTGCGCACGGCGCTGGGTGACGACGCCAAGCAGCCGCGTTTCATCGAGACCGTGTCGCGGCGTGGCTATCGCTTCATCGCCACGCCGTCCGCTGTGCCATCGACATCGCCCGCTCCCGCGACGGTGCCGGTGGTTGACGCACGACCGTCCTCGCCGTTCATCGGCCGCGCCGAAGCGCTCTTACGGCTGCAGCGGGCGTGGGAGGGGGCGAACGGCGGCCAGCGTGCGCTGGTCTGGCTCGCCGGCGAGCCTGGGATCGGCAAAACTTCGCTGATCGAGCATTTCGTCGCCAGCCTCGAAGGCGTTGCCTGCGCACGCGGCCACTGCGTGGAACACTACGGCACCGGCGAGCCCTACTTGCCGGTGCTGGAGGCGCTGGCCGAGCTGTGCCGCAGCGACTCCAGCCTGCCGACGTTGCTGCGCTCCGTGGCACCGACCTGGCTGCTGCAACTGCCGTGGCTGAGCAGCGCAGAGGAGCGCGACGCGTTGCGCCGCGAGCTTGCCGGCGTCGGCCCGGAGCGCATGCTGCGGGAGTTGGGCGAACTGCTGGACCGCTACACGGAGCAGCGGCCGCTGTTGCTGGTCACCGAAGACCTGCACTGGAGCGACCGGGCGACCATCCAACTCATCGACTACATCGCCCGGCGGCGTCGTGGCACGCGGTTGATGTGGCTGGCGAGCTTCCGCGTCGCCGAGGTGGTGGCGCTCGATCACCCGCTCAGCTCGTTGCGCCACGAACTGCGCCTGCACCGGCTGTGCGAGGAGCTGGTACTCGACCCGTTCTCGGAGATCGAGGTCGCCGACTATATCGCGCTGCATTCGGCCTCGCTGGCGCGCGACGAAACCTTCGTGCGAGCCCTGCACGAGCGCACCGACGGCGTGCCGCTGTTCGTCTCGTCGCTCATCGGCGAAGTGATGGACCGGGCGGACGACGACGCCACTATCGAGGCCCGGCTGGCGGGTATGGCGGTTCCCGAGAACCTGGCGGCCATCATCGACCACCATATCGCCAAGCTCGGTCAGGAGCCGCGTGCCCTGCTCTCGGCGGCGGCGGTGTGCGGGGGCGAATTCCGCGCAGAGACGGTTGCGCTGACCCTCGAGCGCGACCTCGCCGCGGTGGCCCTTGCCTGCGAGGAGCTGGTGCGCGAGCAGGTTTGGCTCACGCCGTCGCGAGCTGCCGAGGGTGAGGAGGCGGAGGAGCTGCACTACGCGTTCCGCCACGCCCTCTTTCGCCAGGTGCTGTACGAGCGTACGCCGCGCTCGCTGCGTACCCACCTCCATCATCAGGTCGGCGTTGCCCTCGAGCGCGAGCGCTCGGCCGGCGTGCTGGTCGCGGCAGCGGAGCTGGCGATGCACTTCGAGCGGGGCCGACAGCCGATGACCGCGCTGCGCTACTGCGCCGAGGCGGCGGAAGCCGCGCTGCTGCACTTTAGTCCGGTCTCGTGCTTCGGTCTCACCGAGCGTGCGTTAGCCCTGTTGCAGCAGGCGCCGGAAGGGGCGGAGCGCGATGCGCTGGAGATTACCTTAGCCACGCTGCAGGGTATGTCGGCTATCCACGCGCTCGGCGTCGGCAGCGAAGCCAGGAGCGCGTTCGAGCGTGCGTACAGGCTGCTGGCAGATGCTCCCGAGCATCCGATGCGCGGTCGCCTGCTGCATGGGTTCGGGTATCTGCTGGGTCTGCGCGGCGACTATGCGCTGGCGCTGGCGGTGGCGGAGCGCGCCGAGGTTCTCTCGTCCGAGACTAACGATCCGGCGCTCATGCTGGCGGCGTGCATCGTGCAGGGCGAGGTGCGTCATCTCCAGGGGCGTACGCAGGCGGCTTGCAGCTGGCTCGAGCGCGGCCTTGCGATCGCCGAGCTCCTCGACATTGGGACGAGTGAAATCTTCGCGACCGACCCTCAGGTCATGCTGCACGGCATGCTGGCCATCGAGCTGGTGCGTTCCGGTCTGGTCGAGCAGGGAAGGGCCCACCTGCAGCGCGCACAAGCCCGCGCGCAGGTGCTGCGCCAGCCGATGACCAGGCTGATCGCCGCCTGGCAGGAGGTGCTGGTCGAGGTGCGGATGGGCAACCCTGCCCGCGTGGCCGCGTTGGCCGACGACATGCAGGCGCTGGTCGAGGAGAATTCGCTCGCGCTGGGCCGCACGGCCTGCCGCTGGTGGCGTGGCTGGGCCGACGCGCGCAGCGGCGCGCCGCGCGACGGCTACCGGCGCATCCGCGAGGCCTACGAGGAACACACCGGGCTTGGCATGCGCTCCGGCGCCAGCGAAGTGCTCGGTTACGCGGCCGAGGCGCTGCTGCTGGCGGAGGATTACGACGCTGCGCAAGCCGAACTGCAGGAGGCGCATCGGGTGGCGGATGAACTGGGTGAGCGCGTGTACCTGCCGCAGCTGCTGCTGTTGGAGGCGGCGGTCGCGCGCGGGCAGGGGCGACCCGAAGCCGGCAGCGCTGCAGTCCGGTGCGCGGTGCAGGAAGCGCGCGCCCAGGAAGCGCCTTGGCTGGAGCTGCTCGCGCTGGTCGAGTTGTGCGGGCAGCACGACGCCGCGGCCGAGGATCGCCAGGCCCTGGCGGCGCTGGTTGACCGGCTGCCTGAAGCCGAGGGCACCGAGCCGGTGAGGCGCGCGCGCACGTTGCTTCAGGTCGCGAAGCCGGCTTAACGCGGAGCCCCCCACATTCCCCTCGGCTGCCACCAGCCCAGGCGCGCCGAGTTCGCCGATGCCGTTCATCGGTCCCCGGTGAGCGGCGGCCTTAAGCCACCATCGGGTGCATCGGCTTGTCGTCGCTGAGCGCTGCGTAATCGAGCCGCGCTGGCGCAGACGCGCGCGTTGCCACCGACTGTCCCGCCATCTCGCCTATGCCCACATAGCCCTTGGCTTCGTTGCTGCTGGCCAGGCGCAGCGTGCGCCGAGGTCAAGCGGTGGCTCGATGCAGCTGTCCAGACGGGCAAGGCAATGGCGGTGGCGAGCCTCTGTCTTGGGGCTCTGAGTTCATGTGCTAGGGACGCTCAGCCGGAGCTGCCGGCGACAGGTCGCGATCCCTGCTGGGCCGTGGGTTGGCGCTGTCCCGACCGAAGTCTGACCTTTCCCTTACGACTCGAGCCAGGGCTCGCCCTAGGCTGTCGTCGAACTTTCTTAATCCGGCGGTCCACCATGATCCTGAACTCTGAATCCAAGTACCCAAGTCGCCGCTCGTATGTGGTGAAACTGCGTAGCGACGCCACTGCGGGGGTCCTTGTGGGGCGCCTCGAAAACCTGGTCACCGGACGTCAGCGCGAGTTCTCGTCCGCCGAAGAGCTGCTGGTAGCGATTGCCATCGACCTCGTGTCAGCGGCAGGCGAGCCCATTGCAGAAGCGGCCTGCGAGTGACGGCCATGCATGAGCGAGCGCTCGACATGGCGACCGAACCGCGACGCTTCGCTGACGACTCGGCGCGTACAGGGTTCTACGCTGGCGCCACCTCGAATCCACACGAGCCCAATTCGATGTCGCGACTTCCTACCCCCTTCCCGCTGATCCACCACGCTGGGCAGACAACCCTGCATCCTGCCGCTCGCTCGCCTGGCCTCGCCGTCGTGGCAGCACTGGCCGTATCGATTGCCCTGGCCCTGAGTGGGTGTTCCACGCCGGTCGTCAAACCGTCGCTGGACCTTCCGGCCGAGTTCGTGGCGAGCACGGCCGCCGAGATGGAGCCCGAGGCTGCCTGGTGGGAGACCTTCGGCGATCCGCTGTTGACGGATCTGGTGCGCCGTGCGGCGCGCGAGAATCGCGACGTGAAGATCGCCGCCGAGCGCCTGCGTGCCGCACACGCCGGCGAGACGATCAGCCGCTCCTGGCTATTTCCTAGCGTCGGCGTGTCCGCCTCCGGCACCGACCGCAGCAGTGGCTACGACTCGACCAAGCGGCAGGGTTACCCGGACAGCAAGAGTGCCAGCGCAGGCCTCGACGTCTCCTGGGAACTCGACCTGAGCGGTCGCCTGCGCGCCGGAGCGCAAGCGGCCGAGGCCGAGGCGCTGGCCGCGGAGCACGGCGTGCGCGGCGTACGTCTGCTGGTGATGAGCGAGGTCGCCAGCAATTACTTCACGCTGGTCGGTGCGCAGCGCCAGATCCACACGCTGCGCGCCATCTCGGCGATGCAGGACGAGACCCTGCGCCTGGTCAGTGCGCGCCACCGCGTGGGGCTGGCGACCGCTTTCGACGTCGAGCGCGCGCAGACCGATGCTTTGTCGGCGCATGCGCAGATCCCGCCGCTGGAGACGTTGGCGGCCGTGTCGCGCCATCGCATCGCGGTGCTGATCGGCGACCAGGCCTTCAATGCCGCGAGCATCCAGCCATCGCCTGGCGATCTGCTGGTACCCGAGGCCAAACCGGGCCAGCCCGCCGAGCTGCTGCAGCGCCGGCCTGACGTGCTGGCGCTGATGGCCCAGCTCGATGCGGCCAATGCGCGCCGCCAGCAGGCCGCGGCCGAATGGTTCCCGCGCCTGTTCCTCGGTGCATCCTTCGGTCGCCAGGGCTTGGAGCTGAACGGTATGGACCTCGGCGCCGCTCGCTTCACCAACGTGGCGGCTCTGCTGGCGATGCCGATCTTCAACGCCGGGCGCACGCAGGCGATCAACGAGGTCGCCGAAAGCGGCCAGCGCGAAGCGCTGCTGCGCGCCGAGGACGGTATAGCGCGCGCGCTCGAGGAGGTGGAAAGCGCCCTCGTCACCCTGGCGCAGGAGCGCCGCCGTGCCTGGTCGCTGCAATCGGCCGCCGCATCCGCAGAGGCTGCGCAGGGCCGCGCCCAGTCGCTCTATGACCGCGGGCAGATCGACCTGTTGCCGCTGCTGGACACGCAACGGGCGCGTCTGGCGGCACGCCTGAACGCCAACGACAGCAACACCCAGCTGCTGCTCGACAGCGTGCAGCTCTACAAGGCGCTGGGAGGGGGCTGGCAGGTGTTCGAACAACCCGCCAACCCTGCCGCAACCAGCGGTGCCAACCGTCCGCCACTTTCCTAAGAATCCGTCGTCTTCAAAGAGGAACCGTCTTGAAGAACTCCCTTACTGTGGCCGGCGCCATAGCCGTAGCCGCCATACTCTCCGCGTGCAGCCAGGAGCAGCCTCCCGTGCAGGTGCTGCGACCGGTGCATACCGTCGAAATTCGCTACGACAACGCCCGCGAGAGCCATCGCTACGTGGGCACCGTGCAGTCGCGGCATGAGGTCGACCAGGCCTTCCGCGTGGGCGGCAAGGTCGTCCAGCGCAAGGTCGATGTTGGCCAGCACGTGCGTGCCGGCGATGTGCTGGCGATGCTGGACGACAGCGACTACCGCCTCGCCGAGGAAGCGGCGCGGCAGCAGTTGGTCGCCGCCGCTGAGCTGGCGCGCCAGGCCGACTCCGACCGCCGGCGCCTGACGGCGCTGAAGGCCGACGGCTCGGTCAGTGCGGCTGACGACGAGCGCGCGCAGACCAATGCCCAGACCGCCCGGGCAACCGCCGAGGCCGAGGCGCGCAAGCTCGCCCTGGCACGCAACCGCCTCAAGTACACAGTGCTGCGCGCCTCGCGCAGCGGCGTGGTCACGGCCGTGCGCTTCGAGGTCGGGCTGGTCGTGCCGGAGGGCAAACCGGTGGTTTCAATCGCCAATCCGGATGAACCAGAGATCGTCGTCGATGTGCCCGAGGATCACCTGGCTGCCTTCCAGCAAGCACAGTTCAAGGCCTCGCTGGCCAGCACGCCGAACCAGAGCTTTGCGGTTACGCTGCGCGAGCTGTCACCGCAGGCCGCGGCGCAAACGCGCACCTACCGTGCTCGATTGCAGCCGGTGAGCGTGAGCTCGCTGCCGTTGGGCGCTACAGCCACCCTGGTGGCCGAGCGCGAGATGACGGATAGCTCGGTGGCTGCGGTGCCGGCCACGGCGCTGACGCAAAGCAGCGGCCAGCCGGCGTTGTGGATTGTCACGCCTGCAGGCGCTGAGGCTGCGGGCAGCGTCGAGCTGGTGCAGGTCGCTGTGCTGGGCTACCGCAACGACGAGGTGCTCGTCTCCGGACCGCAGGCCGGCGCACGGGTCGTCACCGCGGGGGTGCAGAAGATGGCGCCCGGCATGCAGGTCGCCCTGCCAGGCTCGGCGATCACTGCAGCGAACATCACACAGCAGGCCGCCCGATGAACAACTTCAACCTCACCGATTGGGCGCTGCGTCACCGCGCCGTCGTCCTGTTCATGCTGATCCTCGTCGCGGTGGCCGGCGCCTTCAGCTTCACCAAGCTCGGTCAGCTCGAGGACCCGAACTTCTCCGTGCCCTCGATGACCGCCATGGTCATCTGGCCGGGTGCCACCGCCCAGCAGTTGCAGGATCAGGTCCTCAACCGCATGGAGAAGAAGTTCGAGCAGATCGACCACTTCGAGAAGGTGGTCACCTACGCGCGACAAGGCTACGCGGGCATGACCCTCACCGTGCGCGGCGGCACCTCCAAGGCTGACCAGCGCGAGGCCTGGTACCAGGCGCGCAAGAAGCTGGGCGACCTGAGCCTCGAGCTGCCCGACGGCGTGATCGGCCCGATCGTCAACGACGAATACGGCGACGTGTACGGCCTGATGTACGCCATCAAGGGCGACGGCATCGGCCACGCCGACCTGTCCGACGCGGCCGAGGACATCAAGCGGCGCATGCTGAAGGTGCCGATGGTCAAGAAGATCGATGTCATCGGCAAGCAGGCCAAGCGCGTGTATGTCGAGTTCTCCCATGAGCGCCTGGCCGCGCTGGGTATCACCCCGCTGACCATCGCCGACAGCCTCAAGAGCCAGAACACCTTGCTGCCTGCGGGCCAGATCGACACCCGCGGCGACCGCGTCATGGTGCGCGTCAGCGGCCAATTCGCCAGCGAAGACGCCATCCGCAACGTGCCCATCGCCGCAGGCGGGCGGCTGATCAAACTCGGCGATATCGCGACCGTCACCCGCGGCTTCGAGGATCCGCCCACCTACACGGTGCGTCACAACGGCCAGCCGGTGCTGATGCTCGGCATCACCATGACCAACGACGGCAACATCGTCGACCTTGGCCAGGAGATGGACACGGCAGTCGCCAAGATCCAGTCCGAGCTGCCATACGGCGTGGAGCTGGAGCTGGTGGCCGACCAGCCCACCACGGTGAAGGACGCGATCCTGGACTTCGGACGCGCGCTGGCCGAGGCACTGATCATCGTGATCGCGGTGAGCCTGGTCAGCCTGGGCTGGCGTGCCGGCCTGGTGGTCGCGACCACGGTGCCGCTGGTGCTGGGTGGCGTGGCGCTGGTGATGCTGGCGATGGGCTGGAACCTCGAGCGCATCTCGCTAGGCTCGCTGATTATCGCGCTGGGCCTGCTGGTGGATGACGCCATCATCGCCATCGAGATGATGGTGGCGAAGATGGAAACCGGTTGGGACCGCGTGAAGGCGGCAGCCTTCTCCTACTCGGCGACTGCCATGCCGCGCCTGACCGGTGCGCTGATCACCGTCGTGGGCTTCCTGCCGATCGGCATGTCGAAGTCCACCACCGGCGAGTACGCGGGCGGCATCTTCTGGATCGTCGGCGCCGCAGTGCTGTTCTCCTGGATCTGCTCCGGCATCTTCACGCCGTACCTCGCGGTCAAGATGCTGCCCAACGACCTGGGCAAGCACCAGCATGGCGCCGATCCGTACGACACCAAGTTCTACCGCAAGCTGCGCAGCCTGATCGACACCGCCATCGAGCGCCGCTGGGTGGTCATCGGCGCGACCTTTGCCGCGCTGGTACTGGCTCTGGCCGGCATGAAGCTGGTGCCGCAGCAGTTCTTCCCCAACAGTTCGCGCCCTGAGCTGGTCATCGACCTGCGCGTCAAGGAAGGCGCCTCGTTCGCCGCGACCTCCGAGCAGGTCAAGCGCATGGAGGAGATCCTGGCGAAGGATGAGGACGTGCGTTTCTTCACCGCCTATACCGGTGCCGGCGCACCGCGCTTCTATCTCTCACTCAACCCCGAGCTGCCGAATCCGGGCTATGCCCAGTTCGTCGTGATGACCAAGGACCTGGAGGCACGCGAGCGGGTGCGTGAGCGGCTGATGACCTCGGCCGACCAGCAGTTCCCGCAGGCGTGGTTGCGCGTGACCCGGCTGGAGCTGGGGCCGCCCGTCGGCTACCCGGTGCAGTTCCGCGTCGTCGGCCCCGACACCCAGATGGTGCGCCAGATCGCCCGCGAGGTAGAGCAGGTGGTCGTGTCCAACCCGAAGGTGCGCGACGTCCAGCTCGACTGGAACGACCCGGTGCGCACGCTGAAGGTGGAGCTGGACCAGGACAAGGCGAGCGCGCTGGGCCTCACACCGGCCGACGTGGCGCTGGTGACCCAGAGCGTGATGAACGGCGCGACCCTGTCGCAGCTGCGCGAGAATGAGGACCTGATCGATATCGTGGCGCGTGCCGTGCCCGAGGAGCGCCTGAGCCTGGACACCCTGAAGGACATCAACCTCTACACGCGCCAGGGCACCGTGGTGCCGCTGTCGCAGGTGGCACAGGTGAGCAACGAGCTGGAAGAGCCAGTGCTGTGGCGGCGCAACCGCGACATGGCGATCACCGTGCGCGCCGACGTGAAGGATGGCGAGCAGGGTGTGTCGGTGACGCAGGAGATCCGGCCGTTGCTCAAGGATATCGAGGCGAAGCTGCCCTCGGGCTACCGCATCGACGTGGGCGGCGCGGTGGAGGAAAGCGACAAGGCCAACCAGGCGCTGCTGGCGGTGGCCCCGCTGATGATGATCACCATCCTGCTGCTGCTGATGCTGCAACTGCAGGACTTCTCCCGCATGTGGATGGTGGTGCTGACTGCGCCGCTGGGTCTGATCGGCGTGGTGCCGGCGCTGCTGGTGTTCCAGTCGCCGCTGGGCTTCGTCGCGATCCTCGGCATCATCGCCCTCGGCGGCATGATCATGCGCAATTCGGTGATCCTGATCGACCAGGTGCAGATCGAGATCGCGCAGGGCCGCGACCCCTGGAGTGCCGTGCTGCAGTCCACCATCTGCCGGGCCCGTCCGGTGATGCTGACGGCGCTGGCCACCGTACTGGCGATGGTCCCGCTGACCCGCAGCGTGTTCTGGGGGCCGATGGCAATCGCGATCATGGGCGGCCTCACCGTGGCGACGTTGCTGACCATCTTCTTCGTCCCGGCACTGTACGCCGCGTGGTTCAAGGTGCGCCGCCAGCCGGCCGCCGATGCCCTGATTGGCGATCAGGCCCAGCCGGGTTTCGCTGAATTGTTGGGCGGGCGGCAACGCTGATCGCGACGGCCGCCGACCTGGCTCGCCATTGCACTGCGCACGGTGCTTTGGCGACAGGAGGTTGCTGTACGCAAACGTTGGCCGTGGCGTAACACCATCCTCACCGTGGGTGCTTGCGCACTCACGTCGGTGGTGATGGGCGATACAGGTTCTTAAGTCCAATTTGCTGAAAAGGTGATCCATGAATAAAAGAATTGCACCGATCCTGGCGATCCTGGCTTGGCTCTATGGCGGCAGACTGGCCGGCGCCGATGAGCTGCCCGTCACCCGCCGAGCAACAGGGCTGGGCGATATGACCTACCGCGTCGATGAGGCGTTCGACTGGCGCCAGCCATGGCATGCGAGTGAAGCCAGCCAAATGGGCGCTTCCTGGGGCGCCACTTATCAGCACTGGGCACAGGGCCATGATTACAGGGGGGCGTATTCGCTCTCCCAAAGTCCGGCGTACGCCTATGCGTTCAGCAGCTTCCGCTATGTGTCTTATGTCGAGGGCGGCGCAGGTTCTGAGCTTGTCTCGAAGAGCAATATCTGCGCGCAACAACTGGGGGGCTCGGTTACTTGCGACGATCAGAATGCGCCAGTTGCAAAGCTTGAGGACGGGCAGGAGACCACTATGCAGGCGACCTATTACTCGACCTCCGGCATTGGAACACCCAATGGCGGCATGAAGTCGGACACCTTTGATTACCGTTTGTCTCTTTGAGCGAAAACAGTCTTGGCGTAACGGATGTGAGCCCTTGAACTCCGCCGGCTGAGGCTCCCTTTCTTCGATAGCGATTGCCCTTTGCAATGAGTAGCAGAATGTCGATTTTCCGCCTCTTCGCCAATCTCAGTGTCAACAAGAAGCTCGTCCTGGGGTTCGCCTTGGTCCTGCTCATGACTTTCTTCGTCACCCTGGCCGGCATGCAGAGCCTGGAACGGTTGACCGTGCGCAGCGAGAAGATGGGCGCCATCACCAAACTCCACGAACTGGTACATCAGGCCAGGGTGCTGCGCTTGCAGTTCGAGGTCAGCCGCGGCTCCGCCGACGCCCAAGCCCTCGAGCAGCACATCGGCCGAATCGAACAGTACATCGGTGAACTCAAGCTCCAGTTCAACAAGCCGCAGAACCTGGCGTTGATGGACCAGGAACTCGCCGCTCTGAGCGGCTACCGCAAGGCCTTCCAACGCCTGCAGCAGGAGCCCGGCGGCGCGGCGCGCCAGCAGATACTGCAGGTCATGGAAGAGGCAGCCGGCACGGTGCGTCGGCTGAGCGATGAGCTGTTCGCCGGGCAACAGCGCCTGCGGACCGAGGACATCCGCTTCGCCAACGCCCTGTTGATTGGTATTGCCCTGGTCGCCTTCGTTTTCGGCGTGCTCGCTGCCTGGTTGATCACCCGCCTGATCGTCCGTCCCTTGGCCGAGACGCTGACGATCACCGAGCGCATCGCTCAGGATGATCTTTCCGCCGAAATACGGGTGGAGCGGGGCGACGGAATCGGCCAATTGCAGCGCAACATGCAGCGCATGAGCGGCAGCCTACGCGAGCTGACCCGCCGAGCTGGCGTGGCACTGGCGAGCATCACCGATTCGGTCTCCAACATCCAGTCGATGAACCTGCAGATCGCCGCGGCGGCGGAGCAGCAGAGCAGCAGAGCGGAGGAGATCAACCGCAGTGTGGTCAATGTCCGCGACATCGCCGAGCAGAGTTCGATAACCACTCAGCAGACCGCGGTCTCGAGCGTCGAGTTGGCGCGCCTGGGTGGCGAGCTGCAGACGCTGGTCAGTCGCTTCCGACTGTAACGGGCTGGGGGCTCGTCAATCTCCAGAAGCAACCCCACCTCGTGCGCTCACACTGCCCATTTGTCCATTTCCAAGCCCCTTCAGTCGTCAGTATTGGCGACTGCTGAGTAGCAAGGCGGCGCCTGGAGTGCCGCCACCTTTCATGGAGCAACTAACACCATGCCGAAAGCCATCGGGCTTGCCCTTGCCGCCCTGTTCGCCGTCGCCGCTATTGCACTGTGGACTCTGCTCGCCCAGTTCGAGCCCTCCATCAAATCCGCCATCGAGACCGAGGGGGCCCTGGCCACCCAGACGCAGGTGCTCGTGGGGAGCGTGGAATTCTCGCCCTTCACCGGCGTGGGAGCGCTTGATGGGCTTACCCTGGGCAACCCCACTGGATTCTCTTCGCCCTACGCCGTAGTGGTGGACCGTATCGCCATGCAGGTGGAACGTGGCTCCCTTATCGGTGGCGGCCCTATCATTGTTGATTCCGCCACAGTCATCGCGCCGCAGATTACTTACACGGCGAAAAGTCCCACTGCCACCAGTAACCTGGAGGCCATCAAGAACACGGCCCAGGCCTATTCCGTTACCCCGGTCGCCATTCGGGCCAGCAGCCACGCGCGCAAGGTCATCATCCGCGAACTCACCGTCATGGGCGGCTCGATCTCTCTTGATATTCCCCTGCCTGGCGGCGCGCTTACGCTACCGCTGCCGCCGCTGCATCTCGCCAATATCGGCGCGACCACAGATGGAGCCACGCCGCCCGCGATCATCCGCGCTCTGTGCGAGGCGCTGGCCGAGGAAGCCAGAAAGGCGGTCACCAAGGCCATCGTCCATAAGGTCAAATCCGTTGTCAATGTGCTCAAGCCGCCCGCTGGTGGGCTGCCAAAGTCCCTGCCGTCCCCTCCGTCCCGGCCGTCCACGTCAACCCTGCCGACTCTGCCGGCCACGCTAAATCTGCCGCCCCTGCCTTCTCCTCCGCCATCCCTGTCTCTGCCATCCTTGCCACCCCCTCCACCCGGCTTTCCCGACCTGAAGCACTTGCCGCCCCCGCCCGGCTTTTAGGAACTGACTGGGCCACTGCAGGCAGGGCGCGGTTGGCGAAATTAGTGTTGATGTCAAGGCTACCATCCGCGCCGTAGCGGGTCGGCACCTGCCAACGAGAGGGCATAGTGGATCGTACCGCTCAGTGCCGATTTGGGCGGCAGTTGAGTCAGGGTGTGGTCAAGCAAGGTTGTCCGCGACATCGCCGAGCAGAGTTCGACGGCCGGCCTGCAGATCGAGGCCTCGAGCGTCGAGCTGGCGCGCCTGGGCGGTGAGCTGCAGACGCTGGTCAATCGCTTCCGGCTGTAATGGGCACGGCCAACCGTTCGGAGCCAGCCGCAGGGAGTTGACCCGGATGATCCTTGTTCTTGGGGGCACCCTGTTGCCGGGCAATCATGCCTGGTACGGGGTGGTCCCAGGCCGGAGCGCTTGCGAACTATCAGAGCCGTTTCGGCATCGGCTCGATCCAGCTTCGGTAGATCGTTGAGGATCAGCAGTGCGAAGGCGTTCTTATACTTGAACAAGGATGGGGCTCATCGGCACTCTCCTTGTTTGGCTCGGTGCGCAGCGTCTGGGCGCGAAGCTTGAGGACGGGCATAAGCCCCCGTACGCTGAGCAATCAACGGCGTACGCTTTATGAACATCAGAAAGCCATCCTTCGGCAGAGTCCTTGCCCGATTTCTGCCGAAGGATGGCCCAGCAGGCACGAAGGCCTCTGGCTATGCAGCAAAGAGGTTCAGACTGGGGCAGATTCCGTCCTTTCTGTCCAAGGTTTGTGCATCTCTGCTGGCAATTCATGGGGAGCTTCTACCTGCGCTTTGAAGCGCGTAGATAAGTGGAGAGCAGATTGCTGATCATTGAAGCGAAGCTGGATTGAGCCGGCTGTTACGAGCCAAAGCTCACTCCCCAGGGTTGTAACCTTCTGAACGTAGATATTCATAGCATCACCTCCTGACCGCGCGGGGCACGGGAGTGAGTTTTTGAAGGCAAAAAGAAAGCCAACCTGCCAGTTGGCCCTCGCTATTCGCTTGGTAGGAGCGCCATCCACTCCTACAGGCGAGGACGTGGCTTTAGTATCAGATTGGAATATTTCAATTTTGTAACCTTCTGTCGCTTGCCGCTGGGCCTATTCAGTTTCCTTATCCCTGATACTCCCCCTGAAGCCAATGATGGCTGGACGGAAAACATCATTTGGCACGGTGAGGGTTAAATTGTGGACATCGAGAAACAACTCTGGAGTGCAGCTGTTAGCTTGTTCGAAGGAGACCAGGAAGCCGTAGAGAGATGGTTTTGCCAACCTTTGCCTGCGCTGGGAGGAGTTGCCCCGATCCAAGCACCGCCCGAAGAGGTACTGGACTTAATAGGACGGCTGGAGCATGGCGTACGGTGCGGGGCTGACGCGCGTGCTGCGCAACTAAGGCGTCGAAGTGCTGGAAATCAATCGTCCAGATCGAGCTGCGCGCCGTGCCCAGGGAAAATCCGATCCTAAGGATGCCGAAAGCGCCGCGCGTTCCGTCTTGTTCAGAAGTAAGCGCTCCATGAACCCCGCCCAGTCAAAACGTGGCGGTGCGCCTAGGGAAGGTCTGCGAAACACCACGGGCGACAACCCGGACCACGGTCTCTGGCCACACGGCGATGCCTCGCAGTGCTCCTGTCGATCGCCACGCAGGCCGGCACTTGGCCTGCCGTTTATCAGTAAAATAGATCAAAAAATGAACAATCCATCCATTCGGCACTCTGAGCCCCGTGAGTGATCGAGTGTCCTACCTCGCTTTTCCCTCAACGACCCGGAAGCAAAACCCTCTTATGTGCGTTACCGCACGGGGGTGTTTTATGTCCAAAAATTGGAGGACAGAACGTGTCTAACCATCCATTTCAGAGCGTCGAGCGCATGCCGCTTCCTCTCCGAGCCCAATGCAGGTCGCAACCGAAAACCTTCTGGCGCCGCCTGCTCGCCATCGCCACGCCCACACAGCGCCGCTGGCACGGCGGACTCAAGCTCAAAGGCTACAAGCAGTTATCCAACTCCAAGCCGATTGCTCCGGTCTCGGTCGGACACATACAGCTGGCGATCCCGCTCGAGCGGGGTCGCAGATGCGCCCAGCCCTGCGTGCAGCCGGGGCAGCATGTGCGCAAGGGCGAGGTGATCGGCATCGGCGATGGCAACACCCCGTGGGTGCATGCCAGCACCTCCGGCACCGTGGAACAGATCGGACTCGCCTTCGCGGCCGACTCAGCCGAGCCGGTTATGGCCGTTATCCTGAACGCAGACAGTCTGGATGAGTGGATCGAACGCCCCGTTCTGGCCCCCCCAAAAACGCCCGAGGCGCTGGTCGAACGGGCTTTGCAGATGGGCATAGTTGGACTGGGTGGGGCGGGTTTCCCGACGGCCCTCAAGCTGGCCGGCGCCCAGCAGCCCGACCTCCTGCTGATCAACGGTGCCGAATGTGAACCCTTCCTGACCTGCGATGACCGTCTCATGCGCGAACGCGCCGAGGCGCTGATCGAGACTGCCGACTATCTCGCCACTCTGCTGGGCATAGCGCAGACCCGCTTCGGTATCGAAACCAACAAACCTGTGGCGATGGCCTCGTTGCGTGCCGCCTCCCGCCAAGCGCGTACCCGGGTCGATATCTGTCCGCTACCGGCGCGTTACCCGGCTGGGGGCCAACCGCTGATGATCAAGAGCCTTAGCGGCCGCAACCTGGCGCCGGGGACCCGGCCCGCCGAGATCGGAGTGCTGGCGCTGAATGTCGCGACGCTTTACGCACTGGGACGCGCCATCTTCCACGCCGAACCGCTGATATCACGCGTGCTGACGCTGACCGGGGCCTGTGAGAACCCCGGGAATGTCGAGGTCCCGCTTGGCTATCCAGTCAGTGAACTGCGCAAAATTGCCGGTGCCGATCTCGCGGGCCGTCTGACCCAGGTCGGCGGCCCAATGATGGGCAGCCCGCTACCGAATCCCGCCGCGGTTATCAGCAAGACCAGCAGTTGCCTGATTTTTGGCGCCGAGCGCTACCTGCCGGCAGCCAAACCTGCGGGCAGTTGCATCCGCTGTACACGCTGCGTAGATGTCTGCCCGATGTCGCTAAGACCGCTGGATCTCTATTCCGCGGCTGAGCGCAATGACCACGCTACATTGCAGACACTGCGGCTGGATGCCTGCATCGAGTGCGGCAGCTGCAGCAGCACCTGCCCCAGCAATCTGCCGCTGCGCGAGCGCTTTCGCCAGAGCAAGACGGAGCTGCGCCCATGAGCCTGATCCGCCGTCCCATCCCGCACCGGCTCAGAACGCTGATGCTGGCGGTCAGCCTGTGCCTGCTACCGGGCACCGCACTGTATGCCTGGCAATTCGGCATTGTGGTCTGGCTGCAGACCTTCTGGTGCCTGCTGCTGACCTTGGCGTTCGAAGCCGCTGTGCTGCGCCTGCGCGGATGTGATGTGCGTGCGGGACTGGGCGACCTGAGCTGGCTGGTGTTAGGCCTGATTCTGGCTCGGGCACTGCCGCTGTTGGTGCCGCTGTGGATGATCGCGCTGGCCTGCTTTGCCGCCGTCGTACTGTGTAAACACGGCAGTGGAGGCCTGGGCCGCAACCGACTCAACCCCGCCATGGTTGGCCTGGGGATCATCGCCATCTGTTTCTACCAACTGCTGTATCCCGCTCCATCGACCCAGGCCCCCTGGACGCTCGTCCTGAACGCAGAGCAGGTGCTTCTGCAGCAGTTGCAACTGGCGCCCCGCCTCGCATTCGATGCGTTCGCCGGCGCCACACAGCTGGCCCTGAACCAGTTCACACCGGTCACCCCCAATCTGTCGGGGTTCGGCTATGTAGCCGGCGGCTTACTGCTGGTTCTATTGAAGGTAATCCGAATCGAGATTCCGCTGGCGATGCTCGCCAGCGCCGCAGTGCTGTCCCTGGCAACCGGCCATAGCCCACAGGAAAGCCTGTACAGCCTCAGTCTCGGCGGTTTTCTGTTCACCGCCTTTTTCATCGCAACCGATCCGGTCACCAGTCCCGATACGCTTGCCGGCCGCGTCCTGTTCGGCGCGATCATTGGCGCGCTGACCGAATTGATTCGCGAATTCGGGCTTTATGCCGATGGTCTCTGCTTCGCCGTGTTAGCCGCCAACCTGCTGGTGCCGCAGATCGATCGGCTGGTGCTGAGCATACAACGCCCCTGATACAGCGGACGCCCTGTACTGAAACGACTAGGAGGCACACCAGAATAGGCGGTGGCGTTACGGCTCTCCAAAAAATCGAACTCCGGATTCATATCAGTGAGCCATAAGCAAAGATCCAAAGCTCTTCCGGTTTGTATTCAAACAAAAGTGCCTCCAGCATTGCATCAAACTCTGCTTTGGTGTGTTCGGTCGTGCCCGGTTCGGGTCCAGGATCGGGCTCAAAACGCTCAACGCGAGCGACGAGTTCCGCAGTCAGGTTTCGTCCCAGGCTGTTTTCACACAGCCTGGACCCACAGTTGCCGTTGGCAGAAGGCAGAATCCGGCCAGAATCTTCACCGAACCCTCCATGAACCCTCATCGCTAGCTGCGAGCTTATAGAGCCCAATAACTAGACTCGGACAGAACCCGTTTGCTCAATCAAATACGCCTGCCCCCACGAGCATCCAGCCGCCTCAAAACTTTCAGCCCCATCCCGTCAGTCATTACGTTGACGACCCCCAGAATTGCGCCGATAGCAGTTGAAGGCGCTCGGCCAGTTTGGCGACATGGGCAGCAGTCGTGCTGCTCTGGCTGCTGGCAAGCACATTACTTTGGGTGGCTTGACTGATACCGTTTAGGTTGCACTGGATACTGTCACCCACCGCGCTCTGCTCCTCTACGGCGGCGGCTATTTGCACACTCATGTCGCTTATTTCACCGACTCGCTGGGTGATCCCATCCAGCGCCTGGGCGGCGAGCAGTGCCTGTTCAACACTGGCTTCGGCCTTACTGTGACTGCGTTGCATCGCAGCCACAGCATCCCCAGTGGAGCGCCGTAAAGTATCGATGGTGCCCTGGATTTCTGCGGTGGAACGCTGGGTGCGCGAAGCCAGCCCGCGCACCTCGTCGGCGACCACTGCGAAACCGCGTCCAGCCTCGCCTGCGCGAGCGGCCTCGATTGCTGCGTTGAGGGCGAGCAGGTTTGTCTGTTCGGCGATGCCCTGGATTACCTCCAATACACGGTTGATTTCTTGGCCATGCAACTCCAATTGGTGAATCACCGTGCTGGTCTGTTGCACCTCGCTGGCGAGGCTGTCGATGTGCTGGCGGGTTTGCTCGACCAGTTGTCGACCTCGGTCGGTTTCTTGATCGGCCAAGCTCGCGGTGCCGGCGGTGAGCTGAGCATTGCGCGCCACTTCCTGCACACTGCTGGCCATCTGGGTGATGGCGCTGGCTACCTGGGCAGTTTCAACTTGCTGTTGTAGGGTCGCGCAGTTGTTTTTGTCCACTGCGGCGACTAGCTCGTCGGCTTCTTTGTTCAACTGACGGGCCGAGTCGGCAATGCGTCCGACTACTGCCCGAGTCTCGGCGTCGAGCATTCGCAGGGTGAAATCGATTTGTCCAAACTGGTCTCGGCGTCCGCTGTATAGAATCTGGCTTAGCGGGTTATCGGCGATACTTCTGGCTTTGCGAGCAAGGGCATCGAGGGGGCGCAAGCTGTAGCGCAGCACGCCGCCGAGCAGCAAACTGAATAGCGGCGCAGCGATGACCGCATGGTTCCAGGAAAGGGTGCTAACCCAGCATAAGGCGGTAAAGCCGAGCAGGTTCAGCCCAGTGCTAGCAAGCGCCAAGCGCATACCGACGGACAGTCGCGGAGGGCGCAGGCAGCGTTTTTTTTTACCGCTGAGCAACTGTGCATAGAGATGCTCGGCGGACTTTACCATTTCTTTCGGTGGGAGCGTGCGAACCGATTGGTATTCCACTACTTCACCATTGCGCAGCATCGGCGTGGCGTAGGCGCTGACCCAGTAGTGGTCGCCGTTTTTACAGCGATTTTTTACAAGGCCCATCCACGAGCGCCCGGCCTTGAGGGTCTGCCACATGTGCGCGAAAGCCTCCGGCGGCATATCCGGGTGGCGCACGATATTGTGATTGACGCCGAGCAACTCGGCCTCGCTGAAGCCGCTAATATTGATGAAATCTGGATTGACGTAAGTGATGGCACCCTTGGGATTGGTTGTTGAAAGAATGTTCGAATTGGCGCTGAACTCGACTGCACAACCACTGACCGGAAGATTGACTTTCATTATTTACATCCTGAACTGATGGATAACCGCTGGGTGCCTACCGTGCTTGCTGCAATGGGCACCAATGCCCCTCGAAACAGTCTTCCCCGCTTAACAACCGTTGCATCTGCGCGGCAGGTCGTGGCCGGCTAAACCAGTAACCCTGGGCGTATTGGCAGCCCTCACTGACGGCAAAGTCGAGTTGTGCCGGGCTCTCGATGCCCTCGGCCACTACTTCCAGGCCAAGGGTACGGCCGAGGGCAATGATCGCCTGGCTGATCGCGCGCTGTTTGTTGTCATGCGGGATGCCGCCGATGAAACTTTTATCCAGCTTGAGGATGTGCAGCGGAAAGCGTGTGAGATAACCAAGAGAGGAGTAACCGGTGCCAAAATCGTCCAGCGCCAACAACACGCCAAGGCTGGCCAACTCGTTCAAGCAGACCAAGGTGCCCGTGTCGTCATGCATCAGGTAGCTTTCAGTAATCTCCAGGATCAGGCTGGCTGGTGGCAGGTCGCTTTCTTGCAGGATGTCGATTAGCCGGAGGGTGAAGTCGACTTGTTGCAGTTGGATGCTGGAGATGTTCACCGAACAGCGCAGATGGTCATGTCCGGCCAGTTGCCAGAGGCGGGTCTGCTGGCAAGCCTGGCGCAATACCCATTCGCCGACGCGGATGATTTCCCCCGACTCCTCCAGCGCAGGAATGAACTCCAGTGGTGAGATCAGGCGTTCACCATGGCGCCACCGTAACAGCGCTTCGACCCCGGACACGAGGGGCGCTCCCTGGTCAAGACGATAGATCGGTTGGTAGTGCAGTTCGAATTCATCGTGCTGCAACGCCTGGCCCAGCGCGGATTCCAGTTCAAGATGGTGCTGTGCGGTGTCTTGCAACGCTTCGCTGTAGTGGGCGAACCGCGCCTTGCCGGCAGACTTGGCGCTGTAGAGGGCAAGGTCGGCGGCCTGCAAGGCATCCAGCGTTTTACCGTCGTCTTGCAACGGGGCGATACCGATGCTCGCACTGACTACCAATGTACGATCGTCCACATGCAGCGGTTGATGCAGATTGTCGAGAATGCGTTGGGATACTCGCTCGGCGTCGCGGCCGCAGGTGAGATCATGAAGCAGTACGATGAATTCGTCCCCGCCGAAGCGGAAAAGCTGATCACCAGGGCGCAGAGAGTCTCTCAAACGCTGCGCCACTTCTACCAAAACGCGATCGCCAACAGTGTGGCCGAGGCTATCGTTGATCAACTTGAAGCGATCGAGATCGATGAACAGCAGCGCCTCCTGGGTACCTCCCTTGCGCTTTTCCACTAGAGTTTTCTGCATTTGCTCGTCAAGGCGCATACGGTTGGCCAGACCGGTCAGCGGGTCATGGTGGGCGGCATGTTTGAGGCGCTGCTCGGCGTCCTTGCGTGCACTGATATCGGACTGTGAGCCGGCCATGCGCAGTTGACCCGGTGTCGTTGCTTCGGCGACCCCACGCACGAGTACCCATGTATAGCCACCGTTGCTTTGGCGGATGCGGTACTCATGGTGGACAGACGATGTCTGCCCTTGCAAGTGGGCATCGATGGCCTGGCGAAAGTCCGGCAGGTCGTCCGGATGCACGCGACCGAACCAACTGGCACTGCTCTCGCCGATGCTATCGCGGCTGAGGCCGAGCATGCCTGCCCAGCGCTCTGAAACATACAGTCGATCCTGATCGACATGCCAATCCCAGAGTCCGTCGTTGGCACCACGCAGAGCACGGGCGAAGCGCGCCTCGCTGTCCTCCAGCGCCTTGTGCTGTGCCGCACTGTAGGTGTCGATGGCCAAGGTCATGTCGAAGAACACCGCTTTCAACAGACTTGAGTAGAGAGTGGCGTTGTCGTTGTCGCCGAATACGCTTGCAAGCATGTCGTCGAGGTACAGACGATAGGCGCCTAAATACCACTTCAATTCCAGGCCGACCTGTTGGTGGATCACACCGATGCGCAGACGGCCGTTGACGTAGTCGTCATCGTAGGGGCCGCCCCATAAACACTGGTAGTACTCGGCCTGGCTGTGCTTCAGTCGGTCGATGACCTCCGGTGCGCGAAGTAGCGCAGACGGCGTGGGGAATTTCGCCAAGTGACGGTACAAATGATCGACGAAAGTCTGCTGAGCGGGGGCCATGCGCTGAGCTGCTGTGCTGAGTCGCTCGGCATCTTCGGCACTCCAGTCGAGAAAGAGGAAGCGTTCGACGATCTCCTCGTGATCGAGACGGATACGCCTGAGCAACTCCGCCAGATCTTTTGTCACCTTCATTCTCACGCCCCTGTTTTTGTACAGATGCTTTTTTGTTGACAAAAAAAAACGCCGTGACACGAGTTCTGGTCAAGAACTGGTGTCACGGCGCTTCGTCTTTCAGGCCCGTTGTCCTGCTCGGCAAAGCCGGTTCCCGCATTGAGCGGAACCTACTGATGTCATATTTACATCATTCTGGATTGCCTGACAACTTATCCAGCAATTCATTCAAGCGCTGCCGCAGCTGCCCTAATTCGCGGGATTTGAAGGAGTGTCGAGTCTGCTCCAGAACCTCGGTGGCCTCGACCAAGGCGGCATGTACCCACCCAGCAGGCCCTAATTGTGCTTCACCGAGCCAGCGGCAAAGAGGCGCCGCACTGCAATCACTCGGCGCGCTGAGTACCTCGCAATCTGGTGCTACGAGAACCAACTGGTGGCGCAGTTCGTCGGCAAGTTCACGATCGTTGCATACAATCCGGGTTTTCAGGTTGGACTCGCGCATCGACTATATCCCTACAAAGTCTGATGCGCTTTTTACACTACCGCCTGTCACTCATTTTGATTCAAATCAACGTTGACGCCGAGCTTATATATTTTTCTCCTGCCGACAGGTCAGTCATGTGACGCTCAGCGCTAGGGATGTGAATAGACGCCACCTGCCAGATGTACTTATCGCACCGCTAAAAAGGCCTCAGGCCTTCACCGCCGCCATCAAGGCATCACTGCCCAACAGCTGTAGCACGCGTTTGAAGTTGTAGGCGAGTACATGCAGGCTCATCTCGGTGCTCACTCGGTCGAGGGTTCTAGTGATGAAGTGCGTGCCCCCCATCCAGGACTTCAATGTGCCGAAGGGATGCTCAACCGTTTGGCGTCGGATCCGCATCATTTCTGGCGCTTGATCAAGGCGACTCTGCATCGCCTCGAGTACCGGTCTGCATCGTAGCCGTTCGACCAACACACCTCCCCGATACAACGCTAACGGAGATAGCGCGGGGTTGAGTGGGCGTCTATGTGTCGGGGTGCAAAATTTAGGGAAACACGGAGATTGTGGTCAGACTCACGTTATTACAGGAGATCGGTTTTCTGCCGAGTCGATCGCTCAGGGCGTTTTTACACAGCCTGGATCCGGAGCAGACCTTCAGCACGTCAACGAAACCAGAGGTGATTCGCGAGTATTGGTGCGTCCTACCCACTCGCCAAAGCGCTCTTAACAATTGTTAATGCCGCCTCCCGCACGGCCTGTCCAGAATCTGCAAAAAAACGCAGCCCGCAGGAGTCCGCCATGTCCACGTCCACCCTTAGTGCGAAAACCGTCTACGAACTCCTCCAAGCCTCAGCGGCTACCCATGCCAAGCAGCTCGCCCTGATCTACCTCAACAGCCTGACGCCGCTCGACGAGCAGCAGGTGAGCTATGCCGAGTTGCTGGCCAACGTGAACCGCACGGCACGCCTGATCCTGGACCTGGCCGGCAGCCGCAAGCCGGTGGTCTCGCTGTTACTGCCGAACATTCCGCAGAGCCAGTACCTGCTTTGGGCCGCCGCCAGCGTCGGCATCGCCAACCCGCTCAATCCGCTGCTCAACGAGGATGCCCTGTACAACTTGATGCTCAAGGCGCAGACCGAGCTGATCTTCGTACTCGGACCGCTGCCAGGCTCCGACCTTTGGCAGAAGGCCCTCAGCGTGGCCCAGCGTCTGCCGCACAAGCCCAAGTGCGTATCGGTCCTGACGAAAGCGGGCGAGTACTGCTTCGATGCGTTGCTCGAGCACTACAGCGCCGCCGAGCTGGAGGCCGAGTTGCAGCCGCAGGCCGACGACATCGCCGCCTACTTCCATACTGGCGGCACCACCGGGGTGCCCAAGCTGGCCTGCCATACCCATGCCAACCAGGTGGCGGCGGCGCACGCTTACGTGCGTTGCATGGCAACTGGCCCCAGCGATGTAGCGCTCAATGGCCTACCGATCTTCCACGTCGCCGGAGCTTTGGTGAACAGCCTGGGCGGGCTAGCCAGCGGCTTGCAGATGCTGTTGCCGACACTCGCCGGCTTCCGCAATCCCGAGGTGATCCGCCAGCACTGGCGGCTGGTCGAACAGTACGGCATCACCATCAGCGGCGGCATCCCGACCTCGGTCGCCGCGATGCTCGAGGTGCCTTTGGATGGCCACGACATCGGCTCACTGCGCTTTATGCTCTCGGGCGGCGCGCCGGTGCCTGCGGCGCTCTGCGAGCAAGTCCGCACAGCGACCGGGCTGAGTCTGTACCAGGCCTATGGCATGACTGAGTGCGCCGGCGTCATCGCTCTGCCGAATCTGCAGCGGCCCTCGATTCCCGGCAGCGCCGGGCATGTCAGTGGCGAGGTGGAAGTGCGCATCGCCAGCGGCGGCGAGATCTGCGTACGAGGCCCGACGGTGTTCCCCGGTTACCTGGGGCAGAGCACGGCTCCTCTCGAGAATGGCTGGCTGCGCACCGGCGACCTGGGACATCTGGACGAGCAGGGCAACCTGTTCATCACCGGCCGGGCCAAGGATCTGATCATCCGCAGCGGCCACAACATCGACCCGGCGCTGATCGAGAACTGCCTGGAGTCGCACCCAGCGGTGTTGCTGGCCGCCGCGGTCGGCATGCCCGATGAATATGCCGGCGAGCTACCGGTGGCCTTCGTGCAACTGCGCCAGGGCAGCCAGGTCAGCGTTGATGAACTGCAGCAGTACGCCTTTGAGCACATCGCTGAACGCCCGGCCTGCCCGAAACGGATTTTCCTGGTCGAAGCCCTGCCGGTCACGGCGGTGGGCAAGATCTTCAAGCAGCGCCTACGGGAGCTGGCGGCGGCCTGCGCCTATGGCGAACGCGCGGCTCCGCGTTGCGGCCAGCTCGCCATCGAGGTGAGTCAGCAGGCCGATGGCAGCCTGTTGCTCAACCTCGATGGAGTGCCAGTCGGGCATCTAACCTGGTGTACCGAGCAGGCCGAGCGTCTTGGCCTGCGCGTTCAGACGCCGAAGGAGGCGACCCTGTGATCGACTTCTACTTCGATTTCTTCTCGCCCTATGGCTACTTCGCAGCCATGCAGGTCGAGCGGCTCGCCGAACGCTACCAGCGGCCGGTGGCGTGGCACACCATTCTGCTCGGCATCTCGGTTGTGAAGGTGATGGGCCTTAAGCCGCTGCTGGAAACACCGCTCAAGGGCGAGTACATCCGCCACGACGTGCCGCGTTTGGCGGCGCTTTATGGCATCCCGTTCAGCATGCCCTCACAGCTGATCGACCCCTTGCCGCCGGCGCGGGCCTTTTGTTGGGTCAAGCAGCACTGGCCGGAGCAGGCCGCCGACTTCGCCAAGCACCTGTACTGCGCCTATTTCCAGGAGGATCGCGATATCGGTAACCCTGCAGTGTTGGCTGAGCTGGCCGGGGAACAGGGCCTGGACGGCAGGGAATTGTGCGCTGCCATCGAAAGCCAGACGATCAAGCAGGCGCTCAGGGACTCAGTCAGCGCGTCGCTCGAACGCGGGGTGTTCGGTGCGCCGAGCTTCGTGGTCGACGGGCAATTGATCTGGGGCAGCGACCGCCTGTGGATGCTCGAACATTGGCTGGCTCACGGTGCCTGGCCCAAGGCGGGCGCACAGCAGGGCTGATTCAGTCACCCAGCTTGCGCTTGATCCGCGAGAAGGACACCGCGTCCATGCTCAGATAACTGGCCAACTGGTACTGCGGCACGCGCGCTAGCAGCCAAGTTTCGTGCTCCAGCAGCCAGCGATAGCGCTCCTCGCTGTTGCAGGTGAGCAGCAGCGCCTCGCGGGTTTCGTTGCGCAGCATGATTTCCCGGGTGACTTTGTCGAGCATCCCCTGCAACTGCGCAAAGCGCTCGCGCTGGCGGGTCAGGGTATGCAGCGGCACGGCCACCAGCCGGCTCTGCTCCATCGCCTCGATGCTGTAGGTGCAGGGCTGCTGTTTCAGATAGGCGCTGAGCGAGCCGATCGCCTCGCCTTCGTGGAAAAAGGCCTTGTTCCACTGTTTGCCTTCCGGCGATGAATAGTAGTAACGGGCCAGGCCGCAGAGAATCACAAAGAAGTGCGTAGGGGTTTCGCCGGCGCGGATGATCGGCTGGTCGCGGGCATAGTCGCGCAACACGGCCACTTGGGTCAGGTGCTCCCAGAGCTCGGGTTCGTTCACGCCATAACGGCAGAAGACTGCCCTGAGCAGGTCCAGAGAGTTCGCGTCGATCGGGCTTTTCACGGTTCTTGTCATGGCTCCGGAGCAGGATGCGCGATGGAGGCAGACTCAGAACAAGCCAAGCTGCCCGTCGACCAGCGCGCTGAAGTCATCATGCACGAACGGCAGTATGGCGTCCGCCACGGGTTGCAGTTGGCGCGTCACGTAATGGTCGTAGTCGATCGGTGCGCGCCGTGCTTCCAGCGGTTCCAGCCCCGCGACTGTCATCACGTAGCTAACCTTGCCGCCGCTCTGTTACTGGCGCGGTCGGCTTTGGCAGTCGTTGTACTCGTCAGCGATGCGCGCCGCTCGCACATGGGTGGGCCTGGAAGATGAAGTACCTACTCACTCGACATTCTCGACGAATCGCCATGGTCGCTTCCGCGACAGCGGCCTGTTTCGCTGGCTGTTCAATGAGGTGCTGAGGCGCTGCATGGCCGCCGACCTGGTCAAGGGTGAGGGATTCGCCTTCGACGCCAGCGTCATCAAGGCGGAAGCAGCTGGCAGCACGGTGTTGCGGGGGATGAAGAGGTCAACTGGCGCGATCCAGCACTCAGCACGCGCGCCGTGCGGGAGTACCTCGAAGCGCTGGATGACGAGGCCGCACTTGTCCGGCAGCCCGAGCTTGATACACCCGAAACAATAGGGGACAGACCACGCTTTCTGCTCGATCAGAAATCGTGGTCTGCCCCCCCTATGATTCCCAATCTGAGAATCATCTGGCCGGCCTAGCGTGCTGGCTTAGTGTGTTGCATCGACCGGTTGAATCCACATCCGATAGCTGCCTGTCGTCACTTTGGTGTGTGGTCAAGTCCGTTCAATCTCGCCCCTGGAACCCGTCGTCATCTGTTGTATGTCCGTTGCACACAGCGTTTCGCTCAACCTGCAACGTCGTCATTTGCCGACCATCTGCTGCCCCCTAGGGCAAGCAGCTCCCTAGCCTCAACTGTCTTTTTTCTAGCTTGTGCCAGAGAGAGCTCAGGATATGCGCCAAGCCCCATGTTGACGCGCTTCTTGGTTGCCGGGTGGCGGTAGTTGAAGTTCCATAGCGTAGGGCCATTGATTCTCACTCGCAGTTGAAGGCCGTCGCCATCGCTCAGGACGTAATCCTTATCTTTGGGCTTGGCAGCTTTGATTTTGAGTTCAGAGAGGCGGGTGGCTTGAGCGCACATTGGTATTCCAAGAAGGCGTTTGGTATTCCAAAAATTACCAGCAGGCGGCTTGGAATACCGCTTGGAATACCGAAAGACACGGATCTTGCTGGACGCTCGCGAACGCTGATGGCACTGAAAGCCCCGTATTTACTGGGTTTCAGGCACAAAAAAAGACGCCCGTGGACGTCTTTAGATGTATAAATGGTGGAGCCGGGGGGATTTGAACCCCCGTCCGCCAGTACTCCGCTGTTGGTTCTACATGCTTAGCCGTGTCTACTGAGTTAACCCTTGGCCGCCCGACGGGCAGGGTGCTTTGGGCGAGTTGTGTAATGTTTAGCCGTTACGTCCACAACGTACTACGCGGCGATTCTGTTCTATATGACAATCATTTCGGGTTTACAGACATCCCCTAATGATTGCTGGAGCCGAAGCTACCAGAAGTGCGACTAGGCTGCTTACGCAGCTAGTTGAGCACCGTAATTGTCATCATTGGCAATTATAGAGTTTTGCAACAGTTTATTTACGAGTTCTGTTACCAACTCGGCATGCCCCTAAAGTTTCGCAACCGGCGTCGAATCCTAATCGGCCCCAAAACCACTGTGGTTACACAGTTGGGACGGTCAGTGTACGGCAAAGGTTCCCATGCGTCGACTCGCTGTTAGCTAAGGTTATGTTGCCAACTGGCGATATCATGACGAATCTGTCGGTTATCGCCGCAACCTCTAAGAGTCGTCGCCATGTCGCGTCCGTCGCGTTATCCCTTGAGCCAGTGGATCTGGCGCGCCTTTGTGCAAAGCGCGCTGATCCCGCTGATATTGGTTGAATCGGTGTTGATTGCGGTGTACCTGCTGAGCAATAACGCCATCCGTGATTCGCAGTTGGATTATCTGCAGCAGAGCGCCGTGCAGGACCTGGCCGGGGCCGTGCAGCGTGAGGGGCAGATCATCGATAGCCACCTGCAGGGTATCGAGGCTCAGGTGCAGATCTATCGGGCCGAGACGGCTCGGGCGCTGGGCGATTTGGCTTACCAGGCGGATGTGCTGGAGCGGACCCGGCATGCGATAAGTGCCGATGGCGTGTTCTACAGCCGTAGCGATGATGGGCGGGCGGCGTCTTTCTATGCCAATAGCACGCCGGTGGCGCTGCAGGATCACGCCAAGGCCTTGCGCCTGTCGCAGATCGATCCGCTGATGAGTTCGATCCGCAGCGCCAACCCGCTGGTCTCGGCGGTCTATTTCAACAGTTGGGACAGTTATAACCGCATCTATCCCTTCTTCATGACGCCCGAGCTCTATCCGCACGACATGGTGATACCCAATTACAACTTCTATTACTTGGCCGACGCGCAGCACAATCCGGCGCGCAAGGTTGCCTGGACCGATGTGTACCTCGATCCGGCTGGGCAGGGCTGGATGATGTCCGCGGTGGCGCCGGTCTACCGGGATAACTTTCTCGAGGGCGTGGTGGGGCTGGATATCACCGTCGGCCAGATGCTTGCCGAGATCGGCACTCTGCAGGTGCCTTGGCAGGGGTACGCGATGCTGGTCGGTCGCGATAACGCGATCATTGCCTTGCCGGAAGCCGGTGAGCGGGACTTCGGGCTGAGCGAGCTGACCCAGTACAGCTACGAGGAGGCGGTACGCCGCGAAGTGCTGAAGCCGGATGACTTCAACCTGAGCAAGCGGCGTGATTTGCAGCCGCTGGTGCAGGCGATGGCGGCGGGCCAGGGCAGTGTGCAGGAGGTGCTGCTGGGTGGGCGTAAGCAGCTGGTGGCGTGGAGTGAAATTCCGCAAACCGGCTGGCGCCTGCTGTTGGTGGTGGATGAGGCGAATATTTTTCGTGAAACCAATAGCCTGGCCGAGCGCTACTGGCAGATCGGCTACCTGATGATCGGTGGGTTGTTGTGCTTCTACCTGTTGTTTTTCGCTTGGATGTGGCGTCGCTCACGGCGCCTCAGCGCGGAGTTGGCACAGCCGCTTGCGGGGGTGGTGGCGATGATGCGCCGCCTCGGGCAGGGTGATTATCAGCCCGCCGCGCCCACGACTCAGATCGACGAGTTGGTCAGTATGGCGACGGCGGTTCAGCAGACCGGCGCTCAGTTGCAGGCTAGCGAGATCGAGCGGTTCAAGGCTCAGCGTAACCTCGAGCTGGTGCTGGAAAGCACGACGGAAAGCCTCTGGGAGGTCGAGGCCGAGAGCCTGACGATCAGGCTCAGCGGGCGTGCGGTCCGGCGTTTTGGCCTTCGCAGCGAGTGCCTGACATTCAGCGAGTTCAACCAACGGGTGCACCCCGATGATCTGGATCGGCTGCGGCACCTGCGCAAACTCTTTGCCATCAGCGGCGAGGACACTTTCGATGCGCAATACCGCTTCGCCGATTCGCAGGGCAAGTACGCCTGGCTGCTCAGCCGTGGCAAGGTGCTGGAGCGCGATGCGCAGGGGATGGTGTTGCGGGTGGCTGGCACCCATGTCGACATCACCGATCTGAAGCAGGTGCAGGAGGATCTGCGCCGCGCCAGCCTGGAGGCGCAGGCGGCGAGCCAGGCCAAGAGCCGGTTTCTCTCCAGCATGAGCCATGAATTGCGTACACCTCTGAATGCGATCTATGGCTTCGCCCAACTGATCGAGTTGGATGCGCAGGAGCAGCCTGGGGCCGAGCAGCAGGCTGACTATGCGCGGGAAATCGTCAATGCCAGCCGCCACCTTACTTCGTTGGTGGATGACATTCTCGACCTGTCCAGTATCGAGAGCCAGCGGCAGCAGCTGCAACTCAAGGCGGTCGAAGTCGGCGCGCTGCTCGCCGGCTGTGCCGAGTTGGTGCAGCCGGAGGCGCAGCAGCGCAGGCAGCAGTTGCAGGTCATGGCCGCTGCCGAGCCACCGCTGTTTGTGCTGGCGGATATTCGGCGGGTGCGCCAGGTGCTGCTCAACCTGCTTTCCAACGCGATCAAGTACAACAGCCCGCAAGGTCTGGTCAGTTTGGGGTATGAGGTGCGTTCGAACTGCGTGCGCCTGTGGGTCGATGACAGTGGCCCGGGGCTCAGCGAGCAGCAGCAGGCCCAGCTGTTCCAGCCGTTCCAGCGTTTGGGTTGGGAAAATTCGAATACCCCGGGTGCCGGCATCGGTCTGGTATTGAGCCGCGAACTGGCGGAGCTGATGGGTGGCGAAGTTGGCTTTCACAGTGTGCTGGGCGTGGGCAGCCGCTTCTGGGTCGACCTTCCGAGCACCGCCTCGCCCGAAGGCATGGCAGCCGAGCTACAGTCCGATAGCCAGTCTGAGTCGAAAGCACTGGCCGCCGTGCTCTGTGTCGAGGATCACCCGGCGTGCCTGAAGGTGCTCCAGGAAGGCTTGCGCGAATTCGCCGAGGTGCGCGGCGTGGCCTCGGTGCAACGCGCCCTGGCGGAACTGGATACCTTCACCCCGGCTTTGGTGCTGCTTGATCTCGATCTGCCGGATGGCGATGGGTTGCTGGTGCTGGATATGCTCAGAAGCACTCCGGGCTTGCGTGAGGTGCCGGTGCTGGTGGTCAGTGCCGCCGCCGACGAGGCGATATTCGCCGAGGCACGCAGGCGTGGCGCCCAAGCCTGCGTGACCAAACCGATTGATTTGCAGCAGGTGCGTCGGCTGGCCTTGTCGATGCTCGGTCAGGCGCTGTAGGTCAACGCCTGGCCGTTACTCGCTGGCCTGCAGCAGGTCCAGGGCTTCGCCGAGCACTTTGACCGACTGGCTGTGGTCGCCAGCCTTGTGCAGCGCTTCGCCTTCGGCGCGCAGCTTCTGCACGTGCGCCAGTACCTCTGGATCGACGGGCGGGTCGCTTTTGAGCAGGGCATCGATCTGCGCCATGTCCTGCGGGCAATGCATCGCCCAGAGCGGGGTGCAGAGCAGGCTGGCGGCGAGGAACAGGGCAAGGCGGCGCATGGCAGGTCTCCCGAGTGTGGCTGACGCCCTCAGTATAGGAAGCCATCCAGCGTGCCGATGGCCGCCGGTCATGTGTTCCCCAGCCCAAGCAGCCCTGCGCGGGGCGAGTTGCGCGGACCGAGGATTCAGACCACTCGGGATTTGGTGACCCGGTCGACCAGATAAACCAGCCCGTGATAGTCGATGCCGCCGTGCTGGCTCAGGCCGATTTCACAGGTGCGACTGGTGGAGATGCCTTCACTGCAATGCTGCACCGCGTCTTTCAGGCTGCGCAGCGAGTGGGCGTTCAACTCCGGCGTGGTGAAGCCCTTGTCGCCGGCGAATCCGCAGCAGTGGATACCTTCGGGGATCACCACTCGTGTGCTGCAGCGGCGCGCGAGGTCGATCAGGGCTTGGCTCTCACCCAGATGCTGGGTGCTGCAGGTGACGTGTACGGCGATCGGTTCATCCTGGGGCACGAACTCCAGCTTATCCAGCAGATGCGTGCGGATGAAGCGCACCGGGTCGTAGAGATCCAGCCGCGTGTCGCTCAGCCCCTGCACCAGGCGCAAGGTGCAGGGGCTGGTGTCGCAGTAGATCGGGTCGAGGCCGCCGCGACTGGCGTGCAGCAGGGCGCCGAGCAGTTCCTGGCGTTTCTGTTCGGCCTGTTCGGCGTAGCCTTTGGACGCGAACGGCTGGCCGCAGCAGAGGTTGTCCTGGTTGTCTGGGAAAACGACGTGGTAGCCGGCTTTCTCCAGCAGGCCGCGAGTCTTGTCCAGCAGTGACATCTGCTCGCTGTCGCTGGCGGCCGGGCCCATGACCCGTGATACGCAGGCGGCCAGATAGACCACGCGCGGGCGCTGATCGTCCGGCACGGGACTGAAACGTACGGCACGCTCAGGTTGCGGCATGGCGGCTGTCCATTGCGGTATGCGGCCAGCTGAGGCTTTGCTCAAGGCCGTGGACAGCCGCGCCAGGCGCTGGGCGCCGAGCATCATCCGTGCGCCATTGGCGACGTGCAGCGCTACGCGTGCGCCTTGCAGTGCTGCGCTGAAATGACCGGCCAGCCAGTCTGCGGTTTTGCCGTGGCGGGCACTGCGGCCGCGCAGCTTCTTCACCAGCTCACCGGTATTGATCCCCACCGGGCAGCGCTGGGCGCACAGGCCGGTGGCCGCGCAGGTATCGAGGCCCTGGTACTGGTAGTCGCGCTCCAGGGCCGAGGTGTCGTTGCCGGCGCGTTTCTGCGCCTGAATCTCCCGCCAGATGACGATGCGCTGGCGCGGGCTGAGCGTCAGCCCCTTGGACGGGCAGACCGGCTCGCAGAAGCCGCACTCGATGCACTTGTCGACGATCTCGTCGGCGGCCGGCAGCGGTTTGAGATGCTTCAGATGGATTTCGGTGTCTGCACTGAGCACTACATCCGGGTTGAGGATGCCATGGGGGTCGAGCAGGCGTTTGAGCTGCCACATCAGTTGATAGGCGTCGCTGCCCCACTCCAGTTCGACGAAGGGCGCCATGTTGCGGCCGGTGCCGTGCTCGGCTTTCAGCGAGCCGCCGAACTCCACTGCCACCAACTGTGCGACGTCGTCCATAAAGGCCGAGTAGCGGGCGACTTGCTCGGGCGTTTCGAAGGCCTGGGTGAAGACGAAGTGCAGGTTGCCCTCCAGCGCGTGGCCGAACAGGATCGCCTCGTCATAGCGGTGTTTCTCGAACAGCGCGAGCAGACGGTTGACGCCGGCGGCCAGGTGTTCGATCGGGAAGGTGACGTCCTCGATGATCACCGTGGTGCCAGTCTGGCGCACCGCGCCGACGGCCGGGAAGGTGTCCTTGCGGATCGCCCAGAGCTGGTTGTAGATCAGCGGGTCGGTGCTGAAGTCGACCTGCTTCTCGACCGGGAAGGGCGCGAGGGCGGCCATGATCAGCGCCAGCTGTTCCTGCAGCAGGGAGGGCGAAGCCGCGCGCGATTCGATCAGCAGCGCGCAGGCATTGGCCGACAACTCGCGGACGAAAGCCGGCATTCCCGGTTTGTCCTGCACCGAACGCAGGCTGCGGCGGTCCAGCAGCTCCACGGCGGAAACCGGCTGGCTTTTCAGCAGGGTAACGGCGGTGCAGCAGCTTTCCACATCCGGGAAGACGATCAGCGCCGAGGCCTTGTGGGGGTGATCGAGCACCGTGTCGTAGGTCACGGCGCTGATAAAGCCGAGGGTGCCTTCGGAGCCAACCAGTAGGTGGGTGAGGATATCCAGCGGTTCGTCGTAGTCGACCAGGGCATTGAGGGACAGGCCGGTGGTATTTTTAAGCCGGTACTTGTGGCGGATTTTCGCGGCCAGTGCGCTGTTGGCGCGGGTGGTGCGGCCCAGATCGGCGAGGCGTTCCAGCAGGGGGGCATGGCTGGCGCGGAAGGCGACGACGCTGCAGGGGTCTTCGCTGTCCACGGTGCTGCCGTCGGCCAGCACCAGGCGCATGCCGGCCAGGGTGTGGTAAGTGTTCTGCGCGGTGCCGCAGCACATGCCGCTGGCGTTGTTGGCGACGATGCCGCCGATCTTGCAGGCGTTGATCGAGGCCGGGTCGGGGCCGATCTTGCGCCCGAATGGCGCGAGCCAGGCATTGGCCTGGGCGCCGATAACGCCCGGTTGCAGGCGGATCTGAGCGCCATCGTGGCGAATCTCGCGGCCATTCCAGTTGTCGCCGAGGACGATCAGCACCGAGTCGCTGATGGCCTGCCCGGACAGGCTGGTGCCGGCGGCGCGGAAGGTTACCGGCACCTGTTCGGCGTGGGCCAGCCTGAGCAGCGCGACGACTTCCGCCTCGGCTTCGACCCGCAGCACCAGCTTGGGGATCAGCCGGTAGAAGCTCGCGTCGGTGCCAAAGGCCAGGGTCGACAGCGGGTCATCGAAGCGGCGCTCGCGCGGGATCAGCTGTTCGACAGCACCGAGAAAGGCGGCGGGCAGGCTCATGCATACTCCTGGAACGTTTCGCGGGCCGCTGTGGCGGCCTCATCAGGCTTATTGTCGATGTTGCGTTACTTATTGATGCAGCTCGCGAACCAGCGAGTCGGCGCTGATTTCGGCGATGGATTTCGCGCCGGTGAGCACCATGGCCACGCGCATTTCTTTCTCGATCAGCTCCAGCAAGTTGGTCACACCTGCGCCACCTGCAGCCGCCAGCGCGTAGATAAAGGCGCGGCCCAGCATCACGGTATCGGCGCCCAGGGCGATCATGCGCACTACATCCAGACCATTGCGAATGCCCGAATCGGCGAGGATCGCCAGGTCGCCTTTCACTGCATCGGCGATGGCCGGCAGAGCGCGAGCGCTGGAAAGTACGCCGTCGAGCTGGCGGCCGCCGTGGTTGGATACCACGATGCCGTCGGCACCGAACTTCACGGCGTCCTTGGCATCTTCCGGGTCGAGAATGCCCTTGATCACCATCGGTCCTTGCCAGAAGTCGCGAATCCACTCCAGGTCTTTCCAGGAAATCGACGGGTCGAAGTTATTGCCCAGCCAGCCAATGTAGTCCGCCAGACCGGTGGGGTTGCCCCGGTAGGTGGAGATATTGCCGAGGTCATGGGGGCGGCCGAGCAGACCGACATCCCAGGCCCAGCTTGGATGGGTCATGGCTTGCAGCATACGGCGAATGGAGGCATTCGGACCGCTCATGCCGGAGTGCGCGTCGCGGTAGCGGGCGCCCGGTACGGGCATGTCCACGGTGAATACCAAGGTGGTCACGCCCGCGGCTTTGGCGCGCTCCAGGGCGCTTTTCATAAAACCGCGGTCTTTCAGCACATAGAGCTGGAACCACATGGGCCGGTCGATGGCTGGCGCCACTTCTTCAATCGGGCAGACCGAGACGGTCGACAGGGTGAACGGAATCCCTTTGGCTGCCGCCGCCTTGGCCGCCTGGACTTCGCCACGGCGCGCGTACATGCCGGTCAGGCCGACCGGGGCCAGTGCCACGGGCATCGCCAGGGTTTCATTGAACAGGCGGGTTTCCAGGCTCAGGTCGGACATATTGCGCAGCACGCGTTGGCGCAGGGCGATGCTTGCCAGGTCCTCGACATTACGGCGCAAGGTGTATTCGGCGTAGGCGCCGCCGTCGATGTAGTGGAACAGGAAGGGCGGCAGCTTGCGCTGCGCGGCGGCGCGATAGTCGGTAGAGGCAGAGATGATCATGGATTCATACCGTTTTAAATAAGACGCGAGGCGGCCCGGCCGCGCTCGTCTAGTTCAGCCCCGGTTGCACTTGCGCGCCACCGGGGCCGAGGCCTTTTTAGTGCACCAGCATGCCGGTGAACACATAGGCCTGCGCCAGGGTAATCAGGCCGACGAAGGCGGCGAAGATCAGGCTGTGTTTCAGGGTGAAGCGGAACAGGTCCGATTCCTTGCCCACCAGGCCGGTAGCCGCGCAGGCCACGGCGATCGATTGCGGCGAGATCATTTTGCCGGTCACGCCGCCGCTGGTGTTGGCCGCCACCAGCAGGGTGTCGCTGACGCCGATCTGATGCGCGGTGGTCGCTTGCAGCGAGCTGAACAGAGCATTGGACGAGGTGTCCGAACCGGTCAGGAATACCCCGAGCCAGCCGAGGAATGGTGAGAAAAACGGGAAGGCCGCGCCGGTGCCGGCCAGGACCAGCGCCATGGTCGAAGACATGCCCGAATAGTTGGTCACGAACGCGAAGGCCAGCACCATGCCGATGGACAGAATCGGCCAGCGCAGTTCGAAGAAGGTTTCCTTTAAAGTGGTCAGACCAGTTTTTAGATGAATCCTCAGTACCAGCATCGAGATCAGCGCCGAGAAAAAAATCGCCGTGCCGGTCGCGGAAATCGGGTCGAGCTTGAACACCGCCGAGATGGCCGTGGGCGCGATGACGATGGGCGCGACCTTGACCACCAGTTGATCCAGGTGCGGAATCGCGAAGTTGAACACCCAGCTGTACATCGAGCCGCCGGCCGCGAACATCGCCTTGAATGGCTTGAGGGTCCAGATAGTGACCAATACGGTCAGGATCAGGAACGGCGACCAGGCTTTGAAAATCTGCCCGAGGCTATAGGGCGATGCCGTGGTGGTGCGGGGTTGGCCGAAGCCGCCCGCGCTGGCGAGGGTTGCCGTGCCGGAGGTGGCGCCGGCGATTTGCGCGCCGGCGCTGCGCTTGGGCTGCCAGACTTTGAGGAACAGCGTCAGCGACACCAGGCTGACCAGTGCCGAGGTGATGTCCGGCAGTTCCGGGCCGATGTAGTTGGAGGTGAAGAACTGGGTGGCGGCGAAGCTGACGCCAGCCACCAGTGCGGCCGGCCAGGTTTCCTTGATTCCGCGCCAGCCATCCATCATGGCCACCAGCCAGAACGGCACGATGATCGACAGCAGCGGCAACTGCCGGCCCGCCATGGCACCGATCTTGAACGGGTCGATGCCCGTCACCTGGCCGGCGACGATGATCGGGATGCCCAGGGCGCCGAACGCCACCGGTGCGGTGTTGGCGATCAGGCACAGGCCGGCCGCATAGAGCGGATTGAAGCCAAGCCCGACCAGCAGGGCGGCGGTGATCGCCACCGGCGCGCCGAAGCCGGCAGCCCCTTCGAGGAAGGCGCCGAAGGCAAAGCCGATCAACAGCACCTGCAAGCGCTGGTCGTCGGTGATCGACAGTACCGAGCTGCGGATGATCTCGAACTGGCCGCTCTTCACCGTCAATTTGTAGAGAAAAACCGCGGCGACGATGATCCAGGCGATCGGCCACAGGCCGTAGGCGAAGCCGTAAGCGGCGGCGGCGAAGGCCATGTCGACCGGCATCTGGAAGGCGAAGATGGCGACCAGGATCGACAGTGCCAGGGTGATACTGCCGGCAACATGGCCTTTGAGGCGGAACACCGCCAGCGCGAGGAAGAAGAATACAATCGGGATGACGGCCGCCAACGCCGACAGGCCGAGGCCGCCGAGTGGGGTGTAGAGCTGTTGCCAGGTTTGCATCGTAGGTTGGCTCCCTTATTTTTGTTGGGTGTGCCGGAAGTCGGGTCGTTTGGGCTGAGTGCGTGTGGCGCCAGCCAGGCAAAACAGTGACCGCAACGCATGGGTCGAATAAATTGGTAATACCAATTTACAATGTCGACGGCTCAGGGTAAAAGCCTTGGGGTGAGTCTGTCAATTTGCCGGCCTGCGACTTTGGTCGCGGGTGGCTGTTGTTGTCGCGCTGCCAAGGGCTGGTTAGGCTGCGGCTCAGGCGTGCCTATGCACGGAATAGACAGCCCGGTCGACAGCCGGGCAGGGTGGAGAGGGTTATGGGGTTCGGTCAGGTACAGCAGCGCCGTTTGTCGGACGATATCGTCGCGCAACTCGAGGGGATGATTCTCGAAGGCACGCTCAAGGCCGGCGAGCGCCTGCCCGCGGAGCGCGCGCTGGCGGAGCAGTTCGGCGTGTCGCGGCCCTCACTGCGCGAGGCGATTCAGAAGCTGGCGGCCAAGGGCTTGCTGGTCAGTCGCCAGGGCGGTGGCAACTATGTGGCGGAGTCCCTGGGTTCGACCTTCAGCGATCCGCTGCTGCATTTGCTGGAAAGCAACCCCGAGGCGCAGCGCGATCTGCTCGAGTTTCGCCACACCCTGGAAGGCTCGTGCGCTTACTACGCCGCGCAACGGGCGACTGCGCTGGATCACCAGCGTCTGCGCGAAGCCTTCGAGGCGCTGCAACAGTGCTATGCCAGCGAGGGCAAAGTCAGCCGCGCGGAAGAGGGCGCCGCTGATGCGCGCTTCCACCTGGCTATCGCCGAGGCCAGCCACAACGCGGTGCTGCTGCACACCATCCGTGGCCTGTTCGACCTGTTGAAACGCAACGTGGTGACCAATATCGGCGGCATGTACGCCCTGCGCAGCGAGACCCGCAAGATGCTGATGCAGCAGCATGGCGAGTTGTACCAGGCGATCATCGAGGGGCAGGCGGAAGCGGCGCGGGAAGTGTCCGACCGGCATATCCATTACGTGCAGGAAGTGCTGGCCGAAGGGCTGCAAGAAGCCCAACGCGTGGCGCGGGCGGAGCGACGTCAGGGCTTGTGACGGGGTGAAACTCTCTACCGCGGCCATCCCCGCGAAGGCGGGGACCCTGCAAAGAGCGACTAGCTGGCGCTAGTCCTCCTTGCCCTTGCTGCGCACGGCGCGTTGCAGCTCGCGATCGGAGTCGCGCTCACGCTCGGTGTGGCGCTTGTCGTATTCCTTCTTGCCTTTGCCCAGGCCGATTTCGCACTTGATCAAGTGCTGCTTCCAGTAAATCGACAAGGCTACGCAGGCATAACCCTTCTGCTGCACGGAGGTGGTCAGCTTTTCCAACTCGCGCTTGTTGAGCAGCAGCTTGCGCGTGCGCACCGGGTCGGCAATGACATGGGTGCTGGCGGCGGTCAGCGGCGCGATGTGGCAGCCGATCAGCCAGGCTTCGTCATTCTTGAGCAGCACGTAGCTGTCGACCAGCTGCGCCTTGCCGGCCCGCAGGCTTTTCACTTCCCAGCCAGCCAGGACCATGCCTGCCTCGAACTTGTGCTCGATGAAGTAGTCGTGCCGGGCTTTCTTGTTTTGGGCAATGGTGCCCTGAGGTTGTTTCTTTTGCTTAGCCATAGGCGCGGCATTATAGGGAGTCGTCGGGCTGCTGGCGACAGTCGAATTTTCACCGCGGCGCTCGGGTGCGGCGGCTTTGCTGTCGTTGTTGGGCGCCTGTCCGTGGTTTGCGCAGCTCACCCCGGGGCTTCTGCCGCTTCGGCCCGGGGCCGGCAGCGCAAAGGCTTGAGGGGCTTGGACGAATCTCCGACAATGCGCGCTCTTTTACGGGCAGCACGGGCAACTACATGGCGGGCGACAAGGTTTCGATCCACGGTTCCTGGGCCAGCCGCTGGGTTTTTATCCTGGCGGCTACGGGCTCGGCCGTGGGGTTGGGGAGTATCTGGAAATTCCCTTACATGACTGGCGTCTATGGCGGCGGTGCCTTTGTCATCGTGTTTCTGCTGTGCATTGCGCTGCTCGGTCTGCCGGTGATGCTGGCGGAAACCCTGATCGGTCGCCGGGCCCGGCAAAGCCCGGCGAATGCCTTGCGTGATCTGGCGGTGGAGGCCGGCCACTCGGGCAAATGGTCGTGGGCGGCGTTTGCCGGGATGATCACGGCGCTGTTGATCCTGTCGTTTTACAGCGTGGTGGGTGGCTGGTCGCTGGATTACATCATCGACATGGGGCGTGGCGATTTCCAGGGCGTGGCGCCCGAGCAGGCCGGGGCGTATTTCGCCCAGGTGATCGACGATCCCTGGCGGCTGATCTTCTGGCACAGCATCTTCATGCTGCTGTCGGCCTATGTCATCGCCCGCGGCGTGGTCGCCGGCCTGGAGCGCAGCCTGCGGGTCATGATGCCGCTGCTATTCCTGCTGCTGGTGATCCTGCTCGGCTACAGCCTGACCACCGGGCACTTCATGGAGGGCGTGCACTTCATGTTCAACTTCGACACATCGCGCCTGCTCGATGGCCTGTTACCTGCCATGGGCCATGCGTTCTTCTCGCTGAGTGTCGGAGTGGGGTCGATTCTGATCTACGGCGCTTACATGCCGAAAAATTCCTCGATCTCCGGCACCATCCTCGGGGTGGCGTTGCTGGACACCTTCGTTTCGCTGCTGGCCGGCATGGCGCTATTCCCGATCGTGTTCGCCGCCGGCCTTAACCCGGGCGAGGGGCCGGGACTGATGTTCGTCACCCTGCCGCTGGCCTTCGGTAATGTGCTGTTCGGCCAGTTGATGGGCGTGGTGTTCTTCGTGCTGGTGGCGGTGGCCGCCTGGAGCTCGGCGATTTCCCTGCTGGAGCCGATGGTCGCGTATCTGGTCGAGCGCACGCGGGTGAGCCGGGTCTGGGTCACCACCTGGCTGGCGTTCATCTGCTGGTTTGTCGGGCTGGGCACGGTGTTTTCCTTCAATATCTGGAAGCAGGCCAAGTTCTTCGTCAGCGATGCCAGCGGCTTCCAGCTCTACCAGTGGGGCGCGGCAGGCGGCCTGGATTTTTTCGGGGTGATCGATTTCTTCACCTCGCGGATCATGTTGCCGCTCGGCGCGCTGACCTTCGTGGTCTTCGCCGGTTGGGTGATGGGTCGCGAGGCGGTGCGGGACGAGCTGGCCATGCGCAGCCCGAAACTCTTTGCCCTGACCTTCTTCCTCATGCGGTATGTCGCGCCGCTGGGTATCCTCATCGTGTTTGCCGCGCAGTTATGGAAGTGAACCCCGCATGACCACGCATATTCAACGCTCGGCCCTGCTGCCCTATCCGGCGCAGGCACTCTACGATCTGGTCAATGATGTGGCGCGCTATCCGGAGTTCCTGCCCTGGTGTTCGGCGACCGAGGTGCTGGAGGAAAGCACCACCCTGATGCGTGCCAGCCTGGCAGTGGCCAAGGGCGGCTTGAGCCAGCGCTTCGTCACCTGCAATACCCTGGTGTTCGGCCAGTCCATTGAAATGAATCTGGAGGAGGGGCCGTTCAGCGAGTTGCACGGCGTCTGGCAATTCAAGGCGCTGACGGACAAGGCCTGCAAGATCAGCCTGGATCTGTCCTTCGAGTATGCCGGGCCGCTGGTTCGGGCGACCCTTGGGCCGTTGTTCAATCAGGCGGCCAATACCCTGGTCGATGCTTTCTGCAAAAGAGCCAAGCAGCTGCATGGCTAAGCCCGGCATCGTGGTCGAAGTGGTCTATGCCCTGGCGGACCGGCAGGTGTTGCTGCGCCTGAGCGTGCCGCACGGCACCACGGCGCGACAGGCGGCCGAGCAGTCAGGTATGGCAGGGCATTTTCCGGGGCTGGATCTGGCGCATTGCCCGCTGGGTATCTTCGGCAAGGCCGTAGCGGATCCGCGTGAGCGGGTGCTGCAAGAGGGCGAGCGGGTGGAGATCTACCGGCCGTTGCTGGCGGACCCGAAAGAGGTGCGCAAGCAGCGCGCGGCGAAGGCGGCACTGGCCAAGGCGGGTGGAGCCGGCGGCTGAAGCTTTTGTTGCGCGCATAAAAAAGCCCGGCATTTCCGGGCTTTTTCGTTTCGGCGCAAGGCTTACTGTGGCGAGGTTTCCAGTGGTGTGGGGGTCGGTACCGGGATGGTCTCGACGTTGTCCACTTCCTTCTGGATCTTTTCCAGCAGCGAGCCGGGTTTCGGCGGCTCTTCGACTTGCGGCTGCTCGCTCGCCTTGGGCTCGGCAACCGCTGGGCTGCTGCCATCCTGACCGAGAATCGCTTCGTCGCGGCTGACGCCGGGCATGAAATCGCCGGCCAGACCTACCAGTTTATCCTCGCCATCGAAGACGATGCTGACGCGTTCCTGCAGGCGCTGTCTGCCGCCTGGCTGGATGCTGTAGAGGTAGTCCCAGCGGTCGGCGTGGAAGGTGTCGGTGATCAGCGGGTTACCCATGATAAACCGCACTTGACGCCGGGTCATTCCGGGGCGTAACTGGTCTATCATGTCCTGCGTAACGACATTGCCCTGTTGGATGTCGATTTTATAAACCCCGGGGAACGAACAGCCGGCGAGTGCGAATAACCCCACAAGGGTGAGACTAGTCAGCAAGAGCTTGGTGTTTTGCATCGGTGGGTGACTTCCACTATCTTGGCTGGGCAACTTGGCGTCCGATCATACCTGCATTGAAGGGAGCTGCGAAGCAGCAACCGCGAGAAAGCTGACCATGGTAGAAAATAGCGAACTACGAAAAGCTGGCCTGAAAGTGACCCTGCCACGGGTCAAGATTCTGCAGATGCTCGATTCTGCCGAACAGCGGCACATGAGTGCGGAAGATGTGTACAAGGCGCTGATGGAGGCTGGCGAAGATGTGGGTTTGGCCACGGTCTACCGTGTGTTGACCCAATTCGAGGCTGCCGGCCTGGTGGTGCGGCACAACTTCGATGGCGGCCATGCGGTGTTCGAGCTGGCCGATGGCGGTCATCACGACCACATGGTCTGTGTCGATACCGGTGAAGTGATCGAGTTCTTCGATACCGAGATCGAGAAGCGCCAGAAAGAGATCGTGCGCGAGCATGGCTTCGAGATGGTGGATCACAACCTTGTGCTCTATGTACGCAAGAAGCGGTAATGCGTCAGGCGCCAGCTTGCTGGCGTCCTAATCAAGCCTGTCGATCAGAAAGCGCCGCTTACCCCGTTGGGGAAGCGGCGTTTTTCGTTTTGATCCTTTGCCGCTGCATGTCTTGAGCCGCGTAGGGCGTACTCGCGAAGCGGTACGCCGGAGGGCGCGAGGGGTGGGTTGTTCGCGGCGTTCCGAGACAGCCCTACGCGTTGGCCGCGGTGCTGACCATCTGCCGGGCGTGGGCCAGGGATTCCTCGGTCAAATCCACGCCACCCAGCATGCGGGCGATCTCCTCGACCCGGGCCGGGCCATCCAGGCTCGCCACTGCCGTGCGTGTCGCGTCGCTGCCGCGAGCCTTGTGCACGAACAGGTGTTGGTGCCCTTGCGCGGCGACCTGCGGCAGGTGGGTCACGGTCAGCACTTGGCCGCGCTCGCCGAGCTTGCGCAGCAGCTGGCCGACTACTTCGGCCGTCGGGCCGCCGATGCCGACGTCGACTTCGTCGAAAACCAGCGTCGGTACCCGCGAGGTTTGCGCCGTGATCACCTGAATGGCCAGGCTGATACGTGACAGTTCACCGCCGGACGCGACTTTGGCCAGGGCCTTGAGTGGTTGTCCGGGGTTGGCGCTGACCAGAAACTCGACCTGTTCCAGGCCTTGCGGGTGCGGATCGCTGACGTTGGCCACGTGCAATTGGATGTTGAAGCGCCCCCCCGGCATGCCCAGGCGCTGCATCTCGACTTCGACGGCGCTGGCCAGTTGACCCGCTGCGTCATGCCGCAGGGTGCTGAGCTGCTGGGCTTTTTCCTGGTAATGGCGGGCGTAGGCCGTCAGTTCTTCGCTCAGGCGCTCGGTGGCCTGGTCGTCGGCGTTCAGGCTTTCCAGTTCTTCAAACAGTTGCTGTTGCAGCGCGCCCAGTTCGCTAGGTTGGACCCGGTGTTTACGCGCCAGGGTGTAGATGGCGTCGAGGCGTTCTTCGAGCAGTTGCTGGCGCGCGGGGTCGGCGTCGAAATGATCGAGAAAGCGGTTCAGTTCACCCACCGCTTCTTCTACTTGGATCTGCGCGCTGGCCAGCAGGTTGACCGCTTCACTCAGTGCGCCCTGCGGGCTGTTGAAGGCGCTGAGCCGTTGCAGGCTGCCGGTCAGGGCTGACAGCACATTGCCGGCGTCGTTTTCGCTGCATTGTTCCAGTACCAGGCGACAGGCGCTGAGCAGGCTCTCGGCATTGGCCAGGGCCTTGTGGTCCTGTTCCAGTTGTACCAGTTCGCTTTCGCCGAGGGCCAGATTATCCAGCTCTTCCAACTGGTAGCTGAGCAGCTGGTGGCGGGCGCGCTGTTCATCGCCGGCACTGGACAGGCGTTCAAGCTCTTGCCGGGTCTGTCGCCAGCGCTGCGCGGCGAGTTGCACCTGGCGCGCCAGTTCTTGGCTGCCGGCATACTCATCGAGCAGGCGGCGGTGGGTTTCGGGTTTGAGCAGTGACTGATGTTCATGCTGGTTGTGGATGTCGATCAGCAGTTCGCCGAGGGCTTTCAGGTCGCCTTGCGGGCAGGGCGAGCCATTGATGTAGCCGCGTGAGCGACCTTCGGCGGTGATCACGCGGCGGAGGATGCACGGCCCGTCGTTGTCCAGGTCGCGCTCGGTCAGCCAGGCGCGGGCTTCCGGGATGTCGGCCAGGTCGAAGCTGGCAAGAATGTCTGCTTTGTCGGCGCCGGGTCGCACCACGCCGCTGTCGGCGCGATCACCCAGGGTCAGGCCGAGGGCGTCGAGCATGATCGACTTGCCGGCACCGGTTTCCCCGGTAATTACGCTCATCCCGCCATTCAGCTCGAGGTCGAGGTGTTCGACGATGGCGTAGTTGTGTACGGAAAGGTGGACCAGCATGGCGGAGCCCTCGGGCGTAAGACATGGTTATTTATACAGTGTTTGTTTTGTCTCTGACAATCCTCCCTTGCTCTTGAATCGCCAGATTGTGGCCCCATATAAGCGGCAGAAACGTGAGTTAAGGCTCGCGAACGATTTTGATAGGAGAGACGCATGGCTGACGAACAGACCCAGAATTCCCAGAATCCTGACTTTGAACCTGCTGCCGAGGCTGTAGCGGGCGAGGACCTGGCTGCCCGCGTGCAAACGCTGGAAGAGCAGCTGGCGGCCGCTCAGGATCAGGCTCTGCGCGTTGCGGCTGATTTGCAGAACGTGCGCCGCCGCGCTGAGCAGGACGTGGAAAAAGCGCACAAGTTTGCGCTGGAAAAATTCGCCAATGACCTGTTGCCGGTGGTCGATAGCCTCGAGCGCGGCCTGGAGCTGTCCAGCCCTGACGACGAGGCCATCAAGGCGGTGCGTGAAGGCATGGAACTGACGCTCAAGCTGTTCCAGGACACGCTCAAGCGTTACCAGTTGGAAGTCATCGACCCGCACGGCGCACCGTTCAATGCCGAGCACCATCAGGCCATGGCGATGCAGGAAAGCACCCATCTGGAACCCAATAGCGTGCTCAAGGTGTTCCAGAAAGGTTACCTGCTCAACGGTCGCCTGCTGCGCCCGGCCATGGTCGTGGTCAGCAAGCCGCCGGCGGAAACACCGCCTTCGATTGATGAGCAGGCTTGAAATTAGCCGTAAGGCCCCCATTTAGAAGTCAAGCGTTTAAGTGCTACCGCAGTTAGCCACCACTGCTGCGGCAACCAAATCAAAGTTTCGGGAGAGTAAACATGGGCAGAATTATCGGTATCGACCTGGGGACCACCAACTCCTGCGTCTCGATCCTGGAAAACGGCACCGTCAAAGTGCTGGAAAACGCCGAAGGCGCGCGTACCACGCCGTCGATCATCGCTTACACCAATGATGGCGAAATCCTCGTCGGTCAGTCGGCCAAGCGTCAGGCCGTGACCAACCCGCACAACACCCTGTACGCGGTAAAACGTCTGATCGGTCGTCGTTTTGAAGAAAGCGTCGTACAGAAAGACATCGAGATGGTGCCGTACAAAATCGTCAAAGCCGACAACGGCGACGCCTGGGTGGAAGTGAAGGGCCAGAAGATGGCACCGCCACAAATTTCCGCCGAAGTGCTGAAAAAGATGAAGAAAACCGCCGAAGACTACCTCGGCGAGCCAGTGACCGAAGCGGTGATCACCGTGCCGGCCTACTTCAACGACAGTCAGCGTCAGGCCACTAAAGATGCCGGCCGTATCGCCGGTCTGGACGTAAAACGGATCATCAACGAGCCGACCGCAGCCGCTCTGGCGTACGGTATGGACAAGGCCAAGGGCGATCACACCGTGATCGTTTATGACCTCGGCGGCGGTACTTTCGACATTTCCGTAATCGAGATTGCCGAAGTCGACGGCGAGCACCAGTTCGAAGTGTTGGCCACCAACGGTGACACCTTCCTCGGCGGTGAAGACTTCGACATCCGCTTGATCGACTACCTCGTCGACGAGTTCAAGAAAGAAAGCGGCATGAACCTCAAGGGTGACCCGCTGGCCATGCAGCGCCTGAAAGAAGCGGCCGAGAAAGCCAAGATCGAGCTGTCTTCCGCGCAGCAGACCGACGTCAACCTGCCGTACATCACTGCAGATGCCAGCGGTCCTAAGCACCTGAACGTGAAGATTTCCCGCGCCAAGCTGGAATCGCTGGTCGAGGATCTGGTGCAGCGCACCATCGAGCCTTGCCGTATCGCGTTGAAAGATGCCGGTATCGACGTTGGCGCGATCCACGACGTGATCCTGGTCGGCGGTCAGACCCGTATGCCGCTGGTGCAGAAGCTGGTTACCGATTTCTTCGGTAAAGAAGCGCGCAAAGACGTGAACCCGGACGAAGCGGTTGCCATGGGTGCTGCCATCCAGGGCGCGGTATTGGCCGGTGACGTTAAAGACGTGCTGCTGCTGGATGTCAGCCCGCTGACCCTGGGTATCGAAACCATGGGCGGCGTGATGACCGCGCTGATCGAGAAAAACACCACGATTCCGACCAAGAAATCGCAAGTGTTCTCGACTGCCGACGATAACCAGGGCGCTGTGACCATTCACGTGCTGCAGGGCGAGCGCAAGCAAGCCGCGCAGAACAAATCGCTGGGCAAGTTCGACCTGGCTGAAATTCCGCCGGCTCCGCGTGGCGTGCCGCAGATCGAAGTAACCTTCGATATCGATGCCAACGGCATCCTGCACGTAGGCGCCAAAGACAAGGCGACGGGCAAGACTCAGTCGATCGTGATCAAGGCCAACTCCGGTTTGTCCGAGGAAGAGATTCAGCAGATGGTTCGCGATGCTGAAGTCAACGCTGAAGAAGACCGCAAGTTCGAAGAGCTGGCAACTGCCCGCAATCAGGGCGATGCCTTGGTGCATGCAACACGTAAAATGATCACCGAAGCGGGCGACAAGGCCACTGCGGATGAGAAAGCGGCGATCGAAAAAGCCTTGGGTGAACTCGAAGTGGCCGTGAAAGGCGACGACAAGGAAACCATCGAAGCCAAGATCAACGCTCTGTCGGAAGCCACTGCACCGCTGGCGCAGAAAATGTATGCCGAACAGCCGCAGGCTGGTGAAGCAGCACAAGGCCATGACGAGCCGAAAGGCGGCGCCGATGACGTAGTCGATGCCGAGTTCGAAGAGGTCAAGGAAAACAAGTAAGCGTCCATTTGCTTGCTCTCCAACCTGACTAGCTAAAGCGCTGGCAGGTGTTATCCGCCGCGCGGGAGCTTGCTCCCGCGTTGGCGTGTCTGGAGAAGCCGATTTAAGAGTGTTGAACAATTATGGCTAAGCGTGACTATTACGAAGTGCTGGGTGTCGAGCGTGGTGTCAGTGAAGCGGAGCTGAAAAAGGCTTACCGCCGGCTGGCAATGAAGCACCACCCGGACCGCAACCCTGACGATAAAGCGGCTGAAGAGCGCTTCAAAGAGGCCAATGAGGCCTATGAAGTGTTGTCCGATGCGAACAAACGTGCGGCTTTCGATCAATACGGCCACGCCGGCGTCGATCCGAGCATGGGCGGTGGCGGTGCGGGTGGCGCCGGGTTTGGCGGGGCGAACTTCTCCGATATTTTCGGCGATGTGTTCAGCGATTTCTTCGGTGGCGCCCGTGGTGGTTCGCGCGGCGGTGCGCAGCGCGGCAGTGACCTGCGCTACACCCTGGAGCTGGATCTGGAAGAGGCGGTGCGTGGCACTACCGTGACCATTCGCGTGCCAACGCTGGTCAATTGCAAGATCTGCGAAGGTTCCGGCGCGAAGAAGGGCACCAGCCCGGTGACCTGCACTACCTGCGGCGGTATCGGTCAGGTGCGCATGCAGCAGGGCTTCTTCTCGGTGCAGCAAACCTGCCCGCGTTGCCATGGCAGCGGCAAGATGATCGCCGATCCCTGTGGTTCCTGCCACGGCCATGGCCGGGTGGAAGAGCACAAGACCCTGTCGGTCAAGGTGCCGCCAGGTGTCGATACCGGCGACCGCATCCGTCTCTCCGGTGAGGGTGAGGCGGGCGCCATGGGTGGCCCGGCGGGCGACCTGTATGTGGTGGTGAATGTGCGCGAGCACGCGATCTTCCAGCGTGACGGCAAACACCTGTACTGCGATGTGCCGATCAGCTTCGCCGATGCGGCGCTCGGTGGCGAGTTGGAGGTGCCGACCCTGGATGGCCGGGTCAAGCTGAAGATTCCGGAAGGCACGCAAACCGGCAAGCTGTTCCGCCTGCGCGGCAAGGGTGTGGCGCCGGTGCGTGGCGGTGGCGCGGGCGACCTGATGTGCCGGGTGGCGGTGGAGACGCCGGTGCACCTGGATAAGCGTCAGCGCGAGCTGCTTGAAGAGTTTCGCAAGTCGCTGCTCGGCGATACCAGCCACTCGCCCAAGGCCAGTGGCTGGTTCGAGGGCGTGAAGCGCTTCTTTGGCGATGTTTAAGTAATCAGTTGCAGGTGTCGGGCGGCGAATGCCGCCTGCGCCATGCCGCTTTAGGTGGTTGGCTGGGAGCTGGATTTATGCGACGTATAGCCGTGGTAGGCGCCGCTGGGCGCATGGGCAAGACCCTGATCGAAGCGATACAGCAGGCGGGTGCCAGCTTGACGGCGGCGGTGGATCGCCCGGACAGCAGCCTGATCGGGGCGGATGCCGGTGAGTTGGCGGCGCTCGGCAAGCTGGGTGTGCCGTTGTCGGGTGATCTGGCGACAGTGCTGGATCGCTTCGATGTGCTGATCGACTTCACCCATCCGTCCGTGACCTTGCAGAATCTGGCGCTGTGCCGGCAGGCGGGCAAGGCCATGATCATCGGCACCACGGGCTTCAGTGCCGAAGAGAAGTTGGTGCTGGCGCAGGCGGGCAAGGAGATTCCGATCGTTTTTGCCGCCAATTTCAGTGTTGGCGTCAATCTCTGCCTGAAGTTGCTGGATACCGCCGCCCGCGTGCTGGGCGATGAGGTCGATATCGAAATCATCGAAGCGCATCATCGGCACAAGGTCGACGCGCCTTCCGGTACGGCCTTGCGCATGGGTGAAGTGGTCGCCAATGCATTGGGGCGTGATCTGCAAAAGGTCGCCGTCTATGGTCGCGAAGGTCAGACAGGCGCCCGTGAGCGCGAAACCATCGGTTTTGCCACAGTGCGCGCCGGTGATGTGGTGGGCGATCACACCGTCCTGTTCGCCGCTGACGGCGAGCGCGTGGAAATCACCCACAAGGCGTCCAGCCGTATGACGTTTGCCCGGGGTGCGGTACGGGCGGCGTTGTGGCTGGAAGGTCAGGCGCCGGGGCTGTACGACATGCAGGATGTGCTGGAGTTGCGCTGATACAGCCAAGCGGTTGTAATGGCGGGTAGACCAAAAAGGCCTTTTTCTGTAAGCTACAGCTTTAGTGTGTCCACTAAAAGCGCGCAGAAACTTGAAAAAGTGATTCGAAAAAAGCGGGGTGACGTGTTCAAGCGTCATCCCGCTTTTTTACAATCTGCGTATGCCCTGTCAGGCTTGATTGATCGGAGGTTTTCTTGAGTAAGCCAGCCCTTAAACCCGCCATTTTGGCCCTTGCCGATGGCAGCATTTTTCGCGGCGAAGCCATTGGCATCGACGGTCAAACCGTCGGAGAGGTGGTGTTCAACACCGCCATGACCGGCTATCAGGAAATCCTTACCGATCCTTCCTATGCCCAGCAAATCGTTACCCTGACTTACCCGCATATCGGCAACACCGGCACTACGCCGGAAGACGCCGAGTCCGATCGCGTCTGGTCCGCCGGCCTGGTGATTCGCGATCTGCCGCTGACCGCCAGTAACTGGCGCAGCACCCTGTCGTTGTCGGATTACCTGCAGGCCAACAACGTAGTGGCCATCGCTGGTATCGATACCCGTCGCCTGACCCGCATCCTGCGTGAGAAAGGCGCACAGAACGGCTGCATCATGGCCGGCGACGATATTTCCGAAGACGCGGCCATTGCGGCAGCCCAAGGCTTCCCTGGCCTCAAAGGCATGGACCTGGCGAAGGTTGTCAGCACCAAGGAAACCTATGAGTGGCGTTCGACTGTCTGGGATCTGAAGACCGACAGCCATGCAACCATCGAAGCTTCCGAGTTGCCGTACCACGTGGTTGCTTACGACTACGGCGTGAAAGTGAACATCCTGCGCATGCTGGTCGAGCGCGGTTGCCGTGTAACCGTGGTTCCGGCGCAGACTCCGGCTACTGACGTTCTGGCGCTCAAGCCTGATGGCGTGTTCCTGTCCAACGGCCCTGGCGATCCGGAGCCTTGCGACTACGCGATCCAGGCGATCAAGGACGTGCTGGAAACCGAGATTCCGGTGTTCGGCATCTGCCTTGGCCATCAGTTGCTGGCCCTGGCTTCCGGCGCCAAGACCGTGAAAATGGGTCACGGCCACCACGGTGCCAACCACCCGGTCCAGGATCTGGATAGCGGCGTGGTGATGATCACCAGCCAGAACCATGGTTTTGCGGTGGACGAGGCGACCCTGCCAGGCAATGTCCGGGCGATTCACAAGTCGCTGTTCGATGGCACCCTGCAAGGGATCGAGCGTACCGACAAGAGCGCGTTCAGCTTCCAGGGTCACCCTGAAGCGAGCCCGGGCCCGAATGATGTGGCGCCGTTGTTCGATCGCTTCATCGACGCCATGGCCAAGCGCCGCTAATCGCGCGCCTTGAGAATGTAGCGAAAAGGCGCCTGAGGCGAGCCCGGTAACTCCGGCGGATTTCCCTCAGGTGCCTCGGAAAATGTTCAAGACGGCTTGCCGACTGACCTGCGGATTTGAGTGACAACTAATGCCAAAACGTACAGACATAAAAAGCATCCTGATTCTCGGCGCCGGCCCGATCGTTATCGGCCAGGCCTGTGAATTCGACTACTCCGGCGCCCAGGCCTGCAAAGCCCTGCGCGAAGAGGGTTACCGCGTCATCCTGGTGAACTCCAACCCAGCGACCATCATGACCGACCCGGACATGGCCGACGCCACCTACATCGAGCCGATCAAGTGGCAAACGGTTGCCAAGATCATCGAAAAAGAACGTCCTGATGCGCTGCTGCCGACCATGGGCGGCCAGACCGCGCTGAACTGCGCCCTGGATCTGGAGCGCGAAGGCGTTCTGGAGAAGTTCGGTGTGGAAATGATCGGCGCCAACGCCGACACCATCGACAAGGCTGAAGATCGCTCGCGCTTCGACAAGGCGATGAAGTCCATCGGCCTGGCGTGCCCGCGTTCCGGCATCGCCCACAGCATGGAAGAGGCCAACGCGGTGCTCGAGAAGCTCGGCTTCCCGTGCATCATCCGTCCGTCCTTTACCATGGGCGGGACCGGTGGCGGTATCGCTTACAACCGTGAAGAGTTCGAAGAAATCTGTGCCCGTGGTCTGGACCTGTCGCCGACCAAGGAACTGTTGATCGACGAATCGCTGATCGGCTGGAAAGAGTACGAGATGGAGGTGGTCCGCGATAAGAAGGACAACTGCATCATCGTCTGCTCGATCGAAAACTTCGACCCGATGGGCGTGCACACGGGTGACTCGATCACCGTCGCGCCGGCGCAGACCCTGACCGACAAGGAATACCAGATCCTGCGTAACGCCTCCCTGGCGGTACTGCGTGAGATCGGCGTGGAAACCGGCGGTTCCAACGTGCAGTTCGGTATCTGCCCGAATACCGGCCGCATGGTCGTGATCGAAATGAACCCGCGGGTATCGCGCTCTTCGGCGCTGGCCTCGAAAGCTACCGGCTTCCCGATTGCCCGGGTCGCGGCCAAGCTGGCAATCGGCTACACCCTCGACGAACTGCAGAACGAAATCACCGGCGGCAAGACCCCGGCGTCCTTCGAGCCGTCCATCGACTACGTCGTGACCAAGCTGCCACGCTTCGCTTTCGAGAAATTTCCGAAAGCCGATGCGCGCCTGACCACCCAGATGAAGTCGGTCGGTGAAGTCATGGCCATCGGTCGGACCTTCCAGGAGTCCCTGCAGAAAGCCTTGCGCGGCCTGGAGGTCGGTGTCAGCGGCCTGGACCCGAAACTCGACCTGAGCAATCCGGAAAGCATGAGTGTGCTCAAACGCGAGCTGACCGTGCCGGGCGCCGAGCGTATTTGGTACGTGGCGGACGCTTTCCGTGCTGGCATGAGTGTTGAAAATATCTTCGACATGAACATGATCGACCCCTGGTTCCTGGTGCAGATCGAAGACCTGATCAAGGAAGAAGAGAAGATCAAGGTCCTCGGCCTGTCGACCATCGACCGCGACCTGATGTTCCGCCTCAAGCGCAAAGGCTTCTCCGATGCGCGCCTGGCCAAGCTGTTGGGTGTGACCGAGAAGAACCTGCGGCGCCATCGTCACAAGCTCGAGGTCTACCCGGTCTACAAGCGCGTCGACACCTGCGCCGCCGAGTTCGCCACCGACACCGCCTACCTGTACTCGACCTACGAGGAAGAGTGCGAGGCCAATCCGTCGACCCGCGACAAGATCATGATCCTGGGCGGCGGTCCTAACCGCATCGGTCAGGGCATCGAGTTCGACTACTGCTGCGTACACGCGGCCCTCGCCCTGCGCGAAGACGGCTACGAGACCATCATGGTCAACTGCAACCCGGAAACCGTCTCCACCGACTACGACACCTCGGATCGTCTGTACTTCGAACCGGTGACCCTGGAAGACGTACTGGAAATCGTCCGCGTCGAGAAGCCGAAGGGTGTGATCGTCCAGTATGGCGGCCAGACTCCGCTGAAGCTGGCCCGCGCCTTGGAAGAAGCCGGCGTGCCGATCATCGGTACCAGCCCGGATGCCATCGATCGTGCCGAAGACCGTGAGCGCTTCCAGCAGATGGTTGAGCGCCTGAACCTGCGTCAGCCGCCGAACGCCACCGTGCGCAGCGAAGACGAAGCCATCCGCGCGGCTGGCAAGATCGGTTACCCGCTGGTGGTGCGTCCGTCCTACGTACTGGGCGGCCGGGCGATGGAAATCGTCTACGAAGAAGAAGAGCTCAAGCGCTACCTGCGTGACGCGGTGCAAGTGTCCAACGACAGCCCGGTGCTGCTGGACCACTTCCTCAACTGCGCCATCGAGATGGATGTCGACGCGGTCTGCGACGGCACCGACGTGGTGATCGGCGCGATCATGCAGCACATCGAACAGGCTGGCGTGCACTCCGGTGACTCCGCGTGTTCGCTGCCGCCGTATTCGCTGCCGGCGCATATCCAGGACGAGATGCGCGAGCAGGTCAAGAAGATGGCCTTGGAGCTGGGTGTGATCGGCCTGATGAACGTGCAGTTGGCGCTGCAAGGCGAAGACATCTACGTCATTGAAGTCAATCCACGCGCCTCGCGTACCGTGCCGTTCGTCTCGAAGTGCATCGGTGTTTCCCTGGCGATGATCGCGGCGCGCGTGATGGCCGGTAAAACCCTGAAGGAAATCGGTTTCACCAAGGAAATCATTCCGAACTTCTACAGCGTGAAGGAGGCGGTGTTCCCCTTCGCCAAATTCCCGGGCGTTGACCCGATCCTCGGCCCAGAGATGAAGTCCACCGGCGAGGTGATGGGCGTCGGCGATACCTTCGGTGAAGCGTTCGCCAAGGCCCAGATGGGTGCCAGCGAAGTGCTGCCGACCGGCGGTACTGCTTTTATCAGCGTGCGTGACGACGACAAGCCGCTGGTTGCGGGCGTGGCCCGTGATCTGATCAACTTGGGTTTCGAAGTGGTCGCCACTGCCGGTACTGCCAAGCTGATCGAAGCGGCAGGCCTGAAAGTACGTCGGGTGAACAAGGTGACCGAGGGTCGTCCGCACGTGGTCGACATGATCAAGAATGACGAAGTCACGCTGATCATCAATACCACCGAAGGTCGTCAGTCGATTGCTGATTCCTACTCCATTCGCCGTAACGCCCTGCAGCACAAGATTTACTGCACCACTACCATTGCTGCTGGCGAGGCTATCTGCGAAGCGCTCAAGTTCGGTCCCGAGAAGACCGTGCGTCGCTTGCAGGATCTACACGCAGGATTGAAGGCATGACCAAATACCCAATGACAGTCCAGGGCGCGCGCGCCCTGGAAGAAGAATTGACTCACCTGACCAAGGTCGTTCGGCCAAAGCTCAGCCAGGACATCGGTACGGCCCGCGAGTTGGGTGATTTGAAGGAAAACGCCGAGTATCACGCCGCCCGTGAGCAGCAAGGGATGGTCGAGGCGCGTGTTCGTGATATCGAAGGCCGTTTGCAGAATGCCCAGGTCATCGATATTGCGGCGATTCCTCGCACCGGCAAGGTGATCTTTGGTACGACCGTCGAGATCGCTAACGTCGAAACCGATGAGCGCGTGACCTATCAGATCGTTGGCGAAGACGAAGCCGATATCAAGCTGGGCAAGATTTCGGTCGGCTCACCTATCGCTCGCGCCTTGATTGCCAAGGAAGAGGGCGATGTGGTGGTCGTGAAAACCCCTGGCGGTGTCATCGAGTACGAGATTGTCGAAGTCCGTCATCTTTAAGCCTCGGCCATTCAAGGCGGCAGCGATCAGTTGGCAGGTGGCTCAGACTTTCTGGGTCGGCGGCATCTGGTTGCTGCAATTCGTCATGCTCCCGGCTCTGGTGAAATTGGGTTGGGCGCCGCTATTGATTGAGGACGTTACCCGTGCGCTGGGCCCGCTGCTGGTGGGGTTGGCGGGTTTTTGCGCGATCCTGCAGTTATTGCTGCTGCTGTGGGTCGAGCGTTTGGACCGCCTGCTGCACGATATGCGTGGCCAGTTGCTGCTGACCATTGTGCTGGTGGCGGCGAGTTATCTGCTGGCACACGAATGGCTGCCGGACGCCAGGCGCTGGCTGCTGTTCAATTATTTGCTGCTGGCCCTGTTCGGTTTGCTGCTGGTGCTGCAGCCGGTGCCGGGTGTAGGGGCTGGCAGGGCGCGCCAGGCGCGCCACTGACAGTAGAGGCGGGAGCCTTAGCTGTGACGGCTGATGTTGGACAGCTGTTTGTTGGCTTTCGGGTTCTTGCGATAAATCAGCGCCATTTTGCCAATGACCTGCACCAGCTCGCTCTTGGCGGTCTTGCACAGTTCGGCAATCGCCGCCAAGCGATCTTCGCGTTCGGTGATTCTGAGCTGGATCTTGATCAGCTCATGATCGCTCAATGCGCGCTCCAATTCGGCTAGCACGCCTTCGGTCAAACCATTGTCAGCCACAATCAATACTGGTTTCAGATGGTGGCCGATAGATTTGTACTGTTTCTTCTGCTCCTGAGTGAGCGGCATAATCTGACCCCTGCGTCTGATCTGGTAAAAAGCGGCGGCCAGTTTACCCGAGCGACCCCGCAACCGCCCAGTTAATCACGCCCCGTCAATTTCGAGGTACCCCGTGGCACGTTCCAAAACTAGCCAGAACTGGCTGAGAGAACATTTTAACGACCCTTATGTGAAGATGGCGCAGAAGGACGGCTACCGTTCGCGCGCCAGCTACAAGTTGCTGGAGATCCAGGAGAAGGACCGCATTCTGCGGCCTGGCAACACCGTGGTCGATCTGGGGGCGGCGCCCGGCGGCTGGTCGCAGGTGACCAGTCGGGTGATTGGCGACAAGGGTCGCCTGATCGCCTCGGATATCCTGGAAATGGACAGCATTCCGGATGTCACCTTCATTCAGGGTGACTTTACCGAGGCGGCGGTGCTGGCGCAGATTCTCGAGGCGGTCGGCAATAATCCGGTAGACCTTGTGATTTCCGATATGGCCCCCAATATGAGTGGGGTGAGGATGGCCGATCAGGCCCGCGCCATGTACCTGTGCGAGCTGGCGCTGGACCTTGCCGGGCAGGTATTGCGCCCGGGGGGCGATTTCTTGATCAAGATCTTCCAGGGCGAGGGTTTCGACCTTTACCACAAGCAGGTTCGGACCATGTTCGAGAAAGTGCAGATGCGCAAGCCGCTGTCTTCCCGTGATCGCTCCCGCGAGCAGTACCTGCTGGCTCGCGGTTTCCGTGGCGCGCCGAGCGGCACTTAAGCCGCTTCGCAGGGTCGAAAGCATAGCGGCTGCCGCGCTGATAAGTGTTTAGCGTAACCGGCCCGCTGGGTCGGTGTTTCATAAAGGGTTACAGACGGTTCCTGCCAGGGGCGGGAGTTGTGTAGTAAGTTAGGCTGGTAAATAACCAGCCGTCATGCGAGGCACGTTCCAGGACGGGGCCTGCTTCAGAGGGTAGCTAATTGAACGATATGGCAAAGAACCTGATCCTGTGGCTCATCATCGCCGCCGTCCTGGTGACAGTGATGAACAACTTCTCCAGCCCGAGCGAGCCGCAGACGCTGAACTACTCGCAGTTTATCGAGCAGGTCAAGGACGGTGGGGTTCAGCGAGTCACCGTTGAGGGTTACACCATCAGTGGCGTTGGCACCGATGGCAAGCCTTTCACCACCGTGCGCCCGATGATCGAAGACCGCGGCTTGATCGGCGATCTGATCAACAACAACGTGATCGTCGAAGGCAAGAAGCCCGAGCAGCAGAGCATCTGGACGCAGTTGCTGGTCGCCAGCTTCCCGATCCTGGTGATCATTGCCGTGTTCATGTTCTTCATGCGCCAGATGCAGGGCGGTGCCGGTGGTAAAGGCGGGCCGATGAGCTTTGGCAAGAGCAAGGCGCGTCTGCTATCGGAAGATCAGGTCAAGACCACTCTGGCTGACGTCGCAGGCTGCGATGAGGCCAAGGAAGAGGTTGGCGAGCTGGTCGAGTTCCTCCGTGATCCGGGCAAGTTCCAGCGCCTGGGTGGCCGTATTCCGCGTGGCGTGCTGATGGTTGGCCCTCCGGGTACCGGTAAGACCCTGCTGGCCAAGGCCATCGCGGGTGAAGCGAAAGTGCCGTTCTTCACCATCTCGGGTTCGGATTTCGTCGAAATGTTCGTCGGTGTCGGTGCCAGCCGTGTCCGCGACATGTTTGAGCAGGCCAAGAAACATGCGCCGTGCATCATCTTTATCGATGAAATCGATGCCGTCGGTCGTCACCGTGGTGCCGGCATGGGCGGTGGTCACGATGAGCGTGAGCAGACTCTCAACCAGTTGCTGGTGGAGATGGACGGCTTCGAAATGAATGACGGCATCATCGTCATCGCTGCCACCAACCGCCCCGACGTTCTCGACCCGGCGCTACTGCGTCCGGGGCGTTTCGACCGTCAGGTGGTGGTCGGTCTGCCGGATATCCGTGGCCGCGAACAGATTCTTAAGGTCCACATGCGCAAAGTGCCGATGGGCGAGGACGTCAAGCCTGCGGTGATTGCTCGCGGTACTCCGGGCTTCTCGGGTGCCGACCTGGCCAACCTGGTCAACGAGGCTTCGCTGTTCGCGGCCCGTACCGGCAAGCGCATCGTCGAGATGAAAGAGTTCGAGCTGGCCAAAGACAAGATCATGATGGGCGCAGAGCGCAAATCCATGGTCATGTCGGAAAAAGAGAAGCTCAATACCGCGTTCCATGAAGCGGGCCATGCCATTGTCGGGCGCCTGGTGCCTGAGCATGACCCGGTCTACAAGGTTTCGATCATCCCGCGTGGCCGCGCCTTGGGCGTGACCATGTTCCTGCCCGAGGAAGATCGTTACAGCTTGTCCAAGCGAGCGTTGACCAGTCAGATCTGCTCGCTCTACGGCGGCCGGATTGCCGAGGAGATGACCCTGGGCTTCGACGGCGTCACCACCGGTGCTTCGAATGACATCATGCGTGCCAGTCAGATTGCCCGGAACATGGTGACCAAGTGGGGCCTGTCGGAGAAGCTCGGCCCGCTGATGTATGCCGAGGAAGAAGGCGAGGTATTCCTGGGTCGCAGCATGGGCAGCCAGCACAGCAACATTTCTGCCGATACCGCCAGGCTGATCGATCTGGAAGTGCGCAGCATCATCGATCATTGTTACGGCACGGCCAAGCGCCTGCTGGAAGAAAACCGCGACAAGCTCAATGCCATGGCCGAAGCGCTGATGAAGTATGAGACGGTCGATGCCGAGCAGATCGACGACATCATGAACGGTCGCGTCCCGCGTGAGCCCCGCGATTGGCAGGATGGCGGAGATGATTCCGGTGTGCCGCTGAGCAAACTGGATGAAGTTGAACAGCCTGAGAAGCCCATTGGTGGGCCGGCTGCCGAGCATTAAGGCCTGACATGTCCCTGACGCAATACCCTAACCGGCTGTCGTGTGGCAGCCGGTTTCTTGATTTAAGCCGCCCGCACGTCATGGGCATCCTCAATGTAACCCCTGACTCCTTTTCCGATGGCGGGCGCTTCAGTCGCGTCGATACGGCGCTCCAGCATGCGGCCGATATGGTTGCTGCTGGCGCGACGCTGATTGACGTGGGTGGCGAGTCCACGCGTCCAGGGGCGCGTGCGGTTTCACCGCTGGAGGAGCTCGAGCGGGTCGCGCCGGTGGTCGAGGCGATTGCATGCGAGCTGGACGTGATCATCTCGGTGGACACCTCTACGCCGGCGGTCATGCGTGAAGCGGCGCGGCTTGGCGCTGGGCTCATCAATGATGTGCGCTCGCTCCAGCGCGAGGGCGCGCTTGAAGCGTTGGTCGCCAGCGGTCTGCCGGTGTGCTTGATGCATATGCGCGGTGAGCCGGGCAACATGCAGCAAAATCCGCACTATGCGAATTTACTGGGGGAGGTTGGCGACTTTCTCCGCGAGCGCCTCGCTGCCTGTGCAACTGTCGGTATTGGCGCCGAGCGGGTGATCCTCGATCCGGGATTTGGCTTTGCCAAGACCCTGGAGCATAACCTCAGTCTCTTCAAGCACCTGGAGGTCTTGCATGGCATGGGGCGGCCGCTGCTGGTCGGCGTGTCACGCAAGAGTATGATCGGTCAGGCGCTGGGGCGTGAGGTGGGCGAGCGTTTATACGGCAGCTTGGCGCTGGCCGCATTGGCGGTGGCCAAGGGGGCGCACATCCTGCGTGTGCATGATGTGGCCGAGACCGTTGATGTCGTACGCATGATTGCTGCCGTGCAAACGGCAGAATAAGAAAAGCGGAGCGTTTATGAGCAGAAAATATTTCGGCACGGATGGTATCCGGGGGCGTGTAGGTGAGTTTCCGATCACGCCTGATTTCATGCTCAAACTGGGTTGGGCCGCTGGCATGGCGTTTCGCCGCCAGGGCGCTTGCCGGGTATTGATTGGCAAGGACACGCGGATTTCCGGCTATATGTTCGAGTCGGCGTTGGAGGCGGGCCTGTCCGCTGCCGGGGCTGACGTGATGCTGTTGGGGCCTATGCCGACGCCGGCGATCGCCTACCTGACCCGGACCTTCCATGCCGAGGCCGGTATCGTCATCAGTGCCTCGCACAACCCGCACCACGATAACGGCATCAAGTTCTTCTCCGGTCAGGGCACCAAACTGCCGGATGAAGTCGAGTTGATGATCGAGGAGTTGCTCGATGCGCCGATGAGCGTGGTCGAGTCGGCGCAGTTGGGCAAGGTTTCGCGGATAAATGACGCTGCGGGTCGTTACATCGAGTTCTGCAAGAGCAGTGTGCCGACCAGTACGGACTTTGCCGGCCTCAAGCTGGTGATCGATTGCGCTCATGGTGCTGCCTACAAGGTCGCGCCGAGCGTGTTTCGTGAGCTGGGTGCGCAGGTGTCTGTGCTTTCCGCGCAGCCGAACGGCTTGAACATCAACGACGATTGCGGCTCGACTCATATGCAGGCCTTGCAGGCTGCCGTGGTGACGCAGCAGGCCGATCTGGGTATCGCCTTCGATGGCGATGCCGATCGCGTGTTGATGGTCGATCATACGGGTGCTGTGGTGGATGGCGATGAGCTGCTGTTTATCATCGCGCGCGACCTGCAGGAGCGAGGCAAGCTGCAGGGGGGCGTGGTTGGCACCTTGATGAGCAATCTGGGGTTGGAGCTGGCACTGGCTGAGTTGAGCATTCCCTTCGTGCGGGCGAAAGTTGGCGACCGCTATGTGATCAGCGAGCTGTTGGAGCGCAACTGGCAGTTGGGTGGCGAGAACTCAGGGCACCTGGTGTGCTTCCAGCACACCACCACGGGTGATGCGATTATCGCGGCGCTGCAGGTCCTGCTGGCGCTCAAGCGTCGTGAACAGAGCTTGGCGCAGGCGCGTCAAAGTTTGCGCAAGTGTCCGCAGGTGTTGATTAATGTGCGCTTTGCCGGTGGCCAGGATCCGGTCGAGCACCCGGCCGTACAGGAGGCTTGCGCGCGAATTACCGAGCGCATGGCGGGCCGAGGGCGTGTGCTGTTGCGCAAATCTGGCACCGAGCCACTGGTCAGGGTCATGGTAGAAGGTGATGATGAGGCGTCGGTGCGTAGCTATGCCGATGAATTGGCTAAAATAGTTACTCAAGTCTGTGCCTGATTCGGCTTGCCAGCCCAGAAGCTCTTGGGTAACATCTGCGCCCACTTTGATCGACGAGGTATAGCATGCGTCGCCCTTTGGTAGCTGGTAACTGGAAAATGCACGGTACCCGCGCCAGCGTCGCTGAGTTGATCAAGGGCCTGCGTCTTTTGGCTTTGCCAAGTGGCGTGGATGTTGCGGTTTTTCCGCCCTGCCTGTACATCAACCAAGTGATGACTGGCCTTGACGGCAAGTCGATTGCTGTCGGTGCTCAGAATTGTGCGGTAGAGCCCATGCAGGGTGCGCTGACCGGTGAGGTTGCGCCAAGTCAGTTGGCGGATGCCGGTTGCACGTTGGTGTTGGTCGGTCACTCGGAGCGTCGCCTGATTCTCGGCGAGCGTGATGAGTTGTTGAGTCGCAAGTTTGCTGCCGCGCAATCTTGCGGGTTGACCCCGGTGCTTTGCATTGGTGAAACCCTCGAGCAGCGCGAAGCGGGCAGAACGCTTGAAGTGGTCGGGCGCCAGCTTGGCAGCGTCATCGAAGAGTTGGGTGTCGGTGCATTTACTCAAGCGGTTGTGGCGTATGAGCCGGTCTGGGCCATAGGTACCGGGCTTACGGCTTCGCCGCAGCAGGCGCAGGATGTGCATGCGGCTATTCGTGCGCAGTTGGCGGCAGAAAACGCCGAAGTGGCGCGCGGTGTAAGAATTCTTTATGGCGGCAGTGTCAAGGCGGCCAATGCGATAGAACTGTTCGGCATGCCGGATATCGATGGGGGGCTCATTGGTGGGGCCTCTCTGAATGCGGATGAGTTTGGTGCGATTTGTCGCGCCGCAGGAAACTGAAGAAATGCTGGAAACTATCGTTGTAGTTTTGCATCTGTTGGCAGCGCTGGGTGTTGTTGCGCTCGTTCTGCTGCAGCAAGGTAAGGGGGCTGATGCGGGTGCCTCTTTTGGTTCGGGTGCTTCGGCAACTGTATTTGGTAGCCAAGGTTCCTCTACCTTTCTTAGTCGCTTTACTGCTATACTTGCGGCCGCTTTTTTCATAACTAGCTTGGGCTTAGGCTTCTTTGCTAAGGAAAAGGCTGAGGCGCTGACTCAGGTTGGTTTGCCTGATCCGGCGGTTCTGGAAGTGCAGCAAGAAAAGCCGGTAGCAGAAGATGTGCCGGTGCTCGAAGAGCAAAAGCCTGCGGCTAACGCGGCTGACGTACCTCAAGCTCCAGAGCAGAAGTAAAAAGAGTTTTGCCGAGGTGGTGGAATTGGTAGACACGCTACCTTGAGGTGGTAGTGGCCATAGGCTGTAGGGGTTCGAGTCCCCTCCTCGGTACCATATTTAACAAGAAGGCCCGCTGTAAGCGGGCCTTCTTGTTGGTAGGGGTTGGATTGACCCTTGACCATGTTCAGCCGTATAATTCGGCCCCAGCTTTGACGTGGGGTTGAGCAGTCTGGTAGCTCGTCGGGCCCATGGTCCGATGGTCGTTGGTTTATTCCAGCCCCCGCAACCAGTTGTAGCGGAGCCCCTTTTCAGGGGCTTTTTGCTAGCTGGACAGTCAGATCCGCTGTATTTACAGGCGGTTTCAAAGGGATGGGCGTTTCGCCCATTTTTTATTTGCACAGCACGCACGAGGGGTTCAGGTGTCGAGCAAGCTAGAAGAGTTGCAGGCCTTGTTGGCCCCGGTAGTCGAGGCCCTTGGCTATCAATGCTGGGGTATCGAGTTCCTGTCTCAGGGGCGGCATTCTCTGCTGCGGATCTATATCGATCATGCCAATGGCATTCTCGTTGAAGACTGCGAGAAGGTCAGCCGTCAGTTGAGTGGCGTTCTCGATGTCGAGGACCCAGTCAGTAACGAATACACCCTCGAGGTGTCCTCTCCGGGTATGGATCGGCCGCTGTTCACTATCGAACAGTTCGCTGCGCATGCCGGCGAGCAAGTGAAGATCAAGCTGCGTTCGCCTTTCGATGGGCGGCGCAATTTCCAGGGCCTCCTCCGCGGAGTAGAGGAGCAGGACGTCGTGGTGCTGGTAGATGATCACGAATATCTGTTGCCGATCGACTCGATCGACAAGGCCAACATTGTTCCCAGTTTTGACTGAGACGCGGATCCCGCGGATCCAATGGATTGCGAAAGGCGAGGCGTACGATGAGCAAAGAAGTATTGCTGGTTGTTGAGTCGGTATCCAACGAAAAGGGCGTACCGGCCGGCGTTATTTTTGAAGCGCTGGAGTTGGCCCTGGCCACTGCGACCAAAAAGCGTTTTGACGTTGAGGTCGAGTTGCGTGTGGAGATCAATCGCCAGACGGGTAACTACGAGACCTTCCGTTGCTGGACTGTGGTCGACGACGAGTCGCTGCTGAACCTGGCATCTGAACTGACGCTCGATGAAGCGCGTGAGCAAAAGCCGGATGCCAAGATCGGCGATCTGATCGAAGAGAAGATCGAGTCGATCGAGTTCGGCCGTATCGCTGCACAGACCGCCAAACAGGTGATCGTGCAGAAGGTTCGCGAGGCGGAACGCGCACAAGTAGTCGAAGCGTATCGTGAGCGACTCGGCGAGATCATCGCCGGTACCGTGAAGAAAGTGACCCGTGACAATGTCATCGTCGACCTGGGCAATAACGCTGAAGCGTTGCTGGCCCGTGAAGACATCATCTCGCGCGAAACTTTCCGCGTGGGTGCCCGTGTGCGCGCCCTGCTGAAGGAAATTCGCACCGAGAACCGCGGCCCGCAGTTGATTCTGTCGCGTACCGCGCCGGAAATGCTGATCGAGTTGTTCCGCATTGAAGTACCGGAAATTGCAGAAGAATTGATCGAAGTGATGGCCGCCTCTCGGGATCCGGGTTCGCGGGCCAAAATTGCCGTGCGCTCCAAAGACAAACGCATTGACCCGCAAGGCGCCTGCATCGGTATGCGCGGTTCGCGAGTGCAAGCCGTGTCGGGTGAGTTGGGCGGCGAGCGTGTCGATATCGTGCTGTGGGATGACAATCCTGCTCAGTTCGTGATCAACGCCATGTCACCGGCCGAAGTCGCAGCCATTATCGTCGACGAGGATGCCCATGCCATGGACATCGCCGTTGGCGAAGACAATCTGGCTCAGGCTATCGGTCGTGGCGGTCAGAACGTGCGCTTGGCCAGTCAGTTGACCGGCTGGACGCTGAACGTGATGACCGAAGCGGATATTCAGGCGAAGCAGCAAGCCGAAACTGGCGACATCCTGCAGCGTTTTATCGATGAGTTGGAAGTCGATGAAGAGTTGGCTCAGGTGTTGGTAGAAGAAGGCTTCACCAGCCTGGAAGAAATCGCCTATGTGCCGATGGAAGAAATGCTCAGCATCGAGGGTTTTGACGAAGAGATCGTCACCGAGCTTCGTGCTCGCGCCAAAGACCGCTTGCTGACTAAAGCCATCGCTACAGAAGAAAAGCTGGCAGACGCTCATCCCGCCGAAGACCTGCTCTCGCTTGAGGGTATGGACAAGGCGCTTGCGCATGAACTGGCAGTGCGCGGCGTGATTACCCGCGAAGACCTGGCCGAGCAGTCGATTGACGACCTGCTCGACATCGACGGTATCGACGCAGAGCGTGCCGGCAAGTTGATCATGGCCGCCCGAGCCCATTGGTTCGAGTAAGTTCGCGGCCTGAGGAGAGAAGTGCATGACGCAAGTCACGGTGAAAGAACTGGCCCAAGTGGTCGACACACCGCTAGAGCGCCTGCTGCTGCAGATGCGTGAGGCGGGTTTGCCGCACACCAGCGCCGAGCAAGTTGTGACCGATAACGAGAAGCAGGCCCTGTTGGCGCATCTCAAAGGAAGTCACGGCGAAAAAGTTGAAGAGCCGCGCAAGATTACCTTGCAGCGCAAGACCACGAGCACGCTGCGCGTTGCCGGTAGCAAGACTATCAGCGTTGAAGTGCGCAAGAAGAAAACCTTCGTCAAGCGCAGCTCGGAAGAAATCGAAGCCGAACAGAAGCGCGAGCAGGAAGAGCAGCGCGCGGCTGAAGAAGCGGCACGCCTGAAGGCTGCCGAAGAAGCCAAGCGTCAGGCTGAAGAGGACGCGCGCCGTCAGGCTAGCGCTCCAGTTCAGGCCGATGGCCAGGCTGAAGTCGCTCGTGAAGCGGCTCCGGTTTCCGTGCCCGTCGAGTTGCCGCCGGTGGTCGCTCCGGTGGCCGATGAGCGCAAGCGGGACGAGCCGCGCCGTCCGGACAAGGCGCGCAACGACGACAGCGATCGTCGTGGCGCGGACCGCAAGAACACTGCACACCGTCCTTCGGTCAAAGAGAAGGAAAAGGCGCCAGCTCCGCGAGTCGCTCCGCGTACCACCGACGAGGAAAGCGACAGCTTCCGTCGCGGCGGTCGTGGCAAGGCCAAGTTGAAGAAGCGCAATGCCCACGGTTTCCAGAGCCCAACCGGGCCAGTGGTGCGTGACGTGGCGATCGGCGAGACCATCACTGTCGGCGAGTTGTCGGCGCAGATGTCGGTCAAGGCCGCGGAAGTGATCAAGTTCATGTTCAAGATGGGCACCCCGGTGACCATCAACCAGGTACTGGATCAGGAAACTGCCCAACTGATCGCCGAAGAGCTTGGTCACAACGTCAAGCTGGTCAGCGACAACGCCCTGGAAGAGCAACTGGCCGAGTCCCTGAAGTTTGAAGGCGAAGCCATTGCCCGTGCGCCAGTCGTGACCGTAATGGGCCACGTTGACCATGGTAAGACCTCGCTGCTCGACTACATCCGTCGTGCCAAGGTGGCGGCTGGCGAAGCCGGCGGTATCACCCAGCATATCGGCGCGTACCACGTTGAAACCGAACGCGGCATGGTCACCTTCCTCGACACCCCTGGTCACGCCGCGTTTACCGCCATGCGTGCCCGTGGTGCCAAGGCGACCGATATCGTGATCCTGGTGGTTGCGGCGGACGACGGCGTGATGCCGCAAACCGTTGAGGCCGTTCAGCATGCCAAGGCCGCCGGTGTTCCGCTGGTCGTTGCCGTGAACAAAATCGACAAGCCGGGTGCCGATCTCGATCGTATCCGCAGCGAACTGTCGGTTCACGGCGTGACCTCGGAAGAGTGGGGCGGCGACACCCCGTTCGTATCGGTTTCGGCGAAAGTAGGTACCGGCGTTGACGAGCTGCTCGAAGCCGTCCTGCTGCAAGCCGAAGTTCTTGAGCTGAAAGCGACCCCGTCCGCTCCTGGCCGTGGCGTCGTGGTTGAATCGCGTCTCGACAAAGGTCGTGGCCCGGTTGCAACCGTTCTGGTTCAGGACGGTACGCTGCGTCAAGGCGACATGATCCTGGTCGGCTCGAACTATGGCCGGATCCGCGCCATGCTCGACGAGAACGGCAAGGCAATCAAGGAAGCCGGTCCTTCTATCCCGGTCGAGATTCTCGGCCTGGACGGTACCCCGGACGCTGGCGATGAGATGAGCGTACTGGCTGACGAGAAGAAAGCCCGTGAAGTGGCTCTGTTCCGTCAAGGCAAGTTCCGCGAAGTCAAACTGGCTCGCGCACATGCCGGCAAGCTGGAAAATATTTTCGAGAACATGGGGCAGGAAGAGAAGAAGACGCTCAATATCGTCCTCAAATCCGATGTCCGTGGTTCGTTGGAAGCACTGCAGGGCGCCCTGGGCGGCCTGGGTAACGATGAAGTGCAAGTGCGTGTGGTGGGCGGCGGCGTCGGTGGTATCACCGAGAGCGACGCCAACCTGGCACTGGCCTCCAATGCGGTTCTGTTCGGCTTCAACGTGCGTGCCGATGCTGGCGCGCGCAAGATCGTCGAGCAGGAAGGTCTGGATATGCGTTACTACAACGTGATCTACGACATCATCGAAGACGTCAAGAAAGCCCTGACCGGCATGCTCGGCAGTGATGTTCGCGAGAACATCCTGGGTATCGCCGAAGTGCGTGACGTGTTCCGCTCGCCGAAGTTCGGTGCGATCGCTGGTTGCATGGTGCTCGAAGGTGTTGTGCACCGTAACCGTCCGATCCGCGTGCTGCGTGAAGACGTGGTGATCTTCGAAGGCGAGTTGGAGTCCCTGCGTCGCTTCAAGGACGACATGTCCGAAGTCCGTGCCGGCATGGAATGCGGTATCGGCGTGAAGAGCTACAACGACGTCAAGGCCGGCGACAAGATCGAAGTGTTCGAGAAGATCCAAGTGGCTCGCAGCCTTTAACAAGCACGAGCTGTTTAATGCAACGCCCGGTCAGGTTTCCTGACCGGGCGTTTGCCGCTTTCAGACCGCCCGGGTTTTGCCCGCGCGGGTAGTGACAGGTTTAGTGACCATGGCAAAAGAATATAGCCGTACCCAACGCATCGGCGACCAGATGCAGCGCGAGCTGGCGCAACTCATCCGGCGTGAAATCAAAGACCCGCGCGTCGGCCTGGTGACCATCACCGCCGTCGAGGTGAGCCGCGATGTCGGCCATGCGAAGATTTTCATCACCGTGATGGGCCAGGACAGCGCTGAAGATATTGCGCAGAACATCAAAGTGCTCAACGACGCCGCTGGCTTCCTGCGTATGCAGTTGGCCCGGGCGATGAAGCTGCGCAGCGTGCCGCAACTGCATTTCCATTACGACGAAAGCGTGATGCGCGGTGCGCACCTGTCGGCGCTGATCGAGCGGGCAGTGGCGGAGGACGGCCAGCACCCTGAGGGCGAAGCCGAGGTGGATACCGAGGTCAAGGCCGAGAAGGAGTAGGGCGTGGCTCAGGTTAAGCGTATTCGCCGCAACGTCAGCGGCATTATCCTGCTCGACAAGCCCAAGGGCTTTACGTCCAACGCGGCGTTGCAGAAGGTGCGTTGGTTGCTCAATGCCGAGAAGGCCGGGCACACCGGCAGCCTCGATCCGCTGGCCACCGGCGTGCTGCCCTTGTGTTTCGGCGAGGCGACCAAGTTCTCGCAGTACCTGCTCGATGCCGACAAGGGTTACGAAACGCTCATGCAGTTGGGCGTCACCACTACCACGGCCGATGCCGAAGGCGAAGTGCTGGAGCAGCGCGAGGTGACCGTTGGTCGCGCCGATATCGAAGCTGTTTTACCCCGTTTTCGTGGTGAAATCAGTCAGATACCGCCGATGTATTCGGCCCTCAAGCGTGATGGCCAGCCGCTCTACAAGCTGGCAAGGGCTGGCCAGGTAGTGGAGCGCGAAGCGCGTTCTGTTACTATTGCGCGCCTGGAATTATTGACCTGCGAGGCGGAGCAAGCGCGCCTCGCAGTGGACTGCAGCAAGGGCACCTATATTCGGACCCTGGTCGAGGATATTGGTCAGGCCCTCGGTTGTGGCGCCCACGTTGCGGAACTGCGTCGGACCCAGGCCGGGCCCTTCAGCCTGGCGCAGACGGTGAGCCTGGAAGCGCTGGAGCAGGTACATGCCGAAGGCGGTAACGAGGCAGTCGATCAGTTCCTGCTACCGTCGGACAGCGGGCTCGAGCACTGGCCACTGTTGCAGTTCTCCGAGCACAGTGCGTTCTATTGGCTGCATGGTCAGCCGGTACGCGCTCCGGATGCGCCGAAGTTCGGCATGGTGCGGGTGCAAGATCACAATGGTCACTTCATCGGTATCGGTGAAGTGAGCGAAGACGGGCGGATCGCGCCGCGTCGATTGATTCGGTCAGAATGACCGAACGAGGGTGGCTGTTAATAGGCACGGTCACATCTCACTTTAAGATACGAGGATTTGTCCTCGGCCTATTGGAACTGCGTGGTTTCGCAGTTTCCTAACTGAGAGGAAGCCCACATGGCACTCAGCGTTGAAGAAAAAGCTCAGATCGTAACCGACTACCAGCAAGCTGTAGGCGACACCGGTTCTCCGGAAGTGCAAGTTGCACTGCTGACCGCCAACATCAACAAGCTGCAAGGCCACTTCAAGGCCAACGGTAAAGACCACCACTCGCGTCGTGGCCTGATCCGTATGGTAAACCAGCGTCGTAAGCTGCTGGATTACCTGAAAGGTAAGGACGCCACTCGTTACAGCACCCTGATCGGGCGCCTGGGTCTGCGTCGCTAATAGCGACGTTGCTAGAGGTTGGTTGTCTGTTGCGGCTTGTCGGGGTTTCCTGATGGGGCGTGGCAGGCTTCCAGCCTCAAGTTTTATCTGGACAACCCTCGGGTCCGAATCCCGCCGTTGCCCACGAATTTCGCAAGAAACAGATTTCCCCAAGGCAAAAAGAAGGTAACAACACCGTGAACCCGGTAATCAAGAAATTCCAGTTCGGTCAATCGACCGTAACCCTCGAGACCGGCCGTATCGCCCGTCAGGCCTCCGGCGCAGTATTGGTCACCGTTGACGACGACGTCACCGTGTTGGTGACCGTGGTTGGCGCCAAGCAGGCTGATCCGAGCAAGGGCTTCTTCCCGCTTTCCGTGCATTACCAAGAAAAAACCTACGCTGCCGGCAAGATCCCTGGCGGCTTCTTCAAGCGTGAAGCGCGTCCGTCCGAGAAAGAGACGCTGACCTCTCGCCTGATCGATCGCCCGATCCGCCCGCTGTTCCCGGAAGGCTTCATGAACGAAGTGCAGGTCATCTGCACCGTCGTGTCGACCAGCAAGAAAACCGATCCGGACGTAGCTGCCATGATCGGCACCTCGGCCGCTCTGGCGATCTCCGGCATTCCGTTCGCCGGGCCGATCGGTGCTGCGCGCGTAGCTTTCCATGAAAGCACCGGTTACCTGCTGAACCCGACTTACGAGCAGCTCAAGGCTTCCAGCCTGGACATGGTCGTGGCCGGTACCGCAGACGCCGTGCTGATGGTTGAATCGGAAGCCAAAGAGCTGACCGAAGACCAGATGCTTGGCGCCGTACTGTTCGCCCAAGATGAATTCCAGGCCGTGATCAAGGCCGTTACCGAACTGGCTGCCGAAGTGGGCAAGCCGACCTGGGACTGGAAAGCCAAGCCGGAAAACACCGCGCTGCTGGGCGCCATTCGCAGCGAGTTCGGTGACGCGATTTCCCAGGCTTACACCATCACCATCAAGCATGAGCGTTATGGCCGTCTGGGCGAGTTGCGTGACCAGATCGTAGCCAAGTTCTCTGGCGCTGAAGGTCAACCTTCTGCCGGTGAAGTGAAAGAAGCCTTCGGCGAAATCGAATACCGCACCGTGCGCGAGAACATCGTCAACGGCAAGCCGCGTATCGATGGCCGTGACACCCGTACCGTGCGCCCGCTGGCCATCGAAGTCGGCGTGCTGAGCAAGACCCACGGTTCGGCACTGTTCACCCGTGGTGAAACCCAGGCGCTGGTGGTTGCGACCCTCGGTACCGCCCGTGACGCACAGCTGCTCGACACCCTCGAAGGCGAGCGCAAAGACCCCTTCATGCTGCACTACAACTTCCCTCCCTACTCGGTGGGCGAGTGCGGTCGCATGGGTGGTGCCGGTCGCCGTGAAATCGGCCACGGCCGTCTGGCCCGTCGCAGCATCTCGGCCATGTTGCCGGCCGCTGACGTGTTCCCTTACACCATCCGTGTCGTCTCGGAAATCACCGAGTCCAACGGCTCCAGCTCCATGGCTTCGGTTTGCGGTGCTTCCCTGGCCTTGATGGACGCTGGCGTGCCGATGAAGGCACCGGTTGCCGGTATCGCGATGGGCCTGGTCAAGGAAGGCGAGAAGTTCGCCATCCTCACCGACATCCTCGGTGACGAAGACCACCTCGGCGACATGGACTTCAAGGTGGCCGGTACCGCCAAAGGCGTTACCGCGCTGCAGATGGACATCAAGATCAACGGCATCACCGAAGAAATCATGGAGATCGCACTGGGCCAAGCCCTGGAAGCGCGCCTGAACATCCTCGGTCAGATGAACCAGATCATTGCCACCTCGCGCACCGAGCTGTCAGCCAATGCGCCGACCATGATCGCGATGAAGATCGACACGGACAAAATCCGCGACGTGATCGGCAAGGGTGGCGCCACCATCCGCGCCATCTGCGAAGAAACCAAGGCTTCGATCGATATCGAAGACGACGGTTCGATCAAGATCTTCGGCGAAACCAAGGAAGCTGCCGAGGCCGCGCGTCAGCGCGTACTGGGCATCACCGCGGAAGCCGAGGTCGGCAAGATCTACGTGGGCCGCGTTGAGCGCATCGTCGATTTCGGCGCATTCGTCAACATCCTGCCGGGCAAAGACGGTTTGGTGCACATCTCGATGCTGAGCGATCAGCGGGTCGAGAAAGTCACCGACATCTTGAAAGAAGGTCAGGAAGTCAAAGTGCTGGTACTGGACGTGGACAACCGCGGCCGTATCAAACTGTCGATCAAAGACGTAGCGGCTGCCGAGGCTTCGGGGGTTTAATCCCGGACTTCGCGACTGCTGAGAAAGAGGGCCCTTGCGGGCCCTCTTTTTTTGCCTGGAGAATAGGCATCGCTCGGCTCGACAAGGACTGCACCCGTTATGGATAAGACCCTCTGCCACTATCACCCGGCGCAACCCGCGACCTGGCACTGTGTACCCTGTCAGCGGCATTACGGCGACTGCTGCATCCCGCTAAATGCCGATGCCGCGGATGAGCCGCCGACCTGCCCCCTGTGCCGCAGCAAGCTCGACTTCCTCGGTGCAGCCAACAGCGCACAACCCTTCTGGGAGCGGATTCCACGTTTCTTCGCCTATGGCTTGCACGCAGGCCCGCTGGCATTCAGTGCGCTATTGGCCCTGGCCAGTCTGTTCATGCCGCGTTCGCTACTGCTCTGGTTCGTGCTGTTCAGCATCGCCACCAAATACTTCTACAGCGTGATCGAGGCCAACAGCCAGGCGTTGAAGGAGGCGCCGCCCTTGCTCAGCGCCTTTGTCGGCGAGGGGTTCGGGCTGTTCTTCAAGCAGCTGGTGGTGTTCGTCCTGTCGTTCGCGGCACTCTGGCTGGCGGCCGATTTCGACAGCGAGGCGCTGTATTGGGCGGTGAATGTCGGCTTGCTGCTGGTACTGCCGGCCAGCATCATTCGCCTGGCGCTGGATAAGACCCTGAGTGCGGCCCTGAGCCCCGATGAGGTGGGGCAGGTGATCAAAGCCATGGGTTGGCGTTACCTGATCCTCTGCGCATTCCTGTTCATCCTCTGGCAATCGCCGAGCTGGGTGACCTACATGCTTTCCCATGGCCTGCCACGGGTGGTGCTGGTGCCGGTGGCGGCTTTCCTCTTCGGTTATTTCGGCGTGGTGATGTGCGCCATCATGGGTTATGCGGTGTTCCAGTATCAGGGCGCACTCGGCTATGTGATTGCCGAGGAAGACGGCCATGCCGGTTTGCCGGCTGCGCAGTATCTGCGCCGCCGGGCGTTGGCCGAGGCCGAGATACGCCTGAAGGAAGGCCAGAGCGAGCAGGCCCTGGAGGCGCTTGCCAGCGCTCTGCAGCGGGACCCGGACGACCTCAAGCTGAATGAGTGTTTCCATCAGTTGCTGTATGGCTTGAATGTCCGCGAGCGCTGCCTGCGCCACCTGGCGCACTACCTGCCGCTGGCGGTACGGCTGAACCCGGCGCAAGCGGCTACGGCGCTGCTCAATGCGCGGCAGTTGCAGGCGGACTTCATGCCCGAGGATGCGTTGGTGTGCGAGCGGCTGGCCGCCGCGCTGCTGGATCGGCATAAGACCCGCGAGGGCCTGAGCCTGCTGCGCAATTTGCATCAGCGTTTTCCCGACTACCCGCACATTCCACGGGCTTACCTGCTGGCGGCGCGCGGCTTTGCCGAGGGCCTGGGGCAGTTGGAGCCGGCGCAGAAACTGCTGGCGTTCGTGCGCACGCGTTATCCGCAATCGCCGCTGCTGGCGGAAGTGGCCAGTCTCGATGCGACCCTTGCGCGACTGGTTGTAGCCAGAGGCTGAGGACGTTGCCGGCTGTGGCAGGTCATGCAAGTTGCATGTGAGGAGCTGGCCGAACATGCAAACTGCACGATCAATGGCTGTATTGTTAATTCGTAACGTATTGAAATTTAATGTTTTTTATCTGTAGGGAAAGTGGCATAGGGCTTGCGAAAGTACTTTTGAAGCTGCAGCCAGGACAGGCTGCAGAATTTTCAAAAGAACAGGAGTGAGAGGTTATGAAAAAGTCATTCAACAAACTCGTGATTGCCGCCGCCACGGCCAGTGCGTTCAGCCTGTGCATGACGCCACTGGCATTCGCCGACGCGCTCGGCACGCAAGCCCCGTTGGTGGTTGCGGCCACCACCGTGGATAACGCCGAAGAAGTCGTTACCGACACCTGGATCACCAGCAAGGTCAAATCCAGCTTTGTCGCCGACCAAAGCCTGAGCGCTTTGGATATCAAGGTCGAAACCAACAAGGGTGTGGTTTCCCTGTCGGGTGTGGTGGCCAGCGATGCCGAGCGTGACTTGGCTGTGACGACCGCCAAAGCCATCAAGGGCGTTAAAGCCGTATCGGCCGATGGCCTGAAATCCGCCGACTAGTGAGTCCGCAAGCATTGCGCCAGGCCAAGTTTCAGGCTTGGCCAGAGCGACCAGAAGGAGGGATAGAGGATGAATTTCGACATTATCAAAGGCAAGTGGAAGCAGCTCAATGGCCGGATCAAGGAGCGTTGGGGCAACCTGAGCGATGACGACCTGGATGTCGTCCAAGGCCACAGTGAATACCTGGCCGGCAAGCTGCAGGAGCGGTATGGCTGGAGCAAGGAAAAGGCTCAGGATGAGCTGCGCGATTTCAGCAGCAAGCTTTAAGCCGGTCGCCAGTTAATCCCGGCTAAAGAAAAACCCCAGGCGCCAGCGTCTGGGGTTTTTTCGTACAAGCAGGTTTTTGCTGGGTTTGTCAGCCAGCCAAATGTTGCTGGTACAGAGCCAACTGACGGGTCTGTTCGGCTTCGGGATAGGTCTGGCGCAGGAACTGGTTGAGTTCGCCGACGCCGCGTAGATCCTGGCGCTGACCGAGCTGTTTGGCCAGTTGCAGGGTCAGCGCCGGCAGTTGCGGCGGGTGGGCTTTGCCCAGGCACAGCTTGCGCCAGGCGGCCAGCGCGCGTGGACCCTCGGTTGCCCGCAGCAGACGTTGCAGCAGGTGTAACTGCACGGCCGGGTGTTGCAGCAGCCGTTGCTGTGGATCGTTACTGTCGTCGGCCAGGCGCTGCAGCAGTGGCAGCGCGGCAGGTTGTTCCGGTAGGAGGAAGAGTTGCTTGAGCAGGGCGCTCATCAGGGCGTCGTCCTGGCGGCTCTTCGCCACTGGGTAGAGGCGCTCCAGCAGGAGCAGTCGGCCCGGGTAGCGGTTCAGCAGGTCCAGCCCGCGCGGTGCGACTTGCTCCAGGGCGAAACGGCTGATCAATTGCTCCAGCGCTGCCAGTTCGCGCTTGAACGCTGCATCCGGGTCTTCCTTGTGCAGATAGGCTTCGTCGACCTTCAACCTACCGCCCAGGCGTGGCAGCCAGACGGCGAGAAAACCGGCGCCCATGCCGCCGAGGTGGGCGTAGTAGTTCACATGGTCGTCGGCCAGTAGCAGGCCATACAGCTCCTTGCCTATCCACACCGGCAGAATCCACAGCGCCGGTGCGCGGAAGTAGCCGAACAGCGGCCCCAGCCAGTAGAAGAAGTTGATGCGCCGCAACCCATAAATGCCCAGGTACATGCCCATCAGCCCGGAGATCGCTCCTGAGGCGCCGATCCCGGTGACCCATACCGGGTCCATGATCCACCACAGCAGGTGCGAGGCCACACCGCTGAGCAGATACAGCCCCAGGTAGACCCAGCGGCCCAGAGCGATTTCCAGGGCGAAGCCGAAGATGAACAGGAACAGCATGTTGCCGGCCAGGTGGCTGAAGTCGGCGTGCAGGAACATCGCCCCGAACAGGCCCTGGACGCTGAACTTGGCCGGGATGAAGCCGAAGCGCATGTTGCTCAGTTGATTGCGTGCCGCCTCGGCCTTCTCTCGTCCTGCCTGCCAGGTGGCATCGGCCTGGTAGGTAGGGTTGTGATGCAGGCGGTCTTCGAACTGCAAGTCGCCGAGGATCAATTCGGCGAGTTGCGGCCGGGGCATGGCGCCGAGGGTTTTTTGCTGCTCGCTGTCGAGTTCGTGGCGGGCGCTGAACGCCTCGATAAACAGGCTGCGTTCGCGGTTGAGCAGGCCACCATCGAGGTAGGTCTGCACCGCAGCGGCTTCGCGCGCGCTATCACCACCCTGGTAGCCGAAGTAAATCAGCACGTTGAGCAGAATCAGCAGCAGGGTAATGATCGGTGGCTTTTTCCAGTCCAGCGGGTGTTCGGCGGGGAGAATCAGCATCTACAGCCTTCCTTGGGCACGGGGGGCGGCTTAGTTGCCGCGCTTGCTGTCGATGCGCTTCAGGCGGCCGCCTTCAAACCTGAGGAAGTACATCATGCCGCCACTTTGCGGACCGTAGACCCACTCCTGCACTTCGACTTCCTCGCTGCGGTTACCGGAGCGGGTTTTCGAATAGCCGATGACTTCACGGCTGACCGGCTCGCCGCATTTGGTCTGCACTTCTATGCTGCGGTCGCCTTCACTGGCGATGCCCTTGTCACAGCGCAACGAGGCGAAGCTTTCGCCAGCCAGCAAAAGCAGTGGCAGGCCCAGCAGGGAAAGAGCGGTTTTCATCGTCGCGGGCATCCTGTCCGAAGGGGAAAGATGGCAGCCTAGCACCGGCAACCAAGGCCTGTCAGTTGCCGCGTTTGCTCTCGATCTTGACCAGGCGATTGGCTTCGAAGCGCAGGTAGTGATACATGCCGTTACGCGGGCCGTAGGCCCATTCCTCGACCTCCACTTCGCTGCGTTGGCCGTAGTAGCCGTAGACCACTCGGGTGCCGAGGAAGTCGCGGCTGATAGGGTCGCCGCATTTGTCTCGCACCTCGCTGGTCCGGTCGTCGAGGCTGACCAAGGCGCTGCCGCAGCGCAGCGTGGATGAGGCAGTGGCCGGCCCGCTCAGGAGCAGCAATGACAGGCCGAGCAGGGCGGTGACTTTCACGGAGCGATCCGGAGCAGAGGCGATAACGCCAGCCTACACCCCTGTGGCAGGGCTGTCAGTGGCGCCTGCCATGGAGCGGGTCCGGTTTGCGTATTGAGTAAATAAGCCCAGCCGACTGACCTGCAGCGTGCCGGCGGTGCAGGCAGCTGGCGGGCTTATTCACTATCGAGGTGCAGCGGCGAGGCCACGCGTCCGTCGGTTTCTGGCTCGCCGAGGCTGACGTCGAGCAGATAAATACGCTCGTCCGCCAGCCCGCCCTGGCTCACCAGATAGTCCTTGATGCTGGCTGCCCGCGCCTGGCCCAGTTGGCGCAGCAGCAGGTCGCTCTGGCTCCAATAATTGAGCACGCCTTCGCGCAGTTTGGCGCTGCGCTCGTCGTCGTCCAGCTCTGCCCACTCGGCTGGCGGTTGCTGTTTCAGCCGGGTGCGGTAGATGCCTTCCAGCATGGGCGTCTGTTCATCTTCCGGCACTTCAACTTGCAGGGCCTTGGCCGGCACCTTGTCGCCGCGCCGTTGCAGAATCTTGTAGTAGATGTACTGGTATTCGCGCTCCAGCCGCTGCTGTGCCAGCAGCGGTCCGTCACTCTTGGTGGCGCTCATGCCTTCTACTTCCAGGCGCAGGGCCGGACGTTCCTTGAGGGCCGCCGAGAGGGTGCTCAGGGCGCCCTGGGCGTTGCTGTCCAGCTCGTCACTGCCGGCAGCGAATTGCACGGTGCTGAGGTCGACATCGCTGCCGCCGCCGACCAGGCCGCCGATGAACTTGAAGGGCGCCTGCGCCGCACGCAGTACCAGGTTGCGCAGGGTCTGCCAGACAATCGGCATGACGCTGAACTGTGGGTTGTTGAGGTCGCCGGAGACCGGCAGCTCGATCTCGATCTTGCCTTCGGTGTCCTTCAGCAAGGCGACGGCCAGGCGGATCGGCAGGTCGACGGCGTCGGGGCTGTCGACCTGTTCGCCAAGCTGCAGTTTCTCCAGCACCAGTTTGTTCTCGGCCTGCAACTGGCCTTTCTCGATGCGGTAATGCAGGTCCAGGTTGATCCGGCCTTTGCGGATGCGGTAACCGGCGAACTTGCCCGAGTAGGGGGTCAGGGTGGTCAGCTCGACATGCTTGAAGCTGGTGGTCAGGTCCAGGCTGTCCAGCGGCTGGAAGGGGTTCAGGCTGCCGAGGATGCTGACCGGGGCATAGCGGTCGACCTTGCCTTTGATCGCGACTGACGCCGGCTTGGGGTTGCGGTTCTCGAGCGTGCCGATCTTGCCGTTGAGTTGCTGGATCGCCGTGGCGAAATTGGGCGTCAGGCTGAAGTCGGCGAAGTTGGCCGAACCGTCATCGATGTTGATTTCGCCGATGCGGATACCCAGGGGCTTGCCGGCCGGTGCGGGTTTGGCCTGAGGGGCGGCGGGCTGGGCAATGAGCAGGTCGCTGACGTTGGTGGTGCGGTCCTCGTTGATCATGAAGCGCGCATAGGGTTGCGCCAGGCTGACCTTGGCAATCGTCAGGCTGTCGCCATGCTGGTAGTTCAGCCCCTCCAGCAGCAACTGCTTCCATTTGACGAAGTCGCGCTCTTTCAGGGTGTCGAGGGTGTGCAGTTGGTTGACCTCGGCGCGCCCGGTGATCGCGAAGGCCAGGGGCTCGGTACTTTTCAGTTCGACAGCGAGGTCGCTGCCGAGCAGGCCGCTGCGCAGCTCCATGTGGACGAAGGGGTCCAGATAGGCCTGGGCCACGCGCAGGTCGATATCCTGGGTGACGACCTGCAGCTTGGCGCCGATCGGGCTCAGGTTGACCTCGCCGGCGGCGCTGAGCGTGCCTTGTTTGCCGAGGCCGGTATCGAGTTTGAGGGTGAAAGGTGACTGATTGAGGCTGTCGAAGTTCTGCAGGTCGAGATTCAGCGGGCCAAGTTCCAGGGCGACGGCCTCCTTGGGGACGCGGTCTGCCAGGTGGATCTTGTAGCCACGCAGTTGGGTATCGCGCAGCAACACTTGCCAGGGTTTGCTCGGTTCGGTCGGCGCGGGTGGCGGTGTGCTGGCATCCGTCCGATTCTCGGCCGTGGCCAGCGCCGCGGCCGTACTGGCTGTCGCCGTCGCGGGGGGGGCTGCGGGCTTGGGTTGGCTGGCGAACAGTTTTTGCCAGTCCAGTTGGCCATCCTTCTCGCGGGCGACCCAGGTTTCCAGGTTCTGGCTGCGGATCTTGCCGACTATGACTTGCTGTTTCGCCAGGTCCAGCGAGGTTTCGCTGATGTCCAGGCGCTCCAGGCGCACCAGTGGCCGGCCATCCGGTGCTTTGATGGCGAACGGCGCGATGCTCGCGGAGGTGTTGTTCAGCAGCAGCTCGGTGCCTTTGCTCAGGTCCAGCGTGTAATCGGTGGCAAGGCTGATGACGCCGTTCTCCAGAACCAGTGGCACGGCGTCGCGCACGTAGGGCCAGAAGGCTTTCATCTTGCCCTCGGTGATCTTCAGTTGGCCGCTGGAGGTGATGGGCGTCAGGCTGACCTGGCCGCTCCAGTCGATGCGTCCACCGTGCGGGCCTATGGCGACCAGACTCATCTCGGAGTTGTCGTCCGGCAGGGTGCTGAGGTTTTTCAGTTCCAGATTCATCGAGTCGTAGACGAACTCGACTGGTTCGCTGGGGCGCAGATCGGTGAAATGCAGGCCGCCTTCAATCAACTGAAAGCGGTCTATACGCAGCGGAAAAGGCTCGCTCGGTGCTTGATCGGCGGGCGGCTCGGGGCTGGCCGGCAGTTTGAACAGCTGCGTCAGGTTGAGCGTGCCGTCCTTGGCGAATAGCACCTCGGTGTGGGAGCTTTCCAGCCCCACGTCCGCCAGGTGCAGCGCACCGCTCCACAAGCTGTCCAGTTGCAGGTTGGCGTACAGGCGTTCAAAGGCGACCTGTTCGGCGTCCGGCTCACCCAGGCGCAGGCCCCAGAGGGTCAGTTCCAGGCTGAAGGGGTTGAGCTCCAGGCGCTCCAGCCTGGCCGGCACAGTGGCGAGTGCGCTCAGCTGTTGATTGGCGATGCGCAGGGCTACGCCTGGGAGGATCAGGAAGCCAAGCAGGCTGTAGAGGGCTAAGGCGATCAGCAGGGCGCCAGCGGCGCGTTTCAATCCTTTGGGCATGGCGATACTTCATCTTTCCTGGCTAGAAGTGCGTTGGAGTATGGCACGCGCTTTCGGTTCAGCGCGTGATCTGCGCGGCGTCCTGTAGCTGTTTCCTAGAGCTGAAGAATAAGGGTCTTCAGGGGCGCGCGGCCATCCAGCGAGGGGAAATCGGCGGCGGGCGCCAGCACCTGGCAGTCGCGCACCGGCCGGCCGAGCTTGGTGGCGCAGCGCAGCATCTGCTCACGCCAGTCCTCCAGGGCTACTTTTGCCAGGTTGTTGCAGCAGATCAGCACACCATTTTCTGCGGTGGCCAGCAGCGCGGGTTTCAGCAGGCTCTGGTAGTCGCGCAGCAGGTCGACCGTGCCGAAGGCGCTTTTCGCCCAGGCCGGCGGGTCGAGCAACACCAGGTCGAACTGCCGTTGCTCCAGGCGCAGGTAGCTCGGCAGTTTCTGCCCGCGCCGCTGAGCGATGGGCAGCCCAGCCAATTGGCGGATGGCGGGGAAATAGTCGGACTGGATGAACGCCATTGCCGGCAGCTCGGGGTTGAGTGCGGCGTTCTCGCGGCCGACCGCCAGGTTGCCCTCGGCGAAATCCAGGTTCCACACCTCGCGGGCGCCACCGGCTGCGCCACAGAGGCCAACGCCACAGGTGTAGGCGAACAGGTTGAGCAGGCTTTTGCCGGTGCTGTGGGCCTTGACCCAGCCCCGCGCGGTGCGCAGGTCGAGAAACAGCAGCGGATCCTGACCGGCATGGCGAGCGCGGACGCGATACTTCAGCCCCCACTCATGGCCGACCAGGTCTTCCAGGGCGGCGGCGCTGGCGGGGTAAACCGGGTCGCTGCGATCGATGCGCGAGTTGCCGCGCGAACGGTCGTTATAGACCAGCAAGGTCTCGCGGCCGAGTTGGGCGTCGACGGTCGCGTGCAACTGCAGCAGGGCGTCGAGCGCCAAGGTGCTGTGGAAGCTCTGTACCAGCAGTTGCGGGCCGTAGCGGTCGATCGTCAGGCCGGAGGCGCCTTCCTGGCTGCCATGGAACAGGCGGTAGCAGTCGGTGCCCTGCGCATGCAGTTCGGCCAACAGCGGCTGACGGTTGTCGAGGGCGGCGCGCAGCGCCTGATCGAGAGAAGGCATGCGCGACGACTCAAAAAAGGAAGCGCGCAGTTTATCAAGAAAAACGCCGACCCTCGGGTCGGCGTTGCATTGGCGTGATCCCAGTCCTGCGCTGGATCAGTCGCGTTCGAGTGCCAGGGCTACGCCCTGACCGCCGCCGATGCACAGGGTGGCCAGGCCTTTCTTGGCGTCGCGCTTGAGCATTTCGTGCAGCAGGGTGACCAGCACGCGGCAGCCGGAGGCGCCGATGGGGTGGCCGAGGGCGATGGCGCCGCCGTTGACGTTGACCGTGCTGGCGTCCCAGCCGAGCTCCTTGCCGACCGCCAGCGCCTGGGCGGCGAAGGCTTCGTTGGCTTCGATCAGGTCGAGTTGTTCGAGCGTCCAGCCGGCTTTTTCCAGGCAGCGCTTGGTCGCCGAGACCGGGGCGATGCCCATGATCGCCGGGTCGACGCCGGCGTTGGCGTAAGCGGCGATGCGCGCCAGTACCGGCAGGCCCAAGGCTTTGGCTTTCTCGGCGCTCATCAGCAGCACGGCGGCGGCGCCGTCGTTGAGGCTGGAGGCGTTGCCGGCGGTGACGCTGCCGTCCTTCTTGAACGCCGGCTTGAGCTTGCCCAGCGCTTCGACCGTGGTCCCGGCCTTTGGCTGCTCGTCGGTGGCGAAGCTGAGTGGCTCGCCTTTGCGCGACGGGATCAGGATCGGGGTGATTTCATCGGTGAAACGCCCGGCCTCGATGGCGGCCACGGCTTTCTGCTGCGAGGCGGCGGCGAAGGCGTCCTGCTCGGCGCGCGTGATGGCGTACTGGTCCACCAGGTTTTCGGCGGTGATGCCCATGTGGTAGTCGTTGAAGGCGTCCCACAGGCCGTCGTTGATCATGGTGTCGATCAGCTTGGCGTGGCCCATGCGCAGGCCGCTGCGCGCACCGGGCACGACGTAGGCGCTGAGGCTCATGTTCTCCTGGCCGCCAGCGATGATCACCTCGGCGTCGCCGCAGCGGATCGCCTGGGCGCCCAGGTGCAGGGCCTTGAGGCCGGAGCCGCAGACCTTGTTCAGGGTCAGGGCCGGCACCGCATGGGGCAGACCGGCGAGGATCGCGGCCTGGCGCGCCGGGTTCTGGCCGGCGCCGGCGGTGAGCACCTGGCCGAAGATCACTTCGTCGACCTGGGCGCCATCCAGGCCGGTCTGTTCGAGCAGGCGACGGATCACTGCCGCGCCGAGGTCGACGGCGGGAATGCTCGCCAGCGAGCCTTGAAAACTGCCGACGGCGGTACGGGTGGCGGCGACGATAACGACTTCTTGCATGGCGCAGTTCCTCACGAATAGTGGGCGCGGCGAGCCGCGGCGGGGACGTATGTTGGCACAGAGGCTTTGCTCCCGGCCAGATGCCGAGCCGAGCGGTGGTTCAGCGCAGCGGCGGTAAACCCAGGCGCCGGCGCGCGCGGTGCACGGCGCCGTTGCGCACGGCCCAGCGTAGCAGTGGCGCGCTGCGCTTGACGCCGCTGCGAATCAGGCGACGTTGCAGAGGGGTGAGGCGCAGGCCGAGCATCTCTGCGGCCCATGCCGGCAACAGGTCGACGCCGGCGCGCAGCATCAGCGCGCTGAATGGCTTGGCCAGGGTGCTCGGCGCCGGGGCATGGAACAGGATGCGCAGGATCTCCTCGCTGCGTTGGTCGCAAAGCAGCTGCGGTCGCACCTGTTCGAGGTAGTCGGCGACTTCCTGGCGTGAGCGCGGCACCGCTTGCGCGCCCAGGCGTTCGGCGATCAGTGCGGTTTCGGCGTAGTAGCGGTCCTGGTCGGTGCCGGGCAGTTGTGGATTGCGATAGCGCAGGTGGGCGGCGAGAAAGCTGCTGACTTCGGCGACATGCACCCAGGTCAACAGCGCCGGGTCGCTGGCCGCATAAGGCCGGCCGTCGGCCGCGGTGCCCGTGACCTGCAGATGAATGGTGCGGACCTTGTCGATCAGCCAGTTGGCGTCCCGGGTCGAACCATAGGTGGTGCCGGAGATGAATTGCCCGGTGCGGCGCAGGCGACCGAGCAGATCCTGGCGGAAGTTGGAGTGGTCCCAGACGCCGGCCAATGCCAGCGGATGCAACGCCTGCAGCATCAGGGCGCCGATGCCGCCGATCAGCATGCTGGTGAAGTCGCCATGCACCTGCCAGCAGATGGTGTCGGGGCCGAACAGGCCGGGGTCGCCTTGGGGCTTTTCGAAGTCGATCTGGCCCAAGGCCAGGCCGGTCAGGCCAAGGACCTGGCTTTCGATGCGGCGGCGGAGAAATTCCATGGGTAACTACGGTTCAGGTGAGAGGGGAGTCGCAGGAGCCGGCACGCTGGCCCCTGCGAAACGCGCGATCTGCAGATGCGCCGGTTACCGGTTGAGGCGCTTGTCGATCAGGTTGTCGACCACCGACGGGTCGGCCAGGGTCGAGGTATCGCCCAGCGTGTCCAGCTCGTTGCAGGCGATCTTGCGCAGGATGCGCCGCATGATCTTGCCCGAGCGGGTCTTCGGTAGGCCCGGCGCCCACTGGATCAGTTCCGGTCGGGCGAAGCCGCCGATTTCCTTGCTGACCAGCGCGAGCAGTTCCCTGTTCAGGGCGTCGTTCGCTTCCACGCCTTTCATCAGCGTGACGAAGGCATAGATGCCCTGGCCCTTGAGGTCATGGGGGTAGCCGACCACCGCCGCTTCGGCCACGGCGTCGTGCAGCACCAGGGCGCTTTCCACTTCGGCGGTGCCGATGCGATGGCCGGAGACGTTGATCACGTCGTCGATGCGGCCGGTGATCCAGTAATCGCCATCCTCATCGCGGCGCGCGCCGTCGCCGGTGAAGTAGTAGCCGGGGTAGGGTTTGAAATAGGTCTCGAGCATCCGCTGGTGATCGCCGTAAACGCTGCGGATCTGGCTGGGCCAGCTGGCCTTGATCACCAGTACGCCTGAGCCGGCGCCCTGGATTTCCTTGCCTTGCTCATCCAGCAGCGCAGGCTGCACGCCGAAGAACGGTTTGGTCGCCGAGCCAGGTTTGAGCAGGCTGGCGCCGGGCAGCGGGCTGATCATGATGCTGCCGGTTTCGGTCTGCCACCAGGTGTCGACGATCGGGCAGCGGCGCTCGCCGATCACGTTGAAGTACCACTCCCAGGCCTCCGGGTTGATCGGCTCGCCGACGCTGCCGAGCAGGCGCAGGCTGCTGCGCGAGGTTTTCTGCACCGGGCCTTCGCCTTCACGCATCAAAGCGCGCAGGGCGGTCGGTGCGGTGTAGAAGATATTCACCTGATGCTTGTCGATCACCTGCCAGAAGCGCGAGCTGTCCGGGTAGTTCGGCACGCCTTCGAACATCAGGGTGGTCGCGCCGTTGGCCAGTGGGCCGTAGACGATGTAACTGTGGCCGGTAACCCAGCCGACATCGGCGGTGCACCAGTAGATGTCGCCGTCGTGGTAGTCGAACACGTATTTGTGGGTCATGGCCGCCATCAGCAGGTAGCCGCCGGTGGTGTGCAGTACGCCCTTGGGTTTGCCGGTGGAGCCCGAGGTGTAGAGGATGAACAGCGGGTCTTCGGCGTCCATCGGCTCCGGCGGGCAGTCGCCACTGGCCGCGCGCAGGGCCTCGTGGTACCAGAGGTCGCGGCCTTCGACCCAGTCGATCTCGCCCTGGGTACGCTCGACCACGATGACGCTGGAAACCGCCGGGCAGCTCAGCAGGGCCTTGTCGACATTCTGCTTGAGGCCGATGTACTTGCCGCCGCGCACGCCTTCATCGGCGGTGATCACGGTACGGCAGTCGGCATCGAGGATGCGGTCACGCAGGGCGTCCGGAGAAAAGCCGCCGAACACCACCGAGTGCACGGCGCCGATCCGGGCGCAGGCGAGCATGGCGTAGGCCGCTTCCGGGACCATCGGCATGTAGATGCAGACCCGGTCGCCTTTCTGCACGCCGCGGCTTTTCAGTACGTTGGCCAGGCGGCAGACATTGTGATGGAGTTTCTTGTAGGTGATATGGGCCGATTCGGTCGGGTTGTCGCCTTCCCAGATGATCGCGACCTGTTCGCCACGTTGTTCCAGGTGGCGGTCGATGCAGTTGTAGCTGACGTTCAGCTTGCCGTCCTTGAACCAGGTGGCCTGGCCCTGCTTGAGGTCGCCGTGATGCACGCTGTGCCAGGGCTTGAACCAGTCGAGGAAGGCGCTGGCCTGCTCGGCCCAGAAGGTCTCGGGGTGCTCGATGGACTGTTGGTACAGGCGTTGATAGTCGTCGCTGTTCAGCAGGGCGCGCTTGCGCACGGCATCGGCGACGGGGTGGGCGGTGATCTCGAACATGGCGGGTCCCTTCTTGTTGTAGTGCCGCAATACCCATAAGGGTGCACCCAGGTTGCCGCTCGGTTCAAGTGCTGCGCCGCCGGCTGTTAGTCCGGCCGTGGCTGAGGGGGCGCCTGTGGATACTCCAGTTGCAGGCTGACGAAGGTCGCGGTGTCGCTGCCGTAAGCGCGGGCCATGTCGCTCAGGGCGCGATCCAGGGCTGCCACCGGCGCTGCCGGGTCCAGCGCTGGCAGCATGCGCGCGGGTGGGTTGTGTGCGCCGACGACCCGGTCCGGCAGCAGGCTCAGGCCACGGCGGGTTTGCAGTGCGGTGGCGGAGCGCGCGACTGACCACGCGCTGGAGCGATAGGTGCGCGAGTAGGCATCGGCGGTCAGCGCCAGGGCGATTTCGTCGACCCCTGGCGCCACGGCAATCCCCAGTTCTTCGTGACGCCAGAACGACAGCAGGTTGCGGGCGCCGGTGAAATAACCCCGCGTACCGAACGCAAACTTCTCGCTGTCGTGAGTGGCGGACCAGTCGGCAACCCCGAGCGCCTTGGCCACGGCGGTGGCGCGCGGCTGCCCGGCGATGGCTTCGACCAGGGCCAGGGAGGCCGGAATGGCGGCGCTGACGCCCGAGGTGGTGACAATCTTGCCGTCGGCGACATAGCGGATGTTTTTCAGCCAGTGCGTATCGGGGAAGGACTGCTCGCGTTCGCGTTCGGAATACCAATGCCCGGTCGCCCGCCGGCCATTGAGCAGGCCGGCATGGCCGAGCACCAGCACACCATCGCAAATGCCGACGACAGTGGCGCCTTTGTGGGCCTGTGCGGCGACCCAACCGGTGAGGGTCGGGTCGCTGCTGCGATGCACCGCCGGCACGATCACATAGTCCGCGCCCTCGGGAAAACGCCGGTCGAAGCTGCTGACCGTGGCCTGCGGCACGAGCTTGAGGGCTGGCATCATCTGCAGTGGTCCGGGCTGGGTGGCGATGGCGATGACCTGCGCGGCGTCGGATTCGCTGAGCACGGCGTAAGGAATCACGTAATCGATCAGCTCGGTCATGCTGTTTTCGCCGATCACCGCGACCAGCGGGCGGCTGCGGCCGAAGCGTGGCTGGTACGGGGCCATTTTCTCGGCGGCAGGATCAGGTGTCGAGTTGGCTGGCGTTGACCCCGAGCGGGGGCTGCCCAGGCTGGCACCGATGACGAGGGTGCAGATGCCGAAAAGAACGGCCGTGCGGGTAAGCAGTCGTTTGCGCATTAGCGCTCTCCAAGCAGTGCTGTTGGCGGCACCGGAGTGGGGGTGTCGTCGCTGTGGATAAGTGTCACGCCAGACGATATGGCGTAAATGACAGTAATGGATGAATATCTGCCAAAGCTTGATTGCCAAGGATTGTCATGGCCACCACTCAGTCGTCGCTTCCGTCTGCCAGCCGGGCTCCACACACGGTGCTGGTGCTGGTCTTTCCCGGCTTTCAACTGCTGGATGCCAGTGGCCCGCTGGAGGTGTTCGCGGCGGTCAGCGCGCAGCCTGCGCCGGCGTTCCCGGCCTATCGGTTGCGGGTGGTCTCCATCGCGGGTGGCCCGGTGGCGTCCTCCGCCGGCCTGACGGTGCTCACCGAGCCGTTGCCTGAACTCGACAGCCTGGCGGGCGGCACGCTGATCGTGGCGGGTGGCTTCGGCGTTCAACGGGCGGCGCTGGAGGGTGTATTGGCACCGTGGCTGGTGCAGGCGGCCAAGCGCGTGGCGCGTTGCTGTTCGGTCTGTACCGGGGCTTTTCTACTGGGGCAGGCGGGCTTGCTCGATGGGCGGAGCGCGGTCACCCACTGGCGTTATGTCGAGACCCTGAAAGGTTACTTCCCGAAGGCGCGGGTGTTCGACGATGCGCTCTTTATCAAAGACGGCCCGATCTATACCTCGGCGGGCGTGACCGCGGGCATCGATCTATGCCTCAGCCTGGTGGAGGAGGATCACGGTCGCGAGGTGTCCCTGCAGGTGGCGAAAAACCTGGTGATGTACCTGCAGCGCCCAGGTGGGCAGCGGCAGTTCAGTGCCGCGCTACGGGCACAGAGCACCGTGCAGGAAGGCCTGGTTGCCGAGTTGACGCGCTGGCTCGGGCTCCGGTTGCATGAGGATATTTCCATCGACAGCATGGCCGCTGCACTGGCCGTTTCGCCAAGAACCCTGCATCGGCGCTGCAAGCAGGCGCTGGGCAGCACCCCGGCCAAGTACCTGTTCCAGCTGCGCCTCGATGCGGCATGTCGGCTGCTCGAAGCGGGCGCTACATCCTTGAAGCGGGTCGCCGAGAAAACCGGCTTCGGCTCGGAGTACAACCTGCGGCGGGCATTCGGGTTAGGCCTAAAGGTCACGCCGAGCGAGTACCGCCTGCGCTTTTGCCGCTAGCGACGGGCATGATGGGCGCAGAAAGCACGAAGCCGGCGAGGGTCAACTGGCCGGCTTCGTGTGCTTGCGCAGGGCGCGTGCGTCAGCCGCGATGGCGGCCGCGGAAATAGTCGATCAAGCCCTGGGTGGAGGCATCTTCGGCCGGCTGCTCGTTGCCGCCGGTCAGGCGCTGGTAGACGCCCTTGCCCAGCTCCTTGCCCAGTTCAACGCCCCATTGGTCGAAGGCGTTGATGCCCCAGAGCACGCTCTGCACGAATACCTTGTGCTCATAGAGCGCCACCAGTGCGCCCAGGCGTCGTGGGCTGATGCGCTCCATGGCCAGGGTGTTGCTCGGGCGGTTGCCCGGGATCACCTTGTGCGGCGCCAGGCGCTGCACTTCCTCTTCCGGCAGGCCCTTGGCGCGCAGTTCGCTTTCGGCTTCGGCGTGGGTCTTGCCGAGCATCAGCGCCTGGCTCTGCGACAGGCAGTTGGCATACAGCCACTGATGGTGGTCGGCGACCGGGTTGTAGCTGACCACCGGGACGATGAAGTCGGCCGGAATCAACTGCGTGCCCTGGTGCAGCAGCTGGTGATAGGCGTGCTGGCCGTTACAGCCGACGCCGCCCCAGATCACCGGACCGGTGTCGCAGGTTACGGGGCTGCCGTCCTGGCGCACGCTCTTGCCGTTGGACTCCATGTCCAACTGCTGCAGGTGCTTGGTGATGTTGCGCAGGTAATGGTCGTACGGCAGGATCGCGTGGCTTTGCGCGCCCCAGAAATTGCCGTACCAGACGCCGAGCAAGGCCAGCAGCACCGGCATGTTGCGTTCGAACGGCGCGGTCTGGAAGTGCTGGTCCATGCTGTAGGCGCCGGACAGCAGCTCCTTGAAGTTGGACATGCCGATGGCCAGGGCAATCGGCAGGCCGATCGCCGACCAGAGCGAGTAACGGCCGCCGACCCAGTCCCACATCGGGAAGATGTTCTCTTCGCGGATACCGAAGGCCACCGCCGCCTCGCGGTTGCTCGACACCGCGATGAAGTGCCGATAAAGCTCGCCTTCCGAACCGCCCTGAGCCAAGTACCAGCTGCGTGCGGCTTGGGCATTCTTCAGGGTTTCCAGGGTGTTGAAGGATTTCGACGAGACGATGAACAGGGTGGTTTCGGCGCGCAGGCTTTCCGACAGCTCGTGGAATTCGCTGCCGTCGATATTCGCCAGGTAATGGCAGCGCACGCCCTGTTGCGCGAACGGCAGCAAGGCTTCGGAGACCAGTTGCGGGCCGAGGAAGGAGCCGCCGATGCCGATGTTGACCACGTCGGTGATCGGCTTCTCGGTGTAGCCGCGCCACAAACCGTTGTGGATGCGTACCACCAGTTCGGTCATCTGGTTGAGCACGCGATGCACTTCGGGCATCACGTTGACGCCCTTGACCGTCAGGCGTTCGCCGACCGGGCGGCGCAGCGCCGTGTGCAGTGCCGGACGCCCTTCCGAGGCGTTGACCAGTTCACCGTCGAACAGCTCGCGAATGGCCTGCTGCAGACCCACTTCGCGCGCCAGGCTGACCAGTAGGTCGCGAGTCTGCGCATTGATCAGGTTTTTCGAGTAATCGAGGAAGAGGCCGCAGCTGCTCAGGGTGAACTGGCTGAAGCGCTGGTCATCGGCATTGAAGGCCTCGCGCATGCTGAAGTCCTGCATGGTTTCGCGATGCTGGCTCAGCGCCTGCCAAGCGGGCAGGGTGGTAACGTCGAGCGGGTGTTGGTAATACGCCATGGCCTGCAACTTCCTTCTAACGTGAACAACCTTGGAACACTAAAAAGCCCGGAGCGTTCCGGGCTTTCAGTCTAGCCGCTCAAGGCGGCTGATGGGTTTGCGGCGGTCTTGCGGCAAAAGGCTGGGCCCCATGTGCCTGCGGCCTTAAGCGACCTGTACCGGAATGGCATTGCTGGTGTGGCTGAGCTCATTGCCGGGGGCCATGTACAGCATGCGCGGTTTGAAGCTGGCCAGCTCGGCTTCGCTGTAGTGCGCGTAGGCACAGATGATCACACGGTCGCCGACTTTGGCCTTGTGCGCGGCCGCGCCGTTCACCGAGATGATCCGCGAACCTTCCTCGCCACGGATGGCGTAGGTGGTGAAGCGCTCGCCATTGTCGATGTTGTAGATCTGAATCTGCTCGTATTCGCGGATGCCGGAAAGGTCCAGCCACTTACCGTCGATGGCACAGGAACCTTCGTAATCCAGCACCGCGTGAGTGACTTCGGCGCGGTGCAGTTTGGCCTTGAGCATGATGGCGTGCATGGTGGTTTCCTTAACGGGGCCATAAACGGCGGCTGAGTTTGCCCGAAGCCTGATTGGCGATCAAGACTGCGGGCTATTGGGGCTTAGAGGGCTTCTTCGAGGTCCAGCGCCAGGTTGTCGATCAACCGGGTACTGCCGATGAATGCCGCGGCGAGAATCACCAGGTGCCGATCCTGGGGCTCGGCTGGGCGCAGGTTGTCGGCTTTGCGGATTTCCAGGTAGTCGGGGCGGACCCCGGCCTGTTCCAGCGTGCTTTTGCCCTGCGCGATCAGTGAGGCGAAGTCGCGTTCGCCAGCCTTGAGCGCCGTGGCCATTTGTTTCAGGCAAGCATAAATCGCCGGAGCCTGCGCGCGCTGGACGGCGTCCAGGTAGCCATTGCGCGAAGACAGCGCCAGGCCGTCAGCGGCTCGCACGGTCGGCTCGGCGATGATCTGGATCGGCATGTTCAGGTCACGCACCAAGGTGCGGATCACCGCCAGTTGTTGGTAGTCCTTCTGGCCGAAGACCGCCAGATTCGGCTGTACGATCTGGAACAGTTTGGTCACCACCGTCGAGACACCGTCGAAATGCCCTGGGCGGCTACCACCACAGAGCCCTTCAGACACGCCGGAGACGTGCACCAGCGTCTGCACGGCCATGCCGTCGGGGTACATTTCCTCGACGCTGGGGGCGAACAGCAAGTGGCAGCCGGCTTCGATCAGCTTTTCCTGATCCGCCGCGAGGGTGCGCGGGTAGCTGGCGAGGTCTTCCTTCGGGCCGAACTGCAGCGGGTTGACGAAGATGCTCGCGACCACGAAGTCGGCGCGCTGGGCAGCCTTCTCCACCAGTGCGGCGTGACCGGCGTGCAGATTGCCCATGGTCGGCACCAGGCCGATATCTTTGCCTTCGGCGCGGGCTTGAGCGACCGCGGCGCGTAGTTCGCGGACGGTGGTAACCGTGTTCATGCAGAGAATCCGTGTTCGGCAGCGGGAAAGGAGGCGTCTTTGACGGCTTTGACGTAAGCGGCGAGGGCGTCGGCGATGCTCGGCTGGCCGGCCATGAAATTCTTCACGAACTTGGGCGTGCGGCCGGTCAGGGACAGGCCGAGCATGTCGTGCAGAACCAGTACCTGGCCGTCGGTAGCGTTACCGGCGCCTATGCCGATGACGGGAATCTTCACCGCCTGGGTGATTTCCGCCGCCAGTTCGCTCGGCACGCACTCCAGCAGCAGCATGGCCGCGCCGGCTTGCTCCAGGGTCATGGCGTCGCAACGCAGCTGGCGGGCCTGGGCTTCGCTGCGACCTTGCACTTTATAGCCGCCGAAGACGTTGACCGACTGTGGCGTGAGGCCCATGTGCATGCACACCGGTACACCGTTCTCGGCCAGGCGTCGGACGGTCTCGGTCAGCGAGGCGCCGCCTTCGAGCTTGACCATGTGCGCGCCGGCCTGCATGACCGTGGCGCTGTTGCTCAGGGCTTGTTCGAGCGTGGCGTAGGACATGAACGGCAGGTCGGTGATGATCAGCGCGCCACGGTTGCCGCGTTTCACGCAGGCGGTGTGGTAGGCCATTTCCGCGACGCTGACCGGCAGGGTACTGTCATGGCCTTGCATGACCATGCCGAGGGAGTCCCCAACCAGCAGAACCTCGACACCGGCTTCAGCGGCAGCGCTGGCGAAGGTGGCGTCGTAGGCCGTCAGCATGGCGATTTTCTCGCCTTTCTGATTCAGTTCTTGCAGGGTGCTCAGGGTTACGTCAGGCATCATTATCGTCCTCTTGGCGCCTCGCGCGCACCGGCGCGGGGCAACGGGACGCCTATAGTCCTGATGGGGCGGGGCGAAGTCAATTGCAGGTGTTACCGAGTTGTTACTGGCGTTACCGCCATGGTCACGGTTACTTACAGGCGTTCCAGGCCCTCGAACGGGCAGGCTTCAAGCAGTTCCTGGAGCGGGCGGCCGTCAGGCAATTGCAGGTCTGCAGCCAGTTCTGCCAAGGGGTAGAGGACGAACGGCCGGGCGTGCATGTGGTAGTGCGGCACCTTGAGCCTGGGCTCGTCGAGCAGACGCTGACCGAATAATAGAATGTCCAGGTCCAGCGTGCGCGGGCCCCAGCGCTGCGCTTTGCGCTGCCGGCCCTGGTTCAGCTCGATGGCTTGCAGGGCGTCGAGCAGTTGCAGTGGCGTGAGCTCGGTATCCAGCGCCGCCACGGCATTCACATAGCGCGGCTGCTCGGGCGGCCCCAGCGGGTCGCTGGCATAGAAGGACGACACGTCCAGCAGGTGCGATTGCGGTAGCTGCGCCAGCGCATCGAGGGCGGCGCGCAATTGCTCGAGCGGCTCGGCCAGGTTGCTGCCCAGGCCGATATACACCCGCTCCATCATTCGCTCGCTGGGGTGGGCGCGCCGTCGGTGCGCGGGCCACGCTTGCGGTTGCCGCCGCGTCGGCGTTTGCGTGGTGCTGCGCCGCTTTCTTCCGGGTTGCTGCTGAGGTCGCGGATCATGCCGCGGCGTTCGCTGTCGCTGCAGTCCTGGTAATCCGTCCACCAGTCGCCCAGGCCGCCGGTTTCCTCGCCTGCGCTTTCACGCAGCAGGAGGAAGTCGTAACCGGCACGGAAGCGCGGATTTTCCAGCAGCAGGTCGGCGCGTTTGCCGCTGCGGCGTGGCAGGCGCTCCTGCATGTCCCAGATTTCGCGGATCGGCATGGTGAAGCGTTTCGGCACGGCAATCCGCTGGCACTGCTCGCTGATCAGTTCATGGGCGGCTTCCTGCATGGCCGGGATCGGTGGCATGCCACGCGCCTGCAATTGCGCCACGCGCGCGGGTAGCGCGGGCCAGAGCAGGGCGGCGAAGAGGAAGGCCGGGGTTACCGGTTTGCCTTGCTGGATACGCAAATCGGTGTTGGCCAGCGCCTGGCTGATCAGGCTGTGGGCATAGTCGGGGTTGCGCTTGAGTGCGGCGGCACTGGCCGGGAACAGCGGTTCGAACAGGTTGTATTCGAGCAGCAACTCGAAGGTGTGTTCGGCGTAGCCGGCGAGAAACAGCTTGAGCACTTCATCGAACAGGCGCGCGGAGGGGATTTCCCGCAGCATCGCGGCCAGGCGCGGAATCGGTGCGGCGCTGTGCTTCTCGATGTCGAAGTCCAGCTTGGCGGCGAAGCGCACGGCACGCAGCATGCGTACCGGGTCTTCCTGGTAGCGCTGCTCGGGATCGCCAATCAGGCGGATCAGGCGGTTATGGATGTCGTGCATGCCGCGGGCGTAATCGAGGATGCGCTCGCTGGTCACGTCGTAGTACAGCGCATTGATGGTGAAGTCGCGACGCTGGGCGTCGTCCTCCAGGCTGCCGTAGACATTGTCACGCAGGATGCGGCCGCTCTCGTTACGCGAAGACAGGTTGCTGTCTTCGTCGTCGTCGCTTTGCGGATGGTTGGCACGGAAGGTCGCGACTTCGATGATCTCGCGGCCGAAATGCACATGCACCAACTTGAAGCGTCGACCGATCACCCGCGCATTGCGGAACTCGGCCCGCACTTGCTCGGGCGTGGCGCTGGTGGCGACGTCGAAATCCTTCGGGTCGATGTCCAGCAGCAGGTCGCGCACGCAGCCGCCGACCAGGTAGGCTTGGTAGCCGGCTTTTTGCAGGCGCTCGACGATGCTGACCGCGTAGCGGCTGATCTGCCCACGGCGCAATGGATGCTGGCGCTCGGTCAGCACTTCAGGGGTGCTGCGCTGATGTTTGGCGCGGCGCAGAGGGGAGCGTAAAGACTGGAACAGCTTTTTCAGCATGGGATGCACTGTTTGACGGAATGGTCGGCCAGAATAGGAAATGACCGCATGATAGGCGCGGATTCTAGCATTGAGTCGGGGGATGGTGTAGGAAGCTGCGAATGACTGCCAAAGCTGGGGTTGTAAATGCTTTGGAGGGTAAAGCTACTGGGGGAGCCGAGGCTCCCCCCCAAGTAGGTGCGTGCTTTATTTTTATTATTATGTCGGGCTTGTTGTTTTTGTTTGTTGACCCGTTCCGTCGGCCTAGTGGCTTCAGGAAAAACCCCCAATTTGGGAGTCAATAGCAAACGGATTGCTTTGGATGCTGATGTAGCCATGATCATTTGATCCAACCAGTTCAGGCTCTGCCTTGAGGCAGTCTTGTTGTTCTCGGCCTGGTCGTGGGGCAAGCCCCAAAGGCAATTCCTCTCCAAAAGAATCAGTTAGCTGCGCCTCCCGCGGTATTGTTTTTATTGTGCTGGAGTCGGTACGTCTTATTTTTGTTGTCCTGAACAGTGCTTGTTATTGTTGTTGTACTAAACATATAGCAGGAGCCGTGCCAGTTTTTGTGAGTCCTTTAAAAACAAGGGCTTGAGCGATTTGTGGGGTGGCTGGCAGGCATAAAAAAGCCGGGTTCTCGTTACCATAAGACCCGGCTTTTGTTACGAGATGTTGAGGGGGTAACAGTGTGCGGGGCGAAAATTTCGCGCGCCCGTCACCCCTGTTACGCGTCAGCTACCGACCACCGCTCCGGTTTTGCGGCGCGGGATGCCCAGGCGTTGACGCCGCTCCCACAGGCACTTGCGGCTGATGCCGAGTTTGCGCGCCAGCTCGGTTTCGGTCATGTGGTCCTGATGCTCGAGGACGAAGTGCTGGAAGTAGTCCTCCAGGGACAGGTCTTCCGTCGGCTCGTGAGCGTTGCTGCTGTTGTGCAGCAGGGGCGCGCCGCCGAGGAAGTCGTCATCTTCCAGGTCGTCCAGTTCGATATCGATGCCCAGCAGCTCGGCGGAAATCTCTGAGCCCTCGCAGAGAATGACTGCGCGTTCGATGGCGTTTTCCAGCTCGCGGACGTTGCCTGGCCAAGGGTAATGGCGGATGGCCTGGTCTGCGTCATGGGCGAAGCGCAGGTCGCTGCGGCCTTGGCGTGCGGATTGGCGGGCGAGAAACAGTCCGGCGATTTCGCTGACGTCGGCGCCGCGCTCGCGCAGGGCCGGCAGTTTTAGGGCGATGACGTGCAGGCGGTAGAACAGGTCCTCACGAAACTGCCCGGTCTTGGCCAGGGTTTTCAGGTCGCGGTGGGTGGCGGCGATCAAGCGTACATCGACCTTTTGCGATTGCACTGAGCCGACGCGGCGAATCTCGCCTTCCTGCAGCACGCGCAGCAGGCGGGCCTGGGCTTCCAGCGGCAGCTCGCCGATCTCATCGAGGAACAAGGTGCCGCCATCAGCGGCTTCCACCAGCCCGGCTCGCCCGGCGCTGGCGCCGGTGAAGGCGCCTTTTTCGTGGCCGAACAGTTCAGACTCGATCAGCGATTCCGGAATCGCCGCGCAGTTGACCGAGATCATCGGTGCCTTGGCACGCCTGGATAGATTGTGCAGGGCACGCGCGACCAGTTCCTTGCCGGTGCCGGACTCGCCCTGGATCAGCACGGTCGAGTCGGTTGGCGCGACCTTGCGAATCTTGCTGTACAGCTCCTGCATCGAGGTGCAGGAGCCGATGATGCCGATCTCGCCGTTGCTGTTGTTCGCGGCTTTGTCGGCGCCGCGACTGCTGGTGGCGGTGCTGCGTTCGCTCGGCGTGTTCTTCGCGTCCAGGCGATCACGCAGGATGCGGGCTACCGCTTGGAGCATTTCGTCGTGGTCGAAGGGCTTGGCGATGTAGTCCACCGCGCCCATTTTCATCGAGTCCACCGCCGAGCGCAGGCTGGCGTAGCTGGTCATGATCAGCACCGGGGTGCCTTGGCCGAGCTTGATCAGTTCGGTACCAGGGGCGCCGGGCAGGCGCAAGTCGCTGACGATCAAGTCGAAGCTGGGGATGCTGAACCGCTCTTGCGCTTCCTGTACCGAGCCAGCTTCGCTGACTTCGTATTGGTTGCGCTCTAACAGACGGCGCAGGGCCGAGCGGATGATGGTCTCGTCTTCGACGATCAGAATATGTGGCATTAATTCAGCTCTCTCGACGGTCTCTGGTCACTGCGGACGTCGCTTCGACATGCCGCGGTAAAGTTACCCGAATACGGGTGCCGCGCTGGCGCTCGGGATCGGCCGGGCTGTCGATGGTGATTTGCCCATAATGCTCTTCCACGATTGAATAGACCAGTGCGAGGCCCAGGCCCGTCCCTTCGCCTGGGTCCTTGGTGGTGAAGAAAGGCTCGAACAGGCGATCCATGATGGCCTTCGGAATGCCCGTGCCTTCGTCTTCGACTATCAGGTCGACGGTATGCTCGCTGGCCTCGCTCTTGACCCGGATGGCACCGCCAGGCGGCGAGGCATCGCGGGCGTTCGAGAGCAGGTTGATCAGTACTTGCGCCAGGCGCTGCGGGTCGCCTTCGGCCCAGTGCTCGGGGTCGCAGAGGTTGAAGAAGTGTACCTCGATACTGCGTCGATTGAGCGACAGCAAGCCGATGGCATCTTGCGCCACTTCGGCCAGGCACACCGGCTCCTCGGCCTGTTGGTGGGCGCCGGCATGGGCGAAACTCATCAGCGATTGGACGATGCGTGAAACGCGCTTGGTCTGCTCGATGATCTGGCTGCTGATCTCGCTCAGCTCGCCGTCACCCTCGCGCTCCTCGCGCAGGTTCTGCGCCAGGCAAGCGATGCCGGTGATCGGGTTGCCGATCTCATGGGCGACCCCGGCAGCCAGGCGGCCGATGCTGGCCAGGCGCTCGGAGTGCACCAGTTTGTCTTCCAGCATCTGGGTCTCCGTGAGGTCTTCGACCAGCAGCACCAAGCCGGTGTTACCCGGCGCCAGCGGTTCGTCGATGGCGGCCTTGTGCAGGTTGAGCCAGCGGATCTGGCCGTCGAGCGCCAGGCGTTGTTTGTGCAGGTGCTCGTCCGGCAGGTTGATGAAACCTTCCAGTAGGTTTTTCCACGGCTCGCCGATGGCCGACAGGCGCGAACCGACCACGCGTAGCGCGGCGATTCCGGTCAAATCCTCCATGGCGCGGTTCCACATAAGGATTTCCTGGTCCTTGGCCAGCGAACACACGCCCATCGGCAGTTCCTGCAGGGTTTGCCGGTGGTAGCGGCGCAGCGCGTCCAGCTCAGCGGCCAGGCCGGTGAGGCGCGAGTGGTAATCCTCCAGGCGGCTCTCGATGAAGTGGATGTCTTCGGTCACGTAGCTTTCGCTGCCGGATTTATAGGGCAGGAAGGTTTCTACGATGTCCTGGGCCACGCTCGGCCCCATTAGGCCGGAGAGATTGGCCTCGATGCGGTCGCGCAGGCGGCGCAGGGCATAGGGGCGGTTCTCGTCGAAGGGCAGGTGCAGGTCGCGCAAGGCCTGTTCGACTTCGCGCTGCGCGGTTTTCGCTCCGAGCGGTTTGGCCAACTGGGTGGCGAACTCCTGCGGCGACACCGCCAGCAGTTCGCGCCGCTGCGGGCGCCGTACGTTATCCACGGCGCAGGCCTCGGCGGCGCTGACTTCTTCAGGGCTGGCTTCGGTGAACAGCGAAACCAGGGTGAAGACCAGCACGTTTGCTGCCAGCGAGGCAATCGCTGCCAGGTGCCAGCTGGTGTCGTCGAGCACGTAGATGACATTGAACAGCGGCAGGTAGATGCCCTGCAGGTTGCCGATCAGCGGCAGCAGCATGCTGGTCAGCCATACGGCAATCCCGGTCAACAGGCCGGCGATGAAGCCGCGGCGGTTGGCGGTTGGCCAATACAGCACGGAGAGCACGCCGGGGAGGAACTGCAGGGTGGCGACGAAGGCGACTATGCCGAGGTTGGCCAGATCCTGCTCGGCGCCGAGCAGCAGGTAGAAGCCGTAACCGGCGGCGATGATGGCAATGATCAGCGCGCGGCGCGTCCACTTCAGCCAGCGATAGATATTGCCTTCGGCGGGCGGTTGATACAGCGGCAGCACCAGGTGGTTGAGGGCCATGCCGGAGAGCGCCAGGGTGGTGACGATGATCAGTCCGCTGGACGCCGACAAGCCGCCGACATAGGCGAGCAGGGCCAGGGTGTCGTTGTTCACCGCGATACCGATGCCCAGGGTGAAGTATTCCGGGTTGGTGGTGGCGCCGAGCTTCAGCCCGGCCCAGAGGATCAGCGGCACCGACAGGCTGATCAGCAGCAGGAACAGCGGTAGCCCCCAGCTGGCGCTGACCATGGCGCGCGGGTTGAGGTTCTCGGTGAAGGTCATGTGGTACATGTGCGGCATGACGATGGCGGAGGCGAAGAACACCAGCAGCAGGGTCCGCCAGGGGCCTTCCTGCAGCGGCGTGTGCAGGGCGGCGAGGGTCGCCTGGTTCTGCAGCAGCCAGAGTTCCAGCTCATGGGGGCCGCCGAACACGCCATAGAGCGCATAGAGGCCGATGCTGCCGAGGGCCACCAGCTTGACCACCGACTCGAAGGCGATGGCGAAGACCAGGCCTTCGTTTTTGCCACGGGTGGCGATATGTCGCGCCCCGAACAAAATGGTGAATAGCGTGATCAGTGCGCAATAGCTCAGGGCCACCCGCGCATGCACCGGCTCGCGGGTGAGGATGCCGATGGAGTCGGCCACCGCCTGGAACTGCAGCGCCAGTAGCGGCAGAACGCCGATCAGCATGAACAGTGTGGTCAGCGCGCCGGCCCAGGTGCTGCGAAAGCGAAAGGCGAACAGGTCGGCCAGTGACGAGAGTTGATAGGTGCGGGTAATGCGCAGGATCGGGTAGAGCAGTACCGGGGCCAGCAGGAACGCACCGGACACCCCGAGGTAGCTGGCGAGGAAACCGAAACCGTACTGATAGGCCAGGCCCACGGTGCCATAAAACGCCCAGGCACTGGCATACACCCCGAGGGAAAGGGTATAGGTCAGCGGGTGCGAGATTATCCAGCGCGGGATCAACCCGCGCTCACTGACCCAGGCGACGCCAAACAGCACCAACAGGTAGGCGGCGCTGATCAGAATCAGCTGACTTAGGCTAAAGCTCGTCAGCATCACGTTGGCTCTGCAGGATAAAGGTCACCACGATAAGGATCAGCCACAGCAGGTACGGGCGGTACCAGGCCCCGGTAGGGTCGATCCACCAGTCCATGATGGCGGGGGAGAAGAGATAGATCCCGACCACCAGAAGTAAGACCAATCGGTAGATGTACATGCCGTGTCTCATGTCGGAAGTGCGGCGATGTTAACGGAAGCGCGCTGGAAGCTGGAAGTATTGGCGCCAGTCAGGTGGGTAAATCGTGCCAAATGATCGGCCTGCAGCCTCCGGCCGTCAGTACAACTGCGCCTCGGCCAGGGTGCGGCTGCGTGGAATGCGGCTGGCGTCCCAGTGCTGGATGCCCCAGTTCAGCAGCTCATGGGGGCGGGCGTCACGCAACTCGGCGGGCACGCTTTGGCCAAGGCTGTGCAGGGCGCGGATCAGCAGCGGTGCGGCCTGGTCGGCGGGCAGTGGCGGCGAGCGGTAGCTCTTGCCGAGCTTGTGGCCGTCCGGCTGGATGATCAGCGGGACATGCAGATAACGCGGTTGTGGCAGGCCGAGCAGTTCCTGCAGATAGAGTTGTCGCGGGGTTGAGTCGAGCAGATCGGCACCGCGTACCACATCGGTCACCCCTTGCCAGGCGTCGTCGAGCACCACCGCCAGTTGATAGGCGTAGAGCCCGTCGCGGCGGCGGATCACGAAGTCGCCGACCTCGCGACCGAGGTGCTGGCGAAGCTCACCTTGCACGCGATCGGTAAAGCGATACTCCAGCTCTGGTACGCGCAGGCGGATGGCCGCGTTGTGCCGGGCGTGCCCGGCATTGCGGCAGGAGCCGGGGTAGATGCCCTGATGTGCTTCCAGCTGCTTGCGCGAGCAGGTGCAGGCGTAAGCCAGGCCTTGGCTGAACAGGCGCTCGAGTACCGTGGCGTAGGCGGCATGCCGCTGGCTTTGACGGATCAGCTCGCCGTCCCACTCGAAACCGTAACTTTCCAGGGTCTTGAGGATGGCTGTCTGTGCGCCCGGCACTTCGCGTGGCGGATCAAGATCCTCCATGCGCAGCAGCCAGGTGCCGCCACAGGCTTTGGCATCCAGATAGGACGCCAGTGCCGCGACCAGTGAGCCGAAGTGCAGGTAACCGCTGGGAGTCGGGGCGAAGCGCCCGATATAGGAAGTATTCATGCGCTAGAAATGAAGCGGGGCGCCGAGCAGGCTGTGTGAAAACTACAGAGCTCGGTTATACGGCGTTAAAAACAGGCGCTAAATGCTCATTTACAACTCGTAAACTGCGCTTTCTCGCCTGTTGTTGCCTTGCCTAACCTTCGCTCGCTACGTTTTCACAGGCCTGCAAAGCGCCCCGTTCTCAGATCAGGAACCGATCTGCTTTTCTTTGATTTCCGCCAAGGTCTTGCAGTCGATGCACAACGTGGCGGTTGGGCGGGCTTCCAGCCGGCGGATGCCGATCTCGACGCCGCAGGAGTTGCACCAGCCGTAATCGTTGTCTTCGATCAGCTGCAGGGTTTCGTCGATCTTTTTGATCAGCTTGCGTTCACGGTCGCGCGCACGCAGTTCCAGGCTGAACTCTTCTTCCTGGCTCGCACGGTCGGCCGGGTCCGGGAAGTTGGCAGCTTCGTCCTGCATGTGATGCACAGTCCGGTCGACTTCCTGCATCAGCTCCAGTTTCCACTTTTGCAGAATGCCGGTGAAGTGAGCGCGCATGGGATCGCTCATGTATTCCTCACCCTTTACTTCTTTATAGGGTTCGAAACCACGATTCAGTGGGTCGTTCTTTGCTTTTGCTTTGGTGGGCATGGATGACCGCCTCTTAATCTCTCTAATCCACTGCGCAGGATACTGTCCATTGCCGTCATTTTGCCGGCCCTGCGGCTGCAAGCGGGCGAACTTACCAGATCGTCCCCGGCCGCGCCACTCCCGGTTGTCATGCATGCTGCTGTTTAGCCAACTGGTTGGGTAGAATCACCGCCTTAACTTACATAAAGGAAGGCTGATGACTCCGTCCTACAGTGCTCGCAGCCGCGCGATAGAGCCCTTTCATGTGATGGCGCTGCTGGCTCGGGCCAATCAGTTGCAGGCCGATGGCCATGATGTCATCCACCTGGAAATCGGCGAGCCGGACTTCACCACCGCCGCGCCGATCATCGCCGCAGGCCAGGCCGCGCTGGCCGACGGGCATACCCGCTACACCGCGGCGCGCGGGCTGCCGGCGCTGCGTGAAGCCATCGCCGGCTTCTACGCGCAACGCTACCGCTTAAGCATAGACCCCGAACGCATCCTGATTACTCCCGGCGGTTCCGGCGCTTTGTTGCTGGCCACCAGCCTGTTGGTCGATCCCGGCAAGCACTGGTTGCTGGCCGATCCGGGTTATCCCTGCAACCGGCATTTCCTGCGCCTGGTTGAAGGCGCCGCGCAGCTGGTGCCGGTGGGGCCCGATGTGCGTTACCAACTGACCCCGGAGCTGGTCGAGCGTTATTGGGATCACGACAGTGTCGGTGCGCTGGTCGCCTCGCCCGCCAACCCGACCGGCACCTTGCTCTCGCGCGATGAACTGGCGGCACTCTCCCAGGCGCTGAAAGCGCGCGGCGGCCATCTGGTGGTGGATGAGATCTATCACGGCCTGACCTATGGCGTGGAGGCGGCCAGCGTGCTGGAAGTGGATGACGAGGCATTCGTCCTCAACAGCTTCTCCAAGTATTTCGGCATGACCGGTTGGCGCCTCGGCTGGCTGGTGGCACCGCCGGCGGCGGTGCCTGAGTTGGAAAAGCTGGCGCAGAACCTCTATATCAGCGCTTCGAGCATGGCCCAGCATGCGGGGCTGGCCTGCTTCGAGCCCGCCACCCTGGCGATCCTCGAAGAGCGCCGTGGGGAGTTTGCCCGGCGTCGCGACTTCCTGCTGCCGGCCTTGCGTGAGCTGGGCTTCGGTATCGCGGTCGAGCCGGAAGGCGCTTTCTATCTATATGCCGACATCAGTGCTTTCGGCGGCGATGCTTTTGCCTTCTGCCGGCACTTTCTGGAAACCGAACATGTGGCCTTTACCCCGGGTCTGGATTTCGGCCGTTACCAGGCCGCTCATCACGTGCGTTTCGCCTACACCCAGAGCCTGCCGCGGCTGCAGGAGGCGGTCGAACGAATTGCCCGCGGCCTGAAAAGCTGGCAAGCCTGATGCGCTTTGTTCCGGCGTTGGAGCAAGGCCGGCTGTTGCGCCGCTATAAGCGTTTCCTTGCCGATATCGAAACCAGCAGCGGTGAGCCGTTGACCATCCACTGCCCGAATACCGGCTCGATGCTCAATTGCATGGTCGAAGGCGGCGCAGTCTGGTTCAGCCGCTCGAATGACCCCAAGCGCAAGCTGCCGGGCACTTGGGAGCTGAGCGAAACGCCGCAGGGGAGGTTGGCCTGCGTGAATACCGCGCGGGCCAACCCCTTGGTCGAGGAAGCCCTGAACGCTGGGGTAATCGCCGAACTGGCCGGTTTCACGGCACTCAGGCGCGAAGTGGCATACGGCCAGGAAAACAGCCGCATCGATTTCCGCCTGGAGTACCCGGGCGGCCAGGCCTTTGTCGAAGTGAAGAGCGTTACCCTCGGCTTCGAGGGTTCAGCGATTGCGGCATTCCCGGATGCGCGTACCGAACGCGGCGCCAAGCACCTGCGTGAACTGGCGACCCTGGCGCGTCAGGGCGTGCGCGCGGTGCAATTGTATTGCGTGAACCTGTCGGGGGTCGAGGCGCTGCGCCCGGCGGCGGAAATCGACCCGGCGTACGCTGCCGCGTTACGCGAAGCGCAGGCGGCGGGCGTCGAAGTGCTGGCTTATGCGGCAGAGCTATCGCCGCAGGCGATACGTCTGACGCGGCGGCTTGAGGTGCAGCTCCAGGGTTGCTAAAGGCTCAGGCCGGCAGTTCGACCCAGATACCGGCGGCATCCTCACGGCAGGCGATGGGGCTAAGCGTTTGCCCGGCGCAGGGGCCGGCGACGCATTCCCCGCTGTCGATCAGAAAGAGTGCGCCGTGGGTGGCGCATTGGATCAGGCTGGCGCTGTGGTCGAGGAATTGATCCTCCAGCCATTCCAGCGGCACCCCGCGGTGCGGGCAGCGATTCTGGTAGGCATACACCTGGCCGTCCTTGCGCACCGCCATGAGTTTCAGTCCCGTCAGTGAAAAGCCCCGGCTCTGGCCTTCAGCCAGATAGTCCGGGGCGCAGAGAAATGTCATGGTCGCCTCCACGTGAGCGGCGGATTATCCCGCTCCCGAGGCCTGGGCGAAAGTCAGATTTCCCAGATCAGGTTGATCGCCGCGTGGCGACCGGGTTGCGAGTAGCGGCTGATGCCCGGATTGAGCGAGGTCAGGCCGCGCACATCGCCCCACTGCCAGTACTCCTTGTCGGTCAGGTTGAACAGGCCGGCGTTGAGCGAAAACTCATCGGTGACCTGCCACCAGCCATTGAGGCCCAGCAGGCCGTAGCCGGACGGCTCGTACTGATTGACGGTCTGGGTCTCGTCCAGCCGCTCCTTGGCCGCCACCAGCGTCCGGCTCAGGTCGCCGCCGTAGCGGCTGTGGGCGTCGTCGAGCAGGTAGGTCGCACCGAGTTTCGGCGAGATGGCCGAGTCGCAGAAGTCGCAGGGGCTGGCATCCGTCGCCTGGCTGTCTTGGTAGCTGAGCAGGGTTTGCAGCCGGTCGGCCAGTGCGCCGTCGAACTGCAGGCTGTTGTTGAGCGAGTAGCGCTCGCGGTCGACGCTATCCCTGGCGTCCTGGGGGCGGATGGTGGCACTGGGGCGGTAAGTGCTCAGCACCTTGGTGTCGACTTCATCCTGGTAGCGTTCGTAGGTCAGTTGCAGACGCGCGCCTTTGGCGTAGTCCCAGCCGATCTTGCCCAGCAAGCTGTCGGTGCTGTAGTCGAGCGGGTTGGCCTCCTCGCGGGTGCTGCTCAAGCAGAACCCGGTGTTGGCCGCGACCCGCGCGGCGCGTGCCGACCGTTTGCTGGTGCTGGACCCGACCCTGCTGGTCGGTGGCCTGGGCCCGCGGATTCCCGATGAGCTGGCAGTGCTGAGCGCAGCCTTCTATCCTGCCGCGCAAGCCCTGACCGTTGAAGCCAAACCACAACCATGAATTCTGTCGTCAAACCGCGCTCACTGTTTATCGCACTGGGCTTGTTGCTGCTGCTCGCGCTCTGGCTGTCGCTGGCCTTGGGCCCGGTCAGCTTGCCGCTGGCCGACACCCTGCGCGCCGCGTTGCGTTTGCTCGGCCTGCCGCTGGCTGGCCTGGGGCTGGAACAGGCGGAGTTGATCCTTGGCCAAATCCGCATGCCCAGAACGTTGCTCGGCCTGACGGTTGGTGCGGTGCTGGCGCTGTCCGGGGTGGCGATGCAGGGGCTGTTCCGCAACCCCCTGGCGGATCCCGGGCTGGTCGGTGTCTCCAGTGGCGCGGCGCTCGGTGCGGCAGTTGCCATCGTCGGTGGTACCGCGTTTGGCGGTCTGCCGGAAATTTTTGCACCGTATCTGCTGTCGTTCTGCGCGTTCGCCGGCGGTTTGGGCGTGACGGCGCTGGTCTACCGTATCGGCCGCCGGGATGGCCAGACCAGCGTCTCGACCATGTTGCTGGCCGGTATCGCCCTCACAGCCTTGGCGGGTGCGGTCATCGGCCTGTTCACCTACCTGGCCGATGACGCGACGCTGCGTACCCTGACCTTCTGGAACCTCGGCAGCCTCAACGGTGCCAGCTACGCACGGCTATGGCCATTGTTGCTGGTCACGGTCGGCGTCGGGCTGTGGCTGCCGCGCCGGGCCAGGGCCCTGAATGCCTTGTTGTTGGGGGAGTCTGAGGCGCGTCATCTGGGTTTTGAGGTCGAGCGCTTGAAGCGCGAACTGGTGTTCTGCACCGCCTTGGGAGTTGGTGCGGCAGTCGCTGCAGCCGGCATGATCGGCTTTATCGGCCTGGTGGTGCCGCATCTGGTGCGTCTGCTGGTCGGACCGGATCACCGCGTGCTGCTGCCCGCTTCAGCGTTGGCGGGGGCGAGCCTGTTGTTGTTTGCCGATGTGCTGGCGCGCCTGACCTTGGCGCCTGCGGAGTTGCCGATCGGAATTGTCACCGCGTTGCTGGGGGCGCCGTTCTTCCTTTATCTGTTACTGCGAGGGCGTGCCTGATGCTGCGTGCTGAAAATCTGGCCGTGCGTCGTGGCGGCAAGTGGGTGCTGAGCGATATCGACCTGGAACTGGTCCCGGGCGAAGTGCTCGGCGTGCTCGGCCCCAACGGCGCGGGCAAGAGCACCTTGCTTGCCGCGCTGTGCGGCGAGTTGAGCCCTGGCCATGGGCTGGTCTTGCTCGATCAGCGCCCGCTCGCCGGGTGGGCGGGGCCCGAGCGCGCTCAACGCCTGGCCGTGCTACCGCAAACGTCGACCTTGAACTTTGCCTTCCGGGTCGAGGAGGTGGTCGGCATGGGCCGTTTGCCACACGCCAGCGGCCGTGTGCGGGATACGGAAATCATCCAGGCCGCCCTGCTCGCCGCGGATGCCATGCACCTGGCCGGGCGCAGCTACCTGGAGCTTTCCGGCGGTGAACGCCAGCGTGTGCATTTGGCCCGGGTCCTGGCGCAACTGTGGCCCGGTGCGGCAGGACAGAGCCTGTTGCTGGATGAGCCGACCTCGATGCTCGACCCCTTGCATCAGCACACCACCCTGCAAGCGACGCGCACTTTTGCCGAGCGCGGTGCGGCGGTGCTGGTGATCCTGCACGACCTGAATCTGGCGGCGCGCTATTGCGACCGCGTGCTGCTGTTGGATCGCGGTCGCCCGCATGCGCTGGGCAGCCCGGATCAGGTGCTGCGAGCCGAGCCGCTGCAGGCGGTGTTCGGCTTACAGGTGCTGGTGCAGCCACACCCGGAACGCGGTCATCCGTTGATCATTGCCCGTTAAGGAAAGCCCATGCGTTTGCTTGTACTGTTTTCTGCGCTGCTGTTAGCGGCTTGCCAGGCGCTGCCGCCGTTACCGGCCTGGCAGAGTCCGCTGGGGCGCGAACATACTGACTTGGGTGTGATCCGCGATCTGCGCAGTGGCGAGCGACTGACCGCCCAACAACTGGTCGAGCGCCTGGCAGTGGCACCACAGGTGCTGGTCGGCGAGCAGCACGACAATCCAGATCAGCACGCTTTGCAACTGTGGCTGCTGCAAGCGCTGGCGGCGCAGCGGGCACAAGGCAGCCTGCTGTTGGAAATGCTCAACCCGGAACAGCAGGCCAAGGTCGAGCAGGCGCGGGCGGCCATGACGGGCGGCCAGTCGTTGGCCGATCTGCCGGACGCACTGGCCTGGCAGAAGGGCTGGGACTGGGCGATGTACGGCCCGATCCTACGCTATGCCCTGGTTCAGCCTTATCCCGTGCTGGCGGCCAATCTGGATCGCAGTGAAGTCATGCGCATCTATGCCGCGCGGCCGGCGCTCAGTGGCGCGGCCTCTACCGCTGCGTCGGTGCGCGGGCCCTTGCTGGAGCAAATTCGCCAGTCGCATTGCGGGCTACTGCCCGAGGATCAGTTACCGGCCATGCTCGCCGTGCAGCAACAGCGTGATCGGCGCATGGCCGAACGCTTGCTGGCCGCGCCGCAACCGGCGATCTTGTTCGCCGGTGCCTTCCATGTGCGGCGTGATCTCGGGGTGCCGTTGCATGTGGCCGACCTGGGGGACGAGCCGGGGAGTCTAGTGCTGATTCTGGCTGAGGTGGGCAAGCCGGTGGCTGCCGAGTCGGCTGATTTTGTCTGGTACGGCCCTGCGCTGCCGGAACAGGACCATTGCGCCAACCTGCGGCGCTAGCGCTTTAACCGCCTGAGGTTGCGCGCTTTGCGCAATTAAACAACCACCACTTCGATCTTCCGGGTCAGCAGGCTTCGCACAGAGGGCGAAGCCGATGTGCTGGCGCGTGGGCGTTACTTTATGGCGGGCAAAAAAAAGACCCGGCAAGAGCCGGGTCAAAAACCGTGATTAGCCTGATGAGGAGATAATCTGAAAAGTCCGACTGAATGGTCTCTCAGCTTACCGACTGATCTCGCGACCAGTTGTGATAATAATAACAATTCTCATTTCTATGTCAATGCCTGCTTTCCAACTTTTTGAATTCGACCGCATGGCGTTCAAAAAACCGCTGCGCAGAAAGCAAAAAACCCGGCGCAAGGCCGGGCTCTGTGGGGCGCCGCGGGCTTTATGCCATGCTGTGCGGTAGCCGGAGCTGGGTAACTTCCTTGTTCAGCAGGTCGATCCGGCGCGCCATGCTCTCGATCAGGCTGTGGGCGATTCGCGGGTTGCTCTGGGTCAGGCTGAGGAATTGTTCTTTGGGGATCACCATCACCGTGCAGGGTTCACTGGCCAGTACCGTGGCGCTGCGCTTCTCGCGGGTGAACACGGCCATGGCGCCGAAGATCTCATCCTTCTGAACGTCACCGACTTTATGCCCGTCGACATAGGCTTCGGCGTGGCCCTCGATGATGATGAAGACGTGATCGGCCTCGTCGCCCTGGTGGATCAGTTCTTCACCGGAGGCAAAATGCTGGAAGCCGGTAGCCGGGCGTATTTCCGGTTGCTTCAGGCGCGCCAGTGCATCAGAGAGCAGGGCGGTATGGCCGATCAGGTATTGGATGAACAGCTCTTGGCGCAACTCGCTGGTATAGATGTGCTTGAACACGTCGGAACGTGAATAGGGGATGAGGCTCAGGGGTTCTTCGCTGCTGTACCGGCAACTGGGCAGTTCGATGCCCTGGCGCAGGCCGAACAAGTCGCCTTCTTGCAGGTAGAACAGCGGGCGTTCGTCCACCAGCGCATGCAGCAATCCATGTTCGATGATGAACAGTTGGTTGCCCGGCAGCGTCTCCGACAGATCCTCGACCCGCTCAAGCCGTACTGGGGCGCCCGAAGGTTCCAATCCTTCCAGCAACTGGGTCGGGATGCCTTGCAGTCGGTTGATCAGCTGATCGGCGTAAGCCGGTTGCTCCCCGAGTAGGTACATACAGTAATTCCTTGAACTGGCTGGGCTGACGAGAATGCACGAACGTCCCTGGGACAATAGGCTGTGCGGGGCCTTGCGTAAATCACTGCGCGCAGAGGTTGTGAGCTAGCTCTTGTTGTGTGGCTGAATTGCGTCCAGTTGACCATTCAACTCTGCTTTATGGGCGGGCGGCAACTCATTCCAGTGCACATCGAGCAGTGCACCTTCGATCGCATACAGCAGGACTTTCGACGCGCGAAAGCCCCGCGCCTGTACGGCGCGGTAGGCACCGACCGCCCCCAGTCGACGCAGGTCGGTGGCGCTGTGGATGCCGACGGCGTGCAACCACTGCGCCGAGGTTTTACCCAGGTTTTTCAAATGCTGCAGTTCGTCGTTCATCCAGCCTCCTTGCAATGGGGCATCGTTACCCAGGGTTCAGTGAGTCGGGCAGCCTGCAAGAAAGTGTAGCGGCCAACGGACAAAGCGTGGCTGATTGACATCGCCCCAGGCATTTAGCAGGGCGGGCGCAAGGTCGGCCACCGGGTCGCGGCCATGCTGGCGCTCCCATTGCTGAACGGCGGACCAGGTGCGCAAGTAGCCGGTCAGGTGGGCAAAACTCCATTGCGCGACAATCTCGAACGACGGCAGCTGGATGCGCGGGAAGGGTGCCAGGATGTCGCGGTAGCCGGCATCGACACTGGCGCGCCCCTGCGGCCAATAGCCGTCGAGTGTGTTGTGGTAGAGCTCGTCGATCACGGCATCCACTGCCGGGTCGCTCTGCATCAGGCCGTAGCACCAGGCGCAGAACAGCCCGCCGGGCTTGAGCAGGCGCTGCACTTCGGTGAAAAACTTCGGGGTGGCGAACCAATGCAGGGCCTGGGCGACCACAATCAGGTCAAGGCTGTCGGCAGGCAGGGGCTGTGCCTCGGCATCGGCGGCAAACAAACCGATGCCGTGCAGTTCCGTGCTGGCCGCTAGCTGTTCGATGCTGGCATCGCAGGCCAGTACCTGATCGAAATGTGCGAGCAGGGGCCGGCTGGCCTGGCCGTTGCCGCAGGCGATATCCAGCGCGCGCTGCCGGGCAGGGCTGTGCTCGGCCAGCCAGGCGAAGAGTTCGGCCGGGTATTGCGGGCGGAAGCTGGCATAGGTGCTGGCGCGGGCACCGAATATCCGGGCGATATCACTCATGCGTCTAGCTCGGCCGATAGCGCATGCGGGTGCCGAAGTTGAGCGACATGAGGATTTCATCGGCGCTCAGCTCCACCGGGAAATAAGCCCCGGAGATCTGCGCATGCGCCACGCTCGCGCCTTCCATGCAGGTTTTGCGCAGGTCCAGGCCGCGCAAATCGGCACCGCGAAAGTAGGCATTGGTGAAATTAATGCCATCAGCATGCAGGGCGCGCAAATCGAGGCCACGAAAGTCGCCATCGGCGAAGTCGATTTCGCCGCTCTGGGGCTTTTGCGCATTGAAACCGGGGATGTCTTCGTTATGCAGGAGACGGTATAGCGAGTGGTCAAGCTGGCGCGGCTGGCTCATAGGGTGTTTCCGATGAAGGGTTCATCGGCAGTATAGAGCTCGCGGCGTGCTCTGCTCGCCGCGATTCTCTGGCCGGCCTGGGCGCGCTATTACAACCCTGGCAGGCGGTGACGAATACGCGCGATCAAGCTGTCCAGGCTGGCGCTCTCATGGGTGTCGACCCGCTTGCTGTGGGCCAGCTCTTGCGTGTCGAGCGCCTCGCGCCCGGCTTGCTGGGCCTGGATGACTTCCAAGGTGGCATCGGAGGGGTCCTGGGCGGCGCTCTGGCGCTTCGCCAGCCAGCTGGCGATGACACTGTCCGGAGCCTGGCAGTCGAGGATCAGGAAGGGCGCGCCGGTTTCTTCCGCCACATGCGCGGCGGCTTCGCGTTGGTCGCGTTTGAGGTAGGTGGCATCGATCACCACCGGGAAGCCGGCATGCAGGGCGGCATCGGCCAGTTGGTGCAGGCGCTGGTAAGTTGCCGCACTGGCGTCCTGGTTGTAGATGCCAGCCGCCAGTTGGCCCTGTTCGGCACTGCTTTGTTCACCGAACAAGCGCTTGCGCTCCACATCCGAGCGCAGGCGGATGGCGCCGAGCGCTTCGACCAGGCGCATGGCCACATGGCTTTTGCCGACAGCGGATACGCCGTGGGTGATGGCGAGCAGGCGTGAAGGGATAGCGCTGTAGCTTTCCGCCAGGGCGGCATAGCTGCGGTATTGCCGCAGGATTACCGCGCGCTGCAGCGCATCCTGCTCCTGGCCGAGGCGGAACAGGCTGACCTTGCCGCGCACCATGGCGCGGTAGGCTTTGTAGAAGTTCAGCAGTTCCAGCGCGGCGTAGTCGCCGGTCTGTTCCAGCCAGGCACTGATGAAGCGCCGGGCGAACGGCTTGAGGCCGCGGTCTTCCAGGTCCATGGCGAGAAAGGCGGCATCCGAGGCGATATCGATCAGGCGGAACGGTTCGTTGAACTCGATGCAGTCGAACAGCACCACTTCGCCGTCGAGCAGGGTGACATTGCCCAGGTGGATGTCGCCATGGCATTCGCGGATAAAGCCTTCGGCCTTGCGCTGGGCAAGCAGGGGTTCGAGCCGCGCGAAGCTGGCATCCGCCCAGGCTTGCAGGGCATCCAGCTGCAGCAGGTCAGCTTTCTCCGAGAGCATCGGACGAATCTGTTCGAAGTTCTGGGTGACCGGCTCCATGATCGCGGCCGGGGTGCCGAGCGGATGCTCGAGGGCGACCCGTGGCGCGACCAGATGGAAGTTGGCGATCTGCTGGGCGAGGGCGTCGATATGCACGCTGCTCAACTCGCCACGGGCCTGAACTTCGCCGAGCAGCTGGCTCTGCGGGAACTGGCGCATCTTCAGGGCGTATTCGATGGCCGGGCCCGCACCGCCGAGCTGTGGCGCTTCGAGGCTGCCGGTGATTGGCAGGACTTCCAGGTACAGATCCTGGGTCAGGCGCTGATTGAGGCGCAGCTCTTCGTTGCAGAAGTGCTGGCGCGCGGCCAGTTCGGTGAAGTCGAGAAAGCCGAAATTCACCGGTTTTTTGATCTTGTAGGCAAAGGGGCCGGTCAGCAGCACCCAGGAGATGTGCGTCTCGATGACCTGGAAGCCGTCCACCGGGTGTGGGTAAAGGGCCGGGTTCTGCAGGGCGGCAATCAGGGGCTGGGTCACGGTCTATCCTTGAATTTCGGGATGGTTATAAGGTCGTCATTATGGCGACTGTGCGCGGCTGTGCAAACCGCCAGGAGGCGTCTGTCTGCACCAGGCAAAGTGCGTATAATGCGCCGCCATGACTCGTACCCGATCTTCTCGTTCTTCTCGTTCGCAACCCAAACGCCGTTCCGGCGGCATGCGCCCCTGGTTTGGCTGGCTGCTCAAGCTCAGTCTGGTGGGGCTGGTGGTGTTGGCCGGTTTCGCCGTTTACCTGGATGCCGTGGTGCAGGAGAAATTCTCCGGCAAGCGCTGGACGGTGCCCGCCAAGGTTTACGCCCGTCCGCTGGAACTGTTCGTCGGCCAGAAATTGGCCAAGAGCGACTTCCTCACGGAGCTGGACGCCCTCGGCTACCGACGTGAAAGCGCCGCCAACGGCCCCGGCGCGGCATCGGTGGCGGGCAACAATGTCGAGCTGAATACGCGCGGCTTCCAGTTCTATGAAGGTGCCGAGCCTGCCCAGCGCATCCGGGTGAAGTTCTCCGGGGACTACGTTGCCGGGCTTACCCAGGCCAGCGGCCAGGAGCTTGCCGTGGCGCGGCTGGAGCCGTTGCTGATCGGCGGCCTCTATCCGGCGCACCATGAGGATCGCATCCTAATCAAGCTGGATCAGGCGCCACCCTATCTGGTCGAAACCCTGGTGGCGGTCGAGGATCGGGAGTTCTTCAACCACTTGGGGGTCTCGCCGAAATCCATCGCCCGGGCGTTCTGGGTCAATGCCAGTGCCGGGCAGATGCGTCAGGGCGGCAGTACGCTGACCCAGCAGTTGGTGAAGAACTTCTACCTGACCAGCGAGCGCAGCCTCAGCCGCAAAGCCACCGAGGCGATGATGGCGCTGTTGCTGGAGCTGCATTACAACAAGCAGGAAATTCTCGAGGCGTACCTCAACGAGGTCTTCCTCGGCCAGGATGGCCAGCGCGCGGTGCATGGTTTCGGCCTGGCCAGCCAGTATTTCTTCAGTCAGCCGATGGCTGAGCTCAAATTGCATCAAATCGCGCTGTTGGTCGGCATCGTCAAGGGCCCGTCCTACTACAATCCGCGCCGCTTCCCGGAGCGGGCGCTGGAGCGTCGCAACCTGGTGATTGACCTGCTGGCAGCGCAGAACGTGGTGACGCCGGAGGTGGCTGAGGCCGCGAAGAAGATGCCGTTGGGGGTGACCAAGCGCGGCAGCCTGGCCGACAGTTCCTACCCGGCGTTCCTCGATCTGGTCAAACGCCAGTTGCGCCAGGACTATCGCGACGAAGACTTGACCGAGGAAGGCCTGCGCATTTTCACCAGCTTCGATCCGATCCTGCAGCAGAAAGCCGAAGGTGCGCTGGGTTCGACGCTCAAGGGGCTGTCCGGGCGCAAGGGTGTCGATCAGGTGGAGGCGGCTATGGTCGTGACCAACCCGGAGAGCGGTGAAATCCAGGCGATGATCGGCAGCCGACAACCGCGCTTCGCCGGGTTCAACCGGGCGCTGGATGCGGTGCGGCCGATTGGCTCGCTGATCAAACCGGCGGTTTACCTGAGCGCCTTGGAGCGTCCGAGTCAGTACACCCTGACCAGTTGGCTGGCCGATGAGCCGTTCTCGATAAAGGGCCAGGACGGTCAGGTCTGGCGCCCGCAAAACTATGATCGCAAGGCGCACGGCACCATTTATCTGTATCAGGGCTTGGCCAACTCCTACAACTTGTCGACCGCCAAGCTCGGCTTGGAGCTGGGCGTGCCGACAGTGCTGAAAACCCTGGAGCGGCTTGGCGTGTCACCCGATTGGCCGGCCTTCCCCTCGATGCTGCTGGGCGCAGGCGGGCTGAGCCCGATCGAAGTGGCGACCATGTATCAGACCCTGGCCAACGGCGGCTTCAACACCCCGTTGCGTGGCATTCGCAGCGTTTTGACCGCCGAAGGGGAGCCGTTGAAGCGTTACCCGTTCCAGATTCAGCAGCGTTTCGATCCGGGCGCTATTTACCTGGTGCAAAACGCCATGCAGCGCGTGATGCGCGAGGGCACCGGGCGCTCGGTCTACAACCAGTTGCCCGGTTCGTTGAATCTGGCCGGCAAGACCGGTACCAGTAACGACTCGCGGGACAGCTGGTTCGCCGGCTTCAGCCAGGACCTGCTTGCCGTGGTCTGGCTCGGCCGTGACGATAACGGCTCGACGCCACTGACCGGTGCCACCGGTGCCTTGCAGGTCTGGACCGGTTTCATGCGGCAAGCCGACCCGCTGCCGTTGAACATGCCGTTGCCGGATAATGTGGTGCAGGCCTGGATCGATGCCAACAGCGGCCAGGGCTCCGATGCGAGCTGCCCGAATGCCGTGCAGATGCCGTATATTCGTGGCAGTGAGCCGCCTCCGGGCACCACCTGCGGTGTGCAGGCCCCGGTGGACGAGGTGATGGATTGGGTACGTGGCTGGATGAATTAAGTGAAGAGGTGCTCAGTGAATAAGTGGTTGATTCCAGCGTTAGTGGCTACAACCCTGCTGACGGGTTGTGCCAGTGTGCCGCGCGGCGATATTCCGGTCGTTGACTCCGGTGCGCCGCTGTCGGCCGCCAGACCGGCAGCCGGTGGCAACGGTACTTACCGCCCAAGCCCTGTGCAAACCCAGGCGGTGCCTCAGGACTCGGGCGTGGTGGTGATGGTGCCAGGGGGCGGCCGCAGCTCTGCGCCACTTCAGACCTTCCCGGCAGCCGGCGCGCCGTTGAGTGGTTCCAGTGCCAGTGCGCCTATTACTTCCGGGCCCATCAGTACCGCGCCGATGAGCAGTGGTGGTTATACGGCGCCAACCCCGGTGCTGCCCAGCGGGATTCCTTCCGCTGGCGGTTTGGCGGCGGATGAGCAGCTCGATGGGCCGGTCTTGGCACTGCTCACTACCGCTCAGCAGCAGCAGACCAATGGTGACTTGAACGGCGCCTCCTCCAGCTTGGAGCGCGCGCAACGCATAGCTCCTCGCGAACCGCAGGTGCTCTACCGCTTGGCAGAGGTGCGGCTGGCTCAAGGCGACGCCGCGCAAGCGGAGCAGTTCGCCCAGCGCGGTCTGACTTATGCCAACGGTCGTCCAGCCTTGCAGGCGAGCCTGTGGGGGCTGATTGCCCAAGCGCGTGAGCGGCAGGGCAATACGGTGGGTGCGACGCAGGCTCGCGAGCGAGCCCGGGTCAATCTCTGATGGACGAGCGCCTGCCATTACTGGCCGAGCAGTTGCTGCTGATCGAGCGCGAACTGCGCCTGCAAGGTTGGTGGGCGACCACACCGCCCGGTGCTGAAGCCTTGGCCAGTGAGCAACCGTTCTGCGTCGATAGCCTGGAGTTCGAGGAATGGCTGCAGTGGGTGTTTCTGCCGCGAATGAAAGCGATCGTGGAGCATGGCTTGCCGCTGCCCAATGCCTCGGGTATCCAGGCGATGGCCGAGGTGGTCTACAGCACCCGCGCGGTGCAGGCCAAGACCTTGTTGCAACTACTGGGAGATTTCGATCGCCTGATCGGCGGGGCGGCCTAGGTGGGGCTGCCCAGGCCGTGTCGCTGAGGCGGTGCGGCTCGGGGTTGTACCGCGAGCGGATTACAGGCAGTTTTCGGTGATGGCCTTTTCACTTTCGGTGATCCGGCTCTGGCGCTCTTCTTCGCTCAGCCGACGGGTTTCGCCATCGACCTCTGTGCGTAGCCGCGGATTGTTCTGCAGCTGAGCCAGGTTCGTGCGCACGCCCTCGCAATACTTATTGCGCTCGGCTTCCTGGGTGGCCACATCCTTTTTGACTTTCTCATCGATCGCCTTCTGTGCCGCGTCGCCGCTGCTGTCGGGCGTGGGCATGGCTGTCGGTGCGGGCGCTTTTGGCGGTGCGGTGACGGTGTTGATCGAGGTGGCCTCCTGGCCCTGCGGTGGTTGCGCACCGAAGTGGGTAATGCCTTGTGCGTCGACCCATTTGTAGACTTGGCTCGCCATGGCGGTGGCGCTCAGGGCGAGCAACAAACTGCCCGTAAGAATCATGCGTCGCATGCTGTGTCCTTTCTGTTAGCTGCTGAACCTGACACTACTATAACCAAAAGTCGCCACTCGTCATCCTGCGCTGCATCACAGCAACAGATTGAAGAATCCGCTACGGATGACTTGACTTGCAGGCGCCTAATCCGAACAATTCAACGTTCGCTGTAGTGGAGTCCGCCGCAAGCAGGCTTTAGCTCAGTAGACATGAGGCGCATACCCGCGCCGACCTGTTTCACCCGCAACGCGTTACCTCGCGCTGGGTGGGAAAGCTCCGCAACACTTTGGGGCGTTCCCAATACTTGCTCAGTAGTAGCTGACGTAGTCGGCGACCACCGTCGCTCATGCTCTGCTTGGCAGTAAACCTATTCAGACCGTCCCGCTGTGGGCGGTTATCTGGCGTTTTAGAGGTGAACAACGTGGAGCTTTTATCTGGCGCTGAAATGGTCGTCCGCTTTTTGCGTGACGAAGGCGTTAAGCATATCTACGGGTACCCGGGTGGTGCCCTCCTGCATATTTACGATGCCTTGTTCAAAGAGCCGGAAGTGACCCACATCCTGGTTCGTCACGAACAGGCCGCGACCCATATGGCTGACGGTTATGCCCGCGCCACCGGTAAAGCCGGCGTCGTGCTGGTGACCTCCGGTCCTGGTGCGACCAACGCCATTACCGGGATTGCCACCGCTTACATGGACTCGATCCCGATGGTCGTGCTCTCGGGTCAGGTACCAAGCAATATGGTCGGCACCGATGCGTTCCAGGAGACCGACATGATCGGCATCTCCCGGCCTATCGTGAAGCACAGCTTCATGATCAAGCATCCGTCGGAAATTCCGGAAGTCCTGAAAAAAGCCTTTTATATCGCCCAGTCCGGCCGTCCAGGCCCGGTAGTGGTCGATATTCCGAAGGACATGACCAACCCGGCCGAGAAGTTCGAATACGTCTACCCGAAGAAAGCCAAGCTGCGCTCTTACAGCCCAGCCTTGCGCGGCCATTCGGGGCAGATCCGCAAGGCGGCCGAGATGCTGCTGGCGGCCAAGCGCCCGATCATGTATTCGGGTGGCGGTGTGATCATGGGTGGTGCTGCGGCGCCGCTGACCGAGTTGGCGCAGATGCTGAATCTGCCTGTGACCAACACCCTGATGGGCCTCGGTGGCTATCCAGGCACCGATCGCCAGTTCCTCGGCATGCTCGGCATGCACGGCAGCTATACCGCCAACCTGGCGATGCACCATGCCGATGTGATTCTCGCCGTCGGCGCGCGCTTCGATGACCGTGTCATCAACGGCGCCACCAAGTTCTGCCCGAACGCCAAGATCATCCATATCGATATCGACCCGGCCTCGATCTCCAAGACCATCAAAGCCGACGTGCCGATCGTGGGCCCGGTGGAGAGCGTGTTGACCGAGATGGTCGCGATCCTCAAGGAAATCGGCGAAACCCCGAACAAGGAGGCCGTGGCCAGTTGGTGGAAACAAGTCGATGAGTGGCGCACCGGACGCGGCACCTTCCCTTATGACAAGGGCGACGGCAGCATCATCAAGCCGCAGACGGTAATCGAAACCCTCAGCGAAGTGACCCATGGCGATGCCTTCGTCACTTCCGATGTGGGCCAGCACCAGATGTTCGCGGCGCAGTACTACCGCTTCAACAAACCTAATCGTTGGATCAACTCCGGCGGCCTGGGCACCATGGGCTTCGGTTTCCCGGCGGCCATGGGCGTCAAGTTGAATTTCCCGGATGCCGACGTTGCCTGTGTGACGGGCGAGGGCAGCATCCAGATGAACATCCAGGAGTTGTCGACCTGCCTGCAGTACGACCTGCCGGTGAAGATCGTCAACCTCAACAACGGTGCCTTGGGCATGGTTCGCCAGTGGCAGGACATGAACTACGGCAGCCGTCACTCGCATTCCTATATGGAGTCGCTACCGGATTTCGTTAAATTGGCTGAAGCCTATGGCCATGTCGGCATGCGCATCACCGAGCTGAAAGATCTGAAGCCGAAGCTGGAAGAAGCCTTCGCAATGAAAGATCGCCTGGTATTCCTCGATATTCAGGTAGACACCAGCGAGCACGTTTACCCGATGCAGATCAAAGATGGCGCCATGCGTGACATGTGGCTGAGCAAGACGGAGCGGACCTGAACATGCGACATATCATCTCCCTGCTGCTGGAAAACGAGCCAGGCGCATTGTCCCGTGTGGTCGGTCTGTTCTCGCAGCGCAACTACAACATCGAAAGCCTGACCGTGGCACCGACCGAAGACCCGACCCTGTCGCGCCTGACGTTGACCACCGTGGGTCACGATGAGGTGATCGAGCAGATCACCAAGAACCTCAACAAGCTGATCGAAGTGGTCAAGCTGGTGAACCTGTCGGAAAGTGCGCACATCGAGCGTGAGTTGATGCTGGTCAAGGTCAAGGCCACCGGTGCCCAGCGCGCCGAGATCAAGCGCACCACCGACATCTTCCGTGGGCAGATCGTCGACGTTACCAGTAGCGTCTATACCATCCAGCTCGCGGGAACCAGCGATAAGCTGGACAGTTTCATCCAGGCCGTGGGCACCAGCTCGATCCTGGAAACCGTACGCAGTGGCGTCACCGGTATCGCCCGTGGCGACAAAGTGCTGAGCATCTAAAACATTTAGCGAGCGGCCCGAGCGGCCTCAGTAAACAGGGGAAATTCATGAAAGTTTTTTACGATAAAGATTGCGACCTTTCGATCATCCAGGGCAAAAAAGTCGCCATCATCGGTTACGGCTCCCAGGGTCACGCCCAGGCCTGCAACCTGAAAGATTCCGGTGTCGACGTGACCGTTGGTCTGCGCCCGGGTTCGGCCACTGTCGCCAAGGCCCAAGCCCATGGCCTGAAAGTGACTGACGTGCCATCCGCCGTTGCTGCCGCCGACCTGGTCATGATCCTGACTCCGGACGAGTTCCAGTCGCAGCTGTACAAGAACGAAGTCGAGCCGAACCTGAAGAAGGGCGCCACCCTGGCCTTCTCCCACGGTTTCGCGATCCACTACAACCAAGTCGTGCCGCGTGCCGACCTCGACGTGATCATGATCGCGCCGAAAGCGCCGGGTCACACCGTGCGTTCCGAGTTCGTCAAAGGCGGCGGTATCCCTGACCTGATCGCGATCTACCAGGATGCTTCCGGCAACGCCAAGAACGTTGCCCTGTCCTACGCTTCGGGCGTTGGCGGCGGCCGTACCGGTATCATCGAAACCACGTTCAAGGACGAGACCGAAACCGACCTGTTCGGCGAACAGGCCGTTTTGTGTGGCGGTACCGTTGAACTGGTCAAGGCCGGTTTCGATACCCTGGTTGAAGCTGGCTATGCGCCGGAAATGGCCTACTTCGAGTGCCTGCACGAACTGAAGCTGATCGTTGACCTCATGTACGAAGGCGGTATCGCCAACATGAACTACTCGATCTCCAACAACGCCGAATACGGCGAATACGTGACCGGTCCGGAAATCATCAACGCCGAATCCCGTCAGGCCATGCGCAATGCACTCAAGCGCATCCAGGACGGCGAGTACGCCAAGATGTTCATCAGCGAAGGCGCGACCAACTACCCATCGATGACCGCCAAGCGCCGTAACAACGCCGCCCACGGCATCGAAGTGATTGGTGAGCAGCTGCGTTCCATGATGCCGTGGATCGCCGCCAACAAGATCGTCGACAAGACCAAGAACTAAGGTCTGCGATGTGAGAAAAACGCGGCCACGGCCGCGTTTTTTCATTCTGCGCCAGTGCTTCTGGTATAAAGCCAGTATGGCTGGGGGAGGGTAATGAACCCCCAATCGCCAACTTTGTCGAAATCTATCCGAACCGTTGCAAGGTATTGTTCATGAACGAACGTCCCGAGGAGCCGAATACGGCCTCCGATGCAGAGAGCATGCTGCCAATCGATGAGCATGTTGAAGAAGGGCATGATGCCGAAGGTCGCAAGGTCCGGCATCGCGGAATCTATCTGCTGCCCAACCTGTTTACCACCGCCAATCTGTTCGCCGGCTTCTACTCCATCATCAATGCCGTGAACGGCAATTTCTATGTGGCCGCGGCTACGGTTTTCGTCGCCATGGTGCTCGATAGCCTGGATGGCCGGGTCGCGCGCCTGACCAATACCCAGAGCGCCTTTGGCGCCGAGTACGATTCGTTGTCGGACATGGTGGCGTTCGGTGTGGCGCCGGCATTGCTGGCGTTCGAGTGGGCGCTGGGCAGCATGGGCAAGGTTGGCTGGATGGTGGCGTTCATCTATGTCGCCGGTGCGGCCTTGCGCCTCGCACGCTTCAATACTCAGGTGGGCACGGCCGACAAGCGTTTCTTCATCGGTTTGGCGAGTCCGGCTGCTGCGGGCGTAGTGGCGGGAACCGTCTGGGCGTTCAGCGACTTCGGGATCAAAGGCTCCAACATGTCCTTTGTGATCGCCTTGTTGGTCGCGGGTGCTGGCATGTTGATGGTCAGCAACATCAAGTACCACAGCTTCAAGGATCTCGATCTCAAGGGGCGCGTGCCGTTCGTGGCGATCCTCGCGGTGGTGCTGGTGTTTGCGGTGGTTTTCAGTGACCCGCCGCGTATCCTGCTGCTGATCTTCCTCGCCTATGCGGCTTCTGGGCCGGTGCAATATCTGTTGCAATTGCGTCGCCGCAAAACCGTCGACTGATGTAATTTCCTCCTGGCTCCGCGGTCTATTGGCGCATCAGTCACCTAAATAGCCGCGGAGCCAGCATGCTGATCAAGATCCCTCCCGCTTCCTCGTCTCGTGAATCCGAGATCACGCCCGAATCGGTCTATCTGTCGCGCCGCAGTCTCATGGCTGCCGCGGGTGGCCTGGCCGCTACCTTTGCCTTGCCTGGCAGTGCCCGGGCCGAAGTGTCCCGCTATGCCAATGTCGAGTCTGCAACCGCACCGGCCTGGTTCGAGCAGAAGCTGGCGGGTACTCACTGGCAAGCGGTCACCGCCGCAGATGAGGCGCTGACGCCATTCCAAGACGCCACCCACTACAACAACTTCTACGAGTTCGGGCCCGATAAGGGTGACCCAGCGCGCAATGCCGGGCAATTCAAGCCTGAACCCTGGACTGTGATGGTCGATGGTGAGGTGGCGAAGCCAGGTCGCTACTCGCTGGATGATCTGTTCAAGCCGCTACAACTCGAAGAGCGTATTTATCGGCTGCGCTGTGTCGAGGCCTGGTCCATGGTCATCCCGTGGCTGGGCTTTTCCTTGGGGGATCTGCTCAAGCAGGTCGAACCCACCAGTCAGGCCAGGTTCGTGCGCTTTGAAACCATTGTCGATAAGGAGCGCATGGTAGGACAGCGCTCGAGCTTTTCGCTGATCGACTGGCCTTATGTGGAAGGGCTGCGTCTGGATGAGGCGATGCATCCCTTGGCCATTCTTGCCGTGGGCATGTATGGGCGGGTATTGCCTAACCAGAACGGTGCGCCCTTGCGTCTGGTGGTGCCTTGGAAGTACGGCTTCAAGAGCATCAAGTCGATTGTCCGTATCAGCCTGACCAGCGAGCAGCCGAAGAACACCTGGCAAGCCTTGGCGCCAGATGAGTATGGCTTCTATGCCAACGTCAATCCGGCCGTGGATCACCCGCGTTGGACCCAGGCCCATGAGCGCCGTCTGCCCAGCAGCCTGTTCAGCCCCAATGTCATGCCTACGCGCCTGTTCAATGGCTATGACGAAGTCGCAAGTCTCTACAGCGGGCTCGATCTGCGGACTAACTACTAATGCGCTACCGGCTTTGGCGAATTGCGGTTTTCAGTCTGGCGCTAGTGCCGCCGTTGCTCTGGTTGTATCAAGCGTGGACGTTCGCCCTTGGCGCCGATCCCGGCAAGGTTTTGGTCGATCGTCTGGGGCTGGGCGCCTTGACGTTGCTATTGATCACCCTGGGAATGACCCCTTTGCAGCGTTTTACGGGCTGGGGTGGCTGGATCGCTGTGCGGCGCCAGCTGGGGTTGTGGTGTTTCACCTATGCCGTGCTTCACCTGTCGTCCTATGCAGTGTTCATTCTGGGCTTGGATGGCGCGCAATTGCTGATTGATTTGCGCAAACGGCCATACATCTTTGTGGGCGCGTTGGCCTTTATCGGCTTGCTTGCCCTGGCCGTCACCTCTAACCGCTTTAGTGTTCGTAAGTTGGGCAAGCGCTGGAAAGCACTGCATCGCTTGGTTTACCTGATTTTGGGGCTGGTGCTGCTGCACATGCTTTGGGTAGTGCGCGCGGATCTGCAGGAGTGGCTGTGGTATGCGGTCTCCGGCGCACTTCTGCTTATGCTGCGAATACCGGCCCTTGCAGCGCGGATTCCCAGGCTTTCGCCGAAGGCTTCGATAAAAATGACAAAAAGGTTTCAATAAGCGCTTGACGGTTAATTTGCTGGGCCTATAATGCGCACCTCTTACGGCGCAAGCCTCTCGGAAAACTTCTTAGATAACAAGAAGTTAGCTTTAAAAGAGGGGTTGCAAAGCGGTGAAAACCGCGTAGAATGCGCCGGGCTGACAAGGTGGTGGTTGAGCCTTGTTGGTGGGTCTCCTGGAGGGATCGAAAGCGGTTGAACGAGGTGGTTGACAGCGGTTTGAAACGCTGTAGAATTCGCCTCCCGCTGACGAGAAGCTCCGGTTGATCGTAAGCGCAAGTGGTTGAAGTTGATCAAGAAATTTTGAAACTTCGTTGAAATAACCGCTTGACAGATTGAGAGGCTGCTGTAGAATGCGCGCCTCGGTTGAGACGAAAGACTTAACCACCTGTTCTTTAACAACTGAATCAAGCAATTCGTGTGGGTGCTTGTGAGGTAAGACTGATAGTCAACTGATTATCAGCGTCACAAGTAACTCTTCGTGAATTCAAAGAGTTTAGCTTTTTAAATAAAGCAATTTGCGATTGCTGAGCCAAGTTTAGGGTTTTCTCAAAACCCAAAGATGTTTGAACTGAAGAGTTTGATCATGGCTCAGATTGAACGCTGGCGGCAGGCCTAACACATGCAAGTCGAGCGGCAGCACGGGTACTTGTACCTGGTGGCGAGCGGCGGACGGGTGAGTAATGCCTAGGAATCTGCCTAGTAGTGGGGGATAACGTTCGGAAACGGACGCTAATACCGCATACGTCCTACGGGAGAAAGTGGGGGATCTTCGGACCTCACGCTATTAGATGAGCCTAGGTCGGATTAGCTAGTTGGTAGGGTAAAGGCCTACCAAGGCGACGATCCGTAACTGGTCTGAGAGGATGATCAGTCACACTGGAACTGAGACACGGTCCAGACTCCTACGGGAGGCAGCAGTGGGGAATATTGGACAATGGGCGAAAGCCTGATCCAGCCATGCCGCGTGTGTGAAGAAGGTCTTCGGATTGTAAAGCACTTTAAGTTGGGAGGAAGGGCAGTAAGCTAATATCTTGCTGTTTTGACGTTACCGACAGAATAAGCACCGGCTAACTCTGTGCCAGCAGCCGCGGTAATACAGAGGGTGCAAGCGTTAATCGGAATTACTGGGCGTAAAGCGCGCGTAGGTGGTTGGTTAAGTTGAATGTGAAATCCCCGGGCTCAACCTGGGAACTGCATCCAAAACTGGCCAGCTAGAGTATGGTAGAGGGTGGTGGAATTTCCTGTGTAGCGGTGAAATGCGTAGATATAGGAAGGAACACCAGTGGCGAAGGCGACCACCTGGACTGATACTGACACTGAGGTGCGAAAGCGTGGGGAGCAAACAGGATTAGATACCCTGGTAGTCCACGCCGTAAACGATGTCGACTAGCCGTTGGGAGCCTTGAGCTCTTAGTGGCGCAGCTAACGCATTAAGTCGACCGCCTGGGGAGTACGGCCGCAAGGTTAAAACTCAAATGAATTGACGGGGGCCCGCACAAGCGGTGGAGCATGTGGTTTAATTCGAAGCAACGCGAAGAACCTTACCTGGCCTTGACATGTCGAGAATTCTGCAGAGATGCGGAAGTGCCTTCGGGAACTCGAACACAGGTGCTGCATGGCTGTCGTCAGCTCGTGTCGTGAGATGTTGGGTTAAGTCCCGTAACGAGCGCAACCCTTGTCCTTAGTTACCAGCACGTTATGGTGGGCACTCTAAGGAGACTGCCGGTGACAAACCGGAGGAAGGTGGGGATGACGTCAAGTCATCATGGCCCTTACGGCCAGGGCTACACACGTGCTACAATGGTCGGTACAAAGGGTTGCCAAGCCGCGAGGTGGAGCTAATCCCATAAAACCGATCGTAGTCCGGATCGCAGTCTGCAACTCGACTGCGTGAAGTCGGAATCGCTAGTAATCGTGAATCAGAATGTCACGGTGAATACGTTCCCGGGCCTTGTACACACCGCCCGTCACACCATGGGAGTGGGTTGCACCAGAAGTAGCTAGTCTAACCGCAAGGGGGACGGTTACCACGGTGTGATTCATGACTGGGGTGAAGTCGTAACAAGGTAGCCGTAGGGGAACCTGCGGCTGGATCACCTCCTTAATCGACGACATCAGCTTCCTTATAAGCTCCCACACGAATTGCTTGATTCATTGCGAAAGACGATTGGGTCGTCCCTGCTGGAAGGGGAGGATCAGGTAAGAGTTGTCAGCCTAGTAGCCCGAACAATTGGGTCTGTAGCTCAGTTGGTTAGAGCGCACCCCTGATAAGGGTGAGGTCGGCAGTTCGAATCTGCCCAGACCCACCAATTGTTGTGGAAAAGCCTCAGTAGGGGCCATAGCTCAGCTGGGAGAGCGCCTGCCTTGCACGCAGGAGGTCAACGGTTCGATCCCGTTTGGCTCCACCACGACGACTTGCTTGAGAGAGTTCAGAATTGAGTATTCGCCGCGAGGTTGGAATATTGAATTCTGGTCTTTGACTAGAAAGTATTAATCGTTCTTTAAAAATTTGGGTATGTGATAGAAAGAATAGACTGGTCACCCTTTTCACTGGGGTGTGATCAGGCTAAGGTAAAATTTGCGAGTTTATTGCGAATTTTCGGCGAATGTCGTCTTCATAGTATAACCAGATTGCTTGGGGTTATATGGTCAAGTGAAGAAGCGCATACGGTGGATGCCTTGGCAGTCAGAGGCGATGAAAGACGTGGTAGCCTGCGATAAGTTTCGGGGAGTCGGCAAACAGACATTGATCCGGAAATTTCTGAATGGGGGAACCCACCTAACATAAGTTAGGTATCTTGCGCTGAATACATAGGCGTAAGAAGCGAACCCGGGGAACTGAAACATCTAAGTACCCGGAGGAAAAGAAATCAACCGAGATTCCCTTAGTAGTGGCGAGCGAACGGGGACTAGCCCTTAAGTGGCTTTGAGATTAGCGGAACGCTCTGGAAAGTGCGGCCATAGTGGGTGATAGCCCTGTACGCGAAAATCTCTTAGTCATGAAATCGAGTAGGACGGAGCACGAGAAACTTTGTCTGAATATGGGGGGACCATCCTCCAAGGCTAAATACTACTGACTGACCGATAGTGAACTAGTACCGTGAGGGAAAGGCGAAAAGAACCCCGGAGAGGGGAGTGAAATAGATCCTGAAACCGTATGCGTACAAGCAGTGGGAGCCCACTTTGTTGGGTGACTGCGTACCTTTTGTATAATGGGTCAGCGACTTATTTTCAGTGGCGAGCTTAACCGAATAGGGGAGGCGTAGCGAAAGCGAGTCTTAATAGGGCGTTTAGTCGCTGGGAATAGACCCGAAACCGGGCGATCTATCCATGGGCAGGTTGAAGGTTGGGTAACACTAACTGGAGGACCGAACCGACTACCGTTGAAAAGTTAGCGGATGACCTGTGGATCGGAGTGAAAGGCTAATCAAGCTCGGAGATAGCTGGTTCTCCTCGAAAGCTATTTAGGTAGCGCCTCGTGTATCACTGTTGGGGGTAGAGCACTGTTTCGGCTAGGGGGTCATCCCGACTTACCAAACCGATGCAAACTCCGAATACCAACAAGTGCGAGCACGGGAGACACACGGCGGGTGCTAACGTCCGTCGTGAAAAGGGAAACAACCCAGACCGTCAGCTAAGGTCCCAAAGTTCTAGTTAAGTGGGAAACGATGTGGGAAGGCTTAGACAGCTAGGAGGTTGGCTTAGAAGCAGCCACCCTTTAAAGAAAGCGTAATAGCTCACTAGTCGAGTCGGCCTGCGCGGAAGATTTAACGGGGCTCAAACTAGACACCGAAGCTACGGGTATCACTTAGGTGATGCGGTAGAGGAGCGTTCTGTAAGCCTGTGAAGGTGAGTTGAGAAGCTTGCTGGAGGTATCAGAAGTGCGAATGCTGACATGAGTAACGACAATGGGTGTGAAAAACACCCACGCCGAAAGACCAAGGTTTCCTGCGCAACGTTAATCGACGCAGGGTTAGTCGGTCCCTAAGGCGAGGCTGAAAAGCGTAGTCGATGGAAAACAGGTTAATATTCCTGTACTTCTAGTTATTGCGATGGGGGGACGGAGAAGGCTAGGCCAGCTTGGCGTTGGTTGTCCAAGTTTAAGGTTGTAGGCTGACTGCTTAGGTAAATCCGGGCGGTTAAGGCTGAGAACTGATGACGAGTGCTCATTAGAGCGCGAAGTGGTTGATGCCATGCTTCCAAGAAAAGCCTCTAAGCTTCAGATAACTAGGAACCGTACCCCAAACCGACACAGGTGGTTGGGTAGAGAATACCAAGGCGCTTGAGAGAACTCGGGTGAAGGAACTAGGCAAAATGGCACCGTAACTTCGGGAGAAGGTGCGCCGGTGAGGGTGAAGGACTTGCTCCGTAAGCTCATGCCGGTCGAAGATACCAGGCCGCTGCGACTGTTTATTAAAAACACAGCACTCTGCAAACACGAAAGTGGACGTATAGGGTGTGACGCCTGCCCGGTGCCGGAAGGTTAATTGATGGGGTTAGCTAACGCGAAGCTCTTGATCGAAGCCCCGGTAAACGGCGGCCGTAACTATAACGGTCCTAAGGTAGCGAAATTCCTTGTCGGGTAAGTTCCGACCTGCACGAATGGCGTAACGATGGCGGCGCTGTCTCCACCCGAGACTCAGTGAAATTGAAATCGCTGTGAAGATGCAGTGTATCCGCGGCTAGACGGAAAGACCCCGTGAACCTTTACTATAGCTTTGCACTGGACTTTGAATTTGCTTGTGTAGGATAGGTGGGAGGCTTTGAAGCGTGGACGCCAGTCTGCGTGGAGCCAACCTTGAAATACCACCCTGGCAACTTTGAGGTTCTAACTCAGGTCCGTTATCCGGATCGAGGACAGTGTATGGTGGGTAGTTTGACTGGGGCGGTCTCCTCCTAAAGAGTAACGGAGGAGTACGAAGGTGCGCTCAGACCGGTCGGAAATCGGTCGTAGAGTATAAAGGCAAAAGCGCGCTTGACTGCGAGACAGACACGTCGAGCAGGTACGAAAGTAGGTCTTAGTGATCCGGTGGTTCTGTATGGAAGGGCCATCGCTCAACGGATAAAAGGTACTCCGGGGATAACAGGCTGATACCGCCCAAGAGTTCATATCGACGGCGGTGTTTGGCACCTCGATGTCGGCTCATCACATCCTGGGGCTGAAGCCGGTCCCAAGGGTATGGCTGTTCGCCATTTAAAGTGGTACGCGAGCTGGGTTTAGAACGTCGTGAGACAGTTCGGTCCCTATCTGCCGTGGACGTTTGAGATTTGAGAGGGGCTGCTCCTAGTACGAGAGGACCGGAGTGGACGAACCTCTGGTGTTCCGGTTGTCACGCCAGTGGCATCGCCGGGTAGCTATGTTCGGAATAGATAACCGCTGAAAGCATCTAAGCGGGAAACTAGCCTCAAGATGAGATCTCACTGGAACCTTGAGTTCCCTAAAGGGCCGTCGAAGACTACGACGTTGATAGGTGGGGTGTGTAAGCGCTGTGAGGCGTTGAGCTAACCCATACTAATTGCCCGTGAGGCTTGACCATATAACACCCAAGCAATTTGCTTAGGCAAATTGATGAGTGTGAAGACGATACCGAAAGTTCGTCGAACTCGCGAAATACGATCTATCACAGACCCAATTTGGAGTAGCGCGAAAGCGACACTCCACCCGAATTGCTTGACGACCATAGAGCGTTGGAACCACCTGATCCCATCCCGAACTCAGTAGTGAAACGACGCATCGCCGATGGTAGTGTGGGGTCTCCCCATGTGAGAGTAGGTCATCGTCAAGCTTAAATTCCAAACCCCCCATCCGCGCAAGCGGGTGGGGGGTTTGTCTTTGCGCCGGAAAAAGCCCAGGGGATTTTGGACCGCTGGGCTTGCTGGCCTTTATCCGCGAGCCAAGCCTTACTCTTCTATAGTGTTCTGTAACGATAACAAAACAGTTTTACGCTAATTTACCTTAGGCTCGTTTAAAATGAGCGCAAACCGCCCCAGAGCCCTTGTCTATGCCAGATCCGGCCGCCTCGCGTGGATTGACTGAGTTACCCCTGGAAGCGCTGGTGGCCTGCCACGAATGCGACCTGCTGATGCTCAAGCCGCGGTTGCAGAGCGGTGAGCGTGCTGAGTGCCCTCGCTGTGGCTATGAGTTGTACATGAATCGTCATCAGATGGTGCGGCGCAGCATGGCCTTGGTCATAGCCGCTTTGCTGCTTTATATCCCGGCGAACTTCCAGCCGATCATGCAACTCAATTTGCTCGGACAGACCTCTCAGGAAACCGTCTGGAGCGGCGTGCTGGGCTTGTACGGCTCCGGTATGCAGGGCATCGCGGTGGTGGTGTTCCTCTGCAGCATGGGGGTCCCGCTGTTGAAGCTTTTGTGTCAGTTTGCGGTGCTGCTGAGTATTCGCTGGGACATCGGTCGCAGTTATGGCTTGCTGCTCTACCGCATCTACCACCATCTCAGGGCGTGGGGGATGCTTGAGGTTTATCTGATGGGCACCCTGGTGTCGATCGTCAAACTGATTGACCTCGCCGATCTCAGCCTGGGGTTCGGCCTGGCGTGTTTCATTGGTTTGCTCTTATTGCAGATTTGGCTGGATGTGACGATGTCGCCGCATCAGGTCTGGGAAGCTTTATCGGGAGAGGATGCTCATGCGGGCCATTGATGCAGGCATCCTGATTTGCCATGAGTGCCATCAACTGAACAGGCAGGAGCCGGATTGTGCCAAGCAGTTCTGTAGCCGCTGTGGTGGCGTGGTGCATGGGCGTCGGCCGAACAGCCTGGTACGTACCTGGGCGTTGCTGCTCACTTCCGCCATTCTGTACATACCGGCCAACGTGCTGCCGATTATGACCGTGAGTTCATTAGGCAAGGGCGAACCGGACACTATCATGTCGGGTGTGATCACCTTGGTGCAGTTCGGTATGTGGCCGATCGCGGCGGTCGTGTTCGTCGCCAGTATTCTGGTGCCGACTTTCAAATTGGTGGGCATCGCCATGTTGCTCTACTCGGTGCAACGGCACTTACCGATGTCGCCGCGCCAGCGGATTCTCATGTACCGCTTTATCGAGTGGATTGGTCGCTGGTCGATGCTGGATGTATTCGTCATCGCGATCCTGGTTGCGTTGGTGAATTTCGGAAGTCTGGCGACCATTACGCCAGGCCTTGGCGCTGCAGCCTTTGCCAGTGTAGTGGTGTTGACCATGCTGGCCGCCCTGACTTTTGACCCGCGCTTGATTTGGGATAACACGGAATCGGATGATGACTATGAGTGACCTGCCAACGGCGAAAACCCGCCCAGCCTCCAATTGGTCTGCCATCTGGATCTTGCCATTGATTGCGTTGCTGATAGGCGGTTGGCTGGCATGGCGTGCCTACGACCAGGCTGGGATCGATATTCAGATCGCTTTTGCCACTGGCGATGGCATTCAGGCTGGCAAGACCGAGGTGATCTTCAAGGGCATGCCCATTGGCAAGGTCAAGGCCCTGGCCCTGGAAGAAACCGGCGAGAAGCGCAGCGTGATCGCCACGGTTGAGATGAACAAGGAGGTCCAGGGGTACCTGAGAGGCAATACACATTTCTGGCTGGTGAAGCCGAGCGTGACCCTGGCTGGGGTGACTGGCCTGGAAACCCTGGTGTCCGGCAACTACATCGCCGTGAGCCCCAGTGATGGCGAGCCGATGCGCAAGTACACCGCACTCACTGAGGCACCACCACTCGCCGACACGGTGCCCGGCTTGCACCTGATCCTCAAGGCCGATCGGTTGGGCTCGCTGAATCGCGACAGCCCGGTGTTCTACAAGCAGATCAAGGTCGGTTGGGTGAAGAGTTATGAGCTGGCAGCGGACCAGAGTACCGTTGAGGTCAAAGTGTTCATCGAGCCGTTGTATGCGCCTCTGGTGCGCAAACACACGCGGTTTTGGAATGCCAGCGGGATCACGGTCAACGCCGACCTGTCGGGCTTCAAGGTGCACAGCGAATCGCTCGCCAGCGTGGTTGCCGGCGGGATCGCCTTCGCCACGCCGGAGCACCGCAAAGACAGCCCGCCGACCGATCCGAGCCTGCCGTTCCGCCTTTACGAAGACTTCGATGCCGCGCAAGTGGGCATCAAGGTGCAGGTCAAACTGACGGATTTCGAAGGCCTGCAGGCGGGCCGCACGCCGGTGATGTACAAGGGTACTCAGGTAGGCAGCCTGAAGGCCATCAAGGTCAACGATGATCTGAGCAGCGCTTCGGCGGAATTGGCGCTCGATCCGCGCACGGAAGATTATCTGGTCGAGGGCACCGAGTTCTGGCTGGTCAAGCCCTCGATCTCGCTGGCTGGGATCACTGGGCTGGAAGCCTTGGTCAAAGGTAACTACATCGCTGTGCGCCCCGGCGACAAGGGTGCAGCGCCGGCACGTGAGTTCACTGCCCGGGCCAAGGCGCCGCCGCTGGACCTGAGCGCCGCGGGGCTGCACCTGGTGCTGTTCAGCGATGCCCTGGGTTCATTGGAGGTTGGCAGTCCGATTCTCTATAAGCAGATCAAAGTCGGATCGGTGCAGAGTTTCCAGCTTTCCCGTGATCGCAAGCAAGTGGCCCTGGGTGTGCATATCGAGCCGGAGTACGCCAACCTGGTGAACAACTCGACACGCTTCTGGAACGCCAGCGGCATCACCCTGACGGGGGGGTTGTCGGGCGTTACGGTGAAAAGCGAGTCACTGCAGAGCCTGTTGGCCGGCGGCATCTCCTTCGAGACGCCCGATCCCAAGGCTCCGGCTACCAAGCGGGTGCAGCGTTTCAGCCTGCATCCTGACCGCGACAGTGCATTGCAACAGGGCGTTAGCGTGCAGATTCGTGTCGACAGTGGCGACGGCCTGCGTCCTGGTTCGCCGATCCGCTACAAAGGCCTGGATATCGGCAAGGTGGAAACCGTTGAGCTGACCGAGGACATGCAGGCGGTGTTGCTGCATGCGCGCATCACCGATGGCTCCGAGCGGGTGGCGCGTGCCGGTACGCAGTTCTGGGTGGTGAAGCCGGAGCTCGGTTTGGCGCGCACGGCGAATCTTGAAACCCTGGTCAGCGGCCAATACTTGCAAGTGCAACCTGCCGCCAGACCCGGAGCGCCGCAAACCCGCTTTATCGCTCTGGAGCAGCCGCCGTCAGCCGCAGAGCAGGAGAAAGGCCTGAGCCTGGTTCTCAGCGCGCCTCGCCGCGGTTCGATCAAGCCGGGTGTGCCGGTGACCTACCGCGAGGTGGCGGTCGGCAAGGTGACGGGCTTCGAGCTTGGCGCCACGGCCGACCGGGTACTGATCCATATCCTCATCGAGCCGCGCTATGCCACGTTGGTGCGCGGCGGCAGCCGCTTCTGGAATTCCAGTGGCATAGGGGTGGACGCCGGGCTGTTCAAGGGCGTGAAGGTGCGCACCGAGTCGCTGGAGACGCTGATCGAGGGCGGGATCGCGTTCGCTACCCCGGAAGGCGAGCAGATGGGCGGCCCGGCGAAACCTGAGCAAACCTTCGCGCTGTTTGATGAGGCGAATGAAGAGTGGTTGATGTGGGCGCCGAAGATCGCCCTGGGTAAGTAAGCCCGCGCCGCCACAGCCATAAACGCCAAGGGCCGCCTCTGCGGCCCTTGGCGTTTTGCCAGCGAGTAAACAGGTTTACCCCGTGATGGCTTCAGGCCGGTTCGGCAACAGGTTCTGGCTTGTTCTCATGGCGGCGGATGTATTTCCAGTCGGCCTCATCGATATAGATACCGTTCGGCCCGCTGCCGCCTTCCAGGTCGATCGCCACATGGGCGCAGACCTGCGGTTTGACGCTGGCGAGGATCGGCACGAAGCCCAGTTGCAGGCTGGTTTCGATCAGTGCCTGTTGGTTGCGCTCATCGATATCCGCGGCTTCGTCGAGGTAATAGGGTAAGCGAATCCGCCCTGCCTGCTCGCGATCCATCAGGTGCAGCAACAGGTACATGTTGGTCAGCGCCTTGATGGTCATGGTCGTGCCGTTGGAGGCGGCACCGTCGATATCGGTGTGAACCACTGGCTGGCCGCCGACTTTGGTGATCTCGAAGGCCAGTTCGAACAGGTCCTTCAAGCCCAACTGGTTGTGGTTGGCCGCCACTAGCCGAGCTAGGTATTCCTTGGCTTCCTCGTTCTTCACATCCTGATCGGCCGACTGGTTGAGGTCGAACACCGAGAGCGTCTCGCCTTCCTCGTACTGGCCGGCACTGTGGATGATCTGGTCGATGTGCTTGAGCGCGTCTTTGTTCGGCGCGAGGACGATACGAAAGCTCTCCAGGTTGGAGACCTGGCGACGGTTGATTTCGCGGTTGAACAGCGCCAACTGGTGTTCCAGGTTGTCGTAGTCGCTGCGGATATTGCGCAGGGTCCGGGCGATATCGGTGACTGCGGCGCGGCGCGCCTTGCCGAGGGTCAACGCTTCGTCCTGGCGGTGTGCATAAGCGTTGATAAGCAGGTGCAGGCGGCGTTCGACATCGTCTTCGCTATCGAACTTGGCTACGCCCTTGAGGCGGATTTGCGCGTACAGCGCGTCGATCTGGCCGTCAATGCGCTGCAGGCTTTGCCAGGCATCCTGATAATCGTTGAGCAGCGGTAGCAGGTTCTCCAGCGAGTCGTCGACCGGGTCCATAAACGGCGTGCCGAATGGCAGGTCTGCCGGCAGCAACTGACGACGGCGCAGGGAGTCTTCCAAGGTGCGCTCCTTGGCTTCCAGGTCGGCCAGTTGCCGGCCAACCAATTGCAGCTTGGCGGAAATCTGCTGGACCCGTTCGGTGAAGGCATCACTGGAGCGTTTGAGTTCGTCCTGCGCGGCTTCCAGTTGGGCTAGCTGTTCGAGCTTAGCCGGCTCCTCGACCGTCAGAGTCTGGCTGCGGCGGAAGTCTTCCAGGGCTTTCTGCGCGTCCAACACCTGCTGATACAGCGTTTCGGTCTGGGCTTTGCTGGCAGCGCGGTCGGCGGCGACGGCTTGTTGGGTCTTCAGTTGTTTCAGCTCTTTTTCCAGGCGCTCTTTCTGGTCGCGCAGCGCAGCCCGATCGGCCAATGCTTGCAAGGCGGGCGGCTCGATGTGCGAGAGGTCGATGGACAGCCCAGGCACTTCGAAGCGCTCGCCCTTGAAGCCATCCAGCACCGCTTCGAGGGATTTCACCCAGGCGCTGTTGTCGTCCAGGGTAATGCCGTGTTCGCCGAGCGGCAGGCTGAACAGCGCGCCGTTGAACAGGCGCATCAGGCGTTCCACGTCCTGCTGGGTGAACTCCTCGCGCAGGCGGGCGTAGCTGTTGTTGTCGGCGTGTTCGAGCTGTTGCTTCACCGACTTCAGGCGTTTTTCCAGGTCGCGCAGGCGTTCATCGAGGTCTTCGGCGGAGAACTGCCGGGATTGCGCCAGGGCGCCGGCCAGTTCGTCGTGGGCATCCTTGGCGGCCAGCAATTGCTGTTCCAGCACTTGCGGATTGTCCACCAGGGCGAAGCGGTTCTTCAGTGCCGAGAGCTCGCCGAGCCAGCGCTGGATCTCGCTGATTTCGCGCTCCAGGCGCATCAGCTCCTGGGTGCCGCCGCGTTGTTCGTGCTGCAGGCCATCCTGTTCGGCGCGGTAGTGTTCGGCCTGGATCAGCAGTTCCTCGCGGCGCGCGCCGGCGTAGTCCTGCCAGGTGCCGAGCAGGGAGTCGAGCAGCGGCGAGATGCGGTGCAGTTTGCCGCGCAGCAGCTCACGCTGGGCCACGCCGGCGGCCAGGGCCTCGACCAGCGGGCCGGCGGCGACCAACGATTGGTAGTCTTGCTCCATGCGCCGTACATCGCGGAAGGCTTCTTCGCAGGCGGCGATGTAGTCGACGCTGCCGGAACGCAGGCTGTGCTCGAAGGCATCGAGGAACAGCTGCTTGAGCTTGGCCGCGGTGATTTCACGCATGTGCAGCAGGTTGATGAACAGCGCGCGGAAGGTCTTCAGGCTTTGCTCGCTGGTGGAGCGCAGCGGGATCAGGGTCAGATCCAGCGGAATCGAGGTATGCCCGCCGACCAGCAGGCGTCGCAGCTCTTCCGGTTTCAGCTCGTAGGCCTTGATGTTTTCGCGTTCGAGGTTGGCAAACAGCTCGCGTTGGCGCAGGCAGGTGCCGTTTTTCTGGTAGTGGCCCAGCTGCAGTTCACCGGCATAAGCGAAGAACTGGTGACCGAAACCACCGCCCGGGCCGCGCCCGGCCACCCCTATTACATGGGGGCCGTGGGGCAGGGCGACTTCCACCAGGATGTAGCTGGTGTCGCTGGCGAAATAGAATTTGCGCGACTGTTCCAGGCTGTATTTGCCGAAGCTCATGTCCGACATGCGCGCCAGAATCGGGAACTGCAGGGCGTTGATCGAGGCGCTCTTGCCCAGGTTGTTGGCGCCGTACACCGACAGCGGTTGTTCCAACGGGAACAGGCCGAGGCTGTAACCGGCGGTATTGAGCAGTGCGAAGCGGCGGATGCCATAGCGTTCCTGACTCATGCTTCAACCTCCTGTTGGGCGCGTTCTTCGGCCATGGCGCGAGCCAGCGCCTGTTCTTCGGACTCGCCGGCTGCATCGGTTTCGGTTTCGTCGCTGTCGATCAGCAGTATTTCGTCGCCGCTGTCGTCATCCAGCAATACCGGAGTGGGCAAGGGCAGCACGCTGTGCAGGCTGGCGGCGAGGTCGCGGTCCTGCTGCACGGACAGGCAGACGTCGAGGAAGCGGTGCATCGGCGGCAGGAAGCGGTAGATACCATTTTCCTCGCCGGCGAAGCCCAGTTGCGTCATGCGCCGCATGACCTTTTCTTCCAGCTCTTCCTGGGTCTGCACTTCGGCCTGGAGGAACAGGTCGCGGTATTTCTCCAGCAGCGGCGGCAGTTCGTCACGGCCGAGGCTGCCGCCATCCAGCACGGCCAGCGGGTCGCGGCCCTGGTCGGCGAGATGTTCGACCAGAATGAAGGTGAACAATGCCAGGCGCTGGGCGGTCTTGTTGACCTGCGCGCCCATCTGTTCGGGGACGAAGTAGTAGAAGCCGCGGCTGTCGCAGACCAGCTCGAAGCCCAGGGCCTTGAACAGCGCACGGTATTGGTCCTGCAGGTTCGACAGCTGGCTGTAGAGCTCGGCGTCGCGGCGGCTGACGTGGTAGCCCTTGAACAGCTCGCGGAAGATCGGTGCCAGAAGGCTCAGTTCGGAGAGATCAATATTCATGCAACTCGCTCGCAGGCATTCGCTCTGGATTCGCTAATGGTGGACGGATAAAGCGTCGTCCACCCTATGCAGCTTTTCTCCCCTCTCCCATGTATGGGCGAGGGGCTGGGGGAGAGGGCGGCGGGCGGCCCGGTGTTGAAGCGGCCCTCTCCCGAACCCTCGGCTTTGGCATCCTGCGGCGCCCTACCTCCTGCATCCATGCAGTCGTCTCCCGCAAGCGAGAGAAGGGGCCGATCGCGGTAGGTCGATAGGCTTACGTTTGGACTCACGGCGTCGTCCCCGCCAGGGCGAAAGAGCACAGGCTGACCTGATGCTCGGCGGTGAGGTAGTCGCGGCGCTGCAGGCGCTCGCGTTGGAAACGGCTGTCGCGCGACAGTCGCGAGAACCAGTAGAGCAGCTCGTCGGTCGCGCCCTCCGGTTCCTGCTCCAGCAGCCAGACCATCAGGTCCGGCATCGGCAAAGCGCTCTGGCAGCGTTCGAGCATTTCCCGCGCGGTGCGCGGCGCCTGTGGCGGTTCGCCTTTGCGGGTGCCGCTGGCTTTCGGGAACTGGGTCGGCTTCGGCTCGAAGCGCGCCAGTGCATAGACGTAGGCTTCGACCTGGCTGGTACTGCCGAGGAAGGTGCTTTGTGGTCGGGTGAACAGCGGCAGCGCGGCTTGCGGTACACCATCTAGACCTTTACGCCGGATCGCCGCCAGGGCCAGCGCGGCGCCACGGGTGACGGCGTTGTGTCGCCGTGCTTCCTCGCGCAGCGGCAACAGCAGTTCGCGGGCGCGGCGCAGGGTCAGCTGGGCGGTGGTCTGCATTTCCAGAATGCGCGCGTGGGTGCGCAGCAGCAGGTCGTCATCCACCAGTTGGCCCAGGCGCTGCTGGTCGCTGAGCAGTTTCAGCAGCACCTGCTCGACCCGTCGCACGCCTTGCTCGAAGGCGCCGTCGGCATTCACCAGTTGGATCATCGGCTCGACATATTCATCCCAGGTCGCCAGCACTTCGGCATAACGCTGGCGCAGCGGGATCTGCCGGTCGCTGGTCTTGGCCCGCTCGGCCACGCCGACCAGCGCCTGTTCGTCGTTGGCCAGTTTCTTCAGCACGTCGCGCACGCGCATATCCAGCAGCCGCAGCTGACGCGCCAGGTCGCTGGCATCGCGGATCTCGAAGGCATCCTGGATATAGCCGGCCAAGCGTTCCAGATGGCGCAGGTAGGCTTCGATTTCCAGGCACAGACCCAGCCGGTGCTCGCGTCGCAGGTAGGCGAGGAAGTCGTGGATCTGCGCGTTCAGTTCGAAACGGTTCGGGCTTTTCGCCACCGGCACCAGGATATCCAGACGGATCCAGGTGTCGAGCAGGCCGGTGATGTCCGCCGGGGTGCTTTGCGCCAACTGCACGCCGAGCTGGCCGCGCAATTCGATCAGGCTCATGGTGCCTTGGTCGAAGCGCTCGCACAGCGGCTCGAGCAACGTCCAGTGTTCGGCGAGTACACGCAATACGCGCTTGGGTTCGATCATCGCAATTCGGACTTTTTCGCAAAAGTCGCGATTGTACTGCATGCGCCTTGGCTCGATTCATCCTCAACTGATCAAAGGACGCTATTGAGCCTCCGGGCTGGCCGCGTGGCGGGTGTCAAAGTGACCAAACAGGGCAGTTTGCGACTGGCCCAAGCGTTTCTCATGTCAGTTTTAGTCGCGCGGGTGTTGATTCAAGTGACTGAATCGCTTGGCATGTTTTCTGCGATAGGGAGGGCACGCAAACCGGATTCAGAGCGAGCCCATGTCCACCACTACCGCCGCTTATGCCGAAGCCCGTTGGGCCGAGCTGCAACGTCAGAGTGACCTTGACTGGGACCTGGACGCGATCACCGACCACCGTGAAGCGATCGCCTTTCTGCTGCGCTTCGAAAATCGCCTGTGCATCTACTCCAGTTACGTTGAAAAGCTCTACAGCAACTACAGCTTCGTGGTGCCTGAAACGCCGGAGGGCAGCATCACCATCCTGCCGGACGAACAGGCCTGGCATGACACTTTCAATGACATTCCGGCGGATGCCGTGGAGCCGACCGGGATTCATATCCTGCCGGGAGAGACCATGGGCTACAGCGGGCTGTACATGAAGGTGCCGGGCGAGCACCGGCTGGTCGCCTCCAAGGAACTGCCGTTCCAGGATGGGCTCAGGCTGCTGATCCAGCGTTATCAGGCCCGGGGCGAGTGCTTTTTGCCGGTGCTGACCAAGGGCGACCTGCGCGAGTACGAGGCGCGCATGCCATCGTTGCACCTGCACCGGATCAACCCCGGCAAGCTGGCGCGCAACTCCCAGCTAAGCATCGACGCGATCAAAGCTGCCATCGCCGATCACCTGATCGGGATGTTTCGCCAGCGCTGACGCCTGGCGTTACGCCAGTGTGACCTTGGGTAACAGTCCACGGCTGTCGCCCACGCGACAGGCAACTCATTGGCGCTGTTTTCTCGACTATGGGTCGGGCCTTTCCTCTCCTGAGCTTCTTATAGTGGCGACAAGGGTTCGAGCCTGCTGGGCTCGGCCGCTACAAGAATAAGGAAATTGCCATGCGCCCGACCTTTCGCCTCGCCCAATGCGCCCTGGCCGTCTGCTGCGCCTGCCTGCTGGCGGGTACTGCCCAGGCCAAGCTGGAGGCGCTGGCCGATAACGAGTTGTCGGAAGTCACCGGGCAGGCGTTCATCAACCTGACCACCGACAGCAACGCGGGCATCAACTACACCCGGGTCAATTTCGGCGTGAACGTCGATACCCAGCTGAACATGAAAAAGCTGCAATTGGGTCAGTACAACGATGCGACTACGCGACCGGGCGAGGTTGCCGGTTCCTCCGATATTCTGATCAACAACTTCGCCCTCGGCACCGTGAATGCCGATGACTCGATCAACGTCTTCAAGATTGCCAACCCATTCCTTGAACTCGCCTATTCCGGCAACAAGGTGGTTGGGGTGCGCATTGGTTTTGGCGAGGCCAAGGGCATGTTGTCTGGTGACATCCAGAGCCTGACGGGGAGTATCCCCGTGCATATCGAAGGGACTGCCGGTGCGGTGTATGACCAAGCCTCCGGTTGGGAGCAGTTCTTGCTCGGGCTCGCCGGGGTGACGCGCAGTACGAAGTTGCAGGCGGATGCCTCCCTGGTCACCGGCGGTGGCGTGGCGGATCCGGTGCGTGGCACCAACGCCGGGATGGAGAACGGCCAGGCCCTGAGTTGTGTCAGCGGTTGCAACCTCGGTGGGCTGTCGGATGCGCTGCTGAGCCTGTTCAAGTCCAATGGTTGTGAAGTGCTGTCGATCGCCACCTGCTTCCCGCTCAGCAATTTCCAGTCGCTGCCCGTCGGCAACCTGGGGGTTAGCGATGTGGCCAATACCGCGGCCATCGAGGGCGCGGCCAAGGGCTTCTTCATTTCCATGCAGAGCCAGGATGTAGCCTGGCGCGACATGGACAGCAATGCCTTTATGACGGCCCTCAAAGGCGCCTTCATGAACATGCCCAAGTACCGCGACGCCAACGGCAACATGGTCGCGCCGATCAATATCGATTTCGATCAGGCCTTCAACGGTATTCCGCGGCAGGACACCTGCCTCGGCACCGCCACGGCCGGGTGCTGAGCATGATCCGCCGCATGGCTGTCATGACCCTGGCGTTGCTGGCCGGCCCGACGCTGGCCGAACTGAAAGCGCTGGACGATCAAGAGCTGTCCGGGGTGCAGGGTGCCGGTTTCGGTTTCGTGCTGGAAAACATCCTGCTGGATGCCAACCAGGCCACCATCACCGTCAACGACATCACCAATAGCAGCGGGCAGAACGTACCCATCGCGGTGAAGGAGTTCTATCTGGGCGCGGCGGGCAGCAATAAAGGCGCCAACCTCAACCCGGTGACCATCGGCCGGTTGAGTTCGCCGTTCACCCTGAACCTGGCCATGGGCGAGAGTTTGCGGACCCTGCGTGACGACGGCGTGTGGGTGCAGACCACGCCGAGCAACGTCAGCGTGCTGGAGTTCACCTTTCCCGAACGGTTGACCGGCACGGCTGGCCAACCGTGCATTGCCGGTTATGCGGCGGCGGGCAGCAACTGCTCCAGCCGCGCCAGCGAAAAGGTCGACCTCGGCATCCGCTTCGACTTCCAGGTGGCGGCGGGGCGCACCGACATTCTCAATATCGACATCGGCGAGTTGGCGATGGATGGCTCCTACTTGCGGCTGTGGGGCGACAGTGGCCGCAGCCAGTTGGTCGGCGAGATGCGCTTGAATCTCTACGCCAAGAGCCTGCAGATCATGTCCTGCGCGGCGGGTGCGAGCAATTGCGCGACTGCCGCCGAGCAGGAGGCGCGCACCGTCACCCTGAGCAACACCTTCGCCAATATTGCCCTGGGTTATGGCAAAACCCAGCCGCTGCTGTTCGATGTCAACAGCAACGGTCAGTTCGTGCTGGAGCTGCCCAACCCGGTATCGGGCGGCACCACGGCCAGCCAGCGCAATGCCTTGGCCAGCGACTTCTATGCCAACGCTCCGCGCACCACCATCGTGATCGACAACCTCAAGGTCGGTAACGGCAGTTACGCCTCGGGTGGCTACAACTTCGGTTACAACACCCTGCAGGGACTGAGCATCAACTACCTGAAGGTGACCAGCCATGACCTGTAAAGCCGGGCTTCTGAGCCTGCTGCTGATGCTCCCCGCCGTGGTGCAGGCCGAACTCCAGGCGCTGGAGGATGCCGCACTGAGCGAGTTGAGTGGCCAGGGTGGGGTGTACCTGTCCGGGGACTTCAGCATCAACAAGGAGGGCGGCGTGCTCTGGAGCAAGCCGGCGAGCAACACGCCGAGCACCTGGGCCGTCGGCGAGCGCAGTTGCGCCACCCAGGGCGCCAGCACGGCGGAAAACTGCGGCATGCGCCTGGCGATCCGCTCCGAGGCGGCGGGCGGCTGGTACGTGCTGGACAATATGAAAGGCCTGTTCAGCTTCGAAGGCCTGACCCTGCGCACGCGGGTGATCAACGGCGGCTTCGATGGCGACGGTGCGGCCTTCAATCAGGACGTGCTGGAGTTCGGCCTGCCCAACGAGGTCAAGTTCAAGGACACCCGTTTCACCTTCGCCGTGGCCAACCAGGGCGGCTGGCGCAACAAGGCCAGCAGCGAGGCCAATGGCGGCGATCCCAGCTATCAGCAGACCAATATCTTCTCGGCGAAGATTGAGGGCGGCATTCGGATGCAGGGCAACGTGCTGGTCTTTCCGAAGAATTGAGGAGTATGCCAATGCGCCGCTTTCTGCTCTTGCCCTTGCTCCTCAGCCCGTTCGCGCAAGCCATGCAGGCACTGGATGACGCCAGCTTGTCCAGTGTTGCCGGGCAGTCCGGCATCAGCCTGGAAGTAACCGGCAATGGCTGGTCGGCCGCCAACCTCAGCTACAGCGAAGACGGCCAGGCCCTCAACCTCAAGGACGTCGGCAACCAGCCGCAAAGCGGCACGGCCAGCTCGACCACCCGCCTCGATGTGGTCGGTAGCCAGCTGCAGGTCGAGCACCATGCCAGCCCGCAGGTGCTCAGCGTCGGCAATGTCGAAATGGCCGGCAGCAGTAAAAGCTTCGGCAGCTTTCGGGCTTTTTACACCCTTGGCGCCAGCCTCAAAATCAAGGGCGGCGGTGCCAGTGGCGTCAGTGGTATTGCGTTGGACGACAGCCGGCTGTCGCTCACCGATGTGACCTTCTATTACCGCGACAATGGTTTCGACCTGATCGTCAAAGGCATGTCCTTCGATACCTACCTGAACAATGCCTACCTGGACATCGTCAGTGGTGGCAGCGGCAAGGAGATCAAGTTGGATCTGGGCAGCTCGCGGTTCGTCGCGTCGATCGCCGGTTTTGGTCTGGATCTGGCCCATGGCGACCCGCTTGCCGGTGTGCCGGTGACGCCCGGCAATCCCGATACCCGCGACCCCGGCGCCAGCCGCAGCTTCGGCAAACTCGATATGGATCTGCACTTGGGCGGCAGCATCAGCATTGCCAGCGGCGGCGCCAGTGGCCAGGGCGTGCGCATCACGCCGAACGTGATCATCAACAGCAGCCTGTTCCAATATCAGGACGAAGGTGTGCTGCGGGCAGAAAACTTCGCCGGCATCCTCAGCAGCAACGCCGGCCTGACCCTCGATCTGCAGGCGGACGGTAGCGGCAGTTACGCCAAGGTCGCTTTTCAGGACCTGCGCCTGAATGCCACCCTCGGTGGCCTGATCATGGGCAACCCGAGCAATCAGAAGCTCGGCAGCCTGGGCATCGACCTCAACTTCCTCGATGAGGGCGCCAAGCAGAACTGGCTGAAGCTGCGTCCCGGTGGTGATTCCAACTCCGGGCTGAAGGGGCTGACGGCCGACCTCAGTTGGAACCTGCTCAACAGCTCGGTATCGCTCACCGATAACGGCAACAGCCTGTGGTTCAGCGGTCTGCGCACCAGCGGCACGGGACAGTTCACCCTCGACCTGACCAAGAGCTGCGCCGCCGGTGTCACCACCAGCTGCTATGCCGGCAGCCAGAGCGACATGGGCAAAGGCAACTACAACGGCCATTTCGACGGCCTGCGCCTGGGCTTGAACAACGTCAAAGGCAGCTACAGCTTCGATGGCTTGCGCGTCGGAACAGCCGACGCGCCGCTGCAAGGCGGCACCGAGCTGCTGGTGCTGATGGAGATATTCCCGGCCTACGATTTCACCTTGAGTGGCCAACTGACCATTCAGCCGGGTGGTTCGGTGGGCGATGGCCTGCGCTACAACGCCGACGTCTATGTGACCGAAGCGCGCGCCGCGATCACCGTGGACGAGGCCGGCAAAGGCCTGTGGCTGTCCGGCACGAGTTACGACATGCACTTTCGCGATGGCTCGCTGGATATCAGCAGCGGCACCGGCGTCAATGGCGACAACGGCGGCGTCGAACTGCGCAAAGGCACCTACTGGTCGAAGCTGGAAGTCAGCGATGTGCGCTGGGGTGACCGCGTGTTCGGCACCAGCCTGGGGCGGATCATGCTCAAGCGCTACGAGCAGGGTTCGACCCTGGCTCTCAGTTCCGGTGGCGCGGGGGCGCTCTGTGTCGGTGGCAGCGGCAGCAATGCCGGCGCCTGCTCCAGCAGCGGCGGGCGTTGGGAAGACCGCGGCAACGAGGGCGTTTCGGTCAAGCTGAAGAATGTCTTCGTCCGTGACGGCAGCGTTGAAAGCTCGGTCAATGGCGTGGCCACCGACGAGAAGCGCAACCAGATCCTCTGGGAAACCAACCGTACGGCCGGCAATGGCACGGGCAGCCAGTTGGTGGTCGACAATTTTTCCACCTCCGACGGCAACCCGAACAACCCCAACGCCAATACCTACGGCTTCAACGCCGACATCAACCTCGATGTGGCGCCGACCAAGGTCAAGATCAAAAGCGGCGCCAATGCCGGCAGCACCGTCAGGCCGGACCCGCTGGGCTTTGCCGTGAACGGCCGCATCCACTTCAAGGAAATCAACGTCGAGCGCCTGCAGAATGTCCATCCCACCGGCGGGGCGGTGACCGCGATGTACGGCATCAAGGCGCAGAACGCCGATATCCGCGCCAACCTCACCGCCACGCCAATCAACTGAAGCCAGACCGCTGCCGGAGGCACTGGTGCCGCTGGCAATACAAGGTTAAGCACCGTTCGGTGTCGCCGCGCTTCCCGCCCGCTGCGTTTCAAGCCACAATTCCGCTATTCGGCGCCGCCGTCACAAGCGTTACGACGCCATAGCCAGTGCCTCGGCCGCATCCACGGTGGGGCCCAGAGGAGTTCGACATGAGCAGCAACGACCGCGTCATCATTTTCGACACCACCCTGCGCGACGGCGAGCAGAGCCCAGGCGCTTCCATGACCAAGGAAGAAAAGCTGCGGATCGCCAAGGCGCTGGAGCGCATGCGTGTCGATGTGATCGAGGCGGGTTTTGCGATTGCCAGCCCCGGCGACTTCGAGGCGGTCAAGCTGATTGCCGACACGATCAAGGACAGCACCGTGTGCAGCCTGTCGCGCGCGGTGGACGGCGATATCGACCGCGCCGCCGAAGCGCTGGCCGGTGCCAACTCCGGGCGTATCCACACCTTCCTGGCCACCAGCCCGATCCATATGCAGTACAAGCTGCGCATGCAGCCGGAGCAGGTGCTCGAACAGGCGGTCAAGGCGGTCAAGCGGGCGCGCAACCTCTGTGCCGACGTGGAGTTCTCCTGCGAGGATGCCGGTCGTTCGGAGATCGACTTCCTCTGCCGTATCATCGAAGCCGCCATCGACGCCGGCGCGCGCACCATCAACATTCCCGACACCGTCGGCTACGCCATTCCGCATCAATACGCCGATATGATCCGGCAACTGCTGGAACGCGTACCCAACGCCGACAAGGCGGTGTTCTCGGTGCATTGCCATAACGACCTCGGCCTGGCCGTGGCCAACTCGCTGGCTGCCGTGGTCGCCGGTGCGCGCCAGGTGGAATGCACCATCAACGGCCTCGGCGAGCGCGCGGGCAACGCCGCGCTGGAAGAAATCGTCATGGCGATCAAGACCCGCGCCGACCTGCTGAACGTCTACACCAATATCGACACGCCGCACATTCTCAGCACCTCGCGGCTGGTGTCCGGGATCACCGGTTTTCCGGTGCAGCCGAACAAGGCCATCGTCGGCGCCAACGCCTTCGCCCACGAGTCCGGCATCCACCAGGACGGCGTGCTCAAGCACCGTGAAACCTACGAAATCATGTCCGCCCAGTCGGTTGGCTGGCACGCCAACAAGATGGTGCTGGGCAAGCTGTCCGGGCGCAACGCGTTCCGCACCCGTCTCGACGAACTGGGTATCCAGTTGGCCGGCGAGGCCGAGCTGAATGCCGCCTTCGCGCGTTTCAAGGCGCTGGCCGACAAGAAGCACGAGATCTTCGACGAAGACCTGCAGGCGCTGGTTTCCGACACGCTGGCCGCTGAGGCGCCGGAACACTTCAAGCTGGTCTACCTGGAGGTGGCGAGCAAAACCGGTGAAGTGCCGCACGCCACGCTGGTGATCAGCGTCGCCGGCGAGGAGCGGAGCGTTGGTGCCGAAGGCTCAGGGCCGGTCGATGCGACCTTCAAGGCCATCGAATCGATCGCCAATTCCGAGGCCAATTTGCAGCTGTATTCGGTCAATGCCATCACCCAGGGCACCGACTCCCAGGGCGAAGTCACCGTACGCCTGGAGAAGGGCGGACGGATCGTCAACGGCAACGGTGCCGACACCGACATCCTGGTGGCCTCGGCCAAGGCTTATATCAATGCCCTGAACCTGATGCAGGTCAGTGGTTCGAAGGCGCATCCACAGGTGGTCGGCGTTTGATTTCGGAACTGCGTCGTCGTGCCTACCTGAGTGCCATGCAGGTCGCCAACTGGCTACCGCGCACGGCCTTGCCCTTTGCTGCCGCGTCCCGCCCGCAACTGCTGGCGCCGCTTGAACCCGAGCCTGCGCCAACTGTGCCGCAGAGCGAGGCGCCCGTAGCGCTGGCTGCGCCAGATGCCACCGTAGCCAGCGCTGCGCCGGCGCACGAGCGCCCGGCCGAGCGCGCCCCGGAACGCCCGAAGATCGAAGTGCCGCGCCCCAGCGTGGTATCTCGGCTGACGGCCAAGCCGGAAATGCCGGCCGAGACTGAGGCTGAGCCAACGCCGAGCAAACCCGTGCCGCAGCCGCCCCCGCGCTTTGCCCTGCAGCTGTTGCGTGCCGGGCAGTGCGTGCTGCTGGTCGAATTGCCCACCGGCGAGCCGTTTACCGCCCGTGATCCGGCCTACCTGTTGCTCAAGGACCTGCTGCGCGCTGCGCAGTTGCCGGACAGCCCGCAGCTGATCGGCGAGCCGGTGCGCTGGCCACTGCTGGTGCGCGGCACCATGGACCAGGGCCCGCAAGCCGCCACGGAATATGTGCAGGGCTTTATCTCGGCGCGTCTGGAAGAGCAAAGCGCTTGCGCCTGCCTCTGGCTGATCGGCCTGCCGGCGGTGCGCTTTGCCGGCGAAGCGGGGGCCGAGGCCTATAACCGCGAACTGCAGATCGAAGGACTCGGCAGCGCCTGGGCCCTGCCTGGTCTTGAGCTGTTAATGGATGAGCCGGCCCGCAAGGCCGAGCTATGGCAGGCCATGCGCCGCGTGATGCGGCGTTGGCAACAGCTGGAAGTAGAGTCTACGCATGAGTGATGCCGTAACGTTCCGCCCGATGACCGAGGCGGATGTGGACGCTGTACTGAAGATCGAACACGCCGCCTTCAGCCACCCCTGGACTCGTGGCATCTTCCTCGATGGCCTGAAATCCTACGATTGCTGGCTGATGTTCGAAGGCGAGCGGCAGGTCGGCCATGGCGTGATCAATGTGATCATCGACGAGGCGCACCTGCTGAACATCACGGTCGCACCGCAAAATCAGGGGCATGGCCTCGGCCTGCTGCTGCTGGAGCACTTGATGCGGCGTGCCTGCGAGCTGAAAGCGGGGGAGTGCTTCCTCGAGGTGCGCGCCAGCAACCTGTCCGCCTATCGCCTGTATGAACGCTACGGCTTCAACGAAATCGGCCGGCGCCGCGACTACTACCCCGCGGTGGGTGGGCGCGAGGATGCGCTGGTGATGGCCTGCACCCTGTTCGATTGAAGGGCTCGGTCTCCGTAATGAGACCGTAAGTGGGCTTCGCACCGCGAAGCCCACTGCTCCGTCGGGCCCAACAACCTGTCGCGACCCGCTGTTGGGCTTCACCGGCTCAGTGCCAACCTGCGGCGGTGGGTGCGCGCGCTTTGGTATTGTCTTGGTACTGACGTACTCTATTGCCCCGTGAGGACCAGTTCGGTGGTGAGGGATGAGTCGTACCGATGTCATAGTCGTGGGTGCCGGGATTTCCGGGCTGACCGCTGCCTGGCGGCTGGCGCAGGCGGGTAAACGCGTGCGGGTGCTCGAGGCCAACGGCCGCGTTGGCGGACGCACCCTCAACCACAGCTTCAGCAGCGGCGAAGTGGTGGAGGTCGGTGGGCAGTGGGTCGGCCCGACCCAGGAGCGGATTCTCGATCTGCTCAAGGAACTGGACTTGTCGACCTTCCCGCTTTGGAATCAGGGCAACAACCTGACCCTGTTCGGCGGCAAGCTCAAACCCTATCGCGGCACCATTCCGCGCTTCGCCCCGCATGTGCTGCTCGATGTGCTACAGGCGCAAGTGCGGCTGGATCGGCTGGCCAGGCAGATTCCCCTCGACGACCCCGGCCTGCATCCCAAGGCCTCGGTCTGGGATCGCATGACCTTCGCCGAGTGGATCCGCCGCAGCCTGCAAACTGCCCACGGGCGCAAGGTGTTCGAGCTGCTCAGCGGCGCGGTATTCGCCGCCAGCGCCCATGACCTGTCGTTCCTGCATGTGCTGTTCTATATCAAGAGTGGCACCGACCTCGACACCCTGCTCGGCGTCGACCAGGGTGTCCAACAGGACCGCATCCTCGGTGGTTCGCAGCAGATCTGCAGCGTACTGGCGGAAAAGCTCGGTGACGCCGTGCACCTGCAGCAGCCGGTGCGGGCCGTGCGCCAGAACGATTCCGGCGTCGAGCTGATCACCGATGTCGGCAGTCACCGGGCCGGGCGGGTGATCTTCGCGCTGCCGCCCACCTTGCTGTTGCGCATCACTCAGCAGCCGCTGCTGCCGGGTTGGCGTGACCAGTTGCTGCAGCGTTTGCCGCAGGGCGCGGTGATCAAGTGCATGGCCCTGTATGACACGCCGTTCTGGCGCGCGCGCGGGTTGTCCGGTCAGGCTACCAGCGAGCTCGGCCCGCTGCGCTTGACCTTCGACAACAGCGTGCCGGGTTCGAACAAGGGTGTGCTGATGGGCTTTATCGAAGGCGATGAGGCCCGTCACTGGAGCGGCCGTGATGAGGCTGAGCGCCGGGCGGTGGTGCTGGAATGCTTCGCCCGCTACTTTGGCCCACAGGCGCGGCAGCCCCTCGAGTACGTCGATAAGTGTTGGGCCGACGAAGCTTTCGCTCGCGGTTGCTACGCTGCACTGTTCCCGCCAGGTGTGTGGAGCAATGGTGCGGCGCGCCTGCGTCAGCCGCTCGGGCGCTTGCACTTTGCCGGCACCGAGATGGCGACCCGCTGGATGGGCTATTTCGATGGCGCGGTACAGGCGGCCGAACGGGCGGTGACGGAGGTGCTGCACAGCTGACCCGATTGGCTACAGCGGGCGACGCCATCGGTCGCTGTTCGCTGCACGGGCCTCGCCCATACTGCGTCGGCTCGCCGCTCTAGAACCGGCAGCTCTCCACCTGATTGATCAAGGATGTTCTGATGCGACTGCTTCGCCCCTTGTTAGCGGCCACTTGCTTGCTGGCGGCAACCCAGGCCCCGGCGGCCGAACGCAGCTTCACCCTGCTGCACACCAACGACTGGCAATCGCGGCTGCTCGGGTTCGGCCCCAACAATGAATACACCCCGGCGACCGCCAATGACGACGGTACCGTGGGTGGCATCGCGCGCTTGTCGACCCTGGTCAAGGAGCGGCGTGCGGCGGCCGGCGAGCAACCGCTGCTGTTGCTCGATGCCGGCGACTTCAGCATGGGCACGCTGTTCCATACCGTGAGCCGCGAGGTTGGCGGTGAGTTGCGTCTGATGAGTGAGCTGGGCTACGACGCGGCCACCCTCGGCAACCACGAGTTCGACTTCCGCCCGGCCGGCCTCGCCGCCATGCTCAGCGCCGTGCAGCAGGTCGAGGGCCTGGTGCTGGTGCCGTTGCTCTCCAGCAACATCCGGTTCGACCCCGCGCGCCCGGAAGACGACGGCCTCAAGGCCCATTCCGACGCCGGACGTATCTTGCCGTACAAGGTGATAGAGAAGGGCGGAATTCGTTTCGGCTTGTTCGGTTTGCTCGGTTACAACGCCATCACCGTGGCACCGATGATGAAGCCGGTGAGCTTTGCCGACCCGATCGAAACGGCCAAGGCGATGGTGAAAATACTCCGCGAGGAGCAGTCGGTCGATGTGGTGATCCTCCTCTCGCACATGGGTGTCAGCCAGCAGGCCGACGGCAGCTGGCGCGGCGAAGAAGTCGAATTGGTCGAACAGGTACCGGGCATCGATATCGTCGTCGGCGGCCATTCGCATACTGCGTTGGCGCAGCCGGTCCTGGTCAACGGGCGTACGCCGGTGCTACAGGCCGGCTCGGAGATCCAGTACCTCGGCGAGCTGCATATGCGCCTGGATGACAGCGGCAAGACCCAGGTGCTCGACTACAGCCTGCACCCGGTCAACGACAGCACCCTCGGCGATGCTCGGGTCACCACCCAGGTCGAGAGCTTCAAGCGCTTAGTCGACGAACAGGTGCTGGGGCCCAAGGGCTATCGTTTCGACCAGCCGTTGGCCAAGGTCGATAAAACCCTGAGTCGTGAGCACGACGACCCGATTCTCGCCAATCTGGTTACCGATTCGCTGCGCCACGCCACCGGTAGCGATGTGGCGTTCACCGGTAATGGCACCCTCCGCGATGACATGATCAAAGGCCGTAGCGGCGTGCAGGCGGTGTCCGACCTGTTCCGCATCGCCCCGCTGGGCATCGGCCAGTACGATGACGCCCCGGGTTATCCGTTGATCAAGGTCTATGTCAGCGCCAAAGAGCTGAAAAGCATCCTTGAAGTGTTGCTGCTGGCCTATCAGTTGCGCGACAGCGACAGCTATTTCCCACGGGTTGCCGGCTTGAAGTTCAGCTACAACCCCTACCGCGTGCCGTTCGATCGGGTCAGCCGGATCGAACTGGGCGATGCCGTGCAGGGCTACCGCGAGCTGGATATGAACGACCCGCGCCTCTACAGCATTGGCGCCAGCAGCTATGTCGGCAGCTTCACCTGGCTGATCGCCGACATCACCAAGGGCCTGCTAAACGTCGTGCCCAAGGACGCCCAAGGCCAGCCCTTGGCGGAGATCAAGGCCGCGGTCATCGATGCCGACCCGCAAGCGCCGGGCATGCAGGAGTACAAGGAGTGGCAGGGCCTGCTCGACCACATCCGCAGCCTGCCAGACCTGGACGGCGACGGTCTGGCCGATGTCCCGACCAACGGCGCCGCCGCCGAACAGCGCATGCTGCGCGAGCCCAGCCTGCTGCCGAGCAATTTGTATCGCAACGCCGGTATCCTGCAATGGGGCGTCAGCGTCGTGTTGTTGCTGGGCCTGCTGCTGATCCTGTGGCTACTGAGCCGAGCACTGCGGCGGCGTTGAGTGTCACGTGTGGGAAGGGGGAGTGTGGCGCATAATCTACTTTCCAGGCTGGCCGGGCCGACGCGCCTGCACCTGTTGCCGGGGCTCGCTCATTACAGGTGCCTGCTCGCGGCGGCGACCCCGCTCTGTGCTGCGTTGGCCGCCAGTCAGCCACACATTGTTGCAAAGACAGAGCCCATCAGGCTGTGACCCAGGGCATACGCGGCTTGTCAAAACCCACACGCGCTCCGTATGGTGCGCATCCGGCTTTTTGGGAGCATCTGGCATGAGTGATCTACAGCACCTCTTCGACAACAATGAGCGCTGGGCTGAGGCGATCAAGCAGGAAGACCCGGAGTTCTTCGAAAAACTGGCACGCCAGCAGACCCCGGAATACCTGTGGATTGGCTGCTCGGATGCCCGCGTACCGGCTAACGAGATCGTCGGTATGTTGCCGGGCGATCTGTTCGTGCACCGTAATGTCGCCAACGTGGTGCTGCACACCGACCTCAACTGCATGTCGGTGATCCAGTACGCGGTCGATGTGCTCAAGGTCAAACACATCCTGGTCACCGGCCACTACGGCTGCGGTGGCGTACGGGCTTCGATGCGCGACGCACAGCTGGGTTTGATCGATGGCTGGATCCGCACCATTCGCGACCTCTACTACGAGCACCGCGAGCACCTGGCGCAATTCCCCACGGAAGAGGAACAGGTCGATCGCCTGTGCGAGCTGAACGTGATCCAGCAGGTCGCCAACGTCAGCCATACCACCATCGTGCAGAACGCCTGGCACCGTGGCCAGCCGCTCTCGGTGCATGGCTGCATCTACGGCATCAAGGATGGCCGCTGGAAGAACCTCAACGTCACCGTCAGCGGTATGGAACAACTGCCGCCGCAGTATCGCCTGCGCCCGCTGGGGCAGAGTTAACGCGTGCTGTTGCCGTAGTGGCTCTTACCGGCGAGGCGGGGAAGGGCGCGTCGGCTTTGTTGCAGTCGGCCGGTAATAGCGCTTCGGCACAGAACGGTTGGGCAGAGAAAAAGGGGGGTGGCCTGCGCCAACCCCCCTTTTCAGCTTTCGCCAGCTGTTTCAGTGCCGTCAGGCGTTTATATGCGGCGCATGGGTGGGGCTCGCTTCGATCAACAGCGCCAACTGCGGGCGCTCAACCTGCTCCTGCTGGGCGCCTGCCGGGCTTGCGCTGCCGAGCTTCGGGTGCAGGCTGCCGTTCAGTACATTGCCCGCCAGGTTGGCAAACAGCAGGCTGAGGAGGAACCAAGTGAGCATCAAGGCCATGCCGCCAAGCCATATGCCCAGCGCGATCTGCAGCGTGAGGTTGCGTTGGCGGGGTTGCTGCCGGTTGTTCCGGGTGATGCCATACAGCTCATCCGACTCCCGCAGGTCATCTTCCCGTGCACTAAAGCTTTCAAGCCGCGTTCGTTTATCCATCTTCATCACCTTTGTATCGCCACGCTCAGTCACTTGTTGGTGATCATGATGCCAGTTTTTGACTGCTCAACTTGGGCTTTGGTTCGTTGTAGGCAATAGGCGGCTGCGCGTTCGAGGTTCGTTGAGGGGCGTTGCCCATAGCCGCAGAGGCTCGAACTGCTCCTCGCCGCGAGGCTCAGGTGGTGGCCCGGCACGGGAAGTTTTTTCAGGCCCATCACGAAATTTTCACAAACGTCGCGCAATACTCCAAACAGCTGAAGGATCAGCCCTATCAACAGAAAGCCCGCCATGTGCGGGCTTTCTGCTATCTGTTGCCGGCACACGCCGGCTACGCCATATCGCCAGTGAACAGCCCGAGCCAGCAACGCCTGCTGCGCCCGCCACAATTCCGATGAGCAGGCGCCAGGCGCTTGCCACAGCCCGCCTCTCGAACCCTCCGCCTTGCTCGATAACGGTTTTCAGTGGTGAGCGCATACGGCCTGGAGCGGTAATTCCCTTTAGCGCCTTGAGCTGATAGATACTGCCAAGAGCAGGGCTTCGTATACAGTGGGGCATCTCACCTCTGAGAAGCCGGTTACGCAACACCATCCAGGCGCAAGCGACAGGTCGTGCATCCGTCTCCAGATGGCGATCATTGAGCCCTCAGACAGGAGAAGCGACATGAGCAAAACAGCACAGGAATACGCGGATCAATTGATGCCGTTGGACAACCTCCCAGATCCTGAACCAACCCTAAGCACACATATCCGGCTTCTTAATGTCGACGTGGCGGTAGAAGACCGCACTCAGGAAATAAAGCACTCAGTTGCGAAGCAGCTGTGTGAGCGGTTGCAGCTGGTATATCCCAACAGAACGGTTTCTATCGGGCGCTTCGGGATCAATAACGAAGGATGGCGAATGAGTTTCGAGGTCGCGCCGGCGCCGGCGCCGGCTGAGGGCTAACCCCTTGGTTATGGGGTGTCTAGTCTGGATTTAACGCGTAACGCTTAACGTTAAGGGTTAAAGCGTGATGCTGAGTTTCCGATGTGCCGAAACCCAGTCCCTGTTCGAGTCTGGATACTCCCGGCGCGGGAAGAGCATCCCGAATGTCGCCACCCGAAAGCTGCTCATGCTCCATGTTGCTGCTGAGCTACGAGACCTACGGTCTCCACCCGGCAACCGACTGGAGCTATTGCAGGGCAACAGGGCCAGGCAATACAACATCAGCAACGATCAATGGCGTATCTGCCGTTGAAATCGTCGATTACCGCTGAGGAGGTCGCGCCATGGCAATTAACGGAATGCGCCCCATTCATCCGGGCGAAATACAGCGGGAAGAATTTCTGGAACCGTTGGACATTTCACCGGCAGCGCTTGCGCGTGCACTGCATGTATCTGCTCCAACGGTCAATGAAATCGTTCGTGAGCGTCGGGGTGTTACTGCAGATATGGCTATTCGCCTGGGGCGTTACTTCGATACGTCTGCACAGTTCTGGATGAACCTGCAGACCGACTACTCGCTAGCAACAACCTTTGCTGCAAATGGCGAAGAGATCGAGCATGAGATTGAGCCGCTACGTGCTCACGGATGATGAGGCGGGTAGTTTGGATGTAGTCTGCCCGGAAAACAAAAAAGGGCTTAGCTTTTGCTAAACCCTTGTTTTGTTTGGTGGCTACACAGGGACTTGAACCCCGGACCCCAGCATTATGAATGCTATGCTCTAACCAACTGAGCTATGTAGCCAAGTGGCGCGCATTATTCTTGTCTGGAGCTTGGCTGTCAAGCTTAACCTCAGAAAATTTATGCGCGCGATCAAGCGCTTAGACGTTAAAGCGGAAGTGCATGACGTCGCCGTCCTTGACGATGTATTCCTTGCCTTCCAAACGCCACTTGCCAGCTTCCTTCGCCCCGGCTTCGCCCTTGAACTGGATGAAGTCGTCGTAGGTGATCACTTCGGCGCGGATAAAACCTTTCTCGAAGTCGGTGTGGATGACGGCGGCGGCCTGCGGTGCGGTGGCGCCGACGCGGACGGTCCAGGCGCGTACTTCCTTCACGCCTGCGGTGAAATAGGTCTGCAGGTTGAGCAGTTCGTAACCGGCGCGGATGACGCGGTTCAGGCCTGGTTCTTCCATACCTAGATCAGCGAGGAATTCGGCTTTCTCTTCCTCTTCCAGTTCGCCGATTTCGGCTTCCAGCTTGTTGCAGATCGGCACCACGATGGCGCCTTCGGCGGCGGCGATTTCACGCACGATGTCGAGCAGCGGGTTGTTCTCGAAGCCGTCCTCGGCGACGTTGGCGATGTACATCACTGGTTTGACGGTCAGCAGGTGCAGCGACTTGATGCGCAGCTTCTCGTCGTCGCTGAGGTCTTTCAGCAGGGTGCGGGCCGGCTTGCCGTCGGTGAAGTGGTTCTGCAGCTTTTCCAGCAGGTCTTTCAGGGCCACGGCTTCTTTGTCGCCGCTTTTGGCATTGCGCTGGGCCTTCTGGATCTGCTTTTCGACGCTGTCGAGGTCGGCGAAGATCAGCTCGAGGTCGATGATTTCGATATCGCGCTTGGGGTCGACACTGTTCGACACATGGATCACGTTGTCGTCTTCGAAGCAACGCACCACATGGGCGATGGCGTCGGTCTCGCGGATGTTGGCCAGGAACTTGTTGCCCAGGCCCTCGCCCTTGGAGGCGCCTTCCACCAGGCCTGCGATGTCGACGAACTCCATGGTCGTCGGTAGCACGCGCTCGGGCTTGACGATGGCTGCCAGGGCGTCGAGACGCAGGTCAGGCATCGGCACGATGCCGCTGTTCGGCTCGATGGTGCAGAAGGGGAAGTTCTCCGCGCTGATGCCGGCCTTGGTCAGGGCATTGAACAGGGTGGACTTGCCGACGTTGGGCAGGCCGACGATGCCGCAGTTGAATCCCATGGTGTATCCCTCGCGGAGATGAATCGCTGAAAAGAGTATTCAGGCCTTTTGGCTGTGCAGGAGTTTCATCGCGCGGTTCCATTCCCCGGCGTAAACCTCTGGCATCACGCCGAGGGCGAAGTCGATGCTGGCATCCAGCTTTTCCTGTTCGGCGCGTGGTGCGCGGCCGAGGACAAAGCCAGTTACCTTGTTGCTGTCGCCCGGGTGGCCGATGCCAAGCCGCAGGCGGTGAAAGGTATTCTGATTGCCGAGCTGGGCGATGATGTCGCGCAACCCGTTGTGCCCACCGTGGCCACCACCTTGTTTGAACTTGGCGATGCCGGGGGGGAGGTCCAGCTCGTCGTGCGCGACCAGAATGGCGTCTACCGGTATCCGGTAAAAGCTCGCCAGCGCCGCTACGGCTTGGCCGCTGCGATTCATGAAGGTAGTCGGTATCAGCAGACGAATGTCGTGGCCTTGATGGCTGAAGCGCGCCGTCAGGCCGAAAAACTTGCGCTCTGCAACGAGATTGACCCGTTGCGCCGCTGCCAGGCGCTCAACAAAAAAGGCCCCTGCGTTATGCCGGGTCTGTTCGTATTCAGCGCCTGGATTACCCAGGCCGACGATCAGTTGCACGGCAGTCACGACAGGAGCCCTTCCTCAGACTAAGCGAGTATTACTCGGCTGCGCCTTCTTCTTTAACTACGCGCGAAGCGTGGACGTTGGCAACAGCCAGGTCGTTACCGTGCGCCAGTGCAACGAACTCAACGCCTTTAGGAGCGGTGAGGTCGGACAGGTGGACGATTTGACCGATTTCGACTTTAGCCATGTCGACTTCGATAAATTCCGGCAGGTCTTTCGGCAGGCAGGAAACTTCAACTTCGATCATGGTGTGGGAAACTTCAGCGCCTTGTTGCTTAACGGCAGTGCTGGTTTCCTGGTTGATGAAGTGCAGCGGTACGTGAGCGACCAGTTTCTGGCCGGCGATTACGCGCATGAAGTCAGCGTGCAGCACGTGGCCTTTGGCCGGGTGACGTTGCAGGGCTTTGATCAGAACGTTTTCGGCTTTGCCGTCAACGGTCAGGCTGATCACGTGGCTGAAGGCCGCTTCGTTTTCCAGCAGCTTGGCAACTTCTTTGGCCAGCAGGCTGATGGATTGCGGAGCTGTTTCGCCACCGTAAATTACGGCAGGAACTTGGCTGGCGAGACGACGCAGGCGGCGGCTCGCACCTTTCCCCAGGTCGGAACGCGCTTCAGCATTCAGAGTAAATTCGTTCATGGTGTATCTCCAATATAAACAACAACGCCCGTAGCGCTTGCGACCGGCGCTCGGGCGATTCGGCAAAAAGCCCCGCACGAGGCGGGGCGCTTTTCGTTCTACGCAATCCTGGCCAGGGGCTTAGCCCTTAGCGGAACATCGCGCTGATCGATTCTTCATTGCTGATGCGGCGAACCGCTTCGGCGACTACCGGTGCGATATCCAGTTGACGGATACGCTTACAGGCTTGTGCAGCTGCAGACAGCGGGATGGTGTTGGTCACCACCAGCTCGTCGAGCATGGAGCTTTCAATGTTTTCGATGGCGCGACCCGAGAGAACAGGGTGGGTGCAGTAGGCAAAGACCTTGGCTGCGCCGCGTTCTTTCAAGGCTTTGGCCGCGTGGCAGAGTGTGCCGGCGGTGTCGACCATGTCATCGACCAGGATGCAGGTACGGCCTTCGACATCGCCGATGATGTGCATCACTTCCGATTGGTTGGCTTTCTCACGACGCTTGTCGATGATCGCCAGATCGACACCCAGGGATTTTGCCACGGCACGCGCACGCACCACGCCGCCAATATCCGGGGAGACGATCATGAGGTTTTCAAAGCGCTGATCTTCGATGTCATCCACCAAAACGGGGGAGCCGTAGATGTTATCCACGGGAATATCGAAGAAGCCCTGAATCTGATCGGCGTGCAAATCGACAGTCAGAACCCGGTCAATGCCAACTACGGTCAGCATATCAGCCACCACTTTGGCGCTGATGGCTACACGGGCGGAGCGCGGACGGCGATCCTGGCGTGCATAACCGAAGTAGGGGATTACCGCTGTGATTCGAGAAGCTGAAGAGCGGCGGAAGGCATCAGCCATTACCACCAGTTCCATCAGGTTATCGTTGGTTGGCGCGCATGTCGGCTGGATCAGGAAGACGTCTTTACCGCGGACGTTTTCGTTGATCTCGGTGCTGATTTCGCCGTCGGAAAACTTTCCAACAGAGGCATCGCCGAGGGGGATATGCAGCTGACGTACGATACGTCGCGCCAGATCGGGGTTAGCATTCCCCGTAAAGACCATCATCTTGGACACGCGCAGTACCTGCCGGCTGAGGGTATACCTGGATGAGTATAGAAAATGGCAGGGGCGGCTGGATTCGAACCAACGCATGGCAGGATCAAAACCTGCTGCCTTACCGCTTGGCGACGCCCCTGTAATAGTGCAACTGGATGCCGAGCATCCGTTTCTCAGGACAGGCTTTGAAGCGCGCGGTGTAACATCGAAACGTTACTACCTTTTGCTACAAATCCTGGCAGGGAGACTGGAAGTTGGGCCGCGACTTTATCAGCTTCGGCTTTGTTAGGGAAGCTCCCATAAACACAACATCCAGTGCCGGTTAATCTAACAGAACAAAAATTGTTTAGCAAGATCAAAGCGTTACGAACTTCTGGGTAACGCTTCTCGACAACCGACTGACAGTCATTACGACCGCCCTGCTCGAGAACGGCGGCCAATGTAATCGCCGGAGTATCGCGTGTCAACTCCGGGTCGGAGAAAATTTCTGCTGTGTTGACAGATACTTGCGGTACAGCCACGAGAAACCAGGGTTCCGCCAGCTCAACCGGGGTCAGGCGTTCGCCGATGCCTTCGGCGAACGCCGCATGGCCGCGGACGAATACCGGCACGTCGGCACCCAGGGCAAGGCCCAGCGTGGCCAGACGATTTTCATCCCAGCCCAGTTGCCAGAGGTGATTGAGGCCGAGCAGGGTGGTGGCTGCATCCGAACTGCCGCCGCCGATGCCACCGCCCATGGGCAGGCGTTTGTTCAGCCAGATATCGGCGCCGAGGCTGCAGGCGCTTTGCGCTTGCAGTTGCCGAGCGGCCCGTACGATCAGGTTGCTGTCGTGAGGGACGCCGACGATTTCGCTGTGCAGGCGGATCTCGCCGTCGGTGCGCGGGGCAAAGCCGAGCTCGTCGCCGTGGTCGAGGAACTGGAACAGCGTCTGCAACTGGTGATAGCCATCGGCGCGGCGGCCGAGGATGTGCAGCATCAGGTTGAGCTTGGCCGGTGCCGGCAGGGTCAGGCGTGTCGCGGGCATGTCACTGACCGAGCTGGCGCGGCTGCCAGTCCTTCACCACCAGGGTGACGTCGAGGTCGCGACCATGCAGCTTGAGACGCTCCGGCAGCCAGTAGCCGTTCTGTTCGGTGTAGCTGAGGTATTCGACCTGCCAGCCGTCCTGCTCCATGCGGGCGAGGTGGCTGGCGCTGTCCAGGGTCAGGCTGCTCTTGCTGCCCGGTGCCGGCAAGCCGCGGACCCACCATACCAGATGGGAGACCGGTAGCTTCCAGCCCAGCTGTTCGTCCAGCAGCGCTTCGGGCGAGTCGGCCTGATAGCGACCTTGGCTGGCCACTTCCAGGGTGGCTTCGCCGGGCTGGCCGGTCAGCCGCGCGGCGCCCCGCCCAAGGGGGCCGGCCAGGCGGATATCGTAGTAGTCCTGGCGTTGCAGCCAGAACAGGGTGGCGCTGCCGCTTTCGGTCTTGCCGCCAGGCCGCAGGGCGCGGATGCCGACTTTGCCGCTGATCTGCCAGCCATCCAGGGTGCCGATCCGTTGCTTGTGGGCTTGCCACTGGCCGGGGTCACCCTGGCCTTCCAATGATTCGCGGGAGGTGAAGCCGGCGCAGCCGCTGAGTACGGCAAGCAGGCCAATGACGATGAGGTGGCGAAAACGCATGGATTAAAGCTTCTCGGAACCGGTCAGGCGCAGCAGGGTGCCACGCAGGATGCTGTTGTCAGGTTGGTCTTTCAGGGCGCTGGCCCAGACTTGCCGCGCCTCGGGCTGCTTGCCGTTGGCCCACAGCACTTCGCCGAGATGGGCGGCGACTTCGGCGTCGGGATAGCGTTGCAGGGCCTGGCGCAGCAAGCGCTCGGCCTCATCGAGATTGCCCATGCGGAAGTTCGCCCAGCCGAGGCTGTCGAGAATCGCCGGGTCTTCGGGGCTCAGTTTGTGGGCTTGTTCGATCAGGGCTTTGCCTTCGGCATAGCGCGTGGTGCGGTCGGCCAGGGTGTAGCCGAGGGCGTTGAGGGCCATGGCATTGTCCGGCTCGCGCGCCAGGATAAAGCGCAGATCCTTCTCCAGTTGGCTCAGATCGTTGCGCTTTTCCGCCAGCATGGCGCGGGTGTAGAGCAGGTTGAGGTCGTCCGGGTATTGTTCCAGCGCCTGCTGGATGACCCGCCAGGCGGCATCGTATTGCTCGCGATTGGAGTGTGCTTCGGTTTCGATCAGGTACAGCTGAATGGCGTAGTCGGGCTGGCTGTCGCGGGCCTTGGCCAACTGCTTGGAGGCTTCGGTGCCGCGGCCGCCGTCGAATAGAATCTCGCTCTGGCGCTGCTGTGCTGGCAGGTAGTCGTTGCCGGGACCGACCAGGCCGTATTCAGCCAGGGCACTGTCTTTGTCGTCCAGTTCTTCGTAGGCGCGGCCGAGGTTGAAGTGTGCCGCGTCGACATGGCTGTTGCGAGTAACCAGTTCTTCCAGGTAGACGATGGCCTCCTGCCAGGCCTGAGCCTCCAGGCAGACCAAGGCCAAGGAGAAGCGCAGGTCGTCGTCATCCGGGAACTGCTGCACCAGGGTCGCGAACTCGCCCTTGGCGTCCTCCAGGCGGTCTTGTTCGACCAGCAGGCGGGCGTAGGCCAGGCGCAGGCGTTTGTCGTCCGGGTGCTGTTTGATGCCCTTTTCCAGCAGTGGCAGGGCTTCATCGCCGCGTTTCAGACCTACCAGCAGGCGTGCGCGCAGCAGCAGCGGGGCCACGTCATGGCTGCCGGCGGGTTGATCTTCCAGCAGTTTTAGGGCCGTGTCCGGGTGACCGTCCTGTTGCAGCAGCAGGGCTTTGCCAAACAGCAGCTGGCCGTTGTCGGGGTATTTCACCAGCAGGCGGTCGAAGCTTTGCAGCAGGCCGGCACGGGTATCGGGATCGGTCTCGGCGGCGGAGAGGGCGAGGAAGTCGAAATGGGTATCGCCTTGCCCTTGCAGGACCGTCTCCATGTAGGTCATGGATTCGTCGTAGCGCCCCGCGCGGGCCAGCTGTATTGCCGCAGCGCGTTGTGCCTCGAGGTTGTCGGGGGCGTTTTTCGCCCAGATCAGCGCGGTATCCAATGCCGGCTGGTCGGCGCCCAGGTATTCGGCGATGCGAAAGCCGCGCTCGGCGACGCCGGCATCCTGGGTCGCGTTGGCCTGCTGCACATAATTGTCGAGGGCGATGTCGAAGCGGTTGCGCTGCCCGGCCAGCTCGGCGGCGAGCAGTTGGTAGAGCGTTTCCTGGCTGAACGAGCCATAGGTTTGCGGCTTGGCGGCGGCAGGCGCTTGCGTGACATCCTCCACCGGCGGCGTGCCATCCGGTGCGGAAGGGCTCAATGTCTGGCAACCGCCGAGCAACAGTAGGGCGGCGAGTAACGGCAACGATCTATTCATAGCGGAAAGGGCGACTTACCTGCGGTCGGATCATCATGACACAAGCCGTTGGGCAAACCCATGGGGCAAGGGCCTATCTAGGGTGGGAAGCGAGGACCCGCTATCAAGTTCTGCAGCTAAAGTGTCTGCGCATCGATGCCGCCGGGTTAAAAACAGGCTCGGAATGCTCGCTTGCACAGCGTAAACGCTGCCTCTTCGTTTGTTTCCGCCTTGCCTGATCTGCGCTCGACAACTTTGTTATACAGAAGCTCGGACAATGGTCTGCGGTGGTTGTTCTCAATCTAGTGAAGTAGGACAATTGCCGGCTTCCCGTTCCCGTCAGCGACCCTGCATGGCCTTTCTTGCCCTCGGTATCAACCATAAAACCGCCTCGGTGGATGTCCGCGAACGCGTGGCGTTCACTCCCGAGCAGTTGGTCGACGCCCTGCAGCAGCTGTGCCTGCATACCCACAGTCGTGAGGCGGCGATCCTCTCGACCTGCAACCGCAGCGAGCTGTATATCGAACAGGACAGCCTGACCGCCGATGCGGTGCTGGCCTGGCTGGCCGATTACCACCAGCTCAGCCTCGACGAGCTGCGGGCCTGCGCCTATGTGCATCAGGACGATCTGGCGGTACGGCACATGATGCGCGTGGCTTCTGGCCTCGATTCCATGGTGCTCGGCGAGCCGCAGATCCTTGGGCAGATGAAGTCGGCCTACGCGGTGGCCCGCGAGGCCGGCACCGTCGGCCCCTTGCTCGGGCGGCTGTTCCAGGCAACTTTCAGTACCGCCAAACAGGTGCGTACCGACACCGCGATCGGCGAAAACCCGGTGTCGGTGGCGTTCGCCGCCGTCAGCCTGGCGAAACAGATTTTCAGTGACTTGCATCGTAGCCAGGCGCTGCTGATTGGTGCCGGCGAGACCATTACCCTAGTCGCGCGGCACCTGCACGAGCAGGGTGTGAAGCGCATCGTGGTGGCCAACCGTACCCTGGAGCGCGCCAGTCAGTTGGCGGAACAGTTCGGCGCCCATGCGGTGCTGCTCTCGGAAATCCCCCACGAGCTGGTCAACAGCGATATCGTCATCAGCTCCACCGCCAGCCAACTGCCGATTCTCGGCAAGGGCGCGGTCGAGAGCGCGCTGAAGCTGCGCAAGCACAAACCGATCTTCATGGTCGATATCGCCGTGCCGCGCGACATCGAGCCGGAGGTTGGCGAGCTGGATGACGTCTATCTGTACAGCGTCGATGACCTGCACGATGTCATCGCGGAAAACCTCAAGAGTCGCCAGGGCGCCGCGCAAGCTGCCGAAGAGTTGGTTGCGGCGGGCACTGAAGAGTTCATGTCGCGCCTGCGCGAACTGGCGGCGGTGGATGTGCTCAAGGCTTACCGCCAGCAGGCTGAGCGTCTGCGCGACGAGGAGCTGGCCAAGGCGCAGCGTTTGTTGGCCAACGGCAGTTCGGCGGAAGAGGTCATGGCCCAGCTGGCCCGTGGCCTGACCAACAAGCTGCTGCATGCACCGAGCGTGCAACTGAAAAAACTTTCCGCTGACGGCCGCATCGATGCGCTCGCCGTGGCCCAGGAACTCTTTGCCCTCGACGAGGGTACGACGGATAAACCCCCGCAATGAAAGCGTCACTGCTGAACAAGTTGGACATTCTCCACGACCGTTTCGAGGAGCTTACCGCGTTGCTCGGGGATGCTGAGGTGATCAGCGACCAGAACAAATTTCGTGGCTATTCCAAGGAATATGCCGAAGTCGAGCCGGTGGTGCGGACCTTCCAGGAGTTTCGCAAGGTGCAGTCGGACATGGAGGGCGCCCAGGCGCTGCTCAAGGACAGCGACCCTGACCTGCGCGAAATGGCCGAGCAGGAAGTGGCCGAGAGCAAGGTGCAACTGCTCGAACTGGAAACTCGCCTGCAACGCATGCTGCTGCCCAAGGATCCGAATGACGGCCGCAACGTTTTCCTCGAAGTTCGCGCTGGCACCGGTGGCGACGAGGCGGCGATTTTCTCTGGCGATCTGTTTCGCATGTATTCGCGTTATGCCGAGCGGCGTGGCTGGCGGGTCGAAATCCTGTCCGAGAACCTTGGCGAGCACGGCGGCTATAAAGAAGTCATCGCCCGGGTCGAAGGCGACAACGTCTATGCCAAATTGAAATTCGAGTCCGGCGCCCACCGTGTGCAGCGTGTGCCGGAAACCGAGTCCCAGGGTCGCATCCACACCTCGGCCTGCACCGTGGCGGTGTTGCCCGAGCCGGATGAGCAGCAGGCGATCGAGATCAACCCCGCCGACCTGCGCGTGGACACCTACCGTTCCTCCGGGGCCGGTGGTCAGCACGTGAACAAGACCGACTCGGCGATCCGTATCACCCACCTGCCGTCCGGCATCGTCGTCGAATGCCAGGAAGAGCGCTCGCAGCACAAGAACCGCGCCAAGGCCATGTCCTGGCTGTCGGCCAAGCTGAACGACCAGCAGGAGGCGGCGGCGCACAAGGAGATTTCCGATACGCGGCGGCTGCTGGTCGGCTCCGGCGATCGCTCCGAGCGCATCCGCACCTACAACTTCCCGCAGGGGCGGGTCACCGACCACCGCATCAACCTGACCCTCTATTGCCTGGACGATGTGCTGGCCGGCGGCGTCGACGCGGTGATCGAGCCACTGCTCAGCGAATACCAGGCCGATCAGTTGGCCGCGTTGGGCGATTGAGTGTGCGCACCGTCTGGAGTCGTACCGATGGTAACCATCGACAACCTGCTGAACCACGCCGAACTTCCGGACTCGCCATCCCCGCGCCTGGACGCTGAGCTGCTGCTCGCCGCGATACTGGGCAAGTCGCGCAGCTACCTGCGCACCTGGCCGGAGCGCGAAGTGCCGGATGAACTGGTCGTGCGCTTCCAAGCCGACTTGCAACGCCGTCGTACGGGCGAGCCGGTGGCCTATATCCTCGGCCTGCAGGGTTTCTGGAGCCTGGACCTGGAAGTCGCCGCACACACGCTGATCCCGCGTCCGGACACCGAGTTGCTGGTGGAAACCGCCTTGGCGCTGCTGCCGCAAACGCCGCTGAGTGTCTTGGACCTGGGCACTGGCACGGGGGCTATCGCACTGGCGTTGGCATACGAGCGACCGGGCTGGCGCGTCACCGGGGTCGATCGAGTGGCCGAAGCGGTCAGTCTCGCCGAGCGCAATCGCGCCCGCTTGCAGTTGCGCAATGCGCAATTCTGCGCCAGCCACTGGTTCGGCGCCGTGGCCGAACAACGTTATCGATTGATTGTCAGCAACCCGCCGTATATTGCCGAGAACGACCGGCATCTGGCCGAGGGCGATGTGCGTTTCGAGCCTGCCAGCGCCTTGGTGGCCGGGGCCGATGGCTTGGACGATATCCGCCAGATCATCCAGCAGGCGCCCGAGCATCTCGAGGCCGGCGGCTGGTTGTTGCTGGAGCATGGCTTCGATCAGGCCGGCGCGGTTCGTGCGCTATTGACGGCGCAGGGGTTCAGCGCAGTGGAGAGTCGCCGCGATCTCGGCGGCCATGAACGGATCAGCCTGGGGCGTTATGACCATGAATGATGCAAGCTTCCTCAGTGACCAGGAACTGCTGCGCTACAGCCGGCAGATCCTCTTGGCGCAGATCGATATCGCCGGCCAACTGCGGCTGAAACAGAGCCGTGTGCTGATCGTCGGCCTGGGTGGCCTGGGTTCGCCCGTCGCTCTTTACCTGGCTGCCGCTGGGGTCGGTGAGCTGCACCTGGCGGATTTCGATACGGTCGAACTGAGCAACCTGCAGCGGCAAATCGCCCATGACAGCGCGAGCATCGGCCTGAGCAAGGTCGACTCGATGATGAACCGGCTGGCGGCGCTCAACCCGGACGTCCAGTTGCGTGCCCATCGCGTTGCGCTGGACCAGGATTCGCTGGCCGCGGCCGTGGCTGCGGTGGATCTGGTGCTGGATTGCTCGGACAACTTCGGCACCCGTGAGGCGGTCAATGCCCACTGCGTCGCGGCGCAAAAGCCATTGGTCAGCGGCGCGGCGATTCGCCTGGAAGGCCAGCTTTCGGTGTTCGATCCGCGCCGCGCCGACAGCCCCTGTTACCACTGCCTGTACGGCCACGGCAGCGAAGCCGAATTGACCTGCAGCGAGGCCGGTGTCGTCGGGCCCCTGGTCGGTCTGGTCGGTTCGTTGCAGGCGCTGGAGGCGTTGAAACTGCTCGCCGGTTTTGGTGAGCCGCTGATCGGTCGCCTGTTGCTGATCGACGCCGTGGGCACGCGTTTTCGTGAGTTGCGGGTCAAGCGCGACCCGGCTTGCGCGGTGTGTGGCACCGGGCATGCTTGAGTCCGCGCCGATTGGCGTCTTCGACTCCGGGGTCGGTGGCCTGTCCGTGCTGCGCGAGCTTCGCGCGCTGCTGCCGGCCGAGTCCTTGCTGTATGTCGCCGACAGCGGTCATGTGCCCTACGGCGAAAAGAGCCCGGCGTTCATTCGCGAGCGCAGTGGCGTCATCGCCGAATTTCTTCTGCAGCAGGGCGCCAAGGCGCTGGTCCTGGCCTGCAATACCGCGACTGCGGCGGGTATCGCCGAGTTGCGTGGGCGTTACCCGCAATTGCCGATCATCGGCATGGAGCCGGCGGTCAAGCCGGCTGCCGCAGCGACCCAGAGCGGCGTGGTCGGTGTACTGGCGACCACCGGCACCTTGCAGAGCGCCAAGTTCGCCGCGTTGCTCGATCGTTTCGCCAGTGACGTGCGGGTCATCACCCAACCCTGTCCCGGCCTGGTCGAATGCATCGAAGCCGGCGAGCTGGATGGCCCGGCTATCCGCGAATTGCTGCGCAGTTACGTCGACCCTCTGTTGGCCGAGGGCTGCGACACGCTGATCCTCGGCTGCACCCATTACCCTTTTATCAAGCCGTTGTTGCGGCAACTGGTGCCGGAGTCGGTCAGCCTGATCGACACCGGCGCGGCGGTGGCGCGGCAGTTGCAGCGCCTGCTCGCTGAGCGCGAACTGTTGGCGCTGGGCCCGGCGCGGCTCGCGCGCTTCTGGTCGAGCGGTGAGCCGGCGCGGCTGGCGCGGGTATTGCCGGTGTTGTGGGGCGAGTCGGCAGGAGTCGAGGCGTTAGCGCGCTGAGCAGGGCTTGTAGCATTTATGCCCTGGCCTGCTTCTGTTTAGAGCTAATATTTCTATACTCAAGTCAAGAACGCAGATTCTTCAGCTTTGCCAACTAAGAAAAAGGAAGTTGCTATGAAGTTGAGCTCTTTGGTTGCGGGTGCAGCTTTTATCTTCGGGGGCGTTATCTCGGTACAGGCTGCTGATGTATCCGTGGCTATCGGTCAGACGGGCGAGTCGACCATGGTCTATCGCCTGGGTACACAGTTCGACTTTTCCAGCAGTTGGTTCCAGAGCGATGTCGGTCGCCTGACCGGTTACTGGGATGCCGCCTACACCTATTGGGATGGCGACGAGAGCTCGACTAACCACAGCCTGTCGTTTGCTCCGGTATTCGTCTATGAGTTCGCGGGCGAAACCGTGAAGCCCTATGTCGAGGCCGGCATCGGTTTGGCATTGTTCGCCGATACCGAGGTGGAAGAGCAGAAGCTGGGCTCGGCCTTCCAGTTCGAGGATCGGATCGGCGCCGGCCTGCGCTTTGCCGGCCAGGAAGTGGGGGTCCGGGCGATGCACTATTCCAACGCCGGCCTGCAGAGCCCGAACGACGGGGTCGAGACCTATACCCTGCATTACCGCCTTTCGTTCTAGGGCTAAGGTGTAGGGACACAAAAAACCGGGCCATGCCCGGTTTTTTCATGCCTGAGTACGGCGCGGCTCAGCGATAAATCGTCGAGATGCCGCTGCGCTCCTCCAGGCATTCGGGCGAGCCCATTTCGAACTCGCGGCAGACCCAGGGGCGATTCTCGTAGATGGTGCAGAGCATGGTGTCGCGGTCGAGGGCGATGCACCAGCCATCATCGAGCCGGGCCATGACATCGCCGCCCCATTCGTCGGTGTCGATATAACGATCGGGCACGCCGGTGTCGGTCAGCAGTATGACTTCCAGCTGGCAGCAGCAGGCCGCGCAGGTGGAGCAGGTCACGGCAGGCTCGGGCTCGAGGGGCGTGAGCGGGATATGGTTGGGGTCGGTCGTCATAGGCCGGCAGTTTAAGCCAGCAGCAACCGTCGGTGTGAAGCAACCGACCAGCGCCTGATCAAACGTCAGGCGTCGGTTCTTCTCGGTACCAGCGGGCCAGCGCCAACAGCAGCGGTAACCCCGGCGCCCAGATGGCCGCCAGCAGCAACAGGCTCGGCCAGGTGCCGTGGGGCAGCACGACGCCGGCCAGTTGCGCGCCAGCGTAATAGGACAGCGGCCCGCTGATGGCGCCCAGCAGGCTAGCGCGCCACCAGGGTTGCGCGGCCCAGGCCAGGCAGTGATTGAGGGTGCTGGCCAATAGCAGCCAGAGCAACGCCAGCCAGAGCGGAATCAGCAGACGCTCCCGGCCGAAGTCGAACAGCCCCAGGTGCATCAGCAAGCTGTCCAGGGCGCTGCCGATCAGCAGCACGCTGAGCAGCAAGCGGCCTTCCTGTGCCCGGAAACTGCTGACCCAGGCCAGATGGACGCCGATCGCCAGCAAGGGTACCAGCAGCAACCAGGGTTGTTGCGGGCTGAACACACAGGCGAACCAGCCGAGCTGGAATAACACGGCGTTGGTCAGCACCTTAGGCATCGAAACGTCCCAGCAAGGGTGCCGGTTGCGCCGCCGGTTTGGCCAGCAGCAATTGCGCGGTGCCGATGCTGCGTTCGATGAAGCCGCCTTCGCAATAGCACAGGTAGAACTCCCACAGGCGGTAGAAGTAATCGTCGTAGCCAAGTTGTTCGAGGTTATGTCGCGCCGCACGCAGGTTGTCGTGCCACAGGTGCAGGGTACGGGCGTAATGCAGGCCGAAGTCTTCCATGTGGTGCAGGTTCATGTCGGTTTCGCGGGTGACGATTTCCAGCATCTTGTGCACCGAGGGCAGGGCGCCGCCGGGGAAGATGTAGCGCTGGATGAAGTCGACGCTGCTTTTCGCCTGTTCATAGCGCTGGTCGCGGATGGTGATGGCCTGCAGCAGCATCAGCCCGTTGGGTTTCAACAACTGGGCGCATTGCTTGAAATAGGTCGGCAGGAAACGGTGGCCGACGGCCTCGATCATCTCGATGGACACCAGCTTGTCGTACTGGCCGTCGAGGTCGCGGTAGTCCTCCAGCAGCAGGGTGACGCGTTCCTGCAGCCCCTGCTGCTCGATACGTTGCTGGGTATAGGCGAACTGCTCCTTCGACAGCGTGGTGGTGGTGACCCGGCAACCGTAGTGGGTGGCGGCATACAGGGCCATGCTGCCCCAGCCGGTGCCGATTTCCAGCAGATGGTCATCGGTGCTCAGGGCGAGTTTCTGGCAGATGCGCTCCAGCTTGTTCAGCTGGGCCTGTTCCAGGCTGTCGGTCGGGCTGAGGAACTGTGCGGCCGAATACATCATGGTCGGGTCGAGAAACTGCTCGAACAACGCATTGCCGAGGTCGTAATGGGCCTCGATGTTTTTCCGCGAGCCCCTGCGGGTGTTGCGGTTGAGCCAGTGCAGGCCCTGCAGTAGCGGCCGGCCGAGCTGGGCCAGGCCGCGCTCCATACCGTCCAGCACCTCCAGGTTGCTGGCGAAGACACGGATCACCGCGGTCAGGTCCGGGCTGCTCCAGTAGCCGTGGATATAGGCCTCGCCGGCGCCGATCGAACCGTTGCCGGCCACCAGCCCCCAGAGCGCGGAGTCCAGGACATGGATCTCGGCTTGCAGCGGCGCATCGGTCTGGCCGAACACCAGGCGATCACCACCTTCGCTGAGCACCAGCTGGCCATGGCGCAACCGGCCGAGTTGGCGCAGCACGGCGCGCCGCAACAGGCTGGCGCCGATACCGTTGCCGGTACGCAGCTGATTCTTGGCGGAGGTGAGGCTAGGGCTTTTCATCAGGCGTTTCCTTTGGGCTCAGGCTGGCCATGCGCACAGAGCCTTGCGCCACCCGATGGGAAAACAGTGGGGTACGTTTGAGCAGCAGGCGCAGGGCCTGCCAGTAGATGGCCAGGACGGTTTTTCCGGTCATCCACGGAAAGCTCAGCAGGTGGCGGTGCAGGCTGCGGCGGTCGAGCTCGCAGCGCTGCAGACTGAGGCTGGCGTCGAACAGTTTTTGCTCGCCCTGCCAGTCGGCCATGCGTAGGCCAAGGCGAGCCCCCGGCGGGCTGAAGGCCATGCGGTATTCCAGGTCGGGCGGCAGAAACGGCGAAACGTGAAAGGCCTTGGCCACGCTGACATGCTGGCGGCCCTCGCCGGCGGCTGGCAGCACATAGTGGTAGCGCTCGCGCCAGGGGGTGTTGCTGACCTCGCAGAGCACGGCTGCCAGTCGTCCGTCGGCCTCGAAGCAATAAAAGAAGCTCGCCGGATTGAACGCCAGGCCCCAGCTGCGCGGCTGCGCCAGCAGGCGGACGGCGCCGTGCGGTGTGTGGCCGAGGGCCTCGCCGACCCGCTGGCGTACGGCGTCGATCAGCTTGACGCCGGCGCGGGTGAACTGCGGCAGGAAGTCGCTTTCGCGAAAGGCAAAAGGCGCCCAGCGTCCGCGTCCGGCCAGGGGCGACAGGCCGAGCACCTGCTCCTGTTCCTCCAAGTCGAGGTAGAGCAGGCCCATGCGATAGCGGAAGTCGTGCGGCTTGGGCGCAAAGCGCCGGTGCTGAACCCAGCCGCTGTACAGGGCGCTGTTCATTACAACTCCTCGCCGAAGGCGCGGGCCACACGCAGGGCGCTGACCACGCCGTCTTCATGGAAGCCATTGGCCCAGTAGGCGCCGCAGTAATAGCTGTGCCGGGCACCGAGCAACTCGGCCCAGCGCGCTTGGGCGGCCATGCCGGCCAGGCTGTATTGCGGATGGGCGTAGGTATGCAGCGAGAGAATCTTGTCCGGGTCGATGGCCGCGGTCTGGTTCAGGCTGACGCAGAAGGTGGTCTCGCTTTCGATGCCTTGGAGGATATTCATGTCGTAGGTCACCGCTGCCGGCCGCGCGCTCGGGCCGCCCAGGCGGTAGTTCCAGCTGGCCCAGGCCAGGCGCCGGTCGGGCAGCAGGCGGGTGTCGGTATGCAGCACCACCTCGTTGTCGGCATAGGGCAGGGCGCCCAGGATGCTCCGCTCGGCCGCGCTCGGTTGCGCCAGCAGCTGCAGCGCCTGGTCGCTGTGGCAGGCGAACACCACTTTGTCGAAACGCTCGACGCCGGCACTGCTGTGCAAGGTGACGCCGAACTCGTCGCGCTCGACCCGTGCGACCCGGCAATCGAGGCGGATGCGCTCGCGGAAGCCGGCGCTCAGCGGCGCCACGTAGCGGCGCGAGCCGCCTTCGACCACATGCCACTGCGGGCGATCGCCGATCGAGAGCAGGCCGTGGTTCTTGAAGAAGCGCACGAAGAACTGCAGCGGAAAGCCGAGCATGTCGGCCAGCGACATCGACCAGATCGCGGCGCCCATCGGTACGATGTAGTGCTCGATGAAGCGCGGGCTGTAGCCGCCGCGCTGCAGGTAGGCGCCGAGGGTCGTGTCGGCGCTGATGCGGTTGTGGTTGAGGTCGTCCAGGGCTGCGCGGTTGAAGCGCAGGATGTCGCGCAGCATGCCCCAAAATCTCACCGACAGCAGGTTGCGGCGCTGGGCGAACAGGCTGTTGAGGCTGTTGCCGTTGTATTCCACGCCGCTGAGCGGGTCGTGCACGGAAAAACTCATCTCGGTGGCTTGGTAGCCGACGCCCAGTCGTTCGAGCAATTGGATGAAGTTCGGGTAGGTCCAGTCGTTGAACACGATGAAGCCGGTATCCAGCGCATAGCTACGGCCGGCTACCTCGACGTCCACGGTATGGGTGTGGCCGCCGACCCAGTCGCTGGCCTCGAACACCTGGATCTCATGCTGGCGGTTCAGCAGATAAGCCGTGGTCAGGCCGGAGATTCCGCTGCCGATGATGGCGATTTTCATACGGCTTCCTCAGCAATTCTTCGGCGGTTGCGCGCGCGCCAGGCGTTTGCCAAGGGCCAGCTGCAGGCGTTTGGGCAGGTGCGCCAACAGGAGCAGGGTGGCGATAAAGGGGCCGGGAAAGGCGATCTCGTAGGGCCTTTTGTCCAGGCGCCGGGCGATGTGCCGGGCGGCTTTCAGTACCGGCCAGCGCATTGGCATGGGGAAGTCGTTCTTTGCCGTCAGCGGGGTGTCGACGAAGCCCGGGCTGATCACGCTGACGTCGATGCCTTCTGCCGCCAGGTCGATACGCAACGCTTCGAGCAGGTAGCGCAGGCCGGCTTTCGAGGCGCCATAAGCCTCGGCACGCGGCAGCGGCAGGTAGGTCACCGAACTGCCGACGCCGACCAGATGCGGCTTATGGCCTTTGCGCAGCAGCGGCAGGGCGACCTCGACGCAGTAGCTGGCAGACAGCAGGTTGGCGCGCAGCACACGCTCGACCATAGCCGCCTGGAAGTCGCTGACCTCGACATACTCGCAGGTGCCGGCATTCAGAATCACCGTATCCAGGGCGCCCCAGTGCTGCTCGATGCGTTCGCCGATGGCGTGCACTTGCTGCCGTTCGCCAAGATCGCCCGGCACCACCAGCACCTGTTCGCGGTAGCGGGCCGCCAGTGCCTCGAGGGGCGCTACGCTGCGCGCGCTCAGGGCCAGGCGATGGCCGGCCTGGAGCAGCTGTTCGGCCAGTGCCGCGCCGATCCCGCTGCTGGCGCCGGTCAGCCAGATACGCCGCGCCTCAGTCATGCCAGTCGTCCTTTCAGCCAGCCAATGACGCGGCCCAGCAGCGGGACGTGCTCGTAGAGCAGGGCGCCGGCATCGAAGTAGTCGCGGTGGTAATGCACCTTGTTGCGCCACCGCAGGTGCGAGCAGCCCTGCAGCTGGATCGAGCGGCCAGCGTTCAAGCGCGGGTGGCGGTAGCTCATGGTCCAGCGCAGGTAACCTTCGCCTGTGCGCACCGGGTCGAAGCCATGGAAGTCGAAGCGCAGCTCATTGACGTTGGCGTACAGCTGGGCGAAATAGCGGCGCATCGCCGGCAGGCCGTTGATGGCCTGCAACGGGTCGCTGAACTGCACGTCATCGCTGTACAACTGCTCCAGGCGCTGGAGGTTGCGCCCGTCGAGGGCGGCGAAGGCGTGGGCGAAACGGCGCAGAAAATCGCTTGGCTCGCTCGCGGCTGTCAGTTCATCCATTGTGCTTCTCCATCGGCATAGGCATCGCGCGGGAGCGCTTTGCCCAGATGCTTGAAGGCGGCCAGGGCGCGCGTGCGGCTCTTGCCCAGGTCGACCATCGGCTGTGGATATTCGAGCGGACCGAACAGGCCGCGGCCATGGGCGGTCAAGGCGGCGGGGTTGTGCAGGTCCTTGTTGTTCAAGCCCACCAGTTCCGGCAGCCAGTGGCGGATGAAGCGGCCTTCGGGGTCGAATTTCTCCGACTGGCTGATCGGGTTGAAGATGCGGAAGTACGGCGCCGAGTCGGTGCCGGTGGAGGCGCTCCATTGCCAGCCGCCGTTGTTCGCCGCCAGGTCACCGTCGATCAGGTGGCGCATGAAGAAACGCTCGCCTTCGCGCCAGTCGATCAGCAGGTTCTTGGTCAGGAACATCGCCACGATCATGCGCAGGCGGTTGTGCATCCAGCCGGTGGCCAGCAACTGGCGCATGGCCGCGTCGATGATCGGAAAGCCGGTGCGGCCTTCCTGCCAGGCGGCGAGCTCTTTCGGCACCTGGCGCCAGGGCAAGGCTTCGGTGTGCGGGCGGAAGGCGCGATGGCGCGAAACCCGTGGGTAGCCAACCAGGATGTGCTTGTAGAACTCGCGCCAGAGCAGTTCATTGATCCAGGTGACCACGCCGAGGTTGCCGCTTTCGAACTCGCCGCAGTTGCTCATCAGCGCGGCGTGCAGGCATTGGCGCGGCGAAACCACGCCCGCGGCCAGGTAGGTCGACAGCTGGCTGGTGCCGGGTTTGGCCGGCAGGTCGCGCTGTTCCTTGTAGCCGTCGATCTGCTCGTCGGCAAAGCGCTGCAGGCGTTCCAGTGCTTGGGTTTCACCTGCCGGCCAAAGCGCGCGCAGGCCGGCGTCGGGCGTGGCGAAGCCGTCCACGGCGCTGGGCAGCGGGTCGCTGGCCAGGCCCAGTGGCGCCTGGGCGGCGGGCAGCCTTACCAGGCCGGGCATGGCGGTGTGCAGGCGGCTGTAACAGACCTTGCGGAACTGGCTGTAGATCTGGAAATAGCCGCCGGTTTTGCTCAGCACGCTGCCCGGCTTGAACAGCAATTGATCGAGGTGGCTACGAAACGTCTGGCCTTGCGCATCGAGTGCGGCGGCCACCGCCTGGTCGCGGCGGCTTTCGTGGATGCCGTATTCCTCGTTGACCTGCACGCAGTCGATTTGCAACTCCCGGCACAGGCCGGCGATGACCGGCGGGGCCTCGTTCCAGGTGTCGGCGCTGCGGATCAGCAGCGGCACGTTCAGCTCGCCGAGGGTGCGGGACAATTCCTGCAGGTTGCGCAGCCAGAAGTCGACCTTGCTCGGCGCATCGTCATGGGCTTGCCACTGGCCGGGGCTGAGCAAAAACACGGCGACAGTCGGCCCCGCGCTCATGGCGGCAGCCAGGGCGGTGTTGTCCTGTACGCGCAGGTCGGTGCGAAACCAGATCAATTGACGCATTGAGCTTTTCCTAATGATTTTCCAGCAAGCCGAGGCGCTGCAGGGTTTGCAGGGCATCGAGCGGGTCGGTGGCCAGGCTTACGCCGCTGATCTGTTGTGTAAGTACACGTAGCTCGCGCCGATGGATGCGTACCGTTGGTCCGGCCAGTAGCCGTGGGCAGTCGAGGCCTGACAGCAGGCCGGGGAGCAGGCTGCCATTCAGCGCCTGGCTGGAATACAGCAGCACCGCGCGCGGCTTTATGTGCTCGACCGCCAGGCTCAGCTCCAGTGCCGGGAGCGGCCAATCGAACACCTCCACCGGGCAGTCGGCACTGCTGACCAGCCAGGCGCAGAGCCACAGCGCGGGCTCCATTGGCAAGGCCGAGAGGTTGATCAGCAGCAGCGGCGCAGCGCTTTGCTGGCGGTTGTTGTGGTAGATGCGCGCGCCCAACTTGCTCCGCAGCCAGGAATAGAAGAACACCTGCTCCAGTTGCGCGCCGAACTGGCCTTGCCAGCGCTGCTCCAACTCGGCCAGCAGCGGCAGCAGCAATTGCTCGCAGAGGGTGCGCGGCGGATAAAGCGACTGGGCGCGGTTGAAACTGTCGTCCAGGCGTCGTTCGGCCTGCTCGCTGATCGCACCGAGCAGCACTTGGCGCGCGGTATACCAGCTGTTGTCGCTGTCGTTGGCGCTGGGCCGGGGGGCGTCCAACAGGCCCTTGACCTGACTGATCGCAACGCCGCGATTGAGCCAGGTGAGGATCGCCTGGATGCGCGCCACATGCGCCGCGGAGTACAGGCGATGACCCTTGGCGGTGCGCTGCGGGACGATCAGGCCGTAGCGGCGCTCCCAGGCACGCAAGGTCACCGGGTTGACCCCGGTTTGGCGCGCGACGTCACGGATCGGCAGCAGGTCGCTGGCGAGCGCGGCCAGCAGCTCGTCGTCATCGGACGGGGTGATGATGGGCTCGTCCATGGCTCAGAGCGCGTTCCTGAGGCTGAGGTTTTCCGGATGCGGTTGCAGGTAAACCTGTTGCGCCACGTAGTGATCCGGGTGCCGGCGAAAATGGTGTTTGAGCAGCGTCAGCGGCACGACCAGCGGCACGATGCCCAGGCGGTATTGGTGGATCAGTTGGTTGATCTCGAGCTTTTCGTCGGCCGACAGGGTGCGTTTCAGGTAGCCGCTGAGGTGCTGCAGCACATTGCTGTGGGTGCGGCGGGTGGCGCATTTCTTCAGGGCCGCCATGAGCGCGCTGAAATAGCGCGAGGCCAGCTGCTGCAGGTCTTGCTGACCCAGGCTGCCGAGCATCTGGCCAAGCGCCTTGTATTGCAGCGGATCGGTGGCCAGCAGCAGGTATTTGTAGCGTGAGTGGAAGGCGATCAGCGTGTGGCGCGTCAGCCCGCTCTGCAGCAGGTCCTGCCATTGGGCATAGGCGAACACGCGGCTGAGGAAGTTCTCGAGCAGGATCGGGTCGTGGAGCCGGCCATCTTCCTCCACCGGCAGATCCGGGTGCCGCGCGCAGAAGGCGGCCGCGAATATCCCGCGGCCGCCGGCATCGGCCGGCATGCCGTTGTCCTGGTAAACCTTGACCCGTTCCAGGCCGCAGGAAGGCGATTTCTGCATGAAGATGTAGCCGCAGATGCCGTTCAGCTCGGCGGCCATGCGCTCGCCGTACTCGGCCAGCGGCACGCTGACATCAAGGGCGCGCTGCAGCGTACCGAGCGCTCGTGGCGCATCCGGGTCACCGACCAGACGGATTGGTTCGCGCGGAATACCCAAACCGATGGCAACTTCGGGGCAGACCGCGACGAACTCGAAGTGCTCGCTCAGGACGCGGCTGCACAGGCGCGATTCTTTGTGACCGCCGTTGTAGCGCACCTCGCTGCCGAGCAGACAGGCGCTGATGCCCAGTCTGGGCTTGCTGGCTGTGGACGCTGTCATGCTGCACCTTCTGCGTTTTACTTGTACAAGGCGTAATTTATGTACAGGTAATGGTCATCATAGAAGCGCAGTTGTACAGGTCAAGCTTTTTGTACAGGATATGCGGGCGACAGCTCGGCGGATGTCGCGAGCGATTGAGGGGGGGCGGGGGCGTCTTGGCTCAGTGGCGGAGCGGGGGCGGGCCTTGCTTGGGTTGCTATTGCCAGCCCATTCGCCAGCGCTGGCCATCTTGCAGTACTCGCCAGTCGAGGCGCTCGCTGCGCTGGGTGAGGACCGCCTGCAGTTCGATCTGCAGCACCGTGCCCGCTTCGTCACGAAACAACTCGGTGACCAGAAAGTGCTTTTCACGGTTTGCCGGTTGCGCCGCGGTCCATTTCGACAGCAGCAATTTGCGCGGGGTTAGGCGGTTCATTGCAGGTGTTCGAGCAAGCGCTTCGCCGCTTCCTGACCGCTTAACCAAGCCCCTTCGACGCGACCGGACAAGCACCAGTCGCCACAGGCATAAAGCCCCAGGTCGGCATCCGCCAGCGAGCCCCATTCGTGGCTGCTGACGGGGCGAGCGTAGAGCCAGCGATGGGCCAGGCTGAAGGTGGGGGCCGGTACGGCACAGCCGATCAGTTCGGCGAAGGTCCCGAGTAAATGCTCGATCACCTTGTCCTTGGGCAGGTCCAGATGCTGCTTGCTCCACGCGCTGCTGGCGTGCAGCACCCAAGTGTCCATCTGTGCGTCGCGGCCGGGTTTGCTGCGGTTGCGCGCCAGCCAAGTGAGCGGGCCACCCTCCACGAAGCAGCCTTCGACCGCGGTCGCCAGCGGCTGGCTGAATGCCAGGGCGACGGCCCAGGTTGGCTCCATGGCGACGCTGGCGGCGGCACCGGCCAGCTTCGGCGCGGCGGCCAGCAGGGCGCTGGCCTGCGGGGCGGGAGTGGCGATGATGACGTGGCTGAAGGGGCCGTGGCTCTGCCCATCGGCATCCTGCAGGTTCCAGTGGCGCGGGCCGCGGAACACTTCGGTGATGCGGCAGGAAAAGTTCACCGGCAAAGCCCCGAGCATGGCGCGGGTGATGGCGCTCATGCGTGGCGTGCCGACCCAGCGCACCTGCTCGTCGGGCGAGGCGCTCAGGCGTCCATCGCTGAAGTTGTAGAGGCTCGGCGTCCACTCCGCGACCCAGCCCCGGGCCTGCCACTGCTGCACGGCTTCGAGAAAACGGCGGTCGCGGGCGGTGAAATATTGCGCGCCCAGGTCCAGGGGGCCAACGTCGCTGCGTTTGCTGGCCATGCGGCCACCACTGCCGCGGCTTTTGTCGAACAGGTGAATCGGCTGGCCGGCGGTGTGCAGGGTCTGGGCTGCGGACAGCCCGGCTATGCCGGTGCCGATAATCGCGATGGGTGCATTCATGGTTTACCTCGTTACCCGTATCTTCAGGTTACGCCTTGAGTAAAACCTATACAATAACTCCATGATGTATAGGATGACTGCCGTCGACGCGAGTTTCCAAAAAAGTCTCTCTAAGGTTAGGACAGCCGCTAGGGTTAAAAAAGCCGTTCACGCTTGATAACCAGACTAGGGTGCATTCGATTTTTTACACCCTGCGAGGAGGATTCCATGCACATCTTGCTGACTGGCGGTACCGGGTTGATCGGCCGTGGCCTGTGCCGGCATTGGTTGGCCCAAGGGCACCACCTGACGGTCTGGAGCCGCACGCCGGAGCGGGTGACCGCGCTCTGCGGTGCAACAGTACGTGGCATCGGTCGGCTCGAGGACTATGGCAGCGGGCCGTTGGATGCGGTGATCAACCTGGCCGGCGCACCCATCGCCGATCGGCCCTGGAGCAGCAAACGCAAGGCGTTGCTCTGGGCCAGCCGGGTCACCCTGACCGAACGACTGGTGAGTTGGCTGGAGGGTCGCGAGCAAAAGCCGCAGGTGCTGCTCTCCGGTTCCGCCGTGGGTTGGTATGGCGATGGCGGCGAGCGCGAGTTGCGAGAATCCGCCACTCCGGTGAACGAGGATTTTGCCAGCCAGTTGTGCGGCGCCTGGGAAGAGACGGCGCAGCAGGCGGCCAGGCAGGGCATCCGCGTGGTGCTGGTGCGCACCGGGCTGGTGCTGGCCTACGATGGCGGTTTTCTCAAGCGCCTGCTGCTGCCGTTCAAGCTGGGCCTGGGTGGGCCGATTGGCAATGGGCGGCAGTGGATGCCGTGGATTCATCTGACCGATCAAATCGCCCTGATCGATTTTCTCTTACAGCAGGACAGCGCCCAGGGTCCTTATAATGCCTGCGCGCCGCAGCCGGTGCGCAATGCCGAGTTCAGCCGCGCGCTGGGCCGGGTGCTGCGCCGGCCGGCTTTCCTGCCGGTGCCGGCGGCGCTGTTGCGCCTGGCGTTGGGCGAGTTGGCCGCGCTGTTGCTGGGGGGCCAGCGGGCGTTGCCAACGCGGCTGAGCGAGGCCGGTTTCAGTTTTCGCTTCAACGATGTGGATTCGGCCCTGAACGATATTTTGGGCCGTCATTGACTAGGGATTTTGCATGACCGATCACGCTTTGCTACTGGTCAACCTGGGTTCGCCGGCTTCTACCGAGGTGGCGGATGTGAGCAGTTACCTCAACCAGTTCCTGATGGACCCCTATGTGATCGATCTGCCGTGGCCGTTGCGGCGTCTGCTGGTGTCGCTGATCCTGATCAAGCGGCCGGCGGCGTCGGCGCATGCCTACGCCTCGATCTGGTGGGAGCAGGGCTCGCCCCTGGTGGTGCTCAGCCAGCGCCTGCAAGACGCGATGAAAATCAGCTGGACCCAGGGCCCGGTGGAGCTGGCGATGCGCTACGGCGAGCCGTCGCTCCAGAGCGTACTGACACGCCTGGCCGCGCAAGGCATCCAGCGGGTAACGCTGGCGCCGCTGTACCCACAGTTCGCCGACAGCACCGTGACCACGGTGATCGAAGAGGTCAAGCGCGTGGTGCGCGAGCAGAAGTTGAACCTGCAGTTCGCCATCCTGCCGCCGTTCTACGAGCAACCCGAGTACATCGATGCCTTGGTGGAGAGCGCCAAGCCTCACCTCGAACAGGGTTTCGATCACCTGCTGCTGAGTTATCACGGTTTGCCGGAGCGCCACCTGCGCAAACTCGACCCCACGCCCGGCCATTGCCTGAAAGGCCCGGATTGCTGCCGCACGGCCGCCCCGGACGTGCTCGCGACCTGCTACCGGGCCCAGTGCCTGCGCAGTGCCGAAGCCTTCGCCGCCGGCATGGGCCTGCAGCCCGGGCAGTGGTCGGTGTCGTTCCAGTCGCGCCTGGGGCGGGCCAAATGGATCGAACCCTACACCGAGGCCCGGCTCGAAGCGCTGGCCCGCCAGGGGGTGAAAAAGCTGCTGGTGATGTGCCCGGCGTTCGTGGCCGACTGTATCGAGACCCTGGAAGAAATCGGTATTCGCGGCCTTGAGCAGTTTCAGCAGGCCGGTGGCGAGGAACTGGTGCTGGTGCCTTGTCTGAATGATCAGCCGCGCTGGGTGGCGGCGCTGAACCGCCTGTGCGAACGCGCGCCGCAAGGGTTGTGACCTGCCGGTCATTCGCGCAAGGGCGCTTGCTGCATTCGCTCGATGGATAACACTCTCCAGGCTGTATAAGTACGGTTATTGATGAGGCTAAGCTGCGCTCACTTCTAACCGTCGCGCGTCGCGTAAACGGCGCCGAGGAGACCGCTTGTGCATAACAACAATAATGTCGGTTATCCCTCCAGTTTTCGTGCCTGGAGCACTGTCGCCATCCTCATGGTGGCGTACGTCCTGTCCTTTATCGACCGGCAGATCCTCAATCTGCTGGTGGCGCCGATCCGCCGCGACCTGATGATCAGCGACACCCAGATGAGCCTGTTGATGGGCTTGTCCTTCGCGGTTTTCTACACCGTCTGTGGCATTCCCCTCGGCCGCCTTGCCGATACCAAAAGCCGGCGCGGCCTGATCGCGATCGGCGTGCTGTTCTGGAGCGCGATGACCGCGGCCTGCGGCATGGCCAGGCTGTATTGGCAATTCCTGCTCTGCCGGATCGGCGTCGGGGTCGGTGAGGCGGCGTTGTCGCCGGCGGCCTATTCGCTGATCGCCGACAGCTTTCCCGCCGATCGCCGTGCCACCGCCATCAGCGTGTACTCGATGGGCGTCTACCTCGGTTCCGGGCTGGCCTTCCTGCTCGGTGGCCTGGTGATCAAGTTCGCCTCGGCGCAGGGCGATGTGTTGTTGCCGGTGCTCGGCGAAGTGCGTCCGTGGCAGTTGATCTTCCTGCTGCTGGGCGCCGCGGGTGTGGTCTTCACCTTGCTGATGCTGGCCGTGCGCGAGCCCGCTCGGCGTGGCGTGGGAGCCGGAGTGGCAGTGCCGTTGGCGGAGGTTGGTCGTTACATTGGCGCCAACCGTCGCACCGTGCTCTGCCATAACTTCGGCTTCGCCGGGTTGGCCTTCGCCGGTTACGGCAGCGCCGCCTGGATTCCGACATTCTTTATCCGCACCTATGGTTGGGATGCCGGGCACGTCGGCGTGGTTTACGGCAGTATCGTGGCGGTCTTCGGTTGCCTGGGCATCGTCTTCGGCGGGCGCTTGGCGGACTGGATGTCCAAGCACGGGCGCACGGACGCCAATATGCGCGTCGGCCTCTACGCGGCGGTGGGTGCGCTGCCGTGCGTGCTGGTCTTCCCGCTGCTGGACAATGCCAACATGGCGGCGCTGCTGATGGCCCCGACCGTGTTCTTCCTGAGCATGCCGTTCGGGGTGGCGCCGGCGGCGATCCAGGACATCATGCCCAATGCCATGCGTGGCCAGGCGTCGGCGATCTATCTGTTCGTCATCACCCTGATCGGCCTGGGTATCGGCCCGACAGCCGTGGCCCTGGTGACCGACTATGTGTTCGCCGACGATAACGCGCTGCGCTATTCGCTGCTGATCGTCACCAGCCTGGCGGTGCTGAGCTCGGTGTACCTGCTGAACAAGGGCTTGCAACCCTACCGTGAGAGCGTGGCGCGCCTGCAGCAGTGGGCTGCCGAACCCGCTGCAGGCGGCTCAGCACCGAGTGCATCGTCACCCTCAGCGGCTATTCCCGCAGAGGCTGGCATCTGAGATCAACAGGCTCCATGAAAAAGCCCCGCGGTTGCGGGGCTTTTTCATGCCTGGAAGGTCAGAGCTTGTGCTCGTCCAGCACCTTGTTCTTCCAGCTGTCATTGCCCGGCAGCAGCAGGTTCAGGCCGATGGCGACGATGGCGCAGAGGGCTATGCCCTTCAGGCCGAAGTCATCCGGCCCGGTGCCGGTGCCGATCAAGACCCCGCCGATGCCGAACACCAGCGTCACGGAGACGATCACCAGGTTGCGCGCTTCGGCCAGGTCGACTTTGTGGCGGATCAGGGTGTTCATCCCGACCGCGGCGATGGAGCCGAACAGCAGGCAGAGAATGCCGCCCATCACCGGCACCGGGATGCTTTGCAACAGCGCGCCGAACTTGCCGATAAAGGCCAGGGTGATGGCGAAGATCGCCGCCCAGGTCATGATTTTCGGGTTGTAGTTCTTGGTCAGCATCACCGCGCCCGTCACTTCGGCATAGGTGGTGTTCGGCGGGCCGCCGAACAGGCCGGCGACCGAGGTGGCGATCCCGTCGCCCAGCAGGGTGCGGTGCAGGCCGGGTTTTTTCAGGTAGTCGCGACCGGTCACGCTGCCGACCGCGATCACCCCGCCGATGTGCTCGATGGCTGGAGCCAGGGCGACCGGTACGATAAACAGAATCGCCTGCCAGTTGAACGCTGGCGCGGTGAAGTTCGGCAGTTCCAGCCAGGGCGCCGCCGCGATGGCGGCGGTGTCGACCACGCCGAAGTAGAAGGCCATGGCGAAACCGACCAGTACCCCGGAGATGATCGGTACCAGGCGGAAGATGCCACGGCCGAACACCGCGACGATCAGGGTGGTCAGCAGCGCCGGCATGGAGATCAGCATGGCGGTGCGGTAAGGGATCAGCTCGGTGCCGTCGCCACTTTTACCCATGGCCATGTTGGCGGCGATCGGCGCCATGGCCAGGCCGATGGAGATGATCACCGGGCCGATGACCACCGGTGGCAATAGGCGGTCGATAAAGCCGGTGCCTTTGATCTTCACCGCGAGACCGAGGAAGGTGTAGACGAAGCCCGCGGCGACGATGCCGCCCATGGTTTCGGCCAGGCCGAACTGGCCCTTGGCGAGAATGATCGGGGTGATGAAGGCGAAGCTGGAGGCGAGGAACACCGGCACCTGTCGCCCGGTGACGACCTGGAACAGGATAGTCCCCAGGCCCGCGGTGAACAGCGCGACATTCGGGTCGAGGCCGGTGATCAGCGGCATCAGCACCAGCGCGCCGAAGGCGACGAAGAGCATCTGCGCGCCCGACAGAATCTGCCGCCAGAGCGGGTCGTTGAATTCATCCTGCATGCTTACGCATCCTTTTGCTTGGTGCCGAAAATCTTGTCGCCGGCATCGCCAAGCCCGGGAATGATGTAACCGTGTTCGTTGAGTTTTTCATCGATGGAGGCGGTGAAGATGATCACGTCCGGGTGCGCGTCCTGCACCGCCTTGATGCCCTCGGGCGCGGCCACCAGCACCATGGCACGGATCTCCTTGCAGCCGGCTTTTTTCAGCAGGTTGATGGTGGCGACCATCGAACCGCCGGTGGCCAGCATCGGGTCGACGATCAGCGCCAGGCGTTCGTCGATCTCGGGAACCAGTTTTTCCAGGTAGGTGTGCGCTTCCAGGGTCTGCTCATTGCGCGCGACGCCCACGGCGCTGACCTTGGCGCCCGGAATCAGGCTGAGCACGCCATCGAGCATGCCGATGCCGGCGCGCAGGATCGGCACCACGGTGATCTTCTTGCCAGCGATCTTCTCTACCTGCACGGTGCCGCACCAACCTTCGATGTCATAGCTTTCCAGCGGCAGGTCCTGGGTGGCTTCGTAGGTGAGCAGGGCGCCCACTTCCTGGGCCAATTCGCGGAAATTCTTCGTGCTGATATCGGCGCGACGCATCAGACCGAGCTTGTGGCGGATCAGAGGGTGGCGGATTTCGCGGATGGGCATGGAAATTCTCCGAACGGGCTGGCAAAAAAATTGCGTTAGAGTAAAGCATTCGTTATGCCAAGTGCTCTGGTGACCGCCTGGTCAAACTGATTTCCTGCGCAAGCGGCCAGGAAATGTCGCAGCCAGGCATGCTTGTCATTGTGGACGACACGTGACCGGCGGGGCTTGCTCCCTGGCAAGCGGATGGGTACCTTTGCCGACTTTTATTTTGACGCCTCGATCAGGTTCTGATCTTTGCCTCACTGACCCTAGAGGAAAACTCATGTCTGTCGATCTCGCTCATATCCGTCAAGTCATGGCTGAAGCCGACTGCCTGTACAGCGAAGCGCAGATCGAAGGTGCGATCAACGAAGTGGCTGTCGCGATCAACCGCGAATTGTCCGAGAGCAATCCGGTGGTGTTCTGTGTGATGAACGGCGGTCTGATCTTCTCCGGCAAGTTGCTGCCCAAGCTGAATTTCCCGTTGGAGCTGTCCTACCTGCACGCCACCCGCTATCGCAACGAAACCAGCGGTGGCGAGCTGTTCTGGAAGGCCAAGCCGGAAGTCTCCTTTATCGACCGCGATGTGCTGATCATCGACGACATCCTCGATGAAGGACACACCCTGGGCGCGATCATCGACTTCTGCCGTCACGCCGGCGCGGCCAATGTGCACATCGCCGTGCTGATCGACAAAACCCACGACCGTAAAGCGCGCCCGGACCTCAAGGCCAACTATGTCGGCCTGCCCTGCGTTGACCGTTACATCTTCGGTTATGGCATGGACTACAAAGGCTATTGGCGCAATGCGCCGGGCATCTACGCGGTCAAAGGCCTGTAACGGTGGCCGTGCCGCGCTTTCTCGACCGTACGCTGTTCGCCGAGCTGGCGCAGAACGCCACGCTCAGCCCGCGTGGTCGGCAGCACCACAACTTCCACGAGATGGAAGAGCCTTGTCATCGCATGGCCGTCGGGCTGCAGCCGCACACCTATATCCCACCGCATCGCCATCTCTCGGCCGACAAGGCCGAAGCCCTGCTGGTGCTCAAAGGGCGCTTGGGGGTGTTGATCTTCAGCGACAGCGGCGAGGTGCTGAGCAAGCGGGTGCTGGAGGCGGGCGGCGAGTGCGTGGGCGTCGACCTGCCACCCGGCGTGTTCCATGCCCTGGTGGTGCTGGAGGCCGACAGCATTCTGTTCGAGTGCAAAGCCGGCCCCTATCGGCCGGTGGGTGCGGGCGAGCAGGCCGACTGGGCGCCGCGTGAAGGCGACAGCAAGGTTGCCGATTACCTCGCCTGGATGCGTGCGCAGTTCGACTGATCGCTGTTCACTGTTGGGCTTCGCAGGCTCAACCCAACCTACGGCTTCGCTGTGGGAGCGGCGTCAGCCGCAATGAACTTACCCCCCTTACAGCCACACATTTGGCAGGTTCGGCCGTTTGGCCAAGGCCTTTTTCATCAGGGTTTCGACGAAGCTGCGCTCCGCTTCCGGCAACAAGACGACATCGGCACAATTGCGCATCGCAGCCTCAAGCGCCCCCTGCAGCACGGCACCGACGGCAATCGTCAGGGCCGCAGGCTGCCCGACCGGGCACCTAAGTCATCTATGGGGTGGCGGAGTCGCATGCTAGAGTGGGGCGCTGATTTTTTCGGAGTTCCCGATGCGCGTCCGTATCCGTTGCACTGCATGGTTGATGCTGGTTTGCAGCCTGCCGTTGTCCGCCAGCGCCGCGCCCCCGCTGCATGCTCAGTTCCTGCCGCCGGATGAGCTGTCCTTGCGCCAGGAGGGTCCCGAGCAGCAACAGCTGATTCAGATCACCGAGTACTCGGTGGTGGTCGGCAGCCAGCGGCAATCCAATCAGCAGCCGATTCCGATCACCTCGCCGTTGTTGCTGCGCTTGAAAGGCAAGCCGCTGAGTCAGGGGGCGAATGTCAGCCAGGTGCTGATCCATTTCGACGCCGAAGGCAAAAGCCTGAAAAAGCCCAGCTACGATGCGAAAACCCGCGAACTGAGCCTGAACTATCCATTGGCACAATACAGCGTGCTGCTCGACCTGCTGCGCAACGGCACGCTGTATTGCCAGTTCCTCAGCTACGCCAACGGCCATGTCTGGGCCGATCTGCATACCGGTGCGCAGCGCGCGCGTTGAGCGTCAGGGCATGGCGGGGGTAAACTGCCGGCCCGGCGAACCATTACGGCAAGAGAAGTGAACGATGCGTAAAGACAAGAAGCAGGTGATTGGCGAAGAGATTGGTGATGAGCCGATCAAGCTGTTCCTCGATGTGGAGCCGGGCGACGACACGCCAGCGTCCCTGCACAAGCTGGTCAAGGCTTACCGCGGCCTGCGCATCGATGATTTCGAGCGGTTTATCGGCTTCTTCGTGGCCGCCGGTTACGACCTGGATGCCAAGGATGCCCAGGGCCAGGACTTTGTCGCGCTGATCCAGGATCAACGCCAGGCCGCGCCTTACATCGAGGTGATCAAAGCCGCCCGCGGCTGATCGACTGGCCACGAAAAGCCCGCTCATCATCCGGCGGGCTTTTTTGTCTGCGCGATTTGGCGCCTTTTCTACACTGAGCTTTCCAGCAACAGCCATTTGCTTCGGGAGGCCAGTATGCGAATCGAACCCTATCTGTTCTTCAACGGTCGTTGTGACGAGGCGTTGCAGTTCTATACGCAGGCGTTGGATGCGAAAGTCATTTTCCTTATGCGCTTCAAAGATGCGCCAGAACAAGAGGGTGGGCCTCAGGTTGACCCGGACAAGGTAATGCACGCCTGTCTACAGATTGGTAGCAACCAGGTGATGGCGTCGGACGGAATGTGTTCAGGCGCCCAGGCGGCGTTCAATGGCTTCAGTCTGTCGATCAACACCAATAGCGTGGAGCAGGCCGAGCGGGTTTTTAAAGCACTGGCTGAGGGTGGGCAGATCACCATGCCGATGCAGAAAACCTTTTGGGCATCGGCTTTCGGTACGCTCGCAGATCGCTTCGGTGTGAGCTGGATGGTTAATTGCGAGACGGCTGAGCCAGGGACTTCGGTACCCTGAGCGCAGGTATAAAACCGCCCCGAGGGGCGGTTTTTTCTAGCGAGCGAACTGGCTAGGGCAGATGTGGAGCGCGTTTAGAGGCTAGCCTCAGGGACGCTGCTCTTAGCCGTCAACTCCAGGCTTTCGTCGCTGCGCGCGCTGACCTCACGGTACAGCGCTGCATCGGCTTCGAGCACCTTTTCCCGGGCTGGGAACATGATCTTCAGCTTGTCCGCCCACTCTGCAGAGCGTACCTGCTCAGGGAAGCAGCGTTCGATCAGTTCCAGCATGATCGATACCGTCACCGAGGCGCCTGGCGAGGCGCCGAGCAGTGCGGCGATGCTGCCATCTTCGGCTGCGACCAGTTCGGTCCCGAATTGCAGGATGCCGCCCTTTTTCGGATCTTTCTTGATGATTTGCACGCGTTGCCCCGCCACTTCCAAACGCCAGTCACTGGCTTTGGCTTGTGGGTAGAAACGCCGTAGTGCGTCCATGCGCTGCTCGCTGGATTGCAACACTTCACCGACCAGGTAGCGGGTCAGATCGAAGTTGTCGCGAGCGACTGCCAGCATCGGGCCGATATTGCTTGGGCGAATCGACAACGGCAGATCGAGGAACGAGCCGTGCTTGAGGAACTTGGTGCTGAAGCCGGCATACGGCCCGAACAGCAGGGATTTCTTGCCATCCACCACGCGTGTATCAAGGTGCGGCACCGACATTGGCGGTGAGCCAACAGCGGCTTGGCTGTAAACCTTGGCCTCATGCTGTTTAACGATTTCGGGATCATCGCAACGCAACCACTGGCCGCTGACCGGGAAGCCCCCAAAGCCTTTGCCTTCCGGAATGCCGGACATCTGTAGCAACGGCAGGGCACCGCCGCCAGCGCCGAGGAAGACGAAGCGCGAGTCCAGCTCACGCACGCTGCCGCTCTGGGTGTCTTTGATACTGACACGCCAGCCTTTTTCGGTGCGCTGCAGGCCAGTGACTTTCTTGTTGTACTTGACCTGGCAATCCGATTTGTTGGCCAGGTACTTGAGCAATTGTGTGGTCAGGGCGCCAAAGTTGACGTCAGTACCACCGAGTACGCGGGTAGCTGCAACTGGTTCATCGGCTGGGCGGCCGGGCATCATCAGCGGCATCCACTCGGCCATGGTGGCCTTGTCTTCGGTGTATTCCATTTCGGCGAAGGCGTGGTGCTTGATCATCGCCTCGAAACGCGTCTTGAGGAAGGCAATGCCCTTGTCGCCCTGTACGAAGCTCAGGTGCGGTATCGGGTTGATGAAGGATTTCGGCGAGCCGAAGGTGCCTTGCTCGATCAGATAGGTCCAGAACTGCTTCGACACCTCGAACTGGGTGTTGATGCTGACTGCCTTCTTGATGTCGACGGAGCCGTCTGCAGCGTCCGGTGTGTAGTTCAGCTCACACAGACCAGCGTGCCCGGTACCGGCATTGTTCCAAGGGTTAGAGCTCTCGATAGCCCCCGACTCTTGCAACTCAACGACTTCCAGCGTGATGCTGGGGTCGAGCTCTTTCAACAGCACGGCCAGTGTCGCACTCATGATGCCGGCTCCAACCAGCACCACATCGACAGCCTCGTAATCGTTTTGCGCCATTTGCTCGCCACACTCTTGTGAAGTAGTGAAACCGTTTTTTCACGCTCTTTTGGAGTCGTGAACCTCAAAAGCTCATGTACCGCCGGCACGCTGTTAAGACCTGACGGGCGATACGCGGCTGGGTAGCCAGGCGTTTGTTGCGTCAGGTGCAACCGGAAAAGGCAACACGAAGTGGGCGACTCTCTGGGGCGGTGCGGGCTGATGTTGAGCACATCAGAGTAGCTGCGAGGCCCGATCAGGAGACGTCCTTATAATCGGGGCGCGATTATAACGGCGAAATCGGTAATGTCGCTTTTTTAGCGTGACTTTTCTTCTTCCGTCGGTCAGGCCACCAACGCTTGCCGACGCGCTGAGTGCGTGACGACCGGTACGCCCGGGGCTTGGCATGGTGAACATGCCTAGGGTTGCGCCAGCGTGATGGCTCGATCATGGTCGGCGAGGAACCTCCGGAAACGCATTGGGTCAGAGTGTGCAGCCCTGTTAGCGCGCGACGCCGCTGGTTATACTGCCGGCCACTTTGAGCTGCCCAATCGGGCGTTCCACCCTCTGGAGAGATGAGCATGCTGCATCGCCTGTTGCTTGGTCTGATCGCTGTTACCAGCCTGACATTGGTCGGCTGTGCCCACAGCCCGCAACAACTCAGCCCGCAACCGAAACTGACCACGCCGCTGACCGCGGTTGGTCAAGGTCAGCCGGTCGTGGTGCGCGTGGTCGATGGGCGACCATCGCCGCTGCTGGGTACCCGCGGTGGCTTGTACCCGGAAACCAGCGCCATCAGCGTCGCGGCCAACGATATCGTGCCCAAGCTGCAGGCGCAGGCCGAAGCGGCGGTGCGTTTGCTCGGTTTCACCCCGACGCCGAACGCGTATAACGCGCCACAGCTGACCATCACCTTGGCCGAACTGAAGTACCAGTCGCCGAAAGAAGGCCTGTACGTGACCGAAGCCACCATCAGTGCGACCTTCCGTGCCGATGTGCAGAATGCCACGCGCCGTTACAGCGGCCGCTACGGTGCTTCGCTGGATCAGCGTTTCGGCATGGCGCCGAACCAGCAGACCAACACCAAGCTGGTGAGCGACGTGCTCAGCGATGCGCTGACGCGCACCTTCAAAGATCCGACCATTGGCCAACTGTTGTCGCAGTAAGCCCGATGCGCTGATTAGGTGTAATGAAAAAGCCCGGTCAAAGCCGTAATGCTGTTCACTTAAGCGGAGCAGCATTGCGGTTAACTGGGTAACGGGTCTTGGAAATTTTCACCGTCCTTGGTCGTGATGGCCTTGGACGGTGATCCAGAAACAACCCTCCGATGCCCGCCCGCAAAGCCGACAAGCGTCTACCTGTTGCCGACAGTGGATTGGCAGCGGCCATCACGATCAGCTGCACGGCGATGTACTGGCAAGCCGGCTTGAAGCGTATATCGGACGGGGTGCGTCCAAACGCTACCGCCGCCTGACTCGCCTCCCGACGAATGATGTTGTAGGCCAGCAGCAATCCCCAAACTTCCTGGTAGATCAGGTCAATCTTCTTGCTGCGCAGGGTTGCGGCATTCTGCTGCATGGAGCTTTTGATATCCCTGAAGCCCAGTTCAATTTCCCAGCGCTCCTGGTACAGCTCTGCAACGGCTTCGGCGCTGTAGGCGTCGGCCGGTAGCGAGGTCAGGACGGTTTTCACTTTGCCCTGCACTGCATAGCTGACTTCACGCACGTCCCAGTAGGTTGGTAGGTCTGGGTTACGCTTTCTCGCCTGCGGTGAAACCTTCATACGCAGCAGGCGATCCTGCTTGCCGTAACGGATCACCTCCTCGCTGATCAGGCCCTGACGAGCGGGGATCAACCAGTGTCGGTTGTCACCGGCCGTGGCCACTTTCAGCAGCAAATCAGCACTCCAGAAGCCTTTATCGAACAACGTGACCGAATGGTTGGGGATCTGTTGCAAAAACTCATCGGCCAGGCGCATTTCACTGCGCCGATAGGGGCTCAGCTGGGCATTCAGAATCAAATGGGAGCGCACATTCATCAAGGCTACAAGACGCATCATGGGGAAGGGCGTCTGGCGCTCGGTGGAGGTATTGCCAGACCCGAAATGGTCCCGTAGTTCAGGCGTATCGGGCGTGCGCATGAGTGCCCCGTCCACGGCAAAAACCTGCAGCCCCCGCCAGGTGTCATCGCTATAGCGTTCGCCTCCCCATTGGCTGCCAGTTTTGCGGAACAGCCACTCGACCGGCTCGGCGCCAAGCCGCTTGCGAGCCTCAGTGACACCACTTTTGGCCAGCAAGCAATCCGAAGCCAGTCCCTGGGCACAAATGTTTAGACGCCTGGCCACCTCATGGACAGGCTCATCGCGGAAGAGCGCCATGCCTAGCACCAGCCAGAGCACCTGATCGGCAGGTAGCCGACGACGGCGGATGGTGGCCTGAGAGGAAAGATCAAGCGCGGACGCCACCCACTCGATTGGGATGTTCTGGGTGAAGGTGCTCAGGTCGGAGAAGTTGAATAGCTCGCCCAGATCGAGCAGATGCTGTTGGAAAGACATAAAAAATCCGATACCAGGAAGACTGGCATCGGATTCTCGGGGAAGCCCGGCTGGCGTTCAAATGCTTAAGTGAACAGCATTACGGTCAAAGCCGGGCTTTTTATTGCGTGCCGTTGCCGCGGGCAACGCCGTCAGCTGCAAACGACGCCAGCCGGGTGCTCAGGCTGCTTCGCTGTACCACAGCGGCAGGCTCAGGCCGCTTTGCTGGTCGATCTCTGGCAGATCGTAATGTTCGTGGCCACCGAGGGCGCAATAGACCAGCCAATGGCGATCCTGCACGTTGAAGGCAAGGCCGTCGATCAGCGCTTGCTGCTCATCGCTGGGGCTGATGTGGTAGAGCAGGTCCTGATTCTGGGCATGCAGCATACGGTGCTCCTGATGGGGTGTGGGGGCATCAGAGTGGCCTAGTCGTTTGACGGTCTGATGACGTTGAACGGCGAGCCCGAGGTTTTTCTGGCGGGTGCGCCCTGCGCAGGTGCGGTATTCGGGCATTCGTCGGAAACGCCGTGCGCGGTGTGATGGCTTGGGTAGAATCCGCCGCCGTAGCGAACCCATGTCGGGGTTGCGCGAGTCTATTCAGGGGGCGTACGCCATTCGCCGCGTGCCACCTGAGGCAGAGGTTTTTGATGTCGCTGCAGACGTTGTTATCCCTGGGATTGGCCCATCCAGCCCAGTTGATCAATGGTTTGGCGTTGTTCTTCGCCATTGCCGGCGGCTGGCTGCTGGTGGCTACCCGCTTGCGCGAGCGGCGCGCGGTGGCGCAGCTGGCGGCGGACGCCGAGCTGGAGCAGGGGGCTGAGGAAGCGTCGTTACTGGATGAGCGGACCCTGCGCCTGAATCGGTTTTTCAACGCATTCGGTTACGCCTGCCTGGCGGCTGCATTGCTGGTGTCCTGGTGCAGCACCCGGCTCTGAGTGAATTACCGGGCCACGCCTTCGCGAGGGCGCTGGGCTGAGGGGGGGCGCTGGTTGTCTAGTGCCGTCATTCCCGTCAACGCCAGAGTCCGGGCCGTTGCAGGGCCGTGGGTTTGCCCCGTGGCCCAGGTGTCACTGCAACTGCTTGATGCGGTATTGATTGCGCACCGGGTTGGCGTACTGCAAAACCAGATACGGCCGTTGCTCGGGCGGGCAGGCCTCCAGGCGTTTCTGCCATTCGGCCTGGGCGGCGGCCAGCTCGGCGGCCGGGAACAGCTCGGCGGCGTTCGGCACGTTCAACGCCGGGTCACGCCCGCTCCATAGCGCATAGGCCAGGTAGTGCACCGGGAACAGCCGGTAGCCGCCGAGGATCTGTCGATCCATTTCCAGCGCCAATTGCTTGGTGTCTTCGAACGCAGCGCTGATCGGCACGCCGAAATTCACGTGGACGCGGCCTTTGTAGCCCGTGATGCCGAGGGCGATGCTCTGGTCGTCTTCGCCGGCACTCTTCTCGTAGCTGCCCGTTGTGGCGCGGATGTACAGCTCGCGGGCCTTGGCCTGGTCGCAGGGGTCGTATTCGTAGCTGATCGACACCGGGGTCAGGTTCAGCTCCTGGATGACCGCGGCGAAGGCTTCGCTCTTGCGGCTCATGTGGAACATTTTCAGGATCGCCGAATCGGTGCGGTCATCGCCGTCCTTGGCGCGGCCTTCGGCCTGGGCAATCCAGATCGACTCGCAATCGGTGCGAATCGAGTGGTTGATATAGGCCGAGAGCAGTTGATAGGCCGCCAGTTTTTCCCGGCGCCCGCTCAGTGAGCGATGCACGATAAAGCTCTTGTTCAGGCGCATCAGGTCGCTGACGAAGGGCTTTTGCAGCAGGTTATCGCCGATCGCGATGCGCGGGGTGGGCAGCCCGGCGTGGTAGACCGCGTAGTTGACGAAGGCCGGGTCCATGACGATGTCGCGGTGGTTGGCGAGAAACAGGTAGGCGCTGCCGCTCTTGAGTTGCTCGACACCGGAATAGGTTACGCCATCGGTGGCGTGCTCGATGGTGCGGTCGACGTATTGCTCGACTTTATCCTGCAGCGCCGCGACAGAAGCGACGCCGGCGAACTCATTGCGCAGGCGATGAGCTATAAGAGGTTTAAGCAGCCAGCCGAAGTGGTTGGCCAGGCGCGGAAAGCGAAAGTGCGTGAGGATTTCGAGAAAAGCCTTATCCGCCAACAGGCGCGCCAGTACGGCAGGGACTTCAGTATCGGCGTACGGTCGGATGGCATCGAATTCGCCCATCATGCTCTCTTGTTCTGGAAATGGCTGCGGTTGGGAGTTGCCCCTTGAATCCGGGGGCCTGTACTAGACCGGCAATTATACCCGCAAGTCACAGTGGAGGCCGCGATGCTTGAGACTGAAGACTACCAATGCCCGTATTGCGGTGAACCGGCGCAGGCGCTGCTGGATCTGTCGGGCGGCGACCAGCAGTACATCGAGGACTGCCCGGTGTGTTGCCGGCCGATTATTTTCGATCTGCGCACCGATGGCGCCGACTGGACCTTGGATGTGCGCGCGGAGAATGACTGATGCAGCGCATCTACGAGCCGCAGGATCTGCTGGAAGCCGAACTGCTGCTGGGCATGCTGGCCAGCGAGGGGGTGGCGGCGCACCTCACCGGTGGCGATCTGCTCGGGGCGGTGGGTGAACTGCCGGTCAGCGGTTTGCTTGGCCTGCTGGTGGATAATGAGCAGGCCGAGCAGGCGCGGGGTCTGATCGCCGCGTACAATACCGCGCAGCCGCTGCCGGGCGATGAGCCGGAGAATTTCCACGGCATTCTGCTCTGTTGAACACCTTTCCTCGATGAGTCTTACCGCCCGATGTGTGGACGTTATGCCCTGTTCCGCTGGACGCCTGCGCTAGCGGCGACCCCTGGTTTTCCCACCGATCAGCGCGCCGCCTGGAATATCGCGCCGAACACCGCGGTGTTGCTGCTGCGCAATGTGCAGGGCGAGCGCCACGCCGCGCGCGCGCGTTGGGGGCTGACACCGCCCTGGCTGACCGATCTGTCGAAGACTCCCGCCCATGCGCGTGCGGAAACCCTGGCCGAACAGCCGATGTTCCGCGACGCGTTCCGCCTGCGTCGCGGCCTGCTGCCGGCCAATGGCTTCTACGAATGGCGTGGTACTGCGCGCAAGCGGCCGTACTGGCTCACCAGCGAGGCGTCGCCGTTGTACTTCGCGGCCGTCTGGGAGGCTTATCCGGTCGAGGGGCATGTCTATCTGAGCGTCGCGGTGGTGACCCAGGCCGCCGCCACTCAGCGTCGCCCCCTGATCCTCGATGCGGCAGGGCAGGAGGCCTGGCTGGCGGACGATACGCCGCTACCGGCTTTGCAGGCGTTGCTGTGCCAGGCGCAGCCGCCCTTGCGGGAGCGGGTGCTGGCGAACCTGGTCAATGATCCCAAGCTGGATGGACCGGAGTGTTTGACCCCGGCGTAGGGTTAAATTCCCCTCTCCCCGGGCCTTGGCTTTGGCATCCTGCGTCGCTCTACCTCCTGCATCCTTGTCGTCGTCTCTGCGGAGGGGCGAGGGGGCTACAAGCAGCCGCGCGTAGGTTGGGCTTCGCTCCGCGAAGCCCAACATGACCGAGTTGGACCACGCCTTGTGGGAGCGGCTTCAGCCGCGAAATGCATCGTGGCTGAAGCCACTCCCACAGAAGCGTGCTGTCGGGCTGGCGCTTACACCTTGAACTGGTTGATCAGCCGTCGTTGCTGTTCGGCCAGTTTGGTCAGCTCGGCGCTGGCCTGGCTCGCCTCGTCGGCACCGCTGGCGACTTCGTTGGCGACCTGACCGATATTGGTGACGTTGCGGTTGATGTCTTCGGCGACCGCGCTTTGCTCCTCGGCTGCGCTGGCGATCTGGGTGTTCATGTCGTTGATCACCGACACCGCATGGGTGATCGACTCCAGCGCAGTGGCGGCCTCGGCGGCATGCTGCACGCTGTCGTCGGTCTTCACCTGGCTACCCTCCATGACCCGCACCACTTCACGGGTGCCGTGTTGCAGCTGCTGGATCATGGTCTGGATTTCTTCGGTGGCCTGCTGGGTTTTCTGCGCCAGGTTGCGCACTTCATCGGCCACCACGGCAAAACCACGGCCTTGCTCGCCGGCCCGCGCGGCTTCGATCGCGGCGTTGAGGGCCAGCAGGTTGGTCTGCTCGGCGATCCCGCGGATGGCAGTGAGGATGGCGTTGATGTTCTCGCTGTCCTTGGCCAGGGTCTGCACCACCGTCACTGCCCGGCTGATCTCGGTGGCCAGCGCGGCAATCGCATGGGAGGTGTTCTGCACGATGCGCTTGCCCTCGTTGGCCGATCGGTCGGCGTGGTTGGCCGCTTCCGCCGCGTGGGTAGCATTGCGCGCCACGTCCTGGGCGGTGGCGGTCATCTCGTGCACGGCGGTGGCCACCTGGTCGATTTCCGCCATTTGCCGTTGTACACCCTGGTTGGTGCGGATGGCGATGTCGGCGGTGTACTCGGAGGAGTCACTGACCTTCTGCACCGAGCCCACGACGTCGCGGATCATGCCCTGCAGCTTGTTGAGGAAGGTGTTGAAACCGTTGGCGATCTGCCCCAGTTCGTCGGCGCGATCCACCGTCAGGCGCTGGGTCAGGTCGCCATCGCCCTTGGCGATATCGTCGAGCATGCCGACCATCTGCCGTAGCGGGCGGGCAATGCCGTAGCCGACGAACCAGATCACCAGCAGGCCGATACCGGCCACCAGCAAGCCCACCAGGGTCATGCCGAGGGTGTCTTCCTTGGCTTGCTCGGCCAGGCCTGCCTGGAGCTTTTGCAGGTCAGCGAATACGGCCGACGTCGGCAGCTCGATGGCCAGGGTCCAGCGTGTCGAGGTGCCGGCTATCTGGAACGGGAGTAACAGTTGGAAGAGCTGTCGCTCCTGGTCGAGGTTATTGATCGGCTGGTCGCCGCTGTTTTGCTTGAGTTTGTCCATCAGCGGGCCACCGAGCGCCTTCTCGGCGGGTTGGCCGATCAGCGCGGCATCTCGGGTCGCGGCAATCAGTGTGCCGTTGGCGGCAACCAGTGCGAGTTCCCCTGCGCCGTCATAGAGCTTGCCCTTGGCCTGGTTGAGCAACCCCTGGATGAAGTCCAGGGCCAAGTCGTTACCGACCACGCCGCGGAATTGGCCGTCGACCAGGATCGGCGCGTTGAAGGAGGCGACCAGAACCTGCTTGCCACCAAAGTCATAGGCGGCCGGGTCGATCACGCAGGGTTGTTTCGAGGCCTTCGGGCACAGGTAGTATTCGCCTTCGCGAACCCCGGTCGGCAGGAGTTTCTCGCTCTCCATCTGGGTAGCGCTCAGCGGCTCCAGTTTCAGGTTGCTGCCCTCGCGGTACCACCAGGGCATAAAGCGGCCACTCTCGTCGTAGCCATTTTCCTTCTGCCCGGCGTATAGGTCGTCATCCTGGTCGAAGGCGTTGGGCTCCCAGCCGATGTAGAAGTCGAGCAGTTCCGGGTTGCTCTTGAGGGCGTTGCCAACCAGTGCGGTCAGCTCCTCACGGCTGATGCTCAGGGCTGTGCTGCCGTCGCTCGCACTACCCATCCGGCTGTTCAGGCTCGCCAGGGACTTTGCGATCGTCATGGGGTGCTCGAACTGGCGCTGCAGTTGGCCAACTTGGGCTTCGGCCAAGGCAATCAGGTGTTGGTCGATTACTTCTTCAAGCAGGTCCTGGGTACTGTCCTGAACCATGGCTTGGGTTCGCGCACCGGAGAACAGGGCGTAGAGCACCAGTGCCACGACCACGGCCAGGACGCTGGCGCCGGCCAGGGCCACGACGGAAAACTGGATGGACTTAAATCGCATAGGGACTCCACAGCATTATTCGGATTACGCCTGTCCCTGGCTTATCGGCAGAGGGTTGCTAAAGCATGAGCGGCGGCGGGAAAAGTTCTTGCGGGCGAAGCGGCGGCCTCCTGTGCATCGACGGGCCGCTCTGCATCCAGCCAAGATGGCCGCCGAACAGCGCGCAGGCGAGGTTGTCCTCGGCATGCGGGCGTTCTAGCATACGAGCCCGTTGCAATGGAGGTTTGACATGAACACCCTGTTTCGTTTGGTCGCTCTGGCGGGCTGCTCACTGCTGGTCGCCTGTCAGGCCGTGAATACCACCAGCGGTGGCGCCGTCGGTGTCGAACGCAAGCAATACATGTTCAGCATGCTGTCGACCGATGAGGTCAACAAGATGTATGCGCAGTCTTACCAACAGACGCTCACGGAAGCATCCGGCAAAGGCATCCTGGATAAGAGCAGCGCCAATGCCAAGCGTGTCGACGCCATCGCCAAGCGGTTGATTGCGCAGGCGCCGATTTTTCGTCCGGATTCGGCGCAGTGGCAGTGGCAGGTCAACCTGATCGACAGCCCTGAACTGAACGCCAATTGCGGCCCGGGCGGCAAGATCATCATGTACAGCGGCCTGATCGAGAAGCTCAAGCTCAGTGACGATGAAATCGCGGCGGTGATGGGCCACGAGATCGCCCACGCGCTGCGTGAGCACGGCCGCGAGGCAATGTCCAAGGCCTATGGCGTCGAGATGGCCAAGCAGGGCGCCGGTGCGTTGCTCGGCCTGGGGCAGGACAGCCTGGCGCTGGCCGACACCGTTGTGCAGTACAGCATGACCCTGCCCAACAGCCGGGGTAACGAGAACGAGGCTGACCTGATCGGCCTGGAGCTGGCGGCGCGTGCCGGTTACGACCCGAATGCGGCGATCAGCCTGTGGGACAAGATGGGGCAGGCCAACGAAGGCTCGCCGCCGGAATTCATGAGCACCCACCCGTCCTCCAGCAGCCGGACCGCGGCGCTGCAGGCGGCCATTCCGAAGGTGCTGCCGCTGTATCAGCAGGCCAAAGGCGCGCAGTGAGCCAAGGCGCCATCTGTTGCTCTAGTTGACGAAGGAGTCGTCGTGAAGATTGCCGTTCTCGGAGCTACCGGTTTGCTCGGCCACCATACGGCTCGGGCGATCCGCGCTGCTGGTCAGCAGTTGGTGTTGATTCACCGGCCGTCTTCACGGGTCGAGCGGCTGGGCTATCTCGAGCCTGAATTCCGCTCGGCCGAGCTGCTCGATCATGCCGCCCTCAGTCGTGCCTTGGCGGGCGTGGACGGGGTGATCTTCTGCGCCGGCTATTACCCGAGCAGGCCACGGCGCTGGCAGGACGATCTGGCCAGCGCGTTGAACCAGACCAATCATTTCTATGCCGCCTGCCTGGCGGCGCGGGTGCCGCGTATCGTCTACGTGGGCGCCGCCATTGCGTTGCCTCGGCACCCGCAGGGCCTGCCGGGGCACGAGGGGTTGTTTTACGAGGACATGCCGCGCTGGCGCAACCCTTACCTGATGTGCAAATGGGCACTCGACGAGCAGGCCCGTGAACAGGCGCGCAATGGCCTGCCGGTGGTGATCGGGATTCCGGCGATGACCCTTGGCGAGTTCGATGTCGGCCCGAGCACCGGGCGGTTGATCACCGCCATTGCCAGTGGTGCGATGGGCCGTTACGTGCCGGGCAAACGCAACCTGATCGACGCCGCCGATGCCGGCCACGGCCTGTTGCTGGCGTTGCAGAAAGGCCGGGTGGGCGAGCGCTACCTGCTGACCGGAGAGAATATCGAGTTGGGCGACTTGAGCGCACGGATTGCCGCGCGCTTGGGCGTTGCCGCGCCAAAGCCATTGCCTTTGGGCGTGGCCAAAGTGATCGCCGCGCTGGGGCGTGGGCGTTATCGCCTGACCGGCCGCTTGCCGCGCCTGGATGACACGGCGCTGGCGGTGATGGCGGGGGGGCAGTACCTGGATGGCAGCAAGGCCCAGGCTGAGCTGGGCTTCGTTGCGCAAACCCCCGTGGATGAGACGTTGACGCGGACTATCCAGTGGTTTCGCGACAACGCCTATCTGTAAGCGCGCGGCGCTATGGCATGGCTGTTTCGGCAAAGGGCCGGGTTTCCAAACCGAGCTGCGAGCGAAAGCTCTCCATGTCGAACATGGTGCAAATCTCTTCCACTTCCCCGGTTGGCGTAATGGTCCAGAAGGCCATGGCCGAGATGCTCAGCACCTTGTCGCTCGGCGGGTAACCGAGCGCGGGTTTCTCTATGGTGCCGATCAAGGTGCTCCAGGTGCAGACCTTATTGCCTTCGGCCAGGCACTCTTCGAGTACCACCTCCAAGTCTGGCATGGCGTTGCGGATGTCGAGCACCATCTGGGCGAACGCCGCACTGCCCAACGGGCGGCCGACAAAGGAGCTTTTGTAGAGGAAGTTCTTGCTGTGCAGTTGCTCGGTCAGGGCCAGGCGACCTTTGTTCCACGACAGGTCAATGTGGTGGCGGACCAGTTTTTTCATATCATCCAATGACATAACGGCTCTCTCGGGGCGCGCAGTAGGTGTGTGACAGTGCGCATACTCTGTTGCAGGCGCGCCCCGACCGGCATTGGCCGAAACGCCAGCAGGCTGGCGTCAGGATAGTGCCGGGCTGCCAGCGTTTCAGAAAAAGCCGCTGAGCCTCAGCGCCTGGTAGCTGGCGTAGAAAGCCAGGGCGGCGAAGGCCGTGGCGGCCAGCCGACGAATGAGCGTCAGCGGCAGACGATCGGCGGCGAAATTGCCGGCCAGCACCACCGGTACGTTGGCAATCAGCATGCCTAGCGTCGTGCCGATGATCACCAGGATGAAGTGCGGGTATTGCGCCGCCAGCATCACCGTGGCGACCTGGGTCTTGTCGCCCATTTCCGCCAAAAAGAACGCGATCAAGGTGGTGAGGAACGGGCCGTAACGTTTCAGGCGCGAGGCTTCATCGTCGTCCAGTTTGTCCGGGATCAATGTCCACAGCGCGACGGCGACGAAGGATGCCGCCAGAATCCAGCTCAGCGTCGCGGGTGCGAAGAAGCTGGCGACCCAGTTGCCGATGGCGCCGGCGGCGAAATGGTTGGCCAGGGTGGCGACCACGATGCCCCAGATGATGGGCCAGGGCCGGCGAAAGCGGGCGGCCAGCAACAGGGCGAGCAGCTGCGTCTTGTCACCGATTTCGGCCAAGGCAACGATCAGGGTAGGTATGTAGAGCGATTCCATCAGGCTTCCTCAGGGGCGGGTAGACACGGCTATGACACGTACGCCTTCCCGCCCCGGGTAAGGTGTGCGTGTCATAGGTCTTGTCAAACCCCTGGGCCCGTCTGAACGGACCTTGGGTCGCACGCGCCATGGTCTGAGGACCAAGTATGTTGACGCGTGCCGGGCGAGCTTGCCGATGTGAACCTGGCGCTCGCGGGAGACTACTCCCCTAGGACGGGGCGCATTCTGCCCAAGCACCGGGCTTTGGGCAAGTACCGCTTAACGGCGTTTGGCCTGGTAGATCCGAAAGCCCTGACCTTCTGCCAAGGTTTGGCAGGGGCCCAGGTGTTCTTCGATCAGGGGCTGGTACTTGAGGAAACTGTTGGCCACCAGGCGCAGTTCGCCGCCCGGCTTGAGGTGCTTGACGGCCTGGCGCAGCAGGTTCTCGGTGGCCAGGTAGTCGGTGTGCACGCCCTCATGGAAGGGTGGGTTGCTGAGGATGGCGTTGAGCCCGAGCGGTGCCGCGTCGATTCCGTCGCCGGTCAGCACCTCGGCTTCCAGGCCATTGGCGGCCAGGGTCAGGCGGCTGCTGGCGGCGGCGAAGGCATCGACGTCGAGCATGCTGATCTGGTTGTGCGGGAAGCGTCGCTTCAGCGCGGCGCCGAGCACGCCGGCGCCACAACCGAAGTCGAGCAGATGGCCGCTCGGTAGCTTGTCCAGATGTTGCAGCAACAGGGCAGTACCACGGTCCAGGCGCCCGTGGCTGAAGACGCCGGGCAGGCTGATCACCGTCAGCGGGCCGTCGGCCAATTCCAGTTGATAACGCTGGGCCAGGGCTTCCAGGTCCGGTGCGGCAGGAGCTTGCGCGACCGTGACCTGCCAGAGCTGACAGTGCCGCGCGCTGTCCAGCTTGCGGGGTTTGCCGAACGGCGCCAGTTGCTTGGCCGCGCGCTCGATGCCGCTACGTTTTTCGCCGACCAGGAACAGTTCGCGCCCGGGCAGGCGAGCCGCCAGTGCGTTCAGCAGGTAGTCCGTCAGTTCGCGGGATTTGGGCAGGAATAGCACCGCTGCGTCGAACTGCGCGTCGGCTACTGTCACGCCAAACTGGCTGCGTTCGGCAAAGCGCGCCTGCAGCGAGGCGTATTCGCCAGCATGCCAACTCCAGCCGTGGGCGACGGGCAACTGGCCGAGCAGATCGTCGGCCGGCAAACCGGCGAGCAGGAGGTTGCCGGTGAACAGTTCGGGCTGGCGCAGTAGCACTTCGCTTCGCGGGTCCATGAGTATTCCTTAAACCTGGGGCATTGCGTGAAAAGTGGCGCAGCTTAGCCGACCAGTCGGCGAGGCGCACCGCTGAAAAACGCCGTGGCGTTTTCCGTCAGCTGGATCACGATCCGTTGTCGCGCTTCGCGGCTACCCCAGGCGCTGTGCGGGGTGATGATCAAACGTGGGATATCGGCCGCCAGCAGTGGGTTGCCAGCAGTCGGCGGCTCCTGGGTCAGCACGTCGCTGGCGGCGCCGCCCAAGTGGCCACGGCGCAGGGCGTCGGCCAGCGCCTGTTCGTCGACCAGGCCGCCACGAGCGCTGTTGATCAGAAAGGCGCCGGGCTTCATCAGGCTCAGTTGATAGGCACCGATCAGGTTGCGGGTGTGTTCGTTCAGCGGGCAGTGCAAGGTCAGCGCATCGACCTGGGGCAGCAACTCGTCCAGCGGCAAGCGGTCGGCGCGCGGCGGCCGACCGGGCAATTGCCCGAGCAGCACGCGCATGCCGAAGGCTTCCGCCAGTTTGGCGACGGCGCCACCCAACTCGCCATGGCCGAGCAGGCCGAGGGTCTTGCCTTCCAGTTCGACGATCGGGAAGTCCAGCAGGCAGAACTGTTGCGCCTGCTGCCAGCGCCCGGCGCGCACGGCGGCTTGGTAATCCGGCAGGCGGGTGGCCAAGGCGAGTAGCAGCATCAACGTGTGCTGCGCCACCGAGGGGGTACCGTAACCCTGGCAGTTGCAGACGCTGACGCCATGGGCGCGCGCCGCCGCCAGGTCGATATTGTTGGTGCCGGTGGCGGCGACCAGCACCAGTTTGAGCTGCGGGCAGGCGGCAAAGGTCTCGGCCGTCAGCGCGACCTTGTTGCTGATGGCGACCTGGGCGCCCCGCAGGCGCTCTGCGACCTGCTCGGCTGTACTTTGCCCATGCAGGGTCAGTTCGCCGAACACCTGCCGAAGCGGCGCGAGGTCGAGATCGCCAAGATCGAGAGAGGCGTGATCGAGGAACACGGCGCGGCTGTCATTACTCATCAGCTGTACCTTTTTTGCGGTCGGTTGAGGGCGTATGGTTGCGAGCCTAACAGACACTTGGTGGCTTAGCGGAGGCCCTATGTATTGGACGGAATTCTTGACCGTTGCGCTGATTCACCTGCTGGCCGTGGCCAGCCCCGGTCCGGATTTCGCCGTGGTGGTGCGCGAAAGCGTGGCCAACGGCCGTCGTGCCGGCACCTGGACGGCGCTCGGGGTGGGCAGCGCGATTTTCCTGCATGTGGCCTATTCACTGCTGGGCATTGGCCTGATCGTGTCGCAATCGATCGTTCTGTTCAACGCGTTGAAATGGCTGGCGGCGGCTTATCTGATTTACATCGGTATCAAGGCCCTGCGGGCCAAACCGGCGCAGGCTGGTGCGGTCGACGCGGTTGCCATGTCGATGGTCGAGCGTACTCCACGCGCAGCATTTATCAGCGGCTTCGTCACCAACGGCTTGAATCCCAAGGCGACGCTGTTTTTCCTCTCGCTGTTCACCGTGGTGATCAACCCGCATACCCCGCTGCCGGTGCAGGCGGGCTACGGCGTTTACCTGGCGGCGGCTACGGCGGGTTGGTTCTGTCTGGTGGCCTGGCTGTTCAGCCAGCAGCGCGTGCGGTCGGGCTTTACCCGTATGGGGCATTGGTTCGATCGAATGATGGGCGCGGTGTTGATCGCGCTGGGCGTGAAGGTGGCGTTTGCCGAATTACCCTAGGTTGCTGCCGGGCTGACGAGCCCCGGCATGCAGGCTACGGGGCTGCCAAACCCGGGTTGAGCAGTGGGGCGCAGTGTTGGGCCTCGCCGAGCGCGGCCCAACCTGTTCCTGCGGGTTCGAGCCTTAGAGCAGTTCCACCGCCACGGCAGTGGCTTCGCCGCCACCGATGCAGAGGGCCGCGACACCGCGTTTGCCACCGGTATTACGCAGGGCGTTGATCAGGGTCAGGATGATCCGCGAACCGGTGGAGCCAACGGGGTGGCCCTGGGCGCAGGCGCCGCCGTAGATATTCACCTTGGCGTGATCCAGGCCGTGTTCACGGATGGCCAGCATGGTGACCATGGCGAAGGCTTCGTTGATTTCGAACAGGTCGACGTCGTCCTTGTTCCAGCCGGTTTTCTTGAACAGGTTGCTCATGGCGCCGATGGGCGCGATGGTGAACTCGCTCGGGTCCTGGCTCTGGGTGGCGTGGCCGACGATCCTGGCCAGCGGCTTGAGGCCACGGCGGGCGGCTTCTTCAGCGGTCATCAACAGCAGTGCGCTGGCGCCATCGGAGATCGAGCTGGCGTTGGCGGCGGTAATGCTGCCGTCCTTGCGGAACGCCGGCTTGAGGGTTGGGATCTTCTCCAGGTTGGCGTTCAGCGGTTGCTCATCGTCTTTGACCTGCACCTCACCCTTGCGGGTGACGACGTTCACCGGAACGATCTCGGCATTCAGCGAGCCATTGGCGATAGCGGCCTGGGCACGCTTGAGCGACTCGATGGCATAGGCGTCCATCTCTTCACGGCCGAGGCCATATTTGTCGGCGGTTTCCTGGGCGAAGGAGCCCATCAGCCGGCCCGTGCGGGCATCTTCCAGACCATCGAGGAACATGTGGTCCTTGATCTCGCCGTGACCCATGCGCAAGCCTGTGCGGGCTTTTTCCAGGATGTAGGGGGCGTTGGACATGCTTTCCATGCCGCCGGCGACCATCACGCTGTTGGTCCCCGCTTTGAGCAGGTCATGGGCCAGCATCACGGCCTTCATGCCCGAACCGCAGAGCTTGTTGATGGTGGTGCAACCGGTGGCGCTGGGTAGCCCGGCATTCAGCGCCGCTTGGCGGGCAGGGCCTTGCTTGAGGCCGGCGGGCAGGACGCAGCCCATGATCACCTCTTCCACATCAGCCGCCTGGATACCGGCGCGGGCCACGGCTTCGCGAATGGCCACGGCGCCCAATTCGACGGCGGGGACGCTGGACAAGCTGCCCTGGAAACCGCCCATGGGAGTACGGGCGCCGCTGACAATGACGATATCGGACATCGTAGTTACCTCTGTGACAGTGCTGGCTCAGTGTGGGTAGGCCGTTACCGGCCGTTGAGGCTGATTCTACCGCGTGACCGGAAGCGACCAAAGAGTCATCCGGCAAATCATTCTTAGGACTGATTTCCAGGCGACCGCCGGCCTCTAGAGTGCAGGTCAGTCAGAAAACAACACGTATTCGAGTAGGTGCTTCCATGTTGCAGACCCGCGTCATCCCTCCGGCCGAAAATGCCTACCCTTATCCCCTGTTGGTAAAAAGCTTGCTGCTCTCGGGTAGTCGCTACGAAAAAACCCGCGAAATTGTCTACCGCGAGAGCGTGCGCTACAGCTATGCGACCTTTAACGAACGGGTCGCGCGCCTGGCCAACGCGTTGACGGCGGCAGGTGTGAAGGCCGGTGATACCGTGGCGGTGATGGACTGGGACAGCCACCGCTACCTCGAATGCATGTTCGCCGTGCCGATGCTGGGCGCGGTGTTGCATACCATCAATATCCGTCTGTCGCCCGAGCAGATTCTCTACACCATGAATCATGCGGAAGATAAGTTCGTGCTGGTCAACAGCGAGTTCGTGCCGCTCTATCAGGGGATTGCCAGCAACCTGACCACGGTCGAGAAAACCCTGTTGCTGACCGATACGGCCGAAAAGACAGCCGCACTGCCAAACCTGCTCGGCGAGTATGAAGAGCTGCTGGCGGCTGCCAGTACGCGTTATGACTTCGCGGATTTCGACGAGAACTCCCTGGCCACCACCTTCTACACCACAGGTACCACGGGTAACCCGAAAGGGGTGTATTTCACCCATCGGCAACTGGTACTGCACACCCTGTCCATGGCCAGCGTGTTGGGCAGCCTGGACAGCATTCGCCTGATGGGCAGCGACGATGTCTACATGCCGATCACCCCCATGTTCCACGTGCACGCCTGGGGCGTGCCCTATGTGGCCACCATGCTCGGGGTGAAGCAGGTCTACCCGGGGCGCTACGACCCGGAACTGCTGGTGAAACTGTGGGATAAGGAGAAAGTCACCTTTTCCCACTGTGTCCCGACCATTCTGCAGATGGTGCTCAATGCCAAGGCCGCGCAAGGCGTGGATTTTGCTGGCTGGAAGCTGATCATCGGCGGCAGTGCGCTGACCCGCGCCCAGTACGAGGCGGCCAAGGCCCGCGGCATTCAGCTCACCGCCGCTTACGGGATGTCCGAGACCTGCCCGTTGATCTCCTGTGCGCACCTCAACGACGAGTTGCTGGCCGGTAGCGAAGACGAACGCACCACTTACCGGATCAAGGCTGGCGTACCGGTGCCGTTGGTCGAGGCGGCGATCATGGATGACCATGGCCAGTTCCTGCCTGCCGATGGCGAGTCCCAGGGCGAATTGGTGCTGCGTGCGCCCTGGCTGACCCAGGGTTACTTCCGCGAGCCGCAGAAGGGCGCCGAACTTTGGGCGGGGGGCTGGCTGCACACCGGTGATGTCGCCACCATCGATGGTATGGGGGTTATCGATATCCGTGACCGCATCAAGGATGTGATCAAAACCGGCGGCGAATGGATTTCCTCCCTGGAGCTGGAAGACCTGATCAGCCGCCATCCCGCCGTGCGCGAAGTGGCGGTGGTCGGCGTGCCTGACCCACAGTGGGGTGAGCGACCCTTTGCCCTGCTGGTGGTGCGTGAGGGGCAGGTGCTGGATGCCAAGGGTTTGAAGGAGCACCTCAAGCCGTTTGTCGAACTGGGCCACCTGAGCAAGTGGGCGATTCCTACGCAAATCGCGCTTGTTACTGAAGTTCCCAAGACCAGCGTCGGCAAGTTGGATAAGAAGCGCATCCGTCTGGATATTGCCCAATGGCAGGCCTCGGGCAGCGCCTTCCTGTCCACGCTTTAGTGCTTTTCGGCCGCATCCGGGTGATGCGGCCAGCTTGCCGAGCAAGCGCTTGGGGCGTTAAACGCGCTATCTACCGTCTTCTCCGCGTGACTGATCAGTCGAAAGCACCGGGCCAGAGTGGTCGGCGACCTCAAATCACACTTTAGATGGATCATCGGCTACCACCTTGTAGCTATAGTCACTGCCATCCATAACAAAAAAACACACATGGAGTCGCGTCGATGACAACAACAAGAACGTTCTGGCGCCTGGCAAAACTGCCATTGGCTGTCAGTCTCGCTTCCGCAATCGCAACCCCCGCATTCGCGGTCAATTTCAATGTTGGCGAAATCGAAGGCCAGTTCGACTCCTCGCTGTCGGTTGGTGCCAGTTGGTCGGCGCGCGACGGCGACCCGGATCTGATCGGTGCCAATAACGGTGGTGATGGTCTGTCGCAGACCTCCGACGACTCGCACCTGAACTTCAAAAAGGGCGAGACTTTCTCGAAGATCTTCAAGGGTATCCACGACCTCGAATTGAAATACGGCGACACGGGTGTGTTCGTCCGTGGCAAGTACTGGTACGACTTCGAACTGAAAGACGAGAGCCGTCCGTTCAAGGACATCGACGATCACAATCGTAAAGAGGGTGCCCAATCCTCTGGCGCGCAGCTTCTCGATGCCTTCGTTTACCACAACTACCAAATCGCCGACCAGCCTGGTTCGGTGCGCTTGGGCAAGCAAGTCGTCAGTTGGGGTGAAAGTACCTTTATCCAGAACGGTATCAACTCGATCAACCCGGTTGATGTGTCTGCATTCCGTCGTCCAGGTGCCGAAATCAAGGAAGGCCTGATTCCGGTCAATATGTTCTTCGTGCAGCAAAGCCTGACCGAAAACTTGTCTGCCGAAGCTTTCTACCAGTTGGAGTGGGATCAGACCGTCACGGACAACTGCGGCACCTTCTTCGCCCAGCCGGATATCATTGCCGATGGTTGCGACGACAACCTGCGAGTGCTGCGTAGCAGTACCGCTCTAGGGCCGGCCAATACTGCCCTGGCTGCTCGATTTGGCGTAGATGCGAACGAGGAAGGCGTGCTGGTACGCCGCGGACCGGACCGGGATGCGGATGACGACGGTCAGTATGGCTTGGCCCTGCGTTACTTCGCCGAGGAACTCGATACCGAGTTTGGCGGCTACTTCATGAATTACCACAGCCGCGGTCCGGTCTTCAGCGCTACCGCCGCATCGCAAGCTACCTTCAACCTGGCCCGCTCGCTGACGGGGCCATTGGCGGCTTTTGCTCCGCTGTTGGTGGCAGGCAATTCGGAGTACTTCATCGAGTACCCCGAAGATATCCGCCTGTACGGTTTGAGCTTTTCCACCACTCTGCCCACGGGTACCGCCTGGAGCGGTGAGGTCAGCTATCGTCCGAATGCGCCGGTACAGCTGAATACCACAGATATTCTGTTTGCCGGAGTAGGACCGCTGGGTGGCCTGTTTGGTAATGCGTCGGTGCTCGATGGCTCTCCTGGCCAGGATTTGCATGGTTATCGCCGGAAAGAAATCACGCAATTTCAAACCACCTTTACCCATTTCTTCGATCAGGTTATGGGCGCGAGCCGTATGACTTTGGTTGGCGAGATTGGCGTGAGTCATGTCGGTGGGCTGGAACATACCTCTGAAGCTCGCTATGGCCGTGATCCGATATACGGTTCCGGTCCGCTGCCGGCGACAGGCTCGATTAATACCTGCGCGGCCTTGGGCGCCAGCGCTGCGGGCAGTGCCACCGCCGAGAACGCCAGCAAATACTGCGAAAACGATGGTTTCGTGACCACCACCTCCTGGGGCTATCGCGGTCGTGCCATCTGGGACTACAACGACGCCATCGCCGGTGTGAACCTGAAACCAAGCATCTCCTGGTCCCATGACGTCGATGGCTATGGCGCCAACGGCATCTTCAACGAAGGCTCCAAGGCCGTCAGCCTCGGTCTGGATGCCGAGTACCAGAACACCTACACGTCCAGCCTGTCTTACACCGATTTCTTCGGTGGCGACTACAACACCTCGATCGATCGTGACTTCGTCGCACTCAGCTTCGGCGTGAACTTCTAAGCGGACAGGAACTTTGAGGAAGACTATGAAAATGAAAATAACAAAGAGTCTGTTGCAAACCGGTGTTCTGACACTGTCTTTGCTCGCTACAGGCGTTATGGCTGCCGTTTCTGCTGACGAAGCTGCAAAGTTGGGCACCACCCTGACTCCGCTGGGCGCTGAGATGGCGGGTAATGCCAATGGTTCGATTCCGGCCTGGACTGGCGGTCTGCCGGCGAATGCCGGCACGGCGGACAGCAAGGGCTTCCTGTCCGATCCGTTCCCAAGCGAGAAGGCGCTGTTCACCATCACCGCGCAAAACGTCGATCAATACAAAGACAAGCTGACCCCTGGCCAGTACGCGATGTTCAAGCGTTATCCGGAAACTTACAAAATTCCGGTATTCCCTACCCACCGTTCGGCAAGTGTACCTGCCAACGTAGCCGCTGCGGCCAAGGCTAATGCGACGACTACCAAGTTGGTGCAGGGCGGTAACGGCCTGGCAGATTTCAAAGAGGCCTATCCGTTCCCGATCCCGCAAAACGGTGTAGAAGCGATCTGGAACCACATCACCCGTTACCGCGGTGGTAGCGTGCGCCGTCTGGTCACCCAGGCGACGCCGCAACCGAACGGCTCGTACTCGCTGGTCTACTTCCAGGATGAGTTCACCTTCCGCGCCAGCTTGAAGGACTACGACGCCAGCAAGACAAGCAACATCCTGTTCTACTTCAAGCAGCGGGTTACCGCTCCTTCGCGGTTGGCGGGTAACGTGTTGCTGGTGCATGAAACCCTCGACCAGGTCAAAGAGCCGCGTCTGGCGTGGATCTACAACGCCGGTCAGCGCCGGGTGCGTCGTGCTCCGCAGGTGTCCTATGACGGCCCGGGCACTGCAGCAGACGGCCTGCGTACATCCGATAACTTCGACATGTACAACGGCTCGCCGGATCGCTACGAGTGGAAGCTGGAAGGCAAGAAGGAAATCTACATTCCTTACAACAGCTACAAGCTCGATTCGCCCCAGCTGAAATACAGCGACATCATCAAGGCCGGTCACATCAATCAGGATCTGACCCGTTACGAGTTGCACCGCGTCTGGCATGTGGTGGGTACGCTGAAGTCTGGCGAACGCCACATCTATGCCAAGCGTGACTTCTACCTTGATGAAGACACCTGGCAGGCTGCCGAAGTCGATCATTACGACGGTCGCGGTACCCTCTGGCGTGTGGCTGAGGCGCACGCCCAGTACTACTACGACAAGCAAGTGCCGTGGTACACCCTGGAAAGCCTCTATGACCTGCTGTCCGGCCGTTACCTGGCACTGGGCATGAAGAACGAGGAGAAACAATCCTACGACTTCAGCTACACCGCTTCGGAAACCGATTACACCCCGGCAGCACTGCGTCAGGCTGGCGTGCGTTAATCCAGCGTCTTGCAGCCTAAAAAACCGGCCCTAGGGCCGGTTTTTTTATGCCCAGCGCTTCTCTCCGGTATTCGTCTGGCGAATATCCGCGGCTAAATGCCAGGCAAATTGCCAGGTAATGCCGTCATGGGGCTTCAAATGCGTTCGCCAAGCGACTAGGCTGCTGGACGTTCACGCTCCCGATGACGCAACCATTACAAGATCCGGGTGATGACTGACCTATCCAGTTCGCAAGGCTTTGCCTATCCCGCCACTCCTGCCGTTGAGGGCCGTTTTTTTCGCCCGCCGCTGCCTGCCGGTTACGTGTTGCGGCCGCGCTTGTGCGAGCGGCTGACGACCGGGTTGGACGGTCGGCTGCTGCTGATCAGCGCCCCGGCCGGTTTTGGTAAAAGCTCGCTGGCCATCGAGTTTTGCGAGCGTCTGCCGGCTCAGTGGCAAAGCCTATGGCTTGGCCTCAGCCGTCGAGACTGCGACCCGGGGCGTTTTCTCGAACGTTTGCTGGCGGGCTTGCAACCGTTTTTCCCGGGGTTGGGCGAGGATGCGCTGGGGCTGTTGAAAATGCGTCAGCGGCATCAGCCGTTCGCGTTCGAAGAGTGGCTGGACGGCCTGCTCGATGAGCTGACCCGGCGCCTCGATCCGGCTACGCCGCTATTGCTGGTGCTGGACGACTATCACCTGGCGCAAGGCGCGGTGCTGGATCGTTGCCTGCAATTTTTCCTCAATCACCTGCCGGCAGGTTTGCTGTTGCTGGTCACTAGTCGGCAACGACCGGACTGGCACCTGGCCCGTCTGCGTCTGTCGCGGCAATTGCTCGAACTGCAAGAGCAGGATCTGCGCCTGACCGCCGAGGAGTCCAGCGAGCTGCTCGCCAGCCAGGGCGTCACGTTGCAAGGCGAGGCCCTCGACAATCTGTTGCTGCGCAGCGAAGGCTGGGTGGCCGGGTTGCGCCTGTGGCTGTTGGCGGCTTCGGAGGCCGGTGATACGCAGGGCTTGGCGCATTCGCTGCACGGCGCCGATGGTTTGATTCGAGATTACCTGCTGGAGGAAGTGATCGAGAGCCAGAGCGCCGAGGTGCAGGCATTCCTGTATGAAACGGCCTTCCTCGAGCGCTTTTGCGTCGAACTCTGCGATGCGGTGCGCGAAAGCCATGACAGCGCGGCGATTCTTCAGCATTTGCAGGCGCACCAGGTGTTTCTGGTGCCGCTGGATGAGCAGGGCCGCTGGTTCCGCTATCACCATCTGTTCTCCGACCTGTTGCGTGCCCGCCCGGCTGCGGCCGCTTCGCAACCGGCGGCCAGCCTGCACCTGCGCGCCTGTCGCTGGTTCAGCAGCCAGGGTCTGCTCAATGAAGCGATAGAGCAGGCCCTGCGCGCCGGTCAGCGGGATGTGGCGGCGAGCCTGGTGCAGAACCTGTCCGAGGAGCAACTGCTGGGCGAGCAGAATGTGGCGATGCTGCTGCGTTGGAAAATGGATTTGCCGGAGAGCCTGCTCAGCAGCACGCCGAGGTTGATCGTGTTGTACGCCTGGGCGCTGGCGTTGGCCTGCCAACTCGACGCTGCGCATGAGTTGGCGAGCCAGTTGTCACGTTTTCTACCGGCGCCCTCGGCTCGGGCGCAGCGTTCGATGCTGGCGCAGTGGCTGGCGTTGAGTGGCGTGATTGCGCGCGGCCGTGGCGACAGTGTGCAGGCTGAGTCCTATTGCGTGGAGGCGCTGGCGTCACTGCCGCAGGAGCGGTTTGGCCAGCGCCTGATGTGTCTGTCGACCTTGGCCAACCTGGCGATCGTGAGTAACGACCTATGGCGCGCCAGAGGCCTCAATCGCGATGCCCTGGAGCTGGCGCAGCGGGTCGGCAACCCCTTGTTCGAGGCGCTCGCGCATTACGACCGGGCGCGTGTGCTGCAGGCCCGGGGCGAGGTGCTGCGTTCGTGTGAAGAAGTGCGCCAGGGCCTCGAATGCCTGCGCGGCTTGCCGTCGCAACGCCTGTATGCGGTGCGTGCGCGGCTGACCTTGTATGAAGGCTATCTGCTGACCCTCAGGCTGCAACCCGAGGCCGCGCGCGTGCGTCTGGCTGCAGGGATTGCGGAGGCGCGCGCCTGTCGCGATACCAGCGTGCTGATTGGCTACTGTGTACTCGCTGGTCTGGAGGCGCGCAGTGGGCGCCTGCCGGAAGCCTTCGCCCATCTCGCCGAGGCCGAGCGCCTGATGCATATCTGGGATGTGCCGGCGATCTACTACCTGGCGATGATCACCCTGGTCAAATGCGAACTCTGGTTGCTGCGTGGCCAGGCGGAGCTGGCGGGCAGCTGGCTGGCGCGTCTGGCGGAGACCTACAGTGGGGAGAAGGCGGCCGCGGCGCCGGAATACCATCCGCAGTTGCCATTGCATATCGAGTTGCAGCGCGCGGCTCTGGAGCGGATCGAGGGGCGGTTGCCAGACGCCGAGCGCCGTTTGCGCGCCTTGAGCGCGCGGGCGCAAACCGCCGGTGGGCAACTGCTCGGGGTCATCGCGCAAGTGCAGTTGACCTTGCTGCTGCGTGCCGCAGGACGTGAACGTGAGGCTCAGCAGCAGCTGGCCAGTAGCTTGGATTCGGCGGCGGGCGGCGGCTTGTTACCCTTCAATGAGTTGCTCGTGCAGCACCCGGAGTGGTTGCGCGAGCAACTGGCCGCGCGACCGTCCTGTGTGTTGCGCGAAGCCTTGTTGGCGAATTTGCCGGCGTTCGATGAGGCGCCGCAGAGCGCCGAGCCAGGTGCTCCGGCGGAAGCCTTGAGTACGCGCGAGTTGGCGGTGTTGAAGCTGATCGCTCAGGGCTGTTCGAACCAGGAAATCAGCGAGCAGCTGTTCATCTCGCTGCACACGGTCAAGACCCACGCCCGGCATATCAACAGCAAGCTCGGCGTCGAACGGCGTACTCAGGCGGTGGCGCGAGCCAAGGGGCTTGGGTTGTTGCGCTGAAACCCCGCGGCGTCCTCGGCTGGGTTTTGCGCCAGAACGGCACCCTACAACCGGTGCTCAATTCGGCGTCGTGAGGTCGAGCTTGGGTGTCACCGGCTTGTTCGGCGCGCCAGGCTGGGCCAGCTGGATTTCCACATCGGCCTGAATCCCGGCCAGTACCGGTTGCAGCTCGGTCATGCTGGTGCGCACCTCGGCATAGGGGTGCTGCTCGGCCAGTTGCGCGACGCGCGCGAGGATTTGCGGGCGCACGGCGGCATTCAGGTGGACGAACAGTTCTGGCAACTGCTTGCCGATTTCGGCGGCATAGAGCACCAGCTCCTCACGGCCGAATTGCTTGGTCAGGCCCAGATAGTCCAGCGCACTGGAGGTCAGCATGGCCGCCGCTGCCTTGGTTTCCTGCAGGCCTTGCAGGCGCATGGGGTTGTTCTGCTCCGTTTGCGAGAGGGTCATCCAGAACTCGGTGGTGAGGGTGAACAGTACCGCTTGCTGACGCAGCGAGTAGGTCATCAGCCCCAGCGCTTCGGCGCCATAAGGCTGCTGTGCGGCGCGAAAATCGAAGTACAGGCGCATCAATTCCTTGAGCTGGAACAGCACCTCGCGCGCGTCGTTCTGGCGCAACTCCAGCGGTGCATAGATGTTCAGCTGTGGGCGAAAGTTCTCCTCGCTGACCATGCGCTGGTAGAGCGGCCCGGTGAATTCGCCACTGCGTCGCGGCAGGGCATTGGCCTGGCTGGTGTCGATCTTCTGTAGTGCCTCGATCAACTGCTGGTACTCGGCACTGCCCCAGGGTTTCTGGATATCCGGAATCTTCTGCCCGAGGTAGAACAGTTCGGCGGCCGGCAGTGTGCGTGCCACAACCAGCAAAAGGATGGCCAGCGGCCAGAGCAGGCGGCGTGTTAGCTTCATCGGCAAAGAGGATTCCTGCGGGAAAGGGCGTGCGCCAGAGTAACCAGCTCAGGGTGTGCCGTCACCCAGGCCTAGGTTGGGAGTTGTGCGCGATGGATCTGGAGCGGGCCGAACAAGGAATTGTCCGGGCGGTATTCGAAGACCTGGGTGGCTACGGCGCGGTCGTTCGGCAGCAGGGCGAGACGGGTGGAGGCCCCCTGGTCGGGCATTTGCAGCGGATCAATATTCAGCTGGCGGCGATACCGCTGTTTGCCCGCAAGGGGCTGGCGGACACTACGGTGAATGACCTGCTCGATGCGGCCAAGGTCTCGCGGAGGACCTTCTATAAATACTTCGCGAACAAGATGGAAGTGCTCGAAGGCATCTACCAGACCGCCGTGCAGCTCCTGCTGGCGCGCTTTCGCGACATGCAGCACGTGGCCGGCCACCCGCAAGCCTGGCTGCACGATATGGTCAGCAGCTTCTTCGACTATCACCTGGCGGTGGGGCCGATCATCCGCCTGATGCAGGAAGAGGCGTTGCGGGCGGACTCGCCGTTGGCGCCGCACCGTCAGCGTGCGCATTTGGAAATGGTCGGTTTGCTGGTGGAACGTCTGGAGGCAACCCGCAGCGTTCGCGACCCGCTGACCTACCGCGCATTGATCTGGGCGTTGGAGGCCGCGTCCCTGGAGCTGCTGGGTCGTAGCGCTTCACGGGTAGAGATCGAACAGGCCAAGGCTGTTTTGAGCGACCTGCTGATCGCTTCCCTGTGCCCATCCACAACCTAGGTTAGGCGTCGGCCCATTGCTGGTGTGGTTTTATCGGAGCTGAGAAATGACTCCGATAACAACAACAATGCCGAGGTGCCTGCATGTCTGCTTCAAGCCTTCCCCTGACGCCGCCGCTGGCGGTTGGTTTTGCTCGTTTGGGCTTCGGTGCATTGCCGCTGGAGCGGCTGAAGGCGCGCTACGCCAATGCCGATAGCGGTTCGCGGTTTATCGAGCTGGATGGCTTCAATGTGCATTACCGTGACGAAGGCAGCCGCGACAAGCCGGTGCTGGTGCTGATTCATGGCGTGGTGGCTTCGCTGCATACCTGGGATGGTTGGATCAGCGCTTTCGCCGCGCATTACCGGATCATCCGTTTCGATGTGCCGGGTTTCGGCCTGACCGGCCCTGCGCGCGATGGCGTTTACAGTGCCGAGCGCATGGTCAGGATCTTCGGTCTACTGCTCGATTACCTTGGTATTGGCAAGGCGCGGGTGGTTGGCAATTCTCTCGGTGGCTATATCGCCTGGAACTTCGCCCTGGCCCAGCCGCAGCGGGTGGAAAAACTGGTGCTGATCGACCCGGCCGGTTATCACATGCAGAAGGTGCCATTGATGATCGCCGCCGCCGCGCTGCCAGGCGCGACCTGGGCGATGCCGCTGTGGATGCCGCGCGCACTGATCGCCCAGGGTATCAAGGAAGTCTACGGTGAGCCGGGGCGGATCAAGGCGGGGGTGATCGACCGTTATTACGACCTCAGCCGCCGCCCGGGCAACCGCCGGGCGATGATGGATATCTTCCGCGTGCTGCTGCAGGTCAACCGTGAAGAACTGCAGGGTACGTCCGCACGGGTTGCGGCAATCACGGCACCGACGCTGCTGATGTGGGGCGAGCGCGATCGCTGGATTTCACCCAAGCATGTGCCGCTGTGGCAGCGCGACCTGCCGGGTATTCAGGTGAAAACCTACCCGGGTGTCGGGCATATCCCGATGGAGGAAATTCCAGAGCAAAGCGCGGCGGATGCCTTGCGCTTCTTGCAGGGTTGAGGCGTTAAAACTACGGATGCTTGGTAGGTCGCCGCTCGGGGCCTTTGTCGGCGAGCCCATGACCAAGCATCTCTCTGGCGAACGCGACCCGCACGCAGTGGTCTAGACGAATGATGGGGTCGCGACCGAGCAAGGGCCTTCGAGCTTCTTCATGCGATCGGTGATGATGCGAGTCCAGGCAGGGCTAAGGCCACCCCGTTTTTCTGCATTTGGGCAGGCGGTCTCAAGACCCACAGCTGAAGCTCCATTCCCTTTATGGAGCCTTTCTTGACGATTGCCCATTTTGTCTGACTCAAAATTGGCCTTCGCGTGATGCTTGCCCAGCACCGCACTCACTGCGAAGGAGATTCATCGATGGTTACTCACTACAAGGTCGCCGGGCACCTCGCCTGCGGCCGCGATAGCGGCACTCGCACATCTCCACCACCGAGCTTGCGCGCGTGAAGTGTCGCAACTATTGATTGATCGTGGGAATGCAGCTCTGGACGCTCCGCGTCCAACGCGCTGCCAGCGGGACGCGGAGTTCCCTGGGTGGGGCTCCCACGCGGGAGCATGGGAACCCTCGAAACACCTGCCAATCAAGCCGATTGCGGTTCGAACTCCGCACGGGAGCCGTATAGCAATTCCAGGTTGTCATGTTGCCAGGGGTGGAAGCCGGCCTTGAAGAAGTCCAGGTAGGTGCCGATCAAGGGGCGGAATACGCCTTCCTTACCCCACATCCACTGGATGCCATCGCGCCAGACGCGCCAGTTCCACAGCAGGCCATCGCGCTTGAGCATATGCGCCAGGCCGCGGCTGGTGTCCAGCACGAAGAAGAAGGTGCCCATCATCATCGCCCGGCGCAGCAGTTTTCGATCACCACAGACCTGATTGAATACATCGAAGGCCACGGCCTTGTGCTCGGTTTCCTCAAGGGCATGCCAGCGCCACAAGCGGATCAGTTCCGGATGGGCGCCCTGCAGGTGCTTGGGGTCGCGCAGCAGGCCGTCAGCCATGATCGCGGTGATGTGCTCCAGTGCCGCAGTCGCCGCCAGCTGGCGCTGGGGTGAGAACTTCTTTTGCGTGTAGCGGATGCGGGCCTGGGCGCGGCGCTCGATGCGGGTGATGTCGTAACCGAGTTCGCGCAGACGATTGCTGTATTCCAGGTGCTCACGGCTGTGATGACCTTCCTGGCCGATGAAACCGCGGATCTGTTCTTTCAGCGCCGGGTCGCTGATCTGCTCGCGGAACTGGCGCACCGAGTCGATGAAAAAGCGCTCGCCATCGGGAAACAACACCGACATGGCATCGAACAGATGGGACTTGAAGGCGTCACCGCTGTGCCAGTGCCGTGGCAGTGGGCTGGGCAGATCGAAGTCCAGGTGACGCGGGCGGATTTGCAGTCCTTCGGGGGTGGTGCTGACCATGCTGACTCCCTGAGTCGTTGCTTAACCATGGTCTCACTATGGGGGGCGCGCTCGGGCTGGAAAAGGTTATCAGCAGCCAATGTTAAGGTCATTTGTGGCCATGGCTTTTGCGTCACGCCACGTCTGAAAAAACCAAGGCCCCGGTTGGGGCCTCAGGCAATAGGCGGGTCGTTCAAGCTGCTTTCGGTTGGGGCTCGAACTCCAGGCGGTACTGTTCGACCAAGTGCAGGTTGTCGTGCTGCCAAGGGTGGAAGTTGCCGCTGTAGAAGTCCAGATACACGCCGACCAGTTCGCGGTAGATGCCATCCTTGCCCCACAGCCAGGTCAGGCCATCGCGCCAGACCCGCCAATTCCACAGCAGGCCATCGCGCTTGAGCATGTGCACCAGGCCCTTGAAGGTGTCGACGGTGAAGAACAGCGTGCTTTGCAGCATCGCCCGCCGGCGCAACCATTTGCTGCCACAGACGGCCTGATACACGTCGAAGGCCACGGCCTTGTGCTCGGTTTCCTCCAACGCGTGCCAGCGCCAGAGTTTGGCCATGGCTGGGTCGGCACCGTCCAGCCAGCGCGGGTTTTTCAGCACCGCGTCGGCCATGATCGCGGTCAGGTGCTCGACTGAGCAGGTGGCGGCCAGTTGCAGCTTGGCCGGCAGATGTTTTTTCACGAAGCCGAGCCGGCGTTTCAGCCCACGCTCCAGATAGTCGACGTCATAGCCCAGGTCGCGCAGACGCTGGCTGTACGTGTCATGTTCGCGGCTGTGATGGCCTTCCTGGCCGATGAAACCGCGAATCTGCCCTTGCAGTTCGGCATCATCGATCTGCTGGCGGAACAAACGCACCGAGTCGATGAAAAAGCGCTCGCCGTCGGGGAACAGCACCGACATGGCGTTGAAGGTATGGGTCTTGAAGGCATCGCCGCTGTGCCAGTGGCGCGGCAAAGGGTTTGGCAGATCGAAGTCCAGTTGCCGGGGGCGGATTTCCAAACCTTTGGGGGTGGTACTGAGCATACGAACTCCCGATTATTTATAGGACTATCGTACGACTATGAGCTTGCCGGGCGTAGCTGGACAAGGTTATCTTCAGCCAATATTCAAGTCATATCCGGCCAAGCTTTTCAGCCAAAGCCGATAAAACAATAACAATGAAGCCGCCGCTACCATGAGACAGCCCCTGAATTTCACTGCCGAACTGGTGCCGATCGCCTATGTCGGCGCATTGCTGGATTTGGCCGAGCAGCTTGGCCTGCCGCGGGCCGAGTTGCTGGCGGCGGCGCGGGTCAGGCCGCAGGTGCTGGATAACCCCAATGGCCGCCTGTCTTTCGTCGACTTCAATCTACTGGTCAGCGCTGCGCTGGTGCGGTGCAACGAACCGGCCCTGGGGTTGCTGCTGGGGCAGCGGTTGAACGTCTCGACCCACGGCATTCTCGGCTATGCGGTGCTGTCCAGCGCTAACCTGGGCAAGGCCATTCAGTTCGCGCTCAAGTATTACCGGGTGCTGGGCTTGGCGTTCGAGTTGGAGATGGTCGAGGAGGGCGAGCGCGTCGAATTGCGCGCCAGCGAAGCGATGCCGCTGGGTGCACTCAGCCGCTTTGCCGCCGAAGGGTTGATCAGTAGCCTGCACACCATCGCGCACTTTCTGATCGGTGAGCCGATGCAAGGGGTCGAAGTGGGTTTTGCCTACCCCGCACCGCCTTACGCACAGCGCTATCTGGAGGTATTTGGCGCCGAGGTGCTGTTCGAGCAAGCCTATCACCGCATGAGTCTGCCCAAGGCTTACCTCGAACGGTCGATGGCCCTGGCCAACCCGGCCACGGTGCAGATGTGCGAGCAGCAATGCGAGGCGCTGCTGGCCAGCCTGGACGTTCAGGATGGGCTGCTGACGCGGGTGCGCCGCCTGTTACTGGCGCGCCCCGGGGATTTTCCCGACCTCGGCAGCGCCGCCGCCGCCCTGCATACCAGTGGCCGCAGCCTGCGGCGGCACCTGTCGCTGATGGGCACCAGCTACCAGCAGGTGCTGGATGAAGTGCGCAAGCGCCTGGCCCTGCAATACCTGACCACCACACACCTGCCGCTGTACGAAATTGCCTACTTGCTGGGTTTCAGCGACCCCTCGAACTTTCGCCGGGCGTTCAAGAAGTGGACGGGAAAGTTGCCGAGCGATTACCGTGCCGAGCTTGATGCAACTTAGTGGCGAGTGAGCAGCCACGCCGGCGACGTCTGTCCATGCCCGCTGTCGAAGCGTTCGATACGCGTCCTGCGGCCGCACCACTCTCCTTGCTCCCTGCCATCGGCAAGAGCTGGCTGCGATGGGTTGCATGTTTTAGTTAGTAGGTTTTCCTAAGAATGCATTTAACGGCATACCGAAGCGTTTACCGAAACATCCATGCGTTGATTTGCATGACAATGCTTTGATTGACAGGACAATGCGTTATTTCGCACTCAGGCGCGAAATAACGACAAAGAAAGCATTACGAAGGACTTATAGCCGTTGGTGTCTCCGGCATGTATGACCGTCCGCTAATGACCCAGGCTGTGTGAAAACTACTGCACTCGGTTATACGGCGTTAAAAACAGGCTCAAAATGCTCATTTACAACTCGTAAACTGCGTTTTTTCGCCTGTTTTTGCCTTGTCTAACCTTCGTTCGTCACGTTTTCACACGGCCTGGGCCGAAAGCGGACCTTGGCGAGATCGACAAAGTATCTTGGCGAGCGATGGTTTTTGAGTGCGGCCAGTTTGCTCGGACTTGCCGAGACTGGGCAGGATTGGGGCTTGTGCCGCCCCAATCCTGCCGCTTCTATTTTTAGCCGTGCTGCAATGGTGGGGTGCGTGAAGGGATCAAGCGCTTCGTCCCGGTCGACTCATACGCCGAAGCCAAGCGAAGCAGAGCCGAGTCGTCGTAGGCACGGCCGGCGAAGGTCAGTCCGACGGGCATGCCAATGTCAGGCATTACTCCCATCGGCACGGTGACCGTGGGCACGCCCAGGTGGCGGATGGCGAGGTTGCCATTGGCGACCCAGATACCGTTGCTCCAGGCGATATCCGCGGACTGCGGATCGACATCGGCATTCGCCGGGCCCACGTCGGCCACTGTCGGGAAAATCACCGCATCCAGCCCCAGCCGATCCATCCAGTCCTCAAGATCGATCCGCCGCGTCTGCTCAAGCCCGCGTAGCCCGTCAGCAAGCGTTGCGATCTCATCCCACGGCGTAATACCGCGTTCGGCCATCCGCACATACTCGTCCATGCCGGCAGCCAGGTCGTCTTCGCGGTTTGGCAGGGTCCCCGGGTCATGCGGGAAAATCAGCGGGCCGTCCACGTCGGCCAGACGGTTTAATTTGGGATCACCGTTGGCCCGCAGGAAATCATCGAACGCCCAGGCCGACAGATCCCACAACTCATGATGCAGGAACTCCTTGGACACCAGGCCGCGGGTGAATACGGTCGGCGCACCGGGGCGATCGCCCTCGCAATTGGAGACCAGCGGGAAGTCGACCTCGAGTACTTCGGCCCCGGCGGCTTCGAGGGCCTGGCGCGCCTGCTCCCAGAGGCCGATCACCGAGGGACGGGTAATGATGCGCTGGCCCGTTGGACCACCGATGCCTGGCGCCTCGCTGGTGCCGGCTTCGGGATCGGCGTTGATGTACATGCGTGGCACGCCGAAGCGCTTGCCGGCCAGGGCGGCGGCATCGGCGGCCAGCTCCTGATAGGCGGCGGGGCGTACCGAGGCGACACTGGGAATGGGCACCCAGGGTTGCATCCGCCACAGATCTCCCCGTGTGTCGGGATCATCCGCCACCACCACGTCCAGTACCTCAAGGAGGTCGGCCATGGTTCTGGCATAGGGCACGACCACGTCCATGGTTGGCGTCAACGGCCAGTTGCCGCGCACCGAGATCACCCCACGCGAAGGCGTGTAGGCGCACAGGCCATTGTTCGAGGCCGGCCCGCGTCCGCTCGACCAGGTTTCTTCGGCGAGACCGAATGCCGCGAAACTGGCTGCGGTGGCCGTACCGGCACCGTTGGAAGAGCCCGAGGCGAAGGGCGCGGTGAGATAGTCAGCATTGTACGGGCTCTCGGCACGGCCATACACGCCGCGCTGCATACCGCCGTTGGCCATGGGCGGCATATTGGTCTTGCCCAGGCAGATCGCTCCAGCGGCGCGCAGGCGTTCGATGGTGAACGCATCGCGGTAGGCCACCAGGTTGGCGAATGCGGGACTACCGGAGGCCGCGGTGAGCCCCTTCACCAGATAACTGTCCTTGGCCGTATAGGGGATGCCATCGAGCGGCCCGAGCGTCTCGCCCTTGGCCCGGCGGGCATCGGAAGCCTCCGCCTCCTTGAGCGCATCGGGGTTGCGAACCACTACCGCGTTGAGGGCGGTGGGTGTGCCGGGGCCGTCGTAGGCATCGATCCTGGCGAGATAGGCCTGGACCAGCTCAACCGCAGTGGCCCGGCCGGACTCGAGCGCGGCGCGCAGTTCGGCAATGGAAGCCTCGGTCACCTCAATCATGCTGTCACCGCTGGCTGCTGGTGGGGTATGCCGCGAATGTATCCATCACGCTGCACCTTGGGCTCAGGGACATCAATTATTTCAAGACAGGCTCTCATTTCGGTCCTCGTTTCACTGCATTGCGCGACAGGGGGCTGGACTTAAAACCTGGGCTAGCCAAGTTCCTGAACGTTCTATTTAGCACCAAGCGGGTAGCCGAGTAATCGGTGTAGCGGTTCGTCCGTCGATACCTGCTTTTGGCCGGTCTCTGCCTCTCGCCACCGGCAGCTTTGGCACCTATAACTGTTCACGCCGCGATCTCATGCGTTCACGATCATCTCGAAGCCGCCGTAGATCAGCCGCTGACCATCGAAGGGCATCGGGTTGGTGTCCGGCTTCAGCCGGGGGTCTGCCATGACCTTCTTCATACCCTCGTCGCGCACTTGGCGAGAAGGCCAGGTCACCCACGAAAAGACCACCGTCTCGTCATCCTTGCGTTTCACCGCCATCGGGAAAGATGTCAATTTGCCTTCGGGCACATCGTCCCCCCAACACTCGACTACGCTCAGTGCGCCGTGCTCTTTGAAGACTGCCGCAGCAGTTTCGGCATGCCGCGTGTAGAACTCGCGGTTGGCTGAGGGCACGGCGGCAACGAAGCCATCAACATATTTCATGATCAATCTCCTGCTTGAAGTGTATGGAGAAGCGCAGTCAACCTCGCGTGAATCGGCAGCATCGCTGCGGTGCCGATCTACTTATAGTCGATCCAGTTGGCACCGGATCGACATACCCAGTGGTGAAGATACGATCGCGGCGACCAACGGACACTGCCTCGCTGCTGGTCAGGGGAGTAATCGGCCAGGGGCAGCCATTCAGCTCTCAAGAGGTAGTTCCTGCGTGGTTAACCAGGCACTCTCGACTCACCCTCAGCGCAAGGCAGGTTTTCATGTTCTGCACCGCTCCTAAGCGTCATTGCGGCAACGACTGCAGAGAAAAGCGTGACGCCGGCCATTGCCAGGAAGGTCATCTGAAACGCGGCAAGATATGCCTGGGCAGTCGCTTTGTCCGCCATGACTTCAGCTGTAACGCCACGCCCGAAAGCCAGGTTGGACGCCAGCTCCGGCGTCAGCTGAAGCTGCAGCATCCCCAGCAGAGTCGCCGTTGCCACCACGATGGCAGTACCTTCGCTGACCCGTCGAGCAGTGCCAAAAATTCCAACGGCCATTCCAGAACGATCCTTGGGCACGACAGCTACCGCCAACCCATCCATACCACAATGAACACCACCAGGGTGACGGCGGCCCCAAGCAACAGCAGCAATACGAGCGGATCGTTGCCGAGAAGGCACGGGCCGCTGGTGCACCGGTTGTCCTGATCCAGCATGAAGAGGACCACGGTTCCTTTCAGTTCGACACCGATGGCTGGCAACTCGCCGAAGGGCTAGTGACATCGCCGGGGCGTGCCGCAGAGCACGCTCGCCCGGCTCACGCTCAAAGGTCGTAATGCAAGACCACGCCGACCGTCCGCGGGGCGCCAACGTCGATGATGTCGCCACTGCGGTTGTTGGTGACGTACTCCTTGTCGAACAGGTTTTTCACGTAGCCGGACAACGCCAACCCTTCGACCAATTCATATTCGGCGTTCAGGTTGAGCAGCACGTAGTCATCGCTTTTTCGCTCATGGGTCACGTTGCCGTCGCCATCGAACTCGTATTCCGAAGGGCTGCCTTGCTGGTAAATGATGTCACTAGCGAGCATCAGCCCATTCTCGAAGCGGTACGTTGCGCCGACCGAGGCCTTGAACTTAGGCGCATTGAGGAACGACTCGCCGCTCAAATCGGCATGATCACCGAAGGCGAAGTCACGGTAGCGGCCATCGGTGTAGGCAGTCCCCGCGTTCACTTTGAGGCTGCTGGTGATGTCCTGTTCGATGAACAGTTCCAGCCCCTTGATCGTGCTGCTCGCGGCGTTGAAGACCTGAAAGAAATTACCGGTGCTATCCAGCATGCTCACCTGTTGGTCTTTCCAGTCGGTGTAATACAGGTTGGCGCGCGCCCGTAGCGTTTCGTCCAGCCAGGCACCTCGATACGAAAGCTCGTAGTTGGTGGTGTATTCGGGATCGTAGTCGGCATGACCGCCACCCGCGCGAACGTTCACACCGCCGCCGCGATAGCCTTTTTGCACCATGAACCCAAGGTACTGGCTGGCCGCCAGCTCATAGTCCAGACCCAGCTTGGGCAGCACGGCATGGAAGGTCTTGGAGACTTCGCCCGGGCTGGAAAAGTCGTCCTGTTCGACGTCGGTATCGTTACGCTCGCGGTCGTAGCGCAATCCTGTGATCAGCGTCCAGCGGGGGATGAACGTCCAGTTCATCTCGCCGAACACCGCCTGGTTGTTGATCTTGGTATCGCCCAGGACGGTCCCGAAAAGCTCGCCGTCGAAATTGAGCCGGTCGTGGTAGTCATTGGTGGTGCGGCCATAGTAGGCACCAACGAAACTGCGCACGGTTTCGTCTTCATAGGCCAGCCGCAGTTCTTCACTGAACATGCGCGCTTCCTGGGCTCGAACGACCTCCATGTTCGCGTCTGCGGTCTGGTCAAAATCCAGAAGGGCATCGTAGTCGGAGCGAGTCCCGGTGGTGATGTTGGTCAGGGTCCAAGCATCATTCAGGCGATAGTCCAGCTTGGCCGTCAGCGTGTCTTGCTGGAGCTTGTCGAAGGCTTTGGTATCCGAGGCGATCTTGTAGTACTGGACGCGTCCATTTTCGCGCATGACCGACCTGTCGCCCTGACGGCTCTCGCCGTGGGCGTAGGTCAGCAGCACATCCAGATCGTCGTTGGGCAGAATCAGCAGCTTGCCGCGGACATTGCTGGTGCGGCGTGGATTGGCGTCGTCACCGGTGGTGACGTTGTCGATGTAGCCATCGCCTTCCTGGTAATCCACTGCCAGACGGCCGGCCACGACACCGTCGACAATCGCGCCACCCGCCGCGGCAGCGCCGCCGCTCTCGCCGTAATTGCCGGCGTTGGTTTGCGCCGCAAACGACGGCTCGAAGGTTGGATTTTTGGTCTGGATGACCACCGCGCCGGCGAGCGAGTTACGTCCTTGGGTAGTCGATTGCGGCCCCATGAAAACTTCCACCTGCTCGACATCCCACAACGGCATCGGGCTCAGGGTCAGCGCCCGGTTCGGTTGTTGCGCGCCGTCGACATACACCGAAACGGCGCCGTTGAGGGTGGCGGGACCCTGGTCGTCGAAACCGGAAACCGGCACGCCGCGAATCCCCCAGTTTTCGTTGCCGGCCTGGGTGTACACGCCAGGCGTGCGGGCAAATACGTCCACCAGGTCTTTGTCGCCATGCTCACGCAGGTCCTCGCCGGTGTTGACCACCACGCTGGACTGGGTTTGCTCCAGTGTGCGATTTATTTTTTCCCCGGTGACCATGATCGGGGAGACTTCGATAACGTTGCTGGCCTCGGGTGAATTCGCCTGGAGCGTCACGCTGCGCTCGCCGGTGAACTGATAGGTCAGGCCAGTGCCCGATAGCAACTGGGCCAAGGCTTGCTCGCGAGTGAGCCGCGCACTCACGGTGGTCGACGTTAAGCCAGCGGTAAGAGGGGCGCCATATAGCACCTGGATACCGCTGGCAATGCCATAGGCTGCCAGCGCTTCATCCAGTGGCTGGCTGGGAATATCGAAGCTAAACGTCTGTTTGCTCGTCACGCTTGCCGCTTGTGTCTCGGCGGCCTGCGACGGTGCTGTAAGCAGTGCCGAACAACCGAGCATGACCGCGCAAGCCAGTGCATTACGCATAAGTAGCTGCTTGCTGTTAACCCTGTTGCCAGCGGGCAGCCTGCTTTGAATTCCCATCGTTCCCCCCCCCCAAATAGCATCGTTTGATAAGCGCAGCTGAAAATCGTTCTTATCTGAATGACGTTGGTCGGGAGGGCGACCCGCAAGTTTTTGGAAAAAATAGTTCAGCGCAGCAGGATCAGACCTACCGGCAGGCGTGTTGCGCTTAGTTGCAGGGTTTGTTCGATGTGGCGCAGGGCTTCGTCCGGGCGTTGCAGGTGGAACACCCCGCTGACCGGTGTGCGCGCGACGTTATCGTTGGCGATGACGATGCGGCCGCTGTGATAGCGGTTGAGTTCGTCCACCAGCTCCTGCAGGGGGCGGTTTTTGAACACCAGCAACCCCTTGCGCCATGCCAGTTCCTGGTCGGTGTCGACCCTGGTCCTGGCGCTCGGGCCCTGGGCTCCGTAGTTAAGCTGTTCACCGGACTTCAGCAGCTTTTGCGCGAAGCCGCTCTGGCGCACTGCAACGACGCCTTCGCTGCAGGTGACCTTGATGCCTTCGCTTTGGTGGCGCACCTCGAAAACAGTGCCGAGGGCGGTAACCGTTCCCCCCTCGGCGCTAACCACGAAGGGGCGCCGAGCATCGTGTTGCACATGGAATACCGCTGCACCGCTGTCGAGCTGGATACGGCGTTCGCGGGTGCTGAAGTTCACATCCAGCCGGGTGCGCGCATCGAGCTCCACCACGCTGCCGTCCGGTAGTTCGACCCGCTGGCGTTCGGCCTGCGCGGTGTGGTGGTCGACTAGCAGCGCGCGACCATCTGGCAGCATTCCGACCTGCATGGCGCCGATCAGTACGAGCAGTGCGCAGGCAGCGACGGCGCCACCGGCCCATCGGGAGGTACGTCGGCGAGGCGCTTGGTAGCGTGCAGCCAGTTGTCCTGTTTGTTGCCACAGTCGCGCGGCATCGCGATAGGCCGCCGCATGCTCCGCGCTCAGCTCACACCAGTTGCGCAGGTTGCGGGCGTCCTCGACCGTGGCCTGGCCCGAGGTGACACGAACCACCCAGGCATTGGCCTGGCTCGCCAGGTTTGCCGGCTGATCGGGATGAGATGAGGGCTGGGTCATAGCATGCGGACAGGCTGGCGGAAGGGGTGACTGTACATGAGCATGCGCTTAGGACGCCGACTCGCCCGCCAATTGGCGCAGGCGTTCGGTGCAGTGGTCGAGTGCGCGATGCACTTCCAGTTCGACAGTGCGCAGGCTGATACCAAAGCGCTGGGCTAACTGTTTGTGCGGCAGGCCTTCGACGCGCGCGGCGAGGAACAGTTCGCGGCGCCGGGCGGGCAGCTCGTCGACGATCTCGATCAAGCGTTCAAGCTGCTGGCTGTCTGAGGTTTGTTGTTCGGCATTCGGTGCTTCGTCGGCGATCTCCAGGAGCATGTCGACTTCCATGGGGTCCAGCAGTCGCCGGGCGTTGGCGCGGGCATCGTCTATCGCCAGGTTGGTCGCCATGCGCCGCAGGTAGGCCAACGGGTTGCCAATGGATTCGCTGGCCTGTGCGCGGCTGAGCTTGAGCCAGGCTTCCTGCAGTAGATCCTCGGCCGTGGCAGCGCAGCCTGTGCGTCCGGCCAAGTAGATTGCCAGGCGCTGCCGTTCGGCAATGAAACAGGCCAGTAGCGAGGAGTATTTCTGCGGCATCACTGGAACTGCTTCAGTCGGTGTGGGAGAAGTGGAGGCGTTAGCTTATCCATTTCCACAGGCCCCCTCAATTGCTAATGATTCTCGACTTTATATCTTTAGTTGCCGCGTTGCCGCCCACTTCGTCAAGCGACGGTTTTCTTCCTGAACGTCGCCATCTTCAACCGCACTGTGCCAAAATTGTGCCATCGATCCTACAGGACCACCCATGCAAGCCGCAAAACCCGCGCTAATACGCGAAACCTTCCCCGTCGGCCCTTTGCAGTGCAACTGCACGATCATCGGCGACCCTGTGACCAAGAAGGCCATCGTGGTCGATCCGGGCGGCAACCCGGAGGCGATCATGGCGCGGCTCGACGCTCACGGCCTCAAGGTGGTGAGCATCATTCATACCCATGCGCACCTCGATCACTTCCTCGCTTCCGGGCAGATGAAGGAGAGGACCGGTGCGACCCTGCACCTGCACAAGGAAGACCAGTTCCTCTGGGACAACCTGGAGATGCAGTGCCGCATGTTCGGCGTGCCGTATACGCCGGTGCCGGCGCCGGACCAGTGGCTTGCCGATGACGAGGCGCTTGCCTGCGGCTGCGGCGTGGCGCTGCATACGCCGGGGCATACACCGGGCTCGATGAGCTTCTGGTTCCCTGAGGCCAAGCTGCTGATTGCCGGCGATACCCTGTTTCGGCGTGGGATCGGCCGTACCGATTTGTGGGGCGGCGATTACGCCACCATCGAACGTTCGATCAAGCAGCGCCTCTACAGCCTGGACGAGGACGCCACCGTGATCACCGGTCATGGTCCGGACACGCGGCTGGGCGATGAAATGCGCGAAAATCCCTATGTCCGAGGCTAATGGTTTGTCCACGGAATTTATGGCCACGGCCACGCTCTAAACATTCGCGGCCCACAGAGGCTGAAAAAATATCCAGGAGTAGAGTTCATGTTCATTTCGCGTCGCCTGATCATCGCCGCTACCGCTGTGGCCCTGTTGGCCGGCTGTGCTTCGCAAAACCCCTACGACAACCAGCCGCCCAGCTCGAATAAAACCGCCAAATACGGTGGCCTGGGAGCGCTGGCCGGTGCCGCGGCTGGTGCGCTGATCAACCACGATAACCGCGGCAAGGGCGCGCTGATCGGCGCGGCAGTCGCGGGTGCCGCGGGTGCCGGTTATGGCTACTACGCCGATAAGCAGGAAGCCGAGTTGCGCCGCAGCATGCAAGGCACGGGTGTCGAGGTGCAGCGCCAGGGCGACCAGATCAAGCTGATCATGCCCGGCAATATCACCTTTGCCACTGACTCCTCCGATATCGCCAGCAATTTCTATTCGCCGCTGAACAACCTCGCGACCTCGTTCAAGCAGTTCAACCAGAACAGTATCGAGATCATCGGTTACACCGATAGCACCGGCAGCCGGCAGCACAACATGGACCTGTCGCAGCGTCGGGCGCAGAGCGTTTCCAACTACCTGACCTCGCAAGGGGTCGATGGCTCGCGCCTGTCCACCCGTGGCGCTGGCCCGGATCAGCCGATTGCCAGCAATGCCAACGTCGAAGGCCGTGCGCAAAACCGTCGGGTCGAGGTCAATCTGCGACCGCTACCGGAGCAACAGTCCCAGCAACAGTCCCAGCCGCAGTACCAATAAGAAGCGTTTCCGCTGTGCCCAAAGCCTCCTTTCAGGAGGCTTTGTCGTTTCAGGGCGCCCGCTGCCGTTGGTCATTTGTTGGATGGCCAAGGCTAGTGTGCAAATTCCTGACTAGACTCCTGGCCAATGGTTCGCTGGAACCGTTTCAAGGCGTTTACCCCCTCGGAAGACACAGGCTTGAGATGGATTAGGAGCAGGCATGGACGATGGATCCGTTTCTCACCCGCATACACCCTGGTTGCCCTTGCTGGTCACTCTGGGTTTGATGACCGTTCTGGGTCTGTTGGTTGGCTGGCAATGGCAGGCATTGGAAAGCAGTAGCCAGGACGAGCAAGCGCAACGCTTCAGTCTGGCAGTGGATGACATCGAGCAAAACATCAATGAGCGCATGCGCGCCTACGAGATGGTGCTGCGAGGCATGTCCGGCCTGCTGGTGGGCAGTGATGAGGTCTCCGTCGACGATTGGCAGCGGGCGACCGATCAGTTGCAACTGCAGGATCGCTACCCCGGTATCCAGGCCATCAGTTGGTCGCGTTACATTCTGGCCGGGCAGTTGGACGGGTTCCTGGCCCAGGAACAGGGCGTAGGGCGCAAGGACTTCCGCATCCTCCCACCTGGCGAACGGGATCATTACCTGGTCGTTGACTACATCAGCCCCCTGGATTGGCGTAATCGCCGGGCATTGGGTTTTGACATGCTCAGCGAAGTCATCCGCAGTCAGGCCATCGTACAGGCTCGCAACAGCGGCGAGGCGGTGCTTACCGCACCGCTGCGGCTTAGGCAGGAAACCGAGAAGGATGTCCAGACCGGGGCGATACTGTACCTGCCGGTGTACCGTGCGGGTGCACCCGTGGCCAGCGTGGAAGAGCGTACGGCGGCGATGCTGGGTACGGTAGCCGGCACTTTTCGGCTGCACGATCTGTTGCAGGGCATTCTCGGTTCACGGGGGGAGTTGTATCAGATCGAGCTGGTCGACAGTGCCGATAATGGCGGCTCGCTGCTGAAGGGCGGATTCTCGGCCGCCGCGCAGTTCCAACTGACGCGCAACCTGTCGATTTTCGGACGCAACTGGCAACTGACCGTCAGCAGTACGCCGGCTTATGAGCTGGCGCAAAGTAATAACAGGTTGTCCATCAGTCTGTGGGTGGGGTTGGTGGCCGCGGCGCTGCTGGCGTTGCTGGTCGGTGGCTATCTGTACCTGCGTGAACGCGAGCTGGCCAGCAGTCGGTTGTTGAGTGATCGCCTACGCGAGCGCGAGGAACGTTTTCGTCTGGTGGTCGAAGCTTCGCCCAATGCCATCGTGCTGGTAGATAGCAGCGGTCAGATCGCCATGGTCAACCGCCAGACCGAGCGGCTGTTCGGTTACCCGCGGGGCGAGTTGCTGGGGCAGGCCGTGGAGATGCTGCTGCCCGAGTCGGGGCGCGCGGCCCATGTCGACATGCGCAAGGGCTTTCAAAAGGCGCCGGAGCCGCGGCAGATGGGTGGCAACCGCGAGTTGTTCGGGCTGCACCGCGATGGCCGTTCGATCCCTTTGGAAGTTGGTTTGTCGCCCCTGCGCAGTGGCGAGGATGTGCTGGTGCAGGCGGTGATCATCGATATCAGTGCGCGCAAGGCCGCCGAGGAGCGTTTTCGTCTGGTGGTCGAAGCCTCGCCCAATGCCATCGTGCTGGTGGACGGCAGTGGGCGGATCGCCATGGTCAACCGTCAGACCGAGAAGATGTTCGGTTATCCGCGGGCCGAGTTGTTGGAACAGCCCGTGGAGAAGCTGCTGCCCGAGTCCTTGCGTCACCTGCATGCGGGCCTGCGGCAGAGCTTTCTGAAAGCGCCTGAGCCACGGCAGATGGGCAATAACCGTGAGCTTTTCGGCCAGCACCGGGAAGGGCATCTGATTCCCCTGGAGGTCGGCCTGTCGCCCCTGCGCAGCGGCGAGGCCGTGATGGTGCAGGCGGTGATCATCGATATCAGCGAACGCCGGGCGGCCGAGCAGCGGTTGCGCGAACAGGCCGAACAACTGGCCCTGGCCAACCGCTACAAGTCGGAATTCCTGGCCAACATGTCCCATGAGCTACGCACCCCGCTCAATAGCATCCTGATCCTCAGCGAGCAGTTGAAGCAGAACATCGCCGGCAACCTGAGCCAGAAGCAAGTCAAACATGCCGATATCGTCCATCGCGCCGGCAGCGACCTGCTGCAACTGATCAATGATGTCCTCGACCTGGCGAAGATCGAGGCTGGGCGTGTCCAACTCAAGCTGGAACCCCTGAACGTGCACGACCTGCTGCTGGAGTTGGACGCCAGCCTGCGGCCGATGGCCGAGCTCAAGGGGTTGCGCCTGATCAGCACGCTGGATCCGGGTGTGCCGCGGGTGATCTACAGCGATCGTGGGCGCCTGCAGCAGGTACTGCGCAACCTGTTGTCGAACGCGCTGAAGTTCACCGAGCGTGGCGAGGTCGAACTGTCCATAAGTTGTGAAACCCAAGACCTGAAAGGTGGCCTGGCAGATGGCCGGGAAATGTTGCGGATACTGGTCCGCGATACCGGTATTGGCATTCCGGCCGAGCAGCATCAGCGGGTGTTTCAGGCGTTCCAGCAGATCGATGGTTCGACCAGCCGGGCTTTCGGCGGTACCGGGCTCGGTCTGGCCATCACTCGCCAATTGGTAGAGGTGCTCGAGGGCGATATTCGTCTGGACAGCGCGCCCGGCGAAGGTTCGAGTTTTCTCGTGCGACTGCCGGTGACAGTGGTGCAGCAGTCGGCGGCCGAGCAGCAGGCCAGCAGTGAACCGCTGCGCATCGGTCATGGACCGGCCTTGCTGGTGGTTGAGGATGATGCCGACTTCGCCGATCTGATTGCTGAAGAGGCTCAGGCCCATGGTTTCGCCAGCGTGCTCTGCCGCAACGGCAAACAGGCCATCGCCCTGCTACGGCACGAGCGGTTTGCCGCGGTGATCCTGGATATTCTGCTGCCGGACATCAGCGGCTGGCAGATCTACCGTAGCCTGCGCAGCCTGCCCCAGCACCTGGGTACGCCGGTGCATATCATTTCCTGCGTGCCGCAGCCCCAGGATTGGGGTGACAACGACACGCGCTACCTGGTCAAACCTATCGCCCGTGCCGATCTGGAACAGGTTTTCACCGATCTGGCCCACTCTGACGAGGTCGAACCGCATCGGTTGTTGCTGGTCGAGGATGTCGAGACCGAGCGTGAGCATTACCGCGAGCACCTTGGTCAGCTGGGCTTTGCCGTGACCGCCGTGGCCAGCGCCGAACACGCGCGTGAGGCTTACGGCCAGCAGGCCTTTTCGGCCCTGGTGATCGACCTCGATCTTCCCGACCAGGATGGCTTCGATCTGCTTGAGGTCATGCAACGCCAGCGTCCGTTGAACGGTACACGGGTGGTGGTAAACACCGGGGTAGACGTGACCCAGCAGAGTCTGCAACGCCTGCGCCGATATTCGGCCGTGGTGGTGCGCAAGGCCGGCGACGACCTCGGTGCCCTGAGCTTGGCCGTCCAGGGGTTTCTGTCCAGCGTGCGCGAGCCGCAAGCCGAGGGCCAGGCGCCGGAGGTCAATCCGTTGGGCGGCAAGCGCGTCCTGCTGGTGGATGACGATATACGCAATATCTACGCCATGAGCGCCGTGCTTGATGACCTCGGGCTCAGTGTGACAGCCGCCAAGGATGGCCTGGAAGCCCTGGCGTGTTTTGCCCGGGAGCCTTTCGATTTGATCCTGATGGACATGGCCATGCCCAATATGGACGGCTACACGGCCACCCGCCTGCTGAAGCAGGAGCAGGGCTGTACGGTGCCGATCATTGCCCTGACGGCCCATGCGATGAAGGGCGATCGCGAAAAATGTCTGGCTGCGGGTGCGGATGATTACCTGGCCAAGCCGGTAGCGCGGCAGAAGCTGCTTGATCTGCTCTACAGCTGGTTAACTGATTCGGAGGCACGCAATGACGCCAGCACAGCTTAAAGTCCAGCCTGGCGGGCAGCTTCTGCTGGTGGTGGACGATCGTGAAGAGAATCTGATCGCCATGGAGGCGCTGCTGAGCGACAGCCCCTGGCAGGTGCATACGGTCAACTCGGGCGCGGCGGCTTTGCAGTGCTTGCTGAATAACGAGGTGGGGTTGGTGCTGCTGGACGTGCAGATGCCGCACATGGATGGTTTCGAAGTGGCTCGCCTGATGCGCGGCAACCCGCGTACACGGCTCACTCCGATCATTTTTCTCTCGGCCATTGCGCATGCCGAGGACGCTGTCTTGCGCGGTTATGCCACCGGCGCGGTGGACTTTATCCTCAAACCCTTCGACCCCCGGGTGTTGCGACACAAGATCAATTCGTTGCTCGAACATGAGCGCAACCGTCATGAACTGCAGCAGCTGAGCAAGCAGTTGGACAGCGCCCGGGCCTTCAATGCCTCGGTGCTGGAAAATGCCGCCGAAGGCATTCTGGTGGTCGATGCGGACGGCCGTATCAGCTTCGCCAACCCCACCATGGCGCGGATGCTGTGCGGAACCGTGACCGATCTGGAGGGCACCCTGCTGCTGTCTTACCTGCATGCCCCGGCAATGCCGGAGGAGTGGAAGGATTCCGATTTCTACCAACACTGGCGGCGCGACGAAGCCTACCGTTTGCACGATGCGACCCTGCGCACGTTCTCCGGGCTCCTGCTGCCGGTGACGCTCTCCTGTTCGCCATTGCCGCGTATACAGCGCGCAATGGTGGTGCTGGCGTTGGATATGTCGGTGGTGCGCAACCTGTATGAGCAGTTGGAGTCGCAGGCCGTCACCGATGCGCTGACCGGCCTGCTCAACCGCCGCGGATTCCACCAGGCCCTTGAGTCGTCCCTGGCGCGGATTGATCGCCACGGCAAGAGAATGGCCATCTTGTATGTGGATCTTGACGGTTTCAAACGGATCAACGATTCCCTCGGCCATGCCGCCGGCGATCAGGTGCTGCGCCAGGTCGGCGAGCTGCTCAAAGCCAGTCTGCGCCCCTATGACATCCTGGCACGCATGGGCGGTGACGAATTCACCGCCTTGCTCGACTCCCTCGATCACCCGGAGGATGCGGCGCGGGTGGCAGAAAAACTCATTGAGCTGATTTCGGTGCGGCACCGGGTTGATGGCGTCGAAGTGACCTTGGGCGCCAGCATCGGCATCGCCTGTTTTCCCGAATGCGGGCAGACGGTGGAGGGCCTGCTGCGGGCGGCGGATATGGCGATGTACGAGGCCAAACGCGCTGGTCGGCAGCAGTACCGCTTTTTCTCGCCGGAGATGAATGGCCGGGCCCGCTCGCGCCTGATGCTCGAAGAAAGTCTACGCAGTGCCATCGAGAAAAACGACTTCGTGCTGGTCTATCAACCGCAGATCTATCTGGATAGCGGGCGTTTGCGTGGGTTTGAAGCGTTGCTGCGCTGGCAGCATCCGACGGTCGGAACCATCGCGCCCAATGTCTTTATCCCGTTGCTGGAAGAAACCCGGCTGATCAACCGCCTGGGCGACTGGATCTTCCGCCATGGGGTGCAGCAGTGCGGTGCCTGGCGCCCGCTATTCGGTGAAGAGCTGGTGCTCAGCCTGAATGTCAGCCCGGTGCAGTTCGGCATGCCGCAGTTGGTCAATGACCTGCGCCGGGTGCTCGACGAGCACGGCCTCAACCCCCGGCAACTGGAAGTGGAGGTGACCGAAAGCGCCCTGATGAATGATCTGGATACCACCCGCGAGCAACTGAGTCAGTTGCGCGCGCTGGGGGTGCGCATTGCCATCGACGATTTTGGCACCGGTTATTCCTCGTTGGCCTATCTGCGCTATTTTGAGCTGGATACGCTGAAGATCGACCGCCTGTTCGTCGCCAATATGCTCGACTCGCCGCGGGATGCGGCGGTGGTCAGCACCATCATCGACCTGGGCCGCCATCTTGGCCTGGAGGTGATCGCCGAGGGGGTGGAAACCATCGAGCAGCGTGATTGGCTGGTCGAGCACCAGTGCAACATCATGCAGGGCTTTCTGGTCGCCCAAGGGCTGTCGGTGGCCGAGGCCGATGCCTTTCCCGCGCAGGTCGACTGGTCAAAATACCGCAGCGATGACTGAGCGGCGAGCACTCGCACCTTACGGCAGTGGGCGCCGCCGGTGTTCGCGCTTCAGCCCTTGGTGGGGACCGGGAATTGCTCATGCAGGCTGGCCAGCTGCGCGTCCTTGGCTTCCCACAGCTGGTTGACCCACTGCTGAAAGGCCAGGCGGTACTGCTCGTCCTGATCGTAATTCTTGCCGATGAATTGGCGCGGAATGCTCTGCTGTTCGACGCGCACCACGATCTGCTCGATCTGTCCGCATAGCAGGCTCCAGAAGCTCGGTTTGCCTTGCGGATAGTGAATGGTGACGTTGACCAGCGCAGTCAGTTGCTCGCCCATGGCGTCCAGCACGAAGGCGATGCCGCCGGCCTTGGGTTTGAGCAGGTACTTGAAGGGCGAGTTCTGCAGGTCGTGCTTGGCCCGGGTGAAGCGGGTGCCTTCGAGGAAGTTGAATACCGACACCGGGTTGGTCTTGTAACGCTCGCAGGCCTTGCGCGTGGTGGCCAGGTCCTGGCCGCGTTTTTCCGGGTACTTTTTCAGGTATTCCTTGCTGAAGCGCTTCATGAAGGGAAACTCCAGCGCCCACCAGCACAGGCCGATCACCGGCACCCAGATCAGTTCGCGCTTGAGAAAAAACTTCAGGAATGGCGCCCGGCGGTTGAGCTGGTATTGCAGCACCAGGATGTCGACCCAGCTTTGGTGGTTGCTGGTCACCAGGTAGGTATGGTGCATGTCCAGGCCTTCGAGCCCTTGCACATCCCAGCGGGTGTGGCCGACCGCGTTCATCCAGGTTTTATTGACGCTGATCCAGCTTTCGGCCGACCAGTGCATGGCGATATTGATCACCCGCCTGGCCGCCTGGAAGGGCAGCAGTGCCTTGACCAGTGCACCGATGAACAGCGGCCAACAGAAAATCAGGGTATTGAGCGCCAACAACAGTGTGGCGATCGAGCCTTTGAGTGGGGCAGGCAGAAGACGCAGCATGGGGGCAGGGGCCTCCAAAAGGGGGCGGTCTGGTACGCCCATGGTTGTTATTGAGTGGCCCCACGCTGTTTTTATTCGCGCAATGGGCCGTGTGGCGGCACAGGGTAACCTGTGTTCAGTGAACTGCAAGCCCTGACCAACAGCCTGTATGCGCGGTTATTCAGGGCTTTTGTCGGTCGGCAAGTTGGCGGCCTGGATCGCGGTCAGGGCGATGGTATAGACGATGTCATCGACCAGTGCGCCGCGTGACAGGTCGTTCACCGGTTTGCGCAGGCCTTGCAGCATCGGCCCGACGCTGATGCAGTTAGCGCTGCGTTGCACCGCCTTGTAAGTGGTGTTGCCGGTGTTCAGGTCGGGGAATACGAACACCGTGGCGCGCCCGGCCACCTGGCTGTCCGGTGCCTTTTGTCGGGCGACGTTGTCGATCGCCGCCGCGTCGTATTGCAGGGGGCCATCCAGCAGCAGTTCGGGGCGTGCCAGGTGTGCCAGGCGGGTCGCCTCACGGACTTTTTCCACCTCTTCACCACTGCCCGAGTCACCGGTGGAGTAGCTGATCATCGCCACGCGCGGCTCGATGCCGAAGGCCGTGGCCGAGTCGGCACTTTGCAGGGCGATTTCCGCCAGTTCCGTGGCGCTTGGGTCCGGGTTCACCGCGCAGTCGCCATAGACCACCACCTGATCGGGTAAAAGCATGAAAAACACTGAGGACACCAGCTTGTAGCCGGGTGCGGTCTTGATCAGCTGCAGAGCCGGGCGGATGGTGTTGGCGGTGGTGTGAATCGCTCCCGAAACCAGGCCGTCGACCTCGTCCAAGGCCAGCATCATGGTGCCGAGCATCACCGAGTCTTCCAGTTGTTGCGTGGCCATTGGCGCGTTCAGGCCTTTGCCTTTGCGCAGCTCGACCATGGGTGCGACATAGCGATTGCGAATCAGGTCCGGGTCGAGAATCTCCAGGCCCGGCGGCAGTTCGATGCCATGGGCGCGGGCGACGATTTCCACGTCTTCCGGCTTGGCCAGCAGCACGCAGCGGGCGATGCCACGGGCCTGGCAGATGGCCGCGGCTTGCACCGTGCGCGGCTCGCTGCCTTCGGGCAGAACGATGCGTTTGTTCGCCGCTTGCGCGCGCTGCACCAACTGGTAGCGAAACGCCGGCGGCGACATGCGCAGCTCGCGCGGCTCGCCGCAGCGCTGGCTCAGCCACTGGTAGTCGATATGGCTGGCAACGAAGTCAGTGATGCGCTCGGCCCGTTCACGGTCGTCGACCGGAATCTCCTTGTTCAGACGGTTCAGGTTGGTGGCGGTGTCGTAGGAACCGGTGGTGACGGTGAGTACCGGCAGGCCGCTTTGCAACGCGCCGCGACAGAGCTCCATGATCCGCGGGTCGGGGACGAAATCGCTGCACAACAGCAAGCCGGCCAGCGGCATGCCATTCATCGCCGCCAGACTGGCCGCGAGGATGATGTCGTCGCGATCCCCCGGGGTGACCACCAGCACGCCGGGCTTGAGCAGCTGCACGGTATTGGCCACGGCGCGGGCGCAGAGCACGATTTTCAGCATGCGCCGTTGTTCGTAGTCGCCGGCGTTGATCACCCGCGCGCCGAGCAGGTCGGCGATATCGCGGGTACGCGGGGCGTTCAGTTGTTCTTGCCAGGGGATGCAGCCGAGCAGACGGAAGTCGTTGCTCTTGAGCAGTGGCGAGAGTTCCTTGAGGCGCTCGGCAAAGGCCTCGATGCCATCGCTGCTGCGCACTTTGTTGAGAATCACGCCCAGCACTTTCGGGTCTTGCGGCCCGCCGAACAGCTGCGCCTGGATTTCGATGCGGTCGGACAGTTCGCTCAGCGGCTCGTCTTCCGGCGCCGAAACCAGAATCACCTCGGCATCCAGGCTCTTGGCCAGGTGGAAGTTGACCCGCGCCGCATAGCTGGCGTGGCGGGTCGGCACCATGCCTTCGACGATCACCACATCCTTATCCACGGCCGCCTGCTGGTACAGGCTGATGATCTGCTCCAGCAACTCATCCAGCTGGCCGTCACCGAGCATGCGCTCGACATGTGTCAGGGCCAGCGGTTTCGGCGAGTGCAGGCCATGGGTGCGGGCAATCAGCTCGCTGGAGCGCTCCGGGCCGAGATCGCCGGGGTGGGGCTGGGCGATGGGTTTGAAAAAGCCGACCTTCAGCCCGGCGCGTTCGAGGGCACCGACCAGGCCGAGGCTGATGGAGGTGAGGCCGACGCCAAAGCCGGTCGGGGCGATGAAAAAGGTCTGCATGTCATTTCCTGAGTGTGGGCGAGAGCACTCGTCCGCTGATGCCGCGTTGGGCAAATATATGGGTTATGGCTGAGTTAAGTCGCGCATTGGGAAAGCACAAAACCTGTAGGCGCGGGCCATGCCCGCAAAACCGCCTATCGCGGGCATGGCCCGCGCCTACGAAGAGCAACCGCCCGCTCAACATCTAGCCGGACATAGCCCATGAGTACATCCCGATCCGATCGTATTAGTGGGTCAGCAGCGCCAGGGTGTCCAGGGCGATCTGCCGCTCCTCGTTGGTGGGCACGACCAGCACTCGCGGGTGGCCGTACGCCTGAATCGGCCCGGCGACGCCACGGATGCAACGGGCGTTGGCCTGCTGGTCGAGGGCCAGGTTTAGCAGCTTCAGATGGGCCACGGTTTTGCTGCGGATCAGCGGTGAATTCTCGCCGATCCCACCGGTGAAAATCAGCCCGTCCAGCTGCGGCAGGGCGCAGCTCATCGCCGCCAGGGACTTGGCCAGGCGGTAGCAGAACACCTCGATGGCCAGCGTCGCGCCGGCATGGCCCTGCTCGCGCGCCTGCTCCAGGCTGCGCATGTCGTTGGACAGGCCGGACAAACCGAGCAGGCCGCTCTCGTGGTTGAGCAGCTGTTCGATCCGTTCCAGGCTCCAGCCCAGGGAGCGAGCCAGGTGGCTGTGCAGGTTGGGGTCGACATCGCCGCTGCGGGTGCCCATCGCCAAGCCTTCCAGTGGGGTCAGGCCCATGCTGGTGTCGCGGCTTTGGCCGTTGACGATGGCGCAGGTCGAGCAGCCGTTGCCCAGGTGCGCCGACAGCCAGCTGCTGTCGCCGAACGCCAGGCCTGCCAACTCCGCCGCGCGATGGCTGACGAAACGGTGGCTGGTGCCGTGGAAGCCGTAGCGGCGAATGCCCTGTTCGCGGTACAGCGACTCGGGCAGGGCATAGCGGTAAGCGTATTCGGGCAGCGTCTGGTGGAAGGCGGTATCGAATACCGCGACCTGGGTCAGGTTCGGGTAGAGCTTGATGGCCGCCTCGATGCCCAGCAGGTTGGCCGGGTTGTGCAGCGGCGCCAAGGGCGCGGTGGCCTGGATCGCCGCCAGCACCTGGGCGTCGATCTTGCGTGCGCTGGTGAAGCGTTCGCCGCCGTGCACCACGCGGTGGCCGATGCCATGCAGCTTGCCGCCGGCGGCGCTTTGCACCAGCGGCAGCAACTGTGAAAGCGCGGCGCGGTGGTCGCCGTTGGGGATCATCAGGCTGTCCCGCTCGCCGCCGCGCTGCCAGTGCAGCACGGCATCATGGGTGCCCAGGCGTTCGGCGATGCCGCTCAGGGAAAATTGCGAGTGCGCCTCGCTGACCAGCGCGAACTTGATCGACGAGCTGCCACAGTTGATTACCAGAATATTGCGTGCAGGCATCATGACTCCTTGTTTTGCTCGATGTGCTTGGCATCCTGTGCGCACCAGCCACAGGGAAACGGCTGGCCGATCTGCGCCTGCCGTTGCGCCGGGTCCAATACCCAGTCGCGTGCCTGCCAGGGCGGTTGGTGGCGCAGGTGCTGAGTATGCCCGCAGGACAGCACCGCCACCCAATGGCTGTCTTCGTCCTGACGGAAGTCAAGAATACGGCAAGCACCGGTGCTTGGCCGTCTGTCAGCGCTCGGGTCGCTTTCGGACGACTGCTTGGTTAAACTTGCCCGTTCTACAATCTTTCGCAAAGGTCTCGCCCCATGCTGATCGCCGCCAATAAGGCTGTCTCCATCGACTATACCCTGACCAACGACGCCGGTGAGGTGATCGACAGTTCCGCTGGCGGTGCTCCGCTGGTTTACCTGCAGGGTGCAGGCAACATCATCGTCGGTCTGGAAAAGGCTCTGATCGGCAAACAAGCCGGTGATGAGCTGACGGTTGCCGTCGAGCCCGAAGAAGCCTATGGCGAATACAGCGCAGAGCTGGTCAGCACCTTGAGCCGCAGCATGTTCGAAGGCGTCGACGAGCTGGAAGTCGGCATGCAGTTCCACGCCTCCGCGCCGGATGGCAGTATGCAGATCGTGACCATCCGCGACCTCGACGGTGATGACGTGACAGTTGACGGTAACCACCCGCTGGCCGGCCAACGCCTGAACTTCCAGATCAAAATCGTTGCGGTGCGTGAGGCCAGCGAAGAAGAAATCGCCCATGGCCACGTGCATGGCGAAGGTGGTCACCACCATTGATTCAGCTAAGCTGGTAAAACGGCTGACTGAGAGTACTGAAAAGGCGCCTATAGGCGCCTTTTTTGTCTGTTGTGATCATTTGGGAGTTCATCATGAGTGCCTTTCATGACATCAATCTACGCACCCTCGATGGACAGGAGCTGCCGCTTGCGCCTTTCAAGGGCCAGGTATTATTGGTGGTCAATGTCGCGTCCAAATGCGGCCTGACACCGCAGTACGCCGGTTTGGAAAGCCTTCATCAGCAGTACCGCGCCCAGGGTTTCAGCGTGCTCGGCTTGCCCTGCAACCAGTTCGCGGGCCAGGAGCCGGGCAGCGAAGATGAGATCCGTGAGTTCTGCAGCCTCAACTATGGGGTGAGCTTCCCGCTGGGCAGCAAGCTGGAAGTCAACGGTCCCGGTCGTCATCCGTTGTACCGCTTGCTGGCGGGCGAGGGTGCCGAGTTTCCCGGCGATATCACCTGGAACTTCGAGAAGTTCCTGGTCGGCCAGGATGGCCGTGTGCTGGCGCGTTTCTCGCCACGCACCACCCCGGACGATCCGGCGCTGATCCAGGCAATCGAAAAAGCCCTGGCTTGAGGGGGCTTGCGCCAATCCCGCGGGCGCTTTCTCCGTTGCACTTGTCGCCCCCAGGCTGCACGGGCATCCTCGGCTAATCGCCCGAGGATGCCCGCCATGACCCAGTTCCCGACTGACACCCCCGCCTCGCACGCCGGGCCCGCAGCCTTGCGCGCCTTGATCGAGACCCGCCGTGCGGTGCGGCGTTTTACCCGCGAGCCGGTGCCGGAGGCGGTCATCCGCGACTGCCTGGAGCTGGCCGTACTGGCGCCGAACTCCTGCAACCTGCAGCCCTGGAGCTTTCAGGTCATCCGCGAGCCTCTGCTGCTGCAGCGTTTGCATCCGGTGTGCATGAGCCAGAATGCCGCCAAGGCGCCGCTGCTGATCGCAGTGCTGGCGCGTCCGGATACCTGGCGCCAGGCTTGCGGCAATATCGTCAAATACTGGCCGGAGCCGCAGGTGCCCAAGCGCATCGAACACTTCTATGCGCGCACCGCACCCTATCAGTACAACCAGGGCCCCCTTGGCCTGCTCGGCCTGTTCAAGCGTCAGCTGGTACGTCTGGCGGCGCTGCGCAAGCCGCTGATGCGCACGCCCAACAGCAAGGCGCAGATGCGCCTGTGGGCGGTCAAATCCACCTCGTTGGCGGCGCAGAACCTGATGCTGGCGTTCCAGAGCCATGGCTATGCCACCTGCCCGATGGAGGGGTTCGACGAAGTGCGCTTGCGCAAGACCCTGAGCATCCCGCGCGAAGCCATCCCGATCATGCTGCTGGCCGTCGGCCGGCAAGGTGAGAAGGGCGTTTACAACCCGCGCCTGCGCTTTCCTCTGGATGAGCATGTGACCTGGCTGTAGGGGCACGGTCGCGAGGGGTTATTCCGCTCACCAGATTGATCGTTCCCACGCTCCGCGTGGGCAGGCAGCCCAGGACGCTCTGCGTCCGCCGTTGCCAGCGCCTTACCTTGGACAGGTTTTAGCGGTTAATCACGCAAATCAATAGTGCTGGGCGGGGCTAGACGACCGGTCATATGCTTGCGCCATGAATAACGCTACCAGCAGCATCCGCCTCGACAAGCGTGACCTGATCCTTGCCAAAGGTGCCGAGGTCATGACCCGTCGTGGCTATCACGGCACCGGCGTGCAGGAAATCGTCCAGGCCGCCGGGATTCCCAAGGGCTCCTTCTACCACTATTTCGCCAGCAAGGAAGACTTCGCCCTGCAGGCCCTCGAGCATCTGTATGCGCCGCGCCTGGTGCGTTATGCCGAGGCCTTGGGTCGTCCGGCGCTGAGCCCGCGCGAGCGGATCGTCGGTTATTACCGCGAGCTGATGGTGCACTTCGCTCGCCAGGAAAAACCTGAGTACCACTGTTTCATCGGTAGCCTGAGCTTCGAGATGGCCGAACTCTGCCAACCGATCGGCACCCAGGTGGAAAGCATCCTGCAACGCTCGGTGGAGATACTCGCACAGTGTCTGGCAGCTGCTCGCGACGCCGGTGAACTGTCGCCGGAGACTGATTGCGCGGCGCTGGCCGAGTTCATCGGCAATGCCTGGGAAGGCGCGCTGATGCGCATGAAGGTGGGCGGTACGGCGGCCCCCCTGACGGTATTTCTGAATCAACTGGAGCGTCTGCTGACGCCGTGCTGATGGGTTGCAACGCTGCATTTTTTTATCTGGCGCCGAGACGACCGGTCGCCTGCCTCTCGTTCCTGATTAGGAGAACCGCATGACCTCTCTGGTAAAAGCCCTGTTCGAACCCTTCCACCTCGGCACCTTGCAGCTGCCGACCCGGGTGGTGATGGCACCGATGACCCGTTCGTTTTCGCCGGGCGGCATTCCGAATTCCAAAGTGATCGAGTATTACCGTCGTCGCGCTGCTGCGGGCGTTGGCCTGATCATCACCGAAGGCACCACGGTCGGTCACCAAGCCGCCAATGGCTACCCGAACGTGCCGCGTTTCTACGGTGAAGATGCGCTGGCCGGATGGAAGAAAGTAGTCGAGGCCGTGCACGCCGAAGGCGGCAAGATCGTCCCGCAGCTGTGGCATGTGGGCAATGTGCGCAAACTCGGCACCGAACCGGACGCCAGCGTGCCCGGTTATGGCCCGAGCGAGAAGCTCAAGGATGGCGTCGAAGTCGTCCATGGCATGACGAAAGCGGATATCGCCGAGGTCATCGCCGCCTTCGCCCAGGCGGCCAAGGACGCCCAGGCCATCGGCATGGACGGTGTGGAAATCCACGGTGCCCACGGCTACCTGATCGATCAGTTCTTCTGGGAAGGCAGCAACCAGCGCGATGACGAATACGGTGGCGACCTGGCCAACCGCTCGCGCTTCGCCATCGAGCTGATCCAGGCCGTGCGCGCCGCCGTTGGCCCGAATTTCCCGATCATCTTCCGCTTCTCGCAATGGAAGCAGCAGGACTACAGCGCCCGCCTGGTGACGACGCCAGAAGCGCTGGGTGATTTCCTGCAGCCGCTGTCCGATGCCGGCGTGGATATTTTCCACTGCTCGACTCGCCGTTTCTGGGAGCCTGAATTCGACGGCTCCGAGCTCAACCTGGCTGGTTGGACCCGCAAGCTCACCGGCAAGCCGACCATCACCGTCGGCAGCGTGGGCCTGGATGGCGAGTTCTTGCAGTTCATGGTCAACACCGACAAGGTCGCGCAGCCGGCCAAGCTTGAAGGCCTGCTGGAGCGCCTGAATAAGCAGGAATTCGACCTGGTGGCGGTCGGCCGTGCCTTGCTGGTCGACCCGGAGTGGGCGATGAAAGTCCGCGAGGGTCGTGAAGAGGACATCTTGCCCTTCAGCCGCCAAGCACTGATGAGCCTGGTTTGATTCGATAGTTGTCCGCACTGCGCTGCTTGGTCAGCGCAGCGTTTCTCGAGCCCCGGCACATCGGGGCTTTTTTTCGCCTGCTGAAACCCGCAATCGGTTTGCTGGCGCCGCAGTTATGCCAGCGACCCTTCGGTGCTGAGCGATGTGCCTGGTTTCGCCGCGCTGAGCCTGGCGTTTACCGCCCCGGCCAAGGCATTTACCTAGGGGGCGACAGCGCTTCGTTCTGTTGTTGAGCCGCCCGCAGGTGCTCCTCGAAGTGCTGGACTATCGCCCCCCAACCCTGTCTGCCGGCATGTTGGCGAGCGTTCAGGCGCACGCGGCGCAAGGTCTCGGTGCCTTCCAGCAACCAGCAGGCGGCTTCGATAAAGGCCGCTTCGTCCCCCGGCATGGCCAACGCGCCGTTGTGCCCGTGGCGAATATGCTGGGCCGCTGCGGCTTGGTCGAACGCCACCACGGCCAGCCCGGAGGCAAGCGCTTCCAACAGCACATTGCCGAAGGTTTCGGAGAGGCTGGGAAACAGGAACAGGTCGCCGCAGGCGTAATGCGTGGCCAGTTCTTCGCCGCGCAGCACGCCGCAGAACAGGGCGTCCGGCAATTCCCGTTGCAGCGCCGCGCGCTGCGGGCCGTCACCGATCAGGATCAACTTCAGTCGCTGCTGCGGGTGGGCCGCTTGCATCGCCCTGAAGCTGCGCCCGAGCAGGCCCAGATTCTTCTCCGCGGCCAACCGCCCGACATGCAGTACGGCCAGGTCGTTGGCGCTCAAACCCCAGCTTTCGCGCAGCTCGCTCGAGCGTTTGCCCGGGTGGAACAGCTGCCCATCGACGCCGCGCGCCAGCAACTGCACGCGCTCGAAGCTGCGCCGCTCCAGCTCCAGGCGCTGGCTGGCGCTGGGCACCAGGGTCAGCTGTGAGCGGTTGTGAAACCAGCGCAGGTAATTGGTCAGCAGGCGGGTCAGCAGGCCGAGGCCGTAGTGTTCGCTGTATTGCTGGAAGTTGGTGTGAAAACCGCTGACCACCGGAATGCCCAAGCGCCGTGCGGCGCGCAGCGCGGACAGGCCAAGGGGGCCTTCGGTGGCGATATAGAGCACATCCGGGCGCTGGCGTTTCCAGCGGCGCAGCAGCTTGTGCATGGACGCCTGGCCCCACTGCAAGCCGGGGTAGCCGGGCAGCGGCCAGCCGCGGGTCAGCAGCAGTTCGTCACCGCTTTTCTGGCCCTGATCGGCGATCTGCCGCGGGCGCACCAGTTGCAGGCGATGGCCGCGCTCGCGCAAGCCGGCACACAGGCGGCCAAGGGTATTGGCCACACCGTTGATTTCCGGCGGGAAGGTTTCACTGATCAGTGCGATATGCAGGGGGGAGGCAGTCATGACGCCAGTCTCGACTGGCGCCATGTAAGCTGTGTGACGTTAGTGTTGCGTCGATGTGACAGCGTTCTCGCCACGCTCGCGCACCCAGAACAGGGTGGCGCCGGCCACGGCGGCGGGCATCATCAGCACGTTAACCCCTGGAATCAGCAGCCCCCGGCACCGTTTCCTCAACGGTCTGGATCATCGAAACATCTGCAAATGATAGATATATATACTCCTGCTCCCCTCCACTTTGATTGGTTTTCTTTTGCATAGGAAAGTTCCAAACTGTTTGAAGCCCTTTTTCTAAGTACTTTCTATAACTACTCACCAGCTCTCGCACGCCGGAGGTCTCGAAAGTGCTTGTCGCTAAAGTATTACCACTCTTTAGGTAAATATTGATATTAAATTTAACTGCCATCAACAGTCTCCATTTATTCTTAATACGCCGTTAGCGGCAAAAGCTACGCTTCACCAAGTAAAGCTTTATTCTTCAGTAGGCTCAGTTTAAAAGCAGTGAGCGTCTGTAGCATTGAGGTCTAGCAATTCAGAGCGAACAGTCTTAATTTCATTTGGAGGCTTGATGGATAACCGCGCGCTTTCATCGCCAACCTTGCGAACCTCTAAGGCAATGCCCTGGGTCATGAGCTGATCAAGTATTTTGGCGAGGTCTGCTGAGGGGGCGAGGTGTAAAAAGATGCGCTGGCCTTCACGGCGGCTGCAATCCGCGCCATAAGCAGACCCCCTTTCCAAGGAGTCGGCTACGATTGTACCAGCAGTCTGGAGCAGGTTTGGTGCTGATTGAATTCATTCCTGCATCTCGGAATTTACCTAGGGTAGGTGAGGGGACGGAATGAAAGGTTTGGTTTTTGTAGTGTTGCTTGCTGCCAGTTCAGGAGTGTATGCGGCCACGTTTAACGGCTATGAGTGCACTAATGATTGCTCTGGTCACGAAGCTGGATATGGGTGGGCCGAGGAGAATGACATTGATGATGCTGATGATTGCAGCACAGACTCGAACTCTTTCAATGAAGGGTGTGAGTCTTACGTAGAAGACAATGCTCCTAGCTATTCGTCCGATGAAGAGGACGAAGACGATGAGGAGGACTACTGAGGTACAAAAGGGGGTATGTCAGAGTTCCATGAACGCGGGAGCTACCCTGTCTGCGTTCGTAAGAAGACGTTCCCGATTCAAGTCCTGTCCTTTCCGGCTGACTGCTTGAACCTGACCACCTCCCTAGAAAAGTGGTCAGTGCTTACAGGCTCCTATTCAGTCGTAGTAGCTGACCGTCTCCTTTAGTTGGTCAGCAAAGCCATAGATGTCGTCAAGGGAGGAGATTGGATGGCGGGTCTCGTTCTTCTCTTTGTCAAAGATACCGATGTACTTTTGGCTGCGGTTGACATGCAGTCGACACAGTGGCTTGCGGTTGTTGTCATCGAGTAGAACACCGAAGTAACTCTGTGTATCGCAGTGAATAATCCGTTTCGCATCGGCCGCAATTCGAACGATAGCCTTAACAATATGGAAGCCTTCCAGCTCATCCAAGGTCGTAAGTACGCGATCTTCAGCGGAGTCGTCCTTCGAGCCGACTATTAGGCCAGCACCTTCCTGCCAATAAATTTTCTGATGCAGTCGATCAAAGAAATATACGGTAACTCCATTGGCGATAAGGCGGCGTACTCCATCTGGATTGGTTTCGCCTGCTTTAGGCCAGCAAACAACACTCAGCTCAGATACTCCGCATGGAATATGATCTAGTGCATTATAACCGACGAGCCAGACAACTTCCCATTTAGTGCTTGGGCCGGAAAAATAATGCTCAACTGATTTTTTATTTCATTTGAGTTGTATAGATATTTCATGCGGGGACTCGTTTGGAGAGTAGGTCTAACGTTCAGGTTAAGGGGCGGGCTTTAGCCCGTCCCGAGTGAGCGCAGCGAACGACCTTGAACCGTTTGTTGGGCGGACACTCGCAGCGCATGACATAGGCTTAGATCACGCGGAGCGAGCGATCGACGACGAGTTGGGCCTGCTGCAACGCTGAGCTAAATTGCACGGAGTGCTGCCACGGGACCTCCCACCAGATATGCTCGTGGGAACTAGACGCCTGGGTCTTGCATTTCCGTCGAAATCCATGATGCGAAAGAAACTCTGCAAATTCGTTGCGGAGAACAACACCCTCCGAAACGTAGCAGTGACGGTGTTTGCGATTTACTCCGCCAAGCTTTACTCCGCGGTAGTAAACAGCGGTCTGCATCCTTCCCGACTGCACAATGAAATGCGCAGCTCTTTCGAGCTGACGCAATAGCGAGGCCGTGGAGGTCGGCATACCACTAAATGCTTCCTCATTATCGATCGTTTCCCATAGTCCCGTCTTTCCGGAACCTCCATGCAATACTCCGGCGGCTCTGCGGTCGCCAAGTAGGTCTCTCTCGCCCAAACCGCGCGCCATCATTAACTTCTCGCAGCTCGCAAAAGAAATCGCAAGCGTCTTGATCCCTTCGCTCGCGGCGCGCTCCGCGACTCGCGTCGGTATCTCATGTGCAACCACCCATGGCGTTACTGTTGCTCCATCCAGCAAGGCAGACAATTCTTCGGAATAGCGGCTCGCTTGATCGATTGCAACGAGCGTAGCGCGACCCTTCTTCAGTTCAAGGAGATGGCGATTATCAAAGCCATCCGCGATGAGTAGGTCCAACCGTCCAGACGGCAGCGAAAGTTGCTGAGCGATCAGGCGCCAGCTGATCCCGAAAATGTCTTCCAAGCAGTTTCTAACAAGTATTTCAAAGGCTCGCTCATGCATGGTAAAGAACTCCGGCGCCGGAACCGATAGAGCCTCGAATGTCCGTCTAACGTTTGGTTAAGGGGCTGGTTTTAGCCGGTCCCGAGTAAGCGAAGCGAACGACTTGAACCGCATGTTAGGCTCAAGGTGTGCTTAGACGGCAGGCTATTTGTAGCGCTCTATATTTGCGAAGACTTGGCTACCGTCGGATACTTTAACTCCAAAAAACTGAACCATCTTAAAGTCAGAATACAATATTGCGCAGGATCGGATAAAGGCGTTGCGAGGTTCCGTTAGCTCTTCGTGGGCCACGCATTTAATTGCCAAGCACTTATCCTTGATGTGCGGAGTGCTAAAGCTCAGTTGTGTATGGTCTGTTTTATGTGCAATTTGGTGGGCAAACTCATTCCTGACTTCACGGATAATATGCAAGTCAGATTTTATGACATCACTAACTAGCCCTAGCAGGCGAGAAAGATCAATTTTTGCCGACAGATTAGCTAAAGGGCCATTGCCTCCGAAGAGTCGTTTCCATGCTTTTGGCTCGGAGTGCAAAAAAGACTCGATGGCAGCAGACATCGACTCTTCAACCCAAGCAGCGCCAACAATGGCGACGCCCCGATCTGATTGCCTGTTCATTTCTTCGATAAGGGTCATCAGGCGCTTCTGAGCTTCTGCTGAGTTCGGGTCGTAACGATTAAGCTAAGGGGCGACGGAACGCCGTCCCAGCAAGCGGAGTGAGCGCTTTGAGCACATTGTTATGTTTCATTGCACGGCTATGCTTCTGGTATGTGGTGGAAGAGTGTCATGAATAGCGCAATGCTAATAAATAGAACTGCCAAATAAATAAATCCATTTTTGTTTAATGCGCCTGGCCAGAGTAAGAATAGTGGCCCAAGAAGCTGTGCCTTTTTTTCGTAACCCGGATTGATGCACGAGAATATTTTATATACGCAGTAGAGGCTCGTTAGCACCGATATAAGCAAAAAGGCAAATATTAAGTAAAACACTGTTTATCACCTGTGACATAACGATTAAGCTAAGGGGCTGCGGAACGCCGTCCCAGAGAATGAAATGAGCGATTTCAGCGACTTGTTAGAAGACAATGTATGCATTACATAGCCTCTTTTACTTTGTTCCACGCATTACTCGCATGCTTGTAAGTCTCATCGACTAGCTACGTATTACCCCATAGGCGATCATGGGCTTGTACCTCACGGCGAATCGTTTTTTCTTCCGCGCCACTTTCTACAAGCGCCAGAATTACAGCTGCGTGAGCGAGATACTTTTCGTATAGCGACCTATCCTCAGTCCTTTTAGTTGCTTGTGCTGCCTCATTTAGCTTGAGGATATACGCAGCGAGTTGTTTCTTCATATTTATGCTGTTGTCTTTTAACGTTCAGGTTAAGGGGCGGCGGCAGCCGTCCCGAGCTAGCGAAGCGAGCGGCCTTGAACCGTTTGTTAGATATGGTGCTCATAAGCTGAGAATTTCTCATTTAGAACACTCAAACAAGCTACAAGATCTCTGTGAAGGACGTCGCCAGATAACTGAGAGGGGGTTTTTCTGATATCCGTAGCGTTACCGTAGCGAAGAATATGTTTCTTGTAGAAAAGGTTTAGTTGTGTAAGTTCTTTCAGTGCGTCGTTAGTTATTAGTGATATTTGTGAAATAATAAAAATTTCAGATATGAGGGCTTCTAGGTTGTGACCAAAAGCGCTCCTTAGCTTGGGGTTGTACTTTTGATAGTCGTGCTCCAGCAGTAGTGCCTTGCCGATACACTCAAGCCCTTGGCATAAAAGATGAAGGTAGACGAACTCATGTCCTTCGTATGCTTTAACTAGGCCTCCTGCCATTATGAAACTACGGCCTTTTCCGTACATGGACACGGAAATTCTTATGCCGATTTCTTTTGAGATTTGATCTGTGGTTGAGGATGGTGGCATATAATTATAGAGGCCTGGTCTTGTTGTTTATTCTTGTTTGAATTGACTCTCTGTATTTACGACCCTCTTCCGTTTCATAAATTACTTCTGCAGACTCTAGGTTGTTTAGGCTTGAGTCATAAATGTTCACCGAGGGTCTGTATTCAGCCTTTATATCACTACCGCGCCACACAACCCATTTAACAATAAATTTAGTTCCGAAGTTATTCCGTAATACGTACTCCTCTGGGGAGCCTTCGTGTCCGAGCTTGTGGCTTAAAGTATTTATTATAATGTCTTGAGTTTCGTAGCCTGTTGTTATGAATAATACCCCCAGAAGAATGCCTTTATTTTCAAAGGCAAATAGGCGGTTAAATTTAAGCCAGGAGGGACTTTCGTCTGAGGTTAGGCTTATGCGCCTAATTTTTTCTTCATATCCCTTTAGTTTTTGAGGTGGCTGAATGCATGTGCTATTGACATGTGTCGGGTACATTCCATTTTTTTCTTGGCAGGCTGGTAGTTCTATAGGTTTTCCGATTTCAAATCCGAGTATGCTATGCATGTCATCGGCTAATAGAGGTGCACTTATAAAGCTAAGCATGAATGTAATGATGGTTTTCTTGGCGCGGCTGCAGTGTGGCATGTATGGTCTCGTTATTGGCATATCTAACTACTATTAGGCGACATGCCGTGTCGCGTTTCTTGTCGCGATGGCGTGTCGTATAACATTCCTTGTCGTCCTGTAAGTCCTTGTCTAGCTTAGAGGTGATCGCGGCAAACGCGACATTGCTCAGGGAGAAACGCGACATGGATGACGGCAAGCCCTGCTGCCCTCTGAGTCGAAAGCAGACTATGCGACGCTACTAATTCGCCATCATCTTGTCCACTACCTCAATTAAAGCGTGTGTTCTGGGAGTAATAATCCCGCAGCACGCGCGATACTCTGCAATTTCTTCAGCTCCTCCGCCATCCTCGACAGCGGATTGGTGCCGTACCTGTCGCCCTCATTCCCCGAGGCATGCCCAGTTATCCAGTCGCTGACCTCCTTCGGAATCTGAGTAGCGTCGAGCGTAGAAGTGCTCGTAGATGGCAGGGAAGGGGTGGTCTCTGCGAGGGCTGCAACTACGTCTGAGCTGGGTGCTACACCTTGGCCAACATGCTGGCGAGCCTCATAGAACAGCCGTTCCGACTCCGCATAGGCAACGGCAAAGGCTGCCTTGGCTTGGCGATGGTCACGGGTTCGTAGAGAGCGGCGTATCTCGATTTTGCCGAGGATGGGGCGTAGGTCTTCGGGGACTACACGACGTAGGTAGTAAATCCCCGAGTCGGGATGCCGAAAGGGTTGAGCGATAAGCGCCATGTTCTGTACCTGCTGTCTGTATCAGTTAGCAGGAAAGGGGCGCTTATGACGTCAGCTTGCAGGCTCGTTAGACCCTGTCTTGGCCATGGGAGAGACAACCGCATCCCCACGCTCACGCACCCAGAACAGGGTGGCGCCAGCCACGGCGGCGGGCATCATCAGCACGTTAACCCCCGGAATCAGCAGCGCCAGGTACACCGAACCGCCGAAGCCCAGGCTCTGCCAGCGCTTCTCGCGCAGCCAGGCGAGCATCTCGTTCCAGCCGAGTTTGTGGTTGTCCGCCGGGTAGTCGATGTATTGCACGCACATCATCCATACGCCAAACAGCAGCCACAGCGGCGCGGCCAACAGGTTGAGCACCGGGATGAACGAGAGGATCAACAGCCCGAGGGCGCGTGGCAGGAAGTAGCCGAGTTTGCGCAGCTCACGGGCAAAGGTGCGTGGCACCATGGCGACCAGCTCGCTCCAGCGAAACGCCGGGAAATTGTCTTCGCCACGCAGCACCACTTCGACTTTTTCCGCGAGGAAACCATTGAACGGTGCGGCGATGATGTTGGCCAACAGGGTGAAGGTGAAAAACACCATCAGCAGCACCAGCACCACGAACAACGGCCAGAGGATGTACTCGAGAAAACTCAGCCAATTCGGCAGGCTGGGCATGAATGTCTCGACCCAGCCGCCGAATTGCTGCAGCGCAAAACCGATCAGGGCGACGAACAGGATCAGGTTGATCGTCAGTGGCAGCAGCACGAACAGCCGTAAGCCAGGGCTCAACACCAGCTTCAGGCCCTCGCGCAGGTATTGCGGGCCGGACAGCACAGGGGCGGGCATAGGGTTCTCCTGGGAGTTGAAGTCGCGCCGACCTTACCGGCTTTGCCGAAGCGGGGAAAGCCTGGCCGGCAGGCCGAGGCTGGCATGACGCGGCTGCCGTTGGGGCTCATGTCGGGCGCTGGCGGTGGCCTCGGCCAGTGCTTGCGCGGTGCTGGCGCGCTCGGCAAGCGGGCGCTGCGGATATCTGCCGTAACAAAATCGGCCGGCGCGCCGAGCTTCAACCTGCATAGGGATTGCCTATGGAGTGGATTAGTAATCGCGGCTTCCTCAATTGCGCGTGCTTGCGTAGCCTTGCCGTCAACTTGGTCTTTTGCCCTGAAGTTTGAAGCAAACAGCATGAAGGCCGACGCTGCTGGCTGGACGCCCTACCTGGCGGAAAACGCTGCGGCGCTGTAAGTTCGCAGCCCTCGTAACACGCGGCGAACCGGCAACACATCAGCGGTCGTAGGTAGCCGTGGAGCAAGGGCCGATGGCCACACATGCTGCGTAATGCAGCCCTGTTTTTTCGGGATCACCGGTCTATGAGCCTTCCCCAAGTGCTTCGGTGATCCCTTTTTATTTCCGACTTGCCGTCGGGAGGAGTGCGTTATGTCTGAAGTTCGTCACTCGCGGGTGATCATTCTCGGTTCCGGCCCTGCCGGTTACTCGGCTGCGGTCTATGCCGCGCGCGCCAACCTCAAGCCGCTGCTGATCACCGGTATGCAGGCTGGCGGCCAGCTGACCACCACCACCGAAGTCGACAACTGGCCTGGCGACGTCCACGGCCTGACCGGCCCGGCGCTGATGGAGCGGATGCGCGAGCACGCCGAACGTTTCGAGACCGAGATCGTGTTCGACCACATCAATGCGGTGGACCTGGCCGGCAAGCGGTTCACTCTGACCGGCGACAGCGCGACTTACAGCTGCGATGCGTTGATCATCGCCACCGGTGCCAGCGCTCGCTATCTGGGCCTGCCGTCGGAAGAAACTTTCATGGGCAAGGGTGTCTCCGCGTGCGCGACCTGCGACGGCTTCTTCTACCGCAACCGTGAGGTGGCGGTGGTCGGCGGCGGCAACACCGCCGTGGAAGAGGCGTTGTACCTGGCCAACATCGCCAGCAAAGTAACCCTGGTGCACCGTCGTGAGACTTTCCGTGCCGAGAAGATCCTGATCGACAAGCTGCACGCCCGGGTCGCTGAGGGCAAGATCGTGCTCCAACTCAATGCCGCGGTGGACGAAGTGCTTGGCGACCACATGGGGGTTACCGGCGTGCGCCTGAAAAACAACGATGGCAGCAGCGCTGAATTGAAGGTCGATGGTTTGTTCGTCGCCATCGGCCACACGCCGAACACTGCGTTGTTCGAAGGCCAGCTGGCCTTGAAAGACGGCTACCTGGTGGTCAACGGCGGTCGCGATGGCAACGCCACGGCCACCAGTGTGTCTGGCGTGTTCGCGGCCGGCGACGTGGCCGATCACGTCTACCGCCAGGCCATCACCTCTGCCGGTGCCGGTTGCATGGCCGCGCTGGATGTGGAACGTTACCTCGACGCGCAGTGAGTGCTGCATAAATAAAAAAGCCCCGCCAAGTGCGGGGCTTTTTTCTTGTCGGTGCTTCAGACCCAGGTGTTCAACGCCAGTGTGCGCGAGCTCAGGCGCAGGTACTGATCGCTGGCTTTGAGCAGCAGCGCATTGCGGTCGACGGTCAGTTCGCGGGGCTTCATGCCTTCCGATTCGCAGCGGTACAGCGTGTGCTCGGCCTGCTGGCGCAGGCACAGGTAGCGCTGGGTACGCGCTTCGACCTTGAGGGTCAGCATGTCGATATAGGCCACCTGCATCTGGTCGCTCTGCCCGGTTTCCAGGGCGCAGCGTTGCAAGGCGGGGGTGTGGGTGAACGGCGAAGCGGAGAGCATCACGTGCTGGCAATCGAGCAGGTCGTGGCGCAGTTCACCGTTCTGGTACCAACGCCCACGAATGTCGCGATCCAGGGTCAGGCTCTTCTGCCCAAAGTTGTCGACCTTCAACCACAGGCGGCGAAAGCGCCAGCGCGGGTCGCAATTCAACACGTAGGTGGCGGCAATGCTGTGGCCGCGCACGCTTTGCATCAGGTGACTGCTGGCATGGATGCCGCTGTCATCCTGCTTCAGGCGCAGGTTTTCCACGCCGGGGTTGGTCCAAGGTTTCCATACCAAGGTCTGCTGCATCCAAGCGACTCCATACCAGGTAAAGGGGGTAGGTACAGCAGGGGGGAGGGCGCGTTAAGGTGCGTGACACCGTCCTTGGTGCTCTCCAGTCCTGCAGGATAAGTGGATCTTGTGCTGTTGTCTGCCAGCGTTTGCCGTCAGTTGCGCAGGTGTTCGCCCAAGGCGCTGGCGCTGATTCGCGGCGTTCGGTCTAACCCTTGCGCTTGAGCGGTTGCTGGGCGAGGCGTACGCCACTCAGGCCGGTTTCCATTAGCGCGCGGATGTTGCCGTGGTCAGTACCGCTCGGGTTGGCCAGTACGCTGCGGTAGTGTTCACCGAAGGCTTGCAGGGTTTCTTCCAGGCTCAGACCTTCGAGCAGTGCCAGGCCGAGGGTTTTGCACGAGCCTTCATTCTGCCCGGTCGCGTTTTCCAGCGTGCCGTTGACGAAGGCGCTGGGCTGATAGTCGTAGTGCTCGGCGATAAAGGCCAGGGTGGCGGCGAACAGGTGCTGCTCGCTGCGCAGGCTGGCGCGGAAGTCGAGGAGTGCACTCATGGCTTGCTGCCCTTGTCGAAAGCGGCCTTTTGTTCGCTGCTGGCTTCCTTCTGGTATTTGTTTTTCCATTCGCTGTACGGCATGCCGTAGATCTCTTCGCGAGCCTGTTCGGCGGTGACTTCCAGGCCGATGTCGTCGGCGGCGGCCTTGTACCATTTGGACAGGCAGTTACGGCAGAAACCGGCGAGGTTCATCAGTTCGATGTTCTGCACATCCGGGCGCGAACGCAGGTGTTGCACCAGTTGGCGGAAGGCGGCGGCTTCGAGTTCGAGGTGTTCTTGCTCGGTCATGGCAGGGTACTCCGAGGGCGTGCGGGTGGCGGATGGGCGCGATGATAGAAGCGCTGGCCTGCAGCGGCAATGCCCGACGGCCAACAAGCGGTCGGGCGGTATGCAGAGCGGTTCAGCGATGCCCGGCGAGGGTGATCGACACTGACTCGGCAAAGCGCAGGGCGTGTGGCTTGTCCACCTCCACTTCGGTATAGCGCACGCTCGGGTAGCTCATCACCAGGTCGAGGATTTCCTGGGTCAGGCGTTCGAGCAGGGCGAAGCGATTGCCCTCGACGTGCTGGATGATCGCCTTGGTGATGGTGCGGTAGTTCAGCGCGTGCTCGATATCGTTGACCTGCACGGCGTCGACCGCGGGGTAGAGGATGGTCAGGTTGATCAGCACATCCTGCTTGTTGTTGATCTCTTCTTCCTTGATCCCGATGAAGGTGCGCAGGCGCAGGTCTTTGACCCGAATTCGCGCCATTCCAGGCTCCAGTCGCGGCATAGCTAGTTACTCCGTCCAATCAGTTGCAGGAATTCGTGGCCGTTGTCGCCGGGCTTGTGCAAGGCTTTGCGTATCGCAGCGTTATCTCCACAGGCCCATGCGCTCGGTGCTCTCATTTGAGGTGCCGGCCGCCGTTGACGGTCAGGGTGGTTCCGGTGACGTAGGGGTTGTCGAGCAGGTAGCGCAGACTCTGGTAGATCACCTCGGGTCCGGGCTCGATGCCCAGTGCGGATTTGCCCAGGGTTTTGGCGCGGTATTGCGCGTCGTCATCTTCGTTGAACAGGATCAGCGCCGGGGCGATGCCATTGACCTTGATCCGTGGCGCGTATTTAGCCGCAAAAGATAGCGTCAGGCTATCCAGCCCGGCTTTGCTGGCGCAGTAGGCCGGGCGCTTGGCGCTGCCCTTGCGCGCCACGTCGTCGCTGATATGGACGATATCGGCCGGGTTCGAGCGTTCGAGCAAGGGTGCGCAATGCAGGTTGATCAGGTAGGGCGCCAGCATGTGCACGCTGAACATCCGCTGGAAGGCGGCGGCTTCGTCGCCTGGCGTTTCCGTCAGCCACTGCGAGGCGTTGTGCACGATCGCGCGTAGCGCCTGGGCGTGGTTTTTAAGTGTGGTGATAAAGGCCAGGATGCCGGCCTCGGTGGAAAAGTCCGCCTGCAGGGTCAAGGCCCCGCGCTCGCGCAGGCGCGCCAGGCTCTCGCGCTCGTGACGGTAGCTGATGATCAGCGCATGGCCATCATCGAGCAGGCGTTCGGCGCAGTGTTGGCCGATCCGCTGGCTGGCGCCGGTGATCAGAATGGGGGCGGAAACGCTCATGCGCGACTCGTCGGGTAGAAGTAGGCGCCAGCCCGATTAGCCGGTTGGCGGACAGGGCAACGTTACCGCAGTCCGCCTTGGCGCACAAAACCTGCGGGCCCGGCTCGCGCTATGGGGGGGGCGGCAGGCGCCTAGCGCGCCGATGGCAGCCCGGCTACTGGCGTGGGCTGAGCCTTGCGCTGGTGCAGCCAGGGATCGAGCCAGCGGGTGGTGAGCGGGATGAACCAGTAGGTCATCAGCGGCGTCAGGGCCAAGGTGCTGATAAAGATGCGCAGGGCCAACGGCAGGTCGTTGAGCCAGCCGCCAAACGCCAGGTTGAAACCCAGCGAGACCGGGAAGAAGGCCAACCAGATCGCCACGCTTTGCTTCCAGCGCGGTGCTTGGCGGCCCGTCGCACCGAACCAGGCGTCGATACCTTGTATGCGCTGTTCGTGGGGTTGGGCGAACAAACCTTGACCGCGGGTCAGCCAGGCCTGCCGTGAAGGGGAGTGTTCCCAACTGGCGAGGGTGCTTTCATCGGCGAAGCGGAAAACGATCTGGAATTCGTCATCATCGGCGGGCGGAGCGAGTACGCCGGAGCCAAGATAGCCGGGGAAGTCGGTCGCCAGTTGTTCGCCTTCGCGCAACCAGAGCATGAAACCCTCGTAGCGTTCGCGCGAGACGCGACGGGCCACCATCAGGGTGACGGGGGAAGCAGACATTGTGTATCTCCTCGAGCCTTGCGCGCGCTCGGGTAGAGCAGGCGCAGTACCGCGCCCCAGGGTGACGGGGCGGCAGTGGTGAACAGGCGCAGATTATTCCGGTTTTCAGCCAATATGCCAGTGGCAGCGGTCTATGAGGTGCTGCGGGGGATGGGGTTGAGCTGGCGGTGCTTCTGGAAAATGAACTGCCGCAGGCGTTCATTATCCCGGGTCTTACGCAGGCTCAGGCGGTAGGCGACCAGGCGCTGCTCGGTTTTGCGCGCCAGGATGCCGCGCAGTTCGATAGGTTCCTGTCCATTCTGTGGCAGCCACAGGGAGAGGCGCTTGGGCACTGGCGTTTGCGCCTGGTTGGGGATTTCGATCAGCATGCCGCTGAGCGATATGGAATGCAGCAGCATGCCGCTTTGTGCGCCGTTTTCGTCGAGCAGATCGATAGGCTCGGCCAGGGGTAGACGCCAAGGGCGTTCATTCGAGCCTTGTTCGACGATATTGGGTACACCCAATTCCAGGTGCAGAGCGTGGAATTCGTCTTCCACCAACTGCAAGGGAAAAGTGATCCGTTCACCGTTGAAATGCGCTTCGATGGTCAGTTGGTCTTGTGCGGCAAGGCGCGTCAGCAGAGCTTTGGTCTGCGTGCCGCCATCGACGCGCAGGCTGGGTGTGGTCAGCCGAGTACCCGGGGTCGGTTTACCCTGCAGGCTTTGAATGAAGTCCAACTCTTCTGGCGTCAGTAGTGGATGGCTTTGCATGTATAAAAGGTTCTGATAGCTGTCAGGAAGGTGGGACAGCAAAAACACCAATTAGTTACGCAGCACATGCGAGTTTCAGTGTAGCCAGTGCCAGCGCCTATGTGGCACGAACGTTAGACTTTTCAGGCGACGCGGATAGTAATCGCTCGCATCAGGCATAATGCCGGGTATTTGCAGCCAGTTTCAGGAGCCATGTTATGAAAGTCGCCATTCTGTCCGGTTCGGTCTACGGCACCGCCGAAGAGGTTGCCCGCCATGCCGAACAGGTGCTCAAGGCGGCGGGTTTCGACGCCTGGCATAACCCGCGGGCCAGTCTGGCCGAATTGCAGGCCTTTGCGCCACAGGCCTTTCTGGCGGTGACCTCGACCACGGGCATGGGCGAGCTGCCGGATAACCTGCAACCGCTGTATTACGCGATCCGCGATCATCTGCCGGCGTGGCGGGGCTTGCCCGGCGCTGTGATCGGCCTGGGCGACTCCTGCTATGGCGATACCTTTTGTGCCGGCGGCGAGCAGGTTCGCGAACTGTTCGCCGAGTTGGGTATCCGCGAGGTGCAAGGCATGCTGCGGTTGGACGCCAGCGAAACGGTCAACCCGGAAGCCGACGCCGAACCCTGGCTGGCCGACTTCGCCGCGGCGTTGCAAGCCTGATGCACCCGCGCGCCGTTGAGTTGATCCGCGAGTTGCGCCTCGAAGCGCACCCGGAGGGCGGTTATTACCGGCGGGTGTTCGAGTCGGCGCAGCGCTTGACCAGCGGACGATTCTGCTCGACGGCGATTGTGTTCCTGCTGCCGGCCGGGGTGGTGGGCCGTTGGCACCGGGTGGATGCCGATGAGCTGTGGCATTTCTATGAAGGGGCGCCGCTGGAATTGCTGGTTGCGACTGCGCCGGACAATGTTCGCCGGGAAATCCTTGGCCCGGTCGGGGGCGCGGCTTTGCCGCAACGCGCCGTGCCGGCCCACGCCTGGCAGGCGGCGCGTTCGCAGGGCGCCTTTACCCTGGTCGGTTGCACGGTAGCGCCGGGGTTCGACTTCGCCGGTTTCCGTCTGCTCGCCGACGATACCGAGGCGCAGCGCGACTGGCCGCAATTGGCGCGCGCCTACCCCGAATTGCTCTGAATCCGGCCACTGTGCCACGGTCCGCGACGGTCTGACTCGCACGGCCACTAAGCTGGCTGCCAGGGCAACTCCCGGCAGCCGCATCCCTCGCTAGACTCCCTGGGTACGCCACAATAATAAATGCCGAGGTGAACACCGTGACCGTCGCTCAAACCCTGCCCAGCCATAACGTCCAAGATCAAGTCTCCGCCGCCGAGTGGCAGACCCGCGTCGACCTCGCCGCCTGCTACCGCCTGGTGGCCTTGCACGGCTGGGATGATCTGATCTTTACCCATATCTCGGCCAAGGTGCCAGGCACCGAAGACTTCCTGATCAACCCCTTCGGCCTGATGTTCCACGAAATCACCGCCTCCAGCCTGGTCAAGGTCGATCTCAACGGCGTCAAGTTGATGGACAGCCCTTACGAGATCAATCCGGCTGGTTACACCATCCACAGTGCGGTGCATGAAGTCCGCCATGACGTGGTCTGCGTGCTGCACACCCATACCGCCGCCGGTATCGCCGTGTCGGCGCAGAAGCAGGGCTTGCTGCCGCTGTCGCAGCAATCACTGTTCGTCCTTTCCAGCCTGTCCTATCACGGTTACGAAGGGGTGGCGCTGAACCATGAGGAGAAGGCGCGCCTGCAGGCGGATCTGGGCGAAAGCAATTTCATGATCCTGCCCAACCATGGCCTGATGACCTGCTCTAGCAGCATCGCCGATGCCTTCCTGATGATGTTCACCTTGCAGCGCGCCTGTGAGGTGCAAGTCATGGCGCAAAGTGGCGGCGCCGAGCTGATCCATATTCCGCAACCGATCCTGGCTGGGGCCAAAGCCATGGTCGCCGGTGTGATGCGCAGTTCCCAGGGCATGGGCGGGCAACTGGCCTGGCCGGCGCTGCTGCGCAAGCTGGATCAACAGAGCCCCGGTTACGCCGCCTGATGGCCCTGGCCGGGATTGCCTTGCCCGCGTGGCGGGCGCAGGGCCAGAGCTTCGACTTCCACGGCCACGCCATCCGTTACTGGACGGCCGGGGAGGGTGAGCCGCTGCTGTTGATTCATGGCTTTCCCACTGCCAGTTGGGACTGGCACTACCTGTGGCAGCCGCTGGCGCAAAAGTATCGGCTGATCGCCTGCGACATGCTCGGCTTCGGCGATTCAGCCAAGCCCCGTGGGCATGACTATCGGCTGCTGGAGCAGGCGGATATTCAGCAGGCGCTGCTCAGTCATCTGGGCATCGACGGGGCTGTGCACGTGCTGGCCCATGACTACGGCGACAGCGTTGCGCAGGAACTGCTGGCGCGCCATCACGACGGGCGCCTGCAACTGGCCTCCTGCGCGTTTCTCAATGGCGGGCTGTTTCCGGAAACCCATCGGCCCGTGCTGGTGCAGAAGCTGTTGCTGAGCCCGCTGGGCCCGTTGGTCGGGCGGCTGTTTTCCCGGAAGAAACTGGCCGAGAGCTTCGCCAAGGTTTTCGGCCCTGCCACTCAGCCGGGCTCCCGCGAGTTGGACGATTTCTGGAGCCTGATCGCGGCCAACAATGGCCCGGCGGTGATGCACCGCCTGATCCGCTACATGCCAGAGCGCCGCGAGCAGCGCGAGCGCTGGGTGGCGGCCATGCAGCAAGGTGGCGTGCCGCTACGGGTGATCGACGGTGCTGTCGATCCGATTTCCGGCGCCCATATGGTGGCGCGCTACCGTGAGCTGATCCCGCAGCCCGATACGGTGCTGCTCGAAGGCATCGGTCATTATCCGCAGACCGAGGCGCCGGAGCGGGTGCTGGAGCACTATTTGGCGTTTCGCCTGCACCTGGAGGCAAACCGATGCAACGACGGCAACTGTTGAAACTGGGGGCTCTGGGCGGTGCGGCAGCGGCGCTGGGCGCTGGCTTCTGGGCGCTGCCGCTTGGCCCGGCACCCGCTGGCCTGAGCCTGCCGGCGGCGCGCGCGGTGCTCGCGCAACTGGCCGGGCGGGCGCTGGTCAGCGCCAAGGGCTGGAGCCCGGCCGAGGTGTTCAATCATTGTGCACAAAGCATCGACTATTCGCTGGACGGCTACCCCGAGCTGAAGCCTGCCTGGTTCCGTCATAGCCTGGGTCTGGCCGCCTTCAACCTGTTCGCTGCCCGCGGCGCCATGCGTCATCCGCTGGATCAGCCGATCCCCGGTGCCGCGTCACTGGCCGAGCCGGCCAGCCAGGAGCAGGCCCTGCAGCGGTTGCAAGGTGCCTTTGCGCGCTTCGCCGCACACCGCGGGGCGCTGCAGCCGCACTTCGCCTATGGTGTGTTGGATCATGAGGAATACGCCCTGGCCCATGTGCTGCATCTGTACAACCACCTCAGCCTGGTTCGTCCGGTGGATCAATCGGCCTGATAAGGCTCGAGGATAATTATCCCGCTGCCTTATCGGCCACTATTCAGCCGTGGCAGTCTTCATTGTGAGCGCTGCGCGCCTGCACGACACTCGTTGCATTCTTGAACGCTGCCTGGGAGCCTGATCCATGAGTGAAGCCGTCCGTTTCGAAGATAAAGTCGTGATCGTCACCGGTGCCGGCGGTGGCCTTGGCCGTGCCCATGCACTGCTGTTCGCCAAGCATGGTGCCAAGGTGGTGGTCAACGACCTGGGCGGCAGCACCCATGGCGAGGGCGCCAATGCCTCGGCCGCCGACCGCGTGGTTGCGGAAATCCGCGACGCGGGCGGCACCGCGGTGGCCAACCATGACTCGGTGACCGACGGCGAAAAGATCGTGCAGAACGCCCTGGATGCCTTCGGTCGCATCGATGTGGTGGTTAACAACGCCGGCATCCTGCGCGACAAGACCTTCCACAAGATGGAAGACGCCGACTGGGAACTGGTCTATCAGGTTCACGTCGAAGGCGCCTACAAGGTGACCCGCGCGGCGTGGCCGCACTTGCGCGAGCAGGGTTATGGTCGGGTGATTTTCACCTCGTCGACGTCCGGCATCTACGGCAACTTCGGCCAGTCCAACTACGGCATGGCCAAGCTCGGGCTGTACGGCTTGACTCGTACCCTGGCCATCGAAGGCCGCAAGAACAATATCTTCGTCAACGCCATCGCCCCGACTGGCGGTACGCGCATGACCGAAGGGCTGATTCCGCAGCAAGTCTTCGAGCAGCTCAAGCCGGAGCTGGTCAGCCCGCTGGTGGTCTACCTCGGCAGCGAAAACTGCCAGGAAACGGCTGGCTTGTTCGAAGTGGGCGGCGGTTGGATCGGCAAGGTGCGTTGGGAGCGCAGCAACGGCGCCGGCTTCGACCCGAAAATCGGTTTCAGCCCGGATGACGTGGCCGAGAGCTGGAAGCAGATCTGCGACTTTGAAGGCGCCAGCCACCCGGCGGATAGCCTGCAGGCGATGCAGGCGATGCTCGCCAACCTGCAGAAATTCAGCGGATGATCCGGCCAGCCTGACGGGGGAATCGGCCAGCGTGGCTGCTTTCCCCGCCTGCTGCGCAGTATGGTGAAGGCCGGCTGAATGCCGGCCTTTTTCATTGCTGCCTGGAGTTGCGCCATGAGTGTCGTCGTCGAAAAAAATGGCCCGGTCATCACCCTGATCATCGACCGTCCCGAGGTGCGCAATGCCGTGGACCGTCCGACGGCCGAGGCCCTGGCGGCTGCCTTGCGTGCCTTCGAACAGGACGACAGCGCACGGGTGGCGGTGTTGACCGGCGCGGGCGGGACCTTTTGCGCCGGCGCCGATCTGGCGGCCGTGGCCACGGGGGGCGAGCGCGCCAATCGCCTGGAGGTCGAAGGCGATGGGCCTATGGGGCCCAGCCGCATGCAACTGTCCAAGCCGCTGATCGCCGCCATCGAAGGTTATGCGGTGGCCGGTGGTCTTGAGCTGGCGCTGTTGGCGGACCTGCGGGTGTTGGCTGCGGATGCGGTGTGCGGGGTGTTCTGCCGGCGTTTCGGCGTGCCGCTGATCGATGGTGGCACCGTGCGGTTGCCGCGGATCGTCGGCCAGGGCCGGGCGCTGGACCTGATCCTCACCGGCCGCCCGGTGCATGCCGACGAAGCGTTGGCGATCGGCCTGGCCAACCGAGTGGTGCCCGCGGGCACGGCGCGGGCCGCCGCCGAGCAACTGGCGGAGGAAATCGCGGCCTTCCCGCAAGCCTGCATGCTGGCCGACCGTGCCAGCGTCTATGGGCAATGGCATCAGCCCATCGCCCAGGCGTTGGAGCAGGAGTTTCGCGCTGGCATGGCGGTGGTCGACAGCGGCGAAACCCTCGCCGGCGCCCAGCGTTTCAGCGCCGGCAGTGGACGCCACGGTAAGTTCTGAGCGCGGACATAGCCAGGTTCCTGGGGGCTGCGCGGCTGAGTAATAGCGCAGGCTGTCGAGCCGGTCCTCGGCGCCGCATTTCAGTTCTCTGCGCTCGACGCGAGCGCTGCGCAAATCCCTTGCGGGCTCAAGCTCACGCGTTTTGCCCTGTAGCCATCCGTCGGCGCCCCGCCCCATTCGAGCGTATTTCAGCGGCGTCCGTGCTGGCGAAGTCGCGGTACAGGCGGTGGTGCATCTGTACCCGATCGGCTGATATTTCAGGCCCTGGGCCTGCATCGGCGATGCCCGCTGGGGCCGCCGCCGAGAGGCTCTTGGTCGTGCTCGCCGGGCGAGGGTTGCCACTGCTCTCTCGTTTCGTTCATGGGGCTCCGAGTCAGGCCCGTAGGGGGTATTCATACTAAAAGGTTACACGCCGAATCCATCCTTGGTGCGCTTATCCGGCGGGCATTAGCTGGTTAGGGTTCTCCCCGAGTTTTGACCCAATCAGGAGAGCCCGATGACAACAAGAAAAAGGCCCGGAATCTTCCAGCCAAAAGTTTTGGCTATTGCCGTCGCACTGGGGACTGCTACCCCGGCTTATGCGGTGAGTTTCAATATTGGGGAAATCGAGGGGCAATTCGACTCGTCGCTGTCGGTGGGCGCCAGCTGGCCCGCCAGCGCGGGCAAAAGCATGTACGCCAGCAATGTCGCCGCGGGTGACCTGCTACCAGATGTTGGCCCAGCAGGCCCTGGTGGAGAACAAGCTGGATGAGGCGCAGCACTACAACGACAAAGGCTTGAAGCTGGCCCGCTTGAAACGCAGCGCGGTGTTTGAAGCCTTGTTGATCGTCGATCGTGCGCATTTGCTGGAAATGACCGGTGAAACCCATGCCGCCTTGGACTTGATCGAACTGTCGCTGCAGCATTTGCCGTCCGGCCCGATGCTTGGGCGCCTGTTGCTGCTGCGCGGCGATCTGCTGGCTGCCCAGGGGCTGGGTGAGGAAGCGCGTGAGGCCTACCCGAGTGGCTGGGTCGAAGCCGAGGCCTGTGAGGACGCCTACACCATCTGCGGATACCTTGGGCTTTCCGAGCTGGCCGCGTGCGAGGGCGATCTGTCTGTGGCGTTTCAAAGGCTGAGCGAAGCCGAGCGCCTGATGCAATGGCGGCAGGTGCTCAGCGCGCGAGTTGGCGGTGCTGCGTTTGGTCAGCCAAGGTTGCTCGAACCTGGAAATTGCCGAGCAACTGTTCATCTCCTTGCACAGGGTGAAAACCCATGCGCGGCGGATCAATACCACATTGGGCGCACCCAGGCGCACCCAGGCGGTGGCGCGGGCCAAGGCGTTGGGATGGCTGGAGTAGCGGCTAGTGCAGCGCCGGGCTGGCGGCCAGTTGGCGCAGCCGTTGGCTGAGCAGTAAGCGCTGGGCCGGGTCGTCGGTCAGCAGCAGCGCATGCTCCAGGTCGAAACGCTCGGCTTGCAGGCAGTCCAGATGCTGGTACAGCTCGGCGCGGGCCAGGTGGTCGCTGGCACTGGGTGGCCCCAATTCGAGCACGCGCTCGGCGTCCTTGAGCGCCGCCAGATAGTCCTGCTCCTGCTGATGCAGGTGGCGCAGGTTGCGTGAAAGCCGCTGCAGCAGGCTGCGGGCATCACAGGTTTGCAGGTGCCCGGCAGTGAGTTGCGCGTTCGCGCCAAGCTGGCGGACCAGCAGTTCGCGGCAGTCCTGGGTATACAGGCGGCGGCCGCCGCAGGGGTCGAGGAGATGGTCGGCACCCGGCACCCGCAGGAGGAAATGCCCGGGGAAGTTCACCCCCTGCAAGGGAATATCCAGACGCCGGGCCAGCTCGAGGGCGATCAGCGCCAGCGACAAGGGTTGGCCGCGACGGCTTTGCAGCACGCGGTGGAGCAGGGCCGTCGATGGGCGCAGCGGGCTGTCGTGGTCTTCATGGAAGTCCAGCTCATTGAGCCGGCGCAGCAGTGGTTGGGCCAGCTCATGGCTGGGCCGTACCGGCAGGCCCGCCGCCACTTGCTGTTGCAAGCTGGCCATATCGTGCAGGCAGTCGGCGGGTTGCAGGCTCGCGTCGTGCTCGGCGGCAATCCACAACGCCGCTTCAAAGACCGCAGGCGGTTCACGTTCGAGGCAGGCAAGGCAGGCTTGGCGCGCGGTCATCGGCTTCTCCCATTCGCTCTTGGTTTGTAGCGGCTTGCCCGGCCTTCGTCCAGAAGCTTTTTGCACAGCCCGCCGAGGAGCGCTTCGCACGTTGTTGAAGTGCGCTCGCGCGGATCGCCCTTTGCCGGGCAGGTGCCAGCCGGCCTTATGCTGCCCGGTACAGCCAACACGGCTTGCTTATGCCCGCCGAGTCGGTTGCCCTCAAAGGCGGCGCCTATACTCCTGATAATTACAAATAAGGGAGCGTTACCATGTTTGCTGTCATGGAAGCCGCCCGACTCGAAGCGCTGCATTTGGTACAGGATCCTGCCACCGGCCTCAAGGCCGTTATCGCGATCCACAACACGCGCCTCGGCCCGGCCCTCGGTGGCTGTCGTTACCTGGCTTACCCCGATGAACAAAGTGCCATACGCGATGCCGTACGCCTGGCCCAAGGCATGAGTTACAAAGCCGCGTTGGCCGGGCTGGCGCAGGGCGGTGGCAAGGCAGTGATCATCCGCCCGCCGAATGTGGACAATCGTGGCGCCCTGTTCGAAGCCTTCGGACGTTTCATCGAAACCCTCAATGGCCGCTATATCACGGCGGTCGACAGCGGCACCTCGAGCGCCGACATGGACTGCATCGCTCAGCACACCGGCCATGTCACCAGCACCACCAGTGCCGGTGATCCCTCGCCGCATACCGCCATGGGGGTGTTCGCCGGTATTCGGGCGACGGCCCAGTCGCGCCTCGGCAGCGATGACCTGGAAGGCTTGCGCATTGCCATTCAGGGGCTTGGCAATGTCGGCTACGCGCTCGCCGAGCAGTTGCATGCCGCCGGCGTCGAACTGTTGGTCAGCGACCTGGACCCCGGTCGCGTGCAACTGGCGGTGGAGCAACTCGGCGCGCAGCCGGTGGCCAACGAAGCGCTGCTCGGCACGCCGTGCGACATCCTCGCACCGTGCGGTCTGGGCGGTATCCTGAATGCGCAGACGGTGGGGCTGCTGCGCTGCTCGGCGGTGGCCGGGGCGGCGAACAACCAGCTGGCGAGTACCGAAGTCGCCGATGAGCTGCAGGCGCGCGGCATCCTCTATGCGCCGGATTACGTCATCAACGCCGGCGGCCTGATTTATGTCGCGCTCAAGCATCGCGGTGAAAGCTTGCCCGCCATCACCGCGCATCTTGCGCAGATAGACCGCCGCTTGACCGAGATCTACGCCCACGCCCAGGCCGACAAGCGCTCCCCCGCGCGGGTCGCCGATGCCTTGGCCGAACGCCTGCTGTACGGGTAACCGCTCGGCTGCGCACCGAGACGCATGAGGGAAGCGTGCCTCGCCGCTTTCTTCGCCCCAGCCCTTGGGCGCCGCAGGGCAAGGAGGAAGGTCGAGCTGACGCCACAAGCGTCGGCACGCCCGTAACGCACCCACAAGGTGTTGAGGATAAGAGCAATGACCGCGACTACGATCAACCTTCCCTATACCCGCTACCTCGACCCCGATGGCCGCGTGCTCGCGCCACTGCCAGCGTGGGCCGACGACTTCAACCTGCTGATCGGGCTCTACCGGCAGATGGTCCTGACCCGCCTGTTCGACCTCAAGGCCGTCGCCCTGCAACGCACCGGTCGCATCGGCACTTACGCGCCAACCCTCGGCCAGGAAGCGATCGGTGTCGCCATCGGCAGCCTGATGCAGCCGCAAGACGTGCTGGTGCCGTATTACCGCGACACCGCCGTGCAACTCATGCGCGGCGTGCGCATGGAGGAAATCCTTCTCTACTGGGGCGGCGACGAACGCGGCAGCGCTTTCGTCGCCCCGGCCGTGGCGCAGGATTTTCCGCTCTGCGTGCCGATCGCCACCCAGGCGTTGCATGCCTGCGGGGTGGCCACAGCGTTCAAGATCCGCGGCGAACACCGGGTTGCGGTGACCACCTGTGGCGATGGCGCCACCAGCAAGGGCGACTTCCTCGAAGCGCTCAACGTCGCCGGTGCCTGGCAGTTGCCGGTGCTGTTCGTGATCAACAACAACCAATGGGCGATCTCGGTGCCGCGGCGCATCCAGTGCGGCGCGCCGACCCTGGCACAGAAAGCCATAGGCGCCGGATTTCACGGCGAACAGGTGGATGGCAACGACATGCTCGCGGTCTACGACCGCGTCCAGGCCGGCCTGGAGCGTGCGCGCCAGGGCAAGGGCCCGGTGTTGATCGAATGCCTGAGCTACCGCCTGGGCGATCACACCACCGCCGATGACGCGACCCGTTACCGCCCGGCCGAAGAGGTCAAGCAGGCCTGGCTGGAGGAACCGGTCAAACGCTTGCAGGCCTTCCTCGCCAGCCAGGGCGTGTGGGATGAAGGCCGCGAGCAGGGGCTGATCGCCGAGTGCCAGGCGCTGGTGCAACAGTCGGTGGACGCCTTCGAGTCCGCCGGTATCCAGCCGGTCGAGGCGCTGCTGGACTACGTCTACGCGCAGTGGCCGAAGCCGCTGGCCGAGCAGCGCGAGTGGCTGCTGGAGAGAGCGGCTCGTCGCGCCTGCGCGGCGGGTACAGGAGGGGCGCCCCATGGCTGAGACACCGATGGGGCCGGCCAAGCTGAGCCTGCTCGAAGCCGTCAACCTGGCCCTGCACCGCGCCATGCGCGAGGACGAAAACGTCGTGGTGCTGGGCGAGGATGTTGGCGTCAACGGTGGTGTGTTCCGGGCCACCCAGGGCCTGCGCGACAGCTTCGGCTTCAAGCGGGTGATCGACACGCCGTTGGCGGAAACCATGATCGCCGGTCTGGCGGTCGGCATGGCCGCGCAAGGTCTAAAACCGGTGATGGAAATCCAGTTCCTCGGCTTTATCTATGCGGCCATGGAGCAGTTGGTCTCCCACGCCAGCCGCCTGCGCAGCCGTACCCGTGGCCGCCTGAGTTGCCCGCTGGTGCTGCGCAGCCCGATGGGCGCCGGTATCCGCGCGCCGGAGCATCACAGCGAAAGCACCGAGGCCCTGTTCGCCCATATTCCCGGGCTGCGCGTGCTGATCCCGTCCTCGCCGGCGCGGGCCTATGGCTTGCTGCTGGCGGCCATCGACGACCCCGATCCGGTGATATTCCTCGAGCCGACCCGGCTCTATCGAATGAACCCGCAACCGCTGGTCGACGATGGCAGGCGCCTGCCGCTGGACAGCTGTTTCACCCTGCGCGAAGGCAGCGACATCACCCTGATCAGTTGGGGCGCCAGCGTTCACGAAACCCTGCAAGCCGCTGCGGCATTGGCCGAGCGCGGCGTGTCCGCCGAGGTGATCGACGTCGCCTGCATCAAGCCCCTCGATCTGGAAACCCTGGAGGCCTCGGTGCGCAAAACCGGGCGCTGCGTGATCGTCCACGAGGCGCCGCGTTCCTGCGGGGTGGGCGCCGAGATCGCCGCCAGCCTGTACGAGCGGGTCTTCCTGGATTTGCAGGCGCCGATCCTGCGGGTCACCGCGGCGGATATCCCACCGCCGCTGTATCGCCTCGAGCAGCTGTACATCCCCGGCGTCGAAGACATCCTTGCGGCCTGCGACACGCTGCTCGATAACAGCTGAAACCGAAACTGATCATGTAGGAGCGGGCCATGCCCGCGATGCTTGCGCTGGATCGGTCGCGGGCATGGCCCGCTCCTACGGGGGAAGTAAAACCGGAGACTGGAGATGAAATATTTCAAATTGCCCGACCTGGGCGAAGGCCTGCAGGAAGCCGAGATCGTCGAATGGCACGTCAAGGCTGGCGATACGGTCAAGGTCGACCAACTGCTGGTGTCGGTGGAAACCGCCAAGGCCATCGTCGATATTCCCGCGCCCTATGATGGCATCGTCGGCAAATGCTTCGGCCAGGAGGGCGATATTCTCCACGTCGGCGAACCGCTGCTGGCCTACGAGGGCGAAGACGATGCCGGCACCGTGGTCGGCAGGCTGGAAGGCGGTGGCAGCACTCAGGAGGACAGCTTCTTCGTCGGCGCCGCGCCGTCCACCCGCGAGCATCTGGCACCCCGCGCGACCCCTGCTGTGCGCCAGTTGGCCAGGCAACTTGGTGTGGACCTCGGCGGCCTGAGCGGTTCCGGCACCGATGGCATGATCACCCGCACCGATGTCGAGGCCGCGTTGCAGACGGCCCGCGACAAATTTGGCGGCGAGAAGCTGCGCGGCGTGCGCCGCAGCATGGCGATCAATATGGCCAAGTCCCACGCCGCCGTGGTGCCGGTGACCATCTATGGCGACGCCGACCTGCACCGCTGGGGTAAGGCCCGCGACCCGTTGATCCGGTTGGGCAAGGCCATCGCCGTGGCCTGCGCGGTCGAGCCGCTGCTCAACGCCTGGTTCGATGGTCAGTCGCTGTCGATCAAGCTGCACCCGCAACTCGACCTCGGTATCGCCGTGGACACCCCGGACGGCCTCTTCGTGCCGGTGTTGCGCAACGTTGGCGGGCGTAGCGCGGACGATCTCAAGGCGGGCATGCTGCGTTTGCGCGAGGACGTCAAAGCGCGTTCGATTCCGCCGCAGGAAATGATGGGCGCGACCATCACCCTGTCGAACTTCGGCACCCTGTTCGGGCGCTATGCCAATCCGGTGGTGCTGCCGCCGCAAGTGGCGATCATCGGCGCCGGCGCGATCCGGGACGAGCCGGTGGCCGTGCAGGGCAAGGTGCTGGTGCACCCGATCCTGCCGCTGTCGCTGACGTTCGATCACCGCGCGGTCACCGGTGGCGAGGCGGCGCGGTTCATGCGGGCCATGGTCGATGCCTTGGAGCAGGCGTCTGACTGATACCGCAGGCCAGCGAACCGCTCGGGTGTGAGAAAAACATGCCGTAGTGGAGTGTCGCCAGCCGTTCAGCGCGAGCGCCCGATCCGCCCACTGGATTCCCGCCTTCGCGGGAGTGACGAGGTTGGCGCAAAGGTTTGCCTTGCGCCGTCATCCTTGCGAGCGCGGGAATTCACCGTACACAGCGAGCAGCGCCGGCGAGTGATCCGGCCCAGATCAGTGTGTCGCACAGGTAATTGGAACCTGGCCATGAAAAAGCCCCTCGGCGGTTAACCAAGGGGCTTTGTTCGGCAGGCATCCGGCGCGGATCAGGCGGCGCTTGTCAGGCCGCCGGTGTTTCGCCAGGGCTGATCAGCTCGTTCAGCGCGTCCGGCTGGCTCTTGAAGGCCTTGGCGAAGACCTCGCGGTTCTTGGCCATGTAAATCCCGATTTCTTCCCCTTGTTGCTCGCTCAGTGACGGTATGGCGCTGTGCAACACCTGTGTCACCAGCTCCGCCAGTTCGAGCATTTTGTCATGACGGTCAGCTTCGGCTTTATCCATGAACAAACGCTCCAGATCTCGGCTGCTGCGGTACACCACTTCGACGGCCATTCATCACCTCATATGCCTTCACGCTGATTGGTCGATCAATTACTGTTTATATATCCAGTATATGGCGATCTGATGCGCTTGGGTAGTCACCGGTGATCGCCGTCTGCAATGAGTTCCGTTGGTCTTGGCGATTAATGCGCAGTAAACCGGGTTCCGAGCGCAAGTGCTTAGTCTTATGCCGTAAATCGGCCCGGCTGGAAACCAGCAAACGCCGTTATCGCGGATAACGCTCAGGTCGAGTGTGTTGGTCACAGGACAAAGGCCGATTGATGTTGGCGGGCTGGTGGCCAGGTAAAAGGGGATCGGCGTCGTGGCCCAGACCCTGGCTGGCCTTGTTTCTGCATAACCGTCACCTGCGAACGGTAAACTACGCCGTCTGTTGTTCAAGGAGCTTCAAAGGTGAAAATAAACTGGGCCGAAACCCTGCGCGAAAGCGTGCATGAGCTGGCGGAGTCGCTGGGTAACCTGTTCGTCGAGAGTTTCCACTACCTGGCGTTGTTCGCCATCGGCGGCATTACGGCGTGGGCCGCGGTGGTGGCTTTTCTGGGAATGGTGGAGAAGGGGCATGTCACGGTGGATGACATTCTCTTGCTGTTCATCTACCTCGAGCTTGGCGCCATGGTCGGTATCTATTTCAAGACCAATCACATGCCGGTGCGCTTCCTGATCTATGTGGCGATCACCGCGCTGACGCGCCTGCTGATTTCCGATGTGTCGCACCACAATGGCCTCGGCATCGGGGTGGTGTATGTCTCTGGCGCAATTCTGTTGCTGGCGCTGTCGATCCTGGTGGTGCGTTACGCCTCGTCGCAATTCCCTTCGGTGTCGGTGGAGCGCGGGCGTAAGAAAGTCCCGGCCGGCAAGGTCGTGGAAGAGGTCGAGCAGGGCGAAACCTAATGCCTCGCGGTGGCCTGGCGCGAGGTCGAGTTGGCGCTGCTGATAACGGCGAGCAATTGCCGCGCGCCTTGGCCATTCTGGATGGCGATACCGAATTTCACGCTTTCGATCAGGCGGTTCAGTCGTTGTGGGTCGTTGCGCTGGGCCGAGCTGATAAGCCGTTTAGCGACCAGACCCTGATGGTTGGAGAGGGTCAGCATGATGCTGCCGTCCAGCCGCTCGATGCTGAAGTTGACCCGGTACTCTTCCTGGAAGGCATCGGTCAGGAGTTGGAAAGGGTTGAACATGGCCAGTTACCTGAATGAATGCGCTTTAAAGATGGACATGACCTGAAGAGGCAAAGTTCGATCCGCAATGACGGGCGGCGAAGGGTTTTACTGACCGGGGGGCGCTCAATGCCGTGTGCAGGTCGCAATCCAGCGGTGACGCACGCCTCAGCGGTCAATCGGCAGGCGCCAGGCCATTGGCCGGTCGGTGGTTGATACGCCATATGGCACCGGCTGCACCAAACTGGACGCTGGCGCGTATGGGGCCGGAATAAGGTGCACAGGCCGCCTGCCGCCGGTCGTTCTGCGTGGCGAGCCTGGGCTGGAAGCGATTTTCAGCAGCGGCGATGGGCGTAAACTGGCCTTACGGTGAGTGCGAGCAATCACCGTAAGGAGGTATGCGATGCGCCCTTCGAGTTACCTGATCCTCAGTACCCTGTTGCTGGCCGTTGTCCCGGCAGCATGGGGGTCGACTACCGAGGTCAGTTTCAGCCATCCGGAAAACTACCGTGACGCGCGCTTCTCCAGTGCCTATGGGCGCGGCGCCGATGCTTCGGTGCTCAAAGAGTTGCAGGCTTTTATCGAGAAGCTGGGTGAGCGCTATCTGCAACCCGGCCAGCGTCTGCGGATTCAAGTGCTGGATATCGACTTGGCCGGGCGTTACGAGCCCTGGCGGATCGAGTTCAGCAATGTGCGCTTCATGCGCGAAGTCACCTGGCCCCGGATCACGTTGCACTATGCCCTTGAGCAGGGTGGCAAAGAGCTGGCCAATCGCGACGCGGTGCTGATCGATCAGTCCTACCTGCAGCGCGGCAATCGTTATTTCAGCAGTGATCGCCTGCGCTATGAGAAGGCCATGCTGGATGACTGGTTTCGGCGCAACCTGGGTTCGCAGCAGGCCAGGAACTAGGTTTGCTGACCGCGGCACTCAGCCCTCGGCCTGTGTTTTGATCCCTCGAACTAGCGACCCAGCGCGGCACGGTAGTCGCCCGGTGTTGCGCCCAGGGCCGCGCGAAAGCGGTTGCTGAAGTGGCTGGGGCTGGCGAAGCCGCAGGCCAGGGCGATCTCACCCAGGGGCAGGGCGCCGCTCTGCAGCAACTGTTGCGCCCGCGCCAGGCGTCGGGCCAGCAGGTAGCGGTGCGGTGGCAGGCCGAAACTTTCGCGGAACATCCGCGCGAAATGGTATTCCGAAAGTGCGGCGAAACCCGCCAGCTGGCCCAGGCTGATGGGGTCGGTCAGGTGCGCTTCGATATAGTCGATCAACTGCCGGCGCAGGCGTGGCGCCAGACCACCTTTGAGACGCAGGCCGTCGCGCCGGCCAACCTGGTTGAGCAGGGTGTGGTTGAGCATTTCGTGGGCCAGGCTGCTGGTCAGCAGGCGCTCGGCGGGTTCGCTCCAGTTCAGTGCGGTCAACTGGCGAAAGCGCAGGGCCTGCTGCGGGTCGTCGAGGAAGGTGCTCTCGCGCAGTTGCAGTTCGCGCGGCTCGCGGTCAAGCAGGCCGAGGGCGCTGAGGGCGAAACGCTCGGGGCTGATGTAGAGGTGGGCCAGGCGGATTTCGCCATTGATCACCCAGGCCGACTCATGGCCGGCGGGCAACACGCACAGTTTGTCCGGTGCGCCCTTGCTGTTCGGGCTGTCGCGGCGGAAGGTGCCGGTGCCGCCGGTCAGGTAGCAAGACAGGGTGTGATGGCTCGGCCCGTGGTATTCGCGGGCGTCGTGGTGGTTGCTCCACAGCGCCGCGATCAGGCCGTCGCCCAGCTCGGCGCAATGCTCCAGGCGGGCATGGGGCGAGCTGTTCAGCGATTGGAATACCTGGATCTGTGCGAGTTGCGACATGGCCTGAACCCGCGCCGGCTGAGGCGCTTGTTGGTGAGTACGCATGCTAACGCGCGCGGGCGCCACTGCCAGCCCCGGGTGACGAATAAGCGCAAGTTTATGCAAGCCGCTCAAGCGGCTAGGGCACAGACTCTCAGGTATCGCTTCTGGAGTCGCCTATGAACATCTCGCTCTATCTGCTCACCGTCCTGATCTGGGGCACCACCTGGATCGCCATCAAGCTGCAGATGGGCAGCGTCGCCATCCCGTTGTCCATCGCCTATCGCTTCGCCCTGGCGGCCGTGGTGCTGTTCGCCGTGTTGCTGCTCAGCCGGCGCCTGCAGAAGCTCGATGGTCGCGCGCAGTTGCTGTGCCTGGCCCAGGGGTTGTGCCTGTTCTGCATCAACTTCATGTGTTTCTACACCGCCAGCCAGTGGATCCCCAGCGGCTTGATCGCCGTGGTGTTCTCCACTGCGACGCTGTGGAATGCGCTGAATGCGCGGATCTTCTTCGGCCATAAGGTCGCCGCCAATGTGCTGGCCGGCGGTGCCCTCGGCCTGGCGGGCCTGGCGCTGCTGTTCTGGCCCGAACTGGCCGACCGCCACGCCAGCCGGCAAACCCTGATCGGCCTTGGCCTGGCACTGTTCGGCACGCTGTGTTTCTCCGCGGGCAACATGCTTTCCAGCCTGCAGCAGAAGGCCGGCCTCAAACCGCTGACCACCAATGCCTGGGGCATGCTCTATGGCGCGTTGATGCTGGCGGGGTATTGCCTGCTCAGCGGTACGCCGTTCAGCTTCGACTCCAGCAGCCAGTACGTGTGGTCGTTGCTGTACCTGGCGATTCCCGGCTCGGTGATCGGTTTTACCGCCTACCTGACCCTGGTCGGGCGCATGGGGCCGGAACGGGCGGCCTATTGCACCGTGTTGTTCCCGGTGGTGGCGCTGAATATTTCGGCCTTCATCGAGGGCTACCAATGGAGCGCACCGGCGCTGGTCGGGCTGGTACTGGTGATGCTCGGCAATGTACTGGTGTTTCGCAAACCCAAGCCGGTGGCGTTGGCGGCCGTCGCCCGTTAACCATTAATGCTGCCTGCTGCCGCCAGCTTCCTACCAATGCCCGCGCTTGCGATTCCAGCGATAGAGCAGCCGGGCGAAGATTTTGTAGGCGAACCACGCGGCGGGGCGAATGACCGGCAGACGTAGCATGAAGGCCAGCCAGCGCTGCTTCGGGGTTTGCGCCCAGAGCTCGGCAAAGGCTTCGGTACCGATGGCGATATGCCCGGCGGCATCCTTGAGGTAAAGGCGTTCGCGAACCTGTTCTAAAGAGGCGCCGACTTCTTTGGCCGCCTGCGGGTCGTGGTGCACATCCACCCATTCGATATCGCGGATGCCACAGGACTCCATGTGGTTTTTCTGCGCCTTGATACCGGCTCGGCACACGGGGCAGGCACTGTTGTAGTAGACCTTGGATTTTGCGTGGTCACTCATGCGGCACTCCTGGGCTCAGGGCTTGCCAAGCCGGCCGGTGGTCTGCCGGCCACGGCGTGGTCAGAGCGTGCGATTCAGGCCGAAACGTTTTTTCAGCACCATCTCCAGCAATGCCTTGGGCAGCAGGCACGCCAGCAACGGCAGCGCCCGGCTGCCATGGCCCAGGCGCAGCAGGCGTGGCGGCGAGTTGCTTTGCACCGCGGCGAGCAGGTCGCTGGCGAAGTCGCTGGCGGGCGTGGGGTGGTCCTGCGAGGCGCGAGCGCGTGCGCGAATGCCTTCGCGGATCGGCCACCAGGCAGAGCCTTCGGCAATCACCTGCTCGGCTTCACGGCTGGCGTTGGCGCCAAAGCTGGAGGCGATGGCGCCGGGTTGTACTTCCATCAAGCCGATGCCGAAGGGCGCGAGTTCCAGGCGCAAGGCATCGGACAGTGCATGCACGGCGGCCTTCGAGGCGCAGTAGGCGCCGGCGAACGGGGTAACCAGTACGCCGGAGACGCTGCCGATATTCACCACCAGGCCCTTGCTGCGGCGCAGCAGTGGGAACAGCGCGCGCGTCACGCCGACGAGGGCGAACACGTTGGTTTCGAATTGCCGGCGCAGGGCGTCGACGCCGCCATCCAGCAGCGGGCCCATGGCGCCGAAACCGGCATTGTTGATCAGCACGTCGAGGCCGCCGACTTCCTGGTTCAGGCGGTTGGCCAGCTGTTCGGCGGCGGCGCCGTCGTTGACGTCCAGTTCGATCGCGATAAAGCCGGCGGCGCTCAAGGCTGCTAGATCCTCGGCTTTGCGGGCGGTGGCCCAGACTTGGTAGCCAGCGGCTTTGAAGGCTTGCGCCAGGGCGCGGCCGATGCCGCTGGAGCAGCCGGTGATAAGGGCGGTGGGCTGGGTCATGCGCGAATCCTTTTGAAAACTCCTGCGGGCTTTGCGCGTGATGCGCGATAAAAATGGCTGACCTTCGCTCGCTACGTTTTCAGATAGTTGATGGGAGAGCCTAGCGCGCAAAGCTACCTTGCAGCCGCTCGGCGCGAAACTCCACGGTCGCCGCTCGATAGCCGGGGCGCAGCGGGGGCAGTGGCAGGCAATCCTGCCAGCTTTCGCCGGGCAATAGTTCGCCGGGGCCGCGGTAACGTGGGGCATCGTAGAAGCTTTGCACCAGGTTGACGCTGTCTCCCGGAGCATAAGCACTGATTTTCCAGCGCAACTCCAGCAAGGGCGCAGCGCTGCCGTTTTTCAGGCGCAGCGCCAGCGGGCGGTCGGCCGGGCATTCGTCGGGAGCGTAGTGCAGGCGCAGTTCGAGGTGGGCCAGTTGGCGTTCTTCGCGTTGCTCCAGCCAGAACACCCAGACGCCGACCAGAAACAGGCCGAACACGGCGGCCAGCGATACCGGCAGGGCTTTGTGCGGGTAGCGGATCAGCAGAATCAGCCAGGTGATGAACAGAAGCGCGCCGATCAGCATGGCCGGGCTCTGATTGGGGTGGTTCGGCAGGGCATGGGTGGGCCTCGCGACGAGCAGAGGCTCCATCCTACAACATCGGGTTGGGGGAGATAGATAGGGCGAGAGGGGGCAACGGCATGCTCCTCTCCTCGAGGGGAGAGGAGCATGCCGGGTTTACCGGAGAGGTTTGCCCGTTGGCTTAGCGAGCAACGGCTTTGATCTGCACGACCTTGGCTTCGCTGCGGCCATAGACGTCCTCGAAACGTTCGATGTCGTCTTCACCGAGGTAGCTGCCCGATTGCACCTCGATGATTTCCAGCGGGATCTTGCCGGGGTTGGCCAGGCGGTGCACCGAGGCAATGGGGATGTAGGTCGACTGGTTTTCGGTGAGCAGGAAGGTGTTCTCGTCACAGGTGACCTGCGCCGTACCGGAAACCACGATCCAGTGTTCGGCGCGGTGGTGGTGCATCTGCAGCGACAACTGGGCGCCGGGTTTGACCGTGATGTGCTTGACCTGGAAGCGCCCGCCCATGTCCACCGAGTCATAGGAACCCCAGGGGCGATAGACCTCGCAGTGGTTCTGGGTTTCGCTGCGGCCCTGCTCGTTGAGGGTGTTGACCAGCTGTTTGACCTCCTGCACGCGGTCCTTGTGGGCGATCATCATGGCGTCCTTGGTTTCGACCACCACGATGTCCTCCAGGCCGATCACCGAGACCAGCTTGCCGTTGCCGTGTATCAGGCAGTTGTGGCTGTCGCGCACCACCACGTCGCCCTTGGTGACGTTGCCGTCGCTGTCTTTCTCGTTCACGTCCCACAGTGAGGACCAGCAGCCGACATCGCTCCAGCCCGCGGCGAGCGGCACCACGCAGGCGCGTTGGGTTTTTTCCATCACGGCGTAGTCGATCGAGTTGTCCGGGCAGCAGGCGAAGGTGGCGGCGTCGATTACGATGCTGTCGCCGTCGTGCTTGCTACGCTCCATCGTCAGCATGCAGGTGTCGTAGATGTCCGCATCGTGTTTTTTCAGCTCGTCGATAAAGCGGCTGGCGCGGAACAGGAACATGCCGCTGTTCCAGAAATAGTTGCCGGAGGCGACGAACTCGGCGGCCCGCTGTTCATCGGGTTTCTCGACGAACTGGGCGACCCGGCTCACCCCGTCGGGCAGCAGCGAGTCGGCGCTGGATTTGATGTAGCCGTAGCCGGTTTCCGGTTTGCTCGCCGGTACGCCGAAGAGCACCAACTCGCCCTTTTCCGCGGCGATGGTGGCCAGTGCCAGGGCGCGCTGGAAGGCCTCCTGGTCTTCGATCACATGGTCAGCCGGGAGCACCAGCAGCAGCTCGTCGCGGCCCTCATTGAGCAGCTTCATCGCCGTGATGGCGACGGCGGGCGCGGTGTTGCGGCCGAAAGGTTCGAGCAGGATGGCTTGGGTGTCGAGCTTGAGGGCGCTCAACTGTTCCTGAACGATAAAGCGGTGGTCGATGTTGCAGACGATTACCGGAGGCTGCATGCCGTCGAATGTCAGGCGTTCGAGGGTCTGTTGGAACAAGGTGTGATCGCCGGTGAGGGCGAGGAACTGCTTGGGAAACTGTTTGCGCGAAAGCGGCCAAAGTCGTGAGCCGCTACCACCTGACAGAATGACTGGAATCATGGTGTTTCTCCTGGGTAGTTCGTTGGGTTCTTCGCTGCGTTTCTACTGCCCCGGCTCGAAGGTTCGGCGGAGCGTTGTTGTATCTGCACGCTGCCGGGCGCCGTGGCTGGCGCGCCCGTGCAGTGTCGAATCCTTAGCGGTGCGTCATTGCGTGGCGGCGGGGCGCTTGACCCAGACCGGTGACAGCTTGCCGCCCGAACCGGTGACGTAGAGGCAGACCGCCTCACCGCGCGCCAGGCTGACGGGCTTGAGGTCGCTGATTTTCTTGGTGCCGCTGAACAGCGCCAGGCTGACCTTGACCGGGTTGATCTCGCGCTCGCCACGCCCTTGCGCGGCCACGTTTTCAACCACTGGGGTCTTGCCATCGGCAGTCTTCAGGGTCAGCTCGGTGTCCGTGAGGTTCTGCACCCGCAGCAGGGCTTTCTGTTTGTTCTTGAACGGTGGTTCCTCCACCAGCCTAGGCTTGCTGTCCGGCAGGTTGACCAGGGTGTAGTAGCGGTCGGCGCCGAGCTTGACCGGCAGGGTTTGCTCGCCGACTTTGGCGCTGTAGTCGCCGTTGGGCAGGAAGCTGAAATCACTGCTGCCCAGTGGGCCGACATCGCTGAGCTGGGTGTTGCCGACGTTGGAGCTGATTTCCTGATTGCTGGCGTTATAGATGCGGACGAAGGCCGAGCCCTTGGGCGCCGTCGGGCCGTAAAGCGCGGCTTCATCGGCCTGGACATGCATGGCCAGCAGGCCAGCGACAAGCAGGGCACAGGTTTTGCTGATTCGGCTGGTGCCGGTGGCATGGGTGATGGATTGCTTCATCTTGATGTTCTCCATGTGGGACAAATTTGGGCTCATGTGGGGCTACGGCATTGCCTGGATAGGCGTATTGGATGACGTGGCCGTGCCGGCCAGGCGGCGATCGGCCGCGCCAGAGGCTTTGAGTTGGCTGATCCAGGCCTGATCGAATTCGCTCAGGTCGCTCGGCATCGGTAGATAACGCTCGGGGAATTCCCAGATCACCAGTTGCGGCGGCGAGTCTTTGAGTGCCTCGGTTTGCAGGTACTTGAGCATCGGCGGGATAGGGCCGTGGCCGTCCTCGGCGTAATTAACCACGTCGCTACCGATGGCTTGTTGCAAGGCGCCAGCGAAGTTCCAGTTCGGGTTGGCGCTGTAGCTGGTGCCGACCAGCGCCACCGCCACGTCGCTGTCGGCGAACAGGGCATCGGCATTGGCGGCCTGATCGTCGGCGGCATGAGTGTTGCGTTGTTGCAACTGGTCCGGCTTGGGCAGCAGCTTGCTGAACAAGGGGGCGAGCGGCAGGAAGCTGGTCAGGTCGCCGGTGTAGGCTTCGGTTTTTTCGGCCTCGGTAACGAATTGCTGGGGTTCGCCGCTCAACGGCGTTTTCTGCGCGATGGCCGCCCCCAGTTGCTGGGCGGCGACTTCGGCCCCCATGGGCGTCCAGTGCGTGTCGGTACGCAGGAACACCTGGCCGGTGTCCTTCGCCCGTTGCAACGGTGCCAGCAGGTCCGGGGCGAGAATCCCGGCTTTGCGCGCGCTGGCGTGGAACTGTTGGTACAGATCGGTATGCAGCGTGGCGGGGCTTTCTTCGCCGATGTATTCCGGGTAGAGCCGCGCCTTGGCCGGCACTATCGCCAGTACCAGTTGCACGCCCTGTTGTTTGAGACGCTCGCGTACACCCTGGATCAATGCGAGGTTGTCCCGTTCGTGCTGCTCGCTGTTGGCGATGGGCTTGAATTCTTCATCGCTGAACAGCCATTGCTCGCGGCCGAGCACCACACCCGGGCGCCCTTCGTTGAACAGTTTGAAATCCAGCGCAGCCCAGAGGTTGGTACCCAGGCGCTTGATCGGGAATTCCTTGTCGTAATGGGTTTCCGCGGCCTTGGCCCACTTGCCGTTGAGCAGGGTGGTCTCGGCCGTGGTCGAGAAGCTGAAGAAACCGCGCAGGGACCAGACGCCCAGGCCTGCCAACAAGCCAAGGAACAGGGCGATGTAGAGGATGCGTAATGATCGGGTCATGGTCGTCCTCACTTAGAATTGGAAGTACAGGAAGGGTGAGTAGCTCTGTGCCGAGAGCTTCAGGATCGAAGCCACGAACAACAGCAGCACCACCGTGCGCATGACATAGCGCGGCCAGTCGGCTACCCAGTAGGCCGGTTGCACCTGGGCCTCGGTGCCGACGATGTAACCAGGTTCGTGGATCTTGTTCGGCTGGTCGCCGGGTACCGCTTTGATCAGGCCAGGCTGAGCCGTGGCAGGGCCGTTGGCCGCCATCGACTTGTCGTCAGTCTTGCCGTCGGCCTTGAGCGGCGGGCGGTTGGCATAGAAATCGCGCAGGCCGAAGAACGCCAAGGTGGCGTAGGCCACCACCAGGGTCACCACTTGCAGGCCGGTCAGGCTGGCGCTGTTGAGCTCCGACAGTTGCCATTCGCCAAAGCTGAACATCGCGCCGTACATGCGCCCGGCGACGTGCAGGCTTTCGGCGCGGAAGATCACCCAACCCATGACCACCAGCAGGAAGGTCAGTGCCCAGCGGATCGGATTGAAGCTGCGCGGCGAGGTGTTGATGCCCAGCGCTTTTTCAATCGCCAGCCACATGCCGTGCCAGGCGCCCCAGACGATGTAGGTGATATTGGCGCCATGCCACAGGCCGCCGAGCAACATGGTCAGGAACAGGTTGCGATAGGTGGTCAGCGTGCCTTTGCGGTTGCCGCCCAGGGTGATGTACAGGTAGTCGCGCAGCCAGGTCGAGAGGCTGATGTGCCAACGGCGCCAGAACTCGGTGATCGACTGGCTGATGTACGGCTGCTTGAAGTTCTCCATGAAGCGGAAACCCATCATCAGGCCCAGGCCGATGGCCATGTCGCTGTAGCCGGAGAAGTCGAAGTACAGCTGCGCGGTGTAGGCCAGCGCGCCGAGCCAGGCATCGCCCGTGGTCGGGTTCTCCAGCGCGAAGCAATGGTCGGCGACCACCGCCAGGGTGTCGGCGATAAAGACCTTCTTGATAAAGCCCTGCATGAACCGCGTGGCACCTTCGGAGAACTTGTCGAGGGTGTGGGTGCGGTTGTTGAACTGGTCGGCGAGGTCGCGAAAACGCAGCACCGGGCCGGCGATCAGGTGCGGGAAGATCGCCACGAAGGCGGCAAAGTCGATCAGGTTGTGGGTGGCCGGGGTATCGCCACGGTAGACGTCGATGATGTAGCTGATCGATTCGAAGATGTAGAACGAGATGCCGATCGGCAGCAGCACATGGGTCAGGATGAACGGCTCAAGCCCCATGGAGGTCATGATCGCGTTAATGCTGTCGACGCCGAAATTGACGTACTTGAAGTAGCCCAGGATGCACAGGTCGACCGCCACGCCGAGCAGCAGCCAGCGTTGCGCCGGTTTGCTCCGCACGCCAGCGGCGCCGACCTTCAGGCCGATCCAGTAATTCCACAGGGTGACGCCGATGAACAGCGCGAGGAAGTCCACCCGCCACCAGGCATAGAACACATAGCTGGCGATCAGCAGCAGCAGGTTGCGATAGCGTTGCCCGCTCAGGTAGTACAAGCCGAGGAAGATCGGCAGGAACAGGAACAGGAACACATTGGATGAAAAAACCATCCTTATCTCTCCATCTTTACCAACAGTTAAGGGCCGAAGCCCCCCCAAACCCCCCGGCGATCGGGTGGGTTGTCGTGCGGTGTTGCCTGGGGAGGTTTGCGTGGGGCTTGCCCCTCTCCCCAACCCTCGGCTTTGGCATCCTGCGTCGCTCTAACTCCTGCGTCCTTGCAGTCGTCTCCCCGAAGGGGCGAGGGGGTGGATTTGCGCTGTCGCGACTATCGAACTTTTGCTCTTAATCCCCTCGCCCCTGGGGGGAGAGGGTTAGGGAGAGGGGGAATCTCAGCCCCACCCCACATTTTGAAACCGCTACGAGCCCTTGCCCTTTTCATGCTCCGGGTCGTACACCCGGGTCACATCGCCGCCGAGGCGGAAGGTCTTGAACGGTTGCATCGACTGCTTCCACTTCAAGGTGTCCGCCGAGCAGATGTAGACCGTGCAGTAGGGTTCGAGCCAGGCGAATTTGCTGTCGATCTTCAGGTCGCTCATGTCCTGATCCTTGTCGGCTTTGGCGGCGAACTCGTCGGCGTCATCGACCCCTTCGATCACCCGGTTCGCCAGACGACGCAGGGCTTCGTGGTTTTCCGTGCGCAGGTCGACATCGTTGACCAGGGCGAAGCTGGCGATCATCGCCAGCGGTGGCAGGGCATAGTTGTGGTAGGCGAGGGCGCGTTGCTGGCGCTTGAGCTCGTTGGGCAGATAACCGTCTTCGTCGACCTGGTTGGCACCGACCCGGAACTGCTCCACCGACCAGTCGAACAGGTCGCGGCGGTTGGTAGCCACGGCGGTGGCCATCACCGACCAGGCGGCCCAGTAAGAGTGGTTGTTGATCTGCTTGAGCGGCAGGTTGCTCCAGTCTTTCACCACCTGATCGGCCAGCTTGGCGAACCAGCTTTCGATCAGTTGCGACTGTTGCGCATAGGGCGCCAGCGGTTGCGACTCGGAGAACTTCAGGCGCAGGTAGGCCGCGGACATGCTGCCCAGCGCCCATTTGCGCATCGATTTGCCGGTGTGGTTGAAATCGGTGGAGAGCAGCGCATCGGCCTTCGCCCAGCTGGTCAACCATTGCAGCGTGCATTGCAACTCTTCTGGGCGGCCATCACGCATGTACTGCATGACCTGCTTGCTCACGCCTTTTTCCAGTTCGGTAATGCTCGCGGTGGATTCGCGAAAAGCCTTTTCCGAGTCTTTGTTGAGCGTGGCGCGGGCTTTGTCCGAACCTTCATATTTGCTGCGAAACACCAGCGTGTCGGTGTAGGGCGTAGGTGTGGCCGCGCAGGTGTGCGGCTCGCCGCTTTTTTGGCTTTGCACCGGGGCGTAGTAGCCCGGCGGTGGCACCAGGCCGCTGGCGCTGGCGTTGCCGGCAAACAGCAGGGCGCTCAGCAGGCCGGGGTAAACAAACCGGTGTAGCGGATAGGTGTCATTCATGAACCTGTGCCTCCTTCGGCCTTGGCCGTGAGGGTGCTAGCTCCGGCTGCCGGGCGCTTGCACAGGGTCGCTTTGACGCTGAGCTTTTCCGGCATCTGTTCGGGGCTATGGATTTCCATGGCGAGCAGGTTGAGTTCCGCCCAGCCTGGGTCGTTGCGCAATTGGAAGACGAAGCGGCCACCGGTATCGGCGGCGTTGCTTTGCTCGATCTTGAGGTTTTCCCGGCGGCCATTGAGGTACCACAGGGTTGCTTTCAGTTGCTTGACCGAGGGGTCGCTGAAGGTCAGGTCGACCTGGTGATCGCTGCCGCGCAGGTCGAGCAATTGGTTCTTGCCGTTGACCAGCACCTCGTTCGCGCCGTTGTGCATCGTCACGCTGTTCTGCAGCTCGGCTTTACGGCCTTCGCAGCCGTTGTCCAGCAGCGGCATGGCTTGGCGGTAGAAACTTTTCTGCGCCATGTCGTAGTGGGTGGCGAATTCCCAGACGATGACTTTCGGTGGATGTTCGTGGAATTCCTTGCTGCTCAGGTATTGCAGCAGCGAGCTGTCGAAACCACCGCCACTGAGGGCGTTATTGAGCACCTCGGCACCGCTGTATTGCTGCAGGAAACCGGCGAAGTTGTAGGCCGGGCCGCTGTTGCTGGTGCCGACCAGCGCCACTTGCGGCTGCGACTCATCGCCGAACAGGTCGCCGCCGCCGCCGTCGCCGGCCGCTTCGGTTTCAAAGCGGTCGACATACTCGGAGGCATAGCTGTTGCCGCACAGCTGCATGGCAGCCTTGTGAAAGGTGCCGAGCTTGGACAGCAGGCCGACCCGTTTGCTGGCGTACTCCTGCTTGGGGATCGCGTCGAAACCGGGGATCTGCTTGAGCATCGAGGCGCTGATTTTCGCCGTGCGCTCCGCGCCGTAGGGGGTCCAGTGGTGGTCACCCTTGAAGTAATAGGCGTGCTGTTCCCGCTCATCGAACAGCGGGCTGAAGTCCGGGGTCCAGATCCCGGTCTTGCGCAGCTGCGCGATGGTCGCCAGGTAGTTCTTCTTCGCCAGGTCGTAGTCGAAGGCGTCGCGTTCGGCCTTGGTGAGTTTCTCGCGGTTCACCAGGCCTCGGGTCGGCTGGTACACCACCATCAGCTCGATGCCTTTGCGCTTGAGCGCATCGCGCAGTTGCTTGAGCTGACGATAGCCCTCGGGCGTGGTGCCGAAATCGGTGCGCAGGTCATAGGTGGTGCGAAATAGCCAATCGCCCTGGGCCTGCACCAGATGGGTGAAAAAGCCCAGGTACTTGGTGTTGTACAGGTTATCGGCCGCGGCGGCCGGGCACAGCGGGCTGGCGGCCTTGACCTGGTATTGCGGCGCGCTCGGGGCGGTTTGCGCATGCAGACCGCTGGCGCAGCTCAAGAGCCCGGCGGCCAGCGCCGTGGGCAGCAACCGCTGGGTTTGCTCTGCGTGCAGCTTTTTTGCGTACATGGAATTCATGCTCCTCATTCCTGAAGTTCGGCCTGGCGTTCAACGGGGTCGATCAGCACCGCTTTCTGCTGGCGCACCATCAGGTCAAGAATTTCGTCCTGCTTGTCGCCGAGAATCCCGGCGAAGCTGATGCCGGAGGTTTTGCTCGGGGCGAGCATGGCCACCCGGTACAGTTCCACGCTCAAGGGCGAGTCGATCGACAGCGGGCCGGAGCCGTTGCCGGCTAACTGGCCGCCGACCACGATCATCGAGACCTTGGCGTCGAAGGGGTCGAGTTCGATATTGCGGTCAGTGTTGCTGAGGTCTTTGATGTGGCCGTAGATCCCGACCAGGCGGTTGCTGGCCGAGACGTTTTCGTACAGGCGGATATTCACGCTGTTGCGCAGGCGAATACCGTGGCGCAGGTTGCCGATGACCTTATTGCCCCACAGCAGGTTGTTGGAGCTTTCGTAGAGGGTGATGCCGTCGGAGTGGTTGCGGTACACCTCGTTGTAGGCCACCAGGTTGTTGACGCTGTTACGGTCGATCACGATGCCGGAGAGTTTGTTGTCGTAGACCCGGTTATTGAAAATCCAGCTGTTGTCGACTTCACGGGAAATGATGATGCCGTGCTTTTTCTTGGTGCCGTACACGTCGTTGTCGGCAATGATCAGGCGCTGCGAACGGTCGTGCGGGTCGATGCCGTATACCAGGTTGTCGCGGTAGGTATTGCCCTTGATCACCACGTCTGCGGCTTCGTAGCAGTAGAAGCCGTACCACATGTCGACGAACTCCGAGTCGATCAGCCAGGCGCTCGGCGGCGTCCGTTTCATCTGCTTGGCCATGTGCGGCGTGTACTGCGAAATGCTCACGCCGTAGGACTTGCTGGTGCTGTAGCCGAAGTTTGCGAGCGTGCTGTTGACGATGTAGGTCCCGGTGCCGCCCCAGGACAGCAGGAACGGGCGGAACTCCTCGGGCTTGCGGAACGTCGCCGGGCCGTTGGCGGCTTCGCGCCAGGCGGTCACCTTGCTGTCGGTGATGAACAGCTTGCCGTCGTTGACCATAAAGGCGCCGCGTTCCTGGGACAGGCGCAGCTCCTGGGTCTGCTTATCGATATGCAGGGTCGCGCCGTGGGCCACCACAATCGGCAAGCGGGCCAGATAGACCCCCGGTGCGGTTTCGCTGAAGTACTGTTTCGGCAGCTGCTTGGCCAGTTCGTGCAGGTTGACGTAGCCGCCTTCGATAAAGATCGCCTGTGGCATGCCGTGTTGCCGGCGAACCCATTCGGCCATGCGGTTTTTACCGCCGATAAATTCCTTCAGTGCGTCCTGTTGCACCATGCGCCGCACCTTCGCCTGGCCGTGGACCTTGCGGTCGAGCTTGGCGTTCACCGCCTCGGCGGTATAACCGCGCAGATCCGGCAGCGTTGGCTCCGGCAGGTACAGCGGCTGGATCGGCGCGCTGGTCACGGTGTAGGTCTTGGCCTGGCGCAACTCCTTGGTCGCCTGCGGCTGTTCGCTCGCGGCGGGTTTCGCGGTAGCCACCTGCTCTTGCGCGCTGGCCAGTGTGCCGTGACTGGCGAGCAGCAGGGCGCCGGCCAGCAGCAGCGGCAGGTTGAAACGGTGCCCTGAGGGCGGGTGACCGTTCATGTCAGCCATGTCAGCGGTTCTCCATTCGCCTTGCGGGTTGGACCTGGGCATCAGAAGCGCCAGATCACGTCGACAAAGGCGCGGTGCATAGTCGAGTCGGCTTGTTTGCCGTAGGCGTCGCCCGGCAGGAACACCCCGCCACGGAGACGCACCAGCGCCGAAGGTTCGTCGATCGCCTGGCTCATCGAGGCAGGCAGCAGGCCTTGCTTGAAGTATTTGGTGACGACCAGATCGACTTCCTGGCCGAGGTCTTTCTCGCCATCGACCAGCGCCGCGTTGATGCCGCTGGTGCCGATCGGTTGCTGGTCGTCCACGCGCCAGAACTTGTGGTAGACCAGGCTGGCGTCGTAGTCATCGCGCAGCTGCCAGGAGCCGAACAGGGTGGCGGCCTGCAGGTTGCTCAGCTCGCCGCGGAAGGCCTCGCCGAAGCGATGGACCCGCGAGCGGGTGCCGGTGTAGTTGGAGCGGTTGCTTTGCAGACCGGTCTGCTCGAAGTTCTCGCCGCCGTCATCGCCGCCGCCACTGCCACGGGCGTAGGCGCCGCCGACTTTCCAGCGCTCATCGAGGCTCCAGCGCAGGCCCAGGTCGGTGCCCCAGGCATTCACGTCGCTGCTTTGCGAGCCAGTGGCAAAACTCTGGTCACCGAGGTTTTCGCTGAGCAGGCGGTCGCGGTCGCCGCTCAGCCAGGTGGCGCTGGCCCAGTAGTTCAGCGGGTTCTCGTTGCGGCTGTGGTAGGCGTCGCTGTTGGCTTGCAGGCCCAGCCAGGTGAGTTCGCCGGTGCTGGTCTTATCCAGTTCGTCGACTTCTTCGCCGGGGGCGCGCAGATTGCCGTCGTCCCGGCTGTGGTGGGCATTCAGGCCAACCCAGTGGCCGGGCGTCCATTGCGTGGCCACGTCGCCGAAGACGTGCATACGGTCCTTGTCTTTCGGTGCCAGTTCGTCGAGGTCGGTGCGGTATTCGCTGAAGCGTTCGGCCACGCCCAGGTTGGCGCGCAGCAAGGTGGTGTCGAAACTCCAGTTCAGCGCTTCGATATTGGTGTCGCGCCACATGCCGTCGTCGTTGCGCAGGCGCTGGCGGCCCAGGCGCAGCTCTTCGCCGGGGTAGGCGGTGAAGCCGGAATAGCCGAGCCAGAATTCGCGCAGGGCCAGGTAGCTTTTGTCCGGCTGGCGGCTGTCGTCGCTGCTGCTGGAGGCGCTTTCATCGGCGCTGGGTTGCTGCAGGGTGTCGGTTTCGATGATGTCGGTGGCGGTGACCGCCTGGCCCATCGCGTAGCCACTCCATTCACCTTGTTTGCCGTACACCCACGGCCGCAGGTCGAGGCCGATACCGTTGACGTCGCCACCTTCGCGGGTGCCGAGATCACGGTCGTCTTCGGATTGGGCGGTGATTTTCACGTCCAGACCGACGTTCTTGTCGCTCATCTGCACCGCCCAAACCGGGTTGGCGGACAACAGGGTCGCGCTCAGGCCGAAGCCCGCGCTCATCCAGTGATTCAACTTCATAGTGGCTCCTGCCCGGTTTGGTCTTGCATGACTTGCAGTTGCACGGCGTGCTCCACGGCAGTGCCGCGCAATTGCTGTTCTGCGCGCAGCAGGCTCTGGGCCTGCGCGCGTGCGGCGGGCGGCAATTGCTGATCGATTTGGGTCGCGAGCTCGGTCGCCTGTGCGGCGTTCTTGAGCACGGCGAGCTGGCTGAATACGTAGGCGTTGACCAGGTCGGGCTGAATCCCCCGGCCTTGGGAGAACATCTGCGCGAGGGCGAAGTCGGCGCTGTTCTGCCCGGCACGGGCGGCGGCGAGCAGGCGCTGCAAGGCCTGTTGCGCGTCGATCTGGCCGAGGTAGCCGCGGCGGTACATCTGCCCGAGGTAGTAGTTGGCGCTGCTTTCGCTGGCGGCGGCCTTGAGCAGATGCTGTTCGGCTTTATGCGGGTCCTGCGGCAGCAGCTTGCCTTCGTAATAGAGCTTGCCGAGCAGCAGTTCGGCGCGCGGTTGTGCGGCCTCGCGGCCGTGTTCGAGGTACTCCAGCATCTTGTCGACATCACCCAGTTCCGGGTAGTCGTACAGCAGGCGAGCCAGGCTGACCCAGGCGGCAGGGTAGCTGGGGGCGATCTGTTCGAGCAGCTTTTGCGCGGTGGTTTCGTCAGTTTTGCCCAGCGCTGAATCGGCCAGCACCTGCGCTACGCTCTCGACCCGTTGCGCCGGCACAACGCCGTGCTGATAACCACGCTGCAGTTGCTCCAGCAAGGCCGCTTGTTGCTCGCTTTGGCCGCGTTTCTGGTACACGGTGGCCAGCTCGACGTAGCAGACATCCGCCACACTCAGTGCCTGTTTGCAGATGCGCTCCACATCATCCAGGTGCTGGTCGTAGCTGCCCTGGGTGCGATAGAGCAGCAGTTGCGCCAGCTCGGCCTGCGGGTAACCCGCCGCGCGCCATTGGCTGATGCGTTGCTGCGCACTCACCGTGGGGAAACTCTGCGGGTATTGCAGGTAGAGCATCGCCAGAGGCAACAGGGCGCCTTGCTCGCCGCTGTCGAACGCCTGCTCGAGCCGTTGCGCGGCTTCCTGGCGCTCGGCTTCGCTGGCGTTCGGCTTGGCCGCCAGCAGCTTGCCGAGGCGCGCGGCGGCACGCGGCGAGTGATCCGCGGCCTGGCGGTAAGTGGCTTCGGCTTGGCTCAGCAATTGCGGATCGCCGCTTTCCAGCTGGATATCGGCCAGGCCGACCTGAGCATCGGCGTAACCCAGTTCGGCGAGCTGCCGGTAATTCTGCTCGGCGGTCGCGGCATCACCGTTCTTCAGCGCTTCGTTGGCCAGGCGCTGGTCCGGCAGACCGGCACAGCCGGCCAGGCTCAGCGCGACGACGAGCAGCAGGCGTTGCGGTTGCGTGCTGGCCATGGCTTAGAGCCCCGCGGCCATGGCTTTGTCGATCAGCCAATCGAGCGAGGGGCCGCGATCGCTGCTGACTTCCACCGGACGGCCGGCGAGGGCGCTGTCCAGCGGCTCGTCCGGTTGGATCTGCACGCGAATGTCGGAAGACAGGTTGTCGCTGTCGTTCAAGCTGCTGCTGACGATCTTGCCGTGGCGCGCTTCGGTTTCACCGGCCACCAGGAAGCTGACGCGGGCGCCGGGCTTGATCTCGCGGAATTTGCTGTAGGGGAAGCGGGCTTCGATGCTGGCCTGACTGCCACGTTGCACCAGTTGGAAAATCACCTCGCCCTTGTTCGCGAACTGCCCGTCGGCCACCAGTTGGCGCGCCACGGTGCAGTCGCAGGGGCTGGTCAGGGTGCCTTTCATCTGCTTGCCGAACAGGGTTTCGACGTTGGCCGGGTTGAGCTGTTGCTCGTCCAGGTGACCCTTGAGCATTTCCAGCATCGAGGCGCTGAACGTGGCGATCGGCGCACCTTTGCTCACCTGGCCATCGGCGCTGACCAGGCTCTGTACCGTGCCTTCACGCGGCATGGTCACTTGCATGCCCGGCACCTGCACCAGGCCGGACTGCGCGTGGGTGACGAAGTACAGGCCGTAGACCGACTTGAAAATCAAGCCGAAGGCGGCTAAGCCGACCAGGAACAACGCCAGGCTGAAGGTTACCGCGCGCAAACGACCGATGGCACTCATGCCGCTGCCGGTTTTTTGCTTGCGTGCCTTGGTGAAATTCTCGCGCTGCAGGGTGGTCAGCAGTTCGCCGACGCTCACCAACTCGCCACTCAGGTGCGCGGTGATCAGGTGACGCAGGGTGGTGATCTCGCGCGGTTGCATGTTGTTGAACTGGCAACCGGCGCGGCCGCTGTCGAAGTCGACCGAACGCACCTGGAACTCCACGTCGATGGCCAGGCTGATGTTGTCGATGGCAAACAGCATTTTGCCTTTGTGATAGTCGCCGACCTGCAGCGCGATCTTGCTGTCGCTCAGGGCGAAGCCGCCGGCGGAAAGGTCCAGCAGGTTCTGCTCGACCACTTCGCGGTTCTTGCCGCTGAAGCGGATTTTCGCCGGGAGCTTGACCCGGGCGTGCTGGCGCTGGGCTTCGGACTCATGCACCACATTGATGTTGACGGCTGTATTCATGGCGATATTCCTACTCAAAATTCCATTCATGTCCGTTCAGACCACCAGCAGCAGCGCGGCAATAAACACGCTCGCAGCAGAGAAGGTCATGGTTCGGGACGACCAGGTGTTGAACCAGCGCTGAAAACTGGCGAGGTCGCGGTTTAGCTTGGTGGGCTGACGGGTCCAGGACTGCTGGTCGAGGCGGAAGAACACGTAGATCTTCACCATCGCGCCGACGATCTGGTTGTAATAAAGAATCACCGGGTAAGCCGGGCCGATGCGGTGCCCGCTGACCGATAGCAACAGCGTCAGGATCAGCCGCGTGGTGCCGATCCACAGCAGGTAGATCAGCAGGAAGGCGATGCTGTACTTGACGCTGGCGATGATCGCCACGGTCAGCCCCAACAGGCAGGTCCACATCGATACGCGCTGGTCGAACAGCACCAGGCTGGTGAACAGCCCGAGGCGTTTGACGCCGAGCTTCATGGCCCGCGAGTTCTGCCGCAGGTTGTTGCCGTACCAGCGGAACATCAGTTTGCGACTGGCTTTGATGAAACTCTTTTCCGGCGGATGCTCGACCGTGTTGATTGCCGCATCCGGCACGTAAAAGGTGTCGTAGCCCAGGCGCATCAGGCTGTACCAGCTGGACTTGTCGTCGCCGGTGAGGAACTTGAAACGGCCCAGACGCCAGTGATCCAGCGAGTCGCTTTCGACGTCGGCGATGAACTCCGGGTTGGTGATCACCGGTGCACGGAACACCGACATCCGCCCGGTCAGGGTCAGTACCCGTTTGGACAGGCCCATCGAGCACATGTTGAGGTGGCGCTGTGCGAAGCGCAGTTTGTGCCACTCGCTCATGATGTAGCTGCCGCGCACCTCGCAGAACTCGTTGGTGGTCAACCCGCCGACGTTGGGGAACAGCTTGAAGTAGGGCACCGTAGCCCTGACGATGCCGGGCTCCAGCACGCTGTCGCCGTCGATCACCGCGACTACCGCATCCTGGTCCGGCAACAGCCGGGAGATGGCGCGGAAACCGTGGGCCAGCCCGTCACGCTTGCCGGTGCCGGCAATCCGTACGAAATCCAGGGTCACATGGGCCGGCGGGTTGTACTTCTCCCACAGGCTCTTGACCAGGAACTCATCGGACAGCTCGACGATCGAGCAGACCACGGTGGTCGGGTAGCCGCATTCGATGGCTTCGCGAATCACCGACTGATAGACCTGGGCGGTGGTCAGCGCGTCGATACGAAAGCTGGTGACCATCAAGAACACATGCGAGGGGTCTGCGTCCTTGCCGAGCTTTTTTGCCTTGCGTCGGTAGTGCGGAAACACCACGTAGAGAAACAAGATGCCGCGCAGGAAGTGCATGGCGCCCATGGAATAGCGCCAGATGCCGACCGCACCGATCAGTAAAAGGAAGTCCTTCGACTCCGGGTCGAAGACTGTTCTGGGCAACGCCAGGGCAATCCCCATAAGCACACTGAGGTATAACAGCCAGCCGGCGGCTTCAGCGAAACCCTGCTTGAGCCTATCCATCTCTACATTCATCTCTGATTTCGGGCATGCCTCCGGCGGATACACGCGGTTTCCCGCGTGGATCCGGCCCAGGTGCCGCATTGCGTTATGGCCGGGGTAAGGTTCTGCCGGTGTTGATGGGCACGTTGCGGCCTGTGCCTATGCGCCGGCAGAACAACTGGCTACTACCAGCAGATGCCTTCAGCGCCGCCACGGGTGGCGTGCGTCATGAAACCCACCAGATCGACGACTTGCTTACCGTCCGGTGCGTGCTGTGCCAGGGCTCTGAACTTCTCATCACGGTTACCCAGTACGATGATGTCGGAGCCATTTACGACTTGGTCGAAGTCGCTGTTGAGCAGGGAAGAAACGTGGGGGATCTTCGACTCGATATAGTCTTTGTTGGCCCCATGGACCCGTGCATATTCGACGTTGCTGTCGTAGATGCTGAGGTCGTAACCCTTGCCGATCAGCATCTCGGCCAACTCGACCAAGGGGCTTTCGCGCAGGTCGTCGGTGCCGGCTTTGAAGCTCAGGCCGAGCATGGCGACTTTGCGCTTGTCATGGCTGGCAATGATGTCGAAGGCGTTCTGCACCTGCGCCACGTTACTGCGCATCAGCGAGTTGAGCAGCGGTGCATCGACGTCCAGGGAGCCGGCGCGGTAGGTCAGGGCGCGCACGTCCTTGGGCAGGCAAGAACCACCGAAGGCGAAACCTGGGCGCATGTAGTACTGCGACAGGTTCAGGGTCTTGTCCTGGCAGACCACTTCCATCACTTCACGACCATCGACGCCGACCGCTTTGGCGATGTTGCCGATCTCGTTGGCGAAGGTCACCTTGGTCGCGTGCCAGACGTTGCAGGTGTACTTGATCATCTCCGCGACTTCGATGCCCTTGCGGATGATCGGTGCGCCGAGTTCGCGGTAGATGTCTTCCAGGGTGTCGCCGGATTGCTTGTCCAGTTCGCCGATCACCGTCATCGGTGGCTGGTCGTAATCCTTGATCGCGGTGCTTTCACGCAGGAATTCCGGGTTGACCGCCACGCCGAAATCGACCCCGGCTTTCTTGCCGGAGCAGTCTTCGAGAATCGGGATGACGATATTCTTCACGGTGCCTGGCAGCACGGTGCTGCGGACCACGACGGTGTGGCGGGTGGCTTTGTCACGCAGGACGAAACCGATCTCGCGACACACCGATTCGATGTAGTTGAGTTCCAGGTCGCCGTTCTTCTTGCTCGGGGTGCCGACGCATATCATCGACAAATCGCTATCCCGGATCGCGGCGGCAAAGTCGGTAGTGCCGCGTAGGCGCCCCGACTTGATACCCTCTTCCAGAAGCTTCTCAAGACCAGGTTCGACAATCGGCGATTTGCCCTTGTTGATGAGATCAATCTTGGCGGCGGAAATGTCCACCCCAATCACTTCGTGACCACGTGCAGACAGGCAACCGGCACATACTGCACCGACGTAGCCTAAACCAAAAATGCTGATACGCATGGTATTCACCTTGTTAGTTTATTGCGCCGTTAAATAGGGTTTTGTAACTAACCTGTCTTTTATTAGCGCTCTAGGTAATTAAGTAATTAGCTGGGCGCAGGCACAATGAGTTACCCCGCCCTAGTGGCGGCGCTGAATTGGGCATATTGTTCAAAACGGTTGCCCTGGAGTGTGGCGCTACGCTCCAATACTGGACGCAGGGCCATGATTCGGCTGCTGGTGATCTACTGGGTAGGACATGTCTCCCTGCTTGAAAATGGCTTTGTGAGTCGGGCTTCAATAAGTGCGGTTAGATGGATCTGTTAATCGCGATAAAGCACTCTTTCGCACTCTTGTGCCAGACCGATAAAAGTCGTTACGGAGTTATGAGCGAACATTGCAAATGATAGTTCCTACCGTTCGTCAGGCTTTTTGAAGTGCGCGGAAATATAGTGATCAAGTGCAATGGTCGCACAGTGATGGCACTTAAGCTGGAGGCCACGGTATAAGCGGGATTGTTCGAGTTGAATAACTATTTGCCATCACTTTGATTCAGCCTAAGTGCCATCACTGAAAAAAATCAGTAATGGCGGTAAATTTCACTGAATAAACAATTTCATGGAAATGAAACTTTCTGAAAGTTTCAGGATATGGCGCTATGAATATCGACGCGGGTGTACGGCGAGATAACATTTAGCCAGTACGCGAGGGGTGCGGGGGTTGCCATGGGCGCTGGATGTCGTCGCCTGTTTGGCCGGTAGCCGGGTCCGAGGGCAGAGGGCTGCACCCGCCGGACAGCGGGTGCAAGGACGCGGTCAGTCTTCCGGTGTGTCGCGCAGGAACACCAGGCTGTCCGGTTTGGAGTGTGGCGCCGAGAAGCGGTAGCCCTGGGCATTGAAATCCTTCAGTCCCTCTGGGCTGTTCAGACGTTCTTTGATCACATAACGGGCCATCATGCCGCGGGCCTTTTTGGCATAGAAGCTGATGATCTTGTACTGGCCGTTTTTCAGGTCCTTGAACTCGGTGTTGATGATCCGGGCGTCGAGGGCCTGACGTTTCACCGCGCTGAAGTATTCGTTGGAGGCCAGGTTGAGCAGGATGTCGTCGCCTTGGGCGGCCAGGGCTTCGTTCAGCCAACCGCTGATGCGCTCGCCCCAGAAGGCGTAGAGGTCCTTGCCCCGGCTGTTGGCCAGCTTGGTGCCCATTTCCAGGCGGTAGGGCTGCATCAGGTCCAGCGGCCGCAACAGACCATACAGGCCCGAAAGCATGCGCAGGTGCTGCTGGGCGAAGTCGAAATCGACCTCGGCGAAGTCCTGCGCGTGCATACCGGTATAAACATCGCCCTTGAAGGCCAGCAGCGCCTGCTTGGCGTTCTCTGGCGTGAAGGCCGGCGTCCAGCTGCCGTAGCGGGCGGCATTCAGCCCGGAGAGCTTGTCCGAGAGGTGCATCAGCTCACCGATCTGTGCCGGGCTGAGTTCGCGCAGCTGGGTGATCAGCTCCTGGGCGTGATCGAGGTATTCGGGTTGGGTATAGCGGGTGGTGTTCGGCGGGTTTTCATAGTCGAGGGTTTTGGCGGGGGATATCACCATCAGCATGAGTCGTCTCCTAAAGGCTGGGCTGATTCTAGGTGGTGCGCGGTTCAGGCTCTAGCGATAACGCTGGTGAGGTGATCGGGTCGCGGGCCAAGGGGGCTTGCCACTCTTGCAACCAATGTGCACCTGTGGCTGCGATCGGCTAGATCGCAATACGCGTGCATCGCGCATCCGATGACCCGCGGCAACACCTCGTCGGATCGCTACAAGGCACGCTTGGCGGGCTTTTCAGCGCTTGTGCAGGTGACCGTGGAGGTGAATCGGTGTGGCGAGGATGCGCCTTCTGCGAGGCGGTAGGACTTCCGACTTTAACGAGCCGGCCGGGTGGCGCCAAGCACTTTTCGTCGCGCCGACAAATAAACTGCAAAAACGAAAAAATTACTTTTTCCTGTCATGTTTTTTGGAGTATCTAAAGGGCAGACCGTCGAACCCTGCAACACAGGTGGCGGCCATGGGCCAACACCTGGATAGCATCTTCTCGCGCCGCGGCCCGAGAGATCGACGGCCTCTCCGCGGCGGAGCGCCGTTCTGGCATTCCGTCGCTTGGCTCCTATAAGAAGGTGACCGAGTATGGATGACCACGGACGCTCCAGCCCTACTGCTCCAACCCTCTATGCCCTCGATACGAACGTCCTGATCCACGACCCCAATGCATTGCTGAACTTTCAGGAACACCACGTCGCCATTCCGATGACCGTACTGGAGGAGCTGGACAAGCTGAAAACCGGCAAGCAGGGCGTCGCCGCCGAATGCCGCCAAGCCATTCGCCTGATCGATAAGATTCTCGGTCAAGCCACGCCGGAACAAGTGGAGCACGGGGTGCCCATTCAGCGTGACAAGAGTGGGCCCTGTGGCTTTTTGTCGATCCTCATGAGCCGTCGTGCCGAGCCCGTCACCTGGCTGCCGGAAGACCTCAACGACAACAAGATCATCAATCAACTGGTGGAGCTGAAATCGCGCAAGCCCGGTTTGTCCGTGGTGCTGGTGACCAAGGACATCAACATGCGCCTGAAGGCGCGTGCCTGTGGTATCGAGTCCGAGGACTATCACACCGACCAGTTGGTCGACGATATCTCCCTGCTGCCGCGTGGTTATCACACGCTCAGCGGCTCGTTCTGGGACCGCGTGAGCAAGGTCGAAACCCGTCAGGATCACGGCCGCACCTGGCACCGAGTGCAACTCACCGACAACCTGCCGGCGGTGCATATCAACGAGTTCATCATCGATGAACAAGGCTTTGTCGGTTGGATCAAGGGCATCAAGGCCGATGAACTGCTGATTCTCGATCTGCATCAGGAGCCGTTGCTGCATCAGGAAGCCTGGGGCCTGCGGCCGCGCGACATCTATCAGGGGCTGGCGCTGTTCGCGTTGCTCGACCCGGACATCCACCTGGTCAACCTGTCCGGCGCGGCCGGTTCGGGCAAGACCATCCTGGCGCTGGCCGCGGCGATCGAGCAGACCATGGTCAGCAAACGCTACCGACGGATCATCGCCACCCGCAGTGTGCAGGGGCTGGATCAGGAGATCGGCTTCCTGCCGGGCACCGAGGCGGAGAAGATGGAGCCCTGGCTCGGCGCCATTACCGATAACCTGGAAGCCCTGCACATGGATGACGAAAGCACCCATGGCAGCGTCGACTACATCCTCAGCAAGGTACCGTTGCAGTTCAAATCGCTGAACTACATTCGCGGGCGCAGTTTCCAGCAGAGCCTGATCCTGATCGACGAGTGTCAGAACCTCACCCCGCACCAGATGAAAACCATCATCACGCGCGCCGGCAGCGGCTCGAAGGTGGTGTGTCTGGGCAACCTGGCGCAGATCGATACGCCGTATCTGTCCGCGCCCAGCTCGGGCCTGACCTACCTCACCGAACGCTTCAAGGACTTCCCCCACGGCGTGCACATCACCCTGCAAGGGGTGCCGCGCTCGGTGCTGGCGGAGTACGCCGAAGCCAACATGTAATTCGGTTCCATCGACAAGCCGGGCGGGGGGATACCGCCCGGCTTTTTTGTGCCGGCTGGATTGTTCCTGCGCTTCGCCTGGGGCCTTGTGGCAGCGGCTTCAGCCGCGAAAGGGTATCGCGGCTGAAGCCGCTGCCACAGTTGATCGATGGATTAGGTGTGTCTAGCGCTGATAGGTTGCTATTCAGGCCTGCCGTAATCTGACTCGCGGGTTTACAATCGCCATTCCTCATCTGGAGTAAGGCAGTGTTAACCCATCTCGACTCCCAAGGCCGCGCGAACATGGTCGATGTCACCGAAAAAGCGGTGACGTCCCGTGAAGCCGTGGCCGAAGCCCTGGTACGCATGCGCCCGCAAACCCTGCAGTTGATTCAGGACGGCGGCCACCCCAAAGGCGACGTGTTCGCCGTGGCGCGCATCGCCGGCATCCAGGCGGCAAAGAAAACCTCTGATCTGATCCCGCTTTGCCATCCGTTGATGCTGACCAGCGTGAAAGTCGAACTGACGGCCGAAGGCAGCGACGCGGTGCGCATCCGTGCCCGTTGCAAGCTGGCCGGCCAGACCGGGGTGGAGATGGAGGCGCTGACCGCGGCCAGCGTGGCGGCGTTGACCCTCTATGACATGTGCAAGGCAGTGGATCGCGGCATGGTCATTGAAAGCGTGCGCCTGCTGGAGAAGTCCGGCGGCAAGAGTGGCGCCTTCAAGATGCAAGAACCCAAGGCCGAGGATGAATGATGATTCGCGTGCAGTATTTCGCCCGTTACCGCGAGGCGCTGGGTATCGACGCCGAGCAACTGAGCGCCGGCAACAAGTTCGCCACTCTCGACGAACTGCGTCAGCACCTGCTGGCCCGTGGCGGGGTCTGGCAGGTGTTGGCCGAGCAGAACCTGATGTGCGCGCGCAATCAGGAGCTGTGCAGCCTCGATGAACCGCTGGCCGAAGGCGATGAAGTGGCGTTTTTCCCCACTGTGACCGGGGGCTGAGATGGCCATTCGCGTGCAAGTCGCTGCATTTGACCCGGGCCTGGAGCTGAACGCCATGCATGCCGCCAATGCCGGCGTGGGGGCGGTGGTCAGCTTTGTCGGTTATGTGCGTGACTTCAACGACGGTCGCGAGGTGGCGGGGATGTTCCTTGAACACTTTCCCGGCATGACCGAAAAAGCTCTCGGCAAGATTGCCGCCGAGGCCCAGGAGCGCTGGCCGTTGCTGACGCTCGAGGTTATCCACCGTATCGGTCGCCTGGAGCCGGGCGAGCCGATTGTGTTTGTCGCCACCGCCAGCGCGCATCGCCAGGCCGCTTTCGATGCCTGCGCGTTCATCATGGATTACCTGAAAACCCGCGCGCCATTCTGGAAGCAGGAAGACACCCCGGAAGGGCCGCGCTGGGTGGAAGGGCGCTGCAGCGACAAAGACGCCGCGCAGCGCTGGGCTAAGCCCTGAGTCGCTAACCGGCTTCTAGAACTTCCAGGTAGCCGACAGGCTCAGGCTGCGCGGTTCGCCGTAGTAGGTGGTGCCGTAGTTGCCGAGGCCCGAGAGGTACTCTTTATCCAGCAGGTTCTTGGCATTCAGGCTGGCGCTCAGGTGCTCGTTGAAATCGTAGCGGGCCATCGCATCCACCAGGGTGTAACTCTCCTGCTTGAGCAGGTACGGGCCCCAGGCATCGCCGTAGAACTGGCTCTGCCAACTCAGCCCGCCACCGACAGTGAGGCGGTTAAGGTCGCCCTGTAGGCGGTAGCTGGTGAACAGCCGCGCCACGTGCTCCGGTTTGGTGGTGGACAGCGGAAAGCCGAAGATGCGCTGGTTTTCGGCGTCGCGGGTGCGGGCATAGGTGTAGCCGGCGGAGAGGTTCCAGCCCTCGCTCAGTTCACCGGCGATTTCCAGCTCGATGCCCTTGGTGGTCGCGCCTTCGATGGGTTTGTAATAGTCGACGCCATTGTTGGTGGTGCCAACGTACTGCCCAACGTTGTCCTGTTCGATGCGGAACAGCGCCAGGCTGGCGTTGAGGCGCCCGCCAAAGTACTCGCCTTTGATCCCCCCTTCATAGCTGGCGCCTTCCACCGGGTCGAGGGTGCTGCCGTTTTCCTGCTTGAGGGTTTGCGGCTGGTAGATGGCGGTGTAGCTGGCGTACAGCGAGTAGGTGTCGTCGAGGTCATAGACCACGCCGGCGTAAGGCGTGACCACGCCATGCTGCTCGTAGCTGGTGCGGCTGTCGGGGTCGATGTAGTAGTCGCTGTGGTCGTCGTATTTGAAGGTGCTGACCCGCGTGCCGATGATCAGCGACAGGTCATCAGTCGGCTTGAAGCGGCTGGCCAGGTATGCGCCGTTTTGCCGCTGATTGGTTTCGTACTCGCCGTTCTTGGGGAAGTCCGGCTCGGGGTAGTCGCCGCTCCAGTCGAAGATACTGCCGGGCACTGTGGCGCCTTGCACGCTTTCGAAAAGGTCGCCGGTGGTTTTCGCCGCCGCGGCGGTGAAACCGGCCACCAGTTCATGCTCGCGGTCGAACAGGGTGAAGGGGCCGCTGGCGTTGATGTCCACGGTGTCCTGCACGCGGTGGCCTTCCCAGTGGCCCCAGTAGAACGCCATGCCCTGGCCGGTAATCGGGTCTGGGTTGCCGCCGCTGGCGGAGCCGAGCAGGGTGTCGTGCTCGTTGATCATGTGGGTCAGGCTGGCCTTGAGTTTCCAGTCGTTGGCCAGGTTCTGTTCCAGCGAACCGAAAAACGTCGTGCTTTCGAAGTCGCGGCGGCTCCAGTCGGTGCCGGGGTTGAACGAGCGCGAGAAATCGGTTTCGCTGCCATCGCTGAAGAACGCCGCGTCGCCGGTCCAGGAGCTGCCGCGCGGTTTGGTGTTCTGGTGGTCGATGCCGAAGGTCAGCAGAGTGTCCGGGGTGAGGTCGGCCTCGAGGATGCCGTAGAGGATGTCTTTTTTCTGCTCGTAGTGGTCGAGGTAGGAGTTGCGGTCCTGGTGCACCCCGACCACGCGCCCGCGCAGGCTGCCCTCGCTGTTCAGCGCACCGGAGATATCGCCTTCGCTGCGGTAGTTGTCCCAGGAGCCGGCACTGCCGGTAATCGAGACCTGGAAGTCGCGGGTCGGGCGTTTGCGCACCAGGTTGACGGTGGCCGAGGGGTCGCCCAGGCCGGTCATCAGGCCGGTGGCGCCTTTGATGACGTCGACGCGGTCGTAGACGGCCATGTCGGTGTGTGTGGTGCCCTGGTCGTAAACCCCGTCGTAGAGGGTGTTGACCCCATCGAACTGGAAGTTGGTGATGGCAAAACCACGGGTGGAGAACTCCATGCGGTCGCTGTCATAGGCCTGCATGGAAATGCCCGGCGTGCGGCTCAGCACATCGCTGATGCTGCGGGCGTCCTGGTCATCCATTTGTTGGCGGGTAATCACTGTCACCGACTGCGGTGTTTCGCGGATCGACAGCGGCAGCTTCAGCGCCGTGCGGGTGCTGCCGGTGGTGTAGGCCCCGGTGCCCTCGGTGCTTTCCCCCAGGCCGCTGCCGTCGATGTTGGTGGCGCCCAGCGACAGGGTTCCGGCGCTGGGCAGCGCTGCCAGTGAGTAGCTATTGCCAGTTTCCCGCACGCTTTGCAGGCCGCTGCCGGCGAGCAGTTGGGCGAAACCCTGGTCGACGCTGTAGCTGCCTTGCAGGCCATTACTCTGTTTGCCATTGGTCAGGCTGGCATCGAAGGACAGCACCACCCCGGCTTCACCGGCAAAGCGGCTGAGCACCGCGCCCAAGGCGCCGGGGGCAATTGCATAGCTGCGTTGGGCGGTCGTTTCGCTCTGCGCCGCGTGGGCTGCCAGCGGTAGCAGCAAGGCGCCGTGCATGGCCAAGGTGGCGCCAAGAATGGCGGCGGCTAAAGGTTTTCTGAGCGGGCGAACCGCTGTTTTTTTCTGCCCTGCGTGCATGCTGACTCCTGAAGATCGGGTAGGCGTTATGGTCTTTGCAGAGGGAGTCGAGCGAGGTGGGGCAAATCGACAATGGCAGATGAGAAGTTTTCGCAGCGGCGTTTCAGGCCTTGGCCATTACCCGCACCCAATAGCGCGTGCGCTGTTCGATCCGCACGGGCAGCGCCCTGGCGATAGCGGCCAGGGCGCTGTCGGTGTCGTCCAGCGGGTAGGCGCCGGAAAGGCGCAAGTCGGCGATGTCGGCGCTGCACTGCACAAACCCCGGGCGATAGCGTTGTAGTTCGGCAAGCAGGCGGTCGAGGCGCCAGTTGTCGATCACCAGTTGGCCATTGCTCCACTGCGTCTGGCTGGGATCGGCGGCCATTGGGTTGTAGAGCTGGGTGGCGGAGAACGACAGGTGTTGATTGGCCTGCACGATCCGCTCGGCGCCTGTGCCATTGCGGTTGTGCACGGCCACCGCATGTTCCAGAACGCAGAGGTCGGTATGCCCTCGCGCTGGCGCACGGTAAAGCGCGTGCCGAGGGCGCGCATATCGCCTTCGGCACTGCGGACCACAAAGGGGCGTACATCCTTGCCGGTTTCGATCAGGATTTCCCCGGCTTGCAGTACCACCAGACGCAGATCGGCCTGAAAGCGGATATCCACCGCGCTGGCGGTATTGAGCATCAGGGTTGAACCGTCGGCCAGCGCAATGCGCCGGCGCTCACCGGTGCGGGTGCGATAGTCCGCCAGCCACACGGGGGCTTCGCGGTAGCCATACAGCCCCAGGCTGCCGGTGCCGAGGCCCAGCAGCAGGCCTTTGAACAGGGTGCGGCGGCCGAATGCCTGGGCATTGCCGGCTTGCTGCATGGCCTGGTAGGCCAGCGGGCCGGGTAGGTCCTGCAGTTGCGCTTGTAGGGCTTGTACCCGTTGCCAGGCCCATTGGTGCAGGGTGTCCTCGGTATGCCAGGCGCGCCACTGCTGGTGCAGGTCATTGCCGACGTCGTCGGCACCCAGGCGTGCATACCACTGCGCTGCCGCGCGCAGGGCCAGGCGCTGTTGAGCACTGATGGATGGTTGGGCGCTCATGCTTGCTGCGCATCCAGGGCGAACAGCAGGCATTGTTCGGTGGCTTTGGCCATGTACTTGGTTACCGAGCTGACCGATACCTCCAGGCGCTTGGCGATTTCCGCATAGCCCAGGCCTTCGAGCTGCGAGAGCAGGAAGGCCTGCTTAACCTTGGTGCCCAGGCCGTCGAGCATGGCGTCCAGTGCCAGCAGGGTTTCGAGGATCAGCAGGCGGCTTTCCGGCGAGAGTTCCTCGGCCAGCGGTTGGCTGGCAAGGGCTTCGAGGTAGGCTTGCTCCAGCGCACGGCGGCGAAAATGGTCGACCATCACCCGTTTGGCGACGGTGACCAGGAAGTGTCGGGGCTCACGCAACTCGCTGGGCAGGCGTGCTGCCTGCTCGGCCAGGAGCAGGCGGACGAAGGTGTCTTGAGCCAGGTCCGCCGCATTGTACGAGCAGCCCAGGCGGCGTCGCAGCCAGCCGAACAACCAGTCGTGGTGGTCGCTGTAGAGCGTGCCGACGGCGTGTCGTTCGTCATGGGTGGGTATGGCCAGGGGCATGGGGTGCGGCTACTTGTTGAGAATGCGTCGCAATTTAATCGAGTCGCCGTTGAAGAGCAACGACAGGCCACTACTCGGCTGAGTCCAGGTTTATTGTTTGGGTTATTGACGGGCAATACCTTAAAGTCCAGTATGGACAAATAAGTACAAAACGTGGCGAGCCATGGACCTTTACCGTCAGTCATCAGCCAATCCGTTCCAGCCCCTGCTTGCCGCGGGCTGCCCTTCTTCTGCCTTGCAACTTGATACCCAAACCGAACCTAACTGCCAGCCCCCTGCCGGCAGCGAGTAGTCCTATACGTCTACGTACAGCGGGAGTCGCAATCATGAGAAAAATCGCATTACTGGGTGGTATCGCCCTCAGCCTGATGGCTTCGAGCCTGTTCGCGGCCGATAAGCCCCTGAAACTGGGTATCGAGGCGGCTTATCCACCGTTCGCCTACAAGACGCCGGCGGGGGAAATCGAAGGCTTCGACCATGATATTGGTAATGCGCTGTGCGAGCAGATGCAGGTCAAGTGCCAGTGGATCGAGCAGGAGTTCGACGGTCTGATTCCGTCCCTCAAAGTGCGCAAGGTCGATGCGATTCTGTCGTCGATGACCATTACCGATGAGCGGCGCAAGTCGGTGGATTTCACCAACAAGTACTACTACAGCCCGGCACGCCTGGCGATGAAGGCCGGTACCGAAGTCGATGCCGATTTCCAGAGTCTCAAGGGCAAGCGCATCGCGGTACAACGCTCGACCACCACCGACCGCTTCGCGACCGAAGTGCTGGAGCCCAAAGGCGTGGTGGTGGTGCGCTACAGCACCCAGAACGAGATCTACCTGGACCTGTTGTCCGGGCGCCTGGACGGCGTGTTGGCGGATGCCATCCCGCTCAATGAAGGTTTCCTGAAAACCGACAGTGGCAAGGGTTTCGCTTTTGTCGGCCCGGATTTCACCGACCCGCACTACTTCGGCGAAGGCGCCGGGATCGCTGTGCGTAAGGGCGACAGCGCGCTGCTGAGCAAACTCAATGAGGCGATCAAGGCGATCCGCGCCAACGGCAAATATCAGGCGATCCAGAGCAAGTACTTCGACTTCGATATTTACGGCAAGTAAGCCTGCTGGAAGAAAACAGCCCCGCATCTGCGGGGCTGTTTTTTGGCGGGAGGATTACCCTGTGTTCGTCTATGGCCGGTGTTCAACCCGCCGCTCCTGGCCGATCCAAACCGGCCAAGAACATCCCCGCCAGGCTAAGCCAATCGGGCAAAGATTACCGTGAAAGCCTTTATCTCGGCAGGTCAGGCCTCGATAGCTGTGCGTCATGGCACGCCCATTACCCCATCGCCGCAGCGTGTGGCGGGAGACGGCGAGCCCGGGATGCAAACTGGCCTCGTCTTCCTGTAGTCATGCGAGGAGAAGACTCAAGGGGCCTCCGCCCGAATCGCAAACCCACCCTTGTTCTCACTGACTATGCGGAAATGCTGGCTCTCACCTTCCTTCAGCTGAACGGCCAGTTCGTAGCGCAGGCGGCCTTTGCCGCAGAGTGTGTCGTCCTGTTCATCGATGCCGATGCCGACGATGCGAGCGCCCGGTGGCACCTGGAAGTTGGCGACTTCACCGATACCGATACGTGCGGCCACTTGGCGGTCGATCAGGAAGGCTACGTAGCAACCACCGCCCAGCATGCCGATGTCGCGGTTTACCACGATCTGACCGCCGCCTTCGATAGGCTGCTGATAGGCCAGCAGGCGGTCCTCGGGGACGTGGGTCACTTGCTCAGGGTCGGCAAAGGATGAACAACCGGCCAGCGTCAGTAGGGGGAGTACTGCACAGATCAATCGCATTGGGGCCCTCCATGGGCGGGTGATCGGTAGGGATGCTGCAGGAACTGTAGCTGAATCGCCCGTGCTGTCATCGGCTCTTGCGACTGGCAGTTCCGAACCGGAGTCTGCCATGCACCCCATAGCCCAGCCTGTCAGGCGAGGGTATCAGCCCTCGCCCTTGATCTCTTTCAGGTGCTTGTAGACCGTGGCCCGGCCCATGTTCAGCACATTCGCCACGTAATTGGCGGCACTTTTGCCCTTGAATGCCCCTTCGCCGTACAGGGCTTCGACCAGTTCGCGCTTGTGCTCGCGGGTCAGCAGATTGAGGCCGAGTTGGCGTTGGCGCAGCCAGCTGTGCAAGAAGGTATTGATCCGTTCCTGCCAGTCGTCGCGGAACAGTGAGTCCGGCTGCGGGATCAGCCGGTTGGAGGAGAGGAACAGGTCCAGCGCGGCCTTGGCGGTCTCGAACATGGAGATGTTCAGGTTGATGCACAGCACGGCCTGGGGTGTGCCCTGGGCATCGCGCAGCACGGTGCTGACCGAGCGGATCTTCTGGCCGTCCCAGTTGAGCTTCTCGTAGGGGCCGATATTCCGCTCGTTGATCTCTCCGCTGAGCAGGTCTTCCAGCGCCGCATCGTCGCCGATTTCACGCTTGGAGATGGTGTTGGCGATGTAGTCCACCCGTTGGCTGCGCAGGTCATGCAGCACCACCTCGGCATGGGGATAGAACAAGGTGGCAATGGCGTCGGCAATCGCCCGGAAGTTATCCAGGGCGGGGTCTTGGCGGTGCGCTGGCTTCATGCGGGGCGAGGCTCCAGGTGGCTACGGCAGCCGCGCGCAGGGCGCGGCATCTATGGCTAGTGTGCCGTAAAGCGCGCTGAGCGTCATTTCAGGCGCGCAGGGGAGAGCATCGCCGGGTTCAGGCCGAAGCGCCTCAGGTGCTCGGGCAGCGGGTGCTGGCGCACCAGTGCGGCACAGGCTTCACCCATCGCCGCCGAGGTCTGGATGCCATAGCCGCCTTGGCCCGCGACCCAGAAGAAAGCCGGTGCCTGCAAGTCGTAGCCGCCGACCAGATCGCCATCGGCGACGAACGAGCGCAACCCGGCCCAGGTCCGCGTCGGCCGGCGGATGCTCAGTGTGGTGGCTTCTTCGATCTGGTAGATGCCCATGGCGATATCCAGCTCTTCGGGCTGCACGTCATGGGGCTCGACCGGGTCGGCGTTGGCGGATGAGCCCAGCAGCATGCCGGCGTCCGGTTTGAAGTAGAAGGATTCGTCGAGGCTCACCAGGCAGGGCCAGGCGTGGGTGTCCAGGCCTTCCGGCGGAGCGAAGATGAATGCCGCGCGGCGTTTCGGTTGCAGCCCCAGTGGCGGCACGCCGGCCAGTGCGGCCAGTTGGTCGGCCCAGCCACCGGCGGCGTTGATCAGCACCGCGGCGCGGTAGGTTTGCTGGCCGGCGTGGACTTCCCACATGTCATCCACGCGCTCGATGCGGGTGACCTCGGCGTCGCAATGGATCTGTCCGTTATTACGGCGGATACCGCGCAGGTAGCCTTGATGCAGGGCATCGGTATCGATATCGGCGGCGCTCGGGTCGAGCATGGCGCCGTGCACCTTTTCCCGCCGCAGCACGGGCACCAGGGCGCAGGCTTGGTCGGCACTGAGCAATTGCATCTCGGGCACGCTGGCCTTGCCACTCAGGTATTGGCGCTGCAGTTCGTCGGGGTCGCCGTTGAAGTCCACCACCATCTCGCCGCGTGGGCTGAGCAGCGGATGCTCGCTGAAACCGGCCGGCGGCGCATCGAAGAACGCCCGGCTGGCGGCGGTCAGGGCACGCACCTGGGGGCTGCCGTAGGCCACGGTATAGAGCGCGGCGGAGCGGCCGGTGGAGTGATAGCCGGGCAGCGATTCACGCTCGAGCACCACGACCCGGCCATGGGGCGAGAGCCAGAAGCCGGTGGAGGCGCCGGCAATCCCGGCGCCGATGATGAGGAAATCTACCTGTTGCATCGCCGGGCTCCCTAGAGGTTGTGGGTGTGCTTGAGATGGTAGAGGGCATTGGCCAGGGCGACATCTTCCAGGCCCAGGCCGATGGAGCGGAAGAACACCGGGCGTTGGTAGTCGGGCAGCCGCGCCGCGCCGCTCAGCAGTTCCGGCAGGTCACCGAGGATGGCGCTTTTGCTCCAGCCATGCTGGCTGCTGGCCAGGAGCATTTCGCCGGCAGAGCCTGGGGTGGTGGCGCGGTAGTCGCAGTACACATCCATCAGCGCCAGCGCTTGCGGCGGCACTTCGTGGGCGCGCACGGCGTTGGTGCTGATCGAGGTGATCAGCGCTGGTTTGCGCAGCGTGGCGGGGTCCAGCACCGGGCTGGCCGATGAGGTGCAGAGCATGATCACGTCGGCGTCGGCCAGCGCTTCATCGCGGCTGGCGCTCAGTTGCAGGCGCGGGTCGAGTTGCTGCAGTTCGAGGTGCTGTGCACCCGGCTTACCCACCAGGCTCGGTGAGTAGAGGTGGATGCTCTGCCAGTCGCGCAGCCCCCGCACATACTGCACGTGGGCGCGCGCCACCGGACCGCTGCCGATCACTGCGAGGCGTTTGGCCTGCGGCGTTGCCAGTGCATCCACCGCTACGGCGGTGGTGGCGGCTGTGCGCGCGGTGGTCAGTGCGCCTGCATCGCAAAGCAGCAAGGGCTGGCCCGTCTCCATGGACATCAGCAGGGTCCAGGCGCTGACCAGCGGGCCTTGCTGGCGCACGATATAGGGCGAGGTCTTGACCCCGTAAACACCTTGCGCCGCGAGTACGCCGAGGTAGTTGATGAAGTCACCGGCAGCGTTGGGGAACTCCACCAGTTGCTGTGCCGGTTGCACGGCAGCCGCGGCGGCCAGGTCGCGGAACATGCGGTGCATGGCCTGGTACACATCGACGTTGGCGAGCAATCGCTCGGCTTCAGCCTGGTGAATGACATAAGGGAGGCTGCTGGACATGGTTCCGCTCCGGGGTTTGGGTCTAAACTTATTTGTCCATATTGGACTTTTAAGTATTTTTCGGCAAGCGGGCCGGCTGCTGCGTGTCAGGGAATGACGCGTTTGTGAAAGGTTGGCGGGGAGCTTTGTCTGGCGCGGTCATCCTCGCGAATGCGGGCATCCACTGGACGCAGCGAGCGATGGGAGAGGGGGGATTTGGCCATGATCGGCATGTTGCAGCAGCCGGCTCGGGCAGAGCCTGGAAAAGCGGCGCAGGGGGCTGCGCCGCTGTTTCTCAGTGCCAAACTTAGTGCTTGCGCGGTACCGGCTTGAGCAGCTCGGTCGGCGGGGTTTCGCAATTGATCTTGCGCCCCAGCAGCGTTTCGATCGCTGGCAACTGGTAGGAGTCGTCCTCGCCGGCGAAGCTGATCGAAACGCCGCTGGCGCCGGCCCGGCCGGTGCGCCCGATACGGTGCACATAGTCGTCCGGCACTTCCGGCAGGGTGAAGTTGATCACGTGGCTGATGCCATCGATGTGGATGCCGCGGCCGGCAACATCGGTGGCGACCATCACCCGGATCTTGCCTTCGCGGAAGCCTTCCAGGGTCTTTATTCGCTTGTGTTGCGGCACGTCACCGGACATCTGCGCGGCGCTGACGCCATCGCGCACCAGGCGTTCTTCGATGCGCCGCACCTCGTCCTTGCGATTGGCGAAGACCATCACCCGTTCCCAGTTGTTCTGGGCGATCAGGTTGTACAGCAGCTTGTATTTGTCGGCACCGGCGACCGCATAGATGTGTTGCTCGACCGTTTCGCTGGCGACGTTTTCCGGTTCGATCTCGACGATGGCCGGGTCGGTGGTCCACTGCTTGGCCAGGTTCATCACGTCTTCGGTGAAGGTCGCGGAGAACAGCAGCGTCTGCCGTTCACTCTTTTGCGGCGTCTGGCGGATGATCTGCCGTACTTGCGGGATGAAGCCCATGTCGAGCATGCGGTCGGCTTCGTCCAGCACCATCACTTCGACCATGTCCAGGTGCACTTCGCCGCGCTGGTTGAAGTCCAGCAGGCGGCCAGGCGTTGCCACGAGAATGTCGCAGAAGCGCGACTCCAGCTGCTTGAGCTGTTTGTCGAAGTCCATGCCGCCAACGAACGACATTACGTTGAGACCGGAATACTTGGTCAGCAGCTCGGCGTCTTTGGCGATCTGCACCACCAATTCGCGGGTTGGGGCGATGATCAACGCCCGTGGCTCACCCATGAAACGCTCTTTCGGCGGCGGGGTTTGCTGCAACTGGGTGATGATCGAGATCAGGAAGGCCGCGGTTTTACCGGTACCGGTCTGCGCCCGGCCAATGGCGTCCTGGCCCTTGAGGGTGAAGCCCAGCACACCGGCCTGGATCGGCGTGCAATACGGGAAGCCGAGGTCGTGGATGGCATGCATCAGCTCCGGCGAGAGCTTGAAGTCATGAAAGCGGGTCTTGCCGGCTTGCGGCTCGACGACGAAATCTTCCAGCTTCCAGGTATCCACCGGTTTGGCCGGCCGCTCGCGGCGTGGCTTCTCGGCTTTCGGGCTGTCGCTCTTGGCGCTGGCAGGGCTTGGCTGGCTGTCGGTTTGCGCGGCGCGCGGCTCACGAGGCGTGCGCGCAGGCTTGGGCTGACGCGGGCGAGCGTCAGCAGCGACGACAGGAGTGGGGGCGGAAGAGGTTGCAACGGGGCCAGACGCGGGCAATTCGCCCTCGCCTTTGCCAAACATTTTCTTGAGTGCTTTGAGCACGGGAATCTCTTCAATTGATTAAGGAATGAACGGCCGCCAGTGTAAAGCAAGAAGCAGGTGCGGCGAAATGTTGCAGGTGATCGTGCATCGCAACCCTCAAAGCCCGGCTTTGCCGGGTGTTGATCAGGCTTGCGGCAGGCTCTGCAGCAGCAGGCGTTGTACATTGCCGCCCATGATTGCGGCGATATCGCTGGGGCTGAAGCCGGCTTGCAACAGCCCTTCGGTCAGTTGGGCCAGCCCCGTGGCATCGAACGGGGCATGGATGGTGCCGTTGAAGTCCGAGCCCAGGGCCACATGCTCGACGCCAATCGTATCGACCGTGTAGCGAATCGCTTTGACGATCGCCGCGACCGAGGTGGCGCACACGGCGGTGTCCCAGTAGCCGATGCCGATCACCCCGCCGGTAGCGGCAATGCGCCGAATGTGTTGGTCGCTGAGGTTGCGGGTGCCTGGGCAGGTGCCTTCGACGCCGGTGTGCGAGACCAGGAGCGGGCGGGTAGCGATGGCCAGTACGTCGTCGATCAGCGGGCGAGAGGCGTGGGCCAGGTCGACCAGCATGCCTTTCTCTTCCAGGTGGGCGATCACGCGACGGCCAAAGGGCGTCAGTCCACCCTTTTCCAGGCCGTGGGCAGAGCCGCCGACTTCGTTATCGAAGAAGTGGGTCAGCCCGGTGATGCGAAAGCCCGCGTCATACAGGCGGTCGATGTTCGCCAGCTTGCCCTCCAGCGGGTGCAAGCCCTCGGTGGCGAGAATGGCGGCCAGGCGCTGCGGATCTTTTTTCCATTCCTGGGTGAAGTTGGCAAGTTCAACGCGGTTTCTCACCACCACCAGGCGGCCAGCGCTATCGGCTGCGGCCTGGTGCAGCTTCTGGCTCTGGTAGAGGGCACGTTCCAGCAGGCTGGTCCAGGTTGCGCGCGGCCAACGTTGGGCCATGATCAGCAGCGTGATGTTGTCGCTGTCACTGCCGTTTTTCTCGTAGTTCAGGTTGCGCGGGGTTTTGGTCACCGTGGAAAAAACCTGCAGGCCGACCCGGCCTTCGAGCATCCGCGGCAGGTCTGAGTGGCCGTAATCCACGCGCTTGAGCAGGTCGCGCTCCCAGAGCAGGGCATCGTCGTGCAAGTCGGCGATAAACAAGGTCTCGTGCAGCTGTTTTGCATCGGCGCTGGCCGGGTAGGGGGCCGGTCTGGCGACGCTGTTGAGCTTGCGGTCGAGCAGGCCGGGTAGGCTGAAGAACCCCGCGAGACCGATGACGAGCAGGACGATCAGGGTAATCGAGAGTTTGCGCATGGGTAGCATCCGAGCTTGTTGTTATGCCGGGCACTTTAGCAGAGCGGGTCGGGGTTGAAAGTGACGCACAGCAACCTGGCCGGACGCGCTTGGCGCGGGCCAGGCCAGCAGGAAGGGCCGACTTCGACAGGGGCGCGGAGGACGCCATTCAGCCGCCGGCGGTTCAACCGCAGAGGCAGTTGCGGCCTTGTTGCTTGGCTTGGTAAAGCGCGCTGTCGGCCCGTGCGATCAGGCTTTGCAGGCTGTCGCTGGGGCGCATCTGCGCCAGGCCGATGGACATGGTGACGCCGGGCAATACGCCGACCGGAGAGTAGAAGGAACTGACTTTTTCCAGACTTTGGCGCAGCCGCTCGCCAATGCTGCGGCCTTCCTCGATGGCCATTTCCGGCAGCAGGATGACGAACTCTTCACCGCCATAGCGGGTCAGGCTGTCTTTGGGTCTTAACTGGCTGCGCAGGGTATGCGCGACCAGGCACAAGGCATAGTCGCCAGCCAGGTGGCCATGCTGGTCGTTGTAGGTCTTGAAGTGGTCGACATCCAGCATCAACAGGCTCATCGGCTGACCGTTGAAGGCGCAGCGGGTGTTTTCGCGCTCGAACACATGCTCCAGCCAGCGGCGGTTGAAGGAGCCGGTGAGGGTGTCGATATTGGCGTGCTGCTCACTGTCGAGGATGCTCTGGTTGCCTTGGCGTACACGCTCGCAGAGCAACCCCAGCAGGTTCTGCATCAGTTGCGGTGATTGCGCGAGCAACTTGAGCAAGGATTCCCGGTGCAGACACAGCACCAGGCTCGGCACTGTGGCGACCACGTAAGCGGAGGGCGGGGCATTATCGATAAAGCTGATTTCGCCGACGCATTCGCCTGCTTCCAGGGTGCTGACCGCCTGATTCTCCAGGGAGCCTAGGTAGACCTTGAGCTGGCCTTTGAGCAGCAGGTAGAGGTGCTGGTTACAGTTGAACGGCGACAGGAGAACTTCATCGGCCTCTATTTCGCAGGCGTGAAACTCCTTGAGTAGCAGTGAGAGGCTACTGGTGGCGACGTTTTGAAACAGTCGCAGGTGCTTGACTTGCAGCAGGTCTTCCTGCCAATGCGCAGTTTTCATCGCAAAGGTGGTTGGCCAGGCTGGCTGGGGTAGACGGGTGGCATCGCAGACGCTTCCTGTCGTTTGGGCGAACACCTGAATCGACAGTATTCGAGCCGTGTCAGGCTGACAATCCTCAGCCCAAAGCGTGCCGACCAGTGGTCATTTGGCGGTGTGCTGCCGGCCTCATCTTGGCTTGGTCGCCAGCTCGTCGTGGTGCTGGCGCTTGCGACGGGGCTGCCGCCCAGCCGAGGCGAGGGCCTTGGCTGGGTCAACAGCGGTGCAGGGGTTTCTGCGTCAGCCCTGGGCGATTATTTCCGATCTCACGGCAAAACCGGCCAGGCAGCTTTCGATGGCCGCGCGCTGAGCGTTATCCAGTCGCGAGGCATGCACATGGGCCACTTGCCCGTGCTGGTCATCGGTGATGACTTCGACCCGTATGTCGGGAGCGATGTGTTGCAGTTGCTCCTCGAATACGCGACGAATGGCATCGAAGCGCAGGGCCGGCTTGAAGGTTTTGCCCACGGCGGTGACCGGGATGAGGTCGATGATCCACACGTCTTTCGGGATCGCCGCGCGCTCGGGGATGTGCGCGGCGGCATGTTCGCGCAGTGCGGCTTCGTCGACCGTCATGCCGGGTTTGAGCTGGACGTAGACCACCGGTAACTCACCGGCCTTGATGTCGGGTTTGCCGACGGCGGCGGCCATGGCCACGGCCGGGTGCTTGTGCAGCGCTTCTTCGATCATCTGCGGGTCGATGTTGTGCCCGCCGCGGATGATCAGGTCCTTGCTGCGCCCGGTCAGCCAGATATAGCCGTCGGCGTCGATGCGGCCAAGGTCGCCGGTATTGAACCAGTCGCCATCGACCCAGATGCCTTTGTTCTTGTCGGCCTGCAGGTAGCCGTTGAATACCGTGATGCCGCGCAGGCAGAGGGTGCCGATTTCGTTCTGCGCCGCGTCGCGCAGGTACTGGCCCTGCTCGTCGAGGACGGCGATCTTCACCTCGCAATACGGCATGCGGATGCCAATCGAGCCTGGCCGGGGTTCACCCGCCGGGGGGTTGCCGCAGGTGCCGCAGGTGCCCTCGGTAAGGCCGTAGCCTTCAATCAGTTTCAGCCCGGTTTTACCCTCGAACTGCCGGATCAGCTCCACCGGCATCGGTGCCGCACCGCAGAGGGCATAACGCAGGCTGGAGAGGTCGTGACCCGCGCTCGGCACTTGCAGCAGGCCGGCATAGATGGTCGGTACGCCACTGAAGAAGCTCACGCGGTAGCGTTCGATGATCTTCCAGAAATTCTGGATCAGGCTGGCGCTGCGATAACCCTGGGGTGTCGCCAGCAGCACCTGGGCACCGACATAGAAGGGCGCCAGGCCGGTGACCATCACGCCGTTGACATGGAACAGCGGCAACCCGCACAGGGTGATGTCGCGTTCGTTCAGGTCGATGGCGAAGGCGAGGATCATCGCCATCGCCACCTCGTTGCGATGGCTGTGCGGCGCCAGTTTGGGGGTGCCGGTGGTGCCGCCGGTATGAAAGTAGGAGGCGATGTCGTCCGGGGCGATCACCCGGCCGCTTTCCAGGTGGTCGTCCGGGCAGGCGGCGAGCAATTCGTCGAAGTCCTGCACGTCCGCCGGTAACGCGCCGCGCTGGGCTTTCAAGCCACTGCGCTGTGGCTCCGGCAGGTAGTTGGCGAGGTCGACGGTGATGATCGATTTCAGCTCCGGCAGCCGCTCGCGCAGGCCGGCGACCTTGTCCCACAAGTCGGTGCCGGGGAAGGGTGCCAGCGTCACCAGCACCTCGGAATCGGAGGCGCGGATCAATTCGGCGATGTGCTCGGCATCCAACAGCGGGTTGATCGCATTGACGATTCCCGCTGCCTCGCCGCCCCAGAGGGTGAAGTGCGTGTGCGGCAGGTTCGGCAACAGGAACGACACGGCCTTGCCCGGACGCACGCCGAGGCGGTGGAAAGCGTTGGCGGCCTGGGTGATTTTGCCGAACAACTCGGCATAGCTCAGTTGGTAGGGCGTTTCTTCACTGTTGCCTTGCAGCAGAAAGGTCAGCGCCGTGGCGTCCGGGCTGCGTGCCGCACTGCGCCGCAGCAACTCGTAAGTGCTGGGTGGCATGTCGCGATCTTGAAGGGAGATCTGTTCGATCGACTCGGTATCGCGCAGCGAACCGATAGCGGCAACGGCGGTTTGGCTCATGGTGGTGTCTGCTGACCTGTAGGCAAAGGGTTCAGCCCAAGCGTGCCGCCAGCCAAGTGCCAATATCGCGCACTTCTTCCGGCAACACCTCATGGCTCATCGGGTATTCCTGCCATGTCACCGGTACACCCTGGGTGGCCAGGCAGTCATGGGCGGCGCGCCCCATCTCAGGCAGCACCACATCATCGAAAGTGCCATGCAAACAATAAACCGGCAGTTGTCTTTTTGTATCCGGCAACTGCAGTTCGGCGTTGAGGGTGGGGGCGTAGGTCGACAATGCCAGCACACCGCCCAGCGGTCCTTGCCAGCGCAAGAATGCCGCGTGGTACACCACCGCCCCGCCTTGGGAGAAGCCCGCGAGGAAAATCCGGGTGGGGTCGATCCCGCTGTCGCGTTGCGCTTCGATCAGGTTGATGACCTTCTGCGCCGAGGCTTCCAGCTGCTCGTGGTTGATCGCCCGTGCCGGGCTCATGGCGAGGATGTCGTACCAGCTCGGCATGGCGTAGCCGCCGTTGATCGTCACCGCTCGGGTCGGTGCTTGCGGCAACAGGAAGCGGGTGCTGAGCAGGCGCTGCTGCAACGCCTCGGCCACTGGCAGGAAGTCATAGCGGTCGGCGCCGAGGCCGTGCAACCAGATGACGCACGAATCGGCGCTATGTGTGGGCTCAAGTATCAATGTTTCGTGCATGTGTGCTCCTGTGCGGTGCGCGCGCCCCTGGACGGGGCGTTGATTCACCAGGTGTTTGGTGAATCAGTTAATAAGTTGTCGCAAGGTTACAAGTTTTGCTCTTGACCTGTCTGAATAGCGTCTTTCAAGGGGTGCTGGTACGGGCTTTGCTATGGATTGCGCTGACCGAGTGCAGGGCTCCGCGGTGGTAACACTGTGTAATTCCGGGCGCTGCCACAGGCAAAACAAGCGCTGGGAGATTTTCAACAGATTCGTCAAACGCTGCAGCTTGGCGCGCAAACGAACGAGACGATCCCCAGCCAGCCCATTCGAACAATGGGCAGGAATGAGTTTTTTGGCCGATAGGACTATCGCCAACTAGACTCATTCCTTAGGTCTGCACCCCGGTCGACCCCGCTGTTATCGAGGGGGTCGAGCGTGCCTCATAAGGGTACGGCGGTAGGGCCGAGACTCCAAACACAACAACGGCAACTGGAGGTTTTAATGAAGATGGTGAAATCCACCCTGGCTGTGCTGACAGCTGCAGCAGTGCTCGGCGTCAGCAGTTTCGCTCAGGCGGGCGCGACTCTGGATAAAGTGAAGAAACAGGGTTTTGTTCAGTGCGGAGTCAGTGATGGTCTGCCGGGCTTCTCCGTTCCCGACGCCAAAGGCAACTACCAGGGTATCGACGTTGATATCTGCCGTGGTGTCGCGGCGGCCGTATTGGGCGATGCTTCGAAAGTCAAATACAGCCCGCTGACCGCCAAGGAGCGTTTCACGGCGATCCAGTCCGGTGAAGTCGACATGTTGTCGCGCAACACCACCTGGACCAGCTCCCGCGATGCCGGCATGGGTCTGGTGTTCGCTGGCGTGACGTACTACGACGGTATCGGCTTCCTGGTGAACAAGAAGCTCGGTGTTTCCAGCGCCAAGGAACTCGACGGGGCGACCATCTGCATTCAGGCCGGTACCACTACCGAGCTGAACGTCTCCGACTACTTCCGCTCCAACGGCCTGAAATACACCCCGATCACCTTCGACACCTCGGATGAAAGCGCCAAGTCGCTGGAAGCCGGTCGTTGCGACGTGCTGACCTCCGACCAGTCGCAACTCTATGCTCAGCGGATCAAGCTGGCTGCGCCGGCTGACTACGTGGTGCTGCCCGAAGTGATTTCCAAGGAGCCCCTGGGCCCAGTGGTTCGCAAGGGCGACGAAGAGTGGTTCAGCATCGTCAAGTGGACCCTGTTCGCCATGCTCAACGCCGAAGAGATGGGCGTGACCTCGAAGAACGTCGAAGCCGAAGCCAAATCCACCAAGAACCCGGACGTCGCTCGTCTGCTGGGTGCTGACGGTGAATACGGCAAGGATCTGAAACTGCCGAAAGACTGGGCGGTACAGATCATCAAGCAAGTCGGTAACTACGGCGAAGTGTTTGAACGCAACATCGGTCAAGGCAGTGAGCTGAAAATCCAGCGCGGCCTCAACGCGCTGTGGAATAAGGGCGGGATTCAATACGCGCCACCTGTGCGCTGATTGACCGGTCGCCCGGTGGTTCGCTGCCGGGCGATTTTTTGTTCCGTTATTCCTGGGGCACTCCATGCAAAATCAAATTGGCGCCCCACGAGGTTTTTCGCTCAGCGACCCTCGTGTGCGTGCTTGGCTATTTCAGATCATCATGCTGGCCGCGGTGATCTCTCTGGGTTGGTTCCTCTTCGACAATACCCAGACCAACTTGCAACATCGTGGCATCACCTCGGGCTTCGGCTTCCTGCAGAACAGTGCAGGTTTCGGCATTGCGCAGCACCTGATCGACTACACCGAAGCCGACAGTTATGCCCGCGTGTTCGTCATCGGGCTGCTCAACACCTTGCTGGTGTCGTTCATCGGTATTTTCTTCGCGACCATCCTCGGCTTCATCCTCGGGGTCGCGCGGTTGTCGACCAACTGGATGGTCAGCAGGCTGGCAACCGTCTATATCGAGACGTTCCGTAATATTCCGCCACTGCTGCAGATCCTGTTCTGGTACTTCGCGGTGCTGCTGCCGCTGCCGGGGCCGCGCAACAGCCTGAATATCGCCGACAGCTTCTTTCTCAGTAATCGCGGTCTGTACATGCCGGCGAGCTCTGTGGCGGAAGGTTTCTGGCCATTCGTGATCAGCCTGCTGGTTGCCCTTGTGGCGACCGTGCTGATGACTCGCTGGGCGAACAAACGCTTCGAAAGCACCGGTGTGCCGTTCCATAAGTTCTGGGTTGGCCTGGCACTGATGATCGTCATTCCAGCGCTGTGCGCGCTGCTGTTCGGCAGCCCGCTGCACTGGGCTGCACCGCAATTGAAGGGTTTCAACTTCATCGGTGGCTGGGTGATGATCCCCGAGTTGCTGGCGCTGACCATCGCGCTGACAGCCTACACCGCCGCCTTTATCGCCGAGATCGTGCGTTCCGGGATCAAGTCGGTCAGCCATGGCCAGACCGAAGCGGCGCGCTCCCTGGGCCTGCGTACCGGTCCGACGCTGCGCAAGGTGATCATTCCGCAAGCCCTGCGGGTGATCATTCCACCGCTGACCAGCCAATACCTCAACCTGGCGAAGAACTCCTCGCTGGCCGCCGGTATCGGCTATCCGGACATGGTGTCGCTGTTTGCCGGTACGGTGCTGAACCAGACCGGGCAGGCCATCGAGGTGATTGCCATAACCATGAGCGTGTACCTGGCCATCAGCATCAGCATTTCCCTGCTGATGAACTGGTACAACAAGCGCATTGCGTTGATCGAGCGGTGAGGATAGGCGCATGACGACTCATACTTTCAAACCCGACATGCCACCACCCAGCACCAGCGTGGGCGTTGTGGCGTGGATGCGGGCCAATCTGTTCTCCAATTGGCTGAATACCCTGCTGACCTTGTTCGCGGTGTATCTGGTCTGGTTGATCGTTCCTCCGTTGCTGAGTTGGAGCATTTTCGACGCCAACTGGGTCGGCACCACCCGGGCCGACTGCACCAAGGAAGGCGCTTGCTGGGTGTTCGTGCAGCAGCGCTTCAGCCAGTTCATGTACGGTTTCTACCCCAGCGAGTTGCGCTGGCGAGTGGATCTCACGGTATGGCTGGCCGTGCTCGGTGTCGCGCCGCTGTTCATCAAGAAGTTCCCGCACAAGGTCATTTACGGCTTGGGTTTTCTGCTGGTCTACCCGCTGCTGGCCTACTGGCTGTTGCACGGCGGTTCTTTCGGCCTGGAAACCGTAGCGACCAGCAAATGGGGCGGCCTGATGCTGACCCTGGTGATCGCCACCGTGGGTATCGCCGGCGCCTTGCCGCTGGGGATTCTGCTGGCGCTTGGGCGGCGTTCCAATCTGCCGGCGATTCGTGTGGTCTGCGTGACCTTCATCGAGTTCTGGCGTGGTGTGCCGTTGATCACGGTGCTGTTCATGTCGTCGGTGATGCTGCCGTTGTTCCTGCCTGAAGGCATGAGCTTCGACAAGCTGATGCGGGCGCTGATCGGGGTGATCCTGTTCCAGTCGGCCTACATCGCCGAAGTGGTGCGCGGCGGCTTGCAGGCGATTCCCAAAGGTCAGTACGAAGCAGCTTCGGCCATGGGCCTGGGCTACTGGCGCAGCATGGGCCTGGTGATTCTGCCGCAGGCGTTGAAGCTGGTGATCCCCGGCATCGTCAACACCTTCATCGCCTTGTTCAAGGACACCAGCCTGGTGATCATCATCGGTTTGTTCGACCTGCTCAACAGCGTCAAGCAAGCCGCGGCCGATCCGGCCTGGCTCGGCATGGCGACCGAAGGCTATGTGTTCGCCGCCCTGGTGTTCTGGATTTTCTGTTTTGGTATGTCCCGCTACTCCATGCATTTGGAGCGTAAGTTGGACACAGGCCACAAGCGTTAGGAGTCGAGTAAATGAGCGAAGCGATCAAACAGCCTGTGAGCCCTGAAGGCATTATTCAGATGCAGGGCGTGAACAAGTGGTACGGCCAGTTCCACGTACTCAAAGACATCAACCTGGACGTCAAACAGGGCGAGCGTATCGTGCTGTGCGGGCCGTCCGGTTCCGGCAAGTCGACCACCATTCGCTGCCTCAACCGTCTGGAAGAGCACCAACAGGGCCGCATCGTGGTCGATGGCGTGGAGCTGACCAACGACCTCAAGCAGATCGAAGCGATCCGTCGCGAAGTCGGCATGGTGTTTCAGCACTTCAACCTGTTCCCGCATCTGACCATCCTGCAGAACTGCACCCTGGCGCCGATGTGGGTACGCAAGATGCCCAAGCGCAAGGCCGAAGAAATTGCCATGCACTACCTGGAGCGCGTGCGTATTCCAGAGCAAGCGCACAAATACCCGGGGCAGCTTTCCGGCGGCCAGCAACAGCGTGTGGCGATCGCTCGCGCACTGTGCATGAAACCGAAGATCATGTTGTTCGACGAACCGACTTCGGCGCTGGACCCGGAGATGGTCAAGGAGGTACTCGATACCATGATCGGCCTGGCCGAAGACGGTATGACCATGCTCTGCGTGACCCACGAAATGGGCTTTGCCCGTACCGTGGCGAACCGGGTGATTTTCATGGACAAAGGCGAAATCGTCGAGCAGGCCGCGCCGAATGATTTCTTCGACAAGCCGCAGAACGAGCGCACCAAGCTGTTCCTCAGCCAGATCCTGCACTAGCGGGTGCTGAGTTGAAAAAAGGGAGCCGCAAGGCTCCCTTTTTTATGGGCTGTAGGGTGGGAGCGCTTTCAGCTGCGATGGGTGTTTGCAGGGGTCGCGGCTGAAGCCGCTGCCACCCTACCCATTTCCACACCTCCGCCGCTCAAACACATGGCCAGTCTGCCGGCTGAGCCCTTTACGCATGCGCAACCTGACTCGGATGGTTGCGCAAACGCTGACGGAACGCACCAGGTGTTTCCCCACACAGTTGCTTGAATAGCTTGGCGAAAGCGGCGCGGTCGCCGTAACCGACCTGCGCGGCAATCTGCTCCAGTGAGCGTGCCGGTTGGCGCAGGGCGGCTTGTGCGGCGCTGATGCGCAGGCGTTGCAGGTAGTCGTTGGGCGTCAGCCCGGTGCTGGCGCGAAACCGCCGCAGCAGGGTGCGCGGCGAGCAGTTCGCGCGTTCGGCCAAACGCTGTAAGTCCATCGGTTCGGCGTAGTGCTGCCGCAGCCAATGCAGCAATGGCGCTAGCTGGTCATCGCTGCTGCTGGCTTCCGGCAGCAGTGGGGCGAAGCGTGATTGGCGTCCGCGCTGGGTTTCGAACACCAGCGCGGCGGCAACCCGCTGTGCCAGCCAGTCGCCGGCATGCCAGCCAATCAGGTACAGGCACAGGTCGAGGCCAGCATGGGCGCCGCCGGAGCAGAGCAGGTTGCCGTCATGGGTCAGCAGCTCGTCAATCTGCAGCAAAACCTGCGGGAAGCGCTGACGAAACGCGTTAGCCAGCGCCCAGTGGGTCGTGGCGCTACGCCCGTCGAGCACGCCAGCGGCCGCGAGCAGAAAGGCGCTGCTGCAGAGGCTGGCCAAACGTTGCTGTTGGCCGCGGGCAGCCAGCCAGGGCAGCAGCGCCGCGTTCGCACTGAGGGTGTGCTCGATGGCACTGCCGGTTGCGGGGATCAGGATCAGATCCGCTTGCTCGGCTAGGCTCAAGTCACCGTCGATTTTGATGCGGGCAAAACCCAGCTCGACCGGTTGGCCATCGAGGCTGAAACGCTGCAGCTTGAACAGCGTTTCGCCGGCCAGTTGGTTGGCCAGCATGAAGGCGTCGATCGTCATGCTCAGGCTTGAGCAGACCGTTTGCGGGCAGACGTAGAGCGCGACGTTCAGCATGGCGGTGACCAGAAATGGAGTTTGGCTATTTTTGACACAAGGTTGTCGATATAGCCAATCGCCGATGTCAATGAATCTCTCGACAATGAACAACCTTCCACTCGCCGGAGTCTTGCATGAGCCATCCCAACGCCGAATTGATCAGTTGTTTTTACCAGGCCTTCCAGCGTTTGGATGGCGAGGCCATGGCGGCCTGCTATGCCGCCGATGTGCGTTTCAGCGACCCGGTGTTCACCGACCTGCGCGGGTCTGAGGCGGGTGACATGTGGCGCATGCTGGCCAGCCGCGCGCAGCAGTTTTCCCTGACCTATAGCGACGTGCAGGCCGACGACCAGCAAGGCAGTGCGCGCTGGGTCGCCACTTACCTGTTCAGCCAGAGCGGTCGCACGGTGGTCAATCATATCCAGGCGCGTTTCGTCTTTCGTGACGGCCAGATCATTCAGCACCACGACCACTTCGACCTGTGGCGGTGGGCGCGTCAGGCACTGGGCATGAAAGGTGTCCTGCTCGGTTGGGCGCCGCCCGTGCAGGGCGCGATTCGTCGGCAGGCGGCCAAGGGGCTGGCGGCATTCCGGGCTGGCCGTTAACGCTTAACGCTGGGGAAAGCCCTGGCTGAGGCTCGCTCGACAGGTCGATCGCGCATTCAGGTTGAAGCCTGTCCGATCGGTCAGTAAAGTCTTGGCATATTCATCCGATGATTGGATGTGTGCCAATGCCAAACCTGCTCAAACGTTCCCTGGTTGATGTCGCCCTGGAGCAGATGCGCCAGCGTATCGAGAGCGGTGCCTGGGCCATCGACCGGCGGCTGCCGCCCGAACCCGTGCTGGCCAGCGAGCTGGGCATGAGCCGCAACACCGTGCGCGAAGCGGTGCGGGTGCTGACCTTCGCCGGCCTGCTCGACGTGCGCCAAGGCGACGGCACCTATGTGCGAGCCTGCGCCGACCCCCTGGATGCGCTGAAAGTGCTGTCGCGCTGCACCGTCGAGCACGCGCGGGAAACGCGCATGACCATCGAGGTCGAGGCTTCGCGGCTGGCCGCGCTGCGCCGCACCGCCGCCGATATCGAAGGGCTGCGCGCCGCCCTGGCGGATACGGCGACGCACTTCCACGCAGACCTGGAAACTTACGTCGAGCGCGATCTGGTGTTCCACTGTCGGTTGGTGGATGCCGCGCACAACCCGGCGCTCAGCGAGTTGTACCGCTACTTCTCTCGCGTGATTGCCGCCGCCCTGCGCCAGACCCTGGGCGAGTCGCCACGCTCGCAAGCGGCATTCGACCTGCACCGCGAATTGCTCCAGGCCGTCGAGCAGGGCGATGCCGAGTCCGCCGCCCGCATCAGCCGCCGGCTGATCGAAGAACCTTGAATTCGAGAGAACCCATGCCCAGTCACCTGCCAACACCTGCGCCCGGATCTCAGCCGGCGGCCACGCTGAGCGATGAGCTGCTGATCGATGCCGAGGTCGATGACGAGCCGGTGCAGCATGCGCCGGCCGCGCAGATCCGGCGTCCGCTGCTGCTATTGCTCGGCCTGGTGTTGGTCGCGTTGAATCTGCGCCCGGCCTTGTCGAGTATTGCGCCCTTGCTGGCGCAGGTGACCGAAAGCCTGGGCCTGAGTGCGGCCAGTGCGGGGTTGCTGACGACCGCGCCGGTGCTCTGTCTGGGCTTGTTCGCGCCGCTGGCACCGCGCCTGGCGCGGCGCCTGGGCAGTGAAAGGGTGGTGCTGCTGATTCTGCTGACCCTGGCCGCCGGCCTGATACTGCGCAGCCTGTTCGGTGCGCCGGGGCTGTTTGCCGGTAGCGTACTGGCGGGTGCCAGCATCGGCATTATCGGCGTGCTGCTGCCGGGCATCTTCAAGCGCGATTTCCCGCGTCAGGCCGGTGTGCTCACTGGGGTCTACACCATGGCGCTGTGCCTCGGTGCGGCGGTGGCCGCTGGTGCAACGGTGCCGTTGAGCCAGTACTTCGACAATCAATGGACCTGGGCCCTTGGTTTCTGGGCGCTGCCGGCCTTGCTGGCGGCACTCTTCTGGCTGCCGCAGGCCCGTCAGGCACATGGCGCGCACCGGGTGGCTTATCGCGTCAGTGGTCTGTGGCGCGACCCGCTGGCCTGGCAGGTCACCCTGTACATGGGCTTGCAGTCGTCGCTGGCCTATATCGTGTTCGGCTGGTTGCCGTCGCTGCTGATCGATCGTGGGCTGACGCCGGTGGAGGCGGGCCTGCTGCTGTCCGGCTCGGTGCTGGTGCAATTGATCAGCGCCCTCAGCACCCCTTACCTGGCGACCCGTGGCAAGGACCAGCGGCTGGCGATCGTGGTGGTGATGGCGTTGACCCTCGGCGGCTTGCTCGGTTGCCTCTATGCACCGCTGAGCGGTATCTGGGGTTGGGCGGTCGTGCTCGGACTCGGGCAGGGCGGCACCTTCAGCCTGGCGTTGGCGTTGATCGTATTGCGTTCGCGCGATGCCCACGTGGCCGCGCATCTGTCCAGCATGGCGCAAGGGGTGGGCTACACCCTGGCCTCGCTGGGGCCGTTCGCGGTCGGGTTGGTGCATGACCTGAGCGGCGGCTGGCGTGCGGTCGGCATCATTTTCGTGGTGCTGGCCCTCGGCGCGCTGGGCTTCGGTCTGGGTGCCGGGCGCGCCCGCTATGTAGCTGCGTGCAGCGAGAAGCGCTGAGGTCGGCGCCATCGGCGTGAGCAGCTGAATGATCATGCCCTTCCCGATCTGCAGCACTGGCTTATGGCCGCGGCGTTGAATATTGCCTAAGCTCGCTGCCGAACTTCATGCAGGATGCTTTCAATGATCACGCTGTGCCAATTCCCCGCCGCTTTCAATGTGCCCAACCCCAGTCCGTATTGCCTCAAGACGGAAACCTTTCTGCGTCTGTGCGGCTTGGACTATCAGGTGCAAGCGCTGTTCGATTCGCGCAAGGGTCCGAAAGGCAAGCTGCCGTACATCAAGCTCGACGATGAAGTTATCGCCGACTCGGCGGTGATCCTGCGGACCTTGAGCGAGCGCCTGGAGCTGCCGCTGGATCGGCACCTGGATGCTGTCGGTCGTGGCCGGGCGGTGGCGATCACCCGTTTGTGCGACGAACACCTGTACTTCCTGCTGGTGTATTTCCGCTGGCTCGAGGATGAGGGTTGGAGCCAGATCAAGCCGGCTTTTTTCGGCGCGCTGTCGGCCCCGCTCAAATGGTTCGTGCCCGCGCTGGCGCGCAGCAATGTGCGCAAGGCTTTGCACGGTCAAGGCCTTGGCCGGCATCAGCGGGACGAATTGCTGACCTTCGCGCGCGAAGACCTGCAAGCGCTGAGCGACTTGCTCGGCGCCGCGCCGTTCTTTGGTGGCGTGCAGCCCTGCAGTGCCGATGCGGCGGCCTATGGCATCCTGGCCAATCTGATCCTGTGCGACCTGGACACGCCGTTGAACCGCCTGGCGCGCGAGTTCCCCACGCTGGTGGCCTACTGCGAGCGGCTGCGGGACAAGTATTGGACATGAATGCCGCAGCGCCCAAGGCCTGGTTCGTCTACCTGGTGCGGGCCGCCAACGGGGCCTTGTATTGCGGCATCAGCGATGACCCGCAGCGTCGTTTCGCCACGCACCAGAGCGGTCGCGGCGCGCGGTTTTTTCATTCCAGCCCGGCGGTCGCGCTGGTCCTCGTGGAAGCCTGCAGCGACAAGCGCGAAGCCTTGCGGCGCGAACGTGCGATCAAGCAACTGACGAAAAAAGCCAAGGAAGCCCTGGTGCTGGCCACGGCTGTTCAGGGCGGCCAGCAAGAACCGTAACCGCAGCGGTGTTATCGGCCCGGTTGATAGCAGGCTATCAACCGGGCCGGGTAGGCCGCAGTCATGCTGGCGAGTAAGCTGCTGTCTTCCTTCAGAGCCACGGAGCCTGTCATGCACGAGTTGATCCTGCACCATTACCCCACTTCGCCGTTCGCCGAGAAAACCCGGCTGATGTTGGGTTTCAAGCAGCTGTCCTGGCGCTCGGTAATGATCTCGCCGGTGATGCCCAAGCCCGATCTGACGGCGTTGACCGGCGGCTATCGCAAGACCCCGGTGCTGCAGGTCGGCGCTGACATCTACTGCGACACGGCGCTGATCGCCCGCCGCCTGGAGGCCGAAAAAGCCACCCCGGCCCTGTTTCCGGAAGGCCAGGAATTCAACGTTGCCACTTTTGCCAGCTGGGCCGACTCGGTAGTATTCCAGCATGCGGTCAGCCTGGTGTTCCAGCCGGAATCCATTGCCCTGCGGTTCGGCAAACTGCCGCCGGAAGCGATCAAGGCTTTTATCGCCGACCGTGCCGGGCTGTTCAGTGGCGGTACTGCCACGCGCCTGCCGTTGGAGCAGGCCAAGCACCAGTGGCCAACCCTGATGGCGCGTCTGGAGCAGCAGTTGGCCCGCGAAGGCGGCGACTTCCTGTTCGGCGAGCCGTCGCTTGCCGACTTCGCCTTGGCGCACCCGTTGTGGTTCCTCAAAGGCACGTCGGTTACCGCGCCGCTGGTGGACGAGTACCCGGCGGTGGTGGCCTGGCTCGCCCGCGTGCTGGGCTTCGGTCACGGCTCGGCCAGCGAACTGTCTGCCGCTGATGCTATCGAAATCGCCCGCGCGGCGACGCCGGCAGCGCTGCCGGATGAGCTGTTCAACGAGCCCAACGGTTTCAAGGTCGGCCAGCAGGTGAGGGTGGCGGCGACCGATTATGGGGTTGATCCGGTGGTCGGCGAGTTGCTTTTTGCCGGCACTGAGGAGCTGATCCTGCGCCGTGAAGACGAGCGCGCCGGTGTCGTGCACGTGCACTTCCCGCGCTTCGGTTTCCGCCTCGAAGCCTGCTGATAGCACGCACCGCTGGGGTCGCAGACCTAGGGGGCGCCGCTGCACGCCGAAACAGCCATGGACCCCGAGCTGATTGAGCGATGCGCAACTGTGCCGGCTTTGCCCGTCATGAACGGCTCAGGTCGAGCCGACACAGACGGGCACCTGCTTTCAAGGCAATTGCAGGAGGCGCCGCAGGTCTTCTGCAACAGGCATGGGTTTGAGCGCGCTGACTCTGGCTCGGCCGCTATTACCCAGGGGCACCCAGAGGCGTGAGAACAGTAGCGCCGCCAGAATCCGCGTGGCTTGGCCCAGGACTTCGCGGGTATCTCGCGAGCGCCAGCCCGTGATCAGCATCCAGCAATGGGCGCGTGCATGCAGCAGCGGGAAGCGTTGGCTGAGAATGTGGGCGCGTTCCAGTTGGGCGTAGGCAGTGGCGTGATCCGCAACCGCCATGGCATGTCGTGCCTGCAGGAAGGCCAGGTCAATCGCCTGGCGCAACTCCGGTCGCATGGTTAGTGCCTCTCTTGTTGGTTCGCTGTGGGCATCAGCCGTTGTTGCGCGGGCATTGGCGCTGCGCGATTCGCCTCGGCCGCGAGCTCCTGCCGGGCCTGGCGCATGACCTGCACCGCCGCGGAAATCGCCAGCGTGGCCATGATGCTGGCGACCAGCAGGTCCGGCCATGCCGTGCCGGTACCCAGCACGCCCAGAGCGGCCAGCAGCACCGCGAGGTTGCCCAGTGCATCGTTGCGCGTGCAGAGCCAGACGCTGCGCATGTTGCTATCGCCATCGCGGTAGGCATAAAGCAGTGCGGCAACGCCCAGGTTGGCGGCCAGCGCCAGTGTGCCGATCAGGCCCATGGTTGGCGCACTCGGTACGCTGCCGCTGAGCAGATTCCAGATCGCCACGCCCAGCACGGCCACGCCGAACAGCAGCATGCACGCCGCTTTGAACAGCGATGCCCGGGCCCTGAGCACCACGCCCAGGCCCAGTACCCAGAGGCTGATGCCGTAGTTGGCCGCATCCCCGAGGAAATCCAGGGAGTCCGCCAATAGCGAGACCGAGTTGGCCCGCAACCCCGAGGCGATTTCAATGACGAACATGCCGAGGTTTATCGCCAGTGCGATCCAGAGAATCTTGCGGTAGCGCCCGGTTTTTTGCCCGGCGTTTTCAGTCGGCTCATGATTGCAGCAGTGAGCGCCCATGTGGCTTCTCCTTTGAGTAGGTGAGGTGTAGGCTAAACCCTGTAGTAACTACGGAGTCAAGCCGTGACTAAACCATTCACCATCAGCGCGCTCAGCCGAGAAAGTGGCGTCAACCTGGAGACCATCCGCTTTTACGAGCGCAGTGGTTTGTTGCCCAAGCCGCAACGCACGGCATCGGGTTACCGCCGTTATGAAGAAGTCGATGTACGACGGCTGCGCTTTATCCGGCGCGGGCGTGAACTGGGCTTCAGTCTGGAGGAAATCCAGACCCTGCTGGAGCTGGCCAATCACCCGCAAAGCCCCTGCCGTGAAGCGGATCAACTGGTGCAGGTGCATTTGTCCACCATCGAGGCCCGCATCCGCGACCTGCTGACGATGCAGGCTGAGCTGCGCAAGCTGGCCGACTGCAACAGTGAGCAGGCGCAACACTGCCGGCTCCTGGAAGCGCTGGACAGCCGAACCTGCTGTGCGTGAGCGAGCACGGTGCGGATAAACACGTGGGGGCTTGGATTGCCTCAGGGCGCTGGCGAGCAATTGGGGTGAGCAACCCCGGGCGCCGATTATTTTCCCAGCGCGTGCATCCAAATCGATTTCTGCCGGGTAGTACAGGAAGCAGCCGATCAAGCTGCCGATCTGGTCACTTCTTTTTCTGGAGAAATTGGCATGAAAACCACGCGATTGCTCACCGTTGCCCGCACCGCTGTTGCCGGCGCCTTGTTCATGGCCGCCAGCCAGGCGGTTTTCGCCCAGGATGCCCTGCCCGACAACATCAAGGTGCCGGCCGGCCACGCGGTGTCCATGGAAACCGTAGGGGTAGGCGAGATCACCTACGAGTGCCGCGACAAGGCTAACGCCGCCGGTCAGACCGAATGGGTGTTCGTCGGTCCCAAGGCGGTGCTGAACGACCGCAGCGGCAAACAGGTCGGCACCTACTACGGGCCGCCCGCCACCTGGGAAGTCCTGGATGGCTCCAAGGTCAGCGGTACGCAACTGGCGGTAGCCCCAGCCGGGGCCGGCAATCTTCCCTATCAACTGGTAAAAGCCAACGCGGCGGTCGGCGCGGGTGCCATGGCGGGTGTCAGCTTCATCCAGCGGGTCGCGCTGAAGGGCGGGGCGGCACCGACGAGCGAATGCAACGCCGCCACCAAGGGCCAGCGCGAAGTCGTCACCTACCAGGCAGACTACATTTTCTGGAAGGCCAGCTAGGCCTGGCTGGCGCGGGGGGTGGGGCTGTATCTGCGATTCTCGCCGCATGCGCGCGCAAAGTTCGGCTAGCCTATTCTCCGCTACCCCCGGCGGCTCCCGCCGGGGCCGCTGCAACCCTGACGGCTTATCCCCCTTGCCCACACTTGAAACCGACTTCGATTACGCCGCTGCACTGGTTGCCTGTGCCAGCGGTGACCGCCAAGCCTTGCAACGGCTCTATGAGCAGGAAGGCGCTCGCCTGCTGGGCGTGGTCCAGCGCATTGTGCGCGACCGCGCCATGGCCGAGGACATCGTGCATGACGCCTACCTCACAATCTGGACCCGCGCCGGCAGCTTCGAGCCGGCGCGCGGCTCCGGGCGGGGCTGGATCTACAGCGTGACGCGCCACCTGGCCTTGAACGCGGTCAGAGACAACCGGCGCGAGGTCACGGTGGACGATGATACCGCCGCCGCGCTGGATGCCCAGGCGTCGCTGCAAGCCTGGCAGGATACGGCAGACGCTTTCGACTGGCGGGCCAGTGCCGGGCGTATCAAGCATTGCCTGGAGCAGCTCGAGCCGGTGCGCCGCAACTGCATCTTCCACGCCTACGTGGACGGTTGTTCGCACAGCGAGATCGCGCAGAAACTGGGGGCTCCGCTGGGCACGGTCAAAGCCTGGATCAAGCGCAGCCTGGCCGCATTAAGGGAGTGCCTGGCATGAGCACGAACCCCTCGCACGAGACCCCCGCCGAGCTGGACGAACTGGCCGGGGAGTATGTGTTGGGCACGCTGCCTGCCTGGCAGCGGGTCGAGGTGCACAAGCGCTTGCAGCACGATGAGCAACTGCGCGCCGCCGTGCACGCCTGGGAGGAGCGCCTGCTGCCCCTGACCGCCCTGGTCGAGCCGCTACCGCTCTCGCCGGGGCTCTGGCGTCGGGTCGAGCGCAGCCTGGATTCGCTGGCGACGCTGACACAAGCCAAGGCACAGCACGCGTCCGCAGCGTCAGGCGCGGGCTGGTTCGGCTGGCGTAGCTTGCCGTTCTGGCGTGGTTTGGCGGGCGCCGGTTTCGCTGCGGCGGTTGTGCTGGCGTCGTTGTTGCTCACCCAGATCACGCCGCCGCAAGGCCCGCAATTCGTGGTGGTGCTGGTGGCGCCGCAGGACAAGTCGCCAGGCTGGATCGTGCAAGCCAGCAACTCAAGCGAGATCCAGCTGATCCCATTGGCGATCGCCGAGGTGCCGGCCGACAAAGCGCTGGAGTTCTGGACCAAGGCCGATGACTGGAGCGGGCCGGTTTCCTTGGGTTTGGTCAAGCCTGGGCAGAGCCTGCAGATTCCGCTGGATAAACTGCCGCCGCTACAGCCCAACCAGCTGTTCGAACTGACCCTGGAAAAGTCCACCGGCTCGCCGATCGGCAAACCCACCGGTCCGGTGCAGTTCATCGGGCGTGCGGTCAAGGTGATTTGAGCTGGCCCATGGCGGGTGGGCGTTGCCGCATGCGGCGATGCGCGGCGGCGCGGGTGAACGGCGATTGAGTTGAGTGAACGCTAGACAGCATGGCTGTCCGGTGGTTTTCGCCGGGCAGGCTCAGGCGCGAACCGTGCCACTCGAGCGGCCTTGCAGCGCAGAGCCCGAGATGCCGCTCTTCGGGCTCTCGGTCGCTGCCTCGTTGGCTTTTTACAGCGTGCCGTCGGCGGCCATCCTCACGTAGCTCGCGTCGAAGCGCAGCTTGATGTTTTTGGCATTGCCCAAGGTGGAGCCGTCAGGGAACTGCATGCCAACCGCATCGGCATTGGTCGCGCCTTCACCCAGCAGGCCTTTCTCGAAGGAGAAGCTACGCACTTTATCCATGGTTGCGCGCATGGTAGCCGAGGCATTGGCGAAGTCATAAGCCGTGGCCGGGGTGTAGAACAGCGCGGTCTTGGTCAGTTGCTCGTCGTAACCGGCGAGGTCGGTGCCCGAATGCTCGGCCATGAAGGTGCGTGCGGCTTTGCCTTGCTGGTTGTCCTGGGTCATCAACTGCAAGGTCTCGAACCAGGCGCCGACCAGGGCTTTGCCCAGCTCCGGGTTGGCTGCCAGGGTTTTGCTGTTGACGGCCATCATGTCGATGATTTCGCCGGGGATCTCCTTCGAAGTGAAGACTTCCTTGGCGGTTGGCGACTGCTTCATGACCATGCTCAGTTGCGGGTTCCACAGTGCGGCGGCGGTAACACCCTGGGTCGTGAACGAGGCCACGGCATCGGCATCGGAGGTGTTCATCACGGTCACGTCACGCTCGACCAAACCATGCAGGTCCAGCGCCCGCGCCAGCAGGTAGTGGGAGACCGACAGTTCGACCAGATTGACCTGCTGACCTTTGATCTCGGCGAAGCTTTTGCCGTTCTTCAACACAATGGCGTCGTTGCCGTTGGAGTAGTCGCCGAGGATCAGGCCAGTGGTGTCGACGCCATTGGCAGCGGGGATGGTCAGGGCGTCCATATTGGTCATGCCGCAAGCATCGAAGGCGCCTGCCGCGTATTGGTTGATGGATTCGATGTAGTCATTGAGCTGAACGATTTCGATCTGGATCCCGTACTTCTTCGCCCACTTGTCGACGATGCCTTTTTCCGCCGCATAGCCCCAGGGCATCCAGCCCGAATAGATCGACCAGGCGACCTTGAAGCTGTCTTTTTTCTCGTTGGCGGTCACGCTGTTCACCAGGCAGAGGGTGGCGAGGCCCACCAGCGTGATTTTTTGTAAGACGGATGCGTAGGACTTCATAAACACCTCATGAGGTATCGGGGAAATTGCTCGGGTTCAGGTCAATGCTTGGGTGTAACGCGCCAGGGTTGCTGACTCGCGCTCGAACCAGCGTTCAGCCGCTGGGGTAAACCCGCTGGCCTGCTCGAAGTGCATCAGCGGTTCCAGGCTGTCGATGCTGAACAGGCGCTGGCAGAGCACGCCGTCGATCTCCAGGTGCTGGCTGATCCGATCGCGCTCCGGCAGAAACTCGAAACCCTCCAGCGGCAATAGGCTGTGGCCAACCCGTGCGGGCTGGGTCGACAGGCTGATGGCGAAGCCCTGTTGCAGTGAGCCTCGGGCGACCGAGGTCTCGAAGTTGAACAGCTGCGCCAGGCGTTGCGGATCACCGGTCGCCTGGGCGACCAGTTCTTTCAGCGAGGTGTCCGCCGGCGCATCGAGCGCTTCGGCGCGGCCGAGCACCAGGGCGGCATAGTCACCACAGACGATCAGCCCGCCACCGCGATGGCGCACGCAATCGTTGCTCAGGTCGCGTTCCTCGATCAGCCGTAGACCGATCAACGGGCCGGACGCCGAGGGTTGTAGGCGCCAGTCTTCGACATAGGCGCCGCTGGGGGCGAACTCGATCATGCAGTTGCCGATGCGTTTCAGATCGGCCGGTTCCGGCCAGCGGTTATGCACCTGCAAGGAGGTGTCGGTGTGCCAGCTCAGCAGCGGTTCCTGCCAGTGGCTCAGGGCTTCCCAGCCTTCGTAATTGGCCAGGTTTTGCAGCTCTTCGCTGCTGTAGTCGGCCAGCGCTTTGGCCGCAACTTGCCGGTCTTCCAGCGGCAAGCGCAGGTCGATGGTGAAGTTGCGGCTTTGCAGCCAGCAGACATGGGTGTGCACATCGGTTTGACCATTGGCAAAGCTGATGGCGTGACGCTTGTAGTAACCGAGCATCCAGTCCGGCACGCTATTGTCCGGGCGGCGGGCGTGCTGGGCGAGCAATTCGGCAAGGGTCATGGGCGGACCTCCTCGGTCTGGTTTTTGTAACCGAAGGAGGACAAACCCTTGGCCCCTTTGGGCAGGGTCAATTCGCCGGAGGCCAGGCGTTTTTTCAGGTAGCTGAAGGTTTGCAGGGTCTGCGCATACAGGTGCTCGCCGCATACCAGGGATCCGTAAGTGCTGGTTTTTTCCGGGTCGACCAGGGCGGTAATCGGTTCGATCAGGGTGTCGTAGTCGCAGGCGCAGAACAGCGCAAAGGCATAACGCTCTTCGGCGACCTTGCGCACCCGATGCGCGGTGGCGACGTAGGTGCCGTTGCTCAGCAGCTCCATCATGTCGCCGATATTGATCACGAACGCGCCGTCGATAATCGGCACCTCGATCCACTCGCCAGCGCCATTGAGCACCTGCAGGCCAGGTGCGGTGGGCAGCAGAATGGTGAAGCACTCGTAGTCGGTATGCGCGCCGATGCCGGGCCGGTCTACCGGGGCATTGGGGTTGTAGGGGTAGTGGATCAGGCGCAGCTGGCTCGGTGGGGTGCTGATGTTGCGGGTGAAGGTGTCTTCCGGTAGCCCAAGCGCCAGGGCGAAGCCGTTGAACAGCCGATTGCCGACGGCCAAAGCCGCGTCGTAATAGGCGTTGATGTCCTCCTTGAAGCCTGGCAAGGTCGGCCATTGATTGGCCCCGAGCATGGGCCTGCGCCGCTCCGCTTGCTGCAGGTCGAAGCCGATATCGTAGGCTTCCTTGTGGTCGACGCTGCCCTCGACGAATTGCTCTTCGCCTTCCGGTACATAACCGCTGTGATTGCTCGACAGGCCGATGTAGTCCTGCATTTTGCAGTCCAGTGGCTGGGCGAAATAATCGCGGCTACGGCTCTTCAACGCCTCGATCAAATGCGCGGGCACACCATGGCCGGTGATGTACAGAAAGCCTGCATCTTGGGCGGCTTGGCCGAGCATGGCGGCAGTATGGTTGCGCGTATCGAGATCAGCCGCGTACAGGCCACTGATGTCCACCAGCGGCAGGCTTTGGAAGGCAGTGTGCGGATTGGGCTTGCGCTGTACTGACGACATAGCAACCTCCTGATTAAAAAATCAAAACGTTACCTGGTCGTCCAGATTGAGCGATGGCTGCGGGCCATCCCGGGTCGTCCCGGAAAAGGTGCGCCGCTGAATGTGGCGCAGATGGGGTTAAGCGATTTACGTGCCAGCCTGGCAAGAACACGCCATTCCAGGTGCATGCCGCCCACGGGCTCAAGGTCTGCGCAGGCATGGGTTCGAGTGTTGGCGAAGCGTTATTGCCGGCCAGCCGCTGACAATTGAGGCACTGTCAGCGCACTGGCTTGGGGCAAGCCGCTGCCAAAAAGGGCAATGTCACAAGGGTTGCTGCTGCATCTCAACCCGATTACGACCATTCAGTTTGGCCTTGTAGAGGGCGGCGTCGGCAGCTTCCAGTAACAGTGGCAGTGAGCTGCCTTCGTGGTACTGCACCAGGCCGATGCTGACGCTTATATGCAGGCTGCCCTGGGCCGCTTTAAACGGCAGGCTCTGTACCGCTTCCCTGAGCCGCTCGAGAAAGAGGCGAGCGGCCGGCAGTTCGGTATCTGGCAGCAGGAAAATGAATTCTTCGCCGCCCAAGCGTGCGAACAGATCGGTGCTGCGGGCCAGCTTGCGGCAGAGTCGGCTGAATTGGCTCAGCACCGCATCACCCATGGCATGCCCGTGCTGGTCATTAATCTGCTTGAAGTGATCCAGGTCCAGCGAGCCCAGACAGAAGGGGTTGCCGTGCCGTTGGCTACGTTCTAACTCATGCTTGGCGCGGGCGTAAAAGGCGCGACGATTCAGCGCCCCGGTCAATGGGTCGGTAGTCGCCAGGCGCAGCAGTTTGTTTTCCAGCACCTTGCGGTGAGTGACATCGCGTATTTCCGCCACTTGTCGCTGCGGGGTCTCCAGCACCGCCACCGACAGTTCGACCGGAAAACTGTGGCCATTGGCCCGCAGCGCCAGGATGTCGTGCGGGCGCCCGTCGGCCTGCGCCAAGAGGTCGGCAACTGCTTTCTGGCTGGTGGCGCCGAAGAGGCTGGCCAATGGCTGGTCGATCAGCTCGGCACGGGGCCTGCCAATCAGCTGTTCGAGCATAGGGTTGGTGTCGACGATGCGGCCCTGTTGCAGCACAAGCATGCCGGCATTGGCGACCCCCATGAGCCGTTCGAAGCGTTCGGCGTTATTTTGCGCCTGTTCGGCGTGCCGCTGGCTGTCGGCCAATATGCGGCGCATGGTCATCAGCGCCAGGCCGACCAGGGTCATGACCCACAGCGGAATGCCAAAGTTATAAGGCAGCAGGTAGCTGTAAGAGCGGGTTACATCGTTTTGTACGATACCTTGTAAGCCGTCATGCAGGCCGATGCCCGCCCGTAACAGGGTGACGCCGGCGTAGCCAAACAAGGCCAGCGCCACAAAGTTGCGCACGCCACGCAATTCCTGCTCGGCCGGCGCCCGCCACAGCGCCCAGCAGGCCTGGAAGGGCAGCAGGCCACCGATCAGGGCATAGATAGCCACCAGCCATTCGGTGTTGATCGGCGCTACCCACCAATGCCAGCTGCAGACCAACGCCATCAGTCCGGCACTCAGTGGCACTGTCCAGTAAGGCGGTGGCAAGCCCAGGAAGCGAAAAATACCCAGTAGCAGAATCGCTTCGCCGGCCAGTTGGGTGGCATTACCCAGCACATTGAGTAATGCGCTGCCGCTGGCCATGAAGCCAACGAACAGCAGAATGCCGAGGATCAGCGTCCAAGCGCCGAGCATCCACAATCCGGGCCCGCGATAGGGGCGCGAAAAGTACCAGAGCGCGCTGCAGGCCACGGCGCTGGCCAGCAGCAGATTAAGCCCGAGCAGCATGGGGGAGAAATATAAGCTTTCCAAGCAGTGCGCTTCCTTAGCGGCAGCTGTAAGTGGGCACATGCTGCCGTCGCTTCGTTGAGGCGTGTGCCGGGCGGGCATCTGGTGACGCTACAGGCCCCGCACTTGGCTATCTATCGCGGCGCCAGCGGCAGGTTACGCTGCCTGCATGAACGGTTGGCGGCAGCACGAACGCTGCCGGGTGGCGCCGTTACCTCCAGGCCGGGCGCGCGCATCAGTCCTTGCGGCGTTTGAGCTGGTCGCGCAACTGGGTTGGCAGGTTGCGGATGGTCAGGGTGTCCTGGGCTTCGTCATAGTCGATATTAGAGCCGAGCAGGTGCGCCTCGAAGCTGATCGACAAACCCTCGGCACGCCCGGTGAAGCGGCGGAATTGGCTGAGGGTGCGCTTATCCGCCGGGATCTCCGGCGACAGGCCATAGTCCTTGTTGCGAATGTGGTCGTAGAAGGCTTTCGGCCGCTCCTCGTCGAGCAGGCCGGAGAGCTCCTGCAGGGTCATGGGCTCGCCGATCTTGGCCTGGCTGGTGGCGTAGTCGACCAGCGTGTCGGTCTTCGCCCGTGCCTGTTCTTCCGGCAGGTCTTCGCTTTCGACGAAGTCGCTGAAGGCTTTCAGCAGGGTGCGGGTCTCGCTCGGCGAGTCGACGCCTTCCTGGCAGCCGATGAAGTCGCGGAAGTATTCCGAGACTTTCTTGCCGTTCTTGCCCTTGATAAAGGAAATGTACTGCTTGGACTGCTTGTTGTTCAGCCACTCGGAGATATTGATCCGCGCCGCCAGGTGCAGCTGGCCGAGGTCCAGGTGTTTGGCCGGCGTCACGTCCAGCTCGGCGTTCACCGCCACCCCTTCGCTGTGGTGCAGCAGGGCGATCGCCAGGTAGTCGGTCATGCCCTGCTGGTAGTGGGCGAACAATACGTGGCCGCCAGTGGAGAGGTTGGACTCCTCCATCAGCTTTTGCAGGTGCTCCACCGCTTGCCGGCTGAAGGCGGTGAAGTCCTGACCGCCGTCGTTGTACTCCTTCAGCCAGCCGCTGAACGGGTAGGCGCCGGATTCCGCCTGAAAAAAGCCCCAGGCCTTGCCCTGCTTGGCGTTGTAGCTCTCATTGAGGTCGGCCAGCATGTTCTCGATGGCTTGCGACTCGGCCAGCTCGGTGCTGCGGGCGTGCAGCACCGCTGGGGTGCCGTCGGGTTTCTTCTCGATCAGGTGGACGATGCAGTGGCGGATCGGCATGGCGTTCTCGTATCGGGGCGGACAGGGCGAGGCGCGCCAGTTTACCCGACCTGCTCGGCATTGGTCGCCCGTCTGCGTTGCAAGGCCTGCAATCGCTCGATCATGTAGCGCAGGTGCATGTGCAACTCGTACAGCTCGTTGGAGTAGGACAGCGGCACTTCGACCCGCGCCAACTCGTCCTCCAGCTGTTCGAGGCGAGTGATTTCCGCACTCAGGTCGCTGGCCAGCTTGCCCTTGTACAGTTGCTGGTCGATCTCGCGCAGGTGCTTGTACCAGCGATAGATGCGCGCGCGGATACGCCACTGGTAGATCGGCCCAATGGCCTTGAACAGCGGGAACAGCAATACCAGCAGTGGGATGGCCAGGATGATGTAGCGGTCGGCCAGCGAAGCGATGCGAAAGGGCAGGTAGCGCTGCAGAATCGGCAGGCCCTTCTTGTAGTAATAGTCGGCTTCGTCCTGGGTATGCAGGGATAACGGTGGCGGGGCCGGGTAGCTGCCGGCGGGGTCGAGCAGGCTACCGTTCTTCAGCACGGTTTTGGCTGCCTCGAGAATCAGTGCGGTGAGCGAGGGGTGGAAGTTCTCGCCGGCCACCAGGGTGGCCATCGGGCCGAGGGTGACGATGTCGTGGTCGGGGGTGTTGCGCGCCATGTCGAGCATGCCTTCGCCGACCTCCAGGCGGCTGAGGTAGGGCAAGCGCGCCAGGTAGGCGGTCGTGCGTCGCAGGCTGACCAGGCGCAGCTGCGGATCCGCTGCCAGGCGCTGGATCAAGGCGTTCTCCGCCGGGCCGACGAAAAAGGCGGCGTCCAGCTCTCCGGCGATCAGGGCATCGGCGGCGCGACTGCCGCCCAGCGCCTGCCATTGCTTGGGGTACTGCGCCGCCTCGATGTGATTGGCTGCGAACAGGGCGGCGGTCACCGCCTGGGTGCCGCTGTCCTGCGAACCGATGGCCAGGCGTAGTTTCATCAGGTCGGCGAGGCGTCCGAATTTGATTTTTTTGCCGGTGAACAGCCACAGCGGCTCGCGATACATCACGCCAAGGCCACTGAGTTTTCCTCGTACGTCAGCGGTGAGGCTCAGCTCCTGACCGCTCTGCACCAGGGCCAGCTCCACCTCGCCCCGGTCGAGCTTGTTCAGGTTGTCCTGGGAGCCTTGGCTTTCCACCAGTTCGAGGGTGAATCCCTGCCGCTCCAACTCGGCGCGCAGGCGCTCGCCAAAGGCGTGATAGCCGCCACCGGTGGCACCGGTGGCCAGGCGTGCGTGCATGGGCGGCGGCGGGGCGACGAAGTAGAACAGTGCGCCGACCAGGGCAGCGACCACCGGGACTATCCACAGGTTGGTCAGCAACATGATTTTCAAGTCGCGGAGGATACGGCGCATTTAGCTTCCTTTCAGTCTACGGCTGGCTCCGATCTGCTGCGCGTCAGCGATACAGCGTTAAAACCAGGTGTTCAATGCTCATTGGCTACAGCCAACTGCGCTGGCAAACCTGGTTTTACCTTGTCTCGCTTTAGCTCGCCAGAGCTTGAGCGTTCTTAACCATAGAGCGTAACTGTCGAAAAGGATTGTGGCCGATCTCAATGTGCGAGTTAGGTCGCGGGTTTAGCGTGTTGCAGTGGAACCCTCAGCCAATCGCCGCAAACGCTGGGTGCGGGCGTAATCAAGCAGCGCGAGCACTGCCAGTAACCCCAGGGCATACCAGGCATCGACACCCAGCAGGATCAGCACCAGCCCGCAGAGCAGGGCGCTGAACCCGGCCAGCCAGCGCCACAGCCCTTTGAGCAGCACCCAACCGGCGGCCATGCTGAACAGGTAAATCAGCACGAAGTTGCCGTTGGCGTAGCGGATCAACTGGTCGACCGACAGTGACAAGCCCGCCGCCACTGTGGCGCACAGGGCGCAGCACAGCACCACCAACAGCAGCGCGCGCGCCGGCACGCCATGGTGATTGCGCCGGGCCAGGCTATGCGGCAGTTTGCCCTCGTCGGCCAGGCTCCAGATCAGTCGGGCGAAGCCCTGGACATAGACATTCATCGAGGCGAAGCAGGCCAGGTAGCCGATCAGCGCGCTCAGCCAGCGGGCCTTGGCGCCGAGCAATTGGTCGAGCATACGCGGCAGCGAGGCGGCATCGGTGTTCACATCGCCATAGGTATGGAAGCTCAGCACGGCGACCGAACAGGCCCAATACACCAGGCCGGCGAGCAACACACCGAGCAGCAGGGCGAGGGGGAAGTCGCGCTCGGGGCGTTTGAATTCTTCGCCCATATGGGTGAATGCCTCGATGCCGACGAAACACCAGAACATCACCCCCAGCGCTGCCGGCAGCAAGTGCCAGGAACCCTGCAGCGGCGGCAGTAACGGCTGGTTGGCGTGGGGTAGATCGCCGAGCCACCAGATCAGGCCAACGGTGCCGATAATGGCCAGGGCGATGGCGCCCTGCACCAGGCCCGAAGCCTTCGCCGGACGTTGTCCAAGCAGCAACATGGCGGCCAAGGTGGCGAGCTGGATGGCCAGCGCCTGGCCACGGCCGATATCGAACAAGGCCTGCCAGAACCCGGTGGCGATGTTCAGTGCCGCCGGCAAACCGACCGGTAATACGGCGAGGAACAGCAAGGCGCTGACGCGCTCCATGCGTGGGCCGAAGGCGCGGCCGATCAGGTGCGGCGCGCCGCCGGCGTGGGGGAAGTGACGGCCCAGCTGGGCGAAGGTGAAGGCCACCGGCAGCACCAGCACAATCAGCCACAACCAGGCCCACAGCGAAGCCCCGCCGGCGACTGTGGCGGCGAGGGCGGGCACGACGAAAATACCGGTGCCGAGCAGCGATGTGCTTAACAGGCCGATGCCCTGCAACAGGCTCAGTTCTTGGTTCAGGCGGCTCATGATGTATGCTCGTGCGATCCTTCGTAGCCCATGTTAAGCCGCCCGCCGGCTGAGCGTTCCCGGTGAATTGCCGGCATTGCCCGGCAAAACGGCGGAATTACCCGTCAATCTGTTTTGCGTGAGATCCCCGAGTGGACAAGTTCGATCAACAGATCATCGCCCTGTTGCGTGCCGATGCCCGACTGGCCGTCAGCCAGATCGCCCGTGAAGTGAATCTGTCGCGTTCCGCGGTCAGCGAACGCATCCGGCAACTGGAGCAGAACGGTATCATCCAGGGCTACCACGCCCGTGTCGTCGAGCCTGAAGGCAGCGCGGTGAAAGCCTATCTGGAGCTGTTCTATACCGGCGGGCGCTGCGAGAACTATGTCGAGCGCATGCGCGCGTTTGTCGAGGTTCGGCGTTGCAGCGGCATCAGCGGTGAGACCGATATGCTGGTGTATATCGAAGCGCCGTCGATGCAGCGCCTCAGCGAAGTACGCGGCGAGATCGAAAACTTCCCCGGCATGCAGAAGGTCAAGACCCATGTGCTGGTCAAGGACTGGCAGATGTGAGCAAGACCATGCGTATTCTGCACACCTCCGACTGGCACCTTGGCCAGCACTTCATGGGTAAAACCCGCCAGGCCGAACATCAGGCCTTCATTGTCTGGTTGATCGAACAATGCACGGTGCATCGCGTCGATGCGCTGATCATCGCCGGCGACATCTTCGACACCGGCGCGCCACCCAGTTATGCCCGTGAGCTGTACAACGAATTCATCGTCGCCCTGCGCGCCAGCGGCACGCAGCTGGTGGTGCTGGGCGGCAACCATGATTCGGTGGCCATGCTCGGCGAGAGCAAAAGCCTGCTCGCGCATCTGAATGCGCGGGTAATTCCCGGTGTCTGCGCGGATCTAGCCGAGCAACTGCTGGTGCTCAATACCCAGGATGGCGTACCGGGTGCAGTGCTCTGCGGCATCCCCTTTATCCGCCCGCGCGACGTGCTGCAAAGCCAGGCCGGGCAGAGCGCACAGGACAAACAACTGTCGCTGCAGGAAGCCATTCATCAGCATTATCAGCAACTGTATGCCCTGGCCGAAGCCAAGCGCGATGAGCTGGGCGGTGACTTGCCGATCATCGCCACCGGCCACCTGACCACCGTCGGCGCCAGTGCCAGCGAGTCGGTGCGGGAAATCTACGTCGGTGCGCTGGAGGCCTTTCCCACCAGCGCTTTCCCGCCCGCTGCCTATATCGCCCTCGGCCATATTCACCGGCCGCAAAAAGTCGCTGGCCTGGAACACATCCGCTACTGCGGTTCACCGATTCCACTGAGTTTCGATGAAGCCAAACAGGACAAGGAAGTGCTCTTGGTGGCGTTCGCCGGCCGCGAGCTGAAGAGCATCGAGGCCTTGCCGGTGCCGCGCTTTCAGCCGTTGTTGTCAGTGCGCGGTTCATTGAGCGAGCTGCAAGGCGCCATCGCCGAAGTGGCGAAGCAGGGCAGTGCCGAGCGCCCGGTATGGCTGGAGGTGCAGGTCAGTGCCGATGATTACCTGAGCGATCTACAGGTGCGCATTCAGGCCATGACCGAGGGGTTGCCGGTCGAGGTGTTGCGTATCCGTCGCGAGCGCGGCAATGCGCAAGCGAGCTTGCAGACCAACGCCAAAGAAACCCTGGATGAGCTGAGTACCGACGACGTGTTCGCCCAGCGCCTGAGTAGCGAAGCGTTGGACGATGCCTTGCAAACCCGCTTGCAGGGCCTGTACCGCCAGGTGGTTGGCGAGTTGCAGGAGGGCAAGGCATGAAAATTCTCAGCCTGCGCCTGAAGAACCTCAACTCGCTGAAAGGCGAATGGAAGATCGACTTCGCCGCCGAACCCTTCAAGGATAACGGCCTGTTCGCTATCACCGGGCCCACCGGCGCCGGCAAAACCACGCTGCTGGATGCCATCTGCCTGGCGCTCTATCACCGCACGCCGCGCATGAGCACGCTGTCGGCCGGCAGCAACGAGCTGATGACCCGGCACACCGCCGATTGCCTGGCCGAGGTCGAGTTCGAGGTCAAAGGCCAGTGTTACCGCGCCTTCTGGAGCCAACGTCGCGCCCGTGACAAAAGTGACGGCGCCTTGCAGGCGCCGAAGGTCGAACTGGCACGCATCGATGCGGCGAACGGCGAGGGCAGCATCCTCACCGACAAGATCAACGAAAAGTACCGCCTGACCGAAAGCCTCACCGGTCTGGACTTCGAGCGTTTCACCAAGTCCATGTTGCTGGCCCAGGGGGGCTTCGCCGCCTTTCTCGAAGCCAACGCCAACCAGCGCGCCGAACTGTTGGAAGAGCTGACCGGCACCGATATCTACGGGCAGATTTCCCAGCGGGTCTTCGAGCAGACCCGTGAAGTCAAAATCGTGCTCGATCAGCTGCGCGCCAGGGCCGATGGCGTCGAACTGCTAAGTGACGAACAACGACAAAACCTTGAAGGCGAAGCGCAGCAACTGAGCAGTCAGGAAACGACCCTCAGTAGCCAGCAACAGCAGCTACAGCAGCAACGCCAGTGGTGCGATGAGCTGGCCAAAGCTGCCAGCCAGCAACAGATTGCCCACCGCCATGAACAACAGGCACAACAAGCACTGAGCGCCGCCCAACCGCAACTCGAGCAACTGGCCGCCAGTGCCCCGGCGCTGAAACTGCAACCCAGCCATAGCGCCTGGCAGCGTGCGCAGCAGGCGGTGAATCAGGTCGAACAGGTGCTGGCGCAAACCCATGGGTTGCAGCGACAGGCCAGGCAAACTATCAGCGCAACACTCTGGCAGGCCAGTCAACTGAGCCAGCAGATCGCCATGGTGCGGCAACGGGCTTTGACGCAACTGAGCGAGCAGCGGCAAGCACTGGAAGCCCAGCTTGAGCAGCATCCGCAGCGCAGCCAATTGGGCGAGCAATTGGGCACTTGGCGTGCGCAATTGGCGGCGCGCAAAGCGCTCGGCGAGGCCCTGCAAACGCAGACCGATAAACAGCAACAAAGCCTGCAGGCCGGCGCGGCGTTGGATCAGCAGTTGCGGGTATTGACTGCCGAATTGGCCACGGCGCAATCGAGCCTGAGCACGGTGCACAGCCATGAGCGCGAGCAGCAGGCGTTGTTGGATCGTCTGTTGGCCGGCGACTCGGCACAAGGCCAGAACGAAACGGCATTGCGTGAAGAATGGCAAAACCTGCTGGCCCACGGTCATGGCCTGGAGCGCCTGGAACTGATCGCGCAGCAGCGTCAGCAATTGGCGCAACAAGCCAGTCAACTGAATGCTGCACTCACTGAGCAAGCTCGCCAGCAAGCTGAAAAAAACCTGGCGCTGCAGAACCTGCGCGAGCAGTACAAAGACCTGCAGCAACAGGTGCGCGACAAGGAAAAGCTGCTGGAGCAGGAGCAGCGTATCCAGGCCTTGGAGGTCTACCGGGCGCAACTGCAACCGCACGAAGCCTGCCCGTTGTGCGGCTCGCTGGAGCACCCGGCGGTCGCGGCTTATCAAGCGCTGGACAGTTCCGACACACAGAAGGGTTTGCTGGCGAAGAAGAGCGAACTCGACAACATGCGCGATCAGGGCGAAGGCCTGAAGAGTGAACTGGCCACCCTGAACGAACGCGTCGAGCAGCAGACCCAGCAATTGCAACGCGGCGAACAGGAGCGCCAACAACAGGCCGAGCGCTGGCAGCAGCACTGCCAGGCTTTGGGCATCGAGTTGCACGATGCACCGGCACTCACCGCGCATAAACAGCAGCACGTCAGCCAGCTCGACAATTTGCAGCAGCGGCTTGCACAGCTGGAAACGCTTAAAACCGCTCTGGACAGTGCCCGCACCGCACGGCAGCAGGCGGAAAAAACCTGCAGCGAAACCGAGCAGAAGCAGGCGCTGCTAGCCAAGGATCAGCACAGCAACCAGAGCCAACACAGCGAGATCGGCGCGCGCCTGCACCAACTCCGGCATCAGCAGGCCGAGCAGGATGCCGCACTCGACAGCGCGCTCAGCGCGATGGGTTACAGCCTGCCGGAAGACGGTGTTGCCTGGCTGCAACAGCGCGAACAGGAATGGCAGCTCTGGCAGCAACAGCAGAAGCAGCGTCAGCAACTGCAAACCGAGCAGCGTGAGCTGGAATACCAGCTGAATGCTGCCCGCGAAGTGGCGGTGCTCTGGCAGCAACGTTGGGATCAACAAGGCCAGGCACCGCTGCCAGCGCTGGCACCTTGCAACGATGCGCATGAGCAACTGCCCGCCGTTGAAACGCAGTACGGCGCGGCGCTGAACTTGACCAGCGAGCTACTGGGTAAACAGCAGGCGCTGAGTGCGCAACTGAGCCAGGAACAGGCCCAGCTGCAGCACCAGCAGCACGCCTGGAACCGTGCACTGGCGCTCAGTCCCTTCGCCGATGAGCACAGCTACCGCGCTGCGCTGCTGACCGATGAGCAGCAACTCGAGCTGTCGAGCCTGCAAGCGCGCCTGGAAAAAGCCCTGACCGAAGCCCGGGCGCTCAAAGCGTCCAGTGAGCAGGCGTTGGCGCACTTGCAGGGCGCACCGCAGACCGAACTCAGCCGCGAGCAAATCGAAGAGCTGCTGCTAAACCTCAACGGCAAAATCAAAAATCTGACCCACCGCCAGGGCGAGATTCGCGCCCAGTTGCAGGGCGACGAGCAGCGACGGCAGAGCCAGCAGGCGCTGTTCAACGAGATCGGCGCGAAGGCGGGCGAGTACGACCTCTGGCAGCACCTCAACGGCCTGATCGGCTCGGCCGATGGCGCCAAATACCGCAAATTCGCCCAGGGCCTGACCCTCGATCACCTGGTCTATCTGGCCAACCAGCAACTGCAGCGTCTGCACGGTCGCTACCAGTTGGCGCGTAGAAGCAGCGGCGAACTGGAGCTGGAAGTGCTCGACACCTGGCAAGGCGACGTGGCGCGCGACTGCAAAACCCTGTCCGGTGGTGAGAGCTTCCTGGTCAGCCTGGCGCTGGCGTTGGCGCTGTCCGACCTGGTCAGCCACAAGACCAGCATCGACTCGCTGTTTCTCGACGAAGGTTTCGGCACCCTGGACGGCGAAACCCTGGAAGTCGCCCTCGACGCCCTCGATGCCTTGAACGCCAGCGGCAAGATGATCGGCGTGATCAGCCATGTCGAAGCGCTGAAGGAGCGCATTCCGGTGCAGCTGAAAGTGCACAAGGCGGTGGGGATGGGCTATAGCTCGCTGGACAGGCGCTTCGCGGTCGGCGGGTAGGGGCGGCTACAGCCGGGGACGCACGCGTAGGCTGGTGTTGTGCGCGTTGCTACTGGGCCTGGCTGATCTCGGCGATCAGCGCCTCGGAATAGGTACCGCGATAGTAGGCGCCCAGGGTGCCGTCGCGTTTCATGCCGTTCAGGGTCGCCTGCCAGCGTTGCACGATGTCATCGGGAGTGCCCAGCGAGAAGGCGATGTAGAGGTCCAGGGTGGCAACGTCCAGAACGGACACCAGCTCATCCGCTGCAAGCTTCTGTTCCTGTGCCAGTGCGTCTTTTTCAATATCACTGGATAACCACAAGTCGACTCTGCCGCGTAGCAGCATGTCCAGGCACTGCGCGGACAGTACCGGTTGGTAGAGGTTGCTGAAGCCCTGCTGCAGCAGGTAATCGCCCTTGCTGTCGCCGATATAGGCGCAAAGGGTCTGTACCTGACGCGCCTCGTCCAGGTGGCGCAAGGGTTTTGCGTGTGCCTTGTGATCGTAAAGGCCCCAGCGGATGCGCTTGATCGGCCCCACCCATTTGAACAGCGCCTCCCGCTCGGGCGTGCGCGCGGTTTCGAACAGCGCGACCTGCGGGCCGGCCAGGGTGTAGTCGTAGGCGCGCTTCCAGGGCAACAGTTCGATCTCGCCCGGGTGGCCAACCCGGCGCATCAGTTCGCTCACCATCTCGGCCGTGGGGCCGGTGACGCGCCCGGAGGCATTCAGGTATTCACCCGGTGGCGAGTGCTCGGTCAGCACCCGGACTTCGGCCTGTACCGGCAGCAAGCCACTCAGCGCAGACAACCACAGCCAGCAGAGACCGCGCTTTATGCGTGATGACGGCGTGTGAGCGCGGAGGTGACTGGCGAATGCAGCATGAGTGTTTGTTTCTGAACCCATGACTCACCTATCGAACGTATTGGCGGGCGCAGCTGGCTGGATTAACCAGGTGAAGGCTAACAGAACAGCGGAATCCGGCGCTTCGAATTAAAGTGGCGGCTAACGATTATTTTCAACCCGCACCCCGAGCGCACTGCAACATGCCCCTGCCGATCCTCTATTCGTTTCGCCGCTGCCCCTATGCCATGCGGGCCAGAATGGCCTTGCTCTACGCCGGTTGCCAAGTCGAGCTGCGTGAAGTCAGTTTGCAAGGCAAACCAGCCGAGATGCTGGCCCGCTCAGCCAAAGGCACGGTGCCGGTGTTGATCGGCAGCGCGGGCGAGGTGCTCGAACAAAGCCTGGAGATCATGCACTGGGGGTTGGCCAGTCATGATCCGGCTAACTGGCGGTTAACCGATACGCCGGAGCGCTATGCCCAGGCGGCTGAGCTGATCCGCGAGAACGATCAGGTGTTCAAGCAGCATCTGGATCGTTACAAGTACGCGGTGCGCCATCCCGAGCAGGCGCCCGAAGATTACCGCGCTCAGGGCGAGGTGTTTCTGGCGCGGCTGGAGGCCCGGCTAAGCGTGCAGCCATATCTGCTGGGGCCGCAGTTATGCATCGCCGATGTCGCCATCGCGCCTTTTATTCGGCAATTCGCGCATGTGGACAGCGCCTGGTTCGCGCAAAGCCCGTACCCGAACCTGCAGCGCTGGCTGGATGAGTTTTTACAGTCGGCGCTGTTTACCGCGGCGATGCGCAAGTTTCCACTCTGGCAGCCTGAGCAGGCACCGACCTTGCTGGTTTAGCGCTCAGTCCTGGCTGGGTGCCGCCCAGCAGGCTTTGCGCCAGGCGCGGCGCTGATTCTTGTCGAGGAAGGTCCAGGCGATAAAGCGGCTTTGCTTCTGCCCCTGTGCCATGTCGACCACGCGGATATCGCAGGCTCCCAGCGCTTTCAATGCTTCCTGCATGGCCGGCAGGTTGCTGGCCTTGGACACCAGCGTGCTGAACCAGAACACCTGCTGGGCGAAGCCTGCGCTTTCTTCCGCCATTCGCGCGATAAAGGCCGCTTCACCACCTTCACAGTGCAGTTCTGCGCCTTGACCGCCGAAGTTCAGCTCGGGCAGCTTGCGGCTCGGGTCGAGCTTGCCGAGGTTCTTCCATTTGCGCTGGCTGCCGCGCCGGGCCTCGTCCAGCGAGGCATGGAAGGGTGGGTTGCACAGGCTGAAGTCGAAGCGCTCATCCGTGTCGATCAGCCCCTGGAAGATACGCCCCGCGTCGGGCTGACGGCGCAGTTCGATGGCATCCGCCAGTGGCGGGTTGGCCTTGAGGATGGCGGCCGCCGAGGCCAACGAAACCGGGTCGATATCCGCGCCAACGAACTGCCAGCCGTAATCGTGCTGGCCGATCAGCGGGTAGATGCAGTTGGCCCCCACACCGATATCCAGCCCACGAATGCCGGCGCCACGCGGGATCACGCCATCATGGCTGACGCCCAGCAGGTCGGCCAGGTAGTGCAGGTAGTCGGCGCGGCCGGGGATCGGCGGGCACAGGTAGGCATCGGGAATATCCCAGCCATGAATGCCGTAGGACTGTTGCAGCAGCGCGCGGTTGAAGGCTTTGACCGCTGCCGGGTCGGCGAAGTCGATGCTCTCTTTGCCGTACGGATTGACGATCACGAAAGCGGCCAACTCCGGGCTGCCTTTGATCAACTGCGGGAAGTCATAGCGGCCCTGATGACGGTTGCGTGGGTGCAGCAGAGCCTTTTTAGCGCTCGCCGCTTCGCCCGAGGTTTTTTTCGCGGGTGTTTTGCGGGGCGGTTGGCTGGGCATGGTGAGCGGGTCCGGAGTTGCGATGGCAGGCGGGCATTATTCATAACCCGCGAGCTTTGGCTAGGTAATGTGCAGGGCCTTGCCAAGGTAATCGAAGAACAGGCAGTACAAGGCAATCGGTACTGGCAGGCCGAGCAGGGTGCCGGTCAGGTAGTGGCGAAAGCGCACACCGCTGAGACTGAGGGCGTAATTGAGCGCCGGCACGGTCTGGAACAGCAAGCGCAGCAGGGCAATGCTCAGTACCGGTCGTTCATTGAGGTGGGCGATGATGCGCTGCGCTAATTGGCTGTCCAGTTTGCGCAACGCATCGCCGCCGAGCAGGCGAATGATGAAAAAGGTACTGCAACAGGCAAAGGTCGCGGCCAGGTAGGTGGCCAATCCACCCCAGATGCGCCCGAGGGCCAGCACGGCTGCGGCGAGGAAGATCCAGCCGGGAATCTGGATCAGGTTGCCCAGGGCGAACAACAAAGCAAACAACAGCAGGCCGCTGACTTTGTGCTGCAGCAGGGTGTCATGCACGTATTGCAGGCTCAGGTGCTGGCGCAGGCCGCTGAACTGGAAAATCGCCAGCAGCAGCGCGAGGAACAGAATCACCAACAGCAGGCGTTTGTACTGGAGGACCGCCATTAAGGCTCCTGCGGTGATCATCGGCAATTGCAATCAGCACCGCTTGGATACGTTCAGGGATAGCCAAGCACAGTTTTGATCTGTCGCAGGTTGGCGGCGATCCAACCTTTGTCGATGGCGCCCCAGTTGCGGATCACATAGTGGCCGGCATTGTTGCGCTCGCCCGCGCCCTGCTCGAAGTGGCAGTCGATATCCAGGTCGGCCAAGGCCAGCAAGGTATCCTGGGCCGTGCGTCGCGGCATGCCGGTGGCTTCCACCAATGCCGGCACGCTGACGGCGCCGCCACTGTCGATCAGCCAGGCGACGTACAGGCGGCGGTAAAAACTGCTTTTGGTTTTGCTGACGTCCATGGTTGCTCCTGGGTCCGTGCGGTTGCAGGTTAAATCAGGGGCTCAGTTGAGCATCGCGCTTGCGCAAGGCGCGGTGGCGACTGGCGAAGAACAGGTGCAGGAAGCCTTTCATCACGAAGCTGGCGAACAGCGGCTCGACGGTCAGTTGATCGACCACGCGAGTGCCGGACGCCAGTGGCTCGAGGCTGCGCTGATGGCGCCAGAGGCGTGTGCCGGTCATCGGCGACTCTTCGATAAAGCCGCTGCCCGGGGTGAGTTCGCGCAATGTCAGGCGCGAGGTGCCAATCGGCAGGCAGCCCAATAGCCAGAGCCAACTGGTAAACAGCGGTTTGCCGGGCTGCAAGTCGGGGTCTTCGAGGTTGCGGATGCCCTTGGGAATACTCATCCACAGCCAAGGTCGCATTTCGGCGCGCAGGCTATGCACGTCGGTGATCCAGCGCCAGACCTGTTCGGGACTGGCCTTGAGGGTGGACTCGAAGCGCAGGGAAATCGGCATGGGCGTGTGTTCCTGCAAAGACAAAGGCGTGCAATGTCGCTTACTTAAGCATGGGAACGCGCTTTTTATCCCTTCACCCCCAGCCCTCGCCCGTAAATGGGAGAGGGCGCTAAATGGCCCGATAGCGCTGGAAGTGCTTACAAACTGGCGATGCGCTCGCGTTGCTCGTTGAACTTGCCGACGGCCTGTTCGGCCTCAGCGAGTTTGGCGCGCTCCTTGGCGATCACTTCCGCCGGCGCCTTGTCGACGAAGCTGGCGTTGCTCAGCTTGCCGCCAACTCGCTGCACTTCCTGGCTCAGACGCAGGATTTCCTTGTCCAGGCGCGCCAGTTCGGCGTCCTTGTCGATCAACCCGGCCATCGGCACCAAGACCTGCATCTCGCCGACCAGCGCGGTGGCGGACATCGGTGCTTCATCGCCCTGCGCCAGGACGGTGACGGTTTCCAGTTTGGCCAGCTTGTTCAGCAGCGGCGCGTTTTCGTTCAGGCGGCGTTGGTCTTCGCTGCTGACGTTCTGCAGGATCACGTCGATGCGCTTGGCCATGGAGATATTCATCTCGCCACGGATCTGCCGCAGGCCGAGCATCAGTTGCTTGACCCACTCGATGTCGCCTTCTGCGGCGGCGTCGATGCGGCTTTCGTTGGCCACCGGCCAGGCCTGTAGCATGATGGTGTCGCCGCGCTTTCCACCTTGAAGGCATCCGGCTTGCGCCTTGATCCGTTGCCAGATTTCTTCGGTGATGAACGGCATGAACGGGTGCGCCAGGCGCAGAATCACTTCCAGCACGCGGATCAGCGTCCGGCGCGTGCCGCGCTGGCGTTCGATGGGCGCGCTCTCGTCCCACAGCACCGGCTTGACCAGCTCCAGGTACCAGGCGCAGTACTCGTCCCAGATGAACTCGTAGAGCGCTTGCGCGGCCAGGTCGAAGCGGAAATTGTCCAGCTGGCGGGTCACTTCCAGCTCGGTGCGTTGCAGCGCCGAGATGATCCAGCGGTCTACCGAGGACAGTTCCACCGGCTCGCCATTGACGCCGGTGTCCTGGCCATCGGTGTTCTCGATGACGAAGTTGGCAGCATTCCACAGCTTGTTGCAGAAGTTGCGATAACCCTCGACGCGGCCCATGTCGAACTTGATGTCGCGACCGGTCGAAGCCAGCGAGCAGAAGGTGAAGCGCAGGGCGTCGGTGCCATAGCTGGCGATGCCTTCGGGGAACTCGGCGCGGGTCTGCTTGGCGATTTTCTCCGCCATTTTCGGTTGCATCAAGCCGCCGGTGCGTTTCTCCAGCAGGGTGTCGAGGTCGATGCCGTCGACGATATCCAGTGGGTCGAGCACGTTGCCCTTGGACTTGGACATCTTCTGGCCCTGGCCATCGCGCACCAGGCCATGCACATACACGGTCTTGAACGGGATCTGCCCGGTCAGGTGGGTCGACAGCATGATCATCCGGGCGACCCAGAAGAAGATGATGTCGAAGCCAGTGACCAGCACGTCGGTCGGGTGGAAGGTTTTCAGCGCTTCGGTCTGCTGCGGCCAGCCGAGGGTGGAGAAGGTCCACAGGCCCGAGCTGAACCACGTGTCGAGGACGTCATTGTCCTGGCGCAGGGCGGTGTCGCCGAGGTTGTGCTTGGCGCGCACTTCGGCTTCGTCGCGGCCGACGTAGACGTTGCCGGCTTCGTCGTACCAGGCCGGGATGCGGTGGCCCCACCAGAGCTGGCGGCTGATGCACCAGTCCTGGATGTCGCGCATCCAGCTGAAATACATGTTCTCGTACTGTTTGGGTACGAACTGGATGTCGCCGTTTTCCACCACTGCGATGGCTTTTTCCGCCAAGGGTTTGGTGGCAACGTACCACTGGTCGGTCAGCCAGGGCTCGATGATGGTGCCGGAGCGGTCGCCTTTCGGCACTTTCAGCGCGTGGTCGTCGACCTTTTCCAGCAGGCCGAGGGCGTCCAGCGCCGCGACTACCTGCTTGCGCGCGACAAAGCGATCGAGCCCGGCGTAATCGGCCGGCAGGCGCGCGTCGAACTCGGCGTTGACGCTGCCATCGAGGTTGAACACCTGGGCCGTGGCGAGAATGGCGGCGTCTTTATCCAGCACGTTGATCAACGGCAGGTTGTGGCGTTTGCCGACTTCATAGTCGTTGAAATCGTGGGCTGGGGTGATCTTCACGCAGCCGGTGCCGAACTCCGGGTCGCAGTATTCGTCGGCGATGATCGGGATGCGGCGGCCCACCAGCGGCAGCTCGATGAACGTGCCGATCAGCGCCTGGTAACGCTCGTCTTCCGGGTGTACGGCGACGGCGCTGTCACCGAGCATGGTTTCCGGGCGGGTGGTGGCGACGATCAGGTAGCCCAGGCCATCGGCGGTCTTGGCGCCATCGGCCAGCGGGTAGCGCAGGTTCCACAGGTGGCCTTTCTCGTCGTGGTTTTCCACTTCGAGGTCGGAAATTGCCGTGTGCAGCTTGGTGTCCCAGTTGACCAGGCGTTTGCCGCGGTAGATCAGGCCGTCTTCGTGCAGGCGCACGAAGGCTTCCTTGACCGCTTCCGAGAGGCCGTCGTCCATGGTGAAGCGCTCGCGCGTCCAATCCACCGAGGAGCCGAGGCGGCGGATCTGCCGGCTGATGTTGCCGCCGGACTGCTCCTTCCATTCCCAGACTTTCTCCAGGAACTTCTCGCGGCCGAGGTCGTGGCGGCTCAAGCCTTCTGCGCCGATCTGGCGTTCCACCAGCATCTGCGTGGCGATCCCGGCGTGGTCGGTGCCCGGCTGCCAAAGCGTGTTGCGGCCCTGCATGCGGCGGAAACGGATCAGCGCGTCCATGATCGCGTTGTTGAAGCCATGGCCCATGTGCAGGCTGCCGGTGACGTTCGGCGGCGGGATCATGATGGTGTAGGGGGCGCCGGCGCCTTGCGGAGCGAAATAGTTCTTCGACTCCCAGGTTTCGTACCAGGAAGTTTCAATGGCGTGGGGCTGGTACGTCTTGTCCATGCGGGGCGGGACCCTATTTGGCAGCTGATCGGAAAGCCGGCAAGTATAGCGGGGATGAGCTTCACGGCGTAAGGCGGATAACGCGCGGCGTCATCCGCCGTGACGGCTGGCTGGGTTCAGAACTTGCGCGGTGGCAGCAGGCGGGTCAGGCGTGCTTCCAGGCGGCGCTTGAGTTCGGCCTCGATCTGCGGCACGAAATCGTCGATGACATCCTGCAGGATCAGCTGCGCCGCGGCCCGCAGCTCGTTATCCAGGCGCAACAGTTCGCTGGTGCTGCTGGTGCCGGAGTGGCTTTCAAGAACCGTCTGTTGCACCCGCTCGGTGAGGGTTATCGGCTGTGGGGCGGGGGCGGGCGTGGCAATCGGGCCGGGGCCGAGCGGTGTCGGCGGCGCGCCTGGCGCGACGATGTCGGATAGCAGTGGAATCTCGCCCAGTTCGATGGAGTCGGTGAGCAGCGGGGGTTCCAGGCCATCGTCGCCGGCCAGGAATTCGCGGATCGACTCGAGGTCATCCAACAGGTGGGTGGGTTTTTGCGGTGGTTTTGGCGTGTCCATGGGTTAAGGCTACAGTTCGACTCGTTGCGGGTCATAGCCCAGCTGACGATAGGTACGGAAATTCTCACGCGAGCTGTGCAGTTGCTCGGGCTCTTGATTGACGATTTCAATCACCCGGCCGAAGCGTTCGACGAACGGCGACAGGCTGGGGTCGAGGTTGATCAGCAGGCCCGCCTGCTGCGCCGGCTCATCGTTGAGCCCGAGCACCACGGGCGCCTGCGGGTCTTCCCGATACAGGCTATGGGGCACGAACGTCTCGGCCTTGAAGCGCCAGAGCAATTCGTCGACCTGCGCACACTGCGTCTCGTCGGCGCAGCGAAGGAACACCGGCATGCCGTGGCGCCAGGCCTTGCTGGCCAGCTGGCAGGCGGCGCGCAGGCGATCCGCGGGGTTGGCCGAGGACAAGACGTAGAACTCGACGCGAGTCATTTGCGGCCCTCGATGCCGCTGCGCCGGCTCATGCTGCGCTGCAAGCCAGCCTGAGCGCCGCCGCTTATGCGGTGAGGGCCAAGCAGCATCAGTTGACTCGATCCAGCAGGTACTGGGTCAGCAGCGGAACCGGTCGCCCGGTCGCGCCCTTGTCCTTGCCGCCGCTGATCCAGGCGGTGCCGGCGATATCCAGGTGCGCCCAGTGGTACTTCTTGGCGAAGCGCGACAGGAAGCAGCCGGCGGTGATGGTGCCGGCTTTCGGCCCACCGATATTGGCGATGTCGGCAAAAGGGCTGTCCAACTGCTCTTGGTATTCGTCGAACAGCGGCATTTGCCAGGCGCGGTCGTCAGCGCTTTGGCCGGCTTTGAGCAACTGCTGCACAAGCTCGTCGTTATTGCCCATCAGGCCCGAGGTGTTGCTGCCCAGTGCGACGATGCAGGCCCCGGTGAGGGTGGCGATGTCGATCACCGCTTGCGGCTTGAAGCGTTCGGCGTAGGTCAGGGTGTCGCACAGCACCAGGCGGCCTTCGGCGTCGGTGTTGAGAATTTCCACGGTCTGCCCGGACATGGTGGTGACAATGTCGCCCGGACGGGTGGCGCTGCCGCTCGGCATGTTTTCGGCGCAGGCCAGCAGCCCGACCAGGTTGATCGGCAGTTGCATGTCGAGCACCGCCTTGAAGGTGCCGAGCACGCTGGCGGCGCCACACATGTCGTATTTCATCTCGTCCATGCCAGCCGCCGGCTTGATGCTGATGCCGCCGGTGTCGAAGGTCACGCCCTTGCCGACCAGCGCATAAGGCTGTTCGCTCTTCTTGCCGCCGTTGTACTGCAGCACGATCAGCCGTGCCGGCTGATCGCTGCCCTGGGACACGGCGAGGAAGGCGCCCATGCCCAGTTCTTTGAGTTTCTTCTCGTCGAGTACGTCGACTTTCAGATTCTTGTGGGTTTTGGCCAGCGCTTTTGCCTCTTCGGCGATGAAGCTCGGGTGGCAAAGGTTTGGCGGCAAGTTGCCAAGATCGCGGGTGAACGCCATGCCCGCGGCAATCGCCTGGGCCTGGGTGGCGGCGCGTTCGACGTCGGCCAGCGTGGCTTTTTCGGTCAGCAGCGTCAGTTTGCTCAGCGCCCGGGCTTCGCCTTTCTGGCTCTTGAAGCGCTCGAAGCTGTAGTCATTATCGGCCAGGGTTTCCACCAGCAAACGGGTTTTCCCGTAAGCGTCGCGACCTTTGACGTGCAACTCATCCAGTGCGAGCACGGCGTCTTTGCCGCCTAAGCTCTTCAATACGCCTTGTACTGCCGTGATCAATTTGCGCAATTGGCGGTCAGAGAGTTCGTCTTCCTTGCCGCTGCCAACCAGCAGTACGCGCTCGGCCTTGAGGTTGGGCAGGCTGTGCAGGAGCAGGGTTTGGCCAAGCTTGCCGGCCAGGTCGCCGCGCTTGAGCAGGGCGCTGAGGGCGCCGTCGCAGGCGTTGTCAACGGCCTTGGCCGCTTCGCTGAGCGTGCGGCCTTCGCCAATGGCGACAACCAGGGTGGCGGTTTTCAGAGATTCCGGGCGTGCACTTTTGACAACGAATTCCATGGCGAGGTGTCCCCAAGACAACAGGTCGGTATTACAGGATAATGCGGCGTTTAGGTTGTCTGAAAACTACTGAGCTCGGTGATGCGGCGTTAGAAACAGGTTCGGACTGCTCATTTACAGCACGTAAACTGCGCGTCCTCGCCTGTTTTTGCCTTGCCTGACCTTCGTTCGCTGCGTTTTCAAACACCCTGATATTTTTTCGGTGGCCCGCCTCAGGCGGGCTGGCAACAGACGGCTAGTTTGAGCTTAGCCGCCTGAGCCTGACAACCCTGGAGTGTCTGGTTTGATCGTCTTCCGTTATCTGTCTCGCGAAGTGCTGGTGACCTTGAGTGCGGTGAGTGCCGTGCTCCTGGTGATCATTATGAGCGGGCGCTTCATCAAGTACCTGGCCCAGGCTGCACAGGGCGCGCTCGATCCGGGCGTGTTGTTCCTGATCATGGGCTTCCGCTTGCCGGGCTTTTTGCAGTTGATTCTGCCGCTGGGTTTGTTTCTCGGCATTTTGCTGGCTTACGGACGGCTCTATCTCGACAGCGAAATGACGGTGCTGTCGGCGACCGGCATGAGCCAGCAGCGTCTGCTGGGCTACAGCCTGGTGCCGGCGCTGTTGGTGGCGCTGCTGGTGGCTTGGCTGAGCATGGGGTTGGCGCCGCAAGGGGTGGCCCAGGTGGCGAAGATACTCAACGAGCAGGATGCGCTGACCGAGTTCGATACCCTGGTGCCTGGGCGTTTCCAGGCAATGAAAAGTGGCTCGCGGGTCACCTATACCCAGGATATGTCGGCCGATCGCAGTGAGCTTGGCGGTATCTTCATCTCGGAGAAGCGTCTTTCCAAGGCCGGTGACAAGGAGCGGGGCATCACGGTGTTGGTCGCGCAGAAGGGGCGCCAGGAGATTCAGGCCGATGGCAGCCGCTACCTGATCCTGGAAAACGGTTACCGCTATGACGGCAACCCTGGCGAGGCCGATTACCGGGCAGTTCAGTACGACACCTATGGCGTGTTGCTGCTCAAGCCGGAGGTCAGCAGCGAGATCAGCGAGCGCGAGGCGATTCCCACCCGTGAGCTGATTGGCAGTGATGATCCGCGGCATGAGGCCGAGTTGCAGTGGCGACTGTCGATTCCGCTGCTGGTGTTTGTCGTCACCTTGTTGGCGGTACCGTTGTCCCGCGTCAATCCGCGCCAGGGCCGCTTCCTCAAGCTGTTGCCGGCGATTCTCCTTTATATGGCTTACCTGTCCCTGCTGATCGCCGCGCGCGGTGCCTTGGACAAGGGCAAGATTCCCCTGGGGCTCGGGCTCTGGTGGGTACACGGGGTGTTTTTGTTGATCGGTCTGGCATTGCTGTACTGGGAGCCGTTGCGCCTGAAGTGGGCGGGTCGTCGTGCTGCGCGGGAGCTGGCTCATGGTTAGGTTGGATCGCTACATCGGCACCAGTGTGTTCTTCGCGATTCTCACCGTGCTGGGCATCATCGTCGGCCTGGCCTTGCTGTTCGCCTTTATCGACGAGTTGGGTGATGTCGAGGGCGGCTATGGCCTGGGGGATGCCGCCTGGTATGTACTGCTGACATCGCCGCGGCGGGTGTACGAGATGTTGCCGATGGCGGCCTTGATCGGCTGCCTTATCGGCCTTGGCAATCTGGCCAGCAGCAGCGAGCTGACCATCATGCGTGCGGCGGGCGTTTCGGTCGGGCGCATCGTTTGGGCAGTGATGAAGCCGATGCTGGTGCTGATGCTGGTCGGCGTCTTGATCGGCGAATACCTGGCGCCTTGGAGCGAGAACCTCGGGCAGGCCAGTCGCTCCATGGCGCAAGGTGGCGGAGCGGCGCAGAGTGCCAAGCGTGGCCTTTGGCATCGTCAGGGTGATGAGTTCGTGCATATCAACGCTGTGCAACCCAATGGCGTGCTCTACGGGGTAACGCGGTATCAGTTCGATGATCAGCGCCATCTGCAGTCCTCCAGCTTCGCCAAGCGCGCGCTGTATCAGGGCGATCATTGGCAGTTGGAAGATGTGGCGACCACCAAGTTTCATGAGCGCAGCACGGAATTGCTCAAGTCACCCAGTGAGCGCTGGGATGTCCAGTTGAGCCCGCAGCTGCTGGGTACCGTGGTGCTCGAGCCCGAGGCGTTGTCGGTCACCGGGCTGTGGCGGTACATCCAGTACCTGGCCGAGCAGGGCCTGAATAATGGCCGTTACTGGCTGGCTTTCTGGACCAAGGTGTTGCAACCCCTGGTGACCGCGGCGCTGGTGTTGATGGCGATTTCCTTCATCTTCGGGCCATTGCGCTCGGTCACCCTCGGGCAACGGGTGTTCACCGGTGTGCTGGTGGGCTTTGTGTTTCGCATCGCCCAGGACCTGCTCGGGCCTTCGAGCCTGGTGTTCGGCTTTCCGCCGTTGCTGGCAGTGCTGATCCCGAGCGTCATCTGCGGCTTGGCCGGTATCTGGATGCTGCGCCGAGCGGGTTGACGGCTCGGGTATGAAAAAGCCGGCTGTTGGGGCCGGCTTTTTCATGGGTGTCGGTTTACTTCTTTTGCTTGGGTAGCTGCACCAGCCGTGAGTCGGAATACATGTCGTGCCAGCTGCGCTTCTGCTTGTCCCAGAGCATCCAGACAAAGCCCAGGCCCAGGCACAGCCAGGAAGCGATGGCGACGATGAAGCGCAAGAGCGCCTGCCACAAGGTAATGGCGGAACCGTCGGCGTTCTGCACGCGAACCCCCCAGACCTGCATGCCCAGTGTCTGGCCCGAGTGTGTCCAGAACTTGCTGAAAAACCCGAACAGGCTGAACACCAGCAGGGTGGAAAGAATCGGGTCGCCGTTCAGCGCGCCGCTCTCGGCCATCGCCTTCAGGCGCTCTGCGCCGAAGATCAGTCTCAGAACGATCTGCTGGTAGGCCAGGGTTACGACCATCAGCAGCGCCACGCAGAGTAGCGAGTCATAGAACATTGCCGCCAGGCGTCGAGGCAGGCCGGCAATGGGGAAGTCGCCTTGTGGGCGTAGCTGGTGTTTCGGCATGACAGAGGGCTCGCTGCGCAAGAGGTGCTGGATTCTACCGGCACTGGAGACAAAAGACCTGGGCACAAAAAAGCCCCTGATGTTGCCATCAGAGGCTTTTTCGTTCAGGCGCAGGCGTTAGGCCAGGACTTGAACCTGGTCGGCCTGCAGGCCTTTTTGACCTTGAACTGCGACGAAGCTAACGCGTTGGCCTTCTTTCAGGCTCTTGAAGCCGTTACCTTCGATAGCGCGGAAGTGTACGAACAGATCCGGACCGCTTTCTGGAGTGATAAAACCAAAACCTTTCTCGTCGTTAAACCACTTGACGGTACCGTTCTGACGATTCGACATATCTTATTTCCTTGGAGCTTGAGTTGATGACAGCCTCTTGTATGGAAGAGTGCTGGACTGGTTGCAGGGGGTAAGAGCAGTCGGGCGGGATGTAGCAAATCGAAGGATCTACTGCATCAGGTCACGCTTCAAAAGCGACCCATGCAAACACAGTCGAGGAACTCTACGCTAACTCAAAGATGAAAAACAAGCCCCGAAAAAGGCAGAGTAAAGCGTTGTAATGTGCCTGTTTACGCGGCTTTCAGGCTGCTTCGGCGAGGGTTGCGCGGTAGCGCGCGAGGGGCTATTGCGAGGCTTGAGAGCGTCTGGGGCAGGGCGTGAATTCATTACCCCGCATTTGCGCCAGGCATAAAAAAAGGCCTTGATAATCAAGGCCTTTCTTCAAGCGTTTGGTCCGAGGGAGACGCTAACTTTCCAGTAATTACTAGGCTTGTAGCGGTGTTGTGTGGCTGGGGATACATGCAGGGATACACGGTGCCGGCTGCTGGCCTATTTTCTGGTCAATCCTTAACCAATTACAACGCTGCTTGACCCCCCCCCATATAAATTCTTGGCGCCACGGTAAACTTGGCTCCCCCCGTCGTTCGGCGCCAAAAAGCCATAGACTCTCGACCCACCCCACCCTGTATACAAAGACAGACATCCAGGTGCTCACAACAGCTAGAGAGAAAACATGGCTCGAATTACCCGTGTAGGGGTACCCCCCATCGGGAGGACCCTTGCACAACATAACTGATCTAATGGTTAACCTAGGATTTCACCCTGTTAACCAATTTCACCAGTTCACTAACCTACCGGGGTGGGCGCTAACAAATCGGCGGGGCTCGAATTACCCGTGTGACTACCATCGGAGCAGGGGCCCCCGGCCTCGGTGTGTGCTCGGATCGTGAGGCTGGCTCATCCATAGCACGGCGCGGTGCATAGACTCTCTCCGCTGCTGGCACCTGCCCCTAACGGGGCGTCGGGGGCGTGCTAACCCGTACCTGGCGAATATCCGGTGTTCTTGGTGTTCTTGGTGTTCCGTAAGTGCTACAGGTCAGGAGTGGCGGGGCCTGTAGCTAAGGAACACCAACGCATAAAAGGCAGAACACCAAGCCCCAAGAACGCCAAAGGTGTTCCATGGTCAGGCGAGAGTAATGGAACACCGAACAGACAGCGGGAGCGGATCGTAGGTGCAGGGATGATGGAACACCTGACTGGGTAAAGCAGGCCAGCAGGTCAGGGCGGGGCGTTATCTAGCCAGCGGTGCGGGGCTGGTTGTCATCAGTAGGCACCCGCTGGCAGGGTGCCAGCGGGTGAGCAGAGAGGTTAGGCCGCAGCGGCCAGCGCCTCGGGTTGATCGTCAAACAAGGCGCTACCACTGACCACGTAAGCGCGACCCTTGGGCATACCGGGTAGCGTCACGGATTGCGCGGCCTTGCCATCGCCGCCCGGCTCCAGAATCCCACGGGCTACCAACTCTCGGTTAACGTTGCGCAGGTTCATGCCCTTGAACACTTCGTCACGCCAGGTGGTGGCCAAGAAGTAGTAGGTCACCGAGGTGTAGAGCGAATCACCCACGCCATGTTCCATGGTGCGGCGAAATCCAAGGCGGTCGGTGGTGCGCGGGGCGTGGTCGTCAGTCTTGGCGGCGATGGCATCCCAGCGAGTAAAGCGGTTTTCACCGTAGCGCTCAGCCACACCGCGCAGCCTGGCGACGATGGCGTCACCTTCCAGATTCCCGGCGCCGCCACGTTCAGCCAGCCAAGCGTCCAAGCATGCCCGCGCCGCAGCGGTGGCCGTGCCATCTGGCCAACCTGTTACACCAAGCGCAGTGGCCAGCTCTCCCGCTGCGGCAGCCAGGCCGAAGCGGGTGGCCGCTCGATGGGCCTGGCCGCTGGCGCTGGCCGGTAGCGCATCGGCGGCGAAGCGTTCCAGGGTGTTGCGCAGGATGGCGGTATAGCCGCGCAGCTTGCCGGGTTCGCAGAGGGCCGACAGGAAAGCAGTCAAGGGCGCGCCGTAGTATTTTCCGACCCTGGCCTTGAGCGCGTCAGAGAGGGCGGCGGCATCCTCAAAACCATGCAGCGCCTCGAACATGCCCAGACCCTTGCCGGCGTCCGCAGGCACGGCCAGCAAGCGCACTTCCATGCCGGCCTTCAATTCCTTGTGAGCCTCGGCCATGTGTTGCGCCAGGGTCTTTTCCCCGGTGGAGAGGAACAGCAGGCGCCATTCCTGAACCGCTCGGCCCGCCTGGCCCCGGTCATTGGCTCGCGCCTTGCCGGTGCCGTTGCCGAGCATGTACACGGTTTCACCGATGATGCGCGGGTCACACATGCCGATCTCATCCAGCACCAGCACCCCGTCCGAGTGGGCGGCGGCGATGGACTCCAGGGCGTTATCGGTTGAGCGCCAGGTGCGTACCAGGCGCGGCCCGCCGTAGATCGAGGCGGCCACTTGCAGGTGCGTGGTCTTGCCGCCTGAGCTGTCGCCGTACAGGTGGAAGCCGCCCGATTCCTGCCCCAGCAGATGCAGCAGTGGCCCGGCGAAGGCCACGCACACAACAAAGGCCAGGCGGTGATTGCCCACGCACAGCGCGCCTATTTGCTGCTGCCATTGTTCCAGGCTGCCGGCCTGGCTGATCGGCGGCAACTGGGCGCCGGCATCGTAGAAGTGCAGGTGCTCAGTGCTGGCGCCTATCTGCTGCTCAGGCAACAGGTAGGCATCACCATGCCAGCCCAGGCGCGTGACCAGGCGGGAGCGCTCGGCGCTGTCGTAGCCTTGCAGGTAGCTTTGCAGGTCGTTACGGGTGTTGCGCCCCGAGCGACTGCCAGCCAGGCGCAGGCCCATGTTTACCAGCGGCGCCAACACCTCCTTGCCGAAGTCGCCGGCCATGCTGCTGGCGGAAATGTTCAAGCGTTTCTTACCGCCGTCCGGGTCGTCGAACTCCACCAGCAAGCCCCAGTTGTGGCCCTTGTCGTCGCGGGTGCGTGCGAGGATTTCCAGACGGGAGCAAACGGGCCGGGCCTCGCCATCGTCGCCGGCATAGAACACCCCGTCCGCCGTCACGCGAAAGCCGCCGGGTAGCGTCTCCGCTTTGGGTTTGGTCTTCGCCTTGTGGCTGCTGGTTGGCTTGGCGAAGGGCGTTTCGGCAACCGGCGCCGCTGGCGCCGCTGGTGCTGGTGCCAGGGCGAACAACTCGGCGCTGCGCTCCAGCTCGGCCAGATGGGCAGGCGTCCAGCCCTTGGCCGCTGCGTCGGCGGCGTCGTCACCTTCGGCCCATTCGCCACCGGCTGCAAAGGTCGGCGTGTCGCCAGTGAGGCCGGGGCGCTGGCTGAATACGGTCAGCGCCAGCACGCGCACAGAGGCGGCGCCAAGCTGGCGCAGGTGGTCGGCCAGGGCATCCATGCAGGCCAAACCCGGCGCGTCATTGTCTGGCCACAGCAGCACGTCACGCCCGGCCAGTGGGGCAAAGTCAGCCTTGCGCCAAGAGTTGGTGCCGTTCGGCCAGCAGGTCGCCACGTAGTGGGGCAGCAGCTCGGCAGCGGCGTCGGCGGATTTCTCCCCTTCGCACAGCACCACGGGATCGGCGTAGCGTTTGGCCAGCTCATCCAGGCGCAGCAGTGGGCGCGGCTCGGGCAGACCCTGCCAGCGCCATTGCGGTGCGCCACCATTGGCAGGTTGGCACCAGGTCAGTGGGGCGAACACTTTGCGCGGGGTGCCGCTGGCATCCGGCCCCAGGTCGAAGCGATAGAGCGCCATCAGGGGAAGGGCTTCGGCGTTTTTGTAGATCCACACCTTCGAGGGCTGGCCGTGCTGGCGATGCTTCGCCGGAACTTTGCGCATCGCGTCGTCAGGGATCGGCAGCACCGCCACCCACTCCGGCGCCTTGGCCTTGCTAGGGCCGGCCAGCGCGGGGCTGCTGGTGCTGGTGGCCGTGACGCCCAGGAAGTCCGCCAGCTTGTTGCAGGCATCTACATCGGTGCCGCCGTCCAGGTAGCGCACCAGGTCGATTAGGTCGCCGCCCTTTTCGCCGGTGGCGAAGTCACACCAGGTGCCCTTAGCCAAACTCACCTTGAAAGAGCCGGCATGCTTGTCGGCGCGCCGTGGGTTAGGGGCGGTGTATTCCTTCCCGCCGTCCGTAACCTTGCCGCCTGGCAGCCAGCGCCCCAGCACTTGCGAAATTGCACGCAAGGCTGCGGCCTTCACCTCGGCAAAGGTGGGGTGTTTTGGTTTTTGCTCAGCCATGCTCAGCCCCCCCCGTCAAGGTTTACAGGGGCGGCAGTCAGCTCGGTATAACGTGCGGTGCAGGTATCAACTAGCCGGTTAAGCGCGTCGGCATTTTCGGCAGCGCTCAGCAGGCCAGACGCACGCAGAGCATGAATGCTGTCAAGGCCGGCTCGGCGCAGCAAATCAAGGTTGGCCACATCGAAGGCGGCGGCAGCTTGCTTAATGTAATGCTCTGCAATCTCAGTAGCTTTGCTAGTGCTCATTCGTCACCCCCGGAGAGCAAGGCACCAGATGCACAGGCATCAACCAGAGCTTTGGCCATCTCGGCTAGGTAACTGGCTGCGAATGCATCTCGGCGATGGTCAACGCTTACGCAATCACTACCAATTACCACCGTGAGCCGTTCGATAGACTCCAGCAGGTTGCTGGCCTGCTCCAAAGCATCGTGCAGCGGTAGGCCGGGGTTTACTGAAAAAAGGTGGCGCCCGCTGATAGCGTGGAAGCCAAGGGCAGCAGTAACAGGGCGGCGGCTCATGAGCGCACCTCCCCAGCCATGCGGGCCGCTTCAATGCGCAATTTCTCAGCATCAACATCCAGCATATTGGCGAAGTCATCCGCGATATAGCGGCCAGCCCTGGCCACGGCTGCAGCGTCTGCTGGGTCAATCGAGCGCATGGCAGGAAACAGGCCGCGCAATATGGCCATCGCATCGCTGGCCCCATTCAATTGGGCCTCACAATCAAGCATGGTTTGACGATGGGCGTTCATTGCGCACCCCCTACAACTTCCAGGGCGCGGGCTTTGGCCATCGCAGCGTTGTAGCGGGCCAGGCGGACGGAGAGGGACGAATCAGCATGCAGCGCGGCGATAGCGCGGGCCTTCAGAGAGGCGGCGTGCTGTTGAATGGCGGACGGATTGAGGGCGTGCGAGTGCTTCATGGGTACGGCTCCTAGAGTTGAGGAACCGCCACTAATCGTCGCCAAACGATATTGGGTGGCGGCTGTGCGCAGGTTGGCGAACCGGGACTCTAGGAACCCGGCATACCCGAGGGTATCCCGCGCACAGCCACCATAAAGCGAAGCAGCAGGCACAAAAAAAGCGCCTACTTTCGATACGATGGCGCTTGTGCGCCTAGAGTTGATCGGGTCGCCAAACCCGTCCGCTGATTTTGCAGCGACGGGGGCAGAGTAGCGCGGTGTTTTGGGGAGTGCAACAACGGCCAGGCGGCGAAGGGCTTGCGCGGCCATCGGCCACGGCATAGATTGAGCGTGCATATTGATTCATCTCCTACGCCCCGGCAGCCACCGGGGCGTTTTCGTTTCAGGCGTGGAGGTCGAAGCGCAGGGCCAGCAGGGGCAGGCATCTGGCGTGGATGAGTTCGCGGCCTTGTCGGTAGGCGTCGGCCTTTTGTTCATCGGCAAGCACCACGGCGCCGAGGTGGCCGGCATGCAGCGCCAGCGCGCACCAAGTGCCATCGGGCCAGCTCAGCAGCACTACTCGGGCGCCGCGCCGTTCCTGCTGGCGCCGGTAACTCTCCAGCCGTCGCAGGCAGGCGGCAGACAGACCAACGTGGTGGATAAGTTCGAAGGCATGCAGTTGACTCATGCTTGGGAACCCGGCCACGTCGGGCTGGCTTGGGCGGCGGTCATCAGGCAGCCCCCAGCATCAGTGCCAGCAACGGCGGGTTGCCCACGTCACCACGCAACCAGGCAGAGACGGCGTCATCCTTGGTCTTTTCCGTTCGGTACTTATCTGCCAGCGCGGCGCGGCGTACTGCTTCAGCCTCGCTCAGCCAGTGCGCAAGGTCGGGTACTTCTGCTGGTGCTGCGCCCGACGCGGAAGGCCACGGCAGATCAACACCTGGCAGCTCAGTCCCTCGATTGCAATGGGTGACGGCGGCGCGATAACTGGCCTCGGTAAATTTGCGTTCTTCCTCTAAGTCGTGGGTCTCGTGCGTGGCCCATACAGCGGGGTCATTCGCATAGCCGTTGGGTTGCGCAAGCCTATGAATGACCCAGCGCTTAAGCTGGCCTGAACTGGCCATGCTATTCAGTCGGGCGGGCTTTATCGCAAATTGCCCCAGCCCTTCCACGTTGCCGTATTCCCTCGATTCAGCACGGGCCAGCAGGTGGCGCAATTCGTAGGGGTGCGGTTCCAGTGGCACGCGATAGCCATCGGCGTTAAGAAACACAGCCTCTTCGAGTTCCAGTGGGTTGCAGCAGATCGTCACGATAGAGCGCGCCCGCCAGTTCATACCCTCGGGGTTTGGTGGCATAAAGCCAATCCCGGTGTGGTCGCAGTAGGGGCCGTCGAAAGGTGCGCGGCGGTAAGTCATGCGGCCACCCCGCGTGCGGCAATGCGGCCACGAACCCAGCCTTGTACCTCGCCCAGCACGAACGCCACCGGGGCGCCTCTGGCGGTGCTGCTGCTCAGTGGCACGGGCCTGGGGAAGGTCGGGTCATCCTTCAAGCGCTTGTACACCGTGGCACGAGCGAGGCCTGTTAGCGCCTCAAGTTCAGGCATCCGAATCAAGGTGGTGGCGGGGTCAAAGGCATGTGCTGGTGCGCTGGCCTTGCTGGTGCTGGGGCGCAGCGGTTGAACATTACCGGTCAGCGGTGTTGGGGCGGACGGCAGAGGGCCGGCAGGAATGGGGCGGGGTTGCTTGGGCTTGGTCATTACGCGGCCCCTTTCATCGGAGCGGTGGCGCCGGGATACAGACGGCTTTGCAGCCAGGCGGCCAAGTCGGCTCGACGGTAGCGAATGCGAGCGCCGCAACGAATAAAGGGCAGGGCATAACGCCCGGTGCTGCGCCAGGCGGCTAGAGTCCTGGCCGATACGCCCAGCACCAGTGCGGCATCTTCCGGCTGGAGTAGATCGGTGGGGTTAAGGGTTATATCAACGGCGGCGCGACGGTGTTGAAGTGCTGCCAAAGTTGGCGGCTGGGCGGTGATGTTCATAGCTGTTTCCCTGTGTTTATGGATACAGGGATAGCTATCTATTCAGTTTCTCTGCGAATGGGAATAACGTTTTTTTCTCTGTCGAACAAAACCGTGTTCAACTCAGTTGAACACAGTTCAACCGTGTTCGTGCCAAACTGACCAGACGAACGGTCATCAGCTTTCGGGCGAATCTCTACGCTCATGGGACTGACCAATTAGGTCAATCCAGTCTGCTAGGTCGTGCAGGTACACAACCCATTGAGCCCGCTGACCCCAGTCTGCCTTGACCACGCGCAGCGATATGCGTCCCTCTCGAATGATGCGTAGCAGATAGCTTGTATTCCCAATATGGGGCAGGTATTCGCGCCTTACCTGCTCCAGCGGAATACACACCCCTCCGTACTTACGGCGAAGCGTCCCAAGGGTTGACCTGTCTGTCATCGGTAACCCCAGGCCCCAGTCGCGGGCGGCAGCCATGCGCCGAAATGCAACACCGAGCGAAGCGAAAGGCGGCCAACAGGGCAGAACAGGCGCCGTGTTGTGTTCTCGCAGTGGTGGTGATGGCGCCGCTCAATCAGGGCGGCGGTGTTCTGCTTGCGGCCCGTCTGCTCGGAACACCTTTGGTGTTCTTGGGGCTTGGTGTTCCGCCTTTCGTGCGTTGGTGTTCCGTCGCTGTAAGCCACATCGTTACTGGCTTGCAGCGAATAGGGAACACCAAGAACACCAAGAACACCGGATTTTTGAGGGGTGCGGGTACACATACCTAAACCACCTTGCCGAAGTTGCCTTGCACCACGTTGCCGGCGGCCAGTGTGTCCAGGTGGTCGGCGTACCATTGCATCATGGTCGTGCGCTGTTCCAGGTACTGGGCCTTGTTGTAGATACCGGATATGCCCTCTTCCTTGTGGGCCAGTTGCGCCTCGATGTGATCTTTCTGCCAGCCGTTTTCGCGTAGCAGGGTGCTGGCGGTGTGGCGGGTGCCATGCCCGACCAGGCGACCTTTATACCCAATGCCGGCGAACACCTTGTTGATGGTGTTTTCACTGATCGTCGGGTTCTTCGGCCCTACGCCGGGGAACAGCCAGCGGCTACGGCCTGTCACTCGGTGGAGTTCGCGTAGGGCATCGAGTGCCTGGCGGGGTAGGGGTGCCACATGATCCCGGCGCATCTTCATCTTGGCGGCGGGTGTCGTCCAGGTGGCTGCGGCGAAGTCGATTTCTGCCCACTCTGCCAGGCGCACCATACCGGGCCGGGATGCCGTCCAGATGCAAAGCCAGGCGGCAGTCTTGGCCGGCAGGCGGCTGGTGGTGGTTTTCAGTGCGCGGATGAACTCCGGCAGTTCGGGCTCCAGCAGGTGTGGGTGTTGTTGGGTTTTGGGGGCGGGGGCGGCTATATCGCGCAGCCTGCTGGCCGGATCGTTCTCCGTCAGCCCCAGGCCGATGGCTCGGCCAAATATCTGATTGACCCAGGTGCGGCACTTCTCGGCAACGTTATGGGCGTCGCGGGCTTCGAGTGAGGCTTGCAGGGCGGCGCAGTCGGTGCGGGTGATTTCGTCCAGCTGCTTGTCACCCAGGGCGGGGAGTATGTCCTTCTCCAGATAGGTGCGGATCTTGCTCAGGGTGGAGTCGGCCAGCCCTTTATCGACTTTGGCTTTGAGCCAGCCATCAGCAGCCACGCGGAATGTCCGGGTCTTGGCTGTTTCAATGGCAGTCTTGTCGGCGAGCTTTTGTTCCTGGGGGTCAATCCCGTCGCTGATTAGCTTCCTCAGCTTGTCGGCTTCCTCGCTGGCGCGCTTAGCGCTCACTTCGGGGTAACTGCCTAACCCCATCCATGCCCACTTGCTTGCCGCGTTCTTGTAGCGGAGCTGCCACGATTTGCCGCCGTTCGGCTTCACCCGGAAGTAAAGCCCGCGCTCATGTAGTTCTCGATATTCCTGTGCGTCTGGCTCAAGGCTGCTCAGCACGGTGTCAGCCAGCGGGCGGCGCTTGATCTCGGAACGCTTCATGTTATGTATCCCAAAGTTAGGGGTTTTCCCCAGGATACAAGGTGGGATACACGGAGGGAAGGTATAGGGGGAGATAAGGAGATACAGCCAGAAACAACAAAGCCCGCACTAGGCGGGCTTTGCAGGGTGTTTCGTAGACTGTCAGAGACAGGTCGAAACAGGTATTTGGTGCCCCGAGGGAGACTCGAACTCCCACTCCTTTCGAAAACGGATTTTGAATCCGCCGCGTCTACCGATTCCGCCATCAGGGCATATTCGGCGCGCAGTATAGGGAGCACGTCGGCCCTGGTCAATCGTGTTGCGTGGTCAAATTGAGGTATTTCCGTTAAACTTCGCGGCCCTGCAAAATGACCTCCCATCATGCGTGTTGCCGATTTCAACTTCGAGCTGCCTGAGTCCCTGATTGCCCGTCACCCGTTGGCCGAGCGCGATGCCAGCCGGTTGCTGACCCTGGATGGCGAGACGGGGGCGTTGGCGCACCGCCAGTTCACCGATCTGCTGGAGTATCTACGTCCTGGCGATTTGATGGTGTTCAACAATACCCGGGTGATTCCGGCCCGCCTGTTCGGCCAGAAGGCTTCCGGCGGCAAGCTGGAAGTGCTGGTCGAGCGGGTACTCGACACGCGCCGGGTCTTGGCCCATGTGCGCTCGAGCAAATCGCCCAAGCCGGGCTCGCGGATTCTGCTCGATGGCGGCGCCGAGGCCGAGATGTTGGCGCGGCATGATGCATTGTTCGAGCTGCGGTTCAGCGAGGATGTATTGCCGCTGCTGGATCGCGTCGGCCATATGCCGTTGCCTCCCTATATAGATCGCCCGGACGACGCGGCGGACCGTGAGCGCTACCAGACGGTATACGCCGCGCGCGCCGGCGCGGTGGCGGCACCCACGGCGGGGCTGCATTTTGACCAGGCCTTGCTGGCGGCGATTCGCGCCAAGGCGGTAGAAATCGCCTTCGTCACGCTGCACGTTGGTGCGGGTACCTTCCAGCCGGTGCGCGTCGAGCGCATCGAAGATCACCACATGCACAACGAGTGGCTCGAGGTTGGCCAGGATGTGGTGGATGCCGTTGCCGCCTGCCGTCAGCGCGGTGGTCGGGTGATTGCCGTCGGTACCACCAGCGTGCGCTCGCTGGAAAGCGCCGCGCGCGATGGTCAGCTCAAACCTTTCAGTGGCGACACCGACATTTTTATCTACCCGGGGCGCCCGTTTCATGTGGTCGATGCCTTGGTGACCAATTTCCATCTGCCCGAATCCACGTTGTTGATGTTGGTCTCGGCGTTTGCCGGTTACCCGCAAACCATGGCGGCCTATGCGGCCGCCATCGCCAACGGCTACCGCTTCTTCAGTTACGGTGATGCGATGTTCATTACCCGCAATCCCGCGCCGCGCGGACCCGAGGATCAAGCATGACCCGCACCAGCCGTATGTCCTTCGAGTTGTTGGCCACCGATGGCAAGGCGCGCCGTGGTCGCCTGACCTTTCCGCGTGGTGTCGTCGAGACGCCGGCTTTTATGCCGGTCGGCACTTACGGCACCGTCAAAGGCATGCTGCCGCGCGATATCGAAGCGATCGGTGCGCAGATCATCCTGGGCAACACCTTCCACCTGTGGTTGCGGCCCGGCACCGAGGTGATCAAGCGCCACGGCGACCTGCATGACTTCATGCAGTGGCAGGGGCCGATCCTCACCGACTCCGGTGGTTTTCAAGTGTTCAGCCTGGGCGCCATGCGCAAGATCAAGGAGGAAGGCGTGACCTTCGCCTCGCCGGTGAACGGCAGCAAGGTGTTCATGGGGCCCGAGGAGTCGATGCAGGTGCAGCGCGACCTGGGCTCAGACATCGTGATGATTTTCGATGAATGCACGCCGTACCCCGCCGATCTCGATGTGGCGCGGGTCTCCATGGAGCTGTCGCTGCGTTGGGCCAAGCGCTCGAAAATCGCCCATGGCGACAATACGGCGGCGCTGTTCGGTATCGTCCAGGGCGGCATGCACCAGGATCTGCGCATGCGTTCGCTCGATGGCTTGAGCGAGATCGGCTTCGACGGCCTGGCGATTGGCGGTCTGTCGGTAGGTGAGCCGAAAGAAGAAATGATCCGCGTACTCGATTATCTGCCTGGGCAGATGCCAGCCGACAAGCCGCGCTACCTGATGGGGGTTGGCAAACCCGAGGATCTGGTCGAAGGCGTGCGCCGTGGGGTCGATATGTTCGACTGCGTGATGCCGACCCGCAATGCGCGCAACGGTCACCTGTTCGTCGATACCGGGGTGTTGAAGATCCGTAATTCGGCGCACAAGCACGACGATTCGACGCTCGATCCGACCTGCGACTGCTACACCTGTCAGAACTTCTCCCGCGCCTATCTGCATCATCTGGATAAATGCGATGAAATGCTCGGTAGCATGCTGAATACCATCCACAATTTGCGCCATTACCAGCGCCTGATGGCTGGTTTGCGTGAGGCTATTCAACAGGGTACATTGGCCGCCTTCGTCGATTCCTTCTATGCCCGACGCGGCCTTAGCACCCCGCCGCTGGACTGATAAATCAACTTTCTAAGACCCTTTAACAGGAGTGTTATATGAGCTTTCTGATCCCCGCTGCTTTTGCGGATGCTGCTGCACCGGCTGCCGCTGGTCCTGCCGGTACTGGTTTCGAGTGGGTTTTCCTGGTCGGCTTCCTGGTGATCTTCTATCTGATGATCTGGCGCCCGCAGGCCAAGCGCGCCAAAGAGCACAAAAACCTCATGGGCAACCTGCAGAAGGGCGATGAAGTGGTCACCTCCGGCGGCATCGCCGGCAAGATCAACAAAGTCACCGATGACTTTGTCGTGATCGAAGTGTCGGACACCGTTGAGCTGAAGATTCAGAAAGCGGCGATTGCCGCCACGCTGCCCAAGGGCACGCTGAAAGCCATCTAACTTCACATTTTTACCATTCGACGGGGCGCTAAAGGCGCCCCGCGTCATAAGCGGGCGGCGTCATGCTGAACAAATACCCTCTGTGGAAATACTTGCTGATCCTGGCAGTGCTGGCGATCGGCTTCATTTACTCCGCGCCCAACCTTTATCCAGACGATCCGGCGATCCAGATCACCGGGGCGAGCACGGCGCTGCAGGTCGGGCAGGCGGACCTGGATCGCGTGAGTAAGGCGCTGACAGATGCCGGTATCGCGGTCAAGGCGTCGACTCTGTCCGAGAAGGGTAATGGCGGGCTGGTACGCCTGCTGAAGAAGGAAGACCAGCTGCCGGCCAAGGATGTGGTGCGCAAGGCGTTGGGCGACGACTATGTGGTGGCCCTGAATCTGGCGCAAACCACGCCTAACTGGCTGCGTGGCCTGGGTGCGAGCCCGATGAAGCTGGGTCTGGACTTGTCCGGTGGCGTGCACTTCCTGCTGGAAGTGGACATGGACAAGGCGCTCGACGCGCGGCGCAAGGTTTACGAGGGTGATGTGAAGAGCCTGCTGCGCAAGGAGCGTCTGCGTTATCGCAGCCTGCCGGAGCAGAATGGGGCGATTCAATTGGGTTTTAGCGATGAAGCCACGCTGGAAAAGGCCCAGGACCTGATCCGCAAGGACTTCACCGACTTCCAGCTGACCGCGAGCGAGCGCAATGGCTTGCAGGTGCTGCGCCTGGAAATGACGCCGGCCAAGCTGGCGGAGATTCGCGAGTACTCGATCAAGCAGAACCTGACCACTGTACGCAACCGCGTCAACGAGTTGGGTGTCGCCGAGCCGCTGGTACAGCGCCAGGGCGCCAACCGCATCGTGGTCGAATTGCCGGGCGTGCAGGACACTGCCGAGGCCAAGCGGATTCTCGGCAAGACCGCCAACCTGGAGTTCCGTCTGGCTGCTGGCCAGGATGCGACCAAGGCGACCACCGAATCCTTTGAATTCCGCGAGCCGGGTCGTCCGGCCGTACCGTTGGAGCGTGGGCTGATCATCACCGGCGATCAGGTGACCGATGCCCAGGCCAGCTTCGACGAAAACGGTCGTCCGCAGGTGAATATCCGCCTCGATGGGCATGGCGGCGAGCTGATGAACCGCGCGACCCGCAATAACGTCGGGCGCAGCATGGCGGTGATCTTCATCGAGCAGAAACCCATGACCCGCTACGTCAAGCAGATGGTCGACGGGGTGGAGAAGGAGGTTGCGGTACAGACCTTCAAAGAAGAGAAAAAGATCATCAGCCTGGCGACCATCCAGTCGCCGCTGGGCAGCCAGTTCCGTATCACCGGGCTGGAAGGCAAGGGTGAGTCCTCTGAGCTGGCCCTGCTGCTGCGGGCCGGTGGCCTGGCGGCACCGATGTACTTCGCCGAAGAGCGCACCATTGGCCCGAGCCTGGGTGCTGACAACATCACCAAGGGTATCGATGCCTCGCTCTGGGGCATGTTGCTGGTCTCGCTGTTCATCATTGCCATCTACCGCTTCTTTGGCGTGCTGGCCACGGTGGCGCTGGGTCTGAACATGGTCATGCTGCTGGCGCTGATGTCCTTGTTGGGCGCCACGCTGACGCTGCCAGGTATCGCCGGTATCGTGCTGACCATGGGTATGGCGGTAGATGCCAACGTGCTGATCTTCTCGCGGATTCGCGAGGAAATCGCCAATGGCATGTCAACGCAGCGTGCCATTCATGAGGGTTTCGATCGGGCCTTCACGGCTATTCTCGACGCCAACCTGACCACCTTGCTGGTGGGTGGCATTCTGTTCGCCATGGGTACCGGTCCGGTGAAAGGCTTCGCGGTAACCATGTCGCTCGGCATCTTCACCTCGATGTTCACCGCCATCATGGTGACCCGTGGCATGGTCAACCTGATCTTCGGTGGTCGTGACTTCAAGAAGTTGTGGGTTTAAGGGGCCGCTATGAAACGTACGATTAAGTTTATGGCCGTGCGCAATATTGCGTTCGGCGTCACGCTGTTTCTGACCGCCATGGCGCTGTTCAGTATGTTCTACAAGGGCCTCAACTATGGCCTGGACTTCACCGGCGGAACGCTGATCGAGCTGACCTACGAGCGCCCGGCCGATCTGGTCAAGGTGCGCGAGCAACTGGCCAAGGCCGGCTATGAAGAGGCGGTGGTGCAGAGCTTCGGTGCCACTACCGATTTGCTGGTGCGTATGCCGGGTGATGATCCGCAGTTGGGTACCCGAGTGGCTGAGGCGCTGCGCCAGGTTGGCGCGGATAACCCGGCGCAGGTCAAGCGTGTCGAGTTCGTTGGCCCGCAGGTGGGTGAAGAACTGCGCGATCAGGGCGGTCTGGGGATGTTGCTGGCCCTGGGCGGGATCATGCTCTACCTGGCGTTCCGCTTTCAGTGGAAGTTTGCGGTCGGCGCCATCGTGTCGTTGGTTCACGACGTGGTGGTGGCGGTCGGGATCATCTCGTTCTTCCAGATCACCTTCGACCTGACGGTGTTGGCAGCGGTGCTGGCGATCATCGGCTATTCCTTGAACGACACCATCGTCGTGTTCGACCGCGTGCGGGAAAACTTCCGCGTGCTGCGCAAGGCCAGTCTGATCGAGAATATCGATATCTCCACCACTCAGACGTTGCTGCGCACCATGGCAACCTCGATTTCGACCCTGCTGGCCATTGCGGCTTTGTTGGTGTGGGGTGGCGATAACCTGTTTGGTTTCTCTATTACGCTGTTCATCGGTGTGCTGGCGGGTACCTACTCATCGATCTATATCGCCAACGTGGTGCTGATCTGGTTGAGCCTGAGTGTTGAGGATCTGATCCCGCCGGTCGCGACCGAAGAGGTCGATGAGCGTCCCTGATTGATGCCTGTGCCAAGGTTGCCGTGTGGCGACGGGCATTGGTTGGGAACTTGGGCCCTATGCTGTGCTCCAAGGCTAGGAGTGGAACGTATCAATACCTGTTTGAAGCGAACCAGGAGGTTCAAGTGAACAAGTCAATGCTCGTTGGTGCAGTGCTCGGCGCGGTAGGCGTTACCGCAGGTGGCGCTGTGGCTACTTACAGTTTGGTTGGTGGCGGCCCCGAGTACGCTGAAGTGCTTGCTGCTGAGCCGATCAAGGAAACCATCAAGACGCCGCGTGAGGTCTGCAAAGACGTCGCCGTGACCCGGCAGAAGCCGGTCAAAGACCAGCATCAGGTCGTCGGTAGCGTGTTGGGTGCGGTAGCCGGTGGTTTGCTTGGCAATCAGGTGGGTGGCGGCAGTGGCAAGAAGATTGCCACCGTTGCGGGTGCGGTTGGCGGCGGTTATGCCGGCAACAAGGTCCAGGAAAACATGCAGGCCAACGACACCTACACCACCACTGAGACGCGCTGCAACACCGTGACCGATACCAGTGACAAGCTGGTGGGTTACAACGTCAAGTATCAGCTGGATGGCAAGATCGGGCAGGTCCGCATGGACCGTGATCCGGGCAGCAAGATTCCAGTCGACAAAGATGGACAGTTGGTGTTGGGGCAGGTTGCCCAATAGTTCGAATGCCAATAGCGTGGATGCAAATAAAAAGCGCCTTTCGGGGCGCTTTTTTATGGGCAACAAATTATGGGCAACAAAAACCCGGCGCAAGGCCGGGTTTTGTGAACTGTCGAATTCAGCGTTTCAGCGAGGGCGACAGGTGCGGCTGGATGGCGGTCAGCACGGCTTTGAAGCACTTGGTGTTGCCGGCGACGATATGGCCTTTTTCGAGGAATTCGTGGCCGCCGCTGAAGTCGCTGACCAGGCCGCCCGCTTCCTGGATCAGCAGGGCGCCGGCTGCCATGTCCCATTCGGACAGGCCGAACTCCCAGAAGGCGTCGAAACGGCCGGCGGCAACGTAGGCCAGGTCCAGGCTGGCGGCGCCGGCGCGGCGGATGCCGGCGGTCTGGCCAACCAGGCTGCGGAACATGTTGAGGTAGTTGTCCAGGTTGTCGATCTGGCTATCGCGGAACGGGAAGCCGGTGCCGATCAGGGCGCCTTCGAGGCTGGTGCGACCACTGACGCGCAGGCGGCGACCGTTGAGTTGGGCGCCGCGGCCGCGACTGGCGGTGAATTCTTCCTGGCGAACCGGGTCCAGAACCACGGCGTGCTCCAGGCGGCCACGGTATTTGCAGGCGATGCTGACAGCGAAGTGCGGCACGCCACGGACGAAGTTGGTGGTGCCGTCGAGCGGGTCGATGATCCACAGGTAGTCGGCGCCATCACCGCTGCCTTCGATCAGGCCGCCTTCTTCGCCGAGAAAGCCATGGGTCGGGTAGGCTTTGCGCAGGGCGGCGATGATGCTTTGCTCGGCAGCGCGATCGATCTCGGTCACGTAGTCCTTGGCATCCTTCTCGTCGACCGAGATGACATCCAGGCGCTCGATGGAGCGGAAAATCAGTTCTGCGGCGCTGCGGGCTGCGCGCAGCGCGATATTCAGCATGGGCTGCATGGAGGTTTCACCTGGGTCGTTAAAGAAAGCCGAACATTCTAGCAGAAAACCTTCAAGTAAGAAGAGCTGCCTGTAGCTTGCATGGCGTTTGCCGGGGGGCTTCTGTAAGATTTGCTCCCCTTTGCTGTCTGTGTGAGCGCTTGCGTTGCTGCAAAATATTCGCGTGATCTTGGTCAATACCAGTCATCCCGGCAATATCGGTGGGGCTGCGCGCGCCATGAAGAACATGGGCTTGTCACGGTTGGTGCTGGTGGACCCGGAAGACTTTCCCAGTGACCATGCTGTCGCACGGGCATCCGGTGCCAGCGATATTCTTGAAAACGCACAAGTCGTCGCGACCTTGGAAGAAGCCTTGGTCGGTTGCAGTCTGGTGCTTGGCACCAGTGCGCGCGACCGTCGTATTCCTTGGCCGTTGCTCGATCCGCGCGAATGTGGCGCGGCGGCCTGCGAGCATGCCGGGCAGGGCGAGGAAGTGGCATTGGTGTTCGGTCGCGAATATGCCGGGCTGACCAATGACGAGCTGCAGCGTTGCCATTTTCATGTGCACATCCCTTCCGATCCCGAGTTCAGTTCGCTCAATCTTGCGGCTGCGGTGCAGGTGTTGGGCTATGAAGTGCGTATGGCCTGGCTGGCTGCGCAGGGTCAGCCGAGCAAGGTCGAGAAGTTCGAAGTGACGTCGATACGCAGTGGTCAACTGGCGACCATGGATGAGATGGAGCTGTTCTATGGGCACCTCGAAAGTACCCTGGTGGATATCGGCTTTCTCGATCCGGAAAAGCCGCGGCATTTGATGTCGCGTTTGCGGCGCTTGTTCGGTCGTAGCGCGGTCAATAAGTCGGAAATGAACATTCTGCGCGGTATTCTGACCGAGACCCAGAAGACTGCTCGCGGCGAGCCCCATAAGCGGAGAGATGATGATGTTTGAGCGCGTGCGTGAAGATATTCAGAGTGTATTCCATCGCGATCCGGCTGCGCGTAATGCCTTCGAGGTGTTGACCTGCTATCCCGGCTTGCATGCCATCTGGGTGCACCGCCTGTCCGGTTGGTTGTGGCTGGCGGGTTGGAAGTGGTTGGCGCGCGTGGTTTCCAACTTTGGCCGCTGGTTGACCGGCATCGAAATTCACCCGGGGGCGAAGATCGGGCGGCGGTTTTTCATCGATCACGGCATGGGTATCGTGATCGGCGAGACGGCGGAAATCGGTAATGACGTCACGCTTTATCAGGGTGTGACCCTGGGGGGCACCAGTTGGAATAAAGGCAAGCGCCACCCGACGCTGGAGGATGGCGTGGTGGTGGGGGCCGGCGCCAAGGTGCTCGGTCCGTTCACTGTCGGTGCCGGTGCCAAGGTCGGCTCCAATGCGGTGGTGACCAAGGCGGTGCCGGCTGGCGCGACCGTGGTCGGGATTCCGGGGCGGATCATTGTCAAAGTCGACGATGAGCTGGAGGCCAAGCGTCAGGCGATCGCCGAAAAACTCGGTTTCGATGCCTATGGCGTCAGCCAGGACATGCCGGACCCGATCGCGAAGGCCATCGGTCAGTTGCTCGATCATCTGCAGGCGGTCGATGGTCGTCTGGAGGGTATGTGTGCCGCTCTTAAGGCGTTGGGTAGCGATTACTGCGCGAAAGAGCTGCCAGCCCTGCGCGATGAGGACTTTGCCGACGTCAAGGAGTCGGGCGACAAGCCGGCAGCTTGAGGCGGTGCGCTGCAGCGTCGGTTTTGCTATGCTGCGCGCCCTCATTGTTTCTAATTCCGAGTATTTTGATAGGTCTTATAGTTGACCTAAATACTCGGAAATAGCATACTCGCGTCAAATCAGTGATCCCTCGGTACACGCAATGCGACTGACTACCAAAGGCCGTTACGCCGTTACCGCCATGCTCGACCTGGCGTTGCACGCGCAGCGTGGGCCAGTGTCGCTGGCTGATATTTCCGAGCGCCAAGGCATTTCCCTGTCCTACCTGGAGCAGTTGTTCGCCAAGCTGCGCCGCGGCAACCTGGTTTCCAGTGTGCGCGGGCCGGGTGGCGGTTATCAGCTGTCGAGAGACATGCACGGTATCCAGGTTGCCCAGGTCATTGATGCGGTCAATGAATCGGTTGATGCCACCCGTTGCCAGGGGTTGGGTGGATGCCATGACGGCGACACCTGCTTGACGCACCATCTGTGGTCCGACCTCAGCCAGCAGATTCACGAATTTTTGAGCGGTATCAGCCTGGCCGACCTTGTGACTCGTCATGAGGTGCAAGAAGTCGCCCAGCGTCAGGATCAGCGGCACTGCTCGGGCAGGGCGCCGCGCCTGGATAAAATTGAAGCGTCCGCCGTTGACTGAGCAGGGCGCCTGGCTGATAGGCCTATACCTGATAGGAGAGCATCAATGAAATTGCCGATTTACCTCGATTACTCCGCGACGACGCCGGTCGATCCGCGTGTTGCGCAGAAGATGAGCGAGTGCCTGCTGGTCGATGGCAACTTCGGTAATCCTGCGTCGCGCTCCCATGTGTTCGGCTGGAAGGCCGAAGAAGCGGTGGAGAATGCCCGTCGCCAGGTGGCCGAGCTGGTCAATGCCGATCCGCGCGAGATCGTCTGGACCTCCGGTGCCACCGAGTCCGACAACCTGGCGATCAAGGGTGTTGCACACTTCTATTCGACCAAGGGCAAGCACCTGATCACCTCGAAGATCGAGCACAAGGCCGTATTGGATACCACGCGGCAGCTCGAGCGCGAAGGCTTCGAAGTAACCTACCTCGAGCCCGGCGAAGATGGCCTGATTACGCCAGCGATGGTTGAAGCGGCTCTGCGTGAAGACACCATTCTGGTTTCGATCATGCACGTCAACAACGAAATCGGCACCATCAACGACATCGCGGCGATCGGTGAACTGACCCGTTCCCGTGGCGTGTTGTTGCATGTCGATGCGGCTCAGTCCACCGGCAAGGTGGAAATCGACCTGGCGAAGCTCAAGGTCGACCTGATGTCGTTCTCCGCACACAAGACCTATGGCCCGAAAGGCATTGGCGCGCTTTACGTGAGCCGCAAGCCGCGTGTGCGTGTGGAAGCCCAGACCCACGGTGGCGGTCATGAGCGCGGTATGCGTTCCGGTACGCTGGCGACTCACCAGATCGTCGGCATGGGCGAAGCCTTCCGGGTCGCCAAGGAAGACATGGCGCAGGAAAACGAGCGGATTCGTGCCCTGAGCGAGCGTTTCTTCAAGCAGGTCGATGGTCTGGAAGAGTTGTATGTGAACGGCAGCACCACGGCCCGTGTGCCGCACAACCTCAACCTGAGCTTCAACTACGTCGAAGGCGAGTCGCTGATCATGGCGCTCAAGGATCTGGCGGTGTCGTCCGGTTCGGCCTGCACCTCGGCTTCGCTGGAACCCTCCTACGTGTTGCGCGCCCTGGGCCGCAATGATGAGTTGGCGCACAGCTCGATTCGTTTCACCTTCGGCCGTTTCACCACGGAAGAAGAAGTCGATTACGCCGCGCAGAAGGTTCGCGAGGCGGTTACCAAACTGCGTGAACTGTCGCCCTTGTGGGACATGTTCAAAGAAGGTGTCGATCTGTCCAAGGTCGAATGGGCGGCACACTAAAGCTGCCAAAGAGCGGCACCTGATTGAGAGAGGAATAGCACCATGGCATACAGCGAAAAGGTCATTGACCACTACGAAAACCCGCGCAACGTCGGCAAGATGGATGCGGAAGACCCGAATGTCGGCACCGGCATGGTCGGCGCTCCGGCGTGCGGCGATGTGATGCGCCTGCAGATCAAGGTCAACGAGCAGGGTGTGATTGAAGACGCCAAGTTCAAGACCTACGGTTGCGGCTCGGCGATCGCTTCCAGCTCCCTCGCCACTGAGTGGATGAAGGGCAAGACCCTGGATGAGGCTGAGACCATCAAGAACACTCAGCTCGCTGAAGAGTTGGCGTTGCCGCCGGTGAAAATCCACTGCTCCGTTCTCGCCGAAGACGCCATCAAGGCGGCCGTGCGCGACTACAAGCAGAAGAAAGGCTTGCTCTAAGCAGCAGGCTTTATGGGTAACCGCTCTAGGCGTAAGGAGTTCCGATGGCTATCAGTATGACCGAAGCAGCTGCTCAGCACGTGCGCCGCTCCCTTGATGGGCGTGGCAAGGGTGATGGTATTCGCCTGGGTGTTCGCACCACGGGCTGCTCTGGCCTGGCCTATGTGCTCGAGTTCGTTGATGAGGCTCAGAGTGAAGATCAGGTGTTCGAGAGTCATGGCGTCAAAGTGATTATCGACCCGAAAAGCCTGGTCTACCTCGATGGCACTGAGCTCGATTTCGTCAAGGAAGGCTTGAACGAAGGCTTCAAGTTCAATAACCCCAACGTGCGCGGCGAATGTGGCTGCGGCGAGAGCTTCAATATCTGAGGCTGCTGTGGGTACCCCTTGTCATTTCGCCTTATTCGATCTGCAACCGAGCTTTCGCTTGGATCTCGATCAGCTCGCCGTGCGTTACCGCGAGCTGGCGCGCAGTGTCCATCCGGATCGCTTTGCCGATGCCAGCGAGCGCGAGCAGCGGCTTGCGCTGGAACACTCCGCCAGCCTCAATGAGGCCTATCGCACGCTGAAAAACGCTTCGCAGCGCGCACGCTATCTGTTGGCGTTGCGTGGTCACGAGCTACCGTTGGAAGTGACGGTGCAGGATCCCGAGTTCCTCCTGCAGCAGATGCACTGGCGTGAGGAGTTGGAAGACCTGCAGGACAGTGCCGATGTGCCTGGCGTGGCGACCTTCAAGCGCCGCCTCAAGCGTGCTCAGGACGAGCTGAATGAAAGCTTTGCTGCTTGTTGGGATGCAGCTGCGCGCCATGAAGAGGCCGAACGCCTGGTGCGGCGCATGCAGTTCCTCGACAAGCTCAGCTACGAAGTGCGCCAGTTGGAAGAGCGCCTCGACGATTAACCTCCGCGCTGCCTCGGCGGCGCGCCTGATGCGCAGATAAGCATGGCCCTACTGCAGATCGCTGAACCCGGACAGAGCCCGCAGCCGCACCAGCGTCGTTTGGCGGTGGGCATTGACCTGGGGACTACCAATTCGCTGGTCGCTGCATTGCGCAGCGGCCTGTCCGCGCCTTTACCCGATGCCGAGGGGCAGGTCATCCTGCCGTCGGCGGTGCGCTATCACGCCGACCGCGTGGAGGTGGGGGGGGCTGCCAAGGCAGCCGCCGCCAGCGACCCGTTCAATACCGTGTTGTCGGTCAAGCGCCTGATGGGTCGTGGCCTGGCTGACGTCAAGCAGCTGGGCGAGCAATTGCCCTACCGCTTCGTCGGTGGCGAGTCGCATATGCCGTTCATCGACACCGTGCAGGGGCCGAAAAGCCCGGTCGAAGTGTCGGCCGATATCTTGAAGGTGCTGCGTCAGCGCGCCGAAGCCACGCTGGGCGGCGAGCTGGTCGGTGCGGTGATCACGGTTCCTGCCTATTTCGACGATGCTCAGCGTCAGGCCACCAAGGATGCGGCTCGGCTGGCCGGACTCAACGTACTGCGTCTGCTCAACGAGCCGACGGCGGCGGCGGTGGCTTATGGTCTCGATCAGCAGGCCGAAGGCGTCGTGGCGATTTATGATCTGGGCGGTGGCACCTTCGATATTTCGATTCTGCGTCTGACGGGTGGGGTCTTCGAAGTGTTGGCGACCGGCGGCGATAGTGCGCTGGGTGGCGACGACTTCGACCATGCGATCGCCGGCTGGATCGTGCAGCAAGCCGGGCTCTCTGCCGACATCGACCCTGGTGCGCAACGCAGCCTGCTGCATGTGGCTTGTGCGGCGAAAGAGGCGCTGACCACTGAGGCTTCTGTTGAGGTGGCTTATGGCGATTGGCGTGGGCGGCTGTCCCGCGAGTATTTCGATGGCTTGATCGAGCCGATGTTGCAGCGCAGCCTCAAGGCCTGTCGCCGGGCGGTGCGCGATGCCGGGATCGAGATCGACGAGGTCGAGGCGGTGGTGATGGTCGGCGGCTCCACCCGTGTGCCGCGAGTGCGTTCGGTGGTGGGTGAGTTGTTTGCGCGTGAGCCGTTGACCGATATCGATCCGGATCAGGTGGTGGCCATCGGTGCTGCGATCCAGGCCGATACCCTGGCCGGCAACAAGCGTGACGGCGAAGAACTGCTGCTGCTCGATGTGATCCCGCTGTCGCTCGGCCTCGAAACCATGGGCGGGTTGATGGAAAAGGTGATTCCACGCAACACCACCATTCCAGTGGCGCGTGCGCAGGACTTCACAACGTATAAAGATGGCCAGACGGCCATGAAAATTCATGTCTTGCAGGGTGAGCGCGAGCTGATCAGTGACTGTCGCTCCCTGGCGCGCTTCGAGTTGCGCGGCATACCGCCCATGGTGGCGGGTGCGGCGAAGATTCGCGTGACCTTCCAGGTCGATGCCGACGGGTTGCTCAGCGTTGCGGCGCGCGAGCTCGGTTCCGGCGTGGAGGCGAGCATTCAAGTCAAGCCATCCTACGGTCTGACCGATGGCGAAATCGCCCGCATGCTGCAGGAGTCTTTCCAGAATGCCGGCGATGACAAGCTCGCCCGCGTCCTGCGTGAGCATCAGGTGGATGCCGAACGCCTGCTCGAAGCTGTGCAGGCGGCGCTGGAAGTCGATGGTCAGCGTCTGCTGAGCGAGGAAGAACGCGTTGTGATCGATCTGCACATGCAGCAATTACGCGAGCTGATGGTGGGGGTCGATGGCCCGGCCATCGAGCAGCAAACCAAGCGCCTGTCCCAGGTAACCGATGCTTTTGCTGCGCGCCGTATGGATGCCACGGTCAAGGCTGCGCTGGCTGGGCGCCGACTGAATGAAATTGAGGAATAATTGATGCCGCAGATTGTTTTTCTGCCGAATGCCGATCATTGCCCCGATGGTGCAGTGATTGATGCGCAGCCGGGTGAGACCATTCTCGATGCCGCGCTGCGCAACGGCATCGATATCGTGCATGCCTGTGAGAAGTCTTGTGCCTGCACCACCTGTCATGTGGTGGTGCGCGAGGGTTTTCGCTCGTTGGACGAGAGCGATGAGTTGGAAGATGACATGCTGGACAAGGCGTGGGGGCTCGAGCCCGAGTCGCGCCTCTCTTGCCAGGCTGTAGTGGCGCAAGAGGATCTGGTGGTCGAGATCCCCAAGTACAACATCAACCAGGTTTCGGAAAGGCACTAAAGGCTCTGGTATGACATTGAAATGGAATGATGTGCTGGAAATCGCCATTCAATTGGCGGAAAGCAAGCCTGACGTCGACCCGCGTTACGTCAATTTCGTCGACCTGCACGGTTGGGTGCTGGCTTTGCCGGGCTTTAACGACGATCCGTCACGCGGCGGTGAGAAGGTGCTGGAGGCCATTCAGGCGGCCTGGATCGAGGAAGCCGACTGAGTTGCAGCGGCCCTCGGGCGTCAGCCCTACGCATTTAACCTGAACCCGCGTATAATTCGCGGGTTTAATTTTTGGCTTTAATCCTTAGTTTCTGGAGTTTCACATGGCTGTTCAACGCACTTTCTCCATCATCAAGCCCGACGCCGTTGCTAAAAACGTCATTGGCGAGATCGTCTCCCGTTTCGAAAAAGCCGGCCTGCGTGTCGTTGCTTCGAAAATGAAGCAGCTGTCCAAAGCCGAAGCCGAAGGTTTCTACGCTGAGCACAGCGCCCGTGGTTTCTTCGGCGAACTGGTTGCTTTCATGATTTCCGGTCCGGTTGTCGTTCAGGTTCTGGAAGGTGAAGACGCAATCGCCAAAAACCGTGAACTGATGGGCGCTACCAACCCTAAAGAAGCGGCTGCCGGCACTATCCGTGCTGACTTCGCTGAGTCGATCGATGCCAACGCGGTACACGGTTCGGACTCCGAAGCCGCTGCTGCTCGCGAAATCGCTTACTTCTTCGCTGCAACCGAGGTGACTGCGCGCATTCGCTAAGGCGAACGTGCGAGGGTGAGGCCATGACTGAAGCTACCGGCAAAATCAATCTACTGGGTCTGACCCAGCCTGAAATGGAACAATTCTTCGACTCTATCGGGGAGAAGCGTTTCCGTGCCGGTCAAGTGATGAAGTGGATTCACCACTTTGGCGTCGATGATTTCGACGCCATGAGCAATGTCGGCAAGGCCCTGCGCGAAAAGCTCAAGGCCTGTGCCGAGATTCGCGGTCCTGAAGTCGTCAGCGAAGACATCTCCACCGACGGTACCCGCAAGTGGGTCGTGCGTGTGGCGTCTGGCAGCTGTGTCGAGACCGTGTACATACCGCAAGGCAATCGCGGCACCCTCTGCGTCTCATCGCAGGCCGGCTGCGCGCTGGATTGCAGCTTCTGCTCCACGGGTAAACAAGGATTCAATAGCGACCTCTCCGCCGCCGAGATCATCGGCCAGGTGTGGATCGCCAACAAATCGTTCGGCAGTGTGCCGGCGAAGATCGATCGCGCCATCACCAACGTGGTGATGATGGGCATGGGCGAACCGTTGCTGAACTTCGACAACGTGGTCGCCGCCATGCACCTGATGATGGACGATCTCGGTTATGGCATCTCCAAGCGCAAGGTGACGCTGTCCACCTCCGGCGTGGTGCCGATGATCGACAAGCTCGGTGAAGTCATCGACGTTTCCCTGGCGCTGTCCTTGCACGCGCCTAACGACGAACTGCGCAACACGCTGGTGCCGATCAACAAGAAGTATCCGCTGGAGATGCTGTTGGCGGCTTGCAAGCGCTATGTCGCGCGGCTTGGCGAGAAGCGTGTGCTGACCATCGAGTACACCCTGCTAAAGGATGTGAACGATAAGATCGAGCATGCCGAAGAGATGATCACACTGCTCAAGGACGTGCCGTGCAAGATCAATCTGATCCCCTTCAATCCCTTTCCGCATTCCGGCTATGAGCGGCCGAGCAACAATGCCATTCGCCGCTTCCAAGACCTGCTGTATAAAGCTGGGCACAATGTCACCGTGCGTACCACGCGCGGCGAAGACATCGACGCAGCGTGCGGGCAACTGGTCGGCCAGGTGATGGACCGTACGCGACGTAGCGAACGCTACATCGCCGTGCGTCAGTTGAGCGCCGAGACGACTGATGCACCCAGTACCGCTGTAAACCGAACTTGAAGGTAAGACACCTATGACCCTGCGCCCTGTGCTGCTCCTATTGTTTACCGGCTTATTGCTAGGTTGCGTGTCCACCGGTGACGTCGACCCGATGAAAACCGATAAAGGCCGTGACGACGCGCGTGACGCCTACATCAAGCTGGGGGTTGGCTACCTGAAACAGGGTTCTACCGAACAGGCCAAGGTACCGCTGAAGAAAGCCTTGGAGTTGGATCCTTCGAGTGCCGATGCGCATGCGGCATTGGGACGACTGTTTCAGGTCGAGATGGAGCCAGAACTCGCCGATGAGCATTTTCGCAAGGCGCTTTCGCAGCGCCCCGACGATGCGCGTTTTTTGAATAACTACGCAGGTTTCCTGTTCGAGCAAAAGCGTTACCAGGAAGCCTTCGAGCGTTATCAGCAGGCCGCCAAGGATAATCTGTACCCCGAGCGTTCGCGGGTGTTTGAAAGCCTGGGCATGACGGCTCTGAAGCTGAATAAACGCGAAGAAGCCAAGCACTACTTCGAGCGCTCGTTGCGCTTGAACAAGCGCCAGCCACGAGCCCTGCTCGAGATGGCCGAGATGGCCTACGAGGGCAAGGAATATGTGCCGGCGCGTGATTATTACGACCGTTTCAGTGCGCTGGACGAGCAGAACTCGCGCAGTCTGCTGCTCGGCTCACGCCTTGCAACCATTTTTGAAGACCGCGACAAGGCCGCCAGCTTAGGCTTGCAACTCAAACGTCTTTATCCCGGTACGCCGGAATATCAGAAATACCTGTCGGAGCAATGATGAAAGCGGTGCATCCCGAAGCTCTAGCTGTGACTCGCAGCAACCCAGGCGAGACTCTGCGCAAGGCCCGCGAAAACAAGGACTGGTCGTTAGCCGACGTGGCTGGTCAGCTCAATTTGACTATTCAGCGTCTGACCCAGCTGGAGTCCGGTGCGTTCGATCAGCTACCTGGACACACCTTTGCCCGTGGTTATGTGCGCGCTTATGCCAAGCTGCTCGGGATGGACCAGAACCTGGTGGTGCAGGAGTTCGACCACTACACCGGAACCGATGCCAAGGGCAGCAGCGTGCATGGTCTGGGCCGTATCGAAGAGCCCGTGCGTCTGTCGCAGAGCGTTTTGCGCCTTGTCAGTTTCGCTTTGCTGCTGGTGTTGGCCGGTGTCGGCTTTCTCTGGTGGCAGGATCAGTCTGCCGGTCGCGCAGGCGAGCCTGCCGAGGTCAGCCTGGAACACGTCGAAGTAGAGAGCGCCGACGGCACGACGCAGATTCATCCGCTCGACGAGCCGGAAGATCAGGCGGTAGCCGATGCCCAGAGCGAGGCTGAACCTGGCGTGGCCGAGGTCTCCCCCGAGCTGGCTGCGCAGCCTGAGGCTGAGGTGCCGGGCAGCCTTGCAGTTACGCCGCTGATGGCTAACAGTTCTGCTGTTCCTGCTGTTCCTGCTGTTCCTGCTGTTCCTGCTGCGCCAGTCACGTCAGTCGTGCCTACCCCTGCCCCTCCCGCTGCAGTGCCAACGCCAGTTGCCGCTGCGCCCGTGGTTGTGGCGGCAGGCGAGGGTGCGGTGGGGCTCGAGTTCAGCGCCAACTGCTGGATCCAGCTCACCGATGCCACCGGCAAAGTGCTGGCCAGTGGCTTGAAGCGCACGGGCGAGAAGCTCGAGTTGAGCGGTAAAGCGCCGCTGGAGTTGCGTCTGGGTTATGCACGCGGTGCACAAGTTCGTTACAACGGTCAGGTGGTGGATGTTGCGCCCTTCACCAGTGGCGAAACGGCACGCTTGAAGTTGGGGCAATAAACCATGCACGGCGAATCTCCGATCATCCGTCGGCAATCGCGCAAGATCTGGGTCGGCTCCGTGCCGGTGGGCGGTGATGCGCCTATCACCGTGCAGAGCATGACCAATACCGATACCTGCGATGTCGCCGCTACCGTGGCGCAGATCCGTCGCCTGGAAGAAGCCGGCGCCGATATCGTGCGCGTGTCCGTGCCGGACATGGATGCGGCCGAAGCCTTCGGCAAGATCAAGCGGTTGGTGCAGGTGCCACTGGTTGCCGATATCCACTTCGACTACAAGATCGCCTTGCGCGTCGCCGAGCTGGGGGTCGACTGCCTGCGGATCAATCCGGGCAATATCGGCCGTGAAGATCGCGTCCGGGCGGTGGTCGATGCGGCGCGTGACCGTGGCATTTCCATCCGTATCGGCGTCAATGCCGGCTCCCTGGAAAAAGACCTGCAGAAGAAATACGGCGAGCCGACTCCGGAAGCCCTGGTCGAGTCGGCCTTGCGCCACGTCGAGCACCTGGATCGGTTGAATTTCCCGGACTTCAAGGTCAGCGTCAAAGCCTCCGATGTGTTCATGGCGGTCGCGGCTTATCGGCTGTTGGCCAAGCAGATCGAGCAGCCGTTGCACCTGGGTATCACCGAAGCCGGTGGACTGCGTTCGGGTACCGTCAAGTCGGCTGTTGGTTTGGGCATGCTGCTCGCCGATGGGATTGGCGATACTATCCGCATCTCCCTGGCAGCCGATCCGGTCGAAGAGGTCAAGGTCGGTTACGACATCCTCAAGTCGCTGCGCTTGCGTTCCCGTGGCATCAACTTCATCGCCTGCCCGAGCTGCTCGCGGCAGAACTTTGATGTGGTCAAGACCATGAACGAGCTCGAGGGGCGTCTGGAAGACTTGTTGGTGCCGCTGGATGTGGCCGTGATCGGCTGTATCGTCAACGGCCCGGGCGAAGCCAAGGAGGCGCATATCGGCCTCACCGGCGGTACCCCGAACAACCTGATCTACATCGACGGCAAGCCTGCGCAGAAACTGACCAATGACAATCTGGTGGACCAGTTGGAAAAACTGATCCGGCAGAAGGCGGCCGAAAAGGTCGAAGCCGACGCGGCGCTGATCGCCCGTGGCTGATCGCGAATTTTTTAAGGATTCAGTGTGAGCAAGTCTTTGCAAGCCATTCGTGGCATGAACGACATCCTGCCCGAGCAGACGCCGCTCTGGCGCTACTTCGAGGCCGCTGTGGCCAATCTGCTGGATGGTTACGGCTATCGGCAGATCCGCATGCCGATCCTCGAGGCCACCGAACTGTTCAAACGCTCCATCGGCGAAGTCACGGACATCGTCGAGAAAGAGATGTACACCTTCGCCGACCGCAATGGCGACTCCCTGACCCTGCGTCCGGAAGGCACCGCCAGCTGCGTTCGCGCGGTGCTGGAACACGGTATCTCCGGTGGCGGCCAAGTGCAGAAACTCTGGTACATCGGCCCGATGTTTCGCCATGAGCGGCCGCAGAAAGGCCGTTATCGCCAGTTCCACCAGATTGGCGTCGAGGTTTTCAACCTCGACGGTCCGGATATCGATGCCGAGCTGATCCTGCTGACCTGGCGCCTCTGGGGCCTGTTGGGCATTCGCGGGGCGGTCAAACTGGAGTTGAACAGCCTGGGTACCAGCGCGGCACGGGCGAACTACCGTGAAGCCCTGGTGCAGTACCTCTCGGCACGTCTCGAGCTGCTGGATGAAGACAGCAAGCGCCGTCTGGCCAGCAACCCGCTGCGGATCCTCGACAGCAAGGTGCCGGAAACCCAGGCCATGCTGGTCGATGCGCCGAAGCTCGAGGATTACCTCGATGAAGAATCGCGCATCCACTTTGCGGGCTTGAAGGCGCGCCTGGATGCCGCCGGCATTCCCTACGTGCTCAATCCCAAGCTGGTGCGTGGCCTCGACTATTACAGCAAGACCGTGTTCGAGTGGGTCACCGACCAGCTGGGTGCTCAAGGCACGGTGTGTGCCGGTGGGCGCTACGACGGCCTGGTCGAGCAGATGGGCGGCAAGCCGACCGCGGGCGTTGGTTTTGCCATGGGCATCGAGCGCCTGATATTGCTGCTGGAAACCCTGGAACAAGTGCCCGCCGAGATTTCCCGTCAGGTCGATGTGTACTTCTGTGCCTTCGGTGAACCGGCCGAGTTGGCGGGGTTGGCGTTGGCCGAAGGTTTGCGCGATCAGTTGCCAGGGCTGCGTCTACAGGTGAATGCCGGCGCTGGAAGCTTCAAAAGCCAGCTGAAAAAGGCCGATAAGAGCGGTGCGCTGTTCGCCTTGGTATTGGGCGAAGACGAACTGGCTCAGCAAGTGATAGGTTTCAAGCCCCTTCGTGGTCAGGGCGAACAACAAAATATTGCCTGGGATGCTTTGTCTGAGCATCTGGTAGCCTGCCTGAAGCAGGTTTGAGCATTCAGCGAATTAAGGAGTATTGGGTGACGTCGCGTACTGAAGATGAAGATCTGGCACTGATCAAGGACTGGTGGCAGCGCAATGGTAAGCCGCTGCTGACGGGCGGTGCCCTGGCACTGGTAGTGGTCTTCGGCTGGCAGGCTTGGAACAAGTACCAAACCAACCAGGCGCAAGGTGCTTCGCTGGTGTATCAGCAGTTGCTGGAAACCGCGTTCAACCCGAGCGGTCAGCCGGATGCAGGCCGTGTGGCCGAGTTGGCGAACACCCTGAAAAAAGACTTCGGTGGTACCCATTACGCCCAGTACGGCAGCCTGTTCGTGGCCAAGGTCGCGGTCGATGCGGGCAAGCTCGACGATGCGGCGGCCGAGTTGCAGGCCGTGGTGGCCAAGCCGGCCGATGACACCGTGGCCGAGTTGGCCCGTCAACGTCTGGCCCGCGTGCTGGCCGCGCAGAACAAGGTCGATGAGGCACTTAAATTGCTCGAAGGCGATGCGGACAAGGCTTTCCTGGCCAGCCGCGAAGAGCTCAAAGGCGACTTGCTGGTCAAAGCCGAGCGTGGCGATGAGGCGCGTGCCGCCTACGAGAAGGCTAAAGCAGCCTTGTCGGATGAAGCCGCGGTAGGTGGTTTGCAGATGAAACTCGACGACTTGGCGAAAGGGGATGCGTGACGTGATGCGCTGGAAATATGCAGCACTGTTGGCCCTGGCCGTTCTTGCCGCGGGTTGCAGCAGCAACAGCAAGAAGGAACTGCCGCCAGCCGACTTGCCTGACTTCACAGAAGAAGTCGAACTGAAAAAAGAGTGGAGCCGCTCGGTGGGTGATGGCCAGGGCGAGTCCTTCAATATGCTGGTGCCGGCGGTGGATGGCGATCAGATCTTCGCCTCCGACGTGAACGGCGAAGTGATGGCGATCAACCGCTTCAGTGGCGACAAGCTCTGGGAGCAGGATCTCGACTTGCCGGTGTCCGGTGCGGTCGGTGCAGGCCATGGCCTGGTGCTGCTGGGCACGCTGAAGGGCGAAGTGATCGCTCTGGATGCGGCCAACGGCGAGGAAAAGTGGCGCGCGCGCGTTACCAGTGAGGTCCTGGCGGCCCCGGCTACCAACGGCGATGTGGTCGTCGTGCAGACCCAGGATGATCGTTTGATCGCACTCGATGCCGCCACTGGCAATCAGCGCTGGATCTACGAAAATACCCCGGCTGTGCTGACTTTGCGTGGCACCAGTGCGCCGCTGGTCACCGAGCGTCTGGCGTTTGCCGGCTTGTCCAGCGGAAAGGTCATCGCCTTGGATACCCAGCGCGGCCTGCCGGTCTGGGAGCAGCGCGTGGCGGTGCCGCAAGGTCGCTCCGAGTTGGATCGGGTGGTCGATATCGACGGTGGTCTGCTGCTGTCCGGTAGTACGCTCTACGTGGTCAGCTATCAGGGTCGTGTCGCCGGGCTGGATGTGGAGAGCGGGCGGATTCTCTGGCAGCGCGAAGCCTCGAGCAACGTCGGCTTGGCCCAGGCACTCGGCAGTGTTTACGTGAGCCTGGCCAATGGCACCATTGAAAGCGTCGATGAGCGTTCCACTTCGGCGCTGTGGAGCAACGATGCCTTGGGCCGTCGCCAGTTGTCGGCTCCGGAAGTGTTTTCCAGTTATGTCGCCTTCGGTGATTTCGAAGGTTACTTGCACCTGGTTAGTCAGGTCGATGGTCGTTTCGTTGGCCGCGAGCGCATCGACAGCGATGGTTTGCGTGCCCGGCCGCTGGTCGTCGGTGATTGGTTGTATGCCTTCGGCAATGGTGGCGATCTGGTCGCGCTGACCATCCGGTAAGGCCTTGGAGTCATCGGCCGGACCCGTACGGATCGATTTCGCTGGGTTCTGCCAGGCTCTGACCAGCCTCCGGAAGAATGAGTCCGGCCGCTGCCGTTTTACGGTAGCGGCCTTTGTGTTTTCTGAAATTGAGTGGAGGGGCCGCATGGTTCCCGTAATCGCCCTGGTGGGCCGTCCGAACGTTGGCAAGTCCACCCTGTTTAACCGCCTGACCAGGAGTCGCGACGCCATTGTCGGCGATTTGTCTGGTCTGACCCGTGATCGCCAGTACGGTGAGGCTAAGTGGCAAGGGCGAACCTATATCCTGATCGATACCGGCGGTATTTCCGGTGACGAAGACGGCATGGACTCGAAAATGGCCGAGCAGTCGCTGCTGGCCATCGAAGAAGCCGATGCCGTGCTGTTCCTGGTGGATGCCAAGGCCGGCATGTCGGCGGCCGACCAGATGATTGGCGAGCACCTGCGCAAGCGCAACAAGCGCAGTTTCCTGGTGGCCAACAAGGTCGACAGCATCGACCCTGACCTGGCCCGCGCCGAGTTCAGCCCGCTGGGCCTGGGCGACGCCATCCCGATCGCCGGCGCCCATGGTCGCGGCATCACCCAGATGCTCGAAGCGGCCTTGTCGGAGTTCCCCAAGGATGCGGTCGAGGACGAACCGCTCGAAGGCGAAGTGGTGCTCGAAGGCGAAGAAGCCAAGCGCATCCCTGGCCCGAGCGAGAAGGATGGCATCAAGATCGCCATCATCGGCCGACCCAACGTCGGTAAGTCGACCCTGGTCAACCGCATGCTCGGTGAAGACCGGGTGATCGTCTACGACCAGCCCGGCACCACGCGCGACAGTATCTACATTCCCTTCGAGCGTAACGGCGAGAAGTACACCCTGATCGACACCGCCGGGGTGCGCAAGCGCGGCAAGATCTCGGAAGAGGTCGAGAAGTTTTCGGTGGTGAAAACCCTGCAGGCGATCAAAGACGCCAACGTGGTGATTTTCGTCATGGACTCGCGCGAAGGCGTGGTCGATCACGACCTCAACCTGCTCGGTTTCGCGCTGGAAACCGGCCGTGCGCTGGTGATCGCGTTGAACAAGTGGGACGGCATGGAGCCGAGCGAGCGCGACTATGTGAAGACCGAGCTGCAACGTCGGCTGTTCTTCGTCGACTTTGCCGACATTCACTTCATCTCGGCGCTGCACGGCACCGGCGTCGGCAATTTGTATCAGTCGGTACAGGCCTCGTTCAAGTCGGCGATAACCCGCTGGCCGACCAGCCGCCTGACCCAGATCCTCGAAGACGCGGTCAGCGAGCACGCGCCACCGATGGTCAACAGCCGCCGGATCAAGCTGCGTTACGCCCACCTGGGTGGTGCCAACCCGCCGCTGATCGTGATCCACGGCAACCAGGTGGAGAAGGTGCCCAAGTCCTATGTCCGCTACCTGGAAAACACCTACCGCCGCGTGCTGAAACTGGTCGGTACGCCGATTCGTATCGAGTTCAAGGGCGGGGAAAACCCGTACGAAGGAAACAAGAACACCCTGACCGATCGCCAGGTCAACAAGAAGCGCCGCTTGATGTCGCACCACAAGAAAGCCGACAAGAAGCGCAAGGACAAGCGCTGACAGCCAGCGCAGTCATCCGTAGGGTGGGTTAGCCGTGTGCGGCGTAACCCACCATCGGTGCCGCAGGCACCGCCCAATCGTCAGGGTACTGACCTTGCGGTAAGCAGAAAAAACACCGGCCCCCGGGGCCGGTTGGTGGGTTACGGTCGCTGGCCTAACCCACCCTACGAGGGGTTCGTAGGAGAGATCATGTTGCATAGCAAGTTGCCGAATGTCGGCACCACCATCTTTACTCGCATGTCGCAGCTCGCCGCCGAAGTCGGTGCGCTGAATCTTTCCCAGGGCTTTCCCGATTTCGACGGCCCGCTGGCCTTGCGCGAGGCGGTCGGCCGGCATATTGCGGCGGGCCATAACCAATACGCGCCGATGACCGGCCTGCCGGCGTTGCGTGAGCAGGTGGCGGCGAAGATCGCCCGTTGCTATGGCCGCAGCGTCAGCGTCGATCAGGAAATCACCATCACCCCGGGGGCGACCCAGGCGATCTTCTGTGCGATCCAGGCGCTGATCCGTGCGGGCGATGAGGTCATCGTGTTCGACCCAAGCTACGACAGCTATGAACCCTCGGTGGAGCTGGCGGGTGGGCGCTGCGTGCACGTGCCGCTTAGCCGGCCCGGGTTTTCCATCGACTGGCAGCGCCTGGGCGATGCCCTGAGCCCGCGCACGCGGCTGATCATTCTCAACAGCCCGCACAACCCCAGCGGTGCGCTGATCGGCCGGGCCGATCTGGACCGTCTGGCCGAGTTGATCCGCGAGCGCGATATCTACCTGATCAGCGACGAGGTCTATGAGCACCTGGTGTTCGACGGTGCCCGGCATGACAGCGTGCTCAGCCATGAAGAGCTGTACCTGCGCGCCTTCGTGGTCAGTTCCTTCGGCAAGAGTTATCACGTCACCGGTTGGAAGACCGGCTACGTGGTGGCGCCGCCGGCTCTGAGCGCCGAGTTGCGCAAGGTGCACCAGTACGTCAGTTTCTGTGGCGTGACCCCGCTGCAGTGGGGCCTGGCCGACTTCATGGCCGAGCACCCGGAGCATGTCAGCGAGTTGCCGGGTTTCTATCAGGCCAAGCGCGATCTGTTCTGCGACCTGCTGACCGGCTCGAAATTCCGCTTTACCCGGGCGGCGGGGACCTTCTTCCAGTTGGTCGACTATTCATTGATTCGTCCAGACTTGGATGACGTGGCGATGGCCGAATGGCTGACCCGCGAACATGGGGTCGCGGCCATTCCGGTTTCGGTGTTCTATCAGCAGGCGCCCGAGGATATGCGCCTGGTGCGCTTCTGTTTTGCCAAGCGTGAAGAGACGCTGGCCCAGGCGGCGGAAAAACTATGCGCGATCTGACGGCGTTGCCCGATTTGAAACTGGCCTTGATCCAGACCACGCTGGCCTGGCATGACCCGGCAGCGAATTTTGCCCATTTCCAGCGCTTGCTGGAGCAGGCCCGCGGCGCCGACCTGATCGTCCTGCCGGAGATGTTCACCACCGGTTTCTCCATGGATTCGGCGAGCCTGGCCGAGCCGGAGGAAGGCGCCGCCTACCAGTGGTTGCGTGAGCAGGCGCAGCGCTTGAATGCGGTGCTGACCGGCAGTGTGATCATCCAGGCGGCGGACGGCAGTCATCGCAACCGCCTGCTCTGGGCGCGGCCGGATGGCGAGGTGCTGCACTATGACAAGCGCCATCTGTTCCGCATGGCCGGCGAGCACAAGCATTACACCCCGGGCGAGCGCCAGGTGCAGCTGGAGCTCAAGGGCTGGCGGATTCGCCCGTTGATCTGCTACGACCTGCGCTTCCCGGTTTGGAGCCGTGACCCGCATGACACCGACCTGTTGCTCTATACCGCCAATTGGCCGGCCGCGCGCCGCCAGCACTGGAACCGGTTGTTGCCGGCGCGGGCGATCGAGAATCTCTGTTATGTGGCCGCCGTCAACCGGGTCGGCACGGATGGCAAAGGCTTCGCCTACAGCGGCGACAGCCAGGTGCTGGACTTTCAGGGCGAGACGCTGCTCGACGCCGCCGATGCTGACGGGGTCTTTCTGCTCGACCTTTCGGCCAGCGCCTTGGCGGCTTACCGGGAGCGTTTTCCGGCGCACCTGGATGCCGACAGCTTCCTTATCCACTGAACAGGAGTCGCGCTGCATGGACGTCGAAAACCCGTTCCAGACCCCACATGCCGAGTTGAGCGCGCCGCCCGCCGCCGTTACTGGGCAGCGCCTCTACAGCCTCGCGGCGGTGGGTTGGGCGACCGCCTTTGGTTCGCCGTTGGCGGGCACCTATGTCATTGCCCACAACCTTCGCGTGCTCGGTCGTGGCGCCGAGGTCGGCAAAGCCTGGCTGACGGGTGCAGGCGTGCTCGTCGCGCTTCTGCTGCTGGCGTTCATCCTGCCGCAGAACGTGCCGGCAGCGGCTTTCACGGCTGCCCAGGTGGTGGGGATGTACCAGTACGGCAAAGTGACCCTGGCCGAGCCGGTAGCGGAACATGCCGAGCAGGGCGGCGCGTTCCATTCCAACTGGCGTGCGGCGGGCATTGGTCTGTTGATCCTGCTGGCGATCGTGGTGCTGGTGGTTCCGCTGGTGTTGTTGCTCGGATTGGCATGAGGCGTCGGGTTGCGCCGCAGGGCCGCTGCCACCCATGCGATCCGCTAACGATTAAACGATTAAAAGTACCGCTAAAGCAAAACCCCGCCAACTGGCGGGGTTTTGTGTTCAGGCTCGGGCCGTTCAGGCTGCCTGGGCGTTGGCTTGGCTCAAGGCGCGATTCAGGGCGCTGAACAGGGCGCGGAAGCTCGCCGTGGTGATGTTCTCGTCAATCCCGATGCCGTGCAGCGCACGCTCGCCATCAAGACGGATCTCGATGTAAGACGCGGCCTTGGCATTGGCGCCGGCGCCAATCGAGTGCTCGTGGTAATCCATGATTTCCAGGCGCACCGGTAAGGCGGCGACCAATGCTTCCAGCGGGCCTTTGCCAATGCCGCGCAGGTGACGGCTTTCACCGTTGATGGTGACGTCCAGGTCGACCGCGCTGGTGCCATTCTCTTCCTGCAGGCGGTGGCTCTTCAATGTGTAGGGCGCATTGGCGTGCAGGTATTCGCTGTCGAGCAGGCCGTAGATCTGCTGGGCGGTCATTTCCAGGCCAAGACGGTCGGTCTCGCTCTGCACCACCTGGCTGAACTCGATCTGCATGCGCCGTGGCAGGCTGATGCCGTATTCCTGTTCGAGCAGGAAGGTAATGCCACCTTTGCCGGACTGGCTGTTGACGCGGATCACCGCTTCGTAGCTGCGGCCGATGTCGGCCGGGTCAATCGGCAGGTAGGGCACTTCCCAGACGCCGTTCGGGTCTTGCTGGGCGAAGCCCTTGCGGATTGCATCCTGATGCGAGCCGGAGAAGGCGGTGTGGACCAGATCGCCGACATAGGGATGACGCGGGTGCACGGGCAGCTGGTTGCAGTCTTCGACCACCTTGCGCACGGCGTCGATGTCGGAGAAGTCCAGCTGTGGGTCGACACCCTGGGTGTAGAGGTTGAGCGCCACGGTCACCAGGTCGACGTTGCCGGTGCGTTCGCCATTGCCGAACAGGCAGCCTTCGACGCGGTCGGCGCCGGCCATCAGGCCCAGTTCGGTGGCGGCTACGCCGGTGCCACGGTCGTTGTGGGTGTGCAGGCTGATCAGCACGCTATCGCGCTTGTCGACATGGCGTGCGAACCACTCGATCTGGTCGGCGTAGATGTTCGGCGTGGCGCCTTCGATGGTGGCGGGCAGGTTGAGGATCAGCTTCTGTGCCGGGGTTGGCTGGAATACGCCAATTACCGCATTGCACACCTCGACGGCGAAGTCGGTCTCGGTGGAGCTGAATACCTCGGGCGAATATTCGAAGCGCCAGGCGGTTTCCGGGTTGGCCTCGGCCAGGCGCTTGATGATCTGCGCGGCGCTGACGGCGATCTCGGTTACACCGGCTTTGTCCTGGTTGAAGACGATGCGGCGAAAGCTCGGTGCAGTCGCGTTGTAATAGTGGACGATGGCTTTCTTCGCGCCCTTGAGCGACTCGAACGTACGGGTGATGAGGTCCTCGCGCGCCTGGGTCAACACCTGAATGGTGACGTCGTCAGGAATGTGGCCGCCTTCGATCAGTTCGCGGACGAAGTCGAAATCGGTCTGCGAGGCCGACGGGAAACCTACTTCGATTTCCTTCAAGCCGACGTGCAGCAAGGTCTTGAAGAAGCGCATCTTCTTCTCGGCATCCATGGGCTCGATCAGGGACTGGTTACCGTCGCGCAAATCGGTGCTCAGCCAGATCGGCGCCTGATCGATGACCCGGTTCGGCCACGTGCGGTCGGGAATGTTGATCGGGGCGAACGGGCGGTATTTGGTCGACGGCTCTTTGAGCATGCTCATGGGGAAATCCTTGTTCTGTGGGGCCTGATGACGGTGGCCGAACCAATGACAAACGAGAGGTGCAGACGCGATTCAACCCCGCAGTCGTGGACTGACCAGTCGCAGGCAGGCGTGCTGACGCAGAAGAATGAGGGTGTGAGCAGTTTTCATGCAGATAACCCTATTCACTTGGGTTGAATATGGCAAGCAGCGCTGAAAAATTGGCGAATCCTGGCGCTTAGTTGGCTTTCGCGAGATATTTTTGCAGCGGGCGGCGGGAGATTTTGTGAAAATTGCGCGGCTCAGCCAAGCCGGACGAGCGGCAATGCGCTCAGGCGGTGTCGACCTGTTGCGGCGTCTTGATGCCGGCTCGCAGTGCACGCATGTCGGTGCCGCTCGGGTGCTGGAATACCCGCAGGCCGAACTCGGGGAGGATTGCCAGCAGGTGATCGAAGATGTCCGATTGGATGCTCTCGTACTCGATCCAGGCGGTGGTGTTGGTGAAGCAGTACAGCTCCAGCGGTAGGCCGTCGGCGGTCGGGCCGAGTTGGCGTACCAGCAGCGTCATGTCCTGGCGAATGCCCGAATGTTGGCGCAGGTAGTTTTCCACGTAGGCGCGGAAGGTGCCGATATTGGTGACCCGACGGGTATTCGCCGGTTCCTGCCCATAGTCCGCCAGCTGCTGGTTCCAGGCCTGCAGTTCGCTTTCCTTGGCGTGCAGGTAGTGGTCGAGCAAGTGGATGCGGTGCAGGCGCGCCACTTCTGCGCTGGGCAGGAAGCCCAGGCTGGTCTGGTCCAGGAACAGGCTGCGCTTGATTCGCCGGCCGCCGCATTCCTGCATGCCGCGCCAGTTCTTGAATGAGTCGCTGATAAAGCGCTTGGTCGGGATGGTGGTGATGGTCTTGTCGAAGTTCTGCACCGTGACTGTATGCAGGGCGATGTCGATGATGTCGCCATCGACATTCAGCTGCGGCATCTCGATCCAGTCGCCGACCCGGATGATGTTGTTGGAGGAAATCTGCACGCTGGCCACCAGCGACAGCAGGGTGTCCTGGAAAATCAGCATCAGCACGGCGGCCATGGCGCCGAGGCCGGAGAGCAGAATCAATGGCGAGCGGTCGATCAGCGTCGCGACCATCAGAATGGTGGTCAGGGCGTAGACCAGGATCTTCAGCACCTGCAGATAGCCCTTGATCGGCTTCAGATGGGCATTGTGCCGGCGCTGGTAGAGGGTGTTGATGATCTCCAGGGCGGCGCCGATGGCCAGGGCAATGCTCAGCACGATAAAGGCGCCGCAGACATTCTGCGCCACCGTGACCAGGCTTTCCGGCAGGCCTGGGACGGCTTTCACACCGATGGACAGCACCAGTGCCGGAACGATGTTCGCCAGGCGCTTGATGATGCCGTTGTCCTGCAGCTTGCCGTCGTGGCCGAGCAGTGTTGCCTTGGCGATGCGGAACAGGCCGCGCACCAGGATGCGTCTGACCACCCAGTTGGCCAGCCAGGCGGCGAACAGCAGCAGGCTGATGGCGCTCAGGGTTTGCACTTCGGGGTAGTGGCTCAGCCAGTCGATCCAGGTTGTCAGCTGATTGGGCATACAGAGGCTCCGGGTCTAGGCGGGAACGGAAAATTCCGGCTGTTCGCGCCAACGAAGCTTAGCAAGCCCGTGTCTGTGGCCCAATGCGCGACTGTAAGCCCAAATGTCGCTCAGGGTTGGAAGGCGCCGATAAAGATCGCCGGATCGACCCGCGCATCGTTGAGGCTGACGTTCCAGTGCATATGCGGGCCGGTCGCCCGGCCGGTGGCGCCGACGCGGCCGAGTACACCGCCACGGCCCAGTTGCTGGCCAAGCTGCACATCGATGTTCGACAGGTGGCAGAACATGCTTATGAAGCCCTGGCCGTGGTCGACGAACACCGTGTTGCCATTGAAGAAGTAGTTGCCGATCAGGATCACCTTGCCGGCGGCCGGTGCCTTGATCGGGGTGCCGGCGGGTACGGCGAAGTCCAGGCCGGAGTGTGGGTTGCGTTCCTCGCCGTTGAAGAAGCGGCGCAGGCCGAAGCGGCTGGAGAGCGGGCCATCGACCGGCTTGTCCAGCAGCAGGTTGCTCGGCGTGCCGGGGCTGAAGCGTTGGTAGGCGTGGGTCTGCTCGGCCAGTTCGCGCTCGATGCGCTTGAGGTTGGCCGCGCTCGGGTTGACCTGCTGCTGGTTCTTCAAGGTGATGCGCTGCTCGGCGTAGTGCTTGCTGCTGACCATGAAGCTCAGGCTGCGCGTGCCGCTGGCATCCTTGGTGCTGAGTTGCTGGCTGCCGGGTTTGATCGTCAGCGGCAGGCCGACGATGGCAATCCAGCGTTTGGCGTCCTCATGCACCACCAGCACCGGCTTGCCTTGAAAGGTGGCGGTGGGGGCGCCGTTACCGCTGCCGAGCTCGACCACGGCCACGCCGCCCGGCACCGGTTTGTTCAGCAGGCGGCTGATAAAACCTTCGGCATGCACGGGCAGGGCAAGGCAGAGCAGCAGGGCGAGCAGTGAACGCATGGGGTGATCCTGGTGGTGGACTATCAATCGAGCAAGGGCAGGGTGATCGGCGTCAGGTGGTTGTCCTCGACACGCACCGCCAGTTCACCTTCACCGAGACGGGCTTTCAGGCGCTGGCCGGGGCGGGTCTGCCCGGCGCTGCGAATGGCTTGGCCGCGCTCGTCGAGGAGGATGCTGTAGCCACGGCCAAGGGTCGCCAGCGGGCTGATCGCATGCAGCGTTTGCACTTGGCTTTGCAGCTGCAGGCGACGCTCTTTCAGGCCGTCGCGCATGGCTCGCGGCAGGCGCTCGGCCAGGCTGTCCAGGCGCTGACGCAGGAGGGTCAGGATGCGTCCGGGATGCTGCGCGGCCAGGCGTGTATCGAGACGGGCCAGGCGTTCGCGGCGGTTATTCAATTGCCGCTCGAAGGCCCGCTGCAGGCGCATGTCCAGATCATCGAGGCGCTGCGCTTGCTGGCGCAGGCGTTCACCGGGGTGGCGCAGGCGCCGGGTGATGCCGTCCAGGCGCAGGCGCTCGCGCCCGAGGCGGTCCTGGATGCGCAGGATCAAGCGCCGGTGCAGGCTGTTCAGGCGTTGTTGCAGGTCGCTGGAGTCCGGCGCCAGCAGTTCGGCGGCGGCGGAGGGCGTGGGCGCGCGCACATCGGCGACGAAATCGCTGATCGACACATCGGTCTCGTGGCCGATGGCGCTGACGATTGGCGTCTGGCAGGCGGCGACTGCGCGGGCGACGGCTTCCTCGTTGAAGCACCAGAGGTCTTCCAGCGAGCCGCCGCCACGGGCCAGGATCAGCGCGTCGAAGCCGCGGGCATCGGCCAGGGCCAGGGCACGGACGATCTGCGCGGTGGCTTCGCGGCCCTGCACGGCGGTGGGGATCAGGGTCAGTTGGACATGTGCTGCGCGCCGGCGGAACACGCTGATGATGTCGCGAATCACCGCGCCGGTCGGCGAGCTGATGATGCCGATCTTCTGCGGGTGTGCCGGCAGCGAGACTTTCCGTTCGGCGGCGAACAGGCCTTCGGCGCCGAGTTTCTCCTTCAGCGCCTCGAACGCCAGGCGCAAGGCGCCATCGCCAGCGGGTTCGACGCTGTCGAGAATCAGCTGATAATCGCCGCGGCCCTCGAACAGCGAGACCTTGCCGCGCACCTTCACCGCCAGGCCATCACGCAAGGCCTGGCGCACCCGTGCGGCGTTCTGCCGGAACAGGGCGCAGCGCACCTGCGCCTGGCTGTCCTTCAGGGTGAAGTAGATGTGGCCGGACGCGGGCTTGGCCAGGTTGGAAATTTCGCCCTCGACCCAGATATTGGCGAACACATCCTCCAGCAACACACGGGCGCGGCCGTTGAGTTGGCTGACGGTAAGCACTTCGCGATCGAGGCCGAGACGCTGGAAGGGGTCTTTAATCATGGCAGGCATGATAAAGGCTTTGGCGAGTCGACCATAGGCTGTTTGCCTTGACCCTGCCGGGCAGCGCATTAAGCTGCGCGCCTTTTACCTTGATCCGGGGCTTCGTCGTGGACGATCAACAAAGCATCATCGTGCCGCAAATCTCCAGTTTTCCTGCGCCCGAAGCCAAGGCGCGGGCGATTTTGCGCTGGCTGGTGCAGAAGAACATCATCGAGGAGCGGGTGACCACCTGTGGTCGTAGCTTCAACCGCATGGCCTATGCCATTGCGCCAGGCGCTCGCCGGGTGGTCGAGCAGCCGCAGCGCTTGCCGTTCGAACGGCCGGTCAATGGCTTGGAGGTCATCTACAAACGCTGCATTTATACGCCGACCAAGGGTTTCAAGGAGGAGGCCGGCTGCCCCAAATGCCGGCGGGAAATCGGCGAGGTGCTGTTCGAGAGCCTGGAAGAGTGGATGCCCGGCCATACCGATAATTTCACCTGCCCGGCGTGTGGGCATGAAGACGACATCAACGGTTTCCTGTTTCTGCAGGCTTGCGGCTTTTCCAACCTGGGCTTCATCTTCAATAACTGGGGCGCGGCGAGCTTCAGGCAAAGCTTTCTCGATGACTTCGCCGAGCGTCTGGGCTATCCCGTTTCGCTGGTGTGCGTCGAGCTTTGAGTGGCACGGCGAGGGCTCGTCCTTGAGCCTGAAAGGGTAGCCTGTCAGAACTCGACGCTGGCCTGCAGGCGCACTTCACGCGGTTCGCCGACGTTGACCCGCAGGTTGCCGCCGCTGGAAGGGTAGTACTCCTGGTCGAACAGGTTGCGCACGTTCAGTTGCAGGCGCGTCTTGTCACCCAGCAGTTGGCTGTCCCAGGCGATGAACGCGTCGGCCACGGTGTAGCTGTCCAGCCAGAAGCTGTTGGCGTTGTCGCCGGCCCGTTCGCCGACATGGCGGGCGCCGCCGCCAACCCGCCATTGCCCGGTTTCGGCCGGCAGCGCGAGGTGATGGGTCAGGTACAGGCTGGCGATATGTCGGGCGGCGTTGAGCAGTTCGTTGCCCTGGTTTAGCGGGTCGTCGAGAATCTCCGTGTCGGTGTAGGCGTAGGTGCCGAGCAGGTCCCAGCGCTCGGCGAGGCGGCCGTTGATGTCGACTTCCGCGCCACGTGAGCCGACCTTGCCGGCCGCCTCGGAAACACCGTTGTTGCTGACCACCACGTTCTTCTTCTCGATATCGAACAGCGCGGCGCTGGCGCTGATGCCGCGTGTCAGGTCGAGCTTGAGGCCCAGCTCGTAGCTGCGACCTTCTTCCGGGTCGAAGGCTTGCCCGCTGTCGGCATCGGAGGCATTGGGCACGAAGGAGCGGCTGTAGTTGCCGTACAGCGAGACCTGCTCGTTGAGCTGGTAGACCAGGCCACCGAATGGCAGGAAGGCGTTGTCCTGGCGATCGGTGGTTTTTTCGTAGTCGACGCCACGGCCTTGTTCCACACGCTGTTCGAAGTGTTGCTGGCGTGCGCCGTATACCAGAATCCATTGCTGGTTGAGGTGCCAGTTGTCTTTCAGGTAGAGCGATTGCGAATGCAGTTCGTCGCTGCGGTCGCTCTGCGCGTTGTTCAGCAACGAGGGTTCGGCGAGGTTGCCGTAGGCCGGCCGGTAGATAGTGAAGCCCGACGTCGCCGGGCCTCGATAGGTATCGCCACGGAAGTTGTCGACCTGTTCGCTGTCGAGACCGAGCAGCAGGTCGTGGCGCTGGTTCAGCCACTCGGTCTGGCCGATCCAGTCCCAGGCCAGGTACTGGGTCTGGTTGTCGTGTTCGCTGCCGTCGGAGCGGCGGCTGAGGGCGCCGGTGGTTTGGTTGAGGGTGTTGGGACGCGCTTCGGCATAGTCGTAACGCTCGTTATTCCAGCCGTAGGTCACCCGGCTCAGCCAGTCGGGGTTGAGCTGGTATTCGGCCTTGGCGGTGAACAGCTCGTCGGTGCCTTCGGCTTTCGACCAGGATTCATTGAAACGCGTGTTGTAGGAAGTGTTCGCTGGCTTGCCATTGACGATGACCGTGCCGCGATCCACTGGCGTGGAGTATTCCTTGTGTTCATAGGCGAGGGTCACGCGCAGATCGTCGCCTGTCCAGCTCAGCGAGGGCGCGACGAGCGTATGGCTGTCAGTGCCGAAGTTGCGCCAGTAGTCCTCGTTCTGGCGTTCGGCAATCAGGCGAAACGCCAGACCGCTGTCGGCCAGCGGGCCGGTGACATCGAGCATGGCGTTGCCGCCGCCGAAGCTCGAGCTTTCGGCGCTGATTTCGTTGCGCCACTGATACTGTGGTTGTTTGCTGATGACGTTGATCAACCCGCCCGGCTCCAGTGCGCCATAAAGAAGGGATGCCGGCCCTTTGAGCACTTCGACGCGCTCAGTGGTGGCGCTGAAGTTGCGCGACAGGCTGGAGCGGATGCCATCGCGCAGGATCGAGCCATCGGCATTGGTGCCAAAGCCACGCTTGACGAAGCCGTCCTGGGTGCCGGCCAGGGTGTTGCTCTGGGTCATGCCGCTGACGAACTTCATCGCGTCATCCAGGCTCTGCACCTGATAGTCCTCGATTACCTGTTGAGTGACCACTTGCACGGCCTGCGCTTCCTGCATGATCGGTACGGCGCTTTTGCTCGCGGTGCTGGCGGTATTGGCGCGGTAGCTGGCTTCATCTCCCGCGCTGAGGGCGGTGATTTCCTGGCTGGGTAGTTCAAGCTCGCCGCTGGCGGCCAGGAGGTTGGCGCTGGGGAGCAGGGCGAGGGCGAGCAGGGCTGAATAGCGTTGTGGTTTGGCGCGGGCGGTTTTGGGCATTGGTGGCTCGGTGTGAATGTTTTTGATAATCATTATTTTATGCGAATTATTCTCCTGTTTGGTAGCGAACTAAAAGCCCTGCGGGCTGTCGGCATTTTTTACATTGAGTGAAAGGGGGTGGCTGGGTATAATGGCGCGCTTCCATTTTCCCGTCCGGGAGCCCCCGCATGCTGCGTATCAGTCAAGAAGCCCTAACCTTCGACGACGTCCTTCTTATTCCAGGTTATTCCGAAGTTCTGCCTAAAGACGTCAGTCTCAAGACGCGCCTGACCCGTGGCATCGAGCTGAACATTCCGTTGATTTCCGCGGCGATGGATACCGTGACCGAAGCCCGCCTGGCCATTGCCATGGCGCAGGAAGGCGGCATCGGCATCATCCACAAGAACATGACCATCGAGCAGCAGGCCACGGAAGTGCGCAAGGTCAAGAAGTTCGAGGCGGGCGTGGTCAAGGACCCGATCACCATCGAGGCCGATGCAACGGTGCGTGACCTGTTCGAACTGACCCGGCAGAACAACATCTCCGGTGTGCCGGTGCTGTCCAATGGCGACCTGGTCGGCATCGTCACCTCCCGCGACGTGCGTTTCGAAAACCGTCTGGATGCCAGGGTGCGCGACGTGATGACGCCCAAAGAGCGTCTGGTCACCGTGCGCGAAGGCGCCGACAAGCAGGAAGCCCGCGAACTGCTGCACAAGCACCGTATCGAGCGCGTGCTGATCGTCGATGAAGCCTTCAACCTGAAAGGCATGATGACCGTCAACGACATCGAAAAAGCCAAGGCCTACCCGTTTGCGAGCAAGGATGACCAAGGTCGTCTGCGTGTCGGCGCGGCAGTCGGCACCGGTGCCGATACCGCTGACCGTGTCGCGGCCCTGGTCGCTGCCGGTGTGGATGTGGTGGTGGTCGATACCGCCCACGGTCACTCCAAGGGCGTGATCGAGCGCGTGCGTTGGGTCAAGCAGAACTTCCCTGACGTGCAAGTCATTGGTGGCAACATCGCCACGGGTGCCGCCGCCAAGGCGCTGGCCGAAGCGGGCGCGGATGCGGTGAAGGTCGGTATCGGCCCGGGCTCGATCTGCACCACCCGTATCGTCGCCGGTGTCGGCGTACCGCAGATCAGTGCAATCGCCAACGTTGCCGCGGCCCTTGAAGGCACGGGTGTGCCACTGATCGCCGATGGTGGTATCCGCTTCTCCGGTGACCTGTCCAAGGCCATCGTCGCCGGTGCGTCCTGCGTGATGATGGGCTCGATGTTCGCCGGCACCGAAGAGGCGCCGGGCGAGGTCGAACTGTTCCAGGGTCGCTCCTACAAGGCCTACCGTGGCATGGGCTCGCTGGGTGCCATGGCGCAAACCCAGGGTTCGTCCGATCGCTACTTCCAGGACTCCGCCGCCGGTGCTGAGAAGCTGGTGCCGGAAGGCATCGAAGGTCGCGTGCCGTACAAAGGCCCGCTGGCCGCCATCGTCCATCAGTTGATGGGTGGCCTGCGTGCCTCCATGGGCTACACCGGTTGCGCCAATATCGAAGAAATGCGCACGGTGCCTGAGTTCGTGCGGATCACGGGCGCTGGCATGGCCGAGTCGCACGTACACGATGTGCAGATCACCAAAGAGGCCCCCAACTACCGGGTGGGCTAAAGAATTGATTGAGCGCCGCTGCACGCGCGGCGCGCTGAATCAGTTTTTGAGAAGTTAAGGTCACGGGGCTGCTTATTCAGCCCCGTGTCATTTGTGAATTTCGCTACGAGAGATGGCCATGGTCCACGATATCCACGCCCACCGCATCCTGATCCTCGACTTCGGTTCCCAGTACACCCAGTTGATCGCCCGCCGCGTGCGCGAGATCGGTGTGTATTGCGAGCTTCATCCGTTCGACATGGATGACGACGCGATTCATGCCTTCGCGCCGCGCGGCATCATCCTCGCCGGTGGCCCGGAGTCGGTGCACGAGGCGAACAGCCCGCGCGCGCCGAAAGCAGTGTTCGACCTCGGCGTGCCGGTGTTCGGCATCTGCTACGGCATGCAGACCATGGCCGAGCAGTTGGGCGGCAAGGTTGCAGGCTCCGAGCTGCGCGAATTCGGCTATGCCCGTGTCGACGTGGTCGGCAAGGCCCGTTTGCTGAATGGTATCGAGGATCATGTGGACGTCGATGGCGTGCTCGGTCTCGATGTGTGGATGAGCCACGGCGACAAGGTCACCGTACTGCCGGAAGGTTTCCATATCCTCGCCAGCACCCCGAACTGCCCGATCGCCGCCATGGCCGATGATCATCGCGGCTACTACGGCGTGCAGTTCCATCCGGAAGTGACCCACACCACGCAGGGCGGGCGCATTCTGTCGCGCTTCATCCTCGATATCTGCGGCTGCGAAGCGCTGTGGACCGCGTCGAACATCGTCGATGACGCCATCGCCAGCGTGCGCGCCCAGGTCGGCAGCGCCAACGTGCTGCTCGGCTTGTCCGGTGGGGTTGATTCCTCGGTGGTGGCGGCGTTGCTGCACAAGGCGATCGGCGATCAGCTGACCTGCGTGTTCGTCGACAACGGCCTGCTGCGGCTGCACGAAGGCGAGCAGGTAATGGCCATGTTCGCCGAGAACATGGGCGTCAAGGTGATCCGCGCCAATGCCGAAGAGCAGTTCCTCGGTAACCTGGCCGGTGAAGCCGACCCGGAGAAGAAGCGCAAGATCATCGGCCGCACCTTTATCGATGTGTTCGATGCCCAGGCCTCGCAACTGGAAAACATCAAGTTCCTCGCCCAGGGCACCATCTACCCGGACGTGATCGAGTCGGCTGGCGCCAAGAGCGGCAAGGCCCACGTGATCAAGTCGCACCACAACGTCGGTGGCCTGCCGGAGGAGATGAACCTCAAGCTGGTCGAACCGCTGCGCGAGCTGTTCAAGGATGAAGTCCGTCGTCTCGGCCTGGAACTCGGCCTGCCGTACGACATGGTCTACCGTCACCCGTTCCCGGGCCCGGGCCTGGGCGTGCGCATCCTCGGTGAAGTGAAGAAGGAATACGCCGACCTGCTGCGTCGCGCGGACCACATCTTCATCGAAGAACTGCGCAAGGCCGACTGGTACCACAAGGTCAGTCAGGCGTTCGTGGTGTTCCAGCCGGTGAAATCGGTCGGTGTGGTCGGTGACGGCCGTCGCTACGCCTGGGTCGTGGCCCTGCGTGCGGTGGAAACCATCGACTTCATGACCGCCCGTTGGGCGCACCTGCCCTACGAGCTGCTGGAAACGGTGAGTGGCCGGATCATCAACGAAATCGAAGGCATTTCCCGCGTCACCTACGACGTGTCGAGCAAGCCGCCAGCAACTATCGAGTGGGAATGACCTGCCGCCCTTGAGTGGCAGCAGTGCTGGCCGCCAGGATTTGGCGGCCAGCAGGTACCGATATAAGCCCTGCGGCGAGACATGCCTATCGTTGCCAGCAGTTGGTACGACCAGTCAGCCGTGGAGGGCGCCACCACGCCCGGCACCACCACCTTCGGTTCGAGTGCCAGCCGGCGCTGCAGGCTCTGCTGCCATTCAGTGCGGGCGAGTGGCGTTTGCGCTATCTACACCTCACGCCAACAGATGCCGGCGATCTTAGCGAGCGCCTCGGCGGGCCGTAGCGGCTTGAGTCGGCGAGCGGCGGCTAGTCCTGGCCGTGGCGTGTGCGAGCAGGTGCGCATCGTGGGCCTTGCCGCTTGTCTCGCCGGCGCTCGGGATGGCCTAATCGCGGCCTGGTGAGAGCCTTCCGGCAAGAGAGGGGGCGCGAAGATAAGCCGGATTGGCCCGTAATCTGTTTTTTAGAGGTGTTTGAACCCATGTCCTTTACCCGCAGACAAGTGCTTGCCGGTCTTGCCGGGCTGACCGTGGTCGGGCTCGGTGCCGGTGGCGCGCGCTATTGGTTGGGGCGGCCATTGGGTAGCAAAAGCCATGACTACGAATTGATTGCCGCGCCGATGGACCTTGAGTTGGTCCCAGGCCACCTCTCGCCGGCCTGGGCCTATGGCGGCCAGGCGCCGGGGCTGGAGATTCGTGCGAAGCAGGGCGACTGGTTGCGCGTGCGCTTCATCAATCGCTTGCCGGTGCCGACCACCATCCACTGGCATGGCATTCGCCTGCCGCTGGAGATGGACGGGGTGCCCTATGTTTCGCAGTTGCCGGTGCTGCCGGGCGAGTATTTCGATTACCAATTCAAGACGCCGGATGCCGGTAGCTACTGGTATCACCCGCATGTTTCCAGCAGTCAGCAACTGGGTCACGGCCTGGTCGGCGCGCTGATCGTCGAAGAGCGCGAGCCAAGCGGGTTTCTGCATGAGCGCACCCTCAGTCTGAAAACCTGGCATGTCGACGAGCAGGGCGCTTTCACGTCGTTCAGCATCCCGCGGGAGGCCGCGCGCGGTGGTACGGCGGGGCGTTTATCCACCGTCAGCGGCCAGCATCTGCCGATTCTGGACCTGCCGGCTGGCCAAGTCGTGCGCCTGCGCCTGCTCAATCTCGACAACACCTTGACCTATCGGCTCAACCTGCCGGGCGCCGAGGCGCGGATCTATGCGCTAGACGGTAATCCGGTCGCACCACGGCCTTTGGGCAAGGAGTACTGGTTGGGGCCGGGGATGCGCATGGACCTGGCCTTGCGGGTGCCGGCCGCGGGGCAGGAGCTTTCGCTGCGCAATGGCCCGGTGCGCCTGGCGACCCTGCGCGCTCTGGCGAGCCCGGACGCGGCGGGCGACTGGCCGCCGGCCTTGCCGGCCAACCCCGTGGCCGAGCCGGATCTGGCCAATGCGCCAACCATCCGTTTCAACTTTGAGTGGGTCGGGGCGGTTTCGGTGAGCACGGCCAATGGCGCGGCGCCGAGCTTCTGGCAAATCAACGGCAAGGCCTGGGACATCAACGACAAGACCTGTGCCGATCGGCCGATTGCCACGCTGCAACTGGGCAAGAGCTACATCTTCGAGTTTCGCAACATGGCCCAGTACCAGCACCCGATCCACCTGCATGGCATGAGCTTCAAGGTGCTGAGTTCGGATCGCAAGACGATCATCCCGTACTTCACCGACACTTACCTGCTCGGCAAGAACGAGCGCGCGCGGGTGGCCCTGGTGGCAGATAATCCGGGCGTGTGGATGTTCCATTGCCATGTGATCGACCATATGGAAACCGGCCTGATGGCCTCCATCGCCGTGGTTTAGGCAGACGCGGGAGCGCGGCCAACAGCCCCGGTTTCGCTGCGCGTTATGCCAGCTGACGAATGAATGTGAAGCCTGAACAGTGATGAGAAAAATGCAGATCATTGACCGCAGCCAGGATCAGCACTTTATGCGCGAGGCCCTGGCCTTGGCAGCCGAAGGCGCGAGCCTGGGTGAAGTGCCGGTCGGTGCGCTGCTGGTGCAGAACGGTGAAGTCATTGGGCGCGGTTTCAACTGCCCGATTTCCCGGCATGATCCCAGCGCCCATGCCGAGATGATGGCGATCCGTGCGGCGGCGCAAAGCCTGGAGAATTATCGTCTGCCTGGCAGCACGCTCTATGTGACGCTGGAGCCGTGCAGCATGTGCGCCGGTTTGATCGTGCATGCGCGGATCAACCGGGTGGTGTTCGGCGCGACCGAGCCGAAGGCGGGCGTGGTGCAGAGCCGTGGGCAGTTCTTCACCCAAGACTTTCTCAATCATCGGGTGTTGGTCGAGGGCGGGGTGCTGGCCGAGGAGTGCAGCGCGTTGCTCAGTGCGTTTTTCAAACAGCGGCGTGGGTAGGCGGTGCCTAGGTTGGGTTGAGCTTCGCGAAGCCCGGCATTCCTCCGCGCCCCGACACTCTCTCAACCTCAGCGATACCGGGCTTGGGCAAAGCGCCGCAGCCCAACCTACAGCGCCGGAGTGGTTTCGTCGGGCTTGCTCTTGTCGATGCCCGGCACATGCAGGTTGCTTTCGGCAACCTGGCTGCCTTCCAGTTGTGGCTGTGTCACCCAGGTCAGAATGTCGTAGTAGCGGCGGATGTTCTGCACGAAGTGCACGGTTTCGCCACCGCGGGCATAGCCATAACGGGTTTTGCTGTACCACTGTTTCTGCGCCAGACGCGGCAGCATCTTCTTCACGTCCAGCCACTTGTTCGGGTTGAGGCCTTCGGCTTCGGCCAGCTTGCGGGCGTCGCCCAGGTGAGCGATGCCGATGTTGTAGGCGGCGAGGGCGAACCAGGTACGGTCCGGCTCCCCCAGCTCGGGAGCCAGGTCCTGCTTGATCATGGAGAAATACTTGCTACCACCGTTGATGCTTTGTTTGGCGTCCAGGCGGTTGGCCACGCCCATGGCCTGGGCGGTGCGCTGGGTCAGCATCATCAGGCCGCGGACACCGGTTTTCGAGGTGGCGTTGGGCTGCCAGAGCGACTCCTGGTAACCGATCGCGGCCAGCAGGCGCCAGTCGACTTCGTGGGTCTGGGCATTCTGGCGGAAGTGCTGCTCGTAGCGCGGCAGGCGTTGCTGCAGGTGCTTGGCGAAGGTGTACGCACCGACATAGCCCAATACGTCGACATGGCCGTAATAGCGGTCTTTCAGGCGTTGCAGGGTGCCGTTCTGTTTAACCCGTGTGAGGAACGCGTTGACCTCCAGCAGCAGGCTGTCGTCCGCGCCGGGCGCCACGGCCCAGCTCAGGCTGCTGGCGTCGCCGAGGTCGAAGGCCACGCGTACATTGGGAAAGTACACCTGGTTCATCGCCAGTTCGTTGGAGTCGACCAGGGTCAGGTCGATTTGCCCCTCATCGACCATGCGCAACAGGTCGACTACTTCCACCGCATCGGATTCTTCGTAGGTCAATTGGGGGAACTGCACTTTCAGTGCCGCCAGTTGCTCGGCGTGGCTACTGCCCTTGAGTACCAGAATGCGCTTGTCGAACAGGTCCTGCGCGCGGGTCGGGCGGCTCTGGCCGTTGCGATAAATGATTTGCGGGGTGACTTCCAGGTAGGCATCGGAAAAGCGCGCCTGGGTCCGACGGCCGCTGCTGCTGACTAGACCGGCGGCAGCCAGGACCGGGCCGTTTTCTTGCTTGAGACGGGTAAACAGGTCGTCGAGGTTGTCGGCGGTTTCGATTTGCAGTTCGACGCCAAGGTCTTCGGCAAAGCGTTTGACCAGCTCGTATTCGAAGCCGGTCTCGCCGTTGCGATCCTGGAAATAGGTGGCAGGGCTGTTGCGGGTAACCACGCGCAGCACGCCATCCTTCTGGATGCGCTCGAGGGCCGATGGCTGTGGCTCGCTACAGCCCCAGAGCAGCAGAAGGATTCCGGTCGCTAGCAGCCATTTCGGGCCGCGTTTGCGCAACATAGTGTGTGCGAACATCGAATCAGTATACGCAAAGCACAGAAGTCGCCATATCTCGACAGCCGGGGTGCTTCTCTGCTAGCACTGAACTGCACGCAGAGCACCCGTCGCGAGTGCCTTGGCGGGAGCTTTGCGCTAGAATGCACGGCCTCAAAGCATCCCCCTTCCCGAGGCTGTCCCGAAGATGTTGATCCTGCGCGGCGCTCCTGCCCTTTCTGCCTTCCGCCACGGCAAGTTACTCGAGCAACTGACCCAGAAGGTCCCCGCTGTCAGCGGTGTGTATGCCGAATTTGCCCACTTTGCCGAGGTCGCCGGCCTGTTGACCGGCGAAGAAGAGAAAGTGCTCGCCCGCCTGCTCAAGTACGGCCCCAGTGTGCCGGTACAAGAGCCGAGCGGCCGACTGTTCCTGGTGTTGCCGCGTTTCGGCACCATTTCGCCCTGGTCGAGCAAGGCCAGCGACATCGCGCGCAACTGCGGCCTGGCGAAGATCCAGCGACTTGAGCGTGGCATTGCCTACTACGTGCTCGGTGAATTCAGCGAGGCGCAGGCCGAACTGATCGCCGCCAGCCTGCATGACCGCATGACTCAGCTGGTATTGGCCGATCTGGAGCAGGCAGCAGGGCTGTTCAGCCATGCCCAGCCCAAGCCGTTGACTGTGGTCGATGTGCTCGCTGGCGGCCGCGCGGCGCTGGCAAAAGCCAACGTCGAGCTGGGTCTGGCCCTGGCGGAAGACGAGATCGACTACCTGGTGACCAGCTTCACCGGCTTGGGGCGTAACCCCCACGACATCGAACTGATGATGTTCGCCCAGGCCAACTCCGAGCATTGCCGGCACAAGATTTTCAATGCCAGCTGGGATATCGACGGCGAGAACCAGGAAAAAAGCCTGTTCGGCATGATCAAGAACACCTTCCAGATGCACGGTGAAGGGGTCTTGTCGGCTTATAAGGACAACGCGGCCGTGATCGAAGGCTCGATCGCCGGGCGTTTCTATCCGAATCCCGAGACCCGCCAGTACGCTGCGGTGCAGGAGCCGGTGCACATCCTGATGAAGGTCGAAACCCATAACCACCCGACTGCGATCGCCCCGTTCCCGGGCGCGTCGACCGGTTCCGGCGGCGAGATCCGCGACGAGGGCGCCACCGGTCGCGGCGCCAAGCCGAAAGCCGGGCTGACCGGTTTCACCGTCTCCAACCTGCAGATCCCGGGTTTCGAGCAGCCGTGGGAAACCCCGTACGGCAAGCCCGAGCGCATCGTCACGGCGCTGGACATCATGATCGAAGGCCCGCTCGGCGGCGCGGCATTCAACAATGAATTCGGGCGCCCGGCACTCACCGGCTACTTCCGTACCTTCGAGCAGGCGATCACCACCCCGCGTGGCGAGGAAGTCCGTGGTTACCACAAGCCGATCATGTTGGCCGGCGGCATGGGCAACATCCGCGCCGAACACGTGCAAAAAGCCGAGATCACCGTCGGTTCCAAGCTGATCGTGCTCGGCGGCCCGGCGATGCTGATTGGTCTGGGCGGCGGTGCAGCCTCCTCGATGGCCACCGGCACCAGCTCGGCCGACCTCGATTTCGCCTCGGTGCAACGTGAAAACCCAGAGATGGAGCGGCGCTGCCAGGAAGTGATCGACCGTTGCTGGCAGCTCGGCGAGCAGAACCCCATCAGCTTCATCCATGACGTCGGTGCCGGCGGTCTGTCCAACGCCTTCCCTGAACTGGTCAACGATGCCGGCCGTGGCGGTCGTTTCGAGCTGCGCGCGGTGCCGAACGACGAGCCGGGCATGGCCCCGCTGGAAATCTGGTGCAACGAATCCCAGGAACGCTACGTGCTGGCGGTCGACGCCGCCGATTTCGAGCGCTTCAAGGCGATCTGCGAGCGCGAGCGTTGCCCGTTCGCCGTGGTCGGCGAGGCCCTTGCAGAGCCGCAGCTGACCGTGGCCGACAGCCATTTCGGCAACAATGCCGTGGATATGCCGCTCGAAGTGCTGCTCGGCAAGGCACCGCGCATGCACCGTTCGGCGAACCGCGAGGCCGAGTTGGGTGATGACTTCGATGCTGCCACCCTGGATATCGGCGCAGCGGTGGAGCGCGTCTTGCACCACCCGGCCGTGGCCAGCAAGAGCTTCCTGATCACCATCGGCGACCGCACCATCACCGGCCTGGTCGCCCGCGATCAGATGGTCGGGCCCTGGCAGGTACCGGTCGCCGATTGCGCCGTGACCGCCGCCAGCTTCGACGTGTACTGCGGCGAAGCCATGGCCATGGGCGAACGCACGCCGCTGGCGCTGCTGGATGCCCCGGCGTCCGGGCGCATGGCGATCGGCGAGACGCTGACCAACATCGCGGCCGCGCGGATCGGCAAGATTTCCGACATCAAACTGTCCGCCAACTGGATGTCCGCCGCCGGTCACCCCGGTGAAGACGCGCGTCTGTACGACACGGTCAAAGCGGTCGGCATGCAGCTGTGCCCGGAGCTGGGTATCACCATCCCGGTCGGCAAAGACTCGATGTCGATGAAAACCCGCTGGACGGAGGAGGGCGCCGAGAAGAGCGTGACCTCGCCGCTGTCCTTGATCGTATCCGGCTTCGCCCCGGTGCTCGACGTGCGCCAGACCCTGACCCCGCAGCTGCGCATGGACAAGGGCGTGACCGATCTGATCCTGATCGACCTCGGCCGCGGGCAGAACCGCATGGGCGCGTCGATTCTCGCCCAGGTGCATGGTCAGTTGGGCCGCGAAGCGCCGGACGTCGACGATGCCGAAGACCTGAAGGCGTTCTTCGCCGTGATCCAGGGTTTGAATGCCGATGGTCACCTGCTGTCTTACCACGACCGTTCCGACGGTGGCTTGCTGGTGACCGTGCTGGAAATGGCTTTCGCCGGCCATTGCGGTCTGAATATCGCCCTCGATACATTGGCGGATAACCGCGAAGCGCTGGCCGCCGTGCTGTTCAACGAAGAACTTGGCGCGGTGATCCAGGTGCGTCAGGACTCGACCCCGGAAGTGCTGGCGCAATTCAGCGCGGCGGGCCTGGGCGATTGCGTGGCGGTGATCGGCCAGCCGTTGAATAACGGCGAGGTGACCTTCAGTTTCAACGACCAGCCGGTATTCGCCGGTCAGCGTCGCTTGTTGCAGCGCCAGTGGGCCGAGACCAGCTACCAGATCCAGCGCCTGCGCGACAACGTCGAGTGTGCCGAGCAGGAGTTCGATGCGCTACTGGAAGAGGACAACCCGGGCCTGAGCGTCAAGCTCGGCTTCGACGTCAACCAGGACATCGCGGCACCCTTTATCAAGAAAAACATCCGTCCGCAGATCGCGGTCTTGCGTGAGCAAGGGGTCAACGGCCAGGTCGAGATGGCGGCGGCTTTCGACCGCGCCGGCTTCAACGCGATCGACGTGCACATGAGCGATATTCTCGCCGGGCGTGTCGACCTCGACGCCTTCAAGGGGCTGGTCGCCTGCGGCGGTTTCTCCTACGGCGACGTGCTCGGTGCCGGTGAGGGCTGGGCCAAGTCGATCCTGTTCAACAACCGTGCCCGCGACGCCTTCAGTGCGTTTTTCGAGCGCAAGGACAGCTTCAGTCTCGGTGTGTGCAACGGCTGCCAGATGCTCTCCAACCTGCACGAGCTGGTTCCGGGTAGCGAGTTCTGGCCACACTTCGTGCGCAACCGCTCCGAGCAGTTCGAGGCGCGGGTGGCGATGGTGCAAGTGCAGGAGTCGGCCTCGATCTTCCTGCAGGGCATGGCGGGTTCGCGGATGCCAATCGCCATCGCCCACGGCGAGGGTTACGCCGAGTTCGAAAGCGAGGAGGCCTTGCTCGAAGCCGATCTGTCCGGCTGCGTGTCGCTGCGCTTTATCGACAACCACGGCAAGGTGACCGAGACCTACCCGGCCAACCCGAACGGCTCGCCGCGCGGGATTACCGGCCTGACCAGCCGCGACGGCCGCGTAACGCTGATGATGCCGCACCCGGAGCGCGTATTCCGCGCCGCACAGAACTCCTGGCGCCCGGAAGAGTGGCAGGAAGATGGTGGCTGGCTACGGATGTTCCGCAACGCTCGCGTCTGGGTCAACTAAGGGGCGGGAGGCGCCGGCATGGGTACATTGCCGGCGCCTTCGGGCGAGCAGGCTTGCGTTGAACCCGCTGCCGGCGTCGCCTCCGCGCCAGTGCCCATGCATGCCCCTGTCCTGCCTGAGGTGCGCCTGGTTCAGCCGGGCGCGACCTTACGGCTGTGTACCTGCGGCCGCTCGCCGCAATTGCCTGATTGTTCCGCCGATTGCACGCTGGGCTTGAGCCCTTCGATCCTGCGCGAGCAGCATCTGCTGCTCTGCCGCTGCGGCCACTCCAAGCGCTTGCCGTATTGCGATGGCAGTCACAACCCGCCGGCGCGGTCGTTGAAAGCCAAGTGGCGCCGCTTTTGGGCTGGGCATTAGCTCGCGGCGACTGATGGCCAAGTGCTCTATGCACGACTGAACGCTCTGGCGGTTGCCGGGTCAAATTGCAGATGTGTGAACTGCGCCGCCTGACAGTTTTGTGGCGTAATGCCATCATCTGTCGGCTGCTGTTCAATCTGCCATTACCTGCGGAGAGCTTGATGTACAAACTGTGTTTTTATGTGCCGGAAAGCCATCTGGAGGTCGTTAAGAATGCGGTTTTTGCCGCCGGTGCCGGGCGTATTGGTGCCTATGACAGTTGTTGCTGGCAAGTCCTCGGACAGGGGCAGTTCCGGCCTCTGGCGGGCAGCCAGCCTTATGTCGGCCAGACGGGCCTGGTCGAGCAGTTGGCGGAATGGAAAGTCGAGTTGGTGGTGGCTGACGAGCTGATCCATGCGGCGGTCAAGGCTTTGCGCGTAGCGCACCCCTACGAGACGCCGGCATTCGAAGTGTGGCGTTTGTCGGATCTGGTGTTCTGAAGGCTGCGCCTGATAAAAGTCATAAAAAAAAGCGCCCGAGGGCGCTTTTTTGCTGTCTGCCAAAGGTGTTCTGCCTCAGGGGCGGATTTCGATCATCGTGCCGTCTTTGACCAACTGCCAGATTTCACGCATGTCGGCATTCTTCATGGCGATGCAGCCCTCGGTCCAGTCCAGGGTATGGAAATACCACTCCGGGTATTCCTCATCCAGCGGCGTGCCGTGGATCATGATCATGCCGCCCGGCGGAACGCCTTCGCGGCGCGCGTTCGCCTGGTCGCGGATATTGGGGTAGGAGATGTGCATGGCCAGGTTGTATTTCTCGCTGTTCTTGCGCCAGTCGATCCAATAGAAACCTTCAGGAGTGCGGCGGTCGCCCTCGCGCTGTTTCGCGCCTTGCGGCTGCTTGCCGAGGGATACGCGATAGGACTTCAGCACTTCGCCGCGGCCCATCAGCAGCAGCTTGTGCTCGGCCTTCAGCACCAGAACCTTGTCCACGGCTTTGCCGTTGAGGGTCGGTGCGGCATTGGCGTGCGATAACGTGGCAAAAGATAAACAGAGAACCGCTAACAACCAACGCATCGGAGCTATATCCCAGGTCTTCGGAGCCGCCATGGCGGTCAGGTTTTCTTGTAGTGCGGGCGCAAGGCCTCGAGCGGCTCGTTGCGCACGGAGTAGCGCTGCGCTACCCGGTCGGCGAAATAGCATTCTAAGGTACGGCCGACTGTCGGGAAAGCCAGCTCTGACCAAGGGATGTCGTGTTCGTGGAACAATTTCACTTCCAGGCTTTCCGTACCGACGGCAAAGTCCAGGTCCACCAGTTCGGCGCGGAAGAACACGTACACCTGGCTGATATGTGGCAGGTCGAACAGGGTGTAGAGGCTCAGCCCTTGCACGCGGGCGCAGGCTTCTTCCAGTGTTTCCCGGGCGGCCGCCTGCTGCATGGTTTCACCGTTCTCCATGAAGCCGGCGGGGAGTGTCCAGTAGCCGCGGCGCGGCTCGATCGCGCGGCGACAGAGCAGTATCTGCTCGCCCCATACGGGCAGGCAGCCGGCGACTATTCGCGGGTTCTGGTAATGGATGGTCTGGCAGTCTGCGCAGACGAAGCGTGGGCGGTTGTCGCCTTCCGGGATGCGTTGCGTCACCGGGCCGCCGCACTGGCTACAAAATTTCATGCCGTGTCCTCTCTATGCATCCCTCTATCTTGGCGCGCCACGGGCCTTGGCGGCAAGTTGTCGCAGGCGGCAAAGTCACGCGGCTGAATGATGCGACCTGATGGTGCAGGGCTTGGGCGCGCCGGTCCTTTCATGCCATGATGCCAAGCAGAACAAAAGACCGAGAATGCCCATGCTCGATGAGCTGCTCCAACGTGTGCGCGACTACACGCCACGCGTGCTGGAGACCGATCATAGCTTCCCCGAGGCGGCGGTGCTGATGCCCATCACCCGCAGCGATTCGCCGGAGCTGGTACTGACATTGCGTGCCAGTGGTCTGTCGACCCACGGTGGCGAAGTCGCCTTTCCCGGCGGCCGGCGCGATCCGGAAGACACCGACCTGATCCACACCGCGCTGCGTGAGGCGCAGGAGGAGATCGGCCTGCCGGCGGGCCTGGTCGAAGTGATCGGCCCCCTCAGCAGCCTGGTGTCGCGCCACGGCATCCAGGTCACGCCTTATGTCGGGGTGGTTCCCGATTACGTCGAGTACCAGGCCAACGATGGCGAGATCGCCTCGGTGTTCACGGTGCCGCTGGCGTTCTTTCGCGACGACCCGCGGGAGCTGACCCATCGCATCGACTACCTCGGGCACAGTTGGTATGTACCGAGTTATCGCTACGGCGAATATAAAATCTGGGGGCTGACCGCGATCATGGTGGTGGAGCTGGTCAATCTGCTTTACGACGCCGGGATCTCCCTGCATCAGCCGCCCCAATCCTTTATCCATCTGGGCTGAATGGCCGCCGTTGCGAGGACAGAGCATGAAGTATCGCCTGGGACAGTCGAGTGTCGAGGTGCATCCAGAGAGCTGGGTGGCGCCCAATGCCACCCTGGTTGGCAAGGTCAAGCTGGAGCCCGGCGCTAGCGTCTGGTTCAACGCCGTGCTGCGTGGCGACAACGAACTGATCCATATTGGCGAGAACAGCAACGTGCAGGACGGCACGGTGATGCACACCGATATGGGCTATCCGCTGTCCATCGGCAAGGGCGTGACCATTGGCCATAATGCCATGCTGCATGGCTGTTCGGTCGGCGAATACAGCCTGATCGGCATCAACGCCGTGGTGCTCAACGGCGCCAAGATCGGCAAATATTGCATCATCGGCGCCAACGCCTTGATTGGCGAAGGCAAGGAAATTCCGGATGGTTCTCTGGTCATGGGCTCGCCGGGCAAGGTGGTGCGCGAACTGACGGAGGCGCAGAAGAAAATGCTCGAAGCCAGTGCTGCGCATTACGTGCATAACGCCCAACGCTATGCCCGCGATCTGGTCGAGCAGGATCAGTGATGGCCGTTGAGCGCCCATTGGCCTCGCCTTGCGTGAATGTCTGTGCGCTGGACGATGCGGATATCTGCATCGGTTGCCAGCGCAACGTGGATGAAATCACCCGCTGGAGCCGCATGGACAACCATGAGCGACGCCAGGTGCTGAGCCTCTGCCTGGAGCGCGCCCGCGCCAATGGCCAGTTGCTGCTCGAGCCGAAACAACCCGTTTGATTGCCGAATCATTCCATTTCTAAGGAAGTGCCCATGCCTCGTATCGGAACCCCTTTGTCGTCGAGTGCGACACGTGTCTTGCTCTGTGGCTCCGGCGAGCTGGGCAAGGAAGTCGTAATCGAGTTGCAGCGCCTGGGTGTCGAGGTGATTGCCGTCGACCGTTACGCCAATGCGCCGGCCATGCAGGTGGCGCATCGCAGCCACGTCATCGACATGCTCGACGGCGCGGCGTTGCGCGCGGTCATCGAGTTGGAGCGCCCGCACTACATCGTTCCGGAAATCGAAGCCATTGCCACCGCCACCCTGGCTGAACTGGAGGCCGAGGGCTTTACCGTGATTCCCACGGCGCGTGCGGCGCAGTTGACCATGAACCGAGAGGGTATTCGCCGGCTGGCGGCCGAAGAGTTGGGCCTGCCGACTTCGCCTTACCGCTTTGCCGATTCCTTCGAGGAATGTCAGGCGGCGGTCGAGGCGCTGGGCTTTCCGTGTTTGATCAAGCCGATCATGAGTTCCTCGGGCAAGGGCCAGTCGGTATTGAAAAGCCCGGCCGATCTGCAGGCCGCCTGGGATTATGCCCAGGCCGGTGGCCGTGCGGGCAAGGGGCGGGTGATAGTCGAGGGCTTCATCGACTTCGACTATGAAATTGCCTTGCTCACCGTGCGCCATGTTGGCGGTACGACCTTCTGCCAGCCGGTCGGCCACCGCCAGGTCAGGGGCGATTACCAGGAGTCCTGGCAGCCGCAGGTGATGAGCCCGAAGGCGCGTGCCGAGGCCGAGCGGATTGCTCTGGCCGTCACGGGGTCGCTGGGCGGGCGTGGCTTGTTCGGCGTCGAACTGTTCGTCAAAGGCGATCAGGTGTGGTTCTGCGAAATTTCGCCGCGCCCCCACGATACCGGGCTGGTGACGCTGATTTCCCAGGATCTCTCCGAATTTGCCCTGCATGCCCGAGCGATTCTGGGCCTGCCGATTCCGGCGATTCGCCAGCTCGGCCCTTCGGCTTCCGCGGTGGTGTTGGTGGAAGGTAAATCGACGCAAACCAGTTTCGCCAACCTCGGTGCTGCCCTGAGCGAGCCGGATACCGCACTGCGCCTGTTCGGCAAGCCTGAGGTCAGCGGCCAGCGGCGCATGGGCGTGGCCCTTGCCCGTGACGAGTCGGTCGAGGCCGCTCGCGCCAAGGCCACTCGCGCGGCCCAGGCGGTGACTGTCGCCTTTTGATGCGCTGGCGCGGCTGGGCCTGGTGGGCGATCGTGCTGCCGTTATTACCGCTGTTGCTGCCGCTGGCGCTGCAGACCCGGCGCCAAGCGCTGCGACTGGCGCCCGCCGCCGGCCCGACCCTCGGCTTGGCGGGTGAGGCGTTTGCAGGGGCGCCGCTGCGGCTGCTGTTGCTCGGCGAGTCGACGGTGGCGGGAGTGGGGGCTTCCTGCCTGGATCTGGCCTTGGCCGGGCAGCTGGCTAGCGCTCTGGCCGAGCGGCTGGAGCGGCCGGTGGCCTGGCGCGCCGTGGGCGAGAATGGCATCACGGCCGCGCAGGCCTGTCAGCGCTGGCTGCCCGCGATGCAGGTGCAACCTGGCGAGTGGGTGATGCTGGTCTTTGGTGTCAACGACACCACCCACGGCAGTTCTGCGCGCAGCTGGAACAGCGCACTTGCACGTTTGGTCGGGCATTTTCGTGGACAGGGCGCGCAGGTGCTCTGCACCGCCGTGCCGCCTCTCCAGCATTTCAGTGCCTTGCCCTGGTTGCTGCGGCAACTGCTGGGTTGGCGTGCCAGCCTGCTGGATAACCAGTTGCGCCTGCTGGCGCGACGCCTGGACGTGGCCTATTGCCCGGCGGCAATCAGCCTGCGCAAGGATTACCTGGCGATCGACGGTTATCACCCGTCGGTGCTCGGCTATCGCGTCTGGGGCGAGTTGCTGGCGCTGTGGCTGAGTGAACAGTCTGGCTGGGGTGCGCGGGGCGATCGCTCAGCCGCGGCCTGATTGGTCTTGCGGCGCGGGCTGGACGATTGGCGCCGGCCGCCAGACTCGTACGCTCTTCACCCGATTGTCGGTGGACTGCAGGATTTCCAGCCGATAGGGACCGATCTTCAGGCATACGGCGTTATCTGGAATGCTTTCCAGGGCCTCGGTGATCAGGCCGTTGAGGGTTTTGGGGCCATCGCATGGCAGGCTCCAGCCCAGCGCCTTGTTCACTTCGCGGATGTAGGCGGCGCCGTCGATGACTTGCGTGCCGTCCTCCTGCGGGTGGATATCCGGGCTGCGCAGCGTGTCCTGGTTGCTAAAGTCGCCGACTATCTCTTCGAGTATGTCTTCCAGGGTGACGATGCCGAGCACATCGCCATACTCGTCGACGACGATGCCGATGCGCATTTTCTGTTTCTGGAAATTCAGCAACTGGGTCGACAGTGGCGTGCTTTCCGGGACGAAATACGGCTCGTGGCTGGCTTGGCTGAGGGCTTCCTTGGTCAGTTGGTCGTGGGTCAGCAGGCGGGCGATCTGGCGCATATGCACCACGCCTTCGATCTGGTTGATGTCGCTGCGAAACACCGGCAAGCGCGTGTGGGACGTGGTGCGCAGTTGGGTGATGATGTCCTCCAGCGGGTCTTCCAGGTCGATCCCGGCGACTTCGTTGCGCGGGATCATGATGTCGTTAACCGTCACGGTTTCCAGGTCGAGAATGCTGAGCAGCATGCTCTGGCGGTTCTGTGGCAACTGGTGACTGGACTCGCGCACCAGGCCGCGCAGCTCCTCGGTGCTCAGGCCGTCATCGCGTTTGCTCTTGGGGTCGACCCCGAACAGCCTGAGCAGGCCGTTGCTCAGGCCATTGAGCGCCCATACCAGCGGCGAGAGGAACTCCAAGAGCAGCATCAGCGGCAGGCTGAAGGGGTAGGCGATGGCTTCCGGGCGCAGGATGGCCAGTGTTTTTGGGGCGATTTCCCCGAATACCAAAAGGATGATGGTCAGCGCCACGGCGGCGATCGCGATGCCGGCTTCGCCCCACAGCTGCATGGCCAGTACGGTGGCGACCGCAGCGGCACAGATGTTCACGAAGGTGTTGCCGACCAGGATGATGCCTAGCAGGCGGTCCGGGCGGCTGAGGAGGGTGCTGGCGCGTTTGGCGCCGCGGTGGCCCTGCTTGGCCAGCTCGCGCAGGCGGTAGCGGTTGAGGCTGAGCATGCCGGTTTCGGAGCTGGAGAAAAACGCCGAGCAGGCAATCAGGAAAATCAGCAGGCCGATCAGGAATCTGGGATCTAAAAAATCGAACACTGGGGGCGGCCTAAAATTGAATGTCAATAGAACCTATATGTGCAGAATGAATTCGCGTACCAGTTTGCTGCCGAAATACGCCAGCATCAGCAGGCAGAAGCCCGCCAGCGTCCAGCGAATCGCCTTGTGCCCGCGCCAGCCGCGTTGATGCCGGCCCCACAGCAGTACGGCGAAAATCGTCCAGGCGATGCAGGCGAGCAAGGTTTTGTGGGCCAGGTGCTGAGCGAACAGGTCTTCGAGAAACAGCCAGCCGGACAGCAGCGACAGCGACAGCAACACCCAGCCAGCCCAGAGAAAACCGAACAGCAGGCTTTCCATGGTTTGCAGTGGCGGGAAGTTCTTGATCAGGCCTGAGGGGTGCTTGTGCTTGAGTTGATGGTCCTGCACCAGCAGCAGCAGGGACTGGAACACGGCGATGGTCAGCATGCCGTACGCCAGGATCGACAGGAGGATATGCGCCAGGATGCCGGGCGCCTCGTCGATCACCTGCACCGTGCCGGCTGGCACGAATTGCGCCAGCAACACCGTCAGGCCGCCCAGCGGCAGGAATAGTAACAGCAGGTTTTCCACCGGAATGCGTATGCAGGCCAACAAGGTCAACAGGATGGCGGCATAGACGATCAGGCTGGCGGCACTGAAGAAGTCCAGGGACAGCCCGGACACGGCGTGCAGCTGCATGAACAGGCTGCCGCCATGGAAGAACAGGGCGAGCGCGACGAGCAGCGCGAGCAGGCGTTTGTCCGGCACTGTGCGCTGTGATAAACGCAGGCCTTGATAAGCGGTGGCGCCGATATAGAAGCCGGCGGCAGCGAGGCTGGGCAGCAGAGGGTGCATAAATCCTTGTAAGGCGAGCCCGAAAGGGCGTGAGTGTGGCATAAAACTGCCATTTCACGAAAGACCGCTGGCGGTGTCGGCGTTGCGGAGTCTTGGTTATAATCGGCCGCTTGCCGCAAGCTCAACCTCGGCTCTTGAAAGCCTGAAAGGAACGCGCATGTTCGAAAATCTTACCGACCGCCTCTCCCAGACCCTGCGGAATGTCACCGGCAAAGCCAAGCTGACCGAGGACAATATCAAGGACACCTTGCGTGAAGTGCGCATGGCCTTGCTCGAAGCCGACGTGGCGTTGCCGGTGGTCAAGGACTTCGTCAACAAGGTCAAGGATCGCGCGGTCGGCACCGAGGTGTCGAAAAGCCTGACGCCTGGGCAGGCCTTCGTGAAGATCGTCCGCGCCGAGCTCGAAGAGCTGATGGGCGCGGCCAACGAAGACCTGGCGTTGAACACGACTCCGCCTGCGGTGGTGCTGATGGCGGGCCTGCAAGGTGCGGGCAAGACCACCACGGTCGGCAAGCTGGCGCGTTTTCTGAAAGAGCGCAAAAAGAAAACCGTGATGGTGGTCTCGGCGGACGTATACCGCCCGGCGGCGATCAAGCAGCTGGAAACCTTGGCCGCCGACATCGGCGTGACCTTCTTTCCTTCGGATCTCAGTCAGAAACCGGTGGCCATCGCTGAAGCGGCGATCCGGGAAGCCAAGCTCAAGTTCATCGATGTGGTGATCGTCGATACCGCCGGTCGCCTGCACATCGATGCCGAAATGATGGCCGAAATCCAGGCCGTGCATGCCGCGATCAAGCCGATCGAAACCCTGTTCGTGGTTGACGCGATGACCGGCCAGGACGCCGCCAATACCGCCAAGGCCTTCGGCGATGCGCTGCCGCTGACGGGCGTCGTGCTGACCAAGGTCGACGGCGATGCGCGTGGCGGCGCGGCCTTGTCGGTGCGGGCGATTACCGGCAAGCCGATCAAGTTTATCGGTATGGGCGAGAAGAGCGATGCGCTCGAGCCCTTCCATCCGGATCGGATCGCTTCGCGCATCCTCGGCATGGGCGATGTGCTCAGCTTGATCGAGCAGGCCGAGCAGAACCTCGACCGGGAAAAAGCCGACAAACTGGCGAAGAAGCTGAAGAAAGGCAAAGGCTTCGATCTGGAAGATTTCCGCGATCAGTTGCAGCAGATGAAAAGCATGGGCGGCCTCGGCGGCTTGATGGACAAGCTGCCGCAGATGGGCGGCGTCAACCTGGCGCAAATGGGTAACGCCCAGGGGGCGGCGGAGAAGCAGTTCAAACAGATGGAGGCCATCATCAACTCGATGACTCCGGGCGAACGGCGTGACCCTGACGTCATCAGCGGCTCGCGCAAACGCCGCATTGCCATGGGCTCCGGCACCCAGGTGCAGGACATCGGGCGGCTGATCAAGCAGCACAAACAGATGCAGAAAATGATGAAAAAGGTCACTGCCAAAGGCGGCATGGCCAAGATGATGCGCGGCATGGGCGGGATGTTTCCGGGTGGCATGCCGAAGATGTAAGGGCTTGTTCAGCCTCTGCCAGATCGGCTCTCGCGCTGTTCATGCGGAGGCTCCAAGGGTGGCTGTCGATAGGCGGCTGAAAAAGAGATTTGCAAAAAGCCTGATAATCCTTAGAATATGCGGCCTTTCGGGCCTAGTGCCCAGCATGCATTTTTAGTTTTGCAGCACCGACTACAGGAACGATGTTCACATGGTAACCATCCGTCTTGCCCGTGGCGGCTCCAAGAAGCGCCCGTTTTACCACCTGACCGTGACCGACAGCCGCAATGCGCGCGACGGTCGTTTTGTTGAGCGTATTGGGTTCTTCAACCCGATCGCCGCTGGTGGTGAAGTTCGTTTGTCCGTTGATCAAGAGCGCGCTACCTACTGGCTCGGCCAGGGCGCTCAGCCGTCTGAGCGCGTTGCTCAGCTGCTCAAGGATGCCGCTAAGGCAGCAGCCTAAGCAGCATGAACGCGACGCCAGCTCCCGCCGATGATTTGATCGTCATCGGTAAGATTGTTTCGGTGCACGGTGTTCGCGGCGAAGTGAAGGTCTTTTCCTTTACCGATCCGATTGACAACCTGCTGGATTACAGTAGCTGGACGCTCAAGCGTGACGGCGATGTTCGACAGGTTGAGCTGGCCAGTGGACGCTTGCAAAACAAGGTCCTCGTGGCAAAGCTGAAGGGGCTCGATGACCGTGAAGAGGCACGTCTTCTCGCGGGTTTCGAAATTTGTGTGCTCCGCAGCTTGCTCCCAGATCTGACCGACGGCGAGTACTACTGGTACCAGCTGAAAGGTTTGAAGGTTATCGACCAGGCCGGGCAATTGCTCGGGCGCATCGACCACCTGCTGGAAACTGGCGCTAATGATGTGATGGTGGTCAAGCCCTGCGCCGACAGCCTCGATGACCGTGAACGCTTGCTGCCCTACACGGCGCATTGTGTGTTGACGGTAGATCTGGCGGCCGGCGAGATGCGGGTTGACTGGGATGCGGACTTTTAAGCAACTGGTTAGTAGGAATCATGGCTAGCCTGCGCGTCGAAGTCATCAGCTTGTTCCCGGAAATGTTTGCTGCCATCAGCGAATACGGCATTACCAGCCGCGCGGTAAAGCAGGGGCTCTTGCAGCTGACCTGCTGGAATCCACGGAGCTACACCGAAGATCGTCACCAGACGGTGGATGATCGGCCTTTCGGTGGCGGTCCGGGCATGGTGATGAAAATCAAGCCTCTGGAAGGCGCTTTGGCAGATGCCAAGCTGGCCGCCGGAGAGAAGGCGAAGGTTATTTACCTGTCGCCGCAGGGGCGTCGATTGAATCAGTCGGCGGTCCGCGAACTGGCGAAAGAGGAGGCTCTGATCCTCATCGCCGGGCGTTATGAAGGCATCGATGAGCGTTTCATTGAAGCGCATGTCGATGAAGAGTGGTCGATTGGCGACTATGTACTCTCCGGTGGCGAGCTACCGGCGATGGTCCTGATCGATGCGGTGACGCGTCTGCTGCCCGGTGCATTGGGGCATGCGGATTCGGCCGAGGAAGACTCCTTTACGGATGGCTTGCTCGACTGCCCGCATTACACCCGGCCGGAGGTGTATGCGGATAAGCGCGTTCCCGACGTGTTGCTCAGTGGCAATCACGCACATATCCGGCGTTGGCGTTTGCAGCAGTCCCTTGGGCGGACGAGTGAACGGCGCGCCGATCTTCTGGAAAGCCGCTCGCTTTCTGGAGAAGAGAAAAAGCTGTTGGCGGAGTACCTCCGGCAACGGGACGATAGTTAACGTATCGATGGCAAGCCAGTTGGTTTGTCTTAGGAGCACAGCATGACTAACAAGATTATTCTGGCACTCGAAGCAGAACAGATGAGCAAAGTGATTCCTCCTTTCGCTCCGGGCGACACCATTGTCGTTCAGGTTAAAGTGAAGGAAGGCGATCGTTCGCGTCTGCAGGCGTTCGAAGGCGTAGTAATCGCCAAGCGTAACCGTGGTGTGAACAGTGCTTTCACTGTTCGTAAAATCTCCAACGGCGTTGGCGTTGAGCGTACCTTCCAGACTTACAGCCCGCTGGTTGACAGCCTGGCAGTCAAGCGTCGCGGCGACGTGCGTAAAGCCAAGCTTTACTACCTCCGCGACCTGTCCGGCAAGGCAGCGCGTATCAAGGAAAAACTGGTTTAACTCCAGCTTTCTTTGCGAAAAAAGCAGCCTGCGGGCTGCTTTTTTCTTGCCTGAAATTTCTCGGGCGATAGTTACCGGTGAAGGTGTTCGCGAATTAGTCGAGCAAAGTTGAGGCCCCGCGAACAGAAGCGAGGACGCGCAGTTGATTCTAGTCAATGAGCATTCCGAACCGATGTTCACGCAGCATCAGCGATGTGCAGACAGTAAGAAGCAGCATCGCACTCCCTGCCCGGGCGGCAGCGCATAACAACGACAATATCCGCAGCACAGTGGCAGCCACAGAGATCGACTCAGGCAGTAGTGGCATGACCCCTAGAGAGCAAGAAATTCTCCGACGTACCGATTTATCGCAAACCCACGTCACCAAGGCGGTATTCCCGCCGGCCACCAACCACCACAACACCCTGTTCGGCGGCACCGCGCTGGCCTGGATGGATGAAGTGTCGTTCATTACCGCCACGCACTTTTGCCGTTTACCGCTGGTCACGGTGTCTTCCGATCGCATCGATTTCAATCATCCAATCCCCGCCGGCTCCATCGTCGAGCTGATTGGCCGGGTGGTGAAGGTCGGCAATACCAGCCTCAAGGTGGCGGTCGAGGTGTTCGTCGAGGGGATGTACTGCGACGGCCGGCAGAAGGCCATCAGCGGCCTGTTCAGCTTCGTCGCCATCGACGAGGACAAGCATCCGGTACCGGTACTGCCGGAGGCGCTGCTGCAACTTGGCGTTGCGGTTTGACTGAACGGTAGAAAAAGCCTTGTTCAAACGCCTTTTCTTGCGCAGGGCTCAGGGTCGCAGGCTGATCTTCAGTGAGGCCTGCGACAAATCGAGGTCCTGCAGGCTCAGGCTGCCAAGGCTCTGGCCTGGCAGTGCACCCAGCACGCGGATGTTGTTGAAGCGCAGTTCGCCGATGGAGCTGGGCAGGCGCACATCCAGCGAGCCATCGGCATTGATGGTCGAGGTGAGTTGGCTGGTGTCGTAGCGCACATCGGTCATCGAGGTTTCCGCATCCAGCGCATTGATCGCGGGCATGACCAGCTTGGCCAGTTGGCTGGCCGTAGCCAGCCCATCGCCATTTTCCGCGCGCAGGAACAACCCCTGCAGTACATCGTCCAGGCCCTGGGCGCTGACATCGCTCATCTCCAGGTCGTTCAAGGGCTGAAAGCCGCGTGGGGTTTCCTGGCGACTGATGCTGCTGGGCGGTTGCCGATGAAGATCCGCGCTGGCCATCTGGAACGGGCTCAGCAGTGCGGCGACCAGCGTGGCGGCGATGCGCAGATTGCTTTGTTTCTTCAGCGCCTTGCTCAATTGCCGCTCGGTCAACAGGCCTTGTTCGACGAGTATCTCACCGAGGCGCTTCTGGCTGGTGAGTTGCAGAGCAATGGCACCTTCCAGCTGGGCTGGGCTGATCAGTCCCTTGTTGAGCAGGATCTGACCAAGGCGAGAGCGCTGTTGATTAGGCATGGAGGGCGTCCGGCGAGCGATAGTGGCGTGATGCAATCATGGCTTTGCCAAGTAGGCCTGTCACCCATCCAAAGATAGGGCGACGGGCTGGCTTTGCAGCGGCGCAGGCTTAGTGCGACTAGCGGTTCGCCTCATTTTCGGCAGTGTTCCCGGGCTCGATCAAGGCGAGCAGAACCCAGCCTGGCTGCGGCCGCAAATGGTGCTCTGGTGTTACAACATGTACGCGGCCTTCGGCATCGCGAGCGAACAGCACGTTCGCGCGGCTACCGTGCAGCGTCTGATAGTCGTCCCAGCCGAAGCCGGACGTCAGGGTCGTGCTGTACAGCTGTGCGCCACGGTGCTGTTTGCTGGCCAGTTGCGAATAGGTCAGGGGTTCGCTGCCAATGGTCCGGCCGCGGTGCTGGTCACTGGCGCGGTGCTTGTCGCTACGGCGGTTTTCCAGGCCGCTGGCCAGGTTGTAAAGGTTCTGTGGGTGGAACTCATGGCGAAAGCGCATGCAGGCCAGGGTATTGAGTTCCCCCGCCGGCGAGAGCGCCAGCAGATAGCCAAGACCCACCAGGTCGAGATGGGCTTCGGCATGTTGCGAGGCTGGATTGCCGAAATAGGTCGGCAGGTTTTCCATGCGTGCCGCGCTGACATTTTCCCAGTTGGAGTCGGTCAGCAGGACGCGGCTGCCCAGTTGTTGCAAGGCCTTGCCGAGGGTGCGCGCCATCGGGTGCGCGCCGACGATCAGGAAGCCGCTCGGTGCGGGTTCGGCGACCTTCAGCAGGCGCGCCAGCGGCCGCGCCGTGGCGCTCTGCAGAACCACTGTGCCGATGATCACGGCAAAGGTCAGCGGCACCAGCAGTTCGGCGCCCTCATGGCCGGCTTCGGCCAGGCGGACGGCGAAAATGGCGGAAACCGCGGCTGCAACTATCCCGCGCGGCGCGATCCAGGCCAGCAGCGCACGCTCGCGCCAATTGATGTTGGAGCCCCAGGTGCAGAGCGCTACGTTGAGCGGCCGGGCGACGAACTGGATCACCAGCAGCAGCAACAACACCGCCGGGCCGAAGGCCAGCAGGGCCTGTACGTCGAGACGCGCGGCGAGCAGAACGAACAGCCCGGAAATCAGCAGCACGCTGAGGTTTTCCTTGAAGTGCAGGATGTGCCGCACATCCACGCCCTTCATGTTGGCCACGCACATGCCCATCACCGTGACGGCCAGCAGGCCGGACTCGTGCATGATCTGATTGGCGGCGATGAACACACCCAACACGGCGGCCAGGGCCGCCAGGTTATGCAGGTATTCGGGTAGCCAATGGCGTCGCAGGGCCTGGCCGAACAGCCAGCCACCGGCAAGCCCTAAAACGCAGCCGCAGACAATCACCCCGGCGAAGGTGCCGGAGCCCAGCAGCAGGCCTTCGCCTTCTCTGCTGATGATGTAGCTGAAGACCACCACCGCCAGCAGCGCGCCGATCGGGTCGATGACGATGCCTTCCCAGCGCAGGATATTGGCGATCGACGCTTTGGGCCGTACCACCCGCAGCATGGGCACGATCACCGTTGGCCCGGTGACCAGCGTCAGGGTGCCGAACAGCAGCGCCATCTCCCAACTGAGTGCCAGCAGGTAGTGCGCGGCCAGTGCGATCACGCCCCAGGTGGCCAGCGCGCCGATGGTTACCAGGCGGCGGACGACCACGCCGATGTCCTTCCACTCGTCGAAGCGCAATGTCAGGCTGCCTTCGAACAGAATCAGCGCAACCGCCAGCGACACCAGTGGCATCAACAGCGGGCCGAACAGTGCTTGTGGGTCGAGCCAGCCGAAGACCGGGCCGACCAGGATGCCGGACAGCAGCAGAAACAGAATGGCCGGTAGCCGCAGACGCCATGCCAGCCACTGGCAGAAGAGGGCGGCGGCACCGATGCCTCCTAATGCGAGAAGGATCTGTTGTTCGTTCATCTGAACTCCTTGGCGGCTGACGGCCCTGGCCGTACTTGGCCTGGCTGTGAAAGACTAGCGCTGCCTTCACGTCAGATACAGCCCCTACATGCCGGTTCTTGATCATCCACTGATTGACCAGTTTCTCGATGCCCTGTGGCTGGAGAAGGGCCTGTCAGAACATACCCGCTCGGCCTACCGAAGTGACCTCGCGCATTTCAACGGCTGGTTGCAGGAGCGTGGCCTGACGTTGCCGGATGCCGGCCGCGAAGTGATCCTCGATCACCTGGCCTGGCGTCTCAATGCCGGCTATGTGGCCCGCTCCACGGCGCGCTTTCTTTCCGGGCTGCGCGGCTTCTACCGCTTTCTCCTGCGGGAGAACCTGATCGCCAGCGATCCGACCCTGCGCGTGGAAATGCCGCAACTGGGGCGGCCGCTGCCAAAATCCTTGTCCGAGGCCGATGTTGAGGCGCTGCTGGCAGCCCCGGATTTCGGCGAGCCGATCGGCCTGCGCGACCGGGCCATGCTCGAAGTGCTGTACGCCTGCGGCTTGCGGGTGACCGAGTTGATCAGCCTGACCCTGGAGCAGGTCAACCTGCGCCAGGGCGTGCTGCGAGTGTTCGGCAAGGGCAGCAAGGAGCGGCTGGTGCCGCTGGGGGAGGAGGCGATCACCTGGATCGAGCGCTATGTGCGCGAGGCGCGGCCATTTCTGCTGGATGGCAAACCGAGCGATGTGCTGTTTCCCAGCCAGCGTGGCGAGCAGATGACCCGACAGACCTTCTGGTATCGGATCAAGCACCAGGCCAAGGTCGCGGGCATCGCCAAATCGCTGTCGCCGCACACCTTGCGTCACGCCTTCGCCACGCACCTGCTCAACCATGGCGCCGACCTGCGCGTGGTGCAGATGCTGCTCGGCCACAGCGACCTCTCGACCACGCAGATCTACACCCACGTCGCCCGCGCCCGCCTGCAGGAGTTGCATGCTCAGCACCATCCGCGGGGCTGAGAGCGAGTTCATGACCTGCTGCGCGTCGGTCATGCGGCGTTGAAATCGGGCTCAAAATGCTCATTTACAATTCGTAAACTGCGCTTTTGACTCGTTTCGCTCGCCCTGCGGGCCAGCCTTTGGCTGTTACTCCGCTTCGCTACGTTGCGCCCGACTTCGCCTTGCCTGACCTTCGCTCGCTAGGTCGTGAACAAGTTCTGAGACGCCCGTCCGACCTGCTGCGGTCGGCCTGCAAGGGCTTCTATGGTAGGCTTCGTTCACCGCTGTACCGTCCGCCGCTCGACAGGAGTATCCATGCGCGTGACCCGAATGTTCGCCGCCGTAACCCTCGGTTTGGCCAGTGCCTGTGCGCTGGCCGCCGATCCCGATCAGGCCATCCGCAAGACCTTGCAGTCGCTGCAACCTGACATGGCGATCGAAGCCATTGCCGAAAGCAGCATGCCCGGCCTGTTTCAGATTCAACTGAAGGGCGGGCGCCTGCTGTATGCCAGTGCCGATGGCCAGTTCGTCATCCAGGGCTACCTGTTCCAGGTCAAGGACGGTGCGGCGGTCAACCTCACGGAAAAAGCCGAAAGCCATTCCATCGCCAAGGAAGTCAATGCGATTCCATTGAGCGATATGGTGGTGTTCTCGCCGAAAAATCCGAAAACCCATATCACCGTGTTCACCGACACCGACTGCGGCTATTGCCAGAAGCTGCACAGCGAAGTCCCGGAGCTGAACCGGCGCGGTGTCGAAGTGCGCTACGTCGCCTTTCCGCGTCAGGGCCTGGGTAGCCACGGCTACAACACCCTGGTCAGCGTCTGGTGCTCGAAGGACCGCCAGGCCGCAATGAACCTGGCCAAGACGCGCGAAGAACTGCCCGCCGCCCAGTGTGAAAACCCGGTGGCCAAGCAGTTCGAGCTGGGGCAGTTGATCGGGGTCAATGGCACGCCAGCCATCGTCCTGGCCAACGGCCAACTGATACCGGGCTACCAGCCAGCCCCGCAACTGGCCAAAGTCGCCCTAGAGGCTAAGTAGTCCGCGCGTGGCGCTGGATTGACTATTACAGAGCCGCTTCGTAAGGTGCGGCTCTTTTATATTCACGGCCGGCTCTCTAGTCGGCCGTTTTACGCAGTGCAGATGGGGAGTTCAGTGTGAAACCGGTCAAAGTAGGCATCTGTGGGCTGGGTACCGTCGGTGGCGGTACTTTCAACGTGCTCAAGCGCAACGCCGAGGAAATCGCGCGGCGTGCCGGGCGTGGCATCGAAGTGGCGCAGATCGCGCTGCGCTCGCCCAATTCGCAGTGCGACATTACCGGCACCTCGATTACCCACGACGTCTTCGACGTCGCCAGCAACCCCGAGATCGAGATCGTCATCGAGCTGATCGGTGGCTACACCGTGGCCCGCGAGCTGGTGCTCAAAGCCATCGAGAACGGCAAGCACGTGGTCACCGCGAACAAGGCGCTGATCGCCGTGCATGGCAACGAGATCTTCGCCAAGGCCCGCGAGAAGGGCGTTATCGTCGCCTTCGAAGCCGCGGTGGCCGGCGGCATCCCGGTGATCAAGGCGATCCGTGAAGGCCTGTCGGCCAACCGGATCAACTGGGTCGCCGGCATCATCAACGGCACCGGCAATTTCATCCTCACCGAAATGCGTGAGAAGGGCCGCGCCTTCGAAGACGTGCTCAAGGAAGCTCAGGAACTGGGTTATGCCGAAGCCGACCCGACCTTCGACGTCGAAGGTATCGACGCCGCGCACAAGCTGACCATTCTCGCGTCGATTGCCTTCGGCATTCCGCTGCAGTTCGACAAGGCCTACACCGAAGGCATCACCAAGCTCACCACCGCCGACGTCAACTACGCCGAAGCCCTGGGCTACCGCATCAAGCACCTGGGCGTGGCGCGCAGCACCGCCGCCGGCATCGAACTGCGCGTGCACCCGACGTTGATTCCGGCCGATCGCCTGATCGCCAACGTCAATGGCGTGATGAACGCGGTGATGGTCAATGGCGACGCCGCCGGCAGCACCCTGTTCTACGGCGCCGGTGCCGGCATGGAGCCGACCGCATCGTCGGTGGTGGCGGACCTGGTGGACGTGGTGCGGGCATTGACCACCGACCCGGAAAACCGTGTGCCGCACCTGGCCTTCCAGCCGGATTCGCTCTCGGCCCATCCGATCCTGCCGATCGACGCCTGCGAAAGCGCCTATTACCTGCGCATCCAGGCCAAGGATCATCCGGGCGTATTGGCCCAGGTGGCGACCATCCTCTCCGAGCGCGGCATCAATATCGAATCGATCATGCAGAAAGAGGTCGAAGAGCACGATGGCCTGGTGCCGATGATCCTCGTGACCCACCGGGTCGTGGAACAGCGCATGAACGACGCCATCGCCGCCCTGGAAGCCCTCAGCGATGTGGTCGGCAGCGTGGTGCGGATCCGCGTCGAGCAGTTGAACTAGATTTAGGAGGAAGTGGTCATGCGTTATATCAGTACCCGCGGCCAGGCTCCGGCCCTGAATTTCGAAGACGTGCTGCTGGCCGGGCTGGCCAGCGACGGCGGCCTGTATGTGCCGGAAAACCTGCCGCGTTTCAGCCAGGAAGAAATCGCCTCGTGGGCCGGCCTGCCGTACCACGAACTGGCGTTCCGGGTGATGCGCCCGTTCGTCACCGGCAGCATCCCGGATGCCGACTTCAAGAAGATCCTGGAAGAAACCTACGGCGTGTTCGCCCACAACGCCGTGGCGCCGCTGCGTCAGCTGAATGGCAACGAATGGGTGTTGGAGCTGTTCCACGGTCCGACCCTGGCCTTCAAGGACTTCGCCCTGCAACTGCTCGGCCGTCTGCTCGACTACGTGCTGGAGAAGCGCAACGAGCGCGTGGTGATCATCGGCGCCACCTCCGGCGATACCGGCTCGGCCGCCATCGAAGGCTGCAAGGCGTGCGACAACGTCGACATCTTCATCCTCCATCCGCATAACCGCGTGTCGGAAGTGCAGCGCCGGCAGATGACCACCATCCTCGGCGAGAACATCCACAACATCGCCGTCGAAGGCAACTTCGACGACTGCCAGGAGATGGTCAAGGACAGTTTTGCCGACCAACGCTTCCTCAAGGGCACGCGACTGGTGGCGGTCAACTCGATCAACTGGGCGCGGATCATGGCCCAGATCGTTTACTACTTCCACGCCGCCTTGCAACTGGGTGGCCCGGCGCGTTCCATCGCGTTCTCGGTGCCGACCGGCAACTTCGGCGACATCTTCGCCGGTTACCTGGCGCGCAACATGGGCCTGCCGATCAGCCAGTTGATCGTCGCGACCAACCGCAACGACATCCTGCACCGCTTCATGAGCGGCAATCAGTATGTGAAAGACACCCTGCACCCGACCCTGTCGCCGTCGATGGACATCATGGTCTCCTCGAACTTCGAGCGCCTGCTGTTCGACCTGCACGGGCGCAACGGCGCGGCAATCGCCGAGCTGATGGCGACCTTCAAGCAAGGCGGCGGTTTTAGCGTCGAGGAAGATCGTTGGGTCGAGGCCCGCAAGCTGTTCGACTCGTTGGCGGTCAACGACGAAGAAACCTGCGAAACCATCGCCCAGGTCTACGCCGAGTGTGGCGAGTTGCTCGATCCGCACACCGCCATCGGCGTCAAGGCCGCGCGCGATTGCCGTCGCAGCCTGGCCATTCCGATGGTGATACTCGGCACAGCCCACCCGGTGAAGTTCCCCGAGGCGGTGGAAAAAGCCGGTGTCGGCCAAGCGCCGGTGCTGCCGCCACACCTGGACGATCTGTTCGAGCGGGAAGAGCGTTGCACCGTGTTGGCCAATGACCTGAAGGCGATTCAGGGCTTTGTCAGCCAGCACGGCAACCGCGGCAAGCCGCTGTAACGGGCGCCAATCGGCAATCAGAAAGGCCAGCCAGCGAACGCTGAGCTGGCCTTTTTGTTTATGGGGTTTTGTCTTTGTTGTGCTGTGCGGTCGCCGGGGGCATTTTCGAGGCGATGCCGCAGTTGAATGTTGCTGGCCGTGCGGGCTAAGCGTTCGATGTGGCTACTGGATTCCCGCCTTCGCGGGAATGACGAGGTTGGCCGGAAGGTTTGTCTTGCACCGCCATCGCCGCCAAGGCGTGGCCCCAATCAATACGGGAGCCAACACTCACTCGTCAAAGAAGGTCTTGGCCGCTTGCAGATAGGCCGCGCGGGTTGGCTTGTCCAGCCACTCGGCATAGAGCTCGGCTATTTCGTTGCCGCGCAAGTCGCGTATCACCTGGTTGATCGCCTGGATGGCTTTCAGGCCTTGCGGGGTTTTCGAGCAGGTCACATAGGCCAACTGATAGGTCGGTACGCCTTGTACCGGGTAGAAACGCAACTGATGCTGGTCAATGCCATGGGCCTTGGCCACATAACGGGTTTCCGGCCAGTACCCGGCTACCGCCGTGATGCGACCGTGCTGCTGCATCTGCAACAGGCTGCCGAGGGCATCGTTGCCGTGGTGGACGACCAGATGGCCCGGCTTTGCCTGCTTCAGTTGGGCATCGATCACCTCGCCATAACTGCGCTCGACCAGGAGCCCGAGGTTGAAGCGCGGGTCGGCGAGGAAGGCGCCGAGGTCGAGCTTGCCCTGCTGGATGAACGGCGCGAGCTGTTCCTGCTGGTCCGCACGCGTTATCACGCCATTGGTCATCAGGCCGAACGTGGGGATGGAGAAGTACATCATCTGGGTGCGTTCCTTGCTCCAGAGCAGGCCGGGGTCGCAGCTCAGCTTGTTCTGCGCGAGCATCTGGTTGGCCCTGGCGCGATTCACCCGGCTGTTGATGTGTTCGTATTGCGGCAGGCGCTGCCTGATCAGGGTGAGCATCTTGTCGGCAATGCCCTGACCCTTGTGTGGCCCTTCCTGAATGCTGAAGGGTGGCATGTCGCGCACCGTCCAGATGATCTGCTCGCGAGGCTCTGCGCGCAGCGCGCAGGCAAACATCAGCCCGGCGACCAGCAGACCATGACGAAGAGCGAGGGAGAGTGCGGGCCTGGAGGGCATTCAAGGGGTCGCCATGAGCTGAGGAGGGAAAAGTATAGGCAGGGCCGATTCAGCGCGCGTGAAACTTACTGGGTTTCCCTTGGTCGCCGAATGCCTACAGCTGCCAGGTTCCCGCCTGCGCGGGAATTGAAGGCGATATTTTGTGAGAACCCCGTCGTCCCCGCATCAAATAGCGCCATCCTGGCGCAGCGCGGCGATTCGTTCCGTGCTGTAGCCCAGGGCCGCCAGCACCTCGGCATTGTGTTCGCCCAGCTGCGGACCCACCCAGTCGGCCGAGCCTGGCGTTTCCGAGAGCTTGGGCACTATGCCTGGCACCTTGAAGTCTTTGCCATCCGGCAGTTTGGCGTTGAGGAACATCTCGCGGGCGAGGAATTGCGGGTCGGCGAACATGTCCTCGGCGGAGTAGATGCGGCTGGCGGGCACCTCGGCGCAGCTCAGGGCGCTCAGCACCCCCTCCAGCGGCAACGAGCCAACCCAGCGGTCGATCACCCCGTACAGCTCGTCACGGCGGCCGTCGCGGCCGTCGTTGCTGGCAAGCTGCGGGTCAGTTGCCAAGTCCGGGCGCCCGATAGCGTGCATAAAGCGCTGAAAGATCGCGTCGCCATTGGCACCGATCTGCACATGCTTGCCGTCGCTACTGGTGTGGATCGAGGAGGGCGTGATGCCGGGCATGATGTTGCCGCTGCGTTCGCGGATGAAACCGAACACGTCGAACTCCGGCACCATGCTTTCCATCATGGCGAAGATCGCCTCGTACAGCGCCACGTCGACCACCTGGCCCTGGCCGCCATTCACTTCACGGTGGCGCAGCGCCATCAGTGCGCCGATCACGCCCCACAGCGCGGCAATCGAGTCGCCGATGGAAATGCCAGTGCGCACCGGTGGGCGATCCTCGAAGCCGGTGATATAGCGCAACCCGCCCATGGCTTCGCCAACCGCGCCGAAGCCCGGCTGGTCTTTCATCGGGCCGCTTTGGCCGAAGCCTGAGAGGCGCACCATCACCAGTTTCGGGTTCAGGGCGTGGAGCTCGCCCCAGCCGAGACCGAGTTTTTCCAGCACGCCGGGACGGAAATTCTCGATCAGGATGTCTGCTTCGCTGAGCAGTTGCTTGAGGATGGCCAGGCCGGTCGGGTGCTTGAGGTTCAGGCTCAGCGACTTTTTGTTGCGCGCCTGCACGAACCACCACAGCGAGGTGCCCTCGTAGAGCTTGCGCCATTTGCGCAGCGGGTCGCCGCCATCCGGGGATTCGACTTTGATCACCTCGGCGCCGAACTCGGCGCAGATGCGCGAGGCGAACGGGCCGGCGATCAGGGTGCCGAGCTCGATGACTTTCAGGCCGGCGAGGGGTTTGGTGGCAAGGTTCATTGGCGTTCCCGTGCATCAGACAATGGCCGCGACTCTAACCTGCACGGGGCGCTTGGGGTAGACTTGCCGCCTTTCCTCGCATCTAGAAGCCCGTCCATGGCCCAGCCTTCCACGACCTACAAAGTCGACCTCAATCTCACCGATCTGGATCGTGGGGTGTATGCAACGTCGCGTCTGACCATCGCGCGCCACCCGTCCGAAACCGAAGAACGCATGACTGTGCGCCTGCTGGCCTACGCCCTTTGGTACAACGAGCAACTGGCGTTCGGCCGTGGCCTGTCCGACGTCGACGAGCCGGCGTTGTGGGAAAAAAGCCTGGACGGTCGCGTGCTGCACTGGATCGAAGTCGGCCTGCCGGATGTCGACCGCCTGACCTGGTGCTCGCGCCGCACTGAACGCACCAGTCTGCTGGCCTATGGCAGCGTGCGCGTGTGGCAGAGCAAGGTGGTCGATGCGGTGAAGACGCTGAAGAACGTCAATATCGCCACCGTGCCGCAGGAAGCCCTGGAAGCCCTGGCCAAGGACATGCCGCGCACCATCACCTGGGCGGTGATGATCAGCGAAGGCACGATTTTCGTCACCGACGACCGTGGCCAGCATGAAGTGCAGCTGGAATGGTTGATGGGCGATCGCGGCTAGCAGCGCTTAATCCCCTCTCCCTCCGGGAGAGGGCTAGGGAGAGGGCGTGCCTTGAGCCTGACCCTCTCCCCCAACCCCTCCCCCTGAAAGGGTGAGGGGAGTTAAAGCAGCACAATTGAGTAAACCCATGCGCATCGAATCCCGCCCACTGCCATCCACCTTGCCCAATCTTGGCGACCTGCCGCCCCTGTTGACCCGCTTGTACGCCGCCCGTGGCGTGCAGTCCGAGGCCGAGCTGGATAAAGGTCTGGCGCGGCTGATGCCCTATCAGCAGCTCAAAGGCATCGACGCGGCCATCGATTTGTTGGTGCTGGCGCTGGAGCAGGGCCAGCGCATTCTGATCGTCGGTGATTTCGATGCCGATGGCGCCACGGCCAGCACGGTCGGCCTGCTCGGCCTGCGTGCGCTCGGCGCGGCGCATGTCGATTACCTGGTGCCCAATCGTTTCGAGTACGGCTATGGCCTGACCCCGGAGATCGTCGCCGTGGCGCTGGAGCGCCGGCCGCAACTGCTGGTGACGGTGGACAATGGGATTTCCAGCGTCGAGGGTGTGGCGGCGGCGAAAGCCGCGGGTCTGAGCGTGCTGGTCACCGATCACCACTTGCCCGGCCACGAGTTGCCCGCGGCGGATGCCATCGTCAACCCCAACCAGCAGGGCTGCGATTTCCCGAGCAAGGCGCTGGCTGGTGTCGGCGTGATTTTCTATGTACTGCTGGCGCTGCGCGCGCGTCTGCGCGAGCTGGACTGGTTCAACCGCCGCCAGCTGAAAGAGCCGAACCTGGCCGACCTGCTCGACCTGGTCGCGCTCGGCAGCGTCGCCGACGTGGTGCCGCTGGATGCCAACAACCGCATCCTCGTGCACCAGGGCCTGGCGCGTATTCGTGCCGGGCGGGCGCGGCCGGGGCTGCGGGCGATTCTGGAAGTGGCGGGGCGCCAGGCGGAACGCATCACCTCCACCGACCTCGGGTTTATTCTCGGTCCGCGTTTGAACGCCGCCGGGCGCCTGGATGACATGAGCCTCGGCATCGAATGCCTGCTTTGCGCCGACGAAGCGCTGGCGCGCGAGATGGCGGTGCAGCTCGACCAGCTCAATCAGGATCGCAAGGCCATCGAGCAGGGCATGCAGCGCGAGGCCCTGGCCCAGCTCAAGGATTTGCCGCTCGAGTCCATGCCGTTCGGCCTCTGCCTGTTCGACGCGGACTGGCACCAAGGGGTGATCGGTATCCTCGCCTCGCGGATGAAGGAGCGCTACCACCGCCCGACCATCGCCTTTGCCGATGCCGGTGACGGCGTGCTGAAGGGGTCGGCCCGCTCGGTGCCGGGTTTCCATGTGCGCGATGCACTGGACGCGGTGGCGGCCAAGCATCCGGGCTTGATCAGCAAGTTCGGCGGGCATGCCATGGCGGCCGGCCTGTCGTTGCCCGAGGCGCACTTCAACGACTTTGCCGCCGCCTTCGACACCGAGGTGCGGCGCCAGCTCAACGAGGACGACCTGACCGGCCGCCTGCTGTCCGATGGCAGCCTGGCGATGGAGGAGTTCCACCTCGAACTGGCTCGCGCCCTGCGCAACGCCGGGCCCTGGGGCCAGCATTTTCCCGAGCCGTTGTTCCATGGCGTGTTCCAGATCGTCCAGCAGCGCCTGGTCGGCGACAAGCACCTCAAACTGGTGCTCAAGACCGAGTGCGGTGGGCAGACCCTGGACGGTATCGCCTTCAATATCGACCGCGAGCTGTGGCCGAACCCGACGGTGCGCTGGGTCGAGTTGGCGTACAAGCTCGACGTCAACGAATACCGTGGGCAGGAAACCGTGCAACTGCTGATCGCGCATATCGCCCCGCGTTAAGGGGCGTGCGCTAGGTTTGCGTTGAACCGAAGGTGAGGCCCAACAACCGGGCTGCTCTGCGGGATTGCGATTGCTGGGCGTCACGGCGCGACGTTTTGTTGGGCATCGCTGCGCTCAGCGCCAATCTACGAAAGCGCCACTCTGCGGCTGTCCATGGCTTTGCTCCCCAGCGGCACGCCAGCCTGCGCCAATCACTGACGCAGGCTGGCGCAGCAGGTTTTACCAACCGAGCTGCTTGTTGAAGCCGAGGGCGTCGTAGTAGTCGCCTTGATAAGCGATCTTGCCGTCTTTGATGCGGATGAAGCTGACCCCTTCGAATTTCAGCGGTTTACCGGTGGCCGGCGTCTCGGCACTCCAGGCGCCGCTGTTGGTGCCGCTGAACACCCATTGGAAAGCGATGCCATCGGCGCTGACGATCGGCGCGCTGGTCATCTTCCAACTCAGGTCCGGCACTGCGCCGATAAATACCTTGATCACATTGTCGCGGGCGGCGGCTTTGCCTTTCTGCGGCGTGCCGACGGTGGCGTCGAAGTACTCGGCGTCTTCGCTCAGGAAGGTCGCGGCCTTGTCCGCATCATGGGCGTTCCAGGCGGCCATGTAGCCGTCGACTATGGCTTTGGCATCGTCCGCCGCCTGGGCCAGGCTGGCCATGGCGCACAGCATGAGGAAGCCGATACTGCGGAGGGTGGTTTTCATTGTTGTTGCTCCTGCTTTGTGGTGAGAAACCGTAGGGAGCGATTGGGCGTGACGGGCGACTGTCGGGTTCTGGCCCACAACGCCCGGCTGAGTGCAGTGGCCCAAATCAGTGCTTGAACATCACATGGCGGATGGCGGTGTAATCCTCCAGGCCGTACATCGACATGTCCTTGCCGTAGCCGGAGAGCTTCTGCCCGCCGTGGGGCATTTCGCTGACCAGCATGAAGTGCGTGTTGACCCAGGTGCAGCCGTACTGCAAGCGGGCGGCGAAGCGGTGGGCGCGGCCGACGTCGCGGGTCCACACCGAGGAGGCCAGGCCGTAGTCGGAATCGTTGGCCCAGGCCAGGGCCTGCGCTTCATCGTCGAACGGGGTGACCGACACCACCGGGCCGAATACTTCGCGGCGGACGATTTCGTCATCCTGGCGCGCGCCGGCCAGCACCGTGGGCTCGAAGAAGAACCCGGCGCCCGCCACCGCCTTGCCGCCGGTGACCACTTCGATGTGCTTCTGCGCGCTGGCGCGGTCGACGAAGCCGCTGGCGCGCTCGCGGTGCGCGGCGGTGATCAGCGGGCCGAGCTCGGTGTTCGGGTCGTTCTGCAAGCCGTATTTGATGCTGCCGACCGCCGCGCCCAGTTCGGCGACGAACTTCTCGTAGATGCCTTTCTGCGCGTAGATGCGGCAGGCGGCGGTGCAATCCTGGCCGGCGTTGTAGAAGCCGAAGGTGCGAATGCCCTCGACGGCGGCGGCGATGTCGGCGTCGTTGAAGATGATCACCGGCGCCTTGCCGCCCAGCTCCATGTGCATGCGCTTCACCGAGGCGGCGGTGCTGGAAATGATGTTCGAGCCGGTGGCCACCGAGCCGGTCAGCGACACCATGCGCACTTTCGGGTGCGTCACCAGCGGGCTGCCGACGCTCGGGCCGCGACCGAAGACGATATTGACCACCCCGGCCGGGAAAATCTCGGCAATGAATTCGGCCAGCTTCAGCGCGGTCAGCGGCGTCTGCTCGGAGGGCTTGAGCACCACGGTGTTGCCGGCGGCCAGGGCCGGGCCGAGCTTCCAGGCGGCCATCATCAGCGGGTAGTTCCACGGCGCAATCGAGGCCACCACGCCAATCGGGTCGCGGCGGATCATCGAGGTGTGGCCGGGCAGGTATTCACCGGCGGCGGAACCGCTCATGCAGCGGCTGGCGCCGGCGAAGAAGCGGAACACATCGGCGATGGCCGGGATTTCGTCGTTCAGCGCGCAGGCGTAGGGCTTGCCGCAGTTGTCCGACTCCAGCCTGGCCAGCTCCTCGCCGTGGGCTTCGATCTTGTCGGCCAGGCGCAGCAACAGCAGCGAGCGGTCTTTCGGCGCGGTCTGCGACCAGCTGTCGAAGGCCGCGTCGGCGGCGCGCACGGCCGCGTCCACCTGCTCGGCGCTGGCTTCGTTGATATGCACCAGCGGCGCGCCAAGGGCCGGGTTGAGCACCGGCTGGCTGGCGCCTGCGCCGTCGACCAGTTGGCCATTGATCAGCAGTTTGGTTTGCATGGCGAAATCCTCTGGTTAGGGTTTCTACGAATTCTGTTGTTTAAGCCCCTCTCCCATTGGGGGAGGGGTTGGGGAGAGGGAGTACTTGGTTATTTGCCGCCGCTGCCAGCGACACTTTCACCGCCCTTGGTCAGGTAATAGGCGCCGAGGATCGGCAGCATGGTCACCAGCATCACCAGCATCGCCACCACGTTGGTCACCGGCACATCGCGCGGGCGGCTCAGTTGGTTGAGCAGCCACAGCGGCAGGGTGCGTTCGTGGCCGGCGGTGAAGGTGGTGACGATGATCTCGTCGAACGACAGGGCGAACGCCAACATGCCGCCGGCCAGCAGCGCCGAGCCGAGGTTGGGCAGGATGATGTAGCGGAAGGTCTGCCAGCCGTCGGCGCCGAGGTCCATCGAGGCTTCGATCAGGCTGTGGGAGGTACGCCGGAAGCGGGCGATGACGTTGTTGTAGACGATCACCACGCAGAAGGTCGCGTGGCCGACGATGATGGTGAACATTCCCGGTTCGATGCCCAGGGTCTTGAACGCCGAGAGCAGGGCGATGCCGGTGACGATGCCGGGCAGGGCGATCGGCAGAATCAGCATCAGCGAAATGCCTTCCTTGCCGAAGAAGTCGCGGCGGTACAGCGCGGCGGCGGCTAAGGTGCCGAGGACCATGGCGATCAGGGTCGCGACGCAGGCGATCTGCAGCGACAGCTTGATCGACTCGAGCACGTCCACGCGGCTGAAGGCGACGCTGAACCAGTGCAGGGTGAAGCCCTGCGGCGGAAAGCTGAAGGCGGCATCTTCGGTGTTGAAGGCGTAGATGAAGATGATCAGGATCGGGAAGTGCAGGAACAGCAAGCCGCCCCAGGCCGCCAGTTTCAGGCCCCAGGAGGCGCCTTGGGATGAGGGATCAGAGTGCATCGAAGGCTCCCAGGCGTTTGACGATGGCGAGGTAGATGGCGATCAGCACGATCGGCACCAGGGTGAAGGCAGCGGCCATCGGCATGTTGCCGATCGCGCCTTGCTGGACGTAGACCATGCTGCCGATGAAGAAGCCCGGCGGGCCGACCAGTTGCGGGACGATGAAGTCGCCCAGGGTCAGCGAGAAGGTGAAGATCGAACCGGCGGCGATGCCTGGAATCGACAGCGGCAGAATCACCTGCACGAAGGTCTGCCAGGGTCGTGCGCCGAGGTCGGCGGACGCTTGCAGCAGGGACGGCGGCAAGCGTTCCAGCGCGGCCTGGATCGGCAGGATCATGAACGGCAGCCAGATGTAGACGAACACCAGGAAGCGCCCCAGGTGCGAGGTCGACAGGGTACTGCCGCCGACCCCGGGGATGCCGAGGATGAACTGCAACAGCGGCTCCAGGCCGAGACTCTGGACGAACCATTGGGCGACGCCACCTTTGGCCAGCAGCAGGGTCCAGGCGTAGGCCTTGACGATGTAGCTGGCCCACATCGGCATCATCACCGCGATGTAGAAGAACGCTTTGGTCTTGCCCGTGGTGTAGCGCGCCATGTAGTAGGCGATGGGGAAGGCCAGCACCGCGCTGGCCAGCGACACGGCGACCGCCATGCCCAGGGTGCGCAGAATGATGTCGTAGTTGGCCGGGTTGAAAAGGGCCGCGAGGTTGGCCAGGGTCAGCTCCGGGGTCACCGTCATGGTGAAGTCGTCGAAGGTGTACAGGCCTTGCCAGAGCAGGGTCAGCAGCGAGCCGAAATAGATCGCGCCAAACCACAGCAGCGGCGGTACCAGCAGCAGCGCCAGGTACAGGTTCGGCTTGCGGTACAACAGGTTGGACAGGCGGTGCAGCGGGCCATTGTTGGGCCGCGGTGCCTGGGCTTTCAGCGACAGTTCCATGTCACAGGCCCTCGCCAGCCGTTTCTTGCAGCGCGATCATGGCTTCCCGCGCCCAGCTGGCAGTGACGCGCTGGCCGGTCTGATAGGCCAGGCCGCTGTCCTGCCATTGGTTGTTGGCGTGGCTGACGCTCAGGTTCTGGCCGTTCTCCAGCTGGATTTCATAGCGGGTGGCCGAGCCCTGGTACTGAATGTCGTGCAGCAGACCGCTGATGTGCATCTCGCCGTTGCTGGCCGGGCTCTCGCTTGAACGGCTTTCTAGCAAACGGATGTGTTCCGGGCGAATGGAGAACGGTTGGGCGTTGCCGGTCAGCTGTTTGGCCACCTCGCCTCGCAGCACGTTGGAGGTGCCGACGAACTCGGCCACGAACGCGGTCGCCGGCTTCATGTACAGGTTGCGCGGGCTGTCGACCTGCTCGATGCGGCCCTTGTTGAACACCGCCACCCGGTCGGACATCGACAGCGCTTCGGTCTGGTCGTGGGTGACGAAGATGAAAGTGATGCCGAGCTGGCGCTGCAGCTTCTTCAGCTCGCCCTGCATCTGTTCGCGCAGTTTCAAATCCAGCGCGCCGAGCGGCTCATCGAGCAGCAGCACCCGTGGCCGATTGACCAGGGCGCGGGCCAGGGCCACGCGCTGGCGCTGACCGCCGGAGAGTTGCGCAGGCTTGCGTTCGCCATAACCGCCGAGGGCGACCATGGCCAGCGCCTCTTCGGCGCGGGTCAGGCGCTCGCTTTTACCGACGCCTTTGACTTTCAGGCCGTAGGCGACGTTGTCGCGTACGTTCATGTGCGGGAACAGTGCGTAATCCTGGAATACGGTGTTGACGTCGCGCTGGTAGGGCGCCAGGCCCACGGCCTCGACGCCATGGATGCGAATGGAACCGGCACTGGGCTGCTCGAAGCCGGCGATCAGGCGCAGGCAGGTGGTCTTGCCCGAACCCGATGGGCCGAGCATGGAAAAGAACTCACCGTCCTCGATATCGATTGAAACCCGGTCTACGGCCTTCACATCGCCGAATTGACGGGAAACTTGGGTAAATTGGACTGCAAGCGTCATGGTGCGGTACTCCAAAAAGGCGAGGGTCGTCGCAGCGGCCCTGCCTGGACTTCTGAAAACGGGTGAAACGGTTCGCGTTGGGTGTTGCAGCGGGTGCTTCTGGATTCCCGCCTTCGCGGGAATGACGGTGCCTGCGCAAACGTGATCCGTCGCCCAGCGGTGACCGTCATCCCCGCGAAGGCGGGGACCCGATCAACGGCCGCCCATGATCGCGATGAAATCCTGCGTCCAGCGGCTGTACGGCACGCACTGCTCCTGGGTCTCGCACTTGGCTTGCGGGGTTTTCCAGAAGGCGATCTTCTCGAACTGGTCGTAACCGTTCACCGCGCAGCCTTGGGCGCCGAGCAGTTCGCTGGCTTTGCAGCCGGCCGGTACCGCGGGCACGGAGCCGAACCAGGCGGCCAGGTCACCCTGAACCTTGGGCTCCAGCGACCAGTTCATCCACTTGTAGGCGCAGTTCGGGTTTTTGGCTTCGGCGTGCAGCATGGTGGTGTCGGCCCAACCGGTGACGCCCTCTTTGGGGAATACGGTGGCGATCGGCTGACCTTCGGCCTTCAGCGCGTTGGCCTGGTACGGCCAGGTGCTGGAGGCGACGACGCCTTCGTTCTTGAAGTCGCTCATCTGCACGGTGGTGTCGTGCCAGTAGCGGTGGATCAGGCTGTGCTGCTTACGCAGCAGGTCGAGCACGGCGGCGTACTGTTTTTCGTTCAACTCGTAGGGGTCGTTGATCTTCAGGTCGGGCTGGGTGGCTTTCAGGTACAACGCCGCATCGGCCACATAGATCGGGCCATCGTAGGCCTGCACGCGGCCTTTGTTGGGCTTGCCGTCCGGCAGGTTCTGCGCATCGAACACCGCGCTCCAGCTGTCGGGTGCGGTTTTGAATACCGTGGTGTTGTACATCAGCAGGTTCGGGCCCCACTGATAAGGGGTGCCATAGGTCTGCTTGTTGACCACATACCAGGGGGCGTCTTTCAGACGTGGGTCGATGTTTTTCCAGTTGGGGATCAACTCGGGGTTGATCGGCTGTACGCGCTTGCCGTAGATCAGGCGCAGCGAAGCATCGCCGGAGGCGGTGACCAGGTCATAGCCGCCCTTGGCCATCAGACTGACCATCTCATCGGAGGTGGCGGCGGTCTTGACGTTGACCTTGCAGCCACTGTCTTTTTCGAATTGGGTCACCCAGTCGTAGTTCTTGTCGCTTTCGCCGCGCTCGATATAGCCCGGCCAGGCAATGATATCCAGACGACCCTCACCGGCGCCCACGGCTTTCAGCGTCTCGGCGGCTTGCAGGCTGGCGCTGGCCAGCAGTGCGGTAGTCAACGCACTCAATAAAGCGGTTTTTTGCACGAACATTGGGTTTCCCTCTTTTCTGTTTTTGGGGTCGGGGCAGTTAAACGTCGTGTTGCTTGGCCCTTGCAGGGCTACTTCTTTTCCATACTCGCTGGCTTAACTCAGTTGCTGGCCATGGCGGGCCATGATGTGGCGTACCACGCTGTAGTCCTGCAGCGAATCGCTGGACAGGTCCTTGCCATAGCCGGAGCGCTTGAGGCCGCCATGCGGCATCTCGCTGACCAGCATGAAATGGCTGTTGATCCAGGTGCAGCCGTACTGCAGGCGGGCGGCGACCTGCATCGCCTTGTCGAGGTTCTGGGTCCACACCGAGGAAGCCAGGCCGTATTCGGAATCGTTGGCCCAGTCCACGGCCTGGGCCAGTTCATCGAAACGGGTGATGGTGACCACGGGGCCGAAGACTTCGCGCTGGACGATTTCGTCGCTTTGTTTGCAGCCGGCGAGCAGAGTCGGCTGGTAATAGAACCCGGGGCCGGAATGCACGGCGGCGCCGGTGACGCGTTCGATATGCGGTTGGCCGAGGGCGCGCTCGACGAAGCTCGCCACCCGATCGCGCTGACGGGCGCTGATCAGTGGGCCGATCTCGTTGTCCGCATCGCGCTTGCGGGCAAAGCGCAGGCTGCTCACGGCATCACCTAACTCCGCGACTAAACGGTCATGGATACCTGTTTGAGCATAGATGCGGCAGGCGGCAGTGCAATCCTGGCCGGCGTTGTAATAGCCATAGGTGCGCACGCCTTCGACCACCGCTTGCAGGTCGGCATCGTTGCAGACGATCACCGGCGCTTTGCCGCCAAGCTCCAGGTGGGTGCGCTTGAGGGTCTTGGCCGCGGCCTGGAGGATTTTCTGCCCGGTGACGATATCGCCGGTCAGCGACACCATGCGCACCTTCGGGTGGCTGACCAAGTGGCTGCCGACGCCTTCGCCACCGCCGCAGACGATGTTGATCACCCCGTGCGGCAGCAACTCGGCGAGCGCCGGGGCGAGGGCCAGGATCGACAGTGGCGTGTGCTCGGAGGGTTTGAACACCAGGGTGTTGCCGGCGGCCAGCGCCGGGGCGATCTTCCAGGCCGCCATCATCAAGGGGTAGTTCCACGGCGCGATGGAGGCGACCACGCCGATCGGGTCGCGGCGCACCATGCTGGTGTAGCCCGGCAGGTATTCGCCGGATAGCTGGCCAGTCTGACAGCGCACCGCGCCGGCGAAGAAACGGAACACATCCACTGTTGCGCTCAAGTCATCCTGACGCGCCAGGTGCAGGGGTTTGCCGCAGTTCAGGGCCTCCAGGCGGGCGAGTTGATCGGCGCGCTTCTCGATGGCGTCGGCAATGCTCAGCAGAATCAGCGAGCGTTGTTGCGGGGTGGTGCGCGACCAGCCGGCGAAAGCCTGGTGCGCGGCAAGGATGGCGGCTTCGACCTGCTCGGTAGACGCCTCGGCGATATGCGCCAGGACCTCGCCGCTGGCCGGATTGAGGATCGGCTCGGCAAAGCCTTCGCCGGCCACCAGTTGGCCGTCGATCAACAGTTCGCTGAACAGGGGCGTGGGAATTGCGGCGCCGGCCATCGTGTCTGCTCGCTTTTCTTGTTGGGGCGGCGGGTTTTCCAGGCAGAGCCAGGACCCGATGCCATCTTCTTTATATGTGCGAAGAGAGACTAGAGCTCGAACCTGTGGGCTACAAATTCTAAATACTGAATGCGGCGTTCGATTAAATAGATGGCCTGCGCCCGGCGGGTTGCTCGCGGGCGACGGTGAGGAACGGATCGACCAGCGCCGGGCGGGCGGTGCCGCGCCGCCAGGCCAGGCCGACATCGAGGGTCTGGGTCAGATCGACCACTGCGCGGGCTTCGATGATGTCGCCTTCCAGCGACCAGGGGCGGTAGGTCATGTCCGGCTGGATCGACAGGCCCAGGCCAGCGGCAACCAGGCTACGCACTGCTTCGGTGGAGCCGGTGCGCAGGGTGATATGCGGCTGCAGGCCGGCGCGCGACCAGATGCGCTGGGCATTGAGGCCCATCTCGTCGACGTTGAGTTGGATCAGTGGTTCGTTGACCACATCCGCCAGGCTGATGCTGTCATGCTCCAACAGCGGGTGTTGCGGCGGCAGCCAGAGGCGCAGGGGGGAGTGGGTGAGTACTTCGGTCTGCAGCGCGTGGCGGTCTTCCAGGTTGGAGAGGATCAGGACGCCGACGTCGATCTCGCCGCTCACCAGCAGGTGTTCGATATAGGGGCGCTCGTCTTCCAGCACGCGGATTTCCACGTTCGGGTAAGCGCGCTGGAAGCGGGTGATCAAATCCGCCAGGTAATAGCCGGCCACCAGGCTGGTCACGCCTACGGTCAGTTGCCCGGCAACCTGGTCGGTGCTCTGTTGCAGGCTGCGTTTGGCGTTGTCCACCGTGGCCAGGATCAGGTGCGCCTGGCGCAGGAACTGGTGGCCCTGGTGGGTCAGGGTCATGCCCTTGGCGTGGCGGTTGAACAGGTTGACGCCAATCTCTTGCTCAAGCTGCTGGATCGCCAGGGTCAGGGTCGATTGCGAGATGAATACCGCCTGGGCCGCCGCGGAAATCGAGCCGGTCTCGGCAACGGCAATGAAATGGCGGATCTGGCGCAGGGTCATCATGGGGTGATCTTCATTGTCTGGTGAGAAAGCCGTGGCAAGGGCGTTTTCAGGACAATCTTAATGAGTTTTATAGACTAGTGAAGCTTTGTATCTTTTATTTAGATAGGGTTTTCGTAGGCGCGGGCCATGCCCGCGAAGACTGGAGAAGCAAATATTCGCGGGCATGGCCCGCTCCTACAGGTTTTGCGTTCAGATGTAGGTAAAGACTTTGCCCGGTACCAGTGATAAGTCGTTGATATAAATGCCTGCTGCTAAGCTGCAGTGCTTGCGGAGCCCGGTGACGCGCCATTACAGTCGCCGCAACAGGCACTGCGCTGCTGGCGCTGGATAAGACCATCTGGACGGTTACTCCCAAGGGGAATGATTTTGAACAACTGGACCCTGCGCCAACGCATTCGGGCGAGTTTTGCGGTGATCATTGCCATCATGTTGTTGATGGTCGTTATCTCTTTCTCGCAACTGTTGATAATCGAGAAAGATGGGCGGGAGGTGCAGGACGATGCCCTGCCGGGTTTGTATTACAGCTCCATGATCCGTGGTGTCTGGGCGGATGAGTTGGTGCTGACCCAGCAGCTGATTGGCCTGAATGGCGACAAGGCATTCACCGAGGCGGAGCTTGAACGGTTCCGCAACTTTGACGAGCAGGTTCTCGATCTGCTGGGCAAGTACGAGCAAACCATCTTTGAAAAGGCCGATCGTGCCCTCTACGCAGAGATTCAGGAGCACCGGCAGGAGTACAACCAACTCCATACTGAGGTGCTGGATCTGTATGCGCAGAAGCAGCCTGAGCAGGCGCGTGCCCTTCTCAAGGACAGGTTGCTGCCAGACTATATGCACGGTTGGGGATTGCTGAATACGCTACTGGAGCGGAACAAGCAGGCTGCCGACAACGACACCGCGGACATTCTCTCCTCTGTGCTGGCGGCAAAGCTCGGCATGGGTATTGCCCTGGTGCTCGCGCTAATCGCCGCCGCCACCTGTGGCCGGCTGTTGATGCGTGCGATCATGGTCCCCATGCAGCGCATCGTCGAGATCCTCGGGGTCATGGGCGGTGGCGACCTGAGTGCGCGCCTGGCGCTGGGACGCAAGGACGAGTTCAGCATGATCGAAACCGGCTTCAATGCCATGGTCGAGGAACTGACCAGCCTGGTTTCCCAGGCCCAGCGTTCGGCCATCCAGGTCACTACCTCGGTTACCGAAATCGCCGCGACGTCCAAGCAACAGCAGGCGACCGCCACTGAAACCGCGGCCACCACCACTGAAATCGGCGCAACCTCGCGGGAGATCGCCGCCACTTCGCGGGATCTGGTCCGCACCATGGGCGAGGTGTCCTATTCCGCCGAGCAGGCTTCCGAACTGGCGGGAGGCGGCCAGCTCGGCCTGGCCCGGATGGAAGAGACCATGCGCCAGGTGATGGGCGCCGCCGATCTGGTGAACGCCAAGCTGGCGGTGCTCAACGAGAAGGCCGGCAATATCAACCAAGTGGTCACCACCATCGTCAAAGTCGCCGACCAGACCAACTTGCTATCGCTCAACGCCGCCATCGAGGCGGAAAAAGCTGGAGAGTATGGCCGTGGCTTTGCCGTGGTGGCGACCGAGGTGCGGCGTCTGGCTGACCAGACCGCCGTGGCGACTTACGACATCGAGCAGATGGTGCGCGAGATCCAGTCCGCGGTATCCGCCGGGGTCATGGGCATGGACAAGTTCTCCGAACAGGTGCGTCGCGGCATGTCCGAGGTGCATGAGGTCGGCGATCAGCTGTCGCAGACCATCCAGCAGGTACAGGCGCTGGCACCGCGCGTGGTGGTGCTCAACGAGGGCATGCAGGCCCAGGCCACTGGCGCCGAGCAGATCAATCAAGCGTTGGTGCAGTTGGGCGAAGCCACCGGGCAGACGGTCGAGTCCTTGCGCCAGGCGAGCTTCGCCATCGACGAGTTGAATCAGGTGGCTGGGAGCCTGCGCAGCGGCGTCTCGAGCTTCAAGGTTTAACGGGGGCCGCGCCGTGGTCGACCTGCACGTCGAGCCCCCCAAGGCTGGCACGCAACAGCTACCGCTGTTTCTGTTGTTCAGCCTTGGCGTGGATCGCTACGCCCTGGCTGCGCGCGAGATCGCGGCGGTGCTGCCGCGGGTGCTGCTGAAGCAGATCGCCGGGGCGCCGACCTGGGTCGCCGGGGTGTTCGCCTACCGTGGCAGCCTGGTGCCGGTCATCGATCTCAACGCCTTGAGCTTTGGCCAACCCGCTGTGGCGCGTACCAGCACCCGTACGGTGCTGGTGCATTACCGCAGTTCGTTGGATGGTCGCAGTCATCGGCTGGGGTTGATTCTCGAACATGCCACCGACACCCTGCGCTGCGACCCCGCCGACTTTCGCGACTACGGGCTGACTAACCAGGGCGCCCCCTACCTCGGGCCGGTGCTCGAATGCCGACAGGGGCTGGTACAGCGCATCAGCATCGATCAGTTGTTGCCACAGGCCGTGCAGGTGCTGCTGTTTCCGCCGGACACCGCAGCGCTGGCGGACAACCGCTGATGAACGTCGACCCGCGTTTCGAGCGCCTGCTCAAGGACACGATCGGCCTCGATGCCCTGACAGTCGGCGCCTCGGTGATCGAGCGGGCGGTGCGGCGCTGCATTGTCGCGGTACCTGGGCGCGATCTCGAGCAGTACTGGGCGCAGTTGCAGCATTCCGAGACCGAGTTGCAGGCGCTGATCGAAGCGGTGATCGTGCCGGAAACCTGGTTTTTCCGTTACCCGGAGTCGTTCGCCACCCTGGCGCGCCTGGCCTTCCAGCGGGGCCTCGAACTCAATGGCAGTCGCCCGCTGCGAATCCTCAGCCTGCCGTGTTCCAGCGGTGAAGAGCCCTATTCGATTGCCATGTGCCTGCTCGACGGGGCCATCGCGCCTGAGCAGTTCCAGATCGATGCGCTGGATGTCAGCCCTTTGTCGCTGGAGCGGGCCAAGCACGCGGTGTATGGCCGCAACTCCTTTCGTGGTGACTCTCTGGCGTTTCGCCGCCGGCATTTCACTGAGGTCGAAGACGGCTACGCGTTGCACGAGAATGTCTGCCGCCAGGTGCGCTTGCAGTGTGGCAATCTCCTGGAGCCGGGGCTGCTGGCGAGTCAGCCGGCCTATGACTTCGTGTTCTGCCGCAACCTGTTGATCTACTTCGATGTTGCCACTCAGGAGCAGGTGCTGCAGGTGTTGATGCGCCTGACCCGCCCCGATGGCGTGTTGTTTATCGGTCCGGCGGAAGCCAGCCTGTTCAGCCGCGTAGGCATGCAGTCGCTGGGGATTCCGCTGTCGTTCGCCTTCCGGCGTCCGGCCGAGGAGGGCAAGGCGCCGACCGTCAACCCGCCAGCTTTCGTCAGCCGCACGCCTCGTCCGCCGCCCGCGCTGCGCCCGAGCCGCATGGCGCCAGTGCCAGTGCCAGTGTCAACGCCAACGCCAACGCCTCCGGCCACGCCGCCGGTGCAGCGCAACCTGGCGGCCGCCGGTGCGACGCAACAACTGCAGCGGATTGCCACATTGGCCAACCAGGGCCACAGCGCTGAGGCGCGTCAGTGCTGCAACGAGTATCTCGCTGCGCACGGGCCTTCGGCCGAGACGTTCTATTGGCTCGGGTTGCTCAGCGATGTCGATGGCGATGCCTCGAGTGCCCAGGGCTATTATCGCAAGGCGCTCTATCTGCAGCCGCAACATCAGGCGGCGCTGGTCCATCTGGCGGCGTTGCTCGCGGCTCAGGGCGATAGCGCTGGCGCCCGGCGCTTGCAGGCCAGAGCCGCGCGTGGAGTGAATGGCAATGACTGAATTGATGCTGTCGAGCCAGGCGCAAGTCCATGAGCAGGCAATCGATGATTGTTGGAATCGCATCGGCATCCGTGGCGACAAGAGTTGTCCCGAGCTGATCCGCCACGTCCACTGTCGCAACTGTGCGGTGTATGCCGCCGCGGCAACCCGGTTGCTCGACCGCTACGCCTTGCAGCAGGAGTCGGCGGCGCACTATGAGCAGGCGGCCGAGGCAATCGCCCTGGCGACCCGCTCGCTGGTGATTTTCCGCCTCGGTGAGGAATGGCTGGCGTTGGCCACCCGCAGCCTGGTGGAAATCTCGCCCCTGGCGTCGATTCATTCGCTGCCGCACCAACGTTCGCGGGCCTTGCTCGGCGTCGCCAATGTGCGTGGCGCCCTGGTGCCCTGTGTCTCGCTGGTCGAGTTGCTGGGCTTGGAAGCCGCGTCGCCGGCACCGTCGGGGCGGGCGATGCCGCGCCTGCTGATTCTCGCCGGTCAGGGCGGCAGCGTGGTGGCGCCGGTGGATGAGGTCGACGGCATTCACGCGCTCGAAGAGCGCTTGCTGCAGGACGCGGCGCCGAGTGCACGCGGTAACACGGCGAAATACACCCTGGGCGTGATCCAGTGGCGCGAGCGCAGTGTGCGCCTGCTTGACGATCAACAGTTGCTGCAAGCCTTGATGCGGAGCCTGACATGACCCCGGATCAGATGCGCGATGCCTCGCTGCTCGAGCTGTTTCATATGGAGGCCGAAGCGCAAACCCAGGTCCTCAACGCCGGCTTGCTGGCGCTGGAGCGCAACCCGACCCAGGCCGAGCACTTGGAAGCCTGCATGCGTGCGGCGCATTCACTCAAGGGCGCGGCGCGGATCGTCGGCGTGGATGCCGGCGTGGGCGTGGCCCATGTCATGGAAGAGTGCCTGGTCGCGGCCCAGACCGGCCGATTGCGCCTGAGTCCCGAGCATGTCGATACCCTGCTCAAAGGGGCCGATCTGCTCTTGCGCATCGCCGCACCGGAGGGGCCGGCCGTCGAGCCGGCGCAGATCGAGGCTTTCGTCAGCCTGCTCGAGGCGATGTCGCGGGGCGGATTCGTTGCGCCGCCGTCCGCTCCGCAGCTGCCCGTCAGCGTGGAAATTCCGACACCCGCTTCAACTGTTCTGCCGCCGCCGGGTGAGCCGCAGCAAAGCGATCCGCGGTCGGTCGATGGCGGCGGCGAGCGGGTGCTGCGGGTCACCGCCGAGCGCCTCAATCGCTTGCTGGACTTGTCCAGCAAGGCGCTGGTGGAGTCCCAGCGGCTGACGCCTTTCCTGGCCTCGATGCAGCGCATGAAGCGCCTGCAGGTGGGCGCCAGTCGAGGCCTCGACCAGGTTCAGGATGCCCTCAAAGAGGCCGATTTCGACCCGCAGACCCGGGCCACTCTGGCGGATGCCCAGCGCCTGGTCGGCGAATGCCAGCAACTGTTGACCCAGCAGGCGAGCGATCTCGATGAGTTCAGCTGGCAGTCTGCGCAACGTGCGCAGCAGCAGTACGACACGGCCCTGGCCTGCCGCATGCGCCCGTTCGCCGATGTGCTGCGCGGCCAGGAACGGCTGGTTCGCGATCTCGGCCGTTCACTGGGCAAGCAGGTGCGTCTGCACATCGAAGGGGAGAACACCCAGGTCGATCGCGAGGTGCTGGAAAAGCTCGAGGCACCGCTGGTGCATCTGCTGCGCAATGCCATCGACCATGGCATCGAGACGCCGCAGGCGCGCCTGCTGGCCGGCAAGCCCGGCGAGGGCGTGATCAGCCTGAAGACCCGGCACCAGGCCGGATTGCTGGTGCTGGAGCTGGGTGACGATGGTGCCGGTATCGACCTGGAGCGGCTGCGTGCGGCGATCCTGCAGCGCCAGCTGTCGAGTGCCGAGACCATTGCCCAGATGAGTGAGGATGAGCTGCTGAGCTTCCTCTTCTTGCCGGGTTTCAGCATGCGCGACACGGTCACCGAGGTGTCGGGGCGCGGCGTCGGCCTGGATGCGGTGCAGCACATGGTGCGCCAGTTGCGCGGCAGCATTCAGTTGCGGCAGCGTCCTGGCCGGGGTGCGAGTTTCCATCTCGAAGTGCCGCTGACCCTGTCGGTGGTGCGTAGCCTGGTGGTGGCTATCGGTGGCGAAGCCTATGCTTTTCCGCTGGTGCAGATCGAGCGCACGCTGGAACTGGAGCCCGAAGCGATCGTGCAGCTCGAAGGTCGCCAGCATTTCTGGCACGAGGGCCGACATGTCGGCCTGGTGGCGGCCCATCAGTTGCTGCAGCGCTCGGAAGGCGAGGCGCTGCCGGGTGCGATTCGGGTGGTGGTGATTCGCGAGCGCGAAGCCGTTTACGGTGTTGCGGTCGAACGCTTCATCGGCGAACGAACCCTGGTGGTGCTGCCCCTCGATCCGCGTTTGGGCAAGATCCAGGATATTTCCTCGGGCGCCGTGCTCGATGATGGCTCGCCGGTGCTGATTCTGGATGTCGAGGACATGCTCCGCTCGGTGGAAAAACTCTTGAGCACGGGGCGCCTGGAGCGCATCGACCGGGGTGGCCGACAGGCCGGAGCCGTGGTGCGCAAACGCATCCTGGTGGTCGACGACTCGCTGACGGTGCGCGAGCTGGAACGCAAGCTGTTGCTCAATCGTGGCTATGATGTGGCGGTGGCCGTGGATGGTATGGATGGCTGGAACGCCTTGCGCTCCGAGCATTTCGATCTGCTGGTCACCGATATCGATATGCCGCGCATGGATGGCATCGAGCTGGTGACCCTGATCCGCCGTGACAGCCGTCTGCAGTCCTTGCCGGTGATGGTGGTGTCGTACAAGGACAGGGAAGAGGACCGCCGTCGCGGTCTGGATGCTGGCGCCGATTACTACTTGGCCAAGGCCAGTTTCCATGACGAGGCTTTGCTGGATGCAGTCGTCGATTTGATCGGGGAGGCTTAGGGATGAAAATCGGTATCGTCAATGACATGCCCATGGCGGTTGAAGCGCTGCGCCGAGCGTTGGCCTTCGAGCCGGCGCACCAGATCGCCTGGATCGCGCGCGATGGCGCCGAGGCGGTCGCGTGCTGCGCCAAGCTGAAGCCCGACGTGGTGTTGATGGACCTGATCATGCCGGTCATGGATGGGGTCGAGGCGACTCGCCTGATCATGGCGCAGAGCCCTTGCGCTATCCTGCTGGTCACCGTCGACATGCAACAGAACATGCGCCGGGTTTTCGAAGCGATGGGCCACGGTGCGCTGGATGTGGTCGATACGCCGGCTCTGGGTGCCGACAATGGCCGTGAGGGCGCCGCGCCACTGTTGCGCAAGATTCAGAATATCGGTTGGCTGATCGGTCAGCGCGAAAGCCGCGAGCCCTTAGTTGGCAGCCCAGCGCGGTCGAGCGGTGGGCGCCAGCGTTTGCTGGCCATCGGCGCTTCGGCTGGCGGCCCGGCGGCGCTGGAGTTGTTGCTGAAGAACCTGCCGGGCGATTTTCCCGCGGCGGTGGTATTGGTGCAGCACGTCGATCAGGTGTTCGCTGCCGGTATGGCCGATTGGCTCAACGGTGCCTCGCGTCTACCGGTACGCCTGGCCTGTGACGGCGAACCGCCGAGGCCGGGCACGGTGCTGCTGGCGGGTACCAACAATCACCTGCGGCTGCTCAAGAATGGCAGTTTGAGCTACACCGATGAGCCCAGTGAGCACTTCTACCGGCCGTCCATCGATGTGTTTTTCGAGAGTGTGGCGCAGCATTGGACGGGCGATGCGGTGGGCGTACTGCTGACTGGGATGGGGCGCGATGGCGCCCAGGGGTTAAAGTTGATGCGCGAACGCGGGTTTCACACCATCGCCCAGGACCAGCAGAGTTGCGCGGTGTATGGCATGCCGAAAGCCGCGGCGGCGATAGAGGCGGCGGTCGAGGTGCGGGCATTGGACGATATAGCCCCGCGCCTGGTTAAGTTGCTCGGTTGATTGCGCAACCTCAGCGGTCCCGCAAGAGCGGCCTTGCCCGATGTTCAGGGCGAATAATTAATAGTTGATCAGCACATGGTAGAGCAGCAGTGATTAATGATGAAAATGCCGTAATGGTCCTTCTGGTCGACGATCAGGCAATGATCGGCGAGGCGTTGCGCCGAGTTCTGGCCGACGAGCCGAATATCGACTTTCACTTCTGCTCTGATCCCCACCAGGCCGTTGCCGTGGCGGCCCAGCTCAAGCCGACGGTGATCTTGCAGGACCTGGTGATGCCAGGTGTCGATGGCCTGGCGCTGGTCCGCGAGTACCGCACCCATCTGGTGACCCGCGATATACCGATCATCGTGCTCTCGACCAAGGATGATGCGCAGGTCAAGAGTGCGGCCTTCGCAGCAGGCGCCAATGATTACCTGGTCAAGCTGCCGGACAACATCGAGTTGGTTGCGCGGCTTCGCTATCACTCGCGCTCCTACCTGGTGCAGTTACAGCGCGACGAGGCCTATCGGGCGTTGCGCGAAAGCCAGCAGCAACTGCTGGAAACCAACCTGGTGCTGCAGCGCCTGATGAATTCGGATGGCCTGACCGGGCTGTCGAATCGCCGGCATTTCGATGAGTACCTGGAGATGGAGTGGCGTCGGGCGATGCGCGAGCAGAGTCAGTTGTCGCTGCTGATGATCGATGTCGACTACTTCAAGAGTTACAACGACAGTTTTGGCCACTTGATGGGCGATGAGGCCCTGCAGCAGGTGGCGCAAGCCATCCGTGACGGTTGCAGCCGCTCTACCGACCTGCCGGCGCGCTATGGCGGCGAGGAGTTCGCCATGATCCTGCCGGGCACCGCGGCGGGCGGCGCGCGGCTGGTGGCGGAAAAAATCCGCCGGAGCATCGAGGCCAAGGGGATCGCGCATAACGCGCCGGCAGCAGGCGCCGTCCTGACGGCCAGCATCGGCATTGCGACCCTGACTCCGCAGCCGGGCGATTTGCCCCGGTCGCTGATCCAGGCCGCTGATCAGGCGCTTTACCAGGCCAAGAATAGCGGTCGCAACCAGCTCGGCATGCTCTAGTGGCCTGTGTGGCCTGTTCAATTGGTCAATTTCGGCGCCTGAAACCCCGATACTGCGTTGCCGTTCCTCGCCATAGCCCAGCTATGACACGTCGTGGGGCCTTGTCTCAAGGCTCCAGGCATCCGAACTTGAGTTAACCAACTAGCCGTACAGGTCGCTAGGTTCAGCTGTTGTTCTGGCACCGATGCAACATCTGGAAGCACTCTCATCCGCCGTTTGCGGGCGCTTCGTTCTAGTCTGCGCATCGATTTGTCAGAACTCGCCGAATGGCTGGAGGGCTCCATGATTACTCGAGGCTTACTCGATCAACTGTTGAAATCCGGGCAGGACCTGCTGCAGAACAAGGCCGTTGCGCGTCCGGGCAATCCTGGCGCTACGGGCGCTTCAGGTGGCCTGGGTGGGGTGCTGGGCGGTGCCGGTGGCAACCTCGGCAGCCTGCTCGGGGGTGCCGGCGGCGGTGCCTTGGCGGCGGGTGCCATGGGTTTGCTGTTGGGCAACAAAAGTGCACGCAAGCTCGGTGGCCAGGCTTTGACTTATGGCGGCCTGGCCGCCCTGGGCGTGATCGCCTACAAGGCCTACGGCAACTGGCAGGCGCAGCAGGCGAGCGCGCCGCAAGGCGAGCCACAGACGCTGGATCGTCTGCCAGCGCCGCAGGCCGAACTGCACAGCCAGGCGATCCTCAAGGCGCTGGTGGCGGCGGCCAAGGCCGATGGCCATGTCGATGCCCGTGAGCGGCAGTTGATCGAGGGTGAGTTCAGCAAGTTGACCCATGATCCAGAGCTGCAACGCTGGCTGGAAAGCGAGCTGAACAAGCCGCTCGACCCGGCCGACGTGGCGCGCGCCGCGCAGACGCCGGAGATGGCGGCGGAAATGTACCTGGCCAGTGTCTTGCTGGTGGATGAGGAACACTTCATGGAACGCGCCTATCTGGATGAGCTGGCTCGCCAGCTCAAGCTCGATCCGGCACTCAAGGTTGAATTGGAAACTCAGGTGCGGCAAGCCGCGCAATAACGCCAATGGCGCCGGGTTGGTTGTGGCATTCCGCTACAACCCTGAATGCGGCACTGTTCGGCTCGATGCTTGATTGCCTTGCCCGAACTATCGTTATCAGGTCGCCGCTTAATTGCCGGTTATCGAGTGAGTAGGCCTGAATGAACGTGCTATCCATCAGGTGCGGGTTTCGCAACGGCACGCCGCGAGCCGGCCTGTGTGGTTGCGTGCTGTTGGCGAGTGGCCTGCCGGCGCTGGCGCAGGCCGATTCGCAAGCGGGTGAGATCTACGCCAGCAGCCGTACGGTTTTGCTGGACGATAGCCGGTTTGTCCGCGAGGCGGCGCAGGACCGTCTGCAACAGATCCGCTATTCGTATCGCGAACCCGAAGCTGCACCCGGTCAGCAGCAATTCTGGGCGCGAACCTACGGCAGTTGGGGGGCGTTGGCGGCGAATGGCGATGCCGCGCGGCTCGAGCGTGATACTGGCGGTCTTTTCCTGGGCGCTGACCGCCATGTGCGCGATGACTGGGTGATCGGTGGCTTGGCCGGTTATTCGCGCAGTTCGCTGCGAGTCGATCGGCGCGATGCGCAGGCGGATATCGACAGCTATCACCTCGCACTGTACGCCGCGACCAAGTTTTACAACCAGATCGGCCTCAAACTCGGCGCGGCCTATAGTCAGAACAGCCTGGCGAGTCGGCGTCAGGAGTCGGGCGAGCATCTGCGTAGCGATACCGATGGCGACACTCTGCAAGCCTTTATCGAAAGCAGTTATGCCCTGGACTTCAAAGCGTTCAGCCTGGAGCCTTTCGCCAATCTGGCCTATGTGCAGGTGCGCACCGATGACACGCATGAGCAGGGTGGAAGTGCGGCCCTGCAGGTCAGTAGCGAGCGCGAGGGTAGCGGTTTCGCCACCTTTGGTTGGCGGGCTGCGACGCAATGGACCATCGGTACCGGGCAGCGCCTGACCGCCCGTGGCAGCTTGGGTTGGCGGCACGCATTGGCTGAGGATGATCTGCGCAGCGATGTCCGTTCGCCGGCGCAGCAGCGGTTTTCCAGCGATGGCGTGGAGCTTGACACAGACAGTCTGCGCCTCGATCTGAATCTGGATTACGAACTGCTGCCGGAGGTCTACGTTGGCCTGCTGTACAGCGGCCTGTATGCCGAGGCCGAGCATGACAATGGTCTGGGCGCCCGCCTGAGCCTGAAGTTCTAAGCGCCTGTTCAAGGTCTGCCGTGCGTCGGCCATGCTGCGTTGAAGTCGGGTTTCCATAAGTGGCTTGTCGCTAACGCGCTTCAGCGCAGCCCTGATGGCGCGCGCGGCCGCTCCTAAACTCGGCTCGGGCCTCCTGCCTCGCAGCGCTGGACGGTTGGCTGCCAGAGGTCGGGAACTGGGGTATACTCGCCGGCTTTTCACAAAGTTCTGCCTGCGAGTGCTGCCTACCATGGAAATCAACCCGATCCTTAACAGCATCAAGGACCTCTCCGAACGTTCTGAAACCATTCGGGGGTATCTTTGACTACGATCAAAAGCATGAGCGTCTGACCGAGGTCAATCGCGAGCTTGAAGATCCGAATGTCTGGAACAACCCTGAGTACGCCCAGAATCTAGGCCGCGAGCGCTCCTTGCTGGCCCAGATCGTCGAAACCCTCGATGAAATGTCCAGCGGGCTGGCCGATGCCAAAGACCTGTTGTTGATGTCTGCCGAGGAAGAAGACCAGGCTGCCGTTGACGATGTCTCCGCTGAGGTCGAGCGCCTGCGCGCCTCCCTCGAAAAGCTCGAGTTCCGCCGCATGTTCAGTGGTGATATGGACCCGAACAACGCCTACCTGGACATCCAGGCCGGCTCCGGCGGCACCGAAGCCCAGGACTGGGCCAACATCCTGCTGCGCATGTACCTGCGCTGGGCGGATAAGCGCGGGTTCGACGCGACCATCATGGAGCTGTCCGCCGGTGAAGTCGCCGGGATCAAGGGCGCGACCGTGCATATCAAGGGCGAATACGCCTTTGGCTGGCTGCGTACCGAAATCGGCGTACACCGTCTGGTGCGCAAGAGCCCATTCGACTCCGGCAACCGTCGTCACACCTCGTTCTCGGCCGTGTTCGTGTCGCCTGAAATCGATGACAACATCGAAATCGACATCAATCCGTCGGATCTGCGGATCGACACCTACCGCTCCTCCGGTGCCGGTGGTCAGCACGTAAACACCACCGACTCGGCCGTACGTATCACCCACGTACCGACCAACACCGTGGTCAGCTGCCAGAACGAGCGCTCCCAGCACGCGAACAAAGACACCGCGATGAAAATGTTGCGGGCGCGCTTGTACGAGCAGGAAGTGCAGAAGCGCAATGCCGCCTCCCAAGCACTGGAAGACACCAAGTCGGACATCGGCTGGGGGCATCAGATCCGCTCGTATGTACTCGATCAGTCGCGGATCAAGGATCTGCGTACCGGTATCGAGCGCAGCGACTGCGTCAACGTGCTCGACGGCGACATCGATGAGTACCTGGTGGCAAGCCTCAAGCAAGGGTTGTAAGCCTAGGCCGCGATAGAGCTGCCCCGATCTAAGTCCCTCGCCGATGGCGAGGGCAACGAACCTGTGATGGAAGATTTAAAGACATGAGCGACCTAGAACTCGACCCGCAAGCCCTGCAACAGGAAGAAAACGCCCTGATCGCCCTGCGCAAGGAAAAGCTTGCTGCCGAGCGCGCCAAGGGTCAGGCCTTCCCGAACGACTTCCGCCGCGACGCCTACTGCGAAGACTTGCAGAAGAAATACGCGGACAAGACCAAGGAAGAGCTGGCAGAGGCCGCGATCCCGGTCAAGGTTGCCGGTCGTCTCATGCTCAACCGTGGCTCGTTCATGGTGATCCAGGACATGTCCGGGCGCATCCAGGTTTACGTCAACCGTAAAACCCTGTCCGAAGAAACCCTGGCCGCGGTGAAAACCTGGGATCTGGGCGACATCATCGCCGCCGAAGGCACCCTGGCCCGTTCCGGCAAAGGCGACCTGTACGTTGAAATGACCAACGTGCGTCTGCTGACCAAGTCTCTGCGCCCGCTGCCGGACAAGCACCACGGTTTGACCGACACCGAGCAGCGCTATCGCCAGCGTTACGTCGACCTGATCGTCAACGAGGACGTACGCCAGACCTTCCGCGTGCGTTCGCAGGTCATCGCCCACATCCGCAGCTTCCTGATGCAGCGTGACTTCCTGGAAGTGGAAACGCCGATGCTGCAAACCATTCCGGGCGGTGCGGCGGCCAAGCCGTTCGAAACCCACCATAACGCGCTGGATATGCAGATGTTCCTGCGTATCGCGCCGGAGCTGTACCTCAAGCGCTTGGTTGTGGGTGGATTTGAAAAAGTATTCGAGATCAACCGCAACTTCCGTAACGAAGGCGTTTCGACTCGGCACAACCCCGAGTTCACCATGCTCGAGTTCTACCAGGCCCACGCTGACTACGAAGACAACATGGACCTGACCGAGGAGCTGTTCCGCGAGCTGGCTCAGCTGGTGCTGGGCAGCACCGACGTGCCGTACGGCGACAAGGTGTTCCACTTCGGCGAGCCGTTTGTGCGTCTTTCGGTGTTCGACTCGATCCTCAAGTACAACCCGGACCTGACCGCTGCCGACCTGCAGGACATCGACAAGGCCCGCGCCATCGCCAAGAAAGCCGGTGCCAAGGTGCTCGGCTTCGAAGGTCTGGGCAAGTTGCAGGTGATGATTTTCGAAGAGCTGGTCGAGCACAAGCTGGAGCAGCCGCACTTCATCACCCAGTACCCATTCGAAGTGTCGCCGCTGGCCCGTCGTAACGACGAGAATCCAAGCGTCACTGACCGCTTCGAGCTGTTCATCGGTGGTCGTGAAATCGCCAACGCCTATTCCGAGCTCAATGATGCCGAAGACCAGGCCGAACGTTTCATGGCTCAGGTGGCCGACAAGGACGCCGGTGACGACGAAGCCATGCACTACGACGCCGACTTCGTTCGCGCGCTGGAGTACGGCATGCCGCCGACTGCGGGTGAAGGTATCGGCATCGACCGTCTGGTGATGTTGCTGACCAACTCGCCGTCGATTCGCGATGTCATCCTGTTCCCGCATATGCGTCCGCAGGCCTGATGAGCCCGTCAGAAGCCGCCTTCGGGCGGCTTTTTGTTGTCTGCGTAAGGATCTATTCTGCTAAGCAAAGCTCCAACGTTTGAGCTTTTGTTTTATTGCGCAAGAGGTAAGCCCAGTCGTGACCCGTCCCCCCTCGCAAGACAGTGCTGCCGATGTGGCCAGTGCCGTTGCTGAAAGTGTTCAGTACCAAGGTCGCAAGGCCAGTCGACAGGGCAGCGAGCAGCGCCGCCAGGCGATTCTCGATGCGGCCATGCGCATCATCGTGCGTGAGGGCGTGCGTGCGGTGCGCCATCGCGCAGTAGCGGCAGAGGCCGAGGTACCGCTCTCGGCAACCACCTACTACTTCAAAGACATCGATGATCTGATCACCGATACGTTTACTCTGTTCGTCGAGCGCAGCGCGGCCGATATGGCTTCGTTCTGGGACAGTACCGAGGGGTTGCTGCTGGAGAAGGTCGGCAAGCTCAATGGCAGTATCGAGTCGCGGCGCGACCTGGCTGATGATATCGCCAGCGTGGCGGTGGAGTATGTGCGGCAACAGTTGATTACGCGCCCGGAGCATCTGCTGGCCGAACGTGCCTTTCAACAGGAAGCGCTGCTCAATCCACGTTTGCATGCTCTGGTGCGCTCCCATCGGCAGATCCTGTTGCAAGGGGTTACGCATTTTTTCCAGGTGCTGGGTTCGCAGCAGCCGGAGCAGGATGCCAAGGTATTGACGGGTATCATCGAGCGGATGGAATATCAGGGCCTGATCGATGGGGTCGAACATCTGGACAGCGGCGACATGCTGGCCATCCTCAAACGCTATATGTATCTGGTTCTGGGGCTCTGACACCGTAGGCAAGCGAACCCCGCCGGACGGACCGTGTGCCTGTGGCTGCGGGTTTTGCGCCGCGTAGGGCGTTGAACAGGTTCGGACTGCTCATTTACAGCTCGTAAACTCCGCGTCTTTACCTGTTTTGGTCTTGAATACCCTTCGCTCGCTGCGTATTCACCCAGCCTGTGATGCTGAGGTTGTCATATATATGGAATAGCCTGCGAAGTTTTAATCCAGGTTAGCTCAGGAGGAAACCGGTGGTGATGGGCTGTTTAGGCTGTGTCGATGAGGGGCGAGGCCCGCTTTCAATGGTTTATGGGCGCCTGCTGGCGCGACTCGGAAGCGTCCTCACAAGGAGAGCGAAATGAAAGCCTGGCGCGTACTGGTCGCCTTGTCCTTCGTGCTGTTGAGCGGTTGCCTGGTCACTTTCAGGGATCCTATCCCCGCCAACGAAGCGGCGCCGATCCCGCTGCTCGGCGAGTGGACGCGCAAGAACGAGTGGGGCGAGCAACTCTACCTTGAAGTCAGCCGCGCAGGCTCCAATGTCTACAAGGCCAGAACCTATGTGAGCAGCCCGGACAATGTCGAAAGCCTCAATGAATATGGCTTTACCGTGGCTCACCATGGCAGCCGCTGGTATCTCTCGGCCGGTTTGCCGAAGAGCCTGGGGGCCAACTTCGCCATCGCCGGCTTCGAGCTGACCAAGGACAACGAACTGGTGCTCTATAGCCTCGATATCGATCGTGTGCGGCAGACGCTCGAACTCGGCAGCCTGGAAGGCAAGGTCGTGGAGACCCCGGAAGGCGACGGCGTGCTTATCAGCAGCACGCTGGACAAGGTGTTCGCCTACCTGGATGACCAGGCGAACTCCGATGTGTTTATCGAGGTTGCGCGGTATCAGCGCTCCAGCGAGTGAAGGCCGGCAGTCAATGCCAAGGACAAGTCCAGTGAGGGACAGATGAACAATCACATCGAGCTCGACGACTATCAGCTGGTGATTCGTACGTTGTCCGATCGCCTGGTCGAGGCGCAAACGCCGATTCGTGTGCTGGATGCAGTCAAGTGGGATGAGAGCATCCGCAAGGGTTTCCTCAAGGCCAAAGGCAAGGAGCTGCCGGCGGTCGACCGGGCCTATTACGATGCGCGCCCACTGGCCTTCGATTCCGGCGCGAAGAAGCTGGAGTTCCAGAACCTCGAGCGCGATATCACCCGCCAACTCGGCCAGTTCAATCCGGTCGGGCAGATCATGCGGCGCATGTGCAAGGAATACCGCATGGTTATCCGCATGCTCGAAGCCCGTGGTACGCCGGATTTCGGCCTGATCTCCCAGGAGCTCTATGGCTCGGCTTCCGATGCCTTCCATGCCGGCGACCCGACGTTGGCCGATCTGGGCCTGATGTTTTCCGACTACCTGAACAAGATCGATGACCGCGGCGACCTCAAGGACGAACCGAAAACCCTGACCGCCCAGGATGCGGTCGAGATGTTGCAGGGGCGCTTGAACAAGGTGTTCGGCGAGGAGGAGAGCACCATCCGCGTGTTCGAGTCCGACGGTATCCTCGCCGACGCTGCCGCTGGCGCCGACTACATCAAGATCCGCACCGATGCGATGTTCAACGAGCGCGATGTGCGGGCACTGGAGGTCCATGAAGGGCTGGTGCATGTCGGCACCACCTTGAATGGGCTTAACCAGCCGATCTGCACTTTCCTCGCCAAGGGTCCGCCATCCTCCACCGTGACTCAGGAAGGCCTGGCGATCCTGATGGAAGTGATCGCCTTCGCCTCCTACCCGAGCCGCCTGCGCAAGCTGACCAACCGCACGCGGGCCATCCACATGGCCGAGGATGGCGCGGACTTCCTGCAGGTGTTCGAGTTCTTCCGCGAGCAGGGCTTTGGCATGGAAGAGAGCTACGCCAATGCCAGCCGCAGCTTCCGCGGCTCGACCCCGAATGGGTTGCCGTTCACCAAGGATCTGTCCTATCTGAAGGGCTTTATCCTGATCTACAACTACATCCAGTTGGCAGTGCGCAAGGGCAAGCTGGAGCAGATCCCGTTGTTGTTCTGCGGCAAAGCCACACTCGAAGACATGCGCACCCTGCGCCAACTGGTCGATGAAGGGCTGGTGGTGCCGCCGAAATACCTGCCGCCGCAGTTTCGTGATCTCAATGCACTGTCGGCGTGGATGTGCTTCTCCAACTTCCTCAACCACCTCAGCCTGGATCGGATCGAAGCCGACTACGCCAATATCCTCTGAAAGCTGCTGCGCCCGGTCATGCTGTGTGGAAGATGAGGCCGGAAATGCTCATTTGCAGCAGTGAGCTCCGCTTTCCGACCAGGCATTGATTCGTCGCCAGGATGCAAGCCGGGGCGGCGCTGAGCCCGAATTGCCAGGAGCCCTAAATGGCCAGCCACTCACTCGATTACGAAATTCTCGGCACGTCGGCGCAGACCGTGGAGATCATTCTCGCCCCGGAGCAGACGGTGATCGCCGAGGCCGGGCTGATGAACTACATGACCGATGGCATCCGTTTCGATACGCGCATGGGCGATGGTTCGGCCAGCGGCGTGCTGGGCAAGTTGTGGAGCGCCGGCAAGCGCATGCTCACGGGTGAGTCGCTGTTCATGACGCACTTCAGCAATCAGGGCAAAGCTCCGGCGCGGGTGGCGTTCGCCGCCCCTTATCCGGGTACCGTGGTGCCCATCGAGCTGGCGCAGGTTGGCGGCACGCTGACTTGCCAGAAGGATGCGTTTCTCTGCGCGGCCCATGGCACGCGGATCGGCATCAGCTTCAACAAGCGCCTGGGTGCCGGTTTCTTTGGTGGCGAGGGCTTCATCCTGCAAAAACTCGAAGGTGATGGCCTGGCCTTCGTGCATGCGGGTGGCGCGGTGATCCGCAAGGAGTTGAACGAGGAAAGCCTGCGCGTGGACACCGGCTGCCTGGTGGCGTTCACCTCGGGGATCGACTACGACATCCAGCTGGCGGGCGGCCTGAAGAGCATGTTGTTCGGCGGTGAAGGCATCCTGCTGGCGACTTTGAAGGGCACCGGCAGCGTATGGATCCAAAGCCTGCCGTTTTCGCGGCTGGCCGAACGTATTTATGCGGCAACGTTCAAGGCGCGTGAGGAAGTACGTGCGGGTGGCAAGTGATGCGCCTGTGGCTGCTGATGCTTTGCGCGAGCTTGTGCGGCTGCAGTTCGTTGCTGTTTTACCCGGAAAAAGGTCAGCCCTTCACCCCACAAGTGGCCAAGCTGGAGTTTCGCGATGAACTCCTGACGGCGGCCGATGGTACCCGGTTGCATGCCTGGTGGCTGCCGGCGAAGGCGGGTGTGGCGGTCAAGGGCACGGTGCTGCATCTGCATGGCAACGGCGGCAATGTCGCCAGCCACCTCGGTGGCAGCTGGTGGTTGCCGGAGCAGGGGTATCAGGTCTTGCTGCTGGATTATCGCGGCTACGGCCGCTCGGAGGGCGAGCCCAGCCTGCCGGCGGTCTATCAGGATATCGATGCCGCGTTCGCCTGGTTGCAGGCTGCGCCGCAGGTGCAAGGCAAGCCCCTGGTGGTGCTCGGGCAGAGCCTCGGCGGCGCGTTGGCGCTGCACTACCTGGCCGAACATCCTTCGCAGCGGGAGCGGCTCCAGGCCTTGGTGCTCGACGGTGTGCCGGCCAGTTACCGCGAGGTTGCCCAGTTCACCCTGAACAATGCCTGGCTGACCTGGCCATTGCAGGTGCCGTTGGCGTGGCTGGTGCCCGATGACGACAGTGCGATCCATGCCATACCGCGACTCGAAGGCGTGCCGCAACTGATCTTCCAGAGCATCGACGATCCGGTCGTGCCTCTTTCAAATGGCGTGAGCTTGTATCAAGCTGCGCGCCCGCCGCGGGTGTTCCAACCGACCCGTGGCGGGCATGTGCAGACGTTCGCCGAGCCGGTCTGGCGCCAGGTGATGCTGCTCTTTCTAAGCGACCCGCAGGGCTTCACTGGCTTGCGGCGGCTGGCTGAAGTCCCTAATCCAGAGAGTCCACAATGAGCGAAGAACGCGACGCTATCCCCCTGGTCATCACCGGCATCGGCAGCATCCTCGGCACCGTCGCGGTGCTTTGGTATTACGGCTACCTGCACTTCGCCAAACCGCAGGACGCCTTGCTGCTGGCCGATTTCACCATGCTCAAGACCGTGCCGGGCGAGGATTACAAAGTCTCGCTGACGCCGGCCACCCAGGTGGCGCAGTGCCTGGACGGCGTGCTGGTACTGTTCGACACCGCGCAGAAGGGCCTGACGGGTGTGCTGGTGGACAACAAGAAGCAGGCCGTGCGTTGCATTGGCCAGGAAACCCCGCAAGAAGTGAAATGAAGATCGAGATCTGGCAGGGCGATCTGACCACGCTTGACGTGGATGCCATCGTCAATGCGGCCAATTCGAGCCTGCTCGGCGGCGGTGGTGTCGATGGCGCCATCCATCGCGCGGCGGGCCGCGAGTTGCTGGCTTACTGTCGAACTCTCGGGGGCTGTGCAACCGGTGCTGCATGCATCACGCCGGGCTTCAAGCTGCCGGCACGCCACGTCATCCACACGGTCGGACCGGTCTGGCAAGGTGGCCGCCAGGGTGAGCCTGATTTGCTCGCCGCTTGTTACCGCAACAGTTTGGCGCTGGCTGAAGCCGAAGGCTTGTGCAGCATCGCCTTCCCGGCAATCAGCTGCGGCGTGTATGGCTATCCCCTAGAACAGGCGGCGGCTATCGCCGTTGCCGAGTTGCAGCGCAGGCGCCCCGCCGACAGTTCCCTGCAAAGAGCCGTGCTGGTGGCTTTTTCAGGGCCGATGGCCGCGCTCTATCGCCACTTGCTGGCGTTGGGCGAATAGCGGCTGAGACGGTTTACCCATCCGACGCTGGGCTCAATGATTGGCGCTGTCCTGTTGCTGCACCAACTCATGCAGGTATTTGCGTGACAGCGCGAGGAAGCGCGGCGTCAACCCAATGTCTTCGTACAGCGGATCACCCTGTTCGTCCGTGGCCACCACCTGGCTGCCTTTGACGTAGGGCAGGCTGGCTTCGAGCTCTTCCAGGGCGGCACCGAGCAACTCACCGAGCAGTTCTTCTGGGTGGCGTTTGGGGTACATCTCGGTCAGCGCGGCGAGGCGCGCGGCGGACTCCAGGTCCAGATGGATCTGGTAGAGATTATTCGTCAGGCGGCCCTTGGCGTTCTGTTCCCAATGGCTAACGAGTTCGCGAATCTTCATAAATACCTCTTCCCATGCCCGCTCGTGGTGGGCGGTTGTCGAGCTCCCAGGCATCAGCCTGCCGGGTTGGTAAATCCTTTTGGGACCTACCTTAATTAGCCTAGCCCGCTCTAGCCTGGGCAGATGTCTTTCGTCGCACGCTTGTAAGAAGGTGGCGCGCTGGGCACTCTCTACCGTGCAACCCATGTTTTCGGCTGTTCTGCAGGGCGGCCCGTCCGGGTAGCGGATCAACCACGAACTCGCTTCAAGGTTCTTGCAGGTTCCAGTTTCGGCGGAGAAAACGGTTATGGCGGAAATCGACGCACGTTTGCGCGAGAACGTTCACCAGCTTGGCGAACTGCTTGGCGACACCATTCGCGCCCAGCGTGGCGCGGCTTTTCTCGACAAGATCGAGCGCATCCGCAAGGGTGCCAAAGCGGCCCGGCAAGGCTCTGCCGATGGCGCCCAGCAACTCACGACCACCCTCGACGAGCTCGCCGAAGATGAATTGTTGCCGGTCGCACGGGCTTTCAACCAGTTCCTCAACCTGGCCAATATCGCCGAGCAGTACCACCAGGTGCGCCGGCGTGGGCCGAATGAGCCTGAGCCGTTCGAAGTGCAGGTACTGCCGAACCTGTTGGCCCGCCTGAAAGCCAATGGCCAGAGTGCCGAAGTCCTGGCCCGCCAGCTCGGCCGGCTGGACATCGAGCTGGTGCTGACCGCACACCCGACGGAGGTCTCGCGCCGCACCCTGATTCAAAAATACGATGCCATCGCCGCGCAGTTGGCCGCACAGGACCGTGGCGACCTCTGTGCCCGTGAGCGTGAGCAGGCCAGGCTGCGTCTGCAGCGGTTGGTCGCCGAAGCCTGGCACACCGAGGAAATCCGCCGCAGCCGGCCCAGCCCGGTGGATGAGGCGAAGTGGGGCTTTGCGGTAATCGAGCATTCGCTGTGGAAGGCCGTGCCGAATTACCTGCGCCGCGCCGACGAGGCGCTGCATAGCGCCACGGGTCTGCGCCTGCCGTTGACGGCCGCACCGATCCGCTTTGCTTCGTGGATGGGCGGCGATCGCGACGGCAATCCGAACGTCACGGCGCGAGTCAGTCGTGAAGTGCTGTTGCTGGCGCGCTGGATGGCGGCGGATCTGTATGTGCGCGATGTCGACAACCTGGCCGCCGAGCTGTCCATGCAGCAGGCCAGCAGCGCCGTGCGGGCCTTGGTCGGGGACAGTGCGGAACCTTATCGGGCGCTGCTCAAACAGCTGCGCGAGCGCTTGAAGGCTACCCGCGCCTGGGCCGAAGCGGCATTGGCCGGCGACCTGCCGGCGCCGCCAGCGGTGCTGCAGAACAATAGCGAGCTGCTTGAGCCGCTGGAGCTCTGTTATCACTCGCTGCATGAGTGCGGCATGGGTGCGATCGCCGATGGCCCGTTGCTCGACTGCCTGCGCTGTGCGGCGACTTTCGGCCTGTTTCTGGTGCGCCTGGATATCCGCCAGGACGCCAGCCGGCATGCCGCGGCGCTGAACGAGATCACGGATTACCTGGGGCTCGGGCACTATGCCGAATGGGATGAAGAGGCGCGGATTGCCTTCCTGCTGCGTGAGCTGAACAACCGTCGGCCGCTGTTGCCGGCGCAGTGCAAACCCTCGGCCGACACCGCCGAAGTGCTCGCCACCTGCCGCGTGGTGGCAGCGGCGCCAGAGGCCTCGCTGGGCTCCTATGTGATCTCCATGGCGGGTGCGCCTTCGGATGTGCTGGCCGTACAGCTGTTGCTCAAGGAATCCGGCCTTCAGCGCCCAATGCGCGTGGTGCCGCTGTTCGAGACCTTGGCCGACCTGGAAAACGCCGGCCCGGCCATTGACCGTCTGCTCGGCTTGCCGGGCTATCGCGCGCGCCTGCACGGCCCGCAGGAAGTGATGATCGGCTACTCGGATTCGGCCAAGGATGCCGGCACCACGGCCGCCGCCTGGGCGCAGTACCGCGCCCAGGAAAGCCTGGTGGAAGTCTGCCGTCAGCACCAGGTCGAGCTGCTGCTGTTCCATGGCCGCGGCGGCACGGTCGGGCGCGGCGGCGGTCCGGCCCATGCGGCGATCCTCTCGCAACCGCCGGGCTCGGTGGCGGGGCGCTTTCGCACCACCGAACAGGGCGAGATGATTCGCTTCAAGTTCGGTTTACCGGATATTGCCGAGCAGAACCTCAACCTCTATCTGGCCGCGGTGCTGGAGGCGACCTTGCTGCCGCCGCCAGTGCCGGAGCCCGCTTGGCGTGAGTTGATGGGCCGGCTCGCGGCCGATGGTGTAGGGGCCTATCGCGCCGTGGTGCGTGAGCATCCGCAGTTCGTCGAGTACTTCCGCCAGGCCACGCCGGAGCAGGAGTTGGGCCGGCTGCCGCTCGGCAGCCGGCCGGCCAAGCGCCGCGAGGGTGGCGTGGAAAGCCTGCGGGCGATCCCCTGGATCTTCGCCTGGACCCAGACCCGCCTGATGCTGCCGGCCTGGCTGGGCTGGGAGGCGGCCTTGAGTCGTGCGCTGAGCCGTGGTGAGGGTGAGTTGCTGGCGCAGATGCGCGAGCACTGGCCGTTTTTCCGCACACGCATCGATATGCTCGAGATGGTGCTGGCGAAAGCCGACGTGGCCATCGCCCGACTCTATGACGAGCGTTTGGTGGCGTCGGAACTGTGTCCTTTGGGTGCGCACTTACGCGACCTATTGTCGCAGGCCTGCGCGGTAGTGCTGGGTCTGACCGGGCAGTCGCAGCTGCTCGCCCATAGCCCGGAAACCCTGGAATCGATCAGCGTGCGCAACACCTACCTGGACCCGTTGCACCTGCTCCAGGTCGAGCTGCTGGCCCGTTCTAGACAGGCCGAGAGCCTGGTGGGCAGCCCTCTTGAGCAGGCTTTGCTGGTCAGTGTGGCGGGCATCGCTGCCGGTTTGCGCAACACCGGTTGAGCAGGCGGCATAAACGCTCGCAGGGGGTTCCACAATGGCACCAAAGCCCCTGGCCTATCCGACTTTCGGTGGCTTGTGCGCTATCGGTGCGCTGTGTATCTTGATCAACCTTTTGGCCGTTGGGGTCGTGTTTAAATCGACTCCCCAGTGCTGCCGGGACCTAATTCAGAGATTGGCCCCATGAGGCGAGTCCAACGATTTCTATTCAAATCTTGAGGAGCACAGTGATGCGCGTGATTCTGTTGGGGGCGCCCGGTGCCGGCAAAGGTACTCAGGCTCGCTTTATCACCGAAAAATTCGGTATTCCGCAAATTTCCACTGGCGACATGCTGCGTGCTGCCGTGAAAGCTGGAACCGAACTGGGTCTCCAAGCCAAAGGCGTGATGGACAGCGGTGGTCTGGTTTCCGATGACCTGATCATCAACCTGGTCAAAGAGCGCATCAGCGAGGCCGATTGCGCCAAGGGTTTCCTGTTCGATGGCTTCCCGCGCACCATTCCCCAGGCCGAAGCCCTGGTAAAAGCCGGTGTCGAGTTGGACAACGTGGTCGAAATCGCCGTCGATGACGAAGAGATCGTTCAGCGTATCGCCGGTCGCCGTGTGCACGAAGCTTCCGGCCGCGTTTACCATACCCTCTACAACCCGCCAAAAGTGGCTGGCAAGGATGATGTGACCGGCGAAGACCTGATCCAGCGCAAAGACGATACCGAGGAAACCGTGCGTCATCGTCTGTCGGTCTATCATTCTCAGACCAAGCCGCTGGTGGACTTCTACCAGAAACTCGCCGCCGCGCAGGGCAAGCCGAAGTACAGCCACATTGCGGGCGTCGGTACGGTCGAAGCGATCACCGACAAGGTACTTGAAGCACTGAGCTGATAAGTCGGTTCTGCTGCGTCGACAACGGCCCGCTTGCGGGCCGTTGTCGTTTCAGCGGCGCTCGTCGGCGCATTTGGCTGTTACAATTCCCGCCCTTTTTCCCGCCCGGAACCGCCGATGACCACCTTGCTGGCCCTGGATACCGCCACCGAAGCCTGCTCCGTTGCCTTGCTGCACGAGGGCAAGGTGCTCAGTCATTACGAGGTGATTCCGCGCCTGCACGCCCAGCGTCTGCTGCCGATGATCAAGGAGCTGCTGGCGCAGGCGGGTGTGAGCATGTCGGCGCTCGATGGGATTGCCTTCGGGCGTGGGCCCGGGGCCTTTACCGGAGTGCGGATCGCCATCGGCGTGGTGCAGGGCCTGGCATTCGCCCTTGAGCGCCCGGTGTTGCCGATTTCCAATCTGGCGGTGCTGGCCCAGCGGGCGTTGCGCGAGCAGGGTGCCAGCCAGGTGGCAGCGGCCATCGATGCGCGCATGGATGAGGTGTATTGGGGGTGCTATCGCCAGGAAAACGGTGAAATGCGCCTGGCCGGGCTGGAAGCGGTGCTGCCGCCGGAGCAAGCCTGTCTGCCATTCGATGCCACTGGCGATTGGTTCGGCGCCGGTACTGGCTGGGGCACCTACGGGGCACGCATTCCGGTGGCGCTCAGCGGGCAGGACGCGGCTATGTTGCCGCACGCCCAGGACCTGCTGAGCCTGGCGCAATTCGCCTGGGCGCGTGGCGAAGCACTGCCGGCTGACCAAGCGCAGCCGGTTTATCTGCGTGACAAGGTCGCTACGCCCAAGGCTCCGCAGTAACCCCCGACTGTCCGGCGGGTCTCGGTGCAATTGCGCCGCGCCGTGACTGTCGTTACATTGCTACTGTTAGCCTTGGACAAGTCCATTGGCCGAACTTACCCAGCCCTGATACGAGAAGCACGAGCAGTAGATGCGCATCGACGGATTCACTTCCTCCTATTCGCTGGACCGCAGCTCCCGACCGGGCAGCGCAGTCACGCCTTTTCGCGAAGTGCAGCGCGAGGAGGAAAGCCGTCGTGAACAGCCGACGTCGCCTTCCAGCACCCAGGGTTTGGAAACTACCGCTCAAGCGCGTCGCGTGCAGGCCAGCTACGCCAGCAGCGACAGCCTGCCCGCGCGGCCGCAGGACCTGATCAACCAGCGGGCAGTGAGCAATCGCGCGGCCCAGGCGTTGGCCAGCTATGCCAGCACTGCCAGTTACGCCAGCGAGGCGGATGCGCCGGAAGTGCTTGGCCTCGACCTCTACGCGTAAGCCCTGCATTTATGCTGCCTTACTACCTCGGCTGCCCGTCCTGGAGCGAGCCGGCCTGGCGTGACAGCCTCTATCCCGACAATGCCCGCCCGGCGGAGTTTCTCGCGCTCTATGCGCGGGTCTTCAATGCCGTGGAGGGCAACACCACCTTCTATGCGCGGCCTTCCGCCGAGACGGTCCAGCGCTGGGCGGCACAAATGCCGGTGGGCTTTCGCTTCTGCGCCAAGCTGCCGCGCGATATCAGCCATGCCGATCATCTGGGCGAGCAGTTGGGTGCCGCGCAGGCTTTCCAGCATGTGCTTGCGCCGCTGGGCGCGCGGGTGGCGCCGCTCTGGTTGCAGCTGCCCGCCAGCTTTGGCCCGCCACGCCTGGCCGAGCTGACGGGGTTTCTCGCCGAATTGGCCGGGCCGTTGGCGGTAGAGGTGCGGCATCCGGCCTTTTTCGCCAAAGGCGAGGAGGAGCGAGCGCTCAACCGCCTGCTGCTGGAGCGGGGCGTCGAGCGCGTTTGTCTGGATTCCCGTGCGTTGTTCAGCTGTCAATCGGATGCGCCCGCCGTGCTGCACGCGCAAGCGAAGAAGCCGCGACTGCCGACCCGTCCGGCGGCGTTCACGCAGTTTCCGCAATTGCGCTTTATCGGTCATCCCGAGCTGGAGGCCAATGACCCTTTTCTCGCCCCGTGGCTGCCCAAGGTCGCCGGCTGGATCGAGGAGGGCCGCACGCCTTATGTGTTCCTGCATACCTCGGACAACCGTTTGGCGCCACAGTTGGCCCGGCGTTTTCATGCGCAGCTCAGTGCGCTGCTGCCAGGCTTGCCCGCCTTGCCGGAGTTGATCGGCGCACCTGAAGTGGAGCAGCTCGGCCTGCTCTGAACCAGCCACCTACTGGATGACAGGCGCATCTTGGCGGCGAAAACTGCGCTAAGGTTTTGGCTTCCAGTAGCCGATCAGACGGAGCCTCGTCATGCCCACGCAAGCCAGCCGCGCCCAAGCCTTCAAAGCCCTGCACGAGCGTGCAGGGGCTTTTGTGATCCCCAATCCCTGGGATGCGGGTTCGGCGAAAATGCTCGCGGCCCTGGGTTTCGAAGCGTTGGCGACGACCAGCGCCGGCCTGGCGTTTTCCTTGGGGCGGCCGGATGCCGAGGGCGCTATTTCCCGCGACGACAGCCTGGCCAACGCCCAGGCGATCGTTGCAGCCACACCCTTGCCGGTTGCCGCGGACCTGGAAAATGGCTTCGCCGATGAGCCGCAAGGCTGCGCCGAAACCATATTGCGGGCGGCGGCTGTCGGTTTGGTCGGTGGCTCGATCGAAGATGCCAGCGGCCGTGCGGATGCGCCGATCTATCCGTTTGAGCTGGCGGTGCAGCGGGTGGCGGCAGCGGCTGCTGCGGCCCGGAGTTTGCCTTTTCCCTTCATGCTCACGGCGCGGGCGGAAAACTTGCTGCATGGTCGTCTCGATCTGGCCGATACCATTCGCCGGCTCGAAGCCTTCGCGGTGGTGGGTGCCGATGTGCTCTATGCGCCAGGCTTGCGCACGCGGGAGGAAATAATTGCTGTGGTGCGCGCCGTGGCGCCCAAGCCGGTGAACGTGCTGATGGGGTTGGCCGGGCTGACATTGTCACTTGAGGAATTGGCCGAGCTGGGAGTCAAGCGGGTGAGTGTCGGCTCGGCTTTGGCGCGTGCGGCTTACGGCGAGTTTTTCCGGGCGGCGCAAGAGATCCGCAGCCAGGGGCGCTTCAGCTTTGCCGAGCAGGCGCTGCCTTTTGCGCAGATCAATGCGTTGTTCAAGGCTTGACGCAGGAGTCGTCGAGGCAATGTGGCTTCAGCCTTTGACGCAAACGATCTGCTTGAGGCTGTGCACGATTTCCACCAGGTCGGCTTGCGCGGCCATGACCTTATCGATCGGCTTATAGGCGCCGGGGGTTTCGTCGATTACCGCCTGATCCTTGCGGCACTCCACGCCGGCCGTGGCGCGCTGATGGTCGGCCAGGCTGAAGCTGCGCCTGGCCTCGGTGCGACTCATCAGCCGGCCGGCGCCGTGACTGCACGAGCAGAAACTCTCGGGGTTGCCCTTGCCGCGCACGATGAATGATTGCGCGCCCATGCTGCCGGGGATGATGCCCAGCTCGCCGAGCTTGGCGCTGAGCGCGCCTTTGCGGGTGATCAGCAGCTCTTCACCGAAGTGAAACTCGCGGGAGACGTAGTTGTGGTGGCAGTTGACCGCCTCCAACTGTGCCTCGAAAGGTCGCCGTAGTTCGCCACGCAGGGCCTCCACCAGCAGGTGCATCATCAGCGTTCGGTTGGTGCGGGCATAGTCCTGCGCCCATTCCACCGCCTGCACATAGTCGTCGAAGTGCCGAGTACCTTCCTTGAGGTAGGCCAGGTCAACATCCGGCAGGTTACCCAGCGCTTTGCCCATGTCCTCCTTGGCCAGTTCGATAAAGCAGCGGCCAATGGCGTTCCCGACTCCGCGCGAGCCCGAATGCAGCATCAGCCAGACTCGCTGGGCCTCATCCAGGCAGACCTCGATAAAGTGATTGCCGCCGCCCAGCGTGCCCAGATGCAGGCGGTTATTGGTCTTGGCCAGGTGTGGGTATTTACCGGTGATCTGGGCGAAGCGCTTGGCCAGCGGCTGCCAGCTCTTGTCGATGAGCGGCGGCGCGTCCTGCCAGGCGCCCGTGTCGTGCCTGCCGAAGCTCTTGCCATGGGGAATGGCGCGTTCTATGGCGCGGCGGATGCCGGCGAGGTTATCCGGCAGGTCGGCGGCCAGCAAACTGGTGCGTGCGGCGAGCATGCCGCAGCCAATGTCGACGCCGACCGCGGCCGGAATGATGGCGCCCTTGCTGGGGATCACGCTGCCGATGGTCGAGCCCTTGCCCAGATGCACATCCGGCATTACCGCCAGATGGCCATGGATGAAGGGCATGCGCGCAGTGTTTCGCAGCTGTTGCAACGCCTGGGGTTCGACCGGCAAAGCGTGGGTCCACAGCTTGATTGGCTTACCGCCTGGAACTTCCAGGCGTTGGCAGAGTGGGGCAGACATGCTGGCCATTCCTTGAACTCAAGACTGCATTTTACTCCCTGGTGGTCGCTTGGGTTGGGCTGGTGTGGACGTAGGAAGAGGTCTTGATCATGTCGAACTCAGTGCGACCGGATATTCCCGGCTCTGGCAGAATACCGCTCTGGCCGGTTATCAACCGAGCGCTGGCTGTTTTGATCATTTTTTGAGCGTGTTCCCTGATGAGTTATGAGCGGCAGATTGCCAGAATTCGGGTCGAAGCCCTTGGGGCCGACTATGCCGGGGCAGCGCGTGTCTGGGCCGAGCGGCTGGCTTTGCCGTTGCAGGGCGAGGCGGAGTTTGTCCTGCAACTGGGCGAGCAGGGCTTGCAGTTGATCGAGCTCGGCCCGCAGGCGCCGGGACCGGTGCGGGTGGACTTCATCGAGGGCGCGGTCGCCCATCGCCGGCTGTTCGGCGGCGGCAGTGGGCAGATGATCGCCAAGGCGGTCGGCGTGCAACCTGGTGTGCGCCCACGGGTACTGGACGCTACCGCAGGGCTGGGCCGCGATGCCTTCGTGCTGGCGAGCCTGGGCTGCGAGACGACGTTGATCGAGCGTCAACCGCTGATCGCCGCTTTGCTGGAAGATGGCCTGAGCCGCGCCGCGCGGGATGCCGAGGTCGGCCCGATCGTGGCACAGATGCGTCTGCTGGTCGGCAACGCCATCGAATTGCTGCGGGGCTGGGAAGGCGAGCCGCCACAGGTGATCTACCTCGACCCGATGTTCCCGCACCGCGATAAAAGCGCTTTGGTGAAAAAGGAAATGCGCCTGTTCCGGCCCTTGGTCGGCGACGACCTCGATGCGCCGGCACTGCTCGAAGCGGCCTTGGCGCTGGCCAGCCACCGGGTGGTGGTCAAGCGCCCGCGCAAGGCGCCGATCATCGACGGGCCCAAGCCGAGCTACGCCTTGGACGGCAAATCCAGCCGCTACGACATCTATCCGAAGAAGGCGCTCAAGGCCTGATTCGCCGGCGCCCGGCAGATTGGCCGCTCAGATCCGTAGGGTGGGTTAGCCGCATAGCGGCGTAACCCACCACGGGTGCCGACGGGCACCGCCGCTTGCACGCTGGATGGTGGGTTACGCCTACGGCTAACCGACCCGAGGATTTACGCCAGCCTACAGAGACCAAGGCTTAACCAGGCGGCGCGCTAGTCGAGCCTATAGGCCCTGATAAACAACTCCACCACCTCTTGCACGTGCTGCTCGGCTTCTTCGCCTTTCTGCGGGGCGCAGCAGCCGATCAACAGGCGGAAGTTGTGCCCGCCCTTGATCAGGCTGAAGAAGTGCTCGGCGGCGTTCACTGGTTTGTCGATGCGCAGCTTGCCGGTCTTATCGGCCTTGTTCAGCAGGTGCTCCATCTCGGTCAGGATGCGCTGCGGGCCGGCGTCGAAGAAGATCCGCGAAAGCTTCGGGTCCTGCGTGCCGAGGGTCACCATCAGGCGATGCAGTTCGATCGATTCGTGGCTGTTGATCAGCCGATGAAAGCCGCGGCCGATGTTCAGCAGTACGGTCTCGATCGGCACGGCGTCCGGAAGTTCGAAGAACAACTCCGGCAATTGTTCTTCGCACTTGGACTTCACCGCGGCGGAAAACAGCGTTTCCTTGTCGGTGAAGTGGCTGTACACCGTCAGCTTGGAAACGCCCGCTTCGGCGGCGATGGCATCCATGCTGCTGCCGTCGTAGCCATGGCGCAGGAACAGGGTCTTCGCCGCCTCGAGGATGGCTCGACGTTTGGCGGGATCTTTCGGGCGCCCCGGGCCACTGGCAGGTAATAGTTTGTTAGACATTCCGCATTTTAATACTGGACTGGTGAGTTTGCTATTTTTACTATACCCGTCAGTATAATTATTCAAAACCTTCTTTGCGAAAGGTCTTCCATCATGTTCCGCCCTGCCTTGCCGCTTGTCCTGCCTGCTTCTCTTCTCGTTTTGCTTGCTGCCTGTGGTAACGGTGAGCCGGTGCGGCAGTCGGTGCGCCCGGCCATGGTCGTGCAGCCGCAGCCGGCTGGCGAGGTGATGGATACCTACCCTGGCGAGGTGCGCGCGCGTCTGGAGCAGGACCTGGCTTTCCGTATCGGCGGCAAGGTTGCCAAGCGTCTGGTCGATGTCGGGCAGCGGGTGCAGAAGGATCAGCCCCTGGCTGAACTCGACCCGCAGGATGTGCGCCTGCAATTGGAGGCCATGCGGGCCCAGGTGGCGGCGGCCACGGCCAATCTGCAATTGGTGCGCAGCGAGCGGGACCGTTACAAAACCCTGCTAGCCCGGCAAATGGTCAGCCGTTCGCAGTACGACAACGCCGAGAACCTCTATCGTGCCGGTGAGGCGCGTTTGAAGCAGGTCAAGGCCGAGTTCGATGTGGCCAACAATCAGGCCGGGTATTCGGTGCTGCGTGCCTCGCAGACCGGGGTCGTGGCCAGACGTCTGGTCGAAGTCGGTAATGTGGTGGCTGCCGGGCAGACAGTCTTCACACTGGCGGCTGACGGTGAGCGCGAGGTACTGATCAGCTTGCCGGAGCACGCCTTCGAGCGCTTCAAAATCGGCCAGGTGGTGGCAGTGGAACTCTGGTCGCAACCGGATCAACGTTTCTCGGGGCGTATCCGCGAACTATCGCCCGCCGCCGATCCACTGTCGCGCACCTTTGCCGCGCGGGTAGCCTTCAGCGAGGGTAAGGTGCCCGCCGAGTTGGGGCAGAGCGCCCGGGTTTTCGTTCCGGTCGAGGGTGCGGTACCGCTGTCGGTACCGCTCTCGGCGCTGAGCGCGGAGAACGGCGCCCCCTTTGTCTGGGTGGTCGATCCCAAGGACTCCAAGCTGGTACGCGCGCCGGTGCGCATCGGCCCTTACGGCGAGCAGCGGGTGCCGATCCTCGAAGGCTTGCAGGCCGACGATTGGGTGGTCGCCGCCGGCGTGCAGGTGCTGCGTGAAGGCCAGGTGGTGCGGCCGGTGGACCGCGACAATCGAGCGGTCAAGCTGGCGGCGCAGGAGTAATCACGGATGAGCTTCAACCTATCGGAATGGGCGCTGCGCAACCGCCAGATCGTCCTCTACATCATGTTGCTGATGGCCGTCGTCGGCGCACTGTCCTATACCAAACTGGGCCAGAGCGAAGACCCGCCGTTTACCTTCAAGGCCATGGTGGTGCGCACCAACTGGCCGGGCGCGAGCCCCGAGGAAGTGGCGCGGCAGGTCACCGAGCGCATCGAAAAGAAGCTGATGGAGACTGGCGACTTCGACAAGATCATCTCCTTCTCGCGTCCAGGTGAGTCGCAGGTGACGTTCATTGCGCGCGATTCGATGAACTCCAAAGATATTCCGGAGCTGTGGTATCAGGTTCGCAAGAAGATCAACGATATCCGTCACACCTTGCCCGCCGGCATTCAGGGGCCGTTCTTCAACGACGAGTTCGGCACCACCTACGGCAACATCTATGCGCTGACCGGTGAGGGCTTCGACTACGCCGTGCTCAAGGACTACGCCGACCGCATCCAGTTGCAACTGCAACGGGTCAAGGACGTCGGCAAGGTCGATCTGCTCGGGTTGCAGGACGAGAAGATCTGGATCGAACTGTCCAACGTCAAACTGGCCACCCTCGGCCTGCCGCTGGCCGCCGTGCAGCAGGCGCTGGAGGCGCAGAACACCGTGGCCTCGTCGGGTTTCTTCGAAACACCGAGTGACCGCATCCAGTTGCGCGTGACCGGGCGCTTCGAGTCGGTGAAAGAGATTCGCGACTTCCCGATCCGCGTTGGTGATCGCACCTTCCGCATCGGCGATGTGGCCGAGGTGAGCCGTGCCTTCAACGACCCACCCGCGCCGCAGATGCGCTTCATGGGCGAACAGGCGATTGGCCTGACCGTGTCGATGAAGCCCGGTGGTGACATTCTGATCCTGGGCGAGGCGCTCGAAGGCGAGTTCGCGCGCATGCAGGAAAACCTGCCGGCGGGCATGCAGTTGCGCAAGGTCTCGGATCAGCCTGCGGCGGTGAAAACTGGTGTTGGCGAGTTCGTTCGAGTGCTGGTCGAGGCGTTGGCGATTGTCATGCTGGTGTGCTTCTTCTCCCTCGGCCTGCGCATCGGCCTGGTGGTGGCGCTGACTATTCCGCTGGTGCTGGCGATGACGTTCACCGCCATGTACTACTTTGGCATCGGCTTGCACAAAATCTCCCTCGGCGCCCTGGTACTGGCGCTCGGGCTGCTGGTCGACGATGCGATCATCGCCATCGAGATGATGGCGATCAAAATGGAGCAGGGCTATGACCGCCTGAAAGCCGCCAGTTTCGCCTGGACCAGCACGGCCTTTCCGATGCTCACCGGTACGTTGATCACCGCGGCCGGCTTTTTGCCGATTGCCACGGCGCAGTCCGGTACTGGCGAATACACCCGCTCGATCTTCCAGGTGGTGTCTATCGCGTTGATGGCCTCATGGATCGCGGCGGTGATCTTCGTGCCGTATATCGGCGCGCGCTTGCTGCCGGACCTGGCCAAGCTGCACGCCGCCAAGCATGGCGGCAGCGCCCTAGGCCATGACCCCTATTCGACGCCGTTCTACCAGCGCGTACGCAGCCTGGTCGAGTGGTGCGTGCGGCGACGCAAGACGGTGCTTCTGCTGACGTTCGGCCTCTTCGTTGCGGCGCTGGTGATGTTCCGCTTCGTGCCGCAACAGTTCTTCCCGTCCTCGGGCCGCCTGGAATTGATGGTCGACCTGAAACTCAGCGAAGGCGCTTCGTTGCATGCCACCGAGGAGCAAGTCAAACGCCTGGAACAGATGTTCAAGGAGCATCCGGGCATCGATAACTATGTGGCCTATGTCGGTACCGGCTCACCGCGCTTCTACCTGCCCTTGGACCAGCAACTGCCGGCCGCCAGCTTTGCCCAGTTCGTGGTCTTGGCGAAAACCATCGAGGACCGCGAGGTGATACGCAGCTGGTTGATTGAGCGCCTGGGCGAGGAGTTCCCGACCCTGCGCACCCGCGTGACGCGCCTGGAAAATGGCCCGCCCGTGGGCTACCCGGTACAATTCCGCGTTTCCGGCGAGCACATTGAAGAAGTGCGCAAGCTGGCCCGTCAAGTCGCCGACAAGGTGCGCGAGAACCCGCATGTGGTGAACGTGCACCTGGACTGGGAAGAGCCGAGCAAGGTGGTGCACCTGAGCATCGATCAGGAACGGGCACGGGCCCTCGGGGTGAGCAGCGCCGATCTGTCGCGCTTCCTGCAGAGCTCGTTGTCCGGCAGCAGTGTCAGCCAGTACCGTGAAGGTAACGAGCTGATCGAGATACTGCTGCGCGGTACCGTGCGCGAGCGGCAGGAACTGGATTTGCTGCCGAGCCTGGCGGTGCCGACGGATAACGGTCAGAGCGTCGCGCTGTCGCAGATCGCCACACTCGAATACGGTTTCGAGGAAGGCATCATCTGGCACCGCAACCGCCTGCCAACTGTCACGGTACGGGCGGATATCTACGGCAAGGAGCAGCCGGCCAGCCTGGTCAAACAGATACTGCCGACCCTGGAACCGATCCGCGCGAAACTGCCGGCCGGCTACCTGCTCGATGTCGGCGGCACCATCGAGGATTCGGCCCGCGGGCAGAAGTCGGTGAACGCCGGGGTTCCGCTGTTCATCGTGGTGGTGCTGACGCTGCTGATGCTGCAACTCAAGAGCTTCTCGCGTTCGGCGATGGTGTTTCTCACCGCGCCGCTGGGGCTGATCGGCGTGACGCTGTTCCTGCTGGTGTTCCGCCAGCCGTTCGGCTTCGTCGCCATGCTCGGCACCATCGCTCTGGCGGGGATGATCATGCGCAACTCGGTGATTCTGGTCGACCAGATCGAGCAGGACATTGCCTCCGGCATCGACCGCTGGCACGCGATCATCGAAGCCACGGTGCGGCGTTTCCGACCTATCGTACTGACCGCCCTGGCGGCGGTGCTGGCGATGATTCCGCTGTCGCGCAGCACCTTCTTCGGGCCGATGGCCGTGGCGATCATGGGGGGGCTGATCGTCGCCACCGCACTCACCCTGTTGTTCCTGCCGGCGCTGTATGCCGCGTGGTTCAGGGTCAAGGAAGAGCCGCGCCGGGCTGCTTAGCCGCTTGCAGCAATGCCAATAGAAAGCCCGGTCAGTTGACCGGGCTTTTTCATATCCGCTTCTGGGACTTGTCAGGCAAGCGTTCCATGGGGCTGATGGACTGTCGCTTCGCTCCGAGACCGCCCCTAGGTTCAGGCGCTGACCATCACAACGCGCCGAATACCTTCTTCGCCAGACTGGTGGCGGCGCCGGCCGGGTTTTCGCGGATGCTGGCTTCCTGTTTGCCGATCATCTCGAACAGACCGTTCAAGGTTTGCTCGGTGACATAGCTTTCAATGTTGGCGCTCTTCGCGTCGATAGCGCCGTAGCTCGCGGCCTGGCCGGCGAAGCTGTTGTATTGCTTGGCCAGACCAACCTGATCGGTCGCCTGCTTGACGATGGGCAGGAACTTGGCGCGGATCTGCTCGCGGCTGGTTTTGTTCAGGTACTGGGTAGCCGCATCGTCCGGCCCGCTGAGGATGCCTTTGGCGTCCTGCACGGTCATCTTCTTCACCGCATCCACCAGCAGCGCCTGGGCCTGCGGTACGGCGGCTTCGGCGGCCTTGTTCATGCTCGCTTCCAACTGCTCGACTTGCGCGCCCATGCCCATCATCTTCATGGCCTTGGCGGCTTTGCCGAGGTTGCCCGGTAGCTCGATACGGACGTCTTCGTTATTGCTGAAACCACCGGGTTTGCCCAGTTGCTTGACGGCGATTTGCGCGCCTTGGGTCAAGGCATCCTTGAGCCCGCCGCTGGCATCCTGTTGGCTCAGGTCGGTCAGGGACAGGGCGAATACGTTGGCCGAGAGGGCAAGGCCGGCAACCAGGGCAGTAAGACGAAACATGACAGCATCCTTGTGGCAGGGAGGGCAGGTGAGCTTAGCGGAGCGGAGCAGTGGAGAAAATCTGCGTGTTGTTGAAGCATAGCGGCAGGAGCACGACAGGCTCCGCGTGGCATCTGTGCGAAGACTTTACCTGTGGCAATTCCCCGTCTGGTTTTTAGAGCTTTTACTGTATAGCTTGGCGGTGCCGACGTTTACAGTTTTCCCCGATCGATCTGCTCTGCACCACGGGTTCAGAGGGAAAGCTGTCACTGCAACCAAAGGATAATTACGGCGATGGATGACTTTAGCCCCTCTGAACTCAAATCGATCCTGCACTCTAAACGCGCCAACATCTATTACCTCGAATACTGCCGCGTATTGGTCAATGGCGGGCGGGTCGAGTATGTGACCGATGAAGGCAAGCGTTCGCTGTACTGGAATATCCCCATCGCCAATACCACGACGGTGCTGTTGGGTACGGGTACTTCGATCACTCAGGCGGCTATGCGGGAACTAGCCAAAGCCGGCGTATTGGTGGGGTTTTCCGGCGGAGGGGGCACACCGTTGTTCAGTGCCAACGAGATCGATATCGAGGTGGCCTGGTTTTCGCCGCAGAGCGAATACCGGCCCACCGAATACCTGCAGCTCTGGGTGCGTTTCTGGTTCGATGATGAACTGCGTCTGGAAGCGGCCAAGGCGTTTCAACGGCTGCGTCTGGAGCGCATACGTCAGCAGTGGCTGAATAACCGCCCGCTTACGGAGGCCGGCTTCCAGGTCGATCCAGCCGCTTTGGAAGCGGCTCTGGAGCAATCCCTCAAGGCTTTGAATGCTGCGCCCGATCACACCTTTTTGCTGACCGAAGAGGCCCGGCTGACCAAGCTGTTGTTCAAGTTGGCGGCGCGCGCAGTGAAGTATGGCGACTTCGTGCGGGCCAAACGCGGCAGTGGCAACGATCCGGCTAACCGTTTTCTCGATCATGGCAATTACCTGGCCTATGGCCTGGCCGCGACGGCAACCTGGGTGCTCGGGCTGCCTCACGGTTTGGCGGTGTTGCATGGCAAGACGCGCCGCGGTGGCCTGGTGTTCGATGCGGCGGATCTGGTCAAGGACGCAATGATTTTGCCCCAGGCCTTTATCTCGGCCATGCGCGGTAACGATGAGCAGGAGTTTCGCCAGGCCTGTATCGAAAGCCTGACCCGCAGTGAGGCCCTGGACTTTATGCTCGACAGTCTCAAGATAGTCGCGGAGCAACTGGGGAGGCCGGCCCGGTGAATGTTCTGTTTATTTGCCAATGCGATAAGCGTGCGCTGAGTGAAAGCCGGCGCATTCTCGACCAATTCGCCGAGCGTCGGGGTGAGCGCAGCTGGCAAACTCCGATCACCCAGCAGGGGCTGGATACACTGCGCCGACTGCTGAAAAAGACCGCGCGGCGTAACACCTCGGTGGCCTGTCACTGGATTCGCGGACGCGACCACAGCGAACTACTGTGGGTAGTGGGTGATGTCAGCCGTTTCAACGCCCAGGGCGCGGTGCCGACCAATACCACCGAGCGTAATGTCCTGCGTAGCCAGGATGAGAACGACTGGCACACGGGCGACGATATCCGTCTGCTCGCCGGATTGGCCTCGCTGTTCCATGACTTCGGCAAGGCCAGTCAGGCGTTCCAGAACAAACTGAATATTAAGAACGGTAAGCCGCTGGCGGATGCCTATCGCCATGAGTGGGTGTCGCTACGCCTGTTTCAGGCCTTCGTCGGTGACGATGGCGATGAGGCGTGGTTGCAGCGTCTGGCTACCCTGACGAGCAGCCAAGCGGATAACGGCTGGCAAGACCGGCTGCTCAGAGATGGCATCGACAAGCCTACCCCCCGCAGTCCTTTCAACACGCTGCCACCCTTGGCGCGGACCATCGGCTGGTTGATCCTCAGTCACCACCGTCTGCCGGTGCAGTCTTTTGATGCAGTACTGCATTCGCAAATCCTGGCGAGACTGCCGCAAGCTGTGACGCCCGCCTGGAACGCCGCCCGTGAACAAGCGCTCCCTGAGGAAAAAACCGCCTGCTGGACCTTCAACAAACCTCTGCCATTTGCCAGCCAGCACTGGTGCGAGCATGCGGCGAAGCTGGCGCAGCGCATGCTGGCGCGCAGCGGGTTTAGCACCACGGACTGGTTGCTAAATCCCTATGTGACCCATGTCGCACGCTTGGTATTGATGCTGGCCGATCATCACTACTCCAGTGAGCCTTCCCATGCGCGTTATGGCGATGCCAACTACCCGCTGTACGCCAATACAGACCGGGAGACGGGCGCACTGAAGCAGCGTCTGGACGAGCATCTAATTGGTGTGGCGGTACACAGTGGCCGTATTTCCCGCAGCCTGCCGCAACTGCTGCACAAGTTACCGAGCATCGCCCGGCATAAAGGTTTTAAGCGGCGCAGCGAGGATGCCCATTTTCGCTGGCAGGACAAAGCTTATGACCTCGCCACCTCTCTGCAGGTCCGCTCGGCCCGGCAGGGTTTCTTCGGCGTCAATATGGCCTCCACCGGTTGCGGTAAAACCCTGGCCAATGGCCGCATTCTCTATGGTCTGGCCGACCCGCAGCGCGGGGCGCGGTTTTCCATCGCCCTCGGCCTGCGCAGCTTGACCTTGCAGACCGGTAAGGCTTACCGCGAACGGCTGAAACTCGGTGAAGACGACCTTGCGGTGGTGGTTGGCGGCGTGGCGGCAAAAGAACTTTTCGAGCGCGCCAATGCCCAGTTAGCACGTTGCGGTTCGGAGTCCGCCGAGGATCTGCTGAGTGACGACAGCTATGTGCATTACCAAGGCAGCCTGGAGGAGGGTGCGCTCAAGCACTGGCTGGGTAAAAGTCCCGAAGCGCAACGGTTGCTCGATGCACCCATCCTGGTCAGCACCGTCGATCATTTGATTCCGGCCACCGAAGGCACGCGCGGAGGCCGACAGATCGCGCCAATGCTGCGACTGATGACCGCGGATCTGGTACTGGATGAGCCGGACGACTTCGACCTCAACGATCTGCCCGCTCTGAGCCGTCTGGTATTTTGGGCCGGCTTGCTCGGCAGTCGTGTGCTGCTGTCCTCGGCGACCTTGCCGCCGGCCTTGATCCAGGGCCTGTTCGCGGCCTACCTCGAAGGGCGGCGGTCTTTTCAGGCCAACCGTGGTGTGCCCGGCCAGCCGTTAGCGGTCTGTTGCGCCTGGTTCGACGAGTATGGGGTGGACGCGAGTGAACATGCGGCCGCGCAGCCATTCGTAGATGCCCATGAGACTTTTGTCGCTAAGCGTATCGCCAAGCTGGCTCAGGCCGAGGTGCGACGTTTGGCGCAGATCCAGCCGCTGCCCATCGCCGCTAGCGGCGCGGCCGAAGTGCGCAGCGAACTGGCTGGCCATCTGCGGCGCATGATCCACGAACTGCACCGGCGGCATCACAGCGTCGACCCGATCAGCCAAAAGCGCGTCAGCTTCGGCTTGGTGCGCATGGCCAATATCGACCCGATGATCGATGTCGCCCAGGCGCTGTTCAAGCTAGGCGCCGAGACCGGTTGTCGGATTCATCTGTGCTGTTACCACGCGCGCCATCTGTTGCTGATGCGCTCGGCCATCGAAAAGCGCCTCGACCGGCTGTTGAGTCGTCATCAGGAGGAAGCTATTTTTGCCGACCCGGAGTTGCGTGCCTGGCTCGATGCCAGCCCCGAGCAGGAGCAGATTTTCGTGCTGCTGGCTTCGCCGGTGGCAGAGGTCGGGCGCGACCACGATTACGACTGGGGCATAGTCGAGCCATCTTCCATGCGCTCGATTATTCAGCTGGCCGGGCGCATTCGCCGTCATCGGTCTGGACGGTGTGCGTCACCCAACCTCTACCTGCTGGAGAGCAACGTAAAAGCACTGGAAGGCCAGACGCCGGTCTTCTGCAAGCCGGGCTTCGAGAGTCAGGATTTTCCGCTCGCCAGCCATCGCTTGAGCGATGTGCTGACCGCCGAGCAGATCGCTATGATCGACGCCCGCCCGCGTATCGCCGAGCGGGCCGCGCTTCAGCCATGGGCCAATCTGGTCGATCTGGAGCATGCGCGGCTGCGGGCCCTGATGCTCGGTGACACGGCGCTATCCGGTTTGTCGGTGCCGCTCTGGTGGCAAACCCAGGCGGCCTTGTCTGGCGAGTTGCAGCGCAAGCAGCGATTTCGCGATGACCCGCTAGGGCATCAGCGTTATGTGCTGGAGCCCGATGAAGATGAGCTGTTGCACTTCAAGTTTCAGCAGGAAGATGGGCAGCTGATTGCGATGAATAACCTGCTGGAAGCGTTCCCGCTCGAGTTTGGGTCGCGTATCGGCTTTTGGGGCGAGCCGGACTACCTGGCTGAGTTGACGCAATTGGCGGATGAACTGGGCATTGAACTGCCTGCCTGCGCCCGACGCTTCGGAGTGATCGATTTGGCCAAGAAAACCGATGGAATGGGGTGGCGCTATCACCCGGTACTCGGCTTTCGACGTTTTTTATAGAGCTAGACAAGTAGAGTTGGGCTTGGGGTAGCGTTTAAGTAATATCTCTCTGAAAAAGCAAGGAGACGCGACAGATGACGGACAGCTCAGCGGATGCGAGCGAGATTGGCGCCCTTAAAGCGCTGATCCACGGATTTATTCAGGAGCGCCTGCAAGCCAAGCTGGAAAAGCTCGGCGAAGGCGAACAGGAGAAACACCAGCAACTGCTGGAAGAGCATCGCCCTGAAGCCTGGCTGCAAGACGCTGCCCGGCGTGTCGGGCAGATTCAGTTGGTCAACTTCGGGCTTAAATTCACCCATCCCGATGCCCGCGGCAGCAGTTTTTATTTGCGCGACAGTGTCCAGGCGCCGGCGCTGGTGGGCACGCACAGTCTGGGCAGTGAGCGCGATGACGATGTGGTGGGTAATGCCGCGGCGCTGGACGTGTACAAGTTTCTCAAGCTGGAGCATGCGGGCAAAAGCTTGTTGAAACGGGTGGGCGAGGACGACCCGGCATTGCAAGCGGCCTTATCCGATCAGCCCGAGCAAGCCGCCGACTGGCTACAGGCCTTCGCCGGCATCGTCGAAGGTAAAGGCCCGCCGACCTCACACAAACTGGCCAAACAGCTGTACTTCCCTCTGCCGGACGGTGGCTATCACCTACTAGCGCCGTTGTTCCCGACCTCGCTAGTGCATCGCGTGCATGCCTGTATTCAACGCGATCGTTTTTCCGAAGAGGCACAAGCCGCGCGCAGTGCCTATCGCGAAAAACGTCCCTGGGCTCAGGGCTACCGGGAATACCCCAATCTGGTGATTCAGAACTTCGGCGGCACCAAGCCGCAGAACATCAGCCAGCTCAATAGCGAGCGGCGTGGCGAGAGCTACCTGTTGCCTTCGCTGCCGCCGACCTGGCGCCGTGCTGCGCTCACGCCGCCTACCCAAGTGCAATCGGTGTTCACTGGTTGGTTCGCTCGCCGCCAGCGCGTGCGTGAGCTGAGTAAGGCCTTGCGCGAGTTTCTCGCGAGCACCACCTACAACAACCGGGCTATCCGCCAGGCGCGTCAACAACTGGTCGTGGGTCTTTGCGATGAAGTGCTGCAGTTTGCCGCCGAGCTGCATGAGTTGGCGCCGGGCTGGAGTGCCACCAGAGACTGCCGACTGGACAGCGCAGAAGCGCTCTGGCTCGACCCCTATCGTGCGGAAATCGACGAGCAGTTCGCCAGCCAACTGCGCCGTGGCGATTGGTGCGGTGAGGTCTGCTCGCGTTTCGCCAAATGGTTGAACAACGCCGTGCAGAGTGAGCGCCGGGTGCTGGGCGATGATGAATATCACCACTGGGTCAGCGTTCTTGAGCGCGAACTGAAGATGATCCGTCAGGAGATTGGCCAAGATGAGTAACATCCCCCACGCCTTGCTGATTCTGCCGCGCCTGTATGTGCAAAACGCCAATGCCATCTCCAGCCCATTGACCTGGGGTTTTCCGGCGCCCAGCGCCTTTACCGGCTTCGTGCATGCCCTTGGGCGCCGCTCCGTCAGCGAATTCGATCTACGCCTGGAGGGTGTTGGCATCGTCTGCCACCGCTTCGAACCCCAGGTATTCCAACCCGCCGGGCGGCGCACACGGGTCTTCAGCCTGACGCGCAACCCGGTGGATAAAGAGGGCAAGACCGCCGCCATTGTCGAAGAGGGGCGGGCGCATTTTGAAGTCAGCCTGCTCATTGGCGTCAGCGGAGGCGAGCTGTTCGAGGGTGAGGATGTCCGTACGGAAATTGCCGAGCGCCTGCTCAGTATCGCCGGAGGGCTGCGCCTGGCAGGCGGCAGCATTCTGCCCAACCCAAGCGGTCGCCACTATTCGCCGCGCTTACAACTGTGGCCGGAAGACGCCGCCGATGCCCGTGCAGAGTCACGCAAGTTACGCCGCCAGCTGTTGCCGGGCTTTGCTCTGGTCGAACGCCAGGAGCTGTTGGCAACACAAGGCTCGAACGCATTGGACGCATTACTGGACCAGTCCCGACTGAACTTCGAGCCAGAAGCGGCAGACCCGGACACTCCACAGAGTGCCAACTGGAGCCTGCGCCGCAAGCCGGGCTGGCTGGTGCCCGTGCCGCTCGGTTATGCCGCGGTTTCGCCGCTCTATGCCGCAGGTGAAGTGGCCAACGCCCGTGATACCGAAACGCCGTTTCGTTTCGTTGAAAGCCTGCTTGGGCTGGGCGAATGGCTTAGCCCGCACCGCATCGACAATCTGCTCGACTTGCTCTGGTATCACCGGGCTGACCCGGTTGCCGGGTTGTACCGCTGCAGCAACGATTTTTCTCCCTTGGAAACCACTGCATAAGGAAACTGCAAAATGGCTAAAACCGAACTGAAAACCGCTTCCGTCCTGGCCTTCGAACGCAAGCTCGATCCTTCCGATGCCCTGTTCAGTGCCGGACGTTGGGAGGATCGTGCGGCTGCCGCGCAGTGGCCCAATATCGCCGTGCGGGAGAAATCGGTACGCGGCACCATTTCCAATCGCCTGAAAACCAAGGACCAGGATCCGGCCAAGCTGGACGCCTCTATCCAGTCGCCCAACCTGCAGACCGTGGACGTGGCCACCCTGCCTAACGATGCCGATACCCTGCGTGTGCGCTTCACTCTGCGGGTACTCGGTGGCGCGGGTACGCCTTCGGCTTGTAACAACGCCGAGTATCAGCAACAGCTACAAGCCACGGTGCAAAGCTATGTAAGCAATCACGGCTTCAAGGAGTTGGCGCGGCGTTATGCCCATAACCTGGCGAATGCGCGTTTCCTTTGGCGTAACCGGGTGGGCGCGGAAGCGGTTGAGGTGCAGGTACGGCACAAGCGTGAGGGTGGCGATGCCGCACTCTGGACCTTCGATGCCCTGAGCCTGCCTTGGCGTGATTTCGAGGCCTCCGGGCCGGCAGCCAAGAGCCTGACTGAGCTGGCTGCCGTGGTCGAAAGCGGCTTGGCCGGTAAGGATTATGTGCTGCTGGACATCACCGCCTTTGCCCGTATCGGTGACGGACAGGAAGTCTTCCCCTCGCAAGAACTGATCCTCGATCGCGGCGACAAGAAAGGCCAAAAGAGCAAAACCCTCTATCAGGTCTGCGAGGTCGCCGCGATGCACTCGCAGAAAATCGGCAACGCCCTGCGCACCATCGATACCTGGTACCCGGACGAGGATGGCCTCGGTCCCATTGCCGTGGAACCCTATGGCTCTGTGACCTCCCAGGGTAAGGCCTGTCGTCAACCGAAGCAGAGACTGGATTTTTATACTCTGCTGGATAACTGGATCCTCAAGGAGCAAGCGCCGGAGGAAGGGCAGCAGCACTTTGTGCTGGCCACCCTGATCCGTGGCGGAGTATTCGGCGACAGTGACAAGGGCTGATCCATGGACCATTACCTCGATATCCGCCTGCGGCCCGATCCGGAGTTTTCTGCCCCTCAACTGATGAATGCCTTATTCGCCAAGCTGCACCGCGCGCTGGTGGTCTTGCAGAACCGGGTTATCGGCATCAGTTTTCCCGCGGTGCAACCTGAGCGTCCCGCGCTGGGCGAGTGCTTGCGGCTGCATGGTTCAACCGCCGCCTTGCACGATCTGTTGGCGCAGGCATGGCTGAGCGGTATGCAGGATCATGTGCAGTTAAGCGACGTGGCGGCTGTGCCCGAGGCTGTGCAGTATCGAAGCGTCAGCCGGGTGCAGGTAAAAAGCAGCGCCGAACGCTTGCGCCGGCGACTTATGCACCGGCATAACCTGACGGCAGAAGAGGCCATGCAGCGTATTCCCGATACTGCGGAGCGCAGCCTGACATTGCCCTTTATCAGCCTGCTCAGCCAAAGCACAGGGCAGAGCTTTCGGCTGTTTATCCAACACGGCCCCCTTCAGAAAGTCCCAGAGGAGGGGGCTTTCAACGCCTATGGCCTTGGTAGTGGAGCGACCATCCCCTGGTTCTGATATTTTTCACCCTGTTTTACATCAGCAAGCTGAGGTCATATAAATCAGCCACTTACAGCACCAGCCCAAAAAAGGGTAAAACGCAGTTAGTGGCTGATTGATCTTTAAAAAGCAGGATCTTATGACTTACAGCCCCTACTTCACTGCCGCATAGGCAGCTCAGAAATTCAAGCAGGTGGGCAAATCGCTGGGCTTTGGCTTCACTGCCGCATAGGCAGCTCAGAAATGATGAGATTCGGCCCTGTGGTGCCTCTGAGACTTCACTGCCGCATAGGCAGCTCAGAAAAACAAAAAGCCCTGCTGGAACAGGGCTTGTGCCTTCACTGCCGCATAGGCAGCTCAGAAATGCTCCCGCGCATAGATGGAGACGTCAGGTTCCTTCACTGCCGCATAGGCAGCTCAGAAAGCCACGCTGCTGCACTCGCACGGTGCGTGGGACTTCACTGCCGCATAGGCAGCTCAGAAATACTGCGCTGAATGCCGCGCCGAGCCGTCATCCTTCACTGCCGCATAGGCAGCTCAGAAAACGCCAGAAGTCAGGGCGGCAGCGGCACAGAACTTCACTGCCGCATAGGCAGCTCAGAAAAAGGAGAAGCAGGACCTGGAGCGCATCGGTGGCTTCACTGCCGCATAGGCAGCTCAGAAATACCAGGAGGATGGCCAGGGTAAGGCGCAGCACTTCACTGCCGCATAGGCAGCTCAGAAATGTCGGCAATCGCCGGGCAGGTAACCGTAGAACTTCACTGCCGCATAGGCAGCTCAGAAAGTGCCCGTCACCTGCGAGATACCGCCACCAATCTTCACTGCCGCATAGGCAGCTCAGAAAGAGGGCTACATGATGAAAACGACGGAGCAACTCTTCACTGCCGCATAGGCAGCTCAGAAATGGCGACCTGTCGACCTGGCGACCTGGCGACCCTTCACTGCCGCATAGGCAGCTCAGAAATGATCACTCTGCGACTGCCAATGCTTGATATTCTTCACTGCCGCATAGGCAGCTCAGAAAAGTTACCGCCACCAAATCCGCCTCAACACGGACTTCACTGCCGCATAGGCAGCTCAGAAATCGATGCTCGTATCGAGCAGCTGCAACACATCCTTCACTGCCGCATAGGCAGCTCAGAAAAGCATGGCCTTATCTTCATGCGAGACGTTCATCTTCACTGCCGCATAGGCAGCTCAGAAAACCAGTGCGGGGCTTTTTCTTTCATCTCCGCACTTCACTGCCGCATAGGCAGCTCAGAAAGAGCATGGACTTGAGCCGTATCGGGTTCGCAGCTTCACTGCCGCATAGGCAGCTCAGAAAAGGAAGCGTTTGAAGCGCTCCGTCTTTCCGCTCTTCACTGCCGCATAGGCAGCTCAGAAAATGAGCGTTTACGGCAAGCCCATCACGCAAGGCTTCACTGCCGCATAGGCAGCTCAGAAAATCAGGCTAACGGATTTCGAAAAGCACTACAGCTTCACTGCCGCATAGGCAGCTCAGAAAACTTCATCAGTGAGCGAAAAGTCGGTGTCACCCTTCACTGCCGCATAGGCAGCTCAGAAAGAAAAGGTTACTGAGACGCCGAAGGCCGATGGCTTCACTGCCGCATAGGCAGCTCAGAAAATGGCGTCAGCATCTTCCTTGGCGCAGCCATGCTTCACTGCCGCATAGGCAGCTCAGAAAAGTATGCGTCGGCTGCAAGCGAGATGATGAAACTTCACTGCCGCATAGGCAGCTCAGAAAAAGTGAGCGTCGAAGGCTGGACGCCTGCGCACCTTCACTGCCGCATAGGCAGCTCAGAAATATCAAGGCGTATGCATTCTGGTCCGTCTAGGCTTCACTGCCGCATAGGCAGCTCAGAAATGAGAAATTACCCCGCCTCGATCAGTGCAGTCCTTCACTGCCGCATAGGCAGCTCAGAAATGAGAAATTACCCCGCCTCGATCAGTGCAGTCCTTCACTGCCGCATAGGCAGCTCAGAAATAACAGCGCTGCAAGACTACGTTAACCGCGTACTTCACTGCCGCATAGGCAGCTCAGAAAGTGCTGACCAGGGCATTCCCGAAACTGCTGACCTTCACTGCCGCATAGGCAGCTCAGAAATGTAGTGTCCTGCCTGGGCGGCAACATAGGTACTTCACTGCCGCATAGGCAGCTCAGAAAAGCACTTCAACGACCAGCCATTTGGCGCTCTTCTTCACTGCCGCATAGGCAGCTCAGAAAAGATAGTCCGCGACATACAGCTGCATGTACGGCTTCACTGCCGCATAGGCAGCTCAGAAAGCTGGGTACTATGGCGAAATCCACATCAAATACTTCACTGCCGCATAGGCAGCTCAGAAACAGGTGGTTGACCTCGACCCGACTGCCAGCAACTTCACTGCCGCATAGGCAGCTCAGAAAATTGCCAGCTCAGTCAGCTACGGCAAGCGCTACTTCACTGCCGCATAGGCAGCTCAGAAAATACAGATACAGATACAGATACAGATACAAAACTTCACTGCCGCATAGGCAGCTCAGAAAAAGCCGAGCAGGAAGCGCATAACGCCGCCAAGCTTCACTGCCGCATAGGCAGCTCAGAAAAGTGGAAGCCGTTTGCGCGTGATCTGATTCAGCTTCACTGCCGCATAGGCAGCTCAGAAATTGGCAGTCGGCAAGACCTTCTCTAAGGCTGACTTCACTGCCGCATAGGCAGCTCAGAAAAAGTCGCCACGCCTTCACCTGGCCAGGTCGCCCTTCACTGCCGCATAGGCAGCTCAGAAACAACCCACTGGTCGCTACCGTACACCTGGCAATCTTCACTGCCGCATAGGCAGCTCAGAAATTGAGAGTCAAACGCGCCAGCCACTTGGCCTGCTTCACTGCCGCATAGGCAGCTCAGAAACGGATCGTTTATGTTCAATGCTCGCACGACAGCTTCACTGCCGCATAGGCAGCTCAGAAAAAAACCAGTAAAACGGCGCCAGCGGTCAACAGCTTCACTGCCGCATAGGCAGCTCAGAAAAAACTGGCAGCAGATGCCGGCAACCTGTCCTGCTTCACTGCCGCATAGGCAGCTCAGAAAAAGCGCGGACGATAACCCAAGCTGGCAAGCCACTTCACTGCCGCATAGGCAGCTCAGAAATGACCGGCGCCACGAACAAGCTGGCGTACTTCCTTCACTGCCGCATAGGCAGCTCAGAAAGAGCCGGAGACGGATCAGCCGCGGGGGACTGTCTTCACTGCCGCATAGGCAGCTCAGAAAATTGCGGTGGAGGTGGCCATGCCGCGATTATGGGCAGCGGGTGCAGTACTCAGTGTTCGAGATAGAAGTCGATGCGGCCCAATGGACATTTCTCAAACAGCGCCTCTGCGGCATCATCGACCCCGAGCAAGATAGCCTGCGCTTTTATTATCTGGGCACAAACTGGCAAAGCAAAGTCGAACATATCGGTGCCAAGGTAGTGCTGGATCTTAACGGCCCACTCATCCTCTAGTTTTTTGCGAACCAGAAGTGGCCGGCAAAACCTCTGTAGGTTCGCGTTTCTTTAGAGTGCTGATTTATTGAGCTTAATTCTTTCGGTGAAATACCGAAGCCCACTTATTCGCGGTCTTGGCGGCGGTTCGCGGAACTGAAGGGTTTTTCTTATAGCTGTCGCCGAGTTATTAAGTGGGCAAGGTCGCGCCTCACGCAGGGCGTGGATTGAAACGTCGCTTACTGGGTGACAGAACACCACCCCACCAGGTCGCGCCTCACGCAGCCGGGTCTCATCTTCAGCAAGCGCTCGGTGGACAAACTACGAAGTTTTACTAGCGTTGCTTGGCTTGCTGCAAAATCCGCTTGAGCAGTGTCTCGTTTGCAGTGCCCTGCCTGAGGATAAAAGGCTGATTGGACAATTAAGAATGCTATAGCGCATCACATCGCGGGCACGCGCGACATGATGTTGCATAGGCGTGGCTGGTTTATCGGAGGAGCTTGAAAGGTGATGGAGCAAAGACTTGAGGGCGGTTGCCAGTGCGATGAAGTGCGTTATGAAGTCACAGGCACGCCAATTCTCGCTGCAATCTGCCACTGCTCAATGTGTCGTCGGGCCAACGCAGCACCGGCCGTTGCCTGGGCCATGTTCCATGAAAGCCAGGTGCGTTTCAGCAAAGGAAAGGTGAAAGCCTACGCTTCATCATCGGACGCAAAGCGTGGTTTCTGCGAATGCTGTGGCACTCAAATCAGCTTCACGGCTACCTTCCTGCCAGCGTTGATCGACCTCACTATCGGCAGCCTCGATACCCCGGAGTCGGTTAAGCCGACGTTGCATTACTGGTACAACGAGCATCTGTCCTGGGTTGAGTACGCAGACGCTTTGCCTCGCCATCCAGAGCTTCCACCGTTTTCATGAGCGTCGGGTCAACAACTCACTCAAACGCAGTAGGCCATGCGCCGGCTCGCTCATTTCAAACCTTAGGCTCTCACCCAACAGCCATGGACCCGACACAGCTCAAGGATTTTTGCGGCCGCTTCCCGGGCGCTACCGCCCAGCTGCATGGGCATCCAAGTAACGTTCTCGTCTACTCCGTCGGCGGCAAAAACTTTGCCTACTTCAAAACCAGCGACCCGGAAAAATGGCGCTTTAGCATCCGGGTGACGCCTGATCGCTTCGTTGAGCTGACGGATGTTTCTGGGATCAAGCCGGCGAGGTACATGGCCCGATACCATTGGGTGACAATCGTCGATACCCGCAGCGTGCCGGCCGTGTATTTGGCCGAGTTGATTGAGTGGTCATACAAGAAAGCCTTGGGGGCTCTCAGCCAAGCGCGTAGAGACAAGCTGATTGGATAGCTGTGACCATCAGAGCGCAACCACGGGAATGCATAACTCGCACTCGAACGTCCCGGTTTGGGGGGCATAGGTTGCGTCTTTCGGGTAGTGCTCGAAGCATGGACGGGCATCGAGCTGAAGCCCGCTGGAGGGTAGCCAGTCCCGGAGCAGCGCGGCCCAGGCCTCGACTATCTGTTCGGCTTGCCCCTTGAAGACGAGCACCGCATACCTGCCGCCTGGGATGCTTGCCTTGAATGCGTCTCCTGAGGCAACGAAGTCCGCCGCAACCTCCGCGCAGGCATCGTACCGGCATTGCTCCGCCGCTGTGATGCCGGGGTCGTCGTGGCTGATGCCGTAGCGCGGTCGTTCAAGCAGATCGTTCGTGACCGCCCATGGGTAATACGTATTTTTGCCAGAACAGCGAGGATGCATTCGGCTTTCGTATTCCGAGCGGTTGTTTCGCGCAACCATGTGGCACCTGGCGATTTGGCTAAGGGGCCACTGAAGGCGGTCCCCATGAGCGAGGCGGATGACGTGAGCGCAGGGAAAAGCCCAGGCGGTTATGCCGGCGATTCTGTCCTGGCATCGTCACCGGCAGGGTTTGGCCCGAGCTGCATCTGAAAGCGGTTTCCGCCGTTCCTTTTCGCCAAGTACATGGCTTCATCGGCATGCTTAAGCAGTTGTTGCGCTTCGGCGCCATGCTCGGGATAGAGCGCGACTCCGATACTCGGCAGAATCTGCAGGCGGTGGCCGCCGATGTCCAAGGGCTGATTGAGCGCGCTGCAAATCTTTTCCGCCACGACCGAGGCGTGTTGCGATTGTTGGATATTGTCGAGCAGCACCACGAATTCGTCGCCGCCGATGCGCGCGACCGTATCCGCTTCGCGCACGCACTGCTTGAGGCGCTTGGCCACCTCTTGCAGCAGTAGATCGCCTGCGGTGTGACCGAAGCTGTCGTTCACTTGCTTGAATTTGTCCAGGTCGAGGTAGAGCAGGGCGAATCGCCCTTGTTCCCGCCGCGCCCTGGCGAACGCGCTTTTCAGCCGGTCATGCAGCAGGGCGCGGTTGGGCAGGTTGGTCAGTTGATCGTATTGCGCCATGTGCTGCAGTCGGGCGTGCAGCTGTTTGCGTTCGATGGCGGCGGCCACCTGGGTGGAAACGAACTGCAGCAGTTCCTTATCCTTTTCGTTGTAGCGCGCACCGCCCGAGTAGCTCTTGACCACCAGCGCGCCGATGGTGCCTTTTTGCGAGTTGAGCGGGACGCCCAGCCAGCACAGCGAATTCCTGGTTATCGCGGCTCGCAAGCGCTCGGGAAGCTCGCTCAGCGTTTCGGGTGTCAGCAGCAGCGGCTGCCCGGTGCGGATCACTTCTGCGCTGAGCGTGCCGGCGGCCGGCTTTTGCGCGGCGGGGGTCTGGTCATGCTCGTCTACTTGGTAAGGAAAGCTCAGCTGGTCATTCTTCTCATCGTGCAGCGCGACGGCGAAGTTCGCGGCTGGCAGCAACTCGCCGATGATCTGATGAATGCGCTGAAACAGGGTCAGCAGATCCTCGGCGGCGTGCGCGGCTTCGGAAATGGCATAGAGCGCGGCTTGCATCGACTCGGCCTGTTTGCGTTCGGTGATGTCGCGCGCCACCCCGATTCGCAGTTGATCGACCTCCGACCAGCGAGCCGACCACATGATGCGGACGACTTGCCCATCCTTGCGTAGGTAACTGTTCTCGAAATAGGGCTTGGGCTGCCCTGACATGATCTCGTTGGCCGCGTTCAGGGTTCTTGCCCTGTCCTCGGGCACCACCATCTCGATCATGGCCCTGCCGATCATTTCCTCTGGCGTGTAGCCGAAAATGCGTTCGCAGGCAGCGCTGACAAATACAAAGCGCCCCTCGGCATCGACAATGCAGATCGCGTCGAGCAGCAGGTCTATAAAACTGGCCAAGGGTGCGTAGTTTTTTGTTGCCATGGGCAAGCATACCGCCTGGGAAAGTTAAGCGTTATGTCTCGGACTTTGGGCCGGTCAGGTACATGCTTTATGGCAGGCACGGTAAGTGGCTGCAAGTGGCACGGCGAACAGCAGTGCAAAGGCCAGGTTGAGCACGGCGTTCTGCCAGAAGCCGGACCAGAGCGAGAACGCGGTGTCCGGAATGATCCAGGCGGCGATGGAAACCGCGAGGGTTTGCCAGCCTTCCCGAGAGCCGCGCCGAAAAGGGCCGAGCAGCGTGTAGAGCAGGGCAAAGCCCCAACCGAACATAACGGCACCCAGGATGGCATGCACGAGCGCGATGTAGGCGACGGCCTCGGTGCCGAAGGTGTCTATATGCTCAGGGGTGGCATAGAGGGTCAGGCTGAAACCCTGACGGATAAGCCCCGGAGCCAGCACCATGCTGATGCCGAAGAGGATCACGACGATGGTTGCCGCTACCAGCCAGCGCCACCAGAACAGCGGGTACTTCGCAACGGTTTGCACTTGGGGCATCTACCTGTAAGTAAGACGACACGGCAGGCGTTCTTATGCGCCGCCGGTTGCCGATAACGCCTCTTGCCCGTCTGTGCCTCTGTGCATTGCCGGCTGTGCTTGCTGCCAGCGTGACACATCTTGACGACAGATATGAGAAGGGTAGCAAGCCCGAACGGATTGGCCTCACCCCTGCGACGCTACTGATTTGCCATCACCCTGTCCACAGCACCTTCGTAGCTGAGTAGAGGTCAGGCTTCAGGCGCCGAACACGGCGTTGAGGGCGTCGAGTATCCCGCGTCGTCAGGGGCGATTAACCCCGGCGTAGCTCTCATCCCGGCAAGCCCCCGATATCTGCGCGGCAGGCATCCAGGCCCCGCCAGTACCGCTTCTGCGCGGCACTGGCGGGCGGGTAGGGTTAAAGCGGCTCTGGCGCATCCTCGCTGCGATCCATCGCCACCTGGCGGATCGACAGGCGAATCTCGGCCGGCAGCACGCGTTTGGCCGCGCCTTCGGCCAGTTCGCCGAGCAGCTTGTGATGGCTCAGTTTGCCGGCTTCGTCCTGGCGCAGCACGCCGAGGTCCAGCAGCGTCTGGATGAAGTGGCGGAACAGGCTCTTGTCGAAGAACTCCGGGGCATTCAGGCCATGCAGGATCGACAGGCGCTGGGCCATGACGGTGCAGAGGTCTTCCAGTTCCTCGGCGCTGATGGCGTTTTGGCCGGCGTTGAGCAGCAAGGCGATGGCCATATAGAAGCGCTGCAAGGTCTGGGCGATGGCGCGCGAGAGCAGGGTCAGCAGGACGAAATGCCGCGAGCTGGGCGCCGGTCGTACATAGACGTCGGCCTCGAACTTGAGCAGACCCTGAGCGACGAAGGCCGCCAGCCACTGATCGACCACCGCATCCAGTTCATCCAGGCTCCAGCGGATAAAGAGCTCGGACTGCAAGTAGGGGTAGAGCGCGCGGGTGTAGCGCAGGATCTGCTCGCGGCTCATCCGCGCGCTGCTCTGGAAGAAGCTGGCGAGCAGCGCCGGCAGGGCGAAGATGTGCAGCACGTTATTGCGGTAGTAGGTCATCAACACCGCGTTCTGCTCGTCGAGGTAAAGGATTTTGCCGAGGGCATCCTTTTGTTCGGCGAGCAGTTGCATGCCCTGCACATATTCGATCAGCGCCTGGCCGTCGCCTTCGGGCAGGGTGGTGTGCGGCGAGTAGGGCACGCTGCGCAGCAGGGTCAGGTACAGGTCGAGCACGCGGGTCAGGGCGCGCTCATCCAGGGCCAGTTTGCTGGTCGATAGCAGCGCCAGGGCCACCAGGTTGACCGGGTTGATCGCGGCGGCTTCGTTCAGGTGTTGGGCGACGCGTTCGGCGAGGCGGTTGGTGGTGTCGCTCAGCCAGGCCGGGCGATATTGCGGGCCCAGTTCCTGCTCGCGCCAGCCGGGCTGGTCCTGGTCGAGGAATTCAGCCAGCTTGATCGGTTCGCCAAAGTTGACCCAGACGCTGCCAAAGCGCTGCTTGAGGGCGCCGATGACCTTGAAGATGTCGAAGATCGACTCTTTCTTCTTGCTCGCGCCGCGCAGCTCGCCGAGGTAGGTACGGCCCTCCAGCACACGCTCGTAGCCGATATAGACCGGCACGAACACCACCGGCAGGCGGTTGGAGCGCAGGAAGCTGCGCAGGGTGATGGCCAGCATGCCGGTCTTTGGTTGCAGCATGCGCCCGGTACGCGAGCGGCCGCCTTCGACGAAGTACTCGACCGGAAAACCCTTGCTGAACAGGGTGTGCAGGTATTCGTTGAATACCGCGGTGTACAGCGGGTTGCCCTTGAAAGTGCGGCGCATGAAGAAGGCACCGCCACGGCGCAACAGGCTGCCGATCAGCGGCATGTTGAGGTTGATGCCGGCGGCGATGTGCGGCGGGGTCAAACCGTTGCGAAACAGCAGGTAGGACAGCAGCAGGTAGTCGATATGGCTGCGGTGGCAGGGCACATAGATCACCTCATGGCCCTGGGCGACGTCCTGCACGCCTTCGATATGGTTGACCTTGATACCGTCGTAGATCTTGTTCCAGAACCAGCTGAGCACCACTTCAAGGAAGCGGATCGCGGTATAGGTGTAGTCCGAGGCGATCTCGTTGCCGTAGCGCAGGGCCAGGGCCTCGGCTTTCTCGACCGGGATTTTCTCGCGCTCGACTTCCTCGCTGATGGCCTGGCGCACCAGTGGGCCGTGGATCAGGCCTTTGACCAGGTTGCGCCGGTGGGATACGTCCGGGCCGATGACCGCCGATTTCTGGTTGCGAAAGTGCACGCGCAGGAGGCGTTGGACCATGCGCAAGGTGCGTTCGTGGCCTTTGTCCTGTTCGATCAGTTCGCGCAGGTGGATGGGCGCGGAGAACTGCACGCGGGTCTTGCGGCCGAGAATCAGAATGCTGATCAAGCGGCGCAGGCGCCCGGTGACCGCCCAGCTGTCGGCGAACAACAGCTTCCAGGGGCTGGTTTCGCGATCCGGTGACTGCCCCCAGAACACGCTGACCGGCACGATCTGCGCGTCTTCGACGGCATGCTGGTTGATCGCGCTGACCAGGCGAACCAGGGTCGGCGAGCTGCCGCGTTTGTCCTGCCGGCCGAACCAGTCGGGCTCGGGGCTCAGGTAGAAGAAGGCCGCCGGTTCCACCAGTTCGCCGACGGTTACCGGCCGCACCGGGCGTGGCAGGCCGGCCTTCTGGCACTCGGTGTCGAGCACGGCCAGGTCGCTGAGCGACGGCTGCTGCAGCACATACAGTACCGGTTTGCTGCGGTCGAGCTTCAAGGTGAAGGCGGACTGATTGATGGTTTCCGAGCGCACCCAGAGGTAAAGAAGGCGGCGCAGGGTGCCAAACACGAGGCGGCGAAGCGGGGAACGGGTCATACGGCGTCTGCTGGTCGAGTCGAAAAACGAGCGTCTGCTCGGGGCGGCTAGTGTGCCGCATCCACCGTCCGGCGGCAAAAGCCATATGCGCTGACGTTCAGCGCGAGTTGCTCTGGATTTTCCGCAACTCGCGGCCGACTGGAAACTATCCTTTAAACCTGCCGTTTCCACTCAGCGGGTGATTAGCGGGTGATTGTAGTGTGGTTGCCGCTCTGGTGACGGTGTGTAGCCCATGGTCTTTGAGGAGGTTGCTATGAACAGGTTTTCATCGCTTTTTCTGTGCGTTGCCTTATCGGGAGCCTATGCCCAGGCGCAGGCTGAAACAGTAGTGCCTTTGAAGGGGCAGAGTTCCCAGCAGGTCCAGCAGGATGTGGCGGATTGCCAGAGTATTGCTGCCGGCTCCACCGGCAGTACCACCAGCACACCCCAGACCGGTGGGCGGCTGCGCGGCGCCGCGGCCGGTGCCGCCGCCGGCGCTGTTGGGGCGCAGGTGCGCGGAAACCAACATGAGGAAGTGTACGACCGGGTCGACGAGGATGTGCAGCAGGAATACCGCCAGAATCGCGCCAAGGAGACTGCAGCGGTAGGAGCCGTGGTCGGCGGCTCGCGCCAGCGGCAGGATCGTAGAGAGGAGCGTCGCGAGGAACCAACGACCACCAGTGGAGTTGACCCGGCGGCCTATTCCAGCTGTCTGCAAGGGCGCGGCTATCAGGTCACACCTTGACCGACGAGTTATACAGTCATTTGCGGAAACACTCTGTGTAACGGTCAGGGTGGCAGGCTGTCTTGCAATGGCGCCGAGGGCTTCATATAGTCCGGCGGCATTTTGGCAGCCTGTCTCCGCTGGGTTTCCCTGGGGTCGAGATGGGTCCTTACGGGCCCCGTGATCAGAGTGGTTGGGGTCTTTACCGAAAATGGCGAGCGACCATGATCGAGATAAGAAATCTAACAAAGCGATTCGCCCAGCGTTCGGCGGTGGGCAAACTGGCGGTGGACGATTTGTCCTTCCGCGTTCAAGAAGGGGAGGTGTTGGGGTTTCTCGGGCCGAACGGCGCCGGTAAGTCCACCACCATGAAGATGCTCACCGGTTTTTTGACGCCGACGTCCGGCACGGCGAGCATCCTCGGTTTCGATATCCGCACGCAGACGCTCAAGGCCCAGCAGCAGATCGGCTATTTGCCGGAAGGCGCGCCGTGCTATGGCGACATGACGGTCAAAGGCTTTCTCGAATTCATCGCCGAGATCCGCGGTTTCAAGGGTAAGGCGAAGCAACAGCGCGTCGCGACGGCCGTGACCCAGGTCGAACTGGAACAGGTGCTCAATCAGACCATCGACACCCTGTCCAAGGGCTTCAAGCGCCGCGTCGGCCTGGCCCAGGCGATTCTGCACGACCCGAAAGTGCTGATTCTCGACGAGCCCACCGACGGCCTCGACCCCAATCAGAAGCACCAGGTGCGCGGGCTGATCCGCAACCTGGCAAAAGACAAGATCGTGATCATCTCGACCCACATCCTCGAGGAAGTGACGGCGGTCTGCACCCGTGCGGTGGTGATCGCCCACGGCAAGCTGCTGGCCGACGGCACGCCGTTCGAGCTGGAAAGCCGTTCGCGCTACCACCAGGCGGTCACGCTGGTCGGCGCCGAGGCGTTGGACCAGGCCGCGTTTGCGGCGCTGCCCGGTGTGGCGGGGGTGGAGGTCAACGAACTCGAACACGGCCTGACAGTGCTGGCGCAGCCAGGGCAGGTGATTTTTCCGCAGGTCAATGCTTTGCTCGGCCAGCGGGGCTGGGCGGTCAAGGAGCTGAATGTCGAGCGCGGTCGGTTGGACGAAGTGTTCCGCACACTGACGCGCGGGGAGGCGGTATGAAGCAGTTGCCGGTATTGTTCAAGCGCGAGCTGGCGAGCTATTTCGCCACGCCGCTGGCTTATGTGTTCATCCTGATTTTCCTGGTGCTGTCCGGGGTATTCACCTTCTACCTCGGCGGTTTCTACGAGAGCGGCCAGGCCAATCTCGCGCCGTTCTTCAGTTTCCACCCCTGGCTCTATCTGTTCCTGGTGCCGGCGATTGCCATGCGCCTGTGGGCGGAGGAGCGCAAATCCGGTTCCATCGAGCTGTTGATGACGCTGCCGATCACCCGTGCCGAAGCGGTGCTCGGCAAGTTCCTTGCCGCCTGGGCCTTTGCCGGCCTGGCGCTGCTGCTGACCTTTCCGATGGTGCTCACCGTCAACTACCTGGGCGAGCCGGATAACGGCGCGATCCTTACCGGTTATATCGGCAGCTGGCTGCTGGCCGGCGCCTACCTGGCGATCGGCTCGTGCATGTCGGCGTTGGCGAAGAACCAGGTGATCGCCTTCATCCTCACGGTCAGTGCCTGCTTCCTGTTCATCGTCAGCGGCTTGCCGCTGGTGCTGGATGCGTTCAGTGGCTGGGCGCCGCAGTGGCTGCTGGACTCGGTGGCTTCGCTGAGTTTTCTGACCCGCTTCGATGCCATCAGCAAGGGCGTGATCGATCTGCGCGATCTGCTGTATTTCGTCACCCTGATCGCCGCCTGGCTGACCGCCACCGCGGTGGTCGTCGATCTGAAGAAAGCCGACTGAGGACGCCCGCATGAAAAAGTTGATGTATTCCGGCGCCGGGCTTCTGCTGATCGCCCTGGCATTTTTAGCCTTCAACCTGTTCTCCAGCCTGACCCTGACCGACAGCCGGCTGGATCTGACCGAGCAGAAGCTCTACACCATTTCCGCCGGCACCAAGAAAATCCTCGCCGAGATCGATAAGCCGATCGATCTGTACTTCTTCTACTCGGACAAAAGCACCAAGGACCTGGTGGTCCTGCGCAACTACGCCAAGCGGGTCGAGGAGATGCTCAAGGCCTACGAGCGGGCGGCGGATGGCAAGCTCAAGCTGCATGTCATCGACCCGCAACCGTTCTCGGAGCAGGAAGACCAGGCGGCGCAGTATGGCTTGCAGGCCGTGCCGCTGAATCAGGCCGGCGAACAGGCCTACTTCGGCCTGGCCGGTACCAGTGGCGCGGAGGGCCGGGAGGTGATTCCCTTCTTCCCGCTCGATAATGAGGAGTTCCTCGAATACGACATCAGCCGTCTGGTGCAAAGCCTGGCCAAGCCTGAGCGACCGTTGGTCGGCGTGCTGTCCACCCTGCAACTCAACGGCGGCTTCGATATGCAGGCCCGCCAGCCGACCCCGGCCTGGATGGTGATGGAGGAGATACGTCAGCAGTTCAAGGTCGAGAGCCTCAAACCGGGCATCGACCAGATCCCGGAAACGGTTTCGGTATTGCTGCTGGTGCATCCCAAGCAGCTGCCACAGCCGACCCTCTACGCCATCGACCAGTTCGTGCTGCGGGGCGGAAAGCTGTTGGTGTTCGTCGATCCTTACAGTGAAGCGGACACCGGCATGTCTCTGCCGGGTGAGATGCCGGGCGCAGACAAGGCCTCCGACCTCGAACCGCTGTTCAAGGCCTGGGGCGTGCGCTTGGTGCCGGGCAAGGTGCTCGGCGATGGCTCCTACGCCATGTCGGTGAGCATGGGCGAGGGGCAGCGGGCGGTCCGCCATGCCGGCTGGCTGAGCCTGCCACAGGCGGCGCTGGACCAGACCGACGTCAGCACCGCCGGCCTGGAAACCATCACGCTGGCCACCGCCGGTATCCTCGAGCCGGTGGAAGGGGCCAAGACCCGTTTCATGCCGCTGATTCAGAGTTCGCAATACGCCATGCCGTTCGACGCCCAGCGTTTTGGCACGCTGCGCAATCCCGAAGAACTGATTCGCGAGCTGCAACCGACCGGCGAGCGCTATGCCGTCGCCGCGCGGATCAGCGGCGCGGCACAGAGCGCCTTTCCCAACGGCATCGAGGGGCGCAAGGATGGCCTGAAGGAGGCGGCGAACATCAACGTCATCGCTGTGGCCGATACCGACCTGCTGAGCGATCGCATGTGGGTGCAGGTGCAGGAAATGTTCGGCCAGCGGGTGCCACAGCCGTGGGCGGATAACGCCACCTTCGCGATCAACGCGTTGGATAACCTGGCCGGCTCCGATGCGCTGATCAGCGTGCGTTCGCGTGGTCGCTTCAGCCGCCCGTTCAGCGTGGTGGAGTCCCTGCAGCGCGACGCCGAAGTGCAGTTCCGCCAGAAGGAGGAGACCCTGCAGACGCGCTTGGCCGACACCGAGCAGAAGCTCGCGGCTCTGCAGCAGGCCCAGGACCCGAGCAAGACCCAGGAGCTGACGCCGGAACAGCAAGCCACCGTGCAGCAGTTCCTGCAAGAGCGGGTGACCCTGCGCAAAGAGCTGCGTGAAGTACGCTACCAGTTGAATGCCGATATCGAGGCGCTGGGTCGTACCTTGAAGTTCATCAACATCGCCCTGGTGCCGTTGCTGCTGACCTTGGCCGTGCTGGCCTTGTGGGTGTGGCGTCGGCGCCGCCAGGCCTGATGGGCTTGCTGGCCATGGGCTTGGCCTGGGGTGCGCCTGCGCACCCCAGGGTTTGCTCGAGCAGCGGCGAGTGCGGGGTTGGCAAATGGGCATTCGAAGGGGCTGTGAATTCACTGGGAGTAGGGCTCTAAGGCCTATTCTCCGTGGCTTTCCGCCATTACCGAAAAAGTCCTTGGCAGGACTTGCGCTTGTTTTATACTCCGGCGGTGGTCACGTTTAGTGCGTGCTGCGAGATAGCCGATCCAGGCGGGGTTTGGCCTGAGTAAGCTGTCCAAGTCGTACGCTTTTGCTGATCCGTCGATACCTCGTCAAGAGGCAATAATAAAATGCGAGTTGGAGAAAGTTGTAATGGCTGATCGTGAGACTGGAACCGTTAAGTGGTTCAATGATTCCAAAGGCTATGGCTTCATTCAGCGTGAAAGTGGCGCCGATGTTTTCGTTCACTACCGCGCCATTCGCGGCGAAGGCCACCGCTCCCTGAACGAAGGTGAGCGTGTCGAGTTCGCTGTTATCGATGGTCAGAAAGGCCCGCAGGCCGAAGATGTGACTAAAGCCTGAAACCTTCCCTCAGGTTCTAGCGCTCGTTAAAAACAAAGGCCCGTCAATGACGGGCCTTTGTTGTTTGTGCGGTGCGTAATGGCCTGAGCTGAGCTGAGCTGAGCTGAGCTGACCAGATTTGCTTTGTGGGAGCGGCTTCAGCCGCGATTTGAGCTAAAAGCAATCGCGGCTGAAGCCGCGCTCCCACAGTCCTCGAAGCCATCACAGGGTTCATAGGCCCCACAACTGCTCACCATGGCTTTATCGGCGTTAGGACGTGTGCCAGGTGATTTCTTCTTCGCCGTCGGCGCTGATCCTGATCCAGCGGTCGGCGGTTTCCTCGCTTTCCTCTTCGCTCCAACCGCCCGGTGCGCAGCGCACCTCGACACCCAGGGCGGCAAAGGCTGCACGGGCGCAGGCGAGGTCGTCGGCCCAGGGTGTCGAGTCGCTTTCCAGGTACAGGCTGTGCCACTTGCCCACGGCCTTGGGCAGCCAGGTCAGCGGGATCACGCCGGCCGCGCTGTCGATGTCGCACTTGTAGGTCTGGCCCTGTTGCCGCCATTCCGTGCAAGGGCCGAGCACTGCGCTCAGCCAACTGGCGATGGCAGTGTGGTCGGCGTCCTTCAGGTAGATCTCGATATCAGGTTGGCGCATGGCAATCCTCTCTTAATCGTTTGAACAGTCCAGTCGTGGATGTTCCGTTGTTCGCTATCGCCTGCCGGCATCCGCTGGGTTACCGATCGAGTTGAAACCAATCGTAGCGCACCGCCACCGTGACCTCTAACGGCTGTTCGATGACCATGGCACGGCGCTCGGCACTGGCGCGCCAGCCGTGCGGAGTCATGGCCAGCAGGTCGGCACGCGCCTGGGCCGTAGCGAGGTGCAAGGTGAAGCGCAGCACCTCGCTATGGGCCTGCTGCATGCCTTCAGGCACCAGGGCCAGGTGCTTGTCGTCGCTGTAGTCGCGCACTTCGTCGTAGAGCTTTTCGCGCAGCTCGATCAGATGCTCGCTGGTCGGGCCGATGCGCATCAGGCCGCCACTGGGGGCGAGCAGGCGTTTGGCCTCCTGCCAGTCCAGCGGGCTGAACACGCTGGCAAGGAACTGGCAACTGGCATCCGCCAGCGGAATGCGCGCCATGCTCGCCACCAGCCAGGTCAGGCCCGGGTCGCGCCGGCAGGCACGCTTGACCGCCTCGCGGGAGATATCCAGGGCGTAGCCGTCGGCTGCCGGCAGGGCGCTGGCCAGTTGCGCGGTGTAATAACCCTCGCCACAGCCGATATCCAGCCAGCGCGCCGGCGCGCGTTCGGCGGCCAACTCGGCCAGGCGCCGGGCCAGCGGTGCGTAGTGACCGCCGTCGAGAAAGCGCCGCCGCGCCTCGACCATCGCCAGGTTGTCGCCGGGGTCGCGACTGTTCTTGTGCTGCACCGGCAACAGGTTGAGGTAGCCCTGGCGCGCGCGGTCGAACCGGTGATTGGCCGGGCAGGCCACGCCGTTATCGACGGCGCTCAAGGGCGCTGCGCAGATCGGACAGGTCAGCATCAGGCGAGCAACTTCACCAGGGTCTGATAGTAGATCTCGGTCAGCACGTCGAGATCGCTGGCCAGTACCCGTTCGTTGATCTGGTGGATGGTGGCATTGACCGGCCCCAACTCGACCACCTGGGTGCCGAGGGTGGCGATGAAGCGCCCGTCCGAGGTGCCGCCGCTGGTGGAGGGGGTGGTCTCGCGGCCAGTGACGGCCTTGATGCTGGCGGCCACGGCGTCGAGCAACTCGCCCGGTTCGGTGAGGAACGGCAGGCCGGACAGCGCCCACTCCACATGCCAGTCCAGGCCATGCTTGTCGAGAATGCGGGCGACCCGCTGTTGCAGGCCTTCCACCGTGGATTCGGTGGAGAAGCGGAAGTTGAACACCGCCTCCAACTCACCCGGAATGACGTTGGTCGCGCCGGTGCCGGCGTTGAGGTTGGAGATCTGGAAGCTGGTCGGCGGGAAGAAGGCATTGCCATCGTCCCAATGCTCGGCGGCCAGTTCGCTGAGCGCCGGGGCGGCCAGGTGAATCGGGTTCTTCGCCAGGTGCGGGTAGGCCACATGGCCCTGCACGCCGCGCACCGTCAGCTTGGCGCCGAGGGAGCCGCGGCGGCCATTCTTGACCACGTCACCGACCAGGGAGGTGCTCGACGGTTCGCCGACGATGCACCAGTCTAGCCGCTCGCCGCGGGCTGCCAGGCGCTCGACCACGGCCTTGGTGCCGTGGTGGGCCGGACCTTCCTCATCGCTGGTGATCAGAAAGGCGATGGCGCCCTTGTGTTGCGGGTATTCGGCGACGAAGCGCTCCACGGCGATGATCATCGACGCCAGGCTGCCCTTCATGTCCGCCGCGCCGCGCCCGCACAGCATGCCGTGCTCGTCGATCAGGGCATCGAACGGCTGGTGCTGCCAGGCCTGCAGCGGGCCGGTCGGCACCACGTCGGTATGCCCGGCGAAGCACAGTACCGGACCTTCGCCACCGTGGGTGGCCCAGAAGTTGTCGACGTTTTCGATGCGCATCGGCTCCACCGCGAAATCCAGGGCGCTCAAGCGCTTGATCATCAACGCCTGGCAGTCGGCGTCCTCGGGCGTCACGGAAGGACGGCGGATCAGGTCGCAGGCCAGTTCGAGGGTGGGCGAAAGCGTGGGCGAAAGGGCAGTCATCAAGCGGCTCCGGCAGCGGTGTTCGGTCGAGAAGGGCGCCATTCTAGCAATATGTGCTTCAACAGGGGCGCAGAGCTGAGGCCGGTTGAATCTGGCGACGGGCGCTGTACGTAGGCGCGGGCCATGCCCGCGAACCGCCTGTCGCGGGCATGGCCCGCGCCTACGGGTTTTTCGTGGTTGCAACGATTGGCGCGCAGCAACAAAAACGGCGGCCAATGGCCGCCGTTCAGGTTCGTAGGGTGGGTTAGTCGCGTAGCGGCGTAACCCACCATTTCCCAGGGCCGTGCCGCTTGTTGAACCATGGTGGGTTACGCCCATGTGTCCGGGCCAAACACCCCTGGCTAACCCACCCTACGGACTTACTCTTGCAGCGCCACTTCCGCTGTTTCCATCGGTTTAGGCAAGGACGACAGCAGCGCCATGATCAGCGCCGCCAGGTACGGCAGCGACTGGACCAGGAGCATGGCGACCCAGAACTTCACGTCCGCGCTGGGGAAGCCCTGGACGATGCCGATGCCGATCGCCGCGCCCCACAACAGCAGCATGATGAAGACTTCTTCGCGAGCCTCGGCCATCGCCACCATGAAACCGTGGCTGGAACGCATCTTCGGCGTGCGGAAGAACGGGATGCTGGTGGTGAAGAAGCCGTACAGCACCGCTTTGGCGATGGTGTGCGACAGCGCCAGACCGGCCAGTGCCGCGCAGAACGCATCCTTCAGGTTGACGCCGACCGCGCGCTGGTAGAGGAACACGATCTTGCCGAACTTGAAGAAGAACAGCGCCAGCGGCGGAATGGCGAAAATCAGCAACGGCGGGTCGACCCGCTGCGGCACGATGATCATCGCCGCGGACCAGAGCAGCGCACCGATGGTGAAGAAGATATTCAGGCCATCGGCGACCCACGGCAGCCAGCCGGCGACGAAGTGGTAACGCTGGCCGCGCTTGAGTTCGGTGTCTTTGCCACGGAACAGGCTGGCGGCATGGCCTTTCATGATCTGAATGGCGCCGTAGGCCCAGCGGAAGCGCTGCTTCTTGTAGTCGATGAAGGTGTCCGGCATCAGGCCCTTGCCGAAGCTGTCGTAGGCGTAGGCGGCGGAATAGCCTTTCTCGAATACCCGCAGGCCCAGTTCGGCATCTTCGCAGATGGTCCAGTCGGCCCACTTCAATTCGTCCATCACGGTACGGCGGATCATGGTCATGGTGCCGTGCTGGATGATCGCGTTGCGGTCGTTGCGCGTCACCATGCCGATGTGGAAGAAACCCTTGTATTCGGCGTAGCAGAGCTTCTTGAAGGTGCTTTCCTTGCCGTCGCGGTAGTCCTGCGGCGATTGCACCACGGCGATTTTCGGGTCGGCGAAGTGCGGCACCATGTGCTTGAGCCAGTTGCGGTCGACGCAGTAGTCCGAGTCGATCACCGCCACCACTTCGGCGTCCGGCGCGGTGTGCGGCAGGATGTAGTTCAGCGCGCCACCCTTGAAGCCGGCCAGCGGTGCGACATGGTAGAACTTGAAGCGTGGGCCGAGCTGTTCGCAATAGGCCTGCACCGGTTCCCAGACCGCCGGGTCCTTGGTGTTGTTGTCGATGATGATGACTTCGAAGTCTGGGTAATCCAGGTTGGCCAGCGCGTCGAGGGTCTGTTTGACCATCTCCGGCGGCTCGTTGTAGCACGGCACGTGGATCGAGACCTTGGGCCGGTAGGCGCTGTCGCCGATCACCGGGGTGAATGGCCGGCGGCGTTTATGGGTCCACACCGCCTCGGCCAGCTCATGAGCCTCGGTCAGTAGCACGATGAACACGCCAATCGCGCCAACCCCGAGCAACAGGCCGACCGTGAGGCTGAACCAGGTGCTGTATTGCTGGCTGTAGTCGTAGCCGATCCACACCAGCACCGAGCCGCCGGCGAAGGCGACGAAGGTCAGGAAGGTGCGGCCGCGTTGGCGCAGGGCGCTGCCGTCGATCAGCAGCAAGGCCAGGGCGAGCATGGCCAGCACCACCGAACCGATGGCCAGTACGCGCCACTGCGGAATGGCCACGACCGGGCCTTCGAAGGCGAACTTCGGCTGGCGGGCGGCGTTGTACACGCCCCAGTAGGCGCCTACCGAGCCTTCATCGCTGGCTTTCCACGGTTGGTCGAAGGCCTCGATGACGAAGTAGTTGTAGCCCTTGGCGTTCAGGGTGGTGACCAGCGTACGCAGGTAGATCGCCTGGTCGGCCTGGGTCGCATCGGCGCCGCCACGCATGCGGCCGTTGCTCGGCCAGCCCACTTCGGAAAGCAGCAGCTGCTTTTTCGGGAAGAGTTTTTTCAGGTCCTTGGCGCGATCGAGGACGAACTGGGTCGAGTCCTCCATCGGGATGAATTCCCAGTAGGGCAGGACGTGCGCGGCGATCAGGTCGACGTGGTTGGCCAGTTGTGGGTATTTCTCCCAGATGTGCCACTGCTCGGAGGTGGTCACCGGAACTTTGACGGCAGCGCGGACGCGGTCGAGGAACACGCTCAGCTGCTTGGTGGTGACCTCGCGGCGGAACAGCGCTTCGTTGCCCACCACCACCCGCACGACGCTGCGCGAGGAGTTGGCGATCTCGATGCCGCGGGCGATCTCGCGCTCGTTGCGCTCCTCGTCCGGGCTGATCCAGATGCCAAGGGTCACCCGCAGGCCGAATTCTTCGGCGAGGCGTGGGATATCGCCCAGGCTGCCGTCCACCGAGTAGGTGCGGATGCTGTCGGTCTGCTTGCTCAGCAGCTCGAGATCCTGGCGCATCTGCTCGTCGCTCGGGTACTGATCCTTCTGTGGATTCTGATCCAGGCGGAACGGCGAGAACGAGAAGCCGGAGATCTGCTCGGGCCAGTCGGGGGCGGTTACCGGGCGGTTATAAAGTGCCCAGATGCCGGTGAACAACGCGGCGATTGCCACGAAGACCACCAGGTTGAGTCCAAATTTACGCGATGACATAGACGTTTCAGGTTCCAAAGGGTGGAACGGGGACATGCCGGCGAGCGCCGGTCGGCGCGCATCCTACTCCGGCGTCAAATGGCTGTATAGCTCCCGCCAGCGGCGCGGCACTGCATGGAGACGCAGCCTGCTAGCCTTGGTCAGCGCAGGGCTGCAGAAGTTCGCTGGCCGGCGCGGTCGCCCGGCTGTTTTCCGACCCGCTGCCGCTGGCTGCGGCCACCCACAGTTAAACAGTTTTTAACGACCGAGGTGTTTCACAGCGCCCGCAGAAGTATGCGCTCGCTGGCCGCCAGGTCGATATCGCGATGCTCGCCGAGTTTGATCATGTTGTGCCGTTCCAGCTGCGCCAGTATTTGCGGTATCACCTCGGCGTCGAGGCCGTGCTCGGACAGGCTGGTCGGCACCCCCATGCGCTGGAAGAAACTGCGGGTGGCGGCGAGGGCCGCGTCGATGCGTTGTTCCTCGTCGCCCTGCTCGATCTGCCAGACCCGCGCGGCATATTGCAGCAGTTTGGCGCGCTTGCTCTCGCGGCGCTCGCCGAGCAGGGCCGGCAGCACCACGGCGAGGGTTTGCGCATGATCGAGGTGATACAGCGCGGTCAGCTCGTGGCCGATCATATGGGTCGCCCAGTCCTGCGGCACGCCGCAGCCGAGCAGGCCGTTGAGCGCCTGGGTGGCGCACCACATCAGGTTGGCGCGGACGTTGTAGTCCTCGAGGTTGGCCAGCGCCTTCGGGCCCTCCTCGATCAGGGTCAGCAACAGGCCTTCGGCGTAGCGGTCCTGCAGCGGTGCATCGACCGGGAAGGTCAGGTACTGCTCGAGGGTATGCACGAAGGCGTCGACCACGCCGTTGCCGATCTGCTTGGCCGGCAGGCTGAAGGTGGTGCGCGGGTCGAGTATGGCGAAACGCGGATAGAGCAGGGCGCTGGAGAACGAGAGTTTTTCCTGGCGCGCCACATGGGTGATCACGCCATGGGGGTTGCTCTCCGAACCGGTCGCCGCCAGAGTCAGCACGCAACCCATCGGCAGCGCGGCGTGTACGCGGGTCCCGGTGAGCAGGTCGAGGGGGTCGCCGGCGTAGCTCAAGGCCGCGGCGATGAACTTGCTGCCGTCGATCACCGAGCCGCCGCCGACCGCGAGGATGAAGTCGCAACGTTCGGCCTTGCCCTGTTCGACCGCGCGGACCAGGGTATCGAATTGCGGGTTGGCTTCGATGCCACCGAAACGGCTGACGCTGTAGCCGGCCAGCGCGGCTTCCACCTGCTCCCAGACGCCGTTCTGGAAGATGCTGCCGCCGCCGTGGGTGACCAGCACCCGGCTGCCGGCGGGGATTTCCTTGTTGAGCTTGGCGATCTGGCCTTCGCCGAAGTGAATCTTGGTCGGGTTATAGAAGCTGAAGTTACGCATGGCCCATTCCTTTTATCGTTATGCCGCTGACTATAGCGTCAGCCATCGGTAGAAAAACAGCCGGCCGGCGCCGCGCAGGGCTTGGGGCCGCCGGCGCGCCTTCCTATAATGCGCGCCGGCCTGCGCGGCAGATGACGGGCAAGGCAACGCTGAGGTGTGTGATGAGTACAGACGAGCAACGATTTGGCGGTATCGCCCGGCTTTACGGCCAGATGGGACTGGCGCGGCTGAACGCCGCCCATGTGGCGGTGGTGGGCATCGGCGGGGTCGGCTCCTGGGTCGCGGAAGCCCTGGCCCGCAGTGGCGTTGGCGAGATTTCGCTGTTCGATCTGGACGATGTCTGCGTGACCAACACCAATCGGCAGATCCATGCACTGCAGGGCGCCATCGGCCAGCCCAAGGTTGAGGTGATGGCCGAGCGCATTCGGGCCATCAACCCGGCGTGCGTGGTGCATGCGGTGAGCGATTTCGTCACCCGCGAGACCATGGCCGCGTACATCACGCCGCACATGGATTGCGTGGTCGACTGCATCGACAGCGTCGCCGCCAAGGCTGCGCTGATCGCCTGGTGCAAGCGGCGCAAGATTCAGGTCATCACCACGGGTGGCGCCGGTGGGCAGATCGATCCGACGCTGATCCAGGTCGGCGACCTGAACAAGACGTTCAACGACCCGCTGGCCTCATCCGTGCGTTCGACCCTGCGCCGCGACTATGGTTTTTCCCGCACGCCGGGTCGCCACTACAGCGTGCCCTGTGTGTTTTCCAGCGAGCAACTGCGTTACCCGAAGCCGGATGGCGGCATCTGCCTGCAGAAGAGTTTCGTCGGCGAGGGGGTCAAGCTCGACTGTGCCGGTGGTTTCGGCGCGGTGATGATGGTGACCGCGACCTTCGGCATGGTCGCCGCGGCCAAGGCGGTCGACAAACTGGTGGCCGGCGCGCGCCGACCATCGGAACGCTGAGTGCACAGGTTGGGCTGAGCCGCGCGAAGCCCAGCCTGCACTGCAAGGGCGCACAGCAAGCCAGGCTTGGCTTCGGTGCTGCGCTCTTCAGTCCAGGCGGGCGGCCAGTTCGCGCATCCGTTGCAGTACGGCATTCAGGCCGTTGCTGCGCGATGGCGACAGGTGGCGGGCCAGGCCCAGCTGGGTGAACCAATCCGCCAGGTCCACATTGGCCAGTTCCGCCGCCGACAAACCGTTGACCCGGGCCAGCAGCAGCGCCAGCAGGCCACGGATCAGGCGCGCATCGCTGCCGGCGCGGAACCGGCAGTGGCCATCCTGCACGGTGCCGCTCAGCCAGACCTGGCTTTCGCAGCCATGCACGCGGTACTGGTCACTGCGCTGCTCGTCGTTCAGTGCGGGCAACTGCTCGCCCCACTGCATCAGTAATCGTGCGCGCTGCTCCCAGCTTGCGGGCTGGGTAAAGGCCTGCAGCGCGGCCTGGGCGGCATCCGGCAGGCTCATCGCAACAGTTCCAGGGCGTGATCCAGGGCGCTGAAGAAACGTTGCAGATCGCGGCCATCGTTATACAGGCCGAGCGACACGCGAATCGCCCCGGGCAGGCCGAGGCTTTTCAGCAGCGGCATGGCGCAATGATGGCCGGCGCGTACGGCGATGCCCTGTTCGGTGAGCAGGTGCGCCAAGTCGGCGCTGTGGATGCCTTCGACCACGAAGCTGGCCAGGGCCACTTGTGGCGTGCCGAGCAGGCGCACGCCGGTGCGTGCCTGCAGACCGGCCAACAGCTCGCTGTGCAGCGCGGCTTCGTGCCGGCTGACCGCCACGGGATCAAGGGTGTCGAGGTAGTCGAGCGTCGCACCGAGGGCGATCACTGCGGCAATCGCTGGCGTTCCCGCTTCGAAACCCAGTGGCGCAGGGCGAAACTTGGCCGAGTGGTAGTCGGTGTGCAGCAGCATTTCACCGCCGAATTGCCAAGGTTGCAGCTGCTGCAACGCCGACGCGCGGCCATAGAGCACACCAACGCCATCCGGGCCATAGAGCTTGTGACTGGACAGCACGTAGAAGTCGCAGCCCAGTGCTTGCAGGGCATGACGACCATGCACCGCACCTTGGGCGCCGTCCACTACTGTCAGGGCTCCGTGGGCCTTGGCCAGGGCCAGCAGCTCGCTCACGGGTTGCCAATTGCCCAGTACGTTCGACAGTTGGCTGACGGCGAGCAGACGGGTACGTGGGCCGATCAGGTGCTGCGCGGCGGGCAGATCGATCAGCCCGTTTGAGTCCAGCGGCAAAATCAGCAGTTTGAGGCCACGGCGTTGCGCGAGCTGTTGCCAGGGCAGCAGATTGGCGTGATGTTCCAGGGCGCTGATGACGATTTCATCGCCGGCCTGGAGTTGTTCCTGCAACCCGTAAGCCAGCAGGTTCAACGCTTCGGTCGCACCGCGGGTGAAGATGATTTCGTTAGGGCTGGCGGCATTCAGCCACTCAGCGATCTTTTTGCGCGAATCCTCGAAGGCGCGGGTCGCACGTTCACCGGGCAGATGCTGGGCCCGATGCACATTGGCGGCACCCTTGGCGTAGTAGCCGAGCAGGGCGTCGAGCACAGCCTGTGGCTTTTGCGCCGTCGCGGCGCTGTCCAGGTAGGTCTGGCCTTCGGCTTCAAGTGCGGCAAGTGCCGGGAAGTCGGCGCGCCAGGGGGAGGCTAGGGACATATCGAATCCGTAGGGTGGGTTAGCCGTGCCGGCGGCGTAACCCACCCTTGGTCGTTTGGCTTATGGGTGGTGGGTTGCGACCTACGGCCTAACCCACCCTACGCTTGTCGCGGCCTGGTTAGTTGCGGGCCTGTTAGTTGTGAGCGTGCAGCGCGGCGTTCAACTCGATGGCGGATTTGTGCGTTTTGCACTCCACGGCGCCGGTTTGCGAGTTGCGGCGGAACAGCAGGTCGGGCTGGCCGGCCAGCTCGCGGGCTTTGAGCACTTTCACCAGTTGGTTCTGGTCGTCCAGCAGGGCGACTTTGGTGCCCGCGGTGATGTACAGGCCGGACTCGACGGTGTTGCGATCGCCCAGGGGGATGCCGATGCCGGCGTTGGCGCCGATCAGGCAGCCTTCGCCCACGCTGATGATGATGTTGCCGCCACCGGACAGGGTGCCCATGGTCGAGCAGCCGCCACCCAGGTCCGAGCCTTTGCCGACGAATACGCCAGCGGAAACACGGCCTTCGATCATGCCTGGGCCTTCGGTGCCGGCGTTGAAGTTGACGAAGCCTTCATGCATCACGGTGGTGCCTTCACCGACATAGGCACCCAGACGGATGCGCGAGCTGTCCGCCAGGCGTACGCCGGCCGGTACCACGTAGTCGGTCATTTTCGGGAACTTGTCCACCGAGAAGACTTCCAGCAGCTCGCCTTTCAGGCGCGCTTCCAGCTGACGTTCGGCCAGCTCGACCAGGTCTACGGCGCCCTGGCTGGTCCAGGCCACGTTCGGCAGCAGCGGGAAGATCCCGGTGAGGTTCAGGCCGTGGGGCTTGACCAGACGATGGGAGAGCAGGTGCAGCTTGAGGTAGGCCTCGGGGGTCGAGGTCAGTGCCGCGTCTTCGGCGATCAGGGTGGCGACCAGTGGTTTGTGGCTTTCGGCCAGGCGGGTGAGCAACGCGGCCTGGGCAGCATCGACGCCCTTGAGCAGGTCGGCCAGCTCGGTGGCTTGGCTGGTGTTGAAACTGAGTGCCTGGTTGCCGCCGTTGTAGCCGATTTTTTCGCTGATCTTGGCCACAAGTTCGGCGGACGGGTTGAGCAGCGGCTGGGCATAGAACACTTCGAGCCAGTTGCCTTGACGGTTTTGCGTGCCGACGCCGAAGCCCAGGCTGAATAGGGAGTGGGACATGCTATTTCCTCTAACAAAATAGGTGGTTCAGGCCGTGGCTAAGGAGCCTTTGGCGGTCACGGTTAAAGCGTTTTAGCCAGGCGTTTGCTTTGCGGGCCTGGCGGGTTTTGTTCTTCGGCGGCTTACTTAAAGGCTGCCGCGTAGTTGTCCGGTTTGAAGCCGAGCAGGGTACGGCCACCCAGGTCGAGGACCGGGCGTTTGATCATCGAGGGCTGCGCCACCATCAGTTCAATGGCTTTGTTTTGGTCGAGATCGCTTTTCTGCGCGTCACTCAGTTTGCGAAAGGTGCTGCCCGCGCGGTTGAGCACGCTTTCCCAGCCGTGTTCTGCGCACCACTTGCTCAGGTTGCTGCGGTCGATGCCAACGGCTTTGTAGTCATGGAAGCTGTAGCTCACACCCTGCTCGTCGAGCCAAGTGCGGGCCTTCTTCATGGTGTCGCAGGCTTTTATTCCGTAAAGCGTGATGCTCATGTTCAAAGGCCTTTCACAAAGTCACGGATACGTTGGGCGGCTTCGACGCATTCCGCCAGTGGTGCGACCAGGGCCATGCGCACGCGCCCGGCGCCCGGGTTCAGGCCATCGACCTCGCGCGACAGGTACGAGCCGGGCACCACGGTCACGTGTTCGCGGGCGAACAGTGCGCGGGTGAACTCGGCATCGTCGATGGGCGTTTTCGCCCACAGGTAGAAGCCGCCATCCGGGCGCTGCACGTCCAGCACGGGTGTGAGGATATCCAGCACGGCGTCGTACTTTTCGCGGTACAGGTCGCGGTTGGCGCGCACATGGGCTTCGTCGTTCCAGGCCGCGACGCTGGCCAACTGGGTTTGTACCGGCATGGCACAGCCGTGGTAGGTACGGTACAGCAGGAAAGATTTCAGAATGTCGGCGTCGCCAGCGACGAAGCCTGAGCGCAGGCCCGGCAGGTTGGAACGCTTGGACAGGCTGTGGAACACCACGCAGCGGGCGAAGTCGCTGCGGCCCAGGGCGACGCAGGCGCTCAGCAGCCCGGCGGGCGGTTGTTGTTCGTCGAAATACAGTTCGCTGTAGCACTCATCGGCGGCGATCACGAAGTCGTACTGGTCGGCCAGCTGGATCAGCTTCTTCAGGGTTTCCAGCGGAATCAGCGCACCCGTGGGGTTGCCCGGCGAGCAAAGGAACAGAATCTGGCAACGCTGCCAGATATCGGCTGGCACGGCGTCGAAATCCGGGTTGAAACCGTTTTCGCTCAGGCATGCCAGGTAGTGCGGCGTGGCCCCGGCGAGCAGCGCGGCACCTTCATAGATCTGATAGAAGGGGTTGGGGCTGACCACCAGAGCGTCGGGGCGACGCTGCACCACGGTCTGGGTGAAGGCGAACAACGCTTCCCGGGTGCCGTTGACCGGCAGTACATGCCGTGCGGCGTCCAGCCAGTCGGCGGGCAGCTCGAAGCGCCGAGTGCACCAGTGGGCGATGGCTTCACGCAGGGCCGGGATGCCCAGAGTGGTCGGGTAGACCGCCAGCTGTTCGAGATTGCTGGCCAGGGCTTCGGCGACGAAGGCGGGCGAGCGGTGCTTCGGCTCGCCGATCGACAGGGCGATCGGCGGTTTATTTGCCGGCGGTTGGGCACCGGCCAGCAGCACGCGAAGTTTCTCGAAGGGGTAGGGCTGCAGGTGCGTCAGGGCGTCATTCATGGTTCGGGCGTCAATTAAGCGCAGCGCGCTGCGGTGGATCATGTTCGGTGCGAGGCGGTCGTTGGCCGCTCGCACCCTGAGTTCGAGCTAGATACTGATACGGGACAATTCGACTTTATGGCCGTCGGCGTCGGACAACTGCTGGATGATCGCCGCCTGCAGGCGGGCGCACAGGTCCGGGTCCGACAGCGGTTGGTTGTGCGCATCGGTGACGAAGAATACGTCTTCCACGCGCTCGCCAAGGGTCGCGATCTTGGCATTCTGCAGCGACAGGTCGAAGTCGAGAAAAATCTTGCCGATCCGCGCGAGCAGGCCGGGGCGGTCGGGGGAGATCAGTTCGAGTACGGTCACCGGGCGCTGCGCATCGTTGGAAATGGTCACCTGCGGGGCAAAGGCGAAGTGCTTGAGCTGGCGCGGTACGCGGCGCTGGATGATAGTCGGGTAATCATCCGGGTTCTTCAGCGCATCGACCAGGCCCTGGCGGATTTCCTTGATCCGCGCCGGGTTGTCGCCAATCGAACCGCCGTCGGCGTCGAGCACGACATAGGTGTCGAGGGTGAACTGGCTGGTGGAGGTGATCACCCGCGCATCGTGAATGTTCAGGTTGAGCTGGTCCATGGCCGCCACCGTCACCGCGAAGAAGTCGTGCTGGTCCGGCGCGTAGATGAAGATCTGCGTGCCGCCCTCGAATTCGCGCTGGGTGGTTTCCTTGATCAGTACCAGCGGGTCGTGGCTCGTGCTGTGCTGCAGGATCGCATCGGTATGCCAGGCCACATCGCCGGCGGTGTGGCGCAGGAAGTAATCATCGCCGAGCTGCGACCAGAGCTGCTCGGCATCGTCCGGGTCGGTGCCACTGCGCACCAGGATATCCAGGGCGGCGCCCTGCGTCTGGCGGATCTGCTCTTCGCGGTCGACCGGGTGTTCCAGGCCGCGGCGCAGGGCACGCTTGGTCTCGGTATACAGTTGGCGCAGCAGGCTGGCGCGCCAGGAGTTCCACAGGCTGGGGTTGGTGGCATTGATGTCGGCCACCGTCAGCACGTAGAGATAGTCCAGGCGCGTCTGGTCGCTGACCAGTTGGGCGAAGTCGTGGATCACCTGCGGGTCGGACAGGTCCTTGCGTTGCGCGGTGGTCGACATCACCAAGTGGTTCTGCACCAGCCAGACAATCAGCCGGCTGTCCCACGCGGGGAGTTGATGGCGCAGGCAGAAGGCCTCCGCGTCCACCGCGCCGAGTTCCGAGTGGTCGCCGCCGCGGCCCTTGCCGATATCGTGGTAGAGGCCGGCCAGGTAGATCAGCTCGGGCTTGGGCAGCCTGCCCATCAGCTTGCTGGCCAGCGGAAACTTCTCCGAGATCGGCGTGTACTGCAGTTTGCGCAGGTGCTTGATCAGGTTCAGGGTGTGCGCATCGACCGTATAGATATGGAACAGGTCGTGCTGCATCTGTCCGATGATGTCGCCGAACTCGGGCAAATACAGGCCGAGGATGCCGTAGCGGTTCATCCGCCGCAGGTTGCGGTGGATACCGATCTCGCACTTGAACAGCTCGATGAACAGGCTGGTATTGCGGATGTCGTTGCGAAAGTCGGCGTCGATCAGGTGTCGGTGGTCGCGCAGCAGGCGGATGGTGTCGGCGCGTACGCCCTTGATTTCCGGGTTTTGTGCCATCAGCACGAAGATTTCCAGAATCGCGAACGGCGTGCGTTTGAAAACCTGCTGATGGTTCACCTCGATATAACCGTCGCGCAGTTGAAAGCGGTTATTCAAGGGTTGCGCCTGGCTGGTTTCACCCGTGTGCAGGATGGCCTCTTCGAAGTGCTGGCCGATCAGCTCGCCGAGCTCGGCAATGCTCATCACCACGCGGTAGTACTGTTGCATGAAGCGTTCGATGGCCAGCTTGCTGTTGCTGTCTTCGAAGCCCAACAGGCCGGCGAGGCCGAGTTGGTGATCGAAGAGCAAACGGTCTTCGGCGCGGCCGGCCAGCATGTGCAGGGCGTAGCGCACTTTCCAGAGGAATTCCTGGGAGGAGGCGAGCAAGGCGTATTCGCTTTCCAGCAGAAACCCCTGGCCGACCATCGAGTGCAGGTTGAGCGTGCCGAAATGTCGCCGCGCGACCCAGAGGATGGTCTGGATGTCGCGCAGGCCGCCGGGCGAGCCTTTGACGTTGGGTTCGAGGTTGTATTCGGTGTCGTTGTATTTGCCGTGCCGGGCACGCTGTTCTTCGCGCTTGGCCAGGAAGAAGTCTTTGCTCGGCCAGATCTGTGCGCTGCCGGTGACTTCCATCATGTGTTGGCGCAGATGTTCCGGGCCGGCGATGGTGCGGCTTTCCATCAGGTTGGTGATGACCGTCAGGTCGGCACGGGCTTCTTCGACGCACTCGTCGATGGAACGCACGCTCTGGCCGACTTCCAGGCCAATGTCCCAGAGCAGGGTCAGGAAGCGTTCGATCGGTTCGCGAAAGATCTCGTGGTCGGCGCTGTCGAGCAGGATCAGCAGGTCGATGTCCGAGTAAGGGTGCAGCTCGCCGCGGCCATAGCCGCCAACCGCCAGCAGGGCGATGTCGGCATCTTCGCTCCAGTCGAAGCGCGCCCAGGCCTCGCGCAGGATCTGGTCGACGCACCAGGCACGATCCTCCACCAGGCGACGAATGTCGCGGCCGCTCTTGAAGCGGGCGTCGAGCACTTCGTGAACCTGACGGATCGCTTTCTTGAATGCGGCGATCGGGCTGGACTTCAAGGCCAGTTCGGCTTGGAACTGGCCGCGGTCGAACAACTCGGGATCCACCTGCGGCATGCAGCAGCTTTCCTTATAGAGGGTGTGGGCTATCAGGCCGATGTGCGTGGGATGCTGTCATCGTGGCGCAGGGTGAAGATCTCATAACCGGTCGCGGTCACCAGGATGGTGTGCTCCCACTGGGCCGAGAGCTTGCGATCCTTGGTGATGGCGGTCCAGCCGTCGCCCAGTAGGCGGGTTTCCGCGCGACCCTGGTTGATCATCGGCTCGATGGTGAAGGTCATGCCTTCTTTCAGTTCCATGCCGGTGCCGGCGCGCCCGTAGTGCAGCACTTGCGGCTCCTCATGGAAGACCTTGCCGATGCCGTGGCCGCAGTATTCACGGACCACGGAGAAACCATTCTTTTCGGCGTGCTTCTGGATCACTTCACCGATATCCCCGAGGCGGGCGCCCGGGCGAACCAGTTCGATGCCTTTATACATGCACTCCTGGGTGATCTTCGACAGGCGGACGGCCCACTCCGGCACATTGCCGACATGGAACATCTTGCTGGTGTCGCCGTGGTAGCCATCTTTGATCACGGTGATGTCGATGTTCAGTACATCACCATCCTTCAGCGGCTTCTCGTTGGGGATGCCGTGGCAGACCACATGGTTGATCGAGGTGCAGATCGACTTGGGGAAACCTTTGTAATTGAGCGGCGCCGGGATGGCCTGCTGCACGTTGACGATATAGTCGTGGCAGATGCGATCCAGCTCTTCGGTGGTGACGCCAGGTTTGACGTATTCGCCGATCATCTCCAGCACTTCACCCGCCAGGCGGCCGGCAACGCGCATTTTTTCGATTTCCTCGGGCGTCTTGATGGTGACGGTCATACGAACTCTCTCGGCGCCTACTGGCGCAAGGCAAAAATACGGGAAAGCGCGATTCTAGCAGACCGTCAGGGGAAACTAAGCACAACTCGGTGATTCCTGCGGTATATGGGATATGCCTTGGCCGGCCGCCAGTAAGGAGTCAGGTAATCGAGTCTGCTCATCACTGCGGGTTCCGTTTCGTCGCCTTCTGTGATATAAAATGCGCCGCTTTCCGGGCTCCAGCCTGAAAGCATAAACCCACACACGTATCGACACGGTGACCTGGGTGCCTCTCGGCTTAAACCGGGGGTTGGTCATTGGGATGCGTGGAGGCCTAACCCGACTTATCAAGGAACTATCATGTCCCAAGTCAATATGCGCGATATGCTGAAGGCCGGTGTGCACTTCGGTCACCAGACCCGTTACTGGAACCCGAAAATGGGCAAGTACATTTTCGGTGCGCGTAACAAGATTCACATCATCAACCTCGAAAAAACCCTGCCGATGTTCAACGAGGCGCTGTCCTTCGTTGAGAAACTGGCTTCGGGCAAAAACAAAATCCTGTTCGTCGGCACCAAGCGTTCCGCTGGCAAGATCGTGCGTGAAGAAGCTGCTCGTTGCGGCTCGCCGTTCGTCGATCACCGCTGGTTGGGCGGCATGCTGACCAACTACAAAACCATCCGTCAGTCGATCAAGCGCCTGCGTGAGCTGGAAATCCAGTCCCAAGACGGCACTTTCACCAAGCTGACCAAGAAAGAAGCGCTGATGCGCAGCCGTGATCTGGAGAAACTGGATCGCAGCCTGGGTGGTATCAAGGAAATGGGCGGCTTGCCTGATGCCCTGTTCGTCATCGACGTCGATCACGAGCGCATTGCCATCACCGAAGCCAACAAGCTGGGTATCCCGGTTATCGGCATCGTCGACACCAACAGCAGCCCGGAAGGTGTGGACTACATCATCCCGGGTAACGATGACGCCATTCGCGCCATTCAGCTGTACATGGGTGCCATGGCTGACGCCGTTGTTCGCGGTCGCAGCAATGCTGGCGGCGGCACCGACGAGTTCGTCGAGCAAGCTCCGGTTGCTGCTGAACAAGCAGAAGGCTGAGTAGAAGGCGTCTAGCGTCACTCGGTGCGCAAAAAGGGGGCTAGGCCCCCTTTTTGCCACCTTAGAATTGATCGCCCGGCAGGCCGGGTGGACCTACCAAGAGGAATTCGAAAATGGCAGAAATTACTGCAGCGCTGGTTAAAGAACTGCGTGAGCGCACTGGCCAGGGCATGATGGACTGCAAGAAAGCCCTGACCGCCGCTGATGGCGATATCGAAAAAGCCATCGACGATATGCGTGCCGCTGGTGCCATCAAGGCTGCCAAGAAGGCTGGCAACATCGCCGCCGAAGGCGCTATCGCCGTTCGTGTTTCCGACGACAACAAGCGTGCCGTGGTTGTTGAAGTCAACTCGCAGACCGACTTCCTGGCCCTGCAGGACGACTTCAAGTCGTTCGTCAGCGACAGCATCGAAAAAGCCTTCGCCGAGAAACTGACCGACGCAGCTCCGCTGATCGCCGCTCAGGAAGAAGCGCGTCTGGCCCTGGTTTCGAAAGTTGGCGAAAACGTCAACATCCGTCGCCTGACCAGCGTTGAAGCCGACGTCGTCGGCTCTTACCTGCACGGTCACCGCATCGGTGTTCTGGTCGCCCTCAAAGGCGGCAGCGTCGAGTTGGCCAAGGAAATCGCCATGCACGTTGCTGCCAGCAACCCGCAGGTGCTCAAGCCTACCGACGTCTCCGATGAACTCATCGCCAAGGAAAAAGATATTTTCCTGTCGCTGAACGAAGACAAGATCAAAGGCAAGCCAGCTGAAATCGTCGAGAAAATGGTTGCTGGTCGCATCCAGAAGTTCCTCGCCGAAGCCAGCCTGGTCGAGCAGGCGTTCGTCAAAGACGACAGCATCAAGGTCGGTGAACTGGCCAAGAAGGCTGGCGCTGAAATCGTTTCCTTCACCCGTTTTGAAGTGGGCGAAGGCATCGACAAGGGTGAAGTCGACTTCGCTGCTGAAGTTGCCGCTCAGGTAGCAGCCAGCAAGCAGTAAGCGTGTTTTGATGATGCCCCAAAGAGGCTGCCCGCTTACGCGCGCAGCCTCTTTGCAAATCAGGGCGGTCAATTGCAAGTGTTAGCGGTATTGGTGCATTGTCCTGCACCGGATGCCTGGAGCGCTGTCTAAGTGCTCGATCAATGCGGGCTGTATGGCCTGCCCCGAATTCAAACGCCGCGGGAGAGATACGCATGGCTCAGCAGGTGAGTGGTCGCCAACCTCGCTACAAACGCATTCTGCTCAAACTTAGCGGCGAAGCCCTTATGGGCTCGGAAGACTTCGGTATCGATCCGAAGGTGCTGGATCGCATGGCTCTGGAAGTCGGCCAGCTGGTTGGCATCGGCGTGCAGGTCGGCCTGGTCATCGGTGGTGGCAACCTGTTCCGCGGCGCGGCCCTGAGCGCCGCTGGCATGGATCGCGTAACCGGCGACCACATGGGCATGCTGGCCACCGTGATGAACGCCTTGGCCATGCGCGATGCGCTGGAGCGTTCGAACATTCCGGCCATCGTCATGTCGGCCATTTCCATGGTGGGCGTGACCGATCACTACGATCGCCGTAAAGGCATTCGCCACCTGAACTCGGGTGACGTGGTGATCTTCGCTGCCGGCACGGGCAATCCTTTCTTCACCACGGATTCGGCCGCCTGCCTGCGCGCCATCGAGATCGATGCGGATGTGGTGTTGAAAGCGACCAAGGTCGATGGTGTGTACACCGCCGACCCGTTCAAAGACCCCCATGCTGAAAAGTTCGACCATTTGACCTACGACGAAGTATTGGATCGCAAGCTGGGCGTGATGGACCTGACGGCCATCTGTCTGTGCCGTGATCACAAGATGCCGTTGCGGGTTTTCAATATGAACAAGCCGGGCGCCCTGCTGAATATCGTGGTGGGTGGCGCGGAAGGAACCCTGATCGAGGAGGGGCAGCAATGATCAACGAGATCAAGAAAGACGCGCAGGAGCGCATGAAGAAAACCCTGGAATCGCTGACGCACGCGTTCAGCCGAATCCGTACCGGCCAGGCGCACCCGAGTATTCTGGGTGGGGTGATGGTGCCTTATTATGGTGCCGACACCCCTCTGAATCAGGTCGCGAACGTGACGGTCAAGGATTCCCGCACCCTGCAAGTGGTGGCTTTCGAGCGCAACATGCTGGCGGCGGTCGACAAGGCTATCCAGAGTTCCGGGCTGGGGTTCAACCCGACGAACCTGGGCGAGCTCCTGCTTATCTCGATGCCCGCCTTGACTGAAGAAACCCGCAAGGGCTTCACCAAGCAGGCTCGCGATGCCGCGGAAGATGCCCGTGTGGCTGTGCGTAATATCCGTCGCGATGCGCTGAGCCAGTTCAAGGACCTGGTCAAAGAGAAAGAAATCAGCGAAGACGAAGAGCGTCGTGCTGCAGATGATATCCAGAAGCTCACGGACAAGTTCGTGGCGGATATCGAAGTGGCTGTGAAACAGAAAGAAACGGACCTGATGGCCGTCTGACGGCCCGTATCGCCATGGACAAGAAAGTCAAAGCTGGGATTGCGGCAGTGCCGCGTCATGTGGCAATCATCATGGATGGTAATAACCGCTGGGCGAAGAAACGCCTGCTGCCGGGTATAGCCGGGCATAAAGCAGGCGTCGATGCGGTGCGCGCGGTGATCGAGGTGTGCGCGGAGGCGGGCGTCGAAGTCTTGACCTTGTTCGCCTTCTCCAGTGAAAACTGGGAGCGGCCGGCCGAAGAGGTCGGGGCGTTGATGGAGTTGTTCCTGACGGCGCTGCGTCGTGAGGCGAGGCGGCTGAATGAAAACGCCATCAGCCTGCGCATCATCGGCGATCGCTCGCGTTTCCATCCCGAGTTGCAGACGGCAATGCGTGAGGCCGAGGCATTGACCGCCGGCAGCAAGCGTTTCGTGCTGCAGGTTGCTGCCAACTATGGCGGCCAGTGGGACATTGCCCAGGCTGCGCAGCGCCTGGCGCGCGAGGTTCAGGCCGGTCATCTGCAGCCGGAGGATATCACTCCGGGTTTGTTGCAGACCTGCCTGGCAACGGGCGACCTGCCTTTGCCGGACCTGTGCATCCGTACGGGCGGCGAACACCGCATCAGTAACTTCCTGCTCTGGCAGTTGGCTTATTCCGAGTTGTATTTCTCCGACCTGTTCTGGCCGGATTTCAAACACGACGCCATGCGCAAAGCGCTGGCCGATTACGCTACCCGCCAACGTCGCTTCGGCAAGACCAGCGAACAGGTGGCAGCTGAGGCTCGCGCTCAATGTTGAAACAACGAATCATCACGGCGTTGCTGCTGCTGCCTGTCGCGCTAGGTGGGTTTTTCCTGCTGGATGGTGGCGCTTTCGCGTTGTTCATTGGTGCGGTAGTGACCTTGGGTGGCTGGGAGTGGGCGCGTTTGGCTGGCTTTACCGCGCAGCCGGTCCGTGTTGGTTATGGGTTGCTGGTCGGCGTACTGCTCTATCTGTTTTACCAGGTGCCGACGTTCGCGCCCTGGGTGTTGCTGGCGGCAATCGTTTGGTGGCTGCTGGCCACCTTGCTGGTGCTGAGCTTTCCGTCGAGCAGTCGCTTTTGGGCTGGCGCGCCGGCCAAACTGGTGATCGGCCTGCTGATCCTGCTGCCGGCCTGGCAAGGTCTGGTGCTGCTCAAACAGTGGCCGCTGGCCAACGGCCTGATTCTGGCGGTGATGGTGCTGGTCTGGGGGGCGGATATCGGCGCTTATTTCTCTGGCAAGGCGTTCGGTAAACGCAAGCTGGCCCCGCAGGTGAGCCCCGGCAAGAGCTGGGAGGGCGTGTTCGGCGGCTTGTTCGCCAGCCTGCTGATCACGGCCGCGGTCGGCGTCTATCGCGGTTGGTCGGTCAATGAATTCGTGTTGGGGTTGGCGGGGGCGGCGCTGGTGGTGCTGGTCTCGGTGGTTGGTGATCTGACCGAGAGCATGTTCAAGCGCCAGGCCGGGCTCAAAGACAGTAGCAATCTGCTGCCAGGGCATGGTGGTGTGCTGGATCGCATCGACAGCCTGACCGCCGCTATCCCGACGTTCGCGGCGCTGCTCTGGAGTGCGGGTTGGGGGTCGCTGTGAGCCGGCCGCAACAGATCACTGTGCTGGGGGCGACCGGCTCCATCGGTTTGAGCACCCTTGACGTGATCTCCCGCCATCCCGAGCGTTATCAAGTGTTCGCCTTGAGCGGCTTTTCCCGGCTGGCCGAGCTGGAAGCCTTGTGCCTGCTCTACCGCCCCCGTTATGCGGTGGTGCCGGATGCCGAGGCTGCGCGCTGCCTGCAGGGCGGCTTGCAGGCAGGCGGTCTGGCGACGCGGGTGCTGGTGGGGGAGGCCGGGTTGTGCGAAGTGGCTGCGCACCCGCAGGTCGACGCGGTGATGGCTGCGATCGTCGGTGCGGCGGGGCTCAAGCCCACCTTGGCGGCGGTCGAAGCCGGTAAGAAAGTCCTGTTGGCCAATAAAGAGGCGCTGGTGATGTCCGGCGCCCTGTTCATGCAGGCGGTGCGCAAGAGCGGTGCCGTGCTGCTGCCGATCGACAGCGAGCATAATGCGATTTTCCAATGCCTGCCGAACGACTACGCCCGTGGGCTTGGTACGGTCGGTGTGCGGCGGATTCTGTTGACCGCTTCGGGCGGGCCGTTCCGGCAGACTCCGATGGCCGAGCTGGAACAGGTGTCGCCGGAGCAGGCCTGTGCCCATCCGAACTGGTCGATGGGACGCAAGATCTCGGTGGACTCGGCCAGCATGATGAACAAAGGCCTGGAATTGATCGAGGCCTGCTGGTTGTTCGACGCCAAGCCCGCCCAGGTGGAGGTGGTGATTCATCCGCAGAGCGTGATTCACTCGCTGGTCGACTATGTCGACGGCTCGGTACTGGCGCAGTTGGGTAACCCGGACATGCGCACGCCCATCAGCCATGCCCTGGCCTGGCCGGAACGGATCGACTCTGGCGTGGCGCCGCTGGATCTGTTCAGTATCGCCCGCCTGGATTTCCTGCCGCCGGACGAACTGCGGTTTCCTTGCCTGCGTCTGGCGCGCCAGGCCGCCGAGGCGGGTGGTACGGCGCCGGCGATCTTGAATGCGGCCAATGAGGTGGCGGTGGCCGCCTTTCTCGACCGGCGCATTCGTTTCCCCGAGATCGCGAGTATCATCGAAGCTGTGTTGAATTTTGAGCCAGCGACTGCGGTCGAAAGTTTGGATGTCGTGTTGGCGGCGGATTCCAGGGCGCGCGCCTTGGCCGAGCAACGGTTGAATCGTCACGGGCAATAGCCCCGAGGATGTAGATGAGCACGCTTTATATGGTATTTGGCCTCGTGGTCGCGCTCGGGGTTCTGGTTACCTTCCACGAGTTCGGTCATTTCTGGGTTGCCCGTCGCTGTGGTGTGAAGGTGCTGCGCTTCTCGGTTGGCTTCGGTACGCCACTGCTGCGCTGGCATGATCGCCAGGGCACGGAGTTCGTGGTTGCCGCCATCCCCTTGGGCGGTTACGTCAAGATGCTGGACGAGCGCGAGGGTGATGTGCCCGTCGAACAGCTGGGGCAGGCCTTCAATCGCAAATCGGTGGGGCAGCGGATAGCCATAGTCGCGGCGGGTCCGATCGCCAACTTTATTCTTGCTCTGGTGTTTTTCTGGGCGCTGGCCATGCTCGGCAGCCAGCAGGTGCGACCTGTGATCGGGGCGGTGGAAGTCGGTAGCCTGGCGGCTGAGGCCGGTTTGGCCGCCGGCGAGGAAATCATCGCGGTGGATGGTGAGCCGACCACGGGCTGGGCCTCCGTCAATTTGCAGTTGGTGCGCCGCCTGGGTGAGACCGGTACGGTCGATCTGTTGGTGCGTGAGCAGGGTTCGAGTGGCGAAAGCCCGCGCCAACTGGTGCTGCGCGATTGGTTGAAAGGCGCGGATGAGCCTGATCCGATCGCTTCCCTGGGTATTCGTCCCTGGCGCCCAGCCGTGCCGGCCATCTTGGCCGAGTTGGACCCGCAAGGTCCGGCGCAGGCTGCCGGCCTGAAAGTGGGGGACCGCCTGCTGGCCGTGGATGGCGTGGCCATTGATGACTGGCAGCAACTGGTCGATCGGGTGCGTCTGCGTCCGGATCAGCGCGTGGTGCTATCGGTCGAGCGCGCCGGGCAACGTTCCGACGTGGCATTGACCCTCGCAGCCAAAGGTCAAGACAAGGCGCGTACGGGTTATTTGGGCGCAGGGGTGCAGGGCGTCGAATGGCCTGCCGAGATGCTGCGCGAGGTCAGCTTCGGGCCTCTGGAGGCCGTGGGCGAGGGCTTCAAGCGAACCTGGACAATGAGCGTCCTGACCCTTGATTCTCTGAAGAAAATGCTCTTCGGCGAGCTCTCGGTAAAAAACTTGAGCGGGCCGATAACCATTGCTAAAGTGGCGGGCGCTTCGGCCCAGTCAGGTGTAGGGGATTTTCTGAATTTCCTGGCCTATCTGAGCATCAGTTTGGGGGTTCTCAATCTTTTGCCGATTCCCGTGCTGGACGGGGGGCATCTGCTGTTTTATCTGGTCGAGTGGGTGCGGGGTCGCCCCTTGTCAGAGCGCGTGCAAGGTTGGGGGATGCAGATCGGCATCAGTCTGGTTGTCGGGGTCATGCTACTTGCCCTGGTGAATGACCTGAGTCGGCTGTAACGCACTACTGAATTAAGCTCTCCACATTACAAAAGTGTCGCCTTCCGCGGCAGATTTTTATCGTCAGTTGGAATAAGAAAGGACTTCATGAAACGTCTGCTGCTAACCGTAGTGCTTGCCGCACTGATGATCGCCGAAGTTCACGCCGAGTCCTTCACCATCTCCGATATTCGCGTCAATGGCTTGCAGCGGGTGTCCGCCGGCAGCGTGTTCGGTGCTTTGCCACTCAATGTTGGCGAGGTGGCGGATGACCGTCAGCTGGTGGATGCCACTCGTGCGCTGTTCAAAACCGGTTTCTTCCAGGATATCCAACTCGGTCGAGATGGCAGCGTGCTGGTCATTACCGTGGTCGAGCGGCCTTCGATTTCAAGCATCGAGATCGAAGGTAACAAGGCCATCACCAGCGAAGACCTGCTCAAGGGCTTGAATCAGTCGGGCCTGTCGGAAGGCGAGATTTTCCAGCGCGCCACGCTCGAGGGCGTACGCAACGAGTTGCAGCGCCAGTACGTGGCCCAGGGCCGCTACTCGGCAGAGATCGAAACGGAAGTGATTCCGCAGCCGCGTAACCGCGTGGCCTTGAAGATCAATATCAATGAAGGCACGGTCGCGGCTATTCAGCACATCAACGTGGTGGGTAACAGCGTTTTCCCCGACGAAGACCTGATCGACCTGTTCGAACTGAAGACCACCAACTGGTTGTCCTTTTTCAAGAACGATGACAAGTACGCCCGTGAAAAACTGTCGGGCGACTTGGAGCGCCTGCGTTCCTATTACCTGGATCGCGGCTACATCAACATGGATATCTCCTCCACCCAGGTATCCATTACCCCGGACAAGAAGCACGTCTACATCACGGTCAACGTCGATGAAGGGCAGAAGTACAGCGTGCGTGACGTCAAGCTTAGCGGTGACCTGAAGGTTCCCGAGGAAGAGATCAAGGCGTTGCTGCTGGTCAAGGAAGGTCAGGTTTTCTCGCGTAAAGTGATGACCACCACCTCGGAATTGATCACCCGTCGCCTGGGTAACGAAGGCTATACCTTCGCCAACGTCAATGGCGTGCCGCAAGCCCATGACGAAGACCACACGGTTTCGATCACCTTCGTGGTCAATCCAGGCAAGCGTGCTTACGTCAATCGCATCAACTTCCGCGGCAACACCAAGTCCGAAGACGAAGTGCTGCGTCGCGAAATGCGTCAGATGGAAGGCGGCTGGGCTTCTACCTACCTGATCGACCAGTCCAAGACGCGTCTGGAACGTCTCGGCTTCTTCAAGGAAGTCAACGTCGAAACCCCGCAAGTGCCGGGTACCGATGACCAGGTCGACGTGAACTACAGCGTCGAAGAACAGGCATCCGGCTCGATCACGGCGAGCGTTGGTTTTGCCCAGAATGCCGGCTTGATCCTTGGTGGCTCGATCAGCCAGAACAACTTCCTCGGTACCGGTAACAAGGTCAGCATCGGTCTGACTCGCAGCGAATACCAGACCCGCTATAACTTCGGCTTCGTCGACCCCTACTGGACGGTCGATGGCGTGAGCCTGGGTTACAACGCCTTCTACCGCACTACCGACTACGATGAGTTGGATACCGATGTTTCCAGTTATGCGGTCGACAGCCTGGGTGGTGGTGTCAGCGTTGGTTATCCGATCAGCGAGACGGCGCGCCTGACCTTTGGTCTGACCGCGCAGCAGGATGAGATCAGTACTGGCGTCTATACCGTCGACGAAATCTTGACTTTCCTCGACCAGGAAGGCGACAAGTTCCTCAACTTCAAGGCCTCGGCCGGTTGGTCCGAGTCGACCCTGAACCGTGGTGTGCTGGCTAACCGTGGTCATTCGCAGAGTTTGGTGCTGGAAAGCACCATCCCGGGCAGTGATCTGTCGTTCTTCAAGCTCGACTACCGTGGTCAGCTGTTCCAGCCGCTGACCAAGTCCACCACCATGCGTTTCCATACCGAACTGGGTTATGGCGATAGTTATGGTTCTACCTCTGGCTTGCCGTTCTACGAGAACTACTATGCTGGCGGTTTCAACTCGGTACGTGGTTTCGAGGACAGCAGCCTCGGTCCGCGCAGTACACCGAGCGTGGTACGTGATCCGAATACCGGGGCAATTATTTCCGGGCCTGATGCTAATGGTCGCTTTACCGACCCGGATCAAGACCCGCTGCCGTTCGGTGGTAATGTGCTGATCCAGGGTGGTGCCGAGTTGTTGTTCCCGCTGCCGTTCGTCAAGGATCAGCGCTCGCTGCGGACTTCGTTGTTCTGGGATGTCGGTAATGTGTTCGACACCAATTGCAGTTCCACGCAGAAAAACCGCGGCGACAGTGGCTGTGATCTCGATCTGAACAGCCTCGCCAGTTCCGTCGGTGTCGGTGTGACCTGGATTACTGCACTGGGCCCGCTCAGCTTCAGTTTGGCCATGCCGATCAAGAAACCGGACGACGCCGATACCCAGGTATTCCAGTTCTCCCTCGGTCAGACGTTCTAACTGTCTGATAATTTAAACGACAACAGTTTTTTGCAGGAGCACATCGTGCGTAAGTTGACTCAATTGGTTCTGTTAAGTGTTGCCTTCATGGCGGCCCCAGCATTCGCTGAGATGAAAATCGCAGTGCTTAATTATCAAATGGCGCTGCTCGAATCCGATTCGGCGAAGAAGTACGCCGTGGATGCGGAAAAGAAGTTCGGCCCGCAATTGACCAAACTGAAGAACCTGGAAACCGATGCCAAGCGCATTCAGGATCGTTTGGTCAAGGAAGGCGAAAAGCTGCAGCAGGGCGAGCGTGAACGCCTTGAGCTCGAATTCAAGCAGAAAGCCCGTGACTTCCAGTTCCAGTCCAAGGAACTGAACGAAGCCAAAGCCGTTGCCGACCGCGAAATGCTGAAGAAACTGAAGCCGAATCTGGATAAGGCGGTCGAGGAAGTGATCAAGAAGGGTAGCTTCGACCTGGTGCTCGAGCGCGGCGCGGTGATCGATGTCAAACCTCAGTTCGACATCACTCGCCAAGTCATCGAGCGCATGAATCAGCTGCGTTAATCATGACTGTTCCCGCTTTTACCCTCGGTCAATTGGCCGAGCGCCTTGGCGCCACCTTGTGTGGCGCTGCCGACAAAGTGATCACCGGGCTGGCCACGCTGAACGAGGCTGGCCCTGATCAGCTGAGTTTCCTGGCCAACCCGCAATACCGCAAGTTTCTCGCCGAGTGCCGTGCGGGCGCCGTGCTGCTGACGCCCGGCGATGCCGAGGGTTATGGCGGTGCCTGCCTGGTAACGGCTAATCCGTATCTGGCCTATGCGCAGATTTCCCACTTGTTCGACCCCAAGCCCAAGTCGGTGGCAGGCGTACATCCGAGCGCGGTGATTGCAGCCGATGCCCAGATCGATGCCAGTGCCAGCGTGGGCCCTTATGCGGTAGTCGAAAGTGGTGCGCAAATCGGTGCGGGCGTGACCATCGGCGCGCATTGTTTTATCGGTGCGCGTACCGTGCTGGGTGAGGGCGGCTGGCTCGCCCCGCGGGTGACCCTTTATCACGATGTGCGCATCGGTAAGCGGGTGGTCATCCAGTCCGGTGCGGTTATCGGTGGCGAGGGCTTCGGCTTTGCCAACGAGAAGGGCGTTTGGCAGAAAATCGCACAGATCGGCGGCGTAGCTGTCGGCGATGATGTCGAAATCGGCTCAAACACCACCATCGACCGGGGTGCCCTGGCCGATACGGTGATCGGCAATGGCGTCAAGCTGGATAACCAGATCATGATCGCGCACAACGTGCAGGTCGGTGATCACACCGCGATGGCCGCCTGTGTCGGGATTTCCGGTAGCACTAAAATCGGCAAGCACTGCATGCTGGCTGGTGGCGTCGGCCTGGTTGGACATATCGAAATCTGCGATGGCGTTTTCGTCACCGGCATGACCATGGTCACCCGCTCGATCACCGAGCCGGGCGCCTATTCCTCCGGAACTGCTATGCAACCGGCCGCGGACTGGAAGAAAAGCGCCGCGCGCTTCCGCCAGCTGGATGACATGGCCCGGCGCCTGCAGCAGCTGGAAAAGCGCCTGGCGGCCGTGACCCCGGCCGGGGATGCTTCATCTGATGCGTGACCCGCGGTAAACGCGAGTCCCCAACCTTCACTACAGGCTCCTCCGAACATGATGGACATTAACCAGATCCGCGAATACTTGCCGCACCGCTACCCGTTCCTGCTGGTGGATCGCGTGGTCGAGCTGGATGTTGCCGAGAGCAAGAGTATTCGTGCTTATAAAAATGTCAGCATCAATGAGCCGTTTTTCAATGGGCATTTTCCGGAACACCCGATCATGCCGGGCGTATTGATCATCGAGGCCATGGCCCAGGCGGCCGGTATTCTCGGTTTCAAGATGCTTGACGTGAAGCCGGCCGATGGCACCCTTTACTACTTCGTCGGCTCCGACAAGCTGCGTTTTCGCCAGCCGGTGACGCCGGGCGACCAGCTGATCCTGGAAGCCACCTTCGTCAGCACCAAGCGCAGCATCTGGAAATTCAAGTGCCGCGCCAGCGTTGACGGCAAAGAAGTATGCTCGGCTGAAATCATCTGTGCGGAACGCAAACTATGAGTTTGATTGACCCTCGCGCAATCATCGACCCGACCGCCAGGCTGGCAGACGACGTTCAAGTCGGCCCCTGGTCAATCGTCGGCGCTGGTGTGGAAATCGGCGAGGGTACAGTGGTCGGCCCCCATGTGATCCTCAAGGGCCCGACCAGGATCGGCAAGCACAACCGCATCTACCAGTTCTCCTCGGTAGGCGAAGACACACCCGATCTCAAGTACAAGGGCGAAGAAACACGCCTGGTGATCGGCGATCACAACGTGATCCGTGAGGGTGTGACCATCCATCGCGGTACGGTGCAGGATCGTGCCGAGACCACCATCGGCGATCACAACCTGATCATGGCCTATGCGCATATCGGCCACGACAGCGTGATCGCCAACCATTGCATCCTGGTCAACAACACCGCGCTGGCGGGCCATGTGCATGTCGATGACTGGGCGATTCTCTCCGGTTTTACCCTGGTGCATCAGTTCTGCCACATCGGCGCCCACAGCTTTTCCGGCATGGGCACGGCCATCGGCAAAGACGTGCCGGCCTATGTCACGGTGTTCGGTAACCCGGCCGAAGCACGCAGCATGAACTTCGAGGGGATGCGCCGGCGTGGTTTCAGCGAGGACGCGATCCAGGCGCTGCGCCGGGCCTACAAGGTGGTTTACCGTCAAGGTCTGACCGTCGACAAAGCCTTGGCCGAACTGGCCGAATCGGCTGCCCAATACCCCGAAGTGGCGGTATTCATCGACTCCATCCAGGCCTCGTCACGCGGCATCACCCGCTGACATGGCGCGTCTATTGCGCGTCGCCATCGTGGCTGGCGAGGCTTCTGGCGACATTCTCGGCGCCGGGCTGATGCAGGCGCTGAAAAGCCAGCACTCGGATATCCAGTTCATCGGCGTCGGTGGCCCGCGCATGCAGGCCGAGGGGCTGAGCCCGTATTTCCCCATGGAACGCTTGGCGGTGATGGGCCTGGTCGAGGTGCTCGGTCGCCTGCCGGAGCTGCTGTCGCGACGTAATCGACTGATTCGCACGCTGATTGCGGCCAAGCCGGATGTGTTCATCGGCATCGATGCGCCCGATTTCAACCTCGGCGTCGAACTCAAACTGCGGCGTGCCGGCATCAAGACCGTGCATTACGTCAGCCCGTCGGTCTGGGCCTGGCGCCAGAAGCGCGTGCTGAAGATCCGCGATGCCTGCGACCTGATGCTGACGCTGTTTCCGTTCGAGGCGCAGTTCTACGACGAGCATGGCGTGCCGGTGCGCTTCGTTGGTCATCCGCTGGCCGATGTCATCCCGTTGCAGGCCGATCGGGCTGCCGCACGGGCCGAGCTGGGCCTGCCTGCGGACGCTGCGCTGGTCGCCCTGATGCCCGGCAGTCGTGGCGGGGAAGTCGCGCGGCTGGGCGAGCTGTTCCTCGAAGCGGCGCTGCGCCTGCGCGCCTTGCGCCCCGGTACGCGCTTTGTGCTGCCGTGCGCCAGCCCCGAGCGGCGTGTGCAGCTTGAATCGATGCTGGCTGGGCGGGACTTGCCGCTGAGCCTGCTCGACGGCCAATCCCATACGGCCTTGGCTGCCTGCGATGCGGTGCTGATCGCCTCGGGCACGGCCACGCTGGAGGCCTTGCTCTACAAACGGCCGATGGTGGTGGCGTATCGCGTGGCGCCGTTGACCTACCGGATCCTCAAGCGTTTGCTGAAAAGCCCTTACGTGTCGTTGCCCAACCTGCTGGCCGGGCGCCTGTTGGTGCCGGAGCTGCTCCAGGATGCCGCTACACCGGACGCGCTGGCGCAGGTACTGGCGCCATTGCTTGAGGGCGGTGACGCGCAGACCGAAGGCTTCGATCTGATCCATCGGGCCTTGCGTCGCGATGCCTCGACCGAGGCGGCGTCGGCGGTGCTCAAGCTGATCGGGCCGAGCTGATGCAATTGGGGCTGGATTTCACCCTGGTCGAAGAACTGGTCGCCGGCGTCGATGAGGTCGGCCGTGGGCCGTTGTGCGGTGCGGTGGTCACGGCGGCGGTGATTCTCGATCCGCGTCGACCGATCCTCGGTCTCAACGATTCGAAGAAGCTGACCGAGGCGCGTCGGGAAAAACTTTTCGATGAAATCCGCGAAAAGGCCCTGGCCTGGTGCATCGCCCGCGCCGAGGTCGAGGAAATCGACCGCCTGAATATCCTTCACGCCACCATGCTGGCCATGCAGCGTGCGGTCGAAGGCCTGAGCGTCACGCCCAGGCTGGCGCTGATCGATGGCAACCGTTGCCCGCAATTGAAGGTGCCCAGCAGTTCGGTCATTCAAGGCGACAGCCTGGTGCCGGCGATCGCCGCGGCGTCGATTCTGGCCAAGGTCAGCCGTGATCGCGAGATGCAGGTAATGGATGCGCAGTACCCCGGTTACGGCTTCGCCGGACACAAGGGCTACCCCACGGCGCAGCATCTGGAAGCCCTGCAACGTCTGGGGCCGACGCCGATCCATCGGCGCTCCTTCGCGCCCGTGCGCAAATTGCTGCTGGAAATTTAGGCCGCGCCAAGCCTGCAAGCTGATGTTTGCGCCAAGGCCCGGTACAATCCGGGCCTTGTCGTTTTTGCGTTTTTATAGGATCACCATGACCGCTTCGTTCGTTCACCTGCGTCTGCACACCGAGTTCTCCCTGGTCGATGGCCTGGTGCGCGTCAAGCCGCTGGTCAAGGCCGCGGCGGCTGCAGGCATGCCGGCAGTGGCGGTTACCGATCAGCGCAACATGTGCTCGCTGGTGAAGTTCTACAAGGCGGCCATGGGGGCCGGGATCAAACCGATCTGTGGCGCCGACCTGTGGCTGGCAAGCAAGGACGAAGACGGCCCCCTCAGTCGCCTGACCCTGCTGGTGATGAACGCCAAGGGTTACCGCAATCTGACCGAGCTGATTTCCCGTGGTTTTATCGAAGGCCAGCGCAACGGTGAAGTGATCATCGAGCGCGAGTGGGTGAAAGAAGCGGCCGAGGGGCTGATCGCGCTGTCCGGCGCCAAAGAAGGCGAAATCGGCCTGAACCTGCTGGCGGGCAATCCAGAAGAGGCCGAGGCCTCCTTGCGCGAATGGCAGGCAGTGTTTCCCGAGCGTTTCTACCTGGAATTGCAGCGTACCAGCCGGGTCAACGACGAAGAGTATCTGCACCTGGCCGTGGCCTTGGCCGAGCGTTGCGAGGCACCCCTGGTGGCGACCAACGATGTGCGTTTCATCAAGCAGGGCGATTTCGAAGCCCATGAAACCCGCGTCTGCATCGGCGAAGGCCGGGCCCTGGACGATCCGCGCCGGGCCCGTACGTACAGTGATCAGCAGTACCTGAAATCGCCGGAAGAGATGTGGGAACTGTTCAGCGACCTGCCGGAGGCGCTGGAAAACAGCGTCGAGATCGCCAAGCGTTGCAATATCGAGGTGCAGTTGGGCAAGAGCTTCTTGCCCAACTTCCCGGTGCCGGACGGCATGACCATGGACGAATTCTTCCGCAAGGTCTCCTTCGACGGCCTGGAAGAGCGCCTGGCCGTGCTCTGGCCGAAAGACACCACGCCGAACTACGAAGCCAAGCGCCAGGTGTATGTCGACCGGTTGAATTTCGAGCTGGATATCATCATCCAGATGGGCTTCCCCGGTTACTTCCTGATCGTGATGGACTTCATCCAGTGGGCCAAGCGCAACGGCATTCCGGTCGGCCCGGGCCGTGGGTCGGGCGCAGGTTCCCTGGTGGCCTATGTGCAGAAGATCACTGACCTCGACCCGCTGCAGTACGACCTGCTGTTCGAGCGCTTCCTCAACCCGGAACGGGTCTCCATGCCCGACTTCGATATCGACTTCTGCATGGATGGTCGCGACCGGGTCATCGAGTACGTGGCCGAAACCTACGGGCGCAACGCGGTCAGCCAGATCATCACCTTCGGCACCATGGCGGCCAAGGCGGTGGTGCGCGATGTGGCACGGGTGCAGGGCAAGTCCTATGGCCTGGCCGACCGCCTGTCGAAGATGATCCCGTTCGAAGTCGGCATGACCCTGGAAAAGGCTTTCGAGCAGGAGGAGATCCTGCGCGACTTCCTCAAGGTCGACGAGGAAGCGGCGGAAATCTGGGACATGGCCCGCAAGCTCGAGGGCATCACCCGTAACGTTGGCAAGCACGCCGGCGGCGTGGTGATTGCGCCGACCAAGCTGACCGACTTCTCGGCGATCTATTGCGACGACGAGGGCGGCGGCCTGGTGACCCAGTTCGACAAGGACGATGTCGAGGCGGCCGGTCTGGTGAAGTTCGACTTCCTCGGCCTGCGCACCCTGACCATCATCGACTGGGCGCTGAAAACCATTAACCGTGACCGCGCCAAGGTCGGCGACGGGCCGTTGAACATCGACTTCATCCCGCTGGATGACAAGCCGACCTACAGCCTGCTGCAAAAGGCTGAAACCACCGCGGTGTTCCAGCTTGAATCGCGTGGCATGAAGGAGCTGATCAAAAAGCTCAAGCCAGACTGCCTGGAAGACCTGATCGCACTGGTGGCCTTGTTCCGCCCCGGCCCGTTGCAGTCGGGCATGGTCGACGACTTCATCAACCGTAAGCACGGCCGTGCCGAGCTCGCCTACCCGCACCCGGATTACCAGTACGACGGCCTCAAGCCGGTGCTGCTGCCGACCTACGGCATCATCCTGTACCAGGAACAGGTGATGCAGATCGCCCAGGTGATGGCCGGTTACACCCTCGGCGAGGCGGACATGCTCCGGCGCGCCATGGGTAAGAAAAAGCCCGAGGAAATGGCCAAGCAGCGTGGCGGTTTCATCGAGGGTTGCGCGAAGAACAACATCGACGCGGACCTGGCCGGCAACATCTTCGACCTGGTGGAAAAGTTCGCCGGCTACGGCTTCAACAAATCCCACTCGGCCGCCTATGGCCTGGTCTCCTACCAGACCGCCTGGTTGAAAACCCATTATCCGTCGCCGTTCATGGCGGCGGTGCTGTCGGCGGATATGCACAACACCGACAAGGTCGTGACCTTGATCGAAGAGTGCCGCAGCATGAAGCTGCGTCTCGATGCGCCGGATGTGAACACCTCGGAATTCAAGTTCACGGTCAACGACGATGGCCGCATCGTCTACGGCCTGGGCGCGATCAAGGGCGTCGGCGAAGGACCGGTGGAGGCGATCGTCGAGTCGCGCAAGGACGGCCCGTTCAAGGACCTGTTCGATTTCTGCGCGCGGGTCGACCTCAAGCGCATCAACAAGCGCACCACCGACGCCTTGATTCGCAGCGGCGCGCTGGACCGTCTCGGGCCGTATTTTCACGACGAAATCAAAGCCTACCAGGCCAATATCGACCGCAACCGTGGCGTGCTGCTGGCCGCGATGGAGGAGGCGATCCAGGCCGCCGAGCAGACCGCCCGCAGCCATGACAGCGGGCATGCCGACCTGTTCGGCGGCTTGTTCGCCGATACCGAGGCGGATGTCTACGCCAACCACAAGCGGGCCAAGGAGCTGACGCTCAAGGAGCGGCTGCGCGGCGAGAAAGAGACCCTGGGGCTGTACCTCACCGGTCACCCGATTGACGAATACGAAGGCGAAGTCCGGCGTTTTGCCCGGCAGCGGATCATCGACCTCAAGCCGTCGCGCGAATCGCAGACGGTGGCGGGGCTGATCGTCAACCTGCGGGTGATGAAGAACAAGAAGGGCGACAAGATGGGCTTCATCACCCTGGACGACCGCTCCGGGCGGGTCGAAGCCTCGCTGTTCGCCGAGGCGTTCCACTCGGCCCAGGCGCTGTTGCAGACCGATGCGCTGGTGGTGGTCGAGGGCGAGGTCAGCAACGATGACTTCTCCGGCGGCCTGCGCCTGCGCGCCAAGCGCGTGATGAGCCTGGAGGATGCCCGCACCTCACTGGCGGAAAGCCTGCGCGTCAGGGTGCGCAGCGATGCGCTGAAAGGCGACCGGCTGCGCTGGTTGGCGGAGTTGTGCAAGCGCCATCGCGGCGCCTGCCCGATCACCCTGGATTACACCGGCAGCGAAGCAAAGGCACTGTTGCAGTTCGGTGAAGGCTGGCGGATCGACCCGGCGGATAGCTTGATTCAAACATTGCGTGACCAGTTCGGGCGCGACAACGTCTTTTTGCACTACCGCTAAAGTGTGCGGGATCACTCTCCACACTTTTAATCTCGACCTGAATGCGCCTGATCCCGTAAGGTAAGGCGCTACACGGACTCAGCCGCCCGGCCACCTGGCCGTATACGCAAGACGGATGACTATGAACCCGAATTTTCTCGATTTCGAACAGCCGATCGCCGATCTGCAAGCAAAGATCGAAGAGTTGCGCCTGGTCGGTAACGACAACTCGCTGAATATCGGCGATGAAATTGCGCGCCTGCAGGACAAGAGCAACAGCTTGACTGCCAGCATCTTCGGCAATCTGACCAGTTGGCAGATCGCCAAGTTGGCCCGCCATCCGCGCCGGCCCTACACCCTGGATTACATCGAGCACATTTTTACCGAGTTCGATGAGCTGCATGGCGATCGGCATTTCTCCGATGACCCGGCAATCGTTGGCGGTGTGGCGCGGTTGAATGACCAGCCGGTTATGGTCATTGGCCATCAGAAAGGTCGCGAAGTGCGCGAGAAGGTTCGGCGCAACTTCGGCATGCCGCGTCCGGAAGGCTATCGCAAAGCCTGCCGCCTGATGGAAATGGCCGAGCGTTTCCAGATGCCGATCCTGACCTTTATCGATACGCCGGGCGCTTATCCGGGTATTGACGCTGAAGAGCGTGGCCAGAGCGAAGCCATCGCCTGGAACCTGCGGGTCATGGCACGGTTGAAAACCCCGATCATCGCCACGGTGATCGGCGAGGGCGGTTCCGGTGGTGCGCTGGCCATTGGTGTCTGCGATCAACTGAACATGTTGCAGTACTCGACCTATGCGGTGATCTCGCCGGAAGGTTGCGCCTCGATCCTGTGGAAAACCGCCGACAAGGCGCCGGATGCCGCGGAAGCCATGGGCATTACCGCCGAGCGCTTGAAAGGCCTGGGTATCGTCGACAAAGTCATCGATGAACCCCTGGGTGGCGCGCACGCATCGCCAGATGTGGCGGCCGAGTCGATCCGCAAGGAGCTGACGACGCAATTGAAGTCGCTGCAGAAGTTCGATACCGAGGCGCTGCTGGCCCGGCGTTATGAGCGACTGATGAGTTACGGCATCGCCTGAGTGGACCTGTCTGCCAGGTTGCTAGCGCGCTTGGCGCCCTGGCGTGATGCGCCAGCCTGGCGCATCGCTTTTTCTGGCGGGCTCGATTCCACCGTTCTGCTGCATCTGCTGGCCAGCCTTGCCAAGCGCGAGGCTTTGCCGTCACTTTCCGCTATCCATATCCATCACGGCCTGCAGGCTGCTGCCGATCTGTGGGCGCAGCATTGCCAAGGCATCTGCGCCCAGCTGGGGGTGCCCGTGCAGGTGTTGCGGGTGCAGGTTGCCAGCGGTGCCAGTCTCGAGCGTGCCGCCCGTGAGGCGCGTTATGGGGCGTTCAGCGAGGCCTTGGCTGATGGCGAGGTGCTGCTGACGGCCCAGCACCGCGACGATCAGGCGGAAACCCTGCTGTTCCGGCTGCTGCGTGGGGCGGGGGTGCGCGGTCTGGCGGGTATGCCGAGCAATCGTGCGCTGGGGCGCGGGCAGTTGCTGAGGCCATTGCTGGACTGCTCGCGCGCCGAGTTGCAGGCCTATGCCGATGCGCACGGGCTGAGCTGGGTGGAGGACCCGTCGAATAGCGACCCCCGCTACTCGCGCAACTACCTGCGGCATCAGGTGTTCCCCCAACTGACGGCGCACTGGCCGCAAGCCGTGCCTACCCTGGCGCGTAGCGCGGCCCACCTGCGCGAGGCCCAGAGCCTGCTGGATGAGTTGGCGGCGCTCGATCTGGCAGGTGCGCAAACGCCGTCGGCCTTTCCCTGGTTGCCATTGCCCTCACTGGCGCTGGCGCCGTTGTCGGCATTGTCGGCGGCGCGCCAGCGCAATGCGTTGCGCCACTGGCTGGCGCCGCTGACGTCTTTGCCCGATAGCGAACATTGGGCTGGCTGGGAGAATCTGCGCGATGCGGCGGTGGATGCCGTGCCGATCTGGCGCTTGGCCCAGGGTGAACTGCGTCGAGCCGACGGACGGTTGTGGTGGCTGAGCGGCGACTGGTTGCGCGGCGCGCCTCTGGCGTTGCCCTGGCCTGACAGTCAGCAACCGCTGGCGTTGCCCGGCAATGGTTGTTTGCGCCTGCAAGGGCGAGGACCGACAGGCGCATTGCAGGTGCGCTATCGTCAGGGTGGCGAGGTGTTGCACGTGCCCGGTCGCGGTCATCGCGATCTCAAGCGCCTGCTTAACGAGGCCGGGTTGCCGGCGTTTGCGCGCGCGCGCTTGCCCTTGCTCTATCGTGCCGACGAGTTGCTCGCGGTTGCCAACCTGCCTGGGCTCGATGGCTCCGTCGTGCAGGGTTGGCAACTGATCTGGCAAGCGCCGACGAATGACCAACGTTTGAGCTGAAAGGCCCTTTCCGGTAGACTACGCTCCCGTCTCATACAGCTTCTGCAGATTCCCCTGGAATCGGTGGATGGCTTTCAATTTTCAAGGCAGCACCCGTCAAGGTTCTGCTGATAATGGGTGGGCTCAGGCCTTCCTTCAGCTTTCCCCGGCGGCGCTGACCGCTTAAACGCAGACTTCTAGGGTTTTTCATGACGCGCTACATATTCGTCACGGGCGGTGTTGTTTCTTCATTGGGGAAGGGCATCGCCTCGGCTTCATTGGCGGCTATCCTGGAGGCGCGGGGCCTGAAGGTCACCATGCTCAAACTGGACCCCTACATCAACGTCGATCCGGGCACCATGAGCCCGTTCCAGCACGGTGAGGTGTTCGTCACCCACGACGGCGCTGAGACCGACCTTGACCTGGGCCACTACGAGCGGTTCATCCGCACCACGATGACCAAGAGCAACAACTTCACCACCGGCCGCGTCTACGAAGACGTGTTGCGCAAAGAGCGCCGGGGTGATTACCTGGGCGCGACCATCCAGGTGATTCCGCACATCACCGACGAAATCAAGCGCCGCATCATCAAGGGCGCCGGCGATGCCGACGTGGCCATGGTCGAAATCGGTGGCACCGTGGGTGACATCGAATCGCAGCCGTTCCTCGAAGCCATCCGCCAGCTGCGTGTGGAAGTCGGCGCCAAGCGCGCGATGCTGATGCACCTGACGCTGGTGCCGTACATCGCCACCGCCGGCGAGACCAAGACCAAGCCTACCCAGCATTCGGTGAAGGAACTGCGCTCCATCGGCCTGCAACCGGACGTGCTGATTTGCCGCTCCGACCACCCGATCGACATTTCTTCGCGGCGCAAGATCGCCCTGTTCACCAACGTCGAAGAGCGTGCGGTGATCGGCCTGGAAGACGTCGACACGATCTACAAGATTCCTTCCGTATTGCATGCCCAGGGTCTGGACGATTTCGTCGTCGAGCGCTTCGGCCTGGAGTGCGGCGGTGCCGATCTGTCCGAGTGGGAACGGGTGGTGGACGCCAAGCTCAACCCGGAGCATGAAGTCACCATCGCCATGGTCGGCAAGTACATGGAATTGCTCGACGCCTACAAGTCGCTGATCGAAGCGATGAGTCACGCCGGCATCCAGAACCGCACCAAGGTCAACCTGCGCTACATCGACTCGGAAGACATCGAGCAGCAAGGCACCGGTCTGCTGGAAGGCGTCGACGCCATTCTGGTACCGGGCGGTTTCGGTCTGCGCGGCGTGGAAGGCAAGATCACCACGGTCAAATATGCCCGTGAAAACAAGATTCCTTACCTGGGCATCTGCCTGGGCATGCAGGTTGCGGTCATCGAGTTCGCCCGCAACGTGTTGGGCTGGAACGATGCCAACTCCACCGAGTTCGACAAGGTCGGTGCTCACCCGGTGGTTGGCCTGATCACCGAGTGGGAAGATGCCGCCGGTGGCGTCGAAATCCGCACCGAGGCTTCCGACCTGGGTGGCACCATGCGTCTGGGTGCCCAGGATTGCCAGCTGGAAAGCGGCTCGCTGGTGCACGGTTGCTACGCCAAGGATGTGATTGTCGAGCGTCACCGCCACCGCTACGAGGTGAACAACCACCTGTTGCCGGAATTGCAGGCCGCTGGCCTGAAAGTTACCGGGCGTTCCGGCGATGGCGCGCTGGTCGAAGTAATCGAAGCACCGGATCATCCGTGGTTCGTCGCTTGCCAGTTCCACCCGGAGTTCACCTCTACGCCGCGTGACGGCCACCCGCTGTTCAGCGGTTTCGTTAACGCGGCCCTGGCGCAGAAAGCGAGAAAGGCATGACCCAGAAAGTCATCCGCGTTGGCGCTATCGACATCGCCAACGACAAACCCTTCGTGTTGTTCGGCGGCATCAACGTGCTCGAATCACGCGATCTGGCCATGAAGACCTGCGAAGAATACGTGCGGGTGACCGAGAAGCTCGGCATCCCCTACGTGTTCAAGGCCAGCTTCGACAAGGCCAATCGCTCCTCGGTCAGCTCCTTCCGTGGCCCCGGCCTGGAAGAGGGTATGAAGATCTTCGAGGAAGTGAAGAAGACCTTCGGCGTGCCGGTGATCACCGACGTGCACGAGCCCCATCAGGCGGCAGCGGTGGCAGCGGTCTGCGACATCATCCAGTTGCCGGCGTTCCTGTCGCGGCAGACCGACCTGGTGGTGGCCATGGCCAAGACCGGTGCGGTGATCAACATCAAGAAAGCCCAGTTCCTCGCGCCCCAGGAGATGAAGCACATCTTGGCCAAGTGCGTGGAGGCCGGGAATGACCGGTTGATCCTCTGTGAGCGCGGTTCGAGCTTCGGTTACAACAACCTGGTGGTCGATATGCTCGGCTTCGGCATCATGAAGCAGTTCGACTACCCGGTATTCTTCGACGTGACCCACGCCCTGCAGATGCCGGGCGGGCGTGCCGACTCTGCCGGTGGCCGTCGTGGCCAGGTCACCGATCTGGCCAAGGCCGGCATGAGCCAGGGGCTGGCCGGGCTGTTCCTCGAAGCCCACCCGGATCCGGACAATGCCAAGTGCGACGGCCCTTGTGCGTTGCGTCTGGACAAGCTGGAGCCCTTCCTCGCGCAACTCAAGGCGCTGGATGACCTGGTGAAGAGTTTTCCGCCGATTGAGACTGCCTAAGCACCTCATTCTTCGGTAAAGTGCCGCTCGGACGAGCTCTGACCCGTGAGTCAGATAGTCGTCGTAGCCGGCTCGATTGGTTTTCAATATTCGCAGACGGCAGCGCCCACTTCTCTGCAGCGCCGTTTTCGTCAATTTTTGGAGTGTTAGTAGCAATGGCAAAGATCGTCGACATCAAAGGTCGTGAGGTTCTGGACTCCCGTGGCAACCCCACAGTAGAAGCGGATGTGATCCTCGACAACGGTATCGTTGGCAGCGCCTGCGCGCCGTCCGGCGCTTCCACCGGTTCCCGCGAGGCATTGGAACTGCGTGATGGCGACAAGAGCCGTTACCTGGGCAAGGGCGTGTTGAAGGCAGTGGCCAACATCAATGGTCCGATCCGCGACCTGCTGCTGGGCAAGGACCCGGTTGACCAGCAAGCGCTCGACCGGGCGATGATCGCCCTCGATGGCACCGAAAACAAAGCCACCCTGGGTGCCAACGCGATCCTCGCCGTGTCCCTGGCCGCCGCCAAGGCCGCTGCCCACGACCAGGACCTGCCGCTGTACGCGCACATCGCCAACCTCAACGGCACGCCGGGCGTTTACTCCATGCCGGTGCCGATGATGAACATCATCAACGGCGGCGAGCACGCCGATAACAACGTCGACATCCAGGAATTCATGGTCCAGCCGGTTGGCGCCAAGACCTTCGCCGACGGCCTGCGCATGGGCACCGAGATTTTCCATCATCTCAAAGCCGTGCTGAAGGCTCGTGGCCTGAGCACTTCGGTGGGTGACGAGGGTGGTTTCGCGCCGAACCTGGCATCCAACGAAGACGCGCTGGCAGCCATCGCCGAAGCCGTGGCCAATGCGGGTTACACGCTGGGTACCGACGTGACCCTGGCGCTGGATTGCGCGGCCAGCGAGTTTTACGAAGATGGCAAGTACGACCTGGCGGGCGAAGGCAAGGTGTTCGACGCGGCCGGTTTCGCCGATTACCTGGCGGGCCTGAGCCAGCGTTATCCGATCATCTCGATCGAAGATGGCATGGACGAGTCCGACTGGGATGGTTGGAAGGTGCTGACCGACAAGATCGGTGCCAAGGTGCAGTTGGTTGGCGACGATCTGTTCGTGACCAACACCAAGATCCTCAAGGAAGGCATCGACAAGAGCATCGCCAACTCGATCCTGATCAAGTTCAACCAGATCGGCACCTTGACCGAAACCCTGGAAGCCATCCAGATGGCCAAGGCGGCTGGCTACACGGCCGTGATCTCGCACCGCTCCGGTGAAACCGAAGATTCGACCATCGCCGACCTTGCCGTGGGTACTGCTGCTGGCCAGATCAAGACCGGCTCGCTGTGCCGCTCCGATCGCGTGTCCAAGTACAACCAATTGCTGCGTATCGAAGAGCAATTGGGTGCGAAAGCACCGTACCGTGGTCGCGCCGAGTTCCGCGGTTAAGCCAGGAATGGTAAAAAGGGCAGCGTTAGCTGCCCTTTTCATGTGGATATCCGATTTTTCATGCGAAGCCCCTACTGGTTGTTCGTCGTCCTGATCCTGCTGCTGGCTGGCCTGCAGTATCGTCTGTGGGTGGGCGAGGGCAGCTTGGCGCAGGTCACCGACCTGCAACGTCAGATCGCTGAGCAAGCTGGTGAAAACGAGCGCCTGCTCGAACGCAACCGTATCCTCGAAGCCGAAGTGCTGGAGCTGAAGAAGGGTATGGAAACCGTCGAAGAGCGTGCCCGTCACGAACTCGGTATGGTCAAAGAGGGCGAAACCCTCTACCAGTTGACCGAATGATTTCCTCTGTAATTCCCGCCTTTTGGGCCCTGATTCCTGCTGCCGGGGTAGGCGCCCGCATGTGCGCCGACCGCCCCAAGCAGTACCTCGAACTGGCCGGCAAAACCATTCTCGAACACACCCTGGACTGTTTTCTCGGGCACCCGCAACTGCGCGGCCTGGTCGTAAGCCTGGCCGGTGATGACCCCTATTGGCCGCAGTTGGCGTATTCGCGTGACGCGCGCATCCAGCGTGCCGAGGGTGGCGCCGAGCGGGCGGATTCGGTACTCAGCGGTCTGCTGCGCCTGGCCGAGCTGGGGGCCGACGCCGACGACTGGGTGTTGGTGCATGATGCCGCGCGGCCAAATCTGTCGCGCTTCGATCTCGACCTGTTGCTCGCCGAGCTGGCCGATGACCCGGTTGGCGGCCTACTCGCCGTGCCGGCGCGCGATACCTTGAAGCGTGCCGATGCCAATGGCCGGGTGGCGGAAACCGTCGATCGCTCGGTGATCTGGCAGGCGTTTACCCCGCAGATGTTTCGCCTCGGTGCCTTGCAGCGGGTATTGGCCGATGCCCTAGTGTCCGGGGTGCGGATCACCGATGAGGCCTCGGCGATCGAGTGGGCCGGTCAGGCGCCGCGCTTGATCGAGGGTCGCGCCGACAATCTCAAAATCACCCGCCCGGAAGACCTTGAGTGGTTGCGTCAGCGCTGGTCGCAAAAACGCTGAAACGGTTTTGTAGGGTGGGTTAGGCCGCAGGCCGTAACCCACCAACCGGCCCAGCGGGCCGGCCGTCGTTCTTCTCATCATGTGCTGCCTGGGTGCCTTGCGGCACCGATGGTGGGTTGCGCCGCTACGCGGCTAACCCACCCTACGCCTACATCGAGGTGTTCAAATATTCCGGCCGCTCGGCCAGACCGGCTTTCAGGTGGTCGACCAGTTGACGCACCTTCGGCGACAGGTGCCGTTGCTGCGGGTATAGCGCCCAGACGGCGGTATTCGGCGGCTGATGGTTTTCCAGCAGCGAGATCAGGGCGCCGCTCTTCAAATGTTCCTGAACGTAATAGTCCGGCAACTGGCACAGGCCCAGGCCACGCAGTGCCGCGTCCAATACCGCCTGGCCGCTGTTGCAGCGCCAGTTGCCCTGTACCCGTTGCGAATATTCCCGCGCGTTCTGCTGAAATCCCCAGGTCTCCGTGCTGCCGATCAGGCAGTTGTGACGGCTCAGTTCCGACAGGCTGTGGGGGCGGCCATAGCGTTCCAGGTAGGCAGGCGCCGCGCACAGGTACATGCGCCGCGGCGCCAGGCGCGTCGCCACCAGGCGCGAGTCCTGCAAGCGTCCGAGGCGAATCGCCAGGTCCAGACCCTCGTGCACCAGGTCGAGGGTGCGATTGCTCAGTTCGATGTCCACTCGCAACTGCGGATGGCGGGTCATGAAGCCGGTCACCAGCGGCACGATAAAGCGCTCGCCATAGGCCACCGCGCAGGTCATGCGCAGCAGGCCCTTGGGTTCGCTGGTCAGTTCGCCGACCGCGCGCAGCGCTTCCTCGCGGGCATCCTGCAGGCGCTGGCAATGCTGCAGAAAGGTTTGCCCGGCTTCGGTCAGGGCCACGCGCCGGGTGCTGCGGTACAGCAGGCGGGTTTGCAGGCGATCTTCCAGGCGCGCGATTTGCCGGCTGATGTGCGATGAGGACACGCCGAGGCGTTCGGCGGCCGCGGTGAATTGGCCGCACTCAGCGACGGCGACGAACTCGTCCAGGCCTTCCCAGCGATTCATGGCGGTTTATTATCCCTGTATGGCAATAATGTTTTGCTTTGCTGTGGATTATTAATCAAATGGCGCTGATCTACACTCTGCCCATCGTTTTAACTGCCGGAGAACCTCCATGATCAAGTCGCGTGCTGCCGTTGCTTTTGCGCCCAACCAACCACTGCAAATCGTCGAAGTGGATGTCGAGCCGCCGAAAGCCGGCGAAGTGCTGGTGCGCATCATCGCCACCGGCGTTTGCCACACCGATGCCTACACGCTGTCCGGCGCCGACTCGGAAGGCGTGTTCCCGTCGATTCTCGGCCATGAAGGCGGCGGTATCGTCGAAGCCGTCGGTGAAGGCGTGACGTCTGTTGCCGTCGGCGATCATGTGATTCCGCTGTACACCGCGGAATGCGGCGAGTGCAAATTCTGCAAATCAGGCAAGACCAATCTGTGCAGCGCCGTGCGCGCGACCCAGGGCAAGGGTCTGATGCCGGATGGCACCAGCCGCTTTTCCTATCAGGGGCAGCCGATCTACCACTACATGGGCTGCTCGACGTTCTCCGAGTACACCGTTTTGCCGGAAGTTTCCCTGGCCAAGATCCCCAAGGACGCGCCGCTGGAAAAGGTCTGCCTGCTCGGTTGCGGCGTGACCACCGGCATTGGTGCGGTGCTGAATACCGCCAAGGTCGAAGAGGGCGCTAGCGTGGCGATTTTCGGTCTTGGCGGCATCGGCCTCGCAGCGATCATCGGCGCCAAGATGGCCAAGGCTTCGCGGATCATCGCCATCGATATCAACCCGGCCAAATTCGACGTGGCCAGGGAATTGGGTGCTACCGACTTCATCAATCCGAAGGATTACGCCAAGCCGATTCAGGACGTGATCATCGAGCTGACCGATGGCGGCGTCGACTACAGCTTCGAGTGCGTCGGCAATGTGCAGCTGATGCGCGCGGCGCTGGAGTGCGCGCACAAGGGGTGGGGCGAGTCGATCATCATCGGTGTCGCCGGTGCCGGCCAGGAAATCAGCACCCGGCCGTTCCAACTGGTCACCGGTCGCGTCTGGCGCGGTTCAGCCTTTGGTGGCGTGAAGGGGCGTACCGAGCTGCCGAGCTATGTGGAGAAGGCGCAGAAGGGCGAGATTCCGCTGGATACCTTCATTACCCACACCATGGGCCTGGAGCGGATCAACGAGGCTTTCGACCTGATGCATGAAGGTAAGAGCATCCGCACCGTTATCCATTTCTGAAAGCAGGGTGCGTCGTGCGCACCAGGCATTCATGTGCTGCACACGGCATACCCTACGGAGATCGTCATGACTCTGGAAAATATTTCCTGCCAGAAAAGCTTCGGCGGCTGGCACAAGCGTTATCGGCACCGATCCGAGGTGCTCGGTTGCGACATGGTGTTTGCCGTCTACCTGCCGCCGCAGGCTGAGCAGGGCGCCAGGCTGCCGGTGCTGTACTGGCTGTCCGGGCTGACCTGCACCGATGAGAACTTCATGCACAAGGCCGGCACCCAGCGCCTGGCAGCCGAGCTGGGGTTGGTCATCGTCGCGCCGGACACCAGCCCGCGCGGGGCGGATGTACCGGGTGACCCGGATGGTGCCTGGGATTTCGGCCTGGGTGCCGGCTTTTACCTGAACGCCACCCAGGAACCCTGGGCGCGGCATTATCGAATGCACGACTATGTGGTACAGGAGCTGCCTGCGCTGATCGAAGCGCACTTCCCGGTTTCGACCAAGCGTGGCATCAGTGGCCATTCGATGGGCGGGCATGGGGCCTTGGTCTGCGCGTTGCGCAATCCCGGGCGCTATCAGTCGCTGTCGGCCTTCGCACCGATCAGCAATCCGTCGTCCTGCCCCTGGGGCGAGAAGGCGTTTTCGCGCTATCTCGGCGAAGATCGTTCGCGTTGGCGCGAGTGGGATGCCTGCGCACTGTTGGCGGAGGCGACAGAAAAGTTGCCGATCCTGGTGGACCAGGGCGATCGCGACGATTTCCTCGTCAATCAGTTGAAGCCCGAGGCCTTGGAGGCAGCCGCCAAGGCGGCCAATCACCCGCTGACGCTCAGGCTGCAACCGGGCTATGACCATAGCTATTTCTTCATCGCCAGCTTTATCGATGAGCATTTGCGACATCATGCGCACGCTCTGAAAGGCTAACGCCAGCCAAAGCGGTTAGAATCGGGACCTGACTTTTCAGGGCCTGATTTTTTCATGAGCAGTTCGATACGTATTGGCCACGGCTACGATGTGCACCGCTTCGGCGAGGGCCGCTTCATCACCCTCGGTGGCGTGCAGATTTCCCATAAATTCGGCTTGATCGCCCACTCCGATGGCGATGTGCTGTTGCATGCGCTGAGCGATGCCTTGCTCGGCGCGGCGGCCCTGGGTGATATCGGTAAACACTTCCCCGATACCGATCCGCAGTTCAAGGGCGCGGACAGCCGGGCACTGCTGCGTCATGTGCTGGGTTTGCTCAAGGCCGAGGGTTGGAAGGTCGGCAACGTCGACACCACTATCGTTGCCCAGGCGCCCAAGATGGCGCCGCATATCGACGCGATGCGTACGGCGATTGCCGCCGATCTTGAGGTTGAATTGGATCAGGTGAATGTGAAAGCCACGACTACTGAAAAACTCGGCTTTACCGGCCGCGAAGAAGGTATCGCCGTGCATGCCGTTGCCCTGTTGGTTCGCTTATGAACGAGTACGAACTGCTTGGCCCGCGAGCCCATGGCGAAGCCGTCGGCCGTGCTGTGCTGAAGGCAACAGCGGAAGACTTTCAGGTCGATGAAGTGTTGGATATTCCACTGGCCGGCGAGGGTGAGCACCTCTGGCTGTGGGTGGAGAAGCGCGGGCTGAACACCGAAGAGGCCGCCCGCCGACTGGCTCGCGCTGCTGGTGTGCCGCTGAAGATGATCAGCTATGCCGGCTTGAAGGACCGGCAGGCGTTGACCCGTCAGTGGTTCAGCCTGCACCTGCCGGGCAAGGCCGACCCGGATCTGTCCGCCGCCGAAGGCGAAACCCTGAGCATCCTCAAGGTCGCGCGGCACAAGCGCAAGTTGCACCGTGGCGCCCATGCGGCGAATGGCTTCACCTTGCGCCTGACCCAGTTGAGCGGCGATCCCGCTGCCCTGGACGCGCGTCTGCAACGAATCGTGGCCCAGGGCGTGCCGAATTATTTCGGCAGCCAACGCTTTGCTTATCAGGGCGGCAATGTGTTGCAGGCGCGCGATTTTGCCAGCCGCCAGGCGTTGCCGGAGCAACGCAACCTGCGCTCGCGTCTGCTCTCGGCGGCGCGCAGCTACCTGTTCAATCAGGTGCTGGCGGCCCGTGTCACGGATGGCAGCTGGCAGCAGGCGCGGGTCGGTGATTTGCTTGCCTTTACCGACAGCCGCAGTTTTTTCCCGGCGGGCGAGGCCGAGTGCAGTGACCCGCGGTTGGCAATTCTCGACCTGCATCCCACGGGGCCGATGTGGGGCGCTGGTGAGTCGCCGACGGCTGGAGCGGCGCATATTCTGGAGCAGACGGTCGCTGAACGTGAACCGGCATTGCGCGACTGGCTGGTCGCCGCGGGCATGGCTCACGAACGGCGCATCCTGCGCCTCCCCATTGGCGGTTTGACGTGGCATTATCCCGAGCCTGACATTCTGCAACTGGAATTCGTCCTGCCGGCTGGATGCTTTGCCACCGTAGTGGTGCGCGAGCTCGTCGATCTGCTGCCGGCAGGGCAGACGGATAACCCATGCGTATTCTGATTTCGAACGACGACGGAGTGACTGCACCCGGCCTCGCCGCGCTGCATGCCGCGCTGGTGGATTATGCCGAGTGCGTGGTCATCGCCCCGGATCAGGACAAGAGCGGCGCAAGCAGCTCCCTGACCCTCGACCGTCCGCTACACCCGCAATATCTCGCTAACGGCTTTATCAGCCTGAACGGCACGCCTGCCGATTGCGTGCACCTGGGCCTCAACGGCTTGTTGCCGTCGGCTCCGGACATGGTGGTGTCGGGTATCAACCTGGGCGCCAACCTGGGGGATGACGTGCTCTATTCCGGCACCGTGGCGGCGGCGCTCGAAGGCCGTTTCATCGGCCGGCCGGCCTTCGCCTTTTCGCTGTTGTCGCGTCAGCCGGACAACCTGCCGACCGCGGCCTATTTCGCGCGTAAACTGGTAGCTGCCCATGACCAACTCGAGTTGCCGCCGCGCACCGTGCTCAACGTGAACATCCCCAATCTGCCGTTGGACCATATCCGCGGCATCCAGCTGACCCGCCTCGGCCATCGCGCCCGTGCGGCGGCGCCGATGAAGGTGATGAACCCGCGTGGCAAGGAAGGCTACTGGATCTCGGTAGCCGGCGATGCCGAGGATGGCGGTCCGGGTACGGACTTCCATGCGGTGATGCAGGGTTATGTGTCGATTACCCCACTGCAGCTGGACCGGACTTTCCATGAGGCTTTCAGTGGCCTCGACAGTTGGCTGGAGGGCTTGCTCTGATGGCTCGCGGGCAAGACGATTTGCAACACCGTGGCATAGGCATGACCTCGCAGCGTACCCGCGAGCGTTTGATCCAGCGCCTGTACGAGGAAGGACTGTCCAACGCCCGGGTGCTCGAAGTGATCCGCCGTACCCCTCGGCATCTGTTCGTCGACGAGGCGCTGGCCCATCGCGCCTATGAAGACACCGCCCTGCCCATCGGGCATAACCAGACCATCTCCCAGCCGTATATGGTTGGGCGCATGACCGAGTTGCTGCTGGCGGCCGGCCCTTTGGACAAGGTGCTGGAAATCGGCACGGGCTCGGGTTACCAGACGGCGGTGCTCGCGCAGTTGGTCGAGCGGGTGTTCTCGGTCGAGCGCATTCAGGTGCTGCAGGACCGCGCCAAAGAGCGGTTGCTCGAACTCAACCTGCGTAACGTGGTCTTTCGCTGGGGCGATGGCTGGGAGGGGTGGTCGGCGCTGGCGCCCTACAATGGCATCATCGTCACGGCGGCCGCGGCCGAGGTGCCCCATGCACTGCTCGATCAGTTGGCGCCTGGCGGGCGTCTGGTGATTCCAGTCGGCGCAGGCGACGTTCAGCAACTGATGCTGATCGTCCGTGAAGAGAATGGTTTCTCTCGGCATGTGCTGGATGCGGTGCGTTTCGTGCCGCTGCTCAATGGCCCCCTGGCTTGACTGTCGGTGCGAGTTGAAGCAAAAAACAGCCCCGGGCGTTTAGCGCTAATCGTGCGGCTGGCTGCGCCGAATAATTTCTGCACAATGGTAATCATGAACAGTCACCGGAAAGGGAGAGGCGGGTGAGTCTCACAGCCATTCAGCAGTGGATTTGCATCAGAGGCGTACAGCGTCTACTGGGTGGCCTGGTTTTCAGTGCGTTATTGGCGGGCTGCAGCAGTTCGCCATCCACTACCGTGCAGGTGGTCGATCGCAACAACAACCGCGCAGCCGCCGCCCCGCAACGTCAACCCGTCACCAGTGGGCAATACGTGGTGCGGCGTGGCGATACGCTCTATTCGATCGCCTTCCGTTTTGGTTGGGACTGGAAGGCCTTGGCGGCGCGCAACAAGATTCCCGCGCCCTACACCATTCGGGTTGGCCAGGCGATTCGCTTCGATGGCAAGTCGGGCGGCTCCTCGGTGGCAGCCGCCAGGCCGGTGGTGGTGCCGTCGTCTGCGGTCAAATCGCCAGCCGGGCCAGCGTCGCCGGCACCGGTCGTTCGCCCGGTCAAGGCACCTGTCGTGCAGTCTCCTGCCACTACGCCGGTACAGACGGTAACCCGTTCGGCCTCGGGTTGGGCCTGGCCGGCTAACGGCAGTTTGATCGGGCGTTTCTCCTCAAACGGCAGTTTGAATAAAGGAATTGATATAGCCGGGGAATTAGGACAGCCTATTTTAGCTGCGTCTGATGGTTCCGTGGTGTACGCCGGGAGTGGTTTACGGGGCTACGGCGAGTTGGTGATCATCAAGCACAGCGATACCTACGTAAGCGCCTACGGCCACAACCGCAGGCTTTTGGTACGGGAGGGGCAGCAGGTCAAAGTTGGGCAGACGATTGCCGAAATGGGTTCCACAGGGGCGGATCGAGTGAAACTTCACTTTGAGATTCGTCGTCAGGGCAAACCTGTAGATCCGCTGCAATTCCTGCCTGATCGTTGATCCGCTGTCGGCCCGCTCCACCATGTAGGAGGACGGGCTCAGGCGTTGCCAGGGAACTAAGGCGTCGTCAGAGCTTGCTGTCGAACTCAGCAAGGGACAACAAGAATGGCACTCAACAAAGAAGCGCCGGAGTTTGACTTAGATGATGAAGTGCTCCTGATGGAGCCCGGCATCGTCTTGGATGAACCGTTGAATGAGGAGTCCGATACTCCACCCAAACGCACCAGAGCCAAACAGGCCACCTCACCCAAGCAACACAAGTACATCGACTACACACGTGCGCTAGACGCAACTCAGCTGTACCTCAACGAAATCGGTTTCTCCCCCCTGCTTACCCCGGAAGAGGAAGTGCACTTCGCGCGCTTGGCGCAGAAGGGCGATCCGGCCGGGCGTAAGCGCATGATCGAAAGCAACCTGCGCCTGGTGGTGAAGATTGCTCGCCGCTACGTCAATCGCGGCCTGTCGCTGCTGGATCTGATCGAAGAGGGCAACCTCGGCCTGATTCGAGCCGTGGAGAAGTTCGACCCTGAGCGCGGCTTCCGTTTCTCGACTTATGCCACCTGGTGGATTCGGCAGACGATCGAGCGCGCCATCATGAATCAGACCCGGACGATCAGGTTGCCGATTCATGTGGTCAAGGAGTTGAACGTATACCTGCGTGCTGCGCGTGAACTGACGCAAAAGCTCGACCACGAACCCTCGGCCGAAGAGATCGCCAACCTGCTGGAAAAGCCGGTCGGCGAGGTCAAGCGCATGCTGGGGCTGAACGAGCGGGTGTCCTCGGTGGATGTTTCCCTTGGCCCCGACTCCGACAAGACGCTGCTCGATACCCTGACCGATGACCGACCGACCGATCCTTGCGAGTTGTTGCAGGACGATGACCTGTCGCAGAGCATCGACCAGTGGCTGTCGGAGCTGACCGATAAGCAGCGTGAGGTCGTGGTGCGGCGCTTTGGGCTGCGCGGTCACGAAAGTTGCACACTGGAGGAGGTTGGCCAGGAGATTGGCTTGACCCGTGAGCGTGTGCGGCAGATTCAAGTAGAGGCACTCAAGCGTCTGCGTGAAATTCTGGAGAAAAACGGCCTGTCGAGCGATGCGCTGTTTCAGTAAGCGTTTGACGCTCAAGTAAAACCCGGCTTCGGTCGGGTTTTTTATGTCTGGCCTTGTAAGTGATTGCTTACAAGTGGTGTAAGTCATTGCACAGAAGGGTGGCCAGTAAGTGGCTTGCAAAGCACTTATATTTATATAAGTTATTGATAGTTAAGGATTTAATATTTTTAGTGCATGCAGCTTAACGCTTCTGAGTCGTAATTGCCTGGCTTGCGGTCGCCAGGGATATCGCTAGTATCTGGGCTGTGTCTAAGGACTGACACGGGCTGACAAGGAGGTTGGTCGGGAACATCGCGGGACGCGATTCATCAGGACGATGAGATGGGAGAAAAAGGGAGTAGGGAAATAAGAGTGGGCGGGTCAAACCGCCCCTTTTTTTGCCTGGAGAAAAGTACCAGGCAAACAAAAAGGCCCGCAGATGCGGGCCTTTTGCGTTCAAGTCTGCAGCAATCAGCGTTCCAGTTGCTCCAGCTTGTTTTTAACCCCGTCCCACTCTTCGGCGTCTGCCAGGGCTTCTTTCTTCTCGGTGATGTTGGGCCAGATTTCAGCCAGGTCGCAGTTCAGTGCGATGAACTCCTGCATATCCTCGGGTACTTCATCTTCCGAGAAGATGGCCTGGGCCGGGCACTCAGGCTCGCACAGTGCACAATCGATGCACTCGTCCGGGTGGATCACCAGGAAGTTCGGGCCTTCGTAGAAGCAGTCCACCGGACAGACTTCCACGCAGTCGGTGTATTTGCACTTGATGCAGTTGTCGGTGACGACGAAGGTCATTTCTAATTCTCTCCTCAGGCGGCTGGGGAGTCCTTATATGGGTTGGACTCCTCGGCTCGGGAAATTATAGCTGCGGCACCAGGCTAATAGGCCACAGCATCCCAAAGCGCGCGCGATTCTAACAGCTTGTGCGGGTGGGCGTTAGATTCGCGTTTTCAGTGTATATAACAGCTCCAGCGCGCGGCGCGGAGTTAGATCATCCGGATTGATCTTGGCCAATTCCTCGAGCACGGGGTGCGGCATGCTGGCGAACATGTCGCTTTGCAGCGGCGGGGCGGGCTGCCCGGGCTCTGCGCGTGGCAGATCATGGGGTAGGCTGGTGGTTTCCAGGCGCGCCAGGTGCTGGCGGGCACGCAGGATTACATCGCCGGGTACGCCGGCCAGTTGTGCAACCGCCAGGCCGTAGCTCTGGCTCGCCGGGCCGGGCAGAACATGGTGCAGGAAGACGATGCGTTCGTTGTGTTCGGTGGCGCTCAGGTGCACGTTGGCGACCACCTGTTCGCTTTCCGGCAGTACCGTCAGCTCGAAATAGTGGGTGGCGAACAACGTGTAGGCGCGCAATTTTGCCAGGTGTTCGGCGGCCGCCCAGGCCAGCGACAGGCCGTCGAAAGTGCTGGTGCCGCGCCCCACTTCGTCCATCAGCACGAGGCTGCGGTCGCTGGCGTTGTGCAGGATATTGGCGGTCTCGCTCATTTCCACCATAAAGGTCGAACGGCCGCCGGCGAGGTCGTCGCTGGAGCCGATCCGGGTGAAAATCCGGTCGACCAGCGACAGCTCGCAACGGGCGGCGGGGACGAAGCTGCCGATGTGCGCAAGCAGCACGATCAGCGCGGTTTGCCGCATATAGGTGGATTTACCACCCATGTTCGGTCCGGTGATGATCAGCATCCGGGTGCTGTCATCGAGTGTCAGGTCATTGGCGACGAAAGGTGTAGTCAGTACCTGTTCCACCACCGGATGGCGCCCTTGCACGATGTGCATGCGCGGCTCATCGACGAAGCGCGGGCGATTCAAGTCTAGGTTCAACGCGCGTTCGGCCAGGTTGCTCAGCACATCCAGTTCGGCCAGTGCGCTAGCGCTGTCCTGTAATGGGCCGAGGTGGCCAATCAGGCGTTCCAGCAGCTCGTCATAGAGCATTTTTTCGCGGGCCAGGGCGCGACTCTTGGCTGAGAGCGCTTTGTCTTCGAAGGCTTTCAGTTCGGGAGTGATGTAGCGCTCGGCGCCTTTGAGCGTCTGCCGGCGGATATAGTCGGCAGGCGCTTGCTCGGCTTGTTTGCTCGGCAGCTCGATGAAATAGCCGTGGATGCGGTTGTAGCCGACCTTGAGGTTGGCCAGTCCGGTCCGGGCTTTTTCGCGGGTTTCGAGGTCGATCAAGAATTGCCCGGCGTTTTCACTCAGCGATTGCAGTTCGTCCAGCTCCGCGTCGTAACCGGTCTTGAGCACGCCACCCTCGCGGATCACCGCCGGTGGGTTGTCGATGATCGCGCGTTGCAGCAGATCCGCCAGTTCGGGATACATGCTGACCGTCGCCGCCAGTTCATTCAGGTGCGGGGTGTCCAGATCGACCATCGCTGTCTGTAATTCAGGCAGTGCCGCGAGGGCGTCGCGCAGGCGCGCCAAGTCACGTGGGCGGGCATTGCGCAGACCAATCCGGGCGAGGATGCGCTCGACGTCGCCGATCTCTTTCAGTTGCGGCTGCAGGTTCTCGAAGCGATAGCGTTCCAGCAGGCAGGCGATGGACTCCTGGCGCGCGTCGAGCACTGCGCGTTGGCGCAGCGGGCGATTCAGCCAACGGGTCAGTAGGCGACTGCCCATGGCAGTCTGGCAACGGTCGATCACCGATTGCAGGGTGTTGTCGCGCCCGCCGGCGAGGTTGGTGTCCAGTTCGAGGTTGCGGCGGCTGGCGCCGTCGAGGATCACCGTATCGTCCAGGCGCTCATGGCGCAGGCTGCGCAAGTGCGGCAGGGCGGTGCGCTGGGTCTCCTTGGCGTAGGCCAAGAGGCAGCCGGCGGCACCGATAGCCAGGGTCAGGGTCTCGCAACCGAAGCCTTTCAGATCCTGGGTGGCGAACTGCTGACAGAGGCTTTTGAGCGCCGAATCACGTTCGAAGTCCCAGGGTGCGCGACGCCGCACGCCACGGCGCTTCTCGGCGGGCAGACCTTGTGGCCAGTCATCCGGTATCAGTAGCTCGACCGGGTTGAGGCGCTCCAACTCGGCGAGCAGGTTCTCCCAGCCGTTGATTTCCAGCACGCTGAAGCGGCCGCTGGTGATGTCCAGCACGGCCAGGCCGAACAGGCGCTCGTCGCCCAAGACAGCGGCCAGCAGGTTGTCGCGGCGTTCGTCGAGCAGCGCTTCGTCGCTCACGGTTCCCGGGGTGATGATGCGCACCACTTGGCGATCGACCGGGCCCTTGCTGGTCGCCGGGTCGCCGACCTGTTCGCAGATCACCACTGACTCGCCGAGCTTGACCAGCTTGGCCAGATAGCCCTCGGCGGCATGATAAGGAATTCCGCACATCGGAATGGCAGTGCCGGCCGACTGGCCACGGGCGGTCAGGGTGATGTCGAGTAGCTTGGCGGCCTTCTTCGCGTCCTCATAGAAGATCTCGTAGAAGTCACCCATGCGGTAAAACATCAACTGATCCGGGTGCTGATTTTTCAGCCGCCAGTATTGCTGCATCATCGGGGTGTGTGCGGAAAGGTCGCTCTGACTCATTACCAGGCCTTGCGTGCAAAAGGCGCTAGTGTACGGTATCCCACCCGTCCGCTTTAACCCCGGAGAAGGTCTTGGAAGAGATTACCCGTCTTGCCGCGCAGCTTGGCGAATGCCTGCAGTCCTTGAATGCCCGGGTGACCACCGCCGAGTCCTGCACGGGCGGCGGGATTGCCGAGGCGATCACCCGTATTCCCGGCAGTTCGGTGTGGTTCGAAGCGGGTTATGTCACCTATTCGAACTGGCAAAAAACGCTGCAACTGGATGTGCCGGTCGAGTTGTTCGCATCGGTTGGCGCGGTCAGTCGTGAAGTGGTCGAGGCCATGGCGCGCGGTGCGCAAGTTAAAAGTGCGGCGCACTTTTCCGTTGCCGTAAGCGGTGTGGCGGGGCCGGATGGAGGTTCAGTGGAAAAACCCGTTGGTACGGTTTGGCTGGCTTGGTGCGGCGGTGAGTTGCTCTACGCTCAGCGTCGGCAGTTTGCAGGTGATCGCACGGAAGTTCGCCGACAAACGGTTGAGGCCGCGCTGGCTGGGCTGATCCGACTAGCTGCAGGAGAAAATCCAGTTCAGGGGTAGGCGTGCGACTTGCCGTATGGAATAATACTGGCTACTTATACAGTTGTTAGCGGCCGTTAGGCCCTCTTGATCACGTGAGGATTCAATGGACGAGAATAAGAAGCGCGCCTTGGCTGCGGCCCTTGGCCAGATTGAAAAACAATTCGGCAAAGGCGCGGTAATGCGCATGGGCGATCAGGATCGCCAGGCGATTCCGGCCATTTCCACCGGCTCGCTGGGGCTGGACATCGCCTTGGGCATTGGCGGTCTGCCGAAAGGCCGGATCGTCGAAATCTACGGCCCTGAATCCTCCGGCAAAACCACGCTGACGCTGTCGGTGATTGCCGAAGCGCAGAAAATGGGTGCGACCTGCGCGTTCGTCGATGCCGAGCACGCCCTCGATCCCGAATACGCCGGCAAGCTGGGCGTGAATGTCGATGACCTGCTGGTGTCGCAGCCGGATACCGGCGAGCAGGCCCTGGAAATCACCGACATGCTGGTGCGCTCCAATGCCGTGGATGTGATCGTGATCGACTCCGTGGCAGCGCTGGTGCCCAAGGCCGAGATCGAAGGCGAAATGGGCGATATGCACGTCGGCCTGCAAGCCCGTCTGATGTCTCAGGCGCTGCGCAAGATTACCGGCAACATCAAGAACGCCAATTGCCTGGTGATCTTCATCAACCAGATCCGCATGAAGATCGGCGTGATGTTCGGTAGCCCGGAAACCACCACCGGTGGTAATGCCCTGAAGTTCTACGCCTCGGTCCGTTTGGACATCCGCCGTACCGGTGCGGTGAAAGAGGGTGACGAGGTGGTCGGCAGCGAAACCCGCGTCAAAGTGGTGAAAAACAAGGTGGCGCCGCCCTTCCGTCAGGCCGAGTTCCAGATCCTTTACGGCAAAGGCATCTACCGCAACGGTGAAATCATCGACCTCGGTGTGCAGCTTGGCCTGCTGGAAAAATCCGGCGCCTGGTACAGCTACCTCGGCAACAAGATCGGCCAGGGCAAGGCGAACTCCGCCAAATACCTGGAAGACAACCCGGAAGTGGGCAAGACAGTCGAGAAGCAGATTCGCGACAAGCTGTTGATGGCCTCCAAGGATGCCGCTGCAGCCGCGGCGGCTGCAGCGGCTACCAGTACGGCGGATGACCTGGCTGACGCGGACGCCTGATTCGCGCCATGTCCGTCGTGCTCGACAGCCCTGCCGCAGTGCGGCGGACCGCCATGGATCTCCTGGCGCGCCGCGAGCATGGGCGTGTCGAGCTGACGCGTAAGCTGCGCCAGCGCGGGGCCCCTGCTGAATTGATCGAACCCGCTCTCGACCGCCTTGCGCAAGAGGGTTTGCTTTCTGAATCCCGTTATCTGGAAAGCTTCGTCTCCTACCGCGCGCGCTCCGGCTATGGGCCGCTGCGCATCCGCGAAGAGTTGACGCAGCGCGGTCTGGCCCGCGCGGATATCGAGCAGGCCTTACGCGAGAGCGGCATCAACTGGCGTGAACAGCTGGAGGAAGTCTGGCGCCGCAAGTTTGCCGGAGAGCTGCCCCGCGATGCGCGTGAGCGTGCTCAGCAGGGGCGTTTCCTCAGTTACCGCGGCTACCCACTGGATTTGATTGGTCGCCTGTTGCGCGGCGTCCTAGACGACTGAGTTTTTCGTCGGCAGCCTTAAGCCACGCGCTTTGCGCATGGCTGGATGTCGAGGAGGATTCAGCTACGGCGGGACGGAGCTAGGCAGGTTTTGCCCAATTTTCCGGCAGGTTGAGGGTGTCGAGCAGTTCGCGCAAACGGCCGTGATCACGGCCATTGAAGGTGAAGGCCAGACGGGTCAGGTAGCTCAATTCGGGTTCGTCGCGTTCGGCCTCGAACAGTGATTGCTGCTCGAAACTGCCGCTTTTGCACAGATCGGCAAAATCGTCATGCAGCCGCGCCAGTGCTGTCTCGCTGATGGGGTGGTTCAGGCGAACCGCGAAGCGTTCCTTGAGCCAGCGGCTGGAGTGGAAGTTGCTATAGAACTGGGCAATTTCTTCTGCCGCCTCTTCGGCGCTGTGGACCAGACGAATCAACTTCATGTCGCTGGGAAGAATGTAGCCATTGCTCTCCAGTTGCTTGTGGATAAAGGCCAGGGCGTCCTGCCAGAAACTGCCGCCCGGCTCGTCCAGCAGTACCACGGGCACCAGCGGGCTTTTACCTGTCTGGATCAGGGTCAGCACTTCCAGGGCTTCATCCAGGGTGCCGAAGCCGCCTGGGCAAAGCACCAGCGCGTCGGCCTCCTTGACGAAGAACAACTTGCGCAGGAAGAAGAACTTGAACGACAGCAGGTTGGCGCTGCCTTCGACGGTGGCGTTGGCGCCTTGCTCGAAGGGTAGGGTGATGTTGAAGCCCAGGCTGTTCTCCAGCCCTGCGCCTTCATGGGCTGCCGCCATGATGCCGCCGCCGGCACCGGTAATCACCATCAAGTCATAGCGCGCCAGCGTGGCGCCGAGTTCGCGGGCCAACGCATAGATCGGGTGTGTGACCGGGGTGCGCGCGGAGCCGAAGACAGTGACTTTGCGCCGACGCTTGAACTGTTCGAGGTTGCTGAAGGCGTGCTCCATTTCACGCAAGGTTTGCAGCATGATTTTCGCGTCCCAGCGATTGCGGTCGGCTTGGGCCATGCGGATGACGGTGATCAGCATGTCGCGGTAAAGCGCTCGATTGAGGCTGCTGCCAGGGGCAGTCAGCGCGACCAGTTCGTCGATCTTGCTGGTGAGGTCGATTCCGCTGGTCTGGAAGTGACGAGATAGGTAGTCGTCCGGTTCGTAAGGCATTCAACGTCTCCTTGTGCTGCAGAACCTTTGGCTGTGCCACTGGGCACGGCTGCGACACGGGCGGTGTCGCGGGCAATTCAGGCGGCTTGGCTTGAATTGCGCAATCAGACCCGTTGGGGTCTGGCAGTCGACGATCGATAGGGTTGTGTATCGATCAGCGCTGACTTCGAGTGCGAGCGGTGTGTGGTTCAAAAGCGGGCCTGCTCGATCAGGGCTTTTGCGTGAAGTGCTCGCGCAGTGATTGAGGTTTTCGCTCTTCCTGATGTTCAGTAAAGCTCAAGGTGCCGAGCTTACTACTGCAATTAGCCGCCGTAGACACCTCGCTGGCGATGCCAGCTTCTCAAGTTTGTAGCACGAAGTGGGCGTTGTGCGCAGGTCTGCCATCTGCGCCAGTGGCGCAGCAGGCGGATTACTTCAGGCCGCAGTCGGTTTTGCTGAAGCGCTCGGTGGTGATCGGTTTATTGCTCTTGTACTCGGTGAAGTCGTAACGCAGCCCGGCGCCACGGGCCAGCAACTGCCGATAGCCGGTATTGCGGCACACGCTGTTGGCCAGTTGCGCGCGAACCGCGTCGGGGTTGCCGCGCATCTGTGCGGCGTGGCCTTCACGCACGCTCAGGTGATTGACCAACTCGTTACCGTCGACGGTGTAGCCCTGGTCGAGAATGTCTTCGTTGATCGCCCGTGGCGTGCCAACGCTACTTTCTTTGGCCACTTTATCCAGCATTTTGGCCAGCTCGTAATCCTTGAGCGAGGCGGCGTGTGCTGTGGGCAGGACGAAGCAGAGGGCAAGGGCCATAACGCGCAACATGTAAATCTCCATAGCGATGAAACGGTTTTGACTGCGGATCGTGGCAGGTGTTCACCCGCGTAGCCAATAGTTCGCAGCTTTAGCTGCGCGCATCCTGAGCAAGCCGCCAGGTGAGATCAAGCCTGGCATTCAACCAGCGGTTCTGGGGCCGGGGGCCAATCTGGAAAGTCGCCGGGACGGCTCTTCGCCTGGCATGGGCTGATGGGCGGGCTGCCGCAGCGTCTTGGCCTGCCTCAGCCCGGCGGCAGGCGGTTTTGCACCTGGCCTCTGATAAACTCGGCGACCTCTTTTGTCGGTCGGATTGCCCGTATGTTCAGCGTTACTCTTTTTGCGCGCCCGCTGCGATGAGCCATGCCGTATCCCGGCTGCGCGCCGAGCGTCTGGAACGCAGCACCAAACCCTTCGTCGCGCGTGGTTCGCGGGCGATACGCTGCGCGCAGTGCCGAGTGATCGACAGCTATTGCCTGTGCGCCTGGCGACCGCGGATGCAGACACGGGCGGGAGTCTGCCTGTTGATGCACGACGTGGAGCCGTTGAAGCCGACCAATACCGGTTGGTTGATTGCCGACGTGGTGCCGGACACCTTTGCCTATAGCTGGTTTCGCACCTCGGTCGAGCCCGAGGTGCCGCAACTGCTCGATGACCCGCAGTGGCAGCCCTACCTGGTCTTCCCCGGTGAATTCGTCGCGCCTGAACGGGTGGTGACCGAGGTCACGCTGGAGGAGGGCAAGCGCCCGTTGTTTATCCTGCTCGATGCGACCTGGACCGAAGCACGCAAGATGTTCCGCAAAAGCCCTTACCTCGACAGCCTGCCGGTGCTCAGCCTGCAACCCGAGCAACTGTCGCGCTATCGCCTGCGGCGCTCCAAGCGTGACGACCACCTCTGTACGTCGGAGGTGGCGGCGTTGTGCCTGGAGCTGGCCGGTGAAGCAACCGCCGGCGCGGCGCTGGATGCGTACCTGGAGGTATTCACCGCGCATTACCTGGGCGCCAAGTATCAGCGCGCGGTTGATCTGGAGGACGAGACACACCAGCGGCTGGCGGCCTATCTATAGATTCACGCTTGAGTGCTGGTAGTGCGCAGCTAGCAACGAACGCAAACCCGTATTGGTGTCACACGGTTTTGCTTTCGAGCGTCTGGTCGTCGGGTGCCTTCTTCGGCCATAACTGCGCCACCAGCATGCCGGCGAACATCAGGCCGCAGCCGATATAGCCTTTGAGTACCAGGGTTTCGCCGAGGAACAGCGCGCCGGCGATGGCGGCGAACACCGCTTCCAGGGAGAGGATGATCGCCGCGTGGGAGGCGATTGCGTGTTTCTGCGCCACCACCTGCAGGGTGAAACCGATCGCCACGCCGAACAGGCCGCCATAGAGAATCGCCGGGCCGGCCTGGAGAACGGCGTCCAGCTGGATCTCCTCGAGGGTCAACGCCAGCAGCAGGCTAACCAGCGCGCAGACGACGAATTGCAGGAAGGCCAGGCGGATCGGATCATGCCGGCTGGCGAGAAAGCCCACCAGCAGCACGTGCACGCCCCAGACGAAGGCGCCGGCCAGTTGCAGCCAGTCGCCTGAGGCTACATGGAAATTCTCGCCGACGCTCAAGAGGAACATGCCAAGCACCGCCAGGCTCGCACCCAGCCAGGTGCCGAGACCGGTCTTGTGACCCAGTGCCAGGCCCAGCAGCGGCACTATGATCACGTAGAGCCCGGTGATAAAGCCGGAGTTGGTCACGCTGGTGAACAGCAGGCCGACCTGCTGCAGGTTGATGCCGAGGGTCAGCGCCAGGCCCAATAACCCGCCGCCGAGCAGCAGGCCGCGAGTGAGGAAGGGTTCAGGCTGAGCGCCGTTCGCCGGGCGCCGCAGCACCAGAGGCAGCAGAACCAGCGCCGCCAGGGCAAAGCGCAGGCCGGTATAGAGGAAGGGTCCGATCGTATCCATGCCCAGGCGCTGGGCAACGAAGGACGCGCCCCAGATCACCGCGGTGATCAGCATTAACAGGTCGGCGCGCAAGGCTTGGCTTCGCATGGTCATTCTCGGCAAGAAAAGCCGCGAACTGTGCCGGAAAGCTTTGAACTTGACCACCCCATCACGGCTCGGCATGCTGAGCGCCGCCTCCGGCCCACAACAAGAACAGGATATGCCCAATGGCCGCCTATGAAATCCTGATTGCCGACGATCATCCGTTGTTTCGCAGTGCCCTGCAGCAGGCGCTGACCCTTGGCCTTGGCCCGCAGGTGCGGTTGGTGGAAGCCGCCAGCATCGCCGAACTGGAAGCCCGCCTTGGGGAAAAGGCCGACTGGGATCTGGTCCTGCTCGACCTGAATATGCCTGGCGCCTATGGCTTCTCCGGGCTGGTGCTGCTGCGCGGGCAGTACCCGCAGGTTCCCGTGGTGATGGTCTCGGCCCAGGAAGAGGCCGCCGTGGTGGCCCGCTCCCGCGCTTTCGGGGCCAGCGGCTTCATTCCGAAATCCAGTTCGCTGGAAACCATCCAGCAGGCTGTGCGGGTGGTGCTCGACGGCGATGTCTGGTGGCCGCCGCAGGCGCTCGAAGGCGCCAGTGTGTCGGCCGAAGCCAAGGCCGCCAGCGCCGGGTTGGCCAGCCTGACGCCGCAGCAGTTCCGGGTGCTGACCATGGTCTGCGACGGCCTGCTGAACAAGCAGATCGCCTATGAACTGGGCGTTTCCGAGGCGACGATCAAGGCCCACGTCACGGCCATTTTCCGCAAACTGAACGTGCGCACGCGCACTCAGGCGGCGCTATTGTTGCAACATCTGGAATCCATTCCCGCCAGTTGAGCCCATTCGTCGCGCCCACTTTCACGCTTTTTTGACCGCTTCTGGCTTAGCCTGCAGCCCTCACAACATATTGGTTGTTTTCCCATGTCGCCATTCAAGGGCCAGACCGGCCTGAAACGCATCCTCAACGCCGCTGGCTATTCGTTCGACGGCCTGCGCGCCGCCTTCATCGGTGAGGCTGCTTTTCGCCAGCTGGTATTGTTGAATGCGCTGCTGATTCCGCTGGCGTTCTTTTTCGACGTCAGCCGTGTCGAGCGGGCCTTGATGATCGCCGTGTGCTTGGTGGCCTTGATCGTCGAGTTGCTCAACTCGGCAGTCGAAGCGGCAATCGATCGTATCTCGCTGGATCTGCACCCGCTGTCGAAAAATGCCAAGGACATGGGCAGCGCCGCGCAGTTTGTCGCGCTGAGCTTGATCGGCAGCGTCTGGGCGGTGATTCTGCTGTAAGGCGGTTTCGCTAGGCGATCGACGGCAACACGATCTCGTCGCTGCGGCTGACGCCAGCGGTCAACTGGCGGCATTGCTCGAGAAACTCGCGCATGGCGCTGGTCTGGTACTTCTGTTTGTGCCAGATGAAGTAGAACTGTCGGGTGAGGTCCAACTGCGGGGTTTCCACCGGCACCAGGCTACCCCGGCGGAACGCATCGCGCAGCGCCAGGCGCGAGATGCAGCCAATCCCCAAGCCGGATTCCACCGCCCGTTTGATCGCCTCGGTATGTTCGAGCTCCAGGCGGATATTCAGCGCTGTCGGGTGGTGACGCATCGCCTGGTCGAAGGTCAGGCGCGTGCCCGACCCCTGTTCGCGCAGAATCCAGGCCTCGCGGGTCAGCTCTTCCAGGTTGGCTTGGCCATGGCGGGCGAGCGGATGCTGCGGGGCGCAGAACACCACCAGTTCATCCTCGACCCAGGGCTCCACTTCGATATCCGGGTGCTGGCAATCGCCTTCGATTAGGCCCAGATCAATTTCGTAATGCGCCACCTGTTGTACAACGTGAGCGGTGTTCTGTACGTGCAGTTTGACCCGGCATTCCGGGTGGTCCTGCATGAAACTGCCGATCAGCAAGGTGGCCAGGTAATTGCCCACCGTCAGGGTGGCGCCAACGGAAAGCGAGCTGAAACCGCCCTTGCCGTTGAGCATGCGCTCGATTTCCTTGGCCTGATCGAGCAAGGCCACGGCCTGCGGCAACAGCTGATGGCCGAGGGCGTTGAGCGACAGGCGCTTGCCGGCGCGATCGAATAGCTGGCAGTTGGATTGCCGCTCCAGTTCGGTCACCGAGGTACTGGCGGCCGACTGCGAGAGGGCCAGCGACTCGGCCGCGCGCGACACGCTTTCCTGCTGCGCGACAGCGACAAACACTTGCAGTTGGCGGAGAGTGAATCGCATATCTATATAACCGATAACCTATATCTTAATAATTCACTTAACAGATATTGTGGCCACCATTAACATGCCGCGCAACAGCACCCGTCGGGTGTGAGCGATTTTCCGAGGAAGCCTGCATGAGCAACCTGAACGTAGAGCGTGTGCTCAGCGTCCACCATTGGAACGATACCCTGTTCAGCTTCAAGACCACTCGCAATCCTGGCCTGCGTTTCGAGAACGGCCAGTTTGTGATGATCGGTCTGCAGCAAGAGAGCGGGCGCCCGCTGATGCGTGCTTACTCGATCGCCAGCCCGAACTACGAAGAGCACCTGGAGTTCTTCAGCATCAAGGTGCAGGACGGCCCGCTGACCTCGCAACTGCAGCACCTGAAGCCCGGCGACGAGCTGATGGTCAGCCGCAAACCAACTGGCACCCTGGTGCTGGACGATCTGCTGCCGGGCAAGCACCTCTATCTGCTCAGCACCGGTACTGGTCTGGCGCCGTTCATGAGCGTGATTCAGGACCCGGAAACCTACGAGCGTTTCGAGAAGGTCATCCTGATTCACGGTGTGCGTTACGTGAACGAAGTGGCCTACCGGGAATTCATCACCGAGCACCTGCCGCAGAACGAATTTTTCGGTGACGCGCTGAAAGAAAAACTGATCTATTACCCCACGGTAACCCGTGAGGAATTCGAGAACATGGGTCGCCTGACCGACCTGATGCGCAGCGGCAAGCTGTTCAGCGACATCGGCCTGCCACCGATCAACCCGCAGGACGACCGCGCGATGATCTGCGGTAGCCCGAGCATGCTCGACGAGACCAGCGAAGTGCTGAACGGCTTCGGCCTGAAAATCTCGGCACGCATGGGCGAACCGGGTGATTACTTGATCGAGCGTGCTTTCGTCGAGAAGTAAGCTGCCCGCAGTGGCTGAAAAAGCCCGCCAATTGGCGGGCTTTTTTGTGTCTGCGTAGGCGCTATCTTCAACGTCGGCGAGTGCAGCCGCCTCTCAGGTGTGGCTGAAACGCTGGCCGGACAGCGCGGGGTGATAGATCGGCTGCACCTTGTTGCCGGCGGGGTCGAGCAAATGAAAGCTGCGTGCGCCATCACCGTGATCGAAGGGGCGGTCGAGCAGGGTGACGTCCTGCGCCTTCAGATACTGATACCAGGCCTCTAGCTCTTCGACGCTGTCGACGATAAAACCGTAGTGATCGACCGCCTGCGCGCCGCTGCTCTTGGCATAGGCGCGGCCGAGGGAGAGGTTGTCGTTGCCGCAGGTCAGGTACACCAGGTCTTCATTGGCGCGGTGCAGCACTTGCATGCCGAGCACCTCGACATAAAAGCGCTCGCAGTCTTCCAGATTCGGTACCAAGAGGGCCAGGTGGCGTAAGCCGTTAAGCTGGCTGGGGCGGTCGAGCATCTTCTTGTACTCCAATTTGTATACAATTTACCTGGAATATAAGACAAAAAGGACTGCTCTGTGTACTGCCTGATTCTCAAGACCCAGCTAAAGCCCAACAGCTTCGAGGCCTTCATGGCCGCCATGCGTGTCAACGCCGCGGCCTCGGTGCGCGATGAGCCAGGCTGCCTGGCGTTCGATGTGCTGCGTGATCGCAGCGATCCAGATCTGCTTTATCTCTACGAGGTTTACACCGACGAGGCGGCATTTGAGGCGCATATGCTGACGGCGCACTTCCTCGCCAGCCGGCCGTTGGTCAACCCACTGATCGTCACCCAGGAGGTGATCGAGGCCGACGGGCTGGCGCTTAACCCCGCACGCAGCTGACGCACTCGGGTGTTGATCGTTCCCACGCTCCGCGTGGGAGTGCAGCGCCAAACGCTTCGCGTCTGCTCTGTTCTACGCCATGAATGGATGCAGAACATGCCAGCCGCCGTTCAGGCGTCCACTACTTCCAGCACGCAGATGCGCGTGGGCTCGGGGTAGTGCCAGCGCACCTGCACGTCCCACAACTGGGTGCCGTAGCGGCGGTTGGGCTCAGGCTGCTGATAGGCCGGGCGCGGGTCCTGCGCCAGGCATTGCTCGATCAACTCGAGCAGCGGTTCGCCCAGGCGCTGCGCGTGGGCCTGGGCCTGGGGTAGCGCGGCAGCGGCCCAATCCACGGCGATCAGCGCTGGAGCGGCGTCTGCAATCCGGTTGAAGGCCGTATCGAGCCGGTCGGCATAGGGTACATAGGGTTTGATATCCAGCACCGGCGTGCCGTCCAACAGGTCGATGCCGGACAGCCAGAGTTTGCCGGGTTCGACCCGCTCCAGCTTGACCACCGACTGGCCAAGGCCATTGGGCCGGTGCGTCGAGCGGGTCGCGAACACCCCGAGCGAGCGATTGCCGCCCAGGCGCGGCGGTCGGACCTTCAAACGTGGCTTGTCTTCCAGCGCCTGATGGAAGAGGAACAGCAGCCAGACATGGCTGACTTGCTCCAAGCCCTCAATGGCGTCGGCGTGATCGAACGGCGACAGCAGTTCCAGCACGCCACGGGCGGCCGGGGCCAGTTGCGGCTGGCGCGGAATGGCAAATTTCTCCTTGAAGCAGGAGCGCACGAAGCCGATGGGCGAGACGGAGTAGGGCATGGGCACGAGACTGGCTGGAAACCGCGCCATCATACCTGCGTGCGGGCGCTTGGCCAGTGCTCAAGTACGCAACAGGCCGACCAACAGGAACAGGCCCCAGCCCAACAGCAGCAGACCAGCCAGCCGGCTGAGCCAGCGCCCGCCGGGCAAGGTCTTTTCGAGCAGGACGTAGCCGCCGAGCATGGCGACCCACAGCAGGTTCATCACCCCGCCGACAAACAGCAACCCCATCAGCATCCAGCAGCAGCCCAGGCAGTAAAGGCCGTGGGCCAGGCCCATGCGCCAACCGCCCCAGGCACCGGGCCGCCAGTACGCCAGCAGGAAATGCAACGGCCCGCGGCAGTGTTCCAGGCAGGCGGTTTTACTGGGCAACAGTTGGTAGGTGCCGGCCGCCAGCAACAGGCCCGCGGCGAGCAGCGGGCGGCCGCGCATGCCGGGGCTGAGCAGGGTGAGTTGCTCCAGACCCCATTGCAGCAGGGTGGCAAGCAGGCTGAAGCCACTCCACACCAGCGCATAGGCCAGGCAGAACAGCGACAGCGCCCAACGCCTCTGCGCATCGGGCTGGTTTTTGCGCAACATCAGCTGGTACATCAGCAGCATCGGGATGGTGCTGGGCAGCATCATGCCGATCATCATCACCACCCACATGGCGAACATCAGCACGGCATCGCCGAAGCTCCAGGGCATCGGCATGCCGGCCATGGCCACGTCTGCCATACCACCGGGCGCGGCCATACTGACCGCCAGCCGTTGCAGTGCCAGCCACGCCAGGCCGCTCAGCGCCAGCAGGCAAAGCAACAGCAGCCATTGTTCCGGGCGCAATGGCCACAGGCGCCGGCTGTGCTGGACGCTGCCAGCCGCCCCAGCGGATAACCTGAGCGCCACTAGCGCACCACACCCTCACCGGTGAAATGCAATCGGGCGAAGTGCCCGTGGCTCTGCTTCGAGCTGATCTTGATGGCGCCGTGGGTCTGATAACTACCGCTGGCCATTTCCGCTTCGGTGAATTCGAAGCCGTCGGGCAGGATCAAGCGGGCCTGCTGGGGCTCACCGGTGACCGGGTTGCGGATCGGCTCACCGGTTACCTCCAGCACGCCGGGGATGAGCGTGTGAGACTGACGACTGGCCATGTCGACCGAAAATTCGATCGGCACGAACTGCGGTTCGTACACCTCGGTGACGGTGCTGCTGAACACCTGGAACACCGTGGCGCCGGGCTCCGTCTCCGCGCCGGAAAGAATGCTCAGGAGTGCCTCGCGCTGCGCGGGCGAGGCTTTGTCTTCGATAAACAGCTGGCAGCGGCCATTGCCCTCATGGATGGCTCTGGGCCAGGCGAACGTGCCAACCCAGCACAGGTCATCCAGTGAGGTGTCGTTGAAGTGCCCGTGCTGGACCCGCATCGAAACCACGGCTTCGCAATTGCCGTGGGTGGGCAAGGCGCTGAATTGGCATGGGCAGCCCCAGTTGCAGTTGCAGGAAGAAAATTCCACGCCCTGCAAGCGCCAGTTTGCCTTGTTCATGGCTGTCCTCCTTCTCGCGGTGTGGCTGCGAGAGGTCGCGTTATCCCCACCAGATAACGCTAGCAGAGCCGGCGTGCGGGGCCGCGACAGCCGACCAAGGGTAGGCGCGCCTCAGAGGCTGAAGCCACCATCGATGGGGATGATGGTGCCGGTCATGTAGGCCCCGGCGGTACTCGCCAGGCTGATCGCCAGTGCCGCCATCTCTTCTTCGCGGCCCCAACGCTGCATCGGGATCAAGGCGGTGTCTTCGGCCATGGCCTCGGCATCCTTGGCGATATGGCTGGTCATCTTGCTCGGGAAGCGCCCGGGGGCGATGACGTTGACGTTGATGTGCTGGCTGACCAGTTCGCGCGCCAGTATCCGCGACAGTTGGTGCAGCGCGGCTTTGCTCGGGCCATAGGCATAGGCGTCTTCGCCGAAGGAGGAAATCCCGGCTACCGAGCCGATATTGATGATCCGCGCCGGGTTCGCCGCCGAGCCCGCCTTGCGCAGCAGCGGCAGCAAGTGCTGGATGCAGCTGAACACCGAGGTGACGTTGAGCTGCATGACCTTTTCCCAGCCCTTCACCGGGTAGCTTTCCAGGGGCGCGCCCCAGGTCGTGCCGGCGTTGTTCACCAGAATGTCCAACTGGCCGATGTCACGGCTCAGCTGTGCCGCCAGCGCTTCGACGCCTTCCTCGCTGGCCAGGTTGGCGGCCAGGCCGTGGCAGGCGCCGAAGGCCGAGAGTTCGGCAGCGGTCTGCGCACAGGCCTCGGCATCGCGGGCGCACACATACACCGTGGCACCCGCCTCGACGAAGGCCTTGGCAATCATCTTGCCGATGCCGCGGGTACCGCCGGTGACCAGGGCCGTACGGCCTTGCAGGGAGAAGTAGGGGTGCATGGCGAGTCCTCTTAGCGATGGGTGGGCATACCCTAATCGGCGAGAGGCAATCGCGGAGGCACTATCGCGCTTGGGAATGCACGGCCATGCGCGGGAGGGTGGTGGCTTAGCCGCGAATACGCAGGGTCAGGCCCTTGAGGAAGTTTCTCAGCAGCTGATCGCCGCAGGTGCGGTAGTTGCTGTGGCCAAACTTGCGAAACAGCGCGCTCAGCTCCGGCTTGGAGACCGGGAAGTCGGAGGCCTGCAGAATGGCGTGCATGTCGTCTTCCTTCAGCTCGAAAGCCACGCGCAGCTTTTTCAGTACCATGTTGTTGGTGACCGGCAACTCCATCGGGTGCGTCGGGCGGCTTTCGTCTTTGCCGCGCTTGTGGAACACCAGGCCATCGAGGAAGTGCGCCATCACTTCATCGCTGCAATCGAGATAACCCTCTTCTTCGTCCTTTTTCAGAAAAGCGCTGACATCGTTCAGCGGCACGTCGTAATCGGCGAGCTTGATGATCTCGACGATCTTCGCGTCGCTGATATCGAGCATGTAGCGCACGCTGCGCAATACATCGTTATTGATCATTGTGGTGTCCTGATGGATTCATGGAGACGACGCCGCAACGTCGTCAGGCGGGCATGCGCCGAAATTAGAACTTCTCGGTCGTGGCCATATAACGCCATTGGCCGGGCTGCAATTTGCCCATGGAGACGCCGCCGATGCGGATGCGCTTCATGCTGACGACCGTGAGGCCGACGCTGGCGCACATGCGCGCGATCTGCCCCGGTTGTGGGTTTTTCAGGGCAAAACGCAGGCGGGTTTCGTTCTGCCAGCTGGCTTTCACCGGTGGCAGCACATGGCCCTTGTAGGTCAGGCCGTGGTTGAGTCGGTTGAGTCGGTTGAGCCCGTGCTCGGCGATCTCGCCGGCCACTTCGACGACATACTCCTGTTCGAGCTTGGCCGCGTCATCGGTGAGCTTGCGCAGCACTCGCCAGTCCTGGGTGAACACCAGCAAACCGCCGGCATCCGCCTGCAAGGGCGCGGTCGGGCTCAGCCGCACGAAATGGCCCTTGAGCGGGCGCGTGCCATAGCGGTGGTCGACCGACAGTGTCGCCGGGCTGATCAATTGCAGCGCTGCGCTGGAGTCGGCCGCTGGCGGTTGATTCAGCAACAAGGTGACCGGCTCGGCTTTGCTCAGCACGGCCTCGGCGAGCAGCTCGACCTTCTGTTCCAGCACCTTGAATTGCGGCTCCTCGATCACCTCGCCATCGACCGTGACCCAGCCACCTTCGATGTACAGCTCCGCCTCCCGGCGAGAGCAGCCGACCAGTTCGACAAGGCGTTTGGAGAGGCGAATGGGGTCTGTCATGACAAGGGCCGCAAAGAAGAGGGCGACCATTGTAACCGTCCCGGCCAGGTTAATACCGGCAAGCCGGAATAAACCTGCCAGGTGGCCTGGTGCGGCGGCAGTGGCCTGTTCATGCCCATGCCCAATGGCTGAGCAGCGCGAGTGCATACAAGGCGGTGGCCAGCACGATGCCGCGAAACGGAATGCTGAACCAATAGCGTTTGCCCAGGAATACATAGCCCAGCAGCATCAACAACCCAAGCGCAAGCAGAAAACCGGACTGGAACAGAAAGGCGCCATGCATAAGTGCCAGATAGCCATACACGCCACCGAACAGCAGAGCGCCAAAGCTATGGCTGGCATTGAAGCCGACCCAGGCCTTCCACATGCTGGTTTCACGCGAAATGACCGGCGACACCGCCTGCATCCGCGCCCGTAACTCTGTGTCGCGGGGCAACAGCTTGGGGCCGTGGAAGGTGTAAACAAGGTGAGCAACACCCAGCAGCAGAATGATCGCTGCGCTGCCGGCAATCAGCCAGGGTGCAAGTGTACTCAAGGTGATGTCTCCAGGGGCTGGCATGCAAGTCCGCACGCGCCGCAAGCGGCCGGCGAGGGGTTATGACTTGTGCGCGATGGGCTTATCGCTGAACAGATACGTTTTCAGTTGTGTGGAAAGCTTCGGATCTTTGCGCCGAATCCACTCCAGCACCATGGCCGCATGCTCTTTTTCTTCGTCGCGATTGTGCGCAAGGATGGCCTTGAGTTCCGCGTCCTTGCAGGCATCGCCGCGTTGGTTATACCAATCAATGGCTTCCAGTACCTCCATCAGCGAAACAATGGCTCTGTGCATGTCGCGGGTTTCAGCGGACAGCTCTTCAATGGGTTCGTGATAACCGACGCTGGACATACGGTTCTCCTGCCGATGGCCGGTGGTTCAGTGATGGGGCTGCGGCAGCCGCCAACCTGTCGGTGGCAGCGTGTGCCGGGTCGCCCCAGGGTTCAAAGCGCTCCGCTGACAAGGTAGGCGGCTGGTGCGGTGCATACAAGTTATGTGCCGGGGTTACGCTCTGCCACGGCTTATCGGTTTGATCGTGTCGCGGCCATCTGCGCCAAGGTGTCGAGCTTTTTGCAGCGCCTGTTAGGTGGAAAGACTCATGATTGAATTGTCGGTCTTGAAGGTTTGTCCATAATCAAGGCGCCGACGGCCAAGAGGATTGCAAGGGTATATGCAAACAAACCCAAGTTGATTTCGAAGATTGTTTTTTCAGTGCCATCAGAAAGCGTCATTGAGCCGCCGTAGCTATCGCGGAGTACATAGGCAAGAAGAAAGCCGCCCGTGACAAAGAAGGTCATAAGGCTGCTTAGGCGAATGTTGTTTCTGAACCAGGTGAGCCAGAAACAGAAGACTCCAATCGCAGTATTGGTAACGAGTTGCCAGGCTTCATGCAGGCGAGCGTGAGGTTCCCACATAGGATTGAATACGTGAGACTCGTTCAGTTCTAGGACAGGAACAACGATGGCGTAGAAAGTTATGCCTATGGTGATAAGCAGCTTGGGGATCATATTTAACAGTCCTTGTTGGTCATTACGGTTGTGAGTATGCCGAGTTTGACGAGTAAGCGCATAGTTAGGCGCTTACCCACGGAGAGCGAAAAACAGTAGTGCTCCAAGAAGGCCGTGCGTAATTGCATCGCACTTGAGACCACCTATTTGCATTGCCACTGACCAGTCAATTGCATTCGTGCTGACCAACCGTTTGCATTCGACTTGACCAGCACACGCCGTAGTGACGACCAGCAGAGAACGGCCAGGAGGGGCACTCGAAAGCGTCTAGGTATTGGTTTTCAGCTTGGTCCACAGGCGGGTGTTCTGACGCACGATTTTGGATGGCAACTCCTCTACGGTGAACAGCTTGTCCATCGCCTTTTTCGGCGGATAAACCGCCGGTTCGGCTCTCAGGGACGGGTGGACATAGGCATCGGCTGCCGTGTTGGGATTGGCATAATGGATAGCGTTGCTGATATTGGCGATGACTTTTGGATCGAGCAGGTAATTCATGTAGGCATAGCCGTTCTTTTCGTGCGGCGCGTTCTTCGGCATGACCATCATGTCGAACCACAGGGTGGAGCCTTCCTCGGGGATCGAATAGGCTATTTCTACTCCGTTGTTCGCCTCCTTGGCGCTGCGTGCCGCCTGCAGAATGTCGCCGTTGAAGCCGATGACGGCGCAGATATCGCCGTTAGCCAGGTCGGTGACGTACTTGGATGATTGAAAATACTGGATGTAAGGCCTGATCTTCAGCAGGGCCTGCTCGGCTTTACGGTAATCCGCTGGGTCGTGGCTATGGTGGGGCAGCCCCAGGTAGTTGAGGGTGATTGGCAGGATCTGCGTGGGGTTGTCGATCATCGCCACACCGCATTGGTTCAGCTTCTTGATGTTGTTTTCGTCCAGCAGCATGCGCCAGGAACGGGTGATCTCGGTGTCGCCGAATATCGCCTTGATCTTCTCGACGTTGTAGCCGATGCCGACGGTACCCCACATGTAGGGGTAACCATACTGGTTGCCCGGGTCGTTGGCCTCTAGCACTTTCATCAGCACTGGATCGAGGTTTTCCCAATTTGGCAACTGGCTCTTGTCGAGCTTCTGAATCGCGCCCGCTTTGATCAGCTTGGAGAGAAAATGGTTCGAGGGGCTGACCACGTCATAGCCGGTATTCCCGGTCATCAGCTTGGACTCGAGCACCTCGTTGCTGTCGTGGGTGTCGTAGGTCGCCTTGATTCCCGTGTCACGGGTGAAATTGCTCAGGGTGTCGTCGGCGATATACCCGGTCCAGTTGGAGATGTTGACTTCTCCGGCAGCGTAAGTCGTTGCCGAAAACGTGGTGAGCAATGCCGCGAGGTAGTTCTTATTGACGTTCATGTTCAGTCACCTTCTTGTTGAGGAGCTTTCGTTCTTGTTGTGACAGCCGAGTTTTCTAGATTTCCGTCCTGGCTCTAACCGCCTCCACTCGCATCCGCAGCATTGCGCCTATGTCGAGCAAAGGGCGCGGGGGTAACCAGCCAGGCTGGGCCCTGCCCATGACCGCGCGTAAAATTGGCGAATCGCCACCCGATGCCAGTTCGGCAAGCAGCCGCCCCCAGAGGGTGCCGCGCGCAACGCCCGAACCGTTGCATCCAGCCACGGCGAACAGACCCTCTTCGACCTTGGCGAAATAGGGCTGTCCGGAGCGCGACGCGCTCAGGTGCCCGGTCCAGGTGTATTGGATGTCCTGCTCGGCAAACCAGGGGAAGCGTCGCTGCAAGCCGAGCAAATGGTGTTTGCGGCGGCTCAAGAGTTCACTGCCGGACAAGTCCCGAGTCCGGTATTCCGCGGTGTTGCGGATCAGCACGCGCCGATCCGGGGTAAGCCGCACGGTGGCGCCGAGCGGCCGGGTGGACAGCACGCCCCAAGGTTCCACACCACCGATGCGGCGGTACTCCTCGTCGCTCAACGGCCGGCTGAGGCTGGCGCTGAGCTCCATCGGGAAAGTCCCGCTGTCGCGTACACCCACGCGGGGAAGGAAGGCATTCAGGCAGACCAGTACCTGCTTCGCCTCGATGCTGCCGCCAGGGCCATTGGTGCGCAGACGCCCCCTGCCCAGACGCTCCAGGCCGGAGATATCGGTATCCTCGAACAGGGTCACAGTGGCCGGCAGCGTATCCAGCAGGCCCTTCACGTATTTCGCCGGCTGCAGCAGCGCGTTGCCGTTGCCGCACCAGATCGCCGCTCGGTAATGCCGGGTTCCCAGTTTCTGGGCCAGGCGTTCGCCTTCCAGAAGTTGCGCAGAAGCACCGACGGCCCGTAGCGTTTCCAGCCGAGCGTCGACATGCGTCAGCTTGTGCGGATCGCTGACCGCGAAGAAATAGCCGGAGTCCTTGTATTCGCACTCGATGCCCAGGCGGGCAATACGCATGCGTACTTCCTCACTGGCGGCACGCGAGATCGAGGTATCCACTTCGTAACCGGCGAAGTCCCGGCTACCGACCAGTTCATCGACGCCGGGCTGCTCGTGGGCCACCACGAACCCGGAATTGCGCGCCGAGGCCCCCTGCGCCGCCCGCTGCCGGTCAACGATCACGATCCGTGCATGAGGATGCATGTCAGCCAGCGCATGAGCGGCTGAAAGCCCAGTAATACCCGCGCCTATCACCAGCCAGTCGGCCTTTTCCGTACCGCTCAGGCACTCCCGGCGGGGCGAGTGTCCAGCCAGCGGAATCCAACCACACTCATTCTTCATAGCATCGCCTCACATACTGTCGCCTGGACTAGCCGAGTAACTGCCGTCCCTTATGAGCCGCGCCTGACCGAAGGATGACAACATGCAGAACAAGCATGGAGAGCTTTAGGGTGGCGGACTCTATGGCTAGAATGTATGAGGCTCAGAGTGATATAACCAACGTTATAAACTCATTGGGCTATTCTCAAAACGCATGGATAGATTTCATCGCCTTCCCTCTCTCCAGGACTTGCAGGCCCTGGTAGCGGTTGCCGCTTCGGACAGCTTCACCCAAGCTGCACAAGAGCTCTGTTTGACCCAAAGCGCAGTGAGCCGAAAGATTCAGCAGCTGGAGAGTCACTTCGGTACCCCCATGTTCGTGAGGAACAGCCGCAGTGTCCGTCTGACCGCGGAAGGTGAACAGGTCCTGAGCACTGCGCAGAAAATTCTGGAGCAATTGAAAGTGCTGGAGAGCCGGATTTCTCCGCAGGAGCGCCCCTTTCGCATACGTATGCATGTGTCGCTGGCGGTCCGCTGGTTGCTGCCGAAATTGACCGACTTCTATAGGCGTTACCCGGACATATCCTTGTCGATCGAGACTGTTGCGACGGAAGTCGTCGAACCGTCCAGCGATAGCGATGCCTACATCCTCTATCTGCCCGCGCCGTCCAGTGATCCGGCCTGCCTGAACCTGTTCGAGGAGGCGCTGATTCCGGTATGCGCCCCCGGCCTGGGCAGCTCGGCCCAGCCACTTGAGTCGCTGGATGACTTGGTACGCTTCCCGCTGCTCCATCGTTCGACGGACAAGCAGGACTGGAAGCATTGGCTGGCAGCCAATGGCGGTAAGTCGCTGGAAGACTATAGGCAGATACCCTTCAACCTCGACGAGTTGGCGCTCGATGCCGCAGCACGAGGTCTGGGGGTAGCCATGACCGACATGACACTGGCTCAGGAGTCTATTGATCGCGGAGTACTGGTTGTCCCGTTCGGTTCTCCTTTGAAGACCAAGGGGGTCTATTCGATGTACCTGCAACCCTCAGCCGCATTGCACCCGGCGCGTTCGCGGATCATGCAATGGTTCGCCCAACAAACAGGCGATAACAACCTGCCATCCTCGGCATCGCTGGAGCGCTTGAAGCAATGCGGGCCTAAAGAGTAATGGCCTTTTTCCGCCTCATATAAGCCTCCAGCAGGGCACTCAACCAATGTCAGGGCTTACCTCTGCGCCTATACCGCGATCTGCGGTCATCGATTGCTTTGGCCGCCAAAGCGCGACCCGCCTGGATGTTGGTCGAGATGCTGGCTGTTTTCACGCAGACGGGGTCGGTTGCTGTCCTTCAGTGCTTGGCTGACGCACTTCCCCTGAGTGGTACCCGCTGACACCCATTAACTGCAAACAGTTGGTCAGCGTGAATGCAAATGGCTGGTCAGTTGCTGTGCAAGCGGGTGGTCAAGTAAGTGCAATTACGCAAGCCGCACGCAGCGGATCAACTTGCTGCACGGTCTCTTGCTTGGGTGGGCATCGAAGCACCAACGATGCGAGCCGAGTCATACCTTCTCACCGTATTTTCTTGATGCCGTTCTCGACACCTATACTCAAATCACTGTGATCGGACGTGCTGGACGTTCCGTTGCAGAGGGCGGCAAAGCTGCAAAAGCACCATAGGAAGCTTGCTAGGAGGAAGAGAGCAGCCCACTCAGGTCTGCGGAGCAATTAAACCCGTATGAGTCGTGTGAAGTGCTTGGTTGAAACATATCCGATGGCGGGCAGGCTACCGCTGTCGAATCTGTTTTAGGGGGCTGCGATGTTGAGTCGATGTTCCCGGATCTTCGCCTTGACCGTCGCCTTGATGGTGGCGTTGGCGGGGTGCGCCACTCCAGATCACGCCCCGCCGGTTCTGATTTCGGAGAATACCTGGCGGCAGGTCGATCGGGACATAGTGGTCGCGTCACTGGCCGCGACAGGACAGGCCAAAAACTACGCACACGAGTCCATGGAAGGCTGGATGGGCCTCGTCTACCAGCGCACTGATGCAGACTTCATTCCGTGGTTTACCAGCTACTGGACCCAGCAATGGCTGAGCATGAAGGTGGGCTGGTACAAGCTGAGCTCAGGGGGAGAGGCGGATCCGGCCGTAAATCGACTGGCTACCTATTTGCAGGAGCAATACCACGATCGCGTGCTGGATCCCGTCGCCAAGGAGATCGATCCCGAAGTGGTCATGGGGGAGGCGACGAAGTTCTACGTCCAGCTCCTCGGCGAGCAACTACAGGGAATCCCACAGCGTTACGGTGTCCCTCTAGATCAATTCGACCGGCGGCTCAAAGACATTCCAGCGATCGCGCTGGCACCTCCAGAAGCCCACAGTGCTTCGCTCTACCAGATTGTCCACGCCGACCCACTCGACAAGCTGCCGGCCTATGTGGCTTTGGTCGATCGGATCCGCATTGCCTCGGGTGGCGCGGGAGTCGGGTCATCGGACTCAGGCATATCGTCAGTGGCGAAGCGGACCAGCGAAAAACTGGAAGCCGATCTCGCCACCAGCGGTGTCGCCAGTGCCGCCTCCGCGGTGGTCGGCCGGGTAGCCGGCATGATGATTTCCATCGGAATGGCAGGCTTCCGTGCCATCGCGCACGAGAACGAACGGCCGGCAATGGAGGCGCAGCTTCGGGAAAACCTGGACGTCGCCTTGGGCGATGAGTGGTTTAGTCTGATGGGAAACCCCGCCACGGGGGTACTGGCAGGGGTCTATCACCTATCTGGGCAAATCGAAGGAAGTCTCGCCAAAACCGTTACGCTGCCGGTCAAATTCGAACCGGTGCCACGAGTAGTTCCCCTGCCGGGCGAATAACCGTTTTCAGGACGGAAAGCGTGACGATGGAGCCCCTGCCGACGATGGTAGCGCGGGTGAATAACCCGACACGGCCGCTGGCAGGCATGTCTATCCGCACCGGAAACGGGATGGGAGTCGCCTCTAGCCCAATCGACAGTCTCGATCGAGGGTCGGCTGCCGCCTAGGGTTAGGCGTCATTGGGTTGGTCTTTGAGTTGCTAAAGGGCTTCTCGGCGGCCTCATCCGCAATTAGGAGAGAACAGCAAACTCATTTCCGTCAAACACGAAGCCGGCGACTTCGCGCATGCCCATTTTTGCGTGGGCGCGCAGTGAGGCTGAGTTATCGCAGCGAATGAAGAGAGTGTCATCTCGGTTCCTTTCAGTGTGCGTGAGCGACACCTGACGTTTAGGTTAAGGAGTGGCAAGTCGTCGAGCGCTGGTGTAACACTTCTTGGGCGCCATAAAGTCGATAAGCGCTTTCACTGCATAACTCGCACACGTATCCGCAGCGAAAGGGATCGCAACCGGTATTCCTCCCCGCGACGAGTTGTCTCCCGCGCGTTGGGGCCGGGCTCGGAGCTGCGACAACCCGAGCCCTATCTTCAACGCCGTGGCAAGCGTCAGGCCCCGCTTTCCACTACCCGATAGCAGGGCACATAGGCCGCGCCGCCTGGCAGTTTCATGCGGTGCTGCTCGACGAACGCTTGTAGCAAGTGATCCAGAGGCTGCATCACGGCCGCATCGCCATGGATCTCGTAGCAGCCGTGCTGCTCGATCAGGCGGATGCCCTTGTCTTTCACGTTGCCGGCGACGATGCCGGAAAAGGCGCGACGCAGATTGGCCGCTAGCTCGTGAGGAGGCAAGTCGTGGTTAAGCTGGAGGTTGGCCATGTTGGCGTGGGTGGGGTCGAACGGGCGCTGAAAGCCTTCGTCTATTTTGAGCAGCCAGTTGAAATGAAAGGCGTCGTTGCGCTCTCGCCGGAACTGCTTGACCGCTTTTAATCCCTGGGCCATTTGCATTGCCACTTGAGCAGGATCATTGATGATGATCTGGTAAAAGCGCTGTGCGGCATCCCCCAGAGTCGCGCCGACGAACGCGTGCAACTGCTGCAGGTAGGGCGCCGCACTCTTTGGTCCGGTCAGAATAACTGGGAACGGTATTTCTCGGTTATCCGGGTGCATCAGGATGCCTAGCAGGTAGAGGAACTCCTCGGCGGTGCCGGCCCCACCGGGGAAAATGATGATGCCGTGGCCAACGCGTACGAAGGCCTCCAGGCGTTTCTCGATGTCCGGAAGGATCACCAATTCGTTGACGATCGGGTTAGGCGCCTCGGCAGCGATGATTCCAGGTTCCGTCAGCCCCAGGTAGCGGCCGCCGTTGATCCGTTGCTTGGCATGGCCGATGGTGGCGCCCTTCATCGGCCCTTTCATCACGCCAGGCCCGCAACCGGTGCAGACATCCAGTTTGCGCAGGCCCAGTTCGTGACCGACCTTCTTGGTGTATTTGTACTCTTCGGTGCTGATCGAATGGCCGCCCCAGCACACCACGATCTTCGGATCTACCCCGGGACGCAGGGTGCGGGCGTTACGCAGCAGATGGAAGACGTAGTCGGTGATGCCCTGGGAGCTGCTCAAGTCGATGCGCTGGCTGTCCAGTTCGTTCTCGGTATAGACAATGTCACGCAGGGCGCTGAACAGCATCTCGCGGGTGCTGGCAATCATCTCGCCGTCGACGAAGGCATCCGCCGGCGCGTTGAGCAGTTCCAGGCGCACCCCTCGATCCTGCTGGTGAATGCGAACCTCGAAGTCCTGGTAGGCATCAAGAATGGTCTTGGCGTTGTCAATGTGGGAGCCCGTGTTGAGGATCGCCAAGGCGCACTGACGGAACAGCCTGTAGATGCTGCCGGATCCGGCTTCGCTCAGTTGCTGCACTTCGCGGTGGGACAGTGTTTCCAGGCTGCCCTTGGGGCTTACTTGAGCGTTGATGACTTGTCTTGAGGGCATTCTAGGTTCCATGAAAGCGATGCCATGAGCCAGGAAGAGGCCATTGCACCAGGATAGTGGGCGCCGAACGCATTGGCGCGCCGCTTGTTACGACAGTAGGTCTCGTCTGGGCATGGCGATGTCACAAGCCGCGCTGTGGGTCTTTGCTCCAGAGGATGTGGATCAGCGAAATTGCGAGACCCTTAGAGGTCTGACAAGGAAATTCTGAAATCTGCTTGCAACGACTGAGTCGGACGCTGGCCTCCATCTGCTGTCGCGCAAACATCCAGGCAACCTTGGTGGGGTAACGCTGCAGATTCCTTCTGTAGATTGATTATGACGGTCGCGGGCAGGACCGTTCACCCGGCAAGAGTAGAGCAGGCGCTGGAAAACCTCTACGAGTCGGATAGCGATGCACTCGAAGGCAGGAGGCGCTTATCTGTAATTACCGCGCGGGTTGCTCCCGCCATACCGCGCTGATCGTTCCCATGCGCTTGGGCCCGGTGGGGGACAAGCCCTTCCGGCGGCGCATAAAAAGCCCCGCAGGTGCGGGGCTATTTATGCGCGTAGTCAGATCGTTTCGGCCCAGAGGTCGTACTCGTCGGCATCGGTGACGCGGCACCAGACTTTATCGCCGGGCTTGAGGTCCTGGTCGCTGTCGACGTAGACGTTGCCGTCGATTTCCGGGGCGTCGAAGAAGCAGCGGCCGACCGCGCCTTGTTCATCGACTTCGTCGATCAGCACTTCGATGTCCTTGCCGATTTTCAGTTGCAGGCGGGCGGTGCTGATGGCTTGTTGGTGGGCCATGAAGCGATCCCAGCGCTCTTGCTTCACTTCGTCCGGCACCACTGCGGCGTCCAGCAGGTTGGCCGGTGCGCCTTCGACGGGCGAGTACTGGAAGCAGCCAACGCGGTCGAGTTGGGCTTCGGTCAGCCAGTCGAGCAGGTATTGGAAGTCTTCCTCGGTTTCGCCCGGGAAGCCGACGATGAAGGTGGAGCGGATGATCAGCTCCGGGCACTGTTCGCGCCACTTCTTGATGCGCGCCAGGGTTTTGTCTTCGAAGGCCGGGCGCTTCATGGCCTTGAGGATTTTCGGGCTGGCGTGCTGGAAGGGGATGTCCAGGTACGGCAGGATTTTACCGGCGGCCATCAGCGGGATCACGTCGTCGACGTTGGGGTACGGGTAGACATAGTGCAGGCGCACCCAGACGCCGAGCGTGCTGAGGGCTTCGCACAGTTCCAGCATGCGGGTTTTCACCGGCTGGCCGTTCCAGAAGTCGGTCTTGTATTTGACGTCGACGCCGTAGGCGCTGGTGTCCTGGGAGATCACCAGCAGCTCTTTGACGCCGGCTTTGACCAGGCGCTCGGCTTCGCTCAGGACGTCACCGACCGGGCGGCTGACCAGTTTGCCGCGCATCGAGGGGATGATGCAGAAGCTGCAGCTGTGGTTGCAGCCTTCGGAAATCTTCAGGTAGGCGTAGTGGCGCGGGGTGAGTTTGATGCCTTGCGGCGGCACCAGGTCGATCAGCGGGTTGTGATCGAGCTTCGGCGGCACGGCAGCGTGTACGGCGTTGACCACCTGTTCGTACTGCTGCGGGCCGGTGACGGCGAGTACGCTGGGGTGTACGTTGCGGATTGCGCTCTCTTCCACGCCCATGCAGCCGGTGACGATGACTTTGCCGTTTTCGGCGATGGCTTCGCCGATCACGTCCAGCGACTCAGCCTTGGCGGCATCAATAAAGCCGCAGGTGTTGACCACCACTACGTCGGCGTCCTGGTAGGTGGCGACGACTTCGTAACCTTCCATGCGCAACTGGGTCAGGATACGTTCGGAGTCGACCAGGGCTTTCGGGCAACCCAGGGAGACAAAGCCGACTTTCGGCGTGGCGGCGGTGGACATGGCGAACCTCGGGCGGTTGTTTGCGGTGGGCGCTTAGCGGAGCGCCTCTGATCAAAAAGTGCGCAATTCTAGCGGCAGGTCGGGCACTTGACCAGCCTCCGTCGGGCAGATGCCGGTTAGCTATGCTCTGAGCGGGCGTTCGAGCACTATGTGGCTTCTTAGGGTCGGGATAATCAGGTATAAAGCCGGCCAGTTTGGGCAGATGGGGCTGGCGCCACTGTCCGCGATCCATTTCAGGAGCTTAGTGCATGTCCAAGACGCTTTCTGCGGCGGCTGGCGAACCGGCCCCCCAGGCCAAGTCATCGACGATTGGTCTGATGGTCGCTGCCGTGGGTGTGGTCTATGGCGATATCGGTACCAGCCCGCTGTATACCCTCAAGGAAGTCTTCTCCAGTCATTATGGGGTGCAGGTCAACCACGATGGGGTGCTGGGTATCCTTTCGCTGATCTTCTGGTCGTTGATCTGGGTGGTGTCGCTCAAGTACGTGCTGTTCATGCTGCGGGCCGATAATCAGGGCGAGGGCGGGGTTATGGCGCTCACCGCCCTGGCGCACCGCGCCGCCAGAGCTCATCCGAGGTTGAGGAATGTGCTGGTGGTGCTGGGCCTGTTTGGCGCGGCCTTGTTTTATGGCGACAGCATGATCACCCCGGCGATTTCAGTGCTGTCGGCGGTGGAGGGGTTGGAGCTGGCTTTCGAGGGGATTGAGCATTGGGTGGTACCGCTGTCCTTGATCGTGCTGGTCGCCCTGTTCCTGATTCAGAAGCACGGTACGGCGCGGATCGGCATTCTGTTCGGCCCGGTGATGGTGCTCTGGTTCGTGGTACTTGGTGCGCTGGGGGTGCATGGCATCTTGCAGCGTCCGGAAGTGCTGCATGCGCTCAACCCCTATTGGGGCGTGAATTTCTTTATCGCCCATCCGGGCATTGGCGTCGCCATTCTCGGCGCGGTGGTGCTGGCGCTGACCGGCGCCGAGGCGCTGTATGCGGATATGGGCCACTTTGGCCGCAAGCCGATTGCCCGCGCCTGGTTCGCCCTGGTGTTGCCGGGGTTGGCCCTCAACTACTTCGGTCAGGGTGCGTTGCTGCTCGAGAACCCCGAGGCGGCGCGTAACCCCTTCTATCTATTGGCACCAAGTTGGGCGCTGTTGCCGATGGTCGGGCTCTCCACGCTGGCTACTATCATCGCCTCGCAGGCGGTGATTTCCGGTGCCTTCTCGCTGACGCGCCAGGCTATCCAGCTAGGCTATGTGCCGCGGATGTTCATCCAGCACACCTCCAGCCATGAACAGGGGCAGATCTACATCGGTGCGGTGAACTGGGCGCTGATGGTCGGTGTGGTGCTCTTGGTCATCGGTTTCGAGTCCTCCAGTGCACTGGCCGCGGCCTACGGAGTGGCCGTCACCGGTACCATGTTGATCGACACCCTGTTGGTGGCGTCGGTGATATTGCTGTTGTGGAAATGGCCGCCTGTGCTGGCAGTACCGATTTTGCTGGCTTTTCTCTTGGTCGATGGGCTGTTCTTCGCCGCCAACCTGCCGAAAGTGCTGCAGGGCGGGGCATTTCCGGTGGTGGCGGGGATTGCCTTGTTTATATTGATGACCACTTGGAAACGAGGCCGTCTGTTGCTGGTCGATCGCCTTGACGAGAGCGCCTTGCCGCTGCCGATCTTCATCAGCAGCATTCGTGTGCAGCCGCCGCATCGGGTGCAAGGCACGGCGGTGTTCCTCACCGCGCGCGCCGATGCCGTGCCTCACGCCTTGTTGCATAACCTGCTGCACAATCAAGTGCTGCATGAGACGGTGGTGTTGCTGACGGTGACGGCCGAGGATGAGCCGCGGATTCCGACGGAGCGGCGTTTCGAGGTCGAGTCGTACGGCGAAGGCTTTTATCGTGTGGTGCTGCACTTCGGCTTTATGGACGAGCCCAATGTGCCGGCGGCCCTTGGGCTCTGTCATCTGGAGGGGCTGGACTTCACCCCGATGCGCACCACTTATTTCCTCAGTCGCGAGACGATCATCTCGGCCAAGCGGTTTGGCATGGCGCGCTGGCGTGAGCTGCTGTTCGCCTTCCTGCTGAAGAACGCCAACGGCAACCTGCGCTTCTTCAACCTGCCGCTGAATCGGGTGATCGAGCTGGGTACCCAGGTCGAGATATGAGCCGCACGGGGCGGTGGATGGCGCTGCGCCACGTCCACCGCCAACGGCTCAGCCGCGACGCGGCAGCATGCGTGTGAGGGTGTTGTCGCGCACGATGTAGTGGTGATACAGCCCGGCCACGGCATGCAGGCCGATCAGCCAGTAACCCAGTGTGGCACCCAGTTCGTGCAGGTATTTGACCTGCCTGGCGAGTTCGGGGTTCTTGCCAACCAGTGCCGGCAGCTCCAGACCGTAGAAGGGAATGGGCTTGTCGGCGGCGCTGAGGATCAGCCAGCCGGCCAGCGGCAGGCCGATCATCAAGGCGTAGAGCGCCAGGTGCATCAGCCTGGCGGGTAGCACCTGCCAGGTCGGCGCGGTGGGCTCGATGCGCGGTGTCGGGCTCAGCAGGCTCATGGCCAGGCGCAACCAGGCCAGTGCGAACACGCTCAGGCCGAGGATGAAGTGCCACTCTTTGAGGCCTTCGCGCCCGGCGCTGCCTTTGGGGAAGTACCCCCTTAATTCCATGCAGGCGTAGACCGCAGCGATCAAGAGCAGCATCAACCAGTGCAGGGAGATGCTCAGGGTTCCATAGCGGGACTCGGTGTTTTTCCAGCTCATCAGGGTTTCCTTTTTCGGTACGGGCCCGCTCTGCGGCGGATTGGATCGGTATTTTGGCCTTTTCGGCTTAAGCCGGTATTAACGCCTGCCACTGAGACCGGTGACTATTTTGCCGGCCTGGTTGGCGGAGCCTATTGTCCGAGGTCAACCGGCGGGCGTTGGCGTGCGGCTCTCGATGGCCTTGATCAGGCGTGCGGCGAGGGCTGGGTAATCCTCGTCGAAATGGTGACCGCCGGGCAGTTCGAGCTGTTCGCCGACGCGGCTGGCGGCGGTGCAACCGCTCTCGCCACGTTCCTCCTTGCCGTATACGCACAGCACTTTGGTCGCCGGCAGGCGCGCCACTTCCGGGCCGGTGGCGGCTTCTTGGCCGGCGCTGCCGAGCCAGCCCTGGACTTCGATTTCAAAACTGCCGCTGCGTGCCAGGGCGATCAGCAGGATGGCCGACACCTGCTGCTGTTCGCTGGCGGGCAAGCGGTTGTAGATCGCCGGCAGCACATCGGCGCCGAAGGAATAGCCGGTGAGGACAAAATGCCTGGCGCCCCATTTCTGCCGGTACTGCTGCATCAGCTTGGCCAGGTCGCTGGCGCTCTGTTCCGGGCTTTTGTGCTGCCAGTAGTAGCGCAGGGCGTCGATGCCCACCACCGGGTAACCGCGTTTGGCCATTTCCCCGGCCACGGCACGATCCAGGTCGCGCCAGCCGCCGTCGCCGGAATAGAACAGGGTGACGGTGTCGGCCGCTTGGGGCGCGGCTACTTCCACCACCGGCATTGCCTCGCTCTGGCCTTGCAGCAGGCGGCGCAGCTGGCTGTCGAGCACCTGCGGCAACGGCGTGTGGTAGTCGCTGATGCTGGTTTGGCCATTGTTTTGCTTGCGGGCGAAGGCGGCGCTGCGGTCGTCCGGGTTGTCGTTCCAGGCGGCCAGCCAGTGACCGTGGGCGGCTGTTGCCGGCAAGGCGTCCGGGCAGTCGGGCTTTTCCACCGTGAAGGCGACCGACAGCGCCTGGGCCTGGTCGTTGTCCTGCCCGGCGAGCCAGCGCCAGGCCAGGGTCGCTCCGGGGCCGATGCCGGCGACGAGGGTGGCGGGGCCGGCCAGATGCTCCAGGCTGGCTTGCAGGTGTTGTTGCTGGGCGTTGCAGTCCCTTTCGGCGACGAACTGCACCAGTTGGGCGCCGCTGTCACGGCTCAGGGCCAGCAGTTGCCTATCGCTCAGCGCATGTTCGGCCGGCACCGCGAGGGCCACTCGGGCTTGCGGCGCTTTGCCGGGTTGGACCAGGGTCAGCGGGCTGCCGTCCGGTAACCGTAGGTGTTCCACGCTGGGGGCGGCGCTCGCACGGCTCCACAGCAGCAGGGCGATGGCCACAATCAGGAGAGCGATGAGGGCGAGCGTATGTCGCCAGTAGCGTCGGATCATCAGCGTTTCACCAGTCCAGTCAGGCCGCCGGCGATCAGGGCGGCGGTGTCGGCCAAGGCCAACAAGGGGTCGAGGCCGGCGGGTACGGCCATGTAGCGCGGTTCCCAGTCCGGTTGGAATTTATCCTTGAAGCGGCGCAAGCCCTGGAAATTGTAGAGCTGCTGGCCGCGCCGGAAGACCATGGCCCCGAGCCGCTGGGTCAGGGGCGCGCCGCGCCGTGGTTGCAGGCCGGAGAGCGGAACCATGCCCAGGCTGAAGCGCCCATAACCCTGTTCCTTGAAGTGTAGGATCAGACCGAGCATCAGGAACTCCATCGTCAACTTCGGAGCCTGCGGGTGGGCGCGCATCAGGTCCAGGCTGGCCAGTTCGTGGCTGTGGGTTTCCAGCAGGTTGGCGAAGGCCACTGCGCGGCCTTCGAAGCGGATCACCGCAATGCGGAAATGCCGCAGGTACTGCGGGGTGAAGCGGCCGAGGGAAAAGCCTTTCTCGCGCACGTTCTTGCCGTTGACCCAGGCTTCGGAAATCGCCTGCAATTCGTCCATCGGCGCTTGGCCTGCAGGGTGGATTTCCAGCGCCAGGCCATCCCGCTGGCCGCGACTCCAGGTGTAGCGCAGGTCTTTCATCTCCTTGCCCTTGGCCTCGAGGTCGAAGCGCGGCAGGTCGACACGGGCTTCTTCACCGAGTTTCAGCGCGGTCAGGCCGATGTCCATGTAGTACGGCAGGTTCTCCGCGCGCACCTGGTAGAACACCGGACGGGCATGGTGCAGGTCACAGAGGTCGCGGAACTGCCAGATCAGTTCGGCGCGCTGCTGCGCCGGGCCGACCGGGTCGTACAGTGCGACCATGCTGCGGCCACGGCGGGCGTACATGAGGAAGGCGTCGTCACCCTGATGGAACAGCAGGGCCTTGTCGCCGGTCAGGGCCAGGCCGCCGCCCGGTTGGTCAGAGGCCTTGAGAATGGCGGCGGCCTTTGCCAGTTCTTCGCCATCCGGCAGATGAATCACTGGTGGGGCGGCGCGCAGCAGCCAGGTCAGCGCGACGATGACCAGCAACACCGCGCTGCCCAGTGCCGAGCGCAGGGCGCGCGGGGCGTTGGCGTCGAGGGTGAATTGCCACCAGAGTTCATGGCTGTAGGGCACGTCCTGATAGGCGAACAGCAGCAGCCAGACCGAGGCGGCCAGCACGCAGAGGCTGGCCACCAGATAAAGCGCCGAGAACGGCAATTCGAGCAGCCGGCTGGGGCGGTAGAAGACGCGACGGAACAGGGCCAGCAGGCTGGCGGTGATGGTCAGCAGGCTGGCCTCTTCCCAGTCGAAGCCTTTCAGTAGGGAGAGCAGGGCGCCGGCCAGCAACAGCACCAGGGTCAGTGCCCAGGCCGCCGATAGACGCCGGCGCAGGCCTTGGGCGAGCAGCAGGCAGAGCACGCCGATCAAGCTGGCACCCAGGTGCGAGGCGTCGATCAGCCGATGCGGAATCAGAAAGCCGAGGTGCTCCAGGCGCGTGTCGATCACCGGCGTGGCACCGGAGAGCAGCAGCACCATGCCGGAGAAAAACACCAGCAGAGCCAGCACTGGCGCGGCCATGCCAGACGCGACACGCATGGCCTGACGCGTCGGCTGCAGGCGCTGGGCTTCGACCAGCAACAGCAGCAGGCAGGCCAACAACAGTGGCAGCAGCACATAAATCAGGCGATAGAGCAGCAGGGCCGCGGCCAGCGGCGCGGCGCCAAGCTGCTCGGCAAAAGCCGCCAGCAGCACCGCTTCGAACACCCCGACGCCGCCCGGCACATGGCTGAGTACGCCTGCCGCCAGGGCCAGCAGATAGACCAGCAAGAAGGCCGCGAACGGCGGTGTTTCGGGTAGCAGCAGATAGAGCACGGTGGCGGCGGCGGTTACATCCAGTGCAGTGATCAACAGTTGCAGCAGCGACAGGCGTAAGCCGGGCAGGCGCAGGGTGCGGCGGCCGACGCGCACCAGCAGGTTCTGCGGCATCGGCTGTTCCGGCAGGCGCCGGCGATAGATAGCGGCCACCAGCAGGCCGCCGAGCAGCAGCACGGCGCCGGCAACCCCCGCCAGCAGTGGCGCCGGCAGGCGCAGCGCGGCCGCGGTGTCCGTCAGGTCGCTGAGGGTGGCCAGCGCGGCCAGGATGGGAAGGGCGCAGCCCAGGGCGAGGCTGGCGAACAGCGTCATTCGCGCCACTTCGCCAGCGCCCAGGCCGTTGCGGGCGTAGAGGCGGTAGCGCACTGAGCCCCCGGAGAGCAACGACAGGCCCACTGCATTGCCAATGGCAAAGGCGCTGAAACCGCCAAAGGCGAGGGTCGGCAGCGGCAGTTGCACATCGGCATAGCGGCTGGCCGACCATTCATAACCAAGCAGAATCATAAAGCCGAGCACGGTGACGGCCAGGGCGCCAAGCAACGAGGGGATCGGTACGCTGAGTAAAGAGTCGCGCAGGGCGCCCGGGTCCAGTTCGCTGAGCAGGTGGCGGCAGGCTATCAATGCAACGCCGAATAGCAACAGCGTCAGCGCCAGGCCCAAGGGTTGGCGATAGGTGCTGATACGTTCCAACCAGCGCAGGCGTGAAGGGTGGATGTGCGAGGCAGGTGCTGCGGTTTGGGAATCAGGCGAGTTGGCGCGCATTGAGCACCTCAGGGTTGTGCGCGACAGAGTGGGGCGCGTGGGTTGCTTACCAATGGCGGCGAGATAAATATTTTGCGATGGCCGGATTATTCTTCGGCTGGATAGTAGTTCCGAACGGTGCTTGCTGCGTTGCATGCTCGCGGCACATCTATCGGAGCGGCACTTATGACCCCCTATAAAAGCCTGCAACGCCACGACAAGTCGGGCGTCGCCACCATCAGTTTCGATCATCCGCCGATCAATCTGCTCGACCGCCAGGTAGTGGTCGATCTGTTGCGGCTGGTCAAGGAATTGGAGCAGGACACTGCCACTCGGGTAGTGCTATTTCGCAGCGCCAATCCAGACTTTTTCATCGCTCATTTCGATTTGGCTGGCCAGGTTGGTGAGCAGGCGCCAGCGTTGCCGCCTGCCGGTGAACCGAGTCTATTAAGTGCGTTGTTCAGCCGTTTTGCGCGTTTGCCGCAAGTCACTATTGGCGAGTTGCAAGGCCGTGCGCGTGGCGCAGGGAGCGAGTTTCTCCTGTCGCTGGATATGCGCTTCGCCTCTCGTGAACGGGCGTTGCTCGGTCAGCCGGAAGTGGCAGTGGGGCTGCATCCGGGTGCCGGGGGCACCGTGCGGCTGGCGCAAATGCTTGGTCGTGGGCGGGCGCTGGAAGTCTGCTTGAGCGGGGATGACTACGACGCAGAGACTGCCGAACGTTACGGTTGGATCAATCGCGCGCTGGCCGATGCAGAACTGCGACCCTTCACGGAGGCCTTGGCGCGGCGTATCGCCAGCTTTCCTGCGGCCGGTATTGCTCATGCCAAGGCCTTGGTGGGGCAGTGCACGCAACTGGATTCGGGCGCTTTGGCTGATGAGTCGCAGCGTTTCATCGCTGAGATGGCGGCGACTGAAACGGTGAAGCGGGTCGATTGGATGCTGGCCCAGGGTGGGCAAACAGATGGTGAGTTGGAGCGCAATCTGGGGGCGTTGCTGGCGCGCTATCCAGAGCAGCTGAGCTGATTCAGGAGCGCCAGAAACACAAAAGGCCACTTTTTCAAGTGGCCTTTAAATGTTGGTTGCGGGAGCCGGATTTGAACCGACGACCTTCGGGTTATGAGCCCGACGAGCTACCAGACTGCTCCATCCCGCGCCGGCTATTCTACAGTTGAGCGCTGCCCTGTCAATCACTATTTTGCTTTTGTATCAAAGGCTTAAGTGTTTATAGAAACGACAGGCACAAAAAAGGGCCACTTCTTCAAGTGACCCTTTATTTGTTTGGTTGCGGGAGCCGGATTTGAACCGACGACCTTCGGGTTATGAGCCCGACGAGCTACCAGACTGCTCCATCCCGCGCCGGCTATTCTACAGTCGAGCGCTTGGCTGTCAACCTTTAGTTTTGAAAAACTGTTGCATGTTCAGATGCTTAGAGCCGTCCTAGGGCGGCGCTGCGAAGCTCCGGGCCATGCCGGGCGGGGCTTGGCGGGCTTTCTACGGGCACGATTTCGCGTATTGACCAGCACCTGCATTCGCCAAGGTTTCAGTGTTCGTGCAAGGGCCATGGGCCACGACCTGCCAACCGTACAGGCGGATCACGGCGCAGCGCCCTGTCGCCCTAAGCCGCCGTATGCACCACGGAGCTGTCCACATGGTTGATAGTGGCCAGGATCTGCTCTGGCTCAGCCAGTGCAGGCGCCATGGTCCAGCGTTCATAGGCATCGTTGCCGATGCGCACCATGCCGGAATGGTTGGCTATGTTGCCGTCGATCAATGGGTTCACATCGTAGAAGCCGAGGCTATAGCGCAGTTGCTCAATGTCGGCGGGTGCTCCGGTCAAGAACAACCAGCCCGGCTCGATATGCTGCCGCTCGACGTACTCTTTCAGACTCTGTGGCGTGTCCACCTCGGGCTGCAGGGTGATCGAGTACATGAAGACGTCGCGGCCCACGCGGTCGCCGAGCATTTTCTGCACGCGGCGCAGGTTCGCCGTCGCGGTCGGGCAGTTCCCTGTGCATGAGGCATACATCATGTTGATGGCAACCACTTTGCCGCGAATCAGGTCGTCGTAGAACCTGACCGCCTGGCCTTCGTGGGTGTAGAGCGGCGTGTTCGGGAAGTAGCTGCCGCCCGCCGCACTGCTGCGAGCGCGCTGCGGCCCTGTCATGCCGCCCTGCCAGGCGATCACTCCAAGCGCGGCGACGCCCATGCCGGTCAATAGATCTCTGCGCGTATTCATGTGCATCCCTCCGCCTTCATCAGGGGTGTTGCCGCGCCACTCAAACGATGTCCCATCTCAGCATCATCGCGTGGTCTTCGTGGATCAGGTTGTGGCAGTGCATGACGTACTTGCCTTTGAAGTCGCGAAAGCGCATGAACACCCGCAGGGTCGTGAATGCGTCGAGCACATAGACGTCCTTGCGGCCCTGCTCGTGTGCTGGCACCGGCACGTTATTACCTTTGAAAATCTTACCGATGATGCGCCCCTCTTCGAAGTGGATATGGATGGGGTGGGTCCAACCGTCTTCGGGGTTCACCAGCTCCCACACCTCTGCGCGGCCTTGGATGATCGAGGCCCGCGGAACCTTCACGTTGACCAGCTTGCCGTTGATCGACCACAGACCACTCGAGCGCTCGAACACCCAGCGCCGCACCGGCGCCGCCGCGATCTCCGCAAGGCTGAGCGGTGGCAGCGCGCGCAGCACGCTCGGCACTTGGCTGAGATCCTGCTCCGGCGGGACGCGATCGACGATGAACTTGAGCACGCGCGTGCCCGGCTCCTTGATGTCCTTGCCCTCGCGGGTGTCCTCCTGGCGCATCTTGTTGACCAGATAGAGCACGGTGCCGATCGGGTACTTGGAGAAGTCCACGACTATGTCGGCGCGCTCGGCCATGCCCAGCTGCACCCGGGTCTGGTTCAGCAGCGGCGCCGGCAACAGGTTGCCGTCGTTGGCGATGTAGGTGAACTTCTGCAGCGCGCCGCTCGGCGAGACCAGTGAGAACGCGTAGAAGCGGCTAGGCCCGGCGTTGAGCAAGCGCAGGCGATACTTGCGGGCCGCCACCCGTAATACCGGCTCGATGTAACCGTTGACAGCCACTTTGTCGCCCAAAACCCCCTCGGGGTTGACCTGGTCGTAGAAGAGGATGCCGTTGTTGTCGAAACGCATGTCCATGAAGTTCAGCGGGTAGTCGTAAGGATGGCTCGGCAGGCGCAGCGCGCTTGGGTTCGGATCCCGTTCGCTGCCCGAATCGATGTCGTCGAACAGCAGATACATTCCGAACAAGCCGCGAAGCATGTTCGGCGCGGTGAAGTCCAGGGTGTGGTCATGGTAGAACAGCGTGCCCAGGGCCTCGCGCGGGTCGCCGATATGGTTTTGCAACTGGTCGTAGCCGGCATAGATGTTCGGGTAGAAGTGATCCTTGAATGCCCCTGGCGCGGTCAGGGTCGGCCCGGCCTTGTTGGCGCTGTAGTAGTCGCCGGGGAAGCCATCGCTTTCCGACCCGATGTGCGCATTGTGCAGGTGGGTGGAGATCTCCGGTGTGCCGAAACCGACGTGATTCTGCGGCAGCTGGTTCCGGAAGCGGACGATGACCGGCTTGCCATAACGCGCGAAGATCGTCGGGCCGGGGCTGACCGCGCCCGGCGAGTTGCCTTCGTAACCCCAGATGCGTTGCGGCGGATAGGCTGGATGGAAGACCCAGTCGGGGCGCTCCTTGGCCTTCAACTCGTACAGCAGCGGCGCGCCGAGCACGCCGGTGAGTTCGGCGAAACGTTGGTGCGGCGCTCGCCCGGCTTCACCGCCGGCCGTATTCGCCGCCACGGTGGGGCTCGGGTTCAGGGTTGCGACCGCTTGCAACGGCGTGATTGCGTTGGGCAGTGTCACCAGCCACGGCGTGGTTGGCGGGCTGGGAGGGAAGACCGGCACGGCTGCGGCCGCACTCTCGCGCGATCTCAGCAGCAGCGGCGTCAGCATGGCGGCGGCGCCGAGCTTGAGGAACGAACGCCGGGCTTCGACATCGGCTGAGTTTTTCAGGGCCGGCAGTCGACCTTTCCTCTGTCTCAGTTCTGTGGTTTTCATGGTGACTCACCCCTCATCTCAGCCGGCTTGCTCATGGCTGACTGCAACCCCGCATTGGGTGGCGTCAGCGCCGTCTTCGAGCCAGGCAGTGGAAGAGCGCTCGCAGCCGAACGCCTCTGACCCGCTTTCGCTTATCAGCGCTCGGCCACAGGGCGTTCTGTCCGTTGACGACAACGGACAAGTAGTCGGTAGGTAGTGTCGGGAGGGGACAGGTTGATGGGCCGAGAACGCGTCGGTCTGTGAAGGCTCCATCATGCGAGTGCGTTGCTCTCTGTCCATGATTTCTCCATCGTTGTGTCGACCCAGGCACCGGGCCTAGTGCCCTTGCCCGTGCAACACAGCGCCGTGCAAAACGTCGAACTCCTCTGTGGTACTGAGTCATGTTGCAAAAGTGTCGATAACCAGTCTAGGTCAGAACTGTTCTTAACAAGTGTGCAAGCGCCTGTTCTGTCTGGGTTTAATAGATTGTTATGGCGTATTGATAGCGACGGTTAGGCGTGTGGGCTATGGCAGGTAGTCAGGCGCTGGCTCATTTCCGCCAAATCGCCAGCGCGGCTGATCGGCCAGAGCTATACGGAAGATAATGGTCGGATGAAAGTGGGTATCATGCCTGGCGCTCGGCTTTCCATTCAGTGGAAATTGTAGGCGGGCAGCGCTCACGGCCTCTGTGCTTTTCAGGCAAATGGAAATACGGGTATCAAGTCGGTTATCAACGCGTCTTGTCTTGGTGGTAGTTGAATAAATTCAATTGCTTATGAGCCAAAGAAAAATCATTCACGTGGACTGCGACTGCTTTTACGCCGCCATCGAGATGCGCGATGACCCGCGCCTGGCGAATAAACCCTTGGCAGTCGGCGGTGCGGCGGATCGGCGCGGGGTAATTGCCACCTGCAACTATGAAGCGCGGGCTTATGGGGTGCGCTCGGCGATGTCTTCGCGGCATGCGCTCAAGCTGTGCCCGGACCTGCTGATCGTCAAGCCGCGGATGGATGTCTATAAGGGCGTCTCGCGGGAAATCCAGGCGATCTTTCGTGAGTACACCGAGATTATCGAGCCGTTATCGCTGGATGAGGCCTTTCTGGATGTCTCGGACTGCCCGCACTTTTCCGGTAGCGCCACGCGGATCGCCCAGGACATTTGTCGCCGCGTTTCGCTGCAGCTGCATATCACCGTGTCCGCCGGGGTGGCGCCGAACAAGTTTCTCGCCAAGATTGCCAGCGATTGGCGCAAACCCAACGGCTTGTTCGTGATCACCCCGGACGAGGTGGAGGGTTTCGTGTCGGCGCTGCCGGTCAGCAAGCTGCATGGGGTGGGCAAGGTCACCGCGGACAAGCTCGGGCGCCTGGGGATCATCAGCTGTATGGATCTGCGCGAATGGGACAAGCTGGCGCTGCTGCGAGAGTTCGGCAGCTTCGGCGAGCGCCTGTGGAACCTGGCGCGTGGCATCGACGAGCGCGCGGTGCAGGTCGATAACCGCAGGCAGAGCGTGAGTGTGGAAAACACCTATGACAAGGATCTGCCCGATCTGCCGGCCTGCCTGGAGCGTCTGCCGGGTTTGCTGGAGCTGTTGAGCGAGCGGATGGCGCGGCTGGATGGCAGTTACCGGGCGGACAAACCTTTCGTGAAACTGAAGTTCCACGACTTTACCCAGACCACCCTGGAGCAGGCGGGCGCCGCACAGGATCTGGACAGTTATCGGAAGTTGCTGGGTAGCGCCTTCGAGCGCGGCGGCAAGCCGGTGCGCTTGATCGGCGTTGGCGTGCGGTTGGTGGATTTGCGCGGGGTCAGCGAGCAGTTGGAGCTGTTCGCTCACTGAGTGCATTGATGGGGCGATGAGTTTGATACGCAAGGTGGGCGGGTATGGTGTCCCTTGTAGGAGCGGGCCATGCCCGCGAAACGCGATTAAAGCATCGCGGGCATGGCCCGCTCCTGCGTCGGAATGCTGCCCTAACCCGGTAGTCCGTGAAGAAACTTATATCAGCCCTTTTCCGGCCATACGCGGATCGGTTTGCCTTGCGCCGGCCACAGGCGCAGCTGGTCGATCGGCGAAACGTCCCAGCGCTGTACCTTGCCCAGCGCCTCGAGGAAGCGGGCTTCCTGCTCCATCAGCGCGGGTGCGCACATTTTGCGGGTGCTGCCGGCCTGGCCGAAACTGAGCTGCGTGCCTTTCATTTCATAGGGCGCGAACCAGTGGTTGCAGCCGGCACTGCCATAGGCGCGGCCATCGGCGCCAAGGGTCAGGGTCAGGTGGCTGTTGTCGATCAGCGGGCGTTCGCCGATCCATTCCACCTGGTAAGTGCTGTCCTGGTCCAGCACCAGGGCATCGCTGGCGCAACCGAGCAGGCTGGTGGCGAGCAGGCTGAGGGCAAGGGTGCGTTTCATCGGGCGTCCTTTTGGTTCTTTCAGTCTTTTTGGCATTTGGGGCACAGGTGACGGCCGCTGTTGTTCTGCCAGTGCAGCTCGCGAATGCGCGCTTCGGCAGCAGGTGCATGGGCCTTTTTACCGAGTGCGGAGTCCACCGCGAACTCGAAATCCAGCTGCGTGCCGCAACCGTCGCAGTTGACCTGCCAACTCAGGATAGACAACTCGCCGAAGGCCGGCCCTTGCGCCACGGCCACCCACTGCCCGGGCGGGTTGATCAGGTGGCGAACCTTGTCCACGTTCAGGCGCATGCTCAGGTCGCGGCTGCCTTTGAGGGTCACCAGCAGGCTGTCGCCGCTCTGGACCGAGCCGCCGTTGCCGGTGACTTGATAGCGACCCGGCGCCAGGGCTCGGCATTCGATCAGGGTGTGCTCGGGGTTGAGCAGGTTGTAACGGAAGTCGTGTTCGGCCATGGGAGCAGGTTTCAGTCGCTATCTAAGAGGAAATACAAGGCCGGCATGTTAACACGGCCTAAGCCTCGACCCGATTCTGCGGCTGGTTGGCGATCCACGCCTCGATGTTTTCCAGCGTGGTTCTGGCGATGCCGGCAAGGGCCTCGCGGGTGAGGAAGGCCTGGTGGGCGGTGACGATCACGTTGGGGAATGTCAGCAGGCGTGCCAGTACGTCGTCCTGCAGTGGCAGGTCGGAGCGGTCTTCGAAGAACAAGGTGGCTTCCTCTTCGTAGACATCCAGGCCCAGGTAGCCGAGCTGGCCGCTTTTCAGCGCCTCGATCAAGGCCGGGGTTTCCACCAGGGCGCCACGCCCGGTATTGATCAGCATGGCCTGCGGGCGCATGTGTTGCAGCGATTGGCGGTTGATCAGGTGGTGGGTAGCGGGTGTCAGGGGGCAATGCAGGCTGATGATCTGCGCCTGCTCGAGCAGTTCCGGCAGCGGCACATAACGGCCGCCGAGTGCCAGCACCTGCGGGTTGGGGTGTGGGTCATAGGCCAGTAGGCGGCAGCCGAAGCCAGCCATGATGCGGGCGAAGGTGGTGCCGATCTGCCCAGTGCCGATCACGCCGACGTTTTTCTCGTAGAGATCGAAGCCGGTCAGCCCATGCAGCGAGAAGTCGCCTTCGCGGGTGCGGTTATAGGCCCGGTGCAAGCGGCGGTTGAGCGCCAGGATCAGGGCCACGGCATGCTCTGCCACGGCATGCGGCGAGTAGGCCGGCACGCGGACGACGGTCAGCCCCAGCTGCTGCGCAGCGGGCAGGTCGACATGGTTGTAGCCGGCCGAACGCAGGGCAATCAGTTGTGTGCCACCCGCCGCGAGGCGTTGCAGGACCGGAGCGCTCAGATCGTCATTGATGAAGGCGCAAACCACCGGGCAGCCCTGGGCCAGGGCTGCAGTGTCGAGGCTCAGGCGCGCGGACTGGAACAGCAGTTCATGGCTGGTCGCCGATGACGCGGCGCTGAAGCTGTCGCGATCATAGGGCTGGTAGCTGAATAGCATGATGCGCATGTGCGTCTCTCCTTTTGCTCTGCGGCCTCATCAGGCGCGGGATTGGGCCTCGTTTGCCAGGCGGGTGATGGCGTCGTCCAGCTCGTCCAGCGCGGTTTTCGCCGCCGGATCGTTTTGCTTGAGCAGGGTTTCGCTGCGTTGGCAGGCGGCGCGCAGTTGCGGCACGCCGCAATAACGGGTGGCGCCATGCAGGCGATGGACCCGTTCGATCAGGGCGATGCGGTCGTCCGCATCGCGTGCATGGCGAATGGCTTGGCGGTCGGCGTCCAGCGAGGCGAGCAGCATGCTCAGCATGTCGGCCGCCAGATCGGCCTTGCCGGCTGCCAGGCGCAGGCCCTCTTCGGCGTCGAGGACACGCTGGTTGAGGGGGGTGGGCGTGCTTTGCGTCGGGCGTTCCGGGCCATGGTTGCGTAACGCCAGGCCGGTCCATTTGAGCACCACCTGCGCCAGCTGCCGTTCGCTGATCGGCTTGGTCAGGTAGTCGTCCATGCCGCCTTGCAGCAGCGCACGCTTTTCGTTGGCCAGGGCATGGGCGGTGAGGGCGATGATCGGTATCGGCGCGGTGTCGTTTTCACCTTCCCATTGGCGAATCGCCTCGGTGGATTGTCGGCCGTCCATGCCGGGCATCTGCACGTCCATGAAAATCAGGTCGAAGCACTTCTGTTGAACGATGGCCAGAGCGGCGTAACCACTGTCGACGGCGCTGACCTCGGCGCCCATATCGCTGAGCAGGGTTTGCACCAGCAGCAAGTTGGCCGGGTTGTCGTCGACGCACAGCAGGCGCGGCGGGCGATTGGTCGGCGTGCTGGCCGCTTCCACGCGCAGATGGCGCGGGCTGACCAGTTCCGCCAGGGCGCGCTGCATCTTGCGGGTGCAGGCCGGTTTGGCGTGCAGTTGCCTGTGGGCGTCCGGCAGGGATTCGTGATAAAGCGTCTGTTCGGTGGTCGGGCAGAGCACCAGGCTTTTGCAAGCGAGGCGTTCGAGGTCCCAGACGCGCCGGCTCAGGCGTTCCGGTGGCAGCTCCTGGGCGGTCACGCCGAGTACGGCCAGGCCGATCGGGAGGTCGCCGTGCTGCTCGGCGGTCACGGCTTCCACCAGGTCGTCCAGGTGCTGGTACTGCACGACCTGCAGGCCGCAGTCTTCCAACTGGTGCTGCAGGGCCTGGCGCGCCAGCTCGTGGCCTTCGAGGATCGCCACGCGGCGCCCGAGCAGTGGCGCGCGTGGCAGGTCTTCGGCATCGTCGCGGGCTTTGGGCAGGCTCAGGCTGATCCAGAATTCAGAGCCTTCGCCGGGGGTGCTGGCAACACCGATCTCGCCGCCCATCTGTTCGATCAGACGCTTGGATATCACCAGGCCGAGGCCGGTGCCGCCGGCTTGCCGCGACAGCGAGTTGTCCGCCTGGCTGAACGCCTGGAACAGCGCGCGCAGGTCTTCGTCGGAGAGGCCGATGCCCGTGTCCTGCACGCTGATGCGCAGTTGCGCACGGTCGCTGTTTTCATCTTCGACCATGGCGCGCATGGCGATGGTGCCTTCGCGGGTGAATTTGATCGCGTTGCTGACCAGGTTGGTCAGCACCTGCTTGAGCCGTGCCGGGTCGCCGATCAGCGACAGTGGGGTGTCGCGGTACACCAGGCTGACCAGTTCCAACTGCTTGGCGTGGGCCGCCGGGGCGAGGATGGTGAGGGCATCCTGTAGCACGTCGCGCAGGTTGAACGGGATGTTTTCCAGCACCAGTTTGCCGGCTTCGATTTTCGAGAAATCGAGGATTTCGTTGATGATCCCCAGCAGGCTGTCGGCGGATTTCTCGATGGTGCCCAGGTAATCCTGCTGGCGCGGCGTCAGCTCGCTTTTCTGCAGCAGGTTGGTGAAACCCAGAATGCCGTTGAGCGGGGTGCGGATTTCATGGCTCATGTTGGCGAGGAATTCGGATTTGATCCGGCTGGCCTCCAGGGCTTCCTTGCGTGCGAAGTCCAGTTCGATGTTCTGGATCTCGATGGTTTCCAGGTTTTGCCGGACGTCTTCGGTGGCTTGGTCGATGCTGTGTTGCAGTTCTTCCTGGGCGTTTTGCAGTGACTCGGCCATGCGGTTGATGCCCGATGCCAGCTCGTCCATTTCATGGCTGCCGAGCGGTGGCAGGCGGGTTTCCAGGCGACCTTCCTTGAGTTGGCTGACGCTCTGCTTGATCCGCCGCAGCGGCTCGTTGATCGTGCGGCTCATTTGCACGGCCAGCAGCGCCGTGACGCCGAGCCCGGTGACAATCAGCAGCAGGCTGGCGAGCAGGCTGCGGTAGCTGCGCAGCAGGGTGCCGTGGTGCGATAACTCCAGTTCGACCCAGCCCAGCAGGCGTTCGGGGTCATCGACGATCGGGTCGCCGGTCAGGCTGCGATGACGGCCGAGCACCGGCAGCAGAAAGCGCGTCGCATCCTTGCCGCTGCGCTGCAACAGCTGGTTGCCGTCACCCTCCGGGGTCGAGTTGAGCATGTTCGGCCCGGCGTGGGCCAGGCGCGCGTTTTCCGCCGAGAGAAAGGTCACGGCGCGCACGTCCGGCTGCTCCAGGGCCTCGCTGGCGACCCGGTTCAGTAACGTGGTATCGCCTCGCGCCAACGCCGGGGCGACGAGTGGCGCCAGCTGTTCGGCGATCATCTGCCCGCGCTGCAGCAGTTGCGCTTGCAAGTCGGACAGTTGCATCCAAATGAAGTAACCGCCGAGCACCAGCGCCATCAGGCTGGTGGGTAGCAGGGTGAGCAGTAATACGCGGCCCTTGATGCCAAGATCCTTGAACACAGCCATCCTCCCGCGTTGCACTGTTCGATGAGTTCTGGCCGGCAGTGTAGCGCTTGCCTTTGTGCGAACAAGAGGTGAACGCTTTCCTTATAACAACCTGTAATAAGCCTCTGTGTTCGTGTGTTATGGCGTCCGGCCGTTTGCCGCTATCATGGGTGCCCCCGCAGTCTGGATTGCGAAGACGCCATGACCCTGCAGTACCCAACCATCGCCGATTGCGTCGGCAACACGCCGCTGGTGCGCCTGCAACGGCTGCCCGGCGAAACCAGCAACACCCTGTTGGTGAAACTGGAAGGCAACAACCCCGCGGGCTCGGTGAAAGACCGCCCGGCGTTGTCGATGATCACCCGTGCCGAACTCAGCGGTGCCGTCAAACCCGGCGATACCCTGATCGAGGCGACCTCCGGCAATACCGGGATCGCGCTGGCCATGGTCGCCGCGATCAAGGGTTACCGGATGATCCTGATCATGCCGGACAACATGAGTGCCGAGCGCAAGGCGGCGATGACCGCCTATGGCGCCGAGCTGATCATCGTCAGCAAGGAAGAGGGCATGGAAGGCGCCCGCGACCTGGCCGAGCGAATGCAGGCCGAAGGCAAGGGCAAGGTGCTCGATCAGTTCGCCAATGGTGACAACCCGATTGCCCATTACAACGGCACGGGTGCGGAAATCTGGCGCCAGACCCAGGGCAGCATCAGCCACTTCATCAGCTCCATGGGGACCACCGGCACCATCATGGGTGTGTCGCGTTACCTCAAGGAGCAGAATCCGGCGATCCAGATCGTCGGCTTGCAGCCGATGGAAGGCTCGGCGATTCCGGGTATCCGCCGCTGGCCAGAGGAGTATCTGCCGAAGATTTATCAGGCCGAGCGCGTCGACCGCATCGTCGATATGGCCCAGAGCGAGGCTGAAGACGTGATGCGCCGGCTGGCCCGCGAAGAAGGCATCTTCTGTGGCGTTTCCTCCGGTGGCGCGGTGGCCGCCGCGTTGCGTTTGTCGCGTGAGGTGGAGAATGCCGTGATCGTGGCGATCATCTGCGACCGCGGCGACCGTTATCTGTCGACCGGTGTCTACGATGACCCCCGCTGATCATGGCTAAACGTAGCGGTGATTTGCGCTTCCAGCCGAGCGGCGGTACCCGCGCGCCGCAAATTCCGGTCGGCAAGAAACAGCGCCTGACCATCGAGCGCCTGGCCAATGACGGCCGTGGTATCGCCTTCTTCGAGGGGCGCACCTGGTTCGTCGCCGGTGCCCTGCCGGATGAGCAGGTGGAAGCCCGCGTGCTCGGTGCTCGCAGCCAGATCGTCGATGCCCGCGCCGAACGGATTTTCACCGCCGCGCCGCAGCGGCGTGTCGCGCCCTGCGCCCATGCCGGCCGCTGTGGCGGTTGCACCCTGCAGCACCTGCCGCACAGCGAGCAACTGGCGTTGAAGCAACGCCTGCTGGCCGAGCAGTTGAGCCGTATTGGCGGCTTGCAGCCGGACGAGTGGGCGCCGGCGCTGGTCGGCCCCGAGTTCGCCTATCGCCGCCGTGCGCGCATTGCGGTGCGCTGGGATGCCAAGGCCAAGCACCTGGATGTCGGCTTTCGCGCGGCGGCCAGCCAGGACATCGTGGCTATCGCCGATTGCCTGGTGCTGGTACAGCCCTTGCAGCCGATTATTCGGGCACTGCCGCAGGTGCTGCGGCGCTTGGCCAAGCCGCAGGCGCTGGGCCATGTCGAGTTGTTCAGTGGTACGGCCAGCGCTGTTTTGGTGCGTCATACCGCGCCCTTGCCGGAGGCCGACCTGGCGTTGTTACAGGCGTTCTGTGCCGAGCACAGTGCGCAACTCTGGCTGCACGGCGAGGGTGAGCCGCAGCCGCTGGATGCCGGTGAGACGCTGGGTTATCGCCTGCCGGCCTGGGACCTGCAATTGGCCTATCGCCCCGGCGATTTCGTACAGGTCAATGCGCCGGTGAATGAGGCAATGATCGCGCAGGCGCTAGACTGGTTGGCACCGCAAGCGGATGAGCGGGTGCTGGATCTGTTCTGTGGCCTGGGCAACTTCGCCCTGCCGCTGGCCCGCCAGGTTCGTGAGGTGGTGGCGGTCGAGGGGGTCGAGGCGATGGTCGAGCGGGCCGCGAGCAATGCCACGACCAATGGTCTGGGCAACGCGCAGTTTTTTCAGGCGGACTTGTCGATCCCGCTGGCCGGCGCCACGTGGGCGACACAAGGTTTTTCCGCGGTCTTGCTCGACCCACCGCGCGATGGCGCGCTGGAAGTGGTCCGGCAGATTGGTGCTTTGTGCGCCAAACGCGTGCTGTATGTGTCCTGCAATCCGGCGACGCTGGCGCGTGATGCGGCGGAGTTGGTGCGGCAGGGTTACCGGTTAAAACGAGCCGGCATCCTCGACATGTTTCCGCAGACGGCACATGTCGAGGCGATGGCGTTATTCGAGGCGGACTAGGAAGTTCGCGTAATCCGACCAGCCCGCAGAAGGCTGGCGATTTTTTATGCAGTCAGGCGGGGTGTTTGCCGCACGCCGTAGGGAAGGTAAACGATGGTACAGGTTAGAGCGCACCAGCCGATCAACACGGACGGCAGCATCAACCTAGAGGCTTGGCTCGATCATGTGGTCAGCATCGACCAGGCATTGGATCGCGAGGCCTTGAAAGCCGCGTGCGAGTTCGCCCGCGAGGCCGAGCAGCAAGCCAATGCGGCGAAGAATCTATGGGCCGAAGGCAACTCCAGTTTTCGCACTGGCCTGGAGATCGCCGAAATCCTTGCCGATCTCAAGCTCGATCAGGATTCGCTGGTCGCGGCGGTCGTTTACCGCGGCGTGCGCGAAGGCAAGATCACCTTGGCCGCGGTGCAGCAGCGCTGTGGTCCGGTGGTCGCCAAGCTGATCGATGGCGTGCTGCGCATGGCGGCGATCAGCGCCAGCCTCAATCCGCGCGAGTCGCTGGTGCTGGGCACCCAGGTCCAGGTCGACAACCTGCGCAAGATGCTGGTGGCGATGGTCGACGATGTGCGCGTCGCGCTGATCAAACTGGCCGAACGCACCTGCGCGATCCGCGCGATCAAGAATGCCGATGACGAAAAGCGCCATCGGGTGGCCCGCGAAGTGTTCGATATCTACGCGCCGCTGGCGCATCGACTGGGCATCGGCCATATCAAGTGGGAGTTGGAAGACCTGTCTTTCCGCTACCTGGAGCCCGAACAATACAAGCAGATCGCCACGCTGCTGCATGAGCGGCGGTTGGACCGTGAGCGCTTCATTGCCGAGGTGATGGCACAGCTCAAGTCCGAACTGGCGGCCACCGGCGTGCAGGCCGATATCAGCGGGCGGGCCAAACACATCTATTCGATCTGGCGCAAAATGCAGCGCAAAGGTCTGGCGTTCAGCCAGATCTATGACGTGCGTGCGTTGCGCGTGTTGGTGCCGGAGATGCGCGACTGCTACACCGCGCTGGGCATCGTGCATACCCTCTGGCGGCACATCCCGAAAGAGTTCGACGACTACATCGCCAACCCGAAAGAGAACGGCTACCGCTCGCTGCATACCGCGGTGATCGGCCCGGAAGGCAAGGTGCTGGAAGTGCAGATCCGCACCCATGCCATGCACGAGGAAGCCGAGCTGGGCGTGTGCGCGCACTGGCGCTACAAAGGCACCGACGTCAAATCCGGCTCCAACCATTACGAAGAGAAAATCTCCTGGCTGCGCCAGGTGCTCGAATGGCATGAAGAGCTCGGCGATATCGGCGGCCTGGCCGAGCAGTTGCGCGTGGATATCGAGCCGGATCGGGTCTATGTGTTCACCCCGGACGGTCATGCCATTGACCTGCCCAAAGGCGCGACGCCGCTGGACTTCGCCTATCGTGTGCACACCGAAATCGGCCACAACTGCCGCGGCGCCAAGATCAACGGGCGTATCGTGCCGCTCACCTACAGCCTGCAGACCGGCGAGCAGGTGGAAATCATCACCAGCAAGCACGGCACGCCGAGCCGTGACTGGTTGAACAGTAACCTCGGTTACGTCACCACCTCGCGGGCGCGGGCGAAGATCGTGCACTGGTTCAAGTTGCAGGATCGCGACCAAAACGTCGCCGCTGGCAAAACCCTGCTCGAGCGCGAACTGGGCCGCCTGGCATTGCCGCACGTGGACTTCGAACGCCTGGCGGAGAAGGTCAACCTGAAAGCCACCGAGGATATGTTCGCCGCCCTCGGTGCGGGTGATCTGCGCCTGGCGCACCTGGTCAACGCCGCGCAGCAACTGGTCGAGCCGGAGCGTGGCAACGAGCAGTTGGAGCTGATTCCGCGCAAGCACAGCCATTTCAAGCCAGGCAAGCGTGGCGATATCCAGATCCAGGGCGTCGGCAACCTGCTGACGCAAATGGCCGGCTGCTGCCAGCCGCTGCCGGGCGATGCGATCGTCGGTTACATCACCCTTGGGCGTGGCGTCAGCATCCATCGCCAGGACTGCGCCTCGGTGCTGCAGCTGGGCGGGCGCGAGCCGGAGCGGATCATCCAGGTCAGTTGGGGGCCGGTACCGGTGCAGACCTACCCGGTGGATATCATCATCCGCGCCTACGACCGTTCCGGTTTGCTGCGCGACGTATCCCAGGTGCTGCTCAACGAGAAGATCAACGTGCTGGCAGTCAACACCCGCTCGAACAAGGAAGACAACACCGCGGCCATGTCCTTGACCATCGAGATTCCGGGGTTGGATGCGCTGGGTCGTTTGCTGGGGCGGATTTCCCAGTTGCCGAATATTATCGAGGTGCGGCGCAACCGAGCTTCCTGAGCTGCTGCGCTTGGCCTGGCGTTGTTGAAGACCTTCCGAAAAATGCTCATTGGCTAGAGCCAACTCCGCTTTTCGGAAAGTCTTCGCCTAGCCAGCTCTTCGCCCGCGCCGCTCAGGCGGTTGCCATAGGTTGGAGTTGTCAGTGTATAAACTTGAAGATCTGCTGCATCTCATGGCCCGCCTGCGCGATCCGCAGTACGGCTGCCCGTGGGATCTGAAACAGAGTTACGCGAGCATCGTGCCCTACACCATCGAGGAGGCCTACGAGGTCGCCGATGCCATCGAGCGGGCCGACTTCGAGCACCTGCCGGGCGAATTGGGCGATCTGCTGTTTCAAGTGGTGTATTACAGCCAGCTGGCCAAGGAAGAAGGGCGTTTCGAGTTCGATGCGGTGGTGGATGGCATCACCCGCAAATTGATTCGCCGCCACCCCCACGTATTCGCCGATGGCGACCTGTATGGCGCACCGGATGTGGCCAGGCTGGCAGAGTCGGCGGTCAAACAGCGTTGGGAGCAATTGAAAGCCGAAGAGCGTGCAGAGAAGGCTGTTGCGCCGGAACAGCTGTCCTTGCTGGATGATGTGCCCAAGACGTTGCCGGCCTTGTCCCGTGCAGTCAAATTGCAGAAGCGTGCGGCCCAGGTCGGTTTCGATTGGCCGCAAGCGTTGCCCGTGGTGGACAAGGTTCGCGAAGAACTGGACGAAGTGCTCGAAGCCATGAGCGAGAACGACCCTCAGGCGGTGGCCGAGGAAATCGGCGACCTGCTGTTCGTGGTGGTCAACCTGGCACGGCACCTGAAGGTCGATCCGGAAACTGCATTGCGCAGTGCCAATGGCAAGTTCGAGCGTCGTTTCAGGTTTATCGAACAGGCCTTGCGTGAAACCCGTCGCCCCATTGAAAATTGCAGCCTCGAAGAACTGGATGCCCTCTGGGGCGAGGCCAAACGTCAGGAAAAGGACGGCCTAGGTTGCGGTTCATAGTGCGTAGGGTGGGGGAAACCCACCCATTGGCCGTCGGGTTGGATAATCAGGTTGTGGCGTTTAGCTGCGCCGCCGGTGGGTTTCACCCACCCCACATCTCAAATTCATTGTAAGGCGCAGGGTATGAGTCTTTCTCTCCGTGACCAATTGTTGAAAGCCGGCCTGGTCAACCAAAAGCAGGCCAAGCAGGTCGGCAAAGAAAAGCAGAAGCAAAAGCGCTTGGAGCACAAAGGCCAGGTCGAGGTCGATGACTCGCAGAAGCGCGCCGCCCTGCAAGCCATGGCCGAGAAGGCCGCCCGCGATCAGGAGCTGAACCGCCAACAGCAGGAAAAGGTGCAGAAGAAGGCCGAAGCCGCGCAGATCAAACAACTGATCGAGCAGAGCCGCCTGCCCAAGTTGACCACCGAGGATTACTACAACTTCGTCGACGACAAGAAGGTCAAGCGCCTCTCCGTCAACAGCTTGATGCGCGACAAGCTCAGCCGTGGCTCGTTGGCCGTCGTTCAGCATGGCGGTGGTTATGAGGTGATCCCGCGTGAAGCCGCCTTGAAGATTCAGGAGCGCGATCCGCGCCGCGTGATACTGCTCAACACCCCAACCGAAGCGCCGGATGCGGACGACCCCTATGCCGCCTATCAGGTGCCTGACGACCTGATGTGGTGAGAGGCGAAGCGCAAAACACATGAAAAAAGCCGGGCATTGCCCGGCTTTTTCATCGCCTGATTATTACTCGCTGCGGCCTTGAACGGGTTTGCCGTCCACCGAGCCCTCTTTGAGCATGATCTGGTATTCCTTGCCGTCCTTCTCGATCTGATGCAGGCGCACCAGCAGGTAATCCCAATCCTTGGCGAACCAGAGCACGGTTTTTCGGCTGCTCTGTGTCGGGTCGCGCACGCGCTCGACCTTGATCGCATCGACCAGGCCCGTCGCAGTGCGAACGCTCTCTTCATTCAATACGCGGAAGTCGTAGGTTTCGATCTCGTCGCCATCGATCACCTGGTAGCTCATGCTCTTTTTGCCAGCGGCTACATCATGCTGGAGTACCAACTGGTAGGTCGACTTGTCCTGCAGGCCGCGGTTGAGCGGCTGGGAAACCTGTGCGCCGCGGTCGGTGCCGATGACTTGCTTGGCGCTCCAGTCGAAATCGAACTCGACTTGTTTGCCTTTACCCAGTCCGCTGCGCTCGTAGTGGTAGGTCAGCGGCAGGAAGGTGCCGCTCTCCACGCGAAAGGTGCTTTCCTCGGTGAGGCTGGCGATCAGCATCGAGGCTTCGAAGTTGAGCAGCCAGCGCCCGTCTTCCTGGCGCTTGAGGCTGCGCTCGGCGGTACCGCTGATGGGCAACTGTTTCCAATCCGCGGTGTAGCTGGCGGAGAAGGGTTTGAGCTCCAGAGCCTGGACCGGCAGGGTGAGTACGGCAAGGACGAACAGCAGGGCACGACGCATAGAGTCTCCTAGGTTCGAATCAAGTGGCCGGTGGCCGGTAACGGCTGGCCATCCAGCATTGCGCCATGCGCGGCAAGACGCAAGCGGCCTTCGGCAAACCAGCGCACGGCCAACGGGTAAATGTGGTGTTCTTGTACATGCACACGCTTGGCCAGGCTTTCCGGCGAGTCATCCGACTTTACCGGGATTACAGCTTGTACGACCAGAGGGCCACCATCGAGTTCCTCGGTCACGAAGTGCACGCTGCAGCCATGTTCGCTGTCGCCAGCCTCCAGCGCCCGTTGATGGGTGTGCAGGCCTTTGTACTTGGGCAACAGCGAAGGATGAATGTTCAGCAGGCGGCCCTGGTAGTGGCGCACGAAGCCGGGGCTGAGGATGCGCATGAAGCCCGCCAACACCACCAGCCGTGGCGTGAAGGTGTCGATCAGCTCGATCAGCGCGGCATCGAAGGCTTCACGGTCGGCGAAGGCCTTGTGGTCGAGCACCTGCGTGTCGATACCGGCCGCTTCCGCCCGCTCCAGGCCATAGGCGTCGGCGCGGTTGGCGATCACTGCACGGATCCGGGCCGGATTTTCACCGGCCTGGATGTTGTCGATCAGCGCCTGCAGGTTGCTGCCGGAGCCCGAGATCAGCACGACTACATCGCAGCGTGCGGGCATCAGTGACCTTTCAGGTTGTTCAGTACCACGCGCTCGGCACCGGGCGCGCTGGCGGCGATCTGGCCGATCAGCCAAGGTTGCTCACCGGCTTCGCGCAGGGTTTGCAGCGCCGTTTCGACGTGCTCCTGGGCAACGCAGATGACCATGCCGACGCCACAGTTGAGCACGCGGTGCATTTCCACTTCGTTGACGTTGCCTTGCTCTTGCAGCCAGTCGAACACCGCTGGGCGTTTCCAGCTGGCCACGTCGACCACCGCTTGTGCGCCTTCGGGCAGCACGCGCGGAATGTTGTCGAGCAGGCCGCCACCGGTGATGTGGGCCATGGCTTTGACGGCGCCGGTGTCTTTGATCAGCTTGAGCAGCGGTTTGACGTAGATCCGTGTCGGCGCCATCAGCAGTTCGGTGAGGGGCTTGCCGTCGAGCTGGATGTTCTCGATGTCGGCGCCGGCCACTTCGATGATCTTGCGGATCAGCGAGTAGCCGTTGGAGTGCGGGCCGGAGGAGGGCAGGGCCAACAGGGCGTCGCCGGCCTGGACCTTGGAGCCGTCGATGATCTCGGCTTTTTCCACCACGCCGACGCAGAAGCCGGCCAGATCGTAGTCTTCGCCTTCGTACATGCCGGGCATTTCAGCGGTTTCGCCACCGACCAGGGAGCAGCCGGCCAGTTCGCAGCCGGCGCCGATGCCGGTGACCACCTGGGCGGCGGTGTCGACGTTGAGCTTGCCGGTGGCGTAGTAGTCGAGGAAGAACAGCGGCTCGGCGCCGCACACCACTAGGTCATTGACGCACATGGCGACCAGGTCGATGCCGATGCTGTCGTGCTTGTTCAGGTTCAATGCCAGGCGCAGTTTGGTGCCGACGCCGTCGGTGCCGGAAACCAGTACCGGCTGCTTGTAACCGGCCGGGATCTCGCAGAGGGCGCCGAAGCCACCCAGGCCGCCCATCACTTCCGGACGTGCGGTGCGCTTGGCCACGCTTTTGATGCGTTCGACCAGGGCTTCGCCTGCATCGATGTCTACACCGGCGTCCTTGTAGCTAATGGAGGGTTGCTTGCTCATAGATCCAGGGCCTTTTAAAGGGATGTTCGGGGATCGACCGGGTCAAGTTAAGCGAACACTGTTGCGGGTTAAACGGGAGATACTCGGTGGAAAACGGCCGTTCCAGCTGTTTTCGTCTTTTTCTGCCGCGCTCGCGAGGTTTCACTGAACTTGAGGTACTGCCGAAGCCGGTCTGCGAAGGCGCGCGATTTTATCAGGCTTACCGGCAGGCGGCCATCAGAGCCTGTCGACCGGTGCCAGTGACGAGGCGTTGGCGGTGGCTGATCCGACGAACAGCCACCGGTTAGCCTGTCAGAGCCGGAAACGATCGACCGATTGCGCCAGCTTGCCCGCCAGGCTGGACAGCTCATCGGTGGTCGCGGCGGTCTGGCCGATCACCCGGCTATTACCTTCGGACATGTTGGCAATCATTTCCACTTGGTGGGCGATTTCGTTACTGGCCAGGCTCTGTTCGCCGATCGTGCGGGTGATGTCGTTGACCAGTTGCGTCGTGTTCAGGGTGGCTTCGAGGATTTCGCGGATGGCGCGCTCGACGTCGGCGGTCACCGCCATGCCTTTGTCGACCTGCGCGACGCCGGCCTCCATGCTGCTGGCGGCCTCGCGCGTGCTGTGCTGGATACGCTCGACCATGCTGGCGATTTCCTGGGTGGAAGCACTGGTGCGGCCGGCCAGGCTGCGCACCTCGTCGGCCACCACGGCAAAGCCACGGCCTTGTTCACCGGCGCGGGCGGCCTCGATGGCGGCGTTCAGCGCCAGCAGGTTGGTTTGGTCGGCGATGCCCTTGATCACCTGAATGATGCTGAAAATCTGCTCGGACTCTTTATCCAGGGTGCGGATCACCTGCGCCGACTGTTGCACCGAGCGGGCGATGCCGTCCATGTCGCTGACCACCTGATGGATCACCTGGCCGCCATCCTTGGCCAGTTGCTCGGCCTGATTGGCCATGTTCAGTGCGCGCTCGGCGTGACGGGTGATTTCCTCGATGCTCGCGGTCATTTCGCTGGCGGCGGCGGCCATAGTGCTGGCGGCTTCGCTCTGTTGCTGGCTGCTGCCGGCCACCTGGTGGCAGCCGCTGCTCAATTGCTGGCTCATGCCACTGACACCCTGGGCATTGCTGCGGACCACCTCGATCATGCCGCGCAGGTCGCGCTGCATGGTCGCCAGGCTGCGTATCAGCTTGCTGGCTTCATCCTGCTGTTCGGGTTCGGCTATGCGTTCGCTGAGGTTGCCCTGGGCAATGCCGTCGGCGAACCGGCTCGCGGACTGCAGTGGGCCCAGGATGCTTCGAATGATCCACCGCCCCTGGACGAGCAGCAGGAGCAAGCTGGCGATCAGTACGCCAGCGAGGGTGAAGTTGGCGCTGTTGATGGCTTGCTGGGTGCCTTTGCTGGTGAGTTGGGTGTTGGTTTCGATCAGCTCGCTGAGGGCGCTCAACTCATCTTCCAGGCGACTGAAGGCGTTATTGAACGTGGCCAGCTCTTGCTGCGCGCTGTCCGGATCGTTGAGTGCCAGCCCGACGATGCGTTCGCCAGCGCTGATGTAGGTGTCGAGGCTGGGCCTGACTGTGTTCAGGCCGGCTTTGATGGTGTCGTTGACCGGCAGCTTGAGGTTGTCGCCAAGCACCTCGCGAAAGCGCGCCGCGTGCTCAGCGACAGAACTGCGCGCTTCTTCTTTGCTGCTGGTGCTTTTACCCAGCCCCACCAGCATCGCGGAGAGCACGTCGGCGCGCAGGGCGTCGTGCATCATGTCGGCTTCGAGGTGATTGCGCAGGGCAGTCATACTGACTTGGTTGTCATTCATCGCTGCAGCCATCTGGGTATTTCCCAGGTAACTGACCAGGCTCATGATCAAGGCGGTGAGCAGGCCGGTGCCCATCAGCAAAAGTAAGCGTAGTTTTATGGACACCCTGAGGTTCCCCTATTGGTCTGTGCCTGGTCGGCTGAGTAATGCTGGGGTTGTTATGTTCAGGCGGGTTATCGGCTGCTCTAGAGGGTTAGTTAAGCGTATTTACACTTCGTCTTGGTTTTTCCGGGCGCGGCAAGTGTTGCCGGGGTCGAGGTGGCTGTTTAAGGTAGAGCCCTTCAGCGGTGGCCCTGATGCCGCCTTTCAGTCTGTCGAGAATCTGCCATGCGCCCGCTTGCTCAACTGCTCGTCCTCTGTCTCTCGCTGCTTAGCTTGCCGTCATGGGCGCAAACGCTTGGCGATCTGTATCAGGTGCGCGAACCGGTCGCCAGCCAACAGCCGGAAGAGCGTGCGGCGGCGCTGAGTCGCGCGCTGGATACCCTGGTGCTGCGCCTTACCGGCGACAGCAAAGCGCCAAGCAACCCGGCGCTGGCTGAATTGCGCAAGGATCCACAGCAATTGATCAGCCAGTACGGTTACGAAAGTGGCCCGCCGCAGTTGCTGGTGGTCGACTTCGACCCGGTCAGCAGCGAGCGCAGCTTGCGTCAGGCCGGCCTCTCGCTATGGGGCTCCAACCGCCCGGCGATCCTGGCGTGGTGGCTCAATAGCGCCACCGAGGGCGCCAATCTGGTCGGTGACGGCCAGGCCAGTGCCGCGCCGTTGCGCCGCGCCGCGCAGCATCGTGGTTTGCCGCTGCGCCTGCCGCTGGCCGATTTGAATGAACAATTGGCGGCTACCGCGGAAAACCTCGCCGCCACCCAGCCCGATGCACTGCGCCCAGCCTCCGAGCGCTATGCGGCGGATGCCTTGCTGGCGGTCAATGCCCATGAAGAAGCCGGCCAGTGGCAAGCACAGTGGCGTCTGTGGCTGGGCGATAGCCGCGAACAGGGCACAGCCCAGGGCGCCGATGCCGATGCGTTGGCGGATGCGGTGTTTCTGGCCATCAGCGAGCGCTTGGCGTCGCGCTTTGTCGCCGCGCCGGGCACCGCCGAAAGCCTGACGCTGGAGGTGCAGGGCGCCAATCTGACCCGCTATGCCGAGCTGCAACGCTTGCTCGAGCCGTTCGATGCGCGCTTGCAGAAGGTGGAAGGCGAGCGTCTGACCTATCGGATCAAGGCCAGCACCGAACAGTTGCGTGCGCAATTGGCCCTGGTGCACCTGCAGGAGGTGCCAGCCGGGGCTGCAGCGGTTGATGCCGCTCAGGCCGCAACGCCAGGTGTGGCGCCGATGCAACAGCCGCGTGCGGATCTGCTGCAGTACCGTTGGTAATAGCTGGCCTGGCCTGGCCTGGGCTTGCTTCTGGAATTCCCCGCTACGAGGTTTTGGGCATGACTGATTCACGTCACTGGCTATGGATTGCCGGGCTGTTGCTGCTCGGTTGGTTGCTGTACACGCTGCACCCGATTCTTTCTCCTTTTCTGATGGGCGTGCTGCTGGCCTACATGGGCGACCCATTGGTGGACCGGCTGGAGCGCTGGAAGCTCTCGCGCACCTGGGCTGTGATCGTGGTGTTCGGCTTGTTCAGCCTGATTTTGCTGGTGTTGCTGCTGGTACTGGTGCCGATGCTGGGCCGACAGCTGGTGCGCCTCTATGAACTGGCGCCGCAGATGCTCGACTGGCTGCAGCACACGGCTTTGCCCTGGGCGCAGGCGCAGCTGGGGCTGGCGGATGGCTTCTGGCGTTTCGATCAGCTCAAAACGGCTTTCTCCGAGCATCTGGGCAAGACTACCGACATAGTCGGGGCCGTGCTGGCGCAGGCCACTGCATCGAGTCTGGCGTTGCTCGGTTGGCTCGGTAATTTGTTGCTGATCCCGGTGGTGAGCTTCTACCTGCTGCGGGACTGGGACCTGATGGTGACCAAGTTGCGCAGCCTGCTGCCACGCAGTCGCGAAGGTTTTGTCGTGCAACTGGCCGGCGAGTGTCATGAAGTGCTGGGCGCCTTTCTGCGTGGCCAGTTGTTGGTGATGCTGGCGCTGGGGATTATCTACGCCAGCGGCTTGATGCTGGTGGGTCTGGAGCTGGGCCTGTTGATCGGCCTGATTGCCGGTTTGGCCAGCATCGTGCCTTACATGGGTTTTGTGGTGGGTTTTGGTGCCGCGATCACGGCTGGGCTGTTTCAGTTTGGCGGTGAGTTTTATCCCTTGCTGGGGATTGCTGCGGTGTTCATGGTCGGCCAATTGCTCGAAGGCATGCTGCTGACACCGCTGCTGGTGGGGGATCGCATCGGCCTGCATCCGGTCGCGGTGATCTTCGCGATTCTCGCCGGCGGCCAGTTATTTGGCTTTACTGGCGTGCTGCTGGCGCTGCCAGTTGCCGCGGTGATCATGGTATTGCTGCGTCATGCTCATGATTTCTATAAACTTTCCGCTCTTTATCAAGAGTCCTCCGGCGGTTCCGACGAGCCGCCCAGCCCTGCATGAAACCGATTCAGCTCCCTCTGGGCGTGCGTCTGCGCGATGACGCCACCTTTGCCAACTACTACCCCGGTGCGAATGCCGCCGCGCTCGGCTATGTCGAGCGCCTCTGCGAGGCTGAAGCCGGCTGGGCGGAAAGCCTGATCTACCTCTGGGGTGGTGACGGTGTTGGCCGCAGCCACCTGCTGCAGGCGGCGTGTTTGCGCTTCGAGCAGCGTGGCGAACAGGCCGTGTACCTGCCGCTGGCCGAGCTGGCGGATTACGGCCCACAACTGCTGGACAATCTGGAGCAGTGCGAACTGGTCTGTCTGGATGATCTGGATGCGGTGGCCGGCCGTGCCGATTGGGAAGAGGCGCTGTTCCACCTGTTCAACCGTCTGCGTGACGCCGGTCGCCGGTTGTTGCTGGCCGCCGCCGCTTCGCCACGGGAACTGCCGGTGCAGTTGCCGGACCTGCAGTCACGCCTGACCCTGGCGCTGGTTTTCCAGTTGCAGGCGCTGTCCGACGAAGACAAGTTGCGCGCCCTGCAACTGCGCGCCTCGCGTCGAGGTCTGCACCTGACCGACGAAGTCGGCCGCTTTATCCTTACACGCGGCACGCGCAGCATGAGTGCCCTGTTCGAGCTGCTGGAACGCCTGGATCAGGCTTCCCTGCAGGCGCAGCGCAAGCTGACCATTCCTTTTCTGAAGGAAGTTCTCGGCTGGTAAAAGGTTGGGTTTAAAGCGGCGGTGCTCGATCATGCGGCGTTGAAGGCAGGAGCTGAGAACGCTGATCTACAAAAACTAAACCCCGCTTTTTCGCTCGCCTTCGTTCCCGCTTTCGCGGGAATGGCGGATGTACACGGGCAACAACCCTGCCTCGATTCGCCCCCTCTCCCTCCGGGAGATGGTTGGGGAGAGGGTGGGTGCTTATAACTATCGAGCTGGCGGGCTGTCGCTCTGCTATTCGCCGGCCAGTTTGCGATCGTATTGGAAGCGCCAGCGGGTATAGAGCAGTGCCGCGCAGAACAGCGTCAGGCTCAGCAGCGCTTCGGTCCAGCCGAGCCAGCTGCGGCTGGGGTCGAAGGCGGCGAGCACGCCTTTGATGAAGTACAGGTTGACGACAAAGCAGGTCCAGGCGTGAGCCCGCGCGTTGCCCAGCAGCAGGCCGGGGGCGAGTATCAGTAAGGGCACCAACTCGATGCTCAGAATCACCCACGGGCGCGCGCCATGCAGGTCGGCGTAGAGCAGATTCCAGACCAGCAGCAACAGTGCCAAGCCACCGAAGCTGAGCAGGCTCAGCGCGCGGCTGATGGCCAGGCGCGGCGCCAGCCAGCTGAGTGTCGGCAAGGGTTTCGGGGTTTTAGCCACGGTTGTTCTCCAGGCGCTGTGCGATCTGAGCCAGGCGTTGACCGAGGGTGCGGCACAGGCTGATTTCATGTTCGTCCAATGGCCGTTTACCGTCGGCACCCGCATGGTGGCTGGCACCGTAAGGCGTGCCACCGCCTCGGGTTTCCAGCAAGGCGCCCTCGCTGTAGGGCAGGCCGGCGATCAGCATGCCGTGGTGCAGCAGTGGCAGCATCATCGACAGCAGGGTGGTTTCCTGGCCGCCATGCAGGCTGGCGGTGCTGGTGAAGACGCCGGCCGGTTTGCCGACCAACTCGCCCGTCAGCCAGAGGCTGCTGGTGCCATCGAGGAAGTATTTCAGCGGGGCGGCCATGTTGCCGAAGCGGGTCGGGCTGCCCAGAACCAGGCCGGCGCAGTTTCTCAGGTCATCCAGGCTGGCATACAGCGCGCCTTCGGCTGGAATGGCCGGCGCAATGGCTTCGCAGTCGGTGGAGACCGCCGGCACGGTGCGCAGGCGCGCTTCCAGGCCACTCAGTTCGATGCCGCGGGCAATCTGCCGGGCCATTTCGGCGGTGGCGCCGTTGCGGCTGTAATAGAGCACCAGGATGTAGGGCTGGCTCATGGCAGAATCTCCAGCACTTTCTCCGGTGGGCGGCCGATGACGGCCTTGCTGCCGACGACCAGGATCGGCCGTTCGATCAGTTTGGGGTGCTCGACCATGGCGGCGATCAGTTGTTCTTCGCTGAGGCTGGCATCGGCCAGATTCAGGGTCTTGTATTCGTCCTCGCCACTGCGCAGCAATTGCCGTGCGGACAGCTGGAGTTTGCCCAGCAGGCCCTGCAGCTCGATGGCGCTGAGCGGGGTGTCCAGGTAACGCACGATGGTCGGTACGAGGCCGCGGGCTTCGAGCAGTTCCAGCGCGCTGCGGGATTTCGAGCAGCGCGGGTTGTGATAGAGCGTCAAATCGGTCATGTGCAGGTCGCATCTTGCATAAGGTGGCGGCTATTCTACCTGCGTCGGCGCCTCTGTCTGAACCGGGCGCAAGGTTTGTGGTCATGGGTTGGAACGGCTTTATCACTCGCTAAGGAAAGGGCATGCGCCAACGCTTCAATGATGTCGTGGAATTCTGGCGCTTTCTGCTGCGGCGCTTTCTCGCAGATCATGGGCCCAACAGCGCGGCGGCGCTGACCTACACGACCCTGTTCGCGGTAGTGCCAATGATGACGGTGACCTTTGCCATGCTGTCCGCGATCCCGGCGTTTCAGGGCGTGGGCGAAGAAATTCAGAGTTTCATCTTCCGTAACTTCTTGCCCTCGTCCGGCGAAACGGTGCAGGAGTACCTGAGCAATTTCACCATCCAGGCGCGGCAGTTGACCTGGATCGGCGTGGCGCTGCTGGCGGTGACCGCCTTTGCCATGCTGGTGACGGTGGAGAAGGCGCTCAACACCATCTGGCGCGTGCGTCAGCCTCGGCGTGGGATTTCCAGTTTTCTGCTGTACTGGGCGATTCTCAGTCTCGGCCCGCTGCTGCTCGGCGCCGGTTTTGCGGTGAGTACCTACATCACTTCCTTATCGCTGATCTCCGGGCCGGACGCGGTGATCGGCGCCCAGACCTTGCTGCGCTTCATGCCGTTATTGTCCAGTGTGGCGGCGTTCACCTTGATTTATGCATCGGTGCCCAACGCACGGGTGCCGCTCAAGCATGCGCTGCTTGGCGGGCTGTTCACCGCGGTGTTGTTCGAAGTGGCGAAGATGCTGTTCGGCCTGTATGTCCGCCTGTTTCCCGGTTACCAGTTGATCTACGGTGCTTTTGCCACCGTGCCGCTGTTTCTGCTGTGGATCTACCTGTCCTGGCTGATCGTGCTGTTTGGTGCCGAACTGGTCTGCAACCTGTCCTCGTCACGGCATTGGCGGCGCCGTGCGGTGCCGCGGCTGTTGGTGGCGTTGGGTGTTTTGCGGGTGTTCCATGACTGCCAGCAGCGCGGTCAAGTGGTGCGCCATAGCGATGTGCAGAGCCAGGGTTGGCAACTGCCGGAGGACGAGTGGGACGAAATCCTCGACTTTCTCGAACGCGAACGCTTGATCTGCCGCGCCAGTGGCGGTGGCTGGGTGCTGTGTCGCGACTTGAGCCAGTACAGCCTGCACCAATTGCTCAGCCACAGCCCTTGGCCATTGCCGCGCCTGGAGCGACTGCCGGCAGAGCTGGACGAGGCCTGGTATCCGCAGCTGCGTGCGGCGTTGGCAACCCTGCATGAGCAACAGGCGCTGTTATTGGGTGCCAGCCTGGCGCAATGGCTGCACGCGACCAAGTAAGCTCGATCGCTGCGCCGGCCAGCGTATGACGAAAAACGTCAGTTTGCGGCATATAGCCACCGCCGTGCAGGCGCCAGGGTGGCGCGGCAGCCCGGATGGGGCCGCAGGGTAGATGATCAGGAGGTTGGCACGCTTTTGGCTCTCTCGCTAAGAGATTGCTATCAAACTGCCAGCGCGGCACGGATTAGCCGAGGAACAATGGGTGCTATGAGCGGAACTAAGGGCAATGTGATCCACTTGCAGGAGTGGGATCCGCAGCACGCATTGGAGCGTCTCAATCGCCTGACCGGGCTGCGCTTTGCGCGGTGGCCGGAGTCGCTGGTGCAACGCGTGTCGCCGGTTGGCGTTGTCGAGCAGGATGGCAGCGACTTTGCCATCCTGGCTCCCACCGGTTCAACGGTTGCGCAGCGCTAAAAACAAACCCCGCGGTTGAGCGCGGGGTCGGGGCTGCAAGGCGACCCTCAAGCCAGGGCTTGGCGGCTCTCGTCGCTGGCCAGTTCCACGGCCTGCACGAATAACTCTTCGACGATCAGGCTGGGTGCCGGCACGGCCGAACGCAAGCAGACTTGCATGTCCTGGATCTTCTGTTTGACCGGCAGGCGAGCGATGCCCGAGAGCAGGATTTTGTGCTGGACGCTGACCTTGCCGTGATCCACCAGCACTTCACGCCGGTTGTCACCATCGCGGTAGCTGACCAATAACGACACCGGCAGATTGGCCAGGCCTGGCAGCTGCAGCCAGGCGGCGATGTTGTATTCGGCTACCCGCCCTTCGTAAGGGGTGACGAGCAGGCGTGCGGCGTCGGCGATTCGGGATGGCACTGGGCCGATCAGCTTGTCGTGGGCTTGGGACATGGCGGGCTTCCGGGCTGATAGCGTATTGAATGAGCGGTGCGAGTTGTGCGCGAAATTATAAGCACGACGGTGCCAGTCAAACTGTGCGCTTGGCCGTTAGCTGGCGTGATCGGTCTCGCAGTTTCAAGCTTTGCGCCGACTGCCTTCAGGCCAGTTTGAGCGGATGGCGGCTGACCGTGGGGGTGCTCAGGTTGGCTGCCGGTAGGGGTAGGGCGGCTTGGTTGTGCACGCTGACCAACTGCAACCACAGGTTCTCCCCGGCCACGAACTGCCCGTTGGGCAACCACAGGCCATGGTTCCAGCCGCCGCCCTGCACCGGCGTACTTTGCAGGACGCCGGGGTGGGTTTGCGCGCTGGGTGCGCGGCGCAACCACACGGGGCGCGGCAACCCTTTCAAGTAGCGCAGGCCGAGATGCAGGCCCTCGACATTCAAGTGCCGCCAGCGTACCAGCGCCAAGGTCGGGGTGGCACTGCCACTGAGCAGCAACACCACCTGGCCGACAGGCAAGTGTTTGCCTTGATCGGCATGGCACAGCAGCCGTGCGCCGCCCGGGCTGGTATCGAGCATCTGCGCCGCGCAGTGGCCTGGGCGATGTTCAAGGAGCTGGGCATGGATGGCGGTCAGGCCGATGACCAGGCTGCAGTCCCCAACGTGTTCCGCGCGGGTATGGCGACGCTGCTGACGGCCCAGCCAATTATGCCGAACGCGCTCCAGCAACTGCCGCTCACGTGGGCTCTGCAAGGGCGCCGGTTCATGCAGGGCGATCAGCAAGGCGCCAAGCTCGAAGCGGCGCAGGTAAGGGCTATCGCCTTCGGGTGTCTGTTCGTGGGCCAAACAAGGCTGCGACTCGGTGAGGTCGACGGCCAGGCCCTCGCTGTCATCCTCCTCATCCCAGGGCAGCAGGCGCGCGAGGCTGGCCAGTGGGGCGAGGGCGCTGAACAGCAGCGGGCTTTCGCCTTCGGCCAGATGAAAGGGGTTGCTCAAGGCCATGAGCAGCATCTGCTGATAAAGGCCGCGCAGGGTGCTGGCCGGCGTCGGCTGGAAGGCCGCGGCGACGGGCTCATCCAGGCATTCCTGGTGTTCGCCGATCCAGTACAGCAGGTGGCTGTCACGCCATAGGCTGGCGGGTGGTTCCTGGTACAACTGGTAGTGCCGCAGCAGGCTCTGGGCGAGGAAGTGCTGAGCCATGTACAGGCACCACGCCAGGTGCGGGCGCGAGGGCTGGCGGCCTTGCAGAATCTGCAGGAGCAAGCGCTTGAAGCCAATGGAAATCTCGGCACACAGGCGTACGAACAGTTGCGGTGGTGCCGAGCCGGTAAGGTAGAGCGCCGCATAGTGGCGGTATTCTTCGCTGAAGCTTTGCAGCGCGCGCTGCCTTTCGAGTAAGGTCATGGCGCTGCGATTAAGCCGAAACAGCAGGCTCAATACCTGTTGCAGCCCCTGCTCGTGCGACTGCAAACGTGCGTCGACGAGTTGCTCATTGAGATCGGCAAGGCTCGCCGCGTCCTCTTCGAGGATGTCTGGCACTTCCAGGCGCAAGGCATCCAGCGTCATATCAACCCTGCATGTACGAGGATCGACGGCATGGGAATGCAACTCCAGATAGTCTTGAGGCGAATGGTCATGGTGCGGATCGTCATCAGTATGCTCGCCGGGCTTCTGTTGGCCGGTTGTGCCGAGGACTCAGGTGTCGATCAGCATGGACGAAAGGTAGCGGCTGAACGTTTGGAAGGCCAGTGGTTAGTGATTAATTACTGGGCCGAATGGTGCGGGCCTTGCCGAACCGAGATCCCAGAGTTGAATGCCCTGGCCGAACAGCTCAAGGATAAGCCTGTCAGCGTGTTTGGGGTGAACTTTGATGGCCTTCAGGGCAAAGAGCTGAGCAAGGCCTCCGAGGCGCTGGGGATTCGTTTCACCGTGCTGGCCCAAGACCCCGCCGCGCGCTTTCAGCTGCCTCGCAGTGAAGCGCTGCCGGTGACCTACATTGTCGATGCACAAGGCCGGCTGCGCGAGCGCCTGATCGGCGAACAGACCGCGGCGGGGCTGAGTAAGCGGTTATCCGAGTTGCAAGCTGAGGAGTGAGGCAATGGCACGCATTTGTTTGCACGGTTATGTCAGCGGTCGAGTCCAGGGTGTGGGCTATCGCCAGCATACGGAGGAGCAGGCCGAGCGCCTGGGGCTCGATGGCTGGGTGCGCAACCTCGCCGATGGCCGGGTCGAAGTGCTGCTGGAGGGCGAAGAGGCGGCGGTGCGTGAGCTGGCTGCCTGGTTGGAGCGGGGGCCCAAGCAAGCCAAGGTCGATACGGTCGAGCTGCACGAGCAGGCCTTGCAGGGCATCGCCGGCTTTATCGTGCGCGGCTGAATGTAGCCGGCATGTTCAGGGTTTGACGTACCAGAAGTCTTGCCAGAGCCCGATGACCTTTGCCGGGTAGGCGTTCTGCCCCAGGCTGCCGTTATAGCGGGCGAGGGCGCGGCTGAGATTGCCGTTTTCTTTTTTCAGGTAGTAACTGAGGATGGTGCAGCCGTAACGCAGGTTGGTGGCGTTGTCGGTGAGGTTGTCTTGCGGGCGGCCCAACTCGCCTTTCCAGAAAGGCATCACCTGCATCATGCCTTGGGCGCCCACCGAGGAGATGGCGAAACGGTTGAAGTGGCTTTCCGCGTGGATCAGGGCGATCACCAGATCGGGTTTCAGGCCGGCTTTACGGGCTTCGCGATGCACCTGTTTGAGCAGGCTCAGGCGCTCCTCGGGATCCGGTAGATAGCGGGTGAGGCGCGTAGACATATCCAGCAGCCAGACTTCGGCGTCGAAGCGATCTTCAAAACTGTCCGCCTCGGCCACCGTGCGTTGCAACAAGCTGCGCAGCTCCGGTTCCGGAGCCTGACGCAGATTGGCGCCCGCCGGCAGCGCTAACAACAGCAGGCATAACAACGCGAAGCGAGAGGCCACGTTGCGCCTCAGTTGCTGGCGCCAGGGTCGGCGACCAGGCGACCGGCGTCCTTTGTCAGCGACTTGAGAAATTCTTGCTGCAACTCCGGATCGTTGCGCGTCAGCTCGATCAGGCTTTGTTCCAGCTCACTGGCTTCTTCTTCCAGGCCCAGCTCCGACAGGCGTTTGACCCGATGCACCCACTGCCCGACTTCGTCGTCTTCGAGGTCGTCGTAGATCAATGCGTGAGCTTCCAACAACTTGCCGCGCAGCGTGCGGCTGACCAGCAAGGTGGCATCCGCGCGGGTATGGTCCTGTTCGTCTTCGGTGCTCAGTTGCAGTTTGCTCACCTGGCTGACGTCCTGCTCGGCGAAGGGCCCATCGAGCAGGTTCAGGCGCAGTACACCGTTGCGGTCGGTGGTCAGCTCATGGGTTTGCTTGCCCGCCTTGATCAATACGGAGCGTTCAGCCCACGGCAGGCTGGAGTATTCCATGCGCTTGTCCTGCTGCACCTCGTCGATGCCGGCCAGGTTCTGCTGCGAGCGACCATTGGACTGGGCGTTCATAAAGGGGTTGAGGCCGGCAAAGCCGTAGCTGATCCAGTCTTTGGTGGCGGTTTCCGGCAGGCTGCCGAGCATGACCACGTTGAGCACGTTGGCGCCGATACCGGCGACCACCGCAACGGCACCCAGCGGCACTTCGTAGAGCTCGCGCCAGGGCTGGTAAGGCGTGTAGCGATCGTAGCGGCGAGTCACCTCGAAGTCGGTGACCTCGAAGGCTTTCTGCTCTTGCACGCGCACGCGCCGTTGCGGCAGTTCAAGCACGCCAGGTTCGCCCACATCTATCTGCAGGCTGTGGTTCAGCAGTTTGCGCTCGACCCGCTCCTCATGCTCGCTGCGCTGTGGCAGGTGGTTGGCGCAGCCGCTGAGGAAGAGGGCGCCGCAGAGTGCGGCGCCAATGAGGCCTGAAGTATTTCGCTTGAACATGACTTCTCTTGGTGAGCGACTGCTCTCGACAACGGCTAGGATCAGCGACGGATACGGGCCTGGATATAGGCCAGGGTTTCGGCCACGGGAACGGCTTGAGCCTCGGTTTCGCTACGGCTCTTGTATTCCAGATTGCCTTCGGCCAGGCCGCGTTCGCTGACCACGATGCGGTGCGGAATGCCGATCAGCTCCATGTCCGCGAATTTGATGCCCGGGCTGGTCTTTTTGTCACGGTCGTCGAGCAGCACTTCGAAGCCGGCCGCCGTCAACTCGGCGTAGAGCTGGTCGGTCGCCTCGCGTACCGCTTCGTTTTCATAGCGCAGTGGCACCAGCGCGATCTGGAAGGGCGCCAGGGCATCGTTCCAGAGAATGCCGCGTTCATCGTTGTTCTGCTCGATGGCGGCCGCGACCACGCGGGATACGCCAATGCCGTAGCAGCCCATGGTCAGGACGGCCGGCTTGCCGTTTTCGCCCATCACCGTGCAGTTCATCGCTTCGCTGTACTTGCTGCCGAGCTGGAAGATATGCCCGACTTCGATGCCGCGCTTGATTACCAAGGTGCCTTGGCCATCCGGGCTCGGGTCGCCCGCCACGACGTTGCGCAGGTCGGCAACTTCCGGCAACGGCAGGTCGCGCTCCCAGTTGACGCCGAAATAGTGCTTGTCATCGATATTGGCGCCGATGCCGAAATCGCTCATCAGTGCCACCGAGCGGTCGACGATGCACGGCAACGGCAGATTCAGCGGGCCGAGCGAGCCGGCGCCAGCGCCGATGGCGGTGCGCAGTTCGGCTTCGGAGGCGAACACCAGTGGGCTGGCGACTTGCGCCAGGTTGGCGGCCTTGATTTCGTTCAGTTCGTGGTCGCCACGGATGATCAGGGCGATCAGGGTGCCGGCTTCGGCACCCTGCACAACCAGGGTCTTGATGGTTTTTTCGATCGGCAGGTTGAAGCCTTCCACCAGTTCGGCGATGGTTTTGGCGTTCGGCGTATCGACCAGGCGCAACTCTTGCGTGGCGGCACCGCGGGTTTGTTCGCGTGGAATCGCTTCGGCTTTCTCGATATTGGCGGCATAGTCGGAGCTGTCGCTGAAGGCGATATCGTCTTCGCCAGATTCGGCCAGTACGTGGAACTCGTGGGAGCCGGTGCCGCCGATCGAGCCGGTGTCAGCCTGCACCGGGCGGAAGTTCAAGCCCAGGCGGGTGAACACATTGCAATAGGCCTGGTGCATGCGGTCGTAGGTTTGTTGCAGCGACGCCTGGTCACTGTGGAAGGAGTAGGCATCCTTCATGGTGAATTCACGGCCGCGCATCAAGCCGAAGCGCGGGCGAATTTCATCGCGGAATTTGGTCTGGATCTGGTACAGATTGAGCGGCAACTGCTTATAGCTGCTCAATTCGTTGCGCGCGAGGTCGGTGATCACTTCTTCGTGGGTCGGGCCGACGCAGAACTCACGCCCGTGACGGTCTTTCAAGCGCAACAGCTCCGGGCCGTATTGCTCCCAGCGGCCGGACTCCTGCCACAGTTCGGCGGGCTGAATGGCCGGCATCAGCACTTCGAGCGCGCCGGCGGCATTCATCTCTTCGCGCACCACGGCCTCGACCTTGCGCAGCACGCGCAGGCCCATGGGTAGCCAGGTATACAGGCCTGACGCCAGTTTGCGGATCATGCCGGCGCGCAGCATCAACTGATGGCTGATGACGACGGCGTCGGCGGGGGTTTCTTTCTGGGTCGAGAGCAGATACTGACTGGTACGCATGTTTGGCCGTTATATCAGTTGCGAAGGCTGGGAATAGCTCGGCATTGTACGGTGCCTGTACAGTCGCGTACAGGATTCAGGCCGCCGGAACAGGGGATATAAGGTGACAGTATTGACCGCAGAGCAGGTACAGGCGCTGATTCGAATGGGGGTGCCGATGGCGGAGGATATCGATCTGCGGATCGACCGGCTGGATGCGGATTGCGCCCTGGCGCGGGTGCCTTTCCAGGCCAAATTGGTGCGTCCGGGCGGAACCTTGTCCGGGCCGACCATCATGTCCCTGGCCGATGCCGCGATGTACGCCGTGGTGCTGGGCCGGCTGGGCAAGGTGGAGATGGCGGTGACCTCCAACCTGAACATCAACTTCCTGGCCAAGCCCAAGCCGGTGGATCTGCTGGCCGAGGCACGTATCCTGCGCTTGTCCAGGCGGCAGGCGGTCTGTGAAGTCAGCCTGTATTCGGCGGGGGAGGATGAACTGGTGGCGCATGTCACGGGGACTTACGCCCTGCCGCTGGGCGGTTGAGCTGCGCGCAAAAAGAAACCCGGCCTAGGCCGGGTTTCTTTTATCAGCTACGGGTACGCGTTGGACTTACAGGATGTCCAGCGGGTACTCGGTGATCAGACGAACTTCGTCCAGGGCAGTGGCGCCAGCGGAGCCGAAGAAGCCCATGTCGCTGTTGGCGCGCCAGCTGGCGTGACGCAGGCGGAAGGACAGGTCCTTGGCGGCGCCTTCCTGAACTACGTACTTGGCTTCGATGTCGCGTTCCCATTCCTTGCCATCGTCGCCGATCGCGCCAGCGAACGCGCCGTTCGGGTCGGCCTTGGTGCCGTCGACGTCGCTACCGGAGATGTAGCGAGCCATGAAGCTCAGGCCGGGAACGCCGTATTCGGCCATGTTCAGGTCGTAGCGAGCCTGTACGGACTTCTCGTTCGGGCCGTTGAAGTCGGAGTACTGAACCGAGTTGGCCAGGTAGATGGAGTCGCCGGCGTTTTGGCCGTCCATCGAGATGTAGTCGAACGGCTCGTCGCCATTCACCTTCTGGAAGGCCAGAGTGAACTTGTGCGCGCCGATGGAATAGGCGGTTGCCAGCGAAAAGGCGGTGCTATCGAGGTCACCGGCCAGGGCCTTGCCTTCGTCCAGGGTGCGGTAGACGTTGAAGTCGAAGTTCAGGGCTTGGCTGTCGCTGAACGGAATGTTCCAGTTCAGGTTGCCGTAGTACTGATTCCAGATGTCTTCCAGCTCGGAGCCGTACAGGCTGGCGGTGACGTTGTCGCCGAAGGCGTAGGAGCCGCCCACGTAGTCGGCGCTGTCGCTGGCGATGCCGGTGTAGGTGGTGGTGATTTCGCCGTCATGGTTGGTGGAGGCGCTGCCGTCGCGAATCGAGGTGAAGTGACCGGCGTCGACGTTCAGGCCTTCGATTTCGCTGCTCAGCAGTTGGAAACCGGTGGCGGAGCCCGGGAACAGGCGGGCGGTGCCGGTGGCGAAGACCGGGGAGGTCGGTATCAGGTCACCGTATTTCAGTACAGTGTTGGAAACTTGTACTTTGACGGCGCCGCCAACGTAGGAGTAATCATCCTGTGCTTTGCCATCGCTGCCGATTGGCAGTAGGCCGGTGCCGTTGGTGCCGCCGCCGCTATTCAGCTTCAGGCCCAGATTGGCGTTGGCGTCAACGCCGAAGCCAACGGTGCCTTGGGTAAAGCCGGACTCGAACTTGGTGCTGATACCGTGAGCCCACTCATTGCGGTAGTTCTGACGGTCGGAAGCGTTGTTGCGGAAGTCGCGGTAGAAGGCGAAGTTCTTGTTGTGAAGGGTCAGGCTGCTGTCTTCAACAAAGCCCTTGGAGTCGGACTGTTGGCTGGCTGCGGCCATTTGAGAAGTGCCCGCGGTTACAGCTAGGGCGATTAAGCTCCACTTCATCACTTGCATCGTGATTGCTCCTTTGGTTTAGAAGAGTTGCGCCACCCATCTTCTTTATTGTATGGGCGGCTCTTTCTTTTTGTGTCGGCGGTAACTTATATCACGCCGACATTGTTGGCGACAGGTGCAGTCTATTACTTACGAATTCTTCACGGCTATGTCGCAAAACCCGATGAAACATGTCGCAAATTCGTAGTTTTACTCTTGCATCCATGCCGTTTTAAGTTTTCCGTAGTTTTAGACGATTCAAGCGTCGGTAAGACTGCTTGTCGGCCCCTTGAATACCTGTTCGTCAGCCCCATTCAATGAAGTTGTTGCGTTTTGGTAAAGAGGCGTGCTTGCGCTTATTAATACGAGCGGGCATTCATCTTGATATGGGCTAAAGCAAAATCCATGCACAAGTTGCCAGGTCGCTTGGGAAAATTTACAGCTGTGCGTTTTTTCGAGCATTGTGCTGGGAAAAAGCAACATTTGTACCTGGTGGGCGGGGCGAGTGGCGGGTTGTGAGGGGGGGCTTGTCGCGACCTATCTGCTTCTGAACGTTACCCAGGGTGCCAGTCAGGGCGTGTTGGATGTGCGCGATAGCTGCCGGGTAACACGGCGGGCGGTGTTCGAAGTGGCGTTGATGTTGCTCCTGAGCGAGTGCTGCTGGATGGTGCACGGGTTGGGTGCACGGGTTGTACGCTTGCTCCAAGTGAGGGCTCGGTGCTTGGTTTGGCTCTGCACGCTGCCTGATCCGTGCGGGTGGCAGGTTTTTAGGGGGGGTTGAGGGGCGGGATAACCTGGGATTGTCGCGCGCTGTCGTTGCGGGATGAATCGAGTAGGGGTTCACGGGTATCCTGTGCAGTCGTCATGCTCTGCATGGGGAGCCACACTGAAACCTTAAACCGTCGAACAGGAGAGGCCAGCATGTTCGCCTTGGATTCACGTCTGCAGCAGGACACTCTACCGATTGGCGACTTTCCCCTCTGCCGCTTGCTCTTGATGAACGATGCGCACTACCCCTGGTTCATTTTAGTGCCGCGACGGGAAGCGCTCAGCGAGCTGTTTCAGTTGGATGCCGATGATCAGCAAACGTTGTGGCGGGAGGTCACGGGGCTGGCTGAGATGCTCAAAGATACCTTTGCGGCGGACAAGATGAACGTCGCCACCCTCGGCAATGTCGTCAGTCAGCTGCATATGCACGTCATTGTTCGTCGTCGTGAAGATGCTGCCTGGCCAGCGCCGGTTTGGGGCAGGTTTCCGACTGAGCCGTACAGTGCGGAGCAGGTTGCGGTGATTCGCGCCAAGTTGCGGCTGGTGTTGACCGAGGGTTTCAGTTTTGTCGAGGAATAAGCCATGAGCCCGGAAATGCGCATTACCGAGTTGGAGAGCCGCTTGGCTTTTCAGGATGACACGATTCAGGCATTGAATGATGTGCTGGTGACTCAGCAGCGGGTGTTGGATCGGCTGGAGCGGCAAGTCGCGGCGTTGGCCAAGCGGCAGGAAGATATCCAGGGGCAGTTGGGTGTTTCGCAGGAGGATGCACCGCCGCCGCACTACTGATAGGTCCCTCCTGATAGGAGTCGCATAAAAAAACCCGCCATTGAGGCGGGTTTTTTATGCGCTGGGCGTTAGCGGCGCAGCGGCAGGGCTGCGATCACATCTTCCGCTTGCAGGCCTTTGTCGCGCTGCATGACCGAAAATTCTACACGCTGACCTTCGACCAGGACGCGGTGGCCTTCGCCGCGAATGGCGCGAAAGTGCACGAAGATATCGTCGCCGGAGTCGCGCGAGATAAAGCCGAAGCCCTTGGAAGTGTTGAACCACTTGACGGTGCCGGTCTCGCGATCAGTCATGTCCTGAGTTGGCGAGGCGCTGCGGCTGCTCATGCGCAGGTTGGTGGCCAAGTGCAGCAGTATTGCTGCAAATACGGTCAGCAGGCTGAGCAGCACGGCGGGTTGGCCGCTGATGACCGGCAGTGGTGCCAGTAGAATCAGCATTTGCAGCACGACGGCCAGCACCAGCAGCGCCGAAACCAGGCTTTGCAGTTGGTGGCGCGCGCCCATGTGCCAGATTGGCAGCAGGGGTGCCAGTAGCAGGTTGAGCAGGCCGAACAGGGCCAGGTACAGCGCATCGGGTTGCTGCAGGTAAGGCAGGGCTTCGGCGTGCAGGCTGGGAATAAAGGACAGCAGCAGGGCGGCAGCGCCCGTGAATAGATGGACGATTTTCAACATGTGCAATGAGCTCACTTATATAAGGCGGATCACGAGGAGAGCTGGCTCGGCGCGGTTTGCCCCTGATAAATGGCGGGCGGTCGATGCGCGCACAATGCCAGCCTATGCGCCTCTCCCTGAACGGTTAGAGAGCGGCAGCACGGGGCGTATTTAACAGCAAAGCGCAGGGCTACTCAAATCAAGTGCTTAGCGCGGGCTCTGGAGCGGCCGGGTGGACTTGGTTGCGGCCATTGCGTTTGGCCTGGTACAGCGCATCGTCTGCACGGGTCAGCAGGCTTTCCAGGTTGTCGCCGGCTTCGGCCAGGGCCAGGCCGAAGGAGGCGGTGATGGTGTCGAGGATTTCATCGGTGCGCCGCACCTTGACTCGCAGTGCCTGAATTTTCAGGCGCATCCGTTCGGCGAAGGCGAGGGCGGTTTCCAGGTCTGTGCAGTCGCGCATGATTACGCAGAACTCTTCGCCACCATAGCGGGCGGCCATGGCGCCTGGCGGCAGCAGCTCGCGCAGTAGCTGGCCGACATGCTGCAGTACGCGGTCGCCCAGAGGGTGGCCGTATTGATCGTTGAACTGCTTGAAATGATCGATATCCAGCATCACCAGTGCGACACCCTGATGACTGACGCTGAGGGTTTGCTCCAGCAGGCGTGTGAAGGCGTGTCGGTTGAATACATTGGTCAGGCTGTCCAGGGTGGCGGCCATGTGGGCGCGCTCCAGCTGGCCGCGCAGGTGCTGGATTTCTTCTTGGGCGGTGCGTAGGCGGTAGAGAAATTTCTCCTGCTGGTCCTGCATCAGTTGTGTGCTCTGTTGCAGTTCGTTCAGCACATTGGGCAAGTCATCGATGAGCGGTTCATGCAAGGCGCTCAAGCCTTGGCTCAGGCTGGCTTGGTAGGCTTGGCTGCTGAGCACGCTGTGTGAAACGTTGCCTTCGATATCGTCGACCAGTTCGATCACTTGTTGCTGGCCCGCGCGAGCTTCCTCCAGTTCGCCGCGGATGATGTAGTCGCGAAACAGTTTGGCGGCGGTTTCCGGTGGAAAGCTGTCGAAATCCTTGACGACCTTGTCCAGCCGGCGATTCAGTTCGGGCTCCAGGCCTCTGCTGTAGGTGTACCAGAGGGCGTAGTGCATCGGGTTAGGCGGGATGTTATGGCGCATCATCAGCGGTACAGACTGCTTGAGGAGGTCGGCCGCTTCTCGGGACTCTTCAGGGTACAGGTTCAGAATGCTGATAGTTTTCGAGGGCTGGCTCATGCACGTCACTGTGGCTAATTCTGGATTGCCAGAGCATAGAGTAGCCGGAGGGTGGGTGCCTAGCAAAAGGCCCGGTTTAGCCGGGCCTTTGTCTTTCTGTAAAAACCGCTGGTTTAAGCGGCCAGCAGGCTGCGCAGCATCCAGGCGGTTTTTTCATGGACCTGCATGCGTTGAGTGAGCAGGTCGGCAGTCGGTTCGTCGCTGACTTTTTCCAGTAATGGAAAGATGCCGCGTGCGGTGCGTACTACGGCTTCCTGGCCCTGTACCAGCTGTTTGATCATGTCTTGGGCGGTCGGCACGCCTTCTTCCTCTTTGATCGAGGACAGGCGCGCGTATGCGGCGTAAGTGCCGGGCGCCGGGAAGCCGAGGGCACGAATGCGTTCGGCGATGGAGTCGACCGCCAGCGCCAGTTCGGTGTATTGCCCTTCGAACATCAGGTGCAGGGTGTTGAACATCGGCCCCGTGACGTTCCAGTGGAAGTTGTGGGTTTTCAGGTACAGGGTGTAGGTGTCCGCCAGTAGGCGCGACAGGCCTTCGGCAATGGCGGCGCGGTCTTGTTCGGCGATTCCGATGTTGATTTCCATGGCGTTTCTCCTTTCTGACGGCTCAGGCTTGTAGGTGCTTGGTGATGGGCGGAGCCTAGCATAGGGGGCCGGGGGGGTTAGTCTTGGCTTGCGTCAATAAAGCACCTGATTCAGTGCGGGCTCCCGGTGTTAGGTTCAACTTTTCAGCATGGTTTCGAGGGCTTCGATTGCTATGGAGCGTGGTTGCTCCAGGTCGGCAAGCCTGTATCGCGACCGTGGGGCGGTATTTTTCGGGTGGCGACGGCCTTGGTGAGCGCCGGCCACCCAGGCGGCTGCACGTGACCGATTAACCATATATAATCGCGCCCCTTGCCGCTGGGTGCGGGCTCGCCAGGCGGTGTGAAAACGACGAGCCTGGCTATACGGCGTTTAAAAATGGCTAAAAATGCGCATGTGCAACGTGCAGTCGCTGTTTTCGCTTTGTCTGCGCGCCCCGGTCTAGCTTGCGCTCGCTGCGTTTTCATCCAGCCTGGCGCAGTGCTGTTTTTTAGATTGCCGAGATGAGCCAATGCCTATTTACGATTACCAATGCGCTTCCTGTGGTCATCAAATGGAAGCCATTCAGAAATTCAGCGATGCGCCATTGGTCGATTGCCCGACCTGCAAGGCGCCCGAGTTGAAGAAACTGCTGTCGATGCCCGGTTTCCGCCTCAAAGGCAGTGGCTGGTATGAGACTGACTTCAAAACCGGCGCGAAAAAGAACCTGGCTGGCGGCGATAAAGCCGATTAAGCAGCACACCGACTAGTCGAATTACGAGAAGCGAAACCACCATCATGATGCGCAGCCATTATTGCGGCCAACTGAACGAGAGCCTGGACGGTCAAGAAATCACCCTGTGCGGCTGGGTCCATCGCCGTCGTGACCACGGCGGGGTGATCTTCCTCGACATCCGTGACCGTGAAGGTCTGGCCCAGGTGGTGTTCGACCCGGATCGCGCTGACACGTTCGCCGTCGCTGACCGTGTGCGCAGTGAATATGTCGTCAAGATCACCGGCAAGGTACGCCTGCGTCCCGCCGGTGCCGGCAATGCCAACATGGCCTCCGGTGCTATCGAAGTGCTTGGCTACGAGCTGGAAGTGCTGAACGAAGCGGAAACCCCGCCGTTCCCGCTCAACGAATACTCCGACGTTGGCGAAGAAACCCGCCTGCGCTATCGCTTTATCGACCTGCGTCGTCCGGAAATGGCCGCCAAGCTGAAGCTGCGTTCGAGCATCACCAGCAGCATTCGTCGTTACCTGGACGAGAACGGCTTCCTCGATGTGGAAACACCGATCCTCACCCGCGCCACCCCTGAAGGTGCGCGTGACTATTTGGTGCCGAGCCGCACCCATGCCGGTAGCTTCTTCGCCTTGCCGCAGTCGCCGCAGCTGTTCAAGCAACTGCTGATGGTGGCCGGCTTCGACCGCTACTACCAGATCGCCAAGTGTTTCCGCGACGAAGACCTGCGTGCCGACCGCCAGCCTGAGTTCACTCAGATCGACATCGAGACCAGCTTCCTCGATGAGGCCGACATCATGGCCATCACCGAGAAGATGATTCGCCAGCTGTTCAAGGAGGTGCTGGACGTCGAGTTTGGCGAGTTGCCGCACATGACCCTGGCCGAAGCCATGCGCCGTTATGGTTCCGACAAGCCGGACCTGCGTAACCCGCTGGAGCTGGTGGACGTGGCCGATCAGCTGCAAGCGGTCGACTTCAAGGTGTTCAGCGGCCCGGCCAACGATCCGAAGTGCCGCGTTGCGGCCCTGCGCGTACCCGGTGGCGCGAGCATGCCGCGCAAGCAGATCGATGATTACACCAAATTCGTCGGCATCTACGGCGCCCGCGGTCTGGCTTACATCAAGGTCAACGAGCGCGCCAATGGCGTCGAAGGCCTGCAATCGCCGATCGTCAAGAACATTCCGCTGGACAACCTCAATGTGATCCTCGATCGCGTCGGCGCGGTCGACGGCGACATCGTGTTTTTCGGCGCCGACAAGGCCAAGGTCGTCAGCGAAGCCCTGGGCGCGCTGCGGATCAAGCTGGGTCACGACCTCAGCCTGCTGACCTGCGAGTGGGCGCCGATGTGGGTCGTCGACTTCCCGATGTTCGAAGAGAACGACGATGGCAGCCTCACGGCCATGCATCACCCGTTCACCGCGCCCAAGTGCAGCCCGGCAGAGCTGGAAGCCAACCCGGCCGCCGCGCTGTCGCGCGCCTATGACATGGTGCTGAACGGTACCGAACTGGGTGGCGGTTCGATCCGTATCCACGACCGGGCCATGCAGCAGACCGTGTTCCGCGTGCTCGGCATCAGCGAAGACGAGCAGCAGGAGAAGTTCGGCTTCCTGCTCGATGCGTTGAAATACGGTGCGCCGCCCCACGGTGGCCTGGCTTTCGGTCTCGACCGTCTGGTGATGTTGATGACCGGTGCCCAGTCGATCCGCGAAGTGATCGCCTTCCCGAAAACCCAGAGTGCCGCCTGCGTCATGACTCAGGCGCCGGGCCTGGTGGACGCCAAGGCTTTGCGCGAACTGCACATTCGCCTGCGCGAACAGCCAAAAGCGGAATAAGGGGTAGTTCCCTCTCTCTCAAGGAGAGGGTTAGGGAGAGGTGTTCGCTGTTTTCCCTCTCCCCCGGCCCCTAACCCGCAAGCGGGAGAGGGGAGATTCGAGGCATCAGAAAGTGCGGAGTGCGTTATGGCTGGTCATTCCAAATGGGCCAACATCAAGCATCGTAAAGGGCGGCAGGACGCCAAGAAAGGCAAGATTTTCACCAAGCTGATTCGCGAATTGACTATCGCTGCGAGCCAAGGCGGTGGGTTGCCCGCGGATAACCCGCGCTTGCGCCTGGCGGTGGATAAGGCGCTTGGCGCCAACATGACCCGTGACACCATCGACCGGGCGATCGCGCGCGGCGTGGGTGCCGACGATGACACGAAAGTCGAAGAGTTGAGTTATGAGGGGTATGCACCCAACGGTGTAGCGGTGATTGTCGAAGCGATGACCGATAACCGTAACCGGACGGCTGCCGCCGTGCGGCATGCGTTCACCAAGTGCGGCGGCAACCTGGGTACCGACGGCTCGGTGGCCTATATGTTCGATCGCAAGGGGCAGATCAGCTTCGCGCCGGGTGTGGATGAAGATGCCCTGATGAATGCGGCGCTGGAAGCCGGCGCCGATGATGTGGTGACTAATGACGATGGCTCGATCGACGTGTTCACCAGCTTCGTCGACTTCATTTCGGTGAATGAGGCGTTGCAGGTGGCTGGTTTCAAGGGGGAGGAGGCGGAGATCAGCATGATCCCTTCGATCGCGGTTGAGCTGGCCGATCTGGAAGCCGCACAAAAGGTGCTCAAGCTGATCGACATGCTTGAAGACCTGGATGATGTGCAGAACGTCTACTTCAACGCCGAAATTCCAGATGAAATCATGGAGCAGCTCGGCTAGACCGGACTGCTGGCGGTATCCCTGGAGCCGGAGACGCAAGGGCGTGAGCATCACGCCGCTTTGCGCCTCCGGCTTCTGCCTTTAAGCTGCCGAGCACGGGTTGCTTGGCATTGGGCATCAACTTCAAGCTGCGGGCGCTATGACTCTTATTCTCGGTATCGACCCTGGTTCACGTATCACCGGCTACGGCGTGGTGCGCGATATCGGCCGCGGCTGCGAATACGTGGCCTCAGGCTGCATTCGTACTGGCGCCGGGGCTTTGCATGAGCGGCTGCAGATCGTTTTTCGCGGTGTGCGCGAGGTCATTCAGACCTACGGCCCGGTAACCATGGGTATCGAGCAGGTGTTCATGGCCAAGAATGCCGACTCGGCACTCAAACTCGGGCAGGCGCGTGGCGCCGCCATCGTTGCGGCGGCGGAGGAGGGGCTGGAAATTGCCGAGTACACGGCGACCCAGGTCAAGCAGGCGATTGCGGGAACCGGTGGTGCGGACAAGCAGCAAGTGCAGTTGATGGTGATGCACCTGCTGAAGCTGACGCAGAAGCCGCAGATCGATGCCTCCGATGCCTTGGCGATTGCCTTGTGCCATGCGCACACCCGCTCAAGTCTGATTCCCCATGGTTTGGCTGGCGCACGCAGTCGCGGCGGCCGGCTCAGGTTGTAATGCCGTGGCTTTTTATTAAGGAAGTGAACCCGTGATTGGACGCCTGCGCGGCACCTTGGTGGAAAAACAGCCGCCACATCTGGTTATCGACGTGAACGGTATCGGCTATGAACTGGAAGTGCCGATGACCACCCTTTACCGGTTGCCGTCCGTCGGCGAGCCGCTGACCTTGCACACCCATCTGGTGGTGCGTGAGGACGCACATTTGCTCTATGGCTTCAGCGAGAAGCGCGAGCGTGAGCTGTTTCGCGAGCTGATCCGGCTCAATGGCGTGGGACCCAAGCTGGCATTGGCGCTGATGTCCGGTTTGGAAGTGGATGAGCTGGTACGCTGCGTACAGGCGCAAGATACCTCCGTGCTGGTGAAGATCCCCGGCGTCGGCAAAAAAACCGCAGAACGTTTGCTGGTCGAGTTGAAAGACCGCTTCAAGGCCTGGGAAACCATGCCAGGCATCGCCACGCTGGTGGTTGAACCTCGTATGGGCGGCGCAGTCTCAAGCGCGGAGAGTGACGCGGTGAGCGCACTGATTTCCCTCGGCTTCAAGCCTCAGGAGGCAAGCCGCGCGGTGTCTGCGGTGCAGGAAGAAGGCTTGAGTAGCGAAGAGTTGATCCGTCGTTCATTGAAAGGAATGGTTTAAGTGATAGATGCCGACCGGCTGATTACGGCTACTGGCCGCGACCGCGATGAACAGTTGGACCGGGCTATTCGTCCATTGCGGCTGGCGGAATACATCGGCCAGCCGAAAGTGCGCGAGCAGATGGAGCTCTTCATTCAGGCGGCCAAGGGGCGCAGCGAAGCCCTGGATCACACCCTGATTTTTGGCCCGCCGGGCTTGGGTAAGACCACCCTGGCCAATATCGTCGCCCAGGAAATGGGCGTTTCGATCAAAAGCACCTCCGGTCCGGTGTTGGAGCGCCCGGGCGACCTGGCGGCGATGCTGACTAATCTGGAACCGGGCGATGTGCTGTTTATCGATGAAATTCACCGCCTCTCGCCGATAGTCGAAGAAGTGCTGTATCCGGCGATGGAGGATTTCCAGCTCGACATCATGATCGGCGAAGGCCCGGCGGCGCGCTCGATCAAACTCGATCTGCCACCCTTCACCCTGATCGGCGCGACGACGCGGGCCGGCATGCTGACCAACCCGCTGCGCGACCGTTTCGGTATCGTGCAGCGCCTGGAGTTCTATAGCATCCCCGACCTGGCCACCATCGTCGGGCGTTCGGCGGCTATCCTCGGCTTACCGCTCGACCCCGAAGGTGGCTACGAAATTGCCCGGCGTGCCCGTGGCACGCCACGGATCGCCAACCGCCTGCTACGCCGCGTGCGGGATTTCGCCGAAGTGCGCGCCCAGGGCCATATCACGCGGCCGATTGCCGATCTGGCGCTGAACTTGCTGGATGTCGATGAGCACGGTTTCGATCATCAGGATCGCCGGCTGCTGCTGACCATGATCGAAAAATTCGACGGTGGTCCGGTGGGTATCGACAGCCTGGCGGCGGCCATCAGCGAGGAGCGGCATACCATTGAAGACGTGCTGGAACCTTATCTGATCCAGCAGGGCTATATCATGCGGACCCCACGGGGGCGGGTAGTGACCCGGCATGCGTACCTGCATTTTGGTTTGAATGTGCCCAAACGCATGGGTGAGTTGCCGACGGCTGATTTGTTTGCCGACGAGTGACCTTAAAACTGCAAAATACACCTGCTTGATTGAGGGTGCATGAGGCAGATAGTCGAAAAACAGTTGTCGAGCCTGATTGGCAACCCGGGGAGTAAGCACTAGAGTATGCGCGCGCAAAATGAGCTTGAGTCGTTCGCACATCCTTGTCGCGTTTATTACGAGGACACGGATGCCGGCGGCATCGTTTACTACGTCAATTACCTTAAGTTTATGGAGCGGGCTCGTACCGAGCGGCTGCGCGATCTGGGCTTTGCCCAGTCACAGCTGGCGGGGGAGAATCTGTTGTTCGTCGTGCATTCCAGCGAAGCGCGCTATCACGCGCCGGCGCGGCTGGATGATGAGCTGCTGGTCACTGCCGAAGTAATCGAATTAAACCGTGCCAGCCTGCGCTTTCGTCAACAGGTTCGGCGGGCAACGGATGATGCACTGCTCTGTGAAGGGCAGTTCCTGGTGGCCTGTGTGCGCGCCGACAGTTTGAAACCCCGGGCCATTCCCGAAGCTTTGCGTGCGGCCTTTGCCGGCCTGAGCGGCGCGGGTACATCTAAAGCAGGAGATTAAGCGTGGAAGCCAACGTCGTCGACCATACCTCCATGTGGAGCCTGATCAGCAATGCCAGCATCGTGGTACAGCTGGTCATGTTGATCCTGGTAGCCGCATCGGTTACCTCATGGATCATGATTTTCCAGCGCAGCACGATGATTCGTGCGGCGCGCCGTTCGCTGGAGAGCTTCGAGGAGCGTTTCTGGTCGGGCATCGACCTGTCCAAACTGTACCGTCAGGCGGGTAGCAACCCTGATCCGGATTCCGGCGTCGAGCAGATCTTCCGCGGCGGCTTCAAGGAGTTCTCGCGCTTGCGCCAGCAGCCGGGTGTCGATCCGGATGCGGTGATGGATGGGGTGAACCGCGCGATGCGCGTGGCGATTTCCCGCGAAGAAGAAAAGCTCGAGCAGAGCCTGCCGTTCCTCGCCACCGTGGGTTCCACCAGCCCTTACATCGGCCTGTTCGGTACCGTCTGGGGGATCATGAACTCCTTCCGTGGCCTGGCTTCCGCCCAGCAAGCGACCCTCGCCACGGTTGCTCCGGGCATTGCCGAGGCCCTGATCGCCACGGCAATCGGCCTGTTCGCGGCCATTCCGGCGGTAATCGCCTACAACCGCTTTGCCGCGCGCGGTGAGACGTTGATCGGTCGTTACTACACCTTCGCCGACGAATTCCAAGCCATCCTGCACCGCAAAGTGCACACCAGCGACGACTGAGACGCCGGTTTCTCTGCTGGCTTTATGGAAAGGTTTTAACTAATGGCCCGTATTCGCAAGAGACGTAAACCAGTCGCCGAGATGAACGTGGTGCCCTACATCGACGTGATGTTGGTGTTGCTGGTGATCTTCATGGTGACTGCCCCGATGCTCAACCAGGGCGTCAAGGTCGATCTGCCCAAGGTCTCCAGCGAGGCCTTGCCGCAGGACAACAACACCCAGGTGCTGACCATTTCGATCAAGGCCGACAAGACCTATTACTGGAATCTGGGCAGTGAAGTGGATACCGACAAGCAACAGGCCAAAGCCCTGACCCTGCCGGACATGACCAAGGCCGTGACGGCGATCATGAACCAGAGCCGTAGCCAGGGTAAGCAGACCCAGGTGTTCATTCGTGGCGACAAAAGCGTGGATTATGGCTCCGTGATGGCGGCCATGGGCGGGCTGCAGCAGGCTGGCGTGGGTAATGTCGGCCTGATTACAGAGGCGCCGTAATGCAGCAGCAGCGCGAGCGCTCTTCTTCGGAAAGCTACTTCTGGCCTAGCATCTGGGCGGTGGGTTTCCACGTCCTGATATTTGCCATGCTGTTCGTCAGCTTCGCCTTCACGCCAGAGTTGCCGCCAGCCAGGCCGATTGTTCAGGCCACGCTCTACGAGCTGAAGTCGAAAAGCCCGGCCACCGTGCAGACCAACCAGAAAATCGCCGGTGAGGCGAAGAAAACGGCTGCCAAACAGTACGAAGTCGAGCAGCTGGAAGCGAAGAAGGTCGAGCAGGAAAAACAGGTCGCGGCCAAGGCGGCGGAACAAAAGAAAGCCGAGGAAGCTCAAAAGGCCGAAGAAGCCGAAAAGGTTGAGGAAGCAAAGAAAGCCACCGAGACCAAGAAAGCTGAAGAAGCGAAGAAGGCCGAAGAAAAGAAATTGGCCGATATCGCGAAAAAGAAAAGCGAAGAAGAGAAAAAGAAAGCGGCAGAAGAGGCCAAAAAGAAGGCTGATGCCGAGGCGGCGAAGAAAAAAGCCGTCGCCGATGCGAAAAAAGCCGCAGACGCGAAAAAGAAAGCGGCTGCCGAAGCCACCAAGAAAAAGGCCGCCGAGGCTGCCCGCAAGGCCGCCGAGGACAAGAAGGCGCAAGCGCTGGCGGAGTTGTTGTCCGAGGATACCGAACGGCAAGCGGCGCTCGGCGACGAGATCGGCGATCAGGTTTCGGGTAACTTCGATGACCTGATCCGGATGCGTGCGGCGGAGGGTTGGACCCGACCGCCGGGTGCCAGCAATGGCATGACGGTGGTGCTGCAGATCACCATGTTGCCCGATGGCACCATTACCAGCGTAGGCGTGGCACGCTCCAGCGGTAATGCGCCATTCGACAGTTCAGCTGTTGCGGCGGTCAAGAATATTGGCCGGCTCGTAGAGATGCAGGGTTTGAGTCCCGCGGACTTCAACCCTTATCGTTCATTCAAGATGACCTTCACACCTGAGGATTTAGCGTTGTGATCAACATTCTTCGAGGATTGCTTGTGGTTCTTTGCTGCGCGGCCGGAATGGCGGTTGCGGAAGAAAAGAACATTCTGGTCACCAGTGGCTCCGACCGGGCCATTCCAGTGGCTGTCGTGCCTTTCGGCTGGCAAGGCGGAACGCTGTTGCCGGAGGACATGGCCGATATCGTCGGCAAGGACCTGCGCAACTCCGGTACTTTCGAGCCGATTCCGCGGCAAAACATGATCAGCTTGCCGACTCAGGCCAGCGAAGTGATTTTCCGCGACTGGAAGGCTCTGGGCGCCCAATACGTACTGGTCGGCAGCATAGCGCCCAGCGGCGGCGGTCTGCAGATCCAATACGCCTTGTTCAACGTGGCCACCGAGCAGCAAGTGCTGACCGGCAGCGTTGGCGGCAGCACCGATCAACTGCGCGACATGGCGCACTACATCGCTGATCAATCGTTCGAGAAGCTCACGGGCATCAAGGGCGCGTTCTCCACGCGGATGCTGTACGTCACCGCTGAGCGCTTTTCGGTCAGCAATACCCGCTTCACCCTGCAGCGCTCCGACTATGACGGTGCCCGCGCGGTGACCTTGCTGCAGTCGCGCGAGCCGATTCTTTCGCCGCGCTTCGCCAGCGATGGCAAGCGCATCGCCTATGTGTCGTTCGAGCAGAAGCGTCCGCGTATCTTCATTCAGCACATCGATACGGGGCGTCGCGAGCAGATCACCAATTTCGAGGGCTTGAACGGTGCGCCGGCCTTTTCCCCGGATGGCAATCGCCTGGCTTTCGTGCTGTCCAAGGACGGCAACCCGGAAATCTACGTGATGGACCTGGGGTCGCGCCAATTGACCCGCGTGACCAATCATTTCGCCATCGATACAGAACCGTTCTGGGGCGCGGATGGCCAGACAATCTATTTCACCTCGGATCGTGCCGGTAAACCGCAGGTCTACAAGACCCGTATCGGTGGTGGCGAACCACAGCGCGTGACCTTCGTCGGTAACTACAACGCCAACCCGAAGCTCTCGGCAGACGAAAAGACCCTGGTGATGATTCACCGCCAGGACGGTTTCACCAACTTCAAAGTAGCGGCTCAGGATCTGCAGCGGGGCAATGTGCGGATTCTCTCCGACACCAGTCTTGACGAGTCGCCCACTGTCGCGCCCAACGGCACCATGGTAATCTACGCGACCCGCCAGCAGGGCCGTGGCGTCTTGATACTCGCTTCCATCAATGGACGAGTGAAACTCCCGATTCCAACCGCGCAAGGCGAAATCCGAGAGCCATCCTGGTCGCCCTACCTGAACTGACGCGGCGCAAAACCTTTTACTTAACACAACTGGGGTCATTAGGAGTTTTATTATGGAAATGTTGAAATTTGGTAAGTTCGCTGCGCTGGCTCTGGCCATGGCTGTAGCTGTTGGTTGCTCCTCCAAAGGCGGCGACACCGCTGGCGAAGGCGCTGTCGATCCGAACGCTGGCTACGGCGCCAACAGCGGTGCTGTAGATGGCAGCCTGAGCGAAGAAGCTGCTCTGCGCGCTATCACTACTTTCTACTTCGAGTACGACAGCTCCGACCTGAAGCCGGAAGCCATGCGCGCTCTGGACGTTCACGCTAAAGACCTGAAAGGCAATGGCGCTCGCGTCGTTCTGGAAGGCAACACCGACGAACGCGGCACCCGCGAGTACAACATGGCTCTGGGCGAGCGTCGTGCGAAAGCCGTTCAGCGCTACCTGGTGCTGCAAGGCGTTTCCCCGGCTCAAGCTGAGCTGGTGTCCTACGGCGAAGAGCGTCCGGTTGCCACTGGCAACGACGAGCAGTCCTGGGCTCAAAACCGTCGCGTCGAACTGCGTAAGTAATTCGCCATGCGTACGTGCCGTCGTGCTTTGACCGTTTTGGCTCTCAGCCTGCCGCTTGCGGCCTGGGCTGAGGTTCCTGTGGTGGATGACAATGCCGGTTATGGCAGCAGTAGTTATCCGCCTGCTGGTTATGGCACGTCCGGCGCCTATGCCGGGGGAGGGGTTACGGCCCCGACTTCGGCACAGGGTGAGCTGTTCATGCAGCTGCAACAAATGCAAGAAGAGGTCGCGCGACTGCGCGGCATGGTCGAGGAGCAGCAAAACGAGATTCAGCGCCTGAAGCAAGAAGGCCTGGAGCGTTATCAAGACCTCGATCGACGTTTGGCCGGCGGCGCAACTGGCGCTCCAGCCCCCCAAGATTCCGCTGCAACCGGTGCTGTAGATGCCGGCGGCACTCCGACTCAGCCTGCGGCACCCGCTGCGGCGAGCAACGAGCCGGGCGATCCGGCGAAGGAAAAGCTCTACTACGACGCTGCCTTCGACCTGATCAAAGCCAAGGATTTCGACAAGGCCAGCCAGGCTTTTGGCGCGTTCCTGCGCAAGTACCCGAACAGCCAGTACGCCGGTAATGCGCAGTACTGGCTGGGCGAAGTGAACCTGACCAAGGGTGATCTGCAAGGTGCCGGTCAGGCGTTTGCCAAGGTAAGCCAGCTGTATCCGAGCCACCCCAAGGTGCCTGACTCGCTGTACAAGCTGGCCGACGTCGAGCAGCGCCTTGGGCATGCCGATAAAGCCAAGGGTATTTTGCAGCAAGTGGTCAGCCAGTTTCCCGGCACTTCAGCGGCGCAGTTGGCGCAGCGCGATCTGCAGCGGCTCTGAAAGCTGATTCGAGGTTCAAGAAAACCCGCGCCTGGCGCGGGTTTTTTCGTTAGAATCGGCGCCCCCAATTCCCGCAACGGAGGCGGATGGCCTGTTTCGCCGTCACGCCCGTGGCTGATATGCAAAAAAACCTGCGCATTACCGAGATTTTCTACTCGTTGCAGGGCGAGACACGCACCGCCGGCTTGCCGACCGTGTTCGTCCGCCTGACTGGTTGCCCTCTGCGCTGCCAGTACTGCGACACCGCTTATGCCTTCAATGGCGGCGAGCTGATGAGCCTCGAGGCTATTCTCGAGCGCATCGCCAGTTTCCGGCCGCGCTATATCTGCGTGACCGGTGGCGAGCCGCTGGCCCAGCCCAACTGCATTCCACTGCTCGAGCGTCTGTGTGATGCCGGCTATGAGGTTTCGCTGGAGACCAGTGGGGCGCTGGATGTTTCGGCGGTCGACCCGCGGGTGAGCAAGGTGGTCGATTTGAAGACCCCGGGCTCTGCCGAAGTTGCGCGCAATCGCTACGAGAACATCGAGTTCCTGACCGCCAATGATCAGGTCAAATTCGTCATCTGCTCGCGTGAGGACTACGACTGGGCGGTCTCCAAGCTGATCCAGTATCGCCTGCAGGACCGCGCCGGTGAGGTGCTGTTCTCGCCAAGTCATCATCAGTTGGAAGCGCGTGTGCTGGCTGACTGGATAGTTGCTGACAATCTGCCGGTGCGCCTGCAGATGCAGTTGCATAAAATTCTTTGGAACGATGCGCCGGGGCACTGACATGACAGACAAGAAAGCGGTAATTCTGCTCTCCGGCGGCCTCGACTCCGCCACCGTGGTGGCGTTGGCCAAGGCTGAGGGCTATGCCTGCTACAGCATGAGCTTCGACTATGGCCAGCGCCATCGTTCCGAGTTGCAGGCGGCCGAGCGCGTGGCGCGACAACTGGGCGTGATCGAGCACAAAGTCATTGGTTTGAACCTCAATGGGATTGGCGGCTCGGCTTTGACCGACGCCTCGATCGCCGTGCCGGAAAGCTCGGCCGAAGGTATTCCGGTGACCTACGTGCCGGCCCGCAATACCGTGTTCCTGTCGCTGGCGCTGGGCTGGGCTGAAGTGTTGGGCGCGCGCGATATCTTTATCGGTGTCAATGCGGTGGACTACTCCGGCTATCCGGATTGCCGCCCCGAATTCATCGAGGCTTTCGAGCGCATGGCCAATCTGGCGACCAAGGCGGGCGTCGAAGGGCAGGGCTTTCGCATCTGTGCGCCGTTGCAGCACATGAGCAAGGCCGAGATCGTCCAGGCGGGCCTGCGGCATGGCGTCGACTACGGCTTGACCGTGTCCTGCTATCAGGCCGACGACGAAGGTCGGGCGTGTGGCAAATGCGACAGCTGCCGTCTGCGGGCGGCCGGTTTTGCCAATGCCGGAGTAGCCGACCCGACTCGATATGGCTGATTTATTTATCGCATGGTGTTGATTTTGTGAATTAAATCAGTATTATGCACACCTGTCGGGTCGTTAGCTCAGTTGGTAGAGCAGTTGGCTTTTAACCAATTGGTCGTAGGTTCGAATCCCACACGACCCACCATTTTCTCCCTCGCAACACTTCTCCCGTACCTTCGCACCGAATCTTGTCTCGCAGGTTCGGCAGGGTATACTCGACTGTCGCGCACAGCGCTTACAGGTCCGCGAACATGACGCAGATTTCCGAACGTCTCCTTGTTCAAGCCCATCTCGACGCGAAACAGCCCAAAGCGCTGACCGCCGCCGAAGAAGCCCACTATCGCACCGCCATTGCCGCCGAGCTCAAGGCTCGGGATGCAGTGCTGGTCGCGCATTACTATTGCGATCCGGTGATCCAGGCCTTGGCCGAAGAAACCGGCGGCTGCGTTTCCGATTCCCTGGAAATGGCCCGTTTCGGCAATCAGCACCCGGCGCAAACCGTGCTGGTGGCGGGCGTGCGTTTCATGGGCGAGACGGCCAAAATCCTCAACCCGGAAAAGCGCGTGCTGATGCCGACGCTGGAAGCGACCTGTTCGCTCGATCTGGGTTGCCCGGTCGAAGAATTCTCGGCTTTTTGCGATCAGCACCCCGAGCGTACCGTGGTGGTGTATGCCAACACCTCGGCAGCGGTGAAGGCGCGGGCCGATTGGGTGGTGACATCCAGTTGTGCGCTGGAGATCGTCGAAAGCCTGATGGATAACGGCGAGAAGATCATCTGGGCGCCGGACAAGCACCTGGGCCGCTACATTCAGCGTGAAACCGGGGCCGACATGCTGCTCTGGGATGGTGCCTGCATCGTCCATGAAGAGTTCAAGTCCAAGCAGCTGGAAGACATGAAGGCGTTGTACCCGGATGCGGCGATTCTGGTGCATCCCGAGTCGCCTGAGTCGGTGATCGACCTGGCCGATGCGGTCGGTTCCACCAGCCAGTTGATCAAGGCGGCGCAGACGCTGCCGAACAAAACCTTTATCGTCGCCACCGATCGCGGCATCTTCTACAAGATGCAGCAGCTGTGCCCGGACAAGGTCTTCATCGAGGCCCCAACCGCCGGCAATGGCGCGGCCTGCCGCAGTTGCGCGCATTGCCCGTGGATGGCGATGAACACCCTGGAGCGCACGTTGCAGTGCCTGCGTGAGGGCAGCAACGAGATCTTCGTCGACCCGGCGCTGATCCCGCGGGCGCTGCAGCCGCTCAAGCGCATGCTCGACTTTACCCAGGCTGCGCGCCTGAAGCTGGCCGGCAACGCCTGAGCCTGACAGACGAAAAAAAGCCCGGTAACGACCGGGCTTTTTTTCGTCTGGATTTTCAGCGCATCAGCTGTTTGAGCAGGCGTTGTTGTTCGAGCATCTCTTTCTGTCGGGCGTCGATGCGCGAGGCCAAGGGGAAATTGTTGATGGCGCGGCGTTTGGCGAAGTCGAGCTGTTCGATCGCCTGGTCGTAATCGGCGACCAGGGCAAAGTACTCGGCGCGCGCCTGGTGCAGGCCGATGATGTCGCCGGACAGGCCGCGGGTTTCGGCCACCTGGTACCAGACGTCAGGGTCGTTGGTGCGGCTTTTCAGCAGGTCTTCGAGCGCCTTTTGTGCATTGCCGGCCTGGTTCTGCTTGAGCAGCAGGTCGATGTTGGCCTGTTTCAGCGGGTAGTTGTCCGGGTACAGCTTCAGTAGCCGCTGGGCGCGCTGTTGCGCATCTGGCAGGCGATTGGAGGTGATGTCCAGGTCGATCTGTGCGAGGTTGTAGGTCACGTCGTTGGGCGCTTTCGCCAGCAGCGTCTGCAGGCCGCTGCGGGCTTCGTTGAGTTGGCCGTTCTTGATCTGTGCCAGTGCCAGGCCATAACGAGCGGCGTCGAGCGTGGGGTCGTCCTCGAGCATGGCGCGAAAGCGCTTGCCGGCGATTCCGGGAGTCTCTTCGAAGGTCAGTTGCACGCGTGCGCGCATCAGTTGATAGCGCAGGGTGTCTTCGCGCCCGCCCTGGGTGAATTGTTCGGCGCGGTTGCGGGTATCGGCGATGCGCGACTCGGTGACCGGGTGCGTCAGCAGGAATTCGGGCGGGCGTTTGTCGTAGCGATATTGCCGCGCCATGCGCTCAAACATGTTCGGCATGGCGCGCGGGTCGTAACCGGCCCGTTCCAGATTGACCACGCCGACGCGGTCGGCTTCCTGCTCGTTCTGCCGCGAGAAACGCAGCTGGCTCTGGATGGCGGCGGCCTGGGTGCCCATGATCGTGGCCATGCCGGCGTCGCCAGCACCGGCTGCGGCGGCGATGATCCCGGCGAGCATGGCGGCCATCATCGGCACCTGCATTTTCTGCTGGGCCTCGATGCCGCGGGCGAAGTGGCGCTGGCTCAAGTGGCCGAGTTCGTGGGCGAGTACCGCGGCATATTCGGCTTCGGTCTGCGCGTAGAGGAACAGGCCGCCATTGACGCCAATAACCCCGCCGGGAGCGGCGAAGGCGTTGATCTGCGGGTCCTTGATCAGGACGAACACCAGCCGATGGTCATGCAGCTCGCTGGTTTCCGACAGGCTGTAGACGCTGCTTTCGACGAAGTCTTTGAGCTGCGGATCGTTCAGCTGGCTGACCTGCCCGCGCAGCATGCTCAGCCAGGCGCGGCCGAGCTGGTATTCCTGCTCCGGTGAAACGATCGATGAGCTGGAGTCGCCCAGTGATGGCAGGTCGTCGGCGATGGCGGGAGAGGCGAGCAGACAGGCAAGCGTCAACAGAGTAGGGCGCAGAAGATTCATGCACGAAGCTCTTGGCGGCAAAGTGGCTACTGTAGCCGCCCTGGCGGTCGGCTGGCCAGGGTTGTGCCGCCTCGGTATCCTAAGTGCCTGCCAGGAGACTGATTAATGATCGACGCTGAACAGTGGGTTAGCGCCTGCGATGCTGAGCTGGACGCCAGCGGCCTGAATTGTCCGCTGCCGTTACTGAAGGCCAAACTCGAACTCAATCGCCTGCCCAGTGGTGCGGTGCTCAAGGTGACGGCTACCGATGCCGGTTCGCAGCGTGACTTTCGCGCCTTCGCGCGCTTGGCCGGGCATGTGCTGCTGCATGAGGAATGCGCGGGCGGTGTGTATCGCTATTGGCTGCGCAAGGCGTGACGCGCGCTTCTGCCCGACGCGGTGCTTGGGCGTATCGAAGGAATTCTGATGTTTAAGGTGCTACGCGATTGGGTTCAGCGCTATTTCTCCGATGAGGAAGCGGTGGTCCTGGCGGTGTTGTTGGTTCTGGGTTTCACCGCAGTGCTGACGCTGGGTGGCATGCTCGCGCCGGTACTGGCGGGGCTGGTGCTGGCGTTCCTGATGCAGGGGCTGGTGCGCGTTCTGGTGCGCTTGCGGCTGCCGCGAGTGGGGGCGGTGTGGCTGGTGTTCGCTTTGTTCATCGGGCTGCTGGGCATGCTGATGCTGGTTCTGGTGCCGTTGCTGTGGCAGCAGTTGATCGCGCTGTTCAACGAGGTGCCGGGCATGCTCGGCAAGTGGCAGTCCTTGCTCCTCGTGTTGCCGGAGCGTTACCCGCACCTGGTGTCGGATGAGCAAGTGCTGCAAACCATTGAGGTGGTGCGCAGCGAAATCGGCAAGTTTGGCCAGTTGGCGCTGACCTTTTCGTTATCCAGTTTGCCGCTGCTGATGAATATCATGATCTACCTGGTGCTGGTGCCGATCCTGGTGTTCTTCTTTCTCAAGGATCGCCAATTGATCAGTCGCTGGTTTCGTGGCTATCTGCCCCGTGAGCGCACGCTGATCACCCGGGTGGCTCGGGAAATGAATCAACAGATCGCCAATTACATCCGTGGCAAGGCGATCGAGATCATCATCTGCGGTGGCGTGACCTATGTGGCCTTTATCGCGCTCGGTCTGAACTATGCGGCGTTGCTCGCCCTGTTGGTCGGCCTGTCGGTGGTGGTGCCCTATGTCGGGACCGTGGTGGTGACGGTGCCGGTGGCGCTGATCGCTTTGTTCCAGTGGGGCTGGGGCGACCAATTCATCTACCTGATGGTGGTGTACGGGGTGATCCAGGCGCTGGATGGCAACGTTCTGGTGCCGTTGTTGTTCGCCGAGGCGGTGAACCTGCATCCGGTGGCGATCATCTGCGCAGTGCTGTTGTTTGGCGGGCTCTGGGGGTTCTGGGGGATCTTCTTTGCGATTCCGCTGGCGACCCTGTTCAAGGCGGTGCTGGACGCCTGGCCGCGGCAAGGGCCGGTGGTGGCGCCGTTGATGTAGTCACCCAGGTTCAATGAAAAAGGCCGCATTGCGCGGCCTTTTTTTATCGACGTGTGCTCATCCCTTGTTCAGGGCTTGCGCTGCGGCCAGGACCGCATCGACATGGCCGGGCACCTTTACGCTGCGCCATTCCTGGCGCAGTACGCCGGCAGCGTCGAGCAGAAAGGTGCTGCGGTCGATGCCCAGGTATTCCTTGCCATAGAGTTTTTTCAGCTTGATCACATCGAACAGTTGACAGAGCGCTTCGTCTTTGTCGGAGATCAGTTCGAAGGGAAACTCCTGCTTGCACTTGAAGTTCTCGTGGGACTTCAGGCTATCCCGGGAAACCCCGAGCACCAGGGTATTGGCGGCCTGGAAGGCGCTGTACTGGTCGCGAAAGCCTTGGCCTTCAGTGGTGCAGCCCGGGGTGCTGTCCTTCGGATAGAAGTAAATCACCACCTGCTGACCCTTGAGGTCGGCCAGATTGATCAGCTGGCCGCTGGTAGCCGGGGCTTCGAAGTTCGCGACGGGCTGGTCGAGTGCAATGGCCATAAAGGGTTTCCTTAAGTTGGCGTCTGCGGACGCCAGGGCTCGATCAGGGCATCCAGGTTCAGCGCGTCGGCAAAATCGAGAAACTGATCGCGCAGCCAGCTGATTTGCGTGCCGCCCGGCAAGGTTACCGTGAGCGTGGCATTGAGCATGGTGCCGCCGGTTTGCGGTGCCTGGTAGGTGTCGCAGGTGAGGTTTTCCAGTTCGACGTTGTGATCGATGAAGAACTGGCACAGCTCGTTGAGGATATCCGGGCGGTACACCGAGCTCACATAGGCGACGTACGGCAACGCTTGTGGGCGATTTTCAGCCGCGGCGCTGCGCACCACGCTGACCGTGAAGCTGTGCTTCTTGCTCAGGGTCGGCAGGCTGGCTTCCAGGCGTGCCAGCGCGTCCCAGCTGCCCGACACCTGCAGGACCAGCGCGCTGAACTCGCCATGGCGACTCAGGCGCGTGCTGATCACAGCGCAGCGATTCTCATGGCTGGCGCGGCACAGCACATTAGTCAGCTCCATGGGGTTGGTGCCGAGGGCACTGATAACAAGGAATTGTTCGCGGACTATGGGGGTGGACATGCAGCATTCCTAAAGCGATGAGCGGTCGGCAGTCAAACTGTCGATCAAAGCCGGAAGGTTAGCGAAATCTGTCGCTGAGGGGAATGCTCATAGCGCGGTACTTCGCTTGTGCAAGGCAGGTGGCGCCAGTACCATTACGGCTCTCTTTTTCCGGCAGGAGCGGTTGCATGATTGCGGGCAGTATGGTGGCACTGGTCACGCCCATGGATGCACAGGGTCGTCTCGATTGGGACAGCCTGAGCAAACTGGTGGATTTCCACCTGCAAGAAGGCACCAACGCCATTGTCGCGGTCGGCACCACGGGTGAATCGGCCACGCTAGACGTCAACGAACATATCGAAGTGATCCGTCGTGTGGTGGCCCAGGTCGCCGGGCGTATCCCGGTCATCGCCGGTACGGGCGCCAACTCCACCCGCGAAGCGGTGGAGCTGACCAGCAACGCCAAAAATGCAGGCGCCGACGCTTGCCTGCTGGTCACGCCGTACTACAACAAACCGACCCAGGAAGGTTTGTACCAGCACTTCCGGCATATCGCCGAGGCGGTGGCGATTCCGCAGATTCTCTATAACGTGCCGGGCCGTACGGTCTGCGACATGTTGCCGGAGACTGTCGAGCGCTTGTCGAAAGTCTCGAACATCATCGGCATCAAAGAAGCCACGGGCGATCTGCAGCGCGGCCAGGAAGTACTGGATCGCGTCAGCAAGGACTTCCTGGTGTATTCCGGCGACGACGCGACGGCCGTGGAGCTGATGCTGATGGGCGGCAAAGGCAATATTTCGGTTACCGCCAACGTCGCCCCGCGCGCCATGAGCGAACTGTGCGCCGCCGCCATGGCTGGCGATGCCGCCACCGCTCGGGCGATCAACGATCGGTTGATGCCGCTGCACAAGTCGCTGTTCATCGAGTCCAACCCGATCCCGGTGAAATGGGCTCTGCACGAAATGGGTTTGATGCAGGAGGGTATCCGCCTGCCTCTGACCTGGCTCAGTCCGCGTTGTCATGAACCGCTGCGTCAGGCCCTGCGCCAGACCGGCGTATTGGTTTAATTGAGGAAATACTACGCATGAAGCGACTGGCCGGACTCTCCGCACTTGCCGTGATCATCTCCAGTACCAGCGGTTGCGGCTGGATCTGGGGTGAGGACGGCTATTTCCGCGATCGTGGCAGTGATTATCTGATCGAACGTCAGACTGCCCCGATGCAGATCCCAACGGATATCACCGACACCAAGCGCCTCGATCCGCTGTTGCCGGTACCGCGCAATGTGGCCGATTCGACCGCCGCCGGTGAGTTCGACGTGCCGCGCCCGCAAGCTTTGCCGGTACAGGCCGATTCCAGTGAGTTCAGCCTGCAGAAAAGCGGCGAGGCGCGTTGGGTCCTGGCTCGCCGTGCGCCGGCTGAAGTGTGGCCGGTGGCGCGTCAGTTCTTCGAAGACAATGGTTTCCGCATCGCCGAAGAGCGCCCGCAGACGGGTGAATTCAGCACCGACTGGCAGCGTTTCGACGAACTCTCCGCGTCCATGGCCAAGCGCCTGAGCAGCCGTGTCGCCGGTGTCGATCCGGAAAGTCAGGCCCGTGTACGGGTGCGCATCGAGCCAGGCGTGCAGCGCAACACCAGCGAGATCTTCGTGGTCAGCGCAGAAAGGCCGGCTGGCAGCACCGAAGCTGTCGATTTTCCCAGCAAGTCCGCGAACGCCAGCCTCGAAGCCGCATTGCTCGACGAGATGCTCGCCAACCTGGCACGCAGCGCCGAGCAGGGCGGCTCCGTGTCGCTGCTGGCCGCGCGTGACTTCGATGCACCGAGCCGGGTCAGCCTGACCGAGGATGGCAACAGCAACCCGATTCTGAACCTGGGAGCCGACTTCGATCGCGCCTGGTCCAGCGTCGGGCGCTCCCTGGAGACCGCCGACGTACGCGTCGACGACCTCAATCGGACCCTGGGCGTGTACTACATCAACCTCGCCGAAGGCGCTGAAACCAAGGAAAAAGAGACTGGTTTCTGGAGTTCGCTGTGGGGCAGCGCGCCGAGCAAAGAAGAAATCGACGCCCGTGCCGAGCGCTATCAGGTGCGCCTGACCAGGGTTGGCGACGGTGTGCAGGTAACCGTGGAAAAAGACCTCAATACCGTCGCGCCGGCTGATGTGGCCCGTCGTGTGCTGAGCCTGATCCAGGAACACCTCGGCTAGGCTGCCTGTCCCATGCCAGGGCGGGCGCTGCTCTGCAGTGAACCAAGGCCCTTGGCGCAGTTGCATATAGAAGCTGATAGGCGAAACCGATTTGGTTTCGCCTGTTTCGTTTAATCACGGCGGAAATTCACATGACTACTCCCTCCACCTTGAGCCTGAAGAAAATCTACTCCGGCAAAGTGCGCGACCTGTACGAAATCGATGCCAAGCGCATGCTGATGGTGGCCACGGATCGCCTCTCGGCGTTCGACGTGATCCTCGCCGAGCCCATTCCGGACAAGGGCAAGATCCTCACTGCCATCTCCAACTTCTGGTTCGACAAGCTCGCGGACGTGGTGCCGAACCACTTCACCGGCGACAAAGTGGAAGACGTGGTGTCTGCCGCCGAATTGCCCTTGGTCGAAGGTCGTGCCGTGGTAGCCAAGCGTTTGCAGCCGATTGCGGTGGAAGCCATCGTGCGTGGCTACATCGCCGGTTCGGGTTGGAAGGAGTACCAGAAGAGCGGCACGGTCTGTGGCATTCAACTGCCGGCCGGGCTGAAGGAAGCGTCCAAGTTGCCGCAACCGATCTTCACGCCGTCGACCAAGGCCGCCGTGGGCGACCACGACGAGAACATCGCCTTCGAGCAGTGCGAGGCGATCATCGGCAAGGAACTGGCAGCCAAGGTGCGCGACACCGCCATCGCCTTGTACAGCGCGGCCGTCGAGTATGCCGCCACCCGCGGGATCATCATCGCCGACACCAAGTTCGAGTTCGGCCTGGACGAAGACGGCACGCTGACCTTGATGGATGAAGTGCTGACGCCTGACTCCAGCCGTTTCTGGCCGGTCGAGAGCTATGTCGAAGGGCAGAACCCGCCGAGCTTCGATAAGCAGTTTGTACGCGATTGGCTGGAGTCCACCGGCTGGAACAAAGAGCCGCCAGCGCCCGCTGTGCCGGCCGATGTCGCACAGAAAACCGCCGACAAGTATCGCGAAGCCCTGACCAAACTGATGGCTTGAAGGCAGACGACTGGAAACAAAGGGGAGGCTTCGGCTTCCCCTTTTTCGTTCAGTTATCCGATGGCTGACGCAAGCACCTGATAGCATGTGAAAAATTCTATGCTGGGGCTTCGCCAAGCGCTTTTGAACTGTTATGATGCGCGCCGCTGGGGAGATGCCGGAGTGGCCGAACGGGACGGATTCGAAATCCGTTGTGTTAGCGATAGCACCTAGGGTTCGAATCCCTATTTCCCCGCCATACAAATAAAAAAGCCCCGTCGCTTGATGAGTGACGGGGCTTTTTTGTGTCTGCGGGTTGTGTCTGTTTGGTGCTGCGGCAGGTCTGCAGTGATATGCGCGAGCAAGGCGCTGCTGGCACCGGTAGGCGCCAGCGCTGCGATCAATTACTGTCGGTGAGCTTTTTGCTGGCGTCGATAAAAGGCAGTGTGCCGTTCGGCAGTACGGTCGTCGGCAATACGCCATTCCAACGCTCGGCCTTGGTCAGTTCCACGAGGTTCTGGTTGCTTGCCAGTGCTTGGGCTTTTGCTTTGATCGCGCCAGCCTCGGCTTCGCCGCGCAGGCGGGTGGCTTCGGCATTGGCCTTGGCCTGGGCTACTTGCGAGTCGGCCTCGGCCTGGGCCTGGGTTACGCGGATTTGCGCCTGGACCTGTTCGGTCGCCAGCATCTGCTCGCGGGTCTTCACCTCGACCTCGGCTTTCATGCGCAGGGCAATCGAGCGTTCGTAGTCATCGCTGAAGTCAATGTTTTCAACTTGTACGCCATCGATCACGACCGGGCCGGTGATCGAGTCCTTGATCGCCTTGGAGACGTCGGTCACGAATTTGCCGCGCTGCTGCACGGCGGTGACTGCGTTGTATTGGCCGAAGACATTTTCCACCTGGGTCGGAACCTGCCGGCTGATCAGCCTGGAGACGAGACCGTCGAGGTCTTGATACTGGGTGTATACCTTGGCGACTTCGCCAGGCACCACATGCCAGGAAACCGAGACGTTCAGCGTGGCGGTCTGCTGATCCTTACTGTATGCCTGCAGCCCTTGGTATGAGGTTGCTTGGCTTTGTACGGAAATGAATTTCACCGTTTCAATGAATGGGGTTTTGAACGACAGGCCAGGCTCGACCACGCCAACCAGTGCGCCGTTGCGCAGCAGGACCCCGCGCTCGGTTTCATCCACGGTGTACCAGGCGCCAAAGAACACGCCAATAAGAACCAGGGCGGCGAGGCTGCCGCCAATGAGTTTGAGGTTAAGCATTCGAGTCATCCTTCTCTTTGTTTTTCACGTCGTTGTGCGCGGCATAGAGGCCACGAATTACCAGTGCAGCCAGAACGGCCGCACCGATCAATAGCAGCAGTGTTCTCATGAGGTCGTCGTGTTCCGTTGCTCGGTTATGCCGCTGTCAGCGGCTGGTCGATTCTACTGTTTCCGTTGCTGGGCTGCTGGATGGCCTTCCACATTTCCTGTTTAGGTTTGTCAGGCGCGAGCATGAGTGATGTTGGCTATCCACTGCGCCGAGGTGCTTCAGCCAGGCGGCTGCGCCGCGAGGGTTGATCTTGCGCATGGCGCTAGCTCGCTGGCATGGGTTTCAGGTAATAATAAGGGATTGTTCAGGTGGCTATGATCGAGCATGTGACTCGCCGGGGGTGTCCCAGGCTGCTCTGCCGCGCGTTCGAACCGAGTGGTTATTACAATCTGCGACTAGCCGCATAAAAACAGGCGCCGCATAAGGAAACTGCATGAAGCGTCTCTTGGTGTTGTTCACCATTCTGGCCATTGCTGGCTGTGCCGCGACTTCCACTACACACAAGAAATACGGTCGAAAAGGTCTGCATATCAACTGTTCCGGCCTGTCTTCTTCGTGGGAAAAATGCGACGAGGAGGCTACCGTGGCGTGTGGGGTGGCGGGTTACAAAGTCATGGCGAAGTCGGGGGTCGGTGAGGGTGATTATGCCGAAAACTATCCGTTTGGTTTGAATCCGGACGGTTTCTCCAGCCGCAACATGATCGTGATCTGCCGCTGAACCATGACCTCCGTTTTCGCCGCAGGATGCAACCCATTGGCTCAGGTAAAGACATGACCCGGTTTATCGCATTGGCCGCCCTGCTGATCATCGGCGGGTGCGCGACAGTCAACAGCACCACCACGGAAGATGGCAGTGAAGCCCTCGGCATTGATTGTTCGGGTCAGGCCTTGAAGTGGGGGCACTGCTACGAAAAAGCCACCCAGGCGTGCGCTGGCAGCGGTTACGAGATCGTCGGCAAGAAAGGCAAGCCGGACGCCGAGCCGGCGAACAGCGTGCTCGGTATCGAGCCTGGCGAGTTCGCTAGCCGAAGCCTGGTGGTTATCTGCAAGTAAGCCCTTGGCTGCGTGAAGGTGGTTGCAAGGGCGCGGTGGGCGCTCGGCCGCGTGAGCTGGCCGGAGCGTTGCCGCAACAATCATGTGTCGAGGGTTTTTCCGGCTGCTGAGCAGGAGGCGGATCAGGCGCAAGATCGCTGACGCCGGGGGATGACGTGCGCCTGATCGCTATCAGGCCGGGATGTAAGGCATCACGCCTGCATTTTCCACCAGCTGTTTTCTTATCTCGTTGGAGATAGAGCCGGAGCGGACGGATAGCTCGCGCAGAACGCCTTCTATCATGCGGCCATATACTTCCGGGCTGCTCACTTCTTCTGGGCTGATAACGCGGCTGTAAGCCATTGCATCATCCGTATCAGCCAGGGTGAGCACTATGCCGCCATCAGGCCGGCGGTTGCCGAGTGAGACGCGTAGAGGGTGAAAGGCTTTTTCGAGTGAACCGAGATTTATGTGTGGCATAACGGCGCTCCATCGCGGGACTGGTCAGTTTTGACCGTCATGGAGCCGTTAGGTTCACGCAATAAAGCCCTTGGAGGCCAATACCTGGCGCGTTCTATCGATTACCAGTTGCAGCGAGCCCGAGGAGTACTGCTCCGGGTAGAGGCGTTCACTATGACGGGCAATGCCGTGATCGTTGACGAGCGTAAAGCTGAAGCAGCCCTTGCGAACGGCTTGGATCTGGCAATCGAACGGAGCGAATGCAGTGGATAGGGTGCGAATGGCATCCTGAACTTGGTGTTGAGTAGACATAGTTATTAGGTGTTTCCTACAGATTGCGGCTATCTAGCCGCGAAAATTAAAGCTCCGGTGTCGCTGAGCAAATGATCAGACGCAATGAATCTAATCGGAGCAGAGCCGCAAGATAAAGTTCCGCGGTGTGGCGGTGCTTAGGCTGGCAGGTAGGTACTTAGGAGGGCAGGTGTGACCGGGATGGTTGAATATTCGCGGGCAATCCTGATCAATCGACAGGTTGGCTAGGGCAGAGTAAATGAGCTTGCAGCAGTCTTTCAGCGTGGAAAGAGGCTGGTAGAGGTCTTTACCTGGGAGCCATCGAGGGGCCGGTGCGCTTGGCATCAGCAGGGTGCTCTTGGTGAGCGGATCTGCTGGAGGGACTGGCCTAATTGACTTTCAGCTTGGTACTAACTCCGCCACCATAACCGATTTCCCGGCTTGTGGATAGCCGTAGTGGACCGCTGGCGTGGGGTAGGGCGCAATGCATCCGTCTGGATGCCGTGGCTCGGGTAAACTCCGGGCAGAAAAAAGCCCCACCCGAGGGCGAGGCTTTTTCTCAGAACAGGAGGATTAAACCACCTGAACTTCTTCAGCTTGCATACCTTTCTGGCCTTTGGCAGCCACGAAGGAAACAGTCTGGCCTTCTTTCAGGCTCTTGAAGCCGTCGCTCTGGATGGCTTTGAAGTGTACGAACAGGTCGTCGCCGCCAGATTGTGGGGTGATGAAGCCGAAGCCTTTTTCATCGTTGAACCACTTGACGGTACCAGTTTGGCGATTGGACATGGTGTTTCTCCTTGAACAAAGTTAACTACGGTCCTGGAAGAGCCCAGGCCGAGACTGAGTGCAAAGAGTAAAAGGAGTCGTGGAGATGGTTGGATCGAGATCTAACATCAATTGCGATTCGCGGTGACACAAGCAGCACAGTCCCAACACCATACGCGTTTTGCTCGGGAAGTGCGAGCCTTTGTGCCGTCGCTTTCTCTCGTTGCGACACTCGGTCTGAGCCTGCGAATACGAGCGACGTCAATGCGTTGCCTGCGCCGGCGACAGCGTCATGCGCCATGCGAATAGCCGCATGAGGCGATGCCGAGCGCGCCGTTCAGGGCCCGGCCGGCGCGCTGCTCGCCACCCCGGACTGCGAGAGGAATTTGCTGAGGAATTGCCGGGTGCGCTCTTCGCGCGGATGGGCGAACAGTGCCTTGGCTTCGCCTTGCTCGACTATCACGCCCTTGTCGATAAAGACCACGCGGTTGGCTACATCACGGGCGAAACCCATTTCGTGGGTGACGATGATCATGGTGCGTTTTTCTTCCGCCAGGCTGCGGATGGTGGCCAGCACCTCGCCAACCAGCTCCGGGTCGAGCGCTGAAGTCGGTTCGTCGAAGAGGATGACGTCCGGCTCCATCGCTAGGGCGCGGGCGATGGCGACACGTTGCTGCTGACCGCCGGACAGTCGCCTGGGGTAGGCATCCTCCTTGCCTGCCAGCCCGACCTTGGCCAGTAACGTGCGGGCGCGCGCCACGGCAACGCTGCGTGACTCCTTCTTGACCACCATGGGGCCTTCGATGACGTTCTCCAGCGCTGTACGATGGGGGAAGAGGTTGAAGCTTTGGAAGACGAAACCCACATGTTGGCGCAGGGTGCGGATCAGCTCCTTCTGTTTGTTCAGGGGGCGACTGCCGTCGATCAGGATGTCGCCGACGCGAATGCTGCCGCCGCTGGGTTCTTCCAGCAGATTCAGGCAGCGCAGCAGGGTGGTTTTTCCCGAGCCGCTGGGGCCGATGATGGCGATCACCTCACCCGGCGCCACGTCGAGGTCGATGCCGTCGAGTACGGTCTGGCCCTTGAAGTCTTTGCTCAGCTTGCGAACTTCGATCATGGGCGTTTCATGACTCTTGGTTGTGGCGGTTCACCCGTGCTTCCAGGTGGTTCTGCAAGATTGCCAGTGCGCTGGCGAGCAGCCAGTAAATCAGTGCGGCGGCCAGGTACATGGTGAAGATCTCGAAGGTTCGCGCCGTGATCAGTTGGGCCTGGCGGAACAGCTCCGGCACCTGGATGGTGGCGGCCAGTGCGGTGTCCTTGACCAGCGAGATAAAGCTATTGCCCAGCGGTGGCAGGGCGGTACGCGCGGCTTGCGGAAGAATGGCGCGGCGCAGGATTTGCGCGTGGGTCATGCCGATGCTGGCGGCGGCTTCCCATTGACCCCGGTCGATCGAGGCGATCGCTGCGCGGAGGATTTCGCAGGTGTAGGCGGCCATGTTCAGCGAGAAACCGATCAACGCCGCGGGCAGTGGGTCCAGTTGGATACCCAGTTGCGGCAGGCCGTAATAGATCATGAAGAGTTGCACCAGCAACGGTGTGCCGCGGAAGAACGAAACGTAGATCCGCGAGCTCCAACTCAATAGCCGAAAGCGCGACAAGCGCATCAGGGCCAGCAGGAAGCCCAGCAGCAGCCCGAAGAACATCCCGCCCAGGCTCAGAACCACCGTATAGATCGCGCCCTTCAGCAGGAAGGGCGCGGAGTCCAGCGCAAGCTGCAGGCTTGCTTCGATCATTGGGTCACGTCAGCTTTGAACCACTTTTCGGAGATCTTCGCCAGAGTGCCGTCGGCCCGCAGTTTGGCGATGGCCTTGTCGATGGCGGCAAGCAGTTCGGGGTTGCCCTTGCGCAGGGCAATGCCGGCTTCCTGAGGGGCGAAAGGTTTGCCGGCAACGGCCAGCGTGTCGCCGGTCTTGCTGATCAGTTCGAAGGCGGCGAGGCGGTCGCCGAGGATGGCATCGAGGCGGCCGACACGCACGTCCTGGTTGCGGGTCGCATCGTCATCGTAGGTGCGGATGTCGGCCTGCGGCACATTGTCCTTCAGCCATTGCTCATAGTTGGTGCCCAGTACCACGCCAACTTTCTTGCCGTTCAGGTCGGTGGGCTTGCTGAACTGGCCTTCCTGGCCTTTGCGCGTCAGCACCTGGATGCCGGACACGGTGTAAGGTGCCGAGAAGTCGTACTTCTTCTTGCGTTCTTCGGAGATGGTCACCTGGTTGATCACCACATCCAGGCGCTTGGATTCCAGCGCGGCGAGGATGCCGTCCCACTTGGTCGGCTGGAATTCCGGCTTGACCCCCAGCTCCTTGGCTAGCGCCTGGGCGAACTCGACTTCGAAGCCAGTCAGCTGGCCGTTCTCATCCTGATAGTTGAAGGGCGGGTAGGTGCCCTCAAGGCCGATCTGGATGGAGCCGCGTTGCTTGATCTGTTGCAGCAGGTCTTCAGCCGCGACGCTGTTGCCGATGACATTGGCGCCGAGCACCAGGCCCAGGCTGCCGAGCAAGAAGGTGCGGCGTAAGGTGGAGAGGTTCATAGCGTGTCCCTGTGTTGTTAAGCGGTGGGATAACTATAGAGTCAAAATTTATATGTAATAAAGTGATAAAAAATTTAGTTGTGCTGCTTTTTTGGAATATGCGGTTTATCGGCTCAAGGCTGCTGCTGGATGATAGGCGAATAGCGCCGGTGAGCCGCCGGTATGCAGGAATAACAGCGGGCCGCTACCGGGGAAACGCTGGCGAGCGATGCCATCGAGCAGGCCAGCCATGGCTTTGCCGGTGTATACCGGGTCGAGCAACAGGCCTTCGCTGCTGGCGACCAGCTTGATCGCAGTCAGGGTCGCGGCATTCGGCTCGCCATATCGGGGGCCGAAATACTCGTCCCATAGCTCGACCGCGAAGTGGCCGGGGAGGGGGATGCCGAGCAGTTCGGCGGTGCGCTCCGCCAGCCCCTGGACCTTCGGCAGTTGCGCGGCAACGGTACGGGAGACAGTGACCCCGATGACCGGCAAATCCGGCAGCAGTTGCGCCAGAGCCAGGGCTAGGCCGCTGTGGGTCCCGGCGCTGCCGGAAGCCAGCAGCAGCGCGGAGAAGTCCAAGCCGGCCTGCTTTATTTGCTCGGCCAACTCCACCCCCGCCCGCACATAGCCCAGAGCGCCCAGGGCGTTGGAGCCGCCAATGGGCACCACGTAGGGCGTTTTGCCCTGCGTGCGCAAACGCTCGGCGAGTGCTTGCAGTTGCTCATCGGCGTTGTCGAGGTTGTCGACTTGTTCAACCTGCGCATCGAACAGATCCAGCAGCAGTCGATTGCCGTTGCTCAAGTAATTGCTGTCGCGGGTGCCGATCGGATTCTCCAGCAGCGCCACGCAACCCAGGCCCAGGCGCGCGGCAACTGCCGCGGTCTGTCGCACATGGTTGGACTGAATGGCGCCCGCAGTGACCAAGGTGTCCGCACCCAGGCGCAGGGCGTCGGCGGCAAGGTATTCCAGCTTGCGCACCTTGTTGCCGCCGAGGGCGAACTGTGTGGTGTCATCGCGTTTGACGTAAATATCCCGCCCCAGCTTGGCAGACAGGTGAGCCAGCTTTTCCAGCGGTGTTGGCGCGCTGAACAGTTCGAGGCGAGGAAAACGGCTGAGTTCTTTGCTGATCATGGCGTCTGGCTGAAGGTTCGCGGAAGGGTGGCGTTGCCGGGTCGGCGCCGGTCGATGCCATTGACTATAGGTAGGCGCCAATACTCGGCGCAACCCGTTCATCCGGCGCGCCCTGTGCCTGGTTCTGGCTGGTCGGCTAAGCGTGCTTGTCGAATAGTGTCAGTGCTTGTGTGTTTTGGCTAATTTCTATTAGTATTGTTGCAAACGCACAGAGGTTATCGCCATGAGTGCACTCATCAAAGCCCTGCCTGACGCCGACGCGGTGCTGGCCAAGGCCTTGCTCAATACCCGCGAGCAACTGGGGCTGACGCAGCAGGAGCTGGCGGAGATCGTGGGCGTGCATCGCACCGCCATCACCCGCTGGCAGGACAGCGGCGGCTTGCGCCCGCAGAGCAAGACCGGTGAGCTGGCCTTGTTGCTGATTCGCGCCTACCGCGCCTTGTTCGCCTTGTTCGGCGGCAATCTCGATGACATGCGGCACTTTTTGCGTACCGAAAACCGCCATCTGGCGGGCGTGCCGTTGCAGCAGATGGGCAATGTGCAAGGGTTGGTGCGGGTGGTCGAGTACCTGGATGCCATTCGCGGCAAGGTCTGAGAGCGCTGTTTCGCGCGGTTTGACCACGCACGGCAGGTTCTGAGTCATACAAGGAAAAATGGCCATGGATATCTGGCAGGCCTGCCGCGGTACAGAACAGATCAAGCCCCTGCGCGGGCGCCTGGTGCGCATGGTGGAAAGCCAGGAGCAGGTAGCGACGCTGCAACTGGTCGACAACCTGGCAGAGCAGGCGCTGCTGGAAGAGTTGATCGAGACCAGCAAGCCGCCGCTGCCGAAAAGTGCAGAAACGCTGCATTACCTGTTGAAAACCCCCTTTCGCTATCCGCCACTGCGCTGGGGCTCGCGTTTTGGCAGCGTCTACGAACCCAGCCTGTTCTACGCCGCCACGCGCCTGGAAACCGCCATGGCCGAGACGGCGTATTACCGTTTCGTGCTGTGGGACGGCATGTTCAGCCCGCCCCCCAGCGGACGGGTCCTGTCCGAGCATTCTTCCTTCGCGGCGCGTTATCAGGTCGAGCGCGGTATCCAGTTGCAGCTCCCGCCATTCAGCGGACATCGGCGTGAATTGACCGACCCACTGCACTACCGGGCAACCCAGGCCTTGGGGGGAGCGATGCGTGGCGCCGGCGTAGAGGCGTTCGAGTACCAGTCCGCCCGCTGCCCGTTGGGGGGCAGCAATGTCGCGCTCTATACCCCGCAGGCTTTTACCGAAAAACGCCCGCGCAACCTCACGCCCTGGCTCTGCGAAACCACTGCCGCCTATGTGGCGTTCAAGCATGCGCAGGCTCCCGATACGCCGCGCTTGTTCCGTTGGGACGACTTTCTGGTCGAGGGGCGGCTGCCGCAACCGGCGTGAGACTGACGATGGGCAACCGTTTACGCGGTGTGCTGAAGTCTGCACCGTGGTTGCCGAGAGGCGTTCGTCAGTTTGTGTCGGACACTGTCATGCACAGGTTTGGCGCAGCACGAGCGGCGAGTTGGCGGATACGGGTAATGGCTCGCCGTGGGGGCCAGGGTGGAGCCGCGTGTATTGCGGGTGGCTCGCCCACATTCGCCGGCCACGGCCGGCTTTCAGCGCGCATGTCCCCAGTGTTTCTGGCTGCCTGTCGCCTGCCGGCAGGGCATGACCGAGCGCAGTTGCCTGTCGCGAATTCAGCCCCGTTTCGGCCTTCGTACATTTATATGGATTTGACCCGCAAAGCATCGGGCAGATGCCCTTAAACGGGGCGGCTTGAGTGCCAGCGCAAAAACTTGTGCACAATTGCGAAGCGGCTTGTCAAGCGCTTGCCATAAACGCGTGTAAGTCCTTGATTCTTTCTGTCGATTTCTTAAGTCAATGAAAAATATAGTTTTTTTCAGCTGGTGAAAAAAGCATCAATTTGACTTTGAGGCCCATCCCATCGGGCTTGGCGACCCTTGCTACCAAGTTGTCCACTGAGTTATCCACAGCTTCTGTGGATTGTCCCGAGCGCTTGCTCTAGAGCGCGGCCGGGCGTTTTTTGCAAGCCTTTAGCGGCGGAAAAAAGAGGGTAGAGTGGCGCGCCTTTACCGCCATCCCAGTTAGTTATGCCTGGCATCTCAGTCACTCTACCTGCCGTTTCAGCCCCCGCTCGCCTACGTCTGCCATTGCGAGTAGCACTCTGGTTATTGGGTAGCCCACGCTTGGGACGCTGCCGTCAGTGTCAAGCGGTTGGCCGTGCGTCTGCTCAAGCAACCCGCATGCGAGGGCGTGGTACTGAGGCCTAACGCGCTGGATCGTGTGCAGGCACTTAAGCGTGCCGTGTGCGGCTGGGTATACTGCCCGGCATTCTTGCGCGGAGCCCTCTATGCCTATCGATTTGCCCAACCTGCTGATGGGTCTGTTTGCCGCCGCTGTACCATTGCTGGTGTTGGCTTGGCAGCTGCAACGGCGATTGGCGCTGAAGCACGCAGAGTGCGCATTGCTCGATGAGCGCTTGAGTACCGCGTTGCTGGCCCAGGATGGTCTGACGGCGCAGCTCGATGCGTATCGCAGTGAAGTCGTTGAACTGATCGAAACCAAAGCCGAGCAGCAGGCCGAGTTGGCCGCATTGCGCCGCGAAGCCGAATTGCTGCAGCTGGAGCGCGGCACGGCGCGCGAGGCCGCCCAGGGCTGGCGCACCGAGCGCGAACAGAAAGAAGCCGAGCTGCGCTCGCTGAGTGCCGAGCGTGCCGGCCTGGCGGCGGAGCTGCGTGAGCAGCAGGACAGCCATCAGCAGCGTCTGAACGACTTGCAAGGTTCCCGCGATGAGCTGCGGGCGCAGTTCGCCGAACTGGCCGGAAAGATCTTCGATGAGCGTGAGCAGCGCTTTGCCGAAACCAGCCAGCAGCGCCTCGGGCAGTTGCTCGACCCCCTCAAGGAGCGCATCCAGTCCTTCGAGAAACGCGTCGAGGAGAGTTATCAGCAGGAGGCCCGCGAGCGCTTCTCGCTGAGCAAGGAACTGGAGCGCTTGCAACTGCTCAACCAGCGTCTGAGCGATGAGGCGACCAACCTGACGCGCGCCCTGAAAGGCCAGAAGACCCAGGGCAACTGGGGCGAGCTGGTACTGGAACGGGTGCTGGAACATGCCGGTCTGGAGAAGGGCCGTGAGTACCAGACCCAGGTCAGCCTCAAGGGCGCCGAAGGTCAGCGTTTTCAGCCGGACGTGTTGATTCAGCTACCCGGTGACCGTCAGGTGGTGGTGGATGCCAAGGTCAGCCTGACCGCCTATCAGCAGTTCGTGGTCGCCGACGACGAACCGCTGCGCCAGCAGGCGCTGAAGCAGCATGTGCTGTCGCTGCGCAACCACCTTAAAGGCCTCTCGGTGAAGGACTACCAACGCCTGGATGGGCTGCACAGCCTGGACTTCGTGTTGCTGTTCGTGCCGATCGAAGCGGCTTTCGCCGCCGCCTTGCAGGCCGACTCCGGACTGTTCCAGGAGGCATTCGAGCAGAATATCGTGATCGTCAGCCCGACCACCTTGCTCGCCACCCTGCGTGTGATCGACAGCCTCTGGCGCCAGGAGCGGCAGAGCCAGAACGCCCGCGAGATCGCCGAGCGGGCCGGCGCGCTGTACGACAAGTTCGTGGCTTTTATTGTCGATCTGGACGAGGTCGGTACTCGCCTGCAACAGCTCGACAAGGCCTATGCCGGTGCGCGCAACAAGCTCACCGAAGGCCGTGGCAATATCATCAGCCGTGTGGAAAACCTCAAGCTGCTCGGCGCCCGCGCCAGCAAGAGCTTGCCCGCCGAGTTGCTGGAGCGGGCGGCTGGCGTGCCCTTGTTGGACGAGGCGGGGGAGTAGGCTGTTGCAGCGGGGCTCTGGCGGGAGCGGATTTATCCGCGATCGGGCCTTTCAAGCAACTCAGCCGTTGCGGCCATGGCCCCTCCCGCAAGAGCTACTCGGTGTTCTTTCTGCTGGATAGGCGTCGTTCTCGGGCTCGGCTTCGCGGATAAATCCGCTCCTACAACCACGGTTCAACCGCGTAGCGCTTCGGCCGCCGCTCGCTGCGCCGCTGGCGAGTGCTGCAGATAATCCAGCGCCACCTCGATACTCCCCTCGTTGCGCGGATGAAAGCTGGGCAGGAAGTAGCGCAGCACCGAGCGGCCGATGCCACCCATGGGCGGCAGTACATCGCGCTTACCCAATTCGAACCAGAGCTTGAGAAAGCCTGGGCGGTAACGGGTCGTCGGGTCCTGGCGCATCATCAGTCGTGAGCCGCTGCTGAACAGGAAGATCAGCGCCGGTACCGCGATCAGCATGTACAGCCAGCGCATCAGGATGCTGCCGCCCAGGTGCACATGCAGATCATGGGCGACGCAGCGGTGCTCGACTTCTTCGGCGCCGTGCCAGCGCAACAGGTCGAGCATCACCGGGTCGGCGTCATCCAGGCTGCGGGTGGTGATGATCCAATCACCGAGCACACAGGTGAAATGCTCGACAGCGGCGATGATTCCGACCCGCTGGCGCAGCCACCAATTTTGCAGCCGGCGGCTCAGCTGGTTTTCCCCCAGCGGGTAGTCGCACAACGCTTTTTCGAACAACCAGTCGAGGCGCTTGGTGAATGCTGTGTGGTCGATGCCGTGACGCACCAGATAGGGCGCCAGCGCGCTGTCGTGGGCGCGGGCATGCTGCGCTTCCTGTTTGATGAAGCCACGCACGTCGTCGCGCAGTTGCGCGTCGGTCACCAGCGGCACGGCGCGGTTGTACACCCGGCAGAACCAGAACTCGCCGGCGGGTAGCAGGATGTGCAGGGTATTCATGATGTGCGAGGCCTCGGGCTCGCCGGGTACCCAATGCAGCGGGGTGTCGGCGAAATCGAAGCGCACTTTGCGCTGCTCCAGGCGATGGGGTTGTGCGCTCATTGTTGTTTTCCTTCTCGATCAAGCGGCCAGATTCAGGCGCGCCAGCAAGCGCGACAGCCAGGGTGCAAAGCGCCACTGCGCGACGCTCAGGTGCGCCTCGCCGCCGACGGCGATCACGGCTTTGTTGTGCTGTACGGCGCGCACCAGTTGTTCTGCGACTGTCTCGGGGCTGAGGTTGCGGCGGCGGTAAAGGCGCTGGGCCTTGGCTTTTTGTTTGGCCTGCGCGGCGGCACTCAGGCCGTTGAAGCGGGTGGCCTGGAGGATGCCGGTGTTGACCAGCCCGGGGCATACGGCCGTGACGCCGATGCCTTGCCCGGCCAGTTCGGCCCGCAGGCATTCGCTGAGCATCAGCACCGCGGCTTTGCTGGTGGCATAGGCCGGGTAGTTGCGCGACGGCACAAAGGCCGCGGCCGAGGCGATATTGACGATGTGCCCAGTTTTGCCGGCTTCGACCATCTGCCGGGCGAACAGCCGACAACCGTCGATCACGCTCCACAGGTTGACCCGCAGCAGGCGTTCCCAGTCCGCCGCGCTGGTGTCCAGCATGGCGCCAGCCATGCCGATGCCGGCGTTGTTGACCAGGATGTCGATGCTGCCGAAGCGTTGCTTGACCCAGTCGGCGCAGGCTTCCATCGCCGTGCTGTCGCCGACGTCGAGTTGGTAGGCGTAAGCCTCGGCACCCAAGGCACGGGCCAGTTCGGCGCTGCGTTCGGCAGCGGCCAGGTCGATGTCGGCGGCCAGCACGCTGGCACCGCGCTCGGCGAAGCTGAGCAGTGTGGCGCGGCCGATTCCACCCCCGGCGCCGGTGACCAGTACCAGCTTGCCGGCATCAGGGCCGGCACCCGGGTTGACCTGCGCCCGTTGCAAGGCTGCGCTGTTTTCACCCTGCTCCAGGTGGCCGACGAACTCGCGCAGCCAGCCGCCCAGTTGTCTGGGCTCGGCCAGCAGTTGCCAGTGCCTGGCGCGGATCTCGCGGCGCCAGAGCTTGGGTGCCCAGTGCGACAGTTGCTCGAACAGTTGCGGCCGCACATAACGGTCGCGGGTCGGCACTATCAGTTGCACCGGCACCTCGGTAGGGCGCCGGCGCGGCTGGAGCAGGCTATGGATGAAGTTGGCGCGATACAGCTTGACCCCATGCCGGCCATCGGCGGCGAGGCTGGCGCTGGCTCGGGCGCCCCGTATGCCTTCGACCCGCTGCAGATAGGTCGGCCAGAGCCGGGCCAAGCCAGCGCGCCAGGCCAGTTCCGGCAGCCAGGGCGTATGAAACACCCCCACATACCAGGAACTGAGCAGTTGCCCGCCGACCTGGGCCCAGGCGCGCGGGCTTTTCTGCCGCAGGCGGTCGCGCATCCAGTGGCCGATATGGTCAAGGCAGGGCCCGGAGATGCTGGTATAGGAGGCCAGCAGTGGTGCCAGGCGCGGTTCGGTTACCGCCTCCCAGCTTTGGATCGAGCCCCAGTCGTGGGCCACCAGATGCACCGGCTGGTTCGGGCTGAGTGCATGGATCACCGCTTCCAGGTCATTGGCCAGCTTGTCCAGCCGGTAGTCCAGGCGTTTGCCCGGTTTGTCCGAGGCGCCGAAGCCGCGCACGTCATAGGCGATAATTTGGTAGTCGCTGGCCAGCTCGCGCACCAGTGGCAGCCAAACTTCGTGATTGTCCGGGTAGCCGTGGACCAGCAGCAGGGTCGGGCCGCTGGTGTTGCCCCAGCGGTAGGCCGCCAGTTCGAGGCCATCCCCCGTGACCCGCAGGTGCTGTGTTTCGAGCTGCCCTGGTTCGAGCTGCTCCGATTGAAGCGTCAGAGGCGCGTTCATGCGGCCACCGCTTGGGCTGCGAGTAGGCCACGGGCTTGCCAGCGGCGTACATGGGGCAGGTCGTCGTCCAGCCAATAGGCATCGGTCTCGGTGACTACCAGCAACTCCTCGAACTTGGCCCCGACCCCACGAAAGCCCAGGTGCGGCTCCACCGCCCAGAGCCCTGGCGTCGGTGGGTGTTGCGAGCGTGCATGGCTGGACCACAGCGGCGACCAGCCCTCGCGGCGGCCGGTGAGCAGCGCATTTTTCATCAGGGTGGCGATATTGCGCACGCCAAAGCGTGCCAGCGAAGGTCCACTGTTGCGTGCGCCGAGCTTCTCGACCCGATGGGCCAGCACTTCGAAGGGGTAGGCCTTGTGCCGCGGCAAGGTGCCTTGGGTGGCGCACAGGCGATCCACCGCTTGGCTGACCTGGGCCATGGGCAGGCGTTGCTTGATTTGCTCAACGATCAGTTGGCGGTGGGCCATCAGATCGTCCTGCAGCTGCGCCATCAACAGGTTCTCGCCAAGCGCGCCGCTGTAGCCGATATCGGCGGTATAGGCACCGAGGGTTGGCGCGCAGTCGAGGATGAACGGCATGCCTTCTTCCAGGCGTTGCTTGCCTGGATAGAACGCCAGGTTGAAGCCACCCAGGTGACGCAGACCGTCGAAGCCCTCGAATGCGGTACGCCGGCCGAACCAGGCAAAGGGCTGATGGAACCAGTCCTGCACCCCGTGATCCTGCAACCAGGTTTTCATCAGCGCCGCGGTTTCCTTCTCGCTGATGCCGGGCTTGAGTTCCTTGGCGATGGTTTGCGCGCAGCGATAAGCGAGTTGCTGAATGGCGCGAAACTGCGTCAGGTCGTGGACGGTCAGGGCGGATGCGCTGGCGGGCATGGAGGTTCTCCGGTGGCGGCAAACTATTACATCGTTCAATGTCACATTGAGTGTTGGTGAGAAGGTGCGCCGTTGACCAGTGTCATGGCCGGCCTGCGCGACAGCCTGTTACCGCGTTACCGTCACCTTGAGAGCCCCGCCGCGACTGGGGTGGATGACTTTTCGGCGAGTGGCTGCGGCGCGCGTCGCCGGCAAGTCCAACCCAAGGTTGGGCAGGGTGCGGCGGTTGTTGCTGGCCGATGCGGGCAGCTATGATCGGCGCCATGAAAAACATTCCTTCGTTCAAGCTGGGTGGCGGGTCGCTGAGTGCGGTGGCTTCGGGGTATGGGGCGGCGCTGGATTTTGAGGGGTACGGGAAAGAGAAAGAGGCCGGTGATTACCGGATGGCGATCCTCTTCGGGATACGCGGCGTGTTTCAAGTAACGAGCGCGGTGCTTGGATCGCTCACTGCACTTTCATACTGCTCTCCACTGATCGAAGCCTTCGGTAAGAAATTCGGCGAGCGGATGATCGGTAAGCTCATCACTCAGGTAGCCGCTCGTCTGCTGTTGGCGCGTGCGGCGCTGGTCTTTGCCAGCCTCGAAGTGTCGATCTTCTTGCTGGCTTTGACGTTGATCATCTGGTACCTCACCGACGACGATTTGCAGAAGTGGTGTGACCGCTGCGCGTTCGGGTTGAAGCGCAAGACGCTCCCGGATGCATACAAGGCTGCGGAGCCCCAATTGAAAGCGTTCCAGGCTGCACTCACGGGGGCCGAATGAGCGAAGGCTTGACCACGATCTCGGGCACCGTCAGTACCCTGTCAATCTATGACGGCGAGCAGGAGTTCATCCATAGTTCGGCGCAACGAGCGGCTGGTGTTGGCGCTGCGGCCGGTCTTGCGGCGGCAGGGCTGGCAGGTGCGGCGGTCGGTGCGTCGATGGCTGCAACTTCGACGGGCGATCCGGTGCAGTTCTTCTCATGCAACGTCGGTGATCAAACTGTGGCGGGGCAGTTCTCGAAGGCATCCTTCAAAGAAGGCGACGAGTTAATCGCCGTGGTTGACACCCGAGGTCAAGTCCTGGCGATGCAAAGGCCGAGCGATCAAATGCTTTGGATTGCGCTGCATTGTTCGCGGGGAGTGCGAGCCCATCTTCGGTTTGCGATGCGGCTGTTCTGGTGGGTGTTTATTGGGTTTCCTGCATTCGGCATGCTTTCATATTTAGGTTTGAATACATGGGTCAACCACAACCCCATGAAGATGGATTTGATTCAGTTTATGGGTGCAATTTGCTTGGTGCTCGGTGCTATAGCGGCGTTCTACTACTCCATCCGCTTTTACTTCCAGTGGCGCCCCTTCGCCCAACAAGCCGAACGCATCTTTGCCGCACTCGGATACCCCGACCCGCCGCGCGTTGACCTGCCTCGCGACCACAAGCACTACTGCAAGGCGCATGGAATCAAGTGGCCGTACTTGACGGACGGATCGTGGATTTATCACTACCCTGATCCGCGTGATGTGTCGAATGCGTGAGGGATTGCCAGAGTTGAAAGTCGAACCGGCTCGCAGCGCCCGTGTAGCGGGCGCAGTGCGCTATCGAATTTGTAGTGAAAGGCGCGTTCACTTCACGGACAACGACTTGCAGAAGTGGTGCGACCGCTGCGCGTTCGGATTGAAGCGCAAGACGCTCCCGGATGCCTACAAAGCGGCAGAGCCTCAGTTGAAGGCGTTCCAGGCTGCACTGACGGGGGCCGAATGAGCGACGGTTTGACATTGATCTCGGGGATCGTCAGCAACCTTGAGTTCTACGATGGAGAAGAAGAATTCATCCGTAGCGCGGGGCAACGCGCAGCGGGGGCTGGCGCTGCGGTTGGTCTTGCTGCGGCGGGGGTAGCGGGCGCAGCGGTTGGCGCATCCATTGCGGCCAGTTCTGGTGGGGACTCGGTGCAGTTCTTCTCATGCAACGTAGGCGATCAACCCGTTGCTGGGCGATTCTCGAAGGCATCCTTCAAAGCGGCGGATGAACTTATCGCGGTGATCGAGAAGCAACAACGCAGTACCGATCAGATTGCAGCAGTTATGAGGCCGAGAGATCAGACGCTTTGGATGGTGCCGCACTGTTCGCGTGGTATTAACGCACACCGTCTCTTTTGCTTTCGAGTCTTCTTTGGCGCGATGGCTGCGGTCTTGGTTGTAGTGGGAGGTTTTTTTGGAATCTTAGATTGGCACAGTGAGGGTACATGGGACAAAAGCTTCACACTGTTTTGGATGGCTCTTGTTGGTGCAAACGCACTGGTCATCGCTTGCTATTACTCCATCCGCTTCTACTTCCAATGGCGCCCCGTCGCCCGACAAGCCGAACGCATCTTTGCCGCACTCGGCTACCCCAATCCTTCGCGCGTTGATCTGCCCCGCGATCACAAGAAGTACTGCAAGATTGCAGCGTCTCTTGCCGTCGGCTCCGCTGAGCGTGGAGCCTGAGCCGACGACCGAGTACATGGTCGATGAGCTGGCCCGTGAGGCGGGCACCACGGTGCGCAACTTGCGTGCCTATCAGGATCGCGGCTTGTTGCCACCGCCGCAGCGGCGCGGGCGGGTGGGTATCTACAGTGGCGAGCACCTGGCCCGACTCAAGCTGATCGGCGAGTTGCTGGAGCGTGGTTACAGCATCGCCAGCATCCGCGAGCTGTTGGACGCCTGGCAGCAAGGTCAGGGCTTGGCACAGGTACTGGGGCTGGATCAGGCGATCATCGGTCCGTGGAACCAGGAGGAACCCGGCAGGCTCGGCTTCGACGAGTTGCAAGGGGTGTTCGGTGCGGCTCTGGACGATGGCATGATCGACCGGGCGCAGGCGTTGGGGCTTCTGGAGTTCGCCGGCGACCACTTGCGGGTGCCCAGCCCGCGATTGTTTGCTGCCGGTGTGCAGCTGTTCCAGGCCGGCATTCCGCTGCCGGTGCTACTGGATGAGCTGGCCGCGATTCGCGCCAATGTCGAGCAGGTGTCCGCCGGCATCGTGCGGATGATCGTCCAGCATCTGGTCAACCCGTTGCTGGCCAACTCCCTGCCACGCGCCGACGAGCTGGAGCGTCTGAGCGCGCAGCTGTTACAGCTGCGGCCGCTGGTCGAACAGGTGGTGGAGACCGAGTTGGCGCGAGGCCTGCAGGTGTCGGCCAATCGCGAGTTGGGTGAGCGGGTCGGCGAATTATTCCAAGGCTTTCTCAAGCCGTAGGCTGGGTAGGGCGTAGGGTGGGTTAGGCTCCCGAACACGGATGCCGATACACAAGCGAAGCGTAAGGGCGCCGTAACCCACCGCCGCATGCCGCCAATGGTGGGTTACGACGCCTCGTGGCATTGTGCAGCCAATCCGAGCGGCGAATGGGTGTCTAGCCCACCCTACGAGTGCGTTGCGGCGAACCGAGGACCTTTCAGCGCAAACTCAGGTGCCGGCTCAGCAGGGCGCGCAGTGCCGCCGGCTTCACCGGTTTGGCCAGGTAGTCGAGGCCGGCGGCGTGGACTTCGGCGATCAGCTCGGGGCGGCCATCGGCGCTGATCACCACGCCTGGCACCGGTTCGCCGAGTTTGCTGCGCAGCCAGGCCATCAACTCGGTGCCGGTTTCGCCTTCGTCCAGGTGGTAGTCCACCAGCGCCAGTTGCGGGCGCACGTCTTCATCCAGCAGATGCTCGCATTCCAGGCGATTGCGCGCCGTCCAGACCTGGCAGCCCCAGCGTGAGAGCAGGCTGTGCATGCCTACCAGGATGCTGTCTTCGTTGTCGATGCAAAGCACCTGGGCGCCGTTCAAGGCCTGGCCGTTGAGCTCCGGGCCGAAGCCATTGAGCGCGAGCGGCGCTTGGTCGCGTGCCAGCGCTACGCTGACGCTGAACACGCTGCCCTTGCCGGGCCAGGAACGGACTTCGAGCTTGTGCCCGAGCACCCGGCAGAGGCCGTCGGCAATCGCCAGGCCCAGGCCCAGGCCTTTTTCGGCGCGGGTCTGGTGGCTGTCGAGGCGTTTGAACTCCTCGAAAATCACGCTGCGTTTGTCTTCCGGGATGCCCGGGCCGCGGTCCCAGACTTCCAGCCGCAACTCGCCCGCGCTGCGCCGCACCCCGAGCAGTACATGGCCCTTGGCGTAGCGGAAGGCATTGGTCAGGAAATTCTGCAGCACCCGCCGCAGCAGCTTGATATCGCTGTCCACCCGCAGTTGGCTACCGCGCAGGTGGAAGTCCACGCCGTGCTCTTGCGCGAGGACCTTGAATTCGGCGCCGAGGGTGTCGAATAACGCATTGAGGGCGAAGGCATGCCGGTCCGGGGTGATGCGGCCGTTTTCCAGGCGTGAAATATCCAGCAGGTCGCTGATCAGGTCTTCCGCCGAGCGCAGCGAGCTGTCCAGGTGCCGCACCAGCTGTTGGGCCTCGCTCGGCAAGGTTTCCGGCTGATGGGCGAGGGCGGCGGAGAACAGTCGTGCGGCATTCAAAGGCTGCATCAGGTCATGGCTGACCGCCGCGAGGAAGCGGGTCTTGGACTGGTTGGCGGATTCCGCCACGCCTTTGGCTTCGCTCAGTGCCAGGTTCAGTTGCGAGAGTTCTTGGGTGCGCTCGACGACGCGCTGTTCCAGGCCTTCGTTGGCTTCCTTGAGGCCCTGTTCGGCCTCGCGGAACGCGGTGATATCGGTGAAGCTCATGACGAAGCCGCCGCCGGGCATCGGGTTGCCGATCAGTTCGATCACCCGGCCATTGGGGAACAGCCGTTCGGAGGTGTGCGCGCGGCCCTGGCGCATCCAGTAGAGGCGCCGCTCGACATGCGAGTCCGCCTCGCCGGGGCCGCACAGGCCGCGTTCGGCGTTGTAGCGGATGATATCGGCGATGGGCCGGCCGACGCTGATCAACCCCTCGGGGTAGGCGAAGAGCTCCAGGTAACGGTGGTTCCAGGCCACCAGGCGCAGCGACTGGTCGACCACGCTGATGCCCTGGGTGATGTTCTCGATCGCGCCTTGCAGCAGGGTGCGGTTGAACTGCAACACCTCCGAGGCTTCATCGACGATGCGCACGACATCCTCGACCTGCATCTCGCGGCCTTCGATGGCCGCCTTCACCACCGCACGGGTGGACGAGGCGCCGAGTACGCCGGCGAGCAGCCGCTCGGTGTGGGCGATCCAGTCACCATTGGCCTGCTGGCTGGGATTGAAGGCCTTGCCTTGGCGCGAGGCGAAGCGGTTGAAGCTCTGTTGCGCGCGCTCTTCGCCGACAAAGCGACTGGCCAGCGCCAACAGGTCGTCCACTTGCACCGCGAGTTGGCTGCGGGTGCTCGGTTTGCTGCCGAACTCCTGACCGATGAAGCGCCCGGCTTGCCAGTGCTCGGAAACCCGGGTGCGCGAGAAGTACGAGACCCAGACAAACAGCATCGAATTGCTGGCCAGCGACAGCACCACGCCACGGGTCAGCGGGTCGACCTGCAGGCCGATCGGCTGGTACAGCAGGAAATTCAGACCGGGGAAGCCTTCCAGCGACCAGCCCAGGCTGCGCGCCACCACCGGCAGTACCAGGGTGTAGAACCACATCAGCGCGCCCGCCGCCAGGCCGGCGAACACGCCGCGGCGGTTGGCCTGCTTCCACAGCAGGGCCCCGAACATCGCCGGCGCCAGCTGGGTGACGGCGGCAAAGGAAATCTGCCCGATGGTGGCCAGGCTGGCGTTGGAGCCGAGCAGGCGATAGCAGACATAGGCCAGCAGCAGGATGACCACGATGCTGACCCGGCGCACCGACAGCATCCAGTGGCGGAACACCTCGAACGGCCGCTCGGCACTTTGCCGGCGCAGCAGCCAGGGCAGCAGCATATCGTTGGAGACCATGGTCGAGAGCGCCACGCTGGCGACAATGACCATGCCGGTGGCCGCCGACGCGCCGCCGATGAAGGCCAGCATGGCCAGCGCCGGGTGCGCTTGCGCCAGCGGCAGGCTGATGACGAAGGAGTCCGGTATGACCCCGGCCGGCAGCAGCATCTTACCGGCCAGCGCAATCGGGATGACGAACAGCGCAGCCAGCGCCAGGTAGGCCGGGAACACCCAGCGCGCCAGGCGCAGGTCCTGCGGTTCGATGTTCTCCACCACGGTGACGTGGAATTGCCGTGGCAGACAGACGATGGCCATCATTGCCACCCCGATCTGCACCAGCATGGACGGCCAGTTCACCGTTTCCGCCCAGAACGAATCCAGTTCCGGGGTGGCCTTGGCCTGGCTGAGCAGGTCGCCGAAACCGTTGAACAAACCGTAGGTGACATAGGCGCCGACGGCCATGAAGGCCAGCAGCTTGACCAGCGATTCGAAGGCGATCGCCAGGACCATGCCGCGGTGGTGTTCGGTGACATCGAGGTTGCGCGTACCGAAGAGGATGGTGAACAGCGCCAGCACCAGCGACACCACCAGGGCGGTGTCCTGGGCCAGCACGCCGGTCGCATCGCGGCCGCTGTCGGCGCCGATCAGCAGGTTGACCCCGAGGACGATGCCTTTGAGTTGCAGGGCGATATAGGGCAGCACGCCAACCAGGCAGATCAGCGCCACCACCACCGCCAACAGCTGCGACTTGCCATAGCGCGCGGCAATGAAGTCGGCAATCGAGGTGATGTTCTCCTGCTTGCTGATCATCACCATCTTCTGCAACACCCAGGGGGCGAGCAGCATCAGCAGAATCGGGCCCAGGTAGATGGGCAGGAACGCCCAGAGTTGCCCGGCTGCCTGTCCGACCGCGCCGAAGAAGGTCCAACTGGTGCAGTACACCGCCAGCGACAAACTATAGACCCAGGCCCGCACGCGCGGCGGCATGGGCGTGCGGCGGCGATCGCCATAAAAGGCAATGGCGAACAGAATGGCCATATAGCTCAGGGCGACCGCAGCGATCAGCCCACTGGACAACGACATGCGAACTCCAAACAAAAACCGGTGGCAGGCGCTGAGACCGGAGCCTTTTCAGATGCTGCCGAAGGGAACGCTCAGGGCCCGCTCAGTGTCGCATCAAAGTAGTGTTCAGTCAGGCGCGACTTAGGTCGCAGGTGCCGTCGGCGCTACTGCTACCCTGTTAACGTGGCGTGCAAGCGTCGATTAAGGATGGGATTCATGTTCAAGCCGCAATTGATCACTCTGCAGCGCGGTGCGCTGCGCCTGGAACCCATGGTCGATGGCGATATCCCGGCGCTGGTGGCGTTGGCTGAAACCAACCGCGATGAGTTGCAGTATATGAGTGGGCCGCTGCGCCTGGATTGGTACCGCAACGGCTTGATCGAACAACGCAACGGCCAGGCATTGCCGTTTGTGATCCGGCTGGGCGATCGCCTGGTTGGCACCACGCGCTTCGCCGCCTTCCTGCCAACCCTGCCGGCCACCGAAATCGGCTGGACCTGGCTGGATCGCAGTCAGCATGGCACCGGGCTGAACAGCACGATCAAATACCTGATGCTGCGGCATGCTTTCGATAGCTGGCGCATGGTGCGGGTGCAGTTGCAGACCGCGGCGAGCAACTTGCGCTCGCAACGGGCCATCGAGAAGCTCGGCGCGCTGCGCGAAGGCGAATTGCGCAATCACCGTCGCCTGGCCGATGGGCGGCTGGATGGCAGCGTGCTGTACAGCATCACCGATCAGCAATGGCCGCAGGTGAAGGCCAGGTTGGAGGCTTCATTCAGCCTCTAGGCTGGCGCTCAGTCTGAAGCAATATCCCTGTCGCGTTTCGCGGTTACGCCGCATCATGATCACCGCAGATATTTCTCGGGAACCCTTCATGGTGGCAGGTGAGCGCACGCGTTTTTGGCAGGCAGCGGAGTTGGGCGGCCTGGAGTTGCTGGCGGCTGACTACGTCGAGCAGCGTTTCGCCCCGCATGTGCATGAAGGCTATGTGATCACCGTGATCGAGCGCGGTGGGCAGTACTTCCAGCACCGCGGTAGCCAGCATCTGGCACCGGTCGGCAGCATGGTATTGATCAACCCCGATGAGGTGCACACCGGTTCCAAGGCCCATGAAGATGGCTGGCGTTATCGCGGTTTCTACCCTGAGCCGCAGCAGTTCGAGAGCGTCTTGAGCGAACTGGAACTGGCCCCGCCAGGCATGCTGTCTTTCCCGGCCAGCGTGCTGCATGATCTGGAGTTGGCGCAGGCGTTCGGCGCGATGCACCGGTTGTTCGAAGGCTCGGCAACGGCCTTGCAGAAACAACATGCCTGGCGCGAAGCGTTGCTGGTGCTGCTGCAGCGACATGCGCGGGTGCCCGCCGTGGCGCCGCCGGGCAGCGAGCCACAGGCGGTGACGCGGGCGAAGGAGTTGCTGGCCGCCCAGTTGCTCGATCCACCATCGCTGGAGCAACTGGCCGCGGCGGTCAATCTTTCACCGTTTCACTTCGCTCGGGTGTTCCGCCGGGCCACCGGCCTGCCGCCGCATGCCTGGCTCAAGCAGCGGCGGCTGGAGCAGGCTCGGACATTGTTGAAAACCGGCTGCGCGCCGATCAACGTCGCGATGCAGCTGGGCTTTGCCGATCAAAGCCACCTGACCCGTCAGTTCAAGCAGGCCTATGGTGTCGGCCCGGGTGAATACGGCTTGGCGTGCGCAAGATCGTTCAAGACGGATTGAGTCGGGACGCTTAGGCTGGCGGGAAGGAGGCGTTTCCATGACCCGCTCGCAAATGTTCAGCTACGGTGCCCGCGACAGTATCCCGATGATTGTCGGTGTTGCGCCTTTCGGCATTATTTACGGCACCCTGGCCAGCGTTGCCGGCTTGAGCCTATGGCAGGCGTTGGGTATGTCGCTGTTGGTGTATGCCGGTTCGGCGCAATTTATCGCTATCAGCCTGCTGGGTGCGGGAACCGGCTGGGCGGTGATTCTGTTTACCACCCTGATCGTCAATCTGCGCCATGTCCTCTATAGCGCCTCTCTGCAGCCCTATGTCGCTCATCTGTCGCAGCGCTGGCGTGTGCCTCTGGCGTTTGGCCTCACCGATGAGACCTTCGCGATCGTGCAGCGTCGTTACCTGGCTCATGGCATAGGGGGGCAGAGCCGCTGGTACCACGCCGGTGCGGCGATATCGCTGTACCTGTGCTGGATATCCACTTCGCTGTTGGGTGTGCTGTTCGGTCAGGCCATGCCGAGTTTGGCCGACTGGGGGCTGGACTTCGCCATGCTGGCGACCTTTATCGGGATCGTCGTGCCGGTGTTGCGCAGCCGGCCGCAGGTGGCGGCTGCCCTTGTGGCGGCTGCCGTCGCGGTGCTGACGCATGCCTGGCCGTACAAGCTCGGTTTGCTGGCCGCGGCTCTGGCCGGGATCGCTGCCGGTGTCTGGCTGGAGCGGCGGGTTGCTGTGGATGCAGCTGGGGAGGGCGTGTAATGGAGCTTTGGTTGCTTATCCTGGGAATGGCCGTGATTACCTTCGCCATTCGGTACAGTCTGTTCGCCTGGCCTGAGCTGCGTTTTCCGCCGTTGGTGCTGCAGGCTTTGCATTATGTGCCGACAGCGGTGCTGACGGCCATCGTCGTGCCCGGCATGTTGCTGCCGGACGGCCAGCATTTTGCGCTCAACCTGGAGAACGCCTATCTGCTGGCGGGCCTCGGGGCGATCCTGATCGCAGCGCTTACGCGCCATCTGCTGGCAACCATTGCCGGCGGGCTGTTGCTATTTTTTCTGTTGCGTTGGGTGCTTGGACAGTTGCCTATCTAAAATAGATTTAAAGTACACTTGAGACTTATTGCTATTTACTTCTGGTTCCCTTTCGCCTACTTTCGCTCCCCTTTTCTGGGCTTCGGTCTTTATCGTGGGAGCGATCATGGTGTTTGTCAGTCGGCGTAGTCACTTGGCCCTGGGTGTTGCCCTGGCTTTTTCCAGTTTGTCGGCAGCGGCCGAAACGCTGGAACTGGACACTGTCGAAGTGGTGGGGGACTGGCTGGGCGAGGCGACCGACGAGGATGTGAAGAACCACCCCGGCGCCCGTACGGTGATTCGTGAAGAGGTTATCCGCGAGAGCGGCGCCAAGCATGTGCGTGAGTTGTTGCGCCGCGTACCGGGGCTGCAGGTGCAAGAAAGCAATGGCACCGGTGGCAGCGATCTGGCCTTGAACGTCGGTGCGCGTGGCCTGACTTCACGGCTGTCGCCACGTTCGACCATCCTTATCGACGGCGTGCCGATGGCGTTCGCCCCCTACGGCCAGCCGCAGTTGTCGTTGGCGCCGGTGGCGGTCGGCAACCTGCAGTCGATTGACGTGGTGCGCGGCGGCGGTGCCGTGCGCTATGGCCCGCAAAACGTCGGCGGGATCATCAATTTCATCACCCGGGAAATTCCCGCCGAAGCTGCCGGCAACGCCAGTATCACCTCCGAGGTGGCCGGGCACGGTGGCTTCAAGACCCAGACCAATGCCTTTCTCGGCGGCACGGCCGACAACGGCATGGGGGCTGCGCTGCTGTATTCCGGCGTGCGCGGCGCGGGCTATCGCGATGAGAACGATGGCACCTTGATCGATGACTTCATGCTGAAGAACAGCTTCGCCCTGAGTGAGATCGATGAGTTGGCCACCAGCCTGCACTACTACCGGGCTGACGCGGATATGCCTGGCGGCCTGACGGCGGCACAGTTCGAGGATGACCCCTATCAGTCCGTGCGCCCGTACGACAGTTTCGAGGGGGAACGTAAGGAATTCTCGGTCAAGTACACCCGCACCCCGGATGAGCTGCGCACCTTCGAGCTGGCTTCCTACTACTACGAGAGCTATCGCGGCAGCAGCATCGTCACCGAGCAGAATGCAACCCAGGACAAGTTGTTCTCCTATCCACGCGAATACCATGTATTCGGCATCGAGCCGCGCTATTCGCAGCTGTTCTTTGCCGGCGACACGTCCCATGAAGTGGGGGTCGGCTACCGCTATGTCGATGAAGGCATGCACGAAACCACCAACAGCAGTGGGAACTATCTGCGCGCCAGCGGCACGCCTTACGCCACGCCGACCACAATGACCGCAGACAACACCGGCGGTACCGAGGCGCACTCGGTGTATATCGACGACCGCATCAATGTCGGCAACTGGACGGTGACGCCGGGCCTGCGTTACGAGCGGGTGCGCACCACCTGGCATAACCGCCTGAAGGGTTATCAGCGCGAGGTGAACTACCTCGAGCCGCTGCCGTCGCTGAATGTCATGTATCACCTGTCCGATGCCTGGAAGCTTTACGCCAACTACAACACCTCGTTCGGCAGCTTGCAGTACTTCCAGTTGGGCCAGGACCCGGGCAGCCCGCGGCCATCCTACGGCAACGAGGTCGGCCCCGGCCTGGAGCCGGAAAAGGCGCACACCTATGAGGTGGGGACGCGTTACGCCAACGGCGCCTGGAGCGGCGAGGTCACGTTGTTCCACATCGCGTTCGACAGCCAGTTGCAGTACGTCAAGCAGGATGGCTGGACCCAGTTGGGCGCGACTACCCACAATGGTGTCGAGACCGCGCTGAGCTATGACCTGGGCAGCCTGGACAACGCTCTGGACGGGCTATCGGCCTACGCCAGCTTTGCCTACACCAAAGCCACCGCCGATAAGGGTGTGTTCGCGGATAAGGATCTGAGTTTTTACTCGCGCCAGACCGCCACCCTCGGCCTGCGCTACGAGCGCAACCGCTGGACCTGGAACCTCGATGGCTACGCCCAGTCGCAGCAACGCTCGCCGGGCGCCGGGCCGGTGTACATCACCGAGGAAAGTGCCGATGGCCGTTATGGCGATATTCCCGGTTACGGTTTGTGGAATGCCCGCGGCGAGTACGCGTTCGGCCCGCAACTGTCGAATCTGACGCTGGGTGTCGGGGTGAAGAACCTGTTTGGTCAGGAATACTTCACCCGTTCGGTCGACAACAACTACGGCAAGTACCTCGGCCAGCCCCGCACGTTATTTGTGCAGGCGGGGGTGAGTTTCTAATCACTGGGTCGGTCGTGGCTGTGGGCGCCCTTTGGCGCCCATTTTTTTGCCTGGTTTCGCGCAAAATCAGTCAAAGTCTGTGGCTTGTGCCAGGCGACTTGCCGTCCAATACGGGATGTGCGAAAACGCGCATCAAGGCTTCCCCAGCCGCTTGCGGCCTCACGCCAGGTACATGGATGATGACCCAACACTCGCAATTCGCTTTGCTTGGTAAAAAGCGTTTCCTACCGTTTTTCATCACGCAACTGCTCGGTGCGTTCAACGACAACATCTTCAAGCAGTCGCTGATCCTCGCCATCCTCTTCAAGCTCAGTGTGTCGGGCGACCGGGCGGTATTGGTCAACCTCTGCGCCCTGTTGTTCATCCTGCCGTTCTTCCTGTTCTCTGCCCTCGGCGGGCAGTTCGGCGAGAAGTTCGCCAAGGACGCCTTGATCCGGGCGATCAAGCTGGCCGAGATCGTGATCATGGCGGTAGGCGCCGCAGGCTTCATGTTGAATGACCTGACGCTGATGTTCGTCGCGCTGTTCGGCATGGGCACTCATTCGGCGCTGTTCGGGCCGGTGAAATATTCGATCCTGCCGGCCGCGTTGCGCGAGGACGAGCTGATTGGCGGCAACGCTCTGGTGGAAATGGGCACCTTCCTGGCGATTCTCGCCGGCACCATCGGCGCCGGCATCATGATGTCGGGGCAGGCCTATGCGCCGCTGGTGGCCACCGCGATCGTGCTGATCGCGTGCTGCGGTTATCTGGCCAGCCGCGGTATCCCCCGCGCAGCGGCGGCCTTGCCGACACTGGTCGTGGACTGGAACATCTTCCGCCAGTCCTGGGCGATCCTGCGCCTGGGCTTGGGCCAGCGGCCGGCGGTGTCGCGTTCGATTGTCGGCAACTCCTGGTTCTGGTTTCTCGGCGCGATCTACCTGACGCAGATTCCGGCCTACGCCAAAGAGTGGCTGTACGGCGACGAGACGGTCGTTACTCTGATCCTCACCGTGTTTTCAGTCGGTATCGCTTTGGGTTCGATGCTCTGCGAGCGCCTCTCGGGGCGTAAAGTCGAGATCGGCCTGGTGCCATTTGGCTCGATTGGTCTGACTGTATTCGGCATCCTGCTGTGGTGGCATTCGGGCCACTTCCCGCAGGCTGCCGAAGCCCACAGCTGGTTGGCAGTATTGAGCTATGGCCAGGCGTGGTGGGTGCTGGCGGATATTCTGGGGATTGGCGTGTTCGGTGGTTTCTACATCGTGCCGCTGTATGCCTTGATTCAGTCACGCACGGCCGAGAACGAGCGGGCGCGGGTGATCGCGGCGAACAATATTCTCAACGCGCTGTTCATGGTGGTTTCGGCGATTGCCTCGATTCTGTTCCTGAGCGTGGCCAAGCTGTCGATTCCGCAGCTGTTCCTGGTGGTGTCGCTGATGAACATCGCGGTGAACAGTTACATCTTCAAGATCGTCCCCGAATTCAGCATGCGCTTCATGATCTGGCTGCTCAGCCATTCCATGTACCGCGTCGAGCACCGTGGGCTGGAGGCGATTCCCGATGAGGGCGCGGCCGTGCTGGTCTGCAACCATGTGTCCTTCGTCGATGCGCTGTTGGTGGGTGGGGCGGTGCGGCGGCCGATCCGTTTCGTCATGTACTACAAGATCTACAACCTGCCGGTGCTCAATTTCATCTTCCGCACCGCCGGTACGGTGCCGATCGCCGGGCGCAATGAAGACCTGCTGATCTACGATCAGGCGTTCAAGAAGATCGGCGAGTACCTGAAGAATGGTGAGCTGGTATGCATCTTCCCCGAAGGCAAGCTGACCGGGGATGGCGAGATCAATGAGTTCAAGAACGGCATCGCGCGCATCCTCGAGGAAAACCCGGTGCCGGTGATTCCGATGGCGTTGCAAGGGTTGTGGGGCAGCTTCTTCAGCCGTGACCCGAACAAGGGCCTGTTCCGGCGGCTGTGGTCGCACATCACCCTGGTGGCGGGTGCCCCGCTGGCGCCGGAAGTGGCCGATAGGGTGACGTTGCAGGCGCAGGTGGCCGAATTGCGCGGCAGTACCCGCTAAACAGCGCAAACGAAAAAGCCCGCCAATTGGCGTAATGCTGTTCACTTAAGCGGAGCAGCATTGCGGTTAACTGGGTAACGGGTCTTGGAAATTTTCACCGTCCTTGGTCGTGATGGCCTTGGACGGTGATCCAGAAACAACCCTCCGATGCCCGCCCGCAAAGCCGACAAGCGTCTACCTGTTGCCGACAGTGGATTGGCAGCGGCCATCACGATCAGCTGCACGGCGATGTACTGGCAAGCCGGCTTGAAGCGTATATCGGACGGGGTGCGTCCAAACGCTACCGCCGCCTGACTCGCCTCCCGACGAATGATGTTGTAGGCCAGCAGCAATCCCCAAACTTCCTGGTAGATCAGGTCAATCTTCTTGCTGCGCAGGGTTGCGGCATTCTGCTGCATGGAGCTTTTGATATCCCTGAAGCCCAGTTCAATTTCCCAGCGCTCCTGGTACAGCTCTGCAACGGCTTCGGCGCTGTAGGCGTCGGCCGGTAGCGAGGTCAGGACGGTTTTCACTTTGCCCTGCACTGCATAGCTGACTTCACGCACGTCCCAGTAGGTTGGTAGGTCTGGGTTACGCTTTCTCGCCTGCGGTGAAACCTTCATACGCAGCAGGCGATCCTGCTTGCCGTAACGGATCACCTCCTCGCTGATCAGGCCCTGACGAGCGGGGATCAACCAGTGTCGGTTGTCACCGGCCGTGGCCACTTTCAGCAGCAAATCAGCACTCCAGAAGCCTTTATCGAACAACGTGACCGAATGGTTGGGGATCTGTTGCAAAAACTCATCGGCCAGGCGCATTTCACTGCGCCGATAGGGGCTCAGCTGGGCATTCAGAATCAAATGGGAGCGCACATTCATCAAGGCTACAAGACGCATCATGGGGAAGGGCGTCTGGCGCTCGGTGGAGGTATTGCCAGACCCGAAATGGTCCCGTAGTTCAGGCGTATCGGGCGTGCGCATGAGTGCCCCGTCCACGGCAAAAACCTGCAGCCCCCGCCAGGTGTCATCGCTATAGCGTTCGCCTCCCCATTGGCTGCCAGTTTTGCGGAACAGCCACTCGACCGGCTCGGCGCCAAGCCGCTTGCGAGCCTCAGTGACACCACTTTTGGCCAGCAAGCAATCCGAAGCCAGTCCCTGGGCACAAATGTTTAGACGCCTGGCCACCTCATGGACAGGCTCATCGCGGAAGAGCGCCATGCCTAGCACCAGCCAGAGCACCTGATCGGCAGGTAGCCGACGACGGCGGATGGTGGCCTGAGAGGAAAGATCAAGCGCGGACGCCACCCACTCGATTGGGATGTTCTGGGTGAAGGTGCTCAGGTCGGAGAAGTTGAATAGCTCGCCCAGATCGAGCAGATGCTGTTGGAAAGACATAAAAAATCCGATACCAGGAAGACTGGCATCGGATTCTCGGGGAAGCCCGGCTGGCGTTCAAATGCTTAAGTGAACAGCATTACACCCTTGGGTGGGCTTTTTTGTGGGCTGCGATCTACCAGAGTGGCAGGCTGTAGCTGACGATCAAGCGGTTCTCGTCGAGGTCGTTGCCGAAGTTGGAGCGGGTGGTCGCATTGCGCCATTTCACCCCGAGGTTCTTCAGCGGGCCGTCCTGGAACACGTAAGCGATGTCCATGTTGCGCTCCCATTCTTTGCCGCTTGAAAGCACGGCGCCGCGATCGACATCATCGCCGGACAGGTAGCGGGTCATAAAGGTCAGGCCCGGAATACCGATGGCGGCAAAGTTGTAGTCGTAGCGCGCCTGCCAGGATTTCTCGTCCTTGTTGGCGAAGTCGCCGATCTGCACGTAGTTGACCAGGAACGGGTCGGTGACGTTGACATAGGCAAAGCCGGTATCGCCGCTCATCGACTGATAGCCCAGGCCGAAGGCATGGCCACCGAGGCCGTAGGTGAACATGGCGCCGAAGGCCTTGTTGTCGACGTTGCTGCTGCCGTCATCGGTGGAGTGGGCGTAGCGCAAGTCGCTCTTCAGCGATTGCTTGTCGGCAAGCGGCAGCACATGCACCAGGTTGACGATGTGCTGTTTGTAGAACTGATCGAGGTTGCCGTAGCTGTAAGCGGTGGTCAGCTTGTCATTCCACTTGTAGCTGGCACTGGCGAAGTTGAACTCGTCGCTGGTCAGGCCCGGGCGGAAGACGATGTTGCGGCGGCCACCATTGTTGATGGTCATGTCCTCGTAGTTCGAGGAGTCCCGGTAGTTGACCTGTTGCAATTGGCCGGCATCGAGGGTCAGGCCGTCGATTTCCAGCGAGTTCAGCTGGCCGCCCTGGAAGGTTTGCGGCAGCAGGCGCGAGTCGTTGGCTTGCAGCACGGGCAGCTTGGGCAGCAGGGTGCCGATTTTCAAGGTGCTTTTCGAGGCGCGCAGTTTGGCGGTCAGGCCCAGGTCGCCATAGTCGTCCTCAGCTCTGCCGGTTTCCCGGTCGACCTGCAGCAGGCCAGTACCGGTGCGACCGCGGCCGGAGTCCAGTTTGAGGCCGAGGGTGCCCAGTGCATCGACGCCAACCCCAACGCTGCCTTCGGTATAGCCGGATTCAAGACGCAGCAGAAAGCCCTGTGCCCACTCTTCCGATTTGCTGCGCAACTCGCCGGGCTTGCCGGTAACGGCGGGTGGGTTTGGGTTGCCGTCCTGCCGGTAGTCGCGGTTCATGTAGAAATTGCGCAGTTCCAGGCTGGCTTTGCTGTCCTTGATGAATTCAGCCTGAGCCAGGTTTGGCAGGGCAAGGCAGGCGCCCAGCGTGGCAAAAGCCACGGCCCGGGCGAGGGGGGTCTTGTTCATTTTTGTTGTTTCCTCGTGGGGTGCAGACAGAGGGTTTGTGACCGGACTGTGACGGCGTGTTACTAGACCACGAGGGCGATGCAGGGGCCTTTAGACCTTAGTCGGCAGGCCCAGGAGAGAGGGCGGCCGGGTCGCTCATTCGACCCAGCGTGGGTAGAACCCCAGCGCTTGCTGGACCTTGGCGTCATGGGCGGGCACGACCGTGAGCTTTGGCTCCCTGGCCATTAGCTGATGCACCTGCTGCAACATGTTGCGGGTTGCCTCACGGTCGTTGTCGACCATATTGCGGCTGATCCAGAATTTTTCATGGGGGCCGGTAAAACCCTCGAGGCGCCAGCTGACGTCGCCGGTGAAGAAGAAACGGCGGCCATCCTCCAGGGTCAGAAACAGCCCCACCGATCCCGGCGTGTGGCCGGTCAGCGGTACCAGTACGATGCTGCCGTCCCCGAACATGTCCAGGCTTTGCGGGAAACCCATGAACGCTGCCGACTGGAAGATGAAGGGCAGCCACTTCACCGGGTGCTTGAACTGGCTGGGCAGCACTGCCGGCGGTGTCGCGATCTGGCTGAACTCGATTTCCTCATAGGGCGCCCACACCGGCACCTCCGGGAAGTCGGCGAGGCCCGAGGCGTGGTCCCAGTGGGCATGGGACAGCAGGATGCGGTCGATCCGGATGCCGTCCTTATCCAACTGGTCGCGCGCGGGCACAACCGGGCCGTACTCGAGCAGTGGCTTGTCCCACATCGACATTTCGGCGAACTGGCTGTCGACCTGGCGGCCCAGGCCGGTGTCGAACAGCAGGGTGGCGGCGTGATGCTCGATCAGTACCGCGATGTGGTTGACGGTGACTTTCTCGGTCCACTTGCCGCCCTCGACCGTGAAGGCATCGAGGGTTTCGGTTTCGGCGGTTTTCACCAGGCTGAAACGCAGGCCGGCGGCGCTGCCGGGCAGGCTGGTCAGGCTTAGCAGGGCGAGTAGGGCGAGGCTTGCTAGACGCATGGTTCAAACTCCTTGAGCGGGAAGATGGGGGGAGGCGGTTGGCGTGCCGAAGGCCAGCGGCAAACGCGCATGGCGCAAGCGCCAGCGGCCAGGGGTAAGCGCCAGCAGGCGTTCGGCGCCGACGGGCAGCGTATGCCCCAGCGCTGCCAACTGTTGCGGCCAATAGAGTTCGGCGCGGGCTTGCAGTTGCAGCAGGTCGCCGCTGTCGAAGTCGACGAACAGCAGGCCGCAACGTGGCTCCAGCAGCAGGTTGCCGAGGGTGTTGAACAGCAGGTTGCCGCTGTAATCCGGCAGCCATAAGCGGCCGTCGGCGCCCAGGCTGACGAAGCCCGGCGCGCCGCCACGGTGGGAGATATCGACTCCGCCGGCGTGTGGGTCGCTGTTCTGGCTGGCAATGAACAAGGTGTCCGCATGCGTCACCCGCTTCAGCCAGCGTTGATCCAGGCCTTCGCCCTGTTCCAGCGGCCCCGGTTCGCGGGCGAGCGCTTGCCAACTGCGAGCCTGGATGTACTTCGGGCAGTTACCGAAGGACTGCGCGACCTCGACGCTAAAGCCTGTGGCATCCGCCGCGCAGACTGTGCCATTCATTCGGTTGCGCCGTCGGGTTGGCAGCTCCAGGCCCAGCAACCCTAGGCGTGTGCCCGGGCGCAGATGGCTGAGCAATGGATCGTCGCTTTGCGCAATTGCATCGATGCGCAGGCGCGTCGGCTCGGGCGAATGGATAAAACCGGGTTCGCCCCACAGCACCGAAGCCTGCGGTTGACCATCGCTCGCCTGGCTGCCGACCAGCAGCCAGGGCTGTTGGGCGAAGAACGCGCGGTGTTGTTCCGGCATGAAGCTGCGGATGATCCGCTTGCCGACTTCCTCGATCTTGTCGCGCACGCCGGCCTGGCTCTGGATGGCCTGTTCGCCGGGATGGAAGGGGCTGTTCATCGCGCTTTGGCTCCTGAGTCGGGGTATTACAGACCTGGCATGCCGATATAGCCGGGCAGTTCACGCAGGCGGGCGAACCAGGCGTGCAGATGAACGTAGGGCCCCAGATCGAGGCCGCCATCGCCTGCCAGAGCGATGTAGGGGTAAACCGCTACATCGGCGATGCTTGCGGCCGGGGTCTGTGCCAGCCATTGGTGCTCGGCCAGGTGGGCGTCGAGCAGGCGCAGTGTCTGCGTGGCCTTGGCGCTTACTGCTTGTGCATCGATTGGCACACCGAACAGTTCGCCCAGGCGGGCCAGGCCTGGGCCGTGCTGCACCTCGTTGGCGGCGAAGCTCAGCCAGCCAGCGATGCGGCCTTGGGCTACGGGGTCGAGCGGGTACCAGCGCTCATCGGCATAGCGCCGTGCCAGATACACCAGTATGGCCTGGGAGTCGCCAAGGCTCAGCTCGCCATCTTCCAGTGCCGGCACCTGACCGCGTGGATTGAGTGCAAGGAATGTCGGGCGTTTGTGTTCGCCATGGGGGAGGTCGACGCTCACCCGCTCGGCGTGTTGGCCGATCAGGCTGAGAAACAGGCGCACCTTGTAGCAGTTGCCGGACAGATCCAGGTCGTAAAGCCGCATCGCAACTCTCCAGGGGTGGTGGTGAACTGGATAATAGACAGACAGGTCTGTATATTTCAAGCGTCAATCATCTCCCTCGCATCAGTAGCCGCTTTGAGCTGCTGCGCGGCTTGCGCATAATGGCGCCGTCCCTGCGTCCCGCGCCCAACCTGGCGCGCTTGGGCGCGGCAACGCGGCGCACTCGCTTACGCCAACAGAGCCCCGGAGGCCTTACATGGCATCAAGCAAACGCGATCAGCTGATCAGTACCGCGCTGGAGTTATTTTCGCGCGAGGGTTATCACGCCACTGGCATTGACCGCATCCTGGCCGAGTCCGGGGTGGCGAAAATGACCCTGTACAAGCATTTCAAATCCAAGGATGAGCTGATCCTCGCGGCACTGGAAGCCCGGCATCAGGAGATCTGCCTGAGCATGCAGCAGGCGCTGGAGAGCCTGCCGCCACGCGAGGCGATCCTGCGGGCGTATGACGGTTTGCACCTGTTGCTGAGCGAGAAGGATTTTTGCGGTTGCCTGTTTGCCCATGCCGCCGCCGAGTTCGCCAACCGCGAGCACTCGATTCACCAGCAGGCGGCACGGCACAAGCGTTACTTCGGCGACTACTTCCTCGCGGCGCTGCAGCGTCTGGACGTGGCAGAGCCTGCGCGTCTGGCGCGACAACTGCAGTTTCTGTTCGAGGGCGCGATGGGCATGGCCCACCTGCATGGCCCGGCCGATCAGGCCTTGGAGGCCAAAGCGGCGGCGGCGCAACTGCTCAAGGCCGTCGGGGTCTGACTGGGGCTCAGCCCAGGCCACCGAGCAGGCGTGCCTCACAGCTTTCCAGTGCCTGCAGCGGGCCGGAGAGCACCACCGCATCGCCTTCGTGCAGGCGGGTGTCAACGTTCAGCGCCAACTCTTCGCCGTTGCGGCGCACCGCCTGTACCTCGACCCCCAACTGCTCGAGGGCCAGTTCGCCGAGCGGGCGGCCGCAGGCATAGGCGCTCTCACTCAGGTTCACCGCGTGCATCAGCAGGCGCTCCTGCCCTTGTTTATCCAGCAGGTTGGCCTGGGCGCCGTGGTAATAACCGTGCAGCAGACGGTAGCGGCCACGGCGGACCACGTCGATATGGGCTTGCACCTCCAGTTGCGGCAAGCCGAGCAGCGTCAGTGCGTGGGCCGCCAGCATCAGGCTGGACTCCAAGACCTCAGGCACCACCTCGGTGGCGCCGGCTTCCTGCAGTGCGAGCAGGTGGCTGTCATCGCGGGTGCGCACCAGGATCGCCAGTTGCGGATTGAGCCTGTGGGCCAGTTTGACAATGCTCAGCGTGGCCTCGGCATTGTCCACCGCCACCACCAGCAGCCGTGCCCGGTTGAGGCCGACCGCCTCCAGCAGCTCGGGTCGCCGTGAGTCGCCGTAGTGGACATTGGTTTCGCCCGCAGCGGCTTCCTGCACCCGGATCGGGTCATCGTCGAGGGCAATGAAGTCGATCTGCTCCAGGCGCAGAAAGCGCGCGATCGATTGGCCGACCCGGCCGTAACCGCAAATCAGCACATGCCCTTGCAGCGCCTGACTGGCGGCTTGGATCTCCGCCAGCGGGCTTTCGTGCCGGACGCGGCGTTCCAGGCGCGCGACTATTCTCGGCGCGGCCCGCAACAGCAGGGGGGTCAGGGCCATCGAGCAGAAGGTCGCCGCCAGCAGCAGGTCGCCGAGGCTTTCCTGCAGCAGCTCGGCTTGTCGCGCCTGGGCGACCAGGGCGAAGCAGAACTCGCCGCCCTGGGCCAAGGCCAGGCCACTGCGCCAGGCACTGCGGTTGTCGCCGCTGCGCAGTTTGACCAGAAGGGCGACCACGCTGCCTTTGGTCAGCATCAAGAGCAGGGTCAGACCGGCAATCAGCAGACCGTGGCTGGCGAACAACTGGATGTCGATCAGCATGCCGACGCTGACGAAAAACAGGCCGAGCAAAATATCGCGGAACGGCCGGATATCGGCTTCGATCTGATGACGGTAATGGCTCTCGCCCAGCAGCATGCCCGCGAGGAAGGCGCCAAGCGCCATGGACAGACCGAGCAGATGTGTCAGCCAGGCGGTCAGCAGTACCAGCACCAACGCCAATAACACGAAGAGTTCGGCCGAGCGGGCCTGGGCCACTTCATGGAACAGGCGCGGCAGCAGCCAGCGGCTGGCGAGGAACAGGCCGGCGAACAGCAGCACGGCTTTACCCAGGGTCAGGCCCAGCGCCAGGTACCAGGTGTTGCCACTGTCCCCGGCCAGGGCGGGTACCAAGGTCAGCAGCAACACGGCCACCAGGTCCTGCAACAGCAGGACGCCAATCGCATTCTGGCCATGGCTGCTGAACACTTCGCCGAGGTTGGAGAGTTCCTTGGTAACGATCGCCGTGGACGACAGCGCCAGGCCGGCGCCGAGCAGCAAAGATGCTTCCAACGGCAGGCCAAAGCCGTAGAGCAGCGCGGCCAGTGGGGCGCCGCAGATCAGCACCTGGGCGCTGCCGAGGCCGAAAACCATGCTGCGCAACGCCAGCATGCGCGGCAGGGAGAACTCCAGCCCCAGGGAGAACAGCAGAAAGACCACGCCCCACTCGGCCAGATGTGGCAAATCCTCGTTGTGGTCCACCCAGTTCAATGCCGTGGGGCTGATCAGCAGGCCCACGCACAGATAACCGAGTACCGGCGGCAGGCTGAGGCGGCGAAACAGCGCGATCACCAGCAAGGATGAGGCGAGGATGATCAGCAAATTGGCGAACAAAGGATTCTCCCGTAAGTGCCCGCGAGCATGCCCAAGCACTCGGGTGGCGTCCAGGCTCAAGCACGCTGGTTGGCTCGATTCAGGTCAATATCCGGGCGGGTAGCGTGCCGGGCCGTTGGTCGCTCGCCTGGTCGTTTCTCTCAATGTTTCCCGCGGGTGGCCGTTAACTTTGCAGATGTTCTGCCCGGGTACCGTCCATGAATACTTCAACTGCCGCACTGCTGCCTTCCAGCTCACGCCTGGCTGCGCTGAATAACTCGGCGAGCGCGCGCACGCCTGTCGATGGGCAGAAGATGCTGGCCAACCGCTTGAGCGAACGCCTGGGCTTGCAGCCGGGCGCGCTGAGTGCCAAAACCGGCGATTTCAGCCCGGACAAGGTGGCCGACCGCGTACTCGGTTTTATCGAGCAGCGCCTGAAAGGCGAAACGGCCGCCGGTGCCGATCCGGCCAAGCTGCAAGACCTGTTGGCGCAGGCGCGCTCCGGGGTGGAGAAGGGCTTTGCCGAGGCGCGCAAGATTCTCGAAGGCATGGGTGTGCTGGGTGGCAAGATCGCCGCCGATATCGACGACACCTACAGCAAGATCCAGGATGGTCTGGTTGGGCTCGATAACAGCCTGGCGCCGTCGCCGACCAGCGGCGCGACCGCGGTTGCCGCCTACAGCGCGCGCTTTGCGGCCCAGGCCGAAACCTTCGACATGGAGGTCACCACCCGTGACGGCGACCGCTTGCGGATATCCGTCGCCCAGGCCTCCGCCAGTTGGTCGCAGGGCAGCATTGCCGCCGCCAGCAATGGCAATGGCACGGCCGTGGTCACCAGTAACCAGGCGGGCAGCCTGCAGATCGGCGGCTGGCAGGTCAGTGTCGAAGGTGAATTGGACGATGAAGAACGCGCCGCGCTGGAGAAGCTTTTCGGCCAAGTGCAGGAGCTGTCCAGCAAATTCTATTCGGGGAATCTGGCCGGCGCTTTCGACCGGGCCATGGCCCTGGATCTGGATGGTGAGCAGTTGAGCTCGATGTCACTGCGCCTGACCCAGACCACGCAGCGGCAGGCGACCGATGCCTACAGTGCCGTGGCCGAGCAGGGTGGTCAGGCCGCCAGCGCGGTGAACGGTGCGCTGATGGATTATGCGCAGAGCCTGCTGGAGGCGCTGCGCAGTGCCGGCGAAGTGTCCGAAGACGCCAAGGGCAGCCTGGCCGAGTTGCTCAAAGGCGGTTTTGGTCTCGACGAGCGCTTCGATCAGCCTCGTCTGGACAAGGCCGAACAGCTCAGCGGCCGCCTGCTGGAAGGCCTGCAAAACCTGCTCTTACCCACTGCCGGGACACCTGCTTCAGTCGCCTGAGGCAAATGCTAAACTGCGCGTCTCACACCTTTGCGAGACGCGATCATGCTTCCCGAATGCCAACTGTTCGGCACCCTTGGCTGTCATCTCTGCGAAGTCGCCGAAGCCTTGCTGATGCCCTTTGTCGAGCGCGGCCTGATGGTCGAGCTGGTCGATATTGCCGAGCATGAAGAGACGGTCGAGCACTATGCCTTGCGCATTCCCGTCTTGCGCCGTTGCGATACCGGGTCCGAGCTCAACTGGCCGTTCGAGGCCGAGCAAGTGGTGGCGTTTCTGAGTTGAAGCAAGCGGCGCCAAACTGCACGGGGCCCTTCAACCGAGGCGCCCCGCTTACGCCTTGCCCGAGCGGCGGCGTGGCGGTGGTGGCTGATCCTGTAGGACCTCGGCGACTTCGGCGGCCTGCTTCTCGCTGCTGAAAGGGCCGGCGATCTGTTCTTCATCGGTGGTGCATACCCACCAGTTACCGTCACTGGCCTGGCTGATGAGATAGCCGTTTACGGTTATTCCTGTCGTCATCGCTGTGTCCCGCGCATTGATTCGTAAGTGGTTAAAGCACCGCGACGGCGCCGTCTGGGCGTTGCGCCGGGCGCTGGCTGGCTGGAATGGAAAGTGTGGCAGGTCGCCGTTGTTAAGGGCGAATCGCGAGCAATAAAAAACCCGCCGTGAAGGCGGGTTTTTTAGGGGTTTGGTCGGAGAGACAGGATTCGAACCTGCGACCTTCTCGTCCCGAACGAGACGCGCTACCGAGCTGCGCTACACTCCGAACTGATCACGATTCTACCGAAAAAGTTTTGCTACACAAGGGGTTAGCTGGAGTTTTTTGTCGGCCGGAGGGGCTGTGCCGTTCCGGGCGGGGGCCAATTCATGCGGGAGGTGCCGCTTGCCATGCGTCACAGGGTGAGCATGGCGGCGGGTCTTGCTGAGCGTCAGAGTTCTTTGACGGTGCGAACCTGGTCTTTGTTGACCTTGGAGCGTTTGCCATCCAGTTGTTCGAACTCGTAGAAGCCATCCTCTTCGTTGAACTCCGGTTGATCCACGGTTTGGATTTCGCGGCCATCGTTGAGGGTGATCACCGAGGGTGACGAGCAGCCAGCCAGCGCGGCAAGCCCGAGGGCCAGCAGGAAGGCGGGAAGGGGCCGTTGAGTCATCGCTTATCTCCATGGTTTGCGAATAAGTTCGCAGTATCTGACGTGGGGAGTGCGGTCAAGTTCAGTGGCCGTCGCCTATCCGCGTTGACGGGCGGCCTGCGCCAGCAGTTCGGGCGTGTTCAGGTTGGCCAGCCGTGGGTCCTGTGCGGGGCAGTCGAGGGCAACCGCGCCGAGCGCCAGCAGGATGTGGCGCGGGCTGCGGTCACCGGCTTGCCAGGCGCTTTCAATGGCGGGCGCCAGGCTTTTCGGCAGCAGGCAGAACAGCGGTTCCCATTGATCGCCCTGGCGCAGCATCAGTGGTTGTTGCGGGTGCGCTGCGCCAGCTTCGCGCATGGCCTGGAGCAGGGCGAGATCGAGCAGGGGGGCATCGCAGGGCAGCACCAGCAACATGGAGTGGTGCGCCACTGCCAGGCCGGCGCGGATGCCGGCCAGCGGGCCGGGATAGTCCGGGCTGTCGTCGTTTACCAGGCGGTCGGCATAGGGCGCATACAGCTCGCCGTTGCGGTTGCACGAGATGATCAGGTCGTCCGTGAGCGGTCGGCTCAGCGCCTGCAGGTGGGCGATCAGTGGCTTGCCGCACCACTCCAGCAGGCCTTTGTCGCGCCCGCCCATGCGTTGCCCGCGCCCGCCGGCGAGCAGCAGGATGGAGCAGGCGGGCAGGCTGATCGAGTCGGTCATGGAGCGCTCCTGGCGCGGCAACGGCGAGGGCTGTGATATAACACCGGCCTGCCTCCCTCACAACCGGATTGAGCCTATGACCTCCAAGGCTGAAGTACCCTTTGTGCCGCTGAATATCGCCGTATTGACCGTCAGTGACACCCGTTCCCTGGAAACCGATACCTCTGGCCAGCTCTTCGTCGATCGCCTCGCGGCCGCAGGCCATCACCTCGCGGCGCGGGTCCTGCTCAAGGACGATCTGTACAAGATTCGTGCGCAAGTCGCGAGCTGGATCGCCGAGGACAGTGTGCAGGTGGTGTTGATCACCGGCGGCACCGGCTTTACCGGTCGCGACAGTACACCGGAAGCCGTGGCCTGCCTGCTGGACAAGCAGGTCGAAGGTTTTGGCGAGCTGTTCCGGCAGATATCGATCGCCGATATCGGCACCTCGACCATTCAATCGCGGGCACTGGCTGGGCTGGCCAATGGCACGCTGGTCTGCTGCCTGCCCGGCTCGACCAATGCCTGCCGCACGGGTTGGGATGGCATCTTGGCCGAGCAGTTGGATGCCCGCCATCGCCCGTGCAATTTCGTCGCCCATCTCAAGCAAGCCGCCGCCTGCGAGTCGCGTGGATGAGTGCCTGCGACCACCCCGGCCTGTTGCCGGTCGAAGCAGCGCTGGAGCGCTTGTTGACGCTGGCCGAGGCCACGCCGATCAGCCAGCGCGAGCGCGTGACGCTGGCGGCTGCCCATGGCCGGGTGCTGGCCGAGCCTTTGTGCGCCAGCCTCGATCTGCCGCCGTGGCCGAACAGTGCCATGGACGGCTATGCCCTGCGCCAAGCCGACTGGCGCGGCGAGCCGCTGCCGGTCAGCCAGCGCATCTTCGCCGGCCAGGCGCCGGCGCCGCTGGAACCCGGCAGCTGTGCGCGGATTTTCACCGGCGCGCCGCTGCCAGAGGGGGCGGACAGCGTCGAGATGCAGGAAAACGCCGAGGTCCTGGCCGATGGCCGAGTGCGGTTTAGCGAGCCGATCAAGCCGGGTCAGCATGTCCGTCCGCAAGGCCAGGAAACCCGCAAGGGCGAAACGGTGCTGGTCGCGGGGGTGCGTTTGACGGCGATAGAGCTGGGTCTGGCCGCCGCGCTGGGGGCGGCCGAATTGGACGTGGTGCGCCGGCCCCGGGTGGCGGTGCTGTCGACCGGCGATGAACTGGTCGAGCCGGGCCTGCCGCTCGGCCCTGGGCAGATCTACAACAGCAATCGCATGCTGCTGTGCAGCTGGTTGCAGCAGCTGGGTTGTACGGTGCTGGATGCCGGTATCTTGCCCGATGATCTGCACAAGACCCGCGCCAGGCTCGGCGAGCTGGCGGATGTCGACCTGATTCTGTCGACCGGTGGCGTGTCGGTCGGCGAGGCGGATTTCCTCGGCCATGCGCTGCGCGAAGAGGGCGAGCTGGCACTGTGGAAGCTGGCGATCAAACCGGGCAAGCCGCTGACTTTTGGCCACTTCCGTGGTGTGCCGGTGTTAGGTCTGCCGGGCAACCCCGCTTCGACCCTGGTGACCTTCGCCTTGCTGGCGCGGCCTTATCTGTTGCGCCGCCTGGGGGTTGCCGAGGTGACGCCGCTGCACTTCCCGGTGCCGGCCGGTTTCGCCTGGCGCAAGCCGGGTAATCGCCGCGAATACCTGCGTGGGCGCATCGAGCAGGGCCGCGCGGTGTTGTATCCGAACCAGAGTTCCGGGGTGCTGCGCAGCGCCGCCTGGGCTGAGGGCCTGGTCGAGGTACGCGAGGGCACGACGCTGGTGGAAGGCGACACAGTCAACTTCATTCCGTTGAGCGAATTGCTGAACTAGCTGTGTAAACCCACTCGGTCGTGCCGTGAAAACGTCCGGCTGAACCGCTGGTGAGCATGGAGTACCTTAGGCTCGGTGTCACGGCCCGGCGGCTTTGCGTTTGGCCTCGCGGTATTCGCCCGGGGTCATGCCGGTCCAGCACTTGAAGCTGCGGTGGAACGAGCGCGATTCGGTAAAGCCCAGGTAATGGGCGATGTCCTGCACCGGCAAGGTGCTGCGGGTCAGGTAGTGCTCGGCCAGCTCCTGGCGTAACTGGTCGAGGATTTCCTGATAGCTGGTGCCGGCCTGCTGCAAATGCCGTTGCAGGGTGCGCACGGTCATCTCGAACTTTTCCGCCACCCGTTCCTTGCGTGGCAATCCGTCCTTGAGCAGCAGCCGCAGGGCGTTCTTCACCCGCAACGGCAACGGTTCGCCTTCATCCAGCTCGGCCATCAGCGTCAGGGCGTGCTCTTCCAGCGTGCGCAGCAGGTTGGCGTCGGCCTGGCGTAACGGCACGTCGAGGTATTCCAGCGGCACCAGCAGGGCATTCATGCTCTGCTCGAATTTCACCGGGCAGCCGAACACCATCTCGTATTCGCTGAGGGTGGTGCCCGTCGGTTGCGCATGCTCGAACCAGACTTCGCGCGGCGAGCGGTCCATGTCGGCGATCCAGCGCGCATAGAGCAGCCAGGACGTCAGCACGTTCTCGACCATGTGCCGGCGGATTTCCATCGGCTGGTGGCGGCAGGTCCAGATCAGCCGCAGATGATCGCCGGCCGGTTCCAGGCGGCTGACGCCCATGTCGCCGACCAGCTTCTCGTACGGCACGATGCGGCTCATGGCTTCGCCAAGGGTGGCGCAGTTCATGGTGATGTAGCCCAGCACGCTCCATGAACCGGGCTGCACGAAATGCCCGGAATGCAGGCCGAACAACGGGTCGCCCGAGACCTGCAGCAGGTGGGCGAGGAGCTTTTCATGGGCTTCGCTGGGCAGGCGCCGGCCGTTGTCTTCCAGATCCGCCGGGGTCAGGCCGGCTGCGGCGAGCGCGGCGGCCTGATCGAGGCCAAGCTGTTGGGCATGGCGCAGGTATTTGAGCAGTGCGGGAACCGAGGTGTAACCCAGAGCGTGCATGGCGTCGTTCTTATTGTGAGGGTCTTGATTGACGGCTGTCTTGATTGGCGACAGAGGCTGTCTCGATCCGACAGTGACGGCAGACAGTGGCCGGCTAGTATAGGCAGCCAGGAACAGTGTTCGAAACTGGCTATCGGCAGCCTGAACTTATAAAACGAGGAGACGTACATGCGGCGCTGGAACGGTTGGGGTGATGAGGCGACGGTAGTCGAGTTGCCGGCCCAGGGCGGGGCTTTCCTCGCGACGCGTATCGGCACCGGCCGAGTGCTGGCGGATGCCACCTTGGCCAGCGTGATCGAACAGGTGCCGGCCTCGCGCCTGCCGGCCCATCCGCTGATCTGCCTGAATGCCGAAGACCGTGTGCGCCACGCCCGTGGCCAGAGCCTGGCGGATTGGCTGGCGATGCGTGAAGGCCGTTTCGATGTGTTCCCGGATGGCGTGGCCTACCCGGAAACCGCTGCGCAGATCCGTCAGTTGCTGGCCTGGGCCGCCGAGCAGGATGTGCTGGTGATTCCTTATGGTGGCGGTACGTCGGTGGCGGGGCATATCAACCCGCAGCGCGGCGACAAGCCGGTGCTGACGCTGTCGCTGGAGCGCATGAACCGTCTGCTGGAGCTGGATGAACAAAGCCAGATCGCCACCTTCGGCCCCGGCGCGAATGGCCCGCAGGTGGAAAGCCAGTTGCGCGCCCGTGGCTACACCCTTGGCCATTTCCCGCAGTCCTGGGAGCTTTCCACCCTGGGTGGTTGGGTGGCCAGTCGTTCCAGTGGCCAGCAGTCGCTGCGCTATGGGCGGATCGAGCAACTGTTCGCCGGTGGCACCCTGGAAACCTTCGCCGGCCCGTTGCAGCTCCCGACCTTTCCGGCCTCGGCCGCCGGCCCTGATCTGCGTGAAGTGGTGCTGGGCTCGGAAGGGCGCTTCGGGATCATTTCCGAGGTGCAGGTGCGGGTGAGCAAGCTGGCCGAGCAGGAAAAATTCTACGCGGTGTTTCTGCCCTCCTGGGCTCAGGCGCTGCAGGCGATCCGCACCTTGGGCCAGGCGCGGGTGCCGCTGTCGATGTTGCGTCTGTCGAATGCCATCGAAACCGAAACCCAACTGGCGCTGGCCGGCCACCCGGAACGCATCGCCCTGCTGGAAAAGTACCTGGCGTTGCGTGGCGCCCGCACGGGCAAATGCATGCTGACCTTCGGCGTCACCGGCAACCGCGCGCAGAACGGGCTGTCGCTGAAACAGGCGAAGACGTTGCTGAAACGCTTTGGCGGCGTGTTCACCGGCACCCTGCTGGGGAACAAGTGGGCCGAGGGCCGCTTCCGCTTTCCGTACCTGCGCGAGGGCCTGTGGCAGGCCGGTTATGCGGTGGATACCCTGGAAACCGCCACCGACTGGTCGAATGTCGACAGCCTGCTGAACAAGGTCGAGGCCAGCCTGCGGGAAGGCTTGGCTGCCGAGGGTGAGCAGGTGCATGTGTTCACCCACCTTTCCCACGTTTACGGCGAGGGTTCGAGCCTCTACACCACCTATGTGTTCCGCCCGGCAGACAGCTACGCCGGCACCCTGGAGCGCTGGAAGAAACTCAAGCACCTGGCCAGCCAGACCATCGTCAACAACCGCGGCACCATCAGCCATCAGCACGGCGTCGGGCGCGATCATGCGCCGTACCTGCCGGTCGAGAAGGGCGAACTGGGGATGGCGGCGTTGCGGGCCCTGGTCGGGCATTTCGACCCCGAGGCGCGGCTCAATCCCGGCGTGCTGATCCCCGAATGAGCAACTGGAACGCCGCCTGGCGTGAACAGGCGTTACCCGAGCTGGCGGCGCGCGAGTGGGACCTGATCGTGGTCGGCGGCGGCATCAGTGGCGCCGGGATTCTGCGCGAAGCCGCCCGGCGCGGCTGGAAATGCCTGCTGATCGAACAGCGCGATTTCGCCTGGGGTACCTCCAGCCGCTCGTCGAAGATGGTTCATGGCGGGCTGCGCTATATCGCCAAGGGGCAGTTCAAACTGAGCCGCGACTCGGTGCACGAACGCCAGCGTCTGCTCAGCGAGGCGCCGGGGCTGGTCGACCCGCTGAGCTTCGTGATGCCGCACTACCAGGGCCAGTTTCCCGGCCCCAAGGTGTTTGGCGGCCTGCTGGCGCTGTATGACGCCCTGGCCGGGCAACGCAACCACCGCTATTACCCGCGATCGCAGTTGCACTACCTGGCGCCGGGCCTGAAAGAGGACAAGCTGCTCGGCGGCACGCGCTTCTTCGATGCGGTGACCGACGATGCGCGGTTGGTGCTGCGCGTGCTCGGCGAAGCGCGGGCCGAAGGTGGCGAGGCGCTGAACGGCTTGAAAGTACTGGAGCTGAGCCGGATCGACGGTCGCGTCAGCGGGCTGCTGGCCGAAGACGTGGAGACGGGCCGGCAGCACAGCTTCAAGGCGCGGGTGGTGGCCCAGGCTACCGGTGCCTGGGCCGATCAATTACGGCTGAAAGCCGGCAGCGAGCAGATCCGCCCGCTGCGCGGCAGCCATCTGTTGCTGCCCGCCTGGCGCCTGCCACTGGCTCATGCCTTCAGTTTCATGCACGCCGACGATGGCCGGCCGGTGTTCGTCTTTCCGTGGGAAGGTGCGACCGTGATCGGCACCACCGACCTCGATCACGGCGATGACATCAACCTCGAAGCGCATATCGCCGCCGCCGAAGTGGACTATCTGCTCAGGGCTTGCGCCCAGCAGTTCCCTGCGGCGCAGATCGGTCGCGGCGATGTGCTCTCGACCTGGGCGGGTGTACGTCCGGTGGTCAGCAGCGGAGAGGCGGGCAAGAACCCTTCGGATGAAAAGCGCGAGCATGTGCTGTGGCTCGAACCCGGTTGCGTCACCTTGGCCGGCGGCAAGCTGACCACCTTCCGCCTGTTGGCTCTGGAGGTGTTGCAGGCCTGCGCGCCTATGCTCGGCAAAACCCTCGAGGATCAGGGCAGCGCCGTGTTCCGCCCGCTGCCAGCCGTGCCGCTGCCACAGCTCTCGCCGAGCCAGTGCCAGCGCCTGGCCGGCCGTTATGGTCGCGAGTTGCCGAAACTGGCGGGTTTGCTCGAAGAGCTGGGCTGCGACAAGGTCGGTGCCAGCGATACGCTCTGGGCCGAGTTGGCCTTTGCCGCTGAACACGAACTGGTGCTGCACCTGGATGATCTGCTGCTGCGGCGTACCCGCCTGGGCCTGCTGCTGGCTGCCGGTGGCGCCAGCGAACTGCCGCGCGTACGGCAGCTGTGCCAGGCGCGCCTGGGGTGGGATGACGCGCGCTGGGCCGCGGAACAACTGAAGTATGTGCAGCTGTGGCAGCGTTGCTACAGCCTGCCGGCATGAACAGAAGAATAAAAAAGGCTGCCGACGTGAGCGAAAAAGCGTGATTGAAAAGAGCTATCTGCTGGCCATCGACAACGGCACCCAAAGCGTTCGTGCACTGCTGTTCGACTTGCAGGGCAACCTGCTGGGCAAGGGTAAAGTCGAGCTGGAGGCCTATTACTCCTCGCAACCCGGCTGGGCCGAGCAGGATCCGGAGTATTACTGGCAGAGCCTCGGCGAGGCCTGTCGACTGTTATGGGAACAGGTGTCGATCGACAAAAGCCAGATCAAGGGCGTGGCGTTGACCACCCAGCGCGGCACGGTGATCAATGTCGACGAGCAGGGCCAGCCATTGCGGCCGGCGATCCTCTGGCTGGACCAGCGTCGGGCCGAAGTCGAGGGCAAGATCAAGGGCCCCTGGGGCTGGCTGTTCAAACTGATCGGCGAAGAGGCCACGGTGGATGACTTCCGTGCCCAGGCCGAGGTCAACTGGGTCGCCCAGCAGCAGCCGGAAATCTGGGCGCAGACCCACAAGCTGTTGTTGCTCTCGGGTTTTCTCACCCATCGCCTGACCGGCCGCTTCGTCGACTCGGTGGCCTGCTGCGTGGCGTACCTGCCGTTCGATTACAAACGCTTGAAATGGGCCGCGCCGCGTGACTGGAAGTGGCAAGCCATGCCGGTGCGTCGCGAACAGTTGCCGGAGCTGGTCAAACCGGGCGAGCAGTTGGGCGTGATCAGCGCCCAGGCCAGCCGCCATACCGGCATTCCAGAGGGCTTGCCGTTGATCGCGGCGGGGGCGGACAAGGCCTGTGAAGTGCTGGGCGCCGGCGGGGTGGAGCCGAGCACGGCGTGCCTGTCCTATGGCACCACGGCGACGATCAACACCACCCGCAGCACCTACCTGGAAACCGTCCCGCTGATTCCGCCTTATCCGGCGGCGATTCCCGATCACTACAACACCGAGGTGATGATCTATCGCGGCTTCTGGATGGTCAGCTGGTTCAAGAAGGAGTTCGGCCTGCGCGAGATGCAGCGCGCCAAAGAGCTGGGCGTCGAGCCGGAAGCGTTGTTCGACGAACTGGTCAACAGCGTGCCCGCCGGGTCCATGGGCCTGCTGTTGCAGCCGTACTGGTCGCCGGGCATTCGTGAGCCGGGGTTGGAAGCCAAGGGTTCGATCATCGGTTTTGGCGATGTGCATACCCGCGCGCACCTCTATCGCGCGATTCTCGAAGGTCTGGCCTACGCCCTGCGCCAGGGCAAGGAGCAGATCGAAAAACGCTCGGGTAGCACGATCACCCGGCTGCGGGTTTCCGGCGGCGGTTCGCAGAGCGATGCGGCGATGCAATTGACGGCGGATATCTTCGGTCTGCCCGCAGAACGGCCACATATCTACGAAACGTCTGGCCTGGGCGCGGCCATCGACTGTGCGGTGGGGCTCGGCTTGCATGCGGATTTCCCCACTGCAATCGCGGCGATGACCCGCGTCGGCCAGGTGTTCCAGCCCGATCCTCATGCGCAACAGATCTACCAGCGCCTCTACAAGGAGGTCTACCAGCGCATGTACAAGCAGCTCAAGCCGTTGTACCGGAGCATTCGCGAGATCACCGGTTATCCGGCGTGATGCCCGTTGCGCGCGGCACGGGAGGATGAACAAAAACGCGCCCGGCACTGCTATGGTGGGCAATCGAGCATGAGGAACGGGCAATGGGCGAGCGCAAGGCGTTATTGATTCTGCACGGCAAGCAAGCCCTCAACGACGAGGTGCGGGCGGCGGTGCAGGCCAAGCGCGAGGCGGGTTGGGAGCTGGCCGTGCGCCTGACTTGGGAGGCGGGCGATGCCCAGCGCCTGGTCAACGAGGCATTGGCCGCGGGCTTTGCGACAATCATCGCCGGCGGTGGCGACGGCACGTTGCGCGATGTCGCCGAAGCCATGGTCCTGGCCAAGACCGATGCCAGCCTGGCCTTGCTGCCGCTGGGCACGGCCAATGACTTCGCCCGTGCCGCTGGCCTGTCACTGGTCGTCGGTGAGGCGCTGGCGCTGTTGGAGCAACCGGCCCGGGCGATCGATCTGGGCGAAGTCGATGGTCAACTGTTCCTCAATATGGCGACCGGCGGCTTTGGTTCGAAAATCACCGCCAACACTTCGGAAGAGTTGAAGCGGGTGCTCGGCAGTGCGGCGTACTTTCTCACCGGATTGACGCGCTTTTCCGAAGTGCATTCGGCGTTCGGGCGTTTCCGTGGTCCGGACTTCGAGTGGCAGGGCGATTTTCTCGCCCTCGGGATTGGCAATGGCCGTCAGGCCGGTGGCGGCCATCTGCTCTGCCCGCAGGCGCAGGTCGACGATGGTTTGCTCGATCTGTGCATCATCCCGGCACCGCCGGATGTGGTCGGCACCCTGGCGACCTTGTTGTCTGGCGGTATCCTCGGCCTGGAGTCGATCTCCATCAGCGCGCGCCTGCCCTGGCTCGAAATCGATGCTCCCGAAGGGCTGGACCTGAACCTCGATGGCGAGCCGCTGGAAAGCACCCATCTGCGTTTTTGCGCTCGGCCCGCCGCACTGCGTGTGCACTTGCCGTCGGGTTCGCCGCTGCTGGGCAAATAGGGCGAACGGCCCGCACGGGCTAGTTGGCTTCAACCTGGTGCACTCATAGGGCTCAGGCATGATGCTCGTCGCGATCACGACTTCAGTTGCGCCATTTGCGGCCGATACCATCGCTGCAACAGGGTAAGACTCGACAGACACGACAGGAGCACGCAATGGCCAGCATTCTCGACTCGGTAGACCAACGCACCCAACTGGTGGGCGAGAATCGCCTGGAAATCCTGATGTTCCGTCTGGCCGGGCGGCAGTTGTTCGCGATCAACGTGTTCAAGGTGCAGGAAGTCCTGCAGATGCCCAAGCTGACCTTGATGCCGCAGCGTCATCCGTTCGTCTGCGGGGTGGTCAGCTTGCGCGGGCAAACGCTGCCGGTGATCGACCTGTCCCAGGCCATCGGCATGCGCCCGATCGTGCCGGACGAGCGCAGCACCATCATCGTCACCGAGTACAACCGCTCGGTGCAGGCTTTCCTGGTCGGTGGTGTCGATCGCATCCTCAACCTCAATTGGGACGCGATCCTGCCGCCACCCGGCAGTGCCGGTCGTCAGCATTACCTGACCGCCATCACCAAGGTCGAAGAGCAACTGGTGGAAATCATCGACGTGGAAAAGGTGCTGGCCGAGATCGTGCCGTACAAAGCCACGATCTCCGGTGATCGCCTGGCCGATCCGCTGCTGAAGCGCGCCCGTGGCCGCGAGGTGTTGCTGGTCGACGACTCGTCCGTGGCGCTGGCGCAGTTACGCGACACCCTGTCCCAGCTCGGGCTGAAGATGCACGTGGCCACCGATGGTCTGAAAGGCTTGAACCAGCTCAAGCAATGGGCCGACAGCGGTGAAGTGATGACCGACAAGCTGCTGATGGTCTTCACCGACGCGGAAATGCCGGAGATGGACGGCTACCGCCTGACCACTGAAATCCGCAACGACCCGCGCCTCAAGGACCTTTACGTGGTGCTGCACACTTCGCTGTCCGGCAGCTTCAACGAAGCGATGGTGAAGAAGGTCGGCTGCGACAACTTCCTCTCCAAATTCCAACCGGACAAACTGGTGGATGTGATTCGCGAGCGCTTGATGCTGGACGAGTAACAGGCTTTTTAACCCCCTATCGCCGACGCGCAGCAGATCGTAAGCACGGCGGGCTTGAGTGCCTGCCGGACAATTCCGTATAAGGGTGGCTTGCTGATCCGCTGAACAGGACGCCGGCCCATGCTGCGACTCTCCACGCTCTACCGTTTTCCCCTCAAGTCGGGCATTGGCGAAAGCCTGCCGCGTGCGCGACTGGATGCCCTGGGCATGCTCGGTGACCGCCGCTGGATGCTGGTGGACGCGAGCAATGGCCGTTTCCTCACGCAACGCGCGTTGCCGCAGATGACGCAGTTGTCGGCGCGCTGGAATGCCGGCGGTGGCCTGACCCTGAGCGCGGCGGGTTTTCCCGATCTGGATGTGCCCTTGCCAGGCGCCGACGCGGCGCTGCGCGGGGCGTTCATCTGGAGCGACAGTATGTATGTGCCGGACGCTGGCGATGAGGCGGCCGACTGGCTGAGCGGTTTTCTCGGCAAGCCCTGTCGCCTGGTGCAGGTCCCCGCCGAGCGTGCCCGCTGGGTCGAGGGCAGCCCGAATGCGAATGAGAAAGTCGGGTTCGCCGATGGCTTTCCGCTGCTACTGATTGGTCAGGCCTCGCTGGATGACCTGTCGGCGCGGGTAGGGCGGCCGCTGGAGATGCTGCGCTTTCGGCCTAACCTGGTGGTCGAGGGCAGTGCGGCCTATGCCGAGGACAGCTGGAAGCGCATCCGTATCGGCGGCGTCGAGTTTCGCGTGGCCAAGGGCTGCAGCCGCTGCATCCTGACGACCCTGGACCCGCTGACGGGCGAGCGCAGCAGCGACCGCGAGCCGCTGACCACGCTCAAGACTTACCGCGAACGCGATGGCGAGGTGTATTTCGGCCAGAACCTGATCAACGAAAGCGAAGGCGAGTTGCAGGTCGGGATGGAAGTCGAAGTGCTGGAGTAGGGTGGGTCAGCCGCAACGCGGCGTAACCCGCCAGACCGGATGGTGGGTTACGGGCAGTGGCCTAACCCACCCTACCTTTGCCGCTGATCACTGATCGTCGAAAAAGCGTTCGTGCCAGTCCACCAGCGGCTGCGGGGCGTTGAGCTTCTGCCCGTAGATCACCGAGTAGGACAGCACGTTCTGCACGTATTGGCGGGTTTCGTCGAACGGAATGGTCTCGACCCAGACGTCATAGGCCAGGTGATCGGAGCCCTTCAGCCATTGCCGCACGCGGCCCGGGCCGGCGTTATAGGCTGCCGAGGCGAGCACCCGGTTGCCGTTGAACTGACCATGCACCTGGCTCAGGTAAGCGGCACCGAGCTGGATGTTCTTGTCCGGGTTGAGCACCTGCTGCGGCGAGGCCAGGGGGATGCCGAATTTACGCGCGGTTTCCTTGGCGGTCGCCGGCATCAGCTGCATCAGCCCGGTGGCGCCGACGCCAGAGCGGGCATCGGCCATAAAGGCACTTTCCTGCCGGGTAATGGCGAATACCCAGCTGGAATGCAGGCCGCGCACTTTGGCTTCGCGCACCAGAGTACTGCGGTGGGCCATTGGGAAGCGCACGTCCAGGTCGTCCCAGTACTGCGCCAGGCTGATGGTGCGGATGGCCGGGAAATACCATTGCATGTCGTAAGCCAGGCGCGCCTGGGCGACCAGTTCATCGCGGCTGAACAGGCGGCTGACGTGGTACCACTCGCGCCGGCCGTCGACGATCTGCCCACGGTCGTGGAACTCCAGGGCGCGGCGGATACCGGCGGTGTTGCGGACTTTCTGGATCAGTTTCGGGTCCAGCAGCAGCGGTTTGTTGTTCAGCTGGTAGGGCGCCTTGATATGGTCGGCGGCCATGAAGCCGTAGAAATCGCGCTCGCGGGAAACCGGTTGATAGAGGGCGATCGGTTCCTGGCTGTTGGGCTGGGCCAGTTGCAGGCTGCGCGCCTGCCAATAGCGCCAGCGGTTGGTGTTGGCCAGCTCCGGCGGCAGGCGACGGGTCAGCTGGTAGGCTTCGTTCCAGCGGCCCAGACGTAGCAACAGGCGCACGCGCCATTCGGACACGGTGTTGTCGCGCAGCTCCGGGTCGTACTGGGTCATGATCGGCAGGGCGCGGTCATCGAAGCGTTTGGCCAGGGTCAGGCCGATTTCGCGGGCGATGGCGACTTTTTCCTCGACCGAGAAGGGCAGGCGCTTGGCGTAGGCATCCAGCAGTTCGATGGCCTTTTCCGGGTTTTGCCGGGCCAGGCGGCGCAGGCCCAGGCCGACCGCGTCGGCCATGGTCTGGCTGGCCGGGACGAAACGCGCGGGTTGCTTCAGCAGTTCTGGCTTCTGGGCCACGTCGATCAGCAACTGGCCTTGGCTGGCGAGGGTCGGCAGGGTTTTCACCAGATGGCTGGCCAGGCCATAGTTGCGGGCCTCGGCGGCCAGCTTCAGACGTTGCCAGCGTTTGCTTTCGGTCAACTGGCCGGCGGCAGCCCAGCGATCGAACAGCGGCTCGCAGGCATCCGGTTGCGATTTGCCCACCAGCCAGAGCTTTTCCGCGCTGGCGTAGCCTTCAGCCGTCATGCCGTGGCCCAGTTGGTACTGGCCATAGAGGCAGTCCAGTTCGGTGAAATTCAGTTTCGGGTCATAGTGGTCGATAAAGGGTTGCCAGTCGCCGCGCTCGGCCAGCCAGCGCAGCCAGCGCAGCTTCATCCAGCCGGCTTGCGGCAAGTCGCCGTGCTCGGCGAGGAATTTCTCGATTTCCGCGTTGCTGGCGTATTTCAGCCGAGCGGTCAGTTCGTCATAGGCCAGATAAGGCTCCAGCGGGTAATCGCTGAGCGCTTTGGCATAGAGACGGTAGGGGCCGGTGTCGCCCTTGGCCAGGGCACGTTTGGCCTCATCGTAATATTGGCGCTGCTGGGCAAGGCTGGCGGCCTCGGCCGCATTGAGGGTGGCAGCAGAGAGAAGCAGGCAGGAAAACAGGCTGAGCAGACGACCGCGCATGACACTTCCGAGCAGAAAATTCGAAAAAGGCGAAGCTTCGATCGACGCCATATGTGACTAGCTTAGCCTTTTGCCCGGTGCGGGCGGAAGCGCTGCACCGTTTGGCCGGCCCGATTAAAAAAGGCCAGCAGGGCCCCGGTGCAACTCGGTAGAATGCGCGCCCAGTTTTAGAGATGCCTGTGGGCGTCTCTGAAGAGATTTCCAGCGGCCGTTGAGCGCAGTGAAATCGGGCCCCTATGGCCCGATGGCGCGCGCACCCGATGCCGCGCAGCAACTCCCTAGAGGCGACCATGTCCCTGCTCAAGTTCACCGATGTTTCCCTGGCCTATGGCGCGATGCCGCTGCTGGACAAGATTTCCTGGCAAATCGACCGTGGCGAGCGGGTTTGCATCATCGGCCGCAACGGCACCGGTAAATCCAGCCTGCTGCGCCTGGTCAAAGGCGATCGTATAGCCGACGACGGTTCGGTCTGGCGCGCACCGGGCCTGAAGATCGGCGAACTGCCCCAGGAACTGCCGGCGGCTGACGACCGCACGGTGTTCGATGTGGTGGCCGAGGGCCTGGATGGTGTCGGTGCCTTGCTGGCCGAGTATCACCACCTGAGCCAGAACATTGTCACCGACGCCGATCTGGACAAGCTGATGCACGTCCAGCATGACCTCGAAGCCCGCGACGGCTGGCGCCTGCAGCAATTGGTCGACAGCACCCTGAGCCGCTTGCAGTTGCCGGCGGACAAGACCCTGGCCGAGCTTTCCGGCGGCTGGCGTCGCCGGGTGTTGCTGGCCCAGGCGCTGGTGTCCGAGCCGGACCTGCTGCTGCTCGACGAACCGACCAACCACTTGGATATTGGTGCCATCGCCTGGCTGGAAGAGGCGTTGATGGGCTTCCAGGGTGCGGTTCTGTTCATCACCCACGACCGTTCCTTCCTGCAGAACCTGGCTACCCGGATCCTCGAACTGGATCGTGGCGGCCTGATCGACTGGGACGGCGACTACGCCAGCTTTCTGGTGCACAAGGAAGCTCAACTGGCCGCTGAGGAAACCGCCAACGCGCTGTTCGACAAGCGTCTGGCCCAGGAGGAAGTGTGGATTCGCCAGGGCATCAAGGCCCGTCGCACCCGTAACGAAGGTCGTGTGCGCGCCTTGAAGGCCTTGCGCGTCGAGCGCAGCGAGCGTCGCGAACGCACCGGCAAGGCCAATATCCAGCTCGATACGGCGGAAAAATCCGGCAAGCAGGTGATGGTGCTGGATAACGTCAGCTTCGCCCATCCGGGCGGCCCGATGCTGATCAAGGATTTCTCGATGGTCCTGCAGCGCCAGGATCGCATTGGTTTGCTGGGTGCCAACGGCACCGGCAAAACCACGTTGCTGAAGTTGATGCTGGATAACCTGCAACCGACCAACGGCACGATCGAGGTCGGTACACGTCTGGATGTGGCTTATTTCGACCAGCTGCGCCACCAACTCGATCTGGAAAAAACCGTGATCGATAACGTCGCCGAAGGCCGCGACTTCATCGAGATCGATGGCCAGAACCGCCATGTACTGAGCTACCTCGGCGACTTCCTGTTCAGCCCGCAACGCGCACGCACGCCGGTCAAGGCTTTGTCCGGCGGTGAGCGGGCGCGCCTGCTACTGGCTAAGCTGTTCAGCAAACCGGCCAATCTGCTGGTGCTGGATGAACCGACCAACGACCTCGACGTGGAAACCTTGGAACTGCTCGAAGAAGTGCTGTTGACCTTCCAGGGCACCGTACTGATGGTCAGCCACGACCGGGCTTTCCTCGACAACGTGGTGACCAGTACGCTGGTCTTCGAGGGTGAAGGCCGGGTGCGCGAGTACGTCGGTGGTTATCAGGATTGGTTGCGGCAGGGCGGTTCGCCACGCCTGCTGGGCGTTGGCGAGAACAAGGCGAGCAAGGCCGAGGCTGCACCCGTGGTCGCGCCAGTTCCGGTCGAAGCGGTGCCGGTGGCCAAGAAAAAGCTCAGTTACAAGTTGCAGCGCGAGCTGGAAGCGCTACCGGCGTTGATCGATGCCCAGGAAGTGAAGATCGCCGCCCTGAATGCCGAAATTGCCGCTCCGACCTTCTACCAGTGTTCGCCGGACCAGGCGAATGCCGCCCTGGCGCGCCTTGAAGGCTTGCAGCAGGAGTTGGACAAATTGCTGGAACGCTGGGCCGAGCTGGAAGCCTAAATTAGTCTGTCGGAGACCTGAATGGCCATCGAGTACCGGATTACCCTCGACGAGAGTCACCAGCTCAGCTATCGGATCGAGCTGGATCGTGACTACGACCTCGAGCGGGCGCACCTGGCGCCGAGCTGGACGCGGTTGGAGTACCAACAGTGCAGCAACTGCCCGCTCAAGCGCGAGGACTTCAGTCATTGCCCGGCGGCGGTGGATCTGCACCGGGTGATCGAGGATTTCCATGGCCTGCCCTCGTTCAAGAAGGCGCACTTCTGGGTGCGCACGCCCGAGCGCGAGTACACCAAGCAGGCCGGGCTGGAAGAAGGTTTGCGCGCGTTGCTGGGGGTGATCATGGCCACCAGTGCCTGCCCAGTGTTGGGCAAGCTCAAGCCGATGGCACAGAACCATCTGCCGTTCGCCAATAATCAGGAGTTCATCCTCCGCGCAGTGTCGTTGTACCTGACCCGCCAGTACTTCAACTTGCGCGAAGGGCGGCATGCGGACTGGGAGCTGAAGGGTATGGTGCGGCTGTTCCAGCAGTTGCAGCTGGTCAATCAGGCTTTTTGGCAGCGCATCCACGACACCTGCGAGGGTGACTCGAACCTCAAGGCGTTCCTTTCGTTCTTCTCCATGTCGTCGAGCATGACCTATTCGCTGGAGACGCAGCTGCAGAAGATTCGGCCGTTGCTGATGACTTCCGGGGAGACGCTCTAGCAGGCCCGCCGAGCCACGTACTGCTCTCGGCGGGCCTGGTTGCGCTTGCGCCTATTCCGGTTTTTTCAGGCGCACGGCCAGTACGTCGCAAGGCGCGCCGTGCAGCACATCATTGGCCGTCGAGCCGAGCAGCAGCGCCAGGCCGTGGCGGCCGTGGCTGCCGACCACGATCAGGTCGCACTGCTGTTCCGCGGCGAGGCGGTGAATTTCCTGGCGGGGCTGGCCGTAGACCAGATGGCGTGTGTCGGTGCCCAGGTCCGGGTATTTCTTGGCATAACTGTCCAGGCGCTCACGGGCCTGATCGAATTGCTGCTGCTGGAGGGTCGACAGGTCCATCGGCACATCGCCACCAAAGGCCATGGCCATGGGCTCAACGATATGCACCAGCGACAGTGTGGCTTGACTGCTGGTGGCCAGCGCATAAGCGCGCTTCATCACCGGATCGCATTCTTCGGATAGATCAAGGGCGACCAGAATGTGCTGGTAGGACATGGTGACTCCTCCTGTGAGTGGCGTATGAACATAAGTATGGCTGCCATTAGCTACTAACGGCAGCCTTTTGCCTACTGGATAGAACATATGACCTTGTGGATCGTGTTATTGCTGATCTTCGTGGCGCTCAGTCCGCTGGTCTGGCTACGTCCGTCGCGGCGTCAGCAGGGGCAGATGGCCATGCGGATGGCGGCGCGACGTATGGGGCTGGCGATGCAGTTGTCGCGCCAGGAATGGCCTCATTGGTTGGCGCAGGAGCCTCCCAGCCCGTGCCCGCAGTACCATCGCGCGCGCCGGGCCGGGCGCACGGACAGCTGGTGTTATTGGCAGTTGGCGCCTGGGCAGTGGGTCAATCAGTGGCGTGAACCCTGTGCCGATGCGGCATTGGCCAAACACCTGGCGAGCCTGCCAGCGGACGTGTTCAAGGTTGAGGCGGGTAAGCAGATGATTGCCCTGTGCTGGGGCGAGCGTGGCGACTCCGAGGCCCTGGAGCGCATTGCGGCGCTGCTGAGGGCGCTGGCTTGAGGGCAAAGAAAAGCCCGGTAGTAACACCGGGCTAGGGAGTGGCCAGGCAGGCCGGAAAGTGCGAATCAGGTGAACAGCTGGCTGTTCGGGGGCGTTCTAGAGTTTGGCGGCCGCGTACTGCGCGGAAATCCCCTCCAAGCCGTCGATGATGCTGTCTGAGTACTTGCTGACCACGAAGGGCACAGAGTTCTCGTTGTAATTCTTCAGCGATTTTTCGATATAGCGCCATTTGGTGTTGATTCCGCTCAGCGACTGGCGGATCTGCGGCGTATTCTGCGGCGCGCTCTCCATGCTGGTCAGCTTGCCAGCGAACTCTGCGACCAACTGGTCGATCGATTGGCTTTCGCCGCCACCGCCATAGAAGGTGCCGCCGACCGAGGCGCTACGCGAAGCATAGTCTACCGCGATGCTCTGCATCAGCAGGCTCTGCTCGCGGCTTTGCTGGGTCAGTGGCGGCACATTGAGGCCGCTTTCCTGCTGGATTTTGCTGTACAGCTCGTTGCTCAAAGCGAGCAGTTGCTGGTTGCGCGCGGCCAAGTCGGCCACCGGCTGCAGGTCGGTGAAACCCTGGGTTTTCAAGGCGCTGGTGAGGCTTTTCAATTCGTTGGCGTAATCGCCCCATTGCTGGCCGAGCTGAGCGCGCAGGGCTTTGGAGGCCTCGCCCGGCATGTCCGACAACTCGCTCAGGTGGCTGTTGGCATCTTGCAGCGACTCTTCGATCAACCGTGCGTAGCGCTGGTCGCCTTCCATGCCGTTGTACATATAAAAGTCGCCGAGGCTTTTTTGTGCAGCCAGGCGCAATTGATGCAGTTTCAGCAGGTTGTCGGTCGGTGTGGTAGCACTGGAGCTGAAGGCGGGAAGGGCGACAGCCAGCAAGGCGCTGAGCGATATGGCAAGCAAACGGCTCGACATGGGTTACTCCGTGGTGCCCGTGAAGGGCTTTCATTTGTTTTTGTTTTAGTCACGATCGGTCTATGCCGCCGTGTTGAGACGACTGTACCCGGCGCGTGAGGATTTGGCTAGGTGTGCGCTGGATCACTCTCGATCACTGCCGGATGTCGGCTGAATACCCGCGTATTGGCTCCGTTTATAACGCCTGCGAAGAGACTTTCGCGTCAGGGGAGCGGCGGCGGCGGCGTGCAGTGCCGCAATTGACAAGCGCGCGCTTTTGCTCGAAGGTGTGCGCACCCGAATCAAACGGGCGTATGAATCAAGTGTTTGCTTCGTGCAACACGGTTCATCACAGCCCGAATATCGCGTCGGCGGGTGTGTCAGGCTGATCGAGGCTATCCTCGACGGTCCTGCTGCGGGTGAGCCCGCTGCTTGGCGTCCGACGTGTACTGTTCAGCTTCCATACCGTGGAGATCAGTTGATGATTTACGAAGGTAAAGCCATCACGGTTAAGGCTCTTGAGAGTGGCATCGTCGAATTGAATTTCGACCTCAAGGGTGAGTCCGTCAACAAATTCAACCGTCTCACACTGGCCGATCTGCGCCAGGCGGTGGACGCCATCAAGGCAGATGGTTCGATCAAGGGCGTGATCGTCACCAGTGGCAAAGACGTGTTTATCGTCGGCGCCGATATCACTGAGTTCGTCGACAACTTCAAGTTGCCCGACGAAGAGTTGGTGGCCGGTAACCTCGAAGCCAACAAGATCTTCAGTGATTTTGAAGACCTCGGCGTGCCAACCGTTGCAGCGATCAATGGCATTGCTCTGGGCGGCGGTTTTGAAATGTGCCTGGCCGCGGATTACCGCGTCATCGCTGACAGCGCCAAGATTGGCCTGCCGGAAGTCAAACTGGGCATCTACCCGGGTTTTGGCGGCACCGTGCGTCTGCCGCGCGTTATCGGTACCGATAACGCCATCGAGTGGATCGCTTCGGGCAAGGAAAACAAAGCGGCCGATGCCCTGAAAGTAGGCGCGGTCGATGCTGTGGTTGCGGCCGACAAGCTGCAAGCCGCGGCCTTGGACCTGGTCAAGCGCGCCATCTCCGGCGAGCTGGATTACAAAGCCAAGCGTCAGCCGAAGCTGGAAAAAATCAAGCTCAACGCCATCGAGCAGATGATGGCCTTCGAAACCGCCAAAGGTTTCGTTGCAGGCCAGGCCGGCCCTAACTACCCGGCACCGGTCGAAGCGATCAAGACCATCCAGAAAGCGGCCAACTTCGGCCGTGAAAAAGCCCTGGAAGCCGAAGCTGCTGGTTTCGTGAAGCTGGCGAAAACGTCCGCTTCGCAGAGCCTGGTCGGTCTGTTCCTGAACGATCAGGAATTGAAGAAAAAAGCCAAGGCCTATGATGAAGTGGCCAAGGACGTGAAGCTGGCGGCCGTACTCGGCGCGGGCATCATGGGTGGCGGTATCGCCTACCAGTCCGCAGTCAAGGGCACGCCGATCCTGATGAAGGATATTCGCGAAGACGGCATCCAGATGGGGCTCAACGAAGCTTCCAAGCTGCTGGGTAACCGCGTCGCCAAAGGCCGCCTGACTGCTGCGAAGATGGCTGAAGCCCTGACCGCCATCCGTCCGACCATGTCCTACGGTGATTTCGGCAACGTCGACATCGTCGTCGAAGCCGTGGTCGAAAACCCGAAGGTCAAGCAAGCGGTACTGGCTGAAGTGGAAGGCAAGGTCAAAGAAGACACCATCCTGGCCTCCAACACCTCGACCATTTCCATCAGCTTGCTGGCCAAGGCGCTCAAGCGTCCGGAAAACTTCGTCGGCATGCACTTCTTCAACCCGGTGCACATGATGCCGTTGGTGGAAGTGATCCGTGGCGAGAAGTCCAGCGAAGTGGCGGTTGCCACCACCGTTGCCTACGCCAAGAAGATGGGCAAGAGCCCGATCGTGGTCAACGATTGCCCGGGTTTCCTGGTCAACCGCGTGCTGTTCCCGTACTTCGGCGGCTTCTCCAAGCTGATCAGCGCCGGCGTCGACTTCGTGCGTATCGACAAAGTCATGGAGAAATTCGGCTGGCCCATGGGCCCGGCTTACCTCTCCGACGTGGTCGGCATCGACACCGGTCACCATGGCCGTGACGTAATGGCTGAAGGCTTCCCGGATCGTATGGCCGTTGAAGGTCGTACCGCCGTTGATGTGATGTACGAAGCCAACCGCCTGGGTCAGAAGAACGGCAAAGGTTTCTACGCTTACGAGATGGACAAGCGTGGCAAGCCGAAGAAAGTGACCGACCCGGTTGCCTACGAAGTGCTCAAGCCGGTGATCACCGAGCAGCGTGAAGTGACCGATGAAGACATCATCAACTTCATGATGATCCCGCTGTGCCTGGAAACCGTACGTTGCCTGGAAGACGGTATCGTCGAAACCGCAGCTGAAGCCGATATGGGCTTGATCTACGGCATCGGCTTCCCTCCCTTCCGTGGTGGTGCGCTGCGTTACATCGACTCCATCGGTGTAGCTGAGTTCGTCGCCCTGGCTGACAAGTACGCCGACCTGGGCGCGCTGTACCACCCCACCGCGAAGCTGCGTGAGATGGCCGCCAACGGTCAGAGCTTCTTCGGTTAAGCGCGGAACATAGAGCGAGAGTGAATTTATGAGCCTGAATCCAAGAGACGTGGTGATTGTCGACTTCGGTCGTACCCCGATGGGTCGTTCCAAGGGTGGCATGCACCGCAATACCCGCGCCGACACCATGTCCGCGCAACTGATCACTGGCGTGCTGGCACGCAACCCCAAGGTCGATCCGGCCGAAGTGGAAGACGTGATCTGGGGCTGTGTGAACCAGACCCTGGAACAAGGTTGGAACATCGCGCGGATGGCGTCGCTGATGACTCCGATCCCGCACACCAGCGCTGCGCAAACCGTCAGCCGCCTGTGCGGTTCCTCCATGAGCGCCCTGCACACTGCGGCACAGGCGATCATGAGCGGCAACGGTGACGTGTTCGTCATCGGTGGCGTGGAGCACATGGGCCACGTTGGCATGATGCACGGTGTCGATCCGAACCCGCATCTGTCCCTGTATGCCGCCAAAGCGTCGGGCATGATGGGTCTGACCGCTGAAATGCTCGGCAAGATGCACGGCATCAGCCGTGAGCAGCAGGATGCATTTGGCCTGCGCTCGCACCAGTTGGCGCAAAAAGCCACCGTCGAAGGCAAGTTCAAGGATGAAATCATCCCGATGCAAGGCTACGACGAGAACGGTTTCCTGAAAGTTTTCGACTACGACGAAACCATTCGTCCGGAAACCACCCTGGAAAGCCTGGCTGCTCTGAAGCCTGCCTTCAACCCGAAAGGCGGCACCGTGACGGCGGGTACTTCCTCGCAGATCACCGACGGTGCTTCCTGCATGATCGTCATGTCGGCACAGCGCGCTCAGGACCTCGGCATCCAGCCGATGGCCGTGATCCGTGCCATGTCGGTGGCGGGTGTTGACCCGGCGATCATGGGTTACGGTCCGGTGCCGGCCACCCAGAAAGCATTGAAGCGTGCGGGCCTGACCATGGCTGACATCGACTTCATCGAGCTCAACGAAGCCTTCGCGGCACAGGCCCTGCCCGTGCTGAAGGATCTGAAAGTGCTCGACAAGATGAACGAGAAGGTTAACCTGCACGGCGGCGCGATCGCCCTGGGTCACCCGTTCGGCTGCTCCGGTGCGCGTATCTCCGGTACCTTGCTGAATGTGATGAAGCAAAACGGCGGTACCTTCGGCGTGTCCACTATGTGTATCGGGCTCGGCCAAGGCATCACCACCGTCTTCGAACGCATCTAAGCGTTCGGCGATGTGTAACCGGGGCCCAGTGCCCCGGTTTTTTATTTTTTGCTCGGATATTTTTTATTTTGCTGTAGAAGGAGTCGCACGATGCAGCTGCAACCTGGTCTCTATCGTCACTACAAAGGCCCTGAATACCGCGTGTTCGGTGTTGCCCGGCACTCCGAGACAGAAGAGCAGGTAGTGGTTTATCAGGCGCTTTACGGCGATTACGGCCTCTGGGTGCGTCCGCTGAGCATGTTTCTCGAGTCCGTCGAGGTGGACGGCCAGAGCGTGCTGCGCTTTGCTTTGATTCAGGCCGAACCGGACCTCTTTGTGCGGCCCTGAGCCGACATCGAATTTGCCGCACGCTTGACCTCACCTTAGTCACCACTATATATAGCGGTGCCGCGAGAGGCGCCTCCCGCCTTTCACTTCTCGAATTCAGGAAATTTCCGATCCATGGGCAAATCGCTGGTCATCGTGGAATCCCCGGCCAAGGCCAAGACCATCAACAAGTATTTGGGCAACCAATACGTGGTGAAGTCGAGCATCGGCCATATCCGTGACCTGCCTACCAGCGGTTCGGCCAGTGCCAGCAAAGAGCCGGTCAAGCGCGGCAAGGCCGCTGCGGCCGAAGCGCCGCAGTTGACGCCCAAGGAAAAAGCCAAGCGCCAGTTGGTCGCGCGCATGGGGGTCGATCCCGAACATGGCTGGAAAGCCAAGTACGAGATCCTGCCCGGCAAGGAAAAGGTCGTCGAAGAGCTGCGCCGTTTGGCCAAGGATGCCGACACCATCTATCTCGCAACCGACTTGGACCGCGAGGGAGAGGCGATTGCCTGGCACTTGCGCGAAGCCATCGGTGGCGATGACAGCCGCTACAAGCGCGTGGTGTTCAACGAGATCACCAAGAAAGCCATCCAGGAAGCCTTCTCCAAGCCGGGCGAGCTGGATATCAACCGGGTCAACGCGCAACAGGCGCGGCGCTTCCTCGATCGGGTGGTGGGCTACATGGTCTCGCCGCTGCTCTGGGCGAAAATTGCCCGCGGCTTGTCGGCCGGCCGTGTGCAATCGGTTGCGGTAAAGCTGGTGGTGGAGCGCGAACGGGAAATCCGTGCGTTCAACCCGGAAGAATACTGGGAAATCCACGCCGACCTCGGCACAGCCAAAGGCGCCAACGTGCGTTTTGAGGTTGCCCGTGAGAATGGCGAGGCGTTCAAGCCGCTGAATGAACAACAGGCCATGGCGGCGCTGGAGAAGCTCAAGGCTTCCAGCTACAGCATCGTCAAGCGTGAAGACAAGCCGACCAGCAGCAAGCCGTCGGCGCCGTTCATCACTTCCACCTTGCAGCAGGCGGCGAGCAATCGCCTCGGCTTCGGTGTGAAGAAGACCATGATGATGGCCCAGCGTCTGTATGAGGCTGGCTACATCACCTATATGCGTACCGACTCGACCAACCTCTCGGCCGATGCCGTGAGCATGGTGCGCGACTTCATCGAAGGCGAGTTCGGCAAGAAGTACCTGCCGGCCAAACCGAATGTCTACAGCAGCAAGGAAGGCGCGCAGGAAGCGCACGAGGCGATTCGCCCCTCGGACGTCAACCTCAAGCCGACCCAGCTGTCCGGCATGGAACGTGATGCCGAGCGTCTGTATGAGCTGATCTGGCGCCAGTTCGTGGCCTGCCAGATGCCGCCAGCGGAATACCTGTCGACCACCGTCAGTGTGGCGGCTAGTAAGTTCGAATTGCGCGCCAAGGGCCGTATTCTCAAGTTCGACGGCTATACCCGCGCATTGCCGCAGGTCAGCAAGCCGGGCGATGACGATGTGCTGCCGGACATGAGCGAAGGCGAAGTGCTGAAGTTGCTCAAACTCGATCCGAGCCAGCACTTCACCAAGCCGCCTGCGCGTTTCTCCGAAGCCAGCCTGGTCAAGGAGATGGAGAAGCGCGGTATCGGCCGTCCATCGACCTACGCCGCGATCATCTCGACGATTCAGGAGCGTGGCTACGTCGCGTTGCACAACCGTCGCTTCTACTCGGAAAAAATGGGCGACATCGTTACCGAGCGTCTGTCCGAGAGCTTCTCCAACCTGATGGACTATGGCTTCACCGCCGGCATGGAAGAGCATCTGGACGATGTGGCCCAAGGCGAGCGCGATTGGAAGCATGTGCTCGATGAGTTCTACGGCGACTTCAAGGGCAAGCTCGAAGTGGCTGCCGAGGCTGACAATGGCATGCGTGCCAACCAGCCGACGCCGACGGATATCGCCTGCCGCGAGTGCGGTCGACCGATGATGATCCGGACCGCCTCGACCGGCGTATTCCTCGGCTGCTCGGGTTACAGCCTGCCGCCGAAAGAGCGCTGCAAGTCGACCATCAACCTGATTCCCGGCGACGAAATCGCCGCTGACGATGAAGGCGAGTCCGAATCCCGGGTGCTGCTGGGCAAGCATCGCTGCGCGATCTGCAGCACGGCGATGGATGCCTACCTGCTGGATGAAACCCGCAAGCTGCACATCTGTGGCAACAACCCCGATTGCGTGGGGCATGAGATCGAGCAGGGCCAATACCGCATCAAGGGCTATGAAGGTCCGAGCCTGGAGTGCGACAAGTGCGGCAGCCAGATGCAACTGAAGACCGGCCGCTTCGGCAAGTTCTTCGGTTGCACCAATGCCGAGTGCAAGAACACCCGTAAGTTGCTGAAAAGCGGCGAGCCGGCGCCACCGAAGATGGATGCGGTGAAGATGCCGGAGCTCAAGTGCGAGAAGGTCAACGACACCTACGTGCTGCGTGACGGTGCTTCCGGCCTGTTCCTGGCCGCCAGCCAGTTCCCGAAGAACCGCGAGACCCGCGCGCCTCTGGTGCTGGAATTGATTCCACACAAAGACGAAATCGATCCGAAGTATCACTTCCTGATCGAGGCGCCGAAGAAGGACCCGGACGGTCGTCCGGCGGTGATCCGCTACAGCCGCAAGACCAAGGAACAGTACGTGCAGACCGAAGTAGAGGGCAAGCCGACCGGTTGGCGTGCGTTCTACGACGGCGGCAAGTGGAAAGTCGAAGACAAGCGCTGAGCGGAATCGTATAGGGCGCGCCGACGCCAGTCGGCGCGCGTATATTGACCGTATCTGCCGTGGAGGGCGCCCTGATGGCCCACGAACTCTATACCCGCACCAACCAGAAGCTCTATTTTGCCGGCCTGGCCCTGGATGCCTGGCACCAGGCGGAAGAGGGGCGTGCGATGAACGCCCAGGCGCTGATCCAGGCCGAACGCGAGGCCGCGTTATTCCACCTGTACGGTGGGTTGTTGGGGCTTTGCCATGAAATCGCCGGTTATTACCGGGTCGCGCAGCTCGATGTCCCTCGGGTGGAACTGCTACTGACCAAGGCGGTACTGGACGCGGCGCCCAGCCCGGAACTGGCTGAACTGGTTGAGCTGGCGCAGCAGTCGGAAACCTGGTTGGCGCAGTTGCTGGCGGCCTACGCCGCGCTGTTCCAGCCGCCCCAGGCGCCGAAAAAGGCCAAAGTCGACCCGACGTTGCCCTTGATCGAGTCGTTGAGCCTGGATGATGACGAGCTGGTTTTGACGCGCTTGCAGCTGCAAGACTGGCGTCAGCAGCTGAAAGTGCTGGCCTTGCGCTTTCGTGAGTCGCTCAGCGAGTGTTGAGTCGGTGGATGGGTGGGCTAGGGGAGAGACCGAGCTGGCTGGTACACTAACGGTCTTTCGTGGAGATTAGATTTTATGCCTACATCGTTTCTTGAAATTGTCGAGTTGCCCGACGGGCGCATCGCCCTTCGTCGTGCCGAGGATGAAGAGGCGTTGGTGGTTCTGGATTTTTCTGCCGATGCCAAGGCTTTTCTGCAAGGCCACCATATTGAAGTCGCCAAAGCCATGCTGAATGTCGGCGTGCAAATGGCAGGCCGGCTGGCTGAAGGCGATTTCGAGCGTGAAGAAGGGCCGCGCGTCCTTCACTGACAAGCGCGTTACGCTCGAGGTTCTTACCTTGTTCGTGCGGTTCCTTTTGTGCTGTTTTCCTCTTGCCAGCCACATCACCCCCGGTTGAACACTGTCCCGGGCCCCGCAAAGGCCTGCGAGTGGCGCATTCCTATGCGGTCAACTGCTGAGCGCCCATTGGCGGTCAGCCCAGGCTGATATTCAGGCTTTGTGCTTTGCCCAAGCGAGCGGCAGCGGCGAGTTGCTCGCGTGCCGGACGATGCAGTGGGTGCAGCCAGCTCACGACGGTATGGCTGCGACCCAGGCGCAGTGCTTCGCAAGCCAGGTCCAGGGCACTCTGTTCGCCGCGCGGTTGCAGCAGCAGGATGCGTTCGCGATTCAGCCCCGCTTCCCGCAGCCAGGCTTGGGTCAGGCTGGCAGGCGGGGCGATCAGCGTCAGCCAACGGGCATCCTGTTCCTGGCTCAGTTCGCGCAGCATGGGGGCAAGCAGGTGTAGGCAGTTCCCGGCGGCGCCGCGCAGCGACAGTTCGCTGAACGTTTCCGGCTCATCAAACCAGGCTGATTCCGCAGCTTCGGTTAGCAGCGGTGTCACCGGTTGAGCCAGAAAGGCTTCGAACAGTGGAAGCTGTGTACGGTTCAACGATTGCGGGAACTGCATAACGTCTCCTCAGCGGCGGATAACGCCGACACTCAAACCTTCGATCACCAGATCCTGGGTTTCCAGGTCTACTTCGATGGGCGCGAACTCGGGGTTTTCGGCAATCAGCCAGACCTTGTCGCCTTCGCGCTTGAAGCGTTTCACCGTTACCTCGTCGTCCAGGCGTGCCACGACGATCTGGCCGTTGCGTGCTTCCTGGGTGGTATGTACGGCGAGCAAGTCGCCATCGAATATGCCGATGTCTTTCATGCTCATGCCGCGTACACGCAACAGGTAGTCGGCGCGGGGATGGAAGAACGCGGGGTTGATACGGCAGGATTCTTCGATATGTTGTTGTGCGAGAATCGGTGCGCCGGCGGCGACGCGACCGATGATCGGCAAGCCGTCTTCCTCGGTGCTCGGCTCAAAGCCGGGAATGCGGATGCCACGTGAGGCGCCAGGGGTCATTTCAATGGCGCCTTTGCGGGCAAGCGCCTTGAGGTGTTCTTCGGCGGCATTGGGTGACTTGAAGCCCAGTTCCTGGGCGATCTCTGCCCGGGTCGGCGGGTAGCCGTTGTCTTCAAGACAGCGCTTGATAAAGGCAAGAATCTCGGCTTGGCGTGGCGTCAGTTTCAGCATTTTTTTGGCTCTGTCTTTTTATACAGTGACTGGGATTATATACAGTGATCGAGACTTGGCAATCCTCCTTTTTTCGCTCCAGGGGATTTTCTGTCGATAACCGCGAAGCGGGCTTGTTACCTCGGGGGATTGGCGGACGTCTTGCTAGCATAAGGGTGCAATTGGCGCGGTGATGAAAGTTCGTGACTGGTCAGCCGAAAGGCGGCTCGCAAGACTTGACAAGCTTGCGACTTGAAACGTATGTTTCAAACAAGTGTTTGTTAGGTGGTATTCCATGGCCCAGTCAGAAACCGTTGAGCGTATCCTTGATGCCGCTGAACAACTGTTCGCGGAGAAAGGTTTCGCTGAGACGTCGTTACGCTTGATCACCAGCAAGGCCGGCGTCAACCTGGCGGCGGTGAACTATCACTTCGGCTCGAAAAAGGCGCTTATCCAGGCAGTGTTCTCGCGTTTTCTCGGGCCTTTCTGCAGCAGTCTCGAGAAAGAGCTGGATCGCCGCCAAGCCAAAGCCGACAGCAAGACCAGCCTGGAAGACTTGCTGGAAATCCTCGTCGAGCAAGCCCTGGCGGTGAAGCCGCGCAGCGGCAATGACCTGTCTATTTTCATGCGTCTGCTGGGATTGGCCTTCAGCCAGAGCCAGGGTCACCTGCGCCGTTACCTGGAAGACATGTACGGCAAGGTATTCCGCCGCTACATGCTGCTGGTGCATGAGGCTGCGCCACGGATTCCGCCTATCGAGCTGTTCTGGCGGGTGCATTTCATGCTCGGTGCGGCGGCTTTCAGCATGTCTGGGATCAAGGCACTGCGCGCGATTGCCGAGACCGACTTCGGGGTGAATACCTCGATTGAGCAGGTGATGCGCCTGATGGTGCCATTCCTGGCTGCGGGCATGCGTTCTGAAACCGGGGTGACCGACGAAGCCCTGGCCAGTGCACAGCTGCGCCCGCGCAGCAAAACTGCAGCGGCTACCGCCAAGGTCTGACCTCAAGCGGTGGGCGTGGCCGAGCTGATCGGCTAAGCTAGCCGCCCATGAGCGCCCTCGATCTTCTGCATATTTCCCTCGCCGACCAATGCCTGTATGGCTTCGCCAACGGGCAGTTGCTGCTGCGCCTGGGGGTTTCAACTGCGCGCAATGGGCCGGGTGAGCAGAATGGCTCCGGCTGCACGCCGCGCGGCTTGCACCAGGTGCGGGCAAAAATCGGTGAAGGGCTGCCGCTGGGTGCGGTGTTGCGTGGGCGACGCTGGACGGGGGAGGTCTGGTCTGCGGCGCTGAGCGAGCAGTTTCCCGAGCGCGATTGGATTCTCACGCGCATCCTCTGGTTGAGTGGCTGTGAGCCGGGGCGCAATCGTCTCGGTGCGGTGGATACCTTCCGTCGCTATGTCTACCTGCATGGCACCCCGGACACCGAGCCGATGGGGGCGCCGCTCTCCCACGGCTGTATTCGCCTGCGCAACCAGGATGTACTGGAACTCTTTGCCCGTGTGCCCGTCCACTGCGCGGTACAGATAGATGAAGCGCCGTGCCCGGCATGGGCGGCGGCCGTCGTTAAACGTCAATAGAGCCTATTTAAGGATTTTGTTATGACCTCTGGCCTGCAAGGCTCATTGATGCTGGACATCAGCGGCACCTGGCTGACCGCTGAAGACCGCCACCTGCTGCGCCAGCCGCAAGTGGGCGGGCTGATCCTGTTCGCGCGCAATATCGAACATCCGCGTCAGGTGCGTGAGTTGTCTGCGGCAATCCGGGCCGTGCGGCCAGATTTATTGCTGGCTGTGGATCAGGAGGGTGGGCGGGTACAGCGTCTGCGCCAAGGTTTTGTGCGTTTGCCGGCAATGCGGGCGATCGCCGACAACGCCAATGCCGAGTGGCTGGCCGAGCAGTGCGGTTGGTTGATGGCCAGCGAAGTGTTGGCGGTGGGACTGGACCTGAGTTTCGCCCCGGTGCTCGATCTGGATTATCAGCGCAGTGCGGTCGTTGGGAGCCGGGCCTTCGATGGCGACCCCGAGCGGGCGACACGGCTGGCCGGCGCCTTCATCCGCGGCATGAACGCCGCCGGCATGGCTGCTACGGGCAAGCATTTCCCTGGCCACGGCTGGGCGGAGGCGGATTCGCACGTCGCCATTCCGACCGACGAGCGTAGCCTGGAGCAGATTCGCGCCACCGATCTGCGACCTTTTGCGGCGTTGAGCAAGCAGTTGGCCGCGGTGATGCCGGCCCATGTCATTTACCCGCAGGTGGATGCCCAGCCGGCGGGCTTCTCCCGCCGTTGGCTGCAGGACATCCTGCGGGGTGAGTTGCAGTTCGACGGGGTGATCTTCAGCGATGATCTGTCGATGGCTGGCGCCCATGTGGTGGGTGATGCGGGGAACCGCATCGAGGCAGCCTTGAGCGCCGGCTGCAACATGGGTCTGGTGTGCAACGACCGCGCTGCCGCCGAGTTGGCCCTGAGTGCTTTGCAACGCCTCAAGGTGCAACCGCCAGTGGGCCTGGGGCGGATGCGCGGCCAGGCCTTCCCGACTACCGAATGCCGCCAGAGCCCGCGCTGGTTGCAGGCTGTGGGTGCCTTGCAGGCCGCCCAGTTGATTGATTAAGGAAACCCGACATGACTGTCTACGCCATTATCGGCGGCACCGGCCTGACCGAGCTGGAAGGCCTGACCATCAGCGCCGTGCTGAACCTGGATACGCCTTATGGGGCGCCTTCCGCACCTGTGCTGCGCGGTCACTATGCGGGCCGTGAAGTACTGTTTCTCGCGCGCCATGGCCATCCGCATCGTATTGCCCCGCACCAGGTGAATTACCGGGCCAACGTCTGGGCGCTCAAGCATGCGGGAGCCCAGGCGATCATAGCGGTGAATGCCGTCGGCGGTATTCACCCGGCCATGGGTACCGGGCATTTCTGCGTGCCGCACCAGATCATCGATTACACCTCGGGGCGCGAGCACACCTACTTCGCCGGTGAACTGGAGCATGTGACCCATGTGGATTTCAGCTACCCCTACGATGCCGCGCTGCGCGAGCAGTTGACGGCCGCGCTGGCGGCACAGGGCTGTGCGTACAGTGGGCATGGCGTGTATGCCTGCACCCAGGGCCCACGGTTGGAAACGGTGGCCGAGATCGCCCGGCTGGAACGCGATGGGTGCGACATCGTCGGCATGACCGGCATGCCCGAGGCTGCCCTGGCGCGCGAGCTGGAGCTGCCTTACGCCTGCCTGGCGCTGGTGGTGAACCCGGCCGCCGGCAAGTCCAATACGGTGATCACTATGGCTGAAATCGAGCGCGCGCTCGCCGATGGCATGGGCAAGGTCAAAGCCACGCTGGCGCAGGTATTGGCGGGCTGACGGTGTTTCTGCAGCGATAAAAAAGGGCCGCTTACTCAGCGGCCCTTTTTATTGCCCGTGAAGGGCTTGTTTCAAGCCGCGCGGGTCACGTGCGGTAGCCTGTTAGGCGGTTCTCAGAGCGGGGTGATGCGGATCAGCATGCCCAGGCTGGAGTGATCCAGGTAGGTCAGCTCGCCGCTCTTCAGGCGGGCGCCCTGCTTGAAGCGTTCGCTGCCGGTCAGCAGACCGTCGGCGTCGAACTGGTTGATCCAGAAATCGCTTTCCAGGTCGACGAAACGCAGCTGTTTCAGGCTCAACGTGCCTTCCACCGGGGAGTGGCCGAACTGCTGCTTGCCGCTCGACAGGGCGACTTTCGTCGCGGCTTCGCCAACGCTCTGTTGCCAGGCCTGGTGCAGCAATACTTCGTAGCCATTGGCGGCGGTGAGCTTGGCGGCTTCGGCGTTCAAGGCCGTACCGCGTTCACTGCCGGCAGCCACTGCCTGCGCGCCGGCGGCCCATTCATCCGGTGCGGTCTGGCTGGCTGGAACCGGTTCGCCAGCCTGGCGAAACAGGATCAGTTCGACCTGATACAGGCCCTCGGCGAAGGCTGTCGGGGTGGCCAGCGTGAGTAACAGAAGCAGGTGACGAAACAAGCGCATGGGCTAATCCTTCATGGGTGTTTGGCGAGTCGCCTGGACGCGTCGCGACAGCATCTAGGTGGCTTTTGGGGTCAGGCGCTCGAAGAGTGCCTCGATTGTATTGAATCGCTCTTCCGGGCGCTCCATCGGGACCTGGAATTTGAACTGGGTGGCGCCTTCGAACTTGTAGCGCGTCGGTTGGCCCTGGATCAATTTGATCAGCACCAGGGGATCGACCTTGGTGTCGGCGGCAAATTCGATGCGTCCACCCTGCGGGCCGGCGTCGAGCTTCTTGATCCCCAGCTGTTCGGCCTGCAGTTTCAGCAGGGTCAGGCGCACCAGGTTCTTGCTCGGCTCCGGCAGCAGACCGAAGCGGTCTATCATCTCGACTTGCAGCTCCTTCAGGCTGTCTTCATCGGCCGCCGAGGCGATGCGTTTGTAGAGGATCAGGCGGGTGTGCACGTCCGGCAGGTAGGCGTCGGGAATCAGGGCCGGTACTCGCAGGTTGATTTCCGGCCCGCCGCCGAGCGGCTGATCCAGGTTGGGCTGCTCGCCCTTGCGGATGGCTTTCACCGCGCGTTCGAGCATTTCCATATAGAGGGTAAAACCAACCGCCTGGATCTGCCCGCTCTGGCCATCGCCGAGCAGTTCGCCGGCACCGCGGATTTCCAGGTCGTTGGTCGCCAGCACGAAGCCGGCGCCGAGGTCCTGGGTGTTGGCGATGGCCTCCAGGCGCTTTTCCGCATCCGGGGTCATCTGCTTGCGCGGTGGCGTCAACAGGTAGGCGTAGGCCTGGTGGTGGCTGCGCCCGACCCGGCCGCGCAACTGGTGCAGCTGCGCCAGGCCGAACTTGTCGGCGCGCTCGATGATGATGGTATTGGCGCTCGGCACGTCGATACCGGTTTCGATGATGGTCGAGGCGATCAGCACGTTGAAGCGCTTGTGGTAGAAGTCGCTCATCACCTGTTCCAGGTCGCGCTCGCGCATCTGCCCGTGGCCGATGCCGATGCGCGCCTCGGGCACCAGTTCGGCGAGGTCGGCGGCGCATTTCTCGATGGTTTTCACATCGTTGTGCAGGTAATAGACCTGGCCGCCGCGCAGCAGCTCACGCAGCAGGGCCTCTTTGATGATCGGCTTCTGTTGTTCCATGACGAAGGTGCGCACCGACAGGCGACGCGCCGGCGGCGTGGCGATGATCGACAGGTCGCGCATGCCCGATACGGCCATGTTCAGTGTGCGCGGGATCGGCGTAGCGGTCAGGGTGAGGATGTCGACTTCGCTGCGCAGGGCCTTGAGCTGCTCTTTCTGGCGTACCCCGAAGCGGTGCTCTTCGTCGATGATCACCAGACCGAGGTTCTTGATCTTCACATCGTCCTGCAGCAGCTTGTGGGTGCCGATGATGATGTCGATCTTGCCTTCGACCAATTGCTGCACCGCCGTCTCGATCTCCTTGTTCGACTTGAAGCGGCTCATGACCTCGACCGTTACCGGCCAGTCGGCGAAGCGGTCGCGAAAGCTGTTGTAGTGTTGTTGGGCGAGCAGGGTGGTCGGCACCAGAATCGCCACCTGTCGGCCGCTGTGTACGGCAATGAAGGCGGCGCGCATGGCCACTTCGGTCTTGCCGAAGCCGACATCGCCGCAGACCAGGCGATCCATGGGCTTGGGCGCCAGCATGTCGGCCATCACGGCGTCGATGGTGGTCTGCTGATCCAGGGTTTCCTCGAAGGGGAAGCCGGCGCTGAAGGTGGCGTAGTCGGCCAGCGGGTCCTTGAAGGCATAGCCTTCGCGGGCGGCGCGGCGGGCATAGATGTCCAGCAGTTCGGCGGCCACATCGCGGACCTGCTCGGCGGCCTTGCGCTTGGCCTTCTGCCAGGTTTCCGAGCCGAGCCGGTGCAAGGGCGCCAGGGCGTCATCGCTGCCGGTGTAGCGGGCGATCAGGTGCAGGCTGGCGACAGGCACATACAGCTTGGCCTCGTCGGCGTAGGCGAGCATGAGAAATTCGGCGGTCTGGTTGTCGACGTCCAGGGTGGCCAGGCCGAGGTAGCGGCCGACGCCATGGTCGATATGCACCACCGGCGCGCCTTCGCGCAGCTCGGTGAGGTTCTTGATCACCGCATCGCCATTGTCGCTGCGTTTTTCCCGGCGCCGGCGCTGCATCACCCGTTGCCCGAACAGCGGGCTTTCGGCGATCAGCGCTACCGCGGGCTGATCGAGCAGCAGGCCGTCATCCAGCGGCGCGATGGTAATCGCCAGGCGTTCTGAGCTGTCGATGAAGTCCTGCCAGCCGTCGACCGCCTGTGGTCGCAGGTGCAGGCGCGCCAGCAGTTCCAGCAGGACTTCGCGGCGCCCGGCGGATTCGGCGGTGAACAGCACGCGGCCGGGGAATTCGTCGAGGAACTGCGCCAGGGCCGCCAGTGGTTGGTTGGCCTTGGCCTGGATCGCCAGGTCAGGCAGGTCGCGGGCGGGGAAGCGCTCGCGGCCGACGCCGGCATCCACGTCCTGCTGGCTGACCACCACGCGCGGCCAGTTCTTCAGGCGGGCGAAGCAGTCTTCGACCGGCAGGAAGAGTTCGGTCGGCGGTAGCAGCGGGCGCTCGAGGTCGACGCGGCGTTCTTCGTAGCGGTTGCGCACGTCGTTCCAGAAGTGCTCGCTGGCCTGTTCGATGCCCGGCAGGGAAAACACCTGGGTATCCGTCGGCAGGTAGTCGAACAGGGTGGCGCTTTCGTCGAAGAACAGCGGCAGGTAGTACTCGATGCCGGCAGGGGTGATGCCGCTGTTGAGGTCCTGGTAGATGGTGCAGCGCCGGAAATCGACGTCGAAGCGCTCGCGAAAGCGGGCGCGAAAGCCGGTAACGGCTTCTTTGTTCAGCGGAAATTCGCGCGCCGGCAACAGGCGGATCGACTCGACTTTGTCGATCGAGCGCTGGGTTTCCGGATCAAAGGTGCGCAGGGTTTCGATCTCGTCATCGAACAGGTCGATGCGATACGGCAGCGGATTGCCCATCGGGAACAGGTCGATCAGCGCGCCGCGCACGGCAAATTCGCCGTGTTCATAGACCGTATCCACGCAGCGGTAGCCGGTGGCCTCCAGGCGCGTGCGCATCTGCTCGACATCGAGCTTCTGTCCGACATCCAGCACCAGGCTGCTGCCGAGCAGAAAACGCGTCGGCGCCAGGCGGTGCAGGGCGGTGGTGATCGGTACGACCAGAATGCCGTGGGTCAGTTCCGGCAGCCGATAGAGGCTGGCAATGCGCTGGGAAATGATGTCCTGATGCGGCGAAAACACGTCATAGGGCAGGGTTTCCCAGTCCGGGAAGTGCAACACCGGCAGTTCCGGCGCGAAGAAGCGCAGTTCCTGCTCCAGGCGTTCGGCGCTCTGGCTGTCGGCAGTCAGCAGCAGGGTGAAGCGTTTGGCCGTGCTGGCGGCTTCAGCAATAGCTAAGCTGAGCGCAGCGCCGGGCAAGTTGCCCCAGTGTTGTTTGCCGGAAGCGGCAGGCAGAGTGGGTAGGCGCAATACGGACACGAGTGGTCGTGGCTCCGGTCGAGGGTTGACCGGGCGGATTGTAACTATCCGCGCGATCTGCTGTCAGTGTTTCGTCCGCTGCAGATTGCTCCCGGTTGCCGGGACCGTCATAATGTAGCCCCTTTTTTCAGCCCCTACATATGTCGAAGGTACTGCCCGTGACTCAGAAGCCTGACCAGTGTCTTGGTGAATGGATTGATCGTGAAGCGCTCGCCGAGGCGATGATTCCGCTGATCGGTCAGCTCTACCGCAATAACAATGTGGTGAGCTCGATCTATGGCCGCAGCCTGATCAACCGTTCGGTGATTGCGATCCTCAAAGCACACCGTTTTGCTCGCCACCGCCAAGCGGACGACAGCGAACTGTCGGTGCACGAGACCTTTGCCGTTCTCAAGGAAATGAGCGGGCTCAAGTTGGGCGCCGCCTCGGTCGACCTGGGCAAGATGGTCGTCAAGTTCAAGACCGAAGCCAATGGCCGCAGCATCGAGAAGTTCGTCCGTGACGAACTGGCCGATGTGGTCGGCAAGCAGAATGGTACCGCCCGCAAAGGCACCGACGTGGTGCTGTACGGTTTTGGTCGGATCGGCCGCCTGCTGGCACGCATCCTGATCGAGAAAACCGGTGGTGGCGACGGCCTGCGCCTGCGCGCCATCGTCGTGCGCAAGGGCGCGACCAATGACCTGGTCAAGCGCGCCAGCCTGCTGCGGCGCGACTCGGTGCATGGTCCGTTCGACGGCACCATCACCGTCGACGAAGAAAACAACACCCTGACGGCCAACGGCAACCTGATTCAGGTGATCTACGCCAAAGAGCCGAAAGAAGTGGATTACACCCAGTACGGCATCGACAACGCGCTGCTGGTCGATAACACCGGCGTCTGGCGCGATGCCGAGGGCCTGGGTCAACACCTGGCCTGTCCGGGTATCGATCGCGTGGTGCTGACCGCACCGGGCAAGGGCAAGCTGAAGAACATCGTGCATGGCATCAACCATGGCGAAATCAGCGCTGACGACAAGATCATTTCCGCCGCTTCCTGCACCACCAACGCCATCGTGCCAGTGCTCAAGGCGGTGAATGACAAGTTCGGCATCGTCAATGGCCACGTCGAAACCGTTCACTCGTACACCAACGACCAGAACCTGATCGACAACTTCCACAAGGGCGATCGTCGTGGTCGCAGTGCGCCGTTGAATATGGTGATCACCGAGACCGGCGCAGCCACTGCGGCGGCCAAGGCGTTGCCGGAGCTGGCGGGCAAGTTGACCGGTAACGCGATTCGCGTGCCGACGCCGAACGTGTCGATGGCGATCCTCAACCTGAACCTGGAAAAGCCTTCCACCCGCGAAGAGATGAACGAGTACCTGCGCTACATGGCGCTGCACTCGGATCTGCACAAGCAGATCGATTTCGTCAATTCGCTGGAAGTGGTGTCCACTGACTTCGTCGGCTCGCGTCACGCCGGTGTGGTCGACGCCGAAGCGACCATCTGCAATGACAACCGCGTTGTGCTGTACGTCTGGTACGACAACGAATTCGGTTACAGCTGCCAGGTGGTGCGCGTGATGGAAGACATGGCCGGGGTCAACCCGCCAGCCTTCCCGCACTGAGTGCGCGAAACCAGGTAAACAACAGGACGGGAGCTTTGGCTCCCGTTCTGCATTTTACGATCCGGATGGCTGTACGGTGCCGATCCATTGGTTTGTTGGCTCGAGGGGGTGCTGTGGGATTCGTGTTGTTGCCGTCGATGTCGAGCGTCGTGCTGGCGGTACTGCTGGCCGGATGCGGCTTGTCCGAGGGGCTCGCAGAGCTCAGTGGCCCGACCATGGGCAGCCGTTATTCGATCAAGTTCGTGCCGACGCCCAGCACGCCGGCCGCGGATAACGTCAAGGTCGAGGTCGAGGCGATCCTGGCTGAGGTCGACCAGCAGATGTCGACCTACCGCAGCGATTCGGCGGTCGAGCGTTTCAATCAATTGCCGGCTGACAGCTGTCAGGCCATGCCAGAACCGGTGCTGGAACTGGTGCGGGCCGGCGAAGCTCTGTCGCAGCAGAGCGCCGGAGCCTTCGATTTGACGGTCGGGCCCTTGCTCGAACTGTGGGGCTTTGGCCCGCAATCGCGCGGCCAGCGCGTGCCGAGCGCGGCGCAAGTGGCGCAGGCGCTGGCCTTGGTCGGCCATCGGCATGTGCGCATCGATGGCCAGCAGTTGTGTAAAGACCTGGCCGTGCAGCTCGATCTCAATGCTATTGCCGCCGGTTATACGGTGGACCGGATTGCGCAGCGGCTGGGTGAACTGGGCATCGACAACTACCTGGTGGATGTCACTGGCGAGTTGAAGGCGCGGGGGCGCAAAGCCGATGGCTCGCCCTGGCGCGTGGCGATCGAAGCGCCGCGCGACGACCAGCAGGTTGCGCAGCGGCTGCTGCAACTGGATGGCTATGCTCTATCCACCTCGGGCGACTACCGCAATTACTTCGAGGAGAGCGGCAAGCGCTATTCCCACACCCTCGACCCGCACACCGGCGCGCCTATCACGCACAACCTGGCGGCGGTCACCGTGGCTCATTCGTCGGCCCTGCAAGCCGATGGGCTATCGACTTTACTGATGGTGCTCGGCCCGGAGCGCGGAATGGCGTTCGCCGAGCAGGCCGGGATTGCGGCTTTTTTCGTGAGTCGTGAAAGTGGCGGCTTTGTCGCCCGAGGCACGACTGCCTTCGAGCGCCAATTTGCGCCATAACGACAAGGCGCACAGGCGGATTAGCGGATGTAGTGGAGGCAAAGCTCGCCTACCACGCGACCAAGCGCTAATGTGCAGCGCCAAGCAGCACAGTTAAGCTGCATTTGATATTCGAGTTGCCACGACACGGGCTGTCGTGGCCTTGCCAAGGGCGCAAGCGGGTGTCCTGGTCTGTACCAGAGGAGTAAACATGGCGGTCTACAACTACGACGTAGTGGTGCTGGGTTCGGGGCCAGCGGGCGAAGGGGCGGCGATGAACGCCGTCAAAGCCGGGAAAAAGGTTGCCGTGGTCGACAATCGTCGCGAAGTCGGCGGCAACTGCACGCACCTCGGCACCATCCCGTCCAAGGCGCTGCGTCACTCGGTGCGGCAGATCATGCAGTTCAACACCAACCCGATCTTTCGGCAGATCGGCGAGCCGCGCTGGTTCTCCTTCCCCGATGTGCTGAAAAGCGCGGAGCGGGTGATTTCCAAGCAGGTCACCTCGCGCACCGGTTACTACGCGCGCAATCGCGTCGATCTGTTCTTCGGTACCGGCAGTTTTGCCGATGAGCAGACCATCGAAGTGGTATGCCCGAACGGCGTGGTGGAGAAGCTGGTCGCCACGCAGATCGTCGTGGCCACCGGCTCGCGTCCGTATCGCCCGGCTGACATCGATTTCAGCCACCCACGGGTCTACGACAGCGACACCATCCTGAACCTCAGCCACACCCCGCGCCGCCTGATCATCTACGGTGCCGGGGTGATCGGTTGCGAGTACGCGTCGATTTTCAGCGGCTTGGGTGTGTTGGTCGACTTGATCGACAACCGTGACCAGTTGCTGAGCTTCCTCGATGGCGAAATCTCCGATGCGCTCAGCTACCACCTGCGCAACAACAATGTGCTGATCCGTCACAACGAGGATTACGAGCGCATTGAGGGGGTGGATAACGGCGTGGTGCTGCACCTGAAATCCGGCAAGAAGATCAAGGCCGATGCATTGCTCTGGTGTAACGGGCGTACTGGCAACACCGACAAACTTGGCCTGGAAAACATTGGCATCAAGGTCAACAGCCGTGGCCAGATCGAGGTCGACGAGCGCTATCGAACCAGCGCCTCGAATGTCTATGCGGCGGGCGATGTGATCGGCTGGCCGAGTCTGGCCAGTGCCGCGTTCGACCAAGGTCGTTCGGCCGCCGGCAGCATCATCGAGGACGGCAGTTGGCGTTTTGTCGACGACGTGCCGACGGGTATCTACACGATTCCGGAGATTAGCTCGATCGGCAAGACCGAGCATGAGCTGACCCAGGCGAAGATCCCCTACGAGGTGGGCAAGGCCTTCTTCAAGGGTATGGCGCGCTCACAGATCGCCGGCGAGCCGGTGGGCATGCTGAAGCTGCTGTTTCACCGCGAAACCCTGCAAATACTGGGCGTGCACTGCTTCGGTTACCAGGCCTCGGAGATCGTCCATATCGGCCAGGCGATCATGAACCAGAAGGGCGAGGCGAACAGCATCAAGTACTTCGTCAATACCACCTTCAACTACCCGACCATGGCGGAAGCCTATCGGGTGGCGGCGTTCGACGGTCTCAACCGGCTTTTTTGAGCGGCTCCGACCGGTGGCCTGAACCGGTCGGGGGCGATGACTTTTTAGGTGTCAGCGATTCGCGAGAGTGGCGCTGGCCAAACCGGGAAAGTCTGTAATCAGGCTGTCCACGCCGAAGTCGGCGAGCCGGCGCATCAGCGCCGGCTCGTTAACCGTCCATACCGACACGTGCAGCCCCTGCTTCTGGGCTCTGAGCAGGCGTTCCGGGGTGCACAGCGTCCAGTTCAGCGCCAGCAAGGTGCAACCGTAGTTCTGCGCCACCTTGAGTGGGTCGAGCCAGGCATACTCCGCCACCAGGCCACGGGACAACTCCGGGGTCAGGCGTGTCAGGGCGCGCAGCACTTCCCGCGAGCTGGAGGTGACGGTGACCTTGTCGACCAGGCCGAAGCGCTGCGCCAATGCCTGAATCGCCAGCACGGTGCGCGCGGCGCGAACCCGTGAGGCGCTTTTCACTTCCAGCTGCCAGTGCTCGAAGTCGCACTTCTCGAACAGCTCCTCCAGGCGTGGGATCGGGCAGGGGTGCACCCAGCCCGGGCCGCCTTTGCGCGCGTCGTAGGTCGCCAGTTCGGCGGCCCCGTGCTCCACCACCTTGCCACGGTGGCCGGTAGTGCGCTTCAGGGTCGGGTCGTGGATCACCATCAGTTCGCCGTCGCGCGACAGATGCAGGTCCAGTTCGCAGCGGCGCACGCCGTGCTCCAGGCAGCGCTGGAAACTGCTCAGGGTGTTTTCCGGTGCTTCGCCCTTGGCGCCGCGGTGGCCGTAGATCAGGGTCACGGTTGCTCCTTGACTGGCTGTTGCTGCTGGTTTGGTTCGGTTGGGTAGCGCGGCTGGTGGTGGCGCACGCTGTCGACTACCTGGCCGCTTTCGAAGTAGACGCTGAACTCGCGGTAGTCCCAGCGGCTGATGGGCGGTTTGCCAACGGCGGGATGTTCTTCATCGGGCAGGCCAAAACGCTCGAGCACTGTGTGCTGCGACTGGCCGCGAGTGGGCAGGGCGATAGTCGTTTGCCCTTGCTGGCCAACCGGGATCTCGAGGGTTTCAGCGAAGCCGGGAAGCGGCAGCAGCAGGGCGATCAGCAGAACGAAGCGCGACATCGGCATCTCTTTAGGCGAGTTAGGCGTTTTCGCGGGCCAGCCGGCGTTGCAACGCCTGCTTTTGCAGAATATGCCGAGCGAGCAGTTGGCGCTGGGCGTCGGTCAAGGCTTCAAACTCGGTGCCAATCTCAAAAAGGCCGTTATCGCGTTGCCGGCAGTGGATCACCTGGGCGCGCAACAGCAGTCCCAGGGCTTGCGGCATCAGCACCATCTTGATCGCCAGGTGCGCGCCGACGGTCACCGCTTGCGCGTGGTCGAAGCTGACCCCGCCTTCTGAGAGGGTCACCTGCGTGGGCGTGCCGATGTCACGCAGCAGGCTTTGCGCAAGGGCCTGGCCGAGCAGGTCGATACGTTTGTTGATGACCTTCAGGTAGTTGGCCAGGGTGCGATCGCGCTCACTGATCTGCCGCAGCAGGTGCTGCGACTCGAAATCGGTCAGGTGCAGATCGCTGAGCAGATTGAACAGCGGCGAGGCGTCGTGCAGCACCTCACTGGCGAGCGCGTCGGCGCCCGACAAGAGGCTGAATTCCAGTGCGATCGTGTCCTCGATACGATAGTATTCGCGGCGATCATCTTCATCTTGTGACGTCATGGCGAACCCATGGCAAGGGTGGTGGTCAGAGTGTAAGGCCGCTTGCCAAGCCCCGCCACTCTGCAATTCGAGCCAGCAGGACGACTCCTCTTTCGCCAGCGAATCAACTTCCTCTATGTTCAGACCGCTGTCCGTATTTATCGGCGCCCGTTATACGCGCGCAAAACGCCGCAACCATTTCGTTTCGTTCATCTCCCTGACTTCGATGATCGGGCTCGCCCTCGGCGTGCTGGTGATGATCGTGGTGCTGTCGGTGATGAATGGCTTCGATTACGAGATGCGCACCCGCGTACTCGGCATGGTGCCGCACGCCACGGTCGAGTCGGCCGAGCCGATCAGCGACTGGCGCAGCATGGCTGCCAAGGTGCTCAAGCACCCGCAAGTGCTGGCCGTCGCGCCGTTCACCCAGATGCAGGGCCTGCTGACTCACGATGGCAAGGTGCAGAAGGTGTTGATCAATGCGGTGGACCCGCAGGAAGAACGCCAGGTGTCGATCATCGACAAGTTCTTTCTGCAGGGCGGCCTCGATGACCTCAAGGCCGGCGCATTCGGCATCGTCATCGGCGATAAGGCGGCGGCCAAGCTGGGGGTGACGATCGGCGACAAGATCACCTTCGTCGCCCCGGAAGTCACGGTCACGCCGGCGGGTATGTTTCCGCGGCTCAAGCGCTTCACAGTGGTCGGAATTTTCCATGTGGGGGCCGGTGAAATCGACGGCTACCTGGCGCTGACCAACCTCAATGACATCGCCCGGCTGCACCGCTGGAAGGCCGATCAGGTGCAGGGCCTGCGGCTCAAGTTCGCCGATCTGTTCCAGGCGCCGCGCACGGCCTGGGAGATTGCCGGGCAACTGGGCGACAAGGATTACTACGCGCGGGATTGGACCCGCACCCACGGCAACCTGTATCAGGCGATCCGTATGGAGAAAGCCATGATCGGTTTGCTGCTGCTGCTGATCGTGGCGGTGGCGGCGTTCAATATCATTTCCACACTGGTGATGGTGGTTACCGATAAAAAGGGTGATATCGCCATTCTGCGCACCCTGGGCGCGACGCCACGGCAGATCATGCTGATTTTCATGGTCCAAGGCACGGTGATCGGTGTGGTCGGCACCTTGATCGGTGCGGTGCTCGGGATTATCTCGGCGCTTAACGTGAGCAGCTGGATCGCCGCCCTGGAGCGCCTGCTGGGCCTTAAATTCCTCAATGCCGATGTGTATTTCATCGACTATCTACCTTCGAAGCTGATGAGCGAAGACGTGCTGCTGGTGTGTGCCGCCGCGTTGCTGCTGAGCTTCCTCGCCACTCTTTATCCGGCCTGGCGTGCGGCGCGCACCCAGCCCGCGGAGGCGCTACGTTATGAGTGACTTAGCCATGCAAGACCGAGCCGTTCTGAGCTGCCGCAACCTGGGCAAGAGCTATGAAGAAGGCCCGCAATCGGTGGTGGTGCTCGCCGGCCTGGAGCTGGAGCTGCATCCGGGCGAGCGGGTGGCGATTGTCGGCAGCTCGGGCTCGGGCAAGAGTACCTTGCTGAATATGCTCGGCGGCCTCGATACGCCCAGCACGGGCAGCGTCTGGCTGGCCGGCGAAGAGCTCTCGGCGCTGAATGAGAAGGCCCGTGGCCTGCTGCGTAACCGCGCCCTCGGGTTCGTCTACCAGTTCCATCATCTGCTGCCGGAGTTCACCGCGCTGGAGAACGTCTGCATGCCGTTGTTGATCGGCCGTGTCGCGATTCCCGAAGCGCGTAAGCGGGCGACGGCCTTGCTCGAACGGGTTGGGCTGGGCCATCGCCTGGCGCACAAGCCGGCCGAGCTGTCCGGTGGTGAGCGCCAGCGTGTGGCCATCGCCCGTGCCCTGGTCAACCAGCCCGGGCTGGTGCTGCTGGACGAGCCGACCGGCAACCTCGATCACCATACGGCGCAGGGCATCCAGGATCTGATGCGCGAGCTGAGCAGCGCCTCGAAAACCGCATTCCTGGTGGTGACCCACGACCTGGATCTCGCCCGGCAGATGGACCGCGTGCTGCGCCTGGAAGACGGCAAGTTGGTGGCCGCCTGATGTTTCGCCCGCTGAGTGTCTTCATCGGCCTGCGCTATACCCGCGCCAAGCGCCGCAATCATTTCATCTCCTTCATTTCCCTGACCTCGATGATCGGTCTCGCCCTGGGCGTGCTGGCGATGATCGTGGTGCTCTCGGTGATGAACGGTTTCCAGAAGGAAATGAGCTCGCGGATTCTCGGCATGGTGCCGCACGCGACCATCGCCAACGTGCAGCCGCTGGATGACTGGCATGCTGTGGCGGAGGCGGCGATGAAGAACCCGCAGGTCACCGCGGCCGTGCCGTTCAGCGAGTTGGAAGGCATGCTCTCGTACAAGGGCACGATGCAGCCGATTCAGATCAATGGCGTCGATCCGCGCGAAGAGACCAAGGTGTCGATTATCGGTCAGCACATCGTCCAGGGCAGTTTGGCCGATCTCAAGGCCGGCGACTTCGGCATCGTCATCGGCGAAATCACGGCCCGCCGTTTCCGCCTGAATGTCGGCGACAAACTGACCCTGATCATCCCGGAGCTCAGCTCGGCGCCCGGCGGCATTACCCCGCGGATGCAGCGCCTGAACGTGGTCGGGGTGTTCAAGGTCGGTGCCGAGCTGGACAGCTCGCTGGCGCTGATCCATGTTGCCGACGCCGCGCAGTTGCAGCGCATGCAACCGACCCAGGTGCAGAGCGTGCGGTTGGCGCTGAAGGATCTGTACCAGGCGCCGCAGGTTGCTGCAGCGATAGCCGCTGAGCTCGGCGCCGACTACCGCGCCAGCGACTGGACGCGGACCCAGGGCAGCCTGTTCAGCGCGATGAAGATGGAAAAAACCATGATCGGCTTGCTGTTGCTGCTGATCGTTGCAGTGGCGGCGTTCAACATCATCGCCACGCTGATCATGGTGGTCGCCGATAAAGGCGGCGATATCGCCATCCTCCGTACCCTGGGTGCCACGCCTGGGCAGATCATGGCGGTGTTCATGGTTCAGGGCACTGTGATCGGGGTGATCGGCACGCTGATCGGCGGTGTGCTGGGGGTGATCGCCGCGTTGAATGTCAGTGCCGTGGTCGGCTGGCTGGAGCGGGTCAGCGGCCAGCAGATTTTCAGTTCGGACGTGTACTTCGTCAGCAACCTGCCTTCTGAGCTGCAAGCCTTCGACGTCGTGCTGATTTGTGTGGCGGCCTTCACCTTGAGTTTCCTGGCGACGCTCTATCCATCCTGGCGTGCCGCGCAGATCCAGCCGGCGGAAGCCTTGCGCTACGAGTGAGTCATCCGCCAGCCCATGCAAAACGCCGCCCTCGAGCGGCGTTTTGCATTTCCGGCAAGGCCACTCACAGGCTCGGCTTGCGCCGCGCGGCTTGGCGTTTCTGCCAACTATGCCGCACCCACCAGCGCCAATAGAGCATGGTCAGCAGATAGCCGCAGATCCCGGCGAGCATGCCGCACACCACCGAACCGAGCAGGAAGGGTTGCAGGATGGGTTTCCACAGCAGTTGGATCAGTTCCCAGGATGGTTCATCGAAAAAGTGACTGATCCGCGGCCAGACCTGCACGGAAATCTCGTCAGCCGGAACTTGCAGAAGCCAGGCGCCCATCTTGTAGGTGCAGTAGAAAACCGGAGGCATGGTGATGGGGTTGGTCAGCCACACCAGCCCGACCGAGATCGGCAGGTTGCCGCGTACCATCACCGCCAGGCAGGCCGCCAGCAGCATCTGCAGGGGCAGGGGGATGAACGCCGCAAACAGCCCCATGGCCATGGCGCGGGCCACGGAGTGACGATTCAGGTGCCAGAGGTTGGGGTCGTGCATCAGGCTGCCGAGAAAGCGCAGTGACTTATGCTCCCTGATGGTATCTGGGTTGGGCATGTAGCGCTTGAACAGGCGGCGCGGCATAAAAGCTCTCTGGCAGGGCATAAGGCGTCGATTATGCCAAGATTGTAGGTGTTCTAGCTTCTGACTTTGTGACAACAAATAAGCGGGGCCGGGTTGGCGCAGGCTGACTCAGGGATGAGGCCCCGAGGAGTTCGACACGATGCGCACAGGGATGTTGGCGCTTGCCGCAGGGCTTTTGCTGCTGCGGTTTCTTCCTGGCTTACCGCCCATCTGGCTGTTGTGGCTGTTGCCGGCAGTGGCGTTGATGCTGCTGCCGTTTCGCAGTTACCCCGTGGCGTTGTTCCTGTTCGGCTTTACCTGGGCCTGCGCGTCGGCGCACTGGGCCTTGGCTGATCGGCTGGCCGGCAGTCTGGACGGTCAGACGCGGTGGCTGGAAGGGCAGGTGGTCGGTTTGCCGGAAGTCCGTGATGCTGTGGTGCGCTTCCAGTTGCAAGGTGCCCGCTCGCGTCGCGAGCAGTTACCGCAGCGGTTGCGTCTGGCCTGGTACGCCGGTCCGCCGCTGCATGCCGGTGAGCGCTGGCGGCTGGCGGTCAAACTGAAACAGCCCCATGGGTTGGTCAATCCGCCAACCTTCGATTACGAGGCCTGGCTGCTGGCGCAGCGGATCGGGGCGGGCGGCACGGTCAAGGGCGGCGAACGGCTGCGTCCCGCCGAGGGGCCATCGGCCTGGCGGGATGCTTTGCGCCAGCGTTTGCTCGCTGTCGAGGCCCGGGGCCGGGAAGGCGCTTTGGCGGCCCTGGTGCTGGGGGATGACTCCGGGCTGTCCATGGCCGATTGGCGCCTGTTGCAGGACACCGGCACGGTGCACCTGCTGGTGATCTCGGGGCAGCACATCGCTCTGCTGGCCGCCTTGGTTTATGGCCTGGTCGCCGGTTTGGCGCGTCTGGGCGGGTGGCCGCGATTTTTGCCCTGGCTGCCTTGGGCCTGTGGCTTGGCTTTTTCCGCGGCCCTCGGTTATGGCCTGTTGGCCGGTTTCGAGGTGCCCGTCCGGCGTGCCTGTGTAATGGTCGCCGTGGTGTTGCTTTGGCGCTTGCGTTTTCGCCATCTGGGCGTCTGGTTGCCGATCCTGCTGGCGCTGAATGCCGTGCTGTTGGCCGAGCCACTGGTTAGCTTGCAGGCTGGGTTCTGGCTGTCTTTCGGGGCGGTGGCGGTTCTGGCTCTGGTGTTCAGCGGGCGGCTCGGTGCCTGGTCTTGGTGGCGCGCCTGGGGCCGTGCGCAATGGACGATGGCGCTTGGCTTGTTGCCGCTGTTGCTGGCGCTGGGGCTGCCGATCAGTGCCAGTGGTCCGTTGGCGAATCTGCTGGCGGTGCCTTGGGTCAGCCTGGCGGTGGTGCCATTGGCGTTGCTGGGCACGGTGTTATTACCGGTTCCGTGGTTGGGCGAGTCGTTGCTCTGGCTGGCCGGCGGTCTGCTCGAGTGGTTATTCCTGCTGCTGGCGCAGATCGCCAGCTGGTTGCCGGCCTGGTATTCGCCGGCATTGCCGCTGTGGGCCTGGCTGCTTGGCAGCCTGGGTGTCCTGCTGTTGCTGCTGCCCAGTGGCGTGCCGTTACGCGGTTTGGGGTTGGCGTTGCTGCTGCCGTTGTTCTTCCCGCCGTTGCATAAGCCACCGCCTGGGCAGGTCGAGGTCTGGCAGTTGGATGTCGGCCAGGGCCTTTCTTTCGTTCTGCGCACCCATGGCCATGCGTTGCTGTATGACGCCGGCCCGCGCTATGGCGATTTCGATCTAGGCGAGCGCATCGTGTTGCCGTCGTTGCGCAAGCTGGGTGTGAGCCGGCTGGATCTGTTATTGCTCAGTCACGCCGACAGCGATCACGCGGGTGGGGCGTTGGCGGTGCAGCGCGGCATGCCAGTGGCGCGGGTGCTGAGTGGCGAGCCGGCGGCTTTGCCGGCGCAATTGGCGGCGCAGCCCTGCGGCGTTGACGCCAGTTGGGAGTGGGACGCCGTGCGCTTCTCGACCTGGCGTTGGGCCGAGGCCGAGGCGGGCAACCCGTCCTCTTGCGTGCTGATGGTCGAAGCCAATGGCGAGCGCCTACTGCTCACCGGTGACATCGACAGTGCCGCCGAGCAGGCCTTGCTCGACAGTGGCCGCGAGCTGCGCGCCGACTGGCTGCAGGCGCCACATCATGGCAGCCGCAGTTCATCGTCGGCGGCCTTTCTGCACGCCGTCGCGCCGCGCGTGGTGCTGATCTCCCGTGGTCAGAACAATGCCTTCGGTCATCCGCACCCGCAGGTCATGGCGCGCTATCGATCGTTGGCACTGGAGGTTTTCGACAGCGCCGAACATGGCGCGGTGAATTTTGTCTTAGGTGCCCATGGGGTGGCGCACGGGTTGCGCGAAGATGCGCGATTCTGGCGGGAAAAATGAGAACCGCAGCGGTCGGCGGCATTGCGACCCTATGCTAGAGTGGCGCCACTTTTCCGAGGAGAACCAATACCGTGTGGGAGCTAGTCAAAGCAGGCGGCTGGATGATGCTGCCGATTATTCTATGTTCCATCGCCGCCATGGCCATCACCGCGGAACGCCTGTGGACGCTACGCGTCAGCCGGGTCGCTCCGCCGCATCTGCTCGGGCAGGTTTGGCGCTGGATCAAGGACAAGCAACTGAGCAAGGAAAAGCTCAAGGAGTTGCGTATGCACTCGCCGCTGGGGCAGATCCTCGCCGCCGGCCTGGCCAACTCCAAGCACGGTCGCGAGATCATGAAGGAGTGCATCGAGGAGTCGGCCGGCCGCGTCATTCATGAGCTGGAGCGCTACCTCAATGCCCTGGGCACCATTGCCGCGATGGCGCCGTTGCTGGGCCTGCTGGGTACGGTATTCGGCATGATCGAGATTTTCAGCGGTTTTATGGATAACGGCATGGCCAATGCCCCGGTACTCGCTGGCGGTATCGCCAAGGCGCTGGTTACTACGGCGGCCGGCTTGATCGTGGCCATTCCGGCAGTGTTCTTTCACCGCTACCTGCTGCGCCGGGTCGACGAGATAGTGGTCGCCATGGAGCAGGAGGCGATCAAGCTGGTGGAAGTGGTGCAGGGCGATCGGGAAGTCGATTTCGTCGAGGACGCCAAACCGTGAAATTCCGCCGTAGAGTGGGCGGTGCGGCCCGCGATGAGGTCTTTCTCAACCTGACATCGTTGATCGACGTGATCTTCGTCTTGCTGCTGTTCTTTGTGGTGACCACCAGTTTCAGTCGGCCAACCCAGCTGAAAATCGAACTGCCCGAAGCCGTAAGCGGCACACCGCCGCAACCGAGCGAACTGAAGCAGCTGGAGGTGGCCATCAGTGTCGACGGCAGCTATACGCTCAATGGCCAGGCGCTGTTGAAGAGTGACTTGAACACCCTGATGGCGGCTCTGCAGAAGGAGTCCGAGGGCGACAACAGCTTGCCGCTGACCATCAGTGCCGATGGCAAAAGTACCCATCAGGCCGTGACCACGGCGATGGATGCGGCTGGCAAGCTCGGCTTCAGCCATCTGCGGATCACCACCGTTGAGGCGCCGGCGGCGCCCTGATGGTGGTTCCTTTGCCGAGCCGGTGTTAATGGCGATTTCCGAGCACCTCATTTCTGCCTGGTATCGCGGCCACCCGGCGCTGACCCTGCTGCGGCCGCTGGAATGGCTGTACCGCGCAGTGGTGCAACGCAAGCGCCGCCGCTTCCTGGCTGGCGAAGGTGCGATCTACCGCGCGCCGGTGCCGGTCGTGGTGGTCGGCAATATCACCGTCGGTGGCACCGGCAAAACCCCGTTGATTCTCTGTCTGATCGAGCATTGCCGCGCCCGTGGCCTCAAGGTCGGCGTGGTCAGCCGTGGCTATGGCGCAACACCGCCGCAGTTGCCCTGGCGCGTAAGGGCGCAGCACAGCGCCAGCGAGGCGGGCGATGAGCCTTTGCTGATCGTCCGTCGCAGCGGCGTGCCATTGGTGATCGACCCGGACCGCTCGCAAGCGGTGCGCGCCTTGCTCGAAGCCGAACCGCTGGACCTGATCCTCTGCGACGATGGCCTGCAGCATTACCGCCTGGCGCGCGATCTCGAACTGGTGCTGATCGATGCCGCGCGTGGTCTCGGCAACGGTCGCTGCTTGCCGGCCGGGCCTTTGCGCGAGCCGCTTGAACGCCTGCAGAGCGTCGACGCCCTGCTGTACAACGGCGTTTCGAGCGATCCCGAAGGCGGCTATGGCTTTGCGCTGCAACCGACGGCACTGGTCAATCTGCGCAGCGGCGAGCGCCACCCGCTCACGTATTTCCCATCCGGGCAGGCGTTGCACGCGGTCGCCGGCATCGGCAACCCGCAACGTTTCTTCAACACCCTCGAGGCGTTACACTGGCGGCCGATTGCGCATGCCTTTGCCGATCATGCGCAGTTTGGCGCCGAGCAGCTGAAGTTCAGCCCATCGCTGCCGGTGTTGATGACCGAAAAGGATGCGGTGAAATGCCAGGCCTTCGCGGCCGCCGATTGGTGGTACCTGGCCGTTGACGCCGTGCCAACGCCAGCGTTCCTGGCCTGGTTCGATGGGCAACTGGCGCGCTTGCTACCTGCCCATGGCTAACCTTCTCGAGCGCGGCGCCGGCCGTCTCAAGCAGTCAAACAGCTTTCAAGGACTCTCCCCATGGACCCGAAACTACTCGATATCCTCGCCTGCCCACTGTGCAAAGGCCCGCTGAAGCTGGCCGAGGATAAAACCGAACTGATCTGCAAAGCCGATGCCCTGGCTTTTCCCGTGCGTGACGGGATTCCGGTGATGTTGGAAAACGAAGCCCGCAGCCTGAATGTCGACGAGCGTCTGGATAAGTAAATGAGCAGCGCCTTTACCGTAGTCATTCCCGCACGCTTCGCCTCCAGCCGCCTGCCCGGCAAGCCGCTGCAGGATATCGCCGGCAAACCCATGGTCCAGCACGTCTGGGAACAGGCGCGCAAAAGCAGTGCCCAGCGGGTGCTGATCGCCACCGATGACGCGCGCATCGTCGAGGCCTGCCGTGGCTTCGGCGCGGAGGTGTTGCTGACCCGCGTCGATCACAATTCGGGCACCGATCGTCTGGCCGAAGTGGCCAGCCAGCTCGGTTTGGCCGGCGATGCGATTGTGGTTAATGTGCAGGGTGACGAGCCGCTGATTCCACCGACGCTTATCGACCAGGTCGCGGCCAATCTGGCGGCCCATGCCGAGGCGGCGATCGCCACCCTGGCCGAGCCGATCGAGGACGTCGCGGCGTTGTTCAACCCCAATGTGGTGAAGGTGGCGACTGACCTTAACGGTCTGGCGCTGACCTTCAGCCGTGCGCCGTTGCCGTGGGCGCGTGATGCGTTTGCCGTCAGCCGCGAGCAGTTGCCGGCGAATGTGCCGTACCGTCGGCATATCGGCATCTATGCCTACCGTGCGCAGTTCCTGCATGACTTCGTCGCCTGGGGCCCGTGCTGGCTGGAAGACACCGAGTGCCTGGAACAGCTGCGGGCGCTCTGGCATGGTGTGCGTATCCATGTCGCCGATGCGCTTGAAGCGCCGCCAACCGGGGTCGACACGCCACAAGACCTGGAGCGCGTGCGGCGCCTGCTGGGGGCGTGATGCGCGTTCTGTTCGTTTGCCTGGGTAACATCTGTCGTTCGCCAACTGCCGAAGGTGTGTTCCGCCACAAGCTGAAAGAGGCTGGGCTCGACGCTCAGGTCGAGGTCGACTCGGCCGGAACCGGCGACTGGCACGTCGGCAAAGCAGCGGACAGCCGTACCCGCCGCGTCGCGCAGTTGCGTGGCTATGACCTTTCGCAACTGCGCGGGCGGCAAGTCAGCGCGATGGACTTCCAGGCGTTCGACCTGATCCTGGCCATGGATCAAAGCAACCTGCAGCACCTCGAGGCCATGCGCCCGGCGAATGCCAGGGCCGAGCTGGATCTGTTCCTGCGGCGTTACGCCTTGGCGATGGATGACGTGCCCGACCCCTATTACGGCGGCGAAGACGGCTTCGATCAGGTGCTGGACTTGATCGAACAGGCCAGCGCTGCGCTGCTCGCTGAAGTGCGGGGGCGCCTATGAGTCTGCAGCTGCAGGAGTGGGTGTCTCTCAAGGCGTTCAATACGTTCGGTGTGGATGTGCGCGCCGAACTGTTCGCCGATGCATACAACGAACAGGATGTGCGCGCCGCGTTGCTCGCGGCCGCCCAGCGCGAATTGCCACTGTTGGTGATCGGTGGCGGCAGCAACCTGCTGCTGACCCGCGACGTCGAGGCGCTGGTGCTGCGCATGGCCAGCCGCGGCATCCGCATCCTCGCTGAGGACGCCGAGCGGGTGATCGTCGAGGCCGAGGCCGGCGAGCCCTGGCATCCGTTTGTGCTCTGGAGCTTGCAGCAGGGGTTGGCTGGGTTGGAAAACCTGAGCTTGATCCCCGGCACTGTCGGTGCCGCGCCGGTACAGAATATCGGCGCCTATGGCGTCGAGCTGAAAGATCTGTTCGTTGGCCTGACGGCGCTGGATCGGCAGACGGGAGCGTTGCGCGAGTTTTCCCTGGCCGAGTGCGCGTTCGCCTATCGCGATAGCCTGTTCAAGCGTGAAGCCGGGCGCTGGCTGATCCTGCGGGTGCGCTTGGCTTTGAGTCGCGCCAGCCACTTGCACCTGGACTATGGCCCGGTGCGCCAACGCCTGGCGGAGCAGGGCATCGACGTGCCGAGCGCGATGGATGTCAGCCAGGCGATCTGCGCCATCCGCAGTGAGAAGCTGCCCGACCCCGCGGTGCTGGGCAATGCCGGCAGTTTCTTCAAGAACCCGCTGGTGTCAGCTGATTTGGCTGCGCGTGTGCGTAGTGACCATGCTGATCTGGTGGCTTATCCGCAGGCCGATGGCCAGGTGAAACTGGCGGCGGGCTGGCTGATTGAGCGCGCGGGGTGGAAGGGTTTCCGTGAGGGCGATGCGGGCGTGCATCGTTTGCAGGCCCTGGTGCTGGTCAACTATGGCGGCGCCACCGGCCAGCAGTTGTTTGAACTGGCGCAGCGGATTCAGGCGGATGTGTTGACGCGTTTCGGCGTCAGCTTGGAAATCGAACCGAACGTGCTTTGACGCTGGAGCAGCGGGGCAGATCCTGTGGGGGCGGCTTCAGCCACGAATCGATCTGGAGCCTATCGCGGCTGAAGCCGCTCCCATAAAACGGTCGATAGGTTAATTCGCCAGCGCCGGCCGTCCCGCCAGCAGCCGCAAAATGGCATTCAGCAGCATGCCGTACAACGGCACGAACAGCAGCAGGCTGATGCTCAGCTTGACGCCGTAGTCCACCGTCGCAATCTCCACCCAATGCTCGGCCATGAACGGGTTGCTGCTGTGCCAGAAGGCCACGGCGAAGAACACGAAGGTGTCCAGCAGGTTGCCGAAAATGGTCGACACGCTTGGCGCTATCCACCATTGCGGCAGGCGGCGCAGGCGGTCGAATACCTGGATATCGAGAATCTGCCCGAAGGCATAGGCGAGAAAGCTGGCCAGGGAAATCCGCAGCACGAAGTCATTGAACGCCAGCAATGAGCCCAGGCCACGAAAGCTGGCTTCCTGGAACAGCACCGACACGATGTACGACACCAGCAACGCGGGCAGCATCACCCGGGCGATCACCAGGCGCGCCGGGCCTTTGCCTAGCAGGCGCACCGTCAGGTCGGTGGCCAGGAAGATGAACGGAAAGCTGAAGGCGCCCCAGGTGGTGTGCCAGCCGAACAGCGTCATCGGCAGCTGCACCAGGTAGTTGCTGGCGATGATGATCAGGATGTGGAAAACCACCAGCGCCACTAACGCCATGCGCCGGCGTTGCGGGGAGATAAGAGACATGGCATTACCTTTTTGCTGGATGGGGTTAGGGAACCCATGGTGGCCGGGATGGACGACGGCACGCATTCTACCTGCTCGGCGATCCCGCTGAGTAGCGACAGTGACAGTAGGTGGCATGCAGCGACGGCGGGGAGTTGCAGGCTGTCGGCGCGCATTGCGCGAACCGGCAGCCTGCGGGTGATCGGTGCGTGTACTTGAGGTTGTCATCAGATTGCGTGGTGCGCCATAGGTGCCACTGTGGCAGGTCGCCGAGAGGTACTCCTTGTCGAGCAGGTTGTTCACATTGAGCGAGGCGCAGAGGTTTTCGCTGATGTCGTAGCGCGCCATCAAGCTGGCCAAGGCGCAGTTAATCGGCAGGCAATAAAAAGGGGATGCCGTGGCATCCCCTTTTTATTGCTGGTGGAAACGTTACACGAGTGGTTTGGGCTCGTTTTCAGTTTCTTCCGGCGTTACCGCGTGCTGCTCTGTTTCACGGCTGTCTTCGACGGCTTCTTCAGCGGCTGGCTGAGCGGACTCGACTTCCTGCTCGACACCGGCGGCGGCATGCACGGCGACCGAGATGGGGTCGGCGGCAACCACGGCTTGCACGACGGCTTCGGAGGCGTGTTCGGCTTCCTTGGCCAGGCGTTCAGCTTCGCGCTGACGACGGCGCACTTCACGTGGGTCGTTCGGTGCGCGGCCGCTGGTGCTGACCGGTGCGCTTGCAACCTCGGCGGTCACTTCAACGACTTCCGCCACTTGCGTGACTTCGGCCGCGGGAGTCGTCGGTTCTGCTGCAAGGGCTTCGACGACGGCAGGCGCCGCTTCGGCTACGACTGCGACAGGTTCCGCAACCTCGACAACCGGTTCAGCCGGGATGTGCGCGACAGGAGCGGCAGGAGCAGCTTCTTGCTCCTGGGCTACGGCAGCGGGGGTCTCGAAGGTTTCGGTCGGTGCTGTTGCTTCAACTTCCGCGCGGGCTTCAATGGCTTCAACGGCCGCGACCGGCTCGTTGGCACTTTCGCTGGCTGTGCTGGCTACTTCAACTGTTTCGCCTGCCAGGCTGCCGGCGATAGCCGTAGCGGCTACTGCTGCGCCGGTGTTGCCTTCCTCGGCTTCAGCACTTTCTTCGCTGCCTTCGATGAGGTTGCCGTTGGCATCACGCTGACGTTCACGACGGTTGCTGCGACGACGCTGGCCACGGGAGCGGCGGCGTGGACGATCGCCTTCGGCGCCGTCTTGCTCGTCGTCCTGCAGTTGCTCTTCGTTCGGCAACAGTTCTTCTTCGCTCGCAGCGGGCTCAGCGGCTACGCGCGGTTGACGCTCTTCACGCGGGGCGCGGGGCTGGCGCTCTTCACGCGGTTTGCGCTCGACGCGCTCCTCGGTCGGGGCTTCCTGGCCTTGGGCGTCCAGTGGCTCACGCAGTTCGCGCGGCTGACGCTCTTCACGCGGTTTGCGCTCTTCACGCGGTTCGCGCGGCTTGCGCTCTTCGCGAGGGGCGCGTGGTGCGCGTTCTTCACGGGGTGCCTGAGTCTCTTCACGGGCTTCACGCGGCTCGCGGGGTTCACGAACCTCGCGCGGTTCACGCGGTGCGCGCTCTTCGCGCGGTGCACGTTCTTCACGCGGTTCGCGAGCTGCACGCTCTTCGCGTGGCGCACGCTCTTCGCGCGGCTTGCGCTCTTCGTCGCGGCGGCCACCGCGGCTGCGGTTCTGCTGGCGACCGTTACGACGCTCGTCACTGCGCGCTGGGCGCTCGGTGGCGGGCTTCTTCTCGACGGCAGCCGGTTTTTCTTCTTCCTTGCCAGCGAACAAGCTGACCAGCGATTTCACCAGGCCTTTGAACAGGCTCGGCTCGGCGGCCCGCTGTGGCTCGGCGGTCTCGGCAGTTGGCGTCGGCGCCAGGCGCTGCGGGGCAGCCTTGAGCGCCGCTTCCTGGCGAACCAGGGTGCGGGTGGCGCTGACCGGTTGAACTTCTTCGACTTCGGCAGCGGCCATCTCGTAGCTGGACTGCGAGGTCTGGGCTTCCGGGCTGTCGTCACGGATGCGCTGCACTTCGAAGTGCGGGGTTTCCAGGTGGTCGTTCGGCAGAATCACGATGCGCGCACGGGTACGCAGTTCGATCTTGGTGATCGAATTGCGTTTCTCGTTGAGCAGGAAAGCGGCGACCGGGATCGGCACCTGGGCGCGCACTTCGGCGGTGCGGTCTTTCAGGGCTTCTTCTTCGATCAGGCGCAGGATGGCCAGCGACAGCGATTCGACGTCACGGATGATGCCTTGACCGTTGCAGCGTGGGCAGACGATGCCGCTGCCTTCAGCCAGGGAAGGGCGCAGACGCTGACGGGACATTTCCAGCAGGCCGAAACGCGAGATGCGCCCGACCTGGACGCGGGCACGGTCGGCTTCCAGGCTTTCGCGGACTTTCTCTTCCACGGCGCGCTGGTTCTTGGCCGGCGTCATGTCGATGAAGTCGATCACGATCAGGCCGCCGATATCACGCAGGCGCAGCTGGCGGGCGATTTCTTCGGCCGCTTCCAGGTTGGTCTGCAGCGCGGTTTCTTCGATGTCGCTGCCTTTGGTCGCGCGTGCCGAGTTGATGTCGATGGACACCAGGGCTTCGGTTGGGTCGATCACGATGGAGCCGCCGGATGGCAGTTTCACTTCGCGCTGGAAGGCGGTTTCGATCTGGCTTTCGATCTGGAAGCGGTTGAACAGCGGCACGCTGTCTTCATACAGCTTGATCTTGCTGGCGTACTGCGGCATCACCTGGCGGATGAAGCTCAGGGCTTCTTCCTGGGCTTCGACGCTGTCGACCAATACTTCGCCGATGTCCTGGCGCAGGTAGTCGCGGATGGCGCGGATGATGACGTTGCTTTCCTGGTAGATCAGGAACGGTGCGGAACGGTCGAGGGACGCTTCCTTGATGGCGGTCCAGAGTTGCAGCAGGTAATCGAGGTCCCACTGCATTTCTTCGCTGCTGCGGCCCAGGCCGGCAGTGCGCACGATCAGGCCCATGTCGCTAGGGGCGACCAGGCCGTTCAAGGCTTCGCGCAGTTCGTTGCGCTCTTCGCCTTCGATACGGCGGGAGATGCCGCCGGCGCGCGGGTTGTTCGGCATCAGCACCAGGTAACGACCGGCCAGGCTGATGAAGGTGGTCAGGGCTGCGCCCTTGTTGCCACGTTCTTCTTTTTCGACCTGCACGATCACTTCCTGACCTTCGCTCAACACATCTTTGATGTTGACGCGGCCTTCAGGGGCTTTCTTGAAATATTCGCGGGAGATTTCTTTGAGGGGCAGGAAGCCGTGGCGCTCGGAGCCGAAATCGACAAAAGCGGCTTCGAGGCTGGGTTCGATGCGAGTGATGCGGCCTTTATAGATGTTGGCCTTCTTCTGCTCGCGAGCACCCGATTCGATATCCAGGTCGTAGAGTTTTTGGCCATCTACCAGGGCGACACGCAGCTCTTCGGGTTGAGTTGCGTTAATCAGCATTCTTTTCATGTAGTACCGTCGGTTTCCGGGCTGCCGGAAACGGCGTTCGGCACACACGACTCTCAGGGTCGGTGTCAGGTGCGCGTCAGAAACGGTTGTAAGTCGTTCCAATGTCTAGCGACGTCGGCCAATAGGGCCGGGGTCGCGACGGACGTCTCCTGCTTGCTGTGGTGACAGAAGCACTCAGTCAGGAGGAGGAATCAACCATCGGTAGCGGACGAGATAAAGCGTCTTCAATAAAGCTACGCAGTCCGACGGTTGTGCATCTCCACCCTACACGTATCGCTGAAAATCGGGTGCCGCTCGCAGAATCTGCAGCGGGTTGGCATTTACCGTCATCGCCCCAGTGGCAGATGACGCGTCATGGCTCAAGGCTTTATTTCCGAGTTATTCGCGGCCTTTTGCGGCGAAAGTCCCGTCGGACGGCCTTACGTCCTGAATGACGTTGCAATCGGTTGGGGATGGCAGTTTTAGCGATCATCCGCAAACCGGGCCGCTTTTGGCGGCGCTCGGGACTATAGCAGCAATGATTAAGTGCTTCAATTCAATAAAAAATTGTTATGATTGGGGGATGACAGAACCTGCCTCTCCGACCTCCGGCGTCCAGCTGCTCGAGGTTGAACCGGAACTTGCCGGCCAACGAATCGATAACTTCCTTCGCACTCGTCTCAAAGGTGTGCCCAAGACCTTGATTTACCGGATTTTGCGTAAAGGCGAAGTGCGTGTGAATAAAGGTCGGATCAAACCTGAGTACAAGTTGCAGGCGGGGGATATCGTCCGTGTTCCACCTTTGCGTCTGGCTGAGCGCGATGAGCCTGCTCCTTTGGCGCAGGGGTTGCTCGCACGCCTTGAGGCGGCAATCGTGTATGAAGACAAGGCGTTGATCGTCCTCAATAAGCCGGCCGGGATTGCCGTGCATGGTGGCAGCGGCCTGAATTATGGGGTGATCGAGGCCTTTCGCCAGTTGCGCCCCGATTGCAAGGACCTTGAGTTGGTGCATCGCCTGGATCGCGACACTTCGGGCCTGCTGATGATCGCCAAGAAGCGCAGCATGCTCCGTCATCTGCACGAAGCCTTGCGCAAGGATGGCGTGGACAAGCGTTATATGGCGTTGGTGCGCGGGCATTGGGCGACGGCCAAGAAGCAGGTGCGGGCGCCGTTGCAGAAGAGCAACCTGCGTTCGGGCGAGCGCATGGTCGAGGTCAGCGAGGAAGGTAAGGAGGCCATGACACTGTTTCGCGTGCTGCGCCGCTTCGGCGAGTTCGCTACCTTGGTCGAGGCCAAGCCGGTTACCGGGCGCACCCACCAGATCCGTGTGCATACCAAGCATGCCGGGCACTGCATTGCCGGTGATGCCAAGTATGGCGACGATGACTTCTCCCGCGAGATTCGCGAGCTGGGCGGCAAGCGCCTGTTTCTGCATGCTTATGAGTTGACCGTGCCCTTGCCTGAGGGTGGGGTGTTGAAGCTTGAGGCGCCGGTCGATGAGATGTGGCTCAAGACGCTGGAGCGGCTGAGTGCCTGATTATCAGCTGCTGATCTTCGATTGGGATGGCACGCTGGTCGATTCCATTGGGCGCATTGTCGCGGCCATGCGCTCGGCGGCGGCGGAATGCGAGCTGCCGGTGCTGGATGATGAGCCGATCAAGGGCATTATCGGTCTCGGCCTGCCCGAAGCTGTTGGCACGCTCTACCCAGAACTCGTTGAGCCTGTGCAGGTCGAACGCTTCTGCCGGCTATACAGTGATCATTACCTGGCGTTGGAAACTGAGCCGTCGGCACTGTTCGCGGGTGTGGCTGAGTCGCTGGCGCAGTTCCGGGCTGCGGGCTATCGCTTGGCAGTGGCGACCGGAAAAGGTCGGCACGGCTTGCAGCGAGTGTTGGCGGGGCAGGGTTGGTTGGATTATTTCGATGTCACCCGTTGTGCCGACGAAACCGCGAGCAAGCCCGATCCATTGATGCTGCAGGAGATTCTTGCGCATTGTCAGGTTGCGCCGGAGCGGGCGTTGATGGTCGGTGATTCGTCATTCGATCTGGAAATGGCGCGCCGGGCTGGCATCGACTCGGTTGCGGTCGGTTACGGTGCGCAGCCACTGGATATGTTACGTGCCTATGGGCCGCGATTGGCGATTGAACATTTTACCGAGTTGCGCGCCTGGCTTGAGTTGCGCGTGAGTGAGCCATTACCTGGGGTGAGTGAATATGTCGGATGAATGGAAGGCGTCGGCTGCTGGTAACGGTGACGACAAGAGCTGGAAGCTGTTGGAGAAGACCCTGCTCGCCGGTGTGCAGGAACAGCGTCGTGCGCGGCGTTGGGGAATTTTCTTCAAGGCGCTGACTTTTATCTACTTGTTTGGCGCGATCGCGTTGTTTTCTCCGGCGCTGAACCTGTCCAAGAGCGCGGCGCGCAGTGCCAACCATACGGCGCTGATCGAAGTGCGCGGGATGATTGCCGATCAGGAGTCCGCCAGTGCGGACAATATCGTCGGCAGCCTGCGGGCGGCGTTCGAGGATCCGAAAACCAAGGGCGTGATTCTGCGGATCAACAGCCCGGGCGGCAGTCCGGTGCAGTCTGGCTATATCTACGATGAAATCCGTCGGCTGCGGGCCGAGCATGCGGACATCAAGCTGTATGCCGTGATTACCGATCTCGGCGCTTCGGGTGCTTATTACATCGCCAGTGCGGCCGATGCCATTTATGCGGACAAGGCCAGTCTGGTCGGTTCCATTGGTGTGACGGCGGCCAGCTTTGGTTTCGTCGGCGTGATGGAGAAGCTGGGTGTGGATCGTCGGGTCTATACCTCGGGCGAGCACAAGGCGTTCCTCGATCCGTTCCAGCCGCCAAAGGATGAAGAGACGCGTTTTTGGCAGAGCGTGCTGGACACCACTCATCGCCAATTCATCGCCAGCGTCAAGCAGGGTCGTGGCGAGCGCTTGAAGGATGCCGAGCATCCAGAGCTGTTCTCCGGTCTGATCTGGTCGGGCGAGCAGGCGCTGAAGCTGGGCTTGATCGATGCGCTGGGTAATACCAGTTCGGTGGCGCGCGATGTGATCGGCGAGAAAGAGCTGGTCGATTACACCGTGCAGGAAACGCCGTTCGATCGCTTTGCGAAGAAGCTTGGCGCCAGCGTTGCCGAGCACATTGCCATTTGGGCGGGGTTTCAGGGGCCGGCATTACGCTAGGTCTGCTTCGCTGCAACGCAAAAGCCCGGCAAGTGCCGGGCTTTTTAGTCGTCGGTTTCTTTCATCTGCAAGTATTCAGGGGATCTCGACACCTTCGCGCAGCAGCATGTCCACCAGGCGAATGAGCGGCAGGCCCACCAGGCTGGTGGCGTCGCCGCCTTCGGTGGCGCGGAACAGGCTGACGCCCAGGCCTTCGGCCTTGAAGCTGCCGGCGCAGTCGAAGGGTTGTTCTGCCTCCAGGTAGCGCCTGATGCGTGCGCTATCGAGTTCGCGGAAGTGCACGGTGAAGGGTACGCAATCGACCTGGCAGCTGCCGCTGGCGGTGTTCAGCAGGGCCAGGCCGGTCAGGAAGGTGACGCTGCTGCCGCTGGCGCCTTCGAGTTGCGCCTGCGCGCGGGCGAGGTCGTGGGGTTTGCCGAGAATCTGCCCGTTGAGTACGGCGACCTGGTCGGAGCCGATGATCAGGTGCTGGCTGTGGCTCTGGGCGAGGGCGCGGGCTTTCTTTTCGGCCAGGCGTCGTACCAGGTCGGATGCCAGCTCGTGGGGCTGGTGGCTTTCGTCGATGGCGGGCGCGCTCCAGGTGAAGGGTAGGCGCAGGCGCGCGAGCAATTCGCGGCGATAGGGGGAGCTGGATGCGAGCACCAGAGGCAGCATGATGATTTCCTTGGATATGTTCGGGGATTCTAACCAGCGAGCCAGTTGGCGCACAGGCTGAATTTCCTTTGACAGGGGCGGGGTGCATCCCTAGAATGCTGCGCCTATGTTGAATGGCCCGATTCCTCCTCACGTTGATCCGCGCAAGCTAGCTGATCGTGGTGCCACCCTCCAGGGTGAGCTGCCGCTGGCTGATTTGCAGCGACTCTGCGATCCGCTTGCCGATAATGTCGGTGTCGTCCGTGCGAAGTTTTTTTTCGAACGCGATGAGCGCAAAGCTGTGGTGATTCACAGCTCGATCGACGTTGAGGTCAAGATGATTTGCCAGCGTTGTCTGGAACTGGTCGCTCTGCCGATCCACAGCGAATGCAGTTACGCCGTGGTGAAAGAAGGTGCGAATACCCAGTCTGTGCCGCAAGGCTATGACGTGCTGGAATTGGGTGAGGATCCATTGGATCTGCTGGCGTTGGTCGAGGAGGAGTTGTTGCTCGCCTTGCCCATTGTTCCAGCTCATGATCCTGAAGATTGCCAGCAGCCGGCGGGCCTTGAAGAGCCTGAGCCGAGCGAGGACGAGGTATCGCGGTCCAACCCGTTCAGTGTATTGGCACAGTTAAAGCGTGACCCAAACGTTTAGGAGTTATTAATTATGGCTGTTCAGCAGAACAAAAAATCCCGCTCCGCTCGCGACATGCGCCGTTCGCACGACGCACTCGAGGCTAGCACTCTGTCCGTTGAGAAGAGCACCGGTGAAGTTCACCTGCGTCACCACGTATCTCCGGAAGGTGTATACCGTGGTCGCAAAGTGATCGACAAGGGCGCTGACGAGTAATCCTTGTCCGCTCCGATCATCGCGATTGACGCAATGGGTGGGGACTTCGGTCCCCACAGCATTGTTCCGGCCTGCATTGCCTGCTTGGCCGAATTCCCCTCGTTGCACCTGGTCCTCGTCGGCCAAACCTCCTTTCTGAATGAATTGATTGCACGCCACCCCGGTGTCGATCGCGCACGTCTGCAGCTTGAGCAGGCCAGCGAAGTGATCGGCATGGACGAGCGTCCCGCCCAGGCTTTGCGTGGCAAGCCGGACTCCTCCATGCGCGTGGCGCTTGGCCTGGTGCGCGATAGTCGGGCGCAGGCCTGTGTCAGTGCTGGTAATACCGGCGCGCTGATGGCGCTTTCGCGCTATGTGCTGAAAACCCTGCCTGGCATCGATCGGCCGGCAATGGTCACGGCTATTCCGACCGAGCGTGGGCATTGCCATTTGCTCGATCTGGGTGCCAATGTCGATTGCAGCGCCGAACATCTTTATCAGTTCGCCGTGATGGGTTCGGTTGCGGCCGAGGCCCTTGGCATTGATCGCCCGCGCATAGCGCTGTTGAACGTGGGCACTGAAGACATCAAGGGTAATCAGCAGGTCAAACTGGCGGCCAGTTTGCTGCAGCAGGCCCAGGCGCTGAATTACATCGGTTATATCGAGGGCGACGGTCTCTACCGCGGCGAAGCCGATGTGGTGGTGTGCGACGGTTTTGTCGGCAACATCCTGTTGAAATCCAGCGAAGGCCTGGCGGCCATGATTTCTGCGCGCATGGAGGCCTTGTTCAGACAAAACCTGGGGGCGCGTCTGGTGGGTTCGCTGGCCTTGCCGCTGTTGCGTCGCTTGCAGGGCGATCTGGCGCCGGCGCGACACAACGGTGCGAGCTTTCTCGGTTTACAGGGCATTGTGGTGAAAAGCCATGGCGCCGCCGGCCCCGAGGGTTTCCAGAGCGCCATTCGCCGCGCCTTGACTGAGGTTCGCGAGGACTTGCCGCAGCGTCTGCATGGGCGTCTCGAGCACCTGTTGCTGTAGTGCGTGGCGCGCCGAATGTGACCGCACTTGGCGGCCTGTCATCCAATTGTCAGTTTGTTGCGCTTGGCTAGGCCAGGCGCAATCTTCCCGACGCTAAGACCATTAGGGACCGTTTAAATGTCTGCATCCCTCGCATTCGTCTTCCCAGGCCAAGGTTCGCAATCCTTGGGCATGCTTGCTGAGCATGGCGCGCAGCAGAAGCTGATTCTGGATACCTTCGCCGAAGCTTCCGAAGCGCTCGGTTACGACCTCTGGGCCTTGACTCAACAGGGACCGGAAGAAAACCTCAACCAGACCGACAAAACCCAGCCGGCCATTCTTGCGGCGTCCATTGCCTTGTGGCGTTTGTGGTTGGCTGAATCGGGTGTGCGTCCGACCTTCGTTGCCGGTCACAGCCTTGGCGAGTATTCGGCGCTGGTGGCGGCCGGTAGCCTGAGCTTTGTCGACGCGGTGAAGCTGGTGGAGCGTCGCGGCCAGTTGATGCAGCAGGCCGTACCGGCCGGGCAGGGCGGCATGGCCGCGATTCTCGGTTTGGAGGATGCTGATGTCCTGGCTGCCTGTGCCGAGGCCGCGCAAGGTGAAGTGGTCAGTGCGGTGAACTTCAATGCGCCCGGCCAGGTCGTGATCGCCGGAGCCGTTGCCGCGGTCGAGCGCGCTATCGGGGCCTGCAAGGCGCGTGGCGCCAAGCGGGCGATGGCGCTGCCGGTCAGCGTGCCGTCGCATTGCGACTTGATGCGCCCGGCGGCTGAGCGCTTTGCTGAGGCCGTATCCGCAATCGCCTGGCAGGCACCGCAGATTCCGCTGGTGCAGAACGTCAGTGCGGCCGTGGTGGCCGATCTCGACGCCCTCAAGCGCGATCTGCTGGCGCAGTTGTACAACCCGGTGCGCTGGGTGGAGTCGATGGTTCGGCTTTCCGAGCTTGGCGTGACTGGCTTGGCCGAGTGTGGTCCAGGAAAAGTACTCTCGGGCTTGAACAAGCGTTGCGTAAAAGGCATCAATACCTACAACCTGGATACACCGGATGCTTTCGCCGCCACGCGTGCGGCGCTGGCCTGACTTAGGAGAGTTTTTCATGAGCCTGCAAGGTAAAATTGCATTGGTCACCGGCGCCAGCCGCGGTATTGGCCAGGCTATCGCTCTGGAACTGGGGCGCCAAGGCGCTGTGGTGATCGGTACGGCCACCTCGGCCTCCGGTGCCGAGCGTATCGCGGAAACCCTGAAGGAACATGGCATCGAAGGTGCCGGTCTGGTGCTCGATGTCAGCAATGATGAGTCGGTGGCCACGACCCTCGAACACATCCAACAGCACCTCGGTCAGCCCTTGATCCTGGTCAACAATGCTGGCATCACCCGCGATAATCTGATGCTGCGGATGAAAGACGACGAATGGCATGATGTGATCAACACCAACCTCAACAGCCTGTACCGTCTATCCAAAGCCGTGCTGCGTGGCATGACCAAGGCGCGCTGGGGACGGATTATCAATATTGGTTCGGTAGTTGGCGCCATGGGCAACGCCGGGCAGGTAAACTATGCTGCAGCCAAAGCCGGGCTCGAAGGTTTTAGCCGTGCTCTGGCGCGTGAAGTCGGCTCGCGGGCCATTACCGTCAACGCGGTGGCGCCGGGCTTTATCGATACCGATATGACTCGCGAACTGCCGCAGGCACAGCGCGAAGCGCTGCAGGCGCAGATTCCGCTGGGTCGTCTGGGTCAGGCCGAAGAGATCGCCAAAGTGGTCTCTTTCCTGGCTTCCGATGGCGCAGCCTACGTTACCGGGGCTACTATTCCGGTGAACGGCGGAATGTATATGAGCTGAATGTGACGGGAACCTTCAGAAAACTGTCATACGTGCTGTCTAAAATCCGTTATAAAGCTGCAACTGGTTTATAGACAGATCGTTGGAGTGATTGAGAAGGTCCTCGGCATTGAGCTTGAAATGCGGAAAACCCTTTCTATACACTTACCCACAGACCAGCTGCCTGGATTTGTTCATTAGGAGTGAAAACAAGGTATGAGCACCATCGAAGAACGCGTCAAGAAAATCGTTGCTGAGCAACTTGGCGTCAAAGAAGAAGAAGTAACCAACAGCGCTTCTTTCGTCGAAGACCTGGGTGCCGACTCTCTTGACACCGTTGAGCTGGTGATGGCTCTGGAAGAGGAATTCGAGACCGAAATCCCGGACGAGCAAGCCGAAAAAATCACCACCGTTCAGGAAGCTATCGATTACGTTACTGCGCACGCGTAATAACCCGTAATCGTCGATTCCCGACCTGGAAAAGCCGCACTGCCCAAAAGGCGTGCGGTTTTTCTTTAAGCGCAGGCCATGCGTTGTAAAACCGAACAAGAGGAGATTGCTGTGTCGCGTAGACGCGTCGTGGTCACCGGTATGGGCATGTTGTCGCCCCTGGGTACCGATGTTCCGAGCAGTTGGCAGGGTATTCTGGCCGGTCGTAGTGGTATCGGCCTCATCGAGCATATGGATCTTTCCGCCTACACCACCCGCTTTGGTGGCTCGGTAAAGAACTTCAATGTCGAGGAGTATTTGTCGGCCAAGGATGCACGCAAGATCGACCTGTTTATTCAGTATGGTCTGGCGGCCAGCTTCCAGGCCGTGCGTGATTCCGGCTTGGAGGTCACGGATGCCAACCGTGAGCGTATTGGCGTGGCCATGGGCTCGGGTATCGGCGGTCTGACCAATATCGAGAACAACTGCAAGTCGTTGCATGAGCAGGGGCCGCGGCGGATTTCGCCGTTCTTCGTGCCGGGCTCGATCATCAACATGATTTCCGGTTTTCTGTCGATCCACCTGGGTCTGCAGGGGCCGAACTATGCAATTGCCACAGCCTGCACCACGGGCACCCACTGCATTGGCATGGCGGCGCGCAATATCGCTTTCGGTGAAGCGGATGTGATGGTGGCGGGCGGTGCCGAAATGGCGGCCTGCGGCCTGGGTATCGGCGGTTTTGCCGCGGCCCGTGCACTGTCCACGCGCAATGACGATCCGAGCGGTGCCAGTCGCCCGTGGGATAAGGGCCGTGACGGTTTCGTCTTGTCCGACGGTGCGGGGGCCTTGGTGCTCGAAGAGTTGGAGCATGCCAAGGCGCGTGGCGCGACCATCTATGCCGAGTTGATCGGTTTCGGCATGAGCGGTGATGCCTACCACATGACTTCGCCGCCGGAAGATGGCGCCGGTGCTGCGCGCTGCATTCGCAATGCGCTGCGCGATGCCAGCCTGAATCCCGAGCAGGTGCAGTACATCAATGCCCACGGCACATCGACGCCGACTGGCGACAAGGCCGAGGCGGCGGCGATCAAATCGGTATTCGCCGGGCATGCCTACGACCTGGCGATCAGTTCGACCAAGTCGATGACCGGCCACTTGCTGGGCGCTGCCGGTGCGGTGGAGGCGATCTTCAGCGTGCTGGCGATTCGCGACCAGGTGGCGCCGCCGACCATCAACCTGGATGAGCCGGACGAGGGCTGTGACCTGGACTTCGTGCCGCACGAGGCCAGGAGCATGCCCATCGATGTGGTGGTGTCCAACTCCTTCGGGTTTGGCGGTACCAACGGTTCGCTGGTGTTCCGCCGGTTCGTCGGCTGATGTCGAGCTGGGTCGATGGGCGCCGGGTCGATACCTTGCCGGTCAAGGATCGCGGCCTGGCTTACGGCGATGGGTTGTTCGAAACCATCGGCGTCAGGTACGGTCGGCCCCAGCTGCTCGAGCGCCATCTGGCGCGCTTGGCCGAGGGCTGTCGGCGTCTGGGTATCGCTGGCGATGAAGGCCTGATCCGCACTGAGCTGCTGGCATTTTCTGCGGCGCTCGGGGAGGGGGTCGTCAAGCTGATCCTCACGCGCGGCGATGGTGTGCGTGGCTATGCGTTGCCGCCCTCGGCGAGCGCTCGACGTATTCTCCAGGGCAGTCCCGCTCCGGCTTATCCGGCGCTCAACGCGGAGCAGGGCGTACGCCTGTTCCCCTGTGCGACCCGCTTGGCCGAGCAACCGCTGCTCGCCGGGCTCAAGCACCTCAATCGTCTGGAGCAGGTGTTGGCGCGCGCCGAGTGGCAGGATGTCGAACATGCCGAAGGTTTGATGCTGGATGTTTCCGGACGCGTGATCGAGGGCGTGTACAGCAACCTGTTTCTGGTCAAAGATGGTGTGTTGCTCACGCCTGATCTGTCGCGTTCGGGGGTTGCCGGGGTGATGCGCGCCGAGTTGCTGGCCCAGGCCGAGCGCCTGGCGCTACCCGTGGCAATCCGCGATATCGAAGTGGCCGAGTTGCTCGCGGCCGATGAAGTCTTCCTCTGCAACAGCTTGTATGGCGTGTGGCCGGTACGGGCGCTGCAAGGGCGCGACTGGCCCGTTGGCCCGCTCACCCGTAAACTGCAGAACATTGCCCGCGCGCTATTGGACTGCTGATTCGTGATACGCAAATTATTACTGCTACTGCAAGGCGGGCTGCTGCTGGCCGGTCTGTTGCTGGTGTTCGCCGCCTGGCGGCAGCACACGGCCCTTGAGCAGCCGCTGAATGTGCCGCAGGGGTACGTGTTGGATGTGCCTGCCGGCGCCACCCCGGGCGGCGTGCTCAATCGCCTGGAAGACGAGGGGGTGTTGAGGGGTGCCTTCTGGTTGCGGCTCTACTGGCGATTCAACTCGGCAGGGCAACCGTTGCACAGTGGCGAGTATCAACTGACGCAAGGGCTGCGGGCGCGTGACCTGCTCGGCTTGTGGCAGCGCGCGGAGGTGCTGCAGTACAGCCTGACCCTGGTCGAAGGTTGGAATTTCCGCCAGGTACGTGCCGCATTGGCGCGCCAGCCCAAGCTCGAGCAGACCCTTGCCGGGCTGAGCGATACGCAGCTGATGGTGCGCCTCGGTCAGCCCGGGGTTTATCCCGAAGGGCGTTTTTTTCCGGATACCTACCGCTTTGTTCGCGGCATGAGCGATCTGGATTTGCTCAAGCAGGCCTATGCCCGCCTGGATGAAGTGCTCGCCGAGGAGTGGCCCAAGCGTGCGGAGAATCTGCCTTATCGCGAGCCCTATCAGGCCTTGATCATGGCCTCGATGATCGAAAAGGAAACCGGCGTGCCGCAGGAGCGCGGGCAGATCGCCGGGGTGTTCGTCCGCCGTCTGCGGATCGGCATGCAGTTGCAGACTGACCCGACGGTGATCTACGGCCTGGGCGAGCGCTACACCGGCAAGCTGACCCGCGCCCATCTGCGCGAGCCGACCCCCTACAACACCTACGTGATTGCCGGCATGCCGCCAACGCCGATTGCTTTGGTCGGGCGTGAGGCGATCCATGCGGCGCTGCATCCCGTGGCTGGCAAGAGCCTGTATTTTGTCGCCCGTGGCGATGGCAGCCATGTATTCTCCGACGATCTTGATGCGCACAATCGAGCGGTGCGTGAGTATCAGCTCAAGCGCCGCGCCGATTACCGTTCCAGCCCGATCCCGGCCAGTACGGCCGATCCGGCATCCGCCACGCCATGAATCATGAATAAGGACAGCCTGTGACCGGCCTGTTTATTACCCTGGAAGGCCCGGAAGGCGCCGGTAAAAGTACCAACCGCGAATACCTGGCCGAGCGCCTGCGGGCGCAGGGTATCGATGTGCTGCTGAGTCGCGAACCCGGCGGCACACCGCTCGCCGAGCGGATTCGTGAGCTCTTGCTGGCGCCCAGCGCTGAGCCGATGGCCGCGGATACCGAGCTGCTGCTGGTGTTCGCCGCCCGCGCCCAGCACTTGGCCGAGGTGATCCGCCCGGCATTGGCGCGCGGCGCGGTGGTGCTCTGCGATCGCTTTACCGATGCGACCTATGCCTACCAGGGCGGCGGTCGAGGTTTGTCCGAAGCGCGCATCGGGGTGTTGGAAAACTTCGTGCAGGGCGACCTGCGCCCCGACCTGACGCTGATTTTCGATCTGCCGGTCGAAGTCGGTTTGGCTCGTGCCGCGGCCCGTGGCCGACTGGATCGGTTCGAGCAGGAAGGCCGCGATTTCTTCGAGTCCGTCCGCCAGGCCTATCTGCGCCGCGCCAATGCCGCGCCCGCGCGTTATCGCGTGGTGGATGCCGCGCAGTCGCTGGTCGAGGTGCAGTTGTCGCTCGATGCGTTATTGCCCGAGTTGCTGGAGTTAACCCGTGGTTAAGGCGACAACGCGGAGCGGGAAGTAATTGATGACACACCCTGTGTACCCCTGGCAGGCCGCACTGTGGCAGACCCTGGCGGGGCGCATCCAGCATGCGCACGCCTACTTGCTGCATGGCCCGGTGGGCATCGGCAAGCGGGCCTTGGCCGAGCGCTTGATGGCGCGGCTGCTGTGCCGCGACCCGATTGGACTGGATGCCTGTGGCCAGTGCAAATCCTGCCTGCTGCTGGCGGCCGGTTCGCACCCGGATAACTTCATCCTGGAACCGGAAGAGGCCGACAAGGCGATCAAGGTCGACCAGGTGCGCGAGCTGGTGAGCTTCGTCGTGCAGACCTCACAGTTCGGTGGCCGCAAGGTGGTGCTGGTGGAGCCGGCGGAAGCGATGAACCTGAACGCCGCCAACGCCCTGCTGAAAAGTCTGGAAGAGCCCTCTGGGGATACCGTGCTGCTGTTGGTCAGTCACCAGCCCAGCCGCTTGTTGCCGACGGTGAAAAGCCGTTGCGTGCAACAGGCCTGTCCGTTGCCGAGTGAGGCCGATAGCTTGGCCTGGCTGGCGCAGGCGCTACCAGAGAGCAGTGCAGAGGAGCGGCGCGAGCTGCTGAGCCTGGCTGCCGGCTCGCCACTCGCGGCCATCAGCCTGCAGGGGCAGGGGGTGCGTGAACAGCGGGCGCTGGTGGTGGAGGGGGTGAAGAAACTGCTCAAGCAGCAACAGGCGCCGAGCCAACTGGCGGAAAGCTGGAATGGCATACCGCTGCTGCTGCTGTTCGATTGGTTTTGCGACTGGTCGCAGCTGATTTTGCGCTATCAGATGACTCGGGATGAAGACGGCCTCGGCCTCCACGATATGCGCAAGGTCGTGCAATACCTTGCCGACAAGTCGGCACAAGCCAAGATCCTGGCTTTGCAGGACTGGTTGCTCGCGCAGCGGCAGAAAGTGCTCGGTAAAGCCAACCTCAACCGTGTTTTGCTTCTCGAAGCCCTGCTTGTGCAGTGGGCAAGCCTGCCCGGACAAGGCTAGAATCGGCCACTGGATCGTTAACCGTCAACAGAGCCTAGGAATGCCGCATGAGCTTGCCACCGAATCTTGGTCCGCGTAACGGAATTCTGTCCCTGACGATCAAGGACAAATCCGTGCTCTATGCCGCGTATATGCCCTTTATCAAAAACGGCGGTTTATTCATTCCCACCAACAAGAGCTACAAGCTGGGCGACGAAGTGTTCATGTTGCTCAACTTGATGGACGAGCCGGAAAAAATTCCGGTCGCCGGCAGGGTGGTCTGGATCACGCCCAAAGGCGCCCAAGGCAATCGCGCCGCCGGTGTTGGCGTGCAGTTCAACGATGGCGACAACACGGCCCGCAACAAGATCGAAACCTACCTGGCCGGGGCGCTGACGTCCGACCGCCCGACCCATACGATGTAAGGACCTGTTTCAGGTTGGCTGCGTTTGCGGATGCGGCGTTGAACACAGGCTCCGACTGCTCATTCACGGCTCGAAAACTCCGCGTCCTCGCCTGTGTTCGCCTTACCTGACCTACGCTCGCGACGACCTTGAACAGGTTCTGTAACGCCATGCTTGTCGACTCCCACTGTCACCTCGATCGCCTTGATCTGGCGGCCCATGGCGGTTCCTTGGATGCTGCGCTGGATGCCGCGCGTGCGCGGGGCGTCGGGCATTTCCTCTGTATCGGCGTCAGCGCGGATAACGCCGCGGCGGTCAAAGCGCTGGCCGAGCGCTACGCGGATGTCGATTGCTCGGTGGGCGTGCATCCCCTCGACCTCGAACCGGGTGCCGCACCGGCCCTGGATTGGTTGCTGGCCGAGTTGAATCACCCGCGGGTGGTGGCGATCGGCGAAACCGGGCTGGATTATCACTACGAGCCCGAAGCCGCCGAGCTGCAGCGCGAGGCTTTCGCCCTGCACCTGGAGGCGGCGAAACTCACCGGCAAGCCGGTTATCGTGCATACCCGCGAAGCCCGTGCCGACACCCTGGCGCTATTGCGTGCCGCCGCCTTGCCACAGGGCGGCGTGCTGCATTGCTTCACCGAAGACTGGGAGATGGCCAAGGCCGCGCTGGATATCGGCTTTTACATCTCGTTGTCCGGCATCGTCACCTTCCGCAATGCCGATGCTCTGCGTGAAGTGGCTCGCCAGGTGCCGGTCGATCGCCTATTGGTGGAAACCGATTCGCCGTACCTCGCGCCGATCCCCTATCGCGGTAAACCCAATCTGCCGCAGTACGTACGTGAGGTCGCAGAGTTTCTCGCCGAGTTGCGCGGGGTGAGTTTCCAGACGCTTGCAGAGCAGACTACGGTGAACTTTCAGCGCCTGTTCCCTCTGGCGCACTTAAATCGCGGATAAAAAAAACCCGGATTCTGGGGGATGAATCCGGGTTAAGACCATTAGGAGTAAATCAAGATACACAGTCCACGGTACCTTGCCTGGTGGGGCACTTGGGGGAGATGCCGCACGCCAGTAACTTGAGTATCGGTGAAGATTGGCGATCGTCCAGGCCAGTTCCGTTCATTTCTTAAACAGATTTGGAATACCGGCGCTGCTGCTGAGTCCTCACTTCGCTGCCAGCTGGCCCAGCAGGGCCAGGGTTTCGTCGATCACCCTCGGCTCAGTGTAGAAATGCGGGGACAGGCGGATGCCGGCGCCGCGTTGCACGCAGATCACCTGTTCTTGTTTAAGTCGTTCAAATAGCGCCTGTTTCTCCCAGCCGGCAAGGCTGAAGGTGAGAATCCCGGCTCGTCGCGCGGGATCGGTCGGGCTGTGCAGGGTGATGCCGGGCAGTTTGGATAGCCCGGCCTGCAGCCACTGCATGCGCTCTTCCAGGGCTTTGCCTACCTCGGTCATGCCGACATCTTCCAGTAACGACAGGCTGGCCTCCAAGGCCATGGTGCCGAGCATGTTCGGGCTGCCGCATTCAAAGCGCCGCGCGCTGTGCGCTGGTTGCCAGTCCGTACGGTTGTAATCGCCCATGTGCTCGAGCATGTGCCAGCCGTACTCGTGCAGCTTGAGCTGCGTGCGCAGGTCGCTGCGGCAATAGAACACGCCCAGCCCTTCCGGGCCGAGCAGCCATTTGTGCCCATCGGCCATGGCGAAGGCGCAGTCGCAGGCCTGAGCGTCGAAGGGTAGGGCGCCGAGTTGCTGGATGGCGTCCACGCAGAACAACACTCCACGTTGCGTGCAGCCATGACCGAGGCGCTCAAGATCGAGGCGCAGGCCGCTGGCGTATTGCACGGCGCTGATCGACATCAGTCGCGTGCGTGGCCCGCAGGCGGCCAGCAGGGCGTGCTCGGGGTCGGCACCGCTCAGGTTGACCTGTATCACCTCGACGCCCAGCGGTTTCAGCGCCTCCCAGACGATACGGTTGGAAGGGAATTCCTCGTCGCTGATCACGATTTGCTCGCCGGCCTGCCAGTCGAGGCCGAAGGCGACGAACGACAGGGCTTCCGAGGTGTTCTTCACCAGGGCGATGTCATCGGTTGAGGGTGCATTGAGCAGCCGCATCAGGCGTTCGCGCAGCCGCTGCTCGACATGCATCCAGTCTGGGTAGTCGCGGGCGCCGAGCAGCACGTTCTGTTCGGCGAAGCGACTGACGGCCAGTGCCGCCCGGCGTGGCCAGGGTGCTACGGCTGCGTGGTTCAGGTAGCGTAACCCTGGGTCTTGGATAAACTCGTCATGAAAGACGTACATGGTCTGATGATCCGTGCAATTTGGCCCTAAATAGGCATAATACGCGCCTTCGATTTTTGACCCCGCAGTCTCTTTTATGCAGAAAGAACCCCGAAAGATCCGTGAATTTCGCCGCCGCGAGCAGGAAATTCTCGATGTTGCGCTAAAACTCTTCCTCGAACAGGGTGAGGATAGCGTCACTGTCGAGATGATCGCTGACGCCGTCGGGATTGGCAAAGGCACCATCTACAAGCATTTCAAATCCAAGGCGGAGATCTACCTGCGCCTGATGCTCGACTATGAGCGCGATTTGAACGAGTTGCTGCACTCGGCCGACGTGGATCGTGACAAGGAGGCCTTGTCGCGCGCTTATTTCGAGTTCCGCATGCGCGATCCGCAGCGCTACCGCTTGTTCGACCGCCTGGAGGAGAAAGTTGTCAAAGGCAACCAGGTGCCGGAGATGGTCGAGCAGTTGCACAAGATCCGCGCCTCCAATTTCGAGCGCCTGACCCTGCTGATCAAAGGCCGGATCGCCGAAGGCAAGCTGGAAGACGTGCCGCCGTATTTCCACTACTGCGCTGCCTGGGCGTTGGTGCATGGCGCCGTGGCGCTGTACCACTCGCCGTTCTGGAGCAATGTGCTGGAAGATCAGGAAGGTTTCTTCCAGTTCCTCATGGATATCGGTGTGCGCATGGGCAACAAGCGCAAGCGCGACGGCGAGACGCCGCCCATTTGATTCCATTCAGCCGGCCTATATCGGCATGCCAGGCATGTGGGTGGGCGGGCTGCGGGGATATACTGCGACGTATAACCCGTCGGAGTCGCCCATGATCGTCGACCGTCAGGGCAGGCGTTTTCGCAACTTGCGCATCAGCCTGACCGCCGCCTGCAATTACGCCTGCACCTACTGCGTGCCCGACGGCAAACGTCTGGTCGCGGCCCAGGATGAGTTGTCGGCCGAGGCCATGGTTCGTGGTGTGGCCTACCTGATCGAGGCCGCAGGTATTGAGCAATTGCGCATCACCGGCGGCGAACCGCTGGTCAGCCCCAAGCTGGATGTGCTGTTGCGAGGCGTCAGCCAACTGGGTTTGAAAGACATCAGCTTGACCAGCAACGGCCAGTTGCTGGCGCGCAAACTGCCGCTGCTGGTTGAAACCGGTATCCGTCGTTTGAACGTTTCCCTCGATACCCTCGACCCCCAAGCCTTCCGCCGCATTGCCCGTGGTGGTGATCTGGCCAGCGTGCTGGATGGGCTGGAGCAGGCGCGGGCGGCGGGGTTGAAGATCAAGCTGAATATGGTGCCGCTGCGTGGGCAGAACCTCGATCAGGTTCTGCCGCTGCTGGAGTACTGCCTGGAGCGCGGTTTCGAGTTGCGCTTCATCGAGCTGATGCGTATGGGGCATCTGGCTCGCGACCATAATGGTTTTATGCAGCAGTTCGTCGGTATGCCCGAGTTGCTGGCAATGATCGCCGAGCGCTACGAATACCTGCAGGCCGATGCGCCGGTGGATGCCACAGCCTTGCGTTACCAGGTTCCCGGTCAGGGCTTCTTTGGCGTGATCGCCAACGAGAGCGTGCCGTTCTGCCGCACCTGTTCGCGGCTGCGCCTGTCGTCCACGGGCTGGTTGCATGGTTGCCTGTCCTCGAGCAATCGTCACTATGTCGGCGACCTGCTGGATAAACCCCGCCATCAGGCTTTGCCAGCGTTGCAGCGATTACTGGTCAGGGCGCTGGGGGACAAGCAGGAACTGGCCTTTTCCGGCGGCGTGACCGTGATGAAGATCATTGGCGGTTGACCGTTCGGGTCACTTTCGCGCCTGTGCTCCTGCAATTCTGGTGTCATCCGCTGCGTGCAAGCGTCGACGCAAGCCAGCTTATTTATCGAGTCCGAGGAGCTGCTTGCAACCATGAGTGCCGAACAATTTCCCATCAGTTATATCGAGCCGGTGTTTCGTCCGCCGAGCGAGGCGCATTCGCGGATCCTGCCGGTGACCCACGGTTGCTCCTGGAATCAGTGCCGTCTTTGCGATTAGTTACCCCTTTCTCTACTCCCATAGTCGCTGTAATACCGTTCGATTATCGGCTACTGAACCGATAACCGAATTGTGGGAGCAGGCGGCACGTCTTACTGTGCAGGTTGCGGCGCTCCAGCTGGAGTGCGCCCTGATAAAAACAATGAGACGTGGCCGCGGCTATGCTCCTGCATGTACGGGCTGCAGGCGGTCTTCTGAGGCGGCTCGCCCGCCGGTCAGTTGTCTGACAGTCTGCGGTGGGGAATCCAGTAAATTAGCGCTGTCGCCTGGCCTGGATGCCTGTGCCGCGTGAGCTGAGAAATGACATCAAGAGTGTCTTACGTATGAATAGTCCCCTGCTGAGTCAACGCAGTATGGTGTTTGAGCGTGGCGACCCCTACGCGGTGTCTGACTACGTCAATCAACATGTCGGGACCCATTGCATTCGTCTGCCCGCTGCCGGCCATCCGCTGTCCAGCCTCAGCCACCGTAAATTCGCCAGCTTGGATCTCTGCCAGATCAGTTATGGCGGCAGTGTGCGGGTCACTTCCCCGGCCTTGGAGAGCATTTTCCATCTGCAGATCCTGCTGAAGGGTCATTGCTTGTGGAAGGGCCGTGGGCAGGAGAGGTTCCTCGCTCCGGGCGAGCTGTTGCTGATCAATCCGGATGATCCGGTCGATCTGACCTACTCGGACGACTGCGAGAAATTCATCCTCAAGCTACCCGTGTCGCTGCTTGAAACCACCTGCAACGAGCAACGCTGGCTGAAGCCGAGTGAAGGCGTGCGTTTCACTCAGAACCGCTACCGCTTGCAGGAGCTCGAAGGTTTTGTCGGTTTGCTCGGCCTGGTCTGCGAGGAAGCGGAGTCCGAGCTGATCCTGCCAAGGATCAGTGAGCACTACACGCAGATCATCGCCAGCAAGTTGCTGACTCTGCTCAAGACCAACGTCAGCCGCGAGGAGCTGTGCGCGCAGGCGGCTTCGTTCGAGCGGATTGCCCATTACATCGAGAGCAATCTCAAACAGGACATCTGCGTCGAGCAACTGGCGAATCAGGCGCATATCAGCCTGCGTTCGCTGTATGCCTTGTTCGAGCGGTATGCCGGTAGTACGCCGAAGAGCTACATCCGACGCAAAAAGCTGGAGCAGATCAATGTTTGTCTGAGCGACCCCAGTTGCAGCGTGCGTAATGTCACCGAGATTGCGCTGGATTACGGCTTCCTGCACCTCGGACGTTTTTCCGAAAGCTACAAGAGCGCCTTCGGCGAACTGCCTTCGGACACCCTCAAGCGCCGGGGCTGATCACTGGATCCCCGCGCTCGCGAGGATGATGTACTCGGGTAGGGCAGAGTTGTCGGCTGCATTCCCGTTCCTGCGCCAACCCCCCTGCACCAACTTCACTCCGTCGTTCCCGCGTCGGCGGGAATCCAGTGGCATGCCTCGGTCCCGCGCCGAACCCCAGCCCCGCTCAGGTGCAAATCCACTGGGCGAGCGCCGCTGAACAGCCCTGCACAAAAAGGATAGTGGTCTGCACAAAGCGGATATTGCGCCCCCTCCTGTGTCCCTACTCTTGGCCCGTCAGTACAAAAACAATGGAGGCCCTGGCCATGTCCCTGGGATTCGACTTTATTAATTCCCTGCTTGAAGAAGATAAGGAGAAGGGCATCTACCGCTGCAAGCGCGAGATGTTCACCGATCCCCGGCTGTTCGAGCTGGAAATGAAGCACATCTTCGAGGGCAACTGGTTGTATCTCGCCCACGAGAGCCAGATTCCCAACAAGAACGACTACATCACCACCGTCATGGGGCGCCAGCCGATCTTCATCGCGCGCAACAAAGACGGTGTGCTCAACGCCTTCATCAACGCCTGCAGCCACCGTGGCGCGATGCTTTGCCGGCACAAGAGCGGTAATAAGGCCTCCTATACCTGCCCGTTCCACGGCTGGACCTTCAATAACTCCGGCAAGCTGCTCAAGGTTAAAGATCCGGCCGATGCCGGTTACCCGGACAGCTTCAACTGCGAAGGTTCCCACGACCTGACCAAGGTCGCGCGTTTCGAGTCCTATCGTGGCTTCCTGTTCGGCAGTTTGAACGCCGACGTCAAACCCTTGGTAGAGCACTTGGGCGAGTCGGCGAAGATCATCGACATGATTGTTGACCAGTCGCCGGATGGCCTGGAAGTGCTGCGCGGCTCATCCAGCTACATCTACGAGGGCAACTGGAAGCTGACCGCCGAGAATGGCGCCGACGGCTACCATGTCAGCTCCGTGCACTGGAACTATGCCGCCACCCAGAACCAGCGCAAGCAGCGCGAAGCCGGCGAAGAAGTGCGCACCATGAGCGCCGGTGGCTGGGGCAAGAAGGGCGGTGGTTTCTACTCCTTCGAGCAAGGCCATCTGTTGCTCTGGACTCACTGGGACAACCCGGAAGATCGCCCGTTGTACGAGCGCCGTGATGAGTTGGCGCGCGACTACGGTCAGGCGCGTGCCGATTGGATGATCGGCCACTCGCGCAACCTGTGCCTGTACCCGAACGTGTACCTGATGGACCAGTTCAGTTCGCAGATCCGCATTGCCCGACCGATCTCGATTGATCAAACCGAAATCACCATCTACTGCATCGCGCCCAAGGGCGAGAGCGCCGAGGCGCGCGCCAGCCGTATCCGTCAGTACGAAGACTTCTTCAACGTCAGCGGCATGGCGACGCCCGATGACCTGGAAGAGTTTCGCTCCTGCCAGCAGGGTTACCAGGGCAGTCGCGCCGGTTGGAACGATATGTCCCGCGGTGCCGAGCACTGGGTGGAAGGCGCCGATGAAGCGGCACAAGAAATTGACCTCAAACCCAAGCTCAGCGGTGTGCGTACCGAAGATGAAGGCTTGTTCGTGCTGCAGCACCAGTACTGGCAGCAGACCCTGCTCGCGGCGCTGAAAAAAGAGCAAGAGCAGCTGATTCACGTGGAGGCCGCGCAATGAGCATTTCTTATGACGCCGTGCGCGACTTCCTCTACCGCGAAGCGCGTTACCTGGACGACAAGGACTGGGACAACTGGCTGGAGATGTATGCCGCCGATGCGACCTACTGGATGCCGTCATGGGATGACAGCGACGAACTGACCGAAGATCCGCAGACCGAAATCTCGCTGATCTGGTACGGCAATCGCGGCGGTCTGGAAGACCGCGTGTTCCGCATCAAGACCGAACGCTCCAGCGCGAGCATTCCGGACACCCGTACCTCGCACAACATCAGCAACCTCGAACTCCTCGAACAGGCGGACGGGCTGTGCAAGCTGCGCTTCAACTGGCACACCCTGAGCTTCCGCTACAAGACCGTGAACAGCTACTTCGGCACCAGCTTCTACACCCTCGACGTGCGCGGCGACAGCCCGCTTATCAAGGCCAAGAAGGTCGTATTGAAGAACGACTACGTGCGTCAAGTCATCGACGTGTATCACCTCTGAGGGGGCGCGCCAACATGAGCCATAAAATCGCATTCAACTTTGAAGACGGCGTTACCCGTTTCATCGACGCCAGTGCCAACGAGACCGTTGCCGATGCGGCCTACCGCCAGGGCATCAACATACCGCTGGACTGCCGTGATGGCGCCTGCGGCACCTGCAAGTGCCGCGCCGAAGCCGGTCAGTACGATATGGGTCAGGACTACATCGATGACGCCCTGACTGAAGAGGAAGCCGAGCAAGGTTTCGTCCTGACCTGCCAGATGCGCGCCCAGAGCGACTGTGTGATCAGCGTGCCGGCCTCGTCGCACGTCTGCAAAACCGCTCAGGCCAGCTTCGAAGCGGCGATCAGCAACGTCCGTCAGCTGTCCGACAGCACCATCGCGCTGTCGATCAAGGGCGAGGCGCTGAACAAGCTGGCCTTCCTGCCGGGCCAGTACGTCAACCTGCAGGTGCCTGGCAGCGAGCAGAGCCGTGCCTATTCGTTCAGCTCGTTGCAGCGCGACGGCGAGGTCAGCTTCCTGATCCGCAACGTGCCGGGTGGGCTGATGAGCAGCTTCCTCACCGGTCTGGCCAAGGCTGGCGACAGCATGAACCTGGCCGGCCCGTTGGGCAGCTTCTATCTGCGTGAGATCAAGCGTCCGTTGTTGTTGCTGGCCGGTGGCACCGGCTTGGCGCCGTTCACCGCGATGCTGGAGAAGATTGCCGAACAGGGCAGCGAGCACCCGTTGCACCTGATCTACGGGGTCACCAACGACTTCGACCTGGTGGAAATGGAGCGTATCGAGGCCCTGGCCGCGTGCATTCCCAACTTCACCTTCAGCGCCTGTGTGGCCAACCCGGACAGCAGCTACCCGCAGAAGGGCTATGTGACTCAGCACATTTCGCCTGCGCACCTCAACGATGGCGAAGTCGACATCTACCTGTGCGGCCCGCCGCCGATGGTCGAGGCGGTCAGCCAGTTCATCCGCGAGAAGGGTATTCAGCCGGCGAACTTCTACTACGAGAAATTCGCCGCGAGTGTCGCCTGAACCATCTACGGGACTCCCGCCTTCGCGGAAATGACGGGGTAAACGGGGAGCTTTGCATTGCACCGTCATCCTCGCGAAGGCGGGGATTCAATAAGCAAGGCGAAAACCGGGTCCCGATACATACAGTTTTCCTTTGGGGCTGAGCCGTGCCGAGCAGGTCCGGCCAGTCCTCTTTTAACGAGGCTGCCATGAGCACTTCACGCTTTCACGACAAGGTCGCGGTGATTACCGGTGCGGCCCAAGGTATCGGCCGCCGTGTGGCCGAGCGGATGGCCGCCGAGGGCGGGCGCCTGCTGCTGGTCGACCGCTCCGAACTGGTCCACGAACTGGCCGATGAGCTGAGAGGCGTCAGCGAGGTGCTGACCCTGACCGCCGACCTCGAACAGTACGGCGATTGTTCCAAAGTGATGGCAGCGGCGGTGGAGCGCTTCGGGCGCCTGGACATCCTGATCAACAACGTCGGCGGCACTATCTGGGCCAAGCCGTTCGAGCATTACCAGGAGCACGAGATCGAGGCCGAAGTGCGCCGCTCGTTGTTCCCCACCCTGTGGTGCTGCCACGCCGCGCTGCCGTACATGATTGAGCAGGGCAGTGGCGCCATCGTCAACGTTTCCTCGATTGCTACTCGTAGCCTCAACCGCGTGCCCTATGGCGCGGCCAAGGGTGGCGTGAATGCGCTGACCGCCTGCCTGGCGTTCGAAAACGCCCAGCGCGGCATCCGCGTCAACGCCACCGCGCCGGGCGGCACCGAAGCGCCGCCACGGCGTATTCCACGCAACAGCGCCGAGCAGAGTGAGCAGGAGAAGGTCTGGTACCAGCAGATCGTCGAGCAGACCCTCGACAGCACGCTGATGAAACGCTACGGCAGCATCGATGAGCAGGTCGGAGCGATTCTATTCCTGGCCTCCGACGAAGCTTCCTACATCACCGGTATGACTCTGCCTGTCGGCGGAGGTGATCAGGGTTAAGCCGCGCTCAGCGCGGTGTTCGGCAACCACAACGCAGTTTCTATAACAACAACAAGAGACAACGCCATGCGCAAAATCGACGTACACCACGTAATCGATAATGCACGCTTCAACAGCTTCCACTGGATGGTGCTGTTCTGGTGTGCCCTGATCATCATCTTCGACGGCTACGACCTGGTCATTTATGGCGTGGTCCTGCCGGTGCTGATGAAAGAGTGGGGCTTGAGCCCGCTGGAAGCCGGCGCACTGGGCAGCTACGCGCTGTTCGGCATGATGTTTGGCGCGCTGTTCTTCGGCCCGCTGTCGGACAAGATCGGGCGCAAGAAAACCATCACCATCTGCGTGCTGCTGTTCAGCGGTTTTACCGTGCTCAATGGCTTCGCCCGCAGCCCCACGGAGTTCGGCATCTGCCGCTTTATCGCCGGTCTCGGTATCGGCGGGGTGATGCCCAACGTGGTGGCGCTGATGAACGAATATGCGCCGAAGAAGATCCGCAACACCCTGGTCGCCATCATGTTCAGCGGTTACTCGGTGGGCGGCATGCTCTCCGCTGGCTTGGGCATGGTGCTGATTCCGCAATTCGGTTGGCAGGCGGTGTTTTTCGTCGCCGGTATTCCGCTGTTGCTGTTGCCGTTGGTGGTTTACCTGCTGCCGGAGTCGGTCGGCTTCATGCTGCGTCAGGGCCGTACCGAAAAAGCTCGTGCGGTGCTCAAGCGGGTCGATCCGCAGTACGACCTGCGTGCTGACGATGAACTGGTCATGACCGCTGCGAAAAGCGAAGGCGCCCCAGTGCTGCAACTATTCCGTGACGGCCGTGCGCTGCGCACGCTGATGCTCTGGCTGGCGTTCTTCTGCTGCCTGCTGATGGTTTACGCACTCAGCTCCTGGTTGCCGAAGCTGATGGCCAACGCCGGCTACAGCCTGGGCTCGAGCCTGTCGTTCCTGCTGGTGCTGAACTTCGGTGCGATCTTCGGTGCAGTCGGCGGTGGGGTGATGGGCGACAAGCTCAACCTGCCACGGGTGTTGGCGGTGTTCTTCGCCATCTCCGCGGTGTCGATCACTTTGCTCGGCTTCAAGAGCCCGACGCCGTTGCTATACGGCCTGATCGCCATTGCTGGCGCCACCACCATCGGTTCGCAGATTCTGCTCTACGCCTGTGCCGCGCAGTTCTATTCCATGGCCATCCGCTCCACGGGTCTCGGCTGGGCTTCGGGCATCGGCCGTAACGGCGCCATCGTCGGCCCGCTGCTCGGCGGCGCGCTGGTCGGTATCAGCCTGCCACTGCACTACAACTTCATGGCCTTCGCCGTGCCCGGCGTGGTCGCGGCCCTGGCCATGAGCGTTTTCGCCATCAGCAGCCGTCGCGCCAGCAGTGAAGCGACGGCGGCCCTGGCTCCGGCCTCGGCCTGAACCCACACCACCACTCTGTCCGGATATTGATATGAGCCATTCACCGATCGAAAGCCTCGAGGCGATCATTGTCGATCTGCCGACCATCCGCCCGCACAAACTGGCGATGCACACCATGCAGAACCAGACCCTGGTGGTCATCCGCATTCGTTGTGCCGACGGTATCGAAGGCATTGGCGAGGCCACCACCATCGGCGGCCTGGCCTATGGCAATGAAAGCCCGGACAGCATCAAGACCAACCTCGATTGCCACTTCGCGCCGCTGCTGATCGGCCAGGACGCCAGCAACATCAATGCTGCCAGGCAGCGCCTGGACAAGGTGATCAAGGGCAACACCTTCGCCAAGTCCGGTGTCGAGAGCGCACTGCTGGACGCCCAAGGCAAGCGCCTCGGCCTGCCGGTCAGCGAACTGCTCGGTGGCCGTGTGCGTGACAGCCTGGAAGTGGCCTGGACCCTGGCCAGCGGCGATACCGCCAAGGACATCGCCGAAGCTGAACACATGCTCGATGTGCGTCGCCATCGCATCTTCAAGTTGAAGATCGGTGCCGGTGCAGTGAACCAGGATCTGGCCCACGTGATTGCGATCAAGCGCGCGTTGGGCGACCGCGCCAGCGTACGCGTCGACGTCAACCAGGCCTGGGACGAGGCGGTCGCCATCCGCGCCTGCCAAGTGCTCGGTGACAACGGCATCGACCTGATCGAACAGCCGATCTCGCGCAACAACCGCGCCGGCATGGTGCGCCTTAACCAGCGTAGCCCTGCGCCGATCATGGCCGACGAATCGATCGAATGCGTAGAGGACGCCTTCAACCTGGCGCGCGAAGGTGCGGCCTCGGTATTCGCCCTGAAGATCGCCAAAAACGGTGGCCCGCGTGCCGTACTGCGCACCGCGGCGATTGCCGAAGCGGCCGGTATCGGCCTGTACGGCGGCACCATGCTCGAAGGCGGCATCGGCACCCTGGCCTCGGCCCATGCCTTTGTCACCTTGAACAAGCTGACCTGGGATACCGAACTGTTCGGCCCGCTGCTGCTGACCGAAGACATCGTTACCACGCCGCTGGTGTACCGCGATTTCCAACTGGAAGTCCCGAAACTGCCGGGCCTTGGTCTGGCCATCGACGAAGAGCGCCTGGCGTTCTTCCGCCGCAAGTAACCCTCAGCACAGGAGCGAATAGCCATGCTGTTCCACGTAAAAATGACCGTGAAAATCCCGCTCGACATGAACCCCGAGCAAGCCGCCCAACTCAAGGCCGACGAGAAGGCCCTGGCCCAGCGCCTGCAACAGGAAGGCAAGTGGCGCCACTTGTGGCGCATCGCCGGGCAGTACGCCAATTACAGTGTGTTCGATGTGGCGAGTGTGCAGGAGCTGCACGACACGCTGATGCAACTGCCGCTGTTCCCCTACATGGACATCGAGGTGAATGGGCTGTGTCGCCATCCCTCGTCGATCCATCGCGACGACTGTTGATCCACCTGCGATAGCAACAGTACCGATAACAACAACGCGAGGTTAAGCATCGTGACCGTACATATTTCCCAAACTGCCGATATTCAGAAGTTTTTCGAGCAAGCCAGCGGCTTCAACAATGACCAGGGCAGCTCGCGCCTGAAGACGCTGATCAACCGGATCCTGATCGACAGCGTCAAGATCATCGAGGACCTGGAAGTCACCCAGGACGAGTTCTGGAATGCCGTCGACTACCTCAACCGCCTGGGCGCACGCAGTGAAGCCGGTCTGCTGGTGGCCGGCCTGGGCCTGGAGCACTACCTGGATCTGCTGCAGGACGCCAAGGATGCACAAGTCGGCCTCACCGGCGGCACCCCGCGCACCATCGAAGGCCCGCTGTACGTGGCCGGCGCACCGATCTGCGAGGCTGAAACACGGATGGATGACGGCCGCGAAGCCGGTACCGTGATGTTCCTCCAGGGCCAGGTTTTCGACGTTGACGGCAAGCCGCTGGCCGGTGCCACCGTCGACCTGTGGCACGCCAATACCCAGGGCAACTACTCCTACTTCGACCAAAGCCAGTCCGAGTACAACCTGCGCCGTCGGATCATCACCGACGCCGAAGGCCGCTACCGTGCGCGCAGCATCGTGCCGTCCGGCTACGGTTGCTCGCCGGATGGCCCGACCCAGGAAGTGCTAAATCTGCTCGGTCGTCACGGCCAGCGTCCGGCGCACATCCACTTCTTCATCTCGGCAGCGGGCTACCGGCACCTGACGACCCAGATCAACCTGGCGGGTGATCAGTACCTGTGGGATGACTTCGCCTATGCCACCCGTGATGGCCTGATCGGCGATATCCGCTTCATCGAAGACGCTGAGGCCGCCAGGGCTCGCGGTGTAGAAGGGCGTTTCGCCGAGTTGGAGTTCGACTTCCAGCTGCAAACCGCCCCGGTTCCGGTCGAGCAAGCGCGCAGCAATCGCCCGCGCGCCCTGCAGTAGGCCGTAGGGTGGATGACGCTCTTCTCATCCACCGTTGCTGGCCTGTCGAGCGTTTGGTGGATGGATAAAGCGCCATCCACCCTACGGTAACTATTGCTGCGAGGTGCCATGAAAACCCTGCTCAATGATTGTTCTCTGTCCGCTGCGGTTGCGGGATTTATTGCAACGGTCATTTCCTATGCCGGGCCGTTGGTCATCATCTTTCAGGCGGCGAAAACGGCCAATCTGCCCCATGACGTATTGTCGTCCTGGGTCTGGGCCATTTCCATCGGCAGTGGGGTGCTGGGTATCGTTCTGAGCATGCGCTTCAAGGTCCCGATAATCATCGCCTGGTCGGCTCCCGGCTCGGCCCTGTTGGTGGCGCTATTGCCATCGATCAGCCTCAACGAGGCGATTGGCGCTTACATCATTTCCAGCCTGATCATCCTGGTGGTCGGCTACTCCGGGGCCTTCGACAAGATCATCAGCAAACTGCCAGCCGCGATTTCCGCGGCGATGCTGGCGGGCATCCTGTTCAGCTTCGGTACCCAGCTGTTCGTGTCGATCAAGGACAAGCCGTTCATGGTGCTGGCGATGTTCGCCACCTATCTGCTGTTCAAACGTGTGCTGCCGCGCTACGCGGTGCTGGCGGTATTGCTGGTGGGCTGTCTGATTGCGGTGTTGGCCGGTGAGCTGCACAGCGATGCACTGGTGGTCGGTTTTGCCACGCCGATGTTAATCAGTCCCGAGTTCAGCTGGCACGCGACCTTGAACCTCGCCTTGCCGCTGGTGATGGTGGCGCTCACCGGCCAATTCGTACCGGGCATCGCCGTGCTGCGCAACGCGGGTTACCAGACGCCGGCCAGTCCGATCATTTCCAGCAGCGCGTTGGGCACTCTGCTGTTGGCGCCGTTCGGCTGCCATGGCCTCAATCTGGCAGCGATCACCGCAGCCATCTGCACCGGGCGTGAGTCCCATGAGGACAAGAGCAAACGCTACGTGGCCGGTGTGGTCGGCGGGCTGTGCTACCTGCTGCTGGGCATCTTCGGTGCAACGCTGGTGTCGGTCTTCAGTGCCTTCCCCAAGGAGCTGATCGCAGCCCTGGCCGGGCTGGCGTTGTTTGCCGCGATTGCCGGTGCGCTGGCCGGTTCCATGGCGGTGCCGGAAGACCGTGAAGCGGCACTGATCACGTTCCTGGTCACCGCCTCGGGTATGTCATTGCTGGGGCTTTCGGCGGCTTTCTGGGGGTTGATTTTCGGTCTCGCCGCGCACCTGCTGCTGACGCTCAAGAGGCCGGTACCGCTGCCTGCGCAGCCAGGACCCGAAGCAACATTGCCCGCAAATAACTGAGTACACGCCAATTCCCATGGCGGGTTCAGCAGAGCCCGCTGATGAATGATGAACCCGGTCGGGTTCCCGGAGGTGAAACAAGAAACTGATCCTGCGGTGAACGGCAGGTGAGGGCAGTGCCCCCTGCCGAAGAGCGTTTCCGGCGTCGGTTACAGGTGCAGATTTGGAGCGATCTGCATGCCGGCGTTAATCAGTAGATCCCTTCTTGAGTGCTTGCTGCGGGTACACGGTCTTTAAAAACCGGGCCACGCGGCATGGGGATCGGTTTGTCCCAATAAAAATAAGAGCGACCGCATGAAAAACAATATGAGCATGACCTGTGTGATGGTTTCAGCTGGCGTGGCCGCTGGTTTTTCCGGGCTGGCGACTGCGACGGAAGGCCCTTTCATTAAGGGTTCCACGGCCACCCTGCAAGCGCGCAATTACTTCTTCAGTCGTGACTATTCGGGCATTGTCGGACCGAACAAGCAGTCCATGGCCCAAGAGTGGGCTCAGGGCTTCATCCTCAACGTCAAGTCCGGTTATACCGACGGGCCGGTCGGTTTGGGTGTCGACGCCATCGGCACCCTGGGCATCAAGCTCGACAGCAGTCCCGACCGGGTCAAGACCGGCTTGCTGCCGTTGCACGACGATGGCAAGTCCGCCGACGAGTACAGCCGCTTGGCCGGCGCGCTGAAGGTCAAGGTGTCGAAGACCGAGCTCAAGGTCGGCGAGCTGCAACCCAACCTGCCGGTGCTGACCTTCAGCGACATCCGCCTGCTGCCGCCGAGCTACCAGGGCGCCAGCCTGGTTTCCAACGAAATCGACGGCCTGACCTTGAATGCAGGGCAACTGCGCTCCACCAGTCTGCGCGACTCCAGCAACGATCAGGAGATGTACGCCCTGATCAACGACCCGATCTATCCACGGCGTATCGCCAACATCACCTCGGATCGCTTCAACTATGCGGGGGCGGATTACAACTTCAACGACAAACGCACCACAGTGGGCGTCTGGCAGGCGCAGCTGCAGGACATCTATCAGCAGCGTTTCTACAGCCTCAAGCATGTCGAGCCGATGGGCGCCTGGAAACTCGGCGCCAATCTGGGCTTCTACGACGCGCAGGACGATGGTCAGAGCAAGGCTGGCAGCCTGGACAACCGGGCGTTCTTCTCGCTGCTCTCCGCCGCGCATGGCGGTCACACCTTCTACCTGGGTTATCAGGGCATCAGCGGCAAGGACGGTTTCCTGCGCATCGGCGACAACATCTCGCCGCTCGGCAATGAGGTGCCAACCTTCGAATTCGCCGCGCCGGACGAGCGCTCCTGGCAGGTACGCCACGACTACGACTTTGCTGCCCTCGGCGTGCCCGGTCTGGTCAGCACCGTGCGGTACATCAACGGTGACAACGTCAGCACCGGTAAGGGTTTTGAGGGCAAGGACTGGGAGCGCGACCTGGATATCGGTTACGTCATCCAGAGCGGCCCGCTGAAGAACGTTGGCCTGCGCTTGCGCAACGTTACCGCGCGCTCCAACTACCGCACCGATATCGACGAGAACCGCTTGATCCTCAGCTACACGTTGACGCTGTTCTGAGAGCCGGGTGGGGGAGCCTGGGCTGTGGGTGGGCGCTTGCGAGTTGATCGACCAGCTTCGCCCAACCCCGTCGCCCTCGCGAATGCGGAGGCCCAGGAAGGCGGCAGTCACCGCCTCCTGGTCGATCCTGGATTTCCGCCTGCGCGAGAATGAGGGGGTCGGGGCCGTTGGTTGGATTTCCCAGCGTGAGCTGGCCCAACACATGAATCGCTTGCTGGACAGTTCAAACGCTATTCCAAGAGCTCAAGGATACGGTGTTTTGCAGTGATCATGCCTCCAACTATATGGTGCTCAAAGGTAATCTGGGCGCGGACAAGGCGCGTATGCTGGCGCAGGTGCGTCAAGCCATCGAGCAGCCACAGCAGGCGCCCTTGAGGCTGGAGTAGCAGCGCGGTTTGTAATGCCGTTGCCGGGAATCATAAGGTCTGGCGCGGAAGCTGCAACAAGGCGTTATCCGCCGGTTTTCCGTCACCGGCACCCGGAGAGTTGCGATGCGTAGCCTGATTTTACTGCTGACGCTGATGGCCCTTGGTGGCTGTATGAAGGTCAGCGACATGAGCGATGGCGCTCTTTATCATTTGAGCGATGCGGGTTTCCTCGATCACAGCGAAACCCGTCGAGCCAGCCCCTGGCGGCTGCAGGCAGATTCTTTCATTTACATCGCTCAGGGGCATTTCGTGCCGCCCGGTGGCGCCTATCCGCGCCCGAACGTGATCGCGGAGCAAGCGTTCAACGGCTTTGTCGAGTATTTTCCAATGGTTCGGCGTGCGCGCAACCCGGCTGGCCTGGAAGAGTCGCTGAGTCAGGCACGCTCGGTCGGCGCGCATTATCTGTTGTATGCCCGCTTTGCCGATGCCGATGATCGGATCGGTACGGTAGAGGAGTGGGAAGATCAGGAGGCGGTGGATCGCCTGGGTGTGGACCACAGCGTGATCCAACTGATGCTGATCGAAACCAATACCCGTTACCTGGTGGACACCGCACGCATTCGCAGTCGTGGCGGTTTTCTGACGTTCTATGACGCCAAGCCGGATGACCTGCTTGGCCAGCCCCTGCAGGATTACGCGCGCCGTCTGCTGGGGTTGAGTGATTAAGAGGAAGAGTGGATGAGTGACCCGGGCAAGGCGGGTGATCTGTTGGCGCAGATCCCCAAGAGCGAGAAAAAGGGGCTGCCACCGGTACACCTGTGGAATCCGCCATTTTGCGGCGATATCGACATGCGGATTGCCCGCGATGGCACCTGGTTCTACCTGGGTACCCCCATTGGGCGTAAGCCGATGGTGCGGCTGTTTTCCACCATCATGCGGCGCGACGGCGATGCCTACTTCCTGATCACGCCGGTGGAGAAGGTCGGGATCAAGGTCGATGACGCACCGTTTATCGCCATCAGCCTGCAGGTCGAAGGCGCGGGCGAAGAGCAGGTGCTGTGCTTCACCACCAATGTCGAGGATGAAACCGTTGCCGGCGCCGAGCACCCGTTGCGGGTCGAGCTCGACCCGCTGACCCAGGAGCCGGCGCCCTATGTGCATGTGCGCGCCAATCTGGAAGCGTTGATCCACCGCAACGTGTTCTACCAGTTGGTCGAATTGGCCGTGCCGCGCGAAATCGATGGTCGGCTCTGGCTGGGGGTCTGGAGTGGCGGGCAGTTCTTCCCCATAGGTCCGCAGCCGGACTGAATCGCAGGCATAAAAAAGGGCTCCACCAGGGAGCCCTTTTTAATTACCCGTCACATTACATGTTGGGGTAATTCGGACCGCCAGCGCCTTCCGGCGCCACCCAGTTGATGTTCTGGGCCGGGTCTTTGATGTCGCAGGTTTTGCAGTGCACGCAGTTCTGCGCGTTGATCTGGAACTTCTTCTCGCCGCTTTCCTGCGTGACGATTTCATACACGCCCGCAGGGCAGTAACGCTGTGCGGGTTCGTCATACAACGGCAGGTTTTTCAGCAGCGGAATGCTCGGATCGGTCAGCTTCAGGTGGCAGGGTTGTTCCTCTTCATGGTTGGTGTTGGAGAGGAATACCGAGCTCAGTTTGTCGAAGCTGATCTTGCCGTCGGGTTTCGGGTAGTCGATCTTGTTCGCCGCTGCGGCCGGCTTCAGGGTGGCGTAATCCGGCGTAGTGTCGTGCAGGGTCAGCGGGATTTTGCCGCCAAAGATGTTCTGATCGACGAAGTTGAACGCGCCACCCATGAGTGGGCCGAACTTGTGCAGCGCCGGACCGAAGTTGCGGCTGCGGAACAGTTCGTCGTACAGCCAGCTGGCCTTGAAGCCATCGACATAGGCGGTCAGCTTGTCGCCGCCTTCTCCACCGGCGATTAGCGCGTCGGCTACGGCGTCGGCGGCCAGCATGCCGGACTTCATGGCAGTGTGGCTGCCCTTGATCTTGGCGAAGTTCAGCGTGCCGAGGTCGCAGCCGATCAGCGCGCCGCCGTCGAAGACCATTTTCGGCAGCGAATTCAGGCCGCCTTTGCAAATGGCGCGAGCGCCGTAGGCCACGCGTTTGCCGCCTTCCAGGTACTGCTTGATCACCGGGTGCTGCTTGTAGCGTTGGAACTCGTCGAACGGTGACAGGTGCGGGTTGCTGTAAGACAGATCAACGATCAGGCCGACTACCACTTGGTTGTTTTCCAGGTGATAGAGGAACGAACCGCCGGTGTTCTCGTTGCCGACCACGTCCAGCGGCCAGCCGGCGGTGTGCAGCACCAGGCCTTGCTCGTGCTTGGCCGGGTCGATGTCCCAGATTTCCTTGATGCCGATGCCGTAGTGCTGGGCGTCAGCGTCGCTGTCCAGATTGAATTTCTTGATCAGCTGCTTGCCGATATGGCCACGGCAACCTTCAGCGAACAGGGTGTACTTGCCACGCAGTTCCATGCCCGGGGTGTAGTAACCCTCTTTCGGGTGGCCTTCACGGTCGACGCCCAGGTCGCCGGTGAGGATGCCACGTACCACGCCGCTTTCGTCGATCAGCGCTTCCTGAGCGGCAAAGCCCGGGTAGATTTCCACACCGAGGTTTTCGGCCTGCTGGGCCAGCCAGCGGCAGAGGTTGCCCAGGGAAATGATGTAGTTGCCCTCGTTGTGCATGGTCTTGGGCACAAAGAGGTTAGGGACCTTGATCGCGCTCTCGGCGCTTTTCAGCATATAGATGTCATCGCGCGTGACCGGCGTGTTCAGCGGGGCGCCGAGCTCTTTCCAGTCAGGGAACAATTCATTCAGTGCGCGCGGTTCGAATACTGCGCCGGAGAGGATGTGGGCGCCGACTTCGGAGCCTTTCTCGACTACGCAGACGCTGATTTCTTTGCCAGCTTCTGCAGCCTTCTGCTTCAGTCGGCAGGCGGCGGACAGGCCAGCAGGGCCGGCGCCGACGATGACGACGTCGAACTCCATAAATTCGCGTTCCACAGGCTATCTCCTACTCAGGCTCTTTCGATGTTTTATATTGGAGGTCTAGGCTCGTTCCTTGAGCTGTGCGGGCGCATTATATCCACTGCCTTTGGCAGGTCCAATACAAACGTTTGTTTGAATTTACTTGGAGCCTGATAGAATCAGGCGTTCACGACTTATAAGTGGCCATTTTGCCGTATTGACCAGCATGGACGATACGGTCAAGATACGGGCGGTTTTGCGCTGGCCATTCTATAGGCTGACCGTCGGTTCCGGCCGATGGGCATCAGTGGCCAGGTTCGCCTTGGCGACATTCTTTTTTCACCGGAGAGTAACGAGGAATCCATGAAGGTTCTTGTAGCTGTCAAACGAGTGGTTGACTACAACGTCAAGGTTCGCGTCAAAGCGGACAACTCCGGCGTTGATCTCGCCAACGTCAAAATGTCGATGAACCCCTTCTGCGAAATCGCCGTGGAAGAAGCTGTACGCCTGAAAGAGAAGGGCGTAGCCAGCGAGATCGTCGTCGTTTCCATCGGTCCGAACGCGGCTCAAGAGCAACTGCGTACGGCCTTGGCCCTGGGCGCTGATCGCGCCATCCTGGTCGACACCAATGACGAGCTGAACTCCCTGGCCGTGGCCAAGCTGTTGAAGGCGGTGGTCGACAAAGAGCAGCCGCAGTTGGTGATCCTTGGCAAACAAGCCATCGACAGCGACAACAACCAGACCGGCCAGATGCTCGGCGCCCTGACCGGCTACGCGCAAGGCACCTTCGCCTCCAAGGTGGAAGTGGCGGGCGACAAGGTCAACGTGACCCGTGAAATCGACGGCGGCCTGCAGACGGTGGCCCTCAACCTTCCGGCCATCGTCACCACCGACCTGCGCCTGAACGAGCCGCGCTACGCGTCGTTGCCGAATATCATGAAAGCCAAGAAGAAGCCGCTGGAGGTTGTCACTCCGGATGCGCTGGGCGTCTCCACCGCGTCCACCGTCAAGACGTTGAAAGTTGAAGCGCCGGCGGCTCGCAGCGCCGGCATCAAGGTCAAGTCAGTGGCTGAATTGGTCGAGAAACTGAAGAACGAGGCGAAGGTAATCTAAATGACTATCTTGGTTGTTGCAGAACACACAAACGCCGCGCTGGCTCCTGCCACGCTGAACACCGTGGCGGCTGCCGCGAAAATCGGTGGCGACATTCACGTGCTGGTTGCCGGTGCCGCCTGTGGCCCCGCGGCTGAAGCCGCGGCGAAAATCGCCGGCGTGTCCAAGGTTCTGGTTGCTGACAATGCGGCTTATGCGCACCAGCTGCCGGAAAACGTTGCACCGCTGATCGCAGAACTGGCCAAGGCCTACAGCCACGTCCTGGCTTGCGCCACGTCCAACGGCAAAAACATCCTGCCGCGCGTTGCCGCCCATCTGGATGTCGATCAGATCTCCGAGATCATCGCGGTCGAAAGCGCCGACACCTTCAAGCGTCCGATCTATGCCGGTAACGCCATCGCTACCGTGCAGTCTTCGGCGGCGGTGAAAGTGATCACCGTGCGTTCCACCGGTTTCGATCCGGTCGCGGCTGAAGGCGGTTCGGCGGCGGTTGAAGCGCTGAGCGGTTCGGCTGATGCGGGCAAGTCGTCCTTCGTTGGCGAAGAGCTGGCCAAGTCCGATCGTCCGGAGCTGACCGCGGCCAAGATCGTCGTTTCCGGCGGTCGTGGTATGCAGAACGGCGATAACTTCAAGTACCTGTACGCGCTGGCCGACAAACTTGGCGCCGCTGTGGGTGCTTCGCGCGCCGCAGTCGATGCCGGTTTCGTGCCGAACGACATGCAGGTCGGCCAGACCGGCAAGATTGTCGCTCCGCAGCTGTACATCGCGGTCGGCATCAGCGGTGCGATCCAGCACTTGGCCGGGATGAAAGACTCCAAGGTCATCGTCGCGATCAACAAGGACGAAGAAGCACCGATCTTCCAGGTGGCTGACTACGGCCTGGTAGGCGATCTGTTCGAGATCGTTCCGGAGCTGGAAAAACTGATCTGATTCGGTTTTCCCCGCCCGCTAAAAAACCCGCTCATCGAGCGGGTTTTTTTATGCCGTGTACAGGTGCTAAATCAGCTCTTACTGCTGTCGAGAAAGGCCTGGTAGTGCTCGGCAGTCTCTTGCGGACGCTCGATCATGGGCACATGCCCGCAGTGTTGCATGATGACGACGCTGGGTTTGCGCAGCAGTGGCCGCATCACCTCAATGCTGGAAACATCCAGTACGCGATCCTGGTCGCCCCAGAGCAGCAGTGTGGGCGCCTGGATTCTCGCCAGTTCAGGTTCCAGCGGGATGTAGCGCTCGCGCAACTGTTTGAAAATCTTGTCGTAGTGCGCGCTGTTGGCGGCGGCCTGTTCGGCCAGATAACCCTTGAGCGGGCCGGGTAGTGTGGGCGGTTCGACGAAGACAAAATTCATCAGCCGGGAAAAGTCTTCCGGGCTGCGTACGACCAGAGGGTTGGGCTCGCCGCGTTGCAGCATCTCGAACAGTTCGCTCTGCTTCGGCGAGGTGATGCCGGCATTGTCCAGCAAGGCCACGGAGAGCACCTGTTGCGGGTGGCGCGCGGCATACAAGGCGCTGATGTGGCCACCCATGGAGTTGCCAATCACATGCAGCTTTGCAATGCCCAGGACCTTGGTAAAGGCTGCCAGGCGCTCCACCTGAGTGCCGACGTCATAACTGGCATCCGGTTTGCTGCTTTCGCCGAAGCCTGGCAGGTCGAGGGCAATCACGTGGTAGCGCGTCGTGAAGTGCTTGGCGAAGCGCAACCAGTTGTCCTTGTTGGCGCCAAAACCGTGCACCATCAGGATGGTTTCGCCGTCCGCCGGGCCGCCCTCGTAATAATGGATGCTAAGATCGCCAACGGTCGTCTGCCGATTGGACAGCCCGGCAAGTTGCCGTTCGACGAACTGAGCGCTGGACATTAGTGCGGCAGGAGAGAGGTAAAGGGTTGCAGCCAGCGCCGTTAAGATGATGACAAGACCGACGAACAGTTTTTTCATGATGCGTCCTTATCGCTAATAATTATTGCAGCCAGCTTAAACTAGCATGAAGGTATGGAGTCACGTCGTAGCCTGGTGCCAGTCCAACCGAATGTTCAGTACGAGATGCCCGTGATGCACATACGCCTATATTTCATACCGCTGCTGCTTTTGCTGGCCATGGCGCCGGCATTGAGCCATGCGTTAGGAAAGTGCGAGCGCCTGGTGGCGACCGGTAACCCGGAGTACCCGCCCTACCTCTGGCGCGACCCGAATAACCCCAAGTTGTTGATCGGCGCCAATGCCGACCTGCTCAAGCAGATTGCCCAGGAACTGGGCGTGAAGGTCGAGATCATCTACACCGGGCCTTGGTCGCGAGCCCAGGATGAAGTGCGCACCGGGCGTGTCGATCTGCTGGCCGGTGCCTTCCTGACCCTGCCACGCCTTGAGGTGATGGACTACATCCATCCCGCGTTCCTGGTTACGCCGAACGTGGCCTGGGTTCGGCGTGGCAAGGGGTTTACCTACACGGGCTGGGATGATCTGCGTGGTCGCACGGGCGGCACCCTGGTCAACAACAGCTTCGGCCAGGCTTTCGATCATTTTGCCAAGGAGAACCTCACCCTCGAAGAGGTGCCCAGCCTGACCCAGGCCTACCAGAAGTTGCTGCTGGAACGCACCGAGTATGTACTTTATGAGCGCTACCCGGGCTTGGCGCTGGCGGAAACCCTGGGTATGGCCGATGATCTCGATGTCTTGGAACCACCGATTTCCAGTGAGGGTCTGTATCTCACCCTGTCTCACAATTCGGCGTGCAACGAGCCCTGGCTGCGTGGGCAACTGGCGAAAAAGATGACAGAATCGACAGCCGCAGGCCTGCCGGAAACCTTGCTGCAGCGCAATCTGGAGCGTTGGAAAGAGCAACAGTTGCAGCCGGCAACTACCCAGAATCAGTAGGGAAACTTTCGTGATCCATAAACGCATACTGGCAACCTGTCTGGCTGTTATGGCCGTGGCCGGTTGTGCCAACGACCCTGCGCCGAACGAGCAGATGCGCCTGACCGAGCAGGCTGTAACCCAGGCCAAGGCAGTCGGGGCTGATGAGCAGATTCCGGAAATGCTGCTCGCCGAGCAGAAGCTGGCGCTCGCGCAGAAGAACATGCTCGAAGAAGATTACAAACGAGCGCGCATGCTCGCCGAACAAGCCGAGCTGGATGCGCGTCTGGCCGAAGCGCGTGTACTGACGCTGAAAAGTCAGAAGCAACTGGCCGAGTTGAACACGCGGATCAATCGTCTGCGCAAGCAGTTGGGGGATTTGCAGTGAGCAATGCCTACCTGAATGCCAGCCTGTGGCTGACCATCGTATTGTTGGCGGGTTGCGCCAGCCAGCAGAACAGCGAGCAGGCTCTGGAAGCCGCGCGGGAGAAATTCCAGGCGGTCAAAGAAGACTCGGCGGTACTGCGCAGCGCGCCCAAGGATGTGATTCGTGCCGGTGAGTCCTTGGCGCGCGCCGACCGTCTCTCCAGCTACTGGGGCAGTGAGGCTGATGTCAGCCATTATGCTTACCTGAGCCAGCGTTACAGCGAGATTGCCGCTGAACACAGTGCGCTGGGACAGAACCAGGAGCGCGCGGCCAAGCTCGATCTGGAGCGTGAACACCTGCAACTCAATCTGCGCGAAGCCAAATTGCTCAGCGTGCAACAGCAGGGTAAGTGGCTGGAGGAGCAGATCGTCAGCCTGGCCACGACCGAAACCGAGCGTGGTCTGGTCATGACCTTGGGCGATGTGTTGTTCGATGCCAACCAGGCCGAATTGAAAGCCTCCGCCAACCGTACGGTGCTGAAGCTGGTGCAGTTTCTGCAACTCAACCCGCGCCGTGTGGTGCGGATCGAGGGCTACACCGACAGCCGTGGCAGCAAAGAGGAAAATCTCGAACTGTCACGCGCCCGGGCACAGACCGTGGCCGATCTGCTGGTCGATCTGGGTATCGACGGCAAGCGTATCCAGGTCAGCGGTTACGGTGCGGATTTCCCGGTGACGGAGAATGCTTCCGCACGTGGGCGGGCACAGAATCGTCGGGTGGAGATCGTCTTCTCCGATGAGCAGGGCAATCTCGGCTCGTCTCGCTAGGCCAGTTGCCTGCTGGGTTCCCGCCCGGCAGGAGTGACATTCGAAGCGTTCTGGATGGTCACCCGCGCTCGTCATCCCCGCGAATTGATCGTTCCCACGCTGTGTGGGAACACCGCCTGGGACGCTCCGCGTCTGCGCCGTTAAAGCCGCCACATATACCCACCTGTCCTAAGCAATTTATTTTTGCTGCCAATTGAACCGATACAGTCACTGGCCATCAGGCACTGTACTGGCAACAATAGAGGCAACTGTGCCGGTGCAGTTTTCGTTCGCTCGGCTACTGTTTCGGTTCAGTGATCCGGGGAAGGCTGCCATGACCAATCTGTTGCTTTATCAGCGCATCGCTCAGCAACTGGCTGAGGATATTCGCCGTGGCGTTTACCAGCCGGGTGAGCGGGTGCCGTCGGTGCGCAAGATGAGTTCGCAGCTGAACGTCAGCCATGCCACGGTGCTCCAGGCGTACGCCAATCTGGAGGATCAGGGGCTGATCCGTGCGCGGCCGCAATCCGGCTTCTATGTCCACCAGACCCCGGCGCTGACCGCACCAACCCCGGACATCGCTCGCGTCGAGCGGCCCGGTTTGGTCACCCGCAGCAGCATCATCAACCAGGTGCTCACCGAGTCGCGCCGCGAAGGGGTGTTTCCCCTCGGCGCCGCTGTGCCACATGTGGATTACCTGCCCGTGCGGGCGTTGCACCAACAATTGGCCAAGGTCACCCGGTTTCAGAGCCCGCGCGCTTTCAGTTACATGTTCAGCCCAGGCTTCGAGCCGCTGCGCCGGCAAGTGGCGATCCGCATGCGTGACGCCGGGGTGGTGGTCGACCCGGCCGAGGTGGTGATCACCCACGGTTGCGTGGACGCCCTGCAGATGTCGTTGCGGGTGTTGACCAAGCCAGGTGACTTGATTGCCACTGAATCGCCGACCTACTACGGCCTGCTGCAACTGGCCGATTTGCTTGGCTTGAAAGTGATCGAGATTCCCAGCGATCCAGCCACCGGCATCAGCTTGGAAGCCCTGCAACTGGCGGCCAACCAATGGCCGATCAAGGCCATGGTATTGACCGCACGCTTGAGCAACCCGTTGGGCGGTACCATGCCCGAGGACCGGCAAAAGCAGTTGCTGCGCCTGGCGCGGGACTTCGACTTCCACGTAGTCGAGGACGATATCTACGGCGAGCTGATGTTCGAGCAGGGGCCGACCAAGGCGCTCAAATCCCATGATCGCGAGGGGCGGGTGTTGTATTGCTCGAGCTTTTCCAAGACCTTGTCGCCCGGTGTGCGGATCGGCTGGATCATTGCCGGCAAGTATCAGGACGATATCCAGCGCCTGCAGACCTTCAGCACCCACTCGGCTTGCAGCGTGACGCAGATGGGCGTGGCGGCCTACCTGGAGAACGGCGGCTACGACCGCCATCTGCGCTATATCCGCCAGGAGTACCGCAAGAACCTCAGCGCCTTCCAGCTGGCGGTGCAGCAGTATTTCCCCGAGGGTACGCAAATCACTCGGCCGAAGGGCGGATTTATCCTCTGGGTCAGCCTGCCACGGCGAGTGAACACCAAGGATCTACATGTGCGGGCATTGCAGCAGGGCATCAGCATCGCACCGGGGCTGATTTTCAGTAATACCGAGCAGTTCAATCACTGTGTGCGCTTGAACTGCGGCATCCCGTGGAATCGCGAAGCCGAGCGCGCGCTGATGACGCTGGGGATGCTGGCCAATCAGCTGTGCCAGGAAGCCCCTGGCGCATTCTGAAAAAGCGTTCGGCAGGCTTCATCGGCCATTTTTACGCAGTATCGGCAACGCCGATAGTTTTTCAACGGCCTGTTAACCCGAACACCGTGACCGCTGCGTCTACCTGGGCGAATGGATATTTCGTCCCCAGGAGGCGCCCAGCATGTCCAGTTACCGTGAGATTTCCCGTCAACCGCTGCTCTGTGGTTTCGCCGGCGGTCTGCTGCTGGCGCTAGCCGCTTGCAGCGCCTCGAATTCCGAACAAGCGAGTGCGCCAGTGCTGCAGGAGAAACTGGCCGTCGTTGCTGACGCTGCCCAGGCCCCTGAGTCGCGGGCACAAACGCAGCCCCTGACACGTAAGGCCGAGTCGGCGAAGTACGCAACCAGTGGCATGCTCATGCCAAGCCTGGCTGCCCCGATGCCAAGCAATGAAGCACCGCCGCCGGGTTATCGCGATGTGTCGCGCGAGCAGTATCAGAAGTTGGCGGATAACCCGATCCACACCGTGGCCGAGACGCCCGTATCGACCTTCAGCATTGATGTGGATACCGGCAGCTATGCCAACGTGCGGCGGTTTCTCAATGAGGGTCGCCTGCCGCCGCAAGAGGCGGTTCGCCTTGAGGAACTGGTCAACTACTTTCCCTATGCCTACCCGTTGTCCAAGGGCGATACGCCGTTTGGCGTGAGCACCGAGCTGGCGGTTTCGCCGTGGAATGCCAACAGTCGTCTGCTCAAGGTGGCGATCAAGGCTTCGGATCTGCAGGTCGAAGAGCTGCCCGCCGCCAATCTGGTGTTCCTGGTGGATGTATCCGGCTCGATGGATAGACGTGAAGGCCTGCCCATGGTGCAGAGCACGCTGAAGTTGCTGGTCGAGCAATTGCGTCCGCAGGACAGGGTGTCGCTGGTGGTCTACGCCGGTGAATCGCGGGTGGTGCTGAAGCCGACTTCGGGGGCGCAGAAAGCCAAGATCCGCGCGGCCATCGATCAGCTCACGGCCGGCGGTTCGACGGCAGGGGAGTCGGGCATTCAGCTGGCCTACCAGCAGGCGCAGCAGGGTTTTCTCGACCAGGGCATCAACCGCATCCTGCTGGCCACCGATGGCGATTTCAACGTCGGCATCAGCGACTTCGAAACCCTGAAGAAACTGGCGGCCGACAAGCGCAAGAGCGGTATTTCGCTGACCACCCTGGGCTTTGGCACCGACAATTACAACGAGCAGTTGATGGAGCAACTGGCCGACGCCGGCGACGGCAACTACGCCTACATCGACACCTTGCGCGAGGCGCGCAAGGTGCTGGTCGAGCAGCTGAGTTCGACCCTGGCGGTGGTGGCCAAGGACGTGAAAATCCAGGTCGAGTTCAACCCCGCGCAAGTCAGTGAATACCGCCTGCTCGGCTACGAGAACCGGGCGCTCAAACGCGAGGATTTCAGCAACGACAAGATCGACGCCGGCGAGATCGGTGCCGGGCACAGCGTCACCGCGCTGTACGAGATAGTGCCGACGGGCAACAAAGGTTGGGTGGAGCCGCTGCGTTACCAGGACGCGGCGAAAACCGCTGCCAAGTCCGGCGAGCTGGCGCTGCTGCGTATCCGCTACAAAGGGCCGCAGCAAAGCCAGAGCCGTTTGCTGGAAGTGCCGATCGAGGCGCAACAGACCCCCACGCCGATCGCCCAGGCCAGCGAGGATCTGCGCTTTGCCGCAGCCGTTGCCGGTTTCGCCCAGCAGCTCAAGGGTGGGCAATACACCGGCACGTTCGATATGGCGGCCAGCGCCAAACTGGCTCGCGGTGCCAAGGGCGAAGACCGCTTCGGCCTGCGTGCCGAGTTCGTTCAGCTGGTCGAGCTGGCGCAGAGCCTGCAAACTGCGCCTTCAAGTTCCGTTCCCGGTATGGCCAAGGTCGAGTAAACGTGACATCCGCCCCTGTTGCGACATTTCCCGCCGATAGCGACGCCGAACTCCTGCGGCGTTATCGGCGCGGCGATGCCGAGGCGTTCAGCGTGCTTTATGCGCGCCACCGCCTTGGCCTGTTTGGTTTTCTCTGCGGCTTGTGCAGCGATACGGCGTTGGCCGAGGAGGTGTTCCAGGAAACCTGGCTGAGCCTGATCCGCAGCGCGTCGGAACAGCGCGAAGCGGTGCAGTTCAAGACCTGGCTGTACCAGATCGCCCGCAACCGGCTGATCGACCACTGGCGCAAGCATGGCAAGCGCCTGGCCTTGCAGGACGAGTTCGATGAGCAGTTGCACGGCGAGACCGCCAGTGAGCCAAACCCGGAACAACAGCTCAGCCTGACGCGTGACCGGCAGCGGTTACAGGCCGCGTTGGACGATCTGCCGGCCGAGCAGCGCGAAGTGTTCCTGCTGCGCGCCCATGGCGACCTGGAGCTGGGCGAGATCGCCGAGCTGACCCGCACCCCGGCGGAAACCGTGAAAAGCCGCTTGCGTTATGCGCTGCAAAAGTTACGTCGGTTGCTGGCCGACCCGGCCACCGCCGAAGAGGTATCCGCATGAGCCACGAACCCCATGATCGTGTCGGGCAGCAACCCGACACATTGCCGCTCGATCCGCATGAGCAGGCGCTGCTGCAGCACTACCGCGCACATGCCCCGAGCGAACCTTCCGCCGCCCTGGATGCACGGATCCTGGCTGCGGCCAGCGCGGCATTGCCAGCCGGCGACCCACGCCTGGCACCCACGCCTGGCGCCATGGCGCGTCTGCAGGGCTGGTTGTTTGGCGGTAGCCAACGGACGCGCTGGTCCGTGGCGTTCGCCAGCCTGGCGACCCTCGGCCTGGGGCTGGGCTTGACCCTGCATACGGTTGAGCGCAGCCCGGAGCGTTACGAGATGGCGCCTGTGCCGATGCAGGCTCCGGTGCCGGCCATGGAGGCGGTGCAATCGTATGCGCCGCCGCCAGCGGTGGCGGAGAAGAAGCGCAGCGCCGAGTTGTCGGTCAATGTCGCACCTGCGCCGGCTGCCCCGCTGGCCGAGGCGCACACGGCGGTGGCGGATGAACAGGTGAAGGCCGAAGCCGCCATGTCCAGCCTCAGTGGCCGCCAGGCGGACAGCGCCGCCAAGCTGCAGACATCAAAGGCCAAGTCCGCCGCTGGTCAGCCTGTGCAAGCACTGAGCGAGGAATTGCACAGCGCCTTGCAGCAGATCGTGCGATTAGGCGATGGCGGCCAGCAGCAGCTTGCCAGTGAGCAACTCGCCGCGTTGCAGCGGCGTTATCCGGGGCTCGATCTGCAGGCCGAGCTCAAACGCATGCAAACCAGCGAGGCGCGGGGTTCCGCTGATTCACGCTAATACTCCGGGGTTATTGCGCGGTGGGCGGTGTTTGGCAACAAGGCGATTCAATCCCGGGCTTGCCAGGCAAGCGACTCCGCGAGAGCATTAATGGATTCCGTTAGCTGCTTGTGTTCCCCATGATTGCTATCCGCTGCCTGGGGCTTGCCGCGGCGCTGGTGCTGCTCAGCGCCTGCGACCCTGTCGAGCCGACCCCGCCCAAATCGCCACCGGTACCTGCGGTGCCGGCTGTCAGCGCGCCGAGCGAGGCGCCTGAAGTCGTTCCCGAGCCGCCACCGGCCAAGGTCGAGAAGCCCGCCAAACCGCTGCTCAAGCAGGCACCGACACCTGTAGCAGCGGTTGTCGCGCCCAAACCCCGGCCGGCGGCCACTGTCAGCCAGGCCGCCAAAGAGCCGCTGCCCAAAGCCACATTGGACCTGCGTCTGCCCGAAGAGGTGGTGAAGGAAATGCAGCTGGATGAGTCTGTGGATGAGGCGATCAGCAAGTCTTTGTTGCCGCCCTTGTTCGTCGAGAAACCGTCCGGGCAGAGTCCGTTCCAGTTGAATGGCCGGCTGTTGACCAATGACCGTGAAGACGATTACTGGCGGTCGGTGGAAGGGGCCGAGTTGCAGTTCGAGTTCAAGCAATAAACCCGGCGATAAAAAAACGCCGACCTGAAGGCCGGCGCTAAGGGGAAAGGGTGCGTTTCAGAAGCGGTGATCGCCGGCCTGGATGGCTTGGTAAAGCTCGCTACCCAAGTGCTGGAAGCAGCTTTGGCCGGGCAGGCGAACCAATAGTGGCTCGCTGATCTGCTCTGGATTGTAGGCGTTTTTCTTCAAGTCGGTTTTTTTGTACTTGAAGGTGCCGGTGGTCTCGACTTCTTTCAGCAAACGCAAGAACAGCGGCGCGGCGTAGGGCGGCAGGGAGCGATCCAGGTGCGCGGCCAGCTCGGCAGTCGCCAGTTCTGTGCCTTGCGCCAGGCGCAGGGCGGCCATCCCGCAGCGGCCATTGGTGCCGGGAATTTCTACGCCATAAACCACCGCATCCTCGATGCCGGGGAAAGCGCCGAGGGCGTTCTCCACTTCGGTGGTGGAGACGTTCTCGCCTTTCCAGCGGAAGGTGTCGCCGAGGCGGTCGACGAACTGGGTGTGCTTGAAGCCGATGTCGCGCATCAGGTCGCCACTGTTGAACCAGGCGTCGCCCTGCTTGAACACGTTACGCAGGATCACCGCCTCGCTTTTCGCCGGGTCGGTGTAGCCGTCGAACGGCCATTTCGGGCTGATCTCGCTGATCAGCAGGCCGGGCTCGCCTTTTTCGGCCCTCTCCATGAAATTCTTTTTGTTGCGCAGCGGTCGGTCGTTCTCCAGGTCGTAGCGCACGATGGCGTAGGGTGCCGGGGAGTAGCCGACGGTATTGTCGAAGTTGAACACGTTGGTGAAGCCGATATTGCCTTCGCTGGAGGCGTAGAACTCGGTGATCCGCTCGATCCCGAAGCGCTGCTTGAACTCGCCCCAGATCGAGGGGCGCAAACCGTTGCCGATCATGCAGGTCAGGCTGTTGTGCCGTTCTTCCGGGCAGGGCGGTTGATTGAGCAGGTACCGGCACAGCTCGCCGATATAGCCGAAACAGGTGGCTTGGTAGTGCTTGACGTCTTTCCAGAAGGCGCTGGCGGAGAAGCGCCGGCGCAGGGCGATGGCCGCACCGCCGGCCAGCACCGCGCTCCAGCACACGGTCACGGCATTGTTGTGGTAGCAGGGCAGCGTCAGGTAGAGCACGTCGCTGTCGTTCAGGCCGAGGCCGGAATGGCCGAAGCCGCCGTAGGCCTTGATCCACTTGCCGTGGCTCATGATCGAGGCTTTTGGCAGGCCGGTGGTGCCGGATGTGTAGATCAGGAAACAGGCATCTTTCAGGCACACCTGGGCGCTTTCCGCGAGGTTTTCGCGGGCGAGGTTTTGCGCCAGACCGATCAGGTTTTGCCAGCCTGCCGGCGCCTGGCCGGGCTTGCTGAAGCTGTCGCCGTCAGCGATCCAGTAGCAGTGCTCGCCGCTGTTGAGCACCTCGCCACGGACCTCTTCGAACGGCGCGTGCAGTTCTTCGCCGATCACGAAATGGCTGGGCTTGACCAGATTAAGGCTGTGGATCAGCACCTGGCCGCGCTGGCTGGTGTTGACCAGGGCGCCGACCGCGCCGAGCTTGGCCAGCGCCGCGAGTACCGCCAGCACCTCGATGCGGTTTTCCAGCATCACTGCGACGACGCTGCCGTGGCTGACCCCTTCGGCCTTGAAGGCGCGGGCCAGGCGATTGGCCCAGGCGTTGAAGCTGGCGTAGGACAGTTGCCGCTGCTCGTCCAGCACCGCCGGCCGGTCCGGGTAGAGGTTGGCTGCGCGCTCCAGCGCCCAGGCCAGCGACAGGGCCTTGTCGCGATTGCGGATGCCGGCGTAGTACAGGCCGCGCAGCATGCGCGGCACGCGGCAGAGGGTGGCGGGCAGGTGGGCGATAAAGCGGGCAGGGGTGATCAGGTCGGCGTGGGTCATGACTCTCGCGCTGTTGTTATGCGGGGGCGAAAGGTAACTGTAGAACCTTGCGCCCGGCCCTGCTATGACCCTGGCGCGAGCGGTTTCAGGCAGATCGGCAACTGGATATCCGGCTGCTTTGTGTAGGAGCGGGCCATGCCCGCGAAGGCCGCTAAAGCAAAAGCTTCGCGGGCATGGCCCGCTCCTACGGAAATCGTCAGGCAGCCGCTGCTGTCAGTCGACGAACAGATCCGGAATCAGCGAGCCACCGGCCGGATCGAAGCGGTACTGCTCGAATTCGCTCAAGCCCTGTTCACGCAGGATTTCTTCGTCGATCAGCAGGCGGCCGGTGATGCTGCGAGCGTTGCTGGAAAGAATCGCGTAGGCCGCATCGGCCATGATCGCCGGCAGGCGCGCACGTTTGAAGGCCTCGCGGCTGCCCAGTTCGAACTCGATGGCGGCGGTGGCGATCATGGTCTTGGGCCACAGCGAGTTGACGCTGATGCCGTACTTCTTGAATTCCTCGCTCATGCCCAGGGTCAGCATGCTCATGCCGTATTTGGTCACGGTGTAGGCGCCGTGCTGGGCGAACCACTTGCTGTCCATATTCAACGGCGGAGAGAGGTTGAGGATGTGGCCGCCCGCGCTGGTCTTCAGGTACGGCAGCGCCGCCTGGCTGCAGACCATCACCGCGCGGGTGTTGATCTGGAACATCAGGTCGAAGCGTTTGGGCTCCAGGTGCTCGACCCCGACCAGCTTGATCGCGCCGGCGTTGTTGACCAGGGCGTCGATCCCGCCGAAGTGTTCGGCGGCCTTGGCCGTGGCGACTTTGACGGCGTTCTCGTCACGCACATCGAGTTGCAGGGCCAGGGCCTTGCCGCCAGCCGCTTCGACTTCCGCCGCGACGCTGTGAATGGTGCCCGCGAGCTTGGGGTGGGCCTCGGCGCTTTTCGCGGCGATGACGATATTGGCGCCGTCCTTGGCCGCCCGCAGGGCGATTTCACGACCGATACCGCGGCTGGCGCCGGTGATAAACAGGGTTTTGCCGGACAGTGACATGGGTGTGCTCCGTATCTTGTAGTTATGGGCGAGTCGAGTTGCATGACGGCTCTTGTGGGGGGCTTTAGCCGCGATGCTGTTACCGCTCGCGGCTAAAGCCCCTCCCACGGTTGAGTGTGTAGGGTGGAAAACCGCGGAGCGTTTTCCACCGCTCTATTGGGCTGATAAGACGCCACCCTAGGCCTGGGTTTCCACCTCGACCAGCACCTGGCGGTTCTTGACCTGGTCACCCTTGCTGGCCTGGACGCGGCGGACGATACCAGCGACCCCGGCCTTGAGCGGGTGCTCCATCTTCATCGCTTCCAGCACCACCAGCAGTTGGCCTTTGCTGACCTGGTCGCCTTCGGCCACCAGCACCTCGACGATGGCGCCATCCATCGGTGCCTTGACCGTGCCGGAGCTGGCGGCGTTCTGCCCGCCTGCCGGTTCGTGGGTCACATCGGTCAGTTGCAGGTTGCCGTTGGCGCCGTACAGCCAGAGTTGTTCGCCGGTTTGATGATAGGCAATCCGCTGGCGCACGCCGTCCAGCTCCAGGGTGGCCCAGCGGCCGTCAGCCCCGAGCAGGTGCACCTCGAGTTGGCTTGCGCCGACCTGTGCCAGCAAGCGTGGCCGAGGGCCTGGCTCGATTACCGCCAGTTCCACCGTCAGCTTCTGCTCGCCGTGCCTGAACACGAAGCGCCAGGGCGCGTTGCCGGCGTTACGCCAGCCGGACAGGCCTGGTTGATGTGCGCGGGCCTGTGCCGAAGCCTGGTAGAGCAGGCTGGCGGCGCTGGCCAGTTCGGCCACCGTGGGCGCCTGTGGGCTGAGGCTCGGGTCGGCCTGGAAATGCTCGCCGATAAAGGCCGTGGTGGCGTTGCCGGCGGCGAACTCGGGGTGCTTGAGCAGGTTGGCGAGGAAGCGCTGATTGCCGTTCACGCCCAGCAGCACGCAGTCTTCCACCGCACGGATCAGCTTGCGCCGCGCCTCGTCACGGGTGGCGCCGTAGGCGATGATCTTGGCCAGCATCGGATCGTAGAACGGAGTGATCTGCTGGCCTTCGACCAGGCCATGATCGATGCGGATGCCGTCCAGCAGCGCCGGTTCCCAGCGCAGCACTGCGCCGGTCTGCGGCAGGAAGTTGTTGGCCGAGTCCTCGGCATACAGGCGCACTTCCATGGCGTGGCCGCTGAGGGTGATCTGCTCCTGTTCAAGCGGCAACGGCTGGCCTTCAGCCACACGGATCTGCCAGGCCACCAGGTCCTGGCCGGTGATCAGTTCAGTCACCGGGTGTTCGACCTGCAAGCGGGTGTTCATTTCCAGAAAGAAGAACTCACCACTCTGGTCGAGCAGGAATTCCACCGTGCCGGCACCGACATAATTCACCGAGGCCGCGGCCTTCACCGCCGCCTCGCCCATGGCCCGGCGCAGCTCGGCGGTCATTACCGGGCAGGGCGCCTCCTCGACGACCTTCTGGTGGCGACGCTGCACCGAGCAATCGCGCTCGCCGAGGTAAACGATGTTGCCGTGCTGGTCGCCGAACACCTGGATTTCCACATGGCGCGGCTGGATCACCGCGCGCTCCAGGATCAGCTCGCCGGAGCCGAAGGCGTTTTGTGCTTCCGAGCGGGCGGTGCGGATCTGTGCGAGCAGTTCGCCGGCTTCATGCACCAGGCGCATGCCACGGCCACCGCCGCCAGCACTGGCCTTGATCATCAATGGGTAACCGATGCGCTCGGCCTCCGCGGCCAGGACTGCTTCGTCCTGCGCCGCGCCTTCGTAGCCGGGGATGCACGGCACCTGGGCTTCGAGCATGGCGATCTTCGACAGGCGCTTGCTGCCCATCAGGTGGATGGCTTGGATGGTCGGGCCGATGAACACGATGCCCGCCTCTTCGCAGGCCTGGGCGAATTCGGCGTTTTCCGAGAGAAAGCCATAGCCGGGGTGGATCGCGTCGGCGCCGGTCTTGCGGGCCGCGGCGATGATGGCGTCGATCTTCAGGTACGACTGGTTGACCTGCGCCGGGCCGATGCACACGGCTTCATCGGCGCATTGCACGTGGCGCGCATCGGCATCCGCCGTGCTGTACACGGCGACGGTGCGATAGCCCAAAGCCTGTGCGGTGCGCATCACCCGGCAGGCGATTTCGCCGCGGTTGGCGATCAGGATCTTGTTGAAGGCCGGCATCTGTGTGTTCCTGCTGTTCGTAATCGTGGCGAGCGGGTGATTCGTGGGAGGGGCTTTAGCCGCGATGGGCATCATTGCGCTTTCGCGGCTAAAGCCCCCTTCCACAGGGTTAATGCGCCCACCTAGGTGGGCGTTTCTGTACGAATGCCAGGGTGCCCTCGACGCCCTCGGCGCCGGTGACGGCGGCGGCGAACTGTTTGGCGGCACTGTCCAGCAGCGGACCCAGGGCTTGGTTTTCGCTGGCCAGCAGCAGGGCTTTGGTCGCCGCGTTGGCCTGGGGTGCGCAGCTGCGTACCTGCTCCAGCACCTGTTGCAGGCGCGCCGCCACGGCTTCAGCGGTGCTTTCGCTGAAATGCACCAGGCCCAGGCGTTCGGCTTCACGACCATCGAAGCGGGCGGCGGTCAGGGCCAGGCGGCGAGTCTGGGTCAGACCGATGCGCTTGACCACGAACGGGGCGATCTGCGCCGGGATAATCCCCAGGCTGGTTTCCGGCAGGCCGAACTTGGCATCGACATGGGCGATGGCGACATCGGACACGCAGGCCAGGCCAAAGCCGCCGCCGAGCACCGCGCCTTCCAGCAGCGTGATCAACACCTGCGGCGCGCTCTGGGCTTCCTCCAGCAGGCTGCCGAAGGCGCGGTTCAGCTCGCGGTAAGCCTCGGGCCCTGCTGCCCGGGCGCCGGCCATGTCCTTGATATCGCCACCGGCACAGAAGTGCCCGCCCGCGCCGCAGAGCACCAAGGCGCGCACGTCGCGCTCATCGCGCACGGCCCTGAGCACCGCGCGCAGTTCCTCGACCATCCCCAGGCTCATGGCGTTGCGGCTCTCGGGACGATTGAGGGTGACGTGCAGGACGCCACCGTCGAGATTGAGCAGCAGGGTTTCGCAGTTAGGCAGCGGCATTTTTGCCTCTCTTGTGGTGATCGTTCCCACGCTCTGCGTGGGAATGCTCCTGGCGACGCTCCGCGCCGTTGGGACGCGGAGCGTCCCGTTATGGGTTCCCACGCGCAGCACGGGAGCCATCGGCGGCTCAGCCTTTCTTCTTGCCAGGCAAGATGCCCATCAGTTTGCAGATGATGCCGAGCATGATTTCGTCGGCACCGCCGCCGATGGAGACCAGGCGCACGTCACGGTAGGCACGCGACACCGGGTTGTCCCACATGAAGCCCATGCCGCCCCAGTACTGCAGGCAGCTGTCGCTGACTTCACGGCCCAGGCGCCCGGCCTTGAGCTTGGCCATCGAGGCGAGCTTGGTGACATCCTGACCACGCACATACATCTCGGTGGCCTGGTAGACCAGCGCGCGCAGGCATTCGATTTCGGTCGACAGCTCCGCCAGACGGAAGTGGATGACCTGGTTGTCGATCAGCGCATTGCCGAAGGTCTGGCGTTGCTTGCAGTACTCGATGGTGCTGTCGACGCAGTATTCCAGGCCCTTGATCATGTTGGCCGCGCCGAATAGGCGTTCTTCCTGGAATTGCAGCATTTGCATCATGAAGCCGGCGCCTTCGTGGCCGATGCGGTTGCGCTGCGGCACACGGACGTTGTCGAAGAACACCTGGGCGGTCTCCGAACTGCGCATGCCGAGCTTGTCCAGGTGCGGGCTGAGGCTGATGCCCGGGGTGTTCATCGGCACTACGATCAGCGACTTGTTGACGTGCGGTTTGTCGTCCGAGGTATTGGCCAGCAGGCACATGAAGTCGGCCGACGGCGAGTTGGTGATCCACATCTTGGCGCCGTTGATCACGTAGTCGTCGCCGTCTTTACGGGCAGTGGTCTTCAGTCCGGCGACGTCGGAACCGGCGCCGACTTCGGAGACGCCGATACAGCCGACCATTTCACCGGTAATCGCAGGGCGCAGGAACTCTTCGCGCAACTCATCGGAGCCGAAGCGCGCCAGGGCCGGGGTGCACATGTCGGTCTGCACGCCGATGGCCATCGGAATGCCACCGCAGTGGATGGTGCCGAACTCTTCGGCGGCGACAATCGAGTAGCTGTAATCGAGCCCCATGCCGCCGAATTTTTCCGGCTTGGAGATGCCCAGCAGACCGAGGTCGCCGGCTTTCTTGAAGATTTCGTGGATCGGGAAGCGCCCGGCCTTTTCCCATTCGTCGACATACGGGTTGATTTCCTTGTCGACGAAATTGCGCACGGTGCGGCGTAGTTCTTCGTGTTCCTGGGTAAAGATCATCTTCTTGTTCTCCTATTGTGCTGATCTCCCTTTCCCACAAGTGGGAGAGGGGATTAAAAGCGGGCAACCCCGAAGGTATTGGCTTTAAGCGGGCGGGCATCGGCCTCCGCGCAAATATCGAGCAAGTAACCGAGCAATTTACGCGTATCGCGCGGGTCGATCAGGCCGTCGTCCCACAGGCTGGCGGTGCCGTACAGCGCGGTGGACTGGCTGTCGAGCTTCTGTGCGGTGACGGTTTCCAGCATGTCGAGCATTTTCGGGTCGGCTTCCTTGCCTTCCTTGCGGTGCTTGTCCTCGGTGACGATGCGCAGCACCTTGCCGGCCTGGGCGCCGCCCATCACCGCGGTCTTGCTGTTGGGCCAGGCGAAGATGAAACGCGGGTCCAGGCCACGGCCGCACATGGCGTAGTTGCCGGCGCCGTAGGAGCCGCCGACCACGATGGTCAGCTTCGGCACGCGGGCGTTGGCCACCGCCTGGATCAGCTTGGAGCCGTGCTTGATCACGCCCTGCTGTTCGGACTCGGTGCCGACCATGAAGCCGGTGGTGTTGTGAAAGAACAGGATCGGCGTATTGCTTTGGTCGCAGAGCTGGATGAACTGCGCGGCCTTGACCGCACCTTTGGGCGTGATCGGCCCGTTGTTGCCGATAAAACCGCAGGGCTGGCCTTCGATCTGCAGGTGGCCGCAGATGGTCTGGTTATCGAACTCCGGCTTGAAGTCGAGAAACTGCGAGCCGTCGGCGATGCGGGCGATGATCTCGCGCACGTCGTAGGGTTTTTTCGGGTCCGCCGGGACGACGCCGAGCAGTTCCTCGATCGGGTAGAGCGGCTCGTTGCAAGTCTTTGCCGGGCGCTGCGGCAGTTGCGCGTTCCACGGCAGCATGCCGATGATCTCCCGTGCGATGCGCACGCCATCGGCATCGTTTTCGGCCAGGTACTCGGCGGTGCCGGCGATCTGGGCGTGCATCTCGGCACCGCCGAGTTCTTCATCGGTGGCCACTTCGCCGGTGGCGGCTTTCAGCAGCGGCGGGCCGGCGAGGAACATCTTGGCCTTGCCGCGTACCACCACCGTGTAGTCCGACAAGCCAGGCTGATAAGCCCCGCCGGCGGTGCTGGAGCCATGCACCACGGTGATCTGCGGCAGGCCCATGGCCGACATGCGCGCCTGGTTGGCGAAGCCGCGGGCACCCTCGACGAAAATCTCTGCCGCGTAATTGAGGTTGGCACCGCCGCTCTCCGCCAGGGTCACCACCGGCAGTTTGTTCTCGAAGGCGATCTGTTGCAGGCGCAGGGTCTTCTTCAGGCCGCTGGGCGAGATGGTGCCGCCCTTGATCGCACTGTTGCTGGCATTGATCAGGCAGCGCACGCCGGCGATATAGCCGATACCGGAAATGATGCCGCCGCCGGCCTGGGTGCCATCTTTATCGTCATGCAATTTATAGCCGGCCAGCGAGGCCAGTTCGAGGAACGGCGCGCCGGGGTCGAGCAGCAAACTCAAGCGTTCGCGGGGTAGTAACTGGCCGCGCTTGTCGAACTTCGGCTTGGCTTCGGCAGCCTTGTCCAGCACCTTCTGTTCGATCTCGCGAAAGCTGGCGATGGTCGCCAGCATGGCCTCGCGGTTCTGCGCGTAGCCTTCGCTGTGGGCGTCTAGTTCAGACTGAATAACTGACATCGCGTTACTCCTGGTCCTTCAAAACATCAGGCAGGAAAGCCCGGTGGAAGCCGTTGTAGGACTTGCTGTTCTGCGCTTTGTGTAGCGGCCAGGCGCGGCTGCCCTGGGTAGCGGCACCGTCGATGCGAATGGTGTTGCCGCTGATAAAGGCAGCGCCCGGCGATAGCAGGAAGACGATGGCCGCCGAGACTTCCGACTCGGTGCCGATACGTTTCAACGGCACATGCTCACGGAGCGTGGGGATCACGGCCTTGAACGCGCCTTCGTAGGTGTCCATGCCGCTGGAGGCGATCCAGCCCGGCGCCACGGCATTCACTCGCACCCCGGCATAGCCCCACTCGAACGCGGCAGTTTTGGTGAAGTTCTCCATGCCCGCACGGGCGGCGCCGGAGTGGCCCATGCCAGGCATGCCGCCCCACATGTCGGCGAGCATGTTGACGATGCTGCCGCCGTGCTTGCTCATGGACTGATTGAACACTTCGCGGGCGACCAGGAAACCACCGACCAGATTGGTGCGCACCACGGTCTCGAAACCTTTCTGGTTGATCGAGGCGAGCGGGGCGGGGTATTGGCCACCGGCGTTGTTGACCAGGTGCTGGATCGGCCCGCGCTCAGCAATCACTGCGGCGACCATGCTTTTGACCGACTCTTCCTCGCGAATATCGCAGACCTGCCAACTGACGCTACCGCCGTCCTCGACGATTTCAGCGGCAGTTTTTTCCAGCTTGTCCAGCTTGCGCCCGACCAGCACCACATGGGCGCCGAGAGCCGCCAGTTCATGGGCGGTGCAACGGCCAATACCGCTACCGCCGCCGGTGACCAGGATGGTTTGGCCGCTGAACAGGCCGGGTTTGAAGACTGAGTCGTACGTCATGTCGATCGTTTCCCTATTCGTCTCTCGTAGGGTGGGTTAGGCCTCTGGCCGTAACCCACCATCGGTACCGTCAGGTACCGCCTGACACCTGAGTGGCCGGCTCGGTGAGCCGGTTGGTGGGTTACGCCTGCGGCTAACCCACCCTACGTTCACAGCTGATCGGCGATGGCTTTGGGCACCGGCACCGGGAATTCCAGCAGTTGCTGGGCGAAGGCTTTGCCCTGCGGGTCGATGCGCAGGCTGGCGACACCGCCGCCGCCCAGGGCGTTTTCCAGCAGGAAGTTCAGACCCTCGCAACCCGGCAGGTACCAGCGGCTGATGCGCCCGGTCTGTGGGTCGAGCACATGATTCATCCAGTCGGCGAGCGCTTCGACGCTGAGTGCCGTGGCGATCCAGGGCAGGTACTCGGGCTTGCGCGCCATGACCCCGATATTGCTGTGGTTGCCCTTGTCGCCGGAGCGCGCCACCGCCAGTTTGATCAGCGGCACGCTGGCATCGGCGAGGTCTATTGGCTGCGCGGGTTCGCAGGCGTCCTGCAGGGCGGCTGGGTCGTAGCTGGCCAGTTGCGGCAGGGTCACGACGTGGCGTTCGCCCGCCAGCTCGACCTCTAACCGGCAGGCGGCTTTGTCGACCAGGAAGGAGAACAGGCGGATCACCGGGTACACGGTCGGTCGACCGCCGACTATGCCGGTCAGCCCGGGCGCCATGCCGGTGGCGGCCTGGGCGATCTCGCGGGAGAACAGCACCAGGGCTTCCTTCTTGCTGTGGCGCACGGCCAGCTTGATCACCACTTCACGGGTGTCCTGGCGTTGGCCGTGGGGGCCGTAGGTCGCTTCGCTGCCGAGCAGTTCGATATTCACTTCGCGGTACGGGCCCCAGCCGCGTTCGGCGAAAATTTCCTCGGTCTTGGCAATGATCGCCCGGCTTACCCGTTCGGCCTTTTTCACCGCGTCGATCCCGGCGATCAGGCAACTGGCGGTGCAGCGGAAACCATCCGGGTGGGTGGCGCTGACCTTGTACTGCTGGGTGGGCGGCAGGCCGCGGGCACCCTTGAGTTCGACCCGGTTGTCACCGACCTGGGCCAGTTCGACCTGGGTGAAGTCGCAGACCACGTCCGGCAACAGATAGGCGCGGGGGTCGCCGATTTCATAGAGCATCTGCTCGCCCACGGTGAACGGTGTGATCAGACCGCCGGAACCTTGCGGTTTGCTCACGACGAAACGGCCATCGGCCTGTACCTCGATCACCGGGAAGCCGATATGTTCGTAGTCCGGCACCGACTCCCAGTCGGTGAAATTGCCGCCGGTGCACTGCGCGCCGCATTCGATGATGTGTCCGGCCAGGGCGGCCTGGGCCAGTTTGTCGTAATCGCTCCAGCGCCAGCCGAACTCATGCACGAGGGCGGCGCTGACCACCGCACTGTCGACCACGCGCCCGGTGATGACGATGTCGGCGCCCTGGGCGAGGGCTTCGACTATGCCCGGCGCACCGAGGTAAGCATTGACCGATACGCACATGGGCGGCAGTGCGGCGCCGGTGAACATCTCGCGGACGCCGGTTTTGTTCAGTTCATTGAGCGTGGGTTGCAGGTTGTCGCCATGCAAAACAGCGATTTTCAGCTGCACGCCGGCTTTTTCGCAGGCGGCGGCCATGGCCTTGGCGCAGGCCTGCGGGTTGACGCCGCCGGCGTTGCTGATCACGCGGATGTTCTTGGCGGCGATTTCCTGCAGCAGTGGTGCCAGCACTTCGATGAAGTCGCCGGCATAGCCTTGTTCGGGGTTCTTCATCCGTGCGCCGGCCATCAGCGACATGGTGATCTCGGCCAGGTAGTCGAACACCAGGTAATCGAGGTCACTGCCACGAACCAATTGAGCAGCGGCGGTGGAGGTGTCGCCCCAGAAGGCAGAGGCGCAACCGATGCGTACGGTCTTGGTCATTGTAATTATCCGCGACACGGGAAGTGGTGTGACAAACACTACCAAGCAAGCGCTTGGTTGAAAAGCCCCATGAGTGAGCTTTCTACCCTAAAGAATGGCCAAGCGCTTGCTTGGTTGCCTCTTCAAGCATAAATTTCACTAACGACGACAAGCACTTGCTGGCTCCTGTTGATCCTTTATAGGGATCGCGGGCTGGGCAAACGAGAAGACAGGCGGGGAGCAACAAGCGTGGATGATCAACAAGCCCAGGCGGTGATGCGCGATTTGGTCGCCAGCGGCCAGATCACGGACCCGGACAGCGCGCGCGGCAAACTGCTGCAGACGGCCGCGCACCTGTTCCGCAGCAAAGGCTACGAGCGCACCACGGTGCGCGATCTGGCCGGTGCGGTGGGCATTCAGTCCGGCAGCATCTTTCACCATTTCAAGAGCAAGGATGAAATCCTCCGTTCGGTCATGGAGGAAACCATCCGCTACAACACGGCGCTGATGAATGCCGCCCTGGTAACTGCGGGCACTGTGCGCGAGCGGGTGCTGGCGTTGATTCGTTGCGAGCTGCAGTCGATCATGGGCGGCACGGGCGAGGCGATGGGGGTTTTGGTCTACGAGTGGCGTTCATTGTCCGAAGAGGGGCAGGCCTATATCCTCGATCTGCGCGGTACCTACGAGCAGATCTGGCTCAAGGTACTTGGCGAGGCCAAGCACGCCGGCTACTTCAGCGGCGACCCGTTCATCCAGCGGCGCTTTCTCACCGGGGCCTTGTCCTGGACCACCACCTGGTTCCGTCCGGAGGGGCCGATGACGCTGGACCAGTTGGCTGAGGAAGCGTTGTCATTGGTCATCAAGGTCGAATAAAACGTGCTGTAACATCAGGTTTGCGCGATCAGCGCTTTTAATAAGGATGTTGGGGGTTGTGGTGTTAAATCTGCGCCGTGCATTGGACACTCTTGGGTTGTTGTGCTGTACGGCCTTTTGCTTGCCCGTGCTGGCTGAGCAGTTGGTGCGCGTCGGGTCCGTGCATTTCCCGCCTTATGTCTTCAAGCAAGAGCAGGGCAAGAGCGAGAGGGGCTTGCTGCACGAGTTGCTCGTTGCGCTCAATCAGGCGCAAAACGAGTATCGATTTATCGCGATACCGACTTCGCTGCCCCGGCGTTACCGCGATTTCGAGCAAGGCCGGATCGACATGGCGATCTTCGAAAACCCGCAATGGGGCTGGCAGACGATTGCCCACGACGCCGTCGACATGGGCCTGGAGGATGCCGAGGTGTTCGTGGCCCGGGCCGTTCAGGGGCGTGACCAAAGTTACTTCAACGAGTTGCACGGCAAGCGTTTGGCGCTCTATAGCGGCTATCACTATGGCTTTGCCGACTTCAATTCCGACCCCCAGTACCTGGCTGATAATTTCAACGCCAAGTTGACCTACTCCCACGACAGCAACCTGTCGATGGTGTTGCGTGGGCGCGCCGAGATTGCACTGGTGACGCGCTCGTACCTGGGCGATTTCCTGGCGCGCCACCGCGAAAGCGCCGGCCAGTTCCTGGTCTCGCTGCGCGCCGACCAGACCTATCGGCATTACGCCCTGCTGCGCCCACAGGCGCCCATCAGTGCTGAGGCGTTCAGCGCGTTAATGCAGGGGCTGCGCAGCCGAGGACAACTCATGGAGGTCTTCGGCCGCTATCAGATCGCTGTCATGCCTGCGGTCGAGGGTGGCTTGAGAGCGAACAGCCCAAGCGCAGCGCAATAGCCACGCCTCGCGCGGTTCGGAGGAGGGCGCGTGGGCACGGCCAGTGCTGAACTAACGGTCCTGCGCGTCTTGGGCATCCATCTCGGCGTTGCGTTCATGGATGCGTTTCAGTTGCTCGTCGGTTAGCGGCAGCTTTTTCGCGGTGTCGCGCAGCATCAGCAAACCACCGACGATCGAGCCGATGGCGACCAGCATGATCAGCCAGGCGTACCAGGGCATAGGGTTCTCCTTGAGATGCGATGCGTGGTTGATAACGGGGCGTGATCAACGCCACGGCGTCGCGGCACTACAGGGTTTCGATCAGCCCACGCTGTGAGCGTGCCAGACATCTTGACCTGTTTTTACCATACGCTCAGGCCCTGGCGCTGTCAGATAAAAGCCTCTTCCCGAGCCGCCAAACGCCGCGCCACGGTGGCCCGCAGCGCTGTGACCAACAGATGAATGCAGCGACAAGCTGTTAACTGGACGTGACAGCTGTCACATGCTGGCAACTTGACGCTGTTTGAATGGCGAGCTTCTTACTTCGGGAAGTGTCCGTCCATGATCGCCGAAAGTGCCCTGAGTCGCCTGCTCAAACCCGTCGCGCCGCTGTTGCCGAGCATGAGCATCAGCGACGTGGCCGACCGTTTGCTGACCCCCGAACACAAGGCCTTTCTGTCCCTGCCGGTGGTCGACGCCGATGAGCGCCCGGTGGGGCTGGTCAGCCGCTCGAAGTTGCAGGACATCTTCATGCAGCGCTTCGGGCGCGACTTGCGCGGTCGTCATCCGATTCAGGAGGTGATGAACCCGACGCCGCTGGTGGTCAGCCTGGATACCAGCCTGGACGAAGCGGCCAAGCAGATCACCGGCCAGCTGCAATACCCGATCACCGAAGACTTCATTCTGGTCGACGCCGCTGGCCGCTATCAGGGAATCGGCACGGTACTCGACCTGCTCAAGGCCATGGAAGCGCGCATCGCTCAGCGCAACACAGTGCTGCGCAAGGCCCTGGTCGATCTCAAGGAGTCGCAGACCCAACTGGTGCAGTCGGAAAAGATGGCTTCCCTCGGGCAGATGGTCGCCGGCGTCGCCCACGAACTGAACACCCCGCTGGGCTATGTGAAGAACAACGTCGAATTGCTGCGCGAGCTGAGTGCGCCGTTGTTTCTGCTGGCCGAGACCCAGGCCGCCCTGGCCGATTGCCTGGCCGACCCGGCCTGCACCGAGGCGCGCCTGGCCCAGGCGCTGGCACAGGCCGCCAGCGTTCGCGAGCAGGCGGCACCCGAGCTGTTGGTGGATGACCTGAATCAGCTGTTCGGTGACACCCTTTATGGCCTTGGGCAGATCGCCGAACTGGTCGTTGGCCTCAAGGATTTTGCCCGCCTCGATCGTGCCATGAGCGATGAGGTCGACCTCAACGACTGCATTCGCAGCGCATTGGTGATCGCCCGCAACAACATCAAGGACAAGGCTGAAGTGATCTCGCAGCTCGGCGAGTTGCCGCGCATCGCTTGCGCGCCTTCGCAGATCAACCAGGTGCTGCTCAATCTGCTGACCAATGCCGCCCAGGCGATTGAGGGTTTCGGTCAAATTCTGCTGAAAACCTGGGCCGACGAGGCGGCGGTGTTCGTCTCGGTACAAGACAGCGGCCGTGGCATGCCACCGGAGGTGCTGGCGCGGATTTTCGATCCGTTTTTCACCACCAAACCGGTCGGGCAGGGCACCGGTCTGGGCCTGTCGATCAGCTTCAAGATCATCCAAGACCACGGTGGCGTGATCCGCGTTGCCTCGGAACCCGGCCGTGGCACGCGCTTTTTGCTACGTCTGCCGCGCGCCCAAAGCGCCGAACTGAAATGGAGTGCCTGAGAGATGAGCCTGCCGATTCGTATCCTCTTTATCGACGACGAAGAGCGCATCCTGCGCAGCCTGGCGCTGCAGTTCCGGCGCCAATACGAGGTATTGACCGAAAGCGACCCGCGCCGCGCCCTGGAACGGCTGAAAAGCGAGCCGGTGCACATCATCGTCAGCGATCAGCGTATGCCGCAGATGACGGGCGCACAGTTGTTGGCCGAGGCCCGGGAGATCGCACCGGAAACCCTGCGCATTCTGCTCACCGGCTACTCGGACCTGGATGCGGCGGTGGAAGCGTTGAACAGCGGCGGTATTTTTCGTTACCTGACCAAGCCCTGGGATCAGCAGGAAATGGCCTTCACCCTGCGCCAGGCCGCCGAAATCGCCGCACGCCAGGCCCAGGCGCCGGTGACCGCGGCGACCAGTGAGTTGTCTGCGCCGCTAAATGTGCTGCTGCTGGACGAGGATGCCGACACGCTGGCCAGCGTCGGCGACTTCTGCAGCGCCGCCGGCCACCGTTTGCTGCGCGCCCGCACGCTGGCCGAAGCCCTGGCAGTGCTGAACCAGGAACCGGTGCACCTGTTGATCAGCGACCTCAAGCTGGGCGGCGAAGACACCGCGCCGCTGATGAAAAGCCTGGCCCAGGCCCATCCGCGCTTACTGACCCTGGTGGTCACGCCGTTCTGCGATACCCAGGCGTTGTTGAAGTTGATCAACGAGGCGCAGATCTTTCGTTACCTGCCTAAACCGATTCGTCGCGGCCTGTTCGAAAAAGGCCTGAAAGCGGCGGCGGAGCAGGCGCTGATCTGGCGGGCCGAGCCGACGCTGCTGGTGAGCCGCGCGGCTGCCGCGCCGAAGGACGAGCAGGAGAGGGAGAAGGTCGGCAGTTTGTTCGGCATGCTGGGGCGCCTGCGCGAGCGGCTGACGGCCTGACACCGCTGCCACCGCCAACACTCGAACCGTGGGAGCGGCTTCAGCCGTGATGGAGCCAGCGCCCGGCGCTTACCCGCGGTAATAACGCTGTGGCACGAACGGCGTTTTGGCGACCCTCATCGGCACGCGCTTGCCGCGCACGACCGCCCAGACCACGCTGTCCAGCGCGGCGTGGGCGCTGTCCAGGTAGCCCATGGCCAGCGGCGCGCCCAGGGTCGGGCCGAAACCGCCGCTGCAAACCTGGCCAAGCAGCGTGCCGTCGGCATCGACGATCTCGCTGCCTTCACGTACCGGTGTGCGCTCTTGCGGCAGCAGGCCGACGCGCTTGCTCGGTACGCCGTTCTGCTGCTGCGCGAGGATGCGTTCGGCGCCGGGGAAACCGCCGGCCCGTGCGCCGCCCGCCCGCCGCGCTTTCGAGATGGCCCAAGCGAGGCCGGCTTCGATTGGCGTGGTGCTGCTGTTCATGTCATGGCCGTACAGGCACAGGCCGGCTTCCAGGCGCAGCGAGTCGCGCGCACCGAGGCCGATGGGTTGCACGTGCGGGTCGGCCAGCAGGCTACGTGCCAGCTTTTCTGCGTGTTCGGCTGGAACGGAGATCTCGAAGCCATCTTCGCCGGTGTAGCCGGAGCGGCTGACGAAGCAGTCGACGCCCAGCAGGGCCACGCGGGCGAACTGCATGAAGGTCATCTGCGCGACTTCCGGCGCCAGGCGCGCCAGCACCTTGACGGCAGCCGGGCCCTGGAGGGCGAGCAGGGCGCGGTCGAAGTGCGCTTCGACTTCGCACTGGCCGGCCAGGTTTTTTTGCAGATGGGCCAGGTCTTCATGCTTGCAGGCGGCGTTGACCACCAGGAACAGGTGGTCGTAGGCGTTGGCCACCATCAGGTCGTCGAGGATGCCGCCTTCGGCGTTGGTGAACATGGCGTAGCGCTGCATGCCCACCGGCAGGTCGACGATGTCGACCGGCACCAGGCTTTCCAAGGCGTTGGCCGCACCTTCGCCGCGCAGGATGATCTGCCCCATGTGCGAGACGTCGAACAGGCCGGCCTGCTCGCGGGTGTGCTGGTGCTCCTTGAGCACGCCGAGCGGGTATTGCACCGGCATGTCATAGCCGGCGAACGGCACCATGCGTGCGCCCAGCTCCAGGTGCAAGGCGTGTAGTGGCGTTTTCGCCAGGGTTTCGGTGGTCATGGTTCGCTCCAGAGCTAAAAGAAAATGTGATCTGTAGGAGCGGGCCATGCCCGCGATGCGCTTGCTGGAAGGGCCTTCGCGGGCATGGCCCGCTCCTACGGGATGCTATGAATGCATCAACATTCGATGATGTTGACCGCCAGGCCGCCCCGGGCGGTTTCCTTGTACTTGTTGTTCATGTCGGCGCCGGTCTGGCGCATGGTGCGGATCACCTTGTCGAGCGAGACGTAGTGCTGACCATCGCCGCGCAGGGCCATGCGCGCGGCGTTGATGGCCTTCACCGAGCCCATGGCATTGCGTTCGATGCACGGCACCTGGACCAGCCCGCCGATTGGGTCGCAGGTCAGGCCGAGGTTATGCTCCATACCGATTTCCGCCGCGTTTTCCACCTGCTGCGGGGTGCCGCCGAGCACTTCGCAGAGCGCCCCGGCCGCCATCGAACAGGCCACGCCGACTTCGCCCTGGCAGCCGACTTCCGCGCCGGAGATCGAGGCGTTTTCCTTGTAGAGAATGCCGATGGCCGCGGCGGTCAGCAGAAAGCGCACCACGCCGTCGTCGTTCGCCCCGGGGATGAAGCGCGTGTAGTAGTGCAGCACCGCCGGGACGATGCCGGCGGCGCCATTGGTCGGCGCGGTCACCACCCGTCCGCCGCTGGCGTTTTCCTCGTTGACCGCCAGGGCATAGAGGTTGACCCAGTCGAGCACCGACAGCGCATCGCGCAGCGCGGCCTCGGGGTGCTGGCAGAGTTGCCGGTGCAGTGCGGCGGCACGCCGTTTGACCTTCAGCCCGCCGGGCATGATGCCTTCGTTGCGACAGCCGGCTTCGACGCAGTCCTGCATCACCTGCCAGATGCGCAGCAGGCCGGCGCGGGTTTCCGCTTCCGGGCGCCAGGCGCTTTCGTTGACCAGCATCAACTGGCTGAAGGAAAAGCCCTGCTCGGCACAGTGGGCCAACAGTTCCTTGCCGCTCTTGAACGGGTAGGTCAGCGGCGTGGTGTCCTCGACGATCCGGTCGGCACCGGCGGCATCCTGGTCGACGACGAAGCCGCCACCGACCGAGTAGTACTCGCGGCTGCGGATCTGCAGGCCGGCAGCATCGAAGGCGCGAAAGATCATGCCGTTGGGATGGAAGGCCAGCGGCTTGCGGATCATCGCCAGGTGCTGTTTTTCGACGAAGGTGATTGCATGCTCGCCCAGCAGGTTGAGTTGGCCGGCGCTGCGGATGGTGGCCAGGCGCGCGTCGATACCCGCCGTGTCCACCGTGTCCGGGTGTTCACCTTCGAGGCCGAGCAGTACGGCCTTGTCGCTGCCGTGGCCCTTGCCGGTGGCGCCGAGGGAGCCATACAGCTCCACTTTCACCGTGGCGGTGGGCTGTAGCAGGTCGTCGCGCCGCAGGCCTTCGGCAAAGCGCGCAGCCGCGCGCATCGGCCCGACCGTATGGGAGCTGGAGGGGCCGATACCGATCTTGAACAGGTCGAAAACGCTGAGTGACATAAGGCCTCGGGTAGGGTGGATGACGCTCTGTTCATCCACCGTTACGGAGATGGTGGGCGGTGGATGAAAAAGGCCTCATCCACCCTACGGTTATCTAGTCAGCTTAGACCCGCAAGCACGTACAACCCGGCGACCTGACCACGGGCACGTTCGGGCTACGTAAAACCAACATAGGGTGGATGACGCTCTGTTCATCCACCGTTGCGCAGGCCGCGGTGGAGGTGGGAGCGGTGGATGAGAAAAGCGTCATCCACCCTGCGGAGCTGCAAAACCCATCGGAACTTTGCGTTAGGCGTTTTCGTACTCGCTGATCGACGGGCAGGAGCAGACCAGGTTGCGGTCGCCGTAGACGTTGTCGATCCGCGCCACCGGCGGCCAGTACTTGCCTTCCACCAGGCTCGCCAATGGGTAGGCGGCCTGTTCGCGGCTGTAGGCGTGGGGCCACTCGCCGAGCAGTTCCTGGGCGGTGTGCGGGGCGTTCTTCAACGGGTTGTCCTGACCGTCCAGCTCGCCACGCTCCACCGCGCGGATTTCCTCGCGGATGCTGATCATGGCGTCGCAGAAGCGATCCAGCTCTTCCTTGGATTCGCTCTCGGTCGGCTCGATCATCAGGGTGCCGGCCACCGGGAAGGACATGGTCGGTGCGTGGAAACCGTAGTCGATCAGGCGCTTGGCCACGTCGTCGACGCTGATGCCGCTGCTGTCTTTCAGCGGGCGCAGGTCGAGGATGCATTCGTGGGCGACCAGGCCGTTGCCGCCGGCGTAGAGCACCGGGTAATGCTCTTCCAGGCGGCTGGCGATGTAGTTGGCGCTGAGAATCGCCAGTTGCGAGGCGCGCTTGAGGCCTTCGCCGCCCATCATCTTCAGGTACATCCAGGAGATCGGCAGGATGCTGGCGCTGCCATAGGGCGCGGCGCTGACCGCGCCTTGCTTGTGCGCGCTGTGGCCGTGGCCGGGCAGGAAGGGGATCAGGTGCGACTTGACGCCGATCGGGCCGACGCCCGGGCCGCCGCCGCCGTGGGGGATGCAGAAGGTTTTGTGCAGGTTCAGGTGCGAGACGTCGCCGCCGAACTTGCCCGGTGCGCAGAGACCGACCATGGCGTTCATGTTGGCGCCGTCAATGTACACCTGGCCGCCGTTGTCGTGGACGATGGCGCAGATTTCGCGGATCGCTTCCTCGAACACGCCGTGGGTGGACGGGTAGGTGATCATCAAGGCGGCCAGGCGCTCCTTGTGCTCAAGGGCCTTGGCGCGCAGGTCTTCGACATCGACGTTGCCGCGTGCGTCGCAGGCGGTGACCACCACGCGCATGCCGGCCATGTTGGCGGTGGCCGGGTTGGTGCCGTGGGCGGAAGAGGGGATCAGGCAGATGTCGCGCTGATCGTCGCCACGGCTGAGGTGATAGGCGCGGATCGCCAGCAGGCCGGCGTACTCGCCTTGGGAACCGGCGTTGGGCTGCAGGGACACGGCGTCATAGCCGGTGGCCGAGCAGAGCATGGCTTCCAGTTCGTCGGTCAGTTGTTGATAACCCTGGCTTTGTTCGGCCGGCACGAAGGGGTGCAAACCACCGAAGGCTGCCCAGGTGATCGGCATCATCTCGCTGGCGGCGTTGAGCTTCATGGTGCAGGAGCCCAGCGGAATCATGGTCCGGTCCAGCGCCAGGTCCTTGTCGGCGAGGCGGCGCAGGTAGCGCATCAACTCGGTTTCCGAGTGGTAGCGGTTGAATGAAGGGTGCTGCAGGAAGCTCGACTCACGCAGCAGCGCGGCCGGCAGGCGGCTGGCGACGGACGCGGCCAGGGCGGCGAAGTCCGGCAGGCTCTGGCCGTCGGCGAACAGCGCCCAGAGGTTCTCGATATCGGCCTGGGTGGTGGTTTCGTCGAGCGACAGACCAAGCTGCTGCGCGTCGATCTCACGCAGGTTGATCTGTTGGGCGCGGGCCTTGGCGTGCAGGTCGGCAGTGCGTGTGCCGGTGCTGAGGGTCAGGGTGTCGAAGAAGTGCGTCTGTTCGACCGTCTGGCCGAGCTGGGTAAGACCTTCGGCCGCGATCACCGTCAGCCGGTGCACGCGCTTGGCGATCCGGCTCAGGCCTTGCGGGCCGTGGTAGACGGCGTACATGCCGGCGATATTGGCCAGCAGCACCTGGGCGGTGCAGATGTTGCTGGTGGCCTTTTCGCGGCGGATATGTTGTTCGCGGGTTTGCATGGCCAGGCGGAACGCCGGCTTGCCGTGGCGGTCGATCGACACGCCGACCAGGCGGCCGGGCATGTCGCGCTTGAACGCGTCGCGGGTGGCGAAATAGGCGGCGTGCGGGCCGCCGAAGCCGAGCGGTACACCGAAGCGCTGGGCGCTGCCGATGGCCACGTCGGCGTCGAACTCGCCCGGCGGGGTCAGCAGGGTCAGGGCCAGCAGGTCGGCGGCCACGGCCACCAGGGCATTGGCGGCATGGAAACGCTGCACCAGTTCGCGGTAATCGAAGATGTCACCGCCGCTGGTGGGGTATTGCAGCAGGCAGCCGAAGTAGGCCGAGGCATCGCCGATCTCGCGCTCATCGCCGACCACCACGTCGATACCCAGCGGCTCGGCGCGGGTGCGCAGCACATCGAGGGTTTGCGGGTGGCAATGGCGCGAGGCGAAGAACGCCTGGCTGGCCTTGTTTTTCGACAGGCGCTTGCAGAAGGTCATGGCTTCGGCCGCGGCGGTGGCTTCATCGAGCAGCGAGGCGTTGGCGATCTGCAGGCCGGTGAGGTCGCAGATCATGGTCTGGAAGTTCAGCAGCGCTTCCAGGCGACCTTGGGAAATCTCCGGCTGGTAGGGTGTGTAGGCGGTGTACCAGGCCGGGTTTTCCAGCAGGTTGCGCAGGATCGGCGCCGGTGTGTGGGTGCCGTAGTAACCCTGGCCGATGTAGGTCTTGAACAGTTGGTTCTTCGCCGCGATAGCCTGGATTTCAGCCAGGGCCTGGGCTTCGCCGAGGCCTTGCGGAAGGTCGAGCACGCTGGTGCCCTTGATGCTGTCGGGGATGACGCTGGCGCTCATGGCTTCCAGGGAGTCATAGCCCAGCTGCTGCAACATGGCATTGATATCGGCAACGCGCGGGCCGATGTGGCGGGCGATGAATTCGTCACGGGTGTCGAGGGCGATGGTCATGGGCTGATCCTCAGGCTTGCGCGTTGGCGTTGAGCAGACGGTCGTAGGCCGCCTGGTCGAGCAGGTTGGCCAGGGCGGCGCTGTCTTTAACTTGCATGCGGAAGAACCAACCGGCCCCGAGGGCATCCTGGTTGACGGTTTCCGGGCTGTTTTCCAGCGCGGCGTTGACTTCGACGATCTCGCCGGCCAGCGGCATGGCGATGGTGCTGGCGGCCTTCACTGACTCCAGCACGGCAACTTCGACGCCAGCCTGGTGAGCGCCCAGTTCCGGCAATTGCACGAACACCACGTCACCGAGGGCGTCCTGAGCGAATGGGGTAATCCCCACGGTCACCAGGCCGTCATTGTCCAGGCGCAGCCATTCGTGTTCGGTGGTGAAACGTAATTCGCTCATGGGAACTCCTCAAGTGGTCGGATTCGCCCGTTTCTAGGCGACGGGCGTTGCTGGAACGCGCGTGCGGGACGGCAGCGAACCTAATTGAGGAGTACTGTAAGCAAGGGTGGTGCCATTCTGTATTTATATATAAATATCAATGGTTTATGTTATTTTTTGAGTGGTTTTGAATAACTCGACTGTAGCGAAATCACTACAGCTCGACGTGTCGCTTTTACCTGATTGCGACAGAGGCTCTAGGAGGGGCGGGTGTGTGGCTGGTCGTTACGATTTCGTTACGATGTATTGATTTCGCTACGGCTGCTAGGCCTATTCAATAAGAACCCAAGAAACTCTCAACGCGCGGCCAAGGGTAGCGATCCATGGTGCATGGCCGCAGCGCGGCGGAGCCTGAGCCGTTCCTCAGCCTTTGCCGGGAATTCCGTATTTGCGCAACCGGTTGGCGATGGCGGTGTGCGAGGTTTGCAGGCGCGCGGCCAGTTGCCGGCTGGAGGGGTAACTGGTGTAGAGCTTTTCCAGCAGGCCGCGTTCGAAACCCTCGACGGCGTCTTCCAGGCTGCCGACTTCGCCATCGGCCTGGCGCGCCACCGAGGTGCCGGCAATATCCAGGTCACCGATATCCACCAGCGGGCTTTCGCAGATCGCCGCCGCGCGGAAGATCACGTTCTGTAGTTGCCGCACATTGCCCGGCCAGCGGTTGCTCAGTAGGGCCGGGTAGGTGCCGGGCGTCAGGCGGCAGACCGGGCGCTGGATCTGTGCGCAGGCCTGCTGCATGAAGTGCCGGGCCAGCAGCAGGATGTCATGGCCGCGCTCGCGCAGCGGCGGCACTTCCAGGTTCAGCACATTCAGGCGATAGAACAGGTCCTCGCGGAAGCTGCCTTCGCCGACCATCTTTTCCAGGTTGCGGTGAGTGGCGCTGAGGATGCGTACATCGACTTTCATTTCGCGGTCGCCGCCGACCCGGCGGAAGCTGCCATCGCTGAGGAAACGCAGCAGCTTGGCTTGCAGATAGGGCGACATTTCGCCGATCTCGTCGAGGAACACCGTGCCCTGGTTGGCCAGTTCCAGCAGGCCGGGTTTGCCGCCGCGCTGGGCGCCGGTGAAGGCGCCGGGGGCGTAGCCGAACAATTCGCTTTCGGCCAGGTTCTCCGGCAGGGCCGCGCAGTTCAGGGCCAGGAACGGCGCATTGCAACGCGGGCTGAGGGCGTGGCAGGCGCGGGCGACCAGCTCCTTGCCGGTGCCGGTTTCACCCTGGATCAGCAGGGGCGCGTCGAGGGTGGCGATGCGCTGCGCGCGGGCTTTCAAGGTGCGCACCGGCGGTGAGTCGCCGAGCAGCGAATCGAAGCCCTCGGCATGGTCGTGGTGCAGGGCCGCCAGGCGCTCGCCGATACGGTTCGGCACATAGAGGGTCAGCAGGCCGCCGGCCAATTGCTGTCGGTCGTCGGCGCCACCATCGGTAATCGGCATGGCATCGAGCAGCAGGGCCTGGCCCTTGAGCGAGACTTCGCGCATCGGCAGGCGAAAGCCGTGTTCGATCAGCGTGGACTGCAAGGCCGGGTCGTCGAACAGCGCCGTCAGTGGCTCACCGGCCGGTTCGCGGCCACACAGGGCGATCAACGCCGGATTGGCCAGCAGCACATGGCCGGAGCCATCCACCGCCAGCACCGGATCGGCCATGGCCGCCAGCAGCGCGTCGAGTTGCAGGCGTCGGCGCTGGCCGGGGAGGATGTCCACCACATGCACGGCCTGCACCCCCTGCAGATGCAACAAGGCATCGCGCAGTTCATCCAGCACGCTGGGGCTGAGGGTCGGCGCGTCGATGTAGACGTTGGGCGGGATCATCTCCACCGCGTCCAGATTGAGGTTGCGCCCGCCGAGCAGGGCGAGCACTTCCTGGGTGATACCAACGCGGTCGATAAACGTGACGTGAATGCGCATGCCGGGAAACTGGACTTTAAGGGGTAGGCGGGAACGGCGCCCAGTATGCCCGCTCCGACCCACCCTTGGCCAAACCGGCGTGTCGATCGCGGTCATCGGCGTGCCGATCGCCTGACACTTCGGTCAATCCCGGTTAGTCTCGGCGCTTGCTGATAAAGGAAGCGCGCATGTTTCAATCCGAAACCCTGCAAGCCGGTCTTTGGGGCTGGTTGGCGGCCAGTGGTTTGTTGATCGGCGCGGCGGTTGGCCTGTTCTGGCGTTTGCCGAAGCAAGTCGTAGCGGCGGTGATGGCCTATGGCAGCGGGGTGCTGATCGCGGCGCTGTGCTTCGAGCAGATCCCCGAGGCCGAACGCCTCGGTGGCTTGGGGCCGACGCTCATGGGTTTGCTCGCGGGTGGGGTGGCCTTCGTGCTCGCCAGCAAGGGCCTGGACCGGCTGGAGGCCAGGCATCGGGCCAATGCCAGTTCCCTGGTGGGGCTGCTGATCGCCGCCGGGGCGTTTCTGGATGGGATTCCCGAGTCCCTGGGTTTGGGGCTGGGCCTGCTGGATGGCGGGCAGGTCAGCCTGGTGATGCTGGTGGCGATCTTTCTCGCCAACCTGCCGGAGGGCCTGGCCAGCGCTGCCGGCCTGCGTGCCGGCGGTAGCAGCCGGCGCTATGTGTTCGGTCTGTGGGGCAGCATTGTGTTGTTGAGCGGTTTCGCGGCGATGGCGGGGCCGGCATTGTTCGGCGATCTGGATGTCGGCTGGCTGGCCTTTGCCCTGGGTTTTTCCGCCGGTGCGGTGTTGTGCATGCTGGTCGATACGCTGATCCCGGAGGCGTTCGAAAGCACCCATGCGTTGACCGGGCTGATCACCCTGGGCGGTTTCATGACCGCATTTACCTTGCACCATCTGCCTTAGCGGCGGTAGGCCGGGTGAAGCCAGTCAAGCTGTTGATCGCCGGGCAAGCCGCAATGTGGGCGCTTGCGCTACAATGCGCGCCGATTTCGACTTGCCTGAGAGCCCGACCATGTCCGCCTGCCAGACTCCAATCATCGTCGCCCTGGATTTTCCCACCCGTGAAGCCGCGTTGCAGCTGGCCGATCAGTTGGACCCGCGGCTGTGCCGGGTCAAGGTCGGCAAGGAGCTGTTCACCAGCTGTGCGTCGGACATCGTCACGACCTTGCGCGACAAGGGCTTCGAGGTATTCCTCGACCTGAAATTCCACGATATCCCGAATACCACGGCGATGGCGGTGAAAGCCGCGGCGGAAATGGGTGTGTGGATGGTCAACGTGCACTGTTCCGGTGGTCTGCGGATGATGGCCGCGTGCCGCGAAACCCTGGATAAACTCAATGGGCCCAAGCCGCTGCTGATCGGCGTCACCGTGCTGACCAGCATGGAACGCGAGGATCTGGCCGGTATCGGCCTGGATATCGAGCCGCAGGAGCAGGTGCTGCGCCTGGCCGCTCTGGCGGCCAAAGCCGGGATGGACGGCCTGGTCTGCTCGGCCCTGGAAGCCCAAGCCTTGAAGGCCGCGCACCCGGGCCTGCAACTGGTGACACCGGGGATTCGCCCGGCCGGCAGCGCGCAGGACGATCAGCGCCGCATCCTCACGCCGCGCCAGGCGCTGGACGCCGGCTCCGACTATCTGGTGATCGGCCGGCCGATCAGCCAGGCTGCCAACCCGGCGCAGGCGCTGGCGGCGGTGGTCGCGGAACTGGCCTGAACCCGGCACCGCGCTGGGTTATTCCCGGAACTGACAGGCTGCTGCTCATGACGCCTGTCATCATTCATACATAAAGATTTAATTCCTCCGTCACGGAACTCAGGCAGTTTTGCAAGCCAGTGTTTTCTTGAGCAGGAGTTGCTATGTCTTTCATCAAACCGCGTTTCATCAAACCCGTATCCATCGCATTGCTCGCCGCAGCAATGGCTGCATGCAGTACGACTACGCCAACCGCTGTGACGGCCGTCAAGCCGGCGAGCAGCAAAGCCGTGGACGTGGTACAGAACAATACCGATTGGTACCAGGTGCGTACGGAAACTGAGTTGTACCTGTTTGATGATTACGCGGTGTTCAGCCAGTTCCTGCAAACCGGCAAAGCGCCGTACACCAAGGCGCTGGGCAAGAAGGATAACTTCGACCGCAACATCGTCCTGGCGCTGGCCGCTGAAGACCAGAGCAAAACCCTGGAGGCGATTGCCGCCAGCCGCCTGTGGAATGTCAGCCTGGCTCCGGCATACCCCTTCTATGGCGAAATTCGCGAAGAAAACGTGATCTACGTGTTCAGCCGTTACGGCGACATGGTCGACATGGCCAAGATCGGCGAGCCGACCTTCAGCTACGTAGAAGTGGGTGGCGGTCCGAAGAGCGAGCGCGTGGTTTACGTGCTGGCCAAGGAAGAGAAAAAGCCGGAAGCGGCGATCAAGAACTTCCACGCCAAGTACCAGTAAGACAACCGGCACGAATGAAAAGGGCAGTCCGCGGACTGCCCTTTTTTGTTGCGGCTGTCCCGTCCTGAATAAGGTTTACACCTTCTGATCTATTTTCAGGAGGACGTAATGGAAGCAGGAAAAAGGCGTAGTCAGCGGTGCAGGTGCAGGTGCATGCGCATAACGCAGGAACGGGAAAACGGCAGACGCGGCTGCCGTTTGTTCTTTCCGACTCAGCTGACTTTCAACACCAGCTTGCCGAAGTTTTCCCCGCTGAACAGCTTCAGCAGGGTTTCCGGGAAAGTCTCCAGGCCGTCGACGATGTCTTCCTTGCTCTTCAGCTTGCCGCTGGCCATCCAGCCGCCCATCTCTTTCGCCGCGTCGGCGAATTGCGCCGCGTAATCCATTACCACGAAGCCTTCCATGCGCGCGCGGTTGACCAGCAGCGAGAGGTAGTTGGCCGGGCCTTTGACGTTTTCCTTGTTGTTGTACTGACTGATCGCGCCACAGATGACGATGCGGGCTTTCGGTGCGATGCGCGTCAGCACGGCATCGAGAATGTCGCCGCCAACGTTATCGAAATACACATCGACGCCTTTCGGGCATTCGCGTTTGAGGCCGGCATGCACGTCTTCGTTCTTGTAGTCGATGACGCCGTCGAAGCCCAACTCGTCCATCAGCAGCTTGCATTTCTCCGCGCCACCGGCGATGCCGACCACGCGGCAGCCTTTGATTTTGGCGATCTGCCCGACCACGCTGCCGACCGCGCCGGCGGCGCCGGAAATCACCACGGTGTCGCCGGCTTTCGGCTGGCCGACGTCAAGCAGGGCGAAGTAGGCGGTCATGCCGGTCATACCCAGTGCCGAGAGGTACAGCGGCAGTGGTGCGCGGCTCGGGTCGACGGCGTAGAAGCCTCTCGGCTCGCCGAGGAAGTAATCCTGCACACCGAGGGCGCCGTTGACGTAGGTGCCGACGGGGAACTTGGCGTTCTGCGAGGCGATGACTTTACCCACGCCCAGCGCGCGCATCACTTCGCCGATACCGACCGGCGGAATATACGACTTGGCATCGTTCATCCAGCCGCGCATGGCCGGATCGAGGGACAGGTATTCGTTCTTGACCAGAATCTGCTCGGGGCCGGGTTCACCCAGCGTGGTTTCCACGTAGCTGAAGGTGTCGCGGCTCGGCAGGCCGACCGGACGCTGGGCAAGCAGGAACTGACGGTTGAGTTGGACAGGCATGGCAGGCACTCAATGGCGGGAAAGCTTCGGTGATAAACCTCCCGGGCCGATCGAGCAAGGTTTGCTGTCGTGCGGAATGGGGCTTTATCCATCCGAGTGATGGAGCGTCCGGTGGCTTTATCAATTTTTTGGATAAGCCCATAGCGCGGCTTGTAATAGTGCTGCCACGAGATTCCCCGGGGTGGCTAGACTGGGCGCCAATCGACTCCCACTCAGCAGAGGACAGATAAATGAGCATGACCTTCTCCGGCCAGGTTGCCCTGGTCACCGGCGGTGCCGCTGGTATTGGCCGCGCGTGCGCACAGGCGTTCGCTGCCGAAGGCCTCAAGGTAGTGATTTCCGATGTCGATGCGGCGGGCGGTGAAGGCACGGTTGCATTGATCCGCACCGCGGGTGGCGAGGCGACATTCATCCGCTGTGACGTGACCAGGGACGCCGAAGTGAAGGCGCTGATGGACGGCGTGATCGAGGCCTATGGTCGCCTGGACTATGCCTTCAACAACGCCGGTATCGAAATCGAGAAGGGCCGGCTGTCCGAGGGCAGCGAGGCCGAGTTCGACGCGATCATGGGCGTCAACGTCAAAGGCGTGTGGCTGTGCATGAAGTACCAGTTGCCGCTGCTGCTGGCCCAGGGTGGCGGCGCCATCGTCAACACCGCTTCGGTCGCCGGCCTCGGCGCGGCGCCGAAGATGAGCATCTACAGCGCCTCCAAGCACGCGGTGATCGGCCTGACCAAATCCGCCGCGGTCGAGTACGCGAAGAAGAAAATCCGCGTCAACGCGGTCTGCCCGGCGGTGATCGACACCGACATGTTCCGCCGCGCCCATGAGGCCGACCCGAAGAAAGCCGATTTCGCCGCCGCCATGCACCCGGTCGGACGCATCGGCAAGGTCGAGGAAATCGCCGCGGCCGTGCTCTATCTGTGCTGCGACGGTGCAAGCTTTACCACCGGCCAGGCACTGGCAGTGGATGGCGGCGCCACGGCGATCTGATCTGCAGTAACGCGCTTGCGCAAAAGACGCCCGCCTGGCTTTGATGCCACGGCGGGCGTCGTGCGTTTTGGCGTGGTGAAAACCGCCTCAGCCAGCGCGGCGTTTTATCCCGTGAATTGCCGTGGTTGGCGCGCGGGTTGGGTTGGGCTGCCCGAAGCCCAACAATCCAGCGCAGGCCAATCAACATCCCGTCCTACCGATAGCCGATAGCCCCTGGCCAAGCCCTTGCGTCGGATGACCGGCGAGCGGTGAAAAATCCTTGTTCGGAACTACGCTTGCATTGCCTTGTACATACTGTAGGCGCCAGCGTGCTGGCTAATTCTGAGCAGTCAAGACGGAGCGCAAGGGTGGACATGCAGGTTTCAGCGCAGCTACGCAGCGAGCTGGACAGGCTCTATCGCGACGAGTCGCGTCGGGTGCTGGCCACGCTGATTCGTCTGTTGGGCGACTTCGACCTTGCCGAAGAAGCCTTGCATGAGGCGTTTCGCGTGGCGATGGAACAGTGGCCGCGCGACGGCGTGCCGGCCAACCCGCGGGCCTGGCTGGTCTCCGCCGGGCGCTTCAAGGCGATCGACGGGCTGCGCCGGCAGGCGCGCTTCGAGGCCTTGGACGAGCACGCCGAACTCAGCGCGTCAGCCGGCACGGAGGAGGACGAGCGCGTCGAGGATGACCGCCTGCGGCTGATCTTCACCTGCTGCCACCCGGCCCTGGCGGCGGATGCCCAGGTGGCCCTGACCTTGCGGGAAATCTGCGATCTGAGCACTGAAGAAATCGCTCGGGCCTTTCTCACCCAGCCGAGCACCGTGGCCCAGCGCATCGTGCGCGCCAAGAGCAAGATCCGCGATGCGCGGATTCCCTACGAAGTGCCAGGGCTTGCCGAGCTGCCGGAGCGCCTGGACGCGGTGTTGCGGGTGATCTACCTGGTGTTCAACGAGGGCTACTTCGCCAGCTCGGGTGACTCCCTGACCCGCAGCCATCTGTCGAACGAGGCCATCCGCCTGGGCCGGCTGCTGCTGGAGTTGCTGCCCGACTCGGACGTGATGGGGCTGCTGGCCCTGATGCTGCTGCACGAGTCGCGGCGCCCGGCGCGCACCTCGGCGAGCGGCGAGCCGGTGCTGCTCGGCGATCAGGACCGCTCGCTCTGGCGCCGCGAGCTGATCGCCGAAGGCGATGCGCTGGTACTGCAGGCGCTGCATTCGCGGCGCATCGGCCCTTACACCTTGCAAGCGGCCATTGCGGCCGTGCATGCCGAGGCGGCGGATGCCCCAGCCACTGACTGGGCGCAGATCGTCGGGCTCTACGATGCGCTGTTGCAGGCGGCGCCATCGCCGGTGGTCGAACTCAATCGGGCGGTGGCCGTGGCCATGCACGAAGGCCCGCAAGCCGGGCTGGAGCTGATCGAGGCGTTGGTACTGCGCGGCGAGCTGAACGATTACCACCTGGCCCATGCCGCCCGGGCCGACCTTTACCGTCGCCTGGGCCAGACGGCCGCCGCGCGGGCCGCCTATCAGCGCGCGCTGGAACTGGCGCAGCAAGGTCCGGACCGGCAGTTTCTCGAAGGTCGCCTGCGAGAGCTCGCCGGCGGCTGATCCGGCCTGGCCAATGCCGTTGGTCGGCGCTGAAATTTTTTTCCGTGGCGATGTCGATTCCGCTCGCCGCCACACGACTACTCGGTAATCGAGGATCACCGTCGGATCTGGAGGACGTCATGAAATACCTATGCCTGGTCTACAGCGACGAACACCTGCTGCACAGCCTGCCCGACAGCCCGCGTGACGAGGAGTGCCAGGCCTACAGCGAATCGGTGCACGCCAGCGGCCGGATGATCGCCGCCGAGGCGTTGCAGTCGGTGCAGACCGCCACCACCGTGCGCATGCGCGGCGGCAAGCTGTCGATCACCGACGGGCCCTTCGCGGAAACCAAGGAGCAACTGGCCGGCTTCTACCTGGTCGATGCCCGCGATCTGAACGAAGCCCTGCAGATCGCCGGCAAGATTCCCGCCGCCCGGGTCGGCAGCGTTGAAGTCCGGCCGGTCCGGCAACTGGACGTCTGACGGGCGCAATAGGGAGGTGCGTCGCCATGTGCCCACTCTGTCGCGCCTCGTTCGCATTCGCCGGCCTTACCACCGTCAGTGGCCTGGGCGCGTGGGGGGTCGCGAAGAAACGCCGTGTGCCGTCTGGCCCGGCCACAACTCAACCCAGCACAGGGAGTTCTCGCCATGAACCGCAATGACTACCCGCCAATCATTACCCAGGCGCACTGGCTGACGCAGCGAACAGCGCTGCTGGCCAAGGAAAAAGCCTTCACCCGGCTGCACGACCGTTACAACGCAGCGGACGAGGCACATGACTGCTGCGCCGCCGCTGAACACGCTTGAGGTTCGATCGCGAGCCGCTAACCAAGGAGAACGACATGAATACCGCAACCCGCATGCAAGACGACCAGGCCCAACTGAACGAACTGCTGGGCAATTGGGTAAAAGCCGTGCTCGCCCAGGATGTCGAGCGCATCGTCAGCCACTACACGGCGCAGATCATCGCCTTCGATGCCATCGCCCAACTGCAATTCAAGGGCAAGGCGGCCTACAAGGCCCATTGGCAAGCCTGCATGGCCATGTGCCCCGGGCCGGGCGTGTTCGAAATCTATCAGCCGACGCTCGAAACCAGCGGCGATCTCGGGCTTGGCTACTACCTCTGCCACTGTGGCGGTACCGATGCCGACGGTAAGGCGCAATCGTCGTGGATGCGCGTGACCCAGGGCTATCGCAAACAAAACGGCCAGTGGCTGATTGCCCATGAGCATTTCTCCATGCCCTTCGATATGGAGAGCGGCAAGGCGTTGTTCGATCTGCAACCCTGAGCCGTGCCCAACAGCGTGCATCAATTGGCACGATAGCGGCCGTGGCGGCCGGAGGGTGAGGTCATGAACGGGAAAGGAGTCAGCATGTTCGGCTATGTGCTTATCGCGTTACTGCTTATTGTCGCCGGGTTGTTGTTCGTGGTGGCCCGGCAGCCGGCCGAGTTCCGCGTCGAGCGCTCGGCCAGCATGGCCGCGCCGGCGACCGAGGTGTTTGCCCAGGTCAATGATTTTCACCACTGGCAGCAGTGGTCGCCGTGGGCGAAACGCGACCCCGCGATGCAGAAAACCTTCGAGGGGCCGGGCGCGGGTGTTGGCGCGATCTACAGGTGGGTCGGCAACAAGGAGGTCGGCGAAGGCAGCACGACCATCACTGAAAGCCGTCCGAACCAGCTGATCCGCATCAGGCTGGAGTTTCTCAAACCCTTTCAGGCCAGCAATGACGTGGTATTCAGTTTTACTCCCGAGGGCGAAGGAACCCGGGTGACCTGGACCATGACCGGCAGCAACAACTTCCTGGCCAAAGCCCTGCACCTGGTGATGGACATGGACAAGATGGTTGGCGGTGATTTCGAGCAGGGACTGGCCCAGCTTGAGGCCGTGGTGGAGAAGCCGGGATTGTAGCGGTGGTTGTAGTGGTGGTTGTAGCGCTGTTATTGCGCCAGCCGCAGCATGCATGGCGCATGTTCACGCACGGCTGAGCGCAGTTGCGCCGGTTGCTCGATCTCGAAGCCGAACGACAGACGCGCGAGCTGACGGGCGAACCAGGCCAGGCTGTCGGTGCTGGTGCTCAAGCGTACGCCGTTCAGATGCGGCATGAGAATGCCGACCGTGCGGCCCAGTTCCAGCGTGACGGTCTATGCAGCGTTTGCGCGTAGCAACGGGGTCACCCACAAGAAGGTGCATGCCAGGCCAGGATTGCGCATCCAAGAAGCGGCTTTTCATATCCAGAACGTCAATGCTTAGCACCGCCGACTGAAGCGCTGGATGGTGCGCTTTCATGCTGTGGCGACCAAGTACCTCGTCAACCATCTGGGCTGGCGCCGGATGCTTGAGCGGTACACAAAGTGCATTCAGCCAGAGTTTTTTCTGCCGGAAGCGCTGGGCTGCCCCACACAACAGTTAACGGGTACATGGCCTTTTGTTTGGCCAGGTCTGAGCCAGCCGTTGCAATGCATGGATCAAGGTCAAATTGCCCGCGAACCTTGTCCTCCCCGCGAAGGCGGGAATCCAGTAAGCGGATCGAGCGAGCGCAAGTGGCGCTTGCCTGGGAATTTCCCGACTAGAGTTGCTGCATCCAATCTTCTGGCGCGTAAAGTCACTGCCGTGAGCCGCGCGGTTGCGCAGAATCGACCGATACATCCTATGGAGAACAATAAGAATGACCGCCAGCCCCTTGCTGTCTTTATTCCTGCCCATCGCGCTCGGCATCATCATGCTCGGTCTTGGGCTGTCGTTGACCTTGGCCGACTTCACTCGCGTGGCCAAATTCCCCAAACCGGTGCTGATCGGCCTGGGTTGCCAGATTCTGCTCCTGCCGCTGGTGTGCTTCGGCCTGGCCGTGGGCTTCAAGCTTGAGCCGGCGCTGGCCGTGGGGTTGATGCTGCTGGCCGCATCCCCGGGCGGTACCACGGCGAACCTCTACAGCCACTTGGCCCATGGCGATGTGGCGCTGAATATCAGCCTGACGGCGGTGAATTCGGTGATCGCCATTTTGACCATGCCGCTGATCGTCAACTTCGCGCTGCTGTATTTCATGCAGGGCGATCAGGCGATCCCGCTGCAATTCGCCAAGGTACTGCAGGTGTTCGCCATCGTGCTCGTCCCGGTGGCGATCGGCATGTTCTTGCGTAGCCGCTTCCCCGCGTTGGCCGAGCGGATGCAGACGCCGGTGAAAATCGTCTCGGCCGTGTTTCTCGCGCTGATCGTGATGCTGGCGCTGGTGAAGGACTGGAAGACCTTTATCGATTACGCGCCTCTGGTCGGTATGGCGGCGCTCAGTTTCAATCTGATCAGCCTCGCGGTCGGTTATTGCGTGCCGCGCCTGCTCAAGTTATCGCAGCGCCAGGCGATAGCCATAGGCATGGAGATCGGCATCCACAACGGCACCCTGGCCATTGCCCTGGCGATGAGCCCGATGCTGCTGAACAACCCGACCATGGCCATTCCGGCGGCGGTCTACAGCATCATCATGTTCTTCACCGCCGCGGCGTTTGGCTGGTGGGTGAACAGGCTGCACGGCCAGGAACTGGTGGCAGAGGCGTAAGTCTTTTTTGCCCGAAAGCGTGCATGAGCAGGCGCCTTCGGGCGCCTTCTTCATGTCTGGCCGAAGCGTTAGTTAGCGGTGGCTGAAAAGCTGTCAGTCGGCCTCTGTTCTGAAAGCGACGCCGGCATAGCTATTTGCCATCCGGGTTTGCGAATGGGCTTGTGCTTGAGGGCCTCTCACCGCAAATCTGCATGGATCTTGAATGGCAGGGCTGTTTGGCACTGCCGTTAGCATTCGATAGGGGACTGAGCGCAATGATTTCCGCCTTGCAACGCAGTTTTGCCAACCTGGGGATGGCGAAGAAGCTTGGCACCGGTTTTGGCCTGGTCCTGCTGCTCACCGGTGTGGTGGCGGCGATTGGCCTGAGCTCGCTGCAGGCCATCAGTCAGCGGTTCGACGGCCTCAAGCAGATGTCGGCGATCAACAGCGCGGTGCTGCGGGTACGTCTGGATGAGCAGGCGTTTTCCATCAGCGGCGATCCCAAGTCGGTGGAAGCGCTGCGCAAGGGCGTCGAATCGATTCTGGCCTTGAGTGCCGAACTGAAGGCCCAGTCCCCCGCCAGCGCCCCGGCTATGGACGCGGTGGAGCAGGCGGTCGGTGCTTACCGTGCTTCTTTCGACCAGTTCGTCGAGCTGGCGCTGGCCAAGGACCTGGCGCTGGAGATGGCCAGTTGGTCGGTGACCAGCGTGGCCAACAACTTGGATCTGCTGCAGGCCGGCCTGGCCGATGATGGGGCCTACGAGTTGAAGGATTCGCAGGGCCAGCAGGGTTCGGAGTTCATCACCCAGGCCAGTCAGGTCAGCCAGGTTTCCCGGCTGATGCTGCAGGCGATGAACGAGGCCCACGCGCGCCTGGCCCTGAGCCGCAAGGCCGCCGAGGGCGAGGAAGTGGCCTCGACCAAGATCGCCCAGGCCGATGAAGCCTTGGCTCTGGCCGAGCAGCTCAAGGCCGGGGTGAAGGACTCGGGTTACCTGACCGTACTCAACGAAGTCAGTGGCCATATCACCAACTTCAGCGCCAAGTTGACCGAGTACACCGAGCTGTTGGGCAAGGAGCGGCAGGTCTATACGCAAATGCGCGAGCGCGCCGAGCAGGTGGTGGTGCAGGTCGATCAGGCCTACAGCGAACAGGACGCGGCCATGCAGCGCGAATTGAAGGCCAACTCGGTGCTGATTCTCGGTTCCTCGGCCCTGGCCCTGCTGGTCGGGTTGGCGGCGTCATTGCTGATCACCCGCGTCATAGTCGGACCGTTGCGCAGTGTGATCTCTGTGGCCAAGCGGATTGCCGAGGGTGACCTGAGCACCCGCATCGAAGTGCGCGGCCGCGATGAAATCGGCCAGTTGATGAGCGCCATGCAGCAGATGTCCGCCAGCCTCAGCGGCATGGTCAGCGGCTTGCAGGCCGGCATCAACCAGATCGCCGCGTCGGCGCGCTCGCTGTCGACGGTGACCGAGCAGACCAATGCCGAGGTCGCCAACCAGAAGGAGGAAACCGAGCAGGTTGCCACCGCCATGAACCAGATGACGGCCACCGTGCACGATGTCGCGCGCAATGCCGAGGAGGCTGCCGGCGCCGCGGAAACGGCGGACGCCAAGGTCGCCAACGGCCAGGATGTGGTGCGCAAGACCCTGGCGCGGATCGAGCAGTTATCGGCCTCATCCGGCTCGGCCAGCCAAAGTATCCAGAGCCTCAGCCAGGAAATTCAGAACATTGGTTCCGTGCTGGGGGTGATCAAAAGTGTCGCCGAACAGACCAACTTGCTGGCCCTCAACGCCGCCATCGAAGCCGCTCGCGCCGGCGAGCAGGGCCGTGGTTTTGCCGTGGTGGCCGACGAGGTGCGCGCGCTGGCCAAGCGTACGCAGCAGTCCACCGCGGAAATCGAGCGGCTGGTGGCGGCCTTGCAACAGGGAGCGCAAAGCTCGGTCACACAGATCCAGAGCAGCAGCGCCTTGGTTGAACTGACCGTGAGTGATGCGTTGCAGACTGAAAGTGCGCTGGGCAGCATCGCCGCCGCCGTGTCGGTGATTCACCAGATGAACCAGCAGATCGCCGCCGCGGCCGAGCAGCAAAGCTCGGTGGCGGAAGAGATCAACCGCAGCGTGACCAATATCCGCAGCAGTGCCGATCAGTCGTCATTGGCGATGGAGGGCACCGCGGCGTCCAGCGTCGAGCTGGCGTCCCTGAGCAACGAGCTGCAGGGCATGGTCGGACACTTCCGCTTGTAAGCTTGTAGGGTGGGTTCGCGGCGCAGAGCCGGGTCTACCCGCAAGCGCAAAGGGGGTGGCGCCGCCTAACCCACCGATGGTTGCACGGCTTAGCCGCCTGGTGGATTACGGCAACGGGCTCGTGCCAGCAGATAGCCTGCAATCAGGCGCCTAACCCCACCCTACGAAACTGCCAATTTATTCCGGACAGTAGTGCGTGAAGGCGGGAATCCAATAAACAAAAGCTGCGTTCCCTGCTCAGTCCTTGCCCCAATTCAGGATCAGCAGCGTCAGCACGCCGGCGACTATGCCCCAGAACGCCGAGCCGATGGAGAACAGGCTGAAGCCCGAGGCGGTGACCATAAAGGTGATCAGCGCCGCTTCGCGTTCCTTCGCCACGCTCATGGCATTGGTCAGGCCGTTGATGATCGAACCGAACAGTGCCAGTGCCGCGATCGACAGCACCAGTTCCTTGGGCAGCGCGGCAAACAGTGCCGCCAGCGTGGCGCCGAAGATCCCGGCGATGCCGTAGAAAACCCCGCACCAGACGGCGGCGGTGTAACGCTTGCGGTGATCTTCATGGGCGTGCGGGCCGGTGCAGATCGCGGCACTGATCGCCGCTAGGTTGACTCCGTGGGAGCCGAAGGGCGCCAACAGCAGCGAGGCGACACCGGTCACGGTGATCAGGGGCGAGGCGGGCACCGTGTAGCCGTCGGCGCGTAATACGGCAATGCCGGGCATGTTCTGCGAGGTCATCGCCACCACGAACAGTGGAATGCCGATGCTGATGGTGGCCGCCAGGGAGAACGACGGCGTGGTCCAGACCGGGGTGGCCAGCTCCAGGCTGAAAGCGCTGAAATCCAGCAGCCCGAGCGCGCCAGAGAGCAGCGTGCCGACCAGCAGGGCAGCGAGTACGGCATAGCGCGGCTGGACCCGTTTGATCAGCAGGTAGGTGATCAGCATGCCAAGCACCAGGCCGGTGCGGTGCTGCGCGGCGACGAAGATCTCGCTGCCGATCTTGAACAGGATACCGGCCAGCAAGGCGGCGGCCAGCGAGGCGGGCAGGCGTTTTACCAGGCGCTCGAAACTGCCGGTCAGGCCGCAGATGGTCACCAGCACGGCGCAGGTGATGTAGGCGCCGATCGCCTCGCCGTAGGCTACGCCGGACAGGCTGGTGATCAGCAGTGCTGCGCCGGGGGTCGACCAGGCCACGGTGATCGGCGTGCGATAGCGCAGCGACAGGCCGATGCTGCAGATCGCCATGCCGATCGACAACGCCCAGATCCATGAGGAGATTTGCCCGCTGGTCAGCCCGGCGGCTTGGCCAGCCTGGAACATCAGCACCAGCGAGCTGGTATAGCCGGTCATCATCGCGATAAAGCCCGCCACCACGGCCGAGGGCGAGGAGTCGGCCAGTGGGCGCAGCGGTGCAGGATTTGCCTGGGGGGCAGAGGCCTCGCTCATTGCAGGGTACCTGGGTTCGCTCACTAGAAGTCTCCGAGAATAGGATAGAGCGAGACGACCAGCAGCAGCGCCATGCCGATATTGAAGCAGCGCAGCACGCGCGGGTTGCTCAGCCAGTTGCGCAGCAGGCTGCCGGCGACGGTCCACAAGCCGACGCTGGGGCAATTGACCAGGGCGAACAACGCGGCGATCAGCAGTACATTGACCAGGAAGTTTTCCTGCGGCGTATAGGTGGTGATCGCGCCGATGGCCATCACCCAGGCCTTGGGATTGACCCACTGGAACGCGGCGGCCTGGAGAAAACTGAAGGGTTTGCCTTGCTCACCGTCGCCGGTGTCCGGCGCGCCGGAACGGGAGATTTTCCACGCCAGGTACAGCAGGTAGGCGGCCCCGGCGTAGCGCAGCACGCTGTAGAGCAGCGGTACTTGCTCGAACAACTGGCCCAGGCCCAAGCCAACGGCCATCACCAGCACCATGAAACCCAGGCTGATGCCGAACATGTGCGGCAGGCTGCGGCGCAGGCCGAAGTTCACCCCAGAGGCGAGCAGCATCATGTTGTTCGGCCCCGGTGTTACCGAGGTGACGAAGGCAAAGGCGATAAAGGCGATCAGCAGTTCCGGGCTCATGGTGGCTCTCTCCAGCGACAGCACTCAGCCTAAGCGCGGCGGTGGACGGCGTCCCGATACAGCGGTTGGCGCAATCGGCCGTACAGTCGCTCGACCTGCGGGCTGGCGCTGGGTACTGGGGTTCGAGATGAGTGGCGCAGGGGCCTTGCGCTCAGTCTTCAACGCCGCCCGACTGGCGGGTTCGGCCGAGTGCCTGGTTGACTTCCAGCCAGCCGTTGACCGCGGCTTCGCCGGCCTCATTGAATACCCGTTGCAGCAGCTTGGCCTGCTCGCGGCGCAGGGCCAGTTCCAGCTTGGCGCCCTCGACGGTGAAGCCGAGCAGGCGTTTACGCTTGTCATCCTCGGCGGTCATGCTCTGTACCAGGTGCATTTCCATCAGTTGCCGCAGCGGGATGTTCAGCGCCTGCTTGCTGACCCCGAGCGCGGCGAGCAGCTCTTTCATGCTCAAGCCGGGGTGGCGGGCGATGAAAAACAAGATGCGATGGTGTACCCGGCTCAACCCGCGCCGCGCCAGCATTTCGTCGGCTTTGGCGGTGAACGCCTGGTAGCCGAAGAAGAAGGCCTCCATGGCGGCCTGCTGAGTGGTTGTGCTTTTTAGGTTAAACATTCAGGTCAAGCATATTGACGTATCTACCCGGAGCATCGTAGTTTCGGTCAATCAGTTTGACTTATTTTTCCTTGCCTTCGCTACTGGTGACTTGAATGGCTTTCTCCGAACGTATCTCCCGCCTCAAAAGCTCTTTGATCCGCGAAATCCTGGCTGCGGCGCAGCGTCCGGAAGTGATGTCGTTCGCCGGTGGCCTGCCGGCCGAGCCGATGTTGCCGCGCGTGGAGTGGGCGGACATGCCGGTGGGCATGGGCCAATACGGCATGAGCGAAGGCGAGCCGGAGCTGCGCGAAGCCATCGCCGCCGAAGCGCGGGAATTGGGCGTGCCCTGCGACGCCAGCCAGGTGCTGATCGTCAGCGGCTCGCAGCAGACCCTGGACCTGGCTTCCAAGCTGTTCATCGACCCGGGCACCGAAGTGCTGCTCGAGGCGCCGACCTACCTGGCCGCGCTTCAAGCCTTCCAGTTGTTCGGCGCTGACTGCATCACCGTGCCGCAGGAAGCCGACGGCCCGCAGCTGGAGACATTGCGTGAGCGCCTGCAACAGCACAAGCCGTCTTTCGCCTACCTGATCCCGACCTTCCAGAATCCGTCCGGCGTGCGCTACAGCGAGGCCAAGCGCGATGCCGTAGCCGCGCTGCTGGACGAGTTCGGCGTGACCCTGATCGAAGACGAGCCGTACCGCGAACTGGTGTTCGATGCCGGCAGCGCCACGCCAATCGTCAGTCGCTTGAAAAGGGCCAGCTGGATCTACACCGGCACGGTCTCGAAAACCCTGTTGCCGGGCTTGCGAGTGGGCTTCTTGATTGCCACGCCGGACCTGTTCCCGCACTTGCTGCGGCTCAAGCAATCGGCGGATCTGCACACCAATCGCGTCGGCCAGTGGCAGGCGTTGCAGTGGATCGGCACTCAGCATTACCGCGAACACCTGGCCGAACTACGGGACTTCTACCGGGTGCGCCGCGATGCCATGCAGGTCGCCCTGGAGCAGCATTTCGGCGAGCTGGCGAACTGGAACATTCCCCAGGGCGGGCTGTTCTTCTGGCTGACCCTGAAGCAGCCGCTGGACACCCGTACCTTGCTAAAGCCCGCGCTGGAGCAAAATGTGGCCTTTATGCCGGGTGAGCCGTTCTTTACCCATCCCGAGCAGAATCCGGGCTACCTGCGGCTGAACTTCAGCCATATCGCCCCGGAGCGCCTGAGCGAAGGGCTGCAACGGCTGGCCAATGTGATTCGCCAGGCACAGGCCGCAGAAGCGGCTTAACAGGAGGTTGCGATGTACAAGGTTTACGGCGATTACCGTTCGGGCAACTGCTACAAGATCAAACTGATGCTGCACCTACTCGGCAAGGAGTCGAAGTGGGTGCCGGTCGATATCCTCAAGGGCGAGACCCAGACCCCCGAGTTTCTGGCGATGAACCCCAATGGCAAGATTCCGGTGCTGCAGTTCGAAGACGGCAGCTGCCTGTGGGAGTCCAATGCCATCCTGAATTTCCTCGCCGATGGCAGCGAGTTCCTGCCGAGCGAGCCGCGTCTGCGCACGCAGGTGTTGCAGTGGCAGTTCTTCGAACAATACAGCCACGAGCCGTATATCGCCGTGGCGCGTTTTATCCAGCTGTATCAAGGCATGCCGGCCGAGCGGCTGGAGGAATACCAGACCTGCCAAGTGCGTGGCAAAAAGGCACTGAAAGTGATGGAGCAGCAGCTCGAACGCACGCCATACCTGGTGGGTGAGCACTACTCGATTGCCGATATCGCGCTCTACGCCTACACCCATGTGGCGGACGAGGGTGGTTTCGACCTCAACGGCTACCCGGCGATCCAAGCCTGGATGCAGCGCATCGCTGGCCACCCGCTGCATGTCGGGATGCACGACTGAGCGTCATGCGGGCTGAGACTGAAACCGGCCATTGGCCGGTTTTTTTTCGACCCTGGCTCGTTGAAAGTTGTGCCGGGTCGTAGCCTTTAGTCGGAGCGGGCCATGCCCGCGAAAAGCCGTAAGGTCAGCAGGTCGCGGGCATGGCCCGCTTCTACAGGTTTTGCGTTCTGCCTTGCAGGAGCTGACGCGGACTTGGTTTTTCGACCGGTGGGTCGGAGCTGGGCTAGTGTTGTGGGCTTGAACCTGGCAATAACCCTGACTCGGAGGTGCAGCTATGCGTTATCAAGGTGGATGCCATTGTGGAAAGATCGCTTTCGAGGTCGAGGGTGAGCTGAGCCAGGTAATGGAGTGCAATTGCTCGTTGTGCAGCAAACGCGGCTATCTGTTCTGGTTCGTGCCCCGCGAACAGTTGCGCCTCGATACGCCTGAAGCCGACCTGGCGACTTACCTGTTCCACACCCGGCAAATCCAGCATCACTTTTGCCCGACCTGTGGCTGCGCACCGTTCGGCGAAGCCATGAACAAGGGCGCGGCGATGGCCGCGGTGAATGTGCGCTGCCTGGATGGGGTGGATCTGCAGGCGTTGACGGTGGTGAAGGTCGATGGTCGTAGCCGTTAGGTCGGCGCTGCGCGGAGTGTTGGGCTTCGCGGGGCTCAGCCCAACCTACATGCGACCGATCCCTGGCTGAGAGGGGCGCCTGGATGGAGAGCGCCGGCTTTCGCTCTACACCCGGCTACGGACGTTCCCCCGAGGCGGGCTTCAATAGGCGGCGAAGCGGTCCTGCAGGTACTGCATGATGACCTTGGATTCGTACATCCAGGTGGTCTGGCCGTTTTCTTCGATGCGCAGGCACGGCACCTTGATCGCGCCACCTTCGGCCAGCAGGGTTTGCCGGTCTTGCGCGTCGTTTTTGGCGTCGCGCAGGCTAATCGGCAGGTTCAGGCGATGGATGGTGCGACGGGTACGCACGCAGAAGGGGCAGGCATGAAACTGGTAGAGCGAAAGCCCCGCCGCGGCCTTGTTGACCTGGGCCTGCACTTCAGCCGGGCGGCGCATCTTGCGCGGGCGGGTGATGAAGTCGAGGAAAACGATCAGTTGGCCCAAGCCAACTCGTAATGCTTTGATAAACACTGCAGCATGCCCTTTCGGTGACGATTCGAGGGGTGCAGCTTACCTGAATGTGCCTGCTCTGGCCCGACACCTCGTCCGAGGGCCGGCTCGGCAAGAAACGCCCTAGTTGAAAAATTTCCTGATCGAGCGCGAGAACCAGCCGTCGGCGTGCTTGTCGCGGACCAGCCGGTTCATGTTGTCCTTTACCGTCTGGGCATAGGCGGCATCGTCATTGCGGATATGGTTGAACAGCCAGCGCGACAGCAGGCTGATGAGCTCCTGGGCAATGTCTTCGCCGGCCTTGAAGCGCAGGTTGAACTCGCTCACCCGGCCGATGAAAATGTCATGCACGCGCTTGTGTGGGCGGCTGAACGCGTAGCCGGCTTCCTCCAGCAGCGATTCCTCGAAGGCGAAATGCGACAGGGTGTAATCCACCAGCTCGTTCAGCACATCGCCGACTTCATCGCGGCTGTGCCCGTGTTCCTGGGCCCGAATCAGCAGATTGATCATGTCGACGATGCGCCTGTGCTGATCGTCGATGATTTGAATGCCGGTGTTCAGGTCGTCTTGCCAGCTCAGATAGGCCATTGGATGTGTCCCTAGCGCGTCGCTCAACTGCATGTGAGCGTTTGGCCAAGACTATCCAAGCCCTCTAGCGCGGGGCCTGACCCAGATCAAGCAATGGTGGTGTGAGCGCTTGCGCTACCGCGCCTGGCGATCCCAGGGCGCTACGCCACGGAATGCCTCGACCAGGAAATCCACCATCACCCGCACCTTGGCACTCAGGTGGCGGCGGCTGGGGTACATGGCCAGTATGTCGATCTCTGGCAGGCGATAGCCGGGCAGCAGCGGTACCAGGCGGCCGCAGCGCAGGTCGTCGGCGAGCAGAAAGGTCGGTTGCCAGATCACCCCGCGCCCGGCCAGCGCCGCCGCGCGAGCGGTGTCGCCATTATTGCAGTGCATCTGGCCGCTGACTTTCACGCTGTGGAGCTTGCCTTCGGCATCGCTGAACTGCCACTCGTCACCCGAATAGGTGTAGCAAATACAGGCATGTTCGCGCAGTTCGGCCGGGGTCTGGGGGTGGCCGTGGCGTTCCAGGTAATCGGGCGCGGCGCACAGAATATTCTGCGAGGTCGCCAGTTTGCGCGCCGCGTGGCTGGTGGTGCCGGCGCGGGAGATGCGGATGCCCAGGTCGTAGCCATCCTCGACCAGATCGACGACCCGGTCGATCAGGCTCACGTCGAGTTCCACCTCGGGGTACTGCTGCATGAACGCCGGCCACAGTGGCGCCAAGTGCAGAATGCCGAAGCTCAGCGGCGCGTTGATGCGCAGCCGGCCGCGCGGTTGCAATGCGTTGGATGAAACCAGCGCCTCGGTTTCCGCCACCTCGTCGAGGATGGATTTGCTCCGCTCGAAGAGTGCTTCGCCGCTTTCTGTAAGCGAGAGTTTGCGTGAACTACGATTCAATAGACGGGTCCCGAGGTGCGACTCCAGTTCGTTGATGTAGCGGGTCACGTTGGCAGGCGAAGTGTCGAGGGCATCCGCCGCGCGGGTGAAACTGCCGCGGCTGACTACCGTTACGAATACTTCGAAAGCTCGCAAGCGATCCATTTTTCAGGCTCTTATCGTTCATAAAAGATGAATGATAAGAGCACGTTTACTGCCTTCTTCCAACTCGATATGAAGCATAGATTGGCCTCCAACGACTGGCGCATCCGGCGCCAGCCGATTCAGCACATAGCAGAGGTGAAAAATGGGACGTTTAACTGGAAAAGTAGCCATCGTCACAGGCGCCAGCTCGGGCATTGGCCTGGCCACCGCCAAGTTGTTCGCCGCGGAAGGGGCAAAAGTCGTGATCGCCGCCCGGCGTGAAGCCGAACTGGCGAAGGTGGTCGCCGAGATCACTGCCGCCGGTGGCGAGGCCGTGGCCCTGGCCGGCGACGTGCAGTCGGAAGATTTCGCCAAGGCCCTGGTGGCCCTGGCGGTTAGCCGCTTCGGGCAGCTCGACATCGCCTTCAACAACGCCGGTACCCTGGGCGAACAGGCGCCGACCATTGAGGTGTCCGAGCAGGGCTGGAGCGAGACCCTGGCCATCAACCTGACCAGCGCCTTTCTGGGCGCCAAACACCAGATCCCCGAGATGATCAAACAGGGTGGCGGCTCGATTATCTTCACCTCGACCTTTGTCGGTTATTCCTTTGCTTTCCCGGGCGTTGCCGCCTATGCCGCGAGCAAGTCGGGGCTGATCGGGCTGACCCAGGCGCTGGCCGCCGAATACGGCCCGCAGGGCGTGCGCGTCAACTCGGTCCTGCCGGGCGCAGTGGATACCCCGATGTACCGCGACATGAACGACACGACCGAGTCGCAAGCCTTTATCACCAACCTGCACGCCCTGAAGCGCGTGGCCAAACCGGAGGAGGTGGCGCGTTCGGTGCTGTATCTCGCCTCCGATGATTCCTCGTTCGTGAGCGGTACCGCCTCCTTGGTCGATGGCGGCGCCTCGATCACCCGCACCTGAGTCGGACGATCCTGCAACCCATAAAAAAACCGGCCATTGGCCGGTTTTTTTATGCGCGAAGCAACGGTCGATCAGTTGATCAGGCTGAGAAACTCGCTACGGGTGGCGGCGTTTTCGCGGAACTCGCCGAGCATTACCGAAGTCACCATCGAGGAATTCTGCTTTTCCACGCCGCGCATCATCATGCACATATGCTGGGCTTCGATGACCACCGCCACGCCGAGGGCGCCGGTGACCTGCTGGATCGCCTCGGCGATCTGGCGGCTGAGGTTTTCCTGGATCTGCAGGCGCCGCGCATACATGTCGACGATCCGCGCCACCTTGGACAGGCCGAGCACCTTGCCGTTGGGAATGTACGCGACATGCGCCTTGCCGATGAAGGGCAGCAGGTGGTGCTCGCACAGCGAGTACAACTCGATGTTCTTCACCAGCACCATTTCGCTGTTGTCGGAGCTGAACAGCGCACCGTTGGTGACGGCCTCCAGGCTTTGCGTATAGCCCTGGCAGAGGTACTGCATGGCTTTGGCGGCACGTTTGGGCGTATCGAGCAGGCCTTCGCGGGAAACGTCCTCGCCCAGTTGGCCGAGAATCGCGGTGTAGTTCTGTTCCAGGGACATGGATCTACCTGTAAGACTTTATATGGGCAGTGTGCAAAGACGCAGGGTAGGGTAGCGGCGTTGCGGCTGGCAAGGGTTGTGGCGTAACAGATTACTCGTCGCGGCCATCCATCATGGTGCGTTTGAGTATCAGGTAAATCGCCCCGGTGCCGCCATGCTTGGGTAGGCATGAGGTGAAACCGAGCGCCTGCGGGTGTTGGCGCAGCCAGGTGTTGACGTGGCTTTTGAGCATAGGTCGTTTGCCATCCAGGCGCACCGCCTTGCCATGGGTGATGCGTACGCAACGTACTTCCAGCTTGGTCGCCTCGGCGAGAAATTCCCACAGGGTGTCGCGGGCTTTCTCGACGCTCATGCCATGCAGGTCGAGGCTGCCCTCGAAGGCGATCTGGCCGAGCTTCAGCTTGCGCATCTGGCCTTCCTGCATGCCGTCGCGAGCCCAGTTCAGCGGATCTTCCGGGCCGACGTCGATGACGAACTGATCGGACAGGCCATCGACGGTGACCGAGCCCTCGCTCACCGTTGCGGCATGGCGCAGGGTGGCGAGCCGTGCGCGGTCGGCCTTGGGTTTGCCGGTGTCGGCGCGGTCGTGCTGGATCGGCTTGACGCCGCGCGTCTCGGATTTGAACAGGGAAAAGTCGTCGTCTTGCATCAGGGGCCTCCGCGAAGGCGCCTAGTGTAACCATCGGGCGGCCGTGGCGTCAGTCGTGCTTCTTCATCAGGTGCGGCGCCAGGCTCAGGTCGCTCGGTCGGCGCAAGCGCCGTCGACATCTGCGCCAGGCGATCACGCCGACCCACAGCAGCAGCAACCCGATAGCCAACAGGATGCCGGCGGCGGTGGGGGTCGCATTCAGTGAGCCCAGCGCCGGCGGGCGGCCGAGCAGGGTCGCGGCGCCCGCCATGGCGAGCAGTACACCGAGCGTCGCGAACAGCGCGCTGAGTGCCGCGGCGAAACGCCAGCGCCAGCTGCCAGGACCGCGTGGGCGTAAGCGACGAGCATCGAAACCACCGGAGATTTTCATTCCGCTTCCTTCAAGGGTATTGGCGGTATGACCGGCACCGGCGGGCTAGGTTCAGTCGGCAGGCTTCCCGATGGGACATGCTCGTCACGACCGCGGGCCTCAGACCAGCGCCTTGGCCTGGGGCACCAGGGCGGCGAAATTGTCCGCCAGGGCCGCCATTTCGGCGCGATGGAGGTCCCGGGCCGTGATCAGGCCGTCGCCATAGGGCAGGTCGCGGGTGGCGCAGGCGCTGTCGACCAGGGTACAGCGATAGCCGTAATCCTTGCAGGCGCGCACGGTGGTGCTGACGCTGGAGTGGGTCATGAAGCCGCAAACGATCAGGTCGAGACGGCCGAGGGTTTGCAGCCGGTCATGCAGTTCGGTGCCGGAGAAGGCGTTGGGCAGCCGTTTTTCGACCACGATTTCGCCTGGCAGCGGTACCAGTTCCGGCAGGAAGCGCCCGCGCGGGCCCTGTGGGTCGAGAAAGCCGCCGGGCACCCCGAGGTGCTTCACATGCACGATGGGCGAACCGATGGCGCGGGCGGCGGCGAGCAGGCTGGCGATTTCGCCGATGGCCGCATCCAGGTCCGGCAATGGCAGCGCACCACTGCGGTACTCCTCCTGCGCATCGATGATCAGCAGGCAGGCATTACTCAGGCTGGCCGGTGCGTAACTTCGACCGGTGAGCTGGAGTAGGGTTTGTGGTTGGGACATGACATGGCTCCTGACAGACGCGGATTCCTGCCATTGTCACCCCGCGGGCGATGACTGTGAACCTTTTTGCCGACTCTTTGTCATGCCGAGCGGGGCGGCAGAGGCGAGCGCAGAGCCATTGCAAGAAATCGGCGGATGCGGGCGCGGCTTCGGCTAAAATGCCCGCCTTGACTCTGGAGATGCCGCCGTGACTGCTTCAACCTCCCAATTGCGTACCCTGCGCGACCATATTCGCTGGGCCGTCAGCCGCTTCCATGGCGAAGAATTGTTCTTCGGCCACGGTACCGATAACGCCTGGGACGAAGCCCGTCAGTTGGTGCTCGGCGCCGTGCACCTGCCCTGGGAAATTGCCGACAGTTACCTCGATTGTCGCTTGGAGGATGACGAGCGCGAGTACCTGCAAACGCTGCTCAAACAGCGCATCGAGGAGCGCGTGCCGACGGCCTATCTGCTTGGCGAGGCCTGGTTCTGTGGCATGCCCTTCGTGGTCGATGAGCGCGTATTGATCCCCCGTTCGCCGATTGCCGAATTGATCGAGCGGCACTTTGCCCCTTGGTTGCCGCAGGAGCCCGCGCGGATTCTCGACCTCTGCACCGGTTCGGGTTGCATCGGTATCGCCTGTGCGTACGAGTTCCCCCGGGCCGAGGTGGTGCTCGCCGATCTCTCGTTCGAGGCCCTGGAAGTGGCGAACCAGAATATCGAGCGGCATGACCTGGAAGAGCGTGTCTACACCGTGCAGGGCGATGGATTTGGCGGGCTGCCGGGCCAGCGTTTCGATCTGATCGTGTCGAACCCGCCCTATGTCGACGCCGAAGATTTCGCCGACATGCCCGCCGAGTACCATCACGAACCGGCCCTGGGATTGGCGTGCGGCAGTGATGGCCTGAACCTGGTGCGGCGCATGCTGGCCGAGGCGGCCGAGCACTTGAGCGAGAAGGGTGTGCTGATCGTCGAGGTTGGCAACAGCCAGGTGCATGTCGAAGCGTTGTACCCGGAGGTGGATTTCACCTGGCTGGAGTTCGAGCGCGGCGGCCATGGCGTGTTCCTGTTGGCGGCCGAGCAGTGCCGGCAGCATCAGGCGTTGTTCCGTTCACGGCTGCAGGGCTAAGGGGTATGGGAGGGGCTTTAGCCGCGACCCGCAGCGGTGCACCGGTTGTCGCGGCTGAAGCCCCTCCCACAAGATAGATGTTGTTCCCCGCCGCTCAGCGCGTGGCCATCCAGATCAACAGACCGGCCTGAAATACACAGAATGCCACCAGGCAGGTGATGGTGAAGCGCAAGGCGCCGTCTTCACGTTTGAGCATGGCCAGGTGCTCGTCCTGTTTGCGCAGCTTGACGTCCCGCTCGCGCAAGTTCTGGTCGGCCTGTTGCAGCATGGCGGCGGCGTCCAGCAACTCGATGAACTGCACCTTTTCCTGCCGCCAGTCGCTGTGCAGCGCGCTGACCCGCGCCGCGCCGTAGGTGGCCTTCAGTTGTTGCGGGTCGCAATAGTCGACGTCGAAGCCCTGGGCGCGCAGGAAGTGGTCGCGGCGTTGGCGGGCGTCTTCGCTGAGCACGTCTTTGAGCGCCAGCGCGCCGCCCTCGACCTGGTAGTGCGCGCATTTCTGCTTGGCCCAGATGATGCCTTGGGCGAGCAGGAAGCGGCCGAGGCCGCGGTTCGGCGGCTCGATGTACAGGCCGCTGTCGAGGCCGAAGCGGACTTCTTTGCTGCGGTGATCGACCCACACTTCCAGCACGTTCTGCTCTTTGCGCACCTGTTGCCCCGGCAGTGCCAGGCTCAGGCGCAGCAGGCTCTGTTGCGGGCTGTGCCGTGCAACCCGGCCCAATTGCACGAAGCGCAGCGGCCGCGCACCGGTATACGCATCCGTCGGCAGCGGTGCCAGGCGCAGCAGGCGGAGCTGTTCGGCGGGCAAGTTGCTCCAGGGATGCGGCAAGGCCTCCGTGGGCACGGCTTCGTCGGATTGTGAGGTTTGGTTGTCGGTCATACGCGGCGTCCTGGTGCGCTAGTGCCAGGTAGAGCACTGGCCTTAGGCTTATCGGCCGGCGGTCGCGCCACTGGAGGCTGGCATTGTGCCATTGCGCAGGATGAAGCGGATGATCTGCTCGGTCAGCTCCCGCGCCAGCGGCAACTGCGGGTTGTTATAGGACGCCAGTTGCTGTTTGGCATCGTTCGGGACGATGCGCAGCGCATGGTTCATACCTTCGATCAGCACCAGTTGGGCATCGGGCTTGGCTGTTTTGAGCGCCTGGGCATCGCCTACGCTGATCTGGATGTCGTGGCTGCCCTGGATGATCAGGGTCGGTAGCCGCAGCTTGGCGAAGGCGGCGGCTGGCTCCTGGCGAAACAGCGAAATCAGGTAGGGCTGCACGCTGGGGCGGAACAGCACCTGTAGCTCGGCGGGCACCTGTGCCACGGGTTGCCCGGCTTTCAGGCTGTCGATCAACACTTCGCTCGGCGTCAGCAGCCTGGGTGGCAGGCGCACGCGCAGCTGTTCGCGCAGCACCTGATCGATCGGCCGCGAACTGCCGGCGATGGCGATCAGCGCATCGGCCCCCGCAGCCGGGGCGGCGAGGCTGGCGATCAGCGCGCCTTCGCTGTGGCCGACCAGGATCAACTGGCCGAAGCGTGGGTCGGCCTTGAGCAACTGGCCCCAGGCAGCCGCGTCGGCGACATAGCGTTCGACGCTGAGGTCACGCTCATCCGGGGTGGCGGCCTGGCTGGCGGCGACGCCGCGCTTGTCGTAACGCACGCTGGCAATCCCGTGTTTGGCCAGCGCTTGGGCCAGGCGCTTGAGGCTGTCGTTGTGCCCGCCACCGGGGTTGTTGCCGTTGCGGTCAGTCGGCCCGGAGCCGGCGATCAGCAGCGCGACCGGCACCGCGGCAGTGGTTTTCGGCAGCAGCAGGGTGCCGTGCAACTCGCCGTTGCCGGTGTCCAGGCTGATCGGGCGTTGCAGCACGGTGTAGGGCGTGGCCTGGGCCAGGCCGGCAAGCAGGGGGAGGATCAGGGCGAACACTCGCAGCATGGGACGGCTACTTGAGAAGATTGAGGGGCGGACGCACCGCAGGGTGCCTGTCGGGCTTGGGCTTTCGCAGAGCAACAGCACTGACTCAGACAGATGCTCAGGATTAAGGTTCGAGGATGAACTGCCTGGGCGCGGCGGGTATACTCCCTGGCCTTTGTTTGTGGCTGATTTTCGCGGAGCGTCCTGCATGTCCGGCAATACCTACGGCAAGCTGTTCACTGTCACCACCGCTGGCGAAAGCCATGGCCCGGCCCTGGTCGCCATCGTTGACGGCTGCCCGCCGGGGCTGGAGCTGTCCCTGGCCGATTTGCAGCGCGACCTCGATCGGCGCAAGCCGGGCACCAGCCGCCACACCACGCAGCGCCAGGAAGACGACGAGGTGGAAATCCTCTCCGGGGTGTTCGAAGGCAAGACCACCGGCTGCCCGATCGGGCTGCTGATCCGCAACACCGACCAGAAGTCCAAGGACTACTCGGCGATCAAGGACCTGTTCCGCCCGGCCCACGCCGACTACACCTACCAGCATAAATACGGCATCCGCGACTACCGTGGCGGTGGCCGCAGTTCCGCCCGCGAAACCGCCATGCGCGTGGCGGCCGGCGCCATTGCCAAGAAATACCTGGCGACCCTGGGTATCAGCGTGCGCGGCTACATGAGCCAGCTCGGCCCGATCGAGATCCCGTTCAAGAGCTGGGACTCGGTGGAAGAAAACGCCTTCTTCAGCCCCGACCCGGACAAAGTGCCTGAGCTGGAAGCCTATATGGACCAGCTGCGCCGCGACCAGGATTCAGTCGGGGCGAAAATCACCGTGGTCGCCGAGGGCGTGATGCCGGGCCTGGGCGAGCCGATTTTCGACCGCCTGGACGCCGAGCTGGCCCACGCCCTGATGAGCATCAATGCGGTGAAAGGCGTGGAGATCGGCGCCGGTTTCGCCAGTGTCGCCCAGCGCGGCACCGAGCACCGCGACGAGCTGACCCCGCAAGGTTTCCTCAGCAACAACGCTGGCGGCATCCTCGGCGGGATTTCCTCCGGGCAGCCGATCGTCGCCCACCTGGCGCTGAAGCCGACTTCCAGCATCACCACGCCAGGGCGGTCGATCGATGTCCATGGCAATCCGGTCGAGGTGATCACCAAAGGTCGTCACGATCCCTGCGTCGGCATCCGCGCCACGCCGATCGCCGAGGCAATGATGGCCATCGTGCTGCTCGATCACCTGCTGCGTCACCGTGGGCAGAATGCCGGCGTCAGCGTCACCACGCCGGTGCTGCCGCAGCTGTGATAGACGCCGTAGCCCGCTCATGACGCCCGCGTTGCCGTACTGGCGGCTGTCCGGGTTCTACTTCTGCTATTTCTCGCTGCTCGGCGCCACGGCGCCGTTCCTGGCGCTGTATTTCGATCACCTGGGGTTTTCCGCCGCGCGTATCGGCGAGCTGGTGGCGATCCCCATGCTGATGCGCTGCGTGGCGCCCAACCTGTGGGGCTGGCTGGGTGACTACAGCGGGCGGCGCCTGGCCATCGTGCGCTTCGGGGCGATCTGTACATTGTTGTGCTTTGCCGGCATCTTCATCAGCCAGAGCTACGCCTGGCTGGCGCTGATCATGGCCCTGCACGCGTTCTTCTGGCACGCCGTGCTGCCGCAGTTCGAGGTCATCACCCTGGCGCATCTGCGCGAGCAGGCCGCGCGCTACAGCCAGATTCGCCTGTGGGGCAGCATCGGCTTCATCGTCGCGGTGGTCGGCCTGGGCCAGCTGTTCGAGCTGCTCAGCCTGGATGCCTATCCCTGGGCGCTGATCCTGATCATGAGCGGCATCGTGCTGAGCAGTTGCTGGGTGCCCAATGCGCAGCCGCAGATGCGCCCGAATACCGAAGGTGAGGGCGGCTTTATCCGCCAGTTGCGACGCCCGGGGATTCTGGCGTTTTACCTCAGTGTCGGCCTGATGCAGCTGAGCAATGGCCCGTACTACACCTTTCTCACCCTGCACTTGGAGTCGCTGGGGTACTCGCGCGGGCTGATCGGCCAGCTCTGGGCCCTGGGCGTGCTGGCGGAAATCGTCCTGTTCATGTTCATGGCCAAGCTGCTGGCGCGCTATTCGTTGCGCAGCGTGCTACTGGCCAGTTTCCTGATTACCGCCGGACGCTGGTTGTTGCTCGGCAACCTGGCCGATCACCTGGCGGTACTATTGTTCGCCCAGTTGTTGCACGCAGCGACCTTTGGCAGTTTTCATGCCGCTGCCATCCATTTCGTGCAGCGTAGTTTCGCCGACCGCCAGCAAGGCCAGGGCCAGGCCCTGTACGCCGCCCTGGCCGGTGTCGGCGGCGCCCTCGGCGCGCTGTACTCCGGCTATAGCTGGAACACCCTGGGGCCGGCCTGGACCTTTGCCCTCGCCAGCCTGGCAGCCCTGGCGGCTGCCGTTATCACTGCCACCCGTTTGCAAGAGGAGAGGCCATGAGCCTGAGCCGCGCACAACTCGCCCAGCAGATCGTCGATGCCGGCCGTTTCCTGTACGGCCGTGGCTGGTCGCCGGCGACCAGCAGCAATTATTCCGCCCGCCTGTCGGCCAGCGAGGCCTTGCTTACCGTCTCTGGCAAGCACAAAGGCCAGCTCGGCCTGGACGATGTGCTGGCCACCGACATGCAGGGCCAGAGCCTGGAACCGGGCAAGAAGCCGTCAGCCGAAACCCTGTTGCACACCCAGCTGTACAGGTGGAAGGCCGGGATTGGCGCGGTGCTGCACACTCATTCGGTGAATGCCACGGTGCTGTCGCGCCTGACCAAGGCCGATTACCTGGTATTCGAGGATTACGAGCTGCAGAAGGCCTTCAGCGGCATCGCCACCCACGAATCCACGGTCACGGTGCCGATCTTCGACAACGACCAGGATATTGCCCGCCTGGCCAGCAAGGTGCAGCCTTGGCTGGAGCAACACCCGGACTGCGTGGGCTACCTGATCCGTGGCCATGGCCTGTACACCTGGGGCGCGCAGATGAGCGATGCCCTGCGCCAGATCGAAGCCTTCGAGTTTCTCTTCGAGTGCGAGCTGAAAATGCGCGCCTTGCACTAACCTGACGATACGAGACCCCTGACCATGAGCAGCCTGAGCGTCTACCACGAGTCACTTCCCGAGCAGCCGAACAAGGTCCTGACCCACCTGGAAGATATTGCCAGCACCCTGGCCGGGGTGGGTGTGCGTTTCGAGCGCTGGCAGGCGCTGGCAGCGCTTGCCCCCGGCGCCAGCCAGGAGGAGGTGATCGCCGCCTATCGCCCGCAGATCGAACAATTGATGAGCGAGCGCGGCTATGTCACGGTCGACGTGGTCAGCCTGAACCGCGATCACCCGCAGAAGGCCGAATTGCGCGCCAAGTTCCTCGATGAGCACCGGCATGCCGAGGACGAGGTGCGCTTCTTCGTCGCCGGTCGTGGCTTGTTCAGCTTGCATATCGAGGATTACGTCTACGCCGTGCTGTGCGAGAAGAACGACCTTATCTCGGTGCCGGCCGGCACCCGGCACTGGTTCGACATGGGCGAGCACCCGCACTTCGTGGCCATCCGCCTGTTCAACAACCCCGAGGGTTGGGTCGCGCAGTTCACCGGCGAGGACATCGCCAGCCACTTTCCGCGCCTGGAAGACTGACGCCCAGGCACGATGCCTTCTGTAGGAGCGGGCCGCCTGCGATCTGTTTAGCTAATCCTTCGCGGGCATGGCCCGCTCCTACGCACCGATTTCTGGAGTTGAACATGTCGATCAAAGCCATCCTCACCGATATCGAAGGCACCACCAGCGCGGTGAGTTTTGTCTTCGAGGTGTTGTTTCCCTACGCCGCGCGCCATCTGCCGGACTTCGTCCTGCATAACGCCGAACAACCGGCGGTGGCGGCGCAGTTGGCGGCGGTGCGGGTCGAGAGTGGCGAGGCGGATGCAGATACCCTTCGGGTGATCGAGATTCTCCTGGGCTGGATTGCCGAAGACCGCAAGGCCACGCCACTCAAGGCCTTGCAGGGCATGATCTGGGCCGAGGGCTATCGGGCCGGCCAGCTCAAGGGCCATGTTTACCCGGATGCGGTGGAAGCGCTGAAACGCTGGAAGCAGGAGGGCTACGCGTTGTACGTCTACTCCTCGGGCTCGATCCAGGCGCAAAAGCTGATTTTCGGCTGCTCCGAGGCGGGCGACCTGACGCCGCTGTTTTCCGGCTACTTCGACACCACTTCCGGGCCCAAGCGCGAGGTGGACTCTTATCGCACCATCGCCCAGGCGATTGGCCATCCGGCCGATGAGGTGCTGTTTCTCTCCGATATCGTCGAGGAACTGGACGCCGCCCAGGCGGCTGGCATGCAGACCGTCGGCCTGGCCCGCGACGGTGGAGCGTTGGCGGGGCACGACAGCGTCGCCAGTTTTGCCGTGATCGATCTCGACCGCCTCTGACACGGCGGTCTGTGGCTGTGCAGGGTGGGATGGGGTGGTGGCCAGCCTGCATCGCAGGCAATACGGAGCCTCTGCCAGCAGCGACTATCCTAGGAGGGCAACCCTTCACACAGGAGTGTCACCATGGGTTCCACGTTTAGCGGCCTGATCGGCCTGATCATTCTGGCCCTGGATATCTGGGCGATTCTCAACGTAATCAAAAGCAGCGCGCAAACCGGGATGAAGATCGTCTGGGTGTTGCTGATTCTGCTGCTGCCAATACTGGGCCTGATTATCTGGGCCGTCGCCGGGCCGCGCGGTAACGTGCGGATCTAGTCGTACGCCGCTAAATAATCGCACCTGTGCGGCAGGCGGCAGGCGGCAGGCGGCATTGCTTGGTTTTCCGTCGGGTGCCTTAAAGCAACCACGCACCTTCGAGCTGCAACAGCAACTGCTTGCGCTCCAGACCGCCAGCGTAGCCGGTGAGGGTGCCGTTGCTGCCGATTACCCGATGGCAAGGGATGACCACCGCGATCGGGTTGGCGCCATTGGCGGTGCCGACCGCGCGCATGGCGTTCGGCCGCGCTATCCGCTGGGCCAAGTCGGCATAGCTGCAGGTACGGCCGAAGGGGATTTCCAGCAATGCCTGCCAGACTTCGCGCTGGAAGGGCGTGCCGACCGGGGCCAGGCGCAGCTGGAACTGTTGGCGCTGACCGGCGAAGTATTCGTCCAGTTGCCGGCAGGCGTCATCCAACTGCTGGCTGGCGGGTTGCCAGTCCGGCGCCAGTTCCCAGGGTTGCGCGGCATGCATATGCAACAGGCGCAGGCCCTGGTCATCGCCGGCCAGCAGCAGGGGGCCGAGTGGGCTGTCGTGGTAGCGGTAATGCATGGTTTCAATCCTCCGCGTAGCTTTGCCAGAGATACATGGCGGCATAGGCGCGCCAAGGGCGCCAGGTTTCGGCCCGGGTCGCGAGGCTGCGGGCGCTGATGCCGTCGTCGCCCCAGATCCGTGCTTTCAGCAGACCCAGGTCGCTGACCGGGAAGGCATCCGCCACGCCAAAGGCGCGCAGGGCGATGTACTCGGCGGTCCAGGGACCGATGCCCGGCAGCGCGCAAAGGCGCTCGAGCAGCGCATCGACACCGTCATCGGCATGCAGGGCCAGGCTGCCCTCATGCACGGCGCGGGCAAATCGCTGTAAGGTTTCCACCCGTTTTCCCGGCATGCCGATGCCGTCCAGCACACTGTCGGCGATGGCTGCGGCGCTCGGGAACACGCGTTGCGGCCCTTCCGGCGGCGCGTCCGTCAGGGTTTCGCCCAGCCGCGTCACCAGGCGCCCGGTGATGGTCACTGCGGCTTTGACCGTAACTTGTTGGCCGACGATGGCGCGTACCGCCTGTTCGAACGGGTCGAAGGCCGTCGGCAAGCGCAGGCCCGGATAGCGTGCGATGAGCGGGGCCAGCAGCGGGTCGCGGCGCAGGTGGGCGGCAATCGGTGCGGTGTCGGTGTCCAGGTCGAACATCCGCCGCACGCGAGCCGCCAGCGTCTGGCTCAGGCTGCTGGCGGACGGGCTCAGGCAGAGTTCCAACGCGGCTTCCTCGGCCAGTGGGCGCAGGGTGAACCAGCCGCTGGTCGCGCCGATGCGAAAGTTACGCCGGTAACCATCCGCTGTCAGGCGCTCCACCTCGGGCAGGCAGCGCAAGGCGAAGTACTGCTGGAATTGCTGCCAGCGCCAGGGTGCCAGGTAGGGCAGGCGAAGCACGGTCGCGGGCAGTTCGGGGCGTTCGTTCATGGCCAGACGATAGCGTTCCCGGCCGGGGATTGTCTTCCCCGAATCTTGCTTTTGAATCCGGCACCGGTATTTCTTGCGACGATTTTACACCGCGTGCAGCCGATCCAAGGTTCGACCTGTCATGGCTGCCCACGTAGAATGCGCGCCTTTGCAGGGCGTCAGTCCTGTCTTGTCATTGGGCGCCTGGCCCTACGTTTGGTTTACCGCAGCACAGAGGAGATAGACCCATGAGTGATTATCAAGAAACCCTCTACGAAGGCTATGGCCAGCGTTTCCGCATGGACAAGTTGCTGCATGAAGTACGCACCGAACATCAGCATCTGGTGATTTTCGAGAACCCGCGCATGGGCCGGGTGATGGCGCTGGATGGCGTGATCCAGACCACCGAAGCGGATGAATTCATCTACCACGAGATGCTCACCCACGTGCCGATCCTCGCCCACGGTTCGGCCAAGCGGGTGTTGATCATCGGCGGTGGCGACGGCGGCATGCTGCGCGAAGTGAGCAAGCACCGCAGCGTCGAGCACATCACCATGGTCGAGATCGACGGCACCGTGGTCGAGATGTGCAAGGAGTTTCTGCCGGAGCACTCCAAGGGCGCCTTCGACGACCCGCGGCTGAAGCTGGTGATCGACGACGGCATGCGCTTCGTCGCGACCACGGAGGAGAAGTTCGATGTGATCATCTCCGACTCCACCGACCCGATCGGCCCCGGTGAGGTGCTGTTTTCCGAGAACTTCTACCAGGCCTGCCGCCGCTGCCTGAACGAAGGTGGCATCCTGGTCACCCAGAACGGCACGCCCTTCATGCAGCTCAGCGAGGTGCAGACCACGGCCGGGCGCATGAATGGCCTGTTCGCCGACTGGCACTTTTACATGGCGGCGGTGCCGACCTATATCGGCGGCGCCATGACCTTCGCCTGGGGCGCAACCACCGCCGGCCTGCGCAACCTGCCGTTGGACACCCTGCGTCAGCGCTTCGCCGGTAGCGGCATCGTCACCCGCTATTACAACCCGGAAGTTCACCTGGGCGCATTTGCCTTGCCGCAATACGTGCTGCAAGCGGTGAGCAAACCGAGCAATGACTGAGTAGCACTCGGGAAAAGTGGGCCTGGCTGCAATCGCGAGCTGCGCTGAGTTCCACTCGACCTATTGCCGGAATCAACGAAATTTTCACATGGCATCCCGGAAAATCGCGCCGCGATGCCACGTGCAGGTGAGCCGGCCCACGGCCTTGGCTCCGTAGGCTGATCCAGTCGTCGTCCGGATCAGCCTGCGCAGGTGCCAAGGCTGGCCGGCGCGGGCGCCACCTGGTGCTGCGGCAGTCGCCGTTGGACTGCACCGGCCGGTTACAGGTTATTCTTGCATACCTGCATTCGGCATCGATTCTCATTACCCTTGCTGGCAGCCGATGGTTCTTGGCGCTGCAACGGTGTAATCGCCGCATTGAAATCAAACGTCTACCCAACGGATCCAGAACAACATGGCCAATACGGACGCCCTGAGTAACACGCCTTCCTCATCGCGCGTGCTCCGCCCCACTATTGCAAGTCACCTCGCGTTCACCTTCTTGAGCGCTTTGGCCTTGCTGCTGATTTACGCCTTACTGCGCGTGGCCCTGCTGGTTTATAACCGCGAGCTGATCGGCGTTACGCCCGCCATGACGTTTGCCGAAGCGTTCTTCAATGGCATGCGCTTCGACCTGCGCGTGGTGGTGTATGCCTGCGTGCCGTTGCTGCTGGCGTTGCTCAGCGTGCGCGCCATGGCGGCTCGCGGGGTCATGCGTCTGTGGCTGACGGCGTTCGCCAGCATCACCTTGTTTCTCGGCCTCACCGAGCTGGATTTCTACCGCGAGTTTCACCAGCGCCTGAACAGCCTGGTGTTCCAGTATTTCCAGGAGGACCCGCGCACCGTCCTCAGCATGTTGTGGAACGGATTCCCGGTTGGCCGCTACCTGCTGGCCTGGGCTGCCGCGACCTGGTTGCTGGCCAAGCTGTTCAAGGGGCTGGACCTGCTCAGCCGGCCGGCGCCGTCATTCGCTTCCGGCAACGCCAGGCCCGCTTGGTATTGGCGCGGCACGGCGTTCTTCGTCTGCCTGCTGGTGGCGGTGATCGCCGCCCGTGGTCACGTGCGCCAGGGCCCGCCGCTGCGTTGGGGCGATGCCTACACCACCGATTCGATGTTCGCCAACCAGCTTGGCCTGAATGGCACGCTGACCTTGGTGTCCGCGGCCTCGGCCAGTTTTTCGTCGCACCGGGAGAACGCCTGGAAGTCGACCATGGCGGATGCCGAAGCCCTGCAGGCCGTGCGCAAAATGCTGCTGACACCGAACGACAAGCTGGTGGATACCGATAAGGCCGCCATCCGCCGCGACTTCACGCCGCCGGCCGATGGCACGCTGCCGGTCCGCAATGTGGTGGTCATCCTGATGGAAAGCTTCGCCGGCCATTACGTCGGTGCCCTGGGCAGCCCGGACAACATCACGCCGAACTTCGACAAACTGGCGAAAGAAGGCCTGCTGTTCGACCGGTTCTTTTCCAATGGCACCCATACCCACCAAGGCATGTTCGCCACCATGGCCTGTTTCCCCAACCTGCCGAGCTTCGAGTACCTGATGCGCATGCCGGAAGGCGGCCACAAGTTCTCCGGCCTGCCACAACTGCTCAGCGCCCGCGATTACGACAACCTCTATGTCTACAACGGCAACTTCCAGTGGGACAACCAGTCGGGGTTCTTCAGCAACCAAGGCATGACCGACTTCATCGGTCGCGAGGACTTTGTCGATCCGGTGTTCATGGACCCGACCTGGGGTGTGTCCGACCAGGACATGTTCGACCGAGGCGCGGCGGAGCTGGAGAAGAACTATGGCGACAAACCCTTCTACGCCTTGCTGCAAACCCTCTCCAACCACACGCCCTACGCCTTGCCCAAGGACCTGCCGGTGGAGCCCGTTACCGGCCACGGTTCAGTGGATGAGCACCTGACCGCCATGCGTTATTCCGACTGGGCCCTGGGCCAGTTCTTCGAGAAGGCGCGCAAGGCGCCGTACTTCAAGGACACCCTGTTCGTCATCGTCGGCGACCATGGTTTCGGCAGTAACGAGCAACTGACGGAGATGGACCTGTTCCGCTTCAACGTGCCGTTGCTGCTGATCGCCCCGGGCATTCAGGAAAAGTTCGGCGCCAGCCGCAATACCGTTGGCACCCAGGTCGACATCGTGCCGACCATCATGGGCCGCCTCGGCGGCGACGTGCGCCACCAGTGCTGGGGCCGCGACCTGCTGAACCTGCCGGAAGGCGATCAGGGCATCGGCGTGATCAAGCCGTCCGGTGGCGAACAGACCGTCGCCATCGTCACCCCCAACCGCATCCTGATCCAGCCCAAGGGCTTCGAACCACGCCTGTATGACTACCAATTGGGCGCCGACTCCAAAGCCGAACGGGTGCCGGGCGATATCGACCCCGAGCTGAAGAAAAACCTCGAAGCTTTCCTGCAAACCGCCACCAAGAGCCTGCTGGATAACACCGCAGGAGTCGCGGACAGCAAGCCGAATAGCCATTGATAACAGCTGCGTGAGCACTAAAAAGGGGCCGTGAGGCCCCTTTTTAGTGTTTGCTCGGTAAGTGGGTAGGGCGGGTGAAACCCGCCGAATAACAGCAACGCAACGCTATCGGCCAATTATTGGTTTTCTGATCGCGCCGATGCCCCAGCGTAGGAGCGCAGCACAGGACGCTCTGCGTCCGAGCCGCCCAACGTAGAGGCTAATGGACGCTGAAGCGTCGAGGGCCGCCTTCCCACACCGAGCGTGGGAACGATCAAATGATTGTGATTGCCAGGCCGACGAGCTTTCTCATAGCGCTAACGATTAGATTGGGGGGCAGCCCAAAGCGCAGCTTTTGGTTGTCCCAGTGAGCGAAGCGAACGGTTTGAACCGCTAGTCAGGTGCTTTGTACGCGGTCTTCATCGTGGTGCCATATACGAAGAATGACGACAGATTCGCTATGAGTTGTGTACCGGATTACGTACTTTCCGACGATGGCGTCACGAATGGCTTTTGGGTCTGGAGCTAATTCAACGGTGCGGCCCATTGTTGGAGATAGGCGAAGGTTTTCGATACGTGCAATGAGCTCTGTTGCGACACGTGCAGCAGCAAGAGGATCTTTCTCAGCAATTAATGCTCGTAGGCGAACCAAATCTGCTACGGCCTCCTCTGAGTAGACCAGCTTTGAAAAAATAGGGGACAGACCACGATTAATCAGAGTGCGCCCTCAGTAAAACTGTGGTCTGTCCCCTATTACTCCCTATTACTTCTAAACTGTGGTCTGTCCCCTATTACTTCTTCCCTATTACTTCTGTGTCCCCTATTACTTCTGTCCCCTATTACTTCTGCCATAGCTGGCAAATGCGGCCCCATGACCTTTACGACATTGGCTGCAATGGCAGTGGCTCAGCGCTTTGGGGCGAGATCTGGTTTCGTATTTAACGGCACCGCAAAGGCAGCTGCCCTGAAAGTATTCAATCATTCTGGACGATCACCCTAGAAACATGGAGCCAATTTAAATTGCAGACTAACTGCGCTGTCTAACGACGATCGTGTCCCGAGAAGTGGTGTCACTGAACTGGGGGCGATTGTCTGCAAAGGCTTGGAGTCAGTGCTACTGGCTGAACTGAGCCAGTCGTGACGGGCGCTAATTGACCGGAAACGGACGCGCCCAGGTACCTACGAAATTAAGGCGATTTAGTCTTGGTCCGTGGAAACTCAGTGCATGCCATAAATCTTTCGTGAACATACTCCTCAAATTGTTCGGCTGGCAGTGGCGGGGAAAACAGGAAGCCCTGGTAGGCCAGGCAGCCATGCTTGACCAGAAAAGTGCGCTGCGCCTCTGTCTCCACACCTTCTGCAATCACCGCAAGCCCCAGTATCTGGCTCAGGCTCACAATCGCGCAGGCGATGGCGGCGTCGTTGGGATCAACCAGCACATCTCTGATGAAGGACTGGTCGATCTTGAGTTGATCCAACGGAAGGCTTTTCAGGTATGAGAGTGACGAGTAGCCGGTTCCGAAATCATCCAGCGAAAGGCCTATGCCGATCTCTTTTAACTCGATCATTTTGGCGACGGTACCTTCCATATCCTCTATCAGCAGGCCTTCGGTCAGTTCCAGTTTCAATTTCTTCGGATCGGCACCCGTGTTTCTCAGTACTTGCAGCACCTCCTCGACGAAGTCCGGATGGTGAAACTGGCGGGCGCTGACATTCACGGCCATACCCAGCCGGGTGGTTTCCGGATGCTTTGCCCAGGCAACCAGCTGAGCGCAGGCGGTCTGCAGCGCCCAGCGGCCTAACGGCAGAATCAGCCCCGTTTCCTCTGCCAATGGAATGAACTCGCCTGGAAATACGACCCCGCGCTCAGGATGCTGCCATCTCATCAGTGCCTCTGCGCCTATGATACGGCCCTCACTATTCACCTGCGGCTGGAAATGAAGAAGGAACTCCTTGTCCTGCAAGCCTTGGCGCAAGTCTACTTCCAGTCTGGCGCGTGCCGTGGCAATCGCCTGCATTTCCGGATCGAAGAAGCGCATGGTATTGCGGCCCGCCGCCTTGGCGCGATACATCGCCAGGTCGGCGCGCTTCATAATATCGTCCACTGTGCTCAGCTGCCCCTGGAACAGCGCAATGCCGAGGCTGGGGGTGCTGTGGTGCTCATATCCATCCAGCGGGTAGGAAATGTTCAGAGAGTTGAGAATCTTTTCGCCAATAGCCTTGGCCTGGATAGCGGCTTCTGGAGGATTCTCATTGAGGCCATCCAGCAGGACCACGAATTCATCTCCGCCCAGGCGAGCCACGGTATCGCTCTCGCGTATGCAGCCGCAAAGGCGCAGAGCAACTTGCTGAAGCAACATGTCGCCTCTGTCATGCCCCAGCGTGTCGTTCAGTGCCTTGAAGTTATCCAGGTCAATGAGAATTATTGCGCTCGTATACAGATTACGGGAGCTGCCCGCCAGCAGATGCTGTAACCGGTCCAACATGAGTCGCCTGTTGGCCAACCCGGTCAACTGATCGTAGAAGGCCAAACGCTGGACCTGTTGCTCAGCTGTCTTGCGGTGGGTGATGTCAGTATTGATCGACAGAACGGATTGCGGCTGGCCACCATCGTCTCGCACCAGGGTTCGATGACTTTCGAGCATAATGGTGCAGCCATCCCGGCGTCGAAGTGTAACTTCGCCCGCCCAGTCACCCGTTTCTATCAGGCTGTTAGTGGCCGCATTGAAAGCGGCGCTGCTCTGGTAAATCAACTCCTGTGCCGATTTGCCGAGTGCCTCTTCCTTTGACAGACCGTAGAGACGCTCGGCACTTTTGTTCCAGTACAGGATACGGTTATCCATCCCGTGAACGACAATGGCGTCCTGGGCCTTGTCCAGCAGCGATGCTTGCTGGCGGGCCTGCTTCTCGCTTTCGCGCAGCACTGCCAGATAACCTTCCCTTTCGGTTGCTTGCGACTCCATTTCGCGCCTGATCTTGCCCCCGTAGATAACGGCCGCACTGACCATCAGTAGCACGAATACCATAATCGCGTATTCGACCCGGCGCAGTTCTTCGACCGAAGCAAGCTCCTCCTCCAGGAGCTTGCTTTGAATCAGGCCAACGCGTTCCCGCACGGTACCGAGTGAAGCGAGCAACAGGGCAAACTTCCTGTCCATCGTTGCCATGCGCTTGCCGGCATTATCCGACTGCCCCTCCCTGAAGTAGGAAAATATCAGCAAGGCCTCGTTCACCATTTCGACCATCGCAGCATCAACTGCACCCACCTCATCCTTCAATGCAAGGGTAAAGGCTTGTATGTCTGCACTGTGTTCAGCTTCATTGGCGATCCGTACTTCCAACTGCTTTTTGGCCATTGCCAAATGCTCGTTGAAGGCGCGCAAGGCTTCACTCATGTTCCGCGATTCGGCTTCAACATCATGTGTATCGAACACATTATTGCCCGGCGCATTGACTGTGGAAGCCAGGCTGCCCAGCGTTGAATAGCTCGACAGCTGTTGGACCCATGACTGGTTTGCCTTGATGGAGCGGTGATAGGTATCGACGATCAGGTGATTCAACAGCACGCTCAGCACAACAACCAGCACGTCGAATCCCGCAAGAAAAAAATACATGCGGTGCCATTTGGTCGGGCGCGGCTTATTTGAACTGGTGGGTATGGCTTGCTTGGCGGCGCTTTTATTCCTGAAAGAATCCATTTCACAATCTCCAAACATAATCCTTCTAAATTGACCAACAAAAGCGATATCCGGAAACCAATTGACCTATTTTGCCGACACCTGAACCTGAGAACACACCGCACGTAGCATTAGCCGATCTCTTTCGCTGTTCTGGATTCACGTTGCTTTTCGTGAGTGAAACTCCTGAGACAAGCAATAGTTACCGGAGCTATACGTCTTATGTGTCACGCCAACCAACTATTCGACACCAAGCAATGCAGTTGGCAATGCTAATTTCATGGTGAAATTTTTAGCTTTCGGAAGCAGCCTCTTAACATTTCGCCGATTAAACGAAATCATTTTCATTTGTTGTGTTTAACATCATCGCTTCAGGTAATGATTCTCCTGGCTCTCCAGTGTAGAACTGAACGCCGACAATCACTTTTGCCAGAGGTTCTGTTCCTTTCAATTTCCTCAGCCCCGCTCAGCGCTTCTGGCGAGCATGAAGACCTTTGCCAGCATGTCTGGGGTGAGACATATCCCCGTGTTTCGCAGTGCCCAGCCGCACCGTAGCGAAAGTCGATTCGATCCTCAGTGATCCCAACAGAGCTAGTCCAAACCCTGCGCCTGCAGGTGCAGGGTTTGCTCCATTTCTTCCCGGGTGTCGTGGCGGATTTGCGCCCCTGAGCTGGATGCTTCACGCAGAATAGTCGGGTGACATCGAGCGCGTTGCGGGTCATTTCCGTGCAGCCTCCCGGACTGCCTGATCAGTCTCGACAGCAAACCAAGCATAGCTACTAATTTGCCATCACTCTGTTCACCGACTGCTCCACGTCGGTAGCAGCCCTCGATGATCGGCAACTTTCGGCCCAGAGCCGGGTTCTGAAAGCTAAGCAGAGCGACCCTAAGGTGGTCGATCTGGCCTCGAACACCCTAAAAATAGTTACTAACAGTAAGACGTTGAATTATGGGAACAAAATCAAAGCTAACGGTTAGTCAGGGGCCGGAAACAATGATCTACACCCACGTGCTCAATCGTGGTGGATGGGGACTGGTGAGCCCGTTGGATCGCTGAACCGACGCATCAAAGCCGCTCGCTTTGCCGCAGGCGGCGGAGCACCCAGTGTCGATAGCTCCAGGAGAGTATCGGCTTCAGCCCCGGCAGGCCGAGCAGCCAGGCCAGGGGTTTGAGGTGGCGGGTGCGTGTCAGCAGCAGGATATAGGCGTCCAGTTCGCGGTGGATGCGGCCCTGTTCGTCCTGTATGTGCAGTTCGGTCAGGGCCTGGTAGGGGTCGATACCGATGCGCCGCAACTCTTCGTCGCGCCCGCTGATATCCAGCCATTCCACCGCGTCGTCGCTATCGGTGCTGAATGCCTGGTAACGGCGCCGATCGGCGACGCAGCGCGGGCAGGCGCCGTCGTAGTAGACCTTGAGCTTGGCCATGGGGGTAGTGGTCAACTAATTCTGGACACTGGTTTAGGTTTATCCGGCCAGTGATTCTGTTTTTGCCGGCGTTCTGTATCCGTTGTAGCTGGGTGGCCGCTGCTGGTTGTAAGGCACGTAATCTGGCGGAGCGTTTCTTCCAAAAACTGAAGCAGTTCCGCCGTATCGCCACCCGATATGAGCGACTGGCAAGAAACTACCAGTCAATGCTGAGCCTTGTATCAGTCGTCACATGGCTGGCCTGATTGAGAGCACTCCTACTCGATTCGTACTGAACATGCCTATTGCGAGTCCTACAGCTATTGCTGCGTCCGGTACTGCCTCGGGGTCACGCCTTTCCAGCGTTTGAAGGCGTGGATAAAGTTGGAGACTTCGCCGTAACCCAGGCGTTCGGCGATTTCTTCCAGGGTCAGGCCGCCGGTGGCCAGCAGTTCTTCGGCCAGAGCCTGACGAACTTCCTCTTGCAGTTGGCGAAAGCTGCTGCCTTCTTCGCTCAAGCGGCGGCGCAGGGTGCGTGAGGTCATGTGCAACTCGTTGGCCAGGCGTTCCATATCCGCCTGTTGCCCGGGGTGGGCCAGCAGGCGGTCGCGGACGCGGCCACTGAGGCCGGCGCGCACGCGGCGTTTGGCCAGCAGGGCTTGGCACTGTTGTTCGCAATGCAGCGCCACCTGCGGGTTGGCGCCAGGGAGGGGGCGGTCGAGCAGGTGGCGGGCGAGGACGATGCGGTTTTCCGCGGCGTTGAAGCTTGGCGTCAGGCCGAACAACGCCTGGTAGGGCGCCAGATCATCGGGGGCGGGTATGCGAAAGCTGGCGCGCTTGAGTGGCAGGTGGGTATTGGTCAGGTCACGCTGGATGCCCATGACCCCGGCGGCGTCACGTTCGAGGATGAACGCGCGCAGGTCTTCGGGCACGTTGCGCGCGTCGAGCACCAGGTGCGCTTCATCGTCGATTTCCTCCAGGCGCATGCTGTGGAAGGCGTAGGTCAGGTCCAGGTAGCGCAGGCCCATGTGCGCCGCGCCACGAAAGGTCGAACTGCTGAGCATGGCAAAACCCCAGATGCCATAGGTATTGAGGTGGTAGCGCAGGCCGGCCTTGAGGCCGATGCCGGGCAGGTGGCCGAGGGCGCCGACCAGGTTGCGGATCAGGCTGAGTTCCTGCTCGGCGTCGATCTCCGCGCCGGGATCGGCCAGCAGCGCCAGGTCCAGGCCGGTGCCGGCCAGGCAGCATTCGAGCGAAAGCCCTTGGTCGAGGCCAAACTGAGTGAGCAGTTGCACGCTGATGGCACTGCGACGGGGCGGCCAGGTGTTGTGTGGGGTTTTCACTATCGTGTCCGACATGTCTGTCCGAATTTCACAATTGTTGGCCGACTATGCCATAACGATCCGGTGCGTGGCGCATTAGCATCTGTTTGGCGCTATTGCTGCGTTGAGAACCATCAGGGATACAACAATGAATAAAACATCCCCGTCGGCCACGCCTGTGCGTGTGCTGATCATCGGCTCCGGTTTCGGCGGCATGGGCTTGGCCATCCAGTTGCAGAAGGCCGGCATCGACGACTTCCTGTTACTGGAAAAGGCCGCCGAAGTCGGTGGCACCTGGCGCGATAACCGTTACCCCGGCGCCGCCTGCGACGTGCCATCGCACCTGTATTCGTTTTCCTTCGAGCCGAAAACCGACTGGTCGCGCAAGTTCGCCCCGCAGGCGGAGATTTTCGACTACCTCAAGCACTGTGCGGACAAGTACGACCTGCGGCGGAAGATCCGCTTCAATACGGAAGTGGCCGCTGCCGCGTTCGATGAGCCGAGCGGGCTGTGGCATGTCACCAGCGTCGCCGGCGAGCTGTTCACGGCCCAGGCGCTGGTCACCGCCTGCGGCCAGCTGAACCGCCCGCTTTATCCGCAAATACCAGGTTTGGAGAGGTTTCAGGGCGAGGCATTCCACTCGGCGCGCTGGAACCACGGCTACGATTTGCGCGGCAAACGGGTGGCGGTAATCGGCACCGGCGCCAGCGCGATTCAGTTCATCCCGGAAATCGCGCCGCAGGTGGCGCAGTTGCACCTGTTTCAGCGCTCGGCGGCGTATGTGATCGCCAAGCCCGATCGTGCTTATCGCCCCTGGGAGTTGGCCGTGATGCGCCGCTGGCCCGGGTTGCAGAAGTTCGATCGGCTGCTCAAGTACACCCAGCACGAGTCGCGGGTGTTGGCGTTTTCCACCTTCCCGTGGCTGATGCGGTTGATGAATTTCAGTTTCCGCCTGAACCTGGCGCGTGGCATCGAGGACCGGGGTTTGCGTCGCCAACTGGCCCCGGATTATCCGATGGGCTGCAAGCGCATCCTGATCTCCAACGACTACTACCCGGCCTTGGCGCGGGCGAACGTGGAGGTCGTCAGCGAGCGCATCAGCGCGGTGACGGAGCGGGGTGTGGTGACGGCCGATGGTCGTGAGCGCGAGGTGGATGCCCTCATCTACGGCACCGGCTTCACCGCCACGGATTTTCTCGCGCCGATGCGCGTCACCGGGCTTGGCGGGCGTGAGTTGAATCAGGTCTGGAAGGTGGGCGCCGAGGCCTACCTGGGTATCAGCGTCAGCGGCTTTCCCAATCTGTTTATCCTCTATGGGCCGAATACCAACCTGGGGCACAACTCCATCATTTACATGTTGGAGAGCCAGTTCCCCTATGTGTTGGCTTGCATCCAACGGCTCACCGCTCAGGGTTTGCGCTATCTGGATGTGAAGCCGGCGGTGCAACTGGCGTTCAACCAGCGCTTGCAGAAAGGGATCCATCACTCGATCTGGGAGCAGGGCTGCAGCAGTTGGTACAAGACAGCGGCCGGCAAGAACACCAATAATTGGCCCGGCTTCACCTTTACCTACCGGCAACACACCCGTGCCCCGGAGTTTGAGCGCTATGACTGCATTCGTTGAACTGGCGACCCGCCCACGGTTGGGCCAGCGCCTGCTGGCTGGGGTGTTGCGCGTCAGCCTGTACCTGTTGTTCCGCAGCCTGATCCGGCCGCCGATGCCGATTGCCGGGCAGCGTGCGATTCTCCGCGCACTTACCGCCGTGGCCATGACCCCGCGCGGTATCGAGCGCTCCGACGGCTTGCTGGGGGGTAGGGCTTGCGAGTGGCATCGGCCGGCGCAGGACACTGGCCGCGTGTTGCTGTATCTGCACGGTGGCGCTTACTTGATCGGCGCGCCGGCGACCCATCGCAGCATCACCAGCCATTTGGCCAAGCGCTGCGCCATGGCGGTCTGTGCGCTGGATTACCGGTTGGCCCCCGAGCACCCGTATCCGGCGGCGTTGGAAGATGCGCTGGCGGCTTATCAAGCCTTGCTCGCCCAGGGCTATGGGCCGCAGCAGATCGTGATCGGCGGCGATTCGGCAGGAGGCAACCTGAGCCTGATCGCCGTGCTGCGGCTCAAGCAACTGGGTCTGCCGCTGCCGGCCGCGTTGGTGTGCTTCTCGCCGTTGACGGATGCCAGCGGCAGCCAGCTGCATCAGCCGCCGGCCGGTGACCCCTTGCTGCACCCGGCCTGGATCCGGCAGGCGGCCGGGCTGTTTTGCCCAGCGGGCATGGATCGTCGTGATCCGTGCCTGTCGCCGGTGTATGCCGACCTGTCGGGGCTGCCGCCGCTGTTGATCCAGGTGGGGGAGGATGAGTTGCTGTTGAACGACAGCCTGCGCCTTGCCGAGCGCGCCAGGGCCGCTGGGGTGAAAGTCGAGTTGGAGCGCTATGCCGGCTTCTGGCATGTGTTCCAGGCCCATGCCGGCCTGCTCGATGTCGCCGACCTGGCCATCGGCCGGGTGGCGGGTTTTCTACGCAAATACGGGTGCTGAGATGGACACTGTGCTGATTACCGGTGCCGCCTCCGGCATTGGCGCCGCGACCGCGCGGCTGTTCCATGCCCAGGGTTGGACGGTTGGTTTGCTCGATATCGAGCATGCCGCACTCGCGGCCTTGGCTGCCGAGCTGGGTGGCGTCTGGCATGCCGAGCTGGACGTGGCCGACCTGGCCGCGGTGCAAGCCGCGCTGGCCGATTTCAGCGCGTTGCACAATGGCCAACTGCGTCTGTTGTTCAACTGCGCGGGTGTCCTCACCTGTGGCTATTTCGAACAGATCGCTATGGCCGAGCACGCCCGGATCATGCAGATCAATGTGATCGGCCTGCTCAATATGACCCATGCGGCGTTCCCTTATCTGAAGGCCACGGCCAATGCCCAGGTGATCAACATGGGCTCGGCGTCGGGGCTGTATGGCGTGCCGCACCTGGCCAGTTACTCGGCCTCCAAGTTCGCGGTGCGCGGGCTGACCGAGGCACTGGAGCTGGAATGGCGCAAACATGGCATTCGGGTTGGCGATCTGATGCCGCCTTTCGTGCGCACGCCGATGGTCTCCGGCCAGCGCTTCGAGGCGCCGGTGATGCGTCGTTTGGGTGTCAATCTGCGTGCGGAAGATGTCGCGGCGGCGGTCTGGCAGCAGGCTCAGGGTGCGGCGGTGCATCGGCCGATCAGCCTGCAGTTCAAGTTGATGTACTGGTCGGGGCAATTCACTCCGCAGTGGCTCAGCCGCTGGATCATGGCCTGGCTGAGTCGCGAGTAGGGCGTCAGGCCAGGTCGTTCTGGCGGTGGGCGATGGCTTGGCCACCGCCGGTCGCCGCGTGTGCCACAAGTTGTCTCGCGGGCCAGCAGACCTGGCCCGAAAGCACTACCCTGCAAAAGACGGTTCTCGGCATTGGTTCCAAATGCCCGCCGTCGGCCGGGCCTCACAAGGTTTGGCGAGTGCCACATCAAGCAGCTACATGCTTGATCCTCGGGCGACATGGCTGACAAGCCGGTCGCGACGCCAGCGCGGTTGAGTTGGCAGCAGCAATGGGAAAGCGGTCTATCCATCCATCGCTTGAGAGGGGGTCGCTTCATGAGCACAGCCTTGCACAATGACGTCAGCAGCAATGTTCTGCGCCGTATGAAAGAGGGCGGTTTCGATTTCGCCCGTATTCATCCAATCGAGTTCTACGCCATATTCCCTGACGAGGAGCGGGCCCGTATGGCGGCCAAGAACTTTCGCACCGAGTCGTTGAACGCCCAGGTGACCGCGCGGGATGACGGCGCCTGGCACCTACTGATCAGCAAAGTGATGTATGCCACCTACGACGGCATCGGCGACTTCGAGCAGGACCTGGAGTTGGTGGTCGAACCGCTCGGCGGCGTTCTCGATGGCTGGGGCGTTACCCAGGAGATCAAAGGGCTGCGCGTTTAAGGCCAGCCTTGGCCAGAATGCACCGGCTGACCGCGAGGTTGGTCGGTGTTACCGAATCCCCGGTCAAACAGGCTGCAAGAGCCTGAGCTGGGGTTTTCATTCGACCTGAAAATCAGACATTTCCTTTACTCGACCTCGGCACGGGGTTTGCGTCAGACTGAGAAAAAGAGGTAGTTCAGTCATGACCGATATCCTGATTCTCACCCACATCGATTATTGTCCTGCGGGCCATTTGGCCCGTGTGCTGGATGAGCAACAGCTCGACTTCCAGGTGTTGCGCGCCGATTTGGGCGAGTTGCAAGGCTATGATCTCGACCGGCCAAAGGCCGTGGCGATCATGGGCGGGCCGATGAGCGTGAATGATCCATTGCCCTGGATTGGGGCGGAGATTGCCGCCTTGCGGCACTTTATCCAGCGCGACATTCCGCTGATCGGTCATTGTCTGGGCGGCCAGTTGCTGGCCAAGGCCTTGGGCGCCTCGGTTCACCGTATGCCGTACAGCGAAATCGGTTGGCAACCGGTCTGGCAGTCGGGTCAGGAGCCAGGCAACCCTTGGCTGGCGCATCTGCCGGAGGAGTTCCCGGTTTATCAGTGGCATGGCGATACCTTCGACCTGCCTGTGGGGGCACAGCGCCTGTTGTCCAGCCCGTGGTGCCCGAACCAGGCATTTGCCTGGGGCGATAAGGTGCTGGCATTGCAAGGTCACCCGGAAATGACCGAAGAGTTGGTACGCCAGTGGTTGACCGACTGGGCGCATCTGCTCGATGAAACCCAGCCGAGCCAGCAACCCCGCAGACAGATGCTCGACCAGTTGTCCGCGAAGGTGGTGGCGCTGAACCAAGTGGCCGAGGGGTTTTATCGGCATTGGTTGAAGCTGGCGTTCGCTTGAAGCACAGCCACCAACCTTGACGTAAGCGACCGGGCTGCGCCTTCCCGTTGGCGCCAGCCTGCTCGCGAAACCCTTCTCCTATGAGTGCCGAGAGCACGCCGGCTCCTACCGTCATGGGTGTGCCACCCAGGCTGCGGTTGGCGAATTTCCCTCTGTGTGACAGCCGGCAACGCAGCTCTCTCGCCAAAAAAAAACCGCCTTGTGGGCGGCCTGGCACACGTGGCCAAAAGGGGAGGATCGGCCAAGGGCGAGGGGCGTCGCCTGGCCTGGTGAGTCTTGCGCGTTCACGCTGCGTAGCCGCGCCGATAGACTGAAATCAACCTCCGCCTCTACCCATCCTGGGTGAGCAAGTGTTACATCTGTTGCAGCGTCTGTTGCGACGCGATGGGGCGTGATGAGCCAACTCAACTACGGCATTGCTCCGTATTGGTGCGCCCTGTGTTCACTGATTCTGTAACGCGTTGATTTGTATTGGATAAGCCCTCTGGCTCGGGCTTTGCAATGCTCTGGTGAGTCCGGGTGACAAGGAGTACGGCATGACCCGCACCTTTTACGACGAGATGTACGACGCGAACGGCGAATGCCGTCCGCACTACCGGGAGTTCGCCCGCTGGCTGGCGGATACCCCGGATGAACTGCTGGCCCAGCGCCGCAGAGAGGCTGACCTGCTGTTCCATCGGGCCGGCATAACCTTCACCCTTTATGGCGATGATCAGGGTACCGAACGGCTGATTCCCTTCGACATCATTCCGCGCAGCATTCCCGCCAGCGAATGGCGCATTGTCGAGCGTGGCTGCATCCAGCGGGTGCAGGCTCTGAACATGTTCCTCGCCGACATCTACCACAACCAGCGCATCATCAAGGCCGGGATCATCCCCGCCGAACAGGTGCTGGCCAACGAGGGCTATCAACTGGCGATGCAGGGGCTCAATCTGCACCGCGATCTGTATGCGCATATCTCCGGCGTTGACCTGGTACGTGACGGCGACGGCAGTTACTACGTGCTGGAAGACAACTTGCGCACCCCGAGCGGTGTCAGCTACATGCTCGAAGACCGCAAGATGATGATGCGGCTGTTCCCCGAACTGTTCGCCGCCCAGCGTGTTGCACCAATCGGTCACTACCCGAACCTGCTGCTGGATACCTTGAAAAGCTCCAGCCCGCTGGACAATCCCAACGTCGTGGTACTCACGCCGGGACGTTTCAACAGCGCCTATTTCGAGCATGCCTTTCTTGCCCGCGAGATGGGCGTTGAGCTGGTCGAGGGTGCGGATCTGTTCGTGCGCGACGACAAGCTCTACATGCGTACCACCGCTGGCGCCAAGCAGGTCGATGTGATCTACCGCCGCCTCGACGATGCCTTCCTCGACCCGTTGGCCTTCAACCCGGATTCCATGCTCGGCGTGCCGGGGCTGCTCTCGACCTATCGCTCCGGCAACGTGGTACTGGCCAACGCCATCGGCACCGGCGTGGCGGACGACAAGTCGATTTACCCTTACGTCGACGAGATGATCCGCTTCTACCTGGACGAAGAGCCGATCCTGAAAAACGTGCCGACCTGGCAGTGCCGCAAGCCTGAAGAGTTGTCCCATGTGCTGGCGAACCTGTCGGAGTTGGTGGTCAAGGAAACCCAGGGCTCCGGCGGCTATGGCATGTTGGTCGGGCCGGCGGCGAGCAAGGCGGAAATCGAAACCTTCCGCGCGCGCTTGATCGCCAAGCCGGAGGCCTATATCGCCCAGCCGACCCTGTGCCTGTCGACCTGTCCGACCTTTGTCGAGAACGGCATCGCCCCACGGCATATCGACCTGCGCCCGTTTGTTCTGTCCGGCAAGGAAACCCGCATCGTCCCCGGTGGCCTGACGCGTGTCGCGCTGCGCGAAGGTTCGCTGGTGGTCAACTCGTCGCAAGGCGGCGGTACCAAGGACACCTGGGTGGTGGAGGACTAACCATGCTGAGTCGTACTGCCTCTGACCTGTACTGGATGTCGCGCTATCTGGAGCGCGCTGAAAACCTCGCGCGGATGCTCGAGGTCAGTTATTCGTTGTCGTTGATGCCGCAGGATGGACGCGGCGATGGCCTGGAAGAACTGGCGTTGCCGCTGCTGATCACCGGCACCCTGGACGAGTACCTGGAACGCCACGGCCCGTTGCACGCCGAGCGCATGTTGCATTTCTTTGCCCTCGATGCCGATAACCCCGCGAGTATCTATTGCTGCCTGCAGGCGGCGCGCACCAATGCGCATGCTGTTCGTGGGCGCATCACGGCGGACATGTGGGAGAACATCAACGCCACCTGGCTGGAGATCCGCGGCATTGCCGAGCAGGGGCTCGGGCGCTATGGAATCAGTCGTTTCTGCGAGTGGGCCAAGGAGCGTTCGCACCTGTTCCGTGGCGCCACGTTCGGCACCATCATGCGTGGCGATCCGTATCGCTTCATCCGCCTCGGAACCTTTATCGAGCGGGCCGACAACACCTTGCGCCTGCTCGATGCGCGCTACGAAATGCTCGGTGAGGATATCGACGAAAACGATGGTCGCCCGGCCCGCAGCTACTACCAGTGGACCGCACTGCTGCGCGCACTGTCTTCGTTCGAGGCCTTCGCCGAGATCTATCGGGGTTCGCCCGGTACGCGCAAAGTTTCGGAACTGTTGCTGTTGCGTCCCGATGTGCCGCGCTCGTTACGCGCCTGCATGGATGAGCTGAACCTGATGCTCTCCAGCCTGCCGGGCGAGAACGGTCGCCCGGCCCAGCGCCTGGCGGCGGAGCTGGAGGCGCGGTTGCGCTACACCAGCATCAACGAAGTTCTGGATGAGGGCCTGCACGGCTGGCTCACCGATTTCATCCTGCTGGTTCGCCAGCTTGGCCAAGCCATTCAATCGTCATACCTGGAGGTCGCATGAGACTGTCCATTAGCCACGACACTACCTACCACTACGAAGATCAGGTGCGTACCAGCATCCAGTACCTGCGCATGACGCCCCATGACAGCGAGCGACAGCAGGTGCTCAGCTGGGCGCTCAACCTGCCGCGCCCGGTGCGCGCGCAGATCGATCCGTACGGCAATATCCTGCATGTGCTGACCATGGACGAGCCCCATGAATCGATCGTCATCGGTGCCCGTGGCCAGGTTGAAATCGATGAGCGGCGCGAGGCCGAGCACGAGAGCCAGTCGGCCTTGCCGTTTCTACGCGTTACCCGCTTGACCGAGCCGGATCAGGCACTGCGCGAGTTCGCCAAACAGCAATGCAAGGCGCGCCGCGACCGTACCGGCTTGATCGATCTGATGCACGCCTTGAGCGCGCACATCAGCTACCAGCCGGATAGCACGGCGGTCGATACCTGTGCGGCCGAAGCGTTCGCCGGGCGTCAGGGCGTGTGCCAGGATCATGCCCACGCCTTTATCGCCTGCACCCGCAGCCTGGGGATTCCGGCACGCTATGTGTCCGGCTACCTGTACACCGACAGCAGCGACCACCTGGCAAGCCACGCCTGGGCCGAAGCCTGGCTGGATGATGCCTGGTACAGCTTCGATGTGACCAACTGCCTGGTCAAACCCGAGCGGCACCTGAAGCTGGCAATCGGTCTGGACTACCTGGATGCCTGCCCGGTGCGCGGTATGCGCCGCGGCGGTGGCGTCGAACAAATGCATGCGCATGTGGAAGTTTCCCCGCTGTTACGTGTCCAACAGCAATAGGACTGCGATAGCAGGATATTCACGTCGCCCGGTGCGGTGTTTTCCACTGCCCCGGGCGCATTTGTTTTATGGGTGAGAGATGACGTATTGCGTTGCCATGAACCTGTCGGAAGGGCTGCTGTTCGTGTCGGATTCGCGGACCAATGCCGGGGTCGATCACATCGCCACCTTTCGCAAGTTGCATATCTTCGGCGTGCCGGGCGAGCGCCTGATCGTGCTGCAGAGCGCCGGCAGCCTGGCGACCTCGCAATCGGTTATCAGCCTGCTGCGCCAGCGTCTGAATGGTGAGGGCCTGCACCTGAACAATGTGTTGAACCTGTTCGCCGCCGCCACCTTGCTGGGCGATACCGTGCGCGAAGTGCTGGCCCGCGATGGCAATACACCGCTGACCCAGGGGATCGATCTGAGCTGTTCGTTTCTGCTCGGTGGGCAGATCTACGGCCAGGCTCCGGAGCTTTACAATCTCTATCCGCAGGGCAATTTCATCGCCTCTTCCGTGGACACGCCGTACTTCCAGATCGGTGAAAGCAAATACGGTAAGCCGATCCTCGACCGGGCGCTGAACCACGAAACGGGCTTGGAACAGGCATTGCGCTGTGCATTGGTTTCCTTCGACTCGACCATTCGCAGCAACCTCTCGGTAGGTATGCCGCTGGACTTGCTGGTGTACCGCACCAACAGTCTGGAGGTGCCGACAGGTTTTCGGGTTGAAGAGGGCGATGCCTATTTCGAGGGGATTCGCCAGCAGTGGTCAGGCGGCTTGAGCGAGTTGCTCAGCCAATTGCCACCGCCGCCAGGAGATTACTGGGGCTAGCCGCTACGAAGCCCGGTAGTGGCTGGTGTGGGAGCGATTTTGATCGTCCCCACGTCCGCATGGGTATGCAGCCAGGCGCTCCGCGTCTGATCGCCGCGCAGGCAGAGCGTCCAGAGCGGGGTTGCCGTGCGGCTGGGAATAGTCTGAAGAAGGCCATGGCCCTCAGCGTCATAGGGATAGGGGCCGCTAGATAGGCAACCCTCAACCACCTTTCACTTTGCGCCCAGCCATATGGCGCAGGTAGGCGAGCAGCCGGTTCAACTCGCTGTCGCTCAACACCTCCTGGCTGAATCCCGGCATCTTGCCCTGGGGCCAGCGCCGCATGCCCTGCGGGTCGCGGATGTACTGTTCAAGGAAGTCGCCGCTGAAATACTCGGTCGGGTTATGCGGAATATTCAGGTCGGGGCCGAACTGCGAATCGCCCGCCGCGTTCAAGCGATGGCAAGCCATGCAGTTTTTCTGGAACAGCGCAAAGCCGCTCTGCACGTCGGCGCTGGCCGTGGCGGCCGGCAACAGTGCCGGGAAGCGTGTGGCCACTGACGCGAGCCGGCGAACCTTGGCGACCTGGAATGGCCACTGTTCCGGGCCGATATTGGCTGCGTGCGGGTCGCTCCAGACCAGGTAGAACGGCCCGGCGCTCGGTTTGCCTGCGGCCAATGCCGGCCAGGGCTGGGTCGGGTCTTCCACGGCCAGCCAAGCACGGCTGCCGACCTTGCTCAGCAGCAGGACCGCCGGCAGTTCGGCGGCGAAGCCATCCAGCGCCACCGCTTGCAGATGATCGCCCGGCTGCACGCCGGTGAGCAGCGCCGCCAGTGGCACAGCGCGGTAGCTCATGGCGCGCTTGTAGCTGACGTCATCGGCAATCTCGACCTGCTGCGCCTGTGGATGGGCGAGCAGCTCGGCCGTGCTCCAACTGTGGCTGCCGGCGGGCAGTTCCAGAACCAGTTCGGCGGCGTGCAACGGGCTGACGGCGGTCAACAGGGCAAGAAGCAGTGCGCGCATCTTTACGGGTTACCCACTAAAGCGGTTTTCAAATCCTGGTAACCGCCGGCGTTGATCACCTGGGTATAACCGAGCTTCTTCAGCTCGTCCTGGGCGATGCCCGAGCGGCGGCCACTGCGGCAATAAAGGACGATGGGGGCGTTCTTATCAGCGCTAAGGCTGGCGATCTGCGTGCCGATCTGCTCATGACCGATGCGGATGGCGCCGGGCAGGGCGCCCACGGCGAACTCCTCGGCGGTGCGCACATCGATCAAAAGCGTTTTCGGTTCTGCCAGTGCCTGTACGGCCGCTACCCGGTCGACTTCCTCGGCGGCGGCAGAGAGGTTGAAGAGCAAGGCAAAGCCTGCGAGTAGGGGACGCATGGAATTCTCCTCGGGCATGTCAATGACACCCTAGCAGAATGCCAGGGCTAGCCGTGCTGAGCCAGTATGGGGGCGGGTGCTGTTGTGCGTGCCACTGAGGTGGGTGATGGCCTGTTGCGTTTACCGGCAATGCCACCGCTGTGAGCGCGGTTTTGCCTGGGTTCCAGCCCGCGCTGCGTGGGCTGCCAAAGGCAGGGCGCAGCGGCTGGGACGGCTGAGGATCAACTGATAAGACGCGTCAGGTTGGGAATGATCAGAATGACGGTGGTGGCGAAGACAATCAGGCTGGCTTGGCGAATTTTTGTTTGTTTGAACATGGCATTCTGCCTTTTATTCTTGTGGGAATGGCGCCCCGGGACCCGCTCTAGGGTTTATCGGGAGGTGCGTCACGCCGGGGGTGAACGTATCGATCGTTCCGGCAAAGCCCCGCAACGACACCTTGCCCTTACAACTCTAGGGCCCGCATCACATATCGCTTAGATGACTTGGTACCAAGCAGCGCGCTGCTAGTAGTAGCCAGTTATGCCGGGCGCTGCGCCGTACGCAAGCAACCCTTGCGCCAGACACATTGCGCCGCGGTTAGCCGATGGCTGCGCAGCTATAGACCGTTCGTCTGAGCACAGCGGTCAATAGCCCTGAGCATTTCGGTCATTGAGCGCGCCACCCCTCGCGTTAAGGTGTACTGGCCAAACAAGAACAGGCGATTTCAGGTTGGCTGATGCGCATCCTGAGTTTACGCCGTTACCTATACCTCCTGACTGGAGGCCAGAGGACGCCATGACCGAAGCATTCATTTTCGACGCGGTGCGTACACCCCGCGGCAAAGGCAAGAAGGATGGCGCGCTGCACAGCGTCAAGCCCGTCAACCTGATCGCCGGCCTGCTCACTGCGCTGCAGGCGCGCAACCAGCTCGATACCAGCCAGGTCGATGACATTGTCCTGGGCTGCGTGACCCCGGTGGGCGATCAAGGCGCCGATATCGCCAAGACCGCGCCGATGGTGGCGAAGTGGGATGTAAGTGTTTCCGGCCTGCAGATCAATCGTTTCTGCGCCTCGGGCCTGGAAGCGATCAACCTCGGCGCGATGAAAATCCGTTCCGGTTTCGAAGACCTGGTGGTGGTCGGTGGCGTCGAGTCGATGTCCCGCGTGCCGATGGGTTCCGACGGCGGGGCCTGGGTCATGGACCCGGAAACCAACATCAGCAGCAACTTTGTGCCGCAGGGCATCGGCGCCGATCTGATCGCCACACTCGAAGGCTTCAGCCGTACCGACGTCGACTCCTTCGCCTTGCGCTCGCAGCAGAAAGCCGCTCGCGCCAGTGCCGATGGTTCGTTCAAGAAATCGCTGATTCCGGTCATCGACCAGAACGGCGTCGTCCTGCTCGACCATGACGAATTCATTCGGGGCGATTCGACCCTCGAAGGGCTTGGCTCGCTCAAGCCGAGTTTCGAGATGATGGGCCAGATGGGCTTCGACGCGACGGCGATCCGCCAGTACAGCCATGTCGAGCGTATCAACCATGTACACACGCCGGGCAACAGCTCGGGCATCGTCGATGGCGCCGCAGCCATGCTGATCGGTTCCGCGGCCAAGGGTAAGGAGCTGGGCCTCAAGCCGCGGGCGCGGATCGTCGCCACGGCGGTCACCAGTACCGACCCGACCATCATGCTCACCGGCCCGGCGCCGGCAACCCGCAAGGTGCTGGCCAAGGCCGGGCTGAGCGTGAACGACATCGACCTGTTCGAAGTGAACGAAGCCTTCGCCTCGGTGGTGATGAAGTTCATGAAGGACATGGGGGTGGCGGAAGACAAGGTCAACGTCAACGGCGGCTCCATCGCCATGGGCCACCCGCTGGGCGCTACCGGCTGCGCGATCCTCGGCACCCTGCTCGATGAGCTGGAGAAGCGCAACCTGCGCTACGGCCTCGCCACGCTGTGCGTGGGCGGCGGTATGGGTATCGCCACGATTATTGAACGAATCTAAGGAGCTTTCAGTGGCTGCTGCGCTTGATCAGGCTGTGTTGGAAATCGTCCGGGAATGCTCATTTACAGTTGTAAACTCCGCTTCCCAGCCGATTTCCGCCTTGCCTGATCTTCGCTCGCGACGCCCCTGAAGAGCTCCCCCACCTATGGGGTTATAAAAATGACTGACGCCATCCGTTACGAAAAAGGCCAGGACAATATCGTCGTCCTGACCATCGACATGCCCGGCCAGAGTGCCAACACCATGAACGCGGTGTACCGCGAAGCCATGGGCAATATCGTCGACCGCCTTGCGGCCGAAAAGGACTCGATCGCCGGGGTGATCATCGCGTCGGCGAAGAAGACCTTCTTCGCCGGTGGCGACTTGAACGAGTTGATCAAGGTCGGCAAAGCCGACGCCAATGATTTCTACCAGATGATCCTGCGCATCAAGGGCCAGCTGCGGCGCCTGGAAACCCTTGGCAAACCGGTGGTCGCGGCCATCAACGGCGCGGCGCTCGGCGGCGGCTGGGAAATCTGCCTGGCCTGCCATCACCGCATCGCCCTGGACAGCAGCAGCGTGCAACTCGGCCTGCCGGAAGTGACCCTGGGCCTGTTGCCTGGCGGTGGCGGCGTGGTGCGCATGGTGCGCATCCTCGGCCTGGAAAAGGCATTTCCCTACCTGCTCGAAGGCAAGAAAGTCCGCCCGCAGGAGGCGCTGAAAGCCGGCCTGATTCACGACATCGCCGCCAACGCCGACGAGATGCTGGCCAAGGCCCGCGCCTGGATCGCCGCCAATCCGACGGCGGTGCAACCCTGGGACGTGAAAGGCTACAAAATCCCCGGCGGCACACCGTCCAGCCCGAATGTGGCGCAGATGCTCGCCATCGCGCCGAGCGTGCTGCGCGACAAGACCAAGGGCTGCTTCCCGGCGCCGGAGAAAATCATGTGCGCGGCCGTGGAAGGCGCCCAGGTCGATTTCGACACCGCGCAGATCATCGAAGCGCGCTACTTCACTGAGCTGACCACCGGCCAGGTGGCGAAGAACATGATCGGGACCTTCTGGTTCCAGCTCAATGAAATCAACGCCGGTGGTTCGCGGCCCAAAGGCCCGGCACCCTACGTCACCCGCAAAGTCGGTGTGCTCGGCGCCGGCATGATGGGCGCGGGTATCGCTTACGTTTCGGCGCTTGCCGGTATCGAGGTGGTGTTGAAAGACATCTCCGTGGAGGCGGCCGAAAGGGGCAAGGCCTACTCCGCCAAGTTGCTGGAAAAGAAAGTTGTCCGCGGTCAACTCAGCGCCGAGAAGCGCGACGGCATCCTCGCGCTGATCAAGGCGACCGACTCCGATGCGGATTTCGCCGGTTGCGACCTGATCATCGAGGCGGTGTTCGAAGACCGCGAGCTGAAAGCCAAGGTCACCGCCGCCGCCGAGCGCAATGCGTTGAGCGATGCGGTGATCGCGTCCAACACCTCGACCTTGCCGATCACCGGCCTGGCCATGGCGGTGCAGCAGCAGGACAAGTTCATCGGCCTGCATTTCTTCAGCCCCGTGGACAAAATGCCGCTGGTGGAAATCATCAAGGGCGAGCGCACCAGCGACGAAACCCTGGCCCGTGGCTTCGATTATGTGATGCAGATCAAGAAGACCCCGATCGTGGTCACCGACAGCCGTGGCTTCTTCACCTCGCGGGTGTTCGGCACCTTCACCAACGAAGGCCTGGCCATGCTCGGCGAGGGGGTGAGCGCGGCGATGATCGAAACCGAAGCGCGTAAGGCCGGCATGCCGGTCGGCCCGCTGGCGATCTCCGATGAAGTCTCCATGAGCCTGATGACCCACATCCGCGCGCAGACCATCAAGGACCTGGAAGCGGAAGGCAAAACCATCGCCCAGCATCCGGCATTCGCGGTCATCGACCTGATGGTCAATGAGTTCAAGCGCCCGGGCAAAGCGGCCAATGGCGGCTTCTACGATTACCCGGCCAATGGCAAGAAACAGCTGTGGCCGGAGCTGAAAGCCCGCTTCGAGAAGCCGGATGCGCAAATCTCGCAGATCGATGTGCGCGACCGCATTCTGTTCATCCAGGCCATCGAAACCGTGCGTTGCGTGGAAGAGGGCGTGCTGCTCTCGACCGCCGATGCCAACATCGGTTCGGTCTTCGGTATCGGCTTTGCCGCCTGGACCGGAGGGGCGCTGCAGTTCATCAACCAGTATGGCTTGAAGGACTTCGTCGCCCGGGCGCAGTACTTGGCCGAACAGTATGGCGAGCGCTTCGAGCCGCCAGCGCTGTTGCTGGAAAAAGCCGCCAAAGGGCAGGCGTTCTGATCGCCTGAGTCGATGTGGTGAAAAGCCCTGAGCCCACAAGCAGGCTCGGGGCTCGGGATAAACCGGCTCCTCGTGAGCCGGTTTTTTATGCGCGGGTTTTTGCGTGCGGCGTGGGCGCTCAGCTAGCTGAGGCACTCGAGAATGAAGAGCCCGGCGAAAGCCATATCACGCTTGGCGGGAGGCGTGCCGGCGATTCTTTTCAGGGTTTCGTTCAGTTCGAGGTTGTGTGCGATCGAGTTGTTGCATTCTATGGTTCTGGCGACAGAGCCGACGGAGGCCTGCCCGATCCCAAGCAATGAGAAGCCATTGGTTATCACGGCCAGTGCGGCAAGGATCAACAGGTTCTTCTTTGGCAGCGTCATGGTGGTCCTTAGCCTCTGGCAGATCGTTCAAGGTGTACGGTTTCAGCTGTGCAGCAGCGCTTGGCTTATCCGGCTAATGAGCGAGACGGACAGCTCGGTAGCGACGGGCTTGGCCTGGGCGTTGTCATCACTCATGCTCAGGGTCAGCAGGGTGATGGCGCTGATCAGATACAGGCCAAGGCCGGCCAATGCGCCATTGCGTGCGTACTGGAGAGTGATGTTCATGGCCTTGCTCCGTGAAGGTGTTGAATGGCGTGGGCACAGCTTCTTTGATATCTAATCGATTAAAAAGCACATAAATTGCGGCTTATTGATCTGATTTATCGATGCTGTTGGGCGTGCTTGTGGGCGAAATCATGCCGCGCCAGGCAGTTGAATCGACCGCTTGGAGCCTGTGTGTGCTGGCCGTTTCTAAGACAGGCGGCTCAGCTAGGCGACAGTCTCAAAGGCTGCAACCGGCGTCCTGACCGCAGACCAGTTGGCTGATCGCCTGGCGCTCGCTCAGTTGCGTCGGCATTCTCAGGGTGACCAGCGCGCCATCCTGTAACTGAATGGCCAGTTCCGACTCGAAATGCAGTCCGCTGTGATCGAAGGTCGCATAGGTGACCCCATAAACGTTCTTGCCCGACTCGGTGTGCATGACGGCTCTCCCAAGAATCCATGCGCCGCGTTGTCGCGGCGTGTAGGTGGTTATTTGTTGGCGGGTTTCTTCTCGGCTTTATGCGGCGCCACAGGCGTCTTGTCGGCATTGCGATAGGCTTCGGCGTTGGCGTGGCTGACAAAAGCGGAGGCGGCAACCAGGCTGGCCATAGCGGCGAATTTGTTCATGCTGTGTTCCTCATGTGGCGGATGGGCTCGAGCCCGATGGCTGCATGATTGCCGAGCGCACTCTGAGGCAGAAGTGAATGGCCTTTATGGTGACTATCGAGCGCAGTGATAAGGGGGGCGGGCATGAACCTGGTGCGTACGCGGTACGAGGAATAAGCGCGGTGTGATCAGTAAAAACACTCAGCTTGTAAAATTTTATTGACGCAGCCCGTTGCAGGTCGCTGCCGAAGCTCAGTTCTTAGCTTGCTATAAAACCTTAAGCTACAGATCGTTTAGCTATTCCTTTGGCCTAACCCATATGTTAAAAAAAACAAACATAAGGCTTTCACCTTCGCCGCTTCAGGAAATCGCTCATGCCGTTACGTATCTGCATTCTGGAAACAGACTTTCTCCGCCCAGAACTGGTAGACCAATATCAGGGTTACGGGCAGATGTTCGAGCAACTGTTTGCTCAGCAGCCGATAGCGGCCACTTTTACCGTGTACAACGTGGTGGAAGGCAATTACCCCCCTGATGACGAGCGCTACGACGCCTATCTGGTGACGGGCAGCAAGGCCGACTCCTTCGGCAACGATGCATGGATTCAAACGCTCGGAGCCTACCTGCTGGGGCGTTACGAGCGCGGCGATAAATTGCTGGGCATCTGCTTTGGCCATCAACTGTTGGCACTTCTGCTCGGCGGTAAAAGCGAGCGCGCGCACCAGGGCTGGGGTGTTGGCACGCATCGCTATCAGGTGGCGGAGCAGCCGACCTGGATGAGCCCGGCGATGAACGAGTTGACCCTGCTGATCAGCCATCAGGATCAGGTCACGGCGTTGCCGGAAAACGCCACGGTGATTGCATCCAGCGAGTTCTGCCCGATTGCGGCCTACTGCATCAATGACCAGGTGCTGTGCTTCCAGGGCCACCCGGAATTCATCCACGACTATTCCAAGGCGTTGCTGGACATTCGTCAGCAGCACCTGGGCGAGCATATTTACCAACAGGGGCTCGCCAGCCTGGAGCATGCCCACCAGGGCGCCACGGTGGCGGAGTGGATGATGCGTTTCGTGGCGCAGAATCGGACTGCTGAGTTGGCTTAAGCCGCCTGTCGTTCTGCAGTAAAAAGCCCGGCTAGCTGCCGGGCTTTTCTATTTGGGCGCAGGGCTACAGCCAGCCCATTCTTTTGAAGTTAGCAAACAAACCACCACAACCCACCACGATGATGCTGAGTATGCCGTAGTAGCCGTAATGCCAGGTAAGCTCCGGCATATTGTTGAAGTTCATTCCGTAAATCCCTGCGATGGCCGTGGGAAAGGCCAGTATCGCGGCCCAGGCGGCGAATTTGCGCTGCACGATGCTTTGCCGCGATGACTCCAGCAGCAGGCCGACTTCGATCGCGTGGTCGGCCATTTCCCGCAGCCCGGTCAGGTCTTCCAGCAGCCGTTTGACGTGGATCGAAACATCGCGGAAGTACGGCCGCATGTGTTTGTCGATGAAGGGGAAATCCAGCTGCTGCAGCTCCTGGCAGACTTCGAGCATGGGCGCGATGTAGCGGCGTATGCGCAGCAAGTTGCGGCGCATGCTCTGAATCTGCTCGACATCGGCCTGGGTCAGCGGATTGTTCAGGACCTTCTGCTCGAGCTCTTCCAGCTCGTTGTTGATCTCCTCCATCAACGGCCGGTAGTTTTCGATCACGAAGCTGAGTAGTGCATAGAGCACGAAGTCTTCACCGTGCTCGAGCATCCGCGGCTGAGCTTCGCAGCGCTGGCGCACGCGGGCGTAGGAAGGCGATTGCCCGTAGCGGGCGCTGATCACATAGCCCTTGCCGGCAAACAGCTGGGTCTCGATGAACTTCAGTTCGCCGTCTTTGACGATGGGCGAGTAGAGCACCATGAACAGTGCGTCGCCGAAGGTTTCCAGCTTGGGGCGGGTGTGCTGCTGCAGGGCGTCTTCGATGGCCAGTTCGTGCAGGTTGAATTGTTTCTGCAGGTTGAGCAGCTCATCGGTGCCGGGGTCATGCAGGCCGATCCAGACGAAGTGTTCGGGTTTGGTTGCCCAACTGATGCCTTCGTCGAGCGCAATATCAGAGACTTTCTTGCCTTGGGTGTAAACCACGGCTGCAACGACACTACCCATACGGTTGTCCATGCTCTTGGATTGAAGATAGCGGGTCAGGCCCCTGGCAGATTAACCCAGCTGGCGGGAATGTCTCACCTGCAAGCGCATGGCATTGCTGGATATCTGCGTTCGAACAGTGCAATCGCCGCAGCTTGGCTCGTAGCGGTGGCTGCTGCGATGGCTTGGGTTTGCCTGCGAGACCAGCAAGAAAAAGCCCAGTCTAGAGCTGGGCTTTTTCGATCACGAAAGCGCGGGCTTGGCTGTTCCTGGCCAGGTGGCCGCGATCTGCTGATCCAGCTCATGGATCGTTTGCTGCATGTGCGCATGGCACTGTTCGATCAAGCTGGGCAGGTCTTCCAGGGTCAAACCGGCGGTGGCGATAGCGGGCAGGGAGCGGATCATGATCTCACCGCTGTTCCAGCGATTGAGCTGCATGTGTGTGCTGTAGGTGCTGACACAGACCGGAATGATCGGCACTCCAGCGGCGATGGCCATCTGGAACGCGCCTTTCTTGAAGGGCAGCAGGCCTTTGCCGAGGTTGCGCGTACCTTCCGGGAATACCCAGATCGAGGTGTCTTTGTGTTGCAGCGCCTCGGTGGTGATGAGCATGGCCTGCTTGGCTTTACGGGCATTGCTGCGGTCGATCAGTACATTGCCGGCGAGCCAGTAGAGCTGGCCGAAGAAAGGCACCCACTTGAGGCTTTTCTTGCCGAGGCTGACGGTGCGCCTGGGCACCACGCTACCGAGCACGAACAGGTCATAGTTGGATTGGTGGTTGGCGATCATCACGCAGGCCTGCGGGTGATCGCGCAGCGCCTCGGTGTCGGTCTGCAAACGCAGACGCAGGAGCCACAGCGCTGGCTTGGAGTAGAGACGGGCGCAGAGTCGGCTGTTGTCCGGGTTAAACGGGCGGCCCAGGCCAATCAGAATGCCGATTACGCCGGCCAGAATGAAATGCAGGCCCATAAACAGCATTCGCAGAAGAAAAAGCATGGCTACGCCCGTGAGAACAAAGGCCGCGCAGTGTACGGATGTGCACTGTTTTCGGCAAACAATGGCGACCAAGGGGAGGGGCGGGTGTTGCAGGATTGGGCGTCGATAAAAAGGCTGTGCCGGAGTCAGTTCCAGCAACACGCCGAGCATGGTCAAATTGCTCGGCTACCCGAGCTGCTCGCTGTGTCTAGAGGATTCCTGCATTCGCCTGGCTGGCGGTGCAAGGCAGGTTCCCCCACCAATCTCGTCGTCCCTGCGAAAACGGTAAGCCGGCAGCGGATGCAGCGTTCGGTCTGGACGGCTGCAACATTCAAGGGCGACATCGCTAATTAAAAAGCCCGGCATCGAGCCAGGCTTCTGACCGCCGGCAGGCGTCTCAGACGAGGTGCTGTTGGTCCAGTTCGATGGCCCGATCCAGGGTTTCCAGCAGTGCTTTGCGCACTTTCAGTTTGGTGTTCTTGTGCGCGGTCATGTTGATCTTCTTCAACTGCTGGGCGGCAGCGATAGCCGTGGCCAGCAACTGCTCGGCCGGTACCACTTTATCCAGGAAGCCGGCGTCGACGGCGCTTTGCGGGTCGAACATCTCACCATTGATCACCGAACGGTGGAATGCCGACTTGCGCAGGCGGTCGCGGGCCAGTTCGATGCCGACGTGGTGCATGGTCATGCCGATCTGCACTTCATTCAAGCCGATGCTGAACGGGCCTTCGACACCGATGCGGTAGTCCGCCGAGAGCAGGATGAAGGCGCCTTTGGCCACCGCATGGCCGCCGCAGGCGACGATGATCGGGAACGGGTGAGCCAGCATCCGCCGCGCCAGCGTCGAGCCGGCAGCCACCAGGCTGACCGCGTTCTGCGGGCCGGAGGTCATCACTTTCAAGTCGTAACCACCGGAGAGAATGCCTGGCTGGCCGGTGATGATCACGATCGCCTTGTCCTGCTCGGCACGATCCAGGGCGGCATTGAAGGCCGCGATCACGTCCGGAGAGATGGCGTTGACCTTGCCATTGCTCAGGGTCAGGGTGGCAATGCCGTCTTCGAGTTGGTAGCTGATCAGGTCGCTCATGGCGGAAGTCCTTGCTGGGGCATGTGCTGAAAGGTGGGCAGACGTTACCGACCCGCCCAGCCCAGGTAAAGCGCTGTGGCTGACTGGCCAGTCAGCCACAAGCCAGGGATTGGAGATGCTGCCGGGCCACTATCGGCCTTATTGAGAGAGACGATTGGCTGGTGCCCAGGTGCGTCCCTAAGGTTAGCCAGGAACCGGAGGGGAGAAACAATGCGAGTATTTGAACGGGCTACGACCTTATTACCTGTGGGTATGGCCCTGCTCGCACAGCTGACCTTGCTTGCGCACGCCACCAGCGGGCAACGCCAAAGCCCAGAAGGTGTGGTGCTAGTGTTTGGCCTAAGCCTGTTCATTTCCTTGGGCTTTCTACTGTTCGCTGACCGGCGTTTCGAGGCGCGCGCTCAGCCAACCCCGGTACGGGGCTCGCATTTGGCTTAAGCACATGAATCTCCTGTAAAAATATTTTGCCTTTAGCGGACTGTTCGGCTAGATTAGCGCGCCTCGACCGACCTGACAGTCGGCCGAGGCTACGGTGAGGTGTCCGAGAGGCTTAAGGAGCACGCCTGGAAAGTGTGTATACGAGAAATCGTATCGAGGGTTCGAATCCCTCCTTCACCGCCATATTCAGCAATACTCAAACCCCTGATTTCGAAAGAGATTGGGGGTTTTTGCTTTCTGGGCTCAAAGGTCCGTGTCGGAAAGTGTCGAAAGCGTTTCAGTGCATGGTCTGGATCATGTTTTAGCTGGCCTTGCAGATGATGTGGCTTTAATTGCCGAAAGAGGGAGATAGCGTTCTTGCGGTTGGGTTAAGGGCGGGCTGGCGACAATGCCTGTGACGAGTGATATTATTGTGCCATGCTAGGAGGCGTCTCTCTTGCGAATGGATTTCGTAGATGATTCATAAGCTCATCCTTCCGGCTTCAATTTCTCTTGTGATCCTCTACGCTTCGGCGTGGTTTGTTGCACCGCTCCCTTATTGATCAGCTATGGCAAGGAAGGCCAGCATGACCCCAACAGAACAGCAGTTGACCGAGCTCCTGATGCTTGCCTCGCGCAGCATCGTCCACATGACCGCGGCGATGACTTCATTGTCGTTTGATCTTATGCGCAGCACGGATCCTGGCGTGCGCGGCGCCGGCTCGCGGATGATCGTCAGGCTGGAAGGCGTGAGCAAGGAGCTGGATCAGCAATGGCGGCTGATTAGCGAGTTGACAGGTGTGCCGCAGCCCGCCCGCGCCGATGCGGTAGAAGAGGTGCATCTGCATACGGCCTCGTAGCGCGCCTCATCGCATTGATCCAGACCCGCTTCGGCGGGTTTTTGCTGTCCGGGTAAAACCGGAGTCGGGAATCTCGGCTGACCAGGTTGCGGCATCGGCGTACTGGCCGTTCTTATCGAGTCGCTATTGAGCGGTTGCAGCGTGTCATGCTCTTCTCCCATCGTCCGCAACCCCTTAAGGTTCGCCCTCTTTATTCATCGGAGCCCGGCATGAAAGCCACCTGGGACATTTTCTGCAGCGTTGTCGATAACTACGGCGATATCGGCGTGACCTGGCGCCTGGCGCGGCAATTGGTGGCCGAGCAGGGGCAGGCGGTGCGGCTGTGGGTGGATGATCTGCCGGCATTTGTCCGGCTCTGTCCGCAAGCGGATGCCAATGCCGTTTCCCAGTGGCAGCAGGGCGTCGAGGTTTGCCTGTGGGCCAAGCAATGGCAGCCGGTCGAGCCCGCGCAGGTAGTGATCGGGGCTTTTGCTTGTCACTTGCCCGCAGCCTATATCGCCGCCATGGCGGCGAAGCCGAACGTGCTCTGGCTGAATCTGGAATACCTCAGTGCCGAGGAGTGGGTTGCTGGTTGTCACGGCTTGCCTTCGTTGCAGTCGGGCGGATTGCAGAAGTTCTTCTTCTTTCCAGGCTTTAGCGCCAACACGGGAGGTTTACTGCGTGAGCGTGATCTGCTGGCGCGACGTCAGGCGTTTCAAGCCGATGGCGCGGCGCGGCTGACCTTTCTGCGCTCGTTAGGCGTACAGCTACAGCCTGGCGCGCGGCTGATTTCGCTGTTCGCCTATGAAAATGCCGGGCTGGCCAGCTGGCTGGATGTCCTGCGCAGGGAAACCCGGCCCACCCAGTTGCTGGTGCCGGAGGGTCGGATACTCGCTGATCTCGAGCGCTGGCTGGGCGTGCCGGGTTTGAAGGCTGGCGATAGCCAGACGCGTGAAGCCTTGAGCATCCATGTGTTGCCGTTCGTCGAACAGGATGATTACGACCGCTTGCTGTGGAGTTGCGATTTCAATGCCGTGCGCGGTGAGGACTCCTTCGTCCGGGCGCAATGGGCCGGGCGTCCGCTGCTCTGGCACATTTATGAGCAGCAAGAGAACGCCCACTGGGACAAGCTTGAGGCCTTTCTTGCGTTGTATGTAAAAGGCTTATCGCCAGCCGCGAGTGTTGCGCTGACTGGTCTGTGGCGGGCCTGGAATGCAGGGGAAGGAATGGCTGAAAGCTGGCAGGCGATGCAGCAAGAATGGCCACAAGTGGCCGAGCATGCCGAGAAATGGTGTCTGGGACAGGCCTCCCAGCCAGACCTTGCAGCAGCTCTGGTGCAGTTTTACCTAAATTGGATATGATATGTGGCCTAGATTCTTGTAAATCTCCATCCAAATTCGGATATTCGTAATGAAAACTGGTAAAGAACTGAAACCCGGTACCGTGATCCGTATCGACAACGATCCTTGGCTGGTTCAGAAAGCTGAATTCACCAAGTCCGGTCGTAACAGCGCGATCATGAAGACCAAGCTGAAAAACCTGCTGACCGGTTACAAGACCGAAACCGTCTACAGCGCAGACGACAAGCTGGACGACGTGATCCTCGACCGTAAAGAAGCGACGCTGTCCTTCATCAACGGCGACGTCTACACGTTCATGGATACCACCGACTACACCATGTACGAGCTGAACGCCGAAGACATCGAAGGCGTTCTGCCGTTCATCGAAGAAGGCATGAGCGACATCTGCGAAGCCGTGTTCTTCGAAGAGCGTCTGGTTTCCGTTGATCTGCCGACCACCATCGTGCGTCAGGTTGACTACACCGAAGGTTCCGCTCGCGGCGACACTTCGGGCAAGGTGATGAAGCCGGCCAAACTGAAAAACGGCACCGAGCTGAGCGTTGCCGATTTCGTTGAAATCGGTGACTGGATCGAAATCGATACCCGTGAAGGTGGCTCCTACAAAGGCCGCACCAAGGCTCCACAGGCCTGAACCTTGGCGTGAAGCACGAGTGAAAAAAAGCCCGATTATCGAATCGGGCTTTTTTGTGCGTACGATTTTGCCTGGTGAGTACCAATCGATGCTGTTGGCGGCCGCGATGATAAGCGCGGCCTCTAGTGGGCAGTTGCTCAGTCGAGGTGCTTTTTCAGTTCTTCGCCGGCCTGCCGCATGGCCGAGCGCACCGCAGGAACCGTGCTGAGCACATTCAGCAGGCCGAAGTCGTGGATCATGCCGTTGTAGCGCACCGAGGTGACGGGCACGCCAGCGGCATCCAGTTTGCGGCCGTAAGCCTCGCCTTCATCACGCAGCACGTCGAGTTCGGCGGTCTGGATCAAGGTTGGCGGCAGGCCTTTGAGCTGGGCGGTGCTGGCTTGCAGGGGCGAGGCGTAGATCTCGGCGCGCTGTTTGGGATCGGTGGTGTAGTTATCCCAGAACCATGCCATCAACGGTTTGGTCAGGAAATGCCCCTGGGCGAACTGGTTGTAGGAGCCGGTTTCCAGGTTGGCGTCGGTCACTGGCCAGAGCAGCGCCTGGAAGCGGATCTTCGGTGTGCCCTTGTCCTTGGCCATCAGGCTGACCACGGCGGCCATGTTGCCGCCAACGCTGTTGCCGGCCACCGCCAGGCGTGAACCGTCGACATTGATTTCCTGGCCGTGCTCGGCCACCCATTGGGTGGCGGCATAAGCCTGGTTGATCGCGGTCGGGTAGTGGGCCTCCGGCGAGGGCGTGTAATCGACGTATACCGCCACCGCGCCTGAGCCTGCGACCAAGTCACGGATCAGCCGTTCATGGGTCGGGTAGTCGCCGAGCACCCAGCCGCCACCGTGGAAGAACATGAACACTGGCAAAGTGCCTTGCACGCCGGCCGGGCGGACGATGGTCAGGTCAATCCGCTGGCCATCGGCGGTGATGGTCTTCTGGCTGACATCGGCTTTCGGCAATTCCAGCTTGCCCCCGGCCTGGGCACCGACCAATACGGCACGGGCGTCTTTCACTGTCATCTGTTCGAGCGGCTTGCCGCCGCCGGCTGCGAGGGCTTCGAGGAAGGCCTGGGTGTTGTGTTCGACACCTGGGCTGCCGGCCGCGAAAGCGCTGCCGATGGAGAGGGCAAGAACGCTACCGGTAAGAGTTTTGCTGAACGATTTCATCATCGAATTCCTCGTCGTCGGGGCGGTTGGGGCGCGGCTTAAACCACGACGTTCAGGTTGACCTGGATGTTGCCGCGGGTGGCGTTGGAGTAGGGGCAAACCTGGTGGGCTGCGGCTACCAGGGCCTCTGCGTCGGTTTGCTCCAGGCCCGGCAGGCTGATGTTCAATTCGACCTCCAGGCCAAAACCGCCCGGGATTTGGCCGATGCCGACCTTGCCGGTGATCGAGCTGTCGTTTGGCAGTTGGCGTTTGCTTTGGCTGGCAACGAACTTCAGGGCGCCGATAAAGCAGGCCGAGTAGCCGGCAGCGAACAGTTGCTCGGGGTTGGTGGCTTCGCCGCCCTGGCCGCCGAGTTCGCGTGGGGTGGTCAGTTTGACGTCGAGAAAGCCGTCGGCGGAAACCGCGCGGCCATCACGGCCTCCGGTTGCGGTGGCGGTAGCGGTGTAGAGTGCTTTGATGGTTTGCATGCGAGGATCTCCAAAGTTATGTTTGCTTGCTAAAGATTTGCGCGCTAACTAGGTGCGTGACGAAGAAGTTAGCGGCGATCTATTTTGCGCGCAAGTTAAATTTTGGAAAAGTTCGCGATAAGACCCAATGCTTTTTGGAATAAGGCTCTAAACGGCCTTCTGCAGGCTGCTGCGCAGGCTGACCAGTTCTTTTGTCAGGGCGGTCAACTGCTCGATCGACTGTTCGGTGGCCTTGAGAATGCAGGTTGGCACGGCTTGGGCCTGCTGTTGCAGCGCCCGGCCTTTGTCCGTCAGGTGCAACTCCACCACGCGCTCATCGACACTGCTGCGAGTACGGGTCAGCAGGCCTTCGCCTTCCAGGCGCTTGAGCAGTGGGGTGACCGAGCCTGGATCGGTGAGCAGGCGCTGGCTGAGTTCGCCGACGGTGATGCCGTCACCTTCCCACAGCACCAGCATCGCCAGGTATTGCGGATAGGTGAGGTTGAGCGCCTGCAACAGGGGTTTGTAGACCTTGGTCATTATCAGGGACGTGGAGTGGAGGGCAAAGCACAACTGGTTGTCGAGCTGCAGTTGTGCGCAAGGGGCGGGGTGTTCCATAGATGCCTCCATAAAGTGATAGGACTAAAGTTAGCGCGCTCGACTTTCGTTCGCCATGTTTTAGTGCTGCTTATGCTGACGATTGTTGTTCGGCACGCGCTGGGGCCGCGGAGGCCGCCTGAGTCTGCAGATCTTCCTGATCGTGCGTCAGCTGCGGCCCAGACCGCTTTGCAGTGCCAGATCCCAGGGCGGTACCGGGCCGTAGCGGGTTTTCAGAAATTCCAGCAGCAGGCGGCTGCGCGAACTGGTTTTACTTTCCAGACGCAAAGCATAGATGCCGCTGGGCTCCGGCGGTGGCAGGCCATTTTCACAAAACAGCGGCACCAGTTCGCCACGCATCAGGTAATCGCTGATCAGCCAGGTCGGTAGATGGGCGATGCCGAGGCCGCTCAACGCACCGAACACCAGCGCCTCGGCATTATTGGCCGTCATGCGCAGGCGCTGCGGGCGGAACACCTGCATCCGCCCGTCCTGCTCGAAACGCCAGGCGTGGGGTGGCGCCAGGGCGTCCCAATCGAGGCCGTCGTGTTCGGCCAGTTCGCTCGGGTTGCGCGGTATGCCACGCTGTTTGAGGTAGGCGGGGCTGGCACAGACTACCCGTACCAGTGGCGCCAAGGGGGTTGCGACCAGGCGGGTGTCAGCCAGTGGGCCAATGCGCAGCACCAGGTCGACTTCGCCGAGATGCTCGCCATGCAGGTCGACAAAACTGTCGATCAAGCGTAATTGGACATCCAGGCCGGGGTAGGCGAGCAGAAACTCGGCAATCGCCGGGGCCAGGTGACGGCGGCCGAACGGCGAAGGCGCATCGATGCGGATCAGGCCCTCCGGCGCGCTGCTCAGAGACACCGCCTCGGCGCGCGCCAAGCGCAATTCCGCCAGCACTCGCTTGGCCCGCTCGGCAAATGCCAGGCCCGCGGGCGTGGCGCGCACGGCGTGGGTGCTGCGGCTGAACAGGCGGCTGCCCAGTGAGCGCTCCAGGGCATCGATCCGCCGTGCCACTGCTGAGGGGGTTAACGGATGGCGCCGCGCGGCGGCAGAAAAACTGCCGCTGTCCAGCACGTCGAGAAACAGGGTGAGTTGGTCAGTCAGGGCGTCTGGATTCATGGCGGTACGATTGCCTTTGCGATTTTCGCATAGCCATTGTGCGTGGCTGTGCGTTTCCGTGCTAGCGGCTACTGCGTACCCTGGCTGCACCTGGAGTTGGAGTTGCCGATGAGCCTGATCGATTTAATCCTCAATGTAGTCCTGGGCCTGGCACTGGGCTCTGTGGGCGGGCTGTTCGGTATCGGCGGCGGCCTGATCGCCATTCCGGCGCTTGGGGTGCTCTTTGGCCTCGATCAACAGTTGGCCCAGGGCACGGCGCTGGTGATGGTGGTGCCCAACGTGCTGCTGGCGTTGTGGCGCTATAACCAGCGCAACCGCATCGACCTGCGCTATGCCATGGCGCTGGGGATCTCGGGCTTCTTCTTTGCCTGGTTGGCTTCGTTTTATGCGGTGAACCTGGATGCCGGGTTGATGCGTATGGCCTTCGTCGGTTTCCTGGTGGTGCTAGCCGTCTACAACCTGAGCCGGTTGTTTTTCCGGCCGAGCCCGCCAAGCAGCGAGTTGCGTCACCCCTGGCCGTGGTTTGGCCTGCTGGGCAGTTGCTCCGGGGTGCTGGGCGGCATGTTCGGCGTCGGCGGCGCGGTGCTGGCCACGCCGGTGTTGACCAGCCTGTTCGGTACCACCCAGGTCGTCGCCCAGGGCTTGTCCCTGGCGCTGGCGGCGCCGAGTACCGCGGTCACTTTGCTGACTTACGCGTTGCACGACCATGTGGCCTGGACCATGGGTATTCCCTTGGCCGTGGGTGGCTTGCTCAGTGTCAGTTGGGGGGTGAAGCTGGCCCATGCCCTGCCAGAGCGGGTGCTGCGTTCGCTGTTCTGCGGCTTTCTGGTGCTCTGTGCGGTGTCGCTGGCGTTGAAGTGACGGCCGCCTGGGTCAAACACGAAAGCCTTCGGCAATATGCTCGGCCAAGGATTCGGTCACCGGTGATTGGTTGCGCGCGTTACGCAGCAGCACGATGCTGCACAGCGGCAGTTCGGGCAGGTTTTCGGCTTTGCCGAGTATGCGCAGATCCGGCGTGATCAGGCTTTGCAACTGCGCGGTCACGGCCAGGCCGGCGCTGACCACCGCCATGATCGCCGACAGGCTGGGGCTGGTGTAGGCGACCCGATACTCGCGCTCGATGGCGTCCAGCGCGTTGCAGGCCCAGAGGCGGCAGAAGCAGTCGTTGTTGAACATGGCCAGTGGCAGGGGCGTTTGCTCATGGGGGCTGAAGCCCAGTGCTTCAGCCCAGACGAAACGCTCCTGGCGCAGCAGTTGACCGATCTCATCGCCGGGCATGCGCGTCACGATCGACAGGTCGAGATCCTGGCGTTGCAACAGCTGCGAGGAGGACTCGCAATGCACTTCCACCTGCACCATCGGGTAGGCCTGGGCGAAGCGCGAGAGAATCCCCGGCAGAAAGCGCATCACATAATCATCCGGTGTGCCGATGCGCACCGAGCCGACCATGTGTGGCTCGCGCAAGGTGTTGATCACTTCGCCATGCAGTTTGAGGATGCGCCGGGCATAGCCCAGCAACACCTGGCCTTCGGCGGTCAAGCGCACCTGGCGGCCATCGCGCTCGAACAACGAGCGCTGCACCACGTCTTCCTCCAGGCGTTTCATCTGCATGCTGACCGCCGATTGCGTGCGGTTGACCGCTTCGGCCGCGCGGGTAAAGCCACCCAGATCGGCAATCGCAACGAAGGTGCGCAGGAGCTCGCTGTCGATACCGGGGTAGCTGCTCATCTCATCAATCTCCAAGATGTATTGCATAAGAAACATTCGTTTGATTGATCTTAAGCCCGGACGGACACTTGCGCCATCCCCAGACGCAGCAGTTCGTCGCACTGCCGAAGGGGCAGAAGCTAACCGGAGGGTTTAATGATGAAAAGTCAAAAAGGCTATGCCATCGCCACTGCGCTGCCCAAATCCGACTCCGCTCTCTGGCGGTTGCTGAGCCAGGCGTGGAAGCGCGCTAAGCGCTGGCATGAATTAGCCGCACAGCGTCGGCAGCTGGCCAGTTTGAGTGATAATTCGCTCAAGGATCTCGGGTTGAGTCGAGCGGACCTGCTGCAGGAAAGCGAGCGGCCGTTCTGGGATGATCCACTCAGGCACTGAATAGGCTACAACAATCGAGTGAGCCGCAGTCAATGTCAGTTGCAGTCATCAAGGAAGGGTAAATGAGTCAAAAATACCAACTCGCTCAGGTCAATATCGCTCGCGCCAAAGCCCCCATGGACGATCCGTTGATGCGGGGCTTTGTCGAGCAACTGGAACCGATCAATCGCCTCGCGGAAAACAGCCCGGGGTTCGTCTGGCGCCTGCAAACCGATGAGGGCGATGCCACCTCGATCAAGCTGTTCGACGATGAGCGGATCATCGTCAATATGTCGGTCTGGGAGTCATTCGAAGCGCTGAAGAACTATGTGTACTCCGGCGAACATCTCGCGGTCCTGAGACACAAGAAAAGCTGGATGGAGAAGCTCGACTCGCCCTCGTTGGTGTTGTGGTGGGTGCCGCACGGGCATATTCCCACGCCTGAATCGGCCAAGCGGGCGCTCGCCATGCTGGAGGAAAAAGGCCCGTCGCCCGCAGCATTTACCTTCGCCAAGCCGTATCCTGCAGCGCAACTATCTGACACGCCGGGTGTGTCCGAGCCGCGCTTGCAACCTGACGCCTTAGCGCTCGGTTGAGTCTTCAGCCTGTCGTCGACAGGCTCAGGAACAGGGTCGCTCACCAGGCAGGAGTGGCTCGATGCTCTCACTTTCCCTGAAGCAAGCCCGCCGTCTGGCCCTCAGTGCCCAAGGTTTTTCCGGGCGTGCCGGCTCTGCGGTGGTCAAGCCGCCACGGCTCAACCAGATGATCGAGCGCCTGGGCGTGCTGCAGATCGACTCGGTCAATGCCCTGGTGCGTTCGCACTACCTGCCGCTGTTTTCCCGTCTCGGTGATTACCCCGCGCAGCTGCTGGAGCAGGCGGCCTGGAGCAGCGGGCGCAAGCGCACCTTGTTCGAGTATTGGGGCCATGAGGCCTCGTTGCTGCCGCAGTCGGTCTATCCGTTGCTGCGTTGGCGCATGCGCCGCGCGGCTCAGGGGCAGGGCATCTACGGCCAGCTGGCACGCTTTGGTCACGAGCAGCAAAGCGTGATTCAGCGGGTGCTGCAGACAGTGCGCGAGCAGGGGGCAGTCGGTGCCGGCACACTGACCACCCGCGAGGAGCGGGCCGGGCCGTGGTGGGACTGGAGCGCCGAAAAGCACGCGCTGGAATGGTTGTTCGCCGCCGGCGAAGTGACAGTGGCCGGCCGCCGAGGCTTCGAACGCCTCTATGATTTGCCGGAGCGGGTGCTGCCGAGTGCCTTGCTGGAACACCCTGAGCTGGATGAAGCGCAGGCGCAACGGCAATTGTTGCTGCGCTCGGCCGCGGCGTTGGGGGTCGCCACGGAAAAGGATTTGCGCGACTACTACCGCCTGGAAGCGGCCGACAGCCAGGCGCGGCTGGCGGAGTTGCTGGAGGCTGGCGCGTTGCTGCCGGTTCAGGTGCAAGGCTGGCGGCAGCCGGCGTATTGCCTGGGCGAGCCGAAAATTCCGCGCAAGGTCGACGCCAGTGCGCTGCTGTCGCCCTTCGATTCGCTGATCTGGGAGCGGGCGCGTACCGAGCGGCTGTTCGACTTCCGCTACCGCCTGGAGATCTACACGCCGCAGCCCAAGCGGGTGTATGGCTACTACGTGCTGCCGTTTCTGCACCGCGAACGCCTGGCCGCGCGGGTCGACCTGCGTGCCGAACGCGCCCAGGGGCGGTTGGCGGTGCATGCCGTGCATGAGGAAGAGCCGGGGCTGGACGACGAGGGTATGGCGGCGTTGGCGCTGAACCTGCGCCGCATGGCGCGTTGGCTGGGTCTGGATGACGTGGCGATCACCTGCAAGCGGCCGGGAACAATGCGCCTGCAGGCGGCGCTGGCTGGGTTGTAGCTGCATCGCAGCCCGGAAGTTGCACGTTTTACTGGGCCCCGCGAAGGCGGGAACCCAATAAACAAGCAGATCAGCGGCGTACTTGTTTCAGCGTTTCGGCGATCAGGAAGGCCAGTTCCAGCGACTGGTCGGCGTTCATCCGTGGGTCGCAATGGGTGTGGTAGCGGTCCGAGAGGCCGTCTTCGGTAATCGGTCGGGCGCCGCCGATGCATTCGGTGACGTTCTGTCCGGTCATCTCGATATGGATGCCGCCCGCGTAGCTGCCCTCGGCTTGATGCACGGCGAAGAACTGTTTGACCTCGGCCAGGATTTGCGCGAAATCGCGGGTCTTGTAGCCGCTGCTGGCCTTGATGGTGTTGCCGTGCATCGGGTCGGAGCTCCACAGCACCTGACGACCTTCGCGTTGCACGGTCTGGATCAGGCGCGGCAGCCCGGCTTCGACCTTGTCCGCGCCCATGCGCACGATCAGGTTGAGGCGGCCGGGGTCGTTGTCCGGGTTGAGGAGGTCGATCAAGCGGATCAGCTCTTCGCTGTCCATGCTCGGGCCGACTTTGACCCCGATCGGGTTGCCGACGCCGCGCAGGAACTCGACGTGTGCGCCATCCAACTGGCGGGTGCGGTCGCCGATCCAGAGCATGTGCGCCGAGCAGGCGTAATCGCCGCCGGTCAGGCTGTCGCGGCGTACGAAGGCTTGTTCATAGTTCAGTAGCAGCGCTTCGTGAGCGGTGAAAAAGCTGGTTTCGCGCAGTTGCGGCGAGGTGTCCATGCCGCAGGCGCGCATGAAGGACAGGGTTTCGTCGATGCGGTCGGCCAACTGGCTGTATTTTTCGCCCAGCGCCGAATGGGCGATGAAATCGAGGTTCCACTGATGCACCTGGTGCAGGTCGGCAAAGCCGCCCTGGGCGAAGGCGCGCAGCAGGTTCAGGCTGGCGGTGGACTGGTGGTAGGCCTGCAGCAGGCGCTCCGGATCCGGCACGCGGCTTTTCTCGTCGAAGCCGATGCCGTTGACGATGTCGCCGCGATAGGCGGGCAGGGTCACGGCGCCGATGGTTTCATCGTTGGCCGAGCGCGGTTTGGCGAATTGGCCGGCCATGCGCCCAACTTTCACTACCGGGCAACCGGCGGCGAACGTCATGACGATCGCCATTTGCAGCAGCACCTTGAAGGTGTCGCGGATTTTCGCCGCGGAAAATTCGGCAAAGCTCTCAGCGCAGTCACCGCCTTGCAGCAGGAAGGCGCGGCCCTGGGTGACCTCGGCAAACTGGCGACGCAGTTCGCGGGCTTCGCCGGCAAATACCAGTGGCGGGTAGCTGGCCAGGGTCTGCTCGACCTGCGCCAGGTGCGCGGCGTCGGGGTACTGAGGTTGCTGCTGGATGGGTTTGGCTCTCCAGCTTTCGGGGCTCCAGGCTTGGCTCATTGCGGACTCGATACGGCTGCTCTTATAGGAGCTTGCATGGTAACAGCTCGTCTCGACGCTGCCAGCCGATGGTCTTCATAGGTTGGCTGTATCGATCAACTTCGCCAGGCGAGCAGGGCACCGGTGATGCACAGCAGCAGGTAAATGCCGAGGCGAAAGTGCTGCTCGGCGACCCGATGGTGCAGGCGCTCGCCGAGCAGCACGCCGATCACCAGCAGCGGCAGATAGCTGGCGATGCGCGGTAGTGCCGGCTGCAGGCTGCCATTGGCGAGAAAGGCCAGGGTCAGCAGGCTGTTGAGGCCGAACCAGACGCAGACCAGGCTGGCGCGAAAACGTGCCTTGTCCAGTTCGGTCGCAGCCAGGGCATAGACCAGCAGCGGTCCGCCGGACGCGAACAGGCCATGACTGATCCCGGCGGCACCGATTTGCAGCCGGGTCATCCACAACGGCGTGCGGCCGCTGGGCTGGCCTTGGCCCGTGCGCAGCAGTTCGCGCAGGGCGAACCAGAGGATCAGCACGCCGAAGCCTTGCTTGAGTGCGCCGTCGCTGAGCCAGGGGCTGAGGCCGAAACCGATCAGGGTGCCGACCAGCATGCCCGGCAGAATCAGGTTGAGCAGCAGGCGCCAGTCGATCAGGTGCCGATGCCGGTGGGCCAGGTAGCCGCTCATGCAGATATTCAGCGCGACCAGGATCGGCAGCAGTTCCTTGACCGGCAGCATCAGCGCGCCCAGCGAGAGGGCGATCACCACGCTACCGAAGCCGGTCATGGCTTCCAGGGTATAGGCGAGCAAAATACAGACGCCGAGCCATAGCCAGGGGTCAAACATGGGGTGCCCCCGGTTTGGGCAGCTCGCCGGCGAAGCGGCGGCACATTTGCCGGTAGTAGAGCGCCGGCCACAGGCGCCAGAGCAGGCTGGCCAGGTGGCTGCCACGATCCGGGAACAGGCGCTCGCGACGCTTGGCCAGGGCGAGCAGGATCTCTTCGGCCATCCAGTCGGCGCTGCGCACCTGGCCGATGGTGGAACGCGGATGGCCGGCCGAGCGGCCGTCGGCGCCCAGGGCGTGGCGTTCGATGCTGGTGTCGAGGAAGCTCGGGTAGACCAGCAGCAGGTGGATGCCATCCAGGGCGATTTCCGCGCGCAGCACCTCGAAGAATTGGCCCAGTGCGCCTTTCGCGGCGCAGTAACCGGCACGCCCGAGCACCGGCATCCAGCCGGCCATCGAGCCGATGGTGACTACCTGGCCCCGGCTTTCGCGCAGCAGCGGCAAGGCGCCGAGGGTCAGCTCCACCGGGGCCTGGTAGTCCACGGCCATGACCTGGCGAAACACCGCCGGGTCGGTGTGGGTGGCAGGCGAGCGGTGGGTGATGCCGGCGTTGTTGATCAACAGGTCGAGCCGGCCGAAGCGCTTGCGACACTGCTCGATTAACGCCTGCTGAGTCGGTGTGGCGGTGATATCGCCGGCCAGGCTCAGCACGCGCTCGGGGTCCAGTTCGGCGCAGCGTGCCGCCAGGCTGATGTCGTCGATATCGCTGAGCACGAGCTGGTCGCCACGGGCGTAACAGGCGCGCGCCAGTGCCCAGCCGAGGCCATTGGCGGCCCCGGTAATCAGTGTGACGGTCACTGTTGCGCAACCGTTTGCAGGGGGTTTTCAGCCTGGGCGGGAAGGTTCTTGCGCAGTGCTTCGCTGTGCTGGCGGATGCTGCCGCGGTAGGTGTCTTTGTGCACGTAGTAGGCCATGCGCTCCAGCTCGAGGTACTGGTAGCCACCGTCCAGGCGGATGCTCGCGCGTTCACGCTTGATCTGCTGGAAGCGTTTCGCCGCTTGGCTGCCGGCCTGCCGCTGACGGATGAACAGGGCGACCAGTTCGGCCTGTTCGGCGCGGCCCTGCCAGCCGAGGCCGGAGGCTTCGACCATGCCCATCATGAACAGGTCGTCGTACTCGGGGTGGAACACGTTGAGGTAGAGCTGCGGCGCCCCAGCGCGTTCGGGCCAGTTGAGGTGGTGGCGGTCGATGAAGGGGTAGTCCAGCGTGTAGCCGGTGCCCTGCAAGATCAGGTCGTACTCGGCATGCTCGCCATCGCTGAACGTCACCTGTTTGCCTTCGACCTTGGCGATGTCGCGCCGCGCTTTGATGTCGCCGTGGCCGAGGTGATGCAGGACCAGTGAATTGACCACCGGGTGCGACTCGTAGAGTTTGTAGTCCGGGTCGGGCAGGCCGTAGTCGGACGGCTTGCCGATCAGCGCGCGAATCAGCCAGCCATCGATGCGTTGCTTGAGCGTGCGCGGCAGTTTGATCGCGCCGCCGAAGGTGTCGATGGGGCGGCCGAGCAGGAATTTCGGCAGGAAGTAATAGCCACGGCGCACCGACAGGTCGACCGAAGCGGCGCGGTGCACGGCATCCACGGTGATGTCGCAGGCAGAGTTGCCGCAACCGACCACCAACACCCGTTTACCGTCGAAAATCGCCGGCGAGGAGTAGTCGCTGGAGTGCAGCAACTCGCCGCTGAACTCGCCCGGCAGTGCGGGCTGATTTGGCTTGTGCAGCGTGCCATTGGCCAGCAGTACGCCCTCGAACAGCCATTCGCGGCTGATGCCATTCTGCTCGCTGACCAGTCGCCAGCCCTTGTCGAGCCGCTCCAGGCGCTGCACGCGGGTGCTGAACTGGAAGTGCTGGTAAAGGCCGAAGTGCTCGGCGTAGTCGCGGAAATAACGGCGCATTTCGCTGTGGTGCGGGTAGGGCGCGACTTCGTCGCGCATCGGGAACTCGCTGAACTCGGTGGTGCCTTTGGAGGAGATCAGGTGCGCAGATTGGTACATGGTGCTGTGCGGGTTATCGATGTCCCACAGGCCGCCCACCTCGCTGTGCAGCTCGAAACCGACGAAGGGGATACCATGCTTTTGCAGTTGTCGCGCGGTGCACAGGCCCATGGGGCCAGCGCCGATAATGGCGTACATACGGGAGCCTCGAGATTGTTCTTGTTGTGGCGTGGTAGCGGTGGAGCGCTGGTTTTTCCGTTGGTGAATTATCGCGTGACCGGGGCCTGGCTCTTCAATGACAATCGGCGCCTTTCCCGGATTCATGCTGGTCGGGGATGTCATGGTTGGAGAGTGTGATGCCTGGGCTGCCGCCGCGGGATGAGTTGACCGAAGAGCTTTTGCTGGCCGAAGTGCACGATGAGTTCGGGGTGATCCGGGTAATGGAAGTCGGCGAATACCGCTTCCTCGAATTCGGCGATGCCATTGAGCAAAGCTGCGTGTTCATCGCCGATCCGACCTGGCTGGAATACGACTACACCCGCGCCATGCTGATCGGCGCGCTGTGCCACGCGGCGCCGGAAAGTGCGCTGTTCCTGGGGCTTGGGGCCGGCACGCTGACCCAGGCCTGTCTCAAGTTCCTGCCGTTGGAGGATGTCGAGGCCATCGAGCTGCGCCCGGACGTGCCGCGCCTGGCGATGGAGTACCTCGGCCTGGATGACGACCCGCGCCTGTATGTACGGGTTGGCGATGCGCTGGCGCTGCTGGAAAGCGCCGAATCGGCCGACTTGATCTTCGTCGATTTGTACACCGACCACGGCCCGGCCGTTGGCCACCTGGCCTGGCGTTTTCTCGAGGGCTGTCAGCAGCGCTTGAACCCGGGCGGCTGGCTGGTGATCAACCAATGGGCCGGCGATGATGGCAAGCCGCTCGGTGCCGCGCTGCTGCGCGGGCTCTACCATCGGCATTACTGGGAGCTGCCGGTGAAGGAGGGCAACGTCATCCTGATCGTGCCGGCCGATCTGGATCAGCAACTGGATTTCGACGAATTGGAGCGTCGCGCCGAGGCCCTGAAATCGCGCCTGGGCTACTCCCTGCAGCCCTTGATCGAGGTGCTGCGCCCGGCCAGTTGAACCTGGTCGCCCCGTTCTGGTGCTGGCAAGGTGCCATGCACCAGGCTGTAACAGCCTCTTTATGGGTTTTGGCCAAATCATTGGCTTAGGTTATTGGCCTATTAATTGCTCTGCTAACGATATCCTTCTTGATGTCTGTAGTAGGGAGTCGACATGGCCGTTCTGCAAAGTACACAGATGCATTTGACCGCCAGCGAACAGGGCTGGCTGTCCTGGATGGGCAAGACCGGCAAGCTCGCGATGGGGTGGTCATGTCGCTTGAATCGCAGCATTTACCCGCAGGTCGAGCAAACCTTCGAGGGTATAGCCGAAACCCGTGTGCGCATCCTGCAATCCTGGACGGTTGCACAGTGGGAGCACCTGGCGGAGTTGGCCGAAAGCCTGGGTAAGGACTTCGCCCGGGTCGATCAGCAACTGCTGCGCAGCAAGCGCGAACAGGCGGCGGACTTTTCCGAACTCTTCATCATCGACCGTGACGGCCAAGTGCTGGCCTCGACCTGGCCGGCGCACTGCACGCAGCGCGACCTCGACCCGCAAGCCGTGGCGCGTGGGCTGCAGCAACCCCTGTTGCACGGCCCCTATAGCGACCCGCTGAGCCTGAGCATCGGCCCGTCCACCTCGCGTTTTCACGATGCGGTGACCTTGATGTTCTACCAGCCGATCATGGTCGCTGGTAAAAGCCTGGGCTGCGTGTGCGGGCGGGTGCCGAACGATGTGCTCGGTGACTTGATCCAGCGCGAGGCCGGGCATATCTACCCCGAGTCCGGCGACAACTACCTGTTCATGGTCGACTCGCGTTTCGACCCGCGCATCCAGGTCGGTACGGCCTTGTCGCGTTCGCGCTTCGAGGACAACACCTTCAGCCACGGCGAAAACCTGAAAAGCGGTGTACACACCGATTGGGGCGTGGTGCGGGTGGATAAGCACACCGAGCTGGAGTTGCGCTTCGTCGACCCGGCCACCGGCCAGTTGCACCCCGGTGTACGCGAAACCATCAAACGCGGCTCGAACCTGTTCGTCACCTACCCGGGGTATTCGGACTACCGGCACATCCCGGTGATCGGCAAGGGGGTGACCTTCCAGTTGCCCGGCTCGCTGGATCGCTGGGGGATGATGTGCGAAGCCGACCTGGAAGAGGTGTACCGCCGCCGTTCGCTCGGCATCGGATTGATGAAGACCTACCTGTTGACGGTGATCTCATTGTTCGCCGTGAGCACCCTGCTGCAGCATTTCAGTGGCCTGCCACAGCACCTGCTGTACCTGTTCAACGCCGGCCTGCTGCTGCTCGGGGCCTGGATGTTCGCCACTTTCGGTCCTGGTCGCCTGGCGGCGCGTCTGGCCGAGATGACCGAAGTGATCCGTACCATCGCCGAGGGCGAGGGCAACTTGCGCCAGCGTCTGGACGGTACCCGGTTGGGCAACGATGAAACCGGTGATATGGGGCGCTGGATCAACAGCTTTATCGACAACCTGGACGGTATCGTCGGCCAGGTGATCAGCGTCTCCCACAGCGTCAGGCAAACCAACGAAACCATGCTCAGTCGCAGCAGCCTGGCCGGGCAGAACTCCAGCGACGTGACCGAGGCGATTCACCGCATGTTGCTGCTGGTCGAGGAGCAGCTCGGCGAAATCCAGCAGGCCTCGATGACTGCCGAGCAGATGAAGCAGGCTATGGATGATGTCGTCATTCGTGCCCGCGAGCAGTTCGAGGCGGTGCGCGCCGGCACCCAGTCGATCCGCGATGTGGTCGAGCGTTCGGCGCAGAGCGTGCAATCGCTCGACAGCCGGATGACCGAAATTGGCAATATCGTCGGCCTGATCACCGACATCACCAATCAGACCAACTTGCTGGCGCTGAACGCGGCGATCGAGGCGGCGCGTGCCGGCGACCACGGCCGCGGTTTTGCGGTGGTGGCGGGCGAGGTGCGTACCCTGGCGTCACGCACCGCCAGCGCCGCCGAGGAGATCCGCCGCATGGTCGAAGGCTTGCAGGCGCAGACCCAGCAGGCGGTGGCGTTTATGGAGGGCGGGGTGGAGAACGTCGATGCCAGCCTGCGGCTGACTGAAGAGGCCTCGTCGGAGAACCTCCATCTGCACCAGACCGTGGAGCGCATGTTCGAGATCATCAAGCAACTGCACCAGCGCAGCCTGCATTACGGGCAGACCATCCGTGGTGTCGACCAGGCCTCCAGCGAGATGGGGCAGAGCGTCGGCGTGCTGCACAGCAGTGCCGAGCGCGTGCGCTATACCGCCAACAAATTGCAGCAGCTGGTCGGGCAGTTCCGCGTCAGTGCGGCGGCGCTCAACGCCCCTTGAAGTCGCCGGGGCGGCGTTCGAGCATGGCACGCACGCCTTCCTGGGCATCTTCGCTGGCCATCAGGCGGGCGGCGTTCGCGGCCAAGGCATGGGCGCCGGCTTCTTCGCCCTCGCGCACGGCCTGACGGGCCGAGGCCAGGGTCGCCTTGACGCCCAAGGGCGCCTGCGCGGCAATTCGTTCGGCCAATTGCAAGGCGCGCGGCAGCAGTTCTTCGCTGGCCAGCACCTCCTGCACCAGACCGAGACGGTAGGCTTCGTGCGCATCGAACTCATCGCCGGTGAGCAGCCAGCGCATAGCGTTGCCCCAGCCGGCGACCTGATGCATGCGCAAGGTGGCGCCGCCGAAAGGGAAAATTCCGCGTTGCACTTCCATCTGTGCGAAGCGGGTATTGCTGGCGCACAGGTTGATATCCGAGGCCAGCATCAATTCGATGCCGATGGTGTAGCAATAGCCCTTGGCGGCGACTATCACCGGCTTGCTCACCCGTGGGCCGCCGAATACGCCCCAGGGGTCGAAACCGCCTGGCGGGATCTGCCAGCCGCTGGCGAAGGTCGCCGCGACATTGGCCAGGTCCAGGCCGGCGCTGAAATGCTCGCCGTGGGCGAACACCAGGGCCACGCGGGCGTCGGCGTCGCGCTCGAACTCGCCATAGGCCAGGGTCAGGTCATTGAGCATGTCCAGGTCGAAGGCGTTGCGCTTGGTGGCGCGATCCAGGCCGATCAACAGGATGTGGCCACGTTTTTCTCGGCTGACACGGCCGCTGGAGCTTTGAGTCATGGTGGAGGTCCTTGTGCGCGAAGGAGCGACCCGAGGGGTATAGCCGCCTCGGTTTGGCTTGTCCAAAGTATTCGGCGATCGGCTCGCGGGCTATCACTCTTGGCGACCGGCTGGCGGAGTCCTACTTTTTTTGTGGGAAAAACCCACACTGCGGTCAAGATTTTCCGGTATAGTACGCGCCGGCCATTAGTCTGGTCGCGTTCAGGTAATGCAATCCCTCCGAAGTCAGCTTCGGCTGCATGTCCGCTCAGCGGGCGTCCTTGACGATTCATTCATTTAAATACGTTTTCGCAAATCCCCGCCGACAGGGCTGCCAGGGTGACTTTCGGGTCTTACACGGCATGCGCAGCTTTGGAACATGGGTCTTTGCGGATGCACTAGAGGCAGACCCATGACCCAAGTACTCGGCGGCTTCGCCGCACTCGAACTTCACCCGAATATTCTTGCAGCTGTCATCGCGACGGGCTACGAAGAGCCGTCGGCGATCCAGTTGCAGTCGATTCCGGTGATCCTCGCCGGCCACGACATGATCGGCCAGGCGCAGACCGGCACCGGCAAAACCGCCGCATTCGCCCTGCCAATCCTGAGCCGCATCGACCCGGCCAAGAAAGAGCCGCAGGCGCTGATTCTGGCACCGACCCGCGAGCTGGCCCTGCAAGTGGCCACTGCGTTCGAAACCTACGCCAAGCAAATGCCGGGTCTGAGCGTCATCGCCGTATACGGCGGCGCACCTATGGGTCCGCAGCTGAAAGCCATCCGCAATGGCGCTCAGGTTGTGGTCGCTACTCCGGGCCGTCTGGTCGACCACTTGCGTCGCGACGAGAAGGTGTTGTCCACCATTCAGCATCTGGTTCTCGACGAAGCGGACGAAATGCTCAAACTGGGCTTCATGGATGACCTCGAAGTGATCTTCAAGGCCATGCCGGAAACCCGCCAGACCGTGCTGTTCTCGGCCACCTTGCCGCAGTCGATCCGCGCCATCGCGGAAAAGCACCTGCGCAACCCGAAGCACGTCAAGATCGAAACCAAGACCCAGACCGTGACTGCCATCGAGCAGGCACACTTGCTGGTGCACGCCGACCAGAAGCACTCCGCCGTACTGCGCCTGCTGGAAGTGGAAGAGTTCGATGCGCTGATCGCCTTCGTGCGCACCAAGCAAGCCACTCTGGATCTGGCCGCTGCGCTGGAAGCCAAGGGCTACAAGGCTGCGGCCCTGAACGGTGACATCGCGCAGAACCAGCGCGAGCGTGTGATCGAGTCGCTGAAAGATGGTCGTCTGGACATCGTCGTTGCGACTGACGTCGCCGCCCGTGGCCTCGACGTACCGCGCATCACCCATGTAATGAACGTGGATATGCCGTACGACCCCGAGTCCTATGTACACCGTATCGGTCGTACCGGTCGTGCTGGCCGTACCGGTCGCGCCTTGCTGCTGGTAACGCCGCGTGAGCGCCGCATGTTGCAGGTGATCGAGCGTGTCACTGGCCAGAAAGTCGCCGAAGTGCGCCTGCCGGATGCGGCCGCCGTACTGACCGCGCGCATCAAGAAACTGACCAGCAGCCTGGCGCCGCTGGTAGCCGATGCCGAAGCGACTCATGGTGATCTGCTCGATCGTCTGACCGCCGATATCGGTTGCACCCCGCGTGCTCTGGCCGCAGCCCTGCTGCGCAAAGCCACCAACGGTCAGGCGCTGACCCTGGCTGACGTCGAGCGTGAGCAACCACTGGTGCCGAACAGCGCACCGCGTGAGCGCAGCGAGCGTACCGGTGAGCGTTCCGAGCGCAGCGATGTGCGTGAACGTCGTGCGCCCATGCCGTTGGCTGATGGCCGTGCCCGTTGCCGCACGGCGCTGGGGGCGCGTGACGGTATTGCCGCCAAGAACCTGCTGGGCGCCATCCTCAACGAAGGTGGCCTGGCCCGCGAAGCGATCGGCCGCATTCAGGTGCGTGACAGCTTCAGCCTGGTCGAGCTGCCGGAAGACGGTCTCGAGCGTCTGCTGACCAAACTGAAGGACACGCGTGTAGCGGGTAAGCAGTTGAAGCTGCGTCGCTATCGCGAAGATTGATCCCGCGCTGATCGATCGAACGTAAAAAGCCCCGCCTGGTGCGGGGCTTTTTTATGCCTGTCGTATTGTCGGTCGTTCGCTCGGCGTTGCGATCGTTCCCACGCGCTGCGTGGGCAGGCGGCCGGAGACGCTTCGCGACTGCTCCAGAGAGGGCCTCAGTCGAAGCGATAGATATCCATGCCCAGCGCGCCAAGGGTAAAGCCCTGATGTACCAGGCTGAAGGTTTCGCCGGCGCCGCGGGCGAAGTAGAGCGGCAGCAGGTGCTCCTCGCTCGGGTGGTTGCGGGCGGCGGAGGGCGCCTGGCGGCGGTAGTCGTGCAGGGCGTCTTCGTCATCGCTGGCGAGTTTGCTGGCGACCCAGTCACGGAATTCCTTGGCCCAAGGTTCGATCACCTCGGGGCCGGCGCGCCAGTCCAGCTCGCCGAGGTTGTGGGTGATGCTACCGGAGCCGATCAGCAGCACGCCCTGTGCGCGCAAGCTGGCCAGCGCGCGGCCGACGCGGGTCTGCAAGGCCGGGCCGAGGCGGGTCGGAATCGACACCTGGGTCACGGGTATATCCGCCTGCGGGTACATCAATGACAGTGGTACCCATACGCCGTGGTCGAGCGGCCGGTTGGGGTCCAGGCGGGCTGGCAGGTCGGCGGAGGCGAGCAGACGTTGCGCCTCGTCGGCCAGTTCGGGCGCACCAGGGGCGGGGTATTGCACGGCATGCAGTTCAGCTGGGAAGCCACGGAAATCATGCCAGGTCTCTGGTTTCGGGTTGCTGCTGATCAGCAGTTCATTGCTTTCCCAGTGCGCGGACACCACCAGGATGGCGCGTGGCCGGGGGAGCTCGGCAGCCAGCCGGGAGAGGGCCGGCCCGCTGGCGCCTGGCTCGAGGGCGAGCATGGGTGACCCATGGGAAATGAACAGGCTGGGTAACATGAGCGATTCCTCGAATAAGATGCCCTTATCTTCAGTCTTGGATATATCGATATCCAGTATAAAATTTCGCACTATTTGATCGAATTTGTGGGGGTTTTATGGACGAGGAATTTTGGCTGAAGCGTTGGTCGCGCAACCAGATCGGTTTCCATTTGGGCGAAATCAATCCCTGCCTGCAGCAGCATTGGCCGGCGCTGAATGTGGCCGAGGGCGCGCGCGTGCTGGTGCCCTTGTGCGGCAAGAGCCTCGATCTGGCCTGGTTGGCTGCGCAGGGCTTGCAGGTGCTGGGTGTCGAGCTGGCCCAGAAGGCCGTGGAGGACTTCTTCGCCGAACAGTGCCTGCAGCCGCAGATCAGTCAGCGGGGCGCCTTTACGGTGTATCGGGCGGGGGCCGTGCAGCTCTGGTGCGGCGACTTCTTCGCCCTGACGGCTGAGGATGTGGCCGACTGTGTAGCGCTCTATGACCGTGCCGCGCTGATCGCCTTGCCGCTGCAGATGCGCGAGCGTTACGGCATGCACCTGAGCGCTATCGTGCCGCCGGGCTGCGAAGGCCTGCTGATCACACTCGACTACGACCAGGCGCTGATGGCCGGTCCACCCTTCGCGGTCAGTGATGAAGAGGTGCAGCGGCTGCTGGCGCCGGCTTGGCGACTGCGCTTGTTGGAAGCGCGGGATGTGTTGTCGGAGCAGGATTGGAAATTTCTTCAGCGTGGCCTGAACCGGTTGGATGAGCGAGTTTATCGACTGGTTCGGCGCTAGTGCGTTGATACGCGGCGGCTGAGTTGAGCGATCAAGGTGGGTAAAAAATCGGCAATAAAAAGGGCGGCTTGCGCCGCCCTCTGTGCCACTGTCTCTCTGTACCTTGGGCTCGATCAGCCGAGCTTGCGCAGCGCTTCGATCCGCTGTTCCAGCGGCGGGTGGCTCATGAACAGGCTTTTCAGGCCGTGCTTGATGCCGCCATTGATGCCGAAGGCGCTCAGGGTTTCCGGCATGTGCACCGGAACACCCTGTTCGGAGCGCAGGCGCTGCAGGGCGCCGATCATCGCGCTGGTGCCCGCCAGGCGAGCACCGGCTTCGTCGGCGCGGAACTCGCGTTTGCGCGAGAACCACATGACGATGATGCTGGCGAGGATGCCCAGGACCATTTCCGCCAAGAAGGTCGCGACATAGAAGCCGATACCGTTGCCTTCCTCGTTCTTGAGAATGACCTTGTCGACGAAGTTGCCGAAGATCCGCGCGAAGAACATCACGAAGGTGTTCACCACGCCCTGGATCAGCGCCAGGGTGACCATGTCGCCGTTGGCCACGTGGCCGATTTCATGGGCCAGTACGGCTTTCACCTCATCCGGCGAAAAGCGTTCCAGCAGGCCCTGGCTGACGGCCACCAGGGCGTCGTTCTTGTTCCAGCCGGTGGCGAAGGCGTTGGACTCGTAAGCGGGGAAGATGCCGACCTCGGGCATTTTGATCCCGGCTTCGCGGGACAGTTCTTCGACGGTTTGCAGCAGCCACTGTTCGTGGCGGGTGCGTGGTTGGCTGATGATCTGGGTGCCGGTGCTCATCTTCGCCATCCATTTGGAGATGAACAGCGAAATCAGCGAGCCGGCGAAACCGAACACGGCGCAGAAAACCAGCAGGCTGCCGTAATTCTGGCCGGTGAAGCGGTCTACCCCGAGCAGCTTGAGGGTGATACTGGCAATCAACAGCACCGCCAGGTTGGTGGCCACGAACAACAGAATGCGCATCATGGTGTGAAGCTTCTCCTTACGGCAAAAGACGTATGACTAATGCGGGCTATATAAGGGTGCGCCCCCTCGCTATTCAACCGAGGGACTATTTCAAACTGTGTCGCTTGCGCCCATCAGGTTGCTGGCGAACAGCAGGCGGGTCAGGCGCGCGATGCGTTCGCTGTGCTGGCTGCTCAGTGCATCGCGCAGTTGGTGGGCCAGGGTGGCGTGTACGCGGCGCACGCTCGGTGGCAGGTTTTCGCCTTCGCGCAGGGCGTGGGGGACGCCGCGGGACAGGCGCAGGAAGCCTTTTTCGCTGAGTACGGCCTGATCCAGTGCGTCCTGGTGGATGGTCGACTCGTAGCGCAGGTAGCCTTCGTCCGCGAGCCAGAGCAGGGCGCCGAAACAACTTTGGTGGCGCTTGCTCGGCAGGCCGAACTCGTCATGCTCTTCGCGGCCGATCAGGTCTTCGACATACAGGCCGACCCGGCGTGGGAAGGCCTGGTAGAGCAGCAGCAAACCGGCGGCGGCATCCTTGTAAAAGTCGTCGATCTGCAGATCCATCGGGGTTTGGTCTCTTTTCTCGGGCTGGGGCTTATTGGCTGTAAGTTTTGAGGAAGTTGCCGATCCGCCCGATGGCCTGATCCAGGTCGTCGAGACGCGGCAGGGTAACCACGCGGAAGTGGTCCGGCCACGGCCAGTTGAAGGCGGTGCCTTGCACGACCAGGAGTTTCTCCGACAGCAGCAGGTCGAGGACGAATTTCTCGTCGTTGTGGATCGGGCAGATCTTGGGGTCGATTTTCGGGAACGCATAGAGCGCGCCCATCGGCTTGACGCAGCTGACGCCGGGGATGGCGTTGAGCAACTCCCAGGTGCGGTTGCGCTGTTCGAGCAGGCGGCCTTGTGGCAAGACCAGATCGTTGATGCTCTGGTAGCCGCCGAGGGCGGTCTGGATCGCATGCTGGCTCGGCACGTTGGCGCACAGGCGCATGTTGGCGAGGATGTCGATGCCTTCGATGTAGCTCTGGGCCTTGTGTTTGGGCCCAGAGATGGCCACCCAGCCGGAGCGGAAGCCGGCGACCCGATAGGATTTGGACAGCCCGTTGAAGGTCAGGCACAACACGTCCGGCGCCAGGGCGGCGGTGGAGATGTGCACGGCTTCGTCGTAGAGGATTTTGTCGTAGATTTCATCGGAGAACAGCACCAGGTTGTGCTGGCGCGCCAGTTCGACCATGCCTTCCAGCACTTCCTTGGAGTACACGGCGCCGGTCGGGTTGTTCGGGTTGATGATCACCAGCGCTTTGGTATTGGCCGTGATCTTGGCCTTGATGTCGTCCAGGTCCGGCCACCAGTTGGCTTGCTCGTCACACAGGTAATGCACCGGGTTGCCGCCGGCCAGGCTGACGGCGGCGGTCCACAGCGGGTAGTCGGGGGCCGGGATCAGTACTTCGTCGCCGTTGTTGAGCAGGGCCTGCATGGACATCACGATCAGTTCGGACACGCCGTTGCCGAGGTAGATGTCTTCGATGCCGACGCCTTCGACCTGCTTCTGCTGGTAATACTGCATCACCGCCTTGCGGGCGCTGAACAGGCCCTTGGAGTCGCTGTAGCCCTGTGCGGTCGGCAGGTTGCGGATCACGTCCTGGAGTATTTCTTCCGGGGCTTCGAAGCCGAACGGCGCCGGGTTGCCGATGTTCAGCTTGAGGATGCGGTGGCCTTCCTCTTCCAGGCGTTTGGCGTGCTTGAGCACCGGCCCGCGAATGTCATAGCAGACGTTGGCGAGCTTGTTCGATTTGCTGACCTGCATGTGTGTAATCCCGAAATGAACGAACGCCGTGGAACTCGCTGGTAAAAGTCAGCTGGGCGCGGCTTGGCAGCCTGTAACGCGGGTGACAGACTGGCGTCTAAAGTGCGGCAATCATACGTGTGGCCCGGGCCTCGGAAAAGGTACAGTCCGGGCTTTTTTCAGATGAAGAGGTGGACCCATGGACAAGCTCGAAAAACCCCTGGATGCCTGGCGTGACGAACTGTCCGACGAGCAGTTTCACGTCTGCCGGCTGGGTGGGACGGAGCGCGCGTTTACCGGCAAGTATCACGCTGACAAAACTCCCGGCGTCTATCACTGCGCCTGCTGCGAGGCGGCGCTGTTCGACTCCGAGGCCAAATTCGACTCCGGCACCGGTTGGCCCAGTTACTACGCGCCCGCGTCGAACGAGGCGATCGCCAGTAAGGATGACTTCAGCCACGGCATGCACCGTATCGAAGTGACGTGCGCCAAGTGCGATGCGCACCTGGGGCATCTGTTTCCGGATGGGCCGCCGCCGACCGGAATGCGCTATTGCATCAATTCGGCATCGCTCACGCTCAAGCCGCGCTAACAGCGAGTCGAGCCGAGGCCTGCTGATCAGTGGGCCTTATTTTGCGTTAATTAGATTGCGTGCAATTCAATTGCCCGCTACTTTGTTCGTTGTCCCCATCACATTCAGGAGCCAGCCCCATGAGCGACGCACTTTTCGAGATTCCCTGCACCACCATCAAAGGCGAGCAGAAGACCCTGGCCGATTTCGGCGGCAAGGCGGTGCTGGTGGTCAACACTGCCAGTAAGTGTGGCTTCACCCCGCAATACAAAGGCCTGGAAACGCTCTGGCAGGACTACAAGGACAAGGGGTTGGTGGTCCTGGGCTTCCCTTGCAACCAGTTTGGCAAGCAAGAGCCGGGCAACGAAGGTGCGATTTCCGAGTTCTGTGAGCTGAATTTTGGCGTGAGCTTTCCGCTGTTCAAGAAAATCGATGTCAATGGCGCAGCGGCTCACCCGCTGTTCGTTCAGCTGAAAAAGCGCGCGCCAGGCCTGCTCGGCAGCCAGGGGGTGAAATGGAACTTCACCAAGTTCCTGATCGGCCGGGACGGCAAGCTGATTAAGCGTTTTGCGCCGACTACCAAGCCGGAAGAGCTGACTGCCGAGATCGAAGCGCTGTTGAAATGAATGAGATGGACTTGGCGCAATCCGATGCGGTCACGGCGCTGCAGCTGGACAACCAGTTGTGCTTCAAGCTGTATGCCGTTTCGCGTGCGGTCACCCGTGCCTACAAGCCGATGCTCGATCAGCTCGGTCTGACCTACCCGCAGTACCTGGCGATGCTGGTGCTGTGGGAGTGGCAGGCCGCGGCGCCCGAGCAGCCGACGGTGAAGGCCCTGGGGGAGCGTTTGCTGCTGGACTCCGGAACCCTGACGCCACTGCTCAAGCGCCTCGAACAGTTGGGGTTGGTGCTGCGCCAGCGGGCGCAGCGCGATGAGCGCGAAGTGCATCTGGCGCTGACCGCCGCAGGTTTGGCCTTGCGTGCGCAGGTGTTGCCGCTGAAGGCGCGGTTGCTCTGCGCAAGCGGGGTGAATCTGGATGAGCTGGATGAGTTGCGCGGCCGTATCGGCGAGTTGCTCGATCGGCTTATGGCTTTACCGTAGCCGGTAGCCACTGCTCCAGCAGGGCGAGCAGCTCTTCGCGGCGAAAAGGTTTGGCCAGGTAGTCGTTCATGCCGGCGGCGGTGCAGCGCTCGCGCTCGTCCGGCAGGGCGTTGGCGGTCAGGGCAATGATTGGCAGGTCCTGCCAGCGCTTGCTCTGGCGAATCCGGCGACTGGCTTCATAGCCATCCATCACCGGCATGTTGCAGTCCATCAATACCAGGTCGACGTGCTCGTGCTCCAAGGCTTCGAGTGCCTGGGCGCCGTGCATGGCGATCAGCACCTGGTAGCCCAGTTTGCTCAACATGCCTTTGGCCACCAATTGGTTGACCGGGTTGTCCTCGACCAGCAGCACGCGCCCCTGTCTTGATGCATGGAGCGCGGTGTGCGCGGGGCTACCGATTGTGGCCTCGGTGTATGGCTGCAGGCTGCGCCGCAGAGCCTGGTAGAGCGCCTGGCGGGTCAAGGGGCGAGCCAACTGTTGGATAGGCGCCAGGCCGATGGCTTGTGCGCTGGGCATGAAGTTGCCGTAGGCGGTGATCAGCAGGATCGGCTGCATGAGCGCCGGGCGCAGGTCGAGCAACGCGTGCGTCGAGTCGCTGATCAACAGGTCGGCGTCGATGCCATCCAGCGGGCTGGCGCTATCGATGCGCCGGTAGCGCAGGCCCCAGGTCGGCAGCAGACGGCCCAGCAGCTCGCTCAGGCCGCTGTTGGCGGGGGTGATCGCAACCACTCGGCCTTGCAGGGGTGGCAGCTCCAGTGCCGGCGTGGAGCCGGGTAGCGGCAATTCGACGCTGAACCGGCTGCCAATCCCCAGTCGCGAGCTGAGGCTGAGTTGCCCGTGCATGGCTTCACAGAGCTGGCGGGTCAAGGTCAGGCCCAGCCCGGTGCCGCCGTACTCGCGGGTAATGGTGGCGCCAGCCTGGGTGAATGGCTGAAAAATCCGGGTCTGGGCGGCATCGGCGATGCCGATGCCGCTGTCCGTGACGATGATCTGTACACCTTGGGCGTGGGCGTTGACGCGCACATCGACGCGACCGACGTGGGTGAACTTGAGGGCGTTGGACAGCAGGTTGCTGACAATCTGGCGAACCCGGGTCGGGTCGCCGATCACCTGTGCCGACAGCGCCGGATCGATCAGGCAGGTCAGCTCGACCTCGGCGCCGGTGTTCTGCGACAACAGGCTGGCGGTGTCCTCGACCAGTGTGCCGAGGTCGAAGGGTATGCGTTCCAGCTCCAGCTGGCCGGCCTCGAACTTGGACAGGTCGAGAATGTCGTTGAGCAGTTCCACCAACACCTTGCCGGAGTCGTGGGCGATCGACAGCTGCTGGCGCTGCTCGGTATTCAGCGGGCTGTCGAGGGTGAGGGCAAGCATGCCCAGCAGTCCGTTGAGGGGGGTGCGGATCTCATGGCTCATATTGGCCAGAAAGGTTGCGCGCGCCAGGGCCATCTCATGGGCCAGGCTGTGCGCGACTTCGAGTTTTTGATTCGACAGGGTCAGGCGGGTGTTGCTCGCTTTCAGCTCGGTGGTGCGGGCGGAGATGATGTTTTCGAGTTCGCTGAGGTACTGGGTCAGGCGATCCTCGGCCTCGCGCCGTTGTTCGATTTCCTCGGAGAGGCTGCTCAGTTGCTGGTTGGTGACATCCACCAGCGTGCCGATTTCATCCTGCTCATGGCCGGTCGGGCAGGGCAGTCGTTCCCGCGTCGGGCTGCGCAGATCCTGAGCGCTGAGGGCCTGGATGATGTCGATCAGCGGTTTGGTCAGCATGAAGTAGAACAGTACCAGCAGGATCAGCGACAGCAGCAGGCTGTAGGCAAAGCCGCTGAGCAGGGTGAGCAGGGCGCGCCGCAGAAAGTGGCTGCCGAAGGCGTAGGTGTCCACTTCCAGGCGCAGCAGGCCGATGCTCTCGTGGGGGGCGTGGGCAACGAGCAGCGGTTCATCGAACTGCCGGTGCGCGCCGAACAGGTAGTCGCTGAAGAGCCGATAGCCGCTCTCGATGCGTGGCCGGCTGTCGCTGGCCAGGCGTGTACCACTGTCGTCGAGGATCTCGGCGCTGACGACGGCGGGCGAACGCAGCAGGCCGGCCACCAACTCCTGCGCCAGCTCGGTGTCGATGTTGTAGGCGATGCGCGTGGCGGGGTTGTGGCTGGTCGCCAACAACGCGCGAATCTCGCGGTTGATGGAGGCGTCTTCGCTGGCATAATCGCTGCTCACTTGCAGCAGGCTGAGCAAGGTGCCGAGGATAAGCGCTACCAGTACCGTCAAGCGGGCTTGTTTGAATGACAGGCGATGGGTGAGCGATATATCCATGGTCAATCGGGCTGGCTCCGTTTATGCACTCGCCAAGCATAGCCGATTCGTCCGCTTGGCTACCCTGTGAGGCGTATTACCTTTGAGCGATCCCAAGGAGCAAGCCGTGGACTCCCGTTTGAATGCTTTTCTAGCGCGTGCGGATGCCGTGCTGGCCCGTCTCGAACCGCTGTTGCCTGTACCGCGTGTGCCGCTCGACTGGAGCCGCAGCCTGGCGGCGCGCTGGCATCGGGAAGGGCGCAGTGGCTACCTGCAGCCGCTGGCGGTGAGCCTGGATCTGAAACTGACGGATTTGATCGGTGTGGATGCCCAGCGTGAGCAACTGGCGCGCAATACCCGGCAGTTCGTCGCCGGTCTGCCCGCCAACCATGCCTTGCTCTGGGGCGCGCGCGGCACGGGCAAGTCGTCGCTGGTGCGGGCGCTGCTGGCCGAGCATGCGGGCGCCGGGCTGCGGTTGATCGAGATCGAGCGCGACCACCTGGCCGACCTGCCGCGGGTGGTCGAACTCTTGGCCAAGCGCCCGGAGCGTTTCGTGCTGTTCTGTGACGACCTGTCGTTCGAGGCGGGCGAGGGCGACTATCGGGTGCTGAAAACGGTGCTGGATGGCTCCCTGGAGCGCGCCCCGGACAACGTGCTGTTGTACGCCACGTCAAACCGTCGCCATCTGGTGCCGGAAAAGGAAAGCGACAACGAAAACTGGCAGAGGGTCGATGGCGAGCTGCACCCCAATGAAGCGGTGGAGGACAAGATCGCGCTGTCCGACCGCTTCGGTCTGTGGCTGTCGTTCTATCCCTTTACTCAGGAGCATTTCCTGGATGTGGTGCGCCACTGGATCGACGTCTTGGCGACCCAGGCCGGGCTCGGCTGGGCCTGGAGCGATGAGCTGGGCATTCTGGCGATTCGCTGGGCGCAGGGGCGCGGTAATCGCAACGGTCGTTGCGCCTATCAGTTCGCGCGTTATTGGGTGGGGCTGAAGTTGCTGGAGGTGAAGCAATGATCGATCTGCGGCAAAGCGGCGCGGGGCTCGAAGGCTACGCTCTGTTGGCGGCGCAGTTGGAGTCGTTGTTGAGCGATGAGCGTGACTTTATCGCCAATGCCGCGCAGTTTTCCGCATTCCTTTTCCATGAGCTGGAAGATTTGAATTGGGCCGGCTTCTACCTCAACCGTCAGGAAGTGCTGCTGCTCGGGCCGTTCCAGGGGCAGGTGGCCTGCGTGCGGATTCCCTTTGCCAAGGGGGTTTGCGGTGCGGCTGCGAGCACTCGGCAGACTCAGCGGGTCGATGATGTGCATGCGTTTCCCGGCCATATCGCCTGCGACAGCGCCTCCAACAGTGAACTGGTAATTCCGCTGGTGAAGGAAGGACGGCTGATCGGCGTGCTTGACCTGGATAGCCCCAGGCTGGCGCGCTTCAGCGCTGCGGATCAGCAGGGGCTGGAACAGTTGGCGGCAATCTTTTTGCGCCTCACCGACTGCTAGGCCGAGGAGACATGAAAAAGCCCGGCGTAGTGGCCGGGCTTTTTCATGAGGAGCGTTCAGTCTGGTCATGTATCCAGATGTTCGCCTGTCTGTTGATCAACCGACAGGCGAAGGCTGTGCAGTCCTTAGTCGTACATATTCTTTTTCTTCCAGTCGTCATCGCCGCCCAGCGATTTGAGGCCGTCGCTCAGTTCGCTGGTTTCGTCGGTGGTGGGCTTGATGTTCTCCAGCACCATCGAGTTGGCTCGGGCCAGCTGGCTTTCCAGCTGTTTGAGCGGCCCTAGATAGCGGCTCGGGTCCGGCTGTTTGCGCAGGTACTGCACGCCGCGCTCGAATGCCAGGCGGGCCTGGCCGGGCTGATTCTGTTGCAGGGCTTGTTGGCCGACATTGCTGAATAGCTCGATATGCAGCTGTACCAGCATGTGGCGAACTTCCTGGAGCCAGTGTTTGGCTTCATTGGCGGGCAGGAAACCGTCCTGGGCCGAGCGGGTAACCTGGCCGTGGAGGTTTTCCAGCAGGAAGCGAATCTCTTTGGCTTTCGCTTCCACCAGTACCGGTTGCGGCGGGTTGCGTACCGGCATCGACTCGCCCTTGCCGGTCAGCCCGTGCAGTTCCTCGATTCGCTCCTTGAGTACAGCGCTGTTTTTGTCCAGTGTCAGCAGGCGCTCGCTGAATTGCAGTTGCAGGCGGCAGAGCAGCAGTTTCAGGGCGGGGGTCATCAGTTGGCCGGGCAGCGCCTCGGAGATTTCGTTGCAGCGGCGCAGGCGATCGCTGAGATCGGCTTTGAGCCGAGCCTTTTCCAGTTTGTGGTTCTCTACCATGTGATTGATGTAGCCGATGGCGATCAGAATCGAGATGACGGCGACGATCAGCAGAGTAATTACGAGTGGGGACACCTTTACAACCTCTCGACTACTGGTTTTCGTTCGAGTGTAGTGCCTTAGCGTTGCGGCTGATAGAGACACATCCGTTTCTGCTCAGAAGTCATTGATTTAAAGTAATTTTCACTCAGGTATTGACGACCTTGGAAAGGCTCCCTAGAATTCGCGCCACTTTGCAGCGCTAAGCCAACAGGTAGAGCATGCAAAGCTCGGAAAATGTGCGTCATGGCTTGTAATGAGCGTTGGACAACGTCCCCTTCGTCTAGTGGCCTAGGACACCGCCCTTTCACGGCGGTAACAGGGGTTCGAGTCCCCTAGGGGACGCCATTTTCAGTTGTGAATGTACAGTGGTAGATGCAACCCAAGCGGGAATAGCTCAGTTGGTAGAGCACGACCTTGCCAAGGTCGGGGTCGCGAGTTCGAGTCTCGTTTCCCGCTCCAAATTTTCCAAGCGATGCTGAAAAGCGTTGTTTGTCCCCTTCGTCTAGTGGCCTAGGACACCGCCCTTTCACGGCGGTAACAGGGGTTCGAGTCCCCTAGGGGACGCCATTTTAGTTGTAGATGTACAGTGGTAGATACAACCCAAGCGGGAATAGCTCAGTTGGTAGAGCACGACCTTGCCAAGGTCGGGGTCGCGAGTTCGAGTCTCGTTTCCCGCTCCAAATAAACGAAAACGCCGCTCACTGAGCGGCGTTTTCGTTTCTGCATGCTTTGTGGGTATGCGCGTGAAATATGATAAAGGCCCGCCGGTATTGCCGTGCGGGCCTTTCTCTTTTCTGCGATCGGGCTTTTAGTGCTTGCTGCTTTCCTCGGGGATGGCGAGAAAGCGCTTTTCCTGTTCCCAGTCGAAGGGTTCGTCATTCTGCTCGGCTTCATAGCGGCGTTCGTCGAGGGCCTGGAACAGGGTGATTTCCTCATCCGGCATGAAGTGCAGGCAATCGCCACCGAAGAACCACAGCAGGTCGCGTGGCACCAGGTGGGCGATCTGCGGGTAGCGGTGGATGACCTGGCAGAGCAGGTCCTGGCCCAGGTAGAGGCTTTCTTCCGGGGACTCCTGCAGCAACGCCAGCAGCTCGTCGAAGCGGTCGAGGAACAGCGTGTGACTTTCCTCGGGAACCTGCTCGGCCTCGCCCAGGGCGACCAGGATGCCGCGCAGATGTGCGAGCAGGGCGAGATGGTGGTCGATATAGGGGCTGGCCATGGGCAAATCCTCAAGAGCAAAACGGGCGCGGCAGTATAAAGCCACCGGCGCCCGCTGTCCTGTTAGCGCACTTGGCCGTTGCTGAGTGTGAGTTCGTCCTTGGCGAAGTCGTCGACATCGATCACTTGACGTCGCGCCGCTTCGGCCGCTCGCAAGCTCTGCGCCTCTTCGGCGGTTAGCACGCCAGCGGCGAGTGCGGCGTCGATGGTGTTTTCACCCGCGGCTGGTCGCAACTGGCCACCTTTGAGCGCCTGGTGCAGCTTTTTCTGCAAGGTCTGGCTGGCGCCGAGCAGGCTGACGGCATGTTGCAGGGCGCCAACCGGATCGCTTGCCGCCTGGGGGCGATAGCAGCCGGCGAGCAGCGCCTCCAGGGCCGGGTCGCCACTGTCGCGGCCGAGAATGCCGGCGATCTCGGCATCCTGTGCATCCGAGGGTCCCTTGTGGCGGCGCCCAAGGGGGAACACCAAGGCCCGCAACAGGCAACCGAAGAGGCGGCTGGGGAAGTTGCTGAGCAGGTCGTCGAGCGCTTGCTCGGCTTTGCCCAGGCTTTCTTCCAGTGCCCAGCGCAGCGAGGGGTGCAAATAATCGGGATAGTCGAGGTCGTGATAGCGCTTGAGCGCGGCGCTGGCCAGGTAAAGGTTGCTGAGCACATCGCCGAGGCGCGCGGACAACCGTTCGCGGCGTTTCAATTCGCCCCCGAGCAGCATCATGCTGAAGTCGGCGAGCAGGGCGAAGGCCGCTGCCAGGCGATTCAAGGCGCGGAAGTAGGGGCGGCTGAGGTTGTCGCCGGGCACCTGGCCGAACGCCCCGAGGCTCAGGCTGAGAATCAGGCTGCTGGCGGCGTTGCTGACGGCGAAGCCGATGTGCTGCAACAGCAGCGCGTCGAACTCGAGCCGTGCCTGCTCATGGTCTTCGCGGCCGGCCAGGGCCATTTCCTTGAGCACGTAAGGGTGGCAGCGGATCGCCCCCTGGCCGAAGATCATCAGGTTGCGCGAAAGGATATTGGCGCCTTCCACGGTGATGAAGATCGGCGCCCCTTGCCAGGAACGGCCCAGGTAGTTGTTCGGGCCCATGATGATGCCCTTGCCGCCATGTACGTCCATGGCGTGGCTGATGCACTCGCGGCCGCGTTCGGTCAGGTGGTATTTGAGGATGGCCGAGAGCACCGAGGGTTTTTCGCCCAAGTCCACCGCGTTGGCGGTGAGGATGCGTGCGGCATCCATCAGCCAGGCGTTGCCACCGATCCGCGCCAAGGCCTCCTGGATACCCTCGAAGGCTGCCAGCGGTACGTTGAATTGTTCGCGAATCTGGCTGTATTGGCCGGTGACCAGGCTGGTGAACTTGGCGGCGCCGGTACCGACTGCAGGCAGTGAGATCGAGCGGCCGACCGACAGGCAGTTCATCAGCATCATCCAGCCTTTGCCGAGCATGGCCTGGCCGCCGATCAGGTAATCCAGCGGGATGAACACATCCTTGCCGGAGTTCGGGCCGTTCATGAAGGCGGCGCCAAGCGGCAGGTGGCGCCGGCCGATGTCCACGCCGGGGGTGTCGGTCGGTACCAGTGCCAGGCTGATGCCGAGGTCTTCTTCCTCGCCCAGCAGGTGGTCCGGGTCGTAGGCCTTGAACGCCAGGCCGAGCAGGGTCGCCACCGGGCCGAGGGTGATGTAGCGCTTCTCCCAGGTCAGGCGCAAGCCGAGGACTTCCTGGCCTTCCCACTGACCTTTGCAGATGATCCCGATATCCGGCATGGCGCCGGCATCCGAGCCCGCCAGCGGGCCGGTGAGGGCGAAGCAGGGGATGTCATCGCCACGGGCCAGGCGTGGCAGGTAGTGCTGGCGCTGCTCGTCGGTGCCGTAGTGCAGCAGCAATTCGGCCGGGCCGAGGGAGTTGGGCACCATCACGGTGGAGGCCAGATCGCCGCTGCGGGTCGCCAGCTTCATCGCCACCTGCGAGTGGGCATAGGCGGAAAAACCCTTGCCGCCGTATTCCTTGGGAATGATCAAGGCGAAGAAGCCGTGCTGCTTGATGTGCGCCCAGGCTGCCGGCGGCAGGTCCATCAGTTGGCCGATTTCCCAGTCGCTGACCATCGCGCAGAGCTCCTCGGTCGGGCCGTCGAGAAAGGCTTGTTCTTCTTCGCTCAGTTGCGCCTTGGGGTAGGCCAGTAGCGTGTCCCAGTTCGGGCGGCCGCTGAACAGTTCGCCATCCCACCAGACAGTGCCGGCTTCGATGGCATCGCGCTCGGTTTCCGACATCGGTGGCAGAACGCGTTGGAACCAGGCGAACAGTGGCGCGCTGATCAGCTTGCGGCGCAGTTCTGGCAGCGCCAGCGGCAGCGCCACGCCGAGCCAGCACAGCCAGAGTATCGTCATCAATACGAACGGCGCGTGGCTGAGCGCGGACATCGCCACCAGGTAGACGGCGACCAAGCCGAGGGCCGACAGAGGGGCGGTACGGCGATGGGCCAGAAAGGCCACGCCAAGCAGTAGAGCGAGCAACCAGGCAACGACGAGCATGCAGAGTCCTCCATGAAGACGGCGTGGCTGTTGCCAGCCGTCACGAGCTTAGTCGGCATCGGCAGAAGATGGCGACAAGAGCGGTAAGCTTGGCCGAATCGTCGTGAGCACGGCAGGATTGGCGTCGTTAGACTGGGGCTCGGCTTGCATCGAGCCCTGCCTTGGCGAAGCAGCATCCAGGAGAACGTCCCCATGCGTGAATACCTTGACCCCGGCCGCTTCATTGATAGTGACCACCCGCTGCTGGTGGAGTTCGCCGAGCGCATGCGCGGCAGCAGCCGTGACCCGCTCGAGCAGGCGGTGAGCCTGTACTACGCGGTGCGCGATGGCATCCGCTACAACCCCTATGTCTTCAGCCTTGACCCGGAAACCTTGAAGGGCAGCCATGCACTGGCGGCAGGCGAAAGCTATTGCGTGCCCAAGGCCACATTGCTGGCGGCCTGTGCGCGGCACTGCGGGATACCCGCGCGGATCGGCCTGGCGGATGTGCGCAATCACCTGTCGACGCCGCGCCTGCTGGAGTTGTTGCGCAGCGAAGTGTTCGCCATGCACGGCTACACCGAGTTCTATCTCGATGGGCGCTGGGTCAAGGCCACGCCAGCGTTCAACCTCAGCCTGTGCCAGTTATTCAAGGTGGCGCCGCTGGAGTTCGATGGGCGAGCCGACAGTGTGTTTCAGCCGTTCAACCTGGAGGGCCAGCGCCATATGGAGTACCTGGCCGATCACGGTCAGTTCGCCGATCTGCCGCAAGGGCTGTTTTTCGCTCATCTGGCGAGCTGTTATCCGCACCTGTTCGCGGCTGATGCGCCGCAGGTGACGGGTAACTGGCAGGCTGAGATGCACGCGCAACCATGAACCGGGTCGATAGCTGACATCGATCCGGCGGTCTTTATTCCTGCGCGCGCAGTGGTTAGGGTGCCTGAGCTGGAGCAGCGTGGGACGGTCGAGCCGCAGGAGAGTGCGCAATGCTGGAAGTCTGGGGGCGAAAGAACTCCACCCACGTCATGAAGGTGCTTTGGTGCGCTGAGGAAGTGGCTGCGTCCTACGAGGCGATGCCGCACCTGAGCGCTTGGTATGAGCGCCTGAAGCCGCACTCGGCGGTGATGACGGCGTTGACCTGAGCGGCCATAAAGTTTCTGCCTGCAGGCCAACAGGCGATAGACTTGGCCGTTTGTATTGAGCGGCTAAAGTCTTTAACCAAACCCATTCATTTTTTGGTGTGTGTATTTCTTATGAGTTCTGCTCTGTCCATCCGGCAGTTGACCAAAACCTACGGCAATGGCTTTCAGGCCCTTCACGGCATTGATCTGGAAGTGGCCGAGGGCGACTTTTTTGCCTTGCTCGGCCCCAATGGCGCTGGCAAATCCACCACCATCGGCATCATGTCGACCTTGGTCAACAAGAGCAGTGGCACGGTGAATGTGTTTGGCCATGACCTCGACCGCAACCCGTCCGCGCTCAAGCGCTGCCTGGGGGTGGTGCCGCAGGAGTTCAACTTCAACCAGTTCGAGAAGGTCTTCGATATCGTCGTGACCCAGGCCGGTTACTACGGTATTCCGCTGCGTATCGCCAAGGACCGCGCCGAGCAGTACCTGACCCAACTGGGGCTGTGGGACAAGCGCAACGCGCCGTCGCGCGAGCTCTCCGGCGGCATGAAACGCCGCTTGATGATCGCCCGCGCCTTGGTGCATCAGCCGCGCCTGCTGATTCTCGACGAACCCACCGCGGGTGTGGATATCGAGCTGCGCCGTTCGATGTGGACCTTCCTCACCGAGCTCAACGAGCAGGGCATCAGCATCATCCTGACCACCCACTACCTGGAAGAGGCCGAGCAACTGTGCCGCAATATCGGCATCATCGACCACGGCCGGATCGTCGAGAACACCAGCATGCGCGAGCTGCTGAAGAAGCTGCATGTGGAGACCTTTCTGCTCGATTTGAAAGAGTCGCTGCTGGTGCCGCCGCAGTTGATCGGTTACCCGTCACAGCTGCTCGATCACCACACCCTGGAAGTGCAAGTGGACAAGAGCGAGGGGGTGACCGAGCTGTTCCGGCAGTTGGCGCTGCAGAATATCGAGGTGCTCAGCCTGCGTAACAAAACCAATCGCCTGGAGGAGCTGTTCGTCTCCCTGGTGGAGAAAAATCTGGCGAAGGTGGCGGTATGAATTCGCAGCTGATCAACACAGAACTGCAGGCGAACTGGGTCGCCCTGAATACCATCGTCTATCGGGAAATTCGCCGCTTCATGCGGATCTGGCCGCAAACCCTGCTACCGCCAGCGATCACCATGGTCTTGTACTTCGTCATCTTCGGCAATTTGATCGGCCGGCAGATCGGCGACATGGGTGGCTTCACCTACATGGAGTACATCGTGCCGGGCCTGATCATGATGTCAGTGATCACCAACGCCTACGGCAATGTGGTGTCGAGCTTCTTCGGCAGCAAATTCCAGCGCTCGGTTGAGGAACTGATGGTGGCGCCGGTCTCGCCGCACACCATCCTCCTCGGCTACACCATAGGTGGCGTGCTGCGCGGCCTGGCGGTAGGGCTGATCGTCACCCTGTTGTCGCTGTTCTTCACCGATTTGCAGGTGCATCACCTGGGTATCACCATTCTGGTGGTGCTGCTGACCGCAACCATCTTCTCCCTGGGCGGCTTCATCAACGCGGTTTACGCGCGCAATTTCGATGACATTTCGATCATCCCGACTTTCGTGCTGACGCCGTTGACCTACCTGGGCGGGGTGTTCTATTCGATCAACCTGCTGCCGCCGTTCTGGCAGACGGTGTCCATGGCCAACCCGGTGCTGCACATGGTCAATGCCTTCCGCTACGGCATTCTCGGCGTCTCGGATATCCGCATCAGTATTGCCATCGGTTTCATGCTGGTCGCAACCGCGGTGCTGTATGTGGTCTGCATCCGTCTGCTGGTCAGCGGCCGTGGCATGCGTCAGTAAGCGCAGCGGCTAAATATAGTGAAACATCTTTGACGGCTGGATTGCACAAGACAGGCCGTTAGACTCAGCCTCAACAAAAATCCGGGGTTGTATATGTTCGGCTATCCGCGTGCTTGGCTTGGGGCTGTTTCGCTGCTGCTGGCTGTCGGTTGGAGTCGGGCAGAGGAGGCCCAGGCGCCATTGGTGGAGGTGGTGCAGCCGCAGCAGGTCCTGGTGCGCGACGAACTGATCACCTTCGGCTCGCTGCGTTCGGAGGAGTCGGTGATGATCCGCTCGGAAATCGCCGGGCGTTTGGACCGCCTGAATTTCCGCGAGGGGCAGCCGGTAAAGGCTGGCGACTTGCTGCTCAGCCTGGATGGTTCGATCGTCCGCGCCGAACTGGCCCTGGCCCAGGCCAACCTGGACCTGGCGGAAAAGAACTTCCAGCGTGGCCAGATGCTGTTCAAGCGCGGCGCCAGCAACGCTCAGGCCCTCGACGAAGCCCAAACCCAGCAACAAGCCGCACGTGCCAGCCTGGCCCTGTCGCAGGCACGCATGGATAAAACGCAGATCCACGCGCCTTATTCCGGGGTGCTGGGGTTGCGCCAAGTCAGCCCGGGCGACTACCTCAGCGCCGGCCAGGACATCGTCAACCTCGAGGTACTGGACCCGCTCAAGGTGGATTTCCGCATTCCGCAGAAAGCCGTCAGCCAGATCCGCCTGCGACAGCCGATCGAGATCACCCTGGATACCTTTCCCGGCGAACGCTTCATCGGCGAGATCTCGGCGATCAACCCGCGGCTGGATGAGGTCGGCCGCAGCCAGGCGGTGCGCGCCAGCCTCGGCAATGCCACGCAACGGCTGAAACCCGGGCAGTTCGTCAAGGTCTCGGTGATCCTCGCCGAGCGCCCCGAGGCCCTGGTGATCCCGGAAGAGGCGGTGATGCCGCTGGGCGACAAGCAGATGGTCAACCTGGTGATCGACAATAAGGTCGAGTTGCGGGAAATCCGGCTCGGCCGTCGCCAGGCCGGGCAGGTGGAAGTGCGCGAAGGCGTCAGCCTGGGCGACACCCTGATCAGCGCCGGCTGGCAGAAGGTCAAGCCGGGCATGGCGGTACGTATCAAACGGGTGGGAGGCGGCGCATGACGCTGTCGGACATCTGTATCCGGCGGCCGGTGTTTGCCACCGTACTGTCGCTGATCGTGGTCCTGGTCGGCCTGATGGCCTACGAACGCCTGAAGGTGCGCGAATACCCGAATATCGACGTGCCGATCGTCACGGTGACGGTGATCTACCCCGGCGCCAGCCCGGAGATCATGGAGTCCCAGGTGGCGCAGCCGGTCGAGGACGTGCTCTCCGGCATCGAGGGGCTGGATTTCGTCAGCTCCATCAGCCGCGCGGAAAACACTCAGATCACCGCGCAGTTTCGTCTGGGCAGCAACTCCGACGAGGCGGCCAACGACGTGCGCGACCGCCTGGGGCGGGTCCGAGGCCTGTTGCCGGACGAGATCGACGAACCCCTGGTGCAAAAGGTCGAAGCGGACGCACAGCCGGTGATCTGGCTGGCCTTCTTCAGCGAGCGCTATTCGGCGATGGACATCACCGACCTGCTGGAGCGGGTGATCAAAGACCGGCTGCAGACCATTTCCGGTGTGTCCGAGGTGCAGGTGCGGGGCGCGCGCACCTTCGCCATGCGCATCTGGCTGGACCCGGAAAAGCTCGCCGCGCACAACCTGACCGTACTGGACGTGGAAAATGCCTTGCGTCGCGAGAACGTCGAGATCCCTGCCGGGCGCATCGAGTCGGTGCAGCGCGAATTCACCGTGCTGGCCGAAACCGACCTGAAGACCCCGGATGAATTCAACAACCTGATCCTCGACGATTCGCGCGGTTACCTATTGCGCCTGGCGGATGTCGGGCATGCGTTGATCGGTGCCGCCGACGAGCGCAGCATCGTGCGCTACAAGGGCCGCCCGGCGGTGAGCCTGGGGCTGATCAAACAGGCCACCGCCAATCCGCTGGATGTCTCCGATGGCCTCGCCGAGGCCATGCCCGAGATCCGCGCGCTGCTGCCCGAAGGCATGGAAATGGCGGTGGCCAACGACAACTCACAGTTTATCCGCGAGTCGATCGAGAACGTTTACATCACCATCTGGGAAGCGGTGGCGCTGGTCATCCTGATCATCTTCATCTTTCTGCGCTCCCTGCGCGCGACGCTGATTCCACTGGTGACCATTCCGGTCTCGCTGATCGGCGCCTTTGCCTTGATGTTGTTGATGGGGTTCAGCATCAACACCCTGACCCTGTTGGCCATGGTGCTGGCGATCGGGTTGGTGGTGGACGATGCCATCGTCATGCTGGAGAACATCCACCGGCATATCGAGGAGGGCCTGTCGCCGCTGCAGGCGGCGCTCAAGGGCAGCCGCGAAATCGCTTTCGCGGTGATCGCCATGACCCTGACCCTGGCCGCCGTGTTCGCCCCGATCGGCTTCATGCAGGGCACCACCGGCAAGCTGTTCACCGAGTTCGCCTGGACCCTGGCCGGCGCCGTGCTGGTCTCCGGCTTCGTGGCGCTGACCCTGACGCCGATGATGTGCGGGCGGCTGCTCAAGGCCCATCGGCCGAACCAGCGGCATAACCGCGTGTATAACGGGATCGAAGATTTCCTCCATGGCCTGACGCAGGGCTACAGGCGCCTGCTGAGCCGGGCGCTGGGCGCCTGGGTGGCGGTACTCATGCTGCTGTTGGCGATTTTCCTGGCCTGTGCCTGGTTGTTCAGCGGGTTGAAGGCCGAGCTGGCGCCGACCGAGGACACCGGCACCATCATCAGCATCCTCAATGGCCCGGACGGCGCCACCCTCGATTACACCAGCCGTTATGCCCGCGAGCTGGAGCAGGCTTACGAGAGCATTCCCGAAACCAATCGTTACCTGGTGATCGCCGGTTTCCCGACCGTGGCCCAGGGTATTTCCTTTATGAAGCTGGAGGACTGGGCGGAGCGCACGCGCAGCCAGTTCGAGATCCGCGATGAACTGCTGCCAAAGCTGCGGGATATCACCGGCCTGCGGGCCTTCCCGGTCAACCGGCCGCCCTTGGGGCAGAGCGCGCGCAACCAACCGGTGAACCTGGTGGTCCGCTCGTCGCTGGAATATGCCGAGTTGCAGGTCTATGTCGAGCAGCTGCTGGCCAAGGTCCGCGACTACCCGGGGCTGGAAAGCACCGACAGTGACCTCAAGCTCAATACGCCGCAGCTGAAAATCGCGGTCAATCGCGAGCAGGCCGTGGCCGTCGGTACCGACGTGGCAACCATCGGCCGCAGCCTGGAGAGCCTGTTCGGCAGCCGCCAGGTCACCCGCTTCAAGCAGAACGGCGAGCAGTACGACGTGCTGGTGCAACTGGCGGATGTCGACCGCAGCAACCCCGCGGACCTGGACCGTGTGTACGTGCGCGGTCGCGATGAGCGCATGGTGCAGTTGTCGAACCTGATCGAGGTGCGCGAGACGGTGGCGCCGCGCGAACTCAACCACTTCAACCAGTTGCGGGCGGTGACCGTCAGTGCCAACGTCGGCGCCGGCTTTACCCTGGGTGAGGCCCTGGCGCACCTGGAGAACGCCGCGCGGGAAGTCTTTCCGCCGGACACCCAGTACGACTTCACCGGCACCTCGCGGGACTTCAAGGAGTCCAGCGCCGGCATCGCGCTGATCTTCGCCCTGGCCCTGGTGTTCATTTACCTGGTGCTGGCGGCGCAGTTCGAAAGTTTCATCGACCCGCTGATCATCCTCTTCAGCGTGCCGCTGTCGATGGCCGGCGCCTTGCTGGCGCTGAAGCTGTTCGGTGGCACGCTGAATATTTACTCCCAGGTCGGCCTGGTGACACTGATCGGCCTGATCACCAAGCACGGTATTCTGATCGTCGAGTTCGCCAACAACCTGTTGCGCCAGGGCGAGGAGCTGCGCGCGGCGGTGATCGACGCCTCGGTGCAGCGCCTGCGCCCGATCCTGATGACCACCGGCGCCATGGTGCTGGGTTCGCTGCCCCTGGCCATCGCCAGCGGTGCCGGCGCCGAGAGCCGTCAGCAGATCGGCCTGGTGATAGTCGGCGGCCTGCTGGTAGGCACTTTTTTTACCCTGTTCGTGATCCCCACCCTGTACCTGTTGCTGCGGCGCTGGCGGCCGTTACGGGTGGAGGAGGGGCTGCCGGTCATGACCTGATGGATGGCTGACGGCGGCTCCGGGCTGAAAGCACGGCAAAAACTGTATACACTTGCCGCGTTTTGATTAGCCAGGTTTTCCGTCATGCATCCCGCTGCCGAACATTCGCCGCTGGGTAAATCCAGCGAATACATCGCCACGTACACCCCGTCCCTGTTGTTTCCGATTCCGCGCGCGGCCAAGTGGGCCGAGCTGGGGCTGACGGCCGAGACGCTGCCGTATCAGGGCGTGGATTTCTGGAACTGCTTCGAGCTGTCCTGGCTGCTGCCGTCCGGTAAACCTGTGGTGGCGATTGGCGAGTTCGCGATCCCGGCGGATTCGCCGAATATCATCGAGTCGAAATCCTTCAAGCTCTACCTCAACTCGCTGAACCAGAGCGTGTTTGCCGATGCGGCGGGGTTGCGGGCGGTTCTCGAACAGGATCTGTCCGCAGCCGCCGGCAAGCCGGTAAGCGTGCGCGTGCGCAGCCTGGCGGACGTGGAAGCGGAGGGCGTGACGCGCCTGCCGGGCGTCTGCATCGATGAGCTGGATATCAGCATCAGCAACTACCAGCAGCCGCAACCCGAACTGCTGCGCTGCGACGCGACGCGGGTCGTCGAGGAAAGCCTGCACAGCCATCTGCTCAAATCCAACTGCCCGGTCACCGGGCAGCCGGACTGGGGCAGCGTGGTGGTGGAGTATCGGGGGGCGGCGCTGGATCACGCCAGCCTGCTGGCGTATCTGGTCAGCTTCCGCCAGCACGCGGATTTCCATGAGCAGTGCGTTGAGCGCATCTTCCTCGATCTGCAGCGCCTGTTGCAGCCGCAAAAACTGACGGTGTATGCGCGTTACGTGCGGCGCGGCGGTTTGGACATCAACCCTTACCGCAGCAGTGGCGCCATCGCGCCGGATAATCGTCGCCTGGTGCGCCAGTAAGCAAAACCCCGGCTGCGGCCGGGTTTTTGCTTGGCGGGGAGTCAGATCCCCATATTGGCCAGGCTTTGCACAATGTTGCGCAGGGTGCCGGCCAGGGTCGGGTGCTCGACTTCGAAACGCTCCACGGCGAGATTCACACCGTCCACCAGGTTGATGTCCGGCGCGCTGGCTTCGCGTGCCAGTTGCAGTTCGATCTGGCTCGCCAGTTCCTGCAGGTGGGCACGCTCCTCGTCGGTGAGTGGCGAGCCTTTTTCCAGTTGCTCGCGCAGTTCGTTCAATTGCTGCTGCAGTTCGCGGGCAGGCATGGCGTTATTCCTCCGTAAATAGGCAAAAGCATTGACCTTGCGCCTGCGCGAAAGGTCCCTACCTGCTTAGAGGTTAATCCAAGCGCGTGGTCTTTGCCTGATCTCGATCAAGTGTGCAGCAGACGTTCGAGCGCGGGATAAAAGTGTTCCAGTGGCGGCGTGCGCATGCTCGGGTCCTTGGCCAGATCGTCCAGACGACGCAGCAGCAGAGCCTCCTGGGCGAATGGTGCGCGCAGAAAGGCCTGCACCTCGCGTCCATCGAAGGGGCCGCCTTGCAGTTCCAGGCTCTGTTGCGACGCTGGCGATAGCGCGGCATGGTAGCCCGTGTCCGTTGCACAGAGATAACGCTTGGCTGCGACATGCAGGCGGATCGGCTGCCACACGGCTTCCGGCAGCAGCGGGCGCAGCAGTTCGCCGGCCAGCTCCTCATGGCGCAGATCGTGGAGCTCGATGGCTGCCGGGTCTTCATAGAGATGGGCAATGTCGTGCAGCAGTGCGGCAATCACCAGGTCTTCGCTGCAGCCCGAGCGCTCGGCCAGGGTGGCGCATTGCAGCGCGTGTTGCGCCTGGCCGACGGCCTCGCCATAAGGCTCGGCGCCACGTCGGGCGAAGAGTTCAGCCAGTTGCCCGGTAAAGTCTTGGCGGTTGAGCATCAGGGCTTTTCACCTTTCTGCCGGCGAATCGCGAGGTCGGTCAGGCTGGGGCCCAGCTCGGCCAAGTGGTCGACTACCGAGTGCACGCCCAGGCGGTACAGCTCGAGAGTGGCTTGGGCCCGCAGTTGATCGCGTTCGAGTGCCGGGAGTGCCTGCCAGTCAGCCGGCGCCTGCCCGCACAACGAGCCGCAGGCCGCCAGGCCAACGGTCCAGAGCCCGGCGTTCAGCCCGGCCTGCAGCAGCCGCGGCTCGCCGCTGATCAATACGCAGCCAGTCAGATTGGCGACTCGTAACGCCATCAGCGCCTGCCAACAGGCATCCGGTGCCGGCCAGGGACGGCTGCTGCTGTGTGTCGGGTGCAGCCAGCTGGGCAGGGGGCTGGCCAGGCGGGTGCTGGCGTCGCGCGGCAGCTCATCGAGCCAGGCGCAGGGCACACCGTGCTGCTGCAAGTGTTCCAGCAGTGCCAGTGCGCCAGGGGTGAGCTCGGCGTGTTCGTCGGCGGTCTGAGCAAGGGTCTGGTTCAGGTCGAGCAGCTCTGTCGGCTGCGCCACACGCCCCAGGGTGGCGGCCAACGCCATGGCCGGCGCCAATTGCGCGGGCAGGCGTTGGCCCGCGCTGGCGGGATAGAGGCGCTGGAGCGTAACCGGCAAGGTGCGCGCACCGAAATCCACCAGGCAGCCGGACAGGCCGAAGAGCACGGCGGTAAAGGCGGGCGGGGCTATGGCTGGGGGTTGCATGCTGTTCATCCGGAGGGTGTCTAATGCAGAGTAAATAGCGCAGATGACGGCTGGATGAAGTTTGTGTGACGGGCGCCGTTAACGGGGCGGTCGCGATGATCGCCGTGTCAGGATTCGAGCTTTTTACGCCGACTCAGCCGCCTTGGTCGTGCCTGCCTGCCCCCGTACACCTGGTGTGAGGGGGCGGGCTCGGGGTGCTAATCCGCGCTGTCGAGATTGTTCATAAGGCGCGCACGGTATTTTTCGTGCCGCGCGGATCTTCGCTATGCTGCCAAAAACGGTGTTTGTGGCTTTATACTGCGCCGCTCATTTGGCGGACCCCGCGTCCCCTCACTACTTTCTCTCGGAGAGACTGCACATGCGTTTGATCGCCACGAGTTGGGTCGATCGTCTAGGTCAACTGTTTGTCTGTGCCAGCCTGGCGCTGCTGCCGGCGATGGCACAGGCCGCTGAAGAAGATCCTTGGGAGGGCTTCAACCGCGCGATATTCAGCTTCAACGATACGCTCGACATCTACGCGCTCAAGCCGCTGGCGCAGGGCTACCAGGCGGTGACGCCACAGTTCCTCGAAGACGGCATCCACAACGTATTCAGCAACGTTGGCGAGGTCGGCAACCTGGCCAACGACCTTTTGCAAGGCAAGGTGCATGACGCCGGTGTCGATACCAGCCGCCTGATTTTCAACACCACCTTTGGTTTGCTGGGCTTTTTCGATGTGGCCAATAAGATGGGCCTGCAACGCAACGATGAAGACTTCGGCCAGACCTTCGGCGCCTGGGGCCTGGGCAGCGGTCCTTATCTGGTCTTGCCGCTGTTGGGGCCAAGCACCGTGCGGGATGCTACGGGCAAGATTCCCGATAGCTTCCTCGAACCCTACCCGTACATCAACGATGTGCCGGCGCGCAACGTAGCGCGTGCGGTGGATGTGGTCGATACCCGTGCCAGCCTGCTGTCGGCCGAGAAGATGATCAGCGGCGACAAGTACCTGTTCATCCGCAATGCGTTCCTGCAGAACCGTGAGTTCAAGGTCAAAGACGGTCAGGTCGAAGACGATTTCTAAGCGTTTTGATTTCCAGATATGACAAAGGCGGCCTTGGCCGCCTTTGTCATATTCTGTGTCGGGCTATTTCATCGACAGGATCAACAGCCCCAAGGATTGGCGGCCATCTGCAAGTGCCGTGACCCGTACCACCTCGCCCTCGGCGTCGAGGCCCTTGAGTTCGTTGTGTTCGGAAGCGATATGCACGCGAACCTTCTCTCCCAGGCTTACCGAGCTCTCGGCTTCCAGCTGCATGCCGGTGCTGGACAGGTCCAGGCACAGTGCCGGGATGTCCCGGCCGGCGTGTTGCAGGGTGACGGGTGCTTCCAGGCGCATACGGATGTAATCGCGTTTCTCGGTGTAGGCATGATCGCTTTGGCTCATTGGCCAGGTCCTCTGATTTTTATAGACTCTCCTTCGATTCTTATAACCTTCGCCTCTTTAAGCTGTAAAGGCGCCTGACGACGATCGGCGTAAGCTTGAATCGATGAACGGATGGGAGTACCGTCTGCGCCTTGAAGTGATCTGCGAGTACACGCGTCCTGGCTTATCCCGCCTGACGCATATGCCAACTATCCCTGGCGCCGTTTGCCTGGTACCCCATGCACAATTCCAGTGCCTCGCTGCTGATTATTGACGACGACGAAGTAGTGCGCGCGAGTCTCGCGGCCTACTTGGAAGACAGTGGCTTCAGCGTCCTGCAAGCGAGTAATGGCTTGCAAGGACTGCAGGTCTTCGAGCAGAAAAAACCTGATCTGGTGATTTGCGACTTGCGCATGCCGCAGGTTGACGGCTTGGAGCTGATTCGCCGCATCAATGCCTTGGACGTCGAGACACCGGTGATCGTTGTCTCCGGTGCCGGCGTGATGAGCGATGCAGTCGAAGCCTTGCGCCTGGGCGCCGCTGACTACCTGATCAAACCGCTGGAAGACCTCGCCGTGCTCGAACACTCGGTGCGCCGTGCGCTCGACCGTTCGCACTTGCGTCTGGAAAACCGTCGTTATCGCGAAAAGCTCGAGGTGGCCAACCGCGAGCTGCAAGCCAGCCTGCACTTGTTGCAGGAGGACCAGAACGCCGGGCGGCAGGTGCAGATGAATATGCTGCCGACGACGCCTTGGGCGGTCGATGGTTTGCAGTTCGCCCACCAGATCATCCCTTCGCTGTATCTGTCGGGGGATTTCGTCGACTACTTCCGCCTGGATGATCGGCGCATCGCCTTCTACCTGGCCGATGTTTCCGGGCACGGCGCTTCCTCGGCATTCATCACCGTGCTGTTGAAGTTCATGACCACCCGGCTGCTGTACGAGTCGCGTCGCGGTGGGCTGCTGCCGGAGTTCAAACCTTCGGATGTGCTCGGGCATATCAACCGTGGGCTGATCAACTGCAAGCTGGGCAAGCATGTGACCATGCTCGGCGGGGTGATCGATGAGCACAGCGGCCAATTGACCTACAGCATTGGCGGTCATCTGCCGCTACCTGTGCTGTATAGCCAGGGTGAGGCGCATTACCTGGAAGGTCGTGGGCTGCCGGTGGGCTTGTTTACCGAGGCGACTTACACCGACCATGTGATGGCGCTGCCGGAGTCATTCAGCCTGACCTTGCTCTCGGACGGCATTTTGGACCTTTTGCCGGGCGATACACTCAAAGAAAAGGAAGCGGTGTTACCGCAATTGGTATGCACGGCGGGCGGCAGTCTGGATGGACTGCGCCAGGTGCTTGGACTGGCTGATCTCAGTGATATGCCAGATGATATTGCCTTGCTGGTGTTAAGCAGGAACCTTGCATGAGTGCTGCTGTATGAGTACCGGTAGAATTCAATTCGCTGAGCAGAACGGCACCTTCGTTCTCAAGTTCGTCGGCGAAGTGCGTCTGACGCTTTGTTCAGCGCTGGATGCGACTATTGAAAAAATCTTCACTGCGCTGAATTTCTCGGCAATCGTCATCGACTTGACGGAGACGCGCAGCATCGACAGCACCACGCTGGGGTTGCTGGCCAAGCTCTCGATCCTTTCGCGGCAGAAGATCGGCCTGCTACCGACCGTGGTGACGACGCATCCGGATATCACCCGGTTGTTGCAGTCGATGGGCTTCGATCAGGTGTTCAATATCGTCGACCGGCCGATCCTGTGCCCCGACAGCCTGGCCGACTTGCCCTCGCAGGATCAGTCGGAAGAGGTGGTGAAAGCCAAAGTGCTGGAAGCCCACCGCATCCTGATGGGGCTCAACGAGTCCAATCGCGAAGCCTTCCACGACCTGGTCAGCGCCCTCGAGCGCAGCTGACTAGTAGCCTGTTCGGTTAGTTCGTTAACTTAAATTCGGATGCCGGGAGTCGCGAGGCAAGGCGCAACGACGAGTCGTAGCACGGCTACGGCGAGGGATTGCAACGCTGGATCGCGGCTTCAGGCGCCGAAGTTAACGAATGGAACCAGCCACACAGGCCACTAACCCACCCTGGATCTGCATGCCAACGCGCGAGGCCTTATGGGGCTCGCGCGTTGTGCGTTCTAGCGTTTGGTGGCGAGCAGGGCTTCGAGTTTTTCCTGGTCGCGGGCGAACAGGCGAATGCCTTCGGCGAGTTTCTCGGTGGCCATCGCATCCTCGTTCATTGCCCAGCGGAAACCGCTCTCGTCAAGGCTCTGGCGCGCCTCGCCAGGCTTGCCCGTGGCCAGTTTGCGCTCCAGCGGGCTGTGGTCGTCCGCCAGTTGCTGCAGCAGTTCCGGGCTGATGGTCAGGCGGTCGCAGCCGGCCAGTTGTTCGATCTGCCCCAGGTTGCGGAAGCTCGCACCCATCACCACGGTGCTGTGGCCATTGGCTTTGTAGTAGTTGTAGATCCGGGTGACGGAACGTACGCCAGGATCATCCGCGCCGACAAAGTCGCGGCCTTCGGTTTTCTTGTACCAGTCGTAGATACGGCCGACGAAGGGCGAGATCAGGAAGATGCCGGCGTCGGCGCAGGCGGCGGCCTGGGCGAAGGCGAACAGCAGGGTCAGGTTGGTCTGGATGCCGGCGCGCTCGAGCTGCTCGGCGGCGCGAATGCCTTCCCAGGTGGCGGCGATCTTGATCAGCACCCGCTCGCGGCCGATACCGGCCTGGTCGTAGAGACCGATCAGGCGTTCGGCGCGGCGCAAAGTGGCCTGGGTGTCGAATGACAGGCGGGCATCGACTTCGGTGGAGATGCGCCCGGGTATCACCTCGAGGATGCCCTGGCCGACGGCGACCCCAAAGCGATCGCAAGCCAGCCCCAGGTCGCCGTTACAGCCGGCTACCGCGTTGGCCAGCAGCTCGGCGTAGCCGGGCATGGCGGCGGCCTTGAGCAGCAGCGAGGGATTGGTGGTGGCATCTACCGGTTTGAGGCGGGCGATGGCGTCGATGTCGCCGGTGTCGGCGACTACGGTAGTGAACTGTTTGAGTTGATCCAGCTTGGAGGTCATAGCACAACCTTGTCGTGGCGAATGCCATGACCTTACCCGAGCCGTCGCAGCCACTCAACGGCTGCATAGTGCTATTACCCAGGATGAACGTGGTGCCCATGGCGCCGCCTACGCTCATCGTCTGCTCGTAGGCGGCGCTGTGTGAACCGAGGATCAGCGCGCAGCGGTCAGCGCCGGAGCCTGCCAGCCGCCGCCAAGGGCTTTGTAGATGGCGACGATGCCGCGATAGACCTCGACTTCCGCCTGGGCCTGGGCGTCTTCGGCAGCCAGGCGTTCGCGTTCGGCGTCGAGCAGTACGAGGAAGTCCACCGTGCCTTCGCGGTAGCGGATCGAGGCTTGATCGGCCGCCGCGCGGCTGGCTTCGCTCTGGCGCAGCAGCGAGATCAGGCGCTCCTGACGCTTGCCATAGTCGCTGAAGGCGTTTTCCGACTCTTCCAAGGCCAGCAGCACCTGCTGTTCGTAACTGGCCAGGGCGCCGTCGGCATCGGCTTCGGCGCCACGCAGGCGAGCCCGCACGCTGCCCAGGTCGAAGGCCGCCCAGCTGATGCTCGGTGCCACGCCCCAGGCCCGTGCCGCCGAGGAGCCCAGTTGCGAGCCGCGCCCGGCGGTAAAGCCGAGGAAGCCGGCGACGTTGATGCGCGGGAACAGGTCCGCGGTGGCGACCCCAATATTCGCGGTGGCCGCCGCCAGTTGCCGCTCGGCGATATGCACATCCGGGCGACGGCGCAGCAGCTCCGCCGGGTCGCCGATCGGCAGGGCTTTGGCGATCGCGGGCAAGTCTTTCGGGCCGAGGTCGACCTGCAAGGCTTCCGGCCGTTGCCCGAGCAGGGTGGCGATGCGGTTGCGAGCGCGCACTTCCTGCGCCTGCAATTGCGGCACGCTGGCCTCAGTGGCGGCCAGGCGCGCATCGGCGCGCAGCACGTCGAGTTCGTTGCCCACGCCGGCATCGCGCAGGCGTTCGGTCAGGCCGCGCGACTCCTGCTGGTTTTTCAGGTTGCTGCGAGCGATCCGTTCCCGCAGCTGGGCACCGCGCAGTTCGCCATAGGCGTCCACCAGTTCGGCGATCAGGCTGACCTGCAACTGATAGAGCTCGGCTTCGGCGACTTCCTGTTCGGCATCGCTGGCTTCCAACTGCCGCTGGATACGGCCGAACAGGTCGATCTCCCAGATCATGTCCAGGCCCAGGTCATAGCGCTCGTTGTTCACCCGCTGCTCGGTAATGCCCGGTTGCTGCGACTTGCCCAGCTCGCTGCTGGCGCGGCTGGTGACGGTCGGGAAGCGGTCATTGGCGACATCGTCGCGGATTGCCCGTGCGGCCTTCAGGCGGGCGAAGGCGACACGCAGTTGACGGTTGTCGCGCAGCGATTGCGCCACCAACTGGTTCAGCGTCGGGTCCTCGAACTGCTGCCACCAGCTCACCTCGAACTTGCTGCGGTCGTAGTCGCCGCGCCCTTCATTGAGTTGGGCGGCGGCGCTGAGGGTTGCCGGTGCGGTGTCCGGGCTTTTGTAGTCCGGGCCCACGGTGCAGGCGCTCAGCGCGAGAGCCAGCAGGGCCGGGGCGAAGGCTTTGAAGGTCATACTTTGGCCTCCAGCAGGCTGGCTTTGCGGGCCTCGCGGCGCTCGACGAAGTTACGGATCAGCACGTAGAACACCGGTGTCAGCAGCAGGCCGAAGAAGGTTACCCCGAGCATCCCGGAGAACACCGCAACCCCCATGGCATGGCGCATTTCCGCACCGGCACCGCTGGAGAACACCAGGGGCACCACGCCCATGATGAAGGCGAAGGAGGTCATCAGGATCGGCCGCAGACGCAGGCGGCAGGCCTCCAGCACCGCGGCGAGCGGGCCCATGCCTTCCTCTTGCTTGTCCTTGGCGAACTCGACGATCAGGATCGCGTTCTTACAGGCCAGCCCCACCAGTACGATCAGGCCGATCTGGGTGAAGATGTTGTTGTCGCCGCCGGAGAGGATCACTCCGGTAATGGCCGACAGCAGCGTCATCGGTACGATCAGGATCACCGCCAGCGGCAGGCTCCAGCTTTCGTACTGCGCCGCCAGCACCAGGAAGGCCAGCAATACGCAAAGCGGGAAGACGAACAGCGCGGTATTACCGGAAAGGATCTGCTGATAGGTCAGCTCGGTCCATTCGTAGGTCATGCCGTTGGGCAGTTCTTCCTTGAGCAGCTTCTCGATGGCTTTTTCCGCCTGCCCGGAGCTGTAGCCGGGTGCCGCGCCGCCGTTGATTTCCGCGGTGATGAAGCCGTTGTAGTGCATCACCCGGTCCGGGCCCGAGGTATCGCTGACCTTGACGAACGTCGACAGCGGCACCATCTCGCCACGGTTGTTGCGCACCTTCAACTGGCCGATCTGCTCGGGCTCGAGGCGGAACTGCTGCTCGGCCTGGACGTTGACCTGGTAGGTGCGGCCAAAGCGGTTGAAGTCGTTGGCGTACAGCGAACCCAGGTAGACCTGCATGGTGTCGAAGATGTCGGTGATCGCCACGCCGTGGGTCTTGGCCTTTTCCCTATCGATGGCGGCATCGACCTGGGGCACGTTGACCTGGTAGCTGGTGAACAATCCGGCCAGCTCTGGCACGTTCTGGCTCTTGGCGATGATGTTCTGGGTTTCCTTGTACAGCTCCTCGTAACCCAGGCCGCCACGGTCTTCGATCTGCAGGCGGAAGCCGCCGATGGTGCCCAGGCCTTGTACCGGTGGTGGCGGGAAGATCGCGATATAGGCGTCTTCGATACCGGCGAACTTGGCGTTCAGGGCCGCCGCGATGGCGCCTGCGGACTGGCTCGGGTCGGTGCGCTCATCAAAGGGCTTGAGCGGGGTGAAGACGATGCCGCTGTTCGGGCTGTTGGTGAAGCCGTTGATCGACAGGCCGGGGAAGGCCACCGAGTTGGCCACACCAGGCTGCTGCAGGGCGATCTCGGACATTTTCTTGATCACCGTCTCGGTACGGTCCAGGCTCGCCGCATCCGGCAACTGGGCGAACGCCACCAGGTACTGCTTGTCCTGCGGCGGCACGAAACCGGTGGGTGTGCTGGCGAAGCCGAAGTAGGTCAGCACCATCAGGCCGGCGTACACCAGCAAGGCGATGCCGCTGCCGCGGATGACGCGGGTGACGGTGCCGACATAACCATGGCTGGCACGGTCGAAGAAGCGGTTGAAGGGGCGGAACAGCCAGCCCCCGAACAGCGAGTCGAGGAACTTCGAGAAACAATCCTTCGGCGCGTCGTGGGCCTTGAGCAGTACCGCCGCCAACGCCGGCGACAGGGTCAGGGAGTTGAAGGCCGAAATCACCGTGGAAATCGCGATGGTCAGGGCGAACTGCTTGTAGAACTGCCCGGTCAATCCGGAAATGAAGGCCGCCGGGATAAACACCGCGCAGAGCACCAGCGCCGTGGCGATGATCGGGCCGGTCACTTCACGCATGGCGCGCTTGGTGGCTTCGACCGGGGTTAGACCCAGGCCGATATTCCGTTCGACGTTTTCCACCACCACGATGGCGTCATCGACCACGATGCCGATGGCCAGCACCAGCCCGAACAGCGACAAGGCGTTGAGCGAGAAACCGAACAGGTGCATCACGGCGAAGGTACCGATCAGCGAGACCGGCACCGCCACCAGCGGGATGATCGAGGCGCGCCAGGTCTGCAGGAACAGAATCACCACCAGCACAACCAGGATCAGCGCTTCAAACAGGGTGTGCACCACCGCTTCGATGGAACCACGGACGAAGATGGTCGGGTCATAGACGATGCTGAAGTCCATGCCTTCCGGGAAGCCCTTCTTCAGTTCGGCCATTTTTGCCCGAACCTCATTGGAGATGTCGATGGCGTTGGAGCCCGGGCGCTGGAAGATTGGGATGGCGACCGCAGGTTGATTGTTGAGCAACGAACGCAGCGCATATTGGCTGGAACCGAGTTCAACCCGGGCGATGTCTTTCAGGCGGGTGATTTCACCGTTGTCGCCGGCGCGAATGATGATGTTCTCGAATTCCTCTTCGCTGACCAGCCGACCCTGGGTGTTGACCGAAAGCTGGAAACTGGTGGCGCTGGGCGAGGGTGGGGCGCCCAATTGCCCAGCTGCCACCTGGCGGTTCTGCTCGCGGATAGCGCTGACCACGTCGCTGGCGGTCAGGTTGCGCGAGGCGGTCTTGTTCGGATCGAGCCAGACCCGCAGGGAGTAGTCGCCCATGCCGAACAGTTGTACGTCGCCGACACCGTTCAGGCGCGCCAGTTCGTCCTTGATATTGAGCAGGGCGTAGTTGGACAGGTAGAGCATGTCGTAGCGCTGGTCCGGCGAGGTCAGGTGCACGACCATGGTCAGGTCGGGCGAAGCCTTGTCGACGGTGATGCCGATACGCGTGACTTCTTCCGGCAGCTTGGGCTGGGTGCGGGTCACGCGGTTCTGCACCTGCACCTGGGCGTTGTCCAGGTCGGTGCCGAGGGCGAAGGTGATGGTCAGGGTGATCTTGCCGTCAGCGGTGGACTGCGAGGACATGTAGAGCATGTTCTCGACCCCGGTGATCGCCTGTTCCAGCGGCGCGGCCACGGTTTCGCCGATGACCTTGGGGTTGGCGCCGGGGAAGTTGGCGCGCACCACCACGGTCGGCGGCACCACTTCCGGGTATTCACTGATGGGCAGCTGGAACAGCGAGATCGCGCCGCCGATCAGGATCAACAGGGAAAGCACGGCGGCGAAGATCGGCCGCAGAATGAAAAACTGGGAGAAATTCATCGGTCTGGACCCTTAGCCGCGTGGCGCTGTGGCGGCGGTGGACTGCTGCACGACCCGAGGCGGGTTGGCGGCTTCCACGGCCTTGCGTTGTTCTGCCAGGGCGGCGACGGTCGCGGCATTGGCCATCGGGATGTCCTTGGGCTCCACGGTCATGCCCGGGCGGGCGCGCTGCAGCCCCTTGACCACGATGCGTTCGTCCTTGGTCAGGCCACTGCGGACGATGCGCAGACCTTCCAGCTTGGGGCCCAATTCCACGCTGCGATAACTGATGCTGTTGTCGGCGCCGAGGACCAGTACGAACTTCTTGCCCAGGTCGGTACCGACCGCCTCGTCGTTGATCAGCACGGCCGGGTAAGTGGCGCTGCCAACCAGTTTCAGGCGGGCATAGAGGCCCGGGGTGAAACGGCCAGCGCTGTTATCGAACACGGCGCGAGCACGGATGGTGCCGGTTTTCGGGTTGACCTGGTTATCGACGAAATCCATCTGGCCCAGGTGCGGGTTGCCATCTTCGTTGCTCAGGCCCAGGTAGACCGGGCTGGTCTGGCCGCGTTGACCCTGGCGAGCGAGGTCGTTGTACTTGAGGAAGACTTTTTCGTCGGCGTCGAAGTAGGCATAGACCTTGTCGGTGGAAACCAGGCTGGTGAGCAGGGTCTGCCCGGCGTTCACCAGGTTGCCGGCGGTGATTTCGGCGCGGCTGACGCGGCCATCGATGGGCGCGATGATGCGGGTGAAGCTCAGGTTCAGGCGGGCGTTTTCCAGTTGCGCCTGGATCGCCGCCACACCGGCGCGGGCTTCGAGGGCGGCGCTGGCACGGGCATCGGCCAGTTCGGCGGAAATCGCGTTGCTGGCCCGCAGGCGTTCGCCGCGGCGGGCTTCGTTCTCGGTGCGGGACAGGTTGGCGCGCACTTGTTGCAGTTGGGCTTCCAGGCCACGCACTTCAGCTTCGAACGGGCGCGGGTCGATCTGGAACAGCAGGTCGCCTTTCTTTACCAAGGCGCCTTCGGTGAAGGTGACCTTGTCGATGTAGCCGGAAACACGCGGGCGGACATCGACGGCTTGCGGTGCCTCGAGCCGGCCGGTGACCTCGTCCCACTCGTTGACCGGTTGTTGCAGCACCTGGGCGACGCTGACTTTGGCGGCCGGCAGCGCACTGGTCGCTTCGGGGGCTTTACCGCACGCGCTGATGACGATTAGGGCGAGTGCCGTCAGGGGTACGCGCAAGACCTTGAGTGACTGTTGCATGGTTGTCTCCGCCAATCGGTTTTTTGAATGGGCGGAGTGTGCTTTGGAGGTTGCGGGACGACGAATCGAACGGGGCGAAGATGACTATCAGCGAGAATGATGATTAAGCCTGCGCAAGGCTCTAGAGCAGGCTATCCGGGTCGCCGACGAACATCTGGATGCGCGAGCGCAGCCAGCGTTCGGCCGGGTCGTTGTCCTGGGCGCCACGCCAGGCCATGGACAATTCGAACGCCGGGCTTTCCATGGGCGTGTCCTCGGCGCGCACACCGCCGGCGGCGGTCAGGGCGGCGGCGGTGTAGTCCGGCACGATGGCGACCATGTCGGTGCCGGCCAATAGCGTGCCCAGGCCATTGAATTGCGGCACGGCCAGCACCACTTTGCGTGAGCGGCCGATCTTCGCCAGTTCATCGTCGATAAAACCATTCAGGTCGCCCGCGAACGACACCAGCACATGCGGGCGAGCGCAGTAGTCGTCGAGGCTCAGGCGCCCGGGTGCGGAATCCGCCCGCAGCAGTTTGGGCTGGCTGCGGCGCAAAGTCCTGCGCTTGGCATTGGCCGGGAGTTCCTCGGTATAACTGACGCCCACGGAAATTTCCCCGGAGGCGAGCAGGTTGGGCATCAGCAGGTAGTTGGCGCGACGGACCACCAGCACCACGCCCGGTGCTTCGGCGCGGATACGGCGCAGCAGCAGCGGCAGCAGGCCGAACTCGACATCGTCCGACAGGCCGATACGAAACACCGCGTTGCTGGTCGCCGGATCGAATTCCGAGGCGCGACTGACAGCCGTGGAAATCGAATCCAGCGCGGGCGACAGCAGGCCGAAAATTTCCTGGGCGCGGGCGGTAGGCTCCATGCTGCGACCGGTACGCACGAACAGCGGGTCGTCGAACAGGCTGCGCAACCGCGCCAGGGCGGCGCTGATCGCCGGCTGGCCGAGGAAGAGTTTTTCCGCCGCACGGGTCACACTGCGTTCGTGCATCAATGTTTCGAAGACGATCAACAAGTTCAGGTCGACGCGGCGCAAGTCGTTACGATTCATTCGGCGGTACCCTGATTCCTCGGTGTACTTGGTTCCCTGGGGTATGAGGCTGAAGGGCCGCGGCGCTGGCGTCAAGCGGCTGCATCATTGGCATTTATGTCGACTATCAACGGCAGCGGGTGGTTTTGCTGGCTAAGCCCCGATAAAGTCCATGGCCATTGGGAATCCATATGTGAGGTGAGCGATGTCCCGTGTAATTCGTTTCCATCAGTTCGGCCCGGCTGAAGTGCTCAAGCTGGAACAGCAGCCTGTCGCAAAACCTGCGGCAGGCGAGGTGTTGCTGCGGGTCGAAGCCATCAGCATCAGCTGGTACGACGTGATGTGGCGGCAGAACCTGGCACCGTCGCAGGCGCATTTGCCGGCTGGGCTGGGGCACGAATTGGCCGGCGTGGTGCTGGCGGTGGGCGAAGGCGTGGATGACCTGGCCGTGGGCGATAAAGTCGCCAGCTTCCCGGCCCACAGCCCGAACGACTACCCGGGCTACGGCGACGAGCTGGTGCTGCCGCGTACCTCGATCACCCGCTATCCGGAGTTGCTGACGCCAATCGAGGCCAGCGGCTTCTATACACCGCTGCTGATCGCCTATTTCGCCTATGTCGACCTGGCGCGCTTTCAACCCGGTCAGACCGTACTGGTGACCGATGCGGCGCATTGTTCCGGGCCGGCCTTTTTGCAATTGGGCAAGGCATTGGGTGCGCGGATCATCGCGGCGACCAAAGACCCTGAGGACCGTGAGCAACTGCTGGCCCTCGGCGCCGAGAAAGTCATAGTCACCGAAGAGCAGGACCTGGTCACCACCGTCAATAAATATACCGACGGGCGTGGTGTCGATATCGTCCTGGACGGCCTCGGTGGCCCGCAGATGTGCTTGCTCGGCGATGTGCTGGCGCCGCGTGGGCGGCTGGTGCTGTACGGCTTGCAGGGCGGCAACCAGACGCCGTTCCCGGCTTGTGCGGCGTTCCAGAAGAACATCCAGTTCTTCGTACACTGTATTGGCAACTTCACCGGTAAGGCTGAGCTGGGCATTCCCCAGGATCACGAAGCCCTGGATCGGGCGCTGAACGCCTTGAACCAACTGGCCCGCGATCGCGTGCTGCTGCCACGGGTCGAGAAGGTGTTCCCCTTCACCGCGTTCGTCGAGGCTCACCGCTATATGGAGCGTTGCCCGAAACAGGGGCGCGTGGTGCTGCAAGTCACTGAATAAAACTGGCGGTCGATGCCGATCGCCCGGTTCGGATCAGCTTTCGCGGCTATAGCCGTCGATCCGAACCGTCTGCCGCCCGCTAGCGGCCCTTGAGCAGTTCGGCCGCCTGGTCGAGCAATGCCAGAGGGTTGGCCGCCTTGTGGATATCGACGGACAGCAATTGCCTGAACCGCCGCGCCCCCGGAAAACCCTGACCCAACCCCAGCACATGCCGGGTGATGTGGTGCATGGCGCCGCCTGTGGCTAAGTGCTGTTCGATATACGGGCGCAACCGCTCCAGCGCGCCAACCCGGCTGACCACAGGCGCGGTGCTGCCGAACAGTTGCTGGTCGACGGCCGCGAGCAGGTAGGGGTTGTGATAAGCCTCACGACCGAGCATCACCCCATCGAAGGTCTGCAAGTGCTCCTGGCATTGCTCCAGGGTCTTGATCCCGCCGTTGAGGATGATCTCCAGATCCGGGAAATCCTGTTTGAGCTGCGCCGCCACCTCATAACGCAGCGGCGGCACCTCGCGGTTTTCCTTCGGCGACAGGCCGGCGAGGATGGCAATCCGCGCATGCACGGTAAAGCTCTGGCAGCCGGCATCCCGCACCTGACCGACAAAGTCGCAGAGCTCGGCGTAGCTGTCACGGCCGTCGATCCCGATCCGATGCTTGACCGTCACCGGAATCGACACCGCATCGCGCATGGCTTTCACGCAATCGGCCACCAGCGCCGGATGGGCCATCAAACAGGCGCCGATCATATTGTTCTGCACCCGGTCGCTCGGGCAGCCGACATTCAGGTTGACCTCGTCATAACCCGCTTGCTCCGCCAGCCGCGCACAGGCCGCCAACTCCTCCGGCACACTGCCGCCGAGCTGCAGGGCCAGCGGGTACTCGGCTTCGGCATGCAGCAGAAAACGCTCGTGATCGCCGCGTAGCAAGGCCCCGGTCGTGACCATCTCCGTGTACAGCAAAGCCTGCCGCGACAGCAGCCGCAGAAAGAATCGGCAATGCCGGTCGGTCCAATCCATCATCGGCGCAACAGAAAATCTCCTATTTGGCTCTAGTCGCTCTAATGCGGGCGTAGATGCTGTATTTGTGAGGTTTTCTGCTACGTTCATTTGCTACCGTTTTCGCTTATTTTTGCTTGTTTCTGAGAGTGTGTTGCTAAAATGTAGCAACGTAAATCAGTCTTGTAGCAAAATCATGGGCTCTATAACTATCCGCAAGCGCAAGGACGGGTCTGCACGGTATACCGCGCAAATCAGGATCATGCAGCAGGGCGCAACAGTTTATCAGGAAAGCCAGACTTTCGACCGCAAGGCCACGGCGCAGGCTTGGATCAAGCGGCGCGAGACGGAATTGGCTGAGCCCGGTGCCATTGCTAAAGCAAATCGTAACGGCGTGACGGTCAAGGAAATGATCGAGCGCTACCTTGATGAATACGAAAAGATCAGGCCGCTCGGCAAGACCAAGCGCGCCACGCTCAAGGCAATTAGCAAAACATGGTTGGGCGATCTTGAAGACTCACAGGTCACCAGCCAGCAGTTGGTTGAGTACGGTAATCGTCGGATGCAGGAGGATGGCATTCAGGCGCAAACACTCGGAAATGACCTTGCTCACCTTGGCGCAGTGTTCTCTGTAGCAAGGCCGGCATGGGGTTATGACATTAATCCGATGGCGATGCCTGACGCGCGCCGGGTGCTGCGCAAGATGGGCGCCGTGACCAAGAGCAGGGAAAGGGCGCGCCGGCCAGCGCTGGATGAACTGGACAAGCTGCTGACCTACTTTTCCGAAATGCGCGACCGCCGCAAGCAACAGATCGATATGGTGCGAGTAACCGTGTTCGCGCTGTTCTCGACGCGCCGGCAAGAGGAGATCACGCGCATTCGCTGGGATGCTATGGATGAGCCAGGCCAGCGGGTGCTGATCACCGATATGAAGAATCCAGGCCAGAAACACGGCAATGACGTGTGGTGTCTGGTTCCCGATGAGGCTTGGCGCATCCTGCAGTCAATGCCTCGGGTTGCTGACGAGGTATTCCCCTATAACGCCAGATCGGTGTCAGCGTCGTTTACCCGCGCCTGCAATTTTCTGGAGATTGACGATCTGCATTTTCACGACCTGCGCCATGACGGCGTGAGTCGGCTTTTTGAAATGGGTTGGGATATTCCGAAAGCGGCCAGCGTGTCGGGCCACCGGGATTGGAACTCGATGCGACGCTATACGCATCTGCGGGGGAATGGTGACCCTTACAAGGATTGGCTATGGTTGGAGAGGGTCGTAACTGGCCCCGTGATTGGGGCCGTTTCTGGTTAGGACGCTCGGCGTATGCCTCGGCCCATCAGTTTGTCGTGCTCGGCCTTGGCCTTACTGTGCTGGGCATCGAGGTACGCCGCCAGGTCAGAGAGGTGAACGCCTCGCGCTGACTTCTGGCTGTTCTCCATCGGCACCAGTGTTAGGTCGATCTGGCCAGCGGCGACCTGAAGCTTCATTTTCTCTGGCGTCAGGTGGCTGAAATAGTCAGCACAGAAGCGTGCGCATCTCCTTGTTGGTGATGCTCTGCAAGACCCGCGGGCGCTTGTTTATCAGGGAGCGCTGACCTCCAGGGCAGGCGTCTCGACCGTACCCAGCCGTGGCCGGAACCCACCGCAATCACCACGCTCCGGTTGGGCCGCTCGGCCACCTCTTCGGGCAACACAATGCCGCCGGTGGTCTTGGTTTTTCGGGGTAAATCCACAGACTTCTTGGGCTTTTGTTGGTGGGTGCAATTGGGGTCTAACTGAAGGTTGGTTGCGAAATTGCGGCTCACTTGACCACCGATTTACATCGCCACTGACCAGTCATTTGCATTCGATCTGACCACGCATTTGCAAACGGGATGACCACTTCCGCGAGCCGCCCGACCGGCTCAAAACGACCCAGGCTGTGTGAAAACGCACTGAATACGTCGAAAACTGAAAGTCGCGAAGGTTGCCTGTGAAATCAACGGGCGGAAGCGCGAATTGCCTTAGTCAGCTACATAGACGTTCGTAATGCCGTTTGGGCCGCGTCAGCGGCCCAAACGGTTACTAACGGGCGAGCAAGCGGCTGGATTCAAGCCCTGATCGCCTCAAGCAGTCCTGCGATGCCGAAGATGCTCATCATTCGCTTGAGGTTGTAGGCGAGCACATGAAGGCTCATCTCAGTGCTCACTCTCGGCAGGGTTTTGGTCAGGAAGTGGGTACTTCCCATCCAGAACTTGAGCGTTCCAAAAGGATGTTCAACGGTCTGTCGGCGACGCCTCATCATCGTTGGATCACGTTCTAGCCGAACCTGCATCGCGTCGACTACAGCCTCATGTTCCCAGCGCTTTACGCGGCGCTCCTTACCCGTCGTACATTGCTTCTGCATTGCGCAGGACTGGCAGCCCGAGAACCAATAACAGTGCAGTAGCATGCCGTCTTCCACCGAAGAATGCCGCCGGGTCAGTAACTGTCCCGCAGGGCATCGATACTTGTCCGATGCAGCAACGTAGATGAAGTCCTGCTTACCAAATCGGCCTTCGGCTTTGCTGCCTGATGTCAGGGGTTTCGGTACGAAGGTGGCGATGCCAGCCTGCTCGCAGGCAAGGATTTCCAGACCCTTGTAATAGCCTCGGTCGGCTACCACCGTCAGCGACTCAGCGCCGATTTCTTCACGCGCCTGGTTCGCCATATTGCTCAGTTGCCCACGATCATTACCAACGTTGGTCACCTCATGGGCAATGATCAGATGGTGTTTGTCGTCGACAGCTGTTTGTACGTTGTAGCCAACCGTTCCGGTGCCTCGGCCGCTCGTGGCCATTGAGCGTGCATCTGGATCGGTGAGAGAGATTTGCTGGTCTGGACTTTCGTGAAGCTGCGCCTCGATTTCCTTGAGTTTCTGCATCTGCTTTTTCAGCGTTTCTATCTTTTCTTTAAGCCGCTCTGCTTTGGCCTCGGCCACTTCGGGCGTTGCCCGATCCGCCGAATCCATCGCCGCCAGATATCGATCAATGCTCTGCTCGATCTGTTGCATGCGCGCCTTCACTTTGCCCTGGGTGAAGTTACGGTCACGGTTGTTGACGGCTTTGAACTTGCTGCCATCAATGGCGATGATCGATTGAGAGAAGAGATTGAGGTTGCGACAAAGCACTACGAACTGGCGGCATACGCTGCGAATGGCTTTGCCGTTGTCCTTGCGAAAGTCGGCGATGGTTTTGAAGTCAGGAGCCAAACGCCCTGTCAGCCACATCAACTCGACGTTGCGCTCGGCCTCACGTTCAAGCCGGCGGCTGGACTGAATCCGATTGAGATAGCCGTAGATATAGATCTTCAGCAAGATCGCTGGATGGTAGGCCGGACGCCCCGTTGCAGCAGGATCGACACCCTCAAATCCAAGTGCACCCAGATCAAGTTCATCGACGAAAACGTCGACCACTCGCACTGGATTTTCTTCGGTTACGTAATCGTCCAGACACTCCGGCAGCAACGTGACTTGCGTCCGAGCTTCACCTTCAATGAATCGCTTCATGATCGTCCCCGCCACGATCTCGACGATCAGAAGATTAGACAATCGCAGGCGTTTTCACACAGCCTGGACCCGGAGCGGCCACTAGCGAAAGGCGGAATCCGGCCACAGCTGGAGGTATGGGGCGTAAAGGTCCGCCCCTTTTTCCCTGCCGAACGGTGCACCCAGAGCAACCGGCCATAACGTCCTGGGCAGGCTGTTTCAAAGCTGTTTCCTTGAGACCGTGTGAATTTCTCGCTTACTCGAATGTGAGTGAACGAGCCCCCATTGAGGAGGGATGACGCGTTTCGTCAGCAAAGAATCGTTGAGTTCATTTAGGGGCGATAATCAAAAATGATCTAGCGGTTCTCGATAATTCATGCACTTTTTTGTGATTTGGGAGGAAGCCGTGAGCAAATGCGACAAGCGTGGCAATCCTATTTCCTATGGCTCGCAGCAGGCTGTCGATGCTCTGGATAAAGTCTGCGACATGCTGCATGCCTACCAGGCCGACCCTCTGGCTGAGGCTGACAGGATCATCGCAGAGCACCCCGACTTTGCGTTGGCGCACGCCTTTCGCGCTGGCGTGATAGCGACCGCGACCGACAAAGCATTCGAGCCGGAATTGATCAAGAGTCTGGTGGCAGCCGAGATGCTGGCACCGAAAGCTAATGATCGCGAACGGCAGCATATTCGCGCGGTGCGTGCTTGGCTTGATGGTGATTGGGAGCGTGCGGTCGAAATATGGGGGCGCGTGTCAATCGAGTACCCGCGCGATCTGTTAGCACTGCAATATGCCCATTTGGGCGACTTCTATTTAGGTTACTCGCACATGCTGCGTGATCGCGTGGCGCGGGTGTTACCGCACTGGAATCACAATGTTCCAGGCTTTGGCTTTGTCAAAGGCATGCATGCATTTGGTCTGGAAGAAACTGGCGATTATCAGCAGGCCGAAGATCAGGGGCGGGAGGCTGTTGCCTTGAACCAACAGGACGGCTGGGCAGTGCACGCTGTCACCCATGTAATGGAAATGCAGGGGCGGAGTGAAGAAGGAGCAAATTACCTCGCGACCAGCGCCAATGGCTGGGCTCCCAACAGCATGTTCGCCTTCCATCTCTGGTGGCATAACGCCTTGTTTCACCTTGAAGCCAATGACGTGCCTGGCGTGCTACGCATATTTGACGAGGACATTTCCGCTGGAGGCTTTGCTCAAGCGCTTGAGCTACTCGATGGATCGGCGTTGCTCTGGCGACTTTCGTTACTCGGTCATGACGTTGGAGAGCGTTGGAGTGATTTAGCTGAAAAATGGGAGGCTCGCTGCGACGATGGCTATTATGCCTTTAACGATGTTAATGCGATGCTGGCATTCGTGGGCTCGGGAAACAGTCGTGCACAAGGTCGGCAGCTTGATTCCCTAAAGCGGGCGGCGGCGAGTGGCGGAACCAACGCCATGATGAGTCGAGAGATCGGTATACCGGCATGCGAAGGACTTGTAGCCTTTGGCCGTGGCGATTATGTCCAAGCTATAGAGTTGCTGTTGTCGCTACGTACTAAGGCTAACCGCTTCGGTGGCAGTCACGCGCAGCGTGATATTTTTTCATGGACACTGACCGAAGCGGCTATTCGGCTTGGCAATCGCGCACTGGCCGAGGCATTCATTTCCGAACGCCTTGCCTTGAAACCAGAGAGCCCGATCAATCGCGCGTGGGAACGGCGAGTTGGCAAATTACAATCGTCGCATGCGGGATAAGAAGGCAGTCCGAATGTCGAATATCCAGTAGTTGTGATGATGGTGTCGCTGCGCTCCATCACGCCCATGACTTCGCACATGTGGCGAGGGGGGCTTTCCGATTCGTTGATCGTCCGCTTTTGGCTGTGGATTCAACCGGTCGATGCAACACTCCTCCTGTTTACACAGGGTTTAGCGTGTTGCATCGACCGGTTGAATCCACAACCCATAGCAGTCACCCAGAATGGGTCTGCTAAATCTGGGGGCGATTCAGTACAACTGATCGGAGCATCGGTCGATGATCTGATCGACGGGCTCGACGAGCCGGGCTTGCCGCCCATAGCCCCGGTGCTATGCGACACCATCTTCAACACCACGGGTGAAGCGCATTCGCGACTTGCCGATTCGTCAACAGCCGCGCGGCTAGCAGGGCGCGGCGCAAGGATGTAGACAGGCTGGACGACATCTGTGTTCGGCGTCGTCACTTCGGGCAACTTCAGCAGCGAAATGCTCGTATTGTTTCTAAAAAATTCGTTGGATCGGGCAATCAAGCAGGCGTATCAGGCAAACGATTGGAGAGGCTCCAGCGCCATACTTTGGCCACGACAATCTTTGCTGATGGACTGCCTGATGGCCTCCCTGTTTACGCCGTTTACCCTGAAGAGCATCACGCTGCGTAACCGCATCGTGGCTTCGCCGATGTGTCAGTACATGGCCAACGATGGGCTGCTCAACGAGTGGCACCAGGCCCACTATCCCGCTCTGGCCAGGGGCGGTGTGGGTCTGGTCATCGTCGAGGCCACGGCGGTTTCTCCGCAGGGCCGGATCACCCCCGGCGACGCAGGCCTGTGGAGTGACGCCCAGGTGCCGGGCTTTGCCTCGGTGGCGAAGGCCATCAAGGCGGCGGGGGCGGTGCCGGGTATTCAACTTGGCCATGCCGGCCGCAAGGCCGGCTGCACCCCGCCGTGGCAAGGTGGCGCGCCGTTGCCGGCGAGCGACCCGCAGGCCTGGCAACCGCAGGCACCGAGCGCGCTACCGTTCATGCCCAGCGCCCCGCACATGCCCCGCGAGATGGCTCCCGAAGACATCCGGCGCACCCAGCAAGACTTCGCCGATGCCGCCGCCAGAGCCCTGGAGGCCGGCTTCGAATGGCTGGAACTGCACTTCGCCCACGGCTTCCTGGGGCAGAACTTCCTGTCCAGGCATGCCAATAGCCGCACCGATCAGTACGGCGGTTCGCTGGATAACCGTGCGCGCTTTCTCATGGAAACCGTCGCGGCCGTCAGGCAGGTCTGGCCGGCTTCTCTGCCGCTGACCCTGCGCTTGGGTGTGGTGGAGTTCGATGCGGGTGCCGAGACGTCGTTGGCCGAAGCGACCCAGGTGTTGCGCTGGCTGAAGGACGCCGGGGTGGATCTGGTCGATGTCGGTATTGCCCTGTCCACGCCTGACGAGCAGGTGCCATGGGGGCCGAACTTTATGGTTCCGTACGCCGAGCGCATCCGCAAAGACACCGGTTTGCCGGTGGCGACCAGTTGGATGATCACCCGCGCCAAAGAGGCGGACGCCTTTGTGCGCGAGGGCAAGCTGGACCTGGTTATGTTCGCGCGCACGCTGCTGGCCAATCCGCATTGGCCGTTTCAGGCGGCCCGAGAACTGGGCGTTGAGCAGCCTGAAGCGGTTCTGCCCACGCCGTATGCGTTCTGGCTACAGAACTGGCAGGTTGACATCTGAAACGCGACGGTCGGTCAGTCGATAGCCGGCCCGAGCCCGAGCGGGCTTACGCCCGATCTGCCAATTGCCGTCGGACGTACCAACGGCAATGCCCCATTGACCGAGCCGCACAACTTTTACGCCGGAGGATTGCATGATCACGCTGAACATCAATGACCAAGAGATGCGTGTCGACGTTGCCCCCGATACGCCGTTGCTGTGGGTGCTGCGCGACACGTTGCAGCTCACCGGGACCAAGTTTGGTTGCGGCATGGCGATGTGCGGCGCCTGCACCGTGCATATGGGTGGGCAGGCGGTACGCTCGTGCGTGACGCCGGTGTCCGCTGCGGTCGGCGCGAAGATCCAGACCATCGAAGGCGTCGGGCAAGGCAGCACAGGCAAAGCGGTGCAGCAGGCCTGGCAGCAGCTCGATGTGGTGCAGTGCGGCTACTGCCAGTCCGGCCAGATCATGAGCGCCGTGGCCCTGTTGGAAGGCAATCGCGCGCCCACGGACGCCGATATCGATCAGGCGATGGCGGGCAACGTGTGCCGTTGCGCCACCTATGTGCGCATTCGCGCGGCCATCCACGAAGCAGTCAAGTCGCTGGCCTGAAGCCAAGGGGATACCCATGAGTCGTTCTATCGAGAATCAAAGCCGCCGCCGCTTCCTGCAAGGTACAGCGGCAGGCCTTACCCTGGCCGTGTATTTCCCCTGGGGCATGACCAAGAGCAGCGCCGCTGCCGGCCAGGCGCAGGCCACGAGCTTCGAGCCTAATGCCTTCCTGCGTATCGGCGAGGACAACAGCGTCACCGTGTTTGCCAAGCACCTGGAAATGGGGCAGGGCAGCTACACCGGCCTGGCGACCATCATCGCCGAAGAGCTGGATGCGGCCTGGGCGCAGGTGCGCGTCGAAAGTGCGCCCGCCGATGCCAGCCGCTACAGCAACTTGCAGTGGGGCTCGCAGGGCACCGGTGGCAGCAGCGCCATCGCCAACTCCTGGGAGCAATTGCGTAACGCCGGGGCCGCGGCCCGCGCCATGCTGGTGGCCGCGGCAGCCCAGCGGTGGCGAGTCCCGCCACAAGAGATCGTGGTGACCGACGGCGTGCTCAAGCACGTGGCCTCCGGCAAGCAAGCGAGCTTCGGCGAGCTGGCCAATGCCGCCGCCGAACAGTCGGTGCCCGAGCAGGTCACGCTCAAGGACCCCAAGGATTTCAAGCTGATTGGCCAACCGCTGCCACGCAAGGACTCGGCCGCCAAGGTCAACGGCACGGCGCAGTACACCCAGGACATCCACCTGCCCGATATGCTCACCGCCGTTGTCGCCCACCCGCCGCGCTTTGGCGCGGTGGTGGCGTCCTTCGACGCGAAGGACGCCCTGAAAGTCCAAGGCGTGGTTGAGGTGGTGCGGATCCCCAGTGGCGTCGCCGTGCTCGCTCGGGACACCTGGAGTGCCAAGCGCGGGCGCGATGCCCTGAGTATCCAGTGGGATGAAAGCGCCGCGTTCAAGTTGAGTTCTGCCCAGGTAGTCGAGCAATTCAAGAAGCTGGCCGAGTCACAGGGTGCTATTGCACGCCAGGAGGGCAATGCGGATAGCGCGCTGGCGCAAGCCAAGCAGGTGCTCGAGGCCGAGTACGACTTCCCCTACCTCGCCCACGCGGCCATGGAGCCGATGAATTGCGTGATCAGGCTGGCGGAGGGCCGTTGTGAGGCGTGGTTCGGCGCGCAGATGCAAACCTACAACCAGGCGGTGCTGGCCGAGCTGTTCGGCCTCAAGCCCGAGCAAGTGCACATCCATACGCTGTATGCCGGCGGCAGCTTCGGTCGTCGGGCGAGCAAGGATGCCGACTACATTCTCGAGACCGCGCAGATCGTCAAGGCCATCGGTGGCCGTGCTCCGGTGAAATTGGTGTGGCTGCGCGAGGACGACATGCAGGCTGGCAACTACCGCCCCATGTTCCATCACCGGCTGCGCGCCGGCCTGGATGCGCAGGGCAAGCTGGTCGCCTGGCAGCATCGGCTGGTGGGGCAATCGGTGGTTGCCGGCTCGCCTTTCGCCGGTGCGATCAAGGACGGCATCGACCCAACCTCGGTGGAGGGCGCCGCCAATCTGCCCTATGCCATTCCCAATATGCTGGTGGATTTGCATACCCCCAGCGACATCGGGGTGCCGGTGCAATGGTGGCGGGCGGTGGGCTCCACCCATACCGCGTTCTCGACCGAGTGCTTTATCGACGAGCTGGCCCAGGCGGCTGGCCAGGATCCCGTGGCTTGGCGCCTGGCCATGTTGCAGGGGCACCCGCGTCATGCCGGGGTGCTCAAGCTCGTGGCGCAGAAGGCCGATTGGGACGCGCCACTGGCGCAGGGCAAGGAAGGGGAGCGTCGCGGGCGCGGCGTGGCGGTGCATGAGGCCTTTGGTTCTTTTGTCGCCCAGGTGGCCGAGGTCACGGTGCAGGGCGATGGCCGCTTCCGGGTGGATCGTGTGGTGTGCGCGGTGGATTGCGGTATCGCGGTCAACCCCGACGTGATCCGGGCCCAGGTCGAGGGCTCCGTGGGCTTTGCGCTGTCCGCAGCGATGAGCGAGGCCATCACCTTTACCGACGGCAAGGTCGATCAATCCAACTTCCATAACTACGTGCCGCTGCGCATCGCCGACATGCCCAGGGTCGAGGTGCATATCCTGCCCTCGGCGACGGCCCCGACCGGGATTGGCGAGCCGCCCGTGCCGCCGCTCGCGCCGGCAGTGGTGAACGCCCTGGCAGCGGCCACCAGCAAGCGTATCCGACGCCTGCCCATTGGTAACCAGTTGGCCGGTTGATCATGCAGCATCTGGATGTACAGGTTATCGAGCAGGCACTGGCCTGGGCGCGCACGGGCGAGACGGTCTGGCTGTGTACGGTGCTCGCCACCTTTGGTTCGTCGCCCCGCGAGCCCGGCTCCTTGCTGGCGGCGCGGGGTGACGGTCGGCATGTCGGCTCGCTGTCGGGCGGTTGCGTCGAAGAGGACTTCCTTGAACGCCTCCAGGGTGGCGAGTTCGAACGCGGCGTGACGACCCTGCGTTATGGCGATCCCGAGGGTCCCCAGGGCGCGAGGATTTCACTGCCCTGCGGCGGCATTCTGAAGGTGCTGATCGAGCGCTTGCCGGCCAATACGGCGACGTTGACCCAACTCGAGATCCTGCGTTCCACCCTGCTTGGGCAGCGCCATTTGATTCGCTGTGTCGATCTGCAAAGCGGTGAAGCGCATTTCCTCGAAGACGATGGCTTGGGACCGCGCGTGGTCGAGCAGACCGAGCGGGACTCGGTGCAAATCCGCGTGGGGCCAGCGGCTCGCCTGGTCATTGCCGGTATTTCGCCAGTCTCGGTCGCTTGCGCGGAGTTCGCTCGGACCCTGGGCTTCGAGGTGATCGTCTGCGACCCGCGCGAGGAGGCCCATGGCGGCTTCAACGTGGCCGGTATTGAGGTGCAGCCGGTGCTGCCTTCGTTGTTTATCGCCGCCGGTGGTTGTCACGCGGCCACCGCCGTCGTGGCGTTGACCCATGATCCGCGGATCGACGATCTGGCCATGATCGAAGCCGTGCGTACACCGGCCTTTTACATCGGCGTCATGGGTTCCAGGCAAACGTCCAGGGTGCGCGCCGAGCGCCTGCGCCGCTCCGGTGGTTTGAGCGAGGATGAGATCGCCCGCCTGCATATGCCGATCGGCCTGGCCCTGGGCAGCAAGACCCCCGCCGAGATCGCCCTGGCGGTGATGGCCGATATCGTACGCGTCCATCGAGGCCGGTCGCGCGATACCCTCTGACTGCGTGGGGGCTTTACAGGCTCATGCGCAGACGCCGGATATCCCGCTGTGGCGGGTCGCCGAATAGCCGGCTGTACTCGCGGCTGAACTGCGACACGCTCTCATAGCCCACCCGAATCCCGGCAACGCTCGCCTCGAGCTTCTCGTTGAGCATCAATTGTCGCGCCGCTTGGAGACGAAGCTGCTTTTGGTACTGCAGTGGGCTCATGCCCGCGATATCGCGGAAATGCTGGCGAAACGTCGAGGGACTCATATGTGCGCCAGCGGCCAGCTCGTCCATGGACAGCGTTCGGTGAAAGTTGAGCTTGAGCCAGGTCATGGCCTTGGCAATCTGCTGGCTTGGCGAGCCGGCCGCGACGAGGTGCCTGAGGTGCAGGCCATGCGGGCCGGCGAGTAAACGAATGGTGATTTCCCGACGGATCAGCGGTGCCAACGTCGCGATCAGGCCCGGTTCCGAGGCCAGTCGCAGCAGCCGAGTCAAGGCATCGGCCAAGGCGCAATCGATTGGCTCCAATGAAATGGGACGGTAGGCAAACTGCCTGGGTGGCTGTGGCAGGCCCATCTCTTGCGCCGCTTCGAGAATGGCTTGCGCGTCGAGCGCCAGTGCCATGCCGAGAAACGGCTCGGCGGCGCTCGCCTTGGATACGTGGGAGGTCACTGGCAAGTCGACGGTCGTCAGCAGCGAATGCCCCGGGGCAAAGTGGAAGATTTCATCCCTCAGCATGACCCGTTTGCTGCCTTGCACCGTCAGCCCCAGTCCCAGGCCGTAAATGCAGGGCAGGGGGTCGGTGACGAAACTTCTGCGGTACAGGTTGAGTCCGGGGATCTGCGTCTGGTGGTCGCCGTCACTTTGGGCAAGTTCAGCCACCGCCGCAGCCAGCCCGTCAGAGCGCAGGACTGGCGCGCTATCGTGGTCTTTCATTCAGTCAATCTCACTGCGTAACCGGGTTGCACAGCACGATACTACTGCCCCTGGATGTGCTGGAAAATTTCGCCGGATTCTGTTGGTTCAGGCAATCAATGGCGCGAATCAGGCAATCGGTCGGAGGGGCTCTACTGCATACTTTGCGTCGTATCCACCCAGGGCCTTGAGGTCGAGAGTGGCCTTTGCAAACCAGGCGCGTCCGGGCCGGAGCATAGAATCACCGTGATAGTCGATCAGTTGGGCCGGCGCTTGCAGAATCTGCGCGTCAGCCTCACCAGTGCCTGCAACTATGCGTGCATCTACTGTGTGGCCGACGGTAAACGTCTGCATGCACAAAGCAACGGATTGCCGCTGGAAAAGTTGCTGCTGGCGGTGGAGTACCTGAAGACCGTCAACGACCTGCGCACCTTGCGCATCACTGGTGGCGAGCCACTGATCAGTCCGCTGTTCGATGGTTTTATGGCGGCAGTGGGGCGGCTGGGGTTCGAGGACCTGTCGCTGACCAGCAATGGTCAACTGCTGGCGCGCAAACTGCCCGTGCTACTGGAGGCGGGCGTCAAACGCATCAACATCTCCCTCGATACCCTGGATGCCCAGGCGTTTCGGCGCATTGCCCGTGGCGGTGACCTGGCCGAGGTGCTGGGCGGTATCGAGCTGGCCCTTGCGGCCGGCTTGCAGGTGAAGATCAATATGGTGCCCCTGCGCGAGCACAACCAGGATCAGCTCCTGCCGCTGCTCGACTACTGCCTGGCGCGGGGCATGGAGCTGCGCTTCATCGAGCTGATGCGCATGGGCCATCTGGCCCGCGACACTGGTGAATTTCGCCGGCAGTTCTACGGCATGTCCGAAATCCTTGCGGCGATTGCCGAGCGCTACGCCTTCCGCGCGGCCCCGGGTACGTCGGACGCGACCGCGCAACGTTTCGAGATTGCCGGGCGCGGCTGCTTCGGGATTATCGCCAACGAGAGTGCGCCGTTCTGCAGCACCTGCAGCCGCGTGCGCCTGAGCGCCACGGGCTGGCTGCATGGCTGCCTGTCATCCAGCCATAGCCACTACCTGGGCGATCTGCTCGAACTGCCCCGCGACATGGCCCTGGCGCGTATCCGCGAATTATCGAGAAAGGCGCTGGCAGACAAGCAGCTACAGAGCTTCTCGGGCGACGTCATGGTCATGAAGATAATTGGAGGCTGAGCGGTGCCTGGAAAAGAGCTAGCCAAGAGCCAATCGGTTATCGGGCTGGTGCTCGCGGCAGGCTTTTCGCGCCGCTTCGGGGCCGACAAGCGCCGGGCCCGGTTGAAAAGTGGCCAGACGTTACTGAGCGCAAGCCTGACCTTGCCCTGCGCGCAGTTGGAGAGCGTCTGGGTGGTCTTGCGCCCCGAAGACGACGCCGAGGCATTGGCTGTGCCCACGTGCGTGCGCATCGTGCGCAGCGAGTCGGCCGCTCACGGCATGGGGCATAGTCTGGCAAGTGGCATACAGGCGATTAAGCGGCATGCGTGGGCAGATGCAGTGGCAGTCTTTCTTGGCGATATGCCGTGGATTAATGTGGACAGCCTGGGTTATTTGCTCGCGCTGGCGTCGCCTGAGCATATCGTTGTGCCGACATTCCGGGGTCAGCCTGGGCACCCCGTGATCTTCGGGTGCAAGTTCTGGCCAGAGTTGCAGCAGCTGACTGGCGAGAGTGGTGCTAAAGCGCTGTTACAAGAGCGTCCGCAGGTAGTTCGGCGCATAGAATTAAATGACCCTGGAATTCTGCGAGATATCGATACACCGCAGTGTATAGGTGTATCGCCCCTGGTTTTGTAGACCCATCCGAGTGGCCGCTTTTGGCCGGCAGCTGCTTGATACGCTTGTGAAATCCTGGGCTCATCGGGCTCATGCGCTTGATGTTCTGGGGGGATAGCCACGTATCAAAATGTCACAGCGCTATGCATTAGCATTGATGCACTTACAGCCAAGAGTATCGGCTGACGCAGTGTGTCATTGGGCTCGCAAAGGCGAGCAGTGCCTGGACGTCAGTCACGTTCTAGTCTCTCGACGTAGCTGCAACGTTACTGGCAGTCGGGATGACCTCGATGCACTCACCCAGTAACTGCCAGGCCTCGGCTTTCTCTTTGGCATAATCGTGGTGCAGGTAGTGCCGGCGTACCTTTGAACTACCCAGTAGGTGATTTTGACAGCGGTCGATGATCTCCAGGGTGACACCGAGCTCTTGCATCATCGTGGCCCCAGTGCGGCGCAGATCGTGTGGTGTCCACTCGCCCTTGGTGCCCTTGCTGAGCACCAGCGAGTCGATATGGTGGCGCCTGCCAGAGGCTTGCTGCGGTTCTTGAAGCGGCACTGTCGGTCACCGATCAGCTTGCTGACTGTCTTGGTGTCGACGTGGTTTTCCTCGTCCTTGCTGGGGAAGCGGAAGGGGGTATGTCCGGTTTCTTTTTTGCAGGGACTTGAATTGTTCCAGTGCAAACGCTGACAGAAAGACATGGAGATCTTGGCGTTTGCCGTTGTGTCCCTTGTTGGCTTCTGCAGGGATGAACCAGGTGCCTTTATCCAGGTCCACATAGCGCCATTGGGCCTTGAGCAGTTCGCCGATACGACAGAGAGTGCTCAGGCATATCCACACTGCGCACTGAACGCGAGGATTGGCGGGCCTGATGCCAGAGTATTTATGGCCAGCGGGGAGGGCGTCGTAGTCGCGCTCCAATCGGGCGAATACCTGCGGATCACCGACCGGCTCAAGGACATGTTCATCGTCGGCGGTTTCAACTGCTACCCGGCGAAGGTCGAGCGTCTGCTCAGGGAGCAGCCGGCGGTCGCCCAGGCCGCTGTGGTCGGTGTTGCCGATGAGCGTCTGGGGGAAATAGGCCGGGCCTACGTGATACCGCGGCCTGGCGCCAGCCTGGTGGCTGACGAGCTGATCGCCTGGAGCCGTGAGCGGATGGCCAACTACAAGGTGCCGCGCAGCATGGAGATCGTCGCGACCCTGCCACTCAACGCCGTCGGAAAGGTGCTCAAGGGTGAGTCGCGCACTGTGATCAGGCGCCGCCTGGCGCCACTTCCAGTTGCGCCAGGCTGAAACCCTCGCGGCGCATGCGTTCGAGCAGGCCCTGCCAGGAGGGCAACTCGCCGGCCTCGCCGACACGCTTCAGCGCGCCGCCCTTCATCGAATAGAGCCCACGGGCGTCGAAGGCATAGCGCAGGGCGAGGTCCTTGCGCCGGGCGGAGGGGAGGATGGTGTCCACCAGATTGTCCAGCACCAGGGGGTCGGCGTCCGGGGTTTCGTAGTAGGTCACCACCATGTGCGCCTGCTTCAGCTCCAGGGCCGTGGCGTAGGTGATGCGCAGCTTCTCCTGGGGGATGCCGAGCTGCAGCAGGGTGAAGTACTTGGCCAGGGCGAAGTCCTCGCAGTCCCCGGCGCCCTTGGCCAGGGTTTCCACGGGCGTGGCCCAGTAGTCGCGACGCTGCCAGAGTTCGCTGTCGTCGCTGAAGCGCACCTGATGGTTGATTGCGCGATTGACCGCCTGCAGTTGCTCCAGCTCGGGCTTCTGGCGGCTGCCTTGCAGAAGGTCGTTCCAGGCCTGCAAGCGTTCACGGGCCGGGCTGCTGCGACCATAGCGCTTGTCCGCCTTGCGCAGCACTGGGTCGAGGCTCCAGGCGGCCTTGGCGTCGCCGGCGCCCAGCAGCATGCTGCCGCTGAAGACGGTGACGGCCAGCAATTGCCAGAACAGGGACGAGACGAAACGGCGGGAAGCAGCTTTCTGCAACGGGTTGACTCTCCAGGAAAGCGGCCGGGGCCGGGTTCGAGCGATGGATCAATCCGTTGAGCGAATAACTGGCAAAGAGACGACTGTCCGCCAGTTTGTGGATGTCGGCACACTAGAATCAGTGCCCATGCCCCCGCAAGTGGCAGGAGACGCACGGTAGGGCAGGGGTGTGTAAATGGCGGAGGAAAGGTCCTGAAATGGGCTTCGTCGGTCTGGACCGATTGTCGGAAAGCGTGGTTCTGCTGCTCGCCGGGTACGCGCAGGTCCAGGCGTGCCCGACGAGCGACTATCCCTGGTCAGTACCCGAATTCAACCCGTTGCTGATGGATCAGCGATTTGTACTGTGGAGTCTGATGCCGGGTGGGTTGCATGCTGTCCTCTTCGTACTGCCGACCCGCCGCGCTCGGTTCTTCCTCGAGCATCCTCACGATGCTCTGGCTGGAGTCCTCTCTCATCTGGATCGGTTGCTGATTGCGCATCCGATACTCATCCAGGCGATCGCTTCCATTCTCGGCAAGGGCCGTGGCCGGTCCCGGTGTCACGACAAGGGCCAGAAACAGGCCGCTGAGTGCAGCCGTGCTGAATGTCGCTTTCATGGTCTCGTCCTCTTGTTCCCCGCTTTCCCCCCTGAAATTGGATGAGCCATGGTGGAGCATTGTTACAGGCCTGGGGAGAAGCCTGAAAAATGGCAGGAATCAGGACCGACGGGCATCTGCAATGCCTATGAATGGCATGAGAATTTCCGAACTTTCTGCCCGTTTCCGGTGCTGATGGGCGCTGGAGCGCAGGGCGGGCGGGGGAGTATTTCTGTGGGAGCGAATTCATTCGCGATGGTCTGTGCTGCTGCCCTCCGGGTGCGGTGCGGGGCGCACCCGGAGGGACGGACAAGGTCAGGTCAATGTCCGTATTCCACTCTCTGCTGGTGGATCCTTGATTGATAGCGGGTTGCCGGCTTGGCGATCGACTCTGTTTCTTCCTGGGCGACCTTCACGCCGGCTGCGGTCGGTTGCTCTTCGACCATCTGGGCGAAACGCTCGCTTTCGTCATTGGTGGTCTGCTCGCGTTGCGCTTGCCACACCTGATACTGGATGAGGCGATCACCGCCTCCTTCCGCCAGCATCAGAGTCGGCTGCTGGCTTGCCGATTGAAGGGATGCGCTGGATGCCGGCAATGAAGTCAGTGCGACAAAAGAAAACAGCAGGCTAGATAAGGCAGTGGTGGTAATTGCGGATTTCATGTGATTTCCTCGTAATCCCCCGGATAACCCCCGATGTCAGATAATAAGGAAGAGGAAAAACACTTCCAGCACTATCTTCAAGTGACTGACAGATGGCGAACTTCAAGACGAAGTGGTAGTTCGTAACTGGCTGATTGGCATGAATTATTCCTATAGTTATGCCCGATTTTAGAACATGCTACGGATTCTATTGCGCTTTGTAAGTGCGTGTAAGTGAGATGTTTCTGTCTGGTTTCAGGGAAACACTTTAGAAACAAACTCAATTAAATATTAGTGCGCTCTGGTTTAAGGAAACCCTGAAGAAGACTTCCCGAATCTGGTGAAATACACCGACCCCGTTGCCCGCGTTTTCCGATGGAACAGATGACTTTCGCCGACGCCGAGTACACCGGCAAACGCAAGCAGGCCCGCAAGGAACTGTTCCTGATCGAGATGGATCAGGTGGTGCCGTGGAAAGGATTTATTGCCCTGATCGAGCCACATTACCCGAAGGGCGAAGGTGGCCGTCCGGCCTATCCGTTGATGGCGATGCTGCGTGTGCATCTGATGCAGAACTGGTTTGGCTAGGGGAGCGTGCCCCTGGATAAACTCGCGAGTCCAACCATCACTATTCGTAAAATCCAAACAATCCCCGAGTATCTGGAGCAGAGATGGACCGTTTTGATGCGATGCAGGCATTTGCTCGCGTGGTGGAGACAGGTAGTTACGCCATGCGCTGCAACGGTGAGAACGTCAACGTGCTCGGCCGCTACGTGCTCGCGGTCGACGACGGAAATGCCTACCTCGCGGCCGGCTTGGCCGGCCTAGGTGTTCTTTGGCTACCGGACTACATGATCCAAGGATCACCTGGCGCGTGGCGAGTTGGTGCCTCTTTTCGAAAGCTGGCGGGTCGATCCGATGCCGATGTACGTAGCGTTCCCGCCGAGCCGGCACGTCAGTCCTAAACTACGCGTGTTCATCGATTGGGTCGCTGAGCTGATGGCACAACACGCACCTGTCACCGACCGCCATTAAAGCGTTGCAAGTACGGCGAAGCGCTCCGGCATTACGCCGTGGTTGGCCGTTCTCTGTCGGTGATGAATGTCTACCAAACCTAGGCCGATTCACTATCAAGCTTGGGTTCCAGTCCAAATCCCTGTCGACGCCTCATATCCCCATCTGATGCTCATATGAACCCCAGGGTCAGCGCCTTCAGTGTCGCAGCAGCACGGGTGGTGCACTGCAATTTGCGGAATACACTCTCGACGTGGGTGCGCACCGTACTCGGGCTGATGCCGAGCTGGCGTGCCACCTCTTTGTTGCTCCCGCCCATGCTGATGCGCTGCAGGATTTGCGTCTCACGGTCGGTCAATGGGCTGCTGTTCACTCGGCATGGCGCTACAGCGCTCTCGCCGCGAGCTGCAGCGATGACCGCCTGGCAGGCCCTAGAGTCGAAACGACCTTGAGCCGCTTCGTCGAGCAATAGCTGCCCCGCGTCATGCTCGTTGAAGGCCGGTCGCCAGGGGCGATCAGAGCGCAGCGCCTGCCATGTCAGAGCTGCCGCCAGTAAGCGCTGCTCGGGTGGAAGGGCATCGCCATCAAGCCCCCGGAAGTAGCCGCTGCCATCCAGTCGTTCGTAAGCGTTGGCAGCCAGTCGACCTGGTGCTGCCAGTTCGGGTATCTGGCTACACGCGCGTGACGTCCAGTAGGGCACCAGTCGTATTTGTTCAAGATCGCCACTCAGTAATGCGTCTGCCGTGTTCCAGATTCGGTTGGGTACCGCTGCTCGACCGATGCCATGGATCAATGCTGCTTTCCCTGCGTGCTCGGCTGACTGCTCCGGCAGGCCCCAGAGTCTGGCGGCTTCCCGCACAAGTTCGGCCGACCGACGTGAGTAGCCCGCTAGCCAGGGTAATTTCAGGTCGATCACATCTCCTACTAGAGTGAGCGGCACCATTTTCCTGTCCTCGCGAGCCTCTGAGCCGGGAGCCTCTGGTGCACGTAATGCTTCCAGCCAGTCTTTGGCGTTTCGCGAGAGCTCAGCGGCCAGCGATGCCGGATAGCGTCGATTGCCCTTGGTCGCTATCCATTCCAGTGCAGCGTCCAGTCCGTGAACCCGGGAGAGTATTTCCAGATCACCGGCCAGCATGACCTGATAAACCACTTCAGGTACCTCGGGATGTCGCAAACCAAAGGGTTTGCCTTCACCGTCGAACTGCTCGAACACATGCCGCAGTCCCAGTTCGACCGGCGCGCTTAAGCCAAGTGTATGAGCGATGTCCCCCGAAACCTCGCAATGCACCACCGCCAAAGGCGCGGACTTACGCATGGCACGCAGGCCAGCCGTGCCTAACGTCTGGCTGAGCATGGCGTTGCGGCCCTCAACATCATCACCAAGAAGGCGGGTAAATCCCTCGGCATTGGCGGTACAACCCGACCAGCGTAGCAAGGCCACTTGCCGCGCGACTTCTGTGTGTTCACCCACGCCATTGCAGGACTGTGCGAGTAACTGGACCAGGCGCGCCGTGCGGCGTGACTGGTCGAAGGGCTGCCCCATGCTCAGGTCGCCCACCATGGACAACGCCAGGATCGCTCCCTCCAGTTCGATGCAGTCACTCTCCAGCATATCGCTCTCCATATACCCGCCTAAATATTGCTGGCCTCGGATAAACGACCGATACCCGAACAGCCGAGAGTCTCTGAAACTGGATCTCACCAACCACAGGAGATCTCACCATGTTCAAACCCAAGGCTCTCGCCCTCGCACTCGCCATGACGACTTCACTCTTCGCCGTGGGCAGCTACGCGTCCACCCCGCAACCGTCGGTGGTGATTGTGCACGGTGCCTTTGCAGACGGCTCCGACTGGGCCAAGGTAGTACCTTTGTTGCAGGCCGAAGGCATCAAGGTCACCGTGGTGCAAAACCCCCTGACCTCGCTGGCCGACGACGTGGCGGCTACACAGCGGGTCTTGAACAACCAGGACAGCGACGTCGTGCTGGTTGGGCACTCCTGGGGGGGCACCGTGATCAGTCAGGCCGGCACTGACAAAAAAGTTCGGGGCCTGGTGTATGTCGCCGCCTTCGCTCCTGATGCGGGTCAAGCCAGCAAAGAGCTGGGCAAGGACTACCCCGCCCCGTCCGGCGTGAGCGAAATCGCGCCTGACAACAACGGCTACCTATACATGACGCCCAAAGGCATGGCCACCGGCTTCGCTCAAGACCTTCCCGCGGAGCAAGTCGCTGTCATGGCCGCGACACAAGGGCCGATCCGTGCGTCTGCATTCGATGATAAAACCACTGCAGCGGCCTGGAAGAATAAGCCGAGCTGGTTCGTTGTCGCCCGCGAAGATCGGATGATCCAGCCCGATTTGCAGCGCGCATTCGCCAAGAAAATCGGCGCACAGGTCACTGAAATCGAAGCCAGCCATGTGCCGCAGCAGTCTCGCCCGGCCGATGTGGCCAAGGTCATCATCCAGGCGGTCCACAAGACCCAGGACTAACCCAGCCGTGGCTGACGCAACGTCGCAGCCACATGGGCGGCAAAATACTTTGGATTCAACCGGTGGCCGCACCGATTGGCTAAACCTTTCTCCCGGACCAGCCATCGCCTTTGGCCTGGCGGGCGCTGCGGCGCAGTTCTTGTGGCGTCCGCCCAACGACTCGCACGAAGCAGCGAAGCATGTGATCGGCATCGCCGAATCCGAAGCCCCTGGCGATCTCCTCGAACGTTTGGTGTCCGTCCTCAACCAGCGGCCTCGCTGTCTCGATACGAAGGCGCTCGATAGCTTTCGCCGGCGTCACCCCGATAGATGCCGCGAACACGCGGCCAAACTGGCGTACGCTCATATGTGCGACGTCTGCTAAGCGTTCAACTGACAGATCATCACGTAGATGATCGCGCGCATAGCTCAGCACCGTGCGGATGCGATCTGAGCCAGGGTCGAAATCCAGCAGCGAAGAGAACTGATACTGACCACCTGGTCGCCGATAGTAGACAACCAGCATGCGCGCGACGGAGCGCGCCACCTCCTTGCCCAGGTCCTGCTCGATCATGGCCAAGGCCATGTCGATGCCAGCCGACATACCTGCGGACGTCCAGACATTCCCATCTTCGGTCCAGATTCGATCTCCGTCCACGCGCAGCGACGGATAGCGTGCTTGTAATTGCGGCGCGTAGTTCCAATGCGTGGTCGCGACACGACCGTCGAGCAGGCCGCTCTCGGCCAGCACGAAGGCGCCCGTACAGACGCTGGCAGTGCGGCGAGAGCGCAAGGACATATGCCGGATGGCAGCTGCCATCGGCATCATCCAGTCACCGATCGGAACGGCTGGCGCGCCGACGATGATGAGCGTGTCGAGGCGGTCGACAACGTGCAATGCTTCGGTCGCGATCTGTAACCCGCCTGAGGCCTGGATCAATCCGCCCTCAAGCGAAGCGAACGTGAATCGATAGCCCGAAGAGCGAGCAAGATTGGCGTTGGAGAAGGCTTCGAGCGGGCCACTCAGATCCAGCAATACGAAGCCCGAGTAGACCAAGAAGCAAACGTGACGCGGCATGACTGGAACGCCCAAAGCCTGGCAGAAGAGTCATTAGATGCCCCTCCCATTTGGAAGGTCAACAGGTGCAACAACGGTGCTCGGCCCTTGCCTGATGGCGCGGCCTCCTCACTCAAGGAGGCTGCGCCTGTCGGCGGGAATCTAAGGATAAATGTCCTTTTCGGACCTTCGTCTCGCCATACCGTAGATGCCTCCCCACTTCGAGGACATGCAGATGACCTTCAACAGAACTTACCCCAAGAGAATGATCTCCTACGCCACCTTGTTGGGGGCCATCCTGATGGCGCCTGGCATCAGCTTCGCCGCCGAGAACCCCTATGCCGATCCGGCCAAGCCCGCGCTCCCGGCCTCCACTTTTCAATGGGATCTAAGTCGAACCGCTCTGGTCGTGATCGACCCACAGATCGACTTCATGAGCCCCGAGGGTGCAGGCTGGCCGGTCTTCGGTCAGAGCGTTACCGAGCAAAACCTGGTCCCGAATCTGCGCCGGCTTTTCGCGGCGTCCAAGAAGGCCGGAACGACCGTAGCCATCTCGCCGCACTACTACTATCCCCACGATCATAAATGGGAGTACGAGGCGCCGGCGGAGACCGTTCAGCACAAGCTTGGTCTCTTCGATCGCAAGGGCGCCTTGACGCTGGATGGATTCCGTAACTCGGGTGCCGACTTTATGCAGGAGTTCAAGCCCTTCATCGAAGACGGCAAGACCATCGTCGCATCACCGCACAAGTTGTATGGCCCCCAAAGCAACGACCTGATGCTGCAGCTGCATAAGCAGCGGGTCGACAAGATCATCCTTGCCGGCATGGCCTCCAACCTGTGCGTCGAATCGCACCTTCGCGAGTTTCTGGAGCGCGGTTTCGAGGTGGTGGTCGTACGTGACGCCGTCGCCGGCCCGAAGCTTCCTGACGGCGATGGATACGGTAGCGCACTGGTTGACTTCCGCTACATCGCCAACGGTCTGCTGACTACCGATGAGGTAGTGAAAAAGCTGGAAGGGCGCTAACCGCGGGTAGGACCAATTTCCCAACCAGGCATGGGAGCCCTTGTTGCTCCCGTGCTGGTCAAGCTGGTTCTGATTGGCGCAGTGCTGCCCATTATGCTCAAGACCTCGACAAATCCAGGCGGCCTTCTCCGGCCGCGATTCTTTCGTAGCGGTCACTCAGATATGTCAACGACTGGAATGACCTCTTGGTTGTCGGGCAGTAACGAACCGGCTCCAGTTTTACTGTCCCGACGGTCGCTCATCCAGTTGCCCACTTGCGCCGCAAAAGTCGGTGGTGCTTTTCGTCCAACTCGCCTGGCGAGATCAAGAATGGTCTGTTGGGCCAACGCTTCTTCCATTCGCTTCTGCGCGGTCACCATCACTCCGTGTACCGCGCATGTGCCGGCCAAAGCCCAGGCGGGTGGCGAGCCGTCAAACAAGGCACAGCGCTCTCTCACCTCGCGACAATCGAAGATGGATTTTCGGCCATCGATAGCGGTAACGATATCCAGCACCGTGATTTCATCTGAAGGCCTGGCCAGCTTAAAGCCTCCGCGTACCCCTTCCGTTGCAACGACCAACTTGGCTTTAGCCAACTTGGTAAACACCTTCGCCAAATACTCATGGGGAACGCCTTGGAGATCCGCCAAATCGCGCACGCTCGCCTCACGACTTTCTCCCAGTTCATCCACCAGGAAAATAAGGCAGTGGATTCCGTACTCGACCCCTGCGCTATATAGGGACATGGTTATCTCCGACTAAATTTGTCGTAAATATTAGCAAAAACAATCGACAAGTGGCGAACGAATACGCCGCTAAGGCTACCGGCCGTCAGGTTTTACGGTGCATTGGCTTACTCAATTTTTCCCTAAAAGTATCGAAAAATGGCGTTATATAGCCATCTCAGCCCAGCGCTTCGTTGCGAGTGCGTTATCGATATGAGGAAAAGGGCTTGCATCGCAAAACTACGATCATTATAGTCGTAGTTATTCGGTGTTCACTGACTTCCACCAAGCAGCAGTTTGTTTCCAGCCACAGCGCAGGATTGCAAACGCCAAAGCCTGTGAATACCCGTGAAACAAGGGTCTTTTCCTTATGTGGAGCAAAAAATGAAACAGCAAATTTTGATCGTCGGTGCAGGTTTTGGTGGTGTCTGGAGCGCGTTGAGCGCTGCCCGGTTGCTGGATAAGCATGGTCGCTTGGACATTGCGATTACCGTCCTGGCGCCTCAAGCCGAGCTGCGCATTCGCCCTCGCTTCTACGAAACGGATGTTCACCAGATGAAAGCCCCGCTGGGTGATCTGTTCGACGCAGTGGGCGTGGAGTTCATCCAAGGCGCAGCTGATGAGATCGATGTGGCCGGAAAGCGCGTTGTGTACACCAACGCTCAAGGGCTGAAATCGGCAATCACCTACGATCGCCTGGTGATGGCGACCGGTAGCCGCGGTGTTCGTCCTAATCTGGCGGGTGTCGCTGAGCATGCATTCGACGTCGATCAAATTGAAGAAGCGACCCGACTCGAAAACCACATCAAGTCCCTTCGTGATCTGCCAGCGTCGGCCGCCCGCAATACGGTTGTTGTGGCCGGAGGTGGCTTCACCGGAATCGAGACTGCAACTGAAATGCCGGCACGGTTGCGCGCCATCCTGGGCGATGATGCGGACATCAACGTCATCGTTGTCGATCGAGGCAACAAAATTGGTGCGGCACTGGGCGAGGGAATCAGACCAGCCATCATTGAAGCATCCGAAGAGCTAGGGATTGAGTGGCGGGTGAACTCGTCTGTTGCGTCAGTCGACGCAGACGGTGTCACGCTGGCAGATGGGCAACGTATTGAAGCGAAAACGGTTATCTGGACGGTCGGCGTCCGCGCGAGTTCACTGACCGAGCATGTGCCTGCGGAGCGCGATGCACTGGGACGGCTGCATGTTGACCGCAACCTGAAGGTCATCGGTCAGAACGACGTTTTCGCCGCGGGTGATGTGGCCTATGCGGCGACGGACGACCTGGGTAATTTCGCCGCAATGTCCTGCCAGCACGCCATCGCTCTGGGTCGGTACACCGGTAACAATGTAGCGGCCGATCTGCTCGGGGTTGATCCTATCCCTTACAGTCAGCCGAAGTACGTTACCTGTCTGGATCTTGGTGCTTGGGGCGCTGTCTTTACCGAGGGCTGGGATCGCCAAGTCAAACTGCTCAAGGAAGAGGCCAAGCAGCTGAAGACGCAGATCAATACGGTCTGGATCTATCCTCCGGCCGCTAACCGCGTAGAGGCACTTGCAGCTGCCGATCCGCTAATCCCTGTTGCGTAATGGCGCGATTTTGATAAGCAAGACAGAGAGCCCCACTTGGGGCTCTTTTTTATGGAGGCTTGTCTATCCGAGACGGAACACTGAGCTATGCGTGGATGTCCGCAAGTGGCCTACTGCGTTGAAAAACTCCCTTCAAATCCGTCGGGGGCATTTTGCGGCTAGAAAATGCTCAAGTCAGGTGTCACTGCGTGAATTCTGAGTCAGTCGGCCTCTACACCACGCGCAGATTTCAATCTTGAGCGGGGATTTTCTTGTGGCGAAAATCCCCATCGAGTGTTCAACGCAATAGGCCGAAAGCAATGGGTTGGACTCCCCCTCACCCTGGCACTCAAGATGCCGGGGGGGAGGGGGAGTCCATATACGGACGTTTGAGACTGTCTGCTTTCAACCCGGAGTAGCGGACACTGCAGCAACTCGAGATGGCTTGGCGGAGCATCCTCCTGACCCCTTCTTTCCAGTCAATTGACTGGAATCACTGCGGGCTTGTTCACATCCTTCAGGAGAAAGACCAGAAACTTGGCGGGCTTCTCCTGGCTGGCGTTGCGTCCAACCGTGTGCAGGTCTTTTGGTCCTTCATGGAAGCTTTGTCCGGGCGTCAGTGTGACCTCCTTGCCGCCGGCCACGCCCATGACGACGGAGCCTTCGAGTACGTAGATGAAACCATGCGCGTCGTGACGATGAACCGGGTCGGCCCCGCCGGGCGGATACTCCACCGTGATCATCAGCACTTCCTTTCCGGGGTGCTCGGGAAGCGCTTTGATCATCACTGTATTGACAGTCGGGGGCGGCGCGGAGGCTGCCTTTTCCTCGGCCATGACGACCCCGGTGCACAACAGAGGCAGCAGGGCGAAGAGGTGATGGATTTGCATGTGGCTCTCCTCATCTGGAGTTCCCGGAAGACGCCTGATTCCGTCGATAGGGATGTGGAGGGCTGGCAGGTGGCGACCCCTAGAGTGCGGTCGCCACCTGTCGGCCGGGTACTACGTCGGTCTACCCGCTAACGCGGAGCGACAGAGCTCTTGAGCCATGCCTCGAAGTGGGTCGCTCCGATGATCGGGTTGGAGCCGGGGGTCAGTGACTGGTCGTTGATCGGCGCACCGAAGTAAGTGGCCTCGGCGTCCGAGATTACCTCCCGCGGATCTTCGTTGTGTTGAAGGTAGACTTTGACGAACGAGGCGATCGGCAGCCGGTCAGGTCCAGCCACCTCTACCGTCTGGTTGGTGGGTGATTGCTCGGCGATCTTTGTCAGTGCCGCCGCGACGTCGGCCGAGGCGATCGGCTGCAGTGCGGCCGCGGGCAGGCGAATGCTGTTGCCCTCGACGCCGGAATGGGCAATGGCGCCCATGAACTCGAAGAATTGCGTGGCCCGAAGGATCGAGTAGGGTACTCCCGAGTCCTTGATCAGCTTCTCCTGGGCCATCTTGGCCCGGAAGTAGCCACTGCTGAGCATCCGCTCCGTGCCAACGACGGACAGGGCGACATGGTGTTTCACCCCGGCAGCCTTCTCGGCGGCGAACAGGTTGCGTCCGGATGTCTCGAAGAAGTCCAGGACGGCGGCGTCCTCGAATGACGGTGAGTTCGCGACGTCGACGACAACCTCGGTGCCAGCCAGCGCCGCCTGGAGGCCTTCGCCGGTAATGGTATTGACGCCAGTGTTCGGTGAGGCTGCCAGGACCTCATATCCCCGTTCGCGCAGGTTGTCGCAGAGCTGGGTTCCGATCAGGCCGGTTCCTCCAATGACTACGATTTTCATGTGTGTGCCTCCCTATGGATGGACGCCGCGGGGGACATTTGGCGGCGTGGGACGAGCACCCGGCTGGGGAAGCCGGGCGCTCACAGTTGCAGGGGTTGGCAGACGCTACGTCGGGCTGGCCAGCTCTGCGTCGCCGCATGGCCGGTGACTTGTGTTGACTGTCACGTCAGGGGCGGCCAAGGACATTGATCATGGAGTTTCGACATGGTCCGCCATGTCGGTTTTCTGGTCTACCGGTTTCGTGTTGCGGGATCTGAGAGGAAAAAGAAAGGCGAAAAAGGGAAAGATATATTTTTCAACCTGAACGTCCGCTTCTGGCCCAGGCTGTGTGAAAACGTAGCGAGCGAAGGTTAGACAAGGCGCAACGCAGCGAAGCGGAGTAACAGCCACAGGCTGGCCCGAAGGGCGAGCGCCAGCGAGTCAAACAGGCGAAAAAGCGCAGTTTACGAGCTGTAAATGAGCAGTCTGAGCCTGATTTCAACGCCGTATAACCGAGCGCAGTAGTTTTCACACAGCCTGGATCCGGAGGAGACGTTCGGCTGCGAGAATATATCGGTCGAACGGCCATCCGAGCTTGCGGCCGAAGGTCGCAAGGGAAAGGGCGGCGTGATGTTGTCATCGCCCCTAGGCGGGGAATTCGGCTATCCAGTGTCTGGCAATCTCTTCCCGCCGGCAGATCCACACCGAGTCGTGGCCTTGCACGTAGTCGAGAAAACGCGCCAGTGCCATTGCACGGGCGGGATGACCACTGATCCTGCCATGCAGGCCGACGCTCATCATCTTCGGGCGTTGCGCGCCCTCCTGCCACAGCAGGTCGAAAGCATCCGTGAGCAGCCGGAAGAAGTCCTCCCCGGAAGAGAAGCCGTTCGGCAGTAGATAGCGTGCGTCGTTGTTGACCAGCGTGTACGGAATCACCAGGTGTGCGGGCGAGCCTGGGAGCCAGTAGGGTAGGTCATCGTTGTAGGCGTCTGAGCTGTAGAGAAACCCGCCGTCCTCGCGCAACAGGCGACGGGTGTTCTGGCTGACCCGTCCGGTGTACCAACCTATGGGGCGTTTGCCGCAGAGCCGTTCGATTACCTCGAGGGTAAGGCGGATATGGCGCCGCTCTTCGTCTTCAGGTATGTCGCGATAGTCCAGCCAGCGGTAGCCATGCCCGGCGACCTCATGGCCGGCAGCGCAAAGCGCATGGCCGATCTCCGGGTTGAGTTCCAGTGCTTGGCCGACGGCGAAGGCGGTCAGGGGCAGGCCCCGGGCGCTGAACAGCTCCAGAATGCGCCACACGCCTGCGCGCGAGCCGTATTCATACATGCCCTCGACGCTCAAGTCCCGTTCTCCCACGCGAGGTGGGCGGCCCGGCAACTCGTGGAGATAGGCCTCTGACTGGGCATCGCCATTGAGGATGGACGACTCCGCACCCTCTTCGATGTTGAGCACGAACTGAATCGCGACGCGAGCCTCACCCGGCCATCGTGGGTGGGGTGGGCAACCACCGTAACCGACGAGATCGCGGGCGGACATCAGCCCAGCTCGAAGGTGGTGACGCCGAAGACACGTTCGTGCGCGAGAGCCGGAGGAGGGCCGAGGTACATGCGCGCGCAGCCGAAGACCTCGATCATCCCATGGTGGTGCACGAGTTCCATCGCGGCGGGGTTGTTCTCCGGGGCGTCGAGGAACAGCGGGTCACCCGCGGCGAAGCCGGCCAGGTGCGAGTAGAGGGCATTGGCCGCCAGGCTGTCATCGGTGAACAAGGGGCCGATCTTGCAACCTTCCCGGCAGCGCCGCACCACGCCAAATCCGCTCAGCCTGCCTTCGCGCCGGCAACCCAGGGCGAGCGCATCGGGTTGGTCTATCCACCCTCTCAGGAAGGTCGGGCGCGAGGCCGGGAAGCAGGTGCGGTCGTAATCGAGAACCTGATCGAACGGGAAGGTAGCCAACGGGACGATGTCTTGGTCGTCAATCAGCGAGGTTGCTGGACGTTCGGGGATATCGGCACGAAATCGTATATTGCGATGGGAGAAGACGAAGCCACCGTTGGCGTAGTAGCCCTGCATCGCGAAGACGCCGTCCATGCCGATGCTCGCACCAGGGCGCAGGCGGGCGAGGAGCTGCTCGCGGCGGGCGTGCCAGAGGGCATTGCCGAGACCCCGTCCGCGATATTCGGGCCGAACGATGAAGAAGCCCATGAAGCCGAATTCGCCGTTGTAGGAGGTGATGGCACCGCCGCCAATCAACTCGCCATCAAGGTCCGCCGCGATAAAGGCATCAGGGTCCGTAGCCCAGAACAGATCGGCATCGTGAAGGCCGGGATTCCAACCCTCGCGCGCAGCCCAGCCGACGAGCTCGTCCAGCTCGGAGCGGGTCATGTTGCGTATCACAAGGTGAGTCGACACTGCGGTGTTCTCCTCAGTCGCCAGTCGAGCGCGCGGTCTATCCCGGGGGGGCAGGGACATCACGGTGCGCGCAATCCGGAAAGCCAATACTGGACGACCGACGTAAGCGGGCGGCTATCGCGTGGGGATCTGTCCAGTCCGAACCTTTTCGGTATAGCGTCAACTCAAGTATCGATCCAGGCCGTCGCAGGCAAGGTGCACTTCAGGCATCGCGCAAGAGGTCGCGGGCATTGAGCAGCTCGTAAGCAATCTCCGGTCGCTTCTCCAGCCCTCGGCGAATTGCCGCCGGGATCGACTGACGGGTTTTGCGACAGAGTCCGGGCAGTTCGTCGATATGAATACCGATGCCGCGCATGGTGCGCACTTCGTTGAGGCTCGGGGCGACTTCCAGGCGGATGCCTAACTGCTCGAACATCCGACGCTGCATATGCTCGAGGTCGGCCAGGCTCTCGATATTCTCCAGTCGGTCGAGCAGGCGCTTTTCCTCTTGGCGGGTCAGGCGCAGGACGCGCAGATCGGCCCCGGGTGTGTCCTGCAGTCGCTCGAGCCCGCAGAGGCAGACTCCGGGCGGGCAGGGTTGGCGGATAGGAAATGGGGAGGTCATGGGCTCCGATATTGATCTTGAGTCGATCCTGCCTACGGGCTTGTTTTCCAGGAGTTAGTAGGAGATCGGCCGCTCACACCGACGTATTGAGTGCCACGGCGGCGCGAATGAGCGCCTTCAAGGCTTTTTCATCAATCCTGTCGCCCTCATGGAAGTCAATGGCACGTCGGGTATTGCCTTCGAGGCTGGAGTTGAAGAGGCCTGAAGGGTCCTCCAACGAGGCGCCCTTGGCGAAGGTCATCTTCACGGCATTCTTGTACGTCTCACCGGTGCAGATGATCCCGGCGTGCGACCACACCGGAACCCCCCTCCACTTCCATTCCTCGACCACTTCGGGGTCGGCCTGCTTGATGAGCGTTCGGACCCGAGCGAGCGTCTCGCCCCGCCAATCCCCCAGCTCCTTGATTCTCGCAGCGATCAGTTGAGAGGCGGAGCCTCCTTCCTCTGCTTCCTCTGCTTCCTTTGAACCGGCTCTCTCGCTCTTCATGGTGTTGTCGCCTTCCTCATGATGGTGGTCGCCCTCGTCATGGTAGTCGGCGCTCGCCCGTAACTTAAGTAGCGCTAACTGATGGCTTTCAATGCTGTCTCTCCCAAGCGATCCCGCACAAAAGTCTTCGCGTTACGCGTCATGTGGTCGAGATGCCGGTCACGCTGCTTTTCTGCATCGTGCATCGCCCGCTTTCCGTGTTTTTGAAGGAGATAAGTATGAATCTGCCGCACCTCGACCGAGCTGTAGATCGGTGCAACATCCAGCAGTCCCATCAAGCCGTCAGTACTGTGGTCACGGGTATTCATTAGCACCTGAGGACTGCGCACGCCCACTACCTGAAACCCCATCGATTCAAACCAGGGGACCTTCCCAACGGTGCAAGTCAGCTCGGCATGAGGGTATCGGCCGACCATCTCCTGCACCATCGCGCGCGCGACCCCACGGCGCCGATGGCTTGCATGCACAGCCATATAGAGCACGCCGCAAGCCTCGGAATCGTCCTTGACCGGCAGATACAGCAAAAAGCCGATTACCTTCGACGGGTCCTCATCGTCCGTCGCTATGATCAATTCGACAGGAATCCCTTTAGACCCGCCGATAGCCTCCAGGTAGAGATGAACCTCGTATCCGATAGCATATTGATACACGTTGTACAGAAGGTTGCTCGGTGCGATACCCACCATGCTGATGTCGGTTAAATAGTCGACGACCATCTGGAGTATCTGGCTATTGATATGCTCGGGGCACTGGGTTTCATAGTGGGTGATCTTGGGCATCGAGTTTCTGACTCCGAGGGTTGAGGCTTGCCCTTGACTTGAAGGGTTCGCACCGGGCTCGGCCATCATAACGTGCTGTTGCAATGGCGCCGTACGGCGATGCAAACCCCGGAACCAAATGACGTATTCAGGTTGGCAATGCACGTGACGCGCTACCCACCGACTGCTATCGACCCGGGCTGTGTGAAAACTACTGCACTCGGTTATACGGCGTTAAAAATAGGCTCAAAATGCTCATTTACAACTCGTAAGCTGCGCTTTTTCGCCTGTTTGACTCGCTGGCGCTCGCCCTGCGGGCCGGCCTGTGGCTGTTGCTCCGCTTCGCTGCGTTGCGCCTTGTCAACCTTGGCTCGTCACGTTTTCACACGGCCTGGGTCGTAAGCCGCCCTTCACCAACAGCTGCTTTAGACCTATTCCGTTTGCAATGACTGCCATTCAGCGGCGCATGGTTAGCAGGTAACGTGCGAGTTGCCGCGCACGTTACAGGGATTGACACAGTGCCCATGCGCCTAATCCGATGGAAATGCGCTTGTTAGCGCTATTCGTCCATGCTGATGCCCGATCCCCCTAATTCCTTGGGGACATCCTTCAGCTTGGGCAACCCATCTTTGATGCGTAGCACGGTCTCCTGATAGTGGACGTGAACGCCTGGCGAGTACGCGAGATCCGGGATGACTGCGGCATACACGTCGATGAGCCCCATTCCCGGGTGTTCGGTGAAGATGTGCCCGCCGCAAGTCTTGCACCACTTGCGGTAACTCTGTGGTGTCTTGTTGTATGTGCCGATGTTGTCAGCACCCCGAGTCACTTGCACCGCCTCGGGTTTCCACAGGGTGAAGGCATTGACCGGCCCTGCTGACCAATGCCGACACGACGCGCAATGGCAATAGCCCATCGCGGCCGGCTCGCCGCTGACTGTGAACTCGACCGCACCGCAAAAGCAGCTGCCCTTGTAAGACCGTTCATTGCTCATGGAGTGACTCCTTGATCGGTTGTCAGGCGATACCGCTGCCCCCGCCGCCGGGCATGGCATGGATCGCCTGGACGTTGCCTCGCTTCACTCGTCGATGTAGCGCACCGCTGTCGCCGGCGTGCGCCGCACCTGCAGTTCGAAAATGTCCGGGCGCGCGTAGTGCCCGGTGACGTCGAGCGTCCGCCGCGCTGGCGCCACGCGTGTGACGTCGATGTCCGCATACAGAATGCCGGCCTCCCTGCGTAACGGGCCGGCCACGAGCCGGCCCTGGGGATCGACCACCACCGAGTCGCCGTCGTTGATCCATTCGTCCGGATCGGGAAACAGCTGCGTACGCGCCGGGAAATCCTCGGGGATGTCGCTGCCGCGCAGTACGGTGCCGCTGCCGAGTACCCAACAGCGGCCTTCGAGTGCAATGTGGCGCATCGTGCTGATCCAGCCGTCGCCACTGTCGTACGTGGGGGCGACGTAGATCTCCACCCCTTGGGCATACAGTGAATAGCGTGCCAGCGGCATGTAGTTTTCCCAGCAGATGAGCGCACCAACGCGGCCGACCGCTGTATCGACCGTGCGCAACCCGGTTGCATCACCGAAGCCATGCACCATGCGCTCGGGATTGGTTGGCATCAGCTTGCGGTGGCGGTTGAGCACTTCGCCGTTCGCGCCGATGACGACTACGCTGTTGTAGAGCGTGCCGCCGCCATGGAGCCGGTCGCATTCATTGATGCCGCACACGATCGTCACGGCGTGAGCTCTGGCGGTCTCGCACAATTCGCTCAGGTCACCGTTCGCGATATCGACGGCGTTGGCCAGCAGCCGCGCATGCAACTGGCCCATTACAGCCCCGTCCCTTCCCGCCGCCAGCCGCCAGATCCATGACGGGTAACCTGGAATGAACGATTCGGGCAAAACGATCAGCGAGGCTCCCGCCGCCGCAGCCTCAGCGACCGATTGCACGGCCCGGGCGATCGTCGCGCTGCGATCGAGCAATACTGGTGGGCGCTGAATGATGGCAATCATCGTCATGGCGTTCTCCTGTGGCGGTTGGTTTTCGAAGGCCTCAGCGTGCGCGCGACGAATTCGCGAGGCTAGTCCAAAATCTGAAGCGTTGTAGTTGCGGAGTCCAAGCGATGGAAGATAGCTACGGTCAGTTCTGCACAGTCGCGCGCGGTGCTGAAGCACTGTGCGAGCGCTGGACGCCTTTGGTCGTGCGCGAGTTGTTGTGCGGCAGCAAACGCTTCAATAACCTGCACCGCGGCGTACCAAGGATGTCCACCAGCCTGCTGGCACAGCGGCTGCGCCATTTGGAAGATATCGGTGTCGTGCACCGCACGGCCGCAGGCAAAGTCTGGGAGTACAGCCTGACCGAGGCGGGCGAGGATTTGCGCCCCATCATCATGGCGCTCGGCCATTGGGGGGCGCGCTGGATCGGCAGTCGCCTTCGCGATGACGAACTCGACGCGGGCCTGCTCATGTGGGACGTGCGACGGTTCGCGCGCATCGAGGAGTTCCCGCCCCGACCGGTGGTCATCCACTTCAGGTTCCGCGACGCGCGGTCCGGCGAGCAAGCGTGGTGGCTCGTGGTCGAACATGGCGTGGCAGATCTGTGCCGCGACGACCCCGGACGCGACCTGACGCTCGTCGTGGACTCTAGCGTGCGCGCGTTGACCGAGGTGTGGACTGGCGACCGCACACCGCGGGAGGTCCTGCAGTCGCGAGACTTGCGCGTAGACGGCACAGCACAGGATGCGCAAAGCCTGTGGCGCTGGCTTGGCACGAGCACGTTCGCCGGTACCCGGAGCGCTGCACTCTAGCCCTGGTGGTTGCCATCGTGAAACCATCTCCCACGGTCGACAAACTGCTCTCGACCTCTTTCGGATGCTATGAGGCATCTACAGAACCAGGGGCGGTTCAGTCTTGTGACAAGTAGTTTCGCCCATAGGACTGGCATCGGGCAGATTCAAAACGAGTTACGCATTTTCAGACTTGTTGGTTTATCCACCACAGTGCCTTCTGGCCTGCCCTCAAGTCGTTCGCTTCGCTCACTGGGACCGCGTTCTGCGGCCCCTTAGCTTAATCGTTGGGCGCCTAGAGGCATCCAGCAGCACGGCTGAACCAGACGTTGATATCCACTAATGAATGAGGAGAACGATCATGGCCACTAACACTGTCCACCTTCACCGTGTTTTGCGCGCACCGCCAGAACGGGTCTATCGCGCATTCCTCAACGCAGATGCGATGGTCAAATGGCTTCCCCCGAACGGCTTCACTGGCAAGGTTCATCACATAGAGGCCAGGGTAGGCGGCACCTTCAAAATGTCTTTCACCAACTTCACCACCGAGCAAAGCCACAGTTTTGGCGGTGAGTATCTGGAGCTCATACTAAACGAGCGAATCCGCTACACCGATAAATTCGATGACCCCAATCTTCCAGGGATTATGCAAGCTACGGTATCTCTAAAAACAGTGTCTTGCGGCACCGAGTTGAGCGTGGTGCAAGAAGGCATTCCCGATGTAATACCCGTCGAAATGTGCTATCTCGGGTGGCAGGAATCACTCGCGTTGCTCGCAAAACTCGTTGAACCTGAAATCCGTGAGTAATCGGGGAAAAGGGGACCGATTTATTTTCTTACTCCGAATGTCAGCTTTGGGTTGTCGACTCTTGTCATCCGTAGTTCTGCTCAGCACCATGGGTTGTGGTTGGGTCTGATCTGTTGAGCGAATCAATAGCCGCTGTACTAGCCTCAAACCACTGGGCTGTACCCTGCCAATAGCCATTTATTTCTCAGGGCGAGCAAATTCAATTCACATCACAAAGGTGAACACAATGAAGAGCTTTAAACTCATCGTTGTTGCACTAATTGGTGGTTTTTGGGGGGCTACGGTATATGCCAGTGCTCAATGCGAGGGGCCGACAAAAGACGGTAATACTTGGAATCTGGTGTGTGCAGCCGATGGGGCTGAGGACTTGGATTATCAGTGCAACTACTTTATTTCGTTAACTAATGCAGATGGGTTGAGCGAGACCACTGAGGCTCGTGGCGGTGTTCCTCAGGGGAAAAGCGGGGTGATTATTTGGTCGGCTATCCAGAGTGACGGTGCCGATATTGTTTCGGCCAGTATTGTCAGTGGTTCATGTAGCCTTTAATTAATAATGGAGAGCACGATTGACCTCCGCGTAGTCCATGTCGGTAATGCCGGGTGCAGCTACTCGCCGAGGTGCGCGAGCGTGTCGCGCATGGGCGCAACCGACACTCTTACCATGCCGTCGAGCGGCGTAGCCATTTCCTCAATGAGAAGAATCGCCCCGGACGCCGATAGCGCGCACATGAACAAGGCGGCAATGATTGTCCCGTTGTGGGGCGCGAACAAGCCAAACGTGCCGAAGATAATGGATAGCCACGCCACCAGAACTATCAGCAGCGATATCGGGATTGAGCCCTTCGCCTGTAGCAGCGTTAACCAGCGTGCAGCGAGTACTTCATCGACAATCTGTAGAGCGTGCGCCTTGAGTGCGCGCTGTGCATCGTTGCGTGGGGCGAGTTCCTCCACCTTGCGCTGAAGGCCTTCAGCCCGGTGGATTGTCTCAGGGTTGTTGAGGCTCGCCAGCTGCGACGTATCGCCCGACGCGAGTATCTGGATCGCACCGGCGTAGTTACGCTTTAGCAACGCGCGGATCTCTTCGGTTTCCGGTCCATATCTCGCCAACACGCGGTCGAATTGGATGATATTCGCAGCATTCTGCAGTAGCTCGTTACTTGCCGTATCGAATGTGCCTTTTGCCGACGAGATCAGCAGGCCAAGCACTAACGCGGCCATTGTCGCGATCAGACCGGTCGCCAGTTTTACGACACCGATAGATTCGTCGCCCAGGTGGTGTGCGGGCAACAGCCCGCGTAAATACAAACCAAGCAGCGCGCTGCCGAATACACAGATAAACACGATCAATGTGATAACGAGGTGATTCAAGCGTCAATCCTCCATCCTTGTGGTCGTCAGCGCCTGCTCGCAAACGCCGACGCCGTGATGTGCCGTGATGAAAATGATCGGGATGCCTCTGAATGACCCACCACCGCGACGTACGGTCTGACTTTGCAGATGGCGACTCCTCATACAGGCAGCGCGGTACGAAACCTGACTCGACCCATCTCAAGACCATGATAGTAGGCGACACGTGGATATTGGGCTTTGGTCCATTGCCATGTCGCCGCATCCGGTGATGAAGGTGGTTGGCAGCTACGCGCTTGCTGTGCTTAGGTTTGTGCGTTCGGGAGGCTGGCGATGAAGCCGCGATTGATATCGGCATCGCCCTCGGCATCAGCTGTTAGCAAAAGTCGATGTGGACGATGTGTCGCTGATTGGGGCATTGCTTTGCATGCCGGCAAGACAGACTTGACTGGATAGTTCTGTATTCAACCCTACTCTTGACGGTGGGTTTAATGTTTCGGGTGGACAGGTAGTGCGCGCTCCTCGAGATACTCACGAAAGAGTGAAGGAGTGATCATGTCGTCATTTTTCCGCGTGCTGCCTCTACCCGGTGTCTCCATCTACCCCCTCCTGAACAGCGGTCTGGCCCACGCGGGCGGGATCATGCTTTACGAGTACGCTACCGATAATGTCGGCCTGGCCAATGCCGGCGCCGCCGCGCGGGCGCAGGGGCCGTCGACCATCGCCAGCAACCCGGCAGGTATGAGCTACCTGGATGGCACCCAGATCACCGCCGGCGCCCAGGTGCTCTACGGCGACCTGAGCTTTGACCGGGACTCCACAACCAACGTGACGGGCAGCGGCAGCGGAAACGCGCTGGAACCGACGCCGGGTGCCGGCTTCTTCATCAGCCACCAATTGGATGAGCAGTGGAGTGTCGGCTTTGGCTCTTATGGCGACTTCGGTCTGGCAGCCAACTACGACAATGACTGGTCCGGGCGCTATTTCATTCAAAACGCCAGCCTCGGCGGCTTGTCGCTGGTGCCCAGCGTGGCCTATCGCTTCAACGATGAGTGGTCGCTGGGTGTCGGGTTGAAAGCCATGTACGGCATGCTGCAATCCCAGGCGGCGATTGATCGATCACCGTTCGGCTTGATTGATCGCGCCGACGGGCAATTCAAGTATGAGGACAATACCTGGGGTTATGGCGCCAACCTGGGCGTGATTTACGCCCCACAACCCGGCACGCGGATTGGCCTGGCTTACACCAGCCAGGTGGATCTGGACTTCAAGGACCGCCTCGACGTTAAAGGCAGCGGCCCGGCGCTGGATCGCCTGAACGGCCTGAGCACCAAGCTTGAGATGAGCGTGCCGCAAACTGCGGCCCTTAGCCTGTACCAGCAACTCGATCGGCAATGGGCGCTCCTGGCCACGGTCAACTGGCAGGACTGGTCGCAGTTCGGCGACATCTATGTGGATGTGGACACCTCTCTGGCTGGCGCGCAGTACCAGGCCGCGCCGAAGCCGCTATGGAATTTCGGTGTCGCCTATGACAGTACGGCCGTGTCCGACGGCAACCGGACAGTCACCGTCCCTATGGGCGAATCCTGGCGTCTGGCCGCCGGGCTTACCTATGCGTTGGATAAAGACACCGACGTGAACCTCAGCTGGGTCACGGTCTGGCTGGGTGATATGCCGGTTGATCAAAGTAAGTCCTTGTCAGGCGACCGCATTTCCGGGCAATTCAGCAATTCCTGGATTCAAGTCCTGACGGGGAATATGAGCTGGCATTTCTAACGTTTGGCCACCGCGTAGTAGGTTTTCCCTGGGCGTACATAATCAACTGGAGGGGGTATGCGCCAGATCGTTAACAAAGAACCATGGTGGGCTGTGCCACCGAAACCTGGCCAGGATGAGTCCGAGTTGGAGTGGGGATGGCTGGTGACGTACAGCGAGGGGGAGCCGCGGTTTGAGTTCGTGAAAGAACGGCCTTCGGAAAATGAGATCCGTAACCGCAAGAGTTGCCGGATCACTCCTCAGTTGGAGTGATCCGGCAACTGAGCGATCTGGTTGTTGTTCTGATGCCAACGTCCGCATACAGGAACCCCCTCTTTCCGAGCGGTTGCTCCTGGTCGGAAGCTTTCTACCGCAAGTGTCCATATTGGCAATCGTCAGGGTTGCCTTGGTCCTTCCTGACAGAGCGCTGCCTGGAGTCGCAGTCTTAACAAAAAATATCAGGTCACTCGAGTCGGCGCGAACAGGGGGGGTCGATATCTCGTGATGTCACTTCAGTCTTCGGCGACTTTTCCGCAGGTCGAAGAATCACCGGATTCCTCCGCACAAACCTTGCGAACGCATCCGCGCAACCAGCGATGCGCTGGGTCGGCATCCATCCGCGGGTGCCAGAGCATGGAGACCGTGATTTGCGGCGTGGAGAGCGGAAGGGGGAAGCTGTACAGGCCGTCGCGCAGGTTTCTGGTGTGTTGTTCGGGAACCGTAGCGATCAGGTCCGAGGCCCGGGCAAGCGCCAGCGCGGCACAAAAGTCACCCACGATAGTGACGATTTGCCGTTCCAGTCCAAGGGGCTGCAAGGCTTCATCAATCAGCCCCTTATCCAGACCGCGCGACGAGACAAGGATGTGCATGCCGGCCGCATAACCGGAGGGCGTGATCTCGCCTTGGCTCAGCGCGTGCCCCGCGCGCACCACGCCAATGAAACGATCCTGGAACAACGCCCGCGTGTGCAGCTCGGGACTGGTTGTGTCCACTACAACACCGGTTTCCAGATCGACACTTGCATCGCGCAGTGAGGCGCTGTCCTTGTTGAGCTTCTGCACGAAGTGCAAGCGCACGCCGGGTGCTTCCTGGCTGATGCGGGCAATGAGCGCCGGTCCGAAATTTTCTACAAAACCGTCGCGGGTCCGCAGGGTGAAAGTGCGAACGAGCTGCTTGAGGTCGAGTTTTTCTGCCGGGCGCAGAACTGCTTCGGCGTCCTGCACCAGTTGCCTGACCCGCTCGCGCAGTTCCAGCGCTCGGGGTGTAGGAACCAGGCCGCGTCCGGCCCTGACCAATAGCGGATCGCCGGTCGTCTTGCGCAAGCGCGCCAAGGCCCGGCTCATCGCCGACGGGCTCAGCCGCAAGCGTTGGGCTGCGCGCGCGACGCTGCCTTCGGCGAGCAGCACGTCCAGGGTAATCAGCAAGTTGAGATCAGGGGTCGACATGCGGCAAATCTAGCATGGCTTACGGATTACATGGCGTTAGCTGCATGTATCAAGTGCAAATGCTGCGCCTTCCGCCTTGTCATGGGCGGGAATAGGCTCCTGATGACTAGATTTCGGGAGCGGCCAAACAATGAAACTCATCACCAAACCAGGCCCAGCAGGCGGCGATCAGGCCGTCGCTGCCAGCGCGCAACTGACCCCATCGGCGCGCTGGGCGCTCGCCAGCCTTTCGCTGTCGGTGTTGATGCCCTCACTCGACACCAGCATCGCCAATGCCGGTTTACCGAGCTTGTCCCAGGCGTTCGGCGCCTCCTTCCAGGCGGTGCAGTGGATCGTCCTGGCCTATCTCCTCGCCATCACCACGCTGATCGTCAGCGTCGGACGGCTCGGCGACCTCATCGGTCGTCGTCGCTTGTTGCTCGGTGGAATCGTCATTTTCACCTCGGGGTCGCTTCTGTGCGGCGTGGCGCCCACGCTCGGTTGGCTGATCGCCGCCCGTACAGTGCAGGGCCTCGGCGCGGCCATCATGCTGGCCCTCACCGTGGCGTTGGTCGGTGAGACGGTGCCGAAGGCTAAGACCGGGAGCGCCATGGGGCTGCTGGGCACCCTGTCCGCGCTGGGCACCACGCTGGGTCCAGCGCTCGGTGGCGTATTGATCGCCGGCCTTGGCTGGCAGGCGATTTTCCTGGTCAACGTGCCACTGGGCGTGGTGAATTTTCTTCTTGCGTATCGCTACCTGCCCGTTGATCCCCGGGAGGCGAAGGTCGAGCGAGCGGGCTTCGACAATTTCGGTACCGTGCTGCTGGCCCTGAGCCTCGCGGCCTATGCGTTGGCCATGACCCTGGGGCGCGGCGCTTTCGGGCAACTCAACATCCTGCTGTTGCTCGCTGGGGGTTGCGGCGTCGGCCTCTTCGTACTCGTCGAGGCCAGAGTCCCATCGCCTTTGATCAAATTGGCGCTGTTACGCGATCCGTTGTTGAGCGGCAGTCTGGCCATGAGCACGCTGGTGTCCACGGTGATCATGGCGAGCCTGGTGGTCGGGCCGTTCTATCTGTCTGCCGCGTTGGGGCACGAAGCCGCGCTGGTGGGGCTGGTCTTGTCGGTCGGCCCGCTGGTTGCCGCGCTGACCGGCGTGCCGGCCGGCCGCGCAGTGGACCGTTTTGGCGCTCCATCCATGACCAGGGGCGGGCTCGTCGGCATGGCGGGTGGCTGTTGCGCTCTATCCATGATCCCTGCGAGTTTCGGAGTTCTCGGCTACATCGCCCCCATCGTTGTTGTCACCGCCAGTTATGCCTTGTTCCAGGCGGCCAACAACACGCTGGTGATGATGGATGTTCGCCCGGACCAGCGCGGCGTCATTGCCGCCATGCTAAGCCTGTCGCGCAATCTTGGCCTCATCACCGGGGCATCGGTCATGGGCGCCGTGTTTGCCCTGGCATCGGCGGCGACCGACATCACCACAGCGCCGCCGGAAGCCGTGGCCAGCGGTATGCGAATTACCTTTGCCGTCGCCGCCGTTCTGCTAGTCGTGGCTCTCGCCATTGCTTTTGCCAGCCGGGCTCTTGCCAGCCGGGCCGCTCCTGCAAATCGTCAAGCGGAGGAGGGCCGTGGCCTTGAATAGGATCGACCTCTGCGTCGGCAGTTTTACGGCTAGATGTCCTTGCCGAGAAAATTCTCCGGGTCCGACGGAGCGGTCTTGGGCCGCGGCTTGAAAGCCTTGACCACTCTGCTGTCGATAGCCGCGAGGCCGACCGCGATCATGGCCATGCCGAGAAAATGCTTGGTTTGCAGATGTTCACCCAGCACCAGCCCTCCGAGCAGAGTGGCGCTGAGCGGAATCAGGAAGGTCACCAGCACCAGATTGGTTTGGGCGATCCGCCAGCAGCACAGCCGGCCCGCTTGGCAGCTGCCTGGCCAATCCATAGACCTGAAGATGGCTTCTCGAGCGGGGGTAAGGCCAGGTCTTCAGGAACGCTGTCCAACATAGCCGCTCTTGAAGTCAGTGCCGCGGACTGGCGTCGTTGCCTTGAGTCCGTTTCACAATGGACGGTACACAGCGGCTTATCAGGCCGGCGGCTAGCTTCAGGCTGACATCACGCAAAAGGTGGCAAAGGTATTTATAAAGCAATCCATCTCGTTATAAGTCTGCGCTGTTTGTGCAGTCTTTAGAACTAACGTTGAATTGCAACGGGTTGCGGTTATAAGTCAATGGACAAAACGAAGTTCGGGTACTAGCGTGTTCTGTGCTGCAGTCGCAACTTGGTTGTTGCAAGTCGTCTCCATTATTGCTTTTAAATCTGTGTTTAAAGTGGAGTGTTCAGCGGGTCGTCATGTTGCAGTGCGCCAAGATGAATTGTGGAGCCGGCGTCAAATTCCCAGGTGGCGGGCTGGCTTTACGGTAGTTGTATTGTTCACGACAATGGAAGGTGAATATATGGCTATAAATAGTACATTCTTGATTTGCACGCGTGGCATTGACGATAAAGGTAATTTTACCGCCGAGCCGGGCGACTCCACGTTTCTGCGCATATCTTCAACGAAGAAGGATTACAGTCATGCCGATATGATCAGTAAAGAGCGCTGGAAGAAGGCCGTTATTGCGGCCGCAGATGGAGCGGAGGACGAAATTACCGGTGTTACGGGCAATATTCTGTTTTTTGTCCATGGCTACAACAACGACGGTCCGACAGTGTTGTGGCGCACTCGCACACTACAGCAAAGCTTGGCCAAGCAGGGTTGGAAAGGACTGGTCGTCGGTTTTGACTGGCCAAGTGACAACTCGACCTTGAATTATCTGGAGGATCGCCAAGATGCATCTTTTGTTGCTCGGCGGTTGATTGGGGATGCACTGGAACTTCTCATCGAGGCCCAGTTTCCCAGTAAGGAAGGTACTGCGCCTTGTACTATCAATGTGCACCTTCTCGGTCATTCGACAGGCGCCTATGTGATTATGGATGCCTTTGCCCAAGCCGCGAAGAATGGGGATTTCTTCAGGAAGCCTTGGCGGATCGCTCAAGTCGTCCTGATTGCCGGAGATGTTTCCAGTGCCTCGCTTTCGGCCGGTTCTGACTGGTCAACCCCGATGTACGATCGAATATTCCGCCTGACGAACTACTCCAATGGTTACGACAAAGTCCTGGGCGTGTCGAACATGAAACGTCTTGGTGCCTCTCCGCGCGCGGGGCGGGTTGGGCTTCCTGCGGATATTCCGCAAAAGGCGGTAAATGTCGACTGCTCTGCCTATTTTTTGAGCAAGGACCCGAAACGCTCGAATTTCGTCGGGACCTTCAACCATTCGTGGCACATCGGCGATGAGACCTTCGCGCTGGACCTGGCACTCACGCTGGACGGAGCGATGGACCGACTGGTGATTCCTACGAGGCGGGTAGAAAGCGCACGGCTGGTTCTGGTTGCAGGCTCCAGCCGGCCAGAATTTCAGCCGCAGTGGGATGAAGATCGCCCGGCCCCCGCTTAACGCTCAAGCTTCAAGGCCTGCATCACAGGGCCTTGAGGCTGTTTTCCTGCTTTGCCCCGGCCTTGACGAAAACCGGCGGTTGAGGCTTCTGTTCGGCCGTCCCGTCGCGCTAAGACCTTCCCCTTGCTGAGCCTTTCTCGCCTTGCGCTTTTCTGGTCTTAAAACTCCCTTGACGTTTTAAATTATGATCAGCATATAATTAATGAATTATGACCATAATCTAGCGTGGTCGCGATCTTTGTCAGTCATGAGTCGGAGGGGATGCTCCATGCGATACAAGGTGTTTGGTCGACGCACAGGCCTGCGGGTGTCCGAGCTGGCGCTGGGCACGGGCAATTTCGGTACGGGCTGGGGGCATGGCGCCGAGCGTGACGAGGCGAAGAAAATCTTCGATGGCTATGCCGAGGCCGGCGGTAATTTCATCGACACCGCCAATGGTTACCAGGCTGGGCAGGCCGAACAGTTGGTGGGCGAGTTCATCGCTGCGCAACGCGATCATTTCGTCTTGGCCACCAAGTACACGATGCGAACGACCCCAGCCGACGGGATTTCGCTGACGGGTAACAGCCGCAAGAACATGATCCGTTCCGTCGAGCAAAGCCTGAAGCGGTTGAACACTGACCGGATCGATCTGTATTGGGCGCATTTGGACGATGGCGTGACACCCATGGAGGAGATTCTCCGCGGTTTCGACGATCTGGTTCGTTCCGGCAAAATCCTCTATGCCGGGCTTTCCAACTTTCCCGCCTGGCGCATCGCCCGGGCCGACCTGATGGCTGAGTTACGCGGCTGGGCGCCGATCGCCGGTATCCAGATCGAATACAGCCTGGCTGAACGCACGGCGGATCGTGAGCTGATGCCGATGGCACAAGCACTGGGGCTCGGCGTTACCCAATGGTCGCCGTTGGCGGGTGGTTTCCTCACCGGTAAATACCGTGAAAGCGACGAGGGACGGCTGACCAAACTCGGCATCCTGATCCACTCCGAAAAAAGCGCCCGCGAAACCGCCATCCTCGATGCGCTGCTGGCGGTTGCCGAAGAACTGGGTGTCTCCGCCACGCAGGCGGCTATCGCCTGGTTGCGGCACAAGGCTGCGCATTCGAGCACCAGCTTGATTCCGATTCTCGGCTCGCGCACCCGCGAGCAACTCGATGCAACCCTGGGGGCGCTCGCGGTGCAGCTCAGCGCCGACCAGGTCGCCCGGCTCGATGCGGCCAGCGCGGTCGAACTGGGGGTGCCCCATGTGCAGATGAAAGAATCCCAACCTAGTCTGATGGGTGGCCGGCACGAGTCGTTCGACTATCCGCAGCTACCCGTGGCTTGACCCTGATGATCCCCAGTCCTCTTCCTGATCGGGCTCACCTTAGCCCTGGAGAATTGCAATGAGCAGGCAAAATACAAAAGGCACGGCGCTGATTACCGGCGCATCTTCCGGTATCGGCGCGACCTATGCCGACCGTCTGGCGCGCCGTGGTTACGACTTGCTACTGGTCGCCCGTGACCGGCACCGGCTCGACAGCATGGCCGAGCGCCTGAGCGGCGAAGCCGGGGTGAAGGTCGAGGTGCTCAAAGCCGATCTGACTGACAAGGCCGACCTGCAGGTGGTGGAGCAACGGCTGCGTAGCGATGCATCCATCAGCCTGCTGGTCAATAACGCCGGGGTGGCGATGGATGGGCCGTTGATCACTGCCGACCTGGACAAGTTCGACAGTATGATCCAGCTCAACGTGGTGGCCTTGACCCGTCTGGCGGCGGCTGCGGCTGGCAATTTCACCACCGTCGGACGCGGGGCGATCATCAACCTGGCTTCGGTCGTGGCTCTGGCGCCGGAGATGTTCAACGCCACCTACAGCGCCACCAAGGCCTATGTGCTGAGCTTGAGCCAGTCGCTGCAGCAGGAGGTGAGCCCGCAGGGCGTCCGCGTGCAGGCGGTGCTGCCGGGTGTCACGCGTACGGAAATCTGGGAGCGCAGCGGGATCGACGCCGATCGGATTCCGGCTGCGATGGTGATGGACGTGGGGGAGATGGTGGATGCGTCCCTGGCGGGCTTCGATCAGGGCGAGCTGATCACCATTCCGTCGCTGCCCGACGCCAGCGATTGGAGTGCCTTCGTCGCCGCCCGGCAAAAGCTCGGCCCCAACCTGTCGCACGACCATGCTGCCGAGCGTTACAAAACCGGCAACTGAACCCTCAGCGGGCGGCCGCCAGGGTCGCCCGCTCAGCGCGAAGGTTTACTGTGCGGGGTTGCCGTCGACTTGTTGCAGCAACTGGCGCTTGGCGGTTTGCAGAATGCGGTCGGACAACGCCGGGTCGGCGACGCTGCGCGCCAGCACCAGCGCGCCGACCAGGGTCGAGAGGATCGCAATGCTCTGTTCGGCCGCGTCCGGGGCGGGCAGGGCGGCCTCGATCACGGCCAAGCGCCCTTGCACCACCTTATCGCTGATCGTGCTCGGCTGGCCACGCTGGCCCAACTCGGCGGACAGGGTTGGCAGCGGGCAGCCATTGCCCGGATTGGCCCGGTGCTCGCTGGACAGGTAACTCTCGATGAAGCGCGGCAGCGGGTTGTCTTCGCGGAACATCTGCGTACAGGCCGCATCGAGTTTGTCCGCCGCTGCGCGCAGGGCTTGCTCGACCAGATCATCCTTGGATTTGAAGTGCGCATAGAAACCACCGTGGGTCAGCCCCAGCGCTTTCATCAGCGGTTGCAAGCCGGTAGCGCCCACGCCGTCGCGGCGAAAGCGTTCGGCGGCTTCATCGATGATGCGCTGATGGGTTTGCGCCTTGTGATCCCCTGAATACCGCACGGCTTAGGCCTCCACAGAGTCGGATATAAAAATGCTGCTTGTAATACTACCCGCTTTGCTGCGCTGAAGCAGCTATTTCAGTGGCCTCCAGGCGGGTTGCCGACGGTTGCGAGGTCTTGGATGGTGGCTTGGGTCTCGGGCCTTTTGCTCAGCACCAGCGTGCACAGGGCCGGCAGGAACAACAGCGTGATCAGCGTGCCGCCGAGTACGCCGCCGATCAGCACATAGGCCAGCGCCGACCAGAACACCGAGAAGGTCAGCGGAATGAAGGCGAGGGCGGCGGCCAGGGCCGTGAGCACCACCGGGCGGGCACGCCGGACCGTGGCCTCGAGTATGGCCTCATGGATCGGCATGCCGGCGTGTTCGTTCTGCTTGATCTGGTCGGTGAAGATCAGGGTGTTGCGCATGAGAATGCCGCCAATGCCGATCAAACCGAGGATCGCGTTGAAACCGAACGGCTGGTTGAACAGCAGCAGGGTCGGCACTGCGCCGATCAGCCCGAGGGGCGCGGTGGCGAAGACCATGAACATCACGCCGAACGAGCGCACCTGAAACATGATCACCACCAGCGTCAGCAACAGCATGACCGGGAAGAGTGCGGCCAGCGCCTTGTTGGCTTTGCCGCTTTCCTCCACCGGGCCGCCGATGTCGATGCGGTAGCCGTCGGGTAATTGCGCAATCAAACCCTGCAACTGGGCAAACACCGCCAGCTCGACATCCGGCGGCTGGGTGCCGTCGACGATATCGGCGCGGACCTCGATGGTGCTGTCGCGGTCCCGGCGCTTGAGGATCGGGTCTTCCATGGTGGCCTCGAAATGCCCGACCTGTTCCAGCGGAATCGACAGCCCGGCGCTGTTGGTGATTGTCAGGCCCTCGATGCCGTCGAGGTTTTCCCGCTGGTTGTTCTGCGCCCGGGCCAGCACCGGGATGCTGCGGATACCCTCGCGTACTTGCGTGATCGGGTTGCCCGTGAGCAAGGCGTTGACCTGGGTTTTTACCTCGCTGGGGGTGAAACCGAGCAGGCGCAGGCGATCCTGGTCCAGCACCAGGCGATAGGCGCTGTTGCGTTCGCCCCAGTCGAGGAAAGCATCCCGGGTCAGCGGGTTCGCGGCGACGATCTGCCGGACGTTTTCGGCGATATCGCGCAGGCCGTCGAGATCCGGGCCGCTGACCCGGAACACCACCGGGAAGGGCACCGGTGGGCCGAACAGCAGTTGCGTGACGCGCACCCGCGCGCTGGGAAACTCGCCGGCGGCAACGCGTTCGCGCATGCGCCGCTTCAGGCTGTCGCGGGCCTTGGCGTCTGCCGTCTGGACGATGATCTTGGCGAAGGCCGGGTCCGGCAGCTCCGGGTTGAGCGAGAGGAAGAAGCGCGGTGCGCCGCCGCCGACATAGGCGTTGACGACTTGCGTCTGCGGTTCCTGCAACAGCGCCTGTTCGACCTTGGCAACCACCGCTTCGGTGGCCTTGAAGGCCGTACCCGGCGGCATGTAGACCTCGAGGATCACCTCCGAGCGGTCCGAGTTGGGGAAGAACTGCTTGTTCACCGCACCCATGCCGACCCCCGCGAGGAGAAAGGCGGCTACCGTCAGGCCGATCACCAGGTAACGGTGCTTGATGCAGCCGCGCACCAAGGCGCGCAGGCGCTCATAGTATTTGCTGGAATAAATCGCATCGTGGCCGCCCGCCATGGGTTTGATCTGTGGCAGCAACTTGACCCCCAGGTACGGCGTGAAAATCACCGCCACCAGCCAGGAGGTGATCAGCGCGAAGCCGACGATCCAGAAAATATTGCCGGCGTATTCGCCTGCTCCGGAACGGGCGAAACCCACCGGTAGAAAGCCGATGATGGTCACCAGGGTGCCGGTCAGCATCGGCGCCGCGGTCGAACTCCAGGCATAGGTCGCGGCCTCGAAGCGGTCGAGGCCTTCTTCGAGCTTCACCACCATCATCTCGATGGCGATGATGGCGTCGTCCACCAGCAGGCCGAGGGAGAGGATCAAGGCGCCGAGGGTGATGCGATCGAATTCGCGCCCGGTTATCAGCATCAGCACGAAGACGATGGACAGCGTCAGCGGCACCGCGGCGGCGACCACCAGGCCGACGCGAAAGCCCAGTGCGAGCAGGCTGATGAGCATCACCACGGCCAGCGCGACGAAGAACTTGAGCATGAACTCGTCAACCGCGGAGCGGATGTTGCTGGCCTGGTCGGAGACTTTCTCGAACTCGATACCCTGCGGCAGGCCGGCGAGAATCTTCGCCTCTTCGCTTTGCAGCACCTTGTCCAGTTCGAGCCCGTTCCAATGCTCGTCCATGATCAGGCCGAGCATCAGGGCCGGCTGGCCCTGGTGCCGGATGCGGTAGCGCGGCGGGTCTTCGTAACTGCGGGTGACGCTGGCGACATCGGCGATGCGCAGCACCTTGCCATTGGCCACCACCGGCACGTTTTCGATGCGCTCCAGGGTATCGAACGCCCCGTCGATACGGATGTAGGCGCGGGCGCCGGCGGTTTCGACGAAACCGGCGGGCAGCACATTGTTTTGCGTAGCCAGGGCCGAGAATATCTGTTCCGGGGTGATGCCCAGGGTGGCCAGCCGCTCATAGGAAAATTCGACGAAAATCCGCTGCGTCTGCTCGCCGAGAATATTCACCTTCTTCACCCCGGGCAGGCGCAGAAAACGCTGGCGCAGGTCTTCGGCCATCAACACTTGCTGGCGATGTGGCAGGTGCTCTGCCTCCAGCGCGTAGAGGGCGAAGTAGACATCGGAATATTCATCGTTGAAGAACGGCCCGATGGTACCCCGAGGCAGGTTCACGGCTTCGTCGCTGAGTTTTTTCCGCGCCTGGTAGAACAGGTCCTGAATTTCGCCAGGGGGCGTGGACTCGTGGTAGCTCATCTTCATCGAGACGAAGCCGGGCTGGGCGATGGTCTCGACGCGGTCGTAGTACTTCAACTCCTGCAGGCGTTTCTCCAGTGGGTCGGCGACCTGCTCCTGCATTTCCCTGGCGGTGGCGCCGGGCCAGGCGGCGGTCACTGTCATGGTCTTGACCGTGAACGAAGGGTCTTCGGCGCGGCCCAGTTTGCTGAAGGCGAAGGCCCCGGCCAGCACCACGGCGATGATCAGGAACAGGGTTACCGCCGGGTTGCGCACGGCGATCGCGGAAAGGTTCAGGCTGCGCATGCTATTCGCTCCGCGCCGCTGTAACGCTTACCGGTGCAATATCCCCAGGGATGGGCAACGCCCGCACCCGGTCACCCGCATGCAGCAGGTGGGCGCCGAGGGCCACGACTCGTTGGCCAGGGCTGACGCCGGATTGCAGCACGGCATATTCCTGACCGAGCTTGGCCACCTGCACCGCTTTGAAGTCGATACTTCCGACTTCGTCGATCAGCCACACGCCTGGTCCCTTGCCGGTGTCGTGCAGGGCGCCGATCGGCACGCGGGTATAGCCTTGCTGGCCGGCGTTGAGCAGGCGTACGGTGATGGTCGAACCGATCGGGAAGCGCGCGGAATTACCTTCGAGGATATAGCGGGCGCGATAGGTGCGGGTCGCCGGATCGGCGGCGGCCGAGAGTTCGCGCAGCTTGGCCTGCACCGCCTGTCCGGGGGCGCCGAGCAGGAAGGCCTGGGCGCCATTGGCCGCCAGCTCGCGCTGGGTTTCGGGAATGTTGATGATGGCTTCGCGGGCGCCGTCATGGGCCAGCTTGGCGACGATCTGGCCTTCGGCGACCACTTGGCCGCGCTCGGCCTGGACGTCGGTGATGATGCCGTCGCCATCGGCGGTGAGGGTCGAATAACTGCGACGATTTTCCACCTGTCGGGCTTCGGAGGTCGCGGCCGCCACATCGGACTCGGCGACCCGCACTGCGGTGGTGGCCTGATCCAGGGTCTGTTTCGAGATGCTGCCCGAGGCCGAGAGGCGGCTGTAGCGGCCCTGGTCATCGCGGGCCTGACGCAATTGCGCCTGGGCGGCGCGCACGCGGTTGCTGGCGGCGCGCAAGGCCAGTTCGAAATCCTCGATATCGAGGATCAGCAGGATGTCGCCGCGTACCACCCGCTCACCGGGGTCGACACGGCGCTCGACGATTTTGCCGCTGACGCGGAAACCGAGATTGCTTTCAGTGCGTGCCGCCACCACGCCGGTATAGGCGTTCTCCTGGCGTGAGGCCGGTTGCACCAGGGCCGACAGCACCGGGCGTGGGGCACTCGTCACGACCTTGGTGTCGGCTTCGCTTTTACAGCCCTGGAGCACGAGCAGGAGGGCGATGGGTGCGAGTTTAGTGGTAACCCAAGTTGTCGATGACATGCTGAAGACCTCAGGGTGCAAGCAGGTACGAAGGGAGTGGTCCGGGCATCGCTGCCCGAACCAGGGCTCGATCTCAGGCGTCGACGGCTTCGAGCAAAGTGGCTACACCCTGGCCGCCGGCGATGCATTGAGTGGCCACGGCGTAACGGCCGCCGGTTCTTTTCAGCAAAGAAGCCGCCTTACCGGTGATGCGCGCGCCGGTAGCACCCAGCGGGTGACCGAGGGCGAGGGCGCCGCCGTCCAGGTTGACCTTGCGCATATCCAGGCCCAGCTCACGGATGCAGGCGATCGACTGGCTGGAGAAGGCTTCGTTGATTTCCATCAGGTCGATGTCGGCGATGTTCAAACCGGCGCGTTGCAGGAGTTTGCGGGTGGCATGCACGGGGCCCATGCCCATGATTTCCGGTGGGCAACCGGCCACGGCCACCGCTTTGACCCTGGCCAGGATCTCCAGCTTCCAGCGCCGCGCGAACTGCTCGGTACAGACGAAAACCGCGGCGGCGCCATCGGTCAGTGGTGAAGCGGTGCCGGCCGTGACACTGCCACCGAAGGCCGGCTTGAGCTTGGCCAGCCCCTCGGCATCGGTGCCGGGGCGGATACAGCCGTCTTCGCTGATCAGGCCTTCGGGGGTGTCGATCGGCACGATTTCTTGCTGGAAATATCCCCGCGCGCGGGCATTGACGGCCTTGGCGTGGGAGTCGATGGCCATAGCCTCCTGTTCCTCGCGGCCGATGCCATAGCGCTCGGCGACGTTCTCCGCCGTCTGGCCCATCGACATGTAGGCCTGCGGGAAATCGCGCATCAGCGTCGGGTTGGGCGCGATGTTGAAGCCGCCCATGGGCACGCGGGTCATGGATTCCACGCCCGCGCAAATGAAGGCTTCGCCGGCGCCGAGCAGGATTTGTCCGGCGGCGAAGTGCACGCCGGTCATCGATGAACCGCAGAAGCGGTTGACGGTGGCACCCCCCAGGGTGTCCGGCAGCCCAGCGAGAAAGCTGGTGATGCGGGCGATGTTCATGCCTTGCTCGGCTTCCGGGTAGGCGCAACCCATGATCAGGTCTTCGATCTCGCTGGGGTCGATGTCCAGCCCGCCGACCAGCGCCTTCACCGTTTGAGCGGCCAGGTCATCCGGGCGGATATTGATCAGGGCGCCCTTTTTCGCGAAGTGAAAAGGCGAACGGGCAAAGCCGGCGATTACGATCGATTGCATGGTGGTGGTCCTCATGATGCGAAGCTGGCTTCGCGGAGCGCTCAGTGGATGGAACAAGATCTGCCTGGGCTTGCCGAGCTGTCAGGGCGCACCCGAATGCTAAATATGATAATCATAATTTTATGTTGCTTATAGTATGTCAAGTGAAATGTAAATGCGTGGACTGTCTGCCCGATTCAGATGGCCGCTGCCAGGGTTTGAGCAGAGGAGAACGTGGGATGACGACTGTCGGAACGGCTATGGTCGATGATCAGGCGCAGCAGACCCGCTGCTGGCGGCACTGGGTGAACTGAACGGGCTCCCTGCTTGCGCGGAGAAAGCCCGGGGCAGTGAGCATGAATGGCAGGCCTTCGAGCACGAACGGGTCACGGCGGTCACGCCGTCTCGGCGTTGTTTGATCCGGCGCCGAGCGGGTGTCGTCACCGGGCAGCGCGGCGGCCTAGGCTTTCATCCCGAGGATCAGGCAGGTCGTGGAGCCGGTGGCGTAGAGCTTGTCGTCCACGTCGTAAAGCCGTCCTTCGGCCAGCGCCGTGGAGCGGCCGACATGGATGATCCGGCCTTCGGCTCGCACCGGTCCGGTCTGGGTGGTCAAGGCCCGTACGTAGCTGATCCGCAGGTCGGTGGTGGTGTAGCCCTGGCCTTTGCTCAGCATCGTATGGATGGCGCAGCCCATGGCCGAGTCGAGCAAGGTCGCGATATAGCCGCCATGCACCATGCCCAGCGGGTTGTAGTGCTGGGCTTGCGGCGTGCCCTGGAAGATGAAGTGGCCCGTCGACCATTCGAGTGGCACCAGCCCCATCAGGTCGTTGATCGGCGGGGAGGGCAGGTCGCCGTTACCGATGCCGGCGAAGAAGTCTTGCGGGCTCATCGCACTGACTTCCTGCATGGTCAGGGTACCGGGTGGCGCGAGCCTGCCGCGCATGTCTTGGGCGGCAGCCAGCCAGGCTTCGATTTTCTCTTCTCGCGATTGCGCACTCATGTGGCGACGCCTCCTGGGCGTTGGGTGGTAGAGGGGTGGCAGGTGGTCCGACGGCGGGATCGCGCTGGGGCCAGAACCTGCTTGACAGAATAAATTACGGCCGTAATATTATCAATACATGAAACACATAATATAATCGTGCGACGTCAAGGGAACACCACCATGAGCGCTCATGTGCCGCCATCCAGAATGCTGCTGTTTATCCTCATCGGGCTCTCCGGGTTGGGCGAAATATCGACCCAGGTGCTGGTTCCCAGCCTCGGTGCCATCGAGCACAGTTTCGCGGCTCGCCCTGGCGCCATCCTTATCGCTCTATCCACTTTCGTCGCCGCCTTCGGCCTCGGGCAACTGGTGCTGGGCCCGCTTTCGGATCGGGTGGGCCGGCGGCCGGTACTGATCGGCGGGCTTCTCCTTTATGTGCTGGCAACTCTGTGGATGATGCTGGCAAGCGGCATGCTCGAGTTCGTCGTCGCCCGCGCGCTGCAGGGGTTGGGTGCCTGCGCCGCCCTGGTGCTGGCCCGCGCGATCGTGCGTGACGTATGGCGCGAGCAGGCTGGGCCGGCACTGGCCTTGACGGTGATCGGCATGCTCATCGCCATCGTGGTCTCGCCGGTATTGGGCGGGGTCGTCGCCACCTATTGGGGTGGGTGGCGCGTATCGATCGCCATTTCGCTGCTGCTTGGCGTCATAGCGCTGCTGGCCGCCGTTTTCAGCTACCGCGAGAGTAATCACAGCCCTGACCCGCACGCCGGGCAACTGCGGACCCTGGCGAAAAACTATGCCGACCTGCTGACCGGTCGCGCCTACAAGGCCTTTGCCCTGACGTTGGCCTGCACTTACGGGGCGATGTTCTGCATCATCGCCGGTTCGTCTGCGGTGTTCGTCGGCCTCCTGGGTTTGAGCGCTGCACAGTACGGTTTGACCTTCGCGGCAATAGTCTCCGGGCTGATTGTCGGTGCGGTGTTTACCCGGCGGATGATTGCCGTGTTGGGGCCGGAAAAAATCGTCGCCCTCGGTACCGGTCTGGTCGCCACCGGCGCTGTCGCGACCCTGGTTATTTACCACTTCAGCGGTCTCAGCGTGATCGGCCTGTGCGTGCCGCAGGTGCTGGTGACCCTCGGGGGTGGCATGGTGCTGCCGGCTTCGGTGGCTGGCGCCGTGATGCCCAATGCCCACCGCGCGGGACTGGCCGCGGGCTTTATGGGGTTTGCCCAGATGGCCGGGGCGACAGTGGCGGGCCTGGTGCTGAGCCGGCTGCAGGACGGCACGGCATTGCCGATGCTCGCCACCCACTGCGTCTTTGCCGTGACGGCATTCGCTGTCTTCTATCTGATGCGCGCCAAACGCGCCGAGCCGGCGGTTGTGCCCTTGGCGGACAAGGCCGATTGAGCGAGGCCACAGCCCAGCGGCAGCGTGGCGGCAATGTCACGCTTTTGCTCCTATCGTGTAGGGAGTTTTCAGCAGGCACTGGGGCGGCTCGCAGCATTGCCATCAGCCCTTCGGCAACTTTATGGAAAGGAACACAAGAATGAGTAGCTACGACGTTGTGGTGATCGGCGGCGGCCCCGGTGGGTATAACGCGGCCATTCGTGCCGGCCAGCTCGGGCTCAAGGTGGCGTGCGTGGAGGGGCGGGATACGCTGGGCGGCACCTGCCTGAATGTCGGTTGCATGCCCTCCAAGGCGCTGCTGCATGCCTCGGAGCTTTATGAGGCGGCCGTGGGGCCAGAGTTCGCAAGCCTGGGTATCGAGGTCAAGCCGACCCTCAACCTCGGCCAGATGATGAAGCAGAAGGATGACAGCGTTCAGGCCCTGACCAAGGGCATCGAGTTCCTGTTCCGCAAAAACAAGGCCGAATGGATCAAGGGCTGGGGCCGTATCGATGGGCCGGGGCGCGTAGTAGTGACGGCGGCGGATGGCTCGCAGCAGGTATTGAGCGCAAAGGACATCGTCATTGCCACCGGCTCGGAGCCCACGCCGCTGCCCGGCGTCGAGATCGACAACCAGCGCATTCTGGATTCGACCGGCGCACTGGCCCTGCCCGAGGTGCCCAAGCACCTGGTGGTGATCGGTGCCGGCGTCATTGGCCTGGAGCTGGGTTCGGTGTGGCGGCGGTTGGGCAGCGAAGTCACGGTGGTCGAGTACCTTGACCGCATCTGCCCGGGCATCGACGCCGAAACCGCGAAAACCTTGCAGCGTTCGCTGAGCAAGCAGGGCATGAGTTTCAAGCTCGGCGCCAAGGTCACCGGTGCGCAGGTCTCGGCCACAGGCGTAACCCTCAGCCTGGAACCGGCGGCAGGTGGCGAGGCACAAACGCTGGAGGCCGACTACGTACTGGTGGCCATCGGTCGGCGGCCCTACACCAAGGGCTTGGGCTTGGAGACGGTCGGCATCACCGCCGACCCGCGCGGCATGCTGCTGAATGAAAAGCACCGGGCCGGGGCGCCAGGCGTCTGGGTGATCGGCGATGTGACCTCCGGCCTGATGCTGGCCCACAAGGCCGAGGACGAGGCCATTGCCTGCATCGAGCAGATCGTTGGCAAGGCGGGAGAGGTCAACTACGAGGTGATCCCCAATGTCATCTACACTCGGCCGGAAGTGGCCAGCGTCGGCAGAACCGAGGAACAGCTCAAGGCCGAAGGGCGCGCCTACAAGGTCGGCAAGTTCCCCTTCGCCGGCAACAGCCGCGCCAAGATCAACCATGAAACGGAAGGCTTCGTGAAGGTGCTGGCCGACGAGCGCACCGACGAAATCCTCGGTGTGCATATGATCGGCCCCAGCGTCAGCGAAATGATCGCCGAGTACTGCGTGGCGATGGAGTTTGCCGCCTCCGCCGAGGATATCGCGTTGATCTGCCACCCTCATCCGACCCGTTCAGAGGCGCTGCGTCAGGCGGCGATGAGCGTCGCCGGCTGGGCGATGCAGGCCTGAGCCGCTAGCGGGCAGGGTCACGGTCTGTCCTGCCTGCGAGCTGCTCAAGGGTTCGATACTGTCTTGATACTTGGCCTGCGTGGCGTGCTTCCACGCGTTGATGGCATCGATCCCCTGGTAGGCATGGCCTTCGTCGCGCACGCTGGCGTCCTTGGCGAAGCAGTGTTCCAGCATCTCGGTGTCGGACTTCTTTACCGGATAATAAATCAGTCCAGTTTTTTGCTATCAATCGTCCCGCGTCAGCACTTCCAACAGCTCGACTTCGAAGATCAGGTTTGCGTTCGGTTTGATGTAGGCGCCGAACTCCCGTTCGCCATAGCCGAGATGGGCCGGCACGAAGAGTTTGCGCCTGCCGCCAACTTTCATGCCCATCAGTCCCTGATCCCAGCCTTTGATCACACGTCCGGTTCCAATGACGCACTGGAAAGGCTTGCCACGATCATAGGAGGAATCGAACGTGGTGCCGTCTTCGAGAAAACCGTTGTAGTGGGTGGTGATCAATGCGCCTTTGACCACCTCTTTGCCGTCGCCCAACTGAATGTCTATAACCTGCAATTCGCTGCTCATGACTCTCTCTCATTCATTTGGTAGCCCGTGGATGGCTACTCAAGCCTTCGGTCTGGGCCGTTGGCGATTCGTCATCGAGATCGCAGTGAATCTCGGCCCCGCCAGCGTCACTGACCCTTGCGTCCGCAGGTGGTAGTTTGGCTCAGGATGGCATCGCACGCGAGAGCCCTGGGTCGGACGTTCAAGCAGGCTTGAATGCCCTCCTGGACTCATGTTCAGCTTGCACGGACGAAAGGAGAACGAAACATGTACATCGGAGAGCTAACCAAGCAAACCGGGGCAAGCGCCAAAGCGATACGTCTTTATGAGGCTCAAGGCTTGCTGGGGAGCATTCCACGACAAGGCTCGTATAGGGTCTATTCGGAGAAGAATGTGCAACAGGTACAGCTGATTCGGCAGGCTCAAGCCATCGGCTTCAGGTTGGTTGAATTAGCGCCAGTACTGAAAACACACGACGGCGAACCAGACTGGATGCAGTTACACCGGCAGTTAGTGCTCAAGCGCACGGCTCTGCGCCAGGAACTCCGGCGATTGAAACAACTGGATATGCGCCTGGACCACATCGAGCGGGAAATCCAGACGTGCCTGGCTGGCAACCCCACGCCAGCGAATGGGTTGTGCGAACCAACTGCGGCTTATGACCATTCTCTGGTCTTGATAAGTGCTTGACTCTGCCCCTAGGGACAAGGCTCACACTCCGCCGCCTCTGGTTTTGAATAGCAGGTGGGGCATGAGCAGTAAGCGGGTTTTAGTGGTCTTGGGGCATCCGTCAGGCAAAAGCTACTGCGCAATGCTGGTTGACGCTTACGCGCAAGCCGCGCAGCAGGTCGGGCATGAGGTCAAGACGTTGCGGTTGCATCAACTGCATTTCGACCCAATTCTGCATGATGGTTACAACACGATTCAGTCGCTGGAGCCTGACCTGCTAATCGCGCAGGAGTCTATTACCTGGGCCCAGCACCTGTGTTTTGTGTATCCCATATGGTGGGGTGGCTTTCCGGCATTGCTCAAAGGCTTTCTGGACCGTGTATTTCTGCCTGGGTTCGCGTTTAAGTACCAATCATCCAGCCCGTTTCCTGATCGGCTGCTTAAAGGCCGATCGGCCCATATGCTGGTCACCATGGATACACCTCCCTGGTACTTTCGCTGGGCGTACCGGGCGCCCGGTCTGCATCAGATGGAAAAAACGACGCTCGGGTTTTGCGGTATCCAGCCGATCAAGACATTAACGCTAGGCCCCGTGCGAGGTGCCGGAGCGAGTCAACTCGAAAGCTGGTTGAAGAAAGCTCGCGTGTTGGCATCGCGGGTGTAATGCAGCCGTGTGGGCCAATGATACCGAGGGGCCTATCAGCTGATTTTGAGCGTCGCCCCACTCAACCCGCGCAGCCATCCAGCAGCCATCCAAGCAAACGAGGGTCCCGACGGCAAGCAAAAGCTCAGCGGGCGCCCACATCGCCTAAGGCGAAGCTGCTCGGTATGGCTGATAGGTAGTTGTCAGCGGAGGCGGAACATAGAACGCAACGCGAAGCTATGCCAGCAGGGCTACCGACTTGATCTGTGCCCACAATCGCTGGCCGCTGTGCAGGCCAAGCTGGTCACGGGAATAGCGGGTGATACGGGCCAATAGTGGCGTACCGGCCATTTCCAGGCGCACCAACACATGGGCTGGGTTATCCGCGGGCACCTCGGCGCTCACGGTAACCGGCAGCAGATTGAGAATGCTGCTGTGCAATGGCCGCTCAAGGTTCAAGCTCACATCGCGAGCCTGGATCTTGAAGCGCATGCGTTTGCCTGAGAGGACGGGCGAGTGGGCGACCTGAACGCTCAAGGCACTGTTCGGGAACCCCAGGCTCAGCAACTGATAAGCCGAGTCGTAGCCGGTTACAACACCCTCAACCACCACGCCCGCATCCTCGCCGAGCGCCATAGGCAGATCCAGACGAGCGAGGATTTCCCCAATCGGGCCGCTGGCCAGCGCCTTTCCCTCATCCATCAACACCAGGTGATCAGCCAGGCGGGCGACCTCATCTGGCGAATGGCTGACATACAGGATCGGGATATCCAGTTCGTCATGCAGGCGCTCCAGGTAGGGCAGTATCTCGCCTTTGCGTTTGAGGTCGAGCGCAGCCAGTGGCTCATCCATCAGTAGCAGTTTTGGGCTGGTGAGCAGGGCGCGGGCGATGCCGACACGTTGACGTTCGCCACCGGAAAGACGGGTGGGCATGCGCTCGAGCAAGTGCTCGATACCCAACAGCTCCACTGCATGCTCCAGCGCCACCCGGCGCTCGCTCGGGGCGATGCGCTTGAGGCCATATTCCAGATTGCGCAGCACGGAAAGGTGTTCGAACAAGCTGGCTTCTTGAAATACGTAACCGACTGCGCGTTTGTGGGGTGGCAGGAAATGGCGCTTGCTGCTGTCTTGCCACAGCTCGCCATTGACCCGTAGATAGCCTTCCGCCGCCCGCTCCAATCCGGCCACGCAGCGCAGGCAAGTGGTCTTGCCGGAACCCGAATAACCGAACAGCGCGGTAACGCCGCGACCAGGTAGCTGCAAATCGACCTCGAGTGTAAAGCCCGGATACGGCACGCGAAAGCGAGCGTGAATCTGACTTTCTGACGACTCGCCGAGGATTAATGGGGCCGTTATGGCGGTACTGTTCATGCCTGGAAATCCCTTGGTAAGTCAGTGCTACGCACTTGCGTGCCCAGCTGGTCTCATTCGCCCCTTGGCGTGCAGCACCAGCAACACCAAAAACGAGAACAGCACCATGCCGCCCGCTAGCCAGTGCGCCTGGGCGTACTCCATCGCTTCGACATGATCGAAGATTTGCACCGAGACGACTCGGGTTTTTTCAGGGATATTTCCGCCGATCATCAACACCACGCCGAATTCGCCGATGGTATGTGCGAAGCCCAGAATCGATGCCGTGATGAACCCAGGCCTGGCCAACGGCAAAGCCACTGAAAAGAACGTGTCCCAGGGGCTGGCACGCAGCGTGGCCGCTACCTCCAGGGGGCGTTCGCCAATGGCCTCGAAAGCATTTTGAATGGGTTGTACGACGAAGGGCATCGAGTAAAAAACCGAGCCCACCACCAAGCCGGCGAAGCTAAACGGCAAGGTGCCCAACCCCAGGCTCTGGGTGAACTCCCCGATAAAACCATGCGGGCCCATCGTGACCAGCAGATAAAAGCCGATCACGGTGGGAGGCAGCACCAAAGGTAATGCGACTACAGCGCCCACGGGTCCCTTCATCCTTGAAGGGGTGCGTGCCAGCCACCAGGCAATGGGTGTGCCGATGACCAGCAGCAAGGCCGTGGTCAGCGATGCCAACTGCAAGGTCAACCAGATCGCAGCGAAATCGGCGCTGGTAAGTGGCATTACGTTCTCCCGGTCTTACAGTTGGTAACCGTAGGATTTGATCACAGCGGCGGCTTTCGGGCCTCGGAGATATTCAACCAGAGCCTTGGCGGCAGGGTTGTCTCTGCCCTTGTTGAGGATCAGCGCGTCTTGCTTGATTGGATCATGCAGTTGCGCGGGTACTATCCAGGCCGAACCGCTGGTGATCTTGCCATCTTTGTAGACCTGCGACAGCGCGACGAAACCCAGTTCAGCATTGCCACTGTCGACGAACTGAAGGGTTTGGGTGATGTTCTGCCCTTCGACGATTTTCGCTGCCACCGCTTTGCTCAGGTCAAGCTTTGCCAAGACCTGGGTTGCCGCCAAGCCATAGGGTGCGGCTTTCGGGTTGGCGATGGCCAGGTGCTTGAACTGGTTTTTCTTCAACACTTCACCCTTGGCGTCGACATAACCGTCCTGTGCCGACCACAGGGCGAGGGCGCCGATGGCGTAGGTGAAGCGCGAGCCGGCGACGCTATCGCCTTCGCTTTCCAACTTGGCTGGCGTGCTGTCATCCGCCGCGAGGAATACTTCGAATGGCGCACCATTCTTGATCTGGGCATAGAACTGACCCGTAGCGCCGAAGGCGGCAACCAGCTTGTGGCCGGTATCCTTCTCGAAGTCGCTGGCGATCGCTTGCATGGGCGCGGTGAAGTTGGCGGCAACGGCCACTTGCACCTCTTCGGCCAACGCGCTGCTGAGCGCAATGCTGGCGGACAGGGCGACAACTAGGCGAGACATACGATGAATCATGGACTGCTCCTTGTTTTTGTGGATCGTTGAGAACACCGGACGTGCTTCAGGCATCGCTAGCCAGAATCACGCTTGACGCTTTAAAGAAGGCGCAAGCCCGCATGCCAGGCATAAGGCCAAGCACCTCGCAACTGGCCTGGGTGACAACTGCGGTGACGCTGCGCCCGGATGGCAGGGTGAGGGTCACCTCGTTGTTCACCGGGCCGCTCTGAATCATCGTGATTTCGCCCCACAGCTGATTTCGCGCAGTGAGACTCACCCCTGCATCGACAGTCAGCATCACGGACGAAGCCTTGACCAAAGCAAGTACCTCAACCCCAACGGCGAGACCAAGATTTTCGACGCTCGCCTGGGTAACCACCGTGACAATCTCGGTTTGTGGGTCTATGCGTAGACGTACTTCAGACTCCACTGTCCCGCTGACAAGCGCGCTAATGCGTCCAGAAAACTGGTTACGTGCGCTGCTCTTCACCCGCATGCGCCGCATTAACTGCTGGAAAGCCTGGATGTCGTCTGTACCAGCCTGATTTAGCTGGCTGGAGACACGGTCTAATGTCGTTTGGTATTCGCCTTCCAGAGCACGATACATAGCGATGACCCGTCGACCATACTCAGTCAGTTGGGTGCCGCCGCCTTGAGGGCCGCCCGTCTTGCGGGTCACCAGTGGTTCTTGAGAAAGGTTATTTATGGTGTCGATGGCCTCCCACGCGGCCTTGTAGGAAATGGGCACCGCCTTGGCCGCTCGGTTGATCGAGCCCTTTAGGCCTATTTCCTCAAGGAGGCGAATACGAGTTCCTGAAAGCTCCACACCGATTGCAGTTTCCAGCGACATGCGAGCGAGAAATCGAGGAGTCGTCATTGAGGAAACGGCCTATTCAGTGATCCCGAATTGCCCTTATGGGGCAGGGGCGTTGTGGTGGTATTGCTATAGCTCTCAGCCCTACAGTCCAACCAAAGTTGGACTGTTTCGGTATCGCTATGTAGATGACTATATAGCGCCATGTGTCACCTCGAAAGCACGGAGGGATAAATCCCATGAAAGTAAGCGCACGCAATGTGTTCAAAGGAACTGTCAGCAACCTGGTTGGAGGCGCCGTAAACGCTGAAGTCGTTCTCACCCTGCCAGGCGGTGACAGCTTGGTTGCCATCGTCACTATGGAGAGCGTTAAGAGCCTCGGCCTAGCGGTGGGCAAAGAGGCCGTTGCCTTGGTCAAAGCACCCTGGGTGATGGTGATGACCGACAGCAGTGACATCCGTCTTTCTGCCCGTAATTGCCTGAAAGGTACGGTGGCATCGGTAACAGCAGGTGCCGTGAACTCAGAGGTCGTGATTGCACTGACTGGCGGCACCAAGGTCACCGCTATGGTGACTTGTGATGCGATTACCGAGCTTGGCTTAGTCGCCGGCGTCAGCGCGACCGCAGTAATCAAGGCATCTCACGTAATTCTTGGCGTTCCTGTCTGATCCTGAAATGGCCGGGACTCGCTCCTGGCCATTCCTTTTCTCAGTCCCGTCGGCTCTCCATCTCCTGGCCAGACCTTGCAGCTCTCCGACAACGATCAATCGCATTGCCGTCGAATTTGCGCATCTTGAAAATAATTGACTTTAAAGTCAAGTTTTGGCGTTATGCACGCCGTCCTGTGCTTGTTGGCACCTTCTGGGTGTTCGAAGCGCTCGTAACCATTCCTGATTTGTAGCGGTTAAGGCCCCGCGATCATGGTGTTTGCGTATCGCTGTATTGAACAAAATATAGCGATCTGAGAACAACCTCGGTATCGTGCGCCCCCTTTATGGGGTCGCCACCATGCTCTTGCTTGGGTTGTTGCACGACAGCGGGTTGCGTGCAGAGGTAAGGCTTGCCGCCAGGACACACCAATAAGAAACGCATTTAGGAGCGACAACAATGAGAAAGTCCCCCCTGGCACTGGCCATCGCGTTCGGCATCCTGGCCCAACAGGCCAGCGCGGCCGGTTTTATCGAAGACAGCAAGGCCAGCCTCGGCCTGCGCAACTTCTACATCAACACCGACAACCGCAACGTCGCCCGCGACAACAAGCCCGCGACCACGCCGAACAAGCAGGAAGAGTGGGGCCAGGGTTTCATCTTCACCTACAACTCGGGCTACACCCAAGGCACCGTCGGCGTCGGTGTCGATGCCCTGGGCTTGCTCGGGGTCAAGCTGGATTCCGGCAAGGGCACGCATTACAACCCGACCAGCAGCGCTTACAGCGGCACGGTGTTCCCGACCCAGAGTAATGGCGAGGCGGTGGACAACTTCAGCCACCTCGGCCTGACCGGCAAAGTGAAAATCTCCAAGACCGAAGCGCGTCTCGGCACACTGCAGCCAAAGCTGCCGGTGGTGACCTTCAATGATGGCCGCCTGTTGCCGCAGACCTTCGAAGGCAGCCAGGTCACCTCCAACGAGATCGACAACCTGACCCTGATCGGCGGCCAGCTGGAGCATGCCAAAGGCCGTAGCTCGAGCAACAGCGACAGCCTCTCGATCGGCGGCGCGAACAACGCCAGAACCGGTCAATTCAGCAACGCCTTCTACTACGCCGGGGCCGACTACACACTCAGCAAGGACCTGCTGGCGCAGTACTACTACGGCAACCTGGACGACTTCTACCGGCAGCATTTCCTCGGCCTGACCCACATCCTGGCCCTGCCGGTGGGCAGCCTGAAGTCCGACCTGCGCTACTTCAACAGCAGCGCCGATGGCAAGAACAGCAGCCAGGCCGGCCGGGCCGAGGGCTACAAAAGCAGTGGTTTCTGGAAGACCGGCGACAGCCACAGCGGCGAAGTCGACAACAACACCTGGAGCGGCTTGTTCACCTACAGCCTGGGCAGCCACGCGCTCAGCGCCGGCTACCAGCAAGTCTCCGGCGACAGCAACTTCCCCTACCTCGACCAGGGCGACGGCGCCACGGCGTACCTGATTACCGACCGGCAGATCGGCAAGTTCGCCCGCGCGGGCGAGCGAACCTGGCTGACCGAGTACGGCTATGACTTCAGCAAGGCCGGTGCTCCGGGCCTGAAAGCCATCATCACCTACCTCAAGGGCGACAACATCGACTCGAAGACCGGCGACCAGTCCGAGTGGGAGCGCGACTTCCGCCTGGATTACGCCGTGCAGGGCGGGGCTTTCAAAGGCGTGGGCTTCTCCTGGCGCAATGCTGCGCTGCGCAGCAGTGTCGCCACCCAGAACGACCAGGACGAAAACCGCTTGATCGTCAGCTACACCTTGCCGCTACTTTAAGTTTTCTTGAGCCGAGTTTCCCGCCGGGCCCATGGGCCCGGTTTTTTGTGCCTGCGTGTTGGCTGGCCATGCGCAAGAGCATGTAGCGGGTTCTGCGAATAAAGTGCGCGGCGGTAGATCGGAGGTGAGGCGATCAAGCATCGCGAAGTAAGTACGGAGCCCAGTGGTAAGATGCCAGCGGAACCACCACTCGCAGACATACGATGAAGCTGGAAGGGCGTTTTTGGATTACGCACAACGGCAAGGACCTTGCCGGGGAAGGACGTATCGCATTGCTGTCGCGGATCGACAGCACAGGCTCAATCACCCAGGCCGCGAAAGCCGTGGGCGTGAGCTACAAATTTGCCTGGGATTCAGTCGATGCCATGAATGCCGCCGCTGGCAGCCCGCTGGTCGAGCGCAGTGCCGGCGGCAAAGGCGGTGGCGGGACCCGATTGACTCCCGCTGGACATACCTTGATCGAAGCCTTCCACCGTTATGAGCGAGAGCACCGGCTTTTTCTCGAGCGCCTGGGTGAGGATGCAGGTATCTCATCCTTTCTCGAGATCATGGAGCGGCTGCGCATGAAGACCAGTGCGCGCAACCAGTTGTTCGGCAAAGTCAGCGCGATCCAGCACGGCGAGGTCAATGATCGAGTTGAGTTCCATCTGGACAGCAATGATCGCTTGCTCGCCTCGATCACCCGCGACAGCACCGAACGCTTAGGGCTCAAGGAAGGGGATGCCCTTTATGCGCTGATAAAGGCTTCTTGGGTTCAGCTGGTTGACGCTGACTTCACCTCCAGCGAGCCAACGGACAACTTACTGCATGGCAAAGTCAGGCAAGTAACCCGAGGGGCTGCTGAAACCGAGGTAGAGATTGAACTGCCAGGCGGGGCGCACATTGCTGCGGTACTGAGCAATGAGCAGGCAGGCGACCTTGAGTACAGCATCGGCAAGCCGGTCGCAGCGCTTATCAAGGCTTCGCATATCATTCTGGGCAGGTTCTAGAGCGGCTTAGTCATTGCTCATGATCTGACTTCGCTTATCAAGCTCCATGGCATTGCATGGGTGGCGCAGGAGCGATTCCCGGCTTGCTCCAGCAGCGCGCCCGTGCGCTAGGCATCAAGTCTGTGGGGCATGGCCCGCTCCCTGGGGCTGCCTGGCGGAGTGTTGCGAGCCTTATTCGCAGCAGATAAGACCCAGCGATCATGGCATTTGCGTATCGCTATATTTAACAAAATATAGCGATAAAGAAGCAACTTGAGTATCGCGAGCCTCTCTCAAGGGGCCGCCACTCTACTTTCGCTGGGGTTGCCGCACGGCAGCGGATTGCCGGCAGGGGAAAGGCATGCGGTCAGGACACACCAGTAAGAGACGCATCTTGGAAGTACAGTAATGAGAAAGTCGATCCTGGCGCTGGTCATCGCTTTCGGCATCCTGACTCAACAGGTGCGAAATTGCGCCTCGATTGACCGCCAGTTTGCATAGCCGCTGACCAGTCGTTTGCATTCGATCTGACCACGCACTTGCAAACGGAATGACCGCCGCTATGTGCCTACCGACCGGCTAAAAGCGAGCCTTTGCGGACGGCCGCCGATAAATAAATCTGTCCCCTTTTTCTAGATGCGGGGCTGCTAGGCTTTTAAGGATCACTGCGGATACCAAGTCATGACTGCCACGCTCGCCGAAGTCGACGCCGCCCTGCCCAAGCTAGCACGCAAGATCCGCGTGCTCGATGCCCTGGCCTGGCCGGACGGGGTGGAAGAGCGCTTCCTCAGCGATTGGCGCGCTGGCCGCCCGGCCCTGCCCAAGGTAAGGCTGGCGCCGCGTGACCACCGGGCCGAGATCGAGAGCCTGGAGCGTCTGGCCAGCGAATGCGACACCGGCCATCCGGCCGGGCAGTTTCTCGCCGCGACCGCACGCAGCTATGCCACCGCCGGACGCATGCTGGGCGCCATCGGCACGCCCGCCTTCAGCGAACACTCCGCGCACCTGTACCGGCGCCCGGACTTCTTCTACCAGCGCCAGCAATTGACGGCGCTGGATGCCGCACGTTTCTTCCTGGAGACCACCGACGCCCTGCTCGACAGCCAACACATCCCGCCTACCGTCGCCGATATTCCGGCCCAGGACTTCGCCGACTGGATGCAGCCGGAACTGGACCGCTTCTTTGGCCCGGAGAAGGTCAGGGTCGTGGTCGACCCCGAGCTCGCATCCAAGGCCATCGCCGGCGCGACCCGCATCCGCCTGCGCGCCAGCGCCCTCTTTTCCGAGCTGGACAAAGGCCAGCTACTGCACCACGAGGCCTTCGTCCACGTCGCCACAGCGCAGAACGGCATGGCCCAGGCCAACCTCAGCTGTCTCGGCCTGGGCGCGCCACGCACGACGCCGACTCAGGAGGGCATCGCCATGTTGGCCGAGCTGCTGACCGGTAGCATCGACATTCAGCGCCTGCGCCGCATCACCCTACGCGTCATTGCCGTGCAGCAGGCCCTGGACGGCGCCGATTTCATCGAGGTGTTCCGCAGCTTTCTCGACGCCGGCCAGGCCGAGGAGGAAGCCTTCCGCTCCACCCAGCGGGTGTTTCGCGGCGGCGACGTCCATGGCGGCAGCGCCTTTACCAAGGACGCCTGCTACCTCACCGGCCTGATCGGCGTACACACCCTGCTGCGCGTCGCCATGCGCGACAACCGCCCCGACCTGGTCAGCCACCTGTTCGCCGGGCGCCTGAGCGCCGCCGACGTGGTTCGCCTAGGCCCTTTGTTCGAATCCGGCTGGCTCGTACCGCCGCGCTATGTGCCGCCCTGGGCCCAGGATCTGCGCAGGCTGGCGGCGTCCTTCGCGTTCTCGGCCTTTGTTGGGCGCATCAAGCTGGACCTGGTGGATCTGGACCGCTTCGTCGCGCTGGAGGACGAGGACAGTCGCTGAGGCCGAGCCCATGAAGAAGCCCATCAACAGACGCAATGCCGATCAGTTGCTCTGGGAAAAAGCGCACAGATGCATGGTGGTCACGGTAAAGGGCCGAAGGGGGACCAGGTAGACCCACTGGTGGACGATCCCGAGCGACTGAAACTGATCAAGAAAGGCGATGAGATTCAAGTGGTCTACACCGAAGCCATGGCGATTTCCGTGGAGCCTGCGAATAAAAAGTAAGCGAGGGAGGCGTACGCTCGCTTAGGCGTTCTGCTTCGCAGCCCGCGGCAAGAGCAGGGAAAATCAGCTGTACTGAAGACTCTCGGTACCTTAGCTATAGGAGGTTATGTCATGCCAAATCCTCGGCTTCCTGCTTTGGTAGCTGCGATATTCCTGGTGGCCTTTGCAGGATTATCCTGGGCTACAGAGCAAGCCCAACAACGTCGTGTCGGGCGGGATGTCCGGCAGGAAACGCGTCAGGATTCACGCCAGATAAAGCAGGATTGCCGCGCCGCCGACCAGCAAAGCAACCCCAAATGCCGGCAGGATAAGCGGCAGACCAAACAGCAGGGGCGGGAGAAAGCCCGGGATATCAAATACTGAGTAGCGAGCGCGAATCAGCGAACACGGAAATCTCTGGCGACGCCCCAAGAGGAGGGCGCAGTGGCGCGCAGCCCTTGGACTGCGGATCTCTTGGCGGTCAGCTATTGGCCGATTCTGTTGAAAAAGTAGCTGCAGCGGCAGCCTGCCGATCAGGTGTGCCTGCTGTCGAAGTGGCTGCAAGCCACATCAGGTTGCCTTTCGACGTTTCGCTGAGCGTCCTTGCTCAGGTTTAAGGGTTAATTCGAGGGTTTCTGCTCGCAGCAGGCGTACCTATCCCGTCAGCGGTGGCCCTTGAGGCAAAAGCTTGGCCATGCGGCGCAGGTTCTGCACCGTCGCCGCCAAAGTGAATTCGTCAGTGGCACCTGTCAGACCACGCAGTCGTAAACGGTCGAGTTTCATGATCCGTTTGAGGTGGGCGAAAAGCATCTCCACCTTCTTCCGTTCGCAACGAGAGATGAGGTATTCCGGTGTCTTGGCGATGCGCCGAGCCACGTCGCGGGCGGCCTCATGGATGCTACGAACGATCTTCCGATTCGGCGTGTTGGGGCAGCACTTCGCTTTCAACGAGCAGGTAGCGCAGTCAGTTTGGCTGGAGCGGTAGATAATGGTGTTGGCCTTGGTCACCCGTGACCTTTGCTGGGTGAAGGCGCGCCATTCACTGCGTAGCGGTTTGCCGGCCGGGCAGCGGTATTCATTGACCTCCGGATTCCAGTGGAAGTCGTTACTGGAGAGGCTGTCGTCCTTGCGTTCGGTCTTGTCCCACACCGGCACATGCGGCTCGATATCCTTCTCTTCGACCATCCAGGCCAGCATCGGGGCAGTGCCGTAGTCGGTGTCCCCGATGAGGCGTTCTGGCGTAAGGTCGAACTGCGCTTCGACGCGCTCCACCATCGTTTTGGTCGAGTCGACTTCGGCAGTGCGATGCGCCGGGGTCGCTTCCACATCCAGGATCACGCCGTGCTCGGTGTCGATCAGGTAGTTCGTGGCGTAGGCAAAGTAGGCCGGGCCACCTGGAGCAGCAGTCCAACGGGACAGAGGATCGGTGAGCGAAATTTTCTTGGGAAGAGCGTCAGCCAGCGCCTCTTCATCAAGGGCTTCGAGGTACTCGCGTACGGCGCGGCTGCTGAGCTTTGGATCGCTCCAATCGACTTCATCACCCGCCACCCCACGTTGCCGGCTGGCATCCGCCTTAATGATGCTGGCGTCGACGGCGAAACCTTCACCCTTGACTAGGCCGGCTGCCATGCAGCGCCGCAGCACCTCATTGAACAACCAGCGGAACAGATCGCTGTCACGGAAACGGCCATGGCGATTCTTCGAGAAGGTCGAGTGATTGGGTACTTCGTCTTCCAGGCCCAGCCGGCAGAACCAGCGATAGGCCAGGTTCAGGTGCACCTCTTCGCACAATCGCCGCTCGGAACGGATGCCATAGCAGTAGCCGACGACCAGCATGCGCACCATCAATTCCGGGTCAATCGAGGGACGCCCGATGGGGCTATAGAAATCCGCCAGGTGAGCGCGCAGGTCACTGAGATCCAGGCACTGGTCGATGCTGCGCAGGAGGTGTTGGGCCGGGACGTGATCTTCCAAATTGAACGAGTAGAACAGGCGCTGCTGTCCTCCCGGTAACTGTCCCATCATGCTGTTCGCCCCCACGCTCGCTGACAAAACGATTTTGCCAACAGCGTGGGGAGGCAGCTACTTTTTCAACAGAATCGGTCAACTGTTGCCGGTCACGAAAGGTCGGAACCGGCCAAAAGGAGACCTCGACAGGACTCCTCGGAGTACTCAATTGGGCAGGTGACTTGGCAACTTTCAGAAAGAGTGCCAGCAGCTCCTTTTCCCTTGAGGATAATTCCGGTCAGTTCGCCTAAGGCAGACCTCGCGCTTCACTGGCTGGCGCTAGGCGCTGTTTCCTCATCACGCAGGCACAGGCTCATGCTGTCGCAGCTGGCGGACCAGTCGTGCAGCCATTGCGGCTGGGTGGGAGACTTCTCGCTCAGCCCTAGCTCACGTACGAACTCACTCGGCGCCACTGTGCCCTTTGGCGAACGAAAAAGGCCCCGCATGAGCACTACGCCGATGACCCGTCCCTCTTTCACGAAGCGGTGCTCCATGAAACTCCATTTTTCGTCCCAGCCCAGCATTCGACTGTGAATCTCGAAGCGCTCGAACAGGCGCAGTTCGCGGCGGAACTTGCCCCAGGTGTCGCCAACGATGGGCAGCGCCTTATGGCGCAGCGCAACCCGGAAAGCGCCGCTGCGCAGCACGAAGTCCATGCGCCCGACATCGGCCAGGGTGAAGTAGCGGCCATTGGTGACATGCCGGTTGAAATCGAGATCCAGCGGCCAGACACGCATGCGGATCACTGTCGTATCCAGGCCGTGCACGGGCTTGCGCCAGGGGCGGCGCATTAGCATCAGTAACAATCGAAACCAGAGATTCATGGGCTTACTAACGAGTTGGTGAATGAGCGGCGCAGTCTAGCGACAGGCCTGTCTACTGAGGTAGATTCAGAAATGACTTTTTCTATGCGAAAACTGCAAGGCCGTACAATGCACGTCACCTTACTGCTCGCTGACCAGTGTTCTGCCGCAAGCGCGTCCATCGCCATGGAGATGTTCAACGTGGCCAACCATTTTTCTGGCGGACAAACGCCTGTATTCGAGTTGGTGACGGCCTCTCTGCAGGGACGCGAAGTCACCGCCATGGGCGGCCAGCGGATTCAGGTCGACTGTGCCTTGGACGAGATAGAGTGGACCGAACTGGTGGTGATTCCTGGGTTTCTCTTCACGCTCAAGGACGTGCTGCCGACCTTTGAGCACTATGGCAAATGGCTTCGACGACAGCACACCCAGGGCGCCACAGTTGCGGCCATATGTTCGGCCGCCTTTATGCTCGCCGAAACCGGCCTGCTGGAGACCAGCCGCGCTACCACCCACTGGGCCTTCGCCGAGTTCTTCCGGCGTCGTTATCCGCACCTGCACCTGGACGCGCGGCAAATTCTCTGCGAGGACAACCGCTTGATCACCAGCGGTGGTGCCAGTGCCGCCTTGGACCTGCTGCTCCATCTGATCCGTTGCTTTGCTTCCCTGAGCCTTGCCCAGCAGTGCAGCCGATACTTGTTGATCGACAACGTGCGCAACGAGCAGTCCTGTTACGTGCTCTGGTCCATGCCCAAGAGCCATGGCGACCTGGGAGTTCTGCAGGTACAAAATTGGCTGGATGAGCATTTTGTAGAGCCGATGCTGATTGATGAGCTGGCTCAGCGATTCGGTTTCGGCGTGCGCAACTTTAAGCGGCGCTTCAAGGAAGCCACCGGCTACACGCCGATCGCCTACCTCCAGACCTTAAGGCTGGAACAAGCCAAGCAACTGCTGGAAACAACGCAGATGAGCCTGGACAGCATTACCTACAAGGTCGGCTACGAGGACAGCAACTCTTTTCGCCGCCTGTTCCTCAAGCGGGTTGGCCTGCTGCCGGCGGCCTATCGGAAGAAGTTTCAAGCGACGAGGTGCTGAACCGGCAGCTTTAAAGCTCCTACTGATTCAAAAACGCTCAACTTGAAACCCCCTTGGGGTGCTAACGCTATTTCCGAGGGCTGCTTCTGGCCGGTTCAGGCCTGTCGTGACCGGCAACTGCCGACCCGATTCTGTTGAAAAAGTCGGCCTTGGTTACCACGACGTAAAAGTTGGCGCCTGAGATTTAAATCTCAAAATTCGGCAGAGGTTTGTGGGGTCAGATTTCACGTAGCGGCGCACAGAAAAGGGGTTTTCATCAGTCACTCCTGGGTCCGTTCGGACAAAGCGACTTTTTCAACAGAATCGGCCAGAAGCGGACCCTCGTAGAGGGGGCGCAAGCGGCCCAAAGCGTGGACTACCCTCCACAGCCTGTTGAGCGACTATGCTGGGCTTACCGACCTCATACCTTTGCGGCGACCTGCAAGGAGATAATCGATGTTGCCCACGACCACTTCCGAGAAGGCGCTGTCCCGTGACCTACTCGATGTACTGATTCGCGCAGGGCTGATCGCCGTTCTGGTGATTTTCTGCTTCCAGATTTTCCACCCGTTCCTCGACCTGATGCTCTGGTCGTTGATCCTTGCGATCACGATCTACCCGTTGCACTGCAAGCTCCTGGGCAAGCTGGGCAACAACGAGGGCCGTACCGCAACGCTGATCGTGCTGATCGCCCTCGTCATCCTCATGGTACCGATCTACCTGTTAGGCACCTCGATGGCCGACTCGGTGGAGCATGCCCTGGCCACGGTCAAGAGCGGTGGCTTCCATATTCCACCGCCGGCCGAATCAGTAGCCAGTTGGCCGCTGGTGGGCCAGCCGCTTTATGATTTCTGGCTGCAAGCCACCTCCGACATGACGGGGCTGGCGCAAAAGCTCGCGCCGCAGATCAAAGATGTCACTGTCACCCTGCTGGGCAAGCTCGCCGGGATAGGAATGGGCCTGCTGATATTCATCCTCGCCCTGATCATCGCCGGCATCTTCATGGCCTATGGTGAGAGCGGTGGCCGCAGCGCGGTGCAGATCGCCTCGCGCATCTTCAGCTCGGGCAAGGGCGTGCAAATCACCGAACTGTGCACCGCCACCATCCGTGCGGTGGCTCAGGGCGTGGTCGGCATCGCCTTCATCCAGATGCTGCTGATCGGCGTCGGCTTCGTGCTCATGGGTATCCCCGGCGCCGGCCTGCTGGCCTTGGGAGTCCTGTTGCTCGGCATCATGCAGCTGCCGGCCACCCTGATCACTCTCCCGGTGATCGGTTTCGTCTTCGCCACCGAGGGCGCCAGCATGGTGACCATCGTCTTTTCCATCTATGTCTTCGTCGCTGGCCTGGCCGATAACGTGCTCAAACCGTTGCTGCTGGGGCGGGGTGTCGATGTGCCGATGCCGGTGGTGCTGATCGGCGCCCTGGGCGGCATGGTCACCAGCGGCATCATCGGCCTGTTCATCGGCCCGGTGGTTCTTGCGGTCGGTTACCAACTGTTCTGGCAATGGGTCAAGGATCAGCCGCAGGGCGGCGGGCCAGGCGACCAGGAGCAGACCTGACGCGAGCAGGCTCTCCCTATGTCGCCTTCACTTCGCCCAGGCTGGTTACTCCTGCTCGGCGCACTTGGCCTTAGTGGTTGCGTGCGTCTGGGGCCGGATTTCCAGGCGCCGGGCGAGGCATGGGTCGAACACTGGAGCAGCCCGGCGCTCGAGCAGGCGAGCCAGCAGCGCCCACAACCCGACTTTCTGCAGTGGTGGCAGGTCTTCGCCGACCCGACCCTCGACCGCCTGATTGTCGAAGCCGACGCCCACAACCCCAGCCTGAAGATTGCCGGCCTGCGGGTGATGGAAGCCCGCGCCCAATTGGGCATTGCTCAAAGCGGACGCTACCCACAACTGCAGCAGGCCAGCGCCGATAGCCTGTACCTGGACCGCAACCAGTCCGGTGGGCGCAACCCGCAGGACAGCCATTTCTGGCAACACAGTGCGGGCTTCGACATAGGTTGGGAGTTGGATTTCTGGGGCCGTTTCAGTCGTGCCATAGAGTCGGCCGATGCCGCCTACTTCGCTGCCGAAGCCAATTATGAGGATGCACTGGTGCTGCTGCGAGCCCAAGTGGCAGAAACCTACTTCGCCCTGCGCACCACCGAAGCTCGTCTGCGCGTCGCCCGCGAGAACGCCGAGCAGCAAAAGCGCAGCTATGAGATCACCGAAAAGCTGTTCAAGAGTGGGCAGACTGCCGAACTCGACCTGCAACAGGCCAAGACCCAGTATCTGGGCACCCTGAGTACCATTCCCGACTTCGAGGATCAGGTACTGCGCACCCGCAACGCCCTGGCCGTGCTGATCGGCCGTCCACCCAGCCCACTGCCGGAGCTGGTCGAGAAAGAGGGGCTGATCCCGCTGATCGATCGCGCCGTGCTGCAGGATGTACCCGCCAACCTGCTGCTGCGCCGGCCGGACATCCGCGCAGCCGAACTCAACGTCGCCTCCCAGTCGGCACTCATCGGCGTGGCCGAAGCCGATCTCTACCCCTCGCTGAGCCTGCTGGGCAGCATCGTCTGGTCCGCCAGCTCATTGGACGGCGCCTCCAACAGCCTGGATCTGGTCGGTGGCCCCAGCCTGCGCTGGAACCTGTTCGACCATGGCCAAATCAGCAACAACGTGCGCGTGCAGGATGCCCGCTTGCAGCAGCTGATCGAGGTCTACCGCGACAGCGTGCGCCAGGCGGCGCGCGAGGCCGACGATGCCGCCAGCGGCCTGACCAAGGCGCTGGAGCGCGAGCGTATCCTGCGTGAGGCGGCAGTGGCCGCCCAGCGCTCGGTGACCCTGGCCAGCGCCCAGTACCGCGAAGGCTACTCGGACTTCCAGCGCGTGCTGGACGCCCAGCGTGCGCTGTTCCTGCAACAGGATAACTACCTGCTCAGCCGCAGCAATGCAGTGAGCAATCTGATTGCCCTGTACAAGGCCCTCGGTGGTGGTTGGTACAGCGCCCAGCCGAGGGTCGACCAGGCCAGCCGCGAGCAGATGCAACAACGCACCGACTGGGGCGACCTCCTGGATGAGCCCACGGATCCCACGGCCAGCTCCTCCCCGACGCCAGACAAGGTAAGAGACGATGAGTGAAGCAGCGCAGCCCGCCCCCTCGGCTCCGGCCCCCAGCGCGCCCGCGCCTGCCACCGACCCGGTAAAGAAGGGTGCAAAGTGGGTGGCTTGGCTGATCGGCCTGAGCCTGGTCTGGTACCTGCTGGCCGACCGCTTTACTCCTTACACGCAACAGGCACGGGTGCAGGCCTTCGTTGTCCCGGTGGCCGCCGAGGTGTCCGGCCGGGTGACCCGGGTGCAGGTGCGCAACAACCAGGACGTCAAGGCCGGCCAGGTGCTCTTCGAGGTGGATCCGGAGCAGTACCGGATCGCCGTTGACCGCGCCCGTGCCGACCTCGAAACCACGCGCCGTCAGATCGGCGCCAGCACCGCCGGAATCGACTCGGCGCAAGCATCCTTGCGGGCCGCCCAGGCCAACGAACTCAAGGCTCGACAGGATAGCCAACGGCTTGAAGGCCTGTACCGTGACGATCCGGGAACCATTTCCGTGCGTCTCCTCGAGGTCTCCCGCGCCAGTCGCGAGCAGGCCATCAGTCAGGTCGCCGCGGCCCGGGCCGAAGTGCAACGCGCACGTGAACAGCAGGGCGGCAGCGAGGAAGACAACGCCCAGCTGCGCAGCGCCGCCACCGCCCTGGCAAAGGCCGAACTGGACCTGGCCAATACCCGGGTACGGGCACGCTCGGCCGGGCTGATCACCGATCTGCGAACCGATGCCGGACAGTTTGCCGCTGCCGGAAGCCCGGTCATGACCCTGATCGCCATCCACGACGTGTGGATCAGTGCGGAAATGACCGAGAACAACCTGGGCCAGGTCGAGCCCGGCACCCCGGTGGCCATAGTGCTGGACGCCCTGCCCGGCGAGATACTCGAAGGTCGTGTGCGCAGCGTCGGCTACGGCGTCAGCGTCGGCGAGAGCACGCCGCCCGGCAGCCTGCCGACGGTGGAGAACAGCCGCGACTGGCTGCGTCCGGCCCAGCGCTTCCCGGTAATTATCGAGCTCGCCCCGGGCGAGTTGGCCACGCTGCGCGGCATCCGCGTCGGCGGGCAGGCCGAAGTCATGGCGTTCCCCTCCGAGGGCAACCCGCTCAACCTGCTCGGTCGCCTGTTCATTCGCTTGATGAGCTGGCTGTCCTATGCCTACTGACAGCGCCCATGGCTACTGAACGCGAGCCCCGCAGCCAGCGTGCGCTGCGCCTGGCCAGCGGCAGCGCGCTGTGCCTCGCCGCCAGCTTCGGGCTGAACCTGCCGATCCCCTTTATCGCTCCGCTGTTCAGCCTGTTCCTCCTGGCCTCGCTCAACCACCCCCTGTCGCTGAAGGCTGGGCTGGGGCTGACGCTGGTGGTGATGCTGACCACCGGCAGCGGCCTGCTGCTGATCCCCCTGCTGCGCTACTACCCTTTCAGCGGGGTTCTGCTCATTGGCCTGTGCCTGTTCCTGGCCTTCCGCTATGGTCTTCGCGGGGGCAACAACCTGGTCGCCACCTTCCTGGTGATCGGCCTGACCATGATTTCCGCAGCGGGTACCGCCGATTTCAGTCTGGCCATCATGGTCATCGGCGCTCTGCTCAAGGGCCTGCTCCTCGCCGTAATGGTGTTGTCCCTCAGCCATTGGCTGTTTCCCGAAACCACTGCCGCGCAGGCATCACCGGCCGCCCCGGCGCTGCCGACCGAAGAAGCCAGCTGGGTGGCATTGCGCGCGGCCCTGGTGGTGTTGCCGACCTTCCTGCTGGCGCTGATCGATCCGTCCAGCTACATGCCACTGATCATGAAATCGGTGAGCCTCGGCCAGCAGAGTTGCACCACCAAGGCGCGCGATGCCGGCCGCGAGCTGCTCGGCTCGACCCTGCTCGGCGGCCTGCTGGCGATGCTGTTCTGGTGTGCCCTCAGCCTGTTTGTGCACCTGTGGATGTTCTTCTTGTGGATGCTGCTGGTCGGCCTGCTGCTGGCGCGCAAGCTGTATGCCCTGAGCCCGACCCGGCAAAGTCCCGGCTTCTGGCTGAACAGCCTGGTGACCATGATCATCCTGCTCGGCCAGTCGGTGCAGGACAGTGTCGCCGGCAAGGATGTCTACACCGCCTTCGCCGTGCGCATGGGGCTGTTCATTGCCATCACCCTATATGCCTGCCTGATGGTCCAGTTGCTTGACCAACGCCGCCAACGTCGTCGCGTGCGACAGCACGCCCGCTGAGAGGTCCCCCATGCTGCTCAACCTGCTGACCGGCCTCCCTGTGATGGTGCTCTGCCTGCTGCTGCAGGCCATTTTCGTGGCCAAGTGCCTGCGCTACTACGCGCGCGTCAGGCATGCCCAGCAAGACCACGAATCACAGTTACTGGATATCCTGTTGTTGTCGATGGTGATGCTGCTGATGTTGCTCGGTAATTTCGTGCAGATGGCCATCTGGGCTGCGCTGTTCAGGCTGCTCGGGGAGTTCGACGATTTCGCCACCGCGCTGTATCACTCGGGGGTCAACTTCGCCACCCTGGGCTATGGCGATATCGTCATGTCCGCCCGCTGGCGCTTGCTCGGCCCGCTGGAGGCGGCCAACGGTATCCTGATGTTCGGCGTCTCCACCTCGGTGATGACCGCGGCGGTGATGGATGTCATCAAGCACAACATGGCCGGGCTGCGGCAGAGCGAACGGCTATAGGCCCGGTGAGGAAAAGCCGTGTATGCCCTGAGCATGCAGTCCCTGGGAGGCTGCTTTCGGCCCTTCTGGTGTGAACGGTCAAGGTTTTGCCAGGTTTTCACCCATTCAGTCAGGTTGGACGAGCGTCAATCTGAGTGATCGCTCCTGGCCGAGATCTCTGCCTGTCACGCAACTCACAGACAGGCTGGTCCAGTCGGATGCAAACAGGTGGTCAGATGGATGCACGTTTGCTCAAGTCCAGGTAATTGCCCAATCGGTCTGCAAGCCATCGCTAAGTGGCTACGAAACCCAGTGGTAAGATGCCAGCGGGACCACCACTCGCAGACATACGATGAAGCTGGAAGGGCGTTTTTGGATTACGCACAACGGCAAGGACCTTGCCGGGGAAGGACGTATCGCATTGCTGTCGCGGATCGACAGCACGGGCTCAATCACCCAGGCCGCGAAAGCCGTGGGCGTGAGCTACAAATTTGCCTGGGATTCAGTCGATGCCATGAATGCCGCCGCTGGCAGCCCACTGGTCGAGCGCAGTGCCGGCGGCAAGGGCGGTGGCGGGACCCGATTGACTCCCGCTGGACATGCCTTGATCGAAGCCTTCCACCGCTATGAGCGAGAGCACCGGCTTTTTCTCGAGCGCCTGGGTGAGGATGCAGGTATCTCATCCTTTCTCGAGATCATGGAGCGGCTGCGCATGAAGACCAGTGCGCGCAACCAGTTGTTCGGCAAAGTCAGCGCGATCCAGCACGGCGAGGTCAATGATCGAGTTGAGTTCCATCTGGACAGCAATGATCGCTTGCTCGCCTCGATCACCCACGACAGCACCGAACGCTTAGGGCTCAAGGAAGGGGATGCCCTTTATGCGCTGATAAAGGCTTCTTGGGTTCAGCTGGTTGACGCTGACTTCACCTCCAGCGAGCCAACGGACAACTTACTGCATGGCAAAGTCAGGCAAGTAACCCGAGGGGCTGCTGAAACCGAGGTAGAGATTGAACTGCCAGGCGGGGCGCACATTGCTGCGGTACTGAGCAATGAACAGGCAGGCGACCTTGAATACAGCATCGGCAAGCCGGTCGCAGCGCTTATCAAGGCTTCGCATATCATTCTGGGCAGGTTCTAGAGCGGCTTAGTCATTGCTCATGATCTGACTTCGCTTATCAAGCTCCATGGCATTGCATGGGTGGCGCAGGAGCGATTCCCGGCTTGCTCCAGCAGCGCGCCCGTGCGCTAGGCATCAAGTCTGTGGGGCGCGGGCATGGCCCGCTCCCTGGGGCTGCCTGGCGGAGTGTTGCGAGCCTTGAGGGTGGAAAGCCGTGTGCTGGGCTTTCCACTCTGGGGGCGGGGTTAGAGAGCTTCCGGTTCGACCTGGACGAAGTTCAGTTGCAGGCGTTCGCTGCTCCAGGCGCGGATCTTGTTGGTCAGCTCAAGGTCGTTGTTGAGCTTCTGGCCGTAGGACGGAATGATTTCCTTCAGCTTGGTCTGCCACTGCGGCGTCTGAATCCGGTCCTTGAAGCTCTTCTCCAGCACGCTGAGCATGATCGGCGCGGCGGTGGACGCGCCAGGGGAGGCGCCCAGCAGGGCGGCGATGGTGCCGTCTTCGGAGCTGACGATTTCGGTGCCGAACTGCAGGATGCCACCGAGTTCTGCGTCTTTCTTGATGACCTGGACGCGTTGGCCGGCCTGCAGCAGCTCCCAGTCGGCGTCCTTGGCGTTCGGGAAGTATTCGCGCAGGGAGGCCATGCGGTCGTCCTGGCTGAGCAGCAACTGGCCCATGAGGTAGGTGCTCAGCGGGATGTTGTCGAGGCCGGCGTGGGTCATCGGCATGATGTTGTCGGTGGTCAGCGCGCTGAACATGTCGAACATCGAGCCGGTCTTGAGGAACTTGGTGGAGAAGGTGGCGAAGGGGCCGAACAGCAGCACCTGCTGACCGTCGATCACGCGGGTGTCCAGGTGCGGCACGGACATGGGCGGCGAACCCACGGATGCCTTGCCGTACACCTTGGCGGTGTGGCGCGCGACGATGTCCTGGTTGCGGGTGACGAGGAACTGGCCGCCCACCGGGAAGCCTGCGTAGCCTTCGGCTTCGGGAATCCCGGATTTCTGCAGCAGCTTGAGGGCGCCGCCGCCGGCACCGATGAAGACGAACTTGGCTTTGACGCTGGTTTCCAGCGCATCGTTGGCCAGGTCGGCAACCACTACGGTCCAGGTGCCATCGTCATTGCGCAGGATATCGCGCACCTCGTGTTGCAGGTGCAGCTTGACGTTGTCATGGCGGGTCAGGGAGCCGATCAGCTGGCGGGTGATTTCGCCGAAGTTGACGTCGGTGCCGATGGCCATGCGGGTCGCTGCGATCTTCTGGCCGGTCGCGCGGTCTTCCATCACCAGCGGTACCCACTGTTTGATCTGATCAACGTCTTCCGAGTACTCCATGCCGCGGAACAGCGAGCTGTGCTGCAGTGCTGCGTGACGCTTCTTGAGGAAGGCGACGTTCTCGTCACCCCACACGAAACTCATGTGCGGCACGTTGTTGATGAAGGATTTCGGGTTGCTCAGCACGTTCTGCTGAACCTGGTAGGCCCAGAACTGCTTGGAGATCTCGAAGGATTCGTTGATGGCCACCGCCTTGCTGATGTCGATGCCGCCATCGGCCGTTTCCGGGGTGTAGTTCAGCTCACAGAAGGCCGAGTGGCCGGTGCCGGCATTGTTCCAGGGGTTGGAGCTTTCCTCGGCGACTTTGTCGAGACGCTCGTAGATGTCGATCGTCCAGTCGGGTTCCAGCTCATTGAGGTAAGTACCCATGCTGGCGCTCATGATGCCGCCGCCGATCAGCAGGACATCCACGGTTTTTTCGGGCTCGCCGTGCTTGGCGCAGCCGATGACGCTCAGGCACAGGAGTGTCAGCAGGAGTTTTTTCATAAGACAGTCCATTTGAAGTGAGGAGTGGCGTGGCTGTTCGCCCCGCTGTGTTCTCGCACAGGCTGTTTGCCGGGCTCTGGTCTTGGTGCAGAGGCCTCGATTGGCAAAGGGTAGCCGGCTTTTTGGGGTAACGATGGGGCAGTTGCGCCTGGGTTTGCATCGGGTTTTTGTAGCGCCACCCTTGCCAGGCGCGAGCTCGTCAGAGGGGTCGCCTGCGCATACAGAGGACTGTTCGCTTGGATTCAGTTCTGTGCTGCGTGGCGCTTCTGCATGGGCGCTTAAGCAACATGCGCGCCATGCGTGCGCAATTCCCATGGCAAAGGGGTGGCAGATGAGGGCGCTGCGCTTCAAGAGGCGGATCTGGGCGGGATACCGCCGATCGCTCGGGTTGGTCTGGCGGGTTTTCGCCATGTGTGCGCCAACGTTGCTTGGCGTGCGGGCGTGCGGGCGTGCGTTGCGTCTTCGGTCGCCTGCCCAGATCGAATGAAATTCACGAGTCAGTCGCGTATGCCCGCGGGGCCAGCCGGCGCGGATTCGCTGCCGTGCGAGTCGCTACCGCGCACGAACACGTGAGCACAGTCGACAGGGGACTTTTGCTCAAGGCTTGCCTTCGTGAACTTTATTATGTAATTTTTCATGAAATTAAAAGCCAATAAGTTCACGGAAGTGCACATGTTCCAACAATCGTCTCGGCACGTCGGTAGCTATTACGCCCACAGTTGTGCCGATCGTTTGACGACGCGGCCCGCTCTGGAAGGCGAACAGCGCACCGAGGTGCTGGTCATCGGCGCCGGCTTCAGTGGCCTGCATACGGCTTTGCGTCTGGCGTTGGCCGGCAAGCGCGTGACCGTGCTGGAAGCCAGTCGGGTCGCTTGGGCGGCTTCGGGGCGCAACGGCGGCCAGGCGATTCTCGGCTGGTCCTGCGATATGCCGCCGCTGGAAGCCGCCCTTGGTCATGAGCGCGCCCGTCGGCTGTGGGACGGCATGCGCTGGGCCGCGCAGGAGTTGCGGGAGTTGCCCGCGCGCCATGGTTTCGATTGCGATTACCGCGCCGGCCACCTGTGGACGTCGGTGCTACCTCGGCGGGTAAGCCAGCTGAGCGAATGGCAGCACGAGGCCAGCCACAAGTGGGGGCATGACGGGCTGCGCTTCATTCCACGCGCCGAGTTGTCGCAGTGGGTTGCCAGCGAGCGTTACCAGGCCGGTTTGTTCGACCCTGAAGGCGGGCATCTCAACCCGCTGAAGCTGGCGCTCGGTCTGGCCGACGCCATTGAGCGCGCTGGCGGGCGCATCCATGAGCAGAGCAGGGCGCTGAGTTACCGCGAAGAGGGTGGTCAGTACCGGGTGACCACCGAGCATGGGAACATCCGTGCCGATGTGCTGGTGTTGGCGTGCAACGCCTACATCGACCGTCTCGATCCGCAACTGGCCAGCCGCCTGCTGCCGGTCGGCACTTACCAGGTGGCCACCGCGCCACTGACGCAAGCGCAGGCGACGGCGCTGCTGCCGAGCAATGCCTGCGTCACCGATAACCAGTTCGTCCTCGATTACTTCCGTCGCACGCCGGATAACCGCCTGCTGTTCGGCGGCGGCTGCACCTACTTGGGCGGCATGCCGAAAGACATCGCGGCGGCGACGCGGCCCTATCTGCAACGGGTCTTCCCGCAACTTGCCGATGTCGAGCTGGAATTCGCCTGGGGCGGGCATATCGACATTACCCTCAAGCGCACTCCGGATATCGGCCGGCAAGGCAACCGTTACTGGCTGCAAGGCTATTCCGGGCATGGCGTACTGCCGACGTTGGCCGGCGCACGCGCGGTGGCCGCTGCAATTCTCGGCCAGGGCGATGAGCTGGCGCTGTACCAAGGCCTGAGCAACCCCAGCTTTCCCGGCGGTAAATACCTGGCGGCGCCACTCGAAGCGATTGGCAAGGCCTGGTACCGACTGCGAGACAGTATTTGATGGAGCGTTTGCCATGAACAAGCAGGAAGAAATCGCCGCGCTGGCGATCCTGATCCACGACCTGCGCAAGCACAAGAAATACACCCTGAAGGAGCTGGCGGACAAAATCGGTCGCTCGGTGGGCTTTCTCTCGCAGGTCGAGCGCGGCCTGTCGCGCCCGACGGTGGCGGACTTGACGGCCATCAGCCAGGCCCTGGATGTCACCACCACCTACTTCTACAACCTGCCGAAACCCAAGGAGTTGCCCTGGGTGACGCGCCCGGACGAGCGCCGCACGTTGTATTTCGCCAACGGCATTACCGACATTCTGGTCTCGCCGAGCATGTCGGCCACCTTCTCCATGCTCGAAAGCCTGCTGGAACCTGGCGCCAGCAGTGGCGAGCGGAACCTGAGCGACATCTCGGAGCAGGGCGGTTACGTCCTCGAAGGCGAGTTGACGCTGTGGCTCGGCGATGACGACGAGCCCGTGACCTTATCTGCCGGCGACAGCTTTCAACTGGCCAGACATACCCGTTGCCGTTACGGCAACCTCACCGAGCAGCCTGCCCGGGTGCTCTGGGTGTACACCTGATGAAGCAAGAAAACCTGATGACACCGCTCAAGCGTGAAGGAAGTACCACCATGAATGCTGCCTGTTACGACCTGTTGGCCGAAGTGCAAGCCTTTCGCCAGCGCTACCCGGAGGTGCGCTACGTCGACCTGATTTCCCTGGACATTCCCGGGCATTTCTACGGCAAGCGCTACCCGGTGGAAATGCTCGAAAAGGTCGCCGCCGGCAGCGCCTTGAAGTTGCCGCAGAACTGCGTACTACTGGGCGTGCAGGGCGGGTTGTTCAAAATCGGCGATTACTGCTTCAACGATGGCGACCCGGATGCGCCGCGCCGCCTGGTGCCCGGTACGCTGAAGCCGGTGAGCTGGGAAGCGCAGCCGCTGGGGCAGATGCTGATCACTTCGGACGGCACCGCGGCGCCGATCGTTTTCGAACCGCGCGAAGTACTGGCGCAGGTGCTGGAGCGTTTGCGTGGCAAAGGCATTCATCCGGTGGTGGCCTTCGAGCTGGAGTTCTACCTGTTCGATAAACAGTTGCGCGACGGCCAGCCGCAATTCCCGCGCGATCACCTGTCGGATGACGGTGACGACCAGCCGAATATGCACATCGAGCGCTTGTCGCGGTTCTCGCCGGTGCTCGACGACATGGTCGAAACCGCACGGGCTCAGGGCATCGACACCACGGTGATCACCGCCGAGCTTGGGCCCGGTCAGTTCGAAATCAACTTCGGCCACCTCGATGACGGCCTGCGGGCTGCCGACTGGGCGGCGTTGTTCTGCCGCAGCACCCGTGGCGTGGCGCTCAAGCATGGCTACCGCGCCAGCTTCATGGCCAAGCCTTACCTGCAGCACCCGGGCAGTGGCATGCACGTGCATGTCAGCCTGTATGACGCGCAGGGCAACAACCTGCTGGCGGCCAATCAGCAGCGGGCGCTGCGCCATGCCGTGGCCGGTTGCCTGGAATTGCTGCCGCATTGCATGCCAATCTTTGCTCCAAATCAAAACGCCTACCGCCGCCTCGGTGGCACAGTGAACGCCGCGACTCGCGCCAGTTGGGGTTATGAGGACCGCGACGCTTGCGTGCGGATTCCCGAGTCCGACCCGAAAAATCTACGTATCGAACACCGTATCGCAGGCGCGGATGCCAATCCGTATCTAGTATTGGCTGCCATTCTCGTCGGTCTTGAAGAAGGCCTGAGCAATGCCCGCGAACCGATCGCACCGTTGAATGAAGACCGCAGCAGCGGCCTCGATTTTCCCGTGGAAATGCTTGAAGCCGTGCGTGCGATGCAGCATCAGCCGCAGCTGCGCGAGGGCTTGGGCGCGGAGTTCGTCGACGTCTATTGCGAAAACAAGCGTCAGGATCATCTGGCGTTCATGCAGGAAATCAGTGCGCGCGAATACCGCTGGTTTCTGTAAACGGCAGTTCGCGGTTCAGAGCACCGCGAGCGTTCCCTGGATCTGTGCTGCAAGACGGTAGGAATCAAACATGAGCAAGCAAGTGACTAACCCGCAGACTCTCGAGTGGCAGGCGCTTAGCAACGACCATCACCTGGCCCCCTTCAGCGACTTCAAGCAGCTGAAAGAGAAGGGCCCGCGGATCATTACCAAGGCCGACGGGGTGTACATCTGGGACAGCGAGGGCAACAAGATCCTCGACGCCATGGCCGGGCTCTGGTGCGTGGCGATCGGTTATGGCCGCGACGAGCTGGCCGAAGCCGCCAGCCAGCAGATGAAAGCGCTGCCCTTCTACAACCTGTTCTTCCAGACCGCGCACCCGCCGGTGCTCGAACTGGCCAAGGCGCTTGCCGAGATCGCCCCGCCGGGCATGAACCACGTGTTCTTCACCGGCTCGGGTTCCGAAGGCAACGACACCATGCTGCGCATGGTGCGCCACTACTGGGCGATCAAAGGCCAGCCGCAGAAGAAGGTCATCATCAGCCGCCTCAACGGCTACCACGGCTCCACCGTGGCCGGCGCCAGCCTGGGTGGCATGACCTACATGCACGAGCAGGGCGACCTGCCGATCCCGGGCATCGTGCACATTGCGCAGCCGTACTGGTTCGGTGAAGGCGGCGACATGAGCCCGGACGAGTTCGGCATCTGGGCCGCCGAACAGCTGGAAAAGAAAATCCTCGAAGTCGGCGAAGCGAACGTTGCGGCCTTTATCGCCGAGCCGATCCAGGGCGCCGGCGGGGTGATCATTCCGCCAGACAGCTACTGGCCGAAGATCCGCGAGATCCTCGCCAAGTACGACATCCTGTTCGTCGCCGACGAAGTGATCTGTGGTTTCGGCCGCACCGGCGAATGGTTCGGCAGCGACTACTACGGCAACAGCCCGGACTTGATGACCATCGCCAAGGGCCTGACCTCGGGCTACATCCCCATGGGTGGCCTGATCGTCAGCGACAAGGTCGTCGAGGTGCTCAACGAGGGCGGCGACTTCAACCACGGCTTCACCTACTCCGGGCACCCGGTGGCAGCGGCGGTGGCGCTGGAAAACCTCCGCATCCTGCGCGAAGAACGGATTCTCGAGCGCGTGCGCGAAGAAACGGCACCGTATTTGCAAAAGCGGTTGCGTGAGCTGGCGGATCACCCGCTGGTGGGTGAAGTGCGCGGTGTGGGCATGCTCGGCGCGATCGAGCTGGTGAAGAACAAACAGACCCGCGCGCGTTTCGAAGGCAAGGGTGTGGGCATGATTTGCCGCGGTCACTGCTTTAATAACGGTCTGATCATGCGCGCGGTGGGCGACACCATGATCATTTCGCCGCCGCTGGTGATCAGCAAAGCAGAAATCGACGAGCTGGTGGCCAAGGCGCGTCTATGCCTGGACCTGACCGCCAGGGATATCCAGGCTTGAACTGAGCCTCAGGTCGTCATAAAAAGCCTGCCAGATAAGGTGGAATGCCGTTCACTGAAGGCCATGCACGCATGGCGCCCCTCTCCCCAGAGGGGCGAGGGGACAGAAACGCGTAGGCACCTGCTTACGTGAACGGTATTCCACCCAATAAGGCGGGCTTTTTTATTCCTGGTAGCAAAAGTCAGGACTGCGGCGCCACGCCTGTCGCGGGTACCGCGCTTTGTTCCAGCCAGCCGCCGCCCAACGATTTATACAGATTGACCTCGCTGCTGAGTTGCGCCAGACGGTCGCTGATCAACGCTTGCTGGGCGCTGAACAATGAGCGCTGGGCGTCGAGGAAGGTCAGGTTGCTGTCGATGCCGGTGCGGTAGCGGCGCTCGGCCAAGCGGTAGTAGTCCTGGTTGGCACTGACCAGATCGCGCTGGGCAGCCAATTGCTGGTTGTAGGTCTGGCGCGCGGTCAGGCCGTCGGAGACTTCCTGGAAGGCGGTCTGGATCGATTTCTCGTACTGCGCGACGCGGATGTCCTTCTGGATCTTCGAGTAATCCAGGCTGGCCCGCAGGCTGCCGGCATTGAAGATCGGCAGGCTGATCTGCGGTTGGAACAGCCAGCTGCCCGAACCGCCGTTGAACAATCCGGACAGGTCCGAACTGCTGGTGCCGGCATTGGCGGTCAGGCTGATGCTTGGGAAGAACGCCGCGCGCGCCGCACCGATATTGGCATTGGCCGCCTTGAGCAGGTATTCCGCCTCGAGGATGTCCGGGCGTCGTTGCAGCAGGTCCGAAGGTAGGCCGGCCGGCACTTCGCTGAGCAGGTCGGCGGCCAATGGCTGGCTGGTCGGCAGGTTGTCGGGCAGGCTGGTGCCGAGCAACAGGGCCAGGTTGTTGCGGTCCTGGGCAACCAGGCGCTGGTACTGCGCCAGCGTGACCCGCGCGCCTTCGACGGCGGTGCGCGACTGGCTGAGATCGAGCGCCGAGGCCACACCGACTTCGTTGCTGCGGGTGGTCAGGCGATAGCTGTCTTCGTAGGTTTTCAGGGTTTCCTGGGTCAACGCCAGCAGTTCCTGGTCGGCGCACCAGGTCAGGTAGGCATTGGCGACGCTGGCCACCAGGCTCAGTTGCGTGCTGCGCCGCGCTTGCTCGCTGGAGAAGTAGGTCTGCAGCGCCTCCTCGCTGAGGCTGCGAATACGCCCGAACAGGTCAAGCTCATAGGCGCTGACGCCCAGGGTTGCCGAGTATTGGCCGCTGGTAGCCGCTTTGTCTGTTTGTGACAGATCCGCCGGCGTGCGCTGGCGTGTACCTGAACCGTCGGCCGAGACCGCCGGGAACAAGTCGGCACGTTGAATGCGGTACTGCGCCCGATAGGCATCGAGATTCAGCGCTGCCACGCGCAGGTCGCGGTTGTTGACCAGCGCGGTCTGAATCAGCTGTTGCAGCGCCGGGTCATGGAAGAACTGCCGCCAGCCTTGCTCGGCTGCGGCGATGTCGGCCACCTCGTTGGGCGAGTAGGCCGGGCCTTGCGGCCACTGTGCGGCCACCGGCGTTTCAGGTTGCTGGTAATCCGGTATCAGCGAGCAGCCGCCGAGAATCAACGCGGCTACGGCAATGGACAGTAGGGACTTGCTCATTGGCTAGCCTCCTCGGTGGTGAGTTCGGTCGTTTTGCTTTTGAACAGCGAGGAGACCGTGACGAAGAACAACGGCACCCAGAAGATCGCCAGCACGGTGGCGGTGAGCATGCCGCCGATCACCCCGGTGCCGATCGCATGTTGGCTCCCCGAGCCGGCGCCACTGGAGATCGCCAGCGGCACGACGCCGAGGATGAAGGCCATGGACGTCATGATGATCGGTCGCAGGCGCATGCGGCAGGCCTCGATCGCCGCTTCCATCAGGGTTCGCCCTTGCTCGTGCAACTCCTTGGCGAACTCGACGATCAGGATGGCGTTTTTCGCCGCCAGGCCGATGGTGGTCAGCAGGCCAACCTGGAAATACACGTCGTTGGACAGCCCGCGCAGGCTGGTCGCCATCAGCGCGCCGATCACCCCCAAGGGCACCACGAGCATGACCGCGATCGGAATCGACCAACTTTCATAGAGGGCGGCCAGGCAGAGGAACACCATCAGCAACGACAGTGCGTACAGCGCCGGCGCTTGCGAGCCGGACAGGCGCTCCTCGTAGGACAGGCCGGTCCAGGAGTAGCCGATACCGGTCGGTAGCTGCTTGGCGATGGCCTCGACTTCGGCCATGGCGTCGCCCGAGCTGTAACCGGGCGCCGGAGCACCGAGGATTTCCATTGCCGCTACGCCGTTGTAGCGCGACAGTTTGGGGGAGCCATAGATCCACTCGCCGCTGGCGAAGGCCGAGAAGGGCACCATCTCGCCGGCATCGTTGCGCACGTACCATTTCTTCAGGTCTTCGGGGTTCATCCGCGAGCCGGCTTCGCCTTGGATGTAGACCTTCTTCACTCGGCCGCGGTCGATGAAGTCGTTCACATAGCTGCCGCCGAGGGCGATCGACAGTGTGTCGTTGATGTTCGACAGGGTCACGCCCAGTGCGCTGGCACGTTCGTCATCGACGCTCAGCTGGTACTGCGGTTCATCGTTCAAGCCGTTGGGCCGCACGCTGGTCAGTACTTTGCTTTGTGCCGCCATGCCGAGGAACTGGTTGCGCGCTTCCATCAGTTTGTCGTGGCCGACACCGGCACGGTCCTGCAGGAAGATATCGAAGCCGCTGGCGTTGCCCAGTTCGAGCACCGCAGGCGGGGCGAAGGCGAAGACCATGGCATCGCGGAAGCTGAAGAAGTGCATCTGCGCGCGCTTGGCCAGTTCGAACACGCTGTTTTCCGCCGAGCGTTCATCCCACGGCTTGAGCATGATGAAGGCCAGCCCCGAGCTTTGCCCGCGCCCGGCGAAGTTGAAGCCGTTGACGGTGAACACCGAGCTGACCGTGGCCGCTTCGTCCTTGAGCAGGTAGTCGCGCATCTGATCGACCACCACTTGGGTGCGCTCGGCGCTGGAACCGGCCGGGGTCTGCACCTGGGCGAAGAGCACACCCTGATCTTCTTCCGGCAGGAACGCAGTGGGGATGCGGGTGAACAGCCAGATCATGCCGACCACGATGATCACATAGGCCAGCAGGTAGGGCGCCTTGTGCTTGAGCATGTTGCCGACGCCGCGCTCGTAGCTTTTCACGCTGCGGTCGAAGCTGCGGTTGAACCAGCCGAAGAAGCCGCGTTTGGGCGTGCCGTGCTCGCCCTTTTTGATTGGCGAAAGCATGGTCGCGCAGAGCGCCGGCGTGAAGATCAATGCAACCAGCACCGACAGCGCCATGGCCGAGACGATGGTGATCGAGAACTGCTTGTAGATCACCCCGGTGGAGCCGCTGAAGAACGCCATCGGCAGCAGTACCGCCGACAGCACCAAGGCGATACCGACCAGTGCGCCCTGGATCTGGCCCATGGATTTGCGCGTGGCTTCCTTGGGCGACAGGCCTTCCTCGGTCATCACCCGCTCGACGTTTTCCACCACGACGATGGCATCGTCCACCAGCAAGCCGATGGCCAGCACCATGCCGAACATGGTCAGGGTGTTGATGCTGAAGCCGAAGGCCGCAAGGATGCCGAAGGTGCCGAGCAGAACCACGGGCACGGTCATGGTGGTGATGATGGTGGCGCGCAAGTTCTGCAGGAACAGGTACATCACCAGGAACACCAGCACGATGGCTTCAGCCAGGGTGTGCAGCACACCGGAAATCGATTCGGTGACCACGGGCGTGGTGTCGTACGGGTAGACCGCTTTCATGCCGGGCGGAAAGAAGGGTTCGAGGTCGGCGATGGTGGCGCGGATCGCTTTGGCCGTATCCAGGGCGTTGGCACCACTGGCCAGTTTGATCGCCAGGCCGGAAGCCGGCTTGCCGTTGAACTGGGCGTTGATGCTGTAGCTTTCGCCCCCCAGCTCGATGCGGGCGACATCGCCGAGGCGTACCTGCGAACCGTCACGGTTGACCTTCAGCAGGATGTTCTGGAACTGCTCGGCGCTTTGCAGGCGGGTTTTGCCGATGATGGTGGCGTTCAGTTGCTGGCCTTGGATGGCTGGCAAGCCGCCGAGCTGGCCCGAGGAAATCTGCACGTTCTGCGCGGCTATCGCGGTTTTGACGTCGACCGGCGTCAGGCTGAAGTTGTTCAGCTTGGCCGGGTCGAGCCAGATACGCATGGCGTACTGGGCGCCAAACACCTGGAAGTCGCCGACGCCGGCGGTGCGCGAGAGTGGATCCTGCATGTTGGAGACGATGTAGTTGGCCAGGTCATCCCGGGTCATGCTGCCGTCTTCGGAAACCAGGCCGATCACCATCAGGAAGTTCTTCACCGCCTTGGTGACACGAATCCCTTGCTGCTGCACTTCTTGCGGCAGTAGCGGGGTCGCCAGGTTGAGCTTGTTCTGCACCTGCACCTGGGCAGTATCCGGGTTGGTGCCCTGATTGAAGGTGGCGGTGATGGTCATGCTGCCATCGGAGTTACTTTCCGAGGATACGTAGCGCAGGTTGTCGATGCCGTTGAGCTGCTGCTCGATGACCTGCACCACGGTGTCCTGCACGGTTTGCGCCGAGGCGCCCGGGTAGGTCACGGAAATCGAGATGGCCGGTGGCGCGATGCTCGGGTATTGGTTGATCGGCAGCTTGAGGATCGACAGGGCGCCGACCAGCATGATCACCAGGGCAATCACCCAGGCGAAGATTGGACGGTCGATAAAGAATTTCGACATGGTTTATTCCCCTTGGCCGCCGGCTTTTGCAGTGGTCGGAGCCAGGGCAGGGGCCAGGCTGGCGGCCTGCACATTGGTCGCCTCACGGGCGTGCACGTCGATACCCGGTTTGACGAATTGCAGGCCTTCGGTGATCAGGCGATCGCCGGCGTTCAAGCCTGCGCTGATCAGCCACTGATTGCCCAGGGTGCGGTCGGCCTTGAGTTCACGCAGTTCGACCTTGTTGTCCTGGTTCACCACCAGGGCGGTGGGCTGGCCTTTGAGGTTGCGGGTCACGCCTTGTTGCGGCGCGAGGATGGCCTGGCTGTTGATCCCGGACAGCAATTGCGCATGGACGAACATCCCCGGCAGCAGATCGTGCTCGGGGTTGGGGAACACGGCGCGCAGGGTCACCGAACCGGTGCCCTGATCGACCGAGACTTCGGAGAACTCCAGCGTACCTTCCTTGGCGTACGGGCTGCCGTCCTCGAGGATCAGCTTGACCTTGGCGGCGTTATCGCCGGCTTTCTGCAAGCGGCCCGCGTCCAGCTCACGGCGCAGCTTGAGCATCTCCACCGACGACTGGGTGACGTCGACGTAAATCGGGTCGAGCTGCTGGATCACGGCCATGGCATCGCTCTGGCCATTGCTGACCAATGCGCCCTCGGTGACCGCGGAACGGCCGATGCGACCGGAGATCGGCGCCAGCACCTTGGTGTAGCGCAGGTCGATTTTCGCGCTTTGCTGGCTGGCCTCGGCTTGCAGGCGCTTGGCGTGCGCGTCGTCGTATTCCTGGCGGCTGACAGCCTGCTCGTCGACCAATTGCTTGTAGCGGTCGGAGAGTGACTTGGCCGATTGCAGGGTCGCCTCGGCACTTTTCAGGGTCGTTTCGTAGACCGAGGGGTCGATCTGGTACAGCTGCTGCCCGGCCTTGACCTCGCGGCCTTCGATGAACAGGCGCTTGAGAATGATGCCATTGACCTGCGGGCGAACCTCAGCCACTCGATAAGCATTGGTGCGTCCCGGCAACTCGGTGACCAGTGCAAAGGCTTGCGGTTGCAGGGTCACAACCCCGACTTGCGGGGTTTGTGGCGCGGGTGCTGCGGCTTGCTTCTCGCAGCCGCTGAGCATCAGCGTTGCCAGTGCGACGGCAGTGACCAGGGCGGTAAGGGCTGGCTTGAAGTGCATGAGGGCCTCGGTTCGATAAGAGCGGTGAGGGCTCTGAGGGGTAATTGACTGTGCTTTTAAGGCTGGATAGATAGGATGCTAAGGAATATACTTACGTTCACGCTTGTTTGTAAACGTCTTTCAATCTACTTTTACAAAAGTTCGACAAACGCCCAGCCGCTTTGGAATGGGTGTCAGCGCTGTTGCCCAGCAGGTTTGGTCGGGGCAGGTGACCCGGCAGCTTCATCAATTGAGGTTTCACTCCAATGGTCAGACGCACTAAAGAAGAAGCGCAGGAGACGCGCAGCCAGATACTCGACGCGGCGGAAAAGACTTTTTACGAGCAGGGAGTCGGGCGCACGACGCTGGCGCAGATCGCCGAAGTGGCCGGGGTCTCGCGTGGCGCCATCTACTGGCACTTCAGCAACAAGACCGACGTGTTTCAGGCCATGCTCGAGCGCTTGCACCTGCCATTGCAGGAGTTGGCCAGAGCTGGCGAAAGCGCGAGCGAACCGGACCCGCTGGGCCGTGTGCGCGAGCTGCTGGTTCACCTGTTCAGCCAGGCCGCGAATGATCCGCAGGTGCGCCGGACCAACGAGATACTGTTTCACAAGTGCGAATACACCGACGAGCTCGGTGATCTGCGCCAGCAGATGCAGGAGAACAGTCGCGAGTGCGACCTGCGCATCGAGGTATCCCTGCGCAATGCGGTCAACAAGGGGCAGTTGCCGGCCAACCTCGACACCTGGCGCGCGGCTATTTGCCTGCATGCCTTTATCGACGGTGTCCTGGCCAAATGGCTGCTGACGCCGGAAAGCTTTGAGCTGGCGCACGAGGCCGAGCGGATGGTCGATGCGGCGCTGGATATGCTGCGGTTGAGCCCGAGCCTGTGCGGTTGAGCGTTGGGCTCCGACTTCGCAGTTTTCTGGGTTTGCGCCATTGCGGGTATGACGAAGTGAAACCGACATCCGGCTCCGATCGGCGCGAGTAGATGCCTCCCAACGGCGCTGTGTGTGGGAGCGGCTTCAGCCGCGAAAGATCGCCAACCCACCGGCGCAGCTAAAGTTTCTCCCACTTACCGAGCCGTACAACCGAGCGCAGTAACCTTCATCCAGCCTGCTACGCCCGCTGTTTATCGGCAACCGATCAAGGTTGGAACGGTGATTTGCTCAGGATCACCCCGGTTTCCTCGACATACTGCTGCCAATGCCCGAGCAGCGCTTCCAGCTTCTCTGGCTGCGTGCCTGCCAGGTCGTGGATCTCGCCCGGATCCTTGGCCAGGTCATACAGCTGCCATGTCGCCGGGCCGACCGGTGCCGGCAGATAGACGGCCTTCAAATCGCCCTGGCGAATCGCGCGCATTCCGAACAACTCCCAGCCGGTCACGGTATGTTCGTCATGCACCTGCTCGGTCTCGCCGCTGAGGTAGCCCAGCCACGACTTGCCACGCGGCTCCGCGACTTCCCGGCCGCGCCAGTGTTTGCCGGGGTGGCGCACGCCAGCCAGGTCGAGAATGGTCGGGGTGATGTCCATCACCGTGCTGAATTTGCTACTGATCTGCCCCTGGCGCTGCAACGCCGGGTAGCGCACCAGCGCCGGCACGCGGATCCCGCCCTCGGTGGTGAAGGCCTTGTACAGCCGTGACGGGGCGGTGCCCGCCTGTGCCCAGCGCGGGCCGTACCAGGCATAGGAGTTGGCGCGGCCGATATTCTCCAGGCTGTTGTCGTAATGCTGGTTCAGGTAGGTCAGCAGTTCCGGGCCGAACTTGGGGAAGGCTTCCAGCAGCAAACCCTCGGCGCCGTTGTCGGACATGAACAGGATAAAGGTGTTGTCCAGCTGGCCTTGGTTGCGCAGGTAGTCGACCACCCGGCCGATGTTCCAGTCCATGCGCTCGACCATCGCTGCGTAGACCTCCATGGTCCGTGCGGACTTCTGTCGTTCATCGTCGCTGAGCTGTTGCCATTCCTTGTTCAGTGCCAGCACCGGATGCGCCTGTACATTGGCATCGACCAGCCCGAGCGCCTTGAGCTTGGCCAGGCGCTCCTGGCGCAGCACTTCCGGGCCGGCGTCATAGCGGCCGTGGTACTTGTCGACCACCTCCTTGGGTGCCTGCAACGGCCAGTGCGGCGCGGAGAAGGGCAGGTAGGCGAAGAACGGCCGGCCCTGGTCGCGCTCTTTCAGGTACTGGATCAGCTTGTCGCCAAAGGCATCGGAGGAATAGAAGTCGGCCGGCAACTCGGCGACGAACTGGTCATCCTCGATATACAGCGCCGGCGTGGATTTCAGCAGGCCTGGGGTGTTGTCGTCGTAGGTCGGCTCAAACCCGTAATGGTTGGCCGCGCCTGGCAGCAGCGAGAAGGAGCGCTCGAAGCCGCGGGCATGCGGCGCCAGCTCGGCGGTCAGGCCGAGGTGCCATTTGCCACTCATCAAGGTCTGGTAACCGGCCTCGCGCAACAACTCCGGCAAGGCCACGACGCGGTCGTTCAGGTAGCCCTCGTAACCGGGCTTGCCGATCAGCTCGGGCGTCAACGCCTCGGCCATGGCGCCAATGCCGGCGATATGGTGGTCGGTGCCGGTGAGCAGCATCGAACGGGTTGGCGAGCAGGTCGGCGCAGTGTGGAAGTCGGTCAGGCGCAGGCCGGCGTGCGCCAGCGCATCGAGGTTCGGCGTGGCGATTTCGCCACCGAAGGCACCCAGATCGGAGAAGCCAAGGTCGTCGGCGACGATGACCAGGAAGTTGGGACGGTTACTCATGACAAGTGATCCTCAAACAGTTCGACTGATGAAAAAATGCAGGGGGCGTTAATAGGCGATATAAGCCAGTGGCAGGTCCTCGACGCGCACCACCGGCGGCGACTGGTATTCACCGTCGCTGGTCAGCTCGTGCAGCAGTTCCTCGCGCAGCTGATGGAACTCGAAGCTGCTGCGGGTGCGTGGATGTGGAAGGTCGATCTCGACTACGCGCTTTATTCGCCCCGGCCGTGGCGCCATCACCACCACGCGGTCGGCGAGGAAGATCGCTTCCTCGACATCGTGGGTGACCAGCAGCGTGGTGATCTGTGCCCGTGCGCGAATGGCCAGCAGCTCGTCCTGCATCTGTTGCCGGGTCAGGGCGTCGAGCGCGCCGAACGGCTCGTCGAGCAAGAGAATCCGCGGGCTGGCGACCAAGCCGCGGGCGATCGCCACGCGTTGGGCCATGCCGCCGGAGAGTTGATGCGGGTAAGCGCGTTCGAAGCCGTGCAGACCGACCAGCTGGATGAACTCGTTGACCCGGCGAAAGCGCTCGGCCTGGTTCAGGTGTTCATTGACCAGTCCGAGCCCGATGTTCTGTTCCACCGTCAGCCAGGGGAACAGTCGGTGTTCCTGGAACACGATGCCGCGCTCGGCACTGATGCCGGTGACGGCTTGGCCATCGACCTGAATTTCACCGCGAAACGCCGTGTCCAGCCCGACCAGCAAGCGCAGCAGGGTCGATTTGCCGCAGCCGCTGGAGCCGACGATGGCGACGAATTCGCCTTGGCGGATAGCCAGGTTGAACTCGCGGATGGCTTCCAGCTCGCCGCCATCGACTTCGAAGACTTTGCCGACGTGGCTGAAGCGCACCGTGGGTATTTCCAGCGAACTAACCGTTTGCGTTGCCAAGGGCGGGGTAAAGGAATTCATGCGTTTCTCCAGCGCGTTGCACGCGCTTCGATCTGTTGTCCGAGGGCGTTGAGGGCGGCGCCGGTCAGGCCGACCAGCAGCATCCCGGCCATCACCTGGTCCATGCGAAACAGCTGCTGCGCGCCAATCATCAGGCTGCCGATGCCGCCACCAGAGGGCATGAAGTATTCCGCGCCAATGGTACCGAGCCAGGCGTAGATCAGCCCCAGGCGCAGCCCGGCGAAGATCGCCGGCGTGGCGCCGGGCAGGATCAGCAGCCGCAAGCGTTGCGGCAGGCTCAGGCGCATGGCTTGCGCCGCTTCGCGCAGTTGCGGCGAGAGGTTGCGGACGCCGCGCTGGGTGGCGATGAACAATGGGAAGAACGCGGCCAGGCCGACGAACACCAGCTTGGCCAGCTCGCCAAGGCCGAACCAGGCGGTCAACAGCGGTACCCAGGCGAAGATCGCAATCTGCCTCAGCGCCGCCAGACTGGGGCCGAGCAGGCGATCGCTACGCCGCGACAAGCCGAGCAGCAGGCCGAGCAGAAATCCACTGCCGCCGCCCAGCGCCAGGCCGCCCAGCGTGCGCGCCAGGCTGCTGCCCATGGCGTGCAGCAGGCTGCCATCACGCAGGCCGAGGTAGGTGCTGTGCAACACGGCCGAGGGCGCGACCAGGATATTGCTGTCGACCCACGACTGCTGGCTGAGCAGTTGCCAGAGCGTCAACAAGGCCAGCGGCAGCAGCCAGCCTTGCAGGCGCTGACAGCCTTGGCCATGTGGGCGACGGCTGAATGCCGCGGTGGGCGGGTGTGGCCAGAACACCAGACGCTGCTCAAGGGCGTTGATGCCGCGCTCCATCAGTACGCCGACCAGACCGATCACCAGGATGCAGACGAACACCATATCCAGCATGAGCAACTGGCGTCCCCAGACCATCAGGTAACCGAGGCCTTCGCTGGAGGCCAGCAGCTCCACCGCCAGCAGCGATGCCCAACCGGTGGCCAGGGCCAGACGCAGGCCGGCCATGAACGAGGGCAGTGCTGCGGGCAGCACCAGCCGCCAGATCAATAAATAAGTTGGTAGGCGCAGTACCGCAGCGGTTTCCCGCAGTTTCGGCTGGGCATCGCGCACGCCCACCAGGGTATGAATGGTCACTGGTACGACCACGGCCTTGACCAGTACCACCAGCTTGAGGGTTTCGCCGATGCCGAACAGCAGCATGAACAGTGGAATCCAGGCCAGTGTGGGGATTTGCGCCAGCGCGCTGAAGGTCGGGAAAACCAACCGCTCCGCCCGGCGGCTGAACCCCAGCCAGGCGCCGAGCAGGGCGCCGCCGCCGACGCCGGCGAGCAGCCCCCAGAACAGCCGCCGCAGACTGACCCACAGGTGACTCCACAACTCGGCGGCAGACAGTTCGACGGCGCTTTGCCAGACCCGCGCAGGAGAGGGAAGAATTTGCGCGGACATCCACTGATAGCGGCTCGCCAATGACCACAGCACGAGCAGCGCGGCAGGCACCAACCAGGGCAGCAAGCGCTGGCTGCCACGGCGCAAACCGCCGAACCTGAAGCTGCGCAGAGCCACTGGCAATGCGAGGGTCCAAGAGTTGGCCATCTCAGTATTCCCTGTGCGGCGAGGTGTTGGCGTGTTGTCTATGGTTATTCTTCATAGGAATATAAAATCTAGTTTTCTGCGTATTAATTGGATAAGAAGCCGCATTTAAGAGCGACCCGTATTCAGCGGCAAATGCCTTTGCAGAATATTTTTTATGCCTTTGCCGCATGCCCGCGTGCAGCCCACGTCGGTCTTCGCTTATCTCTTTTGGTTACTAAAAAATAAATTATTAGTATTTATTGTTTTTTATGCGGCGCACCTAAGGTCGCGATAAAGGCCGGCATGGCGCGGGCTTGAACCACAGTCGAGAGCAGTCACCTTATGAAAACTCTACTCAACAGCTTGCTTGGGCTTTTTGCTTCACCGGTGCTCATCGGCCTGCTCGGCGCCTTTCCGCTGGCGGCTTCAGCCGCCGTGGAAGCGCCCAGGGAAATTCGCATCGCAGTGCCGGACCTGAGCGCCGGCAGCAACCACAGTGGTGGTGGAGTGGTCGATGTGGTGCGCAGTCAGCAACTCTTCGAAAAAGCGCTGGCGGCCGAGGGCATCAAAATCCAGTGGAATTTCTTCAAGGGCGCCGGGCCGGCGATCAATGAAGCGTTCGCCAACGGCCAGGTGGACTTCGCTTATCTGGGGGACCTGGCCGCCATCGTCGGCAAGTCCAGTGGCCTGGATACCCGTTTGCTCAGCGCCACGGCGCGGGACGCGAAACTGTACCTGGGGGTGGTGCCGGGTTCAGGGATCAAGACCTTGCAGGATTTGAAAGGCAAGCGCGTGGCGCTCTTTCGCGGCACGGCAACCCAGTTGTCATTCGCTGCAGCGCTGGCAGCCCAGGGGCTCAGCGAGAAGGATTTCAAGGTCATCAACTTGGACTTCACGGCTTCCACCTCGGCTCTGGTGGCCCGGCAGATCGACGCGACCTGGGGCGGGGCGAACCTGACCGCCTTGAAAGCGCGCGGCCTGGCCGAAATACCGCTGTCGACCAAAGACCTGAATGGAGCCGGCAGTGTGCAGAGTGTGTTCGTCGGCTCCGGTGCCTTTGTCGATGCCTACCCGCAACTGGTGATCCGCTTGCTCAAGGCCCAGCAGCAGGCCGTGCAGTGGGCAAGCCAGGAGTCCAATAAAGACGCCTATATCCAGTTGGTGTCGGACTTGGCGAGCTATCCGCCGGTGATCCTGCAGAGCGATCTCAAGGAGGAAAACCTCGCCACGCTGTTCCAGTCGCAACTGGATGCGGCCTTTCTCACCAAGCTGGACGGCTCGATCAAATTGGCCAGCGAACAGAAGCTGATCCGCAAGTCCTTCAAGGTTGCCGACTGGGCGACACCTCAGTTTCTGGACGCGGCGCTTCGGGATGGGGGAGGCGCTACTGCATCGGTGCAGGCGGCGCGCTGACGCTTGCACTGCGAATACGCAGTCCCCGTCGTCCTCGCGACCGCGGGGCGGCAATGACGGTGTTCGTGCAGGCCGAGGGGCTGCGTTTCATGAGGTCGATCAGGCGATATTTTTCAGCCGTGCCAGATCCTTCAGCGGTGCCGCGCCGAACAGCCGTCGGTATTCGCGGCTGAACTGCGATGGGCTTTCGTAACCCACGCGATAACCGGCGGCGGCCACTTCCAGGCCTTCGTTCATCATCAGCCGCTGGGCTTCTTGCAGGCGCAATTGCTTTTGATATTGCAGCGGGCTCATCGCCGTAACAGCCTTGAAGCGATGATGTAAAGCCGAGGTGCTGAGGTTGACGATTCTGGCCAGCTCTTCGATGCGCAGTGGTTTCTCGAAGTTGTCATTCAGCCACTCGATGGCCCGGGTGATGCGATGGGATTGGCTGTCGGCCATGGCGATTTCAATCAGGTGCTGGCCCTGTTGGCTGCGCAGCAGGCGGTAATAGATCTCGCGCAGTGCCAGTGGCGCCAGCATCGGGATATCGCGAGGGGTGTCGAGCAGGCGAGTCAGGCGCAGCACCGTATCCAGCAGCGAGGCGTCGATCTGGTCGAGATACAGGCCACGGCTAGCCGGGCGCGCAGGCAGGCCAACGGGGCCGGCATCGGCAATCATGCGGGTGATTTCGGCGGGGTCCAGTTCCAGGCGCAGGCATAGATAAGGTTTATCTTCACTGGCTTCGATCACTTGCCCGGTAACGGGCAGGGTGACCGACACCACCAGGTAATTCAGTGCGTCATACACATAACTTTCGCTACCCAGGCGTACCTCTTTGCGGCCTTGGGCAATGATGCACAGGGCCGGTTGGTGTACGCCATGCACCCTGTGCGTGGGCTGCTCGAAGCGGATCAGGCTCAGCGGCCCGATGGCGGTGTCATGGGCGCCATCGACCTGGGTGAAGCGTTCGATCAGGGCGGCCAATTCGGTTTGGCGCTGCTGCAATTGAGTGTCCACCGGTATTCCCTCCAATCCCATCCGATCGCTGCTGCTGAGCGTGGGCCGCAGCTTGTGCGCGCGCGCTGGGCAAATCCAGTATGTGCGCCGCTATTGAGCAGGATTGGGCAAGCATACGGCAGGATTGGGTAAGTGCCTTGGTGATGAACCTTTTCCGCATGGGGCTCGTCGCAGCGCTCTATTCAATCTGTGCAGGATCAGGCAAGAACCCGGCAGAAACCGGATAACCCCGATCCGCCCGCCTACGTAGTCTCTGCATCCATGGCGGCGACGATGACGCCGTCATTTTCCCCAGCGAGAAGAGGATCTGGTCGTGGCGAATATCAAAGGCAAGGTTGTACTTATCAGTGGTGCCAGCAGTGGCATCGGTGAGGCTACGGCAAGGTTGTTGGCCGAGCAGGGCGCGCAACTGCTGCTCGGCGCACGCCGCACCGACCGCCTGGACGCGCTGGTGACGCAAATACGCAGCGCCGGTGGCACGGCAGAGTTTCGCCGGCTGGATGTCACCAGCCGTGAAGACACCCAGGCTTTTGTCGATTTTGCCCAGCAGCGTTTCGGCCGGGTCGATGTGCTGGTGAATAACGCCGGGGTCATGCCGCTCTCGAAGCTCGAGGCACTCAAGGTCGAGGAGTGGGACCGCATGATCGACGTGAATATCCGTGGCGTTCTGCACGGCATAGCCGCTGCGCTGCCGCTTATGCAGCAACAGCACAGCGGGCAGTTCATCAATATCGCCTCGATTGGCGCCTATGCGGTAAGCCCGACGGCGGCCGTTTACTGCGCCACCAAGTACGCGGTACGGGCGATTTCCGAGGGGCTGCGCCAAGAGGTCGGCGGTGATATTCGCGTCACCCTGGTGTCACCGGGCGTTACTGAGTCGGAGCTGGCGGAGAGCATTTCCGATGAATTGGCGCGTGAGGCCATGCGTGGCTTTCGCAAGATCGCCATCACTGCCGATGCCATTGCCCGGGCCATCGTCTATGCCATCGAGCAACCGGCGGATGTCGATGTCAGTGAGTTGGTGGTAAGGCCGACGGCCAGTCCTTACTGAGGGCTTCGTCGATATGAGTTGCAGCCTTGGCGTCGTGGTGACGCCAAGGTCGTTTCTGGCATTCAAGGAGACGGACATGTCTGAACAAATCCGTAATCTCGCCTTTATCCGCGCCCGCAGCGGCTGCTCCGCAGAGTTGCAGGTGCGCTTGAACCTATTGGTCCGCCAGTCGCTGCAAGAGCCGGGCTGCATCGATTACGCGCTGCAGCGCTCATGGACCGATGCCGACCTGTGGTTATTGCAGGGCACCTGGCAATCCAACGCTGCGCTCCAGGCCTATTTGCACTCGCCACACCTGCAGGTGTTCGGTAGTTTCATCGATGACCAACTGATACGTGAGCTGGATCTGCATACCTTCAGCGCGCTGGGTGTCGCAGACGTGCCCAGCCCTTATGCAAAGGCTTTTTCCTGATCGCTCTTGTCAGCGTCCAGTTCGATCAAGGTGGCGATCATTGCGCGTGCCGCCGCTGACAGGCGATAACCGGTGCGGCTGACGATGCCGCAGCGTGCCTGCAGGTTATCGAGGTTGGTCGGCAGGTTGCGCCAGTGCAAGGCGATCAGCTCGCCGCGCTCGATCTCCAGGCGGAACCATTCTTCGGTGCCGATGCCGATGGCGTTCGACTGGCGCACGATCTGCACCAGCGCCGGGATGTGCTCGCAGGTCACGCTGGGGGTGAAATCCATGCGCCCGCTCAGGTTCGCCAGGAATTTGCGCGTGCTGGCCGGGATCTTCGGGGTCGCCAGCGGATAGTCGAACATGTCGTTGGTCGACAGGCTTTCCTTGGCCAGCAGCGGGTGACCGGGCCGGCAGAAAAACACCCCGCGCTTGGGCGTCAGCGCCTGGGTTTGAACGCTCGGATCGCCCTCGAAATGGCTGATGTCGGCAATGAAGAATTCGATCTCTTCACGGGCCAGGCTGCGACCCAGTTTTTCCCAGTTGTCCACTTCGAACGAGGTTGTGATCCGCGGGTGCGCGCTGACGAAGCGCGCCATGGCCGCCGGCACCAGTTTCACCGCCGGTGCCGGGCCACAGCCGAAGCGCAGTTCGCCGGCATCGAGTTTGGTCATCTGGTTGATCTCATTGCTCAGGTTCGCCGCGCCCTGCACCAGCCGCAAGGCATGTTGCAGAACCACCTGGCCCTCGGGAGTGGGGCGCAAATCCTTGCTGCCACGGTCGACCAAGGCGCAGCCGAGCGCCTGCTCAAGGCCTTGGATACTGCGGCTGAACGCCGGTTGCGTGATGCCGATCGCATCGGCCGCGCGGACAAAACTGCGGTGTTCGAGCAAGGCTATGAAGTAGCGCAATTGGCGGAGATCCATATGCTTTCCTGGCATTGAAAAAATAAGACGAAGGCATTTGCTGCAGATTGAGTGCTGGTTTTAAATGCATGCTCTTATTCCGTCAATTAAGCATGTTTATATTTATTAGATCTTAAATGAATATAGATATGGCGTGTATACAAGGGAGTCCAGCATGGCCAGTGGCAAATCAACCCAAGCCAGCACTAACAGGATCTATAAAGCCAGCCGCTCCATGTGTTGCTGACGCTGCTTTCTAGCAGGCGCACCTAAGCGCTGATCAGCGCCGCCGCTTTAACGGTTCGCCGCCATTCAACGGTTTTTTTTCGAGCACCACGGTTTAGTGGTGGGGGATCGTTTTGCCTGCCGATTGGCAACGGGCTGAACGAATGATTTCAAGGATCTGCACCATGCGTTCGACTGATTCAACCTTCAATCCGCGGCTCATCAAGCCTCTGGCCCTGCGCCGCCTGGCGACCCCGGAATATGCCCTGACCCTGTTGCTGGCGCTGGGGAGCGCAGGCGCAGGGAGTGCTGCCTGGGCCGTACAACCAGCGCCTGAGCCGCAGGATGCCAGCTCGGCACAGGATGAAAAACCGGCCGTCAAATCCGACACGGCCCTGGAAAAGGTCACGGTCACCGCCCGCCGGCGCGAGGAGGATGCGCAAGATGTGCCGACGCCGATCACCACCCTGAGCGGCACGACCCTGGAGACCCAGCGCATCTACAAGGTGCAGGACCTGCAGCAGGTGCTGCCGAGCGTCAACGTCGCCTTTATCCATGCGCGGCAGTCCAGCGTGGCGGTGCGCGGTATCGGCAACAACCCGGCCAGCGATGGCCTGGAAGGCAGCGCCGGGATCTACCTGGACAACGTCTACCTCGGGCGGCCGGGGATGGCCGTGTTCGACTTGCTCGACATCGAACAAATCGAGCTGCTGCGAGGCCCGCAAGGCACCTTGTTCGGCAAGAACACCACCGCCGGCGTGCTGAATATCAGCACCAAAAAGCCGACCTTCAGCCCTGAGCGTACGCTGGAAGTGTCGGGCGGCCAGGATGGCTATTTCCAGGGCAAGGGCACGGTCTCCGGCGGCTTGAGCGAAACCCTCGCCGGGCGCCTGTCGGCCTACCGCAGCCGCGACGATGGCTACATCGAGAACGTGTATAACGGCGACGATTTGAATGGCGGCGCACGCGAAGGTGTGCGTGGCCAGTTGCTGTTTCAGCCTAACGACGACTTCAACCTGCGCTGGATCAACGACTACAACGAGGAGGATTCCAGCACCGGCACCATGGTCGTGTATGGCCAGTCGGATCGCTATCGCCAGCGTGCGGCGCTGGTCGGCGCCTCGCCGGTGGCCGACCCGGACCGGCACAAGGTCAATATCAACGGCCGCCAGAACGTCAGCGTGCATCAGGGCGGCAGTTCGGTGGAGGCCAACTGGAACCTCAATGGCGGCTACACCCTGACCTCGGTCAGCGCCTACCGCTACTGGCATTTCACCCCGGCCAACGATGAGAGCCTGAATGTTTCGGCGATCAACAACACCGGCGTGGAAGTGCATGACCGGCAGTTCTCCCAGGAGTTTCGCCTGGCTTCGCCCACCGGCGGCTTCTTCGACTACGTTGTCGGTGCCTATGTGTTCAACCAGAACCTGGGTAACAAAACCTTTACCGATTACGGCCCGCAAGCCGACCTGTTCCTGCTGGGGGCCAACCTCAATGCCTTGAATAACCTCTACAGCAAAGCCAACGGCAAAGTCGAGACCGACAGTTATGCGCTGTTTGGCCAGGGCACCTGGCATTTGACCGACCGATTGGACCTCACGGCCGGGGTGCGCGGCACCTACGAGGAGAAGGAGGCCAAGGTCGAGCGCTTTGCCCCGGTCGGCGGTGCGGTGGTGGCCGGTGCGGCGGCGAATATCCGGCGTGGCCAGGCAGGAGCCTACGATTCCGGTGACCTCAGCCTGCACAACGCCGCGCCTTCGGCTCTGCTGAGCCTGAGCTACAAATTCAATGACGAGGTACTCGGTTACGCCAGCCTGGCCCATGGCGAGAAGTCCGGCGGGGTCAACCTGGCGGTGGGCAGTGCGCCAACCGCCGGCGCCGATTCGCTGCTGGTCGGCCCGGAGCGCGCCAACGATGCCGAGCTGGGGTTCAAGAGCACCTTGCTGGATCGTCGCCTGCTGCTGAACGCCAACATTTTCTGGACCGGCATCCACGGCTACCAGGCCACCACCCTGTATCAGCCGCCCGGCACGTCTACGTTGGTTTCGGTCTTGGCCAACGCCGGCAGCGTCCGCAGCCGCGGTCTCGAGTTCGAAGCCACGGCGCTGCTGACCCGTGGTTTGACGCTGAACGTCAACGGTTCCTACAACGACGTCACCTACCTGTCGTTCGAGGATGCGCCGTGCCCCGGCGAGATCGCCACCGCACCGGGCGCGCCGGCGAGCTGCGACCTGACCGGCGAGACGGTGGTGGGCGCCTCGAAATGGATCGGCAACCTCAACGGCGAATACAAGTGGGCACTGGACAGCGGCATCGAACCCTATGTCACCGCCAGCTACGCCTACCGTTCGGAAGCCGAAGGCACGTTGGATAACTCCGACCTGTCGAGGATCGATGGCTACGGCCTGGTCAACCTCTCCACCGGTGTGCGCACCGACTTGGGCGACGGTCAGTTGGACGCCTCGCTGTGGGTCAAGAACGTCACCGACAAAGACTATTACCTGAGCGCTTTCGCCTACCTGAACGGGTCTTACACCGCCTCCGTCGGGCAGCCCCGCACGGCCGGCGTGACCCTGCGTTACGACTTCTAAAGCACAAAGCAACCGAGCCAAAGTGAGGGGAATAACATGAGCAATACCGCATTAGCCGTAAAAGAATCAGTCGTAAAATTCGACATCCGCCGCGTAGCCGGGCGCATTGGCGCAGAAATTCGCGGGGTTAAACTCTCCGCCGAACTGGACGCCGACACCGTCGCCGCCATCCAGCAGGCGCTGGGGGAACACAAGGTGATCTTCTTCCGGGAGCAGACGCACCTCGATGACCTGGGCCAGGAGCAGTTCGCCAAGTTGCTCGGCGAACCCATCGCGCATCCGACCGTGCCGGTGGTCGACGGCACCCACTACCTGCTCGAACTGGACTCGGCCAAAGGCGCGCGGGCCAGCTCCTGGCACACCGATGTGACCTTCGTCGATGCCTACCCCAAAGCCTCGATCCTGCGTGCATTGACAGTGCCAGAGGCGGGTGGCGATACGACCTGGGCGAACACCGCGACGGCCTATAGCGATCTGCCGCAGGAGTTGCGCGAGCTGGCCGACAAGCTCTGGGCAGTGCACAGCAACGAATACGATTACGCCGCCGTGAAGCCGGGCGCCTCGGTCGAGCACCTGGAGAACTACCGCAAGGTTTTCACTTCCACCGTTTATGAAACCGAGCATCCGGTGGTGCGCGTGCACCCGGTCAGCGGTGAACGCACGTTGTTGCTGGGGCACTTCGTCAAGCGCATCAAGGGCTATTCGCAGGCTGACTCCGCGCACCTGTTCAACCTGCTGCAAAGCCATGTGACGCGCCTGGAGAACACCGTGCGCTGGCGCTGGCAGGTCGGCGATGTGGCCATCTGGGATAACCGTGCGACCCAGCATTACGCGGTCGATGACTACGGCACGCAGTCGCGCATCGTGCGGCGCGTGACCCTTGGCGGCGATGTGCCGGTCAGCGTCGACGGCAAGCGCAGCCAAACCACCAAGAACGCCTGAACCGTGCGCAGCTTTCCCTCTCCTTATCCTGGGAGAGGGATGCGCGCTGTGGTTTTCATCCTGAGGACATAACCATGAGCCAAACCGCCACCGCGCTGCGGCATGCCCCGCAAGCGCCACTCGCATTCACCATCACCCCGCTGCAGGCCGCACTCGGCGCCGAGGTCCGTGGCCTGGATGCGCGCCAACCTCTGGATGCCGCACAGGTGCTGGCGCTCAAGCAGGCGTTGCGCGACCACCACATTCTGATCTTCAAGGACCAGCAACTGGGGGACCGACAATTCCTCGACTTTGCCACCTATTTCGGTTCGGTGTTCCAGCCGCCGGCGGACATTCCGGTGCTGTCCTCGGGCGCCGATGGCAAGGCGCCGCAGATCGTCAAAGTGGCCAACACCGGTGACGGCGAGCTGGGCAATTTCGCCCTGCCAGCCCATAGCGATCACCAGTGGACACCGACCCCTTCGGCCGGCTCGCTGCTGTACGCCCTGGAAGTGCCGAGCAAAGGCGGGGAGACCAGTTGGACCAATCTGGCGCTGGCCTATGAAACGCTGGATGAGGCGACCCGGCGCGAGATCGACGGGCTGCGCCTGATCAACTACAACCCCTTCATCCGGCTGAAGAGCGGTGGCTATGGCGGTGGCTTCGTCACCTACCGCACGCCGGATATCGAGCCGATTCAGGGCAGTGAACATCCATTGGTGCGCACCCATCCCGAGAGCGGCAAGCGCTTGCTGTTTCTCAGTGTGCATACCGAAGTGGAAATCCCCGGCTATGACCCGGAACAGGGGCAGGCGTTGATCGGCCGACTGCGCGAGCACCTGGCCAATCCGCAGTTTTACTACACGCATAAGTGGTCGGTGGGCGACATCGTCTACTGGGATAACCAGGCCACCCTGCATGCGCGTACGGCCTTCGATCCGCAGGAGCGGCGCAACCTCAAACGCATCAGTCTGGCCGGTAGCCGCCCTTTCTGATCGGCACGTTGCGGCGCCAAGGCAGAACCCCGTCAGCTGTGCTCGACGGGGTTTTTTTATTGAGCGTGTGTCACTCCTGCAAAGCCATGCGCCGTGCTCATGCCTTAAAAGCATTTTTTCCATGCTGTTCAGTGTCTTTAAATAAAAAACTGATATTTATCATATGGTTATATTTTAATATTCAATTAAGTTATTAAAAAATAAATAAAAATTACTTTTAGAGATAAAGGCGTTCATCAATCATTGTTGCAACGGCGCACAGTCGCTCTATACCGGCCTTTTCGCCTGCTGGCTCAGCTGTAATCGCGCTTTCGTCGGGCGGGCATATTGAGCCGCGGAGGGTGCAAGACACGTAATTCCGAGGAGTTTGTAAATGGGCAATGTCCAGACCATAGCCACTGCACACGAGGTGCGCTGGCGCGAGGCACCACGCGCGGACTTGGTCGACCTCGGCCGCCCACGGCGCGAGCCGCTCGCGCAGAGCCGTCAGCACCATGTCAAACCGCTGCCTGCGTTGAGCCGGCGTGAAAGCGTGCTGCTGGGCCTTTTTGCCGTGGTCTTGCACGGGGCGTTGATCCACTGGCTGAGCCAGCAGGCGACGCCGCCGTTGCCACAAGTGCCAGTGGAAATCCCGCCGATGGAGATCGAGCTGACCCGGCCGGCCCCGCCGGTGGTCGAGCCGCCAGCGCCGGAACCGATTCCCGAACCGGTGGTCGATGAGTTGGCGGTGAAACCACCACCGCCGAAACCGTTACCCAAACCAAAACCCAAGCCGCTGCCACCCAAGCCGGTGCCTAAACCTGTCGCGAAACCGGTCGAAGCGCCGTCCGAAGCGCCCAAGCCAGTGGCACCGCCCGCCGCTCCGGTTGCGCCCGCTCCAGCGCCGGTTACGCCGCCTTCCGCGAGTGCCGGTTACCTGCGCAATCCGGCGCCGGAATACCCGTCCCTGGCGCAGCGGCGCGGTTGGGAGGGCACGGTGTTGCTGCGGGTGCATGTGCTGGCCAACGGCAGCCCGAGCGCGATCCAGGTGCAGACCTCCAGCGGTCGCGAGTTGCTCGATAAGGCCGCGATACAGGCCGTCAAGCGCTGGACCTTCGTCCCGGCCAAGCGCGGCGATGTGGCCCAGGACGGCTGGGTCAGCGTACCGGTGGGCTTCAAGTTGAACTGAACCTGATCGACCGAACCTTTGCACACACACACATTCGCTTCAACGAATTGCCAACATAGATAGAGAGAGAGAACCGAGCATGAACCTACTGGCATCCCCCCTTGAATCCATCGAGCACGCGGTCATCTGGCTGCTGGTGGTGTTTTCCGTTGCGACCTGGGGCCTGGCCCTGTTCAAAGGCCTGCAGTTCGGTCGCCTCAAGCGTCAGGATCGCAGGTTCCAGAAACTCTTCTGGGGCGCCTCCAGCCTCGACGGTGCGGCGGAATTGGTCAACGCCCAACCCGGCGCGGTGTCACGCGTCGCCCAGGCCGGTTTCGGTGCGATTCAGGTGCAGGAGCAGGCGCAGGATCTGAGCCAGGCGATCAATCACCAGGACCGCCTGGAGCGCGCCCTGCGGCAGCAGATCCAGCGCGAGCGGCGCTCCCTGGAATCCGGCCTTGCGGTGCTCGCTTCGATTGGCAGCACTTCGCCCTTTATCGGTCTGTTCGGTACGGTGTGGGGCATTATGGAAGCGCTAAAAGGCATCAGCCTGGCCGGTTCCGCCAGCCTGGAAACGGTCGCCGGGCCGATTGGCGCGGCCCTGGTCGCCACCGGTGTCGGCATCGCCGTCGCGGTGCCGGCGGTGCTGGTTTACAACTATTTTCTGCGCCGCCTGAAACTCAACTCAGCGGACCTCGATGACTTCGCCCATGACTTCTACAGCCTGGCGCAGAAGAGCGCCTTCAAGCTGATCCAACTGCCCAGCGTGAAGCCGACCGCGACCGCGCAGAAAGTGCAGGAGGCGTCCTGATGGCCTTCTCTACGCAAGACAGCGACGAAGTACTCAGCGAGATCAACGTAACGCCGCTGGTGGATGTGATGCTGGTGCTGTTGGTGGTGTTTATCGTCACCGCACCGCTGCTGACCAACGCCATTCCGATCAACCTGCCCAAGACCGAAGCGGTCGCACCGCTCGAGCAGAAAGATCCGCTGGTCGTCAGCATCGACGGCGCGGGCAAGGTGTTCCTGAACAAGGACGAGATCCAGCCCGAGTTGCTGCAAGGCAACCTCGAGGCGGCCAAAGCCAAAGATCAGGAATTGCGCGTGCAACTGCAAGCCGATGAGCAGGTCGACTATGGCCAGGTCGCCAAAGCCATGGCCTCCATCGAGCGTGCGGGCATCACCAAGCTGTCGGTAATCACCGCCCGCTGAACCTCAAGTTTTCGGCTGTCCTTTTATCCGGCAGGGGAAGGACGGCCTTTTTTATGCGCGAGTGTCACGCCAGGGTACGGCGGGTGATGGTTACGGCAGTGGCGACTCAGAAGCGAAGCGAGCAGTCCGTCCGGCGTTCGGAATCTATCGAGGGCCTAGAACGGCTTATCACCGAGGATGGTCGCGCGGTGCATCACGCGGCGGTGCGGGCGGTAGTCGTCGACGGCGTAATGCTGGGTCACGCGGTTATCCCAGAATGCCACGTCGTTTTCCTGCCAGCGCCAGCGAATGAAGAACTCCGGGCGGGTGGCATGGGCGAAAAGCAACCGCAGCAGGGCTCGGCTTTCCGTCGGTTCGAGTTGGTTGATCCGGGTGGTGAAGCCTTCGTTGACGAACAGCGACTTGCGCCCGCTGACCGGATGGGTACGAACCACCGGATGTGCCAGCGGCGGGTTCTTGCGGCAGGTCTCCTCCCAGCGGGCGAGGTCTGCGGCGCTGTTGCCGAAGCGCTCCCGTGGGAAGGATTGGGTGAAGTCGTGGGTCGCCGTCAGCCCTTCGAGCATGTGTTGCAGGGGTTTGGACAGCGCGGCATAAGCGGCAATGCCGCTGGCCCAGAGGGTGTCGCCACCGGCCGCCGGCAATTGTTTGGCGGCCAGCACCGCGCCCAGCGCCGGGGCTTCGAGGAAGGTCACATCGGTGTGCCAGATGGCATTGTCGCGCACGTCGGTGACCGCGGTATCCAGCACCAGAACCTCTGGCTGTTCGGCAATATTCGGGTAGATCGGATGGACGTGCAGTTGGCCAAAGCAGGCGGCAAAGCGCGCCTGCTGCTGAGGGGTCAGTGGCTGCGCGCGGAAGAACAACACCTGATGGTCGAGCAGGGCTTGTTCGATGGCGCGGTGCGCGCCGGGTTCCAGCGGCTGGCGCAGGTCGATGCCGCCGACCAGGGCGCCGAGAGCAGGGCTCAGCGGGGTGATGTGCAGGGACATGGGGTGTCTCTCGAAGAGGATGCCGGGCGATGCCCGGCAAGCAGGGTGAGGTCTTAATGGCTTTGCCCGTGCCAGGGCACCAGTCGGCGCTGCAGTGCCCGCAGGCCCATTTCCAGGGCGAAGGCGATGAAGGCGATGACCAGGATGCCGAGGATCACCACATCGGTGACCAGAAACTGCGCGGCCGACTGCACCATGAAGCCCAGGCCACTGGTGGCGGCGATCAGCTCGGCGGCGACCAGTGTCGACCAACCGACCCCCAGGCCGATGCGCACGCCGGTGAGAATGTCCGGCAGGGCGCTGGGCAGGATTACATGACGGATCAGCTGTGCGCGGCTGGCGCCCAGCGATTGCGCCGCACGCAGCCTGGTCGGGTCGACCGTGCGCACACCGGTGGCGGTGGCGATGGCAATCGGGGCGAAGATCGCCAGGTAAATCAGCAGCACCTTGGACAGCTCACCGATGCCGCACCAGATGACGATCAGCGGCAAATAGGCCAGTGGCGGAATCGGCCGGTAGAACTCGATCAGCGGATCGAGCACGCCACGGGCAATACGGTTGCGGCCGATGGCGATGCCGACCGGAATGGCGCTCAGGACCGCGATCAACAGCGCCAGGCCGATACGGCCGAGGCTGGCACCGAGGTGTTGCCACAGGGTCGACTCCATATAGCCGCTGGTAACCAGCAGCCAAGCCTTTTGCAGCACCGCTGAAGGTGGCGGCAGGAACAACGGTTCGATCAAACCGGCGGCGGTAACGGCCCACCAGAGGCTGAGCAGGCTGGCCAGGGTCAAGGTGCTGATCAGGCGGGTGCTCAGTTTGCGGCGCCGCGCCATGGTTTGCGGCTGCGCGGCTTTCACGAGCGGCAGGTCGAAGCTGCTCATAGGTCGCGCTCCAGTCGCGTTGCGGCGCTACGTTGGGAGAACACCCGGGCCAATACGTGCTCGCGGGTTTCGATGAACAGGGGGTCGGACTTGATCGCCCGTGCCGACTCGCCGGCGGCATAGCGCTGACCGAAGTCCAGTGTCAGGTGTTCGACGATCTGCCCGGGGTTGGGCGCCAACAACACCAGGTCGGTGGCGAGGAACACGGCTTCTTCGATGTCGTGGGTGATCAGCAAGACCGGTTTGGCCGTGCACTGCCAGACTTGCAGCAGCAACTCCTGCATCTGCTCGCGGGTGAAGGCATCCAGGGCGCCGAACGGTTCATCCATCAGCAGCACCCGTGGATCGGCCGCCAGCGCCCGGGCCAGGCCGACACGTTGCTTCTGGCCGCCGGAAAGTTGCCAGATCTGTCGTGTCTCGAAACCGGCGAGGTCGACCAGCGCGAGCATTTCGCGGGCACGGGCTTGCCGTTGCGGACGCGCCATGCCGGCCAGCTCCAGGCCGAAGGCGACGTTGCTCAGGACGTTCTGCCAAGGCAGCAGGGCATCGTCCTGAAACACCACGCCGCGTTCGGCACCCGGGCCGTTAACAGCTACACCATCCAGGCTGATGCGTCCGGCGCTGGGGGCGACGAACCCGGCAATCAGATTGAGCAGCGTGGTTTTACCGCTGCCGGAAGGGCCGAGGGCGACCAGCAATTGTTCCGGGCCCAGGGTCAGGGAAATATCCGCCAGCACCGGCGCAGCCGTGCCGGGGTACTGTGCGCTGATGCGCTCCAGTTGTAACAAGGCCATGACGGCGAGCTCCTTCGAGGTGGCGCAGTATTCGTAGCGGACAAGGCGAAACCCGGCATGGTGCGGGTTTCGCCTGCGGCCATCGGCTTGCTCGGGTTTGGTTTTTTAGGCCTTCAGTTTTTTACGAACTGCGCGCTGACATAAGGGGTGTAGTCCGGCAGCACGCTATCGACCTTGCCTTGCTCCTTGAGAAACACGGCGGTATCGGTGATGGCCTGGGTCGTCGGCGCGCCGAGGGAAATGACTTGGTCAGCCGCCAACGGGAAGACATTGCCCTGCAGCAGCAGTGGAATGTCTTCGGCCTTGGCGCCGGAGAGTTTCACCAGTTTGCCGACGTTGTCCTGGTTGGCCAGCCAGGCTTGCGGGTCCTTGCGGTAGCTGGCGTAGGCGTCGAGGGTCACTTTGGCGAAGGCGCTGACGATTTCCGGGTGCTTGGCGGCGAAGTCCTTGCGCACGATCCAGGCATCGAAGGTTGGCGCGCCGAGCTTGCTTAATTCGCCGGAGGTGATCAGCACTTTGCCCGATTCTTTGGCTTTGCCCAGGGCTGGGTCCCATACGTAAGTGGCATCGATATCGCCACGCTGCCAGGCGGCGACGATGGCCGGCGGGGCAAGGTTGAGAATCTGCACCTTCGATGGGTCGATGTTCCAATGCTTGAGGGCTGCCAGCAGGCTGTAGTGGCCGGTGGAGACGAAGGGCACGGCGATTTTTTTGCCGATCAGATCCTGCGGCGTGTCGATACCGGAACCCGTGCGGGCTACCAGCGCTTCAGCGGCGCCGATCTGGGTGGCGATCAGAAAGGTTTGCACCGGCAGTTGGCGCGTGGCCGCAGCCGCCAATGGGCTGGAGCCGACATAGCCGATCTGTACGTCGCCGGAGGCAATGGCGGTGATCACTTCGGCACCGCTGTCGAATTTGCGCCAGTCGATCTTGGCTTTACTGGCTTTTTCGTACTCGCCATCGGCCTGGGCAACTTTTGCCGGGTCAACGGTGGTCTGGTAGGCCACGGTGAAATCGGCGGCCTGCGCGGTCAAGGCCGAAGCGCCGAAGGTCAGTGCCGCCAGCAGGCGGAGCGGGAATAACGCTTTCATCTTTGAAACTCCTCAAACGGGCTCCGCGCCGCTATTGAGAAGGCACGGATCACTGGACGGTATGAATGGGGCAAGGTGTCCGGTGATCCGGTGCTGCAAAACTAAGCGATCTAAAAAGCTTAATATAAATAATATTTTGGTCTTAGCTTATGAGCGCCGACGCCAGGGTCGTGAGCGGTACCGGGCGAAGGGTGCCCGTCCGCTCGCAAACAGAATGCAAAAAAGTGCTGCACGCTAGATGCACTGCTGTCTTTACGTGCGGCCATAGACCATGTCAGCAAAATCGATAGTGCAAATTAGCGACGTCGCTATTTATCAACTACGGTGTTTTAGTCGATTGTCTGCACGCTATCCAAATGGGGGACCTTACGGATGAAATTGAAAAGCTCCTTAGCCATAGCTGTTGGCTCTTTGATTGGAACGCTTTCGCTTGGCGCACTGGCCCAGGGGCAAGGCGCGGTTGAGTTGGAGGCTTTCGGTAAGCGCTACTTCACTGACAGCACGCGTGAGTTGACCAATGGCAACCTGCTGGGCGGCTCCGTTGGTTATTACCTGACCGATGATGTGGAACTGGCCTTGTCCTATGGCGAATACCACGACCTGCGCTCGGATCTGGATAACGCTGGCAGCAGCAAGGACATCAAAGGCGCCTTGGCGTCCCTCGATGCCATCTACAACTTCGGTACTCCGGGTGTAGGCCTGCGTCCTTACGTTTCCGCCGGCTTTGCTCATCAGAGCATCGGCCAAGCGGCCCGTGGCGGCCGTGACCGCACCACGATGGCCAACATTGGCACCGGGCTGAAGTACTACTTCACCGAGAACTTCTACGCCAGGGCGGGGGTAGACGGTAACTACAACATCGACCGTGGCGACTCCGAGTGGGCTGCTGGCGTTGGCGTGGGTGTGAACTTCGGTGGTGGCAAGCCGGCTGAGCCGGTTGCGGCACCTGTGGCTGAAGTCTGCGCCGACAGCGACAACGATGGCGTGTGCGACAACGTCGACAAGTGCCCGGACACCCCGGCCAACGTCACCGTTGACGCCGATGGCTGCCCGGTTGTTGCCGAAGTGGTGCGCGTTGAGCTGGACGTGAAGTTCGACTTCGACAAGTCGAAAGTCAAAGAAGAAAGCTACGGTGACATCAAGAACCTGGCTGACTTCATGAACCAGTACCCGGCCACTTCCACCTCTGTTGAAGGTCACACTGACTCCGTCGGTCCTGACGCTTACAACCAGAAGCTCTCCGAGCGCCGTGCAAACGCCGTTCGTGAAGTGCTGGTCAACCAGTACGGTGTTGGCAGTGAGCGCGTAAACGCTGTGGGTTACGGCGAGTCCAAGCCGGTTGCAGATAACGCTACCGAAGCTGGCCGCGCGGTTAACCGCCGCGTGGAGGCCGAAGTGGAAGCCCAAGCCAAGTAACGGCTTTGGCGGCAGAGAAAACCCGGCTCCGGCCGGGTTTTTCTTGGCCGCCGCAAAAGCCTGCTGCAGCTGACACACTCTCGATGTGCCGGGTCAGGCATACAAGGCCCGTTTACCACGGGCCTGCGCATCTGTGTACCTGCGCCGAGCACTAACAGTATGATCGTCGTTCTTGCCGGGCGGGTCTGTCGCCTGGCGCTGTCGAAGCGAGCCTCGAGCGTGCCTTTCTTCCGTCGTAATCCTGTTCGTTCGCCTGCTGCCATGCTACTGGCAGTTGTGCTGTTGCTGCCGCTTGCTGGCTGCATGAATGCGCCCGTGGCACCCTCCGTCCGAGGGCTGCCTGAGCGGGTAGAGCTCAGTGGCGTACCGTTCTTTGCCCAAACCGCCTACGAGGGCGCACCTGGGGCTCTGGCGATTCTGCTGTCGCAACAGAATGTCGTCACTACGCCTGGCCTGGTCGCCAAGAAGCTGCAACTGCCAGGTCGCGAGGACCGGTTGCAGGAGAATATGCCGCGCCTGGTGAATGAGCACGGGCTGCTGGTCTACCCCCTCGATGCGCAGTTACCTGAGCTGTTGGCCCAGGTTGCGGCCGGTTTCCCGGTCTTGGTGCGCTTCAATAACGGTTTTGGCTGGGTCGCTTTGCCACGCTATGCGGTGCTGATCGGCTATGACCGGGCGGAGCAGACGCTGTTGCTGCGCTCGGGGATGAACCGACGGCTGGCGCTGGACTTCGATGACTTCGAATCAGCCTGGGACGCAGCCGGGCACTGGGCCGTGCTGGTCCAGGCGCCGGCGCAATTGCCAGCGAACGTGGATCGGCAGCGCTGGTTGGAAGCTGCGTCAGCATTGGAGCAGGCCGGGCAGAAGCTCGCGGCGAGTAACGCCTATCGCGCTGCCGAGCACTTGTCGCCGACCTCGCAAACAACAACGGCGCCCTAGGGCGCCGTTGTTCTGTGCTCGCGGCTCAAACCCCGAGCTTGTCACGCAGGCTGTAGTACCAGGCCCCCAACGCGCTGAACGGCACCTGGAACAGTTGGCCGCCAGGGAAGGGGTAGTGCGGCAGGTCGGCAAACGCGTCGAAACGCTCGGCTTGGCCGCGCAGGGATTCCGCCAGCACCTTGCCGGCCAGGTGCGTGTAAGTCACGCCGTGGCCGCTGCAGCCCTGCGAGTAGTAGATGTTGTCGCCAATGCGACCGACCTGAGGCAGGCGCGAGAGGGTCAGCAGGAAGTTGCCGGTCCAGGCGTAGTCGATCTTCACGTCCTTCAACTGCGGGAACGTCTTGATCAGTTTCGGCCGGATGATCGCTTCGATATTCGCCGGGTCGCGGGCGCCATAGACCACGCCGCCGCCGAAGATCAAGCGCTTGTCACCGCTCAGGCGGTAGTAGTCGAGCAGGTAGTTGCAGTCTTCGACGCAATAGTCCTGCGGCAGCAGGCTCTTGGCCACCTCGTCGCTCAGCGGTTCGGTGGTCAGCACCTGAGTGCCGCACGGCATCGACTTGGCCGACAGTTCAGGAATCAGGTTGCCGAGGTAGGCGTTGCCCGCGACTACCACGAACTTGGCTTTAACCCGGCCTTGTGGGGTGTGAATCACCGGGTTGGCGCCGCGTTCGATACGAATGGCCGGCGATTGCTCATAAATGCTGCCGCCCAGGGATTCGACGGCAGCGGCTTCGCCCAGCGCCAGATTCAGCGGGTGGATGTGGCCGCCGCTCATGTCCAACATGCCGCCGACATAGTTGTCGGTCGCCACCACCTCACGAATGCGCGTGGCATCCATCAGTTCGAGCTGGGTATGGCCGTAGCGCTCCCAGAGCTTTTTCTGCGCTTCGAGGTGCTTCATGTGTTTGTGCGTGTTGGCCGCAAACACGCCGCCGTCTTTCAGGTCGCACTGAATGTTGTACTTGGCGATGCGCTCGCGAATGATGCGGCCGCCTTCGAACGCCATCTGCCCGAGCAGTTGTGCTTGTTTCGGGCCGACGGTGCGCTCGATCACGTCGATGTCGCGGCTGTAGCTGTTAACGATCTGCCCGCCATTGCGCCCGGAAGCGCCAAAGCCGACCTTCGCCGCTTCTAATACGGTGACCTTAAAGCCATTTTCCAAAAGGAACAGGGCAGTAGACAGCCCGGTATAGCCGGCACCTATGACGCAGACGTCTGTCTCCACTTCTCCGGCCAGTTCCGGGCGTGCAGGCACCGGGTTGGCTGATGCGGCGTAGTAGGACTGCGGATAAGGAGTGTGTGCCATCTTGCAACCTCTGTTTTATATTTTTTACGGGTGTGACGATGCTACCCGAGTTGAAAATGCCCGGCTAGTGCCCTGTGCGAAATATTAAACGCGTGGCTGAACGGTAAAAAATACGTTTATTCAGAGAGTTAGCGAAAAAAGTATTGACACTTTTCGGCGTGTCCGTAGAATGCGCGTCCATTGCAGGCACGTAGCTCAGTTGGTTAGAGCACCACCTTGACATGGTGGGGGTCGTTGGTTCGAGTCCAATCGTGCCTACCAAATTAAAAAGGGTCGCTTAGGCGACCCTTTTTTATTGGGCGCTTGTCAGTGCTTCGGCTTTCTGAAAGCATCCCCAATTCTTCAAATCCCCAGTGACTGCGGTTCGGTCCAGGTTGGCCTTAGGGCTCCTGCCATTGTGAGGCGGGTATACCGCCGGATCGCGTACTGGCTAATCCCACCCATGTGACCTTTGGTAGGGGTCACCACTAGGAGAGGAAGCGCCATGCCTGTTATTACTCTTCCCGACGGCAGTCAGCGTTCGTTCGATCATCCGGTCTCTGTAGCCGAAGTGGCTCAATCCATTGGCGCGGGCCTGGCCAAGGCCACGTTGGCGGGCAAGGTCAACGGTGCCTTGGTCGATGCCAGTGATCTGATCGACAGCGATGCGACCCTGCAGATCATCACGCCGAAAGACGAGGAAGGGCTGGAGATCATCCGCCACTCCTGTGCGCACCTGATCGGTCATGCGGTCAAGCAGCTCTATCCGACGGCCAAGATGGTGATCGGCCCGGTCATCGATGAAGGCTTCTATTACGACATCGCCTATGAGCGCCCCTTCACTCTGGAGGACGTGGCGGCCATCGAGCAGCGCATGCAGCAGCTGATCGACACCGAATACGATGTCATCAAGAAGATGACCCCGCGTGCCGAGGTGATCGCCGAGTTCGCCGCACGTGGCGAAGAGTACAAGCTGCGCCTGGTCGAGGACATGCCCGAGACTCAGGAAATGGGCCTGTACTACCACGAAGAATACCTCGACATGTGCCGCGGTCCGCACGTGCCGAACACCCGCTTCCTCAAGGCTTTCAAGCTGACCAAGCTGTCGGGCGCCTACTGGCGTGGCGATGCCAAGAACGAGCAGCTGCAGCGCATTTACGGCACGGCTTGGGCCGACAAGAAGCAGCTGGCCGCCTACGTGCAGCGCATCGAAGAAGCCGAGAAGCGCGATCACCGTAAAATCGGCAAGCGCCTGAACCTGTTCCATACCCAGGAAGAAGCGCCGGGCATGGTGTTCTGGCATCCGAATGGCTGGACCCTGTACCAGGTGCTTGAGCAGTACATGCGCCAAGTGCAGCGCGAAAACGGTTACCTGGAGATCAAGACGCCCCAGGTCGTCGATCGCAGCCTGTGGGAGAAATCCGGGCACTGGGCCAACTACGCCGAGAACATGTTCACCACCGAGTCGGAAAACCGCGACTACGCAATCAAGCCGATGAACTGCCCTTGCCACGTGCAGGTGTTCAATCAGGGCTTGAAAAGCTACCGCGAGCTGCCGATGCGCCTGGCCGAGTTCGGTGCCTGCCACCGTAACGAGCCGTCCGGTGCCTTGCACGGCATCATGCGGGTGCGTGCATTCACCCAGGACGATGCGCACATCTTCTGCACCGAAGAGCAGATGCAGGCCGAGTCCGCGGCGTTCATCAAGCTGACCCTGGATGTCTATGCCGACTTCGGCTTCAAGGATATCCAGCTCAAGTTGTCCACTCGCCCGGAAAAGCGTGTGGGTTCCGATGAGTTGTGGGATCGTGCCGAGGCGGCACTGGCCGCTGCGCTGGACAGTGCCGGCCTGCCGTATGACCTGCAGCCGGGCGAAGGTGCCTTCTATGGCCCTAAAATCGAGTTTTCTTTAAAAGATTGTCTCGGTCGGGTGTGGCAATGCGGTACCCTGCAGCTCGATTTCAACCTGCCAGTGCGTCTGGGGGCTGAGTTCGTCAGCGAAGACAACAGCCGCAAGCACCCGGTGATGCTGCATCGCGCGATCCTGGGTTCTTTCGAACGCTTCATTGGCATGCTGATCGAGCACTATGAGGGTGCGTTTCCGGCTTGGCTGGCGCCGACTCAGGCTGTGATATTGAATATCACCGATAAACAGGCTGATTTTGCTCTCGAAGTTGAAAAAAAGCTCAACCAAAGCGGGTTCCGTGCCAAGTCTGACTTGAGAAACGAAAAAATCGGCTTTAAAATCCGCGAGCATACTTTGCTCAAGGTTCCCTATCTCTTGGTTATTGGAGATCGGGAAGTTGAAATGCAAACCGTCGCCGTGCGTACGCGAGAAGGTGCTGACCTGGGCTCAATGCCCGTCGCCCAATTCGCAGATTTTCTCGCTCAGGCGGTTTCCCGGCGTGGTCGCCATGATACGGAGTAATTATTATTAAGCGTGAAATGAGACAAGATAAACGAGCTGCCCCGAAAGCCCCGATCAACGAGAATATCTCGGCACGCGAGGTTCGGTTAATTGGCGCTGACGGCGAGCAAATTGGCATCGTCTCGATTGATGAAGCGCTTAGAATTGCCGAAGAGTCCAAGCTGGACCTGGTGGAAATCTCCGCTGATGCGGTTCCACCGGTCTGCCGCGTGATGGACTACGGCAAGTCGATCTTCGAAAAGAAGAAGCAAGTTGCTGCTGCGAAGAAAAACCAGAAGCAGATACAGGTTAAAGAAATCAAGTTTCGTCCAGGGACGGAGGAAGGGGATTACCAGGTAAAACTACGCAACCTGGTACGTTTCCTTAGTGATGGGGACAGGGCCAAGGTGTCATTACGATTCCGCGGCCGTGAGATGGCGCATCAGGAGCTGGGCATGGAGCTGTTGAAGCGGGTTGAAGGTGACCTGCTTGAATACGGCACTGTTGAACAGCATCCAAAGATGGAAGGACGCCAGCTGATCATGGTCATCGCCCCCAAAAAGAAGAAATAACCACCAGGGCACGGCAGGCCTTGCGGTTATGTTTATCAACTGAATGCGGAGTATCCGAACATGCCAAAAATGAAAACCAAAAGCGGTGCAGCGAAGCGTTTCTTGAAAACGGCTTCGGGTTTCAAGCACAAGCACGCTTTCAAGAGCCACATCCTGACCAAAATGTCCACCAAGCGTAAGCGTCAACTGCGCGGTAGCACCATGGTGCATCCGTCTGACGTGGCAAAGGTGGCGCGCATGCTGCGCGTTCGTTAATTTCGGTCAAGAACTAGAGGAAGTTACTCATGGCTCGTGTTAAGCGTGGCGTTGTTGCTCGCCGTCGTCATAAAAAAATTCTGAAACTCGCTAAAGGCTACTATGGCGCACGCTCACGCGTGTTCCGCGTTGCCAAGCAAGCGGTAATCAAGGCAGGCCAATACGCCTACCGTGACCGTCGTCAGAAAAAACGTCAGTTCCGCGCATTGTGGATCGCCCGTATCAACGCTGGCGCTCGTATCAATGGCTTGTCCTACAGCCGTTTCATCGCTGGCTTGAAAAAGGCAGCGATCGAGATCGACCGTAAGGTACTGGCTGATCTGGCAGTGAACGAAAAAGCGGCGTTTGCTGCGATTGTCGAGAAAGCGAAAGCCGTACTGGCTTAAGTCCCCGACAGTCACCGGGCTCGCCCGGTGCTAAACGTCACCAATAGGGGAAGAGCCTTCGTGCTCTTCCCCTATTTCGTATCTGGAGTCTGTAAATGGAAAACCTGGATGCGCTGGTCTCTCAAGCTCTAGAGGCCGTGCAACACACCGAAGACGTCAATGCCCTGGAGCAGATCCGGGTTCATTATCTTGGCAAGAAAGGCGAACTGACTCAGGTGATGAAGAGCCTGGGCAACATGTCTGCTGAAGATCGCCCGAAAGTCGGGGCTCTGATCAACGCGGCCAAGGAGCGTGTTCAGGACTCGCTTAATGCTCGCAAGCAATTGCTTGAGCAGGCAGCGCTGAGCGCCAAGCTCGCCGCTGAATTAATCGACGTCACCCTCCCAGGTCGTGGTCAGACTTCTGGCGGCCTGCACCCGGTTACCCGGACGCTGGAACGCATCGAACAGTTCTTCACCCATATCGGCTACGGCATCGCCGAAGGCCCTGAGGTCGAAGACGATCACCATAATTTCGAGGCGCTCAACATCCCTGGCCACCACCCGGCGCGGGCGATGCATGACACCTTCTATTTCAATGCGAACATGTTGCTGCGCACCCATACCTCGCCGGTACAGGTGCGCACCATGGAGACGCAACAGCCGCCGATCCGCATCGTCTGCCCAGGCCGTGTTTATCGCTGCGACTCGGATATCACCCACTCGCCGATGTTCCACCAGGTCGAAGGTCTGCTGGTGGACGAAGGCATCAGCTTTGCCGACCTCAAAGGCACCATCGAAGAGTTCCTGCGGGTGTTCTTCGAGAAGGATCTGGGCGTGCGTTTCCGTCCGTCTTTCTTCCCCTTCACCGAACCATCGGCTGAAGTCGATATGCAGTGCGTGATGTGCAGCGGCAAAGGTTGCCGGGTCTGCAAACAGACGGGCTGGCTGGAAGTCATGGGCTGCGGCATGGTCCACCCCAATGTGCTGCGCATGTCTGGCATCGACCCAGAAAAGTACCAAGGCTTTGCCTTCGGTATGGGGGTTGAGCGTCTGGCCATGCTGCGTTACGGCGTTAACGACTTGCGTCTGTTCTTCGACAACGACCTGCGATTCCTCGCGCAATTTCGCTAGGCCGCTGGCCCGTAACCTTTTTCCAGGAGAAGAGCAGGATGAAATTCAGTGAACAGTGGCTGCGCAGCTGGGTAAGCCCGAAGGTTTCCCGCGATGAGTTGGTGGCGCGTTTGTCCATGGCCGGTCTTGAGGTCGACAGCGTGACGCTGGCCGCCGGTGCATTCAGTGGGGTGGTGGTGGGTGAGGTGCTGAGCACCGAGCAGCACCCGGATGCGGACAAATTGCGCGTTTGCCAGGTCAGCAATGGCACCGATATCTTCCAGGTGGTCTGCGGCGCGCCGAATGTGCGCCCGGGCCTGAAGATTCCTTTCGCCATGATCGGTGCCGAGCTGGCGGACGACTTCAAGATCAAGAAAGCCAAGCTGCGCGGCGTTGAATCCAGCGGCATGCTCTGCTCGGCTTCCGAGTTGCAGATCAGCGCTGACAATGACGGCCTGATGGAGCTGCCGGCCAATGCGCCGGTTGGTCAGGATATCCGTGCTTACCTCGACCTGGACGACGCCAGCATCGAAGTCGACCTGACGCCGAACCGTGGCGATTGCCTGTCGCTGGCCGGCCTGGCGCGTGAAGTCGGTGCTCTGTATGCCGCCGAGGTTACGCGCCCGGTGGTTGCCGTCGTGCCGGCGGTGCATGACGAAGTTCGTCCGGTAGACGTGCTGGCGGCAAAAGCCTGCCCGCGCTACCTCGGGCGCGTGGTGCGCAATGTCGACCTGTCCAAGTCTACGCCGCTGTGGATGGTTGAGCGGCTGCGCCGTGCCGATGTGCGCAGTATTGACGCCGCGGTGGACATCACCAACTACGTGATGCTCGAACTCGGTCAGCCGATGCATGCGTTTGACCTCAACGAGATCAACGGCGGCATTCGTGTACGCATGGCGGAAGAGGGTGAGAAGCTGGTTCTGCTGGATGGCCAGGAAGTCAGCCTGCGTGCCGATACGCTGGTCATCGCCGACCATCAACGCGCCCTGGCGATTGCCGGGGTGATGGGGGGGGAGCACAGCGGTGTCGCTGCCGGCACCCGTGACCTGTTCCTCGAAAGCGCGTTCTTCGACACCATCTCGGTGGCCGGCAAGGCGCGCTCCTATGGTCTGCACACCGACTCCTCACACCGCTTTGAGCGCGGTGTGGATTGGCAGTTGGCGCGTGAGGCGATGGAGCGTGCGACGGGCTTGTTGCTGGAAATCGTGGGTGGCGAGCCAGGGCCGATCATTGAAGTGGTCAGCCAGGAGCACCTGCCGAGCATTGCGCCGATCACGCTGCGTGCCGAGCGCATCAGTCAAATGCTCGGGCTCGAGATCGCCGCGGAGGAAGTCGAGCGCCTGCTCAGCGCTCTGGGTCTGCAGATCGTGCTGGAGCAAGCGGGGCAGTGGCGTGTGAGCGTGCCAAGCCATCGTTTCGATATCAGCCTGGAAGTCGACCTGATCGAAGAGCTTGGTCGCCTATATGGCTATAACCGCTTGCCGGTTCGCTATCCACAAGCCCGCCTGGCGCCACAGCCAAAGGCCGAGGCCCGCGCCGAGCTGCCAGCCTTGCGCCGCCTGCTCGTGGCCCGTGGTTATCAGGAGGCGATCACCTACAGCTTCATCGACCCAAAATTGTTCGAGCTGTTCAGCCCAGGCGTCGAGCCGTTGATGCTAGCCAACCCGATCTCGACCGATATGGCAGCCATGCGCTCGTCGTTGTGGCCGGGCCTGATCAAGGCCGTGCAGTACAACCTCAACCGTCAGCAGTCGCGTATTCGCTTGTTCGAAAGCGGTCTGCGCTTCGTCGGCCAGCTTGAAGGCTTGAAGCAGGAAGCCATGCTCGCCGGCGTTATCTGCGGTGCACGCATGACCGAAGGCTGGGCCAATGGCCGTGAAGTGGTCGACTTCTATGATGTGAAGGCCGACGTGGAGGCGCTGCTTGGTTTCTCCGGTGCGCAAAGCGCGTTCAGTTTCGTGGCGGGCGAACATCCGGCTCTGCATCCGGGCCAGACGGCGCGGATCGAGCGTGATGGTTGTCTCGTGGGGTTTGTCGGCGCCATCCACCCGGAGCTGAGCAAGTCCTTGGACCTGGATCAGCCGGTCTTCCTGTTCGAACTGGTGCTGGCTGAAGTGGCTCAGGGGTTGTTGCCCAAGTTCCACGAGCTGTCGCGCTTCCCTGAGGTGCGTCGCGATCTGGCGCTGTTGGTGGATCGGGACGTGGCTGCCGATGCCATTCTCGGGGCTATTCGCGAGGCTGCGGGTGAATACCTGACAGACCTCAAGCTATTTGATGTGTATCACGGTAAAGGTATTGATCCGCATAGAAAAAGCTTGGCGGTCGGCTTGACCTGGCAGCATCCATCGCGCACTCTTAATGACGATGAGGTGAGTACTACAACGCAGAATATCCTCACCTCGCTGGAAGAAAGGTTCAACGCCACGTTAAGGAAGTAGCGTATGGGGGCTCTGACGAAAGCTGAAATGGCCGAACGTCTTTACGAAGAGCTAGGCCTGAATAAACGGGAAGCCAAGGAATTGGTGGAGCTGTTCTTTGAGGAAATCCGGCAGGCGCTGGAGCTTAACGAGCAGGTCAAATTGTCGGGTTTCGGCAATTTCGACTTGCGCGATAAACGTCAGCGTCCCGGCAGGAATCCAAAGACGGGAGAGGAGATTCCGATCACCGCTCGCCGCGTGGTTACCTTTCGCCCAGGGCAGAAATTAAAAGCCAGAGTTGAGGCTTATGCTGGAACCAAGTCATAACGACGAGTTGCCGCCCATACCCGGTAAACGCTACTTCACGATCGGTGAAGTAAGCGAACTCTGTGCGGTCAAGCCGCACGTGCTGCGGTATTGGGAGCAAGAGTTCACTCAGCTCAACCCGGTCAAGCGGCGCGGCAACAGACGCTATTATCAGCGCCAGGATGTGCTGATGATCCGGCAGATCCGCGCGCTATTGTATGACCAGGGCTTCACCATCGGCGGCGCGAGGCAACGCCTTTCCGGTGACGAAGCCAAGGATGATACGACCCAGTACAAACAGCTCATTCGGCAGATGATTACCGAGTTGGAAGACGTTCTTCACGTCTTACGTAAGTAGCCTTAAGCTTTCAAAAAACTTCCACTTTTCAAAAGCTTAATGTATAGTTCGATCCGCTTTCGGCTGTATGCGGAAGTGGGTTAACGCCTAGTCGGGGCGTAGCGCAGTCCGGTAGCGCACTAGCATGGGGTGCTAGGGGTCGAGTGTTCGAATCACTCCGTCCCGACCATATTCTTCAATGACTTAGGCCAATGTTCGCGCATTGGCCTTTTTCATGCGCGTGACTTTTGCGTGACTTGTCGTAATTTCATGCCTGCCTCCTCTTCAGAATCGTCAGCACCGGCCCGCGCGAGTCGGTAGCAGATACCTTGTTGGCAGATTCAATCAGCTGACCCAGTTCCGCGCCTGAGTAGTGGCTGGTGATGCTGCCGTTCTTGTGGCCCAAGAGCGCCTTGCGATCTTCCTCGGTGACGCCTGCTGCCCGCAGCCTGCGGCCGAACGTGTGCTTGAGATCGTGCACTCTGATCGACAGATAGCCAGGATGTGCGGGGCGAAGGTGTTTCTCCTGCCAGCGTTTCGCCGCCCGTATCCGGGCCTTTCTCCAGGCCGAATCGTTCATCCGGTGCATGGCGTTGCCGTTGTGTGGGAAAACCCATTCCCGGCTCAGGCCGCGCTGTTTCTCAATGACCGATCTGGCCACGCTGTTGAGCACCACCAAGCGCTCGTCGCCATTCTTCACGCCGGCCCGTTCGTGCCGCCCGCCGAAATCCGCTGGTATCAGGAACACGCTGGCACCGAGCTCCGGCACCTGAATCTCCCAATCCCAACGCAGCTTGCAGACCTCCTGCTCCCGGCAGCCGGTGTTCACCTTGAACAAGGCCATGGCCTGCAGGTGGGCAGGAAGCTCGGCGAACAGTATCGATTGCTCTTCCCATGACAGCGGGTAGGGCTTGCGGCTCGCCTTCTTCTCTTCCAGCTTGGTCAGGATTGGCACGCTGTCCAGCCATGGCCGGCGCTCGTCATCCCGCCACTTCCGGGTGCATAACGTCAAAATCCGCACCACGCGCTCGATGGAAATGTTGACCGTCCGGTTACTGACTGCCTTTTTGATCTTGCCGTCTGGCGTCACGCTCGCTGTCAGGCGGTCCCGAATGAACGGGGCCAGCGCCTGGTCGTCGATGTGGGTCAGCGGCAAGTCGCCAAGGTATGGGTCGAGCCCGGCTAGGTGGTGTGCCGACAGCTTGATCGACGGCTGATCCCTGAACTCAATCAGGAACCGAGTCGCCGCCTCCCGCCACGTCCGCACCTGCCTGATGCCGTAAACCTTCTCCTGTCGCAACTTCTCCAGCCGGTGAATCAGGTAGCGTTCCGCTTCTTCCCGGTCACCAGTTCCAGTGCTTTCGTAAAGTCGTTCTCCGTTGATTTTCTTGTCGATGTGCCAGATACCCGACCTTCGCGAGAGGCCAGTAATGGTTTTTCGCGCCATGGTGTTACTCCTTCCAGGCGCTCGCTGCACGGCGATTGTTGCGCCTGATGGCCGGGTTTATCAATTGCCACACGATCAACGTAAGCACTGGCCCACGCATCCAGTTCTTCTCGGTCGAAGCCGATCCCGCGTTTGCCGATTGGAAACTCGCGCAGTTCAGGGCGGGCAGTGCGATTGAACTCGTCACGGCTAAGGCCAAGGTAGGCGGGCGCATTACCCACCCGGATGAATCGCGGGGCAGCAGTCTGCCGTTGCAGCTGGTTAACCGGCTGCGCTAGGTCTGCGCGCATAGAAATCCTCCCGTCCCAGTCTCGGCTGGGTGCGTGTTGTGAGGTTGGGCAACCAGCTCGAGGCTGAGCTCCACCTTATCCGGCCAAGACTCAGCATTCCCACTGCTCACACAGGCTCAGCCCCTGCATTGGCGACATGAGCCGCACGTTGTGCAGCTGCCCGGATGGGACGAGCGCCGGGTGGCGCTCGATCCCGGGCTGTTAACCTAAGTTGCGTGTGAATCGACCATCCCACAACCCAGCAGCCCGATGTCTACCCCCTTTTCCTCGAGCATGTTCAGCGACAGGTAGAGCATTTGCCGGCCGCCAGCCATGCCTGCATACGGTTCATACTTCACGAAGTAGGGTTCTTCCTGGATCAGCTTGACGAACTGCGCGGCGCTGGCGATCACCGGCGTGCTGCGTTCGTCGATGTTGCAGTAGCGCGCATAGCTGGTGTGCCCGAGTACCGGATCGAGGATCAGGTACTCCGGGGTCACGGCGTACTGCAGGCCCTCGTGCAGGTAAATCTGGCCCACCTTGGCCTCGTCGGCGCTGCGCGAGATGGCCACGATCACCGCGATCTTCTGCATGACCAGGTCAACCTCACTCTGTACATAGCTGTCGCCGTCGCCGGTGAAGCGGTCCGTTAATGTCTTGATCACCAGATCGAGGAACTTCAATGCCTGGAGCAGGTGACGCTGCACACAGACTTCCTGGAGCTTCCACAGTCCCACCAAGATCACCTGCAACGAGAAGCGCGGGCGGTCGTCCATGTCCTCGGGCAGCAGTGCCAAAGCCTTCTCCATGAGCGCCTCGATGTCCTCCAGCGAGGTGCTCAATGCCGTGGTCATGATTGTCTTGCCAAGCCGGCGCAGATGTTGACGTTCAGCGCTAGCGCGCCGGAAGTGTTCGCGGCCGGGGCCACGTTTGACCTTGGTCAGGTGGACGCGAATGCTGCGCTCTTGGATCGCCGGCATCTCGATCTCCTGTTCGGAGATGACAATGACTGGGGATGAGGCTGGGAAGGAAACGGTTTCCGCGCTGGTCCGCCCGAGGGAGCGGTTGCCGATCCGGCCTTTCAAAGTAGCCTCGCCGTTCCAAGACTGCTTAATCTGCTCGCCCACCTCCCGGTAAGTTTTGTGGGACATTTTCGACCGGTTGTATTCCTCGACAATACGCGGCACGGTGGTGGTGCTGGCGAGGTAGTCGAGCATGCCGTAGTGCGAGGTCGACGGGGCGCTGACCCCAGAGTCCATCGACATATAGTCGGTGCCGTTGAGCCAGGTGATCAGGCCAGCGCTCATCGACTTGCCGGAGCCCGCGCTGCCCCAAAGGGATAACATCGGGAATTGGTTGTACAGGTGCATCAGGTGGGTCTTGAAGTGTGCCGCCACACACCAGCCGATCATCAGCCCGACCTCATACTTCTGGTTGATCCGCAGCAGGTGGTAGAGCGCCTGGTCCACCGCCGCATCGGCCTGTTCGACCATTGGCGTGTGGGCGAAATAGGGCCGCGCCTGCAGGTTGCCGAGGAACTGGTGGGTGCCGCGCACCTTCACCGAGTTGATGCTCATGTCCGGTTCCACGTAAGTGAACACCGGGTGCTTGTCGATGAAGTCCAGGTGGACCCCGCACGTATAGACCTGAAAGACTTCCCCCACGTCCTGACCCTCCTGAAAGACTGCGATCTTGACCCGCTGCACATCGAGGTCGGTTCCCAGGAACGTCAGGTCATCCAAGCCCTCAACCTCGCGCAAGAACGCCGAGCGGCTGGCGAAACTGGACTCTTTGAACAGTATCTTGCCGACCTCGATGCCGGCTTTCATCACCGCCATGCGGGTGCCCACCCGGCGAGGGGTGGTGCCGTCCTGCGGCGCTTCGATGAACACGTCGAGGGGTGACAGGGTGAAATTGCTGATGCGTCGCTTACCCTCGCCGAACTTGACGTAGTAACCGTCGCTCAGCGCCTCGGCCTTGAGAGCGAGGTCGGCGTCGCCGTCCGGGCCGATCCCTTCCTCGATCGCGCAGCCCTCACACGGGCGCTTGCTGAGCAGGGCGCGGATGGCGTTGCAGCCAAAGCTGAAGCTGGGGGTGTGCTCGACGTAGCGGATCTGCGCCTCGATGTGGTCGCGGCGCGCCTTCGGGGTGCTGTACTTGCTGCTCTTAGCGCTGCTGGCCAGGCGCGAGGCCAGGCTCTCGGCCGCCGTCTGCGACACCCCGGCGCGGACGATGTAGGTGGCCAGCTGGGTGGCAGCCTGGTTGTAGCTGGTGTCAGTCTTCAGGCTCTCGCTGTCGCAAAGTAGCTGGATGCACGCCGGCACCGGCTCACGGATCTTGTCCATGTCCGCCGAGCTGGCGATGATCACCACCTTGGGCTTGGTGTTGACGCGCTTCTTGGCTTCGTCGTAGAGGCCCTTCAGTTCATGCACCACCAGCCCCTGCGGGTCGTCATAGTCGACCTCGCGCGGACCCTTGACCCACTCGCGGTACTGCGCTTCGGTCAACTCACCCAGCTCGTCGGCGGTGATTGGCACGCGGTAGTTGCCGTCGTGTCGTTGCAGGTTGACGATGCGGAAACTGTTGCCCCGGCCGCCGCTGTACACCGAGAAGTCGAGGCCGATAACGAACAGGTCGCGGGCCATCTCCTTGTAGATTTCCGGCAGGCGCAGGGTGAACCGGTAGCCGGTGAACAGGCTTTCCGGAACCAGCACATGCAGGCCCTTGCTGCCGGACAGGTAGATTTCCAGGCAGTCACGCGGGCAGCCCATGCGGGTCAACTTGCCGACCAGTTCCTGGGCGCTCTGGATCGCCTGGCCGAGGTCGTCCTTGCAGTCGATGTCGAAGTACAACGGGCCGCGATACTTAATCTTGTCGCGGTTGCGGGGAATTTCAGCTTCACTGCCGTCGCTGACTATCTGGTCTACCGCAAGAATCGTCAGTTTCTTTGCGCCATTGGCCTTGGCCAGTTTCACCGGGTCATCCCCTGCCTGACAGGACAGGACGAACCAAGCATCATGCTCCGAGCGCTGGTAGTAATGGTACATGTCAAACCCTCCCTGGTTTGTTGCCTTTGATAGGATCCGTTGCTAACTCCAGCAGCAGGCGGTCGATAGCCCTTGCCGAGACCTCCCGGTGACGGGCGGAGGCGCAGTTGGTGAGCCCGCCAGCCACGGTATGTCGTGAATAACCGGTGAGATTGGTGAGGTTTAGGTGGGTCAAGCCGCGGTCTTTGGCGGTGCGGCGAATGAGCACCAGGCGTTGTTCGGCGGTCATGCGATTTCCTGCGGAAAGGTGCTGATTATTATTTTTCATTGAGCACTCCGGTGCTCCCCCGAAAACCGGGGGGCGCTGTACCTAGGGGGAGAGAAAAGGCCAGGACAAGACCGGCGCTAGAGCTGAATGCCGCGCTCTCGTCTGGCGCGGTCATTCGTAATCAAGCGTACGCTGTGCGTATTGGTAAGCCCCTGGATTAGCGTTTAAACATGCTCCGCAGGCCCCGGAATTACTGGCTTTTCCGGTTGCGCGAAGCTGTAGGTGCTTCCGCGTTGTTCGGCTTCTTTGGCCATGTTCTCAGCCAGGGCAGCGAATGGCTGCACAAGGCGCATTTTCTGATCGGTAATACGCTGTAAGACCAGTGGCCGTTTGTGCTTCGGGTAGCGCTGGCCGCGTTCGTCGTATGTCGGGCGAAAAGCGCGGTAGTCCGATTCATTCAACCCCCGCCCCGCGAGCGTTTTGCGGAGATTGCTGGCGGAGGGACGGTTCGGCAGCACCGTCATCAGCAGATTCCCCGGCTGCGTTTGGTTGAACGCCAAGGCCAGGGCGTCATAGAGCAGGGTGGATGGTTGGTGTTGCAGGCCTCGGGCGCCGGCTTCTATCGTCAGATGGTCGTAGCTGGGCGTGCCGGCCTCGACGACCTTGAAAACAACGCCGTCGGTAGCCCAGGCGGATTTGGTTGCGGATTCGTCCTTGGTGGTATCCATATTGCTGACTCCATTCAGTTTCGTGTTTACGCGCAGTATCAGCGGGTACCTTAAGTATGACCAAGACTCGGATTCCTGCTTGAGGAAAAATGCGGATGGCCCGGATTCACTGGGCTGCAGGGTATACGAGGATGTACTGGGTACACGTTGTTAGGCTTCTTTCACCATGTTCTCCCCCCGGCGGAAGTGCTCACTTGCCGGTCCGTATTGCGCTGCAAGGCTTGGTCGTTTTTGTTGGGGGTAATAGCGACTGCGTTCGTCGTATGCGGGGCGGAGCACGCAGGAGTCGATTACCTTCACTCGTGCGCCTCAAGCGTCTGGCGCAGGGGCTGCCCCTCCTTGGCTAGGCACCAACCTCTAACAGGCATCGCTATCCATCGTTGCCCCTTTTCTAGTAGCGGGAATCGGCCGGAGCAGGAGTCGGCGCTTTTCCGCGCGCAGGGCGTGGATGTGGGGTAGGGGACCGGCGGTAGGGGCATTCTGCACCGTGCAGGTGCGCGCGGCTGCCGTCCAAATGATGTGCCGTTTTGGATAGCTTTAGGTGTGCCGATATGGATGTTTTGCAGAACTAAATTTTGTGTTGGCTATGACGATTATTTCAGACGGATTGGTCTTTTCGAGCGGATTTGGTACAGCGTACCGATGGGTTTTTTGGGTGGGCATGGGTGGTGAGTTGGTCTGTATCTGCTGGTTTAGAAGTGTTCTCGTAAAAAGTTGTGGGTGGGGTTTGGTTGGTTCGATCTAGGCCCTATCGCAAAACCATCTAGTGGACTCGTCGATTAATATGGTGTGCCGTTATGGATACATATATAAGTCTACCTAGCTGTCTGTATGTGTGATTTGCCGGTATTCCCGGGGTAAGCGGCCAATGGTCACAAAGTGTTAGGCAATCTCCCAATAGGGCCGGCCCGTGTGATAGCAGGCGAAACCCGGCCTAAACCTCCCATATAAGTGGGGTTTCCTTTTTGGGAGATGCGCTATCACAGGGTCTTAAACATATATGGGAGAAAACCCATGGATATAGGTTATGCCCGTACCTCAACCATCGAGCAAGAGGCCGGCTTTGCGGCCCAGCTGCGCGAGCTGGAGCGGTGCGGCTGTGAAAAGGTATTTAAAGAGCAGGTGTCGTCCGTGGCCCAGCGTGCCCAGCTGGAGGCGGCCATTGAGTTTGCCCGCGTGGGGGATACCTTCGTGGTCACTAAGCTCGACCGGCTGGCCCGCTCGATCACTGACCTGCTGCAGACCCTGCGCCGGCTGGAGCTGAAGAAGGTTGAGGTCAAGATCCTCAATCTGGGGCTGGACACCAGCACGCCCACCGGCAAGCTGATCCTGACCGTGTTGGGAGGGATTGCCCAGTTTGAGCGGGAGATGATGTTGGAACGACAGCGCGAGGGGATCGACAAAGCGCAGAAGGCCGGCAAGTACAAAGGGCGCAAGCCGATCCACGAGGAAAAGCGCGCGGCCATTCTGCGCCTGGCGGGCGATGGCATGACTAAGGCCGAGATTGCCCAGCAGGTAGGCGTCGGCCAGGCCACCGTCTACCGCGAACTGGCAGCCTGCCGGATAGCCGACACTGGCAACTAGCACAGGGTGCAACACATGACCGAAGAGGGCCAGCTGCGAAGGCTGCAAGGGATCAAGAGGGCAAAGGCCGAAGGCAAGTACAAGGGTCGCCCGATTGACGCCGGCCTGCACGCTCGGATCAAGTTGTGCCTCGATGTGGGCATGCCGATCAGAAAAATAGCAACGGTGTGCGGCTGCGCCAAGTCCACCGTGCAGAGGGTGCAGACGCTCCTCGCCCTTGTAGGTGAGCTTTGAACGCGACGAAGCCCTAGCCGTAAGCTAGGGCTGAAGTACGAACGAAACAACCGCCAGCTGAAGAGCTGGCCGAAGGCCGCCGGCTACCCGTATGGAACCGACAGGAAGGGCTCAGCTGCTCCCGCAGGGCAGAACCTTGCCCGTTACTTTTAGCGTACTCTTTCTTATATATATATATATATATATATATATTATTTATTATTTATTTATATGAAAAAAAGAGGCTGAAAAAAAGCGCAATTTTCGAATGAGAATTTATCCCATTGAAATCTCTCTGGCGTTAAATCCCTAAGTGTTTTTGTTTGACTTAGTGACTTGTTTGTCAAGAAAAGTTCCCGCAAGGTTACTTGAGGATTTTCTATAATTCTCAATCTAATCAATGTCTTGAGAATTCTTGTTGATTATCGTTTTTGGAAAAAGGTATTACTATCAGCGCTACTCTAGCTACTCGTTTGAGTAAACGAATAAATAGCAAGCAAATAACCGTTCCGGTATTCGATAAATAGTCAGTACGAAAGCGTAGAACTTCAAAACTCAGTATCCGGTCGCGTAGTCGATACCGATAATTTGTTGCTTCGTTTTCCGCGCACTAGTTGCCATTGCGGTGTGGGTTGATCGGCTACTCACGTCGACGTGTGAAACCGACATCGCGAATGCGCAGCGTCCAAAATCCACTACCGCCAAAGATCGTCAACCCTATAGCGTCAGCTTGCTTCACATACTTTGAAATGCCTCAGGCAATACGCTCGACAACCTGATCGGCGGTGATCCGTGAGTTGATGTCGGTATCCTTCATCCTGGTTTCCTACATGAAATGAATCATGGCTTTCGCTACGGTTATCCCATGCTCTTTCGCATAGGCTTCAATCTCGGCCATACGTTTTGCAGTTTCGATTTCGATTCCTGCGGCCCTGCTCAGCACCGCAGCGTTTGGCCCAGCGGTGAAACGTTTTTTCGTAGCTCTCACTGCATATAACCCGGACTTAACCAGCGCCTTTTTAGGGTCAAACGGTTTTTTCCGTTTAGCCATGACGGAACTCCCTTTCTATTCGTTGTACGCAGTAACGGCCACGGGCGCAGCGCTGTTGCTCCCTCGGTTCAGCAGTATCGGAGCCATAACGCCGTGCAGCAGGCGGGACAGCCTGTCCTGCGCGTCCTGGCAGGCCTCCAGGAATGCCAGAGCCGCGTCATCGTCCTGGGAGTCCAGGATTTCGGCCAGCTCGGCCACCAGGGCGCCAATCTCGGTGATGGTCTCTTTTGCCTCATCTCGGTTCATACCCACCTCTTAGCTCGCTCTTTCCCTTGAACTCAGTTGAAGTTGCCAAGGCCTGTCAGCCGCATACGCGGTTGCTGGTTCACCAGGCACAGTTGCTCCTTATAACTTTTTGATGATTTCAGTGTTTCACATCAGTAGCCAGTTAAATTGCTCTAAGGCTTGTCTGAAAAGCCGCTGAGTCCTTGGCGATAGAAAAACAGCCGGGGAAATCGCTGAAACTACCCAGCATGAGCGTTTTCCGACCACTGAGAAATGGACTCAACGCTCGAGTCGAACTTTACAGGCAGCACCTAGTGCCCGCTCGGAAGATCGTTCTCACTACAAAGGTTGGCGAGCACGTATCCTCCGCACTAGGTTACGACTGAATCAATTGAAGCCACCCACATGCCAGCATCCATCATCAGCTACGACAATCACTTCCTCCCGCTCAGCCCAGAAGCAGCACAGCAGCTGGCGCAGGGCGAGCTAGATTTAGCCAGCCTGTCGCTGCCGGAGCTGGCAGCCATACTACTAATTCAGAATCTGCCAGCCCTGGTGCGTGCTGGCCGTAAGGCGCCCGAGGTCGAGGTTGTGCTGGCCAAATCGCTTAGCACCGGGCTGGACTTAGATACTGAGTCTGGTGCCGACACCTTCATTCAGGCGGTTGCAGAGCGCTTCTCGCCGTCTGCTTTCAAGGCAGGCCTCGCCCTACTCGACGACCTGAAGTTCAACTTGCTGGAAGCGGATGAGGTTGCCGAACGCAAATACCTGAAGCCTGACGGCACCTGGGACTTCACCTTCCGCATTGAACATGCTGCTACGCTCAATCCGCTAAAAGAGGCGGTTGCTACTGCGTCGGGCGAGACGATCTTTCTGACTACGCCGCAGTACCGCATCTTCAAGACACTGCGCAGCGAGCTGGACGAGCACTTGCACCTGCAGGGGCTGGCCGGTGTCGGCAAAACGTCGATGGTTAGCACTCTTCTGGAATACCTGAAGCCCGAACAGACCTTACTACTGGCTCAGACGCGCCAGCAGCTAAATGCATTGATTGTTCGCCTGGGTAGCAAGAAGTTCGTCGGCAAGACCTTTGGCGGCCTTGCCAATGAACTGCTCTTCACGCCGCCCACCATTTATCGCAAGCCGGACATCCAACGCGCCCAGCTGTCTTATCAGATGTCGGACGCGAATGTTGTCCGAGTCCTGGGTCTCCAGCCTGTTGGCCGTCTCTCGCCCCAGCGAGTAGCTCATATCTGCGGTCGTACCGTCAAAAGTTTCTGCTACTCACGCAACTGCGAAATTTCTGCCGACAACCTGCCGTCTATAGACGTAATCCTGAGCGATGCTGACCGGGCGGCCTTGCTCGGCTATGCCAATTTGATCTGGCAGGAAATCACGCAGCCTACCCTTCTGTTCGAGGGCCACAAAACACGCCTGCCGATTCGCGTTTACCACTTGGTAAAGTTGCTGGCGCTCGACACCAATATCTCGCTCGGTCTCGGCACTTATCGCCACATCTTGATTGATGAGGCCCATGACTTGTCTGCACCCATGGTGCAGTTCCTTGATCGTTGCCCTCAGGCCACCTGCACCCTTGGTGACACCTGCCAGCGCCTGGACGGTCTGCCGGCTCGCCGGGGCATGCATGTCCGCCAGCGTGAAATCTCCCAGTCGGTGCGCTCCGGCCGGCAGATAGAAGCTATCTTGAATCCGCTAATTGCAGCTCACCCGCGCGCTGAGTTAGGCCCGCTGGTGGGTGCCCGCAATAAGAAGACGATAATTGAATACTATGACCGCTCAGAAATGCCCGAGGACGGCACGACCATTCTGGTCAAAGGGGAATGGGGGTTATTCGAGTGGTTCCAGCGTCTTGCCAATACCGGCGCCAGCTTTTGCATGATGAATGACGCCGAACGAAACTTCCGGCGCTTCGTCAGCGACTGCATCGAGCTTTATCACTACGGCTCACCACCCAAGCACTCTCTGCTATTCCGGTACAGCACCTGGGAGGGTTTAGCAGCCGTTTATGCCGACAATTACTCGTTCAAAACCATTCACGGGATGCTGGAGCGCGGCTACAGCTCGAATGACTTCGAGCGCTCAATGGATAAGCTGGATCGCTCAGGGCACGCCAAAATCCTCCTGGGCCGTGTGAGCGATGCACGCAGCCTGGAAATGAACCGGGTCATGTTAGGGCGGGATTTACTCTCACCTTTTCAGGCGGGCGATATTGACGGGGCGGCCAAAACATTCGCGGGGCTCTATACCGGCAGCTCACGCGCCCGCTACAAACTCATCGTGCCCGGCCACATCCGCGACTGGGTGGATGACCAGGCGGCCAAGGTGAAGAAGTAACCTCAAAAAGTGTCAGACAAACCAAGGAAGGCAATATGGCCCGCGAACCTAGAGGTTACGGAAAGTGAATCGTCTCTGATTTTTAAGACTCTCCGAAAGCTCGCTGCTAGGGTTTGTCTTCACCAACTCCATCACAAATGAAAAGTTCCCACTCCACACTCCCAGCCGCAAAAGCCATCCCATTCAGCACATTCACCCCACTGGCCACCTTCCTGCGGCTGCAGCATCTGTAGGCTTCGACCGCTCCACCCAATCGAACAGCCAACCCTGATGTGTGCCGCTGGAACGGCGAGCCGAGGTGCCCGCGAATGGCCAACAAGAAGTCAGGTGGCCAAGTCTTGACGTCGTATACCCACAGCCCGGTAGTTGCGGAGTTCCAGCAGCTCGTGAAGGACAAGGGCGGAAAGTTCCCTGGGCTCAAATGCTGGACCAGAGGGAAATGCGCTTCATGTTCGACATGATGGCGTCGGTGGACCCAACTTCAGGAGCGGTAGCACAAGTCGAGTCCGCGCAATTGAATTTCGACAGCTACTCCAAAACCACCTTAAACTCCAATTGACCATCGATCTCTGTCGCAAGGCCACTGGCCAGAACCAGCGAACGAAGCCGATTTTGCAGCATGGGCTCTACAAACTCTTGAATACTCGATAATTCAAGAGTGCGAGTTACACTCATTTCTGATTTGAAGTACGAGGACCAAGCTTTCTTCATGACTTGCAGCACGTCACTAGCAGTGGTTTGGGCAAACCGGCGATTGACCACCACGCCTTCAAGATTAAAGGTGTGTTGATGCTCATATCCAGTCTCATGGCCATTGGATTTTATACAGCGCACACATCGGCAGTTCCCGTCGCCGAAGGCCATGCGTAGAAAGTCGTTGAAATCAATGACGGGCTTTAGTGTGAGCCGCTTATCCACCTCAAAAAGGTCTGAAGTGTCTGGTACTTCTGTATTCATCGGTTTTTTCCTAAGCTGCCAGGCGCTTCGTTTGCACTCGGATACGGTAAGTGCGTGTCAGAGGCATTGAATCCCAATAAGTATTCGTCTCCCAACGTTTCATTTACACAATAATCCCAGATGCTTTTTATTCTCTCTGTCCTTACCGGTTAAGTACCGGGAAGCTCATCGTCCAGAGTCCATGGAGATATCCTGCACCCAATCATTGAAGTCCCCCGCGGCAGGTTTCGGAATAGTAGGCGCTGAGCGTAAGGCGAAACCCAGCTCTCAGCCAGGCAGGACGAATCGCGCCTCAAGCTTATTCAGCAGTTCGAAAGTGTTCATGTACGGCACGCCGAACAATGCGCACACGTTCGGGATGATGAATTTGCGCTTGGTTTCTGCGTTGAAAACTTCATGTGTAACGACCACCGCGCCAGTGGTCATAGCCTTAGCAATCAGCCAGGGATCCGCGCCGGCAAGGAATTCGTCCAGCGCGCCTGCCTTCATCCTGCCGGACTGCTCCGCAATAGCCGCTGCTACCTGGCCAAACGCAGCCTGGGTATCGTCATCGCTGACGTCGTGAAACAACCCGGCGTTGTCTTTTGTCCATTCGGCCAGTTCGTCGTTGCCCTTGGTCAGCTCGTCCCTGACGGGAACGATACTGGCCAGTTCGAGCGCCTGGTTCTGGATGAGCAGCCAAGACCAGTAGGCCGGGCAGATGGACATGCCGTAGTAGCGGTTCTTGGCTTCGATGAGGGTGTTGGCGTCTAGTAGATGCTTCATTCCGTGAGCTTACTGGCGTAGGTCCTTAGGTTGGCAGGTTGCACACCGAGCAATCTGCCTGCATCGCGCAGCAGCATCCGGCCGCTCATTGTTTCTGCCAGTACGGCTCTGCTGAAGCGAGCACTGTTCTTGGCTGTTGCTGTGCGGTAGTAGTCGCCGCCACCGCCATCTTTATCCTGGAAGGCTTTGAGTATCTGTCGGTAGTAGGCGCTGTACTGTTCGCTGCTCACGTAGCCCAGGTCACGTGCGCGCCGGCCGATTACCAGTGCGCTGACGTGGAAGCGGCTTGCAAGCGGCGCCAGGTTGGCATGCCAGCCTATATCGCTATTCCATGCGGCGCGGAATGCGTCTTCCGGTGCCAAGAATTCGCCGGCCACGGCATTGCAGTAGACTTCCTCTTGTCTGCCGTTACCACCGTCGGAGATGCCGCTGCTGCCGATCCAGATGTGCGCTAATTCGTGCATGAGGGTGAACAAGCGGGCGGAGGGGGCGTCGGCGCTGTTGATGAACACCACCGGGGCAAGGGTGTTACTGATGGCGAAGCCGCGGAACTCGCTGACCTCCAGCTTGCGGTGGGTGTTGCCCAGGGCAACTCCGCTGCGCATGATGAGGATGCCAACAGCTTCGGCCGCGATGATCAGCGTGCGGATGTAATCGTCGTAAGTCAGTCGCGCCGCTTCTGCATCTACGCCGAGGGTGCGGCGGATGTCGGTAGCTACCTCCTTGACCGTGGCGCGGTTGGTGAAGCGGCCGACGAAGGGAAGTGGTTTACGCTCGTGGTCCTGCAAATACTCCAGGTACCAATCCTGTTTGCGCAGCACATCTTTCACGGTATCCAGCAGATTGATGCTGGGCTGCTCCGGCGCCACACCGCCCACGGTGCGCAGATCGGGCAGCGGCAGACGTTCACTCGGCGGTTCCTTGAGAAACAGAAACCCGAACGGTACATGCGCGATGTTGGCCCAGGTTTGTGCCTGCTTGAAAGTGGGTTTGCTTTCGCCGGCTTCCCATTCTTTGACCCGGTCTGGTTTTACAGGCAGCTTTTTGGCTACCTGCTCGGCGGACAGGCCCGCGCGCTGGCGGGACCAGGAAAGGATGGCGGGGTTGACGAAGGCTGCTTGGCTCATAGGAATGCGTGCGGCAAGTCTGGTTCAGATGGCTTCGATGCTGTGGTGTTCGGGATGCGCGTCTGCTTCTTGACCGCATTTGAACAGGATTTGCTGCGCTTGAGGGCGCTCGCACCGTTAAGCATCGCCTTTCTCCTTGGCCGCGAAGCTGCTCAATGAGGCGGGACGTATTCCGCTTGCGTCATGCATTGGGCTGCCGTTCTTCAGATGACTATAGGGTGGGGGCGACGATGGCGTCAATTGTGTAGGTGCTTGTTTGGCCCAATGCCAGTTGGCCCGTTTCATCTTTGTGAGGCCTTTAGGCGACATGTGGTGACCTGTTGTCTAGCCTAGGCTTTGCAACCCATACCCGACCGACGATACCCGGCTGATTACCAAGGCCGCGGCCGAAGGGCTGGAACTGCTCTATCGGCCCGGTTTTTCCTTCAGCAAAGCAGAGATCCTCCTGCTCGATCTACGCCCGCGCGGCGAGTTCACCGACGACCTGTTCGCCGTGACGCAGCCGGCGGCGGCTGAGCGGGTGATGGGCGTGATGGATGCGATCAATGCCAAGTGGGGCAGGGGAACGGTTCGGCCGGCCGGTGTGCCCGCGACGCCGGATTGGGGGATGCGGTGGGAGATGATGAGCCAGTCTTATACAACCGATCTAAGGGAGCTGTGGCAAGTGTTAGCTTGCTAGCGTCTAATGTCGAAGTTTTTTCCATTGAGTTGGGCATGGTTTTCAGGGGGATTACCCGCTGCCAGGTGAGCGATTTCCCATCCGTTTCCGGAAAGGTGGAAGGCGAGATCGATGGTGAGCGCTAAAGCTTGCTGATCTGTGTGAGCTGCTTGCGCTATGCAGTGCTTATCCCTGCAGACCAGCGCCGGGGTCAACAGCCAGAAGCTGGTGACCGACAAGGTCGCCACGGCGATACATGAGATGGCCGCCACGGTGCAGGAAGTGGCGCGCAACGCGGTCACCGCCTCGCAGGCGGCTGAAGCGGCGGACTCCGAGGCCCGCCAGGGCAAAGGCGTGGTAAGCCAGGCGGCCACCCAGATCGAGCGGATGGCCGAGGAAGTCTTGCGTTCCGGGGAGGCCATGGAGTGCCTGAAGCAGGAGAGCGACAAGATCGGCAGCGTGCTGGACGTGATCAAGCCAGTGGCCGAGCAGACCAAGCTTCGCGAACTGCGGCCTGATCTTTTTGAGAGCCTTAATCAGCGCGAACTCTTGCCCGAATTTCCGCAGATGTATACTTCGCCATCGCTCCGCCTTCCTTCAATCAATTCCTAACCTCGGGATGGAGCTGAGCTTGCCCATCTCCGGCTTCAGCCTTGATCCTGGCTTCCTCTGTGGCGAAGGCCTGGAACAGGGTCGCGGTCGGCAGTACCAGCCGAAGCGAGGATGCTGGAGTTGGTGAAAAGCCCAGGCTCCGGTAGTATCCGGCAGCGATATCGTCTTTCGCGTCGACGATGATGAAAGCTACGCCCGAGTGCTTCGAGATCAGGTAGGCGCGCCGGAAGAAGTCCAGTATCAAACGCTTGCCTGTTCCATTGCCCTGGTGACGGTGGTCAACGGCAAGCCGGCTGAGCATGATCGCCGGCATCGGATACCGCGGCATCCTCTTCACCATGGCTTCATCGAGATCGGAGATCGCCAGCGCGGCGTTTGCGAGCGTGTAATAGCCGATCAGCTGGCCGGCATCGAGCAGCATGAAGGTGCGCGACAAGTGACGTTTTTCGTCCTGGCCAGCTTGCTCAGCTATGTATTGGTTCAAGGCTGGTTGGGTTTTGCAGTCAAACGCCTTGCGGTCTACAGCACGGTCGAACGGGACGGAGATGAAGTCCATGTCCCCGGCGCCTTATTGCAAGGCTAGGAGGGATTGGAGCTTCTCGTTCGGCTGAGGCGGGTTGTCGAGCAAATCGTATGCGGTCTTGGCGTCAAGCACAGTGAGACCTTCCAGGTCGACTACGTTGACCAGGAGCACCTCTTTCTCTTGCGTGCGAACCGTCAGCTCTTCAATCTGCGTCTTAAGCTTGCGGATCTCCTGCTCGACTGCCGCGAACGTGTGAGGCATTTCGCGATAGACGAGGAACTTGCCGCGGCCACCAGGGCGCGCCGCTTTGGCTGCAGCCGGTTTGGCGACTTTAGTCCAGCCGTCGGCGACGCCAGCCACGTCAGCGAGAGTCAATGTCAGCCAGCGCCCAGAGCGTGTCTCACGAAAGACCAACTGACCTTCCGCAGCTGGGGGTTTTGGCTTGTCTTTCTGGATCATGGATATGCCTCACTAATAGTGCCACTCTAGCACAAAGGCCTTGACAGTCACTCCAGCCTCAATCGCCTCCCGCTCAATCAGCTGCCAGCCGGCCTGAACGCCACTTTGCGGCTAATGGGTGTCCCCTACTCTACTTGTAGCGGGCGTGGAAGGCCGAGAGATCCAGTTCGTGATCCACCAGTTAGCACAAGGCATGCTCAAAACTGCCTGGCAGCAACTGCTTGTCGAAGTCTACCGGCAGTAACTTCAGGCCCTTGTGGACAGGTTTGAATCGCGGCATCGACACGCGCCTCCATGCGACTTGATGCAGTGCAGGTTATCAGCCTGACAGTCGGGTGGTAGTAGGTTTTTCTACAGCCTCAACGTTTGAGATGAGAGGCGTGACCCGGCTTGCGGGAGCACGTCCTCTCGATTGAAGGGTTAGAGCTCACGGTGATAGGGCTCTAACTTTGAGTTGCTTGCAGTATTCTTCAACGGCCAGTAGAAAGAGCTCGTGAACCCCCCATTCTTGCTGTGTCGTGTTGAGCCAGGATGTCATTGCTTCGATTTGATCGAGCGTGTACCGCTTCGCGTTCCTCAACAGAGAGAAAGATTGAGGGGTAACGCCGTCGAGTAGCCAGATTGAGATAGTGAATTTGGTCGCCTCGTCAGAGTGCTCTACGTGACCCCAAAAGACATCTTTCCGAACACTTCGAAGTTCGCTATGGCGCAAGTGAACTTCTAGGTTCCTTAACTCCCTGAACAAATGAAGTAACGGGCTCGAAGTGTGGATGAGCTTCAACGGCTTTCTGACGATACCGAGTTCCTCATAGTCGAGCGTTTGTACTTCTTCCATGGAAGCGAACTCGGTGAGTGCGGCCCGGAAGCAGCCCTCGCGGAGTTGCTGCAACTCCGTTTCAGGGCATCCGAGAGTCTCTGACGTTCCGGTTGACCAGTAGGCAAATCGGATGGCATTGTCCGCTCGCTGCTTTAGCCTGCGAAGTGGCTCCATTCCGGAGGCGACATCATGATCAAGCTGCATGAAAACGCGGCCATGATTTATGATTGGGAGCGACTGGAAGTCCAGTGGATGCGACATGCGGTGGTGAGCTCCTAACGATTAAGCTAACAGGCGAGCAAAAGCGTAGCTTTTGCGAGCCCAGTGAGCGAAGCGAACGGTGTTGAGTGCTGTAATGGACTCTCCTTGCACGTGAGCGAGGTCTGGGGCATCGGCCGGCGCATGACTGAGCACCTAGCTGGGCTAGGCATCCGTACAGCCTGGCAGTTCGCCCAGGCCGATGCCTGGACCCTGCGCAAGCAGTTCAGCGTGGTGATCGAGAAGACCGCACGTGAGCTGCGCGGCACACCCTGCCTGGACTTGGAGGAGGCCGCGGTGCCAAAGCAGGAGATCTGCTGTGGCCGCATGTTCGGCAAGCGCCTGCATGACCTGGCGCCGATCCGCGAAGCTGTGGCTAGCTACACTGCCCGCGCCTGCAAGAAGCTCCGAGCCCAGCGGTCGTTGTGCAAACGGGTGCGGGTCAGCATCCGCACGGGCATGTTCAACCCGGAAGAGCCGAAGTTCGCCAAGGGCATCCTCTGTGAGCTGCCATATCCCACCGACGACACCCGTCTGATCACCAAGGCCGCCGGCGAGGGGCTGGAGCTGATCTACCGTCCGGGGTTCGCCTTAAGCAAGGCTGAGGTGCTGCTGCTGCTCGATCTCCGCCAACGCGGCGAGTTCACTGACGATTTGTTCGCCACCACTCAGCCGGTGGCCGCAGAGAAGGTGATGAAGGTTCTGGATGCGATCAATGCGAGATGGGGGAGGGGGACCCTGCACCCGGCGAGCGTGCCGACGGCCTCAGATTGGGGAATGCGGCGGGAGATGAAGAGTCCGAGCTACACGACCCGACTGGATCAGTTGTGGAACGTGTCGTGCCGATAATCCGGATATGCAGCCGTTCAACCCCCAGCGCGGCATATCCGCATGGATCCTCCGTGCTTCAACCGCGCCTATTCTTGGAAGGGCATCCCCAAGAAAGCGGAGGTAGCGATGCTGGAGGTGGCCAATGGCTGAGCCGAAGAAGAGTGCCAAGCGCACCGACCGGCCGATCTACATGAAGGTCCGGAAGCTGGTGGATCCGGAAACCGGTGAGGAGGTTCGCGCCCTTGTGCCGGCAAGCGGGATTGACAGCTACCTGATGCGCGAGCTCGGTCTGCGTACCGGCGACGACGTGCGTGCAGTGCTGACGCTGCCGCGCAATGCCAAGTTCCACCGGCTTGTGCATGCCCTCGGGAAGCTGGTCGCCGAGCAGATCGAGGACTTCCAGGGACTATCTGCCCACGACGCTATCAAGCCCCTGCAGCGCGAGAGCGGGATCTGCTGCGAGGTGCAGTCCATCGATCTACCGGGCTTCGGGACGCTGGATGTCAGCGTGGCCCAGAGCATCGCTTTCGACGAGATGGACGAGGGTGCATTCCGCGAGTTGTACCAGGGTATCTGCCGACACATCTGCGCTCGCTATTGGCCGACGCTGACGCCTGAGCAGGTGGCGGACATGGCCGAACTCATGACAGCGGCCGAGTGATGGGGACGATTGCATCGACAGCCAACCTTACAGGAGCAGCCGAATATGACACCGAACCAAATTTTCCCCATCGAATGGACTGCCGTGGCGGACGCTTTCTGTCAAGCCTGGTCCAGCAACCGAGGTTCGCCCGATTACGACTACCTGGCGAATCTTTACGCACCAGACAACGATGTGATCATCTACGACACACTCCCACCCCTAAACGGCTTTCTAGGCTTCACACAACTTCGAAGTGAGATCTATCCGGGGCTTGAGCAAATTGCGGTCGAACGGATGGGCGACGTCGTGGCGAGAGAGATGGCTGCCGGACATATTGTGGTCACCTGCTATCCATTTCGCCTGCAATACGCATTTGCAGATGGCCGCAAGATGTCGATCGATGCAAGGATCAGTGAAGTGTGGGAAAGACGAAGTGACGGATACCGCATCGTTCATGAACATCCCTCTACCGTCTATGACATGGGCTGAAACATATCGCGAGAAAAGGCCAGCGTCATTGCAGATGACGCCCAACCTGAACCTGTCGCAGCGAACCATGCTTAGGTGTCGGACATCACCTAAATCTGCACACGAAGCGGCTGGTGTGAAGCGGGCATTCAGATGTGTCTACGAAACCAAGGACGATTCAAGCCGCTGGGATGATTAGAACTTGGTCAGGTTTACAAAGAATTACCTGGCCGCGCGAGACAAGCCTTTACCCATGCCACTGGCATGGATACTGTGACCGACATCGCACTCAAGGTATGACTTGGCAACCCTAGGATGGCACTTCGATGCGTTTCGTGGCGATGCGAATCGTCCGCTTCAAGGCCACTCCAGCTACCCAGGCAGGCTTGTAATGAACTGGAGTTCGTTGTGTCCAGAGAGCCTTTGTCAGGGTTAAATACCACCCCCGAATTTGTTTTGGCACAGCCTTTTGGCTGCGCCCTTGTGTTGGAGCAGTACATGACGGACCTCAACAGCCTGCGCGCAGCTTTGCTCGCCGCCGTGCCGGGAGATGGCGCTACCATCGGCAACCAATCCCTGCTGGAGCGCTTGCGTGGGCAGTTTCCGCAGCTGGCCGAGGACGCCTTCTGGGTCGTGCGTGACGGATTGATAGAGGAAGGCGAACTGGCCAAGGGCCGCGGGCGCGGTGGTGCGGTCAAGCGGGTGCAGGCAGGCGAGGGCGCAAGCCTCAGCCTGGCGGAGCAAACCCTAAATAAAGCCCGTGAGCGTTTCGAGCAACCGGCAGTCGCCGAGGTGTCGGGCTCTTATCTGACCGAGGCCGCTGCCGCCGTGCGCAGCCCAGCCAAGCAACAGGCCAGCAGCACCCTACAAGACCTGGAGAAAACCCTCTGGGCCACCGCCGATAAAATGCGCGCCAACATGGACGCCGCCGAGTACAAGCACATCGTGCTCGGGCTGATCTTCCTCAAGTACATTTCCGACAGCTTCGCCGGTCGCCGCGCCGAGCTGGAGCGCAAGCTCACCGACGAAAACGACGACTACTACCTGGGTGATGACGACCCTGAGGCGCTCAACGCCGAACTCGAGGACCGCGACTATTACCGCGAGGTCAACGTGTTCTGGGTGCCGGCTGTGGCCCGTTGGGAATCGTTGCGCGCTGCCGCCAAACAGGTGGATATCGGCAAGCGCATCGACGATGCCCTGGCTGCTATCGAGGCGGAAAACCCAAAGCTGAAGAACATTCTCGACAAGCGTTTCGCCCGCGCCCAGTTGCCGGACGGCAAGCTCGGCGAACTGGTCGATTTGATCTCCACCATTGGTTTTGGTGAGGACATCAGCAAGGCTCGCGATTTGCTAGGCCAGGTCTACGAATACTTTCTCGGCCAGTTTGCCAGTGCCGAAGGGCGCAGGGGCGGACAGTTCTATACCCCAGCCAGCATCGTTAAGACCCTGGTGGCGGTGCTTAACCCGCACCACGGCAAGGTCTACGACCCGTGCTGCGGCTCGGGTGGGATGTTTGTGCAGTCTGAAAAATTCATCGAGGCCCACGGCGGCAAGCTGGGTGACGTGTCCATCTATGGCCAGGAGGCCAACCCGACTACCTGGCGTCTGGCAGCGATGAACCTGGCGATTCGTGGCATCGACTTCAATCTAGGCAAAGAGCCGGCCGATACCTTTATCCGCAACCAGCATTCAGACCTGCGGGCTGATTTTGTGCTGGCCAACCCGCCATTCAATATCAGCGACTGGTGGCACGGCAGCCTGGAGGGCGACCCGCGCTGGGTTTACGGTAACCCGCCGCAGGGCAACGCCAACTACGCCTGGCTGCAACACATGCTTTATCACCTGAAACCCAGCGGCCGCGCCGGCATCGTGCTGGCCAATGGTTCGATGAGCTCCAGCCAGAACAGCGAAGGCGATATCCGCCGTGCCATGGTCGAGGCCGATGTGGTGGAGGTGATGGTAGCTCTGCCCGGCCAGCTGTTCTTCAATACCCAGATTCCTGCCTGCCTGTGGTTCTTGGCCAAACAGAAAGTCGCCCGCCCCGGTGAAGTGCTGTTTATCGACGCGCGCAAACTCGGCACCAACGTCAGCCGCGTGCAGATCGAACTGCTCGACAGCGACATCGAACGCATTGCCCAGACCGTGGCCAACTGGCGCGGCGAGCCATTGGATGTGGGCGGTGAGATTGCCGAGTACGCCGACATCGCCGGCTTCTGCCGCAGCGTCAAACTCAGCGAAATCGCCGAGCACGGCCATGTGCTGACCCCGGGCCGCTATGTCGGTGCCGAAGAGGTCGAGGACGACGACGAAGCCTTTGCCGACAAGATGCAGAAACTCACCGCTCTGCTCGGTGAACAGATGGCTAAGGGCGCAGAGCTCGATCAGCTGATCCGGCAGAAGCTGGGAGGGCTAGGGTATGAGTTCTGATTGGACTTTTGCGCCTCTTGAACGCTGCTTAGATGCCCTTATCGACTATCGAGGCAAAACACCTGAAAAAACCGATTCGGGGATCCCACTGATTACCGCGAAAATCATCAAGGGTGGGCGGATCGAAAAACCAACGGAGTTCATAGCCGCGGATAACTATGCATCTTGGATGCGCCGTGGGATTCCTAAAGAGGGAGATGTCGTCCTAACCGTTGAGGCGCCTCTCGGGGAAGTCGCGCAGCTTGGTCCTGAGAAAATTGCTTTGGCCCAGCGTGTAGTTACTTTGCGAGGTAAAGAGGGAGTGCTCGATAACACTTACCTCCTGTACCTGTTGCAAACTGAGGAGATGCTGGAACAGTTGAAGGCTCGAGCAACAGGTACGACTGTGCTCGGTATTAAACAGAGTGAGTTGCGCAAAGTGTCGCTTTCTTTGCCTCCGGTTGATCAGCAGATAACTGCAGCGCGAATCCTCAAAACCCTCGACGACCGCATCACCCTGCTACGCGAAACCAACGCCACCCTGGAAGCCATCGCCCAGGCGCTGTTCAAATCCTGGTTCGTCGACTTCGACCCCGTGCGCGCCAAGGCCGAAGGGCTTGAGCCGCAAGCCATGGACGCCACCACCGCCGCCCTGTTCCCCGACAGCTTCGAAGAGTCCGAACTGGGGTTGGTGCCGAAGGGGTGGAACAGGCTTGCGTTCACCGAAACGGTAAAAGTTATTGGTGGCGGCACCCCAAAGACATCGGTGCCCGAATACTGGGATGGTGATATTCCATGGTTTTCGGTCGTTGATGCCCCAGCCATTACTGATGCTTTTGTTATCGACACAGCCAAGCATATTTCCTCGGCGGGGCTAAACAACTCATCGACCAAATTGTTGCCCGAGGGGACAACGATTATTTCCGCGCGCGGCACAGTAGGGCGCTTGGCTTTGGTCGGCAAAGAAATGGCGATGAATCAGTCCTGCTATGGCCTACAAGGCAAAGCAGATGACGCCTATTTCACCTATTTCAGCACGTATCGTTTGGTCGAATCACTTAAGCAGCGCAGTCACGGCTCGGTGTTTGACACCATCACGACAGAGACAATGAAAGGCGTTTCTGTCATTTATCCTGATGCGAATGTTATCCACGCATTTGAAGCAGTTTTGAGCCCCGTAATGCGCCGGATGAAAGAAAACTTGCAGCAAGCCCAAACCCTCACCCAACTGCGCGACACCTTATTACCCCGCCTAATCTCCGGCCAGCTGCGCCTGCCGGAAACCGAATCCCTGCTGGAGAAAGCCCTGTGAGTGAGAAAGTCAGCCAATTGTTCAAGGACTGGATGATCGCTGCGGGCAAGTCCAAAAACACCGCCAGCAACTACTTCACCGGGGTGAACATCGTTTCGAAGCACTGCGGCCGTGAGGTATTCGAGATCACAGATCTCGATGAGTTGGAGCGGCTCTATCGGCTGTACGGGGCGAAGGGCGAACACGCCGAGGTCGGGACCAGCAATAGCGGCAATGTGCACAGCGGGCTCAGGCAGTGGCTGGAGTACCAGCGGCAGGCGCAACAAGGGCAGGCCGGCAGTTCAAGTATTGACCCGATAGAAGGTCGCAAGCAGTGGGATCGATTCCTGGCACGTTGGCCGGTTTCGAAGCTGAGTGAACTGACGCTGGCGCAGTATTACGGGGCGGAGGGGGATGACAGTTTTTTCAGCTGGATGCGTGACCACACGACAAAGCTTGGGGGCTTCAAAGAGGGGGCTTTGAGTTCAGGGGTGCGCCCGCGTGGGCGTAACGCCAAGGCTGAGCCAGGCCCTGATACGAAAACCGATGGCCGCTATATCTGGTATTCCATCCTAGGTAACAGTGCCGATGAAGCCTTTGAGACGCTCAAGGCTGAGTTGCTCGTTGCAGCGGACGCGGTTCAGTGCGGCGACTTGAGTCTTATGGCGCAGCTCAAGAACGCCCCGGGGGCGCTGGTCTGGAAAGTGGCGTTCTTGTATCAGGATCGAGAGCAGCCTCTGGTTCTACCGTTCTATACGCAGAAACAGTTGAAGCGAGTTTCCGGTCAGCCCCTGGGTTCTGTCCTGCAGTTGCAACAGCTGCTGATGGCGAAACGCGAAAGCCGGGACCTGCTGGAGTTCGCCGCGGAGTTGGATAGGCTGGCTTCGATCGCGCAAGTTGCCAGTGAAGACGAGGATGAAGATGAAGATGATCAGGGCATGACAACGGCGTCTATTGCACTCAACCAGATCCTGTTCGGGCCACCCGGCACTGGCAAAACCTACTCCACCATCAACCATGCGTTGGCCATTCTAGATCCTAAACTGCTGGCTGATTGCCCAGGTGAAGACACAGTTACGCGCAGGCGACTCAAGGACCGCTATGACGAGCTGGTAAAGGAAGATCGCGTGCGTTTTGCCACCTTCCATCAAAGCTTCAGCTATGAGGACTTCGTCGAGGGTTTACGCGCCGACAGCGATGGCGAGAGCGGGCAGATTGAGTACCGCGTGGAGCCTGGAATGTTCAAGCAACTCTGCGATGATGCGCGAACGAGCGGCGCGCAGGTTGAAAGTGGTATTCGCGCTAACCCACGCATCTGGAAAATTTCCATCAACGGTACGGGCTCGTCTTCGACCAAGAGCTATTGCCTGGAACATGGTGAGGCGCGAGTCGGCTGGGGGGAAACAGGAGACTTGCGCGAGTCGTCTGAGCAGAACAGCTACTACGAGGCACTCGGTTCTGGAGATAAAGGCACGCTGAGCTATTTCGCCGAGCAGGTGACGGTGGGCGATATTCTGCTGTGCATACAGTCCGCCGACCTGTTTGGTGCCGTTGGCGTGGTGACCGGCGATTATCGCTACGAGGAAAAGGTGCCCTTCGGCGTCATTGGGGATTACCAGCATGTGCGCCCTGTGCGCTGGCTATACCGGGACATCGACCTGTCGATTCTGCCGCTGAACGATAACCGGCAGTTCACCCTGAAGACGGTCTATGCCATGAAGCGCTTCTCGTGGGCGGATCTGCTGGCTTATTTGCAGCAGCAGGGTGCTCAGCCGGTCGAGCCCGCAGTTGCGCCTTCTGCCGAGCGCAAGCCCTATGTACTGATCATTGATGAGATCAACCGTGGCAACGTTTCGCGCATCTTCGGCGAGTTGATCACCCTGATCGAGCCCTCCAAGCGCGAGGGTGCCGCCGAGGCACTGAGCCTGAAGCTGCCGTATTCGAAGAAGCCTTTCAGCGTGCCGGACAATGTGTATCTGCTCGGCACCATGAACACTGCTGACCGTTCTCTGGCGGGGTTGGATATTGCCTTGCGACGACGTTTTACATTCCACGAAATGCCACCACGTCCTGACTTGCTGGACGGTGTGACGGTTGAGGATGCTATCGATGTGGGCCAGCTGTTGCGAGTGATGAACCAGCGCATCGAGGTGCTGCTAAATCGCGAGCATTGTCTGGGGCATGCCTACTTCATGCCGCTCAAGGAAACGCCGACGCTGGAGCGGTTGGCGCTGATCTTCCGTAACCAGGTGCTGCCTCTGTTGCAGGAGTATTTTTTCGAGGATTGGCAGCGCATACAGTGGGTGCTCAATGACCACCGCAAGGCGGATGTTGACCGTTTTCTATGTCAGCAGTCGAACAATCTGCAGACGCTGTTCGGAGCCGAGGTGAATATTGGGCCGAGTGGCCAGACCTGGCATGTGAGCGAGGAGGCATTTGATCGTCTAGAGGCTTATCTGGGGGTGATCGACCATCAGCAGACGAGCAGCATGGCGGCGGTCAAACGTGAGGCGGTTCATGGTGAGCTGACGCTGCGTGAGCTAGTCAGTGGCACTGTCGAGATATGGCGAGCCGGGGTACGGCAGGTGCCAAGCAAGCCGCTGCTGCGGACAGTCGCGGGGGTACTGGGAATGAGTCCACGCAACGCACAGGGTAACGCGCTGAATACCCGTGCCTTAGGGCGCCAATTGATCACACGACTGCTAGTTGAGCCGGCGTGAAGTCGCTGATCACCATCCGCGAGTATGCCCACCTCACTACTGAGGCGGTGGTGCCCTCACTGGATAAGGCACAGGTGTCGGCAAGTGCGTTCGACTGGTTGTGCGATCTGAGTGCCAGCTTCAAATGTAGGGGGGCAACCCTCTTGCAAGTTGAAGGTCGGCGTTCCCTTAAATGGGACAGCTATGTGGGGGTGGTAGAAACCCCCTGTGGTACGCGCCTGGAAATCTTGCCCAAACACTTCGAGCAGGACGGCTGCAAGGTTAAGAGTCGGGCTCTGCTGCGCAAGTTGATCCAAGCAGCATTGTCGCTCAAGCCGCGCCAGGTCTCGGTGGCTGGATTGGAACTGTTCGATGCGCCACTGACTGAGTGGGTGATGGGGCAGTTCCTCAATGAGTTGGATCACCTGGTCAAACGCGGCATCCGCTTCGACTATCAGCGAATCGAAGAAGAGCAGCGTTTTTTGCGTGGGCAGCTCAATGTGGTGGCGCAAATGCGCCAGCCGCCTGGACGGCAGCATCATTTTCAGATTCGCCATGATGTATTCCTGCCGGATCGCGCCGAAAACCGCCTGCTCAAGCTGGCGCTAGAGCAGGTTGCCAAGACCACTCAGGATGCCGCCAACTGGCGCCTGGGCAATGAGCTACGCACCATGCTGGCCGAGGTGCCGGCCAGCCGCCAAGTGAACCAGGACTTCCGCGCCTGGAGCAGCGACCGGCTGATGGCGCACTACCAGGCGATCAAACCCTGGTGCGAGCTGATCCTCAATCAGCAGATGCCGATTGCCGTGAGCGGTGAATGGCGGGGGATGAGCTTATTGTTCCCCATGGAAAAACTGTTCGAGAAGTATGTGGAAGGTTGGCTGCGACAGCAGTTACAGCCTGCTGCAAGGTTAAAGCCGCAGTCTGCCAGCAAATATCTGTGCGAGCATGACGGCGATCAGATGTTTTGCCTGAAGCCGGATTTGCTGATCGATACGCCTGGGCAGCGCTGGATTCTGGATACCAAGTGGAAGCGGATTGAGGCCAGTAAGCCGGACAAGAATTACGACCTCAGTCAGAGCGATTTCTATCAGTTGTTTGCCTATGGCCATAAGTATCGCGGCGACAAAGGTGTGCCTAAGCTGGTGCTGATTTATCCGTATTGGTCAGGGCTGACAACAGCACTGCCAGTTTTTGATTACGGGAATGGCATGAACCTGTGGGCGCTGCCCTTTGATCTGGATAACGACCGCTTAGTTGATGCGGGCTCCGCTGGGATTCCTTTGCGACTGGATAGCCATCTTCAACCCTCGCTGGACATGAGCGCATGAGTGAGTATCAGCCGCCGTTGAGCGTGACACCGCACATGCTGGCGCTGGTCGCTGAGATCAGTGAGCAGGTGGGGTTACTGACGGCACAACGCGATGGCGCGCTGACGCCGCAACTGCGCCGTGGCAACCGAATCCGTACTATCCAGGCGTCGCTGGCCATCGAGAACAACACGCTGAGCGTGGAGCAGGTGACGGCGGTGCTGGATGGCAAACGGGTGCTGGGGCTGCCGCGCGAGATTCAGGAAGTGCGCAATGCCTTTGCTGCCTATGACGCCATGACCGGCTGGCGGCCGGACAGTCAGGCGGATCTGCTCGCCGCCCACGGGCTGTTGATGCAGGGCTTGATCGACGATGCCGGGCATTATCGTCAGGGCGGCGTCGGTATCTATCGCGAGGAGCGCTTGCTGCACATGGCACCACCGGCCAGCCGGGTTGCAGCCTTGGTGCAAGACCTTGTGAACTGGCTGGGCGAGAGTGAGTGGCATCCGTTGATTGCCAGTTGTGTGTTCCATTACGAGTTTGAGTTTATCCACCCCTTTGCCGACGGTAACGGGCGCATGGGGCGTTTGTGGCAAACGCTGATTCTCAGCCAATGGCGGCCGGTGCTGGCTTACCTGCCGGTGGAAACAGTGATTCGCGAGCAGCAGGAGGCCTATTACGGCGCCTTGTCGGCCGCCGATCAACTGGCTGAGGCGACGCCCTTTGTCGAGTTTATGTTGCAGGCACTGAAGCAGGCGCTTGTTGAAGCTGAGTCGGTTAATGCCCTTGGCAGTACGGAACAAAGTTCGGAATATAGTTCGGAAGAAATGCCGCTTTTGCGCCTGCTCAAAGCAAAGCCGCAACTGACCGGCAAGCAAGCTGCCGAGCAGTTAGGCCTTTCCCAACGAGCGGTGGAAAAACAGTTGGCCAAGCTTAAAGCTGCCGGGCGCCTTGAGCGTGTTGGGCCTAACAAGGGCGGGCATTGGCAGGTGTTCGAGTGAGGTTGCTGCTTTAGATGCAGCAACTGGCAAGTTTGGTTAGGGCGAGGTGAGCGCAGCGCTACCCGTCATTGAATGGATCAAGGAACGAGTCGGCATGACCGAAGACCAGCTGGAACAAGAAGCACTCGAATGGCTCGCTGAGCTTGGCTACACCCACGTTTATGGGCCAGACATTGCCCACGATGGCGACAGTCCCGAGCGCGACAGTTACCGCCAGGTGGTGTTGGTGGAGCGCTTGCGCGCAGCGATTGCCAAGCTCAACCCGAACGTACCGCTGGCGGCGCGTGAGGATGCGCTCAAGCAAGTGCTGGACTTGGGCGTACCGGTTCAGTTGTCGGCCAACCGGCTGTTTCATCGTCTGTTGGTCAGCGGTGTGTCGGTGCAGTACCAAAAGGATGGCGAAACCCGTGGCGATTTCGTTCGGCTGATTGACTGGGCTGAGGTGAAGGCCAACGACTGGCTGGCGATCAATCAGTTCAGCATTCAGGGGCCGAAGCATACCCGTCGGCCGGACATCATCCTGTTCGTCAACGGCCTGCCGCTGGTGCTGCTGGAATTGAAGAACCCCGCTGATGTGAATGCCGATATCTGGAAGGCTTTTGACCAGCTCCAGACCTACAAGGAACAGATCCCGGATGTGTTCCAGTACAACCAGATTCTGGTGATCTCCGACGGCAGCGAGGCGCGCATGGGCTCGCTGTCGGCCGACGGTGAGCGCTTTATGAATTGGCGCACCATCGATGGCATCAACATTGATCCGCTGGGCGAGTTCAACGAGCTGGAAACCCTACTGCGGGGGGTAATGGCGCCGGCGCTGTTGTTGGATTACCTGCGTTACTTCGTGTTGTTCGAGGATGATGGCCGGTTGGTGAAAAAGATCGCCGGTTACCACCAGTTCCACGCCGTGCGCGCGGCGATCCAACAGGTGGTAAAAGCTTCCCGTCCTGGTGGTACGCACAAGGGCGGGGTGGTGTGGCATACCCAGGGTTCGGGCAAGAGCATCACCATGACCTGCTTCGCAGCACGGGTGATGCAGGAAGCTGCGATGGAGAATCCGACCATTGTGGTGATCACCGACCGTAACGACCTGGATGGCCAGCTGTTTGGTGTGTTTTCTCTATCGCAGGATCTGTTGCGCGAGCAGCCGGTACAGGTGGAATCGCGCGGTGACTTGCGCGCGAAACTGGCTAATCGCCCGAGTGGTGGCATTGTCTTCGCCACCATTCAGAAGTTTATGCCCGGGGTGGATGAAGACACGTTCCCGGTGCTCTCCGACCGATCGAACATCGTGGTGATCGCCGATGAGGCGCACCGTACCCAATATGGTTTTGCCGCCGAATTGAAGGCGCCCAATGTGCTCAAGGCTGCCGAAAGCAGCGCCCGCTATCAGGTGGGTTACGCCCAGCACCTGCGTGATGCCTTGCCCAATGCCACTTTCGTGGCCTTTACCGGCACGCCAGTGTCCAGCGAAGACCGTGACACCCGTTCGGTGTTCGGCGAGTACATCCACGTCTACGACATGCAGCAGGCCAAGGAAGACGGCGCCACTGTGGCTATCTACTACGAGTCGCGGCTGGCCAAGCTGTCGCTGAAGGATAGCGAGCTGGTGCATATCGATGAGGAAGTTGATGAGCTAGCTGAAGACGAGGAAGAGGACCAGCAGTCTCGCCTGAAAAGCCGCTGGGCCGCGCTGGAAAAAGTGGTGGGTGCCGAGCCGCGCATTCAGAGTGTGGCGAAGGACCTTGTAGCGCACTTCGAAGAGCGCAATCAGGCACAGAACGGCAAGGCCATGGTAGTGGCCATGAGTCGTGAGATTTGCGTGCATCTGTACAACGAAATCATCGCCCAGCGCCCCGATTGGCATGATGAAGACCCGGAGAAGGGCGCAATCAAAGTGGTGATGACCGGCAGCGCCTCAGACAAGGCTTTGCTGCGCCCGCATATCTACAGTAATCAGGTGAAAAAGCGCCTGGAAAAGCGTTTCAAAGACCCGAAAGACCCGCTCAAGTTGGTGATAGTGCGGGACATGTGGCTAACCGGATTCGATGCGCCTTGCGTGCATACCCTGTACGTCGACAAGCCGATGAAGGGCCACAACCTGATGCAGGCCATCGCGCGGGTAAACCGCGTGTTCAAGGACAAGCAGGGCGGCCTGGTAGTGGATTACATCGGCATCGCCAACGAACTGAAGGCCGCGCTCAAGGAATACACCGCCAGCAAAGGCCGTGGCCGGCCAACGGTGGATGTCCATGAGGCCTACGCCGTACTGGAAGAAAAGCTCGATGTGTTACGCAGCCTGCTGCATGGCTTCGATTACAGTGATTTCCTCACCGGCGGGCACAAGCTGTTGGCCGGTGCCGCCAACCATGTGCTGGGTGAGAAAGATGGCAAGAAGCGTTTTGCCGATAACGCCCTGGCTATGAGCAAGGCCTTCACCCTGTGCTGCACCTTGGATGAAGCCAAGGCGGTGCGCGAGGAGGTGGCGTTCTTCCAGGCGATCAAAGTGATCCTGATCAAGCGTGAAGTCAGCCAGCAGAAAAAGACCGACGAAGAGCGTGAGCTGGCCATCCGTCAAATCATCGGCAACGCCGTGGTGTCGGGTGAGGTGGTGGATGTGTTCCAGGCTGTCGGCCTGGACAAGCCTAATATCGGCCTGCTGGATGAAGACTTCCTCGCCGAGGTGCGCAACCTGCCGGAGAAGAACCTGGCGGTTGAGCTACTGGAGCGTTTGCTGGAGGGGGAGATCAAGAGCCGCTTTTCTACCAACTTGGCCCAGGAGAAGAAGTTCTCTGAGTTGCTCGACAGTGTGATCAAGCGATACCAAAACCGCTCCATTGAAACCGCGCAGGTGATCGAAGAACTGATCGAAATGGCCAAGAAGTTCGCCGCCGCCAGTAAGCGCGGTAATGAGCTGGGCCTGAACGACGATGAGTTAGCGTTTTACGATGCCCTGGCCAATAACGAAGCCTCGGTGCGTGAACTGGGTGATGAAACCCTAGCCAAAATCGCCCATGAGCTAACCGATAGCTTGCGCAAGAACGTGAGTGTGGATTGGAACAGCCGCGATAGCGTGCGCGCCAAACTGCGGCTGCTGGTCAAACGGATTCTCCGCAAATACAAATACCCACCAGATCAGCAGGAAGAGGCTGCCCAGTTGGTGCTGGCGCAGGCTGAGTCGCTTTGTGAAGCGTGGATGTAAGGATTCATATAAATACTCTGGATCGGGTTGTTCAACCCTATGTAAGCATTGACAGGCAGATATCGGCCGATTCTGTTGAAAAAGTCGGATTTTCAGATCGTCTGAACTCAGGCACGACTACCACTGGAGAACCTACTCACCACATTGAGTGGTTTTTCGGCCCTTCGTTGACCTTTGCTGCTCTGTTATTGGGTTAGTTTGAGGTTTTTTGCTTAGTGCAGGCGCACCTATCCCGTGACGGGTGGCCCTTGAGAGGTAAATTTGGCCAGCCGTCGCAGGTTCTGCACCGCAGCGGCCAGCGTGAACTCATCGGTCGCACCACTCATTCCACGTAGTCGCAAGCGATCCAGTTTCAGGATGCGCTTGAGGTGGGCAAACAACATTTCGACCTTCTTACGTTCGTGGCGAGAGCGCACGTACTCCGGCGTCGCTGCGATGCGTCGAGCCACATCACGAGCGGCTTCATGGACGCTGCGGACGATCTTACGAATCGAAGTGTTCGGGCAGCACTTGGCTTTCATCGGGCATGTCGCGCAGTCGGTCTGTCTGGATCGGAAGATAATGGTGTTGGCTTTGGTGACGTGCGAACGCTCGTTCTTGAAGGCGCGCCATTCGCTGCGTAATACGTTGCCGGCTGGGCAGCGGTATTCCTCGGCCTCTTCATTCCAGTGGAAATCGTTACTCGAAAAGCTGTCGTTCTTGCGCTCGGTTTTGTCCCACACCGGCACATGCGGCTCGATGTCTTTTTCCTCCACCATCCAGGCCAACATCGGCGCTGTACCGTAAGCGGTGTCGCCAATGAGGCGTTCCGGCTTGATGTCGAACTGCGCTTCGACCCGATCGATCATCGTCTTGGTGCTCTCGACTTCTGCGGTTCGATGAGCCGGTGTGGGTTCCACATCCATGATCACGCCGTGCTCGGTATCGATCAGATAATTCGTGGAATAAGCGTAGAACGCTGGGCCGCCTGGAGCAGCGGTCCAGCGGGCCTGAGGATCCGTCAGCGACAGGCGCTTCGGTAGCGTTTCGGCCAAAGCCTCTTCATCGAGGGCTTCAAGGTACTCACGCACGGCGCGGGTGCTCAGGGCCGGATCGCTCCAGTTGACCGGTTCATCACCCGGTACGCCGCGCTGCCGACTCGCATCCGCTTTGATGATGCTGGCGTCCACGGCAAAGCCTTCGCCTTTAACCAAGCCGGCGTCCATGCAGCGACGCAGCACTTCATTGAACAACCAGCGAAACAGATCACTGTCCCGAAAACGGCCGTGTCGGTTCTTGGAAAAGGTCGAGTGATTAGGGACTTCATCTTCAAGGCTCAACCGGCAGAACCAACGATAAGCCAGGTTCAAATGGGCCTCTTCGCACAACCGTCGTTCGGAGCGGATGCCATAGCAGTAGCCGACGATCAGCATGCGGATCATCAGCTCAGGATCAATCGACGGACGCCCAATCGGACTATAGAAATCGGCGAGGTAATGGCGCAGGTCGCTCAGATCGAGACATTGATCAATGCTGCGCAGAAGGTGATTGGCTGGGATGTGATCTTCAAGGTTGAACGAGTAAAACAGTCGCTCCTGCCCACTCGATAACTGTCCCATCATGCTCTGTGATTCCCCGCCGGCCAATGCAGAGATTTTGCCGGAGGCCGGTTAGGGGAGCTACTTTTTCAACAGAATCAGCCGATATCTGCCCTTAGTGAATACCTGTTCTCGGCCAGGAAAGTGCATTCGAAATGCATCCATGAAGCCAGGATCGAGTTAGTAACTCAGGCTGCATTTTCCAGTCCGCCGATCTCTTCTTCCCGCAGGGATTCCCTTGAGGATAATTCCGGTCAGTTCGCCTAAGGCAGACCTCGCGCTTCACTGGCTGGCGCTAGGCGCTGTTTCCTCATCACGCAGGCACAGGCTCATGCTGTCGCAGCTGGCGGACCAGTCGTGCAGCCATTGCGGCTGGGTGGGAGACTTCTCGCTCAGCCCTAGTTCACGTACGAACTCACTCGGCGCCACTGTGCCCTTTGGCGAGCGAAAAAGGCCCCGCATGAGCACTACGCCGATGACCCGTCCCTCTTTCACGAAGCGGTGCTCCATGAAACTCCATTTTTCGTCCCAGCCCAGCATTCGACTGTGAATCTCGAAGCGCTCGAACAGGCGCAGTTCGCGGCGGAACTTGCCCCAGGTGTCGCCAACGATGGGCAGCGCCTTATGGCGCAGCGCAACCCGGAAAGCGCCGCTGCGCAGCACGAAGTCCATGCGGCCGACATCGGCCAGGGTGAAGTAGCGGCCATTGGTGACATGCCGGTTGAAATCGAGATCCAGCGGCCAGACACGCATGCGGATCACTGTCGTATCCAGGCCGTGCACGGGCTTGCGCCAGGGGCGGCGCATTAGCATCAGTAACAATCGAAACCAGAGATTCATGGGCTTACTAACGAGTTGGTGAATGAGCGGCGCAGTCTAGCGACAGGCCTGTCTACTGAGGTAGATTCAGAAATGACTTTTTCTATGCGAAAACTGCAAGGCCGTACAATGCACGTCACCTTACTGCTCGCTGACCAGTGTTCTGCCGCAAGCGCGTCCATCGCCATGGAGATGTTCAACGTGGCCAACCATTTTTCTGGCGGACAAACGCCTGTATTCGAGTTGGTGACGGCCTCTCTGCAGGGACGCGAAGTCACCGCCATGGGCGGCCAGCGGATTCAGGTCGACTGTGCCTTGGACGAGATAGAGTGGACCGAACTGGTGGTGATTCCTGGGTTTCTCTTCACGCTCAAGGACGTGCTGCCGACCTTTGAGCACTATGGCAAATGGCTTCGACGACAGCACACCCAGGGCGCCACAGTTGCGGCCATATGTTCGGCCGCCTTTATGCTCGCCGAAACCGGCCTGCTGGAGACCAGCCGCGCTACCACCCACTGGGCCTTCGCCGAGTTCTTCCGGCGTCGTTATCCGCACCTGCACCTGGACGCGCGGCAAATTCTCTGCGAGGACAACCGCTTGATCACCAGCGGTGGTGCCAGTGCCGCCTTGGACCTGCTGCTCCATCTGATCCGTTGCTTTGCTTCCCTGAGCCTTGCCCAGCAGTGCAGCCGATACTTGTTGATCGACAACGTGCGCAACGAGCAGTCCTGTTACGTGCTCTGGTCCATGCCCAAGAGCCATGGCGACCTGGGAGTTCTGCAGGTACAAAATTGGCTGGATGAGCATTTTGTAGAGCCGATGCTGATTGATGAGCTGGCTCAGCGATTCGGTTTCGGCGTGCGCAACTTTAAGCGGCGCTTCAAGGAAGCCACCGGCTACACGCCGATCGCCTACCTCCAGACCTTAAGGCTGGAACAAGCCAAGCAACTGCTGGAAACAACGCAGATGAGCCTGGACAGCATTACCTACAAGGTCGGCTACGAGGACAGCAACTCTTTTCGCCGCCTGTTCCTCAAGCGGGTTGGCCTGCTGCCGGCGGCCTATCGGAAGAAGTTTCAAGCGACGAGGTGCTGAACCGGCAGTTTTAAAGCTCCTACTGATTCAAAAACGCTCAACTTGAAACCCCCTTGGGGTGCTAACGCTATTTCCGAGGGCTGCTTCTGGCCGGTTCAGGCCTGTCGTGACCGGCAACTGCCGACCCGATGTGGACACTCGTGCCGTGCCACCACTATGCAGAAAGAACCGCGGCTCCTGCTTGACTCGTAACGTTTGGCGATCAGAGCAATAAAAAAACCCGACAAGTGCCGGGCTTTCCGCCGAGTAACCGTGGCCGATCAAGCAACATTGTGTGCGTCTAGCAGGCGATCGGAACCACTTTCGACGATGCGGTCCGAGGCGCGATCAGCGCCGCCTTCAGCAATGCGATCCAGGGCACGGTCAGAACCGCTTTCAGCAATGCGACTCGAGGTGCGATCAGCACCACCTTCAGCAATGCGCTCCAGGGCACGGTCAGAACCGCTTTCAGCGATGCGATTCGAGGTGCGATCAGCGCCACCTTCAGCAATGCGCTCCAAGGCACGGTCAGAGCCGCTTTCAGCAATGCGATTCGAAGCGCGATCAGCGCCGCCTTCAGCAACACGGTTCGCGCCGGTACGGTCAGCACCGCTTTCTGCGACATGGCTGAAGCTGGTTTTGACTACGCCCTGAGTGAACTCAGGTTGGTCATACGGCAGAGCAAAAACGCTAGCGGACAGGCTGGCCAGGATCAGGCTGGCGAAGACTTGGCTTTTCATTGGGTGGCTCCTCGTGGGGGCTGGAAAGTGGGTACGGGGCCTATGGTACTCACGGGGATTCGATTAAGAAGTGAACGGTCGCGATAGTGAGCATCAATGTCATTGATTGTTAATAAAATATTTACATATCAATCGTTTACGTAAAAAACCAGCATGATCGTGCTGGCATACAGCCCTGGCATCGGCGCTTGGAAACCGGATTTTGGCGTTAAGCGCCTCGCTGCCCTTTGATCGGTGATTCGCCCCGAACCATCCTCACGAACCCATATTCGCACGGTGAATGTCTACCAGGTTCCCGCCTGAACGCTCTGCCATTCGGGGAAGCTTCGACGACAACCTGGAGACCTCATTGCCCTAAGGGAATGCCTGGTGTCGGCTAGAAGCATAGGCCGGGGATGTCTACCGGGGCGGGGGTAGTCCAGCAAACCATCTGAAGTGTCTACAAAATTTAGGGCGATCCACAAAGTCTTTACCGTATGAGGCAATTGAGTCGTCGCAGAACTTAGGATAAACGCGACAATCCTGAGCACGAATGCAATTGACTCGAACCATGCATACAGAAAAACGCTGGACGTACCTCGCTCAGCGATCTGTTGGTCATTTCCGACTTCATGAGCCCCCGGCTACAAGGCTGGCGTGATGGTGTCGCGCTTGCGCGTCAACCACGATTTGCCGACGGTGCCGGAGGAAAAATAGCCATCCATCGAATAGTCCCAGGCGGCTGCTCCTGGGCTTGGACCGCTATCTGCGACTGTGGCACTCTGCAATCACTTTGACTGCTGGTCACTACACAACTTTTTCGAACAGGGAATACCGGTGCTAACGTCAGGAGAGGGGCGTGAGCGCCGGGGTATCTGCCGACACCACTAGGGACGGTCCTTTTTATGCGCCTGCTTGTACACTCACGCGTTACTCATGTTGGCCGCTTGGTGGGTCTATATTCTGCGTACTTTTTGCTCTCGGGTTGTGTGGGCTACTCGTTGGCGACCTTGCCGACCACTATTCCCGATGGTGATGGTTTTCACCGTTACCAAACCAGCGCCTACGTCTTCGAGTACACCGGCCAATTTAAAAACAGCGCACCCAACGGCCAGGGTTCGGCGCGTGCCTATGACGCTCAGGGGCAGCTAAGCTCTACGTGCAAAGGCGAGTTTGCTACGTCAAACTCCCTGTTGAGCGGCGAGGGTGAAGTGTTTCGTCCCAATGGCACGCTGATTTTCAAGGGAGAGCTGGAAGGCCTCCTAACCGGTGGCATGGGCTGCATGGCTGGCTCTAAAGGTGCTTACATTTCACCTACCGGCTGGACCCTGAATAGCAACGAGTTCTACATGGTCGGTGCAGCGACTGGCGTGTGGGTCCGGCCCGGCCCCTGCACCATCGGCGACCCCCAAGGCAATACTTGGACCGGCAACTGCAATTTACCCAGTCAGTCCAAACACGCCGCAATCCAATACAACAACAACCCCGAGGCTCCGAAGTACACGCTGCCCGAGTTGGAGTCTTTCGCCGGTTACCTGATATTTACCAGCGGCGGCATCGAGCAATTCAAAATGGCCACCGGTCCTGGCGTTATGCGCTTTGCCAACGGCGAGCAAGTTGAAGGCAATTTTGATCTCGGCCACTTGGAAGACGGCCTGGTAAAAGTTACCGCCGCGGACGGCAAGGTATTCCAGGCAATCGCCAACAACGGCAAACTCGGGCCGCGCCAATTGGCACCGGAACAACTCGCCAGCAGCGGTCAAACCTGCGGCTTTCCTGGCTGGCGAATTGTTAGCGGACGCTGCGAACAAAACACCTGGTCCGGTGATGTCGACGCTTACGATGCCACGGGCATGGAGCGCATCAGCGGTTCATTCAAAAAGGGTATGCCTAGCGGCACCATCACCTGGTCGCGCCTGGATTCCAACCTGCAAGTACGCGGCAAGATGGTCGCCAGTAACGGCGGGCTAGGTTTTTCCCAAGGCCAGGTAAGTGTTGCTGGCGTTCAAGCCTACGAAGGCGAAATGAGTGGCTTCGCGCCCGATGGCAACGGCATTTGCACCGTCAACGGCAGCCCCGAGCGCTGCGAGTTCGTCAAGGGCGAACGGGTGGATGCGCTGTACAAAACCCGTTTTGAAAATGACCGCCTGCGTGGCGAAATCGCCGCCAACCAACAAGCTCAGCAGCGCGCCCAACAACAAGCCGCCGCACGTCAACAAGCCGCTGCTGAGGCCGAAGAAGGCAGTGGCGACATGTTCGGCAAGGTCATGGCCATCGGCATTGGCGCAGGTGCAGTCAGTTCGGTGTCCGGCGTTTCCAGCACTATCCGCAACCAGATGATCACCGGCATGGCCGCCGACATCCTCTCCGACGGCAAAGCCGGCGGCATCGCCACCGCCCAGCGCAATCTCGGTGTACAGAGCAGCGCCGGCAGCCAACCTGCCTTGTCCACCCTCAGCGGCGCCAGCATGGGGAATAACAGCACCCTCAAAGGTAGCTCTGCCGTCGCAAGCAGCGCCGGCACCGATGTCTCCACCGCCACCCTACAAAACATCGCCGGCATGGGCAGCACCGCCGGTCACGCCGAGCGCAGCCAAAAACTCGACGACATCGTTGCCAAAGTCGCCGCCGACAGCGGCATGAAAACCCTAAACGCCACCTACCAATGCGCCCCCGGCGACCCGGTGCAAAGCGTTACCGTGCCGTACAAAACCGAAGCCTGCGCCGCCGCGAAAAAGAACTGGTTTTCCGTCTACGCCTGCAACGACGTCGAGCACATGAGCGCCGCCAATCAACAGTGCATTCAGGGCTGCGGCAACGCCAATTGCGACGAGCAATAAGCGAATTTGAATTGCTCATAATTTCGGAGTCAGCATTCTAGGCGGAATCAGAAACGGCCTGTTTCGAACGGCTGCTTCTGGCCCAGAGTGTGTAAAAACGCTCGTACAAACCCTTGCTATGATTTCTGAGAATTTCATCGCAAGGGTCGCCTATGAAACGGTTTATCCAGGGTGAACACCGAGGTCAAAGCACCTTACTTCCTGAAAGCCTCGACGACTACGTCAGCGATACCAATCCAGTGCGCGTGGTCGATGTCTTCGTCGACGAACTCGACCTGGCCACGCTGGGTTTTGATGGCGTCATTCCAGCCGAAACCGGCAGACCGGCATATCACCCCGCGATCCTGCTGAAGATGTATATCTACGGCTATCTAAACCGAATCCAATCCAGCCGGCGTCTTGAGCGAGAAGCTCAACGCAACGTCGAGCTGATGTGGTTAACCGGGCGCTTGATGCCCGACTTCAAGACCATCGCCAACTTCCGAAAAGACAACAGCAAGGCCATTCGCGGCGTCTGCCGCCAGTTCGTTTTGCTCTGCCAACAGTTGGGGCTGTTCGGAGAAAACCTGGTTGCCATCGATGGCAGCAAATTCAAGGCTGTTAACAACCGCGACCGCAACTTCACCAGCGCAAAGCTGAAGCGGCGAATGGAAGAAATCGAGTCAAGGATCAACCGTTACCTGACCTCCCTTGATGCGGCTGATCGGCAAGTACCAACTGCCTCTGAGCCTGACGCTGCGCGCTTGGAGGAGAAAATCGAGAAGCTTAAAACTCAAATGAAAGAGCTTCAGGCGATCGAATCTCAGCTCAACGCTTCGGCAGACAAACAGGTCTCGCTGACTGATCCCGATGCCCGCTCGATGATGACGCGCGGCAATGGAATCGTCGGCTACAACGTACAGACTGCGGTCGATACCCAGCACCATTTGATCGTTGCCCACGAGGTCACGAACGTCGGCTCTGACCGCGACCAACTCAGCTCGATGGCGAAGCAGGCTCGGGAAGCGATGGGGTCAGAAACTCTGGCGGTAGTAGCTGACCGGGGCTATTTCAAAGGCGAAGAAATCCTGGCCTGTCACGACGCAAACATCACCGCCTATGTGCCGAAACCGATGACCTCCGGCGCGAAGGCGGATGGGCGATTCAATAAAGATGCCTTCGTTTATGACGCGACGAAAAACGAATATATCTGCCCGGCTGGAGAGGCGCTGATCTGGCGCTTCTCCAGTGTTGAGAAAGGCATGAATTTGCACTGTTACTGGAGTTCAAATTGCCAGAATTGCGCGCTAAAAACTCAGTGCACACCGAGTAAGCAACGGCGAGTTAGGCGCTGGGAACATGAAGCAGTGCTGGAAGAAATGCAGAGCCGCCTGAACCATGCACCAGAGATGATGCGGGTTCGTAAACGGACTGTTGAGCATCCCTTCGGGACGCTCAAACAATGGATGGGCTCGACGCATTTCCTGACTCGCAGACTGGTCGGAGTCAGCGCGGAGATGAGCCTGAATGTGCTCGCCTACAACATGAAGCGGGTTATGAAAATCATCGGCAACGAAGGCTTGTTGAAGGCGATGGCGGCGTAAAAAGCCCCGCCTTTCGCTGCTCCAGGAGGCGCTAAAGCGCTTTATAAACGCTCTGGAATGTTACCGGTGCTGATCGTGGCAAATGCTTGGGCAATCGCCTCGTCCAGGAGCGCTGGGATGCGGCACCTAAACTACGAAAGTGTTTTTACACACTCTGGGCCGATTCTGTTGAAAAAGTAGCTGCCTCCCCACGCTGTTGGCAAAATCGTTTTGTCAGCGAGCATGGGGGCGAACAGCATGATGGGACAGTTACCGGGAGGACAGCAGCGCCTGTTCTACTCGTTCAATTTGGAAGATCACGTCCCGGCCCAACACCTCCTGCGCAGCATCGACCAGTGCCTGGATCTCAGTGACCTGCGTGCCCACCTGACTGATTTCTACAGCCCCATCGGACGCCCGTCGATTGATCCGGAGTTGATGGTGCGCATGCTGGTTGTCGGCTACTGCTACGGCATCCGTTCCGAGCGGCGATTGTGCGAAGAGGTGCACCTGAACCTGGCCTATCGCTGGTTCTGCCGGCTGGGCCTGGAAGATGAAGTCCCCAATCACTCGACCTTCTCGAAGAATCGCCACGGCCGTTTCCGTGACAGCGATCTGTTCCGCTGGTTGTTCAATGAGGTGCTGCGATGCTGCATGGCGGCCGGCCTGGTCAAGGGTGAAGGATTCGCCGTCGACGCCAGCATCATCAAGGCCGATGCCAGCCGGCAACGTGGGGTGGCGGGCGATGAGGTTGACTGGCGCGATCCAGCGCTCAGCACCCGCGCCGTGCGCGAGTACCTCGAAGCCCTCGATGAGGAGGCGCTGGCTGAAGCCCTGCCCAAGAAGATTTCGCTCACCGATCCGCAGGCGCGTTGGACCGCCGCGCCAGGTGGCCCGGCCTTCTTTGCCTACGCCACCAACTACCTGATCGACACTGAACACGGCGTGATCCTGGATGTGGAGGCCACGCCGGCGCATCGGACTGCCGAAGTCGAGTCGACCAAAACGATGGTGGAGCGCGTCGAAGCGCAGTTCGACCTCACCCCAGAACGCCTCATTGGCGATACCGCTTATGGCACTGCGCCGATGCTGGCCTGGATGGTCGAAGAGAAGGACATCGAGCCGCATGTGCCGGTGTGGGACAAGACCGAGCGCAAGGACGACAGCCTCTCCAGCAACGACTTTCACTGGAACCAGGAGGCCAATGAATACCGCTGCCCAACTGGCAAACCGTTACGCAGTGAATGGCGTGCTTTCACCCAACAAAGATCGCGGGTGACCAAGGCCAACACCATCATCTACCGCTCCAGCCAAGCCGACTGCGCCACCTGCCCGCTGAAAGCGAAGTGCTGCCCCAACACGCCGAACCGCAAGATCGTTCGCAGTATCCATGAAGCGGCTCGCGACGTAGCGCGACGCATTGCCAAGACGCCGGAGTACCTCCGTTCCCACTGCGAGCGCAAGAAGGTCGAGATGCTCTTCGCCCACCTCAAACGGATTATGAAGCTCGACCGTTTACGACTGCGCGGCCTGACGGGCGCGACTGACGAATTCACCCTGGCCGCGACGGTGCAGAACTTGCGCCGCATGGCCAAGCTTTTGCCTCAAGGGCCACCGCTCACGGGATAGGTACGTCTGCGGCGAGCAGAAACCCTCGAATTAACCCTTAAACCTGAGCAAGGACGCTCAGCGAAACGTCGAAAGGCAACCTGATGTGGCTTGCAGCCACTTCGACAGCAGGCACACCTGATCGGCAGGCTGCCGCTGAAGCTACTTTTTCAACAGAATCGGCCGTTTTCTGCCCGTTACCGACCCAAAGGGCCTGTGGAATTCGGTTGAAACCGGCCAGAAACAGTCATTGAATATCTACAAGTTTAGGGGCGACTCACACCTCAGTATGTCGTTCAGAAAAAACAGGTCGTCACTCGTTCGCGTTGATTCAACTCACGCCGGTAAACATTCAGTTATTGAAAGGTGGGGCAGGGCTGGCAACCAGTCCTTGATCTGTTTGGCAAGCAAAAGGCGATCTCTTATGGCGGTTTCTCCCATAAGTGCAAAGCCATGAAGCTCACCCCCCGTTGACCGATATTCACCACGCCAGCCATCGGGCAGCGTTTTGTTCAGCCATTGGCCATCGATACCTGAGGCTGGTGGACAGATAACGGTGGGGCAGGCGGGTGTTTTGACGGTCACTGGAAACGCCGGATAGTGCACAGGCGTGGGCTGGCCGCTGAGCGTGGCCGCGAGAGCGCGAGCCTGAGCCATCAGCGGCAACACAAACGGCAGCACCCAACCGTCAATTTGCACAACGTCACCGAGGGCATAAATGTCCGGGTGTGAGGTTTGCAGCATTTGATCGGTGACGATGCCGCGCTGCACTGCAAGGCCAGCAGCGGTGGCGAGTTCAGCCCTCGGCATCAGCCCGACAGCAGACAACACCATGTCAACGTCCAGGACGCTGGCGTCATCGAGTGTGAGTTTCAATGAAGCTGCGCTTCGGTCGACGCGAGCGATGCTGCTGCCGAAACGAAAGCGCACCCCCGCTTGTTCAAGTCGTTTCTGCAAGGCGGCACCACCCTCAACCGGGAGCAGGCGCCCCAGAGGGTGGGGCGCACAGTCGACCACCGTCACCGCAAAACCATGTCCCGCCAAATCGTTGGCAAACTCACAGCCGATCAGTCCGGCGCCCAGCAACACAACGCTTCGCTTGCCGATCAGAGCTTCTCTGAACGAGGCATAATCGAGTCTGTTGTTGACCGAGAGCACTTGATCGACAGCATCGCCAGCAAGAGGCAGGCGAACCGGATTTGCTCCGCAGGCTAGGACCAGTTTGCTCCAGGCAAGCGTCTGGCCATCGACCAACAGGGTGTTCGCCTGCGGATCGATCATGGACACACAAACGCCAGTGAGAATGGTTGCATTGAGCTGTTTGGCCATCTCATCGGCCGGCATTTGCAGCAGTTGATCGGCTGACTTGCCGTCCTTAAAGGCGTTCGACAGGCGAGGCTTGGAGTAGAACGCGCCATCGTCGTCGGTCAGCAATACCAAAGGCGCATTCGGTTCACGTTTGCGGTACTCGCGCGCCAGGGTATAGCCCGCTAGCCCTGTACCAACAATTATCAGTGGCTTCATCTCAGATTTGCTCCGTACCCATTGTTGGAATGCACTTGGATGCCCTTCACTGATGGGAACTCAGGACTCACAGAAGGACGAAATCGCTTTTGGTGACGCCGCAATCGGGGCATACCCAACTGTCCGGCACGTCCTCCCAGCGGGTCCCAGGCGCAATACCCTCTTGTGGCGCGCCCAGCGCTTCGTCATAGATGTGGCCGCAGATTTCACAGAGGTATTGGCGAAACATCAGGACGACTCCGTGGTGCGCAATTGGGCGTCTTCGCTTTCGACGTTGCGTCGGCTGAAAATACCGATCATGGGCGTACCGTGGGCACGCATGGCCGGCTCGATCCGGCGATGCAATGCGTGGTAGCGATAGAACGGCACCCGCGGAAACAGGTGGTGCACGGAGTGCAGGTTCTGACCGAGCCAGAACCACTCCAACGGTTTCATCCACCCGGGCATGATCAGGCTGTTGGTGTTCCGGTAACGAGTGGAGTCCTTGTACGGCAGGTGAGGGCGATATGCGAACCAGTACGAGACAAAGAATGCACCGGCCAAGTAGCCGAACACCAGCAGTGCCCAAGTATGTTCTCGCGCAATCAGCGTAATGAACGCGACCCGGCAGCCGATCGCGAACAGCACTTCCGCAATGTAGGCTGCCTTTACCCGTCGCGGAGCGGTCGCCCAATAGTCGCGGAACAGGAAGGTGTTCTGAGTCCACAGAAAACGAAATCCGCAAACCAAGAAGGCGAGAAATCCACCGCGCATGCCGCTAACGACGTAGTCCGGATCCTTGTCCGGCTGGTTGGTGTAGCGATGATGCGTGAAATGTTCAACCTTGTGAGTAGAGAACGGCACCATGATCAAAGGTGCTACTAGGTACCCACAGAGGTCATTGAGCCACTGCAGTCGATCGTGATCGCCATGAATGTTGCCATGTACAGCCTCGTGCAGAGGTGTATAGGACATGTAGGTGACGACGGCGTAGATCAGTATTGCAGGTGCCAGGGACAACTGGCCTATCGCGAACAGGTAAAAGTTCACGATAAGCAATGCCCACACCAGTAGCAGCAGCGCCATCGTCGGCCAGGCTAGTTCGCTGGTGTATTCGCGTGCCGTGGCGATGGCCTGTTTATTCAGCGCGTTGAGGTCCTGACCCATGATCGTCCTCCCGGGACGTTCTTGTTGTTTGTTGGTTGCGCAACCTTAACGGGGAGTCGTGTACCCTTGAAGGATATGGGAGGCCTTTTGCCATGCATTTCTGGCCAGGTCGTATCGCACCGTTGTTTCAGAAGATTCCGGCATGGGCATACCAAAGCACGCGAGCTTCCAGCACCCCGTCGCCATCAGTCAGGTGATGGTGAACTTCGCTGCGCGCTACGGCGTCGATGCGCAGACCTGTCTGCTAGGTACCGGCATCATCGAAGCGCAGCTGCGGGACGCGGATGCCCTGATCGCACGCGAGCAGGAGATGCGCCTGATTGAAAACCTGATGCTCGCCTTGCCGGACGTTCCCGCACTGGGCTTCGAACTTGGCCTGCGCTACAACGTGGCGACGTTCGGCATCTGGGGATTTGCGCTGCGAACCAGTCGCAATCTGCGCGAGGCCATTCAGTGCGCGCTGCGCTATCTGCCGCTGAGCACGGCGTACTGCCGATTGGCGATATTCTGCGATCAGCACGAATACGGCACCAGCCTCGACGCCTCGGCGATCCCGCATCACCTGCGGCAGTTCCTACTGGAGCGAGATATGGCGACAAGCATCCGTCTGTTCGACGAGCTTGCGCTGTCGGGACTGCACGTGCTGCGGCTCGAGTTTCAGGGCAGGCCGCCGGCGCACGCGAACCGGATCGAAGCACTCAGCGGCATCGCGCCACACTACGAATGTTCGCGCAACGCCATCGTGCTGCGTCGGCAGGATGCGGAGTTGCCTCTGCCGATGTACGACGTACATCTGGTCCGGCTACTGGAAGAGCAGTGCCGCGCGCAACTGGAGAGACGGCAGGTCGGCGGCATCACCGGCCAGGTCCGACAGCTTCTCCTGGGTTCGGCGGGGCTGGTGGCCTCCCTCGAAGATGTTGCGAGTCAGTTGGCGATGGCACCGCGCAGCCTGCGTCGCAGGCTGACAGAGGAAGGCACCAGCTTTCGCAATCTCGTCGAGGCGGAGCGTAAACAACTAGCTGGGCAACTGTTGGAAAACACTGAGATGAAGCAGGAAGAGATGGCGTTTCAGCTTGGCTACGGTGACCCTACAGCCTTCGCGCGTGCGTTCCGGCGCTGGTTCGGACAGTCACCGAGCGAGTATCGGAAAATCTCAAGGCGGTGAGCGCACGATGAGGTGCAGCAGGCATTGGCGGCTGCAGTGAAGGAAGCTGCGGCACAGAAGCGGGAGGCGTTCATTGCGCGCCCCCTGAACTCTTTGCCCGCAGCCCTAGTCATGAAGCCGTGGTTGCATTCAACCGGGACTTCAACAAAGCCAGCTAGTTTCGCGCCATCCGTGCATGCCCGCATGCCTCTATCAAGGCGTGCGTGCTGTCAGAAATAGAACACGGAGAACGACCTCCGCCGCGATCAGTGGCAATCCCGCCAGGCAACTTCCTGCAGACCTTTGCGTTGCGCCGATGCAATGCAGCTCGCTTGCACATTGTTCAATCAGCTCGATCGAATTCAAGTGCTAGAGCGAGAAGGCACCATACTCGACTCTTTGCCTTCACGTTATAGTGACTATTGTCTTTCCGGGTCACTTGTTGTGCCGATTTCCAACTGGCAGTAAGCTGCCGCTCATGAACAAAACACTTACCCCAGCTGTTCCCGTACGCGGCCCCGCAAACCATGACGTGCGCGACCAGATCGTGGCTGCAGCCACCGAGCATTTCAGTCTGTATGGTTACGAGAAAACCACCGTCTCGGACCTAGCCAAAGCCATTGGTTTTTCCAAAGCGTATATCTACAAGTTTTTCGAATCCAAACAGGCCATCGGCGAAATGATCTGCGCCAATTGCCTGAGCCAAATCGAGGCAGAGGTCAGGGCAGCAGTTGTTGAGATCGATCAGCCTCCAGAGCAGGTGCGACGCCTGTTCAAGGTTATTGTCGTGGCCAGTCTTCGCCTATTTTCGGACGACCGAAAACTTTACGAAATCGCGGCTTCAGCCGCCACTGAACGCTGGCAGGCAACGTTGGCTTACGAAGAACGCATTCGCGAGCTGATTAAAACGATCCTGCAAGCCGGTCGGCAAAGCGGTGACTTCGAGCGCAAAACACCGCTGGATGAAACCGTGATGGCGATTTATCTGGTTATCCGCCCGTTCCTTAATCCGCTGCTCTTGCAGCACGGCTTCGACTATATCGATGAGGCGCCGGCGCACCTCTCCGGTTTGGTATTGCGTAGCCTCTCGCCTTAACAACACCATCACTGTGACCATTGACTAAATTGGTCACTCGATTCAGAGTGTGAGTCCTGATCCTTTCGTGATGAGACTCTCATGCTCCGGCGTCGCCTCGTTTTACCTGCCGTTATCTGCGTAATGCCCTTTGCGCTAGTCGCTTGCGGCGAACCAACGCCAATCGATCCACGTACCGCTGCGCCGTTGGTACGTGTCGCAACAGTTCAGGAGGCGACTACCGCCCCGCGCGCGTTCACTGGAACGGTGGCGGCCCGCATCGAAAGTGACCTGGGCTTTCGTGTAGCCGGCAAGGTGCTTGAGCGACTGGTAGACACCGGGCAAACCGTCAAACGTGGTCAGGCCCTTATGCGCCTTGACCCTGTCGATCTAAAGCTGGCTGCCAATGCTCAGCGCGAGGCCGTGACCGCTGCGCGAGCACGGGCGCAGCAAGCGGGTGACGATGAGGCGCGTTACCGTAGGTTGCGCGGAACCGGGGCGATATCGGCCTCGGCCTACGACCAGTACAAGGCAGCTGCCGATGCGGCCAAGGCCCAGCTCAGCGCGGCCCGGGCGCAGGCGGAAGTAGCGGTCAATGCCACGACCTACACCGAATTGCTGGCCGATGCTGATGGCGTTGTCATGGACACGCTGGTCGAGCCTGGCCAAGTCGTTAGCGCAGGCCAAGTAGTGGTGCGGGTGGCGCACGCCGGACCGCGTGAAGCAGTTATTCAATTGCCGGAAACCCTGCGTCCGGTGCTCGGGTCTGCGGCCCAGGCCACGCTTTTTGGTACACAAGGCGTTGGCGTTGCCACCCAGCTTAGGCAGCTCTCCGATGTGGCCGATCAGCAAACCAGGACGTTCGAAGCGCGCTATGTGCTGGAAGGCGAGCTGGCAAACGCACCGCTGGGCAGCACCATCACCTTGCAGATTGCAGACACGCTTTCGCGGGTGCCAGCAGGCAGCCTGTACGTGCCCATCGGTGCGCTGTACGACGCTGGCAACGGCCCAGGCGTTTGGGTGGTGAGCGGCGAGCCCGCACAAGTTCATTGGCAAGCGGTGGTGGTGGAGCACCTGGATGAAGCCGGCGCGAGCGTGAGTAGCCCGCTGAAGACCGGCGAGCGTATCGTCGCGCTGGGTGCGCACCTGCTGCGTGAAGGCCAGCAGGTGCGCGTGCCCGCTCAAGGCGGTATCGCCGCGGTTGCGGGAGCCCGTCCATGAGCGAGGGTCGTTTCAACCTGTCGGCCCTCGCGGTTCGCGAGCACTCGGTCACCCTGTTTATGGTCCTGCTGATTTCACTGGCTGGGCTCATCGCCTTTTTCAAGCTGGGGCGTGCGGAAGACCCCGCCTTTACCGTCAAGGTCATGACCATCGTTACTGCCTGGCCTGGCGCGACGCCCCAGGAAATGCAGGACCAGGTCGCGGAAAAAATCGAAAAACGTCTGCAGGAGCTGCGCTGGTACGACCGCAGCGAAACCTATACCCGACCTGGCCTAGCCTTCACCACCTTATCTCTGCTCGACACTACGCCGCCTTCGCAAGTGCCGGAGGAGTTCTATCAGGCGCGTAAAAAAGTCGCTGATGAAGCCAAGGAACTGCCGGCCGGCGTGATCGGGCCAATGGTCAACGACGAGTATTCGGATGTCACCTTCGCCCTGTTCGCGCTCAAGGCCAAAGGCGAGCCGCAGCGTGTCCTGGTGCGTGATGCGGAAACCCTGCGGCAACGCTTGCTGCATGTGCCGGGAGTGAAGAAGGTCAACATCATTGGCGAGCAACCTGAGCGCATTTATGTCGAGTTTTCCCATGAGCGCTTGGCCACCCTGGGCATTGGCCCACAAGAGGTGTTCGCCGCACTCAATGGGCAAAACGCGCTGACCCCGGCGGGCTCGGTGGAAACCAAAGGCTCGCAGGTGTTCCTGCGCCTGGACGGCGCGTTCGATCAACTCGAGAAAATCCGCGACACGCCTATCGTGGCGCAGGGCCGCACGCTGAAGCTGTCGGACGTCGCTACAGTCACACGTGGCTATGAAGACCCAGCGACCTTTTTGATCCGCAATGGCGGCGAACCAGCGTTGTTGCTGGGCATCGTCATGCGCGATGGCTGGAACGGTCTGGACCTGGGGAAGGCGCTGGACGGCGAGGTCGGGGCAATCAATAGCGAGCTGCCCCTGGGCATGAGCTTGAGCAAGGTCACGGATCAGGCGGTCAACATCAGCTCGGCGGTGGACGAGTTCATGGTCAAGTTCTTCGTCGCGCTGCTGGTGGTCATGCTGGTGAGTTTTCTCAGCATGGGCTGGCGCGTGGGTGTGGTAGTCGCGGCGGCGGTGCCGCTGACACTGGCAATCGTGTTTGTGGTGATGGCCGCGAGCGGGAAAAACTTCGACCGCATCACCTTGGGTTCGCTGATCTTGGCGCTGGGCCTGCTGGTGGATGACGCCATCATCGCCATCGAGATGATGGTGGTGAAGATGGAGGAAGGCTACAGCCGCATCGCCGCGTCTGCCTATGCCTGGAGCCACACCGCTGCGCCAATGCTGTCGGGCACCTTGGTCACGGCGGTCGGCTTTATGCCCAACGGTTTTGCCCGCTCCACGGCCGGCGAATACACCAGCAATATGTTCTGGATTGTCGGTATCGCACTGATTGCTTCCTGGCTGGTGGCCGTGGCGTTTACGCCGTATTTCGGCGTCAAGTTGCTGCCCAACGTCAAACCAGTGGAGGGCGGCCACGACACGCTGTACGACACGCCGCGCTACAACCGTTTCCGCCAAGTGTTGACGCGGGTTATCGCCAACAAGTGGCTGGTGGCAGGGGCTGTAATTGGTCTATTTGTGGCCGCCATCGTTGGCATGGGGCTGGTCAAGAAACAGTTTTTCCCCATCTCCGATCGCCCCGAAGTGTTGGTCGAAGTGCAGATGCCCTACGGCACCTCGATTGCCCAAACCAGCGCCGCAGCGGCACAGGTTGAAGCCTGGCTAGCTAAGCAAGACGAAGCCAAGATTGTCACGGCTTACATCGGTCAGGGCGCCCCGCGTTTTTACATGGCAATGAGCCCGGAACTGCCGGACCCGTCTTTCGCCAAGATCGTGATCCGCACTGGCAACGAAACTGAACGCGAAACGTTGAAACACCGGCTACGCCAGGCAATTGCCGAGGGTCTGGCCGGTGAGGCACGTGTACGAGTCACCCAGCTGGTGTTCGGCCCGTACTCGCCATTCCCGGTCGCCTATCGAGTGGCTGGCCCAGACCCGGACACGCTGCGTGGTATAGCTGACCAGGTGCAGAAGGTGATGGAGGCCAGCCCGATGATGCGCACAGTTAACACCGACTGGGGCTCGCGCACACCCACACTGCACTTCACGTTGCAGCAGGACCGGCTCCAGGCCGTGGGCCTGAGTTCTAGTGCCGTTGCGCAGCAGTTGCAGTTTCTCTTGAGCGGTGTGCCAATTACCGCCGTCCGCGAGGACATCCGCACAGTTCAGGTGATGGCGCGTTCAGCCGGAGCCACACGCTTCGATCCTGCCAAGGTCATGGACTTCACCTTGGCAGGCACCAACGGTCAGCGCATTTCGCTGTCGCAGGTTGGCGAGGTCGACGTGCGCATGGAAGAGCCGATCATGCGCCGGCGCGACCGGGTGCCGACCATTACCGTACGTGGAGACATAGCTGAGGGGATGCAACCGCCAGACGTATCAGCGGCAATCACCCAGCAGTTGCAGCCCCTCATGGAAATATTGCCGAGTGGCTATCGCATCCAGGAGGCCGGTTCCATTGAAGAGTCCGGCAAGGCGATGGTGGCGATGCTGCCCCTGTTTCCGAGCATGCTGGCGCTCACCCTGATCATCCTGATTTTGCAGGTGCGGTCGATCTCGGCAATGGTCATGGTGTTTCTCACCAGCCCACTTGGGTTGATCGGCGTGGTACCCACGCTGATTCTTTTCCAGCAGCCATTTGGCATCAACGCATTGGTCGGTCTGATCGCGCTGTCGGGCATCTTGATGCGCAATACGCTGATCCTGATTGGGCAAATACACCATAACGAACAAGCAGGATTGGAGCCGTTTCGGGCGGTGGTCGAAGCCACCGTTCAGCGTGCCAGACCGGTGGTTCTCACTGCATTGGCAGCCATCCTGGCGTTTATCCCGCTGACTCATTCGGTGTTCTGGGGAACGCTCGCTTACACGCTAATCGGCGGCACCTTGGCGGGCACCGTGCTGACGCTGGTGTTCCTGCCAGCCATGTACTCCATCTGGTTCAAGATCAAGCCCGATAGCCACCGCGCCCAAGAGGCGCAGCCTGCATAACTGGACAGTGCGGTGAAACTATTTCGCCCACTTCACTACAGCCATATCGAGAGAAAACGCTATGTCGAATCGGACAGTTGTTGTGGTCACTGGTGTGTCATCGGGTATGTTCAGCCATTCCAGCGGCATTACGTCGAGTGCGGAGTGGTGGCTCAAGCGTTGAGTAGGCTGGCTTTAGGTGGACTAGTCGATGGCGAGAACCGCTTTCCCATGACCTGGGCCGAGGAAGATGAAAAGGCAAAAAAAATTACGGGGTGGACGGTTTGTAGCGAATATCCAAATGGCAGTCGTGTGGCCGCCAAGGCGATTCTGAATTTCTGGACCAGCGATCTAAAAGCGCTTTCGAGTAGCTTGAAACAGCAGCCCCAATTGCCCGTCCCCACACTGTACGAGCGACCTTTCTACAAAGTCGGACGCTACAACTTCCAGTTTCCGTGGGTGGTCGCGCAGCAGAATAACCTTACTGCGGCGGTCAACAACCTGCGCCGTATTGGCTCCCGCCGTGCTGCCCAGATGAGTGAAACAAGGCGGATCGAGTTGCGACTGGCTGAGCTAATGCGGCAGCGTGGTTTTGCCGTGGAGGTAGGGTATCAACCTGAGCGAACAGAGGAAGAAGATCCTGGTGAGATCGACCTGATCTGCTATCGAGATGGAGTTCCGATCGAGCTGGCAAAAGCCCGCACGACTCACGGAATACTGGGCCAGCCCTTGAAGTTGAACGGCATGGCACAGCCATGGATGGAGTAGGGGCAAGCAAACACGGTTGGCTTGCCAGGCCTGTTTATGGCGATCCTGTAAGACACTGCCGAGAGTGTTAATACCAATAAAACCGAAAGGAAAATGAACGTTTTTTTTGTTTTCATCATTTTATGTTCCGTCTGTGCGAGTGCTACGTACAAAGGCGTCCCTCCCTCTTGATTCTAAGTGCGCAGTTGACCGAGACCTTGCGAGATTTCCGAAAGGCGTGTTCGGGATTCTTGCCTGTGGAGTGTTCTGCCATTCAGAAAATAATCGCGCGCCTGGATACCGCCGGCTACCGCGGCTACCGCGACCATAGCGCCGCGCGACGTGACCAGACCTTTGCCAAGCTCAACCTCAAGCCCGATGCCGACAGCAAACTGGCGCTGATCTACAGTCGCCTGAAGCAGAACGGCACGCAGGACCCGCTGGGGAAACCTGGGAAGCCTATAAAGCCGATCCGCGTTCGGCCACGGCCAACGCGCTGCTCTACAACACCCGCAAAAGCATCGACCACCAGCAGCTGGGGATGAACTACGAGTGATACACGGGTGAACTCAACTGGCAGCCCCGCGACTGGCTCAGTAGCGCCAGCGAGGGCCTGTCTCGCAGTAAGGTCTATGTCGAAGACAGCAACAATGAGCGCGCTGCTCCGGCCTACAGCGTGTTTAACTGGCGCGCCCGCTTCGAGCAGAAACTCGCGCCCTGGACCTTCCAGCAGACCCTGCGCCTGGACAACTTGCTGGATCGCCAGTACGTCGGTTCGGTGATCGTCGGTGATGGTAACGGCCGCTTCTACGAGGCGGCGCTGGGATTGTCATGGTACGTAGGCGGCAGTTTCTCCTATCAATTCTGAATGGCCTGAGCAGCGTCATGCTGCCCGGCGTAGCGCATGTGGCCGGGCGGCTGTTTGCGCTGCACCAGGCCGACACCTTGCGGGTTTAGTGAAAAGCCCCTTCGGCCGGGCTGCCTGTAATCGCGTTGGGTCCCTGCAGATAATTTGGCAAAGCTGCCAGCCCTAGGGGCAGCACCGAGTTTTCTGCCGAGGGGCGATGGAAATGAATCATTACGATGTGATAGTGCTCGGCGGCGGCAATGCCGGCCTGTGCGCGGCGTTGTCGGCGCGCGAGCAGGGGGCTCGCGTGGCACTGCTGGAGCGGGCACCCGTGGAGCAGCGCGGGGGCAACTCGGCACATACCGGCGGCGCCTTTCGCGTCGCTTATCGAGGGGTCGAGGATCTGCGCGAGCTGATGCCCGACCTGCTCGACAGCGAGATCGAGAACAGTGATTTCGGCAGTTATACCCAGGAGGAGTTCTTCGCCGAGCTGGCCGCCCAGAGCCAATACCGTGCCGACCCCGAGGTGCTCGACACCGTCGTCACCGAGGGCTTCACCACCCTGCAGTGGATGACCCGCCAGGGCGTGCGCTTCATGCCGATCTTCGGCCGCCAGGCGTTCAAGGTCGACGGTAAGTACAAGTTCTGGGGCGGCCTCACCGTGGAGGTGTCCGGCGGCGGCCAGGGCCTGGTCGAGGCGCTGATGCGGCGGGCCGAGCGCAATGGTGTCGAGCTGCATTATGGTTGCCGGGCCCAGCGCCTGAGCCGCGATGAGCAAGGGCGCTGGCAGGTCGAGTGTGCCAACGGCCAGCGCTTCAGTGCCGCCGGGATGATCCTCTCCACTGGTGGTTTCCACGCCAATCTCGAGTGGCGCGCCAAGTACCTGGGGCCGGGCTGGGACCTGGCCAAGGTGCGCGGGTCGCGTTACAACACCGGCGACGGCATCCGCATGGCCATGGACATCGGCGCGGCCGCGCACGGCAACTGGTCGGGTTGCCACGCGGTGTTCTACGACGTCAATGCGCCGGAGCAGGGCGACCTCAACCAGCTCAACCAGCAGAAGAACTATTTCCACCTCGGCGTGGTGGTCAACGCCGAGGGCAAGCGCTTCGTCGACGAGGGCTTGGACTTTCGCAACTACACCTACTCGGGCATGGGCGCCAAGGTGCTGCAGCAACCGGGTGGCATCGCCTGGCAGCTGTTCGACCAGCACAGCGAGCCGCTGCTGCCGGACGAATACCGGGTACGCCAGGCGACGCGCATCCAGGCCGACACCCTGGAAGAACTGGCGGCGAAGCTGGAGGGTGTCAACGTCAACGCCCTGCTCGACACGCTGCGTGCCTACAACGCCGCGGTACAGCGCGAGGTGTCGTTCAATCCGGCCGTGCGCGACGGCCGTTCAACTGCTGGCCTGCAGATTCCCAAATCCAACTGGGCGAATCCCCTGGAGCGCCCGCCCTTCGTCGCTTACGCGGTGACCTGTGGCATAACCTTCACCTTCGGCGGGCTGAAGGTGAACAGCCAAGCCGAAGTGATCGACGAGGAGGGGCAGGTCATTCCCGGCCTCTACGCTGCCGGCGAGCTGGTCGGCAATCTCTATTACGTGAAGTACGCCGGTGGCGCCGGGCTGACGTCCGGCTCGGTGCTCGGGCGTATTGCCGGCGCGGGCGCTGCCGCGCGCCGGCTGGGTTGAGGAGACTGCTCATGGAGAACAACAAGAAGATGAAGCCGTATCGGATTTTCCGTTTGCTGGGCACGCACCGTGCGTTTGGCGGCCTGCAGCCTGGTGCTGTTCTACGGTGGGCAGGTGCTGGCCGCTGACGTTGATGGCTAGGCCATCGACGCCGAAGAGCCGGGCCATAACTGGCTGGCCTACGGCCGAAGCTACTCGGAGCAGCTTGCAGCCGCGGGGGATGCAGCGCTTCGATGAACTGAGCGACGGTGAACTGGACGCCATCTACCAATACATTCGCGACCGCGCTCGGGCCAAGGTGCCGTCGCCGCCGAAACTGATCATCCCGGCGCAGGCCGAGTCAACGCCACGCCAGCCATAAGGAACCGTCATGAGCATTCGTATCTGGCATCAAAGTTTTACCGTGTTGAGTGACCTGGGCGCCTACGACCAGGCACTGCGCGCGCATTTTCGCAAGGTGGCGCGGCCGGGCACCGAGATCCACATGCACGGCATGCAGCCGGGCACTTATCGCAGCAACTACCCAGGCGACGACATCAAGCATTCGGCCCTGCAATACCTGCACGGCCTGCAGTTTATGGCGGCGGGGCTGAATGCCGAGGAGCACGGTTTCGATGCCTACGCCATCAGCACTCTGCCGGAACCGGCCCTGCGCGATATCCGCAGCCTGCTGGACATTCCGGTGGTGGGTTACGGCGAGTCGGCGATGCTTACCGCGTGCATGCTCGGGCGCAAGTTCGGCGTGCTGGTGTTTATCGACGAGCTGGCCGAGTTGGTGCAGGAGAACGCCGCGCGTCATGGCCTGGCCGAGCGCCTGGCCGGTGTGCGCCATGTCGGTTTCCGCTTCGCCGACGTGCTGGCCGCCTTCAGCGATCCGACCGCACTGATCGAGCGCTTTCGCGTGGCGGCCCGCGTACTGATCGCCGACGGTGCCGAAGTGATCATCCCCGGCGAGGCGCCGCTGAACGTGCTGCTGGCCAGCCACGGGATCAACGAGGTCGACGGCGTACCGGTGCTGGATTCGCTCGGCGCATGGATCAAGCAGGCCGAGGCCATGGTCGACCTGCGTCGCGCCAACGGCGTGCGGCCATGCAACCGAGGTTATTTCTCGGCGCGGCCCGAACGCCAACGGGTCAAGGAAATTTTCGTCTTCTACGGCCTCAGCGAGCGCTTTCTGACGCCGGAACAACAACTTGGAGTGACAGCATGAAAACCCGTGAATGCGATCTGGTGGTGATCGGCGGCGGCCTGGCCGGTTTCGCTGCGGCCCTGGAGGCGGCCGAGGCCGGCCTTGAGGTCATCCTGTTGGAGAAGACCACGCAGACCGGCGGCTCCTCGGCGATGAGTGGCGGCTGCCTGGCCTTTGCCGGCACCGACCTGCAGCGCGAGAACGGCATCGAGGACTCCGCCGAGCGGTTGTTTGCCGACCTGGTCGAGGTCGGCAAGGGCGAATGCGACGAGGCGCTAGTGCGCGCCTACACGGACAACCAACTGGCCACCTACCAATGGCTGCGCGACAAGGGCGTGGTGTTCGCCCCGGTGATCGAGGCGGCTTCCGGGCAGTCGGTGCCGCGAGTGCACAACGTCGACCCGGCGGACATGATCCGCCAGCTGGAGTTGGCGGCCAAGGCCAGCGGCAGGGTTGAAGTGCTCAAACAGACCCGCGCCCGCCGCCTCTTGCGTGAGAGCAATGGGCGGGTGCGCCGGGTGCAGGCCGAGCAGGGCGGCGAGTCACTCGAACTGTACGCGCGCAAGGCCGTGGTGCTGGCCGCCGGCGGTTTCGTCCATGACCGCGCGCTGGTGCACCGCTTCGTGCCGCAGTACGACAATGCGGTGTTCATCGGTGGCGAGGGCAATGAAGGCGACGGCCTGCGCATGGCCTGGGCGCTAGGTGCCGACGTGCGCGACACGCCCTACATTAAGGGCACCTTCGGCAAGCATCCGATGGACGAGAACAATCACCATGCCTGCCTGGCGGTATACAAGGGCGCCATTGCGGTGAACCAGGAAGGCCGGCGCTTCGTCGACGAGTCGCTGTCCTACAAGCTGCTCGGCGATGCCTGCATGCAGCAGTCCTATGGCGTGACCTACCAGATTCTCGACCGCGACATCATGGAAAGCGGCGACAACCGGGTGCGCATCCTTGACTTCGAGCGGCGCCTGGAGGAAGGCCTGTTCGTCGAGGCTGAGAGCCTGGAGCAGCTGGCGCGTTTGATCGAGGTGCCGGAGGAGGTGCTGCTGGCCGAGGTGGCGACCTACAACCAGGCGGTGCGCGACGGCCAGGAGCCGGAGTTCGGCCGCCGCCATCTGGTGCATCAGCATGGCGAACTGCGGCCCATCGAGCGCGGACCGTTCTACGCCTACCCCTCCACGGCGGCGGTGTTTGGTACCTACTGCGGCCTGTGCATCGATGCGCAGATGCGCGTGCACGACGTATTTGGCGCACCGATCGAGGGCCTGCTGGCTGCCGGCGAGGTGGTTGGTGGTCTGCATGGCGCGGCTTATATGACGGGTTCGGCGCTGGGCAAGGCGGCAATTTTCGGGCGTCTCGCCGCGGCTACCGCGCAAGGCTTATGACTGACGGCTAGGAGTTGGCTATGAAGATTCTGGTGCTACTGGCAGGGGTGGCGGACACCCGCTTCCCGCTGCATACCCTGAGCATCGACGCTGAGGGGCTGATCGAGGAAAATGGCAATGCCCGGCGCCTGCTCAGTCCCTTCGACGAGGCGGCGCTGGAGTTGGCGCTGAAACTGCGCGATGCCCGCAGCAACTGCCAGATCGATGTGCTGTTGCTGGCCGGTGCGAGCAACGAGGCCATGCTGCGCACGGTGGCGGCGTTTCGCCCCAACTCACTGCGCCGCCTCGACCTGCAGCCTGCCTGCCCCTGGGATGCGCGGCTGACGGCCGGGCAAATTGCCGGCCTGCTCGAGAGCGAGGGGGGGGCTGATCTGCTGCTGATCGGCCGCGAGTTCGGCGACCTTGACGAAGGCAGCATTCCCGTATTGCTGGCGCAGCGTCTCAGCTATCCGCTGTTCGCCCTGGCCCAGCATGCTGAGTGGGCCGGCGACCAGGTTCGCCTGCTGCGCGAGCGCGGTGCGGGCGAGGAGTCCCTGGAGGTCTCTCAATCGCTGCTGGCCAGCGTCACCAACGATAAACGCAACAAGCTGCGCCACCCACTGATGAAGAACGTCATGGAGGCCAAACGCATGAGTTTCGCCGGCGTGACGGCCGGCGTGGAGCAGCCGACGGCATTGCCGCTGGCGAGTCTGAAGGTGGCACGGGTGAGCGCACGCGGTGGCCAATGCCGCTTGCTGGAAGGCAGTGCCGCACAGCAGGCCAGCGCACTGCTGACCTATTTGAATGAGCAGGGGGTTGGCGCATGAGCACGCAAGGTTCAGCGGTAAGGTCGCCAGTGTTGGCACTGGTGCCGTTGGCGTGGGGCGAGGAAGCGCTGGATGCCGTACTGGCGGCGGCGCAGAGTGTCGCCGCCGGCGGCGGCACCTTCGAGGTGGTTCTGCTGGGCGCGCAGTCGGACCCACAGGCCTGTCGGCGGGCGGCAGAGGCCGGCGCGACGCGGATCTGGCAGGCGCTGAATCCCGCTCTGGCCAGCCGCGATGACATTGCGGCACTGGCTGCGGCGGCCGGCGCGGCCCTGGTTCAGCCATTGGCCGCGGCCGGCGCGCTAGTGCTGGTACTGTTGCCGCCGGGGGTGGCGGGCGAGGAGTTGGCCGCGCGGCTGGCTGACAGCCAGGACGGCCAGGCGTTGGGCCGCTGTGCCGAACTGCGTTGGCAGGACAACGCCTTGCTGGCAGAGCGTGCCACTTGGGGCGGGCGCATGCGCCTGGGCTTGCGAGTCGAAAACGGTGTGGCCTTCGCTTGTCTGCGCAGCGGTCGTCCGCAGCTCGCAGGCACGGGCGCGGTGCCGGTCACTGAGCTGCTGTTGCACGATGCTTTGCCCGTGCCGTTGGCGCTGGAGCGGCGGCCAACCGGGCAGCGGTTGCCACCGTTGGATGGAGCCAGGCTGGTGGTGTCCGGTGGTCGCGGTGTTAACGAACAGGGTTTCCTCCTGCTCGAGGAGTTGGCCGTGGCCCTTGGCGGTACGCTGGGTGGCAGCTTGCCGGCGGTGGATGCGGGGTTGGTGCCGGTGATGCGTCAGGTTGGTGTGTCCGGCAAGTTTGTCAGCCCGGACATCTACCTGGCGGTCGGCATTTCCGGCACGCCGCAGCACCTGGCGGGAGTCAGTCAGGACACGCGCATCGTGGCGATCAACCAGGATCCACAGGCGGACATCTTCAAGGTTGCCGCTGTCGGGGCTGTTGGTGACTGGCAGGAGCTGCTGCCGGTGCTGCTGGCATCTTTGCGTGAGTCAGCCGCTTCCTGACGGACTGCCGAGCCGCTCAGCCGCGGCTGTGCCTCCCTGGGTGCAAGGCGATACTGGTCTCTGGTGGCGGGCGGCGCTGGGCATCCAGGGTTTCCAGCATAAACTGGATGAAGGCCCGGGTGCGTGGCGCGACAAAGCGGGCCTTGGGGGTGACGGTGTAGAACGTACGCCCACCGGTATGCCAGTCGGGAAACAGCTCCACCAGCTTGCCGGATGAAATCAGCGCGTTGACGAACACGTCGAGCACGTAGATGTAGCCCTGATCGGCGAGTGCGGCCTGGATCAGGGCGTCCGTGCTGTTGAAGTGCAGTTTGCCCTGGGGCGTCAGTTCGATGCTGTCGCCGTCGCGGCTGAACGACCAGGGGGCCGGCGCATAACGGCCCTGGCCGAACAGACCGAGGCAGCGCTGCGGGTCTAAGTCTCGAGGATGCTGCGGTGTGCCGCTGGCGACCAGTAGGGCGGGCGATGCGCAGGCGACGTAGTGCGCCTGGTACAGCGGTCGGGCCACCAGGTCGGCGTCGTTCACCGAGTCAATGCGGATGGCTACATCCGTGCCACTGGCAATCAGATCCTCAGGATGGTCGGTGAGGCGCAAGGCCACCGATAACTCCGGGTACTGCCCGGCAAACGCAGGCAAGGCCGGGCAGAGCAGTGCGCGGGCGAAGGCGGCCGGCGATTCGACGCTCAGCTGGCCAGCGATCTCGCCCTTCTTATCGCGCACGGACGATTCTGCTTCTTCCACCTGGCGCAACAGCTCGGTGCAGCGCTGGAAATAGCTTTCCCCAGCATCGGTCAGTCGTAAGGTTCGGGTGTTGCGCGACAGCAGGGTGGTGCCCAGGTAGTTCTCCAAGTTGCGCACGCTAGAGGTGACGGTGGCGTTGGCGATATCCAGGGACTCCGCCGCGCGGCTGAAGCTGCTGCATTCCACCACCCGCACGAACACCTGCATGGCCCAGAGTCTGTCCATTTGGTTCTTCACCTTTTTCTAATAACCCATTAGCTCTGCCTGCCTCGAACGCCGGCGAGAGCGTTCTTATAGTACCAGCCACTTTGAGGAGACACAGACATGACTGAATTGAAGTTCGATCTTGTTGTGCTTGGATGTGGCGTCGCCGGGCTGTCGGCGGCGGTGGCGGGGGCCGAACGCGGCCTGCGCGTGGCAGTGCTCGAGCGGGCAACGCGCGAGGAGCGAGGTGGGCAGAGTCGATTCACCGAGGCGTACCTGCGGATGAAGAGTCACGAAGAGGTCACGGATGACTTCGACATGTTTCTCGCCGAGCATTCGGGTTACTACCAGGATCCAGATTTCGTTGCTGAGAGCATCCGCGAGCGCGATACCTGGTCGGCGCAGACCAAGGCACTAGCCTCCATTGATGCCGGCGTGATCGGCACGTTCTCGGCACTGGTGCCGGAAACCATCGGTTGGCTCAAGGACAACGGTGTGAAGTTCGACTTCTTGCCGACCCAGTTTCTTACCAGCACCCAGCCGCGCCTGCTGCCGGTGGGCGGCGGCGAGGCCATAGTCGAGGCTCTGGCGGCGCGGGCCGAGGCCCTGGGTGTTGAGTTCTTCTACGAGACCAGTGGCCGGACGCTGATCACCGCCGACTGCAATACCGTCATTGGCCTGCGCGCCTGGTCGCGCGAGCGCGGCGAACTGGCCTTGCATGGCGCCGTGGTTTTGGCCAGCGGCGGCTTCGAAGGCAATGCTGAGATGCTCGCCCGCTACCTGGGCCCGCGTTCGGTGTTCCTGCGCCCGGTGTGCAAGGGCGGCTACTACAACCGTGGCGAAGGTATCGCCATGGCCTTGGACATCGGAGCGGCGCCGGCTGGCGAGTTTGGCAGCTACCACGCCGAGCCGGTGGACCCGCGCTCGGGCATTTCCGAGCCGTCGATCTTCATCTTTCCCTACGGTGTGTTGATCAATCAGCAGGGTGAGCGCTTCACCGACGAGGCGCCGGGCACCGTGGATGCCTGGTACGAGCGGGTGACCCGGCAGATCTACGCGCAGAGCGAGGGTATTGCCTGGGTGGTGCTGGACCAGAAGGTCAAGGAAATTCCCAACTACCGCCTGGGCATCCGCACCGACCAGCCGGCCATCGAGGCGCCGACCCTGGCCGAGCTGGCGGGCAAGATCGGCGTGCCGGCCGCGGCGCTGGAGGCCAGTCTGGCGCGCTACAACGCTGCTTGCCGCGCGGGCGACTATCACCCGCTGCGGCTCGACGGCCTGGCCACCGAGGGGCTGCTTCCGCCGAAGAGCAACTGGGCGCGGCCGCTCGATGCGGGGCCGTTCATGGCTTATCCGATCATCTCGGCCAACGTCTTCACCTTCGGTGGCCTGAAGATCGACGAGCAGGCTCGGGTACTCAACGCCGACGGGCAGGCGATCGCCAACCTGTATGCCGCGGGCGAGACGGTGGGCTTGTACTTCGGTAATTACGCCGGCGGCACCTCGGTGCTCAAGGGCCTGGTATTTGGCCGCCAAGCGGGCTACTGCGCTGCCGGCCACTGAGGTGAGGGAGAAGAAGATGAGTGTGGCAATGGTTACCGGCGCCAGTGGCGCCATCGGCACCGCGGTCTGCCGTCAACTGGCGGCCGAGGGCTACCAGGTGGCGGCCCTGGACCTGAGCGAGCCCCAGACGTTGGCGGCCCGGGCCCAGTTCTTCGTCTGCGATGTGGCGGCGAAGAGCGAGGTGCGCGAGGTCGTCGACGAGGTTGAAGGGCGGATGGGGCCGATCACCGCGCTGGTCAACGTGGCCGGCATCGTCTCCAAGGGCAGCGCCCTGGGGCTGTCCATCGCCGAGTTCGAGCGGGTGATGCGCATCAACGTGCAGGGCACCCTGGTGCCCTGCCAACTGGTTGGCCAACTGATGGCCGAACGTCGGCGCGGCGCCATCGTCAACATCGGCTCGGTGGTCGGCAAGAATGGCGGCAACGCTCGACCCTGGCTGGATCGCGGCGAGCAGGAGGTGGCCGGCAACGTGGCCTACGGCATGTCGAAGGCAGCGGTGCATACCCTGACCCTGTTCCTCGCCAAGGAGCTGGCCAGCCAGGACGTGCGGGTCAATGCGGTGGCGCCGGGGTCGATCGCCACAGCCATGACCACGGTGTTCCCGGACAACCTGCGGGCCCTAGTGCCCGTCGGACGTATGGGCAGCCCCGAGGACGTGGCAGAGGCGGTGTGCTTCCTGCTCTCGGCCAAGGCGGGCTTCATCTCCGGGGAAATTCTCGACGTCAACGGCGCCCTGTGGTGCGACTGATTCAACTCAAGCATTCCTCCACTCAATCCAACAGAGACCAACAACCATGAAAAGTATTTACCTAGTCCTAGACATGCAGAACGACCTGATCCACCCGGACGGCGCCAGCGGCAAGTCGCCGCTGGGTGAGCAGGTGCGGGCCCGCGAGATCATCGCCCGAACCGCTACGGCCATCGCCCGTGCGCGCGCTGAGGGCATCCCGGTCGCCTTCGTCCGCGTGGCCTTCTCCGACGATCACCGTGAGGCCAACCCGAACTCCCAGGTGTTCGGCCCCATCGCCAAGAACGGCATCCTCAAGATGACTGCCTGGGGCGGTCAGGTTCACGAAGCGCTGGCTCCGCAGGATGACGAGTGGGACATCGTCAAGCACCGTGTTTCCCCGTTCTACCAGACGCGCCTGGAACTGCTGCTAAAACGTGAAGGCATCGAGCGCATCTACTGCAGTGGCGTGAGCACCCAGGCCGTCGTACAGGCCACCGTGCGCGACGCCCATGACCGTGATTTCGATGTGGTGTTGCTGGAAGATTGCTGTGCTTCGCCGTCCGCCCAGGAACACGAAAACTCCGTGGCTAGCATCAGCCGCTTCTGCTCCGTGGCCAACTCCGAGTTGGCCTTTGCCTGAATCTGCTTCCCGGTCACGGGAGCATGATTTGCAGCCCGACCATGAATCACTATGTCGGGCTTTTTTATTAGGTTCGAGGGGGGCAGGGTGGGTCGCGCAACCAGTCGTATGACAACCGCAGCACTGGTCATTGGCTCCTTTGCTGTGGTCATGTCCGCTACCACTATCAATGTGGCGATTACACCGATGATGCGCGACTTCGCCATCAGTCATCACCTCGCCCAGCAATTCTCTTCGGTGTTTCTTGGTATGACCGTGGTCTGTGCGCCGCTGGCAGCCTGGATTGCCGATCGTTTCGGGGCTTGGCGGGTGTTCTGCTCTCTGCTGCTGCTCTATGTGCTGGTTTCATTGTTGGCGGGCTTTTCTGACAGCTTTGCCGCCATGCTCATTGCACGCGGTCTGCAAGGCTTGTGTGCAGGCATTATCCAGCCGCTGTCACTATTTTTGATTTTAGAGTCGGCTCTGCCTGAGAAGCAGGGGCGCACCATGTCCATGTTCGGCCTAGGAGTGGTGATGGCCCCGGCCCTTGGCCCGACCTTGGCTGGCTTTGTGGTTGAACTGTTTGGCTGGCGCTATACCTTCTGGCTTGGTGTGCCGCCGGCCCTTATCGCACTTGGACTGGTGGCTTGGGCGCGGCCAGTTGACCTGCACCAGCGTGTTGGGCAAGGGCGTCTGGATTTACCTGGGCTGCTTCTGCTCGCTTACCTGGTAGCCGTAGTCTTTGCCTGGCCGCCACTGCTGGCTTATTCGACCTGGTTGGCCGCGGTGCTGGTCGTTGCCTGGTTGCTGTTACTGGTCGTGTTCTGGCACCAGCAAGAGCGCAGCGAGGAACCACTGATTGCGCCCAAGCTGTTCCGCTATCCGCGTTTTCTCAGTGGCATCCTCGTCACCGTAGCTTATGGCGCCGGCATGTATGGCTCGATGTTTTTGGTGCCGTTGCTGTTGCAAGATGGCCTCGGTGAGTCGGCGGTTACGACCGGCAACCTGATGCTGCTTGGCGGCCTGGCGCTGGCCCTGAGTATCCAGCTGGCCGGTCAGCTGGTAGACCGTTTCTCGCCGCGACTGGTGGTGATGATCGGTCTTGCCTGCTTCGCTTTTTCCTGTTTATTGCTGGCGTTACCAGCCAGTTTGGGTCTAATTGCCCTCGGCATTGTGCTCGGTCGTATTGGTCTGGGCATGATCATTCCCAGCTTGTACACGGCGATGGTTCGTGCCGTACCGGACGAGCTACTGCGACGCGGCACCGTTGTCACCACGTTATTGCGGCAGGCCGGCGGGGCGCTGGGCATCACCTTGATCGGTGTGCTGCTGGCCAGCCTTAGCGCGGCCAACCTGAAGGGCTGGAGCGCGCTACCGGCCGGTAGCGCACCTTACTCAGTTATCTTCGCGATGCTCGGTCTATTGTTTCTGTGGGCGCTCTGGACCTCGCGCCGCCTGAATTGAGGCGCGCCTCAGTCCTGGCGCTCGCCAGCCATCTTCTTCAAGCGGTAATCGAGTTGGGCGCGGCTCAGGCCGAGTAGCACTGCGGCCTTGGAGACGTTGCCTTCGCTCATCTTCATGGCTTCCTCGATATACACGTCTTCGATCCCAGTTAGCTTGATCGGACCGCGTTGCAGAGTTCGCCTGGCTAACTGGAGCAGCTGTTGGTGGCTGGCATTCTCTTGCTGGCCAGCCCCGACGCCGGCTTGCTCGCCTTTTGGCAGTCGGATGCCGATAACTGGCGCCTGATCCCAGCTGACGGTGCCCAGTTGCGGCGTGCCCTCAGCTTCTTCGATGCCCGAGAGGTGGCGGATATCGATGGGGTCGCCGTCGTCGGCGAGTATCACCGCCCGTTCGATGACGTTTTCGAACTCGCGGATATTGCCGGGCCAGTGATAGTCCAGGACACGTTGCAGGGCGCGCGGGGTGATACCAGGGATATGCCGTCCGTGCAGGCGAGACAGCTTGTTGACGCAGCTTTCGAGCAGCAGCGGCAGGTCGTCCTTGCGTTCGCGCAGTGGTGCGATCGTCACCGGAAAAACGTTCAGGCGATAGAACAGGTCGCCGCGAAAGCGGCCGTGCTTAACAGCATCGCCGAGGTCTTCGTTGGTTGCCGCGATTACTCTGACGTCTACCTTTACGGTCTTGTTACTGCCCAGGCGTTCGAGCTCGCCACTTTGCAATACGCGCAGCAGCTTGCCTTGCGCCGTCATACTCAGGGTGCCGATCTCATCCAGGAGAATGGTCCCGCCGTCGGCGATTTCAAAGCGGCCCGGACGGGCCTCGGTTGCCCCCGAGTATGCGCCGCGCTGAACCCCAAAGAGCTCCGACTCGATAAGTTGCTCCGGAATAGCGGCGCAGTTGATCTCGATGAAAGGCTTCTGTGCTCGACGGCTGTTGGCGTGTACTTCATGGGCGAACATGGTCTTGCCGACTCCGCTTTCACCCAGTAGCAGCACACTCGCATTGGTGCTGGCGACCCGCAAAATCTTGTGCAGGACCGAGATGTAGGCTGCCGAGTTGCCCACCGGCCGATCCAGCGAAGCCGGGTCCGGGGTTTCGAACTCGAGGCCAAACGGCGCTTTGGCATGTTTGGCTCCGACAGGATCCTTCTGCTCGGGCGGCGAATTATGAGTGAGGCGGTCCGTCGAGCGTGGCTGAAAGTACTTGAGGTCTTCTTCAGGATCGTCCCAATCCTCGATGGGTCGTGCCACGGCGCGGCATACCTCATCGCCAGCCCCACGGCATTGGGTTTCGCGGACCAGAATGCGCTTGCCCATCAGGCGAGTCAGGAAGCCGGAGCTGTAACCGACCTCCATCCAGCAGATTGGGTCGTGGCTGTGGCCCCTGAGTGCCACATGCTGGTCGCCTTCCAGTGAATGCGTCCAGGTGAACTCACCGTACAGGTAGCCCTTGTTCTGGTCGGCCTCAACGCGTACCGGTTCGACTCGAACCATGCCGCTCAAGGAGTGCAACTGGGCGCCCGCTGCCAGAATGTCCAGCTCCGACCCATTAATACGGGTCTTGATTGCCAGGTCGGCATCGCGGCTGCCGGACAGGTAGCCAATACGCGTCATCAGCCCGCGGGTGTACTCGGTACCCATGGTTTCCAGCAGCTCTTCGCGCAGCGTGCCGAAGGCCTCGGCATGCAGCAGTAGCATGCGCTTTTCGCCGAGCCAGATGGCACCCTCGTCGGGGCGGAAATGAAGGTGTTCGACCAGGTCTTTCATATCCGGAAAACGCAGGTCGGTAATGATGTCTTTGAGCACTGCCTGGCCGAGCGTCTGCACGGAGCCTTTGCCTGTCTGTGCGCTCATCGTGGTCTCCAGCTTTTAGATTTGTCAGTGGAGTTGCGGCGCTGCGTTATCCGTTTCGGTGTAGGCAGTGGCGGGTTGAAATCGGCCGCCATGATAGCAGGGCTCGACCGTTGAGTCGGCGCTATGCCGACCAGAATGACCGGAAAGTCATAAATTTTAGTTAATCAAATTCGCAACTATTCGAATTTGATGAACTCGCCGTTTCGTTCAGCCCAAGCGTCGGTGTGGTAATTGGTCTTCGGCTAAGTCATAACACATTGTTTTTATTTAATTAAAAACTTAGTTAAGCGATCCGGCATTGCTGGCACAGCCGTTGCTATCTCCTTGTCAGACAAAACGCTGCCCTCATCGGGTAGGTGTTTTCACCCTTCCTGAGCTTGCCGGCTCGGATGGGGAAACAACAACAAATAGGAGATAAGGCAGTGGCCGAGATTTCATCTCTGGGTTACGTCGGCTTAGGCGTAAGTGATCTGGACAAGTGGCAAATTTTTGCAACGGACGTCATGGGGATGCAAGTCGCCCATCGTGACGAAACCAGCATGTCCTTACGCATGGACGAATATTGCCAGCGCTTTTTCCTCGAAAAAAACCCTTGCGACGATCTGATCGTGGCGGGCTGGGAATTCACCAGCGAACCGGAACTGGAGTCCTTCGCCGCTGAACTCAAGGCCAAGGGTGTTGAGCTCACCCAGCTGAGCCCCGAGTTGGCGCGTCGCCGTCATGTGGAAAAGGCCTATACCTGCCAGGACCCGAATGGCTATGCCCATGAGTTCTTCTTTGGCCATGGTGTCGCCAATCTCAAGGACCAGTTCCGCTCCAAGGTGCTCAAGGGTCGCTTCGTCACCGGCGATCTGGGCCTCGGTCATATTCTGCCGTTCGCCAACCGCGACAACGGCCCGGAAACCGTCGCCTTCTACAAGGACGTGCTGAAGCTGCGTGTCAGCGATTACATCCGTCAGGAAGTGCAGCCAGGGATGATGGTCGAAGCGACCTTCTTCCATACCAAGACCGGGCGTCATCACTCCATAGCCACCGCACAGGCACCGACCCCAAAGGTGCTCAACCACTTCATGGTGCAGCTTGAGGACATGGACGACGTCGGTCTGGCCTATGACCGGACCAAGGCCGCCGGCCTGAACATCGTGCTGGAGCTGGGCCATCACCCGAACGACAAGACCTTCTCCTTCTATGCGCAGACCCCCTCGGGCTTCAACTTCGAGTTTGGCTGGGGCGGTTTGGTGATCGAGGAGGACAACTGGGAAGTGAAAACCTACCAGCAGATGAGTGATTGGGGCCACAAGCGCAACCCGATTCCCCAGGCCTGAGGCCCGGCTATCCCTGCCCGGTTGGAGAACACAAGTCATGAGTATCTGGTTGGAATTTCTCGGGGCCGAGATCCGTTACGTCGATCTGCCCACCTATGGTCGCACCCGCATTGCCGAGGCTGGCCACGGCAAGCCTGAGGCGCTGATCCTGATGCACGGTATTGGCGGTCATCTGGAAGCCTATGCCAAGAACGTGGTGGCGCTCGGCGAGCACTACCACGTGATCGCCTTCGATTACGTTGGTCACGGCCTGTCGGCCAAGAAGCTGGATATCGAGTACTCGATCAGCGATTACGTCGAGCAATTGCGTGAGCTGATGGATGTGATGGGCATCGAGCAGGCGCACATTTCTGGCGAGTCGCTGGGAGGTGTAGTCACCGGCGGCTTTGCCGTGCGCTACCCGCAGCGGGTGATGCGTGCCGTGTTCAACACCACCGGCGGCATTCCGATCGTCAGCGACAAGGGCCGCCAGGACCTGAAGAACCTGGCCGAGCTGTCGGCCAAGAGTTCCGGGCAGAAGCCCAGCTTCGAAAGCGTGCTGGCGCGCATGCAGTGGTTGCTCTACGAGGGCAACTGGGCCCTGCTAACCGAGGGGTTGGTCAACTCGCGCCTGGCGATATACAGCCGCGAGGACTTCCAGGCCAGCGCGCCGCTGGTCTACTCGCGCCTGCGCAAGGTCAACGAAGGCGGCACGCCCGACATGATTGAACTGGAAAAGGTGCAGTGCGAATCGCTGCTGCTGTGGACCAGCCACAACCCCATTCATGACGTAGCCGCTGCCGAGTCGGCCCTGCCGCGCCTGCCCAAGGGCCAGCTGTATGTGATGAAGAAGCTGGCCGGTCATTGGCCGCAGTACGAATCGCCCGAGGAGTTCAACCAGGTAGTGCTGAATTTCCTGTCCAGCGGGAGGGTGGCGCTATGAATGCTCAAGTCATGGCCAGGCGCCAGGCGAAATCTATCGGGACGGTGCCTACGCCGGACTTTTGCAAGGCTATGCGCAACCTGGCCGGCGCCTGTGTGGTGATTGCCAGCGCCGACGGTAGCAAGCGCGCGGGCCTGACCGCGACCGCGGTCTGTTCGATCACCGCCGAGCCGCCACGGCTGCTGGTTTGCGTCAACCGCAATGTCTATGCCCACGGGGTTATCAGCGGTAGCCACAACCTGAGTGTCAATGTGCTCGGACACCAACAGGAACCCATCGCCAAGCGGTTTGCCGGCATGGTCGAGGGCGTGGCCGGCGAGGAGCGTTTCGCCGAAGGGCTGTGGGAAGACGGTTTGAGCGGTGTGCCGGTGCTGAAGGACGCACTGGTCAGTTTCGAGTGCCAGGTGGTCGAGGTCATCCCGGCCAGCACCCACGACATGTTTCTCTGCGATGTCATCGGTTTGGCCGGGCGGATGAATCAGGAATCCCCCCTGATGTACTTCAACGGAAATTTCGCGGCACTCGGCTGAGTGCTGGCTGTTCGCTGAAAACAATAAAAGAGAGAGATGAAAATGACGAATGTACTTAAGAAAAGCGCCCCGATTGCTAGCCCTGTTCCCAGCGAAGCCGAGCTGATTCAGCGGGCGCGCGATCTGATTCCGATGCTGATGGACAAGGCGGAGTCGGTGGAAACGAACCGTATGGTCTCCAGGGAAACCATTCAGGCATTCGTCGATGCCGGCTTCTTCAAGATTCTGCAACCGGCAGCTTACGGTGGCTGGGAAATGAACCCAGCGATGTTCTACAAGGTGCTGATGGAGCTCGGCCGCGGTTGCTGCAGCAGCGCCTGGAACATGATGATCCTGGGCGTCCACCAGTGGGAATTCGGCACGCTCAACGATCAGGCCTGCGAGGATGTCTGGGGTGACGATGATTCGGTCATCATCGCCTCGTCCTATCCGCCCTTCGGCAAAGTTGTCGAGGTTGAAGGCGGCTACCAGATTAGCGGCACCTGGAAAACGTCCAGTGGCTGCGATCATGGCAAGTGGGGGTTCCTCGGCGGTCTGCGCCGCGATGCCAACGGCAATGTCATCGACCGCTTGTCGATGCTGGTGCCCAGCTCGGCCTGGGAAATCGAAGACGACTGGCACACCTTCGGTCTGGCCGGTACCGGCAGCAAGAGCCTGGTGGTCAAGGAAACCTTTGTTCCCTACCACCGGGTACATAGCCTGATCCGCTACGAAAACAGCGATCGCGGCACCCACTACCTGTTCCCGTTCAATCAGATCTTCTTTGGTGCGGTGTCCGCGCTGATCGTCGGCATGGCCCAAGGGGGTATCGACGAGTACATCCGCCAGATGAGTGTGCGCACCAACACCACTGATGGCGGTGGTGCGGCGCTCAGTCCCTATGTCAAGGATCGGCTGGGCAATGCCGTGGTTCGTGTGCGTTCTGCCCGCGCTCGTCTGCTGCAGATGATGGCCGAAACCAGCGAAGTCGTGGCACGCCACGAGCTGGTACCGACCTACGACCGCGTCCACCACATGCTCGATATCGCCCGTGTCGGCCGCGATTGCGAAGAGGCCGTGATGCTGCTGTTCAAGGCCACCTCGGCGCGCGGCATCTACCTGAATAATCCGCTGCAGCGAATCATGCGCGACGTGATTGCCGCCTCCAATCACATCACCCAGAACGCCGACGACACCGCCGGCATGCTCGGCGCCTACCTCCTGGGTCAGAGCCTGCCGCCGATGGTCTATGGCCTCAATGCGGTGAACATCAACGACTGACTTGCGCTAACAGAACCCCGGTTCTCGCTGTAACACCCGCTGCCGGTGCCAGGCTCCGGCAGCGTTTTAAATAAAAACAAAAGACGGAATACCGTCCCTTTGAGGTGCTAGATGGCCACACTTAACCAGCAGGCATTGCGCCCGGTTCGTGCGTTTGAAAAGACCTTTCGCCTTTCCACTCTCAGCGCTGCCCTGTTGGCTTGCTCGGTACTGCCCGTGCAGGCCTTTCAGTTCGATACTGGTAGCGACGATCTGAAAATTCGTCTCGATACCAACATCAAGTACACCGGTGCCTGGCGGGTAAAGGATCAGCATGATAAGCAGATTGCAGACCGTAACCTGGATGACGGGGACCGCAACTTCGACAAGGGTTCGATGATCAACAACCGTGTCGATCTGTTCTCCGAGTTCGACGTTGCCTACAAGGGTACTGGTGCGCGCGTCAGTGCGGCCGCCTGGTATGACGATATCTACAACAAGAAGAACGATAACGACTCGCCACTCACGGCGAACTCGGTGTCGGTCGAGCATGACGAGTTCACCAACAAGACCCGCGACCTGCATGGCCGCGACGTGGAACTCCGTGACGCCTTTGTCTACAGCGATTTCAGCCTGGGCGGCGACCGCTGGGGCCTGGCGCGTCTGGGCCAACACTCGTTGCTGTATGGCGAAAGTCTGTTCTTCGGCAACAACGGCATTGCCGGCGGCATGCAGCCGATCAACGCCATCCAGGCCCTTTCCGTACCCAACTCGCAGTTCAAGGAGCTGGCCCTGCCGGTGGAGCAGTTCTCCACTGAGTTGCAACTGACCCCGGCGCTGTCGATCGGTGGCTACTATCAGTTCGAGTGGGAGCGCACCCGTATCCCGGCCGCTGGCAGTTATTTCAGTCCGGCCGATCTGCTTGACGGTGGTGGCGAGCGAATTGTGGTTGCTGACATCCCGAATGTGGGCCCTGCGGCTTCCTTCTACCGCACCGACGATATCGAGGCGCGTGACTCTGGCCAGTTTGGCATGCAGATTCGCTACCGCGCCGAAGACATCGGTACCGAATTCGGCTTGTACGCCATCCGCTACCACGACAAGAACTTCCAGGTGCAAGTACGCCCCGGTGCGGGTGTTGGTCCTGGCATGCCGACTGACAAGATCGGCGAATACATGCTGGTGTTCCCGGAAGACATCGAGGCCTACGGCTTCAGTGTCAACAAGGGCGTCGGCGATACCAACGTGGCCTTCGAGGCGTCAATGCGCCGCAATGCGCCTCTGGTCAGCCTGACAGTCGCCGACCTCAGTGCGGTTGCCCCGGTGCCTGTGGCCGACAACAACGACGAAGCGCTGTATGCCATCGGCAAGACCGCTCATGCGCAGATCAACATGATTCGTGTCATGCCGGGCAATGCCTTGTGGGACAGCGCTGTGCTACTCGGCGAGTTGGCCTGGAACCGCACCCTGTCGGTGGACAAGAACCCGCAGAACCTCGATCCGAACAGCACTCGTGATGCAACCGCCATGCGCGTGGCGTTCACCCCGACCTACTTCCAAGTGTTCGATGGCGTGGATCTCAACGTACCCATGGGCTTCGGCTACGGCATCGATGGGCGTTCCTCGGCGGTAGGCGGTTTCAGCCAGGACAAGGGCGGCAACTACAACATTGGTCTGTCCTTCGACTTCATGAAACAAGTCACCGTGGGCCTGAGCTACAACGGCTTCTATGGTCCTTCGGCCCCGATCAACATTGGCGGGATCAAAACTTACGAACAGACCAACTCCGACCGCGACTTCCTTTCGCTCAACGCGTCCTACACGTTCTGAGGAGCAGCTCATGCATAACAATAAGATTCGACATCTCGCTCTCTGTGCCTCACTTCTGGCGCTGAGCATCGCCTCCGCCCAGGCTGCGGTTTCCCCTGCCGAAGCTGCCAAACTGAAGAGCGAGCTGACGCCCATGGGTGCCGAACGTGCCGGCAATGCCGACGGTAGCATCCCGGCCTGGGATGGCGGCTTCACCACGGTTGCCGCCGGCTACAAGCAGGGCCAGCGCAACGTCGACCCATTTGCCGCCGACAAGCCGCTGTACACCATCACCGCGGCCAACCTTGACCAGTACAAGGGCAAGCTGGCTGATGGCGTGCTGCAGCTGTTCAAGGACAATCCGGATACCTTCCGCATTGATGTCTACCCGACTCGGCGTACCGCTGCGGCACCGCAGGCTGTAAATGACCACACCTTCGAGAACGCCACCCGCGCGACCCTGGAAAACGGCGGTCTGACCGTCAAGGGCGCCTTTGGCGGGGCACCATTCCCAGTTCCCAAGAGCGGTCTTGAAGTGCATTGGAACCACATGACCCTGTGGCGCGGCGAGTCCACCGACACCAAGTACAAGGTCTGGACCACCACCACCGAAGGTAAGCGCATCCTCGCCACCGCCGCGGTCGACTACGGTCAGTACCCGTACTACTACAAGGGCGAGTCGTTCGCGAGCATGCCGGATGCCCGCTACATGCTGGCCATCCAGCTGGCGTACGAGCCAGCCTTCCGTGCCGGTGAGGCGCTGATGGTGCATAACGTGCTGGACCACGTGAAGGGGCGCACCCTGTGGCAGTACCTGGCAGGCCAGCGGCGCGTGCGTCAGGCACCGAGCATCAACTTCGATGCACCGAACGCGGTGGCTTCGGGCATCAACTTCGTCGACGAAACCTTCGGCGGTGGCGGCTCCCCAGAGCGTTACGACTGGAAGCTGCTCGGCAAGAAGGAAATGATCATTCCCTACAACAACAACGCCCTGCTGGCCAACAAGGACGAGGCGGTTATGGGCACGCGTCACGTCAAGCCGGAGTTCATGCGCTGGGAGCTCCACCGCGTGTGGGAGGTGGAGTCCACCCTCAAGGCTGGCAGTCGCCATGCCGTGCCCAAGCGCAAGTACTACTACGACGAAGACAACTGGGGCACCGCCATCCTCGATGGCTGGGACGCCGAGGGCACCCTGTGGCGCACCGCGCTGACCACGCCGTTTGCGGCACCGGACATCCCGGCCACGGTGAACTACTGCACCGGCTTCTTCCACGACCATCGTACCAAGGCCTGGATCTACAACTGTGCCCTGGGTGATGCCGGCGACAAGCAGTACGCGATGGCCGAGCGCCGTCCGGACACCTACTTCTCGCCGCAGTCCCTGCTCAGGATGAGCGGCCGTTGAGTTGATGTTCTGTTGTCCGCCACTCGGTTTCGGGTGGCGGACAACATAAATGCGCAAACGGAGTGGTACTGGTGAAAAACATAACAATATCCGTGCTGCTGGCCTTGTCAGCAGTCACTAGCGTGCAAGCCGTATCTGAGCAGCCCGGGGTTCTCCCCGACAGCCTGTCGCAGCCGGCCGTTACTTCCCGCCTTGCCGAGCACTCGATGCTCAGCGATATCACCCGTGCTGGCCAGCGTTTGGTCACTGTGGGTATGCGCGGACACATTCTTTACTCCGATGACGAAGGCAACAGCTGGCAGCAGGCTCAGGTGCCCGTCAGCGTGACCCTCACCGGGGTATGTTTTGCCGATGATCGCCGCGGTTGGGCTGTGGGCCATCGCGGCGTAATTCTGGCAACCGGCGATGCCGGCCAGACCTGGTCGCTGCAGTTGCAGGGCAATCAGATGGCCTCGGCACTCGTCGACGAGACACGTCGCCAGCAGAGCGATCTGCTCGAGAGCGCCGAGATGTTTGTCGCCGACGGGGCCGACAAGCCGTTCCTGGCTGTCCACTGTGCCGGCACGCAGCAGGCCGTCGCGGTCGGTGCCTACGGTCTGGCCTTGCGCACCGAAGACGGTGGCCAGCACTGGCAGCCGTCACTGGCTGCACTGCGCGGTACCGATCAGCGCCATATAAACGCTATTACCGCAGCGCCCGAAGGGCTCTACCTGGCGGGCGAGCAGGGCGGCCTGTATCGGGCTGGCATTGATCTGGCCGCTGTGCAAGTGCTCGCCGAACCTTATGACGGCAGCTTCTTCGGCCTGCTTACCAGCGCCGATGGTGCCCTGATTGCCTATGGATTGCGCGGGCATGTGTTCCGCTGGCAGGGCGGTAATGCCGAGTGGCAACAGATTGCCCTGCAGACCACGCAGAGCCTGACAGCCGGAACCCTGTTGGGCAGCGGCGCGATTCTGCTCGCCGATGCGTCCGGCGCCGGTTGGTACAGCCGGGACGCAGGACGCACTTTCCGGCTGGTGAAGCCCGAGAAGCAGTTTTCCTTCACCGCACTGGCGCCTCTGCGAGACGGCAGCGTACTGGCGGTCGGCCTGCGCGGGATTACCCGCTTCCAGGCCACTGACCTCGAATAACCTGTTTTCAGCCTTCAAGGGCCATCACTATGGGTAGCAAAATATCCGACGGCTTCAAGACAATCGCCTCACTGGCCGACTTTGATCGGCAGTCGGGCAATGTGCTTGAACGCATCCTGTTCAACTACCGTGCTGTGTTTATTACGCTGTGCCTGCTGCTGACCGTGCTGTTCAGTGCTTCAGCCGGCCAGCTGCGCCTGAATGCCAGCTTTCTCAAGACCATTCCGACCAGTCATCCGTTCATCCTCAACTATTTTGCCCATGAGGACGAACTCAAGGGTGTGGCCAACACCCTGCGCATCGCCGTGGCGGTCAAGGGTAAGGGGACGATATTCGACGCCGGTTACATGGAAACCCTGCGCAAGATCAACGACGAGGTCTACCTGGCCCCGGGCGTTGATCGCGCCTTCATGAAGTCATTGTGGACGCCGGCGACCCGCTGGCAGGGCGTGACCGAGTCGGGCTTCGATGGTGGCCCGGTGATTCCGGACGGTTTCCGCGGTAGCGCGCAGGATATGGAAGTGCTGCGCGGCAATATCGAGTTGTCTGGCGAGATTGGCCAGCTGGTCGCCCTGGATTTCCGCTCCAGCATCATTCACGTGCCGTTGCTCGACACTGATCCGGCCACCGGCAAGACCCTCGACTACAAGCAGCTCTCCGACATCCTCGAGAGCATTCGTACGCGCTATCAGCAGGAAGGCGTCGACATCCACATCATTGGCTTTGCCAAGGTGATGGGTGATCTGATCTCCGGCCTCTACGCGGTGCTGGCCTTCTTTGCCGCAGCGGTGTGCATCACCACGCTGATCCTGCTGTATTTCACCCGATGCTGGCGCAGCACCCTGGTCGTGCAGGGCTGCACTTTGGTCGGCGTAATCTGGTTGCTGGGCATGCTGCCGATACTCGGTTACGAACTCAATCCCTACTCGATTCTGGTGCCCTTCCTGGTCTACGCCATTGGCGTTAGCCATGGTGCGCAGAAGATGAACGGCATCATGCAGGACATCGGCCGTGGTACCCACAAGCTGATCGCTGCGCGCTACACCTTCCGCCGGCTATTCGCAGCCGGTATCACTGCCTTGCTGGCCGATGCGGTGGGTTTTGCGGTGCTGACCATCGTCGACATTCCGGTGATCAAGGAGCTGGCGATCATTGCCAGTATCGGTGTCGCCCTGCTGGTATTGACCAACCTGGCGCTGCTGCCGATCACGCTGTCCTATACCGGTGTTTCCCGCCGCGCGGCCAGCCGCCGTTTGGCTGCTGAACAGGCTCGGCACCAGGCTGGCTATCGTCCGGGCAAGGTGATCCGCGTGCTCGATCGCTTCACCCAGGTTCGATATGCCTCCCTCGCCCTCGTGGTCGCGCTCGTGGTCGGTGTCTGGGCCGTGCTCGAGGCGCGTCACCTGCAGGTCGGCGACCTCGATCCAGGCGCGCCGGAGCTGCGTGCCGACTCGCGCTACAACCAGGACAATGCCTTTATCATCGGCAACTACCAGGCCAGCAGCGACGTTTTCGTGGTCATGGTGGAAACCCCGGCGGGGCAGTGTGTCAACTACGCAACCCTGCGGCTGGTCGAAGAGCTGGAATGGCGCCTGCGCCAGTTGCCCGGTGTCGATGGCACCAACTCCATTGCCGGGGTTGCGCGCCGGGTAAACGTCGGCATGAACGAAGGGCTGCTGAAGTGGAACGAGCTTCCGCCCAACCAGCCAATGATCAACGCCGCCGCCAACCGTTCGCCTCGCGAGCTCTTCAACGAGACCTGCGAACTGCTCTCGGTTTACGTCTACCTCAAGGATCACAAGGCGCAGACCCTCAACGGCGTGGTCGAGGTCACTGAGGCCTTCAGTGAAGAGTTCAGTAGCGACCAGGCTCGCTTCCTGATGGCCGCCGGTAACGCCGGCATCGAGAGCGCGACCAATATCGTGGTCAAGACTGCCAACACGCAAATGGTGATTGGCGTCTATCTGGCCGTAAGCCTGCTCTGCCTACTGGCCTTCCGTTCCTGGCGGGCGACTGTCTGCGCGATCCTGCCGCTGATGCTCACCACCTTTCTGGCCGAGGCGCTGATGGTCAAGCTGGGCATGGGTCTGAAGGTCGCGACCCTGCCAGTGGTGGCACTTGGCGTCGGTATCGGGGTGGACTACGCGCTCTACATCATCAGCGTGATGCTGTTTTGGCTGAAGCGTGGCTCCAGTCTGTCGGAAGCCTATTCCCACGCACTGTCCTTCACCGGGCGAGTGGTGGTGTTCACCGGTATCACCCTATCGCTGGGCGTGGTGACCTGGATCGTCTCGCCGATCAAATTCCAGGCCGATATGGGCCTCCTGCTGACCTTCATGTTCCTCTGCAACATGCTGGTGGCACTGGTGCTGGTGCCTGCACTGGCCTGCTTCCTTTTGCAGCCGCGGTATTTCTTCAGGGCTGAGCACGAGGAACTCTGCGAGCACGAGGTGCAGCCAGTTGCCCGTGCGTCTGGGGTAGTCATCAAGCAGGAGGTGCACGCATGAGCCGTAGTGGTATCAGTCTTCCGCATATCCGCGGCGGCGATCTTCCGCTGCCCGCTGCCTGGGCGGCCGTGGAGGCGGCGGTTGCCCACGCATGCCGTGAGGAACTGCAGATCAGTATCGCCGTGCTGGATGCCGGCGGCCACCTGCTGGCCTTTGCAAGGGTTTCTGGCACGCCCTGGCATAGCATCGACCTGGCCATCGACAAGGCTCGTACGTCGGTGTCCTTCGCGCTGCCCAGCAGCACCCTTGGCGACATGATCGACAACGCCAGTGAACGCGTGCGCATGAACCTGCTGCTGCGCCCGGACATCGTCGCCATGGGCGGCGCCTTCCCTCTGCTGATCGACGGCCGGCTGGTCGGCGCCATCGGTGTATCCGGTGCCAGTGAGGAAGAAGACATGGACTGTGCGCAGGCTGGCTGCGCAGCCATTTGCAGCCTGACAGAGCTGCAAGCGGATTTTTCAGGAGAACAACAATGAGTCAATCGACCCTCAATCTCGATCAACTGGGTGACGAGCTGTTCGACGCACTTATAGCGGCGCGCATGGTGGCTCCACTGACCGAGCGCTTCCCGCAACTGACCATCGAGGATGCCTACGCCATCCAGCAGCGCCTGCTCAGCCGTCACCTGCAGCAGGGCGAGCGGATCATCGGCAAGAAGATTGGCGTGACCAGCCAGGCAGTGATGGACATGCTCAAGGTCAACCAGCCGGACTTCGGCCAGCTCACCGACCGTATGGTGGTCAATCAGGGTGCTTCGGTGCCCATGAGTTCGCTGATCCAGCCCAAGGCCGAGGGCGAGATTGCCTTCGTGCTCAAGCATGACCTGGCCGGCCCCGGCATCACTGTGGCGGATGTGCTGCGTGCCACCGAAGGGGTGATGGCCTGCTTCGAGATCGTCGATTCACGCATCCGGGACTGGCAGATCAAGATCCAGGATACCGTGGCGGACAACGCGTCCTGCGGTGTGTTCGTGCTCGGCGACCGTCTGGTCGATCCGCGCAGCCTGGACCTCTATACCACCGGCATGGTGCTGGAGAAGAACGGCCGCATCGTCGGTACCGGCGCCGGCGCCGCCACCATGGGTTCCCCGGTGATCGCCGTGGCCTGGCTGGCCAACACACTGGGCCGCCTGGGCATGAGCCTCAAGGCCGGCGAAGTGATTCTGTCCGGTGCGCTGTCGGCCATGGTGCCGGTGGTGGCCGGTGATCAATTGCGCATGAGTCTGGCGGGCATCGGCAGCTGCTCGGTCCGCTTCGACTGAAATAATTCCGAGGAAATCGCAATGACGAAAAAACTCAAGGCCGCGATCATCGGCTCCGGCAACATCGGCACCGACCTTATGATCAAGATCCTGCGCCACGGCCAGCACATCGAAATGGCTGCCATGGTCGGTATCGACCCGGCATCCGATGGCCTGGCCCGTGCCGCGCGCATGGGCGTGGCAATCACCCACGAAGGCGTGAATGGCCTGGTGCAGATGCCGGAGTTCGCTGACATCGACGTGATCTTCGATGCCACTTCCGCTTCGGCACATATAAAGAACGAAGTCTTCCTGCGCGGCCTCAAGCCGAACCTGCGGATCATCGACCTGACCCCGGCGGCGATCGGCCCGTACTGCGTGCCGGTGGTCAATCTGGAGCAGAACCTCCACGAAACCAACGTCAACATGGTCACCTGTGGTGGCCAGGCGACCATTCCGATGGTGGCCGCGGTATCGCGAGTGGCCAAGGTGCATTACGCCGAGATCATCGCCTCGATCAGCAGCAAGTCCGCCGGTCCCGGCACCCGCGCCAACATCGACGAGTTCACCGAAACCACGTCCAAGGCCATCGAGGTGATTGGCGGGGCGCAGAAGGGCAAGGCGATCATCATCATGAACCCGGCCGAGCCGCCGCTGATCATGCGCGACACTGTGTATGTGTTGTCGGATCTGGTCGACCAGGCCAAGGTCGAGGCCTCCATCGAAGAGATGGCCACAGCCGTGCAGGCCTACGTGCCAGGCTACCGCCTCAAGCAGAAGGTGCAGTTCGACGTCATTCCTGAGTCCGCACCGCTGAACATTCCCGGCCTCGGCCACCTGAGTGGCCTGAAAACCTCGATCTTTCTCGAAGTCGAAGGTGCAGCCCATTACCTGCCGGCCTACGCCGGCAATCTCGACATCATGACCTCCGCTGCTTTGGCCACTGCCGAACGCATGGCGCAGTCGCTGATCCAGGCCTGAGGATACGACCATGACTTTCAATCCCGGCAAGAAACTCTATATTTCCGACGTCACCCTGCGTGACGGCAGCCATGCCATCCGTCATCAGTATTCGATCAAGAATGTGCAGGACATTGCCCGCGCCCTGGACAAGGCCAAGGTGGACTCCATCGAGGTCGCCCACGGCGATGGCCTACAGGGCTCCAGCTTCAACTATGGCTTCGGTGCCCACACCGACCTGGAATGGATCGAGGCGGTGGCCGAAGTGGTTAGCCACGCGCAGATCGCCACCTTGCTGCTGCCTGGCATCGGCACCATCCATGACTTGGACAATGCCTACAAGGCCGGTGCACGCATCGTCCGTGTGGCCACCCACTGCACCGAGGCGGATGTCTCCAAACAGCACATCGAGCATGCCCGCAAGCTGGGCATGGACACCGTCGGCTTCCTGATGATGAGCCACATGCAGACCCCGCAGGGTCTCGCGCAGCAGGCCAAGCTGATGGAAGACTACGGTGCCACCTGTCTGTATGTGGTGGACTCCGGCGGTGCCATGAGCATGCAGGACATCCGCGAGCGCTTCCGCGCGCTGAAGGATGTGCTCAAGCCTGAGACCCAGACCGGTATGCACGCTCACCACAACCTGAGCCTGGGCGTGGCCAACTCCATCGTCGCGGTAGAGGAGGGCTGCGACCGCATCGACGCCAGCCTCGCCGGCATGGGTGCCGGTGCCGGCAACGCGCCGCTGGAAGTGTTTATCGCCGCCGCCGAACGCCTCGGCTGGGAACACGGCACCGATCTCTACACCCTGATGGATGCCGCCGACGACATCGTCCGGCCGCTGCAGGACCGTCCCGTGCGGGTCGACCGCGAAACCCTGGCCCTCGGTTATGCCGGGGTCTATTCCAGCTTCCTGCGTCACTCCGAAGTGGCGGCGGCCAAGTACGACCTGAAGGCCGTGGACATCCTCGTCGAACTGGGCAAACGCCGCATGGTCGGCGGCCAGGAAGACATGATTGTTGACGTTGCCCTCGACCTACTCAAGCAGCGCGCTTGAAGCCAACCCATTTGCCTTGCACACAACACAGGACAACAACATGAGCCGTTTTACCCAGGAAAACACCAGCCACTTCGTTCAAACCGAAGAGTGGAAGCTGCACTACAACGACGCCGGTGAAGGCGAGGTGGTGATCATGCTGCACGGCTCCGGCGCGGGCGCCACCGGCTGGGCCAACTTCCATCGCAACGTCGATGCTTTCGTCGATGCCGGCTACCGGGTGATCCTGCTCGACTGCCCCGGTTTCGGTAGTTCCGATCCGCTGGTTACCGCCGAGCAGCGTTTCGTGGTCAACGCCCGCGCTACTCGTCAGATGATGGACGCGCTGAAGATCGACAAGGCGCACCTGGTTGGTAACTCCATGGGCGGCGGCAGCTCGCTGGCCTTCGCCCGCGACTACCCGGAGCGACTGGACAAGATGATTCTGATGGGCGCCGGTGGCGTTGGTAAGACCAGCATCTTCACCCCGCTGCCGATGGAAGGCATCAAGCTGCTGTTCCAGGTCTACCGCGAGCCGACCTTCGAAAACCTAAAGAACATGCTCAATGTCTTCGTCTACGACTCCAGTGCGCTGACCGACGAGCTGATCGAGCTGCGTCACAGGGCGATCCTGGCCAACCCGGAGCACTTGGCCAACTTCCTCAAGTCGGTTGAGCTGAGCAACTTCAACCTGGGCGATTTCACTAACGACCTGCCCAATATGAAGGCCAAGACCTTGATCACCTGGGGCCGTGACGACCGTTTCGTACCGATCGACTGGAGCCTGAAGCTGCTCAACATGATCCCCAACTCCACCCTGCATGTGTTCAGCAAATGCGGCCATTGGGCGCAGTGGGAACACGCCGATGATTTCAATCGCCTGGTCATCGACTTCCTCAAGCACTGAGGAAAGTAGCAGGCGTCACGCATAGGGGGAGGTGGATTGCCTCCCCCTTTTTTATTTGTATCGATCGGGAATCACCCACGTCATGTCCAGTTCATCGGAATCCAGCCCATCGAGTCCAGGTGTACCGCTTCTGTTGCTGTTGCTACTGGGGGCACTGACGGCCATCGCACCGATGTCCACTGACATGTACCTGCCGGCCTTTCCCAGCATACACAGCAGCCTGGGGCTGCAGACTGGGCAGGTGGAGCTGAGTTTCTCCACTTATTTGGCTGCGCCACTCCGCTCGTGAGTGGACGTAATCATCTACGGTCGAATCTTTCAGTGTGAGAGCTTGGACTCTACCGATTGCTGTCTCTTTGTCTTTCGCTTCAAGCGGTGCACTTTTTCAATAAATTCAGAACAACAAAGGAATGTAGCTATGCATCTTCGCCTGCTATTCACCCTGCTACTCATGTTGCCGAGTCTGGTCTCCGCTGGCCTGTCCGCCGATCACCTACAAGTCATCCGCACCCAAGCCTTTAGCGTATGTAGCAACCTGCTGGTCTATTACAACCCCAATCTGGACGGTAGCGACCCGCTCCATGCCGAGCGCTACCGCCAGAGCCTGCAAAAGTTGCAGCAACTGTTGGTGAAGGAGAAAGACTCCGCATTGACCCAGGCTGCTGCCGAAATGCGCGCGCAAGTCGCAGGACTGGAGCGTCTGCCGCCCAACAAAGCCGAATTCTATCCCAACTGGATTACTCCACTGCTAGAGGCCCATGCCCGACTCGATCTGGAGGCTGCCAGCCTTTACGCCGCAGCGCCTCCAAGCGAGCAGCGAGTGCTAATCCTGCATCGCCTGAACCTTGATATCGAACGCCTGCTACTGCTCTACCAGACGCGAACTTTCGGCTTGCTCGCCGTGTATGTGTTAAAGGTGGACGACGACACATTTCCACAACTGGACAGGCAGATTCTTCAGGAGTTTGCCGATCTCAATGAACAGTGGCCCGAGCATTCTGCCGAACTAGAGAAGCTAAAGCACAAGTACGATTTCATTCGTCCCCGCTTGTTACAGCATGATCAGGCCTGGGTCCCAGGCAGCGCCGCCTACTACTTGGGACAAATCACCAATAGACTGGCACAACTCGGCGCTGAGTAAGACCGCTATACCCGCAGCTCCTTATCGCACCCTCGGCCAACCGCGCATCGAACGGGCTAAACTGATGCTCGCTCTGTCGTAGCTTTTGATCGTGCGATGCTCATGTGTATTGGGGGCGGCGGTCTGTCGGTGGTCTTCTAGACAGTTATAACCCGTCGAGCAGAGCATTCTACCCGGCTTGTTTGAGTGACCTTCTGATTGTCGAAGTGCGCAGTCTGCCGCTAGTAATCATCCAATCTGGCCAGCAGCCACAATGGATGACTTCGCGAGTCGGTATATGGCGAAGGGGGCTACACAGCATCAAGTGCCCATGAATGCCCAGCCATCCATGGCCGGTTGTTCGTCGGAGTAAGCATGCTTAGCCAATTTCCGGCTCAACCATTGTAACTCCCTACAAGAACGATTCGATCTCAGACGTTTTGCGGGGCTGTATGGGCGCCTTGGCTTCAGCGAGACGTCATGGCCAAGCGCAGAGCTTTCTTGAACACTTCCATCTCGCCCTCGGTCAGAGCACTGAAGATATCTTCTTGGGCTTTGCGCACGGTATTCCACAGATCTTCCAGCTTGGTATGCCCGGCAGGGGTCACTTTGCGCTGATCGTCACTGATCTGCAGGTAGCCCTTGCCCTGCAGGGTGGCCATCGCTTCCTCCACCTCGCGTGCCGGCATTGACACAGCTTGCTGCAACTCACCCAGGCAAGCGTTCGGGGCGCTGTCGAGGACCATCAGCAGACGTGATTCACTGTTACGCAGGCCCAGTGATAGATGCTGCTGGACAAAGCGCGGGTGACTGGCGTTGACCGCCTGGATCATCAGGTAGAACAAGTTGTCGCCCAGCTTGGTATTGAGCATGTTGCTGGACTCGGAAGTGTCTGTGCTTTCCGGTTTTCGCCCGCGTGGATGCGGCAGCACCATGGCATAGCCGCCTTGGTGGTAGACCAGCGGCGAGCGGCCGTAATCTTCAAACTTCTCCACCTTGCCGATCATGATCCAGTGGTCGCCAGCATCCACATGCTGGTAGTTGGCGCACTGGAAGTTGCCCGAGCAATCGTTGAACTGCGGTGCGCCGCCGAGACCACTGTCGTGCTCGATGCCGTCGAATTTGTCTTCTTGGGGGCGGGCGAAATGATTGGACAGAGCAATCTGGTCCGAAGCCAGGATGTTGACTGTGAAGTGGTTGGCCGCCTGGAATACTTCCCAGGCGCTGGAGCGTTTGTCCAGGCTCCAGAGAATCAGCGGCGGCTCCAGTGACACCGAGTTGAAGCTGTTGGCGGTGACGCCCACCTTGCGACCATCTGGCCCGCAGGCGGTGACGATGGTCACGCCTGAAGCGAAGTTGCCCAGGGCGCGGCGGAATTGGCGAGGGTCCAGAGCAGTGTCTGCGCTAGTCATAGGGTTCTCCGCAGATCCATGAGCGCAAAGCGGGCCGGATCCATGTTGTGTGTAGGTCGAGTCATCCTATCAACTTGGGTCGGGGCTTCATCGGCGTTAAACCGAAAGCGCCTTTCAATTATTTTGTCTGGTGCCATCCGGAAGGGTTGGTAGCGTGGGCAGCCTAGCCTCATTACAACCAGGACAAGGGAATTGTGTATGTACAAGCTTGCAAGCGCTTTTGTTGGGCTGACCTGTCTGGTGGCCGGCTCCATTACCCATGCCGCTGCACCGTCTTGCGATGCCGGTAGCGGATACCAGCCGGTGTGCGGCATTGCTCCGCCGGAAGACCTGGAGCTGTCGCCGGATGGTCGTTACCTGTTCATGAGTATCACCCCGGGTCTGGCTGGGCAGCACAAATCGCGTTTGCGGATCATGGATCTGGCTACGCAGCAGGCCCGTGACTTGCCGCTCTCTGTCGCTCCTCAAGCAGGCTGGGGGGAGGAGGGTTGTGCGGCGCCGGACAAGCCGTTGGGTGCACATGGTATTCACCTGTCCGCACGCGTCGATGGTCACCAACAGCTGCTGGTGGTCAACCATAACGGGCGTGAAGCCATCGAGTTTCTCGAGCTCAAGCCGGTCGATGACGGCTGGGCGGCGGTCTGGCGTGGCTGTGTCGAGCAGCAGGGCTTAGGGCGGTTCAATGATGTGGCCGCCACGCCGGCTGGTGGTCTGGTTGCTACCGTGATGTTCGAGTCAACCAGCATGGCGCCACCGCTGCCGCTTGAGCAGTTGCTCGATGGTCGTGACACCGGCTATTTGATGACCTGGGCGCCCGGCCTGCCGCTTGCCAAGGTCGAGGGTAGCGACGCGCCGTTCCCAAATGGCGTGCAGCTAAGTGCCGACGGCCGCCAAGCCTGGTTCGCCGCCTGGACGGCAAAGGAAGTGCGGCAGTTTGACCTGCGGCAAGGGCGTACCCTGCAGCGCATCGCCCTGGACTTCATGCCCGATAACCTCAGCTGGACGGCGAATGGACAGTTGCTCGCCGCCGGTATCGAAGACCCGAAAGTCTTCAACGCCTGCTTCAAGGCCAGGGATGAACACTGCGCAAGTGCCTTCCAGGTGGCGGCGATAGATCCTAAGCGGGCCACGGCCCATGTCTTGTTCAAGGCGCCGCCGGGGCTGTTGGCGGGTGCTTCGGTGGCGCTCGAGGTCGGGACGAAGCTGTACGTCGGGGCCTATACCGGCGATCGACTGCTTAAGCTTGACGGGATGCTGGAGTCCGCGCGCCAAGGGCGTGCGTCGAGCCTAAATCAATAACCAGGAGTCAATCATGATGCGCTTGCCTGGCGTACTCGCGGCCGTGCTGGTCGGGGCACTGCTGCCACTGTGCAGCTCGGCCGCCGAGACTCGGCCGAATATCTTGCTGATCGTTGCCGATGACCTGGGCTATTCGGATATCGGCAGCTTCGGCGGCGAGATCGAGACGCCGACGCTCGACCAACTGGCCGCCGATGGGCTGCAGCTCACCAGCTTTTACGCCGCGCCCGCCTGCTCGCCAACGCGCTCGATGCTGATGTCGGGGACGGACAACCACCTGGTCGGGTTGGGTAGCATGGCCGAGGTACTGTCTTTCTCCCCGCGCCTGCAGGGCCAGCCGGGCTACGAAGGCTATCTCACCGAGCGCTCGCACTCGATGGCTCAGTTGTTCAAGGACGGCGGTTACGGGACCTTCATGGTGGGCAAGTGGCATTTGGGCCTGCGGGATGAGCAGGGACCGCAAGCCCGTGGCTTCGACAAGTCCTTCGTCCTATTGGATGGCGGGGCGACGCACTTCGCGCCGCGGCCGAGCTCCAAACTGCGCGTCGAAAAAGTCTCCTACCGGGAAGATGGGCAGCCGGTGCGAGTGCCCGATGACTTCTACTCAAGCGATTTCTACACCGATAAGCTGATTAACTACATCGAGTCCGAGCGAGACAGCCAAAAGCCATTCTTCGCTTATGCCGCCTATACCGCCCCCCACTGGCCGGTGCAGGCGCCAGACGCTTTCATCGCCAAGTACAAGGGTCGTTATGACCGAGGGTATGCGGCCACCCGCGAAGCGCGACTGGAGAACCTGAAGAAGCTCGGGCTGATCGCTCAGGACTTCAATCCCGCAGCCTTGCTGCCGGATGCCGCGGGGGCCCAGTGGCAAGGGCTCAGCGCCGAGCAGCGCAAGTTCGAAGCCCGTAAGATGGAGGTCTATGCCGCCATGGTCGACAACCTCGATCACAACATCGGGCGTCTGCTCGACTATCTGAAGCGCACGGGGCAGTACGACAACACGCTGGTGTTCTTCATGTCGGACAACGGCGCGGCGGGCGAGGATCACAGTAAAGGCTATTCGCCGAATACCGCCGGCACCGACAACAGCTACGGGAACATCGGCCGTCGCCAATCCAATCTCAGTTACGGCCTGCGCTGGGCGGAGGTCAGTGCCACTCCATTTCGCCTGTTCAAGGGCACCACCGCCGAAGGGGGCATCAGCGTTCCCGCCATCGTGCGCCTGCCCACTGATCGGGGTCGTCATGGCCTACTAGATAAGCCGCTCAGGGTGGATGATCTGCTGCCAACTTTCCTCGAGCTGGCTGGTATACCGGATCCGGGGAGCAGTTATGGCGGCAAACCCAAGTTGCCGATTAGCGGCCGCTCCATGCTGCCTCTGTTTGCGAGCCCTGCTGAGAGCTTGGGGGATGCTCAGGCGTTGATGGTGGGCGAGTTGTTCGGTCAAGCCTATGTGCGTAAGGGCCAGTGGAAGCTGCTGACAGCCGAGGCGCCGCGAGGTTTGCCGTTACTGGATAAACCGTATGCCTGGCAGCTGTTCAATCTGGCGCAGGACCGGGGTGAAACCACAGATGTAGCAGCCGAGCATCCCGAACTGGTGGCTCAGCTACAGAGCGAGTGGGACGCGTATGTGAAGCGGGTAGGTGTTATCGAGCCATTGGCTAGGTGAAGTTGTCGCGAGGTGTTTGTCTGCTGCCGTTCAGCAATCTGATCAATGTGAGGCACAGCTCAGCGTCAAGGAGGGGTCAAAAAGGTTGCGTGACTTTTGCGTGACTCTCTCACGCACCAATAGGCATTCATGGGCATCAAGTTGCAGCGAGCGCCCGAGATAGACCGCTTGGTTACTGGGTTTGCACGATTACAGCGTGCATGGGGTGCTAGGGGTCGAGTGTTCGAATCACTCCGTCCCGACCATATTCTTCAATGACTTAGCCCGGTTCGGAAACGACCGGGCTTTTTCATGCTCAGAAAAAACCCCTACTTATACCCCTACCGAGAAGTTCGCCTTGAACTGGCTTCTGCATGCCTGGGCGTGAGTCGTGATTTCCTCGTAATTTTCGCTGGAGTGCGCGCCTACTAAGCAAGTCGTTCTGGGGTGACTTAGCGTCTTCTTCGGCGCTTCTTTGATCGCTTTCTCTGCGATGATTTCTCGGTGCCCACCGTGCTGGAGGCTGCCTCTTGAGTGTGAGGCTTGTCCTCAGGAAGTGATGAGTGTGTTTCCTGGGGGCACTCAGGCGTATCTGTGCTGCTTGTGGCTGGGGGCACACTGCTCGTTGTGTCGATGCTTTCGATTGGCGTCGGGGAGGGCGTTACGAGGCTTTCTGCTTGTCGCCTTGCAGCGGGCGCGCTGTGTTGATCATCGTTCACGCATTCACTGCTGGCTTTACTGGCTGCTTCGGCCATTCTCTTTCGCATCGACTCGCCGGTAAGGTGAAATTTCTGCCGGGCGTATGCCGGTCGGTCAAGAAGCCTCAGGGCGTGTTGGTTGTCGTAGATAGTGTCAAACCACTTTTCGGATGGTTGATATCTGGACTCGCCCCGGCTTGCCGCGACATACCTGCAGCTTGATCACCATTGCCATGAGGAGATTTTGGCCAATCTCGAAGCGAGGAAGTCTTCTTTTGCGACCCAAACCCTGGGGCAATAGGCTCAGGCAGTACAGGGGCGGCGCATCCTAGGCGCTTTCCCTTGCAATCAGTTGACAGGTCAGTTGATTGAGGTGGGCAGAAGGTTGCTCCGCAGTGATCACGCCGAGGCTTTCCAGTACGCGCAGGGCCGCGATCTCGCCAATCTGCAGGGCGGGCGGTTTGATCGTGGTCAGGCTGGGCAGCAGCATTTCGGCGAAGGGGTAGTCACCAAAGCCCATCACTGCGCAATCGTCCGGCATCTGCAAACCAGCACGTTGGGCTGCGAGCAGGCCACCGGCGGCAAGGTTGTCGTTGGCGAAGATGATGGCATCGGGCCGTGGGGTGCGGGCCATTAGGGTTTCCATCGCCTGCTTGCCGGCCTCGAAGGGCGCGCTACCGATTTGCGGCACGAAGACCCAGGGCTCGTGGCCAGCCTCGCGCAATGTAGCGGCATAGCCATCGCGGCGCTCCAGGGCGCTGAGGTCACCGGCGGCACTGTTCTGCACGAAGGCGATACGCTGGTAGCCCTTCTCAAGCAGATAGCGAGCGGCCATGGCTCCCACCTCGTGGTGCAGGAAACCAACCTGGACCGGCGTGCGCTCCGGCTGGTAGTCCCAGATCTCGACGATTGGGATGTCCGCTTTGGCCAGCATTTTCTCGGTACCGGCGCTATGAAAGTGGCTGGTGACCACCAAGGCGGCGGGCGACCAGCCAAGGAAGGCGCGTACCGCGCTTTCTTCCTGCTCTTCGGAGAAATAGCTGGAAGCCAATAACAATTGATAGCCATGGCAGGCGAGGGTGTCGCTGAAACCCTGAATGGTATTGGCAAAGATCGGCCCGGAGATGTTCGGGATCACCATGCCGACAATCCGCCCACGTGCGGAGGCCAGGCTGCCAGCCAGCAGGTTGGGTACATAACCCAGCTTGGTTACCGCCGCACCGATACGCTGGCGCAGGTCGTCGGAGACCTGTTCGGGGTAATTGAAGAAGCGCGAAACCGTCAGTGCCGAGACGCCGACTTCGCGTGCCACATCGCTCAACGTTATACGGCCTGCACCGCGGCGTTTGCGCGCCGGTGGAAGGTTGCTCATGGCGTCCCCTTATGAGTTAACGGTTATATAAAAGTAATTTTTAATTATTTGACGCTCTATTGTTGGCGCTATGATACTGCAGATGTTAGCGCTAACAATGTAGCTTGTCCGCACCAAGATCTGCCACTCGCACGAGCGAGACCAGCACGGGCAAGGCGATATATGGCCGGTTCGTGAACGGGCCCATTCTGGTCTCACAAGGCAGAGCAAGAGCATGAAAACAAGCAACCGCGTGGCCGCCGCTGATGCCGGCCAATCACGTTTCGGCGGGTCTCGCAGCCCGCTGGCCCTGGCTGTACTTCTGGCCACACTGGGCAGCCAGGCCTGGGCTGAACAAGCCCCCGCGACTGCTGGGCAGACTAAGTCCGATATACAGGCTGAACCGGTACTGAGCAACGTGACGGTGACGGCCACACGCCGTGAAGAATCGTTGCAGAAAGTACCGGTAGCCGTGTCGGTGGTCGACGGCGAGCAATTGGAACGCGACAACCGCAACAACGTGGCGAGCATCGTGCAGCAGGTGCCGAGTCTCAACTACCGCACCGGTGCCTCGAACAAGGACACCTCGCTGTTCATCCGTGGCGTGGGTACCATCTCCACTTCGCCAGGCGTCGAGCCGACCGTGGCCACCGTGGTCGATGGCGTGGTGTTCGGCCGGCCCGGCCAGTCCACCCTGGATCTGCTGGACCTGGAGCGCATCGAGGTGTTGCGCGGCCCGCAGGGCACGCTGTTCGGCAAGAACGCCTCGGCCGGTGTGCTGAACGTCGTGTCCAAGGGTATCTCCGAGGAAACCCGCGGCTATGTCGACTACTCGCACTTCGGCGGCGGCAACGAGAACCGCCTGCGCTTCGGCATTGGCGGTCGCCTGACCGATAGCCTCAAGGGCTCGTTGAGCACCCTGCTGGGCAAGTACGACGGCAATGTCGAGAACGTGAATAACGGCCACGACGTCAACGGCTACGACCGCAAGGGCGTGCGCGGTAAGCTGGAGTTCGAACCGAACGAAGACTTCAGATTCATCCTTATCGGCGACCACTCCGACGGCGACGACACCATCCCCAGCGGGGTGATCATCTCCACCACCTCGCCGGCCTTCGCCGGTTCGCTGCAGCCGGTCAACCCGAGCACGCACAACCGCGAAATCAACAGTGACTACAAGACCCACGTCGAAGATCAGAACAGCGGCCTGTCCGGCCAGGCCGACTGGCAGCTGGGCGACTTCACCCTGACCTCGATCACCGCCTGGCGCGGCTGGGACAACACTCAGTATCAGGATGGTGACCGTCTCGCTGTCCTGCCGCTGACTGCCTCTCACGACAAGGGCGAAGTGGACTACGACCAGTTTTCCCAGGAATTCCGCCTGACCTCGCCCAAGGGCGAGTTCAACGAATACGTGCTAGGGGCTTTCTACATGCACGGCAAGTCGGACGAGACTTACCAGCGTCTGTCGGTCAACGGCGGCGTGGCCAACAACGGTCGCGCCGACTACAGCGTGAGCAACGACAGCGTGGCTCTGTTCGGCGAGAACACCTTTAACTTCACCGAGGATTTCCGCGGCCTGCTCGGCCTGCGCTGGACCCACGACGACGTCGAATACGACCACCGCCGTGTGTCCACCTCGGCCACCGCCATCACCGGTATCCAACCCACGACCAGCAGTTCCGGCTCGGTGGACGAAGACGGCTGGAGCGGCCGCACCGGCCTGCAGTACGACTTCAGCGACAACCTCACCGGTTACGCCACCTATTCGCGTGGCTACAAGGGCCCGGCCTACAACGTGTTCTTCAACATGCAGCCGCGCGACACCGCCGCACTCAAGCCGGAGACCTCCGACTCTTATGAAGTCGGCCTCAAGAGCGTGGCCTGGAACAAGCGCCTGACCGCCAACCTGGCCGTGTTCCACACCGACTACGACGACTACCAGGCGAACTTCTTCGACACCGTGGCCAACCAGGTGGTGACCCGCCTGATCAACGCCGGCAGCGTCAAGACCCAGGGCGTCGAGCTGGACTACAGCCTGCAGGCCACCCGTCAGCTGAAGTTCTCCGGTGCCGTCGCCTACACCAAGGCGCGCATCGACCACTTCAACTGCCCGACCGGTGCGGCGGCAACCTGCGACATCGATGGTGGTCGCCTGCCCTTCACCCCGGACTGGAAGAGCTACGTGCGCGCCGACTACAGCATCCCGCTGGACAACGGCCTGGATGTCGAGCTGAGCAGCGATTACAGCTGGCAGGATGAGGTGCAGTTCAGCCTCGACCAGAACCCGGCCACCATCCAGGGCGCTTACGGCATCTGGAACGCCAGCCTGGCCCTGGCCGACTACAACCAAGGCTGGCGCGTGGCGCTGCTCGGCAAGAACCTCGCCGACAAGTCCTACGCCCAGGCCCTCGCCAGTGGCGGCACGTATATCTACCGCTCGGTGCCGCGTGACGACGAGCGTTACTTCGGCGTGCAGCTGCGCAAGGAATTCTAAGCCGAAACGCCCTACACAGTGATTCCTGCGTGCAGCCCCGCACGTGTCGCCGCAGAGCGACCGGGCGGCTTCCCGTTTCTGTCAGGTAACTCCTTATGAGCCAAGCCCAACGTCAACTCAGCCTCGGTGCCTTCCTCATGGCCGGCGGGCACCATATCGCCGCCTGGCGTCATCCCGATGTGGTGGCCGACCCACTGGATTTCGCCCAGTACAAACGCGCCGCGCAGATCGCCGAAGCGGCCAAGTTCGATGCGCTGTTCGTCGCCGACAGCGTGGCGGCGTCCACCGACGCCATCGCCAGCCATACCGCGCGCTCGGTGTACTTCGAGCCGCTGACCCTGCTCGCCGCCCTCAGCGCGGTGACCGAGCGCATCGGTCTGATCAGCACCGTGACCACCAGCTACAACGAGCCCTACCACGTGGCGCGCAAGTTCGCCTCGCTGGATCACCTGTCCGGTGGCCGCTCCGGCTGGAATCTGGTGACTTCCGATGCTGCCGCCGAGGCCTATAACTTCGGCCGCGACGCGCACATTCCGCATGCCGAGCGCTACGCCCGCGCCCGCGAGTTCCAGCAGGTGGTCACCGGCCTGTGGGACAGCTGGGCGGATGACGCCTTCAGCCGCGACAAGGCCAGCGGGCAGTTCTACGACCCGGCCAAGCTAAATGTGCTCAATCACCAGGGCGAACACTTCCGTGTGCAGGGCCCGCTCAACGTCGCCCGCTCGCCCCAGGGCCGGCCGGTGATCGTGCAGGCCGGCTCCTCGGAAACCGGTCGCGAACTGGCGGCGGAAACCGCCGAAGTGGTGTTCACCGCACAGACCTCGCTGGCCAAGGCGCAGGCCTTCTACGCCGACATCAAGGGCCGACTGGCCAAGTTCGGTCGCGGCGAGGATGAGCTGAAGATCATGCCCGGCGTGTTCGTCGTGGTGGGGCAGAGTGAAGGCGAGGCGTGGGCCAAGTTCGAACAGTTCCAGGACTTGGTTGAACCCGCCGTAGGCGTTGCGCTGCTCGGCCGTATGCTGGGTAACTTTGATCTGTCCACTTACCCGCTGGATGGGCCGTTGCCCGAGCTGCCACTGACGGACAGTGGCCAGCAGAGCCGGCAGAAATTACTCACCGAACTGGCCGGCGCGGAAAGCCTCACGCTCGGTCAACTCGGCCGGCGCATTGCCGGTGGACGGGGGCATTTCAGCCTGATCGGTACTGCCGCGCAGATTGCCGATCAGATGCAGCAATGGTTCGAGCAGGGTGCCGCCGACGGCTTCAATATTCTGGTGCCACATCTGCCCGCTGGGCTTGAGGACTTTGCCACTCATGTGGTGCCCGAATTGCAGTGCCGTGGGCTGTTTCGCCGCGACTACAGCGGCAGCACCTTGCGTGAGCACCTGGGCCTGGCACGCCCGGATAATCGGCATTTCGCAGGTGCCGAGTAATGCATAGCTGGCGCGCCGCATGCACCCGGCAGCTGTGCCTGGCCTTACCGGTTGCGGCAATCGGTCGCTTGGCTGCCGCCTGGCCAATCGTACCGCTCAGCGTTGCCCGCGCATGGGCCCTTATCGATCAGTACCTCAAAGGCCCGAACCGCAGCACCCCGGGGCTGGAAGTCCACCACCTGCCAGCCCAGGCTTCCTGACATTATTGAGCACGAGAACACGCCATGACGTATCACGCCTCTAGCACCCGTTACGACAGCATGCCGTACCGCCGCGTCGGCCGTTCCGGCTTGGTGTTGCCGGCCCTGTCCCTGGGCTTGTGGCACAACTTCGGTGACAGCACGCCGCTGAGTACCCAGCGCGAGTTGCTGCGTACGGCTTTCGATCTGGGCATCAACCACTTCGACCTGGCCAACAACTACGGCCCGCCCTACGGCAGCGCCGAGAGCAATTTCGGCCGCCTGCTCAAGGAGGATTTCCGCCAGCACCGCGACGAGCTGATCATCTCCACTAAGGCCGGCTGGGATATGTGGCCCGGCCCCTACGGCCAGGGCGGCAGCTCGCGCAAATACCTGCTCTCCAGCCTCGACCAGAGCCTGCAGCGCATGGGGCTGGACTATGTCGATATCTTCTACTCGCACCGTTTCGACCCCGATACACCCTTGGAAGAAACCGCCCACGCCCTGGCTAGCATCGTCGAGCAGGGCAAGGCGCTGTATATCGGCATTTCCTCTTATTCGCCCGGTAAAACCCGCGAGATTGCTGCGTTGCTCAAGGCGCGTGGGGTGCCGCTGCTGATCCATCAGCCGTCGTACAACCTGTTCAATCGCTGGATCGAGCAGGGCCTGCTGGATGCCACCGATGAGGTGGGGGCAGGGGTGATCGTCTTTACCGCACTGGCCCAGGGGCTGCTCAGCGACAAGTACCTCACCGGCATTCCCGCGGATGCGCGGGTCAATCGTCCCGGCGGCGGCTCGCTGCGTCCCGAGCATCTGTCAGATGACAATATCCGCCGTGCCCAGGCGCTTGACCGTATCGCCCAGCGCCGTGGCCAGAGCCTGGCGCAACTGGCTCTGGCCTGGACCCTGCGCGATCCACGGGTGAGCTCGGCGCTGATCGGTGCCAGCCGCCCCGAGCAGGTCATCGAGAACGTCGCCGCGCTGCAGCAACTCGATTTCAGCGCCGAAGAACTGGCCGAGATCGATCAGTATGCGGTCGAGGGTGGCATCAATCTGTGGGAAAAACCTTCAACCGATTGGCAGGACTGACCATGCAAAGATTTCATCTGATACTCACCTGGCTATTGATCGCCTGCGCACCACAGGCCTTGGCGAGCGACCCACAGAACCTGCGCATCGGTTACCAGAAGGGTTCGATCAGCCTGGTGCTGGCCAAACAGCATGGCCTGCTGGAGGCGCGCTTCCCCGACACGCCGATTCAGTGGATCGAATTTCCCGCAGGCCCGCAGATGCTCGAAGCGCTGAACGTCGGTAGCCTGGATATCGGCTCCACTGGTGACATCCCGCCGATCTTCGCCCAGGCCGCCGGGGCTGATCTGCTCTATGTCGGTGCCGAGCCGGCGAAACCCAAGGCCGAGGTAATCCTGGTCGCCAAAGACAGTCCGATCCAATCGGTGGCCGAGCTCAAGGGGCGCAAGGTAGCCCTGCAGAAAGGCTCCAGCGCGCACAATCTGCTGCTGCGGGTTTTGCAGCAGGCCGGTCTGAGCATTCAGGACGTGCAGCTGCTCTACCTGTCGCCTGCCGATGCGCGTGCTGCGTTCGAGCGCGGTAGTGTGGATGCCTGGGCGATCTGGGACCCGTTCTACTCGGCCATTGACCTTGAGGGACGGGCGCGCTTGTTGGCCAATGGTGAAGGCCTGGGCTTGACCGGGCCGTTCTACCTTGCAGCACGGCCTTATGCCGAGGCTCATGGGCCATTCGTACAGCAGTTGCTGAATGAGTTGAGCCAGGCCGAAAGCCTGACGCGTACGCATACCCAGCAGAGCATTGAACTGCTGGCTGCTTTTATGGGGCTGCCGCCGGCGGTGATCGAGCGCTCGTTCGAGCATCGTCCCGCCTCACCTATTGGCCCGGTCAGCGCTGAAATCATTGCGGCACAGCAGCACACAGCCGATCTGTTTTTACAGAACCGTCTGCTGCCCAAGCGTGTTGATGTCAGTGCTGCTGTGTGGCGACCCTAAGGCATTGATCAAAACGTATATTCTTTAAGGTTCTTTAAATAAAAGAATTAATTATTTTTTTGATATATGGGAAAGGCATAGAGTTGACCTCATTGCGGCGTAGCAGATCACCTGCCAAGCCCCGACTAGCCAACTAGAGGATGCGCCATGCCTGCTGTTGCTTCTGCCTCTGTACCCCCTGCTGTCGACACCCAGCGCCCGGAAGACTTGCGCGCGGTGTTGGCGATCAGTGCCGAACACCTGCTGGCCAGGGCCCGCGCTCGTGCCGAGCTCAATGGCCTTGCCTACGCCGGTAGTTTGTATCCGCCCGAGGCCTGGGCGCTGATCGAAGCGGGTGCGGTGCGCCTGGTTGATGTGCGCACCGCCGAGGAACTGAAGTTCGTCGGCCATGTGCCCGATGCCCTGCATGTGGCCTGGCAAACCGGCCCGGCCATGATCAAGAACCCGCGCTTTATCCGCGAGCTGGAAACCAAGGCTGGTCGCGATGTGGCCATCGTCCTGCTCTGCCGCAGTGGCAAGCGCTCGGCGGCTGCCGCGACGGCCGCTGCAGCCGCGGGTTTTGCCCAGGTCTTCAATGTGCTTGAGGGGTTTGAGGGCGACCTCGATACCCAACAGCAACGGGGTGACAGCGGTGGCTGGCGGCATTGGGGCCTGCCCTGGGTACAGGATTGAAACAGCTCCGTAACTGAATCCGCGCTTTTTATCTTTTTCTCGCGCCATGCTATGTCGCCGGCGTGCAAGGAACGCTCATGTCTGAAAAGCTCAAAGCCGCCCTCGAAGGGCTCAGCCCAACCCCGCTTGAAGCCGTGGTGCGCCCGGTGAACTGGCAGTTGGAGCAGATCGTCGACCAGTTGCGCGCAGTGCGCGCCGAGTGGCGCAGCAGTACCGGGCGGGCGCGTGAGCTGGGCGGGCGTGAGCTGCCTTCACGCCAGGCCATTGGCGAGATTCTGCAGGCCTTGAGCGGCGCGTTGTTCCCCATGCGTTTGGGGCCCAATGAACTGCGTGAGGAAAGTGAAGATTTCTACGTGGGCCATACCCTCGACACGGCATTGAACAGCCTGCTGGCCCAGGTGCGTCTGGAGCTGCGCTACGCCGCACGCTTGCGCGGCAAGGAAGCGCTGGATATCGAGCAGCATGCGGTGCAGGTGGTGCGCGACTTCGCCGCCAGCCTGCCCGAGCTGCGTCGCACCCTGGATCACGATGTGATCGCCGCCTTCAACGGCGACCCGGCCGCGCGAACGGTGGACGAAGTGCTGCTGTGCTACCCGGGCATCATCGCCGTGGTTCACCACCGCATTGCCCATCACCTCTACAAGGCTGATCTGACCTTGCTGGCTCGGATCATCGCCGAGCTGGCGCATTCCTCGACCGGTATCGACATCCACCCCGGTGCGCAGATCGGCAAGAGCTTCTTTATCGACCATGGCACCGGTGTGGTGATCGGCGAAACCGCGATCATTGGCGACCGTGTGCGCATCTACCAGGCCGTGACCCTGGGGGCGAAACGCTTTACCTCGGATGAGTTTGGCCAGCTGCACAAAGGCCAGCCGCGCCATCCGATTGTTGAAGACGATGTGGTGATCTACGCCGGGGCCACCATCCTCGGTCGCATCACCATCGGCAAAGGCTCCACCATCGGTGGAAACGTCTGGTTGACCCGCAGCGTGCCCCAAGGCAGCAACGTCAGCCAGGCGACCGTGCAACATCAGCCAGGCAACGCGGGGTAGTCGTATGACGAACCTTTCGGCCCTGCGCCATTTGGGCTGTTGCAGCAATACTCGCTAGCCGCGCCTCGGGCCTAGGCCGATGGCGCAATGAGCAGAGGATTGCCCAATAGCCAATCAATCAGACCTTTCGGAGTGATTCATGGCTGACAATCAGGAAGTACGCCTGGCGTTGGGCGATAACGCCGCCCGCCAACTGGCGAATGCGACAAAGACCGTACCGCAACTTTCCACCATCACCCCGCGCTGGCTGGTGCATCTGCTGCAGTGGACGCCGGTGGAGGCGGGCATCTTTCGTCTGAACAAGGTGAAGAACCCGCTGAATGTGCAGGTTGCCTGCTCGCAGCGTGACGAGTCGGCGCTGCCGCAGACCTTCGTCGACTACGAAGACCAGCCGCGCGAGTACTTCCTCAACGCGGTGAGCACCGTGCTGGACGTGCACACCCGTGTCTCCGACCTGTACAGCAGCCCGCACGATCAGATCCGCGAGCAGCTGCGCCTGACCATCGAGACGATCAAGGAGCGGCAGGAAAACGAGCTGATCAACAACCCGGAATACGGTCTGCTGGCCAGCGTCGATTCCACTCAGCGCATCTCCACCCTGACCGGCGCGCCGACCCCGGACGACCTCGACGAGCTGATCACCAAGGTGTGGAAAGAGCCGGCATTCTTCCTTGCCCACCCGCTGGCGATTGCTGCCTTCGGCCGTGAATGCACCCGTCGTGGCGTGCCGCCACCGACCATCAGTCTATTCGGCTCGCAGTTCCTCACCTGGCGCGGCTTGCCGCTGATTCCGTCGGACAAGGTGCCCATCGACGAAGACGGCAAGACCAAGATCCTGCTGCTGCGCGTCGGCGACAAGCGCCAGGGCGTGGTCGGCCTGTACCAGCCGGGCGTAGCCGGCGAGCAGAGCCCAGGGTTGTCGGTGCGCTTCATGGGGATCAACCGCAACGCCATCGCTTCCTACCTGATTTCGCTGTACTGCTCGCTGGCAGTGCTGACCGAGGATGCCCTGGCTGTGCTCGATGACGTGGAGGTCGGCAAGTACCATGACTATCCAGACACTTACAAGTAACCCGCAGCAAGACCCCGGCCTGCCGGATCTCGGCGCGCTGAGTCGCTTGGCCAATGAGTTCTTCGCCAGCTTGCCGGGTGGTGCCGCACCGTCCACGCAATCGGCTTCTGGCGCTTCGTTGACCAGCGGTACACCCACCCTGGCGGCCCATGAGGCACCCTTGCAACCTGCGCCGGCGGGTATCGCTGATGGTTATGACCTGGGTACGCCCGAGGCCTATACCGCAGCGATTCCCCAGGTCTATCCGGGTAGTTCGATTGCCGCACCGGCAGGTGGTGGCTCACCGGCTTCGCCGTTCTACTTTGTTGGTGAAAGCAGCCCCTACCAAGGGGCGGCGCAACCAACCAGTGGAGCGGGGCAGGTGCCGGAAAACCGCATGGATGCGCAGACCTTTGGCCTGCCGGGTGGCACTGAGCTGGGGCAGATCGTGCAGTCGATCCTGGCCAAGCAACAACCGCAGCCGGTCAGCGCTGCGCCCAGTGGGCAAAGCGCCGGGCAGTTCTACTTTCTCGACCCGGTTGGCGCGCCAGGCCTGGAAAAAGCGCCGGAAACGGCTGGCAAGCCGCAGCCGCAAGTGGCCTTTGATGTGCATGCGGTGCGTCGGGATTTCCCCATCCTACAGGAACGGGTCAATGGCAAGCCGCTGGTGTGGTTCGACAACGCCGCCACCACGCAGAAGCCCAGGCAGGTGATCGAGCGCATCAGCTACTTCTACGAGCACGAGAATTCCAACATCCACCGCGCCGCCCATGAACTGGCGGCGCGTGCCACCGACGCCTACGAGGGCGCACGGAGCAAGGCCGCGCGCTTTCTCGGCGCGCGCTCGGTGGAGGAGATCATCTTCGTGCGTGGCGCCACGGAAGGCATCAACCTGGTGGCCAATACCTTTGGCCGCAAGTACATCGGTGCTGGCGACGAGATCATCGTCTCGCACCTGGAGCATCACGCCAACATCGTGCCGTGGCAGCAACTGGCGGCCGAAGTCGGCGCGAAGCTGCGGGTGATTCCGGTGGACGACACCGGGCAGATCATCCTCGAGGAGTACGCCAAGCTGCTCTGCCCGCGCACCAAACTGGTGTCCATCACCCAGGTCTCCAACGCCCTGGGCACGGTGACGCCGGTGGCCGAGATCATCGGCCTGGCGCATGCGGTCGGCGCGCGGGTGCTGGTGGATGGCGCGCAATCGGTGTCGCACATGCGGGTCAACGTGCAGGCGCTGGATGCCGACTTCTTCGTGTTCTCCGGGCACAAGGTGTTCGGCCCCACGGGGATCGGCGTGGTCTATGGCAAGCGTGACCTGCTGGAGACGCTGCCGCCGTGGCAGGGTGGCGGCAATATGATTGCCGACGTGACCTTCGACAAGACTGTCTACCAACCCGCACCGGCGCGTTTCGAGGCCGGTACCGGCAACATCGCCGACGCGGTGGGCCTGGGTGCGGCGCTGGACTATGTCGAGCGCATCGGCCTGGAAAACATCTACCGCTACGAGCATGACCTGCTGGTGTATGCCACCCACGGTTTGCAGACCATTCCCGGTCTGCGTCTGATCGGCACTGCCGCGCATAAGGCCAGCGTGCTGTCCTTCGTGCTCGACGGCTACCGCACCGAGGAAGTCGGCGCGGCCCTCAACCGCGAGGGCATCGCCGTACGCTCCGGCCACCACTGCGCGCAGCCGATCCTGCGGCGCTTTGGCGTCGAAGCCACGGTGCGGCCGTCACTGGCGTTCTACAACACCTTCGGGGAAGTGGATCTGCTGGTGGATACCGTGCAGCGTCTGGCGCGTAATCGCCGTTAGGCATCTGCTGAAGCACGCGCAATAAAAATCCCCCTGACTGTTGTGGCCAGGGGGATTTTTTCAGATCTTTTTTGCTTCTAGTTCAGGCGCTCGCGGCCAAATCGGCTACCGGCACGGGCACCCTGATGGCGTGTTCGACGCTGATTCGCTGCAGCCGCTTATTCAGCGCTTCGTTCAGCCAGCCCTCCAGGTTCGAGTCGAGGCGGCTGAGCGGGTAATCACGCAACCGTCGTTGTTGCTCAGCATTACGATGGGGGCTGAAAGTCTGGTCGGAACACTCGCTCGCAGCTGGCGTAGAAGCTGTTGCCGTCGATCAGAGCAAAGGCTTTTCAGGCATGACCGTGGTGCCGACGAATACTGGCGGTGACCACTCCCCAGATCATCAGCTCGTCGCTGTCGAGCAGATGGCGGGGTGGGTAGTTGCAGTTCTCTGACAGGAGGCTGATTTGCTGGCCCGTTCGCGCTAGCCGTTTGACGAAGACCTCGCCATTGATTGCGGCAATGACGATATGGCCAGCAACGGCGGTGAGTGCCCGGCTGACGACCAGCACATCTTCGTCGAAGATTCCGGCATTGATCATGCTATCGCCCGACGCACGAGGTAAGTGTGGGCCGCGTCGATGTCCAGCAGGGCATTGAGGGACATTACCCGTTCCAGGTGATCGCCTGCCGGGCTGGGGAAACCCGCGGGCACTCGGGCGGAGAAGAGCGGCAACTGGCTGGTTGAGCTGCTTACGGGCTCGTGAGGGATCATGTAGGGCATGAGGAAACCCGGCAACTGTATTTATATACAGTTGTCGGGTAAATGCCTTATAGTCAATTGGCAGCCGGTGAATGGCCGACCCTGCCGATAGGGTGGATGGGGCCGCTAGCGATGTGGGCAACGTGTTCATGCCGGCACGCTTGAGAGCCCGCCCCGGGCTTGGCTGAATCTGGATCACGACTTCCTGACTTGAAGAGGTGCGCTCATGTGGCTTACGGGTTCGATTCTTGAAAATGCTCTGGTTGTAGCCGCTTTCGGTGGTGTGCTCCTGCTGCTGGCTCGGCTGGCTTATGGTCCCGCGGAAGCGGATGACCGGTCTGCCCGGGAATAGCCGGTGGTGAAGGTGGTGCTGCGCTCCGGTTCATTACCCGCAAGCAGGTAAGTGCCTGGTCCCGTTGGTCGCGGTGTTTTTCGCGCTATGCGCGAAGATGCCTGCGCATACCCTTGTCGGGCGGTATGAGTTGGGCGATATGGCTGGCTTTCGGGATGGGCTGGCCTGCGGCGGGTTTCCGGCCTCCACGGGCGGGTCCGCTTCAGTCGGGGTTTCGAGTGAAAGGTCGTGGACGAGGCATCCAGCATTTATCTGGAGTGCCTGAAGCTGACCAAGATTCGAGGCATCGCGGCCTTGAGGTGTTTTATCTCGCCAGGTTACGGCAGTTCATCCGCCAGATACTCGATCAGGCTGCGCACCGATGGCAGCAAGCCGCGCCGTGATGGGAATACGGCATGGACGATGCCGCTGCGTGGCGTCCAGTCCGGAACTATGTTCAGCAGGGTGCCTTGCTGCAAATCGTTGATCACCACCATATGCGGCAGTTGCACCACGCCAACCCCATGCAGGGCGGCCTGGCGCAGGGTCGCCATGTCATCCGTCACCATGCGTGGGCTGTGTGGCACCAGCGCGGTGGCGCCGTTTGGACCTTCCAGGCACCAGGCGTGGTCGCGGTTCGCCGGCCCCCAGTCGAGGCTGGGTAGTCCGCCGAGGTCGGCGGGTACCCGTGGCGTAATCCGGTTGTGCAGGAATGCGGGGCTGGCCACCAGCCGTTGCGGGCTTTCTCTGAGTACCCGCATCACCAGGTCGCTGTCCTCCAGCGGTGGAAAGCGCACCCGCAGGGCAATATCCAGGCCTTCGGCGATGACATCGACCCGTCGATCGGTGGCCTCAATGTGCACCTGTACCCGAGGGTTTTCCACCATGAAGCGGCTGACGACAGCGCCCACCTGAAAGTTCAGCAATGCGGTCGGGCAACTCATCCTGACAATGCCTTGCGGTTCTGAGCGGGTTCGCTCGATCACCTCCCGTGCGGCATCGGCCTCGATCAGCATGGCGACGCAGTGGCGGTAATACTCCTGACCGATCTCGGTGACCGAAAAGTGCCGAGTGGAGCGCTGAAGCAGACGCACACCAAGGCGCTCTTCCAGCAGGGCGATGCGCCGGCTCAGTTTCGACTTGGGGGTGTTCAGCGCACGTCCGGCCGGGGCGAAGCCGCCATGTTCCACCACCTGGGCGTAGAAGTAGAGGTCGTTCAGGTCGTCCATTGCGCGTTCATCGTTCACCAAATAGAACGCTGAGAGTAAAACATTGGCTCTACCGAGCACAGTGTTGCGCACCTATTGTTATCTCCATTGGTTCAAAGGAGAGCGCTATGAAAAAGATCCTCGGTATCTACAGCAGCCCTAAACAGCATTGGGTCGGCGATGGTTTTCCGGTGCGTACGCTGTTTTCCTACGACAGCCTGGGGCAGCACACCAGCCCGTTCCTGCTGCTGGACTACGCTGGCCCGACCGACTTCACCCCGACCCAGCGGCCGCGTGGTGTCGCTCAGCACCCGCATCGCGGTTTTGAAACGGTGACCATCGTCTATCAGGGCGAGCTGGAGCACCGTGACTCGACCGGCAGCGGCGGGCGCATCGGGCCCGGTGATGTGCAGTGGATGACGGCGGCGTCAGGCATCCTTCATGAAGAGTTCCATTCCCAGGCATTCACCCGCACGGGTGGCACCCTGGAAATGGTGCAGCTGTGGGTGAACCTGCCGGCCAAGGACAAACTGGCCGAGCCGGGCTACCAGACTATTCTCGACCAGGACATTCCGCTCGTGCGGCTGCCAGACGCCGCCGGCAGCTTGCGCCTGATTGCCGGGGAGTACGCCGGTCACAAGGGCCCGGCGCGCACCTTCACGGCGATGGATGTCTGGGATATTCGTCTGCATGCCGGCAAGCGCGTCGTGCTCGACCTGCCGAAAGGCCGCACCGCCGCGTTGATCGTTCTGCGTGGCAGCGTGCTGGTCAATGGTGCGCAGGTGGCGCGGGAGGCGCAGATGGTGTTGCTCGATCGCGCTGGCGACGAACTGGAGCTGGAGGCCAACAACGATGCCATGGTTCTGCTGCTGGATGGCGAGCCCATCGACGAACCTATCGTCGGTTACGGCCCCTTCGTGATGAACAGCCAAGCGGAAATCGAGCAGGCACTAGAGGACTTCAATAGCGGAAGTTTCGGACGAATGAGCCACTGATGTCCCTATTCTGGACAGGGTGGCTGACTAGTCTGGATAGACCAGTTCGCACCGATGGCGTGAATCGCATCGGTCGGCTCGCCTTATTCAGCCGCTGCGTCCTCTGCAACATCAACCTGCCACGAGGAAATGCACAATGAACACCTTCGCTAATGTCGCCAACTTCAATGGCCAGAAGCCAATGATCGATCCCGCTGACACGGCCATGTTGTTGATCGACCATCAAAGCGGTTTGTTCCAGATCGTCAAGGACATCGACCTGCCACAGCTGCGGGCCAATGTCATCGCGCTGGCCAAGGCGGCCAACCTGCTGAAGATGCCGGTGATTACCACTGCTTCAGTACCGCAGGGGCCGAACGGCCCGCTGATTCCGGAGATCCACCAATCGGCCCCCGAGGCGCAATACGTCGCCCGCAAAGGTGAAATCAATGCCTGGGACTGTCCTGAGTTCGTCGCGGCGGTGGAGGCCACGGGCAAGAAGACCCTGGTGATCGCCGGCACCATCACCAGCGTTTGCCTGGCCTTCCCGAGCATCAGCGCGGTCGCTGCCGGTTACAAGGTGTTTGCCGTGGTGGATGCTTCCGGCACCGTGTCGAAAATGGCCTCCGACCTGACGATCGCTCGACTGACCCAGGCCGGTGTTGTGCCGATCGACACCATGGGCACGCTCTCCGAACTCCAGGGCTCCTGGAATCGCCCGGATGCCGAGCAGTGGGCCGCGGTGTACGCCCAAGCCATGCCGCATTACCAGCTGCTGATCGAAAGCTACCTCAAGGCCCAGGCGGTGGTGAGCAATCACGAGACGCTGGACTCGCAACGCAAATAATCCCTGGGCGAGGGCTCAGGCGCTTGCCTGCTCACTCCGCCCGGCATGACCCGCAGCAGTCGATGAGCCTCGGCTCATCGTTAGCAGGACCCCGCGTCGACCTCCTTGCCAGTGTGCAATCGGGTTGGCGAACTTCCCTGAAAGTGATGCAAGGAGATTGATCATGAGCACTCCCTACAAACGTCTCGACAAGGACCAGGCCGCGGTACTGCTGGTGGATCACCAGACGGGTCTGTTGTCGCTGGTACGCGACATCGATCCAGACAAGTTCAAGAACAACGTGCTGGCTTTGGCCGACCTGGCCAAGTACTTCAAGCTGCCGACCATTCTCACCACCAGCTTCGAGAGTGGTCCCAACGGCCCGCTGGTGCCCGAGTTGAAGGCATTGTTCCCCGATGCGCCTTACATCGCCCGCCCTGGTCAGATCAACGCCTGGGACAACGAAGACTTCGTCAAGGCCGTGAAGGCCACCGGCAAGAAGCAACTGATCATTGCCGGCGTGGTTACCGAGGTTTGCGTGGCTTTCCCGGCACTCTCGGCCATCGAAGCGGGCTTTGAGGTGTTCGTGGTCACCGATGCTTCGGGTACCTTCAATGAGGTCACCCGTGAGTCGGCCTGGCATCGGATGAACGCTGCCGGTGCGCAACTGATGACCTGGTTCGGTCTGGCTTGCGAGCTGCACCGGGATTGGCGCAACGATATCGAAGGGCTGGGTACGCTGTTCTCCAACCACATCCCGGATTATCGCAACCTGATCACCAGTTACACCACGCTCACCGCCGGTAAGTGAGGCCCTGAGCACTCTCGCTGTGGGCGAACAGGCGAGGGTATGTGTCAACACAGAAGCCCTTTACCTTCGGTAAAGGGTTTTTTGGCATGCCCGCTGGCCGCGCAGAGCCGTGATGCCAGGGGTTGTGGCCATCGCTGCGGATTACCGATCGGGCTGCGCTTCACTGATAATCGGAACCGAGGCGCCCGAAGCCGATGCGCGGTTGCTGGGTTTTGCTTGCGATAGAAAGAATCAGAAGACGCAAAGGGGACGTTGAGCGTGGAGCATGGCGATAGTTTTCTGCAGTCGGGGGTGATTTTCCTGCTGGCGGCGGTGTTGGTTGTACCGCTGGCCAAACGCCTGCAATTGGGCGCTGTGCTGGGCTATCTGTTGGCGGGTGTGCTGATCGGCCCTTCGGTGCTGAAGCTGATCGGCAACCCGGAGAGTGTCGCTCAAATCTCCGAGCTGGGCGTCGTGCTGTTGTTGTTCATCATTGGCCTGGAGCTGTCGCCACGGCGTCTTTGGGTGATGCGCAAGTCGGTATTCGGTGTCGGTCTTGCGCAGGTGCTGCTGACGGCCTTGGTCATCGGCGGCGTCGCGCTGCTGGGCTTTGCGCAGCCGCTGAACAGCGCCGTGGTGCTCGGCCTTGGGCTGGCGCTTTCGTCCACCGCGTTTGGTCTGCAGATCCTCGCCGAGCGCAAGGAGCTCACCCGGCCGCATGGTCGCCTGGCTTTTGCCATTCTGTTGTTCCAGGACATCGCGGCCATTCCGCTGATCGCCATGCTTCCCTTGCTCAGCGGGGCTTACAGCAGCGGCGCATCGGGCAACGAGGTCGAGCAACTGCTGAAGGTGCTGGGCAGCATCGCGGTCGTGGTGGTGGGTGGGCGCTATCTGCTGCGGCCGGTATTTCGCGTTGTCGCCAAAACCGGCCTGCAAGAAGTCTCGACGGCCACCGCGCTGCTGGTGGTGATGGGCACTGCCTGGTTGATGGAACTCGCTGGGGTGTCGATGGCGCTGGGCGCCTTCCTCGCGGGGTTGCTGTTGGCGGACTCGGAATATCGGCACGAACTGGAAGCGCAGATCGAACCCTTCAAGGGCCTGCTGCTCGGGCTGTTTTTCATCAGTGTGGGCATGACCGCGGATATCCGCTTGCTGCTGAGCGCGCCAGGCCTGGTGCTGGGGCTTACCGCGCTGCTGATGCTGTTGAAGTTGCCCTTGTTGTACCTGGTGGGGCGTTTATTTGGCGGGCTGGACCGGCAGGCCGCGCTGCGTCTGGGCCTGGTGCTCGCCGCCGGTGGTGAGTTCGCGTTCGTGGTGTTCAAGATGGCCCGCGAGCAGGGCTTGTTCACTGGCCAGGTACATGGGCTGCTGGTGCTCGCCATCACCCTGTCGATGGCGTTGACGCCGTTGCTGCTGTTACTGCTGGGACGGCTGATCAAGCCCAAGCCGGCTGCGGCAACCGAGCCGCCGGCGGAGTACACCGAGATCGACAGTGATGTGCCGCGTGTGGTGATCGCCGGTATCGGCCGTATGGGGCAGATCATCGCGCGCGTGCTGCGTGCGCAGCGGGTGCCTTTTGTGGCGCTGGATACCTCGGTCGAGAGTGTCGCGTATTCCCGCAGCCTGGGCCGCATGCCGATCTTTTATGGTGACCCCCTGCGCCCGGAAATCCTCCGTGCCGCCCAGGTCGATAAGGCCGAATTCTTCATCGTGGCGACCGATAACCCGCAAACCAATATCGAAACCGCTCGTCTGGTTCGCCAGTTGTACCCGCATATGAAAATCATCGCGCGCGCTCGCAACCGTCAGCATGTTCACCACTTGTTGGATCTGGAGGCGCGCCCGGTGCGGGAAACCTTCCACTCGAGCCTGGAAATGAGCCGCCAGATCCTGCTGGAGCTTGGGCTCAGCGAAGAGCAGGCCGCCGCGCGGATCAGGCGTTTTCAGCGGCATGACGAAGAGGTGCTCAGGCAGCAGCATCTGGTCTATGACGATGCCGCCGCGGTCATACAAACCGCCCGCGAGGCGCGTGCCGAGCTGGAAAACCTGTTCGAGACGGATGTCCTCGAGGACAGGGGCGCGCTCAAGGTAACGCGCTAGTGGCGTGCCTGATACTCCATGGGTTTTGGCGCTGGGTCGGCTGCCAAGCGATGCAAAACAAAGTTTAGTGTTTGGTCAACTGAACATAGATAGAAGTAGATTTAACAGCGCTTAACCCTTGTGTGACTCTGTCAACCACAGGCATGCCTTGGGCCCTTTACCTCAAGCAGCGTGGCGACCGGGATATTACTGGGTTGCCTGTTGCAGTGAGTAACCACAGGCCGCCGCAACTGTTGAACCGAGCCCTACAATGAGCACCGCTCTTCCGCTTGAATTGGCCTTTTGGGCATTGTGGCACTGCCGCCATGCACGGCCACCAGACGCTCCCTCCCTCTGACAGGCCCCTGGCCCTGTCCGCCATGAATCTGCGCCTGCACCGCAGCCGCGCTGCTTCCCGCGTATAGACCACGACAGTACAGCAACCAGATCGCCACGATGGCTGGATCGGGCCCGTGCTTATCCAAAGGTTATGCGCCGCGAGCGTCGATACGACGCGACAACAAGAGACACCCCATGAGTTTTGCCACACCGCAAGAAGCCCTGAATTTCCTTGAGCAGAACCCCGATATCGACGTTTTCGAGTTGTTTATTCTCGACAACAACGGTGTACCACGCGGCAAATTGCTGCACCGCGATGAGTTGTTGGCGGTGTATGAGACGGGGCGGCCGTTGCCAAGCACCATTCTCGGGCTGACGGTCAATGGCGACGATGTCGAGAATTCTGGCTTGGTCTGGGAAGTCGGTGATATTGACTGCCGCGCCTACCCGCTGGCCGGCAGCCTGACTCGTCTGCCCTGGCGGTTGATGCCGATCGCCGCGGTGCAGGTCAGCATGCACCCGGAACAAGGCATGCCGGCCGCAGTGGCTGACCCGCGGCGGCTGCTGGCCAAAGTGATCGATGGGCTCAAGGCCGATGGCTATTACCCGGTCATGGCGGCCGAGCTGGAGTTCTACCTGCTCGACCAGAAGCGCGACAGCAATGGCCGCCCGCAGCCGGCGCTGGATGCCGATGGTGGCCGCCCCTACAGCACGCAAGTCTATGGTCTGCGCGAGCTCGAGCAGATCGAGCCGTTCCTTGCCGACCTCTACGCCGCCTGCAAAGCGCAAGGCATACCGGCCCGCACCGCGATCTCCGAGTACGCCCCCGGGCAGGTGGAAATCACCCTGGAGCACCGCGCCGACGCCCTGCAGGCGATGGATGAAGCGGTGCGCTACAAGCGCCTGGTCAAAGGCGTGGCGCACAAGCACGGGATGACGGCCTGCTTCATGGCCAAACCCTTCGACCATATCGCCGGCACGGGCATGCACATGCACGTCAGCCTGGCGGACGAGCAGGGCAACAACCTGTTCGCCAGCGAGGCGCCGGAGGGCACGCCGCTGCTCAAACAGGCGATTGGCGGCATGCTCTCCACACTGCTCGATTCGCTGCTGTTCTTTTGCCCCAACGCCAACTCCTACCGCCGCTTCCAGGCCAACAGTTATGCACCGCTGGCGCCGACCTGGGGCGTGGACAACCGTACCGTGAGCCTGCGGGTGCCCGGTGGCCCGGCGAACAGCCGGCATATCGAGCACCGCATTTGTGGCGCCGATGCCAACCCTTACCTGGCCGCCGCCGCGATCCTCGCCGGCATCCACCGCGGCATCCGCGAACAGCTCGATCCGGGCGCGCCGATCGAAGGCAACGGTTACGCCCAGGCTAAGGAGGTTTTACCGACGGACTGGCTGACCACCCTGCGTGCCCTAGAGAGCTCCGCCTGGGCGCGCGATGCCCTGGGTGACGAGTTTCTGCGCGTCTACCTGGCGGTCAAACGGGCCGAGTACCGGCAGTTCATGGGCGAGGTCGGCGAGCAGGACTGGCGCTGGTACCTGCAGCAGGCGTGACAAAAACGGGTTATTCGTCGTGCGCCAGGCGGGCTGAGGCGTTTGCCCCCGCGCGCCAAACGATCAATCGGGAGCCTGAATCCGGCCGGTCTTTGCAGCAATGCACTGGCGCCTTTTCAGGCCCCGTAACAACAGAAATAGAATTGGGAATCCGAGTGCCATGACCACACAGCGCTGCAACTCTTACTACACCGCCACCCTCAATGAGGAAACCGACTACCCGCGCCTGGAAGGCGAACAGCGGGTCGATGTCGCGATCATCGGCGGCGGTTTTACCGGCGTATCGACCGCGTTGGAACTGGCCGAGCGTGGCCTGAAAGTGGCGATCATCGAAGCCAAGAAAATTGGCTGGGGGGCCACCGGCCGCAATGGCGGCCAGGTCACGGGCAGCCTGTCCGGCGACGAAGCGATGCGCAAGCAGATGCGCGCCAAACTCGGTGGCGAGGTTGACGACTTCATCTGGAACCTGCGCTGGCGCGGGCACGAAATCATCAAGAAACGCGTGGCCAAGTACGGCATCCAGTGCGACCTCAAGCACGGTCACTTGCACGCGGCCTACAAGCCCAGCCATCTGAAAGGCCTGCAAGCCAACCATGACGAAGCGGTACGGCGCGGCATGGGCGACGATGTGCGCATGATCAGCGCGAGCCAGATGCCGGACTTCCTGGAAACCGACATCTACCACGGCGCGCTGCACAACAAGCGCAACATGCACGTGCATTCGCTGAACCTCTGCCTCGGCGAAGCGCGTGCAGCAGCCAGCCTGGGCGCGGTGATTTTCGAGAACTCTCCGGTGGTCGACATCCTGCATGGCGATTTGCCGACAGTCGTCACCGAGCACGGGCGAGTGGTCGCCAACTCGGTGATTCTGGCCGGCAATGCCTACCATAAGCTCGAACGCGGCAAAATGAAGGGCATGATCTTCCCAGCCTCGGGCGGCATCGTGGTGACCAAGCCGCTGGGTGAAGACGTTGCAGCCAAGCTCAACCCGCTGGATGTGGCGGTGTATGACTGCCGTTTTGTCCTCGATTACTACCGCATGACAGCCGACAAGCGCCTGTTGTTCGGTGGCGGCGCCAATTACTCCGGGCGTGACTCCCGTGATATCGCCGCCGAACTGCGCCCAGCCATCGAGCACACCTTCCCACGGCTCAAGGGGGTCGAAATCGACTACCAGTGGAGCGGCATGATGGGCATCGTCATCAACCGCATTCCGCAGCTGGGCAAGCTTTCAAAGAACGTTTGGTACGCCCAGGGTTACTCCGGGCACGGGGTCGCGACCACGCATATCGTCGGCGAAATCATGGCCAATGCCGTCACCGGCTCGCTGGAGCAGTTCGATACCTTTGCCGGCGTCAGCCACATCCGCCTGCCTTTTGGCGAATGGGCCGGCAACCAGATGCTGGCGGTCGGCATGTGGTACTACCAAATGCTTGAGCGCTTGCGCTGAGGTCGTGCCTTTGCGGCGGGCTCAGGCACTCACCCAACGCTGCCGTGCCCAGCCGCTCAAGGCATCCACGCCCAGAACCAGGAGCAGCATGGCCAGGATCACCGTGCTGGCTTGAGCTTCCTGGAACAGGCTGAGGTTTATATAGAGCATCTGCCCGAGGCCGCCGGCTCCGACGAAGCCGAGCACGCTGGCCATGCGGATGTTGTTTTCCCAGCGATACAGGCTGTAGGCCAGCAGTTGCGGCCAGACGCCGGGCAGGGTGCCGTAACAGAAGGCAGCGACCTGACTGCCGCCGTTCAGGCGGATGGCGTGCGCGGGGCCGGGCGGGGCGTTTTCCAGCGCCTCGGCGAACAGCCGGCCGAGTACCCCCGAGGTGTGCAACGCCAAGGCCAGGGCGCCGGCATTCGGCCCCAGCCCGGCGGCCAGCACCATCAAGGCTGCCCAGACCAGTTCCGGTATGGCGCGCAAGGCATTGAGCAGCAGCCGCGCCGCGCTCTGGGCCAACCAGCCGAAGCGCCTGGCCGCCGGTAGCGCGAGGAGCAAACCGAGCAGCGCTGCCAGCAGTGTGCCGAGTGCCGACATGGCCAGGGTTTCCAGGGCGCCATGAGCGATGGCGCTCAAGTGCGCGGTGCCGAGATCCGGGGCCAGGAAGCGTTGGGCATAGCCGGCCATTTGCTGCAGGCTGTCGCCGCCCACCAAGGCGCCGAGATCGATGCCCAGGTAGAGGAACGAGACCAGCGTGGCAGCCCCGATCGCCAACAGCAGCAGCAGGTTGAGCGCACGGTTCATGTCAGCCTCACCCGCAGTAGCCGGCTGAGTTGGTCGGCGAGCAATACCAGGCCGAGAAAGGTCAGCAACAGGCTGGCGACTTCACCGCCGGCAAACATGCGCATGGATAAGTCGATCTGTTGACCGAGCCCGCCGGCCCCGACGAAGCCCATCACCACCGAGGCGCGAATCGCGCACTCCCAACGGTAGATGGTGTAGGAGAGCATTTCCGCGGCGGCGTTGGGCAGGATGCCGTAGATGAACGCGCCCAGGCGGCTGCTGCCGGCAATCATCAGTGCCCGGGCCGGCCGCTGATCGACCGACTCGAAAATCTCCGCGTAAACCTTGCCGAGCATGCCGCTGTAGGTGATGGCGATCGCCAATACCCCGGCGGTCGGGCCGAGGCCCACGGCCCGTACGAAGAGCAGGGCCCAGACGATTTCCGGCACGCTGCGCAGGAAGATCAACACTGCGCGTGGCGGCCAGCGCAGCAGCCGGGCCGGCCAACTGGGCTGGCCGCCACGCGGCACGGCTGAGAGCGACAGCGCGCGGCTGGCCAACAGCGCTGCCGGCAGCGCGAACAGCAAGGCCAGGCACATGCCGGCAGTGGCGATCGCCAGGGTCTGCAGGGTGGCGGGCCAGAGCAGTTGCAGGAACTCGGGATCATGGGCCGGAGGCCAGAAGGCCGCGACGAACTGGCCCATGTTGTCGGCGTTTTTGCGCTCGAACAGCACCAGTGGGTTCAGCTCGCTGAGTTGCATCCCGGGCCACAACAGCGCAATGGCCAACAGTGTCAGCAGCAGGCGTGGCAGGCCGGCGGGGTCGCGAGTGGCCGAACTCAGCATCGCGGAATATGCAGCGTGACGGCGGCCGGTGGCGGCGATGCCGGCAAGGGGTTGAGTTGCTCGTTGGCATACAGCGCATCGAGCTGGGCCGGGGTGACGTCCTTGGCGGCCAGGTCGAAGACGATCCGCCCGTCGCGTATGCCGATGATGCGCGGGAAGTGCGCCAGTGCCAGGTCAACGGCGTGCAGGCTGGCGAGCAGGGTGACGGTGTGCGCGGCGGCATGCTGACAGAGCACGCTAAGGGTATGCTCGGCCAGAACCGGGTCCATGGCCGAGACGGGTTCGTCGGCGAGTATCAACTGCGGCGCCTGATAGAGCACGCGGGCAACCCCGACCCGCTGCAACTGGCCACCGGAAAGCTCGGCGCAGCGTTGGAACAGCTTATCCGCCAGGTCCAGGCCCGCGAGCGTGGCCCGCGCCCCCTTGATGTCCAGCGGGTAGAGCAGGTTGAGCAGGCCTTTGAACAGCCCCCACTGGCCGAGTTTACCCGCCAGCACCGCTGTCACCACCCGTTGCCGCGGGGGCAGAGGAGGTGCCTGGTGGATCAGGCCGATGCCGGCGCGCAGTCTTTGCCGCGCCGCGCCGGACAGCATCCAGGGCGATTTGCCGAACAGCTCGAGCTGGCCGCTGGAAGGGCGCATGGCGGTGGCCAGCAGATGCAACAGGCTAGTTTTGCCGGCCCCGGATGGCCCGATAACGGCAACCCGTTCACCACGTTCGACGTTCAGGTCTATCCCATTCAGGGCGACCTGGCCATTGGCGTGACGCAGGGTTGCCGCATGCAGGCGAATCATCACTTCAACAGGCCGGCCGCGCGGGCTGCGTCCTCGATGCCTTGGTAGTTTTCCGGCTGGGTGGCGATGAAGCGGCTAGCGGCCTGCAGGTCGAGGATCGCTTTTTGCTCTGGATCGGCCGGGTCGAGGGCGAGGAAGGCGGCTTTGATTTTCTCGGCCAGCGCCGGGTCGAGGCTACCGCGTACCGTCCAGTTGTAGTCGTAGTAAGTCGGGGTGGTGGCGAAGACTTTGACTTTTTGCGTGTCGACCTTGCCGCTGGCGACCAGCTTGTCCCAGACCGAGGCGTTGAGCACGCCGCCATCGACCTTGCCGGCTTGCACCCAGGCAACGGTGGCGTCATGGGCACCGGAATAGGCCACGCGGCTGAAAAACTCTTCCGGCTTGATCCCGTCTTTAAGCATGAAATAGCGCGGCATCAGGCTGCCGGAGGTGGAGGAGACGGAGCCGAAGGCGAAGGTTTTGCCCTTCAGGTCTTGCAGGCTCTTGATCTGTGGATCGGCACTGATGAACTTGCTGGTGAACTTCTCATCCTGCTCGCGCTGTACCAGTGGAATGGCGTTGCCGGTCTTGAGGCGCGCCTGGACGAAGGTGAAGCCGCCCAACCAGGCCATGTCGATGCGATCGGCGGCCAGCGCTTCGACCACGGCGGCATAGTCGGATACTGGAACGAACTCGACTTTCATGCCGAGCTGCTGTTCCAGGTAGGCACCCAGGGGTTTGAATTTGCGCAGCAGTTCGGTCGGCGCTTCGTCGGGTATGGCCGAGACTTTCAGGGTTTCAGCGGCAAAACTGCTTACGGCGGACAGGGTCAGGGCAATGCCGGCGGCGAGCGCCAAGGTACGTTTGAGCATGGGGGGTTCTCCGGTTAAATAGCGGAAAAAGCCGGCGGATTATAGGGGGCAGTGGGGCGGTGCGGGCAATCTTCCGTACGCAGAGGCGTGGCCCGCGTACTTTGCTAGAATCCGCCGCTATTGCCTGTAGTGAGAGAAACCTCGATGCGCGAACCGATCCGCTTGACCCAGTACAGCCACGGCGCCGGTTGTGGCTGCAAGATTTCGCCCAAGGTACTGGACGTGATCCTGGCCGGCAGCGGTGCGCAGAACCTCGACCCAAAGCTCTGGGTCGGCAACGCGTCGCGTGACGATGCGGCGGTTTATGCCCTGGATGACGAGCGTGGGGTGGTCTCCACCACCGATTTTTTCATGCCGATCGTCGACGACCCCTTCGACTTCGGCCGTATCGCGGCCACCAACGCGATCAGCGATATCTACGCCATGGGCGGCGAGCCGTTGATGGCGATTGCCATCCTCGGCTGGCCGGTCAATGTTCTGGCCCCCGAAGTGGCGCGCGAGGTGATCGCCGGTGGCCGCGCCGCCTGTGAGGCCGCGGGTATTCCACTGGCCGGCGGGCATTCGATCGACGCGCCGGAGCCGATCTTCGGCCTGGCGGTTACCGGAGTGGTGGAAAAGCGCCACATGAAACGCAACGACACCGCGACGGTGGGCTGCAAGCTCTACCTGAGCAAACCGCTGGGTATCGGCATCCTTACCACGGCCGAGAAACAGGCCAAGCTGCGGGCCGAGGATGTTGGGCTGGCGCGGGATTGGATGTGCACCCTGAACAAACCCGGCAGCCGTTTCGGCAAGCTCGCCGGCGTGCAGGCCATGACCGACGTCACCGGTTTCGGTCTGCTCGGCCACCTGATCGAAATGGCCGACGGCAGCGGTTTGACCGCTCGGCTGGAGTTCGCCGCGGTGCCGCTCTTGCCGGGTGTCGAACACTATCTGGCCGCAGGCTGCGTACCGGGCGGCACGCACCGTAACTTCGAAAGCTATGGCGAAAAGGTCGCACCGCTGCCCGAAGCGCAGAGGCTGCTGCTCTGCGATCCGCAAACCAGTGGCGGGTTGCTGGTCGCGGTCACGCCAGCAGGCGAGGCCGAGTTCCTCGCGGCAGCCGCTGAGCTGGGCCTGAGGCTTGCGCCGATCGGTCAGATGTTCGAGCGACAGCGCCACGCGGTCGAGGTGTGCTGATGCGCGAGAACACCGCCAATTACCGCGAACTCTTCCTCAACGATACGCCGATGATGGACGCCCGTGCCCCGGTGGAGTTCCACAAGGGCGCCTTCCCGGGGGTGCTCAACCTGCCGCTGATGAACGACATCGAGCGGCAAAAGGTCGGCACCTGCTACAAACAGCATGGCCAGCAGGCTGCCATCGAGCTGGGGCACCAGTTGGTCGCCGGCCAGGCCAAGGCTGAGCGGGTCGAGGCTTGGGCGGCGTTCGCCCGTGCCAACCCCGAGGGCTATCTGTACTGCTTTCGTGGCGGCCTGCGCTCGCAAATCGTCCAGCAATGGTTGAAGAGCGAGGCGGGCATCGACTACCCGAGGGTGATCGGCGGTTACAAGGCCATGCGTACCTTCCTGCTGGAGACCACCCAGCAGGCCGTGGCACAGTGCGACTTCGTCCTGGTCGGCGGCCTCACCGGCACCGGCAAGACCGAGGTGCTGAGCCAACTGAGCAATGCGCTGGATCTGGAAGGCCATGCCAACCACCGGGGTTCCAGTTTTGGTAAGCGAGTCACCGGACAACCCGCGCAGATCGACTTCGAGAACTGCCTGGCGGTGGATATCCTGAAAAAGCGCGCGACCGGAATCGAGCAGTTCGTGCTGGAGGACGAAGGCCGTACGGTGGGCAGTTGCTCGCAACCGCTGGAGTTGTACCAGGGCATGCAGCATTACCCGATGGTGTGGCTGGAGGACAGCTTCGACGGTCGCGTCGAGCGCATCCTGCGCGATTATGTCAGCGACCTGTGCGCCGAATTCATCGCCGCGCATGGTGAGGAGCCTGGCTTCGCACGCTTTGCCGAGCGACTGCTGCAGAGCCTGGCGAATATCCTCAAGCGCCTGGGCGGCGAACGCCACCAGCGGCTGACGGCACTCATGCAGGAAGCCCTGCAGGAGCAGCAACGCAGTGGCGTGGTCGAGCTGCATCGCGCCTGGATCGAGGTCTTGCTCAAGGAATACTACGATCCGATGTACGCCTTCCAGCGTGAAAGCAAGGGCGGCCGAATCGAGTTCTCCGGCGAGCAGGCCGCGGTAGTGGCCTACCTGCAAGCGCGGGCAGGGCGGCGGTAAAGGCGCTTCTGCCCGTCAGGTGGTCCGCGTTGAGACCCAGGGGCGCGCATTCAACTACGGTATCGCGGATGGTGTTGGCTGGCCTGTTTTGACCGTGACGTGGACTATCAGATGATCACCCAGCGTTTCGGCAATGAAATCCGTCGGCTACGGCTCAATCGCGGCTTGAAGCAGACCGAGTTGGCCAGCCTGGCGGGTATTACCCGACAAAAACTGATCGAAATCGAACAGAGCTGTGGTTCGGTCTCGCTGGGTTTCTATGCACGAGTGATTGCCGCGCTGGATAGCGAGCTGAAGCTGACTCCGGCGCAACTGCCGACACTTGATGACATCGCGGATGTTTTCAAATGAGTCAGATCGCTCGCTTGAAGATCTCTACCCCGCAAGGCACCAAGTGGTGCTCTGGTCGTCGATAAGAACGGGGACTACCTCGATGCCGTGGTTCATGGCGGGCCATACCCAGCAACCTCCGATGCGCGTGGCACCTCAGTCGGTACCTTGGCGATACCCATGGCCACTCTATATAGAAGAGTAGGGAGGAGCCGTCTGCCCATGGCTCTTCCCGAAGGCTTCGATAAAAATGACCAAAAGGTTTCAATAAGCGCTTGACGGTTAATTTGCTGGGCCTATAATGCGCACCTCTTACGGCGCAATCCTCTCGGAAAACTTCTTAGATAACAAGAAGTTAGCTTTAAAAGAGGGGTTGCAAAGCGGTGAAAACCGCGTAGAATGCGCCGGGCTGACAAGGTGGTGGTTGAGCCTTGTTGGTGGGTCTCCTGGAGGGATCGAAAGCGGTTGAACGAGGTGGTTGACAGCGGTTTGAAACGCTGTAGAATTCGCCTCCCGCTGACGAGAAGCTCCGGTTGATCGTAAGCGCAAGTGGTTGAAGTTGATCAAGAAATTTTGAAACTTCGTTGAAATAACCGCTTGACAGATTGAGAGGCTGCTGTAGAATGCGCGCCTCGGTTGAGACGAAAGACTTAACCAACTGTTCTTTAACAACTGAATCAAGCAATTCGTGTGGGTGCTTGTGAGGTAAGACTGATAGTCAACTGATTATCAGCGTCACAAGTAACTCTTCGTGAATTCAAAGAGTTTAGCTTTTTAAATAAAGCAATTTGCGATTGCTGAGCCAAGTTTAGGGTTTTCTCAAAACCCAAAGATGTTTGAACTGAAGAGTTTGATCATGGCTCAGATTGAACGCTGGCGGCAGGCCTAACACATGCAAGTCGAGCGGCAGCACGGGTACTTGTACCTGGTGGCGAGCGGCGGACGGGTGAGTAATGCCTAGGAATCTGCCTAGTAGTGGGGGATAACGTTCGGAAACGGACGCTAATACCGCATACGTCCTACGGGAGAAAGTGGGGGATCTTCGGACCTCACGCTATTAGATGAGCCTAGGTCGGATTAGCTAGTTGGTAGGGTAAAGGCCTACCAAGGCGACGATCCGTAACTGGTCTGAGAGGATGATCAGTCACACTGGAACTGAGACACGGTCCAGACTCCTACGGGAGGCAGCAGTGGGGAATATTGGACAATGGGCGAAAGCCTGATCCAGCCATGCCGCGTGTGTGAAGAAGGTCTTCGGATTGTAAAGCACTTTAAGTTGGGAGGAAGGGCAGTAAGCTAATATCTTGCTGTTTTGACGTTACCGACAGAATAAGCACCGGCTAACTCTGTGCCAGCAGCCGCGGTAATACAGAGGGTGCAAGCGTTAATCGGAATTACTGGGCGTAAAGCGCGCGTAGGTGGTTGGTTAAGTTGAATGTGAAATCCCCGGGCTCAACCTGGGAACTGCATCCAAAACTGGCCAGCTAGAGTATGGTAGAGGGTGGTGGAATTTCCTGTGTAGCGGTGAAATGCGTAGATATAGGAAGGAACACCAGTGGCGAAGGCGACCACCTGGACTGATACTGACACTGAGGTGCGAAAGCGTGGGGAGCAAACAGGATTAGATACCCTGGTAGTCCACGCCGTAAACGATGTCGACTAGCCGTTGGGAGCCTTGAGCTCTTAGTGGCGCAGCTAACGCATTAAGTCGACCGCCTGGGGAGTACGGCCGCAAGGTTAAAACTCAAATGAATTGACGGGGGCCCGCACAAGCGGTGGAGCATGTGGTTTAATTCGAAGCAACGCGAAGAACCTTACCTGGCCTTGACATGTCGAGAATTCTGCAGAGATGCGGAAGTGCCTTCGGGAACTCGAACACAGGTGCTGCATGGCTGTCGTCAGCTCGTGTCGTGAGATGTTGGGTTAAGTCCCGTAACGAGCGCAACCCTTGTCCTTAGTTACCAGCACGTTATGGTGGGCACTCTAAGGAGACTGCCGGTGACAAACCGGAGGAAGGTGGGGATGACGTCAAGTCATCATGGCCCTTACGGCCAGGGCTACACACGTGCTACAATGGTCGGTACAAAGGGTTGCCAAGCCGCGAGGTGGAGCTAATCCCATAAAACCGATCGTAGTCCGGATCGCAGTCTGCAACTCGACTGCGTGAAGTCGGAATCGCTAGTAATCGTGAATCAGAATGTCACGGTGAATACGTTCCCGGGCCTTGTACACACCGCCCGTCACACCATGGGAGTGGGTTGCACCAGAAGTAGCTAGTCTAACCGCAAGGGGGACGGTTACCACGGTGTGATTCATGACTGGGGTGAAGTCGTAACAAGGTAGCCGTAGGGGAACCTGCGGCTGGATCACCTCCTTAATCGACGACATCAGCTTCCTTATAAGCTCCCACACGAATTGCTTGATTCATTGCGAAAGACGATTGGGTCGTCCCTGCTGGAAGGGGAGGATCAGGTAAGAGTTGTCAGCCTAGTAGCCCGAACAATTGGGTCTGTAGCTCAGTTGGTTAGAGCGCACCCCTGATAAGGGTGAGGTCGGCAGTTCGAATCTGCCCAGACCCACCAATTGTTGTGGAAAAGCCTCAGTAGGGGCCATAGCTCAGCTGGGAGAGCGCCTGCCTTGCACGCAGGAGGTCAACGGTTCGATCCCGTTTGGCTCCACCACGACGACTTGCTTGAGAGAGTTCAGAATTGAGTATTCGCCGCGAGGTTGGAATATTGAATTCTGGTCTTTGACTAGAAAGTATTAATCGTTCTTTAAAAATTTGGGTATGTGATAGAAAGAATAGACTGGTCACCCTTTTCACTGGGGTGTGATCAGGCTAAGGTAAAATTTGCGAGTTTATTGCGAATTTTCGGCGAATGTCGTCTTCATAGTATAACCAGATTGCTTGGGGTTATATGGTCAAGTGAAGAAGCGCATACGGTGGATGCCTTGGCAGTCAGAGGCGATGAAAGACGTGGTAGCCTGCGATAAGTTTCGGGGAGTCGGCAAACAGACATTGATCCGGAAATTTCTGAATGGGGGAACCCACCTAACATAAGTTAGGTATCTTGCGCTGAATACATAGGCGTAAGAAGCGAACCCGGGGAACTGAAACATCTAAGTACCCGGAGGAAAAGAAATCAACCGAGATTCCCTTAGTAGTGGCGAGCGAACGGGGACTAGCCCTTAAGTGGCTTTGAGATTAGCGGAACGCTCTGGAAAGTGCGGCCATAGTGGGTGATAGCCCTGTACGCGAAAATCTCTTAGTCATGAAATCGAGTAGGACGGAGCACGAGAAACTTTGTCTGAATATGGGGGGACCATCCTCCAAGGCTAAATACTACTGACTGACCGATAGTGAACTAGTACCGTGAGGGAAAGGCGAAAAGAACCCCGGAGAGGGGAGTGAAATAGATCCTGAAACCGTATGCGTACAAGCAGTGGGAGCCCACTTTGTTGGGTGACTGCGTACCTTTTGTATAATGGGTCAGCGACTTATTTTCAGTGGCGAGCTTAACCGAATAGGGGAGGCGTAGCGAAAGCGAGTCTTAATAGGGCGTTTAGTCGCTGGGAATAGACCCGAAACCGGGCGATCTATCCATGGGCAGGTTGAAGGTTGGGTAACACTAACTGGAGGACCGAACCGACTACCGTTGAAAAGTTAGCGGATGACCTGTGGATCGGAGTGAAAGGCTAATCAAGCTCGGAGATAGCTGGTTCTCCTCGAAAGCTATTTAGGTAGCGCCTCGTGTATCACTGTTGGGGGTAGAGCACTGTTTCGGCTAGGGGGTCATCCCGACTTACCAAACCGATGCAAACTCCGAATACCAACAAGTGCGAGCACGGGAGACACACGGCGGGTGCTAACGTCCGTCGTGAAAAGGGAAACAACCCAGACCGTCAGCTAAGGTCCCAAAGTTCTAGTTAAGTGGGAAACGATGTGGGAAGGCTTAGACAGCTAGGAGGTTGGCTTAGAAGCAGCCACCCTTTAAAGAAAGCGTAATAGCTCACTAGTCGAGTCGGCCTGCGCGGAAGATTTAACGGGGCTCAAACTAGACACCGAAGCTACGGGTATCACTTAGGTGATGCGGTAGAGGAGCGTTCTGTAAGCCTGTGAAGGTGAGTTGAGAAGCTTGCTGGAGGTATCAGAAGTGCGAATGCTGACATGAGTAACGACAATGGGTGTGAAAAACACCCACGCCGAAAGACCAAGGTTTCCTGCGCAACGTTAATCGACGCAGGGTTAGTCGGTCCCTAAGGCGAGGCTGAAAAGCGTAGTCGATGGAAAACAGGTTAATATTCCTGTACTTCTAGTTATTGCGATGGGGGGACGGAGAAGGCTAGGCCAGCTTGGCGTTGGTTGTCCAAGTTTAAGGTTGTAGGCTGACTGCTTAGGTAAATCCGGGCGGTTAAGGCTGAGAACTGATGACGAGTGCTCATTAGAGCGCGAAGTGGTTGATGCCATGCTTCCAAGAAAAGCCTCTAAGCTTCAGATAACTAGGAACCGTACCCCAAACCGACACAGGTGGTTGGGTAGAGAATACCAAGGCGCTTGAGAGAACTCGGGTGAAGGAACTAGGCAAAATGGCACCGTAACTTCGGGAGAAGGTGCGCCGGTGAGGGTGAAGGACTTGCTCCGTAAGCTCATGCCGGTCGAAGATACCAGGCCGCTGCGACTGTTTATTAAAAACACAGCACTCTGCAAACACGAAAGTGGACGTATAGGGTGTGACGCCTGCCCGGTGCCGGAAGGTTAATTGATGGGGTTAGCTAACGCGAAGCTCTTGATCGAAGCCCCGGTAAACGGCGGCCGTAACTATAACGGTCCTAAGGTAGCGAAATTCCTTGTCGGGTAAGTTCCGACCTGCACGAATGGCGTAACGATGGCGGCGCTGTCTCCACCCGAGACTCAGTGAAATTGAAATCGCTGTGAAGATGCAGTGTATCCGCGGCTAGACGGAAAGACCCCGTGAACCTTTACTATAGCTTTGCACTGGACTTTGAATTTGCTTGTGTAGGATAGGTGGGAGGCTTTGAAGCGTGGACGCCAGTCTGCGTGGAGCCAACCTTGAAATACCACCCTGGCAACTTTGAGGTTCTAACTCAGGTCCGTTATCCGGATCGAGGACAGTGTATGGTGGGTAGTTTGACTGGGGCGGTCTCCTCCTAAAGAGTAACGGAGGAGTACGAAGGTGCGCTCAGACCGGTCGGAAATCGGTCGTAGAGTATAAAGGCAAAAGCGCGCTTGACTGCGAGACAGACACGTCGAGCAGGTACGAAAGTAGGTCTTAGTGATCCGGTGGTTCTGTATGGAAGGGCCATCGCTCAACGGATAAAAGGTACTCCGGGGATAACAGGCTGATACCGCCCAAGAGTTCATATCGACGGCGGTGTTTGGCACCTCGATGTCGGCTCATCACATCCTGGGGCTGAAGCCGGTCCCAAGGGTATGGCTGTTCGCCATTTAAAGTGGTACGCGAGCTGGGTTTAGAACGTCGTGAGACAGTTCGGTCCCTATCTGCCGTGGACGTTTGAGATTTGAGAGGGGCTGCTCCTAGTACGAGAGGACCGGAGTGGACGAACCTCTGGTGTTCCGGTTGTCACGCCAGTGGCATCGCCGGGTAGCTATGTTCGGAATAGATAACCGCTGAAAGCATCTAAGCGGGAAACTAGCCTCAAGATGAGATCTCACTGGAACCTTGAGTTCCCTAAAGGGCCGTCGAAGACTACGACGTTGATAGGTGGGGTGTGTAAGCGCTGTGAGGCGTTGAGCTAACCCATACTAATTGCCCGTGAGGCTTGACCATATAACACCCAAGCAATTTGCTTAGGCAAATTGATGAGTGTGAAGACGATACCGAAAGTTCGTCGAACTCGCGAAATACGATCTATCACAGACCCAATTTGGAGTAGCGCGAAAGCGACACTCCACCCGAATTGCTTGACGACCATAGAGCGTTGGAACCACCTGATCCCATCCCGAACTCAGTAGTGAAACGACGCATCGCCGATGGTAGTGTGGGGTCTCCCCATGTGAGAGTAGGTCATCGTCAAGCTTAAATTCCAAACCCCCCATCCGCGCAAGCGGGTGGGGGGTTTGTCTTTGCGCCGGAAAAAAGTCGTGTACGGAAGGGCGGTGTTTAAGTCGCAAGTCCGCCCCAAATAGCAGGCAATAAAAAGCCACCGTTCGGTGGCTTTTGCGTCTCAATGGTAGATCAGTCGCCGCGGTATTCGCAGCCGCTGGTACAGGTCTCGTGGATGCGCACGCGTGAGAGTTCTGGCAGCAGGGGTTTGAGCTGTTGCCAGATCCACTTGGAGAGCACTTCGCTGGTGGGGTTTTCCAGGCCGGGGATCTCGTTCAGGTAGTTATGGTCAAGTTGCTCGTAGAGCGGCTTGAAGATGGCTTTGATTTCGGAGAAGTCGCGAATCCAGCCGGTATAGGGATCGACTTCACCTTCGATGTAGATGGCTACACGAAACGAATGGCCGTGAAGGCGGCCACATTTATGGCCTTCCGGCACATGGGGGAGGCGATGAGCCGCTTCAAATATGAATTCTTTAAACAGTTCCACGGTGTTGCGCTCTGAAAAGATACGACCGCGGATGCGATCAAAATAGGTTGCCAGTTTAACAGTTCTACCAGGGCTTTACCTGCTGCAAAGCTGCCCTTGGGGTCAGTAATCAAGTTTGCGGTATGTGTTGGTTGGCTCTGCCTTGTGCGTTACTTGAGCGCCAAACGCCTGGCGAGCCGGTTCAGATTCGCTCGATCGAGCCCCAGTTCGCGGGCTGCGGCGGCCCAACTGCCTTGGTGGCGGGATCGGCAATCGCTGATCAATAGGCGCTGAAAATTATCCAGCGCCTGGCGCAGGTCGCCAGCTTCGAGTTGAAGTGGCTTCTGTTGCTGTTCGCACATGACTGCAGCGTTGGCTGGATGGTCCTGTGGCAGCTCCAGGTCGATGGCATGAAGGCTGAGGATGCGCGGACGTTCGCGGCACGCGGCCAAAGCCTTGAGGGAGGCGCAGCCGATCAAGTGCTCCAGCTCGCGTACATTCCCTGACCATTGATAGCCGACGAGTGCGGCCTGGGCATCTGGCGTCAGGCGCAGGCTGTGTAGCCCCAGCCGTGGGCGGTTCTCTTCGAGGAAATAGCCGTCACGTCGCGCCCACGTTCGTGCAGCGGCGGGACGCGAAGCGGATAAGCGCTGAGGCGGTGATAAAGATCAGCGCGAAAGCGCCCCGCCCGAACTTCCTCCGCGAGGTCACGGTTGGTAGCGGCGAGCACCCGGACATTGACTTGATGCTCTCGATCAGAACCCCCCCGCCTGCCCGGCAGCCTGTTTATAGACTTCGGCCAACTGGTGCTGGTCTTCGGCGCGGTGGGTCAGGCTGTGTATGCGTTCGCTTGCCTTGACGGTGGCGGCGGCGAGGCTGGCGAAGGCCTCGAGGGTGTCCAGGTCGGCAGGGCCGAAGCGTTCGGGGTCGAGCGCATCGAGGGTCAATACGCCCCAGGGGCGTTCGTCGAGATAGAGTGGGCAGCCGAGGCAGTCATGCACGCGGAATCGACCAGGCCTTTGTTTTCCAGATACTCCAGTGTCTGCTGCAAATGGGCGCGTGCCTCTTGCGAGGTGTATTCGCTGCCGTTGTGAATAAAACTGCAGCCGCTCTGTTCGACAAAGGCAAGCAGGCCAGTCACCTCCTGTTGTGCCTGTGCATTCAAGGCGGCGTAGCTGCTTTCACTCAACGCAAGCAGGCAGCAACTGACGCAGATAAGTCGCCACATAGGTGTGAAACCGGGCATCGTCCCAATACTCCAGATGGCTCAAGGGTGTGTGTCGTTTGTACCAGGGACCGACCGGCATGGCGCGGTCTTCTGCCACCACGGCGGCATAGCTCGGCAGCGGCCGCAGCGGATAGCCGAGCGGGTCGGCCGGGGCATAGAGGTTCAGCCAGCGCGCCTGTTCGCGCACCGATTCGGTCAGGCAATGACCGGGAAAACGGATCGGCATGACCGGGTCGTAGGCAAAGGTGAATAGCGGAATGTTGCAGCCGAAAGTGATCAGGCCAGCGAGGGTCTCCAGCGCCATGAATGGGTCACGCGGGCAGCTTGGCGTGGCGTTGATCTGTTGCTGATCCCAGACGAAGTTGGAGAATATATGCCCGCCCAGGGAGTGGGCGAGGACCACCAATGGCGTGCTCGGGCCCACCTTGGCCCGCAGGGTGTTCAAGCCATGGCGCAGGCACTGATGCACTTCCTCATAGGTGGTGTCATACGCCTGGTTGACCTTGCGGTAACCGCTGGCATCGCCGAGGAACAGGGTGACGGCCTGTCGTAGCCAGCGCCAGGTGACCGGCTCGCTGCGGAGCTTGTCGAGGTAGGCCCGTTCGCGCTTATCCAGCACGCTGGCCCAGTACAGGCTTTGGAACGCGACCTGCTCCGCCTCGGCGCCGAGTTGCCGGCGCAGGCTGCCGATCAGCTGCTGGGCGAAGGCGTGCTGGCCTTGCGCATCGCGCAAATCGGCCTGTGTGCCGATGCCGTGGATAACCGCTACTGCAAGCTTCATGAACCTTTCCCTGGTTGCGCAGGCGGCAGCCTAACGCGCATGGGGCGGCGCTTCAATCGGCTGGAGGCAACGCGTCGATCAAAGTGCTTGCAGCTGCGCGCCGAGGCGACCGTTATCCACCAGTTCGAGGAATTCATCGCCAAGCCGACGGCTTTCATCCATGGCCGTGCGCCAGTAGCGTTCACGGCCGCTATCGTCGCCCAGGTAGCGGCTGAAGTCCTTACGGTCGGGCAATTTGCCGTGGGGCAGACGAGCCAGGTATTCACGGGAGGGGGCCAGTAGCAGCACGTTCTGCAGGCGCGTGGTATCGGCGCGGCGCCAGGGCAGGCCCTTGTCGAACCAGCCGGGGATGACCTTGTCGGTGAAGTGCGGATAGAGCACCACGTCATTGCCGCTGTAGGGCAGGTCGAGGTGATAGTCGAGCAGGCCGCCGTCGCGATAAGTGCCGCTGCCCGCGCCGGGGATATCGCGCACGCCTTCCATCACCATCGGGATCGAGCCGGAAGCCAGCAAGGCGTGGCGCAGGTTACTGATGTTCAGGTGCAGGTAGCGCGAGGGAAAGTCGTTGAGGGCGCTCAGCGGTGGAGCCAGCCGCGCATCGTGCAGAATCACCCGTTCGAAGTGCTTGCTCAGGCGCGGGCGGCCCAGCAGATTGTTGCCGATCACCGAGGACAGCCCCAATCCGAGCGTGCTGCGGCGGTCATGGGCGAGCAGGCCGAGGCTTTTTACCACCATCACATTCAGGCGGTAGTGCGGGTTGCTGAGGATATGCGCGTCCTGGCCGTCGAGCAGTTCGGCGAGCATGCGGCTGCAACTGATCGATACCTCGGCCATGCTCACGCCCTTGGCGAAGCGCTGGGCGGTGTACAACTCGCCGAGGCGGCGGATGCCCTGCGCGGCGTTCGGCAGGCAGGCGCTGGCGAAGCGCCAGGAACCGATCGAGGCGCCGATCAGGGCGCGCTCGCGCGCTGCCCGTGGCAACCAGTCGCCGAACAGCGCCAGGTCCAGGCCCTGAATGCCCAGCGCTTTCGGGCCGCCGGCCGCACCCGGCACAATACCCACGTCAGCCGGGTGCAAACCACTGTCGCGAATACGCGCCAAGGCCAGCGGGCCGGCTTTCAGGGTCAGGGCGGGAAACTTGATTTGAATAGCGCTCATGCTGGCCTCCATCACGCAAGGCAGCGATTATAGAGGCCCGCGCGACCAGGCCAAGCGACTTCACACTATGAATGATGCGCCCTGCGTGGTGGCTGCCCGCGCGGACCAGGCTTCAGGTGAATTCAGCTTGAGTTAAGCCGGGCCAGGTATCTTGGGCCCTGTCGAAAGCAAACAACTTCTCAAGGAAAATCAGCATGAAAAAATTCACCGCGCTGTTCGCTATTGCCGCTCTGGCCACTGTTGCCGGGATCGCCCAAGCCCGCGACCTGGGCCCGGACGAGGCGTTGAAGCTGCGTGATGCCGGCACTATCCAGTCCTTTGAAAAGCTCAATGCGACAGCGATCGCCAAGCACCCGGGTTCCACGGTCGAAGAAACCGAGCTGGAACAGGAGTACGGCCGCTACGTGTACCAAGTGGAGTTGCGCGACGCCCAAGGTGTGCAGTGGGATATCGAACTGGATGCAACCAACGGCCAGGTCCTCAAAGATCATCAAGATAAATAATGAAGTGGATCGCTCGTTATAGCGGCATCATCGTCCTGATCCTGGCTGTCCTGGCCCTGAGCTTCAAGGCTCAAGCCCGGGATCTGGACCAGGACGAGGCCCTGCGCTTGCGCCAGGAGGGCGTGATCCAGCCGCTCGAACAGTTGATGCGGCCAGCCCTGGGGCGTTACCCCGGGGCGACGTTGTTGGAGGCGGAGCTGGAAGAGGAAGATGACGTGTTCGTCTATGAAGTCGAGCTGCTGACAGCCGATGGTGTGGTTCGCGAGTTGGAGTTGGATGCCCGCGATGGGCGAGTCCTGAAGGACGAGGAAGACGACTGATGCGCCTGTTGTTAGTGGAAGACCATGTGCCGCTGGCCGACGAGTTGCTCGCCGGCCTCGGTCGTCAGGGCTACGCCGTGGATTGGCTGGCGGATGGTCGCGACGCGGTCTATCAGGGTAGCAGCGAACCCTATGACCTGATCATTCTCGACCTCGGGCTGCCCGGCAAGCCTGGTTTGGATGTACTGCACGAGTGGCGCGCCGCCGGCTTGGCCACGCCGGTGCTGATTCTTACCGCGCGTGGCTCCTGGGCCGAGCGCATCGAGGGGCTCAAGGCCGGCGCCGACGATTACCTGACCAAGCCGTTCCATCCCGAGGAGCTGCAGCTGCGCATTCAGGCGCTGCTGCGCCGGTCCCACGGCTTGGCCAATCAGCAGCATCTGGAAGCCGCCGGCTTGCAACTGGACGAGGGACGCCAGTGTGTCAGCCGCGATGGCGCACAGATTGAGCTGACCGCCGCGGAGTTCCGGCTACTGCGTTATTTCATGCTGCATCCGCAGCAGATCCTGTCCAAGAGCCACTTGGCCGAGCACCTTTATGACGGTGAAACCGAGCGTGACTCCAATGTGCTGGAGGTGCATGTCAATCATCTGCGGCGCAAGCTCGGCCGCGAGGTGATCGAGACGCGTCGCGGCCAGGGTTACCGCTTCACCGGGCAAGCCAGATGAGGTCGATCCAGCGGCGCTTGAGCTTGGGCTTGATCAGCGTCTTGCTGGTGGTTGGCTTGGTGTTGGCGCAAACCAGCTTGTGGTTGTTCGATCTGGGCCTACGGCGCTACCTCGAGGCGGGCTTGCGGAGCGAGGCCGAGAGCCTGCTGATCGCCCTGGTGCGTGGTCCGCAAGGTGTCCAGTTGGATGAGCAACGTTTGGCGCCGAGCTATCAACGACCGTTTTCCGGGCGCTATTTCCGCATCGATTTTGCCAATGAAACATGGCGCTCCCGTTCGTTGTGGGATCAGGAACTGACCCGTGCGGCCGCGCCCGGCTTGCAGGCTGATCTTGACGCTGGCCCACGTGGCCAGTTGTTGCTGGTGTACCGCGCGGATTACCGCCGCCTCGGTCAGCAGCTGTCGATCAGCGTGGCCGAGGATTACAGCCCGGTGCTGGCGAGCTTTCGTCGCGTGCAATACCTCGGCCTGGCCTTGGGCCTGGGCGCCTTGCTGCTGATCCTGCTGTTGCAACGGCTGACCGTACGCAACGCCTTGCGCCCGCTGGAACAGGCGCGCCAGCAGATCGCCCAGCTGCAACGCGGGCAGCGTGGTCAATTGGACAGCCAGGTGCCGCAGGAACTTGAACCGCTGGTGGCGCAGATCAACCACCTGCTGGCGCATACCGAGGACACCCTGACGCGCTCGCGCAATGCCCTCGGTAACCTTGGCCACGCATTGAAGACTCCGCTGGCGGTCATGCGCAGCTTGGCTTCCCGTGTGGAGTTGAATGCCTGCCCCGAATTGCAGGCGACCTTACGCGAGCAGTTGGCGCAGATCGAGCAACGCCTGGGCCGCGAGTTGAGTCGCGCGCGGCTGGCGGGCGAAGCCCTGCCGGGTGCGCAGTTCGATTGCGCCAAAGAGCTGCCGGGGCTGTTCGCCACGCTGGCGATGATTCATGACCGCGGCCTCGAGCTGGGTTGGAAGGCGGCCCCCGGCCTGCGGCTGCCCTGGGATCGCGAGGATCTGCTGGAGTTGCTCGGTAACCTGCTGGACAACGCCTGCAAGTGGGCCGACTCCGAGGTGAGCCTGAATATCACGGCCGAACCCTCAGGCTTTCGCCTTTTGATCGATGACGATGGCCCCGGTATCGATACGGACAAGCGAGACGGGGTATTGGGCCGTGGTGCGCGCCTGGATGAGCAGGTCGCCGGGCATGGCTTGGGCCTGGGCATCGTGCGCGACATCGTTGAGGCCTGGAGCGGGTGCCTGCAACTGCTGGACAGCCCATTGGGTGGTTTGCGCGTCAGTATCGAACTACCGTCCCGGCTGACTCGCAGCCAGGAAAGCGTCTCGGAGTAGCTTGGCGCTGAACGCAGTGAAGCCCAACAATCGGCTTGCAAGGCCGGGCGCGAGGCGAGTCATTGTTTGGCCTGGCAAGCGCAGCGCCAATCTACGTCTGCAGCGCTTACATGCCGTTGGCGAATGCCGGGTTGGCCATGTCGATGGTTTCACGCACGGGTTTCAGCGCCACGCCGTACTTCACCAGAATGTCCAATTCGTAATCGATCCGCGCACGCAGGCGCTGTTCGTCTGGGCTGGTGGCTTGCGCGTCGTTCAGGACCTGCTCGACATGCCGCACGATCAGGTGTTCGGGGATGTAGCAGAGGCGGCAATTCTTATAGCTGGAGGCGCGCAGCTCGCTGATCGGGTAAGCCCCGCCGACGGCAGCGGAAACCCCGACCAGCAGACCCGGTTTGTGTGCCAGTTCGGCTTTGCTGGCGTAGATGAAGAAGTTCTTGATCGCCGGGCAGGCCATGCCGTTCCACTCGGGGGCGATGATGATCACCGCGTCGGCGGCTTTCAGTTGTTGTGCGTACTGGCTCCAGGGACCGCTGTCGTCACTGGGCCACAGCGGCAAGGGGGCCTGACCGAGGTCGATCACGCTGCTGCTGTCAGGCGTGGTCTGTTCCAGTTGAATCAGGCGCTGCTGGAGGAAGCGTGCGACCTTGCCGGACTGGCTGTTGTTACGGCTGGAGCCGGCGACTATGGCGAAGTTGAGCATTGGAGGTTCCGCGTCGAGGTCAAAAGACAGGTGCGCGCAGGCTAACGATGGTCAGCCTGCGCGGCAAGGGGAGAGGCGCCAGTCCGGCGCTCGGATGGCGCCAGATCAGACGCGAAACTGATCCATCAAACTCTGCTGATGGTTGGCCAGGCGATTCAGCGACTGGCTGACCTGCGCCGACTCATCGGCCTGCACGGCAATCGATTCGGTCACGTCGCGGATCGAAGCCACGTTACGGTTGATCTCCTCGGCGACCGAACTCTGCTCTTCGGCAGCACTGGCGATTTGCAGGTTCATGTCGGTGATCACGCCGACGGCATCGCTGATCCGTCGCAACGCGGTAACGGCCAGCTCGACCTGGGCCACGCTGCTTTGCGCCTGGCGGTGGCTGCTGCCCATGGTGCTGACCACTTCGCGCGTGCCACTTTGCAGGCCTTCGATGACCTGGCGAATTTCCTCGACCGAATCCTGGGTACGCTTGGCCAGGTTGCGCACTTCATCGGCCACCACGGCAAAACCACGCCCGGCTTCGCCGGCACGAGCGGCTTCGATAGCGGCGTTGAGGGCCAGCAGGTTGGTTTGCTCGGCGATCGAGCGAATCACTTCGAGCACCGAACCGATCTGCTGGCTGCTGCTGGACAGGCCTTCGACCTCCTGCATGGCCACGCTCATTTCGCTGGCCAGCAGTTCGATGGCCGCGGTGGTCTTGTCGATCACGCCCAGGCCTTCGCGGCTGGCCTCGTCGGCGCTGCGGGCGGCCCCGGCGGCTTGGGCGGCATTGTGCGCGACGTCCTGCGCGGTGGCGCTCATTTCCTGGAACGCCGTGGCCACCTGGTCGACTTCGCGGTACTGCTGCTGCATGCCGGCGCTGGTCTGGCTGGCTATCGCGGCGGACTGGTCGGCGGTGTCGCGGGCGTCTTGAACCGAGCGTTTGACGTCGGCAATGATCGGTTGCAGCTTGTCCAGGAAGCGGTTGAACCAGCCCGCCAGCTCACCCAGTTCATCCTGCTTGGCGTATTCCAGGCGCCGGGTTAGGTCGCCTTCGCCGGTGGCGATACCTTTCAGCATGGCGGCCACCCCGAGAATCGGTCGGGTCACGCCACGGGCGGTCAAACCCATCAGCAACAGGCCGGCGATCACCGCCAGCAGGCCGATGGCCAGGGCGACGGAGCTGTCCGCGGTGCGACGGCTATCGAGTTCAGCCTCCAGTTGCCGCGCCGGGCCGACCAAGACGTCTTGTGGCACTTCGAGCAGAACGCCCCAGGGTTTGGATTCGGGAATCGGTAGCAGGGGTTGCAACACCCGCAACATGTCGCTCTGGTGCAGCACCTGGGCCTGGCCGGTGCCGATCAGGCGGGTGAGTTCTGCACCTTGCTCCGGGTAACCGGCCGTCAGCGGTTGACCGAGCAGGGCGCTATCGCGGCTATGGCCGGCGAGCAGCCCGGCCGGGCTGATGATGCTGACATGCCCCTGGCCGTCGAAGAGTTCTTGATTGGCCTTGCTGCTGATCTGCTGCAGGCTCGCCAGGCTGATGTCGACGCCCAGAACGCCGATCACCTTGCCATTCATTTCCAGCGGAAAGGCGATGCTGGTCATCAGGATCTGCTGGCCGTTGACGTCATCCATGTAGGGGTCGAGCACGCAAGCCCGCTGCGTATCGCGCGGGCAGGTGTACCAGGCGTTATAGGGGCTACCGCTGGGACCTGGCGTGGTGTCGTTGAGTTGCTGCTCATCCATCGATTCGGATTCCAGCTTGCCGGGCGTGCTCTGCGACCAGTACAGCGAGAAGCGGCCTTTATCGTTGCTGCCCAGCTCGGCCTGATTGGCGAACAGTTCGTCCTTGCCGTCCAGGGCATTGGTTTCGAACACCACATAGAGGCCGAGCAAGTCGGGGTTGGCCTCCAGTGCGCTGCGAACTTGCCGGGTCATGTCTTCGCGCATGTCGAAGGCATCCAGGAAGCGTTTCTCGGCCTGATCCTTGAGGAACAGCACCTGGCGGGAAAACCCCTTGCCGTACTGGTAGGAGTCCATGAAGTAGCGCTGGATGCGCAAGGCCTGGGACTCGCCGCGAGCGGCCATGCGCAGCTGCGCCGACTCTTCGAGCATGCGCGAGCTGGACACCTTGACCAATTCGGCACTGCGTTTGGATTGGTAGAGCGACGCGCCCACCAGCAAGGTCACGATGGCGAGTAAACACAGGCCAGCGAGCAAGGTGATTTTCCATTGGATGGAGAGGCGGTTGAGAAACATGCGGCGTTCCTTGTTGTTCGTCGGACTGCAGGGCCCATATCGGCGCAGTCGAGTTTTTCTTGACTCGAACTGGCGCAAAGACAGGGCGCTACCTGGGTTCTAGTGGCGCAACAGGTTTGCAGGCAAGAATTATGCACAGTCTGCTCGAAATTTCGCACGGAGTATTTTTCTCCGGCTCTGAATGCCGAGGGCCGGCCATTTATCTACAGGGCAGCCAAGCCCGGGCCGCTGTGCTAACAGCGGTTCAGTGGCGCGTGTCGATGCTTCGCGCTGCGTTGCGCCGTTCTGTGATTTTCGTTACCTGGGGTCGGCCAGGTGCGTCACAGGCTCCTTAAGCTAACTCTGGGGTTGCCGATACTAGGGCACCCCCTGTTTTTATTGACCGTCACACGAGGTAAGGATGATGCGTCTGAAGTCGAAAGTACTGCTGCTGGCACTGGTGCCAGTGCTGCTGTTTGCCGTGGTATTGAGCGGTGCTGCGGCCAAGGTCCTGCTCAACCTCGCCGAAGAGGAGGTCAATGAAACTCGTGCGCGGCTGATTCAGGAAAGCCGCCTGGAACTGCAGAACTATATGCAGATCGCCCTTGGTTCGGTGCAAAGCCTGTATGACGCGGCCGCGCCCGGCGATGAGGCCAGCCGTACCCAGGCGATCGCGATTCTGTCGAAGATCAAGTACAGCAAGGACGGCTACTTCTTCGGCCATGACTCCAATGTGGTGCGTCTGTTCCGGGGCGACAGCCCGGTGGATGTCGGCAAGAGCCTCACCGACCGCAAGGACCCCAAAGGCGTCTACGTCAATCGCGAATTGGTCAACGTGGCCAAGAATGGCAGCAACTATGTTCAGTACAGTTCGCCGCTGCCGGGCAACGAGAGTGTGATAGTTCCCAAGCTCGCCTACAGCTACTACCTGCCGAAATGGGACATGGCGTTGGGCACGGCGGTCAATCTGGATGGTGTCGAGGCGCAAGTCGCCGAGGTGCAGCAGGCCATCGATGCGCGCATCAGCACCCTATTGACCAGCATCCTGATCATCGCCGTGGTGTTGCTGGTGGTGTTCGGTATCGCCGGTCTGGCCCTGAGCAACGCCTTCCTGCGGCCGCTGCAACAGATCAAGGCCAACCTCGACGACATCGCCGCCGGTGAGGGTGACCTGACCCGCCGCCTGCCGGTAGACAGCCATGACGAACTGGGCGAGCTGGCTGGCTCCTTCAACCGTTTCGTCGAGAAGATCCACGGTCTGGTGCGGCAGATTGTCGATATGACCGGCCAACTGACCACTCTGGTAAACGAGGTGTCTTCGCAAACCCAGCGCTCCGAACAGGCCATGGAACGCCAACGGCATGAAACTGACCAGGTGGCGACGGCGATCAACGAGATGTCCGCAGCCGCTCACCAGGTCGCGAAGAGTGCCCAGGGCGCTGCCGAAGCGGCCCAGCAGACCGACCATGAAGGCCAGGCCGCGAAGAAGGTCGTGGACGGCAGCATCACCCGTATCCATGCGCTGGTCGAGGATATCCGCAGCAGCGGCCTGTCCCTCGACAGCCTGCAGCAGGACGTGCAATCCATCGTCAGTGTGCTGGGCGTGATCCGCTCGATCGCCGAGCAGACCAACCTGCTGGCGCTGAACGCGGCCATCGAGGCGGCACGTGCCGGGGAAGCCGGTCGTGGCTTTGCCGTGGTGGCCGACGAGGTGCGTGCGCTGGCCAGCCGTACCCAGCAGAGCACCCAGGAAATCCAGGGCATGATCGACCGTCTGCAAAAGGGTACCCAGGACGCGGTGACCTCGATGCGCCGTTCCAGCGAGGCCGGCGATGTCACCAGCGAACAGGCCAACCAGGCCGGCTCTTCGCTGGATGCCATTGCCGAGCTGATCGCCACCATCAACGCGATGAACGCGCAGATCGCCAGCGCTGCGGAAGAGCAAACCGCGGTTGCCGAGGAGATCAACCGCAGCGTGCATCAGATCGCCGGTGCGGTGGACAGCGTTGCCGACGAGGCCCAGCAGAGCGCCCAGACTGCCCGCAGTCTGGCAGACCTGGGCAAGGGCCTGGGTGCGCTGGTGCGGCAGTTTCGCATCTGACCCCAGTCCTGCGAGGCGCAACCAAGCGCCTCGCCGCGGTCTTCATGGCGCTGTCCACGACCTTGTGTTGCGCACGGCAGCGCTATCAGCGCGTTTAAATCCAGCCCGCTGATCGTTCCTGCAATAGCCGAGGCTAAACAGCTGACATAAAAAACCCGGCATTGGCCGGGTTTTTCGGTTCTGGGTCTAGCTCACTGCGTCAGCGCCAGGCCAGTGTGCTGCATCAGGTCCAGCAGCGGCTGCGGGTAGACGCCGAGGACGAACGCCAGCAGCGCGATAGCCAGGAGCATGATGCCGCCGGTACGCTGGCCCCAGTTGAAGGGCGCATCGTGGCGGTGCAGGTTCGGCTCGATCAGGAACAGCGTGACCATCACCCGCAGGTAGTAGAACACGCCGATGGCACTGCCGATTACCAGGGAGCCGAGCAGCCACCACTGTTGCGATTGCACGCCGACGGCGATCACGTAGAACTTGCCGATAAAGCCGGCGGTCAGCGGGATACCGGCCAGCGACAGCATCATCACCGTCAGCACCGCGGTCAGGTACGGGCGCCGCCAGAACAGCCCACGGTACTCGTACAGGGCATCGCAATCGCGGCCGTTGTAGGGTGTGGACATCAGCGTGATCACGCCGAAGGCGCCGAGGCTGGTCAGCACGTAGGTCACCAGATAAACGCCGATGGCCTCGACGGCCAGTCCCTTGCTGGCGATCAGGGCGATCAGCAGGTAACCGAAGTGGGCGATGGAAGAAAAGCCGAGCAGTCGCTTGAGGTTGTTCTGGGTCAGGGCCAACAGGTTGCCGATCAGGATCGAGGCGATGGCGATCACCGTCAGCGCATCGTTCATCAGGCCGCCGTTGGCTGCCGGCGACAACTGGAACAAGCGCAGCAGCACCGCAAATACCGCCACCTTGCTGGCAGTGGCGAGGAAGGCTGCGACCGGTGCCGGTGCGCCTTCGTAGACGTCCGGCGTCCACAGGTGGAAAGGCACCAGCGAGAGTTTGAAGGCCAAGCCGACCAGCATCATGCCCAGGCCGATCTGTGCGATGGCGCTCTGCAAGCCGGTGGTCGCCAACTTGGCGCCGATCCCGGCGAAGCTCAAGGTGCCGGCATCGGCGTACAGCAGCGCCATGCCGAACAGCAGGAAGGCCGAACCGGCGGCCGAGAGCACCATGTACTTGATGCCGGCTTCCAGCGAGCGCTTGTTGAAGAACGCGTAGGCCACCATGCCGTAGACCGGCACCGAGAGCAGCTCCAGGCCGATGAACAAGCCCGCCAGGTGTTGCGCGCAGACCAGCACTATGCCGCCCGCAGCCGCCAGCAGAATCAGCAGGTAGAGCTCTTCGCGGTTGCCCGGGTAGCCGACCTTGTCATCGCCCATGTAGGCATGGGCCAGGGTTACGCAGGCCAAAGTGGCGACCAGGATCACCGCGATGTAGAAGCAGGCGAAGTTGTCCACCAGCAGCAGGTCGGTGACGGCCAGGGGAGCGACCTTGAGGGTCGGGATGATCGCCAGCAATCCCAGATTCAGACCGACCACCGAGAGCACGAAGGTCTGCGAATGGTCACGGCGCCAGGCAATCGCCAGCATCACCACGATGATGGTGGCGCTGACGACCAGGAGCGGCAGCAGGGCGATTAGGTGTTGAGTGGTAAATTCCATAACGCGGCTTTCCATTACAGGCTACCGGCCCGATGCGAGTTGAGTGGAAGCGGCGCCGAGCCACTGCTGAACACCACTCATGGTGGCGGCTGAAGTATCGAGCACCGGCTGCGGGTAAACCCCGAGCAGGATCAGCAACACGGCCAGGCTGAGCACCATGAGCATTTCGCGGGCATTCAGGCCACGCAAGATCGCTTCGGACTTGCTCGGGCCGAAGTAGGCGCGGTGAATCATGATCAGCGAGTAGACCGATGCCAGCACCAGGCCAGAAGTGGCGATGACGGTGACCCACGGTACGTTTTTGAAGCTGCCGAGCAGGATCAGGAACTCGCCAACGAAGTTACCGGTACCCGGCAGCCCCAGCGAAGCGGCGGCGAAGAACAGGCTGATCGCCGGCAGGTAGGCGATGCGTGACCAGAGGCCGCCCATCTCACGGGTGTCGCGAGTGTGCATGCGCTCGTAGAGCTGGCCGCAGAGGATGAACAGGGCCGCCGCGGACAGGCCGTGGGCGAGCATCTGCAGCACCACGCCTTGCAGCGCCAGTTGGGTGCCGGAATAGATGCCGATCAGCACGAAGCCCATGTGTGAGACGCTGGAGTAGGCCACCAGGCGTTTGATGTCGGTCTGCGCGAAGGCCAGGATGGCACCGTAGAAAACCCCGATCAGGCCCAGGCTCATGGCGATCGGCGCGAATTCGGCCGAGGCATTCGGGAACAACGGTACGGCGAAACGCAGCATGCCGTAGGCCGCGGTTTTCAGCAGGATACCGGCGAGGTCGACGGAGCCCGCGGTCGGTGCCTGGGCGTGGGCATCCGGCAGCCAAGAGTGGAAGGGCACCACCGGTAGCTTGACGGCGAAGGCGATGAAGAAGCCGAGCATCAGGATGTATTCAGTGGTCGGCGGCAGTTCGGCCTTGAGCAACAGGGTGTAATCGAAGGTGATTACGCCGCTCTGGCTGTAATTGACGAAGACCAGGCCAAGAATCGCCACCAACATGATCAGGCCGCTGGCCTGGGTGTAGATGAAGAACTTGGTCGCCGCGTAGATCCGCGACTTCTTGCCGTCCGTTGCACTGTGACCCCAGAGCGCGATGAGGAAGTACATCGGCACCAGCATCATTTCCCAGAAGAAAAAGAACAGGAACAGATCGAGCGCCAGGAACACGCCGACCACGCCGCCGAGAATCCACATCAGGTTGAGGTGGAAGAAACCGACGTGCTGCTGGATTTCGTTCCAGGAGCAGAGCACCGAGAGCACACCGAGCAGGCCGGTGAGCAGGATCATCAGCAGCGACAGGCCGTCCAGCGCCAAGTGCAGGTTGATGCCGAAGCGTTCGATCCAGACGTGCTTGAACTCAAGCGTCCAGGTCGGGTCGGCGCCAGGGGCGGGGGCCAGGCTGTAGTCGCCGGTGAACCAGAGCCAGAGGCCCAGACCCATCAGCACAAGCATGGTCAACATGGCGATCCAGCGTGGTGCGGTGGCGCCGAAGCGCTCCGCTTGCCAGCACAACAGGCCGCCGATAAAGGGGATCAGGATTAGCCAAGGCAGAATCATGACGGGCTCAATTCCTTTCGCAGATGCGCAAATTCATTTCAGACAGTGACCAGCAGTACGGCGCCCAGCACCAGTACAGCACCACCGGCGATGGAGGCCGCGTACCAGCGCAGGTTGCCGGTTTCGGTGCGACTCATCAGCTTGTGCCCGCCCCGCGTCAGGCGCGGAATCAAGCCAATGCTGCGGTCGACGGGGTCCTGTGCGAGTAACTGGGTCAGCAACAGATAGGGTTTGACGAACAATTTGTCGTACAGCCAATCGAAACCCCAGGCGGCGAACCACCAGGCCGAGAGGACGCGCCCCGCTGCGCTGTTGGCGATGGCGCTGGCGAAGCGCCGCTTGCCGAGGAACAGCAACGCGGCGAGCAGGATACCGGCCAGGGCGATAGCGCCCGAGGCGATTTCCAGGCTGTGCTTGGCTTCGCCACCGGCATGGCCGACGCTCTGCGGCAACACGCCGGCCAGCGGTGGATGAATCCAGGCGCCGATGAAGGTCGACAGCACGATCAGCACGCCCAGCGGCAGCCAGTGGGTAATGCCGTGGCCTGCGTGCGCTTCGGTCTTGGCTTCACCGTGGAAGGTGATGAAGATCAGGCGGAAGGTATACAGCGAGGTCATAAAGGCGCCGAGCAGGCCGGCGTACAGCAGGCCGTTGTGGCCGCTGGCGAAGGCTTCCCAGAGGATCTCGTCCTTGGAGTAGAAGCCGGCGGTCAGCAGCGGCAGGGCCGCCAGGGCGGCACCACCGACGATGAAGCTGGTGTAGGCCAGTGGCAGTTTCTTCCACAGGCCGCCCATCTTGAAGATGTTCTGCTCGTGGTGGCAGGCGACGATCACCGCACCGGAGGCAAGGAACAGCAGGGCCTTGAAGAAGGCGTGGGTCATCAGGTGGAAGATCGCGCCTTCCCAGGCGCCGACGCCCAGGGCCAGGAACATGTAGCCGATCTGGCTCATGGTCGAGTAGGCGAGGATGCGCTTGATGTCGGTCTGTACCAGGGCAGCGAAGCCGGCCAGGACCAGGGTCACGCCACCGACGATGCCGACCAGGTGCAGGATGTCCGGCGCCAGGGCGAACAGGCCGTGGGTGCGGGCGATCAGGTAGACGCCCGCGGTGACCATGGTCGCCGCGTGGATCAGGGCCGAAACCGGGGTAGGGCCGGCCATCGCATCGGCGAGCCAGGTCTGCAGCGGCAGTTGGGCGGATTTACCGACCGCGCCACCGAGCAGCATCAGCGTCGCCAGCACCATCCAGGTATCGCCGGCCACGAACTTCTGCGGGGCCAGGACCAGCAGTTCCTGAATATTCAGGGTGCCGAGCTGAACGAACAGAATGAACAGGCCGATGGCCATGAACACGTCGCCGACGCGGGTGACGATAAAGGCCTTGAGCGCGGCGTTACCGTTGTTGCGGTTGCTGTAGTAGAAACCGATCAGCAGGTAGCTGCACAGGCCCACGCCTTCCCAGCCGAAGTACAGGAACAGCAGGTTATCGCCCAGCACCAGGAACAGCATGCTGGCGATGAACAGGTTGGTGTAGGCAAAGAAGCGCGAGTAGCCGGCTTCGCCGCGCATGTACCAGGAGGCGAACAGGTGGATCAGGAAGCCGACGCCGGTGACCACGCCGAGCATGGTCAGCGACAGCCCGTCCAGGTACAGGGTGAAGTTCGGCGCGAAGCCATCCACTGCCATCCACTGCCAGAGCAGCTGACTGTAGACGCCACCTTGCGGCGGGGCGACATTGAACTGCCAGATGATCCAGGCGGTGGTCAGGGCGGAGAGCCCGACCGAGCCCACGCCGATCAGCGCCGAGAAGTTTTCCGACCATCTGCCGCGCGAGAACGCCAGCAGCAGGAAGCCGATCAGGGGGAATAGGCACGTCAGGAATAGAAGGTTCATCCGCGCATCTCGCTGGCAGCGTCGATATCGAGGGTGTGGAAGCGGCGATACAGCTGCATCAGCACGGCCAGGCCGATGCTGGCCTCGGCCGCAGCCAAGCTCAGCACCAGAATGAACATGACCTGACCGTCAGGCTGGGCCCAGCGGCTGCCAGCGACGATAAAGGCCAAACCGGCGGCGTTCATCATGATCTCCAGGCTCATCAGCACGAAGAGGATGTTGCGGCGCACCATCAGGCCGACCAGGCCGAGGCAGAACAGCACCCCGGCAACGGCCAGGCCATGCTCCAGGGGAATTGAGTTCATCATCGAGTTCATCACTATTGTTCCTTCGCCTCGTGACGGCCGAGGTGGAAAGCCGCGACCACGGCGGCCAGCAGCAGCATGGAGGCGAGTTCGACGACCAGCAGGTAGGGGCCGAACAGGCTGATACCCACCGCTTTGGCGTCCACGGTCGTCTGGCCGATCGCACCCGCGCTGGGGTTGGCGAACAGCACATACAGCAGTTCAGCCAGCAGCAGCACCGAGAGCAGCGCGGGGCCGCCCCAGATCCCGGGCTTGAGCCAGGCGCGTTCCTGTTCGGAGGCGGCTGGGCCGAGGTTGAGCATCATCACCACGAAGACGAACAGCACCATGATCGCGCCAGCGTAGACGATGATCTCCAGCGCACCGGCGAACGGCGCGCCGAGGGCGAAGAAGGTCATCGACACGGCCATCAGCGAGATGATCAGGTAGAGCAGGGCGTGTACCGGATTGGTATTGGTGATCACCCGCAAGGTGGACACCACGGCGACGCCTGAAGCGAAGTAGAAAGCGAATTCCATGATCAATATCTCAAGACTGGCGCAAACAGCCCCCTCTCCCTTTGGGAGAGGGCTGCTGAGGCAAGGCAAACCGGGGTGAGGGCAAAGTAGTTCGTGCTCCCAAGCATCATGGCAACAACCCCTTGACGTTGATCGGCTGGGCTTCGTTCTGCGCGGCGCCTTTCGGCTTACCGGCGATGGCCAAACCGGCAACGCGATAGAAGTTGTAGTCCGGGTTTTTACCTGGGCCGGAAATCAGCAGGTCTTCCTTCTCGTACACCAGTTCCTGACGATTGAACTCAGCCATCTCGAAGTCCGGGGTGAGCTGGATCGCCGTGGTCGGGCAGGCCTCCTCGCACAGACCGCAGAAAATGCAGCGCGAGAAGTTGATGCGGAAAAACTCCGGATACCAGCGGCCGTCGTCGGTTTCGGCTTTCTGCAACGAGATGCAGCCTACCGGGCAGGCCACGGCGCAGAGGTTGCAGGCCACGCAGCGCTCTTCGCCGTCGGGGTCGCGGGTCAGGACGATACGGCCACGGTAACGCGGCGGCAGGTACACCGGCTCTTCCGGGTATTGCAGGGTGTCACGCTTGCGGAACGCATGGGAAAACACCATCACCAGGCTGCGCAACTGGGTATAGGTGCCATGCACGATGTCGAACAGATACTTGAGCATGGTCATTCTCCTTACTGAACCGCGCCGGCTGGTGTGTTGAGCAACACCAGCGCAGCGGTTACCAGCAAATTGATCAGGGTCAGCGGCAGGCAGAATTTCCAGCTGAAATCCATCACCTGGTCATAGCGCGGGCGCGGAATCGAGGCGCGCAGCAGGATGAACAGCATGATGAAGAAGCCGGTCTTGAGCGCGAACCAGACGAATGACAGCGACGGCAGGATATCGAACGGGCCGTGCCAGCCGCCGAAGAACAAGGTCACCAGCAGGGCCGAGATCAGCACGATGCCGATGTACTCGCCGACGAAGAACATGCCCCATTTCATCCCGGCATATTCGATGTGGTAGCCGTCGGCCAATTCCTGTTCGGCTTCCGGCTGGTCGAAGGGGTGACGGTGGGTCACGGCCACGCCGGCGATGAAGAAGGTACAGAAGCCGAAGAACTGCGGAATGATGAACCACAGGTGCTGGTTCTGGTACTCGACGATGTCGCGCATGTTGAACGAGCCAACCTGCGCCACGATGCCCATCAACGCCAGGCCCATGAACACTTCATAGGACACCGTTTGCGCCGAGGCCCGCAGGCTGCCGAGCAGGGCGAACTTGTTGTTGCTCGACCAACCGGCGAACAGCACGGCATACACCGACAGACCGGCCATGGCGAAGAAGAACAGCAAGCCGATGTTCAGGTCCGCGACGCCCCAGGTCGGGGTGATCGGGATGATCGCGAAGGCGATCAGCAGGGCGCTCATGGCTACCACCGGCGCCAGGGTGAAGATCACCTTGTCGGCGAACGGTGGCGTCCAGTCTTCCTTGAAGAACATCTTGACCATGTCGGCGGCGATCTGAAACATGCCGAACGGCCCGACCCGGTTCGGGCCGTAGCGATCCTGCCAGAGTGCTAGCAGGCGGCGTTCGACCCAGCTCAACAACGCGCCACAGACCACAACCGCGAGCAGAATCACAATGGCCCGGATCACGGCCAGAATCACGTCGATCACTTCTGGAGTCAGCCAACTCATCATTGCGCGGCCTCCTGCAGGGAATCGGCGGATTTGCCGGCGAGTGCTGGCGGAATTCCAGCCAAGCCAACAGGCAAGGCCACCAGACCGGCGCTCAGCTCTTCGCTGATACGCAGTGGCAGTCGCAGTGTTTTCCCAGCCACGTTCAGGCTGAGCATGGCGCCGTCATTCACACCCAGGCGATCCGCTTCGGATTTGGCCAGGGCCACATAGGGCTGTGGAATCCGCTCCTGCACCGGGGCGGAGCGGGAGGAGTTCTCCTCACTGCCGAACAGGTGATGGACGGGCACCACTTGCCAGGTGCCCGGCGCCGGGTTGAACGGTTGCGGCGCAGTGGCGAACCAGGGCAGGCCGTCACCCTTGGTTTCGATCAGGCGTGTACCCGGATCACCGGCACGCAGGTGACCGCCGACTTCGTCCTGGAACTTGTTCCAGGCTTGCGGCGAGTTCCAGCCTGGCGACCAGGCGAACGGAATCTGCTGACGGGGTTCGGCGGAACCCGAATAGCCTTCCATGGAGAAGGCGAATGCGCTGTCCTTGTCTTGCGAGGCGCGTGGCTCATGCACGCTGATGTCGGCACGCATGGCGGTACGGCCGCTGTAACGCAGCGGCTCGCGCGCCAGTTTCAGGCCTTTGATGCGGAATGCGGCGTTTGGCGCGGCACTGCGAATACCCGCCAGAATCGCCGTGCTGGCCGCGGTGGCTTCGGTGACGTGGTCAAGTTGGGTCCAGTCCACCGGCTGCTCCAGCAAGGTGCTGCGCAGGGCATGCAGCCAGCGCCAGCCTTCGTGAACCAGCACATTTGCATCGTAGTAAGTCGGGTCATAGACCTGGAAGAAACGCTGCGCGCGGCCTTCCTGGCTGACCAGGGTGCCATCGCCTTCGGCGAAGCTGGCAACCGGCAGCAGCAGATCGGCACGCGCGGTGGTGGCGGTTTGCTGGTGGTCGGCGACGATCACGACGTTGGCCGCCTGCAGGGCGGCATCGACCAGCGCGGTGTCAGCGCGGGTATACAGGTCGTTTTCCAGCACCACCAGCGCATCGGCCTTGCCAGAGGTCAGCGCGTGCAGCGCGGCATCCGCCGAGTCGCCGCCGAGCATGGCCAGCCCAAGGCTGTTGGCTTCGGCTACGACCAGGCTGAGGGAACCGTTCTTCTCGCGCAGCTTGAGTGCTTTGGCGATGTTCGCTGCCGCCTCGATCAAGGCTTTATTGCCCAGCGAGGTGCCGGCAATGATCAGCGGGCGCTTGGCGGCGAGCAGGGCTTTGGCGATGCGTTGGGCCAGTTCGCTGGCTTCGGCATCGAGATTGGCCACGGCTGGGGCGTTGGCATCCAAGGCATGGGCGACGGCAAAACCGATGCGGGCCAGATCGTCCGGCGCGGCGTGCACGCATTCTTCGGCAACGTCGTCGAGGCGCGTGGCATCCAGGCTGGCGATGAACAGCGGGTTCAGCGCGTGCTGACCAATGTTCTGTACCGCGGCGTTGAGCCACGGCTGAATCTTCATGGCGTCGGCCATGTCCTCGGCTTTGCCTTTGACCGTTTGGCGCAGGGCCAGGGCCATACGGGCGGCAGTCTGCGTCAGGTCTTCGCCAAGCACGAAAACGGCGTCGTGCTCTTCGATTTCGCGCATGTTCGGGATTGGCAGTGGGCTGTCTTGCAGCACTTGGAGCACAAGGCGAAGGTTATCCAGCTCATTGGCGCCGATGCCGGAGTAGAAATGCTCGGCCCCGACCAGCTCACGCAGGGCGTAATTGCTTTCCAGGCTGGCGCGTGGCGAACCAATGCCGACGATGTTGCGACCGCGCAGCAATTCAGCGGCTTTATCCAGAGCAGCATCCAGGCCCAGCTTGCTGTTCTCGGCAGTCAGCAGTGGCTGGCGCGGACGGTCTTCACGGTTGACGTAGCCATAACCGAAGCGGCCACGGTCGCAGAGGAAGTACTGGTTGACCGAGCCGTTGTAGCGGTTCTCGATGCGACGAATCTCGCCATAGCGCTCACCGGGGCTGATGTTGCAACCGCTGGAGCAGCCATGGCAGATACTCGGGGCGAACTGCATGTCCCACTTGCGGTTGTAGCGTTCGGAGTGGGTCTTGTCGGTGAACACTCCGGTCGGGCAGACCTCGGTGAGGTTGCCGGAGAATTCGCTTTCCAGGGTGCCGTCTTCAACGCGACCAAAGTACACGTTGTCGTGGGCGCCAAACACACCGAGATCGGTGCCGCCAGCGTAGTCCTTGTAGAAGCGCACGCAGCGGTAGCAGGCAATGCAGCGGTTCATTTCGTGGGAAATGAACGGGCCGAGCTGCTGGTTCTGGTGGGTACGTTTGGTGAAGCGATAACGGCGCTCATTGTGGCCGGTCATCACCGTCATGTCTTGCAGGTGGCAGTGACCGCCTTCCTCGCACACCGGGCAGTCGTGTGGGTGGTTGGTCATCAGCCATTCAACGACGCTGGCGCGGAACTGCTTGGCTTCCTCGTCGTCGATGGAAATCCAGCTGTTATCGGTGGCCGGTGTCATGCAGGACATGACCAGGCGACCACGCTTGTCGTTTTCATCGCTGTACTGCTTCACCGCGCATTGGCGGCAGGCCCCGACGCTACCGAGCGCCGGATGCCAGCAGAAGTAGGGGATGTCGAGGCCGAGGGAAAGACATGCCTGTAGCAGGTTGTCCGCACCGTCGACTTCGAGCGCTTTGCCGTCTACGTGGATAGTGGCCATATTCAAGTTTCTTCGTTGGCCCGTCGCAGAGTCTGTGAAAACTGAGCGGGATGACCCGTGTGGTTCATCGTCGCTGATCCGGTTTTCGCAACACTCTCCTGGCGGGCTTGGCTAATAGAATCACGGTTCGATCCGGGGCCAGAGTGCACTGGCCACCGTTTCATAAAGTCTTACGCGCTGACCACCTGGGCCGGCACGGCCGGGCTGCTCTGACGGGCGATACCCGCTTCGAACTCCGGCCGGAAGTATTTGATCGCGCTGCCCAGCGGCTCCACGGCGCCCGGTGCGTGCGCACAGAAGGTCTTGCCTGGGCCGAGGAAGTTGACCAGGCCCTCGAGGGTTTCGATGTCGCCGGGTTGCCCTTGGCCACTCTCGATCGCCCGCAGCACCTTGACACTCCACGGCAAACCGTCGCGGCAAGGGGTGCAGAAACCGCAGGATTCGCGCGAGAAGAATTCTTCCATGTTGCGCAACAGCGACACCATGTTGACGCTTTCGTCCACCGCCATGGCCAGGCCGGTGCCCATGCGGGTACCGACTTTGGCGATCCCGGCGGCGTACATCGGCGCGTCCAGGTGTTCCGGCAGCAGGAAGCCGGTACCGGCGCCGCCTGGCTGCCAGCATTTGAGCTTGAAGCCGTCGCGCATGCCGCCGGCGTAGTCCTCGAACAGCTCGCGAGCCGGCACACCGAATGGCAGTTCCCACAGGCCGGGGTTTTTCACCTTGCCGGAAAAGCCCATCAGCTTGGTGCCCATGTCTTCACTGCCCGGACGCGCCAGGGATTTGTACCAGTCGACGCCGCTACCGACGATCGCCGGCACATTGCACAGGGTTTCGACGTTGTTCACGCAGGTCGGCTTGCCCCACACGCCAACGGCGGCCGGGAAGGGCGGCTTGGAGCGCGGGTTGGCGCGGCGGCCTTCGAGGGAGTTGATCAGTGCGGTTTCTTCACCGCAGATGTAGCGCCCGGCACCGGTGTGGACGAACAGCTCGAAATCAAAGCCGCTACCGAGGATGTTCTTGCCGAGCAGGCCGGCGGCCTTGGCTTCCTCGACGGCGCGATTGAGGTTGGCCGCCGCGTCGACGTACTCGCCGCGCAGGAAGATGTAGCCGCGATAGGCTTTCAGCGCACGGGCGCTGATCAGCATGCCTTCGATCAGCAGATGCGGCAGCTGCTCCATCAGCATGCGGTCTTTCCAGGTGTTCGGTTCCATCTCGTCCGCGTTGCACAGCAGGTAGCGGATGTTCAGGGACTCGTCCTTGGGCATCAGCCCCCACTTCACGCCCGTGGGGAAGCCGGCGCCACCACGACCCTTGAGGCCGGAGTCTTTGACGGTCTGCACGATCTCGTCCTGGGACATCTCGGCGAAGGCTTTGCGTGCGGCGGTGTAGCCATCCTTGGCCTGGTATTCGTCGAGCCAGACCGGCTGGGCATCGTCGCGCAGACGCCAGGTCAGCGGATGAGTCTCAGCCGTGCGGGTGATCAGGTTGGCAGGGCCGAAGGACGTCAGGCGGGTAGTTGAAGCGGACGTCATACGTAGGCCTCCAGCAGTTTGGCTACGCCATCGGGCTGTACGTCGCCGAAGGTGTGGTCGTCGATCATCAACGCCGGGGCCTTGTCGCAGTTGCCCAGGCAGCACACCGGCAGCAGGGTGAAGCGGCCGTCTGTGGTGGTCTGGCCGAGGCCGATACCGAGTTGCTGCTGAATGCTGCTGACCACCGACTCATGGCCGCCGATGTAGCAGACCATGCTGTCGCAGACGCGGATGATGTGGCGGCCGACGGGCTGGCGGAAGATCTGACTATAGAAGGTCGCCACGCCTTCGACGTCGCTGGCCGGGATGCCGATGACTTCGCCGATGGCGGCAATGGCGCCATCGGGCACCCAGCCACGGGCTTTCTGCACGATCTTCAGCGCTTCGATGGAGGCCGCGCGCGAGTCTTCGTAGTGATGCAGCTCATGCTCGATGGCCGAACGCTCGGCATCGCTGAGGGTGAAACGGTCGGTTTGAATCAGCGTGGTAGTCATAATCAGCGGTCCACGTCGGCCATAACGAAGTCGATACTGCCCAGGTACGCGATCAAGTCCGCGACCATGCTGCCGCGGATCACCGAAGGAATCTGCTGCAGGTGCGGGAAGCTCGGGGTGCGAATCCGGGTGCGGTAGCTCATGGTGCCGCCGTCGCTCGTCAGGTAATAACTGTTGATGCCCTTGGTCGCTTCGATCATCTGGAAGCTTTCGTTGGCCGGCATCACCGGGCCCCAGGAAACTTGCAGGAAGTGCGTGATCAAGGTTTCGATGTGCTGCAGCGTGCGCTCTTTCGGCGGTGGCGTGGTCAGCGGGTGGTCGGCCTTGTACGGGCCTTCCGGCATGTTGCGCAGGCACTGGTCGATGATGCGGATGCTCTGACGCATTTCTTCCACACGCACGATGCAGCGGTCATAGGCGTCGCCGTTCACTGCCAGCGGCACGTCGAACTCGAAGTTCTCGTAACCGGAGTAGGGGCGGGCTTTACGCAGGTCGAAGTCCAGGCCGGTGGAGCGCAGGCCGGCGCCGGTGACGCCCCATTCCAGCGCCTCCTTGGTGTTGTACTGGGCGACGCCGATGGTCCGGCCGCGCAGGATGCTGTTTTTCAGCGCGGCCTTCTCGTACTCGTCGAGGCGCTTGGGCAGCCAGTCGACGAAGTCCTTGACCAGACGGTCCCAGCCACGCGGCAGGTCGTGGGCGACGCCGCCGATGCGGTACCAGGCCGGGTGCAGGCGGAAACCGGTGATGGCTTCGATCACGGTGTAGGCGCGCTGGCGGTCGGTGAAGGTGAAGAACACCGGGGTCATGGCGCCGACGTCCTGGATATAGGTACCCAGGAACAGCAGGTGGCTGGTGATGCGGAAGAACTCGGCCATCATGATGCGGATGACGTCGACCTTCTCCGGCACCTTGATGCCGGCCAGCTTCTCGACCGAGAGCACGTACGGCAGGTTGTTCATCACCCCGCCGAGGTAGTCGATGCGGTCGGTGTAGGGAATGAAGCTGTGCCAGGATTGGCGCTCGGCCATCTTCTCGGCGCCACGGTGGTGGTAACCGACCTCCGGCACGCAGTCGACGATCTCTTCGCCATCCAGCTGCAGGATGATGCGGAAGGCACCGTGGGCGGAAGGGTGGTTCGGCCCGAGGTTGAGGAACATGTAGTCCTCGTTCGCGCCGTGGCGTTTCATGCCCCAATCTTCGGGCTTGAAGCGCGCGGCTTCCTCTTCCAGGTTCTGTTTGGCGACCGAGAGGCTGAACGGATCGAATTCGGTGGCGCGCGCCGGGTAATCCTTGCGCAGCGGGTGACCTTCCCAGGTCGGTGGCATCATGATCCGGGTCAGGTGCGGGTGACCGGTGAAGGTGATGCCGTACATGTCCCAGACTTCGCGCTCGTACCAGTTGGCGTTGGGCCAGATAGGGGTGGTGGTCGGCAGGTTCAGGTCGCCCTCGGACAAGCCGACCTTGATCATTACGTCACTATTACGTTCGATCGACATCAGGTGGTAGAACACCGTGAAGTCGGCGCCGGGCAGGCCGCGACGCTGGGTGCGCAGGCGCTCGTCGACACCGTGCAGGTCGTACAGCATGACGTAGGGCTTGGGCAACTGACGCAGGAAGGTCAGTACTTCTATCAGGCGCTCGCGGGCAACCCACAGCACCGGCATGCCGGTACGGGTCGCCTGGGCCGTGAAGGCCTCGGCGCCAAAGCGGGAATTCAATTCTACGACGACGTCTTGGTCGTCAGCCTTGTAAGGCGGGATGTACAGAGCGGTGTCTGCAGTCATGGTCTCGGTCGCTTTCAGTCAACGTAAAGGGTGAGTCAGGCGTTCTTGTGGAAACAGCGAGATCACACTTCGTCGGGGCTGCGCAGGTTGGTAACCTGAATACGCTGTTCGCGGCGTGCATCCTTTTGCGACGGCATGTCGGCGCGGTAAACGCCTTGATCGCCGACGACCCAGGAAAGTGGGCGACGCTCCTGGCCAATCGACTCCTGCAGCAGCATCAAAGCTTGCAGAAAGGCTTCGGGGCGTGGAGGGCAGCCAGGCACATAGACGTCCACCGGGAGGAATTTATCGACCCCCTGGACGACCGAGTAAATGTCGTACATGCCGCCCGAGTTGGCGCACGAGCCCATGGAGATCACCCACTTGGGTTCGAGCATCTGCTCATAGAGACGCTGAATGATAGGCGCCATTTTGATGAAGCAGGTGCCGGCGATCACCATGAAGTCGGCCTGACGCGGTGAGGCACGAATCACTTCGGCGCCAAAGCGGGCGATGTCATGGGGGGCGGTGAAGGCAGTGGTCATCTCCACGTAGCAGCAGGACAGACCGAAGTTGTACGGCCACAGGGAGTTCTTGCGTCCCCAGTTGACCGTCGAATTCAGCACGTCCTGCAGTTTGCCCATGTAGATGTTGCGGTGGACCTGGCCTTCTAGCGGATCGGGAACCGTCTCCCGCTCGCCGATCGGATACTGCTCGTTAGGCGCATCCGGGTCGATCCTGGTGAGTTTGTATTGCATCGCCAAAGCCTCATTGTTTTAGCTTCGCCTGCCGCTTGCGGCGACCTTCGGGAGCCCAATCGAGGGCCCCGATGCGCCAAAGGTAGACAAGACCTGCCAACAGAATTGCTATAAAAACTGTAGCTTCAATAAAGCCGGCCCAGCCGCTTTCGCGAACGGACACCGACCAGGCGAAGAGAAAGAGGGCTTCAACGTCGAAGATCACGAAGAGCATCGCGACCAGATAGAATTTTGCCGACAGGCGCAAGCGCGCCGTGCCGGTAGGCAGCATGCCGGATTCGAAGGGTTCGTTCTTGCTCCGGCCCCAGGCCTTGCTACCGAGCAGGCTGGATACGCCGAGCATGAAGGCGCACAGGCCTACGACACCCAGAAGGAAAATAGCGAAGCCCCAGTTGTGGGACATAGTGACGACAGCTTCAGCAGGCATGCCGGTACTCCTTAGACAAGGAACGGCGATTTCATTAAAAGTGGAAGTTGCGGGTAGCTAGTGCTTAGCCAGCAATCTATTTCACTAATTTTATGCGTGTCTGCCTTAGTAAGTAAATTTTTCCTTATAAAAAATTAACTTAGCGGCCAAGTTATAGCCTTTGGACTCAGCTCCAGGCTAGAAGGGCCGGGCTTGTGCGGCGGTCTACGGCCTTGGTCGACTAGCCATGGGTTGCCAGCGTATGAAGTGGGATTTAATTGAGGATGATATTCATTATTATTAAGTCTCTTGCACTTTCACTATAAAGCCGAGTTGCTGATTTATGTTGGCGCGGGAAACAACGGTTCAGCTTTGCTGCCGAGTCCTGTAGTCGAATCAGCTGCCGCTGACCTGTAATCAGCTCCGGGCAAGGACCGTCCTGCTGCTGTTCGCCGGGCTTGGCTGGGGTCGTTGTCATCTCTCCAGAGTGAGGCGCTCAGCGCTTTTTACTTGCGAGCCGGGCAGCAATGACCATGCAGGGCCGGGCCATACAGGGGCTTGGGCAGTTTGTGGGTGGCGGTGACGACGCGATCCAGGCGATTGCTGGCGGGTATTGCCGATTACTGTGCAGATGGCCGAGGTGTAGCTGGCGGCGAGTCTGTCCCAGGGAAAGTGACCGGCCAGGGCCGGCCGGTCACGCACATCTGGCATTTCGGCCAGTGTTCAGAGCAGGCGGCGGTTGTCCTCGCGGGTGATGATCACCGTTGCCGAGCGTGGCCGTTTGCCCGGGCCGTCCGGCCAGGTACTGAGCAGGTTGGTGGCGGTGGAGCCTTCGCCGGGGTGCTGGATGTTGATGAACAGCGTGCGCAGATCTGGCGTGGCGGCGATGCCGGTGATTTCCGCGCCTGACGGGCCGACCAGGAAGCGCTTGATCTCGCCGCTTTTAGGGTCAGCCACCAGCATCTGGTTGTTGCCGAAGGGCCCCGTGCTCAGTTGGCTGCCACTCATGTCGGTTTGAATCCACAGCCGGCCCTCATCGTCAAACCAGAGCCCGTCCGGGCTGGCGTGCATGTTGCTCGCGTCCAGCGGAGCACCCTTTGGCCCACGGCTGTCGCTTTGTGGGCCGGCGAGCAGGAACAGGCCCCAGTCGAAGCGCAGCCCAGTGTGGTCGCGGGATTGTTCCCGCCAGCGAAGGATATGCCCGTAGGCGTTGGCCGGGCGCGGGTTGGCGGCATCTGGCGCAGTGCGGGCGGTGTTGTTGGTCAGGGTGAAATAGACTTCGCCGGTATCCGGGTTCACGGCTCCCCATTCCGGGCGATCCATCTTGGTGGCGCCGAGGATGTCGGCGGCCAGGCGGGTGTTGATCAGCACCTCGCCTTGATCGGCGAAGCTGACGCCAGCGCTGACGCAGGCCGCCTGGAAACGCGAGTCGTGGATATCCAGCGGCAGCCATTCGCCGCTGCTGTCGGCGTTGAAGCGGGCGACGTAGAGCGTTCCTTCATCGAGCAGGTGGCCGTTGCTGCGTCCGGGTCGGAATTTATCGCGGCTCACGTATTTGTAGATGTATTCGTTCTGCGAGTCGTCGCCGGAATAGCAAACCACCCGCTTGCCGGACTTGACCGGGGCGAAGATCAGGCCTTCGTGGGCGAAGCGGCCGAGGGCCGTGCGTTTGACCGGTACCGAGTCTGGATCGAACGGGTCGATCTCGACGATCCAGCCGAAGTTGTTCGGCTCGTTGCGGTAGTCGCCAGTGGCATCGACGCTTTTGCGGGTGGCATCGAAACGCTCGAATTCATCGCCGGGCAGGGTGTCCCAACCGAAGCGGCTGGTGCTGCGCAGACCGTAACGCTTCAGTTCGCGCGGCAGTTCGGCGTCGCGGGTGGCGAAGTAGCCGGCCCAGTTCTCTTCGCAGGTCAGGTAGGTGCCCCAGGGCGTGTAGCCATTCGAGCAGTTGTTCTGGGTGCCGCGGGTCGCTTTGCCCTCGGGGCTGTAGCGGGTGCGCAGCAGGGCGTGGCCACGCGCCGGGCCGCGGATCTGCATCGGGGTGGCGGCGGTGATGCGGCGGTTGCGGGCGCTGGGCAGGACTTCCCATTCGCCGCGCACGTTGCGGCGGATCTCCACCACCGAAACGCCATGGGCGTTGATTTCCTTGCGCACTTCCTCGGCGCTTACGCGCTTGCCGTTCACGCTGGTCGGGCCGTTGGGGTGCAGCAGCGGCGCATCGATGTATTCGTGGTTGAGTACCAGCAGGCCGTGGTCACTTTTATGGCCGTTGCCGCGTTGCGCGTCCATCGGGAAGAAATGCATGCCGTCGTGGTGCATGCCGACTTGTTCCGCCTGGTCCTGGGCGCTGTTGCTGGCGTCATCGAGAAATGCCGGGTAGCGGCCGGTGATGGGCGTGCCCCAGGGGATGAACGGGGTGGCCTTGTAGCCGGCGGGCACCGTGATGCTGTCGGCGCGGTTAATGGCCACGGCGGTAAAGGGCAGGCGCGTGCGCGGTTTGAATGGAAAGCCCAGGGCTTGGCTGGAGGGGTCGGCGGCCTGCGCGGTGTCGGGCAAGCTGACGCCGAGAAAGGCCAGGGCGCCAAGTGCCGCACCGCCTGCCAGCACCTGGCGGCGCCCGAGGTCTGCAATCAGCGTGTTGATATGCGGGTTGTTGGAGTGGTTGCTGGGTAACTCATCGCCGTTACCAAATAATGCGCTGTCTTTGTTGTCGGGGTTCACGATTCGGCTCCTCAGGGCTAGTTGACGGAACCTTGACGCTAATGGCGAAAAGCGACGAAGTAATGACAGCGCCTGTGCGCTTTCGCACAAAAAACCCAAACCGCCCGATGGCGGCTTTTCTGACCTTGTGGCTGAGGGCTTCGTGAGGCAATGGGTGTTGAGCGTGACGCTTGCCGTGGCGAGCCGGTAACCCTCAATTGGCGGGCACAAAAAAGGCGAGCCGAAGCTCGCCTTTTTCTTACACCTCAAGCCGAAGCTTGATGAATCAATTCATGCTGGTTCGCAAGCGAATCAGTGGAACTGGTTCATGGTGTTGTCTTTACCGCTGGCCTTCAGAGCCGCTTCGCCAGCGAAGTACTCTTTATGGTTGTCGCCCAGGTCGGAACCAGCCATGTTCTGGTGCTTCACGCAAGCGATGCCTTGACGCAGCTCTTGACGTTGAACGCCTTTCACGTAGGCCAGCATGCCCTGGTCTGCGAAGTACCCTTTGGCCAGGTTGTCGGTGGACAGCGCGGCGGTGTGGTAGGTCGGCAGGGTGATCAGGTGGTGGAAGATACCTGCTTCACGGGAGCCATCACGCTGGAAGGTGCGGATCATTTCGTCAGCACGAACAGCCAGTTCGGTTTCGTCGTAGTCGATGCTCATCAACTTGGCGCGGTCGTAGGCGGAAACGTCTTTGCCTTCGCCAACCATGATGTCGAACATTTGCTGACGGAAATTCAGGGTCCAGTTGAAGGACGGGCTGTTGTTGTACACCAGCTTGGCGTTCGGGATCACTTTACGGATCTCGTTAACCATGGCGGCGATCTGGCCAACGTGCGGCTTCTCGGTTTCGATCCACAGCAGGTCGGCGCCGTTCTGCAGCGAAGTGATGCAGTCCAGTACGCAGCGCGCTTCACCGGTGCCAGCGCGGAACTGGAACAGGTTGGAAGGCAGGCGCTTCGGACGCAGCAGTTTGCCGCCGCGGTTGATCACCACGTCGCCATTGCCCAGGTCGGCAGCGGACACTTCTTCGCAATCCAGGAACGAGTTGTACTGGTCGCCCAGGTCGCCCGGCTGCTTGGTTACAGCGATTTGCTTGGTCAGGCCGGCACCCAGGGAGTCGGTACGGGCAACGATCACGCCGTCGTCGATACCCAGCTCAAGGAACGCGTAACGAACAGCGTTGATCTTGGCGAGGAAGTCTTCGTGCGGAACGGTGACTTTGCCGTCTTGGTGGCCGCACTGCTTCTCATCGGAAACCTGGTTTTCGATCTGGATGCAGCACGCACCGGCTTCGATCATCTTCTTGGCCAGCAGGTAGGTGGCTTCCGGGTTACCGAAACCTGCGTCGATGTCGGCAATGATCGGTACTACGTGAGTTTCGAAGTTGTCGATCTGAGCCTGGATTTCAGCGGCCTTGGCGTCGTCGCCAGCGGCGCGGGCAGCATCCAGGGCGGTGAACAGCAGGTCCAGCTCACGGGCGTCGGCTTGGCGCAGGAAGGTGTACAGCTCTTCGATCAGGCCGGAAACCGCGGTTTTCTCATGCATGGACTGGTCGGGCAGCGGGCCGAAGTCGGAACGCAGCGCAGCAACCATCCAGCCGGACAGGTAGAGGTAACGCTTGTCGGTAGTCTTCAGATGTTTCTTGATCGAAATCATCTTCTGCTGACCGATGAAACCGTGCCAGCAGCCCAGGGACTGGGTGTATACAGAAGTGTCGGCATCGTACTCAGCCATGTCTTTGCGCATGATGGCTGCGGTGTACTTGGCGATATCCAGGCCAGTCTTGAAGCGGTTCTGAGTGCGCATGCGAGCGACGGACTCAGGGTTGATGGCGCTCCAGCTGTTGCCGGCCTTTTCTTTCAGGGCAGCAACGGCTTTGATGTCGTTTTGATAAGCTGACATGGTCAATCCTTCAAAGTTGATGATTGGTTGAGCACGAAACTTCCCACCCAAAACCTAATGTGCAGAAAAGTTTTGTAGCGGGCTGTGTACTGCAGGCGCCGAAATATCGACCGGGACGAGGTGAAGCCAAGGAGGGGATGAAAGCCTGACAGTTCGATGACGACAGCTGCTTTGCGCTTACCGGCTCGTGGCTGCCGTTGGGCGACTCAGCGGGCTGAATCTGTCTATCTGGCTGAAAGGTAAAACGCTTCCCCGTCCCTCAGGACAACTTCGTTCCAGTCGCAATCTCGTCAACTGCCTTTTGAGCGGTAAAACACGGATCGAGTCCGCGGTAAGCGGAGTGCGATCCGGAGGCCCATGCTAGGGCCCCTGATTAGCGGGAGCGGGGCAATGATGCCTTCCGCAAACGGCTTCGTCAAACGTTTTGTAGTGCTTTTTTTTCACTACTACATAATGACTGCGTGCGACCGGGCGGTCACGTGCGGGGTGCTGTTAGTCCACTGCGTCGACCTTCAGTCGTAACGTCATGTCTTCGCGACCCTGGGTCGAGCGATGCTGCAGAAAACCACTCTGGCTGCCTTGCGAGTCCTCGTTGACGCCGCCAAGGGTGATCCATTCGCCAAGCCGGCCGGTGACACGGGTGTCGGTGCTTTGCACGTTGATCGCGCCGGGCAGGGTCTGGCTGAGGCGGTCGTTGTTGCTGCTGATGCTGACATGCACCAGATCGCCGGTGAGGCTGGCGGTGACGTAGAAGCCACGGGTGACATCGCGGTATTCGGTGTTGTTGTAGACGCGCCCGTACGGGTCGGTCGTGCTGCTGGTCAGCGGTACGCTCTGGCCGACCTGGATCAGCGCCGGATAACCCTCGGTGGCCTGCACCTGCTGAGTGCCGCCGTTACGGCTCTGGGTGCTGCGGCGAATGATGCGCACCTGGTCGCGACCGTTGATTTCGCCTTGGCCGGCCTGGATGTCCACCCCGCCAGCACTCGCCGAGCCATTTACCGAATAGCCGCGGTCATCCTGGTAGTTCGAGTCGCTGGTATCGACGCTGATCAGCAGCCGTCTGGGCTGGGTATCCAGTTGCTGGAGCAGTTGCCGTACTTCCTGGATTTTCGCCGGTGGCGCGTTGACGACCAATTGGTTGCCATAGGTGCTCACCCGGCCTTCATTGCCGAGGACGGATTGCACCACGGATAGCACGTCTTCGGCGGTGCGGTAGTTCAGCGCGATGACCTCGGTCGCGGCCAGCAGCGGCAGGCTGATACTCAGCAGCAGGGCGGCGAGTAGGGCGCGTGGGGTCATAACAGAAAGCTCCGCAGGTCGGGGTCGCTGATGCTGGTGTCCCAGGCTTGGTCGAACTGCGTTTGCCGCAATCGCACGCGCGCCGGGTCGTGGTAGAGCGCGTAGCCGGCATATTCGCCGGGTTCGGGGCGCAGGAATAGGCCGTTGCCGTCCGCCAGCAGGAAACTGATTTGTTCGCTGGGGTAGCTTGGGTGCAGCTTGCGGATCTGCAGGTTGCTGGGCAGCCGACGGGCGAGTTGCAGCAGGCGGTGGCCTTCTTTCACCGCGCGGCTGCAGTCGCGCAACAGAATCCTCAGGCGGTTCTTCGGGTGGGCCAGGAGAAAGCGGGTGCAGGCTTCCTGCACGCTGCTGTGGTGGTAGAGCCAGGGTTCGAGATCGCTGCTGTAGAGGCATAGGCTGCGCTGGGCCTGTTGCAGCATTGCCAGAGCATGGGCGCGCGCTTCTGCCGGCAGGCTGAAGCGCTGCAGTGGCTGGTCGTTGCCGAGGATGAAGGGGGCGGGCTCCCAGCGCTCGGGTTCTGCGGCTGTCGCGGCTGGGTTGTGCACGCTGAAACGCCCCGGTGACTGGAATTCGATGGCTGGCAGTTCTACTGGTTCGGCATCGTTTTCAGCTGGCGGGGCGTTTTCGTCGTTCATCTTGACCTCAGTTGCTGTGGCGCACCATGTCCACATGGGGAATGCCGGCGTCGAGGAATTCGCCACTGACTATGGTGAAGCCTAGTCGCTCATAGAAGGGCGTGGCGTGTACTTGGGCGCTGAGCATCTGCTCTTTCAGGCCACGGCGCTCGGCTTCGGCGATCACGGCGTGCATCAGGGCATCGCCAACCTTCAGGCCGCGCCAGTCTTTGAGGACTGAAACGCGGCCGATGTGGCCGTCCGGCAGCAGGCGCGCGGCGCCAATCGCATAGTCGCCATCCAGCGCCAGGAAGTGCACGGCACCGGCGTCTTCGGCATCCCACTCGAGTTCCGGTGGTACGGCCTGTTCGGCGATGAACACGGTTTCACGAATGCGGCGCAAATCGGCGTTGTCTTTCTGCCAGTTGGCGACCCGTACGTGGATTTGACTACTCATCGGCAAACTCCAGACTTCCCTGTATGACCAGTTCGCGTAGCAGATTACGCCCCTCGTCGTTGGCCAGCCATTGGCCAAGGTTTTCGATATGTAACGCCTCGGCGGCACAGATCAACTTCAGCAGCTCGCGCAGGCTGGCGGACAGCAGGCGGCTTTGACCGCTGGCGAACAGCACCAGGTCTTCACCGACTTCGGACCAGGCCAGGCGGGCGCTGGGGTTGCGCACCAGTACGGCGCCATCTTCCAGGCTGCTGAGCAGTTCTTCTTCGTTCAGCTCGGTGCCGGCAACCAGTTCGGGGTAGCGCGGCTCGGTCATGAACTGGCCGAACCAGGTCATCAGCAGGCGCTCGTCGCCCATGTGTTCGGCGAGCAGGGCCTTGAGGCGGTCCAGCGAGTCGCGTTGGATCTGGTGCGGGTCGCTGGTTGGCGCGGCGCCGGCATCGCTGTAGCGTTCTTCGTCGGGCAGGAACTGGCCGAGAAAGTCGGTGAAATGGGTCAGTACTTCAGCGGCGCTTGGTGCGCGGAAGCCCACGGAATAAGTCATGCAGTCGTCCTCGGCAATGCCGTAGTGAGCCAAACGTGGCGGCAGATAGAGCATGTCGCCGGGCTCCAACACCCATTCGTCGGTCTGTTCAAAGTTGGCCAGGATGCGCAAGTCGGCATGCGCCAGCAGCGGGCTGTCGGCATCGCATGTCTGGCCGATTTTCCAGCGCCGTTGTCCTTGGCCCTGAAGAAGAAATACGTCGTAGTTGTCGAAATGCGGGCCAACGCCGCCGCCGGGCGTGGCAAAGCTGATCATCACGTCGTCGATGCGCCAGCTCGGCAGGAAACGGAAATGCTGCAGCAGTTCGGCGACGTCGGGCACGAATTGATCGACCGCTTGCACCAGCAGGGTCCAGTCGCGCTCGGGCAGGGTCGTGAAATCGTCTTCGGCGAACGGGCCGCGGCGCAGCTCCCAGGGGCGCTCGCCATGCTCGAGGACCAGGCGCGATTCGACTTCCTCTTCGAGGGCGAGGCCGGCCAGTTCGTCGGCGGAAATCGGGCTTTCGAAGTCCGGTAGCGCCTGGCGAACCAGCAGTGGCTTCTTCTGCCAGTAGTCGCGCATGAATTCGCGCGCCGTAATGCCGCCCAGAAGTTGAAGAGGAGTATCAGGATTCATGTCTAAGCCCTTGAATTGGATCTAAGCCCTTAAATAAAAACGCCCGGCACAGCCGGGCGTGCAAAAGGCTGGTAGCGGTCAGATACGCTTGGCCTGGGCCGCGGCATTGCCTGCGTAGCCGGCTGGGGTCAGCGCTCTGAGTTGCACCTTGGCGTCGGCTGGGATGGCCAGGTCGTCGATAAAGCTTTGCAGGGCTTCGGCGCTGATGCCTTTGCCACGGGTCAGCTCCTTGAGCTTCTCGTAGGCGTTTTCCACGCCGTAGCGGCGCATCACGGTCTGGATCGGTTCGGCCAGCACTTCCCAGCAGGCGTCCAGGTCATCAGCTATTTTCTGAGCATTGAGCTCCAACTTGCTGATTCCCTTGAGGCTGGCTTCGTAAGCGATGACGCTGTGGGCAAAGCCGACGCCGAGGTTGCGCAGTACGGTGGAGTCGGTCAGGTCGCGCTGCCAGCGTGAGATCGGCAGCTTGCTGGCCAGGTGTTGGAGCAGTGCGTTGGCGATACCCAGGTTGCCTTCGGAGTTTTCGAAGTCGATCGGGTTGACCTTGTGCGGCATGGTCGACGAGCCGATTTCGCCGGCGATGGTGCGCTGCTTGAAATAGCCGAGGGAGATGTAGCCCCAGATATCGCGGTCGAAGTCGATCAGGATGGTGTTGAAGCGCGCCACGGCATCGAACAGCTCGGCGATGTAGTCGTGCGGCTCGATCTGGGTGGTGTAGGGGTTGAAGCCCAGGCCCAGTTCCTGTTCGATGAATTCGCGGGCGTTGGCTTCCCAGTCGATGTCCGGGTAGGCCGACAGGTGCGCGTTGTAGTTGCCGACAGCGCCATTGATCTTGCCCAGCAGCGGTACGGCAGCCACTTGGGCGATCTGCCGTTCGAGGCGATAGACGACGTTGGCCAGTTCCTTGCCCAGCGTGGTCGGCGAGGCCGGCTGGCCGTGGGTGCGCGACAGCATCGGCACGTCGGCGAAGCGCACGGCCAGTTCGCGGATCGAGTCGGCGAGCTGGCGCATCAGGGGCAGCAGTACGCCGTCGCGGCCTTCACGCAGCATCAGGGCGTGGGACAGGTTGTTGATGTCCTCGCTGGTGCAGGCGAAGTGAATGAACTCGCTGACGTTGGCCAGTTCCGGCAGCTTCGCCGCTTGCTCCTTGAGCAGGTATTCCACGGCTTTGACGTCGTGGTTGGTCGTGCGCTCGATCTCTTTCACGCGCTCGGCGTGCTCCAACTGGAAGTCTTCGGCCAGCGTGTTGAGCAGGGCGTTGGCTTGCGCGGAGAAGGGCGCGACTTCCGGGATGCCGGTATGCGCGGCCAGGCGCTGCAGCCAGCGAACTTCAACCATGACGCGAAAGCGGATCAGGCCGTATTCGCTGAAGATTGGGCGCAAAGCGCTGGTTTTGCTGGCGTAGCGGCCATCAACGGGGGATACCGCGGTGAGCGAGGAGAGCTGCATGGGGCGTTCTCGGACAGTCGGGCGACGAAAAGGGGCGCGAATTATACATGAAAAACACGGTTGGGCCGCGTTGCCCGATCAGCGTTCGGCGCGCCGCGTTGGACGCGCCGGCAGGCTGGCGCTGAAAGCCAGCCCGGGCGGTCCCAGGTTATAAGTTGTGGATATGGCGGCCTGGCTGGCGACCGTGGCGCGCATGGCTCAGCCGCGCAACAGCGGGTAGAGGTCTTTGAGCAGCTTGCGGCGGCTGATCACCAGTTGCCAGCGATGGCCGCCGAGTTGGCGCCACAGGCGGGCGGAGCGAATGCCGGCGAGCAGCAGGGCGCGAATTTTCGAGGCGTTGCTCGGTTGCTGCAAATTGCGCATGTCGCCGTGCACCTGGATGCGCTGGCGAAAGGTGCTCAGGGTGTCCTGGTAGAGGCCGCCGCTGGCGGCGATGACGTTCTCGTGCACCAGGCCAAAATGCTGCACCTGCTGCTGGATTTGGTCGAGACGGCTGCCGATGACCTGCAGCATGTCCTCGCGCTTGGCCAGCTTGCGCTCCAGGCCGAGCAGGGCCAGGGCGTAACGCAGTGGTTCGCGCTGCAGGCTGGCGGGGTCGCGTTCCAGCGCGCTGATCAGCGCGCGGTAGCCATTGCGCAGGTTGAGGTCGTCGCCTCCGTAGACCTCCAGGGTGCTCTTCGGGTCGCGAACCATCAGGCTGCCAAGCATGCAGCCGAGCGAGGCCTCGCTGATCTGACCGGTACGTGCAACCTGGTCGACGAGGAAGGCGGCTTCGAATACGCCGCCGAGGGCGACCAGTTGTTCCTGTGTCGGCGTCATGCGCGCTTTTCCTTGCTGCTCCAGGGTTCGGCTGTTTCGATCACGCCGCCGCCGAGGCAGATTTCGCCGTCGTAGAACACTACGGACTGGCCGGGTGTCACCGCGCGCTGGGGCATGGCGAATGCGGCGCGGTAGCCGTTGGCGGTTTTCTCCAGGGTGCAGGCCTGGTCGCTCTGGCGGTAGCGCACTTTGGCCGTCAGTTGTCGCGGGGTGCTCAGGTCGATGGGGTTGACCCAGTAGATGCCCGAGCACAGCAGCGCGCTGGAGAACAGCCAGGGGTGCTCATTGCCTTGGCCGACGACCAGTACGTTGCGTTCGAGATCCTTTATCAGTACATACCAGGGCTCTTCGCCGGCGTCCTTGAGGCCGCCGATGCCCAGGCCCTGGCGCTGGCCGATGGTGTGGTACATCAGGCCGTGGTGGCGACCGATGATTTCGCCTTCGGTGGTCTCGATGTTGCCCGGCTGAGCGGGCAGGTATTGCTTGAGGAAGTCGCTGAAGCGGCGTTCGCCGATAAAGCAGATGCCAGTGGAGTCCTTCTTCTTCGCGGTGGCCAGCGCATGCTGTTCGGCGATGGCGCGCACGGCCGGTTTCTCCAGTTCGCCAACCGGGAACAGGGTCTTGGCCAGCTGTTCGCCGCCGACCGCGTGCAGGAAGTAGCTCTGGTCCTTGTTCGGGTCGAGGCCTTTGAGCAGCTCGGTACGGCCGTCGCGGTCGCGGCGGCGCACGTAGTGGCCGGTGGCGATCAGGTCGGCGCCGAGCATCAGGGCATAATCGAGGAAGGCTTTGAACTTGATCTCGCGGTTGCAGAGGATGTCCGGGTTCGGCGTGCGTCCGGCCTTGTATTCGGCGAGGAAGTGCTCGAACACGTTGTCCCAGTACTCAGCGGCGAAGTTGGCGGTGTGCAGCTTGATGCCAATCTTGTCGCAAACGGCCTGGGCATCGGCCATGTCGTCCATGGCGGTGCAGTATTCAGTGCCGTCGTCCTCTTCCCAGTTCTTCATGAACAGGCCTTCCACCTGATAACCCTGCTCCAGGAGCAGAAGGGCGGAAACGGAAGAGTCGACACCGCCGGACATGCCGACGATCACGCGCTTTGGGGTTGAATCAGGCATAGGGATTTAGGCGAGGTGACGTTGGAAAAAAGCAATTCTATCAGGCGAGGTTGCCGAACGGCGATTTAAGCCGCGCCGCGCAGCAGCGTCAGTGCAAAGCGTTCGCCAGCCAGGTAGTCGTCGATGCAGCGCAGCACCAACTCGCTGCGCCAGCGCTCGGGTTGGGCGGCCAGCTCGGCGCGGGTCAACCAGCGCGGGCCGATGATCCCGTCATCCAGCGGATGCTCGGGGCGTTGTTGCAGCGGCCGGGCGGCAAAGCAGATACGCTGGTAGGTCACGCCGTTGCTCGGGGCGGTATAGAGGTAAATGCCGATCACCGCCGTCAGTTCCACGTCCCAACCGGTTTCTTCGAGGGTCTCGCGTAAAGCCGCCTGTATCAGACTTTCGTCGGCTTCCAAGTGGCCGGCGGGTTGATTAAATACAGCGCGGCCGTCGGCCATCTCCTCGACCAGCAGAAAGCGTCCTTGATCTTCGACCACTGTGGCGACGGTAACGTGAGGGGTGAAGCGCATGTGAAGCTCCTTGTGGGCGGGGGTGCAATCTTAACCGGCACGCCGGTGGGCGGCGAGAAAAGGCAATCCTGGGATGAGCTGCTAGGATGAATTGCGCCTTGTTCGAAGGATTTTGTAGCGCTTTTGTAGTTTGACTACAAAGGTGTGTCGGGAGCCGACTTGGCGCGGTCTATAGCGGTGATTCGCGCAACCAGATAATGGAAAAGTGCGTGACTTTCTGTAGAAAAACTACAAGAATGGCCCGCCTTTCCGAGACCTAAAAAGATCCATTCGGCGCGCCATACGCGCGGCGGGATGTCAGACCACGAGAGCAACGGAGTCCAGCATGGGATACCAAAAGATCCAGGTGCCAGCAACCGGTGACAAAATCACCGTAAATGCCGATATGTCCCTGAACGTACCGAACAATCCGATCATCCCTTACATCGAGGGTGATGGCATTGGCGTTGATATCAGCCCAGTCATGATCAAGGTCGTTGACGCTGCTATCGAAAAAGCCTACGGCGGCAAGCGCAAGATCTCCTGGATGGAAGTCTACGCCGGCGAAAAAGCCACCCAGGTCTATGACCAGGATACTTGGCTGCCCAAAGAAACCCTGGAAGCCGTGCGCGACTACGTGGTCTCCATCAAGGGCCCACTGACCACGCCGGTTGGCGGCGGTATTCGCTCGCTGAACGTGGCGCTGCGCCAAGAGCTCGACCTGTATGTCTGCCTGCGCCCGGTGCGCTGGTTCACCGGTGTGCCAAGCCCGGTCAAGAAGCCGCAAGATGTCGACATGACCATCTTCCGCGAGAACTCCGAAGACATTTACGCCGGTATCGAGTGGAAAGCCGGCTCGCCGGAAGCGGAAAAGGTCATCAAGTTCCTCAAAGAGGAAATGGGCGTCAAGAAGATCCGCTTCGATACCGATTGCGGTATCGGCATCAAGCCGGTCTCCAAGCAGGGCACCCAGCGTTTGGTACGCAAGGCGCTGCAGTACGTGGTCGATAACAACCGCGATTCGCTGACCATCGTGCACAAAGGCAACATCATGAAGTTCACCGAAGGTGCCTTCAAGGATTGGGGCTACGAAATCGCCAAGAACGAATTCGGCGCGGAACTGCTGGATGGCGGTCCTTGGATGCAGTTCAAGAACCCGAACACCGGCAAGAACGTCATCGTCAAGGACGCCATCGCCGACGCCATGCTGCAGCAGATCCTGCTGCGTCCGGCCGAGTACGATGTGATCGCGACCCTGAACCTGAACGGTGACTACCTCTCCGACGCTCTGGCGGCTGAAGTGGGCGGTATCGGCATCGCGCCGGGCGCCAACCTGTCCGACAACATTGCGATGTTCGAAGCCACCCACGGCACGGCACCGAAATACGCCGGCAAAGACCAGGTGAACCCGGGTTCGCTGATCCTTTCCGCGGAAATGATGCTGCGCCACATGGGCTGGCTGGAAGCGGCCGACCTGATCATCAAGGGTGTCAATGGCGCGATCTCGGCCAAGACCGTGACCTATGACTTCGAACGCTTGATGGAAGGCGCCACGCTGCAGTCCTGCTCGCAGTTCGGCGATGCCATGATCACTCACATGTGAGCTGATTAGCGGCAACAAAAAAAGGCCGGTCATTTGACCGGCCTTTTTTATGCTTTCGAGCGCTGGACGGTTGTCAGGCCTCGGTCGTTGCGCCCTGTGACTGGCTGGCAGTCGCGGGTATTTCAGTCGATAGTGCGATCGAGTTGATATTGACGGCGTGCAGCCCTTTTGGGCCCTGGATAATGTCGAAGCTTACCGGTTGGCCAGCTTTGAGCGTCTTATAGCCGTCCATCTGGATTGCCGAGTAGTGGGCGAACAGGTCCTCATCTCGGCCGTCAGCCAGGATAAATCCATAGCCCTTGGCGTTGTTGAACCACTTGACCTTACCGCTAAGCATGCTGATATCCCTCTGCAAAGACCCCCACCACTGGGGTATCATCCATTACGTTTCCGCGCGCGCATCAGCCGACGTGGCAAGGGCGCGGATCCCTAATACCCGTGAACGGGTATCATTTGGTTGTAACACCGTTTTACTGATAGTCAAGGCAATGCTGTGACCGTCTGCGAAGTCGGTCAAAATCTATCTAGCATCCCCGTCATTCAACTGCGAACCTTTCATTCCAACATGCGTGTAAGTAGCCAGATTCGACTAACATTCAATCAGGATCATCCTGCTCCACATGAGGATGACGGCTCTGGTTTAGCTGTGCAGGAAGCCAAGCCGGCGCTGCAGGCTCCACCTATGTATAAGGTGGTTTTGTTTAACGATGACTACACGCCGATGGATTTCGTGGTCGAAGTGCTCGAGGTGTTTTTCAACCTGAATCGGGAGCTAGCGACCAAGGTCATGCTGGCCGTCCATACCGAGGGGCGGGCAGTGTGCGGAGTGTTCACCCGCGATATCGCTGAGACCAAGGCAATGCAGGTCAACCAGTACGCAAGGGAAAGCCAGCATCCGCTACTCTGTGAGATCGAGAAGGACGGTTAATTCCGACTGCTTGGGTATGAGGTGAAGCTATGTTAAATCGAGAGCTCGAAGTCACCCTCAATCTGGCCTTCAAGGAGGCCCGCACCAAGCGTCATGAGTTCATGACGGTTGAGCACCTACTGTTGGCGCTATTGGACAACGAAGCCGCTGCTGGCGTGCTGCGCGCTTGCGGCGCCAATCTGGACAAGCTGCGGCATGATCTGCAGGAGTTCATCGACTCCACCACGCCATTGATCCCTCAGCATGACGAGGAGCGTGAAACTCAGCCGACACTGGGCTTCCAGCGCGTACTGCAGCGCGCGGTTTTCCATGTGCAGAGTTCCGGCAAGCGCGAAGTGACCGGCGCCAATGTGCTGGTGGCGATTTTCAGCGAGCAGGAAAGCCAGGCGGTATTCCTGCTCAAACAGCAAAGCGTTGCCCGCATCGACGTGGTCAACTTCATTGCCCATGGTATTTCCAAGGTTCCGGGGCACGCCGATCATTCGGAAAGTGACCAGGATATGCAGGATGAAGAGGGTGGCGAGTCCACTTCCTCGAGCAATCCGCTGGATGCCTACGCCAGCAATCTCAATGAGCTGGCGCGCCTGGGGCGCATCGATCCGCTGGTCGGGCGTGAATCCGAGGTCGAGCGCGTTGCGCAGATCCTCGCGCGGCGACGCAAGAACAATCCGTTGCTGGTGGGCGAGGCCGGGGTCGGCAAGACTGCCATCGCCGAAGGCCTGGCCAAGCGTATCGTCGACGGCCAGGTGCCGGATCTGCTGGCGGACAGCGTCGTGTACTCCCTGGATCTCGGCGCGTTACTGGCCGGCACCAAGTACCGCGGCGACTTCGAGAAGCGTTTCAAGGCCTTGCTCAACGAGTTGCGCAAGCGTCCGCATGCGATCCTGTTCATCGATGAGATCCACACCATAATCGGTGCCGGTGCGGCGTCGGGTGGTGTGATGGATGCGTCCAATCTGCTCAAGCCGATGCTGTCTTCCGGGGAAATCCGTTGCATCGGCTCGACCACCTTTCAGGAGTTTCGCGGCATCTTCGAGAAGGACCGCGCGCTGGCGCGGCGCTTCCAGAAAGTGGATGTCAGCGAGCCGTCGGTGGAGGACACCATCGGTATCCTGCGCGGCCTCAAGGCGCGGTTCGAGCAGCATCACAGCATCGAGTACAGCGATGAGTCGCTGCGTGCCGCCGCTGAACTGGCATCGCGTTATATCAACGATCGCCACATGCCGGACAAGGCCATCGACGTGATCGACGAGGCGGGCGCCTACCAGCGTCTGCAGCCGTTGGAGAAGCGGGTCAAGCGCATCGAGGTGGTGCATGTGGAGGATATCGTCGCGAAGATCGCGCGTATTCCGCCCAAGCATGTCAACAGTTCGGACAAGGAGCTGCTGCGCAACCTGGAGCGTGACCTGAAGCTGACGGTGTTCGGTCAGGATGCGGCGATCGACTCGCTGTCCACGGCCATCAAGCTGTCTCGTGCGGGCTTGAAGTCGCCAGATAAGCCAGTGGGTTCGTTCTTGTTCGCCGGGCCTACCGGTGTCGGCAAGACCGAAGCGGCACGGCAGCTGGCCAAGGCCATGGGTATCGAGCTGGTGCGTTTCGATATGTCCGAGTACATGGAGCGCCACACGGTTTCCCGTCTGATCGGTGCGCCGCCGGGCTATGTCGGTTTCGATCAGGGTGGCCTGTTGACTGAGGCCATCACCAAGCAGCCGCACTGCGTACTGCTGCTGGATGAAATCGAGAAAGCGCATCCGGAGGTCTTCAACCTGCTGTTGCAGGTGATGGATCACGGCACCTTGACTGACAACAACGGGCGCAAGGCGGATTTCCGCAATGTCATCCTGATCATGACCACCAACGCGGGCGCTGAAACGGCGGCGCGGGCCTCTATCGGCTTCACCCATCAAGATCACTCCACGGATGCCATGGAAGTGATCAAGAAGAGTTTCACGCCGGAGTTCCGCAACCGTCTGGATACCATTATCCAGTTTGGCCGCCTGAGCCATGAAGTGATCAAGAGCGTGGTCGACAAGTTCCTCACCGAGCTGCAGGCGCAACTCGAGGACAAGCACGTCACGCTCGAAGTCAGTGATGCGGCGCGTGGTTGGCTGGCTGCCGGTGGCTACGACACGCAGATGGGTGCCCGGCCTATGGCTCGCCTGATCCAGGACAAGATCAAGCGTCCGCTGGCCGAGGAGATTCTCTTCGGGGAGTTGGCTGAGCATGGTGGTGTGGTGCACATCGATGTCAAAGACGGCGAGCTGACTTTCGACTTCGAGACCACGGCGGAAATGGCCTAGCCATTAACCGGAGGCAAACAAAAACGCCCGGCAATGCCGGGCGTTTTCATTAGGACTGGCTTAGCGCGCGCGGTAAGTAATGCGGCCCTTGCTCAGGTCATAGGGCGTCAATTCAACACGTACTTTGTCGCCGGTCAGGATGCGGATGTAATTTTTACGCATCTTGCCGGAAATGTGCGCGGTTACGACGTGCCCATTTTCCAACTCCACACGGAACATGGTGTTGGGCAGGGTGTCGACGACAGTGCCTTCCATTTCGAAGCTGTCTTCTTTCGACATGCAGTAAAGCCCTCGGTATCCAATGAATGGCCCGGTGCAACTGGCGCCAGGCAAAAGCGGCGTGCATTGTGCCCGAAAATAGTGGCTCCCGCCAAGGTAATTAGGCTCTGTCGAGGTTTATTGGCGAGCCGCATCGCCCTCTGAGGGCGCGCCAGGCGGGCTATGGTTGTGTCCCTTGTCGGGGCTTGCATGGCGGCATGGCGCGCTTTCAGGCGCAACGCGAAGGGGGGAGGCCGTCGTTACGGGGCAGTAGAGCCTATGAAAGGGTAATCCAGCGCTGATTGACGAACAGTTCAATGGGGCGGTATTGGGTCTTGTAGTTCATCTTCCGGCAGCTCTTGATCCAGTAACCCAGGTAGACCGCCTGTAAATCCAGGCGCGCGGCTTCACCGATCTGCCAGAGGATGGCGTAGCGACCCAGGCTGCGGCGCTCTTCATCGGGGTCGTAGAAGGTGTAGACCGCGGAAAGGCCGTTGGGTAGCGCGTCGGTGACGGCCACTGCGAGCAGACGACCGTCCAGCCGGAACTCGTAAAAACGTGAAAAAGGCAGGTCGCGAACCAGGAATGTGGTGAATTGGTCGCGATTGGGTGGGTACATATCGCCATCGGCGTGGCGCTGTTCGATGTAGCGCGCATAGAGCGCGTAATACTCTTCGCTGAAAGTTGGGCGCACGGCGCGCACCTGAAGCCCTTCATTGCGCTTGAGGATGCGCCGTTGCTGGCGGTTGGGGTTGAACAGCGCGGCGGGAATGCGTGCCGGCACGCAGGCGGTGCAGCGCTGGCAATGTGGGCGGTAGAGGTGATCGCCGCTGCGGCGGAAGCCCATTTCCGACAGCTCAGCGTAGACCTCCACATCCATTGGCTGGCTGGGGTCGAGGAACAGCGTAGTGGCCTGTTCCTCGGGCAGATAGCTGCAAGGATGTGGCTGAGTGGCGTAAAACTTGAGGCGGGCCAACTCGGTCATGGTGAACCCTCAAGAGAGCCTTGGAGTAAGTGTATGCCAGGCTGCCGGACTCGCCTAGGCAAGCCAGTTCGCCGTATTCGCTCGGTCGAGATGGCGGGCCAGGTAAGCGGCAAATTCGGCGCGGGGAATGGCGCGGGCGCCAAAGCTGTGCAGGTGCTGGGTGTGCATTTGGCAGTCGATCAGCACAAAACCCCAGGCCCGCAAATGTTCGACCAGCGTGGCAAAGCCGACCTTGGACGCATTGTCGGCGCGGCTGAACATCGACTCCCCGAAAAACAGCTGCCCCATCGCCAGCCCGTAAAGCCCGCCCACCAGTTCGCCGTCGAGCCATACTTCGACCGAGTGGGCAATGCCGTGCTGGTGCAGTTGCAGATACGCCGTTTGGATGCTGGAGGTGATCCAGGTGCCATCGGCATAGCTGCGCGGCGCGGCGCAGGCCTGGATCACCGCCGCGAAGTCCTGATCGAAGGTCACCTGGTAGCGGCCTTGGCGCAGGATTTTGCCCAGGCTGCGGGAAATGTGCAGTTCGCCCGGAAACAACACGGTGCGCGGGTCCGGTGACCACCAGAGGATTGGCTGTCCGTCCTGGAACCAGGGAAAGCAGCCATGGCGGTAGGCCTGCACCAGGCGCTCGGCGCTCAGGTCGCCACCGGCTGCCAGCAGGCCGTTGGGCTCGCGCAGGGCTTTGTCCAGAGGTGGGAAATCAAGGGTGTCGCGCTGGAGCCAGGTCAGCATGGCAATGTCGGCGGAAGAGGGGAGGGAGAAGACGGGCGCGGTACGCCCGTCTGCGGGGCTCAGAGGTCGAGGAATTTCTCGACATCGAGCGCGGCCATGCAGCCGGCGCCAGCCGAGGTGATGGCCTGGCGATACACGTGGTCGGCGACATCGCCGGCCGCGAAGACGCCTTCGATGCTGGTGGCGGTGGCGTTGCCTTCACTGCCTCCCTGGATCAGCAAGTAGCCGTTGCGCATTTCCAGTTGGCCCTGGAACAGGTCGGTGTTGGGTTTGTGGCCGATGGCGATGAACACGCCGGCCAGTGCCAACTCCGAGGTTGCGCCGGTAGCGCTCTCGCGCAAACGGGCACCGGTTACGCCGCTGGCGTCGCCCAGCACTTCATCCAGGTTCTGGTTCCAATGCAGGCGGATATTGCCGTTGGCGGCTTTTTCGAACAGTTTGTCCTGCAGGATTTTCTCGCAACGCAGTTTGTCGCGGCGATGCACCAGGTGCACTTCCTTGGCGATATTGGCCAGGTACAGTGCCTCTTCAACAGCCGTGTTGCCGCCGCCGATCACGGCGACCACCTGGTTGCGATAGAAGAATCCGTCGCAGGTGGCGCAGGCCGATACACCCTTGCCGGCAAAGGCTTCTTCCGACGGCAGGCCGAGGTACTGGGCCGAGGCGCCGGTGGCGATGATCAAGGCGTCGCAGGTATAAGTGCCGCTGTCACCCTTGAGCGTGAAGGGGCGCTGCTGCAACTCGGCGGTGTGGATGTGGTCGTAGACTATCTCGGTATCGAAGCGTTCGGCATGCTTCTGCATGCGCTCCATCAATACCGGGCCGGTCAGGCCTTCGACATCGCCCGGCCAGTTGTCCACCTCGACCGTGGTGGTCAGTTGGCCGCCAGGTTGGATGCCGGTGATGACCAGAGGCTTGAGGTTGGCGCGGGCAGCGTATACGGCAGCGCTGTAGCCGGCAGGGCCTGAGCCCAGGATGATCAGGCGTGAATGCTTGACTTCGCTCATATAAACACCTCATAAGCCTTTGTCACAAAAGAGAATGCGTGCTCAAATTGAGCCGCACGGAAGATGCTGTTGGCTATGCTACACCGAAGCGGGAGAGGCCGGCAAAACGCGCCGTAAGCCTATCGCACGGCGTGGCATCAGGCGGGCAAACCCGTACAATAGGCCAAGTTTTCGCCGTCAATCGATTGTTGGGCGCGCCGCAGGCGCAGGAAAAGACGCGTTTTGAAGAACTCCACCACTACCGCTCAAACACCAGTTTGGCGTCAGCAATTGCACTACCGGCTCAAGGAAGGTGCGCTGATCGCGCTGGGTGCGCTCTGTCTCTATCTCTGGATGGCGCTGCTGACCTACGATCAGAACGATCCGGGTTGGACCCATACCAGCAATGTCGTGCAGGTCCAGAATGCCGCCGGCCGCGCCGGTGCCTGGTTCGCCGATATCCTGTTCATGGCCCTCGGTTACTTTGCCTACCTGTTCCCGCTGCTGCTGGCAGTCAAGACCTTGCAGGTCTTCCGTCAGCGCCATCAGCCGTGGCAGTGGAGTGGCTGGCTGTTCTCCTGGCGGCTGATCGGCCTGGTGTTCCTGGTGCTGTCTGGCGCGGCCCTGGCTTATATCCACTTTCATTCCGGCGCCAGCATGCCCGCTTCGGCAGGCGGCGCATTGGGCGAGAGCCTGGGGCAGCTGGCCGTTTCTGCGCTGAATGTGCAGGGCAGCACCTTGCTGTTCATCGCCTTGTTCCTGTTTGGTCTGACGGTGTTCAGTGACTTGTCCTGGTTCAAGGTCATGGATTTGACCGGCAAGATCACCCTCGATCTGTTCGAGCTGATCCAGAGCGCCATCAACAGCTGGTGGAGTTCGCGGGTCGAGCGCAAGCAATTGGTCGCTCAGTTGCGCGAAGTCGATGAGCGGGTCAGCGAAGTGGCTGCGCCGATGGTGCACGACCGCCGTGAACAGGCGAAGGTCAAGGAACGCCTGATCGAGCGCGAGGAGGCCCTGACCAAGCACATGAGCGAGCGCGAAAAGCGTCCGGCACCGGTGATCACCCCGCCCGCCGCGCCTAAAGCCGTTGAACCGAGCAAGCGCGTGCAAAAAGAGAAGCAGGCGCCGCTGTTCGTCGATAGCGCCGTGGAAGGCACACTGCCGCCGATTTCGATCCTCGATGTGGCCGAGAAGAAGCAGAAGAAATTCTCGCCCGAGTCGCTGGAGGCCATGTCGCGCCTGCTGGAGATCAAGCTCAAGGAGTTCGGTGTCGAGGTGATGGTCGAGTCTGTGCATCCCGGCCCGGTTATCACCCGTTTTGAAATCCAGTTGGCCGCAGGCGTCAAGGTCAGCCGCATTTCCGGTCTGGCCAAGGACCTGGCGCGCTCGATGGCGATCATCAGCGTGCGCGTGGTCGAGGTCATCCCGGGCAAGACCACTGTGGGCATCGAGGTACCCAACGAGGACCGGCAGATCGTGCGCTTCTCCGAGGTGCTGTCCTCGCCGGAATACGATGACGCCAAGTCGCCGGTGACCCTGGCGCTGGGCCATGACATCGGTGGTCGGCCGGTGATCACTGACCTGGCGAAGATGCCGCACCTGCTGGTGGCCGGTACCACCGGCTCCGGTAAGTCGGTGGGGGTCAACGCGATGATCCTGTCGATTCTGTTCAAGTCGACGCCGGAAGAGGCGCGCCTGATCATGATCGACCCGAAAATGCTCGAGTTGTCGATCTACGAAGGCATCCCGCACTTGCTCTGTCCAGTCGTCACCGACATGAAAGAGGCGGCCAACGCGCTGCGTTGGAGCGTGGCCGAGATGGAGCGGCGCTACAAACTCATGTCGAAAATGGGTGTGCGCAACCTGGCCGGCTTCAACCGCAAGGTCAAGGATGCGGAAGAGGCGGGCGAGCCACTGGTCGACCCGCTCTACAAGCGCGAAAGCATTCACGACGAAGCGCCGTTCCTGAAGACCCTGCCGACCATAGTGGTCGTAGTCGACGAATTCGCCGACATGATGATGATCGTCGGCAAGAAGGTCGAAGAGCTGATCGCACGTATCGCCCAGAAGGCGCGGGCGGCGGGCATTCACCTGATCCTCGCCACGCAGCGACCGTCGGTGGATGTGATCACCGGTCTGATCAAGGCCAACATCCCCACGCGCATGGCGTTCCAGGTTTCCAGCAAGATCGACTCGCGGACCATCCTCGACCAGGGCGGTGCCGAACAACTGCTCGGTCATGGCGACATGCTCTACCTGCCGCCCGGTACCGGCCTGCCGATCCGCGTTCACGGCGCCTTCGTTTCCGACGAAGAGGTCCATCGCGTGGTCGAAGCCTGGAAATTGCGCGGTTCGCCTGACTACATCGAAGACATTCTCGCGGGCGTTGAAGAACCGGGCAGCGGCTTTGACGGCGGCGGCGAAGGTGGCAGCGAAGGCAGTGAAGACGATCCGTTGTATGACGAAGCCGTGCGCTTCGTCACCGAGAGCCGTCGGGCTTCGATTTCCGCCGTGCAGCGCAAGCTGAAAATTGGCTACAACCGCGCCGCACGCATGGTCGAAGCCATGGAAATGGCCGGCGTAGTGACGTCGATGAACACCAACGGCTCCCGTGAAGTGATTGCGCCGGGCCCGACCCGCGATTAACGCCTACCCATGGACTCAATGAGGATTTACATGCGCCTTTTCCGCATGCTGTTGCTGGCAGCCATGGCCTTTGCCGCCATCCCGGTCCAGGCCGACGACGAAGCTGCCGTGCAGCGCCTGACCCAACTGCTCAGCCAGGCGCAGACCATCACTGCGCGCTTCTCCCAGCTGACCCTCGATGGCACCGGCACCCAATTGCAGGAAACCGCCGGCGAGCTGTCCCTCAAGCGCCCGGGCCTGTTCCGCTGGCATACCGACGCGCCGCAGGAGCAGTTGCTGGTGTCCAACGGCCAGAAAGTCTGGCTGTACGACCCGGACCTGCAGCAGGTGACGATTCAAAAGCTCGACCAGCGCCTGACCCATACCCCGGCCTTGCTGCTCTCCGGCGATGTCTCGCAGATTCGTCAGAACTTCGATATCAGCTTCAAGGAAGCCGGCGATGTAGTGGACTTCACCCTCAAGCCGAAAGCCAAGGACACGCTGTTCGATAACCTGCGACTGTCCTTTCGCAAGGGCGTGATCAACGACATGCAGCTGATCGACAGCGTCGGCCAGCGCACCAATATCCTGTTCCTCGGGGTGAAAATGAACGCGGCGCTGGACGCCGGCCAGTTCACGTTCGACGTCCCGGCTGGCGCGGACGTGATCCAAGAGTAAACGCTGACGCATAAGAGGTGCTGATTCCCGCCCATGGACCTGTTCCGTAATACCCCCGTCGCTCAACCCCTGGCCGCCCGCCTGCGCGCAGCCAGCCTGGATGAGTACGTCGGTCAGGAGCACCTGTTGGCCCGGGGCAAGCCGCTGCGCGAGGCGCTGGAGCAGGGCGCGCTGCACTCGATGATCTTCTGGGGCCCGCCAGGCGTCGGCAAGACCACCTTGGCGCGTCTGCTGGCGCAGGTTTCCGATGCGCATTTCGAAACGCTCTCGGCGGTGCTGTCCGGGGTCAAGGAAATCCGCCAGGCGGTGGAGATCGCCCAGCAGCATGCGGCGCAGTACGGTCGCCGGACCATCCTCTTCGTCGATGAAGTGCACCGCTTCAACAAGTCGCAGCAGGATGCCTTTCTGCCCTATGTGGAAGACGGCACGCTGATATTCATCGGCGCCACCACCGAGAACCCCTCGTTCGAGCTGAACAACGCGCTGCTGTCGCGCGCCCGCGTCTATGTGCTGAAAAGCCTGGACGAAGAGGCGATGCGCAAACTGGTCGCGCGCGCGCTGAACGAGCCGAAAGGCCTGGGCGACCGGCACCTGAGCCTGCCGGACGAGAGTTTCAAGATTCTTCTGGCCGCCGCCGATGGCGATGGTCGGCGGCTGCTGAATTTCCTCGAGAACGCCGCCGACCTGACCGAAGACGACAGTGAAATCAGCGTCGAACTGCTGCAGAACCTATTGGGTGACAGCCGCCGCCGTTTCGACAAGGGCGGCGAAGCCTTCTACGACCAGATTTCCGCGCTGCACAAGTCGGTCCGTGGCTCCAGCCCGGACGGCGCCCTGTACTGGTTCGCGCGCATGCTCGACGGTGGCTGCGACCCGCTGTACATCGCCCGCCGCGTGGTGCGCATGGCCAGCGAAGACATCGGCAACGCCGACCCGCGGGCGCTGAGCCTGTGCCTGTCCGCCTGGGATGTGCAAGAGCGCCTGGGCAGCCCGGAAGGCGAGCTGGCGGTGGCGCAGGCGCTGGTCTATCTGGCCTGCGCGCCGAAGAGCAACGCGGTGTACAACGCTTTCAAGGCCGCGATGCGCGATGCCACCGAGCACGGCTCGCTGGAAGTGCCGCTGCACCTGCGCAATGCGCCGACCAAGTTGATGAAAGAGCTGGGTTACGGCGACGAATACCGCTATGCCCACGATGAGCCGGACGCCTATGCCGCTGGCGAAGACTACTTTCCCGACAACCTCGAGCCGCGCCAGTATTACCAGCCGGTGCCGCGCGGCCTGGAACTGAAGATCCGCGACAAGCTGAATCATCTTGCGGCGCAGGATCGCGCCAGCCCGCGGCAACGGAGAAAGTCATGATTCGCGTGATTTTTGCGGTCGCCGTGGGCGGCGCTGCGGGTACTTTGTTGCGCTTCGCGACTGCCAACTGGATCACCGCCCGGTGGCCGCAGCACTTCAACCTCGGCACCTTGCTGGTCAACCTGGTCGGTTGCCTGCTGGTCGGCTACCTCTATGGCTTGTTCCTGATTCGTCCGGAAATCCCCCTCGAGTTGCGCGCCGGCTTGATCGTCGGTTTTCTCGGTGGCCTGACGACATTTTCCTCCTTTTCCCTCGACACGCTGCGCCTGCTGGAAAGCGGGCAGTTGCCACTGGCCTTTGGCTATGCGGCGCTCAGCGTGTTCGGCGGCCTGCTCGCCACCTGGGCGGGCTTGTCCCTGACCAAACTCTGATGATGAGAGACGCACATGCTTGATCCCAAACTGATACGTAGCGAACTGCAGGCCATCGCCGAGCGCTTGGCAACCCGCGGTTACCAACTGGACGTGGCGCGTATCGAAGGGCTTGAAGCCCAGCGCAAAAGCGTACAGAGCCGCACCGAGCAACTGCAGGCCGAACGCAACGCGCGCTCCAAGTCCATCGGCCAGGCCAAAGCCCGTGGCGAAGATATCGGCCCGCTGATGGCGGATGTCGATCGCATGGCCGGTGAGCTGAGCAGCGGCAAGCAAGAGTTGGATGCGATCCAGCTCGAACTCGACGGTATCCTGTTAGGTATTCCCAACCTGCCGCACGAGTCGGTGCCGGTCGGTGATGATGAGGAAGGCAACGTCGAAGTGCGCAGTTGGGGCACGCCTAAGGCTTTTGATTTCGAAATCAAAGACCATGTGGCCCTGGGCGAACTGCACGGCTGGCTGGATTTCGAGCGTGCCGCGAAACTCTCGGGCGCGCGTTTCGCCCTGTTGCGCGGGCCGATTGCCCGGCTGCACCGCGCCCTGGCGCAGTTCATGATCAACCTGCACACCGGCGAGCATGGCTACGAAGAGGCTTACACCCCGTACCTGGTGCAGGCCCCCGCGTTGCAAGGCACGGGGCAGTTGCCGAAGTTCGAAGAGGACCTGTTCAAGATCAGCCGCGAAGGCGAGGCCGACCTGTACCTGATCCCGACGGCCGAGGTGTCGCTGACCAATATCGTCAGCGACGAGATTCTCGATGCCAAGCAACTGCCGTTGAAATTCGTCGCCCACACCCCGTGCTTCCGCAGTGAGGCCGGTGCTTCCGGGCGCGACACCCGTGGCATGATCCGCCAGCACCAGTTCGACAAAGTCGAGATGGTGCAGATCGTCGAGCCGAGCAAATCCTATGAAGCGCTGGAAAGCCTGACCGGCAACGCCGAAAGAGTCCTGCAGCTGCTTGAGCTGCCGTACCGCGTACTGGCCCTGTGCACCGGCGACATGGGCTTCAGCGCCACCAAGACCTACGACCTGGAAGTCTGGGTGCCAAGCCAGGACAAGTTTCGCGAGATTTCCTCCTGCTCCAACTGTGGCGACTTCCAGGCCCGGCGCATGCAGGCGCGTTGGCGCAACCCGGAAACCGGCAAGCCGGAACTGCTGCACACCCTCAACGGCTCGGGCCTGGCGGTAGGCCGGACCCTGGTCGCGGTGCTGGAAAACTACCAGCAGGCCGACGGTTCGATCCGGGTGCCGGACGTGCTCAAGCCCTACATGGGCGGCATCGAGGTCATTGGTTAAATGGATTTCCTGCCGCTGTTTCATAACCTGCGTGGCCAGCGCGTCCTGGTGGTCGGTGGCGGCGAAATTGCCTTGCGCAAATCGCGCCTGCTCGCCGACACCGGTGCGGTGCTGCGGGTTGTGGCGCCGCAGATCGAAGCGCAACTGGCGGCCTTGGCCCGGCAAAGCGGTGGCGAGCTGCACGAGCGTGGTTATCTCGACACGGACCTGCAGGGCTGTGTGCTGGTTATCGCCGCCACCGATGACGAGCCGCTGAATGCCAGGGTGTCGCAGGATGCACGTGGGCGCGGCATGCCGGTCAATGTGGTCGATGCGCCGGCCCTGTGCAGCGTGATTTTTCCGGCCATCGTCGACCGCTCGCCGCTGCTGGTGGCGGTTTCCAGCGGTGGCGATGCGCCGGTGCTGGCGCGCTTGATTCGCGCCAAGCTGGAAACCTGGATTCCCGCCAGTTATGGCCAGTTGGCCGGTCTGGCCAAACGTTTTCGCAGCCAGGTCAAGGATCTGCTGCCGGACCTGCAGCAGCGCCGGGTGTTCTGGGAGGATGTATTCCAGGGCCCGATCGCTGAACGCATGCTGGCCGGGCAGGGCGCCGAAGCCGAGAAAATGCTGCAAGGCAAGCTCAGCGGCGCGCTACCCAAAGTGCGCGGCGAGGTCTACCTGGTCGGTGCCGGCCCTGGCGACCCGGACCTGCTGACCTTTCGCGCCCTGCGGCTGATGCAGCAGGCCGATGTGGTGCTCTATGACCGCCTGGTCGCGCCGGCGATCATCGAGCTGTGTCGCCGCGATGCCGAACGCATTTACGTCGGTAAGCAGCGCGCCGAACATGCCTTGCCGCAGGAGCAGCTCAACCGCCAACTGGTCGAGCTGGCCAGGCAAGGCAAGCGCGTGCTGCGCCTGAAGGGCGGCGATCCGTTCATTTTCGGCCGTGGCGGCGAAGAGATCGAAGAGCTGGCCGCCAACGGCATTCCCTTCCAGGTGGTACCGGGCATCACCGCCGCCAGCGGTTGTGCGGCCTATGCCGGCATTCCGCTGACCCACCGCGACTATGCCCAGTCCGTGCGTTTCGTTACCGGGCATTTGAAGGATGGCAGTTGCGACCTGCCCTGGGTCGACCTGGTGGCACCGGGGCAAACCCTGGTGTTCTACATGGGGTTGGTCGGGTTACCGCTTATCTGCGAGCAACTGATCAAGCACGGCCGCGCCAGCAGTACGCCGGCCGCCTTGATTCAGCAGGGCACCACCGTGAATCAGCGGGTGTTTACCGGCACTTTGGCCAATCTGCCGGAGCTGGTGGGGCAGCATGAAGTGCATGCGCCAACGCTGGTGATCGTCGGCGAAGTGGTCAGCCTGCGGGAGAAGCTGGCCTGGTTCGAAGGCGCTCAAGAGCAGGTGTAGGGCGGGTGAACCCGCGCGGTATAAACCAATGACTGGCCGAGGTTGTTGCGTTGCTTTATTTGGCGGGGTTCACCCGCCTACAAGGCATACAGTTTAATGCCGATGGTTCGAACGAATGGCGCAAAATACGCCGCTTTAGCATCGGCTAAATCGATTGGTTGCGCGCATCCCAGTACTGCTGGGCCTGGGTAAAGGCCGCTTCGCGCGGTGTACCCAGCCCGCGCAGCGCCAGCGCCATGGTGGCCTGCACGGCCAGTTGGCCATACGCGTCATCGACTTCGCCCTTCCAGAAGGCGCGCAGATGATCCGGTTCGAGGCTTTCCGGTTTGACGTGGCGTTGCGCCGAGAGCGCCGGCCATTCCTCATCCCAGCTGCTGCCGCCGGTCGTGCCGTACAGGTGCGAGCTGACGTCCGGATTGATTTCGATCTCGCCGCCATCGCCTTTGATCACGATGCTGTGATCGCCGAGCAACTGGCTGGCCTCGCGGTGCGCGGCCTGATAGCCCGGATGGAAGATGCTCTGCAGGCCGCAGCGTGCATTCAGCGGGTTGAGCACGCGGGTCAGGGAGTGGATCGGCGAACGCAGGCCCAGGGTGTTGCGCAGATCGATCATCCGTTGCAGTTGCGGCATCCAGTCGACCAGCGGGCTGAACGCGAGGTTATGCCGCTCGAGCGCCTGGTTGACCGCCGCCCAGTTGCGGCAAAGCGGGATGCCCAGCAATTCGAGCAGTTGTTCGCTGTACAGCCGCCCGGCGGTGTGCGCGCCGCCGCCATGCATGAGGATGCGCACACCGTTGTTGGCCAGGCATTTGGCGGCCAGCAGGTACCAGGGCAGATGGCGTTTCTTGCCGGCGTAGGTCGGCCAGTCCAGGTCCACGGCGATGGCCGGGGCGCCTAGGCGTGCGCGAACGGCCTGGGTGAAGCCGGCCAGTTCCTCGGGGCTTTCCTCTTTGTAGCGCATCAGCATCAGAAAGGCGCCGAGTTGGGTATCTTCGATTGTGCCGTCGAGCAGCATGCCCATTGCCTCGCGGGCTTCATCCTGGGTCATGTTGCGGGCACCGCGCTTGCCTTTGCCGAGGATGCGCACGTACTGGGCGAAAGGGTGCTCGGCTGGGGTGCTCAGGGTCAGGGGTTGCGGATTCATAGGCAATTGGTCGGCTTCGGCAGGCCCGCCAGTTTGGCGGCGAGTTTGGCTGGGGTGCCTTTGAACAGGCGGTTGAGGTGCAGGCTGTTGCCTTTTTCCGGTCCGAGTTTCAGCGCCACATACTTGATCAGCGGGCGGGTGGCCGGAGAAAGCTGGTATTCGCCATAGAAGGCCCGCAGCAGTTGCAGGACCTCCCAGTGCTCGGCGCTCAGCGGCAATGCTTCCTGCATGGCCAGGGCTTCGGCGACAGCCGGCGACCAGTCGCTCAGTTCGACCAGGTAGCCGTCCTTGTCCAGCGCGATGCGGCGCTCATCGACTATCAAGGCGCTCATAGCCAGCTGTTGACCTTGGCAAAGCGCGTGCAGATATCGACAAAACCCGGGTAGTCGAGCGCCTGCATACGGGCCGGGGTGCTCAGGGCGCGGGCCTGCAGGTCTTCGTCGAGGGCAAACAGCGCAACGCTGGCGGGCAGCAGTTCCAGCGCTTGCAGGTGGGCGCTGCCGGGTTGCAGGGCGTAGGTCGCATCGCCCGTCAGCAGCAGCGCATCCGCAGGGCCGAGCAGGCGCAGGCAACTGCTCAGGCGGCTGTCGCTGAACGGTGAATGGGAGAGGATGTGCAGGGTGGCCATCAGAGGGTGATCACCTGGTCGTAATGGTCGATAAGGGTGGTCAGCGCCGCATCATCCAGGCTTTGCACCGGTAAATTCAGGGCCAGGGTTTCCAGGCCGCGCTCCTGCAGGCTACGCGTGCTGGCATAGAGCGACTCCACGCCGAACAGTGGCAGGGCCTGAAGGTTGGCGGTCAGGTCTTTCTGTTGCACTGCGCCGGCCTGCTGGGCCTGGGCGAGCTGGAAGACCCCGTCGTCGAGAAATACCAGGCCGACCGGCAGGTCGAAGGCGCCGCCGGCCAGGGCTATATCCAGCGCCTCGCGGGCGGAGGGGCCGGACCAGGGCGCCTGGCGGCAGATGATCAGGAGTGATTTGGCCATCTCAAGGGCCTCCAAAGCAGACCAGGCGATCAGCCAGTTGCGCCGCCTCGTGCAGTTGCCCCAGGCCGGAAAGCTCCCAGGGCTGAGCCAGGTTAGCGGCACCGCGCTGATAGCGTTGCGCTTCTGCTTCATTCAGCACGCCACGGCGCAAGGCGGCGGCGATGCACACCACGCCATCGAGTTGCTGCTGGTGGACGAAGGCCGCCCATTCGGCTGGCAGATCCAGTTCATCCTGGGGCGTCACCAGATTACCCGCGGCGCTGTACACGCCATCCTGATAGAAAAACAGCCGCACGATTTCATGCCCGCCCGCCAATGCGGCCTGGGCGAAGCGCAATGCGCGCCGCGAGGACGGTGCGTGCGGTGGGGAGAAGAGGGCGATGGCAAACTTCATGGCATACCCGGCAAGGGAAATTCTGCCGGAATGATACGGCCTGAACGCGCAAGTTGCTCGCCGCCGGCATGAAAAAGCCCGCCGAAGCGGGCTTTTCTAACAGCTGGAATCGATCAATCGTCGCTGCCGACGATGCCCAGCAACTGCAGCAGGCTGACGAACAGGTTGTAGATGGACACGTACAGGCTGATCGTGGCCATGATGTAGTTACGCTCGCCGCCATGAATGATGGCGCTGGTCTGGAACAGGATGCAGACCGAGGAGAACAGCACGAAGCCGGCGCTGATCGCCAGTTGCAGGCCGCTGATCTGGAAGAAAATGCTCGCCAGCGTGGCGCCGATCAGCACGAAGAAGCCCGCGGTGATAAAACCCGCCAGGAAGCTCATGTCCTTGCGCGTGGTCAGCACATAGGCCGACAGGCCGCAGAACACCAGGGCGGTCATGGCAAACGCCGAGCTGACGACTTCGCCGCCGTTGGGCATGTCCAGGTAGCGGTTGAGGATCGGGCCGAGGGTGTAACCCATGAAGCCGGTCAGGGCGAATGTCGCCACCAGGCCCCAGGGCGAGTTGCGTAGCTTGGCGGCCAGGAAGAACAGGCCGTAAAAACCGATCAGTACCACGAAAAAGCTTGGGTAAGGGACACGCATCTGCTGCGCCACATAAGCCACCAGGCCGCTGAAGGCCAGCGTCATGGCCAGCAGGCCATAGGTGTTGCGCAGAACGCGGCTGACTTCCAGCTGCTCGACCTGCGCGTGGCTGACTGCGTAATCTTGTTCGTGCATGGCAAAACTCCTGAAAGGACTTGGGGTTCCGTGACCAAGGTCGTAAGGGATCATAACAGAGACCTTGCCACTGCCAATCTCAAGAGTTTGACAGTGTGTTTCGTTCCGGTATTATTGCCGCCCGCACTTTTGCGGAGGTGTGGCCGAGTGGTTTAAGGCAACGGTCTTGAAAACCGTCGACTGTAACAGGTCCGTGAGTTCGAATCCCACCGCCTCCGCCATATTAAGCATTAAAGCCCTGATTATTCAGGGCTTTTTTGTTTCTGCTGTATTTGTCCCCCCGTCTTGTCTGCGTGCCTGCAGTGTCAGTAATCAGATTAGCCGAGGAGCTCAAAACCGTTTGAGCCACACCCCTGGCCAGTCTGTGCCCACCATCCCGCCCACCGTTTTAGCCAGCCAACGGCATTGTTCTGTCTACGCGCACGGCCATGGCTGAAGCGCACGCATAAAAACGGCTTGCCGCAGTACAACGACAAGCCCCATGTGCTGATCGCCGCCACTGCAACAGCGTGTCTATGGCGGAGCATGAAGCCAATAAGCGAGCAACCTAGGGGTCAGCAGCGTCCAGCGAAGTCGGAAATACCGATTCGCCAGGATGATCTATACCTTTTGGTGTGCAGATGGCCTGGATCAGGGCCATTGATGAGTTCACGGAGACATCTGTCGCTAAAGCGACCGGCATACGCGCCACGGAGGTCAATATTCATGAATGTTTTGAAGATCGCAGCCAGCGATGCCGTCCACGGTTGCTTTTACACCACGCGCGAGATTGTTTCCCTCAAAGAGACCGACTACACCGACATAGCCGCCGCGGTGATCTCGGTGGAGGATGTGCTGGACGGCGCACTGGATGTCATTCAACAGACCGGTTTCAATATCCCGCTGTTTATTGTCACATTGCCGGAGGGAGGACACGCGCCAGAAGTCGTCCCGCGTATTCGCGAGGTATTGCTACAGGTCAACGGTGCTTTCGATCCGACCCGTGCCAACGCGGAGCATTACGGCCACCAGTTGGAGACTGCGGCCAAGGCCTACGAAGAAACCCTGCTCCCGCCTTTCTTCGGCTCCCTGAAGCGCTATACGGAGGCAGGCAATTCCACCTTCGCCTGCCCCGGCCACCAGGGCGGCCAGTTCTTCCGCAAGCATCCTGCAGGACGCCAGTTCTTCGACTTCTTTGGCGAAACGCTATTTCGCGCCGACATGTGCAACGCCGACGTCAAGTTGGGCGATCTATTGATCCATGAAGGCCCGGCGCTGCTCGCGCAAAAGCATGCGGCCAAGGTGTTTAACGCCGACAAGACCTACTTCGTACTCAACGGTACCTCGGCATCCAACAAAGTGGTCACCAACGCGCTGCTCACTCCCGGCGACCTGGTCCTGTTCGACCGCAACAACCACAAATCCAATCACCAGGGTGCCCTGATCCAGGCTGGCGCCACCCCGGTCTATCTGGAAACCGCGCGCAACCCCTACGGCTTCATCGGCGGTATCGACTCCCACTGCTTTGAGGAAGCCTACCTGCGCGAACTGATCAACGAGGTCGCCCCGGACAAGGCCCAGCAGCCACGCCCGTTCCGCCTCGCGATTATCCAGCTCGGCACCTACGACGGCACCATCTACAACGCCCGGCAGGTGGTCGACCGCATCGGTCGGCTGTGCGATTACATCCTGTTCGATTCGGCCTGGGTCGGTTACGAACAGTTCATCCCGATGATGAATGACTGTTCGCCACTGTTGCTCGAGCTCGACGAGAACGACCCCGGTATTTTTGTCACCCAGTCGGTGCACAAGCAGCAGGCCGGATTCTCCCAGGCCTCGCAGATCCACAAGAAGGATCGCCATATCAAGGGGCAACCGCGCTACTGCAACCATGCCCGCCTGAACAACGCCTTCATGGCCCATGCCTCCACCAGCCCGTTCTACCCGCTATTCGCGTCCCTTGATGTGAATGCCCGCATCCATGGTGGCTGCAGCGGCCTGCGCCTGTGGGGCGACTGCGTAAAGTTCGGCATCAATGCCCGCAAGCTGGTCTTGGAAACCTGCACCATGATTCGCCCGTTCGTGCCGCGCGAAATCGATGGCCGCAACTGGCAGGATTATCCGACCGATGAGATCGCCAGTGACATCCGCTTCTTCAAGTTCCATCCGCAGGATCGCTGGCACGCCTTTCCCGGCTACGCCGACAATCAGTATTTCATCGACCCCTGCAAGCTGTTGTTCACTACCCCTGGGATCGACCCGGTGGACGGCAGCTATACCGATTTTGGCATCCATGCTGGCATCCTCGCCAACTTCCTGCGGCAGAACGGCATCGTTCCGGAGAAGTGCGACCTCAACTCCATCCTGTTCCTGCTCACGCCTGCCGAGGACTGGGCGAAGATGAGCCATCTGGTGGCGCAGATCGCCCGCTTCGAACGCTTCATCAGTGACGACGCGCCGATGAGCCGCGTACTGCCGGCTATCTACGAGCAGTACCAAGAGCGCTATCGCGACTACAGCATCCGCCAGCTCTGCCAAGACATGCACGACCTGTACCGCAACCATAACGTCAAGCAGTTGCAGACGGACATGTTCCGCAAAGCGAGCCTACCGAAAATGGCGATGACACCCCAGGACGCGCAGATCGAATACGTCCGCGGCAACGTCGAACTGGTGCCATTGGCAGACGCGGCCGGGCGTATCGCGGCCGAAGGCGCCTTGCCTTACCCGCCGGGCGTGCTCTGCGTGGTACCCGGGGAAATATGGGGTGGCGCGGCCCTGGAGTACTTCCTCGCCCTTGAAGAAGGCATCAACCGACTGCCGGGCTTCACTCCGGAACTGCAAGGTGTCTACCTGAAGCAGGAAAACGGCCGTACTCGTGCCTACGGTTACGTGCTGAAGAGCTGACCGCGCGCGCCTCTTGTGGCATTCCTGACTAATCCGGGGCCGCCACAAGAGGCGTGTTCAAAGACGCTGGAAGGGACCGCGCACAACGACAACGACTACAACCTCTACTGCCTGAAGGACGCAAGCGTCTGCCTAGAGTGCCAGTGCCTGCGGTAGGCATCAGCTAATTTTCGACAAGGAGTTCTTACCCATGAGTCTTTCACAAACACCGTTGCCTGCCGCTCTGGCACAGCGTTATCCGGTGCTGATCGTGGCCAATACCAAGGGCTATGAAGACAGCATCGTCACTCGCAGCGCCCAAGCCATCGGCCAGGCGTTACATGCCCATGAGCTGGACGTGGAAGTGCTCGGCTCCCTGGATGACGCGGAAATCGCCTTCCGTGCCGACCCGGCGTACTGCTGCGTGATCCTTGGCTGGGGCCTGTGCGAGAACGATCTGGACAAGGCGATGCAAATCATCCGGCTGATCCGTCGGCGCACCGCCCAACTGCCGATCATGCTGGGCATGAGCGAGGCTCACAAAGGCCAGGTACCGTTGGCGTTCGTCGAGAACATCGACGGGTTCATCTGGCAGCCAGAAGACAGCCCGGAATTCATCGCCGGGCGCATCGAAGCCGCCGCCCGCCGTTACCTCGATACCATCCTGCCGCCGTTCTTCGGAGCCTTGGTCAACTTCGCAGGTACCCATGAATACTCCTGGCATACCCCCGGCCACACCGGCGGCACTGCCTTCATGAAGACTGCAGTGGGACGTAGTTTTCTCGACTTCTACGGCGAGCAGATGCTGCGCTCCGACCTCAGTGTGTCGGTCGGCGAGCTAGGCTCGCTGAACGATCACTCCGGTCCGATCGCCGAGGCGGAGAAGTACGCTGCCCGGGTATTCGGTGCCGACTTCACGTTCTTCTCGGTGGGTGGTAGCTCGGCGAGTAACGAGATCGTTCTGCACTCGGCTGTGACCGACGGCGATGCCGTGCTGGTCGATCGCAATTGCCACAAGTCGCTGAACTATGCGTTGAACATGTCTGGTGCTGTGCCGCTGTACCTGCGGCCGCGGCGCAATGCGCGCGGCCTGATCGGCCCGGTGCCGCGTAGCGAACTGACCCCCGCAGCCGTAGCGCAGAAACTCGCCGACAGCCCGTTGGCGACCAACAAGCAGGCGCGCCCGGTACTGGCGGTGCTGACCAACTCGACCTACGACGGCCTCTGCTACAACGTACAGACCACAACCCGCGAGCTTAGCCAGAGCGTCGATCGCATCCACTACGATGAGGCCTGGTACGCCTACGCACGCTTCAACCCGCTGTACGAGGGGCGCTATGGCATGCACCGTGGCGAACGGCATGCCGATGACGCCACGGTGACCGTCACCCACTCCACGCACAAGCTGTTGGCGGCGCTGTCGCAGGCTTCAATGATCCACATTCGCTCGGGCAAGGTGCCGGTCAAGCCGGCGCTGTTCAACGAAGCCTTCATGATGCACACCTCGACTTCGCCGCAGTACAGCATCATCGCCTCCACCGACGTATCGGCAAAGATGATGGACGATGCCGGCGGCTACCTCACCGACGAATCCATCGGTGAAGCCATCGCCTTTCGCCAGTCCATGGTCCGGCTGGGCAACGAGGTGCGCAAACGCGACCCGAAGGACTGGTGGTTCGGCGTTTGGCAACCGGACGAGGTCAACGGCGTGCCCTTTGCCGAACTCGACCCGCAGACCCTGCGCCATGGCGACGCCTGGGTACTCAGACCGACGGCCAACTGGCACGGTTTCGGTGACCTGGGTGCCGACTACTGCATGCTCGACCCGATCAAGGTGACGGTGCTGACGCCGGGGCAAACGCTGGAAGGCGCGATGGAACCCAGCGGTATTCCGGCGCCACTGGTGTCGTCCTTCCTCTCCAGCCGCGGCATCGTGGTGGAGAAGACTGAGCCGTACTCCATCCTGCTGCTGTTCAGCCTGGGCGTGACCCGAGGCAAGTGGGGCTCGCTGGTCGCCGGCCTGATGGAGTTCAAAAAGCACTACGACAACAACGCGCCGCTGGAACTGGTGCTGCCCGATCTGGCCAGCAGCTATGCCGAGCGTTACGCCGGCATGGGCCTCAAGGATCTGGCCGAGGAGATGCACCAGGACATGCTCGCTTCGGGCATGTTGCACAACATGGACGAGGCCTACACCTTGCTACCCGACCCGGTGTCCTCGCCGCGCGAGACCTACGCCAAGTTGGTGAAAGGTCAGATCGAACAGATCGCCGTGCGTGACATGCTCGATCGTACGGTCGCTGTGCAAATCGTGCCTTACCCACCGGGTATTCCGCTGATGATGCCGGGGGAAAAAGCCGGCGCCGACAAGAAGGCCATCGTCGACTACCTGCTGGCGATGGAATTGTTCGATGGCCGGTTCCCCGGCTTCGGGCATGACAACCATGGGGTCGAGGTCGAGCGAGATGCACAGGGCCGGCTAACCTACAGGGTGTATGTGGTCAAACAGTAACGTTTAGCCACCCTTCGCCAGCGGCAGGCAGTGAGCCGTCGGACTCAGGGTCAGTGCTTTGGACAGAGCAAGGAGTAATCGATGGCTGAGTCAAAGAAAAAAATGAGCCTCATGGGGCTCACCACACTGGTGGCGGTCAACATGATGGGCTCGGGCATCATCATGCTGCCCACCAACATGGCCCAACTCGGGGCTGTCTCGCTGCTGTCATGGATCATTACCGCGGTCGGCTCCATGGCCATCGCCTACAGCTTCGCCCAGTGCGGCCTCTTCTGTCCGCGCTCCGGCGGGATGTCGGCCTATACCGAGGAGGCGCATGGCAAGTCCGGGTTCTTCCTCTGTTCGTTCTTGTACTTCCTGTCGCTGGCCATCGCCAACGTGGCTATCGCCATTTCAGCGGTGGGTTACCTGACATCGTTCTTCCCCTGGTTGGGTAGCGGCGCGGTCCCGCTGTTTGTCGGCACGGTCGGCCTGATCTGGCTAACCACCGTGGCCAACTTCGGTGGCCCGAGCATCACCGGCAAGATCGGTGCGGTCACCATCTGGGGCGTGATCATCCCAGTGGCCGGCCTGAGCATAATCGGCTGGTTCTTTTTCAAGTCGGATGTGTTTGCTGCCGCCTGGAACCCGAACAACCTGGCGATCTCCGAAGCCATCGGCAAGAGTATTCCACTGACGCTGTGGGCCTTCCTCGGCATGGAATCGGCGGCGCAAGCCTCCGATGCCGTGGAAGATCCCAAGCGCAATGTGCCGCTGGCCTGCCTGTTCGGCACCCTGGGTGCCGCAGTGGTCTACGTGCTGTCAACCGCGGTGATCCAGGGCATTGTGCCGAACGCCGAACTGGCCAACTCCTCCGCACCGTTCGCAATGGTCTACGCACAGATGTTCAATCCCATGATCGGCAATATCATCATGGCGCTGGCCGTCACGGCCTGTATCGGCTCGTTGTTGGGGTGGCAGTTCACGCTGGCGCAAACGGCCAAGGTGACGGCCGATGAGGGCATGTTCCCGAAACTGTTCGGCAAGGTCAGCGCGATGAATGCGCCCATTATCGGCATGCTCGTCTGTGGCGTGATACAGACCGTATTCGCCCTGTCGACCATTTCACCCGACGCCAGTGCCCAATTCAGCAAGCTGGTCAGTCTGGCGGCGGTAACCAACCTGATTCCCTACGTGACGGCGCTGACCGGTCTGTTGGTCATCATGTACAAGGCCGAGGTCAGCCCAGCGATTTACAGCCGTAACACGGCGGTGTTGATGGTGGCGTTGGCCTACTCGTTCTACGCCCTCTATTCCTGCGGCAAAGACGCCGTATTCGGTGGCACCCTCGTCCTTGCGGTCGGTTACCTGCTCTACGGTTTCATCGCCAAGCGCTTTGAGCCTCAAGCCACTCTGGCCGGGGTCGGCAAGCCTTAGGCGTTGTCTTCAGGACAGCAAAGACATCTGAATATGGGGAACAGGATATGAACGTACATTCACCCAAACCCGTAAGCATGCTGCTCGCCTGCCTGCTTGCGTTGCTGCCGGCGCTAGCCGGCGCCAATACCCTTGAGCGCGTGCGCGCCAACAACACCCTCACTTTGGGTTATCTGCCGGATTTTGCGCCGTTCAGCAGCCAGGATGGCGACAAGGCCAGCGGCTATGGCATCGACCTGTGCCTGAAGGTCGCCGACAAGCTCAAGACTGAGTTGGGTTTGCCCAATCTACAGGTGCGCTTCCAACCGCTGAAGGCCGACGAAGAGATCAGCGCCATCAGCGCGGGCGAGGCTGACATCCTCTGCACGCCGACCCCGGCGACGCTGGAGCGGCGTAAGGCTGTGAGCTTCTCGATCCCGGTATACACCGCCGGCCTCACCGCAGTGGTGCGCAAGGATGCACCCGAGTCGCTACTCAAAGTGCTCAATGGCGAGGTGGCGCATACTGGCCCGACTTGGCGCGCGACCCTCAATCGCGGCCTGGCGAACCACACCTATGCAGCCATCGCGGGTGGTGTCACCGAGGAGTGGATTCGTGAGCAAATGCGCGAGCTCGGCGTGGTGGCCACGCTGGTGACGGTCGAGAACAACGAGGATGGCGTGAAGCTGGTCGCCGACGGCAAAGCCAATGCCTTCCTCTCCGAACGCATGGTGCTGAAGAACTACGTGGCGAAGAGCAAGGACGCCGGGGAGTTGATGGTAGTGGGTCGCCTCTTCGAATTCGCTCCGGCGTCGATGGCGCTCGAGCGTGGCGATGAGGACTTCCGCTTGCTGGTGGATACCGTGCTGAGCGAAATGTACCGTTCAGGCGAGATCGAGCAGGCGTACATCAAATACCTGGGTCGGCTTGGAGGTACGTCCAAGCTGCTGTTCAAGGTCTATGCGCTGCCCTAGCGCCGCGACATAACCAGAAAGCACGGGGCGCCCGACCTGCGGAGTGGGCCGCCCTGGAGCTATCCGCAGGAAGAGCAGGATTGCTTCCATACAGAAAAAGTCTAAACGTTGATCAAATTAGGGAGTTGTTATGGCTATGTTGGATTTGGGTATCAACAGCGAGGGTATCGCATATGAGGTTGCGCTCGAAGTGTTGGGGAAAGGTCTTCGGCCGTATGCGTCCGGGCATCCCGTCTTGCGCAGCTAAACCGGTTGCCATCTATGCGGCAGCAGCTCGTCGACAGCACTCGCCCGCTGCGTCGGCAGGCGAGTCAGCACGTCCTTCAAATAAGCATACGGATCATGCCCGTTGAGCCGTGCCGACTGGATCAGACTCATGATCGCAGCCGCACGTTTGCCGCTACGCAGTGAGCCGGCAAACAGCCAATTCTTGCGACCTAGCGCCCATGGACGGATCTGGTTTTCCGCCCAGTTATTATCAATGGGCACCGCCCCATCATCGAGATAGCGCGACAGCGCCGTCCAGCGTTTGAGGCTGTAATCCAGGGCTTTGCCAATAGCTGAGCCATCGTGCACGAGCTGACGCTGGGCGATCATCCAGATATGCAGAGCGTCCATCACCGGTACAGCTTTTTCTTGCCGTATTCGACGGCGTAAATCCGGCTCCAGGTCGCGGACTTCACGTTCGATTTCGTACAACAACTGGATGTAGCGCAAGGCCTGTTCGGCGAGCTGGCTTTTGTTGGTGGCGTGCAGGTCGAAGAACTTGCGCCGAGCATGAGCCATGCAGCCGATCTCGGTGACGCCGAGTTCAAAGCTGGCCTTGTAGCCGCCAAAATCGTCACAGACCAGCTTGCCCTTCCAGTCGTGCAGGAAGTTGCGGGCGTGTTCTCCGGCGCGGCTGGGGCTGAAGTCGTAAACCACGGCATTCACGTCGGCAAACTGGCTGGTGGCATAAGCCCAGACGTAAGCGCGGTGGGTTTTCTTCGCGCCCGGCGTGAGCATCTGCACCGGTGTTTCGTCGGCATGGATGACGTGATGCCCAAGCACCACGTCGCGCAGCGCATCGACCAGCGGTTGCAGTTGCACGCCGCATACGCCGACCCATTGGGCCAGAGTCGAGCGCGCGATGGCCAAACCGGCTCGACCAAAAATCGATTCCTGGCGGTAGAGCGGTAAATGATCAGCGAACTTCGCGATCATCACGTGGGCCAGCAGCCCGGCGGTCGGGACTCCCTTGTCGATGACCTGCGCCGGAACCGGTGCCTGAATCAGGGTTTCGCACTGATCACAGACCCACTTGCCACGGATGTGGCGCTCGACGGTGAACACGCCCGGCGTGTAGTCGAGCTTCTCGCTGACATCTTCGCCGATACGCTTAAGGGCGCAGCCGCATGAGCATTCGGTGTTGTCCGGTTCGTGATGGATCAGGGTGCGCGGAAACTGTGGCGGCAAGGCCGTACGTTTAGGTTTTTGCCGAACCTCGGTCGAAACGAGAGCCGGTTGCAGGGCCTCAAGCTCGGCTTCGATGGCCGCGATGTCGGTGTCGATCAGGTCATCGAGCAAGCTGGTCTGGGCCGGGCTTAGCTGCTCGCTGCGCTTGGCAAACTTGAAGCGCTTGAGCTGCGCGATCTCGTGGGCCAGTTTCTCGTTAACCGTTTTGTGATGGTGGATTTGCTTGTCCATTGACTCGACTTTTTGATCGAGACTCTCGACGCGCTGCATCAACTGCGCCGCCAGAGCGCGCAGTTGTTCAGGGTTGAGCTGGTCGAGATTGGGAAGCGAAGTCATGTCGCCGACTTTGCCAGAGCAGGCCAGTACCGGCGAGAGACTCATCGGACAATTGCACGGCCAGGAAGGCCATGGCAGGCGTCACACGATAGAAATCGCGCCGCCTGGCCCGACTCTTTGCCAGGGTAAACCGAGCACCAGGGCGTGCAACTGCTCAGCGCCCAGTTCCACTTGAGCGCCGTGTCGAGAGCCCGGCCAGAAAAACTTGCCCTGATGCAGACGGCGGGCCGCCAGCCAGATACCCAACCCGTCGTGCACCAACACCTTGATGCGCGTGGCACGACGATTGGCAAACAGATAAGCACAGTGCGGCTGCGCCGCACCGAACACCGCCACGACCCGCGCCAGCGCGGTATCGGTACCGGCGCGCATGTCCATGGGATCGGTGGCGAGCCAGATCGAGTCGATGCGGATCATCGCAACAGGTCTCGAAGAAAGGTCGCGCAGGCGGCTGCGCTTTCGGTCGGCCAGTTGATCGCGACTGTTCCGCGAGGGCTTGGGACTTCGATGCGAATAGTGGCGGCGGTGATTTCTGATCGTGTCGCAGGTGCCTGTAATTTCAGCGGGATGAAGGCCGGTTGCAGGGCGACATTTTTCTGCGATTGCAGCCGAATCCACTTATGGACGAGGTTCGCGTTGAGGCTGTGGCTCAGCGCGACATTGGCAATCGAGGCCCCGGGCTGTGAGCACTCTTGTATGACTTGGGCTTTGAAGGATTTGGGATAGGAACGGCGCGTTGGCTGCATGGAATATCTGCTTAAAAAGGCTAGACGAGGTGTCCACTTAAATTGAAGTGCACACCATGTCTTGGCCTAGCAGAGCGGGCTAGATGCCTTTGCCGGACGCATACCTTCGGCCTCTCATTTCGTTGCGCGCACAAGAGCTAGAAAAAGAAAATCCATCCCGCCCGTTTTTAGCCTATCTGGACGCCCGTATCCGCGCTATTGGGGATCTTCAGGAAGACTTGCGCGTTGAGGATCGAGATACTATCGAATTAATCCTGTCGTCTGACCCGGCTAGCATATTCAAAGCATAAATGCCTTAAATATGACGTACCAGGGGCTAACAGAAAAGCAGGTCAAAGACACTGCTATGGTCAACCCCTGTTTACGCCGGGGGCTACATCCTGTTTTTCGCCTGGACGCTCAAGCACGAGAAGGGACGTTAACAGGCGGCCTTTTTGACTGGGGGCTGGCTGTCAGGACTATGAAGGGGACAGATCTATTGCAAGCCTATCGCTGTCGATATGGGGCTTCGCGACGCGGGCTAGCCTTCAAAGCTAATAGTCAATTCACTACGAAGGGAGGAGATCATGCTCGATTATTTCGCTTTGGGTCTGCTGATTTTCGTCGGGCTCGTACTGTTCTACGGGATCATCGTGCTGCACGACATCCCGTATGAAATTGCCGTTCATCGCAACCATCCGCATCAGGACGCGATTCATGCCACCGGCTGGGTCAGTCTGTTCACCCTGCACGCCATCTGGCCCTTCCTGTGGATCTGGGCGATGTTGTACCGCGAGGACCGGGGTTGGGGCTTCGGCGACGGTAAATCGCCACAAAGCCATATCCTGCATCTGGAGCAGCAGGTGGCCGAGCTGCGGCAGCGCCTGGATGTGCTCGAAGGGCAGCAGGCAGCGCCCCAACCGGCGGCATCGCAGACCCAGGGCGAGGGAATCTGAATTATGGATCTCTTACTTATCCTCACCTACACAGCCTTCTGCGTCGTCATATTCAAGATCTTTCGCATTCCGTTGAACAAGTGGTCGGTACCCACCGCTGCTCTCGGCGGGGTGGTTCTGATTGGCGCCCTGATCTTCACCATGAATTACAACCACCCGTACTCGGAGGTGGCCCGTTCGTATTTCGTTTCAGTCCCGGTGATACCGGTGGTCAGTGGCCAGGTGATCGAGGTCCCGGTGCAAACCAATCAGCCGCTGGAAAAGGGGGATGTGCTATTTCGCATCGACCCGACCCCCTTCGGGAACCGGGTGAAGTCCCTCAAGGCGCAACTGGTCTCGGCCCGGGCTGATCTTTTCCGCGCTAGCGAGCTGTTCAAGCGCAATGTCGGCAACCGCCGTGACCAGGATATTGCTACTGCCCGTGTGGAAGACTTGCAGGCGCAATTGAACATCGCCCAATTCGAACTGGACAACACCGTGGTGCGGGCACCGAGCAAGGGCTTCGTCACCCATGTTTCACTGCGCACTGGAATGATGGCGACCAAACTGCCACTGCGGCCGTCCATGGTCTTCATCCCCGATGAGGGTCATTACTTCACCGCCTGGATGCGGCAGAACAGTCAGCTGCGTTTGTCGCCGGGCGACGAGGCCGAAGTCGCCTTCGACGGTATCCCCGGCAAAGTGTTCTCGGGCAGGGTGAAGAACGTGATCTCGGTGATCGGTGAAGGACAGATACAGCCTTCGGGCACCTTGATCAGCTACACAGGCTCCCCGCCGCCGGGTCGGGTGCCGGTGATCATCGAAATCACCGACCCGGAATACGCGCAGTACAGCAAGCTGATGCCGGGGGGGGCTTATGGGCAGGCGGCGCTCTACAGCAAGCATTTCCACCATGTCGCAGTGATGCGCAAGATCCTCCTGCGCATGGCTGCCTGGATGAACTACATCTTCCCGTTCCATTGAGTCCCGCTGGACATGGTAAGGGCGCCATCGGCGCCTATACCATAAAAGCTCCGTGCCTCCTCACTGTGGCTTTCGGTTGCTGTCCATCCAGCCACTCGATCAATGCCTCGTCGAACAATACCGGGCTGAGCAGATGACCCTGTCCATGGGCTTAGCCCGGGTTGCCCAACTCGTGCAGTTGCTCGTCCGTCTCTCTACCTTTGGCCACCCGCATCCGAGTGAGCAGCATCTGGCTCCCTTGCATAGGCTGGCGACCTCAACTACACCAACAATGAAGCACAGAGTCGGGGGCGCGATTCCTCGTAGTTTGGTGTGCGCATCGAGCAATGGGCCAGCCCACAACGGGTACTCCACTCCGCTAGCCACACAGTGCCAACTCCACGCAAAAGAGTTGCGTCCACAGGGCTTGCCGATCGACAGGCCGCAAGCATTTGGGAGGCCAAGACCATGGCAAAGGATAAAAAGGGCGCGCACCAGGGTGGTCCTGCTGAAAAGGCGAAGCTTACGAACAAGGGCTACCTGGATGAGCTGCGTCGACTGCATGTCGAGTTGGTCAAGCTGCAGGAGTGGGTGCAGCAAAAGGGCCTCAAGGTTTGCATCGTTTTCGAGGGGCGCGACGGTGCCGGCAAGGGCGGGGCGATCAAGGCACTCACCGAACGGGTGAGTCCCCGCGTCTTCCGGGTGGTGGCGTTGCCTGCGCCCACCGAACGCGAAAAGAGCCAGATGTATCTGCAGCGCTACTTGCCGCACCTGCCCGCTGCCGGCGAAGTGGTGATCTTCGATCGCAGTTGGTACAACCGCGCGGGCGTCGAGCGCGTGATGGGGTTCTGCACCAAAGAGCAGGTTGCCAGTTTCCTGAAGTCAGTACCTCTCGTGGAGCGCGCGATCGTCGGCTCGGGAGTCATCCTGCTCAAGTATTGGCTGGAGGTCAGCCAGGAGGAGCAGACCCGCCGACTCGAGGCGCGCATCAGCGATGGCCGCAAAATCTGGAAGCTGTCACCAATGGATCTCAAGTCATATGGCCGCTGGTATGACTATTCGCGCGCGCGGGACGACATGTTCATGGCGACCGACAGCGAATATGCACCGTGGCTGGTGGCCAACTCGAACGACAAACGGCGGGCCCGCCTCAACATCATCACCGACTTGCTCAGCCGCGTTCCCTACGGGGATATACCGCGCGAGAAAGTGAAGTTGCCCAAGCGGCAGAAGCCAGGCGGCTATCGCAAACCGGATTATCCGTTCAGGTTCATCCCCGAAACATTCTGATGGGCGCGGCCGCACCCCGGAGATCATACGCTGCGCATAGCGGGTTCCGGCCTGGAGTGACTCATGAAGCAGCAAGGTTCTGAACCCCGCGGTCGATACCAGGGGTCGAGTGCGCACGGTGCACGGCGATATTCGCGAGGCAGCGTGCGCCTGTTCGCGCCGGAGTGGCTCCGCGACTATCGGCGGGCCTGGCTCAGGCTCGATGTGATCGCCGGCCTGACTGCGGCGGCAGTCGTCATTCCCAAGGCTCTGGCATACGCCACCATTGCCGGGCTGCCGGTACAGGTCGGCCTCTACACGGCCTTTGTTCCGATGCTGATCTACGCGCTGTTCGGAACTTCGCGTCCCTTAAGCGTAAGCACGACCACCACCATCGCTATCCTGGCTGGCGCGGCGCTTGCCGAGGTCTCGTCCGGTGACCCTGCAGCGCTCGTCACAGCAGCCGCGACGCTGGCATTGCTGGTGGGCGCGATCCTCGTGCTGGCGGGACTTATGCGACTGGGATTCGTCGCCAATTTCATCTCCGAGCCCGTGCTGGTTGGATTCAAGGCCGGCATCGGGATCGTCATCGTGGTGGACCAGCTTCCGAAGCTGCTTGGCATTCATATTCACAAAGGTTCATTCATTCACAACCTGCTTGCCACGTTCGAGGGCATCCCGCAGGCATCGTTGCCGACCGTCGCCATAGCGATTTTCATGATTGCGCTCCTGGTGGTCATGAAACGCTTCGTTCCACGCGCGCCCGCGCCGCTGGTCGCGGTGGCGATCGGGGTTGGCGCCATGAGCCTGTTCGGCCTGGAGCGCTTCGGGGTGGCGACAGTCGGTGTGGTTCCGACCGGGTTGCCTGCCGTGACTCTGCCGGATTGGCAACTGCTGGCCCGGCTCTGGCCCGCGGCCATGGGCATCGCGCTGATGAGCTTCACCGAAACGATCGCGGCAGGGCGTGCCTTCGCCCAGAGCGATGAGCCCACACCGCAACCCAACCGGGAGCTGGTCGCGACAGGGCTGGCTAACATCGGCGGCGCATTGCTGGGTGCCATGCCGGCCGGCGGTGGAACCACGCAGACGGCGGTAAACCGGCTGGCGGGAGCGCGCACGCAACTTGCGGGGCTGGTCACGGCCGTCCTGGCACTGGGGACTATCTTGCTGTTGGCGCCCTTCATTGGCCTGATGCCGGACGCCACCCTGGCGGCAGTGGTCATCGTGTACTCGGTGGGCCTGATCGATCCGCTGGAGTTCCGCGAGATCCTCAAGGTGCGGCGTACCGAGTTCATCTGGGCGTTGGTCGCGATGGCGGGCGTCGTGCTGCTCGGAACACTGCAGGGCATTGTCGTGGCGATCATCGTATCGCTCGTGGCCCTGGCTTATCAGGTGTCCGATCCACCGGTTCATGTTCTGGGGAGAAGGCCCGGTTCCAACGTGTTCCGGCCGCGCTCCGATGAACATCCCGAAGACGAAAGTTTTCCCGGCTTGCTCTTGCTGCGGCCGGAGGGACGGATCTTCTTCGCCAATGCCGAGCGTATCGGCCAGAAGATCCTTCCGTTGATCACCGAGGCCAGGCCGAAGGTCGTGGCGATCGACCTCGGCGGGGTCTTCGATCTGGAATACACCGCACTCAAGATGCTGGCCGAGGCCGAGAAGCGACTGCAAGAGAAGGGGGTGACGCTGTGGCTCGTCGGCCTGAATCCGAGCGTGCTGGCCATGGTTAAGCAGTCACCGCTGGGAAGGACGCTGGGTCTCGAACGCATGTTTTTCAATCTTGAGGAGGCCGTTGCGCGCTACGAGGCCGCGCCGACGGTCGTGTAACTGCCCCGTTTTGAAAAAATCGGCGCGGTATCTGGCCGATGAACTCGGCCCGAAGAGCATCGCGTGGGCGCGAATCGGGGGAGGGTGACCTCATGTCAGACATGGGAGAAGAGAAGCGTGCGCGCGTGCTCGATCCGATCGAGCGCGTCACGGAGGTGATCTTCGGCCTGCTGATGGCGATGACCTTCAGCGGCTCGCTCAACGTGGCGACTGCGGGGTCACGAGGCATTCTTGTGAACGTGCCTCATCGTGAGGCTGGGAACTGTCTACTACCGTGGGCTGCGGCTCCGGTCTCCGTGGGCAAACCCACCTAAACCTGGGCAGGGAACTCGACCATGGCAATTCCACTCATCCTCGGCATAGTGGTGGGGGGGGGCGTGCTTGGCCTAACAGACGCCGGCGGAGGCATACTCGCCGTCCCGCGCTAGTGGTTGGCATGGGCTGGTCCATGCAGCCGGCTGCCCCGGTGGCATTGGTTGCGGTTGGGCGGACACCGCCTCTGCCATCTCTCTTCGTTCAAATCAGCAGCGTCAGTATACAAAATATTGGCGTTTGCTATTTGGCGGCTATGCGTCAAGCTAGGTCTTGCCGGAGCTTTTTGCTAAGGTGGCCGGCATCTGATAAGACCGCTGCAAAGAGCGGCTTTTGACGCATAACGAGGTGTCGTTTGATTAGGGTGCTAGTGGTCGATGACCACGATTTGGTTCGTACAGGCATCACCCGCATGTTGGCCGATATCCATGGGCTGCAGGTGGTGGGGCAAGCCGACTCCGGTGAGGAGTCGCTGAAAAAGGCCCGCGAACTGAAGCCTGACGTCGTCCTGATGGACATCAAGATGCCCGGCATCGGTGGCCTCGAAGCGACCCGCAAACTCCTGCGCAGCCACCCTGATCTGAAAGTCGTTGCCGTGACCGCCTGTGAGGACGATCCGTTCCCCACGCGCCTGCTTCAGGCTGGCGCCGCCGGTTACCTGACCAAGGGCGCCGCGCTGGAGGAAATGGTCCAGGCGATCCGCATGGTGTTCGCCGGCCAGCGCTATATCAGCCCGCAGATCGCCCAGCAGTTGGCGTTGAAGTCCTTTCAGCCGCAAACCAATGGCTCACCCTTCGACCTGCTCTCCGAGCGCGAAATCCAGATTGCCTTGATGATTGCCGGCTGCCAGAAGGTGCAGAGCATCTCCGACAAGCTTTGCCTGTCGCCGAAGACGGTGAACACCTACCGCTACCGGATTTTCGAAAAGCTCGCGATCACCAGCGACGTGGAATTGGCCTTGCTGGCCGTGCGCCATGGCATGGTCGATGCCACGAGCTGAGATGGCTGAACCGTTCGACTCCAGCGCCTTCCTCGCCAGTTGCAGCGCTCGGCCCGGGGTTTACCGCATGTTCGATGCGGACGCCAAGCTGCTCTACGTCGGTAAAGCGAAAAATCTGAAGAAGCGCCTCGCCAGCTATTTCCGCAAGACCGGGCTGGCGCCCAAGACCGCAGCCCTGGTGGTCAAGATCGCCCAGGTCGAAACCACCATCACCGCCAATGAGACCGAGGCGCTGCTGCTCGAGCAGACGCTGATCAAGGAATGGCGGCCGCCTTACAACATCCTGCTGCGGGACGATAAGTCCTATCCCTACGTGTTTCTCTCCGATGGCGACTACCCGCGTTTGAGCATTCATCGCGGGGCGAAAAAGCAGAAGGGCCGCTACTTCGGTCCCTACCCCAGCGCCGGAGCGATTCGCGAAAGCCTCAGCCTGCTGCAGAAGACCTTTCTGGTCCGCCAGTGCGAAGACAGTTACTTCAAGAACCGCACCCGGCCCTGTCTGCAATACCAGATCAAGCGCTGCAAAGGGCCTTGCGTCGGCCTGGTCGAACCCGCCGAGTATGCCGAGGATGTAAGGCGCTCGGTCATGTTTCTCGAGGGACGCAGCAATGCCCTGACGGATGAGTTGTCCAGCGGCATGGAGCAGGCGGCGATGAACCTCGAATTCGAGCGTGCCGCCGAACTGCGCGATCAGATTTCCCTGCTCCGGCGTGTGCAGGATCAGCAAAGCATGGAAGGCGGCACCGGGGACGTGGACGTTGTGGCGGCCATGGTCAATCCGGGCGGCGCTTGCGTGCACCTGATCAGCGTGCGCGGCGGACGAGTGCTGGGGAGCAAGAACTTCTACCCGCAGGTGGCCATCGAGGAGGATGTCAGCGAAGTGCTGGCGGCATTCCTGGCCCAGTACTACCTGAGCAGCCATGAGCGCGATTTGCCGAGCGAGTTGATCGTCAACGCCGCCCACGACGATTTCCCGGTGTTGATCGAGGCGATCGAAGCGATGCGCGGGCGAGAGCTGAGCATCAGCCACCGGGTGCGTGGCACCCGGGCGCGCTGGCAGCAATTGGCGGTGACCAATGCCGAGCAGGCGCTGGCGTCGCGCCTGGCCAATCGCCAGCACCTCGCCGTGCGTTTCGAGGCCCTGGCCCAGGCGCTGGATCTGGATGAACTGCCGCAGCGCCTGGAGTGCTTCGATATCAGCCATTCCAGCGGTGAGGCGACGGTGGCCTCCTGCGTGGTGTTCGGCCCGGAAGGCCCGCTGAAATCCGATTACCGCCGCTACAACATCGAGGGCGTTACCGCCGGCGATGACTACGCCGCCATGCACCAGGCGCTGACCCGGCGCTTCAGCAAGATCAAGGATGGCGAGGGCAAGTTACCGGACATCTTGCTGGTGGACGGTGGCAAAGGCCAACTGGCGATGGCGCGCGAAGTGCTGCAGGAGTTGGCGGTGCCGGACCTGATCCTGCTGGGCGTGGCCAAGGGCACCACCCGCAAGCCGGGGCTGGAAACCCTTTATCTGAACGATGCAGCCCATGAGTTCACCTTGCCCGGCAATTCACCGGCACTGCACCTGATCCAGCAGATTCGCGACGAGTCGCACCGTTTTGCCATTACCGGGCACCGTGCGCGGCGCGGCAAGACGCGCCGTACCTCCACGCTCGAAGAGGTCGCCGGGGTAGGGCCGAAGCGGCGGCGCGAGCTGCTCAATCACTTCGGTGGCCTGCAGGAGTTGACGCGCGCCAGCACGGAAGAAATCGCTAAAGCGCCCGGAATCAGTAAAAAGCTCGCCGAGCTGATTTATGCGGCCCTGCACAGCGAGTAGAATGCCGGCTCATCTCGCGTAGGGCTAAGTTTTGCCGATGAATATCCCCAACCTGATTACCGTACTGCGCGTCCTGCTGATCCCGATCTTCATTTTGCTGTTCTATCTACCGTTCTCGTGGAGCTATATGGCTGCCAGCGCGGTATTTGGATTTGCCGCCATCACCGACTGGCTCGATGGCTACCTGGCTCGTCGTCTCGAACAAAGCACGCCGTTCGGCGCTTTCCTCGATCCGGTGGCGGATAAGCTGATGGTGGCAGTAGCGCTGGTGTTGCTGGTGGAGGAGCACGCTACATTCTGGCTGACCTTGCCGGCAGCCATCATCATCGGCAGAGAGATCGTTATCTCGGCATTGCGTGAATGGATGGCCGAGCTCGGTGCGCGAGCGCATGTCGCAGTCTCTAACCTGGGCAAGTGGAAGACGGCGGCGCAGATGCTGGCGCTGGTGATCTTGCTGGCCAGTCCGCCATCCGCGACCGTCTGGGTCGTGATTGGCTTTGTCCTGTTGATTGTCGCGGCAGCGCTGACGCTGTGGTCCATGGTGCAGTACCTGGTCGCCGCCTGGCCGCATCTCAGCCCTGACGCGAAAAATAAATAAGCTTTTTTGAATCAAGAGGTTGACGGGCTGTTTGGATTCTATAGAATGGCGCCCGTCACCAAGATGCGGGAATAGCTCAGTTGGTAGAGCACGACCTTGCCAAGGTCGGGGTCGCGAGTTCGAGTCTCGTTTCCCGCTCCAATTTGTTGACGTTGACGCCGCAGCTTGCGGCGTCTTCGTTTGAGGCCGGGTGGCAGAGTGGTTATGCTGCGGATTGCAAATCCGTCTATGCCGGTTCGATTCCGACCTCGGCCTCCATTATAGGAAAGCCCCGTAGATCGTTGATCTACGGGGCTTTTTCTTTTATGTTCATAAGCGCTCACGCGCTCAGTATGCCGCCCTTGAAACTTGCGTCGCAGGGGCGGGCTGTATATATTCCTGCGCTCGCCATGAGGCGCAGTTGGTGATTCGCTGCAAGCGCCCATCGCCAGGTTTACCGCTCTACCGCCCGGATGGCGAAATTGGTAGACGCAAGGGACTTAAAATCCCTCGTTCGTAAGGACGTGCCGGTTCGACCCCGGCTCCGGGCACCATTCAGAAACAAGCACTTAGGCCAACCCGTCACGGATTGGCCTTTTTGCTTTATGGCGTCTGTAATGGATATGTAATCTTTTGGCTCGGTCACTGCCTTTCCGCATAAATCCTTTCGTGACGAGATTTTTGGTCGCCATTCGCAATCATTTCGTGGGCAGCGATTAGCAAGGCGCTGCCTGTGGTCAGAGCGGTGCAAGTATGTTCAGTAGGGCCTGAGCAGGTTGTCGCCCATTTCGTACCCGGCTGTATCAGGGTAACGGCTGCTAGGGATGAATTTCCGACTGATTAGCGCCGAAAGCGCAGGGCACGCCAGGCGCTAAACAGGATCAAAGCGAACAGCAGCGTGACGCTGAGCAGGGTCCAACTGGTAAAGGGCAGACCCAGGACTCGGTAGTCGTTCTGCCCACAGACGCCGGCACTCATAAACACAGCGGGCAGGTACTCATGCAAGGGCAGGTAGAAGGCATAGAAGGGGAAGGGAGAGCAGCTAAAGCTTTCCAGCACGCCGGTCTCGACCAGCACCAAATGAGTATTGTCGTACAGCGCCATCCCCCCCGCCGCCGGCAGGAGCGGCCAGAGCAGCAGGGTCAACCAGCGTTGGCCGATCGCCTCGGCCGCCAGGATCAGCAGGCCGATAACCCCACCACAGAACAGCCATAGGCGGATCTGCACGCATAACGTGCAAGGCTCCCAGCCGAATTGATGCTGCATCAACAAGGCGCCGCCCAGCATGGCAAAGCAGGCGACTGCGATCAGGGTGAGCAGCGGGATAGGGGATGGCTGGCGAATCATGCAAATCTCCGAGAGAGCCTGGCAGGGTAGGCTGTACTTGGCCGTGGTGGTGGATCTTTATGCGCGTAAAGTCGTCGGCCGGTCGATGAAGCCGACACTGGCCCGTGAGTTGGCCCTGGACGCACTGCTCATGGCGCTCTGGCGACGCAAGCCTAAGGACAGGGCGATCCACTCTGACCAGGGCAGCCAGTACGGCAGTGATGACTGGAAGTGCTTCTGCCTAGCCAACAACCTGAAACCCTGCATGAGCCGGCGCGGCAACTGCTGGGATAACGCCATGGCCGAGTCCTTCTTCAGCAGCTTGAAGAAAGAACGCATCCGCAAACGCCTCTACAAAACCAGCGACATGGCCCGCGCTGATGTGTTCGAGTGCATCGAGGTATTTTACAGTTGTATTCGCCGCCACAGCCATCTGGGCGGCGTCAGTCCCGAGGCGTTTGAGCGCGCCTCACCGTGAGGCCGGGAAATGTCTACTAGGGTGTAGGCATTCTCGCCTGCCAACTCATACACGCGCCCCGTATGACCTTCCGTCGTGAGAACGGTAGCGGCGGCTTCCGCATAGTCCGCACGTTCTGCTGATGCAATGCGTCCCTCTTGCGCGCATCCAAACACTGTGCCGTGGGCCAGCACGGCAGCGATGGAGGCGATGACGTAGTTCTCTGAGTACCAGCCATTGCGCAACAGCACATGGGGTAGGCCTGATGTGCGTAGGAGGCTCTCGGTGTCCAAGTGCTCAGCCGCCAATCCCAGTGGAGAACGATCGGCGTGCAACACGCTGGTATAGGCCAACAGGTTCACTTTGGCGCGCTGAGCCGCCTCAATGACAGCGCGGTGCTGTGGCACACGACGGCCCACCTCGCTCGACGAGATCAGCAGAACCCTGTCGACCCCTGCAAGCGCGGCATCAAGCCCAGCCGGCTGGTCGTAATCAGCCTGGCGAACATGTACGCCCAATGCGGCCAGATCCTTTGCTTTGTCCAAGCTGCGTACCAGGGCGACGATCTCGCTCACGGGCACTTTCTTCAATAGTGATGCAATGACGAGGCGACCCAGTTGCCCGGTGGCTCCGGTGATAGCGATCATAATTAATGGCTCCTTGTGAAAGACGGGATGACGGCCGCGTCAACCCGATCGTCCGCGTCTATAGCGGGTGAAGAGATGCTTCGAACTTGCTGGCAAGGCTGGTGCCAATGCCAATGCAAGTTGCCGAGATGCCTGCCCGTGCGCGGCCCCGCCAGTCTTACTGGGTACTGGAGTCGGCAAGGGTCGGGTAGTCGGTGTATCCCGCAGCGCCGCCGCCGTAGAGCTTGGTCGGATCGAACGCCGCCAGCGGCGCGCCGGTCTTCAGCCGTTCCACTAGGTCAGGGTTGCCGATGAACGGGCGGCCGAAGGCGAACAGGTCTGCCTTGCCCTCGGCGAGCCGGGAAGTGGCCAGATCCAGGTCGTAGCCGTTGTTGGCGATATAGGTGTTCTTGAAGCGCCGACGCAGGGAGTCGTAGTCGAACGGCGCGACATCGCGCGGGCCACCGGTCGCTCCCTCGACGACATGGAGGTAAACAATGCCCAGCTCGTCGAGTTGGTCGACGATGTAGTCAAATTGCGCCTGTGGATTGCTGCTAGAAATCCCGTTGGCCGGAGCCACCGGCGAGATACGGATGCCCGTGCGCTCGGCGCCGATCTCATCCACCACGGCCTGCGTCACCTCCAGCAAGAGACGCGCGCGATTCTCGATGGAACCACCGTAGGCATCAGTGCGGACGTTGGCTCCGTCCTTGATGAACTGATCCAGCAGATAGCCGTTGGCGCCGTGGATCTCGACCCCATCGAAGCCTGCGGCGATGGCGTTTGCCGCGGCCTGGCGGAAATCATTGATGATCCCCGGCAGTTCATCGAGCTCCAGCGCGCGTGGCTCCGAGACATCCACGAAGCTGTTGTTGACGAACGTCTTGGTCTGGGCCCGAATTGCCGAAGGCGCCACCGGGGCGGCGCCGTTCTCCTGCAGGTCAACGTGCGAGACGCGCCCGACGTGCCATAACTGCAGGAAGATCCGCCCGCCCTTCGCATGGACGGTATTAGTGACCTGGCGCCAGCCGTCGATCTGCGCCTGCGAATAGATGCCGGGCGTGTCCTGGTAGCCCTGTCCCTGCTGTGAGATCTGCGTGGCCTCGGATATCAGTAGGCCGGCCGACGCGCGCTGGCTGTAGTAGGTGGCGGCGAGCTCACTGGGAACGAAGCCGGCGCCGGCGCTGGCGCGGTTGCGCGTCAGCGGGGCCAGGACTACCCGGTTGGAGAGCGTCAGGGAACCAAGGGTGTAGGGCTCAAACAGAGTCTTGTCGGTCATGTCTTCTTTCTTCCAAGTTGATTGATGGTCACTGTCGCGAATGTGCGTTACCGCTCGGCCGATCCCTTGTGGGGACAGCGACCGCGCGCCGAGCACTACTCCTCCAGGAACTGGATTGCATGCTTCAGGAAGCGCTCGGGATACTGGAATTGCGCGCCGTGCCCGGCGTCGGGATAGATCAGCAACTGAGCGTTGGGGATGTTCTGGGCCAGGTGCCAGGAGTTGATCGTAGGGACCATGCTGTCGTTGATACCGTTGAGCACCAGCGTCGGGCGGGTGATCGCGTTCAGGTGTGCATAGGAGTCCTCACCTGATAGCGGCTGCAGAAAGGTCGCATTCGCCTCGGCCTGAGCTTTTGCGGCTTCGGCTGAGCTCGGCGGATCCTGGTCGGCGCGCAGGTGACGCCGCTCCCAGAAGGCCAAGCCTGCCTTCTTCGCGGCCTCCGAGCGGCCGAAGAACAGGTAGAGGAAATCCTCCACGATAGGAACCGGCCGGAGCGCCACTTCGTTCACCTTGAGGTCTGTCTTCGGCTTGCCACCTCGCGGACCGGTACCAAGCAGGAGGAGCTTGCGTACCAGAGATGGATGGCGCAGCACGACCTCTTGCACCTGGTAGCCACCCATAGAGAAGCCGAGCAGATCAACATGGGACAGGCCGAGCGCCTGAATCACAGCGGCGATATCGTCCGCCATGTCCTCAATCCGGTTGCGGGGCGTGCCGGTCGACGAAGCGATGCCGCGACCATTGAACAGGATGACCTCTCGACCTTCGGCCAGACCATCAGTCAACAGCGGATCCCAGTGATCCAGGCCACCGCGGAAATGCTGCACGAAGAACAGCGGGATACCGGAGGGCTTGCCCCAGCGGCGATAAGCGAAGCGGTCGCCATCAACTTCGATGAAGCGCGTCGGTGCGGTTAGATGTGTGTCACTCATGACCCAAGTCCTTCCTGAAGTTAGCGCGCTGTTATAATGATAACCATCATCTTAACCGTCAAGCATTTTGATGATGATCAACATCAATGTATATTGGTGGCCTTGTTGTTGGCGTAAACAAAGAGGCATGTATCTATGAGAGTCACCAAAGCGCAGGTACAGGCGAATCGAGCTCGCATCGTCGACACGGCCTCCGCCTTGTTTCGCGAGCGTGGTTACGATGGTGTGGGGGTGGCGGAGCTGATGGCGGCTGCTGGCTTCACCCACGGCGGGTTCTACAAGCACTTCCGCTCCAAGGCCGACCTGATAGCGGAAACAGCAGCGAAAGGGCTATCACAAAACACGGCGAAGACCGATGGCTTCGACATCGTCGCATTTGCCAGAAACTATGTTTCCCGGGAGCACCGCGACGGTCGCAGCAACGGTTGCACGATGGCCGCTCTTTGCGGTGACGCCGCACGTCAACCGGAGGCGATCAAGGCCACGTTCGCGGCCGGGATCGAAAGTCTGCTGGCGGCCTTGGAATGCGAAGGCAACGTGGCGGGCGATTTAGATCGCCAACAACTACGTGCGCGGATGATCGATGTGCTCGCCCATTCGATCGGCGCGATCGTACTCTCGCGGGCCTGTCCGGACGACTCCCCCCTGGCGGATGAGATTCTGGAGATTTGCCGCGCGGAAATTCTTGAGCCTCTGTCACCCCAAGCTGCAACTGTCTAATGACGCAAACCCCAGGAAGCGTAATCCCGCAATGTGCCGTACGCACGTCATTCCACTGCAAAGAAAACGGAAAACGACACCGTAAGGCCTATTGCTGAAATGATCCCAGCGAGCTGTACGCGGACACGTCGAGGCCTCCGCCGAAGGCTTCGGTACCGTGGCGCATTCCACCCAGCCGGCACCAACTTCCCTTCCTGCAGCAAGGGTGGACGAAGACGGGCTTGGCACTGCCTGCATCGTTCAGTTCGAATCGAAGCCCTTGCCCCGCCTACGCGGAGCCGGGCTACCCACACCTAACGCTAGGAGCAAGAAAATATGGCTGTGTTTAATGCCCATATTCCAAGGGGTCGATTCTCCCCTGAACAAAAGCGCGCACTCGCGGATGCGTTGTATCAATCCCAGGTACTGGGATTGGGGATTCCCGAAGGCGACTGGTTCATCATGTTGAATGAGCACGGTCCGGACGAGCTGTTTCTATATCCGACTCTTCGGGATTTGAAGCGCGATTTCACCAGTGCAATGATCATTACGGTTCCCGTCGGAGCCCATCGGCCACTGGAGGACAAGCGCAAGCTGGTCGCGGCAATCAATCGACTGGTAGTGTCGGCGCTCGGCATATCCTCCGACGACGTCTTCATCACGCTTGTTCCAGTGCAGGACGAGAATGACTCCAATACGCCCCGTATTTGGCCATGGGATTGAGTGCTTCGGCCTGCCCGTGCCAATCGCATTCGTCGTGGCCGAGATCGTGGGCTTGGCCGCTGCGTTCTGGCCCGAGCCTGGCGGAGGCTGGTCGGTACAGGCTCCACATCAATGATCTGCACCGATGCTCTGTAGCGCTTTAGCACCTCGCCAGCGCCTGTGATAGTTCCGCCAGTGCTGATTCATGCGACCACAATATCCACCGCGTTGGCGGTGTTCCTAATGCGCCTCAATTGAGTAGACAGAGTGCCTGCCTCTTCAAATCCGAGGCATTGGAAACCCCGCTCGCCACGCTCTTTGTCGATGTATTGACCGGGCCGCTGGATAGGTACTTGACTACGCGCTTGAGCTGATCTGGCTGCCTCATAAGCGGCCCGGCTCGCTTGTTGCCTAGCCAGCTACTAATCCTGCAGCTCACGCTCAAGGTCAATGAAACTGTTGGCCTGCCAGTCCCAGCTCTGGACATAGCCTGCGTCAGGCGCAGGAGCTCCACCATATTCCATTGGTCGATCAATATAAGCCGTCATCAATCCACAGGCTCTGGCCGCCGCAAGGTCACTGTGGTGGCACGCAACCAGGCACAGTTGCTGTGGCTCCAAGCCTAGCGCCTGTGCAGTGGTGAGATAGGCAATGGGGTCTGGTTTATAGGTTTGCGCGAACTCCGCGCCCAGAAGGGCATCCCACTGCAAACCGTTGTACCGGTTCAATGCAACCATCAACTCCACATTGGCATTCGACAAGGTCACAATTGGAAAGCGCTGGCGGAGCTGGCCCAGACCTTCAGGTACATCGGGCCAAGGGTCCAGACGGCGCCAGGCATGGGCGAGCTTCCACAACACATCAGGGGCGATCTGGCTGACGTCTACGCTGTGAGCTCCCAACAGCTTCTGCAACGTCTCATAGTGCAACGTGTCTAGAACAACGAAACCTCTCTGGCCGCTGACGCACTCGCGCATTGCCGGGGGATACAACTCGCGCCATTGCAATGCAAAATCCGCAGGGTTGACTGATGGCAGGTACGCGGACAGGAACGTGTGCGTTTCACGCATAATGCTCGAGTGCCAGTCAACAACTGTACCGAAGACGTCAAATGCCAAAGCTTGTGGAAGCGTCATTGAATTACTCCTCAGGTTATTACCGGGAAACCACTGTGTAGAAGACGTCTCCCCAGCTTCAGTAACGGCTGGCTTTAGAGTCCTGGGTAAATGTAACGGCTTTCGTGGCCAGTTGTTTGGCGCCGGCGGACGAGGGTTAATTTTGACCGGGTGGGCGTAGGCCCTCCCGGTCAAAATTATCCGAACCCTTCCGGTTACCGCGCCAGATATTGGACGACCCAGCGGGTGAGGGCTGGCGGTCCGAGGCGCGTGGCGATCGACAAGAAGCCCGCTTGCAGACCGACAGTCCAATGCGTCTTGTGGATGTGTCGTTTGGCTGTTGCGCAGGTCCACACGGTCGAGGCGACGTCGGCCGGCGTGAGTCGAATGCCAAGTGATTTGGCGGCAGAGATGGGGCCAAATCCATCAGCCATTGCCGTCTTGACGAAGGTCGGCCAGATATCGCTTACGCGGATGCCAAGCTTGCTCCATTCGAGGTCGAGCCCTTCGGTGAACCCGCGCACGGCGAACTTGCTTGCCGAATAGGTTACCTGGTCAGGCTGGCCATAGATCGCGGTGGCTGAGGCCATGTTGACCACATGTGCGCGGGGCGTTTGCCGCAGATAGGGGAAGGCGCTGTGGCAGCCGGTAATCATCCCCTGGACGTTCACGCTAAGCATCGCGTTGTGCTTGGCCAGGGGGACGGCTTCGAACTTCCCCGCTGTGAGAATGCCCGCGTTGTTGAGTAGCACGTCGAGACGCTGGCCGCTGTGCGTCCAGAAATCCGCCAGTGCTCTCTGCCATGCATCGGGATCAGTCACGTCGAGAGCGCCGGAGATGGCGTTACCCTCGCCCAGGGTTGCGGCGAGCGCAGCGACGCCGTCTGCATTGACGTCGTATAGGCCAACGAACCAGCCGCGTTGGGCGAACAATTCGGCGCACGCACGACCGATCCCGGATGCGGCGCCTGTTACGAAGATCGCAGGACGCCACTTGGGATAAGCAGTTTCAACCGATTTTTGGGTCGCTCGTTTGCTCTGCGCCACGCTGGTCTGCTGTTTCATTTCTGTTGTCTCCTTCATGTACTGAAATCCCCATTCTTGAGCGCAGTGCTGGTCATAGACAGCAATGTGGGTATCGACCTGCGCGTATTGGTTGAGGTCTGGTTTCGTGCTTGCTTCCCCCCCAGCGCACTTTGAGCACTCCCATCTTCGGCAAGCCTGTCCAGTCGGCTTGTCGCTAGCGGTTTGGAGTCGTACCCAGTCACGAGACGTTCACGAAGCGAGCTGACGGGAGGAATATTGCGACAGTGATATAACAGTGTTATGTTTGTCAAATAACGCTGTTATTGGATTGGCAGCGGTTACCGCGCTGAGCCGATCTGATGATGGCTGGGGCTGGCGGTCATAGAAGGAGAGCGCGCAGCTCTTCATGCTTATCACCTGAGGGTCTTAGAGATGACGAAGACGCATACACCGCTTGAGTGCCTTGATGTGGAAGCCAGCGGTTCTGTATTGATTGTGCGGCTCAACGGAGGTCCGCACGGGATGATGGGCCTGGCGATGGCTGAAGAGCTCGCGGTGCTCTTGGACAAGGTGGAGTCCGATGCTTCCATCGATGCTGTGGTATTTACCGGGACTCACCCAGGCCGTTTTATTGGTCATGCTGATGTGCGTTGGCTGCAGGAGGGGGGCGCGAGTATCCCGATGCTCGGGCGTAACGCTTCATCTGCAATCGCTCGAACCTCGAAGGCCGTTCGTGGAACGCCGGGCCTGGAAGCACTTGCCACGCTGACACCGTTGGGCGGTGGCATGCAGCTCGACAAGCTGCACGACACTTTTCTGCGGATGAATCGCTGTGGCGTCATTTTTGTCGCGGCTCTGAATGGGTCTGCGCTAGGGCTTGGCAGCGAGTTCGCGCAAGCCTGCGACGTCCGTCTGATGGCGGATGGCGACTTTTTTATTGGTCAGCCAGAGATACTTCTGGGTATCCATCCCGGCGGCGGGGGAACTCAGCGATTGCCGCGTCTGGTCGGTGCTCATCGCGCCCTCATGCTGATGCTCGAAGGCCGGCCGGTGCCGCCGAAAAAAGCGCTCGAAATCGGTTATGTCGACGAAGTAGTCGCTCCGGATCAGTTGCTTGATCGCGCCATCGAGCAGGCCCGCTATCTGGGATCCCGCTCCCGAGGCGCCATCGAGGCCATCAAGCGTGCCGTGTACTTCGGCGGTTCCGCAACCCTGGATGAGGGGCTGCATATGGAGCGCACCGAGTTCATCAAAATCTCGCCGACCGAGACCGCGCAGACATTGATGGTCGAATACCTTGAGCGCACTGCTCGCGACGGCGATCTGCCGCTGTACAACCCCGCTATTTATGCAGAAACCCTTGAGCTGGGTTCCTTGCCGTTGCCGAACGGGAGGGCGAATAAGTGAACCAGATGTCACAGCCTCTCCATCAGTTCACTCGCCGGGATGTGCGTTTTGATTCGGGTGAAGCCTATTGCTCGGCCTGGCTTTACCTGCCGGAAGGGGTAGAGAAACCGCCGGTTGTGGTACTTGGGCATGGGCTCGGCGCGGTTCGCGAGATGCGCCTCGGCGCTTTTTCGGAGCGCTTTGCCGCCGCGGGCATCGCGACCCTGGCCTTTACCTACCGCTATTTCGGTGACAGCGGCGGCACGCCACGCCAGCTGATGTCGGTGAAACGCCAACTGGCGGACTGGGACGCGGCGCTGGACTTCGTCAAAGGCTGCGCCGATGTCGATGGCAGTCGGGTTGCCGTCTGGGGCAGCTCATTTGGTGGTGGCCATGCGATTACGGTGGCCAGCCGGCATCCCGAGCTGCTGGCAGCCATCAGCCAGTGCCCCTTCACCGATGGCTTGGCCTCCGCCGCCGCACTGGGTGTGGGCGCGTCGATGAAAATGCTGCCGGTCATTCTGCGTGACTTCGCGGCCAAGTTTTCTGGCCGGCCGCCAGTGATGGTGCCCATTGCCGCAGCACCTGGTAAACCGGCCTTGATGAATGCCCATGATGCCTTGGAGGGTTACCTGGCCCTGATTCCGGAGGGGATTACCTTCGTCAACCATGTGGCGGCGCGGGTGATTCCGGAGATCGCCACTTACCGACCGGGGCGCTCTGCGGCCAAGGTGAGGTTCCCAATCCTGTTCTGCGTCAGCACCACGGACACCGTTACGCCGCCGGAGCAGACCATTGCCCTGGCACGCCGGGCGCCGCATGGCGTGATCAAGCTGTATGAGGCCGGGCACTTCGCCTTCTACCTGGGCGATGCCTTCGAACAATTGGTAGCGGATCAGACCCGGTTCCTGACTCAGCACCTGCTCGCTGCCCCCAGTCACTAGAACTGAGCACGCCTTACCTGCCCACTTCTTAGAGAGAACAAGAATGCGTTTTTCCAAACTTCCTGGCCTGCGCTCGGCCTCGGCCCCAAACTCGCCGTGTATGGCGGATGCCACCTCTCGTCTTTCCAACAGCGAGTTCCACTCTCGTGTTCTCGTTGCGGCAGGGGTATTTGCCGATCTCGGTATAGGGCCGGGTGACGTCATCGCCATCATGCTGCCCAACCAGGTGGAGTTCGTCGTGGCCATGTTCGCGGCCTGGCGTCTGGGGGCGGCAGTTACGCCGATCAACCCCGGCCTCACCAGCAAGGAAGCGACCCACCAGATTACCGATTCGAGGGCAAAGCTGGTCGTCAACGAGAGCGGCGAAGCTGTGGTCGCAGACGTGCGCTCCCTGCCGGTTGCCGCACTGGAGGAGGGCGGGTCGCACGCCGGTGATGCGTTCGATGACCCCGCCGCGCTAGCTCTGCTGATCTATACCAGCGGTACCACCGGTCTACCCAAGGGGGTGATGCTCGATCACGCCAATATCGAGTCCATGGCGGAAATGGGGCGGCAGTCGATCAAGGTCACGGCGGCGGATCATTGCTTGCTGATGCTGCCGCTGTTTCACGTCAACGGCATCGTGGTCAGCATTCTCACATCGTTGTCAGCTGGCGGCCACGTCACGATTCGCAAGCGCTTTGACATCAACACCTTCTTCGGCGATGTCGAGCGGCTTCGGCCGACGTATTTCTCCGCCGTGCCGACCATCTACGCGATGCTCAACGCGTTGCCGAGAGAGGTCAAACCCGACACGTCCAGCCTGCGTTATGGCATCTGCGGCGCGGCACCCGCCTCGGCCGAACTGCTCAAGAGTTTCGAGGCGCGCTATGGCTTTCCACTAGTCGAAGGCTATGGGCTGTCCGAAGGTACCTGCGCCTCGACCATCAACCCCTTCGACGGTGTGCGCAAGGCCGGCACCGTTGGCCTGCCGTTCATTGGGCAGCGCATCGCAATTGCCGATCCGAATGGTAGACATCTGCCGAATGGCGAAATCGGTGAGGTTCTGGTGCAGGGCCCTAACGTGATGCGTGGTTACCTGGGCAAGCCCGAGGAAACGGCGAAGACAATCGTCGATGGCTGGCTGCACACCGGTGACCTTGGGCGTATCGACGAGGACGGCTACTTATCCATAGTCGGGCGTTCGAAGGAAATGATTATCCGTGGTGGCGAAAATATCTATCCGAAGGAGATCGAGGATGCGCTGGGCGATTTCCCTGGCTTGCTCGAAGCGGCAGTGATCGGTGCTCCTCACGAGACCTTCGGCGAAATTGTGATTGCCTACGTCGCATTGAGTCCTGGGTTCACGGCTTCTTCTGCTGCGCTGGATGAGCATTGCGCCAGCCGGCTGACGCGTTACAAGCGGCCATCGTCGATCAACGTCATCGACAGCCTGCCGAAGAACGCCATGGGCAAGATCGACAAGCCAAAGCTGCGGGAGCTGTGGGCCAAATTCGGGCCGAGCAATCAGTAATTCTCTGCTTGGGAATTTGGCGGCAGCAGCTCGCACGTAGAAGGGGAATGCAGCATGACCAACACCGTTTTCGACTTCGACTGGCTGGTGATCGGCTCGGGCTTCGGCGGCAGCGTCTCGGCGCTGCGCCTTGCCGAGAAGGGCTATCGCGTCGGGGTGCTCGAGCGTGGCCGGCGCTATCGCGACGAAGACCTGCCCAAGTCGACGTGGCAACTACAACGATTTTTATGGGCCCCCGCGCTGGGCTTGAAGGGCGTGATGCGCATGAAGGTCTTCCGTCATGTGTTCTTCCCCAGCCAGTCGGCTGTCGGCGGTGGCAGCACCGTATACGGCGGCGTGCTGTACCGTGCCCGCCCGGAGTTCTTCGCGAACGCGCAGTGGCGCGAGCTGGGTAACTGGGACGGGCTGTTGCAGCCTCACTACGATACGGCCGAGCGCATGCTTGGCGTAAAGACCGTGCCGTTTGATTCGACCAATCAGCAACTGGCTCGAGAGATGGCGCGGCATTTTGGCGGCGAGGATAGATTTACCCGTTCGCCAACCGGTGTGTTCTTCGGCGAGCCGGGCAAGACGGTCAAGGATCCCTACTTCGGCGGCGAAGGTCCTGATCGAACCGGATGCACGCGCTGCGGCGCCTGCATGGTGGGCTGTCGCACCGGCGCGGTGAACTCGCTGGTGAAGAATTACCTATGGTTCGCCGAGAAACGCGGCGTGCAGGTCATGGCCGAGCGCGAGGTCGTCGATGTGAGCCCTCTCGGGGCGGCCGATGGCAGTGAGGGCTACCGTGTGATCACGCAACGTCCCGGTGCCTGGTTCGCCAGAGATCGCCAGGCCTATACCGCGCGTGGGGTGATATTCGCGGGTGGAGCGTTGGGTACTAACGAATTGTTGGCCAACTGCAAGCTCGGCGGTTCGCTGCCACGGCTCAGTGACCGTCTCGGTGAGTTGGTACGGACCAACAGCGAGTCGGTTCTGAACGTGCGTTTGCCCGAGGATCTCAAGACCTGGAACGATGTCACGGCCAGCAGCAGTGTCCACGTCGATCAGAATACCCATATAGAGTTTCTCACCTACGGTCGCCACGCTGACTTTATGGGCTTGATGTACACGGTCCTGGTCGGCAATGGCAACCGTTTGACGCGGCCTCTGAAATGGCTAGCGGCCATCGCGTTGCATCCGCTGCAATGGCTCAAGACGGTGTGGCCGGTTGGCTGGAGTCGGCACATGGTGACCCTGCTGGTGATGCAGACGCTGGACAACGCGATTGCGCTGCGCCCCAGGAAGCGCTGGTTGGGTCGTGGCTATCGCCTCGTCACTAAGCAGCATCGCGACAAGCCCAACCCGACGTACATCGACGTGGCTAATCAGGCTGCTCAGTGGCTGGCCCAGCGCACGGGGGGTATTGCCCAAAGCAATGTGCTGGAGGCGCTGGCCGATATCCCGACCACGGCCCATGTGCTGGGCGGTGCCGTTATCGGTGCCGACGCTGCAAACGGTGTGATTGACCAGCACCTGCACGTGTTTGGCTACCAGAACATGTTGGTCTGTGATGGTGCCGCGATGCCAGCCAATCCCGGAGTGAATCCAGCTCTGACCATCACGGCACTCGCCGAGTACGCCATGGCGCAGATTCCAGAGGCCGGCCGGGGCAGCAACGGAAATATGCATGAGCGAGGCGAGGCGGCCGTGTCGAGACCACCCGCCGCGACCGTCAGGCGCAGCCCTCTAAGCGAGCAGCGTGTGCCCTCGATCCAGATTCCGTCCCTGCTCCACTAATGAGCCCCCATCCGGCCGCCTTACCACAGCGGCCTGAGCGGGGCGCTGGGTACATAGAGCAACCATCTGACGCTGAAACACGTCGAGTTGTACCGACGCGGAATCGTCGGGTTCATCGCGACTGACCCTGATAACAAATCGAGGTAACCGCCATGCAAGATGCCGTCATCATTTCCACCGCCCGCACACCGATCGCCAAGGCCTTCCGCGGCGCCTTCAATGACCTCAAGTCGCCAAGCATGGCCGCCGTGGCGATCCGTGTCGCGGTCGTGCGCGCCGGTATCGAGCCCTGGGAAGTCGAGGATCTGGTCATGGGTACCGCCATGCAGGGCGGCACCGCCTCGACCAACCTTGGCCGTATGGCGGCGCTGGCCACTGGCCTGCCGCTGTCGGTCAGCGGCCAGACCATCGATCGCCAGTGCGCGTCCGGCCTGATGGCCATCTCCATCGCCGCCAAGCAGATCATGGTCGATGGTATGCAGGTTACCGTCGGCGCCGGCCAGGAGCAGATCAGCCTGGTGCAGAACACCCACATGAAGTCGTCTGCCACCGACTACGACCCGAACGTGGTGAGGATGGCCGAGCACGCCTACATGCCGATGCTGCAGACCGCCGAACTGGTCGCTAAGCGCTATGGCATCAGCCGCGAAGCCCAGGACGCCTACTCCCTGCAGTCGCAGCAGCGCACCGCCGCCGCCCAGGGCGCCGGTCTGTTCGCCAATGAAATCGTCCCGGTCACCGCGCGCAAGAAACTGGTGGATAAAGAAACCGGCGCGGTCAGCTTCGAAGACGTCACCCTCAGCCTGGACGAAGGCAACCGCCCGCAGACCGTACTGGGTGACCTGACCAAGCTCAAACCGGTCATCGAAGACGGCTGCATCACCGCCGGCAACGCCAGCCAACTGTCCGACGGCGCCAGCGCCTGCGTGCTGATGAGCGGCCGCCTGGCCGCCCAGCGTGGCATCCAGCCGCTGGGTCTGTACCGCGGCATCGCCGTGGCCGGTCTGGCTCCGGAAGAGATGGGGATCGGCCCGGTATTCGCCGTGCCGAAACTGCTCAAGCAGCACGGCCTGACTGTCGACGACATCGGCCTGTGGGAACTCAACGAAGCCTTCGCCTGCCAGGTACTGTACAGCGCCGAGAGGCTCGGCATCGACCCGGCCAAGCTGAACGTCAACGGCGGCGCCATCTCCATCGGCCACCCGTACGGCATGAGCGGCGCGCGCATGGTCGGCCATGCCCTGTTAGAAGGTAAGCGGCGTGGCGTGAAGTATGTGGTGATCACCATGTGCGTCGGCGGCGGTATGGGGGCGGCGGGGCTGTTCGAAGTGCTCTAAGAACCTCTTTACGATCTTTTGAGCAGCAGTACGAGAAAGGTCAACGGATGAACTGCAAGCTGGTGTTGAGTTTGCGCTCGCAGTTCTTCCGTAGCTGCCTGCTCCATCGCGAGACTGTTCAGTTTTTCTCGCGTTCTGCCCACCCGGCAATGACATCAGCGGTAGCGGACTCTACGCGCGCGCGCGTCGCTCCCATGCCGACAGCGACGTTATTGCACATCGGCACCAGGATTTCCGCTGGAGGATCGGCCACGTCTGCGAAGTGGCCGGCGAGTTCGAGCATGATGAATCCATGCGCGGCACTCCACAGCTGTAACCCAATGAGGGCCGGATCGATCTTGCGAACCAGTTTCGCTTCAACCAGGCGGGTGCAGGTTTTCACCAGAACGGACTGGGTCAGCTTGAATGCCGCCGAGTGTCCGCTGGCAACCGGCGTCGTGGGGCAGCGTGAGGGGCTGTATCTGCCCTCGATGGAGAGCCCGAACATCAAGTCGTACAAGTGGGGGTTGCCTCGTGCGAAGTCTCTGCACGCCAGCACCATCGCACACAGGTCAGCGATCGGATTTTCCGTGGCTGGAACCCGCACGAATACGCTAGTCAGTCGCTTGAATCCTTCGTCGGCTACCGCTTGAAGCAGTTCCGGAACGCCGCCGAGGTGCGTGTAAACCCCCATGGTTGAGAGGCCCGCTTCGCTCGCTACCGAGCGTGCCTTGACTTCGGATGGGCCGTTAGTCGCGAGCAGGCGGATGGCTGCCTCGACCAGGCGGGTGCGTACATCAGGGAGAGAAGTATCAGTAGACATATTGCAATGGTGCCATAACGGCGTTATGTTTATCAAATAACAGTGTTATTGATTTTGGCAGATATCTGCTGCCAGGTAGGAAGTCGGCAATTGCATCACGATCACCCTATAACGCTGTTATTGCTTCTGCTCGGCAGCAAGCTCAGGGCGGGGCTGATGGCGGCAGGAGCTGGAAATTACCGATGGAGAGCGTCCTTGCCCTCCAGGCTTATCACCAGAGGATCTACGAGATGACGAAGACGTATGCGCCACCGTTGTTGGGCGCGGCGAAGCTTGGTAACACCTTTGGCTCCACTCTAGCGAGCTTCAGGCCGCACCTGCTGGCCACTGCCATTGCCCTGGGCGGCTCTACCCAGGCTGTCGCGATGGAGTTCAATCTCGGTGAGGTCGAAGGCAAGTTCGACTCCTCGCTATCGGTGGGGGCCAGTTGGTCGGCGCGTGGTGCCGATCCCGACATGATCGGTGCCCGCAATGGCGGTCAAGCCTCTTCGCAGACCAACGATGACGGGCGTCTGAACTTCAAGAAGGGCGAAACCTTCTCGAAGATCTTCAAGGGCATTCACGACCTTGAGCTGAAGTATGGCGACACCGGTGTGTTCGTTCGTGGCAAGTATTGGTACGACTTTGAGCTGAAGGACGAGCACCGTCTGCTCTATGACATCGACGACCACAACCGCAAGGAGGCGGCTCAGGCTTCCGGCGCGCAAATCCTCGATGCCTTCATCTACCACAACTACACCATCGCTGACCTGCCAGGCTCTGGGCGTCTGGGTAAGCAGGTGGTGAGCTGGGGCGAGAGCACCTTTCTGCTGAACGGTATCAACGCGATCAACCCGGTTGACGTTGCAGCTTTCCGCCGCCCCGGCGCCGAGATCAAGGAAGGCCTGATTCCGGTCAATATGGTCTACCTGTCCCAGGGGTTGACCGACTCGGTGTCCGCCGAAGCGTTCTACCAGTTGGAGTGGGATCAGACCGTCCTGGACAACTGCGGTACCTTTTTCACGGGAACCGATGTGCTCGCCGATGGCTGTGACCAGCGCCTGGCGTTTGCCGGCTCCGACCTTAACCCCGATCCGGCTGCCGGCTACCGCTATGTGGGCCGCATTGGTGACCGCGATGCGCGGGATGGTGGGCAGTATGGGGTAGCCCTGCGCTGGTTTGCCGAGCAGCTGAACAGTACCGAGTTTGGCTTGTATGCCCTGAACTACCACAGCCGCACGCCGATCGTCAGCACCGTGATCGGGGCCGCGCCCTTCGCCGCCGATCCGGTAACCGGCGAGGCCTCCGCCAAGTACTTTGCCGAATATCCCGAAGATATTCGGCTGTACGGCCTGAGCTTCTCCACCACGGCGGGCTCAACAGCCATTTCTGGCGAGATCAGCCATCGGCCCAATATGCCGCTACAGTTGAACTCGACCGACCTGGTCTTGGGGGCGGTAGTGCCTTTGGGCTTTCTGGGGAACCCCGTGTTTACCAGTGGGCATGCCGCCACCACCGCTGGCGACGAGATTCATGGCTATGTCCGCAAACCATTTACCCAAGCCCAGGTCACCGCTGTCCAGTTCATCGATCAAGTCATGGGCGCCGATCGTCTGACCTTGGTGGGCGAGGTCGGTTACAGCCATATCGGCGACATCAACCAAAGCGAGCTGCGCTTCGGTCGCGATGCGGTGTTCGGTAGTGGCGAGGTCCCCGGTGGCTTCTGCGCGAGCTTGAACGCTGACAATCCTGATGAGTGCAACGACAAGGGTTTCTTTACCTCGACGTCCTGGGGCTACAGCGCCCGAGCCATTTTGGATTACCCGGACGTCGCCGCTGGCATCAACCTGAAACCGAACCTCTCCTGGTCGCATGACGTGGATGGCTACGGCCCGACGTTCACCGAGGGCAACAAGGCCATCAGCCTGGGGCTGGATGTCGAGTACCTGAACACCTACACCGCCAACCTTTCCTACACCGACTTCTTCGGCGGTGAGTACAACACCAACGTTGACCGCGACTTCGTGGCACTCAGCGTTGGCGTGAACTTTTAAGCGCCCTGGAACATTGAGGAACGATCACCCATGAAAACAATAAAACTCTTGCTGCAATCCGGTGCTCTGGCGCTGTCTCTGCTGGCCTCCAGCGTGATGGCTGCCGTATCGGCTGATGAAGCTGCCAAACTGGGATCCACGCTGACCCCGCTCGGGGCCGAGAAGGCCGGCAATGCAGATGGCTCTATCCCCGAGTGGACGGGCGGTTTACCGCAGAACGCCGGTGCCGTCGATGCCAAAGGATTCCTGGCCGATCCGTTCGCCGACGAGCAGCCACTGTTCACCATCACTGCGCAGAATCTCGATCAGTACAAGGACAAGTTGACCCCGGGGCAGATTGCGCTGCTCAAGCGCTACCCGAGCAGCTACAAAATCCCGGTTTACAAGACCCATCGCTCCGCCAGCGTGCCGCAAAGCGTGCTGGCTGAAGTCAAGTCCAACGTGGTCAACACCAGGCTGGTCGAAGGTGGCAACGGTCTGGAGAACTTCCATAACTCCTATGCCTTTCCAATTCCACAGAATGGTTTGGAAGTGATCTGGAACCACATCACCCGTTACCGTGGCGGCTCTGTCAGGCGCCTATTGGCCCAGGCCATGCCGCAGGTAAATGGCACCTACAACCTGGTGACCATGCAGGACAACTTCGCCTGGCCCATCAGTCTCGCCAAAAAAGATCCGAGCAAGACAAGTAACGTGCTGTTCTACTTTAAGCAGCGGGTGACTGGGCCTGCTCGGCTGGCCGGTGATGTGCTGCTGGTGCACGAAACCGTCAATCAGGTGAAGGAGCCGCGCCTGGCCTGGCTGTACAACGCCGGTCAGCGTCGCGTGCGCCGTGCCCCGCAGGCGGCCTATGATGGTCCGGGTACTGCCGCCGACGGCCTGGGCGTTACCGACAACCTAGATCTGTACAACGGCGCGCCAGACCGCTACGAGTGGAAGCTGAACGGCAAGAAGGAAATCTACATTCCTTACAACACCTACAAGCTCGATTCGCCGCAGCTGAAGTACGCCGACATCATCAGAGCGGGTCACATCAACCAGGATCTGACCCGTTACGAGCTGCATCGGGTCTGGCATGTGACTGCGACCTTGAAACCCGGTGCGCGTCACATCTACGCCAAGCGTGATTACTTCATCGACGAGGACACCTGGCAGATCGCCGAAGCTGACCACTATGACGGTCGTGGCGACCTGTGGCGCGTCGGAGAGGGTCACTCCCAGTTCTACTATCACAAGCAAGTGCCCTGGTACACGATGGAAGCCCTGTACGAGCTGACGTCCGGTCGTTACCTGGCTGTCGGTATGAAGAACGAGGAGAAACAGTCTTACGATTTCGGCGGGGCGACGATGGCGGGCGACTATACCCCAGCGGCTCTACGCCAAACCGGCGTACGCTGAGTTTGTAGATCAGTTCGGTAGCGGCTGAACAAGTCCGCCGCCGCACCGGCCCGCCTGACCTTGTCTTCCGGGGGCCATCCGGCCCCCGCTGTTTTTTCGGAAGTCTCGATGAATATCCTGATCGTTCACGCTCACCCCGAGCCGCAGTCCTTCTGCACGGCGATGAAAGACCTGGCCGTCTCCACCCTGCAGGGTGCCGGCCACCCGGTGCAGGTCTCTGACCTCTATGCGATGAACTGGAGCCCGGTGGCCTCGGCCGCCGATTTCCAGCAACGCAGCAACCCCGACTATCTGGTCTACGCCCTGGAACAGCGCCACGCTCACAGCCAGGGCTCCCTGGCGGCGGACATTGCCACCGAGCTGGATAAGCTGTTGTGGGCGGACCTGCTGATCCTCAATTTCCCGCTGTTCTGGTGCTCGGTACCGGCCATCCTCAAGGGCTGGATCGATCGGGTGCTGGTCTCCGGCGCGTGCTACGGCGGGCTGCGTTTCTACGACCGCGGCGGCCTGGCTGGCAAGCGTGCGCTGCTCAGCTTCACGCTCGGCGGGCAGAGCCATATGTTCGCCGACGAGGAAGCGGTGCACGGCGACTGGGAGCCCATGCTGCGCCCGCTGCAGCGCGGCACCCTGGCCTATGTCGGCATGCAGGTGCTGCCGCCTTTCGCGGCCTACCACGTGCCCTACATCAGCCAGGAGGCGCGCGAGGAGATCCTGAGTCGCTATGGCGACTACTTGCTGCAACTGGCGTTCGCCGAGCCGCTGCGTTTCCCCTCGCTGGCCGACTTCGACCGCCAGTTCAATCCGCTCGGTGCGGCGGAGGTACCGGCATGAAGACCTGGATCTGCGGCCTGATCTATGACGAGGCCAAGGGCTGGCCGGACGACGGCATTCCCACCGATTCGCCTTAGGCCGAGGGCCGGACGACTGGCTGTGTCCCGACTGCGGCGTGAGCAAGGCCGACTCCGGCATGCAGGAACTCTGACTGACGGAAGGCATGGATGCCTGCGAAGCGGATGCGTATAGATTTCATGCTTTCTGAGTCAACTGCTGCGAGACGCCACCGAGCCGCTTTGCTCCGTATCACGCTAATCGTTAGATATCTATCGGTCGGGGGTTGCCAGCTTTGGCTGAGGAGAAATATGATGACCATCATGAAGACGTCAGAGCGAACCACACGCAGCCGCAAAGAAATCACGCACGAGCGCATCGTGGAGGTTGCCGCGCGCGCCATTCGGCGCAGCGGATACGGTGGTACCGGCGTTGCCGACATCATGAAAGAGGCCGGTCTGACGCATGGTGGCTTCTACGCCCACTTCACCTCGCGCGAGGCTCTGCTCGCCGAGGCTGCTGACCGTGCCGGCGCCGAGGCTGTCGCAGCGGCGGCGCACATCGCCGATGCGGCACCACCGGAGCAGGCTCTGTCGGCTCTGGTGCGTAGCTACCTCTCGAAGGAGCACTTGGCGGGTGTCGAGATGGGCTGTCCGATTGCTGCCCTCGGTTCGGAGATGCCTCGCCAGGCGCCAGAAGTGCGGCGCGTGGCCACGCGCCGTATCAAGGAGATGATCGATGTCGTTGCACGTCAGCTGCCTGACTGGGGACAGTCAGGCGCACACGAGCATGCACTCGTAACTGTGGCCACGATGGTCGGCACACTGCTGCTGGCGCGTGCGGTCGATGACCCAAAACTCTCCGATGCATTGCTTGAAGCGACGCTGAAGCACCTCGCACCAGGCGCAGACTAATTCGATCTGTGCTCCACGACGGCCTTTTTTATGGGTGAGGATATGACGCGCGTCATATCTGCAGGCTCGCGGTGACCAAGCCCGTCCCCACTGGGAGGCATTTCCATGAGGTTCGAGAGGAAGGACATGATGAAAAGCAAGATAGCGCTCGTTACGGGCGCCTCGTCAGGCATTGGCGAAGCCACGGCAAAGCGACTCGCGGGGGCTGGCTATATGGTCTACGGCACTAGCAGGCGGGGAGCTCAAGCGGGTCAGCGACCATTCGAGATGCTCCCGCTCGACGTGACCAGCGATGAGTCTGTCGAAGCCGCCGTCAGAGAGGTGATACGCCAGGAGGGGAGGATCGACCTACTGGTGAACAACGCCGGCTTTGGTGTCGCCCCGGCTGGGGCGGAAGAGAGTTCGATTGAGCAGGCCCGAGCGATCTTCGACACCAACTTCTTCGGCATTGTCCGTATGACCCGCGCCGTCGTGCCCTACATGCGACAGCAGGGGAGTGGCCACATCATCAACATCGGCTCCGTGCTTGGTTTTCTGCCGATGCCGTACATGGCGCTTTATGCGGCCACCAAACATGCGGTCGAGGGTTACTCGGAATCGCTCGATCATGAGCTGCGCACATTCGGCATCCGGGTTTCGGTCATCGAGCCCGCGAGCACGAACACCCAGTTCGACGCGAACCTGTTGGAGCCCGACGCCAAGCTCGATGAGTACCGCGAGATCCGTGCGGTTATGGGCAAAAAGATGCAGAAGCTCGTCGAGGCTGGAGACCCGCCTGGCGTTGTGGCCGACACCGTGCTGCAGGCCGCCCTCGCGGCCCGCCCGAAACTCCGCTATGCCGCCGGACGACGTGCGAGCTTCGTGCAATTTTTACGCAGATTCGCACCCGCTGGCGTGATGGATAGCGGGATTCGCAAGGATTTGGGACTAGACGCCTGAACAGCGTCCCTACCTCGGCCCTTCGGCTTGGCAACACAGTCAAATTAGGAGAGAACGATGACCTTCAAAGCACTGCTCGCAACCCAGACCGACGGCAAGATCTCGACCAATGTGGTCGACATGCATGAGCAAGATCTCATGCCTGGAGATGTCACCGTCAAAGTCGATTATTCAACTGTGAACTACAAAGACGCGTTGGCCCTTTCTGGGTACGCCGACGTCATCAAGCAGTTCCCACTGATTCCCGGCATCGACTTTGCCGGCACCGTTGAGGCTTCCTCTTATCCAGGCATCGAGGTTGGCGACCGTGTGGTTGCCAACAGCTGGGGATTGAGCCAGACCCATCACGGCGGCTTCGCACAGAAGGCGCGGGTGAAGGGCGAGTGGCTGGTCAAGATTCCGGAGGTCTTTTCCACCCAGGATGCGATGGCAATTGGCACGGCCGGCTACACGGCGATGCTGTCCGTCCTGGCCCTGGAGCATGGCGGCCTCACACCACAGCGTGGCGACATCCTCGTCACGGGTGCTAACGGCGGCGTCGGCTCAATCGCCATTGCGATCTTGTCGAGTCTCGGTTATCGCGTCATCGCCTCGACTGGTCGTCTCGGCGAGGGTGAGTATCTGCGCAGTCTCGGTGCGGCGGAGATCATCGACCGCCGGACACTGGCGGAGCAGGGCGCCCCGATCTCGCGCGAAAGATGGGCGGGTGCGGTGGATTCGGTCGGCAGTCATACGCTGGCGAATGTACTGGCGCAGACCCAGTATCGCGGCGTGGTCACCGCCTGCGGCTTGGCCCAGGGAGCGGATCTTCCTGGTTCGGTTCTGCCCTTCATCCTGCGTAACGTGACCCTGGCTGGCATTGACTCGGTTAACGCCCCACAAGAAGCCCGCATCCAGGCCTGGTCGCGCCTGGCGCGTGATCTGGACTTGAGCAAGCTCGCACGCACGACTCAGGTGGTTGGCTTGGCCGAGGTGCCCGCGGTCGTGGGTCGGATGTTCGCCGGGAAAGTCCAGGGTCGCACCGTGGTTGACGTCAACGCGTGACGATGTTGTGCCCGCTTTGCTCGGCGACAGGCAGGAAGTCGCCGGGCCTGATCCATCTCCAACCCGTCACAGAACCTTAGGCCGCAATGATGAAACTGAATTTCCGAACTCTCGCGATTCTGTCCGCGCTGCTTTTCTTCGCTTTGGCGTTCACCTGGATGTTTGCGCCCGATCTCGTGCTGTCCAGTTGGGGCGTAGAACTCTCCTACCCTGTCGGACTGGTAGGTCGACGTGCTGCTGCTTTGTATGCAGGGTTCGGGGTCATGTTCTTCTTGGCAAGGAACGCGGAGCCATCAGCCGCCCGCTCAGCACTGATCAGAGGGGTTCAGCTGACCGGTTTGATACTTGCGGCACTTGGTGCTTTTGAGTTTGTCACGGGGCATGCAGAGCGTGGAATCCTGGTTGCTGTGCTAATCGAAATCGCATTGGTTCTGGCGTTCTCGTGCGTCGGCTGTGCCAGAAAAACCAACCATTGAAAAGCGGTATGCATGTCAGCAGCCGAGTCAAACAGCAGGTGCGGAACTGCTTGCGTACAGTCGGGCAGCTGTCAGTGAGAGCTGCTCATTCAAAAAAGAAACCAGGTAAAACATGATGAAGGCATTTGTTATCAAGCGTTATGGAAAAAAGGTGGCATTGCAGCCTGCCGAAATGCCAGAGCCGAAACTGGGAGAGCATGACGTATTAGTCAAGATTCACGCCGCGAGCGTGAACCCGCTGGACGCCAAGATTAGAGACGGAGACTTCAAACTCATACTGCCTTATCGCTTACCGCTCATCCTGGGCAACGATCTGGCTGGGGTCGTGGTTCGGGTTGGTTCGGCAGTACGGCGCTTCAAGCAAGGTGATGAAGTCTATGCGCGGCCGGATGATGATCGAATCGGGACTTTTGCAGAACTCATTGCAATCAAAGAAGACTCCCTGGCGATTAAGCCGAAAAAACTTTCCATGGAAGAAGCAGCGTCCATACCCCTGGTCGGGTTGACCGCCTGGCAGGCGCTGGTCGAAAGAGCCAACCTGGAGAAAGGGCAAAAAGTCCTCATTCACGCAGGCTCCGGCGGTGTAGGAACATTTGCCATTCAGCTGGCAAAGCACCTGGGTGCAATCGTTGCCACGACAACCAGCACGGCGAATGTCGAGCTGGTGAAAAGTCTCGGCGCGGATATTGTCATCGACTACAAGAAGGATGACTTTGAGAAAACCCTGCGTGATTACGATGTGGTCCTGAATAGTTTGGGCTCCGATACGCTGGAAAAATCCCTAAGCGTGCTGAAGCCGGGTGGCAAGCTCATCTCGATTTCCGGTCCGCCTGACCTCGATTTTGCAAGAAGCGCTGGTTTATCTGGGTTCCTGAAGCTGGTCATGCGTCTTTTGAGCTTTGGGATCAGGAAAAAAGCCAAACGCCATCAGGTGAGTTACTCCTTCCTGTTCATGCGAGCAAGTGGAGAACAATTGCGCAGAATTGCTGCACTCATCGATTACGGGGTCATACGTCCGGTTGTGGACAAGGTCTTCCCATTCGAGTCGACCAACGAGGCATTGACCTACGTCGATGCAGGTCGTGCCAAAGGCAAAGTTGTCGTCAAGGTTAAATGAAAAATAATCTTGCTCGGTATTGAGTGAACACTCGCTCGCTGTGTGAGGCTGCTGCGCGTAGTTCGGCAGCCTATAGCCCCAAACCTGGAGACTATTGCAATGCGTAATCTTCACCGAATTGGTTATCTCGGGCTCGCTCTGATTGCAGCCCTCCTGTCATCAGCCGCCTATGCGGACGATGCCTCGCCTGTTGGCCTGTGGAAAAACATTGACGACGTCAGCGGCAAGCCAAGGGCGCTGATCCGCATCACCGAGTTGGATGGTACCCTCCAGGGCCGCATCGAAAGAGTGTTTCCCGCCCCCAATGAAGACCCGAATCCGAAGTGTGAAAAGTGCGAGGGGAACAACAAGAATGCGCCGGTAATCGGCTTGGTCATCCTGACTGGTCTGGTAAAGGACGGTGACGAGTACGCTGACGGTCACATCCTCGATCCAGACAACGGAAATGTATACAGCAGTAACGTCCGTGTGATCGACGGTGGTAAGAAACTCAGCGTACGCGGCTATATCGGCATGCCAATGCTGGGTCGCTCGCAGACTTGGGTACGTCAAGAATAAGGCCATGACTCCAGGCACTTATCGGCCTGATGGAGAAGTTGTACTCGGCCAGGTGACAGGGCTGCTACCTGGTGCTTTCTCGGTTGTACCTGAGAGTTAAGCAGGGCGCTGACAGAGGCCTGCCAAGCTGGTATCAGTCTCATGCACCTAGCTGAGCTCCGACGTGTTCGAGAAGTAACTTACGGGTGGTTTTCAGCAAGCGGTCAGACAGTTGTGGGTCGCTGGTGCTGCGTGATAGCAAAAGCGCGCCAACCATGCTGGAAAGTAGCAGCACGCTCTGCTCTGCGGCATCCTCACTGTCGAGCTTTGACTCAATCATGTCCAGGCGATCCAGGATGAACCGGTCGGTGGTCGCGCTGGGGTGACCACGTTGTCCCAGTTCGGCGGAGATCGTTGGCAGTGGGCAACCAGCTCCAGGGTTGGCGCGGTGTGCGCTGGATAGGTAGTGCGCGATGAGTTCGACGCTGGTCACATCTTCTTGCGCGCGGGCCTGCCGCTGTTCCACCGCCCTCTGAAGAGCTGTTTCGACTAGCTCATTTTTGGATTTGAAATGTGCGTAAAAGCCACCTGGGGTGAGCCCCAAAGTTTTCATCAATGGTTGTAGCCCCGTCGCATCGATGCCATCTCGGCGGAACAGTCGCGCGGCTGTATCAATGATGCGTTGACGGGTCTGGGCTTTGTGTTCCGGTGAGTAGCGCATGGTTGGCATTTCCCCTCCCTCAGAAGTCATAGAAAGATGTGACATTCATGCTCGAGTAGAGAATGTCCAAGTCTCGCGAGTGATGGCTGCGAGGGTTACTGCGAGGGCCGCAGAGGTACCCTCTGCGACCAAGCAGAGCCGCCAGGATCCTGACCCCATTTCCGGATTCTTTGCGGGCACTCGCACAGAAATGAAGGCCTTGTAACCAGATGCCAGGCGTTCAATTTCAGCATCCCATTCATACTTGGACGGAAGCCCCTGATACCGCAAAGAAAGCAAGCGTTTTGCATCCTCTAGCTTCTGGGTTGGCTTTAGCGAGAGGGACTGAATACCCAGCAATCGCATCACTTTACCGTCGAGCAGATCGGAGCCAGCCTTGCTCTCGGGATAGCCGAATTCCTTGATTAGGTCGCCCATGGACCAGCGGGTGTCGGCATTCGGCGAGCAGCGTGCATTGATGGCCTCCCGAATCGCCAACTCTCGGCCCTCTGACTGTTTGTCCCAATACCATCCCTCGCCATTCTGCTGCTCAGGCCCATCAGTCATAGAAGAATTGGTAGATAGTTTGGGGGCCGCGGCGACGATGAATACAGGCATAAAGGCACCAACGATGAATCCAGCTACGACGAGAGTCAGCATTGCCTGACTCACCTCGATGCTGTTCACCGAAGATAGAAATTGACGTAGCCCCTCGTAATCGTGAATGGCCCAAACCACCAATCCATAGAGGGGGGGCATTGGAGCTAGCCTCATACCCCGCAGTATCACCTGGCGAACAGATTGACCGATGAAAGGTCGATCCATATCGCCCTTATTCCGAGCTTGGCGACTTTTGGCTTCTGCACGGCCCAGTTCCGTTTTCAATTCACGCATTGCACTGCTCCTTACTACTCGGCTACGGCATCACTGTGCCCTTGCCACCATCGTTGCGCCTTACGACTTGGTACCAGTGCCTCCTGCGCTAGCACCTGCTGTCGCCAACATTCGGGCTCCAGACCCGCGTTGATGGCAGCCGTGATCAAGCACTAAAACTGCAGGCGGCCCATTCCCTAAACAACGTGAACCTATGGCCTGCCTCTCCTATGGCGGGGCTCGCCGTGAAGCTCGAAGGCGTCTCGAAGCCCTGTGGGAAAACGTGTCAGTTGCATTCGATGCCGAAGCTAAAATACTATACAAAATGTATAGCGAAATAAAGCCCTTCGGAGCGGGTAAGCAGGCGTACCCAGTCGCTATCGCCCAAGCACATTACAAAAACAAAAGGAGTGGCCTTAATGACAAGAAAAAGACCCTGCTGGCACTTAACGAAACTGCCGCAGGCCATCTGCTTAGCATCCACGCTTTCCGGCCCGGCATTTGGCGTGACTTTCAATCTCGGCGAGGTCGAAGGCAAGTTCGACTCCTCGCTATCCGTGGGGGCCAGTTGGTCGGCACGCGGTGCCGATCCCGACTTGGTCGGTGCCCGCAATGGCGGTCAAGCCTCTTCGCAGACCAACGATGACGGGCGTCTGAACTTCAAGAAGGGCGAAACCTTCTCGAAGATCTTCAAGGGCATTCACGACCTTGAGCTGAAGTATGGCGACACCGGTGTGTTCGTTCGTGGCAAGTATTGGTACGACTTCGAGTTGAAGGACGAGCACCGTCTGCTCTATGACATCGACGATCACAACCGCAAGGAGGCGGCCCAGGCTTCCGGCGCGCAGATCCTCGATGCTTTTATCTACCACAACTACACCGTCGCCGATCAGCCAGGCTCGGGGCGCCTCGGTAAGCAAGTGGTGAGCTGGGGCGAGAGCACCTTTCTGCTGAACGGTATCAACGCAATCAACCCGATTGACGTTGCAGCTTTCCGCCGCCCCGGTGCCGAGATCAAGGAAGGCCTGATCCCGGTCAATATGTTCTACCTGTCCCAGGGGTTGACCGACTCGCTGTCCGCCGAAGCCTTCTACCAGTTGGAGTGGGATCAGACCGTACTGGACAACTGCGGCACCTTCTTCACGGGAACCGATGTGGCTGCCGATGGTTGTGACCAGCGCCTGGCGTTTGCCGGCTCCGACTTCAATCCAGATCCGGCTGCCGGCTATCGCTATGTAGGGCGCATCGGTGATCGCGATGCGCGGGATGGTGGGCAGTATGGTGTCGCGCTGCGCTGGTTCGCCGAGCAGCTGAACAATACCGAGTTCGGCCTGTATGCCCTGAATTACCACAGCCGTACGCCGATCGTCAGCACCGTGGTTGGGAGCGCCCCCTTCGCCGCCGACCCGGTAACCGGCGAGGCCTCTGCCAAGTACTTTGCCGAATATCCCGAGGATATTCGGCTGTACGGCCTCAGTTTCTCCACCACCGCGGGCTCAACAGCCATTTCTGGCGAGATCAGCCATCGGCCCAATATGCCACTGCAGTTGAACTCGACCGACCTGGTCTTGGGGGCGGTGGCTCCTTTGGGCTTCCTGGGTAATCCCGTGTTTACCAGTGGGCATGCCACCACCGCCGCTGGCGACGAGATCCGAGGCTATGTCCGCAAACCATTTACCCAAGCCCAGGTCACCGTCACCCAGTTCATCGATCAAGTCATGGGCGCCGATCGCCTGACCTTGGTGGGCGAGGTCGGTTACAGCCACATCGGTGACATCAATCAAAACGAGCTGCGCTTTGGTCGCGATGCGGTGTTCGGTAGTGGCGAGGTCCCCGGTGGCTTCTGCGTGGCCTTGAACGCTGACAATCCTGATGAGTGCAACGACAAGGGCTTCTTTACCACGACGTCCTGGGGGTACAGCGGTCGGGCCATTCTCGACTACAACGGCGTGTTTGCCGGGGTGAACCTGAAGCCGAACCTCTCCTGGTCGCATGACGTGGATGGCTACGGCCCGACATTCACCGAGGGCAACAAGGCCATCAGCCTGGGGCTGGATGCCGAGTACTTGAACACCTACACCGCCAGCCTTTCCTACACCGACTTTTTCGGTGGCGAGTACAACACCAGCGTTGACCGCGACTTCGTGGCACTCAGCGTTGGCGTGATTTTTTAAGCGTTTGGAACATTGAGGAACGATCACCCATGAAAACAATAAAACTCTTGCTGCAATCCGGTGCCATGGCGCTGTCTCTGCTGGCCTCCAGCGTGATGGCCGCCGTATCGGCTGATGAAGCTGCCAAGCTGGGTTCCACACTGACCCCGGTCGGGGCTGAGAAGGCCGGCAATGCAGATGGTTCCATTCCCGCGTGGACTGGCGGCTTACCGCAGAACGCCGGTGCCGTCGATGCCAAAGGATTCCTGGCCGATCCGTTCGCCGACGAGCAGCCGCTGTTCACCATCACTGCGCAGAACCTCGATCAGTACAAGGACAAGCTGACCCCAGGGCAGATTGCGCTGCTCAAGCGCTACCCGAGCAGCTACAAAATTCCAGTATTTCCCACTCATCGATCAGTCGCGTTCCCGGACTCTATCTATGGTGCGGCGAAGAAAAACGCAGTGAGCACAACGTTGGTTGAGGGCGGTAACGGTTTGGAGCGCTTTGAGAAGTCCATTCCCTTCCCGATTCCCAAGAGTGGCTTAGAAACGATCTGGAACCACATTACCCATTACCGAGGGGGAAGCGTTGCTCGCTCGATTACACAGGCTATGCCGCAAGCGAACGGGGCATACAACCTAGTCTACTTTCAGGACGAAACAACTTTTCATTATGCGCTCACGGATTTTGACGCCAGCGAGCCTAACAACGTGCTGCTTTACTTCAAGCAGCGAGTGGTCGCACCAGCGCGCCTGAGTGGCGACGTACTGCTGGTGCATGAGACACTCAACCAAGTGAAAGAGCCACGTATGGCGTGGCTGTACAACGCTGGCCAGAGGCGCGTGCGGCGAGCGCCGCAAGTGTCATACGATGGCCCAGCGCCAGCCAGCGATGGTCTGCGTACGGCGGACAACGTAGATATATACAACGGCGCGCCAGACCGTTACGAGTGGACGTTGAATGGGAAGAAGGAAATCTACATCCCTTACAACAGCTACCGCCTTGACTCTCCTAAACTAAAGTACGATGAGATCCTCAAGGTCGGGCATATCAATCAGGATTTTACTCGTTACGAGCTGCACCGTGTATGGCATGTGACAGCCACTCTGAAAGCAGGTGAGCGGCATATCTATGCCAAGCGCGAGTTTTATATAGACGAGGATAGTTGGGCGATAGCCGAAGCTGATCACTACGACAGCCGTGGCAGTCTATGGCGCGTAGCCGAGGCGCATGCCCAGTACTACTATGACAAGCAGGTACCATGGTACAATGTTGAAACCCAGTATGATCTGATCTCGGGGCGCTATCTGGCCCTTGGAATGAAAAACGAGGCTGATCACTCCTTGAATTTCGACTTCACGGCAACACAGAGCAATTTCACTCCAACAGCGTTGCGCCAAGCAGGCGTCCGATAAGTACATCTGCGTAACGTTTAAACTGACCTTAAGGCCGAGCCGTTTAGTGAGTTTGTTGAAAGCAGCTTGAGAGCGATCTGCTATGGGGGAATCGAAAAGCCCTCGGGAAAATTCCCGAGGGCGAATACATCGGCGTGTACTCCATCTCGCCTAGCGTACTGGCGTCGATTCATCTGCTTGATCTTCAGCGTTGATCTATATCCATTGCTAAGTCTCAGCAATTTCCTTTCCGGTTCATGCTGCTTGTGCCGATCTCGGTCAGCCAGCAGTCGCTAAGAATCCTGGCTCACGTACTGGCTGCACCGCTCGGAGTGATGTGATAGAGAAACCAGGTTACCCTTGCGCCAGATCGTCATCATAAGTGCATTGATCATAAGTTGTGTTGTCATGTTACTGTTCATCGACCAGCCACGGTGCGAGAACAAGTCCCCAATAACCACTAAATACAGCAATTCATCGGCCGTCCAGGCATTGATGAAGGCGTGTTAGTGCACTTGCAGAATTGACCCGTCTGAACCGGTGATTTTCAGCGAATTCTGTCCCGCGTGATTGAATGCCTTTCCCAATCTTTAAGCAGGGGATACGGCGGGAATACGTCGGGCATCTTGGCCAAGATCAGGCGGACGTATTTCCACGAGAAGGTTTCGTTGCACGAGATTGCGCGATGAACGGGCCCGCCCCGGAATACGGTACGCACGTGGTTGCGACAGGCTGACGCTACCGATCCAAAGTATCCGAAGCGCACCGCCTTCCAGTGCCATCGAGGACTACACCGCGCAGCTTGCGGACTGGCTCCGGGCAGACAGTCACTGTCGAAGTGTGACCGGTACACAACGCGCTTCATGTTCGAGGAAATCCAAGAGCAGACTGCGCTGCAGCTACGGCTGTGTCAGCGCATTTTTGCGGCGCTGGCACGAAGAGCAGGCCGGGATGCCGACATCACTCAGGTCGACAAATTGCTGTATGGGAAGAAAGCGCGGTGTGTGCCGATGCCGGCTATTGTGGGTCGAGACGTGCGCCGAGAATGTAGGCCGCGAGGTCATCTGCTAGGTCGCGGCGCGTAGGAGCACCTTTAAAAAGCATGGCAAGCGAAGTGCACTGTACAAAGCGATCCGCAAGATCGAGACGACCAAGACGCAGGTGTGAGCGAAGGCCGAGTTACCGTCCCGGGTGATCAAGCGCCAGTTCGGATACACCAAGGTGCGCTTCCGTGGCGTGACCAAGAATACGGCGTGGATGGCTCGCCAACATTTATTGGCTACCGTAGGAGCGGTGTGTTTGTAGGGGAATGGCTGCTGGGAGGTGCTCGCAGCAGCCGAGTAGCATGAAATAAGCGCCGGTTTTGATCGTATTTTGACCTGTTCTCGTTCTCGAAATCGCAGATGCAAAATGGTCAGGAAATATGGGGCTGCTTCAGGCCATCCTTAAGTAGTGGGGGCTAGCGTTGATGTTTTTTGCTGGGCTGTAAGTATTCCGTTAACCCTTGAAACCACATCACCTCAACAAAATCACCACTGATGGCCAGATCCTCTTTTTGCAAGCCTGTCAGAAAGGCCTCTTTACTGTCTTTTGCGGACAGAATAGCGAAACCCTCAGAAGCATCTCTAAAAGTCATGGTGAATTTTGGTATTTTAGTTAATTCGGAGGAGGAGGTTATCCTGCCATTTTTGATGGTGAAAGAGCGGCCAACTCCGCTTCGTGTCTGAATTTGAAATACCAGATTCTTGTCTTTTACATACTTGGCACAGGCAGAGTTGTTCTTTATTGCCCTTTGCAATAGCTTTGTGAGGATCCACAGCAATAACTTAAATTTTAGCATGGCCAGCTACCTTGTTATTCATTATGTACAAGAGTGTATAGTTTATAGTCTCAGCTTCGCATATCTCTGCGACGTAAGAGTTCTTCATGACCTAAAAAGTTGCGCGCAGCCTTTCTAGGGTGTGCTATTTTTCGGTCGCGAATTTGATAGGCATAGCTTAGATTGCTGATCATTCGCGTACTTATGCTGGCTTCATACTTGCTCAAGTAATGGGCTCGCCAATATAGCCTGTCGGCTGGCTCGCCCAGACGAGCAGTTTCTTTTCTACAGCCAGGCCGCGCTCGATAACTTGTCGGGGCGTCGTTCTCCGCAGCTTATTACTCGTCAAGGAACTGAATGGCGTGCTTTAAGAAGCGCTCAGGGCACTGGAATTGAGCGCCGTGGCCGGCATCCGGATATAAAAACAGCTGGGCGTTCGGGATGTTCTGGGCCATGTACCAAGAATTGATTGTAGGGACCATGACGTCATTCATGCCGTTAAGGATAAACGTCGGTTGCTTTATTTCGCGCAAATGAGCGAAAGGGTCTTTGGGATCCGGCTTTGGCAAGTAGTACATGTTTGCCTCGATCTGGGCCTGTATCACTTCGGGGGAGCTTGGTGGATCTTGGTCCACGCGCTGGTGACGGCGCTCCCAGAAGTCGTGTCCGGCTTTTATTGCAGCTTCAGATCGACCGAAGAATAGGAACAAGAAGTCTTCCAGAGTCGGAACCGGGCGCGGCGCCGCTTCTAGCACGCCAGGATCTGAGTCCGAATTCCCGCCGCGCGGTCCAGTGCCGAGTAACATGAGCTTACGCACAAGGTCGGGATGGCGTCGCGTGAGGTCTTGGGCCTGAAAACCACCGAGCGAAAAACCCAATACATCGACTTTGGACAGACCCAGTGCTCGAATAACCGCAGCGGCGTCGTCGGCCATATGTTCAATTCGGTTGCGTGGTTTACCGGAAGAAGACGCAATCCCGCGACCATTGTAGAGAATGACCTCACGCCCTGCGGCCAGGCCATCGGTCATGAGCGGATCCCAATGATCCATTCCGCCGCGGAAATGTTGAAGGAAGAACAATGGCGGCTGGTCAGTTGTACTGTTGCCCCAGCGGCGATAAGCGAATTTATCGCCATCGACTTCCACGAAGCGGGTTGGAGCGGTGAGATGAGTATCGGTCATGCTGGGTTCTCCAAGTAGCTGTTCAAATACCACTTATATGATGTCTGAAATATATAGCTATTAAGACTAAAACCGGGCTGGCTACGCAGTGGCAATCATTTTCATTAGAGTCAAAACGAGTGACTTTTTACGAGAGCTAGGCTTATGCCCTTAGGCGCCGCGTACGGAATGTGCCCCAGCCACTCTTCAACACCGATTTCAAAAAAGCCCACAGCCCGCTTTCGTTAGGGCGCGGATCTCCGCCATTAGCGATTCGCTTGAGCTGCAGCGTGTACCAGAAGATTTCCATGACGCCCATACGGTCAATCTGCTTGATGCCTGTGGTGATCGGGCGCACGCGCTGCGAGCTGTCCCGCCCTTGCAGCAAGGATGCCGGGGCGTCCGGGTCAAGGGCCAATAGGCGCGCTAGGCCAATGACATCGAGCGCCCCGGAACGCAGCGCGGTGTCCATGCCAGCGGCACTGCGGAAACCACCAGTGACCATCAAGGGCACCTTCACCGAGCCGCGTATCTTTTCCGCAAACTCGAGGAAATAAGCCTCACGCGCAACGGTGGATGCTTTTTTCGGTTCCTGGAGCGTGCCACTCATGGCCGGGGCTTCGTAAGTACCCCCTGAGATCTCGATCAGATCGACGCCTGCTTTGGCGAGCGCATGGATCGTTGTCGTGGACTCGTCTTCGGTGAAGCCGCCACGCTGGAAGTCCGACGAATTGAGCTTGATACCGACGGGGAAGTCGTGACCGACCTGCCGCCGGATTTCGGCGTAAACGGCTAGCACGAAACGACGACGCTTTTCCGGGCTGCCACCCCATTCGTCAGTGCGCTTGTTGTGGTGCGGCGACAGGAATTGGTTGATCAAATATCCATGCGCACCGTGGATCTGCACGCCGCTGAAACCGGCTTTCTTGCAGATGGCGGCGCTGCGGCCGAAGCGCTGGATAATGTCCTTGATCTCGGCAGTAGTGGCTTCGCGCGGAGTTTCGAAGAGCGCCGCCATGTCCTCGCGAAATGGAACAGCCGATGGGGCAAGATTGCTGACATTCAGACCTTTGGTTGCCTGCTTGCCGGGATGGTTCAGCTGAGCCCAGATGGCTGCGCCCTGGGAAGTGGCCGCACGCGCCCATTGCTGCAAAACAGGCAAGTCCGCTTCATCCTCGATCACCACGTTACCCGGTTCGCCCAGGGCGCGTCGGTCGATCATCACGTTGCCCGTGATGATCAAGCCGAGGCCCGCTGCGGCCCAGCGTCGGTACAGCTCGACCAGCTTCAGTGTCGGGCGATTGTGGTAGGTACCCAACGCTTCGCTCATGGCTGCCTTGGCAAGACGATTGCGCAGCACACTGCCGTTTGGGAGTTGCAAAGACTGGGTCAGCAGGGTTTTTTCAGGCGAGAAGGAATTAGGCATGATGGATTCTCGGAAATTTCGGGGCGAATGTTCATCTGCGCGGCAGGGTCGCAAGGCACTATATATTCAATGTGCTTTAAATGCTATACAAAATATATAGTGCGATGGCGACAGCAGCTGGCAGTGGGAGAGGACGCAGGGGCGTGGCATGCCGATCTGGATCGACGGATTCGTGTGATTCAGTGGAGTCTTGTCCGTTCCGGTTGCGAGACGTTCATGCCAGCGTAATTGGACTTCCAGGCATAGTGCGTCGGATCAGAAATGTACTGGCTATGTCGATTCGCCACCGTTTCTATTCTCAAACGGGCGGCGTCGTCTTCGCAGGAATGTACGACATCGCGTGCTCGGTCAGCGCGGTAATGGTCAGGCTAGGGTTCACGCCCAGGTTGGCGCTGAGCATCGAGCTGTCGCAGACCAGCAGGTTTTTATAACCGTAGACACGGTTTTGCGCATCCATCACACCGCGCTCCGGCGAGTCCGCCATCGCGCAACCTCCCATGCAGTGTCCGGTGCCAGGCATGTTGAACAAGATATCGCTCTGAAGGCTGATGGGAGTTCCACCTAGTGCCTTAGCCCCCTTCTCCACAAAAGCAATCCCCTCCGGGATGATGGTAGGAATGGCAATCGGGCCGGCCTCCGAGCACAGCTGCATTGCGAACGGCCAATACCAGCGGCGCTTGAAGCGCATGTTGAGTGAGGCATCCATCGTCTGCATCACCAGCAATAAGATGGTCTGACGCGCAAAACCGATAGGGTTGTGCACGCGTACCGCATTCAGCGGATTTTTCAGTAGCGCCCATAGCCAGGTAAAAATCCGAGTCCACCCGGGGCGTCCGCCGCACAGCAAGGTCATCATCAGGCCTATCGCGTCAGAGCCTTCCGGGAAACGCCCTGCCTGGATGTGCGTGTGCTCGTCAACATAGACTCCTGAACCTACCGTCAGGCCGGGCGACATACTCTTGTCTGTTGCGGGAAAGCGAACGCCGAGAAGGGATTCGGCATTGGTGTATACGCGGTTGCCGAGATCGTCACTGAGGCGCGGCAACGACCCGTTCTTCTTCAGCCGGAACAACAATTCCGTCGTGCCCAACGACGACGCGGAAAAGACCACACCGCGGCAGCGGAAGCTGCGCCGTCGCTTATCGAAGTAGGAGGTCGAGCGCTCGGTGAAGACCTCGTAGCCATCACTACCGTCGTTTTTACCGTTAAGCGGCCGAACGTCCACCACCTTGGTCTCAGCAAAGACCTGGGCGCCCCGTTTTTCTGCGAAATAGAGATAGTTCTTGTCGAGCGTGTTCTTAGCATTGTGTTTGCAGCCGACCAAACAGCCACCGCACCCGACGCAAGTTCCGCGCTCCGGACCTTCGCCGCCGAAATAAGGATCAGGATGGGTCTGGCCGCTGGCCTCGCCGTCGGGGGCAAAGAAGGTTGCTACACGGGCGCGGTAGAACGTATCGCCCACGCCTTGTAAATCTGCCATTCTCTTGAGCCGCAAGTCGGCTTCACCGAGAATCTTGTTCTCGGTTACGCCTAGCATTTTTTCCGCTGTGGCGTAATGCTGCGGCATGATCTGCTTCCAGTCCTTCAGGCCGGCCCAGGGGCCCTCGTCCCACACCTTGTCGGGCGCCGGCAGTAGAACATTGCCGTAGGTGATGGAGCCTCCACCGACCGCGTTGCCGCACATGACAAGCACATGGCGGAACAAACGGATGTTGTAGAAACCGAACATTTTCAAGCCAGGTCGCCACACCCAGCGCCGCGCATCCCAGTTGGACGCGGGAAAATCCTCGGCCGTCCAGCGTCGGCCCAACTCCATCACGGCGACGGAGTAACCCTTTTCGGTCAGTCGGCACGCAGACACACTGCCTCCAAAGCCGGAGCCGACGACGATATAGTCGAAATCGTAGGGTAGATTCATCGCGGGCTCCTCAGTGAGCCGGTCAGCGTTGTTGTGTTTCCAGTCGTTGGCCTTCATCGCCTCAGCTCCTGACCGATCGCGCCATCTAGCTCTTTCAATTTCAACTTGCCCTGCGCATCTTTCTTCGGGATGTACGACATGGCGTGCTCGGTCAGCGCGGTAATGGTCAGGCTCGGATTCACGCCCAAGTTGGCGCTGAGCATCGAGCCGTCGCAGACCAGTAGGTTCTGATAGCCGAACACGCGGCTTTGCACGTCCATCACCCCGCGCGCGGGCGAGTCTGCCATCGCGCAGCCGCCCATGCAGTGCGCCGTGGTGGGAATGTTGAAGAGGATCTCGGTCAAAAAGGTCGTGGCTATGCCACCCAGTGCCTTGGCGCCCTTTTCGGCAAATGCGTTCGCCTCAGGGATGAAGGTGGGAATGGGGCCGCCCTCGCTGCCAAGTTGTTTTGCGAACGGCCAATACCAGCGGCGCTTGAGCCGCATGCTGAGTGAAGCGTCCGCCGTCTGCATCACCAGCAATAACATGGTCTGACGCGCAAAGCCGATAGGGTTATGTACGTGCAGTGCTTGCAGTGGATGCTTCAGCAGTGTCCACAGCCAGGTAAAAATCCGCGTCCACCCGGCACGCCCACCGCACAGTAAGGTCATCATTAGGCCTATCGCGTCCGAGCCCTCTGGGTAGCGGACGACCCCAATGTGCGTGCGTTCATCGAGATAGATGCTGCCGCCCCCCGCCAGGCCTGGTGACATACTCTTGTCTGTTGCAGGAAAGCGTATGCCAATAAGGGACTCTGCATTGGTGCGCACGCGTTTGCCAAGGTCGTCACTGATGTGTGGCAACGATCCGTTCTGCTTGAGCCGGAACAACAACTCCATCGTGCCCAACGACGACGCGGCGAAGATCACGCCGCGGCAGCGGAAACTGCGGCGCTGTTTGTCGAACCAGGAGGTTGAGCACTCGGTGAAGACTTCGTAACCATCGCTCCCATCCTCTTTACCGTTGAGTGGCCGTACATCCACCACCTTGGTTTCGGCAAAGACCTGGGCGCCACGTTTTTCCGCAAGGTAAAGGTAGTTCTTGTCGAGTGTGTTCTTGGCGTTGTGCTTGCAACCCATCATGCAGCCGCCGCACCCCGTACAGGTTCCTCGCTCCGGCCCCTCACCACCGAAGTAGGGGTCTGGATAGGTCTTGCCGCCTGCTTCGCCTGCGGGTGCGAAGAAGGTTCCTACACGGGGCGCATGGAAGGTGTCGCCTACGCCCTGCAGATCCGCCATTTGCTTAAGGCGCAGATCGGCTTCGCCCATTATCTTGCTTTCTGTCACACCCAGCATCTTCTCCGCCATGGCGTAGTGCTGGGGCATGATTCGTTTCCAGTCCGCCAAGCCTGCCCAAGAGCCTTCATCCCATACGCTATCGGACGGTGTTAGCAGGGCATTGGCGTAGGTGATGGATCCTCCGCCGACCGCATTGCCGCTTACGATCATTGCGTGGCGAAAAAGGCGCATGTTGTAGAAACCGAACATTTTCAGGCTAGGTCGCCACATCCAGCGGCGAGTGTCCCAATTGGACTTGGGGAAATCCTCAGCCGTCCAGCGTCGGCCCATTTCCATCACGCCAACGGAATAGCCTTTTTCTGTCAGGCGGTAGGCAGACACGCTGCCGCCGAAACCTGAGCCGATGATGACGTAGTCGAAATCGTAGGGGGGGGTCATTGGGCAGTGCTCAGGCTGGTGCTGCGTACATGTGTGAAAAAACGGGCCATGTGGCGTCTCCTTATTATTGTTGGGGGGCTTCAGTCTCTGTTTGCGGGGCGGGTACTGCGTGGCTTTTTGCCTGGCAAAAAGCCACATGCGTATGCGTATGCGTATGCGTTTTGCTGAGCGCAGGTTCTCCATCGAGCAACAACGGGCTCAAGTAGGTGACGCCAAGTGACTATGCGTGCTGCATCGAGGATGATTGGCCACCGCTGGGGGGCGGCAAGTAAGGTGGCCCGTGCTAGAGATGGCGCCACAACTGAGAGCTGACATGTCGCGCCGACCGAAATCGCACTGTAGGGAATGGGACTTTTCCGGGGCGCAGGCGTGACGGTGAGGCCAGATACCTGTCGAGGTGCCTGGTTGAGAGCCACTCTGTCGTACGGAACGCTGCCAAGGGCTGGGCGCAAATGCTTGACCACGCCCCGTTCGCGCATAGTTGCGCCCTTCCAATGCTCAGGGCACCAGGAGAGGCTGAAGCAGGGGAGGGCTCTTAGGGCTTGTATTCGAGGACGTTGAATACCCGCGTAAACGCTGGTCGATCCCCTTGCAACAGCGTTGCGCGGCGCTCGCGCAGTGCGCGTGATGGACTGATCTCGCGTAGCACTAAAGCAATAAAGGTATCTATGTCGCACTGCATCTTGACGTCGGCGGGCTCTGCGCTCGGGCCGGATCGAGCAAGCAGGGTCCCGTTGTCTACCTGGATATGGAAGACTTCTGTGCCGACTTGGAACTCGTACGATTCCCGCAACCCGGCGCTTGCCGCCGCATCGTTCGAGCCCGTTAGACAGAGTGCAATAAGCTCCGCGCGCGCACTGGACGGATCGATTCTTTCGTCGACCGGTAGAGAGAGTCCCCAGAACCCCAGCGAGATGACCGGCTTGCGGAGTTGTTCGCCCAGCTCCGTCAGCTCGTAAGCTGGAGTGGCTAGAGACGTCCCCAGCATGGCCTGTCGAATGACGCCGTTCTCCACCAGCATGGCCAGACGTTCGGACAACCGATTCGTTCCCATGGCCGGCAGGATTGCGAGCAGCTCCTTGAACCGCTTCGGGCCCAAGAGGAACTCGCGAATGAGAAGGAGCGTCCACCGATCTCCCAGTACGTCTAGCGACCGGGCTACTGGGCAAAGTTGACCGTAAGTTTTGTTTGGCATAACCCATTGTACAAAATTTCCCCTCAACCGAAACGTGGCGAGAAGCGATAGCCGCCGACTAAATGGAAATTGGTTACGCAAATTCGATAGTGGCCAGGTCACTGGTGCGAGGCACCGCAACTTGCATACCCACGGGCAAACTCGCGCGTTTGGTACCGGGTGGGGTCGTAGTGGCAGGCGATCCAGCAATGCTGGCAATGCCGGGGCTCCAATATGAGTGCCGCTCTCCCTCAACCTCGATGCTGTAGCCGAATGGTTCGAATACCTTTTGCTGCTGTCGCGGCGCAGCAGCGGGAGTTGATGGCATCAGCAGAGCATCAAAGCCCTGGGAGGGCTTCTCCCTGTCAGCGCGCATCGGTAGTCGGGCGGTGTCAGCCCCCAGCCATGACCGATAGCCCAGTGAAAGCACACGCAGAGAGCGAGTTGGCTCAACGCTGCAAATTTGGCCTTCTCCCGGCACCGAAGGTCGCGCTGCGGAGGCCAGGTAGGAGGGTGCCGTTTCCGCCCCTTGTAACGCTGATCTCAAAGGCGTTTGCATGTAACGCTCTCTGCTCGCTTTTTATTCGTTGGCAGTCACTGTACTATACATATCGTATATCTCAAGTGGCGTGAGGAAAATAAATGTAGGCGCGCCGGATAGGCTCAACGACGATCACCAAGGTGGGTGCGCTGTCGCTGGGTGCACCTCCAGCGCCGCGCTCACTAGCCAGATCCACATAAAGGACATGAGCCAGCGTCTCGGCGATAAGCTCATCCTTGGAGCTGAAGTGGCCGTAGAAGGCACCTTGGATGAACCCTGCGGTGTTTATCACTCCGGCCACACTGACTGTGCCAAACCTTTTCGCGCGGAACAAACGACTGGCGGCGTCCAGGATCTTGTGACGGTTTCCGGCATCTGCTCTCGACGGGCCCTCATCAGAACTCTTCTTTGAAATCGTTGACACAGTATGATGACTATCATATTTTTTGGTTGTCATGATGATAGTCATGGCTCTAGAGCCCCATCCCATCACGAGAGAGCAAGATTATGAACACCATTCCCGCTGTCCTCATCACTGGTGCTTCCTCTGGTATCGGTGCCACCTATGCCGAACGCTTTGCTCGTCGCGGCCACGACCTGGTGCTGGTTGCTCGTGACCGGGCGCGTATGGAGGCTCTGGCGGCTCGCCTGCGCCAGGACAATGGCGTCGAGGTCGACGTCCTCCAGGCCGACCTGACCCAACCCAGCGAACTTGCCGTCGTCGAGGCACGCCTGCGTGAGGACGCCCGCATCGGGATTCTCGTCAACAATGCCGGGGCAAGCCGGGCTGGCAACTTCATCGACCAAGCAACCGACGATGTCGAGCGGGTCGTCGCACTCAATACGACCGCGCTTGTCCGGCTCGCCAGTGCTGTAGCCCCGCGGCTTGCGGAGGCCGGCGAGGGGGCGATCATCAATATCGGCTCGGTGGTCGGGTTTGCCCCGGAGTTCGGCATGACGGTTTATGGCGCGACCAAGGCGTTTGTGTTGTTCCTCTCCCAAGGACTGAGCCTCGAACTCACGCCCAGGGGTGTTTACATCCAGGCGGTGCTTCCCGCGGCGACGCGCACGGAGATCTGGGAGCGCGCGGGCGCTGACATCAACGCGCTTCCCGCGATGATGGAGGTGGGCGAGTTGGTGGATGCTGCGCTGGTCGGCTTCGACCGCCGTGAGCCGGTGACCATTCCGCCACTCCACGACGCAGCACATTGGGAAGCCTATGAGGCTGCACGGAAGGCCATGCTTTCGGGCATCAGGCAAGAACACCCGGCAGAGCGCTATCAGGCGGCGCTCGGAGGTGCCCGCTGACGACAGAGCAGCCGCTCGCTAACTAGCGGCTAGCCGACGCCGCCCCCACGTTGGCCCGTCAGCTATGTGCAACACCATCATGCCAATCAAGGAAACCTCATGTCCGCAGATCCTCTGTTTCGCCCCTTCACGCTTAAAGGCCTGACCATCCCCAATCGTATCGTCATGTCTCCGATGACGAGAGGGATGGCCGAGGGCGGTATTCCCAGCATCGTGCATGCGGACTATTACCGCCGTCGCGCCGAAGGCGGCGTGGGCTTGATTCTGACGGAGGGCACGGTGATCGACCGGCCAGCCTCGCGCAATATGCCCGGGATTCCGTTTTTCCACGGCGAGGCGGCACTGGCCGGTTGGGCCGAAGTGGCCAATGCGGTGCATGCCGTTGGGGGCCGCATCGGTCCGCAGATCTGGCACACCGGCTCGACTCGTGCGGGCAGCTGGGAGCCGGACGCCCCGATAGAAAGCCCTTCAGGATGGGTTGGGCCGGGGGTTCCGCGTGGCGTCGCGATGAGCGAGGAGGATATCGCTGATACCGTAGCCGCTTTTGCCCGCGCGGCAGCCGACGCAAAACGACTCGGGTTCGACACGGTGGAGCTGCACGGGGCACATGGCTACCTGATCGACCAGTTCTTCTGGTCGGGAACCAATTTGCGCACGGATGCTTTCGGTGGGGCGACGATTCGCGCGCGGGCACGTTTCGCTGCCGAGGTTGTCCGCGCAGTTCGCGCCTCCATAGGGCCGGATTTCCCGCTGATCTTGCGTGTGAGCCAATGGAAACAGCAAAACTACAAGGTGCGCCTGGCTACCTCCCCGCAGGAAATGACGGACTGGCTGGTACCGCTGGTCGAGGCGGGGGTGGACATCCTCCACTGTTCGCAGCGTCGTTTCTGGGAGCCTGAGTTTCCCGAAAACGACGGGGCCGAAGGACTGAATTTCGCCGGCTGGGCGAAAAAGTTGACAGGTGCCGCAACGATCAGCGTCGGCTCGGTTGGGCTGGATTCGGACTTTATGGGTGCCTTCGGTGGTCAGGGCTCAGGCGCGGCGGCGTTGGACAACCTGCACGCGCGGATGGAGCGAGAAGAGTTCGATCTGATTGCCGTGGGGCGTGCTTTGATCTCGGACGCTCACTGGGTACGGAAAATCGACTCGGGCAAGGTGCAGGAACTGCGGGGCTTCGACGCAGCGGATTTAGCGATATTGGAATGACGGCAAGGAAGCGGCTTTATGCCCTCTACGGCGCGCAGCCGTGCCAGGCTCAGACCCGCCGCCTCAAGCACGTGAGCGAAGTTCGTGCGGATCGACCAGTTAGAGCACCATTGTGGTGAGCATGCGCCGCCAGCGGCCCTGGCGAACTGGGGGCCTTGATCGCGCCTGGGTTATTCAGGCGAGCGAGATCGGCCCAGCGCCTTGCCTGATCCGGCGAGAGCAAGGCCGACGCTCCCATGGCACCTTTTCTGCATCGCCCCAGTAAACAGCAGGACTCACTCTTGCTAGGCAACGGCGCCTGAACCCAATGCGGCTTTTTCCGCAGGGTTTCAGGCGCTTTTTTTTGCCTACTGCTCTGGAGAAATGGACTCATGAAATGGCTTACCTACCCCACGTGGTTATTACTATGTGAACTGGGCGTTGTCGGCATGTTGCGCGTACTGTTCGGAATCACCATGGCGGGCGGCGCCATCACGCTGTTGTTTCAGACCCAGGCTGCGGCAGTGGCCTGGGCGTTGCTGGCCTACCTGGCGATTTCCAGCCTGTGGTTGTTGTGGCAGGAAGTCGGCCAATTGCAGCGCTATTGCGACTACTCCGCCCGGCAGGCCGACCAGGAAGCGCCCAACGCAATCGACTTGCATTTGCTCCAGCCGATCGGCCGGAGCCTGCAACAGTGGCTGCAACGCGAGCAACGCCAGCGACAGCTGCTGCAACAGCGCCTGGATGAAATCTCCCACTCCTCGCAGGAGCTCGAGCAGAGCGCTGTGCAGGTGACCCGCAACGCGGAAAGCCAAAGCGACTCGGCCAGCATGGCTGCCGCCGCCGTCGAGCAACTGAATGTGAGCATCGTCCAGGTAGCAGCGCTGGCCGATGAGTCCCGGCAGACTAGTCTGGTGGCCAGCGAGCAATTGACCGACGGCATCGGCCGGCTCACCGAACTGGTGCAGCAGGTCGCGGAAATGACCGATCAGGCCCAGACCACCAATGAGCTGATCCGGCAGCTGAACACCAACTCACACACCATCAACGAGATGTCCAGCACCATCCGCAGCATCGCCGACCAGACCAACTTGCTCGCGCTGAATGCCGCCATCGAGGCCGCTCGCGCGGGGGAGAGCGGCCGCGGCTTCGCCGTGGTGGCTGACGAGGTGCGTCGCCTGGCGCAGCACAGCCAGGCGTCGGCGGCGGAGATCGGCCGCAACATCGAGTCGGTGCAGCAGCACATCAAGGAGGCAACGGTGCAGGTGGTCAGCTTGAGCAAACTGGCGCAGCGTAGCGCCCACAGCTCCGATGCGGTGCGCGGCCTGCTCGACGAGGTCCAGCAGCGCACCCGGCGATTGACCGAGCAGGTCGACCAGGTGGCCGTCAGCACCGAACAACAGGGTAAGGCGGTAGCGGAGATCGCTGAACTGGCCGACCGGGTCCGCCAGGGCAATGCCGACAACCTGCGAGCCGCCGACCAGACTCGCGCCATCGCCCATCACCTGGCTCACCTAACAGGGTAATCAACATGATTGAATTACATGGACCCGCACTGTACCTGCCTGCCGGAGGCACCGTCCTGGCCGCACTGGTCCTCGGCTTCTACGGCCTACATCGTCGGCTGCAGCGGCAGAAGCGGGAGCACATTCAGTCGAACATTCGCCAGTTGGCCTTGTTGCGCGCGCTGATCGCCGAGTTTCAGCGTCATCGCGGCCTGAGTAACGGCGTGCTCTGTGGCGACGCCAGCATGAGTCATGATCTGGCCAGCATGCGGCAGAAGCTGGACCAGCATATCTGCGACGCTCAGGAACTCGGCGGCACCCATCGCGACGCCTGGAACAGCCTGATCGACCACTGGTCGAGCCTGCGCCAAGGGCGCACTGGCGACCCGGCGAACAACCTGGCACAGCATCACCTGATCATACGCAACAGCATCTTCCTGATGGAGGACGTGGCCAGCGAAGTCGACCTGAGCGAAGGCCGCGCCAGCCTCGGCTATCTGCCCTGCATTTGGCGCGAAGTGGTGCAGGCAGCGGAGTGGGCGGGCCAGGCGCGCGCCCTGGGCACCGGCATCGCCGCGGCAGGCAAGAGCAGTGCAGAGCAGCGTGTGCGGCTGCGTTTCCTCTACCAGAAAATCCAGCTGTTGGCCGGCACCGCCTTCGCCATCCTGCAGCCGCAGAGCGACCTGTTCCGCCTGGCCTATCGCGAACGGGTGATCGAGGACTTCCTGCACTGCATTGAGCAGGAGCTGCTCGGTAAGGAGCAGCCGAACATCGCCGCTAAGGCTTACTTCCAGCGCGCCACCCACACTATCGACGAACTGCTAGCCCTAGTGGATACGGCGTTGCAGCAACTGCAACCGCCGCGCTAGGGGGCTAGTGTGTTGCGTTGACCAGTTGAATCCACAGCCGAATTGAGGCAGTCGCGACAGGCGAAAACTGACTCGACATGGATAGTCCCTCTCACTTTCCGAGACTCTCGGTACGGCTGACAGCGGCCTGCCGCCCGCGCTCGAGGTCGACGCCAGCCAGGATCAGCAGGCCGAGAACGAAATAGCCGCCGGTGATCAGCATCGCCAGGCGGTGATCGCCGCCGGACAGCCAACTGGTCAGGCCGTAAGTCATGGGGCCGAGGATTGCCGACAGTTTGACTGCCAGCCCCCAGAGGCCGAAGAACTCCGCCAGGCGCGTCGGCGGCGCCAGCAGACCGACTATCGCGCGGCCGGCCGATTGGCTGGCACCCATGCACAGACCGGCGAGATTGGCCGCCAGCCAGAACAGCCCGGGGTCGCGCGCGACCCAGACCAGACCGACCATGCTGAGCCAGCCGAGCAGGGTCAGCGCCAGCGTGGCGCGATGGCCGAGGCGATCCTGCAGCCAACCGAACAGCACGGCACCGATGGAGGCCGTGATATTCACCACGAAGATCAGCAGCAGCGTGTCCTGGGTATTGAAGCCCATCACCTGATTGGCATAGATGGCAGCCAGGGCGATCACCGCCGAGATACCAGCCTGGTAGCAGACGGTGCAGGCAAGGAAGCGCAGCAGGTCACGATAGCGGTCGGCTTCGCGCAGCGTCTGCGCGAAGCGCGCTAGCGCCGCTTGCGCGATAGGCGTGTCGCCGCGCCCTGGCTGCGGCTGGCTACGTTCGCGCAGGAACAGGAAGGTCGGTACGCTGGCTACGGCGAACAAGGTCGCGGTGATCAGCATGCACACCGGCACGAACTGCGCCGCAGTCTGGCCCTGCGCCTGGGCCCAACTGACGAAGGCCAGGCAGGCGCCCAGGCTGACCAGGCCGCCGATATAGCCGAACCCCCAGCCCCAACCGGACACCTTGCCCAAGGCATCTGCACGGGCGAGTTGGGGCAGGAAGGCGGCGATCAGGTTCTCGCCGCTGCCGAAGCAGAAGTTGGATAGCACGATGAAAAGGATCGCGACACCGAGCTCCCCCGGCCCGGCCAGCGCGAGTCCAGAGGTGAAGGCGACGCTACCGACCGTGCTGAACAGCAGCAGGCGCTTCTTGCCGGCGAAGGCGTCGGCGTAGGCGCCGATCAGCGGCGCGGTCAGGATGATCAGGACATAGGAGAGGGCGGTGGCGCTGGTCCAGGCCAGCGTACCCCAGGCTTCGCCTTTGGCGACCACCGCGACGAAGTAGGCATTGAACACGGCGGTGATCACCACCGTCGTGTAGCCGGAGTTGGCGAAATCGAACATCGCCCAGGCCCAGATCTCTCGGCGTGTCACTCCGGGGGCAAGGCTGGCTGACATGGCGATCTCTCTGCAGGCGCTGCGCCCTTAAGAGCCTAGCCCCGGCTCACTCATCCTGCGAGCGCTTCAGTCCATGATGGCATTCCCAGTCGCCGCCATAGGCGCATAATGGCAATTGGCAAAGATCTACACCCAGAGTGTCATGAGGGGCCGCCGATGTCTCGTCCGCCTCCAGAAACCCGCGCCGTTCCCCGTTCCGATGGGGACGCGGAAAAATTGCTCGAAATTGTCCAGCGCACCGTGGTCGAGTTGCGCCCGCAGGCGGCAGAAGGTTTGCAAGTCACCTTGCACAGCGTGCTGGACCGGGACCTGGGCGTAGACAGCCTGGCCCGTGTCGAGCTCTGGTCACGCATCGAGCACGAATTCGGTGTGCGCTTACCGGAAACCCTGTTCGCCTCGGCGGACACCCCCGCCGATGTACTGCGCGTGTTGCACAGCAGACATGGCGCCGAGGCGGTACGCCCGTTGCCCTTCAACGAACCCGGCGAGGCCCCGACAGCAATGGGGCAGACGCCGGACGCTGCGCGGACCTTGATCGAGGTGCTGGAATGGCATGTGCGCCATCAGCCGCAGCATCCTCACGTGCGCCTGCTGGGTGAAAGTGACCAGCCGGAAGACATCAGCTATGGCGCCTTGCACCAGGGCGCCCTGGCCGTTGCCGCAGGGCTGCAACGCAGTGGCTTGCAGGCCGGTCAGACCGTGGCCCTGATGCTGCCCACAGGGCGTGACTTTCTCCATGGCTTTTTCGGCATCCTGTTGGCCGGTGGTGTACCGGTGCCCATCTACCCACCGCTGCGCCTGTCGCAGATAGAGGATCATCTGCGCCGCCAGGCCGGGATCCTGCGCAACGCCGAGGCCAAAGTGCTGATTACCGTGACGCAAGCGAAGCTGCTCGCCCGGTTGCTCCGGCCACAGGTCCCGAGCCTGACTCGCATCGCCAGCGTGGCCGAGCTGACAGCCGAGGGGGGCGAGTGCGTCACACCTGCGCGGCAACCGCATGACATCGCCTTCCTGCAGTACACCTCGGGCAGTACTGGCCAGCCCAAGGGCGTGATGGTCAGCCACGCCAATCTGCTGGCCAATCTGCGCGCCATGGGTGGGGCTCTGAAAGTGGGGCCGCAGGACGTGTTCGTCAGCTGGCTGCCCATGTACCATGACATGGGCCTTATCGGTGCCTGGCTGGGCAGCCTGTATTACGGCTACAGCCTGGTGCTGATGTCGCCGCTGGCTTTCCTTGCGCGGCCGGCACGTTGGCTATGGACCATCGACCGCTTCCGTGGCACGTTGTCGGCGGCGCCCAACTTCGCCTACGAGCTGTGCCTGAGCAAACTTGCTGACAGCGACCTCAAGGGCCTGGACCTGAGCAGTTGGCGCATGGCCTTCAACGGTGCCGAGCCGGTCAGCCCGGATACCTTGCAACGCTTCGCCGAACGCTTCCTTCGCTACGGCTTGGCGCCCACCGCGCTGGCGCCGGTCTATGGGTTGGCCGAGGCCACGTTGGGGGTGGCCTTTCCGCCCTCAGGCCGAGGGCCGCTGATCGACCGGGTGCAACGCGAGGCGTTCCAGGCCTGCGGGAATGCACTGCCCGCCGAGGCTGGTGCCAGTGCAACGCTGCGCTTCGTCTCCAGCGGGCGACCGCTGCCGGGCCATCAGATTCGCATCGTCGATGGCAACGGGGTCGAGCTCTCCGAGCGCAGCGAAGGTCACCTGCAGTTCAGCGGGCCGTCCACTACCGATGGCTACTACCGTAACCCCGAGGAGACTCGCCGGGTGCTGCGCGATGGCTGGTTTGACTCGCTCGACTTCGCCTACATGGCCGGCGGTGAGGTTTACCTGACCGGCCGCGCGAAGGACCTGATCATCCGTGCTGGACGCAACATCTACCCCTATGATGTCGAGGCCGCAGTCGGCAATTTGTCGGGCCTGCGCAAAGGCTGCATCGCGGTGTTCGGCAGTCCTGATCCGGCCACCGGCACCGAGCGCCTGGTGGTGTTGGCGGAAAGCTACGAGAAGGAAGCTGCCGCGCGGCAACGCCTGCAGCAGGAGGTCAACCGCATCGTAGTCGACCTCACCGGTGTGCCACCCGACGATATTGTTCTGGCGCCACCGCATAGCGTACTGAAGACCTCCAGCGGCAAGATTCGCCGTGCTGCCAGCCGCGAACTGTATGAGCGCGGCGAAGTGGGTCGGTCACACCTCGCCGTGTGGCGCCAGCTGCTGCGCCTGGTGCTGCAGGCCGTACGCGGGCATTTCGGCCGCAGCTGGCGGACCTGCCGCGCCGCGCTGTATGCCGCTTACATCTGGCTGCTGTTCTGGCTGGTCACACCACTGACCTGGCTGGGCGTCGCGATCCTGCCGCGCCAGAGTTGGTGCCGCAGCTTTACCCGCGCGGCCGCACGGCTGTTCGTGCGCTTGGCGGGTGTGCCGTTCAGCGTCACGGGGCTGGAGCGCCTGCCTGAGTCAGGGGTGAGCGTGCTGGCCGCAAACCATTCCAGCTACCTCGACGGCGTCATTCTCTGCGCGGCCCTGCCGCCGCGGTTCAGCTTCGTTGCCAAGCGCGAACTGGCTGACCAGTGGATCGCCGGCCTGTTCCTGCGCAAGCTCGGCGCCCGCTTCGTCGAACGCTTCGACCTGCAGCGCAGCGCCGCAGACACCGAGCCCCTGGCCGAGGCGCTACAGGCTGGCCAGCCCCTGGTGTTCTTCCCCGAGGGGACCTTTACCCGCGAGCCAGGCTTGCGCACCTTCCGCATGGGTGCCTTCGTGCTCGCCGCGCGGGTCGGCGTGCCGCTGCTGCCGGTCGCAATCCGCGGCACGCGCAGGGTGCTGCGCGACGGTCAGTGGTTCCCGCGCCACGGTGCAATCCATGTCAACGTCTGCCCCCCGCTGTTGGCGGAAGGGCCGGGCTGGATGGAGGCAATCAAGCTGCGGGATGCAACGATAGCGGTGCTGCTGGAGCACCTGGATGAATCGGAACGGGCCCAGCGCTCCGGTTAGCGGCGATTACTTCGCTGCCGTCGTCTTTCCAGAGCAGTTCAAGAGTGGGCACGCTGGGTAATAGCCCAGTGCAGTATGAGTTTGTGGTGACTGAATGGTTTTCGCTTGGAATAGGCAGCTTCCCTGCTCAGCCACGAGACACAATGCTGATCGTGCAGGGCATCGCACAGCAAGCTAATGGGCGAAATGTCGCAGCGACAAAAGGTCGAAGACGATGTGCGCTGACTGTCGCTGACGGATGAACTGACCGGCATACACAATCGCCGCAGTTTCTTTCTTTTGGCTGATCAGCTAATGCGCTCCGCTCGCCGTGATCAATCCTGCTTGTTGTTTTTTATTGATCTCGATGGTCTGAAAAAGATCAATGATGTCCACCGTCATGAGGCGGGCGACTTGGCAATCGTAGCCGCCGCGCAGGTGCTCAAAGCTGCGTTTAGAGATGGCGATGTTGTCGCGCGGATCGGCGGTGATGAGTTTGTAGTCCTGGCTGTCGACGTGGGGGAGGTGGCGGATGCCCTCTCTGCTCGCGTGCAAGCACTGGTCGATGAGTTCAATGGTAGTGACCATTGTCGTTATCCTGCCGGCTTAAGCATCGGCGCTGTTGGTCGTTCGCCAAAGGAACTGAAGCCGCTGGGTGAGCTGCTTGCTGGTGCCGATGCCGCGATGTACGCCAGTAAACAGCGTCGTCAGCAAACTCTTCATTGTGATGGGTACGCAGTACGTGTGCCGCCCAAGCACGCTGGTCTCGTAGAAGCCTTCAAGTGGCTGCTCTTGGCTGATTCTGTTGAAAAAGTCGCTTTGTCCGAACGGACCCAGGAGTGACTGATGAAAACCCCTTTTCTGTGCGCCGCTACGTGAAATCTGACCCCACAAACCTCTGCCGAATTTTGAGATTTAAATCTCAGGCGCCAACTTTTACGTCGTGGTAACCAAGTCCGACTTTTTCAACAGAATCGGCTGTGGATTCAACTGGTCAACGCCGATGCATCAATGGTCAGCTCCGTTGCAATTGGCTGGTCAAAAGAATGCGAGTAGGCACCAGAGCCTAATTGGCCAGCGTGCAGCTGTTCCTGCGTTGCAATGCAGCGTGGCCGATGATCAAGAGATCGTAGGCAGGTTCTTAGCGCTTCACGCAGACAAACAATGCATTCCCGGACGTGCCGCCCCAGGGCGTGATCCGTTCGTAGTCATGCTCGAAGACCTGCACCTCGAAGTGCGGCTGCAACAGCTGCTGCAGCTCGGTGAAACTCAGGGCGACCATGGCGTGTTCGTCCTGCCAGGCCTGGGTCACTCCCGCAGTGGTCTTCTCGATACTGAGGCGCAGCGCCTGCCGCTCGCCATCGCCGCTGTAGTGCCAGCCGGAACCGAAGGTGAAGTGGCTGCCCTCGTGCTCCACGGAATGGCGCACAAATGAGCGGTTGTCGATCTGTCGCTTGTCCACCGTGTTGAAGCAGAACACGCCGTTATCTTCGAGTGCGCCGTGAACGCTGGCCAGGCACGCCCGCAGCTGCGCCAGTCCTGCGTTGTAGTGGATCGAGTAGAGGAAGCAGGTGATCAGATCCAGCGGCTCGCCCACTTGGAAGCCTGCCATGTCCTGCCGACTGAACTGTGCCTCGGGGCAGCGCAGCTGGGCGATGTCCAGCATCGGCTGATTGATGTCCAGGCCGGCACTGCGGTAGCCGAAGTCGAGGAAATGGCGCACGTGCGGCCCGGTACCACAGGCAAGATCCAGGTGCCTGCGCCCCTGATTGCCGAACAGCTGGTGCAGCCGGTGCACGCTGTGGCTCTGCGCCCGGTAGTCGATGTCGGCGCACATCAGGTCGTAGTAGGTGGACAGGTCGGTGTACAGCGCGTTGGAGGACATAAGCGGCCAGAGGGTTCGACGGAGGTTTCGGCGCGGCATGGTACCTCAGTCCCGAGCGCTTTCCGCCGAAAACAGACTTCCCGCACCAGCCGCTACGAGCTGCTGCCTTGCTAGGTTGACGCTCCTCTCCGACCGACGGCTCTTGGCCGGCGTCTGCCGGTCGTGACCGGCAGCAGTCGACCGATTCTGTTGAAAAAGTCGGCCTTGGTTACCACGACGTAAAAGTTGGCGCCTGAGATTTAAATCTCAAAATTCGGCAGAGGTTTGTGGGGTCAGATTTCACGTAGCGGCGCACAGAAAAGGGGTTTTCATCAGTCACTCCTGGGTCCGTTCGGACAAAGCGACTTTTTCAACAGAATCGACCCATTGCGGCCTGTCAAACCAAGCAACATCCACATCAGTATCGTCATGGCTGCCATCCTCGATAAATCATTTCAGCACGTCATCCCACAGCCGCGCGGCCGACGCGCGGTCGGTCGCGCGCTGTCGATCAATTGCTCATGATCGGTGCCAGTGCGGTCTGAATCCTGGACATCTGTGCTGGCGTTGTCATGCGCGTAAGCAGCCGGCCAAAGTGTGGATGCTGCACGCCCGAGATAATGTATTGCCAGCGGTAGGCGCTCAGCACGGAGGCTTTGATTTGCGCTGACTCATCGACACTGAGCGATCGTGAAACATTTCGAAAAAAGTAGTCGGCATCGGATGCCGATTGTGCCTGCAGGATTCCGTCGACGGCCGCCACCAGCGCAATCAGATCGTTCACTGCCTGGTCGTGCTCGGCTGGCGAGAGTTTCGCGTGCTCCGCCTTCCACTCCAGTTCATCGAGTACGACGTGCCGGCTTTCATCCTTCCAGTGAAATTTGAAAACATCCTTGAATAGCGGGCACAACTCCTCGCGCGGGGCGATGCTTTGCGCGTAGTGCGTTTGAACAAACAGCTCGATATGACAGGTCAGCGCCAGCACCGACCAGGTGCTGGCCGCAAGTACCGCGCGCGCCACATCGTTTGGATCGGCAACTTGACGATATCCCGCTGGCAATTGCGAACCAATCATCGTATCCATGCGCCGGAACAACTCCTGGTGCTTGATCTCGTCGTTAGAAAAGCGCACCAGCGCTTCGAGTGCGAGCTGATCGTCAAATACATGGGCGCGACCTTGATCGAGCATTTTGGCACTGATAAAACGCTCGACCAGGCCAAAGATATACGCATAGGTTCGGCCCTGAATCTGACTGAGCAGGCGCGCCTCGTCCGCGGCGAGAAAGGTCAGGCGGTCGATCTGCGATAGTCCGTCGGGCAAGAATTTGCGCGAGAAGTCGAAACTCCGGTCCTGTAGCAAATCGCGATCGATCTGCCATTCCGCTTTCTTCGATGATCTGACAATTTGAGCATAACGGGCGGCGTTGCCCGAATCTGAGCTGGGTATGGTCGCGATGGTGTTCATATCGATCTCCTGCTTCCCTGGTCGAGTTGGAATGGGGCAGTTACGGTTAACGTCGGAACCAATGACCATTGGTGAAGCCTCTGGGGATAGTCTCGATCGCTGAGTCCGCGTTGGTGCTAATCTAGGCCTCGCAGTTCAGGCGATGAATGACCAGTGCGCCTGATTACCTGCTCCGGACTCCGGAAAGGCGGGCTGGCAATTGTTGGATGCGCTTTCTGATGTCTTGCGTGTGATTCGGCTGTCTGGAGGGGTTTTCCTCGAGGCGGAATTCACTGCGCCCTGGTGCATCAACGGAAGCATCTCTGCGGACGATTGCAAACCGTTCCTGGCGGCACCCCGACATATCATTGCGTCGCATTTTATCGCCGCGGGGCGCATGCAATTACGAATCGGCGGTGGTGCCATCATCGACGTGCGGGCAGGCGAACTCGTTCTGCTTCCTCGCAATGACGTTCATTCTTTTGGCAGCGACCTAAGCATTGCGCCCATGCCGGCGAGCGAAGTTATTCAGCCGCCAGAAGTCGGCGGCATTTCACGAATCAAGTACGGCGGGGGCGGCGAGGCCACACAGGTATTGTGCGGATTCCTCGGCTCTGAAACACCCTTCAGTCCGTTGCTTTCGTCGCTGCCATCGGTATTGAAATTAGACGTACGCGCGACGGCTTCGGGAGCCTGGATTGAAAGCTCATTCCGTTTCGCTGTCAGTGAGATCGCGGCGGGGCGCGTCGGCTCGACAACGGTCATCGCCAAGCTATCCGAATTGCTATTTGTCGAAGCCGTCAGCCAGTATGTCGCCAGCCTCCCCGCTGAGCGGCGCGGGTGGCTGGCGGGTTTGCGAGATCCGCATATTGGGCGCGCACTGGCGCTGCTCCATGCTCGTCCAACCGAGAGCTGGACTGCAGAAGCCCTGGCTCTAGAAGTGGGCATGTCGCGCTCGGTATTCGCGGAGCGATTCACGGCATTGGTCGGACAGCCACCGATGCAATACCTGACGCTCTGGCGTATGCACGTGGCGGCTCAACACCTGCGCGAAGGTCGCGGTAATGTGGCGCAAATTGGCTTTGCAGTTGGCTACGAATCCGAAGCCGCGTTCAGTCGCGCATTCAAACGCCAGTTCGGCACATCACCCGGCACTTGGCGCAGACAATCAGCATGAGAAGGTCCGGTGCCGATGGACACTCTGATCAAGCCAAGCAGCAAATGTCTCCTCCTGGCCGGAAGTCACCCCGGCGAAATGACCGCGTTTGGCCGACTTTGATAGGCGGCCATCATCGGTCGCGAGCGGACACCAGCGCCAACACCGGCAATGTCAGCAGCACGGGCGGTGGTGTGCCATCGAGCATCGACGCCGAACGCGGCGCATCGTTTATGCGGGTAATTCGAGGTCCGGCGCAGCGCTGCAAAAGGCAGGGCACGCGGATTCGTTTTTGATCCGTTACTCACCGCCGGGCAACGTAACCTGGGATAGTTGGTGCTGCTCGATAAAGCTATTAGGGAGGGGAGGTCAAAAGTCTGGTGCCTTCGCCATAGAGACCGGCCCCTGTCCGTCTCAACCACTAATTCGTAGTTTTTTAGGTAAATCACCGTCTTGGGGAGCATGGGAGAGTGCCTGGAGGTGCTGCATCCAAGGGCTGAGCGTTCGCAGTATCGGCCCCCGCGCCCAAGCTATGACCCTGTCTCTTGAAAATTCACAATCCTAACCACCGTTCCGGAACGGGGGGAGGGCGCCGGCACGATAGGCGACCGGCTGGAGGCGGAGAAGGCGGGGTACTTCCCGTTTTAGGTATACGTTTAGGTATACAAGACGAATTTAAAAATAGAGAAGTCCAGTAATTAGGCGGTCTATAGATAGCATGTTCGACCCCGGCTCCGGCACCAACAGCATGGTTTCAGATGTTCCCGTATGCACCTGAAACCCAGACAAACCGGCCTTCGTAGCCGGTTTTTTTTGTGCCTGTATGATTTCAGGTGTTTCGGTACAACCCCGTTTTCAGGGATACGTTTAGGGATATATCGACATGTCCCTTTTGAATGGGGACTTATCAGCTTGGCGGCTTTAACCGCTTGCAACGGACATGGCGGCTGCCTGGGACCGCTTCAACGCAGGTCTCAGGGCTGCTCGCGACTGCAAGTAGCCCTGGCTTCTTTCCGCTTCAGGGCTTCAGCACGCCAGAAGCCTTGGCTGCGTGCGTCGCGATAGCATCCATCAGCGACGGCGAAAGGCAGTCATAAGGCTCCAGGCCGAGCGCTTTCAGCCGCGCCCGCACATCGCCCATGATGGCTGGGTCCGCTCCCGACTCGATGATCGAGGAGACGAAGGCGGCGAATTGCGGCGCGGACCATCCACTATCCGGCGACAGCTCGGTGTGAATGAAGTCGAGCCCGTAGAGGGGATGCCCGGTGTTCTCGATCCGGCCGTACATGTGCACGCCGCACTTCGTGCAAGCGTGCCGCTGGATAGTGGCCTTGGGATCGACCACTGCAAGCTTCTCGGCATTGTCGGTGACCTTGAGTTTGTCGCGTGGCACCACCGCAACCACGGAGAAAAGTGCACCCTTCGGCTTCCAGCACTTGGTGCAACCGCAGGCGTGGTTGTGTGCCGATTGCGAGTCGACCTTTACCCGTACCGGGTCTTGAGCGCAGCGACAGGCGAGCGTGCCGCCCGCGAAATCGTCTGCGCCCGGCTGGATTCCGTTGTCGACAGATGGATGAATCGAAAATGTGCTGGCCATTGCCCACCTCCCTAGCCATCGAAGCGAGGAGAAGGTCGAAGGACCTCCTGGGTAGAGATTTAAGCGTAGCAGGGCAGGTAAGCGAAAACCTGCACAAGGCGGCGAGCCGCGCTGGCGATGTCCTGAAACCGGTCTGCATGCCGCATCGAAAGCGGCGCTGCCTGATACAAAGCGTTTGTCGCTGTCCCGCCCTGACCTGTGATCCACGCAGAGCCAACAGGTAGAGCGATGACTGCTCTGCAACCATCCGTCCACTGCCGAGCGGCGCTTCGAACCCATGGACATCCTGTTGGCCTAAGACCTAGTGTGCGAGCGACACTATATGCAGGGTCTACATGAGGTAACGAGATGAGCACGTTCAGTATCGCGTTTCTGGCGCTGTCAGCATTCTGTGCCTCGGCGGCTTTCGCTTATGAGTCGGTCGATCAGCAGCAGGCTGCGCCGATCACGCGCATCTATGTAAGCCCCGGTGCCAGCGGCAGTATCGGCACTTCGAGCCGGCAAGAGCGCTACGACAATTATGGCGGCTACTCGGTGCCCAGCGGCGGTTATAGCAACGAGCGCAGCTATCAGGGCAGCGGCTCCTCGCAAACGCGCGGCAACATCACCCAGAGCATCGAGTATCCGGGTATTGGCGAGTTCCAGCGCCAGCCCGGTAGCCGCAGTGTAGAAATCAACCAGCGCTGATAACCGCACCCCAAGGCCTTCCACGTCCTCTGTCACGCCCCTGTCTTGCCTTCGTCACACGCTTGCCATTGCTATTCGCTGCAATCGCTGCAACTCATCTGGAGGTGCGGCGATGCGGCTATGTGTGATCGGAGCAGGCTATGTTGGCTTGGTGACGGCGGCCTGTTTTGCTGAAATGGGCAATCGGGTGGTATGTGTCGAACGCGACCCGTTTCGCCTCGCGCGCCTTGCCCGTGGTGAGGTGCCGATTTATGAGCCAGGGCTGGAGGCCATGCTCAAAGCGCATCTCGCCAGTGGCCAGTTGAGTTTCAGCCAGCACCTGGAGGAGGGTGTCGGGCAGGCGGAAATTGTCTTTATCGCCGTGGGTACGCCCAGTAGTGAAGACGGTTCGGCCGATTTGTCGCATGTATTGGAGGTCGCCGATCAGTTGGCGGCGACGCTCACGCAGGCGTGCGTGGTGGTGAATAAGTCCACGGTGCCGGTTGGTACGGCTGAGCGGGTGGCGCAACGTATCAATGCAGGGCTGGCTGCCCGGGGGCGGGCATTCAAGGTGACGGTGGCGAGTAACCCCGAGTTTCTCAAGGAGGGTTCGGCGGTCGATGACTTCATGCGCCCGGACCGGGTGGTTCTGGGTTGCGCCGAGGCTGAAACCGACGAGTTGCTGCGCCGGCTCTATGCGCCATTTCTGCGTAACCGCGAACGGGTGCTGAGCATGGGGGTGCGGGCTGCCGAGTTCAGCAAGTACGCGGCCAATGCCTTCCTGGCCACGAAAATCTCCTTCATCAATGAAATGGCTGGGCTTTGCGCACACCTTGACGTCGATATCGAGGAGGTGCGGCGCGGCATAGGCAGCGATAAACGCATTGGTACGCACTTTATCTATGCCGGGTGCGGCTACGGCGGCTCGTGCTTCCCCAAAGATGTTCGCGCGCTGATCCGCAGCGCCGAGCAGGATGGCTTCGAACCAGCGATTCTGCGAGCCGTGGAGGCGCGCAATGCCTTGCAGAAAACGCTGCTGTTCCAAGCCCTGCAGGCGCACTTTGGCGGTTATCTGCAGGGCCGGGTGGTGACGGTCTGGGGGTTGGCCTTCAAACCCGGCACCGATGATCTGCGCGAGGCGCCCAGCCTGGTGTTGCTGGACGCCTTGCTGGTCGCCGGCGTGCGGGTGCAAGCCTGTGACCCCGTGGCGGTTGCCGGCGTTGCTGCGCGCTACCCGCAGGCCTTGGCCAGTGGTCAGTTGAGCTTGAGCGAGTCGCCCTATACCGCCGCAGAAGGTGCCGATGCGCTGGTGCTGGTGACGGAGTGGAAACAGTTCCGCCAGCCTGATTTTCTGCGTGTACGGGGCCTGATGCGCATGCCGGTGCTGTTCGATGGGCGCAATATCTACGACTCCGGGGAACTATCTGCGCTAGGTTTTCTCTACCGAGGCATTGGTCGGCCGGTGGCGGGCCATTGTAAGGCGAGCGTGGCGTGATTAGACTGCGCGGCACAAAAGTACGACCCCCTTCTTCAAGGACTCACATGATCAAGAAATGCTTGTTCCCGGCTGCTGGTTACGGTACTCGCTTCCTGCCAGCGACAAAGGCCATGCCCAAGGAAATGCTGCCGGTGGTGAACAAGCCGCTGATCCAGTATGGCGTTGAGGAAGCCCTTGAAGCGGGCCTGTCGGAAATCTCCATCGTCACCGGCCGCGGCAAGCGCGCGCTGGAAGACCATTTTGACATCAGCTACGAGCTCGAGCACCAGATCAAGGGCACGGATAAAGAGAAATACCTGGTAGGGATTCGTCGCCTGCTCGACGAGTGCAGCTTCTCTTACACCCGTCAGGTGGAAATGAAAGGCCTCGGCCATGCGATTCTCTCGGGCCGCCCGTTGATTGGCGATGAGCCCTTTGCCGTGGTACTGGCGGACGACTTGTGTGTGAACCTCGAAGGTGACGGTGTGCTGACCCAGATGGTCAAGCTCTACAACCAGTTCCGCTGCTCGATCGTGGCGATTCAGGAAGTGCCGATGGAAGAGGTTTCCAAGTACGGCGTGATCGCCGGCGAGATGATCCGTGACGACATCTACCGTGTGAACAGCATGGTCGAGAAGCCGAAACCCGAAGATGCGCCGTCCAACCTGGCGATCATCGGCCGCTATATCCTCACCCCGGACATCTTCAAGTTGATCGAAGAAACCCCGCCGGGCAAAGGCGGTGAAGTGCAGATTACCGACGCGCTGATGAAACAGGCCCAGGACGGTTGTGTACTGGCCTATAAATTCAAAGGCCAGCGGTTCGACTGCGGCGGCGCCGAGGGTTATATCGACGCGACCAACTTCTGCTTCGAGAATTTCTACAAAACCGGCAAGGCATTCTGATCGAGCCGCCTGCAGAACCGAAAGCCACCTGCGGGTGGCTTTTTCGTTTCCATACATGCACACCCACCGCGGCTTTCACGCGGGCCAACGGTGGGTTACGCCAGAGGCTAACCACCCTGCAACTGTTAGTCCGCGTTATCAGGGGATCGGCATCGCCTCGGAACCTGGCCCCAGCGGTTGGCCATAGCTGAACTCGACATAGTTGCCGGCCGGGTCGCGCAGGCCACAGTAGTAGCCGACCGGGTAGGGCTCCTCGCGCGGCGCCCAGATCAGGCAACCCGCCGCCTGGGCCTGCGCGGCGATCGCCTCGACCTGTTCGCGGCTGTCGACGGCGAAACCGAAATGGCTGTAATCGTCGTCGGCCAGGTGTCGAGCCAGGCCGCCGGGCATGATCACGAAAATGAACTCGTGTTCCTTGCCGGACTCGGCCATCCAGACAATGCGCGAGCCTTTGCCGGCGCGCTCATGGATTACCCGCATCGCGCAGAACTCACTGTAGAACTGCACGCAGGCCTCCAGGTCAGGAACGTGCAGGGCGAGATGGGTCAGTGTGCGGCGCATGCTTTTACCTCCTGACGTTTTACCCTGAGTTTAGGCCCAGGCGCTGCGCCGGTGGGTGATTGCGGTATGCTTGCGGCCTGATCAGGAGACTCCCATGACTTACGACTTCGACCTTTTCGTGATTGGCGCCGGCTCCGGTGGCGTGCGTGCGGCACGCTTCGCGGCGGGCTTCGGCGCGCGCGTGGCGGTGGCTGAAAGCCGCTACCTGGGCGGCACCTGCGTGAATGTCGGCTGCGTGCCGAAGAAGTTGCTGGTCTACGGTGCGCATTTCGCCGAAGACTTCGAGCAGGCGGAGGGTTTCGGTTGGTCGCTGGACACGCCGCGCTTCGACTGGGCCACGCTGATCGGCAACAAGAATCGCGAAATCCAGCGTTTGAATGGCATCTACCGCAATTTGCTGGTGAACAGCGGCGTCACCCTGCTGGAAAGCCATGCGCGGCTGCTGGATGCCCAGCATGTGGAAGTCGACGGCCAGCGCTTCAGCGCCAAGCATATTCTCATCGCCACCGGCGGCTGGCCGCATATCCCCGAGATTCCCGGCCACGAGCATGCGATCAATTCCAACCAGGCCTTCTTCCTCAAGGCACTGCCCAAGCGCGTGCTGGTGGTGGGCGGTGGTTATATCGCCGTCGAATTCGCCTCGATCTTCCACGGCCTGGGGGCTGAAACCTCGCTGTTGTATCGCGGCGACTTGTTCCTGCGCGGTTTTGATGGGGCGGTGCGCAACCACCTGAAGGAAGAACTGAGCAAGCGCGGCATGGACCTGCAGTTCAACGCCGATATCGAGCGGATCGACAAACAGGCCGATGGCAGCCTGCAGGCGACCTTGAAGGACGGCCGCGTGCTGCACACCGACTGCGTGTTCTACGCCACCGGCCGCCGTCCGATGCTGGACAACCTGGGCCTGGAGAACACCGCTGTGCAACTGGATAAGCGCGGTTTTATCCAGGTCGATGAGCAATTCCAGACCAGCGAACCCTCGATTCTGGCCCTCGGCGATGTGATCGGCCGCGTGCAGTTGACGCCGGTGGCGTTGGCCGAGGGCATGGCGGTGGCGCGGCGCTTGTTCAAGCCGCAGGAGTACCGTCCGGTGGATTACGTGCATATCCCGACGGCGGTGTTCAGCCTGCCGAATATTGGCACCGTGGGCCTCAGCGAAGAGCAGGCGCGCGAGGCCGGGCATGAGATCAAGGTGTTCGAGAGTCGTTTCCGGCCAATGAAGCTGACGCTCACCGAGTGCCAGGAGCGCACCCTGATGAAGCTGGTGGTGGATGCCAGGACCGACCGTGTGCTGGGTTGCCATATGGTTGGCCCGGAGGCGGGGGAGATCGTCCAGGGCCTGGCCGTCGCGCTGAAAGCCGGGGCCACCAAACAGGTGTTCGACGAGACCATCGGGGTTCACCCAACGGCCGCCGAAGAGTTCGTGACCATGCGCAGCCCCATCGCATCCTGAGGCCGCCATGGAACTTCTGTTCTACCTGAGCGACCTGTTCGGGGTCGCAGTGTTTGCAGTTACCGGGGCCTTGATGGCCGGGCGCAAGTCCATGGATCTGTTCGGGGTATTGGTGATCGCCATCGTCACCGCCCTGGGTGGCGGCACCTTGCGCGACGTGATTCTGGACAACCACCCGGTCAGCTGGATTGGCGATGACCGCTACATCCTGGCGGCCTCGCTGGCCGCGGTCGGCACGGTGATCTGGGTGCGCCTGACTCAACCGATTCACGAGAAAGGCCTGCTGATTGCAGATGCCTTCGGCCTCGCCGTGTTCACCGTGTATGGCACCGAGGTGGCGCTGCGGCATGACGTACCCCTGAGCGCGGCGGTGATCATGGGCGTGATAACCGGCGTGGCGGGCGGCGTGATGCGCGATGTGCTGTGCAATGAAATCCCGCTGATCTTCAAGAAAGAGATCTACGCCACCGCCTGCATCGTCGGTTCGCTGGTGTTCATCGCTTTGCTGCAGTTGGCCGTGCCCCATTGGCTCGCGACCGGTATCGCCATGCTGGTGGTGCTGTTGACGCGGCTGGCGGCGATTCACTGGCACCTGTCCCTGCCGCGGTTCCATCTGCTGACGCGGGATTGAACATGATCGAGCGGCTCGACCATCTGGTGCTGACGGTTGCCGATATTCCCCGCAGCGTGGCGTTCTACCAGCGTGTGCTGGGCATGCGCCATGAGGTCTTCGGCCAGGGCCGCAGTGCTCTGGCGTTCGGTCAGCAGAAGTTCAACCTGCACCAGGTCGGGCAGGCGTTCGAACCGAAAGCAGCCATGCCGACGCCGGGCGCTATCGACCTGTGCTTGGTCACGGGCTGGTCGATGGCGGCGCTGCAGGCTCACTTGCAGGCGCAAGGCGTGGTCGTGGAAGAGGGGCCGGTGATGCGCACCGGTGCGCTGGGGCCTATCGAATCGCTGTACTTTCGCGACCCCGACGGCAACCTGATCGAAGTCAGCCGTTACCCCGAGGCGTAACGGCTGGCCCGGGTGGTTGCTCAGTGGTTGGCGTGTTCGTCCGCTGTCGGTGCCTGTGCTTCGATGGCCACCTCGACCTCGACTTTGCCTGCCTTCTCGAACAGCAGCGTCAGCGGGAAACGCTCGCCGGCCACCAGCGGCTTGGCCAGCCCGAACAGCATCAGGTGATGACCGCCCGGCGCGAACTTGGCTTCGCCACCGGCGGGAATGCCGATTGAGTCCAGGCGCTGCATCTTCATCACTTCACCCAGTTGCACGGTGGTGTGCAACTCGGCCTTCGCCGCTTGCGCCGTGGTGGCGCCAAGCAAGCGGTCCTCCGTCTGCCCCTGGTTATGGATGACGAAATACACCGCACCCGTCGGGGCGTTGGGCGGTAATGCGCGCGCCCACGGGTGGGCGACATGCAGCTCACCGGCGGTGTAATCGTGAGCGAACGAGACGCTGCACACCAGCGCCAGCAATGTCGAAGTCAGCAGCCGTACCCGCATCATGGTGGTCTCCTTGCGGTCAGTAACGAAGTCGCGACGGCCTTTGCCTGAAGTGGCTTTCAGCGCGGTTGCAACTGTGGGTCATCCGGGTTCTGTTGTTCCAGCTCGGCCTGCAGCACCTGAACTTTCTGCATCTGCCCGGCCTCATGCCAGTAGCTGATCAGCGCCAGGCGCGCACTGCGGTTGTTCGGTTGGCGCTTGAGCATATCCTCCAGCTGTTTGCGCGCTGCCTCCTGTTGACCACTGTCGTGCAGGGCAATGGCCAGCACATAGCTGTATTGCGGACTCGCCGGCTCCAGTTCGGCGGCTTTGCGCAGGGCGAGCAGGGCTTTGTCGCGTTCGCCGCGGCGGACCAGGGCGAGGCCTTGGGTGTGCTGCAGCAAGGCTGAGTCCGGATGCCGCGCGAGGTTTTCTTCCAGTAGTTGCCGCGCTTCATTGGCGTGGCCTTGCGCGTCCAGCAGCTGTACCAGGGTAACCACGGCTGGCAGGAAGTCCGGGTTGCGCTGCAGTGCGTCGCGCAACGCGGGCTCGGCCAGCGCGGTACGGCCCGTGTATTGATAGAGCATGGCCAGGTTGAGATTGGCTTCGGCGCGCGCCTTGAGGCTGTTCTGCACCGCTTCGTATTCGCCGATGGCCGGCTGCCAGAGCGCGCTGATCGGTGCACGGTCCTGCTCCGCAAGCTGCGCCAGTTGCCAGGCGGCAGCGATACGGACGGCGCGTACCGGGTCACTGAGGCGTGGCGTGAGCAGCCCGATTTGCTGCTGCGCCGCACTGAGGGCGGCGACCACCTCGATCGCGGCTTCGCGAACCTGTGGCGCGCTGTTGTTCAACGCCACAGCTGCCAGCTCCAGGGAGCGCTGGCTCGGGTAGTTGGGTAGCTCAACCAGCAAGGTGGCGCGTCGAATGGCTGGCAGGTCGCTGCGCTCCAACTGCTGCTTGAGCACCCGTGCCGCGCCGGGCAAGCCATTGCGCGCCTGGTGCAGGGCGTCGGCATAACCACCATCGCGGATTGCCGTGTCGTCGTACCAGCGCTTGAACTGCTGGGCGACCTTGCTGCTGGCGGTTGCCTTATGGCAACCGAGACAGGCATCGGTGCTGCCGAGTTTCAATGCGTGAGCCGGATTGGGAATGCTGAAGCTGTGGTCGTGGCGATAGTCATTGACCATGTACAGCTTGCCCGGCATATGGCAATCGACGCATTGCGAGCCCGGCTGGCCGGCCTTGTGCTGGTGATGCTCGGGCGAATCGTAGTTCTTGGCCTGCAAGCCGCTGCCGTCGATGCCCTTGCGCGCGGGTTTGCCCGCCGGGTTGTGGCATTGCAGGCACACGCCATTGCCAGGCGCTTTCAGTTGGTTGCTATGGGGGTTGTGGCAATCGCTGCAGGTCACGCCCTTGGCGAACATCTTGCTCTGGGTGAAGGAGCCATACTCGAAGACTTCCTCTTTGATCTTGCCGTCGATCTCGTAAAGCTCGGGGGTGAGGGCGCTGGGCAGGTAGTCGTCCATCAGCCGGTTCTTGTGCTGGAAACCATCCCCCAGCGGCGCGCGCCGCGCATGGCAGCGGCCACAGGTTTCGACCTGGGTGGTGGCATCGGTCTTGAGCAGCGACAGGTCGAAGCCTTTGGCGGTTTGCGGGTCTTTTGCCGGCGTTGGCGCAGCACTCCATTGCAGGTGTTTGGACGCCGGCCCGTGGCAGCTCTGGCAGCTTACGCCAAGGCTCTGCCAATGGCTGGCGAAGGTGTTGCTCTTGGCCTCGAAGTTACGTTTGAAATCGCTGGTATGGCACTCAATACACATGAAGTTGGCGTTCTGGCTGGGTTTACTCCAGTGCAGGTCGTCCTTGAAGTCGACCTTCTGCCCCGGATACAGCTCGAACCACTGTTGCTTCTGCGTATCCCAGGCAACGCCCGACGCCTGCAACCGCCCGCCGGGCAACTCGATCAGGTACTGCTGCAGAGGCTCGATGCCGAAGGTATAGGCGACTTTGAAGTCGGTCACTTTGCCGTCCGGCCCAGGGCTGTTGATCCAGTACGCGCCATCGCGCTGGCTGAAACGCGTCGTTTCTGCTTCGCCTTTGAAGGTCGTGGCGTTGAAGTTGCCGAGCACGTTGCCGCTGTCGGCCGGAAGCATGGCCAATTGGTGGTGTGAACCTTGCCAGTCCTTTACCTGCTCGCTGTGACAGTTCTGACACTGGGCTTCATCGACAAAACTTGCCGGTGTAGCGATGGGCTTGACCGCTTGTTCGGTGGCCACGCTGGCGGGTGCAAGCACCGCCAGTGGCGCGCTGCGCTGGAGAAACAGCCAGATTGCCAGTGTCGCCAACAGCAACAGGCCGGCAAGCACCAGGTAGAGGTAATTGAAAGGGCGTTTGGCGGGTGCAGGCAGAGGAGCGGTTACAGGTTTTTTCTTATGCTTCGGCATGCAGACTTCCGATGTTCTGACGAGCGCATTTCACGGGTGCATCCAGCTTCAGCGAGGTTGGGCGAGCTGTCAAATAACCGCTGTCGGTAACGGTTAGGTACGCCGGCTAAGTACGGATGAGGTTGCTGGCAGCAAACTCGATAAGGCACCGGCTGCCACCCCCTGGTGAGCCGTGTCGCCGCAAGCGTTGGGATGATTTGTTTTTGTCCCGCGTGGCTTGCGCTCAACCGCTAGCGGGGCAATAGCCTTGAGGGGCCCGTACAGAAACATAAAAATCGAGGCTCCCATGGTTGCCCGTCGTTCCACCTTTGCCTTGAACAAGATCGCGTCTGGTTGGTTGATTGCACTATTGCCCTGCGCGGTCTTCGCCGCCGAGCCATCGTCCAGTCAGGTAGCCAGTGCTGAAACCGCGAGGAAGAACTAGGAGAGGAAGGTTTCCGGCTGCCAGGTGGCGAACTCCTCCTTGGTCACTGCCGGGCCGCCGAAAATATTACTGGCGAACACGGCCGTCACATCACCCATGCCGCCGTTGTCCTTTTCAAAATTGAGGAATTGGGCGTTATCAAGCTTGGCCGTGCCGTCCGCATAGGGAATCAGCAACTGGAAGGCGGCGTTGCGGCCAGCGAGATCGAAGCTGCGGGCCAGGCGCAGGATGTAGATGTCAGCATCCACCGAGAGCCCGTCCACCGGAAAGGAACTGTCGACCGGGGTGTTGGAATTCACCAGGTTCCAGTAGCCGAAAACCATGTTCAGGTCGATCGGCAGGTTCTGCCAGTCGCCGGCGTTGTCGGCCAGCGCCAGGCCGGGGTAAAGCAGGGTTGTCGAGAGTGCGGGCGATGACCATTTCCAATCAACCCTAACCATGGGAAAAAGTTTCTCCCTGAGCCAAAGCGCCCTATACATCGACAAGGACGCCAACTGGGGCGGGCTAGAGCCCTCCCTGAAGTGGTTCTTTAGATAGGTACGATAGTCAAGGTTGTTCAGATTCGCCTGGTTAGATGTAAAGCTTTTGCTTCACGGCGCTTTGAGAGCAATTGTGCCTAAGCGCGTCAACCACCCGAGAGCGCGGCGACCAGTACTACCTCAGCCCCTGCAGGCAGTGGGGCGCTTATCTGTCGCTCGATTTCGCCATTCACGAACAACTTGAAGTGCGGACGTAGCGCACCTTGTTCGTCGATGACACGAAAACGCAGACCGGGGTAGCGTGCGTCCAGTTCGACGAACAGCGCCGCGAGTGTCGGCGCGTCCGGCAGAGTCAACTCGGCGACCCCGCCGGTATAGCTCTGCACGTGGGTGGGTAGATGCAGCACCATCAGCCGGCCTCCAACGCGTAAATTTCCGGCAGATGACGCACCAGGCAGGTCCAGGACTCGCCTTCGTCCGCGCTGCCCCAAACCTCGCCGCTGCTGGTGCCGAAGTAGACGCCAACCGGGTCGCAGCGATCCACGCTGAGGGCCTGGCGTTTGACGTTGAACCAAGCCTGCTCGGCAGGTAGCCCAGCGGCCTGCCGTACCCAGGATTCGCCACCGTCGCGTGAGCGGTAGAGCGCCGGCCGCCCCAGCGGCGACACGCGCGGCCAGACGTCGCTGCCGTCCATGGGGAACAGCCACAGCGTATCCGGGTCACGCGGGTGCAGGCCGACCGGAAAGCCGATGTCATAACGCACCCCGTCCGGCGCCGGCAGGTTGGCACCGATGTCTTGCCAGGTCTCGGCCGGCCGGTCGAGACGGAACACCCCGCAGTGGTTCTGCTGGTACAGCCGGTCCGGGGCGGCGGGGTGCAGTTGCACGCAGTGCGGATCATGGCCGTATTCGTGGTAGCCGCCAGGCGCGGGCGCGGGCATGAAGTCGGCGCGCACGCCCCGGTTGAGCGGGCGCCAGGACTCGCCGCGATCGCTGGACTCGAAGGTGCCGCCGGCGGACAGGCTGACGTACAGGTGCCGGGCATCGCGCGGGTCGACCAGGATGGAGTGCAGCTTGGCGCCGCCGGGCGGCCCCTCGTTCGGATCGCCGGCCCAGGCGCGGTAGCTCGGGTGCTGGTTGAAGCCATCCACTCCGGCCCAGGTGCCGCCGCCGTCCGTGCTGCGAAACAGGCCTTGCGGCGTGCTACCGGCGTACCAGACGCCAGGCTCCGAGGCATGGCCGGGTGTCAGCCAGAACACATGATCGAGCACCCGGCCGTTTGGCTCGGCGGGGAAGGCCGGTGGCGTTTGCGCTTCCTGCCAGGTTTCGCCGCCGTCGGTCGAACGGAACACGGTCGGCCCGAGGTGGCCGGTACGGGCCGCCGCCAGCACCACGTCGTGGGCGCGTGGGTCGGTGAGCGCGTGATGGACGATGTGCCCCAGAAAGTGTGGCCCGGACAAGTCCCAGCGCTGCCGCGCCGTTGTGCCGGACAACCGCCACAAACCTTTGCGCGTGGCAATCCAGAGGTGGATCGAGGCACTCATGGCAGCGCTCTCCTTGGCAAGGATCTAACTCGGAGAATTCTAGGTCACGAATACGGAGAACCTGTGACTTCCCGACTAGCGTCAAGCCGCATGACGAGTGGCAATGCGGGTTGAGCGCAGGTATCCCCGGCGGTTCATACTGATTAGCGGCGGACACATGGCTATGACTGTTTGGCCGCGGGGCAGAACTGATGGCCGGGATGCTCCGCATTTTTGGCTCAAGAGGGATTGCGCGGCGAAGCGGCAATCCTCGCCACGCGTTCAACGCGAGGAGGTACACATGCAAAGGCAAAGCGATGACAGCCGATATCAGCGCCTAAAACAGCGGTATCCGGAATACTTTGGCGCCATGGAGGCGCTGGGTATGGCGGTGCGGCATGCCGGCCCGCTGGACGAAAAGCTCATCCAGTTGGTCCAGCTCGGGGCCGCGGCGGCCATCCGTTCCGAGGGTGCAGTCCACAGCCATGTCAGACGGGCACTGGCTGCGGGCGCTACGGCAGAACAGATCCATCACAGCTTGATCGCACTCACCAGTACCATCGGTTTTCCGACCGTGGTGGCCGCCATGAGTTGGGCGGACGACGTGATTGGCAGTGCCAACGAGCCTGTCCCCGAGTAAGGGCAACAGGATTCCATGCAATGAAACGGGGTGCGCTGCACCCCGTTTGCCACGCTCTGTCGTAGGCGAGTGTCGCTCGCCGTTCAGACCGAACGCTTGCCCGTTTGTTGATTCAGCGCCGCTTCCGCCGCGGCGATCTCCGCCTGGCGTTTGTTGATCACTTCGCCCACCGGTGGGCCCTGGAAACGTCGCGCTTCAAAGGCGAACCAGACAATGGCCGTGAGGATCAGAAAACCGATGGTGATATACAGCGCCCAGTCGTTCGGCGGCTGGATGCCGATGACGAAGATCAGCACCATCGAGAGGATCGACAGGACAGCGAACAGCGAGAACAGCCCGCGCCCCAGGTTCCACGGCCCCATGCTCGGCCACTTCGCAGTCCCGTAAGTGAACAGACCGAGCACGATGGGAATGATGAAGGAGAAGAACAGGAAGATCACCGTGCAGGACACGACAATGGTGTACACCGGCGTTTCGCCGACCGATACCAGGGACGAGCCCCAGACGAACAGCACGGCGAGAATGGCGCCGGTCCAGATCGCCGCCACCGGGCTGCGATGGGTCGGCGAGACGCTAGCCAGGGCTTTCGAGAAGGGCAGGCCGCCGTCACGCGAGAAGGCGAAGATCATGCGCGAGACGGAGGTCACGGTCGCCAGCCCGCAGAGAAACTGCGAGATGAAAATCGCGACGTAAAGCGCCATCTTGAGGGTCGGGTTGACCTGGGTATCCATCGCCCAGAAGAACACGTTCCAACCCTGTTTCGCCGCCTCGTCCATGTTCGGCAGCATGAGCACGAAGGAGCAGAGCATGACCCAGCCGAACAGCAACGACCAGACCACCGACATGACCATGCCACGCGGCACCGAAACGGCCGCCTGGCGGGTTTCCTCGGAGGTGTGGGCGGAGGCGTCATAGCCAGTGATGGTGTAGATCGGCAAGAGCAGGCCGAGCAAGAAAATCCAGCTGTTCGAGACTTGTGGCCAGACGTTGCCGCCGGCCTCGCCGGAATAGTTGCTGAAGGTCACCAGCCGGGCGAATTCATAGCTGGGTGCCGCCATCAAACAGACGACAGTGAGGGCGATGGCCGTGGCGAAGATCAGGTAGCCCGAGAAGTCGGTGAGCTTCGCGGTCAGGCCGATGCCGAAATGGTTGCACAGCGCCTGGATGCCGGTCAGCACCGACAGGAACGCGATCCGTGTGGTGATGGTGTCTTCCATTCCCAGGGCCGGTCCGAAGGCGCCGAAAAAGAAGTAGTAGGTGCCGACGTTGATCGCGCCGAGCACGGTCACCAGCCCCAGCAGGTTGAACCAGGCCGTCAGCCAGCCGGTGAAGCGGTTGCCGAGAATCGAGCCCCAGTGATAGAGACCGCCAGCGGTCGGGTAGGCCGAGGAAATCTGCGCCATGGCCATGGCGAACACACCGGAAATCAGACAGCCGATCGGCCAGCCGATGCCGATGGCCGCGCCGCCTGCGCCCGAGGTGCCCTGGGCCAGCGAGTTGATGCCGCCAGAGAGGATGCAGATGATCGAGAAGGAAATGGCAAAGTTGGAGAAGCCGCCCAAGCGCCGCGAGAGCTCCTGGGCATAGCCCATGCTGTGCAACAACTTGACGTCGTCGTCTTGTGGCGCGGTGGCGCCGGGTTGGTTTACTGGACTCATAATGTGTGCCCCTTAGTAGGTGTTGATCCACATTTAGTCGCGTTGCCGAATGGGCTGGCTTCGCCTCTAGCTGTTACTCGACGCCTTGTCGTACTGCTCCTGTCTCTAGAACCGGTTCACTATCGATTGCACGACGATCCTGAATCGGCTCTTACGGCTAAAACCCATCCATGTGCTGCCTTCAAACCTCCGCCATGGACAGCTGCTTGCACTACAGGCGGCCGTGGTAAGCCGCACGGAAAATTTCGGCGACGCCTTCGCGCGTCAGGGGCAGTGGGTTACCGGCGGCGGAAGGGTCGACGATGGCCATCTCCACGATCAGATCCGCCTGGCGACTATCGACACCCAGATCCGGCAGCGTATGGGGCACGCCGATATCCTTGCGCAGCTTGAGAACGAAGGCCATGAAACTGTCGAAGCCCGGTGACGGCAGGCGCAGGTAGGCCGCCAGCCGGGTGATGCGTTCTTCGATGGCCGAGCGATTGAACATCAAGACGTAGGGCATGAAGGTGGCGTTGGTCATGCCGTGATGGGTGTCGTAGAGGGCACCCACCGGGTGCGAGAGTGCATGCATGCCGCCCAGGCCTTTCTGGAATGCGGTGGCGCCCATCGCGGCGGCGGCCAGCATCTGCGCCCGCGCTTCAAGGTCGCCCGGGGTGCGCACGGCCCGCACCAGGGCATTCGCCACCAGGCGTATGCCTTCTACGGCGATGCCGTCGGCCAAGGGATGGAAACCCGGCGCGCAGTACGCCTCCAGGCAATGGGCGAAGGCATCCATGCCGGTGCCGGCGGTGATTTTGGCCGGCATGCCGACGCTCAGTGCCGGGTCGCTGATGACCACGCGCGGCATCATCTTGGGATGGAAGATGATGCGTTTGGTATGGGTGAGGTCGTCGATGATCACCGCGGCGCGGCCCACTTCGGAGCCGGTGCCGGCGGTAGTCGGCACGGCGATGATCGGGGCGATGCCGGCTTCGTCTGCCCGCGTCCAGTAATCGCCGATGTCTTCGAAATCCCATACGGGCCGGGTCTGGCCGCTCATGAAGGCGATGAGTTTGCCCATGTCCAGGCCGCTGCCGCCGCCGAAGGCGACCACGCCATCGTGTCGGCCGGCGCGGTAAGCGTCGAGCCCGCCCGCCAGGTTGGCTTCGACCGGATTGGGCTTGAGGTCGGAAAACAACGCAACGCCAAGGCCGGCGCCGCGCAGGGCGTCCAGTACCGCCGTGGTGATCGGCGCATGCGCCAGGCCACTGTCGGTGACCAGCAGTGGTCGTTGGATGCCCTGGCTGCGGCAGGTCTCGGCCAGTTCGGCGATGCGCCCGGCACCGAAGTGGATGGCGGTGGGGTAGTTCCAGTTGGCGGTCAGGACCATGTTCAGACCTCGTGGCGCAGGTGGAAGGATTTAGGCCGGGTCAGGGTTTCGTAGCCCAGCCGCGACAGCGTTGCGCCACGCCCGCTGTTCTTCACCCCGGTCCAGGCCAGGCCCGGGTCCAGGTAGTCGCAGCGGTTCATGAACAGGGTGCCGGTGGCGATCTCGTCGCCCAGGCGTTCGGCTGCATCGAGGTCCTGGGTCCAGATGGAGGCGCTGAGGCCGAACGCGCTGTCGTTCATCAAGGCGATGGCTTCGCCGTCGCTGGCCACCGGCATGATGCCGACCACCGGGCCGAAGCTCTCATCGCGCATCAGCGACATCCGGTGGCTGACATCCACCACTACCTGGGGTGCGAGGTAGGCGCTGCCCGGCGCATCGGCGGGAAAGTCTTTTGGCTCGATCAGCACCTTGGCCCCCTGCGCCAGCGCTGCGGCGATCTGCCCGCGAACGAATTCGGCGGCCCCCGGGTTGACCAAGGGGCCGAGTGTGGTGGCAGGGTCCAGCGGGTTGCCGAGTACGTATTGGCGGGTCAGGGCGACGAAGCGTTCGACAAACGCCGGGTAGATGCTTTGGTCGACGTAGATGCGCTCAATGGCGCAGCAGCTTTGCCCGGAGTTGAAGAAGCTGCCATCCACCAGGTTTTCCACCGCGTGCTCCAGGTTGGCATCGGCCCGCACGTAGGCCGGGTCTTTGCCGCCGAGCTCCAGCCCGAGACCAAGGAAGCGACCTGTGGAGGCGGCTTCCATCGCCTTGCCGGCCCCTACCGAGCCGGTGAAGTTCACCTGTTGCACGCGCCCGGAGGCGATGAGCGCGGCGGTCTGCGCATGGTCGAGCAACAGGTTCTGGAACAGACCCGCGGGCAGATGGGCGCGGCGCATAGCCTCGGCGAAACGTTCGCCGACCAACAGGGTTTGCGTGGCGTGTTTGAGGATCACGCTGTTGCCCGCCATCAGCGCCGGAATGATCGAATTCACCGCCGTCAGGTAGGGGTAATTCCAGGGCGCGATGACCAGTACGCTACCCAGCGGTTCGCGTTTGATATGCCGGCGAAAACCGGCGATGGGAGAGGGTTCGACGGCGGCCAGGGCCTCGGGCGCGATGGCGATCATGTGTCGGGCGCGTTCTTCGAAGCCGCGCAGTTCGCCGGCACCAAAGCGCACCGGGCGACCCATCTGCCAGGCCAGTTCCGGCACGATTTCGGTGCTCATGGCCAACATCGCGTCCACGGCGGCGCTGCAAAAAACGGCGCGCTCGGCCAGTGGCCGACGGCGCCACTGTGCCTGGGCGGTGGCCGCCGCCGTCAGCGCGGCATCGATCTGCGCCGCGTCTGCACCAGGGCGCTCGGCATAGACCCGGCCGTCGACCGGTGAGATGAGCTGAATCATCGCCATCAAAAGTGCCTCAATAGCGCTCGAAGCCGCGCTGCAGTTCCCAGTCGGTTATCCGCCGGTCGTACTCTTTCTGCTCCCATTGCGCGGTATGCACATAGTGGTCGATCACTTCGTCACTGAATGCTTCGCGCAACATGGTCGAGGCCTTGAGTGCAGCGCAGGCATCGCGCAGGGTCTTGGGTACTTGCGGCAACTGCTCATCGAGGTAGGCATCGCCCTCGAACGGCGCGGCGAGGCCGAGCTTTTCGTCGATGCCGGCCAGGCCCGCAGCGATCAGGGCCGCGAAGGCCAGGTAGGGGTTGAGGTCGGCACCGCCGATGCGGCACTCGATGCGGATGGCCTTGCTGCCTTCGGCGCACAAGCGAAAGCCCGCGGTGCGATTGTCGCGGCTCCAGACCGCCCGCGTCGGCGCAAAGGTGCCGGCCTGGAAGCGCTTGTACGAGTTGATGTAGGGGGCGAGAAAACAGGTGATGTCGGTGGCGTATTTGAGCTGGCCGGCAACCCAGGAACGCATCAGCTTGGACATGCCGAACTCGGCCTTGGGGTCATAGAACAGCGGCTTCTTGCCGTTCTTGTCCCACAGCGAATTGTGGATATGGCTGCTGGAGCCGGCCAGGTCATAGCGCCACTTGGCCATGAAGGTGATCGCCTTGCCCTGCAGCTGTGCGATCTCTTTGCAGGCGTGCTTGATGATCACGTGGTGGTCGGCCATAGTCAGGGCATCGGCATAGCGGATGTTGATCTCTTCCTGGCCCGGCCCCCATTCGCCCTTGGAGTTCTCCACGGGTATGCCGAAGGCCTGCAAATGCTTGCGGATCGCCCGCAGCACCGGCTCCTCGCGGGTGGTCTGCAGGATGCTGTAATCCTCGATGTAGTGGCTGGCCGTTTTCGGTTGGTGGTAGTTGCGCTCGTGGATCGCGGCGTAGCTCTCGTCGAACAGGTAGAACTCCAGTTCCGAGGCGAACATGCCGGTGTAGCCACGCTCGCGCAGGCGCTCGATCTGTTTTTTCAGGATCGCCCGCGGGCTGTGGGGCAGGTCTTGACGGTGGTGGTGATCGAGTACGTCGCAGAGCACCAGCGCCGTGCATTCCAGCCACGGCACGCGGCGCAGGGTGGTCATGTCGGGTTTCAGCACGAAATCGCCGTAGCCTTTGCTCCAACTGGCTGCGGCGTAACCCGGCACCGGTTCCATGTCGATGTCGTCGGCCAGCAGGTAGTTGCAGCAGTGCGTTTCCTCATGACCGCTGTCGAGGAAAAACTCGACCTGGAAACGCTTGCCGACCAGGCGCCCCTGCATGTCGACCATGCAGGCGAGTACGGTGTCGATCTCGCCGCTGGCGGCGGCACGCTTGAGTTCATCGAAGCTGAGTAGCGGCTCGCTCATGACATCAGTCCTGAGAAGCTGCGCACAATCCGCTGCACCGCGCGCGGGTCGTGAACAGCCTCTACGCGAAGTGGTTCGCGGTGGAGGTGCCGGTCGGGAGGGCTCCAGGACTGCTGAACTTCGTGTTGGAAACGTTCCAGTGCCGACGCTGTTGTTCGCTGCCAAAAGCTTAGCCTATTGCGGCACTACGCAAGTCTCGACCACCCAACAGCCGCGGCTGCCGTGCCGTTGGAGCTGTTGGGCGCAGGCAGGCAGCTTCTTCAGTGGCGAGCCAGGCACTGTTGAGCGGGCGTCGAGCGTCAGCGTGCGGCGCGGTTCAACCGAGCTTCTTGATGATGGCGTCGGTGATGCTCGGCGGCGCCGGGGCATACCGGATGAACTCCATCGAGAAGCTGGCGCGGCCCTGGGACATGGAGCGCATATCGGTGGCATAGCCGAACATCTCGCCCAGCGGCACCTCGGCGCGCACGATCTTGCTCGCGGCACGGTCTTGCATGCCTTGGATCAGGCCGCGGCGACGGTTGAGGTCGCCCATGATGTCGCCCATGTATTCCTCGGGCGTCACCACTTCGAGCTTCATCATCGGCTCCAGCAGCACCGCATCGCTTTTGTGCGACAGCTGCTTGGTGGCCATGGAGGCGGCGATCTTGAAAGCCATCTCGCTGGAGTCCACGTCGTGGAATGAGCCGTCGAATACCGCCGCCTTCAAACCCAGCAGCGGGTAGCCGGCGAGCACGCCGTTCTTCATCTGCTCCTCGATGCCTTTCTGGATGGCCGGGATGAATTCCCGCGGAATCGCGCCGCCCACCACTTCGTTGCTGAACTGCAGCCCTTCCTGGCCTTCGTCGGCCGGCTCGAAGCGTATCCAGCAGTGACCGTACTGGCCGCGTCCGCCGGACTGGCGGACGAATTTGCCCTCGATTTCGCAGGTCTTGCGGATCGCCTCGCGGTAGGCCACTTGCGGTTTGCCGGTGTTGGCCTCGACACCAAACTCGCGGCGCATGCGGTCGACGATGATGTCCAGGTGCAGCTCGCCCATGCCGGAGATGATGGTCTGCGAGGTTTCTTCATCGGTCTTGACGCGGAACGAGGGGTCCTCCTGGGCCAGCTTGCCCAGGGCGATGCCCATTTTCTCCTGGTCAGCCTTGGTTTTCGGTTCCACGGCGATGGAGATCACCGGCTCGGGGAAGTCCATGCGTTCGAGGATGATCGGCTTGTTCAGGTCGCACAGGGTGTCTCCGGTGGTGACATCCTTCATGCCGATCAGCGCGGCGATGTCGCCGGCGCGCACCTCCTTGATCTCGGCGCGGGCATTGGCGTGCATCTGCACCATGCGGCCGACCCGTTCCTTCTTGCCCTTGACTGAGTTGAGCACGGCATCGCCGGAGTTCAGCACTCCGGAATAGACGCGGATGAAGGTCAGGGTGCCGACGAAGGGGTCGCTGGCGATCTTGAACGCCAGCGCCGAAAAGGGTTCGTTGTCATCGGGATGGCGCTCGTCTTCACGCTCCAGGTTGTCCGGGTGCACGCCCTTGATCGCAGGAACTTCGGTGGGTGCCGGCAGCAGCTCGACCACCGCATCGAGCACCAGCGGCACGCCCTTGTTCTTGAACGAGGAACCGCAGACCGCTGGCACCACCTCGCAGGACAGGGTGCGTTGGCGCAACCCGGCCATGATCTGCTGGTTGCTCAGCTCGCCGCTTTCCAGGTACTGGTCCATCAACTCGTCGTTGGCCTCGGCAGCCGCCTCGATCATGTTCGCGCGCCACTGCTCGGCTTCATCGCGCAGCTCGGACGGAATATCCTCCTCATGCGAGGTCATGCCCTGGTCGTCTTCGCTCCAGTAGATGGCCTTCATCCTGATCAGGTCGATCTGCCCGTGAAAATTCTCCTCCTGGCCTATCGGCAGTTGGATCGGCACCGGCGTATGACCCAGGCGCTGCTTGATTTGTGCGACCACACTGAGAAAGTTCGCACCGGCACGGTCCATCTTGTTGACGTAGGCGATGCGTGGCACATGGTACTTGTCGGCCTGGCGCCACACGGTTTCCGACTGCGGTTCGACGCCATCGGCGCCGCTGAAGACCACCACGGCGCCATCCAGCACCCGCAGCGAGCGTTCTACCTCGATGGTGAAATCGACGTGCCCAGGGGTGTCGATGATGTTGATGCGGTGTTTGTCCAACTGCTTGCGCGAACCGCTCCAGAACGCCGTGGTCGCCGCCGAGGTGATGGTGATGCCGCGTTCCTGTTCCTGCACCATCCAGTCCATGGTCGCGGCGCCGTCGTGTACCTCGCCCATCTTGTAGTTGACCCCGGTGTAGAAGAGGATCCGCTCGGTGGTGGTGGTTTTTCCGGCATCGACATGGGCGACGATGCCGATGTTCCGATAACGTTCGATGAGTGTCGTACGAGTCATGGTGCACCCCACGTCAAGCTCCGGGCTCGCGACACGCGATCCACGGCTGGAATAACGACACGAGCTCAAGGTTGCTGCTCGGCAGCCAGTGCGCGCAGGTGGATTGAAAGCGGCTCACGCCGCAGAGGCGCATCGCGGGCCTGCGTCTGACGCGGCGGGTGGCTGCAACTGACGGCCGTTAGAAATAAGCATATCAGCCCAGCCCCGAACCCTCTGGCGAGCCGCTCAGCGGTTGGCCTTGCTCAGACGCGGCAAGGGCCAGGCGACGAGAATGCTGAACAGCAGCAGGAGGGCGCCGAACAGCGGTAGATGCGGCAACCCGAAGTGGGCGCTGAGCCATAGCCCGCCGAGCCAGGCACCCGCCGCATTGCCGAGGTTGAAGGCCGCGTGGCTGAGGGTCGCGGCCAGGCTTGCCGACTCACCGGCCTGTTCCACCAGCAGCAACTGCAGGGGCGTGGACATGGCAAAGCTGGCCATGCCCCAGAACAGGACTATCACTAAAGTCGGAATCGACAGCGAGCCAAAGGCCCAGAGCCCGAGCAAGCACACTGCGCTGAGCCCCAGGGCCAGCGGCACGGCATGCGGAATGCCTTTGTCGGCCAGTCGGCCACCGAGCAGGTTGCCCAAGGTCAGGCCGATGCCCAGCAGCAGCAACGCGCCGTTGCTCTGATCCGCCGTGAAGCCGGTGACATCACGCAGCAGCGGGCTGATAAAGGTGAAGACGCTGAACAGCGCCACCGAGGACAGGCTGCAGACCAGCAGGGCATGCAGCACCGGACGCCGCAGGATGCCACTCCAGGCGCCGGCCGAGTGGCGCACCGGTTTGGCGCCAGCGGGCAACCAGAACACTTGCGCGAGCAGAGTGAGTAGGCCAATCGCGGCCACGGCGAAGAAGGCCATGCGCCAATTGGTGGTTTGCCCAAGCCAGGCGCCCATCGGCACGCCGAGCACGTTGGCGATGGTCAGCCCGCTGATCACCAGGGCCATGGCCGAAGCGCGGCGATGCGGCGGCGCCAGTTCCGTGGCCAGCAGCGTGGCGCAGCCGAAGAACCCGGCATGGCTGATCGCCGTCAGCATACGCGCGGCCAGCAGCCAGTGGTAATCGGGCGCCAGCGCGCAGGCCAGGTTGCCCAGGGTGTAGGTGCCCATCAGCAGGATCACCGCCAGGTGCCTGGGCATGCGCCCCATCAGCGGGCCGAGCAATGGGGCGCCGACCACGACCCCCAGCGCATAGGCGGTGACCAGCAGGCCGGCAGCAGCGAGGCTGACGTCGAGGTCCGCCGCCAGTTCAGGCAACAGTCCCATGATGATGAACTCGCTGCTGCCGACCACGAAGCCGCCAAGGGCCAGCGCCAGCAAAGGCAAAGAGAAAAGCGTGCGAGTGTCCATCGAGCGGGTAATCCAGTAGAAGAGGGTAGGCGCCCTTGAACGAGGCAGGGCCAGGGTAAAACGCGGCGCATCTTACGCACGTTCCCTTTCAACCCGCTGACAAACCAGTTGATTCAACTGTCGCAGCGGCTCATCGGGAGCCACCGCCAGGGCTGGGAAGCCCCCGCCCTGGCAATCATCGGTTGTAAAAACCGTCCGGTGCGACGCATCCAGTCATCAGCGTTTGCCCAGATCCCAGGCATTCTCCTCGCTGTATTGCGCATTATTTTCCCGATCGGGAAAATTTACTGTGCAGTCGCATGGTTTTCAGATATTTTTCCCGATAGGGATTTTTTATGCCTCTTCCTCTCATTAAGCCTCTTTTTTACGGATCGGGAAAATGAGTACAGCGCAGATGTTTTCCACAGTTGCAGAACTGGGTGTGTTGATCCGCCAGGCCCGCAAGGCCCAGGCATTGCGGTTGCAGGATGCGGCCGGACTCTGCGGCGTGAGCATGCGGTTTTTGAGTGAGCTGGAAAATGGCCGGGAAAGCTGTTCCATGGGTAGAGTCCTGCAGGTCTGTCAGACCCTGGGTATTGACCTGCTGGCCGCGCGCCGCGATGCAGGTGAGCCATGAACGGGCAGCTGCACGTCTGGCGTGGCGAACAGTTGGTCGGCGAGCTTCACCTGGAGGAGGATGGCCGCACCATGGGTTTCAGCTACGCCTCACCGCTACCGCCCCTGGCCATCTCGAACAGTCTGCCGTTGCAGGTCCCGGTATTTCCAGGGGCTGAGCGCACGGCGCACAACTGGTTCGCCAACCTGCTTCCCGAGGAGGGTTCGCGTCAGGAGTTGGTGCGGCGCCTGGGCGTGGCGGACGAGGACTATTCGCTACTGGCCGCGATTGGTGGAGAGTGTGCCGGTGCCTTGCGGCTGATCTCCGCCGGCAGCGAGGCGCCTGAGCCGGCCGGCATGCTGCCGGTGGCACAGGATCAGCTGGCGCGCTGGGCTGAAGGCACGGAGCGTTATGCGCTGTTCGAACTGGGCCGGGCGACGGCGACGCGCCTGTCGCTGGCCGGCGCCCAGGACAAAGTGCCCGTCCTTATCCGCGAGGAGGGCATGTACCTCCCGCAGGGTCGTTCGGCTTCATCGCATCTGATCAAGTTCGCGGCCAAGCCCGGGCTCATCCTCAATGAGCTGTACCTGAACCGTTTGGCCAAGGCTGTCGGCCTGCCGGTGCCCAATTGTCATGCAGGTCGCGCAGGCAAGGGGTTGTACCTGGCCGTCAGCCGTTATGACCGCAGCCTGGATGCTGCCGGCAATAGCGTGCGTCTGCATCAGGAGGACATGTGCCAGGCACTCGGATTGCCGCGCCGGCTCAAATACCAGGAGGAGGGTGGCCCAAGCCTTGGGCAGTGCGCCGAGCTGCTGCGCAGGATCACCCGAGCCCCGGCCTTGCAGGTGCGCCAATTGCTGCGCTGGCAGATATTCAATGTGCTGGCCGGCAACAGCGATGGCCACGCGAAGAACCTCTCCCTGTTGCAGGACGAGCAAGGCCGTTGGCGCTTGGCGCCAGCCTATGACCTGGTCTGCACCATGGTCCTGCCGTTCAGCCCGAGCCTCGGCTTCTCGGTTGGCGGCAATTACCATCCCCAGCAATTGCGCAGGAAGGACTGGGAGGCACTGGCGCTGGAGATGACCTTGGCACCGCCGTTCGTGCTGCGCGAACTGACAGCGATGGCCAAGGCGTTGGAACCGCTGGTTGGCAGCGAGGCATTGCGCGAGGCCATGTTGCACGCCGGAATGCAGGAGCAAGAGTGGGCGAAGCTGCAGCATGTGCGCAAACATGTCGTGCAACAGTGCCGACGTTATCAGACGCTTGCATGAGGTTGATGGGCTGCACCGGTTGGCAAGCTTGCGCCTGCTGCTGGTTGGCGACTTAAACTTCTAACCGCTGACTGGCCAATGATTGGATCGCACAACGGATAGCGAGCGATGTCTTCCACAGGGCTCACCGAACTCACGCAGGTCGTCATGGATTTTGCGGTAACCATAGACGCCGCCGCTCTCCAACCACGAGTGCCTGAACGCCAACGAGTTTCTATCGATTGACGATGCCCGTGATCGGATCGAAGCTTGGCGGCAGGATTACAACAATTTCCGACCCCACAGCTCACTTGGCAATCTGACCCCCAGCGAGTTTGCCCAACGCGGCCAGAAACAGCCCCTCAAGTCGGCCGAACTCTAGTTTAGAACTGTCGGGAAACCGGGATGACCTCAATGGGCCTCAGTTTGAGGCTTCAAGGTGTCTACGAAACTAGGGGCGATTCAATGTTATCCACCAAGCCTGACAAAGCGTTATCGCACCATTTGGTGTCTATTTAACGCTATTGATAACGGCATTGCGCCTTGCAGCTTTGGCCTACACTTGCTTACAAGTCTAACCGGCTGTCTTACGCCTTTCGTTCCCATCGACCACAAAACGAAGGAGAGGGACAATGACTTGCATTCGAGCGATTGTTGAAAACACTGCCGAATCGCTTGGATCTTCTGGCTGTGGCTATTGCGCAGCCGCACACAGGGCGTTCGGCAGGGAGGAGAGATGACCATGAATCGCCGCCTGATCGCCCTCGCCGTTGCAACCGGCCTGACCGCCATCGCAGCCGGATCCCAGGCCGAATCGCCTTCCTATTCCGAGACCTATAAGAAGTACGTCAAGCCGGACGGCACCATCACGGTACCGGAGGACTACCGAACCAAATTCACCTTCCTCGGCACCTTTAGCGTGGCCGGGGGCGACCAGGCCGGAGGCCAGGCAGAGTTTCACCAGGTGTACATAGACCCGGATTCCATTGAACAATACCGCCGCACCAAGGCATTTCCGGATGGGGCCATCCTGGTCAAGGAACTGCAGAAGGCCCGCGCCCTGGACATGACCACCGGGCACTCCTCGTCCTGGAAGGAGGACGCGGGCTGGTTCGTGATGATCAAGGACACCCAGGGCCGCTTCAAGGACAGCGGCTTGTGGGGCGACGGCTGGGGCTGGGCCCTCTTCGATGCCGCCAACCGGACCAAGCCGACCACTACCAACTACAAAGCCGAATGCATCGCCTGCCATCTCCCGGTCAAGAAGGCCGATTGGGTGCATGTCTGGGCATACCCCCTGCTCGACGCCAAGGACCGATTTGCGGATTTCAATCGGTAATATTTAGGTTGAGATGGCCCCGAAGACCCGCCCACAGACTGCTTTTTAAGGTTCTTCGCGCTTTGCCGGGTAATTGGTGTAGGGAGCTGGTAAGCGAAGCGCACCGCACCGATTGGTCAATTGACGCGAACTGGCCGATTGCAGTCAATCGCAAGGGGCCGCTTTGGATCGACAGTTGCCGGTCACGACAGGCCTGAACCGGCCAGAAGCGGCCCTTCTCAATCCGTCCTCGAGCGCCCGTTCAAGAGCGATGCGGGAATGTCCCGGCCTAAATGTTCCCCTGCCTCGATTGAACGAAAAAGTTCTACCCATTAATAAACAGGTCGTATTTCGACTACCGATGTTCGGGATTCGCTAGAACCCGATTGGCCTGGAGGACTGGAAGGCGTTGGGCGTGCCCTACCGTACAGTCGATCAGTGGTATGCAGGCGAGCAGATTTTTCAGTTTCTTCAACAAGCACCGAGTGCAAAGGGCTGAGCCTTGAACGCATGCAAGCGTCACTGGCAGCGCCTTCGTAAACACGCAGGCATCATACCGGCAGGAATTAATGCACCGACGACACGATGCATCTCCTGTCTGCATCGATGCCAAGGGTGCGCCAGCACGAGTTGCCGTTGCGGTTCCTAGGCGTGAGCGTCTGCTGTAGGGTGCCGCCGCAGCGGCCCGAATGTTCACGAGGAACACCCCGGGACAGAGTCTGCGAACGCATTGGGTCAGGCACAAGAATCTGCCTGGGAAAGTAAAGTCTTTCCCTATCTACGCCCCATCCATATTCATTACATTGCGTCACTAATGATGTTCATGCGCCCGTCTTTATCCCTCCAGAACAACGTCCTACATTCCTCTCCACTTCCTACCCATCATGTCGATGGGAGGTCACTGGAGAGTTGTCATGCCTTTTGTCAGCGTGCGCATTACCCGCGATGGCGTCACTTCGGAGCAGAAAGCTCAGGTGATCGCCGAAATCACTGAAACCCTGGAACGCGTCCTCCACAAACGCCCCGACCTGACCCACATCGTGATCGAAGAAGTCGACACCGATAACTGGGGCTATGCCGGGATAACCACCACCAAGTACCGAAAACAACTGGCGGAAGGGGGGCAGTCATGACGCCGTCCGTCACCATCGATTTCGTCTCCGATGTGGTGTGCCCGTGGTGCGTCTTGGGTGCGACGGCACTGGAGCAAGCCATCGAGAACCTGGCCGATGAAGTCTCGGTTGAGCTGACCTATAAGCCCTTCGAGCTGAACCCGGACATGCCGGCGGTCGGTGAGAATGCGGTCAAGCACTTGATGCGCAAATATGGACGCAGCGCCGAGGAAGTCGCCGCCGGCAAAGCGATGCAGATCGCTCGTGGCCAGGCCATCGGGTTCCAGTTCGATCTGGAGAAGCGCACTCACTTCTACAACACCTTTGATGCTCACCGACTGTTGTTCTGGGCGTTGCAGGATGGTCGGCAGGTCGCACTCAAGAAAGGCTTGCTGCGCGCTTATTTCACCGACGGCCAGAACCTGAGCGACCGTAAGACGCTGGTGCGTCTGGCCGCTGAAGCAGGGCTGGATGCGGAAGGTGCGCGCAAGGTGCTGGCGTCTGGTGCGTTCGCCACCGAGGTGCGTGAGCTTGAAGGGTTCTACCGCGAGCGCGGCATCAATTCGGTACCGGCCATGATCCTCAACGGTCGTCACCTGGTGTCCGGTTCGCAATCGGTCGAGTACTACGAACAGATGTTGAAGCAAATGGCACAGGCCCCCGCCGAAGCCTGATTGATCGCTTTATCAAACCCCCAATATTTGTAGAGGTTCATCATGAGCAATTCAAAAAAAGTCGTTGTTGTTACTGGCGCATCCCAAGGTATCGGCGCAGGTGTGGTCAAGGCCTTCCGTGATCTCGATTATCGGGTGGTTGCCACCGCGCGTTCGGTCCAGCCGTCCACTGACCCCGACATTCTCACCGTGGCGGGCGACATCGGCGACCCGACGACCGCCGAGCGCGTGATTCGTGAAGCGATCGCACGTTTTGGCCGTATCGACACCCTGGTCAACAACGCCGGGATCTTCGTCGCCAAACCGTTCACCACCTACACCCACGAAGACTACGCCGCTGTGCTATCAGTGAACTTGGGTGGCTTCTTCTACATTACCCAGCTCGCAATCGCTGAGATGGAAAAACAGGGCAGCGGCCACGTCGTCAACATCACCACCAGCCTGGTGGACCACGCCGTCGACGGCGTGCCGTCGGTCCTGGCGTCGCTGACCAAGGGTGGCCTCAACGCCGCGACCAAATCCCTGGCCATCGAGTACGCCAAGCGCGGCATTCGTGTGAACGCGGTCAGCCCCGGCATCATCAAAACCCCAATGCACGGCGTAGAAACCCATGAAGCGCTGGGGCAGTTGCACCCGGTCGGGCACATGGGCGAGATCAGCGACATTGCCCAGGCGATCATCTATCTGGACTCTGCCGGTTTTGTCACCGGTGAAATCCTGCACGTCGATGGTGGTCAGAGCGCGGGTCACTAAGACCTCTGCGTAGCGTCGCCGATAAACGTCGGCGGCGCTGCCATTTTTGACTGCGGCGGGGTGGTCGGCCTCATTCGCAGGATCTCGCCCGCGCACGCGGCGTAGCCCAGCGAGCCTTCCGGGCTGGAGCCGCCCAGGGGCATGATGAATGGCTTCCTGCCCTGTTGCTTGAGCTTGTCGACGAGTCCGGCGGCATCGGCATCGGGGGCGGCACCAAAAGGCAGCCGGTGGATCGAGGCGCCGAAGAGGGTGTCCAGCAGGGCATTGCCGTTGAGCCAATAGTCATCGTCGGTTCGGACGGCGGATGGGGTCAGGATCAGCTCGCAGGCCAGGCCAGGCCAGGCCAGGCCGTGGCAGCGGGCAATCGCGCGTGATTGGACTGCAGGCCGCCCCAGGTCACCAGGGTATTGGCGCCAACGGCCAGTGCCTCGCCGAGCAGGAATTCCAATTTGCGCAGCTTGTTGCCACCACCACCCAGGCTCGTCAGGTCGTCTCGCTTCACGTAGAGATTGCCGCCGTTCAGATCGGGCAACTGGCTCAGGCGGGACAGCTTCTGGATCGGCGTGGGGGCGTCCAGCAGCACTACCCGGGGATGGGGCGCGAGCGCAGCATCGAGACGACTCAGGCCATGTGGCACGGAAGTGCCCTCCAGGCCTGAAAGAGGTCATGGCAGTGTGCATAGCGTAGTCCTTCAGCGGTGGTCGAACTGTTGTGCCCCGGCGGCAAGCCCGGGTTGACCCAGTGCAGGGTGTGCTGCGCGGCGAAGATGCTCAACTGCTGAAGGGGCGCCAGCTTGTCACCCGACCGCGATGCCGCATTGGTGAAGCTCGCGGCAACCTTTGTGGTAAATGACCGCAACAGCGATGTTCATGCGTACCTGCAGATCGAGGACGTTGATTGGTTTCCCACCCGGCTGGTTGCCGGGCGGGAGTGTTGAAACGAATGTCAGCCAGGTTGGTTCTTTCGGTACTCGGTCGTGGTCATTCCGGCGTAGCCCCAGTTATCGGTGTCTACTTCCTCGATGACGATGTGCGTGAGGTCGGGGCGTTTGCCCAGCACTCGCTGCAGGGTGTCAGTGATCTCGGCGATAACCTGGGCCTTCTGCTCCCGCGTGACCCCGTCACGGGTGATACGAACGCTTACGAACGGCATCTTGAACCTCCTTGGAGGGTTGGTTAGTGAGACCAGGGCAGCAGCACGACACTGCCCTTGGCTCGGTTTGCCGACACCAGCTCATGAGCATGGGCGGCTTCACTGAGAGGAAGCACCGTGTCCACCACGGGCTTGATCTGCCCTGTGCGGACGCGGGGCATCCAAGCTCTCAGATCCTCGATATCAGCCATCAGTGCCCCCCTGATCTGCTTCTGTTCATTCAGGAATCGGCGTACGTCGAAACTGACCTGCGCGCCTGCCATGTAGCCAGTCGTGACGACGATCCCCTGCGGGCGGACGGCATCGATCGTGCGGGCGAGCTCAGTGCCACCGAGGCAATCGATGGCCACTTCCACACCGCGTCCATGGGTCCATTGCCGGATGGCGTCGACGAAGTCTTCCTCGACGGTGTTAATCACCCGGTCTGCCCCGACCCGCGCCGCGACTTCGGCAGCGGCGACGCTGCGAACGGTGGTGGCGACGCGCGCGCCGAGTACCTTGGCGACCTGGATGCTCATGGAGCCAATGCCGGAAGCACCCACATGGACCAGCACCCGATCGCCGGCCTTCACTTCACCCACGGTTTGCACTGCGCGGATCGCCGTGAGCAGCGTAGCCGGCAGCGCTGCCGCCTGCTCGGGAGGCAGCCCCGAGGTATCCGCAACCACCCAGTTTTCCGGAGCGACGATGTACTGGGCGTAGGTTCCCGAGCAGTGCAGACCGTGCAAGGTGTAGCTGGGTGCCGTAGCAGCGGGGCGGATGCCCCACTCGGCAGGGCTGCTGGGATAGCCGGGCATCGCGATCACCCGGTCCCCGATTGCATAGTTCGCGGCGCCGACGCCGAGTTCCGCGATCTCGCCAACGGCGTCCATCCCAAGGATGTGCGGAAGCGGGACGCTGGTGGCGACGTCACCCTGGCGGATGTCGTGGTCGAGACGATTCACCCGCGTGGCCAAGACCTTGATCAGCACCTGCCCGGGCCCCGGTCGCGGGGTGGGCAGGTCCACGAATTCGATCACTTCGGGGCCACCAAAACGAGTGACGACTGCTGCTTTCATGGGCGCGGCTCCAAAAGGACTGGATCATCGCTACACCTGGCCGGCTAGACCGAAGGGTGCCGGGATCGACTGCATGGTGTTAACTATATTTGTGCTCTCGGAGCCGATATATGTAGTCTCGGATACTTCAGTTGATACTCGGTGTAATGAGTCGTGAAACGCCATTTTGATGACATCCAACTGGGCAGCATCGAGCTCTTCTGTCTGGCCGCGGAGAAGGGCAGCTTCACGGCCGCGGCACTTTCGGCCGGGGTTACCCCGGCGGCGGTAAGCCGGTCGATTTCGCGACTGGAGGAGCGCCTGGGCACGCGATTGTTCGTGAGGACGACCCGCAGCATTCGCCTAACGGAAAGCGGTCGAGCCTACTTCGAGCAGTGCCGGCAGGCACTGACCCAACTGATCGAGGCTGAGCGTGAAGTGATGGGCAAGCAGCTCGAGCCCACCGGCGAGCTGCGTATCAGCATCCCCACAACCTATGGCCACTATCGCATCCTCCCACTCTTGTCTCGCTTCAGGGCGCGCCATCCGGGCGTGAAGATCGATATCCATCTGAGCAACAGGAACATCGACTTCGTGGGGGAGGGCTACGACCTGGCGATCCGGGTGCGCGCCCAGCCCGACTCGACGCTGATCGCCCGGCATCTCGAAGAGGCACGGCTGGTCGTGGTGGCTACTCCGGATTACCTAGCCAGGGTTGGCACCCCCATGTCCCTGGAGGACCTTGGCGACCACGACTGCATCCAGTTCGAACTGCCCAGCAGCGGGCGTCGTATCTCCTGGCTCTTCACTGAAAACGGCAAGGAGCGGGAGATTCTGGCCGAAGGCAACTACTGCTGCTCGGACGATGTGCTCGGCGGTGTGACCCTGGCCAAGCACGGCGCCGGCCTGTTCCAGACCTACCGCTTTATCGTCGAGCGAGAACTGGAGGGGGGTTCCCTGGTGGAGGTCCTCCAGGCGTTCGGCGGACGTTCTCGCCCTATCACCCTGTTGTATCCCCACGGTCGCCATGTTCCGCTACGCCTGCGTGCGTTCATCGACTTCCTGATGGAGTGCAAGCAGGAGTGGAAGGTCTGAGCGGGCGGGTAGGGCGCGAGGCGCCCCCGACGTTTGGCCGGGGGGCGCGGATGGCCTGGCTCAGACCAGCTTCACTTCGGCGTAGATATTGCCTCGCGTGGCCTTGGAGTACGGGCAAGCCTGATGCGCGGCCTCCACCACGGCCTGCGCCGTTTCGCGATCCATCCCGGGCAGGCTGACATTGAGGCGTGCCTGGATGAAGTAGTCGTTGCTGGTTGTGCCGAGGTCCACTTCGGCATCGACTGCAACGTCTTTCGGCACGGTAACCTTCATTCTGCTGGCCACGACACCAATCGCCCCGATGAAACAGGCCGACCAGCCTGCGGCGAAGAGCTGCTCCGGATTGGTCCCGTTGCCAGGGCCGCCGGGGGATGAATGCTTGATGTCCAGGCGCCCGTCAGAGCTGACGGATGCGCCGTCGCGACCGCCCGTAGTGTGGACCTTGGCGGTGTACAGCACTTTTTCGATCTTGGTCATGATGAGCCCCTCAGGAAGAATGCAGGAAACTGCCTTTCAATCGCGTTCGAGCACGTCGGACGAGTTCAAGATTAGGCGACCATCGATCACTTCAGACAGTTTCCGGCCGGGCGGTCGAAGTGATCCTCCCCCGGGGCGCCAGGGCATCCTGGCGCCTGACGGGATTTTCACGGCAAGCATTGATCTGCGTGGATCCGTCTGTATCCGCCTGTGTATGTGCGCCTCCCTGCTACATCGGCTTACGAATCCAGCGCTGTGAAACACATTCCGGATACATGTCTGCGATGAACTCCTTGTGCCGCCTGGCGCCGCCAGCCGCTGCCGCTTGATTGCCGGGGCGTCGGGCTGACGTTGTTACCAATCATGGCCAAGGGGCAGGTGTCTTCACGGTCTCCGCTGCGACGGACGCTTTGTTCCTTGAGCTGCATCACTCCGCACGCAATGCGGGTACAGGGGTAAGAAATGACCAGAATCCAGCCTGATATGAAATCCGAGCGTCCAGCAGTGGACCGGCTCAGGGTCCAGACCTACACCAACGGCATAATTGGCCCCAGCCTGCCAATGCTGGGACCACTGTCCGATGGTGGCACCCTGATCACCGGTACGCCGCCGGGCTGCTGGGGGCCGATGATCACTCCTTCATTCCAGGGCGGGCACGAGGTAACCCAACCGGTTGCGATAGAAGGTGCCGACGTCGGCGATGCCGTCGCGCTGAAGATCCAGCGCATGCGCGTCACCTCGCTGGCCACCTCTTCAGGGGTGATGAAATTTGTCGAAGGTCGCTACCACGGTGACCCGTTCGTATCCAAGTTCTGTTCGGCCTGCGGCACCGAACATCCGGCCAGCCATGTCGAAGGGATTGGCGAGGAGGCGATACGCTGCAATCACTGTGGTGCGGAGGTGAGCGCCTTCCAGTTCAGCCATGGCTACGTGATCGTGTTGGACCAGGAAAACCAGGTCAGCCTGACTGTCAACCAGGACGTGGCCAACCGCCTGGCGGGGAACGCTCCAGAAATGGCCGCATTGCCGGAGCTGGCGGCGCAGCATTCGATTCTCTCACTGGCGCGCGCTGATATTCCCGGCCTGGCCGCTCACATGCGGCCGTTCCTCGGCAACATCGGCACCACGCCAGCGCGCGACATTCCGGACTCGCACAACTGCGCCGATTTCGGCCAGTACCTGGTCGGAGCCCCGCATCGATACGGCCTGACCCATGACGAGTTGCATGCGGCCAAGACCGATGGCCACATGGACACGAACTCGGTGCGCGCGGGGGCCATTCTGATCTGTCCGGTCAAGGTTCCCGGGGCAGGGGTGTACATGGGCGACATGCACGCGCAGCAGGGCAATGGCGAGATCGCCGGGCACGCCACGGATGTCTCGGGCGAAACGGAATTGACGGTGGAGGTCATCAAGAATCTCACGCTCGAAGGCCCGATCCTGCTGCAGAACATCGACGACCTGCCACCCATGGCGCGGCCAATGAGTGCCGAACAGCGCCGGAAAGTACGTGAACTGGGCGCGCGTTGGGGGCAACACGAAGTCGAGCGCAATGGCCCGATCACCTTCATCGGTAGTGGCGTGAACCTCAACGCCGCCACCGAGAACGGCTTGCAGCGCGCCGCGGCGGTAACCGGGTTGCCCTACGATGAGGTGCTCAACCGCGCCACGATCACCGGCTCCATTGAAATCAGCCGTTTACCCGGCACCGTCCGCGTCACCTTCCTATGCCCGATGGACATCCTCGATCGCATGGGGATTGGGCATCTGGTTCGTGAGAAGTACCCGCTCGAATAACGGCGGGACTCGCAAGGCCCGGTGCGAACTAGAACCGGGCCACTCTCCACCCGAAGCTCGGTTTTGAGTCCATCTCTACCGAGCTTTGCTTTTTCTGGGCGCGGCCACGTGACCATGGCGCAGATGGTCGCGGGATTCGGCAGCCCGGATGCAATCAGCGGTTCAGCCTGACACCCCCTCATGGATTTCATCCGGGCTACCGATGTGCAGAGTGAGGTACGTTGCGCGCTTCGTGGGTAATGGCACCCTGCGGCTTTCTCGCCTCGGCGCAGTTCCCTGCGCACGCCAGCTCCGGGCTTTTTGTATCGCTGTGTATCCGGACGTGGCGTCCGGGGATTGGCATACAAATGCTCCTTCCACCTGATACATCGTGGATACATGGCTGCGGCTAAATGGCCTTGCCCGAATGAGGTTTGCCCTGTCGAGGTGGAGGATGCTTGTGCGCATGTCGCTCCGGGATTCCCGGTTTCTTCCGCTTCGCCTTGTGCCTCCTCCAGGGTTTATCCGCCCTTGTGGCAAGACTCGCACGGCCTCGCCGTGCACAACATCCGGAGAAGCACCATGTCCCGTATCTCGATCTCGAACAAAACCAGCCTCGGCCTGGCCGCTATCGCCCTGGCCGGTGGCATGAGCCTGGCGTCATCCGCCGCCTTTGCCGTGGAGGCACTGCCCCAGGGTTACCAACTGGCTTCCGCAGCCAAGGCCGGGGAGGGCAAGTGTGGTGAAGGCAAATGCGGCGGCAGCGAAGCCGGCAGCAAGGCCACCCAGGCCGAAGGCAAGTGCGGTGAAGGCAAGTGTGGCGACGCCTCTTTCGCTCGCACCGACACCGACGACGATGGCCGCGTTTCGCTCAAGGAACTCCTGGTCGTGGCCCCGAACGGTAGTGAAGAATTCAAAGCAATGGACACCAACAAAGACATTTACCTCTCCGAGGCCGAGGTCTACAAGTACAGGAGCAACCAGTACACGTCCAACGGCAAGAAAGTGCCCACGGAGCTGTTCACTCGCCTGAGCCAGGCCAAAGACTGAGTCGACGCAGTCACCTTCCGTCCTCCCGGTGCCATTGGCCGGGGAGGGCGTTCTGCTATCCGGAGGTTTCCCATGACGCCTGTATCTTCCGTACGCGGCGCGGGCCTCGGCCTTCGCCGCGCGCTGGTGCCTGAGCTGCTGGCGATGGACGTCGGTGCCGTGGACTTTCTCGAATGCGCACCAGACAACTGGATCAATGTCGGTGGCGCCTATGGTAATCACTTGGCGACGCTCGCCGAGCGCTTTCCCCTGACCTGCCACGGCCTGTCGCTTTCCCTCGGCGGTCCGGCACCGCTGGACCGCAACCTGCTACGCAGCACCCGTCTCTTCCTCGAGCGCCATCGCGTGGCGCTGTACAGCGAGCACCTGAGCTACAGCTCCGACGATGGCCAGCTTTACGACCTGCTGCCGCTGCCCTTTACCGAGGAAGCGGTACGCCATGTCGCCCAGCGCATTCGCCAGGCACAGGACGCCCTGGGTCGGCGCATCGCGGTGGAGAACATCTCCTACTACGCCGCGCCGTACCAGGCCCTTAGCGAGATCGACTTCCTCCGTGCGGTACTGGAGGAGGCCGATTGCGACCTGCTGCTGGACGTCAACAATCTCTTCGTCAATGCCATCAACCACGGCTACGACACTGCGAGCTACCTCGCGGCGATTCCGGCGCAGAGGGTAGTCAGCCTGCACGTGGCCGGCCATTACGACGAAGCCCCGGACCTGAAGATCGACACCCATGGCGCAGCGGTGAAAGGCGGGGTCTGGGACCTGCTGGAACAGGCCTACCAGCGTTTCGGTGCGCTGCCGACCCTGCTGGAACGTGACTTCAACTTCCCGCCCGTGGGCGAACTGCTGGCTGAAGTCGAGCGGATTCGCGCGTTGCAGCATGCCGCAGAGCCATTGCCAGAGGTACGCCATGTCTGAATCCCTGAACGACCAGTTGATGTGCCTGGCCAGCCATGTACGCGACCCGCAGCGCCACGCGCCGCCGCCCGGTATCGAGGCGCGGCGCCTGGCGGTGTACCGGCAGCTGTTCTTCGGCAATGTCGAGTCCCTGCTGGCGGGTGGCTTCCCGGTGATCCGCGCCAGCCTCGGAACGAAACAGTGGCAGGCGCTGGTCCATGCCTTCTACGCCGACTATCGCTGCCACACGCCGCTGTTCACCGAGTTGGCCGGGGAGTTCGTCGCGTACCTCGAAGAAGGCGCGGGCGATGCCCTGGAGGTGCCGCCCTGGCTGGCGGAGCTGGCCCATTACGAATGGGTGGAAGGCGCGCTGTTGCTGAGCGACAGGCGCGAGCCGGCGCATGACCCGGATGGTGATCTGCTCGATGGCGTGCCTCTGCTGTCGCAGCTTGCCTGGCCGTTGGCCTACCACTGGCCGGTCAGCGAAATCGGCCCTGACTACCTGCCGCGAGAGGCACCGCCAGAGCCGACCTTGCTGTTGGCGCGGCGCGGCGCGGACCTGCAGGTGCATTTCTCGCGCCTGGCGCCCCTGGCCCACGCGTTGCTCGCTTCGCTGCAGGAGCGGCGCTGTACCGGCCGCCAGCACCTGGAAGCACTGGCCGAGGCGATCGGCGTCGATGGCGCGGTCATCCTACCGCAGGGCTTGGCTTTGCTGGAAAACCTGCGCGCGCAGGGCGTGGTGCTCAGCTCCCGCGCCTAGCGCGCAACCTAACGCCGGTTCCCGCCGGCACGATCCCGTACTCCCCAAGGAGACTCTGTGATGACAGATTCCCTGGATAGCACCATTTACACCTGGGGCTGGCGGCCGAGGACAAGGCTCGGCTGGTGGAAGCGGCGCACCAGATATGCCTGTACTCCAAGGCTACTCGCGGCAACATCGAGGTAACTTACGACATTCGCTGAGTGGCTTTTTGTGCAGGTCAGGCTCTGTTGCGCAACAGCAGGGCACCCAGGCTGAAACGCCCGGCTCCCTTGAGCAGCAAGGGCAGTGCAGCCACCAGGTAGATCAGCGCGCAGCACTAAGCGGAACATTCGCCTGAGCTATTGCCCGGGTGTACTTCAACGGTTACGCGCGCTGGTCCTATTGACCATGCCCTTTCTATTCACCTTGGCGGGTGTCGTGACCGAAGAGATCGAGCCCTGTTCCGAAGGGGCACAGCGTTGGCGGCGCTTGCGGGTGCGCTTTCCCGAGCGCATCGCTACGCACTGCGAAGTGCAGGATTTCTATTTCGGTGAGGACTTCCTGCTGCGCCGACATGACTACTACAGTGTGGACGTGAGCGGGGGCTGCCTGTCGCCCAGTACGTTCACGACTACGTCGACGTAAAGGGGCTGCATGCCCAGCACGCGGCGCGCCTATAGACGAGGGGAGACGGGCATGCCGTCAGGGACGAGTTGCTAGTGGCAATCGACCTCAGCGAAATCGGCTATTCATAGACTATTACCAAAACGTACGACAACGTTAGTGCCCCTAAGAGGACCGCATCATGACCTCATCTTCCCAGGACAAACTGTACCTCGATGATCTGAGCCTTGGTCAGGTATTCGAAAGCGACAGCGTTCGAGTCGAGCAGGAGGCAATGTTGGCTTTTGCTCGGGAATTTGATCCACAGCCGTTCCACCTCAGCCCGGAACACGCCGAAAGGAGCGTATTGGGCGCTCTGGCGGCCAGTGGTTGGCACACAGCGGCGCTGACAATGAAGCAGCTCGTGGCCAGCGTGCCCCTGGCTAGCGGGATCATTGGCCTCGATATCCAGTTGAGCTGGCCTAATCCGACCTACTCGGACGACCTATTGCATGTCAGAAGTACCGTTCAGGCCATCGAGCCTTCCAGCTCCAAGCAGGATCGGGGCGTAGTGACCATGCTCATGGAAACGCGTAAGCAGGATGGCAAGGTGGTACAGCGCGCAACCGGAAAACTGTTGGTATTCAGAAGACCAGCCTGATTGATGCGCCATAACCCTCGACATGACACGTGGCATCGCCAGCGGCTTAGTCGCCCACGCTACTTTAGGGATTACAGCGATCAGTGCGAACGGCGCGAGAAGCATGACGACGAGGGTCTTTTAAGGGGGCGGAGTGATTTAAGATTAATCTCTCCGAGCCCCTTTAGTTCCGACCCCCTTTAGTTCGAAACAACGGAAATTGGAGTTTGACCCATTGATCGAATGGGATTAGCCCTGCTGGAGCTTGAAGAAAAATTTGAACTAAAGCATGAACGGGCATACCCGCGGCAAAATCGTACTTAATCCCAGCCAATAGGAATCAGGTAATAAGCGATTGGGCGCAAGGAAGCGATCGCTTGGTTTCAGCTCCCGATCGGAAGGAATGATTCGTTGAAGAGGTGGAGACGCTTTGAAGATGGGAAGCTGAGCTTATGACTGACTGAGTAAGCCAGTGCCTTGCAGAAATAAAAAAGCCCACCCAAGGGTGTAATGCTGTTCACTTAAGCATTTGAACGCCAGCCGGGCTTCCCCGAGAATCCGATGCCAGTCTTCCTGGTATCGGATTTTTTATGTCTTTCCAACAGCATCTGCTCGATCTGGGCGAGCTATTCAACTTCTCCGACCTGAGCACCTTCACCCAGAACATCCCAATCGAGTGGGTGGCGTCCGCGCTTGATCTTTCCTCTCAGGCCACCATCCGCCGTCGTCGGCTACCTGCCGATCAGGTGCTCTGGCTGGTGCTAGGCATGGCGCTCTTCCGCGATGAGCCTGTCCATGAGGTGGCCAGGCGTCTAAACATTTGTGCCCAGGGACTGGCTTCGGATTGCTTGCTGGCCAAAAGTGGTGTCACTGAGGCTCGCAAGCGGCTTGGCGCCGAGCCGGTCGAGTGGCTGTTCCGCAAAACTGGCAGCCAATGGGGAGGCGAACGCTATAGCGATGACACCTGGCGGGGGCTGCAGGTTTTTGCCGTGGACGGGGCACTCATGCGCACGCCCGATACGCCTGAACTACGGGACCATTTCGGGTCTGGCAATACCTCCACCGAGCGCCAGACGCCCTTCCCCATGATGCGTCTTGTAGCCTTGATGAATGTGCGCTCCCATTTGATTCTGAATGCCCAGCTGAGCCCCTATCGGCGCAGTGAAATGCGCCTGGCCGATGAGTTTTTGCAACAGATCCCCAACCATTCGGTCACGTTGTTCGATAAAGGCTTCTGGAGTGCTGATTTGCTGCTGAAAGTGGCCACGGCCGGTGACAACCGACACTGGTTGATCCCCGCTCGTCAGGGCCTGATCAGCGAGGAGGTGATCCGTTACGGCAAGCAGGATCGCCTGCTGCGTATGAAGGTTTCACCGCAGGCGAGAAAGCGTAACCCAGACCTACCAACCTACTGGGACGTGCGTGAAGTCAGCTATGCAGTGCAGGGCAAAGTGAAAACCGTCCTGACCTCGCTACCGGCCGACGCCTACAGCGCCGAAGCCGTTGCAGAGCTGTACCAGGAGCGCTGGGAAATTGAACTGGGCTTCAGGGATATCAAAAGCTCCATGCAGCAGAATGCCGCAACCCTGCGCAGCAAGAAGATTGACCTGATCTACCAGGAAGTTTGGGGATTGCTGCTGGCCTACAACATCATTCGTCGGGAGGCGAGTCAGGCGGCGGTAGCGTTTGGACGCACCCCGTCCGATATACGCTTCAAGCCGGCTTGCCAGTACATCGCCGTGCAGCTGATCGTGATGGCCGCTGCCAATCCACTGTCGGCAACAGGTAGACGCTTGTCGGCTTTGCGGGCGGGCATCGGAGGGTTGTTTCTGGATCACCGTCCAAGGCCATCACGACCAAGGACGGTGAAAATTTCCAAGACCCGTTACCCAGTTAACCGCAATGCTGCTCCGCTTAAGTGAACAGCATTACACCCAAGGGTGAGCTTTTATTTCCCGTGTCTCCAGCTGGAGGCGTTTGCCCGCGAAGCCCAGAGCAAGAAGAGTCAATATGCCTCTGCAACTTTCCGGCGTCTCTGCAAGGTTGGACGGTACACAGTGGATCAGCCGTTGGCGTGATCGGTCGCCTTGGTCTTGCTTTGAGTTACTTTGGCTTCAGCCTTCTGCTTCTGTGCAACCTGGTAGGACTCCATCGAGACTTTCCGGGCTTGCTCCATACGCGCGAATGTCCGGTCACCGCCACCTGAGGCCATAGCCAGGGAGGAGGTTGTCAGAGCGGCGATTATAAAGAGCGCTTTCATAGATTTCATTTGGTTATCCTCAAGAGAGATTTGGCTACCCCACTGACTCCACGTTCCAGGTGGTTTTGAGGGGTTGAGTCGTTGAGTTGGGGCTAAGACCGGTGGTACCGATCGACGAGCAAATTTCATCAAACGGGTGTATCCAGTGTGTGTCCGCTGGAGTGCCTAAAGTGGGGCTGATGTGTCGCGATGGCCGTTGTACACAATGCGATACGTACCACCAAAGCGTGAGTGATGAGAGCCTGGTTTGACGCTGCGCCCTATTTGGGTAGCGCTGAATCGCCAATTCTTCGAAGCTGAGCCGGGAAAATGAGGTCGGACTTATTTACTGTTATCGGATCGTCCACTTCGGGTCGTAATTTGCTGCGGCCAAAGCGGGCCTGCGCATGGTTGCGCAGAGCATGGCACGCGAATTCGGTCCGATGGGCGGCATGTGGCTCATGTAATCATCGAGGGTGGAATTTCGGGACAACGTCACGTGTGAGGTCTGCCAGCCACTGCCGCAAGCAAGGTGCCGTTTCCTACCATGAGGCATTCAGCGCGCAGGACTGACAAGCAGTTCCAGCTAATGCCTACTTCCAGGTAATGGTCTGTATCGCAATGTGTACAGACGGCAGCGAGATACACAACGTTGAACCCAGTCCGCAACGGGACATATTCGAGATACACCCGCAAGGTGGAATGCGGTCACGGCCAGCGCAGTTGGTCGTGGTCCTGAATGCCTCACGACAGAGGATCATTTTCCGCCGTAGCTAGGAGTATCACCCCATGTTCAAACTTTCGGGTTCCCCCACGCCTGCCCTCAGCCTGGCGCTGGTGGTTGGTCTGGGCCTGGCCGCCAGTTCTTCCGCATTCAGCGCAACCGATTTGTCCCAGGGTTACACGCTGGCCTCAGCCGAGCAGACCAAGCCGACTGAAGGCAAGTGTGGCGCCGCTATCGAGCCTTGATTCCGTTCATTTTAGGCACCTGGATGTCGCCACTTTCCTGGCAGTGAATCGGAGGATCAAGCCATGCAAACAAACATCTCATCAGCCTGGAAGGGGCTGCACCTTAACCTCGATCGTGCTGGAAGCTGGATCGCCCCTCTAAGCCTGCGCATTTTTCTGGCGTGGGAGTTTCTCGAGTCAGGACTGGAGAAATGGAACGGTGAAAACTGGTTCCAGGACATCCAGGCCGCCTTTCCTTTTCCCTTTAACCATGTTCCGGCCACGCTGAACTGGCAACTCTCCATGTGGGCAGAATTGCTCTGCGCCATTGCGCTGCTTGTGGGCTTGGGAACACGCCTCTCGGCACTCATCCTGATAGTGGTAACCGTGGTGGCAACCGCCGCTGTTCACTGGCCAGCCGATTGGTCGACATTGAGCGAGTTAGCCCAAGGTTATTCCATCAGCAACAAAGGCTTCGGCAATTTCAAACTGCCTGTGATCTATCTCGCAGCGCTCCTGCCGCTGTTGCTCAGCGGAGCCGGCAAGCTGAGTCTGGATGCGTTCATCGAACGACTCTGCTGGCGTCGGCAAACACGCTGAAAATCATCTGCGAAGGAAGCCTGTCAAGCGAGAAGGCACTCCATCTGAATCTGCCTGAGATTGCGTAAACGACATCGTTTTAAACAATTCCGGCGATGCAACTCTGTCGTATGCGGTTTAAAGCCAGCTTTACATTTCTAACCAGGAATTCATCATGAGCAAAATCGAAAAAGTACTGTACACCGGCAAGGTCCACACCTCCTCGGGTGGACGCGACGGCACATCCCGCAGCTCTGATGGCCGTTTAGACATTAAACTTTCGTCCCCAGGCAGCGCGGGTAGCGGCACCAATCCGGAACAGTTGTTGGCTGCTGGTTGGTCGGCCTGTTTCATCGGTGCGATTGGGCTTGCTGCCGGCAAAATGAAGGTCACACTCCCGGCTGATCTGGCCGTTGATGCCGAAGTGGACTTGGGCGCAACTGGCGGCGCTTACTTCCTCCAAGCTCGCCTCAACGTCAGCATCCCGGGTTTGGCGCGCGAAGTAGCCCAGGCTCTGGTGGATGCCGCGCACCAGACCTGCCCGTATTCCAAGGCCACACGAGATAACATCGACGTCGTGATCAATCTGGTCTGAACCGAACTTGTCACGGATCTAGCCTGCTAGTGTTCATCGAGCAGGCTACCTCTCGGCAATGGACGACTCCCAGTGCCACCGACGCTTCCTAGCCTCACTCTGTTTGCCCATGGCGACCTCGGCCGTCGCAATCCAGGTCGTCGGCTCACAACAGGAGGAAAAGCAAATGAATGAATTATTGAAGCAAGTCTTGCATGTCCACGGCGGGCTTGATCGCTGGAACAAACTTACACGCGTCACGGCCACCATCATTGGAGGAGGTGGGTTGTGGCCCTTGAAAGGACTGGAAGCAACTACGACTCCGCGCGAGATGACTGCGACGACTCATGAACAGACAGCGTCTGCGAGCCCTTTCGGCCGCCCGGAATGGCGCAGCGTGTTCGAACCTGGGCGTGTTGCTATCGAGACAACCGAGGGTGCCGTTGTGAGCGAACGGCTTAATCCAAGGAAATCCTTTCTCGGCCACGCCATCGATACACCCTGGGATCCACTTCATCTTGCCTATTTCAATGGCTATGCGATGTGGACCTATCTCAACACACCGTTCTTGCTGGCGTCGGACGGCTTCGAGGTCATCGAGGTAGAGCCTTGGCAGGAAGCCAATGAACAGTGGCGGGTACTGCGAGTGCGATTCCCTCGGGAGGTCGCAAGCCACTGCATCGAGCAAGACTTTTACTTCGGAGAAGACTTCCTGTTGCGTCGACATGACTATCAAGTTGATGTCGCAGGCGGGTTTCGGGCTGCCCAGTACGTCAGCGACTTCACCCAAGTGAACGGTATTTCGTTTCCAACGAAGCGCCGCGCCTATCTGCGCGGCAATGACCTCAAGCCAATTCGAGACTTGCTGTTGGTCTCAATCGATCTCAGCAACTTCCGGCTCGAGTGACTCTGATCGTTGCCACTCGCTGGAAAATAATGACCGAGCAGCGGCAATGATCTGCCGCTGCTGAGTCCCTCTTGATCGCTAAAAGTCTGGCCTTGCACTTCCTAGAGCCTTCCCCGGGAGCTGGCCTGTCAGTTGCCTGACTAAGTTTTTAAATGATCACTTGTATAGGAGGAGGGCGGTGAGGACTTTCAATGTGACTCAGCCGAGTAACGTTTTTGGCGCCCAATCAATGATTTCGCGAAAAGCGGAAAACCCGAATAGCGCTGGTTTGGAAGCATTCGCAAAACTCAAACCTGTTTCAAACGATCCGAACGCGTCATCCGACAGTATCTCTATTCGATCTGGCCGAATTGAAGCCTCCGAATCGGAGATCAAGTCGAAGAGTGCGAGCGATAAATTCAAAGAATATATGGAGATGTCTGACCAAGAAAAAATGCAGTACGCGATCTTGGCGCAAATGGGGATATCCAAAGAAGAATACGACGCGATGTCTCCAGAGCAGCAGGCGGAACTCGGCGAAAAAATCGCCGATAGAATGAAGGAAATTGCCGCTGCTCAGCAGCAAGGTAGTGGCAACGGAGGCACGTCATCCAGACTTCAGGCAGCTATTGAAAGCGCTCGTGCTAACGATAGAAAGGAAGCCATTCTGGATATTAATGCGTAGTCATCGTGCCTCGCTCGGTGTCCTGCCTCGCGTCCACCTACGCAGCACCGCCACTCAGCCTCCTGACGGGGATTCGGGGTGTCGCCTGTACGTGCTTTAAACAAGTTGAAGCCAACGCTGCCTAGTAGATGAAACGCACCAAGTCAGGCGGGGACAAGCGCCCCTTCAGGAGGCCGAGTGGCATCGTTGTGGAGGGGGGAGCGGCAGGGACGCCGCGAGAGCTGCGCTGGGCCAGGGACGGCGTGCCCCCGGAGCGACGATGGCGCGAGGGAACCCGCTACAGGCGGGCCGGATGCCGGGGCTAGACCTTTTGGTTTCTTTGGGGGCAATGCCAAAAGAGACTCGCCCAGCAGGGCGAAACCGGACTGTCAGCCCACGCAATAACAGCCCCGGCCACAGAATAACGGCCGACGAACAGCAGCCCCAGCTATCCCGTATTAACCGTCATTACGGTATTCCGTGAAGAACCTTTCTTGTGGGCTGATTTATCTTGGCCGTGGTCGCTTTTGCGCGACCTTTGCCTCAAAGGTGCTCGACGGGGCCGTTGTGCAATCGCAAACCTGTGCAGCAAACCCCAGGCGAAATGCACAGTGATGCAAACCGTCAGCTTTGCGTTGGTCCCAGTCTGATCTGCGCTGACAAGCCGCCACCCTCACGATTGCTGAGGGTCAGGCTGCCACCGATGGCCAGCGCCAGTTGCTGGGCGATGGCCAGGCCGAGCCCGGTGCCACCGGTGTCGCGGTTGCGCGAGTTTTCCAAGCGGTAGAAGGGTTGCAATACTGCCGTCAGTTCCTCGTCGGGAATACCCGGGCCGCGATCCAGTACGCAAATTGAAATCTGTTGACCGGCTTCGGCCTGGACCTGGATCTCGGCCGCCCCGGCGAACTTCAAGGCATTGTCGATCAGGTTGGTCAGGATGCGGCGCAAGGCGTGGGGGCGGGTAGTGATAGGGATGCCGAGCCTGCCCTCGAGCGTCACCTGTTGACCGGAGTCCTGATAGTCGCAGGCCAGGCTGTCGAGAAACGCATCAGGGTCGATGCGACAGTTTTTTTCCACGCCACCATGCACGCTGCGCGCGTAGGCCACGCCTTCGCGGACCAGACGTTCCATCTCGCTGAGGTCCTGCCAGATTTTGTCCTTTTCCGGCGAGTCTTCCATGAACTCTGAGCGCAGCTTCATGCGGGTGATGGGGGTTTGCAGGTCGTGAGAGATCGCGCCGAGGATTTGCAGGCGTTCTTCCAGGTAAGCGCCAATCCGCTCTTGCATGGCGTTGAAGGCCACCGCCGCATGGGCGACTTCAGTGGGGCCGCCTTCGTCGAGTCGTGGGCCCTTGGTGTTGGGATCGAGGGTGTCGGCGGCCTGGGCCAGTTGCGCCAGCGGACGGATTGCGGTTCTCACCGCGAGCCAGGTGCAGCCCAGCAAAAGTACCAACTGGGCCAGCAGCACCAGCGGCAACCAGCGTGCCAGCGGCCACATTGCGGGAAAGATATCGATGGTGACCGGACTGCCGTCTTTCAGCTTCAGGTGAGCCTGCAAGTGCCGCTGTTCGCCAGCAAGCACCTCGACCGTCACCGGGTAGTGTTTGCCCACAGAGTCTTGGATTGACTGCAGCAACTCATTGTATTGATCGGCGGGGACCGGGGTGCCGGGTTCCCCAGGGCCGAGAAGATAGCTGTAGTTCCTGCGCTCGAGTCGCGGCAACCAGTCGGCCCGCTCGGCGGCGGGGAGCCGATCGAGAATGGCGATGGAAGTGGTCAAGTCGGTTTCCAGGTTGCCGAGCATCATCGACTGGGAGCTCTGGTAGCGCTCGTAGAACAGCGCCGCGAACGACAGCCCATGGGCCGTCACCAGCCCGATCAGGAAAATCAGTGAAAGCCGGGAGGCGAGGGTGCGTGGCCAGAGGCGCAGGCTGTTCACTGGCGCGCCTCGCAAATTTCGACGGGCATGGAGAACACATACCCTTCGTTGCGCACAGTCTTGATATAGGCCGGCTCGTTCGCATCATCCGCCAGGTGCTGACGCAGGCGCTGGCGCAAACGGCTGACCAGCAGATCGATGGAGCGATCGAACAGGTCGGCGTCGCGGCCCTGGGTCAGGTTCAGCAACTGATCCCGGCTCAGCACGCGCTGCGGATGGTCGAGGAACACCCGCAGCAATCGGTATTCGGCGCCGCTGAGGGCGACCATGGTGCCGCTGCGATCGACCAGATGGCGGGTGGTGGTATCCAGCTGCCAGTCGCCAAAGCTCAGCAGACGTCCAGCTTCGGTGACCTGAAAGTTGGGCGGCAGCATGCGGGTACGGCGCAGCACGGCCTTGATCCGGGCGAACAGCTCGCGGGCGGCGAAGGGTTTGACCAGGTAATCGTCCGCGCCCATTTCCAGGCCGATGATCCGGTCCGTCTCGTCGTTGCGCGCGGTCAGCATCAATACCGGTATGGCCCTGTGCTTGCCGGCCCTGAGTTCGCGGCACAGCACCAGACCATCATCGCCGGGCATCATGATGTCCAACACGATCAGGTCCACCGGAGTGGTCTCAAGGAATGCGCGCATCTGGCGCCCGTCGGCGGCCACCGTAGCCCGCAGACCATTCTTCTTCAGATAGTTGGCCACCAGCTCGCGGATTTCACGATCGTCATCAACGACCAGTATGTGATCTATATGGTCCATGGACGGTCACCTCTGGGCCTCAGTGGATTGCATTCTATCCAAACGCGTGCCGAGCGCTGGCCGGCTTTGTATTCCAGTGTATCTGGAGTCCCGCAGATACATTTGCTGGCAAATCCCTATCGTTTCCTGGCCGATTCCGGTCGATTTGTATCGAACTGTATTTCCCCGCCGCTTGGATACACACCGACTAACTGACCCGGTCAAACCGACACATTCGAGATACGTGCGAAGTCCTTAATTGCCACACCGAGTCGCCAAACCAGGCCACTCAGCAATCGAGGATCGCTCATGAGCACGAAACTCATCACCGCCGCCGGGCTTTTTGCCGCGCTGAACCTCTGCACGCTGTCGGCCCGCGCCGAGGTCGAGGCCGCCACACAAGACGTGCCACGCCATCTGGACATCAAGCAGATCGTGGCTTTCGAAGAGCCCGCGGCTCAATTCTGCGAAGTCGTCGAAGCACGCATGACCTACCTGGACTCCCAGGACAAAACCCAGGTTTTGAAGTACCTGAAAGTCTCGAACTCCTGCAGCGAAGGCAGTTGAGTTCTTCTGTAGCACATCCCGTTTTCAATCATCCCGAGGAAATCACCATGAAAAAACTCCATAGCTGTTTCACCGCACTGTTTTTTGTTCTGGCCGGCGCGGCAAGCCATGCAGGCGCTGCGTCTGCCAAGCGCCTGGACGCAAATCCGGAAAGCTGTTTCCAGCTCACGTGCGGCAAGTCCGAGATCAGCCATCACCTGGCTGAGGGCGGCGGCGATCGCACCTTCCTGCGTGTAGCCGAAGGCGGTGCTGATCGTACTTTCCAGCGTGTAGCCGAAGGCGGCGCTGATCGCACCTTCCAACGCGTTGCCGAAGGCGGCGCTGATCGCACCTTCCAACGCGTTGCCGAGGGCGGCGCTGATCGTACCTTCCAACGCGTTGCCGAGGGCGGCGCTGATCGTACCTTCCAACGCGTTGCCGAGGGCGGCGCTGATCGCACCTTCCAACGCATTGCCGAAGGCGGCGCTGATCGTACCTTCCAGCGTATTGCGTGAAAGTCGCGCTGCTGCAACCCACGGCCTGGGCCGAGGTGATTTGCGCGGCGGCCAATAAAGCTGAATACCAAGAATACCGGGGTAGGTCCGCTTTCCGCGGGCCTGGTTTCCGATCCCCGTCTATCTGCTTTAACTCCCTGCAGGTGAACCATGATGCTCTTAATTGCCTTTCTGGGCGGGATCGTGACCGTCCTCAGCCCGTGCATACTGCCGGTCATACCGTTTCTCTTCGCCCGTGCGGACCGTTCGTTTCGCTCTGTACTGCTGACCCTGACTGGCATGACGCTGACCTTTGCCGTGGTCTCGACCCTCGCAGTCGCCAGCAGCGGCTGGATCATTCAGGCCAGCGTTTTAGGTCGCCAGATAGCGCTGGTTGTACTGGCGCTGTTTGCGCTTTCGATGCTCTCGAGCAGGGTAGGGGCGTGGTTGACGCGACCTTTCGTCGCCCTCGGTAACCGGCTCGACCAATCAGGCCGCGCGATGAGCGGATCGGCGGCCTCGGCAATGCTGGGGGTCGCCACCGGCTTGTTATGGGCGCCCTGTGCAGGCCCGATTCTGGGCCTGATTCTGACCTCAGCCATGTTGCAAGGCGCCAACGTGAACACCGGCGTGTTGCTGCTGACCTATGGCGCCGGCGCGGCCCTGGCTTTGGGTACGTTGATATTTGCCAGCAGCCGGCTGTTGAACCGCTTGAAGCGCTCGCTGGCCGTGACGTACTGGTTTCGCCGTGCTGCTGGGGCTTCGATGCTGGCGACAGTTGCGGTCATCGCCAGCGGTGTGGATGAGCAGTTGCTGTCACGCTTCACTTCGAGCGGTGCCTACCAGGTCGAATCGGGCATTCTCGACTTGCTACCGCAAGCCGCTTCGTCGATCACCGATGGCCTGATCAGCAAGGCCAACGCCGAGCCTTTGCTCGACCTGAAAAGTGAAGGGCTCATGCCGTCTCTGAACGGCGCAGTGCAGTGGCTGAACGCCGAGCCTTTGACCAGTGAATCGCTGCGCGGCAAGGTAGTGCTTGTCGATTTCTGGGCTTTCGACTGCATCAACTGCAAACGCAGCATGCCCCATGTGAATGAGTGGGCGAAGAAGTACGCCAAGGATGGTCTGGTGGTGATTGGCGTGCACACTCCTGAATATGGCTTCGAGAAAGTCATCGACAGCGTGCGGGCTGAAGTCGACAAGCGAGATATCCACTACCCGGTGGCCATCGACAACGACTACCGGATCTGGACAGCGTTCCAGAATCGCTACTGGCCGGCGCACTACTTCATCGACGCCCAGGGAGAGATTCGCTTCACCCACTTCGGCGAAGGTCGCTATGAGCACCAGGAAAAAGTCATCCAGCAATTGCTCAAGGAAGCGAAGGACACTGCCCAGTCCCCGAGGACTGCGAATGGTCAATAACCTGAGTCGCCTTGGTAAGTACCTGAGCCAGGCAGCCCGCCTGATGGTAGGCGTTCCGGACTACGACAACTACGTCCAGCACATGGGCAACAAACACCCGGATCAGCCGGTGATGAGCCATAAGGAGTTCTTCCGTGAGCGCCAGGAGGCGCGCTACGGCAAGGGCAAGGGCACCGTGCGCTGCTGTTGAACGAACCCTTGATTGCTCTCTGGCGCCACCCATTTCGGTGGCGTTTTTTTGTGCGCCCAGCATGGGCGCAATCTTGTGGGTGAAAGTCCCACCGTGAGTTGACCACAGCGAACGAAGTGAAGCGCAACTGCACAAGGGTGACCGAGTGTGGGGAGGAAGCGTGGAGCGGGCGGTCGTAGCCTGCAACAGATCGTCGCTGGCCTGCGGCCTTATATTCCGGGTTGGAACGCCTACTTTGGGCTGTCGCAAACCCCAAAAGTCTGGCGGGAGCTGGACGAATGGATACGACACCGCCTACGAGCGATCCAACTCACGCACTGGAAGCGTGGACCGACGATCTATCGGGAGTTGCGAACCCTGGGAGCGAGTCAGCAGATCGCGCAGAAAGTGGCAGGCAACTCTCGCCGCTGGTGGCGCAACAGCCATATGGAACTGAACCGCGTGCTGACTATTGCGTGGTTCGACAGCTTCCTGGCAGGCAGGGAAACGGTCTTCAAAGCCCTAGGGCAAGATCATGAAAATGAGCGCAATTCGACCGGTGATATGATGCGGATTCTCTACATCTTGCCATGAGACGCCATATGGACCGCTTGTCTACCTTGTTGTCACAGTTCAGCGTCCGCGCAAATCTGTTTCACAGTGGCAAGTTTTGCGGCATGGCGTCATACGATGGCGCTGACCAGCGGGGTCATATTCACCTGCTGCAGGCAGGTCGCCTCACTTTACAGGGCTCCGATGGGAGCGATTTCCTGCTTAGCCGGCCCAGTCTGATTTTTCTGCCACGCCCAAGCCGGCATCAACTAATCGCAAGTGAGCCCGAGGGGGCTCAATTACTGTGTGCCTCGATGGAGTTCGATGGTGGTGTCGGTAACCCATTGTCCGCTTCATTACCCGATCTTCTGGTGCTGCCCCTGGATGAGCTGCCGCTGCTGGCCGATACACTGAGTTGGCTGTTCGGTGAGGCGGCAGCCGGACATTGTGGCCGGCAGGCAGTGCTCGATCGGTTGTTCGAGCTACTGATTATATTGCTGCTCCGGCATCTCCTCGACCACCAGGAGTTGAGTACCGGAATGATGGCCGGACTGGCCGATTCGCGGCTGGCGCGCTCTCTGGTACAGATGCACGACGCACCGCATCGTGCCTGGTCAGTCGCAGAGCTGGCGAGCGAGTCGAACATGTCGCGCGCCGCCTATGCCGCGCATTTCCGAGCCGTTATAGGTCAGACTCCTGCGGATTATCTTCTGAGTTGGCGTATCAGCCTGGCGCAGAAACGCCTGCGTGAAGGGCGGCCGATTACGCTGATCGCCGACGAGGTAGGTTATGAAAGCCCCTCAGCGCTTGCTCGTGCGTTTCGCCGCAAGACGGGCTGCAGTCCACGGGACTGGATGAAATCCCAAGAAGTGGAGAGGGCAGAACTCTCTTGATATCGCCCATCTGCCCTGGATCGCGACAGCATGCTCCCGCATATATGCACCCTGTCGATGGTCGGCTCAGCCCGTTTGCCGGCGCTGCTGATTGCCTTTTTTGCTGTGGTGAGCGGGTTTTGAATCGCAGATGGGAAAGTGGCCTGAAAACATCGGACTGGTTCAGGCCATCCCTGGCGGAAGATTTTCAGTTCAGCGGGTTTCCATCTCGGTTAGAGAATGGCCCGCCACGAATATGGAAGCGGCAAGCAATCCTATGTCTTTGAGGAGGAATTGGCCCGGAGCAACCGTAATGGCTGGGAAGCCGAGGCCGGGTTCGATCACGCCTGGTGTCGAGAACATAAAGCTCAGCGTAGTGAGGAACAGTCCGGCAGACAAAGCTCCACCAATTAATGAAAGCTTTGGCGATAGCAGTCGGCCTGCAATAAGAGCGCCGATCGAGATCTCCAGAACTCCGAGCAGGCTAGAGAAGATATCCACGCTGAAGATCTCATAAACCCATCCCAGTAGTGGGCTGTTGCTCACAAGTGGAACCAATCCCTGTGCCTCATAATGCGTGAATTTCATGCCGCCGAACCAGAAGTATATGATTGCAAGAGCAAAATAAGCACCGTAGGTTCCAATCGCCATGGTTTTAACGCCGAGCGACAATTTGTTTAATGAGCTGTTGATGCTATGACCGTCAATGTTCAAGGCTTTCATTGTTAGACTTCCTGTGGTTTGGCTAAAGGGTTTATTGGCGAAGCTGGGGAATACCGCTGCTGTGCGACTAGTTGATTAGTTGATTAGTTGATTAGTTGATTAGTTGATTCTGAAAATATTTAAATGGCTGATGAGTTATCTCCTGAGAACCCACGCGGTGTACGTTGGGCTTGGAGATATTGTTGCCGCTGACTTCATTCTCTTGGGTTCTGAAAGTACAGAATTCAATGCAGATCGTCTAAAGCCACTGGCACTTCTTGAAAGTGGGGCAGTTTCCCCGAATCGCCTCTAGTTTCGTAGACACCTTCAAGCCTTAAACTGAGGCCCATCAGGAGGTGCCATGAGCAACCAGCGTTACCCCGAAGAATTCAAGATCGAAGCGGTCAAGCAAGTGACCGAACGTGGCCTACCTGTCGCCGAGGTAGCCGCTCGATTAGGCATGTCCATGCACAGCACGTATGCCTGGATCAAGCGCTACAGCAAGGCTCAGGAACGATGCGCTTGGAAGGACTGCGTTCGCAGGCGGGTTGAGACGATCAAGGGCCGGCAGATGGGTTGTCAGTGCTACAGCCAGCAGCACACAAGGGTTAAGACATCGTTTGCCTACTGCACGGACGTGGTTCAGAACGGGCGTTTCGATCCGACTATTGAAGATCGCGGCGCGGAACAGCCGCAGTTACAAGGGCCGCTGTGTTCCTGCTGGCCGGCCTTGTGGTCGTCGCCCTCACCTAAGGCTTCGCATAATGGAAAACGTTACGTTCAGTCGGGTCGGGATAATCGCGTAAGCTCCCGGCGCGATTTAATGTAACGTCGATTATGCGATGCCACTCGATATCCCAGCCCATCTAATCCGCGACGCACAGCTCTACGCGCCCTCAAGGGATGCCCTGGACGCTGTTTGCCATGTCTTGTCGGATTACCCTCGGCTTGTTGCTGAAACGCGTCAGATGCGTTCCAGGCTCGCGCAGCTCGATAGAGAATCTTTCGACCTCGATGCGCGTTTGCAAGCCTTGCAGGAAGCCTGCAAGGCTGTTCTCGATCTCTAGTCTCTGAAACGGTCTAGGACTTCTTGATATCGGGCTGCAACGGTCGGATACCGTTGGTGTTCGGCGACTAGCTTTGCCAGCCCCAGGGTGATTGCTGAAATCTCTAAACGGCTCAGCGTTATTGTTTTCAGACCTTCCAGCTTTTTTCGATCACGGTAGGCCTTCTGCTTTTCCGCAGCCGATAACGCGTTACCGGATTTCGGACGTCCGCGTTTTGGCGTTTCCAGCATATCCGGCGTGGCCTGATCTATTGGATCTTTCATTGTCCGATCACCCACTCGAAAGCATCACAGAGCCATCCCAAATCTTCCTTGGATACGCCAGCCATTACCGCCACGGCGTCAACGAAGCCACGGAGTTCGTAAGCTTGGGCCTCGCCTTCTTCCATCGAAAGATGAAGCCCGAAGTAACGTTTTTGCAGCTTCTCTAGCTCGTGCACTTCGAAGTGACCAGCAGGAAGAAATTCAAGCAGATCGAGCCAGTAAGCATCGGCCCGAACGTGGAATCCCTTACCTGCTTTAGCTGCAAGTGCGGTGTTGTAATGGTGCTGGTTGTCGATCATGGGCATGGCTGGAACTCCGTTTCGTTGTCTGTGATGTAATTATAGTCACGCGTTACCAATAATACAAAGATTATGTAACGCGTTACCATAAATACCGACGAACGGTCGCCAGGCGCAAATTTCAACCCAACCCCTCCACTGTTCAACACGGGGTAGCCCTTGGGCGCAGGGGCTTGCCCCTGATCCAGCGGAGCGAGGATGCCTCTAGGCGTGCGGATACAGCATCACGTCGTTTGGGGTAGCGCAGCGAGGGGGAACCCCTGCCAAGTCGCACGAATGTGCAGCGCAGGTGCCTCTAATCGTTCTGGTCGCCTCGGTGGCAACCATCCCGGCTAATTGCTTTTTGGCTTTTCTTCTTCCTGGCAGTAGATGCCGATGTACTCTTTTTTTCCCTTTTTGGCGTGTTCTTCGCCGAATAGGTCGCCTGCTTTTTGGCACTCATCGGCAGTAGCGTATGGCCCCATCTCTACTGCTGGCACGTCTGTCGCGGCTATAACGATGTAAAGAATCCAGCTCGTCATTTTGACTTCCATCTCGGTGGCGAACGGCTGGATAGGAAGCGGAGACAGCTTTTCAGCTTTCCGCCCTGGGCGCGCAGCGTTCAGGGTCCACCATCTCTAATGGTGGACTCTTGTGACATGGTGACACTTTGGGGCTCTCGGCATGGCTCTACCGGGGCTCTAGCGTCAGCTCGCCTGATTCGCTTACTTCGATGTAAGCAACTGATTTTTCTAATAAAAAATGCGCTAGCTCGCTATCCCTTAGCGGTTGCTTGCCCTGTTTTATTAGTAACTTATTGATATCTATGCATTTTTTCCGCAAGAGCTCTTGCTCTGCGGTTGTCAATCTAAGAGTTGCTGGCATCGAGCCACCACCTTTCATCGGCCGTCTCCAAAAAGTGTACGTGCATGCATGTTACTTGTGTTGACGCATGCGTGTGGACGCGTATACATTTCGCTCAAATGTTATTTGCATGCATGCATGCAAATGGTCAGGGAAGCGATAAATGTTAGACCGACTTCACCTTTTCATCCCCTTCCGCATTCCATGCGTTTCCCGACTTGAGTCGGGCGATCCGCATTTCTATGTGGATTTGGAAAGCTTAGGTGTACCGCTCCAAGGGCAGGTTAGTCGGGACGATGAAGGTCAGTTGCAGGCCGACTACCTGCGTCACCCGTGGGAGTCGCTTTCGACCGGGTTCACGCCGATGGCGTTTAAGGTTTTCCACCAGACGCTAGGCAAGCGCCTTGATCCCGGCATCGAGCTAAAGGCCAGCCCGGCCAAGCTTCTTCAGGGGCATAACGTATTCGGCCCGACCAGCATCCGCTTGGGTGCTGAGGTGATGCTCAAGTGGCTGGCTGGCAGCTATCCGAAGCTGTTTGCGCTGCTCGATATCCCTGAAACGGTCGTTTACGGCATGGACTGCACTTACAGCAGCCGCCTGGACGACGAGCGCACGGCCTATCAGGTGATTGACGCGCTGACCAACGTCAGCAACGGCCAGACCAAAAGCCGGGGCGATAACTATTCCAGCTCGGCCTATTTCGGCTCCAAGAAGACCCGCCTTAAGCGCCTCAAGGCGTACCTCAAGCACCTTGAGTATCAGAACCAGCTCGACGAAATGAAGCGGGCAGGGCGGCACAACCTCGGCATTCGCCGGGCGTTGAAAGTCATGTCTGACCCGCGACTGATCGAGTGGACCAAGTACTTGTTGCGGATGGAGGCCACCGTGCTTCACCGCTGGATGAGTCGCCGGAACATCCCCACCAAATTGGGGGCGCTTTGTGACTATCAGGAAGAACTGGAAAGTCAGGGTCGTTGCCTGATTCAAGAATGTTGGAAGGAAGTGACAAAGGACCTATTCGCGGCCTTTGGAGGTGTGGAAATGAAAGTGATCAATGACGACAAAGTCTACGAAGCGCTGCTCGAAAAATTCACCAAGCCGGGCAAAGGTCGCTTCACCAAAGAGCGTGTAGAGGCGGGTGTGGTGGTGCCTTCGATCTACGTCGAAGGTAACCCATCGACGGCGTATGCCAAGTCTCTTTTCCGCACCTATCTGAGCATCAAGGACTACGGCTGGCAGCATACCAAAGAGCTCGGCCCTCGGAATTTTTACCGCCACGTTGGCGACCTCTGCGAAGTGGGTCTTTCTAAGGCTGCACTGCAAAAACTCAACGAAAACGACCGCAAGTCGAACGTGGTCCCGCTTCTGCGTTTCGTGACCGTCGATTTCTGCGCACAGCGCCCTGACTGGTACGTCGAACCGACGCCAGAGGCCGCATAAACCAGTTTTTAACCGGGCATTAGCCCAACATCCGAGAGGCAACTGAAATGGCAAATCCTGGAATTGTTCACGGCGTACTGGAAGGCATCAAAGAGACCGGTTATGGCGGTGTTGAGCTTTCCCTCCAAGTGCAAGGCGCCGATCGTAAAGGCCGCCCGACCACCAGTTATGTCGATGCTCGTATCGACAAATTTGAAGTTGAAAAGGGCCTGCACAACGCCTTCCGCCCGTTCCTGGGCAAAGAGGTTTTTGTGCCGGTTCTCTTTGGTTTTTACCAGAAAGAGAAGGGCGCAACGGCCTATGACCAAGTAGACGTCACCGGCGTACCGCTTCGCTTGCAGGCTGCTGCGCCTGTGCCTGCCGCTGCTCCGGCTGCAGTCCGGGCTTAAGGGGAGGGTGGGCCGTGCTGATTCTCGACCGTGTTCTGTGCAACTGCTGCGGCGACGACATGGGCCAACTGTACAGCCAGCCGGCCCCGCAACCCGACGCCCTGGAAGACCATTCCACGCCGCCATTTTTCGCCGTCTGCCCGAACTGCCGGGCTGATGAAGAACAGGAAGCTGCCTAATGGCCGTCTGCGTTGAGCTTGCCGGAACCACGCTGGAGGTCGTGGGCGAATTCACCGAGGCCTGTGCTGGCTTCGCGCTGATGAACGCCCAGGAGTACCAGCAAGTCCCGACGCTTGTCACGCTGTTCGCACAACCCGATTCAGATGCAGTCCGCGCCGCCTTCATGGCCGGGTTGTCTCTGCCCCTGATTCTCTGGCTTACCGCCTGGGGATTTGGCGCTGTCGTCAACTGGATTAACGACCGCCAACAAACTCTCGAAACCTTTGAGGATTGAACTATGCAATTCAAAAAACTGTTCACGCTGAACGCTATTGCTGTTGCAACTGTTGCCGCTGTTGCGACCCCGAGTGCGTTTGCTGCGCTTGATTTCACCGCGATCACCACTGCGATCGACGCTACCACCATCGTCACCGCGATCGCCGCGATCGCTGCCATCAAGATCCTGCCGGGTGTCGCGAAATGGGGCTTCGGCAAAGTTATCGGTTGGTTCCGCTGATCGTTCCTGCTGTATCGGGGGCCTCTTAGGAGGCCCTTTTCCTTGGAGTGCTCGAAATGCTTATTGAATTCGCGATATTCGCCTGGGGGACTGTATGCGCCGTCGCAATTATTGTTGGCTTCTCGGCCTCCTGATCCTGTCGTCTCAGTCCTGGGCGGTCGATTACTATTGGACTAACTCATATGGCGCGCAAACCACTCTTAAGTTTGTAACTCCAGAGGCGGCGTGCGACGACTTTTATCCGCGTTATGTCACTCAAAATAGTCCTGGGAGTGCGCCATTTTCTTATGTTTCAACTAACTTTATTTCGACCGTGCAATACCGTTGTACTTTTACTAATAAATACGGCGTTCAATATGCGTACGTCAGTCGTGCCGGGGCTACGTGCGCCGCTGGCAGCACCTATAACGTGTCCACTGGTAAGTGTGATTGCGCGTCCGGCCAGGTTAGTAACGCAACTACCGGCGCGTGTGAAGATACTAATATGTGCTCTTCTCTTGCGGGTACTGAACGCTCATTTGTTAAAGCGGGCAGTATTGGCGATGGCTTTGCATCCTTAAGCGGAAAGCGAATAACCACCATTCGTTCTGGATGTTTTAGCGGTTGTGCCGCCGAATTAATTGACGTGCGCTGCACTGGCAAAATTGTTGGCACTGGTGGGTCTTATAATTGCAAGCTCGCTGGTATCTTCGCGGGCACCGAATGCGACTCATCAAACGGCGTAGGCCCAGCGGCTTCGACCGATCCAGCCCCGGTGCCCAAGACCGACACGGAGACCAAGCCTTGTATTTATACGACTAATGCAGATGGCTCTCAAACCTGCCAATCAACTTCTACAATCAGTAAAGAAGGCATGTATTGCGGCACTGTGAATGGTGCAGAGGTGTGTGCTTATAAAGACCCATCCCTCAATGATGCCAAGGTTAAAACCGACGTTAATACCGTCACGAATCCGGATGGCTCAACGACTACAACTAAAACCGATACTGCTACGGTTACCACATGTACGGGTTTTAACTCTTGCTCCGTATCTGTGACGACTAATACAACGGTGTCCGGTAAAGATTCCACCGGGAATTCAACCGGTTCGACTTCTACTTGTACTGGTGCAAGTTGTGCAAGCAACACTAATCCGGACGGCGATGGCGATGGCTTGGGTGATTGCACTGATGAGGATTGCGGCGGCGGCGAGGGTGGAGGAGGGGATTGGTATGAGCCCGGCGAAGATACTTATATATCGGTTCTCCAAGCCTATCAGGGCCGCGTTTCTAACTTACCGATTATGGATAAAGTTGGCGGCTTTTTGACCGTCAATGCCGCTGGCTCATGCCCGGTTTACAGCGTCAATGTTTGGGTTTTTGACTTACAGCTCGATCAGTGGTGCGGCTCTAATGTGCCATGGGAGTTGATCAAGGCGGTTGTTATCGCTATCGCTGCCTTCCTGGCTTTCCGTATCGCGTTCTTGTGAGGTTTCTATGTGGCCTAAATGGTTGACCCTCGACTTCTACAAGGGGCTTTGGGATGACTTCATGCAGTACCTCGACGATCTGCCCATTCGGGTGCTCAAGGGCATTTTGGAAGCGGTGGCCACGATCCTCGAAGATCTGCCGACTCCTGAGTTCCTCGACAGTTACAGTCTGTCGGCTGTGCTCGCGCCGGTCATGCCGCATATCGGTTATTTCCTCGCCCAATCCGGGCTCAACACGGCGGTTAGCTTGATCGTCAGCGCTGTGATTTTCCGCCTGTCGCGCAAGGCAATCACTCTCGGGAGGTGGTAACCCATGGCAATCGAGTATCACGAAGGCTTGCCAGGGGCCGGCAAGACTTACGAAGCGGTGGTTTATCACATCATTCCGGCGCTCAAGGCGCGCCGCACGGTGGTCACAAACATCCGCGGGATGAACTGCGAGAAGCTGGCCGAGCTAACTGGGCAGCCGCTGGAAATGATCAAGCTGTTGATCATCAACGTCGAGCCGGCTGAGCAGGACAGTGCCGAAGGCGAGGTGCAGCGTTGCATCAATGAGATGTGCAACCAGACCCCGGATAACGCGCTGATCGTATGGGATGAGATTCAGGACTATTTCCCTAGCGGTGCTAACAAGCTGCCGCTCAACCAGCAAAAGTTCTGGACGGAACACCGGCACCGGGGCCTCGATATTATCGTCATGGGTCAGGATCGGTCCGATGTTCACAAGCTGATCCGTAACCGCATCCGCACGGTGATCTACTTCCTCAAGCTGGAAGCGATCGGCAAGGCCAACAGCTACAAGTGGGAGGTCTATCAGAAGCAGAAATTCGGCAAGTTCGTCAAAACCCTGTCCGGATCTCGCGACTACGATTCGAGGTACTTCGGCACCTACATGAGCCACCGTCGCGAAGGCACGCGCAGCACGGTTTACACCACGTCCCGGACCAACATGCTGGCCAACACCAAGGGTCTAACCCTGGGCGTGCCGCTGGCCTTTCTGGCGGCGTGCTTCGCTGTTTACCACCTCTATGGATTCTTCCATCCGCAGTCGGCTACGGGCTCGATGCAGGCCGTCCAGGCCGAACCGCAGGTTCAGGAGCTCAAGCCTAATGCGCTGGTTAATCCACCGCCTGAAGCAATTGCACCGACTCAGGTGCAGGCTCAGCAGCAAGTCGCCCAGGGTGACGGTGAGCAGCAGCGGATTGCTATCGATTATCTGGACAAGCTCGCCCAGGTGCATCAGCTCCGCTCTATGGGCTATATGTGGAGCGAGAAGCCGGGTAAGGAATTGTCCGGTTATGTCGAGTTTCTCGATGAGTCGTACCACCAAAAAGAGAAAATGTTGCTCAGTGAAGTGCAGGCCCTGGGTTGGAAAGTCACCCGCAAGGATTACGGCTTGCTGCTGGAGAAGCAGGGCCTCGCGTACGTCGCCCGCGCTTGGCCCATCGACTTGTATGGCCGCGTCGATCAAAAAACCGTAACCAGCCTGGGCGGGTCGGAGACGCAGTCCCGATCTGCCCAGGCTGGGGGCTCTGCCGGAACCCGCGTTACCGTGGTCGAAGACTCCAGCCGCTTGCCGAGAACGCTGCAATGAATCCCTGGTGGGCGTTTCCGCTGGCATTCCTGCTAGGCCAGCTGGTGGCCGGTCTGCACTGGTTGCACCTATTGGGCGATCTCTAGGCTTCGCATAATGGAAAACGTTACGTTCAGTCGGGTCGGGATAATCGCGTAAGCTCCCGGCGCGATTTAATGTAACGTCGATTATGCGATGCCACTCGATATCCCAGCCCATCTAATCCGCGACGCACAGCTCTACGCGCCCTCAAGGGATGCCCTGGACGCTGTTTGCCATGTCTTGTCGGATTACCCTCGGCTTGTTGCTGAAACGCGTCAGATGCGTTCCAGGCTCGCGCAGCTCGATAGAGAATCTTTCGACCTCGATGCGCGTTTGCAAGCCTTGCAGGAAGCCTGCAAGGCTGTTCTCGATCTCTAGTCTCTGAAACGGTCTAGGACTTCTTGATATCGGGCTGCAACGGTCGGATACCGTTGGTGTTCGGCGACTAGCTTTGCCAGCCCCAGGGTGATTGCTGAAATCTCTAAACGGCTCAGCGTTATTGTTTTCAGACCTTCCAGCTTTTTTCGATCACGGTAGGCCTTCTGCTTTTCCGCAGCCGATAACGCGTTACCGGATTTCGGACGTCCGCGTTTTGGCGTTTCCAGCATATCCGGCGTGGCCTGATCTATTGGATCTTTCATTGTCCGATCACCCACTCGAAAGCATCACAGAGCCATCCCAAATCTTCCTTGGATACGCCAGCCATTACCGCCACGGCGTCAACGAAGCCACGGAGTTCGTAAGCTTGGGCCTCGCCTTCTTCCATCGAAAGATGAAGCCCGAAGTAACGTTTTTGCAGCTTCTCTAGCTCGTGCACTTCGAAGTGACCAGCAGGAAGAAATTCAAGCAGATCGAGCCAGTAAGCATCGGCCCGAACGTGGAATCCCTTACCTGCTTTAGCTGCAAGTGCGGTGTTGTAATGGTGCTGGTTGTCGATCATGGGCATGGCTGGAACTCCGTTTCGTTGTCTGTGATGTAATTATAGTCACGCGTTACCAATAATACAAAGATTATGTAACGCGTTACCATAAATACCGACGAACGGTCGCCAGGCGCAAATTTCAACCCAACCCCTCCACTGTTCAACACGGGGTAGCCCTTGGGCGCAGGGGCTTGCCCCTGATCCAGCGGAGCGAGGATGCCTCTAGGCGTGCGGATACAGCATCACGTCGTTTGGGGTAGCGCAGCGAGGGGGAACCCCTGCCAAGTCGCACGAATGTGCAGCGCAGGTGCCTCTAATCGTTCTGGTCGCCTCGGTGGCAACCATCCCGGCTAATTGCTTTTTGGCTTTTCTTCTTCCTGGCAGTAGATGCCGATGTACTCTTTTTTTCCCTTTTTGGCGTGTTCTTCGCCGAATAGGTCGCCTGCTTTTTGGCACTCATCGGCAGTAGCGTATGGCCCCATCTCTACTGCTGGCACGTCTGTCGCGGCTATAACGATGTAAAGAATCCAGCTCGTCATTTTGACTTCCATCTCGGTGGCGAACGGCTGGATAGGAAGCGGAGACAGCTTTTCAGCTTTCCGCCCTGGGCGCGCAGCGTTCAGGGTCCACCATCTCTAATGGTGGACTCTTGTGACATGGTGACACTTTGGGGCTCTCGGCATGGCTCTACCGGGGCTCTAGCGTCAGCTCGCCTGATTCGCTTACTTCGATGTAAGCAACTGATTTTTCTAATAAAAAATGCGCTAGCTCGCTATCCCTTAGCGGTTGCTTGCCCTGTTTTATTAGTAACTTATTGATATCTATGCATTTTTTCCGCAAGAGCTCTTGCTCTGCGGTTGTCAATCTAAGAGTTGCTGGCATCGAGCCACCACCTTTCATCGGCCGTCTCCAAAAAGTGTACGTGCATGCATGTTACTTGTGTTGACGCATGCGTGTGGACGCGTATACATTTCGCTCAAATGTTATTTGCATGCATGCATGCAAATGGTCAGGGAAGCGATAAATGTTAGACCGACTTCACCTTTTCATCCCCTTCCGCATTCCATGCGTTTCCCGACTTGAGTCGGGCGATCCGCATTTCTATGTGGATTTGGAAAGCTTAGGTGTACCGCTCCAAGGGCAGGTTAGTCGGGACGATGAAGGTCAGTTGCAGGCCGACTACCTGCGTCACCCGTGGGAGTCGCTTTCGACCGGGTTCACGCCGATGGCGTTTAAGGTTTTCCACCAGACGCTAGGCAAGCGCCTTGATCCCGGCATCGAGCTAAAGGCCAGCCCGGCCAAGCTTCTTCAGGGGCATAACGTATTCGGCCCGACCAGCATCCGCTTGGGTGCTGAGGTGATGCTCAAGTGGCTGGCTGGCAGCTATCCGAAGCTGTTTGCGCTGCTCGATATCCCTGAAACGGTCGTTTACGGCATGGACTGCACTTACAGCAGCCGCCTGGACGACGAGCGCACGGCCTATCAGGTGATTGACGCGCTGACCAACGTCAGCAACGGCCAGACCAAAAGCCGGGGCGATAACTATTCCAGCTCGGCCTATTTCGGCTCCAAGAAGACCCGCCTTAAGCGCCTCAAGGCGTACCTCAAGCACCTTGAGTATCAGAACCAGCTCGACGAAATGAAGCGGGCAGGGCGGCACAACCTCGGCATTCGCCGGGCGTTGAAAGTCATGTCTGACCCGCGACTGATCGAGTGGACCAAGTACTTGTTGCGGATGGAGGCCACCGTGCTTCACCGCTGGATGAGTCGCCGGAACATCCCCACCAAATTGGGGGCGCTTTGTGACTATCAGGAAGAACTGGAAAGTCAGGGTCGTTGCCTGATTCAAGAATGTTGGAAGGAAGTGACAAAGGACCTATTCGCGGCCTTTGGAGGTGTGGAAATGAAAGTGATCAATGACGACAAAGTCTACGAAGCGCTGCTCGAAAAATTCACCAAGCCGGGCAAAGGTCGCTTCACCAAAGAGCGTGTAGAGGCGGGTGTGGTGGTGCCTTCGATCTACGTCGAAGGTAACCCATCGACGGCGTATGCCAAGTCTCTTTTCCGCACCTATCTGAGCATCAAGGACTACGGCTGGCAGCATACCAAAGAGCTCGGCCCTCGGAATTTTTACCGCCACGTTGGCGACCTCTGCGAAGTGGGTCTTTCTAAGGCTGCACTGCAAAAACTCAACGAAAACGACCGCAAGTCGAACGTGGTCCCGCTTCTGCGTTTCGTGACCGTCGATTTCTGCGCACAGCGCCCTGACTGGTACGTCGAACCGACGCCAGAGGCCGCATAAACCAGTTTTTAACCGGGCATTAGCCCAACATCCGAGAGGCAACTGAAATGGCAAATCCTGGAATTGTTCACGGCGTACTGGAAGGCATCAAAGAGACCGGTTATGGCGGTGTTGAGCTTTCCCTCCAAGTGCAAGGCGCCGATCGTAAAGGCCGCCCGACCACCAGTTATGTCGATGCTCGTATCGACAAATTTGAAGTTGAAAAGGGCCTGCACAACGCCTTCCGCCCGTTCCTGGGCAAAGAGGTTTTTGTGCCGGTTCTCTTTGGTTTTTACCAGAAAGAGAAGGGCGCAACGGCCTATGACCAAGTAGACGTCACCGGCGTACCGCTTCGCTTGCAGGCTGCTGCGCCTGTGCCTGCCGCTGCTCCGGCTGCAGTCCGGGCTTAAGGGGAGGGTGGGCCGTGCTGATTCTCGACCGTGTTCTGTGCAACTGCTGCGGCGACGACATGGGCCAACTGTACAGCCAGCCGGCCCCGCAACCCGACGCCCTGGAAGACCATTCCACGCCGCCATTTTTCGCCGTCTGCCCGAACTGCCGGGCTGATGAAGAACAGGAAGCTGCCTAATGGCCGTCTGCGTTGAGCTTGCCGGAACCACGCTGGAGGTCGTGGGCGAATTCACCGAGGCCTGTGCTGGCTTCGCGCTGATGAACGCCCAGGAGTACCAGCAAGTCCCGACGCTTGTCACGCTGTTCGCACAACCCGATTCAGATGCAGTCCGCGCCGCCTTCATGGCCGGGTTGTCTCTGCCCCTGATTCTCTGGCTTACCGCCTGGGGATTTGGCGCTGTCGTCAACTGGATTAACGACCGCCAACAAACTCTCGAAACCTTTGAGGATTGAACTATGCAATTCAAAAAACTGTTCACGCTGAACGCTATTGCTGTTGCAACTGTTGCCGCTGTTGCGACCCCGAGTGCGTTTGCTGCGCTTGATTTCACCGCGATCACCACTGCGATCGACGCTACCACCATCGTCACCGCGATCGCCGCGATCGCTGCCATCAAGATCCTGCCGGGTGTCGCGAAATGGGGCTTCGGCAAAGTTATCGGTTGGTTCCGCTGATCGTTCCTGCTGTATCGGGGGCCTCTTAGGAGGCCCTTTTCCTTGGAGTGCTCGAAATGCTTATTGAATTCGCGATATTCGCCTGGGGGACTGTATGCGCCGTCGCAATTATTGTTGGCTTCTCGGCCTCCTGATCCTGTCGTCTCAGTCCTGGGCGGTCGATTACTATTGGACTAACTCATATGGCGCGCAAACCACTCTTAAGTTTGTAACTCCAGAGGCGGCGTGCGACGACTTTTATCCGCGTTATGTCACTCAAAATAGTCCTGGGAGTGCGCCATTTTCTTATGTTTCAACTAACTTTATTTCGACCGTGCAATACCGTTGTACTTTTACTAATAAATACGGCGTTCAATATGCGTACGTCAGTCGTGCCGGGGCTACGTGCGCCGCTGGCAGCACCTATAACGTGTCCACTGGTAAGTGTGATTGCGCGTCCGGCCAGGTTAGTAACGCAACTACCGGCGCGTGTGAAGATACTAATATGTGCTCTTCTCTTGCGGGTACTGAACGCTCATTTGTTAAAGCGGGCAGTATTGGCGATGGCTTTGCATCCTTAAGCGGAAAGCGAATAACCACCATTCGTTCTGGATGTTTTAGCGGTTGTGCCGCCGAATTAATTGACGTGCGCTGCACTGGCAAAATTGTTGGCACTGGTGGGTCTTATAATTGCAAGCTCGCTGGTATCTTCGCGGGCACCGAATGCGACTCATCAAACGGCGTAGGCCCAGCGGCTTCGACCGATCCAGCCCCGGTGCCCAAGACCGACACGGAGACCAAGCCTTGTATTTATACGACTAATGCAGATGGCTCTCAAACCTGCCAATCAACTTCTACAATCAGTAAAGAAGGCATGTATTGCGGCACTGTGAATGGTGCAGAGGTGTGTGCTTATAAAGACCCATCCCTCAATGATGCCAAGGTTAAAACCGACGTTAATACCGTCACGAATCCGGATGGCTCAACGACTACAACTAAAACCGATACTGCTACGGTTACCACATGTACGGGTTTTAACTCTTGCTCCGTATCTGTGACGACTAATACAACGGTGTCCGGTAAAGATTCCACCGGGAATTCAACCGGTTCGACTTCTACTTGTACTGGTGCAAGTTGTGCAAGCAACACTAATCCGGACGGCGATGGCGATGGCTTGGGTGATTGCACTGATGAGGATTGCGGCGGCGGCGAGGGTGGAGGAGGGGATTGGTATGAGCCCGGCGAAGATACTTATATATCGGTTCTCCAAGCCTATCAGGGCCGCGTTTCTAACTTACCGATTATGGATAAAGTTGGCGGCTTTTTGACCGTCAATGCCGCTGGCTCATGCCCGGTTTACAGCGTCAATGTTTGGGTTTTTGACTTACAGCTCGATCAGTGGTGCGGCTCTAATGTGCCATGGGAGTTGATCAAGGCGGTTGTTATCGCTATCGCTGCCTTCCTGGCTTTCCGTATCGCGTTCTTGTGAGGTTTCTATGTGGCCTAAATGGTTGACCCTCGACTTCTACAAGGGGCTTTGGGATGACTTCATGCAGTACCTCGACGATCTGCCCATTCGGGTGCTCAAGGGCATTTTGGAAGCGGTGGCCACGATCCTCGAAGATCTGCCGACTCCTGAGTTCCTCGACAGTTACAGTCTGTCGGCTGTGCTCGCGCCGGTCATGCCGCATATCGGTTATTTCCTCGCCCAATCCGGGCTCAACACGGCGGTTAGCTTGATCGTCAGCGCTGTGATTTTCCGCCTGTCGCGCAAGGCAATCACTCTCGGGAGGTGGTAACCCATGGCAATCGAGTATCACGAAGGCTTGCCAGGGGCCGGCAAGACTTACGAAGCGGTGGTTTATCACATCATTCCGGCGCTCAAGGCGCGCCGCACGGTGGTCACAAACATCCGCGGGATGAACTGCGAGAAGCTGGCCGAGCTAACTGGGCAGCCGCTGGAAATGATCAAGCTGTTGATCATCAACGTCGAGCCGGCTGAGCAGGACAGTGCCGAAGGCGAGGTGCAGCGTTGCATCAATGAGATGTGCAACCAGACCCCGGATAACGCGCTGATCGTATGGGATGAGATTCAGGACTATTTCCCTAGCGGTGCTAACAAGCTGCCGCTCAACCAGCAAAAGTTCTGGACGGAACACCGGCACCGGGGCCTCGATATTATCGTCATGGGTCAGGATCGGTCCGATGTTCACAAGCTGATCCGTAACCGCATCCGCACGGTGATCTACTTCCTCAAGCTGGAAGCGATCGGCAAGGCCAACAGCTACAAGTGGGAGGTCTATCAGAAGCAGAAATTCGGCAAGTTCGTCAAAACCCTGTCCGGATCTCGCGACTACGATTCGAGGTACTTCGGCACCTACATGAGCCACCGTCGCGAAGGCACGCGCAGCACGGTTTACACCACGTCCCGGACCAACATGCTGGCCAACACCAAGGGTCTAACCCTGGGCGTGCCGCTGGCCTTTCTGGCGGCGTGCTTCGCTGTTTACCACCTCTATGGATTCTTCCATCCGCAGTCGGCTACGGGCTCGATGCAGGCCGTCCAGGCCGAACCGCAGGTTCAGGAGCTCAAGCCTAATGCGCTGGTTAATCCACCGCCTGAAGCAATTGCACCGACTCAGGTGCAGGCTCAGCAGCAAGTCGCCCAGGGTGACGGTGAGCAGCAGCGGATTGCTATCGATTATCTGGACAAGCTCGCCCAGGTGCATCAGCTCCGCTCTATGGGCTATATGTGGAGCGAGAAGCCGGGTAAGGAATTGTCCGGTTATGTCGAGTTTCTCGATGAGTCGTACCACCAAAAAGAGAAAATGTTGCTCAGTGAAGTGCAGGCCCTGGGTTGGAAAGTCACCCGCAAGGATTACGGCTTGCTGCTGGAGAAGCAGGGCCTCGCGTACGTCGCCCGCGCTTGGCCCATCGACTTGTATGGCCGCGTCGATCAAAAAACCGTAACCAGCCTGGGCGGGTCGGAGACGCAGTCCCGATCTGCCCAGGCTGGGGGCTCTGCCGGAACCCGCGTTACCGTGGTCGAAGACTCCAGCCGCTTGCCGAGAACGCTGCAATGAATCCCTGGTGGGCGTTTCCGCTGGCATTCCTGCTAGGCCAGCTGGTGGCCGGTCTGCACTGGTTGCACCTATTGGGCGATCTCTAGGCTTCGCATAATGGAAAACGTTACGTTCAGTCGGGTCGGGATAATCGCGTAAGCTCCCGGCGCGATTTAATGTAACGTCGATTATGCGATGCCACTCGATATCCCAGCCCATCTAATCCGCGACGCACAGCTCTACGCGCCCTCAAGGGATGCCCTGGACGCTGTTTGCCATGTCTTGTCGGATTACCCTCGGCTTGTTGCTGAAACGCGTCAGATGCGTTCCAGGCTCGCGCAGCTCGATAGAGAATCTTTCGACCTCGATGCGCGTTTGCAAGCCTTGCAGGAAGCCTGCAAGGCTGTTCTCGATCTCTAGTCTCTGAAACGGTCTAGGACTTCTTGATATCGGGCTGCAACGGTCGGATACCGTTGGTGTTCGGCGACTAGCTTTGCCAGCCCCAGGGTGATTGCTGAAATCTCTAAACGGCTCAGCGTTATTGTTTTCAGACCTTCCAGCTTTTTTCGATCACGGTAGGCCTTCTGCTTTTCCGCAGCCGATAACGCGTTACCGGATTTCGGACGTCCGCGTTTTGGCGTTTCCAGCATATCCGGCGTGGCCTGATCTATTGGATCTTTCATTGTCCGATCACCCACTCGAAAGCATCACAGAGCCATCCCAAATCTTCCTTGGATACGCCAGCCATTACCGCCACGGCGTCAACGAAGCCACGGAGTTCGTAAGCTTGGGCCTCGCCTTCTTCCATCGAAAGATGAAGCCCGAAGTAACGTTTTTGCAGCTTCTCTAGCTCGTGCACTTCGAAGTGACCAGCAGGAAGAAATTCAAGCAGATCGAGCCAGTAAGCATCGGCCCGAACGTGGAATCCCTTACCTGCTTTAGCTGCAAGTGCGGTGTTGTAATGGTGCTGGTTGTCGATCATGGGCATGGCTGGAACTCCGTTTCGTTGTCTGTGATGTAATTATAGTCACGCGTTACCAATAATACAAAGATTATGTAACGCGTTACCATAAATACCGACGAACGGTCGCCAGGCGCAAATTTCAACCCAACCCCTCCACTGTTCAACACGGGGTAGCCCTTGGGCGCAGGGGCTTGCCCCTGATCCAGCGGAGCGAGGATGCCTCTAGGCGTGCGGATACAGCATCACGTCGTTTGGGGTAGCGCAGCGAGGGGGAACCCCTGCCAAGTCGCACGAATGTGCAGCGCAGGTGCCTCTAATCGTTCTGGTCGCCTCGGTGGCAACCATCCCGGCTAATTGCTTTTTGGCTTTTCTTCTTCCTGGCAGTAGATGCCGATGTACTCTTTTTTTCCCTTTTTGGCGTGTTCTTCGCCGAATAGGTCGCCTGCTTTTTGGCACTCATCGGCAGTAGCGTATGGCCCCATCTCTACTGCTGGCACGTCTGTCGCGGCTATAACGATGTAAAGAATCCAGCTCGTCATTTTGACTTCCATCTCGGTGGCGAACGGCTGGATAGGAAGCGGAGACAGCTTTTCAGCTTTCCGCCCTGGGCGCGCAGCGTTCAGGGTCCACCATCTCTAATGGTGGACTCTTGTGACATGGTGACACTTTGGGGCTCTCGGCATGGCTCTACCGGGGCTCTAGCGTCAGCTCGCCTGATTCGCTTACTTCGATGTAAGCAACTGATTTTTCTAATAAAAAATGCGCTAGCTCGCTATCCCTTAGCGGTTGCTTGCCCTGTTTTATTAGTAACTTATTGATATCTATGCATTTTTTCCGCAAGAGCTCTTGCTCTGCGGTTGTCAATCTAAGAGTTGCTGGCATCGAGCCACCACCTTTCATCGGCCGTCTCCAAAAAGTGTACGTGCATGCATGTTACTTGTGTTGACGCATGCGTGTGGACGCGTATACATTTCGCTCAAATGTTATTTGCATGCATGCATGCAAATGGTCAGGGAAGCGATAAATGTTAGACCGACTTCACCTTTTCATCCCCTTCCGCATTCCATGCGTTTCCCGACTTGAGTCGGGCGATCCGCATTTCTATGTGGATTTGGAAAGCTTAGGTGTACCGCTCCAAGGGCAGGTTAGTCGGGACGATGAAGGTCAGTTGCAGGCCGACTACCTGCGTCACCCGTGGGAGTCGCTTTCGACCGGGTTCACGCCGATGGCGTTTAAGGTTTTCCACCAGACGCTAGGCAAGCGCCTTGATCCCGGCATCGAGCTAAAGGCCAGCCCGGCCAAGCTTCTTCAGGGGCATAACGTATTCGGCCCGACCAGCATCCGCTTGGGTGCTGAGGTGATGCTCAAGTGGCTGGCTGGCAGCTATCCGAAGCTGTTTGCGCTGCTCGATATCCCTGAAACGGTCGTTTACGGCATGGACTGCACTTACAGCAGCCGCCTGGACGACGAGCGCACGGCCTATCAGGTGATTGACGCGCTGACCAACGTCAGCAACGGCCAGACCAAAAGCCGGGGCGATAACTATTCCAGCTCGGCCTATTTCGGCTCCAAGAAGACCCGCCTTAAGCGCCTCAAGGCGTACCTCAAGCACCTTGAGTATCAGAACCAGCTCGACGAAATGAAGCGGGCAGGGCGGCACAACCTCGGCATTCGCCGGGCGTTGAAAGTCATGTCTGACCCGCGACTGATCGAGTGGACCAAGTACTTGTTGCGGATGGAGGCCACCGTGCTTCACCGCTGGATGAGTCGCCGGAACATCCCCACCAAATTGGGGGCGCTTTGTGACTATCAGGAAGAACTGGAAAGTCAGGGTCGTTGCCTGATTCAAGAATGTTGGAAGGAAGTGACAAAGGACCTATTCGCGGCCTTTGGAGGTGTGGAAATGAAAGTGATCAATGACGACAAAGTCTACGAAGCGCTGCTCGAAAAATTCACCAAGCCGGGCAAAGGTCGCTTCACCAAAGAGCGTGTAGAGGCGGGTGTGGTGGTGCCTTCGATCTACGTCGAAGGTAACCCATCGACGGCGTATGCCAAGTCTCTTTTCCGCACCTATCTGAGCATCAAGGACTACGGCTGGCAGCATACCAAAGAGCTCGGCCCTCGGAATTTTTACCGCCACGTTGGCGACCTCTGCGAAGTGGGTCTTTCTAAGGCTGCACTGCAAAAACTCAACGAAAACGACCGCAAGTCGAACGTGGTCCCGCTTCTGCGTTTCGTGACCGTCGATTTCTGCGCACAGCGCCCTGACTGGTACGTCGAACCGACGCCAGAGGCCGCATAAACCAGTTTTTAACCGGGCATTAGCCCAACATCCGAGAGGCAACTGAAATGGCAAATCCTGGAATTGTTCACGGCGTACTGGAAGGCATCAAAGAGACCGGTTATGGCGGTGTTGAGCTTTCCCTCCAAGTGCAAGGCGCCGATCGTAAAGGCCGCCCGACCACCAGTTATGTCGATGCTCGTATCGACAAATTTGAAGTTGAAAAGGGCCTGCACAACGCCTTCCGCCCGTTCCTGGGCAAAGAGGTTTTTGTGCCGGTTCTCTTTGGTTTTTACCAGAAAGAGAAGGGCGCAACGGCCTATGACCAAGTAGACGTCACCGGCGTACCGCTTCGCTTGCAGGCTGCTGCGCCTGTGCCTGCCGCTGCTCCGGCTGCAGTCCGGGCTTAAGGGGAGGGTGGGCCGTGCTGATTCTCGACCGTGTTCTGTGCAACTGCTGCGGCGACGACATGGGCCAACTGTACAGCCAGCCGGCCCCGCAACCCGACGCCCTGGAAGACCATTCCACGCCGCCATTTTTCGCCGTCTGCCCGAACTGCCGGGCTGATGAAGAACAGGAAGCTGCCTAATGGCCGTCTGCGTTGAGCTTGCCGGAACCACGCTGGAGGTCGTGGGCGAATTCACCGAGGCCTGTGCTGGCTTCGCGCTGATGAACGCCCAGGAGTACCAGCAAGTCCCGACGCTTGTCACGCTGTTCGCACAACCCGATTCAGATGCAGTCCGCGCCGCCTTCATGGCCGGGTTGTCTCTGCCCCTGATTCTCTGGCTTACCGCCTGGGGATTTGGCGCTGTCGTCAACTGGATTAACGACCGCCAACAAACTCTCGAAACCTTTGAGGATTGAACTATGCAATTCAAAAAACTGTTCACGCTGAACGCTATTGCTGTTGCAACTGTTGCCGCTGTTGCGACCCCGAGTGCGTTTGCTGCGCTTGATTTCACCGCGATCACCACTGCGATCGACGCTACCACCATCGTCACCGCGATCGCCGCGATCGCTGCCATCAAGATCCTGCCGGGTGTCGCGAAATGGGGCTTCGGCAAAGTTATCGGTTGGTTCCGCTGATCGTTCCTGCTGTATCGGGGGCCTCTTAGGAGGCCCTTTTCCTTGGAGTGCTCGAAATGCTTATTGAATTCGCGATATTCGCCTGGGGGACTGTATGCGCCGTCGCAATTATTGTTGGCTTCTCGGCCTCCTGATCCTGTCGTCTCAGTCCTGGGCGGTCGATTACTATTGGACTAACTCATATGGCGCGCAAACCACTCTTAAGTTTGTAACTCCAGAGGCGGCGTGCGACGACTTTTATCCGCGTTATGTCACTCAAAATAGTCCTGGGAGTGCGCCATTTTCTTATGTTTCAACTAACTTTATTTCGACCGTGCAATACCGTTGTACTTTTACTAATAAATACGGCGTTCAATATGCGTACGTCAGTCGTGCCGGGGCTACGTGCGCCGCTGGCAGCACCTATAACGTGTCCACTGGTAAGTGTGATTGCGCGTCCGGCCAGGTTAGTAACGCAACTACCGGCGCGTGTGAAGATACTAATATGTGCTCTTCTCTTGCGGGTACTGAACGCTCATTTGTTAAAGCGGGCAGTATTGGCGATGGCTTTGCATCCTTAAGCGGAAAGCGAATAACCACCATTCGTTCTGGATGTTTTAGCGGTTGTGCCGCCGAATTAATTGACGTGCGCTGCACTGGCAAAATTGTTGGCACTGGTGGGTCTTATAATTGCAAGCTCGCTGGTATCTTCGCGGGCACCGAATGCGACTCATCAAACGGCGTAGGCCCAGCGGCTTCGACCGATCCAGCCCCGGTGCCCAAGACCGACACGGAGACCAAGCCTTGTATTTATACGACTAATGCAGATGGCTCTCAAACCTGCCAATCAACTTCTACAATCAGTAAAGAAGGCATGTATTGCGGCACTGTGAATGGTGCAGAGGTGTGTGCTTATAAAGACCCATCCCTCAATGATGCCAAGGTTAAAACCGACGTTAATACCGTCACGAATCCGGATGGCTCAACGACTACAACTAAAACCGATACTGCTACGGTTACCACATGTACGGGTTTTAACTCTTGCTCCGTATCTGTGACGACTAATACAACGGTGTCCGGTAAAGATTCCACCGGGAATTCAACCGGTTCGACTTCTACTTGTACTGGTGCAAGTTGTGCAAGCAACACTAATCCGGACGGCGATGGCGATGGCTTGGGTGATTGCACTGATGAGGATTGCGGCGGCGGCGAGGGTGGAGGAGGGGATTGGTATGAGCCCGGCGAAGATACTTATATATCGGTTCTCCAAGCCTATCAGGGCCGCGTTTCTAACTTACCGATTATGGATAAAGTTGGCGGCTTTTTGACCGTCAATGCCGCTGGCTCATGCCCGGTTTACAGCGTCAATGTTTGGGTTTTTGACTTACAGCTCGATCAGTGGTGCGGCTCTAATGTGCCATGGGAGTTGATCAAGGCGGTTGTTATCGCTATCGCTGCCTTCCTGGCTTTCCGTATCGCGTTCTTGTGAGGTTTCTATGTGGCCTAAATGGTTGACCCTCGACTTCTACAAGGGGCTTTGGGATGACTTCATGCAGTACCTCGACGATCTGCCCATTCGGGTGCTCAAGGGCATTTTGGAAGCGGTGGCCACGATCCTCGAAGATCTGCCGACTCCTGAGTTCCTCGACAGTTACAGTCTGTCGGCTGTGCTCGCGCCGGTCATGCCGCATATCGGTTATTTCCTCGCCCAATCCGGGCTCAACACGGCGGTTAGCTTGATCGTCAGCGCTGTGATTTTCCGCCTGTCGCGCAAGGCAATCACTCTCGGGAGGTGGTAACCCATGGCAATCGAGTATCACGAAGGCTTGCCAGGGGCCGGCAAGACTTACGAAGCGGTGGTTTATCACATCATTCCGGCGCTCAAGGCGCGCCGCACGGTGGTCACAAACATCCGCGGGATGAACTGCGAGAAGCTGGCCGAGCTAACTGGGCAGCCGCTGGAAATGATCAAGCTGTTGATCATCAACGTCGAGCCGGCTGAGCAGGACAGTGCCGAAGGCGAGGTGCAGCGTTGCATCAATGAGATGTGCAACCAGACCCCGGATAACGCGCTGATCGTATGGGATGAGATTCAGGACTATTTCCCTAGCGGTGCTAACAAGCTGCCGCTCAACCAGCAAAAGTTCTGGACGGAACACCGGCACCGGGGCCTCGATATTATCGTCATGGGTCAGGATCGGTCCGATGTTCACAAGCTGATCCGTAACCGCATCCGCACGGTGATCTACTTCCTCAAGCTGGAAGCGATCGGCAAGGCCAACAGCTACAAGTGGGAGGTCTATCAGAAGCAGAAATTCGGCAAGTTCGTCAAAACCCTGTCCGGATCTCGCGACTACGATTCGAGGTACTTCGGCACCTACATGAGCCACCGTCGCGAAGGCACGCGCAGCACGGTTTACACCACGTCCCGGACCAACATGCTGGCCAACACCAAGGGTCTAACCCTGGGCGTGCCGCTGGCCTTTCTGGCGGCGTGCTTCGCTGTTTACCACCTCTATGGATTCTTCCATCCGCAGTCGGCTACGGGCTCGATGCAGGCCGTCCAGGCCGAACCGCAGGTTCAGGAGCTCAAGCCTAATGCGCTGGTTAATCCACCGCCTGAAGCAATTGCACCGACTCAGGTGCAGGCTCAGCAGCAAGTCGCCCAGGGTGACGGTGAGCAGCAGCGGATTGCTATCGATTATCTGGACAAGCTCGCCCAGGTGCATCAGCTCCGCTCTATGGGCTATATGTGGAGCGAGAAGCCGGGTAAGGAATTGTCCGGTTATGTCGAGTTTCTCGATGAGTCGTACCACCAAAAAGAGAAAATGTTGCTCAGTGAAGTGCAGGCCCTGGGTTGGAAAGTCACCCGCAAGGATTACGGCTTGCTGCTGGAGAAGCAGGGCCTCGCGTACGTCGCCCGCGCTTGGCCCATCGACTTGTATGGCCGCGTCGATCAAAAAACCGTAACCAGCCTGGGCGGGTCGGAGACGCAGTCCCGATCTGCCCAGGCTGGGGGCTCTGCCGGAACCCGCGTTACCGTGGTCGAAGACTCCAGCCGCTTGCCGAGAACGCTGCAATGAATCCCTGGTGGGCGTTTCCGCTGGCATTCCTGCTAGGCCAGCTGGTGGCCGGTCTGCACTGGTTGCACCTATTGGGCGATCTCTAGGCTTCGCATAATGGAAAACGTTACGTTCAGTCGGGTCGGGATAATCGCGTAAGCTCCCGGCGCGATTTAATGTAACGTCGATTATGCGATGCCACTCGATATCCCAGCCCATCTAATCCGCGACGCACAGCTCTACGCGCCCTCAAGGGATGCCCTGGACGCTGTTTGCCATGTCTTGTCGGATTACCCTCGGCTTGTTGCTGAAACGCGTCAGATGCGTTCCAGGCTCGCGCAGCTCGATAGAGAATCTTTCGACCTCGATGCGCGTTTGCAAGCCTTGCAGGAAGCCTGCAAGGCTGTTCTCGATCTCTAGTCTCTGAAACGGTCTAGGACTTCTTGATATCGGGCTGCAACGGTCGGATACCGTTGGTGTTCGGCGACTAGCTTTGCCAGCCCCAGGGTGATTGCTGAAATCTCTAAACGGCTCAGCGTTATTGTTTTCAGACCTTCCAGCTTTTTTCGATCACGGTAGGCCTTCTGCTTTTCCGCAGCCGATAACGCGTTACCGGATTTCGGACGTCCGCGTTTTGGCGTTTCCAGCATATCCGGCGTGGCCTGATCTATTGGATCTTTCATTGTCCGATCACCCACTCGAAAGCATCACAGAGCCATCCCAAATCTTCCTTGGATACGCCAGCCATTACCGCCACGGCGTCAACGAAGCCACGGAGTTCGTAAGCTTGGGCCTCGCCTTCTTCCATCGAAAGATGAAGCCCGAAGTAACGTTTTTGCAGCTTCTCTAGCTCGTGCACTTCGAAGTGACCAGCAGGAAGAAATTCAAGCAGATCGAGCCAGTAAGCATCGGCCCGAACGTGGAATCCCTTACCTGCTTTAGCTGCAAGTGCGGTGTTGTAATGGTGCTGGTTGTCGATCATGGGCATGGCTGGAACTCCGTTTCGTTGTCTGTGATGTAATTATAGTCACGCGTTACCAATAATACAAAGATTATGTAACGCGTTACCATAAATACCGACGAACGGTCGCCAGGCGCAAATTTCAACCCAACCCCTCCACTGTTCAACACGGGGTAGCCCTTGGGCGCAGGGGCTTGCCCCTGATCCAGCGGAGCGAGGATGCCTCTAGGCGTGCGGATACAGCATCACGTCGTTTGGGGTAGCGCAGCGAGGGGGAACCCCTGCCAAGTCGCACGAATGTGCAGCGCAGGTGCCTCTAATCGTTCTGGTCGCCTCGGTGGCAACCATCCCGGCTAATTGCTTTTTGGCTTTTCTTCTTCCTGGCAGTAGATGCCGATGTACTCTTTTTTTCCCTTTTTGGCGTGTTCTTCGCCGAATAGGTCGCCTGCTTTTTGGCACTCATCGGCAGTAGCGTATGGCCCCATCTCTACTGCTGGCACGTCTGTCGCGGCTATAACGATGTAAAGAATCCAGCTCGTCATTTTGACTTCCATCTCGGTGGCGAACGGCTGGATAGGAAGCGGAGACAGCTTTTCAGCTTTCCGCCCTGGGCGCGCAGCGTTCAGGGTCCACCATCTCTAATGGTGGACTCTTGTGACATGGTGACACTTTGGGGCTCTCGGCATGGCTCTACCGGGGCTCTAGCGTCAGCTCGCCTGATTCGCTTACTTCGATGTAAGCAACTGATTTTTCTAATAAAAAATGCGCTAGCTCGCTATCCCTTAGCGGTTGCTTGCCCTGTTTTATTAGTAACTTATTGATATCTATGCATTTTTTCCGCAAGAGCTCTTGCTCTGCGGTTGTCAATCTAAGAGTTGCTGGCATCGAGCCACCACCTTTCATCGGCCGTCTCCAAAAAGTGTACGTGCATGCATGTTACTTGTGTTGACGCATGCGTGTGGACGCGTATACATTTCGCTCAAATGTTATTTGCATGCATGCATGCAAATGGTCAGGGAAGCGATAAATGTTAGACCGACTTCACCTTTTCATCCCCTTCCGCATTCCATGCGTTTCCCGACTTGAGTCGGGCGATCCGCATTTCTATGTGGATTTGGAAAGCTTAGGTGTACCGCTCCAAGGGCAGGTTAGTCGGGACGATGAAGGTCAGTTGCAGGCCGACTACCTGCGTCACCCGTGGGAGTCGCTTTCGACCGGGTTCACGCCGATGGCGTTTAAGGTTTTCCACCAGACGCTAGGCAAGCGCCTTGATCCCGGCATCGAGCTAAAGGCCAGCCCGGCCAAGCTTCTTCAGGGGCATAACGTATTCGGCCCGACCAGCATCCGCTTGGGTGCTGAGGTGATGCTCAAGTGGCTGGCTGGCAGCTATCCGAAGCTGTTTGCGCTGCTCGATATCCCTGAAACGGTCGTTTACGGCATGGACTGCACTTACAGCAGCCGCCTGGACGACGAGCGCACGGCCTATCAGGTGATTGACGCGCTGACCAACGTCAGCAACGGCCAGACCAAAAGCCGGGGCGATAACTATTCCAGCTCGGCCTATTTCGGCTCCAAGAAGACCCGCCTTAAGCGCCTCAAGGCGTACCTCAAGCACCTTGAGTATCAGAACCAGCTCGACGAAATGAAGCGGGCAGGGCGGCACAACCTCGGCATTCGCCGGGCGTTGAAAGTCATGTCTGACCCGCGACTGATCGAGTGGACCAAGTACTTGTTGCGGATGGAGGCCACCGTGCTTCACCGCTGGATGAGTCGCCGGAACATCCCCACCAAATTGGGGGCGCTTTGTGACTATCAGGAAGAACTGGAAAGTCAGGGTCGTTGCCTGATTCAAGAATGTTGGAAGGAAGTGACAAAGGACCTATTCGCGGCCTTTGGAGGTGTGGAAATGAAAGTGATCAATGACGACAAAGTCTACGAAGCGCTGCTCGAAAAATTCACCAAGCCGGGCAAAGGTCGCTTCACCAAAGAGCGTGTAGAGGCGGGTGTGGTGGTGCCTTCGATCTACGTCGAAGGTAACCCATCGACGGCGTATGCCAAGTCTCTTTTCCGCACCTATCTGAGCATCAAGGACTACGGCTGGCAGCATACCAAAGAGCTCGGCCCTCGGAATTTTTACCGCCACGTTGGCGACCTCTGCGAAGTGGGTCTTTCTAAGGCTGCACTGCAAAAACTCAACGAAAACGACCGCAAGTCGAACGTGGTCCCGCTTCTGCGTTTCGTGACCGTCGATTTCTGCGCACAGCGCCCTGACTGGTACGTCGAACCGACGCCAGAGGCCGCATAAACCAGTTTTTAACCGGGCATTAGCCCAACATCCGAGAGGCAACTGAAATGGCAAATCCTGGAATTGTTCACGGCGTACTGGAAGGCATCAAAGAGACCGGTTATGGCGGTGTTGAGCTTTCCCTCCAAGTGCAAGGCGCCGATCGTAAAGGCCGCCCGACCACCAGTTATGTCGATGCTCGTATCGACAAATTTGAAGTTGAAAAGGGCCTGCACAACGCCTTCCGCCCGTTCCTGGGCAAAGAGGTTTTTGTGCCGGTTCTCTTTGGTTTTTACCAGAAAGAGAAGGGCGCAACGGCCTATGACCAAGTAGACGTCACCGGCGTACCGCTTCGCTTGCAGGCTGCTGCGCCTGTGCCTGCCGCTGCTCCGGCTGCAGTCCGGGCTTAAGGGGAGGGTGGGCCGTGCTGATTCTCGACCGTGTTCTGTGCAACTGCTGCGGCGACGACATGGGCCAACTGTACAGCCAGCCGGCCCCGCAACCCGACGCCCTGGAAGACCATTCCACGCCGCCATTTTTCGCCGTCTGCCCGAACTGCCGGGCTGATGAAGAACAGGAAGCTGCCTAATGGCCGTCTGCGTTGAGCTTGCCGGAACCACGCTGGAGGTCGTGGGCGAATTCACCGAGGCCTGTGCTGGCTTCGCGCTGATGAACGCCCAGGAGTACCAGCAAGTCCCGACGCTTGTCACGCTGTTCGCACAACCCGATTCAGATGCAGTCCGCGCCGCCTTCATGGCCGGGTTGTCTCTGCCCCTGATTCTCTGGCTTACCGCCTGGGGATTTGGCGCTGTCGTCAACTGGATTAACGACCGCCAACAAACTCTCGAAACCTTTGAGGATTGAACTATGCAATTCAAAAAACTGTTCACGCTGAACGCTATTGCTGTTGCAACTGTTGCCGCTGTTGCGACCCCGAGTGCGTTTGCTGCGCTTGATTTCACCGCGATCACCACTGCGATCGACGCTACCACCATCGTCACCGCGATCGCCGCGATCGCTGCCATCAAGATCCTGCCGGGTGTCGCGAAATGGGGCTTCGGCAAAGTTATCGGTTGGTTCCGCTGATCGTTCCTGCTGTATCGGGGGCCTCTTAGGAGGCCCTTTTCCTTGGAGTGCTCGAAATGCTTATTGAATTCGCGATATTCGCCTGGGGGACTGTATGCGCCGTCGCAATTATTGTTGGCTTCTCGGCCTCCTGATCCTGTCGTCTCAGTCCTGGGCGGTCGATTACTATTGGACTAACTCATATGGCGCGCAAACCACTCTTAAGTTTGTAACTCCAGAGGCGGCGTGCGACGACTTTTATCCGCGTTATGTCACTCAAAATAGTCCTGGGAGTGCGCCATTTTCTTATGTTTCAACTAACTTTATTTCGACCGTGCAATACCGTTGTACTTTTACTAATAAATACGGCGTTCAATATGCGTACGTCAGTCGTGCCGGGGCTACGTGCGCCGCTGGCAGCACCTATAACGTGTCCACTGGTAAGTGTGATTGCGCGTCCGGCCAGGTTAGTAACGCAACTACCGGCGCGTGTGAAGATACTAATATGTGCTCTTCTCTTGCGGGTACTGAACGCTCATTTGTTAAAGCGGGCAGTATTGGCGATGGCTTTGCATCCTTAAGCGGAAAGCGAATAACCACCATTCGTTCTGGATGTTTTAGCGGTTGTGCCGCCGAATTAATTGACGTGCGCTGCACTGGCAAAATTGTTGGCACTGGTGGGTCTTATAATTGCAAGCTCGCTGGTATCTTCGCGGGCACCGAATGCGACTCATCAAACGGCGTAGGCCCAGCGGCTTCGACCGATCCAGCCCCGGTGCCCAAGACCGACACGGAGACCAAGCCTTGTATTTATACGACTAATGCAGATGGCTCTCAAACCTGCCAATCAACTTCTACAATCAGTAAAGAAGGCATGTATTGCGGCACTGTGAATGGTGCAGAGGTGTGTGCTTATAAAGACCCATCCCTCAATGATGCCAAGGTTAAAACCGACGTTAATACCGTCACGAATCCGGATGGCTCAACGACTACAACTAAAACCGATACTGCTACGGTTACCACATGTACGGGTTTTAACTCTTGCTCCGTATCTGTGACGACTAATACAACGGTGTCCGGTAAAGATTCCACCGGGAATTCAACCGGTTCGACTTCTACTTGTACTGGTGCAAGTTGTGCAAGCAACACTAATCCGGACGGCGATGGCGATGGCTTGGGTGATTGCACTGATGAGGATTGCGGCGGCGGCGAGGGTGGAGGAGGGGATTGGTATGAGCCCGGCGAAGATACTTATATATCGGTTCTCCAAGCCTATCAGGGCCGCGTTTCTAACTTACCGATTATGGATAAAGTTGGCGGCTTTTTGACCGTCAATGCCGCTGGCTCATGCCCGGTTTACAGCGTCAATGTTTGGGTTTTTGACTTACAGCTCGATCAGTGGTGCGGCTCTAATGTGCCATGGGAGTTGATCAAGGCGGTTGTTATCGCTATCGCTGCCTTCCTGGCTTTCCGTATCGCGTTCTTGTGAGGTTTCTATGTGGCCTAAATGGTTGACCCTCGACTTCTACAAGGGGCTTTGGGATGACTTCATGCAGTACCTCGACGATCTGCCCATTCGGGTGCTCAAGGGCATTTTGGAAGCGGTGGCCACGATCCTCGAAGATCTGCCGACTCCTGAGTTCCTCGACAGTTACAGTCTGTCGGCTGTGCTCGCGCCGGTCATGCCGCATATCGGTTATTTCCTCGCCCAATCCGGGCTCAACACGGCGGTTAGCTTGATCGTCAGCGCTGTGATTTTCCGCCTGTCGCGCAAGGCAATCACTCTCGGGAGGTGGTAACCCATGGCAATCGAGTATCACGAAGGCTTGCCAGGGGCCGGCAAGACTTACGAAGCGGTGGTTTATCACATCATTCCGGCGCTCAAGGCGCGCCGCACGGTGGTCACAAACATCCGCGGGATGAACTGCGAGAAGCTGGCCGAGCTAACTGGGCAGCCGCTGGAAATGATCAAGCTGTTGATCATCAACGTCGAGCCGGCTGAGCAGGACAGTGCCGAAGGCGAGGTGCAGCGTTGCATCAATGAGATGTGCAACCAGACCCCGGATAACGCGCTGATCGTATGGGATGAGATTCAGGACTATTTCCCTAGCGGTGCTAACAAGCTGCCGCTCAACCAGCAAAAGTTCTGGACGGAACACCGGCACCGGGGCCTCGATATTATCGTCATGGGTCAGGATCGGTCCGATGTTCACAAGCTGATCCGTAACCGCATCCGCACGGTGATCTACTTCCTCAAGCTGGAAGCGATCGGCAAGGCCAACAGCTACAAGTGGGAGGTCTATCAGAAGCAGAAATTCGGCAAGTTCGTCAAAACCCTGTCCGGATCTCGCGACTACGATTCGAGGTACTTCGGCACCTACATGAGCCACCGTCGCGAAGGCACGCGCAGCACGGTTTACACCACGTCCCGGACCAACATGCTGGCCAACACCAAGGGTCTAACCCTGGGCGTGCCGCTGGCCTTTCTGGCGGCGTGCTTCGCTGTTTACCACCTCTATGGATTCTTCCATCCGCAGTCGGCTACGGGCTCGATGCAGGCCGTCCAGGCCGAACCGCAGGTTCAGGAGCTCAAGCCTAATGCGCTGGTTAATCCACCGCCTGAAGCAATTGCACCGACTCAGGTGCAGGCTCAGCAGCAAGTCGCCCAGGGTGACGGTGAGCAGCAGCGGATTGCTATCGATTATCTGGACAAGCTCGCCCAGGTGCATCAGCTCCGCTCTATGGGCTATATGTGGAGCGAGAAGCCGGGTAAGGAATTGTCCGGTTATGTCGAGTTTCTCGATGAGTCGTACCACCAAAAAGAGAAAATGTTGCTCAGTGAAGTGCAGGCCCTGGGTTGGAAAGTCACCCGCAAGGATTACGGCTTGCTGCTGGAGAAGCAGGGCCTCGCGTACGTCGCCCGCGCTTGGCCCATCGACTTGTATGGCCGCGTCGATCAAAAAACCGTAACCAGCCTGGGCGGGTCGGAGACGCAGTCCCGATCTGCCCAGGCTGGGGGCTCTGCCGGAACCCGCGTTACCGTGGTCGAAGACTCCAGCCGCTTGCCGAGAACGCTGCAATGAATCCCTGGTGGGCGTTTCCGCTGGCATTCCTGCTAGGCCAGCTGGTGGCCGGTCTGCACTGGTTGCACCTATTGGGCGATCTCTAGGCTTCGCATAATGTATATTATGTTAAATCATGTGCTATATCATGGATGTTCATAAGCACCGTAAGCCGTAGCGCTCATAACTAAAAAATCAAAATTTCGAGAACTAATTCTTTGAAAAATCGCTTGTCGCACTTTCGAGAAACTTTAGTTGCAGCTATCCGAACTAATTCCATGACTTTTTGACAAGTGATTCTCGGATTTTTCCAGCATGCATCAAAAATCAAAAATCAGTTCACGCTTATGTGGTTTCAGTGTAGGCAAAGGACAGCTGCAACCAGGCCCCTATCTCGACTGGATAGGCGCTACTTTATGGCAGAAATAGCCAAACTTGACCTCAATCCAGTGCTGCCTAATCTTGCGACGAAACAAAGCTGGAACTATCTGGTCTACTTTGACTGCTTTCCGTGTGTTCCCGAAGCAAATGCGGGACTTTGCTGTAGCCCGCGAAGCCTGGGGTACGCGGTTGATAGGCACTAGACTTCATTTTCGGCAAACGTCCCTTAATAGCGCTGTTCAAATTTTCGGGGCCACTTCTTGCGTCCCTAGACACCATCAATCGCCGAGTCGTAGCAGAGTTCAGCAGACTGAGTGCTAAGTACGCTGTCCGTCTTCACACAGCACTCGGGATATCCACGATGCCCTTTAGCGCGATTTCAGCGCATGTCGGCAATGACGTAGCCGCTCTTTGCCCGGTATCGACGCGCGCCTCCTCTGTCGACACCCAGACCGCGACGTCTATCTACTCGACAAAGAAATGTTAAAAAGTCATCCTCCATCGTTCCTGCGAAAGCTGAAGCGCAGACGCGATGCTCCTTCTCGATCCTACCTATCTTGGGAATGGTGACTACGCCGGAATTTCCTCCGATGCAGGGATGGACCGCCCAACAATCAAAGTCACAAGTCTTTAATTCTGCGTAAGCTGAGTTCTGGCCTGTACCGGGCTTGGCTCGCTCTGTAAACGTCATCCTTTACGCGTCGTCTTTGGACTCCTCTGGCTTGGCAAGCAAAAAAAGTGCGACCATTGGGTAGCCCCGCTCATCTCGAAATACCACCAGTTCTATACTCAAAGCGAGTCGTACCCGAGCAAGAGGCGATCCATGCCAATGCAATGTGCCACCAGTGAAGAGTTGGAGTACCTCAACCGGGCGCTACGGACTCTGAGCGGAAGCAACCGCGCGCTGCTGCGTGCCGAGGAGGAATGCGAGTTGCTTCAAGAGATCTGCCGGGTGGTGGTCGAAGAAGCCGGTTACCGCCTCGCCTGGGTCGGCCGCGCAGAGCACGACGAGACAAAGACCGTCACGCCCGTGGCCCATGCGGGGCTCGAACAAGCCTATGTGGACTCCCTCAACCTGACCTGGGCAGATGCCGAGCGCGGTCGTGGCCCCACTGGTACTGCAATCCGCACCGGCAATCCAAGCATTACTCGCAATATCCAGACCGACCCAAACACGATGCCCTGGCGCGAGGGGGCGATCGAGCACGGGATTGCCTCGGTGCTGTCACTACCGCTGCGGGTCGAAGGCGAGATCTTCGGCGCCATCGGCATTGGCGCCCCGGAGCCCGATGCATTTGGCGTAAAGGAGATGGAACTACTCACGGAGGCTGCCGAAGATCTGGCGTTCGGCATCCAAGCCCTGCGAACCAAGGCCAGACGTAGGCAGGCGGAGCAGGAGATACAGGGACTGAACCGGGTCCTGTCAACACGGGTGGCGGTCAACCATGCGCTGATTCATGCCACGGACGAGATGGCCCTGCTCAAGGAGGTTTGCCGGGTGCTGGTGGAGGATTGTGGCTACCGCCTGGCCTCGGTCAGCTACCGCGAGGATCAGCAGGTTCCGCCCTATCACCCGGTGGCCCACGAGGGGTTCGACGAAGGCTTCCTCGCACTCGGATTCGCCTGGGAATCCAGTGCGGACGGGATGGCCTTTATTCGCAAGATCGACGCGTCGCTCGAGAGCGGTCAAGCGGTGGTGATGCGCGACATCCTCAACGACCCCGAGGCCCCGCTACGCGAGGAAGCTCGCGAGCGCGGCTTCGCCTCGGCCATACTGTTGCCGCTGCACGTCGAAGCCGAGCCGATCGGCATGCTGACCATCATGGCGGCGCAAGCCGAGGCCTTTGACGCCAAGGAAGTCGAACTCTTGGTCGCTACGGCCAACGACCTGGGCTTCGGCATCAGCACCCTGCGCACTCGTGCCAGGGCCGCGATAGCGGAACAGACCGTCAAGCGCATGGCCTACTCCGACACCCTTACCGGGCTGCCGAACCGGGTCCGCCTGCGCGAACTGCTGGAGGAAGCGATAGCCACCGCCAGACAGGAGCGGCGACCACTCGGCCTGCTGCAGATGGAAGTCGGGCGCAGCCGGGAGATCAATGAAATCCTCGGTTACCACGAAGCCGACCGGCTTCAGCAGAAAATCGCCGAACGGCTGGTGCAAACGGTGGGCGCGACGAATCAGGCGGCACGGGTCGGCGAGTGCGAGTTCGCAGTTTTGATGCCCAGTGGCGGCGCCGAACAGGCGTCACAGTTGGCGCAGCGGATCCTGGTGGCGCTGTATGATCCGATCGAACTTTCCGGGCTATTCCTCGATGCCCGGGCGAGCATCGGGATCGCCCTCTACCCTGGTCACGGCACCGATCCCGAGGCGTTGATCCGCCGGGCCAGTATCGCCCTTGAGCAGGCCAAGCGTTCCAGCACCGGCTATGCGCTGTTCAAGGGCGGCCTCGATCTGGAATGCGCCCAGCGCATGGCGCTGATGGGCGACCTGCGGCGGGCGATCGAGCACAACGAGCTCTTGCTGCATTACCAGCCGAAGCTACAGATCGCCACCAACAAGGTCTGCGGCTCGGAAGCGCTGGTACGTTGGCAGCATCCCCAGCACGGCCTGCTCGCCCCCGACCAATTCATCAAGCTTGCCGAGAGCACCGGGCTGATCACCCCCCTCACTTACTGGGTGCTGGACGCTGCGCTGGGGCAGCGCTACGCTTGGCACGAAGAGGGCATCGAGCGACCAGTGTCGGTCAACCTCTCGGCGCGAGACCTGCGCGATCCTAAACTGCTCGAACACATTAGCGGCGCCTTCGCCACCTGGGGCGCACAATCGGACTGGATCGAGTTCGAGCTGACCGAAAGCGCCCTGATGGAAGACCCGGTGACCTCGATGGAGACGCTCGTGCGACTGAAGAACCTCGACGCCCAACTCGCCATCGACGACTTCGGCACCGGTTACTCATCCTTGGCCTACCTGCAGCAGTTGCCAATGGACGCGCTGAAGATCGACCAATCCTTCGTCACCCGCATGACCAGCGACCATAGTTCGACGAAGATCGTGCGCTCCATCATCGAGCTCGCGCACAACCTGGATCTCAGGGTAGTCGCCGAAGGGGTCGAGGATCTCGCCACCTTGACCCAGCTTGAGCAGCTCGGTTGCGACATTGCCCAGGGCTACACCATCAGCCGGCCGATCCCCGCGGAGCAGTTCCGCGATTGGGAGGCTCACTCGATCTGGCACTGAGGAGTCCCCCCAGCGATACCAAAATCCGAGCAATAGTGGGTAATAAGCGAAGTGCATGACACCGTGTGCCGGGCAGCTCCTAAACTTACTCCAATTGACGCCCCATCAGCAGCCCCTGGTTCGCTTCCGCCATTTCACGCAAGAAACTCCAGGTGGCCTTCATTCGGGCAATGTCCTTCAGTTCGACCGGCATCAACATCCAGAACGTCCGGGTGAACTCGATATGCTCGCCCAGTACCCGCTTTAGGCGTGGATCCGCATCGGCAGAAAATGACGGAAGGATGGCAATTCCAGCCCCGGCTGCGGTTGCCTGCTGCTGCGCAAAAATACTGGTGCTGCATAATGCGACATGACGAGGCTTGCCGATCTCATCAAGATAGAGAAGCTCCTTGCTGTACAGCAAATCATCGATATAGCTGACGAAGCTGTGCTCTCGTAGATCATCCAGGTTGCGAATCGGCGGGTGTTGTTCCAGATAGCTGGCAGCGCTCTGAAGTAATTCTTCGTCAAAACTGGTAAGTGAAAATTGAAAAAGGCCCTTTCGCACCTAATTTCAATTTTTAGTACTAGCAGGCCTGTGATGTTGTCAGAAGGCCGCAAAACTAACCCTTGGAGATTTCGCTAACTAAAAATTGGATTCCTTCGGATGCAGCGCATGCCCAAACGTTAGTTAGACTCTGCTTGAGCTGCTCAGCTACCGGCATTCGCTAATGCGTTCTCTAAGCTTTACATCAGCAAAAATTTGGCGAAATCCAGGAATGGAAAATGATGGTACTTATGCTCGGAACCGAGTGCTTGTACCAATAGGCGATCGTCATTGCTTGAGCTTCGCCCGAAGCTCGGCCAAAACTTTAGGGTCTGAGAGACCGAGGTCGCTATGGGTTAGGACGAGTCGATCTTGGTCTGACTGGTCCCAGCCTTGCGCATCGTCATCGACCGCTAGCCACTCACGAAGGGTCGCACGCTCGACATACCTGCGAATTTGGGCATACCGCGAAACCCTGTCCCACCAAATCTGATCTACCCAGCCCTTGCCCATGGAGCTATGCCAGGTTGCTCCGATCACTCGCGATCGCAGGGAATCCGGTAGGTACTACCTCCGTGCGCGATTGAATCCGAGTACTCGCGCCCAACTGGTGCTCAGCACGATCCGCACTTCAGGCAGATCGGCCAATACCTCTGTCAGTAACGGTGACCACATGAAAAGCTCACCAGAAACGCGTAGTTCTGGTCCAGTCTTTGTTAGATACACCTCATCAGGGTGGAGCACGCCGTCGAATTCTAGAAAGAGGATCATATGGCGCTGCCAAGATACTCGGTTGATGGCTATGAAGAAGCTCTTCTTTGTACTGGCGATGGGGCTTTTGCTTCCATAGCTCATGGAGCTTGCGCCCACAGCTGGCAGACAGCTAAAGACGGCACCTCATGCAGAAGCCGCTCTGCTGATTCCCAACCCAGTGGTTGAAAGAACAATGAGCCCCGCCTTGAGCAGGGCTTTTGCTAACTCCCCCCGCACTACCCCTCCTAGTCGCCTGCAAGCCTTGGGGTCCACCTGCCCTACATAGTAGCGCTCGCTCATAAGGAAAAAGGCCCTGGAGTTATCTCGCACGTAAGGCTAGTGGTAGTGCACGCCTATAGGTTTCAGGCGGCTGAGGCTCAATGCCCACACAGAGGTGGAGAGCGAATCCTTGGGCTACGGGATGGGCCGATTTCGCTGCTTTTGGCAATGGCAGAGAATAGAACTAAGTACCGCCCCTCCCCGCACTTCCTTGCCCGATGCGGCCGGGAGGGTGGTATGCATCCATTGATATCGCATAATTCATCAGCACACCAGCGTCAGGGTTCGAGGCAGTGGCCAGCTTTGTTGCATTCATCTGTTGAAGCGGGCCTAGCTACGTCGCTGTGAGCAACCTTATTCCCACGAGCAGCGTGTTCTCGAACAAAGGCAGAGCACCAGTAGAAACCCGCACATCGACATCAACGCAGAACTAAGAAATACCTCGGCGTAGCCAAGTCCTGAAGCAACGAGCCCCATCAATGGGCCAGCCATTCCAACCGCAACGTCAAAGAACAACGAAAGCGCGCTGAGCGCCGAGTTACGGTTGGTCTCTGGAGTGTTTGCCAATGTTTCTACCCCAAGCCCCGGATACACCCACGACACGCCGACTCCAGTCAACGCGCCACCGCCAATGACCAACGCTGGAGATGGCGCCAGCCATATCAGCAGCATGCCTGAGGTCTGTACCAACAGGCAGCCGGCAACGACCTTGTATCCTCTAAATCGATTCAGGATACCCGGTGACGCCAATCGGGCGACGATGAAGCCTGCCCCGAATGCGCTCAGGCAATAGGCGGCGTGGTCCCAGCCGAGGCTGTCGAAATACAACGCGACGAATGCCGTTAGCCCGCCATAGCCAACTGAACTGCAGGCCAGAACAACGCCATTGGGCATGACCGACAGCAGTACGCGATGAAAGGCCAGTCGAACGCCCGCTACCAACGGTGCCGAGCGTTTACTCAGGGCGACGAGCAGGAATATGACACCCAGTAGCGCGGTGCAAAGCCCAATACTGGCGATACCAAACGAGTTGCGCAGCAAAACCCCCAGTGGTGCGCCGACCGCTGTGCCGCCATAAGCTGCTATGCCGTTCCACGACATAACCTGTGCGGTCCGCGGAGTGCCACATAAACCGATGGCCCAGGTGCAGCAAGGCGTAGAAACCATGGCGGTGGACGTACCCAGCACCACCCTCCCCACCAGTAACAACGGCATAGCGAGCCACGGATAAGCGTGCAGGCTAATGGCGAGCGCTGTCACCGTGCCGCTCAGTATCAAACCGCTTAAGCCACACACAACCGAATATTTGGCTCCAAAACGGTCGGCGACGCTGCCTGCCAGCGGGCGGCCAAGTAGCGTCGCTAGGTATTGCACACTGATAACCACACCGGCGAAAGCGGAGGTCAAACCAAGGTCGTTGAGTACGTAGCCGGGCAGCACCGCAAGGGGCAAGCCATTGCATACGTAGGAGACAAAGTTGAAACCGATGATGGACAGGATCAACAAATGCGGTCGGGCCGCCTTGGCATCACTGCTGCTCAACGTGCTGATGTTGCCCATCAATCACGCCGCTCTATACCTCGTACAACATCCGCCAGCAGCTGCGGGTGCGATACGAACGGCTCATGCGCGGTGTCGATTTCAATCACTACGCTGGCACCCGCACGTTGGGCAAAACGCCGTTGCCAGCCGGCGGGCAAGATGTTGTCGCGCAAGGTGATGATGTAAGTGACTGGCCCCGTTGCGGAGTAACCCGCACGGCTGATTGACTCTGTCGCCACACAGGGTGGCGTTGAGTCCTGGTTCACTTCACTCAACAACCAGCTCAGCGTTTCGTCGTTCAAGTCTTGGCCGAACATAGCCACGGCGAGCGCTTGCGGGGTTGAGGTTGCGGGGTCCAATGGCCAACCCACGTGCTCCGGGCTTTCATCATGCAGCGTGTTGCCCAGCAGCTCCAGGATCGATTGCCCTTCATTGGGCAACGCGCACGTCAGGTACACCAGGTGGGAATACAGCCCCGGTGCCGCAACCTTCATCATCGGCAGTAGCGCGCCGGCGATGGAATGCCCAAGCAACACGGTGTCGCTCACGCCCAACTGATGCAGGTCGTCGTTAAGTTCGTTGACCACGTCGCTTAGCTTTAGCGACGAAACATCCCGGCCGCGTTTCTTGCCACAGCCGGGCATGTCCAAGGTGATAACCCGCTCGAAGCTGCCAGGTTGCTGGTTTAGCTCTTCCAGCAACGGCGCCCAGCACCACGAACCATGCTGACCGCCATGCAGCAGTACCAAATCAGTCATGTCTACGCTCCTTGTTCAGCTACAGATTGGTGTAGCAACCCACCGCTACGGCATAACCATTTACCCGCTGCAGAAAGGTCTTTTTGTACTCGTTCTGCCCGGTAATAGGGTTGCGCCACAGATAGTCGATCTCCCCTGTTTCACCAGCGTCCATCAGCTTGAGGATTTCTTCGCCAATGGGTTTGCCATCGGTTGAGCGCAGTGCCTTGAAGTCGGTACCAATCAGCCGCGGTAGAAAGCCATGAGCGACAAACCGCTTGGTCTTCATATCCACTACAAAGGCGTAGAGGTCATCCTGGTTGAGTTTTTTATCGTGTTTGTTGATGCGCACGAAAGTGGTTTTCGCATCAGCGCGAACCTGCTCCGCAACCTGCTGCAACAGCTGCTTTGCTTGCTCGGGGCTGGAGCGTGGCATGTAGTAACCGACAGAAATAACTCGGTCCCCTACACGCTGATAGAACACGCGTTTGCGTTCGACCTTGGCGTGCTGCCAGTTCCACCAACGATATTCAGCGCTGTGCACAGTGCCATCTTCTGGTTGGGAGATGGCTTGTTGGAAGGCGGTTTTCAGGTCGTCGTCTAAGACGCTGACCACCTGTTTGCCAACCAGTGAAACCGACGGCCCGCCGCTGGCCAGCATCACGCCGGAGGTGTCGACCACGTAGATATACAGCTCACCATCGACAAAGGAGCCCTGGCGGCTGAACTCGGCCAGGGCGCTATCGCCCTTGGCTTTGTACTCGGCGATGGCTTTTTCCAGCAAGGCCTTGGCCCGCTGAGTGTCGGCACTGTAGGTATCCGGCGGTGCGCTGCTCGGTGCATTCTGGGCGAAGATAGCAAGGGAGATAAAGCACAGGTAGAGAACAGCGAAAGCTCGATAAAGGCTCATTGTTGTTATTCCTCTGGTGGTCTTTCTGGTGTCACTACCCTGCTCTGCTCCAGGCTTGCCTACAGGGTTCGGCCGATGATTTCTTTCATGATTTCCGAGGTGCCGCCGTAGATTCGTGCAACCCGCGCATCCACCCAGGCCCGGCTGATCTTGTACTCGCTCATAAACCCGTAGCCACCGTGCAGTTGCAGAAATTCATCCAGCAGCTTGCCCTGCATTTCCGAGCCCAACAGCTTCGCCATAGCTGCAACATCTGGAGCCAGCTCGCCGCGCATGACCTTTGCCAGGCAGTCGTCGACAAACACCCGCAGCATGGTGAACTGCGCTTTGGCTTCGGCGAGCTTGAAGCGGGTGTTTTGGAAATCCAACACCGGCTTGCCAAACACTTTGCGTTCACGGGTGTAGTTGATGGTTTCTTCCAGCAGCGTCTCTATCGACTGCGCGGCACGAATGGCGATGATCAAACGCTCCCAGGCCAGCTGGTGCGTCAGGTATTTGAAGCCCTGCCCCTCTTCGCCCAAGCGGTTGCTAGCAGGCACTCGCACGTCGTCGAAAAACAACTCGGCGGTGTCCTGGCCCTTGAGGCCGATCTTTTCCAGCAAGCGCCCCTTGGAGAAGCCTTGGCGGTCTTCTTCAATGCAGATCAGGGTGAGTTCTTTCGCCGCCAGATCGAGCTTGGTGGCAGTGACCATAAGGCCAGCGTTGCCGCCGTTGGTGATGAAAGTTTTCTGCCCAGAAACGATGTAGTCATCGCCATCCACACGCGCCAAGGTGCGCATGGATCGCAGGTCGCTGCCAATACCGGGTTCGCTCATGGCAATCACGCCAATCAGCTCACCGCTGACCATGCGTGGCAGCCACCGCTGTTTCTGCTCCTCGCTGCCGTAGGCGACGATGTAGGGCGCGACGATTTCCGAGTGGGTGGTGAAGCCGACCGCGGTGGCATTGGCGCGCGCCAGCTCTTCAATCATCACCGCCGAGTGGCCGAAGTCGCCGCCAGGGCCGCCGTATTCCTCCGGTACAGTGGAGCACAGCAGGCCGGTCTCCCCTGCTTTTAGCCAGATTTCCTTGGGAACGATGCCATTTTTTTCCCACTCATGCAGATAAGGCACGATCTCGCGGTCGACAAACCGACGCGCCTGCTCGCGGAACATACTGTGGTCTTCACGGAAAACGCCACGCATCTTCAATACTCCAAAATTTGATCGGGGCTGCCGCTACGCCATTAACGGTCGAGGTAGTCAGGCTTACGTTTTTCGACAAAGGCGGATACCGCTTCGTGATGGTCCTGGGTGTGGTGCGCCAACGACTGATAGGCCGCCGACAACTCCAGCAACGAGTCCAGGCGCATGTGCTGGCCTTCGCGCAGCAGGCGTTTGCACAGGCGCAGCGAATGCCCTGGATTGCTGGCGATGCGCTCGGCCAGCGAATGCGCTTCGGCCATTAACGTCTGGTGCGTACACACCTGCTCCACCAGGCCCCATTCCAAGGCTTTGGTAGCGTTGATGGTGTCGCCGGTGAAGGACATCAGGCTTGCCTTCGGAATGCCGATAATGCGTGGTAGCAACCAGGCGCCGCCGTCACCTGGGACGATGCCCAGACGTACAAAACTCTCAGCAAATACCGCCGTGGTGGATGCCAGGCGGATGTCGCACATACAGGCCAAGTCCAGGCCAGCGCCAATCGCCGGGCCGTTTACCGCGGCGATCACTGGAATATCCAGCTCGTAAATCGCCAAGGGGATGCGCTGAATGCCATCGCGATAGGTATTGCGCAGCTCATAAGGCGAGCCAGCAAAAATACCGCCACGTTCGTGCATATCCTTAACGTTGCCGCCGGCGCAAAACGCGCTGCCATTGCCGGTGAGCACCATCACCCGAGCGGAACGGTCGCGACGCAGCTCGGCGCAAAGGTCGACGAACTCCTGAATTTGCTCGGGTGTAGTCAACGCGTTCCGGGTGTCAGGGTGGTTCATGCGCACAGTGACGATGCCGTCGTCGCGCTCAATCTGAAGAAACGGGCTCATGCCGGATTACTCGCAAGGCAGGTTAAGGGTTGTTGGCCATGGCTGGTGAGCAACGGCCAATAAGCGTCGCTGCCACCCTGGCAAATCTGCTCACCCAGGCGCTGGCTCCACAGGCCGGCCGAACCGAATTCGCTGCGCCACGCCCACAGTCGACGGGTGAGCAAATGCAGCGGATATTCCTCGGTAAAGCCGATGGCACCGTGCACCGAATGGGCGATGCCGGCGCCAACGCTAGCGGCTTCACTGGTACTAATTTTTGCGGCGGCGATAGTCAATGCTGCGAGGCCATTACTGGACTCGGCAAAGGCTGCCTCAGCGGCGATACCTGCCGCAGCAGCCTGCTCTGCGAACACGGCGAGCTGCTGCTGGATGGCCTGGAACGAGCCGATGGCTTTGCCAAACTGGTGACGGTCACGGGCGTAACCGGCAGTCATGTCCAGCAACGCGTGCAGCGCACCGGCGGCTTGTGCCGCGCGTAGCATCGCCCCACCCAGTTCCAGCACATCGGTATCAAGCCCTGCTGGTAGCGGTGCGTGCGCCACTACCAGGGCATCGGTAAAGCTCAGGTCATCGCGAGGCTCGCCAGCTACGTTAAGGCTGAGGGTAAGTTCGCGGGCGGCGCTGCGCTGCAACAGCACCACGCTTGGGGCACCAGTTAACGTGGTAGCTATCGCTACAAACGCGTCCACGTTACGGCCCCATGGTACGGCGTGAGCAATGCCGCTGATGCGATCGCCATCCAGGACCAACACCGTATTGGCAGCCATGCTCAGTGTTCCCGCCCTGCCCTCCAGGCCGGCCTTGCTCAGTAACCAATTGGCCAACAGCGCTTCGCCCAGTGGCGCCGGCACGGAAAAGCGCCCGGCGGCGCGAACCATGCAATACATATCCGCCCAACTGGCTTCGGCGCCACCCAGGGCTTCGCTTACACCGGCAAAGGTAAAGCCAGAGTCATCGATGGCGGCCCAGAGTTCGGCCGGCCATTCGCCGCCTTCACAACCGAGCACATAAGTTGGGGTGGCCAGGTCGGCAAATAGACGTTCAATCGTTGCTTCAAATAGTTCGCGCATTATCGCAACCCCAAACCACGGGCAATGATGCCGCGCAGAATTTCGCGAGTGCCCCCGCGCAGTGAGAATGATGGCGCCATTTGCGTCAGATAGGCCAGCACGCGCGCATGCTCGCTGCCGCCGTCTTGGCGTGGTTCGGCTTCCAGCAACAGCTGGGCAACTTCAGGAATTTCCTGCTCAAACACATTGCCAAAATCCTTCACGCACGACGCAGCCCAGGCCGGGTGTTCGCCAGCGGCAAGCTGTGCGGTTACCGACAAGGACATATTGCGCAGGGTCAGCAGCTTGGCTGACAGCCGCCCAATCTCGCGGGCTTGCAAGGCATTGGGGGTTTTGCCGATGGCGTCGATCAGGGTTTTCAACAAGGCCATGCAACTGAGGAAACGCTCCGGGCCGCTACGTTCAAAGGCCAACTCGGCGGTTACCTGGTCCCAGCCCTTGCCTTCGCTGCCAATCAGCGCGTCGGCGGGCAGGCGCACATTGTCGAAAAACACTTCGTTGAAGTGTTCGCCGCCGGCTAGGTCGCGAATCGGCCGAATGGTGATGCCCGGAAGGCTCAAGTCGACGATGAATTGCGACATGCCCTCGTGGCGCGCGGCTTGTTTTTCGCCAGTCCGTACCAGGGCAATCATGTAGTTCGAGTGGTGCGCATTGGTGGTCCAGACTTTCTGCCCGTTGAGCACCCAGCTGTCACCGTCGAGCACCGCATTGCTTTTGATCGAGGCCAGATCAGAGCCGGAATTGGGCTCGCTCATGCCGATGCAGAAGTAGCTTTCACCTCGGCAAATCGCCGGCAAGTAATGCTGCTTCTGTTCCTCGGTACCAAAGCGATTGATCAAAGGCCCGCTCTGTCGGTCGGCGATCCAGTGCGCGGACACCGGCGCACCGGCGGCCAACAATTCTTCGATAATCACGTAACGGGCAAATGGCCCCGCTGCCGCGCCACCGTAGGCTATGGGCAAGGCCATGCCGACCCAACCTTTGGCGCCAAGCTTCTTGCTGAACGCAGCGTCAAAGCCCATCCAGGATTGCGCACGCAAGGTCGCTGGGTAATCCACCAGGCTGTCCTGGATAAACGCCCGTACTTCCGCGCGAAGCGCTTCAGCCTCGGGAGGAATACTGCTGTAGGTAAATTGACTGATGGCCATATGCGCTCTCTAACGCTGAACACAGGCGCAATCGCCTCGAACGAGGCGACCACAGAACCGCAGCCGCTCCCCGGCCGCCGATGTCCGGCGACTGGGGAGCCGCAGCAACTTACAACGCGGTTTGCGCGTCAGCTTGGGCGAACATCGCGTTGATATCGCCGGAGGTGACTGGCTTGTCGTCATGGCGACCGTGGTCGGCGCCACCCAAGCCCAGCGCGGGTTCAGTACTAACGTGAGTCGCTTGCGCCCGCAGCGCGCCAACGGTGCAGTTTTCCCGGCCGTGAATGGAGAACGGGTCGAAGGAGAACTCACGCATGGCGTTCAAGTGAGTGACCTTGTCAATCATCTCTTTAGGCAGGTGCTGCAACCCTTCCCAGGCTGTTTCTGGCGAGTTCGGCCAGGTGCAGTCGGAGTGTGGGTAATCGCTTTCCCAGGTGACCATTTCGGTGTTCAGGTACTTCAGGTTCTGAAGGCCGAACTTGTCTTCGATGAAGCAGGTGATGAAGTGCTTGTTGAAGATGTCGCTCGGCATCTTTCCGCCGAAGTTGGAGTTGGTCCACGCGTTGTGGTGGCGGTGGGTGAAGTCCGCACGCTCCAGCAGGTAAGGAATCCAGCCGATACCGCCTTCAGACAGCGCCATGCGCAGGTCCGGGAATTTCTTCCACATTGGTGCCCAGATCCAATCCGCCGCCGAGTTAGCAATGGAAATCGGCATGGAGGTAATCCAGGCGTCGATTGGCGACATATCCGAGGCATGGTTGGCTTTTACGCCAGTGCCGATATGGCAGCAGATCACGACCTTGTTATCGCTGCAGGCCTTCCAGAGCGGGTCCCAGTAATCGCTATGGATCGATGGGTAACCGTGAATAGCCGGGTTATCCGACAGCGACAGCGCATGCACGCCCTGCTTGGCCAGACGCTCTACTTCGGCAGCAGCGGCCTTCATGTCCCACCACGGCACGATCATCAGCGGAATAAAGCGGCCCGGCGCAGCGTTGCACCAGTCATGCAAGTGCCAGTCGTTGTAGGCCTGGATCGCCGCCATCGATACTTCGCGGTCAGCGTGGACCTGGAAGCGTTGGCCGGCAAAGCCCGGAAAGGTTGGGAAGCACAATGAGCCAAGTACGCCATTGGCGTTCATGTCGTCGACGCGATCGGCGATGTTCCAGGTGCCACGGCGCATTTGCTCGTAGCCCAAAGGCTCCATGCCGTATTCCTCTTTCGGGCGGCCGACTACCGAGTTCAGACCCATGTAGCCGGTGGCTTGCTCTTCGAACACCCACACATCGCGGTCGCCTTTTTTAACCACATGAGGCTCACGCCCTTTGAAGCGGGCTGGCATGTGGCGAGCAAAGGCGTTTGGCGGCTCGATCGCATGGTCATCGACGCTGACGAGAATCAGATCTTCAACTTTCATTGTTTTCCCCTTCGCATTCGGGCTTGTAGTTGTGCCTGAATCATAGTGCACATCGAGCACTAATTAAACACATATTTTGATTGTGTTCATATTAATTCATGTGAGCAACACTATGCCCGTAGGAGCGGCTTCAGCCGCGATAAGCACAAACCCTTATCACAGCGGGCTCCGAGACTATTTAGCAGGTACCATCAGTCCCACAACACATGCAGATAATGCGGCCCGCGCAGCTGCGCACCGACGATCTGTGGTCCTGGTTTACTCGGATCGAGGCGGATGTTCGGCATCAAGTCGAGGATCGCGTTTAGCGCGCAATTGATCTCGGTTTTGGCGACGAACTGGCCTATGCACATATGTGGGCCAAAGCCGAAGCCAAACGAGGGTTTTGACTTGCGGTCGATGTCGAACTTGTCGGCATTCTCGAAGGCATCTTCGTCACGGTTGGCTGAGGTGACGATGCACTGCACCATCGCCCCTTTGGGAATTTGCACACCGCGAATCTCCAGGTCTTTGGCGGCCTGGCGCACCTTGAAGGTGGCCACCGGCTCGAAGCGCACCGCTTCATCGATGGCCTTGTTCACCAGGCTACGGTCATTGCGCACCCGCTCCAGCACGTCCGGGTTTTGCAGCAACAACGACATCAGGGTGCCGAAGGTACGGGTGGTGGTTTCACTGGCGGCCGGCAATAACGAGCGCACAAAGGTCGCCACTTCATGGTCGTCTAGAGAGCGGCCCTGGTACTCCGCGCGAATCAGGCGACTGATCAAATCGTCGCCCGAGGCTCCTTCCGCGCGTCGTTCGGCCACCACCACCTTAACCACGTCATACAGCGCCTGCGCCGCTTGCATGGCTGCGCCACGGGCAGCAGCGGCTTTCTCCGGGTCTATCTGTGGACCAGCGAGAATCGCCAGCGCCCAGGCCGCGTATTGTTCGATTTGCTCAGGGCGGTCTTCGGGAAAACCGATCAACGAATAGATCACGCGGATAGGGAAATACAGGGCGAAATCCATCAAGTCGGCGCCCTTGCTCGGCACCATAGGCTTGAGGTACTCCTCGCGAATTACCCGGTCGATCTTGGTTTCTTTCCAGCGGTTTACTGTCTCCGGCATAAATACCGGTTGCAGCAGATTGCGGATGTTCTTGTGTGCGTCACCGTCCATCGCCGTGAGAATCAAGCCATCGAAAAATGCGCCCAGGCCTTCGGCAATAAAGCCACTGGTGAAGGTATTGGCGTCACGCATCACCGCCATCACATCGTCGTACTTGAACAGGGTGAAGGTCGGCCGGTTAGCATCCAACCCAGCAATAGACGGTACGCCCAGACGGGTCATGAAGTTGTCTTGCAGCACGGGCGAGTTGGCGCGCATATCGCGGTAGGTCGCGTGCAGGTCTATATCGCTGGTACCACTATAATTGCTAGCTACGTCGGTAAATGCCTTAGCCAGGTCGCTCTGTGCCGTTGTGGACATGATCGTCTCCGCGGTTATTGTCATTATCTTTTGACCTTGCCGAGAGCAAAGCCATAGGCTTCGGCCAATAGTAGGCCTGATTAGCATTTTATTGGACGCTTTTACACAATTTGATTAACTATTTGCGCCGCTAGACTCATCAGTAAGCCTGTTGCACTAGCGTCATGCGCCCGCCAGCCAGCATTAGCGCGCAATACAGGCCAAGTTCTGCCATCTGGGCGGTGGAGAAAAAATCGCTGAGCTGGGTGAAATGCTCGTCGTCGATGGCCAGGTAATCGCTGGCGAACAACTCGGCATAACGCAGGGCAGCCTGTTCGGCAAGGGTGAAGTGCTCGCTGTCGGTGGCCATGCAGGCAATGTCTTGTTCGGTGACGGAGTCGGACTTGCGCGCCAGTTGGCAGGCCTGGCAGGTGGTGATGCTGGCAATCTTCAGCCGCACTAACTCCCGCAGACGTTCATCCAGGAGGCTGTCGCTGTGCAAACTTTCCATCAGCGCCAGCCAGGCCAGCGCCACCTGGGGCCGGTGAGCCCAAACCTGCACCGGCGTTGTGGAACTGAGCATGCGGCTGCGCTGACCACGCTCGACCGCGTCCTGCAACGCGGCCGGCATGGCGCCCAACGGCACCAACGGGAGGCGCGGCACCTTAATCGAGCCGCTCGATAATGGTCGCCGTGCCCATGCCGCCTGCGCAGCAGATGGCTTGCAGACCGAAACGACCACCTCGGCGCTCCAGCTCGTTAAGCAAAGTGGTCATCAACCGCGCGCCGCTGGCACCCAACGGGTGGCCGAGGGCAATCGCACCGCCATTGACGTTCAGCTTGCTGTGTGGCGCACCTGTCTCCAGCATCCAGGCCAGTGGCACCGAGGCGAAGGCTTCGTTGACTTCAAACAGGTCTATGTCGCTGATGCGCAGCCCCGCCTTGCCCAGCACCTTATGGGTGGCGGCAATTGGTCCGGTGAGCATCAGCGTAGGGTCGGAGCCAACCGTGGTGAAGGCCCGAATACGCGCCCGCGCCTTGAGGCCGAGTTTTTTCGCCGTCTCGGCGCTCATCATCAGCAACGCCGCAGCGCCATCGGAGATCTGCGACGAGTTGCCCGCTGTGATGCGCCCGGTTTCCGGACGAAAACTGGTTTTCAGCGTCGAAAGTTTTTCCCGCGAGGTATCGCGGCGAATGGTTTCGTCGCTGCGCAAGATCGCGCCCGGCTCGGTCAGCGCTTTTTCGCGCAACTCCTCGACCGGTACCGGGACTATTTCATTATCGAAGTAGCCAGCATCGGAGGCGGCTGCCGCACGTTGGTGGCTGGCAAAGGCGAAGTCATCCAGAGCATCGCGGCTGAGCGCCCATTTGTCGGCAATACGCTCGGCGGCCTCGCCTTGGCTGGTCAGTTCATAACGGTCTGCGGCCATCCAGCCGAACGCTTCGCCATGAATCTCACGGTTGCTGCCCATAGGCACGCGGCTCATGTTTTCAGCACCGCCGGCCACCACGATGTCCGCGGCACCTGTAGCAATGGCGCCGGCGGCAAGGTGCACCGCGACCTCCCCCGAACCGCACTTGCGGTCGATGGTCAGCCCCGGAATGGTTACCGGCCAGCCAGCACCCAGCAATGCAGTGCGGGCGATGTTGGCCGACTGTTCGCCGATTTGCGTCACGCAACCGAAGATCACGTCGTCGATCAATAGGGGTGACACATCCACACGCTCCAGCAAGCGGCTGATCACCAATGCACCGAGGTGGTCAGCGCGCACGCCGGCAAGGCTTCCGCGGAACTTGCCGATTGGCGTGCGGACCGCATCAACGATGACAATGTCTTTCATAGTGCACTTGCCTTGAGCCCTGAGCCAGGTACTTGTTTACCCTCTTCGTAGCGATAAACTCCCTGCCCCGTCTTACGCCCAAGACGCCCGGCGGCAACCATTTTGATGATCAGCGGGCAGGGGCGAAATTTCTCGCCAAGAGTCTGGTGCAGGTAACGCAGTACCGACAGTCGCGTATCCCAGCCGGTCAGGTCGCCCAGCTCCAGCGGCCCCATTGGGTGGTTGAAACCCAAGCGCAACGCTGTGTCGATGTCTTCGGCGGTAGCGGTGCCTTCTTGCAGCATCCACATCGCTTCGTTGCCGAGCAGCGCAGACATGCGGCTGGTGGTCAGGCCAGGCGATTCATTGACGACGATCGAGGTCTTGCCGATCTGCTCGCACAGGGTGCGGGTGCGTGCGACCACTTCATCGCTGGTGGCCAAACCACGTACCAGCTCCACCAGTTTCATTTTGTGCACGGGGTTGAAGAAGTGCATGCCGACCACGCGGTCTGCACAGTCCACCGATGCGGCAATTTCGGTCACGCTTAACGCGGACGTGTTGGTGGCGATAATCGCGTCGGCCGCCAGCAGCGGTGCCGCTTGGCCAATCACCGCTTTCTTCACTGCCAATTGCTCGGAGACGGTTTCCACCAACAGATTGGCGCCGCTGGCTGCCTCACTGAGGTCGCCACAGGTCACCAGGTTGGCCAACGACTCCTGCGCGTGGGCTTCGCTGATTTTGCCTAGGCGCACGCCGTCGGCAAGGATCTTCTCGATGCTGGCCTTGGCTTGGGTCAACGAAGCGGCGTTGGTGTCCACCAGCAGCGTACTGAAGCCGGAGCTGGCGAACGCATGTGCAATACCGGTACCCATCAAGCCGGCACCGACGACCACTACTTTTTGTTTATTGGCGTTCATGTTTGGCTCTCGATTAGGCGCGGTTCTTTTTGCTCACCACGTTGCGCAACGTGCCAATGCCTTCGACACAGGCCTCGACCACGTCGCCCTCTTTAAGGAACAGGCCAGTGCCCATTCCGACACCGGCTGGGGAGCCCGTGAAAAGCACGTCGCCACAGGCAAAGCTGGAACGCTGTTGTACGAAGCTGATCAACTGACCAACGTCCCAGGTCATCTCGGCGGTAGAACCATCCTGACGTGTCTCACCGTTTACCTTCAGGGTCAGGCGCAGCTTTGGGGAGCCTTCTGGAAACTCATCTTTAGTGACAATCCAGGGGCCGAGCCCGGTGGTCTGGTCCTGGCTTTTCGCTGCAAACAAGTCCATGCCAATACCAGCCGGCCCGCTGCGTTGCAGATCGCGGGCACTGACGTCGTTGCCGACGGTGTAACCAAGTACGCAGGCCAGCGGGTTTTCCACGTCGATCTCGCCAGTGCCGATGACCGCCACCAGCTCCACTTCGTGATCGAGTTCCTCGGTTAATGGTGGAAAACGGATCGGATCATGGGCGCCAATCAACGCGCCATAGGCCTTGAGAAATGCCACCGGCTGCGCCGGCGCACTCAAGCCAAACTCCACCAGGTGCTTGGCGTAATTGGCACCGGCGACCACTACCCGGTTAACCGGCTCGATGGGCGGCAGCAGGTGCACTTTTGACAGTGGCAGCGACTGCCCGGCGATACGCACCGAGCTGATCCCTCGACCTGCCGCAACTGCTGGCGCCCAGTCTTTGAACTCACCAGAAATGGGTGTCACTTGATCCTGAGCGACATCAACCACAGCCCAAAAAGCACCAGTAGCACAATACTCACAACGCGCAAGCTTCATCAGGCACCTACCTTGCCCAACTTGGCTGGGTCCAGGTGCAGTAGGCGGCATGCGTTTTCATAACGAATCTTGCGCATGTCGGCATCGGACAACTTCAAACCGTGGGTCAGATCGTGGCGTACCGCGTCACTGCCACCGAAGTTGCTGCCGTACAACACATGGTCCGCACCGATAATGTCGACCAGCGCTTGGCGCATCGGTACTTCATGCAGCTCGACATCGAAGTAGAAGTTCTTCATGTAATCGAGCAGCGGCTTTTTGTTGTATTTAACGTCCAGGTTTTCGTTGGTCTTGGCTAGGCGACCGAGCTGGTATGGCACATAGCCGCCGCCGTGGGTGATGTACACCTTCAGGTCGGGGAAACGGTCGAGCACGCCACCGCAGATCAGGTTCCAGAAGCAGCGGCTTTCGTCGTACTGCATGCCGACGATGGCGGTGGTTTCGTAGCGGTCGTCGTTAGCGTTTTTGCCCCAGGTAACCGACTGGTTGTAGCCGTGAATGAACATCGGCAGGTCCAGGTCGCAGAGGGTTTTCCACACCACGTCGAGTTCCGGCGAGTCAAATTCCAGGCCACCGAAATTGGCGCCACCAGCCACCAGGCCTTTGGCACCCAGCTCGGTGCAGGCGTGGCGCAATTCAGCGGCAGCTGCTTCTGGCGCGTTCAGCGGCGCATGAGCCCAGAACATGAGGCGATCAGGGGCGGCGGAGCAATATGCAGCCAGGGTTTCGTTAACGGTGCGGGCAAACGGTACGGCGAACTCAGCTTCAGTCCAGTACATGTAGCAATGCGATGGAACGGAAACCACCTGCAGGTTCTGCCCTGCTGCGTCCATGCCGGCCAGGCGCACTTTCGGATCAGCCCAACGGGCGAAGTATTCCTCAAGCTTGGGGCCATTACCGGACCGTACGGCAGCCTTACGCTCTGGCGACCCGAGGCCAAGAATCCAATCACCTACACGCAGCTTGATATCGCCGTCGGCGTGTTGCTCGAAGAACGGCCCCCAGTGTGGGTGCTGGTTGTAGTAGCCCGGGTGGGGAGCGTGAGCGTGGAGATCGATAAGCATGTCTAGGTACCTCGAAGTTGGCACTTTTTTGTTGGTTGTTAGCGCGGTGCCTTTGCGTGGTCAGGGTCAAGCTGCCACGAAAAGGGAAAGCCGTAGGGCTCGCTGCTAAGGCCAGAGCTTAAATTTAATCTGAGCAGAAATCAAAAAACTGTTCATATTATTTTTATTCGGCGCGGAAAAGCCCGCGCCAGAGCCATCGAGCTGTGTCGACAACTGTGCTCTGCGTGCAGAAAACAGAACCAGGCAGGAAAAAAGTCAAACGGCGGGCGGGCCAAAACCCAATACCCAGAAACGCGAAGCCCCGAATTTCGGGGGCTTTGCGTACAGCGAAGGGGAAGTTCGGGGGTTAACGGCGAGTGCGCGAGGTGGAACCCATAATCAACGCGCCCAGCAGTTTTTTCACCCGCACAGGGAACAAGCGACGCCCGGCCGCTTCGGGCACCAGGATTTCACTCAACACGTAGCGAATGATCATTTCGCAGATCAGCTCGCGGTCCAGGCGCACGCCGAGGCCTTCGTCCCAATCGTCGAAAACAATGCCCAGGCCATCCTGAAAACGTACGATCGAATCATGGAAAATCCGCCGAAAGAAACCCAGAGCGTAATCCGGAGCGACCACCAACAAACGCCGCGCGCGGCTTTGTTCCAGGTAGTTGTCGAGGTAGGCAAACAGGGCGTTGAGGCGTGCTTCCGGGTCACTGATATGGCTCAACCCCTGCGACAACGAACTGTGGAAACTCTCGCGCTTATGCCGCGAAAAAGTATCCAACAGGTCTTCTTGTGAGGAGAAGTAACGGTAAAACGTACCGCGTGAAACACTGGCCACCTTGCACACATCAAGGATGGAAATGCGATCCGCACCAGACATCAGCACCACTTCTTCAGTGGCCTTCAGAATATTGGCGATGGTCTCTTCCGAACGTCGGTTCGGTTTGACCTTGGTGCCCGCCGCTGCATTGATGCCGGTGTATCGCGCCACCGGCTTAACCGCGCGCAGAGAAGCATCTGACACAGCGGTTTTTTTTGTTTTGGGGGCTGACGTAGGCGTTTCTGCTTTCTGGGATGCGCGTTTTGGCATGGACTGGCGGGCTCGTTGAGTGTAAAGATAAGCAACATTAGCACAGGAGCTGTGCATAAATAACACTATGTGTTCAACTTATTGCTAAAGACATTTCCAGAGTTTGTATTTAGAATCCGGTTCTCTCATCAAAATAAAATCAGGCAGATCAGTCACTGAAGCTGCCTAAACGGAGAAAACTCATGGGCAGTACTGGAAATCCAGAGACTTGGGCAGTGGGAGAACGAGACACTGTCATAGAAGCACTAGATCGGGCGGTGGCGCGGCATCCAGACAAGATACTGCTGGATTTCAGCGGTGAGTTATACACATATGCTCAGGTTGACTCACTATCTACCAAGATGGCCAACGCACTTGCTACCTTGGGCGTTAAGGCCGGTGAAACCGTGCTGACGATGCTGGATAACAACATCGATGCTGTCACCACCTGGCTGGCCATCAACAAGCTCTGTGCGGTGAGTGTACCGATCAATACCGCACTCAAGGGCGAATTTCTTCGCCACCAAATCGCCGATACCGGCACCTCGGTGGTGATTTGCGAGGCGGCCTATCTGCAGCGCATCACGCCCTTAGCTGAACAGCTACATGACGTGCACCACATTCTTCACCGCGGCACACTCGAAACCGTACCGGACTGCCAGATTCGCATCGCGCCACTGGATGAGTTTCGTGGCCATGACGCGACACCACTGGCCACGAAGCCGCAGCCTTCCGACCTTGCCTGCCTTATCTACACCTCAGGCACCACCGGCCCGTCCAAGGGGTGCATGATCAGCTACAACTTCATGTGTAACCTGGCGCGCCTGCAACTGCGTGCAGGTCCGGCGAGCGCCGACGATGTCACCATCACGCCGCTGCCGTTGTTCCATATGAATGCGCTCTGTGTGTCGATCATCGCCAGCATTCTGGTAGGCGCACGCGCCGCCATTTTGCCGCGCTTTTCGGTGTCCAACTTCTGGCAGGAAGTGGAGCGCTCGGGTGCCACCATTGCCTCCATTCTTGGCGGTATGGGCGGCCTTCTCGCCCAAGCGCCAGACAACGACGCGATGCTGCGCTGCGTCGGCCAGATTCATACCGCCCGCGGAAACCCGTACACCGAGGAAACCAAGAAAATATGGCGCGAACGGTTCGGCACCAAGTTGGTGGGTGGTAACGGCTATGGCTTAACCGAGGCCTGTGTGATTACCTCTCTGGCTGCCGGTGAATACGCTGCGCCAGGCTCGTCTGGCAAACGCATTCCGGACTTTGACGTACGCATCGTCGACGACCTCGATCAGGAAGTACCCCCCAACTGCCCGGGTGAAATCGTGGTGCGCCCGCTACGCCCAGACATCATGTTCCAGGGCTACTGGCGTCGCCCGGAGGACACGCAAAAGCTGATGCGCAACATGTGGTTCCACAGCGGCGACATCGGCAAGTTCGACGACGACGGCTTTTTCTACTTCGTCGACCGCAAAAAGGATTACCTGCGTCGTCGTGGCGAAAACATCTCCAGCTTTGAGATGGAAGCGGCCTTTGCGGTGCACCCGGCACTGGCCGAGGTAGCGGTACATGCCGTGCCGTCGGATAAGGGCGAGGATGATGTGAAGGTGACAGCGGTACTGCATGAGGGCGCAACGCTGGAGCCGGAAGCGTTGTTCCATTGGGCCGCCGATTCAGTGCCCTACTACGCTCTGCCGCGCTATATCGAGTTTCGCAGTAGCTTGCCGAAGAATCCCCAGGGTAGGGTGTTGAAGTATCAGCTGCGTGATGAAGGCAAAACGGCTGGTACGTGGGATCTCGAAGCAACTTCGATCGTTGTCTCTAAGAAATGATCGTATCGATTGCCTGGGCCTTAACCCAGGCAATCGAAGGCTAAGGATTAAAATTCAGCAAGTAATCGACAATAAAAAAGCGCGGCTCTGGCCGCGCTTTTTTGTGTCTGGCGAAAATCAGTATTCGCGTACGGCAACGCCTTTAGGGCGGGAGTTGTACCCAGGGAGGTGCAGGCCGCCATCGACGTGGATGGTTTCGCCGGTGATAAAGCGCGACATTTCAGAGGCGAGGAATACTACTACGGGGCCAATGTCGGCTTCAGGTTCACCACAGCGGCCCAGCGGGCGCATCGAGGCGGACATGTCGGCAAAGCCGGGGTTTTCTGCGGCGAGTTTGTGGAAGGTGGCGCCCATCGCAGTAGGTGCGATGGCGTTGGTGCGGATGTTGAACCGACCCCATTCAGAGGCGGCGCTGCGGGTAAGGCCGACAATTGCTGATTTAGCCGTGTTGTAGTCGCCGTGCAACCAGGCGCCGATTTCGATATCGATGGAATAGAAGTTGATGATCTTGCCGCCGCCGCGGGCTTTCATATGCGGCAATGCGGCCTTCATCGCCCACCAGGCAGCCCACACTGTGGAGTTGAGGGTTTGCTCCAGCATCGCGTCGGTTTTTTCTTCCAAGAGTACGTTGGGCGTGGGTGCGAACGCGTTGTTGACCAGGATATCCAGGCCGCCAAACTCATCCACCGCCAGTTGTACGGCCGCTTCGATATCCGCTTTGCTGCACACGTCGGTCTTGATGAATACCGCTTTGCCACCCAGCGCTTTCAGTTCAGCGACTACTGCCTCACCACTGGCAGCATCCAGTTCGGCAACCACGACTGCGGCGCCTTCTTTGGCGAAGTTCAACGCAATGCCGCGACCGATTCCGCCGCCTGCGCCAGTGATCAGCGCGACTTGTTCGTTTAGCAGTGCCATAGCCACTCCTTTTCTTATTTTTTAGTGAACATTATTGGTTATAGTGTTCAAATATAACTGATTTCGTCAGCCTGAACAGCAGTAGAACAAGGATATTGAGGATGACTGTATTTCGCCGCCGAGTGGACATTGTTGCCAGCTACGCCGAGCACAGCGGCGAGGTACGCGCCGCATTGGAAGACGACTTCCATCACTTCCGGGTATGGGCTCGCCATCGTGCCGGCATAGTCAGCGAAATCGGCGGTGAAGCGCTGCGCTTCCCCTACTCCATGTGCCCGCAAGCCTGCGGTCAATTACAGCAGCTGGTGGGCATGCCGTTGGATCGGGTTGCCCATTCGGTCACCCGACAGACCGATGCCAGTCATCAATGCACCCACCTTCTGGACCTTGCCGGCCTGGCGATTGCTGCAGCTGCTCGTGGTACTGAGCGGCGTCGTTATGATATCCAGGTCGGCCAGCGTGTTAATCAGCGTACCCGCGCGACTTTGGTACGCGACGGCAATGAAGACCTCACCTGGGAAATAAACGGTACTTGGATCGAAGGCCCCTCCCCCTATGCCGGCGTAAACCTGCGCGAAGGCATGGCGCGCTGGGCGCTCAATAACCTTTCTGAAGAAGTCGCAGAAGCAGCGCTATTGCTACGGCGCTGCACCCTCATCTCAATGGGTCGTGCCTACAACCTTGATGAGCAGATCCACGCTATGAACACCGGCCACTGCTACACCCAACAACCCGAGCGGGCCGAACAAGCCCTGCGGATGAAAGGCTCAACCTGGGATTTCAGCAATGAACAGCCCAAGTTGTGCGCCCTGGATCAGGCGTGGCTGCGCGAGCACGGCGAGTGTCAATTGGCGTAGTAGCCGAAGCCCCCCACACCTAGGCCCCCGCGTTCGCGAGGGCGACGAGGTTTGTAGGTTGGGCAAAGCCGGTGGCTCAACCCAACCTACGCCAGGCAAAGCTTTCACCCCTGCCTGTTCCATGCCCGGAGCGTGATACCGCTATTACAAGAACACCGCCAAGTTAGGGGTTCCTAGTACCGCCTGATCGAGGATGACTTCACGCCGCGACAGCTTGAAGCCCGCCTCACCCAAGCGCAGCACATCGCGCCGCTCGCCACTGATGATGTCGACGTGGTGGTCCTTGAACCGGCTGCGGGTCAGCAGCAGGTAGCTGGTCACCACAAACTCATTCGGCTTGTTGGTTTCTTCGACGAACACGTTGGTTACCAAGCGACGGGTACGTGAGGGTGGGTCTTCCGCCCAGGCGCTTTTGCCAGACAGCCGCAAAATGCGGCCCATGATCGAGCGGTAGTCATCGTGGTAGTGCTGAACGCTACGCACGATTGTGGTTCTCAACTCTGCTGCCAGGCGGGTTTGGCGCAACGGCACGGTGTACACCAGGTCGGTGTCCAGGCGCTCGGCCCATTCCTGCAGGCGAATCTGGTCGAGCAGCGTGGCTTCCTCATACAGAAAGGTCACCACATCGTTGTATATCGGTGAGCCCACCGGCACTCGCTTGGTGCCGACTGGGGAACCCGGCTGGATATCCTCCACGCCGCGTTGTTGAACCTGAGCCATGAATAACTCCCTAACTTGTATTGTTGTACTTTTTAGGACTGCGGCCCGCGAGGACCGCTATCGAACCAGGGCTAACGAACGATTATTCTTCGTCCGTGGCGGTCATCAGTTCGTGCCAGTACAGCCACCAGTGCCATTGGGTGTCGTCTTTGGTGAAACCTTCGTTGACGATGCCAGGGCCAGGCCAGCCTTCTGGTGCACCAGTTTCAAAGCAGGCTTGGTATTTCAGCGTGCTTTTGCGGCCCATCGCGCCTTTGGCGGCCAGGGTCATGTGCGGCCAGGTGTCGGAGTCATCCTGTTCAACCATGCCGGAGGTGCCGAACAACTGAATGGTCTGCTTGAGCATTTTGTCGCGCAGCTCCGGCGAGGCATCTTTCTCGGCGAATACCCAGTTAACAAACTCAAGCTTGTCCGGTCCTTGCGGCACGTATGCGTGCAGGGTCATGGAGCCAACCACACTGCCATCGGGCTGCGGAATGTAAACAAAGCCGAAGAGAATGTTGGGGAACATCCCGCCTACTTGCGGCGGCATGCTGGTAAGCACTTTGAGTTGGTCTTCGCTGAGGTTGCGCGCCAGTTGCTCGACCATGTCGGCGGTCATCCCGGCCGGTGGCAATGCTTCGAGCTTTTGCTGCACGGTAAGCTCAGCCGGGTCGAGGCCAGTCAGGCGTTTGATCTTGCGCGCCAGGTCGATGCAGCGCAGGGCGTGGCCATGGGGCGAGCTGATTTCTACGCCAATCATTTCCGGGCTGAGGTCGGCAGTTTCGCCCTCGCCTTTTTTCGCGTAGTTACCCACTTCACCCAACCAGCGGTGCAGCGTCAGGGTGTGGAAACCATCGGCCGCCGATTGTTCGCCAGCGGTCTTCCAGTTGGCGTTAACGATAAAACGCTGTGGTGGGCCGAGTACTTCCATGCCTTTGTCGGAGCGGCAAAAGAGCATGTCGTAATACCACTTGGCGTCGCCGAGGAACTCGTCAAACGACGGTCCATCAACGTTCCAGGTGGCGAATACCAGGCCGCCATAGAGGGTTACACGGGCTTTCTTCAGACCCAGCTCCTCTTTGGCCATCATCTTGCCGTGCATGCACTCGCGCTCAACCGGCGAGCCTACAAAGTCACCGTTCGGGCGGAAGGCCCAACCGTGATAGATACACTTGTGAATTTGCGTGTTGCCGCAGTCAGCGGTGCTGATGCGCATGCCGCGGTGTGGGCACACGTTGAGGGATACGAAAACCTCGCCTTGTTTGCCACGGGCAACAATGACCGAATCAGAGCCCAAATCGCGGACCATGAAATCCCCAGAGTTGGGGATTTCCGACTCGTGACCCAGGAGTACCCAGATCTTGCCGAAGATTTTTTCCATCTCCAGGTCGTAAATTTCGCGGTCAGACAACACGCGCATCTGTACTTCGCGGCTAGATGGATAGATGAGGTCCGAAACCTTGGTTCCATCAGACAATACGGGGCTTGTTCTTGTTAGCATAATTGCCTCCTACTCAGGGCGTCACGGCGGTAAGCCGCAACAAAATATAAGACACTTTATCTATTTCTGTACATAGAACTCACCTGCTATTTGTAAGTGAATTCATTCTATCGGTGCCCGGCGTTCAGTTCTTGGCGGGCGCCTTGTTACCGGCTTGGGTACGCAGCACGCCAATGCCTTCAATCTCCAGTTCGACCACATCACCGGGTTTCAAATAGCGCAGTTGCTCCAGGCCGCAGCCGTTGCCGACCGTGCCGGAGCCAAGAAACTCGCCGGGGTACAGGGTTTCCGAGCGCGACACATGCTCGATCACATCTTCGAAGGTCCAGCGCATGTCGCGGGTATTGCCACGCCCCCACTCCTCGCCGTTTACCCGCGCGATCATGTTCAGGTCATAGGGGTCGCCTAACTCGTCGGCGGTCACCAGGCAGGGGCCCATGATGTTGGCGGTATCGAAGTCTTTGCTCTTGGCTGGGCCAAGCATGCCGGGCATTTCCAAGGCCTGGGCGTCGCGGGCGCTCATGTCGTTGAAGATGGTGTAGCCAACGATGTGCTCACGGGCCGCTCCACGGCTGATGTCCTTGCCACGCTTGCCGATGTAGCAACCGAATTCCAACTCGAAGTCCATCGCTCGGCTAAAGCTTGGCCACAGGAACTCATCGTCGTTGCCAATCACGGCAAAGCGGTTGCCCTTGTAGTAGATCGGTTGCTTGTTGAAGGTTTCGATCACCCGGTCGTCGGCCCGAGTATTCATCGCTTTCAACGTGGCTTCCGGGTCTTCGGTGCGCAGGGCTCTGGCGCGGCGAGCGGCCGCAAAGCTTTGCCGCAGGTGCAGTTCAAAGCAGGAGCAGTCGCGCATTTGTGGTGGCGGTTGGATGGGCGCACGCAATTTCACCTCGCTGCGCTCAACAATTGTCTCAGCGGGGGCTTTGGCGACCAGCCAGCGAACCAGTTCTAACGCCGGTTCACCCGCCTCCACCAAGGCCAGAATGCTGACCAGCGCCGCGCTATCGTGCCCTTTCAGCAGATGATGCGTCCGTTGCAGGTCCAGCACTAATTGGTCTTGGTTAAGCAGTACACCGGCACGGTCTATGCCGATAGCGTCTGTGAAGGTCACCAGTCTCATACTCGGCCACTCACTGGCAACAAGGCGCCGGTAACGGCAGCGGCTTCGTCAGAGAGCAAGAACGCCACCACGGCCGCCAAAGCATCCGGAGTTACCCAGCGGCTGCTGTCGGCATCCGGCATATCGGCGCGGTTAGCGGGGGTATCGATAATGCTTGGCAACACGGCGTTAACGGTGACGTTGCGGTCTTTCAGTTCTTCCGCCAACGCTTCGGTTAGCCGTGCCACGCCTGCCTTGGAGGCTGCATAGGCGCCCATGCCCATGGCGGCTTTTACCGAGGCCAGGGCGCCGATATTGACAATGCGTCCGGCCTTTGACACCAACAGATGGGCTAGCGCCGCTTGGGAGCTGACCACCGCCGTGCGCACGTTCATTTGATAGAGACGATCCCAGGTATCCAGGCTGCCGCCTTCGACTGTCTCCCAGGCGAAGCCTCCGGCGACATTGACCAGGCCATCGATCCCACCCAGTTCGCTGTTAATACGCTGAAACGCAGCGCTGGCAGACTCGGCAGAAGTCAGGTCGATGCCACCCAGGCACAGCAAGTTTTTGCTATCGAGCAGTATTGCGGGCGCCTCGCTGCGATCAAGCAACGCCACCCGCGCACCCCGCGCCAGCAGAAGCTTGCCAAGTGTGCTGCCCAGGGCACCAAAACCACCGGTGACGACTACCCTCTTGTCCAGTAATGACTGGGACATAGCGAAATCCTCTTGTTGTTGTTTTACGGCATGTTGTTTTGCGGTGCGAACGGTCGATCCGCGCTTTTGTAGGTGCAAATATATGACACTTTTCGAATATATGTACAAATGATACTGTGTGACTTCAAGTCAAACAATTGCCTGCGGACCGCTGATGCCTAGAAAACTACCTGCACTCAACGCCGACAACCGCGCCTTCTGGCAAGGCGGCGAACAGGGCGAATTACGCATTCACCACTGCACCTCGTGTAGCCGGTTTTTTCACCCGCCTACCCCGCTCTGCCCGCACTGCGCCAGCTTCGAGGTGGCACCCCAGGTGGTGTCCGGCAAAGGCAAAGTGCTCAGTTACACCATCAACTACCAGGCGTGGACGCCCGACCTGGACGTTCCCTATGTGGTGGCGATTATTGAGTTGGCTGAGCAAGCCGGCTTGCAGTTCGTCAGCAACGTGGTGGGCATACCGGTCATCGATGTGCATATCGACATGCCGGTACGGGTCAGCTTCCTCAATGTTGAGGATGTCTGGTTGCCTCTGTTCGAGAAGGATCAGTGATGTTCAACCATCGTTATGAAAAAGACGTGGCCATTACCGGTATTGGCCAGTCGGAAGTCGGTCGGCCGTCGAACAAGTCGGCCATGCGCCTGACCCTCGACGCCTGCCTGGAAGCCATAAGCGATGCCGGCCTGCAACGCAGCGATATCGACGGTGTGGCCTGCTGGCCCGGCGATAACAACAATGGCGACCCGTTTTCGCCAGTAGGCCCCAGCGCACTGAAAAGCGCCCTGGGCCTCAACGTTAATTGGTTCGGCGGAGGTTATGAAGGGCCCGGCCCGCTTACCGGCGTGATCAATGGCGCCATGGCGATTGCCGCTGGGTTGTGCAAACACGTGCTGGTGTTTCGCACCATCACCGAGGCCTCGGCCCGTGCGGTAAACAAACAAGCTGGCGCGCTGACCAACAAGACCCAGGGCCGCGACAGCAGCTACGCCTGGCAATGGTTCACGCCGTTCAATGTGCAGTCGGGCATCAACCTGATGGCGCTGTATGCCCAGCGCCATTTCCATGAGTACGGCACCCGGCCCGAGCAGCTGGCGCAAATCGCCCTCACCTGCCGGCAGAACGCCATGCGCAACCCCAAGGCGGTGTACCGCACCCCCATGAGCATGGACGACTACATGGCCTCGCGGATGATTTCCTCGCCGCTGCGCATGTTCGACTGCGATGTGCATTGCGATGGGTCCACGGCGATCATCCTGTCGCGCCGTGATATTGCCCAGGACTTGCCGAACAAGCCAATCCGCATCGAAGCCATGGGCGCCGCGTTGAACCAGCCCTGGTCATGGGACCAGATTTCCCTGACCAAGATGGCCGCCTTCGATGTCAGCCAAATGATGTGGGCGCGCACCGACTACACCCCGCAGGATGTCGACTCGGCGCAGTTGTATGACGGATTTTCGATTCTAACTCTGATCTGGCTGGAAGCCTTGGGCCTGTGCCCCACCGGCGAAAGTGGAGCCTTTGTCGAGGGCGGCAAACGCATTGCCCTGGACGGCCAGCTACCAATCAACACCAACGGTGGGCAGCTCTCAGGCGGACGTACCCACGGCCTGGGTTACGTGCACGAAGCCTGCCTGCAACTGTGGGGGCGTGCCGAGGGCCGGCAAACCAGCGAACATCGTGTCAGTACGGTGGCCGCGGGTGGTGGTCCACTCGGCGGCAGCTTGCTGCTGGTCCGCGAGTAACTGCGCGCCTCAGTAGAGAACGCAAGCCACTTCGTTACAGAACTCGATGAGGGCCTTGCCCATTTCGGCAAGGCCCTCTTCGTCGCGTTGACCACGGAACATCACCGCAGAAACAGTGAAATCGATGTTGTTGGAAGGCGAATAAATCGGCGCCGCGACGGCGAGAATCCCCACCGAAAAATGCCCGTCGTCCATGGCCCAACCCCGCTCGGAGGCCAGTTTCACCTGTTCGCGATACTCCTCCAGCGACAACGGCCGGGCCCAGCGAATTTTCTCGAAGCCGCTTTGTACCAAGGGGTCATCAAGGTCGATCTGGTTGGCGAACAATCGTCCGCTGGCACCCATCAAAATCGGCAGGCGTTGGCCTTCGGCCATGTCAATACGCACATCAGTGGGGCTGGCGGCGGAGCTGACAATCACGATGCGGTCGGCGCTCATCCTCCGCCAGAGAGTGATTGTCACCCGCAGGCGTGCGGCAAGGTTTTGCAGCAGCGGTTTGGCCATTTGTACGCGGTGGCCCTGGGTCACCAGTTGCTCCACTAAACGCGCCAGGCCAAGGCCTACGGAGTAGCGCTTGGACATGGCGCTGAAGTCAACCACGTCCTCTTGCACCAGGGTGCGCAGAATGTTGAAGCATGTGCTGGGGTTTATCGACAACTGCCGCGCAATGTCCACCGAGCGTTCCGGTGTGCCTACCTGGCTGAGGTGACGCAGGATGCGTATAGCGTTGGAAACCGGTTTGACGATTACCGCGTTGGCCGATTTGGTGCTGTCGTTGACGTCAGAGGAGTCCATGCCACATCCCGGTAACTTAATGTTACCGGCATTCTAGCCTGAGAACGAAGCTCGCCGTCAAAGTTTTATCTGGGAATTACCCGAACGCATTAGCTGGTTTGTTTCGCTGGCGGCTGATAGATCAGCCGGCGGGTTTGCAGGTCTTCGCGGCGAAAACGTTCGATTAGCCGTTCCTGGGCATGGTCCGCCTGAGTCACCCGCACCTGCTGGCGCAAGTATTCCAGCCAGGATTCGACAATAAAGCGCTCGCTGTACAGCTGCGGGTCCGCCATATCGCGGTACAGCCGCCAGTTCTGCGCGCCATTGCGCCGCCGGGATTTGCCCACGGTATAAACGGCGGTAAGAAAACCATCGAGGTCTTCGGCTGGCACCTGGTAAACGATCTCGACCGACACCGGACCTTCTGAGTGCGATACCGGGCTGGCCAGCTGCAATTTGTCAGTGACTTGTACCTCGGCGAAGTCGGCTTCCTGGCCCAGCTCCACCCGGCCGTTACGAGTCAGAACAATACCGACCAGCAACAGCACAGCAGACAGCAACAGGCTCTGATTCAACCCAACGAATTCCGCCAGCGCACCCCACACAGCGCCACCGGCGGCCATCGAACCCATTAACGTCAGCACATACACCGACGCCACTCGCGCACGCACCCAGTTGGCGGCGTAGGTTTGCACCACGGTCGAAATGGTCGCATTCACCGCCATCCATCCGAAGCCGGCGAACAGCATCATCGCGCACACCACGTAGCGGTTAGGCGACAGCGCGGCAGTAAATGTGGCCGCCGAGAACGCAATCGCCCCGCAGGCAATCAGCCGTTGCAGGCTAAGTACGCGGTACAGGCGCGGCAAATTGAGTGCAGCCAACACCGCACCGGCGCCGAGAAAGGCCATCAGCAAACCGTAGCCGCCGGCATCCATGCCCAGTTCCTGCTTGGCCACTAGCGGCATCAACGCCCACAAGGCGCTGGCGCTGCTGGTGAATACCAACACCTGTTTCAGTGCACTGAACAATACGGCAGAGTGGCGGATATAGCGCAGGCCGCTGCGCATGCCACCGCTCAAGGTTTCTGGCGGCAAGCCTTCTGAGCGCGACGTTGGCGCCAGCCGGAAGAGAAAAACCATCACTGCAAACATGCACAGAGCAATGACCAGAAATACCGAGGTGGTATTCCAATAAGCGATCAACGCCCCCGCCAACGCCGGGCCTAGTGCGCGAGTGGCATTGATGGCGATGCCGTTCAACGACACCGCTGCGGGCACTTGGTCACGCGACAACACTCCGACCATGGTCACCATCCAGGCCGACATGCCCAAGGCGCTGCCCGTGCCGAGCAGAAAGGTGAATGCCAGCAAACCCCACGCTTCCAGATACGCGCTGTAAGCCAAAGCCCCCAGAACCATCGCGGCAAATACCATCATGGCCTGGGTGATGATCAGCCAACGGCGACGGTCGACCAGGTCGGCAATCACCCCGCCCGGCAGCGCGAACAAAAACACCGGCAAGGTCACGGCGGTTTGCACCAGCGAAACCATGGCTGCCGAGGATGTCAGCGTGGTCATGATCCACGCGGCGCCCACCGTCTGCATCCAGATCGCCAGGTTAACTATCGCGCCTGCCAGCCATAAGCCGCGGAACGCTTTGTTGCGAAACGGCGCCCACGCCGACCCCTCGCTCATCATCACTCCTCAGCGTGAACCGTTAAAAACTGCAGTGTTTATTGGGCCAGTGGTTGGCCCAGGCGTCCGACTTGGCGAGCGGGGCTTAATTTGCGTGGCATCGCCACCATGTTGCGTAGCCGGCCGATGCCTTTGATTTCGGCTTCGACCAGATCGCCAGGCTGGAGAAAACGTCCGGTTTCCAGCCCCACACCATGGCTGGAGCCGGTAAACACCAGATCGCCGGGGCGCAGGCTGATGCGCGCGTCCAGGTAGTTAAGCAGTTCATCCAGGGCAAAAATCATCTGCCGGGTGTTGTCCTGCTGACGCTGTTCTTCGTTGACGCACAAACGCATATTGAGCGCGGGCTGCCCGGTTACGCCCAGCTCATCGGCGCTGACAATCCAGGGGCCGACCGGCGTGGTGCGATCCATGGCTTTTTGGGTTAAAAGGTCCAAACGCCCAATCTGTTTGCCCGCATCCCGCGCGCTGACGTCATTGCCCACCGTGTAGCCCAGCAGGCAGGCGCTGGCATTGGGCTCGTCCAGCAATGGCCGACCAACCACCGCCACCAGTTCCACCTCGTAATCGAGCTGGGTGGTCAGCGGCGGATAGTTGATCTCGTCGTTGGCACCAATCAGCGCCGACTCCGGCTTCATGTACGCCAGCGGGTGCGCCGGCGCATCGCTGCCCAGACGCTTGAGGTGGCTGAGGTAATTGAGGCCAACACCAAACACGCGGCCGCCCGGTTCCAGCGGCGGTAGCAGCTGCGCGGCAGACAACGGCAAGCGCTCGGCTGAAAGTTCGAACGCCTCTAGCGCAGCCGCTGGGCTGAGCCCCGCCCAACTGGCGAACGGCGCGCGAATGCGCCGCAGGCGATAGGTTTCAGCTTCCAGCAGGGCCCAGAACGCTTCCCCGGCCACCGCTACCCGCGCCAGGCGCATATCAGTGCTTGGCCAGGTACGTTGGCAGGTACTCGGCGTCGAGCACTTCTTCCGGGGTTTTCACGCTAGGGCCGAGAATTGGGCCGACCATCTCATGGCCCCACAGGCTGAGTTTTTCCGGGTTCAGCTCATAGGGGTCGCCCTGCCACGGCTCGATTTCAGCAATGGTTTCGAAGGCAAAGCCGGACGGGTTGAAATGGTAGAACGACAGGTGCGGGTCCTGCGCATGTTGGCCGAGGGTCATCATCATCGGCAGTTCGCGCTTGCGCACGATGTCGTAGGTTTCGCCCACGTCACGCACATTTTTCACAAACAGCCCAACATGCTGCACGCCCATGCGGCCTGGGCCGTGGCCGTAGGCGATGTCATGGCTGGTGTGATGGTTGAGTTTGGCGCGGAAGAAACCGGTGCGGCCTTTGCCGGCGCCGGCGCCATACCAATTGAAACCCATCACGTTGAGCAGGAAATTTTCCAGTTCCGGTGTGTAGTCCGGAGTGATCAACACCACATGGCCGGCGCCCCTCTCATCAGCTAAAAAGCCGCTGTGCGGGCGCCCTGGCTGGAACGAGCGTGGCAACCACTTCTGCCCGTAGAACAGTTCGTACTGGTAACCCACGGGGTCGCGGAAGCGGATCAGCTCACGCACACCGCGTTCTTCACAGAGTTCAGCATCGCCACGGGTGAATTCGATATTCGCCGCTGCAAGCTTCTTGATGCCGTCTTCAAAGGCCATGCGCCCTACTGCTTCCCAGCCAATGTAGGCAATGCGATCGATCTTGCCCGGGTGGAAAGCAAAGCGATGACGGCGGTCGTCGATGCGGAAATACAGCGAGTCGGGGTCACTCTCGGGGTTCTTGCCAATCTCAAAGCCCATCACCTGCGGGCCGTATTCACGCCACGCATCGAGGTTGGGGGTTTCGAAGCCCATGTAACCGATACCGATGATGTCCACGTTGTTCACCTTGTTCTTGTTCGAGATGAAGCAGTGCCAGTGGCACCTGCACTATCGCCGCGCGAGCTATATCGCCAGCAAACCGCCGTCGATGACAAAGTCAGAGCCGGTAATGAACGAGGCCTCATCCGAGGCAACAAACACTGCCAGGTTCACAATCTCTTCAGGCTCGCCGGGGCGGTCCATCAATACGCCGTCCAGCAGCATCGCGCGGGCTTTGGGGTTTTCCAGAAACGGTCGGGTGCCAGGTGTGGCGACAAAGCCTGGGCTCAGGCTGACTGCGCGAATGCCGAACGGTGCCCCTTCCACAGCCAGTTGGCGAGTGAAGGACACCACCGCGCCTTTGGCAGCCGAGTGGGCGGAAATACCGGCGACTTTCGAGCCACCCCATGCCGCGGTGGATGACACGTTGATGATCACCCCGCGCTGCTCGGCCAAATGGTTCCAGGCGTACTTGGTGGTATAGAACAGCAGGTCGATTTCGTTACGCATGGTGTACTGCCAATCTTCAATCGACAGCTCGCTGACCAACCCGAAACGTGCGGCGGAGGCGTTGTTGTAGAGAATGTCGATGCGCCCATGCTCGGCGACGGCAGCATCGACCCACGCCTTGGCCTGTTCGTGGTCACCCAGGTCCACGGGCGCAGAGCCGTACAGGGTAAAGCCTTCGGCCTGCATCAATGCTGCGGTCTCTTCGTGGCCTTCGGCGACGAAGTCGCAACCGACCACAATCGCCCCTTCGCGGGCAAAGCGCAGCGCTGCGGCGCGGCCTTGGCCACCACCGGTGCCGGTGATCAAGGCGACTTTGTTTTGTAAACGTCCCATCAGCACCTCCTCAACTCAGTGGTTATCACGTTGCGACTGGCGTTCGCGCAGTCAAATGGCTTCGTCTTCGGAGGTGATGGGTTCCAGCCAGATGGCTTCTGCCGGGCAGGCAGCAGCGCCCTCACGGGCCTCTTCCTCCAGCTCCGGCGGAACACGGGCGTCGTCGAAGTACACCAGGCCATCGGCATCGAGCTTGTACACGCTTGGGCAAATCGCGGCACACAAGCCGTAACCACAGCAGCGGCTACGGTCTGCCACGGCTTTGAATTGCGCTTTTTCTGAACTCATTTTTTTCTCCTCACCAGGTTCAGCCTTGGCAAATTATGAACACTTATTTATTTTATGTGCAATTAATTTTTAGCGCGGATATGCTGATAGTCAGCCGTTGGTGCAGAACATCAGTCGCGGAATCCAAATGGGCTCCAAGCAATGGGATGTTGAACACGACAGAAACCAGAGTGGTTGAAAGGTGGTTGCAGCGCAGAAATTTCGTTTGTCTGTGAGTCAGATAGCTCCGCTAGACAAAGAGAAATTTCCGCTTTTAGTCTGGATACACGATTGGATTCTGTAAGCGGAATCAATAAACGGTGGCTTAACCAGCACCCAATGCAGCGCTTGGCTCAACAAAACCTATAAGGAAGCCAACCCCATGCACCCTTCGAAAAACGAAGCGGCGATCGACCTTGAGGAATTCCGGCAGAGCTGGAAAATCCTCATTTTGTCTGTCTCAGGCGTTGCCATTAGCATCAACGCCGCCCTGCTCTACGGTTTTGGCACCTTGGTGGTGCCGCTGGGCGATGCCTTTGGCTGGAGCCGCAGTGAACTGCAGGCCTGTATTACCTTTCTATTTGGCGGCGCAGTGGTGTCGTTGCAGTTGGTGGGCTGGTTCAACCTTCGCTTCGGCATGAAGCGCGTCACCGTCATCTCACTGCTGTTGCTGTCGCTCGGCTACCTGGCCACCACCCAACTGACCCAATCGATCTGGTCGATGTACATCGCCTTCGCTTTGCTGCCCATCGTTGGCATGGGCGCGCTGGCGGTGACCTGGACGCAACTGTTAACCCTGTGGTTCGACCGCAACCGTGGTTTGGCCTTAGCCATTGGCCTGTCCGGTACCGGGCTCACCGCTGCCACCATTCCCCGACTGATGGCCTGGGGCATTGAACAGTGGGACTGGCGTGCGGCATTTGTGATTCTCGCCTTACTCAACCTATTGGTGCTGCTGCCGCTGATTCTGTTGTGGTTCAAGCTACCCACAGCGGCTGGCAGCCACGACGACGGCAGCGCCATCGCTGAGCTGCCGGGTGTGAGCTTTCGTGAAGGCATGGGTTCGCTGAAGTTCTGGACCTGCAACCTCGCGCTCGGCCTGGTGATTTCTTCGATTGTCGGCATGGTCACCAGCACCGTACCGATGCTGCAAGCCAAGGGGCTTTCAGCGGCAGATGCCACCACCATTTTCAGCTGCTTTGGTATTTCGCTGATCTTCGGCCGCATGTTGATCGGCTACTTGCTGGACCGCCTGTGGCCGCCAGCGGTGTCCGCGGTCAGCCTGGTGCTGCCCGCCGTCGGTTGTTTCATCTACCTGAGCGGTACCACTGAATTTGCACCCCTCATGCTGGCCGCGGTGCTGGTCGGTTTTGGTGCTGGGGCGGAGTTTGATATCGCCGCCTTTCTTATTGCCCGCTACTTCGGCCTGCGCGAATACGGCCGCCTGTTTGGCGTGCACCAAGGATTGAACACCGTGGCCTCGGCGCTGGCGCCGCTGCTGTTCGCTTTCATGCTCGCCCGCACCGGTTCCTACACCGCGATGCTGGTGTACAGCGCCGCCTGCTGCCTGGTCGGCCCGCTGTTGCTGCTGACCCTCGGGCGCCTGCCGCGCTTCAACGCGCACGCGCTACCCAGCCATTCCTGAGCCCCTCCTTAGAAGAACCGGAGCAGACCATGCCCACATTGACGTTTATCGAACACAACGGCACCGAACATCAGGTTAAAGGTGACATCGGCCAATCGGTGATGCAGGCCGCCACCTTTGCCTCGGTACCCGGTATTCCAGCGGACTGCGGTGGCGCGTGCAGCTGCGCCACCTGCCACACCTATGTCGACGAGGCCTGGCTGAACAAAGTGCAAGCGCCAGAAAGCATGGAAAACGACATGCTCGAGTACGCCTTCGAGCGTCGTGACAACAGCCGCTTGAGCTGCCAATTGATCATCAGCGAAGAAATGGACGGCATGGTTCTACACTTGCCTTCGTCGCAATTCTGAATGCGCATCAAGGAGTTCCCATGACCCTCGCCTCAGTCGTTATTGTCGGTGCTGGCCAAGCCGGTTTTCAGGTAGCTGCCTCGCTGCGCCAGGAAGGTTACGAAGGCAGCATTAGCCTGATCGGTGATGAGCCTGGCTTGCCCTATCAGCGCCCGCCGCTGTCCAAGGCGTATCTGCTTGGCAAGATCCAGGAAACCAATCTGCTGTTTCGCCCTGCCGATTTTTACGCCACCCAGCGCATCGACCTGCTGCACGATCAGGCCACCGCCATCGACCGCCTGAACCGTCGAGTAGTCCTGGCCTCGGGCGCGGCAGTCGGTTACGACCACCTGGTATTGGCCACTGGTGCGCACAACCGCCCGCTGCCAGTGCCCGGTGCCGATTTGCCGCAAGTGTTCGGCATTAAAACCAAAGCCGATGCCGATGCCTTGGCGCCGCTGGCTAAAGAAGCGCGCAATGTGGTGGTAGTTGGCGCCGGTTTTATCGGGCTTGAATTCGCCGCCGTAGCTGCTGCTCTGGGCGCCAATGTGCATGTACTGGAGTTAGGCGAGCGGCCAATGGCCCGGGCCGTGTCGCGAGAGATGTCCGAGCTGTTTCGCCAAGCCCATGAAGACTGGGGGGTACATTTCGATTTCCGCCAGGGCCTGAGTCGCATCGATAGCGACAACGGCAAGGTTTGCGCGGTGCAAACCAACGATGGCCGCAGCCTGCCCGCCGACCTGGTGGTGTTTGGCATCGGGGTGATTGCCAACGCTCAACTGGCCACCGAGGCCGGTTTGGCCATTGAGAATGGCATCAAGGTGGACACCAACCTTCTTACCTCTGACCCGCAGATTTCTGCCTTGGGCGACGTCGCCAGTTTTCCCTGCCTACAAAACGATGAACAACACACACGCTTGGAGTCGGTGCAAAACGCTATCGATCAGGCCCGCGCAGTGGCCGCACGGTTGATGGGTAAACCGGCGCCGTACAGCGCCCTGCCCTGGTTCTGGACCGATCAAGGCGACCTGAAGCTGCAAATTGCCGGCCTCTCCAACGGTTACGACAGCACAGTTAGCCTGGGGTCCGCCCAGGACAAACAACTCTCTGTGCTGTGTTTCCGCAACGACCGTTTAGTGGCGGTGGAATCCTGCAACCGCATGGGTGACCACATGGCCGCGCGCAAAATCCTCGTTCGCGCACCCCGGCTGACTGCAGCCATAGCCGCCGCCGATGGCTTCGACCTGAAAGCCTGGGAAGCGGCCAACCGCGACTGACCGCCCCTTTACCGACCAAGCCCGCAGCCGCGCCAGCCTTAGGGCTGAGCGCGGCTTTTTCGTAATTGCTGGAGCGATGCAATGAACAAAGTCTGGTTTATTACCGGTGCAGCCCGTGGCCTCGGCGCTGCGATAGCCAAAGCCGCGCTGGCCGATGGTGACAGAGTGGTAGTCAGTGGCCGGCGTATCGAGCCGTTGGAAAAGGTCTTTGCCGAATACGGTGAGCGCGTATTGGCGGTGGCACTGGATGTCAGCGACGAAGCCCAGGCGCTGGCCGCTGCGCAAAGCGCTGTAGCGCGTTTTGGCCGCATCGATGTGTTAGTCAACAACGCCGGCTACGGCCAACTGGCACCCTTTGAAGACAACTTCAGCAGCGACGCCGACAAGCAGTTCGCCACCAATGTGTTCGGCGTGTTCAACGTGTGCCGCGCCGTACTGCCGGTCATGCGTCAACAACGCAGCGGCCAGGTGTTCAACGTGTCGTCCGTGGGCGGTGTTTTGGGTATGGGTGGTGCGGCGCTTTATTGCGCGTCGAAATTTGCCGTGGAAGGTTTTTCCGAATCCCTGGCCCAGGAAGTGGCGCAGTTCGGCATCAAGGTCACCCTGGTAGAGCCGGGTGTATTTCGTACCGACTTCCTCGACCCTAGCTCCGCCGTATTTGGTGCGCGGGGGCTGGAGGATTACGCAGCGTTCACCGCCAAGGTCAAAGGTGCCTCGGCGGCCTATAATCACCAGCAGACGGGTAACCCGGCCAAACTCGGTGATGCGCTGGTGCAACTGGCCGCCAGTGACAAGGCACCGTTGCGTTACTTGGCGGGGTCGGATGCTTACCAGCAGGTGAGTGGCAAGCTCGGCAAGATGCTCGCGGAGATTGAGGAGTGGCGGGAGTTGTCGTATTCCACGGATGGGGTGTAACGGCGGATAACCGCTGTGCGGTTATTCGCCCTACGAATCTCTGTGGGGCGAATAACCCATTCACCCATTACATATTGATGAAATATCGCACGAACAACTTCCCATCCTCGAACCGATACAACTCCATCGTCTCGATGCCGCCTTCCTGCTCACGGAACGCATTGAGGTGATGGCACGCCGCTTCGTTGCCATTAACGATGCACTGGCGCACCTCGACGCGAATCTTCGGCTGCTGTTGCGCCCACATGCCTTCCAACACTTGCCAGGCGTCGTGCTGCGGCTTGCCAACGTATTCGATACTCAAGCCATTGGCGGAGACGCTGCGGTAATGGGCAAAAAAACCTTCTTTGTCGCCCTTGTTCCAGCAGTCGATCTGGCCGTGCAGGAAGTGTTCAATTGCCTGTTTGTCCATGCTCATATCGTGTTCATCCTGTTTAAGTTAGGCGTGCTGTTGTTGTTGCTGCATTTGCCGTTGGCGGGCAATAAAGGCTGGTTCCATCTTCAGCCACAGCAAAATGGTCGGGCCAATAATCGCGCAGCAGAAACAGCAGACCAGCACCGCCGAATAGTTGCCGTACACGTCATACAGATGACCGAAAAACATCGGTACCAGCCCGGAAACAATGGTGATCAGGCACAGGTGCAGGCCGAAGATCCGCGCGTAGTCCTTGAGGCCGAAATAACGCGCCATTAAGAACGCGGCCAGGTCAAACTCGGCGCCGGCGCCGGCGCCGATGCACAAGGTCGCGACCACCAACAGTGGCGTGTTTTGCGCACCACCAAATAGGAACATCGCGCAGCCCAGCGCCGGCAACGCCAGGCTCACCGCGGCAACCAACGACGGCGAATAGCGGTCCAGCAGGTAACCCACCAGCAAGCGCCCGCCAATGATGGAGATGCCGAAAGTGCTGAACACCTGGGCCGCGTCCTGGGCGCTCAGGCCTTTGCTTTGCAGCATCGGTACCATGTTGGTGACCATGCCCACAGTCAGCGATACCGACAGAATTAGCGCCACGTTAAAGCCCCAGTACATGCCTGAGCGCAGCGCTTGCTTGAAGGTCATGCCCGACAGTTCCAAGGTCTTCTTCTGGGTGGTCGCGTCGGTGCTGATGCGTTCCGTCGGCATGCGCAACCACCGCAACGACAAGGGCAGAGTGAACAGCAATGGCATAGCACCCAGCGCAACAAACGCGGCTTGCCAGCCATAGGCAGCGATCAGTCGCGACAACAGTGGCGGCAGTACCATGGCCATCAAACCGGTGCCGCACAGAATCACCGCCAGCGCCAGGCCACGGTTACGTTCAAACCAGAGGTTGACCAGTTGTGTCCAGGTAATCGCAATGGTGCCGGCACAGACGATAGGCATCGTGAAAAAGGCCAAGTACAACCAGCCAATCGAGCCCTGGATCTGGGTAATGGCGAAGTACCCGACGATCTGCAGCACGATGGAAAAAATCGCCACCCGGCGCATGCCGTAGCGGCGGTACAGCCAGCCGACCACTTGGGTGGATATCGCCACCCCGGCAAACAGAAAAGTGATCGAGGCCTGCAGGTCGCCACGGCTCCAGCCGAAGGCTTGTTCCAGCGGAATAACCAGAGTGCCGAAGGCATATAACAAGGCTGCGGTGATGCTGGTGCAGATACCGAACAAGCCCAGTAGCACCACGCGCCAGCCGCATTTGAATTCGGAGAAATCATTGCCGCCATGGGCGGTGTTGTTGCTTGAATCCGTAGTCATGAGCTAACTCCCGGCGCATGCCGCCGATCGCGGATGCGCGACATGCTTAATGGCCCTTGAGGATTTCTTCGACCTTGGGCAACGCCACCATGGTGGCGCCGCCGTCCACCAGCAACGAGGTGCCGGTGATATAGGACGCCTCGTTGGAGGTCAGAAACAGCACAGCATTGGCAATGTCCGCCGACTCGCCCAAACGCCCTACTGGGAAATGCGCGGCCAACTTGTGCGGCAGCTCGTTGCCGAGGGTTTCGAGCATATGGTCGGTGCCAATCAACCCCGGCTCGACCACGTTGACCAGAATATTCATGGCGCCAAATTCCACTGCTAGGCCACGGGCGAAGGCATTCATAAAGGCCTTACTGGAACCGTAGGCAATAAGCCGTGGCGTGTACTTGCGGTTGGCTTCGCCAGAGGAGATGAAAATCAGCCGGCCTTTGTCGGCGGCTTTCGAGAGATAGGGGGCACTGTCCTTGGCCAACCAGAACAACGATTGGATGTTGCTACGGACAATGTGATCGAAGGTGTCGTCGGCCATCTCGGCGATCAGCCCATGGCTGGTATCTGCAGCGCAATGTACGACGATGTCCAGACCGCCGAAACGCTCGACGCCGCCCGCCACCATGGACTTGATCGCGTCACGGTCGGCGATATCGCCGCCCACCAGGCAGGCTTCACCGCCTAGGGCGATGATCTGCTCGATGGTTTCTTCGCCATATTTAGCGGTACGCGCCGACACCACCACCTTGGCGCCTTCGCGGGCATAAGCCAGGGCAATTGCCCGCCCCATGCCGCGGCCGGCACCGGTGACCAGCACTACTTTGTCGCGGAATTTCATCGCGGTTCCTCATTGTTTTTATTAGTTGAGGTGCTGTACGCCGGGCAGTTAAGCACTGCCCGGCGGATTGCTGCGGCTTACAGATCTTTACCGGGCACGTTACGAGCCGAACCGTTGCGTCGGTCCGACTCACCCCAACCCAGCCAGTGCGACGGTTCGCGGGTATCGCCAACCCGGCGCCAGCGCCCTTCTTGCTGGGCAGTAATGGGGAAACCGCCAACGAAGTCGATCATCTCGCCTTTTTCGTCCGGCAAGAATTCCCACTCTTCCTTGCCTTCCAGCACGATCTTGGCCGACTTCAGGAAGTAGCTTCCGTCCTTGTGCACGGTTTGCCCTTCGATATCGGTGGTAACCCGTACTTCACCTTTTTCATTGTTGAAGATGGCGTAACCCAGGTGGTCGTGACCGACCATGAACGAGCCGGTATCCCAGGTGCCGTCTTTGTAAACGGTCACGAACGACCACCAGATCACATGCTTGTTGTTGTTCACCACCAAGTCTTTCTTGAAGTGAATGGCGCCACCTTCAGCCATGTAGAACTGATCCAGCGCCATGGCACCTTTTACCGGGCGACCTTCGCACACGCCGGAGATATCCCAGAGTTGGGAGACGTAGAACGTGCCCCAATCCACGCCCGGCAAGTACCACTGCAAACCTGGGCCGAGTAGACGGCCTTCGAGGTGGAACAACCCATCTTCTTTCCAAGTCAGGCGCTCGCTGTTGGCGGTAATTTCCCAGACATTGCCAGCTTCACCGGGCTGGTTGGTCCAGCGCACGGTATCGCCTTCCAGGGTTTGCACGGGCATCGGTGTCAGGGCCTGCTTGGCCATCTTCTCGTAGTCCATGCGCAGGTTGGCGTTGTCGACCTGGTTGTTCAGGTAGAAGAACTTTGTGGGGTTTGGCGTGCCGTTGGGGGCCATCAGCGAACGCACGAATGAATAGATATTGCCCTCTTCATCGCGCACCGAACCGAATGGAGAGCTCTTGCTCAACTGCAGGCCGAAGAAGCCTCGCTCGGCAGCCATGGAGGCGCCGGTAACTTTGTGCGGCCCAACCAACTGCTGAAAGCCGAAATCACCGCGTTCTGGAATGGTTCTGAACGTTCTCATAGTGCCCTCTGTTGTTTTTGTAAGGCTTAAGGTGAGCTTGCAGTGCCGTGGTCTGTATCAGTCCCAGATCACCGGGAGCTTGGACACACCGCGCAGTTGCGCTCCGCCGATCTCCGGTGCCGGTTGGCTGGGATCTAGGCGCAGGTTCGGGAACAGGTCGAGGATGGCGTTGACCGCGCAGCTGATCTCCACCTTGGCAACGAATTGGCCGATGCACATATGCGGGCCAAAACCGAAGCCAAAGGAAGGTTTTGGTTTGCGGTCGATGTCGAATACATCGGGGTTTTCAAAGGCGTCTTCGTCACGGTTGGCGGACACCACCATGCATTGCACGAACGAGCCTTTTGGAATTTTCACGCCGTGAAATTCCACTTCCTTGGCTGTTTCACGCACCTTGAAGGTGGCCACCGGTTCAAAGCGGGTGGTTTCGTCCATTAGTTTGCCAATCAGCGAGCGATCGGCTTTCACCCGCTCCAGCAACCCCGGTGTGGTCAGCAGCAGGGTCATCACCGAACCAAACATGCGGGTAGTGGTTTCCCCGGCGGCCGGCAGCAGCGAACGGGTGAAGGTGATGACCTCATGATCATCCAGGGTGCGGCCTTCGTATTCGGCGCGCAGCAAGCGGCCAACCACGTCGTCACCCTGGCTGCCTTCGGCGCGACGCTGCTTCACCACCTCGGCGAGGGCGTCGTACAGCCCTTTCACTGCGATACCGGCCTGGCGCCGCGCTTCAACCATCTTGTTCGGATCAATCTGATTGCCGCCGACGATGGCCAGTGCCCAAGCGGCGTATTGCTTGTATTTGGAAGGCTCGTCGGAGGGAAAACCCATCAACGCATACATGATGCGGATCGGCAGTTCCAGGCCAAATTTCATCAGGTCGGCTTTTTTCGCCGGCAGCATCGGTTGGATGTATTCCTCACGGATAACCTGGTCGATCTGCGGTCGCCACTTGTTCACGGTTTCCGGCATGAACGCCGGTTGCAGCAAGGCGCGTACTTTGCGGTGCTCGTCACCGTCCATGGCCAGAATGATCAGCCCATCGAAAAACGCCCCTAAGCCTTCGGCAATAAATCCGCTGGTGTAGGTGGCACCGTCGCGCAACACGGTCATCACGTCCTGATATTTGAACAAGGCGTAGGTCGGGCGAGTGCCCTGTTGGGTGCCAGCATTGGTGGGTACACCGAACTGGGTGATGAAGTCGCCTTCGTAGATTGGCGATTTCAACCGTTGTTCGCGGCATACCGCATGGATGTCCAAGTCTGTACCGCGATACATCTCCGACACGGCGGAATAGGCGGTTGCCAGGTCCAGTGCGGCGCTTTCGTTGTTCATCAGTATCTCCTGTCGTTTGCCATCGGCTGCACACTGAAACTCCTTGCGCGCAGCGACATCGGGGAACTAGTTTCTTCTGGCTGGCGAGACTCGCGAAAACGCAGCGCGACAACAGCAACGGGGTCGAAAACCAAAGGCCAGCAAACCGGTAACTGCAGGTGTGACATCGACGAGTCTCTTGTTTTTATTCTTCATCGCACCAAGACTGTCCGGCTGCGGACCCTCGGCGTTTGAGCTTGCCAGCAGGTTTTGTGGCCTTCGCCCAACCTGCCAACCGATGGTAAGCGCTAGCGTCTGAACCGGCAGGCCTCTTCGTTTGACCTAGGGTCAAACGAAGAGGCCTGGAGGGAAATGCTTCAAGGTATGAATCACACGGCCAATGCGGCATGAGGAGTGCGAAGTGGCGGTAAAGGGCAAGACGGCAGAAGGTGGCGAACAGGGCAAACGCAACACCATGAATCGCCTGCTCGCCGCGGCGCGGGTGGAGTTCGCCAGCAAGGGCCTGGCAGGCGCGAGAGTGGAAGAAATTGCCCGCGACGCCGGGGTTACCAAGCAGCTGGTCTACCACTACTACGGCTCAAAGGAAGGCTTGTTTGTGGCGGTGCTGGATGAGTCTTCGGACAACATCATGTCCGAGCTGGTGAACCTGAATGTCGAACAATTGGCCCCACCATTGGCCATGCGCACCCTGCTCAACCACTTCTTCGACCAATACCGCTTCGACCCCTTTCTGGGCAGCCTGGCGCTTGAAGGCATCCGCTACCATGATGCGCACCAGACACCGCGCAACCGTTTTCTCGAGTTAGCCCCGGCACTCATCAGCAAGCTGGAAGCGATACTTGTGCGCGGAGCGGCCAGTGGCGATTTCCGAGCCGGGATAAACCCTCGGCTATTGCTGGCCAGCGCTTCCCTGGTGACCACCGGCTGGTTCACCAATAGCTATTCGATGTCCGCACTCGCCGGTGTGGATACGAACTCAGCAGAAGGCATGGCGACCTGGCGGGAGTATTCGGCGGACTTTGTGTTGGCGAGTATTTCGTTGGGTGCAGAAAAAAACGCTGACAGCCTTTAACAGCCGCCAGCGTCACACCAACCTGGGCGATCCGCAGACGGACCGCCCTACAGCCGAATCAATTACCCGTTTTTCTGCAAATACTTGCTCACCCGCTTAGCCGCCAACCGCCCGGCCATGCCGTTCACCCCACCGCCTGGATGAATGCCGGCGCTGCCCAGATACAAGCCAGCCACCGGCAAGGTATCGCCACCCAATCCATACGCAGGGCGCATGGTGCTGGAGCGCATTGAGGTGGTGTCGATATGCACCACACAGCCATTTACGGTGTTCAAGCGCGCGGTAAAGTCCGGTGCGGCTTCGATATGCCGGCCAATCACCTGACCCTTGATGCCGTCGATGTAGTCGTACAGCTGTTCCTGCACCTGGTCGGCGACCCGCTCGCGCAGCGCGTCCCAGCCTTCGTTGGGGTTCACCGGCATCACTGGCGGGTAGATGTACAGCACATCTTGACCGGCCGGCGCCTGTGAGGGGTCGGCCGCGCTCGGTGCGGCCACAGTGATATAGGGCAGCTTGGGAACCTCGCCACGGGCGCAGGCGGAGAAGTTTTCCAGCACCGCTTCTTCGGTGCCGATCAGCATCACGGTTTTGCGCAGGTCCACGTCGTCGCCGCGCGCTGCGGCAAAACGTGGCAGAGAAATCTGCCCACGTAGGGCGACGTCCACCTTCAGTGGGCCGGAGCCCTTGCCGTTGGCTGGCGCCATAGCGATGCGGGTCAGCAGATGCTTGGGGATCTCGCCACTGGTAACCATATCCAGCGCCGGTTTCGGGTGGCAGCCAGCGATCACCGCACGCGCAGTGAATTCACGACCATCGGCTAGCTTCACACCTTTGATCTGGCCGTCCTTGGCGACGATTTCACTCACGCTCGCCGACACCAGCACCTGCCCGCCTAGTTCTTCCAGGCGCGCCCGCATGGAATTGCTCAACTGTTGCATGCCACCTATTACTCGGCCCACGCCGAAGCGATGGAGGAAGCCCAGCAAGGCGTAATAGATGCCACCGCCATCGGCAGTGATATCACCCGCCAGGCCAGTGAGTGCACACATGGCGGAAATCGTCACCGGATGCTCGAAACGCTCGCGAGCCGCTTGCCGCGCGGAGCCAGTCATCAAGGCCATCAGTTCAGGCTTCAAGGCTTTGTGCTTAATCGCGGTACCGAGCATCTTCAGCTTCACACCGAGGTTCAGCTTGGCCGGGTCGACCCGCATCATCGGCAAGGCGATGTCGAGGAACATGTCGATGACCTTCATGAACTCAAGAAACGCCTCAGCGTCCTTGCTGCTGAAGCGGCGAATCTCGGCAGCGGTTTTCTCCCGGTCGCGCCAAAAGATCAGTGATTGGCCATCCGGATGCAGGTAGATATAACCCGGCGCCAGCTCCACCGATTTGAGGCCATGGCGCTCCAGTTCCAGCTCGGCCAGCACATGGGAGTGCACGCGCATCGACATCATGTCCAGGGCACAGGGGTGAACCAAGTGCTGGGGCGCTTCGGGTATCAGGTAGCCAGACGATGCCATACCGCCGACCTTGTCCAACGCCTCTAGCACCAGCACTTTCTTGCCTTCCATACCCAGGTAGCAGCCTGCCGACAGGCCATTGGTGCCGCCGCCGACTACGATCACATCGAAGTCGGTGTTTCCCGCTTGTTGGTTCTGGTTCATTACATGCTTCCATGTCGAAGTTCAACCACAGCGGCCCACGGCGGCAGTGGCTGCAAAGATGAGCCATAGCGCGCAACGAGCACGCCGTGGCAGCAACGAGCTACATGCCGGTACGGCCCATCTGTGCGAACAGCGCGCGCACGGCCACCAACGATGGCGTATGGCTGCTGAAACCACCGTCGGCGACCAGCGTGGTGCCGGTGACAAACGACGATTCATCGCTGGCCAGGAACGCCACTACGTCAGCGATCTGCCGGGGTGTGCCGAGCTCGGCGGTGCAGTGGTTGTCCCGCAGAATTTCCAGCAGCGGCTCGGGCATGGCGTGCTCGGAAGGCGCCAGGCCGATCTGCACGGCATTGCCGCGAATGCCTTGCTTGCCGTACTGCGAGGCCACCATGCGCGGCAGCATCATCAACCCGGCCTTGGAGGTGGCGTAGCCGGTGAGGGACATATCGCCCTGCATGCCCAGGCCCGAGGTGGCGAAAATAATCGAGCCTTTGCCGTTCTCCAGCATCACCGGAATCACATGCTTGGTACACAGCACCGCGCCACGCAGGTTGACGGCGATAGCACGGTCCCAGGCCTGCATGTCGAGGTTGACGAAGTCGCGGTCGAGTTGGCGTTGTTCGGCATTCAGAATCGCGGCGTTGTTGTGCAACACGTCGATGCGGCCAAAACGCTGCTTAACCTGAGCGACCATCGCTTGCACATCGTCTTCGGAGGATACATCCGTGCGAATCGCCAGGGCTTGATGGCCCTCGGCAATCAGCGATTGAGCCACTGCGCTAGCGCCATCAAAATTGATATCGACCACGGCAATGCTTGCGCCATGGGACGCCAATACGCGTGCGCACTCGGCGCCCAGGCCGCCACCGGAGCCGGTGATAATCGCCACGCGCCCTGCCAGTTTTCCTGTACTCATACCCTGTTCCTTCTTGTTTTCAGTCGGCTGTTTATTCGCCGGTAAAACGGGGTTCGCGTCGTTCGCTGAACGCCTGAGCCGCTTCGCGGGCATCCTTGGTGGGGGCCAGCAAGGCGAACAGGTCCAGCTCCAGGTTCAAACCGCTCTTGAGGTCTAGTTCCAGAGCTGCGCGGGCAGCCTGTTTTACAAAGGCCGATGCCGTGGGTGGCTTGCTGGCAATGCGCTGAGCAAAGGCGCGCACCTCCTCCAGCAACTGGCCGTTGTCGCTGGCCAGCCGGCTGACCAAGCCAATACGCTGCGCCTGTTCGGCTGTCATGCGGTCGCCGGTGAGCAGCATGTCCAGCGCTTGGCCAGGCGCTACCACGCGGGACAACCGCTGCGTACCGCCACCACCGGGAATCAGGCCAAGGCCGGTTTCCGGCAGCGCGAACACGGCGTTCGGCGCGGCGAAGCGAATGTCACAAGCCAGCACCAGTTCCAGGCCACCGCCCATGCAGTAACCATGGATAGCGGCAATCACCGGTTTGGCGACAGTGTCCAGGGCTTCGATCCAGCGCGCGTTTTCCATGCGCTGGCGCACTTGCAAGCTGGTCTCCGGGACACGGCGTTCCTTGATATCGGCACCGGCACAAAAGCCGCGCTCGCCTTCGCCGCGAATGACAATGACGCGGATGTCAGGGTCTATCTGCAGCAACGCCAGGGCCTGTGGCACGCCTACGCGGATATCGTCGTTTATGGCGTTGATCTGCCCCGGACGGGTCAACACTACCCAACCGACCATGGCCTCACGTTCGAGGCGCACGGCATCGTTGATCACTACAGAGGACGTTGGGTTTTGCTCTGCGCTCATGCAGGGCACTCCTCGAACTCGAACACTTGGCCATCCAGCTCTTGCGGGTCGATCTTGATCAATGCGCGGCCACCGACCGCTTCCGAAGATTCAATCCACTGGAACTTGGTGCCGCGTGCGCGCAGGTCTTCAGCCTTGGCCGCCAGGTCGTTAACACCGATGCGGATGTAGTACGGGCCTGGGCCCCAGTTGTTCACATAGTGGCCGGCGTCGGTGTTCCAGTACGTAGCTTCCAGCACGTCGAGGGTGGCGCTGTTGGGCACGGTAAAACCCATGCGAGCACGGCGATAGCCTTCGCTGCGGATGCTTTCCACCGGGCCGCTCGGCTCCCAGTCGAGGTTGGTCGAGACCTTACGCAGGGTTTCGTCGAGGTCGCGCACTAAGAAGCCACGGGCGGTGACGCGAACCATGTCGCCAGGCTTGAGGTCGCGCGGCTGCATCGGCGGCAGTTGGTAGGTTTCCGGCGGCATCTGCAACGGCTCGGTGGGCATGATTTCAATGCACAGGCCGCCATCCACCGATGGCTGGTAATAGGGTTTTTCCGGGGTAGCGCCCAGCCAGAGGCGGTCGAACGGCATTTCCGGGGTGCGTTGAGCCATGCGGAACGGCAGGCGACGACGCATCAACTTGTCCACCAGGGCATCGAACTTGTCGCCATGCAGCGCCAGGACGATGGAGTGAGTAATCATCGGCCGATGGTGGCCCTGGAAGTCCTTCAGGCTTTCCAGGAAATCGTGGAACAGCGGGTCGCCGGGGTTGGGCCGGTCCAGGTGCCACTGTGGCTCGATGCGCGTGGGCGACACCGCCAAGGATTTGTGCACGCGCAGAAAATGCGCGATGTACGGATGATTGTCGAACGCTTGACGCCAGCGCTCGTGCTTGTAAATGCCGAGCTTGTCCACCAGCTTTTCCGTCATCCCATCTGGGTCCGGAACCATCATGTCGGCACTCATCAACAATTCAAACATAGCAATCTCCTTCCAATAGCTGGCCAGGACGCTAGCCTTGGCCGATAAGTCAGTGGAGCCCGCCGTCTGTGCGGCGGACTCGGTCAATGAGCAGAAATCGCCTGGGTGTTGCTGTCGGTCTGCTTGCTGGCGGCCTGCTTGCACGAGGGCCGCGGGTCATCGGCGCCGAGGGTCTCGACAACCGTGACGGTGGTCTTCGGGTTGAGCAGGAAATGCGACAGCGCTGGGATGAGGATCAACGCGCCGAGCATGTTCCAGAGGAACATGAAGGTCAGCAGGATGCCCATGTCGGCCTGGAACTTGATCGGTGACCAGGCCCAGGTAACGACCCCGGCCGCCATGGTCAGGCCGATCAGCGCCACCACGCGGCCGGTGAAATCCAACGAGCGGCGGTAGGCGACGGCCAGCGTGCCACCGCGCTCCTGCACTGCGAGCTGTACGCTGAGCAGATAGAGCGCGTAATCCACCCCCACACCCACACCAACGGCGATCACCGGCAGGGTTGCCACCTTGAGGCCGATGCCCAGCCAGACCATCAATGCCTTGCAGATAATCGTGGTCATGATCAGCGGAATCAGCGCGACCACCGTGGCGCGCCAACTGCGGAAGGTCAGCAGGCAGAGCAGCGCCGTGGCGCCATACACCGCGAGGTACATGGTGACGATGCCCTTCTCCACTTCGATGTTGGTGGCGGCTTCGATCCCGGCATTACCGGCGGCCAAGAGAAATTGGATCGGCTGCTCGGCATCCGCCGCGGTGTTGTATTTCGCCGCGAACGCCTCTGTGACCTGTAGCACACGGTTCAACGTATCGGCCTTGTGGTCTGCCAGATAGGCGATCAGCGGCGTGACCGAGCACTTCTGGTTGGTAATGCCCGGCGACGAGATCATCGCCGCGTCCACCGACGAGTTGGTGATCGCCTGGTCGCGACTAATGGTCAGCCACTTGGCACTGCCTTCGGCCATGCCCGAGGTCACGAAACGCACGGTTTCTGCCAGCGAGCTGGTGGTCTGCACGCCCTCGGTCTGGCGCAGGCGCCAGACCAGGCGATCCATGGTTTGCAGGGACTGATAGAGGCGGCAGCTGTCCTCGTTGGTCTTCATGATGACCACGAACTGGTCGCTGGACAGGCCGTAATGTTCGGTGATGTAAGCGCTGTCACGGTTGTAGCGCGAATCGGGACGCAGCTCAGGCGCGCCAGGATCGAGATCGCCGATCTTGAGGTCGAGCATAACCACGCCGCACACCACCGTAACGACGACCGACAAAGCGATCACCACCGTCGCCCAGCGGCGCTCAGTGAAGCGATCCAGACCGTGCCAGATATGCCCCAGCACGCCGCGATTCTGCTCGTCGGCGCGGTCCTTCTCAATGGCGATCCGCGCGGCCTTCTTGCTCACGCCGATATAGGACAGGGCGACCGGGATCAGTAGCAGTTTGGTGAAGATCAGTACCGCCACGCCGATGCTGGTGGTAATGGCCAGATCGCGGATCACCGGAATGTCGATGATCACCAGCACGGCGAAACCGACGATATTGCACAACAGTGCGGTGAGCCCGGTGAGGAACAGGCGCCGGAAGGTGTAGCGCGCCGCGATGTACTTGTGGGTGCCGCGGCCAATGTCCTGGAGAATGCCATTCATTTTCTGCGTGCCATGGGAAATCCCGATGGCGAAGATCAGAAACGGCACGAGAATCGAATACGGGTCCAGCTCGTAACCGAGCAGTTGCATCAGCCCCAGCAGCCAGACCACCCCCGCCACCGCGATACCCACCAGCAACAGTGTGCTGCGCAGGCAACGGGTATAGAAATAAACGAACAATGCGGCGATCACCACCGAGGCACCGAAGAACATCATCACGGCGTAGAGGCCGTCGATCAGATCACCCACCAGCTTGCTGAAACCGACGATATGGATGCCGATCTTGTCGCTTTGCAACGAGCGTATCTGCTCTTCCAACAGGGTGGAGAACTCGCCGTAGTTCAGCGGTTCGCCCGTCTGCGGATTGTTGTCGAGCAACGGCGCGACGATCATGCTCGAGGTCGCGTCGTTGGCCACCAGGCTGCCGACGATGCCCGCGCGATTGATATTGCGCCGCAGGGCGTCGACCGAGGCGGCGCTGCCATCGTAGTCGGACGGCATGACCGCACCGCCATCGATACCCTCTTCGGTGACTTCCTTCCAGCGCACGATCGGCATCCACAGCGACTTCATCCAGGAACGGTCGATGCCGGGAATCAGGTAGAGCTTGTCGTTGATCTCCTGCAAGGCTTGCAGGTACTCAGGATCATAGATGTCGCCCTGCTTGTTCTCCACCACCACGCGGATGCTGTTGCCCAAGCCAGGCAGCTGATCTTTGTAGGCCAGGTAGTTCTTGATATAGGGGCTGGAGCTCGGAATCATCCGCTCGAAGCTGGCATTGACTTGCAGCCGCGTCGCGAAGAAACCCAGCACCAGCGTAGCGAGCAGACAGGCAACGACGACCAGCATGCGGTGACTGAAAATAATCCGCTCGAGGAGCCCCCCGGACGACTTGTCGAAGTCCTGAAGGTTCGGAATTACTGGCATCCCGCTGTTGTACTTTTGCTCTACCATTTCTGCTCACTCACTGAAAAATCGTACCGGCAAGTCATTTTGCCTGGGCGATCTCGACGACCTGGGCGCCGGAAAAACGGGTCACGACCAACTTACCGGCCTTGTCGGTTGCGCTGGCTGCATAGACTTCCCCAGCATTGGCCGCTCGCAGCGGAGTGACCTGCAGATTGCCGCGATCGAGGGCGATCATCTCGCCGCTCTGGCTGACCAGAATCAGTTGTCCGTCTTGCTCGACTGCGCTCACCAGGTTGGCATTCAGGCCCGTCTCGACCTTCATCCACTCCAGGCCCTGGTCACGGCTGACGAACAGGTTGCCGCGTAGGCCATGCACCAGCAGCAGATCGCTGAAGGCGCGTACCCCGAAGTAGGTGCCGGTATAAGGGGTTTCCTGCATGAGAAAACGCTGTGACTGTGGGTCAAGGTGCATCAGCAAACCTTGCTCACCGCTGACGAAGAAGCGCCCCTGGTATTCGGCCAAGGCATACAGGTGCATGCGCCGGTCGTTTTCCGTGCGCTCGATCCAGGGTTCCCAGGTGGCGCCATCATCGGTGCTACGCAGGATCATGCCGAAGGCGCCGACGACGAAACCCTGGCCATTGGCGTCGAACAACACATCGAGCAAAGGCGCCGCCAGGACATCGGGACTCGCCGAGGTGGCCATCGCCAGGTCGATTTCCTGGAGCATGTCCTGCGCGGCCGAATCGCCATTGCTGGCGCGCCGCCCATAAAACTCGCGTAACAGGCTCAGCAGGCTACGGCCGTCCAGTTGCACTGCCCAACTGCGCCCCCCATCTCGGGTGTGCAGCAACAGCGAGTCATGGCCGACAATCCAACCGTGCTGGGCATCGCGAAAGCGCACCTGCACCAGGTCGCTGGCGACCGGGCTCGGCACCTGCACCCAACTCTTGCCGCTATCGGAAGAGCGCAGGATCAAGCCATGCGGGCCAACGCTGAACAGATCGTTACCCGCCCGCGCCACACCGATCACCGGTGCTGGCAGGCGGGTATCGATCTGCTGCGCCGGCTCGGCCAGGGCATCGATACTGGCAGAGGGCACCGCCTCGGCAGCCACCACCAGCACCGTAGAAAAAACCGCGATGATCGACAGCAGGGATCTGCGCAACTGCCGTATCAGCTGGCAGGTGCGCAACAGGCAGGACATCTCAAGGTCAGGGCCAATCATTTTTTTTATCCTCAACCGCACAGGGGCAGGCTGCCGCGCTTTCGCGCGTAGAGCGAATGCCTACCCACTGCCCGTAAAACCTATCGTCAGCGCCCGAGCACGAACAGGCTCGTACTCGGGTGCGGTAACGTGATCAGCGCTGGGTGACCCGCGAGACGATGGCCTCGGGCTTCATTTCGCGCTCGGAAAGTGGCGTGTCGACAAACTTGTAGCCACCTTTCAGGGCATCGTTGACCAGGGCGTACATGCCCTTGTTGAAGTCATAGATGACGTTCTTCACGTTGTAAGGAATGTCCTTGTCGTACAGCTGCACACCGCTGAGGAACATCGAACGATACAAGGCATTGTTCTTGTCCCAGGCGTCGTACAGGCCTACCCCAAAGGTGTCCTCGTCGAGGTAATAGGTGCGCTTGCTATACACGTGACGCTTACCCGGCTTGAGCGTGGCTTCGACGACCCAGACGCGGTGCAACTCCCAGCGCTCGCATTGCGGATTGGCATGGTCGGCCAGAAATTGCTCGTCCTGCTTGCAATCGAAGTAGAACTTGTAGGCGTTGTTAGGGATGTACATCTCCTTACGCCCTACCAGTTTGTAATCGAAGCGCTCCTGGCTACCGGAGAACATTTGCAGTTCGTCGAACAGGGTCACCCCACCCTGGCTGGCCACAGGGGTATCGAAGGCGAACTCAGGGGCCAGTTTGACCCGGCGCTGCCCTGGCGTGTAGCTGAAGGCGCGGCGCGGTTTGGCCAGCGGATCGAGGTAGTCGCTGAGCACGACCACTTCACCGGAACGACGTGCCGGGTAGTCATTGCGCGAGAACACCCGGGCATACATCAAGGGATCGCGGTCAGCCTGCGCCACTTGGTAGAACGGCACCTCCTCGAAGGTGGCCTGCTCGGCAGCCTTGGTCACCTGACCGTTGCTATCGATGACCCAGCTGTTGGAGGACGAGGTGGTGGAGTAACCGGCACCGATCTTGTAGCGCAGCTGCTGGTTCCAGATCACCTCGTTACCGGTTTTCGGGATCGGGAAAGGCAAGCCGCCGCGGCAGGCTGGATCGACCGCCAGGCCATCCTTCTGCACGGTGCAGCCGGTTGCATTGCGTATTGTCGCGTCCACGACTGCCTTGGGATAGGCAGCCGTACGGTGGCTCGGGTAAATATCCAGGTAGTACTCTGGATACTTTTTGAGCAGGGTTTTTTGCCCCTCGCTCAGCTTGTCGGCATATTGATCGACGTTTTTCGAGTCGATGCGAATCAAGGGTTTTTCATCTTTGAAGGGGTCGACCCAGAAACCGCTGTCCGGCTTGAAGCCGGCCGGTGCCTGACGCAGGCCACCTTCATAGGCAGGAATAGTACCCTCGGCGTTGCCGGCTTGAATGGCGCCCCAGGGGGTCAGGGTTTTGCCCAGCTCGGCAGCTTCTTCGGGGCTCACCGCAGCGAGCGCACAGGCCGACAATCCACTCAAGGCAATAGTTAGTACGAGTTGGAGTTTCATAACCAGTCTCCGATCTTGGAATTATTAAAAGGAGGTCTTATAGGTGAAGGCTAGCCAGCCGCGGTCTGTGCCGCCTACGGCACCGTTGCCATTGATCATCCGAGCACCATTAGCGTTAAGCGAGTTCTTTTCCTGTGCCGAGGTATCGGCATAGCGCAGGCTGAACTCATGCTGCTGGCGGTAGGTCATTTTGGCGCCAACTGACCAGGACAGAGCCCCTTCACTGCCACCACCGGCAGTGGCCGCGTTGCCGTCCAGGCCGTAGTTGACGGTAAACGGTACATCCAGGGTCCAGGATGGCAGGACCTCCACGTACTGAGGGGTGTAGTTCACCGCAACGGCATAGTAGTCATCGGTCGAGCAGCCATCCGACTTATCCCCTGCCAACGCAGCTTTTTTCACATCCCGGCACGCGGCGAAACCTTCACCTTTATACAGTTCCTCGTGGGAGGTCACCTTATCCAGGTGGCTGTAGGCAAACTCGGCAACCAGGGTAGCGTTATTGGCGATGAAGTTACGCGGCACACCGTATACGGCGTTGGCAACGAAGTGGATGGTGTTACCACGCGGCCCCTCGTCATCCAGCAGACTGACCCCTGTGGCATTGAGTGCTCCGTCCTCCCGATAGGAAAGATCCGCACCGACGGCTGCACCACCGATGGCCTTGGAAATACTCACGCCATAAAGTTTGACGTCACGCGGGTAAACCAAACGGTACGAGCGCGCGGCGGCATTCACCTGCGGAGCCAGCCAGGCTTGGTAATCGTCGAACTCGCGGTAGTAAGCACCCACCGTGCCCTCGATCGCCTCGATGTCCAGCTTGGCCATCACGCCCCAGTTCTGCCCATCGCGGCCACGCTTGGAGGTGGCGTGGTTGAGGTTGAAACCTGGGGCCGCCGGCAATCGGTCAGGGCCTTCGAAGAACGGATCCGCGGCGCCGAAATACGTGCCGCCGTATGGAAAGCGGGTGTGATCCCACTCATAGAAATATTGACCGGCAATCGACAGGTTGTCGGTGACCTGCGCCTTGGCCGAAACCTGTCCGATGGGCAGGAACACTTCTTTGGTCTCGATACCTGGGCTGGTGACCGCTTTCACCGCATCGGTAGGTGCCTGCGAGTAGGACACGGCGTGCGCGCCAAACAGCAAGCCCTCGCCCCAGAACAATGCATGGCGCCCCACTTTCAGGTTGACCGGCGCGGCGCCCAGGTTGAAGTTGCTCCATACGAAGGCATCGAGGATCTCGCCTGACGGGCCATTGACATAGCGCTCCACCTCACTGCTGTAGCGGTTGTCGTTATAGCTCGTCGAGAACCTTGGGACGCTGCTTTCGACCGTGGTGTCATCGTAGGCGTTGTCGTACCAACCCGCCGCACTGACACGCCCGCCAAAATCGTTCTTGTAGGAAACGTCGAACTCAGTCAGCAGATCCAGGCGATTGGTGACGATGTCGCCCTTGTCGAACTTGCCGTCGGACTCGTCGAAGTTCGGGTTGTTGAGGATCTTTTGCTCCTGATCCTCCATCCGCATGCCCAGGTTATAGCGCACGGTGTTATCCCAGCGCACACGAAGGTCGGGGTTGCCGACATCGAGCTGCAGGGCAGTAGCACTTCCGGCAGAAGTCATGATCGCGAGCGCAACAGCGCTGCGGGTAAACACGTGCCGACCATGCTTGGTCATGTCTTTCATACGAGTCACCTTTTATTTTTATTTTCAGTCGTTTATGTGAGGTCGGGTGAACCGATGCAGCCTCTGTAACGTGCGGGTGCTGTGCACCTCGCTTAAGCCTCGTGGGTGGTATTGCTTGTGCTCCAAGCGGTAAAGCACCCTCGCGGCTGGAAATCAAATTAACCGAGAAAAACAAATAATTCCATATAAAGATTTCAGTTCTATATTCAGAATAAAATTCTGAATCGTCATTCTGAAACCAGCCCCAGCCGAGAAAGCCTGAGAAATCTCCTTGGCACATATTGCACACAAAATTGGTAACTGTTCAATTATGTTTTGCTCTGCGCCTGCTTTGCGCTTTAATGAGCCACCTGGGGTGCCCTCGAAGCGCCTTTACTTAGCTAACAAGAACAACAGGAGCTGACCCGCAATGAACATCGACTTGAGCGGCAAACGCGTCATCGTCACCGGCGCATCGCGGGGTATAGGTCTTGCCATTGCTCACGCCTTTGCCCTGGAAGGCGCCCGCGTGGCCATTTGTGCCCGCAGTCTGGAAGCGGTGAATAGCGCAGCGGCCCAACTACAGGAAAACGCCCAGGCGGTGCTGGCTCGAGTGGTGGATGTAACCGACACCCAAGGTGTTCAACACTTTGTCAGTGAAGTGGTCGAGGCCTGGGGTGGCGTGGACATTCTGGTCAATAACGCCGGCCAAGGGCGCAGTGGCAACCTCGATACGCTCACCCCCGAGGCCATACTTGAACACGCCAATGTGCTGCAAATGGGCCATTTCCGCTTTGTGCAGGCGGTGGTTCCGCACATGCGCCAACAGCGCTGGGGGCGAATTATCGAAATTAATGCCCTGGCGGGCACGGTGCCGACCCCGGATGGCATTCCCTCGGTGATCAACCGCGCCTCGTGCATCGCCCTCTCCCGCTCCCTGGGCATGTCCCTGGCCAAAGACAATATTCTGGTCAACAGCCTGAACATGGGCTGGATCGACACCGGCCAGTGGGACCGCCACTACAAGGAAATGGGCCCAGGCGTAAGCCGCGAAGAGTTTGATGAGATGGTGATGAAGGTGGTCCCGATTGGCCGCTATGGCAAACCGGAAGACGTCGCCGGCATGGTGCTGTTCCTGTCCAGCGAGTACGCCAGCTTTATCAGCGCCGCCTCCATCGACATTGCCGGTGGCATGGGTGGGCAGATCGCCTACTTCCCTACCCTCAAGCGCGACTTTGCCGCCGCCATCAAGGCGCGCCACGCTGCCGCCGAATAACTCGACCGTGACGTGGGGTGTGCTGCGCGCACCTCAACAATCACCGATAACCGCGAAAAAGACGGTCGGCCTCGGTGCGCACAGCGCACCCTACGAGTTGGCGAACCTGCGATGAACCTGCTGCTACCTGTCCTTGCCACCCTCATCTGGGCTGCCAGTACGGTGGTCAATCGCCTGTCGGTGGGGGTTATCGACCCCGCAGCGATCTCCTTCTACCGCTGGCTGACCGCGCTGTTGGTGCTGTCGCCGGCTTTGTTGCCCAGGGTGTGGCGCTTGCGGCGCGAGATTCGCCCATATCTCGCCAAACTCTTGGTGCTGGGTTTGCTGGGGATGTCGCTGTACCAGTCGCTGGCGTATTTCGCTGCGCACACTGTCAGCGCCACCTCCATGGGCCTGATTCTGGCGACCATGCCCCTGCTCACCGTGTTTTTGGCGTTCCCGGTGCTGCATACCCGGCCAACACGGACGCTCCTGGTAGGTGCCCTGGTTTCTTTTGCCGGGTTGGCCTGGCTGCTGGCCGCCGGTGATCTACCGTCGTTATGGCAGCACGGGGTTGGCCGAGGGGAACTGATGATGATGCTGGCGTCACTGTCGTACGCGCTGTACTGCGTGCTGGTGAAGCGCTGGCAGATTCCGCTGCCGACCTGGGAAAGCCTGTACGTGCAGATTGTCTTCGGCACTATGCTGCTGGTGCCGCCCTTTCTGCTTGCGTCCTCGATCGCGCTGACCGCGAAAAATATTCCGCTGGTGCTGTTCGCCGGGCTGTTTGCCTCGGCATTGGCACCGGGATTGTGGATGCGCGGATTGGAAACACTCGGCGCAGAAAAGACCGCCGTGCTGATGAACCTGGTGCCGCTGTTTACCGCCGTGTTGGCGATTTTGCTGTTGGGGGAACAGCTGCACCTGTACCACGCGGTGGGCGGTGGTTTGATTTTGCTGGGGATCGGTTTAGCACAGTGGCGCCCAGCGCCGGTAGAGGCCATACCGGCGGCTCCACGCCATACTCGTAGGAGCTAGCTTGCTAGCGAAGCTTTTTAAACGAGCACGGTATTGCGCAGCGCTTGGATACCCGCGTCATTTAGCCCACTAAACCGCTGCACATAACGATCAAGCCCACCGTATTCGCTATTGATCACGGCGTACGCGGCATCCAGATACTCCGGCCGCGCATCCAGCACGGCATCAATCGCCGCTTCGCTGACAGGCTCGCGCACCATGCGGGTGACGGCATTGGTCATCGCTTCCTGCCGCTCGATATCCAGTTGCCTGAAACGCCGCGCTGAGAGCAGGTAGTCCGCCATGATCTGTTCGGGCTCTACCCCAAGGGTGTGCAACAGCAACGCAATCGCCACACCGGTGCGGTCTTTGCCCGCGGCGCAGTGAATCAGTACGGGCGCCTTGCCCGCCGCAAATAACCCGAACAGCGTCGGCAGGTGCGGTGCCAGCATGCCTGGCAGTCGCCGGTACACCTCCAGCATCATGCCGCGTGCGCCATCTGCTACGGGGTTGTCAGTCAGCATGGCGGCGATGCGTGGATCGGCCCGTACATCGCCGGTCACCTCCAGATGCAGGTGCTGCATCTCGCCCTCGGGCACCACACTCGGATAGCGCTGGCGTTCGCTGGTACTGCGCAAATCACAGATGGTTTTCAACCCGAGTTGCTGCAGGTGCAGCCAATCTTCGGCAGACAAGCGATGCAGTTGATCTGCGCGCAATAGATGATGGCCGGCGATAACGCGGCCGCCGTGAGCTGGCATACCTTGCAAGCTACGAAAGTTACCCGCGCCACTCAGGCGCAGTGTCGTCGGCTCACCCATGCTCAGTTCTCCAACAGGTGCCGATAGGCTTCTGTTAGCGGTCGTGCGCCCTGCCCCAGCGTAGGGCTGCGACGCGGCTTACGGCCATGGGTCAGCAGGCGGATGGTGCCGAAATCCTCGGCAGCAGCAAAAAAGCGCTCCACCATCGGCAGCCCGACCTGACCCCAGTCACCCATGTTGGACATCCAGGTCTGCATGCCCCACACCGGCCAGCGGCGTAGCTGTTCCCAGGCGGTGTCCTGACCCAGTACGCCCTCGGCGCCGAGGCTAATCAACTTCTCCCGGTAGACCCGCAGCAAACGCTGCGCATCCGCGCGACGCTCTTCTACCGTAAGCGCGCCGAGCATGAAGTACGCGACGTCGCGCCATGGCCGACCGCGCCGCGCCAGTTGCCAATCCAGCCAGATACGCTGGCCGTCAGCGCGCAAAAAGCTGTTGCCCTGATGCAAGTCGCCGTGAATCAAACAACTCGGCGAGGTCTGCTCCAGTTCGAAGGCTGCCAGTTCGTCGAAGGCATGGCTGAACAACTCCGGCGCCTCGTACATCCATTTCGGCAGCAGCTGTTGGTACTCGGGTTTGCGCAGATTGACCCTGATGTAGTTGTACATGCGCAGCAGGCCGTCAGTGTCCACCGGGTTAGCCATCGACACCGGCAGCCAGGCCTGGCGCTGCAACTGCGAGCTGCCCCAGGTGGCGCCATGCAAGGTGGCCAACGACTCCAGGCCCCGGGCGACACCATCGACGCCGAGGTGATCGGTGCTATGGCCAAACTGCCCCGCAGCCATACCGAGGTCTTCCATCATCACCACACCACGGCCGCCACCATCGGCGTCCCAGTCGGTGAAATAGGTGGTGGGTAATGGCGCATCGGACCAGGCGCGCGCCAGGTGATAAAAGCGCGATTCCAACTCGCAGTTATCGCCGCTCTCAAAACCCTCCGACCAGTTCGACTTCAAGCACACATGCGTCGGGATACCAGCCAGCTGACCCGCGTCATTCAGCTCAAGCTTGGCGCGAAACTTGGTGGTGTGGCCGTTGCGCACCTCCACTGCCGTCAGCGCCAGCACTTCAATGCCCGGGTAGCGTGGCTGCAGCAGCTGGGTCAGCCAGGGAGCGTTGATTTCGCTTAGCTGTCGTGGCAGCTTACCGCTGCGTTGTGGGTATGGCCGCCCGACCGCCATGGCCAGGAGGCTGTCGGTCATGGCGTAAGTACCAAGTTAGCGCTCGCCGGCACAGTCAGCTTGAGCAACTCGATAGCGTTACCGCTGCGAATCCGCTCGCGGTCTTCAGCGGACAAACCTATCCCGGCGGTGAGGTCGCCATGGTCGTAGGCGCCACCAAAGTTGGTGCCGTACAACAGACGCTCGGCGCCGACCACTTCGGCCACGCCACGGCGCAGGCCTGGGGCATGCACGTCGAGGTCGAAGTAGAAGTTCTGCATGTACTCCATCAACGGGCGTTTATTGCGCGAGTCCGGCGCCATGGCCCGGTTCAGCTCACTAAGGCGCCCCAACTGGAATACCGCCATGCCGCCGGCATGGGTGATATAGGTTTTCAGGGTTGGGAACACATCCAGCGCGCCGCCGCAAATCAGGTACCAGAAAAACAGCGTTTCATCGACGCAGTCACCAACGATGGAGGTGGTTTCGAACTTGTCGTCGGTGTGTTTTTCGCCCCAGTAAATCGACTGATTGAAGCCATGCACCATGATCGGCACATCCAGCTGGGTGAGTTTTTCCCAGACCAGGAACAGGCGCTCATCATGGGCTTCCAGGCCATTGAAGTTGGCCCCACCGACGCACACGCCCTTGGCCCCTAATAGGGTAACGGCGCGTTCGATCTCCTTGGCGGCATTTTCCGGGTCCGCCAGGTTGGCGTGGCACCAGAAGTCGAAGTGCTCGGGGTCGGCGCGGCAAAAGGCGGACAGCTCGTCGTTGCAGATACGCGCGTATTCATTGGCGAAATCCCCTGCCCAATACATAAAGCAGTGCGACGGCGTGGACATCACCAGCTTATCGACGCCCCGCTCGGCCATTAGCTTGCGGCGGGCGGTGTGGCTCATGCGCGCAAGGATATTGGCTTGCGCTTCGGCATCGTTGGCGGCCTTGGCCGGTTGTTTGGTGCCGAGGGAAAAATGCCCCACGGTCAGCCCCTGCACCTTCATGAACGGGCCCCAGAATTCGTGACGGTTAAGCATGCCTTCAGTCAGCAAGTGGGCGTGGACATCAATCAACATGAAGTTCTCCTTGTTGTAATCAGCCTGCATAGCGAACGGCGTATTGAGCGCCGTTGAGGGTGAAATGCACCGAAAATTATATAAACACATTTTTAATATGTGTTCATTTAATTCTGACTGATCTGCCTGCCCAGATGATTTCGACAGGCAAAAAAAAGCGGCCCTCTCAGACCGCAAATGCATGGTCAACCGGTGTATCAGCGCTGGGTTTCCTGCGAAACGATCGACTCGGGTTTCATATCGCGCTCGGACAATGGCGTGTCATGCACGATATAGCCTCCCTTCAGGCCGTCATTGAGCAGTGACCACATGCCTTTGTTGAAGTCGTAACTGACGTTCTTAACCGTGTACGGCAGGGTTTTGTCATACAGCTGCACACCACTCTGGAACAGCGCGCGGTACAGCACGCCGCCTTGGTCCCAAGCGTCATACAGGCCGGCGCCAAAGGTGTCTTCATCGAGGTAATAGGTGCGTTTGCTGTAAACATGGCGCTTGCCCGGTTTCAGCGTCGCCTCTACTACCCACACGCGATGCAGCTCCCAACGCTCGCACGCGGGGTTGGCGTGGTGCGGCGTGAATTGCTCTTCCTGACCGCAGCCGAAGTAGAACTTGTATGCGTTGTAAGGGATGTACATCTCCTTGCGGCCGACCAATTTGTAGTCAAAACGGTCCTGACTACCGGAGAACATCTGCAACTCGTCGAACAGGTTTACCCCGCCCTGGTTGGGTACCGGCGTGTCGTAGGCGAACTCTGGCGCCAACTTGATCCGGCGCATCCCCGGCGTGTAGCTCCAGGCACGGCGCGGTTGGCTTTGCGGGTCGAGGAAGTCGGCGAGAATAATTAGCTGCCCGGCGCTACGGGCCGGGTAGCTGTCCATCGCCCAAGCGCGGTAGTACAGCTGTGGATCGCGGTCGGTTTGTTTGACTTGGTAGTACGGTGCTTCCTCCATGGTTGCCGACTCTGCGGTCTTGGTGACCGAGCCTTGCGAATCCACCACCCAGCTGTTGGACGACGCCGTAGTGGTGTAGCCCGCGCCCTTGTAGCGCAGCTGCTGGTTCCAGATCACTTCGTTTCCATTTTGTGGCAGCGGAAACGGCAGGCCGCCACGGCATACCGGGTCTACCGCCAGGTTGTCCTTGGTGGTGTGGCAGGTGCTGGCGTTGCGCACGGTGGCATCCAGCATCTCCTGCGGGAACGCCGCCGTACGGTGGGTTGGGTAGATATCCAGGTAGTAGTCGGGGAATTTGCTCAGCAGCATTTTTTGCCCGCCGCTTAGGCGGTCGGCGTACTGCTCCATGTTTTTCGAGTTGATGCGCAGCAGCGGTTTTTCATCTTTAAAGGGGTCGACCCAGAAACCGCTTTCCGGCTTGAAGCCTGGAGGAATCTGCCGTAGCCCACCCTCGTAAGGGGGAATGCTGCCATCGGCGTTGCCGGCGATAATCGCGCCGAATGGCGTCAGGGTTTTACCGATTTGCGCGACCTGGTCGGCCGGTGCCGCGCCCAGACTGCAGGTGGCAACACTCAGCAGCGCCGCCGCCAGTGCAAATTGTCCTTTCATAAACAGGTACTCCGCTTCTTGGCTTTTTTAGATGGAGGTTTTGAAGGTGAAGGCCAACCAACCACGGTCGGTACCGCCCACGGCGCCGTTACCGCCAACGGTGTCACCGGGGATGTTTTTCGACTGGGCATCGCTGTCGGCATAGCGCAAGCCGAACTCGTAGCGCTGGGCATAGGTGAATTGCACACCGGCGGACCAGGTCAACGCGCCTTCGTTACCACCACCAGCCGTGGCGGCGTTGCCGGACAGGCCATAGTTAACGGTGAGCGGCACGGTCATATCCCACGATGGGAATATCGAGAGGTACTGCGGCGTGTAGTTGACGGCAACGGCGGCGTAGTTGCGGGTCGAGCAACCATCGCGTTTGTCCCCTGAACCCAGTGTGCCCACGCGTGGGTCTACGCAGTTGCTGCTGTTGTCACCGAGGTACAGCTCTTCGTGCTCAGTCACCTTGCGCAAGTGGCTATAGGCGAATTCGCCCACCAGGGTGGCGTTCTTGGCGATGAAGTTTCGCGGGACGCCATACACGGCGTTGGCAACAAAATGGAAGCTGTCACCGCGCGGCCCTTCGTCGTCAGTCGGGTCAACACCCACCGCGTTCAAGGCGCCGCCTTTGCGATAGGAAATCTCGCTGCCCACCGACACGGTGTCGAGCACACTGGAGAAACTCAGGCCGACCAATTTCACGTTACGTGGGTAAACCAGGCGGAAGCTGCCGGTGGCAGCTGACACCTCGGGCGCCAACCAAGGTTGGTAGTCATCGAACTGGCGGTAGTACAGGCCAAAGGTCGACTGCAGCGCCTCGACGTCGTACTTGGCCATTACGCCCCAGTTACCGCTGTCGCGGCCGAGCTTGGATTTTTCCCGCGTAAACGAGAAACCGGGGGCTACGGGGAGGCGGTCCGGGCCTTCGAAAAACGGGTCTGCGGCGCCAAAGTAGGTGCCACCGTAGGGAATGCGGGTGTAGTCCCACTCATAGAAATATTGCGCGGCCAGGGTCAGGTTGTCGGTGGCCTGAGCCTTGGCGGAAATCTGCCCGATTGGCAGAAACACTTCCTTGGTCTCAATGCCTGGGCTGGTGACCGCTTTGGCGCCATCTAAGGGGGCCTGCGAGTAGGAAATCGCGTGGGCGCCGAAGAGCAACCCCTCGCCCCAGAAGTTGGTATGCCGGCCAGCCTTGACGTTCACCGTGGCATCGCCAAGGCGGAAGTTCTTCCACAAAAAGGCGTCGAGTATTTCCCCCGACGGCCCTTCGGTATAACGCTTCACTTCTGAGCTGTAACGGTCGTTTTCATAGCTGGTCTGGAAGCCGGCGACGTTACTGTGCACATCGTTGTCGTGGTACGCCTGGTCATACCAGCCGGCGGCACTTAGTCGAGCGCCCCACTCCTTGCGAAAGGAGAAGTCCAACTCGCTGAGCACATCGACGCGGTTGGTGACGATGTCGCCCTTGTCGAACTTGCCGTCGGACTCGTCATAGTTGGGGTTGTTCATGATGCGCCGGTCCTGGTCTTCCATGCGCATGCCAAGGTTGTAGCGCACGGTGTTGTCCCAGCGCAGCCGATAGTCCGGGTTGGGCAAGTCGATGGGCGCAGCCAACGCACCACCGCCCTGCCCGAGGGTCAACTCACCCAGCACCAACAAAGCCAATGCGCGGCGTGCGCGCGCCTGTTTACTCATCTGTTTCATGCAAACCACCTTTTGTTTTTATTGTCAGTTGCTCATTTCCAGCCCCGCTCACGGGGCTCGCCGCTAGCGCCCGATGGGGTAGATGATGGATTTCTCCTGGGTGAACTCTTTCAGCCAGTTCGGCCCGAATTCGCGGCCGATACCTGAGCGTTTAAAGCCACCAATCGGCGCATACGGCAGGCTGCCGCTGCCACCGTTGAGGTACACGCTGCCCGCGCGAATGCGTTTGGCCAGGGCATAGGCGGTTGCGGCATCCGCTGAGGCAACAGCGCCGTTAAGGCCAAACCGGGAGTCGTTGGCGATGGCAACGGCTTCGTCGTCGGCGTCGAAACCGATCACCACACCCACCGGGCCGAAGATCTCTTCCTGGGCGATGGTCATGTCGTTGCGCACGTCATCGAACAGGGTGATGTCGCTGAAGAACCCTTGCTTCAGGTGCGCTGGGCGCCCGCCGCCGCATACCAGCGTGGCGCCAGCATCACGGCCACTGGCGACAAAATGCTCGACCTTGGCGCGCTGCGCCTCGCGAATCAGCGGGCCCATCATCACGCTCGGGTCGGCCGGGTTGCCGACCTTCCATTGCCCGGCAATGGCCTTGGCGGTTTGCACAAATTGCTCACGAACCGAGTGGTGCACCACAAAGCGCGTCAGCAGCGCACAGCCCTGCCCCGCATTCACGGCCAGCCCAGCGACGGCACCGAGGGCGGTGGCCTGAATGTCCGCGTCAGCACGCACGATTAATGCCGATTTGCCGCCCAGCTCCAGATGCACGCGCTTCAGGGTCGACGCGGCCTGGCTCATGATGCTGATGCCGACCGTCTCCGAGCCGGTGAAGGAGACCATATCCACCCGAGGGTCGCTGCTCAGTAGGCTGCCCACATCGATGCCGCCAGTAACGATATTGAGCACGCCTTTGGGCAGGCCGACCTCTTCGGCAATCTGCCCGAACAGCAACGCCGAATACGGAGTAAAGGGCGATGGCTTGAGCACCAGGGTGTTGCCCGCCAGCAAGGCCGGAAACACCTTGGCCAGGTTCAACAAAAACGGGAAGTTGTAGCCGGTAATCCCTGCCACCACGCCAATCGCCTCGCGCTCCACCGTGCCGCTACCGAGAATCATCGGCCCACCTGGGTTGAACGGGTTGGGGTTAGCGTGAACGGGAATTTGCAGGCTGTCGCTGTGCAACGATTGCTCGATAGCGATGAGCACATGGCCTAGCGGCATATCCACCTGCATGGCGTAGGTCACGCCTTGCGAGCAACCGACTTCGGCAATGATCAGCGCGGCAATCTGTTCGCGCTGGGCCACCAATGCCGTGTGCATGCGCCGCAGGTAGTCGGCGCGCTCGGCCATGCTCAGCCACGGCCAAGGGCCGTTATCAAAGGCAGTGCGTGCCGCAGCAATGGCCGCATCGGCGCTGCGTACGTCGCCCACCGGCGCATGACCGATCACCTCTTCGGTGGCCGGGTTAAGCACCGCTTCGCGCGGGCCGTCAGCGCCTACCCAGGCGCCATCGATATACAGCTTGTCCAACTGGGTAAAGGGAACGCTCATGGTGCTCTGGTTCATGGCGCTGTGCCTCCTGAGGTTTTGCCGGTAATGAGTTCCGCGGCACGCATGGCGATGGCCATGGCCGGAGCGTTGGTGTTGCCGGACACCAGGCATGGCATCACGGAGGTGTCGACCACCCGCAGGCCCTCGACACCTCGTACACGCAGCTCGGGGTCGAGCACCGAAGCGCTGTCGGCGCCCATGCGGCAGGTGCCGGAGACGTGGTAGGCGGTTTGGCCAAAGCGGCGGAACGCGGCAAGGATTTGCTCGTCGCTTTCCACCAGCGGCCCCGGGGTTAATTCACCAACGATGAATGGCTTGAGCACCGGCTGCGCAGCCAGGCGGCGGAACCAGCGAAACAACGAAATTGCTGAAGTGCGGTCGATCTCGGCACTCAAGTAATTGGCGTTGATGTGCGGCGGCACGGCGGGGTCTGCCGATTGAATGCGCACCTCGCCCTGGCTTTGCGGGCGCAGGAAGTAGCCGCCGATGGTCAGGCCGGGCTGCTTGTCGATTTCGACCTTGTTGCCGTCGCCATCCATGGAATACAGGCTCACGCCTATTTGCGCGTCCGGGCGGTCCAACTCTGGGCGGGTTTTGATAAAGCCGCCGGCCTCATGGGCGGCGTGCGTCATCGGACCTTTCTTGCGCAGGAAATACTGCGCCACCGCGCCCAGCAGGCCGATGCCATGGAAGCAATGATTGAAGCTGCCGCTGGAGACCCGGTACTGCATGGCCATGTACACATGCTCGCGCAGATTGCGACCCACCTCTGGGGCATCTTGCAGCACAGCGATACCGAGCTTGTTCAGCAGCTCGGCCGGGCCGATGCCGGACAGCTGCAACAGCTTGGGCGACTCGACGGCGCCGGCACACAACAACACCTCGCGACGCGCCTCGAAACGGGTCTTACCGGCACTGCCGTTGACCTGCACGGCTGAAGCGCGGCGCTCAGTGAACTCGATGCGCTGCACGTCGGTGCCGGTCAGCACCGTCAAGTTCGAGCGCTCGCGCACCGGATCGAGGAACGCCTTGGCGGCGCTGAAACGCTGGCCCTTCCAGGTGGTTTGCGGCTGGTACCCAAAGCCGCCGTGGCTAACGGAGTCAACATGGTTGGTGTCGTCGGTGCGCGCCACGCCAAGCGCACCGGCCGCGCTGATCACCGCGTCGCACAGCGCGTGGCCTGGCGGGTGCACGGTGACCTTGAGCGGCCCACCTACGCCGCGCCATTGGCTTTTGCCCAGTTGGTGGTCTTCCAAGGCGACGAACTGGCGGCCCATATCGGCCCAGCCCCAACCGGTGCAGCCTTGCGCTTCCCAGTTGTCATAGTCAGCAGGCGCGCCGCGCACATAGACCATGCCGTTCACCGAGCTGGAGCCGCCAATGGTCTTGCCCTTCAGCCACTGCTCGTTGTTCATGCCCTCGCCGCGCGCGGCCTGATAGCTCCAGACATGGGGGTTACCGGGGCTCAGCAATTTGCCAATGCCCCGGGGCATGGCGATTAATGGGCTGGTGTGGTCCGGGCCGCTTTCGATCAGCAGCACCGACACCTTCGGGTCGGCGGACAAGCGATTGGCCAGCACGCAGCCAGATGACCCCGCGCCGATGATGATGTAGTCGTAGGTTTTGCTCATTGTTGTTCTTCTTTTGCTGGTTTCTTTTAAGGCTTCTGCCGCAGGACCAATCAGCCCCATGGCGGCAACTACTGAGGTTCGACGGGACTATCGCGAACCGCGATCACCCGCTCCGGACAGGCCCGGGCTGCACGTTGTGCCAGGCCCTCCTGCCCCGCCGGCACGCTGAAGCCGCTACTCGCGATATAGCCGTTGTCATCCAGCGGATAGAGCGCGGGGGCGACGTTGTTACAGCGGGCATGGCCCACGCAGCGGGGTTGGTTGATCAGCACTTTCATGCGCTGGCCGCCTGTTTTGTTTGCGCTTTGGCAGCGGTCCTGGGCAAGTCCCATTGCAGGTGGAGGTCTTCCATGCCGAACACGCCAAAGGCGTTGAAGCGCGGTGTGCTGTCGTCGGCGATGCGGAACGGCGGTAGCTTTTGCAGCCACAACTCCATGGCAATCCGCAGTTCGCGGCGCGCCAGGTGCGAGCCCACGCAGCGGTGCACGCCATAGGAAAACGCCATATGCGGCGAAACACCGGCGTTGCGCCGGAAGTCGACCTTGCTGGCCTCGTCGAACCCCTCAGGGTCGAGGTTGGCCAGCTCGGTGCTGATCAGCACCATGTCGCCCTTCTTCATGGTGGCATCACCGATCTGAACGTCCTGGGTGACCGTGCGGCGCATGTTGACGATGGAGTACGAGCGCAGCAGCTCCTCCACCGCATCACCGATCAGTTCCGGGTTGGCCCGCAGTTGCGCTTGTTGCTCGGGGTTGCGCGCCAAATGACGAAAGAACAGGCCCAGGCACGAGGTAACTGTGTCCAGCCCGGCGATAAAAATCAGGAAGTTGATGCCAAGCATTTCATCGTCGGTCAGCGGCCGGCCATCAATCTCGCTGGTCAGCAGGTAGCTGGTGAAGTCGTCACCAGGGGTGGCGCGGCGTTCGGCAATGTGGTTGCGGATCCATACGGTGATGGCCCGCGCATTGTCGGTGACCACCTGCATGTCGAAGCTTTTGATCAGCGTCTGCGTCCAGTGCTGGAACAACGGCCGGTCTTCCAGTGGCCAGCCCATCAGGGTGAGGAAAATCAAGGTGGGAAAGGGTTTGGCAAACGCCTCGTTGAAATCGCAACGGCCCTGCGCCACCACATCGTCGATCAGCTGCGTGGCCAACTGGCGAATGTCCTGCTCCAGCGCCTCGACTTTTTTCGGGGTGAACAAAGGGTTGAGTAAGGCGCGGTACTTGCCATGCTCGGGCGGGTCGATTTCCAACGGCGCCAGGCGCCAGCTTTCACCGAGCAACATGGCGTAAGGCGTGAGTCCGACGCTGCTGAAGGTTTGCGGGTCTTGCAGAATACGCCGCAAGTCTTCGGCACGGCGTGGCACCCAGGTGCCGGGCAAAAACCCCAGGCGCGGAATCCAGAAAATCGGTGGGGTGGTCTGGTGTAACTCGGCCGCCCAGGCATAGGCGTTTTCACCTTGGGCGGTGAGTTCGGCCCAGAGGTCGAAGTCGCGCACCAGGTGCGGGGGGATGTGGGCGGGAACGGCTGGATCGTGGCTCATTTTTATTGTTCTCCAAGGCCTCTGACGGACTGGAGAAACGGTAAGACCGAGCTACTAAAGCCACAACGAACAGAACTTCGAATGTGTCCGGCAATGGTTAAATCATTAACACTTTGCTGAAAACTGTCCTACAAAACATCTTGCTTGCACAGAAAAGCTTATGTCACTGTTCAAGCATCACCGCCGTGCGACAACTGCGCGCGGCGCTACGACTCCAATAAAAATAGTTCTGCAGAGGTACAGGATGACTCACTCCGCTCCCGTACAAATGGTCGACAAAACCCTTTCCCACCAACGCCACGCCTTGCGCTCACAACGCACGCGCGAACTGCTGCTGGACCACATGTACCGCCTGGCCCTGGAGAAGGACTACGGCGAGATCACCGTGCAGGAATTGCTGGACCGCACGGGGGTGGCCCGCTCCACCTTCTACGCGCACTTTCGCGACAAGGAAGACCTGATTGTCGCGGGCTACGAGGCCATCGGCATGCCTTCCACCAAGGTCACTGAAGTGCGTGGCGACCGCCGAGTGGTGCTGGATGTATCGGCGTGGCTGTTCAGCGCCACCGAGCGCCATGCGGCGCTGACCACCTCGTTTTTCAGCGGCCCTGGGCAGAGCGTGATCCTCGCCCATTTGGAAAATATCCTGATCATTCAAGTGCGCGAGCACTACCGCAAACAGAGCCTGTACCAGGTGGCGGAAATGCGCGGCGAAGTGGCCGTACGTTGTTTTGTCGGCGCGCTGGTGGGCTTGTGGTTGTGGTGGGTACGCCACGACTACCCGAACACAGCGCGGGAAATGACGGATATCTTCGACAGCCTGATGAACAACGGCATCTGGCCGCCGGAAAGCACCGCGCGCCTGTAACGGCTAAGACGCGCAGGCCATGATCAGGAACTGCCGGAACGCTTGTGCCGGTTCCGACAAACGGTTATCCGGCAGCCAGATCAGGCCCAACTCCATCGGCGGAATCATGTCCACCAGCGGGCGGATTTCAATCTTCTTACCTTCCAGCGACCAGGCTCGGTAAAGCATGTCCGAGAGAATGGTCACGCCAAACCCATGCCCCACCAGTCCGCGTAACGCCTCCATCGACGAAGTGCGAAAGGCCACGTTGGGCGTCAGCCCGCGAGACTCCCAATAGCGCAGCGTTGAAGCGTCGCCCTCATCCACCGTGGCGAGGATATAAGCGTGCTCGGCGACGTCTTCGAGGTTGATCGAGGGAGCGTCCATCAGCGGGTGTTGGCTTGAGAGCCAGAGTTGCCGGCGGGAACGAATCAGTACTTGGTGGGCAAAGCCCTTCAGGTTCGGTGTATTGGAAACAATCGCCAGGCCCAGGTCAAGGTCGCCGTTACTCACTGCGGCCTCAATGCTCTGGCGGTCCATGTCGATCAGGTCGATCTCCACCTGCGGATAGCTGCGTTTAAAGCGCGCTAACAACGCAGGCAAAAAATACCCCAACACCGTGTATGACGCGCCAACACGCACGGTGCCCTGCATCGCATGGCTGAGAAATAGCGGCTCGCTGAGGGCGTCCTGCAGAGTGTCGAGGATATGCCGCGCATGCTGGGCAAACTTGTTGCCCTCGGCCGTCAGGGTGACGCCATAGGGCAGACGATCAAACAGGCTGACGCCCATGGTTTGCTCCAGGTGTAGCACCGCCGCAGTAATCGCCGACTGTGACACATGCGCCTTCAGCGCCGCCTGGGAGAACTGCCCAGCGTCAGCGGCGGCGACAAAATAGCGCAACTGACGCATAGAAATATCTTTGCCCTTGGTCATCTGAATTTCTAATACCTGCCACTTGAATATATGAAACAGCTCGGTCCGGGTGCTGGTTACACTCGGGATCGGGTAGCTGCCATGACGTATCGCTACCCTTCGAATTTCAGCGCCAACAATAAAAATTGCTGAAGGTTGAAGATGAACGCGATCCAGTACAGCGAGTACGGCTGCGAAGACTCAGGCCATTTCCTGACCGAGGCTTCGCTGGCTAAACAAGGCTTCGACATCCGTGTTGAACGGGCCCAATGGTCCAACGCCGGCACCGCCCTGATCGACACCGGCGACAGCTGCCTGCTGCGCCTGATGCTGCCCGCCAGCAACCAGGTCAAACCCAACTGCGGGACCTTTTCCCGCCATGGCGGGCGCCAGTTCCAGCCGCTAGGCAAACTGCTGTTTATTCCCCATGGCACCGAGTTCCACCTGCGCCACGATGCCTGCGAGCAAAAGGCTCTGGTGTGCGTGTTCGACCCCGCCTCCCTTGGCGGCTTGGCAGTTACCGCTGGAACTGGCAAGACAGCGTCAGCGAAGCCATGCTCAACCTGCAAAGCGGTTACCTGCATGCCTCCTTGCAGCGCCTGCCCGAAGAAGTGGCCAACCCCGGCTTTGCCAGCGAACTGCAAACCGAGTGCCTGCTCACCAGCATTGCCCTGGACCTGCGCCGCGAGTTTATCGACGCCCCCAGCGTTGTCAGCGACGCCGAACAGAGCACGGCAAAACTCAGCCCCCGGCAACTCAACATCCTGCGTGAACTGCTCGATGCCAGCAGCGATGAAGGCCGCTCCCTGCGCCGGCTAGCGCTGGCCTGCGAGCTGCCATTGCGGGCGCTGTCCAACCGCTGCAAAAACACTACGGGCATGACCCTGCGCCAGTACGCCGCGCAAAGCCGCCTGCAAAAAGCCATGGCGCTATTGGCCGACCCACAGTTGCTGGTTAAACAAGTTGCCTACCAAGCCGGCTTCAACAATGCCGCCGCCTTCAGCGCTGCCTTTCGTAAAGAACTGGGCGTAACGCCAGAAGAGTTTCGCCGCCAGCGCCAACGCTAAAACGCCGCTGAGCATTTCCTGTGAGAGAACCTTCAGGCTCGATGGTTTTCGAGGCTGAAGCCTCTCCCACAATGGTTTGAACCGTTAACGACGAATCGTGGCGGTGATTTTTGCGTGCGGCCCGCTCACTTGCGCGGCCCAGGCTTCAGCGGCTTGGTCGAGGGTGAAGTCCAGGTAATCGACCTGAATCTGCTGCTCTTTGGCGATTTTCAGCAGGCGCAGCCAGATCTGTTCGCGGTCCGTTGGCGGGCGTTGGCCGGTGCCAATGCACGACAAACTGCGGAACAACAAATCAGCGATATCCAGGTTGAGCTGGCGACCGGCACCCGTGCCGATGGTCATGATTCGCGCGCCCCAGTTGGTGGCTTTCAGTGAGGTCAACATGGGTTGCCCGCACACCAGGTCGAGCACCACATCAAAGCCGCCATCGGCCGCTTCTTTGAGCGCGGCAACATCGTCGCTGCCACCCAGGGTGACCACCTCGTCGGCAATGCCACGGGATTTCAAACGACCCAGCGCTTCGGCTGAGCGCGCAGCGCCAACCACTTTGCCCGCGCCCATACCACGCGCCAGTTGCAGGGCAATCTGGCCGAGGGTGCCGGTGGCGCCCAATACTAGAACCTTTTCACCTTTCTGAATCTCGGCTTTCTCCAGCGGTACGATGGCGCCGGTGGCGGCGATGCCCATGCTGATCGCGGTTTTATCGTCGACATCATCCGGCACGCTCCATACCTCGGCCTGCGGCACCAGAGTGCGCTCGGCCCAGGCACCGAATGGCAACACCGAACGTTCACCGAAGTACACGCGGCGGCCGTCGGGCGCCTTGCCCACCCCTTCACCACGAATGACACAGGGGTACTCCACACCTAGGCGATAGGCACCAAGGACGTCCCAGCCGCCCAAGCCTGCAGTGTCTACGTCAATCAGTACCGCGCCGTCTTGCGGTTGCGGCTCACGAAACTCACCGACTACCGGCGCCGCGTTGCGCTCGGAAATGATGGCTGCACGCATGACATTCTCCTTGTTTGTTTTGTTGTCGGGTTGCGCATTGGGCAATAGTTGTACATTTATCCGTTATTTGTCCATATATTTGAGGGTGCCGCCGGTTTAATTCGCCAACTGAGCTTCGGACTGATAGCGCGGATAACCGCCTAGCGTCAGCAACAGCAAGGGCCCGATCACGAAGCAGACAAAACTGAACAGCAACATCGCCGAGTAACCGCCGGTGAACTTGAACATCGCCGCAAACAGCAGCGGCGAAGTTGCCGCGCCGGCCGTAATCAGGCCCAGGTGCGCGCCAAACAGGCGGCCGTAATCACGCATACCGAAGTAGCGCGCAATCATGAACGCCGCTATGTCGAACTCAGCGCCAGCACCCACGCCCACCAACAACGTTGCGAGGGTGTACATGGCAATACTGGAGTCGCCGTAGGCAAAAATGCCGCAGGCAAATGCCGGCATCAGCAGCGCCAACGAGGCAACGCCGGGCGCCCATAGGCGGTCGATCAGATAGCCCACCAGCAAGCGGCCAAGAATCAGCGACACGCCAAAGCTGCTGAAGATCTGGCTGGCCTGTAACGCGCTCAGGCCACGGTCCTGCAGCAGCGGCACGATATTAGTGACCATGCCCACCACACAGGACACCACTAGCGTCATCGACAGGTTGCACACCCAAAACCGCCACGAGCGCAGTGCCTCACGCAGCAGCAGCCCGCCCGCTTGTTCGCTAACGGCAATAGGTTGCGCAGGGCTGTGGCTGGCATCGGCGGTTGGCAGCAACCAGCGCAATGTCAAGGGTAAGGCCAGCAACACCGGCAACACGCCCAGGGCTAGGAAACCAGCCTGCCAGTTCCAACGACCAATGGCCCAGGCGGTGATCAGCGGCAGCATGATCGCCGCCAGTCCGGAACCGCTAAGAATGATCGCCAGCGCCAGGCCACGGTTTTCCTCGAACCACAGGTTGACCAAGTGCGACCAGGTCACCTGCAAGGTGCCCAGCCCTGCCAGCGGCACGAGGAAGAAGCCCAGATAGAGCGTCCAGATCGAGCCTCCGATGCAGGTCAGGGTGAATACGCTGAGGCACATCGCCGCGATCAAACTTGGAATCGGACTCGTCGTAGGTGGCGTTGTTGGCCAAGGCGCTGCCACGTTCCTCAGCCCGTACACCGAGGTTGTAGCGCACCGTGTTGTCCCAGCGGGCGGTCATGTCTGGGTTGCCAGTATCAAACTCGGCGGCCTGACCATGGCCAGCGGTCAAGGCACACCCGGTCACGCTGAGCCACACGGCCAGGCTTAACGGCTTTAGCTTTGCGTTGTTCATCAACACTCCCGTCACGTTCTTGTTGTTATTGCCAGCCGAGGTTTTGGGCCCGCCGGGCGCAGCTTTTAATGCGCTGGCGTGGGGGCTTTCGGTGTGGACTGAAGTAGACGGGACGGGGTGGTTCAGGAACAACGATTGGGTGTATTGGTGAAATGCAGATGGTATTAAGGGGGAGGTTTTTGGAGGGGATTAGAGGTGGCCGGGATACATCAATCCGTCCCCTCTGCCCGCTTGCGGGAGAGGGGACTAACCCGCGTGAGTCATACATCACCGCCCCTTCAAAATTCTGGCTCCCCGCATTCGCAAGGATGACGGCGGCAGCCCGACAGCAGTTCAGCTATCTGAAAACCCAATACCGCCCTGCTGTTTTTGTGATTTTACGATGACACTCCTCCTCCCTAGACTCCGGCCAACAACAAGGCAACGCCGTTCTCCTGGCGCCGCCAACACAATAAAGCCTGGAGGATGAACATGAGTGCGCCCCCGTCTCTGGATGACAAATACGTCCAGCACAGCGGAAAAGTTTTGCTCACCGGTATTCAAGCGCTGGTGCGTCTGCCCCTGATGCAGCGCCAACGCGATCTGGCCAATGGGCTGAACACGGCCGGGTTTATTTCCGGCTATCGCGGCTCACCCCTGGGCGGCTTCGACCAGGCGTTGTGGAAGGCTCGCGACTACCTCAAAGAGCACCACACGGTGTTCCACCCTGGCATGAACGAAGACCTCGCGGCCACCTCGATCTGGGGTACGCAGCAGGTGAATATTTTCGAGGGCGCTACCTACGATGGCGTGTTCGGCATGTGGTACGGCAAGGGGCCGGGCGTGGACCGTTGTGGCGATGTGTTCCGCCACGCCAATGCCGCCGGCACCTCGAAGTTCGGTGGTGTACTGGCGATTGCCGGTGACGACCATGGCGCCCGTTCTTCTTCGCTGCCGCACCAGACTGAGCATATTTTCAAAGCGGTGATGATGCCGGTACTGGCGCCGTCTGGCGTGCAGGAGTACCTCGACTACGGCATGCATGGCTGGGCCATGTCGCGCTATTCGGGTTGCTGGGTGGCCCTGAAAGCAGTGGCTGATACTGTGGAAAGCGCGGCCATTGTTGATATCGATATCAACCGCGTGCAGCCGATTATTCCGGACATTCAGCTGCCTGAAGGTGGCCTGAACATTCGTTGGCCAGACCCACCTCTGGCGCAGGAACAACGGCTGCTGGAGCACAAGCTATACGCGGCGCTGGCCTACGCCCGTGCCAACCGTATCGACCGCATTGTGATGGATTCGCCGAAAGCGCGGATTGGCATTATTACCTCGGGCAAGTCCTACCTGGACGTATGCCAAGCGCTGAAAATCCTCGGCATAGATGACGCTCTGGCGCAGCAAATTGGCTTGCGTGTGTACAAGGTCGGCATGGTCTGGCCATTGGAAGCAGAAGGCGTGCGGCAGTTTGCCGAGGGCCTGGAGGAGATCGTGGTGGTGGAAGAAAAACGCCACATGATCGAGTACCAACTCAAGGAAGAACTCTACAACTGGCGCGAGGACGTGCGCCCGCGCATCGTCGGCAAATTCGATGACAAAGGTGAATGGAGCCTGCCGCACACCGACTGGCTGCTGCCTGCCATCAACGACCTGACCCCGGCAATGATTGCCCGTGCGCTGGCCAAACGCATTTTGCGTCTGCATCAAAGCGGCGCGCTGCAAGTGCGCCTGGCCGTATTGGACGCGCAACTGGCGAGCAAGGGCCAGTTCAGCAACCTGATGGACCGCGTGCCACATTACTGCTCCGGTTGCCCGCACAACACCTCGACCAAGGTGCCGGCCGGTAGCCGTGCTCTTGCCGGTATTGGCTGTCACTACATGGCCGCGTGGATTTACCCGCAAACCCAAACGTTCAGCCAAATGGGCGGCGAAGGCGTGGCATGGATCGGCCAGGCGCCCTTCACCACCACTCAGCATGTGTTCGCCAACCTGGGTGACGGCACCTATTTCCACTCCGGCATTTTGGCCATTCGCGCCGCTATCGCCGCCAAGGTGCAGATCACCTACAAGATTCTCTACAACGACGCCGTGGCCATGACTGGCGGCCAGCCGGTTGACGGCACCCTCAGCGTGGCGCAGATCAGCCGGCAGTTGGCGGCTGAGGGCGTGCAGCGTTTGGTGGTGGTGAGCGACGACGTTGAGAAGTACCAGCACATCCACGACCTGGCTGCCGGCGTGCCGGTACTGCGCCGCGACAAGATGGACGAGGTGCAAGAGGAGCTGCGGCAATTCAAGGGTGTGTCGGCAATCATCTACGACCAGACCTGCGCCGCGGAAAAACGTCGGCGCCGTAAGCGCGGCAAATTTCCGGATCCGGCTCGTCGGGTAGTGATCAACGAAGCAGTCTGTGAGGGCTGTGGTGATTGCAGTAGCAAGTCCAACTGCATGTCGGTGGTGGCGGTGGAAACCGAGTACGGCCGCAAGCGTGAAATTGACCAGTCTTCATGCAACAAAGACTTCACCTGCCTTAATGGTTTTTGCCCGAGCTTTGTCACCGTCGAAGGCGGTACGTTGCGCAAACCCAAGGCGCTGGCGGCCAACCCCGATGATGTGTGGGAGCTACCAACACCGGCCACCGTTGCGCTGGATGAGCCCTACAGCATTCTGGTGACCGGCGTTGGCGGCACTGGAGTGGTGACCATCGGCGCCCTGCTCGGTATGGCGGCGTTTATTGAAGGCAAAGGCACGCTGAATCTGGATATGGCCGGCATGGCGCAGAAAGGCGGCGCGGTGTGGTCACACATTCGCATTGCCGCGCGCCAAGAGCAGTTGTTTGCGCCACGGATTGCCGAAGGTGAAGCCGCCCTGCTGCTGGGTTGCGACCTGGTGGTAAGTGCTAATACCGAGACGCTGTCGAAGCTACGCCAAGGCGTCACCCATGCCCTGGTCAACAGTGAAGAAAGCATCACCAGCGCCTTTGTCCGCACCTTCGCCTTGCAAGCGGAAAGCGGTGATCTGCTGAAGCACCCGGACCCGAAATTCCACACCCAGAGCATGTCGGTGCAAATTGCCGAAGCGGTTGGCCATGCCCAGGCGGACTTTGTCGATGCGAGCAAAATCGCCACGGCGTTGATGGGCGACTCGATTGCCACCAACACCTTTATGCTTGGCTACGCCTACCAGAAAGGCTGGTTGCCGGTGGGTGAAACGGCGCTGGTTCAGGCCATCGAACTGAATGGCACCGCCGTGGCGTTCAACCTCAATGCCTTCGCCTGGGGCCGGCGCAGTGCCGTGGACTTGCCCCGCGTATTACGCAAGCTGGAAGCTGCCAAGGTACAGAGTGCTGACCGCGTTCTGTCGCAAAGCCTGGAAGAAACCCTGGCGCGGCGCATGACTTTCCTGACCGCCTACCAGAACAAAGCCTATGCCCAGCGCTACCAGCAGCGCGTCGAGCAATTCATGGCAGCGGAAACTGCGCTGCTCGGTCAACCAGGTGATCTGTCGGCAAGCGTTGCCCGTTACTACTTCAAAGTGCTGGCGATCAAGGATGAGTACGAAGTAGCGCGGCTGTTCACCAACGGCGAATTCCTGGAAAAAATCCAGGCCTCGTTCGAAGGCGACTACAGCCTGCGTTTCCACTTGGCGCCGCCATTGATGAACGACAATAGCAGTGGCCGTGAGCCGAAAAAACGCAGTTTTGGCCCGTGGATGCTGCAAGGCTTCAAGCTGCTGGCCAGGCTCAAGTTCCTGCGCAATACCTGGCTCGACCCGTTCGGCTACACCCATGAGCGCAAGGTGGAACGCAGCTGGCAGGCCAATTACGAAGCCATCCTCGACGAAGTACTGGCTGGCTTGAATGCCGACAAGCTGGCACTGGCTCAGGAGTTGGCGCAGCTGCCGGATAGCGTGCGCGGTTATGGCCCGGTTAAAGAACGCTTCCTCGCCCACGCCGAACAGCGCCAAGCGCAGTTGCTCGAGCAATGGCGCAATGGCCCGAGTGCCCCGCTCTCTAATGACCAGTTCCACGATGCCAGCCAGGCCACCGGTAAAATCGCCGTGACTCAGCTGTAACCCCCGACACCCGCGAGCTGCGGCGCGTGGGTGCACCTGTTTTCTGCCATGTGGCAGGGCGTGGCAACTCGGAAAGGTGCCACGCTTTTTTATTCGAAGTTGGAGCTCAGTATGCAAGACGTCGTCATAGTCGCCGCTACCCGCACCGCCATCGGCACCTTTCAGGGTGCGCTGGCCAACACCAGCGCCGTGGAATTGGGCAGCGTGGTTATCCAAGCGCTGCTGAAAAAAGCCGGGATCGATGCCGGCCTGGTAGATGAGGTGATTCTCGGCCAGGTGCTCACCGCTGGCTGCGGGCAAAACCCGGCGCGTCAGGCGGCACTGAACGCCGGCCTGCCACATAGCGTGTCGGCCATGACCATCAACAAACTCTGCGGCTCCGGGTTGAAAACCGTCAGCCTGGCGGCCCAGGCGATTCGCTGCGGCGACGCCGAGGTGGTGATTGCCGGCGGTATGGAAAACATGAGCCTGGCCCCGTACACCCTGGCCAAAGCCCGCACCGGTTTGCGCATGGGCCACGCGCAATTGGCTGATTCGCTGCTGCAAGACGGTCTGATTGACGCCTTCAACGACTACCACATGGGCATCACCGCCGAGAACCTGGTGGACTGCTACAGCCTGACCCGCGAGCAACAAGACGCCTATGCCTTGCGCTCGCAACAGCTGGCCAGTGCAGCCATTGAGGCTGGGTGTTTTGCCGCGGAAATAACCCCGGTGGCGATTCCTCAACGCAAAGGCGAGCCGCTGCTGTTTGCCGTTGATGAACAACCGCGCGGGCAAACCACTGCCGACAGCCTAGCCAAACTCAAACCGGCATTCAAAAAACACGGCAGCGTAACCGCCGGCAATGCCTCGACGATCAATGACGGCGCCGCTGCTGTGCTGCTGATGAGTGCGAGCAAAGCCAAGCAGCTGGGCGTGCCCGTGCTTGCGACCGTCAAGGCCTACGCCAGTGCGGGTGTAGACCCGGCGATCATGGGTATTGGCCCGGTATCGGCCAGCAAGAAGTGCCTGGAAAAAGCCGAGTGGACCCTGGCCGATCTGGACCTGATCGAAGCCAACGAGGCTTTCGCTGCGCAGTCATTGTCGGTCGGCAAAGAGCTGGGTTGGGACATCAACAAGGTCAACGTTAACGGGGGTGCTATCGCCCTTGGCCACCCGATTGGCGCTTCAGGTTGCCGGGTGTTGGTGACCTTGCTGCATGAAATGCTTAAGCGCGATGCGAAAAAAGGTTTAGCAACTCTGTGCATTGGCGGCGGCCTGGGCGTAGCCCTGGCGCTGGAACGCCATTGATCGCCGCGCGCGCTGTGCAGGCCTTACCGTTAACACTCTGGCCTGGCGTCCCAAGCGTCGACGTTGGCACCCGGCAGTTGTTGCGCCAAGTGGCGCTGGAGCTATTTGCCGAGCATGGCTTTCACGGCGTCAGCCTGCGCCAATTGGCAGCGGCGCTGCATATGCAGGTGGGCTCGCTGTACAACCATATTGAAAGCAAACAGGCGCTGCTGTTCGAGCTGATCGAAGAGCATGAAAGTGATCTGTTGGAGCTGTTGCAAACCGAAGCGCCGCGCCTTGCTGATGGCCTGCTGCAGTTGGAAACCTACGTGCACATGCACCTGCAATTCAACTGCCTGCACGACCAGCGCCACGCCCTCGCCCGCCTGGAGTTTCGCAGCCTCAGTTACGAGCAACAAGACAGCATTGAACGGCTACGTAGGGCCAACACCCAGCACCTGGAAAACATCCTCCGCCACTGCGCCTTGCCGGCCGGCGAGTGCAACCCGATTGCCTTGGGCATGCAGGCATTGCTGGATCGCGTTGTTGCTGGCTACCCCAATGGTGGACGGCCGCCGTTGGAGAGTTTGGCGGCGTTGTTTAGTCGCATGGTGTTGAGTGGGTTGAGTATGGCCAAGGCATAGGTGGCCATGTTGGCCCAACTCCGTTTCCGCCCATAACAATAAGGTCGACCGATGAACGAAGAACTGGCCAGAAATTACCGCGAAATTCTTCAGGGTGTGGGCGAAGACCCGCAGCGCGAAGGCTTGCTGGACACGCCAAAACGTGCGGCTAAAGCCATGCAGTATCTGTGTCATGGCTACCAGCAAAGCCTGGAGCAAACCGTAAACGGCGCGCTGTTTGAGTCGGATAACGATGAGATGGTCATCGTCCGCGATATCGAGTTGTACTCGCTGTGCGAACACCACCTGCTGCCGTTTATTGGCAAGGCCCATGTCGCCTACATGCCCACCGGCAAGGTGCTGGGGCTGTCGAAGGTGGCGCGGATTGTCGATATGTTCGCCCGCCGTTTGCAGATACAGGAAAACCTCACGCGGCAGATTGCCGAAGCGATTACCCAGGTCACCGATGCCGCCGGCGTAGCCGTGGTAATCGAAGCCAAACACATGTGCATGATGATGCGCGGCGTGGAGAAGCAGAACTCGGTGATGAGCACCTCGGTGATGCTCGGTGCCTTCCGTGAGTCGTACAACACTCGCCAGGAATTCTTGCAGCTAATCCGCAGCTGCTAGCCGCAGTGCCTGGCTTACGCTTGGTCTTCCTTGAGGCCCATTTCTCAGTCCTTACGCTGGGGTGATCAGGTGATCCTACCGCCGCAGTGACTATGCGGCTAGGAGCGAGCTCCTCATGATGAAGAGTTGGCATTCACCTCCCCAAAATGTCGCACTAGGCAACCTGTGAGCTTGTTCGATTGCCTTTTTCATCCTAATTCTGAGGCGTAGGCGCTAGCTACCGCCGCATTTACTGAAATCGATCCAACAACCGCAGCACCAGGTAAGGCGCGCCTTGCAATGCGCCCGGCGAGTTCGCGGGAGCGCGTCGGCCAGGTGTTCACATGCAGAGTCATGGGTAGGTGCGGAATGGGGGTGGGATCCCAGACGCCTCGCCGGTACACCAAGCGACCATCGACAAGCCACCTGATTTCAGATGGGTCCCACTCGATCGCGTAGGTGTGAAGTGCGTCTGCCGCGTCGAAGCCGAGGGGAATGAGGCTTGGCGTTCCTCGGTACCCGTAGTCGAACTTTGCCCCGTCTCCGCCGGGGTTGTAGAAGACGTTCACTAGCAGATGGTTCGAGCGATTACCCACGATCTCGATATCTATCTCCTGTCGAGGCGAGTCACGGCGCAGGAAGAACCCTGTCACCAGGCCAGGAACTCTGGTTGCCTGCATCGAAACCTCAAGCCTTGTTGCCGCTGACCGAAAACTGACCCAGGTGTTCAACTGCTTCTGCTCACTTTTCGAGCAGGAGAACACAGGGTGATCAGCATGGAAATGTTGGGAAAAATCCGGCGGATGTACTTCCGCGACAAGCTCTCGCTGCACCAGATAGGTGTGCAACCCAGGGAAGTCTAGTGCGAATTCGCCGACCCGACGCGCCAGGGCTAACGCGCAGAGCGGGGAGACTCCGCTTGAACAGCTGCTCTGGATTGCGGTTTTGTCGGATTAGCTTTTGCGCGCTTGGCTCGGACAGGCTTCACAAGTTGCTGCTCAAGGGTATTGGCCCGAGCCTTCTCAGCGGCAGCGATCTGCTGCGCCTCACTGAGTTGAGACAGTACAGTGTCTAGCCGTTGGCGCAACTGGTTGTGTTGCCTTGTCAGTGCCTTAAGCTGAGCGGCGACCACCCTGTTCTCTTCCCGAGCACGATCGACTTCGCGGTGGGCGCGGTCTTCGATGCCGCGTACGTATGCCGTCGTGGCGTCACGTTCTTGGGTCAATTGTTGTTGTGCGGTCTGCAATTCCTGGCGCAGCATAGTCACTTCATGCAAAGCCACTTTGCGCTCCTCGGCAAGCTCCGAACAGCGGCTTTTTTGGTCAGCTAGTTGTGTCTGGTGCTGCGCCAGCAGAAGCTCCAGGTCGGCCAGGCGGGTCTCGGCAACATGCTGTGCTGCCTGCGCGGCGGCTACCTGCTGCCGGGCCTTGGCTATCAGCTGTCGGGCCTCATCCTCGACCGCGACCACGCGTAAACACTCTTTTTCCAGAACAGAACGGCGTTCTGCCAACGCCTGCTCGGCCACTCCATCAGCCAGCGCCATGGCCTGCTGCCACACCGCGACAAAGGCCTGCGAAACCTCTGCCGGCAATGCGGGCAGACGCGTCTCGCCGCGTAGGCGCTGAGCTAGGCGTTCCCACCACTGGTCAAGCAAGGCACCGACCCGCGCCGGGCTGCCGCGCCCCAGCTCCTGACGTACACGCTCCACTGTCGGCCGTTCGCCGCGCTCCAGGACTGCATCAGCCGCAGCAAACACTGCCTCTTCCGCTACACCTACCGCCATTGCCCGCCTCCGAGTATATTAGGTCTGATAATGAAAGATTATCCGACCTTATTTGTTTAGTATTGGAAATATAATACGTTGAGCGTATTAAATATTACAGATCAGTTGCCGCTGGTTAGCGAAACGCCGTTGGATCTGCATTTTCTGGCGATCAACGCCCAGGAAGCGGCAGCGGCGTTCATCGCCGCCGGTACCGCGGCCAACACCGTGCGCAGCTACCGCAGCGCCCTCGCCTACTGGTCGGCCTGGCTGCAACTGCGCTACGGCCAGGCGCTGGGCGATGCGGCCCTGCCCTCCACGGTGGCCGTACAGTTTGTGGTTGACCACCTGGCTCGCCCGACGGCCGACGGTGGTTGGGTGCACCTTTTGCCGCCGACCATCGACGCCGCGCTGGTGGCTGCGCGGGTCAAGGCCAAACTCGGCCCCCTGGCCTTCAACACCGTCAGTCACCGCCTTTCGGTACTCGGCAAATGGCATCGGCTCAACGGCTGGGACAATCCGTGCGAAGAACCGGCGCTGAAGACCTTGCTGCGCGACGCGCGCAAGGCGCAATCGCGCCAGGGTGTGACGGTGCGCAAGAAAACCGCCATCATCCTCGAGCCGTTGCAAGCGCTACTCGCCACTTGCACCGACGGCGTGCGCGGGGTGCGTGATCGCGCCCTCCTCCTGCTGGCCTGGAGTGGCGGTGGTCGTCGGCGCTCCGAAGTGGTCGGCTTGCAGGTCGGAGATGTGCGCCGCCTGGATGCCGACACCTGGCTCTATGCCCTAGGCGCGACCAAGACCGACACCGGCGGCGTGCGCCGCGAGAAGCCGCTGCGCGGGCCGGCAGCGCAGGCCCTCGCCGCCTGGCTGGCGGCCGCGCCAGCCGAATCCGGCCCGCTGTTCCGTCGAATGTATAGGGCTGGCAAGGTCGGCACCCAAGGCTTGTCAGCCGACCAGGTGGCACGGATTGTCCAACGCCGCGCCCATCTGGCCGGATTGGACGGCGATTGGGCGGCGCACAGCTTGAGGTCGGGCTTCGTCACCGAGGCCGGGCGTCAGGGCGTACCGCTCGGCGAAGTGATGACCATGACTGAACATCGCAGCGTCACCACGGTGATGGGCTACTTTCAGGCAGGTGCCCTGCTTGACAGTCGGGCCAGTCAACTCCTCGGACCGACACCGGTCGCGAGCAAACCTGCGCCAGAACCAGCAGCCGGGTCAAAGGGGGAGAGCGCTTTCTGCGCGTCAACCATGACGAACGCGGGAGACTGAGGCAGTTGCGCCGCTGATCGATAGGTCTGGTGGAAAGATAAAGCCACGTAGGCAGGTGCTGCGTACACCTGAAGTTACATGGGGAACAAGTCGATGGCGAAAATGTTCCTGCTGGGAGTGCTGCTGTGGTATGCCGCTCGCGGCACCAACAAATTCGCCGGTAGGCCACGGCTCAGGTGGCGTTCGACGCAGGCATACACTGAGAGGAAGAACCGCTCCAGCGCATTGATCGCGGTACCTTCGTGATCCTCGTAGAAATACGAGAGATAGCCCATGGCATCGCGATCGTGGATAACCATGTCTCTTTGCAGATGGTAGGAATGGTCCAGACCGGTGATTTCGTCCGGGAGGAACTGGAAAGTATCGTGATCGAACTCCTGATAGTTGCCTTGGTGGCGAAATGAGTGAAAGTGCCTGCTGACAGTCCCCAACGTCGGAGCGTTGAACATGAACAAGTATGTCCTCGCCTCCAGTCGCAAGCTTTGGAAACTCTGGAAATAGCGAATCACCTCATGAAACCCAGCCCGGTTGATCGAGGTTTTTACTTCGATAATGGCAATCACCGCCTCCGCCGGCACCACAACCACCCCCCCTGCTCGATAGAACGGGGCATACCGGTGCGAGTCGTAAATCAGAATGTCGCACTGCTTGGATAAGCCGCCCGCGCTGTCGATGATGAAGCCCTGCTCCACACTGACCGCCCCCGGAAGGTGGTCTTTAAGGAACTGGCGAAGTACCGCTTCGGCCAGTGCGCCAGTGGTCGGGTTGTGCCGGGTGATGTACACCTTGGCCTGGGCGATCTTGCTATACAGTTCCTGACTCGCATGATCAAAGTAATGGCTCATGCCATCCTCCTCTAAAGGTAAGTCGCAGAGCTGACGGCTGCCGGCGACTATGTCCCGTCAATTGCAGGCATGGCGCACCATCTCGACGAGGTGCCGCCGCACTGGCAGTTGAACACCCGCAGCGGTTCATCCTGCGGTGCCAACGCAGTGGCTTCCATGAATCACGCGAGACTCAAAGGTCGAAGATCCGAGAACCGCAAGCATCCACGCGGAAATTTGACCAGGCCCGCTGGCCTTGGCGCATTTCCTTTAGTCCGTTTTCACCAAATCGCGCAAGAATCTGCGCGAATAGCTGAGCAGGCTCCAGTACTTCCAGCAGCCGGTAGGTGACCAGCGGTCGGAGTGAAGTCAGATGCTCCAGGGTGGGATCGTGAAATTGACCTGCGTGCTCGATCAGCGCATGCCCCTCGACGCCCGCGTCCGGGTGGTGAATCAGTGACAGCGCATAGCGAAGCTGCGGATGTGAGGCCTGAAGACTCAGGATGGTAAGCAAACAGTTGTGCCAGCAGAAAGTGGGTTGAGTGAGCATCGGCTTCCTGGCGTGCAGTTCGCGGATGAACGTCGGCGAAGGCATCACCTGACCTGTAATGTCAATCCCCTGGAGGAACGCCTCCGGAAGCAGTGAGGTTTTCCCGTAGTTGAAAGCTTTGGCTTTCCCAGTGTCAGTATCCACGATTCGGTAATGCTGAGCCTTGAAGCTGTGTTGTGCCTGGGCCATGGCCTGATTCAACGACGTAAACCGGCCGATAGGAAGTGGTGCAGCACCGTCGACGTAGAGCTCAAAGCGGCCGGCACAATTGGCACCTTTATCCGAATTAGTGTCCGGTTCAACCGTCGACCACCACTTAGTCATCCATTTCAATACCATCATCCCTCCCACCATAAGCCAGAGCTGCCACCGGCTACTCACCAATCTTCAACACAGAGCGGTGAAGTTAACATGGTGTTGCGCATTCGGCACCGCGCTAGCTTCAGTGCGCCGCAAGACCGAGCCTGTACGACACCTGCACATGCGGGCTCGAAAACTTGAGGTATGCCTATCGGATCGTGATGAAAGGCGAGTCACTGCGGAGGAAAAACATGGAGGAATAAGCCGCATCGATGCGGCTACAATCCAAAATCCGCGCAACAGGGGTGAAAACACAGGTCACGGATTAGCGAAATGAGCGGTCACGTTCACCGAAATCCGCAATAGGTGCATGGACACGCTGTTGGGGTTGTCAGGCCCAGTCGGGAGCGCCAACCCTTTAGTGTGCCGACTTCTATAGTCGAAATATCCTAGTGGCTATAAATTATAGTTGCCGAGATATTTTAGGATAGTTCCCTGAGGCCCGGCAGCTGGTAAGCCCCCGTCACTATTTGATGAACCAGTACAAGTGCCCGCAATTCGAGTTCCATATACCGGCCTGACTCAGCAATTGCAGGCTTCACGAACTGGTACACCTGCGCCTTTGCCACCCGAGCCGAGGCTGAGGCAGCCAACCAGGAGTACATCGAGATTTCCTATAACCGCCAACGTCACCACTCGCGCCTTGGCTACCTGCCCCTGCTGAATTCGCCAATAAGTACTCGGATTCAACGGCGGCCGCTTGAGACGGGGCTGTCGCCGGCGACAGGGCACCTCAAAGGCGCTTGGCACGGCTTTTCAGGCACCAAAGTTAGAAGTAAAACATCGCCGTCGCCCTCATCGAGCCGTAGAACAGCATGGGTTTTACCGGGGTGCTCAACTCTGCGCGGGTACCGAAATTGCGAATATCTAACGCCTGCCCGGCCTGGACCGGCCCTATGAGCTGACGCATGGCTGCACGGTCAGCGGGCAGATCGAATTCACACTTATAGTAGCCTCGCAACCACTCGCCAAGGAGCCGAGACAACAGCATGTTGCTGCTGCCGGCGTCCAATACCGCGAAAAAATGCCGAGGATCGATGTGAACGAAAAACCGCGACGCAGCACGACTCCAGAACCATAAGCGCGCGACAAGCTGATAGAAAACGCTTTGAAAGAAACGTCGTGAAACCCTAGGCTCCATCTGGAGTTTTGCCAGCTGATGCGAGGCCTGCTCTGAAAGTCGCGGTATCGCTTTATCATTGCTCAGGTATTCAAATTTTTGCCGAAATATCGACAATGCCACGTTGTACAAGCACACGCTGCGCGACGAATCACCGACGCCGGGTCGTGAAAGAACTGCGCCGCAGGGGCAGTGGCGATGCGCTTTGAGCAGGCGAACTTGATGAAATCTGACAAAGCACCTGTAGCACTCATCCGGCGAACCCGGTACCGCACACTGGCCGAGCAGGTCGAAAGTCTTATGCCATATTTTGGTCGTTTTATCAGGGAAAAACTCCTGTATGGCGCAGCTGTCTGCAAGGGCTTGCGTGCCATCATCGGTCGCCTTAGCGAAATTGATCACGTCCAGTACCGCCAGCCGGTGCAGTCGCTCAGTATTGACGTGAAAATTCATGCAAGCCAACCCACTAGTGCTGGCGGCATAGGAACGACAGGCAGCAAAAATCGCTTCCCGGTTCGGCACCCAGTAACCGCAGTCCTCGCAACTGTAGCCGACCGGACTCCCGAACGAGGTGGGTGTGAACTTCCGAATGTCGTGGCAACGCTCACATAGCGGTTTCAGCGGCCGGTGATGCCACGGACAACTGACCACAAAGCGCAGTGAAAAGGCTGCTGGTACGAATCCTGTTTCCGCCAGGCACTCCGCACAATACTTGATGGGGCCGTGAACATTCTTTGGAAAATAATCGCCGGTTCGTTTGACGAAATTGCTGGACGACAGAAAGGAACGAGAGGTGTGGTATATCTCGTCCAGGGCCTTCTCGATCTGAGTTTCCCTACCCTTTTTCGAGCCCCGCCGTGACTTCTTTAGCGGAGCCGTTCCCAGCACGACCCTGCCACAGACGCCATTCACCACGGCGGCTTTGTGCAGAGCGGCAACGGCATGATCATATGGCCATGGAAAGTTATCTGGGAAAAATAGCCCGTGTTTATAGTACATCGCAGAACATCCGAACACTCGTGCGGCGGACCGCTTCAATGACTAGCTTGTCATCGGCTTCGAACAAGGCGTTGTCATGCGGCGCGATGAGCAGCAACAGGTCGAGGATCGACTCGCGTACGTGCTGCATGGGGAGATTGTTGACGTATTCCCCCGCTACACTTTCATCGAACGCCTTCCAGAACAAGCCCGCCAGCGGTGCCAGCCTGAGCCCGGCGGCAAAGGCCTCTGCCGCGAAGAACGCGGTATAGCTGGTGCCCGACCCGACGGGGTACTCGGAGCCCTCGTCACACGCCTGCAGTATCGCCGTCAGTTCGTCGACGCTCCGACACCCGTGGAACGGAATGATTTCTGCAAAGAAGCGGGCCACTATCTGCGGGCACTTGACCGCCCGAAGCCCGCTGAGTAGATGATAGATCTCCGATTGCGCAAAACCGATGACCGTTAAATTGATGCTTTGCGACTGGAGATAATTGTGAAGGTCCGACAGCACGCGAAAGTCGTTTTGACGCCATTGTTGAATCTCATCGACAACCAATACACATTGTGGCGCGGGTTGGCCGGTCACACGCCCTTCGATATAGGCCAGCAGGTGCTGAAGATAATCCACGCCTCGCGCATTAGGCGATGTCCGCTCCGATTCACATATCTCCTTCAACACGGACTGCCGTCGGCCGGGTTCACGGTGGCGGGCGATGTGGAGCATGGTGAATACGCCTGGCAACTTGATCTTTAACTGCTCGGCGACAAATTGTGCGCAACGGGTTTTGCCGACCCGCGACGCACCCTCGAACAACACGCCGGATCGTCTGGCGGCCACCCGATCGAGACTCAACCGAAGGACGCGCACCATCTGGTGCGTGATAAACAGCGCCTGGTCGGTCTTGAGAGGGTGAGCGCTGGCGTTCATCGCTCGACTCGGTTCAGCGCGCGACCAGGCGAGGGCAGCTCACCGTATTCGCTATCAGCTTGGATAAAATAGTCCGGTCGAACTGCCCGGTTTTTCCGAGGGCGCGGGTTTTCCGCCTTTTGGGTCGCAGCTTCCCGGCTGATAGACAACGCCACTCCGGCTTGCCCGTGTTGGGTGAAATAATCACTGAGTTGCTGGGTCGGGGATTTATCCTCATCGATCTTCAGATCCCCTGAACGGATCAAGCTGTTCACCTTGAGTCGCACGGAGGGCGTATGCTTGAACTCTCCCCACCATCCTTGCGCGCAGAGATAACCGATAGACTCACCATTTGGCAGATAGGCTTTGACTGCTCGGTAATCGTGATTATCGACTTCGATCAACAACTGCATTCCGACAAAAGCGAAGTCACCGGCCAGGATCGCGTTGGTATAGCGCACCCGATCTAATTGGATGTAAGGACGACGCCCACTGTCGCAGCTTCCACGCACAGTCGCTTTGCGAGTGGTCAGGTCCGCCTGCAATCGTTCTCGCTGCTCTGCTGAGTAGCTCGGAATTAGTGCGCCCTGGCGGAAGAACTGCTCTAGGTAACCTAGCGGCGAAAAGAGCCCCAGCCCTTCGCTGGGCGTGACATTGTAGTTGGCAAGCATCACGTCCATCGCATCCTCCATCCGCATGAGGTCTATTTCGTAATCCACGGCCTTTTGTTCGGCGTCCTTGGCCCGCCCGGCATGAGGATGGCTTCCAGTTGATGACACTAACCCGTGAATTTTTCGAACCACCTCCAGAAACGAACGCTCGATTTCCGCGCGCACCTCGAAATGCCCCACCGGCCCGATGCACACATGGAAACCGAAGTCGCGACGTGCCTCCGTGGTAATTTTCTTGGCGAGGTTGGACAGGTGGGAGTCGGCAAAAAATACCCCGAAGCTCATACCTTGGCAGCCCTCGATGACACCCGAGGGCAGTCCTGCGCCTGGCTTATACCGATACTCTTCGTTTACCAACGCTCTTGGGCACCATTTCCCAAGACAGGCTTGAGCGATGACTTCACGGACATCGGCTGCTGAGACTTCACTTCTCAGGACGAGCTTGTAGGCCAGGACAGCATTGGAAAAGGCATCGATCATCGATAATAACCAAATTCGATCAATCGCAACCCACTGATAGAATCCCGGCATTTCCTCTACGCGCAGCGCGAAGATGGCGTCGATGTGATGTCCATCAAGCTGAACGCAGTCGAAAGGCCGCTTAGGGTGGATGAAGCGTCGATGACCCGTGCCGGTCGCCAGATGAGCCACGGCAACCTCGTCACCGTGGGCATGAATATATTGGACCGCAAACCTTACACGTAGAGCTTTTAGGTACTTCCGGATGGTTGTACGACCTTTGTGCTTGGTATTGAAAGGCCAAGACGGTGAAGCAATGCCAGCCTTCTCTAGCGCCTGATTAAACGCTGAGACTAAGACACTCATCCCCCCTCGGTCGTCATTCAATACCGCACCGGGAGTACGGAGTAGGTCGATCATGGCCGCTTCAATTTCGGTGTGCTCGGACAACAGCATGTTGAGCGCGCCGGTCAGACCACCCTGCTGCTCACTTCGCTTCACACCAATGGGCTTGCGTCGCTCATAGGGAACAATCCGGGTGTACGCTATCAGCGCCCGCTCACCAAAATAATGTCCCTCTTCATCCATGGCGCAGAAGCGTTGTGCAAGCCGGTTAACCTCGTTGGACGGCATTCCAGTTTTCAGCCTGATCGCTTTCATCGAGGCCCCGTCGATGTACATTGACACGGCAAGCCGCCTTCGGGCGAAATCCGGCCATTGCGCCTGCGGCACCGTCGCTGGCTCGACGCGCGGCCAGTCGCCCTGTCTGATGGCCTGCGGGATCGCTGTACGTTTCATGAGGAGCCCCTCAACGACCAAACCGTGTGTTGGGAGGGCGTAGAATCCTCAACCGCGACTGTCACAAATCCTTCAATGGTGAGGCGCACCATTGCACAGATCAGGTGAGTAGGTGCCAGCATGGGAAATGCTTGCAGCAATCCGCCAAACGTCCCCGCCTGCACCTGATTCACGTAGCTGAGGACTGTCTCCTGCACGTAATCCACCAGGGGTTGATTCCGCCCAACCGCGATGAAATGCATGAGGCGGAGACGTGGTAGCAGCTCATACTGGCGGGCAGTGCGCGTGGATTCATCGAACAAGCGGTATAACGCTCCGTTGTTCGCGGCTAACTCCCGCTGCATCATGATTTGTTGGCTGGGATTTACTTCATCAACCCTGAATTCATAGAATAAGTGCAACGTTTGAAACGATAGGCAGAGAGTCAGCCACCGGTAGAATCCAGGCTCTCACACCGAAGGATTCAAGCGCAGATGACTACGCATTACCGGCAGCTAACTCAGGGCCAACGTTACCAGATTGAGGCCGGTCTGAGCGCCGGAAAAAGCCAGGCAAGCATCGCGAAACAGGTTGGCGTACATCCCTCGACGATAAGTCGTGAGGTTCGCCGCAACAGCTCCCAGAAGACCTACAAAGCGGTTGCTGCGACCCATGAAAGTGATGCCCGTCGAGCGCAGGCGCGCAAGCACTGCAAGCCATTAACGTGGTTCAGCCATTATCTGCCGCTCTGGCTAAAACACGGTATGAGCCCGGAGCAGATTGCTCAGCGCCTGAAGCAAGAGCAGCCGGAGCGCGCGGTCAGTCACGAGTGGATTTATCGGTTTATCGCCACCGACAAACACGCAGGTGGCGAGTTATACAAGTATTTGCGGCACCGCAGGAAGCTGTACCGAAAACGCTACGGAAGCCACGACCGGCGCGGACAGTTGCGTAATCGCGTATCGATAACCGAGCGCCCTGCTGAGGTCGAAGCCCGCGAGCGTCTAGGTGATTGGGAGGGTGACACGGTGCATGGCGTAGGCGGCAATCTGGTCACGCTGGTTGATCGTAAAAGCGGCTACCTGAGCGCCTATCCGGTCAAGCGCAGGACGCGCCGGCAGGTAACGCGGGCGATCAATCTGTTGCTCAAGGGGCATGCTGTTCACACGCTGACGCTGGATAACGGGAAGGAGTTTGCCGGGCATGAACGCATTGCGCATCGGAGCCAGTGCCAAGTCTTTTTTGCAGAACCCTATTCATCCTGGCAGCGAGGCACTAATGAAAATACCAACGGCCTGCTCCGGCAGTATTTTCCCAAGGGCGGCGACTTCAGCAAGCTGACCGTCGAGGCGGTCAGTCGCGTGGTAACGAAGATCAATTTACGCCCGCGAAAACGCCTGGGCTGGAAGACGCCGTACGAAGTTTATGCAGGGGTGAGCGTTGCACTTATGTGTTGAATTCAGGAACATATCCGGCTTTAACCTCATGCCACTCCAGCACGCCGTCGGCGTTCTTCGCCACGACATCTGGCCGAGTCCGACGACCGCCTACTTGATCGCCATACAACTCGTTTGCCGCCGGGATCCAGAAATCCACGACATGGGCATCAAACTCAAGGTTCAGAAGCCAGTGTGCGAACTCCTGGTTGCTTTCCAGAATGAGGTCAGTCCGTATCTTATGGCTGTAGACTAACCACAAGTAGCTGCGTGTCGATCGCCGGCTACGGATCCGGGCAAGAAATGCATTTTCCGGTGTTTTGTTAGGCATAGCCGCCCCCTCTCAATTGAATTGAGTCATGGGGTGACTCGTCTCTCCCGCGCGTGAATTCCCTTTGAATGGGGGGGCATGCACCAATTTATAATAATAGACACAGATATATGATTAGTTGATCGAAAAGAAACCTAAAAAACCAGCCGCCCCTGAATTCATAGAATAAGTGCAACGTTTGAAACGATAGGCAGAGAGTCAGCCACCGGTAGAATCCAGGCTCTCACACCGAAGGATTCAAGCGCAGATGACTACGCATTACCGGCAGCTAACTCAGGGCCAACGTTACCAGATTGAGGCCGGTCTGAGCGCCGGAAAAAGCCAGGCAAGCATCGCGAAACAGGTTGGCGTACATCCCTCGACGATAAGTCGTGAGGTTCGCCGCAACAGCTCCCAGAAGACCTACAAAGCGGTTGCTGCGACCCATGAAAGTGATGCCCGTCGAGCGCAGGCGCGCAAGCACTGCAAGCCATTAACGTGGTTCAGCCATTATCTGCCGCTCTGGCTAAAACACGGTATGAGCCCGGAGCAGATTGCTCAGCGCCTGAAGCAAGAGCAGCCGGAGCGCGCGGTCAGTCACGAGTGGATTTATCGGTTTATCGCCACCGACAAACACGCAGGTGGCGAGTTATACAAGTATTTGCGGCACCGCAGGAAGCTGTACCGAAAACGCTACGGAAGCCACGACCGGCGCGGACAGTTGCGTAATCGCGTATCGATAACCGAGCGCCCTGCTGAGGTCGAAGCCCGCGAGCGTCTAGGTGATTGGGAGGGTGACACGGTGCATGGCGTAGGCGGCAATCTGGTCACGCTGGTTGATCGTAAAAGCGGCTACCTGAGCGCCTATCCGGTCAAGCGCAGGACGCGCCGGCAGGTAACGCGGGCGATCAATCTGTTGCTCAAGGGGCATGCTGTTCACACGCTGACGCTGGATAACGGGAAGGAGTTTGCCGGGCATGAACGCATTGCGCATCGGAGCCAGTGCCAAGTCTTTTTTGCAGAACCCTATTCATCCTGGCAGCGAGGCACTAATGAAAATACCAACGGCCTGCTCCGGCAGTATTTTCCCAAGGGCGGCGACTTCAGCAAGCTGACCGTCGAGGCGGTCAGTCGCGTGGTAACGAAGATCAATTTACGCCCGCGAAAACGCCTGGGCTGGAAGACGCCGTACGAAGTTTATGCAGGGGTGAGCGTTGCACTTATGTGTTGAATTCAGGGCCTATACGCTTTCGTAATATGCTCTGGATACCCCCTAGAAGAACGATGCACCATCCATTACGGTGAGACCTCATGAATAAGAACAAGGTTGAACCAAGCGGCGACCCTTCTAGCAGAGCAGAAGCTAATCGCCGCAGGGCCTTGCAGCATTACATCGAGTGGCAAGGACGAGATTTGCCGTCGTTACCTTACGAAGTCTGTCTCTACCTAGCAGACTGCTATGGCCGCATTGACAGAAGGCGAATGGATTTGACGCTTTCCGCTCTCGGTTACTGGCACAAGGAGAACGACTTTCCCGATCCTACCGCATGTCCGTCAGTGATCGATCTGGTGTGCCAACTCTGGGACAGGATGCCTCTACGATGCAAACCACCGTTCCAACGGCCTCCTTCAATTGTAGATGTAATGCATCTGGTCGAGGCACATGAGCGCTGTTTCTCCCCTAGAACGCCGCCAGATGTGGACCCGCGCGGAAACTCGCTAAAATCAATCTACCGATCCGAATTGATCGCTTACCGCAATAGAGCAATTTTGCTAATAGGATTCTGGTTCGGGATGACCACCGCAGAGGTGTGTAGACTTATGAGGCACGATGTAAACATAACAAGCAGTTCTCTTGAAATTACCTCTAATCGTATCGGTGAGAATGGGGGAAGAACGAGAAACACCTTTCAGATAGTCCGCCTGCCCTTACTCTGCCCTCTAGCAGCACTTGAGGACTGGTTGGTTTGCCTAGGTAACTCGAGCCACTATCTCTTCCCTCGCACAACCCGGAAAGCGCTTCCTGGCCCGGTTAGCTCTCGATCTGTGCAGGTTAGCTTTAATAAACTAATGGCGGCGAATAATGGACCGCCGTTCAGAATGCCCTCGCTTCGCTATAGCCTTTACTTTTTCCTTGCGGATAATGGCTGGTCTCGCCAGAAAATATTGGCACATGTGCCATTTTATAAAAAACAAGCATCCAAGACACGCATAAGAAATACCCGCCGAGACGGGTGTATAGATCTCTTAGCCTTCTCCTCTGAAGACATATCAAACATAACCTCCATAGTCGAGAGCAGCTGCTATCAAGCCGCTTAGAGTTTATTTAAATAAAAAAAGCGTGCAAGCATGTCTACCTTATCTGTTAATACGTGAATCTTTAGTTGCAGGAAAGAACACAGCTTCAGTAAAGTCGATTTTTTGCGAACAAATTTATTGAAAAATCTGCAGTGCATAAATAAAACCCTTTGACTTTTAAAGTTTTTTTCTCTGGATTAATTCGATATATTAGTTCTGAGGACTGCCGTTGATTGAACAAGCTGCCAATCAGCATTCACTGACGCGCAGCATGCGCAAGCAGCCCGTGGCCTCTCCAGCCAGGGACCTTATGCGAGCTTAGCGAGCGATCACGCTCCAGGTTGAAGTACCCACGACGTGCAGTTCCGGCGCCCAGTCGGCTCCCAACATGTCAGACAGAGCACTCGACTCGAGACTCCAGAGTGGGTGAACAACCACGTACCTGGTTTCGTGTCCGCCCACCCGCTCGACCAGGCAAGGCAGCCCCGAAGGCGGCAAGCGTTTATGGGGCATGTGCCGAGGCGTATCCGCGCAACCTTTTCCGCCAACCATTCGGCCCGTGCACGCCAGCTGCGAAGCGCCCAGGCGAATTTTTTGCCCATCCCCTCAAAGGTTCACTAGAGTAATGATTCAAGGGGTAATCGCCAATCCTGCTCCAAGCTGCCGAGGCTTCCCTTATTTCAGCCGGTTGGGTCTACGTGGCGAAGGCGTTCGTCGCTAGTTGGGACGACCAAGTGAGCGCCCCTCGGTCACCTTGATACGCCATACTCAAGGACGCGCGACCATGACCGCCCAAAACTCGACCCAAGCTAGCGCCCTGTCCCGCCGGGCCCTGATCCTGTACGGAGCGGCGTTGGCAGCGCTCGCGGTGTTTCGTCCAGTAATGGCGGCTGCCCTACCCGATGCGGCGCCTCGCTTGGTTGCAGACACGATCCACCCCTTCCGCGCCCATGTTCCGCAAGCAGCGCTCATCGACCTCCGCCGCCGCCTTGCCGCAACGCGCTGGCCAGACCGGGAAACGGTCACTGACCGCTCCCAAGGAGTGCAACTCGCCAAGCTTCAAGCGCTGGTGCGTTACTGGGAGACGGATTACGACTGGCGAAAAGCAGAAGCGAAACTCAATGCCTCACCACAGTTTTTGACAAATATCGACGGCTTAGACATTCACTTCATCCACGTTCGCTCCCGTCATTCGAACGCAATGCCGCTCATCATGACCCACGGCTGGCCCGGTTCTGTCTTCGAGTTGCTGAAAGTTATTGGTCCGCTGACCGATCCCACGGCGCACGGCGGGGTTGCCGAGGACGCCTTCCACCTCGTGCTGCCGTCCATTCCCGGCTTCGGCTTTTCGCAGAAGCCCCTAAGCACAGGCTGGAATCCGGACCGCGTCGCCCGTGCCTGGGATGTCCTCATGAAGCGCCTCGGATACGCGCGCTACGTGTCCCAAGGCGGCGACTGGGGTGCCATCATTTCCGATGCCATGGGCCGTCAGGCTCCCGCCGGTCTGCTCGGCATCCATGTCAACAGGGTTGAGCGCTCGACGACGATCCCGCCCGACGTTGCGAAGGCGCTGAAAAGCGGTGATCCGGCACCCGAAAACCTGAGCGCAGAAGAACGGGAGGTGTTTGATCAGACGAGGGCATTCCTTAACAAAGGCTTTGGATTCGCCGCAATCATGGGGACGCGTCCGCAAACCATCGGGTACAGCCTCGCCGACTCGCCAGTGGGACTCGCGGCGTGGTTCTACGACAAGTTCGGCGATTGGGTATTCACGCGCGGCGAACCGGAACGCGCGTTCACACGCGACGAAATGCTCGACAACATCTCGCTGTACTGGCTAACCAACACAGGAACCTCAAGTGCGCGGATTTACTGGGAAAACGCTGCCAGCAACACCAACGTGGCCGGTGTCTCGATTCCCGCGGCGGTGACGATATTTCCTGGCGAGGTCTACAAACCGCCGAAGAGCTGGGCTGCTCGAGCCTACCCCAACCTTGTCTACTACAATCGCGTGGACAAGGGCGGGCACTTCGCGGCCTGGGAAGAGCCGGACCTATTTAGCGCCGAGGTGCGTGCCGCTTTCAGACCTTTGCGCTGACCGCATCGGCCCCCGGCGCTCTGCCACTACCCTTGCTTCTATAACGAAGTTCTCGCTGAATAGGCCCAGGTTCCTGGATGCTGCCGAGGTAGCCCCTTACTTCTCCAGCTTCAACAGCGGCTCGCCTTTCTTCACGATGTATGTCGCCAGCTCCGACGCGTTGCTCGCACCGATATTCTTCGCGACATGCGGGGTGCCAGTCGGGATATACAAGGACTCGCCGGCTTTGAGCGTGACAGGTGGCCGCCCCTCGAGCTGATACTCAAAGGTACCCTCGATGACGTAGGCGACTTCCACCCCCGGATGAGAATGCTTAGGGGATGCCACGCCCGGCTCGATATCAACGCGAGCCTGGATTACTTCATGTCCGGAAACGTCGAGGTCCTGGCGCAATAGATCCGTGCGCTGAATGCCTTTCTGCCAACTTTTCACCGAATTCGGCTCTTGGTTAGCTTCGGCATGAGGCTTCAACTCTTGAGCTTGAGCGAGGCCAGCAAATGCGGCGAATGCCGCAGCGGTGGCAAGGAGACGTGTGTATCGCATAATCATGCCCTTTCAAAGGAGTGGGATTGGAAGCCCTACTTTGATATAGGCGAGTACTGTCGATGTGTCGGAAAGGCAGGGTTTTGTAAGCGAGCATGTACGCGACCAAGGAGGACACATGAAAATACAGAAAGCCAACCGAAAGGCCGCTAACCAAGTGTCGCTTCGACGCCAAACAGTAAAAGAGCATCCATTGAATTCACTCACATGGCTAGCAGACTCGCCGGCGTACTGCGCAGGAACATCCTGAAGAGCTTCAGTTGCGCAGATACCTCCCAGCCATAAATCGAGGCCAATCAGGACCCGGTTGCGACAGTTCTTAGCTAGGATTCGGCTGATTTGAGACCTGCTTCTGACCTCGTAAAGCGAGCTCTCTAAAAATCACAAACCTGTCCCCCCATTTCCCCCTTGCAAGTACTGCTGATGTTCTCTATCCCCATTGCGGGCGGTGCTCAATCAGGAAGTCGATGAACGCCCGCAGCCGCAGCGGAATGTGGCGACCGGGGGATACAACAAGCTGAAGGGCCGCGACCTGCCGCTGAAAGGTTGCAGCACTTCGACCAGCGAGCCCTCCTCCAGCTCTTTCTCGACGATGAAGCGGTAGGTCTGGAACAGGCCAGCAACGCCGTAGTGCCGCTACCGACGCTTGAATCAGAGCCCGAAGCCCCCAGCGGAGCTTCGGTGACTGCATCAGAACCAGCTTTGTCAGCACGTTGCGAACAATCTCAAGTGTGCTGATTGAGATTGGATTGGTGTGAACGATGTGAGAAGCCTCGGCTAGGTCAGGCTGCTCAACGCCTGGGCCTTGAAGAAAGATAAGGACATCCTGCTTACCCCGGCAAAGCAGCCGGATGAATCGCCCCTGCTTTCGGCGAGCCCCCTGCCCCAATAAAAAACGGGCCATTAAGGCCCGTTAAATACTCAGCAAATTCAGGCCTTGGCCGGCTGCCCGCGGAAATAGGGAATCACCTGCTCGCCAATGTTTTTCAGGGTCTCCAGCTGCGCCCACTGCGGTACGGTGCCCATCTGGCAGATGAACAGAATCTCGTCGGCACCGGCTTCCTGCAGGCGCTGCACGTAGCCGATGCAGTCTTCGACCGTGCCGTAGGCGTGGTTGGGGTTCATCATCGCCATGGTCGGATCGGAGAAGTCCGCGGTGATCTCTTCCGAGGCGAAGCGCGACTTGATCACGCTCTGGCCATTGCCGTCGACGAAGGTGTCGTCCTTCCACTTCTCAGGGTCCGGGCGCTCGCCGCCGGCGTACCAATAGGCCAGGGATTCCATGAAGTAGCGCTGGCCGCGGATGCCGATCTTGCGCGCCTGCTCGTTGTCGTCGAGGACGATGGTCGGGCATAGCGCAGCGATATGGCGGTTGGGACGGAAGCCGACCTGGTCCTTCTCGTCACGGTTGTCCCAGGCCTCGTGGTAAACGGCAACCTTCTTGGCGATCTCCTCCGGGCCGCCGAAGCCCAGCACCAGGGCGCCCATGCCGCGCTCGCCGGCACGCTTGAGCGATTCGGTGTTGGTGCAGGCCAGGTACATCGGCGGGTGCGGATACTGGTACGGTTTCGGATGGATCGGCCGCAGGGGAATCTGCACGAAATCGCCGTGATGTTCGATCTCGTCTTGCACGAACATCTTCGGGATCAGGTACATGGCTTCGTCGATCTGCGGCTGCAAGGTCGCCAGGTCGTAACCGAAGGTGCCGGCTTCCTGCTGGGTGCCGCCCTTGCCGACGCCGAAGTGCACGCGGCCCTTGGACAGCAGGTCGAGGGTGGCAATGCGCTCGGCCACCTTGACCGGGTGGTTCATCGCCGGCGGCAGGCAAACCACGCCATGGCCGATGCCGATGCGCTCGGTCTTGCCGGCGACGAAGGCCAGCATGGTCTCGGGCGCGGACATGTGCGAGTAGTTGCTCAGTGCGGTGTGCTCGACGCACCAGAAGGTGTCGAAGCCGAGCTTATCGGCGAGCACCGCCTGCTCCACGGTATCTTCGAAAATCCGGCGGTCGCCTTCACGGCTGGAGTCCACCGTCTGGGCTTCATAGATCAGAGAGAATTTCATGTTTGATCCTTGTACTTATTGGCTGGGCTGCAGGCGGTCATGGAGTGCGCCTTGCGACCATGTTCGGGGATCGCCAAGGCGCTGGAATCGCTCAAACGGACTAGCCCGCAGGCCTTGATGCATGGGTTTTGCAGAGCCTGTGGCCGCTCCGTTTTTTGTAGGAGCGGCTTTAGCCGCGATGCCGCGTGTCAGGTCAAGACCCCAATCGCGGATGAATCCGCTCCTACACCGTCACCCTTCTTAGGAAGGCCGGTCTTTTCAGAGAAAGAAGTCGCTGCTGTCCTGGCCCATGCTCACGCCGCCGAGGTTCCAGGCGTACTTGGCCGGGCTGTTGGCGACATGAGCACGGCCGGTATGGATGTCGCGGAAGGCGCGGTTGATCGCGTGGCTGCGGAAGATGGTCGAGGCGCCGCTGTTGAACATCAGTTCGGAGGCCGCCCGCGCGCACTTGTCGGCCACCAGCGCCGAGTCGTAACGCATCTTCACCCGCTCCGGCATGCTCAGCGGCTCGCCGTTTTGCGCGCGTTGCAGCATCAGGGCGAAATTGCGCAGCAGCACCGTCTTGCATTCGTCGACGCAGACCATGGCATTGGCCAGCGCGGTCTGCGCCGCCGGGTCCTGGAGCATCTTGCGGCCGTCGTTGACCCCAACGCGGGCGCGGTTGTGTTCGACGAACTGATCGACCGCGCCCTGCAAGGCACCAATCGCCGAGGAGGACACGGCCCGCACGAAGATCTGCCCGAACGGCAGGCGGAACAACGGCGCAGTGTTCACCGCGTTGCCCGGGCTGTTCTGCATGAAACCATCCAGGGCGCGGTGGGTGCGGTATTCGGGAACGAAGGCGTTCTCTACCAGGATGTCGTGGGAGCCGGTGGCTTCCAGGCCCATTACGTTCCAGTTGTCGAGAATCTGGTAATCGCTACGCGGCAGCAGGAAGGTCCGATAGTCCGGCGCCCCGCCCGCCTCGGCCGGTGGCACCATGGCGCCGAGGAACACCCAATCGCAGTGTTTGCTGCCGGAAGAGAACCCCCAGCGACCGCTCAGGCGGAAGCCGCCGTCGGCCCGCTCGACCTTGCCCACCGGCATATAAGAAGAAGAGATCAGCACACTGGAGTCCTGGCCCCAGACATCCTGCGCGGCGCGGTCATCGAACAGCGCCAACTGCCAGTTGTGGATGGCCACCACGCCCAGCACCCAGGCCGAAGACATGCAGCCTTCCGCGAGCGTCATCTGTACCTCGAAGAAATCCTTGGGCTCCAGTTCATACCCTTCCCAGCGGGCGGGCTGGAGGATGCGGAAGAAACCCGCTTCCTGGAAATCGCGAATGGTCTCCTCCGGCAATTGACCGAGCTGCGCGGCCTGCGGCGCGCGCGCGCGCAGCAGCGGCACAAGCTCGCGGGCACGTTGGGTCAGACGTTGGCGAATCAGGTCTTGGTCGAGCATCTTATTGTTCTCCTGTGTTCACCCCGTCCGCCGGGGCGCGCGTTCAGCGGGTAGCGGGTCGCACGTCAGACCGGCGGCCGAGCCTACGCGGGCATTCAAACAACGCTTGGGCGGGCGAACATCCCTCAAACGGACCATATGGATGTCCTCTCTCGCCATTTCGCAGGTTGGACACACCCCAGTAGGAGCGGCCCATGGCCGCGATCGGGGCGCCCGCCCAACACCGTTACTGCGGCCAATGCACCGCCCGCAAAAGCAACGCTGGTTTTGTTCTGTGGGATCGGCGCCGTTTTCTGACTCGGCTTCGCGGCCATGGGCCGCTCCTACGGTATGGGCCCGGCCACCTGAATTGCGCGCTCGACTAGTCCCCTCGGACGATGTTGCCGCCGCGAGCCGTTGCAAGAATCCATCGCACTCCATGCACAACCAGCCGTGCACAACCAGAGGGCCGTGCGATGAACGAAGCCAACCTGAAAGCCGAAATGCTCCAAGCCATGCGCCGCCTGGCCAAGTCGGTGACCATCATCACCACCAGCAACGGTCGCGAGCGTTTCGCCATGTCCGCCACGGCGGTCGACTCGCTGAGCACCGAACCACCGTCACTGCTGATCTGCGTTAACAAAACCGCCTCCCTGCATGCGGTACTGGATGCCGGCGCGGACTTCTGCGTGAACGTCCTCGGCCTCGAGCAGGAAGAGTTGTCACTGCTGTGCAGCGGGCCGATCAAAGGCGAGGCGCGCTTCCAACGCGGCAATTGGCTGAACAGCGCCGAAGGCATTCCCTATCTGGGCGATGCGCAGTCGGCGATCCTCTGCCGCCAGGACGGTAAGTTCAGCTACGGCACCCACAGCATCTTCATTGGCCGTATCCAACAGATTTACAACGGCGCAACGATCAGCCCGCTGGTTTATCTGGATGGTTCCTACACCACCACCGCTGCGCCCGCGCCGACCCTCGCGGCGGCCGGCTGAGGCGCTTGGCATGAATGGCATAGCGGCTTTTGCGCCATTGCGGGTGACGTCCGCCGAGCAATTGGCCTGGGACGACCAGGCTGAGTTGCTGGTGGTCGGCTTCGGTGGCGCTGGAGCCTGCGCGGCCATCGAGGCGGCCAGCCAGGGCTTATCCGTGCTGGCCCTGGAGCGCTTCGCCGGCGGCGGCGCCACCGCGATCAGCGGCGGGGTGGTCTATGCCGGCGGCGGTACGCCTTACCAGCAGCAGGCCGGTTACCGCGACAGCAGCGAAGCGATGTTCCGCTACCTGCGCCAGGAAGTCGGCGAGGCGGTATCCGCTGCGACTCTGCGCGATTTCTGCGAACGCAGCTGTGAGCAGCTGGTCTGGCTGGAGCGTCAGGGCGTGGCCTTCGAGGCCAGCGTGCCGCCGCAAAAAACCTCCTACCCGAGCAACCAGTACTACCTCTATTACTCCGGCAACGAAGGGGTGCCGGTGTATGCCGAGCACGCGCCGCCGGCACCGCGCGGGCACCGGACAAAAGGGTCGGGAATGTCCGGCGCCAGCCTGTTCGCCGCGCTGAAAACCGCCGCCCTCAGCCAAGGCGTGCGCGTGCACAACCAGTGCGAGGTCCGCCGCCTGGTGCTCGGCGAGCGCGATGAAGTGCTCGGCGTCGAGGCCTGGCAACTGCCACCCGGCAGCCGCGCGGCGCGCTGGCACGGACGCTTGAGCCGCTGGGCCACGGCCATCCACATGTATGCCCCAGCGCTAGCCGATAACCTGCGCGTGCGTATGCGCCGAATCGAGCGAGCACACGCCCAGCGCCGCTTGATCCGCGCCGAACGCGGTGTGCTGCTGAGCAGCGGCGGCTTTATCTTCAACCGCGCTCTGGTCAGCCAGCATGCGCCGCAGTACCTGGCTGGGCTGCCCCTTGGCACCACTGGTTGCGACGGTAGCGGCATCCTCCTCGGGCAAAGCGCCGGTGGCGCACTGGCGCGGATGGACAAAGTCAGCGCCTGGCGCTTTATCAACCCGCCGCTGGCCTGGGCCCGCGGGCTGATCGTCAACGGCGCCGGCCAGCGTTACTGCAACGAAGAGGTATATGGCGCCACGCTTGGCCACGTCATGGTCGAGGAACAGGGCGGCCGCGCCATTCTGATCCTCAACAAGGCCCTGGTGCGAGAAGCCCTGCGCCAGGTCGGGCCCGGCAAGGTCTGGCAGTTCCAGCGTCTACCGGTGCTGCTCAACCTGCTGTGCAATGCCAAACGCGCCGCCAGCCCGGCGGCCTTGGCCGAACGCTGCGGTTTACCTGTGGCTGAGCTGGAGCAAAGCCTTGCCGCTTACAACCGCGCCGCTCGCGGCGAGACAGCCGATGCCTTTGGCAAGTCGTCCGCCATGCTCGCCTCCCTGGAGCAAGGGCCCTGGTACGCCCTCGACCTGTCCTTCGACAGCCGCCTGTTCCCCTGCCCGACCATCACCCTCGGCGGCCTCAAGGTCTGCGAGCGCAGCGGCCAGGTATTGAATGACTCCGGCGCACCGATTGCCGGCCTGTACAGCGCCGGGCGCAACGCCGTGGGTATCGCTTCCAACCTCTATGTATCCGGCCTGTCACTGGCCGACTGTGTCTATTCCGGGCGCCGTGCCGGCGCCCATGTAGCCGCACGCACCTCACTCGAAACCGCCTGATCAGGAGAACAACAATGAAACGCGTAGAAGGCAAAGTCTGCATCGTTACGGGTGCCGCCAGCGGCGTTGGACGCGAGGATGCGCTACTACTGGCCCGTGAGGGTGCCAAAGTGGTGCTTACCGATTTGAACGACGAGGCCGGCCGTCAGGTGGCCGCTGAGATCGGCGCCAACGCGCTGTTTATCCGCCAGGACATCGCCAGCGAAGCCGATTGGCAGAATGTCATCAACGTCACCCTGGAAACCTTCGGCCGCCTCGACGTACTGGTGAACAATGCCGCCATCCTCGCCCTCGGCAGCATTGAGGACACCAGCCTGGAGCTGTGGCAGAAGGTGCAGAAAATCAACACCGAGGGCTACTTCCTCGGCTGCAAATACGCCGTGCAGGCGATGAAGGAAAACGGCGGTGGCTCCATCGTCAACATGTCCTCGGTGGCGGCCCTGGGCGGCATGCCGATGTTTTGCGCCTACTCCGCCTCCAAGGGCGCGGTGGCGGCCATGACCCGCTCCGTCGCCCTGCACTGCAAGCAGCAGGGTTACCGCATTCGCTGCAACAGCGTGCACCCGGATGGCATCAACACGCCGATGACCCAGGCCCTCACCGGTGGTCAAGCGATCCCCCAAGAAACCCTGGACCAGGATCCGATGAATCGCATGTGCGCGCCGCAGGATATCGCCAACGTGGTGCTGTTCCTCGCCTCGGACGAGTCGCGCTTCGTCAACGGCGCCGAGATCCGCGTGGACAACGCCCAGTTGATCAGCGGCCTCTGAGAAGGTGTTTTCAAAATCGGCGAGCGAAGGTCAGGCAAGGCAAAAATGGCCGAGGAAGCAGAGTTTACGAGCTGTAAATGAGCATTCCGAAGCCATTTTTAACGCAGCATCACCGAGCGCAGACAATTTGAAAACAGCTTCTGAAGTGGAGGTGAGCATGGGCACGCAGCAGTTGAACCTGACGCCTGCCGAGCAGACGTCGCTGGGCGTCTACCGGTTGGAAGTGGCCGAGGTGATCGACGAAACGGCCGACGCCCGCTCGCTGGTGCTGCGTGTGCCGGCGGAACTGCAGGAGCGCTTCCGCTACAAGCCGGGGCAGTTCCTCAGCTTTCGCGTGCCCTATGAAGGCAAACTGCTGACCCGTTGTTACTCCATGGCCAGCTCGCCGGATTGCGACGCACAACCCAAGGTCACGGTTAAACGGGTCGAGAGCGGCCGAATATCCAACTGGATGAACCAACGGGTGCAGGCCGGCGATTGGCTGGAAGTGCTGCCACCGGCAGGCCATTTCTGTTTGAACGCCGGCCATCTGACTGCAGGCGATAGCGATATCGTCCTGTTCGGTGGCGGCTCCGGCATCACCCCGGTGTTCTCCATCCTCAAGTCGGCGCTGCGCACCAGCCAGCGGCGGATCAAGCTGATCTACGCCAACCGCGATGAGCGCTCGGTGATCTTTCGCGACGAACTGCGCCAGTTGGCCAAGGCCAATGGTGAGCGGCTGGAAGTGGTGCATGTGCTGGACTCGTTGCAGGGTTACCTGACGGCGGATGAAGTCCGGCACCTGGTACGCGGCCACACTGGCGCCGAGTTCTTCATCTGCGGCCCCGGGCCCTTTATGGACACGGTGGAAGGCGCACTGCTGGGGCTCGGCGAAGCGGCTGAACACATTCATGTCGAACGCTTTGTCTCACCGCCCGATCCCGACGAGTTGCAGGCCCAGGAAGCCGAAGCCCGCGCGGCGGCGGCCGACTCGACTTGCGAAGCGCTGACCGTCGAGCTCGACGGCCTGCAGCACGAAATCCCCTGCCAGCCCGGCGACACCTTGCTGCAAAGCTGCAAGGCCGCCGGCCTGGAGGTGCCCTCCTCCTGCGAGGAAGGTTTCTGCGGCGCCTGCATGTGCAAGGTAAAAGAAGGCGAAACCTTGCTGGCGCGCAACGACGTGCTCAGCGCCCAGGAGCTGGCCGAGGGCTGGACCCTGGCCTGTCAGAGCCGACCGACCAGTGCACGGGTCCGGCTGAAATTTCCGGATTGAGGAGTAGTCCTGAGCGCCTGCTCCTTTTTTCCCGGCTTCGGCCGGGTTTTTTTATAACCGCTGGAATGAGATCGAGGCCGTGTTGCCTTCTGTGGGAGCGGGCGGCCCAATCGCGGATAAATCCGTTCCTACAAAAGCTCGTCGCTTCCCGTCGGCTGACGCTTGCTCGCCGGCTAGTCCCAACGGACGATCACCGATAGCCGCGCGGTGGTTAGACTCCGAACGAAGAACTTGGCCCACAACAATAAAGAGGTTCAGCTATGGCACGTTTGCAGAACAAGGTGGCGGTCGTGACCGGCGCCGCTTCGGGTATAGGCCTGGCCTGTGTACGCCGGTTCGCCGAGGAAGGCGCACAGGTGGTGGGGCTGGATATCGGCACCGCACCAGCGGAGTTTCCCGGCCTGTTCATGACCCTGGATGTGCGCGACGAAGCCCGTATCCAGCAGCTGATGAATGAAGTCATCGCGCGCTACGGCCGCATCGATGCCTTGGTCAACGCCGCAGGCGTAGCCGATCAGGGCAGTGTCACCGCCATCGAAACCGCCAGCTGGCAACGGGTGCTGGACATCAACCTGACCGGCAGCATGCTCACCAGCAAGTACGTGTTGCCGCAGATGGAAGCCCAGCGCAGTGGCTCGATCATCAATATCGGCTCGATCTTCGGCCTGCAGGGCTGTGACGGCAACGTCGCCTACAACGTGGCCAAGGGTGGCATCAACCAACTGACCCGCTCCATGGCCATCGATTACGGCTACGCCAATATCCGCGTCAACGGCCTCTGCCCCGGGCTGATCGAAACACCGATGACCCATATGGTGCGCGAGCATGAAGCCTTCCACGCCTACTTCACCTCGCAGCACATGCTTTGCCGCTCCGGACAGCCGGAAGAAGTGGCCAACGTGGCGTTGTTCCTCGCTTCCGACGAGGCCTCCTTCGTCAGCGGGCAGATGATTGCCGTGGATGGCGGTTTCTCCGCCGGTCGCCGTTTCGCCCCGCCGACGCGTTAAGAGCCTGTTCTAGATTCCCGGCCAGGCACCCTGCCTGGCTGTTCCCATCCGTTTCCATCCTCTGCCTGAGGAGGCGCCATGCCGTCCGTTGAAAACGCCGTCACCCTTCCACAACTCATGGCCGCCGCCGCACAGACGTATGGCGACAGCCCAGCCATCGAGGAAGCCGGCCAGCGGATCAGCTACCGCGAACTCGACCAACTGCGCCGCCAGGCCGCCCGCGCTTTGCTGGCGCTGGGTGTGCAGTCCGGTGACCGGGTGGCAGTCTGGGCACCGAATATCTGGGAATGGATAGTCGCGGCCACGGCACTGCAGAGCGTCGGCGCCGCTCTGGTGCCGCTGAACACGCGGATGAAGGGCGCCGAAGCCGGGTTTGTCCTGCGCGAAAGTGGCGCCAGCCTACTGTTCGTGATCGGCGAGTTCCTCGGCGTCGACTATCCGCGTCAGTTGCAAGACGAAGCCTTGCCGGCCCTGCGCCAGATCGTCAGCCTGCGCGGCGCCAGTCACAGGGCTCTGGCCTGGAAGGATTTTCTCGCCCTGGCCGGCGAGGTTTCACCGGCCGAACTGCTGGTACGTGAAGCGTCGGTCAACCCGCGCTCGCTCTCCGACCTGCTGTTCACCTCCGGCACCACCGGCAAGCCCAAGGGGGTCATGACCGAGCACGGGCAGAACTTGCGGGTGGTGCGCGACTGGAGTGCCGTGGTCGGCCTGCGCGAGGGCGACCGCTACCTGATCGTCAATCCGTTCTTCCACTCGTTCGGCTACAAGGCCGGCTGGCTGGCGGCGCTGATGCGCGGCTGCACCATCCTGCCGCAACAGGTATTCGATGTGCAGGCGGTGCTGGAATGCGTGGCGCGCGAACGGATCAGCGTGCTGCCGGGGCCGCCGACCCTTTATCAATCGCTGCTCGCTCACCCGCAGCGGGCGCAGTACGACCTGTCCTCGCTGCGGGTGGCGGTGACCGGCGCCGCGGCGATTCCGGTACAGATGATCCAGCGCATGCGTGACGAACTGGGCTTCCAGACCATCATCACCGCCTACGGGCTGACTGAAGTCTGCGGCTTCGCCACCATCTGCCGCCCCGGGGATGCGCCCGAACGGGTCGCCACCACCAGTGGACGGGCCATGCCTGGCATCGAACTCTGCTGCGTGGATGCCCAGGGCAACCTGCTGCCGCCAGGCGAACCCGGCGAAGTGCTGATTCGCGGTTACAACCTGATGCAGGGCTACTACAACGACCCCCAGGCCAGCCTGGAGGCTATCGACAGCGACGGCTGGCTGCATACCGGGGATATCGGTGTACTCGACGAACACGGCTATCTGCGCATCACCGACCGGCTGAAGGACATGTTCATCACCGGCGGCTTCAACGTCTACCCGGCGGAGATCGAGCAATGCCTGCTGAAGTACCCGGGGCTGGCCCAGGTTGCGGTGATCGGCATCCCCGACGAACGCCTCGGCGAGGTGGCCATGGCCTTCCTGCTGCCGGCACCCGGTAGGGTGATCGAAGAGCCGGCCCTGCTCGCCTGGTGCCGCGAACAGATGGCCAACTACAAGGTGCCACGCCGGGTGCAGGTGCTGCAGGCCATGCCGCTGAATGCCGCCGGCAAGGTGACCAAGAATGCCTTGCGCGAACTGGCCGCGGCCGGAACCTAAGACCGTCCCACGCGCACAGACTGGCAAACCCACCCCGCAACCGAGGACTCTCTGAAATGGAAAAGATCATCTACCTCGTCTGGCGCGACGCCCAGATCGACAGTGAAACCTTCGCCCAGCGCCTGCGCGGTGAAGTCGCCAACCAACTCCTGGCCCTCGGCGCCTGCGGCCTGCAGGTGAACGTCGCCGACCATCAGGTCGAAGCCGCCACCGGTCTGCGCCAGGCCAACAGCCAGCCGCTGATGGACGGCAGCGTGGCGCTGTGGGTCGACAGCGCCATCGCCCAGTTCCGCCAACCGTTCGAGGCGGTGCTGGCGTCGGCGGTCGCGCGCCTGGCCGGCTATCTGGTCAGCGAGTCCGTACCGATCCGCAACACCCGCTTCCCGGCCGTGCCGGGCGAACGCACCCACGGCTTCGCCCAGCTGGCCCTGCTGACCCGCCCGGCCGGGCAGGATCCGGCGACCTGGCTGGACATCTGGCACAACCACCACACTCAGGTGGCGATCGACACCCAGGACAACTTCCAGTACGTGCAGAACCTGGTGCTGCGCCCTCTCACCCATGACGCGCCGAAGCTCGACGCCATAGTCGAGGAGTGCTTCCCGCCGGCGGCCATGACCGACCCCATGGCCTTCTTCGGCGCCGTCGGCGACGAGGCCAAGTTCCAGCGCCACCTGGCGGCGATGATGGAGAGCTGCCGGCGCTTCATCGACCTGGAGAAGATCCAGGTGTTGCCGACCAGCCAGTACCTGCTCAAGGCCGCCACGGCCAGCTGAGGCCGCGAAACGCGGCAATAAGAAAACGGGCGTTACGTGTTGCATGGCCTCGCGTAGGGTGGGTTAGCCGAAGGCGTAACCCACCGACCGGCCGTCAGGCCGGCAATGGCGATACCTTGTGGCATCGATGGTGGGTTACGCCCCTACGCGGCTAACCCACCCTACGGAAACACCGAGCCTCGGCAGTCATCAGCGCCACCAATACACAACTGGGACATAGCCTTTTTCTTGGCGCGCTCAGATCACCGGGCTGGATTCGCAGTTGCCGGCTAGAGGCTCAGGCCAACGACACCACGCTGTTCAACAGCGTTTTCACCAGCAACGCCTGACGGGTGGCGCCGGTCTTGGCGAACACGCCGCGCAAATGGGCCCGCACGGTATTTTTCATCACCCCCAGTTTCTCTGCGGTCTCATCGAGGGTCAGGCCGTCCATCATCAACAAGGCCACCTCGGTTTCGGTCGCGGTCAACTGGAACAGCTTGCGCAGCAAACCGCGCGAGGCCTGCGGCGAATCCGCCGGGTCGCGGATAAACACCGCTACCGCCGGACGCCGAGCGCCGTCATGGGCCTGGTAGTTGAGTGGGATCGGCCGCAGCAGCAGGTTCAGCGGCATTTCCCCGGTAGGGCGCGACAAGGCGATGACCTCGACGCTGCTGGCGCCACACAGGTGCAGGCGCAGTACCGACTCAATTGCCTTCTGCAATGCGCGGTTCTCGTTCGCCGAATGCGCGCGAAGTCTGTCGTGGCGGCTGTAGAGCCCATCCTTCGCGGCGAACAGGCGATTGGCCGCCGCACTGCTCTTCATCACCTTGCCACTTTCGTCGAGAATCACGGTGCCAACCAGCATGCGGTCGATGGTGGCGGCATAGAGCATGCGCTCCGAATTCAGCTCGTCCAGGGTCGAGTGCATATCGACTGCCCGCTGCAAGTGCGGCAGCAGGACGGACACGAGGGCCTTCTCGGCCTCATCGAAATCGCAGCCCAGGTGGTTACGGCAGACGAAGAACGCACAATCCACCCCCGCCTCGGTGCGGATATTGGCGACCAGAACGTAGCGCAGATCGAGCGGTTGCAGATACTGCAGATAGAAGTCATGCGCACTCCAGGCCGCCGCACCAAACACCTCATCGGCGCTCGCCACCCGGTCCACCGGCCAGTCGATGAATGGGCAGATCGCATAGAAGTGCTCGCTGTACGAAGGCTCCCCCGGCAACAAGGGACCGAAGGCCGAGGCGTTGACGATCAGCCCCGGCCGATCACTCGCCGGGTTGCGCAATACCAGGGTCACGAAGCTGGCGGCGAGGCGCTGGCGGAGCATTTCCAGCAGGCCCGACCAGGGGATCGACTCCTGCGGGCCCTGATAAATGCGCCCCAGAAGTTCGCTCAGGCTCGCCGGATCGAGCGCCGCAAGCTCATACAGGGCCGGCATTGCCGTAGGGGTGACAGGTGACGTTGCGCTGATCATGCTTGGCCTTCTCCGCAGCTGGGCTGGCGATGACTTGATCGACCCGTACCACGAGTATTCGGCAGTGCCACCATGGGTAAATCGTCCGTTCAGCCTATTCCATGCCCTGCTCTTCCCAGTGCCCATGCGTGGTTGTCGACACGGGCGGACAACCCGTCCGCGTCGGCATCCCACAGCGTTCGGTCAGCCCCCCAGCCTGGCCAGCACGTGCTCGACAATGCGCTCGGCCGCCGCCTCGGCGCTGTCGCTGCAGGTATCGATGCGGATGTCCGGCTGCTCCGGCGGCTCGTAAGGCGAATCGATACCGGTGAAGTTCAGCAATTCTCCGCACCGAGCCTTCTTGTACAGCCCCTTGGGGTCGCGCTGTTCGGCGACCTCGATCGAGGTGTCGATAAAGATCTCGATGAAGGCGCCATCGCTGACCAGGTTACGCGCCATCTCGCGCTCCGAACGGAACGGTGAAATGAACGAAACCAGGGTGATCAACCCGGCATCCAGCATCAACCGCGCCACCTCCGCCACCCGGCGGATGTTCTCGACCCGGTCGGCGTCCGCAAAGCCCAGGTCCTTGTTCAGACCGTGGCGCACGTTGTCGCCGTCGAGCAGATAGGTGTGCCGCCCCAGCGCGTGCAGCTTGCGCTCGACCAGATTGGCGATGGTCGTCTTGCCCGCTCCGGACAGGCCGGTGAACCACAAGATGCAGGGGGTCTGCCCTTTGAGCGCCGCGTGCGCCTGGCGGTTGATGTCGATCGCCTGCCAATGCACGTTCTGCGAGCGCCGCAAGGCGAAGTGCAGCATACCGGCACCGACGGTGCTGTTGCTCAAGCGGTCGATCACGATGAAACCGCCGGTGTCGCGATTGTCGCTGTAGGCATCGAAAGGAATCGCCTGATCCAGGCTCAGGTTGCCGACGCCGATCTCGTTCAGCTCCAGGGTCTTGGCCGCCAGCTGGTCGAGGGTGTTGACGTTGACCTTGTGCTTGAGCGTTGCACAGGTCATCCCCAACGTGCGGCTACCGATTTTCATCAGGTACGGCCGACCGGGCAACATCGGCTCCTCACCCATCCACACCAGCGTCGCTTCGAATTGATCGGCGACAGCCATCGGCGCATCGCTCAGGACCATCACGTCGCCCCGGCTGATGTCGATTTCATCCTCCAGGGTCAGGGTTACCGCCTGGCCGCAGATCGCGCCTTCCTGCTCGCCGGACGGGGTGATGATGCTGGCGATGCGGCTTTCCTTGCCCGAGGGCAGCACGCGAATCCGCTCGCCACGGCGAATGGCGCCGGAGACGATACTGCCGGCGTAACCCCGGAAGTTCAGGTTTGGCCGGTTGACCCACTGCACCGGCAGCCGGAAGGGCGACTGGCCACGGCTCTCGTCCTCCAGGGGAACCTGTTCCAGGTGCTCCAGCAGCGTAGGCCCCTGATACCAGGGAGTATTCACGCTGGCCTCGATCACGTTGTCGCCACGCAGGGCCGACAGCGGGATGCAGACGATGTTGTGCAGGCCGATCTGGGCGGCGAACGCGCGGTACTCGGCTTCGATCCGCGCGAACAGCTCCTGGGAATAGCCGACCATGTCCAGCTTGTTCACCGCCACCACCACCTGGCGAATGCCGATCAGGGACACCAAATAGCTGTGCCTGCGGGTCTGGGTCAGCAGGCCTTTGCGCGCATCGATCAGCAGCACCGCCACATCGGCGGTGGAAGCGCCAGTCACCATATTGCGGGTGTACTGCTCGTGTCCCGGAGTGTCGGCGACGATGAACTTGCGCTTGCCGGTCGAGAAAAAACGATAGGCCACGTCGATGGTGATGCCCTGCTCGCGCTCGGCGGACAGGCCGTCCACCAGCAGCGCGAAGTCGAGCTCGCCGCCTTGGGTGCCCATCTTCTTCGAGTCCGCCTCAAGCTGACCAAGTTGGTCCTCGAAGAGCATCTTCGACTCATACAACAGCCGGCCGATCAGCGTGCTCTTGCCGTCGTCGACACTGCCGCAGGTGATGAAACGCAACAGCCCCTTGCTCTGCTGCGCGTGTAGATTGCGCTGAGCATCCGCAGCGCCCAGCTCAGTGATCTGGCTCATCAGAAATACCCCTCTTGCTTTTTCTTCTCCATGGAGCCTGCCGAATCGCTGTCGATCAGCCGCCCTTGCCGTTCCGAAGTCCTGCTCAGGAGCATTTCCTGAATGATTTCCGGCAGGCTCTGCGCCGTGCTCTCGATCGCCCCGGTGAGCGGGTAACAGCCCAGCGTGCGGAAGCGCACCTTACGCATCTCCGGCACCTCGCCGGGGAGCAGCGGCATGCGTTCGTCGTCGACCATGATTAGCGTGCCGTCACGACTCACCACGGGGCGCTCCTTGGCGAAGTACAAGGGCACTATGGGGATATCGTTGAGGTGGATGTATTCCCAGATATCCAGCTCGGTCCAGTTGGAGATGGGGAACACCCGCAGGCTCTCGCCCTTGCGCTTGCGCGTGTTGTACAGGCGCCACAGCTCGGGCCGCTGCATCTTCGGGTCCCAGCGATGCTGCTCGGAACGGATGGAAAAAATCCGCTCCTTGGCTCGCGACTTCTCCTCGTCGCGCCGGGCGCCACCAAAGGCCGCATCGAAGCCGTAGTGGTCGAGCGCCTGCTTGAGGCCCTGGGTCTTCCAGATATCGGTATGCACCGCCGAGCCGTGGCTGAACGGGTTGATGTTGCGTTCGAGCCCTTCGGGGTTCACATGCACTCGCAGGTCGAGGCCCAGGCGTTCAACCGTCTCGTCGCGAAAGGCGATCATTTCGCGGAACTTCCAGGTGGTGTCAACATGCAGCAGGGAAAACGGTGGCTTGGCCGGGTAGAACGCCTTCATCGCCAGGTGCAGCATGACCGCACTGTCCTTGCCGATCGAATACAGCATCACCGGGTTATCACACTCGGCCACCACCTCCCGCATGATCTGGATGCTTTCCGCCTCCAGCCGTTCCAAATGAGTCAACATCTCTGCTCTCCTCAGTGCTACCGGGCCTATCCCCTGTGGTCAGGCCCGCTGGAGAACACGGTATGCAAAGCGCCGATGCGGACTCTTCGTCTAACCAGACTAAAAATTTCAAGATGCGGCAGACCGCAGTGGTGGGCGCAGAAAGCGCGCAAAGAGAGCCTCTGTAGGAGCGGGCCATGCCCGCGAAACGCGACTAAAGCATCGCGGGCATGGCCCGCTCCTACGCAGAAAAAACCGACAAGGAGGACCGCGGAGTCTCCGCAGGCCCTCCTCGCGCTCGCCCATCAGCGGCAGCGGGTTCAAGCGCGTTCGCGGTACAACGCCTCGGCGCGGAGCTTGAGGCTGTGCGCGACCGCATCGAAGCCTTGCTTGACCCAGGCGCCGTGGTTCGCCATCACCGTCGGCGCGGTAGGGCCGAGGAACAGGTCAGTGGTGTGGTAGCGACAGCTCGCCTCGCCGGTAGCCACGATGTGCTGGTCGCGGCGGGCCGCATCGGGGTTGTCGGCCGTGACGTACATTTCCCACGCCAGCAGCGTCGGGCGCTCGAACGCCGCCAGGTATTCGACCACCTGCAGCAATTCGCCCGGCCGTGCAGGGGCTGGCAGGAACAGGTTCACCGCCTCGCCCATGCGCAGGCTCGACTCGACCTTGACCGTGTAGGGATTCCACTGCGGGTAGCGTTCGAGATCGACCAGCACCTCCCACACCAGCTCGGCCGGGGCGGCGATATCCACGGTTACTGAAGTCACGAGACAGTCCTGAGCAAACAGATTCTGAGCAGACATTGGGTTCTCCTGTGCGCGGTGTATTCACCGCGTTGGCAAGTGCCTTAGGCACGAGGGGGGAAGACCGGGCGTACAGCGCCCGCTGCCCATCCTGCCCAGCCTCTTGCGGCGACCACCTCGTCTACCCGGACTAAATCCCACTCGATCACCGCCCTGCCCGGCATTTCCTGCATCGGGCCGGCACAACCCTGTGCCGGGTTAGTCCAGTCAGACGAAGAATGCCGGGGGCCGGCATTTATATCGTCGCTGGCAGGGTCCTGGCCGACATCGCCCCGCCCCACTACCTGGCCGAGCAAGCTGGCGGCTGCAACCTTCCCTCCCCGATGCCTGGGCGACAGGAGATTCAACATGGCAACAGACACGATCGACGAGCAACTGCTCAGCGGCCAGACGTGGAGCGACTTCTGCGATGTGCTGAAACGCAGCGGCGAACAGATCCTCCGCCCGGAGGCCCCGGCCGACGCCCAAACCCGCGCCGAAGGCTTCCGCTACCTGAGCCGGCTGATGCGGATCGCCCTGGAAATGCACGTCGAGTTCGCCGACCCGGACTGCCCCGGTTTCTTCTCGCCCTCTCATGAAACCGCCAAGATCGGGGCCGACAACCCGGACAACCTCTACCAGTACGCGAGCCTCAACGGTAATAACCAATACCGCGTCAGCGGCCAGCGCGGCAGCGTGGCCTACCTCAGCTTCGGCACCCAGAAGGGTGGCTACGAAAGCGACGGGACCATGACGCCCACCGGTTTTATCGACGCTGAGCAACTCGAACTGAACAGCGATGGCAACTTCGAGATCACCCTCAGCCAGCAGCCCAGCGCCGGTAACTGGTTGCGCCTGGAATCGGCCAGCAACGCCCTGATCGTCCGCCAGACCTTCCTCGATCGCAAAACGGAGAAACCCGCGCAATTGCGCATCGAGCGCATCGGCAGCGCCAACATGCCGGCAGCCCTCGATCCACACCGCCTGCACCAGGGCCTGCAGCGTGCCGCCAGCTTCGTGGAGAACACCGCGCGCCTGTTCGCCGACTGGGCCCGGGACTACCAGCGGCACCCCAACCAGCTGCCACCGGCCGACCAGGCGCTGTGCCAGTCCGTCGGCGGCGATCCGAACATTTTCTACTACCACTCGTACTGGGCGCTCGCCGACGACGAGGCGTTGCTCATCGAGGTCGAGTCGGTACCCGAATGCGACTTCTGGAACCTGCAGATCAACAACTACTGGATGGAGTCGCTGGACTACCGCTACCACCGCATCTGCCTGAACAAACACTCGGCCCGCTACAACGCGCAGGGCGGCGTCACGCTGGTGCTCAGCGCCCGTGACCCGGGCCTGCCGAACTGGCTGGAAACCGCCGGCCAGCACCAGGGCACCCTGTGCCTGCGCTGGGTCGGCGCCCGCCATCCCGTCCACCCGACCACCCGCGTGGTCAAGCTCACCAGCCTTGAGGCAGCCCTATGACCCGCCATCCTTCTCACGCCCTGGAATCAACCGTCGACAGCTTGCTGGCCGAGGCCAGCGCCCGTGCGGGAGGCTTGAGCGATTTCGGCCCGGGCAACTACCGCGAGGCGTTGCAGGTGATGCTCGCCGCACTGCGCGACGAGGCCGGGCTGTCTGCCCGGGGTTGGGCCCTGATGCAGGAAAAATTGCTCGGCCAACTCGTCAATCGCCTGGTGATCGAAGACTACTGTCGACGCTACCCGGAGATCGAACAGCAACCTCTCGACGACCCGCTGGTCATCGTCGGCCTGCCGCGCACCGGCACCACGCTGCTGCAGCGCACCCTGGCGGTCGATCCGCAGTTCCACTCCGCGGCCTGGTGGGAAACCCGCTATCCCGCACCGTTGCCCGGCGAGTCCCTCGCCGAGCCGGCGCAACGCACGGCGCGGGCCTGCGCCGAAGTCGCCAGCATGATCGAGTACATGCCGCAGATCCTGACAATCCACCCGCTGGATGCGATGCAGGCCGATGAGGAGTTCATGCTCATGGAGCACTCCTTCATGTCCGCCATGGACTCTTACGCCAATGTGCCCAGCTATACCGCCTGGCTCGACCGCCAGGACCAGGCCCCGGTGTATGCCTATCTGAAGAAGATGCTCCAGTTTCTCCAATGGCAGCAGCAACGGCGCGGCCGCCCGGCCGGTCGGCGCTGGCTGCTGAAGAGTCCGCAACACCTGCACACCCTGGAACTGCTGTTCAACACCTTTCCCCGTGCGCAAGTGATCCTCACCCACCGCGAGCCGGGCAAAACCATTCCCTCCATCGCCAGCTTCATCCACTGCCTCTGGCAGATGTACAGCGATGCCGTCGATCCGCGCCTGGTAGGAACGCAATGGAGCGCCCGCATGGCGCGCGCCATCCGCCACAGCATGGAAATACGTGCCGGGCACGCGGCCGAATCCTTCCTCGACGTGCGCTTCGAGGACACCCTGGCCGACCCGCTGGTCGTGATCGAGCGGATCTATCGCTTCGCCGGCCTGCCGCTCGGCGCCGAGGTGCGCGCGGCGATGGCGGACTGGCTGACCCGCAACGGCCGCGAGAAACGCGCGGCCCACACCTACAGCCTGGAGCAGTTCGGCCTCAGCGAACGCCAGTTGGAGGACGATTACGCCGACTACCGCACCCGTCACCTCAATACCGCAACCCGGACCTGACCCCCCACCAAAGGAAACGCCAGCATGCTGCTCCAAGACAAAGTGATCATGATCTCCGGCATCGGTCCGGGACTGGGCGTGAAACTGGCCATCGAGGCCGCCCGCGCAGGTGCTGCCGGCATAGCGATAGCCGCGCGGACCGAGCAGAAGCTGATCGACGCCGAAGCGCAGATCCGTGCCCTCGGCACTGCCTGCGCGGTGCTGCGGCAGCCCACCGACATCAGTGACCGCAGCGCCTGCAAACGTTTCGTCGCGGCCACCGTGGAACGCTTCGGCAGGATCGACGGCCTGATCAACAGTGCCTACATCCATGGCGACTTCATGTCCGTGGAAGCGGACAACCTGGAACACTGGCGCGAAGTGTTCGACATCAACCTGTTCGGCACCCTGACGCTGACCCAGGAAGTCTTGCCGCAGCTGAAGGCCCAACAGGCTGGTGCCATCGCCATCATCAACACCTTGGGCGCGCAGCAGCCATACGCCGGCGGAGCCTGCTATGCCGCGTCGAAGGGTGCGCTGGCGGTGGCGGTGCGCTACCTGGCCAACGAACTGGCGGCGTATGGCATTCGCGCCAACAGCCTGGCCTGCGGCTGGATGTGGGGTGAACCCGTGCAGGCCCATATCCGCCAAACCGCCGCCGCCCACGGCATTACCGAGCAAGCGCTGATCGAGCAGTTCAGCGCGCGGATTCCCGGCGGGCGGATGCCGACCGACAGCGACTGCGCCCGGGCGGCCCTGTTCCTGGTCTCCGACTACGCACGCGCCATCAACGGTGCGCTGCTCGACGCCAACGGCGGCGAATACATGCGCTAAGCACCCTGCCTGGAGTCTCAAGGAAATGACTGATTACTTTGCCTTCAACGGCGATGCGGATGGTTTGTGCGCACTGCAACAACTGCGCCTTGTCGAAACGCCGCAAGCGCTGCTGGTTACCGGGGTCAAACGCGACATCGCCCTGCTGCGCCGAATCCAGGCCGGCAGCGGCGACCGCATCACCGTGCTGGATATCGCCCACGAACAGAACCGCGAGGAGGTCGCCCGCCTGCTGCACAACGGCGCCAGCATCCGCTATTTCGATCATCACTTCGCCGGCGAGCTGCCGCGGCATCCGGGCTTCGAGTCGTACATCGACACCGCCGCGGATGTCTGCACCAGCACTCTGGTCAATCGTTACCTGGGTGGTCGCCATCATCGCTGGGCGATCGTCGCGGCCTTCGGCGACGGGCTACCGATGCTCGGACAGGCGCTGGCGGAAAAGCATGGACTGGCCGCCGAACACATCGCCAAGCTTGAGCAACTGGGCCTTTACCTGAACTACAACGCCTACGGGGAAAGCATCGCCGACCTGCATTTCGACCCCGCCGAACTGGCCGAAGCGCTGCACCCCTTCGCCGACCCGCTCGACTTCATCCGCAGCAGCCAGACCTTTGCCACCTTGCGTGACGGCTACCACGCAGACATGGCCAAGGCAGCCGGGCTGACACCCTGGCGCGAGGTGCCGGGCGCCACGCAATATCAGCTGCCCGCCGCGCCTTGGGCGCGCCGGGTGATCGGCGTGCTGGCCAACCAGTTACTGAGTCAGCGCCCGGACCAGGCCCTGGCGCTGCTCTCCAGCAATAGCGCCGGCGGTTTTACTGTCAGCATTCGCGTCCCGGCGGAGCATCCGCTGGCCGCGGACGCCTTCTGTCGCCGCTTCGCCAGCGGCGGCGGCCGCAAACGCGCCGCGGGCATCAACCACCTGCCCGCGGCCGACCTGGCGGCATTTGCCACGGCGTTCGAAACCGCCTATGGCAGGTTACAGGCTCTGTATTAACGATCTGCCCGGCCCGGCGCACTGAACGTGTAGGAGCGAGCAGCGCGAGCGATCAGGTATGTGGCGCAAAAAAAAGGTTCTTCACGGATTACCGGGAAGAACCAAAAAAAGCATCGCTCGCGATGCGAGCGCCTACATACAAAGCAGAAGCCCTTAGATCACCCGTGCCGGATGTTGCAGCCGTGGCGCGCCGAGCATTTCGCGGTAGGACGGTGGCTGACGCCCTTCGGCCTCGCTGATGCCGTAACGCGGGGCGATCTCGGCGGTGACCAGGGTCTGCCCGCTATAACTCATCAGTTCAGGATCGTTGAGCAGTGCGTGGATCACCCGGCCGTTGAACTGCGGTGTCTCGGCCTGAGCCAGGAAGGCATCGTACTGCTCGCCATGATTTTCGCCGGCGATGCGTGTGCGCTCGGTCAGTTGCGGCCCCAGCCAAAGGGACAGCGCGGCCACTCCGGTGCCTTCGAAATCGACCGCCATGTCCGCTGCCAGCTTGTCGCAGCCGGCCTTCTGCGCACCGTAGGCCGGCCCGTGCATATAGCAGCCGGCGCCGAACGACGAAGTGAAGCCGATCAGCCCACGACCGCCACGCACCAGCAACGGCGCGGCATGGTAGCTGGCGACATAAGCCGATCGCAGCCCAACTTCCAGTATCCGCACCAGCTCCAGCGGTTTCTCCCAGAAGGGCCCCGGGTCGATCAGGTTCTCGTGGAGAAAGGCGGCGTTGTTCACCAGCAAATCGAGACGCCCGCATTCGCGTTCGACCCGCTCGAACAGCGCCAGTACCTGGGCATCGTCGGCATGGTCGCAGGTCACCGCAATACCACGGCCACCTGCGCGGGTAATGGCTTCGGCGGTCTCCTCCAACGAACCGGTGAGTGCCTGGCCATGCAGCCTGGAGCCGGCCCGTTCGGGGGCGCGGCCGCTGACGAAGACGGTCATGCCGGCGGCACCGAGGGCCAGGGCGATGCCCTTGCCGACACCGCGACTGGCGCCGGTGACGACGGCGACCTGGGTTGAATCTGTACTCATATGGAAACCCTCTTGTAAAGGCAGCGCAGGGTTCTTTCTGCGGGATAGGTGTCGTTTTCGGGTTCAACTTCGCGGAGAAATCCGCTCCTACAACATCCGTGCGGCGCTTGTAGGAGCGGATTTATCCACGATGGTGCTAGCTGAGTGATGAGCTACTACTCAAGGGCTGGGCCACCAGGCTCTGGCTCTTGATATGGTTCGCCGCCAGGTAACCGAAGGTCATGGCCGGGCCGATGGTGGAGCCGGCCCCCGGGTAAGTCCGGCCCATCATCGAGGCCGCGCTGTTGCCGATCGCATACAGGCCGGCAATAGGCTGGCCGTCCACATGCAGCACGCGGGCATGCACGTCGGTGAGCAAGCCACCTTTGGTGCCGATATCGCCAGCGTCGATGCGCACCGCGTAGAACGGCCCACGAGTCAGCGGCGCCAAGCAGGGATTGGGCTGCACACTGGGGTCGCCGTAGTAGCGGTCGAACAGCGACTCGCCCTTATGGAAATCCTCGTCGCGACCCTGCACGGCCATGGCATTGAAGCGTTCCACGCTGTGCGCCAACCCAGCCGGGTCGACGCCGATCTGCCCGGCCAGGGCCTCCAGGCTCGCGGCCTTGTGGAAATAGCCGCGCAGGTGCTTGGGCAGCTGCCAGTCCGGCTGGGCGTAACCTGGCAGCAGCGCTCCGCAGGGGTATTTGCGCCGGAACTCGGCGTCGAACACCATCCAGCAGGGCACACTCACCGCGCCTTCGCGGTTGTTGGCGTACATCGCGTAGACGATGTCGGTGTAGGGCGCCGCCTCGTTGACGAAGCGCTGGCCGGCGGAGTTGACCAGCACGCAGCCGGGCAAGGTCCGTTCGACGAACAGCGCGCGCTGCTTTTCCTCACCGGCGACATGGGTGGTAGGCGCCCACCAGCTGTGCCCCATCAACGCCGTGTTCGCGCCTATGGCCTGGCCGGCGCGGATGGCGTCGCCGGTATTGTTCGGCGGCGTGGCACTCCAGGCAGCCTGCGAGGGTTGCGGCAGATACTGCTCACGCATCGCCTGGTTACGCTCGAAGCCACCGGCGCCAAGAATGACCCCATGGCGCGCCTTGATCCGCAACGAACGCCCCTCATGGCTCGCCAGTACACCGATTACCCGGCCGTCCTCGACTATCAGTTCCTCCAGCGTACAGTTCAGCCACAGGGGCAGCGCACGGTCCAGCAGGGAGGCGCGCAAAGCGCCGATCAGCGCATTGCCCAGGGTCAGGAATCGATCGCGGCGCGACAGCCGCCGGCCCTCCCTGTCCCGCCAGTAACGCCAGATCACCCGCAGGGTCAGTCCGAGCCAACCCGGCCCACGGCAGAGCAGCACCTGGGCCTCTTTCATGGTCATGGCCATGCGCCCCATCATCAGGGTGCCGGGCGATGGCGGGCGCATGAGCAGGAACTCCCCGCCCAGTTCAGCGGCATCGAAAGGCTGCGGGTCCATGGAGCGATAGCCGGGCTTGCCGCCCTCCACCTCCGGGTAATAGTCGGCATAGCTGGGCTGCGCCTCGAAGCGCACCCGGCTGTGCCGCTCGAGATACTCGACCATCTCACGGCCACTCTCGACATAGGCCTCGATACGGCCATCGTCGATTTCCCCGTGGGTCACCGCCTTGATGTAGCGAATCCCCTCCTCAGCCGAGTCCGTACCGCCAAGCGCCGCGATGCGATGGTTGTTGGGAATCCAGATGCCGCCGCCGGACACTGCTGAGGTGCCGCCGTACTCCGCGCTTTTTTCGATCAGCAGCACGTTCAGCCCGAGGTCATGGGCGCGTAACGCAGCGGTCATCGCCCCCGCTCCAGAGCCGACGACCAGCACATCGCAGCAGTCATCCCAGTTGATCTTGCCGTCACTCATGCGACATCTCCGCTCAAGGCCTACAGGACAAGGAGTCGCCGCCGTCAGCTCGGAGCTGTGCGCAGTCGACTTTGGGATTGTTGGCAGGCCCCACTGGCCAGGCATCGTCCGATGGGACTACGGGGGGCTGGATGCGGGCAATCTGGATAGGACAAACAACAGCGCCGGCAGAGAGAAATTTTCAGGTAGTCCAGTTGGACGATGTTGAGCCTTCGGCCGTGACTCCATAGTCACGCCCAGCTCCACTCCCCAAACCTGAATTGCAGGTCGGGCTGGTCCCGACCTCGGCAAGAGGACGATATGATAAGAACAAGAATCGCCCCACAACCGCTACGGGCCTCCATACGCCTGGCCCTGCTGATGCTGGCCGGTGGGCTGAGTGGTCAGGCCAGTGCCCTGTCCTTCCAGCCCAGCGATGAGTTGGCCGTGGATTTGGACACGACCCTGAGCTACGGCCTGGCGTGGCGTACCGAAGACCGCGACCACCGGCTGACCAGTGACGCCAATGGCAACGACGGTGACAACGCCTTCGACAAAGGCAGCCTGATCAGCAATCGCGTCGGTTTCCTCACCGAAGCCAACCTTAAATGGCGCGAAGACTACGGCCTGTTTGTTCGCGCCGCCGGTTTCTACGACAACGTCTACGACCAGGGCAACGACAATGACACCGGCACCTCCAACTGTTTCGCCGGTGGTCAGTGCTCCAGACCCGATCGTTTTTCCCAGGAGACCATCGACCAGCACCGCGAAGACCTGCGCCTGCTCGACTCCTACTTCTATGGCACCTGGGATGTAGCCGGACACGCCCTTAACCTGCGCGTCGGCGATCAGGTGGTGAGCTGGGGCGAGAGCTTGTTCTACCAAGGCATCTCGTCCGCGCAGAGCCCGGTGGACGCCACCAAGGCGACTACCCCCGGCGTCGAGGTCAAGGAAATTCTCCTGCCGGTTGGCCAGCTGTTCGCCCAGTTCAGCCTGACCGACAACCTCAACCTGCAGGCCTACTACCAGTACGAGTGGGAAAAAACCGAACTCTTCGGGGTCGGCAGCTACTTCTCCACCACCGACCTCATCGACGAAGGCGGCTTCAACGACGCCAGCGGTTTCCTCAAGCGGCTGGACGACGATGAGCCGTCCGACAGTGGCCAATACGGTGTGGCCATGACCTATACGGCCGAATCGCTGAACAACACCGAGTTCGGCATCTACTACTCGCGCTTCCACGACAAGACCCCGACGCTGGATTTTCTCAGCGACTTTGGCAGCTACCGGGTGCGCTACTTCGACGACATCGATCAATACGGCGCCAGCTTCGCCACCGTGCTCGGCGACACCAGCTTCTCGGGTGAAGTCAGCTACCGCGATGGTCAACCGGTGCTGGTCGACACGGCCACCACGTTCAACGGCTTCGGCTTCCCCATCGCCATCCCGCTCCCGCCACACGCAGTAAAGGCTCAAACCCTACAGGCGCAGATGTCCTTGATCCATGTGGTCGGCCCGACCTCTTTTGCGGACAACACCACCCTGGTCGGCGAGGTCGTTTACAACAACGTCCTGGATCAAGACAAAGCGGAGTCTTTCACCGTCTTCATCCCCGGCTTGGGCCCCCTCGACACCCCGCAATCCGACAAGCTCTTCAAGGACAGAGACGCCTGGGGCTACACCGTCCAGGCATCGTTTGACTACAACAACGTGTTCAGCGGCTGGGACGTGTCGGTGCCCATCACCTACAGCACCGCCGCGCAACGCGACAGCTCACTACTGGGCTCGATCAACTCAGGCGAGGGTGACGATCGCATGAGTGTCGGCAGCACCTGGCGCTACCTCGGCAACTTCTCTACGGAAGTTCTCTACAGCGCCTACCTGGGCAACTCGAAGAATGCCCCCTTGGCAGACCGCGACAACATCGCCCTCAACTTCAAATACCGTTTCTAAAGCCTCTGACGGAGGAACCCAGCATGACTAGAAGCACCCAAACCCTGTTCCGCACGGCCCTGGCCGTTACCCTGCTCAGCGGCAGCCTTGCTGTCCAGGCCAAGGTCAGTAGCGAAGAAGCCGCCCACCTGGGCCAGGACTTGACCCCCATGGGCGCGGAAAAAGCCGGTAGCGCCGACGGCAGCATCCCCGCCTGGTCTGGCAAATGGCGCGGCACCCCGCCCCAGGTAAAGTTCGCCGGTCCCGGCACGCCCTATCCGGACCCTTACGCCGATGAAAAACCCCTGTTCATCATCACCGCAGAGAACGTCGCGCAGTACGCCGACAACCTCACCGATGGCCAGAAGGCCTTGCTCAAACGCTACCCCGACACGTTTAAGATCCCGGTTTATCCGAGCCACCGCGACTTCCGCTACGACCAGGAAACCGAAGACAACATCAAACAAAACGCCCTCAACGCCGAGCTGATCGACGACGGCTACGGCACCAAGAACGCCTTCGGCGCCTCGCCCTTCCCGATCCCGAAGAGCGGCAGCGAGCTGATGTTCAACCACGTCCTGCAGGGCCGCGCCGCGAAAGAAGAGGCCGACTACCTTCAGGTCGTGAACTATGCCGATGGCAACAAGGTTTTCGAGCGGGTCAACTACAAGATCCTCTCGACCTGGTCCGACACGAGCCTGACGCTGGACTCAGCCAAGGGGGTTATGTCGCACTTCCTACTGACCACTATGGAGCCCGTGCGAAAGAAAGGTGAGATGGTCGTTGGACACGAATTCATCAACCCCGTAGCCGAACCCCGTCAAGCGTGGCAGTACGCACCGGGCCAACGCCGGGTACGGCGCGCGCCCACCGTGGGCTACGACTCGCCAACCGGGGCCGGTGGCTTTCGCGTCTATGACGAAGACCGTCTGTTCAACGGCGCACCCGACCGTTACGACTGGACGATCCTGGGCAAAAAAGAGATCTACATCCCCTACCACAACTACAAGCTCGACGACCCCAGCGTGACGGCCGAACAACTGCTGTCCACCAAGGGCCATATCAACCCTGACTACATGCGTTATGAGAAACACCGTGTCTGGGTACTGGAAGCCAAGCTCAAGGAAGGCAGCCGTCATATCTACGCCAAGCGCGTGATCTACCTCGACGAGGATTCCTGGGCAGCTGCGTTGGCGGATAACTACGACAACCGTGGCCAGTTCTGGCGCACCAACATGCAAGCCTCGATCTACACCTACGACACTCAGCGCTTTCACGCCCGGTTGGGTATGTACCATGACCTGATCGCGGGTTCTTATCTGGTCGACCGGCTGCTGGTTGATCAGCAACCGGCAAAGTTGAATGCCAGCGCCTTCACGGCCAGTGATTTCACCCCAGGCAACCTGCGGAAATTGGGTACGCGCTGACCACTATCCCCTGACCGGCCTGTGCCGGTCAGGGCTAGCTGCCGTTGGCCGTTGTGTCGCACGGCACAAACCGCGCGACTGAGCCAGCCCTGTCGAACCGCTGTAACCCAGCCTCGGCAGACTACCGCTGTTCCTGACTACACAGTCAGAAATATCCTTCTGTGATCTCATGGAGAACAACAATGCACAAGCTGTTAACGGCCGCCTTAGGCGTGGCTGGTGTGAGCCTGTCCCTACAGGCCAATGCCCTGAACATTCTGCTAACCAACGATGACGGCTGCCGTGCGCCGGGCATCGGCTTCGTGTACCAGGCGCTGGTCGGCGCCGGCCACCAAGTCACCCTGGTCGGCCCGCTGAACGACAGCAGCGGTATCGGTGCCGCCAGCGTGGTCAATCCGGGCCAGGCCCTGGCGGTGACCGAACTGGCCCCCGGCAAGTTCTGCGTCGGCCCGCCGGCAGGCTACACGCCGCCGGCCGGCAAGACCTCGGCGATCGGCACGCCGGTGGATGCGGTCAACGTCGGCCTCGGCCTGCTGCTCAAGGACAACCCGCCGGACCTGGTGGTTTCGGGGACCAACTTCGGCGATAACGTCGGCCCACTGACACAGATGTCCGGCACGGTGAACGCTGCGGTGCGCGCCATGTTCAAGGGCGTTCCGGCGGTAGCGGTATCCACCGCGATTGACCTCGAACTGTTCATGCGCGACCAGCAGGCCGGCTACCTGAAGACCCTGAACGCCATGGACGACACCGCCAATTTCGCGCTGAAGGTAATCCAGCAGGCCTCCGCCGCCGGTGCCCTGGCCAAGCGCGTCTGCGAGAAGAGCAAGGACAAAGCCACGCCGTTCTGCGAGCTGAACGTACTCGGCTTACCAGGCACTACCGGGCTGAACATCAACTATCCGGCCCTCGAAGCCGCCGAGGTGAAAGGTGTCAGCTACGCCCCCATCGGCGACTGGGGCACGGTGAATTTCGTCCCGCAGCGCGGCGCGGACGGCGTTGTCCGGGTCAACCTGGTGGCGCCGCCAACCCCGACTGCGGCCCAGCAGCAGGCCGATGCCTATCAGCTGTGGTCGGGCAAAGCGGTGATCACCGTGATCGACGGCAATATGACCGCGTTACCGGCGCTGCAGGCGCAGGCCAAGCTGATGTTCAAAGGCCTGAAGCCCTGAGTCAGCAGATATGAAAAAGCCCCTGTTTCGTTGAAGCAGGGGCTTTTTTTGTTTATCGGCGCAATACGCTGTGCTAATGCGCCCTACAGCCTGTAGGAGCGGATTTATCCGCGAACTGGCGCGAGTCGGTGCTGCCCCATCGCGAATAAATTCGCTCCTGCATTCAACGAAGCTCCTGCATTCAACGAAACAGCCCCATCCAACCTTCAACGCCCTCCCTACAAACACCCTGGCGCATTCAGCACGCACCTCACCCCGCCCGGCAGCGCCATGCTGGCCACACACAGGTTACAGTGGGTGCAGGCGCTCTGGTGGCGCCGGTCGCCGCGCACCCGTTGGAGCAATTCGGGGTCATTGAGCAGGGCGCGACCCATGGCGATGAAGTCGAAACCCTCGTTCATCAGCCGGCTCATGCTCGCGGCACTGCTCACTCCGCCCAGGAAAACCAGCGGCAGGCGGGTGGCCTGGCGCATCTGTAGGGCCTGTTCGAGGAAATACAACTCCTCGAAGGGCATATCGGGGAACAGGGCGCCACCGAACAACTTCATCGCCGTGCGCTGCAGAGGGTTCTTCTCCAGCTTGACCATGGCCGCCAGCGGGCTGTCGCCCCGGAACAGGTACATGGGCGAACGAGTGACCGAGCCACCGCTCATGACGATGGCGTTCAGCCCGGCCTGCTCCAGCAGCGGCGCGGCGCGGCAGGACTCCTCGATGCTCAGGCCGCCGGCAAAACCGTCGCTGAGGTTGAGCTTGGCCAGCAGCGGAAATTCCTCGCCCACCGCCCCGCGCACCGCCGCCAGTACTTGCAGCGGAAAACGCATGCGGTTCTCCAGGGAGCCACCGTACTGATCGCGGCGCTTGTTGGTCGCCGGCGAGATGAACTGGCTGAGCAGGTAGCCATGGCCCATATGGATTTCAATCGCATCGAAACCCGCGCGTTTGACGAAAGCCGCGGCGTCGGCGTACTCACCCAGAGTCTTGGCGATGTCCTGCGCGGTCATGGCGCCGGCGAAGGGAATCCCGGAAAACAGACCGTACTGGTTGATGCCGGCGCTCGGTCCCTTGGGTCGCGCGATAGTGTGTGGCTGGTTGCGACTGAAGCCGCCGCAATGGGCCAATTGCGCGGACACGGCGCCGCCCTCGGCATGCACCGCAGCGGTCAGACGCTGCAACTGCGGGAAGATGCCTTCATGCATCCACATCTGGTCGGGAAAGGTCAGGCCGTCCGGCGACACCCCGCAATAGGCCACGGTGGTCAGTGCCACCCCGCCACGGGCCATTTCGGCGTGGTGACGGATCAGCTCTTCACCAGGCACTCCACCTGGGCACATGCCCTCGAAAGTGGCGGTCTTGATCACTCGGTTACGCAGCGTCAGCCCGGCTAAACGCGCCGGGGTGAAGAGCTTTTCCAGCGCGTTAGGCATGCCGTCGTCACTCTGTTGCGGGATGGAAGGGGACGAATTCGGCGACTTCCAGCTCAAAACCCGAAACCGCCTTGTAGTTCACCGGGAAACTCAGCAGGCGCATCTTGCGCACATTGAGGTCGCGCAGGATCTGCGCCCCTATGCCCAGCGTGCGTTGCGGGAACTGCGGCGGCCTCGGCTTGCCAGCGCTCTGCTTGAGCAGTTGTTCGAGCAGGCCGTCCGGAGTCTCCTGCTGGGCCAACAGCACCACCACACCGCAACCCTCGGCGGCCACGCGCTCAAGGGCGCGCTCCAGATTCCATTGCGGCGGCCCACTCTCGGGCTCACAGCCGAGCGAATCGCGCAGCGTCTCGACAGCCTGCACCCGCACCAGCGTTGGCAGTTCGGTGCTGATCTGGCCTTTGACCAGCGCCAGGTGCAACTGCCCCTTGTAGGCATCGTGATAGGTCAGCACCCGAAACTCGCCATGACGGGTCCGCAGCGGATACTCGCCTGAGCGCTGGATGGTGCCTTCGTGGAGGATGCGGTAGTGGATCAGCTCGGCGATGCTGCCGATCTTCAGCCCGTGGGTCGCGGCGAATGCTTGCAGTTCGGCACCCCGCGCCATCTCCCCTTCTTCGTTGAGAATGCCGACCAGGGTCGCCGCCGGCATCAGCCCGGCCAGGCGCACCAGATCGCAGGCGGCCTCGATATGCCCGGCACGCTGCATCACCCCGCCCGGCTGCGCCTGCAACGGGAAGATATGCCCCGGCTGCACCAGATCGCCGGGGCCGCTGGCCGGGTCAACCGCGACCTGCACCGAACGTGCGCGGTCGGCGGCGGAGATACCGGTGGAAACGCCGCTGCGCGCCTCGATCGAAACGGTAAACCCCATGCCATGCGGTGCGCGCGAGTTCGGCACCATCAGGCCGAGGCCCAACGCCTGGCAGCGCTCCGCGGTCAAGGCCAGACAGATCAGACCACGGGCGTGCAGCGCCATGAAGGTGATCGCAGCGGCATCGACCTGCCCGGCCGCCATCAGCAATGAGCCTTCGCCGTCGCTGTCATCGTCGGTGATGATCACCATCTCGCCACGGCGGATGGCTTCAAACAGTTGCTGCGGGGTATCCAGTTGCATGCTCGGCCTCCACTCAGTTAAGCGCCGCACGCAGGTCGACGGCCGCCGCCGCCAGGGCCTCGGCTGCGCGTCCGACAAAGGGCGCCATGCTGACGAAGCCGTGAATCATGCCGTCATAGCGCTGCAAGCGCGTGGCGACGCCGGCCTGCTGCAGGCGCATGGCCAAGGCCTCGCCCTCGTCGCGCAGCGGGTCGAACTCGGCGGTGATCAGGGTCGTTGGCGGCAAGCCGTCCAGGTTCTCGGCCAGCAGTGGCGAAGCCAGTGCCTCCTCGGCCTGCTCGGGGCGCGGCAGGTAGTGCTGCCAGCACCACTGCATCATCTCGCGGGTGAGGAAATAGCCCTCGGCGAACTCCTGGTAGGAGGCGCTTGCGCAACGACCATCGGTGACCGGGTAGAACAGGCACTGATAGCTGATGCGCGGCCCCTTGCGCGCGGCCGCCAGGCGGCTCACGGCGAGCGCCAGATTGGCCCCGGCGCTGTCGCCGGCCAAGGCCACACGGCTGGCGTCGCAGCCCAGCTGTTGGGCCTGCTCGACGAGCCAGCAGGTGGCGCTGTAGCAGTCCAAGGGCGCCGCCGGGAATTTGGCCTCTGGCGCCAGCCGATAGGCGACCGACACCACCAGCGCGCCGGTCTGCTTGGCCAGTGCGCGGCACAGGTTGTCATGGGTATCCAGAGTGCCGAAGACGAAGCCGCCACCGTGGAAGAACACCAACAGCGGCAGGTTCGGCTGCTCCAGCGGCCGATACAGGCGTGCGTCCAGCTCACCGTCGGCACCGGCCACGCGCAGATCGCGAACCTCGGCCATGGGCTCGCCGGGGATGGGCTGCATCATGTTGTCGGCAAACTGGCGATATTGCGCGGCGCTCAGCTGGCTGAGATCCGGCTGTGGCAGGCCACTGAACTGCTGCAGTATTGCGGCTATCTGGCTATCAAACGGCATGGCTATCCCCTTGCTCTTCGGTTGCTTGCACCTCAACGAATTGGAATACCGGATTGGTCTCCTCGAGGATGCTCTGCACCCGTCGCTGCAATGCCGGCTTGAAGAATTTGTGCGGAAGTATCCAGAAGCGCTTCTCGCGCACGGCGGCGAACACCCGTTCGGCCAGTTCGAGTGGCGTCATGCCCTGGCGGATGCTGGTGTCGAGCAGTTCGTTGAACTGCGCGCCAGCGATGCCGGCGACCTGGTCCGAGGCCATGATCTCGCTGGCCACCGGCCCCGGGCAAAGCACCGACACCGAGACCTGCGCCTGCTGCAGGCTCAGCTCGTAGTGCAGGGTTTCCGAAAGCGCGACCACTGCCTGCTTGGTCACGTTGTAAGGCGCCATCAAAGGGCTGCTGACCAGGCCCGCAAGGGAGGCGGTGTTGATCACATGGGCCGGGCGGCCCTGCTGGAGTAGCAGCGGCACAAAGCTGCGAATGCCGTTGATCACCCCCTGCAGGTTGACGCTGAGCATGCGCTGCCACTGCTCATGGCTGATTTCCCAGCAGTTGCCGGTCTGCATCACCCCGGCGTTGTTGAACAGCAGGTCGACACCAGCGAAGCGCTCCACCGCGACATCGCGCAGACGCTCGACTTGGGCGATGTCGCCGACATCGGTCACGCAGGCAACGGCCTCGGCACCCTGGGCCTGCAATTCGGCGCACAGTGCCTGTAGCCGCGGCTCGTCCACATCGCTCAGCACCAGGCGCATGCCCAGCCCCGCCGCATATTCGGCCAGACCGCGACCAATACCGCTGGCCGCCCCGGTGATGACCGCCACGCGGCCCTGTTCACTGCTCATTGCCAACTCCCGCCGATTGTTCCAATGGCGCCAGTAGAGCCGTCTGCGCAATAGCGGCCATCGTCCGTTCAGACGATGCCCTCAGCTACAGACATTGCAGAATCCATACCGTGCAAAAGCGCTGCCCAAGGTTTGCCTGAACCTGCGGCAGCCCAATCAGGAACGCCTCCGGAGAACAACAAGATGAGCACCCTGCACCGCATCGAAACGAAACAACTGGAAGACCGTTACGCCCGTGGCTGGCACTGCCTTGGCCTGGCCGCCCAGTACCGCGACGGCAAGGCCCATCGCCTGGACGTGTTCGGCACCCGCCTGGTGGCCTTCCAGGGCGAGGACGGCGAGCTGAATATCCTCGACGGCTACTGCCCGCATATGGGCGCCGACCTCAGCGAAGGCTGCGTCGAGGGCAACTCGCTGCGTTGCCCCTTCCACGCCTGGCGCTGGGGCGCCGACGGGGTGTGCGACGACATCCCCTATGCCAAGCGCATCCCGCCACGGGCCAAGATCAAGAGCTGGCCGATCCTGGTGGAGAACCAGCTGCTGTTCGTCTGGAACGACCCCGAGGGCAACCCGCCGATCGCCGAGCAGCGGATTCCGCGCATCGCCGCCAGCTTCGACGACGAATGGGCCGACTGGGAAGTGGCCGAGCTGCAGATTTCGACCAACTGCCGCGAACTGATCGACAACGTCGCCGATATGGCGCACTTCGGCACGGTGCATGGCGCCCCGGTGGAGGAGTTCAGCAACGTCTTCGAAGGGCATATGGCGACCCAGATCATGCGTGCGCGCAGCGAGCGCCTGTCCGGCGACAGCGAGCTGAGCACCGTGGCCACCTACTTCGGCCCGGCCTACCAGATCACCGAAATGACCGGCGAGATGGCCGGCCAGCCGATCCATTCGATCCTGCTCAACTGCCACGTGCCCATCGACCTGCACAGCTTCACCCTGCGCTATGGCGTGCTGGTGAAAAAGATTCCCGGTCTCAGCGACGAGCAGAACAGCGCCATGGCCAAGGCTTACGTGCAGCAGGCGCAAGCGGCCTTCTATGAAGACGTGGCGATCTGGCACAGCAAGACCCGCGTCGACAACCCGTTGCTGTGCGACGGCGACGGCCCGGTCTATCAGCTGCGCAAGTGGTACCAGCAGTTCTACAACGACGTCGCCGAACTGCCGGCCGAGGTCAGCGAGCGCAAGGCTTTCAGCGTACGCGCGCGCGAATTCGCCTGAGCACCCGGTCAGGGCTAACCTTACTAGAGCACATTGAAAACAGCGCCTGAGTCAGGATGGCGGCGCGCCCTGCCGCCATCCGTCAACCTCTCTGCCCAGGGCGTTGCACTCAGCAGAAGGCGGCGCTTATGCTCGGTGTCCGTTACAGCATAAAAATAAAAAACGGTACCCCTTATGGCTCGCACCCTCAGTCTCGAAACCTTCAGTGAGATGCTCGGCAACCTCTACCAGGGGCCACTGGAAAGCATTCCTTGGGCGACTTTTCTCAACCAGCTCAACCTGTATCTGGACAGCAAGTACGTGACCTTCATCCTGCGCCCACCGAGCGCACATGTGGATGGGTTGATGGTGAACACCAACGGTACCTCGGCCGAGGCTACCGCCTCCTACAACAAGCACTTTTTCGCCCTCGACCCCTTCGTCGACCTGCCCAACCGGCAAGTCGTCACCCTTGAGGAGTTCGTCTCCAAAGACGACTGGCTGAACTCCGAGTTCTACAAGAATTTTCTCGAACCGGTGGATGTCTTCCATATCATCGGCGCCGATATCAACACCTGCGACGGTGCACAATGTCGCATCCGCATCAGCCGTGGGCGCAGCAGCCCACCCTTCAACAACGAAGACAAGGCCCTGCTGGCGCAGTTCGTCCCGCACCTGGAACGCTCGATCAAGATCCACATGCAGCTCAACCGCATCGAGACCGAACGCAACCTCTACGCCGGTGCGGTCGATCAGATGGCGGTCGGCACCATCATTCTCGACGAGGCAGGCAAGGTGCTGCAGACCAACCAGGTCGCCGACCGCCTGATCCAGGACAAGGACGGCCTCAAGCTGGTCAACGACGGCCTGCAAGTCGGCACCGCCCGCGACACCCAGGAATTCCGCCGGCTGGTGAAACAGTCCCTGCTCTCGCAGAAAAGCAGCAACCCCTCGGTGGTCGAGGCCCTGCGCGTGCAGCGGCCGTCCGGGCGGGCGGATCTGGGCATCATCGTGCGCTCGGTGCCGCTGTCGGCCTGGAGCGAAGGCAAGCAATGCCCGGCGGTGGTGATCTTTATCAGCGACCCGGAGCAGCAATCCAGCGCCCCCCAGGAAATCGTCAGGGCGCTGTTCGACTTCACCCCGGCCGAGACCCAACTGGCCATGCTGCTGGCCAACGGCCTGACCCTCGACGAAGCCTCGGAAGAGCTGGGCATCAGCCGCAACACCGCGCGCGCGCACCTGCGTTCGACCTTCTCCAAGACCGGCGTGACCCGCCAGACCATGCTGGTCCGGCTGATCCTGCGCAGCGTGGCAACCCTCGGCTAATCCCCCACGCGTGCGCTGACCATCCACAAAAAGCAAAGCGCCTAGGGCGTACTCGCGAAGCAGTACGCCATTTCGAACGGCGGACTGTTCGCTACGCTCCTGAGTCCGCCCTACGCCCTTGTAGTAGTCCGCTTGGACGATGGCGACATACGCGTCGACGCGCACAGTGCGCTAACCAAAGCGCCATCCTCAGGCGCAGGGGCCTTGCCATGCGGACCTGTCCGACCATCCTGAAAACCGAACTGCTGGCCGAAAGCGGCTATTTCCAGATCGAGGCCCTGCACCTGCAATTCAGCAACGGCCAGCAACGCGTCTACGAACGCCTGCGCGGCACCGGCTACCGCTCGGTGATGCTGGTGGCGCTGCCCGATCCCGAACACGTGCTGCTGGTGCGCGAATACGCGGTGGGCGTGGAAGCCAAGGTACTGGGCCTGCCCAAGGGCGGTGCCGAGCCGGACGAGGATTACCTGCAAGCGGCACAACGCGAGCTGATAGAGGAAGTCGGCCTGCGCGCCGAACGCCTCACCGAACTGGGTGAATTGACCCTGGCGCCCGGCCATCTGTGCCACCGCTATCGGGTGGTACTCGCCGAAGACCTGAGCCCCTGCTACCTGCCCGGCGACGAACCCGAACCGCTGGATCTCATCCGCCTGCCGCTGGCGCAGATTCCCGACCTGGTCGCCCGTGGTGAGCTGCATGAAGCCCGCGCCATTGCCGCGCTGTTCATGGCCCTGGGCGCCCTCGCCCGCCGCACCTGAAGAGCATGCACAAGACCGCTAATCGGCTCGCCGGGCATCTAGTCCATTCGGACGAGGCCCGCCGCCAACCCCCCTTCTAAGGTGGCTCTACAACAACAAAGCCTAGCGCCAGCCGCAGCGAGATCGCCTGACTGCGGCGGCCCATAGATGCCGAGGCCCATCATGAAAAGAACCACGCTAGCCCTGCTGATCCTCATCTGCGCCAGTAGCGCGACAACCCTCGGCCTGCTGCTGAAGGATCAACCATACCGTCTGGCGGGGATGGCTACCTGCCAGGCGTACATAGGCACTTGTCATATGCCGGCGCCTTCCATCCACCAACTGCTGCCCTGAAAACTGGCTCTCCAGATAAACCTCAGGCCCTCCCGAGCTATCGTGTCGTTGGCGCAGGAAACGAGGGTCGTAGGCTGGGTAGAGCCGCTTCTAGCGAAACCCAGCCTACAAACTACGATAGGCAAACGAATTAAGCAGACAGGCTACTCACTCATCGGAAGCTTCGCTGTCCTCGCCGTCGTCCGTCTCACTTTCATCATGTTTGGAAGTGGCCGCTTCGGCATTCTGCAAACCCTGCGCGGCAGCGTCGGCCGCAGGCGTCGTACCCACCACGTCCGTAGCCTTGGCCAGCCCCGTGGTTTCCTTCGAGGTTGCGGCAGCCGAGGTCGCCGCCCCATGCCCCACGCTATGGCCCGCCTCGTGACCGGCCCCCTGCCCCGCTCCATGCCCACTGCCACCACCATGGCCACCACCATGGCCGCCGCCACCACCATGGCCGCCACCGCCACCTCCACCTCCGCCACCACCACCACCACCACCACCACCACCACCACCGTCTTTGGCATAGGCGGAGCCAATCAGCAGGTGGGCGTTAGGAATCACAGCGGACGACAGCAGCATCAGCGCGCTAGCCGAGACTGCTAGAAATGTTTTCCTCTTCAGCATGGCAAAGCTCTCCACGGGCTAAGGTCATGTTCGCCGAACGCGCCCGAATGGGCTCAGGCGCAACACCGGTGAGTCTATACCGGTCGCCCCGGGAGCCCGTCGCAAGCAGACATACGGGCTCGCGCAAAGCGTGAAGGACTACGCAATCCCATCGTCTTCTGCCGTATCGCACAAGACAGCCGCGCTCAGTTGCGTAGGGTGGAAAATCCGCAAAGCGGTTTTCCACCATGGGGCGTCCTGGCTGCTTCGCGGGTGGATCAAAGAACGTTATCCACCCTACGTCGGCAACACGCCCCGCGCCCGTGACAGGGTCAGCGCCAGGTCTTCGATCATGTCTTCCTGACCGCCGACCGTACCGCGTCGACCCAACTCCACCAGCAGTTCGCGGGCGGAGATGCCGTATTTCTGTTCGGCGCGCTTGGCGAACAACAGGAAGGAGCTGTAAACCCCGGCATAGCCCAGGGTCAGAGCATCGCGGTCGAGACGGATCGGCTGGTCCATCATCGGCACCACCAGATCTTCAGCGACATCCATGATCGCGTAGAGATCCACGCCGCTCTCTACCCCCATGCGTTTGAGCACCGCGACGAACACCTCCAGCGGCGTGTTGCCGGCCCCGGCCCCAAGGCCCGCGACCGAGCCGTCGATACGCGCGGCGCCTGCTTCGATGGCTGCCAGGGAGTTGGCGATGGCCATGCCCATATTGTGGTGGCCATGGAAGCCGACCTGGGTCTCGGGGCGCAGCTCGGCACGCAGCAGGCCGATCTTCTGGCTGACCTCATCCGGCAGCATGTAGCCGGCCGAATCGGTGCAGTAGATGCAGTTGGCGCCGAAACTCTCCATCAAGCGTGCCTGCTCCAGCAGTTTCTCGGCGCTGAGCATGTGCGCCATCATCAGGAAGCCGACGGTATCCAGGCCCATCTTCGCGGCCATGCCGATGTGTTGCTGGGAGACGTCCGCCTCGGTGCAGTGGGTCGCCACGCGAATGGTGGAAACCCCATGCTCGTGGGCCATCTTCAGATGCTCGAGGGTGCCGATGCCCGGCAGCAACAGCGCGGAAATCTTCGCCTGTTTCATCAGCGGCACCACTGCGGCGAAATACTCTTCGTCGCTATGGGCCGGGAAGCCGTAATTCAGCGAGGCGCCGCCCAGGCCATCGCCGTGGGTGACCTCGATCAGCGGGATACCGGCGGCATCCAGGCCGCTGGCGACCTTGACCATTTCCTCCAGGGATATCTGATGACGCTTGGCGTGCATGCCATCGCGCAGACTCATATCGTGGAGGGTGACGCTCTTACCATGCAGGTTCATGAATTTCTCTCCACTTAGCGGGCGGGCAATTGAAGCGCGCCGTTGTGCGCCTCTTCGGCAAACATCTCGGCGGTACGCAGGCCGGCGGCGGTCATGATGTCGAGGTTGCCGGCGGACTTGGGCAGGTAGTCGCCGAGCCCTTCGACCTCGATAAAGATCGAGACCTTGTTACCGTCGAAGATCGGCCCGTTGATCAGCTTGTAGCCCGGCACATAGCGCTGCACGTCCTTGACCATGGCGTACACCGACTCGGTGATGGCCGCACGATCCGGCTCGCCTTCGGTCAGGCAGTGAATGGTGTCGCGCATCATCAGCGGCGGCTCGGCCGGGTTGATCACGATGATCGCCTTGCCGCGCCTGGCACCGCCGATCTGCTCCACCGCACCGGAGGTGGTGCGGGTGAATTCATCGATGTTCTGCCGGGTGCCCGGCCCTACCGAGCCGGAGGACACGGTGGCGACGATTTCGCCGTAGCTCACCGGCTGCACCCGCGATACGGCGGCGACCATGGGGATGGTGGCCTGGCCACCGCAGGTGACCATGTTGACGTTCATTGCGAGGGTTTCGGCGTGCGCCTTGAGGTTCACCGGCGGCACGCAAAAGGGGCCGATGGCTGCCGGCGTGAGGTCGATCATGATCACCCCCAGTTCGTTCAGCTTGCGGCTGTTCTCGGCATGCACATAGGCCGAAGTGGCGTCGAAGGCGATGCGGATATCGTCGTCCAGCACATGCGGCAGCAGGCCGTCGACGCCCGCGGCGGTGGTCTTCAAGCCGAACTCACGGGCGCGCTTGAGGCCCTCGGATTCGGGGTCGACGCCGACCATCCAGACCGGCTCGATCCATTCCGAGCGGCGCATTTTCATCAGCAGATCAGTGCCGATATTGCCCGGCCCGATGATCACGGCTTTGAGTTTCTTGCTCATTGTCACTCCTCGAAGGACACCTGGGCGCTGCCCAGGCCGTCGATAGTCAGGGAAAAGCGATCGCCGGCCGTTACCGGCTCCAGCGGCACCAGCGAACCGGACAGGATGATTTCACCGGCCTTGAACGGAATTCCGAACTGGCCGAGGGTGTTGGCCAGCCAGGCCACGGCGGTCAGCGGGTTGCCCTGCACCGCAGAGCCGAAACCTTCGCTGATCTGGGCGCCGTTCTTGAACACCTGCATGCGCAGGTTCGGCAGGTCCAGCTCACGCGGGTCGCGGCGCTGATCGCCGAGCACGAACACACCGCAGGAGGCGTTGTCCGCCACGGTGTCCTGAATGCGGATACGCCAGCCCTGAATGCGCGAATCGACGATCTCGAAGCACGGCATTACGCACTCCGTAGCGTCCAGCACGTCCTGTTCGGTGATGCCGGGGCCGACCAGGTCATGCTTGAGCAGAAAGGCGATCTCGCCCTCGGCCCGTGGCTGGATCAGCTTGTTGGCCGAGAGGGAAATCGCCGCGCCCTCGGCGAACCACATCTGCCGGGTGAGGAAGCCGAAGTCCGGTTGATGCACGTCGAGCATCTGCTGCACGGCCTTGGAGGTGACGCCGATCTTCTTGCCGACGATGGCGTCGCCGGCCGCCACCCGTTGCTCAACGACCTGCAGGGAGATGTAGTAGGCGTCCTCGATGCTGATCTGCGGCCAACGCGTGGTCAGCGGTTGCAAGGTGGTGCCGCTGCTCAGGGCCTGGTACAGCTCGGCGCCATGCTGACGGCGCAGGTCCTGGCTCATGGCTTGGCCTCCACGAGGAAGTCCAGACACTGGCGATTGAACAGCTCGCGGTGCTCGACCATCACCCAATGCCCACACTCGCTGAGCATGACGAAGCGGATGTGACGGCAGGCTTCGAGCATCGTTTGCGCGCCGGACGATGGACAGAACTTGTCGTTGATGCCCCAGAAACCGAGGATCGGGCACTGCAACTCGCCCAGGCGGCTGGCCAGGTTCGGCACCTGCATGCTCGACAGTACGCAGCGCGGTTGCTGCCGGACCACGGCAACTCGCTCGTCGACAGTTTCAGCGCTGATCAGCGCCGGGTCGAACAGTTGCAGACTGAGCAGCCGGCGCATGCCCGCCGCATCGTTCAGCTCGCCGGCGGCGAAGGCCGCACCCATCTTCTGGATGCCTTCCATCTGCAGGTAGTACTGCTCTTTCTCCATCAGCCCGCCCGGCGCCATCAGCAGCAGCTTGCTGACCCGCGCCGGCTGGTCCAGCGCCAGCTTGATGGCGATGGCGCCGCCCAGGGAGTTGCCGACCAGCACGCAGCGCTGGATATCCAGGGCATCCAGCAGGCCGCTCAGGGCGGTGACGAAGAAGTCCAGGCTGTAAATGGTTTCCGGTTTATCCGAAGCGCCGTAACCCGGCAGGTCCGGGACTATGACGCGGTAGCCGGCAGCGGCGAACTGCGGGTAGTTCTGCTTGAAATTGCTCTGGCCGCTGGCGCCGGGGCCACTGCCGTGGATAAAGATCACCGGCTCGCCCGCGCCAGCCTCCTGCTCCGCTGCACTATCCAGATAGTGCAGCTGCAAACCATCCGGCAGCATGACGAAACGCCCTTGCGCTAATGCCCCCATGGGGTGTCCTCCTCGGCCTGTTGTTGTGTCGGGATTATTCCGGGGCCCCTCAGGTGCAACATCGTCCGACAGGACTACGCCGGCGCATCCCTGCGACGCCGAGCGTCGCAAGCGGCGTTACCACGCGGAGCGTGGGAACGATCAAATGACATGCAGGCCACGTCCTAGTCTGCTTGGACGTAGGCGCCGACCGCGCCGCGCACTAGCCTCGCGCTCATCCACGACTGACGAGCGAGACGACGATGCACGACCCGATGGATTTTCGCGGCAAGGTGGTACTGGTGACCGGCGGCGGCAAGGGTGTCGGCCGTGGCATCAGCCGGCGCTTTCTCGAATGCGGCGCCGAGGTGGTGATCTGCGGGCGCGAAGCACCGCCGACGCTGCCCGAACACGACGGCCGCCAGGCGCTGTTCCTGCCCTGTGATCTGCGCGATTGGGAGCAGGCCGTGCGTCTGATCGACACCCTGGTCGAACGCTTCGGCCGCCTCGATGTGCTGGTCAACAACGCCGGCGGCGCCCCCAACGCGGATGCCGCCACGGCCTCGCCGCGTTTCTCCGAATCGATCATCCGTCTCAACCTGCTGGCGCCACTGAACCTCTGCCAACTGGCCAACCGGGTGATGCAGGCACAGGCCGAGGGCGGCGCTATCATCAATATCTGCAGCGTCAGCGCCACCCGCCCCTCCCCCGGCACCGCCGCTTACGGCGCGGCCAAGGCCGGGCTGCTCAACCTGACCCGTTCGCTGGCGGTAGAGTGGGCGCCGAAGGTGCGGGTCAATGCGGTGACCGCCGGGCTGATCCGCACCGAACAGGCCGAGCTGCACTATGGCGATCAGGCCGGCCTCGCCCGAGTCGCGGCGACCATCCCCTTGCAACGCCTGGCCGAGCCGGAAGATATCGGCGACACCTGCCTGTACCTGGCCTCGACCTTGGCGCGCTATGTCAGCGGTGCCGATATCGGCGTGCATGGCGGCGGTGAACGCCCGGCTTTTCTCGACGCGCCCAGACCAATTGATTGGAGCAATTAGCAATGCCTTCACACGCCAGCCATAGCCTGCTGATCGACCTGCCCCTCGAACAGGTCTGGAGCACGTTGCGCGACCTGACCCTGGCCCCGCATTACGTGCCAGACCTGACCGGCTGCCAGTTGCATCCAGGCCCGCAGGAAGGCCTGGGCGCCAGCCGCCGGGTGTTCCAGAAGAACGGCCAATGGCTGGATGAAACGGTCAGCGAGTGGCATGAGGGCGAGGGTTTCCTGATCCGCCTGCATCGCGGGGAAAAAGGCGCACCGGCACCCTTTCGCGAGGCCTGGTTCCGCTACGCCATCGCCCCGGCCGGTGAGCGCACCGTCTTCACGGCCAGCCTGATTTATCAACCGGCGGGTGGCGTGCTCGGCCAGCTTCTGGATCGTCTGCTGCTCAAGCGCGCACTGAACAAAGTCGTGGCGCAAATAGCGCTGAACATGAAGGCGTTCTATGAGACCGGCGAGACGCGCAATCCGGCGTTCCCGCCGCGCCGCTGAGCGTAGAGGCGAACGCCAATCCCAGCCGTGCAGCGGCGATGTGGCAGATATCCATCGCGGATGAATCCACTCCCACAGGCGCGCGGTGCTGCGGCTGCTTGTGTGGGGGCGGATTTATCCGCGACAGGTCGTTCAAGGTAGCGCCTACAAAACCCTAACCCCGGTCTTTTCGACGCACTCAGCCAGCACTGCTGCTCTGCGAATGCGCGCTGAAGCGCGTCTCGACTATCTTCCAGCCCTGCTCAGTCAACCGATAACGATCCTGGTAAATACCACCGAGCTGACGGGTGGCGCCGCTGTTGGCGTCGATATTGAAATACCAGAGTGCCCAACGCGCCGACGCCTCGGTCGCCGACAACAACTCGATCTCCGGATTGGCGCCATGGTGCAGGTCGATCACCGACTCATGGCAGGCCAGTTCCTGGTACAGCGCGACGAAACGTTCGCGCTCGCGAAAAAGTCCCAGCGGGCCATAGTCGATAAGGATCTCGCCCTCGGCGAAGCAGTCGCGAATGCACTCGACCTCCTTCAGATCACAGGCATTCAAGTAGCGGTGCTTCAGTTGGCGGATCGCCTCAAGCGACTCCAGGCGGGCGATGCGCTGCTCCAGGCTCATGCCTCACCTCGCCGTTCCAGGTTGGCTTCGCTCCAGTAGGCCTTCATCGAGCGGATCTTGCCGTCGGCGTCGAACTCCATTACGTCGATCACCTGGATCGAGCACAGCTGCCCGCCCCAGTTCAGATCGACGCGAAACGGCATGGCGCCGCAACCATTCACCGTGGCCCGTACCGGGCCGGTCAAGGTGGCCGTGGCATTGGTCTTGCCGAGCCCCTCGCGGTAGAAGGTCGCGATAGCGGCAATGCCGACAATCGGTGCCTGGCCTACCGGGTCTTCCACCACCGCGTCCGTCGCGTAGAGCGCGACTATGCCGTCGATATCCCCGGCATCCACCAGTTCGACATAACGCGCCATGGTCTGCTGCACCTGTTCCGGCTTGATCATCTCCATCCTCCCTACACCACTTCGAAAAGCGCGGCGGCGCCCATGCCACCGCCGATGCACATGCTCACCACCACATAACGCAGGCCACGGCGTTTACCCTCGATCAGCGCATGGCCGACCATGCGCGCGCCGGACATGCCGAACGGGTGGCCGATGGAAATGGCGCCGCCGTTGACGTTCAGTCGCTCGTCCGGGATGCCCAGGGTGTCGCGGCAATAGAGCACCTGGCAGGCGAAGGCCTCGTTGAGTTCCCAGAGGCCGATGTGGTCCATCGTCAGGCCATGGCGCTTGAGCAGCTTGGGGATCGCATAAACCGGGCCGATGCCCATCTCGTCGGCGTTGCAGCCAGCCACCGCCAAGCCGCGGTAGATGCCCAGCGGCTCCAGGCCCTTCTGCTCGGCCAGCTTGGCGCTCATCAACACCGAGGCCGAGGCACCGTCGGACAACTGCGAAGCGTTGCCGGCGGTGATGAAGCGGCCCTGCTGCGTCCACTGCCCGCCCTGCCACACCGGCTCCAGCGCCGCCAGGCTCTCGCGAGTAGTGCTCGCGCGGTTGCACTCGTCGCGGCTCAGGGTCACGGTTTCGTAACGGCTCTCGCCGCTGGCCTTGTCAAAGAACGCCTGCCGGCTGGTCAGCGGTGCCAGTTCCAGGTCGAACAACCCGGCGCTTTGCGCCAGGGCGGTGCGCATCTGGCTGTGGTAGCTGTATTCGTCCTGTTCCTCGCGTGAGATGCCATAACGTGCGGCAACTATCTCGGCAGTCTCGATCATCGGGATATAAGCCGTCGAGTCGAACTCAAGCACCGCATTGGACTGGTTGCGGTAGAGGTTCTTGTGCTTGTTCTGCACCAGCGAGATGGACTCCAGCCCCCCGGCCACGGCGATGTCGATTTCATCGCAGATGATGCCCTTGGCCGCCGTGGCAATGCTCATCAGGCCCGAAGCGCACTGACGCTCCAGGGCCATGCCCGCCACTGTCGAGGGCAACCCGCCGGCAATCGCGCAGAGCCGGCCGAGGTTATAGGACTGGGTGCCCTGCTGCGCGGCTGCACCGATCAACACATCGTCCACTTCGCCCGGTTCGATCCCGGCGCGGCGCACGGCCTCGCGCACCACATGGCCACCCAGCAGGGGCGCCTCGGTATCGTTGAAGGCGCCACGAAACGCCTTACCAATCGGCGTACGGGCGGTGGAGACGATTACGGCTTCTTTCATTTCTGATTCCTCGAATTTTCTGGGCGACCGCCCTCTCCCCCAGCCCCTCTCCCACATGTGGTAGAGGGGAGACAAGCGACTCGTACACCCCCCTCTCCCGTTTGCGGGAGAGGGCTGGGGAGAGGGCTGCGATTTACGCCGGGTAGTAGCGGCTAATGGTGTCCACCACGCAGGCCGGGCGCTCCTCGCCCTCGATCTCGACGCTGACGCGGATGCACGCTTGCACACCGCCTTTGATCTCCTCGACCGACACCAGCTCGGCGCTACCGCGCACGCGGGCGCCGACCTTGAGCACATTGGGGAAGCGCAGGCGGTCGCAACCGTAGTTCACGCCCATGGCGATGCCACGCACCTCGACGATTTGCGGCAGGAACAGGTTGACCAGTGCCAGGCTCAGATAGCCATGGGCGATGCAGGCGCCGAACGGCCCTTGGGCAGCTTTCTCTGGATCGACATGAATCCACTGATGATCGCCAGTGGCCTCGGCGAACAGGTCGATGCGCTGCTGTTCCACCTTCAGCCACTGGCTGACGCCCAGTGCCTGGCCAACCGCCTCGCGCAGGGCGAACGGGGTTTCGAAGACTCGGCTCATGCTCAGGCCCTCTGGCTGGAGACCGACAAGACTTCGCCGGTCATATAGGAGCTGTAATCGCTGGCCAGGAACATCATCACGTTGGCCACCTCCCAGACCTCGGCCGCGCGGCCGAAGGCTTCGCTCGAAGCGAGTTTTTCCAATACCGCTTGCGGCGCGGATTTACGCAGGAAGTCATGCAGGGCGATGCTCGGGCTCACGGCGTTGATGCGGATGCCGTGCTCGGCGGCCTCGACTGCGGCGCAGCGGGTCAGCGCCATTACGCCGGCCTTGGCCGCCGCATAGTGCGATTGCTCTTTCTGCGCGCGCCAGCCAAGTACCGAGGCGTTGTTGACGATGACCCCGGCCTGGCGCTCGATCATCTTCGGCAGCATGGCACGGGTCATGCGCATGGTGCCGGTGAGGGTCACGTCCAGCACACGTTGCCACTCCTCGTCCGGCATCTCCACCAGCAGCCGCGAGCCGCCAAGGCCGGCGTTATTGATCAGCACATCGACGCCGCCCAGATCGCGCTCGGCGACACTCACCAGCGCCTGCACCTGCTGCTCATCGGTAACGTTGCAGACCTGGGTGAACACCTGGTCGAGCCCGGTCTTCTCGCGGATTTTCAGCGCCGCTTCCTGCAGCCGGCCCTCGTGGATATCGCTGATCATCAGCGCCCGGCAACCTTCCTCGGCGGCCCGCAGCGCGGCGGAAAAACCGATGCCCGCGCCCGCAGCGGCGGTGATCAGAACAGACTTGCCGTGCAACAACTGATGCCCGGGCACATAGGTCGGATTGAGCATATTCAGATTCCTCAGGCCAGATTCAGGCGCGAACGCGGGGCTCTTTCGGCATCCCCAGGGCGCGTTCGGCGATGATGTTGCGTTGGATTTCGTTGCTGCCGCCGTAGATCGTGTCGGAGCGGGTGAACAGGTACAGCGACTGCAGGCGGTTGAGCTGGTAAGGCGCGGCCTCGATCAACTCGGCCTCGGCGCCGAGCACATCCATCGCCAGCTTGCCGAGGTTGGCGTGCCAGCTGGACCAGAACAGCTTGTAGATCATCGCGTCCTTGCGCAGCGCCCCATCCTGGGCGCCGGAGAGCATGCGCAGCGAGTTGTAGCGCATGATCCGCAGCCCGCCCCAGGCATCGGCGATACGCTGGCGCAAGATCGGGTCGCGAGCGGCGCCATTGGCTTTGGCGATGGCGATGATCTCGTTCAGCTCATTGTGGAACTGCATCTGCTGACCGAGGGTCGACACGCCACGCTCGAAGCCCAGCAGCGCCATGGCGATCTTCCAGCCCTCGCCGGGCAAACCGACGATATGGCCCGCGGCGGTTTCGGCGTCGTCGAAGAACACCTCGTTGAATTCCGAGGTGCCGGTGAGCTGTTCAATCGGCCGCACGCTGATGCCCGCCTGCGCCATCGGCACCAGCAGGAACGACAGGCCATGGTGACCGACACTGCCGGGCTCGGTGCGGGCAATGACGAAGCACCAGTCGGACTCGTGGGCCAGCGAGGTCCAGACCTTCTGCCCATTGATCCGCCAGGTGCCGCTGGCCTGATCCAAGACTGCGCGGGTCTTGACGTTGGCCAGGTCGGAACCGGCGCCCGGCTCGGAGTAACCCTGGCACCAGAACTCGCTGCCGCTGACGATGCCCGGTAGAAATTTTCGCTGCTGCTCCGCGTTGCCGAAGGCCGCGATGGTCGGCCCGGCCAGGCCCTCGCCGATATGGCCCATGCGCCCCGGCCCACCAGCGCGGGCGTATTCCTCGTGGAAGATCACCTGCTGGCTGATCGACAAGCCGCGCCCGCCGTGCTCCGGCGCCCAGCCGACACAGGTCCAGCCGCCTGCGGCGAGCGTGCGCTCCCAGGCTTTGCGCTCCTCGGGGAACATGTGTTCGTCGCCCGGCCCGCCGCGAAAGCGCAATGGCTCGAACTCCCCGCAAAGGTGGTCCGCCAGCCAGTCGGCGACTTCCTGGCGGAAGCATTCGTCTTGCGCACTGAAACTGATCTTCATGACCGCTCCCCCAATGGCTGTTCGTCCAGCAGCAGGGCGGCGATCCGCTCGCGCTGCAACGCCGGCGCGCCGAGGAAGCCTTCACTGGCGCGGGCGCGTTTGAAATACAGGTGCGGGTCATATTCCCAGGTAAAACCGACGCCGCCGTGCAGCTGGATCGACTCCGCCGCGCAGTGGAAAAACGCCTCGGAGCACTGCGCCTTGGCCAGCGCCGCGGCCAGCGGCAACTCGGCCGCGACCTGTGCGTCGCCCGCCGGATCGAGCAGTTCCTGCGCCACGCAGGCGGCGTAATAAGTCGCCGAACGCGCGCACTCGACCTGCACCATCATGTCCGCCGCGCGGTGCTTGAGGGCCTGGAAGCTGGCGATGGGGCGGCCGAACTGCTGGCGCTCCTGCATATAGGCCACGCTCAGGTCGAGGCTCTGCTGGGCGCCGCCGGTCTGCTCGGCGGCCAAGCCGATACACGCCAGTTGGAGGATGCGTTCGAGTTGCGGCCAGGCAGCGCCAAACCCGCCCATCAGGCAGTCGGCGCCGAGATACACATTGTTCAGCCGCAACCGCGTCTGCCGGCGGGTCTGGTCCATGGTCGGCAACATCTGGCGCTCGACACCCACACTGTCGGCCGCCAGGGCGAACAGGCTGATGCCCGCCTCGCCCGACGAACCGGGAGTTCTGGCGGCGACGATCAGCAGGTCGCAGAGATGCCCGTCGAGCACGTAATTCAGTGTGCCGTTGAGTACGAAACCTTCACCTTCCGCGACTGCGGTAGCCTGCACCGTTTCGGCGTCCCAGCGGTTGGCGCTGGCGAAGGCCAGCGTGCCGGTGGCACTGCCCTCGGCAATGCGTGGCAGCCACTGGCTTTTCTGCCGCTCGCTGCCGGCCAGCAGCAGTGCCGGCGTGGCCAGGCAAGCGGTGGCAAAGAACGGCGAACACAGCAGACGGCGGCCCATCTGCTCCAACAGGATCGCCAGTTCGACATAGCCCAGGCCCAGGCCACCGTATTCTTCGGGGATATGGATGGCCGGCCAGTACATTTCGCCGCATAGGCGTTGCCATAACTCAGTGTCATAGCCCAGCTCGCTGGCCATCGCCGCCCGCACTGCTGCGGAGTCGGACACATCCGCGAGAAAGCTCTCGGCGGACGCGCGAATCATTTCCTGCTCGTCGCTGAACGCAAATTCCATAGGTGCGCCTTTTGCTCGTCTGGCGGGGCGAATACGGCGACGCCCCCTTCGCCAGAGAGTCTGGCGGCTTCGGTTAATGGGGGAATCGTTACCGCTGCCTAGTCCGAATAGACGAGAGCCCATTCAGAGTGCGTATAGCGCGTAGGAGCGGGCCATGCCCGCGATACTTTGGGAGGCTTCGCGGGCATGGCCCGCTCCTACAAAGGACTGTGTGCAGGCATACCTCGACGTAGGTTGGTGCTGAACCGCAGGTGAAGCCCAACAACCGGCCTGCAAGGCCAGGCTTTTAAGTGGGTTGCCGAGCGCAGGGAGTCGCGAGCGACTCCTTGTTGGGCATCGCTGCGCTCAGCGCCAATCTACGGGTCCCCCTAAAATTTCTGGGACTGTATTTAGCTGCCGTACACCTTCTGCGCCGACACGGCCTGGGTCATCAGTTGCCCCACCGCCTCGCCGATCTCGGCGGCCAACCAGCGGCCGCCCTTGTCCAACTCCGGGCCCTTGCGCCAGCCATCGGCGATCGACAGCTTGCCGCCCTCGACCTCGAACATCCGCCCGCTGACCGCCTGCGACGCTTCAGAGCCGAGCCAGACCAGCAGCGGCGCGATGTTTTCCGGGGCGAAGTAGTCGAAGCCCTGCTCCGGCTTCTTCATCACCTCGGCGAACACCTGCTCGGTCATGCCGGTGCGCGCGGCCGGGGCCAGGGCATTGGCGGTGATGCCGTAACGAGCCAGTTCGGCGGCCTGCACCAGGGTCAGGGCGGCGATGCCCCCCTTGGCGGCGGCGTAGTTGGACTGGCCGATGGAACCCTGCAAGCCGGCGCCGGAACTGGTGTTGATGATCCGCGCGCGGACCTGGGCGCCACCCTTGGCCTGTTCGCGCCAGTACTGGACAGCATGGCTGGCGATGCAGAAGTGACCTTTGAGGTGCACCGACATCACCGCATCCCAATCCGCTTCAGTCAGGCTGGCGAACATGCGGTCGCGGCAGATGCCGGCGTTGTTCACCAGCACGTGCAGGGCGCCGAAGCTCTCGACGGCCTGGCGCACGATCAGCGCGGCGTCGGCGTAGTTGGTGATGTCGTGGCTGTTGGCGACCGCCTCGCCGCCCTGGGCGCGGATCTCGGCGACCACGGCTTGCGCCGCCTCGAGCTTGATGTCGTTGACCAGCACTTTCGCGCCTTCAGCCGCGAAGGCCAGCGCATAAGCCTTGCCCAGCCCGCCGCCGGCGCCGGTGATGATCACTACACGGTCTTTGCAGATTGCCATTGTTGTTCTCCGGATATTGATAATTCGCGCCAGCCCGTAGCCCGGAATTCAGTCCGGCTACGAATCAAGATCGCGGGCATGGCCCGCTCCTACAAAATGCCGCCGCGCCATGCTCCCGTAGGAGCGGCCCATGGCTGCGATGCTTGCCTGCCAAGGCTCAGAGTCTTTCGATAATGGTGACGTTCGCCTGGCCGCCACCTTCGCACATGGTCTGCAGGCCGTAGCGCCCGCCGCTGCGTTCCAGTTCGTGGAGCAAGCTGCACATCAGGCGGGTGCCGGTGGCGCCGAGGGGATGGCCGAGGGCGATGGCGCCGCCGTTGACGTTGGTCTGTTCGTGCGGGTAGCCGGTCTCTTTCAGCCAGGCCATGGCCACCGAAGCAAAAGCCTCGTTGATCTCCACCCGGTCGATCTGATCCAGCCTCAAACCGGCGCGTTTGAGCGCGTAAGCGGTAGCCGGGATCGGCGCGGTAAGCATCCAGATCGGGTCTTCGGCGCGCACGCTGAGGTGCTGGATGCGCGCGCGCGGGGTCAGGCCATAGCGCTTCAACGCCGTCTCGGAAACGATCAGCATGGCGCTGGCGGCGTCGCAGGTCTGGCTGGAGACCGCGGCGGTAACCCGATCGCAGCCGAACAAAAAGTCCAGTTCGGCCATCTTCTCCAGGCTGGTCTGGCGCGGGGTTTCGTCATGCTGCACAGCGGCCAGCGGGACGATCTCACGGGCGAAGCGGCCTTCTGCAATGGCACGCAATGCACGCTGGTGGGACTCCAACGAATAGGCTTCCAGATCGGCGCGGGACAGCCCCCACTTCTCGGCGATCATCTGCGCCGCCCTGAACTGGGTCGGCGGCTGCTTGCCGTAGCGCCGCACCCAGCCCTCGGAGCCGGAGAAGGGATCGCTGAACCCCAGCGGTTCGGCGGCGGTCATCGCCGAAGAGATCGGGATCTGCGTCATGGTCTGCACGCCGCCGGCGATCACCACATCCTGGGTACCGCTCATCACCGCCTGCGCGGCGAAATGTACGGCCTGCTGCGATGAACCGCACTGGCGGTCGATGGTGGTGCCCGGCACCTCCTGCGACAACCCGGCCGCCAGCCAGCTGGTACGAGCGATGTCGCCGGCCAGCGGGCCGATGGTGTCGACGCAGCCGAAGATCACATCCTCATACTCATGGTCGGGGATAGCGTTGCGCTCGACCAGCGCGCGCAGCACATGCGCGCCCAGGTCGGCGGCGTGGATGTGGCTCAGGCCACCCTTGCGCCGGCCGGTTGGGGTGCGGACGGCGTCGACTATGTAGGCTTCGGGCATGGGTCAATCTCGTTGAAGTTGGTGGAGTTGGTTTGCCCTCTCCCCAACCCTCTCCTGCAAGCGGGAGAAGGGGCTGTCCGTGCAGAGGTTGAGCTGCTTGTCGCCCCTCTCCCTTCAGGGAGAGGGGCTGGGGGAGAGGGTGCCGTTGGTTAGAACGTATTCCCCGCCCCCGGCTGTATCGTCCCGCCGAACAACGCCTCGCGCACCCGCGCCTTGTGCAGGCCGCGGTCGCCCCAGACCTTGTCCAGGGCCCAGGCACGTTTCATAAACAGTTGCAGGTCCACCTCCCAGGTGTACCCCATCGCACCATGGGTCTGGATCGCGTTCTTCGCCGCCAACAGCGCGGCTTCGGCGCACGCCAGTTTGGCGTGGGACACCTGCTCGTCCGCCCCTGCCCGGCTCTCGGCCAAGAAGTAGGCGGCGCGATACAGCGGGCCCTTGGCGAATTCGATTTGCACCGCGACGTTGGCCATCAGATGCTTGACCGCCTGGAACGAGCCGACCGGCTTGCCGAACTGTTTGCGCTCGAAGCTGTAGTCCACCGCCAGGTCAACCATGCGCTTGGCCAGGCCGAGCAACTGCGCCGCCGTGGCCAGGGCGCCGCGATTGAAGGTGGCGGCCCACAGAGCCCGGCCCTGCTCGGCTTCAGCCACTCGGGTGGCGGCACTTGGCGTCCAGTCGACGCGAAACAGCTGGCGACCGGGGTCGACCGACTCGTTACGGGTCAGGCTCACCGCCGCGCGCGGCACGGCGTGCACTTCGTCGCCGTGGGGCAACAGCAGCAGGTCGGCGACATGCGCATCGCTGACCAGCGGATTACCCGGCTGGCCCACCGCCAGACGCGCGCGGCCCTCGGCGACCCGGGTCAGCCACTCGCTCTTGAGGTTCTGGTGCGTATCGTCCAAAGCAACGAGCAGCGGCACGCCAACCAGCATACTGTCCAGCAACGGCTCCGACAGACCGGCATAGCCGCACTCCTGGGCCAGCAGGACGAAGTCCAGCTCATTCATGCCCAGGCCGCCAAAGGCTTCCGGCACGGTCAGGGCGGTCAGCCCCAGCTCGACCAACTCGGCCCAGAGTTCATCACTGCGGCCGCTGTCGGTTTGCCAGAGTTCACGCAGGCGCTCCGGGGTGACCTCGTTGGTCAGGAAGCTCCTGACATTGGTCTGAAACAGCAGTTGATCCTGGCTAAAGCTAAAGTCCATAGAGAACCTACCTGTCAATCAAACATGACTTGCGTTGCTGCCGCAAAACGCGCCAGGCAAGGCGCGGGATGCAGGCAATGGTTGAGCCCTTGGCAAATCCCGCAGCGCGGCCTGGCGCGTTTTGCGGCGCACCCCGAAGGGACGGGGTCATTTGTTCGCATGGCTGCGTTTCTCGTCGTTCATTTGGAATGACCAAACCTCTCTCCTCGTGCCTTGCCATGCGAACAAATGGCCTCCGTCGCAGGCATGTTTGATTGACAGGTAGGTTCTTCAGCCCCTCATGCGCGCGGCATGCCGAGCATGCGTTCGGCAATGATGTTGCGTTGAATCTCGTTGGTACCGGCGTAGATCGGCCCGGCCTGGGCGAACAGGAAGCCGTCCAGCCAATGGCCGACCTCGCCCGCATCCGGCGCCTCTGGCAGCAGTTCGCCACGCAGGCCGAGAATGCTCATGGCGGTCTCGTGTATGCGCTGGTCCAGCTCGGACCAGAAAATCTTGTTGGTCGAGGACTCCGGGCCGATCTTGCCGCCCTGCACCAGACTCGAAGCGGTCATGTAGGTGGCCAATGTGTAGGCCTCGGCATCCAGATAGGCGCGCATCACCGCCTCGCCGATGGCCGGGTCACGGTCGGCCTGTTCGCGGTTGGCCAGGTACAGTTCCACCAACCGCCGTGCGGTTTCCTGGAAGCGCGCGGGTGAGCGCAGCATCAGGCCGCGCTCGAAACCGGCGGTGGACATCGCCACATGCCAGCCCATGCCTTCGCCGCCGAGCACGTTCTCCACCGGCACCTTGACGTCATCGAAGAAGATTTCGGCGAAGCCCGGCAGGCCGTTGAGTTGTGGAATCGGCCGCACCGTGATGCCCGGACTGTTCAGCGGCAGCAGGATGAAGGTCAGGCCGTTATGGCGGCTGGACTGCGGGTCGGTGCGGAAGATACCGAACAGCCAGTCGGCCCAGACCGCGCGGGTCGACCAGGTTTTCTGGCCGTTGAGCACATAGTGATCGCCAACCCGCTCGGCTTTCGCGCGAATCGCCGCCATGTCGGAACCGGCGCCCGGCTCCGACCAGCCCTGGGCCCAGATATCCTCGCCGGTGGCCATGCGCGGCAGGAAGCGGGCCTTCTGCGCCTCGCTGCCGAACTCCATCAGGGTCGGGCCGAGCAGGAAGATGCCGTTCTGGTTGACCCGTGCCGGAGCCCCCGCACGGTAATACTCTTCCTCGAAGATCAGCCACTCGATCAGGTCGCAGCCACGCCCGCCCAGTTCGGTCGGCCAGGTCACCATGCCCCAACGGCCCTCATTGAGCTTGGCCTCCCAGGCGCGGTGCTGGCGAAAGCCCTCTTCGGTGTCGAAGGACTGCAGCGGCTCGCTCGGCAGGTTGGCCGCCAGCCAGGCCCGCACCTCGGCGCGGAAGGCCTGCTGGCCCGGTGTATAGGTCAGTTGCATGGGGGGTCTTCCTAGCCGTTGAAGTGGGCGCTGCGTTTTTCCACGAAGGAATCACGCGCTTCTTGGGAGTCCAGCGAGCGGTAGGCTTCAAGGGTGAAGCCCTGCTCCCAGCGGTATTTTTCTTCCAGGTTGCCGTCTTCGATGCCGTTCAGCGCCTCCTTGGCCAGGGCGATCATCGCCGGGCTCTTGGCGGCGATCTGGCGGGCGATGGAAAGCGCCGTCTCACGCAGGTCTTCATGCTTGACCACTCGCTCCACCGCACCCAGGCGATAGGCTTCGGCGGCATCGATCATCTCGCCGGTGAAGTACATGTGGCGGACCTTCTGCACGGGGAACAGGCGTTGCAGGTGCGCGCCGCCGCCCATCGCGCCCCGGTCCACTTCCGGCACGCCGAAGCGTGCGCAGTCGGAGGCGACGAGGATGTCCGCCGCCCCGCAGAGGCCGATACCGCCGCCGAGGACGAAACCGTGCACCGCGACGATTACCGGCTTGGGGTTGCGGTGGATGGCCTTGAAGCTGTCGTAGTTACCCTTGTTCACCGCGACGATCAAATTGCCGTCGGCGGCCAGCTCCTTGATATCCACCCCGGCGCAGAAGCCACGGCCCTCGGCGCGGACGACGATCACTCGCACATTGGCGTCGCGGCCAAGGCTTTCGATTTGGCTGGCGATATCCGCCCAGCCCTGGCAGTTGAAGGCGTTCACCGGCGGGCGGTCGAACACCAGCTCAGCGATGCCGTTGTCGATGATCACGCTAAAGGGTTTGCTCATAAGGTCGTCCTTTCAGGAGATTCTGTTCAGGAACAATGGCGGCACAGCACAGCCAGGCGCGCTTCGGCCTCCCGGACTATCTGGCCAATCAATTCTTCGCAACTCGGCAGGCTGTCGATGCTCGCCGCGATCTGTCCGGCGGGCAGCACGCCCAGCTCGGGCAGCCCCTCGACCATGGCCTTCTGGATCACCATCGGCGCGTTGGCGGCCATGATGGTCTGGGCCGCCGTCAGTTCGCCGGCACCGCGCATCGTCAGCGCGCTGCCGAGCAGCTGGGTCAGGCTCATGCCGCTGTGCTTGCGATAGGCCAGGCCACTCTTCAACGCCAGCAGCAGGCGCCGCAGGCCACCGGCGCGCTCCAGCTGATTGAGCAGTTCGTTGCGGATCATCCGTTGCGGCATGCCGTCGATGGCGCGACTGACGATGATCGCCGCCGGGTCGCGCACCGCCAGATAGCGCGCCAGAGTGGCTGGCGGCACCGGGCTGTCGGCGCTCATCAAAAAGCGCGTACCCATGGCGATGCCTTCGGCACCATAGGCCAGCGCCGAGACCAGCCCGCGGCCGTCCTTGAAGCCACCGGCAGCGACCACTGGCACCTGCAGCGCATCGACAACCTGGGCCAGCAGCAACGAGGTGGGTACCGAGCCAGTGTGCCCGCCGCCCTCGCCGCCTTGCACCGTGACTGCGTCGGCGCCCATTTCCACGGCTTTCAGCGCATGCTTCAGGGCTCCGACCGTGGGGATGCAAACCACCCCGGCGTCTTTCAGGCGGGTGATCATCTGCTTGCCCGGCGAGCGGCTGTAGCTAACCGCCTTGACCTTGTGGCGCAGCACCAATTCGACGATTTCGCCGGCGTTGGGCTGATACATGTGGAAGTTCACGCCGAACGGCTTATCGGTCAGGCGCCGGGTTTCGAGAATCGCCGCTTCCATCCGCTCGGGTTCGATGGTGGCCCCGGCGAGGAAGCCGAAGCCACCGGCATTGCCAGTGGCCGCCACCAGCTTCGGGTCGGCGACCCAGCCCATGGCGGTCTGGATAATCGGGTAGCGGCAGCCGAGCAACTCGGTCAGGCGGGTATTCAGGGCGACTGTCATCACGCCTCCGCCGCTTTGCGTTGTGAGCTGGCCATGGCTTTGGCGTCATAGCCGCCGAGTTTGTCGCCGGATGTCAGCTCGTTGTGCACGTGGGCGAAGTGGTGCAGGCCGAACACCATGTCCATGGTGGCGCGCTTGCCCATCAGGTCTTCGGCGTTGTTCACCGCCTGCTTGCTCAGTTGCAGACCGAGACGCGGCATCTGCGCGATGCGCCCGGCAATGGCGAGGCATTCTTCCTCGAGCCGCTCGCGGGGCACCACGCGATTGAGCATGCCCATCTGATAGGCGCGCTCGGCCGGCATGCGCTCGCCGAGGAAGAGGAATTCCTTGGCGATGCGCGGGTTCAGCTCGTGCACGTGGGCGAAGTACTCCACCCCCGGAATGCCCATGCGCACCACCGGATCGGCGTAGTAGGAATCATCCGAGGCGATTATCAGGTCGCAGACCCAGGCCAGCATCAGGCCGCCGGCGATGCAGGCCCCCTGGACCATGGCGATGGTCGGCTTGGGCATTTCGCGCCAACGCCGGCACATGCCGAGGTAGACCTCCTGCTCACGGGCGTAGAGGAACTCGCCGCCGGGCTTGTTGACGTGGTCGTACCAGAGGCTGGTGCGCTCGAAGCTCTGGTTCACATCGCGCCCCGGAGTGCCGATGTCGTGACCGGCGGAGAAGTGCTTGCCGGCGCCACGCAGCACGATGACCTTCACCTCGTCGTCGTCGCAGGCGCGGCGGAAGGCGGCGTCCAGCGCATAGGTCATCCGCGAGTTCTGGGCGTTGTGGTACTCGGGGCGGTTCATGGTGACGAGGGCGATAGTGCCACGCACCTCGTAGAGCACCACGTCGGCCTCTTGATCGTTCTGCTCGCTCATTGACTGCTTCTCCGGCAAGGCGGGACTTATCATGGCCGTCAGCGCGGGCTGCGCTCGCCCGGCGGGTTGTCTTTCAGTTGGCTGGCGCGCAGGTTGTGCGGGTCCAGCTGCTGGATCAGCATCAGTTGCTCCACACTCGGCGCCGCCGTGGTCGCAATCGCCTCCGGCACATGCAGGGCGAACCCCGTGTTGTCCTGCACCTCGGCCACCGTTACACCCGGGTGCAGCGAGCGAATCCGCATCTGCCGCTGCGGGCCCTGGAAATCCAGTACGCAGAGGTCAGTGACGATCAGACGGATGTCGATCTCGTCCAGCGACCAGCCGCGGGCCAGGCGCACGGGGTTGTAGCCGACCGAGGCGACCATATCGACCTCGCCCTCGACGAACACTCGGCGGTTGTGGCTGGGCACGAAGAAAGAGTTGGCGTGGCTGATGGAGTTGCCGGGAAAGCCGCGCACCCCGAGCATCTGCGCCTTGGGCTTGGCGTAGTCGCCGATGCAGGAAATGTTGGCCTGGCCGAAACGGTCGATCTGGGTCGGGCCGACCAGGGCATGGCGCTTGCCGCCCCAGACATTGTCGAAAATCCGCGAGAAGCCCATCCAGCTGTCGAACTTCGGCTTGTAGCCGTTGCGTGCGCCGAGCGGCACCGGCTCGGCGACCATAAAGGCCTCGGAGTCAGTCATCAGCAGATCGGGGTTGGCGCTGAGCATGCTCAGGGACGCGGCCAGGCGCGGGATCACGCCGATGCCGCTGGCCAGCACCTCGCCGTCGTCGCGCCAGGCCTCGGAGGCGGCGCAGATCAAGAGTTCGGCCAGGCTGTAAGTCATTGCAGTGGTAGTCATATCGAGCCTCGCTTAGAAAACCGGCAGGGGTAGCTGGCGGATGGCAGCCAAGCCGCCGACCTTTTCCCGGTACTGCTCTTCCGTGCAGTTCAGGTACTGCTCGACATAGGCCTGCCAGCCGTCCGGCGACTGGGCCGAAGCGTTGTAGGCCTTGAAGTGCGCGACATCGAAGCCATACAACGGCGCGCAAGAAGACGGATGGGCGCCACCCGGCATATGCACCACGGCGCTGGTCTGGTTGCGCTCCCAGAACACCTGGCGCGCCTGCTCCGGGTTGCTGTGGAAGTAGCTGCTGTCGACCAACTCATCGCAGCTGACATAGGCGCGCTTGGCGGCGCGGACGAACAGGTCGTCCATGTAGTGATCCGGCCCGCTGATCTGGCAGACGCCGCGCGGGTCCGCGCGATCGACATGCACCAGCGCGGCATCGAGCTTGAGCGCCGGCATGGCGACCCAGTCCTTGCCGTCGGCATAGGGCGAGGCGATCAGTTTCAGTTCCGGGTTATGCCGCAGCACATCGGTGCCCAGGCCGACCGCAGTGGGAATAAAGGGCACACCCATGGCGGCGGCGCGCAGGCCCAGCAGCAGCATGCCCTCGTCGATCTCCATCACCTGGATGGCGCCGTCTTGCCGGGCTTTGCGGAAGTAAGGCTCGAGCGGAATGAAGTCCAGCGAGACAAAGGCGAACACCAGCTTCTTGAGCTTGCCGGCGGCACAGAGCATGCCGACATCGGCGCCGCCATAGGCGACCACGGTGAGGTCCTTGAGGTCGGAGCGCAGAATCTCGCGCACCAGCGCCATCGGCTTGCGCCGCGGCCCCCAGCCACCGATGCCGATAGTCATACCGTCGCGCAACTGGCCGACTATCTCGGCCGCGCTCATCCGCTTATCCATGCTTGACACCCTCACTTGTAGCCAACGCTGAAGTCATGGCCCCAATGGCTGACCACAGTGCTCTCGAACGGCGTGTGCCGGTCCCAGTCCACCACCAGGCCGTCGTAGCCGTACTCCAGATCGAAGCCGGACGGGGTCTTCATGTAGAAGGAAATCATCTGGTCGTTGGTGTGCTGGCCAAGGGTGGCGGACAGCTTGACCCCGTGCGCTTGCATGCGGTCCAGCGCCCGGCCAACCTCGTCGAGGGCATTGACCTCGAGCATCATGTGCACGCAGCCGTGGGGTATCGGGCACTCGAAGATGGCCAGGGAGTGGTGGCGACCGTTATTGCAGTGCAGGAAATGGATGCGTTTCTCCGGCTCTGCCGGGTCCGGGGTGAAGCGCACCTTCATCAGATCGGACAGACCAAAACCCAGCACCCGCTCATAGAAGTCGCGACAGCGCTCGAAGCTCGGTGCCGGCAGCACCACATGGCCCATGCCCAACTCATTGCTGACGAACCCCTTGACCCCGACCGGCGAAACAAAGCGGGCGAAGTCCTGCAGCGGGCCCCAGAACAGTTCGTGGCGGTTGCCATCCGGGTCGCTGAAGCAGGCCAGCTCCTGCACCTTGCGTACCGCGGCCTGCGCCGCACTACCCCGCTGCACCGGCACATCGGCCTGCTCCAACTCGGCGAGCGCCTGCTCGAAGGCGGCCTTGCCAGCCACCTCCCAACCACTGGCGCCGTAGCCGTCCTGCTCACTCTGCTCAACGAGAATGCGGTAGTGACGCTCATCCATCTTCAGGTAGAGCAGCTCATCCGCCTGCGGGCCGGCGGCGGCCATCATTCCCAGCACCTGCGTGCCGTATTCGCGCCAGCGGTTCAGATCGGTGGATAAGACGGTGACATAACCCAGACCACGGATATCCATGGGGCGCTCTCCTCATTCCTGGCAGGCCTTGGCCCACCCCGCAGCAAATGCCGAGGAGGCCTTATGGAGAGCGATTTAAGCGTCTTGGCGCAGGGGCAACATCGTCCATTGGGACTAGCGCAGGAGACCGGGGCCGGGAAGCATGGATTTACTGCGATATCGCGGATATGCCACAAACGCGATCATATGCCTTGGCTTCGTTCCGAGCCCATAGCAGCAAAGCATGAGCCTTATTCATGGAGCGGCTGTTGCGCAGCCTGAAAACGGAACAGATATCTCCGAACGGCTACACGACAGATCCCGATGCCCATCGGGATATCAACCATTACCTGATGCATAGTACGACTGACTCAGGCCGCATCAGTTTAATGACGGACTGCCAACGGCAGTTGCAGAAATAAACTTGCCCCGCAGCCCGGGATGGGGCGACCACTACACGCCGTATAAATATTCATATGCATCATTATTCTTCCATGCAAGGTAAAGAAAGCTCGAAATCACTACCCTGCCCTAGAATACTTCTGCAAGAGATTTCCCCACCGTGGCGTTCAATTACCAGCTTTACCATAGCCAAACCAAGGCCCAGGCCAGAGACAACAGCCTTATCTCCAGAGCGCCGATAACGTTCAAAAATAAAAGGGATTTCATCCTCAGAAATACCTCGCCCCTGATCACTGAGGCAACAGACTACAGAATCATCGTGCCTAGTGACGCTAACACGAACACACGTATTCTCCGCGCTATACTTAACCGCATTCTCAAGCAGGTTAAAAAAAGACCGGACGAGCAAGCCATAGTCTGCCATCACCATAAGTTCATCGGCCGGTAACAAGCGCTCCATGCGAATATTCTTGGCTTTGGCCAAAGGCCAAACCTGATCCAATGCATCCAACACAACAGCGGAGATCAACATCGGCTCAAACGAATATTCCAATGATTCCGCCTTGGTCAAATGCACAAAACCGTCGGCCAGACTCAATGATCGATTAACCTGAATTTCGATCTGCTGGAATATATGCGCTACAGACTCTGCATTATCAGCGCCCTGACCGAGGTCAAGCAGAGACAGTATTGCTGACTGAGGTGCGCGCAAATCGTGCGACAGGAAGCTCAGCATACTTGCCCGCTGTTCCTGAATATCACGCTCCACAGTCAAATCAATCAAGCTGATCAACCACCCAATAGGGATGTCACTATTGGCGGGCAACATCGGAGCAACTCCGCTTCGTAAAGTAAAACCACAGCAGCTGCGAAACTCGATATCGCCTAACAAAGGAATAGCCCACCCTTCCGTCTCAAGACCTTGAGCACGATCCGTCGGCAGACCAATGTATTCGAGACATCTCAGGATATCCGCCCCCACCAGTTCCTGTTTACAGAGTAAGCGCGCAAGACGATTAGCCAGCAGAATCGTTCCCTCTGGCGAACAGACCAATGTGGCAACTGGCAGGTGCTCCAGGCCATCGGCCATAAAACGCCGCGCATCTCGAACGCGCTCGACCGCCAGCTCCAAAGCGGTAATACGCTGTTGCAGCCCATCACCTGACGCCCGCACGGCAAGTTTCGCCCGCTCGGGGAGTACTTTGGGCTCCTTCTCCAGGCGAGCCAACTCCCAACCGAAGTAAGTCAGAACCGCACTAAGCCGGCGCCAGCTCCAGGCCACATACGCCAATAAAAGCCCCAGTAGACTGGCCGCCGGAGGCCACCACCAGCCCAGCTGCAGCAACACCCAGGTCGTGCCCAAGGTCAAGCCAACCATTACGAGCGAGGTAGCGAGTACATAGCGCAGACGCATGACCAGCAAGGCCACTAGCAGCAGGCCCACCGCAAGCATTGCCAGCACAGCCGAAAGCACTTTGGGCAACTCAACGATGCTGCGATCATGCAGTAAACCATTAAGAATGCTGGCCTGGATTTCTACACCTGGAGTGCCGCCAGCGCTTCCAGACACCGGCGTCGCATAGCGATCCCCCAGCCCTGGCGCAGTGGCACCGATGAGGATGATGCGCCCTTGCAACAACTCATCAGGCACCTCGCCCAGCAACACACTGTGATAGGGGACACTTGGAAAGCCCCGCTCCCAGCCGGTGTAAGGTATGCGGATAGCATGATCTCGCCACCAGCCATGCTCCTGAAACACGCCGGCCGCACCAGGCATTAACGCGGCCTTCTCAGGCCCTGACGCCAGCTTGTAAGCCTGCCAGGCAAGTTGCATGCGCTGACTGCCCTCAGCGCCCTCGCGCAGGTAGACACTGCGAATGGTGCCGTCAGCATCGGCCTCAACATTGATATGCCCGATTGCGCGGGCACATGCCTGTAACGGCTCAATAGGCAGGATCTCACGTGGTATACGGCCATAACGCGCATCCCCCTCGCGCAGTAATGGCAACACCACATTACCGAGCCGGCAAACTGCCTGCCCTAAGCGTTCATCGTTGGCGGGATCACTGCCCGGCTCGCTGAAAACCACATCGAATAACACGGCCTTGGACTCGACCTTGGCGAGACGCTCCAAGAGTTCGCTGTGTACGCTACGCGGCCAGGGCCATCGTCCGATCGCCCGCAAACTCCTGTCGTCGATAGTGATGAGCAAAATCCGCGGATCGACAGTAATGCGGCTCCATGACAGCAGCCGATCATAGATGAGGTGATCCAATGCGAAGGCATGCGTCAATGACAGAAATGCCGTCAATGGCAGCAAAATCAAGGAAATAATCAACCACTCTCGTACGATATTACGAAAGAGCTGGTGAGACATCGACAAAACACTGTTAGCACTACCACCCTGAAAAGGCTTTGCCATCATGTTTTCCAAAAAAGCAAGCGATGAGAGCCTCAAACAGACTGCATTCAAGTCAGATCTTTGCCCATTGCCGGGTGGCGCGGTATAAACAAGGGTCCGCCCACTAAACACGACGTCCTAGAGCCGCTTGCGCTAGGCCCTCATAGCCAAGCTATTCAACTCAGCCACTACTCCATTACGAGCAGTCCTAACGACAATGGCTAGAGACTCAATACTACCTAAAAGCATGCACGATACCAACTTCTCTCGTTGTACCAGAGCATTCGAATTAAGGGGCGGGCTTTAGCCCGAGCCAGTGAGCGAAGCGAACGATTTGAGCGTTTGCTAGCTGGCAGCTTTGCTGTGGTTATAATAAAGGTATGCCAGCCCAATTGGGGCGATGAATATTGCAAAGCTCCAGCAGAGCAGCATGGTGAAGACTTTCACAATGATCATGAAAATGGCGTTAACAAAAAATACGTTATTGCCCATGATAAAGCCGACAATGCTTTCGTAAACAAATCGCGAGTAAGGGTACAGGCATGTATTTATTGCAAGCAGGGCAATCATGCCAGGCTGGACGGGCTTATTCCCATTGACAACCACATAGATTATGAAGGCGGCAAATAGCGCTCCAAAAAATAGTTGCCGAATATAGTATTGAACTGAAAGCCCACCAAACGTTTTTTTGATGATGTCTTGCATTATTTCCTCCTTGATTGGAATTTTCAGCACTCTCCTAGGGTTGGTTATCCACAATCCGACTCAACTCCACGTTCAGTTTGGCGTTGCGATGTTTCAGCGTCTGCACCTTGCGCCCGAGTGTCCTCGTACCCTGGGCGGCCCCTAAGAAGTAGACCGCCAGCAGAAATACGCCAAGCAAAATTCCGTCCGCGACTTCCATGATGCCGGCCCTAGTTGATGATGTGTCGAATTAAGTATCAAAGACCACCGCGCAACAGATAATTCCGGTCAAACCAGATATTGCTGTCCTTGGCCATGAATAGCCCGCCACATCAACAACGCAACCCTTTTGCAATAAATAGTTGGCAGCACCAAGCCTATTAATCAAAAGCCTTGAGCGCTTATAAACTTCGCATTACATATACTCCAAGGCGCCGTGTCATCTATAGCACCCATCAAGGGGCGTAGCCTAGACGCCTCGACAGGGACGGACACGAACCCGAGCAGACCTGGGCAATTGATTCGCGAAGCAATTAAAGGCAGATCCAAGGGGTTGCCACAGACAATGACACTCGAAACCATACCGCCCATATAAAAGCGATCGAGCATGCGCTGCTCTTGGCCACGAATCAGTTCGGCGTCGACGATCAGCAGATCGAAACCCTCAGGTATACAGAATGCCAAGTCTACGGCTTCCTCAATAGAGCACGTCGGCGCGATACGATAATAACCAAGCATATTGAGCGACTGTTCCGCGACTCTCACTCGCTGAAAGCTCTGCCCCGCCAGCAAAATGCGCAACCTTATATCTGCCATGAGTTAAAACCTTGAGCGACACGATAGAGTTTTATGGTCAGAACGCTTAATCTCAGAAGCCTCGGCGCTGGGTGAGTCTCAGAAAATATTCACCCATTACAGGTAAAAAATTGATTCTTCTCACCGCTGCTTTTGTCCTCGGTTTTGCAACTTGAATTGACAGGCCAGGACGCAGATCAACTACTTCTGAATAGCAATCACCAACCTTGAGTGCCGAGGGCAGAGCAACCACTCGAAAAACAGGCCCGCCAATAAAAGAGTGGCGCTCAGGAAGACATAGAACAGATATCCACTTGCACCAGAATGCATTCCCGGCACGTGCCGCTCTTATTGCCCTCAGACATGGACCAGTTCTTGCGCGTAGCCTTGCTGCTCGCAAACCGCCCACCTACCTAGAGATGGCCCCAAGTTAGCAATCAGCCATCCACAAATGAGAATCTGGTCACATTAATTCAGATTCCGGTATTCTCTTCCCAACGCGCACACTGCGGAATCAGGCAGCGAGTGGCATCACAGTTGAGCAACGAGTGAAAGGATGGCTGGGAGGGAGCACGCAACATGCGCATCGCGATACTGGACGACGAGACTGCAGAACTGCAGCGAGTAGAAAAAACCCTTCAGGAAATACCCAAGCATGTCGAGGAAACATGGACGCTCCATACGTTCACTCGAAGCGAAGACTTACTGAAAAAGCTGAGAAGAGAGACCTTTGACCTGCTTATTCTGGACTGGCAACTACCCGAAATGAGCGGTTATGCCCTGCTGCGCTGGACTCAAGAGCATCTTGAAACACCGCCGCCCACCATCATGATCACCAGTCGTAATAGCGAGCACGATATCGTCCAGGCACTCAAGGCCGGGGCGGATGACTATGTCTGCAAACCTTTTCGCCCACTTGAACTCCAAGCACGGGTTCTGGCGGTTTTGCGTCGTTATGCCCCGCATGGGCAGGGTGAGAAGAGATCGCAGGTATTCGGCGACCTGGAGTTTGACGAAGCCGAGCAGGTCGTACGACTTGATGGGGCCGAGGTGATGCTTACCGAGCGCGAGTATCGCTTGGCACTGTGCCTGTTCAGTAACCTGGGCCGCCTCCTTTCCCGGGATTACCTCTACGAACACTTCTGGCCACATGAAGAGGTTTTTTCCTCGCGTCCGCTGGACACCCATGTCTACCGGCTACGTAACAAACTCGGCCTGACCGCTGAGCGCGGCTGGCGACTCGCGACGATTTACGGCCACGGTTACCGACTGGAGCAAGTGAGCTAGCTCGCTTGAGGCTGTATCGCTCGGTAGGTGTGATACGGCCTCAAGTCCCGCGGCAGGCAACGAACGGCTGTCGTCAAAGGTTCAAGACGCCGGAATCGAGCACCTCAGGCGGTGATGCATCGCCCGGCAAAGGCTCCAGGAGCAAACGCCAGTAGTGCTTCCCCGGCGCCAACCGCTGAATTTTCAAACCAGTCGAAGCGAGGGCGCGCTGATGGACATAAGGCCGCTTGAAATCTGCATGCCCGGAAATCTGAAAGCCATAGCGCCGAGCCTGCTGTGGCCGTGCCCAGCGAAACTCGATAGCCGATGCCGAGTGGCCGATCGTCACCGCACCATCAATCTTACGGTGCAACAGGATAAAAGCCCCATCCCGACCGCGCAGCCCCTTGGCATCTAACGCGGCGACTCGCACATGGTAGAAACCGCCTTGCAATCCGTTGAAGGCAAACTCAGGCTTTATTGAAGAGGCCGCCTGCTCGATCTGCAAAAAGTCGGGAGAGCTTGATACTTCAGCAAAATAGGAAGCAGCCCCTTCGACAGGCTGAGCCCTTATCCGCCAATGTGGGTCTGCTCCCCCATCCTGCAATTGTTCAGCCGTCTCGGGCGCAGGCAGCAACTTATCGACGCCCAAGGCCCCATCTTCACTCATCACTAACCCATATCCAGCACTAACCAGCGGCCCCGATGCAGCCATTCGCGTAGAGGCCACGCTTCCTTCCAATACTTCGGTGAGCACCCTCTCCCGCCCATTCCTTACGCGAAAATGAGTCCCTCTTACGCCAAGAACCCCTATAGGGGTGACCACTTCGAGGCGTTATTTGCGGGCAGGATGCTTGAGCACGTAGGCCTCGACCTCACCATCACTCAGGTTGACCTGGGGATTTCCACCTCCGGCGCGGGAGCCCAGGGTGACGGTCGTAAGCGAGGGCAGTACCACACGCGTACCATCGGCGAATCCTAAACTGACGTATGCGTTGGCCTCGGTTCTGACCCCCTGCCCCTCACCCAGCGCCTGCCCCTCAACGAGTTCAACCACTTCACCATCATGCGCCAACAACCAGGCCTGCCCTTCCAGATGCAGCACCTTGGCCGGGAAAGCACTTCCCATGCCGGGGATCGCCAACTCCACCCCTGGTTGCAAGTGTTTTGGCTCTTTGACCTTGCCGCTCTGCTGCAACTGCTCCCATTGCAGTGGATCAAGCAGGTACTTTTCCGCAATACCCCAAAGTGTTTCGCCCTTCTCCACGACATGTACCCGCTCCTCAGACGGCTGAGCACTGAGCGTGAGAGGAAGAACCAATAGCAGAACCAGAACCGGAGCACGCCAGCCATCATGAGCAGAATGCAAAGCGGCTGGTAGCCAACTTGCTAAAAAGCTGATTTTTATTGTATTCATCTTGCGCTCCTCCGAATTGAATATTTATTCAGATTTGGTCGCTTGCCCATGAAGAAACCGAGCCTTAACTTTTGAGACCACCGAGAGCCCCTCATTTCCGGGAGTAAACCATGAAGAAAACGCTGCTAGCACTGCTTATCCCCTTTGCCTTGTCCGGCTGTTTTGAACTACCAAAACTAAATAAAAATGCGTCCATCAACCAATCAAAAATCTGCCTCGCAAGCAATGATGAAGAGGCGTCCAAGTGCCCTAGCAGCGAGCTGATCTATCTGCGCTTTACAAGCGCCGACAACCTGCAACGCCCCCTGAGTGCAGCTGCGCTTTATTGCAATTACAACTACCAAGTCACCCTGAATTCCTCCGGTGTCATTTGCGTCATGACGCAAGCACGGCTCAACATGCTCGGCAAGTAAACCAACCATATAACGTATGCTCGCAAGAGCGAGCCACGAGGCAGTCTGTTGATACGTGACTGCCTTTTTTACTCCACGATACCTATAACTTAAAAGTGTCATTGCACTCACACAGATAAAAATATCTGTCGAGTCAACTGCCCTTGACCATGATTTCCACCCGACGATTCGGCTGCAAGCACCTCACCAACTCAGGGGTTACCTTCTCTCCATCACATGCCACAAGTGGCGCAGTCGCACCTTGACCTTCGGTTTCAATCAACTCGCCAGGAATACCCAATTCGACCAGCAGTTTTTTCACTGTACTGGCGCGCAGGTAAGACAGCGATCTATTCGCCTGCTCCTTACCGACACGGTCGGTATGCCCGACAATCCGAATAGACTGGATTTTCGTGAAATTGGTCTTTAGCGAGTTAGCCAATTGCGCGATGCTCTGCTGCCCACCCGGGGTCAGATCGTCAACCCCCCCCTTGCCAAATGCGAATAGCGCATCCCCCGAAAGAACAAGCGGGATACTTTGCTCACCCGTCGCATCATCTATTTCCGCGACCGCTGGCGGCCGCACAAATGCGGCGCACTCCGGGGTTCGCCAGTGATAACTGGCGACCTTATCCTCGCGATCGAATACCGCCTTGTACTGGCAGGTCAGGTATTCAGTACCTTCCCCGGTATAGAAGTTGAAAATGTAATTCCACTCGCGAACCGCCAGAATACCCTCGGAAAAATGGCCTGAATTCATAGAATAAGTGCAACGTTTGAAACGATAGGCAGAGAGTCAGCCACCGGTAGAATCCAGGCTCTCACACCGAAGGATTCAAGCGCAGATGACTACGCATTACCGGCAGCTAACTCAGGGCCAACGTTACCAGATTGAGGCCGGTCTGAGCGCCGGAAAAAGCCAGGCAAGCATCGCGAAACAGGTTGGCGTACATCCCTCGACGATAAGTCGTGAGGTTCGCCGCAACAGCTCCCAGAAGACCTACAAAGCGGTTGCTGCGACCCATGAAAGTGATGCCCGTCGAGCGCAGGCGCGCAAGCACTGCAAGCCATTAACGTGGTTCAGCCATTATCTGCCGCTCTGGCTAAAACACGGTATGAGCCCGGAGCAGATTGCTCAGCGCCTGAAGCAAGAGCAGCCGGAGCGCGCGGTCAGTCACGAGTGGATTTATCGGTTTATCGCCACCGACAAACACGCAGGTGGCGAGTTATACAAGTATTTGCGGCACCGCAGGAAGCTGTACCGAAAACGCTACGGAAGCCACGACCGGCGCGGACAGTTGCGTAATCGCGTATCGATAACCGAGCGCCCTGCTGAGGTCGAAGCCCGCGAGCGTCTAGGTGATTGGGAGGGTGACACGGTGCATGGCGTAGGCGGCAATCTGGTCACGCTGGTTGATCGTAAAAGCGGCTACCTGAGCGCCTATCCGGTCAAGCGCAGGACGCGCCGGCAGGTAACGCGGGCGATCAATCTGTTGCTCAAGGGGCATGCTGTTCACACGCTGACGCTGGATAACGGGAAGGAGTTTGCCGGGCATGAACGCATTGCGCATCGGAGCCAGTGCCAAGTCTTTTTTGCAGAACCCTATTCATCCTGGCAGCGAGGCACTAATGAAAATACCAACGGCCTGCTCCGGCAGTATTTTCCCAAGGGCGGCGACTTCAGCAAGCTGACCGTCGAGGCGGTCAGTCGCGTGGTAACGAAGATCAATTTACGCCCGCGAAAACGCCTGGGCTGGAAGACGCCGTACGAAGTTTATGCAGGGGTGAGCGTTGCACTTATGTGTTGAATTCAGGTGGGGAATACCCAGAATAAGCCGCACTTGATCCTTGCTTAGCCCAGGCTCCACGCGCTGCACGGCGTGCGGATCGGCAAAATCACCTTCGGCCACATAACTGCTGTCCAGATCAGGAAACTCAATTTTCTCAGCAGAAGATCCATCAGTACGGGAACTACTGGCACACCCTGCCAATAGAGCCAAACCGAAAATAAGCCCAATAGAGCGTTCATTTTTCATTGTTCAATCCTTGCGCACAAAAGAGGTGAAGTGCCGAGGGGTTTTCCCCCTCGGCCAAACTTAATCGATCAAACCGGTGAAGCCGACACGGGCCGTGGCCCCCGCCGCAGAACCCCCGACGGCGCCAGTGACACTCCAACGTCCGTTATCCGAAGTGCGCCGGAAGGACAGCCCAATAGCCCCCTGGCCGCCGTGGTAGCCAGTACCGATGGAGTAGGTCAATTTGCCGGCGACATAGGGTGCGGACTCCATGGAAACGGCTGCGGCGATACCCGCATTGGAGTTGCGCTCAACATCGTCGATCTTGTTGTTCAGACTATTGATATGACCGCCCATGTAACTGCCCAACGCATCGAGCTGGCTGACGTTCACCGCATCGGTTGGCGCCACTCCCGGAGCCACCCCGGTGATGGTGCGGTTACCGAGGTTAACTTCACCGTTACTGCTACTGGTGCCGACATAGGCCGCCTGATAACTGCTCTGCGCACCGACCGTGGTCGCTGAACCCGTACCGATGGCAATGCTGTTGGCATGCGTTGCACTGGCACCGCTACCTATTGCGGTAGCACCCTCTGCGGAAGCCTTGGCGCTACCACCGACGGCCACAGTGTCATTGGCCGAGGCATTGGCCTGATTACCAAATGCCGCACTGTTGGTCCCCGACGCCGCCGAACCAGTGCCGACCGCGGTGCTCTTGCTCCCCGTAGCCGCGCTTTGATTGCCGACTGCCAAGGCGTCATCCGCCGAGGCCACCGCACCATTGCCGCCAGCCGACGAGTTCTTACCCGTCGGTTTTGGCTTGGTGATCGGCGCTTCCTGGCTGACCTGGAACATGCCATCAGCGCCATTGGTCAGGTTCGTCACATCGGTAGAGTTGTCTTCCAGCACAGTGACCCGGTTATCCAGATTGGTCACACTGCCGGCCACCTCCTCGACAGCCTTATTAGTTGCGTCCAGTTGGGAACCGTTGACCGCATCCGTGCTGGTTGCGGAAACCCGACCCGCCGCGACATTGGTCACCGTACGCTCGGCACCTTCGCTGCCGACACTGACCGTACTGGTCGGTGCATCACCGGCATACTCATAGGTCTTGCCGTTGATGGTGCCGCTCGCGGTCGCCACCACGGCGCTGGTGGTGCTGCCGGAGCCCAGGGCCACATCGCCGGCATTGGCATTGGCGCTAGCACCCGCACCAACCGCCGTACTATTCGCAGTACCTGCTGTGGCACCGACCCCAGCGGCCATGGCATTGACACCTGTAGCGCCATCATTGTTGTAGTTGGCAGCGGCCACGCCGTTGTCATTCACGCTGTAGTAATGGCTAGGCGTGGCATTGGCTACAGCGAAGTTCAACTGGCTGACGTTCACCGCGTCGGTGTCATTCACGCCCGCCGCGACATTGCTGATGACCGTGCCACCGGCATTGATCCCTGAACCGCTCACACTGACCGAGCTATTGCTGAAACTGAGGCCGCCGTTGGTGATCAAGGTCGAGCCGACAGTCAGCCCGATGTCATTCAGGATGCTGCCACCCGCGTTGATGCTGTCTACCGTGATCGCATTGGCCAGATCGAAGGTCACGTCGTTGCTATCGGTGGCTTTGCTCACCACGATATTGCCGTCGCTGTTCTTCAGATCGACCTTGTTGCCGGTCGCGCTATTGGCCCCGACGTTGGTGCCGTTGGTGCCTTGTGCCGTGATATCCCAACCGGCGTTGGCGGTTACCGTAACGGCTTCCAACGCCGTATTGGTCGCATGCAGTTGCGAGCCGTTGATGGCATCGGTACTGCTAGCGTCCACACGGCCTGCCGCTATGTTGGTGACGGTACGCTCGCTGCCCACCGAGCCGACACTGACGGTACTGCTCGGCGTGGCGCCGGCATAGTTGTAGGTGACGCCCCTGATGGTACCGCTGGCAGTCCCGACGGCCGCAGCAGTCGTCGAGCCAGCCCCCAAGGCGACACTGCCCACCTCACTGGCTACAGCGTCACGGCCAATGGCCACAGCATTGTCGGCACTGGCGGTTGCCTCATAGCCCAGCGCCGTCGAACCCTGACCTTGGGCAAAGGCATCGCTTGCAGCCAGACCGGTTTCGTTGGTGCGGGCATAGCGGATACCGGTGCCATTGGCCTCGGTGTACACGGTGCTGATATCGCCAGCGATGTTGGTGATGGTGTCGCCCAGGTTAGTGACATCCCCTTCTACCGAAGTGACGCGGTTGTCCAGGTTGGTGACATCGCCTTCCACCGTGGTTACGCGGCCGTCGAGGTTGGTGATGTTGGTGGTGTTTTGTGCCACGTTTTCGTTGGTGGTGTTGAGTTGCGAGCTGTTCACCGCGTCGGTGCTGGTGGCGCTGACCTCACCCGCTGCCACGTTGGTGATGATGGTGTCACCGGCGTCGATGCCCAGGTTGGTGATGCTCGGGCCGCCCGTGATGGTCAGGCCGTTACTGTTGAGGGTGGTATCGCCCAGGGTCAGCGAGTCGGCCACCAGGTCGTCGGCCAGGTCGAAGGTGACGTCGTTGCTGTCCGTCGCCTTGCTGACCTCGATATTGCCGTCGCTGTTGTTCAGGTCGACGCTGTTGCCGGTGGCGCTGTTGACGCCGACGTTGCTGCTGTTGGCGCCTTGCGCGGTGACGTCCCAGCCGGCGTTGGCGACGGTGGATACATCGTTCAGTTGGTCGACGTTGACCGCATCGGTGCCGTTAACACCTTCCGCCACGTTGCTGATGGTGCTGCCGCCCGCATCGATGCCGGCGGTGGTGATGCTCGGGCCGCCCGTGATGGTCAGGCCGTTGGTGTTGAGGGTGCTGCTGCCGGTGATCACGCTGGTGAACTCCGGGTTTTCCGCCATCTGCAGTTTGACTTCGCCCGTGGCCGGGTCGACTTCGGTTTGCAGGTTGGCGCCCGAGTAGGTGCCGGCGGTGCTGGCCAGGCCAGTGATGCCGAGGGTTTCACCCAGCTTGCGGTCCACCGAGCCGCTGTTGCCGGCGAAGGTGATCGGGGTGTCGGCCAGGTCTTGCAGGTCGCCTTCCAGGGTGGTGACGTCGCCTTCGACCGTGGTCACGCGGTTGTCCAGGTTGGTGATGTTGGTGGTGTTTTGTGCCACGTTTTCGTTGGTGGTGTTGAGTTGCGAGCCGTTCACCGCGTCAGTGCTGGTGGCGCTGACCTCACCCGCTGCCACGTTGGTGATGATGGTGTTGCCGGCGTCGATGCCCAGGTTGGTGATGCTCGGGCCGCCCGTGATGGTCAGGCCGTTACTGTTGAGGGTGGTGTCGCCCAGGGTCAGCGAGTCGGCCACCAGGTCGTCGGCCAGGTCGAAGGTGACGTCGTTGCTGTCCGCCGCCTTGCTGACCTCGATATTGCCGTCGCTGTTGTTCAGGTCGACGCTGTTGCCGGTGGCGCTGTTGACGCCAACGTTGCTGCTGTTGGCGCCTTGCGCGGTGACGTCCCAGCCGGCGTTGGCGACGGTGGATACATCGTTCAGTTGGTCGACGTTGACCGCATCGGTGCCGTTAACACCTTCCGCCACGTTGCTGATGGTGCTGCCGCCCGCATCGATGCCGGCGGTGGTGATGCTCGGGCCGCCCGTGATGGTCAGGCCGTTGGTGTTGAGGGTGCTGCTGCCGGTGATCACGCTGGTGAACTCCGGGTTTTCCGCCATCTGCAGTTTGACTTCGCCCGTGGCCGGGTCGACTTCGGTTTGCAGGTTGGCGCCCGAGTAGGTGCCGGCGGTGCTGGCCAGGCCAGTGATGCCGAGGGTTTCACCCAGCTTGCGGTCCACCGAGCCGCTGTTGCCGGCGAAGGTGATCGGGGTGTCGGCCAGGTCTTGCAGGTCGCCTTCCAGGGTGGTGACGTCGCCTTCGACCGTGGTCACGCGGTTGTCCAGGTTGGTGATGTTGGTGGTGTTTTGTGCCACGTTTTCGTTGGTGGTGTTGAGCTGCGAGCCGTTCACCGCGTCAGTGCTGGTGGCGCTGACCTCACCCGCTGCCACGTTGGTGATGATGGTGTCACCGGCGTCGATACCCAGGTTGGTGATGCTCGGACCATTGTTGATGGTCAGGCCGTTGCTGTTGAGGGTGGTGTCGCCCAGGGTCAGCGAGTCGGCCACCAGGTCGTCGGCCAGGTCGAAGGTGACGTCGTTGCTGTCCGCCGCCTTGCTGACCTCGATATTGCCGTCGCTGTTGTTCAGGTCGACGCTGTTGCCGGTGGTGCTGTTGATGCCGACGTTGCTGCTGTTGGCGCCTTGCGCGGTGACGTCCCAGCCGGCGTTGGCGGTAGTAGTTACATCCTCCAGTGCCTGGTTAGTGGCGAACAGTTGCGAGCCGTTGATAGCATCGGTGCTGGTGGCACTTACTCGGCCTGCGGCAACGTTGGTAACAGTGCGTTCGGCACCAGCCGAACCCACACTGACGGTGCTGGTCGGCGTCGTACCGGCATAGTTGTAAGTAACGCCACCTATGGCTGCACTGCTTGTGCCCACAACAGGAGAGGTTGTGGAACCTGCACCCAATGCAACACTGCCTGACTGCGTAACCTGCGCCCCGGCACCAATGGCGATACCAGCCTCAACTTGCACCGTTGCATCCGTGCCCAGTGCAATCGTGTTCTGGGCCTGTGCACGGGCCTGATCACCAATGGCAACCGATGCCCCACCAGAAGCCTCACTCTGCACACCAGCCGCGAAGCTATTACCACCGCCGGCATTGTTGTTGAAACCAATCGCAGTACTGCTTCCGCCACCAGCCGAGTTCTGGAAGCCAATAGCCGTACTGGAATTACCAGTGGCCTGGCTCAGATGACCAACTGCAGTTGCGGAAAGACTTTCAGCACGCGCGCCTCGACCTACGGCAGTCGCATTCGCTTCGCTAGCAGCAGCATCGACACCTGCTGCCAGTGCATTAACACCAGTGGCACCGTCGTTATCGTAGTTACCGCCTTGTACGCCGTTGTCATTGACGCTGTAGTAACGAGTTTTAGCGGCATTTAGCTGGTCAACGTTGACCGCATCAGTACCATCTACACCTTCAGCTACGTTGGTGATGATGGTGTTGCCGGCGTCGATGCCCAGGTTGGTGATGCTCGGGCCGCCCGTGATGGTCAGGCCGTTACTGTTGAGGGTGGTATCGCCCAGGGTCAGCGAGTCGGCCACCAGGTCGTCGGCCAGGTCGAAGGTGACGTCGTTGCTGTCCGTCGCCTTGCTGACCTCGATATTGCCGTCGCTGTTGTTCAGGTCGACGCTGTTGCCGGTGGCGCTGTTGATGCCGACGTTGCTGCCGTTGGCGCCTTGCGCGGTGACGTCCCAGCCGGCGTTGGCGACGGTATTTGTAGCGGTCAGTGCATCCTGAACGGTGGTGTAACTGGTGCCCCCCACGTTGAGGTTGGCACTGACGGTATGGGTCGTGGGGTTGTAGGTGGAGCCGCCGCCCAAAGAGGCTGCGGTGCTGCTGCCCACGGAATCCAGATTGACGCCCAGGGCGGTGACCGCGCTGTTGGTGCGGAACAGTTGCGAGCCGTTGACGGCGTCGGTGCTGGTGGCACTGAGGCGGCCAGCCGCCACATTCTGCACCTGGCGTTCGGCACCAGCGGCGCCAACGCTGAAGGCGCTCGCTGGGGTGCCCCCGGCGAAGGTGTAGGTCACACCATCCACCACGGCGCTGGGCACGTTGGTGGGGGTGACCGTGGTCGAACCGCTGCCGATGGCAACGTCACCGAGGCTCGCGGAGGCCACGGCGCCGGCGCCGATGGCGATGGTGTTGTTCAGCGTGGCGCTGGCATTCGTACCCATGGCCACGGCATCGCTCCGCGTGGCCGTGGCACCGTTGCCTATTGCTGTCGAACGCAACCCCAGCGGACTGGCAGATGCATTGAGGCCTATGGCGATTGAGGCGTTGCCGGCAGCGAAGGCGTTGCTGCCGAGAGCGACCTGATCTCTGCCGGTGGATGCGGTAGAGCCTCCGTGCCCCATGACCACGGAGGAGTCACCGGCCGCTACAGCATTAGGGCCAGCGGCCAGGGCATTGATACCGGTGGCGCCATCGTTGCTGACGTTACCCTGCGCCGTGCCAGCATCGTTGACGCTGTAATAGTGGGTGGTCGCTGCCGACAACTGGGCCACGTTGACCGCATCGCTGTACTCGGTACCCGCCGCGACGCCGGTGATCTGCCGGTACACGCCCGCGTCGGCACTGCCAACCGCCACGGCGCCGCTGGTGCTGTTGGTGACGGCAATGGCCATATCGAGGCCATCGGCCGCGCCGGTGACGGGGTTGTAGCCCTGCACGCCAGCGCCGGTGTCGGCAACCGCACCGACGCCCAGGGCCACGCCGCCGACCACGGTGACATCGGCCGAGTTGCCGATGACAACGGCATTGACAACATCGACATCGTTGTTGTTGCCGATGATGCGGCTGCCGTCGGCAGCGGCACCCAGTATGTTGTTGTTGCCGAAGGTGCCGGCATTGTCGGCGTCGATGGTGTTGTCGTTACCGAGCGAGTACGAGCCCACCCCGTTGATCACGGTGGGGTCGCCCACGGCACCGGAGCTGGCACCATTGACGATATTGCCGGTACCGATGCTGATGGAGTTTGCGGCATTGGCTTGAGCGCCTCTACCGATGGCCACGCCGTTGACACCGGCGGCCACGGCGCTGATGCCCACGGCCACGGCACTATTGCCACTGGCCACGGCAGCGAGGTCGGAACGTGCGCTGATCGCGATGGCATTGTCGCTGGCCGTCGCTCCGGCGCCCAGCGCAGTGCTCGATGCGCTCGCGCTCGTGCCGGTGGTCTTGGCGGCGTAGCCCACGGCGGTCGACTGTCTGGCGCCGGTGACGGAGGAGCCGCTGCCGATGGCCACGCTGCCGGTCGTCACCGCGGTCGCGGTATCGCCCAGGGCCACACTGCCTGCCGCTGCCGCATGGCTGTTGTTGCCCAGCCCGACCGAGCCTTGCCCGGTCGCCGTATTGCCGGTGCCCAGTGCCACCGCGCCGGTGCCATTGGCGGTGTTGTTGGCGCCCATCGCGAGGGCGCCGTCGCCCGTGGCGGCCTGGCCGCGCCCGATGGCCACCGCGCCGCCGGCCGTGGTGCTCGAATTGGCGGTGGTGCCCGCAGCGCCGATGGCGACGTTCTGGCCGGTCGCGCCGCTGGTCACGCCATTGCCCTGGGCGATGCCATTGACACCGTTGACGGTGGCGCCGTTGCCGACAGCGATGCCACTGGTACCCGCCGCCACAACCGTGGCAGTGGCGCCGATGGCGATGCTGCTGGTCGCTAGCGCATTCGCCGTGGCCCCCACCGCCAGCGAAGAGGCTTGGGCGGCGCGGCTGTTGTACCCGATGGCCACGGAACCCGTGTTCGCGGCTGCGGCATTGAGCCCGACCGCGACGCCATACTGACCGGCCTGGCTGGTCGCACCAAGCGCAACACCACCATCGCCGTTGACCAAAGCACGCGCCCCGTACACGGTGGCGCCTGCCGTGCCAGGAGCACTCGCATTGCAGCCGGCGATGGTCGAGTACACGCCGCCGGCCGACGTTGCCTGGCTGTTCGTCGCCGAAATGGTGACCCCGCCGATCGTGGCCGGAGCGCCGGCTGTGCAGCTCTGCTCGGTATCGATCGAGTTGGCCGAGGCCAGGCCCGGCGCGCCGAACCATAGCCCGCCCAAGGCCAATAGCGCCGCCATGACCCCACTGCGCTTCACGCGCAGCACACTGCCCGCCTTGCCATTGGCTTGCGCCAACTCAGAGGCAACCACCCATTGCCCACGGGTTTTGCACCAGACCACTCGATACGATTTGTTCATAAATCACCTGCTGCGCACGTCAGACATTCCGTTGAACCCGCACAGCCCTGAACCAAAGGCGGGCTTTTCGCGGGTTTCCCGACGTCAACCTACCGAGCCACCTGGCAAATCTGCGGAATACGTCACAATTCTTCAGAATCTGATGGGCTGTCATTGACAACCTGGCAACACTTCTAGGAAGGCCACTCCAGCCCTTCCCGCCTCCTCCGGAACTTTTGTGGTCATGGGTCGCGAGGTAAGGAAGCGGAGCCGCTGTGCGTTTCTCAGACAAAAGCCGACCCGTGGCTCATTGCACGGCATTCGCCGCGAGAGCCCAGCATGGCGCCTGGATGTTCTGTAATCAGTTGGATTGGGTTTTAACTGAGGCTGACTATTGACCTGTTTAATAGCCAGCCAAGCCTGCGCACCTAGCAACCTGAAGAATTAGATTTATAAGCACTAACTTATATAGGCCAGCCAAACTAAAACATAACGCAGCAATCGTTAGTCGCAGACACCTGACACTCACATAAGGGTATTTGCAAATAGCGCGACCATTCGATACTTAAATCGATAGCACTCGCACAAGAGCCATAAAACAGCCAAGCACATTAATCGTAGCGATACGTTATTTAATAAAAAGACCGGACCTAAACCATCTCAACCTGCGCGCTATAAGCCTGTGCCCGTTTGAAGAATCGCCTTGCTCGCTCCTCCTCAGGCGGCCTAGCAAGTAGCCGCAACGGCAAGCCCTCGTCCGCTCACCTGAACCCACTGACTTTGCGAGCGTCCTGCCATGCCTCGACACCGGGAGAACCGATGGTGATTACGTTTATTACTAGGCTAATGGCTAATGGCTAGTAAGCTGGATATAGTATAGGTCCGGTAGCACCGTGGTGATAATCGACTAGATTTGCATTTCACTCGTACAAAAAATGAAGAAATCAACCGTCGACCTTTCTGCACTTCAAGTACTGCTGAGCATCGTCTCCGCTGGCGGGTTCGCGCAGGCTGCGCGCCTGCTTGGGGTGCCGCCCAATCGGCTGAGCCGGCAGATCCAGCGCCTTGAGGCCGAACTGGGCGTGCGCCTGCTGCACAGAACGACGCGACGCCTCAACCTGACCACCGCCGGGCGCACCCTCCTGGATGAAGTGACGCCGGCGCTTGCACAGATCGAAAGCGCCTGGAGCAGCGTTGGCATGCAGGCGGAGGAAGTGGCCGGGCACTTCAAAATCACCGCCCCTGCCGACTTTCTTGCTGTATTTAAGGCAGAGCGATTGGCGGCTTTTCTGGAGGCGCACCCGGCGGTCAGTATTGAACTGATCCTGGGCGACGATGTTTCCGACATTCTGGCGCAGGGTATTGACCTGGCCTTGCGTGGCGGCGCCGTCAAGGACGAGTCACTGATTGCGCAGCCTATCGACGAGGCACGCTTCATTCCGGTAGCCAGCCCAGGGCTTTTGAGCCAACTGGGGCTACCGAAAAGCGCCAGGGATTTGTCCTTCTACCCCTGTGTGCTCGCCCATGGGAAGGAAGGACGCGCAATCTGGACGATGCAAGGGCCTGACGGGGAGGAGTCCGTCGCGGTTTCAGGGCGGCTGATGCTCAACAGTTCGGGGGCGCTTATCATTGCGGCCAAGGCGGGGTTGGGCATCGCACTGGTACCCAATGTATTGGTGAAATATAGCCTCGCCGATGGCAGCCTGATTCATCTGCTGCCGGATTATTTTTTTCGTCCCGGGTGCCTTTACGCGGTTTATTCGAGCCGCAACCAACTGCCCAAGGCACTGCGGGTATTTATCAACTTCGTCATCGGCGAGTTGCGACCCAAACCCCCTGCCGCTGACTAATAGAGATAATAAAAGTCTCAAGCAACCATGCTCGTTGACAAGCGCTCATAGTTAACTCCATCTTGGGTTAAGTTGCAGTCGGAGCGAAGCGCAGAGCAATAAAGTCCGCATTACCCGGCCCAGTTGCAATCGATCCGCCCGGCCGGACGGGTACAAGCCGGGGAAACCCTGGTGGCGCTGGAAGAGCCGGCCATCGCTTCGCGCATTCTCAGCAGTGAAGCCAATATTCGTAGTTACGAAGCCCGCCTGGCCTGCGTGGAGGGGATAACAAGGTGCTGGCGCATGCTTAAGTGAATGGCCTCACTGCATCAGCGGGGGTTTTTACCCTTGCGCGGGGTGTCAGCCTGAGGCCGCACTGACCCGGGTCGATTGCAGTCAGTCGATAATCTCCACCAAACTGACGCCCTGCCAAGGCGGCGCCAGCCTTTGCCGCCTCACCCCAGGACAATGGAGACTCCCATGCCAGCAATCGACCCACAGCAGCGCCTTGCGGCCCGCACGGCCATCCTCAACCACGTAGACGCCCAGGACTGCACCGTCTACCGCCAGGACAACCCCGATCCGGATGCTGAAGAACAGGACCTTGGCGACGCCAAAATTCTCTTTAGCGGCCGGTTCGAGGCCCCCGCCGATTGGGATGAACTGGAACGCAACGAGTTTTTCGGCGATACCGCCCCCGAACTGTTCATGACCGCCTTTATCGAGTGTGAGGCCAAACCCGCAACAGCCGCTTTCTTCACCCCGGAAGTGGGCGACTACGTGGCGACCATGCCAGGGTTGGGGGAAGTCGTGATGTTCTATGTGTGCGACTACAGCGAGGACGAGAACGGCAGAAAGTACGTGCTGGTCCGCGACGAGGAGTAGCGGACCCTGGGCAATGGCGTAGTGATCGAGGCGCTGGCTCCACAGACCAACGGCATCGTCCAACAAGCCCTCTGCGCTTGCCCGCAGCGGCAGGCAAGGCTGCTGACCGCCGCGCTCATGGCGCGGGAAACTCCAGATGGAAGGTTGTGCAACCGTTGCCGGAGGTACAGCCGATCCGTCCACCGTGGGCTTCGACGATCGAACGGGTGATCGACAGCCCCAGGCCGGCATTGCTCGGGTGGCCCTCACGGCGCGCAGGATCGACTCGATAGAAGCGGTCGAACAGCTTGTCCAGGTGTTCGGCAGGAATGCTCTCGCCGGGGTTTTCCACGATCAGCGCCGTGGAGCCGTTGTTCTGGTCGAGCCGTACGCTGATGGTGTTGCCCGCCGCGGTATAGCGCAAGGCATTGGAAAGCAGGTTGGATATGGCGCGATGGAGCATGGCTTCGTCGCCCAGAACGGTGCCGCAGCCAGAGCGGCTGAGCTCGATGCCGCGCTCGTCAGCCAGCAGGCCGTAATACTCGAACAGCTTATCCACCACCTCTTCCAGGGCTATGCGCTGGCGCTCGGCGATGATCAGGCCATTGTCGGCCTTGGCCAGGAACAGCATCTCATCGATCATCCGCGCGATGCGTTTCAAGTCATCCAGATTCGAGTAGAGCGTCTCCTCGTAGTCCTCGCTGTTTCTTTTCCGGGACAGCACGACTTCGGTGTGCGTCATCAGGTTGCTGACCGGTGTGCGCAGTTCATGGGCAATGTCGGCGGAAAAGTTGGAGAGCCTGACGAATGCATCGTCCAGCCTTGCCAGCATGGCGTTGAATGAAGACACCAGTTGCTGCAGCTCGAGCGGAATAGGCGCCATCGGGATGCGCTCCTTGAGCGACTTGGCCGACATCGACGCGGCCCGGGCGGTCACTTGCCGCAAAGGGCGCAAGCCACTGCGCGCCACGAGCCAGCCAAGCCCGGCGCTGACCAGCGCACTGATGATCAGCCCGACCCAGAACCAGCGCCTGAGCGTCTCGAAGAAAGACATGTGCTGGGTAACATCCAGGGCCAGCATCAGGGTCAGGGGCTGCTGCTGCCCGTTGATCGCCACCTGCACGGTCATGCCGCGAAACATGTGCCCCCGGCCCTGCCACTCCCAACTGTTCGGGCCCGAGGCCGAACGGAACCGCTCGGGGATGTCGACGGGCAGCGGCTCGGCAAACAGCACCGTGGCGTCGCTGTCCTGGATGACCGCCGTGAGATCGCGATGCGCCCCGAGCAAAGCCTGCAATTGCGGCTTGGCTTCATCGAAAGCCGCAAGACCCGGCAGTGCCTGCAAAATGCGTTGGCTTGCCTGCAGTTTCTCCAGCAGCGCGTGCTGATCGAGCGCGTTGAAGTGCAGTTGGCTGAGATGGTTGAAGCTGAGCCCGGCGCTGATCAGCACCGCGGTGACGGCGAACATGAACATCCAGCTCAGCCGCGCCGTCAGGGAAAGCCGCCTCATGCCGCCCCCGGTGCATCAAGCATGTAGCCCATACCGCGGACGGTGTGGATGAGTTTGAGCTCGAAATCGTCATCGATCTTCGCTCGCAGGCGCCTGATTGCCACCTCGATGACATTGGTGTCGCTGTCGAAATTCATGTCCCAGACTTGCGATGCGATCAGCGATTTTGGCAATACTTCGCCACAACGGCGCAGCAGCAGCTCCAGCAGGGCGAACTCTTTTGCGGTGAGGTCGATGCGTTGACCGGCGCGAATGGCTCGACGCTTCATCAGGTCGACCTCAAGGTCGGCGATTTTCATGTGGGTCTGGGACGGGGCATTGTTGCCTCGGCGCAATAGCGAGCGAACCCTGGCCAGCAACTCGGAAAAGGCGAAGGGCTTGATCAGGTAATCGTCGGCGCCCAGCTCCAGCCCCCTGACCCGGTCTTCCACCCGGTCGCGGGCGGTCAGGAACAGCACGGGCACGTCATTGCCGGTCGCGCGCACCCTGCGCAAAACTTCCCAGCCATCCAGGCCGGGCATCATGACGTCCAGTATCAGCAGGTCATAGGCTTCGTTCAGCGCGTGCTCAAGGGCCGCCGTGCCGCTGCTCACCCGCTCGACCGTGAATCCAGCCTCGCTCAGGCCCTGCTGCACATAGGTGCCGACTTTCGGTTCATCTTCAGCGACCAGGAGTTTCATCGGGTTTTTCTCGCGTGCATTTAATGGCGTCTTGAGTGTGCAGGGACTTGAAGCAACCAGGCAGAACCTGACGCAAATGTAATCTTCGCCTCAGGTTTCTGTCAGGACGCGAGGGTTAGCCTGGCTTCGAGCCTGAAGCTCAGCCCCTTGATCCGGCCTGAGAGGTAAATCAAGGGGTAATCGACCCACACCCGAGGATACCCAAATGAAATTCATGAAAGCGCTCTTCGTTGTCGTCGCCGTGACTGTTTCTTCCCTGGCCCTGGCCGAAGGCGGCGCGGAGCGTACCTTCGCACGCATGGAGCTGGCTCAGAAAATCTCAATGCAGGCCAACCAGGTCGCCCAGCAGCGCAAGGCCGCCGCCCCTGTCGCTGAAAGCACGACCAAGGCTGCAGGCCACGCCAATTGCTGATCGATCCGGGCTCTTGGCCAAGCTGACAGAAATGTAACCATCCGGATGCTGCAAATGTGGCAGTTTCCGCTCTCGCTGGCTGTCGGTATTGGATCAAACAGCATGCGCTGGCAGTTCAGCACCGGTTTACTTTGATTGATTGGACATAAACGGCATGCAATCGAAAACCTCAAGACGGACCTTCGTCAAAGGCCTGGCCGCTGGCGGGATGCTCGCCGGCCTGGGCCTGTGGCGCACGCCCGTATGGGCCGTGAGCAGCCCGGGCCTGCCGGCGGTGCTCAGCGGCGCCGAGTTCGACCTGTTCATTGGTGAAACCCCGGTGAACATCACCGGTTCACCGCGTACGGCCATGACCATCAACGGCACCTTGCCGGGCCCGCTGCTGCGCTGGCGTGAAGGCGACACGGTCACGCTGCGCGTCAAGAATCGCCTGGAGCAAGACACCTCGATCCATTGGCACGGAATCATCCTGCCCGCCAACATGGATGGCGTGCCTGGCCTGAGCTTCCACGGCATCGCGCCCGATGGCATGTACGAGTACAGATTCAAGGTTACGCAGAACGGCACCTACTGGTACCACAGCCACTCAGGGTTGCAGGAGCAAGTTGGCGTCTATGGACCGATCGTGATCGACGCCAAAGAGCCCGAGCCCTTCCAGTACGACCGCGACTACGTGGTGATGCTGAGCGACTGGACCGACGAAGACCCCGCCCGGGTCATGGCCAAGCTCAAGAAACAGTCGGACTACTACAACTTCCACAAACGCACCGTCGGCGACTTCATCAACGACGTGAGCGAGCAAGGCTGGGCCGCCGCCGTGGCCGATCGGAAGATGTGGGCCGAGATGAAGATGAGCCCCTCCGATCTCGCCGACGTCAGCGGTTACACCTACACCTACCTGATGAACGGCCAGGCACCCAATGGCAACTGGACCGGCATCTTCAAACCGGGCGAGAAGATCCGCCTGCGCTTTATCAACGGCTCGGCCATGAGCTACTTCGATGTACGCATCCCGGGCCTGAAAATGACCGTGGTGGCCGCCGATGGCCAGCACGTTAAACCTGTCAGCGTCGATGAGTTGCGCATCGCTGTCGCGGAAACCTATGACGTGATAGTCGAGCCGAGCGGCGCCGAGGCCTACACCCTCTTCGCTCAATCCATGGACCGCACGGGCTATGCCCGCGGCACCCTGGCTGTGCGTGAAGGCTTGAGCGCTCCCGTTCCCGAGATCGATCCCCGCCCGCTGATTGGGATGGGTGACATGGGCATGGACCATGGAAGTATGGGCGGCATGGACCACAGCAAGATGACTGGCATGGGCAACGGCGATATGGCCGGCATGGATCACAGCAAGATGGCTGGCATGGCCGAAATGCAGTCGCACCCGGCCTCCGAGAATGGCAGCCCGCTGGTGGACATGCAGACCATGTCGCCGACGCCGAAACTGGATGATCCGGGTATTGGCTTGCGAAACAACGGCCGTAGGGTGCTCAGCTATGCCGACCTCAAAAGCACCTTCCCCGATCCGGACGGGCGAGAACCGAGCCGCACCATCGAACTGCACCTGACCGGCCATATGGAGAAATTCTCCTGGTCGTTCGACGGCATCAAATTTTCCGATGCCGAACCGCTGCGCCTCAAATACGGCGAGCGGCTACGGATCACCCTGGTGAACGACACCATGATGACCCACCCCATCCACCTCCACGGCATGTGGAGCGACCTCGAGGATGAGAACGGCAACTTCATGGTGCGCAAACACACCATCGACATGCCGCCTGGCTCCAAGCGCAGCTACCGCGTCACGGCCGATGCCCTGGGCCGTTGGGCCTACCACTGCCACCTGCTGATGCACATGGAAATGGGCATGTTCCGCGAAGTCCGTGTGGATGAATAAAGGAGACCAATAATGAACAAATTCCTGAGTCGTAACACGCTGATCGCCAGTGCCTTTGCGGTTGGCTTGCTGGGTGTCATGCCAATGACCATCGCACTTGCTGATGACGATCATGGAGAGCACGCGCCATCCTCCGCTCCTGCTGCGAGCTCCACCGGCAAACCCGCCCCCCAGCAGAAGAGCCAGGCCGCTGACTCGCAAAAAATGGATCACGGCTCCATGAACCATGGTTCGATGGATCACAGCAAGATGGCGCATGGCTCGATGAACCATGCGCCCAACGCTAACAAGGCCGCTGCGGATCGAGATCATGACCAGTAGGTTTACACGTCCGACCCTGATGGCTCTGGCCGTTTCGATCAGCACGGTTACAGCCGGTCTGGCGAACGCTGCCGAGCCAATGGACCATTCGCTGCACTCAGCTTCGCCGACGCCTGCCGCGCTGGAAGCTAAGCCTGCAGCTAAAGCTGAATCCACGCCGCCCAAGCAGACCGATTCCAGCGCCGCCCAGATGGATCATTCGGCGATGGGACATGGCTCAATGGAGCCCATGGACCACAGTAAAATGGGTTCGATGGATCACGGCTCCATGGATCACAGCCAGATGAACCATGGCAGCACTGATGACGCGCCCCTGACTACGAGTCGGACTCCGATTCCGGTCCTGACCGATGCCGATCGCGAAGCCGCGTTCCCTCCGCTGCCTGGCCACGCGGTGCATGACCAGCAGCTCAACGCCTTCTTCCTGCTCGACCAACTGGAATACCAGGATGCCGATGCCGGCAGCACCCTCAATTGGGATGCTTCCGGATGGCTCGGCGGCGATATCGACCGCCTGTGGTTGCGTTCGGAGGGTGAGCGTACCAACGGTGTGACCGAGGAGGCTGAGATCCAAGCGCTCTGGGGGCACGCCATCGGCCCTTGGTGGGATGTCGTCACCGGTGTCCGGCAGGATTTCAAGCCCGGCTCGCCGCAAACCTGGGGCGCGTTCGGTATCCAGGGCATGGCGCTCTATGCCTTTGAGGCCGAAGCCACCGTGTTCATCGGCGAGAACGGTCAGACCGCCGCTCGACTGGAAGGTGACTACGACATCCTCCTCAGCAATCGCCTGATTTTGCAGCCGACGGCCGAGGTGAACGTCTACGGCAAGAACGACCCCGAGCGCGGCGTCGGTTCCGGGCTGGCCAATACCGAAGTCGGCCTGCGGCTGCGTTATGAAATTCGCCGGGAGTTCGCCCCCTATATCGGCGTCACCTGGAATCGCTCCTACGGCAATACCGCCGACCTGGCTCGCGATGCAGGTGAGGATGATAACGAGGCGCGCCTTGTCGCCGGTATTCGGATGTGGTTTTGAGGACCTGAGATGAAAAGAACAATTAAAACCTTAGTGGCAGCGAGTATCGTCGCAAGTGCCGCAGCAGGCGGCGGGGCCTACTTTGGCCTGGTTAACGTAGGCGCCGATGATCCCCACCTGCCGGTCGTGCATGCCTTCCTGGCCATGGCCCGTGATCGCTCCATCGAGGTGCGCTCCCGGGACATCCAGGTGCCCAACCTAGAGGATGAGGCGCTGATCCGCGCCGGGGCCGGCAACTACAACGCCATGTGCATTGGCTGCCACCTGGCACCGGGCACCGCAGAAACCGAGTTGAGCCAGAGCCTCTACCCCGCGCCGCCGAACCTGACGAAGGTCGGTGTGGACGGGAGCCCTGCAGCTGCGTTCTGGATCATCAAGCACGGCATCAAGGCCAGCGGCATGCCCGCCTGGGGCAAGAGCATGAGCGACCCGTACATCTGGGGCATGGTGGCTTTCCTGCAACAACTGCCGACTCTGGATGCCGAGAAGTACCAGGCCTTGATCGCATCCAGCGCTGGCCACCAGCATGGTGGTGGCGAGAGCAACATGCACAATCATGAGGGCCAGCACGGCAGTAAAGAGGCCAGCGCTGACGGTCACCATGATGCGGCACCTTCAGGTCATCAGGCTGCACAGCCTGCTGCTGAAGAAAAGGTCGACCAGCATGCCACTGAGGTGGCGCAAGAGGCCGCCACCCGGCCCTCAGCGGCGCACAGCCACCCTGGCAACAAGCGGGAAACCACGACCCATTAAAAATAATATTTTGTTTTACATGCACTTATATAGTCAAAAATATTATTAAGAATGAAAGTGACGGCAGATTGACATTGCGAGCAAACAGTACTTAAGTCTCAGTGAGAGTGTACTAGTTAGGAATGCTTCGCAGGAGAGGGCGGAGCGTCCTGTACTACGTCTATCGCTAGGGTGAACAAGATGGGCAAAACATCGCTCAGCCAAGCATTGATTGCGTCTTATCCTGCTGCACGTTTCTCACCGCAACTGCATGGCCCGCCGACAATCTGACCTATAACGCTTCCGTCTCGCGCGGCATGCGCATGGGCATGGACGAAACTGCCCATATCAACCCGCGAGCCGCGATCAGCTCAAGCGTTACCCCCATCCCCTTCTAATCAATCTTCTCCGTTCGAATACGTAGGGGAGTTCTGTGGGCACGTGTCGAGAATGTCCGCAGTCAGCACTGAGGAATGCGTTACAAGGAGTCCGTCATCATGAAATCCAAACGTTTGGATAGCAGGAAAGGCAAATTCCAGATCAAATCTCGTGGGGCAGCCATGCAGACGAATGGCTGCCCCGAAGTTTCGACCGCACCGTTGAACAAGGCCAGCGGCACGGATCGGCGCTCCTTCCTGAAACTAGGCGCCGTCGCAATGGCTGCCCCGCTGCTGCTCAGCGAGCAGCGCAGCGCCAATGCAGTCGACCCTCCAGCTCCAGCCCCACCCCCTAGCCCGGCTACCCTGCCCTGGCAGCAGGATCTACCGACCCAGATCACGCCGGTCTATCCGGTCAACCAGCTAACCCCCGCCCCCACCCTGGCGGCGAATATTGCAGGTGGTGAAGCCGGGCGAGCGCCGCACCAACGCTACAACGAGTTGATTGGCGCACTGGGCGCACCGTATTTCTACGAACTGAACGCCGTGGAGAGGCCTAACTGGGTTTTCAATCCGGCCTACCCGCCGCAACCGGTCTGGGTCTACCAAAGCAACACACCGGATCTGACCAGTTTCAGCCCAGTGGTTTTCGCGCGCTATGGCCAGCCCATCGTCTGCCGCATGAACAATCGGCTGCCGCAGAATCACACCGGGTTCGGCACACCCGAAATTTCCACCCATTTGCACAATCTGCACTCGCCATCCGAAAGCGATGGCTTCCCGGGCGACTACTACAGCCCACTCAAGGCCGGCCCGACCCTGACGGCCCCGGGGCGCTTCAAGGATCACTTCTACCCCAACATCTACGCCGGCTACGACCAGATGCAAAACCAGATCGGCGATTCGAACGAGGCCCTGGGCACGCTGTTCTACCATGACCACACGCTGGACTTCACCGCGCCCAACATGATTCGCGGCTTGTTCGGCTTTTACCTGCTGTTCGATACCCTGGACTCCGGCGACGAAGGCCCGCAGAGCAGTGGGCTGCGGCTGCCGAGCCACCCCTATGACTACACGCTGAGCTTTGGCGATCGGCGCTTCGACGCCAGCGGCCGGCTGTTCCACGACCAGTTCCACCCCGAAGGGGTGCTGGGCGACAAGGTGATCGTCAACGGCAAGATCGAGCCGGTATTGCGCGTCGCTAATCGCAAGTACCGTTTCCGCCTGCTGAATATCGGCCCGAGCCGCAATTACGAGCTGTACCTGACCCGCGCTAACGGCGTGGTGCAGACCTTCACTTACATCGCCAACGACGGCAACCTGTTGCCGGCGCCCCTGCTTAACCAGAGCAAGGTGCGCATCGGCGTAGCCGAGCGTGCGGATATCGTGGTGGACTTCTCCAGGTACCCGGTCGGCACCGAGCTGTACCTCGTCAACCGTCTGGTGCAGATCGACACGCGCAGGCCCGGCAACGTAGTCGCACCAGGTACCCAGCTGCTGAAAATCGTCGTCAACCGCACCGCAGCGGATGTCAGCCGGGTGCCGAGCGCGCTACGGCCATTGCCACCCCTGCCTACGGCGGCACAAATCGCCACATTCCCGGTTCGCCGCTGGGAGTTCAATCGCAGTGGGGCCATGTGGGCGATCAATAATCAGTTGGTCAACGTCAACGTCCCGCGCGCGCTGGTCCCCCAAGGCGCTTATGAGGTCTGGGAGTTGTCGAACATCGACGACGGCTGGATTCACCCGATCCATATCCACTTCGAGGAAGGACGGATTCTCAGCCGGACGTTCGAGGGGAGAAACTTCCCGGTACCGCCACATGAGCAAGGCCGCAAGGACGTTTATGTACTCCGTGGCCCCGAGACCATCCGGGTGCTCATACGCTTCCGTGACTTCAAAGGGAAGTACGTCATGCACTGCCACAACCTGATCCACGAGGATCACGCGATGATGCTGCGCTTCGACATCGTCTGATGTGCGCGCCACTCACGTCCGTGACACTGGAGGTATGAGATGAACACTCGCAGGAATCTCTTGGTCGGCCTGGGTACCGCCGCGCTGGGCTTTGTCGCCTGGCGCAGCGGCAGCGACCTGGTCGGGGCACAACTGGCTGGCGCTGACACCACTGGCGCCGGCTATTTCCCGAACATCACGCTCTACACCCATGAAGGCAAGCCGGTGCGGCTCTACGATGACCTGATCCGCGGCAAAGTGGTCGCCTTCAACATGATGTACACCTCGTGCGGCGGCTTTTGCCCGACCATGACGGCGAACCTGCGTGGGGTGCAGAAGTTGTTGGGCGAGCGTGTCGGGCGCGACGTATACATGTACTCGATCTCGTTGCAGCCCGAACTGGATACACCGCAGATCCTCAAGGCCTATGCCGAGCAGCACCATGTCGGCCCAGGCTGGTCGTTCCTGACCGGTGATCCCGCCGACATCGAGTTGTTGCGCTACAAGCTCGGCTTCTTCGATGTCGATCCGTTGGTCGATGGCAACAAGGCGAGCCACACGGGAATGGTCCGTATCGGCAACGACCGCATCAACCGCTGGACCATGGCCGCGGCGCGTTCCGATCCCGAGCAGATATTCAACACCATCAACCATGTCGACAATAGCGTCGTGCACACCGCCGCATAGGGCGAGCGGCTGCCCGCTCCACTGGCACGCTGGAACAACGCAGTGAGACCGGCACCCACCTTGAGTGGGTGGTGGCCTTTGTGCCCAACACTGTCCGGCCTGCCTATTGCTGAAACGTTGAGTCATTCTTTCGACAAGTTCGGTAAGCGTCAGAGCGCTCACGCCCCATACATCGCCACAAACTCGCCGAGCTTACGGGCGCTGGTAGTGCGCATCGAATCCTGCCGCCCAGCGTTCCTAGCCTCTGTAAGTAACGGCTGCAAAAATGGATTTACCCGGCTGGGCTAACACGCGAATTGAAACTACCTTGAATACGAGGCCAACGGACTGCGCAGGTAACCATGCCTGTGTCGAACACGCGCCGCTGATGGGTAGGCGGTCAACGCTGACGGGCGCTGCTGTCCGCTAGGTGATCGCGTTATGTGCCAGCGCTCAGCCAAGAGCATCCAGGAGTGGCTCAGATGTCTGCAGATGCAAAGACCGAACCCGGCTTCGAGGCTGTTGCGCCGGCATCGCCCGAGCCGCTCAGAGAGTTACCGCGCGTTCAAGCACCGGCCTGGTGGCGGTCGGCGTGCAAGCATTTACGCGAACTGAATCGCTCCACGCAGTTCGTGATTGCCGCGACGATCATCCTGGGCAGCACGATGGCGTTTGTCGGCAACCTCGTCAGCCACAGGATCGAGCGCGATGCGACTCAGAGCGCTGGCGAAGCGGCGGCGCTCTACATGGAGGCCTTTCTCGCCCCTTACATCCAGGAACTGGCCACGAGCCGAAAACTATCTGCCGAGAGCACTCTGGCAATCGACAAGCTGCTGTCAAACACCTCGATCAACCGACACATCGTTTCGATAAAGATCTGGCTGCCGGATGGCACGAATATCTACAGCACCAGCAAACTGCTGCTGTTCAGGAACTACCCGAAAGACCCTATCGAGCAGGTTATGCAAGGCATGATCGTCACCCGCTTGGCTGCCTTGGATAATGAAGAGCATGCCTATGAACGCAACCTGAATATGCTGCTCTATGAAACCTATGTACCGCTGCGCAAATTTGGCGCCGAAAAGATTCTCGCCATCGGCGAGTTCTATGAGATGGAGCATGAAATCGACAGCCTGCAGCAGGAGGTCTGGGCGGTTATCGCGGCGGCAACCTTGGCCATGCTTTCGCTGCTGTTCTTCATCGTCAGACGTGGCGATCGGATCATCGAACGCCAGCAACTGACCCTCAAGTTGCAGATGCAGGAGCAAGCCCAACTGCACGTGCAAAACACCGCCCTTCAAGATCGGATCACCACGGCTAACCACGAGTTTTCCAGGATCAGCGAACTCATACTGCGCCGGCTCGGCGCCGATCTGCATGATGGCCCTGCCCAGCTCTTGACCCTTACGTTGCTGCGCCTCGATGAACTCGGCGAGTTGCGCGACCGTTACCTGCAGGATGAGGCGCTCTCGGGCGGCGATGTACTGGAGATCATCCGCGGGGCCAGCCAGGAGGCCCTGCGCGAAATCCGCGACATTTCCCGCGGGTTGGCGCTTCCGGAAATCAATGGTTTGAGCTTGCGCGAAGAGTTGCTGCTGGTGGCCCATCGTCATGAACAGCGAACCGAAACGAAAGTAACGCTGACGCTTGGCCCTCTCCCGGACAATGTTCCACTGCCGTTCAAATTCTGTATTTACCGCTTCGTCCAGGAGGCGCTGAACAATGCTTTCCATCACGCGGACGGAAAAGGCCAGAAAGTCAGCGCCTCACACGAAGCCGGCCTGCTTGAACTGCACGTCGAGGATGCGGGCGGGGGCTTTCAGCTAGAGGGCCTGACGAGCCCGAGCCGCGGTAGAACGCGTTTGGGCCTGGCTGGCATGCGCTACCGCGTCGAGTCGCTGGGCGGTGTATTCAGCATTGACTCGACGCCCGGGGTTGGAACCAAGATCAAGGCGCAATTCACGCTGTGAGCGGCGCCTGACGCACGATTGCGGACACAATGGCGGCTGCTCTAGCTCCGGGAGCGCTCATCGCCACCCGGCACGCCTGCACCGGGGAGCCGCGAGCTGATGTTCGAGGCGCGCTCTTCAGCCCAGTATTGCTTCGCAGCGGTGACCGCCTCCACCCGATTCCGGGCGTGGAGCTTCAACATCACTTGGGTCATGTAGTACTTCACCGTTTTCTCACTGAGCGAGAGTTTGGCTGCCACTTCGCGATTGGTAAGGCCTTTCGATACCTCCCGAATGATTTGTTCCTCGCGTACGCTCAGCTCAACTTTCGTCTCGCCCTCTCCACCCTCGTGGAAATTGCTCAGCAGCTTGCTGGCAATCGCCGGCGAAATGAACGTCTCGCCACTGGCAACGTTCCTGATCGCCTGCGCGAGCTCCGGGCCGCTCACGCCTTTGAGCACGTAGCCATGGGCACCCGCTTCCATGGCCGAATACACGTCGTCCTCGGCTTCAGAGACGGTCAGCATCAAGACTTTGACGGTAGGTCGCGATGCGGCGATGGCGCGCACGGCGGCAAAGGTGTCGCCGGGCATATTCACATCCATCAGCAACACATCAGGCACGCAGCGCGTGGCAATCCGTTGGGCGTCCTCGGCACATTCGCCTTGGTCCACAACATGAAAGTCTTCAATTTTTATCAGCGCGGCGGCGACGCCCTGCCTCAAGAGTGGATGATCATCGACGATGCCGATCCTGATCCTGGACTTCATAGAGCCCTCCGTGAGGCTTCTGCTAATCATTGCCGGTTCCGTTCGCCTTAACTTCAATCAAGCAACCTGTGCCGATGCCCGACCCGTTAATGAGACTTGCAGCGCTCGGATCAGTCTTGAGTAGTAGCAGGTTGTCGCCGCTTTTGCCTGCCGGCATTTCGCTGCCGCGCCGCGTTTGCAGCAACGAGCTGTAGCGCACGGTGTCGATTGAAACGACTGATTTCTGCGTACCTATCGATCAAGGTAAGGCCTGCATTGAGGTAATCGTTATACTCACGCCCACATTTGATCCCGGAGACTGTCATGACCATTTCCCTCTACGCCGCATCCATTCCCGTTTTCAAGCAGATGCTCGGCAGCTTGAGCGACCTGCTGCACAAGGCTGAAGCCCACGCCACGGCAAAAAGCATCGATCCCAATGCCCTGCTGCAGGCCCGCCTGTACCCGGACATGTTCCCCCTGACCCGCCAGGTGCAGATCGCAGCCGATTTCGCCCGTGGTGTGTCGGCGCGGCTGGCCGGTGTAGAAGTGCCCAAGTTCGACGACAACGAGCAGACCTTTGCCGATCTGCAAACCTTGTTGAGCAAGACCCTGGCATTCGTGGATGGCTTCAGCGCCGCGCAGATCGATGGCAACGAAGCGCGTGAGATCGTCACCCGCCCAGGCACGCCGAAGGAGAAGACGTTCACGGGCCAAGCCTACCTGCTCAGCTATGGCCTGCCGCAGTTCTTCTTCCACGTCACCACCACCTACGCACTGCTGCGTCACAACGGTGTGGAAGTGGGTAAGCGCGACTACATGGGCGCGTTCTAAGCCTGCGCTAAGGGCGAGTCGCGGTAGCCGCGGCTTGCTCTGTGTAGGAGTGGGCCATGCCCTCGATGATGTGCTTGAAAAACATCGCGGCCATGGGCCGCTCCTACGGTTACAGGCCGTGAGTTCGGCGTAATCTGCAGATGCGGCTCGCGCTAGTCGGTGGGAGCGCTTGCCGCATGTCGCCCTCACGCTCTGGCGCCTGGCTCTATTTCTCCGCTTCCGTCTCGGACAGTTCTTCGACCTGCCAACCACCGCCCAGCGCGGCGATCAACTGCACACTGGCGGTCAGGCGGCTGCCGAACAGGGTCAGCACGCTGCGTTCGTTGGACAAGGCGGTGGTCTGCACCGTGACCACATTCAGGTAATCGATGGTGCCAGCCTTGTACTGGTTATTGATCAGCCGCAGCGATTCGCGCGCCGAATCCAGCGCCTCCTGCTGTACCCCGCTCTCCTCGGCCAGCACATCCAACTGCACCAGGTAATCTTCGACTTCGCGAAAGCCGGTCAGCACGGTTTGCCGGTAATTGGCCACGGTCGAGTCGTAACTGGCTTCGGCCTGCTCCACCCGTGAACTGATCAAACCACCGTCGAACAGGGTCATGGCGAATTCCGGGCCGATCGACCAATAACGGTTCGGCACGCTGAGCAATTGACTGAGGCTGTCGTTGCGATAGCCACCCGCCGCGCTCAGGGTCAGGTCCGGGTAATAGGCGGCCTTGTTCACGCCGATCAAGGCGTTGGCGGAAATCACCTCACGCTCGGCGGCGGCAATGTCCGGGCGCCGTTGCAGCAGTTGCGAAGGCACGGCGGCAGGAATCTGCGGCAGGCTGGGCAAGCTGTCCTGCACCGTCAGGCTGAATTCCGAGGGCGGCACGCCCACCAGCACGGCGATCGCATGTTCGAGTTGCGCACGCTGGTATTTCAGGTCGATGGCCTGGGCCTGGGTGCTTTTCAGCTGGGTGCGTGCCTGGGCGACGTCGGCTTTGGTGACGATCCCGGCGCGGTATTGGTTCTCGGTGAGCTTGAGCGAGCGCGCATAAGCCTCGGTCGTGGCATCGAGCAGGCGCTTTTGCGCATCCAGCACGCGCAGTTGCAGGTAATTCTGCGCCAGCTCCGACTGCTGGCTGAGCTTGGTCGCGGCCAGGGTCGCCTTGCTGGCCTCGGCACTGGCGCTGTCGGACTCCAACTGCCGGCGCAACTTGCCCCACAGGTCCAGCTCCCAGCTCACGCCAAGGCTGGCCTGATAGCTGTTGGAGATCCCGCCGGAGCTGGCGCTGTTGACCGTCGAGCCATCGGCCAGGCGCACGGTGCTGCCGCCAGACGCTTGGCCCGAGCGGGTTTTGCCGAAGTTCGCCGACAGATTAGGGAAAAACGAGGCCCGCGCGCCACGAGCCAGGGCCTGCGCCTGGCGGTATTGCGCCTCGGCCTGGGCCAGTGTCTGGTTGGATTGTTCCAGCCGTTGCTGCAGGCCGTCCAATACCGGGTCGCCATACAGCGCCCACCAGGCGCCACGGTGCAGCGCATCGCTGGGCTCGGCGATGCGCCAACCTTCGGCCTGCTTGAAGCTGGCCGGCACGTCGATGCTCGGCGTCTGGTAGTCCGGCCCGACGGCGCAGCCTGCCAGTCCGGCGGCAATCGCCAACACCAGGGCCGACGCCTGCGCAAGACGATGGGAATACAGGCTCATAACGGGTTCTCCAACGAAGCATCGGTGCATAGGGCGTGTTCACTATAAATGGCGGATCGCGTTGGCTCTGTGCTCGTGTCAGGCAAGGCGCGGGATGCAGAAGATGCTTATTGCCTCTTCAAGTCCCGCAACACCGCATGGCACGAGCACAGAGTCAACCCGCAGGGCCGTGCCCCGCAAAGCGCAATCCGTCGTTACTCGTCGTTCATTTGGAATAACCAAACCTCACTCCTCTTGCCTAGTCTTGCGCTTTGCGGGGCGACGGCGCGACCGTCACTTATAGTGAACACGCCCTAAACCTCGGCGGCGGTTGACCCAGTGGCGCAAGCGGTCGAGGTACAGGTAGACCACCGGTGTGGTGTACAGCGTGAGCAGTTGGCTGGCGATCAAACCGCCGACGATGGTGATCCCCAGCGGGCGGCGCAGCCCGGCATCGCCGCTGACGCCGAAAATCAGTGGCAGCGCGCCCAGCAAGGCCGCCAGGGTGGTCATCATGATCGGCCGGAAGCGTTTGACGCAGGCTTCGAGGATCGCCTCGCGCGGGCTCAGGCCCAGGCGGCGCTCGGCCTCCAGAGCGAAGTCGATCATCAGGATGGCGTTTTTCTTGACGATGCCGATCAGCAGGATGATGCCGATCAGGGCGATCAGCGACAGCTCGCTGCGGCAGATGATCAAGGCCAGCAGCGCGCCGACTCCCGCCGACGGCAGTGTGGAGAGGATAGTCAGCGGGTGCACATAGCTCTCGTAGAGGATGCCGAGCACGACGTACACCGAAACCAGGGCCAGCAGGATCAACCAGGGCATGTTGTTCTGCGTCTGCTGCACGGCGCCGGCGCTACCCTCGAAGCTGACCTGGATATCCAACGGCAGCTGCAAAGGCTCCAGCGCGGCCATGATCGCATCCCGTGTCGGGCCGATCAGCGCCTTCGGTGCCAGGTTGAAGGAGAAGGTGATCGCCGCGAACTGCCCCTGGTGGTTGACCGACAGCGGCGCGGTGCTCGGCTCGAAATGGCTGAACTCGGCCAGCGGTGCGCGCTGCCCGGCACTGCCGATGACGTACATCTGCCGGAGAATTTCCGGGCTCTGCTGGTATTGCGCGGCAACTTCCATCACCACGTGGTACTGGTTCAGCGGGTTGTAGATGTTGGCGACCTGCCGCTGGCCGAAGGAGTTGTTCAGCACTTCGTCCACCAGCGCCACGTCCACGCCCAGGCTGGCGGCGCGATCGCGGTCGATCACCAGCAGGCTTTGCACGCCCTTGTCCTGGGAATCGCTGTTGAGGTCCACCACCTGCGGCACGGCGCGCATTGCCGCTTCGATCTTCGGCGCCCATTCGCGCAGCAGTTTCAGGTCGTCGCTACGCAGGGTGAACTGGTTGCTGGCATTGCTATCGCGGCCGCCTAAGCGCAAATCCTGCCCGGCGTTGAGGTACAGCGCGGCACCGGGGATTTTCGCCAGTTGCGGCCGCAGGCGCGCCAGTACGGTATTGACCGCATCCCGCTCGCCTATGGGTTTCAGGGTGACGAAGAAGGAGCCGGTGTTAGCCGATTGCCAGCGCCCACCGCCGACGAAACCGACCACGTTTTCCACCGCCGGGTCGGCGCCGAGGATGGCCCGAAACGCCTCCATCTTCTTCTGCAAGGCCTGGAAGGAAATACTCTGGTCGGCCACCGCGAAGCCGCGCAGGCGGCCGGAGTCCTGCTCCGGCAGGAAGCCCTTGGGCACCACCGCGAACAGGTAGAGATTCAGCGCGATGCAACCGGCCATGATCGCCAGCATCAGCCGTGAATGGCTGAGCGCCCACTCCAGGCTGCGCTGGTAGCGCTGCATCAAGCCTTGGAAAAAGCGGTTTTCTTGCGTCGGTTCGGCCTGCGCAGCGGACTGGTCGCGGGGCTTGAGCAGCCGTGCGCAGAGCATCGGCGTCAGCGTCAGGGAAACCACCAGCGACACCAGGATCGCCGCCGACAGCGTGACCGAGAATTCGCGGAACAGACGGCCCATGATCCCGCCCATCAACAGGATCGGGATGAACACCGCCACCAGTGACAGGGTCATCGACAGCACCGTGAAGCCGACTTCGCGCGCGCCGTGGATCGAGGCTTGCAGCGGCGACTCGCCCTCCTCGATGCGCCTGGCGATGTTCTCCACCACCACAATGGCATCGTCGACGACAAAGCCGGTGGCGACGATCAGCGCCATCAACGACAGGTTGTTCAGCGAGAAATCGCACAGGTACATGACTGCGAAGGTGCCGACCAGCGACACCGGCACCGCCAGCGCCGGGATCAGCGTGGCGCGTGGGCTGCGCAGGAACAGGTAAACCACCAGAATCACCAGCGCCACGGAGATCAGCAAGGTGATCTCCGCCTCTTCCAGCGAGGCACGGATGCTCGGGCTGCGATCGTCCATCACCCTGAGCGTGACCTGCGGCCCGATCAACTCCTGCAACTCCGGCAGCAGCGCGTGCATGGCGTCGGTGGCCTCGATGATATTGGCGCCCGGCTGGCGGGTGACGATCAGCAGCACAGCCGGGCTGTTGCCGGAAAAGCCGGCGTTGCGCACGTCTTCCACGGCGTTACTGACCTGGGCGATATCCCCCAGGCGGATGGCGGCACCGGTTTCGGCGCTGTAATGGACGATCACCGGCAAGTAATCGCTGGCCTTGCGCAACTGGTCGTTGGCGTCCACCTGCCATTGCCGCTCATCGCTCTCGATCGCACCCTTGGGGCCGTTCGAGTTGGTATTGGCGATGGCCGTGCGCACGCTGTCGAGGGCGATGCCGAACTGGCTCAAGGCATCCGGGTTGAGGTCAACGCGCACGGCGGGCAACGAGCTGCCGCCGATGCTGACCTGGCCGATGCCCTTGACCTGGGACAGCCGTGGCGACACCAGGGTCGAGGCCATGTCGTACATTTCGCCGCGGGTGTAGCTGTCCGAGGTCAGCGTCAGCACCATCACCGGCGAGTCAGAAGGGTTGGCCTTGCGGTAGGTCGGGTTGCTCGGCATGCCGCTGGGCAACAGGCTGCTGGCGGCGCTGATGGCCGCCTGGACTTCCCGCGCCGCGCCCTCGATGTTCTTTTCCAGCTCGAACTGAATGATGATGGTGGTCGAGCCCAGCGAGCTGCTCGAGGTCATTTCGCTGATCCCGGAGATCCGCCCCAGGGCGCGCTCCAGTGGCGTGGCCACCGAAGAGGCCATGGTTTCCGGGCTGGCGCCAGGCATCGCCGCGCTGACCATGATGGTGGGGAAATCCACCTGCGGCAGCGGCGCCACCGGTAACAGGCCAAACGACAGCCAGCCGGCCAGCAGCAAGGCCAGGGTCAGCAGCGTGGTCGCCACCGGGCGACGGATAAAGGGCATCGAGAGGTTCATGCCGGCCTGCACCCGTAGGGAGGGTTAGCCGCGAAGGCGGCGTAACCCTCCATCGACTCCGGTGGGTGGGTTACGGCCTGCGGCCTAACCCACCCTACGATAAAGCGCCTCATGCGTGCGCCTCTAGCGCGCCGCGCTGGCCGAAGCGCTGCGCCAGGCGGTCGAAGGCCAGGTAGATCACCGGCGTGGTGAACAGCGTCAGCACCTGGCTGAGCAACAGCCCGCCGACCATGGCGATCCCCAACGGCTGGCGCAGCTCCGCCCCGGCCCCGGAGGCGAGCATCAGCGGCAGCGCGCCGAGCAGCGCGGCCAGGGTGGTCATCAGGATCGGCCTGAAGCGCAGCAGGCAGGCCTGGTAGATCGCATCCGCCGGGCTCATGCCCTGGTTGCGCTCCGCATCGAGGGCGAAGTCGATCATCATGATCGCGTTTTTCTTGACGATACCGATCAGCAGGATGATGCCGATGATCGCCACGATGCCGATCTCCTCCCCCGCCAGCATCAACGCCAGCAAGGCCCCGACCCCGGCCGAGGGCAGCGTGGAGAGGATGGTCACCGGGTGGATGAAGCTCTCGTAGAGAATGCCCAGCACGATGTACATGGTCACCACCGCCGCCAGAATCAACAGCAGCGTGCTCGACAGCGACGACTCGAACGCCAGCGCCGCACCACGGAAGCTGGTCTGCAGGCCGACCGGCAGGTCCATCTGCTGTTCCACCGCACGAATCGCTTCCACCGCCTCGCTCAAGGCAACGTCCGGCGCAAGGTTGAACGACAGGGTCGCCGCCGGGAACTGGCTGATGTGGTTGATCGCCAGCAAGGTGTGGCGCTCCTCGATGCGGGCCAATGCCGAGAGCCGCACCTGCACCCCGTCGGTGCCGCTGACGTAGAGGTTTTCCAGCGCCTGCGGACCAAGCTGGAACTGTGGTGCCACCTCCAGCACCACCCGGTACTGGGTGGCCTGGGTGAAGATGGTGGAGATCAACCGCTGGCCGAAGGCGTTGTACAGCGCGCTGTCGACGTCGGCCAGGGACACGCCCAGGCGTGAGGCGGCGTCGCGGTCGATATTGACGAAGGCCTGCAACCCCTTGTCCTGCCAGTCGCTGGCCACGTCGGCGAGTTCCGGCAACTGTTGCAGGCGCTCGACCAGCAGCGGCACCCACTTGGCCAGCACCTCCGGGTTGGAGTCCTGCAAGGTGAACTGGTACTGGGTGCGCGCGACGCGATCCTCGATGGTCAGATCCTGCACCGGCTGCAGGTACAGGCGGATGCCGGCGACTTCGGCGAGCTTGGGTTGCAGCCGACGGATCACCTCGGTGGCGCTCACGTCGCGCTGGCCGTGGGGCTTGAGGTTGATCAGCATGCGCCCGGTATTCAGCGTGGCGTTGCTGCCATCCACGCCGATAAAGGAAGACAGGCTTTCCACCGCCGGGTCGGCCAGCAGCACCTTGGACAAGTCCTGCTGGCGCGCCGCCATGGCCTGGAAGGAGATCGACTGCGGCGCCTCGGCGATGCCCTGGATCACCCCGGTGTCTTGCACCGGAAAGAACCCCTTGGGCATCAGCACGTAGAGCAGCGCGGTGAGCACCAGGGTGCCGATGGCGACCAGCAAGGTCAGCGGCTGATGGCGCAGCACCACGCGCAAGGCGCGACCGTAGCGCTCGATCATGCCGTCGATGACGGCGCCAGCGGTGCGGGAAAAGCGCCCTTGTTTCTCCTCGGGGATGTGTCGCAGCAGCTTGGCGCAGAGCATTGGCGTCAAGGTCAGCGAGACGATGCCGGAAATCAGGATCGCCACCGCCAGGGTGATGGCGAATTCGCGGAACAGCCGCCCCGCCACATCGCCCATGAACAGCAGCGGGATCAGCACGGCGATCAGGGAGAAGGTCAGCGAGATGATGGTGAAACCAATCTGCTTCGAGCCCTTGAGCGTGGCTTCCAGCGGGCCGTCGCCCTCTTCCAGGTAGCGGGTGATGTTTTCCACCATGACGATGGCGTCATCGACCACGAAACCGGTGGCGATGGTCAGCGCCATCAGCGACAGGTTGTTCATCGAGAAGCCGGCCAGGTACATCACGCCGAAGGTGCCGATCAGCGACAGCGGCACCGCCAGGCTGGGAATCAGGGTGGCGGAAAAATTGCGCAGAAACAGGAAGGTCACCATCACCACCAGGGCGACGGCCAGCACCAACTCGAACTGCACATCGGCCACCGAAGCACGGATGGTTGTGGTGCGGTCGGTCAGCACCTTTACTTCCAGGCTGCCCGGCAGGCTGGCTTGCAGTTGCGGCAGCATGGCCTTGATGCGATCGACCACCTCGATGACGTTGGCGCCCGGCTGGCGCTGGATGTTCAGCACCACCGCCGGCGTGGTGTTGGCCCAGGCGGCGAGGCGGACGTTTTCCGCCGCGTCGTCGACGCTGGCAATGTCTTTCAAGCGCAGCGGCGCGCCGTTCAGGTAGGCCACCACCAGCTCGCGGTAAGCCGAGGCGGATTTCAGCTGGTCGTTGGCGTCCAGGGTCGAAGCCCGGGTCGGGCCGTCGAAGCTGCCTTTCGGGCCGTTGAGGTTGTTGTTCGAGACCGTGGTGCGCAGGTCATCCAGGCTCAGCCCGGCGGCGGCGAGGGCCACCGGGTTGGCGCGAATCCGCACCGCCGGGCGCTGCCCACCGCTGATGCTGACCAGGCCGACCCCGGAAATCTGCGAGATTTTCTGTGCCAGGCGGGTGTCCACCAGGTCCTGCACCTGCGGCAACGGCAGGTTGGTCGACGTCACCGCCAGCGTCAGGATCGGCGCATCGGCCGGGTTCACCTTGCTGTACGAGGGCTCGTACGGCAGGTCGTTGGGCAAGAGGCTCTGCGCGGTATTGATCGCCGCCTGGACACCCTGCTCGACCACATCGAGGTCGCTTTCCAGGGTGAATTGCAGGGTGATCACCGAGGCCCCGCCCGAGCTGCTGGAGGACATCTCGTTCAGGCCGGGGATCTGCCCGAGCTGGTTTTCCAGCGGCGCGGTCACCGACGACGTCATGATCTCCGGGCTGGCGCCGGGATACAGGGTGACCACCTGGATGGTCGGGTAATCGACTTCCGGCAAGGCCGAAATCGGCAGGAAGCGGTAGGCGATGATCCCCGCCAGCAGGATCGCGACCATCAACAGAGTGGTCGCGACCGGCCGCAGGATGAACGGGCGCGACGGGTTCATTGCGCGGCCCCGGTCTTGGCCCCTTGAGCTTGGCGGGCGGCACCTTGGATGGTGTCATCGCCCTGGCCGAAGGGCTTCTGCCCGGTGTCTTCGCTCTCGGCTTTCTGCACCTGTTCAGGCGCGGCGATCCGCACCGCCATGCCATCGCGCAGACGGTCGGTGCCTTCGGTCACCACCTGCTCTCCAGCTTGCAGGCCCTGCTCCACCACGACCTGCTCGCCTTCGCTGATGCCCAGGGTGATCGGTCGCTGGGCGACCTTGTCGCCCTCGCCGAGCACATATACGTAGATGCCGTCATTGCCGCGCTGCACGGCATTGGCCGGGATCAGCAACACATCCTTCAAGGTCTCGGCGAGCAGGCGCACGTTGACGAACTGATTGGGGAAAAGCGAGTGGTCGGCGTTGTCGCCGCTGTTATTGGCAAATCGGGCCTTGAGCTTGACCGTGCCGGTGGTGGTATCGATCTGGTTGTCCACGGCAACCAGTTCCCCCTTGGCCAGGGTCAGGTCCTTATTGCGATCCAGCGCCTCTACCGGCATCACCTGCTTGGTGTTGAGCTGGCGCACCACGGTGCCGAGCTGCTGCTGCGGCAGGTTGAAGACCACGGCGATCGGCCGCACCTGGGTGATGACCACCAGCGGCGTGGTGTCGCTGGAGCTCACCAGGTTGCCGACATCGACCTGGCGCAAGCCCAGCCGGCCACTGATCGGCGCACGGATTTCGGTGAAGGCCAGGTTCAGCTTGGCATCGTCCACCTGGCCCTGATTGGTCATCAGGGTGCCCTGGTACTGGCTGAGCAAGGCCGCCTGGGTGTCCAGGGTCTGCTTGGCGATGGAATCTTCGGCATACAGGCCGCGATAGCGTTCGAGGTCGATCTCGGCGTTTTTCAACTGTGCGCGGTTTTGCTGCAGGGTGCCTTCGGCTTGCGCCAGCGCGGCACGATAGGTGCGTGGGTCGACCACCGCAAGCAAGTCGCCGGCCTTCACTTCCTGGCCTTCGGTGAACAGTACTTTGACCAGTTCGCCGCTGACTCGCGGCTTGATATTCACGGTATTGAAGGCCGTCACGGTGCCGAGCGCGTGGTAATGCACGTCGAGATCGGCGCGTTCGACCTTGCTCACGCTCACCGTCATGCCGGCAGCACCACCGGGTGGCCCCATCCCCGGACGGCCTCTGACCTTGGCTTCGTTGGGCACCGCCGAGCCGGAGGGCGCGGACAACCAGATGACCAGCAACACCACGCCGGCAAAAGCGGCGGCGGTGATCAACCAGGGGCGAAGTGTGCGGAACTTGGAGGCTTTAGCGGTGTTCAAGCTCATGGTCATCGTCGACTGCAGGATTCGAGCGCGAACGATAAGCACTCTTAGGCTTGGCGGAAAGCCTCTTTACCGGCTTTTTACCTATCCCTGACCTTTTCTAAGCGACTGACGCACAAATAAAAACGGCCTGCAGAGGCAGGCCGTTCGATGTGTTGCAACGTATTACTTGAGAGCGGCTACCGCAGCCTCGTAGTTCGGCTCGCTGCCGATCTCGGCAACCAGCTCGCTGTGCAGTACCTTGTCGTTCTCGTCCAGCACCACCACCGCGCGGGCGGCAACGCCAGCCAGCGGGCCGTTGGCGATAGCGACGCCATAATCCTTGAGGAATTCGGCACCGCGCATGGTCGACAGGTTGACCACGTTGGCCAGACCTTCAGCACCGCAGAAACGCGCCTGGGCGAACGGCAGATCGGCGGAAATGCACAGCACCACGGTATTGGCCAGCTTGCTGGTTTCGGCGTTGAACTTGCGTACCGAGGTGGCGCAGGTCGGAGTGTCGACGCTTGGGAAAATGTTCAGCACTTTGCGCTTGCCGGCCAGGCTGGCCAGGGTCACATCAGCCAAATCCTGGCCAACCAGGCTGAACGCCGGCGCTTGCTGGCCGACGTCTGGCAGTTCGCCGCTGACCTGGATGGGGTTGCCTTTGAGGGTCACTTGAGCCATGGAGTTGCTCCTTATGTTGGGGGGTTGTTAGGCTGGAAATGTTAGCTGACAGAGTTAATCACGGACGGGTGAAAAAGTCCTGACTTATGAGTCAGCACCACCGCCCGCCGTGCGTGGGAATAACCTCGCGCAAAGTACTCCTGTTAAAAATCACGCTTATAGAAAATATCCAGCGAACTGGCCAGGCCGCTCGCGGCTTCCAGGTAGAGTTTCTTGGTCAGCTCGTAGCGCAGGGCGATGCTGCTGGCCGGCTCGAACACCCCTACGCCATAACGCAGGCTCAGGCGTTCCGATAGGTTGCCGCTGGCCACCACGCTGGTGTTGGCCCCGCTGCCGCCGGTGTCCAACTGAAAGTCCTGAATCCCCAGGCGCTGCGCCACCCCGCCGGTGATCGCTGAGCTGCCCATCAGCCCCAACCCCAGCGCAGCCTCGGCGAGCATGGTGTTGTTGCCACCGCCACTGCTCAGCGGGCGGCCCAGCACCAGATAAGACAACGCCTGTTCCTGGCTCATCGCCGGCTCCGAGAACACTTCGGTTTTCGGCTGTTCGGCATTGCCGCTGATGCGCAGCCCCGCCGTCACGTCCTCGACCTGGCGAATCGCCTCGATATCCAGATACGGCTGATCGATCGGCCCGGCGAACAGCAGCCGGGCGCGGCGAATGCTCAAGCGCTGGCCGTAGGCACGGTAACGGCCTTTGTTCAGGTTCAGCTCGCCACGGGTGTCGAGGTTGTCGCCGATATACAGGTGGCCGGCCAGCTCGGCGCTCAAGCCGAAACCGTTGAAACTCAGCGTGTCCTGCCCGACCTCGACGTCGATATCCATCGCCATCAGCAATGGCGCCTGACCTTGCGCGGTCTGGCCGCCGACGATCACCGCGTCATCGGATACCTTGACCGTCGAAGGCGGCAGCTCGCGGATTTCGATCTTGCCGCGCGGCACCCGCACCTTGCCGGCCAGCGCCAGGCGTTCATCGGTCATGCGTACGGTCAGGTCGGGTTCGATTTCCAGGTTCACATAGGGCTCGACGCTCACCGGCAGGCGGCTGCCGGTGATATGCAGGTCGGCCGCCAGCCCATCGACCCAGGCCAACTGCCCGGCCAACTGGCCCAGGCCGCCGTCGCCGCTGCGCCAATCGCCCTTTAGTTGCAGGCTGTCGCCGGCGATCGAAGCCTCCAGTTGAAGCGCCTGCAGGCTGATCGGCAACTCGCTGCCACTGACGTGACCATCGGCCAGCGTCAGCCGGCCGTTGACCTTGGGTGCCAGCAGTCCACCTTCGAGCCTGCCGCTGCCATTCAGCTGTCCGGCCAGACGCTCGACCAGCGGCAGGAACGGCCGGGCGATCGCCAGGTTTAGGCCGCGGAGGCGGAACTCGCCGCTCAATGGCTTGCTGGCGGGGCGCGGGTCGAGTTGCACCTGCGCCTGCAATGCGCCCAACTGCGGGCCATGGAAGTCCAGTCGGGTGTCGATGCGCTGCGGTTTCAAGTTACTGTCGAGGGTCAGGCGCTCATAGGGGAAATCCAGCCACTGGCCGTTGTCGCGCACGCGCAAAGTGCCGTTGCCCATATCCACGCCGATGTGGCCGTTGGGGCCAGTGGCCGGCAGGTCGAGTTGCAGCTCGGCATCGAGCTGGCCCTGCCAGGCGAAGTCGGCGGGAAACCACGGCGCCAGGCTGGCCAGCGGGAAGTTCTTCAACTGGTAACGCAGGCGCGGTTCCGGCAGCAGACGCTGATCCGCACCGCAGAGGCTGGCCTGGCCGGCATTCCAGCAATGGGCGCCGAGGTTGAACTGGCCGCTGGCCAGACGTTCCAGCGTGGCCGGCTGCTGCAGGGTCCAGTGTTGGCCGCCGCTTTGCACCTCGCCGCTGGCCAGCCGGCCGCGCCAATCCATGCCGGTCTTGGCGTTGCGTTGCAGTTCGCCATCCAGACCCAGGGCCAGAATGAGTTGCGGCCCGTTCAGGCTCAAGGCCAGTTGCTGCCAGCGGCTATCGCCCCGCCCCGTCACACGCAATTGTCCCAGGGCCGTATCGCCAACCCGGATGCCGCTGCCGTTCAGTTCGAGCTGGCCACGTTGTCGCGGGTCCAGCATGGCCGTCAGCGTCAGGCTTTGCAGGCGTTTATCGGCCAACGCCAGGCGCTGGCCTTGCAGCTTCAACTGGCCCTGCGGCGCCTGCCGGCTGCCGGCCAGATCAAGGCGGCCGCTGAGCTGGCCGGATAGCGGCGGCCACAATTGCCCAAGCCGCGGCAAGGCCAGCTCGAATTGCCCCGCCAAGCGCTGGTCGAGGCTGCCGGCGCCGGTGATACGGTTATCGCCCAGGCGCAGCGCCAGGCCGGCGACGCTCCAGCGTTCACCGGCGCCCTCGGCTTGCAGCTGAAACACCGCCGGCTGACCACGCAGGCGACCCTTGAGGTTGAGCTCGGCTGTCAGGCTCAGGCGCTGGCTCTTGTACTCGCCTTTGCTGCGCAGCGGCCCGGCCAGCTTGCCGGGGAGCTCGGCGAGCCAATAGGCGGGGTCGAGATCGCTCAAGTCGAGGGCGGCACTCCAGCCAATGCCATCGGCGAATTGCAGACTCAGCTGGCCGTTGGCCTTGCCCTGCCCGGCCAGCAGTTGCAGATCGGGCAGGTACAACTGAGTCCGATTACCGCTCAGCGGGCTGATCAGGCTGAAGGCACCCGCCGGGCCATCCAGCGCGGCGCTGAAATTGCCCAGGTAGTTGCCGTCCTGGTAGTGCACCTCGCCTTTGAGCGTACGCAGCGCCACCGGCGGTTCGTCGATGGCCGGATACAGTCGGCGCCAGGGGAAGTCCTGCCAATCCAGCGCGGCATCGACGGTGAAACCTTCCCGCCAGTCCAGCCTGCCGCTCAGGCCCAGTTGCTGCTGCGGGCCGGCATCCAGTTTCAGCGCCGCGATTTCGGCGCCCTCGACATCGACGTTGCCCTGTAACAGCAGCCCGAGCGGGCCGCCCTCGCCCGGCATGCGGGCTGTACCTTGGACGTGGTAACCCGCCGCCAGGTCGCCCTCGGCCGTCAGCTCGACCTGGTTGAGCACCAGCGTCGCGGGCAGATCCGTCGCGGCCTTGAAGCCATTGGCGTTGAGCCGCGCCTTGACCGGCAGGTTGGCGGCCAGCGGCTGTACCTCTGCGTTCAGGCGCCCTTGCAGGTAGCCGCTGCTGTCGGCACTGACGTTGAGGCTTTTGCGCAACTCGCCGTTGACCTGCAAGGCCAACTGCCAGGGCTGATCGTCGGGTGCGGGCAGCCTTAGCGTGCCGTGCGCGCTCAGCGGCCAATCACCTTGTGGTTGCAGGCTGCCCTGCAGATCGAGTCGCAGGCCTTGGTACTGCACGCGCAGGGCCTTGAGTTGCAGACCGCTGGCCGTCCACTGTGCCGTCAGGTGCAGATCGCGCAGTCGCTCGCTGCCATTGAGCACCAGGCTGCCGATTTCGACCTCGCCCAGTTGCAGCGCCAACGGCAGATTCAGGTCAGGCAAGCTCAGGGCCTCGTCGCGCTCGTCGCTATTGGGCACAAACTCCAGCAGCACCTGTTCGGCCACTACTCGTTCGAGGCACAACGTCAACCTGACCAGGCACAACGGTGACCAGACGAAACGCGGCGCCTGTACCTCGACACGCTCCGCCGCCTGCCGCCAGACCAGCCGCTCGGCACTCCAACGCCCGCCCAGTCGCCCGGCAAAATTCTCTACCTGCAAGCCCGGCACCCAGCCCAGCGCCAAGCGGCTGCCGGCATTCGTGCCGAGCACCGCCGTCAGCCCCATCGCCAACAGCAGCAGAGTGACCGGCAGAGCCCAGGCCAGGGCTTTCAGTGCTCGCCTCATAGCTCGGGGCCCATGGAAAAGTGCAGGCGGATGCCGCCGCTATCGTCCAGCGCATGGGCCAGGTCGAGGCGCAGCGGCCCGACCGGTGAAATCCAGCGCACGCCCAGGCCAACCCCGGTTTTCAAGGTCGGGATTTCCAGCGAACTGAAGGCATTGCCCTGATCGACGAACGCCGCCACGCGCCAGCGTTCGGCCAGCGAATACTGGTACTCGAGGCTACTGGCGAACACGTAGCGACCGCCGATGCGGTCACCCTCGGCGTTTTCCGGCGCGAGGCTCTGGTAGTCATAACCGCGCACGCTCTGATCACCACCGGCAAAGAAGCGCAACGAAGGCGGGATCGAGCCGTAATCATCGGTGGCTGTGCCGCCCAGCTCCAGCCGACCGAGCAGCCGATGCTTCTGCCAGAGAGTAGTCAAGCCCTTGAACATGGCCGTGCCATACAGCACGTTGGCGTCGGCAAGCAGCCCGTCCTTGGCCGCCGAAGCCGCGAACTGCAGGCGATAACCCTGGTGCGGGTCGATCGGGTTGTCGCTGTGCAGATAGGCGTAGCTGACCCCAGGCATCAGCAAGGTGCTCAGCCCGTTGTCATCGCCCAGGCGGTATTCCTCACGCTGGTACTTCAACGACAGCACCTGCTGCCAGCCGCTGTCGAGCTTGCTGTGCCATTCCGGCCCGGCCGTCAGCAGCCGACTGAGGCTGTCGGTATTGGCCAGGTCTTCATATTGATAGCCGCCGGCGAAGCGCAGCTTGTCGGTCAGCGGCGGATCGAGGGGGATGTCATACCACAGGCCGACGTTTTGCCGCGGTGCCGACAGTTCCACTTCCGCGCCGTAACTGTGGCCTTGCGGGTTGGCCCAGTGCCGCGTCCAGTTCGCCTTGCCACGCGGGCCGACGTCGGTGGAAAAACCCAGGCCAAGGCCCATCGTCCGGGGCTTGCGGGTACTCAACTGGACCTGCACGGGTATCTGCTGGTTATGCGCCTGGGCCGGCGCGGCATCCACCCGCACGGACTCGAAATACCCGCTGCCTTGCAGGTTCTGGGACAGCTCGGCAATCAGTTCGGAGTCGTAGGCGGTATTGGCCGCGAACGGCACCATGCGCTGCAACAGTTCCTGGTCGAAGGGCGCATCGCCGGCGAACATGACCGTGCCCAGCACATAACGCGGGCCGCTGTCGTAGATCAGCTCGATATCCGCCACGCCGCCCTGTGGGTCGATAACCAGGCGCTGGCGGCTGAAACGACCACTGAAGAAGCCGTAGCGCGAGGCCTGACTCTGGATCAGCCGCTTGGCATCTTCATAGCGGCCATGGTTGAGCACCGCGCCGGCTTTCAGTTGCGTGCTTTCAGGTAAACGAAATGCCTTGAGTTCGGTCGCCGGCCCCTCGATGCGCACGGTGACGGTGCGCAGGTGCACGGGCTCGCCCGGGGTGATCGAAATGATCAGGCGCGGGTTCCTGTCGCTTTTGACTTCGCTGTCGATCTGCGCCTGGTAATAACCCAGCGCCTCTGCGGCCTTGCGCGCCTGCGCCTCGGCGCCGCGGCTGAAACGCTGCAAAGCCGCCTCATCGCGATCACCGACACCGCCGACGTAACCTTCAACGTTGGCTTTGAGCGTCGAATTGGCCGGCGTGATCCGCACATCCAGCAGGCTTTGTGCCGAAGCTGTCGAACCGATGACCAGGAGCGCTACCGACAGCCAGATCTTTCCTTGAAAACTCATAGCGGCGAATGCTAACACGAGCAGAGCCGCATTCCAGAGGGCGCCTTGGCACCCCCGGAGGCCTCTTCAGGCGCTGGCTGACAGGGCTGGTTGCGGGTTGGGATGGAAAAATACGTGCTCGATGATCGGGCCGACCGCGACCTCGCCGATCTCCTCGTAACCCTGGCGCTTGTAGAACTCCAGGTAGCGCGGATTACCGGTATCCAAGACCACGCCTTGCGAGCCGGCATCCTCGGCGCACCAGTTATGCAGCGCTTCGAGCAACTGTTCGCCGAGGTGCTGGCCCTGGAACTCCGGGTGCACGCCCAGCAGCGGCAACACGTGATAAGGCCCGGGCGGTAGGCAGTCGAGCACGGCGTTGTGGTATTCCAGGTAGCGCTTGGTGCAACGCACACCGGTGGTCAGCAACATGCGCAGCCGCCAGCTCCAGCTTTCGGTGATATCCAGGCGCCGTTGCGGTGGTGCAATCAGCGCGAGGGCCACCAGGCGGTCATTGAGCAGCAGTCCGATGGCGGGCAGGTCTTCGAGAAAGTGCCGCTGCACCAACTCGCGGATGGTCGCGCGTACCCGCTGGTCAAACCCCGGGCGCTCGGATTCGAACAAATAGCCGAAGGTCGGTTCGTGGCGGTAGGCGTGGTACAGCAGGGAGCGCGCTTCGCGAACGAAGCTGCTATCGAGCAATCGAACTTCAGCGGGTGCAACAGCAACGGATGATGCAGGCATGCACGGTGACCTCTTCTTATTGTTATCGGCATGGTTGCCAGGCGGGTATCAGGCCCATCCCCACGTTAGCACCGCCCCGCCGGGGCTGCCACATGACTGGCCGCGCGGCCAGGCAATCGGCTAGCATCGCAGGTTCTCAAGTCAGAAAGCCCAGGACTCGCCGCCCATGAAGATCGTCTCCTTCAATATCAACGGCCTGCGTGCCCGCCCGCATCAACTGGCGGCGCTGATCGAAAAACACCAGCCGGACGTGATCGGCCTGCAGGAAACCAAAGTCTCTGACGAGCAGTTCCCATTGGCCGACGTCGAGGCCCTCGGCTATCAGGTGCATTACCACGGCCAGAAAGGCCACTACGGTGTCGCCCTGCTCTCGCGCCAGGCCCCGTTGGCGCTGCATAAAGGCTTTCCCGGCGATGAAGAAGACGCGCAACGACGCTTCATCTGGGGCACTTTCGCCGACGCCAATGGCCAACCGGTAACCGTCATGAACGGCTACTTCCCCCAGGGCGAAAGCCGCGACCACCCGACCAAATTTCCGGCCAAGCAACGCTTTTACGCCGACCTGCAGGCCCTGCTGAGCAGCCAGTTCCAGCCGCAGCAGCCGCTGGTGGTGATGGGCGACATCAATATTTCCCCGGAGGATTGCGACATCGGTATCGGCGAGGAGAACCGCAAGCGCTGGTTGAAAACCGGCAAATGCAGCTTTCTGCCGGAGGAGCGCGAGTGGCTGGCGACCCTGAAAAGCTGGGGCCTGGTCGACAGTTTCCGCCAGCTCTACCCGGACGTCAGCGACCGCTTCAGCTGGTTCGACTACCGCAGCCGCGGCTTCGAGGACGAGCCCAAGCGTGGCCTGCGCATCGATGTGATCCTCGCCTCCCACGGTTTGCAACCACGGATCAAGGCCGCGGGTGTGGACTACGAACTGCGCGCCATGGAAAAACCCTCCGACCACGCGCCGATCTGGCTGGAACTGAGCTGAAGCCAAGGCCTGCCTGTAGGGCGGGTTAGCCGAAGGCGTAACCCGCCGCACATGCAGAACTCACTCCTGCATGACTGGCTGGGAGTGTTGTGTGGTTTTTATTCGGCGCAATACGCTGCGCTATTGCACCCTACGGTCTGCCCGCTGAGCTGAAGCCAAGGCCTCTGCGGTCCATGCCCGCGCCCCCCGAACAAGAGCATCGCGGGCATGGCCCGCTCCTACATGCCCGGCATCAGGCTTCACCTGCCCCGTGCCCGTGATTAGGGCGCAGGGCCGTCCATAGCGCTCCGCCATGAAGCAAAAGCCCGCCAGGCCGGCTCGCCGATGGATGCGCGAATGGGCCCGGCGGCGCATCTTTTCTGCAGGTCGTGACACGGCCTCCTGGCCTGCGCCGAGGAGGATCATCAACCTCATAAATACAATACAAGTTTATGTTTTTAAACAAATAAAAACATATTCTAGAATTTACTTTAAGTTTTATTAAGGGCCTGAAACAGCCGCCCGATCAGTCGGTCAGCCAACTTGGCAAGGCCTTTGCTATTACCCTTTCAAGATTCTTGCGTAGCACACCAAAGGCGGTGGGCCGCGAATCACGGACAACGGCGTCCGCTGGATGTCTCTCGCTAGAGAGGCATCTGGCGACGCCGTTTTTGTTTTGCGATTTTGAAAGGAAAACGCCATGTCTGATAGTGATTCGAACGACCTGCTGAACAATAGCCGCCGCAATTTTCTGAAAAAATCCATTGCCGTCGCCGGCACTGTCGGCGGGATTGCCGCCCTGGGTCTGTCCGCGCCGAGCTTCATGCGCAGCGCCGCCTGGGCCGCGGGCTCGGATGCGCCGGAAAAAGCCGCGCTGAAAGTCGGCTTTATTCCGCTGACCGACTGCGCGTCGTTGATCGTCGCCGCCACCCAGGGTTTTGGCGAGAAATACGGCCTGAACATCACCCCGAGCAAGGAAGCCTCCTGGGCCGGCGTGCGCGACAAGCTCAATACCGGCGAACTGGATGCCGCCCATGTGCTGTACGGCATGATGTACGGCGCGCAACTGGGCATCGCCGGGCCGCAGACCGACATGGGCGTGCTGATGGGCCTGAACCAGAACGGCCAGGCCATCACCCTTTCCAGCCAGCTGAAGGCCGCGGGCGTGACCAACGGCGAGCAACTGGCCGCGCATGTGAAAAAAGGCGGCGCGCCGCTGACGTTCGCCCAGACCTTCCCCACCGGCACCCATGCCATGTGGCTGTATTACTGGCTGGCGAGCCAGGGCATCAACCCCATGTCCGAGGTGAAAACCATCACCGTGCCGCCACCGCAGATGGTCGCCAACATGCGGGTCGGCAATATGGACGGTTTCTGCGTCGGCGAGCCCTGGGGCGCTCGTGCGATCTTCGACAAGATCGGCTTTACCGCCACCACCACCCAGCAGATCTGGCCTGATCACCCGGAAAAAGTCCTCGGCGCCACCCGCGCCTTCATCGAGCAGAACCCCAACACGGCCCGGGCGCTGATCATGGCCATCCTCGATGCCAGCCGCTTTATCGAAGCCAGCGAAGAGAACAAGAAAAGCACCGCCAAGCTGATCGCCGGCAAGGCTTACGTCAACGCGCCGGTAGATGTGATCGAGCAACGTTTTCTCGGTAACTACGAAGACGGTCTCGGCAACAGCTGGCAGGACAAACACGCCATGGCCTTCTGCAAGGACGGTACGGTCAACTACCCCTATCACTCCGACGGCATGTGGTTCATGACCCAATTCCGCCGCTGGGGCCTGCTCAAGGAAGACCCGGACTACGCCGCCATCGCCGGCAAGATCAACCAGACCAAACTGTTCGGCGAAGCGGCCAGCGCCCTGCACCTGCCAGTGCCGAGCAGCGTGATGCGCTCCAGCACCCTGATCGACGGCAAGGTCTGGGACGGCTCCAACCCGGCCGCTTATGTCCAGTCCTTTGCGATAAAAGCCTGAGGTCCGAGATGAACGCATCCTTGCAACCCAAGCTATTGGCAACCCTCACGCCGCCGGAGCCTGCGCGCCAGGCTTCGGCTGGCGCGCAGGCCTTAACCCACGCGGTCAAGGCGGTGATACCAGCGCTGCTCGGTATCGCCCTGTTCATCGGTGTATGGGCCTTGATCGCGGCGAAAAGCGAGGGGCTGCCCGGCCCGTTATCCACCTGGTATTCGGCGCTGGAGCTGTTCGCCGATCCGTTCTATGACAACGGCCCGAACGACATGGGCATCGGTTGGAACATCCTCCACTCCCTCGGCCGCGTCGGCATGGGTTTTGGCCTGGCGGCGCTGATCGGCATCCCGCTGGGGTTTGCCATCGGCCGCTTCGCCTTTCTGGCGGGCATGCTCGCACCGATCATCAGCCTGCTGCGGCCGGTGTCGCCGCTGGCCTGGCTGCCGATTGGCCTGTTGGTGTTCAAGGCGGCCGGACCGGCCTCGATCTGGGTGATTTTCATCAGCGCCATCTGGCCGATCATCCTCAACACCGCCGCCGGGGTGGCCAGCGTGCCACAGGACTACCTGAACGTGGCCCGCGTGCTCAAGCTCAGCGAATGGAAGGTGCTGACGCGCATCCTCTTCCCCGCCGTGCTGCCGCACCTGATGACCGGCATCCGTCTGGCCATGGGCGTCGCCTGGCTGGTGATAGTCGCCGCGGAAATGCTCACCGGCGGTATCGGTCTGGGTTTCTGGGTCTGGGACGAGTGGAACAACCTCAATGTCGAGCACATCCTGATCGCCATTATCGTCGTCGGCCTGATCGGCCTGCTGCTCGAACAGGCGCTGCTGCTGATCGCCAAACGCTTCGATTACGCCGGTTCATGAAACCGCTGCCATTCATGTAGGCGCGAGCAAGCTCGCGCCTACCGCAGGAGAACCCAGATGGACAAATTCGTAGAACTGACCGCCGTATCCAAACACTTCGATACCAAGAAAGGCCGCTTCCAGGCCCTGGCGGACGTCAACCTGAGCATTGCCAGCGGCGAGTTCGTGACGCTGATCGGCCACTCCGGCTGCGGCAAATCCACCGTGCTCAATCTGATTGCCGGCCTGCTGGACGCCAGTGCCGGTGGGCTGATCTGCAACGGCCGGGAAATCGACGGCCCCGGCCCGGAACGCGGCGTGGTGTTCCAGAACCACAGCCTGCTGCCCTGGATGACCTGCTACGGCAACGTCCACCTCGCAGTGGAAAAGGTCTTCGGCGCCAAGGAAAACAAGGCCCAGCTCAAGGCCCGCACCGATGCCGCGCTGGCGCTGGTCGGCCTGAGCCATGCCAGCCACAAGCACCCGAACGAAATCTCCGGCGGCATGAAACAGCGCGTCGGCATCGCCCGCGCCCTGGCCATGGAACCCAAGGTGTTGCTGATGGACGAACCCTTCGGCGCCCTCGACGCCTTGACCCGCGCCCACCTGCAGGACGAACTGCTGCGTATCGTCGGCGAAACCCAGAGCACGGTGGTGATGGTCACCCACGATGTGGACGAAGCCGTGCTGCTCTCCGATCGTATCGTGATGATGACCAACGGCCCGGCGGCGACCATCGGCGATATCGTCAAGGTCGAGCTGGAAAGACCCCGTGACCGCCTGGCCCTGGCCAATGACCCGCGCTATCACCAGTACCGGACGGCGGTGCTGGAGTTCTTGTATCAACGCCAGCAACGCCCGGCGGCCTGAGTGTGAAAGCCCGAAGGCCGCCTGCGTTTTCGCTGAGGTTCGCCGCGCCTGGATGCCCGCCTGCGCGGGCATGACGGGCAAGCGGTGTGGGATATGCGGCCGTTAGTCGTTGGCGCAAACATACGGGCGGCCCGCCCCCCGGCACCGTCATTCCCGAGCCACTGACGCGTGGCGCCCGCGCAGCGACTCGGGGAAATACTTCGCGCCCGCAACGGGCGCCGAGGGTCAGGCTGCTGTCGATTATTACCGTCTGTCATATTGCAGTCACTTGACTGACTTATCTTCTCGGCACGTTTCCCAACCTCTATAAGGTGCTTGTCGCATGCCGCGCGCCCTGGCTGTTCATGATCGCGATACCTGGACCCGTACTGCCACTTACCTGCTCTTGGGTTTCATCTGCTATGCCCTGCCCTGGTCGGTGTTCGCCGCCCTGCCAATTCCAGCGCAAGGCACGCCGGCACTGCGTATCCAAGGTTCCAACACCATCGGCGCCAAGCTCGGCCCGGCGCTGGTCAAAGGCTTGATGGAAGAGCAAGGCCTGCGCGCCATCCGCCAGGAAGCCACGAGCACGGAAAACGAGCAGCGGATAATCGGCCAAACCACCGATGGCCGCAGTGTGATGATCGATGTCGCCGCCCATGGCTCGGGCACCGGCTTTGTCGCGTTGAAAGACGGTAGCGCCGAGCTCGCCGCCTCCTCGCGACCGATCAAAGACAGCGAGGCGCTCGATCTGGCCGCGCTCGGCGACCTTAAAAGCCGCAGTTCCGAGCAAGTGATCGCCATCGATGGCCTGGCCGTCGTTCTGCACCCGAGCAATCCGCTGGCGGCCCTGAGCACCGAGCAATTGGCGCAGGTCTTTGCCGGCGAAGTGAAAACCTGGGAGGCACTGGGTGGCCGTGGCGGGCCGATCCATGTGTACGCCCGCGACGACAAGTCCGGCACCTATGACACCTTCAAGGAGCTGGTGCTGACGGCCCATGGCAAAAGCCTGGCACCCACCGCCAAGCGCTATGAGTCCAGCGAGCAGTTGTCCGATGCGGTCAGCCAGGATGTCCAAGGCATCGGTTTTATCGGCCTGCCCTACATTCGTCAGGCCAAGGCCGTGACAATTGCCGATGGCGAGTCGCAAGCGATGCCACCCTCCGTCAGCCTGATCGCCACCGAAGACTACCCGCTGTCGCGTCGCTTGTTCTTCTATAACCAGCCCGACGTCCAGAACCCCTGGGCCAAGGCGCTGGTGCAGTTCGCCCACAGCCCACGCGGCCAGGCCATTGTCGCGCAAACCGGTTTTATCGCGCAGACCGTGCAAGCCATCAAAGTGACGGCAACCGCGGAAATGCCGCAGAGCTACCAGGAACTGGCCCACGATGCCCAGCGCCTGTCGGTGAACTTCCGCTTCCAGGAAGGCAGCGCCACCCTCGACAACAAGGCCCAGCATGACCTGGAGCGGGTGTTGGACTACCTGAAAAGCCAGGACAAGCTGCACCGGCAAGTGGTGCTGATCGGCTTTGGCGACCCTAAAGCCGATTCGGCCCGCGCGGCACTGCTGTCGAAACTGCGGGCGATGACGGTGCGCCGTGAACTGGCCAAGCAAGGGGTGATCTTCCGTGACATCACCGGCCTGGGCGACGAACTGCCGGTGGCCGCCAACAGTGCGGAGAATGGTCGGCTCAAGAATCGCCGGGTGGAAGTCTGGGTTTACTGAGCCCATGCGGCTGCTCGGCGAACGCTGGGCGCGACGAAGCTGATCGCCCTGGTTTCGCCCCTGTGTTTCTTGGCGTACCCTTTTGCCCAGTGCGTAGTGCCACTTGGGAGATCAGTCAGGATGCCGGATGTGCAAGTCGAAAGTCTGGAGCAGCGCGGTCGGCTGCTCTGGCAGGTGCGCCTGGGGCGGCGCGGCGTGACCTTCCATGAAGAACTGGCCGCCCGCACCTTCGCCGCGCAATTGCACCAGCGCCTGCATTGGTTGCGCGCGCACGCCAGCGAAGCGGATGACGCCGACCGTCAGCCCTCCTGACCCGGCCCCGATAAAGCCCCAGAAACGACAAGGCCCGCAGATGCGGGCCTTGTGCGTTTTACCGCGGTTGTTCGGCGAGCGCTTAGTGGCTGCTTTTAAGCAGCTCTGCCGGCACGTACTTGCCGATCTCGAACTTGCCGATCGCCGCGCGGTGCACTTCGTCCGGGCCGTCGGCCAGGCGCAGGGTGCGCTGCATCGCATACATGTAAGCCAGCGGGAAGTCGTTGGAAACGCCTGCGCCGCCGTGTATCTGGATGGCGCGGTCGATCACGCGCAGGGCCACGTTCGGCGCCACGACCTTGATCTGCGCAATCTCGCTCTTGGCGACCTTGTTGCCGACGGTATCCATCATGTATGCCGCTTTCAGGGTCAGCAGGCGCGCCATGTCGATTTCCATCCGCGAGTCGGCGATCTTGTCGACGTTACCGCCCAGGCGTGCCAGCGGCTTGCCGAACGCGGTACGGCTGATGGCGCGCTTGCACATCAACTCCAACGCGCGCTCGGCCATGCCGATGGAGCGCATGCAGTGGTGGATGCGGCCTGGGCCAAGGCGGCCCTGGGCGATCTCGAAGCCACGGCCTTCGCCCAGCAACACACTGTCGTAAGGCACGCGCACGTTCTCGAACAGCACTTCGGCGTGGCCGTGGGGCGCATCGTCGTAGCCGAACACCGGCAACGGCCGGACGATCTTCACCCCGGGTGCATCGGTCGGCACCAGGATCATCGAATGTTGTTGGTGACGCGGCGCATCCGGGTTGCTCAGGCCCATGAAAATCATGATCTTGCAACGCGGGTCGCAGGCGCCGGACGTCCACCATTTGCGGCCGTTGATCACCCACTCGTCACCGTCGCGCACGGCGCGGGCGTTCATATTGGTGGCATCGGATGAGGCTACGTCCGGCTCGGTCATGGCGAAGGCGGAACGAATTTCGCCCCGCAGCAGCGGTTCCAGCCACTGTTTCTTCTGTGCATCGTTGGCATAACGCACCAGCACTTCCATATTGCCGGTGTCCGGCGCCGAGCAGTTGAACGGCTCGGGGCCGAGCAACGAGCGGCCCATGATTTCCGCCAGCGGGGCGTACTCCAGGTTGGTCAGGCCGGCACCCAGTTCGGATTCCGGCAGGAACAAGTTCCACAGGCCTTCGGCTTTGGCCTTGGCTTTCAGCTCTTCCATGATCGCGGTGGGCTGCCAGCGATCACCTTCGGCTACCTGGCGCTCGAAAACCGACTCGGCCGGATAGACATACGCATCCATGAACGCAGTGACGCGCTCACGCAGTTCTTGAACCTTGGGGGAATAGGCGAAATCCATTAGGAGCTACCTTCTGAACGGCTGATTTAATGTATCGGGGTGAGGTTGGAAATGATCCTAGATCAGCGATGAAGATTTATCTAACCTATTCTCATCGTGTATAAACATTCATCACCGATATATGATCAGCTGATACCGATAACAACAGGAGCGCGCTCGGAATGAATCTGAACAAGGTCGATCTCAACCTTTTTATTGTCTTCGACGCCATCTACACCGAGGCCAACCTGACCCGTGCCGGGCAGATCGTCGGTATTACCCAGCCTGCCGTTTCCAACGCCCTCGCCCGCCTGCGGGAAACCTTCAACGACCCGCTGTTCGTGCGCACCGCGCAAGGCATGGTGCCAACGCCCATGGCGCAGAACATCATCGGCCCGGTGCGTAATGCGCTGTCGCTGCTGCGCGTCTCGGTGCAGGAAAGCCGCATCTTCAACCCGCTGCAGGCGAACAAGACCTACCGCATTAGCATGACCGACCTCACCGAAGAGGTGATCCTGCCGCCGCTGTTCCAGCGCTTGCGGCGCCTGGCACCCGCCGTGCAGATCGAGAGCTTTCTGTCCAAGCGCCGGGAAACCACCAAGGAACTGGCCGCCGGCCGCCTCGACTTCGCCGTCGACGCGCCGCTCAATACCGACCCGCAAGTGCGCCACGTCAAGCTGCTGGCGGATCGCTACGTCTGCGCCATCCGCAAGGGCCACCCCATGGCCAAGGATAAACTCAGCCTCGACGAATACATGGCGCTGACCCATATCCATATCTCCAGCCGTCGCAGCGGCCTCGGTTATGTCGACCTGACCCTCGGCAAGATGGGGATTCAGCGCAAGATCGCCCTGCGCTCGCAGCATTACCTGATGGCCTCGATGGTGATGCAGCAAACCGACATGGCCATGACCGTGCCCGAACGCTTCGCCCGTAGCCACGACCTGCACTATGTCGGCCTGCCGGTGGAAGTGCCGCCAGTGGAAACCCACCTGTACTGGCATGAAAGCACCGACCAGGACCCGGCTAACCGCTGGATGCGCGAACAGATGATCGAACTGGCACAGCAAATCGCCAACCGCGAAGCACCACCGCGCTGAGCCCGAACCACATTACCCGTGGGAGCGGGCCATGCCCGCGAACACCCTTCACGCATCGCGGGCACGGCCCGCGCCTACCTATCTAGGTTCCAAAAGCTCAGAGGCTGCGCGCAATGACCATGCGCTGCACATCGCTGGTGCCCTCGTAGATCTGGCAGACCCGCACGTCGCGGTAGATACGCTCGACCGGGAAATCGTTGAGATAGCCATAGCCGCCCAAGGTCTGGATCGCTGCCGAGCAGACCCGTTCGGCCATCTCGGAGGCGAACAGCTTGGCCATCGACGCCTCGCTCAAGCAAGGCAGCCCGGCATCGCGCAGGGCGGCGGTGTGGTGCACCATTTGCCGCGCCACGGCGATTTCCGTCGCCATGTCCGCCAGCCGGAACGCCACGGCCTGATGCTGCAACAGGGGCTTGCCGAAGGTTTCGCGCTCGTGGGCGTAATCACGCGCCACCTCGAACGCCGCGCGGGCCATGCCTACCGCTTGCGCGGCGATGCCGATCCGGCCGCCCTCCAGGTTGGCCAGGGCGATTCGGTAACCCTGCCCTTCCTCACCGAGCCGTAGCGCTGCCGGAATGCGCAGGTCATTGAAGACGATCTGGCAAGTGTCCGAGGCATGCTGGCCGAGCTTGTCCTCGACCCGTGCCACTTCGTAGCCCGGCGTGTCGGTCGGCACGATAAAGGCGCTGATGCCGTTCTTCCCGGCCGCCGGGTCGGTCACCGCGAAGGTGATCACCACCCCGGCATGGCTGCCGGAGGTGATGAATTGCTTGGTGCCGTTCAGCACATAATGGTCACCGTCACGGCGCGCACGGGTCTTCAGCGCGCTCGCGTCGGAACCGGCCTGTGGCTCGGTCAGGGCGAAGGCGCCGAGCATCTCCCCGCTCGCCAGGCGCGTCAGGTAACGCTGCTTTTGTTCGTCGTTGCCGAATTTGTAAATCGGCATGCAGCCCACCGAGTTGTGCACGCTCATGATGGTCGAACAGGCGCCATCGCCGGCGGCGATTTCCTCCAGCGCCATGGCATAGGCCAAGTGCCCGGTTTGCGCACCGCCCCACTGTTCTGGCACCAGCATGCCGAGAAACCCCAACCCTGCCATCTCGCGCAAGGCTTCGGCCGGGTAGCGGTGCTCGCGGTCCCAGTCGGCGGCAAAGGGTTTTAGACGTTCCTGGGCGAACTGGCGGGCCACGTCGCGGATTTGCAGGTCTTGTTCCGAGGGAATCATGTTGTTCTCCAGTCTCAGCGCAGTCGTTCGACGGCGATTGCGGTGGCTTCGCCGCCACCGATGCAGATGGCCGCCACGCCGCGTTTGAGGTCGTACTGTTTCAGCGCCGACAGCAGCGTGACCAGGATTCGCGCCCCGGATGCCCCGATCGGATGCCCGAGGGCGCAGGCGCCACCGTGGATATTGACCTTGTCGTGCGGCAGGTCGAGGTCCTGCATGGCGGCCATGGCGACCACGGCGAAGGCCTCGTTGATCTCGAACAGATCGACCTCGGCCAGCGACCAGCCGGTTTTTTGCAGCAATCGCTGCACCGCACCAATCGGCGCGGTGGGAAACAGGTTGGGCGCATCGGCGAACGAGGCATGCCCACGAATCACCGCCAGTGGTGTGAGGCCGCGTCGTTCCGCTTGCGACAGGCGCATCAGCAACAGCGCGGCGGCACCATCGGAAATCGAACTGGCGTTGGCCGCCGTCACCGTACCGCCTTCGCGGAATGCCGGCTTCAGGGTCGGGATCTTCTCCGGCAGAGCCTTGGGCGGCTGCTCGTCACTGCTCACTTCACGGGTCTCTTTGCCGGATTTGGCCTGCACCGGGGCGATCTCAGCGGTGAAACGGCCGTTGGCCATCGCCTGTTGCGCACGGCTCAACGACGCCAGCGCAAAAGCATCCTGTGCCTCGCGGCTGAAGCCATAGGCCTGGGCGCAATCCTCGGCGAAAGTGCCCATCAGCCGGCCCTTGTCGTAGGCATCTTCGAGGCCGTCGAGGAACATGTGGTCAAGCACCCGGCCATGCCCCATGCGGTAACCGCTACGCGCCCGCTCCAGCAGATACGGGGCGTTGGACATGCTTTCCATGCCGCCGGCCAGCACGATGTCGGCGCTGCCGGCCAGCAATAGGTCATGCGCGAGCATGCTGGCTTTCATGCCCGAACCGCACATTTTATTGATCGTCGAACAGACCGTGCCACGTGCCAGCCCGGCGCCGAGCGCCGCCTGCCGCGCGGGCGCCTGGCCTTGACCGGCGGGCAGTACGCAGCCAAGGATCACCTCGTCAATCTCGTTCGCCTGTAATCCGGCCCGTGCCAGCGCGGCGCGAATCGCCGTGGCGCCCAGTTCGGCAGCCGTGACGTCCTTGAAGTCACCGAGGAAACCACCCATCGGCGTGCGGGCGGCACTGACGATGACCACCGGATCCTGTTGATTACTCATGTTTTATCTCCTCAGCCGCGTAGGTTGGGTTAGCGCAGCGTAACCCGACATGTGCTCCCACCAACGCATGCATCGCCTGTCGGGTTACGCCTACGGCTAACCCGACCTACGGTTTCGCCTTCAACGGGTAATTGGGGCACGGCTTTTATTTAGCGGCCATGCGAATGGCGCCATCGAGGCGGATAACCTCGCCATTGAGCATGCTGTTTTCGATGATGTGCCGCACCAGCGCGGCGTATTCGTCCGGGCGACCTAGGCGTGGCGGGAATGGCACGCTGGCACCCAGAGCGTCCTGCACGTCCTGCGGCATGCTGGTCAGCATCGGCGTGGCAAAAATGCCTGGGGCGATGGTCATCACCCGGATGCCGTAGCGCGCCAGTTCGCGGGCAATCGGCAAGGTCATGCCGACCACCCCGCTTTTCGAGGCAGCATAGGCGGCTTGGCCGATCTGCCCGTCGAACGCCGCGACCGAGGCGGTATTGATGATCACCCCACGCTCGCCGCCCTCGTCCGCCGCCCCCAGGGACATGGCCTCGGCCGCCAGGCGCAGCATGTTGAAGGTGCCGATCAGATTGACGCCGATCACCTGGGCAAAGCGCTCCAGGCTGTGGACGCCCTGTTTGCCGAGGACTTTTTCCGCCGGCGCGATGCCGGCGCAGTTGGCCAGCCCATGCAAGGCGCCAAAATGTTCCAGGGCGCAGGCGATTGCCTGGCGGCCATCGGCCTCCTGGGTGATATCGGCTTTGATAAAGCGCGCATTGGCGCCCAACTCCTCGGCACGGGCATTACCGGCCTCGGCATTCAGGTCGGCCAGCACTACGTTCCCGCCGTTGGCGACCACCATCTGTGCCGTCGCCAGGCCCAGCCCGGAACTGGCGCCGGTCACCAGAAATATACGGTCTTCGATACGCAAAACGCTCTCCTCAATCAATCGGCTCCGAGTTGACCAAGCCCTGAATAACTGCGCCCCAGTTTGCAGATTTCAAGCTGCAGCTTGCTGCCAATTTCAGGATTCGCCAGGCATGCCACCCGTAACATTCGGTTATTGACAGCTTTGCCTTGTAGCCTTACGTTAACGTAAAGGTAAACGCATTGCGAGCATTCATCCATGTCCACGACCTACAGCATTTCCGACCTTGCCCGCGAGCTGGATATCACCACTCGCGCGATCCGCTTCTATGAAGAGCAAGGCATGCTCGCGCCCGAGCGGCGCGGCCAGGAACGCATTTATTCGGCGCGCGACAAGGTGTCCCTGAAGCTGATTCTGCGCGGCAAGCGCATCGGTTTCTCCCTCGCCGAATGCCGCGAGCTGATCGAGCTGTACGACCCGAGCGGCGGCAATCGCAAGCAGTTGGAAACCTTCATGCACAAGATCACCGAGCGACGCGCGCAGCTGGAACAGCAGCTGCTGGACATCCAGCAGATGCAGCTGGAGCTGGACACGGCCGAAGAGCGCTGCCAGCTAGCGCTAGCTGAAATGTCTAATAATCAAGATCTTATCGCATAAACCTAATCACAAAAATTACAGGTGGAACCATGAGCTATCCGTCCCTCAACTTCGCCCTCGGCGAAACCATCGACATGCTGCGCGACCAGGTTCAAGCCTTCGTTGCCGCCGAACTCGCCCCGCGTGCCGCTGCCATCGACAGCGACAACCTCTTCCCGGCGGACATGTGGAAGAAATTCGGCGACATGGGCCTGCTGGGCATCACCGTCGGCGAGGAATATGGCGGTTCGGGCCTTGGCTATCTGGCGCACGTGGTCGCTCTCGAAGAGATCAGCCGTGGTTCGGCCTCCGTCGGCCTTTCCTACGGCGCTCACTCCAACCTCTGCGTCAACCAGATCAATCGCAATGGCAATGCCGAGCAGAAGGCCAAGTACCTACCCAAGCTGGTCTCCGGTGAGCATGTTGGCGCCCTGGCGATGAGCGAGCCGAATGCCGGCTCCGACGTGGTGTCGATGAAACTGCGCGCCGACCGCAAGGGCGACCACTATGTCCTGAACGGCAGCAAAACCTGGATCACCAACGGCCCGGACGCCAACACCTATGTGATCTATGCCAAGACCGACCTGGAAAAAGGCTCGCAAGGCATCACCGCGTTCATCGTCGAGCGCGACTGGAAAGGGTTTTCGCGCAGCAACAAGTTCGACAAGCTCGGCATGCGCGGCTCGAACACCTGCGAACTGTTCTTCGATGACGTCGAAGTGCCGGAAGAAAATATCCTCGGCGTACTCAACGGCGGCGTGAAAGTGCTGATGAGCGGCCTCGACTACGAGCGCGTGGTGCTCTCCGGCGGCCCCATCGGCATCATGCAGGCCTGCATGGACGTCGTGCTGCCCTACATCCACGACCGCAAGCAGTTCGGCCAGAGCATCGGCGAGTTCCAGCTGATCCAAGGCAAGGTCGCCGACATGTACACCCAGCTCAACGCCAGCCGCGCCTACCTGTATGCCGTGGCGAATGCCTGCGACCGTGGCGAAACCACCCGCAAGGACGCCGCCGGCGTGATCCTCTACAGCGCCGAGCGCGCCACGCAGATGGCCCTGGATGCGATCCAGATCCTCGGCGGCAACGGCTATATCAACGAGTTCCCCACCGGCCGCCTGCTGCGCGACGCCAAGCTCTATGAAATCGGCGCCGGCACCAGTGAGATTCGCCGCATGCTGATCGGCCGCGAATTGTTTAACGAGACGAAGTAAGGGCGGCCTGTAGGAGCGGGCCATGCCCGCGATGCTTCTGCGGCGGCGCTCTTCGCGGGCATGGCCCGCTCCTACAACTGAACACCCCGTTTCACCTTGAACTCCATGGAGTGCGCCAGATGGCCATCCTCAACACCCAGATCAATACACGTACGCCGGAGTTCGCCGCGAATAACGCAGCGATGCTCAAGCAGGTCGACGACCTGCGCGCCCTGCTCGGCCGCGTCCATGAAGGTGGCGGCGCCAAGGCGCAGGAACGCCATACCTCGCGCGGCAAACTGCTGCCGCGGGAACGGATCAACCGCTTGCTCGACCCCGGCTCGCCCTTTCTGGAAGTCGGCCAACTGGCCGCCCATGAGGTGTATGGCGAGGACGTGCCCGCCGCCGGGGTGATCGCCGGGATCGGCCGGGTCGAGGGCATCGAGTGCATGATCCTGGCCAACGACGCCACGGTAAAAGGCGGCAGCTACTACCCGCTGACGGTGAAAAAGCACCTGCGGGCGCAGACCATCGCCAAGGAAAATCGCCTGCCGTGCATCTACCTGGTCGACTCCGGCGGTGCCAACCTGCCGCGTCAGGACGAGGTGTTTCCGGACCGCGAACACTTCGGGCGGATCTTCTTCAACCAGGCCAACATGAGTGCCCAGGGCATCCCGCAGATCGCCGTGGTCATGGGTTCCTGCACCGCTGGCGGCGCCTATGTGCCGGCCATGTCGGATGAAACCATCATGGTCCGCAACCAGGCCACGATCTTCCTCGCCGGCCCGCCGCTGGTGCGGGCCGCCACCGGTGAAGTGGTGAGCGCCGAAGACCTTGGCGGGGCTGATGTGCACTGCAAAACCTCCGGTGTAGCCGACCATTACGCCGAGGACGACGAACATGCCCTGGCCCTCGCCCGCCGCTGCATCAGCAACCTCAACTGGCGCAAACAAGGCCAACTGAATAGCCGCCCGCCGCGCCTGCCACTGTATGCCGGCGATGAGCTGTACGGCGTGATCCCGGCCGACGCCAAACACCCCTTCGATGTGCGCGAAGTGATTGCGCGGCTGGTCGACGGCTCCGAGTTCGATGAGTTCAAGGCCTTGTTCGGCGCCACCCTGGTCTGCGGCTTCGCGCATATCCAGGGCTATCCGGTAGCGATCATCGCCAATAATGGGATCCTGTTCGCCGAGTCCGCGCAAAAAGGCGCGCACTTCATCGAGCTGGCCTGCCAGCGCGGCATACCGCTGGTGTTCCTGCAGAACATCACCGGCTTCATGGTCGGCCAGAAGTACGAGGCCGGCGGCATTGCCAAGCACGGCGCCAAGCTGGTGACCGCCGTGGCCTGCGCCAAGGTGCCGAAGTTCACCGTGATTATCGGCGGCAGCTTCGGCGCCGGTAACTACGGCATGTGCGGCCGCGCCTACGACCCGCGCTTCCTGTGGATGTGGCCGAACGCACGGATTGGCGTGATGGGCGGCGAACAGGCCGCCGGTGTGCTGGCACAGGTCAAACGCGAACAGGCCGAACGCAGCGGGCACAGCCTCAGCAACGAAGACGAAGCGAAGATCAAGCAACCGATCCTCGAACAGTACGAACATCAGGGCCACCCCTATTACTCCAGCGCACGGCTCTGGGATGACGGCGTGATCGACCCGGCGCAAACCCGCGAGGTGCTGGCGCTGGCGCTTTCCGCGTCGCTCAGCGCGCCGATCGAGCCGACCAACTTCGGCGTGTTCCGCATGTAAACCGCCAGACAGACCTGTAGGAGCGGCTTGAGCCGCGATGACCGCAAGCACGGCTTCGCGGCTCAAGCCACTCCCACAAACAGCGCAAGCGACAGGAATGACCATGACCGACTTCAACACTCTCCAGCTGGAAATCGACGACAACAGCGTCGCGACCCTGTGGCTCAATCGCCCGGAGAAGAACAACGCTTTCAACGCCGAGATGATCCGCGAGCTGATCCTCGCCCTGGATGCCGTGCAGGCCAACACCAGCTTGCGTTTCCTGCTGCTGCGCGGGCGCGGCCGGAACTTTTGCGCCGGTGCCGACCTGGCCTGGATGCAGCACTCGGCGACCCTCGACTACAACGCCAACCTGAATGACTCGCGCGAACTGGCCGAGCTGATGCACAACCTCTACCACCTCAAGCTGCCAACCCTGGCCGTGGTGCATGGCGCCGCTTTTGGCGGCGCGCTGGGGCTGATCAGCTGCTGCGACATGGCGATCGGTGCCAGCGATGCGCAGTTCTGCCTCTCCGAAGTGCGCATCGGCCTGGCCCCGGCGGTGATCAGCCCCTTCGTCGTGCAGGCGATTGGCGAACGTGCGACGCGGCGTTATGCGCTGACCGCCGAGCGTTTCAATGGCGAGCGCGCCCTACAACTGGGCCTGCTCGCCGAGTGCTACGCGCCGGCGGAGCTGGAACCGGCCCTGGCCGGCTGGGTCGCCAACCTGCTGCTCAACAGCCCGAAAGCCATGCAGGCCAGCAAAGCCTTGCTGCAGGAAGTCGGCTCCGGCGTGCTGTCGCCGGCATTGCGCCGTTATACCGAAAACGCCATCGCCCGCATCCGCGTCAGCCCCGAGGGGCAAGAAGGCCTGCGCGCCTTTCTCGACAAGCGTAAACCCGCCTGGCAGGAGCCCGACCAATGATCAGCACCTTATTGATTGCCAACCGCGGCGAGATCGCCTGTCGGGTAATGCGCACCGCCAAAGCCCTGGGCATCACCACCGTGGCCGTCCACAGTGCCATCGACCGCGATGCCCGCCATGTGCGCGAAGCGGATATCGCGGTCGACCTGGGTGGCGCCAAACCGGCGGACAGCTACCTGCTGGTGGATAAACTGATCGCCGCCGCACAGGCCACCGGCGCCCAGGCGATTCACCCGGGCTACGGCTTTCTCTCGGAGAACGCTGGCTTCGCCCGCGCCATCGAAAACGCCGGCCTGCTGTTCCTCGGCCCGCCGGCCAGCGCCATCGACGCCATGGGCAGCAAGTCCGCCGCCAAGGCGCTGATGGAAACCGCCGGCGTACCCCTGGTACCGGGTTACCACGGCGCGGCCCAGGACGTGGAAACCTTCCGCGCCGCCGCCGAACGCATCGGCTACCCGGTCTTGCTCAAGGCCACCGCCGGTGGTGGCGGCAAAGGCATGAAGGTGGTCGAGCGCGAAGCCGAACTGGCCGAGGCGCTGGCTTCCGCCCAGCGGGAAGCGCAGTCGTCATTCGGCAACGCGCAGATGCTGGTGGAAAAGTACGTATTGAAACCGCGTCACGTGGAAATCCAGGTATTCGCCGACCAGCACGGCCACTGCCTGTACCTCAACGAACGCGACTGCTCGATCCAGCGTCGCCACCAGAAAGTGGTCGAGGAAGCACCCGCGCCGGGCCTGACGCCCGAACTGCGCCGCGCCATGGGCGAGGCCGCCGTGAAGGCCGCCCAGGCCATCGGCTATGTCGGCGCCGGCACCGTGGAGTTCCTGCTGGACGCGCGCGGCGACTTCTTCTTCATGGAGATGAACACCCGCCTGCAGGTCGAGCACCCGGTCACCGAGGCGATTACCGGCCTCGATCTGGTCGCCTGGCAGATCCGCGTGGCCCGTGGCGAACCGCTGCCAATCAGCCAGGACCAGGTGCCGCTGATCGGCCATGCCATCGAAGTGCGCCTGTATGCCGAAGACCCGCAGCAGGATTTCCTGCCCGCGACCGGCACCCTCGCGCTCTACCGCGAATCGCCGGCCGGCCCCGGCCGCCGGGTCGACAGCGGTGTCGCCGAGGGCGATACGGTGTCGCCGTTCTATGACCCGATGCTCGGCAAACTGATCGCCTGGGGCGAGAACCGCGAGGAAGCCCGCCTGCGCCTGCTGGCCATGCTCGATGCAACCGCCGTTGGCGGGGTGAAGACCAACCTGGCGTTCCTGCGGCGCGTAATCGCCCACCCGGCGTTCGCCGCCGCCGAGCTGGATACCGGCTTCATCCCGCGCTACCAGGAGCAGTTGCTGCCACCTGCCAGCAGCCTGCCCGATGCATTCTGGCAACTGGCCGCGCAGGCCTTCGCCCTCAGCGAGCCAGCCCGCCAGCGCACGGATGACCCGCATTCCCCCTGGGCCGCTTCCAGCGGTTGGCGCGCCGGTTTGCCGACGGAAACCGACTTGCACCTGGCCTGCGCCGATGAGCAGCAGCGCGTGCGGCTGCGCGGTACCAGCCGCGCCGTTCAACTGCAGGGCGAACGCCTGGTGGTCGAGCTTAACGGCACCCGCAGCCAGCACCTGGCGATCCGCCGGGGCCCGCTGCTGTACCTGGAGTGGCAAGGTGAACTGCGCACGGTTGAATACTTCGACCCGATCGCCGCGGTCGAAGCCAGCCATCACCAACATGGCGGGCTGACCGCGCCCATGAACGGCAGTATCGTGCGGGTTCTGGTCGAGGCCGGTCAGGCTGTCGAAGCCGGTACCGCGCTGGTCATACTGGAAGCGATGAAGATGGAGCACAGCATCCGCGCGCCCCACGCCGGCAGCGTCAAGGCGTTGTATTGTGCCGAAGGTGAAATGGTCAGCGAAGGCAGCGTGCTGGTGGAATTGGAGTAACCCCCCTGCTCTTCTTAGGAGCGGCTTCAGCCGCGATGCGGGCGATCAACACCATCGCGGCTAAAGCCGCTCCTACAGAACGGTGGTGAATTTATTCAAGCGTTTCAGGAGAACCCTATGCCCCTGCCTCAACAGGTCCGCCTGGTCGAAGTCGGCCCACGGGATGGTTTGCAAAACGAGAAACAGGCCATCAGCGTCGAGGCCAAAGTTCAGTTGGTAAACCAGCTGGCGGAGGCTGGCCTTGGCTATATCGAGGTGGGCAGTTTTGTCTCGCCCAAATGGGTACCGCAAATGGCTGGCTCCGCCGAGGTGTTCGCGCAAATCCAGCGCAAGGCCGGCGTCACCTATGGTGCGCTAACGCCCAATCTCAAAGGCCTGGAAGCGGCCATCGAGGCCGGGGTTAAAGAAGTCGCGGTATTTGCTGCCGCCTCCGAAGCGTTTTCGCAGAAGAACATCAACTGCTCCATCAGCGAGAGCCTGGAGCGTTTCCAGCCGGTGATGCAGCTGGCCAGCCAGCACGGCATCACGGTGCGCGGCTATGTATCCTGTGTGCTCGGCTGCCCTTATGAAGGCGAGGTGGCGCCCGAGCAGGTCGCCGCCGTCGCCAGGCAACTGTACGCCATGGGCTGCTACGAAGTGTCCCTGGGCGACACCCTCGGCACCGGCACACCAGGCGCCACACGCCGGTTGTTCGAGGTGGTCGGCCGCGAAGTGCCACGGCAGAAGCTCGCCGGGCACTTCCACGACACCTACGGCCAGGCCCTGGCAAATATCTACGCCAGCCTGCTGGAAGGCATCAATGTGTTCGACAGCTCGGTCGCCGGCCTCGGCGGCTGCCCCTACGCCAAAGGCGCCACCGGTAACGTCGCCAGCGAAGACGTGCTGTACATGCTCAATGGCCTGGGGATCGAAACCGGCATCGACCTGGACAAACTGATCGCTGCCGGCCAGGGCATCTGCGCCGTGCTCGGCCGCGACAACGGCTCGCGGGTGGCCAGGGCGCGTCTGGCATAAGCCGGATAGACTACGGGCCGATCGTTCCCGGGCTCCGCGTGGGAATGCCTCCTTGGACGCTCCGCGTCCGGCCCACCCCAGGTCTGCGGATTACAGCCGGGTTACGAATCGGGAAACGCTATGAACGACATCGAAAGCCTCAAGGATTACCAGCGCATACGCCTGCTGGCGATCCGTTCGCTGTTCGAAATCGTCGAGCAGTCCAGCGAAGGCACGGTGATCGTCGACCGCGAAGCGCGGATCGTCTGGATGAACGAACGCTACGCGCGGCGCTTTGGTCTGCCGAATGCCGAAGCGGCGATCGGCCAGGCCTGCGAGAGCGTAATCCCCGGCAGCCTGCTGCGTGAGGTGGTCAGCACCGGCCAGCCGATCTTGCTGGATATGCTCGACATGCCGAACGATCCGCTGGTGGTGATGCGCCTGCCGATCCACGACGATGCCGGCAGCATAATCGGCGCCATCGGTTTTGCCCTGTTCGACGAACTGCGTTCGCTCACTCCCCTGCTGACGCGCTACCTGAGCATGCAGGAGGAGCTGGCTTCGACCCGCTCACTGCTGCAGGCGCGCCAGGCCAAGTACAGCTTCGCCCATTTCATCGGCACCAGCGCACCGAGCCTGGAAGTCAAACGCCGGGCCCGGCGCAGCGCCAGCACCGACTCACCGGTGCTGCTGCTCGGCGAAACCGGCACCGGCAAGGAACTGCTGGCCCATGCCATCCACAGCACCTCGCCACGGGCGCACAAGGCCTTTGTCAGCGTCAACGCCGCCGCGATTCCCGAGACCCTGCTGGAAGCCGAGTTCTTCGGCACCGCGCCGGGGGCCTTCACCGGTGCCGACCGCAAGGGCCGACCGGGTAAATTGCAGATCGCCCAGGGCGGCACGCTGTTCCTCGATGAAATCGGCGATATGCCCCTGCAACTGCAGAGCAAACTGCTGCGCGTGCTGCAGGAAAAAGAGTTCGAGCCGGTCGGCTCCAACGAGGTGATCCGCAGTGATATACGGCTGATCGCCGCGACTTCGACCGACCTCGAAGCTGCCGTGCAGCGCGGCACCTTCCGCGCCGACCTGTTCTACCGCCTGAACGTCTTGCCGATCCGCGTACCGCCGCTGCGCGAGCGCCTCGACGATCTGCCCGCCCTGTGCGAAGCCATCCTCGACGAACTGCTGCTCAGCGAAGGCCACAGCCACCACGAGCTGGCGGCCGAAGCCCTGCCCCTGCTCGCCCGGCACAACTGGCCGGGCAATATCCGCGAACTGCGCAACGTGTTGGAGCGCGCGGCGCTGCACAGCGACGCTGCGGTGATCAGTGCGCCAGCGCTACAGGCAGCCATTGGCACCCTGCTGCCTGCTGTAAAGGCTGCCCCCGGCCAGCGTCACTCGCCGGACGCAGCCGCGCTCAGCATGGATTTCCATGGTGCGCGGGAAAATTTCGAACGGCAACTGATCGGCCAGGCCCTTGCCAGCAGCGCCGGCAATGTAAACGAGGCCGCACGGCAGCTGGGTCTGGGCCGTTCGACCTTGTACAAGAAGATGGCCGCGCTGGGCATCTCGTCCTGAAATAGAGACAACGTCTCAATTCATAGAAAACAACCTGAATCGAATAAAGTTCGGGCTCCGGCCAGGATCGGCGCAGACTTTTGTCTCAAAAAAGAGACACGACCATAGAAAAGCAGCCCGCGCAAAGAAATATATCATTTAAATTCAATAGCTTAATCACTTGGCACAAAACTGGCTATCGGGAGCTGGCGGCCAGACCGCAGCCGACATAAAAACAATACCGCTGCACGTTGTGCGAATTCGCTCCCTGGGACGCTCCGGCACCGTCTTTATTCGCCACGTAGCCGTGCCAGGAGATACCCATGAGCAAGACCCCGCTCAGCCGAGCCGCAGCCCTCGCCGCGCTCGGTGCCAGCCTCAGCCTGTCGAACCAGGCGTATGCCGAGTTCATCGCAGACAGCAAAGCCAACCTGGAACTGCGTAACTTCTATTTCAACCGCGATTTTCGTCAGGACAGCGCCAGCCAATCCAAGCAAGAGGAATGGGCGCAAGGCTTTCTGCTGCGCTACGAGTCGGGCTACAGCGAAGGCTCCATTGGCGTTGGCGTCGACGCCATCGGCCTGCTCGGCCTCAAGCTCGACTCCAGCCCTGACCGTGCCGGCTCCGGCTTGCTGCCACGCGACCGCGAAGCCCCCAAGCGCGCCCAGGACGACTACGGCGAACTGGGCCTGACCGCCAAGCTGCGCGCCTCCAACAGCGTGCTCAAGCTTGGCACCCTGCTGCCCAAGCTGCCCACCGTGTTGGCCAACGACTCGCGCCTGCTGCCGCAGACCTTCCAGGGTGGCCACCTGAACGCTGCCGAGTTCGCCGGCCTGACCTTCGATGCCGGTCAGCTCAAGCAGGTCAGCCAGCGCGACTCCTCCGACAGCGAAGACATGACCATCACCGGCAACGGCGCGAAGAACATCCGGGTGCGCAGCGGCACCAGCTCCGATGAATTCAACTTCGCCGGTCTCAGCTACAAGTGGAGCGACACCCTGAGCAGCAGCTACAACTACGGCAAGCTCGATGAGTTCTACTCCCAACACATCGTCAACCTGGTACACAGCCTGCCGCTCGGCGACAAACAATCGCTGAAGAGTGACCTGCGCGTCGCCCGCTCCAACGCTGACGGCAGCAGCAACGTCGACAACAAAGCGCTGGGCGCCATGTTCACCTACGGCCTCGGCGGCCACGCCTTCGGTCTCGGCTACCAGCAGATGAGCGGCGACACCGGCTTCGCCTATATCAACGGCACCGACGCATTCCTGGTCAACTTCGTGCAGATCGGCGACTTCGCCAACAAGGACGAGAAATCCTGGCAGGCCCGCTATGACTTCAACTTCGCCAGCGTCGGCGTCCCTGGCCTGACCTTCATGACCCGCTACCTCAGCGGCGACGAAATCGATCTCGGCGCCGGCAAAGCGCAAGGCCAGGAATGGGAGCGCGACACCGACATCGCCTACGTATTCCAAAGCGGCCCGTTGCAAAACCTAGGAGTGAAATGGCGTAACGCCACGGTGCGCTCCAGCAACTTTGGCAACGACCTGGACGAGAATCGCCTGATCCTCAGCTACGTGGTACCGCTGTGGTAGTCGGCCACACTCGACACCACACCCCATAACAACAAGACTTGTGTCCGTTGGGCGAACTCAGTGGCTGCGCCCTGATTCGCCAACGGCACCGTACCAGGAGATACCTCGATGAGTGTGCTCATTGCCCTCGCAGCACTCGCTCTGCTGATGCTCGCCGCCTACCGCGGCTACAGCGTCATTCTGTTCGCCCCGATCGCCGCCCTCGGCGCCGTTCTGCTCACCGACCCCTCCGCCGTCGCCCCCGCATTCACCGGGGTGTTCATGGAGAAAATGGTCGGCTTCATCAAACTCTACTTTCCGGTTTTCCTGCTCGGTGCGGTGTTCGGCAAGCTGATCGAGCTGTCCGGCTTCTCCCGCTCGATCGTCGCCGCGGCGATCCGCCTGTTCGGCACGCGCCAGGCGATGCTGGTGATCGTGCTGGTCTGCGCCCTGCTGACCTACGGTGGCGTTTCGCTGTTCGTGGTGGTGTTCGCGGTCTACCCCTTCGCCGCCGAGATGTTCCGCCAGAGCGACATCCCCAAACGGTTGATCCCGGCGACCATCGCCCTGGGCGCGTTCTCCTTCACCATGGACGCACTGCCCGGCACGCCGCAGATCCAGAACATCATCCCCACCACTTTCTTCAGCACCAACGCCTGGGCCGCGCCCTGGCTGGGCCTGATCGGCAGCCTGTTCGTGTTCAGCGTCGGCATGCTTTACCTGCGCCGTCAGCTGGGCAAAGCCCAGCGTGCGGGCGAAGGCTATGGCAGTGCCCTGCGCAACGAGCCGGAAACCGCCGACGATATCAAGCTGCCCAGCCCCTGGCTGGCGGTAACGCCACTGGTCCTGGTCGGCGTATCGAACCTGCTGTTCACCCACTGGATACCAGGCCTGTACGGTAAGACCCACAGCCTGCAACTGGCCGGCATGGCCGCGCCCATCCAGCTCGAAGTGACCAAGCTCACCGGTATCTGGGCGGTGCAGGCGGCGCTGCTGCTGGGCATCCTGTTGGTGCTGGTGTGCGGCTATTCCGCTATTCGCAGCAAGCTTGCCGAAGGCACTCGAACGGCCGTCGGTGGCGCACTGCTGGCGGCGATGAACACGGCCTCGGAGTACGGTTTCGGTGCGGTGATCGCCTCCCTCCCCGGTTTCCTGGTGCTGTCCGATGCACTCAAAAGCATCCCCAACCCGCTAGTCAACGAAGCGGTGACCGTCACCTTGCTGGCCGGGATCACCGGCTCCGCTTCGGGCGGCATGAGCATCGCCCTGGCGGCCATGTCCGAGACCTTCATCAGCGCCGCCAATGCGGCCAATATCCCGATGGAAGTGCTGCACCGCGTGGCCGCCATGGCCAGCGGCGGCATGGACACGTTGCCGCACAACGGCGCGGTGATCACCCTGCTGGCGGTGACCGGCCTGACCCACCGCGAGGCCTACAAGGATATCTTCGGCATCACCCTGATCAAGACGCTTGCCGTGTTCGTGGTGATCGGCACTTTCTACGCCACCGGTATCGTTTAACTCTGATCGTTTTAGCTGCATGGCCCGGGTACTATCCGGGCCGACAAGGAGAATCCCCATGAGTCTTAAAGGCAAAACCGCACTGGTCACCGGCTCCACCAGCGGCATCGGCCTGGGCATTGCGCTGAGCCTGGCCAAGGCCGGCGCCAATCTGGTGCTCAATGGTTTCGGCGACGCTTCGGCGGCGATTGCCGAGGTCGCCAAACATGGCGGCAAGGTCGGCCATCACCCGGCGGATGTGTCCAGCGCGGAGCAGATCGCGGACATGATCGCCTATGCCGAACGCGACTTCGGCGGCATCGACATCCTGGTCAACAACGCCGGCATCCAGCATGTGGCGCCCGTGGAGGAGTTCCCGGTGGAGCGCTGGGACTCGATCATCGCCATCAACCTGTCCTCGGTTTTCCATACCACCCGCCTGACGCTGCCGGGCATGCGAACACGCGGCTGGGGCCGGATCGTCAATATCGCTTCGGTACATGGCCTGGTCGGTTCGCTGAACAAAGCCGCCTATGTCGCCGCCAAACACGGTGTGATCGGGCTGACCAAGGTGGTGGGGCTGGAAACCGCCACCACCGACATCACCTGCAACGCCATCTGCCCGGGCTGGGTGCTGACGCCTCTGGTGCAACAACAGATCGACCAGCGCGCCCAGGCCGATGGCGACTTTGACCGCGCACGCCGCGAGCTGCTGGCGGAAAAACAACCCTCGCTGGAATTCGTCACGCCCGCTCAGCTCGGCGAGCTGACCCTGTTCCTCTGCAGCGATGCCGCCAGCCAGATTCGCGGCGCAGCCTGGAACGTCGATGGCGGCTGGCTCGCGCAGTGACGCTCCAGGGCTAGAACTGGTCGCCAGACGTAAAGGCCAGGGGTAGATTGGCCTTTACGCTAAGCACAACCCAAGAAGGCTTCAGGATTCCGCCATGACCCGAGCACTTTGGACGCCCTCCGCCGAACGCATCGCCGCCACCCGGATGGATGCGTTCCGCCGCTTCGTCAACCAGCGCCAAGGTCTGCACCTGGCCGACTACCCGGCGCTGCATGCCTGGAGCGTGGAACAACGCGAAGCCTTCTGGCAGGCCATCGTCACATTCTTCGAGATCCGTTTCAGCAGCCCGCCGCATGCCGTGCTCGAAGAAGGCCCGGCCATGCCCAGCGCACAGTGGTTCCCCGGCGCCAGGCTGAACTTCGCCGAACACCTGCTGCGCCGTCGCGACTCGCACACCGCGCTGGTCGCGATTGGCGAAGACGGCTCGCGTGAGGCACTGAGCCACGCCGAACTGGCCGCCCATGTCGCCGGCCTGCAAAAGAGCCTGCGCGAGGCCGGCGTCGGAATCGGCGACCGGGTTGCGGCCTTTATGCCGAACACCTGGCAGACGCTGGTCGGCATGCTCGCCACCAGCAGCCTCGGCGCGACCTGGTCATCCTGCTCGCCGGACTTCGGCACCCAGGGCGTGATCGACCGTTTCGGCCAGATCGAGCCGACCGTGCTGATCGCCGCGGCCGGTTACCGCTACGCCGGCAAGAACCTCGACCTCACGGGCAAGCTCAATGAAATCCTTGAACAACTGCCCTCGCTCAAGCAGTTGGTGGTGGTGCCCTACTCGCGCACCGAAGCCAAGTCCGGTGATTTCCACACGCCCGCCAAGGTCGCGCTCTGGGCCGACTTCTACCAGGCCGGCGGCGAGCCCGAATTCACCCCGGTAGGCTTCGACCACCCGCTGTACATCCTCTACTCCAGCGGCACCACCGGCGTGCCCAAGTGCATCGTTCACGGCACCGGCGGTGTGCTGCTGCAACACGTCAAGGAACTCGGCCTGCACACCGACCTGGGTGCCGATGACACGCTGTTCTACTACACCACCTGCGGCTGGATGATGTGGAACTGGCTGGTTTCCGGCCTGGCCCGGGGCGCCACCCTGGTGCTGTTCGACGGCTCGCCGTTCCACCCCGGCCCGGAACGCCTGATTGACCTGATCGATGCGGAAAACATCAGCATCTTCGGCACCAGCGCCAAATACCTCGCCGCGCTGGAAAAGGCCGGTGCCACACCGGGCCGCACGCACAAGCTGGAACGCCTGAAAACCATCCTCTCCACCGGCTCGCCGCTGTCCCACGAGAGCTTCGAGTACGTCTACCGCGAGATCAAGGCGGACCTGTGCCTGTCGTCGATCTCCGGTGGCACCGACATCGTCTCCTGCTTCGCCCTCGGCAATCCGGTGCTGCCGGTGCACCGGGGCGAATTGCAGTGCAAGGGGCTGGGCATGGCCGTCGAGGTCTGGAATGACGACGGCAAGCCCGTCAAAGGCGAGAAAGGCGAATTGGTCTGCAGCAAACACTTCCCCTCGATGCCGGTGGGCTTCTGGAACGACCCGCAGGGCGAGAAGTTCAAGGCCGCCTACTTCGAGACCTTCCCCGGCGTCTGGGCCCACGGCGATTATGCCGAGGAAACCGAACACGGCGGCCTAGTCATCCACGGCCGCTCGGACGCCGTGCTCAACCCCGGCGGCGTGCGCATCGGCACGGCCGAGATCTACCGCCAGGTGGAAAAGGTCGAAGAGGTGCTGGAATCCATCGCCATCGGCCAGGACTGGCACAACGATGTGCGCGTGGTGCTGTTCGTGCGCCTGCGCGAAGGCGTTGTGCTGGACAAGATCCTGGAAGCGCAGATCCGCCAGGTGATACGCGCCAACACCAGCACCCGCCATGTGCCGGCGAAGATCATTGCCGTCGCCGATATCCCGCGCACCATCAGCGGCAAGATCGTCGAACTGGCGGTGCGCAATGTGGTACACGGCCAACCGGTGAAAAACACCGATGCCCTGGCCAACCCACAGGCGCTGGAACTGTTCCGCGATCTACCCGAACTCAAGGACTGAAGCCAACGGGGCGGCCTGCGTGCAGCCCTCTTGGCGTACTGCAAGAGCAGGCTCCCACAAAAGAAAGGGTTGAACCCAATGCGGCCCGTATGCAGACTGCACTGGAGCAAGGACGCACTCCCTCGGGTGACCCAATGGACGTTGTGAAAACCCTCAAGCCAGGCAAGAACGGCACCAAGCGTTTTGTCGCTATCTACGGCGACAACCTGGTGGCCGTCCGTTACCGCCTCGACGCCGAACAGCAGAGCAGCTACACCACGGTCGGGCTCATCATCGAGCGCAAGGCGGCCCCCGCCAAAGGTGTGAACTACACTGCCGAACGCCTCTACCAGAACCGCCAACCCGCCGCCTTGCGCATCCTCAGGCATGAGACGGACTTGCAGCGTCTGGTTAAACGCACGGGCGGACAGTGGAACCCGGAAAAACAGGTCTGGCTGATACGCCATGGCGACGCTATCAAACTGGGCTTGAGCGAACGGATCGTCAAACGATGATGGTCAGATATGGAAACGCGATGCCTACATTTGGACACTTGTTCCTAGATATGGAAACAGTGGCCAGATGTAGGCATGTCGCATAATTATAGTTATGCGCTAAGAGCGCGCTGCAGGAACTGGCTAAATATTTTAAGCTAATATTATTCAAGAATATACAAACTGAGTAGAAAAGCATGAATCGGCGTAAAAAAATAAATCAATTATTAAAGGCTCACGCCAAAAAAGCCAGTGCCAAACTGGCACCAAAAAGTAAGTCTAAATACATTAGTAAAGCTGACCGATTGAAGCTAGCTACTGAATCCAGTCAAGACTCAACCATTTCTTCCGAAAGCTGATATATGTATCTTAAGCGCCAAGGTAGCTCTATATAATGGCTGTTACGGCATTCTGTGCGGTCGCGCATAACAAGTCGCTGAAATCGCTCATTTCATTCGCCGGGACGGCGTTCCGCCGGCCCTGAGCTTAATCGTTAGAGAGTTCAACATGTCGCGTGCCAAAACCTCGTTCGAATATGCAATCAAAGACGCTGAAGAACTCTTGGCGCACTTCAATGCAATAAATGCGAACCCACCACCAGAAAGTGCAGAGGTTCTTAAAAGAGCGGGCCTTGTTATGGCACTTACAGCGTGGGAAACATACGTTGAGGACCGAGTAATTGAAGGTACAAATGCTCGAATATCTGCTGTCTCAGGAAGTTTTTTAGGCGACTTCATCACAAAAAAACTCAACGATGAAATGAAGCGTTTCAATACTCCGAACGCGGAAAATACAAAAAGAATATTTCTTGAGTACCTTGGGGTTGATGTCACTGCTGGCTGGAGTTGGGAAAATACAGATCCAGACACTGCGAAAAAGTCACTTAATTTATGGATATCAAAGCGCGGTGAAGCTGTGCATCGCTCAAAGCCAATTAATTTTGGCGCGCCAACGCCGCATTTAGTTAAACGCGAAGATCTAGAAAAAGTAATTCGCTTTGTTCGCGGCCTTGTAAAAGCAACAGATAGTCATCTCGCGTGTAATCTATAACGTTTAGGTTAAGGGGCCGCGGTACGCGGTCCCAGCTTGCGAAGCGAGCGACTTGAACCGCTTGTTATACCCTGAATTCATAGAATAAGTGCAACGTTTGAAACGATAGGCAGAGAGTCAGCCACCGGTAGAATCCAGGCTCTCACACCGAAGGATTCAAGCGCAGATGACTACGCATTACCGGCAGCTAACTCAGGGCCAACGTTACCAGATTGAGGCCGGTCTGAGCGCCGGAAAAAGCCAGGCAAGCATCGCGAAACAGGTTGGCGTACATCCCTCGACGATAAGTCGTGAGGTTCGCCGCAACAGCTCCCAGAAGACCTACAAAGCGGTTGCTGCGACCCATGAAAGTGATGCCCGTCGAGCGCAGGCGCGCAAGCACTGCAAGCCATTAACGTGGTTCAGCCATTATCTGCCGCTCTGGCTAAAACACGGTATGAGCCCGGAGCAGATTGCTCAGCGCCTGAAGCAAGAGCAGCCGGAGCGCGCGGTCAGTCACGAGTGGATTTATCGGTTTATCGCCACCGACAAACACGCAGGTGGCGAGTTATACAAGTATTTGCGGCACCGCAGGAAGCTGTACCGAAAACGCTACGGAAGCCACGACCGGCGCGGACAGTTGCGTAATCGCGTATCGATAACCGAGCGCCCTGCTGAGGTCGAAGCCCGCGAGCGTCTAGGTGATTGGGAGGGTGACACGGTGCATGGCGTAGGCGGCAATCTGGTCACGCTGGTTGATCGTAAAAGCGGCTACCTGAGCGCCTATCCGGTCAAGCGCAGGACGCGCCGGCAGGTAACGCGGGCGATCAATCTGTTGCTCAAGGGGCATGCTGTTCACACGCTGACGCTGGATAACGGGAAGGAGTTTGCCGGGCATGAACGCATTGCGCATCGGAGCCAGTGCCAAGTCTTTTTTGCAGAACCCTATTCATCCTGGCAGCGAGGCACTAATGAAAATACCAACGGCCTGCTCCGGCAGTATTTTCCCAAGGGCGGCGACTTCAGCAAGCTGACCGTCGAGGCGGTCAGTCGCGTGGTAACGAAGATCAATTTACGCCCGCGAAAACGCCTGGGCTGGAAGACGCCGTACGAAGTTTATGCAGGGGTGAGCGTTGCACTTATGTGTTGAATTCAGGTACCTTTACCTGCTTGTTTGGCGAGTGGACAAAACATGCGCCAAGATATGAGAGCGCAATGGCGATTAATAAGTCGAATGTGATTTTTACGTAAAAAAGGTATTCTGCACAACTTAATGCTTCGACTGAAATATTTAAGCTGGCTTTTGTTGTCGCCTTGGCGCTCTGTAGAGCGAATTCATTCATGTTTTTTCTATATTCAGTACCAGTGAGGATTTCGGACAACTCCGAGTTGTATAGTTTTTTACTGGCAGTATTGATTCCAGAATATAAGAACAGCATGGCAATAAATATTACAGTAGTAATGACTTTTCTTTTCGTTGGTTGCCATAGTGACATTCGGATACCTTGTGTATAACTAGCGGTTCAAGTCGTTCGCTCCGCTCACCGGGACCGCCTACCGCGGCCCCTTAACCTGAACGTTAGCGACCAAAGCCTGTCGCAGCGTACGCAAAATAGTACGCTATCAACATCTACATCCGACTCGGTACCTCCATCATGCAAACCCTCACTGCCAGCGAGGCTCGCGCCAATCTCTACCGACTTATCGATCAAACCACAGAGTCCCACCAACCCATTGTTATTTCAGGGAAAAGTGGTAATGCGGTGTTGCTTTCGTCTGAGGATTGGGATGCGATCCAAGAAACGCTCTATCTCCTCTCTGTCCCAGGCATGCGTGAGTCAATCAAGCAAGGCATGGAAGAACCTGCCGAAGCTTGTTTAAAAGAACTGGATTGGTGATTTGGAAAATTAGCTACACCGAGCAGGCACAGACGGATGCTCAGAAACTCGCACTCTCTGGCCTCAAAGAAAAAGCAAAAGAACTACTAAAACTCATCGAGACCAATCCTTTACAAAATCTCCCACCTTACGAAAAACTCATTGGCGATCTCGCGGGGGCATACTCGCGTCGTATCAACATTCAGCACCGCCTTATATACCGGGTCCTTGAGCAGGCGCATCTGGTAAAAGTCTTACGCTTATGGACGCACTATGAATAGTGTTCGCCGCTAACCGGCACCGGATGGATACCGCCCAAGAATTGTAAGGTCCTGAGCGATCTCACGGGTCTGGATGCCACTGCCGAGCAACGCCACATCGGCGTCGTTGGCATATTCCAGCGGCTGCTGGGCATGCACCCGCACACCGTTCATGGAGGTCACCAAGGGTTGCGGGCAGGTGATTTACGCGTCCCAGCCCTGGCCGCGCATGCGGTTGAGCACACCGGCGGCGACAGAGGAGTCCAGCTCGTTGAAGCCTTCGAATGTCAGTACGGCAACGCGCATCGTTTACCCCCGCAATTGCAGTTCGATCAACAGCTGCCTGGGATAAATCTATGCGCTTCCAGCGCTGAACGGTAAGCACAGCGCAACGTTGTTTGCCCCATACAGCCTGGCTCAGGCCGATGGTTGGCGTTCAGGCGAAAGCGGACGCGACGCATCCTGGGCTGCGTTCCCACGGCGAAGCGCAGGAACGCTCACTAAAGTCAGATGCCTTGGCGGCCTGGGTCTTCTGGAGGGGCCGGGGCTTCGATTTCTTCCAGCTTCAGCTCCATCCCCCAATCGCCGATATCGGCAGCCTTGGCCGGTGCGGCAACGACGGCGGGTGCTGGGGCTGCCGGGGCTACTGGGGCTTCGCGGTAGAGCTTGAGTTTTAGCCGCACGTTGTTCGCCGAATCGGCGTTTTTCACCGCTTCTTCTTCGTCGATCACGCCTTCGTTGACCAGCTCGATCAGCGCCTGGTCGAAGGTCTGCATGCCGAGGTTCCTGGATTTTTCCATGATCTCCTTGATATCGCCAAAATCGCTGCGCTTGATCAGGTCACGGATGGTCGGCGTGCCGAGCAGCACTTCCACCGCTGCGCGGCGCTTGCCGTCGACGGTCTTGACCAGGCGCTGGGAGACGAAGGCCTTGAGGTTGTTGCCCAGGTCGTTCAATAGCTGCGGGCGGCGTTCCTCAGGGAAAAAGTTGATGATCCGATCCAGCGCCTGGTTGGCGTTGTTGGCGTGCAGGGTCGAAATCGCCAGGTGGCCGGTGTCGGCAAATGCCAGGGCATGCTCCATGGTCTCGCGGTCGCGAATCTCGCCGATCAGGATCACATCCGGCGCCTGGCGCAGGGTGTTCTTCAGCGCGGCATGAAAGCTGCGGGTATCCACGCCGACTTCGCGCTGGTTGATGATCGACTTCTTGTGCCGGTGCACGTACTCGACCGGGTCTTCGATGGTGATGATATGCCCGCCGCTGTTACGGTTGCGGTAGTCGATCAGCGCCGCCAGGGAGGTGGATTTGCCCGAGCCGGTGCCACCGACGAACAGCACCAGCCCGCGTTTTTCCATCACGGTCTTGAGCAGCACTTCCGGTAGCTTGAGGTCTTCGAACTTGGGAATATCCAGCTTGATGTTGCGCGCGACGATGGACACTTCGTTGCGCTGCTTGAAGATATTGATGCGAAAACGGCCGATACCGGCCAGCGAGATGGCCAGGTTCATCTCCAGTTCGCGCTCGAATTCGACCTTTTGCGCCGAATCCATGATCGAGTCGGCGATCTCCGCCACTTCTCCCGCCTTGAGCGGCTCGGCGCTGAGCGGTTTGAGCACGCCGTTGAACTTGGCGCAGGGTGGCGCCCCGGTGGACAGGTAGAGGTCGGAACCATCCTGGCTGGCCAGGATTTTCAGCATCGAATTGAGGTCCATGGGGCAGCGTTCCCGTCGATTGGATTTAATACGTTAGGCCGGATTCGGCAGTGCCCTGACAAATCGGAAAGCTTTGAAATGGGCGTCATTCTGATGGCGCAACAAATACTGGCACAATACGCACCCGTGAAAAATGAGGAGCCCGTCATGGCAAAGGCAATGGCCCGCCACATTCTGGTCAAGACCGAAGCTGAAGCCGCTGCGCTGAAAAAACGCATCGCCGCGGGCGAAGCCTTCGATGTGCTGGCGAAAAAATACTCGACCTGCCCCTCCGGCAAACGCGGTGGCGACCTGGGCGAGGTACGCCCGGGGCAGATGGTCAAGGCCATCGATCAGGTGATCTTCAAAAAACCGCTGCGGGAAGTGCATGGCCCGGTGAAAAGCCAGTTCGGCTTTCACCTGGTGCAGGTGTTTTACCGCGAATAAGGCTGTTTTTGCCGGCGATACGGCATCCATCTGTCCCGCCGACTGCCCTTCGACGCGCTAACCCGCTACAATCGCGACCCTTTCGCGCTGCGTGCGCTCGCTTCCTGGACCAGATTCGTGATCTCCACCGCCAATATCACCATGCAATTCGGGGCCAAACCCCTGTTCGAGAACGTTTCCGTCAAGTTCGGCGGCGGCAACCGTTACGGCCTGATCGGGGCTAATGGCTGCGGCAAGTCGACCTTCATGAAGATCCTCGGCGGCGATCTGGAGTCCTCCGGTGGCCAGGTGATGCTGGAGCCGAACGTGCGCCTGGGTAAACTGCGCCAGGACCAGTTCGCCTACGAAGAGTTCAGCGTGATCGACACCGTGATCATGGGTCACGAGGAGCTGTGGAAGGTCAAGGCCGAGCGCGACCGCATCTACTCGCTGCCGGAAATGAGCGAAGACGACGGCATGGCCGTGGCCGAGCTGGAAACCGAGTTCGCCGAGATGGACGGCTACACCGCCGAATCCCGCGCCGGTGAACTGCTGCTGGGGCTGGGTATCGGCATCGAACAGCATTTCGGCCCGATGAGCGAAGTCTCCCCTGGTTGGAAGCTGCGCGTATTGCTGGCCCAGGCGCTGTTCTCCGATCCAGAAGTGCTGCTGCTCGACGAACCGACCAACCACCTGGATATCAACACCATCCGCTGGCTGGAAAACGTGCTGACCACGCGCAACAGCACCATGATCATCATTTCCCACGACCGGCACTTCCTCAACAGCGTGTGCACCCACATGGCTGACCTGGATTACGGCGAGCTGCGTCTGTTCCCGGGCAACTACGACGAGTACATGACCGCCGCCACCCAGTCGCGCGAACAGTTGCTGTCCGACAACGCCAAGAAGAAAGCGCAGATTTCCGAGCTGCAGAACTTCGTCAGCCGCTTCTCGGCCAACGCCTCGAAAGCCAAGCAGGCCACCTCGCGCGCCAAGCAGATCGACAAGATCCAGCTGGCCGAGGTCAAGCCGTCCAGCCGCGTCAGCCCGTTCATTCGCTTCGAGCAGACCAAGAAGCTGCACCGCCAGGCCGTGACGGTCGAGCACATGGCCAAGGGTTTTGACGGCAAGACGCTGTTCAAGAACTTCAGCTTCACCGTCGAAGCCGGCGAACGCGTGGCGATCATCGGCCCCAACGGTATCGGCAAGACCACCCTGCTGCGCACCCTGGTCGGTGAACTGAGCCCGGATGCCGGCTCCGTGAAGTGGACCGAAAGCGCCGAACTGGGCTATTACGCCCAGGACCACGCGCACGACTTCGAAGACGACTGCAACCTGTTCGACTGGATGGGCCAGTGGACTCAAGGTGGCGAGCAGGTGGTGCGCGGCACGCTCGGCCGCATGCTGTTCTCCAACGACGAGATCCTCAAGTCGGTGAAGGTGATTTCCGGTGGCGAGCAAGGCCGCATGCTGTTCGGCAAGCTGATCCTGCAAAAGCCCAACGTGCTGATCATGGACGAACCGACCAACCACCTGGACATGGAATCCATCGAGGCGCTCAACCTGGCGCTGGAGAACTACCCGGGCACGCTGGTCTTCGTCAGCCATGACCGTGAGTTCGTGTCCTCCCTGGCCACGCGCATCATCGAACTGTCCGCCAGCGGCGTGATCGACTTCAGCGGCACTTACGACGACTACCTGCGCAGCCAGGGCGTGCTGGTCTGATCGAGGCCTGCACGCGTCACTGAAAACGCCCCGTTCCGACGGGGCGTTTTGCATTCCGCTACGCCTTTCTCCTGCCCGTGCAATCCAGCCGGGCGACGAAACAGATCGTTAGCTAGCTTCCTTTATCTTCAATCAGCAGCGATGATTACGACTCTGCCTGCACTGCTGCGAAGAACCGAAATGTCTGCCGAAGCCCCCTCAACCCGCTCGACGGCGATCACCCTACAGATCGTGGGTATCGTTTTTTTCACCTTTCTGGGTTTTCTCTGCATCGGCATTCCCATTGCCGTGGTGCCGGGTTTCGTCCATGACCAGTTGGGTTACGGCGCGGTCATCGCCGGCCTGACCATCGGCTCGCAGTACCTCGCCACGCTGCTGAGCCGCCCGCTGGCCGGTCGCCTGGCCGACAGCCTGGGCACCAAGAAAGCCATCGTTTATGGTTTGCTCGGCATCGCCCTCAGCGGTCTGCTGACGCTGATTTCTGTGCTGCTGCAGAGCCTGCCGCTGTTGAGCCTGGTGATTCTGCTGGTGGCCCGGTTGCTGCTCGGCGTGACCCAGGGGTTGATGGGCGTGAGCACCATCAGCTGGGGCATCGGCCGGGTCGGCGTGGAGCACACGGCGCGGGTGATTTCCTGGAACGGCATCGCGGCCTACGGCGCGATCGCGATCGGCGCCCCGCTCGGGGTGGTGATGGTCGCGGGCCTGGGGCTGTGGAGCATGGGCGCGGCGCTGATGTTGCTGGCCGCGCTGGGCTTGCTGATTATCTGGAACAAACCTTCGGTGCCGGTCCTGGCCGGCGAACGCCTGCCCTTTCGCGCCGTGCTCGGGCGTATTGCCCCTTACGGCTTTGGCTTGGCGCTAGGCTCCATCGGTTACGGCACGCTGACCACCTTCGTCACCCTGTTCTATTTCAGCCAGGGCTGGGTGGGCGCGGCGTATTGCCTGACGGCATTCGGCGTCGCCTTCATTGCCGCGCGGCTGCTGTTCATCGATGCGATCAACCGTTTCGGTGGCTACAGCGTCACCATTACCTGCATGAGCATTGAAACCCTCGGCTTGCTGCTGCTCTGGCTGGCGCCCTCCCCAACCCTGGCGATGACCGGCGCCGCACTTGCCGGTTTCGGCCTGTCGTTGGTGTATCCGGCATTGGGCGTTGAAGCGATCAAACAGGTACCCGCCTCCAGCCGTAGCGCTGGCTTGAGTGCCTATGCGGTGTTCTTCGACCTGGCCCTGGCGATTGCCGGGCCGTTGATGGGGGCCGTGGCATTGGGCTACGGCTACCCCTCGATCTTTCTCAGCGCGGCATTGCTGTCGCTGGCGGGCCTGCTGCTCAGCCTGTGGTTGTCTCGCCGTACGCAGTGAATCGAGCATTCGCGGGAATTGATGAGGTTGGCGCAAAAGCTGGCCTTGCGCCGTCATCCTCGCGAACGCGGGGGGCCACCGTGCACGCTGAGCAGCGCAGGCGAGCGACCCGGCCAAGAGCAGTGTGTCGCCACAGGTAATTGGGACAGCGCCAAAAAAATCCCCGTCGAAACGGGGATTGGTTTTCAACCGGGCAATCGATCAGGCGGAAACGGCCGCGAAAAGCTCGCTGATCTGCTGCTGCGCGCCGGCGATGGCATTGGCGCGCGGCTCTTCGCCATAGGCCAGGCCGTGGGCACGGACGATTTCGATGTCGGTGATGCCGAGGAAGCCGAGTACCACCAGCAGGTAATCCTCGTGGGCGACGCCCGTCGGCTGACCGGCATGCAGGCCACCGGAGGTGGAAACGATCACCACTTTCTTGCCGCCCGCCAGGCCTTTCGGGCCGTTCTCGTCGTAGGTGAAGGTCTTGCCGGCAATCGCGATACGGTCGATCCAGGCTTTCAATTGGGTCGGCACGGTGAAGTTGTACATCGGCGCGCCGATCACGATGGCGTCCGCATCGAGAAATTGCTGCAGGGTCGACTCGGCCAGTTCGGCTTCGTGCTTCTGCGCGGCGTCGCGCAGCTCGGCCGGTGTGCCAGCAGCCACCAGGCTGGCGGACGACAAGTGGCTCAGGGCATCGCCGGCCAGGTCGCGGTAGCTGACGTGGGCAGCCGGCTCGGCGGCCTGCCAGGCCGCTACCACGCTGTGGCCGAGTTGGCGGGAAGCCGATGCGTCGCCGAGGATGCTGGAATCGATATGCAGAAGTTTCATGGCGTTCTCCCAAGTAGGAATCGCCGGCTGGCGATCAAGTGGGACAAAGCCTACCAATGAAACCAATGGCTTATTAGTCAGCGAAAATGTGATAGTTCGTCCCACTGATAGGACGATGATAACCATGCAAGACCTGAACGATCTGTTTTATTTCGCCAAAGTGGTCGAAGCCGGTGGTTTTGCGGCGGCCGGCAGGCTCCTGGGCATCCCCAAATCGCGGCTGTCACGGCGCATCGCCGAACTGGAAAACCGCTTGGGTGCCCGCCTGCTGCAGCGCAGCACGCGCAAGCTGTCGCTGACCGATATTGGCGAACGTTACTTCCGTCACTGCCAGGCCATGTTGCTGGAAGCGGAAATGGCCGATGAGGCCGTCGCCACGCTCTCCAGCGAACCCCGCGGGCGCCTGCGGGTGTCGAGCCCGGTAGCGCTGGCGCAATCCTACCTGCCGCAGATCATCGCTGACTTTCTCAGCGCCTATCCGCAGGTGCACCTGGACATGCTGCTACTCAATCGTCGGGTCGATGTGCTGGGCGAGGGCATCGATGTGGCGCTGCGGGTGCGCGATGAAGGCGATGAAGACCCGGCGCTGATCGTGCGCAAGTTGCGCCCGGCGCAGTTGGCCCTGGTCGCGGCGCCCGCCCTGCTGGAAGGCCGGCAGATCAACGAGCCCAGCGACCTGGCCAGCCTGCCGGTACTCGGTGCAGTGGAAGCCGACCGCAAAGTGCATTTCCGCCTGCTCGGCGCCGATGGCAGCAAGCGCGATATCGCCCTAGAGCCGCGCCTGGGCATCGACGATTTCGTCGTACGTAAAACCGCAGCCCTGGCGGGCCTGGGCATGACCTTGCTGCCGTGGCTATATTGCCAGGAGGAGCTGGCCGATGGCCGCCTGCAGCGCTTGCTACCGGACTGGACGCTGCCCAGCGGTTATCTGCAGGCGGTTTATCCGCACCGGCGCGGCATGTCGCCAACCGTGCGCGCCTGGATCGAGCACCTGACCGAAGCCTTCAAAACCGACTGGCCCCTACCGTTATGAGCCTACCGTTGCCGAACGCTGATCGCCCATCGAACCGGAGCCAGGCATGACGCCCACAGCTGTCGCCACCTTTCTGCTGCAACTGCCCGGCGTTCGCGAAGACCTCAAGTGGGGCGACAATCGGGTGTTCTCCATCGCCGGCAACAAGATGGTCGCCATTCTCGATTTTCTTGGCGACGGCCTGGCGTTCAAGGTCGATAGCGAGCTGTTCCTCGGCTATGTCGACCGCCCTGGTATCAGGCCTGCGCCCTACCTCGCGCGCGCGCACTGGATTTTCATGAGCACGCCCTACCCGATGGGCGATGCCGAATTGAAAGACCTGCTCGCCCGCTCCCATCAACTGGTGGTGCGCAGGCTACCGAAGATCCGCCAGGCCGGTTTGCTGCTCGACCTGGACTGAGGCGCCAGCGTTGTCTCGCGGGGGGCCGGATTTGATGGCGTATCATGCCAACCTGGCGACTAGCCGAGCGGCAGCAACCCTCGCATCAACGGCCCAAGGTATGCGCCTTTGAGCAGCAGCCAATCGGCCCAGAACGCCTGATGCAACAGCACGATCAGCCAGAACGCCAGCTGATAGGAGGCCTTGCGGGTTTTGTGCCGGAACACCTGCTGCGCCAGCAAGGCGCCGGGCCAGCCGCCAAGCAGTTCGGCAGCATGCAGGGTGCTTTCCGGCGTACGCCAACCACCGTTCTGGGCGCGGTGCTTATCCTGCGCATAAAGAACGAAGGTCACGAGGCTGATGAGCACATAGGCGCATAAGGGCCAGATAAAGGCATGCGCCAACAGCAACTGTATCGCGCCGAACGCCGGCAGCAGGCACAGGCCGGCGAACAGCAGGGTTTTGACTCCGAGGCGTTGCGCCGAAGCGGAAGCAGGCTCACGAACGGAGCGCCGGGTTTGCTGGCGCGGCTTGAGCCCTGGCTTGACCGGCTCGGCTTTGAGGGCTTGGGGTTTGTTGCGGATACTCGGCGTGTCGAGGCTCAGCGGACCATCCAGGCGCATATGTTCGGCGCGCAGGCGCCCCTGGTCATCCTTGCCGGCGATGTAGAACACCGGATCACCCGGCAGCGGCCGGCGATCGCCGCGCATGGCCGAGATGTGCACGAACACCTGGCTGCCACCCCGCTCTGGCGTGATGAAGCCAAAACCCTTGTCATCGTTCCAGCTTTTGATCGAACCGCGCATTTCCATCGTCTGCAAACTGGCCTGGCCCTGGTGGCCGCCAAGGTTACAAGAGCGCCACGGCTTGTGCCTCTTTTACCCGTGGTGAAAAGCGTCCGGCGTCAGCGTAGAGCGCTGACGCCGGGTTGGCGACTCAGTTACCGGACTTGATCTTGTTCCACAGGCGGGTGCGAACACGGTCGATGTCCAGCGGCATGGCTTCCAGGGCGAACAGCGTGGTCATCATCTGCGCGGTCGGGTAAACCTTGGTATCGGCCTTGAGCTCGGCGCTGACCAGGCCATCGGCCTTCTCGTTGCCGTTGGCGTAGCGCACGTAATCGCTGATGCTGGCCATTACCTCGGGGCGCAGCAGGTAGTTCATGAAGGCGTAGGCGGCTTTTTCATCCGGTGCATCGGCGGGCATGGCCACCATGTCGAACCACATCGGCGCGCCTTCCTTGGGGATTGAATAGCCGATTTCCACGCCGTTCTTGGCTTCCTTGGCGCGGTTGGCGGCCTGCATGATGTCGCCGGAGAAGCCCACCGCTACGCAGATTTCGCCGTTCGCCAGGTCGCTGACATATTTCGAGGAGTGGAAGTAGCGCACATAGGGGCGCACCTGCTGCAAGGTCGCTTCGGCTTTTTTGTAGTCCGCGGCATTCTTGCTGTGATGCGGCAGGCCCAGGTAGTTGAGCGTTACCGGCAGCATTTCCGGACCGTTGTCGAGAATCGCCACGCCACACTGGCTGAGCTTTTTCATGTTTTCCGGCTTGAGGATCAAATCCCAGGAGTCCAGGGCCACATCGTCGCCGAGCACCGCCTTGACCTTGGCCACGTTGTAACCGATGCCGGTGCTGCCCCACAGATAGGGGAAGCCGTGCTGGTTGCCCGGATCGTTGCCCTCCAGGGCTTTGAGCAACACCGGGTTGAGGTTCTTCCAGTTCGGCAACTGGCTCTTGTCCAGCACCTTCAGCGCGCCGCCCTGAATCTGCCGCGCCATGAAGTGGTTGGACGGAAACACCACGTCGTAACCGGATTTGCCGGTCATCAACTTGCCGTCGAGGGTTTCGTTGCTGTCGTACACGTCATAGACGGTCGGCAGGCCGGTTTCAGCCTGGAAGTTCTTCAAGGTATCCGGGGCGATATAGTCGGACCAGTTGTAGATCTTCACGGTTTCGGCGGCCTGGCTCATCGAGGCCACCAACATTAGTGGTGCTATCAGCTTGCGCATGTCTGTCCCCTGCTTTGATTTTGTTGTGGCTTAGGATTCTTGGGCTGGCAGTTGTTCAAGGTGCTGCGTGCAACGTTCTTGGAAAGTCAGCGATCTTAGAAAATCAGCACATAGGTCTTGCGTACGGTTTCCTGGATATCCCAGATACCGGTGCTGTTGGCCGGCAGCAGCAAGGCATCGCCGGCCTGGATCTGCAGCGGTTCGCCGCCGTCCGGGGTGAAAGTGCAGCGGCCCTGGATGAAGTGGCAGAACTCCTGCTGCACGATCTGCCGCCGCCAACGGCCCGGCGTGCATTCCCAGATGCCGGTCTCGACGCCATCGGGCCGTTCCACGCTGGTGGTCGAGGCGATGGCGATGGGCTCGCCCAAGGGCACGGCAACTGGCGTCGAGTCGGCCAGGGCCACGCTGGCGGTGTTTTTGAAATGGGTGATGCTCATGGTTCGCGTACCTTTTGTTGATCGGCCGCCAGTCAGTAACTGGCGCGGATTTAGCGCATGAAACCTTCCATGAAGTCCGCCAGGCGGCTGGCGAGTTGGCGTCTCCAAGCAGGGTTGTGCGGGTTGGCGAGTACCTGATCCTCATGCACGAAACTGCGGATGATCGCGTTGTAGCCCAACCAGCGGCAGGGTTCGGGCTCCCAGGCTTTCAGTGATTGGGCGATGGCGCCGCCGTCGATCACCCAGGGCTGCTGGGTGAGCGCGCTGTCCTGGCCGAGAATCAGGTCCGCCAGGGTGCGGCCGCCGAGGTTGCTGGCGCCCACGCCCTCCCCGCCATAACCACCGGACAGGGCAATGCCGTTCTTGCGATCACAGAGCATGTGCGGGTGAAAGCGCCGTGACATGCCCAGGTTGCCGCCCCAGGAATGGGTGATCTCGACCTCTTTCAACTGCGGGAAAAGTTCGCCGAACAGGTAACGGCGCAGACCGATTTCATCCTCGCCAAGATTGAAGTCATGGCGCAGTTTGCCGCCGAATTGATAGCCGCCGCGGGCGCCGAACACCAGCCGGTCGTCGGCGCTGCGCTGGCCGTAGGTAACCTGGCGGCTGCTTTCGCTGAAAGCCTGGCCGCGCTCCAGACCGATCTCGGCCCAGGTGCTGGCGGGCAATGGCGCGGTCGCCACCAGCAGACTTTGCACCGGCAATTGGTAGCGGCCCAGGGGTGGCAAGGTGACCGAGTAACCCTCCACCGCCGGCACCACCCAGTGGGCGCGCACTTCGCCGTGTTCGGTACGGATCGAGCCCGGCTGCCAGTCGATGACGCGGCTTTTTTCAAACAACTGCACGCCCATGCGCTCGACAGTACGCGCCAGGCCGCGCACCAGCTTGGCCGGCTGGATGGTCGCGCAGTGCGGGGTGTGGATCGCCCCGAACGAATTGGCGATGCGCAGTTGCTCGCTCAGTTGCGCCGGGCTCAGCCAGCGATAATCCGCTTCGCTCAGGCCCTGGCTGTAGAGCTGCTGCAAGTGTTGGCGCAGGCTGGCTTCCTGCTCCGGGTAACGCGCGGCGCAGTACAGCACCCCGGCTTTACGGTAGTCACAGTCGATACCTTCGCGGGCGAGTACCACCGCGACTTCGTCGGGAATGCCGTGCAGCAGGTCGTAGGCCGCTTGCCGCTGCGCGCTGGGCAGGCCGGCGAGCAGGCCATCTTCGCCGAGCATATTGCCCATCAGCCAGCCACCGTTGCGCCCGGAGGCACCAAAGCCGGCGGTCTCGGCTTCGACGATGACAATGCGCAAGGTGGGCGCCTGACGCTTGAGGTAGTAGGCGGTCCACAGCCCGGTATAGCCCGCGCCGATGATCGCTACGTCAGCTTCAAGTGCGCCGCCCAGAGCCGGGCGAGCAACAAGCTGATCATCGAGCTGATCCATCCACAGGCTGATGTTGCGCCAGGCCGTCATTCGGAAACTCCAGTGTTGGACTGTATTCCGAAAGAGACTAATGGCTCAGCTCAGGGCTTGTCTTGCGCGCGTGCCCGCAAAGAAATCTGCTCATCGGCGCTGAGCTTCAAATAGGCCTTGGGCGACAGCCCGGTGTGCTGGCGAAAGCAGTTGTAGAAGGCTGACAGCGAATTGAAACCCGCGGCGAAGGCCAGCTCGTCGATGCGCAACGGTAGCGTTGCCGTCTCCAGCGCGGCCAGCAAATGCTGCAGACGCGCCTGGTTCACGTAGCGGTAGAAGCTCTGCCCGAGCACCTGGTTGAGCAGGTAGGAAATCTGGTTGCGGCTGTAGCCACTGTGGGTCGCCACCTGCTGCAGGTTCAGTTCCGGGTCGAGATAGGGTTGATGAGCGGCGAAGTACTGCTGCAGGTCTTGCGCCAGGAAGCCCAGCTGCCGCGCCGAGAGGCCCAGACGGCTGGTGGCCGGGCGACGGTCGGCGGCAACGTCGGGCGCGCGTTTTTCATGCACCAGGGAGGCGTACTCGTTGACCCGCCAGATCAGCCCGTCGCGCACCGTCAGCGCCTCGCTGGTACGGAACGACACCAGGCCTTCGCCGCCACGCAAGGTGATCCGGTACTGGATAAAGGCCGTGTCGCCATCCAGGCGAATCCGGTCGCTGTGTTCCAGCGCCTCGTCCGGGCCACGGGGCATGGTCAGGCGCACGTAATCGCGCAACTCATGCAGGTGCATCACCCGATTCTGGAAGAAGTCGTTGTATTCGACCTCCGGGTGATAGAGCGCCATCACCCCGTCGAGATCCCGGTGCTTCCAGCAGTAGTGGTAACGCAGCACGGTTTCGCGGGTAATCGGTGTCTGCTCCGGGCTGTCGAAGCGCTCGGTGGGCGAAACGGGGAGTTGATTACCCATGGACGGCCTCCATTCGTTCAATACCGCTGGATCAATGCTGCGCCGTGCTCCAGTCGATCAGGCCCAACTGCCAGGTGGCCAGAATCAACAGGCCGAAGCCGATGCGATACCAGGCGAACAGCGCATAACTGTGACTGGCAATGAATTTCAACAGCCCGCGCACCGCCAGCATGGCAAAGATAAAGGAGGTGACGAAACCAATGGCGAAGACCGGCAGGTCGCTGTACTGAAACAAATCCCGGTACTTGTAGCCGGAATACACCGCCGCACCGACCATGGTCGGCATCGCCAGGAAAAAGGAGAACTCGGTGGCGGTTTTGCGCGACAGGCCGAACAGCAGGCCGCCAATGATGGTGGCGCCGGAACGCGAGGTGCCGGGAATCATCGCCAGGCATTGGGCGCAGCCGACCTTGAGGGCGTCCTTCCAGGTCATCTCATCGACGCTTTCGGCATGCACCTGGTGCTGGCGGCGCTCTGCCCACAACATGATCACGCCACCCACTACCAGCGCGCTCGCCACGGTGATGGGGTTGAACAGGTAGTGGTGAATCAGATCGGCGAAGGCCACGCCAAGGATCACGGCAGGCAGGAAAGCGATCAGCAGGTTGCTGGTGAAGCGTTGCGCCTGCGGTTCTGTCGGCAGGCCGATGACCACATCGAGGATCTTGCGCCGGTATTCCCACACCACCGCCAGGATCGCACCGAGCTGGATGATGATGTTGAAGGCCATCGCCCGCTCACCCGCGAAATTCAGCAAATCCGCGACTATGATCTGGTGACCGGTACTGGAAATCGGCAAGAATTCGGTGAGCCCCTCGACGATACCCAGAATAAACGCCTGCGCGGCGCTCCAAACATCCATGCAATCCCCCATGATGCGATGGCAGGCATCGCGAACAAATCTATTTGGTTATCGTGCGGCGTGGCGAACGCGAGGCTCGCGAGCAACAAATCGGGCGCCAAAACGGAACTTCAAACCAGCAGGCGCTCAGGTTTGCCGCTTGGGCGCCGAAATGCTAACAGACATCCCGAGTAAGCGCTGCTGCCAATAAGGCCACTGGCGCGCCCTGCCTGGTTAGACCAACATTCGTGCGGATGCATACAGCTAAACAATAAGATCCAGGAGTGCCGGTCCATGAACAGCCTACGCAACGTGCCCATCAGCCGCCGACTGTGGCTGATCCTCGCCGTCGCCATACTGATGCTGATCAGCCTCGGCGCGCTGATGTTGCGGCAGGTCAATACCGACCTGTACGCCGGCAAGGTGCAGAAAACCCAGCATGTGGTGCAAAGCGTCGCGGGCGTTCTCGAGTACTACCAGGGCCTGGAAAGCGCCGGTACGCTGCCCCGCGAGCAGGCGCAGAAGCAGGCCATGGCGCTGATCCGTGGCCTGCGCTACGACCAGGGTGATTATTTCTGGATCAACGATCTGGGTCCGAAGATGATCATGCACCCGACCAATCCCAAGCTGGACGGCCAGGATCTCTCCAGCCTGAAGGACCCGGACGGCAAGTTCCTGTTCAATGAAATGGTGAAAATAGCCAAAGCCAAAGGCGCCGGCATGGTCGACTACCGCTGGCCCAAGCCCGGCGCCAGCCAGCCGGTACCCAAAGTCTCCTACGTCGAGCTGTTCCAGCCCTGGGGTTGGGTCATAGGTTCGGGCATCTATATCGACGACATGCAGGCCGAGTTCCGCGCCCAGGCCTGGCGCACCTGTGGCATCGTCCTGAGCATCGCCATTCTGATGACCTTGCTGGTCATGCTGATCGCCCGCAGCATCGCCAGCCCGCTGCAGGACGCCGTCAATGCGATGGCCAACATCGCCAGCGGCGAAGGCGACCTGACCCTCAGCCTGGACACTCAGGGCCGCGATGAACTGACCGCGCTGGCCAACCACTTCAACGACTTCACCGCCAAATTGCGGCGAGTGATCGGCCAACTGCTCGAAGCCGCCGGCGCCCTGGACCGATCCGCCGACTCCCTTGGCGGGATTGCCAACAAGGCCCAGCAAGACAGCCAGCAGCAATCGCAACAGATGGAACTGGTCGCCACGGCGATCAACCAGGTTACCTATGGCGTGCAGGATGTGGCGAAAAACGCCGAGCATGCCTCCAGCGAAGTGCGCGTTGCCGAAGGCCAGGCCAAGCAGGGCCAGCAGAACATCGACAGCAGCGTGCAGCAGATCGGCCTGCTCTCCGGCACCATCGACCAGGCCGTGGAGGTGATCCGCACCCTGGCCCAGGAAAGCACGCAGATTGGTGGCGTGCTGGAAGTGATTCGCTCCATCGCCGAACAGACCAACCTACTGGCGCTGAATGCCGCCATCGAAGCCGCCCGTGCCGGCGAGCAGGGCCGTGGCTTTGCCGTGGTGGCCGATGAAGTGCGGCTGCTGGCCCAGCGCACGCAGAAATCCACTGCCGAAATCCAGGTCATGATCGAACGCCTGCAAACCAATTCCGAAGCGGCGGTCAAGGTGATCAACGAAAGCAGCCGCGCCTCCCAGCTCACCGTCGAGCAGGCGCGCCAGGCGGGCGAAAGTCTGAACCTGATCGGTCAGTCACTGCGCAACCTGACGGGCTTGAATGCCTCGATCGCCAGTGCCACCCTGCAACAGTCGCATGTCGTAGAGGATATCAATCAGAATGTCACCCAGGCCGCCAGCCTGGCCCACAACAATGCGCTGGCGGCGGAACAGTCGAGCGGTGCCAGCCAACACCTGAATCAGTTGGCTGAACAGTTGAACCGCTTGTTAGGACAATTCCGCGTATGAGGGATACATGAACAGCATGGAGCACCAAGAAGTCGATCTCACCCAGCCGCAGAATCAGGACCTGGTGTGGGATATGGCAAGCATGGCCCGCCGCGAACTGGCCGAGCGCTTCATCCGGCTGTTCGAGAACCGTCTGTGTGTGTACTCCGAGTCCGTGCGCCAGCTCTATACCAACTACACCCTGCACTTCCCCACCGACCAGGGCCGCAAGATGGTGGTGCTGCCCAATGCCTACGCGTTCCACGACACCTTGCATGGTATCGAGGCCAACGCCGTGCGCAAAACCGGGCTATGCGTACTGCCGGGTGTGGTGCTGGGCAAGCCCGGGCTGTTGCTGAGCACTGAAATCATAGAAGGTGGGCCTGCGCCTAAAACCATGGCGTTCAAGCCCGCCCTGGCGCAGATCATCAGCAGCCAGAAGAAGATCGGCGATGTCTTCCTGCCGATCATGATGAAGGGCGATCTGCGCGAGTTCGACCAGCAGATGCCCTATATCCACCTGCACCGCCTGCAGGTGAACAAACTCACCCACCTCTCCTCCTTCGAACGCGACGACATCCATCAGACCATCACCCGCAAGCTGCTGATGCTCTATCGCCAAGCCGACAGCCTGGTGTGCTAATGCGTTGACCCGTGTTTCACCGGGCGCAGTCCAAACGCATCAATCCCTCGCCCTGCTCGCATAAGGCCGTCATCGGCCGAAGTCGTTACAATCGCCCTTCGTTTTTTATCCGTACACGGGCTCGGTGCCCGCTGCCGAGGGCCGTCAATGTCTGTGCTGGAACTCTTCGCCGCCACGCTTGGCGTCATCGCCGTCGGGCTCACCGTGAAACAGAACCCCTGGTGCTGGCCGATCGGCTTGCTGATGGTATTGATCTACAGTTGGATTTTCTTCGAGGTGAAGCTGTATTCCGACATGCTGCTGCACGTTGTCTACGCCGCGCTGCAACTGTACGGCTGGTGGCAGTGGACGCGTGGCGGTCCGCTGCAGCATGGCCGCCTGGTCAGTCGCCTGAGTTCTACCGGCCTGTTGCTCAGCCTGCTGATCGGCAGCCTCGGCAGCCTTGCCCTGGGCTATCCGATGGCCCATTACACCGATGCCGCGGCACCCTGGATGGATGCCGCGCTGACGGCCTTCAGCCTGGTCGCCCAGGTCTGGATGGCGCAAAAGCGGCTGGAATGCTGGCCGCTGTGGATCGTACTGGACGTACTGTTTGTTGGCTTATTCCTCTCCAAGGTGCTGTATCTGACCGCCGCGCTGTACGCCGTATTCACCCTGATCGCAGTGCAAGGCTGGCGTGACTGGCGGCGCGATCCGGCGCTGGTCAACGCATGAAAGTCCTGGTGCTGACCGGCCCGGAATCCAGCGGCAAAAGTGAGTTGGCCAAAGACATCCAGGGCGCTTTCGGTGGCCAGGTGGTAGGCGAATACGTTCGCCTCTTTATCGAGCGCGAAGGCCGCGATACCTGTTACGCCGATATCCCCGCCATCGCCCGCGGCCAACTCGCCTGGGAAGACGCCGCACGCGCCGAACGCCCGGCCTTGCTGATTCTCGACACGCACCTGCTCAGCAACCTGCTCTGGAGCCGCGCGCTGTTTGACGACTGCCCGGACTGGCTCGAATCTGAGTTGCTGGCGCGCCGCTATGACCTGCATCTACTGCTCGACCCTGCCGGCATACCCTGGGTCGACGATGGCCAGCGTTGCCAACCCGCGCTGCACCAGCGTGTGCAATTTCATCATGACTGCCGCGAATGGCTGGAACATCACCAGCAGCCCTATCGCAACATCGAGGGCGACTGGCCGCAACGGCGCGAGCGAACCTTGGCGCTTGTGAGCAGCTGGTTCAATTCAGGCATGTGATAAAAGCGCCCTTCTCGAAATAAAAATGGCGGTGCATGGCCTTTCAGGCACACACCGCCATTGCTTTCAGCTCAGCGTTGTTACAACGACATCCTTATACCGCCAGACCGAAGTCGGTTTGAGTCACGGTAGTGGCATCGGCGATCCCTACCAGGCGGATCGACCCCGCACCGACCGTCACCAAGGTGTCCGCACCAACATCGGCGATGGTCACGTTGGCGGCAAAGGTCGCGGCGGTAATGCCCAACGCGGCAATGTTTAGCACATCCTGACCACCCGCCGGGTTGGCGTCGAACCCCTGGATCAGGTCGCTGCCAAAGCCGGCAGCGAACATGAAGGTATCGTTGCCCAAGTCGCCGATCAGCACATCATTGCCCGTGCCACCGACCAGGGTGTCGTTACCAGCCCCCCCATTGAGGTTGTCGTTGCCGGCTCCGCCGTTGAGCGTGTCGTTACCCGCATTACTCCGGATCAGGTTGTTCAAGGCGTTACCGGTACCGCTGAAGTTGCCCAGCGCCGGGCCATACACCAGGCTCTCGACGTTGGCACCCAGGGTGTAACTCGCCAGATAAGCCCAGACCGTGTCGCTGCCCTCGCCCGCCAACTCGGTCACCTGATCGCCGGCCTCGGTGACTTCATAGGTGTCGCCACCGACGCCGCCGAACATGTTGTCGTTGCCGGTACCACCGATCAGCACATCATTGCCGACGTCACCATTCAGAGTGTCATTACCGGCACCACCGTTGAGCATGTCGGTACCGGCGCCTCCGTTAAGTGTGTCGTTACCGCCCAAACCACTGAGCGTGTCGTTGCCGGCATTACTCCGAATCAGATTATTCAAGGCGTTACCAGTACCACTGAAGTTGCCCAGCGCCGGGCCATACACCAGGCTCTCGACGTTGGCACCCAGGGTGTAACTCGCCAGATAGCTCCAAACGGTGTCGATACCTTCACCTGCCACCTCGATCACCTGATCGCCGGCTTCGGTGACTTCATAGGTGTCGTTACCCGCACCACCCGCCATGATGTCGTTGCCAGTACCGCCGATCAGTACATCATTGCCCAGGCCACCGACCAGCGTGTCGAGACCGGCGCCGCCGTTGAGCATGTCGTTGTCGGCACCACCATCCAGGCTATCGTTGCCAGCCAAGCCACTGAGCGTGTCGTTGCCACCCTGACCCGTGATCACGTCGTTGCCAGCCGTGCCAACGATCACATCATCGCCAGCGGTACCAGCGAATGGATTGGCCGCCAGCGCCACTGTCGCAGCGCTGAAGACCGATTCGAGAGTGTTGCCATTGTCGGTGTAGCGCACAACGACGCGCAGCTGTTGACCGACTTGTGCCGCGGTCGGAGTAAAGGTCGCAGCCGTCGCCCCGGCGATGTCCCCGAAGTTCGTGCCGCTGCCTGCTTGCCACTGATAGCTGAAGACCACGCCAGCGGTTCCATCGGCGTCGGTGAAGGCCTGTGTCGCGGTCAGCAGCTGGTCGGCGGTCGGGGTGGTATCGCTGATCAGCACGCTACCGACTGGGGCATCGTTGACATTGACGACCGCCGCAGTCGGCTCGGAGATGAGGCTCTCGAAACTTCCGAAGTTGTCGCTGAACAACGTCATCACCCGCAGTGCCTGACCAACCTGCGCATCGCCCGGCTGGAAGCTCGTGCCGGTGCCGACATCGCTCCACACATCGGGGGCCGTCTCGGCCTGCCAGATAAACTGCAATGTCGTGAAGTCGATGCCGTCGGGATCGGCGATGGTGCCCAATGTCACCGTCAGCAACTGATCCTCGGTTGGCGTCGTATCGCTTATCACCGACGCCCCCGTGGCGGCCCGATTGATCACGACGGTCTGGTCGGCGAACTGCAACCGCTCGATGTTTCTCAGCGTATCGATCCCCTCGTCGGCGGCGAGCCCAAGGCCGCCGGCGTTGGGATTGTCGTCGGTTACGGTGAAGCTACCGTCACCGTTTTCGACGATGGTGTAGTCGGCAAAATCCCCCAAGTACACGGCCGTATCGAGGTCACTGTTCTGGGCGCCATTCGTCACGATCTCCCGAACGATGCTGAGCTGGCCGGGATTGATTTGGCCGGAAAGCATGCGATCTCTGATCTCGTTCATGCTATCGACCGTGAACGCGGCATTGTTCGGGCCCGCCGCGACGGCGATGCGCACGTTCAACCAGGCATCGCCATCGATCAGATCGTTGCCGGCCTTGCCGGTCATCTTGTCGCTGCCGGCACCACCGATGAGGATGTCGGCACCGGCGCTGGGGTCAAAGGCAACGGCATTGGGGTCGGCATCGGCCGGCACCCCGAGCAGTTCCTGCAAGCCGTTGATCAGGGACACATTCTTCTGCAAGAGCGCACTGTCCAACGGGCCGCCGCCGATTACGCCCCCGCCACCGTCTACCACTCCGGCTGCACCAACGGGAACGTTGGTGCCTATCAAGACGTCATTGAACCGCCACCCCGACAACCCCTCGACCGAGTCGAAACGGTCACGCAGGATCAGTTCTGGCTGGGTCGTGAAAATGGGGATGCCCAGGTCGGAATTGGCCCCCACGGAGTCGCCTTTGTGGATCGCCCAGTCGAAACCCAGCATGCCGTTATTGCGCTGAATGCCTGGACCCTGAACCATGATGTCGTCACCGGACTCGCCATCGTAGTCGGTGTCATTGCCCTGACCATTGAGTACGTCATGGCCGATGATCGGACTGTTGAAGAACAACTCGGAGTTCTCCCCGGACAAGGAGTCGAACCCCTCCCCGCCTTCGATCCAGTCATTGCCTTCGTTGCCCAGCAACGCATCCTGCCCGCTGCCCCCGAGGACAAAGTCATCGCCGCGCCCGGCAAACACTTCCTGCGGGTCGGCACCGACGATGATGAAGTCATTGCCGCCGCCGCCGAAGCTCAGGTCGTTACCCATGCCGGAAGAGATAACGTCATTGCCTTCATCGCCATGCAGGAAGTCGGCGCCGCCCACCGGGGTTCCGGTGTCGGTGATGATGTCGTCACCATCGCCACCGTGCACCTGGTCAGCTTCATCGCCACCATCCAGGCGGTCGTTGCCTGCATCCCCCCACAACGAGTCGATGCCTTTGCCGCCCAACAGCGTGTCATTGCCTGCGGTGCCGCCCAGTACCACATGATCCGCACCTGAGTACTTGAGGTAGCCACCGTCGGCTTTACCGTCGCCGTCCACGTCGGCACCCGGCGCATGCCGGATCACCAGGGGGTTGAGTGCGTTGAGGATCGGGTTGTCGCCGACAGGGTCTGCACCGATTTGTTTGCTCTGGTCGATTTCCAGGATGTAGTTCGCCGTGCCGAAGAGCAGGCTGGGCAGATGCGATGAACCCTCCGCCCCCAGGTCGGAATTACGCATGACCATCGCGGCAAAGGTGTTCGCCTCCAGCTCATTGAGCATATTGGTGCCCTGGGTACGGCTGAGGTAGTAGAAGCGATCGCCATTTTGCAGGTTTTGCATCTGCATCTCGAACACGAAGTTGAAGGTCGAGCCCAGCATGCCGCCGAACTCATTCTTCGCTTCGGCCAGCCCACCGATCCAGAAATCGACCGTGTTCAAACCGGTCTCGCTATTCGCCCAGGAGCCGGTATGGTTGAGGAAATCGACCCGATCCGCCGGGGCGATTTCATTCGGGTCAATAACGCCGCTGCCATCGAGATCAAAATCGCCCATCACCAGCAGGGTCGCGGCAATACGCTTGCCCGCCAAGGTGGTTTCCGCGGTGATGCTGTCGTGGGTGCCATAGGCGGCGATGAAGTTGATGATCGACGCCGGGTTTTTCAGATGCGGCGCAAAGTCGGCCCAACTGCTGTACGGCTTGAGTTGGCTGTCACCGGTCATGGCAAAGAACTGCGCACGGGCCTCATTGAACGTCGCCATACCCGTCTCGCGCGCGCGCGCCATGTTCAACGTGGCCAGGTCCAGGGGCAGACCCACCAGGTTGTTGCGCAATGCCTCGGTGACGAATTCATCGATCTCGTTGCCGACCTGGCGGGTCATGCCGCGCACGATGGAGCCGACGGCGGCATCCAACGACAGTGCACCGTCCTGATCGAACTCGAGCGGGTTGAGGAAGGCCTGGATCAGGCCGACATCATTGGCCTGCATGTCGATATCGATCCGCGATACCGTTTCGGTGAGCATCGAGTGCCCGAAGCGATAAACCACATGGGCGAACTCGGCAAAGATGGCCGGGTCGATGTCGGCACTGTTGGAAAATACGAATGGATCGATTGCCGGCTGCACCGCCCGGGCGAACTCTTCGAAGACCAAATGCTGATACTGCATTTCGGTGACGAAGCGGCCGGCCTGGAACAGGCGTTCACCGTCCCAGTTCAGCGCGGCGATGCCCTCTGCGGTCGTCGGTACCGAGGCCAGATCCGGCAGGTCGGTCAGCAGCCATTCATTGATAAACGTCAGATCGCCGCTCTCGAGGATGGTGTTTTTGTAATCCTCGACCAGGCGATTGTGCTCGGAATGGAAGATGGTATGGACAGTGGTCAGGCCGATGTTCTCGTTACCACGACCGTCGCCAGTGATGAAGTGCCGGTCGAGCAATTCGTTGTCGTAGGTACCCGCCGCCTGGGGAAGCACGGGCGAGTTGTTCGGACCTACCGGCAGCGTCGGATCGTAGTCCGGGTTAGGCAGTGAACCGACGGTATCATCACTGTCGGCGACCAACCCCGCAGCCGGCGCCGCACCATGGGCAATGTCGTTGAGGAACGCATGCCCGGTGTGAAATGCATCCGCAGGGATGTCGATGCCAAGCCCGCCATTGGCGCTCGGGTCGCCCTCAACCAGCCCCGTAGCCGTAACGATCTGAACAAAGCCATTCTCGCCACGGATGAACTCCCCATAGCGATCGGTGGCGAGCAGCGGCACGTCATGCACGTCCATGTCGGTCAAGCGGATACCGAGCAGGCTCGACGCCTGCGCCTTGACCTCGCCCCAGTTGCCAGTGCCATGGGCGCCATCCAGCAGGTGGCCGGTTGACACGGGCTTGCCATCCACCATCACGTACTCGCGCAGGAACACCTGGTGCGAAGGATGCGAGGTATAGGTCTGGTTCTGGTCGATGAAAGGCGTGGTGGTGTTGATGCTTTCATGGGTGGTGTCATCGGCCGTACCGAGAATGCCATCCACCCCGGGGCCGGCAACCTGGGTGGCGCGCGTCAGCACCATGAAGTTGGTCGGGCTGCCCTCGACATACAGTGGATCATCCGGCTGCAGGGGCACGAAGACGATGCCATTACCCCCCTTGGTGACCAGATCGAGGCCATGATCGAAGAACTGACCGAAAAAGGTCATCCAACCATTGAACGCCGGCGACAACCCGATATCGGGCGAAAGGTTTGGAATGAACAAGCTGCCGTTGGGCGACGAAACCACGGGATTGCCGAGCGCCGCCGCGACATCCTCGGCGGCAATCACGGCAGCCGGGTTGCTCGCCGTCTGATCGACGATCAGGTTGCTGATGATCCGCGGCTGGGAATCGATAACCGTGCCAGCGCTGTCATAGCTGGTGCCCGCTTCAGCATCCTGGAAGTTCGCTGGGGTCAGCCGCGGCATGATGTTGTCGGCAGCGCCCAACAGCTCCTGCCCTGGCAGCAAGCTGTTCCAGGAGCCATCGACCGTGCGCAAGCCAAACGGTAGCAGTGGGCTGCCCACCAGCTCTGCCAATCCGGCTATGGAGCCATCAGGGGTGGTGCTTGCCTCTGCAATCTTGATCTGTTTCAGAATGAATTCGAGGTCGAGTTGGGTGACGGTGAAGTTATATTGGGGGGTAGCCATGTTGGTCGCTCCACGATGTGATGTTTCCCCAGAGCCGACAAAAAAAGGCATGAGTCAGCCCGGCACAGGCACAACTGCGCATTGACATAAATTTCTAATAATGGGTAAGGCAAGACTGCCCAGCGGCAGCACCTGAATCGCTTGTGCTCATCGGCACTCAACGCTGGGTAGGTCTTCCTGCAATGCCGGCACAGCCGACCGGCGTTGCCGCTTGCTTACAGAGGTGGCCCATGAAATTGGGCCGAGGACGCGCTCTTCAGGAATCTCGGAGCGGTGGACGTGATGTTCATGCTGTCTCCATTACCACTGTGTGTACTGGGACTTTCGCGCCTTCTCTGGCACCTCAACAAGCACGCCAGCTTCCACACGTGCTCTTACTTAAGTTCCGCACAAACACAGTGTCAATGAAACGACTAATTTCCATATTATAAATTTTTACTTTAATAAGATGATGATAAGTAATGTTTTATTTTTTCAAACTTGCAGATTTCCAGACCAAAGTCTAATCGCAAACAAATATTTCAAAATGTTTCACCGCTCTCTCATCTGTATCCAAAGCCTCCGAATGAGCAAAACAAGAGACTATCGAGTGGCTAGGTTGTCGGGAAAAGACAGGCGCCGATGAGTGTTGCGAGCCACTCAGCGCGAGCGCTCGACACGCTTGACGTTACCGCTTTCGAGGGCGTGACAAGGCTGACAGGGAGGTTTGGCTTACACAGAGGCCTCCTCGCGAATGCAGGGACCCCACAGAGCACAACGAGCAGCACAGACGGGTAATTCGATCGTGATCAACGTGTTGCAACAGCCGGCTCAGGCATAGCCCAAAAAAAAGGTGTGTGGCATCAGCCACACACCTTTAGTTGCTTTCAGCTCAGCGTTGGTGCGGCGGTCTCCTTATACCGCCAGGCCAAAGTCGGTTTGAGTCACGGTAGTGGCATCGGCGATCCCCACCAGGCGGATCGACCCCGCACCGACCGTCACCAAGGTGTCCGCACCAACATCGGCGACGGTCACGTTGGCGGCAAAGGTCGCGGCGGTAATGCCCAACGCGGCAATGTTGAGTACATCCTGCCCACCGGCCGGATCGGCGTCGAAACCCTGGATCAGGTCGTTGCCAAAGCCGGCAGCGAACATGAAGGTATCGTTGCCCAGGCCACCGATCAGCACATCATTGCCTGCGCCACCGGCCAGGGTGTCGTTACCAGCACCACCGTCGAGCGTGTCATTGCCGGCATTACTCCGAATCAGGTTGTTCAAGCCGTTACCGGTACCGGTGAAGTTGCCCAACGCCGGGCCATACACCAGGCTTTCGACGTTGGCACCCAGGGTGTAACTCGCCAGATAAGCCCAGACCGTATCGCTCCCTTCCCCTGCCAACTCGGTCACCTGATCACCCGCCTCGGTGACTTCATAGGTATCGCCACCGACGCCGCCGAACATGTTGTCGTTGTCGGCACCACCGATCATCACATCATTACCTGCGCCAGCATTCAGGGTGTCGTTACCGGCACCACCGTTGAGCATGTCGGTACCGGCGCCCCCGTTAAGTGTGTCGGTACCGGCGCCTCCGTTAAGTGTGTCGTTACCGCCCAAACCATTGAGCGTGTCGTTGCCGGCATTACTCCTAATCAGGTTGTTCAAGGCGTTACCAGTACCGGTGAAGTTGCCCAACGCCGGGCCATACACCAGGCTCTCGACGTTGGCACCCAGGGTGTAACTCGCCAGATAAGCCCAGACCGTGTCGCTGCCCTCGCCTGCCAGCTCGGTCACCTGATCGCCGGCCTCGGTGACTTCATAGGTGTCGCCACCGACACCGCCGAACATGTTGTCGTTGCCGGTACCGCCGATCATCACATCATTACCCGCCCCTGCATTCAGGGTGTCGTTACCGGCACCACCGTTGAGCATGTCGGTACCGGCACCGCCGTTAAGCGTGTCGTTGCCGCCCAAGCCACTGAGCGTGTCGTTGCCGCCACCCGACAGAATCAGGTTGTTCAAGCCATTACCGGTACCGCTGAAGTTGCCCAACGCCGGGCCATACACCAGGCTCTCGACGTTGGCACCCAGGGTGTAACTCGCCAGATAAGCCCAGACCGTGTCGCTCCCTTCCCCTGCCAACTCGGTCACCTGATCACCCGCCTCGGTGACTTCATAGGTGTCACTGCCGGCGCCGCCGAACATAATGTCGTTGCCTGAACCGCCGATCAGTACATCATTACCCAGGCCACCGACCAGCGTGTCGAGATCGGCGCCGCCGTTGAGCATGTCGTTGTCGGCACCACCATCCAGGCTATCGTTGCCAGCCAAGCCACTGAGCGTGTCGTTGCCACCCAGGCCCGTGATCACGTCGTTGCCAGCCGTGCCAACGATCACATCATCGCCAGCGGTACCGGCGAATGGATTGGCCGCCAGCGCCACTGTCGCAGCGCTGAAGACCGACTCGAGGGTGTTGCCATTGTCGGTGTAGCGCACAACGACGCGCAGCTGTTGACCGACTTGTGCCGCGGTCGGAGTAAAGGTCGCAGCCGTCGCCCCGGCGATGTCCCCGAAGTTCGTGCCGCTGCCTGCTTGCCACTGATAGCTGAAGACCACGCCAGCGGTTCCATCGGCGTCGGTGAAGGCCTGTGTCGCAGTCAGCAGCTGGTCGGCGGTCGGGGTGGTATCGCTGATCAGCACCGTACCGACCGGCAGGTCGTTCAGGTTGCCGCCCACGGTGATTGCTGTGGTCGGCGCTGAGGTCGCGGTTTCAAGCACACCGTTGGCATCCTTGTAGATCGCCTTGACGCGGATCGCCAATCCATCGAGATCCGGGGTCACCGTGAAGCTCGTGCCCTCAACGCGCTGGTCGCCCAACACTGCGGCCACGAGAATGTCTTCAAAGATGCCGCTACCGGGAACATTCTCAACCTGCCAGTAGTACGAGACTGGCCCTGTGACTGCGCCTGCCAGATTGGCTGCGCTGACGTTATTCCCATCGTTCAGGGCGGCAGCCGACACGGTCAGCAATTGGCCGACTTGCGGCGAGCCATCGCTGATCCTCAGCACACCCGCCGGTTCCGCATTCAAACCGTCGACGAGAACCAACGATTGGTCGTTGAACTGCAGCCGCTCGACATTGATGAGGGTGTCGGTTCCATCCCTGCCCTCGACAGTGTCGGTGACGGTGTAGGTCGTAAAGTCATCGGCCGTACCGGCGGTGCCATTGTCGTTAAATATCTCTGTGACTTGGTACTCACTGAGAAGCCCTGAGTACGCGGCAGTGTCGAAGTTGAAGGCGCCATTCCCAGCCTGCATCTCACGAACGATGACCAGTTGGCCGGGGTTGATGGTTCCCGCAAACACAGCCGACACGAGAGTGAGATCTGCCGGCGTGCCTGCCAATGCCCCAGACTTGTTCTGCAGAACCCCGGTCATTCTGTCGACGGTGCCGATCTCGGCGCCCGATCCGTCACGTACGCTGATGCGCACGTTCATCCAGCTGTCGCCGTCGATGAGGTCGTCGCCGCCATGGCCTTCGACAAGGTCGCTGCCATTGCCGGCCAGGATGATGTTACCTGCTCCGAACGAGGTGACGACCGGTACTGCAGCTGTCCCGATCATGTTATTGAGGAAGTTCTGCAGGCCATTGACGAGTTCGATGTTGGTCAGCACGCTGCCCGTGAAACCGGAAGCGGCAATCGCGACCGCATCGTTATCATCGCCCTGCAGGATATCGCTGAACGCCGATCCCGACAGCCCCTCCATCGACTCGTACCGCGCGCGGACCGAACCGATCGACGGCAGCACCGGTGTTTCATCGAAGGCGCGCAGGCGCATGTCGACGTCCGCACCCGCTGGATCATCCTTGAAAATCGCCCAGTCGAAACCGGAGCCACCAACGTAGCGGTCTACCGGGCCACCATTGCCGGCCATGAAGTCGTCGCCGCCTTCGCCATCCATTCGGTCAGATGCGGCCGAGCCCATGAAGACGTCGTGGCCGACTATTGCGTCCTGCCCGCGAGAATCGAAGTTTTCACCGGCACTGCCATCGGCCATGCCGTTCTCGATCCAGTCATCGCCTTCGTTGCCGAACACCATTTCGTTGGCGCGAATGCCCAGGATGAAGTCGTTGCCCGTACCGCCGAAGGATTCCGACTCGTCCTCACCGGTGACGATGAAGTCGTTGCCGAAGCCGCCGAGGATCAGGTTGATACCGTTACCGCCCTGGATGGCGTCGTTGCCTTCGCCACCCTGGAGGTTATCGTCGCCGCCATTGTCCGTGATGATGTCGTCGCCGTAGCCGCCGAGGATCATGTCGTTACCGGCACCACCCTCAAGGCGGTCGTTGCCGGCGTCGCCATAGAGGGTATCGTCGCCCTCGCTGGAGATGATGATGTCGTTGCCGTCGGTGCCACCGAGGACGACATGCTGGTCGCCGCTATAGCTCAGGTAGTTCGTATCGGTGCCCGGCGTCAACGGATTATTGCGATTCACCAGCGGAGCGAGAGCCGAGCCGCCCAGCGGATCTTCATTGGGAGTAGCAATGTCGTCGGCGCCTTCATTAACCAAGAGGGTAGCGGGATCGTCACCCAGTATGCCGTCCAGGCCCGGGTTATTGACAACGTCCGGGTTAAACTGCCTGGTCTGGTCGACTTCAAGGATAAAGCCCGGGGTCGAGAACACATCGCCAGGCAGACGTGTGACATCGGTGTTGGCCATGATCAATTTGGCGAACGAGTTGTTCTCCAGCTCGGTGAGGAAGTTCAGCCCGGCGGTGCGCTCCAGGTAGTAGAAGCGGTCGCCGTTCTGCAGTCTCTCCATCTGGCTCTCGAACACGAAATTGAAGGTCGAACCGAGCAGGCCGCCGAAGGGCATCTGCCGCTCGGCCAGGCCACCGACCCAGAGGTCGATGTCATCGACGCCAGTAGTGGTCACGCCGTTCGCCAGGTTGGCATAGATGCCTGTGCCGTGAAGGAAGGCCAGGCGGTCCGCGGTATCGGCGACGAATGTTCTCTCGGTGCCCCCCACGCCCCCTGCGTTGATCACCGCACTGCCGCCGAGCACCAAGGCAACGGCTACTGCGCGTTTCTCCGCCATCGTGTTGACATCGAGGGCCGTGAGTTCGGCATGGGTGCCATAGGCCGCGATGAAATTGACCACCGAGGACTCGTGCTTCAGGTTGGCCGCCAGATCGGCCCAGCTCGAGTAAGGCGTGAGCTGGTTGTCACCGGTGGAGTTGTAGAACTCCCTGCGCGCTGCGTTGAGCGACGGAACGCCGGTATCGCGGCCACGCGCCAGGTTGATGGTCGGCAGATCGAGCGGCAGCCCCAGGAGGTTGTTGCGCAACGCCTCGGTGACGAACTCATCGATCTCGTTGCCGACCTGCCGGGTCATGCCGCGCACGATAGCCCCGGCCGCCTGATCGGCGGTCAAAGTGCCATCCAGATCGAACGCGACCGGGTTGAGGAAGGCCTCGATCAAGCCGATATCACTCGACACGAAGTTCGGATCGAGACGATCCACGGTCTCGGTCAGCATCGAGTGACCGAAGCGGTACACGACATGCGCGAACTCGGCGACGATCGCCGGGTTGATCGTCGAGTCGTAGCCTTGACCTTCGGCCAGGAACACGTCGACTTGCGGCTGGACTTTACGCGCGAACTCCTCGAACACCAGGTGCTGGTACTGCATCTCGGTGCTGAAACGCGCAGCCTGGAACAGCCGCTCGCCATTCCACGAGCCGTCGGGCAATTGCCACTGGGCGATGAAGGCCGGGTCGTTGCTGGCCAGAACCACCTGTTTGGTGTGCTCGACCATCCGGTTGTGCTCGGAGTGGAAGACGTGGTGCACGGTGGTCAGGCCGATGTTTTCGTTGCCGCGCCCATCGCCGGTGATGAAGTGGCGATCGAGCAGCTCGTTGTCGTACTCCAGCCGTGCCCCAGTAACCGGGTCAACCGCCACCGCGTTACCGACATCAGTGTCGGCATCGGCGGTCAGCAGCGCTCCGGCCGAGTTGCGCGGGTTGGCGTTGTGCGCGATGTCATCGAGGAAGGCGTGGTTGGTGCGCACCACATTCGCGGGCACCGCCAGACCGCCAGCCTGCCCTTCTACAAGACCTGTCGCGGTTACGAACTGTGCGAAGCCGTTAGGACCGGGAATGAACTTGCCGTAGGCATCGGTCTCCAGCATCGGCACGTTGGTAACGTCCGCGTCGGTGAGCGTGATACCGAGCATCAAGGCTTGCGCCTTGACATTAGCCCAGGTCGGCAAACCGCCATTGGCACCGTCGAGCATCTGGCCGGTCGAGACCGGATCACCGACAGCGTTGAGTGCATACTCGCGCAGGAACACCTGATGCGAGGCGTGCGCGGTGTAGGTCTGGTTCTGGTCGACGAACGGCGTGGTTTGGTTGTTGTGCAGGTGGACGTCGTCGGATGTCCCCAGAATAAGATCCGCACCGGCATGCACCAAGGTATTGGTGGCCCGCGTCAGGATCATGAAGTTGGTCGGGCTGCCCTCCACATAGAGCGGATCGTCAGGTTGCAGCGGGATATAGACCGTGCCGTTGCCGCCCTTGTTGACGAGGTCGAGGCCATGGTCGAAGAACTGACCGAACAGCGTGAACCAGCTGTTGAACCCCGCCGACAGGCCCTCGTCCGGCGCCGTATTGGGAATAAACAGCGGCTGACCGGCAGGGATGGCGACACCGTTGAGATCCAGCAGGACACCGTTAACGTCCAGCGTGCCCAGCCCCGCGGCGACATAGGCTTCCACGGCCACCGGGTTGGTGATCGTCTGGTCGACGATCAGGTTACTGATGATGCGTGGGTCGGCATCGACGACGCTAACGGTAGAGGCGTAGTTGGTATTGGTATTAACCGGCGCCGGCCCCCCTGGGCCGTCAGGATCGAAGCTATCGCCGTCCTGATCATTGCGGAAATCCTGATCCAGCAGCGACGGGAAGGGTTGGTCCGCCGCGCCGAAGTTGGTCTGCCCCTGCACCAGGTTGTTGAATGTCCCATCGACCGTACGCAAACCGAACGGCAGCCGTGAGTTGCCGATAATGTCGAGCATATCCTCACCGGCCGCATTCCTTTCCGCGATGATGATTTGGTCGAGAATGAACTGCAGGTCGCCTCGGATCAGGTGCAAACCGTTACCCGGGCTGACGACCGGGCTCTCGGCCGGAATGACCGGAGCGGGCGCAACGGCGATGACGCCGTCAACCGCAGCGGTCGGCGTCGAGTACACGTTCTCCAGCACACCGCCGCCGTCCTTGTAGATAGCCCTAACGCGCAGCGCCAGCCCATCGAGATCGGCCGTCACGCGGAAGGTCGTACCGCTGGCTGTCGCCGGGTTGTTGGCGCCGAGCGCCAGGATATCTTCGAAGATGCCCGAGCCGGCGATCCGTTCGACCTGCCAGATGTAACTGAACCGGCTGTCGATTCCGTCGCCATCGTTGATGCCCGCCGACGACACGGTCAACACTTGGTTCACCGCCGGCGTGCTGTCGCTGATGGTCAGCGATCCCAGCGGCTCGCTATTGAGCCCGGGCGCCAAAACCACCGCCTCATCGGCGAACTGCAGGCGTTCAATGCTGTTCAGACGGTCGACCCCATCGATACCCGCATTCAGGTGGGTAACGGTGGTCACGCCATTGCCGTCGGTGACGATGCTGTAGTTGTCACGGATATCAGAGAACATCGCCGTGTCGAAGTCGTCGGCCGCTATGTTGATCTCACGGATGATGCTGAGCTGGCTCGGGTTGATTTCGCCCGAGAGCATATAGGGCACCAGCTCAACCAGACTGGCAGCACTGGTGATAGTCGGGTGACCCGATACGCCGATCCGCACATTCAAGAAGCGGTCGCCGTCGATCAGGTCATTGCCGCCGCGGCCCTCGATGATGTCACTGCCGCCGCCACCGAGAATGATGTTGCCTTCGCCGAACGACGTCACAGTCCCACCCAACACTTGGTTGAGGAATGCCTGCAGGCCGTCGATCATAGCGATGCCGCTCGTATTGAGCGCACCGTTTTGTGGCCCCGCAACGTTGATATCGAGAGCCTCGGCATCATCACCGCGCAGCACGTCACTGAACCCCGACCCCGTCAGACCTTCCACCTCGGCGAACCGATCGAGGATGCCTTGGTTGGATGGCGCCACGGGCGGCTCAATGAAGTCGTTGACGAGCAGGTCACCGGTTACACCGAACGGATCGTTCTGATAGCTGGCCCAGTCGAAACCGCCGCCGCCACTGAAGTGGTCCTCGCCGTCGGACATGACCATGATGTCGTTGCCGTTTTCACCCTCGGCTTCGTCAAACCCACCACCGGTAATGAATACGTCGTGGCCGAGGATCATGCTGTCCTCTTCCGGGTCGAAGTTGTCGCCGGCGGCGCCATCCGAGGTGCCGATCTCGATCCAGTCGTCGCCTTCGTTACCGAGGGTTTGCAAGTTCGTTTGAGCACCGAGGATGAAGTCGTTGCCCTGGCCACCGAAGGTCTCCGAAACGTCCTCGCCAGTAACGATGAAGTCGCTGCCATCGCCACCGAGGATCAGGTTGAAGCCGTTGCCGGCATGGATAACGTCGTTGCCGGCATTGCCTTTGAGGACGTCGTCGCCACCCAGGTCGGTGATGATGTCGTCGCCGTCACCGCCTTCGACGTTGTCGACACCGTCGCCACCTTCAAGCCGGTCGTTGCCGCCGTCGCCCCAGAGGGTGTCGTCGCCGATGCTGGCAATCAGGGTGTCATTCCCAGCGGTGCCACCGAGCACCACATGGTCCACACCGGTGTAGCGCAGGTAGTTGGTTTCGACGGCGGCTGTGGCGGGGTTGTCCCGAATCACCAGCGGCAGCAGAGCGGTGCCGCCGAGCGGGTCGGAATTGAAGGCAATGCCGTCCGCCCCCACGTCATCGTCGCCAGTCCCCTGGGCGCCGTCCGGGCCTGGTTCGTTCAGGCCGGTGAACTGTAGCGCCGGGTTGACTTCGAGGATAAAGGCCGGAGTCGAGAAGATGTCAGCCGGCAAGTGGGTCGTGTTGGTGTTTTGCATCACCAGTTTGGCGAACGAGTTGTTCTCCATCTCGGTGAGGAAGTTCATCCCGGCGAGGCGGGACAGGTAGTAGAAGCGGTCGCCGTTTTGCAGCGCCTCCATCTGCGTCTCGAAAACGAAGTTGAAGCTCGAGCCGAGCAGGCCGCCGAACGGCATCTGTTTCTCGGCCAGGCCGCCGACCCAGAAGTCGATGGCATCGACGCCGGTGATGGTCACGCCATTGGCCAGGTTGGCATAGGTACCTGTGCTGTTGAGGAAGTCGAGACGGTCGATCGGTGCGCCGGCGCCGCCAAACACGATGGCAAAAGCCACCGCGCGCTTGCCCGCCAGCGTCGTCTCAGCGGTAATGTCGGCGTGCGTGCCATAGGCGGCGATGAAGTTGATCAGCGATTCCTGGTGCTTCAGGTTCTGCATCAGGTCGACCCAACTGATGTAAGGCTTCAGTTGGCTGTCGGAGGTCATTTCATAGAATTCACGGCGCGCCGCATTCAAGGACGGAATGCCGGTATCGCGACCGCGGGCAATATTGAGGGCCGGCAAATCGAGCGGCAGCCCCAGCAAGCTATTGCGCAGCACGGGGGTAACGAACTCATCGATCTCATTGCCCAGTTGCCGGGTCAGGCCACGCACCAGAGCGCCTGCGGCTTCATCGGCGGTGAGGCCGCCGGGCGCAAACGCGAGCGGGTTGAGGAACGCCTCGAGCAGGCCGATTTCGCTCGACACAAAATTAGGGTCCAGTCGGTCGACCGTCTCGGTCAGCATCGAGTGGCCGAAGCGATAGACCGTGTGCGCGAACTCGGCGACGATCGACGGATCGATCGAGGTATCGAAACCATCGGGCGCCAGGAAGGCATCAACCATTGGTTGGACTTTACGCGCGAACTCCTCGAACACCAGATGCTGATACTGCATCTCGGTGCCGAATTTCGCCGCCTGGAACAGCCGTTCGCCATTCCACACCAGCGTCGACAGATCAGCGGGAAGCGCGGTAACAGCCACTGACAACCACTGGTTGAGGAACGCTATGTCGCCCGCTGCCGCCGCCTCCAGGATCACACCCTTGGTCTGGTCGACCAGGCGATTGTGTTCGGAGTGGAAGACATGGTGAACGGCCGTCAGGGCGATGTTTTCGTTCACCCGACCATCGCCAGCGATGAAGTGCGCATCGAGCAATTCGTTGTCGTAAGTGCCCGGCTCGGACAAGCCTATGACGCCGTCAGCGTCAGCATTCAGAGGCGCACCGGTCTGTGCGTTCAGCGGGTTGGCTTCATGGGCGATGTCGAGAAGGAATGCGTGATTGGTGCGAATCCCGATAGACGCATCCACTGGCGTCAGCAGATTGCCTTCGACAAGGCCGCTCGCGGTCACGATCTGCGGTAAACCGTTAAGGCCTGGAATGAAGTTGCCATAGGCGTCGGTGGCCAACAGTGGCAGGTCCAGGGCATCGAGATCGTCGAGGATGATACCGAGCAGATCGCGGGCCTGGGCTTTCACATCGCCCCAGGTCGCCATCCCGTCGCCTGCACCGGTAATCAAGCGTCCCGTCGCGACCGGATCACCGGCGGCGTTCAGGACATACTCGCGCAGAAATACCTGGTGCGAAGGGTGTGAGGTGTAAGTCTGGTTCTGATCGACGAATGGGGTCGTCAGGTTGGTGTGCTCATGCACATCATCCGCGGTGCCCAGAATGCCGTCGTCGCCAGGCTGGTTGGTGGCCCGCGTCAACACCATAAAGTTCAGCGCGCCTGGGGCGGTACTGAACAGCGGGTCATCCGGCTGCAGCGGAATGAATACCGTGCCGCCACCCTTCTGCACAAGATCGAGCCCATGGTCGAAAAACTGACCGAAGAAGGTGAACCAGGCGTTGAAGCCGGCCGACAAACCTGCATCCGGCGCGGTATTGGGGATAAACAGCGGCTGGCCGGCAGGGATAGGAACACCGTCAAGATCCAGCAGGACGCCGTTGACGTCCAGGGTACCCAGCCCGGCGTCGACGAAAGCCTGCACCGCCGCCGGGTTGGTGATCGTCTGGTCGACGATCAGGTTGGAAATCACCCGTGGCTGCCCATCAACCACCGTGCCAGTGGTCTGCTCGTACCCTGGAAGGAATACCGGATCGAGCACACGTGGAAAGACGGTGTCCGCTGCACCCAGAAAAGTCTGGTTTGGAGCCAGGTGATTGAGCGATCCATCGACCGTGCGCAAACCAAGGGGAACCAGTGAATTCGGAAGCAAATCCGTCATGCTCGCACCGCCGGCATTAGCCTCTGCGATAAAGATTTGCTGGAGGATGAAATCGAGATCGGACTTGATGAAATTGGCCATGGCTGTTTCCTCAATGCTCTGAATCTGGAAACCACATGCTTTTTAAGTAGGTCTGCAAACACGTGGTTTGGTGTTGACTCAATGAAAAATTGAACTGCAGGACTTGGTATCGCGGCCATGACGAGTCCTTTACCGATCGCAGGCGATCGGCAGTGCTCGACTCCGGGGAATTCAGTCCCTTAACAACTCCACACCGATTGGCTCGGTGATGTTGCTCAGGTCATAGGTGGCCCATGAAACTCGGGGGCTAAGACGGGTTTGGGGAAAAGCACCCTCACTTTTTGCAAGTGTGCGGCGGTACTCATGATGTTCTCCCTAGCAAGGGACGTTGATACCCATGGCAGCGCCCCTAGTCAGCTCTGCTCACAATATCAACCGTTGCCCTGAATTAGACTTAAGTCGCATCAATGATGAGTGTCAAGCAACCGTCAATCTCAACGACAAGCGGCACAGACACAGATAACTTACTGTTCTACAACAGATAAAAATTTACCTTAAGAACAACGAATCGAAAAAGTGACAAGCTTTTTCACCAGATCCGTCAACCTCACCTACTCTGGTGTTGAAAGCAGCTAGGGCGGTTGTGATCAGAACATGATCCTTGAGGATCGGACGGCCAGCAGAATGCAAAGCCTCTGTGTTCCGTCAGCTGATTTTTGCCGCACAGGATTTCCCTGAAATCTGCAGCAATGGATGACGATGATGGATAAGCAGTCGAACCCACGTTCTGAGCTTGCGGATGCTTTGTTTCGTTTGCGCCGCACCTTTTATTCACTCGCCGGCTTCAGCGGCGTCATCAACCTCTTGATGCTCGCACCTGCGGTTTACATGCTGCAGGTCTACGACCGTGCACTGGTCAGCAGCAATGTCACCACCTTGATGATGCTGACGGTTCTGGTGCTCGGGCTGTACATGCTGATGGCCTTGCTCGAGGTGGTGCGTTCGACGGTACTGATCCGGGTCGGCAACCGGCTCGACATGACCCTCAATCGCCGGATTTTTACCGCCGCCTTCGAGCGTAACCTGGGCCGAGCAGGCGGTAACCCCGCACAGGCGCTGCAGGACCTGTCTCTGGTGCGCCAGTTTCTGACCGGCAACGGCTTGTTCGCCTTCTTTGACGCACCCTGGACCCCTATCTATCTCTTGGTTGCCTACCTGATTCACCCGTTGCTCGGGTTGCTGACCCTGTTCGGCTCGCTGATTCTCATTGCCCTGACCTACCTGACCGAGGTGGCCACGAAGAAACCGCTGGCCGAAGCGAACCAGGCCTCGCAAGTCTCCGGCACCTTTGCCAATAACAACCTGCGCAACGCTGAAGTCATCGAAGCCATGGGCATGCTCCCGGCCATCAGCAAGCGTTGGTTCACAAGCCACCTGCGCATCCTGGAAATGCAGACACTGGCCTCTGATCGGGCAGCCTATATAAGTGGGGTTGGGCGTTTCGTGCGGATAACCTTGCAATCGCTGATTCTCGGCGCCGGGGCCCTGCTGGCGATCGAAGGCAAAATCACCCCGGGGATGATGATCGCCTGTTCGATCCTGACCGGGCGCGCGCTGGGTCCTGTCGAGCAGGCAATCGGTGCCTGGAAGCAGTTGCTTTCGTCGCGTGGAGCCTGGGGCCGCCTGAATCAGCTGCTCAACGACTTCCCTCCCCGCCCGCCGGCCATGCCATTGCAACGCCCCATGGGCATGCTCGCCGTGGAGAACGCCTACGCCGGAGCGCCCGGCACCCCGCAAACCATCATTCGTGGGGTGAATTTCAACCTTGCGCCCGGTGAGGCACTTGCCATCATCGGCCCCTCGGCCTCGGGTAAATCGACCCTCGCCCGCCTGCTGGTGGGCGTGTGGCCAACCCAGGCCGGCAAGGTGCGGCTCGACGGCGCCGATGTATTCATCTGGGACAAGGAAGAGCTCGGTCCCTGGCTGGGCTACCTGCCGCAGGATGTCGAACTGTTCGAAGGCAGCATCGCCGAGAACATCGCCCGCTTCGGCGAGATCGACAGCGAAGCGGCGATCCTCGCGGCGAAGCGCGCCGGCGTGCATGAGATGATCCTGCGTTTCGCCCAAGGCTATGACACCCGTTTGGGCGTCGATGGCAGCCCGCTCTCCGGAGGCCAGAAGCAACGTATCGGCCTGGCGCGCGCGCTCTACGGCGAACCCGCGCTGATCGTGCTCGACGAGCCAAACGCCAATCTCGATGACGCCGGCGAAAAGGCCTTGGTCGAGGCACTCGAGGATCTCAAACGCAGCGGCACTACGACCATACTGATCTCGCATCGTCCGAGCGTACTGAGCACCGTGGACAAGGTGTTGATGTTGCGCGACGGCAGCATGCAGATGTTCGGCCCACGCGACGAAGTGTTCGCCGCACTCAGGCAAGCCAGCGTGCTCCCGAATGGGGGCGCCCCGACATTGGCTGCCGTCAGGGGGAGAGAGTAAATGACCTCGTTAAATATTGAGCATAAGAACCTGGTGCTGGCCAATGCCGAGCTCGGCATCGACGTCGACGACCGCAAACCGGCGCGCTGGGGCATATTGCTGGTGTTGCTGGGCTTCGGTGGTTTCTTGCTGTGGTCATGGCTGGCGCCACTGGATGCGGGGATCGTCGCGACTGCCACCGTCAAGGTGACGAGCAACCGCAAGACCATCCAACACCTGACCGGCGGCACCATCGACTCGATTCTGGTGCGCGAGGGCGATAGTGTCAGCAAGGGGCAGGAGCTGGTACGACTCGATTCCACTCAGGCGATCTCCGAACAAGGCGTGGTCAGTGCCCAGTACATCGTCAGCAAAACGGTCGAGAACCGGTTGGAGGCAGAGCGTGATGGCCTGCACGAGGTAATCTTCGACCCGGCACTGGTCGCACGCTTCAAGGACGACCCACGCTTCGTCTCCTCCCTGACCCTGCAGCGCCGCCTGTTCGCAACCCGGCTTACCGGGCTTGCCGGCGAAGTCAGCATCCTGCAAGAGACGCTCAAGTCCGCCGAAGGGCAAATCAAGGGGTTGCAGCGAATTTATAGCGCCCGCGCGGGCCAGCTGAAATTTCTACAACAGGAACTGGACGGTGCCCGAAGCTTGGCGGCCGAGGGCTACATCCCGCGCAACCGCATGCTCGAGCTCGAACGCAGCAACGCCGAGCTGTCCGCCGCGCAGGCTGAAAACCTCAACAACATTGCGCGCACCCAGAGCCAGATCGCCGAACTCAAGCTGCGCGTCCTGCAGCGCGAATACGATTACCGCAAAGAGGTGCAATCGCTACTGACCGACGTACAGAAGGAAAACACTGCGCTTGCCGACCGCCTGCAAGCACTCGATTACCAAGTTAAAAATACCGTAATCCGTTCGCCGATCGATGGCATGGTGCAAGGTCTCAATATTTCGACCATCGGCGGCGTGATTCAGCCAGGCTTCAAAATCATGGACATCGTGCCAGGCAATGAACCCTTGCAAGTCGACGCCATGATCCCGGTTCAAGCGATCGATAAAATGGTCCCAGGCTTGCCGGTAATCATCGCCTTTCCTGCCTTCAACCATGCGCAGACCCCAAATATTCCGGGCAAGGTGCTGACCGTCTCGGCCGACCGGCTGATCAACGAGGAAAACAAACAGCCCTTCTACCTTGCGCAGATCGAAGTCACCCCGGAGGGGATGTCGATGCTCGGCACCAACCGCATCCGCGCCGGCATGCCCGCGACCGTCACCATCAAGACCGGTGAGCGCAACCTGCTGAGCTACCTGATGAAACCCCTCATCGAACGAGTCGACAGTTCTTTCAAGGAGCAGTGAGATGAGCCCCCGCCTCATACTCAGCGGCCTCATCTGCGTGACGCTTCCGGCGCAGGCATTGGATCTCCGAGAAGCCTGGCACCTGCTGCAGTATCAGGGGCCTACCTACCTGGCTGCCGTGCATGAAAAGGAGGCGGGCGAAGAAAACCGCGCACTGGGCAAAGCCGGCCTGCTGCCGCAGATCAACGCCAGCGCCTACGACAACCACGTCAACGGTACCCAGAGACAGCCAGATGCCCAGGGCCGCGACAGCGAAAACGATCTTCACTACGAGTCCAAGGGGGGAACGGTGCAACTGCGCCAGCCGCTCTTCAACAAAGAGAAAATGGCCGAGTACCGCCAGGGTAAACACCAGGCCGACTACAGCGTTGCGGTGTTCGACACCAAGAGCCAGGACTCGGCCTTGCGCCTTGCCGGCCGCTATTTCGATGTTTTGTTGGCCCACGAAACCATTGAACTGGCTAAAGCCAAGCTCAAGGCATTCGAGCAGCAGGTGTCGTCGGCAAAGCGGCGCTTCGACCTCGGCGACGGCACCGTTACCGACATCGACGAATCGACTGCACGGCGAGACTTGGCGCTGGCCGAACTGATCGAGGCACAGGACAACCTGCTGGTCGCCAGACGCCTGCTGCAGGAATACCTCGGCGAAACACCGGAGCAACTCTCCACCCTGCGTGAAAGCTTCCCGACCCCTGCGCTGGAGCCCAGCAGCTTGCCGGATTGGATTATCAAGGCACAGAGCGATAACCCGTCGATACAGGCCCGGCGTTACAGCCTCAATGTCGCTGAAGAAGACATTAGCAAGGCCAAGGCCGGCCACTGGCCGACACTGGATTTCGTGCTGGGTTACACCTCGGGAGAAAGTGAGTCGGTGTCCACCCTGAACCAGCGCAACCGCTATGGCTCGGTCGGGGTAGAAATGAATGTCCCGCTTTTCAGCGGCGGCTACACCAGTGCCCGAGCCCGGCAGACAGTGGCGACCAGAGACATGGCGCAAGAAGAGTTGAATGCCACACGCGAAGAAGTCATCTCCGGTACGACGCGTGAATTTCGCGGCGTGCAAAGTGGCGAAGCGCGCATCAGGGCGCTGGAAAAAGCGGTGAGCTCAAGTGAAAAATCGCTCGACTCATCGAAGAAGGGCTTTCTTGCCGGCAGCAGCACCAACGTCGACATTCTCAATGCCGAAGAACTGGTGTTCACCGCACGTCGTAACCTGTTCGAAGCAAAACTGCTCTACCTGCTTTCTCGTTTGCGACTCGCCGCCAGTGTCGGCGCCCTGGGCGATGATGATATCGACCAGGCCAATGCCTATCTCGGCCCGCAACTGTTGTTTTAGTCCAGGCACGTTAACCGCCTATCTATAGGACAGCTAACGGATCTGGTGCTTGTGCAACAAACGGTAGAACGTTGGCCGGGAGATCCCCAGCACCCGCGCCGCTTCACTCATGTTGCTGGAATAGCGGGTCAGAACATCGTTAAGTGCCAGGCGCTCGGCACGAAAGATGTACTCGTTCAGCGTGCCGATCCTGGTATCCCTACCCTGCTCCTTTCCTAGCCCCAGATCGGCAACCTCGATCTGTCGCCCCTCGGCCGAGACCAAAGCCCGGCGCACACGATTGGACAGTTCGCGCACGTTCCCCGGCCAGGTATGTTCGATCATCGCCTCGAGAGCCGCCTCGCTGAAGTGCCGCAGACGACGCCCGACTTCTACCGAATAAAGCTTGGCCAGATGCTCCGCCAGAAAGGGAATATCCATCCTCCGCTCACGCAATGGGACGGTATGCACAGGCACCGCAGTGAGCAGGTGATAAAGGGCCTCAAGGAAACGTTTTTGTCTGACCGCGCTTTCAAGGTCCATGGCCGTTGCCGCCAGTAGCCGGACATTGACCGGAAAGGCCGCAACCGCCGCGGGTTCGCGTTGCATCCGCAACATGAAGCGCAACAGGCTGGCCTGCTGCGGTAAGGAAAGCCTGCCGACCTCATCAAGAAACAACGTCCCGCCATCGGCGGATGCGATACAACCGCCTGTTTCCCCTGGCGCGCCGGTTGCGTCGCCCTGTTCGGGAACAAAAAGCTCGGCTTGCAACGCATGCGCGGAGATCGACGCACAACCAAGCACCACGAATGGCCCGGATGGACGACGCGAGCGGGCATGAAGGGTACGAGCCAGCAACTCCTTACCCGTTCCCGCTTCCCCACGGATCAGCACCGGCGAGGCCATCGGCCCCAGCTTCGTCAGCAGCTTGCGTAGATCCTTCATCCCTCGGCTGTTACCCAACAACTCATAACCATGGGCCGGGTTTATGCTGCCAGCCACTCCACGCAGACGCGCCTTAAAGGCCCGACCCAACGTCGTTTTCAAGCGCGTAACGTCAAAGGGCAACGTGTAAACATCAAAAAACCATTCGCCCACAAAATCAGCGATGGCCCGAATACTCAGCTCATTGACGTTCAGCACAACGATCCATGCCGCAGTGCTGTGGCGAATCAGCTCTTTGATCTGCTGCGGATCGAAGTCGACGGCTTGCAGGCGCAGCAGACCAACATCGAAGTCCCTCTTTGCGGCGCTTGCAAGGGTACTGCTTTCCACGTTCCAGCCATCGGCACGCAAAAGCCCGAGAAGACGCTCACATTCATTGCAGGGATCTACCACCAGAAGGCGGCGAGGTACGGGGACGACGTCTTCAGGCATGTTTTATCCTTGGCGCCATTTTTAAGTAAACTTATTAAAAACAATAATTTGGCGCACGCACTTGTAACGCTAGCAATAACTTTGACGGAGTTTGGATCATTTCTCTATAAAACATATGCCGTTTAGCACGCATCAATGGCTGGATGCCGGACGCTGTCGAGTTGCACACCAAGCATGAAGAGCCAGCGTGTTATTCGACAGCGCTCTGTGCAGCAATCTGCGCGGGCTTTAATCACGCCTTGCCAATACCCGGATTGCTTGGCATAACGTCAGGCACATAAAAAAGTTACAAGGACGTATCCGATGCGAATCCTCCGCCGCAGCTTGCTCGTGCTTCTGCTTGTCATTTTGGGGGGGCTGGCCGTTGCCCTCTATTACATTGCCAATCCAAACCTCCCAACCTACGAGCAACCCGAACAACTCCACTATCTTGAGCAGTGGAGCCCGCAAGCACGGCAGACTTACTACTACACCCCCCAAGGCACCCAGGTTAAAGGTCTGCGGTACGACTGGTTCGTGGCCCTGGAACAGCCCTTTGCACGGGCCAGGTTCGCCGCGCCAGCCTACCTGGCGCGTTTCGGTTTTCTGACCGAGCCGCAGCAGCAGCCCTCGGCACTCAACCCCGGGAACCTGCCGGTGGGTTTCGCCCGCCATCAGGATGCCGAATCCGGCGCTCAATACCTGGACATCAGCTGCGCCGCCTGCCACACCGGCGAACTGCGCTATAAAGGCCATTCAGTGCGTATAGATGGTGGCGCCGCCCTGCACTCGCTGGCTTCCACAGTGCCGACGCTGCGCGGTGGCAGCTTTGGCCAGGCGCTCGGCATGAGCATGGCTTTCACCTACTACAACCCGCTCAAGTTCAAACGCTTCGCCGAAACGGTGCTTGGCGATCGGTACCCGAAAGGTCGCGACACCTTGCGCAGCGACTTCAAAATCGTGCTCAACCGCCTGCTCGGCCAGGCCTGGAACGACACCCACCGTGGTCTCTACCCGACAGAGGAAGGCTTTGGCCGCACCGATGCCTTCGGCCGTATCGCCAACAGCGTGTTCGGCGATGCAATCGACCCCAGCAACTACCGCATCGGCAACGCTCCGGTCAGTTACCCGCAGCTGTGGGACATCTGGAAGTTCGACTGGGTGCAGTGGAATGGCTCAGCCATGCAGCCAATGGCCCGCAACATTGGCGAATCCCTGGGCGTCGGCGCCACTCTACGGCTGTTTGAAACCAATGGCCATGCCGTACCGGAAGCCGAGCGCTATGCCTCAAGCGTGCGCCTGCGCGATCTCTATACCCTGGAAGAAACCCTCAAACAATTGAAGCCTCCAGCCTGGCCGGAGGACGTACTCGGCAAGGTCGACCTCGAACTGGCCAGCAAAGGCCGCGCGCTGTTCGAGGAAAACTGCGCCTATTGCCACGCGGCAAACTCCAAGGCCCCTGACGAACGCCTGGCGCCAACCCGCGATCCGGAATGGCGGATGCGCATCGTACCCACGCGCATCGTAGGTACCGATCCCACCGCCGCCGACAACATCGCCGATCACCGCTTCGATATCAGCAAGCTCGGCTGGAAAAAGGCCGAACTGGACAAACTCGGGGTCACATTGCTCGACGGCAAGCTGGATGACATCGACCTGGCCAGCATCTCCAGCGCCAAGGGCCTGGCCTACATCACCGCCTACGTGGAAAACCGCGCCTATCAGGATGCCGGCATCAAGGCACAGGAGCGTTGGAGCATGGACGGCTATGGCCTGCCCATCGGCGTACAGGAAAAGCGTGGCTACAAAGCTCGCCCGCTCGACGGTATCTGGGCCACGCCCCCCTTCCTGCACAACGGCTCGGTGCCGACGCTGTTCCAACTGCTCTCGCCCATCTCCGAACGCGAGCAGCAATTCTGGGTCGGCAACCACGAATACGACCCGCAACACGTCGGCTTTGACAGCAAGCCGTTCGACGGCGGCTTCCTGTTCAAAACCAGCGTCACCGGCAACAATAATCGTGGTCACGAATTCCGCGATGGCTGCCGACAAGAAGGCGTCATCGGCCGCGCCCTTCAGCCAGAAGAGCGCTGGGCGCTGATCGAATACCTCAAGGCCCTGGGCGATACCAAGCTCGAAAGCCAGCTAACACCCATTGCAGCCAAACCCTGGAATCCGGGCCCCAGCTGCCAGGGCTAGTTACCATCGGCTCCTTTCCCAGCAGGAAAGGAGCCGGATACCCCCATAACCCACAAGGACTCGCCCCATGCTCAAACGCTTCTGGCTTTGGCTTGGCCGTTTGCTCGGTAAACTCACGCTGCTCGTACTGGTCGTCGGCCTCGGCGGCTGGGGCATCGGCTCGCTCTACTACGGCTGGAAATTTTCCGGCCCGGTGTCCGCCGAAGAGCAGATTCCCGCCGGTGAAGCCGCCCTCACCCAAGGCATCATTGAAGATGCTATCAGCGTCATCGAACAACACCGCGACAACACCCGCGTACTGCGTGACGCCCACGCCAAGGCACATGGTTGCCTGAAAGCCGAACTCACCGTACTGCCGGAGATCGACCCAGCCTTGCGCCAGGGTGTGCTCAGCGAACCGGGCAAAACCTGGCAAGCCTGGATGCGTCTGTCCAACGGCAATGCCTATCCACAATTCGACCGCGCCCGCGACGCACGCGGCATGGCGATCAAACTGCTCGACGTGCCCGGGGCCAAGTTGATGGCCAGCCCCAACAACACTGGCGACCAGGACTTCGTGATGTTCAACCACCCCTCGTTCTTCGTCCGCGACGTCGCCGAATACAAAAGCAACTTCGCCGCCCAAGCCAGCGGCAAGAAGATCCTGGCCTTTTTTCCCAGTTGGGACCCGCGTGACTGGGAGATACGCCACCTGATCATCGCCTTGAAAACGCTCTCACCCGCGCCGCAGAGCCCACTGGCAACGACATACAACTCCATCGCGCCGTTCAGGCTCGGGCCGAACAACATCAAGTACCGTGTCATCCCGACCCCGGAAAACTGCCCGAACTACGAGTTGCCCGAACAGAATAAAGACCTGCCCAACTTCCTGCGCAGCGCGCTCTATCAGCAACTTTCCCTTGATCGGGTGCCGGCTTGTTTTGCCTTGCAAGTGCAACGGCAAAACCCCGAGCACTACATGCCCATTGAGGACACCAGCGTCGAATGGGATGAATCAATCGCAGCGTTCGAGACGGTCGCGACAATCAAACTGCCCGCCCAGGATTTTGACAGCACAGAGCAGAACCTGTTTTGCGACAACCTCTCGTTCAATCCCTGGCATTCATTGCCGGAACATCGACCGATTGGCGGGATAAACCGCCTGCGCAAAGCGGTTTATGAAGCGGTGAGCGTTTATCGGCATCAGCGCAACAGCGCAGACTAGATATAACCAAGACTTTTTTCGGCTGCAAAAGCAAACATGGCGATCTTAAACTTCCAGCAACACCCAACTCAGGTATTGCATTTAAAGTTTCAGATCGCCATGCCGATGACACCGGATTGTCTTTCCCGCTAAGGCTGAACGTCCGTTTTCAACTCAGGTTCAGTGTGAACTCAGAACCGGAGTTTTCAATGCCCAGATGTTTTGCACCTCCGGTTCTGCCGCGTTCTTGTTCTTTGCCCACCGGGTGAGCAGCGCCATCGCCATGAATCCACCGACGATAAGGACTGGATAGACCGCCAGCAACTCCGTCAGCGAGTATTTCCAGGCCAGCGGGCGACCGACACCCAGCATCGCAGCATAGAACCAGGACACGCCTGACAGCGCACCCGAGAACAGTGCCAACATGCGCAGGTTGAACGAGAGGTTCAACAACGAACCGGCTTTCTTCAGTGCCGGCAATACCAAGTGATGCAGTAGCACACCATTGAAGGTCAGCAACGTCACGATGGCCACTTTAGCTTGCAGTTTTGGATTCAGAAAATACTCCAAGCCCTTGTCGGCGTAGTCTATTCCGACAATGGCAATACCCGTGAGCCAGAGTACCACAAGGGAGAAGCTCACTGTTTTTTGGAGCCCGTCCAGATGAGCATCATCGTGTTGGTTGGCCACTTCACCCTTGAGCAACTGTTTGACCATTGCAATATCACTGGTCAACACAAGCCCGATTGCCACACAGCAGGCAATCAGATGGAAATAAACAACGCCTAGGCGCAAAAACTCCATAGCTACTTTCTGCTCCAAAAACGAAGCAATTATATTGAGTTCCATGCTTACCTCTTTATTCTAATAGTGAATCAACAAGTGATTCAGTAGGGCTCAACTTGAGTTTATATAGAGAAAACTCAACTAAAATTAATAAATCGTTAGCTAACGAGTACTTTCAGTATCGCGGCTTCGAGAAAAAAGTATGCCTTGCGAATGAATATTCAATCATCCGAGCATCTCCGTTTTCAGGTAATAAAAATCCACATTTGCACTGGGTGCATATGAGGTTTCACTTCCACTTGGGGGGTGCAGATGAGAGTCAAAGCTCGTTCACCTGCTGCGTATTCTGAACGGAAAAACCGTCATCCGTTCATTTTTTGATCAAATATGCCGACAAACGGCAGTGACCAAAGCCCGATTCAGGTAGTCGCGCATGGCCACATCTGGCCAAGGAACCGTTACCACCACTGGCTTTGGGGCCATCTGACAAGTCACTGAGACCCGGCAAAAAAAATTGCTTCCGGGACCCCACATCCAAAGGAAAAATGTGAACAAGTCGCCACTCGTTTGCAAAAATAGCAGGAATTTGACCTGTGAATCTGGACTGCGGACGGCAGATTTACCCTCTGTACGGGCTATCACGGCATGGCCTCGGTCGGCATTTTCCGACGGGAAATGCCGACCGAGGCCGGAAAACAGTCTGAGCATCACGAAAACCTATCATTTGTGCGACATACACGATCAAACGCGCGACTTAATGTGACTTGCAGGTCGACTTAGGTCATCAACACCCATGACAGGCCAAAGCAGCGCATACCCGGCGCCAACGGCCGTTTACCGTATTGGGATCTACTCGGAGAAACCGACCCCATGAACACCCCGCTCCGTTTTAACGAAGCATTGTTGATCGCCAACCGCGCATTCCAACCCTTTCAATGCGTCGCCTGGGCGCCACAAGATGGCACTGGCGAACTGAGCCTGAGCGTTATCGACCGCACCAGCACCCGCTTGCTTGGACGTACGCAACTGCCCAGCAGCATTTACTCCGACCCGGAGTTGCTGGCCGATGTACTGAAAAAGTCCCGCGCGGAACTGCGTCAGAAAGGTTACGACCTGCAACCCTGGAACATGCCGGAGTAAGACTATCCGGCAGCGCAGTGCTTTGGCGTCCTGGGCAGGCCATCTACCTGCCCCGATGCCGCACAGAGGCCACTGTCGCGGTCAACGAGCAGCTTGAGTGGCTCGACTGAATGAATGAGGCCATCGCTTCAAGCCAGCCGCCAGCGTCGCGGTCCGTCCTCGACCGCACACGACTTCCCGCAACGGCCCCTTGCAGTGGCACGTGCAAGGCATTGCCTTTGCTGCGGCGGCCCTGCCGGGTTTGCGCACCTGCCACGAACCTAGACTCGTGGTGCACGCCTACTCCCCGACTGACAACCATGGGCAAACCGCACCTGCGCCAGGTCTGCGCCCCGAAGAGGTCACCCTGATGCGCTTCCCCGAGCAGCTCAACGCGGCCTGACAGCGAGCGCACCCCAACATATTGGCAAGATATGTGGGTTTATTGACATTGTCGCCATTCGCCCTCCGCTGCAAACTGGCACCATCACTTTCGAGGTGCCTATGGACCGCGTCCGCCAGATCGCCTGCCTGATTTTTCCCGATGTCATGAGCCTAGATGTCACAGGCCCGTTGCAGGTATTCGCCTCGGCAAATGTCGAGCGCCAGCGCCAGGGGCTTCCTGCCGCCTATGAGCTGATCCTGCTTGGCAGTGCCGCAGGTGCGGTGGCCACCTCCGCCGGCCTGCGAATCTGTGTCGACCAGATATGGCAACAGGTCGACCCGAACCAACTGGATACCCTGCTGGTGCCTGGAGGCCAGGGCGTTAACGCTCAGTGCCAGGACGCCGATCTGCTGGCCTGGTTACGCAACGCCGAACCCAAGGTTCGCCGCCTTGGTTCGATCTGTTCCGGGGCCTTGATTCTCGCCGCCGCCGGGGTGCTCGACGGCCGCCTGGCGACCACCCATTGGGCGGATGTCGATGAGCTTCGCGACAGCCACCCGGCGGTACAGGTCCAGGGCGATCGGCTGCATACCTATGACCCGCGCAACCAGGGTGGCGACGCCCATGTGTTTACCTCCGCCGGGGTAACCGCCGGCATCGATCTGGCCTTGGCACTGGTGGAGGCCGACCTCGGTCGCGCGATTGCGCTCGCCGTGGCGCGCCGGCTGGTGATGTTCCTCCGCCGTCCCGGCGGCCAAGCGCAGTTCAGTGCCCTGCTGGCCCCGGAGCCCAGTCGTGTGCCCCGTCTGGCGGCCCTGCTGGACTGGCTTCCCGCTCACCTGGGCGACGATCTTTCCCTGGAGGCGCTGGCAGCCCAGGCGCGACTGGCGCCGCGCACGCTGTCGCGGGTGTTCGTGCAGGAACTGGGGATGGGGCCAGGGCGCTATGTCGAACGGGTTCGGCTGGAAGCGGCCCGCGCCCTCCTGCAGGACGCCCAGGCGTCGATCGCCACGGTGGCGCGCCTGACCGGGTTTGGCCACCCCGAAAATCTGCGCCGTACCTTCCACAAACACCTGGCGGTCAGTCCGCAGGAATACAGCGAACGTTTTGCCTGACCCCCGAACCAAGGAGCCCCCATGCTGCAACTGCGTCCAAACTGTGAATGCTGCGACCGCGACCTGCCCGGCGACTCGCCAGATGCGCTGATCTGCTCGTTCGAGTGCACCTTCTGCCGCGCGTGCGGAAACGGCCATCTGCAAGGCATCTGCCCGAACTGCGGCGGTGAACTGCTGAGCCGTCCGCGCCGCCCGGCCGACAAGCTGGAACGTTCCCCCGCGTCTAGTGAACGGGTGCTTAAGCCCGCCGGCTGCGGCAGCAAGGTTTAACCATCGTCCGCAGCCGAACTTGCCCCTGGAGCCACCCAATGCTGCTGTTACGTAATCCCTCGATCCGCTTGTTGTTTGCCGGCCAGGCGCTGTACTGGTCGTGCTCGATGATCGGTATCACCCTGACCGCCTTGGTGGGACTGCAACTGGCCCCGCTCACTATCCTGGCAACCCTGCCGCTGTGTTTGTGGATGCTGGGCAATTTGCTCACCGTGCAGCCCTTGTCGCTGTTTATGCAGCGCCATGGCCGTCGTCCCGGCTTGATGCTCGGCGCCGGGGCTGGCATGTTGGGCGGCCTGCTCAGCGCGCTGGGCGTCTGGCTGGGCGACTTTATTCTGTTTTGCCTGGGCGCCCTGCCCATCGGCGCTTATCAGGCGTCGGCGATGTACTACCGTTTTGCCGCGCTGGAAGCCGTCGATGCGACTGAAAAAGGTCGCGCCAGCGCCTATGTAATTGGCGGCGGCGTATTGGCGGCCCTGCTGGTGCCAAGCTTGCTGCTGTGGGCCGGGAGCCTGCTGAACACGCCCTTCGTCGGCGCCTACCTGCTGATCGCGGTCCTCGCCCTGCTGGCCCTGATACTGCTGAGCAGACTGCGCGAAGGCGCTGCACCGCCCAGGGCCAAGGCCGGACTCAAGGAATTACGCCAACTGTTGGGCAAACCGGTGATACGCGCAGCAATCGCCACCACCGCGGTTGGCAATGGGCTGATGGTACTGGTGATGAATGCCACGCCCCTGGCCATGAGCTTCTGCGGCTTTGCCCTGGAAAGCAGCGCCCAGGTGATCCAATGGCACATGCTCGGCATGTTCCTCCCCGCCTTCCTGGCAGGCCCCTTGGTCGATCGCCTCGGCAGCCGCCGGGTAGCCCTGCTGGGCGGGGTGATACTGCTGGGCAGCGCCACTGTCGCCCTCTCTGGCCTGCAACAGCTGCACTTTCTATTCAGCTCGTTGCTGCTCGGGCTGGGTTGGAACCTGATGCTGGTCGCCGGTACCACGCTGCTTGCCGAAGGTCATGACGAAACCCAGCGTGGCCAGGCCCAAGGCCTGATGGAGCTGCTCAATGGCATGCTGGCCGCGGGGGCCGCGTTCAGCGCCGGCGTATTGATCAGCGGCCTCGGCTGGAGTGCGCTCAATCTGGTCATCCTGCCCCTGGTCGGCCTGGCCATGTTGATGCTGCTGCCGGCCAGGCGCAGCCTGCTGCCCGCCTCGTCTTGAGGCCTATCGACCATCCACAGGCAGCAAAAAGGCGACCCACGTAGGTCGCCTTTTTATTTAGCCCGCAACGCAATGCCTCAGTAGTAGGCGTTTTCCTTGTTGGTGTGGTCGGTCACGTCACGCACGCCTTTCAGTTCCGGGATGCGCTCCAGCAGGGTCTTTTCGATGCCTTCCTTAAGCGTCAGATCGACCTGGCCACAGCCCTGGCAGCCACCGCCGAACTTCAGCACGGCGATGCCGTCTTCAACCACATCGATCAGGCTGACCTCACCGCCATGGCTGGCCAGGCCCGGATTGATCTCGGTCTGCAGGTAGTAGCTGATGCGCTCGTTGAGCGGGCTGTCGGCGTTGACCATCGGCACTTTGGCGTTCGGCGCCTTGATGGTCAACTGGCCGCCCATGCGATCGGTTGCATAGTCGACGACCGCGTCGTCCAGAAAGGCTTCGCTGAAGGCGTCGATGTAGGCCGTGAAGCTTTTCAGCGCCAGCACGCTGTCTTCGGGCTTCTCTTCACCCGGCTTGCAGTAAGCGATGCAGGTCTCGGCGTACTGGGTGCCCGGCTGGGTAATAAAAACGCGAATGCCGATGCCTGTGGTGTTCTGCTTGCTCAGCAGATCAGCCAGATAGTCTTGGGCAGCTTCGGTAATGGTGATGGCGCTCATGGTAACTCCTCGCAAACGTGGGGGCAGTTTACGCCAATAGGTGCGCACGAACAAAGTCCTAGTAATTTGCTCAGGAAAGCGGCACCTGCTCCCGGCGCACCGACAGGCTGTCCAGCCAGGGCGTGGGCTGCTGGAGAAAGATCGGCTGGATTCAGCACGATAGCGCTTGCGGCAATGCCCATGGCGGCCTGACAGCCCATGCCAGGGGCTGCCGGCGCGCGTGAGCCGGCTGGTTTCAGCCGACCCGCTTCAGAGATTCTGGTAGCGATTCATGTCCAGCACCCCCGCTTCCACCGGCTCGGTTTTACGGATATAGGCCGAGAGGTCGTGGAAGTAGCGCCAGAACTGGGGATGCGAGCGGCGGATACCCCAGCGCTCGACCACCCGCTCGAAGCCAGCCGCATCGCGCGCGCCCTCCAACGCCGCGACAAAGCCCGGCACTTCCCCGGCCTGGAGGCTGAACATGAAGTTCGGGTAACTGGTCAGCACGCCCGGATAAAGGGTCAACGTGTCCAGGCCTGGCTGGTAACGCAGGTCTTCGCCCATCATGAAGGCTACATTGCTGTGGGCCCGGTTGCGCAGCAGGCTATAGACCTCGAACGTGCCATCGGCGGACTCGACCCGCAGCAAGGTCGCTTCCGGCAATTGAGCGATGACCTTGAGCCCGGCTGCCGGCTTGTTCGTCAGCCGGCTTAGCGCTTGTTCGGCCTCCTGCAACGGCTGGGCGAGATGGGGGCGGTAACAGGCCCCCGCCTGGCAACGGTTGATCGGGTCCGGTCGCGCATTGATGCCGGCGTAGCGCTCGATCAAGGCATTGGCAAAACTGCGTTTCGGCTCCGGCCCCGCCAATTCGAGCCCTGTGGGGCTGTCATCATCGATGCGCTGGTAATCCATCCACATTTTCAGCTTGCCACTGCGCTGATACCAGTCGCTCAAAATCGCCACGCGCGAGTCGGCGGGCAGCAGTCGCAAGAAGTTCTGCTCGGCGCCGTTGCGGATCAGGTCGAAATACAACCGGGTCTGGGCCTGGTGAGACACGTTGCCATACACGTCGAAATTGACCACCAGTTGATAGTAGGTCCGCTCCAGCAGCGGATAATCCAGCCACCACAAGGTCTGTGGTATTTCGCCGATCAAGCCCTTGCGCACCGAAGCGCTGTCGTAATGACGAAACACCGTCAGCAACGCATTGTCGTTACCCGCCCAGATATGCGCCCAACTGGGTGCTGGTGCGGCGGCATAGGCATCAAAGCGCAGCGCTTCATATTCATTGCGCTTGTCTCGGTAGGCGTGCCACAGCCCCAGCATCCCACTGAGCTGGTCCATCTGCCCTGGCAACGCCAGCAGCGGCGTCGTCTCGTCGCGGTAGTCGGCATCCGTCAGGAAGAGGTCACGTTCAGGCGCCTGGAACATGACCCAGAAGTTATCGCGAATCACGTCGGTGGCAATCTGCCCACGGCAGACCGGCCCGCGAATGAAGGTGCGCACGAAGTATTCGGCGTTATCCAGCATGAACTGGTAACGCGCCTGGGCCGGGATCGCGGCGAAGGTCTCGAACGGGTTGGCTCGGCGCTGCGGCCCGTAGCCCGGTGAAGCCGTCACCTGCCAGTTGCCGCTGAAAAACAGCGCCTGCACCCGGGCTAATTTGCTCGCACTCAGCGGATAGGTGATATGCGTCTTGTGCACGATCACGCCTTGGATCGGCCACAAGCGGTAATAAAACGCCGAACCCGGGTCATCGTTCGGCCGCCGCGTGGCAATCGGGTCGATCGGCTGGCCGCTGGGCGTTCGCGAGCGCACCAATTGAAAGAAGTGCCCCGCATCACCGCCCTCGAAGTACAGGTGAGCGAGAAAAAGGTGTTCGTACAGCCAACGCGCAACCAAGTCCTCACGGGCGCCATGGGCATTCAACAGTGTTTCCCACTGCGCAATCTGGGCCGACTCAGTAGCGCTCGGCTGCAACGCTTGCTCATCGAGCGGCGCACCGGCGGCCAGCCAGCGCTGCAGCGTCTGGTATTGCCCCGCGCTCAGCCCTGTGACCGCAAGCGGCATGCCTTCAAGCGGGTGCTTGGCGGCATAGGCATCGAACTCGCCCGGCAACGGGCACTGATTCTGCCGGGAAATGCCCAGCGCGATGCTCGCGGGCAGCTTGGCATTGGGCTCGACTGGGGTTTTCTGCCCAAGTTCGAGCAGGCGCGCCAGCAATGCGGCCTGGCTGCCTTGCCCCGCCACGACCGAATGAAAACCTTTGCGTTGCCAGGCCGCCGCCCCCTGCGCATCGAAGAACAATCGCGTGGTGGCCTGCGCCTCGGTGCGCGCTCCGTCATACACCGGCAGCTTGGTCGCCCCACGCGCCACGCCCTCGCCACTGCCCAGATTCAACTGGCACGGCGAGTCGTAGCAGGCGTGGCAGGCCACGCACTTCTCGGTGAAGATCGGCTGGACATCGCGACTGTAAGAGAGGGACTCCGCGCCTGCGAAGCTGCAGACGAGCAAGAGCAAAGCACCGATGGCTGCGCGGTACGGCATAAACTGATCCTTGTTTGGCAATGTCGGCGATTTTATCCGGCTAGCGCACCGTAAAGCCAACCCGCCAACATGAATGCTGCTCATGCAAAATGGCACCAGGCTGCAAAGGCGCACAGCTTTGGTATCATCCGCCCATTCTTTTCCCGTGCTTTATCAGGTAATTCATCCATGTCCGACCGCAGCGCTCGCCTCCACGCTCTCCAGCAAGCCCTCAAAGAGCGCATCCTGATTCTCGACGGCGGCATGGGCACCATGATCCAGAGCTACAAGCTCGAGGAACAGGACTACCGCGGCAGCCGCTTCGCCGACTGGCCGAGCGATGTAAAGGGCAACAACGATCTACTGATCCTCAGCCGCCCGGACGTGATCGGCGCGATCGAGAAGGCCTATCTGGATGCCGGCGCCGACATCCTCGAAACCAACACCTTCAACGCCACTCAAGTTTCCCAGGCCGACTACGGCATGGAGAGCCTGGTCTATGAGTTGAACGTCGAAGGCGCGCGTCTGGCCCGTCAGGTGGCAGATGCAAAGACCCTGGAAACCCCGGACCGTCCGCGCTTCGTCGCCGGCGTGCTCGGCCCGACCAGCCGCACCTGCTCGTTGTCGCCGGATGTGAACAACCCCGGCTACCGCAACGTCAGCTTCGACGAGCTGGTGGAGAACTACACCGAGGCCACTCGCGGCCTGATCGAGGGCGGCGCAGACCTGATCCTGATCGAAACCATCTTCGACACCCTGAATGCCAAGGCGGCGATCTTCGCCGTGCAAGGCGTGTACGAAGAACTCGGCTTCGAACTGCCGATCATGATTTCCGGCACCATCACCGACGCCTCCGGTCGCACGCTCTCCGGGCAGACCACCGAAGCGTTCTGGAACTCCATCAGCCACGCCAACCCGATCTCGGTCGGCCTGAACTGCGCCCTCGGCGCCAAAGAACTGCGCCCGTACCTGGAAGAGCTGTCGGACAAAGCCGACACCCATGTGTCCGCGCACCCCAACGCCGGCCTGCCGAACGCCTTCGGCGAGTACGACGAAAGCCCCGCGGAAATGGCCGTAGTGGTCGAGGAATTCGCCGCCTCGGGCTTCCTCAACATAGTCGGCGGCTGCTGCGGCACCACGCCCGCGCACATCAAGGCGATTGCCGAAGCCGTCGCCAAGTACGCGCCACGGGTGATCCCGGACATTCCGAAAGCCTGCCGCCTGGCCGGGCTCGAACCGTTCACCATCGACCGCAGCTCGCTGTTCGTGAACGTCGGCGAGCGCACCAACATCACCGGTAGTGTCAAGTTCGCCCGCCTGATCCGCGAGGACAACTACACCGAAGCCCTGGAAGTGGCGCTGCAACAGGTGGAAGCCGGCGCCCAGGTGATCGACATCAACATGGACGAGGGCATGCTCGATTCGAAGAAGGCCATGGTCACCTTCCTCAATCTGATCGCCTCCGAGCCGGATATTTCCCGCGTACCGATCATGATCGACTCCTCCAAGTGGGAAGTGATCGAAGCCGGCCTCAAATGCATCCAGGGCAAGGGCATCGTCAACTCGATTTCCATGAAGGAAGGCGTCGAGCAGTTCATTCACCACGCCAAGCTCTGCAAGCGCTACGGTGCCGCCGTGGTGGTGATGGCCTTCGACGAAGACGGCCAGGCCGACACTGAAAAGCGCAAGATCGAAATCTGCGCGCGCTCCTACGACATCCTGGTCAACCAGGTCGGTTTCCCGCCGCAGGACATCATCTTCGACCCGAACATCTTCGCCGTCGCCACCGGCATCGAAGAGCACAACAACTATGCCGTCGACTTCATCAACGCCTGCGCCTACATCCGCGACCACCTGCCCTATGCGCTGACCTCGGGTGGGGTATCGAACGTGTCGTTCTCGTTCCGCGGCAACAACCCGGTGCGCGAAGCGATCCACTCGGTGTTCCTCTACTACGCGATCAAGAACGGCCTCTCCATGGGCATCGTCAACGCCGGCCAGCTGGAGATCTACGACGAGATTCCGAAAGAACTGCGCGAGCGCGTCGAAGACGTGGTGCTCAACCGCACCCCGCATGGCACCGATGCGCTGCTGGCCATCGCCGACCAATACAAGGGCGACGGCAGTGTCAAGGAAGCCGAGACCGAGGAGTGGCGCACCTGGACCGTCACCGAACGGCTCAAGCATGCCTTGGTCAAGGGCATCACCACCCACATCGTCGAAGACACCGAAGAGTGCCGCCAGCAATGCGCACGCCCGATCGAAGTGATCGAAGGCCCGTTGATGGCCGGCATGAACGTGGTCGGCGACCTGTTCGGCGAAGGCAAGATGTTCCTCCCGCAAGTGGTCAAATCCGCGCGAGTGATGAAACAGGCCGTGGCGCACCTGATCCCCTTTATCGAACTGGAGAAAGGCGACAAACCGGAAGCCAAGGGCAAGATCCTCATGGCTACGGTCAAGGGCGACGTGCACGACATCGGCAAGAACATCGTCGGCGTGGTATTGGGTTGCAACGGCTATGACATCGTCGACCTGGGCGTGATGGTGCCGGCGGAAAAGATTCTGCAAACCGCCATCGCCGAGAAGTGCGACATCATTGGCTTGTCCGGCCTGATCACCCCGTCGCTGGATGAAATGGTCCATGTTGCCCGCGAGATGCAGCGCCAGGGCTTCAGCCTGCCGCTGATGATCGGTGGCGCGACCACCTCCAAGGCCCACACCGCGGTAAAAATCGAGCCCAAGTACCAGAACGATGCGGTGATCTACGTCACCGACGCTTCGCGCGCGGTCGGCGTGGCCACGCAATTGCTCTCCAAGGAACTGAAAGCCGGCTTCGTCGAAAAGACCCGCCTCGAGTACATCGAAGTGCGTGAGCGCACCGCCAACCGCAGCGCCCGCACCGAGCGCCTGAGCTATGCGGCCGCAATCGCCAACAAACCGAAATTCGATTGGGCGACCTATCAGCCGACCGTACCGACCTTCACCGGCGCCAAGGTGCTGGACGATATCGACCTCAACGTTCTGGCCGAGTACATCGACTGGACACCGTTCTTCATCTCCTGGGACCTGGCCGGCAAATACCCGCGCATCCTCACCGATGAAGTGGTCGGCGAAGCGGCGACCGCGCTGTTCGCCGACGCCCAGGACATCCTCAGGAAACTGATCGACGGCAAGCTGATCAAGGCCCGTGCCGTATTCGGCTTCTGGCCGGCCAATCAGGTGCAGGAGGACGACCTGGAAGTCTACGGCGACGACGGCCAGCCGCTGGCCAGGCTGCATCACCTGCGTCAGCAGACGATCAAAACCGACGGCAAGCCGAACTTCTCCCTGGCGGATTTCGTCGCACCGAAAGACAGCGGCATCACCGATTACGTCGGCGGCTTTATCACCACCGCCGGCATCGGCGCTGAAGAAGTGGCCAAGGCCTATCAGGACAAAGGCGACGACTACAACTCGATCATGGTCAAAGCTCTCGCCGACCGTCTGGCCGAAGCCTGCGCCGAGTGGCTGCACCAGCAGGTGCGCAAAACCTATTGGGGCTACGAGCCGGACGAACAACTGAGCAACGACGACCTGATCAAGGAAGCCTACAAAGGCATACGCCCTGCCCCGGGCTACCCGGCCTGCCCGGACCACACCGAGAAAGGCACCCTGTTCGACCTGCTCGACCCTGCCGCCGAAGAAGGCCAGGCTGGGCGCAGCGGCGTGTTTCTCACCGAACACTACGCCATGTTCCCGGCAGCAGCCGTCAGCGGCTGGTACTTCGCCCACCCGCAGGCGCAGTACTTCGCCGTCGGCAAGGTCGACAAGGATCAGGTGCAGAGCTACACCGAACGCAAAGCCCAGGAACTGGCCGTCAGCGAACGTTGGCTGGCGCCGAATCTGGGTTACGACAACTGAGTTGAGGCATTGCTAAACGACCAGGCTCGCACATGCGGGCCTGGTCGTTTTGAAGCGCCGCTGCGCGCGCCTGCAACACTCAACTCAGCCGTGATGGCGACTTGCGGACGATCTTGATCGAGTGTGTGAGCGTCGGCTTGCGGGTGACACTGATCGCCTTGCGCGTGACGGTGTCGATGGTGATGTTCCAGAACCCGGTACTGGGCACCGGGATTTTCACTGGGAATTTGTCGAAGGCGCCGCCGTGATAGCTATGCCGAGCGCCATTCTTGAAGCTGCGAAAATTCGCGTCGCTCATCAGGCGAATATTGCAGGTTTGCGAACACTCGATGACGACAATATCGTCCTCATTCAGATGTTCACGCTGATGTATGAATTTCATTTACAGCTCCGCACAGCTTCTTCAGCTAAATCAAAACGATAGCATGAACCTTGGCGGGCGGGTTAAACCGCGCACAGGACAATGCCAGGTTTCGGCTTGAAGCGCCCTGGCTTGGCTTATTGGCTCAGACTGTAATCGCGCCCCACAAGCACACCGACTTGACCCTGGCCAGCAAGATGCCGGTCTGCCTGAGGTTGATCCGCCGCAAGAGTTTGTCGATTTCGTTCTTGAAACCGAGCACGACACTCAAGTTGCTCTGCTGCGGTTCGACCTTCAGCAATTACACCTGAAACTGAGCATCCAGCTGCGCGAGTTCGGAGATGGCTATGGCGTCATCCGCACCCTGTGCCGATTCACGCCCCCTCGGCGCCCCCCTTCAGTGAAGCCGCTGAATTGTTCGTAAAAGCCGGGTTTGCCGGCTAGCCGCATGCAGGACTTTCCCCGCGTACAGCCCGATCGGAACAGTATTGAGCTATGGTTGGCAGGCCATCTGGCGCCTGCCAATTACCCTATGCGCATGGGTTTCAATGGCTGTCGCATGGATCCGGCAATGAGGCAGTCGGGCGCGGACTCAGCGTTAGCGCCTTGCAAGCGATTGAAACCCAGGAGAGGTTTATGGACGAGCAAAACAACGACAACGACAAACCGCCAACGCTCTGGCAGATGCTCCACAGCGTGCTGGCCGCGGCGTTCGGCGTACAGAGCGGGAAGAATCGCACCCGTGACTTCACACGCGGCAAACCCAGCCACTTCATCATTCTGGGCCTGCTTTTCACGTCAGTCTTCGTGCTGGTGATCTTCGGGGTGGTCAAGTTCGTCCTGCACCTGGCCGGACTCTGACGCTCAGTTGAGCAGCGCTTTCAACGAGAAATCGTAGGTGCGCATCTTGGGTCGATTGACGGCGCTGAAACGGCGAAAATTCAGCCGGTAGCCTTTTGTTTGGATCTGTTGCAGCAGGCGTGCTGATTGCTGCTTGTCCAGCAACATGAACAGCGGGACCTGACGATCCTTGCCGCCACGTGTGGCGAAGTCCAGACCGGCATCGTAGTCATGCAGCAGCACCATTGCCCAACCGCCCCCAGTGAAGTGGCCGCCGACCAGAACGCTGACGCGATCCTGCTGGCGCGCCATCAACACTTCGGGTGAGGTGTTGATGGCCGAAAAAAGCATGTCCTGACCCGGTGTCTTGCCCAGCTCTTCCGCCGCGCGCATGGCGCCGAAGGCCATTTCGTCATTCGCCGCCCAGATCAGGCTGACCGCCGGATAGCGTGGCAGCAACACATGAGCCTGATCGTAGGCACGTTGATTATTCCACTCGCTGTACACCAACTGCCGCAAGCGCACTTCAGGGTGCTCGGCCAGTGCCTTGCGCAACCCCTTCTCCCGCAGTTGAGCGGCCGGGGTCTGCTTGATACCCGAAAACGCCAGCATTTCCAGCGGCCCGGCGGAGACGCGCAAACGCCGCTGCTGGATCAGGCCGCTGGCCATCATATAACCCGCTTCTTCGTCGTTCGGCACCAGGCTACCGATCCAGTTCGGGTACAGGCCCCGGTCATGGCCAAGCAGGCTCTGCTGGTCGGCTGTCAGCGTGCTACCAACCGCGAAGAGTTTGACCCCGGAATCCTTGGAGAGGCGCAAAATCTCCGGGCCGGCACTCTGCTCGTTGACGAAGATCAGGTAGTCCGGCCGCGACGTGCCCTGCAGCACTGCGCGCGCCTGGCTGAGCATCATCTGCGGGTCACGCTCGGCATACAGGATTTGCAGCGACATATCGAGATCATCGGCGGCGGCCTGCATGAACTGCGAATAGCTGACCCAGTAGGTCTCGGTAGACTTACCCGGATTCAGGAAAACCACGGTGGCCGCACTGGCCAGACCACAGGCAAGCAACCCCGATATTGCAACCGCCACCCACAAAAACCACTTCAACTTCAGCACTCACAGGTAAATTCGCAGCGCAGTATACCAGCCACGGTAGTGGCCTTATGTCACCACTCATCAACAAGGCGCCGAAACAATGACGCCGCCTCTGCTTGGTAGCCAGAGACGGCGCCGCTGAAGTTCGATGTTGGGCCGGTTACTGGTGACTCACCCAGTACACTGCGGTGGCCACTGCCAGCAGGATCAAGATGAAGATCGCGCGTGCATCAACCACGCTGTCGCGGTTATCGGGTTCGGAATGGTCGGTCATGGCTTCCCCTGTTGTTGTGTTTATTAGGTGGCTCGCTTTGGCAGTTAAGACCAGGAAGGCCGCCGACTCAAGCTGTGCAGCGGCGCACTGGCTTTTGTTTATACCCCAAGGTTCTGTACTTATATTAAAACATCACTTTTGCGCATAACTCTGAGCTGGTATCTTGCCCCAGCTCCGCCAGGAGTGCGCGGCCGTGCGCGCTGATTAGCTGTAAGCAGCCTGAAAACAGGACACTTCATGTACGTCTACGATAAATACGATCAACACATCATCGAGAGCCGCGTCAGGCAGTTCCGTGATCAGACCCGCCGTTACCTGGCTGGCGAGCTGTCAGGCGAAGAGTTCCGCCCGCTGCGTTTGCAGAATGGTCTCTACATCCAGCGCTATGCGCCGATGCTGCGCGTTGCCGTTCCATACGGCCTGCTGTCCTCGGCTCAAGTGCGCAAGATGGCGCAAATCGCCCGTGACTTCGACAAAGGCTACGCGCACATCAGTACCCGGCAGAACGTCCAGTTCAACTGGCCCGAGCTGGAAGACGTACCCGATATCCTCGCCGAGCTGGCGACCGTGCAGATGCACGCGATCCAGACCAGCGGCAACTGCATCCGCAACACCACCACCGACCAATTCGCCGGTGTCGCCAAGGATGAACTGATCGACCCGCGCCCCTGGTGCGAAATCATCCGCCAGTGGTCGACCTTCCATCCCGAGTTCGCCTACCTGCCGCGCAAATTCAAGATTGCCGTCAATGGTGCGGTCAGTGACCGCGCGGCGATCGAAGTGCACGACATTGGCCTGGAAGCCGTCCATAACGCTGCCGGCGAACTGGGCTTCCGGGTTTCCGTGGGGGGCGGCCTCGGTCGTACGCCAGTGGTTGGCTCCTTTATCAATGAATTCCTGCCCTGGCAGCACCTGCTGACGTATCTGGACGCCATTCTGCGGGTCTACAACCGCTATGGCCGTCGCGATAACAAGTTCAAGGCGCGGATCAAGATCCTGGTCAAAGCACTCGGCCCGGATGTCTTCGCCGAAAAGGTCGAGGCCGAGTGGGCGTTCCTCAAGGACGGCCCCAGCACCCTGACCGACACCGAAGTCCAGCGGGTGAGCCAGTACTTCGTCGACCCCGGCTACCAAGCCCTGCCCGACGAAGACGCCGCCCTCGCCCAGCTCGATGCCGAGCACCCGGGTTTTGCCCGCTGGCGCGCCCGCAACGTGGTCGCCCACAAGAAGCCGGGCTATGCCGCCGTCACCCTGTCGCTGAAACCAACCGGCGTCGCCCCGGGCGATGTCACTGACAAGCAGCTGGATGTCATCGCCGACCTGGCCGATCGCTTCAGCTTCGGCGAGGTGCGCAACTCCCACGAGCAGAACATCATTCTCGCCGACGTCGAACAGGCCAAGCTGTTCCAGCTCTGGGGCGAGCTGCGCGAGAACGGTTTCGCGACGCCGAATATCGGCTTGCTGACCGACATCATCTGCTGCCCGGGTGGCGACTTCTGCTCGCTGGCCAACGCCAAGTCGATCCCGATCGCCGAAGCCATCCAGCGCCGCTTCGAAGACCTGGATTACCTGTTCGACATCGGTGAAATCGACCTGAACATCTCCGGCTGCATGAATGCCTGCGGCCACCACCACGTGGGCCATATCGGCATCCTCGGCGTGGACAAGAAAGGTGAAGAGTTCTACCAGGTTTCCCTCGGCGGCAGCGCCAGCCGTGACGCCAGCCTGGGCAAAATCCTCGGCCCCTCCTTCGCCCAGGACGTAATGCCGGATGTGATCGAAAAACTGATCAATGTCTACGTCGAGAAGCGCACCGAAGACGAGCGCTTCATCGACACCTTCCGCCGTATCGGCATCGACCCCTTCAAGGAACGTGTTTATGCAGCGAATCATTAAAAACAACCAAGTCATCGACGAAACCTGGCACCTGCTGCCCAAGGATGCCTCGCTCGAAGGCCTGTCCAACTGCGACGACCTGATCGTGCCGCTGAGCCTCTGGCGCGAGCACAGCCATGCGCTCAAAGCCCGTGACGGCGGCCTGGGCGTGTGGCTGGACAGTGATGAAGCCGTGGAAGAGCTGGCTGACGACCTCGCCCACTTCCAGGTGATCGCCCTGAACTTCCCGGCATTCACCGACGGCCGCCACTTCTCCAGTGCGCGCCTGTTGCGTGAGCGCTACCGCTACACTGGCGAAGTGCGGGCCATCGGCGATGTATTGCGCGACCAACTGTTCTTTATGCGCCGCTGTGGCTTCGATGCCTTCGCCGTACGCCCGGATCGCGATCCGTTCGATGCGCTGGAAGGCCTCAAGGACTTCAGCGAGTTCTACCAGAACGCTGCCGACCAGCCACTGCCGCTGTTCCGCCGCCGGCAAGACTGACGCCTCGTCCGCGCATAAGAAAAGCCCCGCACCGCGGGGCTTTTTTCATCGTCCGCCAGGGGATCGCATTCAAGCCCTGACGCTGTCCCAGGCTATCTGCGCCAGCAGCTCGCGGCACTCCGCCAAACTCGTCTGGGTGCGCCCCGCAAGCCAGTTGCGGGCAAAATCCTGGGTCGGACCAATCACCACCGAAGCAAAACACTCCGCCGGCATCGCCTTGAACGCCCCCGCCGAGCGATAGGTCGATAGCGCCTCGCCGATTCGCCCGTAGTGCACCCGATTGGACTCACGCAGTTGCTCGCCCAGTTCACTGGCTTCAACCCGTCCACGGCTGTGCAGGATGAAACGCGCCCAGTCCGGGTTCGCCACCACCCAATCGATGTAGCTGATCACCAACAGCTTGACGTACTCCTGCGCGCTTTCCACCGTGGCAAAGCCCGCTTCCAGGCGCGCGGCATATTCGCCGACACCCGCAAGGTAGAGCGCGCCGATGATGCGTTCCCGGTTGCCGAAGTGGTGATACAGGCTACCGATACTGGCCCCCGAGCGATCACGGATCATCTCGATGGTGGTGGCATCCACGCCGATCTCGGTGAAACAGGCCAGGGCGGCCTGGAGGATCTCGTCTTTACGGGAGGGACGGCCCATGGGTTTCCTTGGAAAATTCGTACTAGAATATTTTTCTAGAATTAATTTCTAGAGCTCATATACTGCCTCGGTGCGCACACATCTTCAATCCCGAACCCTATCAAGGAATTACCCATGAGTCAGATGTTGCAGATGTACAAACAGGCCGGCGCGGCGCAGTTCAGTGCCATGATCGGCCAGGTGGCGCCTTACTTTGCCAGCATCGCCCCACAGTTCGTCGAACTGCGCCAAGGCTATGCCGAGGTGACCTTTGCAAAACGTCGTGAAGTCCTCAACCATATCGGCACCGTGCATGCCATTGCCCTGTGCAACGCCGCCGAGCTCGTTGCCGGCACCATGACCGATGCCTCGATTCCAGCCGGCTGCCGCTGGATTCCGCGCGGCATGACGGTGGAATACCTGGCCAAGGCGGATGGCGATATTCGCGCTGTCGCCGATGGCAGCGCAGTGGACTGGAACACCCTCGGTGATGTCACCGTCCCGGTCATGGCTTATGTCGGTGACAAAGCCGTGCTGCGGGCCGAGATCACCATGTACGTCAGCCAGGCTTGACACGAAACGGCCCGGCAAATGCCGGGCCGTTTCGCGCGACTTATGCAGGCTCAGTCCAGGTTTACCAGCACCCGCCCGACCTGCTTGCCGGCGAGAATCTGCTCGATCGCTTCCGGCAGTTGTTCAAGAGTGAGCTCATGGGCCAGCGCCTCGAGGTTGGTCAGTTTCCACTGCACCGACAGCCTGTCCCACATGGAGGCCTTGACCACCAGCGGCAGCTCGACCGAATCGACGCCCAGCACGTTGACCCCGCGCAGAATAAACGGCAACACACTGCCCGTGAACGCGACGCCGGCGGTCAGCCCACAACAGGCCACACTGGCGCCGTATTGCAGGGACTTGACCACGTTGAACAGAATGTCGCCGCCAACGGTGTCCACCGCCCCAGCCCACTGCTCCTTGAGCATCGGTTTATCCGTACCGGCCTGCAGCGCGCTGCGCTCGACTATCTGTTGCGCGCCAAGCCCCTTGAGAAACGCGCCCTGCTCAGCCTTGCCGGTAGACGCGGCGACCCGATAGCCGAGGCTCGACAACAGCGCGACAGCCACGCTGCCCACGCCTCCCGTGGCGCCGGTGACCAGGACCGGGCCGGCATCAGGCGTCAGCCCCGCCTGCTCGAGCTTGTCGATGCACAACGCCGCCGTCAGGCCCGCCGTTCCCAGCACCATCGCCTCACGCAGTGAAAGGCCTTTCGGGCGCTTGATCGCCCAGGCGGCCGGCACCCGGATGTACTGACCGAACCCCCCGGCGGTGTTCATCCCCAGGTCGTAGCCGGTGATGATCACTTCATCGCCAGTGGCGAACTCGGCAACGCTCGACTCAGCCACCACGCCCGCCGCATCGATGCCCGGCGTATGCGGATAATTACGGGTCACACCACGGTTACCGCTGGCGGAGAGCGCATCCTTGTAGTTGAGCGAAGAATACTGCACGCGGATCAGCAGCTCGCCAGCGGGCAACTCGGCGGTGTCGCGCTCGACCACCTTCCGCTCGAACACACCCGCCACCCCTTCACTGACCTGCAGCGCCTTGAACCCGCTCATTTCTCTCTCCTCAGCACTGGAAACCCCGTCAGTCGAAACCTGCTTACCAGAACCGCTGCTGCTGCAGACGGCTCCACCAGGTCAGCACCAGCCGGTCGAGGGCGACACTGGCCGCCATGCCGACACGCTCTTGCAGGCTTTTCTTCTGGGCATAGTGCAACTGGAACACGTCGGCCGCTTTAGCCCGATCGGCAAGGTATTCATCACTGGTCTTCAACTCGTCGACCAGCTGTTTGCCCAGCGCGGCCTGGCCAAGCCAGACCTCACCCGTCGCCACCTCATCGATGGCCAGTTGCGGGCGATAGCGGGCAACGAAGTTCTTGAACAATTCGTGAGTGATTTCCAGGTCTTCCTGAAACTTCTCACGCCCCTTATCAGTATTCTCGCCAAATACCGTCAACGTACGCTTGTACTCACCAGCGGTAAGCACCTCGAAATCGATTTCGTGCTTTTTCAGCAAGCGATGGACGTTCGGCAATTGCGCCACCACGCCGATGGAACCGAGGATGGCAAAAGGCGCGGAGATAATCTTTTCGCCAATGCAGGCCATCATGTAACCGCCGCTCGCGGCCACCTTGTCTACACAGACGGTCAATGGAACCCCGGCCTGGCGGATACGCGCCAGTTGCGAGGAGGCCAAGCCATAGCTGTGCACCATGCCGCCGCCACTCTCCAGGCGCAGTACCACTTCATCCTGCGGCGTCGCCAGGCTCAGCAGCGCAGTGACTTCATGGCGCAGGTGCTCGGTAGCCGAAGCCTTGATATCACCATCGAAATCCAGCACGAAAACCCGCGCCTTGTGCTTGCCATGCTTCTTCGCCAGCTTGGCAGCCTTGGCTTCTGCTTTGTGAATGGCCTTGAGTTGGTCCTTATCCAGTACCGATTGCTGCAAGCGTTCATGCAGCGCCTTGTAGAAGTCATTGAGTTTATGCACCTGCAACTGGCCGCTGCGGCGGCGCCCTCGGCCACGCAGGGCGGCAATCACCACCAGCACCACCAGAATGGCCACGACCAGCGTTACCGTCTTGATCAAAAAGCCAGCGTACTCAGCTAAAAACTCCACATGGTTCCCCTCAAGTTCCCTGCTATCCGCCCTGCTACGGGCAGCCTGCGTATCGCCCAAGCATACCGACGCGGCCTGTCGCCGACCAGCAGCTAACAGACCCGCTCGATAGCGACCGTTGGATACAAAGCCAGATCGCGCAATTCAAACAAGCGTATGTTTTTTCGTTGACAGGCCCAATCTATCCTCATAACCTCGCGAGACTTTCACCGTAGCGGGATGACGCTGACGTGGGCAGCATTTACTTGATTCGCCATGGCCAAGCATCGTTCGGCGCCGCCGACTACGATGTGCTTTCCGCTATCGGTATTCGCCAGGCCGAAGAGCTGGGCAAGCATTTTGCCGCGCTCGACCTGCGCCTCGACCGTTGCCTGAGTGGCAGCCTGCAGCGCCAGCAGCATACCGCCAAGGCCGCACTGGCACAGCTCAGCGCCGCCGGCCTGGCCGTGCCGGAAATCGAAACAGATGCCGCCTTCAACGAATTCGATGCCGACGCGGTAATCCGCGCCCTGCTCCCGGACCTGCTGCCCGAAGAACCCGAAGCCCTGCATGTACTGCGCAATGCGGCGCAGAACCGCGCCGAGTTCCAGCGCCTGTTCTCGCGCCTGATCGGTCGCTGGGTTTCCGGCGAACACGACCAGCCGGGACTGGAAAGCTGGTCAGGCTTCGTCGACAACGTACAGGCAGGCCTCGAGCGTATTCTCGAACAAGCCTCCAGCAAGGATAACGTTGCCGTATTCACCTCCGGCGGCACTATCACCGCGCTGCTGCAGATCATCACCGGCGTACCCGCCGACAGAGCCTTCGAGCTCAACTGGCAGATCGTCAACACTTCGCTCAACCGCTTGAAGTTCCGCGGTCGCGAGGTGGCCCTGGCTTCCTTCAACAGTCATGTGCATTTAGAACTGTTGAAGGCGCCGGAACTCATCACCTTCCGCTGAGTTCCGGCCCACTGTGGCCCGCAAGGCCGCGAGAAAAACCTGAAAACTATAAAGGATCGAACCATGACCACAGTTGCTGACATCGCCCAAAACATGCAATCCAAGTTCAACTCTGCCGCTGCTGCTGGCCTGGACCTGGTATTCGGTTTCAAAATCGAAGATGGCGAGAACTTCTTCCTGACCGTTAAAGATGGCTCTTGCGAACTGACCCAAGGTGAATCGGCCAACGCCAACGTCACCCTGATCATGAACACCGAAACCCTGGCCGGCATCACCACCGGTGAAACCGACGGCATGCAGGCGTTCATGGGCGGCAAACTGCGCGCTGAAGGCGACATGATGCTGGCGATGAAGCTGGGCGAGCTGTTCCCGGTCTAAGCATCTAAGCTTGTGCCGTAAGATAAAAACCGGAGTCTTCAGACTCCGGTTTTTTTTCGCCACCAACCTGCTGCGCTTGATCAATCAGGCAGGCTGATTAACCAGCAACACGCTCGCCAATAAGGGCTCGCGACGCTTGTGACGCCCCCCTAGCGGCATTAGATTAGCCAATAGTCGAAGGCCCCCATCATAAGTAGAAGGGATAAGCATGGCGCTTACTGACCAATCCACCCGTATCCGCGCTGGCGAAGAACTCGACGCCGCGATCATTGACTCGTACCTCAAGGCGCACATTCCCGGCCTGGTTGGCGAGCCGCGCATCAGCCAGTTCCCGGGCGGTGCATCCAACCTGACCTATCTGCTCGAATACCCTGAGCAGGAGTTCGTCCTGCGCCGTCCGCCATTTGGCCACAAAGCCAAATCGGCCCACGACATGGGTCGCGAATACCGCATTCTCAATCAGCTCAAAGACGGTTTCCCCTATTGCCCGAAAGCCTACGTGCACTGCACCGACGAATCGGTGATCGGCGCCGAGTTCTATGTGATGGAACGGGTCAACGGCATCATCCTGCGCTCCGAACTACCGCCGGAACTGGGCCTCGACGCGCAGAAGACCGCAGCCCTGTGCAAGAGCTTTATCGACAAGTTCGTCGAACTGCACAACGTCGACTATCAAGCCTGCGGCCTTGGCGACCTGGGCAAACCAGAAGGCTATGTACAGCGCCAGATCGGCGGCTGGAGTGACCGCTACGAGAAGGCTCTGACCCCTGACGCGCCGACCTGGGAAACCACTAAAGCCTGGCTGAAAGACAAGATGCCTGCCGATCACCACAAGTCGAGCATCGTGCATAACGACTACCGCTTCGACAACGTCATCCTCGACCCGCACAACCCGATGCAAATCATCGGCGTACTGGATTGGGAACTGACCACTATCGGCGACCCACTGATGGACCTGGGCAATACCCTCGCCTACTGGATCGAAGCCAATGACCCGCCGCCGGTGCAACTGATGCGCCGGCAGCCGAGCAATGCCCCCGGAATGCTGACCCGCCAGGAGTTCGTCGATTACTACGCCGAGCGTTCGGGCATCCAGATCGACAATTTCGACTTCTACTACACCTACGGCCTGTTCCGCCTGGCTGGCATCGTGCAGCAGATTTACTACCGCTTCTTCCATGGCCAGACCCAGGACAAACGCTTCGCGCAGTTCATCCACATGAACAAGCTGCTGGAGCAGATGAGCCTGCAAGTCATCAACAAATCGACGCTGTAACCAACGGCCCATCACTAGGGGAACCCCATGTCCAAGACCACACTGTTCGACCTCGACGGCAAAATCGCTTTCGTCTCGGGTGCCAGCCGCGGTATCGGTGAGTCCATCGCCAAACTGCTGGCCCAGCAAGGTGCCCATGTCATTGTCTCCAGCCGCAAGATCGACGGCTGCCAGGCCGTGGCCGACGCGATCATCGCCGATGGCGGCAAAGCCACCGCCATCGCTTGCCACATCGGCGAGATGGAGCAGATTCAGAGCGTGTTCGCCCAGATTCGCGAACAGTTCGGTCGTCTGGACATCCTGGTCAACAACGCCGCCACCAACCCGCAGTTCTGCAACGTGCTGGACACCGATCTGTCGGCCTTCCAGAAGACCGTGGATGTGAACATCCGCGGCTACTTCTTCATGTCCATCGAAGCCGGCAAGCTGATGCGTGAAAATGGCAAAGGCAGCATCATTAACGTTGCCTCGATCAATGGCGTATCGCCGGGCGTGTTCCAGGGCATCTACTCGGTGACTAAGGCCGCGGTGATCAACATGACCAAGGTCTTCGCCAAGGAATGCGCGCAGTTCGGCATCCGCTGCAACGCGCTGCTGCCCGGCCTGACCGACACCAAGTTCGCCTCGGCGCTGGTCAAGAACGACGCGATCCTCAACGTCGCGCTGCAGCAGATCCCGCTCAAGCGCGTGGCAGACCCCAGCGAAATGGCCGGCACCGTGCTGTACCTGGCCAGCGATGCGTCCAGCTACACCACCGGCGTGGCGCTGAATGTGGATGGCGGCTTCCTCTCCTGAGTGATCGCCAGCCAATAAAAAAGGGACCCATCGGGTCCCTTTTTTTATTCGCAGAGCATTATTGCCAGTCTTTCAATGCCTGATGTGCCGCCTGATTCAGTGGCTGGGCCAGCAGGCCGGTCGGCGACAAGCTGACGGCATACACGGCACCATCGGCAATTGGCAGGTAAGTCACCCGCAAGGCCTGCGGATTGAATAGAAACAGGTCGTGCTGCCCGAGCCGCAGCCAGCGCCAGAGATCGACGCCATATGGGCTTTGCGCCAAGGTGGCTTGCCCATGTTGAGCCAGCGCCTGCTGTTCGATCGCAAGGAAACGCCCAGAGAGTTTTTCCAAGCGGTAGCCGGGTTGCAAACCAATCAAGGCTGCCAGACCTTTCCACTCGATCATCCGCGCATCCAACTGCCAGAGATCGCCCTCCAGGGCCACCGTGCGCTCTTCGGCGCCCTCCAGCAGGTTGACGCGGTAGCGTTGCGGGCCGTCGGCCTGAAAGCTCAGGGTCACCAGTGGCTTGCCTTCGGGCAGCGGCGTGTAATCGAGCAGGTCATAAGCAACCAATCCGACCAGCCCGGCCAACGCCAGAAAGACCAAACCCACGGTGCCGCGTAGCCAGCCGAGAAACCAATGCCGATTGAACAGGATGCGCGCGGCGACCAACACCGCCAGCAATGCCAGCAGTGCTATGCCCCAAGCCAAACCGTCATACTGCATACGCCCAATTCCTTCCGCTTAAAATAGCCGGCATTATGCGGAGCAAGCCCGCAGACGAACAGCCAGGTCGCTGCACAATCGGACACTAGTCGACTTTTTATGCCCTTTCCTTTTGAACTCGTTGTTGACCCCACTACCCTCGCGATACTTGCCATGGTGGCTTTTGTAGCCGGCTTCATCGACGCCATTGCCGGCGGTGGCGGCCTGCTGACCATTCCCGCACTGCTCACCGCCGGGTTGCCACCGCATCTGGTGCTCGGCACCAACAAGCTGTGCGCCACCTTCGGTTCGGCTACCGCCAGCTACACCTTCTACCGGCGCAAGCTGTTCGCGCCAAGACTTTGGCGCAACGCCCTGATCGGCACCGCAATCGGCGCCCTGCTCGGCGCAGGCCTGGCCCACTGGCTACCCGCCGCCTGGCTGAACCAGATGCTGCCGGCGGTGGTTTTCGCCTGCGGGCTTTATCTGCTCTTCGGTGGCACGCCCGCCGCGCCATCCAACCCGGATGCGCCCATCGCCACCGGGCGCCAGTGGCCGCAAGGGCTGGGGCTGGGCTTTTACGACGGGGTTGCCGGCCCTGGCACCGGGGCCTTCTGGACGGTCAGCAGCCTGCTGCTCTACCCGCTCGATTTGCTGCGCGCCAGCGGCGTAGCGCGCAGCATGAACTTCGTCAGCAATGCCGCGGCGCTGGCGGTGTTTATCGTCTCGGGTCAGGTTGCCTGGCTGCTCGGCATCAGCATGGGCATTGCCTTGATGGCAGGGGCTTTTTTCGGTGCACGCACCGCCATCAAAGGCGGCTCGAAATTCATCCGCCCGGTATTCATTCTGATGGTACTGGCGTTGACCGCGCGGCTAGCTTGGCAGCACTGGTTCGGCATGGCCTGAGCGGCGCGCCAGGTACAAATCGACCAGGTAGCGCGCAATCGAGCGCGATGGCGGCAAAGGCGGCAGCGCATCGAGCTTGAACCAGCGCGCATCTTCGATCTCGTCGACCTGCATGACGATTTCGCCGCTGGCATATTCAGCGTGGTACCCGAGCATCAGCGAGTGCGGAAACGGCCAGCCCTGGCTGCCCAGGTACTGCGGTTGGTGGATTTCCAGCCCGACTTCCTCACGCACCTCGCGTGCCACGCAGTGCTCGACCGACTCTCCCGGCTCGACGAAGCCGGCCAGCGTGCTGTACATGCCCGGCACGTAGCGCGGCGAACGCGCCAAGAGGATCTCGTCGCCGCGCGTCACCAGCACGATCATGCTCGGCGAGAGACGCGGGTAATGCTGTTGCTCGCAGTTCGAGCAGTACATGCAGCGCTCGGTGGCCGAGCGCTGCATCCGCGCACCGCAACTGCCGCAGAAGCGGAACTGATCGGCCCAGGTCGCGACCTGGGCGGCAAAACCCAGCAACCTGAAGGTTTCGTACTCGGCCTGTAGCATGAACTGACGCAAGCTTTGCCAGGCACAATCGGGCACCTCGGCGGCCTGCTCCAGATCGAGCAGGTAGATCGGGTCGCCATCGAAGTAGCCCAGGCCATGCTCGGCGCGAATCGGCAGGTCCTGGCGCTTGAGCCACTCGCGCGGGAAGAGCACGCCGTTGCGGTCGGCAAGAAAGTTCTGTTTGTAATGCGCCAGCACCCAACCACCGGGCTTCTCGATATCGAGCACCGCAGGCTGCCAGCGCGCGCTCATCAGGCGGCCACCGAAAGGCCCAAAGCACGCACGCTTTCGGCTGCAAGATCCAACACGCTGGGGCTGGTTTCCGGGCGCAGCACCGCACCGCCTTCCAGGTAATATTCCAGGCTGGTCAGCGCATCCGCGAGGGTTTCCAGCATCTGCTCGGAGGGCATTTGCGGAGTCTCGAGCATCTGCTTCTGGATGTACTCGCCACAGGCGCCGACCAGCACTGCTGCACGCTTCTGATCGAGGAACCACAACCCGCCACGCACGGCCTGCAAGCTGAAGGGGACATTGGCCAAGTGCAGCTTGTCGCCATTGGATTCGAGGTAAGAGGTGATCGCCCGCTTGGCCAGCGCCAGGCCCGCCTGAGCCTCGTCAACCACCACGATGCGCGCCTCGGTGAGCTGATGCTGGGCAAAGGAGGTCGCTTCGTCGCCCGGCTGGACCTCAACTGGGCGAGTGTCACGCCCTTCGCCGCGCTCCAGGCTGGCGACCATGCTTTCCACGTAGAGCACCGCATCGGCCAACTTGTGCAGCATCTGCGGCTCGACCGGGGTGTTTTCACTCCAGCCGGCGACCACTTGCAGCTGGTTGCCGAGCGTCGCGCCGGCCGAACTCAGGCCCACCATGCCAAGGGTCTTGGCCAGCTTGCCGAGCAACGCATGCAGGCTGCTCAACCGCTCGCTGTCGACGGTGCCACGCTCGATCAGGTCGAGCAGGTCTTTGACGCTGGCCAGCTCTTCACGAATCGCCGAAGACAACGAACGCATCACCGCACGGCCCGGGCCAGCCAGGCGCTGGTATTCCTCTTCCAACAATTGGTCCGTGAACGGCAGCGCCGCCAGGCCAAAGGTGTCGCGCATTTGCGTCGCCAGCGGGCCATGGCTGTCGGCCAGCGCCACGAGATACAAGAGCTCCTTGAGCAGGTTGCGCGGTGCTTCGTACTGCGCGTTACCGAGCAGCAGTTTCAACTCGCGGTCGATGCGGGCGAACAGCTGCTTGCGGGATTTGCGCGGCAGCAGTTGACCATCGACCTGCGCTTCGAGCGCGGCGGTGCCAATCCAGCACAAGCGGCCACGGGCCTGGCCAACAAACAGGTTATCCAGGCGCATCAAGGCGCGGCCCATGAGCTTCAGGCTGGCCTGCAGGTTTTGTTCGCGAATGAAACCCAGCAGGCCGACTTGATACATCTGCCGCAGGCGCCGTGCATCGGCGTTCTGCGACGCCGTCTCGAAGGCTGGCGGCTGAGTCTGTGGGCGCACCTGGTCGAGCCGCGCGCTGAAGAAAAAGCTCTCCGGCAAGGCCGGTTGCGCGCCGGCCTGGCGCAGGTCGTTGATGGCCGGGAGCAGCAGCTCCGGCATCTCCTGGCGATGGAATTCGAGGTTTTCCAGGTAGCGACGCAGCACATGCAATGCATTGCTCAACGCCGACAGCTGCACATCGCGCTCTTCGCCCGCGCCCGCCGGAATATCGGTGGCCTGCTGCAGGACTTCCTGCGCCAGCAATTCGGCACCGGCCAGCTCGATCAGATTGAGCGTGCCACGCACTTGCTGCAGGTACTCGACCGCCTGTTGCAACAGGCTGCCATTGTGCCGCTCGGCAATGAACTGCTCGAGACTCTGCTCGGCTTCTTCAATGGTGGCGAACAGCTCGTCGCGCACCAGACTAAGGGACGTGGCTCCAGAAACCATGGCCTAGTGCGCCTCCAGCGCCGATGATGAAAACAGTGGCTGATACTGCATCAGTCGGCGAATTCCGGCTTTTGCTTGCTCATGTGCGCGGTCATTGCCACACGCAGATCAGCGGATTGCAACATGGCGGCGTTCCAGGTCGCGACGTACTCCAGGCCATCGTCGACGCGGTGGTCGCGCATGTAGCCAATCATCTTCTTGGTGCCACGGATCGCAATCGGCGACTTACTGGCGATCTCGTGGGCGATAGTAAACACCCCATCGAGGAGTGCCGCTTGATCGGCAAAGGTGCGATTGACCAGGCCGATGCTGCGCGCCTCTTCGCCGCCGATGGTACGACCGGTAAAAGCCAGTTCGCGCATCATGCCGTCGCCAATAATGCGCGGCAGGCGCTGCAGCGTACCGACATCGGCGGCCATGCCCATGTCGATTTCCTTGATCGAGAATTGCGCATCGAGGCTCGCATAGCGCATGTCGCAAGCCGAAATCAGGTCGATGGCGCCGCCCAGGCAAAAACCTTGAATCGCCGCCAGCACCGGTTTGCGGCAGGCATCCACGGCATTGAACGAAGCCTGCAGCTCGAGAATCTTGCGTCGCAGCGCCTCGGCGTTACGGCCAACGTCACTGCCCAGCTGATTGCCCGCCTGCGCCAGAAGCATCAGGTCGATGCCGGAGGAAAAATGCTTGCCGGCCCCCGAGAGCACCACCACCCGAACCTCATCGGTGACATCGATCCAGCGGAAGATATCGATGATCTCCGTCCAGAAATCGGCGTTCATGGCGTTGATCTTTTCCGGGCGATTGATCACTACATGGGCGATCTTACCTGCCAACTCGACACGAAAAGCTTTGTAGTCGGACACTACAGTCATCCTCGGCACAGGCGGTGCGGGCGCGTATAGAAATATTGTTATGGATAAAACTGCCCAACTATAACAAGCGCGCAATAAATGTCGATGCCGGCCTCTGTGACGCAGGCCACGCTGCCGGACTTCAAAACCTTTTTGAGTAAGCGAGTTAAACTGTTGATCTGTTTAGAGTCTCGTCTGCAATCAGCGCCCACCTCCAGGCAAGGATCGCTCGACGGCCATGATGGCTCCGGGCCTTCGGTCACGGCGTCGCCGGCCAGCTGCTGATTGGCGAATTCATTTTCACCCCGGGCACGATGCTTACAGGCTCTCCCCCACCTCTGGTGGAGCGCCCGAGCTTCCCGAGGGCTCCAACTGACACTCCAAGGAGAAGTGCGTGACCCCCACCACCATTCAGCTGATAGGTGCCGTGCTGTTTGCCGTTGCGATCCTGCACACCTTCGCCACCAAGTTTTTCGAGCAATTGGCGCATAGCCGACCGGCCCATGCCGGGTTGTGGCACTTGCTGGGCGAAGTCGAAGTCGTGTTTGGCTTCTGGGCGCTGATCCTGATCCTGGCGATGGTCGCCACTGACGGCCCGACAGTGGCAACGCACTACCTCGACACGCGCAACTTCACCGAGCCGATGTTTGTCTTTGCGATCATGGTGATTGCGGGCACCCGGCCGATCCTGCAAACCGCAATGGCGGGTGTGCGCCTGGTCTCTCGGGCCATCCCCTTGCCGGGTAGCATGGGCTTCTATTTCACCGTTTTGGCGCTGGTGCCCTTGCTCGGTTCATTCATCACCGAGCCTGCCGCCATGACGCTGGCTGCGCTGATCCTGGCCGAGCACATCTTTGCCCGCGGCGCTTCATCGCGATTGAAGTACGCGACGCTGGGCGTGCTGCTCGTGAATATCTCAATCGGCGGCACCCTGACACCGTTCGCCGCGCCCCCCGTGCTGATGGTCGCCGGAAAGTGGGACTGGAATATCGGCTTCATGCTGGTGACGTTCGGCTGGAAGGCCGCCATTGCGGTCGCCGTGAATGCCCTCGGCGCGACGATGCTGTTTCGCAAGGAGTTGGCCAAGTTGCCGCTGCTAACCAGCAATACCCGTGCCGACGCCGTGCCGTTGCCCTTGATCGTTGCGCACCTGGGGTTTCTGACCGGCGTCGTGGTGTTTGCTCATCACACAGCCGTTTTCATGGGCTTGTTTCTCTTCTTCCTCGGCGTGGCCCATGCCTATCAACGCCACCAAAACCGCTTGATCCTGCGCGAAGGGTTGCTGGTCGCCTTCTTCCTGGCGGGGCTGGTCGTACTGGGCGGGCAGCAGCAGTGGTGGTTGCAACCGGTGCTGATGAGCATGAGCAGTGACGCCGTGTTCTTCGGCGCGGCCATCCTGACGGCTGTCACCGACAACGCGGCCCTGACCTACCTGGGCTCACTGGTCGAAGGCCTGTCCGATAGCTTCAAGTACGCCCTGGTCGCCGGCGCCGTCACAGGCGGCGGCCTGACCATCATTGCCAACGCACCTAATCCGGCAGGCATTTCCATCTTGCGCGGGCACTTCGACGATGAAGCAGTGAATCCACTGAATCTGTTTTTGGCCGCACTGCCGCCGACCATCATTGCGGCTTTGGCGTTCCGATACTTGTGAGCAAGGCGCGGCACGTGCCCGCGCACCCCCTAAGCCATTGGGTTTAGCGGGCTTTGTTTTCCGTTCCGCGAGACGAGCCCATGCTTGATGCCGGCTCCTGCAGCAGTGCTTCGCCCTGCACCCGGTTGCGCCATTGGCGCCAGCTGTAGAGCGCACTACCGGCCATCAGCACCAGAAACCCCCAGAAGGAGGCTCAAGCCGCCATAGGCAGCGAGGCTGGACGGCAAGAGAAACACCCCCGAACCGACCATATTGCCAATCACCCGCGCGGAACAGGTCCAAAACCCCATGCTGCCGGTCTTGCTCATCGCTCCCTGACTCATCCCGCCTCCACCTGAGTTACGCCTCGATGCCACTCAGGGTATAGCAGCCGCCGCTCGGGCTGTCCTGGCGGCACAGGCCCGGCATCTCGGCATCCGAGCCAAGGCTCAGGCGTCGGCTTTCGGCTGCTCCATCTGCACCCAGAGCGGCACGGCGCCGGCAGATTTTTCGATAATCGCCAGCCGGGCGGCATGCTCGGCCAACTCTTCGGCACTGGCACGGATCACCCGCGTGCGCTGACGATCGGCCGGCAAGCGGCGAATCTCACTGGCCTCGCTGCCGCCACTGGAATTGTTGCCATCCGAGGCATTGCCGGCCAGGGACAGGCTGGTCTGGCCACCGGTCATACTCAGGTAGACGTCGGCAAGAATCTCGGCATCGAGCAACGCACCGTGCAACTCGCGCCCGGAGTTGTCTACGTCGTAGCGCTTGCACAGGGCATCGAGGTTGTTGCGCTGCCCCGGATGACGCTCACGGGCCATCAGCAGAGTGTCGAGCACCGAGCAATGCTCGGTGATGTCGGCACGCTCCTGCTGGCCGATCAAGGCGAATTCGTTGTTGATGAAGCCGATGTCGAACGCCGCGTTATGGATGATCAGCTGCGCGTCTTTGATAAACTCGAAGAACTCTTCTGCAACCTCGCGAAAGCGTGGCTTGTCGAGCAGAAACTCATTGGTGATGCCGTGCACCGCGATGGCGCCCTCATCACTTTCCCGATCCGGCTGCAGGTAGACATGGAAATGCCGCCCAGTCAGACGCCGACCGATCAACTCGACGCAACCGATCTCGATGATCCGGTGACCGTCGGTGACCGGCATACCGGTGGTTTCGGTATCCAGTACCACACTACGCATGCTTTAGGCCCCTCACTTCGTCCACACCACGGTTGGCCAATTGGTCGGCGCGCTCGTTGCCATGATGGCCGGTGTGCCCACGCACCCATTTCCAGGTGACGTGGTGACGATTGACCTGTTCATCCAACTGCTGCCAGAGATCGGCATTCTTGACCGGCTGCTTGGCGGCGGTTTTCCAGCCGCGCTTCTTCCAGTTGACCAGCCACTCCTTCATGCCCTTCATGACATATTCGGAGTCGGTCACCAGCAACACTTCGCACGGCCGCTTGAGCTCTTCCAGGCCACGGATGGCCGCGGTCAGCTCCATGCGGTTGTTGGTGGTATTGGCTTCGCCACCCCACAACTCTTTTTCCACGCCCTTGAAAACCAGCAGCGCGCCCCAGCCACCCGGGCCGGGGTTACCTTTGCAGGCGCCGTCGGTGAAAATTTCGATCTGTTCGCTCATTAGTTTTGCTGCTCAGGTGTCACTTTCGGAATCACGCCGGCTGACCTTGGCCACCGGCATTGGCACCAGCTTGCCCATGGGCGCTCGCTGGGCCTGACGCAGTGGCCGCAATCCGATTACCAGCTTGCGCGCCACCAATAGATAGAAGCCTGCGCCCGGCATCTGCCAGGCACGCCCCCAAGTCTCCAAGCAGCCCAGGCGCGATTGCCAGGCACTTGAAGCAAGCGGCGGACGATAGCACCCGAAGCGACGTTTCTCCAGCGCAAAGCCGAGCAGGTGCAGCCAGTCGCTGACCCGTGTCGGCGCGATACAGCGCGCCTCACGCAAGGCATCGCGGGCGAACACATGGCGCAAGCCCCAACTGCTCCAGGGGTTGATGCCAATGATCAGCAAATGCCCACCCGGGCGCACGCTGCGCGCCGCCTCGCGGAGCAAACCGTGGGGTGACAGACAGAAGTCCAGGCCGTGCTGCAACACCACCACATCCGCGGCGGATTCGGTCAGCGGCCAGGCTTGCTCCTCGCACGCGATCTCGACCCCAGGCAAGGGCGCCCCCAGGCGCACATTGCGCTGGATCTGCTTGGCACTCGAAGGCACCTCGGCCGAGGGTCCGTAATGCACCAGATAACCACCGAAGAAGCGCGCCAGCTCGTCCTCCAACAAGCGCCGCTCGTCTTCCAGCAAGAGCTGCCCCAGCGGCCCGTCGAGCCAACTGCGCGCGGCACAGGTCAAAGCGAGCCAGTCGGGGTCGGCCTGGGCGAAAGCCTGATCGGTCATAACAGCCTCTCCGTCGATTAACCCTGGGGCGCGACTGAACAAAAAACGCCAGACAGGGCAGTTGCGCTCTAAGATGCGCCAATGTGTTCAGCTTAGCGATTCAGGCCATGATACAGATCGACGCCCTCCCTGCTTTCAACGACAACTACCTGTGGTTGTTACAAGACACTGCCAAGCAACGTTGCGCGGTGGTCGACCCCGGCGACGCGGCCCCGGTGCTGGCCTGGCTGGCGGCACATCCCGGCTGGCAACTGAGCGATATCCTGGTCACCCACCATCATTTCGACCACGTCGGCGGCGTCGAACAGCTCAAGGCCGCCACCGGTGCACGGGTTCTGGGCCCCGAGCGGGAGACCATCCCGGGCCGCGACATCGCCCTGCGTGAAGGCGATCAGGTAGAAGTGCTCGGCCGCCACTTTCAGGTTTTCGAGGTGCCGGGCCATACCCTCGGGCATATCGCCTACTACCATGCCGACCCGCAGCACCCCTGGCTGTTCTGTGGCGACACCCTGTTCGCCGCCGGTTGCGGGCGCTTGTTCGAGGGCACGCCTGAGCAGATGTACGACTCGCTGAGCCGCCTGGCCGCCCTGCCCGACCCGACGCAGGTTTACTGCACCCACGAATACACCCTCAGCAACCTGCGCTTCGCCCAAGCGGTAGAACCGCAGAACCCCGACATCGCCCAACGCCTGGCCGACGTCAGCGCCTGTCGGGCTGCCGGGCGCATCAGCCTGCCCTCGACCCTGGCCCTGGAACGCGCGACCAATCCCTTTTTACGCAGCAGCGAACCCGACGTCATCGAGAAAACCGACAAGCGGGATGGCAGCAAAAATCGTCTACCCAGCGCGGTCTTTGCCAGCCTGCGCGCCTGGAAGGATCAGTTCTGAATACATCGCCGGCTGCCCCTTGCGCCGGTTAAAACTTGACCACCTGGAGTACCGTTCCTAGAATCGGCCGATCTTTTCGCCTGGAATAACCTCCTAGCCAATGCCGTCATCAGCGCGCACGACTTCAGATTTAGACGCATTGGCACGGGCCGCGCGAGCGCTTGTGGTGATCTGTGCGGCGGTTCTGGCAGGCTGCCAGAGTACCGGCGGCAACCACACTGACGACCCCGGCCGCGAAACCGACCTGGCCGTCGAACTGCAGCGCCAGCCACAATGGCTGACGGACACTCCGGAACCCGAAAAGCCCCAGGACATCTGGGATCGGCTGCGCGCCGGCTTCCGGCTCCAAGGCGAGATCGGCGTCAACCCACGCATCGAGCAGCAGCGCCTGTGGTTCGCCAGCAAGCCCTCCTACCTCGACAGTGCCAGCGGCCGTGGCAGCCTGTATATCCACTATGTGGTCGAGCGCCTGGAAGAACGCAACATGCCGCTCGAACTGGCCCTGCTGCCGGTGATCGAGAGTTCCTACAACCCCTTTGCGCTGTCGCGCAGCGATGCGGTCGGCCTGTGGCAATTCATCCCGTCCACCGGGCGCTACTTCAACTTGCAACAGACCAGTTGGTACGACGGCCGCCGCGACATCGCCGCCTCGACCAACGCGGCGATGAATTACCTCTCGCGTCTGCATGAGATGTTCAACGGCGACTGGCTGCTGGCCCTTGCCGCTTACAACGCCGGTGAAGGGACCGTCAGCCGCGCCATCGAGCGCAACCAGAAGCTCGGCTTGCCGACTGACTACTGGAACCTGCCGCTGCCCAAGGAAACCCAGGACTACGTGCCCAAGCTGCTGGCCTTGTCACAGCTGGTGATGGCGCCGGAAGCCTACGGCATCAACCTCGACCCGATCGCCAACGAACCCTATTTCGAGATGGTCGAGATCAAGCAGCGCATGGATCTGTCACGCGTGGCCGCCATGGCCGGGGTCGACGCGGATGAGCTGTACCAGCTCAACCCGGCCTTCAAGAAGCGCATCACCCTGGATGGTCCGCAACAGTTGCTGGTGCCAACGGATAAAGCCGAGCTGCTGACCGCCAACCTGGCGTTGATGAAGCCGCAGGAACTGGTGGATTGGCAGGAATACCGCGTGCGCAGCGGCGACAGCCTGCATGGCATCGCCAACCGCTATAACCTGACGGTGAATACCCTCAAGGAAATAAACCAGCTGCCGGGCAATAGCCTGCGCGTCGGCCAGGTGCTGAACATTCCCGCGCAGCCCGGGGTGAAACCGGCGCAGCCGCTGTTCCAGAGCACCGCCCAGCACGAAGAAGCGCCGCGCAGCTACCGCGTGAAGAGCGGCGACAACCTGTGGCAGATCGCCAAAGCCAACAAGGTCGACGTCAAGGATCTGCAGCGCTGGAACAAGCTCTCCGCCAACGGCGTCAAGCCAGGGCAGACGCTTGCCTTGCAAGGCGACAAAGCGACCGTGCGCCCGGCCGGAAAAAAGCAGAGCAACACGGGGCGTGAAGCGATCACCTATTACAAGGTGCGCAAAGGCGACTCGATGTACCTGATCGCCAAACGCTTCAACGTCGAGATGCAGCACCTGAAAACCTGGAACCCGCGCACCAGCCACGCCCTCACGCCCGGGCAGACCATCACCCTGTATCTGAGCGGTCGCTAACGCTTGCTCAGCGCTTCAAGGCAGCGCCCGGTCAGCTGAGTGAAGCGCTGAAAAGCCACGAACTGCTCGTGTTTCAGCGCCCGCCCGGAGACCCGCCCATCGGCATACAGCACGCCGATCTGCCGCGTCCCGGCCAGCAACGGCGCAATGAAGAACATCCCCTGCCCCAAGGCTTGTCGAATCGGCTGGGTCACCAGTTCATTGAGGTTATAGCTGGCCGGCACACCCATCCAGAATGCCTCCTTGTGACGCAGCACATAACTGAAAATATGCGGCTGCTCGGCCTGTTCCGCCGGCAAAACGAATTCCGTCAGCCAGCGTTGGGTGTCCTCACCCTCCGCGCGTTTGACGCGAAACCGACTCTGCCCATCGGCCAGCACGGTGAGCATCACCCGCTCAAGCCCGGCGCCCAGGTGCAAGCCGTTGAACAAGGTATCGAGAATCAAGCCGATATCGCCGCGCTTGGAAGCCATCAACCCAAGATCTTGCAACGCCTGCTGCAGCACCAGCAGGTTGGGCCGCAGCAAACGCGCCTTACGCTGCTCTTGCTGCAAGCGGATCAGCTCCGGATCGGTCGACGGAATCAGGCGGCACAGCGTGCTCGCCCCGAAGGTCGTGGCCACCTTGACCGCTTCATCGGCGCTGGCCAACATTTGTTGCAGCGCGTCTTCCGGGCTGACCCCGATAAAATCGGCCAACTGCTGGATCAGCACTTCCATCGCCGGCGAGTCCCAACCGTCCAGCGCCGCCTCACTGATACGTGCGCCCAGGCTGACGGCATACACGGTCGGGTCATTGTGGCTGGCGCTGTTATGAGCCAGGCTGACGATCTCGCCCAGGTTCCAGCTTTTCACCAGCCCCTGCGTCAGCTGCCGGAAACTGGTGCCCAGCACCTCACGCACCGCCTGATCCGCAACCACGCCGGGCTGCGCCAAGGCATCGGCCAGTTCATCGGCCTGCTCACCGCCACAGCCCCAGAACGCCAGCTCACCCAGGTTGTACAGCAGCGCGGCGATGAACACTTCTTCCTGATGCTTGGAGAGCACATAACCGGCGATGTTGCGCGCCTGCACGGCGGCGTGAAAGGAGCGCGCCAGCAACTCCTGCAACTGCTCGCGCGGCGCGCGCGTGAGCAGGCCGTCGATCAGGCTGACCGAGAGCCCGATCAACCGCACGTCATTGAAACCAATCAGGACGATGGCCCGCGAGATGGTGCGAATCGGCTCCTGCGCGGGGTTGTAATAGACGCTGTTGCCAACACGCAGCACCTTGGAGGTCAGGGAGGCATCGCGCAGCAACACATCGGCCAACTGCTGGACCGAAGCTTTCTCTTCCTGCGCCAGCCGGTGCAGATCCTGTACCACTGCGGCCAAAGCAGGTAATTCGGCTTGATTTAATCGATCAATCCATGACTGCAAACCATGGCTGCGTGTGGCCAAGATAGGAACCTCGTGGTGGGTGAATCCAATACCGCCATAATGCCTGCTAACTCAGCCACAGGGCTTACTCTTTTTCCAGCGGATACAAGCTGTTACTGTACCCACCAAGAAGCCCAAAGCCGCCATGGATCGGATCCCTCGTCTGATGCGTCCCCTCCTCTTGCTGTTCCTTAGCCTGGCCATGAGCTTCCCCGCGTTGGCAGCCATCAGCGAAAGCCATGGCTATGCCCAGTTCGGCGCCCTCAAGTACCCCGCCAGCTTTACCCATTTCGACTGGGTAGACCCCGATGCGCCCAAAGGCGGCACCGTCCGGGTAATGGCCTTCGGCACCTTCGATACCCTCAACCCCTACACCTTCAAGGGTAGCAGCCCGTCGTCGACCCCCAACTTTCAGCAATATGGGGTGACCGAACTGAACGAGCCATTGCTGGCTGGCACCGGGCAGTACGACCAATCCGGCGACGAGCCCGCCTCCAGCTATGGCTTGATCGCCCAGTCGATCGAATACAGCGAGGATCGCAGCTGGGTGGTGTTCAACCTGCGACCCGAGGCGCGCTTCCATGATGGCAAATCGATCACCGCCTATGACGTCGCGTTCTCCTACCACCTGCTGCTCAAGGACGGGCATCCGCAATACCGCACCAACCTGCAGGAAGTACAGCGGGTCGATATTCTCGGCCGCCACCGCATTCGCTTCGTCTTCAAACGGGCCGGCAACCCTCTGCTGATCCTCCGTCTCGGCGAACTGCCGGTGCTGCCGCAGCACTACTGGAAAAACCGCGACTTCAAGGCCACCACCTTCGAACCACCACTGGGCAGCGGCCCCTACAAGATCAGCCAAGTGATGCCAGGTCGCCAACTGGTATTCGAGCGAGTGAAGGATTGGTGGGGCGAAAAGCTGCCGGCCAACCGCGGCAAGTACAACTTCGACCGGGTCGAGGTGGAGTTCTACCGCGACAGCGATGTCGCGTTCGAGGCCTTCAAGGCGGGCGAGTTCGACTTCTACATCGAACACCAGGCCAAGAACTGGGCCACCGGCTACCGCTTCCCGGCCGTCACCCGTGGCGAGGTGATCCGCGCCGAGATCCTCCATCGAATCCCCACGCAAACCCAGGGGCTGTTCATGAACAGCCGCCGCGCCGCCTTGGCCGAGAGCAAGGTGCGTGAAGCCCTGGGGCTGATGTTCGATTTCGAGTGGACCAACCGCACCCTGTTCAACAACGCCTACACCCGCGCCAAGAGCTATTACCCCAACAGCGAGTTCGCCGCATTCGGCAAACCCGAAGGACGGGAATGGTTGCTGCTCTCCCCCTTCCGCCAGCAATTGCCGGCAAGCCTGTTCACCGCGCCCTTCAGCATGCCGCAAACCGACGGTCGCGGCATCCCGCGGGAAACCCTGCGCCGCGCATTGGGGCTATTGGCCGAAGCCGGCTGGAAACCCTCCGGACAACGCCTGCTGAACAGCCGTGGAGAGCCCTTGCGCTTTGAGATTCTGCTGGTCAACCCGAACCTTGAGCGCATTCTCCAGCCCTATACCGAGAACCTCGCCAGCATCGGCATCCAGACCAGCCTGCGCACCGTCGATCGCGCCCAGTACAAACAGCGCCTGGATCAATTCGATTTCGACATGATTCTGATGACCCTGCCGCAAACGCTGAGCCCCGGCCTGGAGCAATGGCAGTACTTCCACTCCAGCCAGATCGGCATCAAAGGCAGCAAGAACTACGCCGGCGTCGCCCACCCGGTCATCGACAGCATGCTCGAGCATTTGCTGGCCGCGCAAAACCGCGACGAACAGGTGGCGGCGGCACGCGCCCTGGATCGGGTGCTGCTCTCGCAGCACTACATCATTCCCAATTGGTACCTGAACTATCATCGCCTGGCGTACCGCAACCGGTTCGCCTTCGTCACCACGCCGCCCTACACCCTGGGTTTGCGTGCCTGGTGGCTGAAGCCCACGGAGAACGCCCAATGACCCTCACCTTGCGCGCCCTGTTGCTGCGCGGCAGCGGAGCCCTGCTCTTGAGCCTGGCCAGCCTCGCCCAGGCCGTGCCCAAACATGCCATTACCCTGTATGACGAACCGGCCAAGTACCCGGCCAATTTCCAACACTTCGATTATGTAAACCCGGATGCGCCAAAAGGCGGCACGCTGCGGCTCGCCGGCAACGGCGGCTTCGACAGCCTCAACCCATTCATTCCCAAGGGTGTGGCCGCCGATCAGCTCGGCCTGGTCTATGACAGCCTGACTTACCACTCACCAGACGAGCCCTTTACCGAATACGGTCTGCTGGCCGAAAAAATCGAAAAAGCAGCGGACGGCAGCTACGTACGCTTCTACCTGAACCCCAAAGCCCGCTTCAACGACGGTACCCCGGTGACGGCCGAGGATGTGATCTTCACCTTCGAGACCCTGCTCGAGCATGGCGACCCGATGTACCGCAACTACTATGCGGACGTCGCCAAGGTGGTCGCCGAAGCCCCGCTAAGCGTGCGTTTCGACTTCAAGCATGCCGGCAATCGCGAACTGCCGCTGATTCTTGGCCAACTGCAGATACTGCCCAAGCACTGGTGGGCGACGCGCGACTTCTCCAAGTCCAACCTCGAAGTCCCACTCGGCAGCGGCCCCTACCGGGTCGCCTCCGTCGCAGCCGGGCGCACCATCCGCCTCGAGCGCGTCAAGGACTGGTGGGGCAAGGACCTGCCGGTCAACCGTGGCTATTACAACTTCGACGCCATCGTCGTCGACTACTACCGCGACATGTCCGTAGCGCTGGAGGCGTTCAAGGCCGGCCAATTCGACATGAACCTGGAATATTCCGCCAAGGACTGGGCCACCGGTTACGACTCCCCGGCCCTGCGCGACGGCCGCATCGTCAAAGAAGCCATCGCCAACCATAACTCGGTGGGCATGCAGGCCTTTGTCTTCAATATCCGTCGCCCCCTGTTCCAGGACCGCCGCGTGCGCGAAGCGATCGGCCTGTTGTTCGACTTCGAGTGGTCGAACAAACAGCTGTTCTTCGGCTCGTACAAGCGCAACAGCAGCTACTTCGAAAACTCGGAAATGGCCGCCCATGCCCTGCCGGACGCCGAAGAGCTGAAGATTCTCGAGCCACTGCGCGCCCAGATTCCACCGGAGGCGCTCACCACGGTCTACCAGCCGCCGGTCAACAATGGCGACGGCATGATCCGCGAACAGAAGCGTAAGGCCTATCAACTGCTATTGGAGGCCGGCTACCGCATCGAGAACGACAAGATGATCGGCCCGGACGGCAAACCGCTGGCATTCGAGTTCATGCTCCTGCAGACCAACATGGAACGCATCCTGCTGCCCTTCATGCGCAACCTGGCCGAGCTGGGCATCGACATGCAGATCCGCCGGGTCGATGCCTCGCAGTTTGTCACCCGCCTGCGCTCGCGCGACTTCGACATGACCAACGCCACCTGGGGCCAATCCAACTCACCCGGCAACGAACAGCGTGAATTCTGGCACTCCAGCAGCGCCGACAGCCCGGGCAGCCGCAACCTCATCGGCTTGCACGACCCGGCGATCGACCAGTTGGTCGACGGGCTGATCCGCGCCGACTCCCGGCAGAGCCTGATCAAGCACGCGCGCGCCCTGGATCGTGTGCTGCTGTGGGGCCACTACGTGATCCCCAACTATTACCTCGATACCTGGCGCATCGCCTACTGGAACAAGCTTGGCCGCCCAGCCACCACGCCTCGTTACGACTACGGCCTGATGACCTGGTGGCAAAGCCGCGAAACCGCCGATACTGCGCAGCCAGCGTCAGCGCCCAAGGAAGCCGAATAAATGCTCGCCTATATTCTGCGCCGCGTGCTGCTGATCATCCCGACGCTGTTCGGCATCCTGCTGATCAACTTTCTCATCATCCAGGCCGCCCCAGGCGGCCCGGTGGAGCAGATGATCGCCAAGCTCGAAGGCTTCGAGGGTGCCACCAGCCGTATCGCCGGCGGCGGCGCGGAAGTCGCCGTCGCCGGTTCCAACTACCGCGGCGCCCAGGGCCTGGACCCCGAACTGGTGCATGAGATCGAGCGCATGTACGGCTTCGACAAGCCAGCCCCCGAGCGCTTCTGGCTGATGCTCAAAAGCTATGCGCAACTGGATTTCGGCGAGAGCTTCTTCCGCGATGCCGCAGTCATCGACCTGATCATCGAGAAGATGCCGGTGTCGATTTCCCTCGGCCTATGGAGCACTTTGATCATGTACCTGGTGTCCATCCCGCTGGGTATCGCCAAGGCCACACGGCATGGCAGCACCTTCGATATCTGGACCAGTTCGGCGATCATCGTCGGCTATGCGATCCCGGCGTTCCTGTTTGCCATCCTGCTGATCGTGCTGTTCGCCGGCGGCAGTTATTTCGACTGGTTCCCGCTGCGCGGGCTGACCTCCAACCATTTCGACGACCTCAGCCTCGGCGGCAAAATCCTCGACTATTTCTGGCACCTGGTACTGCCAGTGATCGCCCTGGTAATCGGCAACTTCGCCACCCTGACGTTTCTGACCAAAAACAGCTTCCTCGACGAAATCAACAAGCAGTACGTGGTCACCGCCCGCGCCAAGGGCCTGACGGAAACCCGCGTGCTCTATGGTCACGTGTTCCGCAATGCCATGCTGCTGATCATCGCCGGCTTTCCGGCAGCCTTCATCGGCATTTTCTTCACCGGCTCACTGCTGATCGAAGTGATCTTCTCCCTCGACGGCCTGGGCCTGATGAGCTTCGAGGCCGCGATCAACCGCGATTATCCGGTGGTATTCGGCACCCTCTTCATCTTCACCCTGGTCGGGCTGATCGTGAAGTTGATCGGTGACATCACCTACACCCTGGTCGATCCGCGGATCGACTTCGAAAATCGGGAGGGTTGAGATGGCCATCACCTTCAAGCTGTCGCCGCTCAATCAACGCCGTTTCGCGCGACTCAAGGCCCACAAGCGCGGCTGGTGGTCACTGTGGTTGTTCCTCGCGCTGTTTATCATCAGCCTCGGTGCCGAGCTGATCGCCAACGACAAACCCTTGGCGGTGAGTTACGACGGCCAGTGGTATTTCCCCGTCGCCAAGCGCTACCCGGAGACCGCTTTCGGCGGTGAATTCCCACTCGAAGCTAACTACAAGAGCCCCTATATCCGCGAGCTGATCGCCGCCAAGGGTGGCTGGATGCTCTGGCCGCTGATCCCCTACAGCTATTCGAGCATCAACTACGGCTTGAAGGTGCCCGCCCCGGCGCCGCCCTCGGCCGATAACCTGCTGGGCACCGACGACCAGGGCCGTGACGTGCTCGCCCGGGTGATCTACGGCTTCCGGATTTCCGTGCTGTTCGCCCTGACGCTGACCCTGCTCAGCTCGATCATCGGCGTGGTCGCCGGTGCCCTGCAGGGCTTCTATGGCGGCTGGGTCGACCTGCTCGGCCAGCGCTTTCTCGAAGTCTGGTCGGGGCTGCCGGTGCTTTATCTGCTGATCATTCTCGCCAGCTTCGTGCAGCCGAACTTCTGGTGGCTGCTGGGCATCATGCTGCTGTTCTCCTGGATGAGCCTGGTGGATGTGGTGCGCGCCGAATTCCTCCGCGGGCGCAACCTGGAATACGTACGCGCGGCCCGCGCCCTGGGGATGGAGAACGGCGCGATCATGTTCCGCCATATCCTCCCGAACGCGATGATCTCGACCATGACCTTCATGCCGTTCATCCTCACGGGCGCCATCGGCACCCTCACCGCCCTGGACTTCCTCGGCTTTGGCCTGCCGCCCGGCGCACCCTCGCTCGGCGAGCTGGTCGCTCAGGGCAAGTCCAATATGCAGGCGCCTTGGCTCGGGATCAGCGCCTTTGCCGTGCTGGGGCTGATGCTGACCTTGTTGGTGTTTATCGGCGAGGCCGCACGCGATGCCTTCGACCCGAGGAAATAACGTGGCTGAAAATCTGCAAAGCGAAAACCTGATCGAAGTGCGCGATCTGGCCGTCGAGTTCGTCGTCGGCGAAACCGCACAGCGCGTGGTGGAAGGCATCAGCTTCGATATCCGCCGCGGCGAAACCCTGGCCCTGGTCGGCGAGAGCGGCTCGGGCAAGTCGGTCACCGCCCACTCGATCCTGCGCCTGCTGCCCTACCCGCTGGCCCGCCACCCGTCGGGCAGCATCCGCTACGCCGGCCACGACCTGCTCACGCTCGGCGAGAACAAACTGCGGGGCATTCGCGGCAACCGCATCGCCATGATTTTCCAGGAGCCGATGACCTCGCTCAACCCGCTGCACAGCATCGAGAAGCAGGTCAACGAAGTGCTCGCCCTGCACAAAGGGCTGACGGGCAAGGCCGCCACCAGACGCACCCTGGAACTGCTGGAGTTGGTCGGCATCCCCGAGCCGCACAAACGCCTCAAAGCCTTCCCCCACGAGCTCTCGGGCGGTCAGCGCCAACGCGTGATGATCGCCATGGCCCTGGCCAACGAGCCGGAACTGCTGATTGCCGACGAACCGACCACGGCGCTGGACGTCACCGTGCAATTGAAAATCCTCGAACTGCTCAAGGAATTGCAGGCCCGCCTGGGCATGGCGCTGCTGCTGATTACCCACGACCTCAACCTGGTGAGACGAATTGCGCACCGGGTATGTGTCATGCAGCGCGGTTGCATCGTCGAACAGGCGTCATGCACTGAACTGTTCAATGCACCGCAGCATCCCTATACCCAGGAACTGCTGTGCGCCGAGCCCAGTGGCAAGCCGGCGAGCAACCCGGCCGGCAAGCCGCTGCTGGAAGTCGATGACCTGCGGGTGTGGTTCCCGATCAAGAAAGGGCTGCTGCGCCACACGGTCGATCACGTGAAAGCGGTGGACGGCATCAATTTCAGCCTGCCTCAGGGACAGACCCTGGGCATTGTCGGCGAAAGCGGTTCCGGCAAATCCACCCTGGGCTTGGCCATTTTGCGGCTGATCGGCAGTCAGGGTGCCATTCGGTTCCAGGGGCAGACGTTGGACGGGCTGTCGCAGCACCAGGTTCGCCCGCTGCGGCGGCAGATGCAGGTGGTGTTCCAGGACCCCTTCGGCAGCCTCAGCCCGCGCATGTCGGTGGGCCAGATTGTCGGAGAAGGCTTGCGCATCCACAAGATGGGCACAGAAGCGGAGCAGGAACAGGCAATTATCGATGCACTTTTGGAGGTAGGTCTGGATCCGGAAACCCGGCACCGCTACCCCCATGAGTTTTCCGGCGGGCAACGGCAGCGGATTGCCATCGCCCGGGCACTGGTGCTGAAGCCGGCGCTGATATTGCTGGATGAGCCCACTTCGGCGCTGGACCGTACGGTCCAGCGGCAGGTGGTGGAATTACTGCGATCCTTGCAGAGCAAGTACAACCTGACTTACCTGTTCATCAGCCATGACCTGGCGGTGGTCAAGGCGCTCAGCCACCACTTGATGGTGGTCAAGCAGGGTCAGGTGGTTGAACAGGGGCCGGCAGAGGCTATCTTCGCCGCGCCACAACACATTTATACACAGCAGTTGCTGGAAGCCGCTTTTCTGGCGCCCGCGACTGCCGATTAATCCTTGAAAGCAGGAAGAGGAATAACACCATGGGTTTTCTCGCCGGTAAGCGCGTACTGATCGTCGGTGTCGCCAGTAAACTGTCCATCGCATCCGGCATCGCTGCCGCCATGCATCGCGAGGGCGCGGAACTCGCCTTCACCTACCAGAACGAAAAGCTCAAGGGCCGCGTCGAGGAATTCGCCGCCGGCTGGGGTTCGAACGCCGAACTGTGCTTCCCCTGCGACGTGGCCAGCGACGAAGAGATCGCCAAGGTCTTCGAAGCGCTGAGCAAGAAGTGGGACGGCCTGGACATCATCGTCCACTCGGTCGGTTTCGCCCCAGGCGATCAACTGAACGGCGACTTCACCGAAGTCACCACCCGTGACGGTTTCCGCATTGCGCACGACATCAGCGCCTACAGTTTCGTTGCCTTGGCCAAGGCCGGCCGCGAGATGATGAAAGGCCGCAACGGCAGCCTGCTGACCCTGTCCTACCTGGGCGCCGAACGCACCATGCCGAACTACAACGTCATGGGCATGGCCAAAGCCAGCCTGGAAGCCGGTGTGCGCTACCTGGCCGGCAGCCTTGGCCCGGAAGGCACCCGCGTCAACGCCGTCTCGGCCGGCCCGATCCGCACCCTGGCCGCCTCCGGCATCAAGAGCTTCCGCAAGATGCTCGCCGCCAACGAGGCACAGACGCCGATGCGCCGTAATGTGACCATCGAAGAAGTCGGCAATGCCGGCGCTTTCCTCTGCTCTGACCTGGCGTCGGGCATCAGCGGCGAAATCATGTACGTGGACGGCGGCTTCAACACCACCGCCATGGGCGCTATCGAAGACTGATAAACGCCGTAAACGAAAAAGGCCGCTCACTGAGCGGCCTTTTTCTTGGACTTGAACCTGCGCTTAGAAGCGCTCGATCTTAGCCTTGGCTTCCAGCTGGCTGCGGAAGGCAGCAAAATCCTGCTGGCCACTGCGCGAAGCCAGGAAGCGGCGATACATGCCCTTCTCCTCGTCGCTCAAGGCCTCTTCCGGCTCACTGACCCCCTTGAGCTGCAATACCACGTAATCACCATTGCCCAGCGTCACACCGGCAAAGTTGGGCTTGTCGACGCCCTCGGGTTTCGGCATGCGGAACAGCGCTTGCAGCACGGCAGGCTCAACGCCTTCCTGGCTGCGTGTCGCCGCTTCCACAACCCTCCAGGCCTGACCGTCCTGAGCCTGCGCCACCGGCGTTTTACCGTCGCGCAAAGCGCTGAGCAAAGCTTGGCCCTTGGCTTCGACCGCCTCGCTGGCACGCAGTTGAGCCAGGTGCTCGCGAATGCTGTCGCTGACCTTGTCGAGCGGCAACTGTGCGGGCTTCTTGTGCTCTTTGGCGCGCAAGATCACCACCGTATCGGGATCCAGTTCGATAGCGCCGCTGTTTGCACCCTCTTCCAGCACTTCAGGGCTGAACGCCGCTTGAATGACTTGGCGGTTAGCCGCCAGGCCTTCGCCGCCTTCACGACCGAAAGGCACGCTGGTTTTGACTTCCAGCCCCTGCTCCTGAGCCGGCTGCGCCAGATCGGAAGCTTCGAATGCGGAGCTTTCCAACTCTTTCGTCACTTCGACAAAGCGCTGCTCGACTTGCTGCGCCTTCAGCTCACGGCTGAGTTTGTCTTTCAAACTGGCGAAACTCGGAACCTCCGGAGCCTGTGCACCCAACAGCTTGATCAGATGCCAGCCGTAAGAGCTACGCACCGGAGCGGAGACTTCATTCTTCTGCAAGGCATAGAGCGCCTCTTCGAAGGCCGGGTCGTAAACGCCAGGACCGGCATAACCCAGGTCACCGCCATTGGCCGCGGAACCGGGGTCCTGAGAGAACTCTTTGGCCAGCACGGCGAAATCCTCACCCTTGGCCAGACGCTGCTTGACCTCTTCGAGCTTCGCCTTAGCCTGGTCGTCGGTCAGCTTATCGTTGACCTCGACAAGGATATGCGCCGCCTGGCGCTGCTCGGCCAGATTGGAAATTTCCTTCTGGTAGAGCGCCTGCAGGTCTTCGTCCTTGACTTCAACCTTGTCGAAGAAAGCATCCTTTTTCAGTTCGACATACTCGAGCACGACCTGCTCGGGGCTCATGAACTGGTTGGCGTTTTCGTCGTAGTAAGCCTTGATCTCATCGTCCGAGAGCTTCACCGCTTTGACATCGGCCTTGAGCGTAAGGGTCGCGAAATCACGGGTCTGCTTCTCGAGGCGGGCAAAAGCCAGCACCTCTTCATCGGTAACGAAACCGCTACCCGCCAGTCCGGCACGCAATTGGCCGATCAGCATTTCCTGCTCGAGCATCTGGCGGAACTGCAAACGGGTATGACCCATCTGGCGAATCACTTCGTCGAAGCGCGCCGAACTGAACTTGCCATCCACCTGAAACTCCGGTGTCTGCAGAATCAACTGGTCGATGGCCGGCTGGGAGAAAGCAAACTTCGAATCTTTAGCGCCTTGCAGCAACAGCTTGCGCTCGATCAACCCCTTGAGGGCTGCTTCGCGCAAGAGCTTGTCGTCGAGCAAGGAGGCATCGAAATCCTTACCGAGCTTTTGCATCAACTGACGGCGTTGTATTTCGACAGCCTGGCTCAGCTCGTTCTGGCTGACTTCTTCACCGTTGACCTCGGCGGCATTCTGACCGTTACCCGTGGTACTGAAGATGGCGTCGATGCCCGTCAACGCCATTAAGGCGACGATGACACCGATGATGGTCTTGGCAATCCAGCCCTGTGAATTGTCCCTGATATTCTGCAGCATGCGTCCCCCAGAAACGACCGTACTGAAATAAGCGGCCGTGGAGCGTGGGTAGAATCCGGATAGAAGAAAGGCGCATCCGAGGATGCGCCTTCTCGTAACTGGCGGAGCGGACGGGACTCGAACCCGCGACCCCCGGCGTGACAGGCCGGTATTCTAACCGACTGAACTACCGCTCCGCTGCCTGATCAGGAATGACCCTGATCAGGATGGGCAAAGGCCCGAAAGACGCTTAGTTAACGGCGTCTTTCAGAGCTTTACCTGCTTTGAAGCCTGGGATCTTAGCAGCAGCGATGCTGATCGGGTTACCAGTCTGCGGATTGCGGCCAGTACGAGCTGCGCGCTCTTTGACAGCAAAAGTACCGAAACCAACCAGTACCACAGAATCACCAGCCTTCAGAGCGCCAGTGACGGATTCGATGACTGCGTCCAGCGCACGGCCAGCGACAGCTTTCGGGATATCAGCAGATGCGGCGATAGCATCAATCAGTTCCGACTTGTTCACTCTAAGTCCCCTTATTCCTGTTTGAGTTTATTTCTTAATTTTTGGGTGAAAGCAAAGCGGTGCTGGATGGCCTGCTGACACAATAAGAGCCGCTTTATAACAAGGGCTCTAAAAATGTGTCAAGGAAGCCCCCCGGCTAATGCGTGCTAATTCGCTCCTTGGAATCAGTCTCGCGTTTGTCATCCTTTGCAACCAACTCCGGAGCCGCATCGGGCAAGGGCTCCGGGGCGTATTGCAGCGCAATTTGCAGGACCTCGTCAATCCATTTAACCGGTTTAATCTGCAGGTCTCGCTTAATATTTTCCGGAATCTCTTTCAGATCACGCACGTTTTCTTCCGGAATAATCACGGTCTTGATTCCACCGCGATGTGCCGCAAGCAGTTTTTCTTTCAAGCCGCCGATAGCCAGAACTTGACCACGAAGGGTGATCTCACCGGTCATGGCCACGTCCGCACGCACCGGTATCTGCGTTAGCGCCGAAACCAGGGCCGTACACATGCCTACGCCTGCGCTGGGGCCATCTTTGGGCGTCGCACCTTCTGGCATATGGATATGGATGTCGCGCTTCTCATGGAAGTCCAGAGCGACCCCCAGGCTTTTCGCCCGACTGCGCACAACAGTGAGCGCAGCCGTGATGGATTCGAGCATTACATCACCCAGCGAACCGGTCTTGATCAACTGCCCTTTACCCGGCACCACGGCCGCTTCGATGGTCAACAACTCACCCCCGACTTGCGTCCATGCCAAGCCGGTAACTTGGCCAATTTGGTCTTGTTGCTCGGCCAACCCGTAGCGATATTTGCTCACACCGAGGAAATGCTCGAGGGAATCGGCCGTAACCAGGACCTTGAAACGCTTCTCGCGGACGTGCTCCTTGACCGCCTTACGGCACACTTTGGCGATCTGCCGCTCAAGACTGCGGACACCGGCTTCGCGGGTGTAGTAACGAATCATGTCGCGGATCGCGGCATCTTCGAACTCCAACTCACCCTTTTTCAGGCCATTGGCTTCGGTCTGTTTCGGCGCCAGATACTTGACCGCGATATTGATCTTCTCGTCCTCGGTATAGCCCGGCAGACGGATTACCTCCATACGGTCCAGCAATGGCGCCGGAATATTCATGGAGTTTGCAGTGCAAAGGAACATCACATCCGAGAGGTCGTAATCGACTTCCAGATAGTGGTCATTGAAGTTGTGGTTCTGCTCGGGATCGAGCACTTCCAGAAGTGCCGAAGCCGGATCGCCGCGCATGTCCTGGCCCATTTTGTCGATTTCATCGAGCAAGAAAAGCGGGTTGCGCACCCCGACCTTGGTCATCTTTTGAATCAAACGACCCGGCATCGAACCGATATAGGTACGGCGATGACCACGGATTTCCGCTTCGTCACGCACGCCACCCAAGGCCATGCGCACGAATTTTCGATTGGTGGCATGGGCGATCGACTCAGCCAACGAGGTTTTACCAACCCCCGGCGGACCGACCAGGCAGAGCACCGGGCCTTTGACCTTTTTCACACGCTTCTGCACGGCGAGGTACTCAAGAATGCGCTCCTTGACCTCCTCCAGCCCATAATGATCGGCATCGAGGATGCTTTCAGCCTTGGCGAGGTCCAGGCGCACCTTGCTTTCAGCTTTCCACGGCACATTGACCAGCCAATCGATATAAGAGCGCACCACCGTCGCCTCGGCGGACATCGGCGACATCTGCTTGAGCTTGTTCAGTTCGGCATGGGCCTTGGTGTGGGCCTCTTTGCTCAAGCCGGCATTCTCGATGCGTTTTTTCAGCTCATCGAGTTCGTTATGCCCTTCTTCGCTATCACCCAGCTCTTTCTGAATGGCCTTCATCTGCTCATTCAGGTAGTACTCGCGCTGGCTGCGCTCCATCTGCTTCTTCACGCGGCCGCGAATGCGTTTCTCGACCTGCAGCAGATCGATCTCCGCATCCAGCAGCGCCAGCACATGTTCGACCCGTAGCGACAGGTCGGTGATCTCGAGGATTTCCTGCTTCTGCTCGATCTTCAGCGCCATGTGCGCGGCCATCGTATCGACCAGTCGGCCGGGCTCATCGATGCTGTTCAGCGAGGAGAGCACCTCGGCAGGCACCTTCTTGCCCAACTGCACATACTGTTCGAATTGGCTGAGCAGGCTGCGGGTAAAGACCTCCGACTCACGCTCGACAGCTTCCACTTCCTCGATCAGCGTCACCTCGGCGCGGCAATGGCCGTCCACCTCGATAAAGCGCTCGACGGAACCCCGCTGTTCGCCCTCGACCAGCACCTTGACGGTGCCATCCGGCAGTTTCAGCAGCTGCAGCACGGTGGCAACGGTACCGACGCGGTACAGCGCATCTTCGACAGGGTCGTCATCGGCCGGATTTTTCTGCGCAAGCAGAAGAATCTGCTTATCGCCAGTCATTGCGGCTTCCAGGGCTTCGATAGATTTTTCACGCCCCACGAATAGCGGGATAACCATGTGTGGGTAAACCACAACATCGCGCAAAGGCAAGAGAGGCAATTCGACGGTTGTCTTCATGATTTCGGCTCTACGGCGGCCATTCGGCCGTAAACAGGTGGGAGTACCCTTGGCCCTAAGATGGGGGCAGCCCCGAGAAAAAACAAGCACTGGCGCAGGAAATACAAAGGGGCCCGCAGGCCCCTTTGTAGTCACGTCACAGCGTTGATCACGCCTCAGGAACCGCCTTGGCAGGCGGCTCGCTGTTTTCGTAAATCAGCAGCGGCTTGGACGTGCCAGCGATGACGCTTTCATCGATCACCACCTTGCTCACCTCGGACTGCGAGGGGATCTCGTACATGGTGTCGAGCAACACGCCTTCAAGGATAGAACGCAGACCACGAGCACCGGTCTTGCGCTCCAGCGCCTTGTGCGCCACGGACTTCAGCGCATCTGGACGGAATTCCAGGTCGACGCCTTCCATCTCGAACAGCTTGGCGTACTGCTTGGTCAGGGCATTCTTCGGCTCGGTAAGGATCTGCATCAAGGCCGCCTCATCCAGTTCATCAAGAGTGGCGATGACCGGCAAACGCCCGACGAACTCCGGAATCAGGCCGAACTTCACCAGGTCATCAGGCTCGACCTGACGCAAGGATTCGCCCACCTTCTTACCCAGGTCGATGCTGCGCACCTCGGCATTGAAGCCAATGCCGCCCTTGGTCGAGCGACCCTGGATGACTTTTTCCAAACCGGAGAACGCACCACCGCAGATGAACAGGATGTTGCGCGTATCCACCTGCAGGAACTCCTGCTGCGGATGCTTGCGCCCACCTTGCGGCGGCACCGAGGCTACAGTGCCCTCGATCAATTTCAACAAGGCCTGCTGCACGCCCTCGCCCGACACGTCGCGAGTGATCGAGGGGTTATCCGATTTACGCGAAATCTTGTCGATTTCATCGATGTAGACGATGCCCATCTGAGCCTTCTCGACATCGTAATCGCACTTCTGCAACAGCTTCTGAATGATGTTCTCGACATCCTCACCGACATAACCCGCCTCAGTCAGCGTGGTCGCATCGGCAATCGTGAACGGTACATTCAGCAAGCGTGCCAGGGTTTCGGCCAGCAAGGTTTTACCCGAGCCAGTCGGACCGATCAGCAGAATATTGCTCTTACCCAGCTCGACATCGTCTTTCTTGTCGCGCTGGTTGAGGCGCTTGTAGTGGTTGTAGACCGCTACCGCCAAAACCTTTTTCGCCCGCTCCTGACCGATCACATACTGATCGAGGATGGTGCTGATTTCTTTGGGCGCAGGAAGTTTGTGCGCGCTGCTCTCGGCCTGGGCTTCTTGCACCTCCTCGCGGATGATGTCGTTGCACAGGTCGACGCACTCGTCGCAGATAAAGACCGAGGGGCCGGCAATCAATTTGCGCACTTCATGCTGGCTTTTGCCGCAGAAGGAGCAATAAAGCAACTTGCCGTTGTCCTCGCCGTTGCGGGTGTCAGTCATTCGATCAATCCAATCCGGTAGGCTTGAAACACAAGATGAGGGCAAATGCGGGCATTTTCAAGCCCGCGCAGCGGCCAAGCATCGCTGGCCGCCACCTGACTGACCAATCAGCCAGCCAATTGACGCTTGGTGAGCACCTGATCGATCAGACCATAATTGACCGCAACCTCACCGCTCATGAAATTGTCACGATCGGTGTCACGGGCGATCACCTCGATCGGTTGACCGGTGTGATTGGCCAGAATCTGGTTCAGACGATCACGAATGGTCAGGATCTCACGGGTATGGATCTCGATATCCGAAGCCTGGCCCTGGAAACCGCCCAGCGGCTGGTGAATCATCATCCGCGAATGCGGCAGGCAATAGCGCTTGCCTGCTGCGCCACCCGCCAGCAACAACGCACCCATGCTGCAGGCTTGACCGATGCAGATAGTGGAAACGTCCGGCTTGATGAACTGCATGGTGTCGTAGATCGACATGCCCGCAGTCACCGAACCACCCGGCGAGTTGATATAGAGGTGAATGTCTTTGTCCGGGTTTTCCGCTTCGAGGAACAGGAGCTGCGCCGCCACCAGATTGGCCATGTAGTCTTCGACCGGGCCAATCAGGAAGATCACGCGCTCTTTCAACAGACGCGAATAGATGTCATAGGCGCGTTCGCCGCGGGCGGACTGCTCGATCACCATGGGAACCAGGCCGCCTGCGGCCTGGATATCGGGCATTTGCTGCATAAAAGGATTACGGGACATGTATTCCGATCGCTCCCTAGCTAGTCATGTCTCAAATACACATAAGCCAGCACGAAGGCTGGCTTATGGTTGCTCGAACTAAAGGTCGGGGTCAGGCTGCTTGCGGGGCTTCCGCCGGCTTGACCGCTTCTTCGTAAGAGACCTGCTTATCGGTCACATTGGCCTTCTGCAGAACAGTATCTACAACTTGCTCTTCCAGTACAACCGAACGCACCTCGTTCAGTTGCTGGTCGTTCTTGTAGTACCAGGACACAACTTGCTCAGGCTCTTGGTAAGCGGAAGCCATCTCCTGAATCATCTCGCGCACGCGGGCTTCGTCAGGCTTGAGATCGAACTGCTTGACCACTTCGGCAACGATCAGACCCAGCACTACACGGCGCTTGGCCTGCTCTTCGAACAGCTCGGCCGGCAGTTGATCCGGCTTGATGTTGCCACCGAACTGCTGAACGGCCTGCACGCGCAGACGGTCGACTTCATTGCTCAGCAACGACTTCGGCACTTCGATCGGGTTGCCGGCCAGCAAGCCTTCCATCACCTGGTTCTTCACCTTGGATTTAATGGCCTGACGCAGCTCACGCTCCATGTTCTTGCGCACTTCAGTACGGAAACCTTCCAGGCCGCCTTCCTTGATGCCGAACAGGGCGAAGAAGTCGTCATTCAGCTCCGGCAGCTTAGGCTCGGAGATGCTGTTGACGGTAACGCTGAACTCAGCCTCTTTGCCGGCCAGATCCAGGTTCTGGTAATCGGCCGGGAAGGTCAGCTTGAGCACGCGCTCCTCACCAGCCTTAGCGCCAACCAGACCCGTTTCGAAGCCCGGAATCATGCGATTGGAGCCCAGCACCAGCTGGGTGCCTTTGGCCGAACCGCCAGCGAACACTTCACCGTCGACCTTGCCGACGAAATCGATGTTCAGTTGATCGCCATCCTGAGCAGCACGCTCGGCTGTCTCGAAACGGGTGTTCTGCTTGCGCAGGATTTCCAGCATGTTGTCGAGATCCGCATCCGCCACATCGGCGCTCAAACGCTCGATGGCGATGGAGTCGAAAGCGGCGACCGTAAACTCAGGGAATACTTCGAAAGTCGCTACGTATTCCAGATCCTTGCCCTTTTCGAGGACTTTAGGCTCAACGGATGGCGCGCCAGCCGGGTTCAGCTTCTGCTCAACCACAGCTTCGTAGAACGAAGACTGGATCAGGTCACCCACAGCCTCTTGACGCGCATCTGCCTCATAGCGCTGACGAATCACGCTCATTGGCACTTTGCCTGGACGGAAGCCCGGGATCTTGGCCTTTTGGGCGGTCTGCTGCAGACGCTTGTTGACCTGGATCTCGATGCGCTCAGCTGGCACGGTGATGCTCATGCGGCGCTCAAGAGCAGAAGTATTTTCAACAGAAACTTGCATGGGTATTCCTCGCTGCACAGACGTTAGCCGGCCGTTTCCGGCCCCAGAATCAAGGGCATGCATTCTAGTGGGTCAAACTGAAGAAGTCACCACACTGAGAAGCGGGGAGGAAAACGGGAGGGAAACTATATATAGAAGGTGGTGCGGACGGAGAGACTCGAACTCAACACCAGAGCCCCGAACACACCTGTAAGCCTGATTTACTGCGGCCCGCACGTTATGCGAAAGCCTGTATTTGTTCCCAAGTCATTCCCAAGAATGAAGGGGTGCGCACTGTAAGAGCCTCGCCGCCCTTGGTCAACCGGTTTTCAGGTTGCCCCATCGGAAAAAGGTAATTTTGGTTAGGTTTTCTCTGCCAACGACTTAAAGCCTCTATTTTCAATGACTTAACAGACATTCATAAAGGTAATTAAATAGTAATTTCTTAGTAATCAACTTACCTCTATCCATGGTTTTCAGAACGAAAGAACAAACCCAGTTAAATCAGTCACTTACAGAAAAATTACCTTTCACCTAACTAAAAATCACCACTTTGGGTAATCGCTCCAGCCCAGCAACCACGGGGGCCAGAGCACCACTCAACCCACGCGCCGACCAAAATTACCTTTTCCCGCTATGCCTCATGAAAACGGAGCGCTCAGCAAGCCCCCTGGGAGGCTGTAGAAACACCGCTTGCCGCAGTTCTGCAGGGTTTTGCGCCGCAAAGATAACCCCGCCAGCCCCGACGCAGGCCGCTGCCAACCCCATGCAGGGGGTGAGGAAAAAGCGACCTATTTAGCCCGCAGGCTGGCGGGGGGACGGCGCGCGCCAGGACTCTAGAGACAGAAGGGCTTCGAGAGCGCTATCAAATGCTAGGCGAGCAGAAATACAGCCTGCGCCTCGTAGCCTGGGAAGGAGGATTACGATGGAACATGTGTCACCGAATTACGGAGAGAGCGCTTTTAACTGCCCACGTTGCGGGGCTTATGCACACATGACTTGGCATCATCTCGTCTATGCGGACAGAAAAGATTCGCTTTCGACCATGGCGGTCTGCGCCAAGTGCGACAAGCCTAGCGACTGGTTGTCTCACGGGAGACGGATGATCTACCCCGATCAAACGCTTGCTCCGAGGCCTGCCCGAGATATGCCTGAGGACGTGCGACTTGATTACATCGAGGCAGCTGCCGTTTTTAGCCACTCGCCGCGAGCGGCAGCAGCCTTACTGCGGCTTGCGCTTCAGAAATTGTGCGTGCATTTAGGTGAAAAGGGTGAGCGAATTGACGATGACATTCGTGCGCTCGCCAAGAAAACGTGTTGCCCCAGTTGCTGATTTAAGGTAGCGGACACTGTCAGAATTACAGGTAACAACGCTGTTCACCCAGGCGAGATGGCTGCTGAGGACATCGACCACATCGCATCCAAGATGTTTCAGATGCTCAACTTGATCGTAGAGAAAGGAATTTCGGAGCCGAAAGAATTAGAGGCCCTCTACCAACTGGTTCCTGAAGGCCCTAGGCAAGCTGCAGAGCGGAAGGACGGCGCGGCATAAGGCAGCTGGAGCAACACCACCCCGAGCGCCGTGCTGCAGGCCATCGCTGGGCGCAACCAGCTCACCGCCCGCATTGCCGCCGCCCTGGCCGAGCAGCCCATTCTCCAACTCGACCAGGCCAATGAGTCCGACGCCAACATCCTCACCCGCCTCGGCGAAGAGTTCGACGCGGTGGCCACCGCTACCTGCAGGCCGACCGCGAAAGCTACGACGGCGTGCGTGCCTACTACTACAACGTCAACAGCGCCAAAAAGCAGAAAGCCATCGCCGGCGGTGGCGACAACCTCAAAGACCTGCGCCACACCTACAGCGACGAACAATTCGCCCTGCACGCCGCCCGTGCCGAATGGAACCGCCTGCAGCACGGCAGCGCCACCCTCACCTACAACCTGGCCAAAGGTCGCCCGGATCTGATCCCCGAACCCACCTACACCCTGGTCGGGGTCAAAGGCGAGATAGACGCCATCATCTGGCACGGCGGCAACGTGCAACACAGCCTCACCGCTGACGCTGGCTACACCACTAGCCTGGAGCTGGAAAGCCAACTGCCCGAAGACACGATTGATGATCTGTACGAGGAAGACGCCGGCGACTACACCGGTATCATTGCCTACTACCGCGACGCCAAAACCGCTGCCGAGAAAACCATCACCGCCGGCGACCAGGCCAAGCCGCGAAGGCTGCGCCACCTGTACGCAAGCAAGGCGAGTGCGCAGCGGGCAGTGGAACGGGTAATGACGAAAGTGACATAAAACACATGATGGCACTTTGCTTTTTTAGCTGCTGTGATCTACCAAGGATACTGTTAATGGATTCATCACTGACCAGCGATAGAAAGGAGTCGTTATGGATATCTCTAGCATCAAAATCGCAGCTGTATCTGTAATCTCAATATTTTGCATAGGCTGCGGCAGTAACATTAGACAGCCGTCCAACACTGGCACCGATGAAATATATGGAACCTACATGTTTTCATCACCCTGTCACTCCGACATTAAATACACAAAGCCGGCGGAATTCGTTGCTGGCGCAGCTGCAATACTTGCTGCCGAAGCCGCTAAGATTGGAGTCGACATGCTCGGTAAAGCAATCAAAAAAGCAGCTACCGACAAAGTCGAAACCACAACCGTCGTATCAAATCAAATCAAGATTTCTGACATCTCAACGACTGACAACGCGCAGTGTCTACATATAGTCAGAGCCAAGTTCGAGCACTCCACAAACCCCAGCCCCACAACAGACTTTTTCGAGGTCGGCGCTGGTGCTGGAGGAACTTATACCCCAACGGTACTTACTATCTCTGGAACACCAGAACTACACGCAGAGATCCTGCCAGTAGTTAAAGGCAACGCTATAGCTTTTGTGCCATTGAGCATAAAGTATTACGGCTTTACCCCAAGCGAATATGAAGAACAAGAACCCAGGGACATTTCGATATTCATAGGCTATGTCAAACCTGACAAAGATGCGACCGAAGGAGACTTCCCTGGCAGGGCCCTTGACTTGGGAGTCCTAGATGCAAAGAACAAGGAACTTGCCAAAGTAAGCTTCGTGCATGAAGGAAGTGTTTTATCCGCCAATCAAACACAATTCCTAAAATTAGACTTTGATGAGGAGCAGCTCAATAGTCCAATGTCATTTGCGGCGACCGTGATAGAAACCAAGAAGGCTGGTGAAATGGCAAAGTTTTGGGCGTCAGTTTTCGAGGCCTCGGACGAGCAGCTTAAAACAGCCGCAGCAACTGCTGTCACCGAGCTTGAAGTCTTCAAAAGCAAACAGGAAATAGAGCAAGCAAAATGGGATAACGAAGAGGCCAAGAACACAGCAAAAAATGAATACTACAACGCAGCACAATTAGTTATTGCAAAACAGGAAGAGCTTCAAGAGCTTTGCGCTGGCACCCCAAAGAAGTCAGAAATATTCAAAACAAAATCCGAACTATTTAACCTTGTAAACTCCGCGAACCTGTTGAAGAAAAAAGCGAAAGTCGGGGATGCTGACTTCAAGCCTGAGCCACCGAGTGAAAGTTGCTAAACATACTGAGGGTGAAGTTTAAGTTCACCGCACCCTCGGCAGCTCCAACCACCAGCAGGTATACCCTGGCGAGCGGAGCTCGCTGTTTCATCACCTACTGCCGGTGGCAGGTACGCGAGCGTGAGCCTAGAACTGAAGGGTAAACTACCTGAGAGCCGCATAAAATTGGGTCCATAAAACGGGGTTAAAATGGGGTGGTTAAAATGGCATAAAATGGGGTCACATAAAATGGGGTCAGACCCCATTATTCGGACGGCGATGACCACCGCTACCTGCAGGCTGATCGCGACAGCTACGACGGCGTGCGCGCCTACTTCTACGACGTCAACAGCGCCACATCGCCGGCGGTGGCGACAACCTCAAAGACCTGCGCCACACCTACAGCGACCAACAATCCGCCCTGCGCGCCGCCCGCGCCGAGTGGAACCGCCTGCAACGCGGCAGTGCCACCCTCAGTTATTCCCTGGCCAAAGGCCGGGCGGACTTGATCCCCGAACTCACCTATACCCTGGCCGGGGTGAAAGCGGAGATAGACGCCATCATCTGGCACGGCGGCAACCGTGCAGCACAGCCTCACCGCCGATGCGGGCTACACCGTAAGCCTGGAGCTGGAAAGCAAACTGCCCGAAGACACGATCGATGATCTGTACGAGGAAGGCGCCGGCGACTACACCGGCATCATCGCCTACTACCGCGACAAGAAAACCGGCACCGAAAAGACCATCACAGCCGGCGACCAGGCCACACCCAAGCGCCTGCGCTATCTCTACAGCGAGAAAGCCAGCGCTCAGCGGGCAGCGGATCGGGAGTGGAGCAGCTAAAGGATGATGCTCATATCGGATGAGCGGCAGGACTGATATTCGCTGCGATGGGCATTCAAAGCTATCAATAAAGAGGTGTACAGGCAGTTACTTCCACGTTCATGGGATTTCATCATGAATCTTCCCCTTCTTATAGCAACGTCACTAACCTTTTCCTCTCTAGCTCAAGCGTCAGAACTCATGCTCGGCGAAACTCGCCAACATTCCGAACAAGTCGGCCCTAGCATTCGGTACCAAGTGGGAAGAATTTGCGAAACTGGGGATGGGGTTTCCCAAGACGACCAGCGTCTCATTCAAATCCTTCGCAAAAACGCTGAAAATGGCAATGACCTTGCACAGGGGGAGTTGGGCCTAAAGTACGATCTTGGCATCGGCGTCCCCGAGGATAATCAACAAGCCATTAAGTGGTATACAAGGGCAGCCAAGAACACTAATCCGCACTCTCAATTCTGCCTAGGCCTGATGTACAAGAAAGGTGAAGGCGTGCAGCAGGACTACCAGCAGGCTTTTGCATGGCTGGCCGTGGCTTGTGAAAACGACCCCAACAATCAATCCTATAAAAATGCCAAGAGCGAAGTGGCATCTAAACTTAACTCTAAGGACTTGGTGGAAGCCGAGAAATTGGCGAAGCGATATATTGAACTATATGGCTTTAAATGATAAGAATAGTTATTACTTCCGCAGGCATTAAGACTGCCCCTAGTTTAGGCCAGGGGCAGCGCTGCCTTACTCGGCTGACTGCGCGTACGCCTCCGAAATCCACAGGATGTCCCCGCGCTGTCTCTTGCTCAGCGAGTAAAAATGGTAAAAATGGGGTCTGACCCATTTTTCCCGAAGACACGATCGACGACCTGCACGAAGAAGGCGCTGGCGACTACAGCGGCATCATCGCCTACTACCGCGACAAGCAAACCGGCAGCGAACAGACCATCACCGCCGGCGACCAAACCAAACCCCGCCGCCTGCGCTGGCTCTACGCGGAAAAGGCCAGCGCCAAACGGGCGGCGGGTCGGGAGTGGGCGAAGATGCAGGAAGAAGGGAAATAAAAAGGCCCCGAACCGGGGCCTTTCATTATAGAGATCTAACTAGTATTAAAATTCGAGGTTTGTTTTTATGAGATACAACCTTTAACACTCTCGCCTCGACATTCCCAGACCCCAAGAATTTACTAAAGCTTGGGGATAACGCTCTACTGAGGTAACCAATCTTATTGTTTAAGCAAACCACCTTAATAGCGCACTCATCAAACTCGTTTTCCGGCTCCAACACAAAATCTACGAGATCACCCTCACTAAACAGTGAAACATCATCTACGTAATATTGAATGCCAGAAACCTCAACCACCAAATCCAAAGGTGCTTTAGCATCACTCAAATCTGGACACAGCTCAAAAGTATCACTAGCAAGCTTTGCCCCTGTGTACGCGAGCAAAGAAAAGTCCGACCCTTTAAAATCTACCGGCAAGCTATATTGTGCCAGATACTCTTTAAAGTCCTCTCTCTTTCTTGGCGGCAACCTACGTACGAATACATCCATTGCGCCAGAATGAGAACCTATTGATCCAGTCCTTTCAAAGGCTGGAAACCCGTCAAAACCCTCATTTAAAGCAGCTGAATAATCAGGGCTTTTTTTCAGGTAACGAAACACCGTATCGTCACCTTCCTTAACTAACTCGCCAACAACACGGCGGTGCCGTGCCTTATCTTCACGCGAATGATGCCAAACAAGGTATAAGCGAGTTGGTTCAAATATGTTTTCAATGGCGTTCATTGAGTGTTTCCAAAGCTATTTGCACACGACGCTCGGTCAGCCGTAGAACGAAATCTGCACGTACCCTGCTGAAGGTACCACCTTCCGGCATCGGAAAGGCTACGCAATCATCCAAAATTTTAGCTAGCGCATCAACATCGAATGCCTTGAGCTTCCTGACCAGCAGAGACTGAACAAGAAGGTTGTGCGTGGCTATAAACCTCATTGAGTCGACATGCCCAACCCTCTCCAGATTGTCTCGCGCGTATCTGAAGTGGTGGTTGCCTCTTCGAATGTATCTATCTAGGGCCTCATCGTTCCATTGAGTAAACTTCGCAGGAAGAAGTTCATGACCTAGGCTAGTTCCGTTGTCAAACCAAGGTGCAAAACTCCATTTCACTTCATAATTTCTGCCACGCCTCTTAGCAACACTTTTCGGAAGTTCCACCACCCGAAGCAAATGCCCCCAATTATCTTGATGCCTATCAGTATTCCCAATAATAGTATCGAAGAGCATCATCGACCAGAAATCATAAATATGATTATCACCTATGACAGAATTATTATAGCTGATCGCATTCTGCAAATTGTGTTGAGTACCCTTCTCTCTATCAAATCCAGGTATTACCTTATGATAATGGTTGCCTGCCGCAAAAAACAATGACTCCCCCTCTTTGTAAAACCATTCGCTCAATGCGCCACAGAGGCCGGTATTAGACTCATATGCTGCATAAACCGGCGGCGCCGGAACATGCAAAAGCAATGATATTTGATAGGCAACAATTTCGGCCCAAAACTGCTCAGGATAACGACCAGATGAGCGCTTAAACATATATCGCCAATCCGGCCTTATGAACTCCATGACTCCTTCCAGGGGAGAAAAAACGGTTCGTTTTGGACGTGCACCTTCTGGATACGCACCCAAAAACGCTTCATCATCAGGCCAAGTCGCAATATCTATAGGGTCAACTTGAAGCATCTAATATTTCCCCTGACATCAATAATTGCTTCTCAGCAAGAACTTTTTCTATTAAAAGTTCATCCCTCATGATTAACACCTCTTTCGGTGCTTCCACCGACACCCTAACTTTCCCGCCAGCAATCGCCCCGATGTGCACCGTGATGCCGTCGGGCAACAGGTGCTGCAACAGCTTCTCAGTGTCTACGCCTGGGTCAATCGTAAGTCGGATCTGTTCGCCTTCGTGGCGTGTAACCGTGAGGTAGCCCATGACCGCATCCTTGCGTCTGTGGTTAAGAGTACATTCGATGTTGCGATGAGCATCAGCTACGCGCGTTTAATTTTTACCGTTTGTATCTTTATCTGCGCTCATAGCATCAAGCTCCTTCTGTATAACCGCCTTATTCGAGTCATCCTGCAAGCGCTTATACTCCTTAGAGTTCGTAAGCGCCTCAATCCCACTCATTAGTGCCGAAGCCTTCGTCACAGGTTTAATCTTCTTCAGCTCGTCGCCAGCCTTCTTGAGCTCTAAATTTGCCTCCATGACGAGTCCATCCTTAACCAAGATAGCCTCTTGCAACTCTGCAACCTTATGTTTAAATCCACTTAAGGAGGAATCTCGCTTTGCCACAAGCTGTTCAAGCTCTGCGAGCCTTCTAAGTTTTGTCGAGTCATCCTTACCTTTCAATCGCAGATTACTCAGTTCAACTTCAAGCTCACCGACTGCGACTTCATGATCTAACTCTTTAGCTTTAAGGTCACGAACCTGCTGCCCTCTAGCCTCTAACGCTGCCTCAACTTCCTGAAGGCGTTGATTCATTTCTTTTTTCAACACCAAAGACTCTTCAATCGTAAGAGGTGTTTCCATATCAATCTTCTGTCGTAGGGCTTTAAGTGCCCTATTTTGCTTTAGCGTGTAATCCAAAACATTGATCGACACCCGAGGGTATACATATACATACGCAAGCGCGCCCAGCAACGGATATAGCACACCACAAAGGATGACAGCCCAACCATCAGGAAATACATCATTTGCTATATATGTGACTTTTTCTACAGCTTTCATTTCGCCAAAAAGAATTAAAACAACTGGATAATTCACTATCAACCAAGAAACCAGGAAAGCCCCACTCAATGGATTAACCAACCTTTCACGCAAGCTCAAAGTAAATGAATCAATTAAATCCTTCATGCCTTCATCTTCCTGGCCCACTTTTGGGTGCTCAAAATCTCGCCGGTTTCGCAGTCCGTGATGTCTCCCATGATGCGATCGACACGGAATGTTCTTTCGGCTTCACGGTCGTGGCACTCACCTTTGATATAGGTGGCCGTAACGGAGTGAGCGGTGATGGTCCGATAGGTGATGTCCCCATCGGAGTCCTCGTAGGTGAAGGCAATTTCGCCCCGACTCCAACCATTTCGGATAGCACGGGTAGCCGCAACTGGCTGCGCTTTAGTTGTCTTCAGGCCAAGGGCTTTGCGCTGTGCATTCGAGAGCAGCGTAGGTCTATGCAATAAGGGCTGCTGTAGCGCTCGACCCTGCGCATTGGTACGGCGCACCAACAGACGAAGCCCACCACAACTGCGCCCATAACAAAGCCGATCAAAGCATCCATACCAATCTCCCTGTCATTCCTTTGTTTTGTAATTCGCCAGCGCCTCGGCCACCCGATCAACCGAGGCTCTGCTCTCTGGAGACATCAACTGGTAACGCGTCAGCAGTTGTCCCTCAGCAACGCTGATGCTTTTAGCCGCCTGCGGAGTACGGACTCCGGTCACCACATACAGCACGTCAACCCCCGCCTCTGCCACAGCCGCTAAATACACGGCGTCCGGGCTTCGCTCGCCTTTTTCGTATTTCCCTTGAGCATTGGCTTTCACGCCGCCGATCTCGCCGAACGCAGCTTGCGATAGGACTAGCCGCCCCCTTTCTTCACGTAGCCGCTCACCACTTCCACTCATTTGAATAGATAATCCAATTTACACCATTCATATGAATGGCATCCTCTGCCGTATTGAATGGATTTGAATGATGCCCGCTACCCGCACACCAGCACAAGCAAAGGCCTGGCTCGAAATGCAGGGGAAATCCGTGCAGGAATTTGCCCGCGAAAACACCCTTGATCCGGCAACTTGCTACCAGGTTCTCTCCGGAAAAATAAAAGGCAAACGCGGCGAAGCTCACCGCGCCGCAGTCTTACTCGGCATCAAAGAAGGTGTGGTCGCACGGTAATGCGCCCAGGGACAGGGGAAAACGAGAAGATGAAGCGCCCAATTCTAGAAACACGCCGCCAGGTCATGAGCACCGTGGTCAGCGCCTACCCGGGCGGTCGTGAATGCGCCGCCGCCCGCCTTGGCCTGCCAGTGAAGAAGCTCGACAACCACGTCTACGAGAACGCCGGCAGCCAGCCGCTGACCGACGCCCAAGTTCACCAGCTCGAGGAACAGGCCGGTACCACCCACCTGCCGGACTACATCTGCGCCCTGTATGGCGGCGTATTTGTGGCCATGCCAGAGCAACAGACTCTGGACAACGTCGAGCTGTACCGGCTCGCCCTGGATGCAGACGTGAAGGAAGGCACCATCGCTCGCACCCTGACAAGTGAGGACATCGATGAGTCCGAGCGGGCCGAAATCATCGCCGCACACCGTGAGCACATCGCCGCCCGCCACAGCGAAGTCGGCGCCGTTATCACCCTGCACCGGAAGACCAAACCATGAGCGTCTACAAGCTGGTTTACCCGGCCTGCGGTGGTCGCATGCGCATCCGTAACAGCGAAGGGCAAACGCCTACCTTTCGCAGCGTATATGCCCAGTGCCTGTACCTGCCATGCAGTCAGTCCTTCAGCAGCACGATGACCTGGGACTACGCGCTCAGCCCGTCGAAATCGGTGTCACCGCCCGGGACAACAAGACGGTGAGGCCGCAGAAAGTGCGCTTTGTCTTCCACTGTTCCACCACCAGCGCGGCGCACACCAGTTCGGACATGCTGCTCAAGGGTTTCTGGCGCCCGCACCTGGCGGCAGTCGGCGTGCGCTACCGTAGCCCGAACAACTGCCGGCACACCTACGCCAGCCAGCTGCTCAGCACCGGCGCCGTGCCACTCGATTGGATTGCGGACCAGATGGGGCACACACCTACCGCCATAATCTGGCGGCACTACGGCAAATGGATCAACCAGGACGGCCCCGACATGGTGGGCCTGCTCGAGCACGCGCTAAAGCTCTGAGCCACCGCCCAGAAACGACAAAAGGCAGCCCTTTCGGAGCTGCCTTTTTTGTTCGTCATTCCCAAAGTGTTCCCAAATTGCTCCCTTTCGGCGAGCCTTGAAAACTTTCCCCTTTGAAAACAGCCGCTTAGATGGTGCGGACGGAGAGACTCGAACTCTCACGCCTTGCGGCGCTGGAACCTAAATCCAGTGTGTCTACCAATTCCACCACGTCCGCGTAACAGGCCTTGAAGCAAAGACGCCAGACTTTTAGGTCTGGCGTCTTTTCGAATATGGGGTGGACGATGGGGATCGAACCCACGACAACAGGAGTCACAATCCTGTGCTCTACCAACTGAGCTACGCCCACCATATTGCGTTACTTGTGCCAAACAGCCTAGTGGCGTGCCCGGCAGGACTCGAACCTGCGACCATCCGCTTAGAAGGCGGATGCTCTATCCAGCTGAGCTACGGGCACTTGGCTGTGCTCGACAAGCGGGGCGAATGTTATATACAGCTTTACCCGCCGTCAACACTAAAACGTAAAAAATTCAGTGAGATAAAGGAGTTACGGGAAATTGCTGACCAGCCGCCTTTGCCCGACCGGCTTGTCATGCGAGAATGCGCGTCCTTTTTCAATCATTTCCGATGGTTAACCAAGCGTCATGACCGCACAACTAATCGACGGCAAAGCGATCGCCGCCAGCCTACGCCAGCAGATCGCCCAACGTGTCGCCGAGCGTCGCCAACAAGGTCTGCGTACCCCTGGCCTGGCGGTGATCCTGGTAGGCAGCGACCCCGCCTCCCAGGTGTATGTCTCGCACAAGCGCAAAGACTGTGAAGAAGTTGGCTTCCTGTCCCGGGCCTACGATCTGCCGGCCAGCACCAGCCAGACTGAGCTGCGCGACCTGATCGACAACCTGAACGAAGACCCCAGCATCGACGGCATCCTGGTTCAACTGCCTTTGCCGGAACACCTGGACGCCTCGCTGTTGCTGGAGCGCATTCGCCCGGACAAAGATGTCGACGGCTTTCACCCCTACAACATCGGCCGCCTGGCACAGCGCATCCCGGTACTGCGCCCCTGCACGCCCAAAGGCATCATGACCCTGCTGACCAGCACCGGCGCCGACCTGTACGGCATGAATGCAGTCGTCGTGGGCGCCTCCAACATCGTTGGCCGACCGATGGCCATGGAGCTGCTGCTGGCGGGTTGCACCGTCACGGTCACCCATCGCTTCACCCAGGATCTGGCCGACCATGTGGGTCGCGCTGATCTGGTGGTGGTGGCCGCCGGCAAACCCGGACTGGTCAAGGGTGAGTGGATCAAGCCAGGCGCCATCGTCATTGACGTCGGGATCAACCGCCAGACCGACGGCAAGCTGGTCGGCGACGTGGTGTACGAAACCGCCCTGCCCCGCGCTGGCTGGATTACCCCGGTACCCGGCGGCGTTGGCCCGATGACCCGCGCCTGCCTGCTGGAAAACACCCTGTACGCCGCCGAGCATCTGCACGTCTGAGCGCTATCCGGCAATAAAAAACGGCACCCTCGGGTGCCGTTTTTTATTGCCGGAAGAGCTTGCTCGCACCCAGGCTCCGGCGTGGGTGCGAGCAGCGATCGAGGCGCGCAAACCCAGTAAAAGCGCCGACTAGTCAGCCAGACGCCAGCTGGTCCCGCCCTTGCCATCTTCCAGCAGCACCCCCATGGCCGTGATCTGATCACGAATCCGATCCGACTCCGCCCAGTCCTTGGCGGCACGGGCGGCCAAGCGCGCCTGGATCAGCGCCTCGACCTGCGCGGCATCGACCTTGCCAGCGGCACCCGCCTGCAGAAAGGCCTCAGGCTCAAGCTGCAACACGCCGAGCAGGCTGGCCAGCTCCTGCAAGCGCGCAGCCAAACCGGCGGCGACGGACGGATCGCTGTCACGCAGGCGGTTGACTTCGCGCGCCAGCTCGAACAACACGGCACAGGCTTCCGGCGTATTGAAGTCATCGTTCATCGCCTTGGCGAAACGCTCGACGAACGCCTCACCACCAGCCGGCTGCGCAGCCGGCAAGCCTTTGAGCGAATGATAGAAACGCTCGAGAGCGCCCTTGGCTTCCTTGAGGCTGTCTTCGGAGTAATTGATCGGGCTGCGGTAGTGGCTGGAAACCAGCAGGTAGCGCACCACTTCCGGATGGTACTTCTCCAACACTTCGCGAATGGTGAAGAAATTACCCAGGGATTTGGACATCTTCTCGCCATCCACCCGCACCGCGCCGGCATGCATCCAGGTGTTGGCGTAGGCCTTGCCGGTGGCCGCCTCACTCTGGGCGATCTCATTTTCGTGGTGCGGGAACACCAGGTCCGGGCCGCCGCCGTGGATATCGAAGGTTTCGCCCAGGCAGCAGGTCGACATCACCGAGCATTCGATATGCCAGCCCGGCCGGCCCGCGCCCCAGGGCGACTCCCAGCTCGGCTCGCCCGGCTTGACGCCTTTCCAGAGCACGAAATCGAGCGGATCGTCCTTCGCTTCATCGACTTCGATCCGCGCACCGATGCGCAGGTCTTCGATCTTCATCCGCGACAACTTGCCGTAACCGACGAACTTGCCGACCCGGTAGTAGACGTCGCCATTGCCCGGCGCGTAGGCAAAGCCCTTGTCAATCAAGGTCTGGATCATGCCGTGCATGCCAGCGATATGCTCGGTGGCGCAGGGCTCCTGGTCCGGACGCAGTACGCTCAGGCGCGCCTCGTCCTCGCGCATGGCGGCGATCATGCGGGCGGTCAACTGGTCGAAGCTTTCGCCATTTTCCTGGGCGCGACGAATGATCTTGTCGTCGATATCGGTGATGTTACGCACGTAGGTCAGCTCGTAGCCGCTGTGGCGCAACCAGCGCGCCACCACGTCGAAGGCCACCATGACCCGCGCATGGCCGATATGGCAGAAGTCGTACACGGTCATGCCGCAGACATACATGCTGACCTTGTTGCCAGCGATCGGCTTGAGGACTTCCTTGGTTTTACTGAGCGTGTTGTAGATGGAAAGCACGATACTTGTTCCTTGGAACTGCTCTAGAAGCCGGCGAGCGCGCCAGGCGCGCCCGTCCGAGCCGATTCAGCCTTAAGCCCAGGAGTCACGCAGGGTGACGGTACGGTTGAAGACCGGACGACCGGGTTTCGAGTCCTTGATATCCGCGCAGAAGTAACCTTCGCGCTCGAACTGGAAACGGTCTTCCGGCTGCGCCTGGGCCAGCGACGGCTCGGCACGGCAACCGCTCAGCACCTGCAGGGAGTCCGGGTTGATGTTCTCCAGAAAGCTGGCACCCTCTTCCGCCTTCTCGGGGCTGGGCGAGCGGAACAGGCGGTCGTACAAGCGCACTTCGCACTCGACGCTCTCGGCCGCCGGCACCCAGTGGATCACGCCCTTGACCTTGCGCCCTTCCGGGTTCTTGCCGAGGGTGTCCGCGTCGTAGGAGCAACGCAGTTCGACGATGTTGCCGTCGGCGTCCTTGATCGCTTCATCGGCACGGATCACATAGCTGCCGCGCAGACGTACTTCGCCACCCAGCACCAGCCGCTTGAAACCTTTCGGCGGCTCGCCTTCGACGAAATCATCGTGATCGATATACAGCTCACGGGAAAACGGCAGTGCGCGCGCACCCATGTCGGTTTTCGGGTGGCGCGCCAACTCGAGGTTTTCCACCTGGCCTTGCGGGTAGTTGCCAATCACCACTTTCAATGGCCGCAGCACGCACATGGCCCGTGGCGCGCTGTGATCGAGGTCGTCACGAATGCTGAATTCGAGCATGGCGACATCGACGATACCGTCGGAACGGTTGGTGCCGATCATCTCGCAAAAATTACGGATCGATGCGGCGGTATAGCCGCGGCGGCGGAAGCCGGACAGGGTCGACATGCGCGGATCGTCCCAACCATTGACGTGCTTCTCGTCGACCAACTGCTTGAGCTTGCGCTTGCTGGTTACGGTGTAGCTCAGGTTGAGCCGGGAGAACTCGTACTGACGCGGCTTGCTCGGCACCGACATGTTGTCGAGGAACCACTCGTACAACGGGCGATGACCTTCGAATTCGAGGGTGCAGATCGAATGGGTAATGCCTTCGATCGCATCGGACTGGCCGTGAGTGAAGTCGTAGTTCGGGTAGATGCACCAAGTGTCGCCGGTCTGGTGGTGATGAGCATGGCGAATGCGATACAGAATCGGGTCGCGCAGGTTCATGTTCGGTGAAGCCATGTCGATCTTGGCACGCAGTACGCGGGCGCCGTCCTCGAACTCGCCAGCCTTCATGCGCGCGAACAGATCGAGGCTTTCCTCGACGCTGCGCTCGCGGAACGGGCTGTTCTTGCCCGGCTCGGTGAGGTTGCCGCGGTACTCGCGCGCCTGCTCCGGGCTCAGGTCGCAGACATAGGCCTTACCGGCCGTGATCAGCTCGACAGCCCAGGCATGCAACTGATCGAAATACTGCGAGGCGTAACGCACCTCGCCATCCCACTGGAAGCCCAGCCACTTCACGTCGCTTTCGATGGCGTCGATGTATTCCTGGTCTTCCTTGGCCGGGTTGGTGTCATCGAAACGCAGGTTGCAGACACCACCGAACTCTTCGGCCAGACCGAAGTTCACGCAGATCGACTTGGCGTGGCCAATGTGCAGGTAGCCATTGGGCTCCGGCGGGAAGCGCGTGACGATTTTCGTGTGCTTGCCCGCATCCAAGTCCGCCTGAACGATCTGGCGCAGGAAGTTGGCAGGAACGGCTGGACCCGCTTTGGGATCAACAGTGGCGGCGAGATGAGGGTCGAGAGTGGGCTTGCTCATGGGATCCTTGAACGTACTAGTGCGCAGCCAGGGTAGGCCGACTAAATCAAAGCGCTTATCATAGCCGAAGCTGTCAACCCCCTGACAGGCCTTCGATTTTCTCGACCGAGTGGATTTTCCCATGATCAAGCTGCATACCAATCACGGCGTCATCACCCTGAACCTCTTTGCTGACAAGGCCCCGGAGACTGTGGCCAACTTCGAGGAGTACGTTAAGGCTGGTCATTACGACAACACCGTATTTCACCGCGTGATCAGCAACTTCATGATCCAGGGCGGCGGTTTCGAGCCGGGCATGAAGCAAAAAGCCACTCGCGCCACCATCAAGAACGAAGCCAACAACGGCGTTTCCAACAAAATCGGCACCGTGGCCATGGCCCGCACCATGGAACCGCATTCGGCTTCCGCACAGTTTTTCATCAACGTTTCCGACAACAACTTCCTCGACCACAGCGCACCGACCGTACAGGGCTGGGGCTACACCGTGTTCGGTGAAGTGGTTGAAGGCATGGACGTGGTGAACAAGATCAAATCCGTCGCCACCACCATGAAGTCCGGCCACCAGGACGTTCCAGTCGATGACGTGATCATCGAGCGCGCAGAGATCGTTGCCGAGTAAGCAGTTTGATCACCCTACTGATCTCCGATCTGCATCTCGAAGAACAACGCCCGGATATCACCCGGGCGTTTCTGCATTTTCTCGCCGGCCGCGCGCGCACGGCCGACACGCTGTACATCCTGGGCGACTTTTTCGAAGCCTGGATCGGCGACGATGCCATGAGCGCCTTCCAGCGCTCGATCGCGCAGGCTTTGCGCGACCTCGGCGACCGCGGCACGCAGATTTACCTGATGCACGGCAACCGCGACTTCATGCTCGGTCAAGGCTTCTGCCGCCTGGCCGGCTGCACCTTGCTGGCCGACCCGTGCCTGGTCGAGTTGAACGGTGAACGCGTGCTGCTGATGCACGGCGACAGCCTCTGCACCCAGGATGCGGCCTATATGCGACTGCGCCGCATACTGCGCAACCCAGTCACGCTGTGGATATTGCGCCACCTGCCGCTGGCTACCCGGCACAAGCTGGCACGCAAGCTGCGCAAGGAAAGCCGCGCCCAGACGCAAATGAAAGCCAGCGACATCACCGACGTCAACCCGCTGGAAGTACCCTGCGTCATGGCTGCCCACAAGGTGCGGACCCTGATCCACGGTCACACCCATCGCCCGGCCGTCCACTCGCTGCAGGTCGACGGCCAACCCGCGCAACGCATCGTGCTTGGCGACTGGGATCAACAGGGCTGGGCGCTGCAGGTCGACGCAGAGGGTTTCCAGCAGGCCTCTTTCGCCCTGAACGCAGGCTGATTCAGCCCTGGCTGGCGCCAGGAACCCCGCTGTGGAAACGAAACTCGCGGTCGGGGGACTCGATCAACGCCTGCTCCACAGCCCTGACCTTGTCGATCACACGGTTTACGTCCTGCGCTTCGCCATATTGGTAAGCCAGCTTCAGGTAGCCCTGGAAGTGCCGGGCTTCGCTTTTCAGCAAACCGAAGTAGAACGTGCCCAGCTCAGCATCGAGATGCGGCACCAAGGCCTCGAAACGCTCGCAGCTGCGCGCCTCGATAAAGGCCCCGACGACCAGGGTATCGACCAGTTTGACCGGCTCATGGGTACGGACCACAGCCCTCAAGCCAGAGGCGTAGCGACCGGCTGAGAGCGCTCTCAACTCGATTTTGCGCCGCTTCATCAACCGCAGCACCTGCTCATGGTGCACGAGCTCCTCACGGGCCAACCGCGACATGAGGTGGATCAAATCCGCATGGGTGTTGTATTTGGCGATCAAGCTGAGGGCCGTGCTGGCTGCCTTGAACTCACAGTTCTTGTGGTCGATCAGCATGGTTTCCTGATCGGCCAACGCCGCCTCGACCCAGGCAGCCGGCGTGACGCAACCCAGGAATTCGTGGATTTGCGGGAAGTTCATGGCCGTTCATCCTTTTGCAGCATGACCGGCGGTTCAATGCACACAGCATGAGCGCGTAGCAGAGCCGGTGCAGGCCAGACATACGGGGGCGGGCAAAGCAGAAAAGCGTCGATTTCGGGGAGCAATTGCATGATCTCACAAGGCGTCGTTTCGACGCTGGCAGGCAGGTCCGGGGCGGGCCATTATACGAATGCAGGCGCAGACGACCAGCCGAGCCGTTGATATGCATCAAGAACAGCGACCGCTGACGGCAACTATAGTGATAACAGCCACTCGCAATCACTCGCAGGGAGACGATCATGCAAGCCATTCGCAGCATTCTGGTGATAATTGAGCCCGAACAACCGCAAGGTCTCGCTCTAAAGCGCGCCAAGCTGATCGCTGGAGTGACTCAGTCGCATCTGCACCTGCTGATCTGCGACAAAAAGCACGATCACTCTGCCCTACTCGCCGAACTCGGCAGCCTGCTGCAGCAGGAGGGTTACAGCGTGTCCAGCCAACAGGCCTGGCACGAAAACCTGCATCAAACCATCATCACCACGCAGCAAGCCGAAGGCTGCGGCCTGGTGATCAAGCAACACCACCCGGACAACCCGCTGAAAAAAGCCCTGCTCACCCCGGATGACTGGAAGCTGCTGCGCTACTGCCCTGGCCCGGTCCTGATGGTGAAAACGGACAAACCCTGGGCCGATGGCACTATTCTCGCCGCCATCGATGTCGGCAACTCCGACGGCGAACACCGCACGCTGCACGCCAGCATCATCAATCACGCCTATGAGATCGCCGGCCTGGCCAAGGCGCGTCTGCATGTGATCAGCGCTCACCCCTCGCCCATGCTCTCGGCAGCCGACCCGGTGTTCCAACTCAAGGAAACCATCGAAATGCGCTACCGCGAGCAGTGCCAGGCCTTCCAGATCGAGTACGACTTCAGCGACGAGCAATTGCATATCGAAGAAGGCCCGGCCGACGTGCTGATCCCCTACATGGCCCACAAGCTCAACGCGGCGGTCACGGTAATCGGCACCGTAGCGCGCACCGGCATTTCCGGCGCGCTGATCGGCAACACCGCCGAGGTGGTGCTGGACACCCTGGAAAGCGACGTCCTGGTGCTCAAGCCCGATGCGATTATCGCCCACCTGGAAGAGCTGGTCGCACAGCGCTGAACCCCGTTTTATTCAGGACGGGCCACACGCCAAACAAAAGCCGCCTGATGGCGGCTTTTGTTTGGCGTGTGGATTTCTCAATAAGGCTCAATTGCGGCGCTCCAGACCCTCCAGAAGAAAACGTGGAGCGATATAGCGCTCGTAATGGGCCTCGGACAGCAAAAAGAACTCTCGGTCGATGGCATCACGCAATTGCGGCAACGCCCAACCGCGAAACTCCGGCAGCAAGGTCATGCCATAGGCATCCAGCTGGCTGATGACGCGGGCGCCACGGGCGATGAGCTGGTAGGCCCAACAATACGCCGACTGTTCGGGAACGAAGCGGATTTTGCGCTGCTCCAGCTGCTGGCGCAGGCGAGCCGGATCGAAAACATCCAGTTTCGCCGTCATCACCTGCACCAGCAAGATTTCCAGTCGTCGCCAGACCGCACGCTTTTCCTCGTCGTTATAGAGGTTCCAGTTCACGACCTCATGGTGGAAGCGCTTGCAGCCGCGACACACCAGATCACCGTAAACCGTGGAGCAGAGGCCGACGCAAGGCGTCTTGATGCGTTGATTGGACATGGTCGGGAGGTACGGACAGAGAAAAACAGGTAGGCATCTTAGTCCTTTGTCTAATGAGGGTCACCCCAGTCTATGTGGGGCTTTGTCTTAACTTTGCTGCGGTTATCCAGTAGAATCGGCCGGCCATTCTTAGGCGTCATGTCCGTTAGAAGCTGTTTTCAAAGCGTCACGAGCACAGTTAATCCAGCAGGAACGCCGTTGACTGGGGCAGGCTCCCCTCAGATCCCCCCAGTCAGCCCTCATCTAGTTCGTCCTGCCGGCGTAAAACTTTGAAAACAGCTTCTGGATGCGTCCCGGACAACCCTATGGGACCACTGATGAGGGTAATAACTGTGCTTGAAGCCTATCGCAAACACATCGCAGAGCGTGCCGCTCAGGGTATCGTGCCCCAGCCGCTGAACGCCGAACAAACCGCAGGCCTGGTCGAGCTGCTGAAAAGCCCGCCGGCTGGCGAAGAAGAATTCCTGCTCGATCTGATCACCAACCGCGTGCCGCCAGGCGTGGATGAAGCTGCCTACGTCAAGGCCGCCTTCCTGTCGGCCCTGGCCAAAGGCGAAGTCAGCTCGCCGTTGTTGGACAAAAAGCGCGCCGTCGAACTGCTCGGCACCATGCAGGGTGGCTACAACATCGTCACCCTGGTCGACCTGCTGGACGACGCCGAACTGGCTCCGGTTGCCGCTAAAGAGCTCAAGCACACCCTGCTGATGTTCGACGCCTTCCACGACGTCGCGGAAAAAGCCAAGAACGGCAACGCCCACGCCAAGGCTGTGATGCAGTCCTGGGCCGATGGCGAGTGGTTCAAGAACCGCCCGACCCTGGCCGACAAGATCAGCCTGCGCGTGTTCAAGGTCACCGGCGAAACCAACACCGACGACCTGTCCCCGGCTCCGGATGCCTGGTCGCGTCCTGACATCCCGCTGCACGCCCTGGCCATGCTGAAAATGGCCCGCGACGGCATCGTGCCGGATGTGCAAGGCGCCATCGGCCCGATGAAGCAGATCGAAGCCATGCGCAACGACGGCTTCCCGATCGCCTACGTCGGTGACGTGGTCGGTACCGGTTCCTCGCGTAAATCGGCGACCAACTCGGTGCTGTGGTTCTTCGGCGACGACGTTCCTTACGTGCCGAACAAGCGCTCCGGCGGCTTCTGCTTCGGCAGCAAAATCGCGCCGATCTTCTACAACACCATGGAAGATGCCGGCGCACTACCGATCGAATTCGACGTCACCAACATGAACATGGGCGACGTGATCGACCTGTACCCGCATGCTGGCAAAGTCACCAAGCACAACAGCGACGAAGTCCTGACCACCTTCGAAATGAAAACCCCGGTGCTGCTCGACGAAGTCCGTGCCGGCGGTCGTATCCCGCTGATCATCGGCCGCGGCCTGACCGAGAAGGCGCGCGCCGAACTGGGTCTGCCACCGTCCGATCTGTTCAAGAAGCCGGAAGCACCGGCTGAAAGCAGCAAGGGCTTCACCCTGGCGCAGAAAATGGTCGGCAAGGCCTGCGGCGTCGCTGGCGTTCGTCCAGGCACCTACTGCGAACCGAAAATGACCACCGTCGGCTCCCAGGACACTACTGGCCCGATGACCCGTGACGAGCTGAAAGACCTGGCGTGCCTGGGCTTCTCCACCGACCTGGTGATGCAGTCGTTCTGCCACACCGCGGCCTATCCAAAGCCGATCGACGTGACCACCCACCACACCCTGCCCGACTTCATCATGACCCGCGGCGGCGTTTCCCTGCGTCCGGGCGACGGCATCATCCACAGCTGGCTGAACCGCATGCTGCTGCCGGACACCGTCGGCACCGGTGGTGACTCGCACACCCGCTTCCCGATGGGCATCTCGTTCCCGGCCGGTTCCGGTCTGGTCGCCTTCGCCGCCGCCACTGGCGTTATGCCACTGGACATGCCGGAATCGATCCTGGTGCGCTTCAAAGGTAAAATGCAACCGGGCGTCACCCTGCGCGACCTGGTGCACGCCATTCCTTACTACGCGATCCAGGCTGGCCTGCTGACCGTAGAGAAGAAAGGCAAGAAAAATGCCTTCTCCGGCCGCATTCTGGAAATCGAAGGCCTGGACAACCTGAGCATCGAACAGGCTTTCGAGCTGTCCGACGCCTCCGCCGAACGTTCGGCTGCCGGTTGCACCATCAAGCTGTCGAAAGAGTCGATCACCGAGTACCTGAGCTCCAACATCACCCTGCTGCGCTGGATGATCGGCGAAGGCTACGGCGATGCTCGTACCCTGGAACGTCGTGCCCAAGCGATGGAAGCCTGGATCGCCAACCCTGAGTTGATGGTTGCCGATGCCGACGCCGAATACGCTGAAATCATCGAGATCGACCTGGCCGAGATCAAGGAGCCGGTGCTCTGCGCGCCGAACGACCCGGACGACGCCCGCCTGCTGTCCAGCGTGGCTGGCGAGAAGATCGACGAAGTGTTCATCGGTTCGTGCATGACCAACATCGGTCACTTCCGCGCTGCCGGTAAACTGCTGGATCAGGTCAAAGGTCAGCTGCCAACCCGTCTGTGGCTGTCGCCGCCGACCAAGATGGACGCTCACCAACTGACCGAAGAGGGCTACTACGGCATCTACGGCAAGGCTGGCGCGCGCATGGAAATGCCGGGCTGCTCGCTGTGCATGGGTAACCAGGCTCGCGTTGAACCGAACGCCACCGTGGTGTCGACTTCGACCCGTAACTTCCCCAACCGTCTGGGCGATGGTGCCAACGTCTACCTGGCCTCGGCCGAGCTGGCATCGGTGGCTTCGATCCTCGGTCGCCTGCCGACCGTCGAGGAGTACATGGCCTACGCGAAAGAAATCGACACCATGGCCAGCGATGTCTACCGCTACCTGAGCTTCGACCAGATCGCCGAGTTCCGTGAAGCGGCAGCGAACGCCAACATCCCGGTGGTTCAAGCCTAAGTTACGCAACGCTGTGAAACCAACCCCGCCCTGTGCGGGGTTTGTTTTTTCCGCCGCTTGCGGGCCACACAGCCAGTGTCTAGCTTTAACACTGTGAGCCGTTATCTTGCGACGCCTCTTTCGACCACTGTGGAGCACACCATGAAGCACTGGATTCTCGCCCTTCTCTGCGCAACCAGCCTGGCCGGCTGCTCCAGCGAGTACATCATCACCACCACCGACGGCCAGATGCTGACCAGCGACGGCAAGCCACAACTGGATAAAAAGACCGGCATGCTGGAGTTCGAGGATAGCGAGGGCCGCGTTCAGCAAATCCCGCAAACCTCGGTCAAGCAGATGATCGAACGCTGAGGCAATCGACCCTGCGCAACCAGCCCCCGCCTCCGCGGGGGTTTGTTTTTCTACCTAAACCAACTGCTGGCATATCGCTTGCTTCTGTTTGTGCAACAGAACTTTCTCCAACGGCGGAGTCGGTTCATAGACAATGGCGTCGCTGCTGGTTACCTGATCGCGAGGTGGCTGGGGCGGCGCTTTTTTGTTTAACGACGGAATTGCAAACATGAGCGATGACACAAGCACTGCACGCACAGACAACCTGGCCTGGGTCGCAGGTTCCGACGCCCCGGAAAAGACGGTGCTCAACCTCGGCTTCATGGCCCTGACCGACTCCGCCTCGCTGATCGTCGCGGCCACCCAGGGCTTCGCCCAGCCTTACGGCTTGACGCTGAACCTGCAACGCCAAGCCTCCTGGGCCAGCCTGCGCGACAGGCTGCTGAGCCGCGAGCTGGATGCCGCCCAAGCGCTCTACGGCCAGGTTTACGGCATTCATCTCGGGCTCGGCGGGCCAACCTGCGAAATGGCCATTCTCATGGGGCTGTGCCAGAACGGTCAGGCCATCAACCTGTCGGAACCACTCAAACGTGCCGGCCTGAGCACTCCTGAAGCACTCGCCAGGCACGTGCTCCACGGCGGTGCAAAACTCACCTTCGCCCAGACCTTCCCGACCGGCACCCATGCCATGTGGCTCAACTACTGGCTGGCCAGCCACGGCATTCATCCCCTGCACGATGTGAACACCGTGGTCGTACCGCCCGCGCAAATGCTCGCGCACCTCAAGGCGGCCCGGATCGATGGCTTTTGCGCGGGCGGCCCCTGGGGCGCGCTGGCGGTCGATGAAGGCCAGGGCTTCACCCTCGCCACCAGCCAGATGATCTGGGCCGATCATCCGGAAAAAGTGCTCGGTGTCACCCGCGAGTTCGTCGAGCGCTACCCGAATACTGCGCGGGCGCTGACCATGGCCGTGCTCGAAGCCAGCCGGTTCATCGACGCCAGCGAAGAAAACAAACGCAGCACGGCGCAATTGATCAGCGGCAGCGAGTACATCAATGCCCCGCTCTCGGCTATCGAGCCGCGCTTTCTCGGCCAGTACCAGGACGGGCTCGGCAATGCCTGGCAAGACCGGCACCCGTTGCGCTTCCATGCCGAAGGTGTGGCGAACATGCCCTATCTGTCCGACGGCATGTGGTTCATGACCCAATTCCGCCGCTGGGGCCTGCTGCGCGATGATCCGGACTACCTCGGCATCGCCAGGCAGGTGCAGCAACTCGACCTCTACGCCGAGGCCGCCAGCGCCCTGGGCATCGCCGTACCGGCCACCGCCATGCGCAGCGCCACCCTGCTCGACGGCACAACCTGGGACGGCAGCGACCCTGCCGGCTATGCGCGCAGCTTCGCCCTGCACGCCTTGGCCGACACCCCTCAATCCCACGCCCTTTGACGGAGAATGACCTTCCTATGCTGCGCATCCTCCTGATCAACGACACCGCGAAGAAGTTCGGTCGCCTCAAAGCGGCACTGACAGAAGCCGGCTTCGAGGTGATCGACGAATCCGGCCTGACCATCGACCTGCCGGCGCGGGTCGAAGCCGTGCGCCCCGACGTGATCCTGATCGACACCGAGTCCCCCGGCCGTGACGTGATGGAGCAAGTGGTACTGGTCAGCCGCGACCAGCCACGGCCCATCGTCATGTTCACCGACGAACACGACCCCGACGTGATGCGCCAAGCCATCCAGTCCGGCGTCAGCGCATACATAGTCGAAGGCATCCAGGCCCAGCGCCTGCAACCGATTCTCGACGTCGCCATGGCCCGCTTCGAGAGCGACCAGGCCATGCGCGCGCAACTGCAGGCCCGCGACGACCAACTGGCCGAGCGCAAGCGTGTCGAGCTGGCCAAGGGCATGCTGATGAAGATGAAAAGCTGTACCGAGGAAGAGGCCTACACCCTGATGCGCCGCCAAGCCATGAGCCGACAGCAGAAGCTGATTCAGGTGGCCGAGCAGATCATCGCCATGAACGAACTGCTCGGCCCCTGAAACCCGGCAGCCTGGATGACTGCCAGACCATCCAGGCTGCCGACCGAGAAAAGCGCATAACCCTCTCGACAAGGGCCCCACCGCCCGCTTATCTTCGCTTTCGGCCACCACAGTGGCCAACGTCGCTCGGACGGTTCCGGGCGCTTACGTCTCCGAGGAAAGCATGACTGACCAAGCTTCGCGCCGCTTTGCGCGCATCGATCGTCTCCCCCCTTACGTATTCAACATCACTGCCGAACTGAAGATGGCCGCACGCCGCCGTGGCGAGGACATCATCGACCTGAGCATGGGCAACCCCGACGGCGCCACCCCACCGCACATCGTCGAAAAGCTGGTGCAAGTCGCCCAGCGTGAAGACACCCACGGCTACTCCACCTCCCGCGGCATCCCACGCCTGCGCCGCGCCATCTCGCGCTGGTATAAGGATCGCTATGACGTGGAGATCGACCCCGAACACGAGGCCATCGTCACCATCGGTTCCAAGGAGGGCCTGGCTCACCTGATGCTCGCCACCCTCGATCACGGTGATACGGTGCTGGTGCCCAACCCGAGCTACCCGATCCATATCTACGGCGCGGTGATCGCCGGCGCCCAGGTGCGTTCCGTGCCGCTGGTGCCGGGCGTGGACTTCTTCGCCGAGGTGGAACGGGCGATCCGCGAGAGCATCCCGAAACCGAAGATGATGATTCTCGGCTTCCCCTCCAACCCCACCGCCCAATGCGTGGAGCTGGACTTCTTCGAGCGCGTGGTGGCCCTGGCTAAACAGCACGACGTACTGGTGGTGCATGACCTGGCCTACGCCGACATCGTCTACGACGGCTGGAAAGCGCCGTCGATCATGCAGGTGCCCGGCGCCAAGGACATCGCGGTGGAGTTCTTCACCCTGTCCAAAAGCTACAACATGGCCGGCTGGCGGATCGGCTTCATGGTCGGCAACCGCGAACTGGTCAATGCCCTGGCGCGGATCAAGAGTTACCACGACTACGGCACCTTCACCCCATTGCAAGTCGCGGCGATCGCGGCCTTGGAAGGCGATCAGCAATGCGTGCTGGATATCACCGCCAACTACCAGCAACGCCGCGACGTGCTGGTGCGTGGCCTGCACGAGGCCGGCTGGATGGTCGACAACCCGAAAGCCTCGATGTATGTCTGGGCGAAAATCCCCGAACCCTACGCCAAGCTCGGCTCGCTGGAGTTCGCCAAGAAGCTGCTGGCCGAGGCCAAGGTCTGCGTTTCGCCCGGCCTCGGTTTCGGTGACTACGGCGACGACCATGTGCGCTTCGCCCTGATCGAAAACCAGGACCGTATTCGCCAGGCCGTGCGCGGCATCAAAGCGATGTTCCGTGCCGATGGCTTGCTGCCGTCCGCGCCAAAGGCCAAACCAGAGCCTGTGTAAGCATGCAAGGCGGGCGACGCGAGTGGCGTACCCGCCCGGCAAATAGCGCACTAGAGCGGCTGCCGCCAACAGCCACGGAATGACGGGCGGCGGCCCCGCTCGTCACATCACCTGAACTTGTCGCCCAACAAACCACCGAACAGGAGCCTTTCCCATCCCACAGCCTCAGTAAGGATCAGCAATGATCGACCTCAGCACCTGGAACCTCAGCGTTCCTGCCCATGGCTCTGCCACGCTCATCGACACCGCCCGCCTGAACAATGGCTATCAAAGCCAGTACTTGCGCCCTCACTCCGACGGCAGCATCACCTTCTGGGTGCCGGTCAACGGCTCAGTCACCGAAGACGCCCGCTACCCGCGCAGCGAACTGCGCGAAACCCAGGCCGACGGCAGCCTCAGCTACTGGCCCTACCAGACTGCCGACAATTACCTGAGTGCCGTATTGACGGTGAACCAGGTGCCGAGCAAGAACAAAATCATCATCGGCCAAATCCATAGCAAGGATGAACCCGGCAGCGAGAATGATCCGCTAGTCAAACTGCAGTACCACTACCTGCATGGCGTCGGCCGGCTCGAAGCGCTGGTGCGCAAACGCCCGGGAGACAAGGACGTGGAGAACATCCTGCTGGCGGAAAACGTGCAACTCAATGAGCGCTTCAGCTATGACCTGCGCGTGACACCCAGCGGCAAACTCGGTATCCGCGTACACAGCAGCGGAGGCGATGACGGCTCGCACTATCGACAGTTGAGCGGCTATTGGGGCAAACAGCAGCTCTACTTCAAGGCGGGCGCCTATATTCAGGACAATTACGGCCCATCCGATGAAGGCGGCCGGGTGACCTTCTACTGGCTGAACAGCGCACATAAATAGGCTTGCTGTCGACTGAAGGGCTACAGCGGGAACGCAGTGCGAAGTCAGATTGAATCACCGGGGGCCGGGCCATTCATTCACCTGGCGAATAAGCCCAAAAGCCAGGACAGCCCACGTAAAATCAGCGCATTCGCCCTTCAGGCGCTCCAATAGCCAGCCGAGACCCGCCATGGCCCGTTTGCAACTCGTATTCCCCGAAGATCCGTTCTGCTACAGCACCCACCTGACAGTGCGTGTCACGGACATCAACGCAGCCAACCACCTGGGCAACGACTCGATGATTTCGATGATCTCCGAGGCCCGGGCGCGCTTTCTGTTCGATTTCGGTATCTCCGAAACCCGTGCCGATGGCCTGGGCATCATCGTCACGGACCTGGCCACCACCTACAAAGCCGAGGCCCACGCCCGCGACCAACTGCTGTTCGAGGTCGGGGTGATGGATTTCAACAAATATGGCGGTGACATCATCTTCCGCATCAGTCGTCCGGCGGACGACGGCCTGGTGGCGATGGCCAAGTCGGGCTTTGTTTTCTTCGATTACCGCAGCTCCCGAGTGGTACCGATGCCCGAGGACTTTTCCAGCAAATTCGCCAAGGTCAACTGGCTGGACTGAGGGCGCACGACACCGCTTTGCGCTATACCTTTCGAGGGATTCCATAGCGCATAGAGGGGATTGGCCATGCCAACCTTGCCTGGCCTGTACGGACGGGTCGCCCTGCTCGGCAGCCTGCTCACCCTTCCGTGGCTGGTCTTGGCCGATGACCCCATCGAGCGCGGGCGCTATCTGGTGCAAACTTCCGGCTGCAACGACTGCCACACCGCCGGCTATCTGCTGGCCCCGGACAAGGTGCCGGAAAGCGCCTGGTTGCTGGGCGACCAACTCGGCTGGAGCGGGCCATGGGGCACCACCTACGCGAGCAACCTGCGCCTGGTGGTAAGCCCTCTCAGCGAGGCGCAGTGGCTGTTACTGGCGCGCAACGCCAACTACCGCCCGCCGATGCCCAACCATGTGCTGCGCATCATGCGCGAAGAGGATCTGCGCGGCATCTACCGCTTTATCCAGCACCTCGGCCCGGCTGGGCAGCCGGCACCGGCCTATCTGCCGCCGGAGCAAAAACCGCAGGGCCCGGCGGTGGTATTTCCAGCCCCAGCGCAGTAACCCCACCTTTGTCGGCACAGTCCTTAAGTGCGCCTCATCGCGGTGCATGACTGAGCATCTCGCTCCGTTATGACTCATGTGCAGCTCACTGAAACCGCTCAGCTCGCCACAAATCAAGGCTTCGCCAGCCTTGGCTCGGCTCTTGCTACAACCTTGGCATAGGTAGCCAACGGCGGTTGCCCCACTAACGACAAAGACGTCGCGCCCACCCCGCTTTCGAGCAACCAGGTGGCGCGGCGTTTTTTTTCGTTTTGCTCCAGCGACTGGAGCGGGTGGACGAACCGCGATCCGGACGTTCCGCTTGCAACTCTCTCAACCTAGCTGTGGCTTCGGCCGCAGGGCGCCGCGCCACAAGTGCGGCGCACTCCCCGGCGGGTCGTTGGGCGGTGCCCACGATCACTGTTCGGCGACACGCCGGGACCCTTTTTTGCAGATGAGGTGTTAGATGAATACAAGCTTCTGGAAGGCCGGCCACGCACCGACCCTGTTCGCCGCTTTTCTCTACTTCGACCTGAGCTTCATGGTCTGGTACGTCCTTGGACCATTGGGCGTGCAGATCGCCGCCGACCTCGGCCTGACCACCCAGCAACGCGCCATGATGGTCGCCACTCCCATCCTCGCCGGCGCCGTATTACGCTTTCTGATGGGCCTGCTGGCCGACCGCACCTCGCCCAAAACCGCTGGCCTGCTCGGCCAGGTCACGGTTATCGGCGCACTCTTCGTCGCCTGGCAACTGGGCATTCACAGCTACGAACAAGCTCTGCTGCTGGGCGTCTTCCTCGGCGTTGCCGGTGCCTCCTTCGCCGTGGCACTGCCGCTGGCTTCGCAATGGTATCCACCGCAGCATCAGGGCAAGGCCATGGGCATCGCCGGTGCGGGCAACTCGGGCACTGTTCTGGCGGCGTTGTTCGCCCCGGTACTGGCCAGCATCTTCGGCTGGAGTAACGTGTTCGGCCTGGCGCTGATTCCACTGGTGCTGACGCTGGCGATTTTCGCCACAGTGGCGCGCAATGCCCCGGAACGCCCGGCCCCCAAGTCCACGGCCGACTATTTGAAAGCCCTGGGTGACCGCGACAGCTGGTGGTTCATGTTCTTCTACAGCGTCACCTTCGGTGGTTTCCTTGGCCTGGCCAGCACCCTGCCCGGCTACTTCCACGACCAATACGGGTTCGACCCGGTCAAAGCCGGCTATTACACCGCCGCCTGCGTGTTCGCCGGCAGCCTGATGCGCCCGCTCGGCGGGGCCCTGGCGGACCGTTTCGGCGGTATCCGTACCTTGCTGGTGGTCTACACCGCCGCGTCGATCAGCATCGCCGCCGTCGGCTTCAACCTGTCCAGTTCGACTGCCGCGCTGAGCCTCTTCGTCCTCGCCATGCTCAGCCTCGGTGCTGGCAACGGCGCGGTGTTCCAACTGGTGCCGCAGCGCTTTCGCAAGGAAATCGGCGTGATGACCGGGCTGATCGGCATGGCCGGCGGCATTGGCGGCTTCCTGTTGACGGCCGGGCTTGGTGCGATCAAACAATCGACCGGCGAATACCAACTGGGGCTCTGGCTGTTCGCCAGCCTCGGCATCCTCGCCTGGTTCGGTCTGTATGGCGTGAAGCTGCGCTGGAGAACCACCTGGGGTTCGGCGGCAATGACAGCCGCGCGGGTTTGAACCCCCACGCCACCGCCAAGCGAGAGCTCCAACCATGAGCCAACCACATCGCTTCGGCCAAGCCAGCGCTACCGGCCCTCGGGAGGAAAACCAGGACGCCCTGCGCGTGGTCACGCCCGCGCAAGGGTTGGCGGCGAGCAAGGGCTACCTGTTCGCCCTTGCCGATGGCGTCAGCCAGTGCGCCGACGGCGGCCTGGCGGCACGGGCGACCTTGCAGGCGCTGGCCCTCGATTACTACGCCACGCCAGAAACCTGGGCCGTGGCGCAATCGCTGGAACGCCTGCTGCTGGCCCAGAACCGCTGGTTACAAGCCAACGGCGGCGGCCAACCATTGCTCACCACCTTGACCACGCTGGTGCTGCGTGGCCGGCGCTTCACCTTGGCGCATGTCGGCGACTGCCGTGCCTATCGCTGGCTGGATGGCACGCTGGAACGCCTGACCGAGGATCACGTCTGGGAGCAACCCGGCATGCAGCATGTGCTCAAGCGCGCGCTAGGCCTGGATCAGCACTTGGTGGTCGACTACCTCGACGGCGAACTGCGCGAAGGCGAGTCGTTCCTGCTGGTCAGCGATGGTGTCTGGGCGGTATTGGCCGACAGCCACATTCAACACATCTTGCAGGATGCCGGCGACCCCAGTGCCGCCGCGCAAGCGCTGGTCAGTGCCGCGCACCTGGCCGGCAGCCAGGACAACGCCAGCGCCTTGCTGGTGCAGGTCGGCCCGCTGCCGCAAGGCGACCTGGCCGACACCCTTGCGCAGCTTGACCACTGGCCGTTGCCACCGAAGCTACGCGAGGGGCAGGATTTCGAGGGCTGGCAGGTCGAACGGTTGATCGCCGAATCGCGCCAATCGTTGGTCTACCGGGTACGCGATGCCCAGGCCCGGCGCTGGCTGCTGAAAACCCTACCACCCAGCCGCCACGACGAAGCCCATGCCGGTCCGGCACTGCTGCTGGAAGAGTGGTTTCTACGCCGCGTGGCCGGGCGTAACTTCCCGGACGTACATGCCCTGCCCCAACGCCAGCATTTGTACTACGTGCAACGCGAGTATTCGGGGCAGACGCTGGCCGAACACGTGCGCCTGTCCGGCCCCCTGGGCCTGCCCGAATGGCTGGATATCGCCCCACGCCTGCTGCGCGCCCTGGGCATGCTGCACCGGCGAAATATCCTGCATCGCGACCTGAAACCGGAAAACCTGTTATGGGGCGACGACGGCGAGTTGCGCGTCCTCGACTTCGGCCTGGCCTATTGCCCCGGACTGTCCCAGGACGAAGTCCACAGCTTGCCCGGCACCCCCAGTTACATCGCCCCGGAAGCCTTTGCCGGTGCCGCACCGAGCACGCAACAGGACCTCTACGCCGCCGGCGTCACCCTTTATCATCTGCTAACCGGGCATTACCCCTACGGCGAGATCGAGGCCTTCCAGCACCCGCGCTTCGGCACCCCGACGCCAGCCAGTCGCTACCGGCCGGACCTGCCGAGCTGGCTGGATGAAAGCCTCAATCGCGCCGTAGCCGCCGACCACAGCCAACGCTTTGAAACCGCCGAAGAGTGGTTGCTGGTTCTGGAACAGGGCGAACGCCAGGCCCTCAGCGTCCGCCCTCGGCCGCTGCTGGAGCGCGAGCCGCTGAAGGTCTGGCGCGGTCTGGCGCTGTTTTCGCTGGCGCTGAATCTACTCTTGCTGGTGTTGATGCTGCTGGGCTGAGCCCGGCTCGAACGCACCACAACAGCGCCACCCGCTTTAAAGGAGTGCGTAACGACCGCCAAGTCAGCCCATAAAACCCCGCTATAGCCCTGCAAACGCTGGGGCCAATGAAGTTGGCACAGCTACTGCAATAACAACTTCGACAAATTATAAAAGCGCAGCCCTCAATGGCGAGGGAGGCACTTCCCGCTAGATCGGGACTTGGACAAAGGCGTCCTTGCTGGTTACCCAGCAAGGACGCCTTTTTTGTTTGTGCGGATTTTGTCGAGCCACCCGGAAAACCCTGCACGGCAGGTTGCCCAAGCTCACGGAGACACAGCATGAAAAAGCTCAAATTAGTCATGATCGGCAATGGTATGGCCGGGGTACGTACGCTGGAAGAGTTGCTCAAACTCGCCCCTGACCTCTATGAGATCACCGTGTTCGGCGCCGAGCCGCACCCGAACTACAACCGTATCCTGCTTTCTCCGGTACTGGCCGGCGAGCAGACGTTCGAAGAGATCGTGCTCAACGACCTGAACTGGTACAGCGAAAACGACATCAAACTGATGCTCAACCGCAAAGTCGTGGAAATCGACCGGATCAAGCGCCGGGTGATCGCCGAAGACGGCAGCGAAGCCGAGTACGACCGCCTGCTGATCGCCACCGGCTCCAACCCGTTCGTGCTGCCGATCCCCGGCAACACGCTCAAGGGCGTGATCGGCTACCGCGACATCGCCGATACCCAGGCGATGATGGACACCGCCAAAACCCACAGCCATGCCGTGGTGATCGGCGGCGGCTTGCTCGGTCTGGAAGCCGCCAACGGCCTGAAACTACGCGGCATGGACGTGACCGTGGTGCATATCGGCGACTGGCTGATGGAGCGCCAACTCGACCCCACCGCCGGCAAGCTGCTGCAAACCGCACTGGAAGCCCGCGGCCTGAAATTCAAGCTGCCCAAGCACACTGCGGAGCTGATCGGCAATGAAGACGGCCGCGTCTGCGCCGTGCGCTTTGCCGATGACGAAGTGATTCCCGCCGACCTGGTGGTCATGGCCGCCGGCATCCGGCCCAACAGCGAGCTGGCGGAAAAATCCGGCATTCCCTGCAACCGCGGGATTCTGGTCAACGACACGATGCAGACCAACGACCCGCGCATCTACTCGGTCGGCGAATGCGCCAACCACCGCGGCATCGCCTACGGCCTGGTCGCGCCACTGTTCGAACAAGCCAAGGTCTGTGCCAACCACCTGGCCCAGTTGGGCTTTGCCCGCTACCAAGGCTCAGTGACCTCGACCAAGCTGAAAGTCACCGGCATCGACCTGTTCTCCGCCGGCGAATTCATGGGTGCCGAAGGCACCGAAACCATCACCCTCTCCGACCCCATCGGCGGCGTGTACAAGAAGCTGGTGATCAAGGACGACATCCTGGTCGGCGCCTGCCTGTACGGCGATACCGCCGACGGCGGCTGGTACTTCCGCCAAGTACGCGAGAACCACAACGTCAGCGAGATCCGCGATCACCTGATGTTCGGCGAAAACGCTATCGGCGACGTCGGCCACCAGGGCCAGGACAAAACCGCGAACATGCCCGACAGCGCGGAAATCTGCGGCTGCAATGGCGTGTGCAAAGGCACCATCGTCAAGGCCATCCAGGAAAACGGCCTGTTCAGCGTCGACGACATCAAAAAGCACACCAAAGCCGCCAGCTCATGCGGCTCCTGTGCCGGCTTGGTGGAACAGATCCTGATCAGCACCGTCGGTGGCGCGGCGGACGTGAAACCGAAAAGCGAGAAAGCCATCTGCGGCTGCAGCGACCTGAACCACGGCCAGATCCGCCAGGCGATCCGCGACCAGCACCTGATCGCCATCGCCGACACCCAGCGCGCCCTGCACTGGAATACCCCGAACGGTTGCGCCACCTGCCGCCCGGCGCTGAACTACTACCTGCTCTCGACCTGGCCGGGTGAAGCCAAGGACGACCCGCAGTCGCGCCTGATCAACGAGCGTGCCCACGCCAATATCCAGAAAGACGGCACCTATTCGGTGGTGCCACGGATGTGGGGCGGCGTGACCAACCCGTCCGAACTGCGGCGCATCGCCGACGTGGCGGACAAGTACAACGTACCGATGGTCAAGGTCACCGGCGGCCAGCGCATCGACCTGCTGGGGATCAAGAAGGAAGACCTGCCAGCGGTCTGGAAAGAACTGGACATGCCATCCGGGCATGCCTACGGCAAATCCATCCGTACCGTGAAGACCTGCGTCGGCAGCGAGTTCTGCCGCTTCGGCACGCAGAACTCGACCCAACTGGGTATCGACCTGGAGCACGACCTGTTCAACATGTGGTCGCCGCACAAGGTCAAGCTCGCGGTCTCCGGCTGCCCGCGCAACTGCGCCGAGGCCGGCATCAAGGACGTCGGCATCATCGGCGTCGACTCCGGCTTCGAGATGTACATCGGCGGCAACGGCGGGATCAAAACCGAAGTCGCGGAGTTCTTCGTCAAGGTCAAGACCGCCGACGAGGTGCGCGAATACAACGGCGCGTTCCTGCAACTGTACCGCGAAGAAGCCTTCTACCTCGAACGCACCGTGCACTACCTGCAAAGAGTCGGCATGGACTACATCAAGCGCGCCGTGGTCGAGGATGCAGCCAACCGCCAGGCACTGAATGCGCGGCTGCAGTTCTCGCTGTCCTTCGAGCAGGACCCGTGGAAAGAGCGGATCGAACAGCCGCAATTGAAGAAAGAGTTCGACCGCATCCCGGTCAAGGACTTGGCAACCGTCTGAAAAGCCCCCTCTCCCCAACCTCTCCCGCAAGCGGGAGAGGAAGCGGGTCCCCCCCCGCCCATTCATGGGAGAGGGGCCGGGGGAGAGGATATGCAGCGACACCCGAACTTTGGAGACACACCTATGAACTGGCTGGATATCTGCGCTCTGGATGAAATCAACGTACTCGGCTCACGCATCATCACCGGGCCCAAAGGCGATATCGCGATTTTCCGGGCCGCCGACGACGAGGTCTTCGCCCTCGACGACCGCTGCCCGCACAAGGGCGGCCCGCTGTCCCAAGGCCTGATCTACGGCAAGCGCGTGGCCTGCCCGCTGCACAACTGGCAGATCGACCTGGAAAATGGCGAAGCCCTGGCCCCGGATGTCGGTTGCGTCCACAAGCATGCGGCCAAGGTCGAGAACGGTCGGGTACTGCTGGCCATCAGGCAAGCCGCGCTGCCCGCCTGAGTCGTCACACCGCTACGCAATGCTTGCCGGGCTTCGCTCCGCACCAACCTACAGGAACAATGTCATGGGCCTGAACCCTGCCACTCAAATCACCGCGTCCACCTGCTGCTATTGCGGCGTCGGTTGCGGCGTGCTGATCGAGCACGATGGCGAGCGTGTCCTGGGTGTAAGCGGTGACCCAATGCACCCGGCCAACTTCGGCAAACTCTGCAGTAAAGGCGCGACCTTGCACCTGACCGGTGACCTGGCGGCTCGCGCGCTTTACCCGGAACTGCGGTTGGGCAAAACCCTGCCGCGTTCGCGGACGAACTGGGATTCGGCGCTGGATCACGCCGCCCAGGTATTTGCCGAGACCATCCGCGAACACGGCCCGGACAGCGTGGCGTTCTATATTTCCGGTCAACTGCTGACCGAGGACTATTACGCCTTCAACAAGCTCGCCCGTGCCCTGGTCGGCACCAACAACATCGATAGCAACTCAAGGCTGTGCATGTCCTCGGCCGTGGTCGGCTACAAACGCAGCCTCGGCGCCGATGCGCCGCCGTGCAACTACGAAGACCTCGAGCACAGCGATTGCGTGCTGATCGTCGGCAGCAACATGGCCTTCGCCCATCCCGTGCTGTTCCGCCGCCTGGAAGAAGCCAAGGCCAAGCGCCCGGACATGAAAGTCATAGTGGTCGACCCGCGCCGCACCGACACCTGCGAACTGGCCGACCTGCACCTGGCAATCCAGCCCGGCACCGATGTGGCGCTGTTTCACGGCATCCTGCATATCCTGATGTGGGAAGGCTGGCTCGACCGGCGCTTTATCGACGAGCACACCGAAGGCTTCGAGGCACTGAAGAGCCTGGTGCGCGACTACACCCCGCACATGGTTGCCGAGCTGTGCGGCATCAGCCAGGAAAACCTGCTGGCGTGCGCCAAGCTCATCGGCCAGGCGCCGCGCTTTCTCTCACTGTGGTGCATGGGCCTGAATCAATCGAGCGCCGGCAGTGCGAAAAACAGCGCGCTGATCAACCTGCACTTGGCCACTGGGCAGATCGGCCGTGTGGGTGCCGGCCCCTTCTCGCTGACCGGCCAGCCGAATGCCATGGGCGGCCGCGAAACCGGCAGCCTGTCCAACCTGCTGCCGGGCCACCGCGAAGCGGCGAATGCCGTGCATCGCGCCGAAGTCGCCCACCACTGGGGGGTCGACAGCCTGCCGGAAAATACCGGGCTGACGGCCGTCGAACTGTTCGATGCGGTACATGCCGGCACGATCAAAGCCCTGTGGATCGCCTGCACCAACCCGGCGCAATCGCTGCCGGACCAGAACAAAATCCACCAGGCCCTCGCCACCTGCCCGTTCGTGGTGGTACAGGAAGCCTTTTTCACCACCGAGACCTGCCGCTTCGCCGACCTGCTGCTGCCCGCCGCCAGTTGGGGAGAAAAGGAAGGCACGGTGACCAATTCCGAGCGGCGCATTTCCCATGTCCGCAGCGCCGTGCCCGCGCCCGCCGAGGCACGGCCCGACTGGGCGATCACCGTCGACTTCGCCCACCGCCTGGAACACTTGCTACGCCCCGGCCTGCCCAGCCTGTTCAACTTCGACAGCCCACAAGCGCTGTTCGATGAATACAAGACACTGACCGCCCAGCGCGATCTGGACCTGTCCGGTCTCAGCTACGCGATTCTGGATAACCAGGGGCCGCAACAATGGCCCTTCCCCGTCGGCGCCAGCGCCGGCACCCCACGTCTCTACGGCAACGGGATTTTCCCAAGCGAATCCGGCCGCGCGAGCTTTATCGCCGACCCCTATCGCGCACCGAAAGAAAAACGCGATGCGCGCTTTCCGTTGACCCTCAATACCGGCCGCCTGCGCGACCAGTGGCACGGCATGAGCCGTACCGGCACCGCCGCGCAACTGTTCGGCCACGTCGAGTCCGCCGTACTCAGCCTGCACCCGGACGAACTGCGTCGTCGGCGCCTGCAAGCCGGCGATCTGGTGAAACTGAAAAGCCGGCGTGGCAGCCTGATCCTGCCGGTGCAGAGCGACGAAGGTGTGCGCTCCGGCCAGGCGTTCCTACCCATGCACTGGGGCGATCGCTTTCTCAAGGGGCTGGGCTGCAACGTGCTGACCCTGCCGGCATTCGATCCGCTGTCGAAACAGCCGGAACTCAAACACGCCGGCGTCGAAGTGCAAAAGGTCGAATTGCCCTGGCAACTGTTCGCCCTGGTCGAAGGTGACGTGCAAAACCGTTTCGAGGCATTGCGCCCGCTGTGCGAAAGCTTCGACTATGCCAGCCTCGGCCTGATCGGTCGCGAGCGCCCGGCCCTGCTGATTCGTGCTGCGGCCACCGAGGCCCCGGCGCCTGAACTGCTGGCGCAGATCGATCGCTTGCTGGGCCTGCATGAAGGCCCGGTGCTGGCCTATGACGACCCACGGCGCGCAGTTGGCAAGCGCGTACGCATCGAACACGGCCGCATCACGGCCATCCGCTTGGCCGGTGAAACGGCAGCCCGTGACTGGCTCAAGAGCCTCTGGCTCAGCGGCGAAGCCGACGCGGACCTGCGCCGCTGGCTGCTGGCACCGATCAGCACACCACCCGGCAGCGCTGGCGCCAGCCCACTCGACAACAAGACCCTGTGCAACTGCATGAATGTCAGTCAAGCCGCCGTTTGCGCCGGCATCGCCCGCGGCCTGGACTTGAACGGACTGAAACAGGAGCTGAAATGCGGCACCAGCTGCGGCTCCTGCGTACCGGAAATCAAACGACTGCTCGTGCAACAGCCGGTGGCAGTACACGCATGACCGTCGGGTGCGCCAAGCGCACCGCAACCAAACGCAACGGTGCGCACGGCGCACCCTACGAAGGGGATATGAACATGAGCGCAAAAGTCTGGCTGGTCGGTGCGGGCCCAGGTGACCCGGAACTGCTGACGCTCAAAGCGGTGCGGGCACTGCAGGAAGCGCATGTCGTGATGATCGACGACCTGGTCAACCCTGCCGTGCTCGAACATTGCCCGACGGCGCGAATAGTGCCGGTGGGTAAACGCGGTGGTTGCCGCTCGACGCCCCAGGCGTTCATCCATCGACTGATGCTGCGTTATGCCCGTCAGGGCAAATGCGTGGTGCGCCTCAAAGGCGGCGACCCGTGCATCTTCGGCCGTGGCGGTGAAGAAGCCGAATGGCTCAGTGCCCGCGGCGTGGAAGTCGAGTTGGTAAATGGCATCACCGCGGGCCTGGCCGGCGCGACCAACTGTGGCATCCCGCTGACCTTGCGTGGCATCAGCCGTGGCGTGACCCTGGTCACCGCCCACACCCAGGACGACAGCAGCCTCAACTGGCAGGCACTGGCACAGAGCGGCACCACGCTGGTGGTCTACATGGGCGTAGCCAAACTGGGCGAGATCCGCGACAGCCTGCTGGCCAGCGGTATGTCGAGCAACATGCCAGTCGCCATGATCGAAAACGCCTCACTGCCGCAACAACGCGAATGCCGCAGTTCCCTCGGCGAAATGCAGCAGGATGCGCAGGCATTCCAATTGAAAAGCCCGGCGATTCTGGTAATCGGCGAAGTGGCCGCCAGTGCCCAAGCCCTGCCAATGGTGGTCAGTGCCTAACCGCTGAACCCCACGCGGCAGAGCCCTGAGGCTTTTTTTCAGGCAAAAAAAACCCGGCCGGAGCCGGGTTTTTTTGGAGCTAAACCAATTACTTGGCTTGGGCTTCCACTTCAGCTTCTACGCGACGGTTAACCGCGCGGCCAGCTTCGGTAGCGTTATCCGCAACCGGTTTGGACTCGCCGTAACCCACAGCGTTTACGCGCTCGCCGCCAACACCGTACTGGTTGACCAGCACTTCACGAACGGCGTTTGCACGGCGCTCGGAGAGCTTCTGGTTGTAAGCGTCAGGACCGACGGAGTCAGTGTGACCTTCAACAGAGGTGGAAGTGGCCGGGTACTGGTTCATGAAGTCAGCCAGGTTCTTGATGTCGCCATAGCTTTCTTCTTTGACTTTCGACTTGTCGAAGTCGAACTTCACGTCCAGCTCAACGCGCACCACTTCGGCAACAGCCGGGCAGCCATCGGCGTCAACGGTGACGTTGGCCGGGGTGTCCGGGCACTTGTCGACGTTGTCGCACACGCCATCGTTGTCGCTGTCGGCGCAGACTTCAGCCGGTGCTGCAACTGGAGCTGCAACGGGCTTGGAGCCGCCACCGAAGTTCAGGCCGATACCGACGCTTGGAGCCCACTCGGTGTCGCCCTGGTCGATGTTGTACTGAGCTTCAACGCCAGCACGAGCATAGAAGTTCTCGGTGAAGTAGAGCTTGGCACCGCCGCCAACGTTGGCGAAAGTGGAGCCGTTACGACCGCTGCGGCCGGTTTGACCGATGCTCTGGTCCGAGAAACCTGCGGAGACATACGGACGCAGCGTGTCGCCTGGAGCGTTGAAGTGGTACAGAGCATCCAGGGCAGTGTTCGAGCCCTTGATGTTACGACCGTCTTCACCACGAGCGTTGTGCACTTCGTCGTAGCCCAGACGCAGTTCAACGTCGTCGGTCAGGAAGTAGCCAATCGAGCCGCCGAACAGATTGCCGTTGTTTTTGAAGTCACGAGCGCTGTCGAACATTTCTTTCTTCGCGAAGCCCTCAACCTCTACCGCACCTTGGCCTTGAGCCAACGCCTGAAGAGAGGAAGCAGCGATCAGCGAACCGATTACAACGCCTAAGGTGTTTTTGAATTTCATCCGTAAATCCCTATCTTGGTGGTCAGTAAGTTGTCGGACAGACTCAAGACAACTCAGGCGGCGATTCTAACAGAATCCACCCGCACGGTTAGAGGTATTTCACCCAACTAAAGTTTCATTAAGGCCTGAAAATTTTTCGCGCAAGCGGTCAAGTGCGCGCTTATAACGCATTTTCGTCGCGCTCAGGCCCATGTGCATGATGTCGGCTATTTCCTGAAACTCCAGTTCCGCAACAAAGCGCAGCACCAGAATCTCCCGATCGATCGGGTTCACATGCACCAACCAGCGATCCAACCCGCCTGGCTCAGCTAAGGCCGGAGCCTTCTCCTCCGAGGCCTCCTCCAATGGATCCAGACTAAGGGCATCCATTAAACGGCGCTTTCTACGCTCTTTACGGTACTGCGTGATGCACTCGTTATAAGTGATGCTATAGAGCCAGGTCTTGAACTTCGACTTACCTTCGAAGTTCTTCAAACCATATAGAACCTTGAGCATGACTTCTTGACACACATCATCCGCATCGCGTTCGTTACCCAAATAACGGGCACAAACGTTAAACAAAGTGCGCTGATAGCGGCGCATCAGTTCTTCATAAGCACGGGTAATGTGGAACAACTCGACATGCGCACGCGCAACCAGCTCTTCGTCCGAGAGCTCGCGAGGGTCGTAACGCGAAGACAGCGATTGGGCTTTATTCAAAACGAGTCGGGCCGACAGTCAGGTGAATAGCCGCCATTGCCCAGTGCATCGGGCGTATTGAGATGGCGGCATACATTAGCAGGGATTGGCGCGTTAGCGACTGCTTACCCGTTGTTCGAGAAGAATACGGTTGGCCACCGACACCAGCTCGCCCTCATCGGTCAGCAGCGTAGTCTTGACCGTGCCAATTTCCTCGATCTGCCCTTCGACATCACCAACCTGAATCTGTTGCCCGACCTGATACAACTCACGCACATAAATACCGGCCAGAATCTGCCCGGCGATCTCGCGACTGCCCAGCCCCAAGGCCAGGGCCACAGCCAGACCAACGGAGATCAGCACGATGGCGATCACGTTGTTCAGCAGGTCGGTCTTCACTTCCAACTGGCCGATGGCCACCGAGATACTGATGATGATCACCAGGCCCTGGGCGATACGCCCCAGGCCATTGGCGTAGTCCAGCCCCACGCCTTCAGCGGCGCCGCGCACCAGGCCACTGACCAGCTGCGCCAGGAGTACGCCAGCGAGCAGCACCAGAGCCGCGCCGAAGACTTTCGGCAGGTACAGGGCGAGCACATCGAGAGTCGCCGAAACCCGCTCCAGGCCCAGCGACTCCGCCGCTGAAACCAGGAAGATCAGCAGCACGAACCAATAGACGATCTTACCGATCAAGGTCGAAACCGGCACCTGAATGCCTGCCCGGCTCAACAGCTTGGTCAAACCGGTACCGGCCATCAGGCGGTCCAGACCGACCTTGCCCAACAGTTTGGAGAGCAGGGTGTCGAGCAGTTTGGCTACGACAAAACCCAGCAGAACCAGAATCAAGGCAACGAACAGGTTGGGGATGAAGCCGGCGACCTTGGTCCACAGGGCAGTCATCGCACTCACCAGGCTTTGGGTCCAGGGGTCGAGTTCCATTTCAGTCAGCCTTATCGATAGAGCGAGCGGAAGAAGTACGACGAGATACCGGCGCGACATGGGCCGAGCCGTTACTCAGGGCGATCATCAACGCTTCGAGCCAATGGCCCATCAGGCTGAACAGATCGCCAGCACCAACCTGACGGTTGGCGGTCTTGAGTACGCGCCCCAGGCAAGCATCGTCATCATGGCTGGACGACGAAGACTTGAGCAGATGACGCAGGGATTCTTCGAATGGATCGTGCATGCGCACCTCACGGGATCAGTCGGCTAGACGAGACGAAAACACGACAAGTCACATCAAACCCAGCGCAGACGGCGAAAAATCCACCACTGCGAAACAGCCACACCCACGATCAACAGGCAGGCGACCAGGAAGCCATAAGGGCTGTCCGAGCCAGGAATACCGCCAACATTGATACCCAGCAAGCCGGTCAAGAACGTCATCGGCAAAAACACCCCGGTGATAATCCCGAAACGGTACATGGTGCGGTTCATTCGCTCGCTCATCCGCCGGTGCTCGGACTCGAGCACCAGGCCGACCCGCTCGCGGATCAACTCCAGCTCTTCCAGGTAACGCGTCAACCGGTTGTTCAACTCGTTCCAGTAGTCACTGTCCGCATCGGCGAACCAGGGCAGCCTGTTGCGCGTCAGCTGTCCGTAGATGTCGCGCTGCGGGGCCAGAAAGCGCCGCAAGCCCGCGGCACGACGGCGGATGTGCAACATCTGGCCGTGCTCCGGCGCGTAACGCTCATCGGCATCCACGCGCTCCTCCTGAACATCGACCAGTTCAGCGAGCTCACTGACCAGGCCATCGACCTTGCCGGTCAGGTGCTGCGCGAGGTACAGAATCAACTCGGACGAGGTCTTCGGACCATCGCCCTCCTCCAGCTCGACAATCAGCTCTTCGGTCGCGCGCAACGGCCGCAAACGCAATGAAATGACACGCTGAGGCGCCGCAAAGATGCGAACCGAAACCATGTCCTCCGGCTCGGCACCCGGATTGAGATTGACCCCGCGCAGAAATAGCAGCAGCTCATCATTCGGTAACGGCAACAGCCGTGGCCGAGTATTCTCCTCCAGCAGCAGGTCGCAACTGAACGCATTCAGGCCGCTGGCGGTGCGCAACCAGGCATGGGTCTGCGGATGGCTGCGATCCCAATGCAGCCAAAGGCTCTGCTCGGGCGTGAGTACCAGCTCATCCAACTGATGGCGAGCAATCGGCCGCGCACCGCCCTTTCCATCCAGCACGAAGGCATGTACCAGCCCCCATTGCGCGTTGTCTTCCTCGTGCATCCTTACCCCTTCATCGGCTGCCGATCGTTGGCGGGTCAAACACTCGACTTGCGCCGGTTTTCAAGCCTCAGGCCGGCATTTGCAAGGCCGTGGGCGAGAGGATGATGCCGTTGTTGTCGGCGTACACATACTCGCCCGGACGGAAAGTCACGCCGCCGAACGTCACCGCCACGTTCAGGTCGCCGATACCGCGCTTGTCGGTCTTCATCGGATGGCTGGCGAGGGCCTGCACCCCCAGGTCGGTCTGGGCGATGACATCGACGTCACGGATGCAGCCGTAGACCACCAGGCCTTCCCAACCATTCTTCGCGGCTTTTTCGGCCAGCATGTCGCCAAGCAGCGCGCGGCGCAGCGAACCGCCGCCATCGACGACCAACACCTTGCCTTTACCGGCGAGCTCGACCTGATCCTTGACCAGGGAGTTGTCCTCGAAGCACTTGATGGTGACGATTTCGCCGCCAAAGGAGTCGCGGCCGCCAAAATTGCTGAACATCGGCTCAACCACCTGCACCAGTTCCGGGTAGGCGTCGCACAGATCGGGAGTGACGTATTGCATGGGAAAACTCCTACGAGTGAGAAAAGCAGAGTCAGAGATCGACGCCGATACGGTCGCCATCGTAAGCCAGCGCCAGCATGGTCAACCCCGGGCAATGGGCATTGAGCACCTGCCCGCTGAACACATCGAATTCAGCGCCATGGCGCGCGCAGCGCAGCACCCTACCGAGCAGCGTGGCGTTGTGCAAGGGTGCGCCCTGGTGCGGACAACGGTTCTCCAGCAACACCGGCTGCTGCTCTACCACCATCAATAACAGGCTGCGCCCGCCGACCTGAAAAGTGCGCCGGTAACCTTCCTGAAGATTCAACAGCCGCTCGAGAGCAACGAACATGGCAACTCCAGTGGCAGCAGGAATGACTCGATGCCGTCTTAGGGTCACATGTTAACGGTCTACCGGCAGTGACGGAACGTTTCAACCACCCACAGCCCGACATACACGGAAAATAATAGCCGCGCGCATCGCGCTCATAGCCATTGCCATTGCCAACCCCGGTCCGAACGAACCGTAGATCATCAATCGATACCCAGGATTGAACTCGGCCCGACTGCGGCGACCCACTGTCGCAGAGAGTGTCTCTGCCCCAGGCGTCATTGTATGAAAATTGATCTATCCGCAGAGCACGCCATCGTCAGCGGCCCCAGTGCCGGCATTGGCCAAGGCCTGACCGTCGCAGGCGTCGCCATGCGCGTGGATGGCGGCGTGGCGCGCTCGATCAGCTGAGCTCGCGCCGCCCAAGCGGCGACTCAGCCCTGCCTGAACCCTTCCGGCAGTTGCGTCTGCCGCAGCCAATGTTCGACCAGCGGCCACACTTCGCGCTGCGCGTGCTTACTGACCAGCATCTCGACATGCCCATAATCGTCGATAAAGCCGTTCTGCTTGCCGAGGCATAAAAACTCACGGGTTTGCGAGCCGAACTGTTCCAGCAGCTTGCGGCAAGCCCAGGCCGGATCCTGCTGGTCGCCAACGGCGCTGACCGCCAACAATGGCACGCGCACCTCCGGCAACCCCGCCCACCAATCGCGCTCGCGATCGCCAAAGCGGCCGAACAAACCATGCCAACGCAGGCTTTCCAGCGCCAGCCCTATGGGTTCGTCCTCCGGGCCGCGCTTGAGCCGCGAGCCCGACAGTGCAGCGAAACGTTTGAGCAACAATCGCCCGCCCCACTCCACCGGCGGCACTTTCAACGGCCAGTAGACGCGGCTGATCTGGCTGCCGAACAACGCCGCCGAAGCGACCTCATCCTCACCCAGATAGCGCCCGCCGAGGGCGGCAGCCAAGGTGATGCCGCCGAGGGAGTGACCGATCCAGTGCGGGGCCTGCGCCGTCTGTTCGCGCACGAAAGCCGCGATAGCCGGGAGGTCGTAACGCACATAATCAGCCACGCGATTATGGCGATAGTTCAGGTTGCGCGGCGACAAGCCGTGGCCACGCATTTCAGCGATCCACACGTCAAAACCGGCACGCGCCAGGTGCGGCCCCAGGCCGATCCCCTTGGGCGAGTACCAGAAACGTCGATTGGAGAAACTGCCATGCAGCAGAATCACCGGTACGCCTCGCCTCGCCTCCTGGCCCAACAGGCCTAGGCGAGTCAGCGCCAGTTCGACGCTGGAATCGGTGCTGTTGCTCGGCTTGAGGCGATAGACATCTTCACTGAGATCGCCACGCAACTCAGCGCTCATCAAGGCGACGGGAAAAAGCTCACTGCTACTTTGCATATGACTACTTGCACAAAAAAGGGCGGAAATCTGTCCGCCCTTTTTATAGGTGGTTAAAGAACGCCGACTCAGCCAGCGCCGATGCGAAGCAGCCCGAAGCGAGCCGATCCGCACATGGCCAAAGCCATCACGCCTGTTGCTGAGCTTCCGCCAGGAAGAACCAGGTTTCCAGTACGGAGTCCGGATTCAACGACACGCTCTCGATACCCTGCTCCATCAACCAGCGGGCGAGATCCGGGTGATCCGACGGGCCCTGACCACAGATGCCGATGTACTTCCCGGCCTTGTTACAGGCCTGGATGGCATTGGAGAGCAGCTTCTTGACCGCCGGATTACGCTCGTCGAACAGGTGCGCGACGATGCCCGAGTCGCGGTCCAGACCGAGGGTCAGTTGGGTCAGGTCGTTGGAGCCGATGGAGAAGCCATCGAAGAACTCGAGGAACTCATCCGCTAGAATCGCGTTGGACGGCAGCTCGCACATCATGATCACTTTCAAGCCGTTCTGGCCGCGCGCCAGGCCGTTCTGCGCGAGTAGATCGACGACTTGGCTGGCTTCGCCGAGGGTGCGCACGAATGGCACCATGATCTCGACGTTGGTCAGGCCCATTTCGTTGCGGACTTTCTTCAGCGCACGACATTCCAGCTCGAAGCAGTCGCGGAAGGATTCGCTGATGTAACGCGAAGCGCCACGGAAGCCCAGCATCGGGTTTTCTTCTTCCGGCTCGTAGAGCTTGCCGCCGATCAGGTTGGCGTATTCGTTGGACTTGAAGTCCGACAGGCGCACGATGACCTTCTTCGGCCAGAACGCCGCCGCCAGGGTGCTGATGCCCTCGACCAGTTTCTCGACGTAGAAACCGACCGGATCGTCATAGCCCGCGATACGCTTGTCGACGCTGTCCTTGATGTCGGCTGGCAGGCCGGCGTAGTTCAGCAGCGCCTTGGGGTGCACGCCGATCATGCGATTGATGATGAATTCCAGACGCGCCAGACCGATGCCGGCGTTCGGCAGCTGGGCGAAATCGAAGGCACGGTCGGGGTTGCCGACGTTCATCATGATCTTGAACGGCAGATCCGGCATGGCATCGACGGAGTTCTTGCGGATGTCGAAGCCCAGCTCACCTTCGAAGATGAAACCGGTATCGCCTTCGGCGCAGGAAACTGTCACGCCCTGGCCATCCTTCAGCACCTGGGTCGCGTTACCGCAACCGACCACGGCCGGAATGCCCAGCTCACGGGCGATGATGGCCGCGTGACAGGTACGCCCACCACGGTTGGTGACGATGGCGCTGGCGCGTTTCATGATCGGCTCCCAATCCGGGTCGGTCATGTCGGAAACCAGCACATCGCCTGGCTGGACCTTGTCCATCTCGGCGATATCGTTGATCACCCGCACCTTGCCGGCGCCGATTTTCTGGCCGATGGCGCGGCCTTCGACCAGCACGGTGCCGGTTTCCTTGAGCAGGTAACGCTCCATCACATTGGCGCTGGTCCGGCTTTTCACGGTCTCGGGACGGGCCTGGACGATGTACAGCTTGCCGTCGTCACCGTCTTTGGCCCACTCGATGTCCATCGGCCGCTGGTAGTGCTTCTCGATGATCAGCGCCTGCTTGGCCAGCTCGGTGACCTCGGCGTCGCTCAGGCAGAAACGCGAACGATCGGCATGTTCGACATCCACGACCTTGACCGACTTGCCGGCTTTGGCTTCGTCGCCGTAAATCATCTTGATCGCTTTGCTGCCCAGGTTGCGGCGCAGGATCGCCGGGCGGCCGGCTTCCAGGGTTTGCTTGTGGACGTAGAACTCGTCCGGATTGACCGCGCCTTGCACTACGGTTTCACCCAGGCCATAGGCACCGGTGATGAACACTACGTCGCGAAAGCCGGACTCGGTGTCGAGAGTGAAGAGCACGCCGGCAGTGCCGGTTTCCGAACGCACCATGCGCTGCACGCCAGCAGACAGGGCGACCAGCTTGTGGTCGAAGCCCTGGTGCACGCGATAAGCGATGGCGCGGTCGTTGAACAAAGAAGCGAAGACTTCCTTGGCTGCACGAATGACGTTTTCCACGCCACGAATGTTCAGGAAGGTTTCCTGCTGGCCGGCGAACGAGGCATCCGGCAGGTCTTCGGCGGTCGCCGAGGAGCGTACGGCCACGGCCATGTTCGGGTTACCGGCGGCCATTTCGGCGAACGCGGTGCGGATTTCGCTGTTCAAGCGCTCGGGGAACTCGGCGTCCATGATCCACTGACGGATCTGCGCGCCGGTTTTCACCAGGGCGTTGACGTCGTCGACGTCCAGCGCATCGAGGGCGGCGTGTATCTGATCGTTCAGGCCGCTCAGTTCGAGGAAGTCCCGATAGGCCTGGGCGGTAGTGGCGAAACCACCGGGCACCGAAACACCGGCGCCTGCGAGGTTACTGATCATCTCGCCCAGGGATGCGTTCTTGCCCCCCACATGCTCCACATCATGGACGCCGAGCTTATCGAGGGAAACTACGTATTCTGCCAAGGTGATCTCTCCACTAACGGTGTTGGACAAGCTCAGGCTCTGTAAAAGCTCAGACGGAGCAGCTCCGCGTGACGGTGGCCTGGCCCTGGAAAATAAGTAACAATGCCAACCGGCATGGGTTCCATCAAAAGGGGCCTATCATAGCCAAGAATCGTCCCCAACTTAAGAACCTATTTAGTACCTGCTGCGCTTGGTGATGCTGCGTTGAAAACAGGCTCGGACTGCATATTTACAGCTTGTAAACTCTGCATCCTCGCCTGTTTGCGCCTTGCCTGACCTGCGCTCGCGGCGGTCTTGGAATAGGCTAGAGGCTCTAGGTGCAAATGAAACGAACCGCTTTCTTCATCTCCGACGGCACCGGCATCACGGCCGAAACCCTCGGTCAGAGCCTGCTGGCGCAGTTCGAAAACATCACCTTTCACAAGCTCACGCGCCCCTACATCGACAGTGTTGAAAAAGCGCGCGCCATGGTACAACAAATCAACGCCGCCGCAGAGGCGGATGGCGTTCGGCCGATCATCTTCGACACCATCGTAAATCAGGACATTCGCGACGTCTTGGCGACGTCCGACGGCTTTATGATCGATATCTTCTCAACTTTCCTTGCTCCACTGGAGCAGGAGTTGACCTCGCACTCGTCCTATTCAGTCGGCAAATCACACTCCATCAGCCACAACTCCAACTACATGGAACGGATCGAGGCGGTGAACTTTGCCCTCGACAACGACGACGGCGCCCGCACCCACTACTACGACAAGGCCGATCTGATCCTGGTCGGCGTCTCGCGTTGCGGCAAAACCCCGACCTGCCTGTATATGGCGCTGCAGTACGGCATCCGTGCGGCCAACTACCCGCTGACCGAAGAAGACATGGAGCGCCTGCAGTTGCCTGCCGCGCTGAAAGCCTACAAGGACAAACTGTTCGGCCTGACCATCGACCCCGATCGCCTGACCGCCATCCGCAACGAACGCAAACCCAACAGCCGCTACGCCAGCTACGCCCAGTGCGAATTCGAAGTCCGCGAGGTCGAACAGTTGCTGCGCCGGGAAAACATCCCCTTCATCAATTCCACGCACTTTTCGGTGGAAGAAATCTCCGCCAAGATCCTGGTTGAAAAAGGCGTGGAACGCCGCCTCAAGTAAACAGCAGGCGCTCGGCACAGATGGGTGCTGTCTTACTGGAAAAGCCCGCAATCAGCGGGCTTTTTCATGGCTACTGCGTTTAGATCACGAACATATCCATAAAGCGGTTGACCGGGGTGGCCTCCAGTTTCGCCTGGTCTTTGCACAGGGCGAAGATTTCCGCACTGCGCTGAGCGGTGAACCTGATGGCCAGATTGGCCTTGAACTTGTCTTCCAGCAGCGGGATGCCATCGGCGCGACGGCGGCGATGGCCAATCGGGTACTCGACTGCGACCTGCTCGGTGCTCGAACCATCGGTGAAGAACACCTGGATGGCGTTGGCGATGGAGCGCTTGTCCGCTTCCAGGTACTCGCGGGTATAACGCGCGTCCTCGACGATCACCATCTTCTCGCGCAGTTCGTCGATGATCGGGTGGGCCGCATGGAAATCGTCTTCGTACTGCTCGGCCACCAGGCTGCCGAAAGCCAACGGCACGGCGGTCATGTACTGGATGCAGTGGTCGCGGTCCGCGGCGTTGGCCAGCTGGCCGACCTTGGAGATGATGCGAATCGCCGATTCGTGGGTGGTGATGACGATCTTGTCGATCTCGTGCAGACGATCCTTGACCTGCGGGTGCAGGGTCACGGCGGCTTCACACGCGGTTTGCGCGTGGAACTCGGCCGGGAAGCTGATCTTGAACAGCACGTTTTCCATCACGTAGGTGCCAAACTTCTGTGAGAAGCTGAATGTGCGCTTTTCTTCCGGCTTGAGCGCCAGGTCTTTGTTGGTGTGGCTGAACAGTACGTCGTAGAAGCCCCACTGCGGTGCGGTGAGCACGCCCGGAATACCCATTTCGCCACGCATGGCGATGTCCGCCAGACGCACGCCTCGGCTGGACGCATCGCCCGCCGCCCAGGACTTGCGCGAACCGGCGTTCGGCGCGTGACGGTATGTGCGCAGCGCCTGACCATCGGCAAAGGCATGGGACAAGGCTGACAGCAATTGCTCGCGGTTGGCGCCCATCAGCTTGGCGGTCACTGCGGTAGAGGCGACTTTAACCAGGATCACGTGGTCCAGGCCGACACGGTTGAAGGCGTTTTCCAGTGCGATCACGCCCTGGATCTCGTGGGCCATGATCATCGCGTCCAGCACCGCACGCATGGTCAGCGGCGCATCGCCATTGGCCACGCGCTTCTGCGCCAGGTGATCGGCCACCGCGAGGATGCCGCCGAGGTTGTCGGACGGATGGCCCCACTCGGCCGCCAGCCAGGTGTCGTTGTAGTCGAGCCAGCGAACGATACAGCCGATGTCCCAAGCCGCCTTGACCGGGTCGAGACTGAAACGGGTGCCCGGCACACGAGCGCCGAACGGCACCACGGTGCCTTCGACGATCGGCCCCAGGTGCTTGGTGCACTCGGGGAAACGCAGGGCCAGCAGGCCGCAGCCGAGGGTGTCCATCAGGCAGTTGCGGGCCGTGTCCAGCGCCGCTCTGGAGTTGATCTTGAAGTTCAGGACGTAGTCGGCAATGTCCTGCAGGACGCTGTCGTAGTCAGGGCGGTCGTTCAGATCAACGTTGGCGCTCATGGTCGACTCCCTCCGCTATCGGATCGTTAAGTGTGCGCCTCAGAACGCATCGCCAGGCACGCGCACCCAACCTTCCATCAGCACCCGGGCGCTGCGGCTCATGATGGCCTTGTTCACCGTCCATTCGCCGTCGATCCGGCTGGCTTCGGCGCCTACGCGCAGGGTGCCCGAGGGGTGGCCGAAGCGCACCGCACTGCGCGCACTGCCGCCAGCCGCAAGGTTGACCAGCGTGCCCGGAATCGCCGCTGCGGTGCCGATGGCCACGGCCGCGGTGCCCATCATGGCGTGGTGCAGCTTGCCCATGGACAGCGCACGCACCAGCAGGTCGACATCACCCGCCGCAATCACTTTACCGCTGGACGCGACGTAATCAGCCGGTTTCGCAACGAAGGCGACTTTCGGCGTGTGCTGACGCTTGGCCGCTTCGTCCAGAGTCTTGATCAGCCCCATACGCAACGCGCCGTAAGCACGAATGGTCTCGAACATCGCCAGCGCCTTCGGATCGCCGTTGATGTCGCCCTGCAACTCGGCGCCCGTGTAGCCGATGGCATCCGCGTTGATGAAGATGGTCGGGATGCCGGCATTGATCATCGTCACCTTGAGCATGCCGAGGCCGGGCACTTCCAGGTCATCGACCAGGTTGCCGGTGGGGAACATCGAGCCGCCCGCGCCCTCTTCCTCGGCGGCCGGGTCGATAAATTCGAGCTGCACTTCGGCGGCTGGGAAGGTCACGCCGTCGAGTTCGAAATCACCGGTTTCCTGTACTTCACCGTTGGTGATCGGTACGTGGGCGATGATGGTCTTGCCGATGTTGGCCTGCCAGATCCGCACCACGGCCACGCCGTTTTGCGGGATGCGACTGGCGTCGACCAGGCCGCTGCTGATGGCGAACGAGCCGACTGCGGCGGAGAGGTTGCCGCAGTTACCGCTCCAGTCGACGAAGGGCTTGTCGATGGAGACCTGGCCGAACAGGTAATCGACGTCGTGGTTGGCCTGGGTGCTTTTGGCCAGGATCACGGTTTTGCTGGTGCTCGAGGTCGCCGCGCCCATGCCGTCGATCTGCTTGTCGTACGGGTCGGGGCTGCCGATCACACGCAGCAGCAGGGCATCGCGGGCCGCGCCTGGGACTTGTGCGGATTCGGGCAGGTCTTGCAGGCTGAAGAACACGCCTTTGCTGGTGCCGCCGCGCATGTAGGTGGCGGGAATTTTGATCTGGGGTACATGGGTCATGGAATGTTGCCCTGATTAGGCCGAGCAGCGCAGGCCTGCGCCGCGCGCCTGGACTTTGCCTGGCTCTGGCCCTGTGGGAGCGGCTTCAACCGCTCCCACAAAAGCCTGGAGCCCCGAGTTACGCTTAAGCCATTGCCGATTCGAGGAAGTCCTGGGCGAAACGCTGCAACACGCCACCGGCTTCGTAGATCGAGACCTCTTCGGCGGTGTCGAGACGGCAGGTGACTGGCACCTCGACCCGCTCACCGTTCTGGCGAGTGATGACCAACGTGAGTGTGGCGCGCGGGGTGCGCTCGCCAAGCACGTCGTAGGTCTCACTGCCGTCGATGCCCAGCGTCTTGCGGTCGGTGCCCGGTGTGAACTCCAGCGGCAACACGCCCATGCCCACCAGGTTGGTGCGGTGAATGCGCTCGAAACCTTCGGCGGCAATCGCTTCCACACCGGCCAGACGCACGCCCTTCGCCGCCCAGTCGCGGGACGAACCCTGACCGTAGTCGGCGCCGGCGATGATGATCAGCGGCTGCTTGCGCTCCATGTAGGTTTCGATGGCTTCCCACATGCGCATGACCTGGCCTTCCGGCTCGACGCGCGCCAGCGAACCCTGCTTGACCTTGCCGTTTTCCTGAACCATTTCGTTGAACAGTTTCGGGTTGGCGAAGGTCGCGCGCTGCGCGGTCAAATGGTCGCCCCTATGAGTCGCGTAGGAGTTGAAGTCCTCTTCCGGCAGGCCCATTTTCGCCAGGTATTCGCCAGCGGCGCTGTCGAGCATGATGGCGTTCGACGGCGACAGGTGATCGGTGGTGATGTTGTCCGGCAGCACCGCCAGCGGGCGCATGCCCTTGAGCGGACGCGCCCCGGCCAATGCACCTTCCCAGTACGGCGGGCGACGGATATAGGTGCTCATCTCGCGCCAGTCGTACAGCGGCTCGACCTTGGGGCCGGTGTCTTCGTGGATGGCGAACATCGGAATGTAGACCTGACGGAACTGCTCCGGCTTGACCGAGGCCTTGACCACCGCGTCGATCTCTTCGTCGCTCGGCCAGATGTCTTTCAGGCGGATTTCACGGCCAGAGGCGTCCAGGCCCAGCACGTCCTTTTCGATGTCGAAGCGGATGGTGCCGGCGATGGCATAGGCCACCACCAGCGGCGGCGAAGCGAGGAATGCCTGCTTGGCGTACGGGTGAATCCGCCCGTCGAAGTTGCGGTTACCCGACAGTACGGCGGTGGCGTACAGGTCGCGGTCGATGATTTCCTGCTGGATCACCGGATCCAGCGCCCCGGACATGCCGTTGCACGTGGTGCAAGCGAAGGCCACCACGCCGAAACCCAATTGTTCCAGTTCGTCAGTCAGGCCCGCCTCGTCCAGGTACAGCGCGACGGTCTTCGAACCCGGCGCCAGCGACGACTTGACCCATGGCTTGCGCGTCAGCCCAAGCTTGTTGGCATTGCGCGCCAACAGACCGGCGGCGATCACGTTGCGCGGGTTGCTGGTGTTGGTGCAACTGGTGATGGCGGCGATGATCACCGCGCCGTCCGGCATCTGGCCTGGCACTTCGTCCCATTGACCGGCAATGCCTTGAGCCGCGAGGTCCGAGGTGGCGACACGGGCGTGAGGATTGCTCGGGCCGGCCATGTTGCGCACCACCGAGGACAGGTCGAAGCTCAACCCACGCTCGTACTGCGCGCCCTTCAGGCTGTCGGCCCAGAGGCCGGTCTGCTTGGCGTACTGCTCGACCAGTTGCACCTGTTGGTCTTCGCGGCCGGTGAGTTTCAGGTAGTCGATGGTCTGCTGGTCGATATAGAACATCGCCGCGGTGGCGCCGTATTCCGGGGCCATGTTGGAAATGGTCGCGCGGTCACCGAGGGTCAGCTTTGATGCGCCTTCACCGAAGAACTCCAGCCAGGCGCCGACCACTTTTTGCTGGCGCAGGTATTCGGTCAGCGCCAGCACCATGTCGGTGGCGGTGATGCCCGGTTGCAGCTTGCCCGTCAGTTCGACGCCGACGCTTTCCGGCAGGCGCATCCAGGACGCGCGGCCGAGCATGACGCTTTCCGCTTCCAGGCCACCGACACCGATGGCGATCACGCCCAGCGCATCGACGTGCGGAGTATGGCTGTCGGTGCCGACGCAGGTATCGGGGAACGCCACGCCGTCGCGCACCTGGATCACCGGCGACATTTTCTCCAGGTTGATCTGGTGCATGATGCCGTTGCCCGGTGGAATCACATCGACGTTCTTGAAGGCCTTTTTGGTCCAGTTGATGAAATGGAAGCGGTCTTCGTTGCGCCGGTCTTCGATGGCGCGGTTCTTTTCGAACGCCTCCGGATCGAAGCCACCGCGCTCAACGGCCAGGGAGTGATCGACGATCAATTGCGTCGGCACCACCGGGTTGACCTGCGCCGGGTCGCCACCTTGCAGGGCGATGGCGTCGCGCAGGCCGGCCAGATCCACCAGCGCGGTCTGGCCGAGAATGTCGTGGCACACCACGCGGGCCGGGAACCACGGGAAGTCCAGGTCGCGTTTGCGCTCGATGAACTGGCTCAGGGAAGCATTCAGCGTCGCCGGATCGCAGCGACGCACCAGGTTTTCCGCCAGCACGCGCGAGGTGTACGGCAGCGTGTCGTAGGCGCCGGGGGCGATCGCCTCGACCGCGGCACGGGTATCGAAATAGTCCAGCGCCGTGCCGGGCAGGGATTTACGGTATTGGCTGTTCATCTTATTTACGACCCTTGAGCGGCACGAAGGTCAGGTCTTCCGGCCCGACGTAGTTGGCGCTCGGGCGGATGATCTTGCCATCGATACGCTGCTCGATGACGTGGGAGGACCAGCCTGATGTGCGCGCGATGACGAACAACGGGGTGAACATGGCGGTGGGCACACCCATCATGTGGTAGCTGACGGCGCTGAACCAATCGAGGTTGGGGAACATCTTCTTGATCTCCCACATGGTCGATTCCAGGCGCTCGGCAATGTCGAACATCTTGTTGTTGCCCTGCTCGGCGCAGAGCTCGCGGGCGACTTCCTTGATCACCTTGTTGCGCGGGTCGGCCACGGTGTACACCGGGTGACCGAAGCCGATCACCACCTCCTTCTTCTCCACGCGGGCACGGATATCGGCCTCGGCCTCATCCGGGTTGTCGTAGCGCTTCTGGATCTCGAAGGCCACCTCGTTGGCGCCACCATGCTTGGGTCCGCGCAGCGCGCCGATGCCACCGGCAATGGCGGAGAACATGTCGGAGCCGGTACCGGCGATCACCCGGGAGGTGAAGGTGGAGGCGTTGAACTCGTGCTCGGCGTACAGGATCAGGCTGGTGTGCATGGCGCGCACCCAGGATTCGCGAGGCTTTTCGCCATGCAGCAGGTGGAGGAAGTGACCACCGATGGAGTCATCTTCGGTTTCCACCTCGATGCGCTTGCCGTTATGGCTGAAGTGGTACCAGTACAGCAGCATGGAACCCAGCGAGGCCATCAGCTTGTCGGCGATGTCACGGGCGCCGGGGTGGTTGTGGTCGTCCTTCTCCGGCGCCAGGCAGCCAAGTACGGACACCCCAGTGCGCATCACATCCATCGGATGGGCGGACGGTGGCAACTGTTCCAGGGCGCTTTTCAATGCCGCGGGCAGGCCGCGCAGCGCCTTGAGCTTGGCCTTGTAGCCGGCCAGCTCGGCGGTATTGGGCAGTTTGCCATGTACCAGCAGGTGAGCGATTTCCTCGAACTCACAGGTGGTGGCGACGTCGAGAATGTCATAGCCGCGATAGTGCAGATCGTTGCCGCTACGGCCGACGGTGCACAGGGCGGTGTTGCCGGCGGTGGTGCCACTCAGGGCGACGGATTTCTTTGGCTTGAAGCCTGGGGTGGTGGTTTCTGGGGTCGCACTCATCGCTTATCTCTCCTCATCCGATCCGGTCGGGTAGTTCTTATATGCAGGCGGCTAAGACCTGCGCTCCGGTTATTTTTTGGCAGCGAACAACGCGTCGAGGCTCTGCTCGAAGGCGTGGTAATTGATGCGCTCGTAGAGCTCCATGCGCGTCTGCATGGTGTCGACCACATTTTTCTGCGTCCCGTCGCGGCGCACCGCCATGTACACGTTCTCGGCGGCCTTGTTCATCGCGCGGAAAGCCGACAGCGGGTAGAGCGCCAGCGACACGTCGACCGAGGCCAACTCCTCGGTGGTGTACAGCGGCGTGGCACCGAACTCGGTGATGTTGGCCAGGATCGGCGCCCGCACCCGGTCGGCGAAGGTCTTGTACATGGCCAGCTCGGTGATGGCCTCGGGGAAGATCATGTCGGCGCCGGCCTCGATGCAGGCGGCGGCGCGATCCAGGGCCGCGTTCAGCCCCTCGACCGCCAGCGCATCGGTACGCGCCATGATCACGAAGCTGTCATCGGTGCGCGCATCGACGGCCGCCTTGATGCGGTCGACCATTTCCTGCTGCGAGACAATCTCCTTATTCGGCCGGTGGCCACAGCGCTTGGCGCCGACCTGATCCTCGATATGGATGGCGGCGGCGCCGAACTTGATCATCGATTTAACGGTCCGGGCGACGTTGAATGCCGAAGACCCAAAGCCCGTATCGACATCCACCAGCAGCGGCAGGTCGCAGACATCAGTAATCCGGCGCACGTCAGTGAGCACGTCGTCCAAACCGGTGATACCCAAATCCGGCAAGCCCAACGAACCGGCCGCAACGCCGCCGCCGGACAGGTAAATGGCCTTGAAACCGGCACGTTTGGCCAGCAACGCATGGTTGGCATTGATCGCGCCGATCACTTGTAAAGGGTGTTCTTCAGCAACGGCATCGCGAAAACGCTGGCCCGGTGTCTTGACACTCATGACTCACCTCTAGGTTTGGCTGTCTTGGGTTGCGCGCCCTGGTAATGGCGCTCGATATTGCGCTTGGACGCACCGATATGCCGACGCATCAGCAACTCGGCCAGTTCACCGTCACGGTCGGCGATGGCATCGAGAATTCGGTGGTGCTCGTTGAAGGCCTGCCGCGGCCGGTTAGGCGTGGCAGAGAACTGCAGGCGATACATGCGCACCAACTGGTACAGCTCGCCGCAGAGCATCTGGGCCAGGGTGCGGTTACCGCTGCCCTGGATGATGCGATAGTGGAAGTCGAAGTCGCCTTCCTGCTGGTAGTAGCCGACGCCCGCCTTGAACGCCTCGTCCTGCTCATGCAGATCGAGCAGACGGCGCAGTTCGTCGATTTCCGCTTGAGTCATGCGCTCGGCCGCCAGGCGACAGGCCATGCCTTCTAACGACTCGCGGATTTCGTAGAGCTCGATCAGCTCGGCCTGGTTGAGCGAGACCACCCGCGCACCGACATGCGGCACCCGCACCAGCAGCCGCTGGCCTTCGAGACGATGGATGGCTTCACGCAGCGGCCCACGGCTGATGCCATAGGTACGCGCCAACTCCGGCTCGGAGATTTTGCTCCCGGGGGCTATCTCGCCCTTGACGATGGCCGCCTGAATACGCCGGAAGACATTCTCCGACAGCGTCTCGGAATCATCCTGGGCGTTCAGTGGGGATTCGATGGCGTCCAGCATATTGTCGACACACCGCTAAATATTTCAGCGAAAACTACCCTTAACGCACGAATATGTCAAACCGACACAAGCTATTGTCGACAATCTTTTAATAAGCAAAAGATTTAAACCCACCGAAGTCACTTGCAGAAACAGCCATAAGCGCCTGTCGCAGCAGAAAATCCCCATGTTAGAATGCAGTTCTTGTGCGCCCGGCGAGACGCCGGGGCTCCGCCTGCTAAACTGCGATGCCTGACGCGCCGCATTAACCCTGTTACACCGCCGACACCCTGGCCCGACAATCGCGATCCACCTTTAGGACTTATGAGACTCAAGCCCTTAGCCCTGCTGTTTTGCCTGATTCTATTGCCCGGCCTGAGTCTCGCCGCCGACAAGACCATCTATGGTCTGAACGAATACGCGCAGCTGTCCGACATTGACCTGCAAGTGGCGGCAAAACTGGACACTGGTGCTAAAACCGCGTCGTTGAGCGCGCGCGACATCAAACGCTTCAAGCGCGACGGCGAAACCTGGGTGCGTTTCTATCTGGCCATCGACGATGCCCACGCCCACCCCATCGAGCGGCCGCTGGCACGCATCAGCAAGATCAAACGTCGCGCTGGCGACTACGATGCGGACGAAGAAAAAACCTACACGGCCCGCCCAGTGATCGAACTGGAAATCTGCATGGGCAAAGCATTACGCAGCATCGAAGTGAACTTGACTGACCGCAGCGCCTTCCAATACCCGCTTCTGATTGGTTCCGAGGCGCTCAAACGCTTCGATGCGCTGGTCGACCCGAGCCTTAAATACGCAGCAGGAAAACCTGGCTGTGCCACTGACGCAAACTCTGCCGAGTAATACACATGCGCTCTCTTAACCTGCATCTGAAAGTCCTGATCACCATCCTGGTGACCTTGGGCATTCTGATTACGGCTTACCAGATTTTTATTGTTGGCATCCCGATCACCGAGGATGAAACTGATGACCTGTGGAATATCGACGCCAAAGTCGAATTCCAGGCCAGCCCTAAAAATCCGGTAAAAGTGCAGATGTTCGTGCCGCCGCTGAGCCAGGACTACGTCAGCCTCAACGAGAGCTTCATCTCGAACAATTACGGCGTGAGCATCAACCGCGCCGACGGCAACCGTAAGGTCACCTGGTCGGCCCGGCGCGCCAGCGGCAACCAGACGCTCTACTACCGCCTGGTGCTGACCAAGCGCTACAGCGGCGAAAAAGCCAAGGCCAAGGGCCCGATCTTCCGTGACAGCATCGTTGTCGAAGGCCCGGAGAAGATTGCCGCAGAGGCGCTGCTGGCGCCCATCCGGCAGCATTCGGCGGATGTCGAAACCTTCATCAGCGAGACCATCAAGCGGGTCAACAACATCAATGACGACAACGTCAAACTGTTGCTCGCCGGTGATGCATCGACGCCGAACAAAGCCAAAACCATCGAACTGCTGCTGTCCATCGCCCATGTGCCGATGGAGCGCGTGCACACCATTCGCCTGATGGCCGATCAACCGCAGAGCCCGGAACTCTGGCTGCGCAGTTTCAATGGCGAGAACTGGCTGTACTTCAGCCCGGAAACCGGCGAACAGGGCCTGCCTGCCGACCGCCTGGTCTGGTGGACCGGCGATGAGAACCTGGTCAACATCGAAGGCGGCAAGAAGGCCCAAGTCAGCTTCAGCCTGAACAACAGCGAGATGAATGCCATCCGCCTGGCCAAACTGACCGACGAGAACACCGAAGCCGACTTCCTCGAATACTCGCTGTACGGCCTGCCGCTGCAAACCCAGCAGACCTTCATGATCATGGTGATGATCCCGATCGGCGTGCTGGTGATCCTGATCCTGCGCAACCTGATCGGCCTGCAGACCCTCGGTACCTTCACCCCGGTGCTGATCGCCCTCGCCTTCCGCGAGACCCAACTGGGCTTCGGTATCGTGCTGTTCACCATCATCACCGCTCTCGGCCTGTCGCTGCGCTCCTACCTCGAACACCTGAAGCTGCAGATGCTGCCAAGGCTCTCGGTGGTGCTGACCTTCGTCGTGGTACTGATCGCGGCCATCAGCCTGTTCAGCCACAAGCTCGGCCTGGAGCGCGGCCTCTCGGTCGCGCTGTTCCCGATGGTGATTCTGACCATGACCATCGAACGCCTGTCGATCACCTGGGAAGAGCGTGGCGGTGGTCACGCGATGAAGGTGGCAGTCGGTACACTGTTCGCCGCCGCCCTCGCACACCTGCTGATGAGCGTGCCGGAGTTGACCTACTTCGTGTTCACCTTCCCGGCCGTACTGCTGATTCTGGTGGGCTTCATGCTCGCGATGGGCCGTTATCGCGGCTACCGCCTGACTGAGCTGTTCCGCTTCAAAGCCTTTCTGAAGGACTGAGCCATGTTCGGCCTGATCAAAACGTGGAAGGCCCTCGAAGCCAAAGGCATCATGGGCATCAACCGGCGCAATGCGGACTACGTGCTGAAGTACAACAAACGGCACCTGTACCCGATTGTCGATGACAAGATCATCACCAAACAGCGCGCCATCGAGGCCGGTATCCATGTGCCCGAGATGTACGGGGTGATCGAAACCGAGAAGCAGATCGACAAGCTCCACGAAATCATCGGCGAGCGCAGCGATTTCGTCATCAAGCCGGCGCAGGGCGCCGGCGGTGACGGCATCACGGTGATCGCCGACCGTTTCGAGGACCGCTACCGCACGGTCTCCGGCAAAATCGTCAGCCATGAAGAGCTCGAGCACCAGATCTCCAGCATCCTCACCGGGCTCTACTCGCTGGGCGGACATCGCGACCGCGCGCTGATCGAATACCGGGTGACCCCGGACCAGATCTTCAAAAGCATCAGCTATGAAGGCGTGCCGGACATCCGCATCATCGTGCTGATGGGCTACCCGGTGATGGCCATGCTGCGTCTGCCGACCCGCCAATCCGGCGGCAAAGCCAACCTGCACCAGGGCGCCATCGGCGTCGGGGTCGACCTGGCCACCGGGCTGACGTTGCGCGGCACCTGGCTGAACAACAAGATCAGCAAACACCCGGACACCACCAACGCAGTGGACGGTGTGCAACTGCCGAACTGGGACGGCTTCATGAAGCTCGCCGCGGGCTGCTATGAGCTGTGCGGACTGGGTTACATCGGTGTCGACATGGTGCTGGACCAGGACAAAGGCCCGTTGATTCTCGAACTCAACGCCCGCCCGGGCCTGAACATCCAGATCGCCAACGACTGCGGCCTGACCCATCGGGCCCACGCCGTCGAGGCGCGCCTGGCGGAACACAAAGCCCAAGGCATCGAGGAAACCCCGGAGCAGCGTGTGCGCTTCGCCCAGCAGTTGTTCGGGCACGTGCACAAAGCCGAGATCTGATCTCCCGCACAGGACTCCAGCCACACAATAAGCCCGGCCCAGTGCCGGGCTTATTGCTGTCCAGCGCTAGCTCTGCGCGGCCAGGATCAACGCACGATCGCCAACTCGAAACCGCCCTGATCGGCGTGCTCGTGGGTCTGCATGCCAGCCTCATTCACTGCCAGATCCTGCAGCGGGCGCTTGAACGGTTTGTTGTCCAGCGTCTGCAGATGCCGATCCTCGTCGGTGGTGAGCAGCAGGACATAACGCTCACCCTCCGCCGCCTTGACCGGCACCGTACCTTCGATAAAGGCATAGCGGTACCAGGTTTCGCCATGCAACTGATAGATCGCATCGCTGACCAGGCGGGTCGGGCGCTTGGCTTCATCGAGGAACAGCAACGAGGGATACACCACCTGCTTGTTGGCGAAGCTGCGCACGCGCAAACCGTAAGTGCGCTGCGAGCGCGGCAATTTCAACGCCGCGTAGTAACTGCGGCCCATGGGGAAATCGAAACTCGGCGAGAAACGATTGAGTTCTTCGTAACGCGGCTCCTGCGCCGACAACTCGGTAAACGCCGTGTCGGGCAACTGCCCGCAGCACTGGTCGAGCAGGCTCTGATAGAGCCCGTCGCCCTCTCCACCCCGGGCGCCGGCCAGCAGTGCTTGCATCGCCGCCGTGGGCTGGCCATCCAGAGAAGGCAGGACCACCGCCTTGTTGGCGAACGCAATCTGACGCCCCTCGGTGTATTTGACCGGCTGCCCAGCGCTCGCCGCCTTCGCCACCCCGCCCGCTTGCGCCGGCAGTGTCGAGTTGTGCATCCGCCCCTGCTCATCGACCCAGGTGTAGTAAGGACTGCCCTGCTCGGGGCGGGCGAAGTTGCGCCCCTCCAACACATCGGCATCGATGTATTCAGCGGAACGCTCGCCACTGGGCAGCAGCACATCGCGCTGTCCTGCCGTTTGTTGCTGGTCGCCGGCATAGAAGCTGTTCTGCAGATTGCCGCGGGCATCCACCCAGGTGTAATAGCGGCGCTTGCTCTCGCCCGTATTGCGGCTACCGGGCCAGCGCGACGGCGAATCATCGCTCATCCGCGCCTGATCGCTCAGGCTGATGCGCCGTACAGCCTGACGTTGCTGCTTGGCGTAATCGCCATCGACGAAAGTGTTATGCACCCGTCCCAGGTCATCCACCCAGGTCAGGTACTTGCCATTGCCGGCATGTGCCGAGCAGGCAAGCAGCAGAATCAGCAAGGCGGGTGAGCTTCGCATGGCCGTCCTCAGAAGGTCGATGTATAGGTCAGTGCCAGGATGTAGGCTTTGACCGTGGTGTTGATATTCAAATCGGCATACGGGTTGTAAACCAGATTGTCGATACCGGTGCAGTTCACATTGCAGCTGCTGCCGGCCGGAACATTCTGTTTGGAGACGAAATAGTTGAAACCCAGATCGATGGTGGTGTCCTTGTCCCAACGGTAACCAAAACCAAGACCGTAGAGATTGGCATCGCCAATCGGCGCCAGGACATCCGCCTTGTCATCGGGAATCGCCGACGGCCGGTACTCATAACCGGCGCGCAAGGCCAGGCGTTCGTTGACCTCGTATTGCACGCCCAGGGCCCAGCTCCAGGTGTCTTGGTAGCCGCGATCGAGGGTGATCGAACGGTCGGTGGCATTGCCGGCACCGAACACCTTGGCGATGCGCAGCAGATCCAGTTCGCGATCGAACTCGATCTTGAACTCGTTCCAGTCGCTGTAATCGCTCCACTTCAGGTCGAAGTTGAACTGCCATTTGTCGAACGGCCGCAGCTTGATCCCGGTGTTGAAGTTGTCCGGGTAGGTCATGTCCAACGAGGCGTTGCCCGTCTCCTCGTCGACGTTGCCGTAAGGGAACAGCGGGCTGAGCACTTGCCCGAATACCGAGCTTTGCAACCCCGACCAGAAACCCTGCCAGTCCTGCGAGTAGTCGACCCGGTACTTGCCTTGCAAGTGCATGCGCGCCTCGCTCTGGTAGGTCGCACCCCAGGCGAACCAGTCGGTCGGCTCCCACAGAATGCCCAGGTTATAGGTCGGCGACAGGCTCTGCTGCAAGTCCAGATCCATGTTGGCCAAGGTATCGTAAGGGCCGATCTTGCCATTGCAGACGTTGATGAGCCCACCGACCAGATCGCCAATGCCGGGAATACACAAGGCCTCGTTCAACACGCGGGTGACCCCGGTGAGCATCCCCGGGTTGCGAAAGTCCTGATTCAACGCCATGGCCTGATGGGAGAAGCCGATGGACAGCCCCACCGAGAGCTGATCGTTGGCCTGATACCCCAGCGAAGGGGAGAAATAGGTCAGCCGCTGCAGCGCGACCTCCCGGCCCTGGTAACGCGCCGGATCGCTGTCGGAATCGCGGGAATAACCCAAGGCCATCGGCGCATAGACGTTGGTGGCGAAGGTGAACTTGGAACCCGGCGGGTTGATCGACAACCCGGCCAACGGTGCGAGCAGCACCGGAATGTCGGTCATGCCGCCCATGCCCGGCAAATACATCGCCGGGGTCAGGGTTCTGCTGCTGGAGTTTTTCACCGGGTCATCGCTGTACCCCAGCGCATGGCTGCCATAGCCGGCCGGCGCATCGAACTGCGCACGGATATCCATCACCCCCGAGAGCATTTTCACCGTGGTCTGGCGGCCCTTGAGCTTGGTCAACGCCGCGGGGTTGTAGTGGACCGCATCGATCCCGCTGGAGTCGGCCGTAATGGCATTGCCCATCGCCATCGCCTTGGGGTTGCCGATGGTCAGGTCGTTGGCCAATTGTGCCTGGGCAGTGCTCGCCCAAAGCACGCAGCCTCCTGAAATCGCCCGCGCCAGCAGCGACATACGCATAGTCATGACGTGTTCGCTCGCGGGTTATTGGGCCTTCAGGCCTTTGATATCCAGTGGCATCGACACGCCCAACAACACGTCGGGCGAGTCTTCCGTCATACCAAAACCGGCGTTGATGTTGACGATGTAGTCGGGTGCGGTCCTCAAGCCCAGCGAGAAATTCATCACCGCGCTGGTCTGCTCGGTGCCCTCGAGCGACGTATCGGCAAAGGTGTAAGTCGGCTTGAAGGTGTGCGCCATCTGGTAGGAGGTGGAGAGCGAAACGTCATAGGACAGGGCATAGGCGAAACCCATGCTGAACGACAGGCTCGAGCCCGGATCGACCTCTTCCAGTCGGCGCCCGCCGCGCACCTGGCTGATGTCGGTAACTGGAACGTTGTAGGTGTAGCCGAGCGAACCGAAGAGCACGACCGGGTCGATCACATACGACAGGTTGGCCCCGCCACCCACACTGTAATAACCGCTGCCGGTGGACAGATCCGAGTCGCTGTTGATGTCGTAAGGGCTGGTGCCGGTGGGTAGACCCAGGGTGGCGTACAAGGTCGTGACCGGCTTGCCGCGTAACGAAGTCCAAGGCTGCCAGCGCAGACTGGCGGACAGATCGCCCAGGCTGTAGGCGCTCAGTTCACGCTCGGTGTCGTACTTGGCAACGAACGGCAAGCGCAGGCTGAAGGTCAGGTTGTCCCACACGCCGTAATCGAAGGTGAACGAGTTGGTGAAGGTGTGCTGCGCTTCGCTCTGGCCGATCACGCTGTAGACATTGCTGCCCGTGCGCACAGTCTGGATTTGCGTGTCGCGCACCAATGAATAATCGAAGCCATAGGTGAGCGTGCGCTCGCCTTTCTTGAGCAATGTGTAACTCTTCTCGGCCGCCTGAAACACCTCTTCGAGCGCCTTGGCGCTGTCAGCGTCGTCATCCTTTTTGCTCAACGCCTCACGGGCTTGATCAACCGAAGGCTCGTCGGCCCAGAGTGGCCCGCCGACCACTAGCGTCAGCATGGCGAGCCACGCATACCCCTTTACTCCCATGACGCTATCCCCAGTTATTATTTTGTTATGCCGGGCATTTTTTGCCGTGGATGGTTATTTGCGGCGAATGATCACTTGCGACGGATGTACTGAATATCGCCCCCGGAACCCAGCTCGGTGGCCTGGTTCTCACTGAACTTGGTGATTTGCGGAAACTCGCGGAAAGCCAGCAGGCTGATAGTGCGGTCATCGATGATGCGCAGATCACGCTCGGTCAAAGCCATCGCGTTATGCGGCTCCTGCCCGCTTGGGAAGATGACGAAAAGTACGTTCTGATCCCAGATCTGCTCGAAGCGGGTACGGGTGAAACTGATATTGCCGAGCGCCGGGTCGGCGACGAACACGTGGTCGTTGTACACATCGCGCACCACCACGAAATGCTTGAAGCCGGCATATTCGATCGGCACCAGCGCCGGGTGCTCCAACTCGTCCAGATCCGAGAACGCCGCGCGAAAGCCGCCGCTTTTGTAGCCCAGCGCGGCGACGAAACGTTTCATGTCCAACAACGAGAAACCTCGACGCTCGACGATCTTGTCCGCCTCGCCATAGCGCAGCAGACCTTCCATCACCTGACGCTCTTGCAGGTTACGGCCCAGGAAATAGTCGAGCATGCTGGTCAGCGCCGCCGAGCCGCAGCTGTAGTCATAGGCCTGGCGGATCACGTTGCGAAACTGCAACTGACTCATCGGCTCCAACGTCACCGACTCGCGCAACGGACCATTGGGCGTCAGCGCTTGGGTGAGATTGACCGTGCCTGGCGGGGGCGGCTTGGTGTCCACCGCTTCGGTGAAGCCGAGTACGCCAATCAGGCTACCCAGGAGAATCTCGATCATCTGCAGTCCTGATGGAGCGACTTTTATTAGGTGTTGTTCACTACCCGCGCACACCGCTCAGGCACGCAGTGCCGCATGGTCAAGCGCAGCGGATATCGAACCAGTGATTCGGCGAAAAGCCTTACCAGCCGCAGCGGATAAGGCTTTTCAGGTCTAACCGGCGGCGCTGACTCAGTGCCCCCAAACCTTGATCGTAGTACCGGCCATGTTGATGTCGGAAATGGCCAGCGAACCGATGCTGGCAGCGCCGGTGGTAGCGCCACCTGCGTAAGTGCCACCGACATAGATGCCGCCGACCGAAACAGTCCCGGTCATGTTCGGCAGGCTGATAGCCAGTTGCTGAGTCGCTACGGCCGTACCGCCACCAGCTGGCGTGATGTCGGTGGTCACCACGTCGATTTTCAGCGGGTTGGAATCGGAGATGGTGAAACCGGTGAAAGCTACGTTGGTGATGTTCAGGCTGCCACCAGCGGTGTCGTTGTCGCTGTACTTGATGTTACCAACGCTGCCGCCGAAGTTGCCGGAGATGCTGATACCGTCTTGACCGGTCACGGTCGACAGCGCGGAGTCATCCATGGCTTTCAGGTCGGCTTGGGCCATGAACGGAACAGCCAGTACGGCGGCGGCAAGGGCCAGTTGTTTGAGGCTTTTCATTGTTGTTTTCTCCAAAGATCGCAGGTGGGTTGTCCGCGGGCGTTACCAGCGACTCCTGTCACTGGTAACTGGACCGGCTTGCGCCGATCTCCAGGTCCGACGTTGCTTCCTTAGTCACATCGGATCTGGACTCGTGAAGCACCGTGGTGCTTCCCGCCCTGACTACAAAACTACTGGGCCAGCCGCCGGCTGCCAGCCCATCCAAGGGATGGAGCATGGCCCCGAGCCATACCGCCGCCCTGTTCAAGCCTCGCTCAACAACCCCATGCTCTTGCCTTTGAGTACCGCCTGCGTGCGGCTGCGCACGCCCAGCTTGGCGAACAGGTTATGCAGATGCCATTTGATCGTGGCTTCGGACAAATGCACTGCCTGGGCAATATCGCGGTTCGACAACCCCGCCGCCACGAAACGCAAAATCTCTCGCTCACGGTGGCTAACGTCTTGATTTTCATTGAAACTTTCCGGATCAACCGCCAGCCGACGGCACTGCTCGCGCAGCATCTCCGCCACCCCTTGCCAGGCGGCCGCACGCTTGGGTTCCGCCGCCCGCCAGGCGTCCCAGAGCGGTAGCAGCCACAATGCGTCATCCTGGAATATCCGCCGATAGCCGCTGTTCCAGGCGTCTTCAAGGGTTGGCTGGAACAAGGCGAACGCTTTTTCGCTGTTACCTTTGCGCCAATACGCCACAGAAAGTAACAAGGACAGACGCAAGCGCCGGTCACGCTGGTGATCGGCAGTCTGCTTCGCCAGGCAGGCCTCGAGAGCCGCCTGGGCTTTATCCGCGCGCCGCTCGCAAAGTGCCAGGCGCGCCTCGGAAAGTGCCTGCGCGGTTTCGGCATCGAGATAGCGGCCCGCGGGTAGAACCGCCAGGTGCCGTTGCATTTGCTGGCACACTCGCTCGGCTTCATTCGGCCGCCGCAACCAGAGCAGGAACTGCACTTTGCAGCTCATGCCCAGGGCGAACACCCGCTCGTAACCCGAACCGTGCAACTCAGCCAGCCATTCGTCGAGCTGGGCCAAGCCTTGCTCGGGCTCGCCGGCGAAGAAACGCGCCCGCGCCATGACCAACTTACCCCGACTGATCAACTCGATTGGCGTGGCCACATCGCGCCAGGTAGTGGCCAGCGGTAATTCGGCGAGAATCGCCGCATGCCGATCCTGCTCGTAGAGCAAATCCGCATAGGCCAGGGCCAGCGGCCCGCCGACCCGGCTACGCCGCCCGAACACACGCTCCACCCTGCCGCGCGCGGTCTCAGCCAGTGCTCGCCCACGCTCGAGTTCGCCATTTTCCTTGCAGATCAGTGCCTCGATCAGGCTGGTCATCGCGTGCAGGTATTCGCTTTCGGTCAGGCGCAGGTTGTCACGTGCCACGGTAATCGACTTGGCGGCTTCGCCGAACTCACCGAGCAGCGCATACGCTGCGGCTTGCACGCAGGACAGGCTGGCGCGGAATACCGGCTGGTTATCCGGCGCCATCCCCAGCCACTGCCGGGCGACTTTCAAGCAACCTTCCAGCTTGTCCTGATACAGCAGCACCAGGGCCTTGAGCACCTGCGCCGCTGCCAGCAATTCGAGCAAACCGAAGTGCATGCCCTTGCCACGGCCCTGCAGCAAACGCGTACTGACCTCCTCGATCAGCGCTTCGGCATCGGCGAACTTTTGCTCGAAAGCCAGTTGCCAGGCATAGAAAATCTGAAACACGGCGTGCTCGCGAATCACCTCGGCAGGCACGCTCTTGAGGATCGCGAGAATACCGTACACGCGGTTGCTGGCGATCAGGCGCGCGCCCTGGCGCTCCAGCAACTCGGCGGCAAAGGCATAGTCGCGCGCGCGCAAGGCGTATTTGATCGAGCGGTCCGGTAGGTCGTGGCTCTCGCACCAGCGCGCCGCGGAATGCAGCAGCGTCGCCGGGTCGCTGCGCTTGGCCAGGCGTCCCTGGAGAAACTCGGCAAACAGATGGTGATAACGGAACCATTCACCCTGCTCGTCCAACGGAATCACGAACAACTGTTCGGTCTGCAGCCGCATTAACATATCAAGGCCATCGCGCCGCCCGGTCAGGGCATTGCACAACTCGGCATTGAACTCATCGAGTACCGAGGTCTGGTCGAGAAACAGCTGCAAGCTTTCCGGCAGACTGGCGAGCACGTCTTCTGCGAGATAATCGGCGATATTGCGTTCGGTGCCCGACAACCCGACGAGAAAAGCCGCTCGATCCGGGTGCCGGGCCAAGGCCAGCGCCGCGAGGTGCAGGGCGGTGATCCAGCCCTCGGTCCGTGCTTGCAGCAGGGCCAGTTCGGCATTGCTCAGGGACAGCTGTTTGACTTCACGGAAATAGGCCTCGGTCTCCTCCGGCGTCAGCCGCAAGTCTTCGGCTTTCAGCCAGAAAGCCCAAGGTTGCAACGCCGGCTCCTCGATCAACAGCTGTGGCTGGTAGCGGGTACTGGTGATCAGGTGCACGGTCGCTGGCAAGTGCTCGACCAGGTAGCGCACGGCCGGCCCCAGCGCCGGATGGCGGATGCGATGGAAGTCATCCAGCATCAGGTAGACATGCCCATCCAGGCGTTTCAGATCGACGAGAAACGCGTCGATCAGCGCCTCCTGCGGCCAGCTCACTTCGCCCTGCAACAATGCGGCGGTGTTGCTGCCAAAACCCGGCTGCACCGCATTGATCGCCGCCACCAGGTATTGCAGCAGGCGCTGCGGCTCGCTGTCCGATTCATCGCACGACAACCAGGCGACCCGCGCCCCGACGCTCAACAGGCGCTGGCGATACTGGCTGAGCACGGTGCTTTTACCAAAGCCGGCCGGCGCACTGAGGATCACCAGGCGCTGTTCACGCGCGGCGAACAACCGCTCGATCAAGGCGGCCCGCGCCAGCTGCGGCCGCCCACCGGCAGCGGCCGGGAACAGCTTGGTACGCAGCAAGGGGAAAACCTGTAGATGAGGTAAAGGTGTGGTCATGACTGAAGCAACCCCAACTCGCGTGCACGGCGGATGGCTTGCGTCCGATTGCGCACTTTGAGCTTCTCGTAGATGTTATGCAGATGCCATTTGACCGTGCCCAAGGCCAGCGCCAATTGTTGGCCGATTTCGTCATTGGACAGCCCCTTGGCCGCCAGCAGCACCACCTCCCGTTCGCGCTCGGTCAGCCCCTCTTCCAGCACCTCGAGCGACTTACGCGCATCCTGCCCGGGCCAGACCGCCAACAGGCCGCGAATGAAGCTCTGCAACGCCGGCTGCCGCTCGGCTGCCTCCAGTTGTTGCAGCAACAGGCGGATCGCCTCACCCTCCTCGATGAACAGGCTGCGCACCCCTTCGCGCTCGGCGTTGCTCAAACACTGCACCAGCAACGATTGCGCCCGCTCCTGATAGCCCAGGCGCTGGTAACTGAGCGCCGCGAGCAAATCCAGCCGCAGCCGTTGCAGACCATGCCAGCCGTTCTGCAACTGACTGCGCAACTGAGTGATCTCATGCAAGGCTTCGCTGTAATGCGCGCGCGCCTGCTGCAGGCGAATGCGCGTCAAGCCCTGAACCCAGAGCACCGGATTGAAGGCCATGTGCCGATAATTGCCGGCCAGCTTGTTCCAGTCCACGCTCTGGAAACGCTGCTCGGCGCGCTTGATCCGATCGGTGGCTGGTTCCTGCAGAATCAGCGCGACCTCATCACCCACGGCCTGCGCATAGAACCGCCAGGACTGGTTGCGCGCCGCCAGGTTCTGCATCAGCACCAGGCTGGCCAGCGCGTCCTTGGGTTTGTCGCGTATGCGTTGGGTCCGTGCCAGGCTCAGCATGCCCTGGGCATAGAGGTCGATCGGGTTGATCACATCGACGCTTGCCAGCGCCCAGCAGAGATTGCCCTCGACACTTTCCAGGCGCGCCTGATGGTAGGCAATCAACGCCTCGGTGATGGTCGGCAGCACCAGCGCCCGGGATTTCGCCCCAAACCAGGGAATGACGCGGGCCCGCAGTTGCTCGAACAACAGCTGCGCCTGTTTCACCTGCCCCTGCTCGAGGCACAGCAGAATCTCGACATTCGCCAACTGCATGTCCAGGTAGCGGCCTTCGAGGAAGTGTTTGCGCTGTTGCGCCAGGGCCAACAGCCGCCGCGCCTGCTCGGGCTGCGCCAGCATCACCTGCGCCAGGGCGCCGAGGATCAGCATCGCCACTTCGAGAAAGGCGGTATGTTGCCCCAGTTGCGCCTCGACCTTGCGCGCCAGGCTGACACAGGTTTCCAGGTCATCCTTCTGCAGGGCCAGCACAGCTTTGATCGCCAGAATGGCCAGCACCTTGTCACTCAAGGGGCCTTCGGATTTGTCCTTGCCCCAACGCGCCAGCAACTCGTCGAGCACACCGTTGGCTTCCGGCAGCGACAACTCCGTGGCCCGCGTCCAGACATCGGCCAACACCAACACTGGAAAACGTTCGGCAATCTCGTTGGGCACATGCTGGCGCCAGCGGTAGATCAGGTTGAGCTGACCGCGATTGATCAGTTCCAGGCCGCAACCGTCGACCAGCGCGGCGAGCATCTGCGGATCCTCGGCCAGGCACGCGTGCTCGATGGCCAGGTTCTGCATATGGTGGTTGGTGAACCACAGGCTGGCGTTGAAGTGCAGCTGATTGAGACGCTCGGGGTCGAGTTCCTTGAGTCGCGCCCGGAGAAAATCCGCAAACAGATTATGGAAGCGGTACCACTGCCGCTCGCGATCAAGCGGCAAGAGGAACAACTGCATCGCCTCCAAGCGCTCCAGCAACTGCTGGCCATCCTGGCGGCCGGTCAACGCGTTGGCCAGGTCACCACTCAGCTGCCTGGCCACGCCGAGGGCCAGTAGCACATCCTGCATCTCGGCGGACAATTGCTCGAATACGCTGCGCAACAAGTAATCGCCAACCGCGGCCTGATCACTGCCCATTTCGGCCATCTGTTCGCAGGACTGCGGCTGATGGCGCAGCCATAAGCTGGCCAGGTGCACGCCGACCATCCAGCCTTCGGTATGCCCATGGAGCGCCGCGAGTGCGGCATCGTCCAGATGCAGGCCACTGCGATCGAGGTAATCGCGGGTTTCCGACTTGGTCAGTCGCAGCTCCGGCGAACCGATTTCCAGCAGCCACTCCTTAGCCCGCCAGGTCGCCAGGTTCAGTGCCGGCTGCGAACGGCTGCCGATGGCCAGTACGAACCCGGCCGGCGCGAGTTTCACCAGCCGATTGAGCGCACCAAGCAGCTCGGCATCGTGGATCAGGTGCAGATCATCGAGCACCAGCAGCAAGGGTTGCTCATGCTGGGTCAGGTCAACCAGCAGGCTTTCCATCACGGCCGCGACCGGAACTCGCATGGTGTTCTGCAGGTAACCCAGGGCATCCGTGCCGAGCCCCGGCACAGCGGCGCTCAGTGCCTCGATCAACTGCAGGAAAAAACGCGAAGGGTCATCGTCCTCGGGGCTCAGCGAAAACCAGGCCACGGCCTCATCGACAAGGCGTTGGGCCTCGGCCATGGCCGCCAGTGCGGTGGTCTTGCCAAAACCGGCGGGTGCAGAGAAAAGCAGTAAACGGGCATGTGGATGAGCCGCCAGGACGGCGTTCACCTGGGGCCTGGCCACATAGTCCGCCGGCACTTGCGGCGGTGTCAGCTTTGAGCGCAGTAAGCTATCGGCGGCTGGATCTAGCACGTCATCCATGGCCTGGATCCCTTGATAATTATTGTTGTGATACGACCGTTCGAACATTTGGGATCTGTCCATACTAATCAGCTCGCTATCTCCGAGTAAACCCACGCAGAAGCTCTAGGATGAATACTGGCGGCGGTCTACAATCAGCTTCCGCGCTCGCCTGACCGCCTCCATGCCTATCTGTTCGCTCTACCCACTACCCTATCGCGCAGACCCTGCCGACTATTTCGCCGTCGTGCGCCAAGCGCCCGGTGCAATGCTGCTCGACGCCGGGCGACCGCTGGCCCAGCGTGGACGCTATGACCTTATCAGCGCCTGGCCATTGGCAGCGCTGGCACCGAGCGCTGACGAATCGGCCAACGACTTTCTCCAGCGCCTGCGCGCAGGCCTGGCGCAGCTGGGTGAGGCCGCTGCCCCGGCAGATTGCGAGTTGCCATTTGTCGGCGGGCTGATGGGCTATCTGGCTTATGACTTCGGCCGCCGCCTCGAAACATTGCCCATTCATGCCCTGAATGACCTGAATTTGCCTGACGCGCACTTCGGCCTCTATGCCTGGGCCCTGGTCAGCGATCACCTGCTCGGTACCAGCCAGCTGGTATTCCATCCGGCCCTGGCCGATGCCGAGCGCGAACGCCTGTGCCAATTGTTCGAAAAGCCACCGAGCGTACCCGCCCAACCGTTCCAGCTGGACGCCGCGTTCCGCGCCGACCTGAGTGAAACCGACTACCGCCAGGCGCTCGAACGCATTCAAGGTTATATCCAGGCCGGCGACTGCTATCAGGTGAACTTCTCCCAGCGCTTCCAGGCACCCTGCCGGGGCGACCCCTGGACGGCGTATTGCGCCTTGCGGGCGGCCTGTCCGACCCCCTTTGCCGGCTACCAGGCGTTGGCCGATGGCGGCGCGATTCTCAGCCTGTCGCCAGAGCGCTTTGTGCGGCTCAGCCAAGGCCAGGTCGAGACCCGCCCGATCAAAGGCACCCGCCCCCGCGGCCTGACGCCGCAAGAGGATGCCCGGCAGGCCGACGAACTACTGGCCAGCCACAAGGACCGTGCGGAAAACCTGATGATCGTCGACCTGCTGCGCAACGACCTGGGACGCAGTTGCAAGACCGGCTCGGTGCGGGTACCGGAGCTGTTCGCCCTGGAGAGCTACCCCAACGTCCACCACCTGGTCAGCAGCGTCACCGGCGAGTTGGCGGCGGGCAAGGATGGGCTGGACCTGATCGCCGGCAGCTTCCCGGGCGGCTCGATCACTGGCGCGCCAAAGATCCGCGCCATGCAGATCATCGACGAACTGGAACCGACGCGCCGCGCGCTGTATTGCGGCTCGCTACTGTACCTGGACGTGCGTGGCGAAATGGACAGCTCGATCGCGATCCGCAGCCTGCTGGTGAAAGACGGTCAGATCACCTGCTGGGGCGGCGGCGGGATAGTCGCGGACTCCGACTGGCAGGCCGAGTATCAGGAATCCATCACCAAGGTTCGGGTGCTGCTGGAAACCCTGGAAAACCTCAACGCCCCCGCCAGGCCTGCGTAAACAGCAACTCGGCAGCGGCGAGAAGCCACAAAAAAGGCCCGCAATGCGGGCCTTTTTGCTGACTGCTTGCCGCCTTTAGAGGCTGAGTTCGCGCACGGACGCCTTGATGAACTCACGCTTGAGGTCTTCATAGGTGTGCACGGCCGGGAACTGCGGGAACTCGCGGATAACATTTTCCGGCGCATGAAACAGGATGCCGGCGTGAGCTTCGCTGAGCATGGTGGTGTCGTTGTATGAGTCCCCCGCGGCGATGACCCGATAATAGAGACTTTTGAAGGCCAGCACCGACTGACGCTTGGGGTCTTTCTGGCGCAACTGGTAGCTCACCACACGGTCAGCTTCGTCGGTGATCAGCTTGTGGCAGAGCAAGGTCGGAAACCCCAACTGACGCATCAGCGGTTGGGAAAACTCATAAAAAGTGTCGGACAGGATCACCACCTGGAAGCGCTCACGCAGCCAGTCGACGAACTCCACGGCGCCGTCCAGCGGCTTGAGAGTGGCGATCACTTCCTGGATATCGGCAAGCTTCAGGCCGTGCTCATCCAGAATGCGCAGACGCTGCTGCATCAACACGTCGTAGTCCGGAATATCCCGGGTGGTGGCCTTTAGCGCGTCGATTCCGGTTTTTTCCGCGAATGCGATCCAGATTTCCGGCACCAACACACCTTCCAGGTCGAGACAGGCGATTTCCACGGGACACTCCTAGAGAGGATTTGAAAGAAGGCGGCACTCTAGCGGCTCGCCCGGCGCCGCGCAACGCGCGGTTATGCCCAGACATGAGCGGATGCAGGCACTTGCTTATTTAGGCGCGCGACGGCTTTTTGTTACCATCGGCAGCACAGAGCGTTCAGCGCCATTAAAACTAGGAAGCCTGCCTGATGAGCACCCCCTTCGACGTCGCCGAACTGGCCGAGACTTATGCCAGCAAATCCCCCCAGGAGATTCTCAAACTCGCCTTCGCGCATTTTGCCGATGAGCTGTGGATTTCGTTCAGCGGCGCCGAGGACGTGGTGCTGGTGGACATGGCCTGGAAGTTGAACAAAAACGTCAAGGTCTTCAGCCTCGACACCGGTCGCCTGCACCCCGAGACCTACCGGTTTATCGAACAGGTGCGTGAGCACTACGGCATTGCCATCGAGCTGGTCTCGCCCGATCCACGCCTGCTGGAGCCCATGGTCAAGGAAAAGGGCCTGTTCAGCTTCTACAAGGACGGTCATGGCGAATGCTGTGGCATCCGTAAGATCGAGCCGCTCAAGCGCAAGCTCAGCACTGTCAGCGCCTGGGCCACCGGTCAACGCCGCGACCAGAGCCCCGGCACCCGCAGCCAGGTGGCGGTGCTGGAAGTCGACGGCGCCTTCTCCACCCCGGACAAACCGCTGTACAAGTTCAATCCGCTGGCGAACATGACCAGCGATGAAGTCTGGGGCTATATCCGCATGCTCGAGCTGCCGTACAACAGCCTGCACGAGCGCGGCTTCATCAGCATCGGCTGCGAGCCCTGCACGCGCCCGGTACTGCCCAATCAGCACGAGCGCGAAGGCCGCTGGTGGTGGGAAGAGGCGACGCAGAAGGAATGCGGGCTGCACGCCGGCAACCTGATCGCGAAGAAATAAGCACTGGCACACTTCGCCAGACAACAAAGCCCGGCACTTGACCGGGCTTTTTGTTACTCGAGCCAACTCAGTGGCCAGACTCAGTGGATGGGTAACTCCACGCCATGGAACAACTCTTCCAGCTCGGATTTGTTGTGGCACTGCACAGCCTTGGCCATCACTTCACGGGTCAGGTGCGGGGCGAACTTCTCGATGAAGTCGCACATGAAGCCACGCAGGAACGTACCGCGACGGAAACCGATCTTGGTCACACTGGCCTCGAACAGGTCGCTGGCATCCAGCACCACCAGATCCGGGTCGAGCTTGGCGTCCACGGCCATCTTGGCCACGATGCCAACCCCCAAGCCCAGGCGCACATAGGTTTTGATCACGTCGGCATCGGCCGCGGTAAATACCACCTTGGGGGTCAAGCCGCGGTGACTGAAGGCTTCGTCGAGCTTGGAGCGCCCGGTAAAGCCGAACACATAGGTCACGATCGGGTATTCGGCCAAGGCTTCCAGTGTCAGCTTCGGCAACTTGCTCAGCGGATGCCCCTGGGGCACCACGACGCAGCGGTTCCAACGGTAGCAAGGCATCATCACCAGATCGTTGAACAACTCCAGCCCTTCGGTGGCAATGGCGAAATCGACGGTGCCGTCGGCGGCCATTTCGGCGATTTGCATCGGCGTGCCCTGGTGCATGTGCAAGGCGACATCCGGGTATTGTTTGATAAAACTGCTGATCACCGGCGGCAGGGCATAACGGGCCTGTGTGTGCGTGGTAGCGATGGACAGCGTGCCCTTCTTCTCATTGGAAAACTCTTGAGCGATCTGCTTGATGCTCTCGACCTTGCGCAGAATTTCCCCAGCCGTGGTGATGATCCGCTCGCCAGCCGGCGTCACGCGCGTCAGGTGCTTGCCACTGCGGGCAAACACTTCGACACCCAACTCATCTTCCAGCAGGCGGATCTGCTTGCTGATCCCAGGCTGCGAGGTATACAGGCTTTGTGCCGTGGCAGAAACGTTCAGATCGTGGTGCGCCACTTCCCAGATGTAGCGCAGTTGCTGGAGCTTCATAAATATCCCTCAAAGCAAATAGACGGCGCCTCGGACGCCAGCGTCGTTATATAACCATATTAGTGCTTAGAAGAATAAAGCTAGACGATTTTTTCACTCTTGCACGCCGCTCGTCTAACAGACGCCTCGCTACTCGCCACGAGCGCGGTGCTGCAACATCGGCACCAGATAAACCGGCACTTCGGATAGCTGCACCAAGCGCACGGCCGTGCGCCCCAGCGGGGTGCCCTGGGCCGCACCATGGCTATGGCTGCCGACGACCAGCATATCCACGGCAAACTTCTGCGCCTCGTCGAGAATCACCAGCGGTGGGTCACCTTGCACCACCCGCACCGCGCGGATCAGCGCCATGTCTTGCTGAGCCTCGCCCAACTCCTCGCGAAAGCCTTCGAACACCCGTTGCTCGATGCTAGCCATGACGGTACTGAGGCCATTGTTGCGCATATCCTTGAGCAGCTCTTCATCCAGATAAGTCTGCAACACAGACTCGGCGAACAAGCCCATAGGCTCTACCGCATGTACCACATAGAGCTCAGCATGAAAGGCGCGTGCCAATGCCAAGGCATGCTGCAAGACGTAGGGGGCATATAGACCGAGATCGGTAGCGTAAAGAATCGAGCGAACCATGCGGCCTCCTCAACTGCCTGCGTACGGGCCTTGCTTGAGCTTAGCAGCGCTAACCGCAAGTCGAGGGGGATGCAGCCATCCGAGACGAATAATTCAGATTGATTCAGATTTTCATTGGCGTTAGGCATCGATAACGGCCTATCGCCCATCACAACGCGCTTATAACTGCGGCTCGTTGCTGATGCCATGCGGTACATGGCCGGTGGCAACCACTTCCCGGGCCTTTTCGCAATGGCCGGCCTGATCGTCGAAAAACACATCGGCACCGAAGGTTTCCAGAATCGCCGCTTTTTCCAACCCGCCAAGAAAGTAGGACTCATCGAGACGGATATTCCACTCGCGCAAGGTGCGGATGACCCGCTCATGGGCCGGTGCCGAACGCGCCGTCACCAAAGCGGTACGAATCGGACAGGCCTCCTCCGGAAACTCCTGCTGCAGGCGATGCAACGCCGCCAGAAACGGCTTGAACGGCCCGCCCCCGAGCAACTCCCGCGCCGACTCGCGCTCGTGGGTCTGAAAGGCCGCCAGGCCCGCTTGCTGATAAACCCGCTCGGACTCATCGGAAAACAGCACCGCATCGCCGTCGAAGGCGATGCGCAACTCCGTGCTCGCCGCCCGCCGCGCACCACCGGAAAGGATAGTGGCGGCGCCGAAGCCGGCCTTGAGGGCGCTGCGCACATCGTCCGCGTGGGTCGAGAGAAACAAGTGGCAGCCGAACGCCGCCAGGTAGGGATCGGGGCTGCGCCCGCCAACGAAGGCCGCGCGGGAAATGCCGAGGCCGTAATGCTGAATCGAATTGAACGCACGCAGGCCGGTGTCGGCGCTGTTGCGCGAGACCAGAATCACCTCCACCCGCTGCTGGCCCAGCGCGCTGTTCAGCGCGAGCAGCTTCTCCACCAGCGGATAGGCATCGCCAGGCGCGAGGATTTCTTCCTCATGCTCGATCTGATACTGGCGGTAAGCCGCGACCCCCTCGGTCTCATAGATGCGATGACTCTCGCGCAGGTCGAACAACGCCCGCGAGGAAATCGCCATGACCAACTTGTCGCCCAGCCCTTTGCTCATATCGACCTCAACTCAGGTTGCGTGCATCGATAAATCCCAGTGCCTGAGACAAAGCCTGGATTCGCGGCAACTCGCAACCGGCCTGCTCGGCTGCGGCCAAAGGCGCGGCATAGATAGCCTGCAACTCCAGCGGCCGACGCTGCACGTAATCGTGGTACATGCTCGGCAGGTAATCCTGCATGCGGTCAGTGGCGGCGAGCAACTTGCCGGCAAAACCTTCCGGCAATTGATGGCCACATGCCGCGGCGCCTTGCACCACTTCCTGCATGATCGCGAGGATCAGGTCACGGCTATCGGCGTTGGCCATCAAGGCCGTGGTACCGGCATTCAACAGCACGGACAAACCGTTGTAAGGCACATTCCAAACCAGTTTTTGCCAGCGTGCCTGCTCCAGATTGGGCATGCCCGTGGAGTCCAGCCCGGCCGCTTTGAAGAAGCCAACGCCCTCTTCCACAATCCCTTGCCGCTGCGCCTGATCAATCGCAGGCCCCGAGTGATAACCCAGATTCACCCCGCCCAACGCCTGATGTTCAATCACGCCAGGAGCAGCACGATGAACACAGATGTAGCAGAGCCCGCCGAGCAAATGCAGCGTGTCAGGCAACAAAGGGCGCAAAGCCTCCTCCACGCCCAGGCCATTCTGCAGCAATACCACCTTGGCTCCCGGCGCTGCGGCCTGCTCGATCAGCGGCGCCAAGGCTACATTGCTGGTACTTTTCGCCCCGACCAGCAGCCAATCGCAAGCGGGCATATCGGCTGCAGAGCGATAGGCCTGCACCGACTGCAAACTAAGCGCTCCGTGCACGGCACTGTTGAGCTGCAACCCATGCTCGGCGACCGCGGCAAACTCGCTGCGCAGCAGGAAATGCACATCAAAGCCCGCGCGCGCCAGCATCAAACCATAAAACCCACCAATGGCACCGGTGCCGATAATGCCGATACGTGGGCGTTTGATCTCAGACATCAAGGAAGCTCCTCTGCCGGGCGAGCCAGAGCCACGCCCAGGACATTAACTAAATCAACGGTACTCAGGCGCGACTGCAGGGCGCCGAAAAACTGACCATCGCGCACCATGAACAGAGCCGGCAGGTGAAATACCTCATAGCGCTCGACCAGGCCCCCATTCTCGCTGGCATCTATCCAGCACAGCCGATCGATCGGCAAGGCCAATTTCGGCAGCTCGCAGCGAGCCCAGCGGCAACTGGCACAGCCGATGCTGGTAAAGATCAGTAGAGAGGTTCCGCACAGATCGAGCAACCGTCGATCCGCATCGAAATCCGTCAATTCCAATTGAGCCACTATACTGTTCACAGCGATGTCCATTTGCCAGCATTCGGAGTCGGTATTCATGCGACATTTTCTGCGTCACCCCAGCGACATGCCAGTGGAGCTGGTTCTACGAAAACACGCCTTCCTGCCCCGGCAGCGGCTGCACAATATCAGCCTGGGCGGGGTCGCATGCAACTCCAGCAAAGGCTTTCGCCGCGGCACCGCGGTGGAACTGCGCATCCCGCTGCTCGGGGAACAAGCCCGCTACCCTGGCGTCGTCGCCTGGTGCCGCAAACAAGCCACGGACTACCTGGTCGGCATCGCCTTCATCGACGAAGACACGCTGTTTCGCGCCCGCATGGTCGAGCAAGTGTGCCAAATCGAGCATTACCGCCACCAGCGCGAACAGGAGTTGGGCGAGCTTTTACCCGTCGAAGCCGTTGCCCGTGAGTGGGTCGCGCAACATGCCGCCGCCTTCTCCAGTGCCAGCCAGAACTAGGCCCGCCCCCTATTAAAGCAGCCTGGCCCCATTGTCTAGGCGGCCTCTTACGCGCTAAGGTTCCGTTCCCCGCTCCCGTTGCGCTCATTGCTGAGTTGCGTCGCGTGGGGATGGCTGGCGGCTGGCACCCGTGACTTGACCAACTGTGACCTGACGAGTAGCACGATGGCTGATTTACCGATCGACGACCTTAACGTTGCCTCCAACGAAACCCTGATCACTCCGGATCAGCTCAAGCGCGAAATCCCGCTCACTGACGCTGCTCTGCGCACCGTGGTGCAGGGCCGCGAGGTGATCCGCAATATCCTCGATGGCAAAGACCATCGCCTGTTCGTGGTGGTGGGCCCCTGCTCGATCCATGACATCAAGGCCGCTCACGAATATGCCGAGCGCCTGAAGGTGCTGGCAGCCGAAGTGTCCGACAGCCTGTACCTGGTGATGCGCGTGTATTTCGAAAAACCGCGTACCACCGTCGGCTGGAAGGGGCTGATCAACGATCCGTACCTGGATGACTCGTTCAAGATCCAGGATGGCCTGCACATTGGCCGTCAATTGCTGCACGACCTCGCCGAAATGGGCCTGCCGACCGCCACCGAAGCGCTCGACCCGATCTCGCCACAGTATCTGCAGGACTTGATCAGCTGGTCGGCGATTGGCGCCCGCACCACCGAATCCCAGACCCATCGCGAGATGGCTTCCGGCCTGTCTTCGGCCGTCGGCTTCAAAAACGGCACCGATGGCGGCCTGACGGTTGCAATCAACGCCCTGCAATCGGTGTCCAGCCCGCATCGCTTCCTCGGCATCAACCAGGAAGGCGGCGTGTCCATCGTCACCACCAAGGGCAACGCCTACGGTCACGTGGTTTTGCGCGGCGGCAACGGCAAGCCGAACTACGATTCGGTCAGCGTCGCCATCTGCGAGCAGGAGCTGAACAAAGCCGGTATCCGTCCGAACATCATGGTCGATTGCAGCCACGCCAACTCCAACAAGGATCCGGCCCTACAGCCATTGGTGATGGAGAACGTCGCCAATCAGATCCTCGAAGGCAACCAGTCGATCGTCGGCCTGATGGTCGAAAGCCACCTCGGCTGGGGCAGCCAGTCGATTCCGAAGGATCTGCGCGAACTCAAGTACGGCGTCTCCATCACCGACGCCTGCATCGATTGGGACAGCACCGAGAAAACCTTGCGCGGCATGCACGCCAAGCTCAAGGACGTACTGCCCAAGCGCCAGCGCGGCTGATACCCGCAGACACAAAAACGCCGGGCAATGCCCGGCGTTTTTGTGTCTCTGCTTCGAACCTTTCAGCTCTTCGCCACGTGCCGCTGGCGACGCTCCATGTAGCGCTCGACATAGGAGCAGGAGGGAATCACCGTATAACCCATGCCTTCGGCGTACTCCAGAGCCCGCTCGGTCAAGGCCGCAGCGATGCCACGGCCACGTAAGGAGTTGGGCACAAAAGTCCGATAGATATCCAGCGTTTGCTTACCCAGGTCCATATAGGCCAGGTAAGCACGATCACCATCCACAGTGGTCTCGAATTGATGACCGGCCTGGTCATGGTTGATAGACAACGCCTCGCTCATCACAACTCCTCAGCGGGTCTTAAAACATGACCCTTACCTTATCGATCTTTTCCAAGCGAAGAAACATCTCCGCCGACCCCGCGCCAAACTGGACACTGAGGAACGCCTTGCCGTTCTCCACCTTGCGCAGCACACCCTGATAGTAGGTGCCCTCATGGGTGATGAACTGCAAACGCTTACCGGAATAATCCTGCAAGCTGGCTACGTTGACGAACTCATATTGCGGCGCAGCACCCGCGGACTCAACTTTTTCTGCGACTACCACCTCGTTGCCCTGCGCCTCCTTGACTGCACCCGGATCAACCCAGGCGAACCCCAGCGGCGCTACCAACTGCTGATTGATCAGCAGGCTTGGACGTAGCATAGCCAATACATCCTTCGCCTCGAAGAACTGCAAACCGTCCCAGGTCATGCCTTCAGTCGGATTGAGCTCCAGGCGCAACGACTGCGGGTCTTTCAGGTAGCGTTCATAGGCCGCGAGCACTGGCTGATCGAGAGCGATACGCTGGCTGCGCAACACTCGATCAAACTGCTCGACCGCCGTTTTCAGATAGACCTCCGTGCTCTGCCCAAGCTTGCCCGCACAGTATTCCTGCACCTTGCGCTGATACTGGTTGTCATTCAGTTCGACCGTTACCAGCGCCACCTTAGGTGGATTGACCCGCAGGTCGCCGGGCTTTTCCGACATATTGGCCAACGACAAGCCCAGACGTACCTCACCCATCTCGCGGGTGTCGGAGGTCAGGTTAAAGGTCAGTTTCTGCGCACCCGGCTGGAACAGATAGGAAAACTGCGCATCGGTTTCAAAGGTGCGATAGCCCATATCCAGCAACTCGACAGTACCGATGTTGCGCACCTTGCCGCACGCCACCTCACTCATTGCGGTGAACAGGCTGCGCTCCGCCGGGGCGTCATACAGTTGTTGCATGAAGGGACCATGAACATCCAGCGCCAGACCTTTGAGGCTGACGGCCATCTGCTCCGGGAACTTGCCTTCGGCCAGGCGCTCCTTGAACCGCAGCAGCTCACCGAGGCCATTGAACTTCAGCTCCGCGTGCTCTACACGCACGCTATCGCCCAGGGCTGGCGCGCGCACAATGACCTTCTCCAGACCAACACGGCCATCGAAGGAAGACGTGATGCCGCCATAGCTGACGTCCATAATCGGCGACAACTGCGCGATGGCATCGTCCATGATCGAGCGCACCGACAACCAGAGCGACAGCTTGATCAACACGGCAATCGCCAACGCCGAGAGCAGGCCCCACTTAACAATCTTCGACATGTAGACGTCCTTGATGTCTGATGACACGCTCACTGCTGTAAGCCTAAGCGGCCGAGCTTATCAGGCCAGCATATTGCCAGTCACTGCTCGACACTAAGCAAACCCGCTCAGTTGGCATTAATGTCGTAAATGAGACGGAGCAGGATGACGGGCCGATAAAGTTGTGCGTAGTTACCCTCCAGGGCAGCCAAGCGCAACCTCATCGCGGGTCAGCGGCTTGCCACATGCATGACAGGCATGTTTCAGCAAACCCTGAGCATAGTTGGATATTTTTTATACAAAGACATTGCGAGTTGCTTAACAAACACTCAACTGGCTGAAAAAAAGTGTCGTGCTGGCGCTCTGTCAGTTTACTTACTACAAGTAATGAGTAGTATGTAGACCGGCTAATTCCTCGAGCTCGGGGAATTGCTTTATGGAAAAGTCCACCTTAAGGGGAACACAATGAACAACGCTCTGAAATTCTCTGCTCTGGCATTGGCCGCAATTCTGGCTACCGGTTGCAGCAGCGTATCCAAAGAAACTGAAGCCCGTCTGACTGCAACTGAAGACGCAGCAGCACGTGCTCAGGCTCGCGCTGATGAAGCCTACCGCAAGGCTGACGAAGCTCTGGCCGCTGCTCAGAAGGCTCAGCAAACTGCTGACGAAGCCAACGAGCGCGCTCTGCGTATGCTGGAAAAAGCCAGCCGCAAGTAATAGTCTTCCGAGACTATATAAGCCGGTCCATTCATGGGCCGGCTTTTTTTTGCCTGGATTTTGCCAGAGCCAAGCAAGTAAGGCGCAATAAAAAGCCCGCTGCGCGTCACCACGCAGCGGGCTTTGAACAGCCGTTATCAGATAGCGTCGAGCGGATTGCTCGCCACTGCCGGGCTCGGCTCGGCGATTTCCACTGGCAGGCCATCTTCGGCAGCCACCACCTCGCGCACCACTTCCCAGTTCAAATGCAGGTTGCTGGATAGATCATCGCGCTTGAGCAAGGCATTGATCACCGCAGTGTGCTTGTCGACCACCGACGGCACGCCGTTATCGTCCAGCGGCGTGTGCGCCTCGAGATAGACCTTGCCGCCGCTGGCACCAAACTTGTAGGGGTCGTTGAGGATGCGCACCTTGGTGCCCACCGGCGCCATGCTGGAAAGCTCCAGCACATTCTGGTTCAGCATACGGAAGCAGCCGTGACTGACACGCATGCCGATACCGAACTTCTTGTTCGAACCATGGATCAGGTAACCCGGTACGCCGAGGGTGAACTTGAACGGCCCCAGCGGGTTGTCCGGACCTGGCGGCACCACGGTCGGCAGCGGGTCGCCATCGGCCGCATGCTCTTCGCGAATCGACTTGGGCGGGTACCACGCCGGATTCGCTGTTTTGGCTGTGATAGTGGTCGCCGCGATGGGCGAACCCCAACCTTCACGGCCAATCCCCAAGGGATAGGTGTGTACGACGTTCTGCCCCTTCGGGAAGTAGTACAACCGGTATTCCGCCAGGTTGATGACGATGCCTTCGCGCGGGCCCGGCGGCAGCACGAAACGCGTCGGCAAGACGATCTCAGTGCCCTCGCCCGGCAGCCAGGGGTCGACGCCCGGGTTGGCCGCGACCATTTCCAGGTAGCCCAGGTCGTTAGCCACGCCGATATCGGCAAAGGTATCTTCGTACTTGGCCTTGATCACCTGGACCTGGCCGACGATATCTTCGCCGGGTGGCGGCAAAGGCAGCTCCAAGGCTGCGACCGGGCCCACCGAAAACAGCGCGGCGAGCGACAGGGAACGGGCGACGGCAGGAGCGCGCGACAACATCCGGAAATCCTTGGTGAAATTCAGCTGATTGGAAAAAACGCGATTGTACACGTGCACATCGGTTGCTGGGAGGGCTCAGACGCCCGGCCACATTGGCCGATCACCGCCACGCTGCGCCTGCAGGGTGGCATAACAGGCCGAACACAGGCGCTTATCACGCAGCATCGGCTTCTCCACGTCCAGCCAGCGCGGCTGCGCTGGCAGCAAACCGCCACACAGGGTGCGATCGGCAAAACCGCTCAATTCAAGCTGACGGGCAACCAGATGCAGGCGCACTTCGCGGCAGGCGAACAGGTCAAGCTGCTCGTCTGGCTCGATCAGTTGATAGGCATGCAAAGACCAGGCGGGACGCGGCATCGAGGGCTCCTGAGCGGGGCCGCCACCTTAGCTGAAAGGCGGCGCGCGGAAAAGCCTCAGAGCAGTGGTTTCAGGACCGGCCAGAGATTATCCAACAAGCGTGGCTGGGCAGCGGCCGCAGGATGAATGCCATCGCCCTGCATCAGCTCCGGCACGCCCCCTACCCCTTCAAGGAAAAACGGCACCAGCGGCACCTGTTTTTCCTCGGCCAGGGTGGTGAAGACCTGAGCAAACGCCTTGTTGTAGCGTTCGCCGTAATTGGGCGGCAGCCGCATGCCCAGCAGCAGCACCTGAGCCCCTTGGGCACGGGCATCATTAATCATCGCCGCAAGATTCTGTTGCAATTGCGCTGGCGGCTGGCCACGCAACCCATCATTGCCACCCAACTCGATGATCACCACGCTCGGCCGATGCTCTGCAAGCAGCGCCGGCAGGCGCGCCAAGCCACCTGCACTGGTGTCGCCACTGATCGAAGCATTCACCACTTTCTGCTCGAATCCATCCTCGCTCAGACGCTTTTGCATCAAGGCGACCCAGCCCTGGCTTGTTTCCAGGCCCAAAGCGGCGCTGATACTATCGCCAACGACCAGCACGGTGCCCGCCGCAGCCCCTTGAGCCCACAGCAACAGCATCAGGGCACTACTCAACCACCACGTACGCATCGGACTCTCCATGAGCGCAAGCATTCTCTCTGCGCGGAACCTTAGCAAAGTGGTTCCCAGCGCGGAAGGCGATTTGACCATCCTGCACGATCTCTCGCTCGATCTCATGCGCGGCGACAGCCTGGCCGTTGTCGGCACTTCCGGCTCGGGCAAATCGACTCTGCTCGGTCTGCTTGCCGGCCTCGACCTGCCCAGCGCCGGCGAGGTGATTCTGGCCGGGCGCAGCCTGGGCACACTGAACGAAGACCAGCGCGCACGCGTGCGTGCGGAGCATGTGGGCTTTGTCTTCCAATCCTTTCAGTTGCTCGACAGTCTCAACGCACTGGAAAACGTCATGCTGCCACTGGAGCTGGAAGGTCGCCGGGATGCCCGCGAGCGGGCGCGCAACTTGCTCGAACGGGTAGGTCTCGGCCAGCGCCTGAGCCACTCGCCGCGCCAGCTCTCCGGTGGCGAACAGCAACGCGTGGCGATCGCCCGCGCCTTCGCCGCCGAACCCGATGTGCTGTTTGCCGACGAACCCACCGGCAACCTCGACAGCCACACTGGCGAGCGCATCAGCGACCTGTTGTTCGAACTGAACCAGGAGCGCGGCGCCACCCTGGTGCTGGTCACCCACGACGAGCGTCTGGCCCATCGCTGCAAACGCCTGATTCGCCTCGAAGGCGGTCATCTTGTCGACCGCGTGGAGCCCTGATGGCACGCCTGCCTTTTGCTCGCCTGCTAGCCATGGCCGTGCGCCAGTTGCGGCGCGATGCCCGCTCCGGCGAACTGCGCGTGTTGTTCTTCGCCCTGCTGGTGGCCGTCGCCGCCAGCACCGCCATTGGCTATTTCAGCGCCCGCTTGAACGGCGCCATGCTGCTGCGCGCCACCGAATTCCTCGGCGCGGACCTGCTGCTCAGCGGCAGCTCGCCGGCCAGCCCGGAACAAATCACTGCGGGCAAACAGCTGGGCCTGCAACACGCACAGGTGGTGGAGTTTTCCAGCGTGATCGCCACCGATGCGGCCATCCAACTGGCCAGCGTCAAGGCCGCCGACAGCGCCTACCCGTTGCGCGGCGAGCTGAAAAGCGCCGCCGCGCCCTTTCAGACGGAAACCGCCGGTGGCGGCCCTGGCGCGGGCGAAGCCTGGGTCGAGTCACGCCTGCTGGCCGCCCTCAACCTGGAGATCGGCGACAGCGTCGAGGTCGGCAGCAAAACCTTGCGACTGTCCCGGGTGCTGACCTATGAGCCTGACCGCGCTGGCGACTTCTATAGCCTGACACCCAGGCTGCTGATGAACCTCGACGACTTGGCCGCCACCGGCATCGTCCAACCCGGCAGCCGCGTGCGTTACCGCGAACTGTGGCGCGGCAGTGCCGAAGCGCTCGCCAGCTATCGCCAGGCAATCAAGCCCGCCCTCGCCGCCCACCAGAAACTCGAGGATGCGCGCGATGGCAATCGGCAGATCGGCGGCGCACTCGGCCGCGCCGAGCGTTACCTGAACCTTGCCAGCCTGGCCGCCGTGCTGCTCGCCGGTGTCGCGGTGGCGCTCTGTGCGGCACGTTTCGCCGCCCGACGCTTTGACGCCAGTGCCCTGCTGCGCTGCCTGGGCCTGTCGCGGCGCGAAGCCTTGGGTCTCTATAGCCTGCAACTGGCCATACTCGGCTTGGCCGCCAGCGGCGTCGGCGCCCTGCTGGGCTGGCTGGCGCAACAGGGGTTGTTCTATTTATTGCAGGGCCTGCTGCCCGCCGAAGTCCCGGCCGGTGACCTGTTCCCGGCCTTGGCCGGGATCGCCACGGGCCTGGTGGCCTTGGCAGGCTTTGCGTTGCCGCCATTGGCCGCCCTTGGCCGCGTGCCGCCGTTGCGGGTACTGCGCCGCGACCTGCTGCCGGTGCCGCCGAGCTCTTGGCTGATCTACGGTGCCGCCCTGCTGGCGCTCAGTCTGATCATGTGGCGTCTGAGCCTCGATCTGAAACTGACCCTGGCCCTGCTCGGCGGCGGTCTGCTTGCCGCACTGCTGCTCGCCGGCTTGCTGGTGTTCGCCCTGCAGGGCCTGCGGCGTTTGCTGGCTCGCGCCCCCCTGCCCTGGCGCCTGGGCCTCGGCCAATTGCTGCGCCATCCACTGGCCGCCGCAGGCCAAGCGCTGGCCTTCGGCATGATCCTGCTGGTCATGGGGCTGATCGCGCTGCTGCGCGGCGAACTGCTCGATAGCTGGCAAAATCAACTGCCACACAATGCACCCAACCATTTCGCCCTGAATGTGCTGCCCGCCGAAAAGGACGCCTTCGCCGCCCGCCTGGCAACACTCTCGCCACATCCCGCACCGCTGTATCCGGTGGTGCCAGGCCGCCTGGTAGCCATCAACGGCGAACCGGTGAAACAGGTGGTGAGCAAGGACTCGACCGGCGATCGCGCCATCCGCCGCGACCTCAGCCTGACCTGGGCTGCCGAATTGCCCGAAGGCAATAGCCTGAGCGCAGGCGCCTGGTGGAGCAACGCGAACGCCAGCGATGCGTTACCCGGCGTCTCGGTCGAAACCAAGCTGGCCGAAAGCCTGCAATTGAAACTCGGCGACCTGCTGAGTTTCAGCGTCGGCGGGCTCGACCGGGATGCCCGAGTCACCAGCCTGCGCGAGGTCGACTGGGACAGCTTCCAACCCAATTTCTACATGGTCTTCGAACCCGGCACCCTGCAAGACCTGCCTGTCACCTACCTGACCAGCTTCTACCTGCCGCCGCAGCAGGAACGGCAACTGGTGGAACTGGCCCGCGCGTTCCCCGCCGTGACCCTGCTGCAGGTCGAAGCCCTGTTGGCGCAACTGCGCAGCATCCTCGCCCAGGTCACCTTGGCGGTGGAATATGTCCTGCTCTTCGTGCTGGCCGCCGGCCTGGCGGTGCTCTTCGCCGGCCTGCAGGCGACGCTGGATGAACGGATTCGCCAAGGCGCGTTATTGCGGGCTCTGGGAGCCGAACGCGGGCTGTTGATCAGGGCGCGACGGGCCGAATTCGGCATGCTTGGCGCCGCCAGCGGCGTGCTGGCGGCACTGGGCTGCGAGCTGGTGAGTTTTCTGCTCTACCGCTTTGCCTTCGACATGGCCTGGCAGCCGCACCCCTCGCTGTTGCTGCTGCCATTGCTGGGCGCCCTACTGGTAGGCGGCGCCGGCGTACTGGGCACCCGGCGTGCGCTGAACGCCAGCCCACTCACCGTACTGCGCGAGGGCTGAGCTTGTTAAACTCGATCCCCCTTCTCAGCACTGGAACACCATGAGCCGTTACCGCCCACCGCGCAGCGCTGGCACCCCGCTGATCACCCCCGAAGGCGAAGCCCGGATGCGCGCCGAGCTGCACGAACTCTGGCATGTGCGTCGCCCGCAAGTCACCCAGGCCGTCAGCGAAGCGGCCGCGCTGGGCGATCGTTCGGAGAACGCCGAATACATCTACGGCAAGAAAATGCTGCGCGAGATCGACAGCCGCGTACGCTTTCTCAGCAAACGACTGGAAAACCTCAAGGTGGTCGGCGAGCATCCGTCCGATCTGAACAAGGTCTATTTCGGCGCCTGGGTCACGGTCGAAGACGAAGACGGCCAACAGGCGCGCTACCGCATCGTCGGCCCGGACGAGCTGGACCTGAAACAGGACCTGATCAGCATCGACTCGCCGCTGGCCCGCGCCCTGATCGGCAAAGCGTTGGATGCCGAGGTGCGCGTTCAAGCGCCGACCGGCGAAAAGACCTGCTACATCGTCGACATCGAATACCGCTGAAGTCCGCCGCTCAGCGCCGGGTAATCAGCCCTTGGCGCGCCACCCGCAGCAGTTCCCGCACCACGCCCGGCATACGCTCGGCAGTCGGCGCCTGCACCACTGCCAGATCGAAACGGTCGGAGGCAAAACGCGCCAGCGACTCGTCATCGCGGGCAAACTGGATCAGGAAGGTGCGCGAGCCCTGCCAGCGCTTCGGCCAACCATCGAGATAACGCAACAAGGTGGGCTGATGATTGCCGCCGAGCAGAATCTTCGGATTGCGCTGCACCCAGCCGCAGGTAATCGGGGCCAGGCGCACCAAGGGCTTGGGATTGAAGTTTGCAGAGCTGTTCATAAGGTGTGTCTCCGCCTCAACAATTCGCCGGGCAGCGGTGAGAGGCGACACCGAACCAGCGCTTTAGCGGTATTTCGAAGCCTTGATGAATGACTTCTATCAGCGACCTTGGTGAAAAGGTGCTTGGCGCCCCGCAAGTAGCTGTTTAAATCGGCGCATGGGGCGGAATCCTAGAGAAACGCAGGCAATACTGTCAAGACGCCCTCGCGGAGCAGCCGCCATGAGCACACCACCGCTGCGTCTGTTCTTTGCCCTCACCTGCCCACCTGAGCTGGCCCGCAGCATCGCGAGCTGGCGCGACGACCTGCAACTGGACGGCCGCCCGGTTGCCCCAGGCAACCTGCACCTGACCCTGGCCTTTCTCGGCAGCCAGCCGCGCGGCCGTCTGGACGAACTCAAAGCGCTTGCCGCCAGCCTGCAGACACCGGCCTTCACACTGCAGTTACAGGTGCTGCGCCGCTGGCGCAATGGCCTGCTCTACCTTGCCCCCGAGCAACCCCCGGCCGCACTGCTGACACTGGCCCAGCGGCTACGCGAGGAGTTGCTGCGCGCCAGTTTCAGCCTTGATAGCAAGCCGTTTCGGCCGCACCTGACCCTGGCTCGCCACTGCCCCCTGTTTACCGTGGATGCCAACCCATCCTTTGATTGGCCGGCCAGCGAATTTGCCTTGTTCGCCTCGGAAAACAGTGCCCGCGGCACCCACTATCGACCACTTGAACGTTGGCCATTAGCACCGAACGGCAACGCCATCGTTTCACCCCGTAACAGGCAAACGCGCTTGCAACGTCCGTGAAAAACCGACATTCCTGCGCTTAAGTGCGTTTCAGAGCGGCTGCGGGCCGATGCCTGGAAATGGCATGAATCCTGCGCTGTGCCTTGCGCTGAAGTACGCGCCCGCGGATGGGCGTGGTGGCTCGCAAGGATTGCGTCTTTCGCCTCATTCACACCCTTACGAGAGCACCCATGAATAACAATAAGACCCTGCTCGCCCTCTGCCTCACGTCTGGCCTGTTGATTTCAGGCCAAGCCGGTGCAGGCTTGTTCGGCTCGACCGGCTACACCCAGACCAAGTACCCCGTGGTTCTCGCTCATGGCATGCTGGGTTTCGACAGCATCCTCGGCATCGATTACTGGTACGGCATTCCCTCGGCCCTGCGCAGCGATGGCGCCAAGGTCTACATCACCGAGGTCAGCCAACTGGATACCTCCGAAGCGCGCGGCGAACAACTGCTGGCCCAGGTGGAAGAGATCGTCGCCATCAGTGGCCAGCCGAAGGTCAATCTGATCGGCCACAGCCATGGTGGCCCGACCATCCGCTACGTCGCTGCCGTGCGCCCCGACCTGATCGCCTCCGCCACCAGTGTGGGCGCGCCGCATAAAGGCTCGGCCACGGCCGACTTCATTCGCCAGGTTCCGCCAGGCTCGGCGGGCGAAGTCCTGTTGAGCGGGATCGTCAACGGCCTCGGCACTCTGATCAACTTCCTGTCCGCCAGCTCCAGCACCACCCCGCAGAATGCGCTGGGTTCGCTGGCATCACTCAACAGTGCCGGCGCCGCCGTATTCAACGCCAAATTCCCGCAGGGCATCCCGACCACGGCCTGCGGCGAAGGTGCCTACAGCGTCAACGGCGTACGTTATTACTCATGGGGTGGCACCAGCCCGCTGACCAACATCCTGGACCCCAGTGACCTGCTATTGGGCGCCAGTTCGCTGACGTTCAACGGCAGCGCCAACGATGGCCTGGTCGGCCGTTGCAGCTCGCACCTGGGCCAGGTGATCCGCGATAACTACCGGATGAACCACCTCGACGAGGTCAATCAGGCCTTTGGCCTGACCAGCCTGTTCGAAACCGACCCCGTCACGGTTTACCGCCAGCAGGCCAATCGCCTGAAAAACGTCGGCCTGTAAACACCGACAGCGGGGCCCCACCGGGCCCCGGCTTTTCGTTGAGCATGCCGGCCATGCCCCGCATTCATGAGTAGTACCCCGTGAAGAAACTCTTGTTGCTGCTACCTGTCGTGTTCGCCCTCTGTGTTGCGGCGATGCTCTACCTGCAACCAACCCTCATTCCGGCCACCCCGCCCTCGACAATAGCCCCCATCGCTGCAGTTCATCCCTCCAGCAACCAAACCTCGGCTGCCTCAAGCCTGGCTCCCGCGGCACCGTTGCCTGCCACGCTGCAGCCGCTACCACCGTCCTTCAAAGGCACACAGGTCGACGGTAGCTTTCAGGTCGATGGCAGCGGCAACCTGCTGATCAGCACGGACATCCGGCGGATCTTCGATTACTTCTTGAGCTCGGTCGGTGAGGAGTCCTTGCCCGACAGCGTCAAACGGCTGCAAGGCTACATCGCCAGCCAGCTCGAACAGCCCGCCGAGAGCCAAGCCCTGGCCCTGCTCGAGCAGTACCTGAGTTACAAACGGGAACTGGTGCTGCTGGAGCGCGACCTGCCGCAACTGAGCAGCCTCGACCTGATCCGCCAGCGCGAAGACTCGGTGCAGGCCCTGCGTGCGCGGCTGTTCAGCCCCGAGGCGCACCTGGCGTTTTTCGCCCAGGAAGAAGCCTACAACCAGTTCAGCCTGCAGCGTCTGGCCATCAGCCGTGACGACAGCCTGGATGCCGCCGCCAAAGGCGCCGCACTCGATCGCCTGCGCGCAAGCCTGCCTGCCCAGTTGCAGGACAGCGTGCTGCCACAATTGCAGAATGAACTGCATACCCAGACCGCCCAACTGCAAGCCCAAGGCGCCAGTGCCGAACAGATCCGTGCGCTGCGCCAACAGTTGGTGGGCACTGAGGCCACCGCGCGCCTGGAAACGCTGGATCAGCAGCGCGCAGCCTGGGGCCAGCGGGTGGCGAGCTACAGTGCCGCCAAGGCCAGGATCGAAGCCGAGCCCGGACTGAGCCCTGCGGATAAGGATCAAGCCATCCGCCAACTGGCCGAGGAACAGTTCAACGAACAGGAACGCCTGCGCCTGGATGCCGCCGTCCAGCTCGCCGCCACGCGCAACCAGGGCAAACCCTGAAACGTCGAAAGCCCGCACAAGGCGGGCTTTCGTTTGTCACTGATGATTCAAGCTTCAGCTGGCGATGCGGCGATCCAGCGAGAGCTTGCCAGCCCCTTCGACCAGCAATACGGCACTGATCAGCGCCAGGATCATGGCGTATTCATAACCATTGGCGGTGATGAAAAAACCGTTGACCCAATGCACGGTGAACATCGCCACCAGCATCGCCACTACCAGCGAAATCGCCGCCGGGCGCACCAACAAACCGACCACCAACGCCAGGCCGCCAAAGAACTCCGCACTACCGGCCAGCAGGGCCATCTGGTAGCCAGGGGTGATACCGATGCTTTCCATCCATTGGCCGACGCCCACCAGGCCGTAACCGCCGAACCAGCCGAACAGTTTCTGCGCACCATGGGCGGCGAAGGTCAGGCCGGCGACTACCCGTAGAAGAGTAATGCCATAACCCGCCTGGGTAGAGAGCACGGATTTGATCAGGTTATTCATTGCGGTGATCCTTTGCTTATGAAGTGTTGGTGACGTCTAGCCTAGAAGATATTTTCGATATTAAAACCGCAAATTATGGCTAATAATCATCGAACAATAAGATTATTTACGTGAGCTCGCTACCCGCCCCCGGGGCTCCAGGGTATAGCGTTCACGGTCATAGGCCAGGTAGTACTTGTTGACTGCGTTGACGTAGCTGGCCACCCCCATGCCGATCTGCTCCATGGCAATCCGCTCGACCTGGAAGAACCACTGATTGGGGTTCAGCCCGCGGCGCCGCGCTTCGGCGCGAAAACCTTGCACACGCTGCGGGCCCAGGTTGTAAGCGGCCAGGACAAAGGCCATGCGCTCGCGCTCGTTGATCTGCGCGCTGCTGAAAAAGCTGCGACGCAGCATGGCCAAGTACTTGGCGCTGGCCTGCACGTTGCCGTCCAGCACCTGTACATTGCTGACGCCGACACTACGCGCAGCCGCCGGGGTGATCTGCATCAGCCCGGTCGCCCCGCCTGCACCGCGTGCCGCCGGGTTCATGGTCGACTCCTTGAAGGCCAGCGCGGCCAGGGTCAGCCAGTCGAAATCGTGCTGCACGGCATAGCGCTGCAACACCGGGCGGACTTTCTCCAGACGCTGGCGATCCGCGCGCGCCAACGGGTAATGCACCTTGTAGAGGCGTCGATAGACACGCTGGAACACCGCGTCCTGATCCGTCGGGTTGCGATAGGTCTTGAGAAAACGGTCGATGCTGGCACGCAACATGGGTGCATCACGGCGCACGAACCAGTTGATATCGCCGTCGTTGGCCAGTACCAGGTGGCGTTCGATACGCAACTTCGGCATGACCTTGAGCCAGCGCTCGGCAATTGGCTGCTCCACCGCCGTCAGACTGAAGATGCCGGCCTGCACCATCTCCAGCACGTCCTCTACCGCCAAACTGGGATCGACCCACTCGATCACGATGGGCGGCAGCTTGCGCAGCGCCAACTTCTGATTGACCACGCGCAGCGCCTCGGCGGCGGCACTGCCCGCCGGCAGCGCCAGGCTGCGGCCCGCCAATTGCTCCAGACGCTGGTAACGCCGGTTACCCTGACGGCCTACCAGAACCAGCGGCACATCATTGCCAATCGCCACACTCGGGCTGACATCCTGACCGCTGCGCGCATCGAGCAATTCACCTGGAACCACCAGGTCGCCCTCGCCACGCTGCAGCGCGCCGAGCAACTGGTCCTTGGCTTTGGGGATGATTTTCAGGCTCAGGCTGCGGCCATCGCGGGCATTGCGATTGAGGTATTGCTCGAAAGCCCGCAGACGGTGATATTCCACGCCAATCGCCTGGCCCTTGATCTCACCGGAGCTATTGCGGCTCTGGTTGATCAATACCCGCAATACCCCGCTGCTGCGAATTTGCCCCAGGTCGCGGGCATCGCTCGGGTGCTGCCAGCCTTCCGGCGGCCCAGCCAGACGCGCAGCGGCCGTTAACGGCAACAGCGCCAGCAGGCAGAACAGCATCAGCAGCGGTCGCGTCATCAAGTCTCCAGAAGAAGGTCAGGTGCAGCCAGCCTGACCGCCTGAGAGCACTGCGCCCGAAAAAAGTTCCAGGTGCGCGCGGGGCGCGGAGGTTCGCATAGCACGCCCACGGATACCAGCCTTAGTATGTATCGACATTAACAACAAACTATAACTATATGTAATTGTTGGTTTTATAGATAAACAAACAGCTCTGTTATGCTGCACCGCTCAGCCTTGAGGTAGCACCATGCAACTCATCGACATCGGCGTCAATCTGACCCACGCCAGCTTTGCGCAGAAGCATGAAGCAGTCCTCGCTCGCGCCTATGCCGCGGGCGTTGCGCAACTGGTGCTCACCGGCACCAGCCTGGAAGGCAGCGAACAGTCCCTTGAGCTCTGCCGCCAATGGGATGACACCGGCAACCGCCTGTTCTGCACCGCCGGCGTTCACCCGCACGACGCCAGCAGTTGGAACAGCGCCAGCGCCAGCCAGCTCAGCGCCCTGCTCAATGAGCAACAGGTGCGTGCCGTCGGTGAATGCGGGCTGGACTTCAACCGCGATTTCTCACCCCGCCCGCAACAGGAAAAAGCCCTGGAAGAGCAACTGGCGCTGGCCGTGGAGCTGCAGCTGCCTGTCTTCCTGCATGAGCGCGATGCAGACCAGCGCCTGCTGGAGATTCTGCGCGACTTCCGTGATCGTTTGCCGGCGGCGGTGGTGCACTGCTTCACCGGCGAAAAACGCGCGCTGTTCAACTACCTGGATCTGGACCTGCATATCGGCATCACGGGCTGGATCTGCGACGAGCGCCGTGGCACTCACCTGCATCCCCTGGTACGGGAAATTCCCGTCGGCCGACTGATGCTCGAAAGCGACGCGCCCTTCCTGCTGCCCCGCAGCCTGCGGCCGAAACCGAAGAACGGCCGCAACGAGCCGGCCTTCCTGACGGAAGTCTTGAAGGAGCTCGCCCTGCACCGGGATGAAAGCCCAGACTACTTGGCCAGCCACAGCACCGCCTGCGCGCAGAAGTTCTTCCGCCTGCCGCCCGCCCCTGTCACGGCTGCCGAAATCGACGGCGACTGAGAAACGCGGGCCGAATCCAGAGTGTGTCCGTTTGTTCCTGCTGACCTACCTCGCCCCCCTCAGGGGCGTGATGCCTGTGCGCTTCCGAGCCAGGCAAGCAGGCCCTCGGCAGCGGACTCTAGCCGAATACCGTCACGGTTTGCCGGCTGATCGCAAGCAACTCGCCATCCGCCGTCCACAGCCCGGCGGCGATGTGGCCGTAGCCATCGCGGGCATGCTCGATCTGCGCGCGGTACAGGCACCAGTCGGCAGTGCTCAGGTTCGATAGTGGCTGCACGAACTCGACGGTCCAGGTCAGTGAGCTGCCCGGTGCCGGAGCGCTCAGATGCGACAACACCGCCGGCGGCCAGGCATCGACCAACGCCAGGAGATGAGACTCCTCGACCACCTCGGCTGCGCTTTCGCCGCGCAAACGTACCCAGCCGCCCATTTCCCGCGCCGGGTTATTGGTGAAAGGCATGCCGCCCAGCCCCCAGCGCATGGCCAGGTAACGGGTGAATTCCGGGGTTACGCCAGCGATGTAGGGCAGCTCCTGGCATTCTTCAGCGGGTTTGATCAGCGGTGCCGGCTCGGCCATGACCTTGATCACCGACTCACGCGAGGCGCCGAAGCTGCCCTGCACCAGGGTCACGACCTGGCCATTCTGCATGGCACGCCCGAGCACCTGGCTGACCGCCTTGCCTTCGCGCAGCACCTCGACCTCGAAACTCACCGGCGTATCCACGGCCAATGGCCCGACAAAGGTGATCGCCAACGAGCGCACCGGGCGCCCTGCCGGCACCCGCGCACGCATGGCTTCGTACACCAACATCGCCGCCACCCCACCAAAAACCGCGCGCCCCTGCCCCCAGGCAGCGGGCACCACGACGGACTGCGGATTGGTACGTACCGCTTTAAGCAACTCGGAAAAGGTCATGCTTGCCTCGGAACTGAAATGCGTCCGCGATTTTAGGCGATAGGCCGCACCTGGAGGTAAACCTCTAGCGTGCCGGTTAAGCCAATTGAACGGGGAAAATGGGCAGACCCGATCAGCGTCCGGGGCAGTGATGCAGTAACGGCAACAGTGCCTGATCGGCCCGTTGCTCGGCGGCGGCCAGCGCCAGACGCCAATCCGCCACCCGCGGCGCCAGATCAGGCTCGTGCTCGGCCCGCGCCAGCCATTGCAGGTGATCGTGCCAATCGCCCAGTGCCGATTGCGCCACCTTCAACGCCTGGGTCATCTGGGCCGAGATCGCCGCCTGTTGCGGGTAAGCCTCGGCGCCATAGCGCACGCGCTTGATCAACAAGCGCAGGCGATGACGGTCGTGCCCTGGTGCTCGCAATGCGGCGCCAAGACGGCGCCCCTGCCGGGCGAGAAAACGCTGCACGCGTTTCGGCAAGCCGTGCAACTCGACGTCCACCTGAACCTGACGGAAAAACGCCGGCCAGATATCCAGCGCCCGGAACAATTGCTGCAACTCGGCGCTGGCCAGCAAAGCCGTGTAACCGGCCTCCAGTGCCTGGCGGCGCGTATCCAACACACTCGGTACGACATGCGCCTGCAACTCGACCAACAACACCTCGGAGTCGCGCAACGGGCTGCTCAGCTGCCCCAGTGCGGCGGCAGCCGATTCCAGAGGGTCGTTCTCGACCAACTCGCGCAACGGCCGCAGCAGGCTGCGCAAGCGCCGCAGGGCAATGCGCAGGTCATGCAAGGCCTCGCTATCGGTGCGCGCGACCAGGCGCTCGCGGCAGGCCAGCAGGTTGATCTCCTGAGCCAACACTTGGGCAATCAAGGCATCGACAAATCCAGACATGACGCAATTCCTTGAGTGAAGAGTTTTTAAGCTTAATCGGTCGTTTGCCATCGACAAGTGACCAAGTAGTCGCAAGTTCAACGCCCGGCGCGGGTCAAGCGCCAGGGCAAGGCACGGCGCAGTTGCGCCAGTCGTTTTCGCAGCTCGCTCGGCGCCGCGCCGCCACCGGCATAGCGTTGCGCCTCGAACGCGGCGGCGAAGGCTTGAATCGACTCGGCCTGCGCCGGCAACGCCTGCCCCGCACGCGCGGCAAAGGCCCGCGCGCCCTCGCCGGTCGCGCGGTACAAGCCGTGCCGCGCGAGCAACCGTTCGAAGCGCTGATACAGGCGCTGCTGCACATCCCGCTCACGCCGCCAGGGCTTGAACAGCAGCAATGCCAGCAAGCCCAGCAACAACCCGCCGCCGCCCACCAGCGCCAGCACCAGATCACGCGCATCCAAACGGCCGAACCAGCGCTGCAACAACTGCAGCTGTTGCTCGCCCTGATAGCTCAGCACCCAGCGCTGCCAGCCGTAATTGAGGTTATCCCAGCTCATGCGCAGTTGATTCAGCCAACCAATGTTGCGGTAACGCAGCAGCGACAACGGTGAGCCTTCAAGAAAACTCTGCTCCTCGGCAAGGGCCTGTTCCAGCCCCAGATCGATTCGTTCCGGCGCGACCTGGAAGGTCGGGTCGACACTGATCCAACCGCGCTCCGGTTGCCAGTACTCGACCCAGGCATGGGCATCGAACTGCCGCACCTGCAGGTAATTGCCCGCGGCATTCAGCTCGCCGCCCTGGTAACCCGTCACCACCCGTGCCGGTATGCCGGCCGCGCGCATGACGAACGTCATAGCCCCGGCGTAGTGTGCACAGAAGCCACTGCGGGTGCGAAACAGGAACTCATCGATACTGTTGGCGCCCACCGGCGGTGGTCGCAAGGTGTATGCAAAAGGTTCGCGGTTGAAATGCCTGAGCAATGCCTGAACCAGTGCCTGCGGCTCCGGGTATTGGCGTTTGAGCTCCAGCGCCCAGGCGCGGCTGCGCGGATCGCCCTGCCCCGGCAACTGCAAGGCGCGGCGCAATGCAGCGCTGGCGGCTTGCGGTTCACGCAGGGCCTCTGGCCAGGACCTCAGCCGGTAAAACAGCGCCTGCTGCACGGGCCGGCTCCGCTCCAGGCGGAAATCGTTCATCTGCCGGGTCTGTTCCAGATCCGTGCTCGCCACATCCAGGCTGAACAACCAGGGCCGCGCACTGGGCTGCATGATGATGCTGTAACTCAACGCTGCGCCGCGCTTTTCCCAGGCTGGCGCAATGGCGGCCTGAGCGCCGACGGTCAGCGACCAGCGCCGGCCATCGAAGTGCTCCAGGGTCAGCGCACGCCAGTACAGCTGGTTACGCGGCGGTAGCGGGCCGTCGAAGGTGGCGCGAAAAGCCAACGCATCGGAACGGCTCAACTCGGCAATGTCGCTTGGCGCCATGCTGTCGGAGAGCCCGGTGACACCTCTGTCGCTCGGCAGCGGCAGCGACCACAGCGGCCCCAGTCGCGGAAAGAACACGAACAGCAACAGCATCAGCGGCAGCGCTTGCAGGAGCAGGCCAGCCGCCAGGCGCAAGGTCGGCCACGGGCGCATGGCGAACGCGCTTTGTTGCAGGCCGATCAGCGCCGCCAGCAACGCGGTGACCGGCAACAGGCTGAACAGCGCCGCGAGCATGCTGGCATCGAACAGGTAGGCGGTCACTACCGCGAAAAAACCCAGCAGGATCAACACCAGCGCATCGCGGCGGGTGCGCATTTCCACCAGCTTGAGGATGAAGGCGGCGATCAGCAGCACCACCCCGGCGTCCAGGCCGATCAGGCTGCCGCGCGAGAGCAGCACCCCGCCGACGATGCCGACCGCCAGCCCGGCCTTGATCCAGGTCGCCGGATAACCCGCACGCATGCGGAAAATCTGGATGCGCCAACCCGCACAGCCCAGCCACAAGCCGATGATCCACAACGGCAAATGCGCCAGGTGCGGGATGATCACCAACGCCTGAGCCACCAACAGCCAGGTCAGGCTGATGCGTGGGATCGGCTGGGCCGCGCTCATGGCTGCCCCAGCTGTCGATCGAAGACCCTGCCGACTGCCGCCCTGCGCTCGGCCGAAGGCTGTGTCAGGGGCGGCTCGCCAAATAGCGCCAAGGCGCGCAGGCAGGCTTCGCGATGGTTGTCGCCGCTGTCGGGCGGCAGCGCCGTGCCAGGCAAGCTGAGGGCGAAGGGTTGCTGGCGCTCCGACAGTTGCAGGACCCAATGGCACAAGAGCGACAGACGCGCTTCCACGTCGCCGTCCAAAGCGGCGAAGTCCAGCCACACTTCGCGCCCGGCCAGGGCGGCAAAATCCTTGACCAGCAAGCCCTGGCCACGGGAATAGGCCTTCCAGTGCAAGCGCCGCTTGGAGTCGCCGGGCTGGTAGCTTTTCAAGCCCTGAAAGTCATCCGCGCCCAGCCCGAGGGTGCGCGCGCCGTCCTCCTCATCGTCCTTGCCGGTACCGGCGGCCAGCGGCAATTCACCCGCGAGCGGGCGTGGATAGACCAGCAGCGCCTGATCCAGATCGACCCAGCTCCAAGCCACCAGGATGCCCAAGGGAAAGCGACTTTCCACCCGCAGGCGCCCCGGCCGCAGCCAGCCACGGCGCAACGCCGGCAGGCTCAGCTCGCACTCGCTGACGCCGGCTTGCGCCACGTCCAGCGCCTGCAGTTCGGCCGGCGGCCAACCGAGGGCGATGGCCTGGTGGGCGCGACCGTTGCTGGCCAGCCGCACGCGAAAACGCGCCTGTTCGCCGACGAACAGCGCAGCACCACCCGCCGCATGCAGCATCAACCCCGCCAGGTTGCGGTAGGTATGCAGGATGGCGACGATACAGACCGAGATCAGCATAAAGGTCAGGCCGTACGCCAGGCTGTTCTGGTAGTTGACCGCAGCCAGCAACATCAGCGCCAAGGCCAGGCCGAACGCGGCGCCGATACGGGTCGGAATGATGAAAATCCGCCGTTGGGTCAGTTGCACGCTGGCCGCAGGCGGAATACGCCGTACCAACCAGCGCTGCCAGCGGGCCTTGAACAGCGCTTTCAAAGCGCCGGCACCTCGCGCAGCAGCCACTGCACCAAGGCACCGCCGCCATGCCCGGCCGGGTCGGCGCGCTCACGCAAGCGGTGGCCGACCACCGAGGGCAACACCGCCTGCACATCTTCCGGGATCACATACTCGCGCTGTGCCAGGAAGGCCCAGGCGCGGGCCGCCGCCAGCAGGGCCAAGCTGGCGCGCGGCGACAGGCCCCAGGCGAACTGCGGCTGCGTGCGGGTGGCCTCCACCAGGCGCAACACATAGTCCACCAGGGCATCGCTGGCGCGCACCTTAGGCACTTCGGCCTGCAGCGCCGCCAATTCGACATGGCTGAGAATCGCCGCCAGGCGCGGCAGCAGCTCGCGCCGTGCCTCGCCCAGCAACAGGGCTTTTTCCGCCGCCTTGGCCGGGTAGCCGAGGGACAGGCGCATCAAGAAACGATCGAGCTGCGACTCCGGCAAGGCAAAGGTGCCGCCCTGGCTGACCGGATTCTGCGTGGCGATCACGAAGAAGGGCTCCGGCAATGGCCGGGTTGCACCCTCGATGGTCACCTGGCCCTCCTCCATGGCCTCCAGCAGCGCGCTCTGGCTTTTCGGTGTGGCGCGATTGATCTCATCGGCCAACACCAGCTCGGCGAAAATCGGCCCGGGGTGGAAGACGAACTGCCCGGTGTCCTTATCGAACACCGAGGTGCCGAGGATGTCGCCGGGCAACAAGTCGGAGGTGAACTGGATACGCTGGAAGCTCAGGCCCAGCACCTTGGCCAGCGCTTGGCTGAGGGTGGTCTTGCCCATACCCGGCAGGTCTTCGATCAGCAGATGCCCGCGCGCCAACAGGCAGGTCAGCGCCAGGCGCACCTGCGGTTCCTTGCCCAGCAGCACCTGATTCACCGCATCCAGGCAGGCATTCAGTTTCGTGTACATTCGTCACCCCTTTTGCTCGAGGGCCCGATGCTACCGGGGCACCGGCCAACGGCAAAGCGCCAGCAACCTTTAGTCACTAAACACCGACGTCAAATGTGGGCTAGTGCGCGTGCTGCGGGTTTGCCTAGCTCGGGCGGGGCATGGCGAAACCATCGCGGGTGGTGCTGTAACGGCTGCCGCCCAGACGCCCGATCAGGTCGAGCTTGTGCGGATCGATCCGGCCCTGCCCATCCAGCACGCCATCGTCGATATGCGCCAACAGCACACGGGCAAAGATCAGGTAGCAGTTGGGATTATCCCGTGGGTAGGGCTGCACCTCGGCCAGCGCACACTCGAACGCCACCGCCGCGCCGGCTACCCGCGGCGGCTTGACCCGGCTGGCCGCAAGGCTGGCGATGCCACAGTGCTCGAACTCGCTGACGCCGTGGGGCAGGTGCGCCGCACTGGCATTCATCGCCCCGGCCTGGGCGGCCGAAACCAGCTGGATCACCAGCTCACCGGTGGCCTGCACGTTACGCAGGGTGTCCTTGAGGCTGCCGTCGTCACGCGCGCCGACGTTGACCATCAGGGTCGGCGGTTCGTCGCTGATCACCTGGAAAAAACTGAACGGCGCCAGGTTGCTCACACCGTCCTTCGACAAGGTCGACACCCAGGCAATGGGCCGTGGCGTGACGGTCGAAGCCAGCCAACGGTAAACCTCCAACGGGCTCAGGGTTGCGAAATCGAGTTGCATCGATACCTCTCATCGAATCTGCAGAACCGCAGAGTGAATCCGCAGCCGAGCGCTTTATCAACAGAGCGCGACACAGGCAGCGCGCCCAGCAGCGTCTCAGCGTTCATTGCGCCGCCTACAGCCCTGCGTCATGCAGGCGCCGGGCATGTTCGACGAACAGCCGTACCGGATCGGCACCCTTGCCGACCAGGCCGAAGGTCTGGTTGATGATGTCGAAGTGATCGAGCGGAAAGTCATCGCCAATCACCTTGCCCAGGTGCGAACTGTAGCGCCCGACCATGCCATCGCAGTGTCCGGGCTCGCGGCGAAAGGTTCGGGCGAACAGGCGGCAGGCGACGTTCGGCCCATCCAGGCGGTTACCACCACGATCGGTGATACCCGCCTGCAAGGTGCCGGACCAGGAATAATAGCGCACACCATTCACCTCGTGCGCGCCCTCGCCGCCCCAGGTTTCCGGCAAGCCTTGCGGGTACTGCGCATTGAACACGGCGACGCCCTGGGTGCTCAGTGACTGCTGCGCGGCGTCCACATCCATAGGCAGGCGTGGGCCTTGATAGCCGGTTTCCAGCCAGGCCATGCAGCGCGCCACACCGCGCAACAACATCGCCAACAGTCTCCCGCGCAAGCTGTCATGGGGCGCCCGGCGCTGAAGAAAGTCGGCCAACTCCGAGCCGTGATTGGGCCCGGCCACCGAGGTCACCGAGGCCACCCACTGCGGCTTCAGCGCAGCGGCATAGCGGGCACTCAGCGCGCCCTGACTATGACCGATCAGGTGCACCTTGTCGGCGCCGGTGTCTTTCATCACCTTGGCGATACGTTCGAGCAACTGCTCGCCACGCACTTCGCTGGAATGCACCGATGACACCAGCACCGGAAAGACCTTGGCACCCTGCCGCCGCAGCGCCGAGACGATGCCGTACCAGTAGGGATAACCGAGCAAACGGACAAAACCCAACAGCCCCGGTACCAGCACCAAGGGATAACGCGGCGCAGTGGCATTCGACATGACAGAGCATCCCTGTTCGATAAAAGCCGATAGCGCGAGCACTGCAATACGCTCAGCGATAGCGCTCGGCTGAGCCGCTATCAGAAAACCGCGCCCCTGATCGACCTGCAGCAAGCCTGACCAGGGGACCCGCCAGCACCATCAGCGCCCGGCGCGCGACTCGCTGATGTAGAAGCGGGCTTTCTTGGCTTTCGCCGCGCAGCCTTCGAACGCCTCGAACTGCTGCTGGGTCTTGGCGGCGGTGAGCAGCGACAGGGCCTTGGAGTAACTCACGGTACCGGCGAAACCCTCGGCCTTGGCCAGATCCAGTTCGCGCCAGGCGCTATCCAGCTGGCTGCCGCAGCTATCACGGTATGCCGTTTTACCGGCGCAACCGGCCAGAGCCAGGACCAACAGTGGCAAACAGATCCATGCTTTCATCGATAACGCTCCTCGAAAAGGGAAAACAGCCTGAGTTTAATCTGTCAGTGAGACGCCGCGCAGCGCTAAAAGTGCAGTGCGTGATGCAATAGGCAAGGGTTGCCCGCTGCCCCGCCCCGGGAATCGGTGGCGCGATGTTTTCAAGCGCAGCGCCTTGGCGCAGCCCAAGCGCACGCGTATGGTCTAAGTCAGTGCTTGATGGGGGATCGGCAATGAGCAAACGAGTAGCCTTGGTGTTGGGATCCGGCGGCGCGCGCGGTTATGCACACATTGGTGCGATCGAAGAGCTGGAGCGACGCGGCTATGACATCGCCTGTATCGCCGGCTGTTCGATGGGCGCGGTGATCGGCGGCATTTACGCCACCGGCAAGCTGAAAGAATACCGCGAGTGGATCGAGAGCCTGGATTATCTGGACGTGTTGCGCCTGCTCGACGTCAGCTTCCGCCTCGGCGCCATTCGCGGCGAGAAGGTCTTCGGCAAGATTCGCGAAATAGTCGGCGAGATCAATATCGAAGACCTGCGCATCCCCTACACCGCCGTCGCCACCGACCTGACCAACCAGCAGGAAATCTGGTTCCAGGAAGGCAGCCTGCATCAGGCCATGCGCGCCTCGGCGGCGATTCCAAGCCTGTTCACGCCAGTCATCCAAGGCAAGCGCATGCTGGTCGATGGCAGCCTGCTCAATCCGCTGCCGATTGTTCCGGTGGTTTCCAGCCATTGCGACCTGATCATTGCCGTCAACCTCAACTCCACCAACCAGAAACACTACCAGCTGCCGGTCATCGAGCGCCCGCCGGCGATCAAGGGCCGTATCGACCTGCTGATGGACTCGCTCGGTGCGCGCCTGCCCTTCCGGCGCAAAACCGAAGGCAATGGCGAAGAGCTGTTATTGATGGAAGAAGTCGCCCTGCCCGTCGCCGCGCCCAGCCCCAACCCCTGGCTCGACGGACAGCCCGCCGCACAGACGACGGCAGCACCGAAGTCCGCCAGCGGTTCGCGGGTGGCCGACACCGGCGGCCCGGCGTCGCTGCTGGAGCTGGTCAACCAAAGCTTCGAGGTGATGCAGACCTCGTTGGCGCAGTACAAGATCGCCGGCTACCCGCCGGACATCCTGATCAACGTGCCCAGACGCGCCTGTCGCTTCTTCGAGTTCTACAAGGCTCCGGAACTGATTCAACTGGGCCGCATCATCACCAGCGATACGCTGGACAAGTACGAAGCCGAGAACTGAAACGGCTCAGCGCTCGCGCAAACGGTAACCGACACCCGCCTCGGTGCTGATGAAGCGCGGGTTGGCGGGGTCATCCGCCAATTTCTGTCGCAGATGCCCGACCACCACGCGCAGGTAGTGGCTGTCCTCGACATGGGTGGGTCCCCAGATATCCTTCAAAAGCTGCTGCTGGGTCACCACCCGCCCGGCATGCTGCGCCAACTGCGCCAGCACCGCGTACTCCTTGCGCGTCAGGCTGATTTCAACGCCGTCCAGGCTGACCCGGCGATAGGCGAAATCGACGCTCAACGGGCCGATGTTGACCACCACTTGCGGGCTGTCGCCGGCTTGCGCATGGCGTAGCAAGGCGCGGACGCGGGCGAGAAACTCCTGAATACCGAAGGGTTTGGTCACATAATCGTTGGCGCCGCTGTCCAGCGCCTGGACTTTCTCGGCCTCGCCAGCACGCACTGAAAGAATCAGCACCGGCACCTGCGACCATTCGCGCAGTTCCTTGAGCACGCTATGGCCGTCCATGTCCGGCAGACCGAGGTCGAGCACCAGCACATCAGGCTTGCCCAGCGCGGCTTGAGCCAAGCCCTCGGTGCCATTGCCGGCTTCGAGCACCTTGTAGCCCTGGGCGACCAGGCTGATGCGCAAGAACTTGCGAATCTGCGGTTCATCGTCGATGACCAGAATGGTCGGTTGGTTGGTCGTCATAAGCTCTCGGATCATAGGCGCTGACTGCAGAGTGTAAGGTGGACATAGCACCCCAGCAATTTGCCGGGCGCTGACTCGACCCGGCGAACAGGCGTGGCATGCCACCCTACAGGCCCTCCTCCGAATCCGGTTGCGGATGCAACGGTAGGTGCAGGGTCAGACTCGCGCCCCGGCCGTCCAATCCCTCGCCCACCGTCACCCGGCCACCATGGGCGCCGAGCATGCCCTGGCAGATGGCCAAGCCCAGGCCGGTACCCTGCCCGCCGCGATCCCCCCGGGCGGCGGTGTAGAACATGTCGAAGATCTTCTCCCGCTCCGCCTCGGGAATGCCCGGCCCCTGGTCACTGACGACGATGCGCAACTCCCTCCCCTCGTACAGCGTCTCGCCATCGGTCTCGACCGCCACGCGCAGGCGACCGCCGACGGGCGAAAAGCGCGCGGCGTTTTCCAACACATTGATCAAGGCCTGCTCGATCAACGCGGCATGCACATAGAGCAGCGGCAGCTCGGCCGGCACCTCGGTTTCCACCGCCAATGGCAGCAACAGCGGGCGCAAGCGCTGCAGCGCGCTGGCGACTATATCCACCGGCGCCACCCAGTCGCGCGCAAGCTTGAGACCACCATGCCCAAGGCGGGTCATGTCCAGCAGGTTCTGGATATACCGATCGAGCCGCTCGGCTTCATCACGGGTGCTTTCCAGCAGTTCGCGGCGGCCTTCCGGATCAATCTGGCCATCCAGCGTCAGCAAACTGTCGATGGCCCCGCGCATGGCCGTCAGCGGTGTGCGCAAGTCATGGGACACCGAGGCGAGCAAGGCGCTGCGCAGTTGCTCGGTTTCGCCATGCAAGCGCGCGGCTTCCAGGTCTTGCGCCAACTGCGCGCGGGCCAATGCCTGAGCCAAGGGCTGGCCGAGCGCCGCGAGCAACCGCCGGCGATCGGCCGGTAATGGCTGCTCGTTCTTTGGGCTCACCCCAAGCAGTGCCAGCGGGCCATCCTCGCCCGACAACGGCCACCACCACCAGCGCCCGCTGGGCAAGGTATCCGTGCCGAGACCGGCCGGCTGATCATGTTGCCAGGCCCATTCGGCCGCGACCCGCTCGCCGTCGCTGAGCTGCCGCGCGACACCCGCCTCGACCTTCCAGCCGCCATCGCCGCTATGCCCGAGCAGACAGATATCCATGTCATTCCAGACGGCGAGCTGCTGACCGGCGGCCGTCAGCACCGCCTGGCGATCTGTCGCGGCAGTGAGTTTGCGGGACAAGTCGAGTAGCGCCCCGGTTTCACTCTGGGTCTCACGCAAGGCCTTCAATTGGCGGCGCTGGCGGCCGGCCAGGTTACCGGTCAGTACGGCCATCAGCAGGAAGAACAGCAGGGTCAGCACGTCCTCATGACGGTGAATGGTGAACGAGAAAATCGGCGGAATGAACAGGAAGTCGTAAGTGAGAAACGACATGACGGCACAGGCCAATGCCGGGCCGAAACTGGTGCGCACCGCCACCAGCAACACCGCAGCGAGCAGCACCAAGGAGATATTCGGCAACTCGAGAATATGCGACACGCCCCAGGCCAACGCCGTCGCCAGCAGCGTGGCCAACAGCGCCAGGGCGTAGTCACTCAGCCGTGCGGGGTAGCGTGCGCGGGACGTCGGCGGCACGCGATCGGCCTCGGTATCCAGCACATTGATTTCCAGCCCCTGGGCATGGCGCAACAGGCGTTCGGCAACTCCCAGGCCGAACCAGCGGCGGCGCAGGCGTTGCCGGCTGCGACCGACCAGCAGCAGGCTGGCCTGGCGCTCATAGGCATGCTGGATCAGGGTTTTCGCCACCTCGCCGGCACGCAGGCTGACCACCTCGCCGCCGAGGCGTTCAGCCAGCCGCTGGGCCTCCTGCAGGTGTGCGCGAGCGACATCATCGCGTACCCCGCCGGTATCCACATGCACCAGGCTCCAGGGTAGGTGGCGGCGTTCGGCCACCCGACAGGCGTGGCGCACCAGGCGTTCGGCCTGCTCGTCCCCATCCACTGCTACCAGCAGACGGCCGCGCACGGTCGGGGCTTCCCGACCCAACTGGCGATAACGCTGGTTGAGGTCGGCATCCACCCGCGCCGCGGCGGTCTGCATGGCCAGTTCGCGCAGGGCGGTGAGATTGGTCTGACTGAAGAACGCGTCGATCGCCGCGCGCGCTTGCTCGGGCACATACACCTTGCCCTCGCGCAGGCGCTCCAGCAGCTCGCGCGGCGGCAGGTCGATCAGCACCAGCTCGTAGGCCTCCTGCAGCACCCAGTCCGGTACCGTCTCGCGCACCTGCACGCTGGTGATATCGCGCACCTGGTCGTTGAGGCTTTCGATGTGCTGCACATTGACCGTGGTGTAGACGTCGATACCGGCGGCGAGCAACTCCTGGATATCCTGCCAACGCTTGGCGTGGCGGCTACCGGGAGCGTTGCTGTGGGCCAGTTCGTCCACCAGCACCAGTTTGGGCGGCTTGGCCAGCAGGCCATCGAGGTCCATCTCGGCCAGTTTGATGCCGCGGTAGAGGCTACGCAGCGGCGGCTGCTGCGGCAGGCCAGCGAGCAGCGCCTCGGTTTCGGCACGGCCGTGGGTCTCGACCACCCCGGCGCGCAGGTCGACGCCCTGGCGCAGTTGCGCCTGTGCCGCCAACAACATGGCGTAGGTCTTGCCTACCCCCGGCGCGGCACCGAGAAAGACTTTGAGCCGGCCGCGACCGCCCCGGTTATCCAGCTCGGGCGGCAGATCCGCCAGAAAAGCCTCGGCGCGGCCGGCATCACTCATCGATCAGTTCCCTCAAGGGCCAGGTTGAGCGCCAGCACGTTGACCACCGCAGGCCCCACCAGCGGGCGTTCGGTGTAAGTCTCGATCAGGCGTTCGAGCGATTCGCTCGACAGATTGCGCGCAGCGGCGATGCGCGCAATCTGGTAGTTGGCCGCCGCCGGCGGCAGATGCGGGTCCAGGCCGCTGGCGGAGGTGGTGACCAACGCCAAGGGTACCGGAGAGCCGCTCTCATTGGCCAATGCTGCGGCGTCCTTGGCGATGCGTTCGACCAGGGCCGGGTTGGTTTGCGCCAGGTTGCTCGCGCCACTGGAGACGGTGGCGTAAGCGGCCGCCGATGGCCGCACATGGAACCAGCCGTCGCCCTCGAAGGGCTGGGCGAGCAGGCTGGAGCCACGGATCTTGCCTTCGCTGTCGGCGACCAGGCTGCCACCCGCCTGCGCGGGGAAGGCGAGTTGGGCGATGCCAGTCACGGTCAGGGGGTAGATAACGCCGGTAATCAAAGTCATCAGGGCCAAGAGGCTCACGGCGGGACGAAGTTGCTTGAGCATGGTACTTCTCCAATCTTCAGGGTTTGCACCGAATCAGTTCCCTCCCCCAATCAGGGGAGAGGGTGTAAACGGGCGCGGGGCGTTAAACCAGGCCCACCGCGACCAGCAGCAGGTCGATCAGTTTGATCCCGACGAAGGGCGCGACAATCCCGCCCAGGCCATAGATCAGCAGGTTGCGCGCCAGAAGATGGGAGGCACTCGCCGCCTTCACCTTGACCCCGCGCAGGGCCAGGGGGATCAGCGCGACGATGATCAACGCGTTGAACACGATGGCCGAGAGGATCGCACTCTGCGGGCTCGCCAACTGCATGACGTTGAGCACGCCGAGTTGCGGGTAGAGGCTGGCGAACAACGCCGGCAGGACCGCGAAGTACTTGGCCACGTCGTTGGCGATGGAGAAGGTGGTCAGCGCACCGCGAGTGACCAACAGCTCCTTGCCCACCTGCACCACGTCCAGCAGCTTGGTCGGGTCGGAGTCGAGGTCCACCAGGTTGGCGGCCTCGCGGGCGGCCTGGGTGCCGTCGTTCATCGCCATGCCGACGTCGGCCTGGGCCAGCGCCGGGGCGTCGTTGGCGCCGTCGCCGCACATGGCGACCATCTTGCCGTCGGCCTGCTCCTGGCGGATGCGCTGGAGTTTCTTCTCCGGCGTGGCTTCGGCGATCACATCGTCGACCCCGGCTTCAGCGGCAATCGCGGCAGCGGTCAGCGGGTTGTCACCGGTCACCATCACGGTGCGAATACCCAACTGGCGCAGCTCGGCGAACCGTTCGCGGATGCCCGGCTTGACCACGTCCTTCAGGTGGATGGCACCGAGCAGCTTGCCGTCGGCGGTTACCAGCAACGGCGTGCCACCGCTCTTGGCGATCTTGTCGATTTCCCGCGACAAGGTCGCCGGCACCGCGCCACGCTCAAGGCCGATAAAGGCCAGGGCCGCATCGACTGCACCCTTGCGGTAGACGTGGCCATTCCAATCGACCCCGGACAGACGCGTTTCGGCAGTGAACGGGATGGCCTTGATCTCGGCCCGCGCCGGCTCCGCCATCGGGTACAGGGCGCGCAGGTATTCGACGATGGACTTGCCTTCCGGCGTGTCATCGGCCAGCGAGGCCAGCAGCGTAGCCTCGGCCAACTCCTTGGGGCCGACCCCGGGAACCGCGTGGACCGCGCTGCAGCGGCGGTTGCCGAAGGTGATGGTGCCGGTCTTGTCCAGCAACAGCACATGCACGTCGCCGGCGGCTTCCACCGCACGGCCGGACTTGGCGATCACGTTGAGGTGCGCCAGGCGATCCATACCGGCGATGCCGATGGCCGACAGCAGGCCACCGATGGTGGTCGGAATCAGGGTCACCAGCAGTGCCACCAGGAACACCAACGGCAACTTGCCGCCGGCGAAGATGGCGAACGGCTGCAGGGTCACCACCACCAGCAGGAAGATCAGCGTCAGGCCGATCAACAGGATGTCCAGCGCCACCTCGTTAGGGGTCTTCTGCCGCTTGGCACCTTCCACCAGAGCGATCATGCGATCCAGGGTCGACTCACCCGGGTTCACGCTGATCTTCACCAGCAGCCAGTCGGACACCAGGCGGGTGTTGCCGGTCACCGCCGAACGGTCGCCACCGGACTCGCGGATCACCGGCGCGGACTCACCGGTGATGGCCGCCTCGTTGACGGCGGCGACACCTTCGATCACCTCGCCGTCGCCGGGGATCAACTCGCCGGCCTGGACGCGCACCACGTCACCCTTGCGCAGGCTGCTGGCAGCCACGCTTTCGAACCCACCGTTGGCGTTGCGGCGCTGCGCACTGAGGCCTTGGCTGCCAGCCCGCAGGCTATCGGCACGAGCCTTGCCACGTCCCTCGGCGAGCGCCTCGGCGAAGTTGGCGAAGAGCACGGTGAACCACAGCCAGAGGGCCAGTTGCACCGCCACCGCGGTATCCACCGCCGGGTTCGGCACGAAGCACAGAACCGTGGTCAGTATGGCGGTCAACTCGACCACCAACATCACCGGCGAGCGCAGCAGTACGCGCGGGTCGAGCTTGACGAAGGCCTGGACCAGCGCCACCCGCCAGAGCGAGCTGAGCGGGGCAGTCTGGATTTTTGCGCGCTGTTTCAGCGCTTGAGTCTGAGCGTTCATCTCAATCATTCCTTAGAAGCCAATGCTCAGTTGTTCGGCCAGCGGGCCCAGAGCCAGGGCCGGCAGGAAGGTCAAGCCACCGACCAACAGAATGGTCACGGTGAGCAAGGTGACGAACAACGGGCCATGGGTGGGGAAGCTGTTGGGGCCGACCGGTGCAGTCTTCTTCGCCGCCAGGCTACCGGCGATGGCCAGTACCGGCAGGATGTAGCCGAAGCGCCCGATGATCATGGCCAGGCCGATCATCAGGTTGTGGAACGGCGTGTTGGAGGCAAAGCCACCGAAGCCCGAGCCGTTGTTGGCGGCACCGGAGGTGTAGTTGTAGAGCAGCTGGCTGAAGCCATGCGGGCCGGGGTTGCTCACCGAGGCCAGCGGGCCTGGCAGGGTCGCGGCGAAGGAGCCGAGCACCAATACGCCGACCGGCATCACCAGCAAGGTCGCGACCAGCAGGCGGACTTCCTTGGCTTCCAGCTTCTTGCCCAGGTACTCCGGGGTACGACCGACCATCAGCCCGGCGAGGAACACCGCAATCAGGACGAACAGCAGCATGCCGTACAGGCCCGCGCCGACACCGCCGAAGATCACTTCGCCAAGCATCATGTTGATCATCGGCACCATCCCGCCGATGGCGCTCATGCTGTCGTGCATGGCATTCACCGAGCCGTTTGAGGCCGAGGTGGTGACCACTGCCCAGAGCATCGAGGCGGTGATACCGAAGCGGCTCTCCTTGCCTTCCAGCGAACCGCTCTGCTCAACCGGCAAGCCGGCCAGGGCCGCGTTCGGCTGATACTCGGCGAACAGCGACACACCCAGACCGAGCAGCATCAGCACCAGCATGCAGGCGAGGATGGCGCGGCTCTGGCGCAGGTCCTTGACGTAGTGGCCAAAGGTGAACACCAGCGCAGCCGGGATCAGGATGATCGAAGCCAGCTCGAACAGGTTGCTCCAGGCCGTGGGGTTCTCGAACGGGTGCGCGGAGTTGACGCCGAAGAAACCGCCGCCGTTAGTGCCGAGTTGCTTGATGGCAATCTGGCTGGCGGCTGGGCCGAGCGGCACGACCTGGTCGGCACCCTGCAGATTGAGGGCGTTGACGTACTCGGCGAAGGTTTGCGGTACACCCTGCCAGACCAGGAACAGCGCCAGCAGCAGGCACAGCGGCAGCAACCCGTAGAGCGTGCCGCGGGTCAGGTCGACCCAAAAGTTGCCCAGGCTGAGGCTGGAACGGCGGGTCAGGCCACGGCACAACGCGACCAGCACAGCCAGGCCGGTGGCGGCGCTGACGAAGTTCTGCACGCCGAGGCCGATCATCTGGCTGAAGTAGCTCAGCGCAGCTTCGCCGCTGTAGGCCTGCCAGTTGGTGTTAGTGACGAAACTCACCGCGGTGTTGAACGCCAGGGTCCATTCCAGGCCGGGCAGCTGCTGCGGATTGAGCGGCAACGTGCCCTGCAGGAGCAGGATGGAGAACAACAACAGGAAGCCAGCCAGGTTGAAGGCCAGCAGCGCCAGGGTGTAGGTCTTCCAGTCCTGCTCGGACTTTTCGTCGACCCCTGACACGCGGTAGCAGAAACGCTCCACCGGCCCCAGAACAGGCGACAGGAACGTGCGCTGCCCCTCCATTACCCGGTAGTAGAAGCGGCCGAGAAAGGGTGCCGACACCAGCACTAGCGCCAGGAAGGCCACAATCAGCAGAATATCTTGGCTGTTCATGACTACTCCTAGGAACGATCGGCGCGCAGCAGCGCCGTCAGCAGATAAATGAACAGCCCCGTGGCCAGAGCCAGGGACAACCAATCCAGAACAGTCATGGAATTTCTCTCCTTTGCGCGGTTTTTCCGCTTGGGAGAAATTCTCCGCTGGGCGGCGTAAAGGAACGAGACAGAGAGGTCGCGGACGGCGTAAAGAACCCGTAAAAAAACGCGTGAACCCGGGCATTCACCGGCGCCCGACGCTTTGTACCAATCCGGATACAGTGCCGACATGCTGTGGATACGCGCCCGCGTCAGCATGGCCTGCCGCACGGCCTGCGAACGAAACGACGAATGGCTGGGCGCGGCATCGCTCACAACCAAGCCACACGTTAGGATGCGCGCCTGCCGCACGCGCCAGCCCGTCCAGCCGCACCCGGCCAAGCCAGCCCCTGACAGCAACGGAGCCACCCCCCGATGGATGCCCCCAATGAGCGGGAAATACGCTCAAGAACGACGCGCGCGCTGATCGTCGACGACAACATCGAACTGCGCGAGCTGCTTGGCGGCTACCTGACCCGCTTCAATATCGCCAGCGAAGCGGTCGGCGACGGTCACGGCATGCGCAAGGCGCTGACACAGAACCGCTTCGACGTGGTGATTCTCGACCTGATGCTGCCCGGTGAAGATGGCCTGACGCTGTGCCGCGAGCTGCGCAGCAATTCGGACATCCCGATCCTGATGCTGACCGCGCGTTGCGAACCGACCGACCGCATCATCGGCCTGGAACTGGGCGCCGACGATTACATGGCCAAACCCTTCGAGCCGCGCGAACTGGTGGCACGGATCCAGAGCATCCTGCGGCGGGTGCGCGACGACCGCGACAGCCCGCGCACCGACGAGCGCTCCAGCATCCGCTTCGATGCCTGGCAGTTGAACGGCGTGCTGCGCCAACTGCAGGCGCCGGATGGATTGGTAGTGCCCTTGTCGAACGCCGAGTTTCGCCTGCTCTGGGTATTTCTCGAACGTCCCCGGCGGGTGCTGAGCCGCGAGCAGTTGCTGGACGCCGCCCGTGGCCGCTCGATCGAGGCCTTCGACCGCAGCATCGACCTGCTGGTCTCGCGCCTGCGCCAGAAGCTCGGCGACGACCCCAAGGCACCGCAGTTGATCAAAACCGTGCGTGGCGAAGGCTACCTGTTCGACGCCCGCGAGATCGGCTGATGCGCACCGCCGACACGCTGTTCGCCAGGCTGTTCGGCATGTTCCTGCTGGCCATCGGGCTGGCCCACCTGCTGGCCTTCCTCTGGTTCAGCCAGTACGGCGGCCCACCGCCGCCACCGCCACCTCCCGAGCGCGTCAGCGCCGGACAAGGGCAGCCCCCGGCCCCGCCGCCCTTCGGCGGACCGTTGATGCCCCTGGCATTCCAACTGCTGACCCTGGTGGGTGCCGCCTGGTATGGCGCCAAACTGCTGAGCAAGCCGATACGGCACCTGTCCGAGGCCGCCGAACGCCTCAGCGAAGACCTCGACTGCCCGCCACTACCGGAAACCGGCCCGCGTGAAACCCGCCAGGCCGCGCGCACCTTCAACCTGATGCAGCAGCGCATCCGCGAACAGGTGCAGCAGCGCGGGCGCATGCTCGCCGCGGTTTCCCACGACCTGCGCACCCCGCTCTCGCGCCTCAAGCTGCGCCTCGAACAGATACCCAACCCGCATCTGCGCACGCGCATGGGCCAGGACCTCAGCGAGATGATCGCCATGCTCGACGCCACCCTCAGTTACCTGCATGAGCAGCGCGCCAGCGAGAGCGTGCAATGGTTCGACCTGCAGGCGCTGGTCGAGTCGCTGGCCGAGAATGCCCAGGACCGTGGCGCCGACGTGGGCGTCGAGGGCCACTGCGCACCGCTGCAGGCACAGCCGCTGGCCCTGCGCTCATGCCTGAACAACCTGCTGGACAATGCCCTGCGCTACGCCGGGCATGCACGCATCGAGCTGTACGACGGCACCGAACATGTCGAGGTACGGGTCTGCGACCGGGGGCCGGGCATTGCACCGGAACAACGGCAAACGGTGTTTGAACCCTTCTTCCGCCTCGAAGGCTCGCGCAACCGCAATTCCGGCGGCGTCGGCCTGGGCCTGACCATCGCCCGCGAAGCCGCACGGCGCCAAGGCGGCGATATCGTCCTGGAGGGTACCCCGGGCGGCGGCCTGACCTGCGTGCTCAGCCTGCCACGCCAGTCAGGCGCGTGAGCAGAGCGTGTACGGCGGTCGATACAAAATACACACACCCTGGACATATCACCCCGCGAGGATGACAGAACCGGAGAAACATCTCCGGGTTTGCCAACTTAAACAGGAGTGACTCCCATGATCAGTGGTGTCAGTGGTTACTCGAGCTATGCATACAGCTCGACTCTCGCCAGTGCCCAGCGCAGCAGCGGCTCTAACGCCGCCAGCTCGACGGAACCGGCAAAACCTCAGGACAAACTTTTCAGCCTGCTCGACAGCAACGGCGACGGCAGCATCGCCAAGGATGAGCTGAACAGTGCCGTCTCCGCCGCCCAGGAAAACGACTCCAGCCTGAGCATCGATATCGACGAACTGTTCAGCCAGCTCGACGCCAATAGCGACGGCAGCATCGACCAGGAGGAAACCGCAGCCCTGGCGCCGCCCCCGCAAGGCGCCAACCCGGAAGAGTTGTTCGCTGAACTGGACGCCAACGGCGACGGCAGCATCGGCCAGGACGAACTGAGCAGCGCCCTTGGCGTCAGCAGCGACGACGAGAGTATCTCCGCCCTGTTCGGCGCCCTGGACAGCGATGCGGACGGCAGCCTGAACCTGGAAGAGAGCGCCGCCCTCGCCGGCCCACCTCCGCCACCACCGCCCACGACCAGTGGCAGCAGCGACACGGACGAACTGTTCGGCCAGTTGGACGCCGACAGCAGTGGCAGTATCAGCAAGGAGGGACTCAGCAGCCTGCTCAGCAGCACCGAAAGCAACACCAGCAGCAAGGACGACAAGGCATCGCTCTACGCCAATCTGGTCAGTGCACTGCTCAAGCAGTACGAAGCCGGTGCCGGCTATTCCTCCAGCCTCGGCACTCAAGTCAGCATCGCCGCCTGAACGACAATGGCCATCCGTGTGGATGGCCGTTTCTGCCGGCAAGCTTGTTTGTTGCGCTCGGGTTTACCCCTCGGGTGGCCGTTGTTGCGCCGCAGGCGCCCTGTTCCCGCCGTCGGCCACCCAATCGTTGAGCAGGCTATAGGCCAGCGCCAATAGCGTCGGACCGAGAAACAGGCCCATGAAACCAAACGCCAGCAGGCCACCGAACACCCCCAGCAGCACGACCACCAACGGTAGGTTGCCACCGCGGCTGATCAGGTAAGGCTTGAGCACGTTGTCCACACCACTGATGATGAACATGCCCCAAATCCCAAGGAACACGGCGTAACCGTAGTCGCCCTGCCACACCAGCCAGGCCGTGGCCGGAATCCACACCAACGGCGGGCCCATGGGGATCAGGCTGAAGACGAAGGTGAGAATCCCCAGCACCAGCGCCCCCGGAACCCCGGCGATCCAGAAGCCGATCAGCGCCAGCAGGGCCTGCGCCGCCGCCGTGCCTATCACCCCATTGACCACCCGTTGAATGGTGCCGGCCACCAGGGCCAGATAGTGCTCGGCCCGTTCGCCGATCAGCCGCTGCAGGCCACTTTGCACCAGCTCGGCCATGCGCGGCCCGTCGCGGTAGAAGAAAAACACCAGAACCAGGCTCAGCACCAGCTCCAGAACGCCGCCGCCAATCTGTGCGCTGCGCGCCAACAGCCAGTTGCCCACCTGACCGAGATAGGGTTTCAAGCTGGCGAAAAAGGCCGAGCCCTGTTGGTCGATGGTCTGCCAGAAACCGACCAGACGCCCGCCCACCAGCGGAATACCGGCCAGCCATTCCGGCGGCGGCGGCAGGCCCTGCACCTGCAGGTCCTTGAGCAGATTCAATGCATCGCGCACATGATCCGCCAGGTTGAAGCCCAACCACACCAGCGGCACCGCCACCAGCACCATCCAGCCCAGGGTCAGTACGCCTGCGGCCAACCCCGTGCGCCCACCCAGCCAGCGCGTCAGCAGGGTCATCAGCGGCCAACTGGCGAACGCCAGTACCGCGGCCCAGAACAGCGCCGAGGAAAATGGCGCCAGCACCCAGAGGCTGGCGCCGAGCAGCGCCAGCAGCAGAATCTGCACCAGTAGACGGTCGTTATTGGGCATGTAGATAGTCCATGCGAATGATGAGGAAGCGGCTCTAGATGCAGGCAGCATGCCTGTCTTGCCGGGATCAGGACAAGCCGGCTCGCGCAGAAGGCGCCGGGCTGGGCGAACGAAACCAGACCCGGCCTCGACCCAGCGGCGTATCGGCAAAAAACGACACTACCCGCCGGGCGCTACCGCCGCCGCTCGACCGATCGACTAACGCAAAACCTTCAACAGCAAACCTTCTGCCGTAGTGGTATCCAGCTCGAGGCGCGCCGCACGCACCCTTTGCCCGATCAAGGCTTCGCGCCAGGCTTGCGCCTTGGCGCCGGAGAGGCTGACACGCAAGGTGCTGTCCAGATTCAGGCTGCGCGCCAGCAGCTCGGCCCAGGCCATTGGCGGCTCTGCAGCGAGCCTCGGCAAGGCCAGCTCGCCGGTGCTTTTCAACTGCTTGAGCAAGGTGCCCGGGCTGGGCAACAGCTCGCCGAGTGGCCCCGCCGCGTCCAACTGCTCGACGTGCAGATAGGCGCGGCGATTGCCACGGGTGATGCTGTAGAGCGCCACGAGGCTGTCCTGCTGAGGCGCGGCCAGGCGCAGCAACAGATACGCCTGTTCCTCGTCGGCGCCATACAGCTTGGCGTTGCCGAACACCGCGTTGGCCCACAGGCTGCTGGAGCCGCAATCGCGACTCTCGCACCAGTACAACAGCTCGGCGCCCTGCGCCTGCAAGGCTTCTCTGGCGGCATTGAAGGCCTGGCCGGACGTATGCTCGGGGGGTAATTCGTACGTCACCGAACGCAGTTGCCCCTGCGTCGGCACTTCGCGCTCGAAGCGCAATTGGCCGCTGATCCGGCGGATCGAGCCCAGCGGATAGATTCGCTCCTGGGCGCTGAACTCGCGGAAGTCGACGATCTTCGCCCGTGGGAAGCGCGCTAATACCTCAAGATCATGGCTACCGGGCAGATCGGCGGCCAGCAGCGTAGTGCTGACCATCAACAGGCTGAAAAGACTCGACAGGCGCATGCGGTTCCTCATCGAACCAACATGGTCTGAGCGGACTTCACCAGCTTTTCGGCGTCCTCTTCCATGCGTTTGGGCACCTGCAAACCACGCTGCACTGCCGGGCGCTCGGCGATAGCCGCCAGCCAGCGCTGCAGATGCTCCAGCCCATCGACCGAAACACCGGCCCAGTCATACAGGCGCACCCAGGGGAAGGTGGCGATGTCGGCGATGCTGTAATCGCCGGCCAGGTACTCCACCTCGCTCAGGCGCTGGTCGAGCACTTCATAGAGGCGACGGGTTTCGTGCTGATAGCGGTCGATCGGGCCCTGCAGTTTTTCCGGGAAATAGCGGAAGAACACATTGGCCTGGCCCTGCATGGGGCCGACGCCGCCCATCTGGAACATCAACCACTGGATGACCCGCGAGCGACCTTTTACATCCTGCGGCAGAAGCTGCCCGGCCTTCTCGGCGAGGTAGAGCAGAATCGCGCCTGACTCGAACACCGCGAAATCGTCGTTGGCCCGGTCGACGATGGCCGGAATCCGCCCGTTGGGGTTGATCTTCAGAAACGCCGGGGTTTTCTGCTCTTGCTTGTCGAAGCTCAGTACCTGCACCCGGTAAGGCAGGCCGAGCTCTTCAAGCGCTATGGAAACCTTGTGACCATTGGGGGTAGCGGCGGTGTACAGGTCGATCATGCTTCTCTCCTGTGGCAATCCGCTCAGCCTCCGCAGTTGGCCGGGGCAAGTCAAGGCGCAGCGAAGAAGCGATTGAAACAGTCTGCTACGGCCTGGGCACCCGCCTCGTCGTTCAGATGCAAATGGTGCCCGCCGGCCAGACGCTGCAATTCGAACGGCAAGCCCTGGAGCATGTCGGTGAAACGCGGTTGCGCCAGCAGCATGCCCTGCTCGGCCAATACCAGGCTGACCGGGCAGCTCAGCCGTTTGAGGAACGCCTGGGTATGGGCGTAGGTCAGGCGCACCGGCGAGGGCAAGGTCAGGCGGCTGTCGGTGCGCCAGGTGTAACCACCGGGCACTGGCATCAAGCCGCGCTGGGCCAGCAGTTCGGCGGCTTCGAGGGTCACCGCGCCGACGCCCTTCATGCGCGCTTCCACCGCGCGCTCGAACTTTTCGTACACCGGTTTGCGCTTACTGGCCAAGGCCAGCCGCGCCTTGAGCGCTTCGCCAAGTTTTTCCGGTGCGGTCTCGGCTTCGCCGGTGAAGGGAATCAAGCCGTCGATCAAGGCCAACCGCTCGATCCGCTCCGGCAATGCCCCGGCGAGCAACACCGAGACAATCGCCCCCATGGAATGCCCAAGCAGCGAAAAACGCTGCCAACCGAACTGCTCGGCGACCTGCAGCACATCGTGGGCGTAATCCCAAAGCGCGTAACCGGCCCCCGGCGCACGGTGATCGGAATGGCCATGGCCAGCGAAATCCAGCGCGACGATACGCAGCCCGTCCAGCTTGGGCGCCAGGCGAGCGAAGCTCATGGCGTTGTCCAGCCAGCCGTGCAGGGCGATCACTGGCCGGCCATCCAACGGGCCGAACACATGGGCCGCCAGTTCGATATGCGGCAGGCTCAGGCGGACTTCTTCGAAAGGTAGGTTCATGCGCACTCCTGCTCGGCCGTGCGGCCATCCCAGCGGCTGAAGAGTTGTTTCAACACGTCGGCGGTGTCCTGCGGCCGTTCCAGCGGGAACATATGGCCGCCGGGCAATGTCAGGTATTCGCCCTGCGGCACCCGCCGAATCAGCCGCGCGTGGTGCGGCATCACCACGCGGCTATGGCGGCCACGAATCATCGCCAGCGGCACCTTGAGTTGCTGCGGCCGCCCCGGGCTGGTATGCGGCACGCTGCGGTAGATGCTGATCTCGGTAGCCGGGTCGAAGCGCAGGCGCAAACTTTCGCCCGTGCTGTGCAAGCCATGCTGCACATAGGCGTCCAGGCATTCGGGATCGAAGCGACGAAACAGCGCCTTGGCGGAAAAATAGCGGTGCGCTTCGGCCTGGTCGGCGAATTCCTCGCGCCGCCCCAGGGTGCGTCCAGCCGGAGTGATGCGGTCGATAAAACCAAAGCGTTTGGCCGCGCGGATCACGATGCGGTCGGCCAGGGTCAGTACCGGCGAGTCGAGCATCACCACGCCACGGTACAGCTCCGGACGCAGCAGAGCGGCGTGATAGTGCAACACCCCACCCAGCGAATGGCCCACGCCCCAGACCGGCTCGGGCTGGGCCTGCAGATGATGCAGCAGTTCGTCGACCAGGTTGCCCCAGTTGTCGTTGACCGGAAAGCGCGGGTCATGGCCGTGCTGCGGCAAGTGCTGCACCTGATAGTTCGGCGCCAACGCGGCAAACAACTTGCCGTAGGTGGCCGAAGGAAAGCCATTGGCATGGGCAAAGAACACTTGCTGCAACATACACGCACATCCGTCAGGAAAAACCTGACTGATTGTCCGCAAGCTTCAGCCCCGCGGCAATGACTGTAACTGCCAGGAATGATGACAGTCCGGCCAAGCCTATGATCCGCCGAACACGCCCCGCAGCCAGGGATTGCTGACGACGATCGCCAGCGCCACCAGCAGGAAGACCAACCCGCACAGTCCGTCGATGGCCGGCACCGCTCGCAACAGGCGACGCTGCATGGCCGGCTGCGTCAACACCAGGCTGAGCAGGCTGAACCAGCCCAGCCCCATGCCAAACAGCAGGCTTGCCACCGCGACTTTGCTGGCCAGGGAAATACCTGCCGGAATCAGGCTGGACAACAGCGCGAGAAAGAACACCAGCGCCTTGGGGTTCAGCAGGTTGGTCGCCAGCCCGCGCAGCCAGGGGCCCAGGCGCGAAGGCGCAAGTGCCGCGTCCAGGCCGGAGGCCGCCTCGCCACCGCGCAGAACGGCGCGCAGCGCACCGAACCCCAGCCACGCGAGGTAGCCGGCGCCGAGCAATTGCAGCAGACCGAACAGCAACGGCGAGCGACTGAGCAACACCGACACCCCGGCCAACACCAGCGTGCCATGCAGCAAAATCCCGCAGGCCAGGCCCAGGGCGCTGAGCAGGCCAGCGCGCCGTCCCTGATGCAACGCGGTGCGCACCACCAGCGCCACATCGGGGCCAGGGCTGACCAGGGCCACGGCGAACACAGCCGTGAGCGTCAGCAAGACAGACGTCTCCTGCATGGGGGTATCTCCAGGTGAGGGATAAAGGGCAGGAAAAAGCGCAAGAACCCTAGAGCTGGGCCCGCAGTCGCGCGGGTGGTAGGCCATAGGTGCGGCGAAACAATCGGGTGAAATGCGCCTGATCGTAGAAACCCAGTTGCATGGCGATCTCGCTCAAGGGCGTGCCGCCCAGCACCAGCGGAAAAGCCCGTTCCAGGCGCAACTGGGTCAGCCACTGGTGCGGTGGCAAACCGCACTGACGGCTGAAACGGCGCAAGGTCTGCCAGGGGCTCAACTCGCAGAAAGCCGCCAGTTCCTCCAATGACGGCGGCTGATCGAGGCGCGACTCCAGCCATTCGCGGATCTGCGTCCACAGCTTCGGCGCAAAACCTTGCTCGATGTCGGCCACCCGCAGGGTCGACGCCAGCCCCAGCAAGCCCGCCATGGCCTGCAACAACAGGCTTTCCTGCGACAACCGCGAGCCGCTGCGCATGGCCGCGTGCAGGTTGTGCAAGTTCTGCTGCAAGCCAGGATCGCGCAGGGTTGCGGTGGTCAGCCGTGGCACGCCCTGGCGACCATCGCTGAGGCTGCGGCTGGCCTGTTCCAGCCACTGTGGATCGAGCGCCAGCACCCGAATCCGATAACCTTCACCCGGCAGGCTGCTGCCGTCATGGATGCTTTCCGGCGCCATCAGCAGGGTATCGCCCGCCCCCGCCAGGCGCCGCTCACCGCGATAGACATAACGGTGCTGGCCTTGCAGCAGCAAGCCGATGTGGTATTCCAGATGAAAGTGCCGAGGAAAGGCAAAGTGGCGGTACTCGGCGTCGATAAGACGCACGCCGGGCAACGCACTGCTGAAATGAGTGATCTGTTCCATGCCCGCCACTTTACCTGCCAGGCACTCAGCTGATCTTGTACAAAATTGCAGGATACCGAGTAAAAACGGCCGACCACGATCAATGGCCAGCCGTCAGCTGCGCACCCCTGCCTGTAACCGCGCAGCACCCATGCATGGCAGCTCGCGGGCAGGTGCTCAGACTTTTGGCGGCTGCTCGCCCAAGGGCACAACCGCCATGGTCAAACGCGAGATGCAGCTCGATTTGCCGTCTTCACCGCTCAGGCGAATATCCCAGACATGCGTGGTGCGACCCAGATGGACCGGCCGCGCGACCGCCATCACCCGGCCGCTGCGCAACCCGCGCAGGTGGTTGGCATTCACCTCCAGGCCCACGCAGTAGAACTTCGAGCTGTCGATGCACAGGAAGCTGGCGGTGGAGCCGACCGTTTCAGCCAGCACCACCGAGGCACCGCCATGCAGCAGGCCATAGGGCTGATGCGTACGCGGATCGACCACCATGCTGGCCGTGAGCGACTCGTCATCGAATGACTCGAAGCGAATATCCAACCGCTCGCCGATGGTGTTCTTGTGCAGACTATTGAGCTGCTCCAGGTTTGGAGTCGTGCGCCATAAACTCATACCGGGTCCTCGTTGCGAATCCCATCATTCATGCCAGACCAGCGCTTCGCGGCGTTCGGCCCACTCCTGAAAACGCCCCGCATAGGTGCCCTCCACCACATTGCGCTTGATCTTCAGGGTCGGGGTCAGAAAACCGTTATCGACCGCCCAGACTTCCTTGAGCAAGATCAAACCGCTCAGCCGTTCATGCTTGTCGAGCTCAGCGTTGACCTCTGCGAGCAAGGCTTTGAGGCTGCCTTCCAGTGCCGCACGGGTACCATTCGCGGCTTCCTGCCGGCCGACTTCGGAAAGCACGCAGAGCGCCATCGGCTGCGGCAAGCCATCGCCGACCACGCAGACCTGCTCGATCCGCGAATGCACCGCCAAACGGTTCTCGATCGGTGCCGGGGCGACGTACTTGCCTTTGCTGGTCTTGAAGATTTCCTTGATTCGCCCAGTCAGACGCAGATAAGTCTCGGCATCCTGTTCGCCCTTGTCGCCGGTGCGCAAAAAGCCGTCCTCGGTCAGCGCTTCCGCGGTTTTTTCCGGGTCCTTGTAATAGCCCTGCATGGTCGCGGCGCTGCGTACCAGCACCTCGCCCTGTTCACTGATACGCACCTCCACGCCGGGGCTGGCCTGACCGATCCAGCCGGTTTTGGCCTTGCCGTTGCGACAGATGTGCGAGTAACCGCAGTTCTCGGTCATGCCATACACCTCGAGCACTTCCAGGCCAAGGCGCTGGTACCAATCGAGCAGCGCGGCAGGCACCGGAGCCGCGCCAGACAAGGCATAACGCACGGCATCGAGCCCCAACCCGGCAAGCACCTTGCGGCCAATGAGCTTGCCGAGGATCGGCAGCTTGAGCAGGAAATCCAGGCGCGCGGCCGGCATCTTGGCGTACACGCCCATCTGGAACTTGGTCCAGATTCGTGGCACGGCGAAGATCAGCGTCGGCCGGGCGCGCTTCAGATCGACCAGGAAGGTCTCCAGGCTCTCGGCGAAGAACACCGTTTGCCCACCATAGATCGAGGCCAGCTCGACGAACATGCGTTCGGCGACATGGCACAGCGGCAGGTAGGACAGCAGGCGGTCCTCTTCCGTGGCCTGGAACAGTTGCATGCCATGGGCGGCGGCGAAGGCGAAATTGCTGAAGTTATGCATCACCCCTTTCGGCGTACCCGTGGTGCCTGAGGTGTAGATGATGGTGGCGAGCTGGTCGGCGGCCGGGGTCGGATTGTCACGGATCGGCGTGCAGACCTGCAGGTCGCTCCAGTGCAGGTCGAATTGCCCCGGCGGATGCAACGGCAAGGCCACCGTGCGGATGCCCTCAGGCACGCCGGCGGCCATCGCCGGCCAATCGTCCAGTTTGCCGACGAAAACCAGGGCCGCCTCGGAATGCTCCAGCACCAGCCGCGCCGAATCGGCAGTCAGGTTCGGGTAGAGCGGCACCGATACGTAGCCGGCCATCCAGATCGCCAGATCGGCGATGATCCAGTGCGCGCAGTTCTTGGAAACCAGCGCAATCCGGCTGCCCTGCGGCAATTCCAGGGTACGCAGCCAATTGGCCGCGCGCCGCGCCTGATCGCCTACATCGGACCAGCTCAGCTCCTGCAACTGACCACCGGGCAGTGGCTGTACCATGTAGCGTTTGTGCGGATGACGAACTTCACGCTCGTAAAACACCTCGAGCGGCAAACGGACAGCATTAGCCACGGGGCTTCCTCCTTATTCTTTTTATAGGGGAACAACCAAGCACTTGCTTGGTCGGACTATTCCACGCAGACAGACGAGGCGCAAGCAGAGAAATGTTTCGGTGTGTAGTCGCTGGCGAGCACGCCCTCAGCCGTGCCTCGGACCATGGGAATAAGCAGTACGAGCAGCAAACAAGACCAGGCAAGCCGTGATCGCGCCGGTGCGCGTCCAGCTCTTTTGGCCAGCAGCACGCAGTCGTCCCGTAGCGTTTTCAAACACTAAACCACGCACGCTGAATCTTCGATCTGTTGCACAATATGCGACTGCTCGTTTTCTTCCGGATGTTCCATGTTTAGATCATTTCACCTGCGCACTGCCGCACTGGTGCTTGCGCTAGCAGGCGCGGCCGGCTGCTCAGCGCCCAAAACCGCCATTTACGAACATGAACACTTCGATGACTCGGGAACCTTTTCGCGCAACTACCCGGTGGATGACGCGGCGTCCTGTGAAGCCGCCCGCAGGGCCTTGCTCAGCCAGGGCTATATCATCACCAGCAGCGATCCGAAACTGATCAGCGGGCACAAGAGCTTCCAACAGACCGGCGAGAGCCACCTGGAAATCAGCTTCAATGTGGTCTGCGCCGAAGACGGTAGTGCCGATCATCGCTCGACGATGTTCGCCAACGCCCTGCAAGACCGTTATGCGCTGAAAAAAGTGAATAACTCCGCCAGTCTCGGGGTTGGCGTGCTGGGCTCGGTGTCAATGCCAATCGGTTCAACCGACGACTCGATGGTCAAGGTCGCCAGCGAAACCGTGTCCTCGGCCAAATTCTACGAGCGTTTCTTCGCCCTGGTAGAACTGTTCCTGCCAGCCAAACCGATAGAAACCGCGCCACTCAGCGAGACGCCCAATCCCGACATCGGCGTGCCTGAGCCCTCGGCGCAAACGCTACCGGCAATCGTGCCACTCGCTGTGCCAGAACCAGAACTGACACCCGCACCTGCGGCCATTGCGCTGCCTGCATCCGAGCCTTTCGCCGCACCGCCTGAGGCTACGCCGATTTTGCCGCTCGAAACCGTGATGCCAGAAGCCCCGACTGATACGCCGACCGAGGCAGCAGTGCCAGCCGCGACAGAGGCAACGACAACAATCGAAGCACCACCTGCAGACGCGCCAACAGAAACACCACCAGCCACGACGGAGCCCTTTCATACAGAGCTCTCCCAGTAAGGGTGGGACACTCCGTTAGCCGTGTTGCGGATGCACCAGCGCCAGCAGTTGCATCAAGCCAGCAGCCGGAAAGTCGCCCTCAAGTTCAGCGAGGCTGGCGGTGCGCATCGGTAGCGGTGTTTGCCGGTGACCGTGGATCAGCAGCCCTGCCAGCTCACCGAGCAGAGGCTGATGGCTGACCAGCAGCACTTCGGCCTCTTCACGCTCATCCAGATAGCGCAGCACCTCACGCGGGTCGCTGTCGGGGGTCAGCCAGGGCACGGTGCCGATCGCGGCGGCAAACCCGACGGCCTCGCGCACCAGCCTGGCGCTCTGCTGCGCACGCGCGTAAGGGCTTGCCAGTATCGCGGTGAGCGGCCGACCACTGAGCTGTACCGCAATTTGCAGCACTTCCCCGCGCCCGCGTGCAGTCAACGCCCGTTCGGCATCGCTGCGCGCCTGCGGCTCCGCTTCGCCATGGCGCAGTAACCAAAGCCTCATCGTCGCGCTCCTGTTCTAGAGCTTGGGTTCTTCATCGCGAACCGGGTGCGGCGCCGGGGGCACCGCGTGGGCCGCTTCTCCCTGCGCCGGCTGGGCGGTCGGCCAATCGGCGAACGGCCAAGGTTTCTCGTCACTGTTGAAGGTGCCAAACCGGCCGATTTGCGCCAGGTACTGGCTCAGGCTGTCGCCAAAGGTCAGCAGGCCGGCATTCGGCGCGCCGTAGATCAGGCGATAACCGAGTTGCAGCAACACCGTACCACCGAGCAGCAGTTCAGCCACTTGCCAGACGAGGGTGAACAGCAGCATCCACAGGATGCGCAACAGAATCGACTCGCGCTGCAGCTCGTCAGTGGGTTCGCTCATGAGAATCTCCTTATTCGGTTGAATGGATTCAAGCAGCCCGGCACAACGCCGAAGCCTTTTGTGCGCAACACCGGGCAAGCCCGCCGGCTTACCTGAAAAGTCTAGCGACTATCTGCGCCAGCAGGTACCGGCAATGGCCGCGCCAGACATGCCCACCGCCAGGGTAACGCGGGCTTGCCCAGCGAGCCGCTAAAAACCACTGGTGGGGATAAAGTCGACATCGGTCTTCGGCTCGGCGCGCATCAGCAACTCGATCACCTGCGCCAGCGTGCGGCCCTCGAACAGAATGGCATGCAGCCCCGCCACCAGCGGCATGTAGATCTGCAGCTCTTCAGCCTTGACCTTGAGCACCTTGAGGGTATTGACCCCTTCCGCGACACCGCCGAGGTGCGCGACCGCGTCTTCCAGGCTCGTACCTTCGCCCAGGGCGAAGCCGACCTGATAATTGCGGCTTTTCGCGGACGAACAGGTGACGATCAAATCGCCGACCCCAGCCAGGCCGAGAAAGGTCATCGGGTTGGCGCCGAGTTTGACGGCAAAGCGAGTCATCTCCGCCAGCGCGCGGGTGATCAGCATGCTCTTGGTGTTTTCGCCCATGCCCAGCGCAGCGGCCATGCCGGCAATGATCGCGTAGACGTTTTTCAATGCCCCGCCCAGCTCGACGCCAAAACGATCGCCGCTGGCGTAGACGCGGAACGTGCGGCCGTGCAAGGCCGCCTGCACACGCTGGCAAAGCTCATCGTCTTCGCTGGCGATCACCGTGGCGGTCAGCGCGTGTTCGGCAATTTCCTGCGCCAGGTTGGGCCCGGACAGCACGCCGATGCGGGCCTGCGGGGCCACATCGGCAAGAATCTGACTCATCAGCATGAAGCTGTGCGCCTCGATGCCCTTGGTCAGGCTGACCAAGAGTTTGCCCGTCAGTTGCTCGGCAAAGGGTTGCAACACCGCGCGCAACGCACTGGAGGGCAGCGCGACGAACACCAGTTCGCAAGCGGCCAGGCAGCCGCCCAGATCGGTCACGGGCAGCACGCCCGGGTGAATTTTAACGCCCTTGAGGTAGCGCGGATTCTCGCGATCGACGCGGATCGCCTCAGCCTGTTCGGGGTCACGCATCCACTGCCACACCGAGTGGCCGTTCTCGGCCAATAGATTGGCAATCGCGGTGCCGAAGCTGCCGCCACCAAGCACCGCGATGGGTTGCTGTCCAGTCATAACGAATCCGTATTGAGCCATTGAGAATGGCGATCTTTTGGCATTATACGGTGCGGCTGACAAGCAGCCAGCCCTCAACGAGAGCCTTGCCACACAGATGCCTCGTTCGAGCAGATTTATCCAGAAAGCAGCAGGCCGCCCGACTCGGTTAACATGCCACAATTGCCTGTGTGAACAAGGCTGTTGCATGCACATTGGGCTCTAAGGAGGGAATACCCCATGAACCTGCGCCGAGGTTGGGACATACACACCCGTACGCAGTTGATCAGCGTTGGCCCGGCCCTGCTGCTGACCCTGCTGCTGACCGGTTTTTTCACCTTCGTGCGTTTGCAGGACCTGCGGCAAGAGCTGAACCACACCGGCCAGCTGATTGCCAATCAGCTGGCCCCGGCCACCGAGTACGGTGTCATCGCCGGCAACCTGAAGGTGCTGGACACCCTGTTGCAAGCCACCTTGAGCACCCCGCACGTGCGTTTTCTCGAGGTTCGCGACCGCGAGGACAACATCCTCGTCTATATCGAACAACCCGGTAGCCAAGGCCTGAGCACGCCCCAGGTCGAAGTGTTCCACGCACCGATCCGCCAGCAGAGCATCGCCCTGGGCAACGACTTCCCACCACCCGGCACCGAGCGCAGCGCTCGACTCGGCAACGACTACCTCGGTCGCGTCGTGGTCGGCATGTCCAACGATGCATTCAGCAGCCGCCAGCAGGAAATCCTGTTCAAAGCCACGGTGCTGGCGGTGTTTGCCCTGCTGCTGACCTTTCTCGTGGCACGGCGCCTGGCACGGCGCCTGTCGCAGCCGATCAGCGCCATGGGCGAGGCCGTGAAAGCCATCCAGGCCGGCAACTACCGCACGGCATTGCCGGAAGTCGACGACGGCGAGCTGGGCGACCTGGCACGCCACATCAATAACCTGGCCAGCGGGCTCGAACAGGCCAGCCTCGAACAACAGCAGGCCATCGCCCAACTGACCAAGGCGCGCGAAGAGTCCGAGCAGGCCAACCGTGCCAAGTCCGACTTCCTGGCGATGATGAGCCACGAACTGCGCACCCCGATGAATGGCGTGCTGGGTATGTTGCAACTGCTGGAAACCACCGAGATGAGCAACGAGCAGGCCGAATACGCGGCGCTCGCGACCGAGTCCACCGAGCACCTGCTGAAGGTGATCAACGACATTCTCGACTTCTCCCGCATCGAGCGCGGCGCGCTGGAGTTGGAGCGCATACCGTTCAGTCTGCTGGAGCTGATCCAAAGCTCGGCGCAAGTCTTCCAGCACAGTGCCCAGCAACGCGGCCTGGAACTGCAACTGGACACTCAGGCCGGGCTGGAACAGCTCGAGGTCAAGGGCGACCCCACGCGCATTCGACAGATTCTGGTCAACCTGCTGGGCAACGCGCTGAAATTCACCGAAGACGGCAGCATCCGCATCGAGACCCGCTGGCAACAGCTCGACCACGAGGTGCTGTGGCTCAGCTGTGCGGTGCATGACAGCGGCATCGGCATTTCGCCGGAACGCCTGGAGCACATGTTCGATGCGTTCCAACAGGCCGACACCTCGATTTCCCGGCGTTATGGCGGCACCGGCCTCGGCCTGCCCATCGCCCGCACCCTGGCCGAGCGCATGGGCGGCACCCTGCGGGCCGAAAGCCAGGAGGGACGTGGATCGATCTTCACCCTGGAAATCCCCCTGCCCTTCAGCCCGCAAACGCGCCCGGCGCAACAGCCGACGCTGCCAGACAGCGTCAGCGGCAACGGCCAGGAAGTGCTGCTGGTCGAGGACAACCCGGTCAATCAAACCGTTATCGAAGCCATGTTGCGCAGCCTTGGCTATCAGGTCAGCCTGGTGAGCGACGGCGCGCAGGCCCTGCACCGGGTCGAACACCATAGCTTCGCCGCCATCCTGATGGATTGCCGACTACCGGTAATGGACGGCTACGAGGCAACGCGGCAGATTCGTCAGTTAGCAGGCTGCGCCGAGGTGCCGATCATTGCGCTGACCGCCAATGCCCTGCAAGGTGACCGCGAAGCCTGCCTGCAGGCGGGGATGAATGATTACCTGGCCAAACCATTCAAGCGCGCCGACCTGCAGCGGATACTGCAACGCTGGCTCCCCCCCGACCTTCGGCGGGTGGCAGCCAGCCGGGCGGATTGAGTATCGTCACGGCAAAGGCCCGGATCGCGACCGATATTCTCGCTACGGACGGCTGAGCCCGATAGGCTCCGGGAGTGTTAAAGTGCTGCTAAACGGCCCGCTGCAATGCGCCGCCACTGAACTGCTGCGACAACCGTCAGCGGCCTGGTGTACAACCGTGCTCAGTGCCCTGTGACTTTCACCACAACGCAACAGTCTATGAATACGCTGCCTACGACGCCCTTTGCGCCGGCCCAGCTTTGATGATTCGCTTAGCCCTGCCGCACGGGGAATATTGAGGAGCTCGCATGTCCAAACAAAACGCTTTTACCCGGGAAGACCTGCTGCGCTGCAGTCGCGGCGAGCTATTCGGCCCGGGTAATGCGCAACTGCCCGCCCCTAACATGCTGATGGTCGATCGCATCACTCACATCAGTGAGGTTGGCGGCAAATACGGCAAGGGTGAGCTGGTTGCCGAGCTCGATATCAACCCGGACCTGTGGTTCTTCGCCTGCCACTTCGAAGGCGACCCGGTAATGCCGGGCTGCCTGGGCCTCGACGCCATGTGGCAGCTGGTGGGTTTCTACCTCGGCTGGCAAGGCAATCCGGGGCGCGGCCGTGCGCTGGGTTCGGGCGAAGTGAAATTCTTCGGCCAGGTACTTCCGACGGCCAAGAAAATCACTTACAACATTCAAATCAAACGCACCATCAACCGCTCGCTGGTCCTGGCCATTGCCGATGGCACCGTCAGCGTCGATGGTCGCGAGATCTACAGTGCCGAAGGTTTGCGCGTCGGCCTGTTCACTTCCACTGACAATTTTTAAGGGTTATCCGCATGCGTCGCGTCGTGATCACCGGTCTGGGCATCGTTTCCTGCCTGGGCAATGACAAAGACACCGTCTCCGCCAACCTGCGCGCTGGTCGGGCCGGTATCCGCAACAACCCGTCCTATGCCGAAATGGGCCTGCGCAGCCATGTGTCCGGCTCGGTCGACCTGAACCTCGAAGAGCTGATCGACCGCAAGGTGTTCCGCTTCATGGGCGATGCCGCGGCCTACGCCTACCTGGCGATGGAACAGGCAATCAAGGACTCGGGGCTGGCCCCGGAAGATATCTCCAACCCGCGTACCGGCCTGATCGCCGGTTCCGGTGGCGCCTCGACCGTCAACCAGATGGAAGCCATCGACACCCTGCGCGAAAAAGGCGTCAAGCGCATCGGCCCATACCGCGTGACCCGCACCATGGGCAGCACGGTATCGGCGTGCCTGGCTACGCCATTCCAGATCAAGGGCGTGAACTTCTCGATCTCTTCCGCTTGCGCCACCAGTGCACATTGCATCGGCCAGGCCATGGAGCAGATCCAGCTGGGCAAGCAGGACGTGGTTTTCGCCGGCGGCGGTGAGGAAGAACATTGGAGCCAGAGCTGCCTGTTCGACGCCATGGGCGCCCTCTCCACCCAGTACAACGACACCCCGGAACAAGCCTCGCGGGCTTACGATGCCAAGCGTGACGGTTTCGTCATCGCCGGCGGCGGCGGCATGGTGGTGGTCGAGGAGCTGGAGCATGCGCTCAAGCGCGGCGCCAAGATCTACGCGGAAATCGTCGGCTACGGCGCTACGTCCGATGGCTACGACATGGTCGCCCCTAGCGGCGAAGGCGCGATCCGCTGCATGCAGCTGGCGCTCTCCACCGTTGACGGCCCGATCGACTACCTGAACACCCACGGCACCTCCACCCCGGTCGGCGACGTTGCCGAGATCAAGGGCGTACGCGCCGTGTTCGGCGACAAAGCGCCGCCGATCAGCTCGACCAAGAGCCTGTCCGGTCACTCGTTGGGCGCCGCCGGTGTACATGAAGCGATCTACTGCATGCTGATGATGGAAGGCAACTTCATCGCCGGCTCGGCCAACATCGAAGAGCTGGACCCGGAAGTGGCCGACCTGCCGATCGTGCGCAAGACCCAGGAAAACGTCACGCTGAACAACGTGATGAGCAACAGTTTCGGCTTCGGCGGCACCAACGCCACCCTGGTACTGAAACGCTGGGCCGGGAAGTAAGCTCTAGCTACTCCCGCATACGACAAGGGCGCCTACTCGGCGCCCTTGTCGTTTCTGGCTTTCGCCTGTTCGCCCTCAAGCCAGTTCACCAGCGTTCGCATCCCGCTGTGGCTGACGGCCGTAACGCGGCTGCAGCTTCGGCGCCTGCTGCTGATAATGGCGATATTCGGGGTGAGTCGCCTGCAGTTCGCGCCGCTCCAACCAGATGACGCTCAACACATAGACGGTGGTCAGCAGGGCGAACAGCATGTGCGCCACGCTCATGCTCGGGGTCGCCCAGAAGCACAGCAGCCAGCCGGCATAGAGCGTATGACGCACCGCGTCAGCCTCTTGCAGCGGCAGCGGTTCATAGGCTTTACCCAGCAGTTGCCGGCTGACCTGACGCAGCCCGAACAGCTCGGCGTGCCCCAGCAGCACGCTGCTGTAGATCAACAGCGCCCAGCCAAAACCGAAGGCGGCGCCCAACACCAGGCGTCCTGAATGGTTGTCCACCTGCCAGATCGACCCGCCCAATGGCTGCCAGAAGCTGAACAGCAGGATCAGCGCCAGGCTGGAGAACAGCACATAGGTGCTGCGTTCGGCGGCCTGCGGAATGACTCGGGTCAACCAGCGCTTGAACGCCGGCCGCGCCATGCCACTGTGCTGCAAGAAGAAGATGGCCAGCAGCAGTACATCGATAACCAGCGCGCCCCAGAACGCCATTGCGGGCGAACCGTCGATAGTGTTCGGCACCTGCGGTAGGTTGCCGACAAAGCCGATGGCATAGAGGAACGTCACGAAGAAGATTGCGTAGCTGGCTATGCCATAGAGGAAGATCGCTAAGCGTTTCATGGTGGTAGTCCTGCCTCAGTGATAAGTATCTGCAAGGCTTTCTGCAGTTGAGGTCAGGTTGCGCTGGCGCTGTATCAGCACGATGGCCGACAAGGCACAGTTTGTATCGGTTTGGTTGCTGGTATACGTCGACTCAGGCCGGTGGTAGATGCATGCGCAACAGGGCATGCAGGCGCGCCTGGTCCAGCGGCTTGTGCAGCAAGGCCTTGAGCCCCAGTGCAAGCACCTCGGCCTCCGTCAGTTGGTCGCTGAAACCGCTGTAGAGCGCAATCGGCATATCGGCCCGCGCGGCCAGCAGGCGCCGCGCCAGTTGCAGGCCGGTGAGACGCGGCATGCTCTGGTCGAGGATGACGAAATCCCAACTGTAGGGATCGGCCAGTAACAGCGCCGAAGCCTCTTGCGGATCGGAAAAGACCCGCACCTCGACGCCCCACTGCGCCAAGCGCTCAGCCATGAACTCGGCCACCAGCGGCTCATCGTCGACCACCACCACGCGCCCACCCAGCGCCGGCAAAACCGTCTCCGGCTCCGGCAGCCTGGCAGGCTCGGCACTGCAACTGCTGGTGCCGGTCACCGGCGGGATCAGCACCTCGAAGCCAGTGCCCTGCCCTGGCGCGCTGCGCAGCAGTATGTGCCCGCCATATTCATGGACAATGCCATGCACCATCGACAAGCCCATGCCGCTGCCTTGGCCCAACGCCTTGGTGGTGAAGAACGGCTCGAACATCCGCGTCTGCACCGCCGGGTCGATGCCGGGCCCGTTGTCCCGCACAGAAAGCACCAGGTAGTCGCCAGCAAAAGCCTGCTGACAGGAGCTGCAGACGGCGCCCGGATAGGCCTGGCGCTGCAGACCGATATGCAGCTGGCCGACGCTGCCCATGGCATCGCGGGCGTTGATGCACAGGTTCATCAGCACCTGTTCCAGCTGCACCGGGTCGACCAGCACCAGTGGCAGCCCCTCGCTCAGCTGGGTATCGATCTCCACCGTTGCCGGCAGGGTCGATTCGAGCAGGCGGGTGAAGTCGCCGATCAGGCTATCCAGCTCCACCGGTTGCGGCAGACCACGGCTGCCGCGGCTGAAGGTCAGCATCTGCTGGATCAGGTCGCGGGCCTTTTCAGCCGAGCGCTGCACCCGCACCAGATATTGCCCCAGGCGCTCGTCACCGAGGCGCTCGGCATGCTCCTCGGCCATCACCGTATAGCCGAGCATGCTGGTCAGCAGGTTATTGAAGTCGTGGGCGATCCCCCCGGTCAGGTGGCCGATGGCTTCCATCCGTTGCGCTTGCCGCAGTTGCCGCTCCAGGCGCTCGCGCTGTTCTTCGGCCTGCTTGCGCTCGGTAATGTCGCGCAGGTAGCAGATAAAACACGCCCCCTCGGCTTCCTGCACCATGGAAATCGCCAGTTCCGCGGGAAACTCCTCACCGTTGGCGCGCTGTGCGCTGAGCTCGACGCGCCGCCCGAATAGCGGCCCGTCACCCTCCAGCAAGTGGCTGGCCAACCCCTTTTTATAGGTCTCGCGCAAACGTTCCGGGATCATCATCTCGGCCCAGGGCTGGCCCAGCGCCTGCTCCCGGCTGTAACCGAAGCACTGCTCGGCCGCCGGGTTGAAGGTGGTGATGCGCCCGTGGCTGTCCATGCCAATGATGCAATCCAGCGCCGTGCTGACGATGGTGCGGTACAGCTGTTCGCTGGCGCGCAGGGCTTGCTCGGCCTCCTTGCGCTGGGTGATTTCGCGGGTGAAGGCGAGAATTCGATCGATTCCGCCGATGGTGGCCCGCTTCAGGAACACTTCATCCCAGTGCAGACCGCCATCGCGGTTGCGCCGGTGCCACTCGAAGCGTTGCGGCTCCCCGGCCCCGGCCCGCGCCAGCCAGCCGGCGGCATCGGCCTCGGTGTACGGCGGGTAGCCGGCGCTGAAGGTGTCCACCCCCAAGCTGAGCATGTCCTCATAGCTGTAACCATAGGCCTGGCAGGCCCGCGAATTGACGTCGACCAGCGCGCCACTGTGCAAATCGAGGACGAAAATAGCGTCTTCCGAAGCCTCGAAAATCGCCCGATAACTGGCTTCGGCGTCCAGACGCTGCAGTTCGGCGGCGGCCCGTACCGAGAAGATCCGCAACACCGCCTCGACCCGATTGCGGTCTTCCTGCAACGGGCTGCAACGCCCGGCGGCGATCAGGCCCAAGGGTCGTCCATCGCTGGCGAATAGCGGATAACCGGCATAACTGTCGATCCCGAACGACTTCATGACCCGATCATCCGGGTAGAGTTCGCTCAGGCCACTGTCAACGAAGTGGAAGGCGTGGTTGAACACCTGCTGACAAGGCGTGCCCGCCAGTTCATAGGTGTCGTTGTGGTGGAGTTTGCCGTTGTAGTACACCGCCAATGTGGTCAAGCGCTGCGGTCCTTCATCGCTGACCCGGCTGACAAAGGCAAAATCAGCCTGCAGCGCGCGCGCCAGATAACGGGCAATGGCCTCGAACACCTCGGTGCCGGTGGCGGCCGACACCCCCAGCGCGACATCGCGCAGGGCATCCTCGACCTTTTTCCGATCGCTGATATCGGTCGAAATGCCACACACAGCAGTGACCCGACCCTCGGCGTCGAACAGCGGGAACTTGCTCGACAGGTAGATCGAGGCCCGGTCGTTGACCTGCAGCTGCTCCTCGAATTCACGCGACTGGCCGAGGTTCGCCACACTCAGGTCATTGGCCCGCAGGCTGGCGGCAATATTTTGCGGGAACAGTTGATGGTCGGTCTGCCCCAACACGTATGTGCCGGGCAGTTGGAAGAGACTTTCAAAAGCGCGGTTGACCAAGCAATAACGGCCCTGCAGATCCTTCACATAGATCACCGCATTGCTGTTATCGATGATCTGCCGCAACTGGTGCTCAGTCGCGATGGCGCCGGCACCCGCGAAGGCGACAATCGGGCTTGGCAATGGTTGGCTCATGCGCGCGGCTCCGCTTCAGGGGCTTACCTGCCGAGTATAGAGTCGGCAGGCACGGCTCAAGCCGCCAAACAACCAGGCTGAAACAATTGAAACATTCAGCCACCCCCCGTCGAACCCGGGCCCGAGTCAGACGCGCGGCCCCGGCACGCACATGTAGCCGACTCCGCGCACGGTGCGGATGATCTGCGGTTTGTCCGGATCGGCTTCCAGTTTGCGCCGCAGCCGGGCGATGCGAATATCGATGGAGCGATCGAAAGGGTTCCAGTCGCGATTCTGGGTCAGGTTGAGCAATTGATCGCGGGACAGCGGTCGGTTCGGACGCTGGGCGAACGCCTGCAACAGATCGAACTCCATGGCGGTCAGGCCGATTTCCGTGCCCTTTTCATCGAGCAATTGATGACTGTCCAGATCCAGCTGATAGCGCCCCAGCTGCACGCAGCGCTCGCTCTTGGGCACCTCCGACGGCGTTGGCGGGGCACGCTGATAGCGCCGCAACACGGTTTTCAAACGCGCCAATAGCTCGCGTGGATCGAAGGGCTTGGTCAGGTAGTCGTCGGCTCCGACCTCCAGACCGATGATCCGATCCAGCGGGCTGCCCGCGCCCGAGATCATGATCACCGGCAGGTCGTGCCGTTCCCGCAGGAAACGCGCCAGGCTGAGGCCATCCTCACCCGGCAGGCCGACATCCAGCAGCACCACATCCGGCAGCTGGCTCTCCAGCCTTTGCCGCAGCTCTGCGCTGCTGCCCACGCTCTGCACGGCGTAGCCCTGGGCGCCGAGGTAGTCTTCCAGCAGTTGCCGCACCTCGGGCTCGTCATCCACCACCAGCACCTGAATGCTCTCGCTCATGCGTAAACCTCGAGTCGTCATCGACAACGTCAACAGCATAGCTGGCCGAGCATCATGCGCCGTGCTGCTGGTCGTAGCCAACTGTCGGCTGCAGTGTGCAGCAACGAAAACGGCGCCCTTGGGCGCCGTCCGTATCACCCGTTGAATCAGCGCGAAGCTTTGCGCCGCAGGGCCGAAGGGCTGAAGTTGGCTTCGTCCGGCGAGGCCTTGCTGAAGTCGGCGGTGCCGGGCTCTTCGTTGTCCAGCCATTGCACGCTGTAACGCCGCGCCTGCAGGTCGTGGAAGGTATCCAGCGCGGTCCAGACCGTCGGCAGTTCGTAGAAGCTCTTCAGGTAGGCCATCGACACCCGCCACAGATCACCGCGCCCGTCGTACTGATCGACCACCGCGGCGCCCCAGCTGTCTTCATCGAGGAACAGGGTGCGTTTGGAATAGATATGCCGCGCACCGGCCTTCAACTTGCCCTCCACCACCCACACGCGATGCAGCTCATAGCGGGTGTATTTGGGGTTCACATGCCCGGGCGTGAGCAGGTCTTCGTACTTCACCTCGGGGCTGGTGATCCGGTAGTTGTTGTAGGGGATGTAGAGCTCTTTCTTGCCGAGCAGCGTCCAGTCGTAGCGATCCGGCGCGCCGTTGTACATGTCGGTATCGTCGGCGGTGCGCAGGCCGTCCGAGGACTCGATCGGCGTGTCATAGGCCAGGGTCGGCGCCCGCCGCACGCGGCGCTGGCCGGGATTGTAGCCCCAGGCCTGGCGCGGTTCCTTGACCTGATCGAGCATCTCTTGCACCAGCGCGCCATTGCCCGCCAGGCGTGCCGGGGCGGTGGTGAAGGTCATGTAGTAGAACAGCGTGTTGTTCAACTGCCCGTAGCTGCTCTTGGGGTTGTAGAAACGGAACAGGGCTTCGTCCTGGGAGGTGACCAGGGAATAGGCGCCATTGCGCTGCACCCCGGCCTCGGCCGAGCGACGAACCACATAGGTGCCGCGATAACGGACGATATGGTTCCACACCGCCTCGACGCCGCTCTGCGGAATTGGAAACGGGATGCCGCCATAGGCATCGGCAAAACCGTTGCCGCCATCGAGCAACTTGGCGCTGGTGGCGTTGTTGAAGGTGTTGTCATAGATCCATTGCGGCGCCGAACCCGTGCGATGGCTCGGGTAGATCGGCATCTGGAAGCTGTCGGGATAGGAGTTGAACAGCGCAATTTGCCCCGCCGTCAGGTTGGCCTTGTGCTGCTCCAGGTTGACCTTGTTGATGGTGAACAACGGCAGATCGGCGGCGAACGGGTCCGGATGATGCTGCCCCGAGCCCTTGTAGCCGGCCGGCGCCTGGGTCATGCCACCGCTCCAGGCGGGAATGCTGCCGGCGGCGTTGCCGGCCTTCTCCGCGCCCAACGGCGTCAGGCTGGTTTTCAGGCTGGCGGCTTGCTGCGCCGGGACCGACGCCAGGCTGTCCGTCGCCCCCAGGGCGAGGACGATAGTGGCGACGAGCAATGGGTTTTTCTTCGACATGCTGCGGTTCTCCATGATCGATCGCGGGCTTTAGAACGAGTACTTGGCGGTCAACGACAGGTTGTCGCGGTCACGCAGGGAGTTGTTCTGCCCCGCGCCGTAGTACTCGGTGTACTGCATGCCTACTTCGAAGCTATTCAGGTAGCTGGCATCGAGACCCAGGGTGTGCGCCTTGCGGCCCTCGATAAAGTTACCGGTGCGGTCCGAGTTGCCTTTGAAGTCATCCTGGAAAACCACATAAGGCGACAATTTCACCCCAGCGTAGACATCGTTCCAACTGCCGGAAAGCAGCAAGGTGTAGCCATAGCTGTCACGGCTGATCTGGTCGGAATCGCCGTTCTCGGGGTCGACATAAGCCTTGTCCGTGGTGCTGACGAACTTGCGCTCGCTACCATCGAAGGCCGTGTATTTCAGGCTGCTGCCACGAATGTGCTGGGAGGCCAGTTCGGCGACGCCGAACACCGAGTCGAAACTCAGCAGCGGGCCGAAGTTGTAGATGGTCGACAGTGAGATGTTGTAGGTCTCGGCGCGCTCATAGTTCTCGAACAGGCTGCCGCGACACAGTTGCTTGCCGGCCAGCGGTGCGCAGGCCTGGTCAGCCGCCACGTTGCCGTCATACAAATTGGGACTCAGTCCGGTCACCCCCTGAATCAGCAGATCGCCCAGCAGATCATCGGTGGCGGCAATGCTGATCGGCGCGTTCGGCCGGTAGGCGATCTCGCCGGAGACCGAGGCATCGCCGAGCGTGGTGTTGAAGCTGAAACCGTACATGCGAATGTCTTCGACATAGTCGCGGCGGGCCTGGGCGTTGCCGGCCATATCCAGGGTAGCCAGGCCGAACTCCGCTCCCGACGCCCCCAATAGCGCCGCTACCGCCCCCAGCGTGGCCAGATCGACCCCTTGGTAGCTGCGCAGATCGACCGCGATCTGCGGCTCCTTGGCGTGGTAGTTGACGAAATAGGCGCCAAACTCGGTGGAGTTCAACTCCTCGGCGATATAGCGCAAGGCCAGACCGAACTGACCGTCGTCACGGGCTTCGATATCCGGGCCGACATTGGCCACCTTGAAGGTGCCGGTAGTGGGGTTCAGGTAAGCGTTCGGACCGAAGGGGCCGTTACCGACCAAGCCAAAGGCCGCAGCGACCGGATAGGCCGCGAGCAACTCGGCGAGCGCCGGCTCGGTGGTATAGGCCGTATTGCCACCCTCGGCGAACAGATCGGTTTCAGCGAAATAGGTGCCGACCGGGTCCAGCCGCGTCTCTTCCCACTTCCACTGATAGAAGGCCTCTACCGACAGGTTGTCGGTCAGCCCCAGGTTGAAGCTGAACGCCTCCACCGGCACCAGCACTTCTTTCAGCTCGGAGCCCGGCAAGTGGAACTTGGCGGCGTCCACCGGGTTGGTGGTATTCACCCCGCCACGGTAGAACACGCCCTCGCCCCAGTTGAACACCTGCCGCCCGACCTTGGCACTCAGGGGCTGCTCGTAGATATCCCAGTTGCCATACAGGTAGGCATCCAGCAGCTCGGCCGTGCGCCCGGCATTGTGGCGGGTGTCTTCGGTGAAATGGTCATCCTGCGGGAAGGATTGGCTCGGCCGCTCCACGCCACCGGTGGTGTCGTAGTAGTCGTTGCGCTTATCCATGATCTGCGTGTCGTAATACGCGGTGCCGCGCACGAACAGGCCATAGTTCTGGTACTTCGCCGAAAGGTCCGAGGTGGCTTTGTAGACCTCGGAAACCAGGCCGGTATCGAAGTTGCGGTTGCCGTCGTCGGCGTTGATATCGGTGATGTTGTTCTTGTCCCGCCCTTGCACCCGCCACATCGAGCCATAGGACAAGGTGGTGTCCAACGAGCCGCTGACCTGGTTATCGGCGAAGCTGAACTCCGCCGCCTGCACCGAACCGGCAACCAGCAAGGGCAACAAGCCCAGCACCGCCCCCGCTTGCCAGGGTCGATACCTCAGCTTGGAAACGCACGCTTGGATCTTCATCGACAACGCTCCTATACGGCCAAGATTATTCGGTCGGCGCTTGCGGCCGTCCTGTTGTTATTCGTCTCTCGGCTGCTGATCGCGATAGCTTGCCCGGCTTACCGGCCCCCTCCCGCAATCGCGCAGAAACTCCCCCATCTCCAGTTGCGCTCTATCGGCTGCCGCTGCGCTCAAGAACTTGAAATGCGAAGTTGGTACGTTAGTGCATGCAAAGTAACAAAGTGTTGCCCCGCTGCCAACAGGCCACTAAAAAATTACCGGATCGGAAAATTGCAGCGAAACCAGGCCCACGCAGCGACCTCAGCGCAAGCCTAGGCCGGGGATGTCTATGCTCCGCGGGTAGTCCAAGCGGACATGCCAACCGTCTACAAAACCATGGGCCGATTCAGGCAGCCCCCCAGCAGGATGCGCAATAATGGGCAGGTTCAGAACAGGCCGAGCTGACCACCCACCAGCGTGGTGAAGTCGTCGTGCACGAATGGCAGGATGGCGTCCGCCACTGGCTGCAGTTGGCGCGTGACGTAGTGGTCATAGTCGATCGCCGCGCGCTGCGTTTCCAGCGGTTCGGGACCTGCGAGCGTCATCACGTAACTGATCCAGCCGCCGCTCTGGTACTGACGCGGCCGGCCCTGCCGATCGTTGTAGTCGTCGGCGATGCGCGCCGCGCGTACATGCGGCGGGACATTGCGCTGGTAGTCGTCCAACCGGCGGCGCAGACGCTTGCGGTAGATCAGCAGCTCATCGAGTTCGCCCGCCAGCGTCCGGCGCACGTAGTCGCGCACACAGTCCGAGTGCGGTTGCCGGTTGAAGATGAGTAGGTAGAGCTCCTGCTGGAACTGTCGGGCCAGTGGCGACCAGTCGCTACGTACCGTTTCCAGCCCCTTGAACACCATCTCGGCGCTCCCGTCCGCACGCGTGACCAGCCCGGCGTAGCGCTTCTTGCTGCCCTCCTCGGCACCGCGGATGGTCGGCATCAGGAAGCGACTGAAGTGCGTCTCGAACTGCAGTTCCAGCGCGCTCTCCAAGCCGAACTCACTGAGCAGGTGCTCACACCACCACTGGTTGACGTGCTGCACCAACGCCCGCCCGATACGCGCCGCGTCCTCCTCCGTATGGGTGCGCCCGAGCCAGACGAAGGTGGAGTCGGTGTCACCGTAGATCACGGCATGACCTTCGGCCTCGATCAGCTCGCGGGTCTTGCGCATGATCTGGTGGCCGCGCAACGTGATGGAGGATGCCAGGCGTGGGTCGAAGAAGCGGCAGCCGCTGGAACCCAGCACACCGTAGAAGGCGTTCATGATGATCTTCAGCGCCTGCGAGAGCGGCTGGTTGTGCTCGCGCTTGGCGGCTTCACGGCCTTGCGAGACCCGGGCCACGATGGCCGGCAGGCAATGCCGGGTCCGCGAGAAGCGCGCCCCGCGAAAACCCGGCACCGACTCGCGGTCGCCGGGCTGGCGCATGCCCTCCACCAGCCCCAGCGGATCGATCAGAAAGGTGCGGATGATCGACGGATACAGGCTCTTGTAGTCGAGCACCAGCACGGACTCGTACAGCCCGGGCCGCGAGTCCATCACGAAACCACCGGGGCTGGCCTCCGGCGGCCGCTCCCCAAGATTCGGAGCGACAAAACCCTGGCGATGCATCTGCGGTATGTAGAGGTGCGAAAAGGCCGCAACCGAGCCGCCGCTGCGGTCGCTAGGCTGGCCTGTGACAGTGGCGCGTTCCAGCAGGAATGTCAGCAGCTCGGTCTTGGCGAAGATCCGCGTCACCAGCTCGCAGTCCTTGAGGTTGTAGCGCGCCAGCGCCGGCTTGTCCTCGGCGAACATGCGGTCGATTGCGTCCATGCGCTGGTACGGATTGTCGATGGCCTTGCCTTCGCCGAGCAGCGCCTGCGCGACGTTTTCGAGGCTGAACGACGCAAAGCTCCAGGTCGCCGAGCGCAGCGCTTCGATGCCGTCGATGATCAGGCGCCCGGCTGCGGCCGCGAAGTAGTGGTTGTTACGGCTGCCATGCTCGCGCCAGCCCATCACGTCGCCGCCGCGCCCGAGCTGCAACGGCACCTTCAAGCGCTGAGCATGCTCGTGCAACACACGCAGGTCGAACTGCACGAGGTTCCAGCCGATGATCGCATCGGGGTCATGCCGGGCCAGCCACTGGTTTAGCTTCTCAAGCAGTTGCGTCCGGGTCTCGCAGTAGTCGAGCCGGAAGTCGAGCGCATCGTCCTTGCCGTTCGCCGGCCCGAGCATGTAGACCTGGCGCTCGCCACAGCCTTCGAGCGCGATGGAATAAAGCTCGCCCTGCGCGGTGGTTTCGATATCGAGGGAGACCAGCTTCAATCGAGGACGATAGTCCGGTGCAGGCTTCATCTGCGCATCAAGCAGCATGCCGCTGCCGTCCGGCGTGCCAGCGAAGCACACCGGCGCGGTAATGAAGCGCTCCATCAGGTAGCGTTCCGGCGGACGGATATCGGCCTCGTAGACATCGACACCGGCCTTCCTCAACAGCTTTTCGAGGCGCATCAACTGCCGGTGCTGCCGGCAATACAGGCCGAGTACGGGCCGATGGTGAAAATCGCACAGGCCCAACGGGCGAAGCTCGACATCGCGCTCACCATGCAGCAGCGACTCGGCCTGCCCGCACTGTTCGGCAGGAATGAAAGCCACCGAGGGCTGGTAAGGCAGGCGGATATGCCGAGGACCGTCGTCAGTCGCCAGCCAGAACTCGACTTCCGTGCCGGCGGGTGTATCGCGCCAATGCCGGGTCAGGACGAAACCCTGCTGTAGATCCACCGCTGCAACCTCAAGAACCTGTTTCATGGCGCGATTCTACGTGTCATCGCCCAGGGTCGGGGTTATTCGCTGGCAAGGCGCTGCAGGCGGCCTGTGAGGGCTGCGGCAGGTATTGCTCACGCAGTACCTGATTAGGCTCGAAACCAGCGCTGCGAGAATCCCCCCATGGCACACCTTGATCCGCAACGAGCGCCCAGCATGGCGCGCCAGAACAGCGCTTATCCAAGCTCGGCGTCCTCATTTGCAGCCGACGCCAGTGACTGGCCACGGTGCTTTCGAACGGTGTCTACGGGTCCCAGTCCACCACCGGCCGTCATAGCCCTAGCCCAGCTCGAAGCCGGACGGAGTCTTCATCATCAGGCAGCGCCTGCTTCATGCAAAAAAAACGCGACGCCCCGAAACGGAGCCGCGCTACACGCGCAATCGACAGACCCGCCAGGGCATATGCACGCCCGTGGATCAGGGCTCGCAGGATTTACTGAAGCAGCGTGGCAGAATCACGGGCCGTGAGCTTTGGGCCCGTAATAGAACAACTCCAGCACGAAACTCACGACTTGAGCAGTTGCTGACCGACCTGGCCCTGGTTCGCCCTATCACGTCAGGGACGTGCTCAAAAAAGGCTCTGCGGATGGCGGGCCGTCGCACGTTGGCCCACTGGGTTCACCCGCGTTTTCAGATCAGCCGCCAGCGTGCCTTCCGGCTAGCCCTGAACCGCTAGCAACACTCGTCAACGAGACCGCCATAAAAAAGCCCGAGCACTTCGGCTCGGGCTTTGTTGAACAGCGCGGCGATCAACGCACGTCGAAGCGCTGCTCGGCCAACAGGCGGTCACCCTGGAACACCATGAAGCGCCACTCGCCCGGCACGATTTCATGGTATTCGGTGAACTCGAACGCCATCACGTCTTGCGGTGCGCCGACCACCAGTTTCTGCACCACTTCGAATTTGTCGTGGCGCTTGCCGTCCGGCGACTGCATGCCGGGGGTGAAATACAGCAGGGTCAGCGGCGTGTCGTCCACCTGCTTGCCGACCAGGCTGTAGCGCATGCCGAACTTGGTCCCGAGTTTGGCGGGGATCGCGTCGGTGGTTTTGATCCGTTGGTTACTGCGTGTCAGCACACGCTCGCCAGGCTGCAGGTCCTGCGCCTGGCTCTCGAAGATGCCGTATTCGACCGGCCCTTCAACATGCACCTCGGCATTGGCCATACCGGCAAACAGCATCAGCGCCGCCAGCGCACTCGAACGGGTGTATTGCATATCGCGCTCCTTATTTTGGATAGCGCGAGCCTATGACGCTGGCATGACAGGCTGATGACAACTGCGCATTCTAGGGCGCAGCGGCAGCCTTCACCTCGCGCGGCAGGATGGCCAGGAAGTTATCGCGGGCCACCCGCTTCGCTACAGCCGCAGGCAGGGCATCGAGGAAGGGATCGAAAGCGTGGATCAATTCACCCAGGCTATCGAAGCGTCCCACCACATCGGAACCGAGCATGAAGCGCTCGGGGAAACGCTCGACCAGCTTCACCCAGGCAGCCTCCGGCTTGCCCTGGGCATCGAGCAGGTAAGGCTGCAGCACGCTCCAGGACAGGTCGATATACAGGTTCGGGTAGTCATCGAGCAGGCGTTCGAGGGTCGGCAGCAGGAAGTCGAGTTTGCTCTGATGCCGATGCAACTCCATGCTGCTGCCGGCATGGGCCCAAACAAAGCGCACGTGGGGATGGTTGCGCAGCGGCTCTTCGATTTCCGCCAGGTAGAGCGGGTTCTTTTCGCGTTTGGAGGTGATATTGGAGTGGATCATCACCGGCAGGTCGTATTCGGCCGCCAGGTGATAGATGCGCGTCATCGCCTCGTTGTTGGCGCGCGGGGTGTCGCCGGAGGTCAGCGCGGTCAGGTCATCGTGGCGGGTGAAGACCTCGCCGATGCCCTGCCACAACCCAGGGTTGAGTTCGAGCATGCGGCGGATATGCGCATCGGAGTTCTTGTCCACCGGGTTGAAACCCGAGAGAAACGGATGAAAGCGCCGACGCTGCTCGCCGGGAAGTTCGTTCAACGCCGCGGCGACGAACACATCGGTGGCGCTGTACCAATACGCGGCGGCGTCGTCACCGGCGTAATAACGCGGGCGTTTGGGTTCGTCTTCGTGCCACTTCTTCGCCACCGGAATCCCGGAAATCAGCACATGATCGATGGCGTTGGCATCCATGGCTTCGAGCAGCTTGCCCATGCCTTCGCTTTCCTGGAAAAAATCGACGTAGTGCAAGTGCCCATCGGTATAGCGGTAATCGCGCGCCTGTACGGCCATGCTGGCCAGCGCCAGCAGTAACATGCAGCTTGAGCGAGTCAATGACACGGGCTATCTCCCTGACAGTCTGAGCAGGATAGACCGCCGGCAACGCGACCGGGTTCACTGCGATTGAGGGGCTCAGGCGCGTAAATGCTCTATACCCTTAGGACACTTTGGCCACCGTCAGCGAGGCTTGCCATGAGCATTACCGTCAACACCCTCTCCAGCACCGGTTATCGCCACGCCATCGAGGTCAATGGGCTCCACGAGTTGTTCACCGACATACCCGCGGCCCACGGCGGCGAAGGGTCGGCGCCGGAACCCCATGACCTTTTCGATGCCGCCCTCGGCGCCTGCAAGGCACTCACCGTCACGCAGTACGCACGCGGCCGTAACATCCCGCTGAGCGGCATCAGCGTGGAAGTCAGCCGTGACGACAGCAAGGAAAAGGAAGGCTTCTACGGCCTGAACGTGCAGCTCACCCTGCACGGCGAATTGAGCGATGAGCAACGCGCCAAGCTGCTGGCGATTGCCGATAAATGCCCGCTGCACAAACTGATGACCCGCGTCGAAGTGACGATCGCGACCAGCTTGAAGCACGATGTGCCGGCGGATTGAATCACTCCATCGCCTGAACCCACTCAGCCCAGACAGCGGTTATGCTGGCCTTATAGCCCGTTGCGAGCGTCCACCATGTCCAGCCTTATCCTGATCCGCTCCCGCCCGGAAGACGTCGAAGGTCAGCCGATTCTGCGGCCCCTGCCCTCGGCCCAGTGCCGCAGCGTTGGGCCCTTCGTGTTCTTCGACCATATCCTGGCCAACACCTTTGCCCCGGGTAACGGCATGAATATCCGCCAGCACCCGCATATCGGCCTGTCCACCCTCAGCTACCTGTTCGAAGGCGAGTTGCTGCACAAGGACAGCCTCGGCTCGGATCAGCGGGTGCAGGCCGGTGACGTGAGCTGGATGACCGCGGGGAGCGGCGTGGCCCATGTCGAGCGCACCCCGGCCGAGCTGCTGGCCAGTGGTTCACGCCTGCACGGTTTGCAACTGTGGCTGGCACTGCCGCGTGAGCTGGAAAGCTGCGCCCCCAGTTATAGCCACCACAGTGCCGCCAGCCTGCCGGTCAGCGAAGCGCTCGGCGTACGGATCCGCCTGGTTGCCGGTGAAGGCTTTTGCCTGAAATCGCCCGTGCCGGTGCCCACGCCGACGCTGCTGGCCGACGTGCGACTCAGCACCGGCGCAACCCTGTTCATCCCCGCCGAGCATCCACAGCGGGCGCTGTATCTGCTGAGCGGCGAAGCCCTGCTGGACGATCACAGCCTGCAGGCGCACACCATGCTCGTGCTGCCGGAAGGTGAAAGTTTCACCCTGATCGCCGACAGCGACTGCCAGGCGATCCTGATCGGCGGCGCCGCTATCGATGGCACCCGGCGGATGAACTGGAATTTCGTCGCCAGCGACCCGGCGCTGATCGACCAGGCCTGCGAACGCTGGGCCCAAGGCGATTGGCCCAGAGTGCCGGGAGAAAGCGAGCGCATCGAATTACCGCGTTGAGACGATCCGCTCCCGGTCGACGGCAATATGGCGTTGGCAACGATTGCCGACCACATCGGCTGATGTGATCGGCCTTCCCGCCTCGCATGCCACTACGGCGCGGCGAGCACCTCATCGAACAGATCGTTCATGGCCTTGAAGGCACGAGTCGCCACCAACGGGTGGTACTGGTTGCGGCCCGGCACATTGGCGGCCGGGTTGGTAAAGGAATGCACCGCCCCGCCATAGCTGACCAATTGCCAATCGGTTTTCGCCGCCTTCATCTCGGCGACGAAACCCTCGACCTGCGCGGGTGGCACCGCCGGGTCGTCCGCGCCATGCAACACCAGCACAGGCGCCTTGATGTTCTGCGCATCCGCCGGGTTCGGCGTATCCAGGTTGCCATGGAACGACACGAAACCCTTCAGCGGCGCACCCGAACGGGCCAGTTCCAACACCGAGCCGCCACCGAAGCAAAAGCCGATCGCCGCGAGTTTGCCGGCATCGACCTGCGGCACCTGGGTCTTTAGCACCTGAACCGCGGCCTGGGCGCGCTTGCGCATCATCGTCCGATCCCCACGCACCAGGGTGGCTGCGGCTTTCGCCTCATCCGGGTTGGACGGGCGCACCGCCTTGCCATACATGTCCGCCATGAACACCACGTACTTGCTGCCCGCCGCGCGAGCAGCCAACTTGGCCGATTCCTCGGTCACACCGAGCCAGTCGGGCACCATCAGCAGCCCCGGACGCGGGCTTGTTACCGCATCGTCGTAGATCAGCATGCCTTCGAAGGCTTCGCCGTCGATCTCATAAGGCACCACCTTGGTCACCACGGAAGCCTCGGCCAGCCCGACCAGGCCCGCCAATGCCAGGGGTATGAGTGATTTTTTCATCGACCTGACTCCTCTTGAGTGAACAGCCTTTCAACAATAGACCCACGCAACGAACAGCCAAAAAAAAGCCCGCATTCAGCGGGCTTTCTTTGTTTACGGCGCGTGTCAGACGGAGAGTTCCACCAACAGCTTGTTCAACCGGCGCACGTAGGCTGCCGGGTCTTTCAGGCTGTCGCCAGCCGCCAGGGCGGCCTGGTCGAAGAGGATGTGCGACAGGTCGCCGAAACGCTCTTCACTCTGCTCGCCATCCAGTTTTTCGATCAGCGGGTGCGCCGGGTTGAACTCGAAGATCGGCTTCGATTCCGGCACTTTCTGCCCACTGGCTTCGAGGATCTGGCGCATCTGCAGGCCGAGGTCCTGTTCGCCGATGGCCAGAATCGCCGGCGAGTCGGTCAGGCGATGGGAAACCCGCACTTCGCTGACCTGGCTGCCCAGCGCCGTTTTCAGGCGCTCGACCAAGCCTTCTTTGGCCTTGGCCGCCGCTTCCTGGGTTTTCTTGTCTTCTTCCGAATCCAGCTTGCCCAGATCCAGATCGCCACGGGCGACATCGACGAACTGCTTGCCGTCGAACTCGGTGAGGTAGCTCATCAGCCACTCGTCGATACGGTCGGTGAGCAGCAGCACTTCGATGCCTTTCTTGCGGAAGACTTCCAGGTGCGGGCTGTTTTTCACCTGGGCATAGCTTTCGCCGGTGAGGAAGTAGACCTTGTCCTGCCCTTCTTTGACCCGTGCGAGGTAGTCGGCCAGCGCGACGCTCTGCTCGCCGCTGTCGTCGCTGGTGGAGGCGAAACGCAGCAGGCCGGCGATCTTCTCCTTGTTGGCGAAGTCTTCCGCCGGGCCTTCCTTGATCACCTGGCCGAAGTTTTTCCAGAAGCCCTTGTATTGCTCAGGCTCGTTCTTCGCCAGCTTTTCCAGCATGTCGAGTACGCGCTTGGTCAGCGCCGACTTCATCGAGTCGATGATCGGATCTTTCTGCAGGATTTCCCGCGAGACGTTCAGCGACAGGTCGTTGGAGTCGACCACGCCTTTGACGAAGCGCAGGTACAACGGCAGGAATTCGTCGGCCTGGTCCATGACGAACACGCGCTGCACGTAGAGCTTCAGACCCTTCGGCGCTTCACGCTGGTACATGTCGAATGGCGCACGGCCCGGCACGTACAACAGCGAGGTGTATTCCAGCTTGCCTTCGACCTTGTTGTGGCTCCAGCTCAGCGGGTTCTCGAAATCGTGGGCGACGTGTTTATAGAACTCCTGGTATTCCTCGTCCTTGACCTCGGTACGCGGGCGGGTCCACAGCGCGCTGGCGCGGTTGACGGTTTCCCACTCGACTTCAGTTTCGGAGGGCGCCGATGCTTCTTCGCCATGCTGCTCTTTCGGCAATTCGATCGGCAAGGCGATGTGGTCGGAGTATTTCTTGATGATGTTGCGCAGACGCCAGCCATCGGCGAACTCGCTCTCGGCACTTTTCAGGTGCAGAACGATGCGGGTACCGCGCTCGACCTTCTCGACCGTGGCGATTTCAAACTCGCCCTCGCCTTTGGAGACCCAATGCACGCCTTCGCTGGCCGGTTGACCGGCGCGGCGGCTGAACACTTCAACCTGGTCGGCAACGATAAAGGCGGAATAGAAGCCCACGCCGAATTGACCGATAAGGTGCGAGTCTTTCTTCTCGTCGCCCGACAGCTGCTTCATGAAGTCGGCGGTGCCGGACTTGGCGATGGTGCCCAGGTGCGTGATCGCATCTTCGCGGCTCATGCCGATGCCGTTGTCTTCGAGGGTGACGGTGTTGGCGTCTTTATCGAAGCTGACACGGATTTTCAGCGGGTCGCCGCCTTCCAGCAGATCCGGCTTGGCCAGTGCTTCGAAGCGCAGCTTGTCAGCCGCATCGGAGGCGTTGGAGATCAATTCGCGAAGGAAGATTTCCTTGTTGGAATACAGCGAATGGATCATCAGGTGAAGCAGTTGCTTCACCTCGGTCTGGAAGCCCAGGGTTTCTTTTTGAGTTTCCACACTCATGGTCGTCTAACTCCACTCAGATGGCATAAACCGCAATTGCGGCGGATGTCATGCAGATGGGGGCAACGAAAGCGATTTCAAGTGCTTAGCGCTTGTTCATGATCTACCGCGCATCGAGCCGGCGCGGCTGGAGCCCGGCTCGGAGTGTGCATTGACCAGGGATAACCAGGGCTTTTGGCCCGCTGCGCGGACTCCGCCGGCCAACCTTTGGGCAGGCGAGAGCACCTGCGCGAACCGACCGAACGGCTCCGTACCTGACGAAGAGGACGGTCGGGTGCAGAGATGTATCAGCCCCTTTTCAGCCGGACTGGGCGTTTGCGCCGAGGCTGTGTTTTTGCGTGAACACCAAGGCTTTCAACCCGCCGTCAGGATGGATGTCGGCGAACTCCGGCGGGTTTTCCAGCCGTTGCTCGAAGCGCAGGCTCGGCGCCTCACTGGCTACGCCGTCAATTAAAAAGCCAGGGCCTATGGCCGGGTCATTCGTGCAGGCCAGCACCTCACCTTGGGCGGTGAGCAGATCAGGCAGACGGCGCAGGACTTTTTGATAATCCTGAGTCAGTACGAAGCTGCCCTTCTGGAAAGAGGGCGGGTCGATGATGATCAGGTCATAGGGGCCATATTTTTTTACTTTGCTCCAGGATTTGAACAACTCATGGCCTAAGAAACTTACTCGGCTCAGGTCATGCTGATTCAGCCGGTGATTGTCCCGCCCACGGCTTAAGGCCGCCTTGGACATGTCCAGATTCACCACATGCTCGGCGCCACCGGCAATCGCAGCAACCGAGAAACCGCAGGTGTAGGCGAATAGATTGAGCACGCGTTTGCCCTGGGCCCTGGCCTGCACCCAACGGCGGCCGTAGCGCATATCCAAGAACAAACCCGTATTCTGTTTCTTGCCCAAATCCAATTTGAACCGCAGGCCGTCCTCGCTGATTAGCCACTCATCAACCGGCTCCCCCAGCAGCCATTGCACGGTGCTGTCGTGGAGGTAACGGTGTTGCAGCAACAGCGTATGCGCCTGGGCTCGCTGCCATTCAGGCGAGTGGGTCAATGCCAGCAACATGTGCGTCAGGGCGACCCGTTCGGACTCATTCGGCTCCCGGAATACCGCGACCAGCAGCACGCCTTGCAACCAGTCGACGGTGATGTCTTCAAGACCCGGCCAGCGTCGGCCCCTGCCGTGAAACAGACGACGCGTGTCGCCAGGTGCAGTGCTTAATTCGGCGATCAAATGCTGATGCAAGGTGGCAATGGCGTCTGCGTTCATGGCTCTTTATCGGTTATTCGTTGTGCCGCAGTTTAACAGCCAGGGTGGCCCGCTCGGATGCCCGCAGGGGGCCCCCTGCGCGCACGATCAAGCCCACGCCGCCGCCCGAATCAGGGTTCGAGCAGTTCGATACGACTGATCTCTTCCGGTCGTACGCTAAAGCTGGCCTCGCCCTGCCCGCTCAGGCTGCGCCGGATGGCCAGACGACCGTCCGGGTTGATGCCCGTGAAACGACCTTCGACCGTGCTACCGCGTTCGGTCACGATGCGCATCTTCAAGCTTTGATAGCGGCTGGGGTTGCCTTGCAGGCGTTGCAGGGTAAAGCGCACACGCCGGTCAACGGGACGACTGGTCTGCTCCGCGACAGGTACGCTGGCCTGCTGGCCGCCAACCGCAGCCGCGGCCTTGGTCGCCAAGGGTGGAAAACGATCCCCTTGCACGACCCAGCCCTGTGACTGGCTTTTTTTCAATTGCAACGGCAGATGCTCGGGTTTGCCATTGATCCGTGCATCGACTTCCAGCTCCAGGCTGGTGGCGGGTAACGTCACGGCTGGCAAGCTGGCCAGTTGCACCAGGCGCGTGGCAAAGCGCCGTTGCAGGTAGTCATCGACCACATAGGTCAGGGTGTCGCGCGAGTCGTAGCGGGTATCGACTCTGCCATCGACATAGCGCAAGCGATCACTGAACAACTCGACCTTGCCACTCAGGGTGGTTTTGAACTGCGGCGGCAGGACCAGGTGGAAGTCGCCCACCAGCTTGTTCGGAGCCAGCGGCTGCAGATTCAGGTGCAGGGTGTAGCCGTGGGTCAGGCGGCGCGCCTCGGGGAGTTCCTGCTCGGGCAACAACCAGCTGACCTGCACGTCCGGCAACGAACCGCGATCCTGCGGCAGCACATCCACCCGCATGGCGCCCTTGACCGGTTGCGGCAGGCGGATGCTGATTTCACGGCGGGCGAAAAAATCTTGCCCCTCGCGCAGGCTCAAAACGCCGTCGATCAACTCGCCTTGCTGCGGGGCGAACGGCTGGCCATTCAACTCGCCGCGCAAGTGAATGGCCAATTCGGCGGGCGCCTGCACCTCGGGCTTGAGCCAGTTCAGGCTGAGAATGGCTTCCAGCCGCTGCGCATCGTGGCTGGCCAGCAAGCTCAAACCGACCACCAGGGGAATGAAGCCCAGCGCACTCAGCACCACCGCCTTGCGCGCGGTACGCCAGTAACGCAACGCATACACCAGGGTCAACGGCGGCAACAGGCTGCCCAAGCCCCAGAGCAGGCTGGTACCGAAGGCCAGCATCACCAGCCAGACCAGGCCGACCAGGATCAACAGCAAGCCGCCGAGAATCAACAACCCATCCATGCAGAATTCCTTATTCTTGAACCGCGCTCAGCCTCGGCTCCCCGCGTACGTCAAACGCCATCGACTTTGAAATGCGCGCGGGCGGTGGCGATCGGCTCGGCCTGGGTGGTCTGCCAGGCCGTAATCGCCACGTTGGCAACGCGACGGCCTTGGCGCCAGACCTGGCATTTGGCATAGGTGTCACGATAATTGCCGGCGCGCAGGTAATCTATCGAGAAGTCGATGATTTTCGGCAAATGTGGGACGCCCATGAACATCAGCAAATGCAGCATGGCGCTGTGCTCCATGAAGCCGGCGATCACCCCGCCATGCAGCGCGGGCAGCAGCGGATTGCCGATGTTGTCCTTGTTCGCCGGTAGCCGAAAGACCATGTCATCGCCCAGCCGCAAACACTCGATACCGAGCAACCTGGCATAGGGAATCAGGCTCAGCAGCCCATCGTAGTCGTTCTTCTCATGCGCCTCGCGCACCCATTGGTTGAGGTCGAGGCTGCTCATGCGGCACCGCCTTCAATACCCTGCTTGAACGCCTTGCCGCCCGCCGCGCCCTTGCCCATGCGCATAAAGGTGCCGACCACATGGGCGATCGGCTGTTCGGGGTCGTCCTGGTAGGCATAACCGCGGGTGAAGATGATAGTGGGCGTCACCCGGTAGCATTCGGCGACCCCATAGACATCCTTGTGCGGCTCAGCCGGGTGCATGTAGTCGATGCGCAGATCGAGGGTCGGGCAGACCTCGAACTCCGGCAACACACAGAGCGTGGAAATACCGCAGGTGGTGTCCATCAGCGTGGTAATGGCACCGCCATGAATTACGCCGGTCTCCGGGTTACCAATAATCTGCGTGCTGTAGGGTAAACGCAGTGTCAGGCTACGGCTGTCGGCGGCCTGTACGCTCAGGCCCAGCACCTGACAATGGCGCAGCGCCATTAGAAAACGCTGTGCCTGCTCTAGAATCAGCTTATCGCTCATTGATCGAATCCCGTCTCGCCAACACGAAAGGCGCGCATAGTACCCTTCCTGTAAGCCAAAAAAGCCTGAAATACAGCACTTTTGGCCCTTTTTCAGGGAACTTAGAACAACGCCTCATACTCAAACTCGCAACGATGAGAAAACTCATCACGTGAGAAAGCCACACAAGGAGAGCTGACTATGCAGAAACCAATTACTTACGCATTGCTACTTGCTGCCACCCTAGCAATGGCGGCCTGTGAAAAGACCCCGGAAAACAAGCTCGAGTCCGCCAAGGAGTCGGCCTCCGAAGCGATGGAATCGGCGGGTGATGCTGCCAAGCAAACCGGCGAAGCCATTGAGCAGAAAGCCGAAGAAGTGAAAGAAGACGTCAAAGAAGCGACTGACAGCCAGTAACACCGCTCTCAAACAACAAGGCCCGCAGATGCGGGCCTTGTTGTTTCTGCACGTCAGCGCAGTGCCGGGCTCAGCATGATCAACAGCGTACAGACCAAGCCGACGACCCAGACCAGGCTGCGCTGCCAATGCAGATCGGCCCAGTACAGGCCCAGGTAAAGCACCCGGGCAATCACGAAGATCACTGCCAGCGTATCGACAAACACCCCGAAGGTCTGCGTGCCGTGAGCCATCAGCACCGCGGCGGCAAACAGCATGAACGCCTCGAAGCTGTTCTGATGCGCCGCCAGGGCGCGAGCGCCGAAACCCGTCAAGCGGGCCTGCTGAGCGCGCGGATGGTGATTGTCGTAGCCCCCCGCCTTGTTCATTTCTTTCGCGACCGGGATCTTGGACGCAAAGGTCAGGACGGCACTGATAAACACACACCAAAACGGCAGACTCATTCGTTCTTCTCCTTGATCGGTTCAACGTCCGGGGTTGGAGTGTAAACCATCACTTCCAACACATCGGAATGAAACTCGCGACGATACAAAACCAGCACCACGCCCGTGGTGACCAGCATGAAGAACCAGGGATTGATGAACCAGGCCAGGGTCGCCATGCCGAAATAATAAGCCCGCAGTCCCAGGTTGAACTGGTTGGCGGCCATCGAGATCACCCGCGCGGCCCGCTCGGCGAACGCCTTGCGCTCGGCCTCGCTGACATGCCGTTCACCTATCATCGGCGCGGAGCCGACCAGCACCGCGGCAAAGTTGTACTGGCGCATGCACCAACTGAACGTGAAGAACGCATAAACGAACACCACCGCCAGACACAGCAGTTTGATCTCCGAAACCCCACGGCTGACCGGCGAGACCAGGGGCAAGTCCGCCAACAACGACACCGCGCGATCAGACGAGCCCAGCACCGTGAGAATACCGGCCAGGATGATCAGGGTGCTGGAGGCGAAGAACGAAGCGTTGCGCTCAAGATTGCCGATCACGCTGGCATCGGCGATGCGGTTGTCGCGCAGCAACAGGCGGCGCATCCAGTCTTCACGATAAAGGTGCATCACGCTGGCCAGGCACGGCGTATCGCGCCCCTTCCAAATGGCGTAGCGGGTGTAGCCGCCCCAGCAAATGATGAACCAGAGGACGGCAAACAAATGCGCTAGGTAGTTCTCGCTGATGAACATGCAAACTCCTTGTAAAGGCGCCGCGATTATACCCAGCCCCATCTTCCTCCAGGCCAATAAAAGGCCATCCGGGGATGGCCTTTTCCACAACGCCAGGCTTACGCCAACACTTCACCACGCTCGCCCAATACGCGGTCGAGCGCCGTGGCCAGCACCAGGGTGAACAGTGCCGGCACCAACCAGGCCAGACCTTGTTCGGCCAACGGCAGGTGCGCCAGCCACTCGGGCATCCACTGCTGCAAGCCGGCGGCCTTGAGCCCATCGATAATGCCGAACAGCAACGCAACCAGCATCACCGGGGCGATGACGCGGCTGGCGGCGTGCCAGAAATCGCGGCAGAAACTCAGCGCCACCAAGGCGATGCACGGCGGATAGATCGCCGTCAGCACCGGCACTGAAACCTGGATCAACAGCGTCAAACCGAGATTCGACACCAGCAGCGAGAAACCCGCCAAGAGCACGACCAAGGTGCGATAAGACAGCGGCAAGACGCCACTGAAGTATTCGGCACACGCACAGGTCAAGCCGACCGCCGTCACCAGGCAGGCCAGCGAGATCAGCGCAGCAAGGAACACACTGCCGAGTGAGCCGAAGGTGTGCTGCACATAGGCGTGCAGCACCTCCGCGCCGTTGGTTGCGCCAGCGGCGATGGCATGGCTGCTGGCGCCCAGGCGGAACAGACTGATGTACACCAGCGCCAGCCCCAACCCGGCGATCAGGCCGGCGATCACCGCATAGCGAGTGATCAGGCGTGGCGACTCCACCCCGCGGGAACGGATCGCATTGACGATGACGATGCCGAACACCAGCGCCCCCAAGGTATCCATGGTCAGGTAGCCATTGATAAAGCCTTGGGAGAATGGCGCCGCCACATAGGCCGGCTCCGGCGTACCGATGCTGCCTGCGGGCAAAGCGAAGGCCGCGATACCGAGCATGGCCAGGGCAATGATTTTCAGCGGCGCAAGAAACCGCCCTACCGTATCCAGCAAGCGCCCGGGATACAGCGAGACCCAGAACACGATAAGGAAATACACCAAGCTATAGGCGAAAAGTGCCAGCGGGCTGTTGCCGGTCAACGGCGCCAAACCGACCTCAAAGGACACCGTTGCGGTACGCGGGGTCGCGAACAACGGCCCGACCGCGAGGTAACAGACCGCAGCCAATATGCCGCTGGCCACTCGGCCGATGGGACTGCTGAGCTCATCCATCGCACCGCCGACCTTGGCCAGGGCGACGATGGTGATCACCGGCAGACCGACGGCGGTAACCAGAAAGCCCAGCGCCGCCATCCACAGGTGCGGGCCGGACTGCAAACCAACGATGGGCGGGAAGATGATGTTGCCAGCCCCGACAAACAGGGCAAACGTCATAAAACCAAGTGCCAGAATGTCCTGGCCTTTCAACACTTTCATGGAGGGAAACACCACATTGCTAAATCGGGATATGCGGGGGTTTCCCTGAGTGTTCGAGGGAAACGCTGCCTGTCCGGATAGGACAGACCACCAACGCGCCGTACCCCTTGTGGGGGCCGAACAGGATAAATAGTTGCTAGCCTAACGAATTCGTCTCAGCCAAGCATGAACGCAGGTCGGACTGTCCGCTGCACGGAACGGCGTGTCGCATCCATGACAGATTCGCAGCCGCCCACAAAGCACAGAGGCCACCCGAAGGTGGCCTCTGTTTTACGCTTGCCAGTCAGCCGCAGCTTACTTGACGGCCCAGCCAGTCAGTTCGGCCAGAGCCTTACCGATGTCAGCCAGGGAACGCACGGTTTTCACACCGGCGTCCTGCAGCGCTGCGAACTTCTCGTCAGCGGTGCCTTTACCACCAGAGATGATGGCGCCAGCGTGGCCCATGCGCTTGCCCGGAGGAGCAGTCACACCCGCGATGTAGGACACCACCGGCTTGGTCACGTGAGCCTTGATATAAGCAGCCGCTTCTTCTTCAGCCGAACCGCCGATCTCGCCGATCATCACGATCGCCTCGGTCTTCGGGTCTTCCTGGAACAGCTTCAGGATGTCGATGAAGTTGGAGCCCGGGATCGGGTCGCCACCGATGCCGACGCAGGTGGACTGACCGAAACCGGCGTCAGTGGTCTGCTTCACGGCTTCGTAAGTCAGGGTGCCGGAGCGCGACACGATGCCGACTTTGCCTGGCAAGTGAATGTGACCGGGCATGATGCCGATCTTGCATTCGCCCGGAGTGATCACGCCTGGGCAGTTCGGGCCGATCAGGACTACGCCCAGCTCGTCGCACTTGACCTTGGCTTCCAGCATATCGATGGTCGCGATGCCTTCAGTGATGCAGACGATCAGCTTGATACCGCCGAGTGCCGCTTCAAGGATGGAATCCTTGCAGAACGGAGCCGGAACGTAGATCACGCTGGCGGTAGCGCCAGTGGCTGCTACCGCGTCTTTCACGGTGTTGAAAACAGGCAGGTCCAGGTGAGTGGTGCCGCCTTTGCCCGGAGTCACGCCGCCAACCATCTTGGTGCCGTACTCGATGGCTTGCTGGGTGTGGAAACTACCTTGCGAACCGGTAATACCCTGGCAGATTACTTTGGTGTCTTTATTGATCAGGACGCTCATTACTTGCCCTCCGCAGCTTTGACGACTTGCTGAGCAGCGTCGGTCAGGCTGGTTGCCGCGATGATGTTCAAGCCACTTTCAGCCAGTACTTTGGCGCCCAGCTCAGCGTTGTTGCCTTCAAGGCGCACAACCACCGGGATTTTCACGCCGACTTCTTTCACTGCACCGATGATGCCTTCGGCAATCATGTCGCAACGAACGATGCCGCCGAAGATGTTCACCAGAACGGCCGCTACGTTGGTATCGGAGAGGATGATCTTGAACGCTTCGGTTACGCGCTCTTTGGTCGCGCCGCCACCGACATCGAGGAAGTTGGCCGGCTTGCCACCGTGCAGATTGACGATGTCCATGGTGCCCATGGCCAGGCCAGCGCCGTTGACCATGCAACCGATGTTGCCTTCCAGTGCGACGTAGTTCAGTTCGAACTTGGCAGCATGGGCTTCGCGCGGGTCATCTTGCGACGGGTCGTGCATGGCGCGCAGTTTCGGCTGGCGATACATGGCGTTGCTGTCGATGTTGATCTTGGCATCGAGGCAGTGCAGGTTGCCGTCAGCCTTGATTACCAGCGGGTTCACTTCCAGCAGTGCCAGGTCGTAGTCCTGGAACAGTTTGGCCAGGCCCACGAAGATGTGGGTGAACTGCTTGACCTGGTCGCCTTGCAGGCCCAGTTGGAAGGCCAGTTCGCGGCCCTGGAACGGCTGAGCGCCGACCAGCGGGTCGATCGTGGCTTTGAGAATTTTCTCAGGGGTATCGTGAGCGATCTTCTCGATGTCCACGCCACCTTCGGTGGAAGCCATGAACACGATACGACGGCTCGAACGGTCGACTACCGCGCCCAGATACAGCTCTTTGGCAATATCGGTGCAGGACTCAACCAGGATCTGGTTGACCGGCTGGCCATTGGCGTCAGTCTGGTAGGTCACCAGACGCTTACCGAGCCACTGCTGAGCAAAGGCTTTGGCTTCTTCTTTGCTGCGAACCAGTTTCACACCACCGGCTTTACCGCGACCACCCGCGTGGACCTGGGCTTTAACGACCCACTCGGTACCACCGATTTTGTCGCAGGCTTCTGCAGCCGCTTCTGGGGTGTTCACTGCGAAGCCTTTGGATACGGGCAGGCCGTACTCAGCGAACAGTTGCTTACCCTGATACTCGTGAAGATTCATGCTTATCTACCGTCTTCGTTAGGTATTGCGCATTCGGCGCTGCGTATTGGGTGCCGCGCCACCTGTGACTGTTCTCTATGGAACAGTCCGCCGGGCGTTCCGCGGTGAGGCTTCCGAGGAAGACTCACGACGGGCGGCTCGGCGTGGTTCTTGTTGTCGCTATTAACGCTTCTTGCGGTTGGCGATGTGAATGGCCTGGCCATTCACGGCCAAGGCCGCTTCATGCAGTGCTTCGGACATGGTCGGGTGGGAGAACACCATCATTCCCAAGTCTTCGGCACTGGTGCCGAATTCCATACCGATTGCACCCTGTTGAACCAGCTCAGCCGCGGCTGGGCCGATTACGTGCACACCCAAAACGCGGTCAGTCTTGGCATCGGCGATGACCTTGACGAAACCTGCGGTGTCATTCGCAGCCATGGCACGACCACTGGCGGCAAACGGGAAGGTGCCGACGTTGACTGCAACGCCTTCAGCCTTGAGTACCTGTTCGGTCTTACCCACCCATGCGATTTCCGGGTGGGTGTAGATCACGGACGGGATCAGGTCGTAGTTCATCTGGGCTTTGTGGCCAGCGATGCGCTCGGCAACCATGACGCCCTCTTCCGAGGCTTTGTGTGCCAGCATCGCGCCACGCACCACGTCACCGATGGCGTAGACACCTGGAACGCTGGTTTCGCACTGGTCGTTGACGTAGATGAAGCCACGCTCGTCCAGATTCACACCGCTGTCGGCGGCCAGCAGATCGGTGGTCACCGGGCGACGGCCGACCGAAACGATCAGTTTGTCGAAGGTCAGCGTCTGCTCGCCATCGGAATCGGTGAAGTTGACGGTAACTTGCTTCTTCTTCACTTCCGAACCGGTCACGCGGGCGCCCAGACGAATGTTCAGACCCTGCTTGGTCAGAATCTTCAGCGCTTCCTTGGCGACCTGGTCGTCGGCGGCCGGCAGGAACTTGTCCAGCGCCTCGAGCACGGTCACTTCGGCGCCCAGACGTGCCCACACCGAACCCAGTTCCAGGCCGATGACGCCGGCACCAATCACGCCCAACTTCTTCGGTACTGCCTGGAAATCCAGAGCGCCCGTGGAGTCGACGATGGTGTCCTGGTTGACCGGAGCCGGCGGAATGTCGACCGGCTTGGAGCCGGAGGCGAGAATCACGCTGGTCGCTTCGATCACTTGGGTGGTGCCGTCGCCGGCCGTGACTTCGACGTGCTTGTTCGCCAGCAGCTTGCCGTGGCCTTCCAGCAGGGTCACGCCGTTCGCTTTGAACAGGGTGGCGACGCCGCCAGTCAGGTTCCTCACGATGCCGTTCTTGCGCGCGACCATGGCCGGCACGTCGATCGTCACGCCCTTGGCTTCGATGCCGTGGATCGCGAAACCAGAATGGGCCTCATGGTACTTGTAGGAGCTGTCGAGCAGCGCCTTGGACGGAATGCAACCGACGTTCAGGCAGGTACCGCCGAGGGCGATCTTGCCCTCTTTGTCCTGATACTTCTCGATACAGGCGGTCTTCAGACCAAGTTGAGCGGCTTTGATAGCGGCCACATAGCCCCCTGGGCCAGCACCAATCACTACCACGTCGAATTTCTGGGTCATAACTCATTCCTTTTCGGATGAAACCGGACGGCCCCTTGTGGGGACCGCCGTGATCAGACAACGGATCAGATATCCAGCAGCAGGCGCGCCGGATCTTCCAGCAGATCCTTGATGGTGACCAGGAAGGTTACCGCTTCCTTGCCGTCGATCAGACGGTGGTCATAGGACAGCGCCAGGTACATCATCGGCAGAATCACTACCTGGCCATTCACCGCCATCGGCCGCTCCTGGATCTTGTGCATGCCCAGGATCGCGGTTTGCGGCGGGTTGACGATCGGCGTCGACAGCAGCGAACCGAACACACCCCCGTTGGAGATGGTGAAGGTGCCGCCAGTCATGTCTTCGATGGTCAGCTTGCCGTCTTTGGCTTTCTTGCCGTAGGCGGCGATAGTGCCTTCGATTTCAGCCAGGTTCATCAGTTCGGCATTACGCAGAACCGGCACCACCAGGCCACGATCGCTGGACACCGCCACACCGATGTCGGCATAGCCGTGATACACGATGTCGCCGCCGTCGATGGAGGCATTCACGCCCGGGTAGCGCTTGAGCGCTTCGGTCGCGGCTTTAACGAAGAAGGACATGAAGCCCAGGCGCACGCCGTTATGGGTCTTCTCGAACAGATCCTTGTACTTCGAACGCAGGTCCATGACCGGCTTCATGTTGATTTCGTTGAAGGTGGTCAGCATCGCCATGGACGATTGCGCTTCCACCAGACGCTCGGCGACCTTGGTACGCAGACGGGTCATCGGTACGCGCTTCTCGACCCGATCACCGGCCGCGAAGACCGGGGCGGCGGCAGCCGGAGCAGCCGGCTTGGCCACCGGCGCCGGAGCTGCCGGGGCGGATTTCTTCGCTTCGATGGCCGCGACCACGTCTTCCTTGGTCACCCGGCCGCCCTTGCCACTGGCGGCGATGCGGTTGACGTCGATGCCATTTTCTTCCGCCAGTTTGCGCGCGGCCGGCGACAGGATCAGGTCTTCGGCGGCAGCGGCCGGAGCAGCTGCTTGTGCCGCAGGTGCCGAGGCAGGTGCAGCCGCAGCGGCTGGAGCGGCAACGGCGCCGCCTGCTTCGATAGTGCCCAGCAATTCATCGGAAAGAACGGTGTCACCTTCGTTCTTGACGATGCTGCCCAGAACACCGTCGGCGGTAGCCAGAACTTCCAGGACGACTTTGTCAGTTTCGATGTCGACGATCAGGTCGTCACGCTTGACTGCGTCGCCCGGCTTCTTGTGCCAGGTTGCAACGGTGCCGTCGGCAACCGATTCCGGGAAAGTAGGGGCTTTGATCTCGATAGCCATTATGTACGGGTCCTTAAATTCGGTTTCTTCTACGAGGTGGCTGCGACTGCGCAGTGCGGCCACCTCTTATATGAAGGCGTTAAACAGTAAAGGCGTCCTGCAGCAGTTTTTCCTGCTGCTCGGCGTGCATCGATGCGTAACCGCAGGCCGGGGCAGCGGAGCCATCACGGCCGGCGTACTCGAGGAACAGGCCTTTCTTGTGCGCCGTGGTGACACGTCGCATGTGGTGCTGGCTGCAATACCAGGCGCCCTGGTTCATCGGCTCTTCCTGACACCAGACGATGTCTTTGAGGTTCTTGTACGGCGCCAGAACCTCGGCCAGATCCTCTTCAGGGAACGGATACAGCTGCTCGATACGCACGATGGCGATATCTTCGCGGCCTTCGGCGCGGCGCTTTTCCAGCAAGTCGTAGTAGACCTTGCCGCTGCACAGCACCAACCGGGTGACCTTCTTCGGATCGAGTGCATCGATCTCCGGGATCACGGTCTGGAACGAGCCTTCAGCCAGATCTTCCAAGGTCGAGATGGCCAACTTGTGCCGCAACAGGGACTTCGGCGTCAATGCGACCAAAGGCTTACGCAGCGGGCGGATCACCTGGCGACGGAGCATGTGGTACACCTGCGCCGGAGTCGTCGGCACGCAGACCTGGATGTTGTGCTCGGCGCACAACTGCAGGTAACGCTCCAGACGCGCCGAGGAGTGCTCAGGCCCCTGCCCTTCATAACCGTGCGGCAAGAGCATGGTCAGACCGCAGAGACGGCCCCACTTGTGCTCGCCACTGGTGATGAATTGGTCGATTACCACTTGGGCGCCGTTGGCGAAGTCGCCGAACTGGGCTTCCCAGATCACCAAGGCATCGGGCTTGGTGGTGGAGTAGCCGTACTCGAAAGCCAATACCGCTTCTTCCGACAACAGCGAGTCGTACAGATCGAAACGCGGCTGCCCTTCGTACAGGTGCTGCAGCGGCAGGTAGGTGCCGGCATCCTTCTGGTTGTGCAACACCGCATGACGGTGCGAGAAGGTGCCACGGCCGACGTCCTGGCCGGTGAGACGGATCGGGTGGCCTTCGAACAACAGGGTGGCGTAGGCCATGGTTTCAGCGAAACCCCAGTTGATCGGCTGGCCGCCGGCGCTCATTTTCTGACGGTCTTCGAGAATCTTCGAGACCTGGCGCTGCACCACGAAACCATCGGGCGTTTCCAACAGCTTGCTGGACAGTTCCTGCAGGGTCTTGAGATCGAAACGCGTGTCGTGACGAGCGGTCCAGGTGTGGCCCAGGTAGGGACGCCAATCGACGAACAGCTCTTTGTTCGGCTCCTTGACCAGACTCTTGACCACATGCAGGCCGTTATCCAGCGCATTGCGGTAGTCGTCGATCTTCGCCTGTACGCGTTCGGTATCGAGGCTGCTGGTCTTGATCAGCACATCGGCATACAGCTCACGGGTGGTGCGCTGCTTGGCGATCTGCTGGTACATCAGCGGCTGGGTGCCATTCGGTTCGTCGGCTTCGTTGTGGCCGCGACGACGGTAGCAAACCAGGTCGATCACCACGTCACGCTTGAACTGCATGCGGTAGTCGATGGCCAACTGGGTGACGAACAGCACCGCTTCCGGGTCATCGCCGTTCACGTGCAGGATCGGCGCCTGAATCATCTTGGCAACGTCGGTGCAGTACTCGGTGGAGCGCGAATCTTCCGGGTTGCTGATGGTGAAGCCGACCTGGTTGTTGATCACGATGTGGATCGTGCCGCCCGTCTTGAAGCCACGGGTCTGCGACATCTGGAAGGTTTCCATGACCACACCCTGACCGGCGAAAGCCGCGTCACCGTGCAGGGAAACCGGCAGCACCTTGTCTCCGGCGCTGTCGTTGCGGCGATCCTGACGAGCGCGCACCGACCCTTCGACCACTGGCGATACGATTTCCAGGTGGGACGGGTTGAACGCCATCGCCAGGTGAACTTCGCCGCCGGCGGTCATCACGTTGGAAGAGAAACCCTGGTGATACTTGACGTCACCGGAGCCCAGCTCAACCAGTTTCTTCTTGCCTTCGAACTCGTCGAACAGCTCGCGCGGGTTCTTGCCGAAGGTGTTGACCAGTACGTTCAGACGGCCACGGTGGGCCATGCCGATAACGATTTCCTTGGTGCCGTAGGAGCCCGAGCGCTGAATCAGCTCGTCCAGCAACGGGATCAGGCTCTCGCCACCTTCCAGACCGAAACGCTTGGTGCCCGGGTATTTGGTGCCCAAGTATTTTTCCAGACCTTCTGCAGCGGTCAGACGCTCAAGCAGATGGCTCTGAACGTCGGCCGACACGGTCGGACGACCACGCACGCTTTCCAGCCGCTGCTGGAACCACTTGCGCTGTTCGGAATCGACGATATGGGTGAATTCGGCGCCAATGGTGCGGCAATATGTCTGCTGCAACGCCACGTAAATCTCGCGTAGAGTCGCTTCCTCTTTACCGATGTACAGCTCACCGGTGCGGAAGGTCGTGTCGAGATCGGCATCAGTCAGGCCGTAATGATTGATCGCCAAATCAGCCGGTGCCGGACGCCGCCACAGACCCAGCGGATCGAGCTGAGCAGCCTGATGGCCACGCATCCGATAAGCCTGAATCAGTCGCAAGACTTCGACCTGCTTCTTCTCGTGCTCGCTGCTCACGCTGCCGGCGGACACCGGTTGAGCGCGTCGCTGGTTTTTCGCCAGCAATACGAAGTGATCGCGGACCGTGGAATGGGAAACGTCGTTCGCAACGTTGCCGTCAGCGGGCAGCTTCTGGAAGTAGGTGCGCCACTCTTCTGGCACAGCGTTGGGATCGTGCAGGTAGAGCTCGTAGAGCTCTTCCACATAGGCAGCGTTACCACCGGATAGGTGGGCACTGTCCCACATGCGCTGCATCACGCTTTCTTGCATGCTTGGTCACCCTCGGTAAGGGGACACCACCGGCGTGGAAACCGCATGGGCTTTTAAAGTCCTATGGCAGCGACTTCGGTAAAGCCACTTCGGATCCCGCAGATAGTCCGGGCACCAGCCCGGATGCCCCTGCTGGTCGTCAAATTTTTCAAATAAGAACCGCGGCTTTGTGAGCTGCGACTCGACTTAAAGCTACGGCGCCGAAATCGATTCCAGCGCCGCAGGTATTACCGTAAAGCAGGTTACAAATCAGATACCGCTTTGCAGCAACATGCTGCGCACGTGACCGATCGCCTTCGTCGGGTTGAGACCCTTGGGGCAGACGCTCACGCAGTTCATGATGCCGCGGCAGCGGAATACGCTGAACGGATCATCCAACGCAGCCAGACGCTCTTCCGTCTGGGTATCACGGCTGTCTGCCAGGAAGCGATAGGCTTGCAGCAGAGCGGCTGGACCGAGGAACTTGTCCGGGTTCCACCAGAAGGATGGGCAGGAAGTCGAGCAGCAGGCGCACAGAATGCACTCGTACAAACCATCCAGCTTCTCGCGTTCTTCCGGCGATTGCAGGCGCTCAATGGCCGGGGCAGGCGTGTTATTGAGCAGGAAGGGCTTAACCTTCTCGTACTGCTTGTAGAAGATGCTCATATCGACAACCAGGTCACGGATTACCGGAAGACCTGGCAATGGACGAACGATCAGCTTGTTGCCTTTCACCACCGCCGACAACGGTGTGACGCAGGCCAGGGCGTTCTTGCCATTGATGTTCATGCCGTCGGAACCGCAAACGCCTTCACGGCAGGAGCGACGGTAAGAGAAACCTTCGTCCTGCTCTTTGATCAGCGCCAGCACGTCCAGGACCATGATGTCTTTACCATCGGTATTGACCTGGAAGTCCTGCATGAACGGAGCAGCATCTTGATCCGGGTTGTAGCGATATACGCTTACTTGCAACAGTTTGGCTTGGGACATATCGGCCACCCTTAGTAAGTACGAATCATGGGTTCGAACGCCGGAACGGTCTTCGGCGCGAAGTTGACGGCACGCTTGCTCACACGCTTCTCGCCTGGGAAGTACAGGGAGTGGCAGAGCCAGTTTTCGTCATCGCGGTCTTCGAAGTCTTCACGAGCATGGGCACCACGGGATTCTTTACGAACCTCGGCTGCAATCGCGGTGGCTTCGGCCACTTCGAGCAGGTTCTGCAATTCCAGGGCTTCGATACGCGCGGTGTTGAACGCCTGGCTCTTGTCAGCGATCTTGACGGTGGCGATGCGCTGGCGCAGGTCGGCAAGCTGGGCAATGCCCTTCTGCATGTATTCACCGGTACGGAATACACCGAAGTAGTTCTGCATGCAGCTTTGCAGCTCTTTACGCAGCGGCGCCACGTCTTCGCCGGTCTTGCGCTCGTTCAGGCCGTTCAGACGAGACAAGGCTACGTCGATATCGGTTTCGCTGGCGTTGCGGTACTCGACGCCTTCCTTCAGGGTTTTTTCCAGGTGGATACCGGCCGCACGACCGAACACCACCAGGTCGAGCAGCGAGTTGCCGCCCAGACGGTTGGCGCCGTGAACCGAGACGCAAGCCACTTCACCGACGGCGAACAGGCCCGGAATGATCGCATCGTTGCCGTTGGCGTCCTGCGTGATCGCCTGGCCATGAATGTTGGTGGCGACGCCACCCATCATATAGTGGCAGGTTGGCACGACTGGAACCGGATCGGTGACCGGATCGACGTGAGCGAAGGTCTTCGACAGCTCGCAGATACCTGGCAGGCGGCTGTGCAGCACTTCCTCGCCAAGGTGGTCGAGCTTGAGCATCACGTGATCGCCATCCGGACCACAACCGTTGCCGGCGATGATCTCTTTGACCATGGAGCGCGCAACCACGTCGCGGCCGGCCAGGTCTTTGGCGTTCGGCGCATAGCGCTCCATGAAACGCTCGCCGTGCTTGTTGATCAGGTAACCGCCTTCACCACGGCAACCTTCGGTGACCAGTACCCCGGCGCCGGCGATGCCGGTCGGGTGGAACTGCCACATTTCGATGTCCTGCACCGGCACGCCAGCACGCAGGGCCATGCCCACGCCGTCGCCGGTGTTGATCAGGGCATTGGTCGTCGAGGAGTAGATACGCCCTGCACCACCGGTAGCCAGCACTGTGGCCTTGGAGCGGATGAAGGAGGTTTCGCCGGTTTCGATGCAGATGGCGATGATGCCAACAATGACGCCGTCCTGGTTCTTGACCAGATCGACCGCATACCACTCGTTGAGGAATACGGTATTGGCCTTCAGGTTGGCCTGGTACAGGGTGTGCAGCAGCGCGTGACCGGTACGGTCGGCCGCGGCGCAAGTACGTGCAGCCTGGCCACCCTTGCCGAAGTCTTTCGACTGACCGCCGAACGGACGCTGGTAGATGCGACCCTGCTCGGTACGGGAAAACGGCAGGCCCATGTGTTCCAGCTCGAACACGGCTTCCGGACCTACGGAACACATGTATTCGATAGCGTCCTGGTCGCCGATGTAGTCGGAACCCTTGACGGTATCGTACATGTGCCAGCGCCAGTCATCGTTCGGGTCGGCCGAAGCGATGGCGCAAGTGATGCCACCCTGGGCGGATACGGTGTGCGAGCGGGTCGGGAAAACCTTGGTCACCACGGCAGTCTTGTGACCGCCCTGGGCCAGCTGCAGCGCGGCGCGCATGCCGGCACCGCCACCACCAACAATGATGGCGTCGAAGGAAAGCGTACTAATGTTAGCCATGAATCAGATACCCCAAAGAATCTGCACACCCCAGACGAAGAACGCGAACATGGCGATGCCACACGCTGCCTGGAACAGAAAACGCACAACGGTCGCCCACTTGCCCAACGCCATCGGGGTCAGGTAGTCGGTGGAGATCGTCCACATACCGACCCAGGCGTGAACGCCAAGGGCAACCAGGGCCAGAAGACTGGCAATGCGCATCCAGTTCTGCGAGAACAAACCATGCCAGACGCTGTAGTCCAGACCCGGGTGAACAACGAGGTATCCAATGAGGAAAAGGAAATAAGCCGCGAGAACAACCGCAGAAACGCGCTGTGCCATCCAGTCGTAGAGGCCCGAACGCGAAAAGTTCGTGACGTTGGTTACCATATCCACACTCCCGCCAGCACGATCAACACCACCGAAATGGCGAGAACGATTTGCGAGCCCAGCTTGCCGCCTTCCAGCGTCTCACCGATACCCGCATCCATGATCAGATGGCGCACACCGGCCACCAAGTGATACAGCAATGCGGACAGCAGGCCCCAGATCACAAATTTGGCCAGAGGGCTGGCCAGACACGCTTTCACCTGCTCGAAGCCTTCCTCGGACACCAGGGACTTGTCGAGTGCGAAAAGCAGCACGCCGAGACCCAGAAAGAGGATGACGCCGGAAATCCGGTGCAGGATGGACGTGTAAGCAGTGACTGGGAGTTTGATCGTCCTTAAGTCTAGGTTTACAGGTCTTTGGCTATTCACGGCTTTTTTCACACTGAAGGGCCCCTAACAATCAGGGCAAAGTTGTCGGGAAGTGTACTGGTCAGGTACCCACCACCCAGGGAGTGACAACCTCCAGAATACGGGCTTTAAAGCCCCTGGCGGTCGGACGCAGAGTATAGACAGTTAGGTCGCTAATGACAACGCAAAGGCCTTACCCTAAAAGCGCATTGCGCACCTTATATAAAAGGCGTAAATAGCGGCGAATTTCGGAAAAAAACCGCCCTGCAACCCTTCTACCATCTGGGTTCACGCAAATTGACTTTAGGATTTATCTCTCTATAGTGTTGCGGGCCCTGCGTGGGGGGCAGTCTGGTGATTTCAAGCATAAATAGGAGGCCACACATGGCTGACAAAAAAGCGCAGTTAATCATCGAGGGCGCAGCCCCCGTCGAGCTGCCCGTTTTATCCGGCACCGTTGGTCCCGATGTAGTAGACGTACGGGGCTTAACCGCCACGGGCCACTTCACTTTTGATCCTGGCTTTATGTCGACCGCCTCTTGCGAGTCGAAGATCACCTATATCGATGGTGACAACGGCATTCTGCTGCACCGGGGCTACCCGATCGAGCAACTTGCCGAGCAATCCGACTACCTGGAAACCTGCTATCTGCTCCTCAATGGCGAATTGCCAACCGTCGAGGAGAAAGCCAAGTTCGTCAGCACCGTCAAGAACCACACCATGGTTCATGAACAACTGAAGAGCTTCTTCAACGGTTTCCGTCGTGATGCCCACCCGATGGCGGTGATGTGCGGTGTAGTTGGCGCCCTTTCGGCCTTCTACCACGACTCGCTGGACATCAAGAACCCGCAGCATCGCGAAATCTCGGCGATTCGCCTGATCGCCAAGATGCCGACCCTCGCCGCCATGGTGTACAAGTACTCCATGGGTCAGCCGATGATGTATCCGCGCAACGACCTGACCTATGCAGAGAACTTCCTGCACATGATGTTCAACACTCCGTGCGAGATCAAACCGATCAGCCCGGTGTTGGCCAAGGCCATGGACAAGATCTTCATCCTGCATGCCGACCATGAGCAGAACGCATCGACTTCGACCGTACGCCTGGCGGGCTCCTCGGGCGCCAACCCGTTCGCCTGTATCGCTGCCGGTATCGCCGCACTCTGGGGCCCTGCCCACGGCGGTGCCAACGAAGCCGTGCTGAGCATGCTCGATGAAATCGGCGATGTCTCGAACATCGACGCATTCATCGCCAAGGCCAAGGACAAGAACGATCCGTTCAAGCTGATGGGCTTCGGTCACCGCGTTTACAAGAACCGCGACCCGCGCGCCACCGTGATGAAACAGACCTGCGACGAAGTGCTGAAAGAGCTGGGCATCAAGAACGATCCGCAGTTGGAACTGGCCATGCGTCTCGAAGAGATCGCCCTGACCGATCCGTACTTCATCGAGCGCTCGCTGTACCCGAACGTCGATTTCTATTCGGGCATCATCCTGAAGGCCATCGGCATTCCAACCAGCATGTTCACCGTAATCTTCGCCCTGGCGCGGACTGTCGGCTGGATCTCGCACTGGAAAGAAATGCTCTCCAGCCCGTACAAGATTGGCCGTCCACGCCAGCTGTACACCGGCTATCCGCAGCGCGACATCGCGCCGCTGCACGAGCGCAAATAAACCTTGCACGTGCAGAGCTAGCGAAAAAGGCTGCCCTTGGGCAGCCTTTTTTCATTCGCGCCACACACAATAATCGTCTAGCGCTTCTCGGCCAGCTCACGCAGGTCGTGCAGGGTGTTGTACGGCGCGTCCACGACAAAACTGTTCGCCAGCCACGACGGCACGCTGCCACCGGGCTCGGTTTGCACTTGATAAACGACTTCAATCTGCCCGGCGCCTTTGGGGGTCAGCTTCCACAGGCCTTCGATCTTGGTCACGCGCACATAGCCCTTCTCTGGCGGCACATAGTCCGCCACCCCCTCAAGAATGCGGATGACACTGCCGTCCGCATCTTCTTTGGTGGTCACATGCAACACCGAATCACGCGGGGTCACCGGCCAAGGGGTATTGAAACGGGTGTAAGTCCAGCTGTTCACGCCGTCATACTTGAGCAACTTCTGCTCGCGACACTCATGAATCCAGGCGCAGGAACCGCTGACATCTTCCTGCAAGCCACGCAGGGTCGCCATATCGGCCTTGATGGTGGCAACCCCCCGGTACGCCTTGTATTGGGAGCCCGGCACCTCGCTGAGGTAGACCTTGATGCCATCTTCATCCTTGGCCAACTTCCAGTCTTCAGCCTGCGCGGCCGCGCCCATCACCAGGCTCAAACCGCAGAGCAGCGCCATTCGATGTCGCAAACCCATCATTCACTCCTTGCTGATGATCCCGCTCAGCTCAAGCCAAGCGGGTACTCGAAACCCACCGCCGTCGCCTGCTCCAGCCAACCCAACAGGCGGATCGCCTCCTCGCGGCTAGCGCCGCAGACCTCTCGATCAGCCGAAAAAGTCGTGCAGACCGTCGGCCGCGCGGGCTTGCCGAATAAATCACACAGGTTATCGACCGACAGGTGCAGACAACGTTCCCCTGCCGCCTTGCCCTGCGGCATACCGGGAATCGGTGAACTGATGGAGGGAGCGATACAGCAGGCACCACAGCCTGCACGACAGTTCATGACCAACATTACCTCTCGAGAACAGGCCCAGGCCTCACAAGGTGTCGATTTTACTCGGCGGCTCGTTGAATTGGGATAAACCCCGACAAGCATTCAGGCCAGCGGCAACCTCAGGCAAAAACGCGCACCCTGCCCCGGCGCACTGCGCACCTGCAACTCGGCGCCCAACACGGCCCTGCCACCGCCAATTGCTGGATGAACAGCCACCCCGCCCCCCCACTTGTCGCCGACAGGGCCTCGTTTTAGGCTGGCGCGCCACTCATCGAGGAATCACGTCATGCCGGTCTGGCTACAAACCGCTTCCCTGCTCGCCCTCTCCAACGTGTTCATGACCTTTGCCTGGTATGGCCACCTGAAGACGCTGAACAGCAAGCCGTGGATCATCGCCGCGCTGGTCAGTTGGGGCATCGCGCTGTTCGAGTACCTGATCATGGTGCCAGCCAACCGCATCGGCTACACCGAACTGTCCGTGGGGCAGCTGAAAATCATGCAGGAAGTCATCACCCTGGCGATCTTCGTCCCCTTCAGCCTGTTCTATATGCAGCAACCGCTGAAACTCGACTACCTGTGGGCCGGCCTGTGCCTGCTCGGCGCGGTGTACTTCACCTTTCGCACCTGAAGCTGCGCCGGCCGCCGGCAGCGCCGCTCATTTCAGCCGCGCAATCAGACTCGAGGTATCCCAGCGGCCACCGCCCATGGCCTGCACCTCGGCATAGAACTGATCGACCAGCGCGGTAACCGGCAATTGCGCACCGTTACGACCGGCCTCTTCGAGGACGATGGCGAAATCCTTGCGCATCCAGTCCACCGCGAAGCCGAAGTCGAACTTGCCCTCCAGCATGGTCTGATGGCGGTTTTCCAACTGCCAGGACTGCGCCGCGCCCTGACTGATCACTTCCATCGCGCTGTGCGCATCCAGGCCGGCGTGCTGGGCGAAATGCAGCGCTTCGGCCAAACCTTGCAGCAGCCCACCGACACAGATCTGATTGACCATTTTGGTCAGTTGCCCACTGCCGATCGGGCCCATGCGCTTGACCATCTTCGCGTAACTCTCGATCACCGGCGCGGCGCGGTCGTAAAAGGCCTGATCACCACCGACCATCACCGTCAGCATGCCGTTCTCGGCCCCCGCCTGGCCGCCCGACATCGGCGCGTCGAGAAAGCCCAGTTCGCGCTCTGCGGCCAGCAACCCCAGTTCACGGGCGATACTGGCGGAGGCCGTGGTGTGATCGACCACGATGCTGCCAGCGGCCATGCCGGCAAAAGCACCGTCGGCGCCCAGCAGTACGCTGCGCAAGTCGTCGTCATTGCCGACGCAGGTGAATACCAGCTCCGCGTCCTGCGCGGCTTCGCGCGGGGTGGCGGCACTGTCGCCGGCAAACTCGTCGCACCAGAGTTCCACCTTGGCCGGCGAACGGTTATAGACACAGACCTGATGCCCCTCGCATGCCAAGTGTCCGGCCATGTGAAAACCCATGGTGCCCAAGCCGATAAATGCCACTGTAGCCATAACTCACCTCCATCATTCGACTCAAGCAGAGCCTAGCATGCAGTTTGCCGACTCGAAGAAGCCCTTCCATACTGCCGACAGCACAATGGAGGCGCTATGCAATATTGGTTAGTGATCGACCTGGAAGCCACCACGGAAGAAGGTGGCTGGCCAATAGCCGAGATGGAAATCATCGAGATCGGCGCCAGCCTGGTTGCCAGCGACGGCCGCGAACTGGATCACTTCCAGCGCTTCGTCCGCCCCTTGCGCCGGCCCTACCTGACCACCTTCTGCCGCGAGCTGACGCATATCAGCCAAGCCAGCGTGGATGCGGCCGCACCGCTGGCGACAGTCTGGCCGCTGTTCGAGCGCTGGCTGGCCGCGCATCATCCGCGCCTGGTCGGCTGGGTCAGTTGGGGCGAGTATGACCGCCGCCAACTGGAACAGGACTGGCACCGACAACAGCTCGACAGCCGCCTGGCTGCGCTGCCGCACCTGAACCTCAAGCAACGCTTCGCCGAAGCGCGCCAACTGCAACGTCCCGTGAGCCTCAACACCGCCCTGCAACTGGCGGGCCTGCAGTTCAACGGCCAACAGCACCGAGCCCTGGAAGATGCGCGCAACACCGCGCGGTTGCTGCCACTGGTGCTTCCCGTCTGAGTCCCTGTCCATGCCCTGCCTGCCTGAACCGAGCACGCGAGGGCTCTACAACCGTGCAAAGCGGGTGACGCACCGAAATGCCTTGGGCATACTGATCGACCTTTTTTAGCCCTCTCGAGGAATTCCACATGTTCAAGGTTAACGAGTACTTCGACGGCACCGTCAAATCCATCGCCTTCGGCATGGCAGACGGCCCGGCCACCATCGGCGTAATGGCCGTAGGCGAATACGAATTCGGCACCAGCCAACTGGAAGTGATGCACGTCATCGCGGGCGCCCTGACCGTCAAGCTGCCGGGCAGCGACAGCTGGGAAACCTTCGCCGCCGGCAACAAATTCACGGTACCGGCCAACAGCAAATTCCAGCTGAAAGTCGCCGTCGACACCGCCTACCTCTGCGAATATCGCTGAGTCGGGGGCGCCTGAAGAACCGGCCGCCCTGGCCGGTTTTTTTTCGCGAGCGATTTTAGCCGGCAACTGTATCTGGCGCTTGCCGCCGCCACCCATCACGCTCAACCAACTGACCCTCTGCACCGCGGCAGCCTGCCTTGCAGCGGCTACCCGCTTTCAGCAACGGATACACAGATGCCTGGCTCAAGACACACACCGTCCATTCTCCTGCCGATCGGCCTGCTGGTTATCGCCATGTGCTCGATCCAGGGGGGTGCAGCCCTGGCCAAAGGACTGTTCCCGATCGTCGGCGCCGAGGGCATTTCGGCCCTGCGCCTGGGCTTGGGTGCGCTCATCCTGTGCCTGGTCATGCGCCCCTGGCGCGCCCGACTTAGCCTGCGTTCGAGCCGCTCGCTGATCGCCTATGGCGCGGCCCTGGGAAGCATGAACCTGCTGTTCTACATGGCGCTGAAAACCGTGCCGCTGGGCATTGCCGTGGCCCTGGAGTTCACCGGCCCACTGGTTCTGGCGCTGCTGTCGTCGCGGCGGATCATCGACTTCGTCTGGATCGCACTGGCGGTGCTGGGCCTGGTGCTGCTCCTGCCGAGCGAGCAGTCGAGCGCGCAACTCGATCCGCTCGGCATGGGCCTGGCCCTCGGCGCCGGGGTGTGCTGGGCGCTGTACATCGTCTTCGGCCAGAAAGCCGGGGCCGAACATGGCGGCCATACCGTCGCGCTGGGGACGCTCGTGGCGGCGCTGATCGTCTTTCCAATCGGTCTGGTACAGGCCGGCAGCAGCCTCTTCAGCCTGTCGCTGCTGCCCATGGCGATTGCGGTGGCCATCCTCTCGACGGCCCTGCCCTACAGCCTGGAAATGGCCGCGCTGACCCGCCTGCCGGCACGCACGTTCAGCACGCTGATGAGCATCGAACCGGCGATCGCCGCCCTCTCCGGCCTGCTGTTCCTGCATGAACAACTGAGCACGACGCAATGGCTGGCCATTGGCGCGATCATCATCGCCTCGGTCGGCACCGCCACCACAGTCAAGCCCAAAGCACAGAAGCTGAACCTGAGCTAAGCCGGTTCAGGCCACCGCCTCCGCCGTATTGAACTGCAACTCGGCCAGCCGCCGGTACAGCGCATTGCTCGCCACCAGCTCCTGGTGACTGCCGACGGCAATCAACTTGCCGTGCTCGATCACCGCGATGCGATCGGCGTTCTGCACTGTCGCCAGTCGGTGGGCAATCACCAGCGTGGTGCGCCCGCGCATCAGCCGTGGCAGAGCCTGCTGGATCAGATGCTCGCTTTCCGCATCCAGCGCGCTAGTGGCTTCATCCAGCAGCAGAATCGGCGCATCGACCAACAGCGCGCGGGCAATGGCCAGACGTTGCCGCTGCCCGCCGGAAAGCCCCAGGCCACCGTCACCCAAGTGCGTCTGGTAGCCGTCTGGCATCTTCATGATGAAGTCGTGGGCATGGGCGGCACGCGCCGCCGCTTCGACTTCGGCGTGCGAGGCCGCCGCCTTGCCGTAGCGGATATTGTCTTCGACGCTGCCGAAGAACAACGCCGGGTTCTGCGAGACCAGGGCGAAACAGCGGCGCAGCTCCTGCGGGTCCAGCTCGGTGATGGGCTGCCCTTCGACCAGGATGCGGCCTTCCTGCGGATCGAAAAAGCGCAGCAGCAAATCGAACAGCGTGGATTTACCCGCCCCGGACGGCCCCACCAGGGCCAGGGTTTCGCCAGGTTTGACCAGCAGACTGATGCCATCGACGGCATAGCTGTCGCGGCGCGTCGGATAAGCGAAACGCACCGAGTCCAGCTCGATCCGCCCGCTCACCGGTTGCGGCAACCGCACGGGCTCGCTCGGCGGCTTGATCTCGCTGCGCGCCTGCAACAGTTCGGCAATCCGCTCGGCGGCCCCCGCCGCGCGCTGCAATTCGCCGATCACTTCGCTGAGCGTACCAAACGCGGTGCCGACGATCAGGCTGTAGAAGACAAACGCCGCCAGTTCGCCACCGGAAATACGCCCGGCGATCACATCCATGCCGCCGACCCAGAGCATCACCCCGACCGCGCCCAGCACCAGCAGGATCACCACGCTGATCAGCCAGGCGCGCTGGGCGATGCGTTGCCGCGCGGTGTCGAAGGCCTGCTCCACGGTGCCGCCGAAACGGCTCTTGTCCTGCTCCTGGTGGTTGTAGGCCTGCACCGTCTTGATCTGCCCCAGCGCTTCGCCGACATAGCTGCCGACATCGGCCACCCGGTCCTGGCTCAAGCGCGACAGGCTGCGTACCCGGCGGCCGAAGATCAGGATCGGCGCGATGATCAAGGGCAGGGCCGCAATCACGATTGCCGAGAGCTTGGGGTTGGTGATGAACAGCAGAATGATCCCGCCGATCAACATCAGCGCGTTGCGCAACGCCATCGACAGCGACGAACCGATCACCGACTGCAGCAGCGTGGTATCGGCGGTCAGCCGCGACTGGATCTCGGAGCTGCGATTGCTCTCGTAAAAGCCCGGGTGCAGGTTGATCAGGTGGTTGAACACGCGCTTGCGGATATCCGCGACAAAGCGCTCGCCAATCCACGAAACCAGATAAAAACGGGTAAAGGTGCCGACCGCCAAGGCCACCACCAGCACCATGAACAGGGCAATCGACTGATTGAGCATGGCCGGCGATTGCGTAGCGAAGCCCTTGTCCACCAACAGCTTGACGCCCTGGCCCATGGACAAGGTGATGCCCGCGGTAAACAGCAACGCCAGCAAGGCCCCGATCACCTGCCAGCGATAAGGCGCGACAAAATCGCGAGCCATGCGCAGCGCGGTGCGCTGGCGGGATGAAAGGATCGAAAGCATGGGTACTCGCTGCCAGGCCCGCAGGCCCCGATTAGTGGAGTTCCGCCTTTACCACCGGCGGCGTGTCGGCCAACCAGGCCAGCAGGCACAACATCAGCGCCGCCAGATTGGTGGACACCGGACTGAAGACCTGTATCAGTAGATGGGGGCTCAGCAGCGCCACATCAAGCCGCAAGGCAAACAATGCCACCGCCGCTCAGTCATGCAGGAACCGCCGCTTATGGTCGGGGCTGGGGATCAGGCAGTTGTCATAGCGCCCGAACAGCTGGTAGCGGTTCAAGGCGATGCGGTCGTAGCACCAGTCACGCACAGGGCGCGGGCAGCCGCGCAGCAGGGCGAATAGCCGCCAGGGCCAAGGCAATTGGGCAACGATGCGCAACACCGCGCTGGAACGCACGAACAGCTCGGTGCCTTCGACATAGGCCATGGTGTCGAAACGCTCGGTGGGCAACTCGAACCAGGCGAGAATCGCCTGCCCCTCCGTCGACTGCACCGCCGCCAGCCGGAAGCGCTGTTCAGAGTCGTGGCGAATCAGGAATTTCACCCAGCCGTTGCACAACTTGCACAGCCCATCGAACAGCACCACCCGCTCACCAGGCTGGATAAAGGGTGGCAAGGCGTCAATCGTCATAAAGCTATCCTCGTCGTATTCGGTTGCGCGCCGCGCACCGGTGTTTCAAGCCCCATAGCCCAGCGGGTAAAGCAGCTCCTCCCGGTAACCCGCCCAGACCCGGATCGCATCCGGGAAGGCCGCATCCAGATCGGGATCACCGCTATCGACCAGTAGCGGGCGCCCGCCGAGGGTTTCCAGTTTACGCTTGGTGGCCACCACGCGCAGTTGCTCCAGGCCCACTGCACGCACGACGCGCGGGCTGATCTGCTGGTTACCGCGACCGAGTATATGCCCCTGACCGCCAATGGCCGTGACCAGCAGAACAGCCGGATAGCCCTCGACCAACGCGAACAGTTGCGCCTCGGTGACATCATGGGCGATGACCCGGCCATTCTCGATCACATCGACCCCGAGCAAGGTGGTCTGCAGGCCCAGGTTATGCGCCAGGCCATGCAGGGTGGAACCGGGGCCGAGGATGTAACGCACATTGCGTTGCCAGGTATCTTCCAGCCAGGCGGCCAGCTCGCTGAGCACCAGCTCTTCGGACTCCATCCCGGCTTGTTTGACCTGTTGCACATACCCTCCCTCCTGCGGCACGGTCAGTTCGCCGTACCAGCGGGCCGCCACCCGCCCTTCGCGCAAGGCGGCCTCATCGAGATCCCGCACTTCGCCGCTGGCCAGGCGCACCAGGCCGCCTTCGATCAACCGCCGGGTCAGCTCGCCCGCCGCCCGAGGGCTGATGGCATAGACCCCGGAATGGATCTTCACCCCAGCCGGAATGCCCAGCACCGGCTGCCCTTCCCGGGCTACGGCGCAGACATCGCGCGCCGTGCCATCGCCGCCGGCAAATAACAGCAGTGCGACGCCAGCCGCTTGCAGCGCTTCGACAGCTTGCCGGGTATCGTCCGCACTGGTCATGCCCGCGCTCGACTCACCCAGCAGGCGATGGGCAAAACCCATCGCGCGCAACAGGTCGCCGCCCATGGGGCCGGAAAAGGTCAGGAACTCGATACGCTCGGCCAGCGGCCGCAGGCATTCCAGCGCGACCTGCGTACGCTGTGCCGCGAGAGGCACCGAACCACGCGCCAGCGCCTCGGTGGCGACGCCATCGCTACCCTTGAGCGCCGCCTGGCCACCGAGACCGGCGAGTGGGTTGATGATCAGGCCCAGATGAAAGCGCGACATACTTACCTCGTTGAACGCCTGCCGAAGCGGCAATGAGTGGGTAAAAACAGAAAAAGGTGGCTGGCACACCGACTGCCTGGTGGTTGCTGCGCGTGACCACGTTGACGGTTGCGCGTCGCACCAGCGCGGCAAACGCTGTCACCGAGCGTTCATTTATGCCACTTAAACTGGGCGCATCACCTGCTGAGGAGACAGACCATGAACATGCAAAACACCCCATCCGAACGTCGCGCAGCCCCATTGCAGCCACAGCAAGCGGTCGGTGGCGCGATCATCGACGCCCAGGGGCGGGAAATCCCGATCACCGAACTGATGATCCAACGCGCCTGCAACGAACTGGACAAAGCCTGGGTGTCGGCGCCCAAACGCGCCTGAACACGCAAGCCTCGCACTGCACTGGCTGGAAGTAGGTTGGACTGAGCGGGAACCAGCGATCCCAACAGTGCACCTCCACTGTCCTCTCCAGCCTGATGCGGGGATCAAGCGTTTCCGCCTCTTCGCAAGTTCAGCGCCCGCCCAGCGCTTGCCACAGGGCATCAACCGCTAGACCGGCGTCGCCCCGAGCGCCCTCACCAGCCGCGCCAACTCAGGCGCCTCGCCGCTCAAACGAACCCGCAGGCCATCGATTTCACGGCGCACGGGGTAGTGCTTGCGCAAGGCATCGAAGGCCGTCCGGCGCTCGGCAACCGAACCCACCAGGCTGCGGCGCATATCGGCATCGTCGCGACGCGGGTCGTAAACAGCGCGGCACAGCAGGGCCAGCGCCCAACCCGGGGCGGTCGCGGCATCCAGGCCCAGTTCGGTCAACCAGGGCGACGGTAGCAACTCGTCCAACTCCACCGTGGGCGCCAAGCCCAGATGAGTGCAAAAAGCCTGGTAGATCTGCGCGGTGCCACGCAACTTGCCGTCCAGGCTGTAGCCGGCGATGTGGGGGGTGGCGATCAGGCACGACTCCGCGAGTTCCACATCCACTTGCGGTTCACCCTCCCAGACGTCCAGCACCGCCTCCAGGTCCATGCGCTGGGCCAGCAACCGCCGCAGCGCCGCGTTATCCACCACCGCGCCACGGCTGGCGTTGATCAACCAGGCGCCAGGCTTGAGCCGCGCCAGACGCCCGGCATCGAGCAGGTGATGGGTCGGGTACTCGGTGGTGCGGGTGAGCGGTGTGTGCAGGCTCAGTACGTCGCATTCGGCGAGGATTTCATCGAGGCTGACGTAATCGCCGCCCTCGGCGGCCTGGCGCGGCGGGTCACAGACCAGTACTCGCCAGCCCAGGGCGCGCAGCACCTCGACCAGGCGCCCGCCAACCTGCCCGGCGCCGACCACGCCGTAAGTGCGCGTCGCCAGTTCGACGCCCCGTACTTCGGCCAGGCTCAGCAGGCTGCCGAGCACGTAATCGACCACCCCACGGGCATTGCAGCCGGGGGCGCTGGCCCAGCCAATGCCGGCCTCGGCGAAGTAGTCGAGATCGAGATGGTCGGTGCCGATGGTGCAGGTACCGACGAAACGCACCCGGCTGCCCTGTAGCAGCGCGCGATCGACCGCGGTCACCGAACGCACCAGCAATACATCGGCATCCGCCACTGCCGTGCGGTCGAAGGCGCGGCCCGGCAAACGCCGGACCTCGCCGAATCCGGCAAAGAACTCGTCGAGCAGGGGGATATTTTCGTCGGCAAGAATTCGCATGGCAGGCTCCGCAAATCAGGCTGCCATTCTAGGATAGAGCAATACACCGCGTCGCCCTTGGCATGAACCGCTCTGGCATGAGGTGCTCCGCGCTTTCCTGACCGATGCGTCAGGGCGTAGACTCTGCAGTCCCCAGCAAGTCCTGTTCTATGGCGCCTCCAGCGCTCGCCTCAACACTCAGGCAGGACGAGTGCCCGGCCACCACTGCCGATACAGTGCGCACTTGATACACGAATGGAATGCCCCGTGACTGCCAGCGAATCACGCTTGAACCGCTCCCGCCGCGAACTGCGCGCCCTGCTCAGCCTCGCCCTGCCAATCATGATTGCCCAGCTGTCGCACTCGGCCATGGGGTTCGTCGATGCGGTGATGGCCGGCCGCGTCAGCCCGCGCGACCTGGCCGCCGTGGCCTTGGGCAACTCGATCTGGGTGCCGGTGTTCCTGCTGATGACCGGCATTCTCCTGGCGACCACGCCCAAGGTCGCGCAACGCTTTGGCGCCGGCCAGCAGAGCGAGATCGGCCCATTGGTGCGCCAGGCCCTATGGCTGGCGCTGGCCGTGGGCTTGAGCGCGGCCGTGATCCTCTGGTGCGCGGAGCCGGTCTTGCACCTGATGAAGGTCGACCCACAGCTGATCGGCCCGAGCATGACCTACCTGTATGGCATCGGCTGCGGCATTCCGGCCGTCGCGCTCTACCATGTGCTGCGTTGCTTCAGTGACGGCCTGGGCCGTACCCGGCCGAGCATGGTGCTGGGCATCGGCGGTTTGCTGCTGAACATTCCGCTGAACTACGTGTTCATCTACGGCCACTTCGGCGTGCCGGCGATGGGCGGCCCCGGCTGCGGCTGGGCCACCGCGCTGGTGATGTGGTTCATGTTCTTCGGCATGCTCGGCTGGGTGCATTGGGCGCCGGTGTACAAATCCAGCCAGCTGTTCAGCCGTTTCGAGTGGCCGCGCTGGCAGGTGATCCAACGCCTGCTCAGCGTCGGTATGCCCATTGGCATCGCCGTATTCGCCGAGTCGAGCATCTTTTCGGTGATCGCCCTGCTGATCGGCGGCCTGGGTGCGCATGTGGTCGCCGGCCATCAAATCGCGCTGAACTTCAGCTCACTGGTGTTCATGATCCCCTATGCCCTGGGCATGGCGGTCACCGTGCGCGTCGGCCAGGCGCTGGGCCGTGGCGAGCCGCGTGAAGCGCGCTTTGTCGCCGGGGTGGGGATCGCTACCGCGCTGGCCTATGCCTGTTTCTCCGCCAGCCTGATGCTCTGGCTGCGGGCCGGCATCGCGCAGATCTATACCGCGGATGCCACGGTGATCGCCGTGGCCTCGACGCTGCTGATCTACTCCGCGCTGTTCCAGTTCTCCGATGCCATCCAGGTGGCCGCCGCCGGCGCCTTGCGCGGTTATCAGGACACCCGCGCGACCATGATCATGACCCTGTTCGCCTACTGGGGCATCGGCCTGCCGGTCGGCTACGCGCTGGGGCTGTCACAGTGGTTCGGCGAACCCAGCGGCCCGAGCGGGCTGTGGCAAGGCCTGATCGTCGGTCTGACCTGCGCCGCGGTGATGCTGACGATCCGCCTGGCCCACAGCTCGCGCCAGCGCATCCGCATCAGTGTCGCGGCTTACTCGTCAACATGAGCCGGCACCGCGGCCAGCGCATCCCAATAGCCGGGGGAAAGGAACGCGCGCCCGGCCAGCAGGTGTTCGAGGTAGGCGCGGGTCGGCCATAGGCCTTCTTCGCGCAGCGCCGGGTTGGCGATATAGACCCAGGCAGGCTGTATACCCTGGGCGGTGACGATCGGCATCCGCTCGCGGCTGTAAAAGATCGGCGTGCCCTCGAACGGGTCCATCTTGCGAATCTCATCGTCGTTCGCCAGGCGATAGAGCACGCCTTCCACCACGCCATCGCGCTGGTGACGGATATTGGCGTAGGCACGGCCCGGGCGGTCATGGGCGCGCTTGTTGAAGCACAAGGCATAACCGGGCAAACGCCCCGCCAGCACCTCGGTGAAGTCGAGCCCGCGGGTCTGCATCCGCGCGGGGTTCATGTTCGAGCCATAGGCGAAGTAGAAAGGCATCACGCGCTCTTCTTGCGAATCCAGTACAGGTAGGTTCCCGCCTCTTCCTGCTGCTGCAGCAGCTCATGGCCGAGGAACATGCAGAACTTGGGAATATCGCGGCGCGTCGAGGGATCGGTGGCGATCACCTTGAGCAGGCCACCGGCGGGCAGGTCGCGCACCTTGTTGTGCAGCAGCATGACCGGCTCGGGGCAGTACAGGCCCGTGGCATCCAGAACGGCATCGGCCAGGGTGGTATCGAATTCAGACATTGCGGCACTCCAAAAACTGGTGGCCATTGTCGCGCAAAGCTGGGCTCGAGGTCACCCTCACCCGTCCGATTGGCAGCGGCCGACCGACACAACCTTGGATGGGCTGCCAGCTATCCTCCGTTGCGGCAAGCTGCGGCACTTTCTGCCATAAGAATAAGAAAGCCATGCGTCCCTATCTGCTCCTGCTGACCGCCCTGCTACTGGGTGGCTGTGCCGCTCGCGATCAATTGCCGGATTTCGCCGCCACCGCCGACCGGGACTTGCCGGCCAGGCATTTTGAGGCGGTCATCCGCGGACGCGATGGCACCAGGCTCTCCGCCACCGTGTTCCAGCCCGCGCTGAAAGCCGGCGCCCGCGCCCCGGTGATCGTGCACACCCATGGCTGGGGTGGCTGGCGGGTGACCGGTCCGGCGAGTTTCTACGGTACTCAAATGATGTCCGGGCGGGCGGCCCTGAAAGCCTGGCAAGCCGGCTTCTGGGTGATCAGCTACGACCAGCGGGGCTGGGGCGGCAGCGACGGCGATATCGAAATGATGGACCCGCGCTACGAGGTGCAGGACGCCCTCGCCGTCATCGACTGGGCGGCGCAGCACCTGCCGCGCCTGCGCATGGACGGCCCGAACGACCCCCGGGTCGGCATGCTCGGCGAAAGCTACGGTGGTGCCGTGCAATTGCTGGCCTCGGCCGAAGACCCGCGCATCGACGCCCTGGTACCGATCGCCACCTGGTACGACCTGGCCGAAGCGCTGGCGCCGGGCGGACACATGAAAGTCGGCTGGACCGGCGTATTGCTCGGCCTCGGCCTCGGCACCGGTTATGACCTCGGCAAGTTCACCCAGGCGTCCTACCTGAAAAGCGCGGGCGGCACGATGAGCGCGCCGGTGCAGGCCGAGCTCAAGGCCCATAGCCTGGCCAGCTACTGCGCCCGCGGCCAGCGGCCCCGGGCCGACACCCTGTTGATCCAGGGCATGCGCGACACCTTGTTCCCGCTCAACCAGGGGTTGGCGATTCGCGACTGCCTGCAACAAGGCGATGCCGACATCCGCCTGCTGGGCATGCAGGGCGGGCACATCCTGCCGCCACCCATGCAGCACTGGAGCGGCCTGCCGCCGTTCAACAACGAGCCGGTGCTGCACTGCGGTGACCGCGCGATCAACCTCTATCAAGCGATAGTCGCCTGGTACCAGGACAAGCTGGACGGCCGCAGCGGTGTGGCCGCCAGCGTGCCGCAGCTGTGCCTGAGCCTGAACCTGGAACAGGGGCTGGCCCTGCATGAACTGCCCGGCGCCCAGCAACGGCTAGCCCTGCCGGCCACCCGGATTCGCCCGTTGAGCAGCGGTTGGCTGGAGCCGGCGAAGTTTATCCCGCTGCACACAGTGCGGGAGGTCAGCGCCCTGGTCGGTGTGCCGCGTATTTATCTGGATGAAGCTGCGCAAGCACCGACGCTGTTCGCCTCGTTGCGGGTGCAACGCGCCGATGGCCGCCGCGAGGTACTGAGCGAACAAGTCACCCCGCTGACCGGCCAGGCCGAGACCGACTTGGCCGCCGTCAGCAGCGTGCTTCAGCCGGGAGACGTACTGGGCCTGAGCGTCAGCGGTTTCAGTGGCCAGTACCTGTTCAATGGCTCCTGGCAGCCGTCAGCCGTGACCCTGCGCGGGGAAATCGAGCTACCCAGGCTACTGCCCATGCAACCGCGCATGGCTAATCACTTATCGCCGTGATCGGCAGACCGTAGGAGCGGGCCATGCCCGCGAAACCCGGCACGACACGGCATCGCGGGCATGGCCCGCTCCGACATAAGCGAGCAGCTCGCGCTACTTGCTCAAGCGCCGCAGGTGACAGGTCACCTCTTCGCGGTCGTGGTAAAGCTGCTTGCAGCCGATGGCGACTTTGATGCCGCGCTCGTTGAAACCATCCTGGATGCGTTCGAGCAGGCGCCGCACTTCGGCGTAACGCTGCTTCATCGGCAGTTTGAGGTTGACCACCGCCTCGCGGCACAGCCCTTCACCGATCCAGGTTTCCAGCAAGGCGGCGCTGCGCGCAGGCTTTTCGACGATGTCGCAGACCATCCAGTCCACCGGTTTGCGCGGCTTGTAGGTGAAGCCGTCGACCATCAGATGCTGGACCAACCCCGTGTCCATCAGGCTTTCCGCCATGGGCCCGTTGTCGATAGCGGTCACCAGCATGCCGCGTCTGACCAGTTGATAGGTCCAGCCGCCAGGCGCGGCGCCGAGGTCGACGCCCGTCATGTCGCCCGACAGCCGCTCGTCCCATTGCTCGCGCGGGATGAACTGATGCCAGGCCTCCTCCAGCTTGAGGGTCGAACGGCTCGGCGCCTCACGGGGGAACTTCAAACGCGGGATACCCATCGGCCAGAGGGCGGAATTGTTCGCCTCGGCCAGGCCGAAAAACACTTCGCGGCCGCTTTTGAAGGTCAACAGCAGGCGCGGCTTGTTCACGTCCTCGACCAGCTTGCCGGCCTTCTTCAGCGCATTGCGCAGGGGCGCCTCGAACTTCTTGCAGAAATTCGACAGTTCCTTGCCGTCGTTGGTATCCAGCACTTCCAGCCACAGGCTGCCGCAGGTGGGGAAATCCACCAGGTGTTTGAGCAACACGCTGATCCGGTCGGTTTCCGGCAGGTCGATGAACACCCCGCGCGCCCATTGCCTTGGGAAAATCAGCTGGGCGAAGCGCTGCCCGCGCATCAACCGCTCGGCGCCATCGGCCTCGGTGCAGATGAATTCGGCGCAGGCACTGTTCGGCTTGGCCTTGGCGTAACCCGCCACATCCAGGCGCGCGGCGTGCTCGGCGATCTCGGCACAGACCTCATTTTCAAAACCGGGGCGGCAATGCAGCAACAAAGTGTTCATCGGGGGCTCTCCTCAAGCGGCGCATGATAGCGGAGTTGGGAACCCAGGCGCCGTCCGGCAGTCCAGTTAAATGGCGGGACCCTCCAAGCAGAGCTAGGTTGAAGACTCTGCGCTGTGAACCAAAGCCCAACCGTGTGGGTATAGGAGATGTGCAATGCCGTCCCTGAATAGCTTGAACAGCCGCCGCAGCCTCGACGTCGGCGGCCAGACCTATCACTACTACAGCCTGCCGGAAGCCGCGAAGACGCTCGGCAACATCGACAAACTGCCGATGTCGCTGAAAGTCCTGCTGGAAAACCTGCTGCGCTGGGAGGACGACAAGACCGTCAGCGCCGTCGACTTCCAGGCCCTGGCCGACTGGCTGAAAACCCGCAGCTCGGCGCGTGAAATCCAGTACCGCCCGGCCCGCGTGCTGATGCAGGACTTCACCGGCGTACCGGCCGTGGTCGACCTGGCCGCCATGCGCGCGGCCATGGCCAAGGCCGGTGGCGACCCACAGAAGATCAACCCGCTCTCCCCCGTCGATCTGGTCATCGACCATTCGGTGATGGTCGACAAGTTTGCCAGCGCCTCGGCCTTCGAGCAGAACGTCGAGATCGAAATGCAGCGCAACGGCGAGCGCTACGCCTTCCTGCGCTGGGGCCAGCATGCCTTCGACAACTTCAGCGTGGTGCCGCCGGGCACCGGCATTTGCCACCAGGTCAACCTGGAATACCTCGGCCGCACGGTCTGGACCAAGGAAGAAGACGGCAAGACCTACGCCTTCCCCGACACCCTGGTCGGCACCGACTCGCACACCACCATGATCAACGGCCTCGGTATTCTCGGCTGGGGCGTCGGCGGTATCGAAGCGGAAGCGGCGATGCTCGGCCAACCGGTGTCGATGCTGATCCCCGAGGTGATCGGCTTCAAACTCACGGGCAAATTGAAAGAAGGCATTACCGCCACCGACCTGGTCCTGACCGTCACCCAGATGCTGCGCAAGAAGGGCGTGGTCGGCAAATTCGTCGAATTCTATGGCGATGGCCTGGCTACCCTGCCGCTGGCCGACCGCGCCACCATCGCCAACATGGCGCCGGAATACGGCGCGACCTGTGGTTTCTTCCCGGTTGACGAGATCACCCTCGGCTACCTGCGCCTGTCCGGCCGCCCGGAGCAGACCGTGGCCCTGGTCGAGGCCTATAGCAAGGCCCAGGGGTTGTGGCGCCTGCCCGGCCAGGAGCCGGCGTTCACCGATGCCCTGGAACTGGACATGAGCCGCGTCGAGGCCAGCCTGGCCGGGCCGAAACGCCCGCAGGACCGCGTCGCCCTGCCCGACGTCGCCAAGGCGTTCGATGACTTCCTCGGCCTGCAAGCCAAACCCGCCGCCAGCGAGATCGGCCGTCTGCTCAGCGAAGGTGGCGGCGGGACAGCCCAGAGCGGCGAGGTCGATTATGAGTACGAAGGGGTGACCCATCGCCTGAAGAATGGCGCCGTGGTGATTGCCGCCATCACCTCCTGCACCAACACCTCGAACCCCAGCGTCATGATGGCCGCCGGCCTGCTGGCGAAAAAAGCCATCGACAAAGGCCTGCAACGCAAACCCTGGGTGAAGAGTTCGCTGGCACCGGGCTCCAAGGTGGTCACCGATTACTACAATGCCGCCGGCCTGACCCAGTACCTGGATGCCTTGGGTTTCGATCTGGTCGGTTACGGCTGCACCACCTGCATCGGCAACTCCGGGCCGCTGCGCGAGCCGATCGAGAAAGCCATCCAGCAATCCGACCTGACGGTCGCCTCGGTGCTTTCCGGCAACCGCAACTTCGAGGGCCGCGTGCATCCGCTGGTGAAAACCAATTGGCTGGCCTCGCCGCCGCTGGTGGTGGCCTACGCCCTGGCCGGCACGGTGCGGATCAACCTCAGCGAAGACTCGCTTGGCCAAGGCGCCGACGGCAAACCGGTGTACCTGCGCGACATCTGGCCCAGCCAGGAAGAAATCGCCGAAGCCATCCTCAAGGTCGACACCCGCATGTTCCACAAGGAATACGCCGAGGTCTTCGCCGGTGACGAGAAATGGCAGGCGATCGAGGTGTCGGCAGCCGATACCTACGCCTGGCAGACCGACTCCACCTATATCCAGCACCCGCCGTTCTTCGAGGATATCGCCGACGCGCCACCGCACATCGGCGACATCCACCAGGCGCGGATTCTCGCCCTGCTCGGCGACTCGGTGACCACCGACCACATCTCGCCGGCCGGCAATATCAAGGCCGACAGCCCCGCTGGGCGCTACTTGCGCGAACACGGTGTGCAAGCGCAGGACTTCAATTCCTACGGCTCGCGACGCGGCAACCATGAAGTGATGATGCGCGGCACCTTCGCCAATATCCGCATCCGCAATGAAATGCTCGGCGGCGAGGAAGGCGGCAATACCCTGCACGTGCCGAGTGGCGAGAAGCTGGCGATCTACGATGCCGCCATGCGCTATCAGGAACAAGGCACGCCGCTGGTGGTGGTCGCCGGCAAGGAATACGGCACCGGCTCATCCCGCGACTGGGCGGCCAAGGGCACCAACCTGCTCGGCGTGAAGGCGGTGATCGCCGAAAGCTTCGAGCGTATCCACCGCTCCAACCTGGTGGGCATGGGCGTGCTGCCGCTGCAATTCAAGCCGGGACAGGACCGCAAGAGCCTGCAACTGACCGGCAGGGAAAAGCTCGGCATCCATGGCCTGGACGGCGTGGAACTGCACCCGTTGATGAACCTCACGGTCGAAGTCAGCCGCGAGGATGGCACGCGCGAAAGCATCGAAGTGCTGTGCCGCATCGACACCCTCAACGAGATCGAGTACTTCAAGGCCGGCGGCATTCTGCACTACGTGCTGCGCCAGTTGCTGGCCGGTTGATCTGATCGCGGGTTGCAGGTGGCGTCGGCGGCGACACCTGCTTGCTACTCGGTTACTGGCTCCCCGCATGCGCGGGGATAATCGCCCGACTAGCCCACCACCTTACCCGTCCTGCCGTAGACGTCCTCGAGCCGTTCGATATCGTCTTCGCCCAGGTAGCTGCCCGACTGCACCTCGATGATCTCCAGCGGGATTTTCCCCGGATTCTCCAGCCGGTGCACTGAGGCGATGGGAATGTAGGTGGACTGATTTTCCGTGAGCAGGAAACACTTGTCATCGCAGGTGACCTTGGCCGTGCCGGTAACCACGATCCAGTGCTCGGCGCGGTGGTGGTGCTTCTGCAAGGACAACTGCGCGCCCGGCTTCACGGTAATGTGCTTGACCTGATGGCGGGTACCCGCGTCCACCGAGTCGTAACTGCCCCAAGGGCGATACACCAGGCAATGGTTCTGGGTTTCCTGACGGCCGGCGCCGTCCAGGGTATTGACCAGCTTTTTCACATCCTGCACGCAGTCCTTGTGGGCGATCATCACCGCGTCCTTGGTTTCCACCACCACCACATCCTCCATCCCGAGCAGGGCCACCAGCTTGGAATTGCCATGGACGTAGCAGTTGTGACTGTTCTCCGTCACCACATCGCCCTTGAGTACATTGCCATTGTCGTCCTTGGCGTGCACATCCCAGAGCGACGACCAGCAGCCGACATCACTCCAGCCGGCGTTGAGCGGCACCACGCAGGCACGCGAGGTTTTCTCCATCACCGCATAGTCGATGGAGTTTTCCGGGCAACAGGCGAAGGTCTCGGCATCGATGCGCACCACCGCACCTTCGGCTTTGCTGCGCTCCAGGGCCAGCACGCAGGTGTCGTAGATATCCGGCTCGTGGTTGCGCAGTTCGTCCAGGTAGCGGCTGGCACGAAACAGGAACATACCGCTGTTCCAGTAGTAACCACCGGAACGGACGAATTCGTTGGCGCGGGCGATATCCGGCTTCTCGACGAACTGGCCGACGCGCCAAGCGCCAGGCACCAAAAAATCACCGGCATCGCCACGGGCCGCCTTGATATAACCGAAGCCGGTTTCCGGGCGTTCGGCAGGAATGCCGAACAGCACCATTTCGCCCTCGTCGGCGGCCACCTGGGCAATTTCCAGCGCCTGGCGCAAAGCGGCCTCATCGCTGATCACATGGTCCGCCGGCAGTACCAGCAACAGTTCGTCGCGACCTTCGGCCAACACCTTCAGCGCGGCGATCGCCACCGCTGGTGCGGTGTTGCGGCCAAATGGCTCCATCAGCATGGCCTGCGGGTTGATACCAATGGCCCCGAGCTGTTCGCCGACGATGAAGCGGTGCTCCAGGTTACAGACGATGATCGGCCGGTCGATCCCATCGAACGCCAGGCGCTGCACGGTCTGTTGAAACAGCGTGCGCTCCCCGACCAGGGCCAGGAACTGCTTGGGGTAGAGTTTGCGCGACAACGGCCAGAGCCGTGAGCCGCTACCGCCAGACAAAATGACTGGAATCATGTTCGCATCTCCTCTGAAACCTTGATCTCTGTCAGGTACGAAGGCTCACCACTGGAGCTCAGGCTCCGACTGCCGCTGAACAACCCTTCATTGGACCGCGCAGCCCCCCTGACTGCCACGGCCGGTGGTCGGTATCACGTGCAGCCCTCTTCCACAGGGCCGCGCATCAGGTCTTTCAATCACTCCCAGCGCGCTGATCCTGCGGGCTGGCGAACAGCTGGGTGAGGTCGCCCCCGAGCCGGTAGGTTTTCAACGGTTCGATCGAGCGGCGCCACTTGTCGGTGCTCGCCGCGCAGCGATAGAGGGCGCAGTACGGCTCCAGCCAGGCGAACTTGCCGTCTTCCTGCAGATCCTCCAGCTCCTGCTCGAAGCCGGTCTTGTCCTCGAACAGCTGCGGATCGTCGATGCCCTGCTCCACGCGCATGGCCAGCCGCGGGATGGCCCGGCGATTCTCTTCGCGCAGGTCGACGCCATTGGCCTGCGCGAAGGCCATCAGCATCAGCAGCGGCCCCATGCTGTAGTTGTGGTAGGCCAGCGCGCGGGATTCCCGGCTCAGCTCGTTGGGCAGGTAGCCCTCGGCATCGACCTGGGAGATACCGATGCGCAGTTGGGAGACCGACCAGTCGAACAGGTCGCGGCGGTCGACCACCACGGCGGCCGCCATCACGGCCCAGGCGGCCCAGTACTGGTGATTGTTCAGGCGCTCCAAGGGCTGCTCGCGCCAGTCGCTCAGCACTTGCTCGCCGAGCCGGGCGATCCACGCTTCGATGAGCCGGGTCTGCGCCTCGCGCCCCCGCAGCGGCTGGGAATGGGAGAACTTCAGGCGCAGATAGGCCGAGGAAATGCTGCCAAGCGCCCATTTGCGCAGCGACTTGCCGGTATGGGTGTATTGCTGACTCAGCAAGGCCTGGGCCTGGGCCCACTGGCCAAGCCACTCCAGCGTGCAGTCGACATGACCCTGGCGGCCGAGGCGCAGATAGGCCGCGACCTGCTTGTTGACGGTTTTCTCCAGCACCTTTATCTCGTCGGCCTGCTTCTGGTAACGGGCATTGGCCTCCGGGTTGAGCTGGTCGCGCGCCGGGCCGGAGCCTTCGTATTTGCTCGGGATATTCAAATCGCCGACATAGGGCCGGGCCACCACGGGGCAGGTGTCGGCCTCGCCTTTCTTCAGCGTCGCCGCCAGGTAGTAACCGGGCGGCGGCAACAGATCCGCAGCCAGCCCGGTCATCGGCAACAGGGTGATCAGCATCAGCACACCGCAACGCGGGGCGTTCATCACTGCGCTCCTGACTGCGCGGTGCGCAGGCCTGGACGGTCCTCGTCACTCTTCACATTGCACAGCCTGGCGCTCAGGTCGGCAACCGTGGACAGACCGCCGAGCGGCTGCACATCCAGGGAGAGAAAGGTCAGCTCATCCCAATCGGCATCCTCGCGCAACTCCAGCAGGAAACGCCCGCTGGTGGCACGGTTGAAGATCAGGGTTTCCTGGCGGCCGTTCATAAAGGTCAGGGTGGCGCCAAGCTGCTGCACGGCCGGATCGTCGAGCTGCAGATCGATACGGTAATCGCTGCTGCGAATCGGCAGCACGCCATTGGTACCGTTGAACAGCACTTGATTGCCGCCGGAATGCAGCTTGACCGAGCCTTGCAGCAAGGCCGGCCGCCCCGTGCAGCCATCGTTTACGGCAGGCACCGCCTGACGATAGAAGTTGCGCTGGTTGAGACTGCCGGCGTCATCCAGCTCCCAGATCAACAGCTTCGGTGGCTGGCTCTGGAACTGGGCGCTCATCAGGTAGTGCAGCAACGCCCCTTCATGGCCAGCACCGGGTTGCGAGACGTTCTGTACCGGGGTGCCCAGGTACTGTTCGAGGAAGCCGGCGAAGTTGAAGGCGCTCGCGCTGTTGCCACTGCCGACCAGCACCACCTCCGCCCGCCCGGCCTTGGCGGCCGCGACCGGCTCGGTGACATAGCTCTGCACGAACTGACGCGGATAGCCTGTGCCGCAGAGCTGTTCAGCGGCTTTTTGCAGGGAGCCGCCGCGGGCAACCAAGCCTGCCGGCCGGCTCTGGAATTGCGCCTGCGGCAGCTGGTCGAACCGCGGGATGCTGCGCGCCGTTTGCGCCACCAGTTGCGCGGTGCGCTCGGCTCCTTGCGGCGTCCAGTGCTGGTCGCCCTTGAAGAAGTAATCCGCGTTGCTGGCTTCGGTCTGCAGCAGGCTGGCCAGGTCCGGCACCCAGATATCCAGCTGGCGCAAACGCGCCAGGGTGGCACGGTAGTTGTCCTGCGCCTTGGCCTGATCGAAGCCGGTACGTTCGGCGGCGCTCAGCTTGTCCCCATGCAGCAGGCCACGGCTGGGCGGATACACCACCAGCAACTCGACGCCACTGTGCTTGAGAGCATTGCGCAGCCGCTTGAGCTGCTGGTAGTTCTGCTCTTCGAGGCCGAACTCGGTGCGCAAGTCCTGGGCGCTGCTGAACAGCCAGCCATCCTGCGCTTCGATCAAGCGGCCATGGCCGAGCAGCCCCGGCACCTGGTAAGCGCTGGCATCGGCCGCCGCCGGACAAAGCTGACAGCAGGCCTCGGCCTGGTAGGTCGGTGCCGCCGGGAGGCTGGCGGCGCTGGCCAGCAGGCCGGCGCCGAGCAGGATGCGTACGCTTTTCATGCCATCACTCCTTGCTCGCCAGGTTGCCGACGGGCTCGATCAGCACCGCCTGTTGCTGACGCAGCAGAATGTCCATGATTTCACTCTGCCGCTCGCCCAGCAGCCCCGAGAAGGAGATGCCGGAAGCCTTCTGCGGGGCGAGGATGGTGAGCTTGTAGAGCTCGAGCTTGCTCGGCGACTGCACGGAAATCGGACTGGAACCGTTGCCGACCATCTGCCCGCCGACGATGCGCAACGACAGCATCGCCTCGTAAGGGTCCTCATGCAGGTCGCGGTCGGTGCCGCGCAGGTCCTTGATATGGCCATAGATACCGGCGAGCTGGTTGGCCACCAGTATGTTGTCGTAGAGGTCGACACCCCGGCTGTTGCGCACCCTGATGCCATGCCGCTGATTGCTCATGCTGCGGTTCTGCCAGAGCAGGTTGCGCGAGCTTTCGTAAATCGTGATGCCGTCGGAACGGTTCTTGTAAGTCTCGTTGCGGGCGATCAGGTTGTTCACGCTGCTGCGGTCGATAACGATGCCCGAGAGTTCGTTGTCGTGGGACTTGTTATCGAAGATCCAGCTGTCATTGACCTCGCGGGAAATGATGATGCCGTGCTTCTTGCGGGTGCCATAGGCTTCGTTCTCGGCAATGATCAGTCGCCGCGAGCGGTCGTGGGGATCGATGCCGTAGACGATGTTGTTTTCGTAAGTATTGCCGCGAATCACCACATCGTCGGCCTCATAGCAGTAAAAGCCGTACCACATGTCGATAAAACGCGAATTGAGCAGCCAGCCGGTGGGGCGCGAGCGCTTCATCTTCGGCGCCATGCTCGGGCTGTATTGCGAAATGCTGATGCCGTAAGCCTTGCTGGCGTCGTAGCCGAAGCTGCTGATGACGCTGTCGGCAATGTAGGTTTCGGTGCCGCCCCAGGCCAGGAAGTAAGGTCGGAACTCCTTGCCGTCACGCCAGAACGCCGGAGTACCTTCCCGCTCGCGCCAGGCGGTGACCTTGGTGCCGGTGATGAACATCCGCCCGTCGTTCACCAGGAAGGCACCGGCCTCCTGCGACAGCCGCAGCTCCTTGGTGCTCTCGTCGATGTGCAGGGTCGCGCCGGGACGCACGACGATCGGCAGGCGCGCCAGGTAGATACCCGGAGCGGTCTCGACGAAGGCGGATTGCGGCAACTGGCGCGCCAGGTCGGCGCTGTTCATATAGCCTTTTTCGATAAAGATCGCCTGGGGCATGCGTTTTTGCCGCACGACCCATTCGCGCAGTCGCTCCTCGCCGCCGATGAACTCATCCAGCGCGTTCTCGTGCAGCATTTCCTGGATCACGGCCCGGCCCGCCGGCTTGCGCTGGATCTTGGCCTGCACCGCCGCTGCCGTGAAGCCGGACAGATCCGGCAGCAGCGGTGGCGGGATTTCCACCGAGCGCCCCGGTTCGGCGCTGATCCGGTAGCCGCCAGGCAGCGGCTCGAGCGTTTCCGCCGGCGCGGGCATGCAGGCAAGCAGCCCGGCAAGGGTCAGCGCGGCCCTGCTCATTGCGTACATAAAACCTCCTGCCTGGCGCCGGGTTCAGAAGCGCCAGATTACGTCGACAAAGGCGCGGTGCATGTAGGAGTCGACATCGTTGCCGTAGGCATCGCCGGGCTTGAATACACCGCCGCGAAAACGCACCAGGGCCGACGGCTCGTCGATGGCCTGGCTCATCGAAACCGGCAGCAGGCCTTCCTTGAAGTACTTGGTCAGGATCAGGTCGACTTCCTGGCCGAGGTCTTTCTCGCCATCGAGCAGTGCCACTTGCTGGCCGGTAGCGGCGTTGCCGTCGCCATCGGCATCGACCAGGGCATTGATGCCGCTGTCGCCGATCGGCTGATGGTCATCGACCCGCCAGAACTTGTGGTAGACCAGGCTGGCATCGTAGTCATCACGCAGTTGCCAGGAGCCGAACAGCGTCGCTGCCTGCAGGTTGCTCAGCTCAGCGCGGAAGGCCTCGCCGAAGCGATGGACCCGCGAACGGGTGCCGGTGTAGTTGGAGCGATTGCTTTGCAGGCCGGTCTGCTGATAGTTGCTCGAACCGTCGCTGCCACCGCCGCCGCTGCCACGAGCATAGGCGCCGCCGATTTGCCAGCTGGGGTCCAGACGCATACGGATGCCCAGGTCGGTGGCCCAGCCGTTGACGTCAGCGCCCTGTTTGCCGGTGGCCACTTGCTGGCCATTCAGCGTGCCGGTGTCCAGCGTGTCGCGGTCGCCGCTCAACCAGGTAACGCCGGCCCAGTAGTTGAACCTGTTCTGGTTGCGGTAGTTGTAGGCGTCGCTGTTGGCTTCCAGGCCCAACCAGGTCAGGTCGCCGGTGGTGGTTTTGTCGAGCTCGTCGACTGTCTCGCCAGGGCTGGGCAGGTCGCCGTCATCGTGGGCGTAATGAGCGCGGATGCCGACCCATTGCCCGGGCTGCCACTGGGTCGAAATGTCGCCGTAGAGGTGCAGACGATCCTTATCGTCCGGCGCCAGTTCGTCGATATCGGTACGGTATTCGCTGAAGCGTTCGGCCGCGCCGAGATTGGCGCGCAGCAAGGTGGTGTCGAAGGTCCAGTTCAGCGCTTCGATATTGGTGTCGCGCCATTGCCCGTCGTCGTTGCGCAGGCGCTGGCGACCCAAGCGCAGCACTTCGCCGGGGTAGGCGGTGAAGCCGGAATAACCGAGCCAGAACTCACGCAGGGCCAGGTAGCTCTTGTCCGGTTCGCGACTGTCGTCGCTGTTGTTGCTGGACTCGCTGTCGAGGTCGGTGGGTTGCAGGGTGTCGGTTTCGATGATGTCGGTGGCAGTGACCGCCTGGCCCATGGCATAGGCGCTCCAGTCACCGCGCTGACCATAGACCCAGGGACGCAGGTCGAGACCGATGCCGTTGACGTCGCCGCCGCTGCGGGTGCCCAGGTCGCGGTCATCCTCGGACTGGGCGGTAACTTTGATATCCAGGCCAAAATTCTTGTCCGGACTGAATGCCGCCCACACCGTACTCCCCCAGAGCAACGAGCCGCCCAGAAGCACTCCTGGACCTGCCCGACGGATCATTTTTTTTATTTTCATAGCACGTCCATTTCATTTTCCAGCGGTTGAAAGGTGACCAGACGCGCAGGATTGGCCTGTCGCGTCTGCTGCTCTTCCTGAAGGATCAGCATGGCTTTGCGACGCTCGTCCGCCGGCATGCCCTGCTCCAGACTGGACAGCATAGCGCTTGCTTCAGGCACCGCCTGGCTGCGCGCCATCTGGGCGAAGACATAGGCGTTAACGCGGTTGACCTTGACCCCGCGCGACTCGCTGAATAGCTGGGCCAGGGCGAAGTCGGCGCGGCTGTGCCCTGCCCGCGCGGCCAGCAGCAGATGGTCGACCGCCTTCTGTGGCGCAACCTGCCCGAGGTAGCCACGGCGATAGATCTGCCCGAGGTAGAAGTTCGCCGCCGGCTGCTCGCTGGCCGCACGCAACAGGTGCTGCTCGGCCAGCTGCGGGTTCTGCGGCAACACGCTGCCGTCGTAGTAAAGACGCCCGGTCAGCAGCTCGGCACGGCTGTCACCGGCTTCACGGCCGCGCTGCAGATAGCCGAGCATCTGCGTGGAGTCGCCAAGGGCCGGGTAATCGAAGAGCAACTTGGCCAGCGCGGCCCAGGCACCAGGATAGGCCGGCGCGATTTCCTGCAGCAGCGCGTAGGCATTGCTCAAATCCGCTGGCGCGGGAATGCTCGGGTCCGCCAGGACCAAGGCCACGGACTCGATCCGGCCTGGCGCGATCCAGAGGTTGGCATAGGCCATGCGCATGTCCTGGAGCAGCGCGGTCTGGGCTTGCGGCTGGTCACGCAGGCGGTTGACGGTGGCCAGTTCGACGTAGCAGATATCCTGCAGGCGCAGCAGCATCTGGCACTTCTGCTTGATCTCGTCGAGGTGCGCGGCATAGCTGCCGTTGCTGCGGTAGATGAGGATCTGCGCCAGTTCGGCCTCGGCGATGCCTTGCGCGCGCCAGCCGTCCACCAACGCTTGCGGGTCGGTCTCGGGCGAGAACTGCGGGTAGCTGACATAGAGCAGCGTCAGCGGCACCACGGCACTGTATTCACCCTGTTCGATCGAGCGGTTCAGCAGGTTCTGCGCTTCCTTCAATTGCGCATCGCTGGCGCCCCCCTGACGCAACAACAGGCGCCCGAGCCGGGACTGGGCCTTGACCGAGCTGAGTGCGGCCTGCCGGTACAGGCTTTCCGCCGCTTCGATCTGACCCGGATCGCGGCTGCTGACCTGCATGTCGCCGAGCGCTGTCTGGGCCTCGGCATAGCCCATCTTCGCCAGTTCTTCGTACTGCTGCTGGGCGGTAGCCTTGTCTCCACGCAGCAGCGCTTCCTTGGCCAACTGCTGGTCCGGCAAGCCGGAGCAGCCCTGCAGCAGGGCAAGCAGGGCAAGCAGGGCACCGTACAACAGACTGCGTTTCATTTGCCGGCCGCCATGACTTTTTCGATCAACAAGCTGCCCGGCAAACCGTCGATGGTCACCTCGACCGGAAGCCCGGCCATCTGCGTGGTCAGCGGTTCATCGGTGAGGATCGAAACGCGGATATCCGAGGCCAGGCCGCCCTGCTGCAGGGATACCGTACCGATCTTGCCGCTGCGCGCCGTGCTTTCGCCGGAAACCTGCACACGCACATCGGCACCCGGCTGCACCTTGGAAAAGGCCTTGTAGGGGAAGCGCGCCTCGATGGTCGCCGCGCCACTCAACGGCATCAGCTCGAACACCGGCACGCCCTTGCTTGCCGGTTGACCGTCGCCCACGAACTGCGCCACCACGCGGCAGTCGCACGGGCTGGTCAGGGTGCCCTGCAGGCTCTTGCTGAACAGCCGCTCGATGTTTTCCGGGGTCATCTGCTCCGGCGGCAGGTTGTTCTTCAGCACATCGAGCATGGTCGCGGAGAAGGTCGCCAGCGGCGCGCCTTTGGCCACCTCGCCTCCGACCTTGACCAGGCTTGCCTGCACTACGCCTTCACGCGGCATGCTGACCTGCTGGCTCGGCAGGCTGACCATGGCCGAATCGGCATGGGTGACGAAATAAAGGTTGTAGAGCTGGTTGAGGATGTAGGTGAAGGCAACGATCCCGACAATGAAGATCGCCAGGCTGAAACTGAGCGCCCGCAGCCGTGACAGGAAGCCCATGGCACCGCTGCCGTCCTTGCCCTTGCGCGCCTTGGCGAAGTTGTCGCGCTGCAGGGTGTTGAGCATGTCGCCCATGGTGACCAGCTCACCACTGGTGTAGGAGGTGATCAGGTAACGCAAGGCCGCCACTTCACGCGGGCGCAGGTTGTGGAACTCGCAGCCGACACGATGACCATCGGCGGACACCGAGCGCACCTGGAACTCGGTGTCGATGGCCATGCTCAGCCCATCGATCTGGAACACCAGCTTGCCCTTGTGATGCCCGCCGACCGCCATCGGCTGGCTGGTCTGGGTAAAGCTGAAGCCGCCAGCGGACAGATCCAGCAGTTCACTGTCCAGCGCCTCCCGGTTGGGACCCAGGAAACGGATCCTGGCCGGCATTTTCAGGCGCGCATACTGACGCTGCGCTTCCGACTCGTGAACGACATTGGTATTCGTGGGTGCACCTATCGCTACGCTCATGAAGTGATTCCTTCCAAACTCCGATTGAAACCCCTGCGGGACTGGCCTCGATGCCGCTCCCGCCCCCCTTCTTTCAAACGACACTCATTAATACGGCCAGAAAAACGCTGACCGCGGAAAACGTCATGGCCGGTGAAGACCAGCCGTTGAACCAGCGTTGATAACTGGCAAGATCGCGGTTCAGCTTGGTGGGCTGGCGTGTCCAGGATTGCTGGTCGAGGTGGAAAAACACGTTCACCTTCACCATCGCGCCAACGATCTGGTTGTAATAGAGAATCAGCGGATAGGCCGGCCCCACCTGGTGCCCGGACGCCAGCAGGAGCAGAGCCAGCAGCAAGCGGGTGAAACCGATCCACAACAGATAGATCAGCAGAAACGCGATGCTGTATTTGAGGCTGGCGATGATTGCCACCAGAGGCCCGAGCAGGCTGGTCCACATCGACACGCGCTGGTCGAACAGCACCAGGCAGGTGAACCAGCCCAGGCGCCGCGGCCCCAAACCCAAGGCTCGGGAGTTCTGCCGCAGGTTGTTGCCGTACCAGCGGAACATCAGCTTGCGGCTGGCCTTGAAGAAGTTTTTCTCCGGCGGATGCTCGACCGTATTGATCGCCGCATCCGGCACGTAAAAGGTGTCATAGCCCAGGCGCATCAGGCTGTACCAGCTGGACTTGTCGTCGCCGGTGAGGAACTTGAAGCGGCCCAGGCGCCAATGATCCAGCGAATCGCTTTCGACATCGGCGATGAACCCGGGGTTGGTCACCACCCGCGCACGGAATACCGACATGCGCCCGGTAAGCGTCAATACGCGTTTGGAAAGCGCCATGGAGCTCATGTTGATGTGCCGCTGGGCGAAGCGCAGTTTGTGCCACTCGCTCATGATGTAGCTGCCGCGCACCTCGCAGAACTCATTGGTGGTCAGGCCGCCAACCTTGGGGAACAGCTTGAAATAAGGCACGGTCTGGCGCACAACACCGGCCGTCAGCACCGTATCGCCGTCGACCACCGCCACCACCGCATCGTCGTCCGGCAAGTGCCGGGAAATCGCCCGGAAACCGTAGGCCAGGCCATCGCGCTTGCCGGTTCCGGCGATGCGGACGAAATCCAGCTTCACCCGTGTCGGTGGATTGAGCTTGCCCCAGAGGCTCTTGATCAAGAGTTCATCGGACATCTCCACCAGCGAGCAGACCACCGTGCAGGGGTAGCCGCAATTGATCGCCTCTTCGATCACCGAGCGATAGACCTGGGCGGTGGTCAGGGCGTCGATGCGAAAACTGGTCACCAACAGGAAGACATGGGAGGGATCCGCCGTTTCGCCAAGCTTGCGCGCCTGCCTGCGGTAATGCGGAAACACCAGATAAAGGAAAACCAGCCCGCGCAGGTAATGCATCGCGCCCATACCATAACGCCAGATGCCGACCGCGCCGAGCAACAGGATGAAATCCTTCGACTCCGGGTCGAACACCGTTTCCGGCATGGCCAGCGCCAGCAGCATCAGCGCCGCACAGTAGAACAGCCAGCCTGCGCCATCGCGCAGAATCCTTGCGAATCCGTCCATACGCTTGCATTCCATCCTGTTTGCTCGAGCATCCCCCGCCGACAGCGGACGGACTGTTGTCCGTCCGCTAGCAAGCGCGTGCAGCGAGGCAGCGTCTACCAGCAGATGCCTTCCATCGAGGCACTGCTGGATCCCTTCATGAAGCCCACCAGATCGACGATCACCTTGCCCGCCGGCAAATTGCCGAGCAGGCGCGCGAACTGCTGATCGCTGTTGCCGATCACGATCACATCCGCCTGCTCCACCACCTCGTCCAGGTCGGCGCGCAGCAAGGACGACACATGCGGAATCTTCGACTCGATGTATTCCTTGTTGGCGCCATAAACCCGGGCGTACTCGACGTTGCTGTCGTAGATGTGCAGGTCGTAACCCTTGCCGATCAGCATCTCGGCCAGCTCGACCAACGGGCTTTCGCGCAAGTCGTCGGTGCCGGCCTTGAACGACAGCCCCAACAGGCCGATACGGCGTTTGTCATGGCTGGTGATGATGTCGAAGGCCCTTTCCACCTGCACCCGGTTGCTGCGCATGATCGAGTGCAGCAGTGGGTGCTCGATATCGAGCTGGCTGGCTCGGTAGGTCAGTGCGCGCACATCCTTGGGCAGGCACGAGCCACCGAAGGCGAAACCGGGGCGCATGTAGTACTTGGAGAGGTTGAGCTTGTGGTCCTGGCAGATCACCTCCATCACCTCGCGCCCATCGACGCCCACCGCCTTGGCGATATTGCCGATCTCGTTGGCGAAGGTGACCTTGGTGGCGTGCCAGACGTTGCAGGTGTACTTGATCATCTCCGCGACTTCGATGCTCTTGCGGATGATCGGCGCATCCAGCTCGCTGTAGATGGCCTCCAGCAGGTCGCCGGAAGCCTTGTCCAGCTCGCCGATCACGGTCATCGCCGGAAAGTCGTAGTCCTGGATGGCAGTACTTTCGCGCAGGAACTCCGGGTTCACGGCAACCCCGAAATCCACGCCGGCTTTCATCCCCGAGTATTTTTCCAGCATCGGGATAACCACATTGCTGACTGTGCCCGGCAGGACCGTGCTGCGCACGACAACGGTATGACGCCCGGATTTCTCCGGCAGTACGCTGCCGATCTGCTCGCACACCTGGGCAATGTAGGAAACGTCCAGGTCGCCATTCTTCCTGCTCGGCGTGGGCGCCGCGATAAAAGACACATCCGTGTTCATCACCGCTTCACGCACATCGAGGGTGCCGCGCAAATTGCCACTGCCAACCCCCTTCTGCAGCAGGGCTTCGAGCCCCGGCTCGACGATCGGTGACTTGCCGCTGTTTATCATGTCTATCTTGAGCGGCGTGACATCCACCCCGACGATCTGGTGACCGCGAGCGGACAAACAGCCCGCACAAACGGCACCGACATACCCAAGCCCGAAAATACTGATACGCATCGCTCAACTCCTTAGCAATTTACCTGACCGGGCTCCGTGCAAGCAGCGGACACCCATCTCCAACGAGACTCAAAGGCACGGCAGAATTCATGCACTCAGGTCAACTAAGGCCTGAAATTCATTGCATTCAGAAAGCACGACAGCCGCTATTCGGGTGACCAATTCAAAAGAGCAAATTGAGTGCCAGCCGAGCCACAGAATAAGCACTGTTAAGTGTCAGAATTAATAAACAACAAAAACAATAAATTAATGGCCACCCCTTAGAAAACCTGGAGCCAGGACCTAAACCAAAAAGAACCAAAACAACGCACAAGCCCCCTGATCCGCCTGTAAAAAGTGCAACACCCAGCTCAATACGCAACATCGCAGCCTGAAGATCCAAGACCACAAAACTCATTAAAGCAAGAACATCCGGCGTCAAATAAAAAGCGACAACTAACCGGCACACAATAACTTCAGCAATTAATAAATAATTAAAAGTTATAACTACTCAAACAATCCTGAATTCATAGAATAAGTGCAACGTTTGAAACGATAGGCAGAGAGTCAGCCACCGGTAGAATCCAGGCTCTCACACCGAAGGATTCAAGCGCAGATGACTACGCATTACCGGCAGCTAACTCAGGGCCAACGTTACCAGATTGAGGCCGGTCTGAGCGCCGGAAAAAGCCAGGCAAGCATCGCGAAACAGGTTGGCGTACATCCCTCGACGATAAGTCGTGAGGTTCGCCGCAACAGCTCCCAGAAGACCTACAAAGCGGTTGCTGCGACCCATGAAAGTGATGCCCGTCGAGCGCAGGCGCGCAAGCACTGCAAGCCATTAACGTGGTTCAGCCATTATCTGCCGCTCTGGCTAAAACACGGTATGAGCCCGGAGCAGATTGCTCAGCGCCTGAAGCAAGAGCAGCCGGAGCGCGCGGTCAGTCACGAGTGGATTTATCGGTTTATCGCCACCGACAAACACGCAGGTGGCGAGTTATACAAGTATTTGCGGCACCGCAGGAAGCTGTACCGAAAACGCTACGGAAGCCACGACCGGCGCGGACAGTTGCGTAATCGCGTATCGATAACCGAGCGCCCTGCTGAGGTCGAAGCCCGCGAGCGTCTAGGTGATTGGGAGGGTGACACGGTGCATGGCGTAGGCGGCAATCTGGTCACGCTGGTTGATCGTAAAAGCGGCTACCTGAGCGCCTATCCGGTCAAGCGCAGGACGCGCCGGCAGGTAACGCGGGCGATCAATCTGTTGCTCAAGGGGCATGCTGTTCACACGCTGACGCTGGATAACGGGAAGGAGTTTGCCGGGCATGAACGCATTGCGCATCGGAGCCAGTGCCAAGTCTTTTTTGCAGAACCCTATTCATCCTGGCAGCGAGGCACTAATGAAAATACCAACGGCCTGCTCCGGCAGTATTTTCCCAAGGGCGGCGACTTCAGCAAGCTGACCGTCGAGGCGGTCAGTCGCGTGGTAACGAAGATCAATTTACGCCCGCGAAAACGCCTGGGCTGGAAGACGCCGTACGAAGTTTATGCAGGGGTGAGCGTTGCACTTATGTGTTGAATTCAGGAATTATTTACTTCCACGCTATATGGCGAAAACCGGCATGACATCGACCGCCATGCGACTCGAGACCCATCCCACATCAAGCGGCTCGCCCTCGACACAGATAATGGCTATCTGCCTGTCCGGTGGCGTCAAGAAACTGGTTACACTGTGGCGCAAAGAAACGGCTCAACTTTGGTGCATAGGCGCCGATAGCAGTCCCAAGCCTTACGGAATGACACCATGCGAAACAACCAGCCGATCACCCAGCGCGAACACATCTATCCCGCCACACAGCGACTGATCTCCACCACCGATACCCGGGGCGTGATCACTTACTGCAACGAGGCCTTCGTCGCTGTCAGCGGCTATGACCACGACGAACTGCTCGGCGCGGCGCATAACCTGGTGCGCCACCCCGACGTGCCCGCCGCCGTCTTTGCGCACATGTGGGCAACCCTGAAGAAGGGCCGGCCGTGGATGGGTATCGTCAAGAACCGCTGCAAGAGCGGTGACCACTATTGGGTCAACGCCTATGTCACCCCGGTGCTGGATAACAATCAGGTCGTGGGCTTCGAGTCGGTACGGGTCAAACCCACGGCCGAGCAGGTACGCCGCGCCGAGGCCCTGTATCAACGCATCAACACGGGCAAATCGGCCATTCCGAGCAGCGACCACTGGCTGCCGATTCTGCAGAACTGGCTGCCGTTCATTCTGGTCAGCCAGGCCGGCTTCCTGATCGGTGCCTGGCTGGATTCCAGCTGGGGCTTCCTGATTGCCGCCGCACTCTCGATTCCGCTGGGGCTGGCCGGCCTCAACTGGCAGCAGCGCGGCCTGCGCCGGCTGCTGCGTTTGGCCGAGCAAAGCACGTCAGACCCCTTGATCGCGCAGATGTACACCGACAGCCGTGGCCCGCAGGGGCGTCTGGAAATGGCGATCCTGAGCCAGGAAGCGCGCTTGAAAACCTGCCTGACACGCCTGCAGGACAGCGCCGAACACCTGACGCAACAAGCCAAAAGGGCCGACACCCTGGCGCAGAACAGTTCCGCCGGCCTGGATCGTCAACGCGTGGAAACCGAGCAGGTGGCCACCGCCGTGAATGAGATGGCGGCCACGACGCTGGAGGTGGCGAGCAATGTCGCCCGCACCGCCATCGCCACCCAGGAAGCCAATCGCCTGACCGGCCAAGGGCGCAGCATCGCCAGCGAAACCCGCGAAGCGATTCAGCGCCTGTCCGTCTCCGTCGGTGAAACCGGCGAAACCGTGACGCGTCTGGCCCAGGACAGCAACGAAATCGGCGGCGTGGTCGATGTGATCAAAGGCATCGCCGACCAGACCAACCTGCTGGCCCTGAACGCGGCGATCGAGGCGGCACGCGCCGGTGAGATGGGCCGTGGCTTTGCCGTGGTGGCCGATGAGGTGCGCTCGCTGGCGCAACGCACCGCGGAATCCACCGGGCAGATCCATCAGTTGATCGCCAAGCTGCAACGCACCGCCGAGGAAGCCGTGCTGACCATGGAAATCGGTCGCCGGCAAGCCGACGAAGGCGTCGAGCGGGTACAGCAAGCCGACCTGGCCTTGGCCGGGATCAGCGATGCGGTGGCCAATATCGCCGACATGGCCGACCAGATCGCCGCTGCCGCCGAAGAGCAAAGCGCGGTGGCCGATGAGATCAACCGCAACATCACCACCATCGCCCAATTGGCTGACAAAACCGCCGACGAAGCCCAGAGCACGGCACTGCTCAGCAAAGAGCTGACCGCCACCGCACAGGGCCAGTCGTCGCTGGTGGAGCGCTTTAACCGCTAAGGCACAGCCCCCGCGACACCCAGCGTCAGCGTTGCTCCGAACGCTGGCGTTTTTTTGTGCGGGCGAACGCTGGCCTGTACCTGCAGGAGCGGCTTTAACCGCGAAAGCATCGCGACTAAAGCCGCTCCCACAAGATCCCTTGAGGCTTTGGCGCACGGCTTCTCGGGTGCGTCCTACTTAAGAAAGTCCGCTATCCGTTCGGCAGCGCTATCCAGGTGCTGTTCATGGCTGAAACCTGAAGACTTGAGCGGCTTCAGGTCATGGTCGGCCGCCCCCAGCCAGCACAGCTCGATCTGCGCCGAAAGCGGATAGCCCGCTACCGTCGCCTTGCCGCCCAAAGCATCGCGTTCGCCCTGCACGATCAGCGTCGGCGTTTGCAGGTCGCTCAAGTGCGCCACCCGCGGTTTGTCCTTCTTGCCAACGGCGTGGAACGGGTAGCCCAGACAAACCAGCCCATCCACGGCCAATTCATCCGCCAGCATGCTCGCCATCCGCCCCCCCATCGACTTGCCGCCGATGACCAGTGGCCCTGTGACCTGTTGGCGCACCTGCGCATACACCGCCCGCCACTGCGCCAGTAGCTGCGCCTGCGGATTGGGCGGCCGTTTGCGCCCATCCAGGCGGCGCTGCGCCATATAGGCGAACTCGAAGCGCAGCACCGTGATGCCCCGTGCGGCCAGGCGCGCAGCCATGCCCGCCATGAAGTCGCTGTCCATCGGCGCGCCGGCGCCATGGGCCAGGATCAGGCAGGCCCGGGATGTGCCTGCGGGGCGCGTCCATCGCCATTCACCCGCAACTGCGCCGGGGGGCGCGAGTTGATCCAAATCAATATTGCTCAGTGGCACTTTCGCCATGCTTGCCTCGCCTTCAAATGCATAAAACCTAGAAACCGCGGATTAGAGCTGTATGTGGGCATGACTCACTACGTTCGCCCTTCGGGGCCGCGCTGCAGCGCGTAAGCAGCAAGCTGAATGTCGAGCCTGTTGTGAGCGCCCTGTCACGCGCGCAGCCCGCTGTCGTTTTCACACGGCCTCACGGGAAAGCCTATTAATGACCAAAGGAACCAGTACCGCCTACCACTATAAGGTGGTTCGCCAATTCGCCATCATGACGGTGGTGTGGGGAATAGTCGGCATGGGGCTGGGCGTTTTTATCGCCTCTCAATTGGTTTGGCCGGAGCTCAACTTCGACCTGCCCTGGACCAGTTTCGGGCGCCTGCGCCCCTTGCACACCAACGCGGTTATTTTCGCCTTCGGCGGCTGCGCCCTGTTCGCCACGTCCTATTACACCGTGCAGCGCACCTGCCAGACGCCTTTGTTCTCGCCACGCCTGGCGGCCCTGACCTTCTGGGGCTGGCAACTGGTGATCCTGCTGGCGGCGATCAGCCTGCCGTTGGGCTACACCAGCTCGAAAGAGTACGCCGAGCTGGAATGGCCGATCGACCTGCTGATCACCCTCGTCTGGGTCGCTTATGCCGTGGTGTTCTTCGGCACGCTGATGAAGCGCACGACCAAGCATATCTATGTCGGCAACTGGTTCTACGGCGCGTTCATCATCACCGTGGCGATCCTGCACATCGTCAACAACCTGGAGGTCCCGGTCAGCCTGAGCAAGTCCTACTCGCTGTACTCCGGCGCGACCGACGCGATGATCCAGTGGTGGTACGGCCACAACGCCGTGGGCTTTTTCCTCACCGCGGGCTTCCTGGGCATGATGTATTACTTCGTGCCCAAGCAGGCCGAGCGCCCGGTGTATTCCTATCGCCTGTCGATCGTGCATTTCTGGGCACTGATCACCCTGTACATCTGGGCCGGCCCGCACCACTTGCACTACACCGCGCTGCCGGACTGGGCGCAATCCTTGGGCATGGTGATGTCGCTGATCCTGCTGGCGCCCAGCTGGGGCGGCATGATCAACGGCATGATGACCCTCTCCGGGGCCTGGCATAAGTTGCGCGACGACCCGATTCTGCGCTTTCTGGTGGTGTCCCTGGCGTTCTACGGCATGTCGACCTTCGAAGGTCCGATGATGGCGATCAAGACCGTCAACGCGCTCTCCCACTACACCGACTGGACCATCGGCCATGTACATGCCGGAGCACTGGGCTGGGTGGCGATGATCACCTTCGGCGCGCTGTACCACATGATCCCCAGGCTTTGGGGTCGGCCGAGCATGTACAGCATCGGCCTGATCAACGCGCACTTCTGGCTCGCCACCATTGGCACCGTGCTCTACATCGCCTCCATGTGGGTCAGTGGCATCACCCAGGGCCTGATGTGGCGCGCCATCAACGAGGACGGCACCCTCACCTACTCCTTCGTCGAAGCGCTGCAGGCCAGCCATCCAGGGTTTGTCGTACGCCTGATCGGCGGTGCGATCTTCTTCAGCGGCACGCTGCTGATGGCCTACAACACCTGGCGCACCGTGCGCTCCGCGCATCCGCTAGAAGCCGCCGCCGCACAAATGGCCTGAGGAGAAAGTCGATGAGCAAGCATGAAGTACTCGAAAAGAACGTCGGCCTGTTGCTGCTCTGCATGGTGCTGGCAGTCAGCATCGGCGGCCTGACCCAGATCGTTCCGCTGTTCTTCCAGGGCGTCACCACCAAGCCGGTGGACGGCATGCGCCCCTACACCGCACTGCAACTCGAAGGCCGCGACATTTACATCCGCGAAGGCTGCGTTGGCTGCCACTCGCAGATGATCCGCCCGTTCCGCGCCGAAACCGAGCGTTACGGTCACTACTCGGTCGCCGGCGAAAGCGTCTGGGACCACCCGTTCCTCTGGGGCTCCAAGCGTACCGGCCCGGATCTGGCACGGGTTGGCGGTCGCTACTCGGATGAATGGCAGCGCGCCCACCTCTATAACCCGCGCAACGTGGTGCCGGAATCGAAAATGCCCGCCTATCCCTGGCTGGTACAGAACCAGCTGGATGGCAAAGACAGCGCAACCAAGCTGAAAGTCATGCAGTTGATGGGCGTTCCTTATACCGCCGAAGACATCGCCGGGGCGCACGACGCGGTCGCGGGCAAGACCGAGATGGACGCACTGGTGGCCTACCTGCAGGTACTCGGCACCGCCATCAAGAACAAAAGGTAAGCACTTTGACTATCGCCCTGGACAGATTTGACTCGAGGAGTCGCACTGCATGACCACGTTCTGGAGTTGGTACATCACGCTATTGACCCTGTGCAGCTTGCTGTCGCTGCTTTGGCTGGTCTTTGCCACGCGCAGTGGCGAGTCCCCCGGTGGCGGCGACAAGACCATGGGGCACGCCTTCGATGGCATCGAGGAATACGACAACCCGCTGCCGAAATGGTGGTTCTGGCTGTTCGTCGGCACCATCATCTTTGCCGCCGGTTATCTTTTCCTCTATCCGGGGCTGGGCAATTGGAAAGGCCTGCTGCCGGGTTACCAGGATGGTTGGACACAGGTCAAACAGTGGCAGCGTGAAGTCGACGCGGCCGACGCCCAGTACGCCCCCATTTTCGCCCGACTGGCCGCCACCCCCATCGAGGTACTGACCCACGACGAGCAGGCATTGAAAATGGGTGGCCGGTTGTTCGCCACCTACTGCGCGGTGTGCCATGGCTCGGATGCCAGAGGCGCGGCCGGCTTCCCCAACCTCACTGACAGTCACTGGCGCTGGGGCGGCGAGGCGCAAACCATCGAGGCCAGCATCCTGCACGGCCGCCTCGCCGCCATGCCGGCCTGGGGGCAGGTCATCGGTGACAACGGCGTGAAGAACGTCGCCGCCTATGTACGCCACTCGCTGGCGGGCTTGAGCCTGCCGGCTGACAGCGATGTCGATCTGGCCGCCGGCGCCCAGACCTACAGCAGCACTTGCCAGGCCTGCCATGGCCCGGAAGGCAAAGGCACGCCGGCCATGGGCGCACCGGACCTCAGCCAGCCGGCCGGCTGGATCTACGGTTCGAGCCTGGCGCAGCTGCAGCAGACCATCCGCTACGGGCGCAACGGCCAGATGCCGGCCCAGGAGCAGTACCTGGGCACTCACAAGGTGCATGTGCTGGCCGCCTATGTACTCAGCCTTGCGCAGCAACAACCGGCACCCGTAGCCGACAAGTAAGTGCGCATGCGCGGCACAAGGATGTGCCCAGCGAACCACTGAAAGGCCTCGCCCCGGCCTTTGCGCGAAAAATCCCCGGGCTGCCGCGACACCCCCGCCTCTTCCCCAAGGCTTTTCCCGATGCGACTGAGTGTCGCACCCCGCCGACCGACAACCTCCACAGCGGTTCGACTTGAACTAATCTTCGCGGATTAGCCGCCAATCACAACTGCAAGGCAGTGCACCTATTTGCGCAACATCCGTTATCGCGCCGGGCACCTGAGAACCGTCCTCATTTAGAGGCTGAAATAACTTGTTTCAGATGCCTGAAAGCCCGATAGCAGCGGCTTGCAACGTTGCAATGGCCACCTCGATTCTCCATACTTGCCGCCGATTTTTACCCCTAAAAAACACCCTAAACCGTGGAACCTTAGAATGAGCACAGCAATCAGTCCGACTGCTTATAACTATAAGGTGGTCCGCCAGTTCGCCATCATGACGGTGGTCTGGGGGATCCTTGGCATGGGCATGGGCGTTTTCATTGCCTCGCAACTGGTATGGCCGGAGTTGAATTTCGGTCTGCCATGGACGAGCTTTGGACGCCTTCGCCCTCTACACACCAACCTGGTGATCTTTGCCTTCGGCGGCTGTGCTCTGTTCGCCACGTCCTACTACGTGGTGCAACGTACCTGTCAGACCCGACTGATCTCTGACAGCCTCGCCGCCTTCACCTTCTGGGGCTGGCAAGCGGTGATCCTCGGCGCCGGCATCACCCTGCCACTGGGCTACACCACCACCAAGGAATACGCCGAGCTGGAGTGGCCGCTGGCTATCCTCCTGGCCATCGTCTGGGTGACCTACGGCGTGGTGTTCTTCGGCACCATCGTCAAGCGCAAAACCAAGCACATCTACGTCGGGCTTTGGTTCTACGGTGCCTTCATCGTCGTGACGGCGATGCTGCACATCGTCAACCACATGTCGATCCCCGTATCGCTCTTCAAGTCCTACTCGCTGTACTCCGGCGCGACCGACGCGATGATCCAGTGGTGGTACGGCCACAACGCCGTGGGCTTCTTCCTGACCACCGGCTTCCTGGGGATGATGTATTACTTCGTACCCAAGCAGGCCGAGCGTCCGATCTACTCCTATCGCCTGTCGATCGTGCACTTCTGGGCGCTGATCACCCTCTACATCTGGGCCGGCCCGCACCACCTGCACTACACCGCATTGCCGGATTGGGCCCAGTCCCTCGGCATGGCGATGTCGATCATCCTGCTGGCTCCGAGCTGGGGCGGCATGATCAACGGCATGATGACCCTCTCCGGCGCCTGGCATAAGCTGCGCACCGACCCGATCCTGCGCTTCCTGGTGGTCTCCCTGGCGTTCTACGGCATGTCGACCTTCGAAGGCCCGATGATGGCGATCAAGACCGTCAACGCCCTGTCTCACTACACCGACTGGACCATCGGCCACGTACACGCCGGCGCTCTCGGCTGGGTAGCGATGATCTCCATCGGCGCGCTGTACCACATGATTCCGAAACTCTGGGGCCGCCCACAAATGCACAGCATTGGCTTGATCAATGCGCATTTCTGGCTCGCCACCATCGGTACCGTGCTGTACATCGCCTCCATGTGGGTCAACGGCATCACCCAGGGTCTGATGTGGCGCGCCATCAACGAAGACGGCACCCTCACCTACTCCTTCGTTGAAGCGCTGCAAGCCAGCCATCCAGGTTTCGTCGTGCGGGCAATCGGTGGTGCGTTCTTCGCCTCCGGCATGCTGCTGATGGCCTACAACACCTTCCGCACCGTGCGCGCCTCCAAGCCAGCTGAAGCCGAAGCCGCCGCTCAGATCGCTGTAGGAGCTCATTGATGAACCACGAAGTAGTCGAGAAGAATATTGGCCTGCTGGCCTTCTTCATGGTGATTGCCGTCAGCATTGGCGGCTTGACCCAAATCGTTCCGCTGTTCTTCCAGGATGTCACCAACAAGCCGGTGGAAGGCATGAAGCCGCGCACCGCCCTGGAACTGGAAGGCCGCGACATTTACATCGCCAACGGCTGTGTCGGCTGCCACTCGCAGATGATCCGCCCGTTCCGCGCCGAAACCGAACGCTATGGCCACTACTCGGTAGCCGGTGAAAGCGTCTGGGACCACCCGTTCCTGTGGGGTTCCAAGCGTACCGGCCCGGACCTGGCCCGCGTTGGTGGCCGCTACTCCGATGAATGGCAGCGTGCGCACCTGTACAACCCGCGCAACGTAGTGCCCGAGTCGATCATGCCGGCCTACCCGTTCCTGGTCGAAAACAAGCTCGACGGCAAAGACACCGCCAAGAAAATGGAAGTACTGCGTTCCATGGGCGTGCCTTACACCGATGAAGACATTGCCGGCGCCCGCGACGCGGTCAAAGGCAAGACCGAAATGGACGCTGTGGTGGCCTACCTGCAGGGTCTTGGCACCATCATCAAAAGCAAACGGTGACTGTGATGGACATCGGGATGATTCGTGGTCTTGGCACCGTCGTGGTGATGGTGGCCTTTATCGGTCTGGCGCTCTGGGTGTTTAGCGGAAGACGTAAAAAGGACTTTGACGAGGCCACTCTGCTGCCTTTCGCAGATGATCCCGAAGCCATTAAGCACGTCGAGCAAGAGCAAGCTTCTAGGAGTAACAAAGAATGACCCTCTTCTGGAGTCTGTACGTCACAGTACTCACCTTGGGCACCATCGCTACCCTGACGTGGATCCTGTTATCCACGCGTAAAGGCCAGCGCACCGAAGCCACCGACGAAACCGTCGGCCATGCCTTCGACGGCATCGAGGAATACGACAACCCGCTGCCGAAATGGTGGTTCTGGCTGTTCGTTCTGACCATCATCTTCGCCCTCGGCTACCTGGCGCTCTACCCGGGCCTGGGCAACTGGAAAGGCCTGCTGCCGGGCTACGGCTACCTGAACAACGAGACCAAGCAGGAATTCTCGAATGGTCAGAGCGGCTGGACCGGCGTGCATGAATGGGAAAAGGAAATGGCTCGGTCCGATGCTAAGTTCGGGCCGATCTTCGCCAAATTCGCGGCCATGCCGATCGAAGAAGTCGCCAAGGACCCGCAAGCCTTGAAGATGGGTGGCCGCCTGTTCGCCTCCAACTGCTCGGTCTGCCACGGCTCCGACGCCAAGGGCGCTTATGGCTTCCCCAACCTGACCGACGCCGAATGGCGCTGGGGCGGCGAGGCGGCAACCATCAAGACCAGCATCATGAGCGGTCGCCACGGCATGATGCCGCCGCAGGCCCCGGTGATCGGCGATCAGGGCGTTCGCGACGTCGCGGCCTTCGTCAGCACCCAGTTGCATGGCCGCAAGCTGCCGGAAGATGCCAAGGCCGATGCAGAAGCGGGTCGGAAGATATTCGCCACCACCTGCTTCGCCTGCCACGGCCCAGACGGTAAAGGTATCGCCGCGATGGGCGCACCGAACCTGACCAACCCGGCTGCGTTCATCTACGGTTCGAGCTTCGCTCAACTGCAGCAGACCATCCGCTACGGTCGCAACGGCCAGATGCCGGCCCAGGAACAACTCCAGGGCAACGACAAGGTTCACCTGCTGGCTGCATACGTCTACAGCCTGTCCCACGGCAGCGCTGCCGCTGCCGACAAGGCTGAGTAAGTCCCGCATTCAGAAGCCCGCCCGCCTTGGCGGGCGGGCTTCTGAGGCAACTCCCGCGCCACGCCCCATCCCCACGCGACTTCAGGTCGCAGCGTTAAACTCGCTCTCCCGGCGTATAATTCAGGGCGCGCAAGGCGCTTTGACCTCTGTCGGCACGTACTGACCGAGGCTCTCTTCCACAGCCGTGGTACGCACTGATGAGCAAGCAGATCCCCGTTCAAGACATCACTCCGCAAGCCAAACCGGCGGACCAAAGCGTCGATCTCTACGCCTCACGCGAAAAGATTTACACCCGCGCCTTCACCGGTCTGTTCCGCAACCTGCGGATGCTCGGTGGTGCCGGCCTGTTCCTGCTGTACTTCGGCACCGTCTGGCTGAACTGGGCCGGTCATCAGGCCGTCTGGTGGAACCTGCCGGAGCGCAAGTTCTACATCTTCGGCGCCACCTTCTGGCCCCAGGACTTCATCCTGCTCTCGGGCATATTGATCGTCAGCGCCTTCGGCCTGTTCTTCATCACCGTGTTCGCCGGTCGCGTCTGGTGCGGTTACACCTGCCCGCAAAGCGTCTGGACCTGGATTTTCATGTGGTGCGAAAAGGTCACCGAAGGCGACCGCAACCAACGCATCAAGCTCGACAAAGCGCCCATGAGCACCAACAAACTGCTGCGCAAACTCAGCAAACACAGCCTCTGGCTGCTCATTGGCCTCATTACCGGCCTGACCTTCGTCGGTTACTTCTCCCCTATCCGCGAATTGACCATCGATTTTTTCACTGGCCAGGCCGATGGCTGGTCGTACTTCTGGGTCGGCTTCTTCACCCTCGCCACCTACGGCAACGCCGGCTGGCTGCGCGAACAGGTGTGCATCTACATGTGCCCCTACGCGCGCTTCCAGAGCGTGATGTTCGACAAGGACACCCTGATCGTTTCCTACGATCCACGCCGCGGCGAGCACCGCGGCCCACGCAAGAAAGGCGCCGACTACAAGGCCGAAGGCCTCGGCGACTGCATCGACTGCACCATGTGCGTGCAGGTCTGCCCGACCGGCATCGACATCCGCGACGGCCTGCAGATCGAATGCATCGGCTGCGCTGCCTGCATCGACGCCTGCGACTCGATCATGGACAAGATGGATTACCCGCGCGGCCTGATCAGCTACACCACCGAGCACAACCTCTCCGGGCAGAAGACCCACCTGCTGCGGCCACGGCTGATCGGCTACGCCATCGCCCTGCTGGCCATGATCGGCCTGCTCGCCGCGGCCTTCTTCATGCGGCCACTGGTGGGCTTCGACGTCAGCAAGGACCGCGTGCTCTTCCGCGAAAACGCCGAAGGCCGGATCGAGAACGTCTACAGCCTGAAGATCATGAACAAGGACCAGCGCGCGCACACCTACCTGCTCGACGCCAAAGGCCTGGATGACTTGCAACTGGCCGGTCAGCGCGAACTCAAGGTGGCCGCCGGCGAGATCATCAGCCTGCCGGTAGAATTGTCCATCGCGCCCGAGAAGCTGCCGTCGAGCGCCAACGAGGTGATCTTCATCCTCCAGGATGCCGACGAACCCGCCACCCGCGTTGAAGCCAAGAGCCGCTTCATCGGCCCACATATTCGTTAAGAGAGCGACAAGATGCCCGCTACACCTGCTAGCCCCTGGTACAAACACATCTGGCCCTGGATCATCATCGGCATGCTGGCGACCTCGGTGTTCCTCACCATCAACATGGTAATGATTGCCGCGGACACCGAAGACACCCTGGTCACCGACAATTACTACGAAGCCGGCAAAGGCATCAGCCGCTCGCTTGACCGCGAACGGCTGGCCACGCACCTGCACCTGCAGGCCAAGGCCCGCCTCGACGAACTGACCGGCGAAGTCAGCCTGTACCTTACCGGCGACAGCCACCCGGACAGCCTCGAACTCAACCTGATCTCGCCGACCCAGGCGGGCAAGGACCGGCACATCGCCCTGACGCGCAGCAGCACGGAACCCAACCGCTACATCGGCCAGTTGCCAGAAGCCATCAGTGGCCGGCGCTTCATCGAACTGCTCGGCCAGCAGGGCGAGCAGACCTGGCGCCTGTTCGAGGAAGAAGTCGTCAGCCCCGGCGGTGAAATACTGCTCGGCGACGAGCCTATCCCGGGAGCGGAAGACCTGCGCCCATGAGCCAGTCGCTGAGCGCCCGGCCACGCCCGCGCAGGCGCTGATGGCCTCGCCATGAGTACGCCTCAAGCCTGCTACCACTGCGGCTTGCCGGTTCCCACCGGCAGCCGCTTTTGCGCCACCGTGCTCGGCGAACGGCGCGAACTCTGCTGCCCCGGTTGCCAGGCGGTGGCCGAAGCGATAGTCGCCGGCGGCCTCGACAGCTATTACCGCCACCGCAGCGAAGTCGCGGCCAACCCGCAAGCGCTGCCACAGCAACTGCGCGATGAACTGGCGCTGTATGACCGGCCCGATGTGCAACAGCCCTTTGTGCGCCACGACGGCGAATTGGCCGAGGCCACCTTGCTGATGGAAGGCATCAGTTGCGCCGCCTGCGGCTGGCTGATCGAGCGTCACCTGCGCCAGTTGCCAGGAGTTGCCGAAGCCCGACTGAACCTCTCCAACCACCGCCTGCACGTGCACTGGACCGATAGCCAGTTGCCGCTGAGTCAGCTGCTCGGCGAACTGCGCAGCATCGGCTATGCCGCCCACCCTTACCAGGCGGATCGCGCGGCCACGCAATTGGCCGCGGAAAACCGCCTGGCCCTGCGCCAGCTGGGCGTCGCCGGGCTGCTGTGGTTCCAGGCGATGATGGCGACCATGGCCACCTGGCCGGAATTCAATATCGACCTGAGCCCGGAACTGCACCAGATTCTGCGCTGGGTGGCCATGTTCCTGACCACCCCGATCGTGTTCTACAGCTGTGCGCCGTTCTTTCGCGGCGCCCTACGCGACCTGCGCAGCCGCCACCTGACCATGGACGTGTCGGTCTCGCTGGCGATCGGCAGCGCCTACCTCGCCGGGATCTGGACAGCCATCAGCGGTCAGGGCGAGCTGTATTTCGACGCGGTCGGCATGTTCGCCCTGTTCCTTCTCGCTGGCCGCTACCTGGAGCGCCGCGCCCGCGAACGCACCGCCGCGGCGACCGCGCAATTGGTCAACCTGCTGCCGGGCTCATGCCTGCGCCTGGATGTCGAGGGTCAGACTCAACGCATTCTGCTCAGCGAACTGCAACCGGGTGATCACGTACTGGTGCAACCTGGCGCGGTGGTGCCGGCCGATGGACGCATCCTACACGGCCAATCGAGCGTCGATGAATCGCTGCTGACTGGCGAATACCTGCCGCAGGCGCGAATCGAAGGCGATGCGGTAACCGCCGGCACGCTCAACGTCGAAGGCCCGCTGACCGTTGAAGTTCTGGCACTGGGGCACGATACCCGGCTCTCGGCCATCGTCCGCCTGCTGGAACGCGCGCAAGCCGATAAACCGCGCCTGGCCGAGTTGGCCGACCGCGCGGCGCAATGGTTCCTGCTCGCCACCCTGCTGCTGGCCGCCGTGATCGGCCTGCTCTGGTGGCAGTTGGACCCCGCGCGCGCGTTCTGGATCGTACTGGCCATGCTGGTCGCCACCTGCCCCTGCGCGCTGTCCCTGGCGACGCCCACGGCCCTTACGGCAGCCACCGGCACCTTGCACAAACTGGGTTTGCTGCTGACCCGCGGGCATGTGCTGGAGGGCCTGAACCAGATCGATACGGTGATTTTCGACAAAACCGGCACCCTGACCGAGGGACGCCTGACGCTGCGTGACATCCGCCCATTGGCCAGCGACAACGCCGACAGTTGCCTGGCCCTGGCCGCCGCCCTGGAAAATCGCTCGGAACACCCTATCGCCCGCGCGTTCGGCCAAGCCCCGCAGGCCGCAGAAGCAGTCACCAGTACACCGGGCCTGGGCCTCGAAGGCCAGGTTGGCGGCCGGCGCCTGCGCATCGGCCAGCCACATTTCGTCTGTGCGCTGAGCGGCTGCACAGTGCCTGACATGCCCGCAGAACCCGGCCAATGGCTGTTGCTCGGCGACAGCCGGGGCCCACTGGCCTGGTTCGTTCTGGATGACCGCCTGCGGGCCGACGCGCCTGCGCTGCTCGCCGCCTGCAAGGCCCGCGGCTGGCAGACGCTGCTGCTGTCCGGCGACAGCTCGCCGATGGTCGCCAGCGTCGCTGGCGAGCTGGGCATCGATCAGGCCCACGGCGGCTTGCGCCCCGATGACAAACTGCTGTTCCTCCAGCGCTTGCAGCAGCAGGGGCGCAAGGTGCTGATGCTCGGTGACGGGGTCAACGATGTACCGGTGCTGGCCGCCGCCGACATCAGCGTGGCCATGGGTTCGGCCACCGACCTGGCGAAAACCAGCGCCGACGCGGTGCTGCTGTCCAATCGCCTGGCGGCGCTGGTGCAGGCTTTCGCACTGGCCCGCCGCACCCGCCACGTAATCATCGAGAACCTGCTTTGGGCGGGGCTGTACAATGGCCTGATGCTGCCGTTCGCGGCCCTCGGCTGGATCACCCCCGTCTGGGCAGCGATCGGCATGTCGCTCAGCTCGCTGACCGTGGTGCTCAATGCCTTGCGCCTGACGCGCCTGCCAGGCTCCATGGCCGCGACCGACAGTGACCACGCACCCCTTGCCCGCCACGTCCCAGCCTGAGTGTTGGGCGTGGTGTTTGCCGCTTACCTGGAGGCTGTATGCCTGCGCTTTACGTGATGATTCCAGTCGCCCTGCTGATCGTCGCCATCGCCATCTATGTGTTCTTCTGGGCGGTCGACAGCGGTCAGTACGATGACATGGACGGCCCGGCCCATAGCATCCTGTTCGACGACGAAGACCCGCAACACCAAGCCGGCATCGACGAAGCCAGCGGCCGCACGAACCCGCTCGACAAGCCCGAAGATCAGGAGCCGCCGCGTGTTTGAGCTCGCTCCGCTGCTGGTTTCCGCCCTGATTCTCGGCCTGCTCGGTGGCGGCCACTGCCTGGGAATGTGTGGCGGCCTGATGGGCGCACTGACCCTGGCCATCCCGCCCGAGCATCGCAGCCGGCGCATGCGCCTGTTGCTGGCCTACAACCTTGGCCGGATTCTCAGCTATGCCAGCGCCGGCCTGTTGATCGGCCTGGCTGGCTGGGCCGTCGCCAGCAGCCCGGCGGCACTGGCCCTGCGCGTGGTCGCGGGCCTGTTGCTGATCGCCATGGGGCTGTACCTGGCCGGTTGGTGGAGCGGCCTGACCCGCATCGAAGCCCTGGGCCGCGGGCTCTGGCGGCACATTCAACCCTTCGCCAGTCGCCTGTTGCCGGTTTCCAGCCTGCCCCGGGCGCTGCTGCTCGGTGCACTCTGGGGCTGGCTGCCCTGCGGCCTGGTCTACAGCACCCTGCTATGGGCCGCCAGCCAGGGCAATGCGCTCGACAGCGGGCTGCTGATGCTGGCGTTCGGCCTGGGCACCTGGCCGGTTCTGCTCGCCACCGGCATGGCCGCCGAACGCCTGACGGCCGTGCTGCGCCAGCGCAAGGTGCGCATGGCCGGCGGCCTGCTGGTGATCCTGTTTGGCCTATGGACACTGCCCGGCCCGCATCAAGCCTGGCTGATGGGGCATGCCAGCCACAGCAATACGTCAGCCGAACAGCACAAGCACTGAGCCACTTGACACAGGTCAAGGCCACCCCCGCCTCGGCTCTTTAAACTCCCCGGCATAGCCTAGAACCGGGGATCGCTCGCATGCTCGATACCATCAGCTGGGACACCGACCTGATCCAGCGTTACGATCAGAACGGCCCACGCTACACCTCCTACCCGACCGCCCTGCAGTTCCACCCGGATGTCGGCCCGCGCGATCTGCTCAGCGCCCTGCAGAGCAGCCGCAAGGCACTGCGGCCGCTGTCGCTGTACCTGCACATCCCGTTCTGCGCCAACATCTGCTACTACTGCGCGTGCAATAAAATCATCACCAAGGATCGCGGCCGCAGCGAACCCTACCTGGATCAGCTCAGCCACGAGATCATCATCCTCGGCCGCCATCTGGATCGCCGCCAACGTGTCGAGCAACTGCATCTGGGCGGCGGCACCCCGACCTTTCTCAACCATGATCAACTGCGCCGCTTGATGAGCACGCTGCGGGAAAACTTCAGCCTGCTGGACGACGATTCCGGCGACTACGGCATCGAGCTCGACCCCCGCGAGGCCGACTGGTCGAGCATGGGTCTGCTGCGCGAACTCGGGTTCAACCGCATCAGCGTCGGTGTCCAGGACTTCAATCCGCAGGTGCAGCGCGCCGTCAACCGCCTGCAAAGCCTGGAGCAAACCCGCGCACTGATCGAAGCCGCGCACACCTTGCAGTTTCGCTCGGTGAACATCGACCTGATCTACGGTTTGCCCAAACAAAACCCGGCGAGCTTCGCCCGCACCGTCGCCGATGTGATCGCCCTGCAACCCGACCGCCTCTCGGTGTTCAACTACGCCCACCTGCCGCAACGCTTCATGCCGCAACGCCGGATCAATGAAAGCGAATTGCCGACGGCCGCCAACAAACTGGAGATGTTGCAACAGACCATCGAACAATTGACCAGCGCCGGTTACCGCTATATCGGCATGGATCATTTCGCCCTGGCCGACGACGAACTGACCTGCGCCCAGGAAGATGGCCGCCTGCAGCGTAATTTCCAGGGCTACACCACCCACGGCCATTGCGACCTGCTGGGGCTGGGAGTATCGGCTATCAGCCAGATCGGCGAACTGTACAGCCAGAACAACAGCAACCTGGCGCAGTACCAGGACCAGTTGGAAAAGGGTCAACTGGCCACCCAGCGCGGCCTGCAATGCAACACCGATGACCGCATCCGCCGGGCGGTGATACAGCAGCTGATCTGCCAGTTCAAACTGGAATTCGCCATGATCGAAAGCCAGTTCAACCTCGACTTTCGCGGCTATTTCAGTGCGACCTGGCCGCAACTGGAGCAAATGGCCGCCGACGGCTTGCTCGAACTGAGCGACCGCGCCATCCACATTCACCCCGCGGGGCGCCTGCTGGTACGCTCGGTGTGCATGCTGTTCGATCGCTACTCGGCGCAGCAGAGCAGCCGGCACTTTTCACGGGTGATTTGATTGCCCCGTCAGGCCAGCGACAACTGCGCCACCTCGTGCAATTGCTCGGGGCTCAACTGCGTATCGTGCATGGCCTCGACCAGCAAGAAACTCGTCGTGGAGAGCGCCCTTTCGAGTGCCGCCAGCTCGCCCTGCAGACCTTGTACTTTCTGCTGACGGGCTTCCTCACTCAAGTGCCGTTCCTGCCTCACGGCTTGCAGCTCGGCCTGCTTCTCGGCGATCTGCGCGCGCCGCTCACGCATCATCCTCAGCATCTGCTTGATCGAATCCGGCAGGCTGCTGCTGTCGATATCGGCGTTCTTGCTCGCCGTTCGGCCGCGTGCCTGCGCCTGATCGGACAAGGTGACCCGCAGACCTTGCAGCGCCGCGACCAAATCCACAGCAGGCGCGGGTTCTGGTGCAGTTTTAGGCTGCATGGCCCGCACCAGGGTGCTCCATCCGCCTTGGCGATTCCACCCGCAACATCTGCTTGCTCCTGGCGCATCCATACAGATTTTTCGGCCATTTCCAGGCAAACTTGAGCAAATACTCAGGTATCGGCCGCTCCGGCTGTTACCCTGAGTACTCATGTATGCTTCAGCGCAAGGACTCTTCTCAATGGCCGAGAACCTAAAGGCTCGCAGCCTGCCCCAAGTGCATTGCAAGGATTGCAGCCTTGCCGGTTTGTGCCTGCCGCTGTCCATGGACATGCAAGACATGGACGCCCTCGACGACATCGTGAAACGTGGCCGCCCACTGAAAAAAGGCGACTTCCTGTTCCGCCAGGGCGATGCCTTCGGCTCGGTTTTCGCCGTACGTTCGGGGGCATTGAGAACCTTCAGCGTCTCGGATGCGGGTGACGAGCAAATCACCGGTTTCCACTTGCCCAGCGAACTGGTCGGCATGTCCGGCATGGACAGCGAGACGTACCCGATGTCCGCGCAAGCCTTGGAAACCACCTCGGTCTGTGAGATCCCGTTCGAAAAGCTCGACGAGCTTTCGGTGCAACTGCCACAGCTGCGCCGCCAGTTGATGCGGATCATGAGTCGGGAAATCCGCGACGATCAACAGATGATGCTGCTGCTGTCGAAAAAGACCGCCGACGAACGCATCGCCACCTTTCTGGTCAACCTCTCCGCGCGCTTTCGCGCCCGTGGCTTCTCGGCCAACCAGTACCGACTGGTCATGTCGCGCAGCGAAATCGGTAACTACCTGGGCCTGGCAGTGGAAACCGTGTCACGGGTCTTCACCCGCTTCCAACAGAACGGCCTGATCGTCGCCGAAGGCAAGGAAATCCACATCCTCGACCCCATCGAGCTGTGCGCCCTGGCCGGCGGCAACCTCGAAACCTGAACACCTGGCAGCCCGACCCCGGCGGGCTTGCTAGAATTCGCCCACGCCCGCCAGCCGCAGGACTTCGCGCCGATGATTTTCGACGAATTCAGCATCAAATCCCTGATCCGCCCCGTGCCCGACTTCCCCAAGCCCGGGGTTATTTTTCGCGACATCACGCCGCTGTTCCAATCCCCTCGCGCACTGCGCATGGTCGCGGACAGCTTTATCCAGCGTTATGTCGAAACCGAGTTCAGCCATATTGGCGCCATGGATGCCCGTGGTTTTCTGATCGGTTCGATCATCGCCTATGCCCTGAACAAACCGCTGATCCTGTTCCGCAAGCAAGGCAAGCTGCCCGCCGATGTGCTGGCCGAGGGCTACCAGACCGAGTACGGCGAAGCCTTCCTCGAAGTGCATGCCGACAGCCTGTGCGAGGGCGACTCGGTGTTGATGTTCGATGACCTGATCGCCACCGGCGGCACCCTGCTGGCGGCGGCCAATCTGGTGCGGCGCATGGGCGCGAGCATCTTCGAGGCGGCTGCGATCATCGACCTGCCCGAGCTCGGCGGCTCGCAAAAACTGCAAGACATCGGCATCCCGACCTTCTGCCTGACCACCTTCGCCCTCAGCGACCGCTGATACCCCTACAGGTGTTACCTCGCCGCGGCCTGGCTGGAGCAATCCCGCCGGGCCGCTGCACTTTGGATGGGTGGCCTTGACCACGACTTCGCTCAATCATTGACAGTGATCAATGACACAATCACCAGTGTCATCGCGAGCCGTACAACAATAAGGGCTGCCCATGCGTCGGCCCGAGAGCCCAGGAGCCCGCCCATGACTGTCAGTACCCGCCTGCCCAACGCCAGCTTTCCCGTGCGCCGGATGGATTTCAGCTTCGCCCAGACCGAAAAATACTGGTGGAGTGGCGATCCATTCATGAGCCACTTCATGAACAATCTCTCGTCCCTGTTTCCCTACGGTGAAATGTTCTTCGTCGACAGCGTGCGCGCGGTGCGCGAGCGCATCACCGAGCCGCAACTGAAAAAAGACATCGGTGCCTTTATCGGCCAGGAAGCCATGCACTCGAAAGAGCATGCGACCTACAACGAATACGCAGCCAAGCACGCTATCGACCTGGAGCGCCTGGAACTGCGGATCAAGGTGCTGCTGGAATGGGTGACCAAAATCACCACCAAGAAGCAGCGCCTGGCCGCCACCTGCGCGCTGGAGCACTTCACCGCCACCATGGCCCAGCAACTGCTGCTGCGTGAAGACCTGACCACCCAGATCGACGACCCGAAGATGTACCAACTGTGGATGTGGCACGCCATCGAGGAAAACGAGCACAAGGCCGTGTGTTACGACGCCTACCAGGCGATAGGCGGTGGCTATTTCACCCGTGTGGCGATGATGGCCATCTCCACCGTGATCTTTTTCGGCGTGATCGGCTGGTTTCAGCTGCACCTGCTACGCAAAGACCGGCAACTGTTCAATTGGGGGAGCTGGAAGAACGGCCTGCGCGCCTTGTTCAGCCCGCGCGATGGCTTTCTCACCAAGCTGATCCTGCCGTACCTGGACTACTACCGCCCGGGCTTCCACCCCTTCGATCACGACACCAAGGCACTGGAGCAGCGCTGGAAGGAGCGACTTGGTTTCAGCGGCTGAGCAACAGCGAAAAGCCCGGCCAACGCCGGGGTTCCAATGGCCACTCGCACGCACCCGGGAGCGGCTGTCAATTCGCCCCTGGGAACCTCGGCAAGTCGTCAGCCACCTTGAACCAGGCAATCTGCGAGCGGCACCAGATATGTTTCTGCGGCCTGATCAGCTCGGGCTGGTCGAGGGTGATACTGTTCAAACCCACCTCGCCGCAACCCTGTTCACGGTATTCCAGCGGCGTGCCGCACTGCCGGCAAAAGCGCCGCTCGCCTCGCTCGCTCGAACGGAACAGACCAATTTCGCCGCATTCATAATGCAGTGCATCGACCGGCACCATGGCCCAGGGAATAGCCGGTGCAGCACTGATTTTTTGACAGGTGCGGCAGTGGCAGTAGCCGCTCTCGCTGGGCTCTGCCTCCAGCCTGTAGCGCACGCCACCACAGGCGCAGCCGCCGTAAAGGGGCAAGGGCAACATGTCCGCTCTCCTCGCAAAACGCTCAAGCCACCGGCAGCTTGAGCTGGCCAAGGCTCTGCAACACGCTGGCACCGGTGAACAGCATGACGATCTGCTCTTCGGCCAAGGCGCAGATCGCCGTGCGCCGCTCGGGCTGGCCAATATAGTCCAGCGACAACTGGAACAGATTGCGGCTGATCAGATTGGACACCTGCAGCACCACGGCCGGATCAACGAGATCCGGTAACAACTTGAACTCGATGATGTCCTCGGCCATATCCGCACCGAACGCGTCCATCACCTCGCACAAAGCGGCGCGCAGTACCGGCGAAGCACCGTGCAACTCACGCACGCCGATAATGAAGGCCTGGCCGTTGTCGGCAACGAAGTCGAAGAACAGCTTCACGGTCTCATGGCACACGCAGCGGCCACGCGCCAGGTCGATACCCAGCAGGGCTGGCCAATTGTCCTGGCTCGCCTGCACCGCGCGCAGGGCCGCCTCACGGCGAAGATCGCGCAGCGGCTGGCGCAGCCGGGTGGAAATTTCACCAATGACCGCCAAACCCAGATCGTCCACATCCTTGAAGTGGCGATAAAAGGTATTCGGGTTGAGCCCGGCCTCGCGCGCCAGTTCGCGCAGGCCCAGGTTGCTCAGGTTGCGGCTGGTCGAGGTCAGACGTAACGCCGCATCCAGCAACAAGCGTTTGCCCGGCGCCTCGGTAACCTTTTCCCGCAGTTGCTGTACGTCGCTGGCCGGCGTGTCCATAACTGACCCTACCTAAAAGTTGGCTTGTGAGGATGGCACTTGCCGCTGAGTATACATTTGTCTACTTTGGTATACAGCCGTATACGCCAACAATAAACATAACAGGAGCTTGGCTATGAATGCATCCGTGACACCCAGTGGTTCTGCCCGCCACACCAAGATCGCCATCATCGGCACCGGCTTCTCCGGCCTGGGCATGGCGATACGCCTGAAACAACAAGGCGAAAACGACTTTTTGCTGTTCGAGAAAGCAGCGGGTGTCGGCGGTACCTGGCGCGTCAACAACTACCCCGGCTGCGGCTGCGATGTGCAATCGCACCTGTATTCCTTTTCCTTCGAGCCGAACCCCGAATGGACGCGCATGTTCGCCCGCCAGCCGGAGATCAAAAGCTACCTGGAAGGCTGCTGGGAAAAATACCGCCTGCAGAACAACACCCTGCTGCAGACCGAAGTGGCGGGCATGCGCTGGGATGACGGGCTGGAACTCTGGTGCATCCATGATGCTGCCGGCAACCATTACACCGCGCAGTTCGTGGTGTCCGGCATGGGCGCCCTGTCCACGCCCTCGATTCCCAAACTCAACGGCCTGGAAAATTTTTCCGGCAAGCTGTTCCACTCGCAGCAGTGGGACCACGACTATGACCTCAGCGGCAAACGCGTGGCGGTGATCGGCACCGGCGCTTCGTCCATCCAGTTCGTCCCGCAGATCCAGAAGCAGGTCGGCCAGCTCGATCTCTACCAACGCACTGCACCGTGGATCATGCCCAAACCTGACCGTGCCATTCGCGCGGGCGAACGTGAACGCTTCAAGCGTTTCCCACTGGCGCAGAAGCTTTGGCGCGGCTTGATCTACACGCTGCTGGAAAGCCGCGTGATCGGCTTCGCCTCGGTGCCACGGATCATGAAACTGGCGCAATGGGCCGGCAAGGCGTTTATCAACAAGCAGATCAAAGATCCCGTGCTGCGCGCCAAAGTCACCCCCGACTACACCATGGGCTGCAAGCGCGTGCTGATCTCCAACGATTACTTCCCAGCCCTGACCCAGCCGAATGTCGATGTGATCACCGACGGCATTGAAGAAATCCGCGCCAACAGCATTCTCACCGCCGACGGTCAGGAGCGGCCCATCGACGCGATCATCTTCGGCACCGGCTTCACCCCGAGCGACCCCATGCCGCGCGGCGTGATCTTCGGCCGCAACGGTGTCGACCTGCTCGACACCTGGCCAGATGGCCCGCAGGCCTACAAGGGCACCATGACTTCGGGCTTCCCCAACCTGTTCTTCCTGATGGGGCCCAACACCGGGCTGGGGCACAACTCGATGGTGTACATGATCGAGTCGCAGATCCATTACGTGCTCGGCGCCCTCAACCTGCTGAGCGAGCGCAAGCTGCAGAGCCTGGAAGTCAAACGCGAGATGCAGGACCGTTTCAACGCCAAAATCCAAGGCCAACTCGGCAACACCGTATGGAACGCCGGTGGCTGCAAGAGCTGGTACCTGCACCCGGTCAGCGGCCGTAACTGCACGGTCTGGCCCGGCTTCACCTGGCGCTTCCGCCTGCTCACGCGTAATTTCGACCCGGCGGCCTATCACTTCAACCGCGCCCAGCCCGCACACCCGGCTCAAGGCTTTATGCCGGCCGCAACCCTTAAGGAAGAGGTGACCGCATGAAGTCCTTCGAGAACAAAGTAGCCGCCATCACCGGCGCCGGCTCCGGTATCGGCCGTGCGCTGGCCTACGGCCTCGCACGCCAAGGCTGCCACCTCGCGCTTGCCGATGTGAACAGCGAAGCCCTGGCGGAAACCGCGGCCCAGGCCCGCACGCTTGGCGTACAGGTAACGGCAAACACGGTCAACGTCGCCGACCGGGAAGCCGTACATACCTGGGCCGAGCAAGTGGTGCTCGACCATGGCCGGGTCAACCTGATTTTCAACAACGCCGGCGTAGCCCAGGGCGGTACCGTGGAAGGCAACGATTACGCCGACTACGAATGGATCATGAACATCAACTTCTGGGGCGTGGTACACGGTACCAAGGCCTTCCTGCCACACCTGAAGGCGGCTGGCGAAGGCCACATCGTCAACGTCTCCAGCGTGTTCGGGCTGTTTTCCCAGCCGGGCATGAGCGCCTACAACGCCACCAAGTTCGCCGTGCGCGGCTTCACCGAATCGTTGCGCCAGGAGCTGGACATGGCAGGCGGCGGGGTATCGGCCAGCTGCGTGCACCCGGGCGGGATCAAAACCAACATTGCCAAGACCGCGCGGATGAGCGACAGCCTCAGCAAGGTCACCGGCCAAGCTGCCGATCAGGCCCGCCAGCAGTTCAACGACCAACTGCTGCGCACCACGCCGGACAAGGCCGCCCAGGTAATCATGCGCGGTGTGCTGCGCAACAACCGACGCATTCTGATCGGTGCCGACGCCTGGGCGCTGGACACCATGCAGCGTCTGCTGCCAGCGCTCTACCAACGCCTGGTGGTCGGCTCCATGCGCCTGGCGGCCCGCTTTGCGCCCAAGCCGAAACGCTCGGCCGCAAGCCGGGAATTGCCGGAGTAACCGCCGGAATCCTCAAAAGCCGCAACTTTGCAGGAGCGGGCCATGCCCGCGATGCTTCTGAGGTGCCGCCATTCGCGAGGCGGCAGCCGTTGCCTACGGCTTGCCGCATTCCCCGCATCCATGTGGCTCACAAGCTCGCGCCTACGGAGAGGCGATCGGCTTATTTACTGGATTCCCGCCTTCGCGGGAATGGCAAGCCCGCTGAACCCCCGCGCCGCGACCGCCTTCGTTCGGATAACCGAACACGCCACTCGTCTTTATTCGGAAGACCGGACGAAGAGCACGTCTCTCACATTTAAAGCTTGAATTTATCCCTTTAAATTCAATCAGTTAAAAAATCAAATCACAGCCGAAAAGGCTGGCATGCATCCTGCTCCTAGGCATAGGAAGAATACGCAGCGGCTCCCGCGCCGTTCAGCGGCCCTGTCGTAATCCGACAAACAACAACAAGCCGAGGAAAAGACTCATGCGCATCGTTCCCCACCTGTTAGGCGCAGCCATCGCTGCCACCCTGCTGTCCACCGCAACCCTGGCCAGCGAACTCACTGGCACGCTGAAGAAGATCAAGGAATCCGGCACCATCACCCTTGGGCACCGCGATGCTTCCATCCCCTTCTCCTACCTGGGCAACGATCCTCGCCAACCGGTTGGCTACTCCCATGACCTGCAGCTGAAAGTCGTCGAGGCGATCAAGCAGGAACTCGGCCTGCCGGAACTGCAAGTGCGCTACAACCTGGTCACCTCGCAGACCCGTATCCCGCTGGTGCAAAACGGCACCGTAGACCTGGAGTGCGGCTCCACCACCAACAACGTCGAGCGCCAGCAACAGGTCGATTTCTCGGTCGGCATCTTCGAAGTCGGCACCCGCCTGCTGACCAAGAAGACCTCCGGCGTCAACGACTTCGCCGACCTCAAGGGCAAGAACGTGGTGACCACCGCCGGCACCACCTCCGAGCGCCTGATCAAGACGATGAACGCCAATAAGCAGATGGGCATGAACATCATCTCGGCCAAGGACCATGGCGAATCCTTCCTGATGCTCGAATCCGGCCGCGCCGTGGCCTTCATGATGGACGACGCCCTGCTCTACGGCGAAATGGCCAAGGCCAAGAAGCCGGACGAGTGGGTCGTGGTCGGCGAGCCGCAATCCTTCGAGATTTACGGCTGCGTAGTGCGCAAAGGCGACCCAGGCTTCAAGCAGGTGGTCGATAACGCCATCGGCGCGACGTTCAAGTCCGGCGAAATCAACGACATCTACAACAAGTGGTTCCTGCAACCGGTACCGCCGAAGAACCTCAACCTCAACTTCCCCATGAGCGGTGAGCTGAAGAAGCTGATCGCCAACCCCACCGACAAATCTGCCGAGCAGATCTAAACGCCCCGCAGCGACTGCCGGGCGCTCCCCTCGCCCACGTGTGGGAGAGGGGGTAGAAGCGACTCCGCAGCCGCTGCAGGTGCAGTCGGTGACCACACCGCGCCTTCACAAGGGGCGCGGTGGCGGGAACCAGGGGGCGACCGCCCCCGCTTTCGCCAGTTAGGACAGGGGCACCGCCGCCACCAGTGGCGGGGGTACGTCGGCGCCCGGCCCCTTGTCCGCCTGGGCCTTGCATTGGCTTTATCCGAGGGGAAACCCACATGAACTACAACTGGGACTGGGGCGTGTTCTTCAAGTCCACCGGCATCGGCAACGAGATCTACCTGGACTGGTTCGTCACCGGCCTGGGCTGGACCATCGCCGTCGCCCTGGCGGGCTGGATCATCGCCCTGCTGCTGGGCACCCTGCTCGGCGTGCTGCGTACCGTGCCGAACCGCTGGATCTCCGGCTTCGCCACCACCTACGTGGAAATCTTCCGCAACGTACCGCTGCTGGTGCAGCTGTTTCTCTGGTACTTCCTGGTCCCTGACCTGCTGCCCGAACCGTTGGAAATGTGGTTCAAGCAGGACTTGAACCCCGCGACCTCGGCCTACCTGAGCGTGGTCGTGTGCCTCGGTCTGTTCACTGCCGCGCGGGTCTGCGAGCAGGTGCGCACCGGCATCCAGGCGCTGTCCAAGGGCCAGACCGCCGCCGCCTACGCCATGGGGTTCAAGCTGCCGCAGGTCTATAGCCATGTGCTGCTGCCGCAGGCCTTTCGCATCATCGTGCCGCCGCTGACCAGCGAATTCCTCAACATCTTCAAGAACTCTTCGGTGGCGTCCTTGATCGGCCTGATGGAGCTGCTCGCGCAGACCAAACAGACCGCCGAGTTCTCCGCCAACCTGTTCGAAGCCTTCACCCTGGCCACGCTGATCTACTTCACGCTGAACATGAGCCTGATGCTGCTCATGCGTCTGGTCGAGAAGAAAATCGCGGTGCCGGGCCTGATTTCAGTGGGAGGCAAGTGATGGATTTCAGTGCAATTGTCCCGGCCCTGCCAGGCCTCTGGGAAGGCATGCTGATGACCCTGCAGTTGATGGTCTTCGGCGTGCTCGGCGGTGTGCTGCTGGGCACCCTGCTGGCGCTGCTGCGGCTGTCGCCCAGCAAGCTGCTGTCGAACCTGGCCGGCGCCTACGTCAACTACTTCCGCTCCATCCCGCTGTTGCTGGTGATCACCTGGTTCTACTTCGCGGTGCCCTTCGTGCTGCGCTGGATCACCGGCGAAGACACCCCGATCGGGGCGTTCAGCTCCTGCCTGGTGGCGTTCATGATGTTCGAGGCGGCGTATTTCTGCGAAATCGTCCGCGCCGGCATCCAGGCCATTCCCAAGGGCCAGATGGGCGCCGCCCAGGCGCTGGGCATGAACTACGGGCAGATGATGCGCCTGATCATCCTGCCCCAGGCCTTCCGCAAGATGACGCCGTTGCTGCTGCAGCAAAGCATCATCCTGTTTCAAGACACCTCCCTGGTTTACACCGTCGGCCTGATGGATTTCCTCAACGCCTCGCGCTCGCGTGGCGACATCGTCGGCCAACCGCACGAATTCCTCATCTTCGCCGGTCTGGTGTATTTCACGATCAGCTTCGCCGCCTCGCTGCTGGTGAAGCATCTGCACAGAAGGTTAGCCGTATGATTTCAATCAATAGCGTCAACAAGTGGTACGGGGACTTCCAGGTCCTGAGCGGTTGCACCACGCAGGTCAGCAAAGGTGAAGTGGTGGTGGTCTGCGGCCCGTCCGGTTCCGGCAAGTCCACCCTGATCAAGTGCGTCAATGCCCTGGAGCCCTTCCAGGAAGGCGACATCGTGGTCGACGGCACCTCCATCGCCAACAGCAAGACCGACCTGCCCAAGCTGCGTTCGCGCGTCGGCATGGTATTTCAGCACTTCGAGCTGTTCCCGCACCTGTCGATCACCGAGAACCTGAGCATCGCGCAGATCAAGGTGCTCGGCCGCAGCAAGGACGAAGCCATCGACAAAGGCCTCAAGCTGCTCGACCGCGTCGGCCTGCTGGCCCATGCCCACAAGCACCCCGGCCAACTCTCCGGTGGCCAGCAGCAGCGGGTGGCCATCGCCCGGGCGCTGGCCATGGACCCGATCGTGATGCTGTTCGACGAACCCACCTCGGCCCTCGACCCGGAGATGGTCACCGAGGTACTCGACGTCATGGTGCAACTGGCCAACGAAGGCATGACCATGATGTGCGTAACCCACGAGATGGGCTTCGCGCGCAAGGTCGCCGACCGGGTGATCTTCATGGATCAGGGGCAGATCGTCGAAGACTGCGCCAAAGAAGAATTCTTCGGTGACGTCTCGGCCCGCTCCGACCGTGCCCAACAGTTCCTCGCCAAGATCCTCCAGCATTGACGCAGCCCGCCGCCTTTCCCGAAGCGAAGGGCGGCGGCGCGGCTCAGTGCGTTCCAACCACCCAGACAATCAAGCCGATATCGCCGATGCCGCGTACAGCCGATATCACCAAGCCGATCACGCCGCAGCCGCGCCAACAATTGCCTGACCTGGGCACGACGCACGACAGCGGGCTGGCCGCACGCCCATGATTGTGCTGCAATCGCCTTCCCCCTGCTCTCGCGCGCTCCCGCCCTCGCTGATCGTGAAGTCTCGTCTGATCCGTCGCCTGCTCCTGCCCCTGCCGATCATCCTGCTGATGCTCGCCTGTGGTTATACCGCCTATTTCATCAGCGCCCAGGTCGGCATCCGCGCCCTGGCCGAGAGCGGCGAGCGCCAGCTCGAACTGCACGCCCGCGCGGTGGAAAGCGAGATCAGCACCCATACCTACCTACCCAGCCTGCTGGAGCTGGAATCCAGCGTCAGCCGCCTGCTGCTGCACCCGAGCGACTACCGCCGTGACCGGGTCAACGACTACCTCGAAGGGCTCAATCGCCGCAGCGGCAGCCGCGCGGTGTATGTGCTCGACCGCAACGGCCGGGTGCTGGCCACCAGCAACTGGCGCGACGCCGACAGCTTCCAGGGCGAAGACCTGGCCTACCGCGCCTACTTCCAGGACGCCATCACGGGCAAGCCCGGACGCTTCTACGGCATCGGTAGCACCACCGGCGAGCCCGGCTACTACCTGGCCCACGGCCTGCATCACCAGGGCAAGATCATCGGCGTGGCGGTGGTGAAGATCCGCCTTGACCCCCTGGAAAAGCGCTGGGAGCGGGCCCGCCTGGACGCCTTCGTCAGCGACGAGAACGGCATCATCATCCTCTCCAGCGACCCGGCCCGCCGGCTCAAGGCCGTGCGCCCCCTCAGTACCGAAACCCGGGCGAAACTGGCCGGCAGCCTGCAATACCACTGGACCACGCTGGAAGAACTGCAACCCCTGGCCCGCGAGCGTTTCAACGCCGATGCCGAACTGTTGACCCTGCCTGCCAGCGGCGAAAACGGTGACGCCGCGCAGCCGGTCAGTTACCTGGCGCAGACCCGCCGCCTCAACGACCCGCCCTGGGACTTCACCCTGCTCTCGCCGGTCCAGGATGTACGCCGCGAAGCCGCCAGCCACGGCATGCTGGCGGCGGTGGCCTGTGCCCTGCTGGCCTTCCTGCTGATCGCCTGGAACGAACGGCGCAAAGTAATTGCCACCCGCCTGGCCGCCCGCGAGGCGCTGCTACAGGCCAACAATGAGCTGGAGCGCAAGATCGCCGAACGCACCGCCGACCTGCGCTCCAGCAACGAACGTCTGAAGGCGCAGATCCGCGAACGCCAGCAGGCCGAGATCACCCTGCGCAAGGCCCAGGACGACCTGGTGCAAGCCGGCAAGCTGGCGGTGATCGGGCAGATGTCCACCAGCATCGCCCACGAACTCAACCAGCCACTGGCCGCCCTGCGCACCCTGTCCGGCAACACCGTGCGCTTCCTGCAACGTGGCGCCCTGGACACCGCCAGCAGCAACCTGGCCACCATCAACGAACTGGTCGACCGCATGGGTCGCATCACCGGCAGCCTGCGCGCCTTCGCCCGACGCTCCGACGACAGTGGCGAAGCCCTCCTGGGCAAGGCGGTGGACGCCGCCCTGTTCCTCCTCCACCCACGCCTGGAGCGCACGCCGCTGCATATCCACCGGGCCTACAGCGACGTTCGCCTGGCCATCGACCAGACGCGCCTGGAGCAGATCCTGGTCAACCTGATCGTCAATGCCATCGACGCCATGCACGGGCAGAGCGACCGCCAGCTCTGGCTCGACGGCCAGGTACAGGACGACCACTACCGGCTGCACGTGCGCGACAATGGCCCGGGTATTCCACCCTCGGTGCGCGTACACCTGTTCGAGCCGTTCTTCACCACCAAACCCGGCGAGCAAGGCCTGGGCCTGGGTCTGACGCTGTCAGCCAGCCTGGCCGCCGCTGCCGGCGGCAACCTCAGCGTGCAACACCTGGAAAACGGCGGCACCGCCTTCGAACTGAACCTGCCCCTACTGCCCCGATCCCCTGCCGAGTCCAGCCGCGATGAATGACCAACTGACCGTCCTGATCGTCGAAGACGACCCGCATGTCCTGCTCGGCTGCCAGCAAGCCCTGAGCCTGGAGGACATCCCCAGCATCGGCGTCGGCAGCGCCGAGGAAGCCCTGCAGCAGGTCGGCGAGAACTTCGCCGGCATCGTCATCAGCGATATCCGCCTGCCCGGCATCGACGGCCTGGAACTGCTCGCCCGCCTCAAAGCCCGTGACCGCAGCCTGCCGGTGGTGCTGATCACCGGCCACGGCGACATCTCCATGGCGGTTGGCGCGATGCGCGACGGCGCCTACGACTTCATGGAAAAACCCTTCTCCCCCGAGCGCTTGGTGGATGTCACCCGCCGCGCCCTTGAACAGCGCGGGCTGGCCCGTGAGGTCTCGGCCCTGCGCCGCCAGTTGGCCGGGCACCAGGCCCTGGGCGAACGCCTGCTCGGCCGCTCGCCGGCCATGCAGCAACTGCGCGAGCTGATCGCCAACGTCGCCGACACCTCGGCCAACGTTTTGATCGAAGGCGAAACCGGCACCGGCAAGGAACTGGTCGCCCGCTGCCTGCACGATTTCAGCCGGCGCAAGGATCACCAGTTCGTCGCCCTGAACTGCGGCGGCCTGCCGGAAAACCTGTTCGAGAGCGAGATTTTCGGCCACGAAGCGCATGCCTTCACCGGCGCGAGCAAACGGCGCATCGGCAAGATCGAGCACGCCAACGGCGGCAGCCTGCTCCTCGACGAGATCGAGAGCATGCCGATCAATCTGCAGATCAAACTGCTGCGCGTGCTGCAGGAACATAGCCTGGAGCGCCTGGGCTCGAACCAGAGCGTGGCGGTGGACTGCCGGGTAATCGCCGCGACCAAAGCCGACCTGGACGAACTGGGCAAGGCTGGGCAATTTCGCAGCGACCTGTACTACCGCCTCAACGTGGTCACCCTGGAGTTGCCGCCGCTGCGCGAGCGCCGCGAGGACATCCCGTTGCTGTTCGAGCACTTCCTCCAGCAATCCTCGCTGCGCTTCGACCGCACCGCGCCGGAGCTGGATCGGCAAACCCTGTCGAGTCTGATGGCCCACGACTGGCCGGGCAACGTACGCGAATTGCGCAACGTCGCGGAACGCTTTGCCCTGGGTCTACCGGTGTTCAAGAAAAGCGGGCTGGCGGTGGAAAGCTGCGGCCCGTCCTTTGCCGAAGCGGTGGACGCCTTCGAGAAGAGCCTGCTCAGCGATGCCCTGGAACGCCACAACGGCAACCTCAGCCAGGCCAGCCAGGCGCTGGGCATGGCCAAGACCACACTGTTCGACAAGGTGAAAAAGCACGGACTGTCGGGCTGACTCAGGAACGCAGCACAGCCCAGCGTGCACTATTGCGGGCGCACGCTGGGCTGAAGCCTACAAGCCCATCTGCTTACTGATGATCTCGTTCATCACTTCCCGCGTGCCGCCGCCAATCGAGAGAGTCCGATTGTCGCGGTACAGCCGCTCCACCAGGCTTTCGCGCCATAAAGGCCCAAATGCCTTAACGCGTTCGAGCGCCTACAAGCCCATCTGCTTACTGATGATCTCGTTCATCACTTCCCGCGTGCCGCCGCCAATCGAGAGAATCCGGTTGTCGCGGTACAGCCGCTCCACCAGGCTTTCGCGCATATAACCCATGCCACCGGCGACCTGCACCGCGTCGTAGACGATGCGGTCGGCGATATCGGTGGCGAAGTTCTTGGCCATGGAAATTTCCTTGATCACCGACTTGCCCGCGGCCATCTTCGCCGCCTGGCGGTAGGTGAACTCGCGGGACACCTCCAGTTGCGTGGCCATCTCCGCCAGGCGGTGCTTGAGCACCTGGAACTTGCCGATCGGTTTACCGAACGCTTCGCGCTGCCGGGCCCAGGTCAACGACTCCTCGAGGGCCAGCTCGGCGGTCATATTGGCCATGATCGCCAGCGCCAGCCGCTCGGACTGGAAGTTGGCCATGATCCCGGCAAAGCCCATGTTTTCCACGCCGATCAGGTTGTCCACCGGCACCTGGCAATCATCGAAGAACAACTCGGCGGTATCGGATGCCCACCAACCCATCTTCTTCAGCTTGCGGCCGACGGTGAAGCCCGGCGTACCCTTCTCGATCAGCAACAGGCTGACCCCACCGAAGCCCTCGCCGCCCGTGCGCACGGCCACCGTGTAGTAGTCGGCACGTACGCCACTGGTGATAAAGGTTTTGCTGCCGGTCACCCGGTAAAAATCGCCATCACGCACGGCACGGGTTTTCAGGCTGGCCACATCCGAGCCGCCCGACGGCTCGGTGACCGCCAGTGCCATGATCTTCTCGCCGGACAGCACCTGCGGCACCACCCGGTCACGGATCGCCGGTTTGGCCCATTTCACCACCGGTGGCAAGCCGATATCCAGTGAGCCCAACCCCGCCACCAGGCCGCCGGAGCCGCAGCGCATCAGCTCTTCGCTGGCCGCCACCTTGGCGAACAGATCGCCCTCATGACTGCCGCCGAACCGCTCGGGATAACCAATGCCGAGAATCCCGGCGGCACCGGCCTTCAGGTACAACTCGCGAGGAAATTCCTCGGCCTCCTCCCAGTCGGCGACATAGGGCAGGATTTCCCGCTCGACGAAGCGCCGAACGGAATCGCGTACCAATTGATGGGAGTCGTCGAAGTATTCCTGAAAAGCTGACATGGCAGGTTCCCGCAAAGGTTTGCACGACCATACCGAGCGCTTGCTTGGTTTTCAAGAAGAGGGATCGGCCATAACCGACGACGTTTGCGTAGCTTGCTGTCTGGCTGCGCTGCGCTGCCTGGAAAAATGGCGCGCACGTTGCTTGCGCCACCAGATCACCACGCCGGTGATGCTCAGCACGGCAATGGCAATACCCAGCGCCGCGATCAGGATGCGCCCCGGAAAACCGAGAATGCGGCCGCCGTGAATGGGCAACTGCAGTTGATAGAAACGCTCGCCAAGCGTGCCCTGTCCGGGAATTTCACGACCGATCAGGCGGCCATCCGTACCATGCAGGAACAGCCAGGCATTGCCCTGATCACTCGCGTGGTCACCGAAGCCGGCGCCGAAGAAGTTGTATTCGAAGCTGTAGTACAGCTCGGTGATCGGTGCGTGCAGACCGAGCCGATCACCCGCCTCCCGCGCCAGCCGGTAGGTCTGTCGATAGTCCAGCTTGAGCTCGCCCAGTTCGTCCTTGGGCAGGCGCCCGCGCGCCTCGTAGGTGCTCAGCGGTACCGGCGAAAACAGCGAGACCACCGGTTTGAATACCTGGCTCGGCAGGTTCATCGCCACGCTGCTGACCGCCACCGGTGTGAGCAGCAGCCATAGCCACAGGCCACCGGCACGGTGCACGTCATGGTTAAGGCGCTGGCGCTTGATCTTCCAGGCGCTACCCCACTTACGCAGGAGCGGTCGGCCACGCGGAAAGGTCAGCCACAGCGAAACGAAGCAGTCCAACACCCAGAGGATTGCCACCAACCCCATCAGCAAGATGCCCCAATTGCCTGGCAGGCTCAGGTTGTAGTGGAACTCGAGGATGAACGGAACCAAGTTCTCCCGCGAGAAACAGCAGGCACCCCACTCGCGCTCGCCGAGCACCTCGGCGTTGTGCGGGTCGAGGTAGTACACCCGCGGCGCCAATGGATACGGTTTGCCTGTGGCCGGATCGTTGCGCGCCACGGTGGCCAACAGGGCCGAGTGGCCGGGCTCGTCGGCTTGCTCCATGTACCAGACCAGGCGCTGTGGCTGCACCGCTTCCAGACGCTCGATCAGCGTCGGGCCGTCCAGCGCCGTACCGGGCTGCTCGGCCGTGCGATAGAACTGCGGATTGAGCCATTCATCCAGTTCGTGATGGAAAGCCAACACGCTGCCGGTAAGCCCCGCCAGCGCAAGAAACAGTGCAGTGGCCAGGCCCATATAGCGGTGCAGGTAAACCAGAATCGTGCGCATCGTTATGTTCGCTGTTGCAAGAAGCACAAAACCGCCGGCCCTCGCGGACCGGCGGCCGTTTCAACGCTTTAGAAGCGCTGGGTCACAGTCGCCACCACCGTGCGTTCCTCACCGAGGTAGCAGGCATTCTGCGAGTAGCAGGACGCTACGTAGTACTCATCGGTAAGGTTGTTGGCGTTCAGGCGCACCGAAGTGCCCTTCAGGCCTACGCTCGACAGGTCGTAGCTGACCGAGGCATCGAACAAGGTGTAAGACGGCACCTTGAAGTCGTTCAGGTCGCTGCCATAGCTGGAGCCGACATAACGAGCGCCAGCGCCAATCGACAGCCCCGTCAACAGCTCATCGTTGAAGCTGTAGTCAGCCCACAGGCTGGCCATGTGTTTGGGGGTCTGGTACGGCGTGTTGCCTTTGGCATCCACGACGCCACCCGTAGCGTCGAAGACGAAGTTGGACTTGCTGTACTCCACCTTGTTGTAGGTGTAGCCGCCCATCAGTTGCAGGTTGTCGGTGACATGCACCCGCGCTTCCAGCTCGATACCCTTGGAATCGATGCCGCCAACGCCCTTGTACTCGTAGTCGTTGTTGAAGTCGTTTTCCTTGGCGAACAGGTTTTCCATTTCGATGCTGAAGAAGGAGATGGTGTAGAGGTCGTCGGTGCCCGGCGGCTGGAATTTCAGCCCGGTTTCCCACTGCTTCCCGGTGGTGGGCTTGAGGATCTGCGCCCCATCGGAGTAATTCGAGGTTGGGTTGAACGAGGTGGAATAGCTGATATAGGGCGACAGGCCATTGTCGAAGGCATAGAGCACGCCGGCATGGCCGCTGAATTTTTCACCGCGGTTGGCATCCTTGGTCTGCTGGAAGTCATCGTCGATGGATACGTCGTACCAGTCCTGGCGAAGACCCATGGAGAAATGCCAGTTGTCGAGCTCAATCAGGTCCTGCAGGTACAGGCCGGTCTGCTTCTGCCGGCGCAGAGCGTCACTGCTGGTGAGCAGACCGGACAGATCGTTGGGGGCATAGATCGGGTTGAATACATCGAGCGAAGTCACCGAGCTGTAGTCGTAGTCGTAGAACACCTTGTTCTTCGAGTACTGGTAGTCCAGGCCGCTGACCACCGTGTGCTGGACGGCACCGGTGAAGAATTCAGCCTGCAGCATGTTGTCGACGATCCAGGCGTGCAGGTTCTCCTTGCCGCCGCTGTAACCGCGATACAGCTCGTTACTGGTCGAGCTCAGGTAGCCATTGCCCCAGACCTGATTGTTTTCCACCTCGGCGTCCAGGTAGCGAAAGTTCTGCCGCGCACTCCAGGTGTCATTAAAGCGGTGCTGCAACTCGTAACCGAGCATCTGCTGGGTACGGGTGAAGTTTTCAATCTGCGGATCGCCTTCGAAGAAGCTGCTGGAGATGCGCTCGCCATTGCGCTGGTGCAGGGTGCCCGAGGCCGGCAGGCTGCCGTGGTAACCGCCGTTGGGATCGTGTTGCAAGTACGCATAGAGATTGAGGTAAGTGTCCTCACTGAGGTTGAGCGCCAGGCTCGGCATCAGCGCGTAACGGGTCTCCTCGACATGATCGGCCTGGGTGTCGCTGTCCTTGGCCAGGCCGACGACGCGGTAGGCGATGCGCTCGTTGAGCGGCCCGGTAACGTCGAAGGCGGCGCTCTTGTAGTCGTTGTTGCCGTAGGACAGGTCGATGCGGCCGGACTCGGTGAACTCCGGGCGTTTGCTGGTCAGCGCCGCCAGACCACCGGGGTTGCTGCGGCCGTAAAGCACCGAGGACGGGCCCTTGAGCACGTCGATGCGTTCGATGAAATAAGGATCGATCTGCAGGCTGGAAAAGGAGCCTGGATCGCCCATCGATTTCAGGCCGTCGATGATGATGTTGTCCACCGAACCGTCGTTGATCCCGCGCATGGCCAGGTAGTCGTAGCGATGGGTGCTGCCGTAAGGGTTGGTCAGCACACCCGGGGTGTAGCGCACGGCTTCGGCAACGGTGACCGAACCTTGCTTGTCGATCTGCTCGCGGGTGACCACGGACACGCTCTGCGAGGTTTTCACCAGTTCCTTGCTGGTCTTGGTCGCCACACTGCTGTGGGTGGCGCTGTAGCCGTCCATGCTGCCGAGTGCGTTGCCCAGGGCAAAGGCCTTTACCGAGGCCGCCGGCAACTCCAATGCGGCATCGCCGCTGCTGGCACTCAGGTAATAACCACCCTGTTGATCCTGGGCCGCTTGCAAACCGCTGCCCGCGAGCAGCCGAACAAAACCCTCAGCGATAGAGAAATCGCCCTGCAGACCTCGGGTCGTTTTACCTTCGGTCAGGCGCCCATCGACCGACAGCATCACCCCGGCCTCGCCAGCGAAGCGGCTGAGTGCCGAAGACAACTGCCCTGCCGGAATCTGGTAGTGACGCACGGCCTGTTCGTACCCCGAAGACGCCCCTGCCTCCAGCGTCTCGGCATGCACCAGTAACGGCTGCAGCGCTGCCAGCGGCAATGCCATCAATGCCAGACGTATCGAGGGGCGTAGCCGGTTGGACGTGATGGACAACGAGAAAGGAGTGGATCGACTGGAACGCATTAAGGTGTTTCCGTTTGGTGTGTGGCTGCGCGCTTTGCGCATGCCCTATGCGCCTAAAGCCAAACGAAAGGCAAAAAGGGGAACCCATAAATGAAAATATTTATCTTCCGCGATAAAAACTCATTCAGCAGGTCGCCTGCCGCTAATCCGAGGCCGCTGCTGGCAATGGCTCCAGGGTGGTCCACCAAGGCATGCGGCGATTGACCCTGATCGGCAAACTGTTCTCCAGGGCCGCCAGAATCTTGCCGTGCTCGGCCAATGGGTAGGCGCCGACCAAGCGCAGGTCGGCGATTCGCGGATCACAACCCAGATAACCTGGCAGGTAGTCGGATAGCTCGGCGATGAAATCGCCCAGGCGCATGTTGTCGGCCAGCAGCACGCCCTGGCTCCAGGCTTGACGGCCCGGTTCGGCCTTTTCGATCGCATCACTGTCATCACGACTGAAACGCACCTGCTGGCCGGCATCGACCACTTGCCGAGCACCGCGTCCTGCCGGCGTTATCTCCACTGCGCCCTCGAAGACACTGAGCTGCGTGAAGCCCTCGCCTTCGCGTACGCTGAAACGCGTACCGAGCGCACGCAGGCGCCCTTGCTGGCTGTCCACAACCAAGGGGCGCGAAGGAACGAGAGAGTCATGGGCGCTGTCGATCAGTACCTCGCCACGGTACAGCTGGAGCCGGCGCAAGCGCGTGTGGTAATCGATATCGACGGCGCTGTTGCTGTTCAGCCACAGTTGCGTGCCGTCGGCCAAAGCGGTTTGGCGGATTTCACCCGTGCCCGTTCGCTCGCTCGCCACCCACGCCGACCAGGGCGAGCGTCGTGGAGTGGCCAACGCCAATACCGCACCACCGCACAGCAAGGCGAGCATGCCCAGAGCCTGACGGCGACTCTTGCCCGCTGCGCGCAACGCCTGCCCGGCCGCGGCCCGATGGCTGCCGTCTGGCAAGCGTTCGAACTGACCACTGATCGTCTCCACACGCTGCCAGGCCGCCGCATGCTCGGGTTTCACCGACAACCACAGCTGCCAGGCCTGGCGCTGCGCCTCACTGACTTCACCGCTGCTGAGTACGGCGAACCACTCGGCCGCCTGCTGCAGAACGGCGTAATCGCTGGCTTGAGCGTTAACCACGGGCACCATTCAGGCCTCCGCCAGCATCAGGCAATGCAACATGGCCTGGGCCATGTACTTCTTCACCATGCGCTCGGAAACCTCCAGACGCGCGGCAATCGCCACGTAGGTCAGGCCATCCAGCTGCGACAGCAGGAACGCCTGACGCACTTTGCGCGGCAAGCGCAGCAACATGGCGTCGATCGCCAGCAGGGTTTCCATGATCAACTCGCGTTCTTCCGGTGACGGCGCAAGCATTTCCGGCTGCAAGGCCAAGGCATCCAGGTAGGCCCGCTCGAGGGCCTGGCGACGCCAGAAGTTGACCAGCAGAGAATGGGCAATGGTCGACAGGTAGGCGCGTGGCTCGCGAAGCGTCGGCAGCTCACACTCCTTGGCCAGCACTCGCATGAAAGTGTCCTGAGCCAAGTCGGCAGCGTTATGCGCACAACCCAGACGCTTGCGCAGCCAGGCATTCAGCCAGCCGTTGTGCTCGCGATACAGGTGTTGCAGAGACTGCAGGGATGAAAGCTCGCCGACCGACATTGAGAGCACCTGATAACCAGACCGCACCAAACAAAGGCGCAAATGGTAATGCTTCTCAAGTGTAAATTGCTAGAGTCGATCTGCCGATAACGCCACTTGCACCGAATTAAAGGCTGATTGGACGTCGGCCAGCCAATGCATGGGCCAACGTGCCGCCATCGACCAGCTCCAGCTCGCCGCCCAGCGGCATGCCATGGGCGATGCGCGAGGTGATCAGGCCTTTGTTGGCCAGCAGTTGGGCGATGTAGTGGGCCGTCGCCTCACCTTCCACCGTCGGATTGGTGGCGAGTATCACCTCGCTGAAAGCCGCCTGCTCGATGCGCGCCAGCAGGTCGGGCACACCGATGGCCTCAGGGCCCAGGCCATCCAGCGGCGACAGGTGCCCCTTGAGTACGAAGTAGCGCCCGCGAAAGCCGGTCTGCTCGACCGCATAGACATCCATCGGCCCCTCCACCACGCAAAGCAGCGTGTCATCGCGGCGTGGGTCGAGGCAAATCTGGCAGATGTCATCCTCGCTGAGGGTACGACATTGCTTGCAGTGCCCGACGCCTTCCATCGCCTGGGTCAGCGCCTGCGCCAGGCGCAGGGCGCCGCTGCGATCCCGTTCGAGCATCTGCAAAGCCATGCGCTGCGCAGTCTTCTGCCCCACCCCCGGCAGAATGCGCAGGGAGTCGATCAGTTGGCGAATCAGCGGGCTGAAGCTCATGCTAGATACTCGGTAACGACGATGTTTCGGGGAGGGGTCCGCCCAGTGTCTTTCAACCTTTCCCTACGCGCAAAGCCGTCGGGGTGATCAGACGGCAGCAGGCGTGGGCACCGGAGTTTACTGCTGTAAATGAGGATGCCCGCGCCTGCTTGCAACGCAGTAATGTGCGCTGGCTGGGCTCCCCATTACTAGAAGGGCATTTTGAAGCCGGGCGGGAGCTGCATCCCCGAGGTCATGCCGGACATCTTGTCCTGGCTGTTCTGCTCGACCTTGCGCACCGCATCGTTCACGGCCGCCGCGATCAGGTCTTCGAGCACTTCCTTGTCTTCCTGCATCAGGCTGTCATCCAGGCTGATGCGCTTGACGTCATGCCGACCGGTCATCACCACGCTGACCAGACCCGCGCCGGATTGGCCGGTCACTTCAGCGTTGGCCAGCTCTTCTTGCATCTTGGCCATTTTCTCTTGCATCTGCTGCGCCTGCTTCATCAGGCCGGCCATGCCACCTTTCATCATGGGAATCACCTCAAATATTCAGGGGGTCACTAGGGAATCAACGGGTTCAATAGTACCGTCGCGGATCACCGCGGCGAACTGCTGCATCATTTGCTGCACCAGCGGATCGTCATGGATCGACGCCTCCGCCGAACGCTGACGGTCCGCGCGCTTGCGCGAAGCGGCCTGCGCCGGGGTTTCCTGTTCGGGCTTGCGCAACTCGATTTCCAGGGTCAGCGGCCGCTCATGGTACTGATTCAGGGCATCGTTCAAGCGCCGCTGCTGGGTCGCGTTGAACAGCGCACTCTGCGCCGGGTCCAGGTGCAGACGCCAGGTATCGCCCTCGATGGCGACCAGGGTGCAGTTGGCCGCGATGCTACCGGTCAAACCGGTTATGCCCAGGCGCGGAAACAGCTCCAACCAGTCAGCCGCCAAGCCGGTGGCCGGCTGCGCCGCAGGTTGCGGCTCCGCTTCGACAACAGGCGCGGCAGCGGCGACAGACTCCAGGGCATCGAGGTAAGCATCGGTCTCACCATCGATCCCGTAGTAATCCTCATCCCCGGGCGGTGGCTCATCGTCACGCTCCATATCATCGAGCATCGAGACCGACTCAAGCACCGCTGGAGCGGGCACAGGCGCCACGGGTGCCACGGCGGGTTCGGCCACGACAACCGGCGCAGGCGTCGCAACGCTTGGCTCATTCCAGGGCAGATCGACGACCTCGACCGCCTGCACCACAGGTGCGGGCTGCGAAATGACGGGCTGCGCGAGCACCGGGACAGGCGCGACGACTGGCGCCAGCACGACAGCCTCAACCGGCACGGGCTGGGTCATGGCATCGGCAACAACAAGCGGCTCGGCAACGGGCGCCACCACAGGCGTTGGCTCCGCGACAGGCGTTACCACTGGAGCCACAGCCACTGGCACAGCCGGCACCGCCACAGCAGCTCCGGCCACTGGGTTAGGACGGGGATCAGCAGTGGCCTGGCTAATCCCTAGCGGCTTTAGCGCCACCCTCGGCGCATCATCGTTATCCGCCGGTCGGAAGGCCAGCATCCGCAGCAGCACCATCTCGAAGCCACTGCGCGGGTCCGGCGCCAGCGGCAGATCACGCCGCCCGATCAGGCCCATCTGATAATAGAACTGCACATCTTCGGCCGGCAGCGCCTGCGCCAATGCCAGCACGCGATCACGGTCGCCCTGGCCATTGTCGACCGCCTCGGGCAACGCCTGGGCAATGGCCACGCGGTGCAGCACATTGAGCATTTCCGACAGCACGCCGCTCCAATCCGGGCCTTGCTCGGCCAGGTGGCGCACCGCTTCGATCACACCACGCGCATCGCCTTCCAGCAACGCATGCAGCACGCCATAGACCTGGCCGTGATCGAGCGTGCCGAGCATGGCCCGCACATCCGCAGCCAAGACCTTGCCCTCGCCAAAGGCGATGGCCTGATCGGTGAGGCTCATGGCGTCGCGCATCGAACCATCGGCCGCACGCCCCAGGAGCCAGAGCGCATCCTCCTCGAAGGGCACGTTCTCGACGCCCAGCACATGGGTCAGGTGCTCGACCACACGCTCCGGCGGCATGTTCTTCAGGGAAAACTGCAGGCAACGCGACAGAATAGTGACCGGCAGCTTCTGCGGATCGGTGGTCGCCAGCAGGAATTTGACGTGGGGTGGCGGCTCCTCGAGGGTTTTCAGCAACGCATTGAACGAGTGCGAAGACAGCATGTGCACTTCGTCGATGAGGTACACCTTGAAGCGCCCACGGCTCGGCGCGTACTGCACGTTATCCAGCAGCTCGCGGGTGTCTTCGACCTTGGTCCGGCTGGCGGCGTCGACTTCGATCAGGTCGACGAAGCGCCCCTCGTCGATCTCCTTACAGACCGAACAGACCCCACAGGGCGTCGAACTGATGCCGGTTTCGCAATTCAGGCACTTGGCGATGATCCGCGCAATGGTGGTCTTCCCCACCCCGCGGGTACCGGTGAACAGATAGGCATGGTGCAGGCGCTGGCTGTCGAGGGCATTGATCAGAGCCTTCAGCACATGGGTCTGGCCGACCATTTCGCGGAACGAGCGCGGACGCCATTTACGTGCAAGAACCTGATAACTCATCGAAAACCGTCGCAGCTGGGGAGCAAGAAGTCGGCTAATCCTAGCGGAGCACGGAGCAAATTGCATCCGATGCGGTTGGCAATTGCGCCACTGGCTGGGTGTTGGAGCGAATGCAGGCGCCGGCAGGGCGAAGCCTGGGGATACTGAGGGGCAAATAACTGAAGACGCAAACAGCTAACGGCATCCGACAGCACAATTCGAAGCAAGTCGAGTGGCGGGACAGCAAGAATGAAATGAGACAGGAGAAATGGCTGTATCACCGCTTGTGCCACTGCGTGGTTTAGCGTGAAAAAACCTTTAACAGAAGGGCGAACCAGGGAGATTGGAGGCAACCCCACCAGCCACACCCCGGCACACAATGTCACCGCTGCGGCTGCTCCCTTCCAGGCCTGACCGGGTTCACGGCTGATCGTTGCGGGGGGACCGATGGGGTCACCATAACGCTGCCCACCTGGCGGTGGGCCGCGCTATTGTAACCACTTGCTGGCAACTTACAACCGCCAACTGCGGATTAAAAAGACATCCGCGACAAGCACTTGCGCCTGCCTATACGCGGAAACTACCGACCAGCTGCGCCAGCCCGGAGGACAGCTCGGAGAGCCGCATGCTGGCTTGCGTGCTCTTTTCCGAGGTGACGGCGGCTTCGTTGGAGAGATCGCGGATATCACTGATATTGCGGGCGATTTCCTCGGTCACGCTGCTCTGTTCCTCGCAGGCGGTGGCAATCTGCGCGGCCATGTCGTTGATCCGTCCTACCGAGTCGCTGGAGTCGGTGAGGATCTGATCCACCCCGGCAGCCTTGTCCACGCTGTCACGCGCTTTGACGCTGCCCGAGTCCATCGCCTTGACCGCATTCTGCACGCCGACCTGCAGGCGCTCGATCATCTGCTGGATGTCCTTGGTCGAATCCTGGGTACGCGCGGCCAAGGCCCGTACTTCGTCGGCCACCACGGCAAAGCCGCGACCCTGCTCGCCCGCCCGCGCCGCTTCGATGGCCGCGTTCAATGCCAGCAGGTTGGTCTGCTCGGCAATGCCTTTGATCACCGCCAGCACCGCGCCGATATTGGCGGTTTCCTGCTCCAGGGTCTGGATGGCGCCGGAGGCACTCTCAACCTCATGGGCCAACTGGCGCATTGCATTGATGGTCGCACCGACCACCTTGGCGCCTTCGCGCGATTGGATTTCCGCCGAACGCGCGGCGTCCGAGGCATTTTGCGCGTTACGTGCCACTTCATTGACCGCCGTGCTCATTTCGGTGGCCGCCGTGCTGACCTGATCCACCGCCGCGTGTTCGCTGCTGATCAAGCGGTCGTTGGCCGCCGCCATGCCCGCCAGGCTCTGCGCCGAGGCCGCGACCTCACCGGTTACCCGACCGACCTCCTTGATCAGCGGCTGCAACTTGTCCAGGAAACGGTTGAAGGCCGTGCTGAGCTTGCCCAACTCATCGCGGGACAACACATCCAGGCGCACGCGCAGGTCGCCATCGCCATCGGCGATCTGTTCGATCCGGTGCAGCAGATTTTCCAACGGCCGGGTTACCAGTATCGGGAAGCCAACCACCAGCACCAGGCAGACCAACAAGCCAATGGCCACGATCACACCCTGCTGCCAGCTCAGCGACTCACCCAGGTCGATGGCGGCCGTGCCTTCATCGTTGGCCGCCTTGTCTTCGAGTTCACCGAGCTTGTCGATGGCATCGCGCATTGAATCGAACTGCGCTTCGCTGTCACCGAAACTCAGTGCGCTGGCCGCCACCGGATCGCTCGAAGATAGCTGTACGACCCGCGAACTGGTGGCTTTCCAGGTGGCATAGCCACGGTCGAACTGGTCGACCAACTGCTTGGCCTCATTGCTCGGCTGCATGTCTTCGTACTTGTGCACACGCTCGTAGGCCTGCTGGATATTTTCCGCATGGGACGTCTTCAACCCCTCGATGCGTTCACCGGCTGCCTCATCGAGCAAGCTGCGCTCGGCCACGAATGCCTGGTAGAGGTCACGGTCGGCATTGAGCAGCAGGCTGATGGCCGGCAGATAGCGATTGGTGAGCTTGCTGCTGGAGTCAGCCACCTGAGTGATACCGCGCATGCCCAACCCGCCCATCAGCACCAGCAGTATGGCCAGCAGGAGGATGGGGAAAGCGATTTTCCAGCGGAAACCCAGATCGGCGAAGGCACGAAACATGGTAAATCTCCCAGCGGCAGGCAAGTAGTTGAACGTAGACGCGTGCGGAATCGCCACTAGACACAGGTCACGCGTCGGATACTGCGCGTGGAGGCCAGATGCGGCTCTCTCAGATAATCTATCGGCCCAATCGCCTGCGACCTTAATCGCGAAGCCAAGCAAATACTTACCGCGCTTGTACGGAAGGCAAGGGCCCGCAACGCAGCGCCTTCACCGGTCGCCGATCACTGCGCGTTGCGCCAGGCCTGCAAAGCGCTGAGGCTTTTGTGCTAGCGTGCGGGCCTTTGCAGCCCGGGAACGAGTTGGCCATAAGCGCCTCTCATCTTCTGGCACTGCGCCGAAGACTCGCCCCAGCAGGCCGTGCAACCTGACTATTCACCCAATGGAGCATCACCATGGCAATGAGCAAAGACCAACTGATCACCGACATCGCCGAAGCCACCGACGCACCGAAAGCCACCGTGCGCGCCGTGCTGGAACAGCTGAGCGAGATCGTCAGCGATGCACTGGAGAATTACGACGAAATCACCTTGCCCGGCATCGGCAAGTTGAAAGTCACGGATCGCCCCGCGCGCACCGGCCGCAACCCGCAGACCGGCAAGGCGATCGAGATCGCGGCGAAGAAGGTGGTGAAGTATGTGCCGGCCAAGGCGCTGACGGACGCCATCAACTAAGGCTGCAAACCGCGCAGGCGGACTACTACCCTACCTCTGCGCGGCTACCTCCTCTCTTGAACGCGGGCCCGTCAAGGTACCGCTACCGCGGTCACTTCAACGCCCGGAACGGACGCAACAGCTTCGACCACAGGCGGACTGCCCCCTATCTGCCGGATCTGCCGGATCTGCTGAACCCTGCCCAGGTTTTCCCAGGCTATGGCGTAATGCGCTGGCGACTGTTCGATCGCGTTGCGGAAAAACTGTTCGGCCAAGTCCAGTTTGCCTTCCACCAGGCACACGTAACCGACATCATTGCTGGCTTCAGCACGCTTCTCGACTTGCTCGAAGGCGGAGACGGCCTCCTCATAACGCCCCATACGTGCCAGCAACAAGCCATAGTTGCGCCAGAGCGGATGGTAGTAGACGTCGTAGCTCACACCACGCAGGTACATGCGTTCGGCTTCAGGCCACAGCCCGGCCATGTAATAGGAATATCCCTGGCTGTTGTGCACCAACGCGGAATGCGGCTCGATAAGCATGGCCAGCCGGTAATAGGCCTCGGCCTGCGGGAAGTCGCTGCGTAGATCCGCGAGCACCCCAAGTCCGTTGTAGACCTTGAGCGGCGACTGGCTATCCACCTTGAGCTCAGCCACACCGGGCAGACTGCCGCCCTTGTCGTTACCAAGGCGCTTCTGGTCTACAGCGACTGCTTTGAACAGCAATTCCTGCGCATGCTCGTGATTGCGCCTGGCCAGGTTCAGCAGGCCCATTTCCGTCAGAGCGTCGAGATTGCCTGGATCATTGGTCAGCACATCAGTGAACGCCATCTCGGCGAGCTGGGTATTGCCCCGCTCACGGTGGATGCGGCCAACCCAGACCAGGGCTGCATAGCGCTTCGGGTCCAGCTCGAGCGCCCGCAGATACTGGAACAGAGCCTGATCCAGACTGCCCGCCTGATAAGCCATCGCGGCCATCTGCATGGCCTGATCGGGCGAGCTGATCTGCTCCTGCACCTGATAGAGCACCGAATTGTCGCCGGTGTAGATCGAGCGACTGTTGCTCGCCTGCTCCGGCCCCATGGTCTGACATCCCGATAACACGGCCGACATGGCCAACAGCAGACTGATCCTGTTCATGTCATATCTTCCCGAAGGTTCTGAGTATCCCGATGATCACGGGGCCGATGACGACTAGGAAGAAGCTTGGCCACATGCAGAAGATTAGTGGGAATATCAGCTTGGTACCGATTTTCGCCGCCGCCTCTTCGGCCGCCTGCGTACGGCGGTCACGGAACTCCTCGGCATAGATGCGCAGGGTGTCGGCCACGCTGGTGCCGAAGCGGATGCTCTGCGCCAGCAAACTGACCAGCCCGCGAATGTCCTCCAGGCCGGTGCGTTCGGCCAGGTGTTTGAGCGCTTCGGTACTAGGGATGCCGGCGCGAATTTCCGCATTGACGAGGGCCAACTCCACCGCCAGCTCCGGCTGGCTGACCGCCATCTCTTCGGCCACCCGCTCGATAGCCTGGGGCAAGGCCAGGCCCGACTCCACGCAGACCACCATCAGGTCCAAGGCATCGGGGAAGGCAACGAGCAGTCGAGTCATCCGTGCCTGCTTGCGCTTGTCGACATAGATTGCCGGCGCCAACCAGCCCACAGCGAATGCCGCAACCACCAGCGCAATGCCCATGGTCAGGGACAGCTTCGGGATAAGCGGCAAAACCAGCAGCGTAAGGCCCAACAGTATCAGCGGTGACAGCAGGCGAACCGCCCAGTACATCTGCACCGCCGCGGGCGAGCGATAACCCGCGTGCGTCAGCAGGGTTCGGATGGTCGAGGCCTGTACCTGTTCACCGGAGGTAAAACGTTGGCCCACCTGTTCCAGCATCAGTTGCAGGTTGCTTGGCGCCTCCTGCCCATGGTTCCCCCCGCCATGGCCGCGTTTGATCAGCATAAGACGGCGCTGCACCGGATCCTGCAATCCCTGCACCAATAGCACCAGGGTAACCACAGCGAGCACGGCGCTCAGGCCAATGGCCGCGACGAACAACAGGCGCGCCAGCTCCTCGTTGCCCACCGCACGATTGAGCAGACTTAGCAGATAGTCCATGACACCCTCCTCCCCTATGGCTTTTAGCTCTTTTAAGGAAACGTTGAAAAGTGATCTTCGTCGTTCCCGCGAAAGCGGGAATCCAGGCACTGCTGAACCCTGGATCCCCGCGTGCGCGGGGATGACGACTACTTCAGACCTTCCTTAAACCTGGATCCGGATGATTTTACGGATCCAGAAAATCCCTATCAGCATGGCGACGAAAGCCCCCATGATCAGCTTCTGGCCAAAGGGATCCTTGACTAACAGGGGCAAGTATTCTGGAGTCGACAGCATGAGCGCCACGCATAGCACGAAGGGAATGGCCACCAGTATCCAGCCCGACATCCGCCCCTCGGCGGACAGCGTCTTGACCTTGCGCTGGAAGCGGAAACGGCCGCGAATCAGGCTGCTCAAGCGCTCCAGTACCTCGGTCAGGTTGCCGCCGGTGTCGCGGTGGATCAGCACCGAGGTCACCAGCATCATCACCGTCATGCTCGGCATGCGCTCCAGCAGGCCAAGCATGGCCCGGCGCACATCATTGCCGTAGTTGATATCGGCGAAGGTCAGGCCGAACTCATGGGCCACCGGCCCCTTATGCTCCTCAGCCACCAGTTGCAGGGTCTCGTTGAACGGGTGCCCGGCACGCAGGGCACGGCACATGGAATCCAGGGCATCCGGCAGGCCCTCCTCGAACTGGGCGAAGCGCTTAGCACGGTCGCTGGAGATCTTCAGCACCGGCAACCAGAACACGGCCAAGGCCAGCGGAACCGCCACCCACCAGAGTAGCGTGAACAACCAGAGCAGAATGCCCGCGGCCACTGCCAAAACCAGCCCGAGCAGCAGCACCCGGTAGGCACGGTACTCATGCCCGGCCTGCTCGATCATCTGCGCCAGGGCCTCCATTGCAGGTAACTGCTCCAGCCTGGCCTCCAGCGGTGACAATTGCCTGAGGTACTTTTGCCGTAACACTGTCTGCATATTCGGCAGGTTGCCGGCCCGCTCCAGCAGGTGCAGACGGCTGCGAATACGCTTGCGAACTTGGCCTGCCTCACCGAACACCGGCACCACCAGGCCTTGGCTAAGAAGGAACATGGCGGTGAACACCATGCCGAGAAACGCCAGAATGAGCTCACTGGGAATCTGACTCATGATTGTCCCTCCATCCATTCCGGGCGGAACAGGTTGAGCGGCAGTTCGATACCACGTTTGGCCATCACGTCGCGGAAGGCCGGCACCATGCCAGTGGGACGGAAGTCACCGAGCACTTCGCCATGCTCACCCATGCCGCGGCGGACAAATGCGAAGATCTCGGTCATGGTGATGATCTCGCCCTCCATGCCGTTGATTTCCTGCACGCTGACCAGCCGTCGCTTACCATCCTCCTGACGCTCCAGTTGGACCACCACATCAATGGCCGAGGCGATCTGCTGGCGCAGAGCCTTGATCGGAAAGGTGGCCCCGGTCATCGATACCATGTTCTCGACCCGCCCCAGGGCATCGCGCGGAGTATTGGCGTGGATGGTGGTCAGCGAGCCATCGTGGCCGGTGTTCATCGCCGTCAGCATGTCCAGCGCCTCAGCGCCGCGCACCTCGCCTATGACGATACGGTCCGGACGCATACGCAAGCTGTTGCGCACCAGTTCGCGCTGGCTAACCTCGCCACGGCCTTCGATGTTCGGCGGACGGGTTTCCAGGCGCACCACATGGGGTTGCTGCAGCTGCAACTCGGCCGAGTCCTCGATGGTGACTATGCGCTCGTTATGCGGAATAAAACTGGACAGCACATTGAGCATGGTGGTTTTGCCGCTGCCGGTGCCACCGGAAATCAACACATTCAGCCGCCCGCGGACGATGGCCTTAAGCACCAAGGCGATGGCCGGGGTCAGAGTGCCCATCTGCACCAGGCTTTCGGTATTCAGCAAGTCCACCGCGAAACGGCGGATCGACATGCTCGGCCCGTCGATGGCCAGGGGCGGAATGATCGCGTTGACCCGCGAGCCGTCCTTCAGTCGGGCATCTACCAGCGGTGAGGACTCGTCGATGCGCCGCCCCAAGCTGGAAACGATGCGGTCGATGATATTCAGCAGATGCTGATCATCGCGAAAACGCACATCGGTCCGCTGCAGCTTGCCGTGACGCTCGACATACACGGAGGCATGCCCATTGACCAGGATGTCCGAAACGCTGTGATCGGCCAGCAATGGCTCCAGCGGCCCCAGGCCAAGCACTTCGTCGGTGATCTGCTTGATGATCATCTGGCGGCTGCTGGCACTCACCGGTGCTGACTGCTCGTCCAGCAGGCGCTGGCTGATCTCGCGAATCTGCCGCCCCGCCTCAGCCGGTTCCAGGGAGTCCAGAAGTGACAGATCCATGACCTTCAGCAACTGCTGATAGATCTTTTCCCGCCACTCGGCTTCCATCGAGTTGAGCTGTGTTCTGGTCTCATAGAGTGCATCTGGCGCACTGGTCTCCCAGGCCATAGGCGCGTTGGCGGAGTCTTCGCTATTGGTCTGTGCATCCTGCTGAACTGCCGGAATACTCTTGCTGGACTGCTGACGCAAACGATTGCGAAATTCGCTGAGCATGATCTATCCCCTGAACAGTCGGCCAAAGGTACGTTTCAGCAACCCCTGCTCTGCAGCGCCGGTGCCGAGCAACTCCTGACTCAGTTCGCGCATGGCAAGGGTTATGGAAGCCCGTGGCGCATGGAGTTCCAGCGGCACCCCGGTGTTCTGGCTTTCATTGACCACCGCATAGTCATTGGGCAGTTTCTGCAGATCCGTACAGCGCAGCGCCACGGCAATATCATTGAGGCTAACCGGCGAAATCTTGTTGTAGCGGTTGACCACCACCTGCAAGCGATTGCCCTGCACCCCCAAGTCGTCACGCAGGATGCGCACCAGGCGGGTAGCGTCCTTCAGGTGGCTGAGACTCTGCTGCACCAGGATGTAAATCTGGTCGGCCTGCTCCAGGGTGATGCCGGTGAGGTGGTCAATCTGCCGTGGCAAATCCACCACCACCCAGTCATAGGTGTTGCGCGCTAGGCGCAGCAGAGCCTCCAGCTGCTCCAGACGCACATCTTGCGACAGGCACAGATCCCCGGTGCGCCCACCCAGCACATGCAGGGTCGGGCTGAAATGGCTGCAATAACCGCGCAAGGCGACGCTGTCCAGCTCTTCGACCTGCTGCAGGACCTCCACATGGCTGTGCGCCGGCACCACATCCAGGCAATGGGCCACGCTGCCGAACTGCAGATCCAGATCCAGCAACAGGGTTCTGGCGCCACGGGCACTGAGCTGATGGGCCAGGTTACAGGCCAGCATGGTGGCACCCGAACCGCCCTTGGCATTCATCACCGCGACCAGCTTGCCACCGCTATCAGTGCTGGCCCGGACCTCCATGAGCATACGGCCGAGTGCCGCCAGCAACTCTTCTGCCGCCACCGGCTCGGGCAGAAAGTCACGGGCGCCGGCCTGCATCGCCAGGCGGATGCCCTCGCGCTCGTCCAAGGGGCCACAAACCAGCAATGGTGGGCGCTCCTGAGCTGGACGCTGTAACAGCGCTGCCAACTCCTCGCGCCAGAGATGGCTGACCCGCAGCAAAAGGAAGTCAGGCATCTGCTCCAGTCCGTACAGCGGATCGGTATGACCGTTGCTCACCAGGCGGGTGATCACCTGCAGACTGGGCAGGCGTTGGCTCAACGTTTTCAGATGATTCAACGCTGCGGCGTCGCGACTGCTAATCAGCAGGCGCAGACCCTGCTTATTGCTAGGGGTGGCAATGGGGGCTTCCCTGGTCTTCAGCATGGTGTGATCTCCGGGACTACACTCGCCTCGGCATGGCGGCCAAGACTCTCGCGAGGCATGGTCGACCTGAACACCGGCAGGGTGATCGCCCCACCGAACCCGGGAATAAGCAGGTTGAAGCTGAAGTTCGCTACCTGCAACTGGACATAACGGATGGCGCGAAACCCACCGAGACTGACGAGATCGTCGGGGCTGGCCACCACCGCACCGTTCTCGTCCAGATAGGTCAGAGTCAGGTCGGCGGTATCCAGATTGCCAATCAGATCGCTCGCACCGCTATCTTCCGCATCATTGAAAATCGCCCTGCGCAACACCCGGGCATCCCGGATATCGCACACCGCCGCCAGGCGCGCGCCGCGACGCACCGTTTCATTGAGGGCGTTGACGGTGAAGTACAGGCGGCCCATTTCCAGCACACCGAACAGTAGGGTGAACAGCAGCAAACCGATAATGGCGAATTCCACCACGTACACCCCTTTCATACGCCCGCGGTTCATCACAAAGCCCTCATCACGGTGGTAGCGACCAGCGGGATGTTCAGTGCCACCCCGCTACCGATAAAGTTGGGCATGCGATTACCGATCACCGGGCGGAACCTATAAGTGATGTTGACTTGTACATGCTCGGTACCGACTGCGCTGACCTGTACATCAGCGGTGGTCAAGCCCGACACCGCCGCTTGGCTGCCGGGCTGAACGCTGGGCACGCCATAGACTGCGACGTTCTTGGTCTGCGTCTGCAGAGCAATACTCAATTCGACACGACCGAGGGTCGAGTTCCAGGCCCTGCTGGCCACATAGCGCACCGCGTCGCGGTTGGCCTGCAGCAGGCTGTTGTACTGGAAAAGCAAGCGGCCGAATTCGGCGATAGCCAATAACAGCAACAGCAGCAACGGCAGGGCGATGGCGAACTCCACCATCGCCACTCCGCGCTGGGTTTGGCGCCGCTTGAAGGTATGACTGTCCATAACACCTCCTACGAGTCAGTGCTCGGCGTCCGGTTGTTGTCGATATAGGTCTTGTACAACTGGATGATCTGCGGGCCGGCATCGTCCGTCGGGGTCGGCCCGGCCACGTTGTCGCCTTCGCACTCGCGGACGAACTGGCCGAAGATCTGCGCTTCGTTGCCCTTGTGCTCCGCCGGTTGCAGGACGAAGAAGCAGCCGAAGCCGAGCACCGGGATCGGCGTCTTGCCACCATCCGTGCCGTTGCACTGGCCGACCACGATCTTCAGCATGCGCCGCTCAAACACCCCACCGCTCTGGCAGCCGCTGCCAGTGCCTGCCGCGCAGGCAGCCGATTCTTGCAGCCAGTTGTTGTAATCGAACAGTGCGTTACTGGCGGTGGACAGATTGCCGTTGCTGGAGGTGACCGGCTGATTCTCGTGCTCGATCCGGGGAGGCGACTCCGAGTCGTCGTACTTCAGCGCCGGCGAGATGGGAGTAATCACCAGATCCGGCGGATAGTCCTGCCGGCTCAGGTTCCCGCCCTGATAGTCGCCAAAGCGGGTGTTCAAGCCCTGGACGGAGGGCCCGACGGTATTGCCCGGTTTGGTCACGACCTTCTCGCCAATGCTGTTGCACTGCTCGATGCCGCCGGCAAGCCCCTCCCGGATGTCCTTGCCACCGCTGCCATCCAGGTCGAGCAACTGGAAATTGCCGGGGCCTATCGGCGAGTTGTCGTTCGCCGCAGTTTTCAGCAACTGCAGATCGCCGTAGCGATAGCCCCAGAACATGCTGGCAGACGGGTCGTACTGATTGGGATCGCCACACACCATCAGCGGCGCGACGTCGCAGGGGCTGGTCGGACTTGGTCCGGCGGTGGCGATGGCCGCCACCGCCTTGGCCGGATCGGGGCCGGCGATCGCCTGCAGAATGCCCCAAAAGAACTGGCTCAGCGGGTAGTTCGGCACCGACACCCGCACATAGCTGGCATCCGCCGGGCCGGGGAAGGAGAAAGGTCCGTAGACGCTGCTGGCCAGTTCTACCACCACAAAACTGCCAATGCCCCCCGCCTTGGTGATGGCAGTGCCCAGCTCGCCGTTGCCGTTCTGAGTACTGGCGTTCAGCAACAGCGTGTTGTGCGCGGCAGTCTGCACCACGGTCGCCGCACCAGCCGCGCCGGAAACCTGCAAGAGCCGCTTGGCCCCGCTCAGCGCCGCTGCATCCACCGCATTTTGCAGGCGGGTCTTGTTCACCAGCATATGGCCGCCGTCCAGGGCCAGCGCGGCCATCAGCAGGATCGACGCCAAGGCAACCGCTATTAGCACTATCACCGCCCCCCGCTGGCGTTTCGGCAGCGCGGTGAACGGCCGTTGGATACGGGGGGTCATCGTCAAGCCCTCAGTTGCCAATATTGATCTGGATCGGCTGACCGACCTGGGCCGCGTCGCCGGTCACTCCGCGGTAGCCGTCCATGACCTTCTCGGTCAGCGGGCCATCGGTGCCGGTTGGCGAAACTTCCGTACCCGGGTTGGCAGCCCGCTCCTTGTCGGCGATCTGTTGATAGCTGGTCTGGTACACGCTGTAACCCAGCGTACCGACCCGCCCTTCCTCATATGTCATACAGCCGGACAGCGCAGGCACCAGCAGGCAAAGGGGAATCATAGTTTTCATGGTCGCTGTCTCCGATTACTTGAGGTCATGGCCAAAATTTCCCTCGCTGACCCCGAGACTGACGGGGACCGGGCGCCCAGGCTCACGCCCCTTGGTCTTGCCTAGCAGGTAGAAATCCAAGTCACTCGGCTCGACGAATTTCTCGGTAGGCAGGCGCACAGTCCTGGCGTCCACCGGCTTAGCCAAGTGGGGCGTCACCAGGATCACCAGTTCGGTTTCACCATTGATGAACTGCTGGCTGCGGAACAGATGGCCGATGACCGGCAAATCACCCAGGCCCGGAAAAGCGCTGACGAAATCGCGGGTGTTTTCGCTGATCAAACCGGCTATGGCGATGGTCTGGCCATTGCCCAGCTCAACGGTAGACTCGGCGCTGCGCTTGGTCAGCGAGGGGATGAACTGCGTCACCCCACCGCCCTCGGAATTGTCCGTACCGGTACTCAGCACCAGCGCATTGGCATTGGAGAGCTCGCTGACCGATACATTCAAATTAAGGTTGATGCGCCCGGAGTCGAGCACCACCGGGAGGAATTTCACCCCGACCCCGAACTCCTTGTATTCGATGGTGATGCCATCCTCATCGCTGACCGGCACCGGGAACTCGCCACCGGAAATGAACTCCGCCTCCTGCCCGGTAAGGGTGGTCAGGGTCGGCTCCGCCAACACCTTGGCCGAGCCATTGTCCCTGGACGCCTCCAGCACCACGTTAAATAGGAATTCGTCCGAAAGAAATTGGGCGAAAATACCTTTGCCGCTACCGATCAAGGAGCCTGGACCCAGTGGGAGGCCAGTACCGGGGACTACGCCCAGTCCCCGACCATCGTTGAAACCGCCCCCGGACCAGTTGCTGGACGAGCCGAAGTCCAGGGCATTGAAGCGCACGCTGAGCGTCTTGACCAAGCTGCGCTGCATCTCTGCGACCTTGACCTCGAGCATCACTTGCTGGCTGCTGCCGACGGTAAGCAGATTGATCACATCCAGCGTCTGGGTCGGCGCAGCCACGGCGGCTTCGCCCTCACCCTGCACCACGCTCGAGGTTTGCGCGGTGTAGGTCTTGGCCAGCTTGACCGCAACATCCATGGTCGCCGCGCTGCTGACATGGCCGCGCAGCACCAGGGCGCCCTGGGCGCTGAACACCTCGATCTTCTCATTGGGCAACAACTGATGCAGCTTGCTCTTGAGGCTGCCGAGGTCATGTACTACTTCGACGTCGAGGCTTTCAATCAGACGGTTGCCGCCATCCCACAGCAGCACATTGGTGCTGCCCAGGGAGCGGCCGAGCAGATAGAGCTGAGTCGGGCTGGTGATAAGGATGTCGGCGATCTCCGGGTTGCCGACGGAGATCTTCTTGACCGCTGCACGGGTGCTATGCACGCTCGACTTGTAGATCGGCACCTGGATACTGTTGGCATTGGCCGTTGGCATAGAACTGAACGCCGGTATCGGGTCGGCAGCCAGCACCGCAGTAGCCAACAACAACCATCCGCACAGCCCCTGCAACGCGTATGCCCCTAGTCTCTGGAAAGTATCCATGTACTACTCCTTGCCTGGTGTTCTGCTTGCCTGCTGAGAATCCGTTGCCCCGGTACCCATACCGCCCTATCACTGTACTTTTGCCACCTTGACCTCAACCCCGCGGATAATCGTGATAGCGCCGCCATCGCTGCTGCGGCGCCGCACCGGTTTTGCAGCTGGCGGCGTGACCTTGGCCAGCGCAACCGGCTCAGCGGCCGCGGGCTTTTTCTGGTTGTCCAGCGGGTTGCGCAGGGCCAGTTGCAGGCGCCCTTCGGTCATCGCCTTGACCAGGGTTTCCGCCTCTTGCGGGGTCATCTCCAGGGTTACCGCGCGCACCACCACCGGCTGGGTCTTGTCGGTACTGGCGGTCTGGTCCACCGCCAGCACGCGCAGATCTTCCAGAATGGTTTCTGCCTCGGCAGTGCTGTTGCTTCCGGTTTGCTTGGTGGCCAGCACATCAACCCGATTACCCGGCAACAGGAAACCACCCACACCGACCACATCGTCCACGCGCACCGATATGGCTCGTTTGTCAGGCGCAATCAGAGAAGCCAGGGTGCTGCCGCCGAGGTGCTCGGCCACCCGCGCCCCCCGTAGAATGTCACCGCGCAGCATGGTGAAGGTGGCGATCTTGCCCACCACCTTGTCGGTGGCATCGAAGGCATCGTCCGGCACCGTATCCTTGGGCATGCGCACCACGGCGACCTGCTGAGCCTCAATCATCTGCCCGAAAGGAATTTCCACCGTGGCGACCACCACGTTCAGCAAGTTGTCGTCCGGGCTGGCATTCAGCCGTGCGCTCAACCAGCTGTTAGCCATCCATGCCGCACCCAGGCCCAGGATCAGGGAAAGGGCAACCAGGGTGAGAGTACGAGAGCTCATGTCTGTATCTCCTTATCCAAGAAAATCGAGCTGGACGAAGTAGTTGTGCCAAGCCCACTCCAACTCGAAGGGAGACAGCGGCCCGGAACCGTCCATATAACGCTGGCGGTCCAGCGCCATGCCAAGCAGGTCACGCGGGTGACAAGGCACCAGCGGCATGCCCTCGGTCTCATACAAGCCTTGCAGCACGTAGCGCAGCAGCAACGGGTCAAAGGCGATGCCCAGCCGTTCGGTTTCCTGGCGCCAGATGCGCTCGTACTCTTCCGGCTTGAGGTAGTTGAAGTGCAGCTTGTAGCCAATCCGCCGGAGGAAGGCCTCGTCGGCCAGCTCCAGCGGGTTGAGATTGGTAGAGAACACCAAAATCAGGTCGAACGGCAGCTCGCAGTGGCGCCCGCCACCAAGGTTGAGGAAGTCACGCTTTTCCTCCATGGGCACAATCCAGCGATTCAGCAGCTCGGCGGGTGCCATGCGCTGGCGGCCCATGTCGTCGATGATGAACAGGCCATTACTGGCCTTGAGCTGTAAAGGGGCCTGGTACTGGCGGGTGAAGGGGTCATAGCGGACATCCAGCTGTTCCATGCTCAACTCTCCGCCGGTGATGACGATAGGGCGCTTGCAGCAGAGTAGTCGCCGATCGATCCCTTCGTTGAGCATCAGGTTGTTCTCTTGCTCGTCATCATCCAGGCGCTGGTGTATCTGGGGGTCGTAGATTTCGATCACCGCCTCGTTGATCGCGATGGCATAGGGCACCCAGATGGCCTCGGCGAACAAGCGGATCAGCCGGCTACTGATATAGGTCTTGCCGGTGCCCGCCGGCCCGTAAATCATGATGGCGCGCCCGGAGTTCAGGGCCACGCCCAGTTGATCGAGCATGCCCTCCGAGAGCACCACACCGCCAAAGGCGGAACGCATGTCGCGCACGGTGATGCGGCCATGGTGGATGGTCTGCACCTTCAGCAGGGAACGGTAGGCACTCACCGGAAAGGGAGCCGCGCCGATATAGCCGCTGCGGGCCAGGGCATCGCGGGCGGCGCTGCGGCCACGCTCGGTCAGACCGTAGCGCAGCGCCTGGCCACCGGCCTGGCCCAGCACCTCAACGCGGCCATCCTTGCGTAGGAAAGCGAGGATTTCTTCCAACACTGCGCCAGTCAGTGCCAGGCGCGCCACCAACCGTGGCAAATCCAATACGCCGGCATCGTGCAGGTGCTTGCAGACCAGATCACCGAGGAAGTTGTCCGCCAGGCCGGTCTCACGGATAGTGCGAGGCTGCGGAGCCAGCCGCTGCACTTCTTCCCGCTCGCTGGGGTAGGCGCCGCTGTCGCTGATGGCATACATGATTGGCCTCCCTACCTACTGGCCGACCGGCAGCCAGAAGATGCTGGTCATGGTTCCCGACAAAATGGCGATGGCGTAAGGGAAACGTTGCAGGGCGGCATCGTCGGCTTCCGGCTGGATATAAGTGCGCAAACTTGCTATCGCCGAATATCTCTGCAGAAAGCGAAATAACTGTTTCTTGTAGAGCAAGATCAAAATACCTAGAACCCCACCCGCCACCACACTAAAAGCGGCCGCCCAGAAAGCGCTTACGGGGCCGAAAAAACTTCCCACCATGGCTATTAATTTGACGTCGCCCGCCGCCATACCGCCAAACATATACAGAGGTAGAAAACACAGCAGCCCAACAGCCAGACCACCAGCCCAGGCAAACAATCCATCGACTTGGTAGAAACCAATCTGCAACGCCAGCGATAAAACCAGGCCAAGCAGGATAAGAGTATTGGAGATGCGGTGAGAACTGACATCCGTAATCACCGCAACCCCGAGAAGAACAAGCACGGAGGTGCTCAGCAAGAAGCTCACTTGAGACACCTCCTTAATGTTCGAAGAATATAAAGCCGAAAGTCGCAATCAATACTCAACTAAGCGCATCAATTAAGTCTTGAATAACGCCTGCAACAGCTGTCCCAAGGTTAGTAAAAACAGTCACCACTGCCAGAGAAATAAGCCCACCCGCCACGGCATATTCCACGACTGTCAGACCGTCCTCGTCCTTCATAAATTTCAACACCGAAGTTTTGATTGCTTGCAGAGTCATTTCGCTCACCTCACTCGAGTCTTGTTCTTCCAGGGAACTGGCAGTGCTTTGTGCCCCGCCTGCTTGAACCCTAGTTGCCAGACAAAACAGGGGTTAGGAGTTTTTTGCACATCACAGGGACTTTTTTGCAGGCACACCCATGCATAGTGGCAACAGAGTTAAAGCAACCTACTTTTCAGCTTCATCGATTCACGAATGAGAAGCTGGAAGTGCGCGGAAGCGTCCCTCATTTGCGTCCCGCACGAAGCCCTTGCGCCGGGTCATGTGGATCGCCTACCAGAGCTACAGGCTTGAGCCGGGTGTATTTCCCTGCCCTGGCTGCCGTACAGACCGATCCGTTCAGCGCGACCACTGCCCAATCAAACTGCAGTTGTACATTTGCCGTTTGCCCAGCCCTCTGCAACGCTCAAGAGGAATCGGGTCGCACTGGCGACTCTCGGCCGAACAAGGAGATGGGGAGATGCAGCGGCGAGATCAGGTGCTGGTAACGCCCGGAGGGATAAGCACAGGTGGGCTGCTGGTAATTCTTATCGTGGTGGCATCCTTGCCCCTGATCCTCTGGGTCGCAGCCGACTGGCACGACCAGCAGCGGGTGGGTCAGGTCATGGTGTTGAGCCTCTGTTTGCTGGCCAGCGCCTATTTGTTCACCCGCAAACCGGCTGCCCCTCCCCTTGTTGGCCCCAATACCCGTTGGTGCATGGCGGCCCTGCTGATCGCCGGCTTGGCCTCGGCCTTACTGGCACGGCATATCTCTTGGGCGCTGGCCGAGTTGAGTCTCGCTGCATCGAGTATCGCCTTGGGCGGGTTTGTCGCGATGTCGCGACGGACCATAGGCCCAGCCCTGGATCAGGCGCTGATCGGCGCCGTCGCGCTGCTTAGCAGCTGCCTCTTAGCGCTGTATTTCCTCATTTACCAGTTGATGCTCGCCAAAGACCTCGAGCCTTTCGTGGCCTATAAGCTGCTGTGGGGGTTTTCCAATCCACGTTTTTTTGCCCAGTTCCTCGCGCTGACACTTCCCCTGATAGTTTTTCCCCTATTACACGAGGGGACATCGCGTCGGGAGGCCCTAGTGGTTTCCATTCTGGCGGCTCTCTGGTGGACGGTCGCAATCACCAGTGCCGCCCGCGGGTTGGCACTGGGTATGGCCGCTGCCATGGCTTGGCTGAGTCTGTCAGGAGCCGTCGGTCGGCGCTGGAGCATGCTGCAGTTGCGTTCAGCCGGGTTGGGGTTGCTGATCTACTTGTTACTGCTGTCGGTCATCCCGGCCTTGCTAAACACTGAAGTAACGGCACTTGCCACTGAACGGCTCACCACTTCGCTGTCCTTACGCGAGGTACTCTGGCTTCAAGCAGTCGAGATGATGTTTGAACGGCCGTGGTTAGGCTTTGGCCCTATGCATTTCGCCGACCACTACAACCCCGTGGCAAGCCACCCCCACCAAGCAGTGTTGCAATGGGCCTGCGAATGGGGCATCCCATCCGCGCTTGCCGTCAGTGCTCTGGTTTTTCTTGCCGCACGCACCACCTTCCGCACGCTTCGAGCGACGGCTAATTCCAGCACTCCGCCCGACCTGCTGCGCGTCTGCCTGGCGGGCAGTATTGCGGCCGCTCTGACCCTCGCCATGGTGGATGGCGTACTGGTGATGCCCTACACGCAACTCTGGCTCGCGATTCTGGGAGGCTGGCTACTTGGCCTGCATCCGGCCTCCCCATCTCAGAATCAGCCCTCTTTTCTATTGCGTAGCGCTTGGCTGATGACACAACTCCTGGCCATTACGTTGCTGTGGGGCATCGTGATCCGTGACTTACCAACCCTTACGGCGCAAAACAAGAGTTACATCCAAGCCTTCAACTCGCCTGTGCAACCTCGCTTCTGGCTACAGGGCGTAATCGACGACCTTGATCAAGCCCAGGTGACGCAAGACCGATATCGTCGGCAAAAGGAGAAGGAAAGCAATCCACTCGGCAATGAGTCCGCGAAGGGAATTGCACATACTCACTAATTCGAAGAAGGGGTTCCCAAATCGCCAATCGACTACTGCCAAGTCAGCAAAAGCAATGCAGACAGTTTCCGCAAGAGCGGCGAAAAACGGAAGAGAAGGAACGAGTTACGAATGCCTCTGCAACTAATTCGCAAGAGACGAGCGGTCGATCCCAGATACGCCGGGAAAAACCGAAAAATCCACGTGAACTCTGGCTCCGGAGCAACACTTAGAGCACAACGAACTAAATAAGTTATTTATTACTAGGATTTGATCTTTGCAGTAGTGGCACAATGACAATACTGCTGAGAGGGGACTACACAGGGCGCAGAGCTAAGCAAATGAAGTCTAACTCGGCCAATAAACCACTCCTTTTATGGCTCGATCTAACCCACGATCGCTCCACGGAAGGGCTCATCGCACAATTCAACGCTTCCTGCGACTGCCGGTTGGCGAAAGACCCTTTGCTTGCCAGCAGGGAGCAGAGCCAGCAGGGCCAGCAGGTGGACATGATCTGCATGCATTTCGATCGCCCCGACATGCTCGGCCTCAACCTGTTGCTGCAGGTAAAACGCACAGCCCCCTCCATCCCGATCACCATGTTCACCGTGCAGCACTCGGAAGAGCTAGCCGTCTGGGCAATGCGCTCCCGGGTCTGGGAATACATGGTTCTACCTCTTTCGACCGCCGAAAAAAACCGCTACCTGCACTCCCTGGAGCAACTCTGCGAGCTGCGCCGCAGCACCAATGGTCACGGCAAAAAGCCGCTAGTCGATCACTCCCCGTCTCTGCCGGACAGCATCCGGTTGACCGCAGCACACCAGAAGCACCAGGCTCTCAACAAGGTGTTGCTGTACATCGACCAGCATTTCCGGGACAGCATCGACCAAAAGGAGCTGGCGCAGCGCTGCGGTATGACAACATTCCGCTTCAGCCGCCTATTCAAGGATGTGAATGGACTTGGCTTCATGGATTACGTGCTGAGCAAGCGCATGGACTTTGCCCGGGAGTTGCTCGACAACAGCCAGATGCCGATCACCAGCATCGGCTATGAGGCCGGCTTCAAAGACCCTTCCTACTTCGCACGCGCCTTCAAGCAGTTCGCCGGCTGCACGCCCAGCGAATACCGCCAGGCGCGTCGCTCCGAAGTACCTGTAGCAGCGCCGGCATTGGACGATGTACCGGTAAAGGTGATCGACAGCCTGATGCTACACGCCTAGCCCAAGCGGTCCAGCTCCGCCAAAAACTCCGCTTCATCCAACACTTTCACCCCCAGCTCACTGGCTTTCGCCAGCTTCGAGCCGGCGCCTGGACCAGCCACCACGCAGTGCGTCTTAGCCGAAACCGAACCGGCCACCTTGGCTCCCAGGGACTCCAGCTTCTCTTTGGCCACATCCCGGCTCATCACCTCCAGCGTACCGGTCAGCACCCAGGTCTGCCCGGCCAGCGGTAGGCCTTCGGCGGCCTTTTTCTCGCTTTGCCAATGCATGCCGAACTCGCGCAACTGGGCTTCGATGGCCCGTGCGCGCTGGGCATTCTGCGCCGCGTCGAAAAACTCGCGCAGGGATTTCGCCGCCTTCTCGTTCAGCCGTTCGACCTGACGCAGGTCGAGCCAGTCGGCGCCGATGATGGCGTCCAGCGAGCCGAACCTGGCTGCGAGTTTTTCCGCGCCAGTGGCCGCGATAAAGGGAATATTCAGCTTGTCGATAAAGCCCGCCAGAGTGGCGCAAGCGGCGAACTCCGGATGCAGGTCGCCCTCCTCCTGCAATTCCAGACCACGTTCCAGCAGTTGTGCGATCACCGAACGGTTATGGTCGTCCTCGAAGAAGCTGTGGATCTCATGCGCGACTTCCGCACCCACGTCCGGCAGATAGGTCAGCACCTCCGGCAGGGCCTGCTGGATGCGTTCGAGCGCACCAAGCGAGCGGGCCAGGACCTTGGCCGTTTCTTCGCCGACATCCGGAATACCCAGGGCATAGATGAAGCGCGCCAGGGTCGGCCGCTTGCTATCGGCAATCGCCGCCAGCAGGTTTTTGGTCGACAGTTCGGCGAAACCTTCCAGGTCGACGATCTGCTCGAAGCCCAGCGTGAACAGATCGGCGGGCGATCGCACCAGCCCCTCGTCCACCAGTTGCTCGACGATCTTCTCGCCAAGCCCTTCGATGTCCAAGGCCCGCCGCGAAACGAAGTGGATGATCGCCTGCTTGAGTTGTGCGCCACAGGCCAGACGCCCGACGCAGCGATACGCCGCGCCTTCGCTGACGGTTTCACGGCCCTTGCTGCGTTTGATCAATTGGGTGCGTTCGACGGCCGAGCCACATACCGGGCACTCGCCCGGCACCTTGACCGTTCGTGCCGCACGCTCGTCCGCCGACCAGTCCGGGCGCCGCTCCAGCACCACTTGCACGACTTGCGGAATCACGTCGCCAGCGCGGCGGATGATCACGCTGTCGCCAACCATCAGCCCCAAGCGCTCGACCTCATCCATATTGTGCAAGGTGGCGTTGGCGACCATGACACCGGCAACCTTCACCGGTTTCAGCCGCGCCACCGGAGTGACGGCGCCCGTGCGACCGACCTGGAACTCCACCGCCAACAGCTCGGTCAGCTCTTCGCTGGCCGGAAATTTGTGCGCAATCGCCCAACGCGGCTCACGGGCGCGAAAACCCAGCTCGCGCTGCCAGGCCAGGTTGTTGACCTTGAACACCACGCCATCGATCTCATAGGGCAGCGTGTCACGCTGGGCGCCGATGGCCCGGTAGTAATCCAGGCACGCTTCGGCACCCTGGGCCAGCTTCAATTCATGGCTGATCGGCATGCCCCAGCCCTTGAGGGCGGTGAGGATACCGATATGGGTATCCGGCAGCTCGCCCTGCACCTGACCGATGCCATAGCAGCAGAATTCCAACGGGCGGCTGGCGGTAATCTTCGGGTCGAGCTGGCGCAGGCTACCGGCGGCGGCGTTACGCGGGTTGGCGAAGGTCTTGCCGCCGCTTTCCAACGCACGGGCGTTCAGCGCATCGAAACCGGCACGGGACATGAACACCTCGCCGCGCACTTCCAACACCGCTGGCCAGCCGCTGCCGTGCAGCTTGAGTGGAATATTGCGCACGGTGCGCACGTTGACGCTGATGTCCTCACCGGTCGAGCCGTCACCGCGCGTGGCGCCGCGCACCAGTTGACCGTCGCGGTACAGCAGGCTGACCGCCAGGCCGTCGAGCTTCGGCTCGCAGCTGTATTCCACCGTTGCGCCGGCACCGAACAGATCGCCAGCGGGCAGGTCCAGCCCTTCCCTGACGCGACGGTCGAACTCCAGCAAAGTGGCTTCGTCGAAGGCGTTACCGAGGCTGAGCATCGGTACTTCGTGCTTGACCTCGCCAAAGGCCGACAGCGCCAGGTTGCCCACGCGCTGAGTCGGCGAATCGGCGGTCACCAGTTGCGGATGCTCGGCTTCCAGCGCCTTGAGTTCGTGGTACAGCCGGTCGTACTCGGCATCCGGAATGCTCGGCGCATCGAGGACGTGGTAGCGATAGTTGTGCTGATCCAACTCAGCACGCAATTGTAGGATGCGCTCGGCGGCATGCGTTGTGGTTGTAGAGGCATCGGTCATGACGGTTCTCTCGAAAACGAAAAGAGCAGCCTGGGCTGCTCTGCAATCAGTTCCCTCTCCCTTCAGGGAGAGGGGGGCGCTGTGTTAGCGCTTGTGAGTCAGCAACTTGCGCTCGAACTCGACGATGCGCTGGCGATAATGCTCGATGGTCTGTGCGGTCATTACGCTGCGCTGATCGTCCTTCAGTTCGCCATTCAACTCATGGGCGAGTTTGCGCGCGGCGGCCACCATCACATCAAAAGCCTGCTTGGGGTGACGCGGGCCCGGCAGGCCGAGAAAGAAGCTCACTGCGCGGGTGCTGAAGTGATCGATATCGTCCAGGTCGAAGGTGCCCGGTTTAACGCCATTGGCCATGGAGAACAGCACTTCGCCATTGCCGGCCATGCTTTCGTGACGATGGAAAATATCCATCTCGCCAAAGCGCAGACCGCTTTCCAGAATGTTCTGCAGCAGCGCCGGACCATTGAAGCCTTCGCCTTCACGGGCGACGACGTTGATCACCAGCACTTCCTCGACCGGCGGCAAGCCTTTGCTGTCTTCCTGGGCCGTGACTTTGCGCTTTTTCGGCTCAGCGTCATCGACCGGGTTGAGCAGCGTCGGCACCGGCTCGTCGAGACCAAGATTGAGGTCGCCCTGATGCGGTTCGACCGGCGTCCCACGGCGGCGATTGAGCTCGCGCGCGCTCATGGGCGGCAGGTCCTCTTCGATCTTGGGTTCCTGATGACGATCCAGTACCCGTGGCGGCCCGAGCAATTCCGGCGCACCGTCATCGTCCGGCAGGTTGGAGAAACTCCGATCGAGCCTGAACTTCAACTTGCCCTTACCACCGCGCATCCGCCGCCAGCCATCGAAAAGAATGCCAGCGATAACAATGATGCCGATGACGATCAGCCACTCGCGCAGACCGATATCCATGTAATTCTGTAACCCCTAATAAAAATAATAATGAAGAAAGGGCATCCGCGCCCACATTCAAAAATCCAAAACCGGTAACAGCTACGCTGGGTGCCAACTCCATGTTCTGACTGGCGTTTTCCATCCGTAACGAAAAGTGGGCATTAAGCTAGCACGACGAAAGGCAACTTTACACCGCCATGCGCATCATGCCTCAACCAAAGCCAGGGCTTCCTCCACATCCACTGCGACAAGCCGCGAACAACCAGGCTCATGCATGGTCACCCCCATCAGCTGATCGGCCATCTCCATGGCGATCTTGTTGTGGGTGATATAGATGAACTGCACGGTTTCCGACATTTCCTTGACCAGCCGCGCATAGCGGCCGACGTTGGCGTCATCCAACGGCGCATCCACTTCGTCGAGCATGCAGAACGGCGCCGGATTCAGCTTGAAGATAGCGAACACCAGCGCCAGCGCGGTCAGCGCCTTCTCGCCACCGGAAAGCAGGTGGATGGTGCTGTTCTTCTTGCCCGGCGGCCGCGCCATGATCGTCACCCCGGTATCCAGCAGATCCTCGCCGGTCAGCTCCAGATAGGCATTGCCACCGCCGAACACTTTCGGGAACAGCGCCTGCAGGCCGCCGTTGATCTGGTCGAAGGTCTCCTTGAAACGGTTGCGGGTCTCCTTGTCGATCTTGCGAATCACGTTTTCCAGAGTATCCAGCGCTTCGACCAGGTCGGCGTTCTGCGCATCCAGGTAACGTTTGCGCTCGCCCTGCTGCTGGTATTCGTCGATGGCGGCCAGGTTGATCGGGCCCAGGCGCTGAATCCGCGCGGCCAAGCGCTCCAATTCTTCTTCCCAGGCCCGCTCGCTGGCTTCGGCCGGCAAGGTGCCGAGCACGCCGTGCAGGTCATAGTTGTCTTCCAGCAACTGATCCTGGATGGCCTTGCGTCGCACGGTCAGTGCTTGCCATTCCATGCGTTGCTGTTCGAGTTGGCCACGCAGCAGTTGTGACTGTTGCTCGGCCTGGGTCCGGCGTTTTTCCGCGTCGCGCAGTTCGCGATCGGCATCCTCCAGGGCCAGGCGCGCCAGCTTGAGCTCGTCTTCCACGCCCATGCGCTTGTCGAGCAGCTCTTCGAGCTTCATGCGCAGCTCTTCCAGCGGCGCCGCCCCCTCATCGAGATTGAGGTTGAGCTGCTCGCGCTTTTCGCTCAGGCGTTCGGCCTGCAGTTCGAGCCGCTCGAGAGCCTGGCGCGTCGAGTCATGTTGCGCCTTGAGCGACCCCAGGCGCACGGCCAGTTGATGGGCATGATCCTTGTGCTGACGGGCTTCCTGGCGCACCCGGTCGAGCCGCTCGCGCAATGCGTCGCGTCGCGCCAGCAATCGCTCGCGCTGCTCGGTGTCGACGGCCATGGCATCCAGGGCGTCCTGCAGTTGCAGGCGCGACTCGCCCAACTGCTCATGCTCGATGGCACGCTGCTCACCGAGTTCGCCGAGTTCTTCGTCGAGACGCCGACGACGCAGGGTCAACTGTTCGACCTTGGCCTGCCCGGCGGACAACTGCGCTTTCAGCTCGCCCTGCCGGCGCGCCTCTTCCTGCAGGCGCCGGCGCTGCTGTTCGCGCGCATCTTCCTGCACCTGCTGGGACTCACGCAACGCCAACAACCGCTCATCGAGACTGGCCAGGGTCGCTTCCCGCTCTTCGCGCTCCAGGCCGAGGCGCTCCAACTCCTGGCCACGGGCCAGCACGCCGCTTTCCGCTTCGCTGGCACGCCGTACCCGGAGGAAATGCCGGCCGACCCAGTAACCGTCGCGGCTGATCAGACTCTCGCCCTCGGTCAAGCCGCTGCGCCCGGCCAAGGCCGCATCGAGGGACTCGACCGGCCTGACAGCAGCCAGCCAGGGCGTCAGATCGACAGCGGCCTCGACCTTGTCCAACAGGCTGCCCGCGACCCGCGCACCACCTTTGGCCGGGCTGACCAGCCGCAAATCGCCCTGGGCGAAACCGGCCAGGTCCAGCCCGGCCAGGTTCTGCCCTGCGTCGTCCAGCAGCACGGCCTGCAAATCCGCGCCGAGTACGGTTTCCACCGCCAACTCCCAGCCCGGCTCGACCCGCAGGCCTTCGGCCAGACGCGGGCGCTCACTCAACTGTTGCTCACGCAGCCACTCGGCGACACCGGTGCCGGGGTCGAGCGCGGCCTGTTGCAAGGCCTCCAACGAGGCCAGCCGGCCGTTCAGCCGCTGCAGTTCACCTTGCGCCTGTTGCTGGGCCTGCCCGGCCTGCTGCAGTTCGGTACGCAATTGTTCCAGCCGCTCGACCAAATCCAGCTCGGCCGCGTGCAATTCTTCGAGGGTCAGCTCGCTGCTGGCGACTTGCTCGCTCAGTTCAAGGATCGCTGCGTCTTCCGGGTCGGCCGCCAGTTGCTCACGCTCGTCGCCCAGGCGCCGCTGGCGTTCGGCCAGACGTTCCAGGCTGTATTCCAACTGCTGGATCCGCGACTGCTGCACCTCGGCCTGACGGCGCGGCTCGGCGCTGCGCTGGTTGAAGCCATCCCACTGCTCCTGCCAGCCGTGCATGGCGGTTTCCGACTCTTCCAGGGTAGCCGCCGCCTCTTCCGCCGCGGCGCTGGTGATTTCCTGCTCGGGTGCGAGCAGCGCCAGTTCTTCGCCCAGGGTGGCCAGCAACGTGCGGTCGTGGCCGAGGTGGGATTCGGTTTCCAGGCGCGAACGCTCGGCCTCGTTGAGGTCGTCCTGCAACTGGCGCAGGCGTTGCTGGCCATGCTGGATGCTCTGCTCGACGCGGGCGATATCGCCGCCCACGGAATAGAAGCGCCCTTGCACCAGGTTGAAGCGTTCGGACAGCTCGTGATGGCCATCACGCAGGCGCTCGATGCTGGCATCGGCATTGCGCTGTTCAGCGACCAGGGCTTCAAAGCTGATTTCCTGGTTGCCGATCACCGCTTCACGCTGGCCGACCTGCTCGTTCAGCGCCTGCCATTTCAGCGCCGACAGCTGCGCCTTGAGCTGGCGCTCTTCGGCTTTGTATTCCTGGTACTTCTCGGCCGACTGGGCCTGGCGGTGCAGGCGATCGAGCTGGCGCTCCAGCTCTTCGCGCAGGTCAGTCAGGCGCGCGAGGTTTTCATGGGTGCGGCGGATACGGTTTTCGGTCTCGCGGCGGCGCTCCTTGTACTTGGAGATGCCAGCGGCTTCCTCGATGAAGTTGCGCAGATCCTCCGGCTTGGCTTCGATCAGCTTTGAGATCATGCCCTGCTCGATGATCGAGTAGCTGCGCGGACCCAGGCCGGTGCCGAGGAAGATGTCGGTGATGTCGCGACGCCGGCATTTGGTGCCGTTGAGGAAGTAGGTGTTCTGGCTGTCGCGGGTGACCCGGCGGCGGATGGAAATTTCCGCGTAGCCGGCATATTCACCGACCAGGGTGCCATCGGAGTTATCGAAAATCAGCTCGATGGACGCCTGGGTCACCGGTTTACGGGTGTTCGAGCCATTGAAGATGACGTCGGTCATCGACTCGCCACGGAGGTTCTTCGCCGAACTCTCGCCCATCACCCAGCGAACGGCGTCGATGATGTTGGACTTGCCGCAACCGTTGGGGCCCACCACCGCCGCCATGTTGCTCGGGAAGTTGACCGTGGTCGGATCGACGAAGGACTTGAAGCCCGCCAGCTTGATGCACTTTAAGCGCATAGATCGCCTTCCCTAGCCCAGAGCACTTAGCGTTCAGCCAGCGCGGCGAGAACCATCTGGCAATTGTGCTTGCCGTAAGCGCTCAGCACCTCGCGGATCTGCTGCGGGTCGCGGGCGATCACCGCCTGCAGCAGGCCGGCGAAAGCATTGAGGAACTGGCTCATCTCGGTTTTGCGCCGCTCCAGCGCCAAATGGTAGGTGCGGCTGATGGCCGGCAACAGGTTCTCCAGCGTTTCCTGCAAATAAGGGTTGTTGGCGAACGGAAAAGCGGCGCGCATGACGTCGAAGCTGTCTTCGACAAAAGTGTCGATGTCGCCACGCTGCGCACTTTCGCTCAGGCGCTGTTGAATCACCAGGAATGGCGCCAGATCTTCCTGCACGCGCCAGCGTTCGGCCACGGCGAAGCCCAGCAGGATGTAGAGCTCCATCACCAGGGCGTAGAGGCTCTGCACATTGTGCGGGGTGAGTTCGGTTACGTGGGCGCCACGGCGCGGCAGGATGGCGATCAGGTGGCGACGCTCGAGGATCAACAGCGCTTCACGCACCGAGCCGCGGCTGACATTGAGGGATTGGGTGACTTTCAACTCTTGAATGCGCTCACGCTCTTTCAGTTCACCCCGGATGATGCGCTCCGCAAGGTGGTGAGCAATCTGCTCGGCGAGGCTGTCCGGGGCCTTGAACGTCATGGTTTTCCTTCGAAATCGTGGCTAACGCGCAGGCCGCGAGTGTAACACAGGGTGTTACCCGGCCAAGGTGACGGCGGCTGGGCTTTCTGACCAAAAGGTGGGCTTGCGGGGGCTGGTTTGAAGAATTGATTGTCCTACAATCCTACAAAGCACCTCCCAGCCACAACAATAAATGGAGCCCAACATGTTCGAACGCCTGCCTTCAAGCTGGATGCTCATCTTAAAGAAAGTCGGTTATTGGATCTGGCTGATTCCGGTGCTCGGCATCCCGTTGAGTTATTACTGGTCGCAAGGCAGCGAGTATGTCAACGCCTGGCCTTACCTGGTGGTCAGCATCGTCTTCGGGGTGATCCCACTGCTGGACGCTATCGTCGGTCGCGATCCGGCCAACCCGGATGAAACCGAAGATGTCCCACGGATGGACAAACAAGGCTATTAGCGCTTGCTGAGCCTGGCTACCGTGCCCTTTCTGCTCGGCATGCTGATCTGGGCCGGCTGGGCCTTCGCCGCCAACGACGCCTGGGACTGGGTCGGCCGGCTGGGCTGGGTGCTCTCGGTCGGCACGGTGATGGGCGCCATCGGCATCACCGTGGCTCACGAGCTCATCCACAAGGACCCGCAGCTCGAGCAAAATGCCGGCGGCCTGCTGCTGGCGGCGGTGTGCTACGCCGGTTTCAAGGTCGAACACGTGCGCGGTCACCATGTGCATGTCTCCACCCCGGAAGACGCCTCATCGTCGCGCTACGGGCAAAGCCTGTATGCCTTCCTGCCGCATGCCTACAAGCACAACTTCACCAATGCCTGGGCCCTGGAAGCCGAGCGCCTCAAGCGCAGGAGCTTGCCCGCCGGGCATTGGCGCAACGAGCTGATCGGCTGGTATGCCATCAGCGCGCTGTTTCTGCTGGGCTTCTGTCTGGCCTTTGGCTGGCTTGGCGCACTGTTCTTTCTGGGCCAATCGTTCATCGCCCTGACCCTGCTGGAGATCGTCAATTACGTCGAGCACTACGGGTTGCACCGGCGCAAGCAGGACAATGGCCGCTATGAACGCACCAACCCGACGCATTCCTGGAACAGTAACTTCCTGCTGACCAACCTGTTCCTCTTTCACCTGCAACGGCACTCCGACCACCACGCCTATGCCAAGCGCCGCTACCAGGTGTTGCGCCACTTCGATGACAGCCCGCAGCTGCCCAACGGTTATACCGGGATGATCGTGCTCGCGGTTTTTCCGCCGCTCTGGCGGGCGGTCATGGACCCACGGGTGCGGGCCTTCTATGCCGGCGAAGAACACCAGTTGACCGATTCCCAGCTCGCCTCCTGAGCCTCAGTGGAGCGCAGCAGACTGTGCGCTGCGCTCCACGAGCCGGCCCTACTCCAGCGCCAACGCTTGCTTCACCGTTGCACTGCGGCAGGCGGCGAACATATCCAGCGCCGGGTCATAGACGCGGGTACGGACTTCCAGCAGCCCGAGCATGGAGTGGAACAGATTGTCCTGGCTCAAGGGCTTGTCGCGCTCGGCCCGCAGGCAGTCGCCATCGAGCCCGAAGGCCTGCTGATAGGAGCCGGAAAACCAGGCCAGCAGCGGCACATGTTTTTGCTGATCCGGCGCCATCAGATAGGGCGTGCCGTGCAGGTAGAGGTTGTACTCGCCCAGCGACTCGCCATGGTCGGCCAGGTAGAGCATGGCACTGTCGACCTTACCCTGATTGCTGCGCAGCAGATCGATCAGACTGGCCAACACATGATCGGTGTAGACCAGGGTGTTGTCGTAGCCATTGACGATGCTCTCGCGGGAACAATCATTCAACGCGTTGCTGCTGCAGACCGGGGTGAACCGCTCGAAGGCTTTCGGGTAGCGCTTGTAATAGTCCGGGCCATGGCTGCCCATCTGGTGCAGCACCAGCACCGTGTCCTGCTCCAGGTTGTCGATGAAACCTTGCAGGTCTTGCAGCAGTATCTCGTCATGGCACTCGCCATCGGCACAGAACTGCGGGTCTTGGCCATTGCTCAGGTTATCGAACGCCACCCGCTCGCACGTGCCCTTGCAACCGGACTGGTTGTCGCGCCAGAGCACATGGAGGCCGGCGCGCTGTAACACATCCAGCAAACCTTCCTGGGACTTGGCCTGGGTCGCGCTGTAATCGCGGCGGCCCAGATTGGAAAACATGCAGGGCACCGATACCGCCGTCTCGGTGCCACAGGAGTGCACATTGCTGTAGGCGATCAAGCCGCTTTCGGCCTGCAATTGCGGCGTGGTGTTGCGGGCATAGCCGAGCACGCCGAAGTTCTCCGCCCGCGCACTTTCACCGACCACCAGAACCGTCAGCGATTTGCGCTGATGGGTCTTCCAGGTCGCGGCTTTGACGGCGTCGGTGCCCACCTGCCGGAAGGGCTGCTGGCGCGAATTGATCTGCTCGCGCAGGTAGCTCAGCGAAGCGCCCACGTAATTGCTCGGCACCACCATCAGGCGCAGTTCATGGTGATTGCGAAACAGCGACGACAATCCCTGGTAATTGAGCAGCGCCACCGCGCCCAAGACCGCCACACAGGCCGTACTGACCAACACCTTGCTCAACAGTTCGCGGTGCCAAACCCGGTAGTTGACCGGCGTACGCCACAGCAGAATCACCGGCAGTACGCCCAACAACAGGACATAACCCGCCAGCTTGGGCGACAACAGGTCACGCACTTCCGCCACATCGGTTTGCGCCGCGTTGCGCAACATGCCCAAGTCGATCAGCACACCGTACTGGCTCATGAAGTACGCCACGCCGGCACTGATCAGCAGCAAGAGCGTCAACACCGGCTTCAATACCCAGCGAAATGCCAGCAGCGTCAGCACCAGGTTGAAAATCGTCAGCACGATCAACCCGAATGCCAGGCGCATGAACACCCCTTGCCCGTCCCCGGAGGTGATTGAGAACAGGTGCCGCCAGAGCACGAAATTGCAGCACAAGAGCAGAAACGCGCTGCTCAATAGGGTCAATACTTCAGGGCGCACGGCCTTAATTTTCAGCATGGAGTCTGCTTGATCCCACTCAAGACAGGTATGGCGTTCCATACCTTGTGTGGGAGCGCAGCCTAGGCACGTCGCTATTAAATTTTCGTGAAAAAAAGCTGAACAAAAGGTTTTCGCGAGCGCTGCGCGACACCCATGCAGCGCCGCAGTGCAGACCAGCAAGGGGCTGTGCTCGGCTCATAGCGCAAAGGCATGACGATTGCTTGACCATAAGGTCAAATATTTATTGACCCAAAAGTCAGAAAACTCTAAATTCGTCATTAATGCGAGCCCTCGTTTAAAACAATAAAGTGCCTGGAGGTCGTCCTTGATCCAGTTTTTACTCAACCGTGAGCTGCGCACCGAGCAGCGTCTCGACCCGAATGTCACCGTGCTCGATTACTTGCGCGAGCACGTCGGCAAGCCCGGAACCAAAGAAGGCTGCGCCTCTGGCGATTGTGGCGCCTGCACCGTAGTGGTTGGCGAGCTGGACAACTCCAGCGGCACGGAACGCATTCGCTATCGCACCCTGAACGCCTGCCTGACCTTCGTTGCCTCCCTGCACGGCAAACAGCTGATCACCGTCGAAGACCTCAAGCACGCCGGGCAACTGCACAGCGTGCAGCAGGCCATGGTCGACTGTCACGGCTCGCAGTGCGGCTTCTGCACCCCCGGTTTCGTCATGTCGCTGTTCGCCCTGCAAAAGAATAGCGATGGCTTCGACAAGGCCGACACCTTGGAGGCGCTGGCCGGCAACCTCTGTCGCTGCACCGGCTACCGCCCGATCATCGATGCGGCCGAACAGGCCTGCTGCCAGAAACAGCCCGATCAGTTTGACGCTGCCGAAGCGCAAACCATCGCCCTGCTGAAAACCATCGCCCCGCGTGAAACCGCAGAGTTGAACAGCGGCGACAAGCGCTGCTTGCTGCCGCTGACCGTCGCCGACCTGGCCGACATCTACGCCGCCAATCCCGAAGCACGTCTGCTGGCCGGCGGCACCGACCTGGCGCTGGAAGTCACCCAGTTCCACCGTGAACTGCCGGTGATGATCTATGTCGGCCATATCGAATCGATGAAGCGCGTTGACATCACCGCCGACAGCATCGAAATCGGTGCTGCCACTGCATTGTCCGATTGCTACGCCGCACTGGCCAAAGACTACCCAGACTTCGGCGAACTGCTGCACCGCTTCGCCTCCCTGCAGATCCGCAACCAGGGCACCCTGGGCGGCAATATTGGCAACGCCTCGCCGATTGGCGACGCCCCGCCGCTGCTGATCGCCCTCGGCGCGCAGATTGTCCTGCGCAAAGGCAATGACACTCGCAGCCTGCCGATCGAAGACTACTTCCTCGATTACAAGGTCACGGCCCGCCAGGAAGCCGAATTTATCGAGAAAATCATCGTGCCACGCGCCCAGAGCAATCAGGCGTTCCGCGCGTACAAAGTCTCCAAGCGCCTGGATGACGACATTTCCGCCGTTTGCGCAGCCTTCAATTTGCGCATCGAGGATGGTGTGGTGCGTGATGCCCGCATCGCCTTCGGCGGTATGGCGGCCATCCCGAAACGCGCAGCAGCCTGCGAGCAAGCCCTGATCGGTTCGGCCTGGTATCCAGGGGTGGTCGAGCGCGCCTGCGCCGCCCTGGCCGAGGACTTCACCCCGCTGTCGGACTTCCGTGCCAGCAAGGAATACCGCCTGCTGATCGCCCAGAACCTGCTGCGCAAGTACTCCCTCGAACTGCAAACCCCTGAAGTCGAAACACGGGTGACCGCGTATGTCTAATCATCATGTAGCTAAAACCCAGGCCGAACTGGCCGAATTGTTCCGCGCCGATATCACCACAGGCGTCGGCCGCAGCGTCAAGCACGAGAGCGCTGACAAACACGTCTCCGGTGAGGCGGTTTACGTCGACGACCGCCTGGAATTCCCCAATCAGCTGCACGTCTACGCCCGCATGAGCGACCGCGCCCACGCACGCATCATCAGCATCGACACCGCGCCCTGCTACGCATTTGCGGGTGTAGCCATCGCCATCACCAGCAAGGACGTACCCGGCCAGTTGGACATCGGCCCGGTAGTTGCCGGCGACCCGCTTCTGGCCGATGGCAAAGTTGAGTACGTCGGTCAGGTGGTGATCGCCGTCGGTGCCGACAGCCTGGAAACCGCACGCAAGGCGGCCATGGCGGCGGTTATCGAGTATGAAGACCTCGAGCCGGTGCTGGATGTGGTCGACGCCCTGCGCAAAAAGCACTTCGTGCTCGACAGCCACCAACACAAGATCGGCGACTCCGCCAGCAAGTTGGCCAGCGCCCCCCGGCGCCTGCAAGGCAGCCTGCATATTGGCGGCCAGGAACACTTCTACCTGGAGACCCAGATCTCCTCGGTGATGCCAACCGAAGACGGCGGCATGATCGTCTACACCTCGACGCAGAATGCCACCGAAGTGCAGAAACTGGTGGGCGAAGTGCTGGGTGTACCCATGCACAAAATCGTTATCGACATGCGCCGCATGGGCGGCGGCTTTGGCGGCAAGGAAACCCAGGCCGCCGGCCCCGCGTGCCTGTGCGCGGTGATCGCACACCTCACTGGCCGGCCAACCAAGATGCGCCTGCCGCGCGTCGAAGACATGCAGATGACCGGCAAACGTCATCCCTTCTACGTCGAATACGATGTTGGCTTCGACGACAATGGCTTGCTGCACGGCATCGAAATCGAACTGGCGGGCAACTGCGGCTACTCGCCGGACTTGTCCGGCTCGATCGTCGACCGGGCGATGTTCCACTCAGACAACGCCTACTACCTCGGCGATGCCACCATCAATGGTCATCGCTGCAAGACCAACACCGCCTCGAACACCGCCTACCGTGGCTTCGGTGGCCCGCAAGGGATGGTCGCCATCGAAGAGATCATGGATGCGGTCGCCCGCAACCTGGGCAAGGACCCGCTGGAGGTTCGCAAGAGCAACTATTACGGCAAGACCGAACGCAACATCACTCACTACCACCAGACGGTCGAGCACAACGTTATCCACGAGATGACCGCGGAACTGGAAGAAAGCAGCGAATACGCCAAGCGCCGCGAAGAAATTCGCGCGTTTAACGCCACAAGCCCGGTACTGAAGAAAGGCCTGGCGCTGACTCCGGTAAAGTTCGGCATCAGCTTCACCGCCACCTTCCTCAACCAGGCCGGCGCGCTGATCCACATCTACACCGACGGCAGCATCCACCTCAACCACGGCGGCACCGAGATGGGCCAGGGCCTGAATACCAAGGTCGCGCAGATCGTCGCCGAAGTGCTGCAGGTGGATATCTCGCGCATCCAGATAACCGCGACCAATACCGATAAGGTACCCAACACCTCACCGACCGCCGCATCGAGTGGCACCGACCTCAATGGCATGGCCGCCAAGAACGCCGCCGAGATCATCAAGCAGCGCTTGGTGGACTTCCTCGCCCGCGAATACAAGGTGACCCCGGAAGATGTCGAGTTCCGCAACAGCCAGGTGCGCGTGCGCAAACTGTTCCTGTCCTTCGAAGAGGTGATCCAGAAGGCCTACTTCAACCAGGTTTCGCTGTCGTCCACTGGCTTCTACCGCACGCCGAAAATCTACTACGACCGCGATAAAGCCGCCGGCCGCCCCTTCTATTACTTCGCCTACGGCGCCGCTTGCATCGAAGTGATAGTCGACACCCTGACCGGCGAGTACAAGATGCTGCGCGGCGACATTCTGCATGACGTCGGGGCCTCGCTGAACCCGGCCATCGACATCGGCCAGGTGGAAGGGGCCTTCGTCCAGGGCATGGGCTGGCTGACCACCGAAGAACTGGTGTGGAATGCCAAAGGCAAGCTGGTGACTAACGGCCCGGCCGGCTACAAGATCCCGGCCATCGCCGATATGCCGATCGACCTGCGCGTCAAGCTGGTTGAAAACCGCAAGAACCCGGAAGACACGGTGTTCCACTCCAAGGCCGTCGGCGAGCCGCCGTTCATGCTCGGCATCGCCGCCTGGTGTGCGCTCAAGGATGCCGTCGCCAGCCTGGCCGACTACCGCGTGCAACCGCAGATCGACGCCCCCGCCACACCGGAGCGCGTGCTCTGGGGTGTGGAGCAAATGAAGAAACTGCAGCAAAGCGCCAAGTCTGCTGTCGCCGCAGAGGTCGAACCAGCGTAACGCAAACCAGCCTGGGTGGATGTGCCAAGCGACATCCACCCTACGCCCTGAACCAAACAGGTGTAGAACAATGACAAAACACACCGAACCGAAAATCCAACCGCCGCGGCAGATTCCGGTGCCCATACTGGATCCTTCACCAAGCAACTGGCGTCTGCCCCGCCCGGGACAACTGCCACCGACCTGGAGGCTGAGCAAATGAGCTGGATCAGCGCCCTCGCCGACTTGCAGCAACAGGGGCAGCCCTGCGTGCTGGTGACCATCATCGAAGAGCGCGGCTCGACCCCGCGTAATGCCGGCTCGAAAATGGTGGTCACCGCCGACCGCATATTCGAGACCATCGGCGGTGGTCACCTGGAATACAAGGCGATGGAGTTGGCCCGCGAAATGCTCAGCAGTCGCAGCCAGGACACCCGCCTGGAACGCTTCAGCCTCGGCGCCAGCCTCGGCCAATGCTGTGGTGGCGCCACCGTGCTGCTGTTCGAGCCGATGGGCCAGCCGCAGGCGCAGATTGCCGTATTCGGCGCCGGGCATGTCGGCCGCGCCCTGGTGCCGCTGCTGGCCAGCCTGCCGTGCAAGGTGCGCTGGATCGATTCACGCGAGAGCGAGTTTCCCGCGCAGATTCCAAACGGCGCAGAAAAAGTGATCAATGACGAAGTGGTCGATGAAGTCGACAACATGCCCGCCGGCAGCTACTACATCGTCATGACCCACAACCACCAGCTCGACCTGGAACTGACCGCCGCCATTCTCAAGCGCAACGATTTCGCTTACTACGGCCTGATTGGCTCGCGCACCAAACGCGTCAAGTTCGAACACCGCCTGCGTGAGCGTGGCTTCCAAGCGGACGTGGTGCAACGCATGCGCTGCCCCATGGGCCTGCCCGAAGTGAAGGGCAAATTGCCGATCGAGATCGCCGTGTCCATCGCCGGCGAGGTAATAGCGACCTACAACGCCAGCTTCGGCCAAGAAGTGAACAAGGGCGAATCTGTCGCCAAGCTGCTGCCCAACTCACGCCGGGAGCAGGCCTGACCGCCCCTCTCCCCAACCCTCTCCCGTAAACGGGAGAGGGAGATAACCTCCTGCGCCACAATGACTATCGAACACTATCTGAATCAGAGATGCCTATGACCAGCCACGTAAAAGCCTACCGTGCCGCCATCCTGCACAGCATCGCCGACCCGGCCGAAGTGGGTATCGAGCAGTCCTTTGAATACTTCGACGATGGCCTGCTCGTCATCGAAAACGGCCAGGTCGCCCAGGTCGGCCACGCCGCCGATCTGCTGCCGAGCCTAAAGGGCGTTGAGATCAGCGAATACCGCGACGCCCTGATCACCCCGGGCTTTATCGACACCCATATCCACTACCCGCAGACCGGCATGATCGCCGCCTATGGCGAGCAACTGCTGGACTGGCTGAACACCTACACCTTCCCCACCGAAAAGCAGTTTGCCGACAAGGCCCATGCCGCCGATGTGGCGAGTATTTTCCTCAAGGAACTGCTGCGCAACGGCACCACCACCGCACTGGTGTTCGGCAGTGTGCACAAGCAATCGGTCGACGCCTTTTTCGAGGCCTGCGAAGCACTGAACCTGCGGATGATCGCCGGCAAGGTGATGATGGACCGCAATGCACCGGACTACCTGACCGACACCGCGCAATCGAGCTATGCAGATAGTAAGGAACTGATCGAACGCTGGCACGGCAAGGCCCGCCTGCACTATGCGGTAACCCCCCGTTTCGCCCCCACCAGCACGCCGGAACAACTGACCTTGGCCGGCCAGTTGCTGCAGGAATACCCGGACCTGTACATGCACACCCACCTCTCGGAAAACCTCGACGAGATCGACTGGGTCAAAGCCCTGTTCCCCGAACAGAACGGCTACCTGGACGTCTACGACCACTTCCAGTTGCTCGGCGAGCGCTCGATGTTCGCCCATGGCGTGCACCTGTGCGATGCCGAGTGTCAGCGTCTGGCGCAAACCGGCTCGGCCATCGCCCACTGCCCGACCTCCAACCTGTTCCTCGGCAGCGGTCTGTTCAACCTCAAGCAAGCCGAACAGTTCAAGGTCAACGTCGGCCTGGGCACCGATGTCGGCGCCGGCACCAGTTTCTCCATGCTGCAAACCCTGAACGAGGCTTACAAGGTCCAGCAGTTGCAGCGCAACAAGCTCAGCCCGTTCAAATCGCTGTACCTGGCCACCCTCGGCGGCGCCCGGGCCTTGCGCCTGGACGAGCGGATCGGCAGCTTCGCCAGCGGCAAGGATGCGGACTTCATCGTCCTCGATTACCACGCCACGCCGCTGCTGTCCTACCGCTTGCAGCAAGCGAAGAACATCGAGGAAAAACTCTTCGTACTGATGACCATCGGCGATGACCGCGCGATTCTGGAAACTTTCGCCGCCGGCCAGAGCGTGCATCAACGCTGATCCAATCGCGGCTAAAGCCTCTCCCACAAAAAAGCACGGCTCCTTTCCTGTGGGAGCGGCTTTAGCCGCGATGCTTTTGCAAGGCGGATAACCGCAAAGCGGTTATCCGCCGTCGGCATCGACGCCTGCACCTGGAATCGGCGGAGCTGTTTCAACCGCGAACCTCGCCGCATGTATCCGCCCCATGGCGGCCCATAAAAAAACAGCCTATCGAGGCAAGCCGTTCGCTTAAGGTGTTGAAAGTAAGTGACTGAGCCCATCTAGCTCGGGGTCTAGAAACAGAAAACCCTCGGAGAAATTATCTTCCGAGGGTTTTTTCTTTTCCGGCCCAGGTGGGGCAAGACTTTCCGCTCAGCCCATCAACACTTTTACTGAACGTCTTGCTATCGAGGGCGTTTTTTGTTCTACGGCGACGTAGGGTGCGCTGTGCGCACCAACCCCATCAACGTGGCGCAGCGCTACGCGGGGCTTTCTTCTTGGTCGGCAGCAGGTGCGAGAACACCGCATGCAGATCGTCAGAGGCGCTGTCTTCGTCCAGGTTCAGTTTGCTGTCGATATGATCCATGTGGTGCATCATCAAGCTCACGGCCTTGGCGCTGTCGCGCGCCTCGATCGCGTCGATCAGCTGATTGTGCTCGTCGTAGGAACAGTGCGACCGGCTGCCGCTCTCGTACTGGGCGATGATCAACGACGTCTGCGACACCAGGCTGCGCTGGAAGCTGATCAAGGGGGCATTCTTCGCCGCTTCGGCCAACTTCAAGTGGAACTCGCCGGAGAGGCGGATTCCGGCACCGCGATCGCCACGGGAAAAGCTGGTTTGCTCGTCGCTGACCATCTGCCGCAGCTCAGCCAATTGCTCGGCCGTGGCGTGCTCGACCGCCAACTCGGTGATCGCGCGCTCGACCATGCGCCGGGCGTAGAAAATCTGTCGCGCTTCATCGACGCTCGGGCTTGCCACCACCGCGCCACGATTGGGGCGCAGCAGCACCACGCCTTCATGGGCCAGGCGGGACAAGGCACGGCGGATGATGGTGCGGCTGACACCGAAAATCTCGCCCAGGGCCTCTTCGCTCAGCTTGGTGCCCGGCGCCAAGCGCTGTTCGAGGATGGCATCGAAGATATGCGCGTAAACGACATCGTCCTGAGTCCCGCTGCGGCTGCTTTTGCCGGCACGCGTTTGCTTCTTGAGGGGCTGCAATTGTTCGTTCATTCGGGCTCGCGTCAGAAAAGGTCGGCGGTCATGCGCGACTCTACTGCCTTTCCCGGCTCTGCGGGCAAGCAGAAGAGGGAAAAGTCAGAAGGTAAAACTACCGGAGCATTGTACACAATCAAACCGGCCTGCACACGCTACGCCCCGCCACCCTTGCTTACTCAGTAAAAGGTTGGTCCTTTTGCCGGGCGGCTCCTGCCCAGTTATTTATGCTGCAACCTGAGCGCATATCCCGCATGGAGCTCATGCGCAAATGGCGACTTTCTTGCCAGCGATACCGCGCACCCAGGCCCAAGACAACCTGGATTCGACCTTATCGCCCCAGCAAAACAATCTATCACCATGTTTTAAAAGAACTTATAGAAATAGCAAAGCAAAACTGCCGCGCCCAACTCCTCGCTCCATATACCGACAATCCAGCGGTGCGAATTCAGCAACAGTGAAAACATTATTTGCTTTTTTTGTATACAAAAGCATAATCGCGCTCGTGTGACTTCCTGACCAACGAGTCAACAAAGACCGCCAGCAAGCGCATCACGCACACCACCTGCCTCAGAGAGCCGCGGAGCTTAGCCCCAGACTTTCGGTGACCAAAAATACAAGAGATGAGGAGTACCCCGCTGTGGAAAGCACTAAACAAGAACAACTCTATGCCGCGACCCCCGCCCGCTCTGGCCTGCTTGAGCGCCTGTTCAAACTGAGCCTGCATCGCACCACAGTCAAAACCGAGCTGGCCGCCGGCCTGACAACCTTCATCACCATGGCCTACATCATTTTCGTCAACCCCAACATCATGGCCGATGCCGGCATCGATCACGGTGCGGCCTTCGTCGCCACCTGTATCGCCGCTGCATTCGGTTGCTTCCTGATGGGCTTCTACGCCAACTGGCCGGTTGGCCTGGCACCGGGCATGGGTCTCAACGCATTTTTCACCTACACCGTGGTCGGCACCATGGGTTACAGCTGGCAGATCGCCCTCGGCGCGGTGTTCCTCTCCGGCATCCTGTTCATGATCCTGACGTTCTCGCGGATTCGAGAGTGGCTGCTCAATAGCATCCCCAGCAGCCTGCGCTTTGCGATGGGCGCCGGGGTCGGGCTGTTCCTCGGGCTGATCGGCCTGAAAACCGCCGGTATCGTGGTCGCCAGCCCAGCCACGCTGATCAAGCTAGGCGATCTGACCTCCGCTGGCCCGCTGCTGGCAGCGATCTGCTTCCTGATGATCGCCGTGCTCGAATACCACCGCGTATTCGGCGGCATCCTGATCAGTATCCTCACCGTCACGTTGGCGGGCTGGGGGTTGGGTCTGGTCGAGTTCGGCGGAATCTTCTCGATGCCGCCGAGCATCGCGCCGACCTGGCTGGCGATGGATATTACCGGCGCCCTCAACGTCGGCATGATCAGCGTCATCCTGGCCTTCCTCTTCGTGCACATGTTCGACACCGCCGGCACCCTGATGGGCGTGGCGCAGCGCGCCAAACTGGTCGATGAGAACGGTCATATCGAGAACCTGAGCAAGGCGATGAAAGCCGACAGCACCTCCAGCGCGTTCGGCGCACTGGTTGGCTGCCCACCCGTCACCAGCTATGTGGAAAGTGCCGCAGGCGTCGCCGCCGGTGGTCGTACCGGCCTGACCGCAGTCACCGTCGGCGTGCTGTTCATCGCCGCGATGTTCTTCGCCCCGCTGGCCGGGATGATTCCGGCCTACGCTACCGCTGGCGCGCTGATCTATGTGGCGATGCTGATGATGAGCGGCATGGCGCACATCGACTGGGAGGACCACACCAACACCATCCCGGCCATTATCACGGTGGTGATGATGCCACTGACCTTCTCGGTCACCGATGGCCTGGCCTTGGGCTTTATCACCTTCGTGGCACTCAAGCTGTTTACTGGCAAGCACAAGGAAATTACTGTCAGCCTGTATGCCCTGGCGGCAATCTGCCTCGCCAAGTTCATCTTCCTGTAAAGTTCGAGCGAGCGACAACAAGCCTCAGCGCGCCAGCGCTGGGGCTTTTCTGCATCTGGAGAGACGTACGATGAATTTGGAAACCTGGCTGCTGTTCAGCAGTGCCGCACTGATCGTGATCCTGATCCCCGGCCCCCTGTCCCTGCTGATGGTCAGCAACAGCCTGAACTATGGCTTGCGCCGCTCCCTGCCGGCGTTTGTCGGTGGCGTCAGCGCTTCGATCTGCTTGCTCAGCGCGTCCGCTCTGGGGTTAGGCGCCCTGCTGCTCGCTTCGGAAAAGTTGTTTAGCGCGCTGAAGATCATTGGCGCGCTTTACCTGTTTTATCTCGCCTGGCAAAGCTGGGTCGAGTCGCGCCAAGCGGCCAAACCCGCACGCGCCGAAGAACAGCCCGTCAACCCAAGCTGGCGCAGCATGTTCTGGAAAGCCTTCGGCCTAGGCGCCAGCAACCCGAAGGACATCCTGTTTTTCGCCGCCTTCCTGCCGCAATTCATCAGCGCCGAACGCCCGCTGCTGACGCAATTGCTGGTGATGATCGCCACCTGGACCGTACTCGATCTGGCCAGCAAGCTGTTCTACGGCTTGAGTGCGCGCGGTGCCGCGCGTTTTCTGCGCTCGGGCAAGGGCCAGGTGTGGTTCAACCGCATCAGTGCCGGGCTGTTCGCCGGAGCGGGCACAGCGTCATTGCTCAGCCGTTAAGGCGCCTGGAAACAGGCGTCGCTCTGCTCAGCCTCGACTGATTAGCGGGCTTTCGCGCATGCCTGGGGCACACGCAAGCGCAACCTGGCTGCCCACACCCCGATTTGCGACCAAGCCAACAGGCAGGGCTGGCGATCCTCTTCCCAGTCCAGCCCGCGTACAAACCAAGGGCGAAAAAAAGCCCGCAGTGTGGCGGGCTAAAGACTCTTCCAAAGGAACTGGCGCTGACCGTGCGCGCAGCCTAACTACCGCGGTAGGTGGAATAGCTGTAAGGCGAAATCAGTAGCGGCACGTGGTAATGATCCTGCCCGGCGTTGATGCCAAAGCGCAGTACCACCACATCCAGAAAGGCCGGGCTGGGCAACTCGACACCACGGGCGCGGTAGTAATCGCCAGCGTGGAACTGTAGTTGGTAGACACCGCTGACGTAGTCAGCACCCTGCAGAATCGGCGCATCGCAGCGGCCATCGGCATTGGTCAGTACGGTTGCGATCAATTCCAGCCGCTCGGCTTCGACCCGATACAGCTCGACCTTGATCGCGCTGCCAGGGCAGCCATGTGCGGCATCCAGTACATGCGTGGTTAAACGTCCCATCGGTTCAGGGCATCTGTGCTCGCCAAGCGAACGCTACAGACGCCACGCCTCCTTTACTCAGTTGAATTCGATACGCCGCACAGGCAAAAGCCCCGGCGCAAGCCAAGCATAGCATGCCGACGAAAAATATAAGACACTTTAAGATAAAATTGTACACAATAATTACAGCGCGATGCTCATAAAGCAATTCAGCTAGCCTCAGCCTGGTCGACCAGTCGGCTCAGCCAGAGGTGGTTCAAGATGGATGCCCTTGAGCACTGAGCTAATTTCCTTGCAACGACAACGGCGCGAAAAACGGTGAAATTTTAGATTTACAAAGTACCACTCACTTTGTATACAATCACCCCATCACGATCGCCCACGCCAGAACCCTTTGGCATTCCCTGCGATCGCAACATCTTCAAGAAGGAAAACTGCGGTGAGCGCTGACTATCCTCGAGACCTGATCGGTTACGGCAACGACATCCCCCACCCGCACTGGCCGGGTAATGCGCGTATTGCGATCTCCTTCGTGCTGAATTACGAAGAAGGCGGCGAACGCAATATCCTGCACGGCGATAAAGAGTCCGAAGCCTTTCTCTCCGAAATGGTCGCCGCACAACCGCTGCAAGGCGCACGCAACATGAGCATGGAGTCGCTGTACGAGTACGGCAGCCGTGCAGGCGTGTGGCGCATTCTCAAGCTGTTCCAGAAATTCGATATTCCGCTGACCGTCTTCGCCGTGGCCATGGCCGCCCAGCGCCATCCGGAGCTGATCCGCGCCATGGCCGCCGCTGGCCACGAGATCTGCAGCCACGGCTACCGCTGGATCGACTATCAATACATGGATGAGGCCCAGGAGCGCGAGCACATGCTCGAAGCCATCCGCATCCTCACCGAGATCACTGGCGAACGGCCGCTGGGTTGGTACACCGGCCGCACCGGCCCGAACAGCCGCCGCCTGGTGATGGAGGAAGGTGGTTTCCTCTATGACTCCGATACCTACGACGACGACCTGCCCTACTGGGAAAGCAACAACCCGACCGACAAGCCGCACCTGGTGATCCCCTACACCCTGGACACCAACGACATGCGCTTCACCCAGGTCCAGGGCTTCAACTGCGGCGAGCAGTTCTTCCAGTACCTCAAAGACGCGTTCGATGTGCTCTACGAGGAAGGCGCCGAGGCGCCGAAGATGCTTTCCATTGGCCTGCACTGCCGCCTGATCGGCCGTCCAGCGCGCCTGGCGGCCCTGCAACGCTTTATTGAATACGCGCAAAGCCAGGAGCAGGTCTGGTTCACCCGGCGCATCGATATCGCCCGCCACTGGCACGCAAACCATCCATTTCAACAACAGTCGCTCAAACAGGAGAGCTCGAAATGAGCCGCTTTCAAACCCTGGAGCCTTCGCAACTGACGCGCGAAGCCTTCGTCGCGGCCTTCGCCGACATCTACGAACACTCGCCCTGGGTCGCCGAAAAGGCTTTTGACCTGGGCCTGGATGCCAGCGTCGACGAGATCGACGGCCTGCACCAGCGCATGGCCGATATTTTGCTGAGTGCGGACAAGGCTGCGCAATTGGCGCTGATCAACGCTCACCCGGACTTGGCCGGCAAAGCCGCCGTACGCGGCGAACTGACTGAAGCCAGCACCTCGGAGCAATCCGGTGCCGGCATCCACGAATGCACGGCTGAAGAGTTTCAACGCTTCACCGAGCTGAACGACGCCTACAAAGCGAAGTTCGCGTTCCCCTTCATCATGGCGGTCAAAGGCAGCAATCGGCACCAGATCCTGGCGGCATTCGAAGAGCGCATCCACAACTCGACCGATGCCGAGTTCACCCGGGCGCTGGCCGAGATCAACAAGATCGCGCTGTTCCGGCTGCAAACCCTGTAAGCCTGCTCCTATAGAGAACAGAAGGCCGCCACCTCCCCCGCCCCCAATTAAGGCAGACAACTCATGAAAGCTTACGCCGTACCCTTCGAGAAATTCGTCAACCTCGCCGATGCCCGCCTCGGCACCCAAGCCATCTCCGTCACCGACGACTGGTTTGCCGACGTCAACCGCCTGTTCCAGCCGACTCCGGCGGTGTGGAAAGAAGGCGTGTTCGATGACAACGGCAAGTGGATGGATGGCTGGGAATCGCGCCGCAAGCGCTTCGAAGGTTACGACAGCGCCGTGATCCGCCTCGGCGTACCAGGCTCGATCAAGGGTGTGGACATCGACACCAGCTTCTTCACCGGTAACTTCCCGCCGTCCGCCTCCCTCGAAGCCTGCTTCGTGGCCGAAGGCGATCCGAGCGATGCGACCCAGTGGACTGAAGTGCTGAGCGCCGTGGAACTGCAAGGCAACAGCCATCACTACCATGAGATCAACAACGCCCAGGCCTGGACACACTTGCGTTTCAACATCTACCCGGACGGTGGTGTAGCCCGTCTGCGCGTATATGGCATCCCGTTCCGCGACTGGTCCTCGGTCGGTGACAACGAGCAGCTCGACCTGGCCAGCGCCCTCAATGGCGGTCGCGCCCTGGCCTGCTCCGATGAACACTTCGGGCGCATGAGCAACATTCTCAACCCGGGCCGTGGCATCAATATGGGTGACGGCTGGGAAACCGCGCGCCGCCGTACGCCAGGCAACGACTGGGTGATCGTCGCCCTCGGCCACCCGGGCGAAATCGAACGCATCGTGGTCGACACCCTGCACTTCAAAGGCAACTACCCGGACAGCTGCTCGATCCAGGCGGCCTTCGTCAAAGGCGGCACCGACAGCCAGATCGAAACGCAAAGCCTGTTCTGGCGCGAACTGCTGCCAAGCCAGAAACTGTCCATGCACGCCGAGCACGAGTACGCCGAACAGATCAACGCCCTCGGCCCGATCACCCACATTCGCCTGAACCTGTTCCCGGACGGTGGCGTCAGCCGTCTGCGCTTGTTTGGCAAAATAAAATAACCGCAGGAGGGGCTTTAGCCACGAAGCTCTTTCGCGGCTAAAGCCCCTCCCACAAGTCCCGCCTCCTCTCCCACGGAGAGGGGAGATAAACCAACGAACAAGCAGAACCAACATGCGCACACTGATCATCGAACCGTTGAGCAAAGAAGCCTTCGCCCCCTTTGGCGACGTCATTGAAACCGACGGCAGCGAGCACTTCATGATCAACAACGGCTCCACCCGTCGCTATCACAAACTGGCGACGGTCGAGACTGCGCAGCCGGACGATAAAGCCATCATCAGTATTTTCAGTGCCCAGGCGCTGGAAATGCCCTTGACCATCCGCATGTTGGAGCGCCATCCGCTGGGCAGTCAGGCGTTTATTCCGCTGCTCGGCAACCCTTTTCTGATCGTGGTCGCGCCACTTGGCGATGCACCTGAATCAGAGTTAGTCCGCGCCTTCCGCAGCAACGGCAGGCAGGGCGTCAATTACCATCGCGGCGTCTGGCACCACCCGGTGCTGACGATCGAAAAGCGGGATGACTTCCTGGTGGTTGATCGCAGTGGTTCTGGCAACAACTGCGATGAGCATTTTTTTACCGAGGATGAACAGGTTCTCCTCAACCCCCACCAATAAGAGAAGCTCAGGGGCCCGGCACGCCGGCACTGGGAAAGAGGTAAAGACTGTGGAAGCACATTTGATTGAATGGCTGAATCTGGGCGTTCGCTGGATTCACATGATCGTCGGCATCGCCTGGATTGGCGCATCCTTTTATTTTGTCTGGTTGGAAAACAACCTCAACCGGGTCAACCCGAAAGACGGGCTGGCCGGTGACCTATGGGCGATCCACGGTGGTGGCATCTATCACCTGGAGAAGTACAAACTCGCTCCGCCGAAAATGCCGGACAACCTGCACTGGTTCAAATGGGAAGCCTATTGGACCTGGATGTCGGGCGTCACCCTGCTGATGATCGTTTACTACCTCAACCCGACGCTGTATCTGATTGCACCGGGTAGCGACATGGCGCCAGGCATTGCCATCGCCATCGGCATCGCCTCGCTGGTCGCCGGCTGGTTCGTCTACGACTTCCTCTGCGATTCGCCGCTGGGCAAGCAACCGGCCCTGCTCGGCCTGGTGTTGTTCGTGCTGCTGGTCGCCGCTTCGTTTGGCCTGAGCCAGGTGTTCAGCGGGCGCGGTGCTTACATCCATGTCGGCGCCATCATCGGCACCATCATGGTCGGCAACGTCTTCCGTACCATCATGCCGGCCCAGCGCGCACTGGTTAAAGCCATCGAAGAAAACCGCACGCCGGATCCGGCACTGCCGGCCAAAGGTCTGCTGCGCTCGCGCCACAACAACTACTTCACCCTGCCGGTGCTGTTCATCATGATCAGCAACCACTTCCCGAGTACCTACGGCAGCCAGTACAACTGGTTGATCCTCTCGGGTATTGCCGTGCTGGCCGTGATCGTTCGTCACTACTTCAACACCCGCCATCAGAGCAACGCGTTCTCCTGGGCGTTGCCAGCTGGCGCACTGGGCATGATCTGCCTGGCCTTTGTCACCGGCCCGGGCTTGAAGTCGACAACCCCGCAAGTGGCGAAAACTGAAGTCATCGAATACATGCCGATTCCGGCAACCGCCATCAGCGGCGCCAAACCGGAAGCCAAAGCGCCAGCCCCTGCCGCAGCAGCCAAGGAACCCGTCGCCACCAGCGCCGCACTGGCTCCAGCCGCCGCCGGCTTCGACAAGGTACACAGCGTGATTCAAGAACGTTGCACGGTCTGTCACTCGGCCAAGCCGACCAGCCCGCTGTTCAGCGCAGCGCCTGGCGGCGTGATGCTCGATACCCCGCAGCAGATCCAGCAGCTGGCGCCGAAGATCCAGGCCCAGGCTGTCGCCACGCAGACCATGCCGCTAGGCAACATCACCCAGATGACCCAGGAAGAACGCGACCTGATCGGCGCCTGGATTGCCCAGGGCGCACAGACCAACTGACCGACGTTTTGCCGCGCCCTCGGGCGCGGCTCTTTTGGCTATGCCTGAGCCAACAGCTCAGGGCACGCCTTGGGAAGGCAGAAGCACGGTAGCTACCGTCTCACTCGTCAGTGGGCAAGAGCCCGTCGAACCTCAAAAGCTTGCCCCGATGTGAGTACGCCGTAGGCGATATGCAGTTGCGCAAGGTAGATAACCCGCAAAGCGGTTTTCCACCATGCGGCAGCCATGCTGCTTCCACGGTGGATAAAAGAGCGTTATCCACCCTACGTCGATTGATGATCTGCTGCAGGTGCTGGGTAACTGCAAGCAGTAAACCGCCCCGCCTCACGCCGCCGAGTCATGACTTTGACCACTGCAATGGTGGCCAAAATGGCGCGCCTACCCACCGGCAGCGTGCTGATAAGCGCATTGCCGTGCCCACAGCAGAGCCTGCGCAAACCTCCCCTTTCCCCCCGATCAAGACAACAGCGCGGGCCTTCCTGCGTCGTTAGGCGCTTGCTCACTCCTGAAAAACCCTGCAAAAATCCTGACCGTCAAGTCAAAATTTAAATATGTATACAAATAATTAGACAATCACAGATCTAAATGTCTACAGTTGCCGCACAAAAACAAATAGCGAGAGGTTCTCACCATGAAAACGTCCACTGCTAGAACAACTCCAGAGCAACGTCCCGAGGACGAGAAGCTGGGTGTTGGCGCCAACTTGGCCTACGGCCTGCAGCACGTCCTGACCATGTACGGCGGCATTGTCGCGGTGCCGCTGATCGTCGGTCAGGCGGCCGGGCTTTCCCCCAGCGACATTGGCTTGCTGATTACCGCGTCGTTGTTCGTCGGTGGCCTGGCGACACTGTTGCAGACCCTCGGCCTGCCCTTCTTCGGTTGCCAGTTGCCGCTGGTGCAAGGGGTGTCCTTCGCTGGCGTCGCCACCATGATTGCCATCGTTACCACCAACGGCGGCGGCAGCGGTGGTGGTGTTCAGGCGGTGCTAGGCGCAGTGGTTGCCGCTTCGCTGATCGGCCTGCTGATAACGCCGATCTTCTCGAAGGTCACCAAATTCTTCCCGCCGCTGGTGTCGGGAATCGTGATCACCACCATCGGTCTGACGCTGATGCCGGTCGCGGCGCGCTGGGCCATGGGCGGCAACAGCCGTGCCGAGGATTTTGGCAGCATGTCCAATATCGGCCTGGCCGCCATCACCCTGGCCATCGTGCTGCTGCTGAGCAAGGTCGGTAGCGCGACGATTTCGCGCCTGTCGATCCTGCTGGCGATGGTCATCGGCACCGTGATCGCCCTGTGCTTCGGTATGGCCGATTTCTCCAAAGTCAGCTCCGGCCCGCTCCTGGCCTTCCCGACGCCTTTCCATTTCGGCCTGCCGACCTTTGAAGTGGCGGCGATCATTTCCATGCTGATCGTGATCCTGGTGACCATGGTGGAAACCTCGGCGGATATCCTCGCGGTCGGTGACATCATCGAGACCAAGGTGGACTCCCGGCGCCTGGGCAACGGCCTGCGCGCCGACATGATTTCCAGCATGTTCGCGCCGATCTTCGGCTCCTTCACCCAGAGCGCCTTCGCCCAGAACGTCGGCCTGGTTGCCGTCACCGGGGTCAAGAGCCGCTATGTGGTGGCTACTGGCGGTCTGATTCTGGTGAGCCTGGGCTTGCTGCCGGTGATGGGCCGGGTGATCGCCGCCGTGCCGACTTCGGTCCTCGGTGGCGCCGGTATCGTCCTGTTCGGCACCGTGGCCGCCAGTGGCATCCGTACCTTGTCCAAGGTCGACTACCGCAACAACATGAACCTGATCATCGTCGCGACCTCCATCGGCTTCGGCATGATTCCGATCGCCGCCCCGGCCTTCTATGATCATTTCCCCAGTTGGTTCGCCACCATCTTTCACTCCGGCATCAGCTCGGCGGCGATCATGGCGATCCTCTTGAACCTGTTGTTCAACCACTTCACCACCGGCAACTCGGATCAACAGTCGGTGTTCGTCGCCGGCACCGAGCGCAGCCTGCGTTATCAGGATATTGCCGCGCTCAATGAAGGCGATCACTTCATCGACGGCAAGCTCTACGATGCCCAGGGCGAGGAAGTCCCGGTAATCGTCGAAGACGACCACGCGCCGAAGCCCCATCGAGTGACGGCACCCGCCCGGCAGCCCACTAGCGCGCTTTAGCCAGCGGCACTCAGGCTACAACTGCACAGGCATTGCTATCCACTTCCGATTCCGACAGCCATCCGGGTGCCGGAAGTGGGTGGCGCTACTCGACGAAGCCCTGGACCTACAGCCAACCGACTTCTTCGCCGCCCTCCCGGCCTGGGATAGGGCCTATCACTCACAGCCCTATCGCCATCTCGGCCCTCTGGGCCGTACTGCTCAAGCGACTATTTAACCTGCTGCTCAACATCCTCGGTGCAAAGGAGCGCGCTCACCTGCGCGGCCACGCCGAGTCCGAGGCAGAGGCCGAGTAAGGCCTTGGCCAGTGTCCAGAAGCACAACAAGAAGGAAAACCCGCATGATCCGCTACCCAAGCCTGGCGCTCGGCGCCGCCCTTATCGCCGCCAGCCCGACCAGCTTCGCCGGCACAGAGGAAGGCAAGCTGTTCGAATGGGTGAACAACAGCGTCGGTTTCCGTTACGGCCAGCAGTTCACCAACCCGAACAACCCGGATAAGTTCGCCAAGCGCGTCTACAGTTTCACCCACGCCGACGGCTACCGCTACGGCAGCAACTTCTTCAACCTCGACGTCTTCCTCTCCGACAGCAGTGACCCACGCAAGGGCACCGACCACGGCGGCAGCGAGGTGTATGGCGTGTATCGCCATCAGCTGTTCGCCTCGCGGGTGTTCGACCGGCCGCTGGGCACCGGGCTGATCAAGGACTACGCCTTCACCTTCGGCTTCGACGCCAACCGCAACAACAACCGGGCCTCGGCGAAGAAGCGCGCCCTGGTGTTCGGCCCGACGCTGAAGTTCAACGGCCCCGGCGTGCTCGACCTGAGCCTGATGTCCTACCGCGAGAAGAACCACTCGGGCATTCCCGGCGTGCGTCACCCGGATCACACCTTCGACACCACCTACATGCTCAACCTGACCTGGCTGCGGCCGTTCCAGATCGGCGACCACGCGGCCAAGTTCCAAGGCTTCGTCAACCACGTCGGCGACAAGGGCGAGGACTACAACGACAACGACACCGCCCCCGAGACACTGATGCGCACCGCGCTGATGGTGGCCACCCTGCCAGGCGCGAAGACCAAGCCGAACCTCTGGCTCGGCGTCGGTTATGAGTACTGGCACAACAAGTTCGGCGTGGACGGCGGCCGCGGCAGCCGCACCTCGACGCCAACACTGAACCTGGAGTTGAGCTTCTGATCAAGCCCGCCACAAGGCGGGCTTTTTGTTGGTCCTTCGCGGCTTACCGGGGGATCTGGGCATAGCGCTCAGCTGCAGGGGCGAATTCATTGGTTATGTGCCCAGCCTGCGCGACCAATTTTTTGTACACAATTTTCAATTAAATTGTTATTTACCTTGTCCACAGAGTGTTATAGTCGAAAACCTGACCTTGCGATCAACTTATTGACAGGTCCGTCAGCAGGGTACCCCCGCGCCCCGTAAGCCCACGACCAAATAAAAACAATTGGCAGGCTAACCATGAGCACAACCGCTAGCTCTCGTCGCAACAACCGCGCCGAGCTTATCTACGGCCTGGAAGACAGACCGCACTTCAGTGCGGTGATCTTCGCCGCCCTGCAACACGTGCTGGCGACTTTCGTTGGCATCATCACCCTCGATAGTCGTAGGCGCCTTCGCGGCGATCCCGTCGAACATCTTCCTGCCGGAAGAATATCTCGAACTGGAAGAACGCAAACTCGACCCGCAAGCTTCGCCACTCGAAGTGCCGCAGCCCCCCAGCGACGCAGCCGCCATCGACAACCCCAGCCCAGCGAATCCACTGACCCGACCAGCACAAGCCAGCCTGTCGAGCTGAAGTACTGGGTGCCGGCCCCCTCTTCAACCCTTGCCACGGCCACTGCCCTGACCTGAAACCCGCGTCAGTGCGGTGGTCAACGCAAGGGATGAGAAGCCCCGTAAACCACTACAACAAGGAAAACCGCATGAACCTGAAGCACCTGCCCCACTGCCTCGCCCTGTCAGCCGGTCTGTTTACCGCTAGCCAGGCGGCCATCGCCGGCGATTTGCTGCACTGGCAAGACAATAGCCTGACCTATCTGAATGGCAGCAACTTCAACGAAATGAACTTCGACGCCGAAGAACAGCGCTCGCAAACTACCTATACCTTCGAGCACGCCAGCGGCTGGAAGTGGGGCGACATCTTTGCCTTCTACGACTACATCGATGCGGACAACCTCCAGTACAGCGGCAGCTTTGAACAGGGCACCTTCCATACCAGTGAGAACGACAGCTTCTACTACATGGAGATTAATCCCCGCGTCAGCGGCAGCTGGCTGACCGGCCAAAGCCTCTCGGCCGGCCCGCTGAAGGACGTCCTGGCAGCCTTCGTGTATGAAAAAGGCAATGGCGGCCCCGGCACCGAAAACTACCTGTACGGTATTGGTCTGGACTGGAATGTGCCCGGCTTCGCCTTCCTACAGACCAACCTGTATCGGGTCAAGATCAACGATCACGTGTTCTTCACCGACACCGGCGGCCCAGGCTATGCCGAACAGCTGACCATCGCTGGCGCCTACCCCTTCAACGTCGGCAAGCAGAGCTTCGTCATCGACGGCTATGTCGACTGGCGCAGCCCTTCCAAGGATGCCGGCACCCAGACCTCGCTCGGCTCCTCGATCCAGATCAAATGGGATGCGGGCAAGGCCCTGTTCGGCGACGAGCGTAAACTCTACGTCGGCACCGAGCTGAACATGTGGCACAACAAGTACGGCCTCAAACCCGTCGACGGCTCCGACGATGGTTTCGACCAGGCCGCCGTCCAGGCGCTGGTGAAATACCACTTCTAAAGCATTTGGCCGCTGCCAGGTAGGCGGCAGCGGTCAAGCAAAAGGGGGATAACGCCGAACGTTATCCCCCTTTTGCTTTTGCTGCGCCTGCGGCAAGCAAGCTCAGCAAAGGTTTAAGACTCTTTGCGGCCATACAGGATGCCGCTCGCTTGCACTATGCGTTCAGCCGGCACTCGCAACTGCACCAGCAAATACTGCGCAAACTCTGGCGAATACGGCTGCCGGACAATAGCTCTGTGCATACACAGCAACCACGCATCGCGCTCCCCTGCGCCAATCGGCCAGCGCGCGTGGAACTGCGGAATATTGATCGGCCCGTAGTTCTCGGCATAAAGCCGCGGCCCACCCAGCCAGCCACACAAGAAACTAGCCAACTTATTGCGCGCCTGATCCAAGCTCTTGCCGTGCATTTTCCTGACGCTGGCGATGTCACTCGACTCGTCCATGATTTGATAGAAGTCGTCGACCAACTTGTTAATGCCTTCGATACCGCCGGCCGCCAGGAAGGACGCATCACCGACGCCGAAAACAGGGGGTGTACTGGAGGACATAGATGGATACCTCACGATTAATTCGCTCGTTCCCAGGCTCCAGCATGGGAACTCAGCCCAAGACGCTCCGCGCCTGCTCAGCCGCCCGACACCTCCATCCCCCTTTTGCATGGCCGCCGGGAATTTTCCGGCAGAGGCCAGAAGGGCCAGGCAGAGAGGCGCCCCGGCATGCAGCGCGACTCAATTATCGCCACGCCCTTCGCACTTGACCTCTTTCTTGTATTCATCGCGCTTGGCTTCGATCTTCACCCGACAGGGCCCGTCCCAAAACACCTCTTTCCATTCGCCCCGCCGCCAGGTCGCGCCTCGACCGTTGGGACATTTGATCTCTTCCTTGTACTGGCCGTCATCGGACTCCTGCTTCACCCGGCACGGACCGTCCCAGAACTCGTCCTTCCAGTTTTCATCACGGTCGTAATAGTCGCGATTATCCCGCCGCTGGTCCGCCATGGCTGGACTCAGCATGCCGACCCCCAAGGTTGCCAGGCACATCAGCAGAACGGGTTTCACACTCATCTCGTCACCTCGGCAAGAAAGGATCCGCCACGGCAGGCGGGGCGCGGACGGATCCCGCCATTGCAGCGCTCTGATCACCACGATGAGCCTGCCGAACGATAAGACAACGATCCCGTGCCGGTTGCTCAGGCGCGCCGAAAAAAATACCGCGAGCATGGGTCGACCAGCAGAACTTTGCCCGGAGAAAGCAGCGCTTAGAGACCCGCCGCCTCTTTGGCTTTCTGCCGCTTGAGGAAGTCCACCTTCCACTGCTCCATGCCGATAAACTCCGAATCGAGATTGGCCTCGACTTGGTATTTGGCTTTAAGCGCGGCGATTTCGGCGTGCTGCTCCACCAGGAACTGGTCGAAACGCTGAAGCAGCTCGGGGTGTTTAACCGTCGAGAGGTTGAAGGTGCTGCGGGTGTAGGGCAGTTGCGGGTCGAACACCAGGGCGCCAGGGCGGGCGCGGATGTTGTCGAGGTAATACGTAGCGACCACCACGTTGAAGTAGGCGCCGTCGGCGTCTTTCTTCAGCGCTTGCTTGATCATCTGTTGCAGGTCGGCGCCCTGGAACAGCTGGATCTGCTGCGCGGCGATGCGCTCCTGGTAGGCCCAGGGCGTCCAGCCATTCACCACCGCCAGGCGTTTCAGCTGTTCCAGGCCTCGGCCCTGCTGTTGCGGGGCGACCAGCACGCCGTCGACGTAATTGACCACGCCCTGGCTGTAGCTCAAGCCCTTGCCGGCTTTTTGCGACTGCGACCAGTTGGGGTTGTCCGGGTATTTGAAATCCACCTCGCCTTGCAGCAGCGCCGGTAGCAAGCGCTCGACCGGCAGCGCCTTGTACTGCAATTGCACACCACTCTTGGCCGCGAACAGGTCCAGCACCTCGCGGGCGAAGCCCTCGTAATTGCCCTGTTTATCGGTGCTGTAGTGCGGCAAGAAGGCCAGGCTCTCCACACCCACCACATAGGTTTGCGCCTGGGCGCTGGTGGAGAGCAAAACGGCTAACAGACTGCAGACGCGTGTGGGCTTCACAGCAACCCTCCTGGTTAGTATTGGATCGACTTAAGCGGGGATATTTCGATCGTTCCCACGCTCAGCGTGGATATGCAGGCGAAGGCGCTTCGTGTCGGCTCCACCGAGCAACTCCCGTACTGGAGCGTGGGAAACCGCCATAACGATCTGGCGATGCGGCCTAGCCACCGGTCATGCTCATGAACCTCAATACCTGTACTTGCTCCTCGACCTCGAAGTGATGGCGCTCCGGCTTGAGTTGCAGGGCACTCTGCAGCGCTTCGCGCAGACGCTGGCTGTCGCCGGGGTGGGCGCGCAGCAAGGCTTTCAGATCGAGGGCGCCATCATGGCCGAGGCACAGCACCAGCTTGCCCTCGGCGGTCACCCGCACGCGGTTGCAGTCGCCGCAAAAATTGTGACTGTGTGGCGAGATGAAACCGACCTGGGTAGCGCTACCGACCACCTGCCAGTAGCGCGACGGCCCGCCCGTGACGCGGCGGCTGCGCACCAGGGCGTAGCGCTGTTCGATGCGCGCGCGCACCTCATCACTGGAGCAGAATGTCTCTTCGCGCTTGTGGCTGGAGATGCTGCCCAGCGGCATCTCCTCGATAAAGCTGATGTCCAGCCCGCGCTCGACGGCGAACTCGACCAGGTCGAGCACTTCATCGTCGTTGCGGCCCTTTTGCACCACGCTGTTGAGCTTGATCTTGGTGAAGCCAGCCGCCCGCGCCGCTTCAATGCCGGCCAGCACCTGGTCGAGCTGGTCGCGTCGAGTGAAAGCGGCGAAACGTTCGCGCTGCAGGGAATCGATACTGATATTCAGGCGCTTGACGCCGGCGGCGCGCAGTTGCGGCGCCATCCGATGGAGTTGCGAGCCGTTGCTGGTGATCGCCAGGTCGTCCAACTCCGGACGGGCGCCCAGGCGTGCCAGCAAACTCAGCAGGTTCTTGCGCACCAGGGGCTCGCCACCCGTGATGCGGATGCGCTTTACCCCGAGGCCGATGAAGGCGTCGGCCACGGCATAGAGTTCTTCCAGGCTGAGGATCTGCTCGCGCGGAGCGAAGACCATGTCTTCGCTCATGCAGTAGGTGCAGCGGAAGTCACAGCGATCAGTGACCGACAGACGCAGGTAGGTGATGCGCCGACCAAAGGGGTCGACCAGCTTGGGACTGTGCAAAGAGGTCTCCTGGCGCATGGGCCGAGGCATTTTTGTTGTTGACCGTTAAGTCAGGAATGTAACCAGAATCCTCCCAGCGCGTATACAAAAATTTGCCATTACTGCACACGCAGGTGGGCTGTCGCAGGGAGCGGGCCATGCCCGCGAAAGCTTTTCAAGCAAGGGCATCGCAGGCATGGCCAACTCCTGCGGGTTATGCGCATTCCGATTCAGGCCCAGTAACGTTGAGCCTCGCGCGAGGCCGGTGCTACCATGCCCGACCGCCCGTCACCCCTCCTCGGACAGCAAAAGAGTCGTTAAATGACCAGCATTCGCGAGCGCAATAAAGAAATGATTCTGCGCGCGGCCAGTGAAGAGTTCGCCGACAAGGGCTTCGCCGCAACCAAGACCAGCGATATCGCTGCCAAGGCGGGCTTGCCCAAGCCCAACGTGTATTACTACTTCAAGTCGAAAGAGAACCTCTACCGCGAGGTGCTGGAAAGCATCATCGAGCCCCTGCTGCAGGCCTCGGCGCCGTTCAATGAAGGTGGCCGACCGGCAGAGGTACTGAAGGCCTACATCCGCTCGAAGATCCGCATTTCCCGCGAACTGGCTTACGCCTCCAAGGTATTCGCCAGCGAGATCATGCACGGTGCGCCGCACCTGTCGACGGAACAGACCGCCCAACTCAACGGCCAAGCCAAGCACAACATAAGCTGCATCCAGGCCTGGATCGACCAGGGCCTGATGGCCAAGGTCGACCCCAACCACCTGTTGTTCAGCATCTGGGCGGCGACCCAGACCTACGCCGACTTCGACTGGCAGATCTCCACCGTCACCGGCAAAGCCAGCCTCGACGATGCCGATTACGAAGCGGCCGCCGAGACCATCATTCGCCTGGTGATCAAAGGCTGCGAGATCGATGACAGCCCAGTCAGCCACCCCGAACAGGTTGCCAGCGCCTGAGTTCGATCCCCACTTTGATGGGCGCAGGCAGCACTCCACACCAGGAGCGGGCCATGCCCGCGGTGCTTTAGCCGCATTTGGCGGGGCGGCAGCCGCTCTTTAGGGCTTGCAGCATTTCCCACATCCATGTGGGTTGCAGGCCCGCTCCTACAAGCCCCTAGCCCGCATCGGCCATCAAGCCGACCGCCAGCACACCTTTGACCGCGCATTGCTCGTCGATATCAGAGGTGTCGCCGCTGATGCCGATGGCACCAATCACCGCATTCTGCGCATTGCGGATCAGCACGCCACCCGGTGCCGGGATCAGGTTGCCGTCAGCCAGATTGTTCACCGCACCGATAAACGCCGGGCGCTGCTGCGCGTCGGCGGCAATCAGACGCGACCCCTTGCCCAGCGCCACCGCGCCCCAGGCTTTGCCGATGGCGATTTGCGGCCGGAGCATGCTCGCGCCGTCTTCGCGCAGCAGCGAGATCAAATGGCCACCTGCATCCAGCACCGCAATGGTCAGCGGCGCGGCGGAGATGGCGCGGCCTGCAGCCAGGGCCTGGTTGGTAATGCTGGTAGCGGTTTGCAGCGTTAAAGCGTTCATCGTCGAACCTTCTTATTGGAGTGAAAAAGCGCAAGAAACCACCTGCCGGCGCTGTCTGGCAGCGCGACTGCCCTAGCTCGCAGCCGCCAGAAAATGCGATCCGCGCCGAGCGGAGGCAATCGAAAAGGCAACGCCAATATCCCACCTAAAACAAAAAACGCAACCAAACAACACAATAAAATAGATACTTGTATACACGATCATCAGCAAGAACCCATGATCCTGCGCAGGCTCCGCTCAAACAGCTGTTTTAAAAGATTTTTTCACGGGCGTGTTTTGCCGGATAAAAAAACTTGACCGTTAAGTCATGTGCTGAATAGAATCAGCCACAGAAAGTTGTATACAATTTAAGAACAAAAGAGGCACAAAAAAATGGCCAGAATGAGAGCAATCGAGGCAGCCGTCCTCGTAATGCGCCGTGAAGGCGTTGACACCGCGTTCGGCATCCCCGGCGCCGCGATCAACCCCCTGTATTCCTCGCTGAAAAAAGTCGGCGGCATCGACCACGTCCTGGCCCGTCACGTTGAAGGCGCCTCGCACATGGCCGAGGGCTACACCCGCACCAAAGCCGGCAACATCGGCGTGTGCATCGGTACTTCCGGCCCTGCCGGCACCGACATGGTCACCGGCCTGTACTCGGCCTCCGCCGACTCGATCCCGATCCTCTGCATCACCGGCCAGGCGCCGCGTGCACGCATGCACAAGGAAGATTTCCAGGCGGTCGACATCACCAGCATCGTCAAGCCGGTGACCAAGTGGGCGACCACCGTCATGGAGCCGGGCCAAGTGCCTTACGCGTTCCAGAAGGCCTTCTATGAAATGCGCAGCGGCCGCCCGGGCCCGGTGCTGATCGACCTGCCGTTCGACGTGCAGATGGCCGAGATCGAATTCGATATCGACGCCTACCAACCGTTGCCGCTGGCCAAGCCCGCCGCTAACCGCACCCAGATCGAAAAAGCCTTGGCAATGCTCAACGAAGCCGAGCGCCCGCTGATCGTTTCCGGTGGCGGCGTGATCAACGCCGACGCCAGCGCCAAGCTGGTGGAGTTCGCCGAGCTGGTTGGCGTACCGGTGGTACCGACCCTGATGGGCTGGGGCACGATCCCGGATGACCACGCCTTGATGGTCGGCATGGTCGGCCTGCAAACCTCGCACCGCTACGGCAACGCCACCCTGCTGGAATCCGACCTGGTACTGGGCATCGGCAACCGTTGGGCTAACCGCCACACGGGTTCGGTCGATGTCTACACCGCAGGCCGTCGCTTCATCCACGTCGACATCGAGCCGACGCAGATTGGCCGCGTATTCAACCCGGACCTGGGTATTGTCTCCGATGCCGGCGCCGCGCTGGACATGTTCCTCACCGTCGCCCGCGAGTGGCACGCCGCCGGCAAACTGAAGAACCGTGGCGCCTGGTTGGATGCCTGCCAGCAACGCAAGCGCAGCCTGCAACGCAAGACTCACTTCGACAACGTGCCGGTCAAGCCGCAACGCGTTTACGAAGAGATGAACGCGGTGTTCGGCCAGGACACCTGCTACGTCAGCACCATCGGCTTGTCGCAGATTGCCGGCGCGCAGTTCCTGCACGTCTACAAGCCGCGCCACTGGATCAACTGCGGCCAGGCCGGCCCATTGGGCTGGACCATTCCGGCGGCGCTGGGCGTGGTCAAGGCTGATCCGACCCGCAACGTGGTGGCGCTGTCCGGCGACTACGACTTCCAGTTCATGATCGAAGAGTTGGCTGTCGGCGCACAGTTCAACCTGCCCTACATCCATGTCGTGGTAAACAACTCCTACCTCGGCCTGATCCGTCAGGCGCAGCGCGGTTTCGAGATGGATTACTGCGTACAGCTGGCGTTCGACAACATCAACGCGCCGGAGCTGAATGGCTACGGCGTTGATCATGTCGCTGTAGTGGAAGGCCTGGGTTGCAAGGCGATCCGCGTGTTCGAGCCGAGCGAGATCCAGCCGGCCCTGCGCCAGGCGCAGGAACTGATGAAACAGCATCGGGTACCGGTGATGGTGGAAATCATTCTGGAGCGGGTGACCAACATCTCCATGGGCACCGAGATCAATGCGGTCAACGAGTTCGAAGACCTGGCGCTGACCGGTGCCGATGCACCGACGGCCATTTCGATGCTGGACTGATGCGCAACCATCCCCTCTCCCGCTTATGGGAGAGGGTTAGGGAGAGGGGCTTTTGCATTTACCCTCTCCCCCGGCCCCTCTCCCCCTCTACCTGAAATAAGGCCGGGAGAGGGGTGTTAACCGAGGAGAGTTCTTATGCCCCGTTTCGCTGCCAACCTGTCCATGCTGTTCACCGAAGTGAACTTCCTGGACCGTTTCGACGCTGCCGCCCAAGCCGGCTTCAGCGGCGTCGAATACCTGTTCCCCTATGACTTCAGCGCCGAGGAAATCAAGGCGCGCCTGGACGCCAATGGCCTGACCCAGGTGCTGTTCAACCTGCCCGCCGGTGACTGGGCCAAGGGTGAGCGCGGCATCGCCTGCCACCCGGACCGTGTGGCCGAGTTCCGCGCCGGCGTCGACCAGGCCATCGCCTACGCCAACGTGCTGGGCAACAAGCAGATCAACTGCCTGGCCGGCATCCGCCCGCAAGGTTTGGACTGCGCCAGCGTCGAGCAAACCTTTGTCGACAACCTCAAGTACGCGGCAGAGAAGCTGGCGTCTGCGGACATCAAGCTGGTCATGGAAATGATCAACACCCGCGACATCCCAGGCTTCTACCTGAACACCACGAAGCAGGCGCTGGCTATTCGCGAGAAGGTCGGCAACGCCAACCTGTACCTGCAATACGACATCTACCACATGCAAATCATGGAGGGCGATCTGGCCCGCACCATGGAAGGCAACCTGGCGCTGATCAACCACATACAACTGGCCGACAACCCGGGCCGCAACGAGCCGGGCACTGGCGAGATCAACTACCGCTTCCTCTTCGAGCACCTGGACCGCATTGGCTACCAGGGCTGGATCGGCTGTGAATACAAGCCGGCTACTACCACCGTTGCTGGCCTCGGCTGGCTGAAAACCCATAACGCCATTTAAGGAGCACCCTCATGGCTAAAATCGGATTTATCGGCACCGGCATCATGGGCAAGCCCATGGCTCAGAACCTGCAAAAAGCCGGGCACACCCTGTTCTTCTCGGAACATTTCGACAAAGCACCGGCCGACCTGCTGGGCAACAACGGCATCGGCCTGGCCAACCCGCGCGAAGTGGCCCAGGAAGCCGAGTTCATCATCATCATGGTGCCGGATACGCCGCAGGTTGAAGACGTGCTGTTCCGTAAGGACGGTGTAGTCGAAGGCGTTGGCGCCGGCAAAGTCGTGATCGACATGAGTTCGATCTCGCCGACTGCGACCAAAGTCTTCGCCGAGAAGATCAAGGCCACCGGCGCCGCCTACCTCGACGCACCGGTATCCGGTGGCGAAGTGGGCGCCAAGGCTGCGACTCTGAGCATCATGATCGGTGGTTGCCCGAATGCCTTCGAGCGCGCCCTGCCGCTGTTCCAGTCCATGGGCAAGAACATCACCCGCGTCGGCGGCAATGGCGACGGCCAGACCGCCAAGGTGGCCAACCAGATCATCGTCGCCCTGAATATTCAGGCGGTGGCCGAAGCGTTGCTGTTCGCCGCCAAGAACGGCGCCGATCCGGCCAAGGTGCGTGAAGCGCTGATGGGTGGCTTCGCCGGCTCGAAGATTCTCGAAGTGCATGGCGAGCGTATGATCAAAGGCACTTTCGACCCGGGCTTCCGCATCAGCCTGCACCAGAAGGATCTCAACCTGGCCCTGGCCGGCGCCCGCGAATTGGGCCTGAACCTGCCCAACACCGCCAACGCCCAGCAGGTGTTCAGCACGTGCGCGGCCATCGGCGGTAGCAACTGGGACCACTCGGCGCTGATCAAGGGCCTGGAACATATGGCCAACTTTTCGATCCGCGAAGAGTAAGCCCACCCCTCTCCCCAATGGGCTGTGGGAGGGGCTTTAGCCGCGACCGTCGCGTCGCCGCTGAAGCGCCTCCCACGGGGTTTTACGGGGAGAGGGCACCCTTTCGACCTCCCGGCAAACGGTGTCACGGCCTGCTTGCCGGGTTGGTCGATTCCAGTCCCGAGCCGCTGTACTCCACAGCGGCTGCGGACTGCAATCGGCCCAGCAGCACAACAAGAACTCAGGAGCCCTGCCATGCCTATCGACCCACAAAGCCTGTTGCGCGACCTGTTCGCCACCGCCATCGACGCTGCGCACCCGCGTCAGGTGCTGGCCGACCACCTGCCGGCCGACCGCAGCGGTCGGGTCATCGTCATCGGCGCCGGCAAAGCCGCGGCGGCCATGGCCGAAGTGATCGAAGCGCAGTGGCAGGGCGAAATTTCCGGCCTGGTGGTCACCCGCTACGGCCATGGCGCCCACTGCGCGAAAATCGAAGTGGTCGAAGCCGCGCACCCGGTGCCGGATGCCGCCGGGCTGGCGGTGGCCCAACGGGTGCTGCAACTGGTCAGCGGCCTCAGTGAAAGCGACCGGGTGATCTTTCTGCTCTCCGGCGGCGGCTCTTCGCTGCTGGCGTTGCCGGCAGAGGGCATCACCCTCAAGGACAAGCAGGCGATCAACAAAGCCCTGCTCAAATCCGGCGCCAGCATCGGCGAAATGAACTGCGTGCGTAAGCACCTCTCGGCAATCAAGGGTGGCCGTTTGGCCAAGGCCTGCTGGCCAGCCAGCGTCTACACCTACGCGATTTCCGATGTACCGGGTGACGAACCAACGGTGATCGCCTCTGGCCCCACCGTCGCCGACCCGACCACCTCGGTCGAAGCCCTGGCGATACTCAGCCGCTACGCCATCGAGATCCCGGCCCATGTGCGTGCCTGGTTACAGAACCCGCGCTCGGAAACGGTCAAGCCGGGCGACCCGTGCCTGACCCGCAGCCATTTCCAGCTTATCGCCACCCCGCAGCAATCGTTGGACGCAGCCGCCGCCAAAGCCCTGGAAGCCGGTTTCACGCCGCTGATTCTCGGTGACCTGGAAGGCGAAGCCCGCGAGGTGGCCAAGGTCCACGCCGGTATCGCGCGGCAGATCGTCCTGCACGGCCAGCCGCTCAAAGCGCCCTGCGTGATCCTCTCCGGTGGCGAAACCACCGTCACCGTGCGCGGCGAGGGGCGCGGTGGGCGCAATGCGGAGTTTCTACTGAGCCTGACCGACAGCCTGAAAGGCCTGCCCGGCGTCTACGCCCTGGCCGGCGACACCGACGGTATCGACGGCTCGGAAGACAACGCCGGCGCGTTGATGAGCCCCGACAGTTATGCCCGCGCCGCCCGCCAGGGCCTCAGCGCCAGTGACGAACTGGATAACAACAATGGCTATGGCTACTTCGCCGCCCTCGACGACCTGCTCGTCACCGGGCCGACGCGTACCAACGTCAACGATTTCCGTGCCATCTTGATTCTGGAGTGCCCCGCCAAATGACGCCTGATAAGAAAGTAAAAATCCTCGCCACCCTGGGTCCAGCGGTCAAGGGCATCGACGACATCCGCCAACTGGTAGAAGCCGGCGTCAACCTGTTCCGCCTGAACTTCAGCCACGGCGAGCACACCGACCACGCCGAGCGCTTTGGCTGGGTGCGCGAAGTGGAGAAGCAGCTGAACTACCCGATCGGCATCCTGATGGACCTGCAAGGGCCAAAACTGCGCGTCGGCCGCTTTGCCGAAGGTAAGGTCAACCTGGAGCGCGGCCAGGCTTTTCGCCTCGACCTGGACAGCACGCCGGGCACGGCGCAACGGGCTAACCTGCCGCACCCGGAAATCATCGAAGCCCTGCAACCCGGCATGAACCTGCTGCTGGACGACGGCCGCCTGCGCCTGCAAGTGACCGCCAAACAGGCCGACGGCGTCGACACCCTGGTGATTGCCGGCGGTGAGTTGTCCGACCGCAAAGGCGTCAACGTGCCGGAAGCCGTGCTGCAACTGAGCCCACTGACCCCAAAAGACCGCATCGACCTGGCCTTCGGCCTGGCGCTGGGCGTCGACTGGGTCGCGCTGTCATTCGTGCAGCGCCCGGAAGACATCATCGAAGCCCGCGAACTGATCCAGGGTAAAGCCTTCCTCATGGCCAAGATCGAGAAACCCTCGGCCGTGCAGCATCTGGAAGAAATCGCCAAGCTCTGCGACGCGATCATGGTGGCCCGAGGCGACCTGGGTGTGGAAGTGCCGGCGGAAAACGTGCCGCGCATCCAGAAAGACATCATCCGCACCTGCCGCCAGCTCGGTAAGCCGGTGGTGGTCGCCACACAGATGCTCGAATCCATGCGCTTCTCGCCCGCACCGACGCGCGCCGAGGTCACGGACGTGGCCAACGCCGTGGCCGAAGGCACCGACGCGGTGATGCTGTCGGCTGAAACCGCCTCCGGCGACTACCCGCTGGAAGCCGTGAGCATGATGAGCAAGATCATCCGCCAGGTGGAAAACGGCCCGGACTTCCAGGCCCAGCTCGACGTCAGCCGCCCGCAAGCCGAGGCGACCGCCTCCGATGCCATCAGCTGTGCGATCCGTCGTATCAGCGGCATTCTGCCGGTGACAGCGCTGGTCAACTACACCGAGTCCGGCAGCTCCAGCCTGCGCGCCTCGCGTGAACGGCCGAAGGCGCCAATCCTCAGCCTGACACCGAATATCCAAACGGCGCGGCGCTTGACCGTCGCCTGGGGCATCTACTCGGTGGTCAATGAACGACTGAACAAGGTCGAAGAGATCACCAGCACCGCCCTGGAAATCGCCCAGGCGCAGAACATGGCGCAGCGCGGCGACACCGTGGTGATCACCGCCGGCGTGCCATTCGGCCAACCGGGCACGACCAACACCCTGCGCATCGAAACGCTGCACTGAAACAACGCCTCGCCCATTGCGGGCGAGGCGTCGATCAACCCATCCCATCTGGCTTTGCCAGTTTCCAGGCGCTTGGTGTTCCCTCACCTGGCGCCTGCTTTTTATCCAACGACTGCCGACATGTTCAACCCCAGGCTGCCCGCTCGAACCCTTTGCCAGCCCCGAGCCCTGCTCAATGGCTGTAGCCAGATTTTCCTGCAACGGCAGCCGTTGTTCGGGCTGCTTTGCCTGCTGGCGATTTTCCTGACGGCCCCGCAGTTGCTCGGCGGCGCCGTGCTCGGCGGTTATGCCGGGGTGCTGACGGCGCGGCAGCGGCAATATGCCGAAGACGATATCGAGGCCGGGCTGTACAGCTACAACGGCGTACTGCTGGGTTTGTTGCTCTGCTATACATTCGCCTGGTCGCCGCTGCTGCCACTGCTGATCATCGCCAGCGGCGGGATTTCCGCCATGCTGCTGAATTTTCTATTGCAGCGTTCGCGTCAGCGCCAATGGCTAGCCGCCTACACCTCGCCCTTTGTGGTGCTGAGCTGGTTGCTGCTGGCAATCGCCAGCCCCTTGCAGTTGACGCCCGCAGTTGCAGTCAACAACCCGGCACTGAGTATCGACTGGCTGACCCTCTGCGCCGCCGTCGCTCGCGGCCTGGGCCAAGTGATATTTCTCGACCAACCGTTGGCGGGCCTGATTCTGTTTGCCGGCTTGCTCGTGGCCAGCCGCCGCGCCGCCTGCTGGGCACTGTTCGGCTCCGCTGCCGGGCTGGGCCTGGCCCTGCTGCAGGGCTGGCCGCTGCCAACCGCATTGGCCGGGCTTTACGGTTACAACGCCGCCCTGGTCGCCATCGCCCTCAGCCAGAACCATCGACAACCTTGGGCGCCCTTGCTCGGCATCGTGCTGGCGCTGCTCCTGCAACCGGGCTTTGCGGCCCTGGGGCTGTCGGCGCTGACCGCGCCCTTTATTCTCGCCTGCTGGCTGGTGCAGGCCGCTCGCCGCTCGGTGCGGCAGGCGGCCCTCGAATCAAAGCCGACGACGCCCCTGCGGCGGTTATAAAAAAGTCTCTAGGGACCTGTACGGCGAGTTGGTTAATTCAAGCTCGGATGCCTGGGGTCCGAGACAAGGCGTGGCGACGAGCCATTGCTGGGCTATGGCGAGGTGCGGCAACGCTGGGGCAGGCCTTCTTGCGCAGCCGGCAACGCAGACGTGGCTTTTTCGCCGCGTGGAAGCGCAAACGCCAAGATCGATGCGGGAGCCGGATCTCAGTTGGCCAAGGCTCCAGTACGCTGCATCGGTGATGACCAGCGCGGTTTGAGGCGGAGGAACGGTTGCTCGATATAGCGATAAGTCAGCGCCGACAACGCGGTGGCAATGAGCAGCAGCGTTGCACCGGTCAGCGCGACCTGGATGTTGCCGCTGGGCAACCAGCCCGCCGGCAGAAGCGGGTTGTGCTTCAACGCGAAGAACAGCACGGCACTGTGCAGCAGATAGAGCGAGTAGGACCACTGACCCAAATGATGCAGCAACGGATTGACGAACAGCCGATAGCCAGGGAAGCGGAAATTCAGCAAGACAAAAACGAACAAGGCCCAGGCAAGCCCCTCGAAGACGTAATGGTCATACCAGAGTACGTGGGCGAGCATTCCGTACACGCGCAGACGGTGATCGCAGAGCAGCACCAGCGCGCTGATCGCGATCAGGACCAGCAGCAGCCCGAGCCAGGGCCAGGGCCGGCGCCCCTCCTGTATGTGCAAGCGCGCACCAAACCTCACCTGGGCCAAGGCCAAGCCTGCGCCGGTCAAGAACACCGGCCAGCGTCCCAGGATGCTATCCCGCAACCCGGGCCAGGCAGTGTCCATCGGCGCATTGCGAATTTGCAGGTAAAGGTACAGGGCACCCGCTAACAATGGCCACAGCAACAGACGCCAGTTCGGTCGGTCGGCCAGCCACACTAACAGCGGCAGGAGCAGGTAGAACTGCACCTCCACCACCAGACTCCACCAGACCGAACCCATCGGCCAGAGCGTCGTCAGGCCGATGTCGTAGAAGAATAGCGACTTGAACACCGCCCCCCATTGACCGGTCAAGAACCCGCCCAGCAGGATAGAAACATAGAACATCGGCAGGATGCGCAAGGCGCGGCGAGACAGGAAACTCCTCACCTGCAAGGGCGCACCCAGGATGAAAGGGCGCGTCAGGAGAAAGCCACTAAGAACGAAGAACAAGGTGACGCCCGTATTCCCACCGAAGAATAACCCCATGCCCGTAGGCATTTCCGGGTAGGGCAAGTACCCTCGGAGGTCACCGAAATAGTGAAAGCAGAACACCAACAGGATGGCGATTCCACGTACCGACTCGCACTGCGGCAGATTCTCGCGGTAAGACATGGAAGAGGACCCCTTAATGGACTGCATTATTATTCTTAGCCCGCACTCATACACAGGCTGTCCAGCAGCTCGGCCAGAACGCGCGGGGTGGTTGAATTGCGCTTTGGCATAGGTACAGACACTCCTCTAGAGCATCACCCGCAGCGTCAGGCCTCCCGCCACTTTCCCCCTTCAGCATTGCCACACCGGTTTCAACCTGGCGCCTTGTTACCTGTCAGGTACAAGCCGCGTGCCCCGTCACTCAGCTTCGCCCCCGGCGGCCAGCGCTCGACGGGAGTCGGAACACACGGCCTCTTGCATGTCGTCGAGGTTGTACCCCTCCTGCATGGGCAATAGATACTTGCCGACAATGACTGGCTTGCCGACGGTACCCATGAAGGGGGCGCTACCATCCGCGCCACGCCCGAGAATCGTGGGCTGACTCAAGGCAGCCGGCACAGCGGGACGTTGCATAAGCTCTTCGCTACCAAGGACCTGCTCCCCATTCAGATAGAGCGCAAAAATACTCGCGACCTTACTGGCGAATGGGAAAGCCGTCCCCGGTTTGATATTCAAACTGGCCACCAGACTGTTGCAGCCGCGCCTGAACTTGAGGACCGGACCGGCCAAACGAGTCGCACCGTGTGTTACCTGGACTTGGCCTTCGCTATCCAGGGCAATCTTCCACACCCCTTTCTGCTCGAGAATAGTCTGATCGCTTATCGTGCTGCCGGCGGGCTCGAGCCCCACCCCCAGGGAGTAGGAACCGAATGCCGGAGTCCGCTGATAGTCGCGACCACTGACAAAAGCCGCGCTCGATGCTGTCGCCGGGTGCCATTGCAGCGGTACAGGCCGGACCCGCTGTTCCCAGGCGCGGATGAGCTGTGAGGCTTGCTCCAGGGAAAACTCGCTACGCCATGGCCCCAGGGTTGAATTGGGCACCAGCGCCCCAGTCATGGACGAGCTCTCCAGGCGCGCATACAGGTCACGATAAAAAATCCCATGGCCGGGTAGATGTCCGGCATAGGCCATGCCCCTATCCTTCACATCCATCGCCCAATACAGCTGGCGATCAGCCAGTTGCTCGCCAGCGTCCATCAGCCCGGTCAGATTCAGCCCGCTCAGACCTTCTGGCACGTCACTCTGAACCATGCTGATCAGGGTCGGGTAGAGGTCCGTGATATGGGTGATGGCCTGAATATCCACATTCGCGCGGTGCCCAGGCCAGCGCACCAGCAACGGGGTACGCACCCCCCCCTCCAGATAAGACGCTTTGACACCTTCCAACGGGTAGTTGCTGTTTCGCGTCAGATTCGGGCTGCCGTTATCGCTGCCGAACACCACGATGGTGTTATCCCACTGACCCGACTCCTTGAGTGCCTTCAACACTCGCCCGACGTTGTGATCCAGCTGCTTCAGCAGGGCCAGATAGCGACCTTGCGGGGTATCGGGAAACTGTTGTTTGAAGGTCTCCGAAGGCTCGAAGGGATGGTGTGGTGCCAATAGCCACAGGTTGATGAACCAGGGCTCACGCCCCTGCGGCTGTTGGATGAGGGAAATCGCCCGCTCCGTCAGGATGTCGTCCAGATGGCCCTGATATTGCTGGGGCGGGCCGGCATTTTCCTGCAGCCAGGGATTGTAATAGGTCGGCGGTCGGCGGATCAGTTGGCCACTCGCGTCCGGGCCACGCAGGACAAAATGATTGAACATTCCGAACCAGTCATCGAAGCCCTGCCGGTAGGGCCAGACATCGGGATATTCCATCGCCTCGCCGACATGCCACTTGCCGATATGGTGAGTCCGGTACCCCAGAGCCTTGAGAGACTTCGGCAGGTTCGGCAGATCCGGGGAGAGCCCCAGGCCATCCGGTTCGAAGCCAATGCTCACTGGCGCACGCCCGCTCAGCAGCGCAGCCCGGCTGACGGAGCAAGTACTATCCGTATAGTGTCGGCGAAAACGAATCGCCTGCTGGCTCAGCTCATCCAAGGTGGGCGTCGACGCTACACCATCCCCCCATGAGCCGATATCGTTAACGCCCAGGTCATCCGCCAGGATAAATAGAATATTCGGTCTTGGAGGCTGCTCGGCGACATTGCCCCAACCCATGAATCCCAACACAATGGCTATGACTAGCAGCAGCCCCACACCCAATATTCTTCTATGACTAGAGGAAACCGACATGTACAGGATCCTTGGCAAATGAGTGACGCATTATTCCCGAAGCTGCCAAACAATCAAATTGCCGAAACAGATAACTCCGGGCTGCTGATCGACTATGCGGTATTGCAAGACTCCGTGGCGCAACTGGGCCGCCACTACAGGGAAAACCAGCCTTTCGCGCATATAGTGATCGACAACTTCCTGCCCGAAACAACGGTGCAAGCCCTGCTGGCCGAGTACCCGTACGACCAGTCCTCGACCTTCTGGAACGACGCGACCCATCGCGACAAGGCCACTGGCGAGTACGTACAAAAGGAAAAGCGCAACATTCGCGATCCGCTGCGCATGCCGCCCACCTACCGACAATTGATCTGGGAACTGAACTCCCACTACTTTCTCGACTTCATGGCGAAACTGAGCGGGATCGACAACCTGCTTCCCGATCCCAATCTGCGCGGTGCCGGAATTCATCAGATCAGTCGCGGTGGCTTCCTCAAGGTGCATGCCGACTTCGCCACCCATCGCGACTTTGGCCTGGATCGCCGCCTGAACTTTCTACTTTATCTAAATGAAGACTGGCAGGAAGAATACGGCGGTCATCTGCAGCTTTGGGATCAGCACATGCAAGGGCCGCCCCTGAAAATTTCACCGATCCTCAATCGCTGCGTCGTATTCACCACCACCGCGACCTCGTTTCACGGGCATCCACAACCGCTCAACTGCCCCGAAACGGTCTACCGCAAATCCCTGGCCCTCTATTACTACACCAACGGACGTCCGGAAGGTGAAGCAGAGCCAGGCTTCGCTACGCACTGGCAGGATTTACCCGGAACCTATCGGTAAATACCGGAAGATGGGCTTTGAGCTTGAGGAATGGCTTTTCGATTAACCGGTAGCAGAGCACTGCCAGCAGCCAGGACAATAGGAAACTGGCAACCAGTGCTGCGATGGTTTTCATGTCCATGTAGTCCACAGGCCCCTGTGCTGCAGCCGTGATTGGATATATGAGATAGAACTGGATAGGTATGTGCACCAGATACAGCGAATAGGAGATGGTGCCGAAATGATTCAGTAGCGGGTTGATGAACACTCGCTTGACCCACCCCGTCAGGCTGGGAACACAGAGCAGCAGTCCTCCCCACAACAAGGCTTCCAGGTCATGGTACAGCGGCATCGCCATGAGGGCGGGCTGCTGCCCCATGACGGAGTACCACTGGAACAACTCGAGCAACGCCCAGAGCAAAAGCAGGTAGCTCAGCAGAACGGCCTTGGGCGAGGCCACAAAGCGCGCGTAGTGACGACTGCCATACAACCAGGCGCAGAACCCGCCGATCAGGAAGGCAACACCACGCCCGAAGATAGAAGGCTGCAGCCACAACGTCTGGATATTCGTCAGCCAACCCGGCTGGTGGAAATAGTACACATGCAGGCAGAGCCAACCGAGGCCAGCCGAAACCATAGCGTAGCGACCCACCTTGTATTGCAACGCAAACATTATCCAGGGCAACACCAGATAAAACTGCATCTCGGTACAGAGTGACCACCAGGGCACACTGAAAGGAAACATCTGGAAGCCAACTGGAATGAACGCCAGCGCTTTCAATGCCGCCATATCCGGACTAACCAGCCAGGCAATCAGCACCGCCGTGTAATACAGCGGAACAATACGTAGCAGCCGTGCCCAGTAGAAACGCCGAATGCTGACCTGCTCTCCCTTCTGTAACGCAGCAATAAAAGGCTGGACCAACAGGAAGCCGCTGAGTACGAAGAACAGAGTGACACCGGTATTGCCGGCGGCCGCTATCTTCACCAAGAAAGGGGCGTCCGCGATCGTGCTCTGTTGGCCCCTGGTAAGTATTCCGAAGTAATGGAACGCGATAACCAGAAGGATGGCCCAACCGCGCAGAGACTCCAACTCGGGAATGAACCGCGCCGCAATACGCAGCCCTGCAGGTCGCTCGGCACGACTCATTCCGGCTGACTGGCCACTTTCGGTGCTGGGGTCAGGCGCTTGATCTTGCGCATGTTCTCCAGGTGCTTGCTGGCATGCACATAGAAGGCGCGCAACGTGGCGGATGAGTCCTCCGTCTGGTTCTCGAACAGCAACTTGAGCAGCGCGGAGTCCTGGCTACGATCACCACCGGCCTTTCTCAGAACGCCAAGGCCGAAACCGTGATTAAAGGTAAAGGTCTCATGCTGGCCACGAATTTCGTCCCAGAACCTCCAGGCGCCGAAATCCTGCAGGCGGGCCGCCACATCGTGGAAGATGATGATGCCGCCTGGCTTAACTTTCGGATACCAGCTGGCGAAATCCTCGCTGACCGCTTCATAAGTATGAAAGCCATCGACATGCAGCAGATCGATGCTGTCTTCGCTGAAATGCCGCAAGGCATCATTGAAGAACATCCGCATCAGATAGGAGAAACCGTGATAGTTCTGACGGTTATGGTTGTTCACCGCGTTGAATACCGTCTCGTCGTACTTGTCGGTGTGCTCGTCACCTTCGAAGGTGTCCACCGCGTAGCACAGGCCATCGATCTCGTTCTCCTTCATGGCCTGGCAAAAGGTGAAATAGGACAATCCCTTGTGCGTACCCAGTTCGACCAGCATTTTCGGGCGAATCGCGGTTACCAGGTCATAACCGAAAGCAAGGTGATCGACCCAGGTACTGAACACCATGTGCAGGGGTTCGAAATGGCGGATCGAGGGCGGCATGTATACATGGCTCATACTTGTATTCCCTGCAGTGTTTGCGGTTGCGATAGATTGATTTTTAGGGCCAGAGAGGGTCTTTCTACCAGCCAGTAAAGCAACTGGGCCAACACCAGCGACACTGCAAAAGCCAAGAGCAGCGCAGCCCAGATGCTGGTGAACTCTCCAACATTCTGCACAAGCTGGATCACCGGCATGTGGACGAGATACAAAGAGAAAGAGACTCGACCGAAATAGCGAGTCAATCGGTTGTCCAGCATGCTGAAGACGCCTGGCTCCCGACGCAGCATCACCCAGACCACTGCGCCCCAGATAAGCGCCTCGGGCAATACATACCAAGGGCTGTTCCATATGTATATTTCCGGCCCCATCCTGGCGGCAGGTAGCAGCACCCATCCGAGCAAAGCCAGCAACCCGAGCAGGCAAATGCGACTTACCCAGGATCCGACGGCCAGGCCAGGCCAACGGCGATGGGCGAAACTCAGGAAAAGCCCCACCATGAAGGCCGGCAGTTGCCCAATGACCGATAGGATCAATTGGTACTTCAACTCGAAGCCCGCATTCCCTGGTGCGCCGATCAATTTGAAGATCACCGCCAGATATACCGCTATGGCCGACAACGCGACCAGCAGCAAGAGTGGAGCGTTGCGGGGGTGTAGCGCCATGAAGAACAAGAGGGGTACCAATGCGTAGAACTGGATTTCTGTCGCCAAACTCCACCAGACCGCGCTGAAAGCACCCAGATCGTAGCCATTGGCGCAGAGCAGCAACATGGGCAACAGTTGGTCGAACTGCTGCATGCAAAGCACACCGATCAGGCCAACCGTGTAGTAAGGCGGGAGTATCCGCAGAGCGCGCTGTACAACGTACTCCCTCAACGAATACGTCTCGCCCCGCTCCAATCTCTTGATGAATGGACGGCTGACCAGAAAGCCACTGAGCACGAAAAACAGCGTGACACCCGTGTTTCCGGCATACAGGAAAGACAGTAAAGAGCCTTCCGGCATCTGTTTCTGACCGCTGATACACGTCCAGATGTGATAGAGCGCAACCAATAGAATGGCTACGCCGCGCAAGCCATCGAGACCCGCAATTCGCTCAACTGCCCTCACAACCCCTCCGTGAGGGCAAGCTTCTTCTGCGTGTCGTCGGCATAAGGGTCGCCGCTCTGCCGGGCGAAGCGCGCCAGCCGCTCACTACCGCGCTCCACCGACTGCCTCAGGTAACGCATGGCAGGCTGACGAATCTTACCGAACAAAATCGGCTCGACCGTTGGCGAGGTATAGGGATAGCCGAGCAGTTCGGAGAGCTGGACGCGCTGGCGTTCGAGAATACGCTCGCGATCGCCGCTCTCCGAGGTGGTGACGCCACCATGTAACTGATGGAAGGACCCCTCGCCGGCAAGTACATAAGGCTCGGTGCGCGGGTGCAGCGCCACCAGGCGGTAGAGGTAAAGGTTCAACGCTCCGCCACCGGAAAGGTTGAAGCGCTCGTCGGCCTGGCCAATGTCTCGGAAGATGTCCGCCGACAAGAACAGGCAGTTGCACTCCATGAAAGGGTGGAAGATGCCGTTGGGGTTGGCGCCGCTCAGGCAGGAGATGTCGAATAGCCGATAGCCGTTGTGCTGCCAGTCGATCTCGTCGAGCAGGACCTGCTCCTTCTCCTCGGAATATTCATGGGTGAGGTGGAACTGCTGCTCGTTCTCCCCCAAGTGGTAGCCAGGAACCACCACCATCGCATCCGGCGTGACCCGGAATGCCATCAAGGCATAACGCACCACGCCCGGGGTTACCATGCGGGCGCCGTCGATCATCAGGCCGATGAAACGGCCACGCGCCTGGGTGAAGCCGAAATTGATCGCCGCAGCCGGCGACACGCCGGGCTCATCGCGCAGGAAATAGCGGAAGTTGCCCGGCAATGCCGCAATGGCCTCGGCATCCATGTTCCGCCCCGAACGGTTTTCGACCACTATCACTTCGTAGTCATCAGCCTCCACGCCCTCCTGATAGGCAGGGCTGAGGCTGATCAACGTATTCAACGCCTGACGCGGCATGTCATAGGCGATGACGATGATGGAAAGCAAGGGCGTACTCACTAAACCCCTACCCTTTCCAGCGAGAGGCGCACGAAGCGGTAGACACTGGGGTGTGGGCTGCCCAGCAGAATCGGACGCACATTCGGCGCGGCCCGATTATCGCCGCGCAGGGCGCGATCCTGATCATCCAGCGCCTTGTAGATCACATCGCGCTCGGCCTTCAGGGTTCCGGTAGTCACCCCACCATGGAACTGGTGGAAGGAGCCCTCACCAAACAGCAGATAATAGGGAGTGTCGGGATATTCGAGCAGGCGCTTGTAGAGATCGAGATTGGCATTGCCGCCACCAAAATCGTCGTATCGCGAGTCGACCCCACCCAGCGTCTTCCACTTCTTCATCGACATGGCGATGAAGTTGCTCTCGTAATTGGACTGGAAAAACCCGCCCTGGCAGGAGCCGCTCAACACGGCGATGTCATAGAGCCGGTAACCATCCTTCGGCCACTCGATGCTCTGCAGCAGAGCGGCTTCGGCTTCCTCGTTGTAACCCTCGTTGACGGCGACCTGCTGGAGCTTGTGGCCAATGTGATAGCCCGGCGCGGAAACCGCTGCCTGCGGAGCCATCTGGAAGGCTTCCAGCGCCAGCCGGACCACGCCCGGCGTCAGCATCCGCGCCCCATCGATCATGATGGCGACATGGCTGCCGTGTGCCTGTGCGGCACCGAAGTTGATGGCATTCACCGGCGAGCGCTGGGTCTCGTGACGATGGAAATAGCGCACATTCTTCGCGTACTGGGTCGCCCGTTCGGCTCCCAGCAGGCGATCCGAGTGGTTCTCCACCACTATCACTTCGTAATCCTGCTCGCGCACGCCCTGCTGATAGGCGGGGCTGAGCGAGTAGAGGGTCTTTTCCGCCTGGTCGGGCATCTTGTAGACGATCAGGACCACTGACAGACGGGGCTTTCGGCGAAATAACGGCATGGGAAATCTCTGAATTAACGGGCGCAAGCACGCAGCTCTTGATACAAGGCTTCGAGATCTTCCGGCACGGCCTGGGGCACCTGCTCGTGATGCTTCAGCTCGGCACTGAAGAAACGCTCATCCGCCAGCGCATCGAGCCCCAACTCCTGCAGGATCACATCGAGCTTGCGGTGCAACAACGCTTCGTCATCATCAAAACACAGCAACGGAAACTTGACTTGCCGATACAGCTTGAGCAAGCAGAGGTTGTAGGCCTTCCACAAGGCGAAGGCTTTCTCCTGGGGCATCCCGCCGCGGGCTTCCAGCGATTGGGCAACGGCGGTTGGATGACGGAAAATTCCGACGAAACGCAAATCCGGCAACAGCCTGTGCCACCCTTCGATCAGCAACAACGTGCGCGGATCTTTGAAGCCCCAGCGCGGCACACCGTCATAGCCGGCAATCAGCTCGCGCGCCTGGCGGAACTCATCGCTGCTCCAGCTTACCGTCTGCGTGGGCGGGTTATCCCATGAATACCCGCGCCCTGCCAGCACGGCATCGTTGAACGCAACGATATCGAGGTTCTCACGATTACCTTTGAGATTGTGCGGATTCCAGGCACTGTGTTTGCCCAACTCAAGACCTGCCTGTTGCAGGGAGCCCGTCAGAAAACTGGTGCCGCTGCGGTGCATGCCAACCACCATCACAGGCACACCGGCCTGGGAAGCCGAGGGCAAGACGCGAGCCACTAAAGACCGGATGAAACGCATGACTTCCTCATTATTGTTATGTACGCTGCCGTGCACCGCTCAACGGACAACAGCCTAACTTTGCTGGCAACGTGATGACAAGAGAACGCATTGTGTTTAAATCACGCACCTATTTCAATCCGGCCAACAACTAGATGAACTATAAAGAAATCTTGCTGTACGGGGTTTACAGCGATCTGCGTACTGAAGTGGCCAGACGCTTCCTCGGCTTTCTCTGGTGGATCATCGAACCGGTCATGTACATGGCCACCTTCTACGTCGTTTTCGGCCTCGCCCTGCGCCAGGGGGGACCCGGCTACGTGCCCTTTCTGCTGAGCGGCATGATCGCCTGGAAATGGTTCGACAGTTCGGTACGCCAGGCAAGTGTTTCGATTTCGATGAACTCCGGCCTGGTCCAGCAGATCTACGTGCCCAAGAGTCTGTTCGCACTGATCCAGATCTTCAGCAACACCTTCAAGTTCATCATCGTGCTGTTACTGCTGATAGCCTTTCTGCTGATCACCGGCAAGCAACCCTCACTGCACTGGTTTGGCCTGCTACCCGTCATATTGTCCCAGCTTTTCCTGATCATTTCGCTGGGCCTGCTGCTCGCAGCCGTCATCCCCTTCGCCCAGGATCTCAAACAGGTTGTGGACAACCTGCTGATGCTGATGATGTTCATGTCCGGTATTTTCTTCAGTGCTGACAGCGTTCCCGAATCGATGCGTTTCGCCTTTGAGCTCAACCCGATGGTGCTGATCATCGAGTCCTACCGCACGGTGCTGCTGAGCAACCAGTGGCCCGACTGGGGTCAACTCGGTTACGTTGTGCTGGTAGCCACCCCCATGCTGATCCTCGCCAGCGTGATCCTTCGCTGCAACGAGCGGCTCTACCCGAAACTGATGCTCTGAGGACAGACTCTCCATGACAGGCAGAGTGATTCTGAATGCCTACAATGTCGGCATATCCTATCGGCAGCGCACTGGGCTGTTGCAATACGAAAATTTCTGGGCGCTGAACGATGTCAGCTTCACCTTGCGTGCCGGCGAAACCCTGGGCGTGATTGGCAGCAATGGCGCAGGGAAAAGCACCCTGCTGCGCATGATCGCCGGCATCATCGACCCCAACCGTGGACACGTCTGGCGTCACCCGCACATGACCGCCAGCTTGCTGGCCCTCAATGTCGGCTTTAAGCCGGAATTGTCTGGCCGTGAGAACGTGATCTTCGGTGGCTTGTTGCTCGGCCTGAGCCTCAAGGCCATCACAGAAAAAATGGAAGAAATTCGCGCCTTCAGTGAATTGGGCGATTTTTTCGAGCGCCCCGTAGGCAGTTATTCGACAGGGATGAGGGCTCGCCTCGGCTTCGCACTAGCCATCCACACCGATCCCGACATCTTGCTGATCGACGAAGTGCTCGGCGTCGGCGACCAAAGCTTCAAACTCAAATCCCATGCGGCAATGAAGTCCAAGATCCAGTCCAACAAGACTGTAGTGCTGGTCTCACACAGCATGGAGGCCATCCGCGAGCTCTGCGACCGCGTGCTGTGGATCGAAAAGGGCAAATCCATCATCTGCGGCAACCCGAATGACATCATCGATCAATACTTTGAAGCTATCCGTATCGCTGTTCGTGATGAAAACAGCAAAGCTCGAGTCGCAGCCCGCGCGGCCTTAGCCAGCTGACACTTGGTTGCAGCGCAACACATAACAAGAAAGGGATGCTCAGCATCCGCAGAAGCCTGTGGGCTGAGGTAGAAATGAGCGTTGAGCGTAAAAAAGTCCTGGTCGTGCTGGGCATGCATCGCAGCGGCACCAGTGCCATTACCCGCGGGCTGGAGGTCCTCGGAGTGGAGCTGGGCGACAACCTCATGCCGGGCGCCGAAGACAACAACGAGAAAGGCTTTTTCGAAGACCTGGATATCCACGCCTTCAACGAACGGCTTCTGCTCAGCCTCGGCTCAGCCTGGGACCAGCTCTCGCCGATCGAACCGCAGCAGCTGCTGCAACCCGCGTTTCAAGCGGAACAGGAGGAGGCCCGCAGCCTCCTCGAACAGAAGCTGCTGAACACCCGTCTATTCGCCTTCAAAGATCCGCGCACTTCGTTGCTCCTGCCCTTCTGGCAGCACATCTTTGCCCAGCTGAACCTAGATATCCGTTACCTGATCAGCTTCCGCAATCCGCTGAGCGTTGCCGCCTCACTGCGCAAACGCGACAGCATGTACCAAGCCAAGGCCCAGTTACTCTGGGCCAAGCATATGCTGCACGCGCTGCGCGACACCCATTCATGCCTGCGCCTGGTCGTCGACTACGATGGCGTTCTAGACAATCCGCATGTGCAGCTCGCGCGAATCGCCGCAGCCTTCAATCTCCCCGCGCCAGGCGAGAACCCGCGGGCCCTGGAGGAATTCAGCCTGGAATTCCTCACACCCACGCTTCGTCATAATATTTTTGCTGAAGCGCAATTGAGCAACCTGGCCGAAGTCCCGCAACTGGTGCACAAGCTGCACAGGCTTCTACACGCTGCTGCGAACGATGCGCTCGATACCACCGCGCACGGCTTCCAGGCCGACTGCGCGCACCTGCTCGACGCCCTCGAAGCGCTGCAACCGCTTACTCGTGAAGTTGACCTGCTGAACGCGGACTGCAGGCGCCTGCGCGACACCCTCGAGGTACTGCAACCGCTTACTCAAGAAGTTGAATTGCTGAACGCGGACCGCAGTCGCCTGCGCGACGCCCTCGAAGCACTGCAACCGCTTACTCAAGAAGTTGAATTGCTGAACGCGGACCGCAGGCGCCTGGAAGAGCTCGCCGATAAGCAGAAACTCGACTATGGGATCCTCGGCAGCGAACGTGACAACCTGTTGGCGCTGCTCGCGGCTAACCAGGCAGAATGCCAGCAAGCTTGGTCCATGCACGACAGGGCGACGCAGGACAAGCACCAGCTTTCCAGCGAACTGCTCCTCAGCATCCAACAACGGGAAGAGCTGCGCGAGCAGCTCAAGCTGATACTTTCCAGCAAATCCTGGTCGCTGACCCGGCCACTGCGCGGGCTGCGCAAGCACCGCCGTAACCCCCCGCTCCTAGTCCGCGCGCTGCTCTCGGAAAGCGCTCGCCTGGCGTGGAGGAACTTGCCGGGCTCGATAGGCTTGAAGCAGCGCATTAAGGCATGCCTATTCAAGAATTGCGGCTTCGCCCTGAAGCACACCAAGGCATTTCAGGATTGGCAGCGGGCCTGCTCCAGCGCCAGCACCTCGGCAGCCAATAGCGCACCGCCCGCCGATGAGCGGCCGCTTAAACTGATCAAAGAACCGATAGCGCCAGTCAGAAAGCTCCTGGCCGCTGCGCCATCCGAGCTGCCAGCCCAGTTGATCACCTTCTATCTGCCGCAGTTTCATGCGATCCCGGAGAACGATCTCTGGTGGGGTGAAGGCTTTACCGAGTGGAGCAACGTCAAGCCCGCACAACCTTGGTATCAGGACCACTACCAGCCCCATGTACCGAGTGATCTGGGTTACTACAACCTAGAAAACCCTGAGACCCAGCGCCGCCAAGTCGAGCTGGCCAAGCTCTACGGCTTAGGTGGTTTCTGCTTCTATTTCTATTGGTTCGACGGCAAGCGCCTGCTAGAAAACCCGATCGAGCAATACCTGCAAAACCGCGACCTGGACCTTCCTTTCTGTCTGTGCTGGGCGAATGAAAACTGGAGCCGGCGCTGGGATGGCCTGGACAGCAAGATCCTCATCGGACAGAACCACTCTGCGCAAGACGACCTGGCTTTCATTACTTACATAGCCAAATACCTGCGCGATGAACGCTACATCCGTATCGACGGCAAACCGCTGCTGCTCGTTTATCGCCCCAGCCTGCTGCCTGATGCCAGAGAGACAGCCAAACTCTGGCGCACCTGGTGTCGAGAGAATGGAGTCGGCGAAATTTACCTGGCCTACACCCAGTCATTCGAGTCGGTGCCGCCCGGCAAGTATGACTTTGACGCCGCCATCGAGTTTCCACCAAACAATACGACTCCGCCTGACGTCACGGAAAAGATCGCGCCTCTGAACAACGAGTTTTCTGGAAAAGTGTACGACTGGAGGGTCTTTCTGCAACGCAGCGCCAACTATGGCAAACCCGCCTACAAACTGTTCCGCGGTGTGTGTCCATCATGGGATAACACCGCGCGACGCAAGAGTCACGGCACGTCCTTTATCAACAGCTCGCCACGCGGTTACCAGGAGTGGCTGCTCAACGCGATCCAGGACACCGTGCGCCAGCAGCCCAACAAGGACGAGCGCCTGGTATTCATCAATGCCTGGAACGAGTGGGCTGAAGGTGCGCACCTTGAACCGGATCAGCGCCATGGCTATGGCTTCCTCGAAGCCACCCGGATGGCCTGCTTGAGGGCATCCCTGCAACTGGCCCCCACCCGCCCGGCTCCCGACAAGAAGCTGGCAGTGGTGATCCACGCTTACTACCCGGATGTGTTCAAGGAAATCATCGATTACCTCAATGCGATCCGGGGGGTTACGTTAAAGCTCTACATCACCACACCAATCGGGCGCGGCGCGGCCATCGGCAAGCTCCTCGAAAACTGCCCGCATGAGCATTCCCTGCAGGAAATGCACAATCATGGGCGCGATGTATTGCCTTTCATGAAAGTCCTGCCGCAGTTGATCCAGGATGGCTTTGAACACATCGTCAAAGTGCATACCAAGAAATCCACGCACCGGGTAGATGGCGATATCTGGCGGCGGGATCTGTACGATAAGCTGCTGACCGAGCCCGCCATGCTGCATGCCATCGAGGCTTTCAGCGCAGATACCACACTAGGTATTCTCGGCCCTGCTGGCCACGTCGTACCCATGAACTACTACTGGGGCTCGAATGCGGCCACCGTTGAGAAGCTGGCCTGTCGATTGGGCCTGCGCCCGAGCGAACTAAAAGACCTCACCTTCGTAGCCGGAACCATGTTTTTTGCTAGCCTCAAGGCACTCCAACCACTGTTGAATCTGGCCCTGGATGAACAGGACTTCGAGATAGAGGCTGGGCAGATCGATGGCACCTTCGCCCATGCGCTGGAACGTGCACTGACCGTCAGCGCCGTGGCTGCCGGGCTGCATGTACGCAGCAGCGAAGGTGTTCAGGCCAACTTGAGTTACGAGTTTTCTGACGCGACGACATAAATACAACAATCCGCTCTCGGGGGAAGTACTACGTGAACACATCGTTCTATACGCAACTAGAAGACCGGCTCGATAACGGCGGATCAACGGCGCTTTTCGATGCACTCAGGGAGTCATCCGCCGAGGCCGTAGGAAAGTTGCTGCTCAACATCCCGGATGTACACTCGAAACTTAAGGCTGCGCTGCCCTCGATGCCAGCTGACGAGGTGCAGATTTCCTGGACAGGTTCAGCCGGCGAACATCTGCTGGCGCAGACCGTGGACTTTGCCAACTCGATCTCGAGAAACTTCAAGACCATCACCGGCCAGGATCTTAAAGACAAGCAGATATTGGATTACGGTTGTGGCTGGGGCCGCATCATGCGTCTGATGTACGCGTTCACCGCACCCGAGAATCTGTTTGGCTGTGACCCCTGGGACCAATCGATCAGCTTGTGTCAGCAGCATGGCATCAAAGGCAACTTAGCTCTTTGCGACTACATCCCGCAGGATATTCCGTTCGCAGAGAATAAATTCGACCTCATTTATTCTTTTTCAGTTTTCACCCACCTTTCGGAAAGAACCGCAACGGCAGTACTTTCCTGCCTGCGCAAGTCCATCGCTCCTGACGGTCTGTTGGTGGTTACCATCCGCCCCCCGGAATATTGGGATCTGCACAATCAGTACCATGGCAAAATCGATCTTGAGAAACTCAAGAGCGATCACCTGAGCAAAGGCTATGCATTCGTTCCACACAAACGCGAAGCCATTGACGGCGAGATCACATATGGCGACGCATCCATCTCACCTGAATATATAGTTCGCAACTGGAAAGAGTGGACCCTGGCAGGTATCGAGAAAAACGATTCCGACAGTTACCAATCAATTGCCTACTTGAAGCCACGCCATGCTTAACGAGTTTGCTCAGCTCTTCGGTATTGGCGCCAACCAAATCGGTGGTTGAAATTTCAACCACCGCAACGCCTAACGAAAGAGTCCTGACGAAGTTTTCTGTTGCGAGAAAGCCGCCACTACTGCCAAGGCTCATAGGAACTGGCCGATCCGGCGTGCACCGGCAAACAGTATTTGGCAACATTGGCCTTCTGGCGGCGACCCTACTCGGGAAGATTTGAGGAAAACCAGAGGGCCTTGATGCCCTGCCGTCTACGGCCACTTAAAGCACCTTATTCACATTGATTACAGCCACACATCTTGAGCGACACCCGATATGAATATGGACAGCAATCAGGAACATATTGTTTGGCAAAGCACGCTAGTCGATGCGCAACAACGAACAGTCCTACTGCACCAGAAGCCGACGACACTCTGGATGACGGGCCTGAGCGGGGCAGGAAAGTCGACATTGGCCTTCGAGCTGGAAAAACAGCTACTGCAGGCTGGCCACATCTGCTTCGTGCTGGATGGCGACAATGTCCGCCATGGACTCAATAGGGATTTAGGGTTTTCCCAGGATGATCGCCGGGAAAACATCAGACGCATTGCGGAAGTCGCCAAGCTGATGAACACGGCCGGCCTTATCGTCATTGCGTCGTTCATTTCCCCTTATCGCGAAGACCGTGAGATGGCCCGATTGATCATTGGCGATGAGGCTTTCCGGGAAATCCATATCAGCACCTCTCTCGAGAGCTGCGAGCAACGCGACACGAAGGGCCTTTATCAGCGCGCCAGAGCAGGTCTGATTAAGGATTTCACCGGAATTTCGGCACCTTACGAACCTCCGCTGCTCCCGGCCTTGAGCCTGGACACGGCCATCATCCCCTTAGAAGTTTGTTTGCATCGGTTGATGGGTATTCTAGAGCCCAGACTGCAGTCTTGATGCCGCATTCCCCGAATAGCCGTGGCATTCAACAATTAGCGGTCAAAAGAGCCCGGCTTCTGCCGGGCTCTTTGTTTCTACGCGACGGAATGATCCACTCTGGGTTGGCAAAGGTTAGCCACGACACGGGTGATGTCCGTCGCGACCTTGCGCCAGGGATGGCTGGCAGCCCAGCACATGGATCGCTCCAGCTGAAACGACAGGCTTTCTGCGGCGACCATGCCTACTGCGGGTATTTGCGGCTCAAGCCTGGCGGCACGCCGCTGCTGTCGGTCGGCTGCCAGGGCCCTTGCGGGTTACTGGCCCAACTCCAGCCGTTGTTCCAGCGGTAGTAGGTGCGCTCGCGGTAGTAGATGCCTTTAGCATCCTCGAGCACATAGACCCCCAGCTTGCTGTCCCAAAAGCTGCTCGCGCTCGGCGGCGGGGCAAAGTGCGGGTGGGCCTTCATCCGCGTGGCCGCGGGTGGCTGCGCCGGGATCGGTTGGCTTTTCGGGTGCTGGGTGCTGCGCGGTGGCGGGCCTGGCGGCGGCTGCCTGTCGCCAGGTGGTTGCGGAATCGGTTGTGGCGGGAGCGGCTGCTGCACGACTGGCAGCGTACAACCGGCCAGCGCCAACAGCAGCAGCGCCACACCGAGACGAAGAGAGTTTTTCATTGTGTCGGGCCATCCGCCGTATCGATAGTCAGCTGTTGCTGATCAGCCGTGCCGCTCGCCAAAGGCTGGCTGCGACCGATCCACTCGCCCGCCTTGGCATTTCCCGCCCGTGACACACGGGCTACCAGTAAGACCTGAGGAAAATTGGAGAGTTTCAGCTGCGGCATCATCGCGTCGCTATCCGACAGACTGACCTCCGCCGGCAGGTCGGCCACGGTCAGGCGCTTGACCGCCAGCGGCATCGGCGGGCCGGAAGCGGCGCGGGCGAAAACGAAGACCGTGTCAGTTGGCTGGACTTTGCCCAGCAGCGCCGGTGCCAGCTCGACCCGTACCTTCAGCGTGGCAACCGCGGCCACCGCAGCCGGCTCGGACAGGCTTTCGCCAGGCGCGAGCCGCTCACGGGCACGCTCGATCCCCCCCTCGATCGCGCTGCGCGACGCATCGCCTGCCGGCAGCAGCACCGCCAAACGCTCCCAGAAACCGATTGCATCCTTGAAGCGCTGATCCTCGAACGCCGCGATACCCAGCAGGCCAAGGCTGGTGACCTCCTCCGGATTGGCCTTCAAGGCTTCATCGGTCAGCGCTTGCAGCTCGGCGGACCATTTCTTGCCGTTGGCGAAATACCGCGCCTGGGCCAGTTGGCCGAGCAGTTCGGGCTGCCGGCCGGCCACGCCAAGAGCTCGCTCGAACGCAGTCGCCGCGTCGGCGGCACGCTCCTGGGCCATGTAGGTGCGACCAAGGAAGTACCAGGCCTCGGCGGAATCCGGCTGAGCCTTGACGGCTTGCTCCAGGCGCGCGGTCATTTCCTCGACCGAACGCGGCTGCTGGGCCAATTCACGGGCCAGTTCCACCTTGTCAGCCGCCCCCCAGTGCAGGTAAAGGCCAAAACCCAGCAACGGTACCAATACCGTGACCAATAACGGCGTCAGCTTGCCCAAACGCGAGCTGCGCCCGGGCTCGGCGCCTTCGGTATCGGCCAGCAGCTCGCGGGCCGCCTCGGCGCGGCCGATGTCCAGTTGCTCGACGCTAAGGACACCGGCCTGCTGCTGACCTTCCAGCTCGGCCAAGCGCTCCTGATAGAGGGCGACGTTAAGGGCGGTACGATCTTCCTCGGCCTGGGCACGGCGGCCACGCAACACGGGAATCAGCAGAAAAGCCAAGGCCACCAGCAACAGCAGGCCGGCGGCGAGCCAGAAATCGATCATGGGTGTTTTTTATCCACAGGCTCTGGGTTTAAAAGTGCGTCGAGGCGCGCACGCTCCTCGGCGGAAAGCGCGGCGACCCCGGCAGAAGCTTCCCGGCGACGGCGCAGCACGATCACGCCCATCACCAGCAGGCCGCCGATCAGCAGGCCCGCCGGGCCATACCAGAGCAGCCAGGTGCGGGCAGTCAGCGCCGGCTTGTAGCGCACGAACTCGCCGTATCGATCGACCATGAACTCGACGATCTGCTCGTTGCTCTTGCCCTCGCCGAGCATGCGAAATATCTCGCGGCGCAGGTCGGTGGCGATCGGTGCGTTGGAGTCGGCGATGTCCTGGTTCTGGCATTTCGGGCAACGCAGTTCCTGGGTCAGTTGGCGAAAACGTGCGCGCTCGGCCTCATTGGCGAACTCGTAGGTATCGATGGCCGCCCGAGCGGCGCCGACCAGGCTCAGGCCGAGGATGGCGGCGACAAACCAGCGCTTCATTGCCCGGCCTCGTCGACCAGCCCCTGATAGAGCGGCGCCAGTTGTTCGCGCCAGACGCGCTCGTCGATCACGCCGACGAACTTGTGCCGGATGATGCCTTTGCTGTCGAGCAGAAAGGTCTCCGGGGCGCCATAGACACCCAGGTTCAGGCCCAGGCTGCCTTGCTCGTCGCGGATATTCAGTTGGTAAGGATTGTGGAATTCCTTCAGCCATTTCAGCGCCGCGGCATTGTCGTCCTTGTAGTTCACGCCATAGACCCGCACGCCTTGCTGGGCCAGCTTGTTCAGCACCGGGTGCTCGACCCGGCAAGACACGCACCAGGTGGCCCAGACATTGAGCAACGCCGGTTTGCCAAGCAGATCGGCCTGGGTCAGGGTCTGCTCGCCCTCCACCGCTGGCAGGGAAAACGCCGGTACCGGCTTGCCGATCAAGGCCGAAGGCAGTTCCGAGGGGTCGAGGTACAGGCCACGGTAGAGAAACACCGCGCCGATCAGGAAGAGCGCCAGCGGCAACAGCAAGATCGCCCGTTTCATGCTTGTGCTCCAGCCAGACCCAAGGCATCGCGCACGCGGGTTTTCACTTTCACCCGGTAGCGCCGGTCGAAGGCTGCCAGCAAGCCGCCGAAACCGGTCAACAGGCCGCCGAACCAGATCCAGCGCACGTAGGGTTTGACGTGCACGCGCACGGCCCAGGCGCCATTTTCCAGCGATTCGCCGAGCGCAACGTAGAGGTCGCGGGTGAAACCGGCGTCGATGCCGGCTTCGGTCATCACCGAGTTCTGTACGGTATACAGGCGTTTTTCCGGATACAGCACAGTGATTTCCTGGCCATCCTCGGTCACCCGTACCGTGCCTTTATCCGAAGTGAAGTTCGGCCCTTCGAAGTGCTCCGCGCCTTCGAACAGGAAGCGATAGCCGCCCAACTCCATCGACTCGCCCGGCTCCAGGCGCAGGTCGCGCTCAGCGCTGTTCTGGCTGGAAAGCACCACGCCGAGGGCGCAGACGGCGATGCCGATGTGCGCCACCTGCATGCCCCAGTAACTGCGGGTCATGCTGCGAATGCCCTTGAGCAGGCCAGTGTGGCGGCTCTTGGCGAGCAGATCGCGCACCCCGGCCAGCACCACCCAGGCTGCCAGCAGACAAGCCGCCAACACCGCCCAATGAAAATCCGCCACCAGCATGGATGCCACGCCACCCAGTACCACGCTGGCCAGCAGCACCGGACTGAGCATACCGAACAGCCAGCGCAGCGGGGTGTCCTTCCAACGCACGATCACACCGACGCCCATCACCAGCATCAGCAGGCTCATCAGCGGCACGAACAACGCATTGAAATACGGCGGGCCGACCGACAGTTTAGCGCCGGTCAAAGCGTCCAACACCAAGGGATAAAGGGTGCCGAGCAGGATCATCGAAGCGACGACGACCAGCACCAGGTTGTTGCTCAGGAGCAACATTTCCCGCGACCACAGGGCGAACCCGACGTGGCTCTTGACCACCGGCGCGCGCAGGGCGAACAGCGTCAGCGAACCGCCGACCACCAGCAGCAGAAACGCCAGGATAAACACCCCGCGCTCGGGATCGGAGGCGAAGGCGTGCACCGAGGTCAGCACCCCGGAACGGACCAGGAAGGTCCCCAGCAGGCTCAGGGAGAACGCCGCAATCGCCAGCAGCACGGTCCAGCTTTTGAATACCCCGCGCTTCTCGGTCACCGCCAACGAGTGGATCAGCGCGGTGCCTACCAGCCAGGGCATGAACGAGGCGTTTTCCACCGGGTCCCAGAACCACCAGCCGCCCCAACCCAACTCATAGTAAGCCCACCAGGAACCGAGGGTGATGCCGATGCCGAGGAAAGCCCAGGCGACGATGGTCCATGGCCGCGACCAACGCGCCCAGGCCGCGTCCAGACGCCCGCCGAGCAAGGCGGCGATGGCGAAGGCGAAGGCCACCGAGAAGCCGACATAGCCCATATAGAGCATCGGCGGGTGGACGATCAGGCCGATATCCTGCAGCAGCGGGTTGAGGTCGCGACCGTCCACCGGGCTTTGCGGCAACAGGCGCTCGAAGGGATTGGAGGTGACGATCAGAAACAGCAGAAAGCCGATGCTGATCATGCCCATCACGCCCAGCACGCGGGCCAGCATCACGTCCGGCAACTGCCGGGAGAAGATCGACACCGCGAAGGTCCAGCCGCCGAGGATCAGCGCCCAGAGCAGCAGGGAGCCTTCGTGAGCGCCCCACACGGCGCTGAATTTGTAGTACCAGGGCAAGGCACTGTTGGAGTTGTTGGCGATATAGGCGACCGAGAAATCGTCGACCATGAAGGAATAGGTCAGGCAGGCGAAAGCGAACAGCACAAAGGTGAACTGCCCCCAGGCTGCCGGTTGCGCCAGGCTCATCCACTGGCGGTCGCCGCGCCAGGCGCCGATCATCGGCAGCGTGGCCTGTACCAGCGCCATGCACAGCGCCAGGATCATCGCCAGATGGCCCAACTCGGGCACCATCAGGCCAGGCATCAATCCAGACATCATTGCGCTACCTCTTTTGCTTGCGTGGCGGTCGGCTGCATGGACTCATAGTTACCGCTGTCCTTGAGGGCCTTGGTCACTTCCGGCGGCATGTATTTCTCGTCGTGCTTGGCCAGCACTTCATCGGCGATCAGCACGCCGTCGGCATTCAGTTTGCCGAGGGCGACGATGCCCTGCCCTTCGCGGAACAGGTCAGGGAGGATGCCGCGGTACTGGATGGTGACGTTCTTGGCGAAGTCGGTAACCACGAACTGCACGTCCAGCGAGTCGCCGAAACGCTTCAAGGAACCCTTTTCGACCATGCCGCCGGCACGAATCCGGGTGTCATGGGGCACTTCGCCATTGGCGATCTGCGTCGGGGTGTAGAACAGGTTGATGTTCTGTTGCAAGGCGCTGAGCGCCAGCGCAACGGCAACCGTGACGCCGGCCAGAATGCCGAGGATGATCAACAGACGCTTCTTGCGCAGCGGGTTCACTTCTGACTCTCCCGGCGCAAACGGCGCGCCTCTTCTTGCAGGTAACGGCGTCGCGCCAGCAGCGGCATCGCGACGTTGATGGCCAGCACGGCCAGGCTGATGCCATAGGCCGACCAGACGTACAAACCATGCTGGCCCATGGCGAAAAAGTCGCTGAAGGAAGCAAAACTCATCGTACGCCCCCCAGCCCGACTTGCTTGGCCACTTCGGTCTTGACCCAGCTGCTGCGGGCCTCGCGCTTGAGCACGTCCAGACGCATGCGCAACAGCAATACCGCGCCGAAGAAACAGTAGAAACCGAGCACCATCAGCAGCAGCGGCAGCCACATTTCCGCCGGCATCGCCGGCCGCTCGGTGAGCTTGAACGTGGCCCCCTGGTGCAGGGTGTTCCACCACTCCACCGAGTACTTGATGATCGGGATGTTGATCACCCCGACGATGGCCAGCACCGCACAGGCTTTGGCGGCGCTGTCACGATTGCTGATCGCCTGCCCGAGGGCAATCAGACCGAAGTACAGGAACAGCAGAATCAGCATTGACGTCAGTCGGGCATCCCAGACCCACCAGGAGCCCCAGGTCGGCTTGCCCCAGATGGCGCCGGTCAGCAGTGCGATAACGGTCATCCAGGCGCCGATGGGCGCAGCGGCCTGCAACGCCACATCCGCCAGCTTCATCTTCCACACCAGCCCGACCGCGCCCGCCAGCGCCAGCATGATGTAGCAGGACTGGGCGAGTATGGCCGCCGGTACGTGGATGTAGATGATCCGGAAGCTATTGCCCTGCTGGTAATCCGGCGGGGCAAAAGCCAGCCCCCAGACCAGGCCCACGCCGATCAGCAAGGCAGCGGCCACCGTCAGCCACGGCAACCAGCGGCCACTGATTTCGTAGAACCATTTGGGCGAACCCCATTTATGAAACCAAGTCCAGTTCATCACGGTAACCAAGTCATTATTATTCGCCGACGCTGATGGCCAGGCCGGCAGCTGTCGCAAAAGGTGTCAGTGTGACCGCTAACGCGGTGAGACTGCCCATCCACAGTAAGTAACCGACAACCGGCAAACCCTGCAGTGCCGCCTGCAACGCACCACTGCCGAGAATCAGCACCGGGATATACAGCGGCAGAATCAGCAGTGCCAGCAACAGCCCGCCACGCTTGAGGCCCACGGTCAGGGCCGCACCCACGGCGCCGAGCAGGCTCAGCACCGGCGTGCCGAGCAAGAGTGTCACCAGCAGCACCGGCAGGCAGCGCGATGGCAAGCCGAGCATCAACGCCAGCAGAGGTGCGAGCAAAACCAATGCCAGCCCGGAAAACAGCCAGTGTGCCAGCACCTTGGCCAAAACCAGAAGAGCCAGGGGGTGCGACGAAAGGACCCACTGCTCCAACGAGCCGTCTTCGAAGTCACTGCGAAACAGGCCATCCAACGACAGCAGCACCGCCAGCAGTGCTGCCACCCAGATCAAACCCGGCGACAAGGTTTGCAGCAATTGCGTTTGCGGCCCGACGGCGAGCGGGAACAGAGCGATCACGATGGCGAAGAACACCAGCGGGTTGGCCAACTCCGCGGGGCGGCGAAACAGCAGGCGCGCCTCACGGGCGACGAGCAAGGTGAAGACATTGCTCATAGGTGGCGTTGCCCCAAGTCGAGATCGCGATAGTCAGCCGGCTTTACCGCCAGCGAGTGGTGAGTGGTCAACACCACCAGGCCGCCCTGTTCGCAATGCTGTGCCAGATGGTTTTCCAGCTGGGCCACGCCCTGCTTGTCGAGCGCGGTGAACGGCTCGTCGAGAATCCACAGCGGCGGCGCATCCAGATACAGCCGGGCCAGGGCGACCCGCCGCTGCTGGCCAGCCGACAAGGCATGGCAGGGTACATCTTCGAAACCGCGCAACCCCACCGCGTCAAGCGCCTGCCAGATCGCCGCACGCTCGGCAGGACGATGCAGGGCGCAGAGCCAGGTGAGATTTTCCTCGGCGCTGAGCAAACCCTTGATCCCGGCGGCATGGCCGATCCACAACAGGTTGCGGGTCAACTCGGCACGCTGCCGGATCAGGGCCTGGCCATTGAGGCGCACCTCACCGGCGGTGGGTTGCATCAAGCCCGCCAGCAAACGCAGCAGGCTGGTCTTGCCGCTGCCATTGGGGCCGGACACCTGCAACATTTCACCGCCAACCAGGCGCAGGTCGAGCCGCTCGAAGAGCATGCGCCAATCCCGCTCGCAGGCGAGTGCCACGGCTTCGAGTAAAGGCGGGCGTGTCTCATTCACAGCATGGCGACCTTTCGGGTATTCAAGCGTCTGGCTATCAAGTCCGGGCAGGCTTGGCCGCTATACTGACGCAAGTTGAGTGCGCTGCCGGCCCGGACGGGGCGGCATTATACATGTCATGCCCTGCCCCCCGCAGTGGGCATTTTCGACAGGTTGTAACCCGTTAATGAGCGAAATCAGTAGCCCTCGCCCGCTTCCGCCGACAGCGCCCACGCCGCGCGCGAATGCGGCCGCCGGCGATCTGGCGCTCAAGCTGCTGCAACCCCTGGAAGGCCTGCTGGCCCAGGGTGAAACGGCCAAGGCCGAAGTCATCGCCCTGAAGGAGGTCGCACACAGTTTCCAGGTGCTGCTCAAACTGACGCTCGACAGCGGTCGCCAGACCACCGTGCAAGCCAGCAGCCTGCTGCCGCTGGCACAAGGCACGGCGCTGTCTGTCACCGCCCTCTCGGACACGCGCCTGTCCATCCTGCTGCAAACCGCTGGCGACAACCCCCTCACCAGCCTCGACCTGGATCTACTACCAACGGGTACGCTGATCCAGGGCAAAGTACTCGCCAGCGAGCAGATCGCCCAGGGCAAGGCGCAACAAGTGCTCTACAAAGTGTTGGTCAACCTGCTCAATACGCCACTGGCCGGCAGCAAGCTGGCGATTGAAACGCCGCTGCCGCTGCCCCTCGGCAGCCTGCTGACCGCCCAGGTGCAAGGCAATCAGGCCCTGAGCTTCCTGCCCCTGAATGGCCGTATGGAGCAGTTGGAACTGGGCCAGCAATTGGCGACCCAGCAGAACCGCCAGGGCTCGCTCGAAGGACTGTTCAAAGCCCTGCAAGGCCTGGGCGAGCAGCCCGGCTTGCCCGAGGGCCTGCGCAACAGCGTCGACAAGCTACTCGGAGCCACTGCCGACATCAGCCAGCTCAGCGACGCCAAAGGGTTGGCGCAAGCCCTGGAAAAGAGCGGCCTGTTCCTCGAAGCCAAGCTGCTGGGCGGGCACACCGCCGGCTTGCCGCAGGACCTGAAAGCCAACCTGCTGCGCCTGATCGCTCAGCTGTTGCCAGCCCTGCCGCCGGGCACACCACTCAGCCCGACGAACGCCGGCAGCGCCCTCGCCCAGGCGCTACCGACCTTCGTGCGTAACGCCTTGGGCTCTTTCGGCCAAACGGGCTCGCGCCAGCAGGCACTGGGCTTTCCGCTCCCTGCCAAGCTGCTGCAGGCCATGGAGGGCGAAGACGATCTGGAAACCCTGCTCAAACTGGCTGCGGCCGCTGTTTCGCGCCTGCAAACCCATCAGCTTTCGAGCCTGGCGCAAACCCAGCTGACGCCCGAGGGCAACCTGCTGACCACCTGGCAGTTGGAACTGCCTATGCGCAACCAGCAAGACCTGGTGCCCCTGCAACTCAAGCTGCAACGCGAGGAACAACCCAAGCAGGGCAAGAAGGAACAGCAGGAAATGGTCTGGCGGGTCGATCTCGCCTTCGATCTCGCTCCGCTCGGCCCGCTGCAGGTCCAGGCACAACTGGCGCGCGGCTGCCTGACCAGCCAGCTCTGGGCCGAGCGCGCGAGCACCGCCAACCTGATCGACGCCGAACTCGGCCACCTGCGCGAACGCCTGACCGCTACCGGCCTCAACGTCGGCGAACTGGCCTGCCGCCAAGGCATGCCAGCCCAAGGCCAACGGACCGCTCTTGAACAACGCTGGATCGACGAAACCGCATGAAACGCCAAAGCCCACGCCAAGCCATCGCCCTCAGCTATGACGGGCTGAGCGCCCCCAGCCTCACCGCCAAAGGCGATGACGAGCTGGCCGAGGCCATCCTGGCGATCGCCCGCGAATATGAAGTGCCAATCTACGAGAACGCTGATCTGGTGCGCCTGCTGGCTCGCCTGGAATTGGGCGACGCGATTCCCGAGGCGCTCTATCGCAGCATCGCCGAGATCATCGCCTTCGCCTGGTACTTGAAAGGCAAATGCCCGGCCGGCTTCGATCAGGATCGCGATATAACCCCGCCATTACCGTTGCTGGACGGGCCGAAAGCGTGAGGTTGCTGTTCGCTTGCCGCACGCTTTCGGGTGCCCGCATTCGCAGGAGTGACGCCAGCTCGAAGGGGTAATCGGGGACTCGCGGGAATACCGGAGAAGCGTCACAGCACAATCAGCGCTTGGACTGGTGCAACTTGCTGACCAGCTCGGCTTCCGCCCTGCTCAACCCGCAGGATTGGGTGAGGTCATCGACGCTGGCACCCAGACCGACCAGCCGGGCCGCCTGGGTGAAGGACAAGCTGCTGGGGTCACGCTGCTCCATCTGGGTCAGCTTGTCCGGCAGTGGCGCCACCACGCGACGCAACTCGTGCAGCTCTTCGCCCATGCGGATACTACCGGTCAGGTAAGCGTCCAGGCGCTTGCTCAGGTCCTTGATGCGCTGATCACGCACGGCATCGCGTTCGGCTTGCAGCAGCGCCTGCCTGGCCTGTTCGCGCTGTTTGCCAGCCAGCCACAGGCAGACGCTGGCAAGCGCCACGCTTACGAGGGCCAGCACGATCAGCGCGATTTCCAGCATGGGTCAGATGCTCTCCAACTCGGACCATTCTTCTTCGGACATCATCTTGTCCAACTCGACCAGAATCAGCAGTTCGCCGTTCTTGTTGCAGACGCCCTGGATAAACTTGGCCGACTCGTCGTTACCGACATTGGGTGCGGTTTCGACCTCGGATTGGCGCAGGTAAACCACTTCGGCAACGCTATCGACCATGATACCGACCACTTGCTTGTCCGCCTCGATGATGACGATGCGTGTGTTGTCGGTCACCGCCGCGGAATCAAGGCCAAAGCGCTGACGGGTATCGATCACCGTCACCACATTGCCGCGCAGGTTGATGATACCCAGCACATAACTCGGCGCGCCCGGCACCGGAGCGATCTCGGTGTAGCGCAGCACTTCCTGGACCTGCATCACGTTGATGCCGTAAGTCTCGTTATCCAGGCGAAAGGTCACCCACTGCAGAATGGGATCTTCGGAACCTTGCGCAGACGTTTTCTTCATATCCCTAGCCTCATCAGAACCGCTCGTGCGGCGCGCGGGTACAGCCCGCTGTTTGCTCTAAAGCCCCGCCTTTGGCGAGACTGCTCAATCTTTCAATGCACCTGCCCTTTGGCCATCCGCTTGATGGCGCCACTGGCGATCAAGTCGGCGAGCACCGCAACATCCAGCAGCGCGCACATATGTTCGATCACCGTTCCGGCCAACCAGGGCCGCTGGCTACGTTGGCTGCGCCATTTGATCTCGCTCGGATCGAGGCGAATCGAGCGACTGACCTGATGCACGGCCAGACCCCACTCATAGCCTTGCACGGATATCACGTACTGCAAACCCTGGCGAAAATCGTCACGGTAACGATCGGGCATCACCCAGCGTGCGGTATCCAGCACCTTCAGGTTGCCAGCCTGGGACGGCAGTATGCCGAGAAACCAGTCCGGCTGGCCGAATAAAGGTGTCAGTTCCTGGCCGACCAACGGGTAGATCGAGCCCAGACACACCAGCGGCACCGCCAGGGTCAGGCCCGCGACATCGAATAACAGGCACTCGAACGGTTCTTCGGCCCAACTCGGGCGCCCATCGAGCTGCAAGGCTGCCGGCGCATTCTTGGATGTCTCGGGCCTATGCACATCAGCCACCGACTCGATCAGCGCCGCTGCGGTTATCCCTGGCGGCGGCAGCTCGATGGTGGGCAGCAACGGCGCAGGCGGCTCAGCCAGCGCCATCGGTGGCACTGCAGGCTGCTGACGCGCATCGCGAACCTGCTCTTCGAGCACAGCGGCCTCGAACTCATCGAGGCTGACCGCGTCCGCCAGTTCGAGCGCGGCTTCCTGCAGCAGGCTGTCCAGATAGGACTGCAAAGCCAGCTGGGGACGTTTGGCGGTGGCGACGGAACGGCTCATGGATGAAACCCGTGAAAATGATCTGTACATCCTATCGGCCGACCTAGCGGCAGACTTGAGCAATACGTTTCAGCAGAAATCAGCATCTCAGGCCACCTGCGCCGCCAGTTCCTGGGCCAACAGATGCTTGAGCAGCGCCCGATAGGCCAACACGCCACGGCTCTTGTCGTCGAATTGCGAGGGTGTCAGCCCGGCCCGACTCGCATCGCGCAGGCGCGTATCCACCGGAATATAAGCCGGCCAGAGGTGCTCAGGGTAGGCATTGCGCAAGGCCCGCAGGGTGGTCAGCGAAGCCTGGGTACGCCGGTCGAACAGGGTCGGCACGATGCTATAAGGCAACGCCTGTTTGCGCGAGCGGTTGATCATGGCCAGGGTGCTGACCATCCGCTCCAGGCCCTTGACCGCGAGGAACTCGGTCTGCACCGGAATCACCAACTGCTGGCTGGCGGCCAATGCGTTAACCATCAGTACACCGAGCAACGGCGGGCTGTCGATGATCGCGTGATCGAAGTCATCCCAGAGTTGCGCCAGGCTCTTGGCGATCACCAGACCCAGGCCGCTCTGCCCTGGAGACTGGCGCTCCAGCGTCGCCAACGCCGTGCTCGAAGGCAGCAGCGAAATCGATTGATTGCTGGTCGGCAGCAGCAACTGCCCGGGCAAGCCTTGTGGCACGTTGCCATTATGCAGGAACAGATCGAAGGCGCTGTGCTCCAGGCTATCGGGGTCATGCCCGAAATAACTGGTCATCGACCCATGGGGATCGAGATCGACCACCACCACGCGCTTGCCGGCATCCGCCAACAGGCCCGCCAGTGCGATGCTGGTGGTGGTCTTGCCGACACCACCCTTTTGATTGGCTACTGCCCAGACTCTCATGTTCTTGATCCTCCCGGCGCGCCTCTGGGCTTACCGAGAATTGGCGCCGCCCTCACGGGGCGGACGACGGAGAATTGACGGCACCCGCTGCGGGCGCCTGCACTGCAGGCGGCGGTGCAGGTTGCATGCCAGCCCGCTGCAGAGCGCCATCGGGTTTTGCGCGAGCACTGCCCACACCCGTTACGCTACGGCGCACATCGAGGTTGCGTGAAATCACCAATACGACCCGGCGGTTGCGGGCCCGCCCAACCGCCGAGGCATTATCCGCCACCGGCTGGAACTCACCATAACCCACAGCAGCCAAGCGCGCTGGACTGAGCCCATCCATCGCCAGCATTCGCACGATGCTGGCCGCCCGCGCCGAAGACAGCTCCCAGTTGGTCGGGTACTGCGCGGTCTTGATCGGCAGATTGTCAGTGAAGCCTTCGACATGCACAGGGTTTTCATAAGGTGCCAGAATCTTGGCAACCTTTTCGATCAGGGTGAATGCCGTGTCATTGGGGATAGCGTCACCGCTGGGAAACAGCAAACTGGAATTCAGTTCGATCTCCACCCACAACTCGTTGCCGCGCACCGACAATTGATCGGTCTTGATCAAATCACCGAAAGCTGCCCGCACACTGTCGGCGATCTCCTGCAACGCCTGACTGGCGTCTTCGGCCTGCGCACTGGCTTCGTCCTGCACACGCTCGGGCTCGGTAGTCAACGGCCGCTCCTCACCCACCGGGATGGGCTTTAGCGCGCGATCCGGCTGATTGAAAGCCCCCACCAACGTATCGGAAAGAATTTTGTACTTGCCTTCGTTGATCGAAGAGATCGAGTACATCACCACAAAAAAAGCGAACAGCAAGGTGATGAAGTCGGCGTAGGAAACCAGCCAGCGCTCGTGATTCTCATGCTCTTCTTGATGACGCCGACGGGCCATATCAGGTTCTGCTGTTGTTCAATGACGAACCGCGTTTTCAGGCATAACCCAAAAGGACGGGCCTGTTGTTGTGCAGGACTGCGTTACTCGTCGTTCATTTGGAGCGCCTGGCCCTGCACAACAGCAGGCTCCGTTGCGGCCGTCATTGAACATCAGCAGAACCTCTAGTCCATGAAGCCTTGCAGCTTCAGTTCGATGGACCGCGGGTTCTCGCCTTCGGCGATGGACAGAATCCCCTCCAGGAGCATTTCGCGGTAACGCGACTGGCGCAGCACGACAGCTTTGAGCTTGTTGCCGATCGGCAACAACAGCAGGTTGGCGAAGCCCACGCCGTAGATAGTGGCGACGAAGGCTACCGCGATGCCATTGCCGAGCATGCTCGGGTCGGCCAGGTTGCCCATGACATGGATCAGGCCCATCACCGCGCCGATAATGCCGATGGTGGGCGCATAGCCGCCCATGCTCTCGAACACCTTGGCCGCTTGAATATCTCGCCCTTCCTGGGTGTAAAGATCGACTTCGAGAATGCTGCGAATCGCCTCCGGCTCAGCCCCATCGACCAGCAGCTGCAAACCCTTGCGGGAGTATGGGTCGGGCTCGACATCGGCCACGGCCTCGAGCCCGAGCAGGCCCTCTTTGCGCGCCGTCATGCTCCAGCCGACGACCCGATTGATGCCGCCGGCCAGGTCCACGTGCGGCGGAAAAAAGATCCAGCGCACCACCATCAGGGCACGCTTGAACACATTCATCGGCGCCTGCAGGAATGCCGCACCCAGGGTGCCGCCAATCACGATCAACGCCGCCGGACCATTCAATAAAGCACCGACATGCCCGCCCTCGAGGTAGTTGCCGCCAAGAATGGCGACGAACGCCAGAATGACCCCGATAAAGCTGAGCACATCCATCAGATGCAGGCCTCAACCAGATGCCGGCCGATATCGTCGAGACTGTAGATGGCGTCGGCCAGGTCAGCCTTCACGATCGCCATGGGCATGCCATAGATCACGCAACTGGCTTCATCCTGCGCCCACACCTGACTGCCCCCCTGTTTGAGCAAGCGCGCGCCTTCCCGGCCATCGGCGCCCATGCCCGTGAGCACCACGGCCAGCACTTTGTCGTGAAACGACTTGGCCGCCGAACCGAAGGTGATATCCACACAGGGCCGATAATTCAGGCGCTCATCGCCCGGCAGAATTTTCACCATGCCACGCCCATCGACCATCATCTGCTTGCCGCCAGGTGCCAGCAGCGCCAGACCTGGACGCAACAGATCGCCATCCTCGGCTTCCTTGACGCTGATGCGGCAGAGCTTGTCCAAGCGTTCGGCAAAGGCCTTGGTGAACGCCGCCGGCATGTGCTGGATCAGCACTATCGGAGCCGGAAAGTTGCCCGGCAGCTGCGTCAGCACCCGCTGCAATGCCACGGGCCCTCCTGTCGACGTGCCAATGGCCAAAAGCTTATACGCCTTGCGCTTGGGCGTAGCACTGCTCGCCGCCGCGCTGGATGCCGTCGGCAGCGCAGCACGCGCCACACTGCTCGGCCGGCTGACAGGCGCCGCTGCAGCGCTCGGCGTTGGCGTTGGCGTTGGCGTTGGCGTTGGCGCCGCTACGGGCGCGGCGGTGTAATTGCTGTAACGGCGGTTACTGCGGGCGATGCTGTGCACTTTTTCGCAGAGCAGTTGCTTGACCTTCTCCGGGTTACGCGAGATGTCTTCGAAATTCTTCGGCAGGAAATCCACGGCCCCGGCATCCAGCGCATCCAGCGTTACCCGGGCGCCTTCGTGGGTCAGCGAGGAGAACATCAACACCGGCGTCGGACAGCGCTGCATGATGTGCCGCACAGCGGTGATGCCGTCCATCATCGGCATCTCGTAGTCCATGGTGATGACATCCGGTTTCAGCGCAAGCGCCTGGTCGATCGCCTCACGGCCATTGGTGGCAGTGCCTATCACCTGGATATTCGGGTCGGCGGAAAGAATCTCCGAGACGCGCCGGCGGAAGAAACCTGAGTCATCCACCACCAGGACCTTAACTGCCATAAACACTCCTAACTGGCGCCGACCAGAACTGGCCGGACCGCCAAAAAATCACATCCGTCGCGCGTAGCGCTTGAGCATGCTGGGGACATCGAGAATCAGCGCAATCCGACCGTCGCCGGTAATGGTCGCCCCGGACATACCCGGAGTGCCCTGCAACATTTTGCCCAGTGGTTTGATCACCACTTCTTCCTGCCCGACCAACTGATCGACGACGAAGCCGATGCGCTGGGTGCCGACCGAAAGAATCACCACGTGGCCTTCGCGCTGCTCCTCATGGGCCGCGCTGCTGACCAGCCAACGCTTGAGGTAGAACAGCGGTAGCGCCTTGTCGCGCACGATCACCACTTCCTGGCCATCAACGACATTGGTGCGCGACAGGTCAAGGTGGAAAATCTCGTTGACGTTGACCAGCGGGAAGGCAAAAGCCTGGTTGCCGAGCATCACCATCAGCGTCGGCATGATCGCCAGGGTCAACGGCACCTTGATGACGATCTTGGTGCCCTGGCCCTTGGCCGAGTAGATGTTGATGATGCCGTTGAGCTGGGAAATCTTGGTTTTCACCACATCCATGCCAACGCCACGACCGGACACATCGGAAATCTCGGTCTTGGTCGAGAAGCCCGGCGCGAAGATCAGGTTGTAGCATTCGGCCTCGCTCAAGCGCTCCGCCGCATCCTTGTCCAGCACGCCTTTTTCGACCGCCTTGGCGCGCAGCACGTCCGGGTCCATACCGTTGCCATCGTCGGAGATCGACAGCAGGATATGGTCGCCTTCCTGCTGCGCGGCCAGGACGATCTTGCCGCCCCGGTTCTTGCCATTGGCCTCGCGCTGCTCAGGCATCTCGATGCCATGGTCGACCGAGTTGCGCACCAAGTGCACCAACGGGTCGGCCAAAGCCTCCACCAGGTTCTTGTCGAGGTCGGTTTCCTCGCCCACCAGTTCCAGATTGATTTCTTTCTTCAGCTGTCGCGCCAGATCACGCACCAGACGTGGGAAACGCCCGAAGACTTTCTTGATCGGCTGCATCCGGGTTTTCATCACGGCGGTCTGCAGGTCGGCCGTCACCACGTCGAGATTGGACACGGCCTTGGCCATGTTCTCATCGCCGCTGTTCAAGCCCAGACGCACCAGCCGGTTACGCACCAGCACCAGTTCGCCGACCATGTTCATGATCTCGTCCAGCCGCGCGGTATCGACCCGCACCGTGGTTTCCGCCTCGCTGGCCGGCATCGCTTTCTCAGCCACGGCGGCAACCGGCGGCGCCTTGGCGGGCTCGGATCTGGCTGCGGCCTTGACCACAGGCTTGCTCGGCGCCACTGCTTTGACCGCCGCGGCCGGCGCTACAGGCGCCTGGGCGGCAGGCTCGACGAACTTGCCCTGGCCGTGCAACTGGTCCAGCAAGGCTTCGAATTCATCATCGCTAATGGTATCGCCAGCACCTGCGGCAACCGCCGGCACCGGTTCGGCTGGCGCGCTGGCGGCGCTAGCCGGCTCAACGGCCTTGCCTTTGCCATGCAACTGATCGAGCAGCGCCTCGAACTCATCGTCAGTGATCTCGTCACTCGCACTCGCGGCAACACTGGCCGCCGCTACTGCGGCAGGCGCGACGGCGACGGCGGTTGCAGCGGGCGCAGCCACGAACTGGCCCTTGCCATGCAACTGGTCGAGCAGCGACTCGAACTCATCATCGGTAATTTCATCGGCAGCACCCACGGCAGCGGGCGTGTTATCGGGTTGCGCCTCGTCGTTGAGAGCATTGAGCAGTTGCTCGAACTCACTGTCGGTGATGTCGCCAGAGGCCGTAGTCTCGGCAACAGCTGCAACAGCGACCGCGACAACCGGCGCTTCACGTTCTTGCGCTGCCTGCGGCTCGGCCAGACGCGCCAACGCGGCCAGCAATTCGGGCGTGGCCGGCGTCGGCGTGGCACGCTCGCGCACGTCGGAAAACATGCCATTGACCGCGTCCAGGGCTTCCAGGACGACGTCCATCAGCTCGGAATCAACGCGTCGCTCACCCTTACGCAGGATGTCGAACACGTTTTCGGCGATGTGACAGCACTCCACCAGCTCATTCAGCTGGAGGAAACCGGCGCCACCTTTGACGGTATGGAAACCACGGAAAATGGCATTGAGCAGGTTCGAGTCATCAGGACGGCTTTCCAGCTCGACCAGTTGCTCGGATAACTGCTCAAGTATCTCGCCGGCCTCAACCAGGAAGTCCTGGAGGATTTCTTCATCGGCGCCGAAGCTCATTGGTGTGCTCCCTAAAACCCTAGGCTGGATAGCAGATCGTCAACGTCGTCCTGATTGGATGCGACGTCTTCACGCTTATCGGCATGAATCTGCGGACCTTCACCACGGGAAGGCTCTTTTTGTTGTTCTTGTTCGGCACGTAGCGCTGCATGGTCATGTTCGATACCGGCAAAACGGTCGACTTGACTGGCCATCAGCACCAATTTCAGCAGGTTACTTTCCACTTCCGTGACCAGTTGGGTAACCCGTTTAATCACTTGACCGGTGAGGTCCTGATAGTCCTGCGCCAGCAAAATGTCGTTGAGATGGCTCGACAACTTGGCGTTGTCGCGCTCACTGCGGGCGAGGAACAACTCGATACGCTTGGCCAGTTCACGGAAAGCATCGGCACCGAGCTCACGGCGCATGAAACGCCCCCAGTCGGCGCTCAGGCCCTGCGCTTCGCTGCTCAGATCGTTGACCAACGGCGCGCTCTGCTCGACCAGATCCATGGTCCGATTGGCCGCGTTTTCGGTCATCGTCACCACGTAGTTCAGCCGCTCGGTGGCGTCGGTGATCTGCGACACCTCCTGAGCATAGGGAACTCGCGGATCGAGCTGAAAATTGACGATAGCGTTGTGCAACTCGCGCGTCAGCTTGCCCACTTCGTGGTACAGGCCGCGGTCGCGGGTCTTGTTGAGTTCATGGATAAGCTGCACCGCATCGCCGAAATTACCTTTTTCCAGGCTATCGACGAGCTCACGGGCATGGGATTTCAGGGTCGACTCAAGGTCACCCATTGGTAATTCGTTATGCTCCATAGTGCCCCCACGGCTGACATTAGCCGTTAACTCGCTCGAAGATTTTTTCAATCTTCTCTTTCAGCACTTGGGCTGTGAACGGTTTAACCACATAACCATTCACCCCGGCTTGCGCCGCTTCGATAATCTGGTCGCGTTTGGCTTCGGCAGTCACCATCAACACCGGCAATTGCTTCAAACGCTCATCAGCTCGCACTGCACGCAACAAATCGATGCCGGTCATACCCGGCATGTTCCAGTCGGTGACCAGAAAGTCGAAACTGCCGCTTTGCAACATCGGCAGCGCAGTGGTGCCATCGTCGGCCTCAGCGGTGTTGGTGAATCCCAAGTCACGCAAGAGGTTCTTGATGATCCGTCGCATCGTTGAGAAGTCGTCAACGATGAGGATTTTCATGTTTTTGTCCAAGTCGACCTCCGTACAGTCCCAAACGTATCCAGCACCTGAATACGCCGTTCAATCGTGAAACCGGCAGTACCGCTCAGCGCGCGCGCCACTCGCTCAAGCGTGCCCGCAAACGCGCGGCACACTGGCTATGCAACTGGCTGACACGCGACTCGCTGACCCCCAGCACTTCGCCAATTTCTTTAAGATTCAGTTCTTCGTCGTAATACAGCGATAGCACCAACTGCTCGCGCTCCGGCAGGTTGGCGATGGCATCCGCCAGCGCCGACTGGAAGCGTTCATCTTCCAGTTCGCGCGAAGGCTCGAAATGGGTAATACCCGCGTCTTCACGCAAGCCGGCATGCTCTCCGTCCTGTAACAGGTCGTCGAAACTGAACAAGCGGCTGCCCAAAGTGTCGCCAAGAATGCCGTAGTAATCCTCGAGACTCAATTGGAGTTCGGCCGCAACCTCTTGATCTTTAGCGTCTCGACCGGTTCTAGCCTCAATTTTTCTGATTGCGTCGCTGACCATCCGGCTGTTGCGGTGCACCGACCGCGGTGCCCAGTCACCTTTGCGCACCTCATCCAGCATGGAGCCACGGATGCGAATACCGGCAAACGTTTCGAAACTGGCGCCTTTACTGGAGTCGTATTTTTTCGAGGCTTCGAGGAGGCCGATCATGCCGGCCTGGATCAAGTCCTCCACCTGGACACTGGCCGGTAAACGGCCGAGCAAGTGATAGGCAATGCGCTTGACCAACGGTGCATACCGTTCGATCAACTGATGCTGGGTATCCTGCGCCTGAGCCTTGCTATACATACGAAGTCCATTGGCCGCTGTCATACGGCCGTATCAGCGATCGGTTGCTGCACCAGGCGTTCGACGAAGAATTCCAGATGCCCACGCGGGTTGGCGGGCAGCGGCCAGGTGTCGACTTTCTGGGCGATGGCTTTGAAGGCCAGCGCGCACTTGGAGCGGGGGAAGGCCTCGTAGACCGCCCGTTGTTTCTGTACGGCTTTGCGCACCGACTCATCGTAGGGCACGGCGCCAACGTACTGCAGCGCCACATCGAGGAACCTGTCGGTCACCTTGGTCAGCTTGGCAAACAGGTTGCGCCCCTCTTGCGGGCTATGCGCCATGTTGGCCAGCACGCGGAACCGGCTCATGCCATGGTCGCGATTGAGCAATTTGATCAGCGCATAGGCGTCGGTGATCGACGTGGGCTCATCGCACACCACCACTATGACTTCCTGGGCGGCCCGCACGAAGCTGACAACCGCATCGCCAATGCCGGCGGCGGTATCGATCACCAGCACATCGAGGTTGTCACTGATGTCGCTGAAGGCCTGGATCAAACCGGCGTGCTGCATCGGCGTGAGGTTCACCATGCTTTGCGTACCCGAGGCCGCCGGCACCACGCGGATGCCGCCCGGCCCTTGCAGCACCACATCGCGCAGTTCGCACTCGCCACTGATGACATCGGCCAAGGTGCGCTTGGCGGTCAAGCCGAGCAGCACGTCGACGTTCGCCAGACCGAGGTCGGCGTCCATCAACATCACCCGACGACCGAGGTCGGCCAGGGCCAGGGAGAGGTTCACCGACACATTGGTTTTGCCGACGCCGCCCTTGCCGCCGGTCACCGCGATCACCTGTACGGGATGCATTCCCATGTTATCTACACACCTTGTCTAAGAGGTCGTTTCGAAACTATCTGCACATCGGTGGTGCTGCGTTAAAAATGGCTGCGGGCTGCTGATTCACAACCCGTGAACTCCGCGTGTTCGGCCACCTTGACTCTCTACGTCGCACCTTGTCCGGCCTGCGCTGGACGATGCGCAAAACAACCCCTAACTACCGCTAAGGCCATTTATCTGACTCCGTTCGGGCACGCTGAACGGTACGCAACTCATTCTATGCTTTGCCAACTCTGGCGTCCTGACCACGCTTAACCGGCACGCCGTGCGGGGTTCTGGTACAGGCCGGCAAACAGGTCGGCCATGGCATCTTCGCTCGGGTCCTGCGGCGCTTGCAGGCTGACCGCACGACTGACCAACTGATGACTGCGCGGCACCTGCAGATCATCCGGAATTCGCGGCCCATCCGCCAGATAGGCTACCGGTAGACGTTGGCTTATAGCCAGCCCTAAAACCTCGCCAAGACTGGTGGCCTCGTCCAGTTTGGTCAGGATGCAGCCAGACAATCCACAACGCTTATAGCTATGGTAGGCCGCCTTCAGCACTTGGCTCTGGCTGGTAGCCGCCAGGACCAGGTAATTCTTCGCTTTCACCCCACGCCCGGCCAGCGTCTCCAGCTGCATCTGCAGCGCCGGATCGCTGCCCGGCAAGCCGGCGGTATCGATCAGCACCATGCGCTTGCGGGCCAAAGGCACCAACGCCTGGGTCAGCGATTGACCCGGGTCCACCTGGGTCACCGAGACGTTGAGAATACGCCCCAGGGTCTTCAACTGTTCCTGTGCGCCAATCCGATAGCTGTCCATGCTCACCAGCGCGATGTTCTGAGCGCCGTATTTCAACACGTAGCGGGCCGCCAACTTGGCCAGGGTGGTGGTTTTACCCATGCCGGCCGGGCCGACCAGGGCAATCACGCCGCCCTCTTCCAGCGGCTCTTCTTTCGGCGTGCGGATGGCGTGGGCCAGGTGAGCGAGCAGCATACGCCACGCCTGGCGCGGCTCGGCGACATTGGCGACGCGCTCCAGCAGGGTACGCGACAATTCCGCGGACAGGCCCATGCGCTGCAAGCGACGCCACAGGTTGGCCTGCTGCGGGCGACGCGTCTGCAACTGGCCCCACGCCATGGAACCAAGCTGGACTTCGATCAGCTCGCGCAAACCATGCAGTTCGAAACGCATCGCATCCAGAGCCCGCTGGTCCGTGGCGGCCGGCGCGGCCGGAGCCGCGGCGACCAGTGCCGGCCGCTCACTGCGCACGAACGAGGCCGGCAGCTCAGGGGCGACGATGGATTCATTGGCGAACAGTTGACCGTCCTTGATCCCATCACCGAGCGCGCGGGCGGCCAACTCAGCCTGCGCCGAGGCGATACGCGATTGGGTCTTGCGCAGCTCGACTTCCAGTTCCGGATTCGGCTGGCGCAGCGGTGCGGCCGGCACCTGGTAATCCAAGGCAGCTGTCAGCTCTACCCCACCGGCAACCCGACGGGTGCCGATGATGGACGCATCGGCGCCCAGCTCATCGCGAACCAACTTCATGGCTTGACGCATATCGGCGGCGAAAAAGCGTTTAACTTGCATGAGCTAGAGCCTCAGTTCTGACCCACCGTCGCAACGATGGTGACCTGCTTGTTATCTGGGATTTCCTGGTAAGCCAGCACGTGCATATTCGGCACTGCCAACCGTGCAAACCGCGAGAGCATCGCCCGAACCGGACCGGCCACCAGCAGAATCGCCGGCTTGCCGAGCATTTCCTGGCGCTGCGCCGCATCCACCAGGGAACGCTGCAGCTTCTCGGCCATGCTGGGTTCGAGGAGGATGCCATCCTCGGAGCCCTGCCCGGCCTTCTGTAGACTATTGAGCAATATCTGTTCCAACCTTGGCTCAAGGGTGATCACAGGCAGCTCCGGCTCTAGTCCCACGATGCCTTGCACGATCGAGCGGGCCAACGCCACCCGTACCGCTGCGACCATCGCGGCGGGATCTTGACTCTTCGGTGCGACGTTGGAGATGGCTTCGGCAATCGAACGGATGTCGCGTACCGCCACCTGCTCATGCAACAGCGCCTGCAGCACTTTGAGCAGGGTCGACAACGACACCATGCCCGGCACCAGCTCTTCAGCCAGCTTCGGCGAGCTTTTGGCCAGCAACTGCATCAACTGCTGCACTTCCTCATGCCCCAACAGCTCGTGGGCGTGCTTGTGCAGCACCTGGTTGAGATGGGTCGCGACCACGGTACTGGCATCGACCACGGTATAACCGAGGGACTGCGCCTGATCGCGCTGGCTGGGGTCGATCCATACCGCTTCCAGACCAAACGCCGGATCTTTGGCGGCCACGCCGTTGAGGGTACCGAAGACCTGCCCCGGATTGATGGCCAGCTCGCGGTCGGGAAAAACCTCGGCCTCGGCCAGGCTGACCCCCATCAAGGTCAGCCGGTAGCCATTGGGCTGCAGATCGAGGTTGTCGCGGATATGCACCGAGGGCATGAGAAAGCCCATCTCTTGCGAGAGCTTCTTGCGCACCCCCTTGATCCGCGCCAGCAACTGGCCACCCTGGTTGCGATCGACCAGCGGAATCAGCCGGTAGCCCACCTCCAGGCCGACCATATCCACGGGCGTCACGTCGTCCCAGCCGAGTTCCTTGACCTCTTGGGCGCGCTGGGCGGGCAGCAGCTCCTGCTGGCGCTGCACTTCCTGCACGGCGTCTTCTTTGACCTGGCGTTGCTTGTTGGCAATCCAGTAGGCCGCACCGGCCGCCACCAGGCCGAGGCTGATAAAGGAAAAGTGCGGCATGCCGGGCACCAGGCCCATGGCGATCATGATCGCCGCGGCGACCGCCAGGGCACGCGGCGAGGCGAACATTTGCCGAGTGACCTGCTCGCCCATGTCTTCCGAACTGGAGACCCGGGTGACCATGATCGCCGCCGCCGTGGACAGCAGCAGCGAAGGAATCTGCGCCACCAGGCCATCACCGATGGTCAGCAGGGTATAAATCCGCCCGGCATCGCCCAGGCTCAGGTCATGCTGGAAAATACCGATCGCCATGCCGCCGATCAGGTTGATGAACAGAATCAGCAAACCGGCGACCGCATCGCCGCGCACGAACTTGCTGGCACCGTCCATCGAGCCATAGAAGTCAGCCTCCTGGGCCACTTCGGTACGGCGGCGCTTGGCTTCGGCCTGCTCGATCAAGCCGGCATTGAGGTCGGCATCGATGGCCATCTGCTTGCCCGGCATGGCGTCCAGGGTGAACCGCGCGCTGACCTCGGAAATTCGCCCGGCACCTTTGGTCACAACGACGAAGTTGATGATCATCAAAATGGCGAACACCACGATACCGACCACGTAGTTGCCGCCGATCACCACCTCGCCGAAGGCCTGAATCACCTGCCCCGCCGCATCATGGCCATTCTGGCCGTGCAGCAACACCACCCGCGTTGATGCCACGTTCAGGGCCAGACGCAGCAAGGTCGCGGCCAGCAGGATGGTCGGGAAAACCGCGAAGTCCAGCGGCCGCAGGGCGTAAATGGCGACCAGCAGGACGACGATGGACAGCGCGATGCTGAAGGTGAACAGCACGTCGAGCAGGAATGGCGGGATCGGCAGCATCACCATACCGAGCATGACCAACAGCATCAGCGGTATGCCCAGATTGCCTTGCCGCAGACCGGAGAGGTTACTGCGCACGTTACCAATCATTTGCGAGCGATCTACTGCCACATCCCTACCCCAGTCGATTCAATCTTTTGACGCGCATCGCGCCTGCAGGGCTGCTTTTGCAAGAAGTCGTCCAACTCGCGCAGGCACACCGGGGAAAAGATTAAAACGAGGCAGCCAGTAGGGTGGATTAGCCCCGCAGCGGCGTAATCCGCCAAACCAGGCTCCGCAGCCAGTTGGTTCACGGCAGGCGGTGGAAGCCCCTCCGGGGATTCCACCCTACTGACCTGCGCACGTTACCAATCATTTGCGAGCCAGTAGGGTGGATTAGCCGCACAGCGGCGTAATCCACCAAACCAAGCTCGCAGCCAGTTGGTTCACGGCAGGCGGTGGAAGCCCCTCCGGGGATTCCACCCTACTGGTCTAGCCGCTAACGACGACAGGACTCACTCGTCGCGGCGCAAGTCCGGCGGAATCGGCAGGTCCGGCAGCGGCCCGGGGCGCTTGCCCTTGCCGGCCTGGAATTGCCTGAGCTGGTAGACGTAAGCCAACACCTGGGCCACCGCCAGGTAGAGGCCGGCTGGAATCTCATGATCCAGCTCGGTGGAGTGGTACACCGCCCGCGCCAGGCCTGGCGACTCGAGCACCATGACCTTGTGCTGCTGGGCGATCTCACGAATCTTCAGCGCCATGAAATCGCCACCCTTGGCCAACAGCACCGGGGCGTTGCCTTTCTTCGGGTCGTACTTGAGTGCTACGGCAAAGTGCGTGGGGTTGGTAATCACCACGTCCGCTTGCGGTATCGCCGCCATCATCCGCCGCTCGGCCATCTCCCGCTGCATCTGGCGAATGCGCTGCTTGACCTCGGGCTTGCCCTCGCTGTCCTTGTATTCGTCGCGCACTTCCTGCTTGGTCATCATCAGCTTCTGGCGGTTATCCCAGAGCTGGAAAGGCACATCCACCGCGGCGATCAGGATCAGGCCACAGGCCATCCACAGCGCACTCCAGCCCACCACCTGGGCACTGTGCATGATGGCCATTTCCAGCGGCTCATGGGCCATGGCGAGCAGATCGTCCTGATCGGACGAGAGCACCGCCAGCGCAACCAGCAAGACGAGGCTGAACTTGGCCAGGGCCTTGAGCAGTTCCAGCACGGCCTTGGCCGAGAACATCCGTTTAAGCCCTTCCCAGGGGTTCATGCGGCTGAACTTGGGTTGCAGCGCATCGGCCGAGAACAGCCAGCCACCAAGGGCGATCGGCCCGAGGATGGCAGCCACCAGCAAGACCACGAACAGCGGCAGCATCGCCTCCAGCGCGATCTGTATGGATGACATGAACCACAGGCCCATGGCCCGCTCATCCAGCAAGGCTTCGCGCGGCAAGGAAAAGTTGGCCTGCATGATCTTCAGCAGCGCATCGCCCAGGCTACCGCCATAGGCCAGCAGGCCGCCGGCCCCGCCCACCATGATGGCCAGCGTATTCAGCTCGCGGGAACGGGCGACCTGGCCTTTTTCCCGCGACTCCTTGAGCCGTTTCTCGGTGGGGTCTTCACTTTTTTCCGCCCCGCTTTCGCTCTCGGCCATGGCTTATTTCGCCTGCGCCAATTCGCGTAACAGCTGCAGGGCTTCGGTGGCCAGCATCTGGTACTGCACGAGAATATCGGCCATGCCGATCCAGACGATGATCAACCCCATCACCAAGGTCAGCGGAAAACCGATGGAGAAGATGTTCAATTGCGGCGCCGCGCGCGTCATCACACCGAAAGCCAGGTTGACCACCAGCAGCGCCGTGATCGCCGGCAACACCAGTAGCAGGCTGGCGCCCAGCACCCAACCAAGCCGGCCGGCTATTTCCCAGTAGTGCTCGACCATCAGCCCCCCCCCCACCGGCAAGGTCACGAAGCTCTCGGCCAGCACCTCGAACACCACCAGGTGACCGTTCATGGCGAGAAACAGCAAGGTCACCAGCATCAGGTAGAACTGCCCGAGCACCGCCACCGAAACGCCGTTGGTGGGATCGAGCGTGGAGGCGAAGCCCAGGCCCATCTGCGTGGTGACAATCTGCCCGGCAATCACGAACGCGTGGAAAAACAGCTGCAAGGTGAAACCCAGCATGGCGCCAATCAGCACTTCCTGCCCGATCAACATGAACGAGCGCAGGTTGATCGCATCGACCTCGGGCATCGGCGGCAGCGTCGGCATCAGCACCACGCAGAACGCCAGGGACAGGTACAGACGCACGCGCACCGGCACCAGTTGGGTACCGATGATCGGCATGGTCATCAGCAATGCGGCGATGCGAAACATCGGCAGCAGAAAACTGCCGACCCAGCCGCCAATCTGCGCATCGCTCAGATCGAGCATAAGGCTCTGTTGACGTTCAAATGGCGGAGCGCGTTGGAGCGGTGAGGGTGCCTGGCAAGGCGCGGGACGCCGGCAAGGGTCGCTCCAACCTGAAAGGCCGTGCCCCGCAAAGCGCAATACGTCGTTATTCGTCGTTCATCTGGAATGACCAAACCTCTCTCCTCATGCCTAGTCTTGCGCGTTGCGGGGCGACAGCGCGACCGTCATTTAAACGTCATCAGAGCCTAGCTAGCCGATCAACAACGGGATGTTGGTGTACAGGTTGGTGATGTACTCCATGAACGAGCGGATCAGCCATGGGCCGGCCCAGATCAGGGTCACCAACATCACCAGCAAGCGCGGCAGGAAGCTCAGGGTCTGTTCGTTGATCTGCGTGGCCGCCTGGAACATGGCGACGATCAAGCCGACGATCAGGCTCGGCACCACCAGCACGGCGACCATCATGGCTGTGAGCCACAAGGCTTCGCGAAACAGGTCGACGGCAATTTCGGGAGTCATACGCCCTCTCCACACTCAGGCAGACGCCTAGACACCACCGAAACTGCTGGCCAGGGTGCCGATGATTAATGCCCAGCCGTCGATCAGGACGAACAGCATGATCTTGAACGGCAGCGAAATGATCAGCGGCGAGAGCATCATCATGCCCATCGCCATGAGAATACTGGCCACCACCAGATCGATGATCAGAAACGGGATAAAGATCATGAAACCGATCTGGAACGCGGTCTTCAGCTCCGAGGTGACGAACGCCGGAACCAGAATGGTCAGCGGCGCCTGCTCCGGGCTGGCGATATCGGTGCGCTTGGAGAGACGCATGAACAGTTCGAGATCCGAGGAACGGGTCTGCGCCAGCATGAAGTTCTTGATCGGCACTTCGGCCTTATTGATCGCCTCCCGGGCCGGCAACTGCTCGTTCAGGTAGGGCTGCAAGGCATCGCGATTAATCTGGTCGAACACCGGCGCCATGATGAACAGGGTCAGGAACATCGCCAGACCGATCAGGATCTGGTTCGACGGCGTCTGCTGCAGGCCCAGGGCCTGCCGCAGAATGGAAAACACGATGATGATCCGGGTGAAACTGGTCATCAGCATGACGAAGGCCGGGATGAAACTCAGCGCCGTCATGATCAGCAGGATCTGCAGGCTTACCGAATATTCCTGCTGCCCTTCGGCATTGGTCGACAGCGTGATCGCGGAAATCGACAGCGGGTCATCGGCAGCGAATGCCAAGGGCGCGGCCAGCACGAACAACAGCGCCAGCAAAATGCGCAACGGACTCATCAAGGCTTGTCCTTCTGATCCTTGCCCAACAGCTCCATCAGGCGCTGGGCGAACTCGGGTGTAGCAGCCTCACCGTCCGGCAATTGCACCGGCTCCTTGAGCACATGCAAAGGCGTGATCCGCCCGGCACTCAAGCCAAGCAGAATCTGCTCGTTACCCACCTGCACCAGCACCAGGCGGTCGCGAGGGCCCAGGGCCTGGCTGGCAAGCAGCTTGATGACCTGACCACCGCGCGGCACGATCTGCTGCACCCTGCGCAACAGCCAGGCGAGCAGGAAAATCAGGCCGATCACCAGCAGCAGGCCCAGCAGCAGCTGTACCAGTTGCCCACCGATGCCACTGCCGGCCAGCGGCGCGACCGCTTGCGGCGCAGACTCGGCGGCCAGCGCGGCGAATGGCTGACTCAAGACAAGACCCAGAAGTACGTGCGCTCTGTGCATGGTTTCAGCGCAGCTTCTTGATGCGTTCGCTCGGGCTGATCACATCGGTCAGCCGGATACCAAACTTCTCGTTGACCACCACCACTTCGCCATGGGCGATCAGGGTGCCGTTGACCAGCACATCCAGGGGTTCACCGGCCAGACGATCGAGCTCGATCACCGAGCCCTGATTGAGTTGCAGCAGGTTGCGGATAGTGATTTCAGTGTTGCCGACCTCCATGGAAATCGACACCGGGATATCGAGAATCACATCCAGGTTCGGCCCGTCCAGGCTGACCGGCAAGTTGGATTTCGCCACGCTGCCGAACTCTTCCAGCGGCGCACGCGGCGCCGAAGGCTCCGCCCCAGCGCCGCTTTGCGCCAGCATCGCGTCAATATCGTCCTGGCTGGCATCATCGCCTGCCTCGGAGAGTGCCGCCGCCCATTCATCGGCCAAAGCCTGCTCTTCGGGGGTGGTATGTGAGTCGTCTGCCATGTTGCGGGTCCTCGCCTTGCTTTAACCGGGGTTACATCCGAATGGGGTTCAATCGACCGTCAACGTTAGCGCTCGATCGGTTCCAACACTTGAAACGCCAGGTTGCCCTTGTGCGCCCCGAGCTTGACCTTGAAGGCCGGCACGCCGCTGGCGCGCATGACCATGATGTCGGTCATTTCCACCGGGATCACATCCCCGGGCTGCATATGCAAAATATCCCGCAGGCGCAGTTGACGCCGCGCAATGGTGGCACTGAGCGGCACGCTGACGTCGAGAATGTCCCCGCGCAGGGCTTTCACCCAACGCTCGTCCTGATCATCGACATCCGACTGGAAGCCGGCATCGAGCATGTCGCGGATCGGTTCGATCATCGAATAGGGCATGGTCACATGCAGGTCACCGCCACCACCGTCCAGTTCGATATGGAAAGTCGACACCACCACCACTTCACTGGGACTGACGATATTGGCCAGTGCAGGGTTCACTTCCGAGTTCATGTACTCGAAATTGACGTCCATGACCGCGTGCCAGGCTTCCTTCAGGTCGATAAAGGCCTGATCCAGCACCATGCGCACGACGCGCAGTTCGGTCGGGGTGAACTCGCGGCCTTCGATCTTGGCGTGCCGGCCATCCCCGCCGAAAAAGTTGTCCACCAGCTTGAACACCAGCTTGGCATCCAGAATGAACAGCCCGGTGCCGCGCAACGGTTTCATCTTCACCAGGTTGAGGCTGGTCGGTACGTACAGCGAATGCACGTACTCGCCGAACTTCATCACCTGCACGCCGCCCACCGCCACGTCCGCCGAGCGGCGCAACAGGTTGAACATGCTGATACGGGTATAACGGGCGAAACGCTCGTTGATCATTTCCAGGGTCGGCATCCGTCCGCGGACGATGCGATCCTGGCTGGACAGGTCATAACTTTTGACGCTGCCGGGTATTGCCGCGTCTTCGGTTTCGACAGCGCCGTCATCGACACCGTGTAAAAGGGCGTCGATCTCATCCTGGGACAACAGGTCTTGGACGGCCATCGGCAGTACCTACTGTAAGACGAAGTTAGTGAAGAGCACTTGTTCGACGGTCACGTTGCCCGTCTCCTTCTGCGCCAACTCCTGCACACTGGCGGTCGCCAGCTGGCGGAGCATTTCCTTGCCTACCGGGGTAGCCAAGGAGTCAAAATCCTGACCGGAAAACAGCATCACCAGGTTGTTGCGCAGCACTGGCATATGCACTTTCAACGCATCCAGCAGCTTCTGGTCACGGGCCATCAAGGCAATACTGACCTGCATGTAGCGCTGCCGCCCCTTGTAGTTGAAGTTGACGATAAAGGCGGGCGCGAGCATTTCGTAAATGGCCGGTTGCTTGGTCGGCGCCGCGTGTTCGCCAGTGCTGCCCTCCTCGCTCTTGGCCTCTTCCTTGTGCTCGCCTTTGCTGAGCAGGAACCAGGTGCCGCCCACCGATAAGCCGATCGCCAGTACCAGCCCGAGGACTATCAGGATGATGAGCTTCAATTTGCCGTTGCCAGCCTTTGCAGCTGCAGCATCTGGCAGGGTTTGCGCGCTGTCTTTCTTAGCCATGCCAATAATCCGTCACTGATCGGAGTTCTATCCGCGTTCAAAGGGTTAGGAGCAAGTGTTATGCCAGCTTGAAAAACAAGCGGCCAAGAGACTGTTCAGGTCACAGCCGCACGCAGCTCAGACAAGGTAAATAGGGCAGAGGAAGCGGGCCATGCAAGCACATACATGAGCATCCCGAGGCCATTTTCACGCAGCATGGCCGAGTGCAAGCAATCTACCGACAGTTTCCGGCGCAGAACACCATAACTCGCGCAGCGGATATACCAGCCTGGCCACCCGCTGTCACCCAAAACGAGTTCGCCCGGCGACCTGAGGACACCGGGCGAACTCATTCAGATCAGAACGCAGCCCATTCCGGACGCTCACCGATTCAACGCCGGCTCAGCACTGCCTGGACCAGCGGCCACAGCAGCCGGCGCAAAGAGGCTCAGGCGTAGTAATCCACCAACCCACGGCCACCGGCCAGCGCGGCGCCGCGCACCTCGCTTGTCGCCAGCGGCAGATCGTCCTCAGCACCGCCCAACAGGTCACCGCGCGAACCGCCTCGGCCCTGACCATCGCCGCCACCCTGGCCTTGCCAGCCACGGTTCAGCGACTGGTCGGAAACGTTGACATCCAAGGTGTTCATGCCCTGCTGGGTGAACATCTCGCGCAAACGGTGCATCTGCCCTTCCAAGGCATCCCGCACCCCCGCGTTAGGGCTGGCGAAGGTGACTTGCGCCTGATCCTGCTGCAAGCTGATCCGCACCTCCAAACGACCCAGGTCTGCTGGGTCCAACTGAATCTCGGCGGATTTTAGGTTCTGGCTGGACAACCACATCACCCGATCCACCACCGCCTCGGTCCAACCACTTTGCTGCATCGGTATCGGCTGACCAGGAACCAGGGCCGCGCGCGGAGTCTGGGCGACCACCTGGTTCAGCACGTTGGGCTTGCCGGCCAAGTTATCCGTACGGACATCGTTGGCGCTCGCGGTGTCTTTCAGCGCATCCAGACTTTCAGTCGCCAGCTCGGCGAACGGCAGCTCCACTGGGGCCTCACCCTCGTCAGTCAGCGCCGCCTGATCCGCAAAGGCGGCCATCGCCGTGGCGAAATGCTGTCCCGCGCTCAATGCCGTTTGCGTTGCCGCGGCATTCGGCGCGACATTCGGCACGGCCTGTTGCTGCGCCGCAGCCTGCGCCTTGGCGCCAAGCTCAAGCACCATTTTCACGCCTGGCAATTCACTCAGCGCGTCCAACTCGGGGTCATGACCCGCGATGTTGATGGCCGCCGGCCCGGAACTGTTGAGACTGCCCAGCACGCCTGGCAAAACCTGCTCGCCCTCACCTTCGGCGCGGGCGGCAATCTGTTCCTCTATCGGCAGCTGTTGACCGGCCATCGCCATCAACAGCATTGGATCGAGAACGAGATCAGGCTGCACCGGATCGGTCGGCAAGGGATTGCCGCTATCGGCAACCTGCGGCTCGCCAGCGGTTGCCATGGTGCCTGGGTCGGCTTCGCACTCCGACTCGCTGGTTTTCTCGCGATTGGGTTTGGCTGCCGCTTCGCTACGCTCGACAGATTTTGCCTGACGCTCCTTGGCATACACCTGAGCGAAGCTGGAGGCCTCATTCTTAGCGGGTTCGGCCGGTTTCGCCGGGGCTTTCGCCGCAGACGCCTTAGGCCTTACTTCGGGTGCGGGCTTAAGAAGCAGATCGGGGGCAACGGACATGGGCACTCTCCGTGCGGATGGGTTCGTGCCAGGGATATAGCAAGGCTTGGGCCAAGTATGCAGCGAAGGCTATAAAGCTCGCACTAAGTGCGCGGCAGGGCGAAACGCTGTCGCTCGGACTTGAAGAGGATGCGCACGATGGCGAATTCGCGCTCGATCTGCTCGATCAGCTCCGGCGCCTCGATCAGCAGATCGCGCCGGCCGAATTCTTCCAACTGTTTGCACAACCCGGCCAGCAGCGGCGCGCCCATGTTGCTGCAACTGCCCTTGAAACTGTGCGCCGTCAGCCGCAGGCTCTGCGCATCGCGCTCGCGCTGCGCGACATGCAGCAAGCGCAGACGTTCTTCGGAGTCCGCCAGGAAGGTATCCAGCAACAACGGGTACTCATCCTCCATGACATCCTGCAAGGCGGCCAGCACGGTGCTGTCGAGATGAATGTCGGACACTTGCTCACTCCTTGATCAAGGTACGACCGATTATGCCTGATCCGACCAGGAAAACTCCACGCTGACGCCCCGCCCGTCATCCGGCCAGACGCAGCGCTCCGTCAGCTCCTGCACCAGGCTCAGGCCGCGTCCGCAGAGGCTGCCCGCAACGCGTTGCTGCTCCAGCACACGCTGCACGTCAAAGCCTAGGCCACTGTCCTCGACCCGCACGATCAGCCGGCCACCGCCGGGTTCCGGCAGCAGTTCCAGGTGAAAGCGCACATAGCCCTCACCCAGGGCGGCCAAGCGTTCGCTGCGTTCGCGGTAATAGTCGGCGAAGCCCGCCGCATCGGATTTAAGCGCTGAATCGAGACCCAGGACCCCATGCTCCAAAGCATTCGAGTAGAGCTCCGCCAGCACGCTGTACAGCGGCCCGCCCTGGTCACGCAAGCCTTGCACTTCGAGCAGCAATTGCAGCAGGAACGGCAGCGGATTGAAGCGCTTGAGGGTTTGCGCACGAAACTCGAAACTGGCTGACCAGTCCAGCGGACTGCACTGCCCGCTGTCGGCGAACGCCAGCGGCGGGCTAGGCAAGGCGCCGGCTTCGACCAGGCAGAGCTCGACCATGCTGACATCATCCTGGGCCTCGCCACGAAAACCGATCAATGCCTGTTGGATTTCCTCGAACAGCTGATCCGGCTGGCGATTGGCGGCGAACACCGCCAACAGGCGTTCTTCGCCAAATAGCTGGCCGGCATCGTTGCAGGTTTCCAACACCCCGTCGGAGAGCAGGAACAGCCGATCCCCCAACTCCAGCGGGTAGATCTCGCAACGGTCATCGAAAACCGTCGGCTCCAGCACCCCCAACGGCAAATGCCGGGAAACCAACGGAGTTCGCTCGCCACTGGCAATACGGTGCAGGTAACCATCCGGCAGCCCGCCATTCCAGACCTCGACCACCCGCCGTTGAAAGCTCAGGTTGAGCAGCGTCGCGCAGCAGAACACCCCCAGTGGCAGGATGCGCTTGAGCTTGGCATTCACCTCGCGGAGGATTTCCGCCAGGGAGTAACCCTTGGCGGTCATACCGTAGAACACTTCCGCCAGCGGCATGGCGCCGATCGCCGCCGGCAAGCCGTGGCCGGTAAAGTCGCCGAGCAGTACATGCATACCGCCGGAAGGCTTGAACGCCGCCAACAGCAGGTCACCGTTGAACAGGGCATAAGGCGATTGCAGGTAACGGATATTCGACGCACTGAGACAGCCCGAGTGGGCAACCTTGTCGAATACCGCTTTGGCCACACGCTGCTCGGTCAGCAGGTGCTCGTTGTGCCTGGCAATCAGGTCGCGCTGTTCCAGCACGGTCGCTTGCAGGCGGCGCAGGCGATCCATGGCCTTGATCTTGGCTTCGAGAATGACCCGGTTATAGGGCTTGGCGAGAAAGTCGTCGCCACCGGCCTCCAGGCAACGCACCAAGGCCTCCCCCTCGGTCAGCGAGGTGAGGAAAATGATCGGCACCAGCGCCTCGCCAGCCACCTGCTTGATACGCCGGGCCGCATCGAAGCCATCCATCACCGGCATCAGGGCGTCCATGAGCACCAGCTGCGGCCGTTCGAGCTCGAACAGCCCCACGGCCTCCAAGCCGTTGCTGGCGGTCAGTACACGATGCCCCTGACGGCTGACAATGGTCGACAACAGCATCCGATCGGCCGCGTTGTCCTCGGCGATCAGGATGGACAGACGCTCGGCCATCGGGGCAGCCCTATGCGATTTTGAACAACTGTTCGAAGTTGGAAATGGCGAGAATCTTGCGCACATCGGCATTGCAGTTGACCAGGCTGATCTGCGCGTGGTCACCACCGGCATGATCACGCAGCAACAGCAGCATGCCCAAGGCCGAACTGTCGAGGTAGGTAGTACTATCGAGGTCGACGACATAGCGCTTCGGGCTGACATTCACCCGCTCGTAAGCGTCGCGAAACTCCTGGTGCGCGCCAAAATCAAAACGTCCCTGAATCCGAATGATCAACTCTTGCCCATCGGTCGAGGGCAACGAAGTGATGGCCATGAAACACTCCCTATGCAGCGGAAACCAATGATTTTATTCGCACGACCTGCTAGCAGATGTAGCACCGAGACTCGCCAGCAGCAACCACAATCAACCGTGATCACGTCCCAGTAGCCGCTGCGACAACTCATCGAGCAGCTTCTGCTCGCGCTTATCCGCGGCCACACGGGCCTCGTCAAGGTAACGCTGAACCAGTTTGCGCAGGCCTTCCAGCCGCGCATAACGTTGCTGCCAGAGCGCACGGGCCTTGTGCAGGTTATCGCGATTCCAGGCCACGCTCTGACTTTGTTGCGCAATCGCCGCTTCCAACTGCGCAAGAAAGCGCTGGTAGTTCATCAGCCATTGCCCCGAGACGCCCTGGCGACCTTCGGTAAGCCACTGCTGCTGGTAATCGGCCAGGTAGCGGTGCAAATCCTTGAGCTTGCCCTCGGCCTGGTTCAATAACGCCTGGCAGTGGCCAAGCTGTCGGACGGCCTCACGCTCTTCGCGCTCAGCCATGTCGATGACCGGAGCCAGTCGCGTTGCTCGGCTTTGCAGCATTTAACTGAACCTCAACCGCTCGGTGCTGCTGGATTGAAGACCGCGGCCAAGTGTGCACGGCTCTGTGCCTGGCTTTCATTATCGTTCAAGCCCTGACGCAGGTATTGAACCATCGCCGGATGACGGGCGATCGCCAAGTCGGTTTCCGCATCACCGCCCGGCACATAGGCGCCCACGCTGATCAGATCGCGGCTTTGCTGGTAACGCGACCACAATTGTTTGAAGCGCTGGGCGTTGCGCATGTGCTCGGCATCCACCACCTGCGGCATCACCCGACTGATGGACGCCTCGATGTCGATGGCCGGGTAATGCCCCTCCTCCGCCAGGCGCCGCGACAACACGAAGTGGCCGTCGAGCACGCCACGCGCCGCATCGGCGATCGGATCCTGCTGGTCATCGCCCTCCGACAGTACAGTGTAGAAGGCCGTGATCGAACCACCACCGGCTTCGGCATTACCGGCGCGTTCCACCAACTTAGGCAATTTAGCGAACACCGAAGGCGGATAACCCTTGGTCGCCGGCGGCTCGCCGATGGCCAGAGCGATCTCGCGTTGCGCCTGGGCAAAACGGGTCAAGGAATCCATCAACAGCAGTACATTCTTACCCTTGTCGCGAAAATATTCGGCGATGCGGGTGCAGTACATGGCCGCGCGCAAGCGCATCAGCGGCGCATCGTCGGCCGGGGACGCCACCACCACCGAGCGTTTCATGCCTTCCTCGCCGAGGATATGCTCGATGAACTCCTTGACCTCGCGCCCGCGCTCGCCGATCAGCCCGACCACGATGATGTCCGCCTCGGTGAAGCGCGTCATCATGCCGAGCAGCACGCTCTTGCCCACCCCGGTACCGGCGAACAGGCCGAGGCGCTGGCCGCGACCGACGGTCAGCAGCCCGTTGATGCTGCGAATGCCGACGTCCAATGGCTGGTCGATAGGGTGACGCTTGAGCGGGTTGATCGTCGGGCCATCGATCGGCACCCAGTCCTCGGCCTTCATCCGGCCCTTGCCGTCCAGTGCACTGCCTACGCCATCGAGCACCCGGCCGAGCATCGACATGCCCATCGGCAGCCGACCGCTGTCCGGTAGTGGCACCACTCGGGCACCCGGTGCGATGCCCGCCAGGCTACCGACCGGCATGAGGAAAATCTTGCCATTGGCAAAGCCCATCACCTCGGCTTCAACCTGCACCGGGTGGTAGCTGTCACTGTTGATCACCAGGCAGCGGCTGCCGAGGGCGGCGCGCAGGCCCTCAGCTTCGAGCGTCAGGCCGACCATGCGCAGCAGGCGGCCCTCGACTACCGGCTGGGAGGGCAGCTGTACCGCCTCGCTGTAGCCGACCATGCGCTTGGCGAAGCTGATGCGCTCAAGGCGCATGGGGCGGCTCTAGGCTGGCACTGAGGTCCACCTGGATATCGGCGGCGGCAGGGTGCGTAGCTTGCTCGCGCTGCTGCTCGAACAGTTGCTTGAACACCTGCGCCAGCCGGGTCTCGATGCTCGCATCGATCTGACTGTGTTCGGATTCGAGCCGGCAGCCGCCCGCCTGCAGGGCTTCGTCTTCGAGGATACGCCAGGTCTCTTCGTGGCGTTCGCGTAGGGCTTTGACCATCTCGAAATCTTGCGGGTTGATATGGATGCGCACATTGCCCGCGCCCATCGGCAGCAACTTCAACGCCTCGCGCAGGACCTGGCGAATCTGGCTGGAATCGGTACTGAGTTCACGCTGGATCACCTGCCGAGCCATCTGGGTGACCAGGTTGACCAGGACCTGCTCGAGCTGTTGATCCTGCTCGGCGATAGGGTCGAACAGCTGCGTCATCAGCAACTCCAGGCTCGCCAGCTTGGAATTCAGCGCGACCTCGGCCTCCTGCTTGGCTTTCAACTGCCCGGCATGGAAGCCATCTTTCTCGCCCGTGCTGAAGCCTTCGTTGTAGGCCTCCTGGCGGATCACCTCCAACTCATCCAGGGTCAAGGGTTTGACGCTCTCCAAGGAGACGTCTTCACCTTCACTGTTCGACTGCGGCTCGCTCAGCGCCACGCCTTCGTCGGCGACTTCGGCACTCGCCTCGACGGCTGGCGACGAACCTTCGGGGTCGAAGCTCGGCAACGCCCAGCGATCGAACGCGCTGACGTCCTTGGCGCGAATCAACTCGCTGGGAGCATCCTTGTTGACCATACGAACTTAGACCATTTCTTCGCCGCCCTTACCACCGAGGACAATCTCCCCGGCTTCGGCCATACGGCGGGCGATGGTGAGAATTTCCTTCTGCGCCGTCTCGACATCGCTGACGCGCACCGGCCCACGGGCTTCCAGATCGTCGCGCAGCAGCTCGGCAGCGCGTTTGGACATGTTCTTGAAGACCTTTTCCTTGATCGCCTCGTCCGCACCCTTGAGGGCCAGCACCAGCACATCGGAAGACACCTCGCGCAGCAGCGCCTGGATGCCGCGGTCGTCGACGTCGGCCAGGTTGTCGAAGACGAACATCAGGTCTTCGATCTGCGTCGACAGGTCTTCATCGACCTCGCGGATCGAGTCCATCAACTGGCCTTCGACCGAGCTGTCGAGGAAGTTCATGATATCCGCCGCGCGCTTGACGCCGCCCATGGTCGCCCGGGTGGTGTTGGCACTGCCGGAGAACTGCTTCTCGAGGATCAGGTTGAGTTCTTTCAGCGCCGCGGGCTGCACCGTGTTCAAGGAGGACACGCGCAGGACGATATCCAGGCGCACCTTGTGGTCGAAGTGCCCGAGCACCTCGCCGGCCTGATCCGGGTCGAGGTACGCCACCACGATGGCCTGAATCTGCGGGTGCTCGTAACGAATCACGTCCGCCACCGCCCGCGGCTCCATCCACTTCAGGCTGTCCAGGCCACTGGTGCTGCCGCCCAGCAGGATGCGGTCGATCAGGCTGCCGGCCTTATCTTCGCCCAGCGCCTGGGTCAGCATCTTGCGGATGTAGCTGTCGGCGCCGACGCCGACGCTGGTCTGGTCGCCGACCGTCTCGACGAACTCGCCCATCACCTGCTCGACCTGCTCGCGCTGCACGTTGCGCATGTGCGCCATGGCCACGCCGACCTTCTGCACTTCCTTGGGCCCCAGGTGCCGCAGCACTTGCGCGGCATCGGTCTCACCGAGGGAGAGCAGCAGGATGGCGGCCTTTTCGACCTTGTTCAGTTTGGTGGCGACGCGGTTATCACTCATCAGCGTTAATCCACTCTTTGACGACTTGAGCTACCCGACCCGGGTCTTCAGCCACCAGGCCCTTGATCGCATTCAGTTGCGCATCATACCCTTCGGAAGGACTGGGCAGCAGGATGCTCTGCGGCCCGCCGAGGCTGACACGGTCAGCCGAGAGCTCGCCCTCCAGCCCACCCATCTCGCCCAGCTCGACGTCGCCATTGCGACCGCCGTGGGCGCCGCTGCCATGCTTGCCGCCGCCGGTGATGTTGTTCAGCACCGGGCGGAGCACGAACCAGACCAGGATAAAGATCAATAAAGCCGGGAACAGCTGCTTGAGCGCGCCCATCGCCATCAGGAACAGTTCGCTCTGGTACCAGGGCATCTCGATGACCGCTTCGCCGGCACTGGCGGTGAACGCGGTATTGATCACGCTGACGCTGTCGCCACGGCTGGCATCGAAGCCAACGGAGTCCTGCACCAGGCGGGTGAAGCGGGCCAGGTCGGCAGCACTCCAGGGAACCTGGGTGGTTTCACCGGTTTTGGCATCGATTTTCAGCTGATCGTCGACCACCACCGCCACCGACAGTCGGCGCAGACGGCCCTGCTGCTGCTTGGTATGGCTGATCGAGCGATCCAGTTCGAAGTTGCGGGTGGACTGTTCACGCTTGTCCGCCGGGTATGGTGCCAGTTTCGCCTGACCGGTCGCCGGGTCGATCACCTGTTGACCATTGGCATCCAACAAAGGCTGACCAGCCGCCACCGGGCCGGCTGGCGCAGCCGCGCCTGCGGCCGCATTGGCTTGCGCCGGGGCGCTCGCAGCACTGGGCGGTTGATTGCTCAGCGCGCCCGGCACGCCTTGCGGCGGCAAGCTGCTCTGACGCTCTTCATTGACCTTCTGTTCGCTGCGCAGCGCCGGCTGATCCGGGTTAAACATCTCCGAAGTGGATTCCACCGCGCTGAAGTCCACATCCGCGGACACCTCGGCCTTGTAGCGGCCGCTGCCCAGTACCGGTTGCAGGATGTTGTCCACGCGCTGGGTGAACAGACTCTCCATGCGGCGGCTGTAGTCGAATTGCTTGCCGGCCATGCTCAGCTCGGACAGCTCCTGCTGATCAGAAAGCAGGTTGCCCTTCTGGTCGACCACGGTGATCTGCGACTTGCTCAGCTCCGGCACGCTGGTGGCGATCAGGTTGACGATCGCCATCACCTGGCTCGGCTCCAGCGAGCGCCCCGAATACAACTCGACCAGCACCGAAGCGCTGGGTTTGCGTTCATCGCGAACGAACACCGAACTCTTGGGGATGGCCAGGTGTACGCGCGCGGCCTTGACGTTATTCAAGCTCGATACGGTGCGCGCCAATTCGCCTTCCAACCCGCGACGATAGCGGGTGGCTTCCATGAACTGGCTGGTACCGAGGCCTTGTTCCTGGTCGAGGATTTCAAAACCGAGGTTGCCGTCACGCGCCGCCACCCCGGCCCCCGCCAGTTTCAGGCGGGCGCGGGAGACATCCTCAGCCTTGACCAGCAGCGCGCCGGAGTTGGGTTCGATGGTGTAAGGAATATCGGAGGCGGTCAGGGTTTCGGTCACCTGTTTGGCATCCATGCCTTCGAGGCTGCCATACAGGGGCCGGTAATCGGGCTGTTGCGACCAGAGCACCACGGCAAAACCAATCGCCACGCTCGCCGCCAGACCGACCAACAGGCCGATCTGCCGAAGCATGGTCATCTCGGACATGTTCTCCAGAAAAGCCAAGCCGAACAGCGGCTTTTTCGGCTCCCCTGCGCCCGCCTTGACCGGTACGTTACTGAGCGCTGCGTCTGCCATTTCTCAATCTCACTCCTTTATTCCGGTTCCAGATCATGCATACCGCGGAGGTCGGCCAGCGACCGGGCAAGCGATTCGGTGATTCGAACTCAACGCCGGCACTGATGATCTGGGGCCGGAATCATACCGGCATCTGCATGATGTCTTGATAAGCCTGGACAATCTTGTTGCGCACCTGGGTCATGGCCTGGAAGGACACGCTGGCTTTCTGCGAGGCGATCATCACATCGGACAGATCGACCCCGGTTTTGCCAACCTCGAAGGCCTCGGCCAACTGGCTGGAAGCCTGCTGCGTATCGTTGACCTTGCTGACCGCCTGGCTGAGCATGTCGGAGAAGTTCGGAGCGCCTGCCGCCGGCGCTTCCACCGGTGGCTTGGTGCGGGCCATGGCGTCCATTTGCATGGAGCGCATTTCCAACATCAAGCGATTGAATTCAATACCCTGGCTCATAACCTATCTCCGGTAGCCGCGGTTTTTTTGACGCTGCGCGGTGCTTGGCTTAGGTATTAGCAACAAGGGTGCCAAACAAGCCGGACAAGAAAAGGCCCGCGCCAGGCGGGCCAAACAGGGGTCTATCGGTGACTCGGATAGCGTTCAACTGGCGAACAGGTATGCCTCGACATCCATGCCCGCATCGCGCATCTGCGCCAGCTTGTAACGCAGGGTCCGCGGGCTGATGCCCAAGCGCTCTGCAGCCTCTTTGCGGCGACCACGCTCGGAGCGCAGGGTATCGATGATCATCTGAAACTCATGCCGACGCAGGTCATCACCCAGCGCACCGGCAGCATCGAGAGCCGTCGCGTCAGGCTGGCGCAACCCGCTCGTGGGCACCACCGTCAACATCTGCGCCGGCGTAGCTGGCGATGCCGCCAATCCGACCGGGCCACTCAGGCAGAGGTCCTGCGGCTGGATCAAACCACCTTGCTGCAAGATCAACGCCCGCTGAATGGCGTTATCCAGTTCGCGCACGTTGCCCGGCCAGGGGTAGCCGATCAAAGAGCTCTGGGCCTCCAGCGACAGGCGCGCGGCGGCGTGATTCATTTTCTTGGCGTGTTTGGCCAGCAAACGCTCGGCCAGCGGCAAAATATCGGCAGTCCGCTCACGCAGCGGCCGCCAACCCAGCGGAAAAACCGACAGGCGATAGAACAAATCCTCACGGAAGCGCCCAGCCGCCACTTCGCCGGCCAAGTCGCGGTTACTGGTGGCCAGTACGCGGATATCCAGCGTAATCGGCTTACGCGCCCCGACCCGCTCCACTTCGCGCTCCTGCAAGACGCGCAAGAGTTTGGCTTGCAGCCCGAGGGGCATTTCGGAAATCTCATCGAGCAGGATGGTGCCACCCTCAGCCAGTTCGAACTTGCCCGGCTGCGAGGCGACCGCCCCGGTAAAGGCGCCCTTCTCATGGCCGAACAGCGTGGCTTCGAGCATGTTATCGGGGATCGCCGCGCAGTTGATGGCGATGAAAGGTTTGTTCGCCCGTGGCGACTGCTGGTGGATATAGCGTGCCAGCACTTCCTTGCCGGTGCCGGACTCGCCGGAGATCAGCACCGTGGAATCGCTCTTGGCCACCCGCGCGGCCAGCTCCAACAACTGCCGGCTTGCCGGCTCCAGCGCGATCGGCCCGTCACTTTCCGCCGCCCCTAAACGACCCAGGGCGTGGCGCGCCACCAACTCGAGCAAGACCTTGGGCTCGAACGGCTTGACCAGGTAATCCGCCGCACCCTGACGCATGGCATCGACCGCCCGTTCGACCGCGCCGAAAGCCGTCATCAGCAGCACGGGCAAGTGCGGGTAGCGGCTGCGGATCAAGCCGAGCAACCGATGCCCATCCATGCCCGGCATGTTGACGTCGCTGATCACCAGGCTGAACGTCTCGCCGCTCAAGGCCTCAAGCGCCGCCTCGGCACAATCCACCGCTCGGTAGTCATGCCCACCGATCTGCAGGGTATCGGCCAAGGCCTCGCGCAGCGCACGGTCGTCTTCGACCAATAGGACTTTGGCAGCCATGGATACTTACTCCTGAATTATTAGGCGCTGGTGACATAAGCGAGTCGCGGCTGGCTCGCTTATGCCACCAGCGCCTATTTGCGCCGCATGGATCAGCGGCAAGACTAAAATGGCGCACGTGCCGCGCCCAGGCCGCGAACGCAGTTGCAACTCGCCCTGATGCGCACGCGCGACCGCCTTGACCACTGCCAGGCCGAGGCCGGTACCCGTGGTCTTGGTGGTGAAGAAGGGTTCACCCAAACGTGCCATGGTCATCGCGTCGATGCCCGGACCGTTATCGCTGACGCACAAGCGCAAGGTCGTACCGCGCGCATACAGATGGATCTTCAAGCGCGCCTGACGGCCGGCGGCCTGGATCGCGTTCTCGACCAGGTTGAGTACGGTGCCGACCAGGGTATCGCGGTTGCACAGCAACTCACCGGCATGGCTGTCGCATTGCCAGCGCACCTGCATGTCCACGAGATGCGATTCCGCCGCAGAGCGCAGCGCGTCGAACAAGGTCTTGGGCGCCAGACGGTCAGGCAGCGGCAGGTCGCCACGGGCGAACACCAGCATGTCTCGCACCTGGTGCTCCAATTCATGCAGGCGCTCTTTCAAGCGCCCGGCAAAGCGTTGCTGCTGCTCAACCGGCAGCACTTGCTCAGCCAGGTGGCTGGCATAGAGCAAGGCCGCGGAAAGCGGTGTACGGATTTGATGCGCGAGGGAGGCGACCATGCGCCCAAGGGCGGACAGGCGCTCATGTCGTGAGAGCTGATCCTGCAAGCGCCGGGTTTCTGTCAGATCGGTCAACAGCACCAGTTGCCCCGGCTCGGCCGACAGCGAGCGGGTGGCAATCGCCAGGCGCCGGCCGTCCTTCAGCGAGACTTCATGGCCATCGTCTTTACGCGGCGCGAAGTTACGGGCGATGACCTGGCGCCAGAGCATGCCGACCAATGGCTGCCCCAGCAGGCCGCGCGCCACCGGATTGGCTTCACGGACGACGCCCTGACCATCGATCACGATCACCCCGCCAGGCAGCAGATCGAGCAGGCTTTGCAGGCGATTGGCCAGACGCTCCTTTTCCGCCAACTCCTGCATGCGCTGAGCGCTGACCAAAGCCAACTGGCCTTTGAGCTCGGTAACCCGCGCCTCCAGCAAGTTGTAGGAGTCGCTGAGCTGCGTCGACATCTGATTGAACAGGGCAAACGCCTGTTCAAGACCGACACGGCTGGCCTGCTCCTGGGGAGTGGCAGCGTCCGGTTCAGCGATATGGGGTTGGAGTGCGGTTGGGTTCATGATCCTCTCTCGCGCGGCGCGCCGTCATAAGACGGTCAGTCGAGAGAGGACTAGCAATACCCGTGCCTAAAAAAATAGGCTTATTTTTCAAAAACTTATAAAAACATGCCGGAGAGCGTGTCAATCCTCCGGCTGTTCTTCGTCATCCCGGCGGCTCATGCCGTACTTGCGCATTTTCTCCACCAGGGTGGTACGGCGGATACGCAGGCGCTCGGCAGCACGCGCCACCACCCCGCCGGCATCGTCCAGCGCTTGCTGGATCAACCCTTGTTCGAGATTGCCGAGGTAATCCTTGAGGTCCAAACCTTCCGGCGGCAGCATCGTCGACGAATCCAAGCCCGGCACGCTGCTGGTGAACGCAAGCCGCTCTTCCAGCTCGTCACGCAGATTGGTCGCCTGTTGATCATGCTCGTCCTCGACCTGGCGAAATTTCTTCGGCAGTTCCAGCACGCCGATCACGCCATAGGGATGCATGATCGCCATACGCTCCACCAGGTTGGCCAGTTCGCGTACGTTGCCGGCCCAGTCATGCCGACAGAGCGACATGATGGCCGCGGAGTTGAAGCGAATCGAGCCGCGCTTCTCGAACTCCATGCGTGAAATCAGCTCGTTCATCAACAATGGAATGTCTTCCACCCGCTCACGCAGGGGAGCCATCTCGATCGGAAACACATTCAAACGGTAGTAAAGATCTTCGCGGAAGGTCCCCTGCTCGATCATCTGCTCCAGATTCTTGTGCGTCGCCGCGATGATGCGCACGTCGGCGCTCTGCGTCTTGTTACTTCCTACCCGCTCGAAAGTCCGCTCCTGCAGCACGCGCAGCAGCTTGACCTGCATGGGTAACGGCATGTCGCCGATCTCGTCGAGAAACAGCGTCCCGCCATTGGCCAGCTCGAACCGCCCAGCCCGGCTGGTGATGGCGCCGGTAAAGGCACCCTTCTCGTGGCCAAACAATTCGCTTTCCAGCAACTCAGCCGGAATTGCGCCGCAGTTGACCGGCACGAAAGGCGCATCACGGCGCTTGGAGTGGTAATGCAGGTTGCGGGCAACCACTTCCTTTCCGGTACCCGACTCACCAAGGATCAGCACGCTGGCCTCGGTATCGGCGACCTGCTGCATCATCTGCCGCACCTGCTGGATGGCACGGCTCGTGCCGACCAGGCTACGAAACAGATTGGGCTCGCGCTGACGGCCACGATCACGGGCCTGGTCGTACATCTCGCGGTAAACCTGGGCACGATGCAGCGAGTCGAGCAACTTGTTGTAGCTCGGCGGCATCTCCAGGCAGGTCAGCACGCGCCGGCGTACGTCGTCCGGCCAATCGGCCGAAGCCGCTTCGCCGATCAGCAGGATCGGTACCAACTCGTCCCAGGTCGCCAGCTGCTTGAGCAACTCGAGCGCGCCCCCCTTGGCCTCGACCTCGCCGAGCAGCACGCTCAACACATCGCGACTGCTGGCCAGCGAACTGACAGTCTCGCGCCAGTCAGCGCTGCTGCAGACGAGATGCTCTTCCCCGAGAAAATTCAGAATGACCGCCAAATCACGACGGCGCTCAGTGTTGTCATCAATCAGCAAAATTTTGGTTTCACGCCACATAGTGTCTTGATCTGATCCTGGGAGTGAAGAAAGCGCACAGCATCGAACTCTCGGAGCAACGCCAGTAATAGGCCACTAGTAGAGTCAATTTATTGGGTGCAGTCAATTTTATGACGTGATTTTTTTGCCCTGATCGACGGGAGCTATAACCCGTTATAAGCGTGTCCGTGCGCTCCGCCAGACAATGCCCTCAGATAGAGGGGGGTTAGCTGCAAAGAATGAATTAACCGAACATCTGATAGATTTTTGCACTTTGGCTGGACTTGGCAATCATGCTCAGCTCTTGGCCTATGGATTCGCGCTGACGCACGCAGGCCTCGGTCAGGCAGCGATAAACCTCGACCAATGCTTCCATTTGCTCGCGCAGCGCCTCTTCGATGTCCGCGCTGGCAACCATGGCAGCATTCACCTGCTCTCGACAGGCATGGTCAAGAACACCGATACGCTCCCAATCCTGTTGCTCGAAGGCATCGATCAAGGCCATACGGGTGCTTTCGATCTGTTGCAATACTGAACTCGCCATCATTCTCTCCAACTCAGGGTGCGATCGCATCCCAACCGGACTTGATCTCACGCAGCAGAGCGGCGGCTTCGAGGAGCGGAGCCGGATCATTGATCTTATTGGCTTCGAGCATGCGGGCGGTCATGTATTCATAGACACGATCCAGATTCAGCGCAACCTCGCCGCCGTTAGTCATATCCAATCCCTCGCGCAAGCCACCGACGATACCGATGGCCTTGCTGATCAGTTCGCCCTTGAGAGCGGACTGGCCGCGCTCCATGGCGCCCTGCGCTTGCGCCAAGCGCTCCAGACCACCGTCCATCAGCATCTGGATCAGTCGGTGCGGGCTGGCATCAGAGACCTGAGACTGAACATTAACCTGCTGATATTGCTTCATGGCCAACATCGCTCTCATTTTGCAGATCCTTTTGAATCCATGTTTCGATATTCAAGATATCGGCTGGATTCGCGGGAGCTTTATGCCTTCGGTGAGCTTTTTCACGATTGAAAAAGCCTGGATCAAAGCCTGGGATGCAGTGTTCAGCTCTTTTTAACCAACCCAGGCAAACTTTCCAGCTGGGAGGTGAGGCTTTCACTGGTGCTCTGCAATTGGGAAACCAGAGCATCCATGGCGTTGTACTGTTTGTACAGGCGCGTCTGCAGCGCTTCGATGCGGCGATCCAGATCGGTTTGCTGCTTGTCGATGCTGGTGATGTTGCCCTGCAACACCTTGCTGCGCTGCTCGATGACCCCGCCGGATACCGTGTAGGGGTCGAGTTTGGTTTTCAGGCGGTTAGCCAGCCCGCTATCGCCTGTGAAGTAGCTGGCGATACCTTCGTAATTCTTGCTGATGGCCGTGTCCAGCTTGGCGCTGTTCAGCTCCAGCGTGCCATCCTGCTTGGTGGTGATACCCAGGTCCGCGAGCGCGCGGACGGAGCCAGTGCCAGCCTGGGCTGAAACCAGCTCGTTGCGCACACTGCTCAGCAACGCGCGGGCCGTCGAATCGCCGGCAAGCGCCGCAACCACAGGGTCGCTGTTCTCGACTGTGGTGACCTTGGTCAGCGAATTGATGCTGCTGACCATCTTGTTGTAAGCGGTCACGAAGTTCTGGACGTTGGCCTTAACCCCAGTGCTGTTCTGCGCCACGGTCAGGGTCAGAGGGGTGTCCACCGCAGTCGTCGCGGTCAAGGTCAGGCTGAGACCATCGATCGCAGAAGTAACGGTATTGGAGTCGCTGACCACATCCAGGCCATCGATGGTCAGCTTCGCGCTTTGCGCGGTCGAAATGGTCTTGCCCGCCTTGGCCACCGCTGCGTCATATTCAGCCGGGGTGGAAAAGTCGCCGACATTGAGCGTAGCACCAGGGAAAGTCAGCTCTTCCAGCGAGGTGCCAGTGCCGCCAGTGCTGGTGCCGGTAACGGTGATGTTATTGCCATCCCCGGTCTTGCTGCTGCTCAGCACCAGGCGCGAACCCTGGGTATCGGTAACGATGGTGGCACTGATGCCCTTGGCAGCACCTTGCGCATTGATCGCATCGCGCATGCCGGCCAAGGTGTTGTTGGTGCTGTCGACAGTGAGGCTCAGGGCCGTATCGCTACCCAGCTTGATATCCAGCGTTCCGGTACTGAAAGCCGCGGCGGAACCACCCGCGAATGCAGCAGAGGCAATCTTGCTGCTGCTGGCCAGTTGCGACACCGCGATCTTGTAAGTGCCGGAAACCGCGCTTTGACTCGCCGTGGCGCTCAAGGCGGCGGTGTTCGAGGAAGTCGCAGTCCGCGACAGGAAACTGGTCGGGCTGTTGAGCAGTGCCAAAGCGCTTTGAAACTCGCTGACGGCGCTCTTGAGGGAGCCGAGGGCGGTGAGCTTAGTGGTGGTTTTGGTCTCAAGGGTATCGAGCTGATTCTGCTTGGGCGCTTTTTCCGCGCTGACCAGAGCCGCCACGATCGTATCGATATCGATCCCTGAACCTATCCCGCTAATACCGGCCATCTGGTACCTCCGTCAAAAAAACGTCCCGAGTTCCCTGTTGGAAACGATCGGGGGAGTTGTACTCAAAAAACGTACCAACTCAGGCCTTGGCCTCGAACATCAAACTACGGATGTCTTCAAGACGCTCGGCGAGACGCAACAACTCTTCGGACGGAATCTGACGAATCAGCTTGCCCGAGTCCGTATCGATAACCTTGACCACAACCTCGCCACTGGAGTCATCCACGTTGAAGTCGAGACCACGCTTGACGGTCTGGACGAACGACTGGATATCGGCCACCGCCGCTTCCAGGCTTCCATCCGCCGCCGGAGCGTCCGCGTCAACGGCACTGCTCGGCTTACTCTCCTTGCTCTCCTTGCTCTCCTTCAAAGCCTGCGGGCTCAGAGTTACGGTCGGCGCGGCCTCTTTGGAAAACCTGGGGTGGACAGCAACAGACGTAATGTTCGCGACATCCATTTTACATACCTCACAATGACCAAATGGGAGGAAGGGTTATCCCCTTCCTCCCATGGCTTATGGGTGCTCCCCTGCCTTATTGCAGCAGGCTGAGAACCGACTGTGGCAGCTGGTTGGCCTGGGCCAGGATTGCGGTACCAGCCTGTTGCAGAACTTGGTTCTTGGACAGGGTAGCGGTTTCCTGGGCGAAGTCGGTGTCACGGATCCGGCTACGAGCAGAGTCAGCATTCTCAGAGATGTTCTGAAGGTTGCTGATGGTGTTGTCGAAGCGGTTCTGCACAGCACCGAGGTCGGCACGCTGGGAGTCGATGGCAGCCAAGGCGTTGTCGATCACAGCGATGGCACGTTGAGCGCCGTCTGCGGTGGAGATATCGACGTTACCTACGGTGCTCAGCGAAGAAGCGCTGGTGTTGAACACTTCGGTGGTGGTGCCGGTTACCGCGAAGGATACCGGGGAGTTCAGCTGTACAGTACCGAAAGCCTTGGCACCGGTGGTCTTCACATCAGTTGCCGCACCCAAGGTACCGTCAGCACCCTGAACGGCGACATTGACAGTACCTGCCGACGTACCCGTTGCGATGCCGAACTGGATGGTCTCACCAGTGCTGGAGGTGATGGTGATGTTGTCGTTCTGCGAATCGTAGTTAGCAGTCAGACCGAGCTTACCGGCGTTCGAGTTGATCTGGTTAGCCAGGTCTTCGTTGGAAGTCACACCCACCATTTGCACGGTGTTGGAGCCAACAGTCATGCTGAACGAAGCGGAGCCCGACGAGAAGTTCACGTCAGCCTGAATGACCGTGCGAGCAGTAGCGCTCAGACCTGCGATAGCACCATCGAACTTCTGGGCGATGCTCTTGGCGCTGTCGCCGGAGGCAGTCACTACGTCCGCAGTCTGGCCGTTGCCAACTACAGTCACGGTGTTCGCGGTGAATGCACCACCGCTACCGGCAACCAGAGAACCGGCAACAGTCGAGACCGACGCCGCCGAAGCACCAGCGGCGTTGGTCGAAGCACCGCCACCCACTTGGTAAGAACCAAGCTTGTTGGAAGAGGCATCCTTCAGGGTCACGTCGATGGTTTCAAAGGCGTTGGAACCAACCTGGAAGCTGGTGGTACCGAAAGAACCGTCGAGCAATTTGCGACCACCGAACGTGGTGGTTTCAGCGATACGCGACAGTTCGGCCTGCTGAGCGGTTACTTCTTTCTGCAGGGCGGCACGGTCAGCGTCGCTGTTGGAGCCGTTGGCAGCCTGGATGGACAGGTCGCGGATACGCTGCAGGATGTTGGTGGACTGCTGCAGTGCACCTTCAGCGGTTTGCGACAGGGAAATACCGTCGTTGGCGTTGCGGGTAGCCTGGTTCAGGCCGCTGATCTGGTTGGTCAGTCGGTTGGAAATCTGCAGGCCGGCAGCATCGTCCTTGGCGCTGTTGATGCGATAGCCAGTGGAGAGACGTTGCAGGGAAGTGTTCAGCGAACTGGACGAAGCGTTCAGGTTGCGCTGAGTGTTAAGCGAAGCGATGTTTGTGTTGACTGTAAGTGCCATTTGGCGTCTCCCAAAGTACCTAGTATTTACCTGAGCTTGCGATGTTCAGGGCCTGCTTGCTCAGGCGCCCCTAGAATTCGCATTCAGTCCGCATTCAGATTCTTTATCGGCGCTTGCTGGAAGAGCTTTAGGGGAAATTTTAATTTTTTCGCCTTGGGCTTGCCGAGCAGGCGCGAACTGTGTTCGCACCTTATTTATCGGCAGGTGTGGCGAAGGTTGAGACCCCGACCACGCCGTTCGTCGGCCTTTTTATGCCGCCGGTTCAGTCCGGCAACCAGGTGGCACGCCAGTAGTCGAGGTTGCTGGCGCTGAGCATGCAGTCACGCAGCACCTGCTCGCGCAGCGCATCGCCAGCCCTGGCGCTGGCATCGAGGTCGGCCAGGTGCATGCGGATGGCATCCATCCAGTCCTTGTAGCGGTTCTTGACCCGCGTCACCGCCAAGTCGCCGCGATAACACAGCGCATCGCTGCAGATCACCGGAAAACCGCAAGCGCCATATTCCAGCAGGCGCAGGTTGCTCTTGCACTCGTTGAACAGGTTCTGCTCCAGCGGAGCCAATGCCAGGTCGAGGTCCATGCTGGCCAGCTTGGCCGGGTACTGTTCGATGGCCACACCGGTATGGAACTCATGGATATAGGGCTTGAGCTTGTCCGGGCACATGCCGAAGAACACCCACTCCACTTCGCCGGCGAGGTCGCGCACCACATCCGCGATCAGCTCCAGATCCCCGGTATGGCTGCTGCCACCGGCCCAACCGACGCGCGGCTTGCGACCACGACGACGCTCGCTGCGCAGATTGCCCCACCAGTTGACCGGCAGGCAGTTGGGAACCACGCGGATGTCACCGTGCAGGTCGGCAAGGGCTTCGGCCAGCGGCTGGGTGGAGACCACAAAGCGATCGGTAAGCGCTACCGCGCGCCTGAGTGACTTGAGGACATCTCGCGGCAAGTGTTCCCGATGCATGCTTTTGAGTGGCAGATTCGGCAGATAATCGTCCAGCTCGTAGACCTTGAACGCACCGGAATAGGCCTGAACTTCGCGCATGCTGGCGATCTGCGGCTCCATGATCTGGCGCTGGAACACCACCGTCTGCGCACCGAAGCGCTCAAGCTCCACCGGCTGCAAATGGATGCTGCTGAGCAGGCCATCGACCAGTCCGGCCTCGCGCATGGCCGCGAACGGCTGGCGCACGCGGTAATGGCCACAGCCGGTGATATCCGCCGGATAGCAGAGGACCTGCGGCAGCAGCGGCTGATGCACGCGCCGGCTGCTGTAGTCGAACTCGAACCCGGCGCCTTTCAGCCCGAGGTTGGGGTTATAGGCCGGGTCGCGGGCCAGTATCGGCAACCAGCGGCGGATCATTTCCTCCTGCTCGGCCTTGAAGGCGGCATGCCGCTCCAGCCCATCGCTGATAGCCAGGGCCGGCAAGTCGATACCGTCGCGCAGCAGCACACAGTGCGGCGTCCAGACATTGAGCAAGCCTGCCGCGCGCACCCGCAGGCAAAGGTCGACATCGCCATAGAAGGCATTCAGCCGGCTCTCGTCCAGACCGCCTACCTCAAGGAACACCTCGCGGCGGATCATCAGGCAAGCCGCCCCCACCGCACTGTAGTTCTGCGTAACCTGCAGACGGTTCATGTAACCGGATGCCTCCGCCGACTCACCGACAAAGGCGCGATCGGCCACATCATGCAGACCGAGAATGATGCCGGCCTGTTCGATGCGCCCCTGCGCATCGAGCACCTTGGCGCCAACCGCACCGACTTCCGGGCGCTGCGCCTGATTGAGCAACTGTTCGAGCCAGTCTTCCTGGACGATCTGCACGTCATGACTGAGCAGCAGCAGGTATTCCGCGCTCACCGTAGCGGCTACCGCATTGACCATCGAGGAGAAGTTGAACGCACCGTCGAAACGCCAGACATGCACCTGCTCGCTGTTCAGCGCCTCGACGCCGGCCAGCCATTCCTGCGTTTGCGTCTCCTGGCTGCCGCAATCCACCAGCAACAGCTCGTAATGGCCGTAGCGGGTCTTATCCAGCAGGGTTTCGACGCAGCGCTGCAGCAACGGCAGATGATCCCGTACCGCCACCACGATCGAAACCCGTGGCTGCTGGGGATGGCCATATTCAATGTGATAGCGACCCGGCAGGAAAGCCTGCACATGCGCCTGGTAACCGCGCGCCTCGAGGTGCTGTTCGAGCGCCACCTGCTCGGCCGGGTTGAACCCCAGGTTGGGGATATCGGCGATCAGCAGCACTTCGGCGGCGTGTCCAAGGCCATTACCCGCACAACCGTGAACCAGGCGCAGCAACAGATCCAGCTGAAAAGCCGTGGCGAATGCCGGATCGAAACCACCGAGCTCGACGAAGCTGCGTTGGCGGATCATCCAATGCCGCGCCGCGATGGCAGGGAAGCTGAGCAACAGGTCGAGGTTGAAGTCCGGCTTGAACAGCGCGCCCAGCGCGCCACTCGGGGAACGTTGCAACTCGTCGGCGAAAAACCCGTGCGCCACCTCGCCAGATGCGCCCTCGCGGGCCTGCGCCTCAGCCAGTTGCAGGCTCAACAAGAGCGGCCCGGCACGGGTGAACTCCGTGCCCGCGTCGACCAACAGCAGCCAATCGAATGCAGGAGCGGTTTGCTCTGCGAGCACCAACCGGTTGATGGCCGCCACCTGATCCCCGGCCGCCACCGAGATGAAATCGACCGCACCGGGGCGATCGCCCGGCAGCGTTGCGGCGCTGCTGAACACCACCACCTGCAACGGTGCCGGCAACGCCTGCTCCAGGCTGCGCAGCGTAAGCTCCAGCGCGGCCTGGTTGCCCTGCGGGTCGAGCACCAGCACACCGAGCACCGGGCGTTCATTGCCGCAGCGAGCCAGGCGTTCGGCGATCAGCGCCTGTTCGCTTGCCGTCGGCACGCGGGCCTCCAGCCAGGTCAGCAGCTTCGGCACCAGGCCAACGGCCATTTCGCTCATCAATTGCGCCACGCGCACCGCAGCCTGACCATCGACACCGAGGTTGTAGAACGGCACCCGCGCGGCCATCGACGCCACTTGCCGCTCCCGAAACGCCTCGTCGAGCAACAACTGGCGCATGGCCGCGCACAATTCGCCGCTCTCGACATCGACGACCCCGGACTCGGCGTCATAGCAAGGCCCGAACAGGGTATTGGCCGGGTGCTGAAGGTTGATTGCCGGCGTGCCGCAGAGCATGGCTTCAACGCTGTAATTGGAATCCACCGCGATCAGCACATCGGCCGCCGCCGCCCACAACGGGGCATCCTCGACGAGGTAGAAGTAATGCGCCGGGTCGGCATCCTGCTCGGCCAGCAACTCCTTGAAGCGGCGCTCGCCGAAGTGGTAATTGGGCGGCCGGTCCTTGATCACAGGATTGAAACGCAGCCCTTCGCCACGCAGGGTTTCACAGGCCGCAATGAAGGCACCCAGCGTCTGCCCATAAATGCCCTCATCCCCACAGGCCGTCAGGCTGCTGGTCCAGGTCGTACCGAACACGACAACCGGCTCGCCCTCACGCAACGCGTATTTCTCGCGCAACTCGGCATTGCGCGCACTGCGCTGCCCCCGCAGTTCGACGAACTTGTCCCAGGCCGGGTTGCCAGTAACGCGCAAACGCTCGGGGGCGACGCCGTAGTCGAGATAGCCTTCGAGGCCACGCTGGCCATAGACCGCATGCACATCGGCGATCAGCTCCGAATGCACTGTATGCGGATCGTTCAACGCCAACGCATGGGACAGGTGCAGCGATGGGATGCCCTGCTCGCGCGCCCACAGCACGCTGGTCTTGGCCACCGGCAACACATCCTCGCTAACCAGCATCAAACTGATGCGGTAGGTCTGCTGTGCCAGTTCCAGGCCCTGCAGCATCGTCAGCAGCAGCGGCAACTCGGCATCCAGGCGAGCCCGGACGACAGCGGCCACGGCCTCACCCTCTTCATTCGCCAGCGCTGCCGGCAGCGGCCCGGCGAGGTGCCGATCCAGAGCGTGGCGCAGCGGCTCCAGCTCGGCGCGAATGCTCTGCGCACCGGCATCGCCGAGCTCCTGATCGATCAGGAACAGCTTGCCGCCGACCTCGGCCACCACCTCGATCAACGCCTGCGAGACATAGGGCGAGAGCGTGATGACGGTCAGCGGGCCATGACGTTTGAAGAACTCCCGCAGTACACCGAGTTGGGGTTCCCAAATAAAACAGACGATCGCTGAGGACTTCACGAACTGACTCCGCTGTGGGTCTTGAAATAGTCCCGCAACAGGGCGGTGACCAGGTTGTATTCCAGGCCCGAGGTGATTTCCACGCCCTGGCGCAGGCGTTCGGGACAGTCGTCCGTCCAATGACGGGCGATCGCCACATTGCGTTGGTCGATGTCCTGCGCCTCCTGCCAGCGGCGCAACTGCTCACGAACCTCTGCGCCGAGATAAGTATCGAGACTGAAAGCCGGATAGCTCTGCGCCAACGCCTGCACCAGCAGATGGGCGAAATGACGTGCGCGCAGCGAGCCAAGCAGCGGCTGCGAGCGCTCGGCGAAGTTCGCAGCGCTGAGTGGCAACAACGCTTCGATTCCGACCAACTGCGGGCTGCCGGCGACAGCATCGAGGCCTGCGAGGCGCTCGGCCCAGCGCGCATTAGCCAACGGATCGACACGTTTTTCCAGCGCCACCAGGTAACGCCCGCTGACTGCCGGGCCGAGTACGCCAAACACCTGTTGCTCCAGCAGCAGCGCCAACTCGAACAGACGCTCGTCGCTGGCCAGCCAGGACAGCAGGCGCCGCCATTTGTGCTTGTGTGCCAGGCTCAGGTAGAGCGCGCCGTTATCCCAAAGGCCGGCGTAGGGTGCCAGGGCCACCAGGCTCAGCCCGCAAGCATCGGCCAGCGCCAGTAACTCGCCCGGCGCACAAAGAGCGACGGCGCAATCTTCGCGGATAGCCGCCGGCCATTGTGCTCTCGACTCGCCGAACGCCGCATGCCAGTGAGCCGGCGAACGCAGGTCGATCACCACCCGCCCGCCGTCGCGCAGGGTCCTGGCGCAACCCTCGAGCAACTCGGGCAACTGCTCCTGCGCCGACAACGCGGCCAGGGCCAGAATGGCATCCTGCGACTCAGCCTGCCAGGCGCGGACCTGGCCCGGCTGCAGCCGCAAGGTTGGCCGGTCAGCCAGTTCGCGCTCGGCAAAAGCCTGCTCCACGGCCTGGCGCAAGCGCACCACGCCGGGGTTATCGAACAGCTGCGGGGTGTCGGCCAACGGCAGGGCCGACGTCGTCCAGTCGGTAGGCGCGGCAACAGGCATTGATTCATTACTCATGGTCGGGCTCGATCAGGCGGCGACAGCGGGTCGCCAATCAACGGGAAATCAGCCGGCGTCCCAGTACGAAAGCTTCGGCAGCTTCAACGCCCACCGTGGCGCCGCGCCAACGCGCCAGATGCTCGACGGCCTGCAACGAACGTGGGTGGGGCCAGGCGCGCAACTCCATCGAATAGGCCGCGAGGGCCTGCAGCTTGGCATCCAGATGGGTGGAAATGTCGCTGAACCAGTTCGGCCAGAAGACCGGGGCGCTATGCGCCACCTGCCACTCGGTGGACGACGCGATCTCGAAGAACAACAGCGTATGCACCGGATGCCCCGGCTGCGGTCGACAGGCCGTGACCAGCGCTTCATGCAGTCGTCGGTGGTCGATGTTCACATCGCCGCTCCAGTGGCCGTAGACGATGCCGGGCCGATGCTTGGCGATCAGCGCTTCGACCTGCTGCACCAGATCCAGCAGGTCGACGCTGTCCAGGCGGTTATCCGGCAGTTCGAAACACTCCAGGCTATGCACGCCGAGAATCTGGTTCGCCGCGGTGCAGGCCGCGCGCAAGGCCGCCTGCTCGGCTTCGCCTGGCGTACCGCGGCTGAACAGGCCCTGCGCCATGATAGCCACATGCACGCGGTCGCCCTGGGCCACATGCCGCGCGATGCTGCCGCCGCAACCCAACACTTCATCGTCCGGGTGAGCCGCCACCACCAATACCGTTTCGCCCATCACGTAACCTCCCCTACCGGATACCGCGCCGGCACGCCGAAACCCGTCGCCAGCGTCGCCGCGGCATCGTGCAATACATCAGTCATGAAAAACGCCTCGGACGCATTGCGCCCGCAAAGCAGCAAATGCGGCGAGATGCCTGCCAGGCGCGTGCGCAAGCGTTGCTGCGCCGCCTCCTGCGCCAGGGTTACTTCCGGGAAACCGTTGCCGATCGCTTGGCTGGCCGCCACCCGGACCACACTGCCCGGGGCCAGAATGCCTGCCGCACGCAGCTCCTCGATGACGGCCAAGGCCTGCTGCTGCGCGCTTTCGTCGGCGCGCTCCAGCGCCTCGACGGTCACCCGCCAGACCCCGCCTTTAGCTACCGAAAAATTGTCGTAAAGCGTGACTCGGAAGGAGCGCGCGTGCGCCTCGTTGATATAGAGGTAATGACAGTCGCAGGCTGGAGCCCGATCCAGCAACAGATGATGCAGGCGGATCGGCAGGAAGCGTGGCGGCCCACTCTCGGATGGCAGCCCCAGCGCCTTGCCGAGCAGCGCCAGGGGCGCGGTCCAGGCCAGTTGGGCGAAATCCAGCGCGCGGCCATCGGCCAGGCCCAGACGGCGAGCCTGCAGATCCACTGTGATGATCTCGGCGCGGGTCAGCAGTTCGCCGCCCTTCTGGCGGAAGTCGTCGCACAGCGCGCCGATCCAGGCACCCATCCCGCCTGTGCGCGGGTAGACATGACGGATAGCGCTGCGGCCTTCACGGTAGCTGCGAAAGCCGACCTTGGCATCATAGAGCGCTGAGCGTTTGAGCTCGCGGCAGACCTGCGCCGAACCGGCGATAACGCGCCCATAGCCGAGAAAGCGGTGGCTGGCAGCGCTCAGTTGCTCGAACGGTGCCTGGTAGAAGCGGCTCAGCAGCGGCGTGAATACCTGCTCCAGCAGGGGTTCGCCAAAGTGCTGGCGCAGGGCCTGGTCCAGATTGGCCGCCCCCACATCGGTGCCGAGCGAGTTAATCAAGCCGGACAAACAGCGTTGATAGTCGGCTTCAGGCAGGCAGGCCAGGTCAATGAACTGACTGTCCGGGTTGAGTATGCCCTGGAACACATTGCCGACTTTGAGCAGCTCCACCTCGTCCCAGGCCTGTCCGCAGCTGTCGAACATCAGCGCATCGACCTGCGGCTGGCCGGTGTAAGCCGGGATGTGCGTACCGAGATCGAAGACATGGCCCGCGTCGTCGACCTGCGAACGCAGTAGGCCACCGCAGGCCTCGGCTCGTTCGATGAGGCTGACCCGGCGGCCACAGGCCTGGGCCCAACGCGCCGCCAGCAGGCCGGCAATCCCGCCGCCGACGACTATCACCTGTTCATCCATGCCCGGCACACTCATGCCAGCGGCTTGCGCGCGACCAGCAGCCACGAGGCAAAGCGGTGGCTGTCGGCCGGCTGGTAGCGCACGGACTGTTTCTCTTCGAGCAGCAACAACTGGAAATCGGCGAACAGCTCGCGCAGATGCGCCTCATCGGAGAAATGCACGTTGCCGGTCTGGGCGAAGGAGCCACTGGTAAAGCCCTTGCGCGTGTAGGCGTCTTCGCCCTGCTCACCGCCGGCGTAGTCCGAATGCAGAGTCGAGTACCAGTCCACGCCGATGAAATAGCCACCGGGCAGCAAGGCTTCGTAGGCGAGTTTCAGGCAGCGACGGATCGCCTGCCCGCTGTTGCAGGTCAGCGAGGCGCGGTCGATGACCAGCTCGAAACCCGGCGCGAACGGCAGCTCCTGAGTGAAGTCGCCGGTGGCGATGGCGTCGGCCAGTTGCGGCAGCCGTTCGCGCAGTTGCCCGGCGATGGTCGGGCTACCCTCGATGGCGTGATAGGCCACCCCCAGCGACTGGAAGAACGGGATATTCGCACCGGCACCGCAGCCCAGTTCCAACACCCGGCTCTGCGGCCCCAGGTCGCGGCAGTGCCGACGAACCAGGCTGACCACGTCCGACCAGGGCCAAACCGAGAGATGCGTATGTTCGGCGTAGCGTTGTTCCCACTCGGCTGAAAAGCTCATGGCCTCTCCTTGTAATTGATCGGGCTTGCCGTGCAGTTCATCCACCAGTCCAACACGCTGAGCCCGGGAATGAACGGTCCCCAAAGCTGCGGATAGACAGGCGGGACGAACGCCTGATAACTCACGTCGATAGCCGCGGCCTGAAATGCGCTTGCATCGAGATAATCGCCCCCCAGCGCGCCGGAAAGATACTGATCGGCCCCCTGGCTGCGGCAGATATCCAGCACCAGATCGGACTTGCGACTGCTCACCGGCAGCTCGCTGGAACGTACCAGGCGCGTGTCGATGGCCAACTCGTCCAGCCAGAAGCGCAGTTGACGCCAGCACAGCTCGGCCAGGTTGCGCTCGTCATCGTCGAACAACCGCTCCAGCTTGGCGTAGCACTCGGCAAAGCGCGGCGCCTTGCGGTAGTTGAGGCTGATCGCTTTGAGGTGGCGGGAGCGCCAGTCCTGGCGATCGTCTATTTCGGTCGTGCGCAGAGTGCTATCGAAATGGCCACGGGTTTTCACCGGTATCGTCAGCCACTGCGCGCCTTGGGCGGTCTTGATCCGGTTGCGGTTGATAAAGCTGTTTTTCTCGAACTGCACGGTGTCGAGAAAGACGAACACATCGGCCCGCGCGATCTTGTCCAGGTAGCCCAGCCACGGCAGATAGGCCGGCTGGTGGGCAGCGAGCAGGCAGTGTTCAGACATCGAACAGCTCGTCAGCCAGTTGCCCGCGCCGCACTCGCCAATCATCGGCGAACAGCGCCAGCAGTTGCACGTCGAACACCCCGTCGGTGCGGCGGATGTGTCGGCGCCGGCAGCCCTCCTCCAGGAAACCCAGGCGCTGGTGCAGACGCAGGCTGGCGCTGTTGAAGGTCAGGACTTCCGAGCAGAGCTTTTCCAACCCCAGGCTGTCGAAGGCGTAATCCGCCACGCAGAACAGCATGCGCGAGCCGCTGCCCTTGGGCGGCGGCGTGTCGGCCAGGTTGAAACCCCAGGCGCAGCGTCGGTGCTTATGGTCGATGTCCGTCAGGCTGGCATAGCCGATGGGTTGCCCGTCCTGCTCGAAAATCAGGTGTCGGGACGTTGAATTCTTCAGCTCGGCCTGGATCCAGGCCTGATGCGCCGGCAACTCGATCGGGGCGGTGTGGTACATGTACTGGCGCACGCGCTCGGCATTGCGCCAGCGCAACAGCCGCTCGGCATCGGCTGGCACCACGGCGCGCAGGGCGTAAGCGCCGATGGCCAGCGCCGGCTCGGCCGTCATGCCGACGCCCCGGTGGCGAAGTCGCCCAGGCGCAGCAACTCGCCCTGACGAATCGCGCGGGTCGCGACACTGCCCAGGGCTTGTTCGAAAAGCATCGGCGGCAAGCCATTGCCCGGCCGCCGCAGGCCGATATTGCTGGCGTCCAGGGTTTCGCCGCTGGCGATGTCGCGCAGGGCCATCAGGCTGCGCCGGGCCAGTACGCGCATGTCGCCCTCGGCCAGGGTCGGGCGTACGTAAGGGGAACCGAGGATGACCTCGGCACGGTGGATGCTCGTCACCCACTCGGCAAGGCCCTGCGGCGTTTCGGAAAACCAGTGATCCGGCCCCGGCAGGTTCTGATCGAGGGTGAAGTGCTTCTCGAACAGTCGCGCGCCACGGGCAACGGCCAGGGAAGCCGCCAGCGCGCCTTGGGTGTGGTCGGAAAAACCCACCAGTAGACCGGGAAAAGCCTGCTGCAAGGTGGTCAGTTTCGCTAGATTGACGTCGGCATCCGGCGTCGGGTACTGGGATGTGCATAACAGCAGAGCGACCGCTTGCCCGGCGAACCAGCCGACACATTCCAAGGCCTGATGGACATCGGCCAGGTCGCTCATGCCACAGGAAAGAATCAGCGGCAGCTTGGCCTCGGCGTATGAGCGCAGCAACGGCAGGTTGCTGAAATCGTCGGAGCCGACTTTGATCGCCGGCACGCCGATCTGCAGCAGCAGATCGAGATCGCTGCGGTTCTGCGGCGAGGAAAAGAAGGTGATCCCGACGTCCGCGCAATGCGCCTTGATCTTCAGCCACTGCGCGGGGCTGAACTCATAGCGGCGGAACATCGCCAGCATCGACTCGGTAACGCTGCGACCCTGGGACTGGTAGGTGAACATTTGCTGCGGATCGCCGCAGAACTCCTCGGCCTTGAAGGTCTGGAACTTCACCGCGTCGGCGCCGGCCTGCCTGGCCGCCTCGATCATGCGCAGCGCCAGCTCCAGATCGCCATTGTGGTTGATCCCGACCTCGGCAATGCAATAGCCGGGTTCGCCTGCGCCAATGGCGCGGCCGGCAATGGAAAACGGCTGTGCGTGCATCAGTCTGTAACCTCCTCGGTGAACGCCGGCGCATCCGCCTGATTGTCCCACAAGGCCTGGCTCACGCGCGCGGCGCCGTGGCCATCGACCAGCGTCCAGGCACGGGCGGAAAGCGCCTGCAGGTGGGCGGCCGTCAGCCCGGCAAGGGCCGAGCGGTAATCCTCGGGCGTCAACGCCTGGTACTCGCCCAGGTCGATTGCCGCGCCCGTGGCAGCCAATTGCCGGGCCTGCTCACGCTGGTTCTCGGCAAGTACCGCGAGCAATGCCGGAAGGCCCAGGGCGCAGCGCTCCCAACTGGAAGAGCCGGCGGCCCCCACGGCCAGGTCGGCATCCGCCATCAGGCGCGCCATGTAATCGATTTGCCGATGCAGGTGCCAGCCTCGTTGCTGGCACAAGGCGGCCAACTGCTCGGCGGCCGGGTGCGCCAAACCGATGACCACCTCCACCCGTACGTCCTCGCGCCAAGCGGCCAGGCCTTGCAGCGCCTTGAAAGTTTCACCGTGATCGTCGCCGCCGCTGAAGAACACCAGAACACGCTGCAGATGACCATCGCGCGGTTGCGTCTGCGCGCGCGCGGCGAGGAACTCCTCGCGCAGCAACGCGTAGTCGGGGCCGAGCAGTTGCCGTGGCTTGCCGCTGAGCAAGGCCGCGTAGCGTGTATCGGGCTGCGGATGAAGGCCCTGATCCAGCAACAAGTCACAGGCGTGCGGGCGGTTGGCCAGGTCATCGATGACCATAATCCACCGGGCGAAGCGGCGCGCCAGGCGTTGCCAATCGGCAGCCAGGCCATAGTGATCGACGATGCACCAGTCGAACTGCTGTTCGCCCAGCACCGCCTGCAATGCCTGGCTGTCAACCTGTGCGTCGATGGCGGCCTCGGCGACCAGACTCGGCTGCTCGCCGGGATAGGTCCCGGGCAGGCGCAGCAAGGCGAACTCAGCGGCGAGCGCATCGAGTGGCGTACCTGGCAATTCACGGCAGGCGAAGCTGATTTCAGCACCTTGCGCACGCAACTGCCGCGCCAAGGTCAGGCAGCGCATCAGGTGCCCGCTGCCCAAAACCTGCGAAGCATCCACGCGGATCAGCACGCGCATTTCAGATGTCTCCCTCCACCAGGAGGCTGGCGTACATCAGCTCGGCGCGGTGCCAGTCCTCAGGCGTGTCGATGTCCTGCACCAGGTAACGCGGCAGCAGCAGCGGCAATGAGTGCGGCGCGAACAGCGGCTCGCCCTTGTCCCAGGCCGCGCTGCGGCCCCAATAGAACTGGCCGGCATCGTGGTAGACCGGCTCAAGATCCTGGGAGCGGGTTTCGTAGTGCTCCGGGTACAAGGCTTCGATGCAGTTGTCTGCGTTCAGGCGAATCGCCCGCTGCACCGGGAAGGCATAGCTGGTGACGCTGAACGCAAAGGCTTTGTCCGGTCGCGACTGCAGCAGCTGCAGCCCGGCACTGAGGTTCGCCGGCTGCACGAAAGGCGCGGTGGCATACAGGCAACAGGCGAATTCCGGCCTGGCGCCAGAGGCATGCAGCTCGGCCAGCGCATGCTGGATGACCTCGACCGTGCCGGCATGGTCATCGGCCAGCGAGGCCGGCCGCACGAACGGCACCTCGGCGCCATAGGCGAGCGCAACCTCGGCGATTTCGGCATCGTCGGTGCTGACCAGCACACGCTCGAAAATCCCCGCCTGCAAGGCGGCGCGGATCGAATAGACGATCATCGGCTGACCGTGGAACAGCTTGATGTTCTTGCGTGGGATACGTTTGCTGCCACCCCTTGCCGGAATAATCGCGACACTGCTCATGGGCGTTTTTCCAGGAGGAACCAGTTGACGTTGTCGGCCGGAAAGTTCGCATCGCGGCGATACACGAAACCGTAATCCAGCAGGCGCAGATCGGCATACAGATCGAGCATCTCACCGGCGAAATCGCGCTTGAACAACTTGCCGCGGTGGCCGCGATAAGTGACCTCCACCGGCGAGGGGCTGAAGTACTCGGCGATCAGCACATAGCGCTGGCTAGCTGCATAAAGCTTGGCATAGGCCGCCGGCAGCAGCTCCGGCGGCAAGTGGATCAGCACGCCCTTGGTGAAGCTCAGATCGAAGCGGCGCTCGACCGGGTAATCGAACAACGAGCCCTGCCAGACCTCGGCAATGCCCAGTGCCTGCGCCGTGGCCTGCGCCTTGGCATTGAGCTCTACGCCATGCAAATCAGCGCGCGGAAACAACTGGCGCAGAGCTTGGAGGTTCAGCCCGCGATTGGTACCAAACTCGATCAGGTGTTCGATACGCCCGGCGCTACGCAGTGCATTGGCGAAAAAAGCGGTACTTGCAGCGACATGCACGTCGCCGTCGTTGCGGTCGACATACTCGTCGCCGAACTCGCCCTGCCAGAATCGTTCTTGCTCGGTCAACTCACGCATGCGGGTGCTCTCTTGGTCACTGCAGAACCTGGGCGAGGATCTGCGCCACCTGGTCCTGCTGCTCGTCGGTCAGTTCGGGAAACAACGGCAGGCTCAGCGCCTGCTGGTAATAGCGCTCGGCCTCGGGGAAATCACCAGGGGCAAAACCCTGCGCGCGGTAATACGGCTGCAGATGCACGGGAATGTAATGCAGGTTGACGCCGATGCCAGCACTGCGCAGCGCCTCGAAGATCTCCCGCTGGCTACGTCCGAGCGCATCCTGCTGCAGGCGCACCACATACAGGTGCCAGGCCGACTCCGCGCCGACCTGCTGGGCCGGCAGCGTCAACGGCAAACCCGCCAGCAGTTCCTGGTAGCGCGCCACCAGCGCACGACGGCGCGCGATGAAGCTGTCCAGGCGGTTCAGTTGCGAAAGCCCGAGGGCGGCCTGGAGGTCGGTCATGCGGTAGTTGTAGCCAAGCTCCAACTGCTGGTAGTACCAGGGCCCATGGTTGGGCTCGGTCATCAATGCCGGGTCGCGAGTGATGCCGTGGCTGCGCAGGCGGCGCAAGCGTTCGGCCAGGTCATCGCGCTGGGTGGTAAGCAGCCCGCCTTCGCCGGTGGTGATGATTTTTACCGGGTGGAAACTGAATACGCTGATATCCGCATACTCGCCGCAACCCACTGGCCGCCCCCGATAACGGGCACCGACGGCATGCGAAGCGTCTTCGATCACGCTGAAGCCGTATTCGCCGGACAGTTCGCGGATCCGCGCCATGTCGCAGCTCTGCCCGGCGAAGGCGACCGGCACCAGGATCTTGGGCAGGCGGCCAACAGCGGCGGCCGCTTTGAGCTTGGCCTCCAGCTTGAGCACATCCAGGTTCAGCGTCAGCGGGTCGATATCGACGAAGTCGACCCCGGCACCGCAATAGCGGGCGCAATTGGCACTGGCGACGAAGGTATTCGGGCTGGTCCAGAGCCAGTCGCCCGATCCCAGGTCGAGTGCCAGGCAGGCAATGTGCAGGGCGGCGGTAGCACTGCTCACTGCAATGCCGTGGGCGGCCTGGCAACGTTCCGCCAGTGCTACTTCGAAGCGTTCGACCGTCGGCCCCTGGGTGAGCCAATCGGAGCGCAGCACCGCGACTACCGCGTCGATGTCGTCCTGCGAGATGCTCTGCCGGCCGTAGGGAATCATCCGTTCAGGACCAGACATCACCGAGCCGACGCAATTCGTCGATGCTCAGGTAGTGAGGGTTGCTGTCGGACACATACTCGAAGCCTTCGGCGACCCGCATGCCCTCCTCGCCGAGCGCGTCGCAGCGATAATCGCTCTGCACATTGAAGGTGATCGAAGGGGCGATGACGAAGTGCCTGGAAAACTCGAAGGCGTGGTTGCTGTCGTCACGGGAGATCATCATTTCATGCAGTTTTTCGCCCGGGCGAATGCCCACCAGCCGGTGTGGCGTCTCGGGCGCCAGCGCACTGGCCAGATCGACGATCCGCGCCGAAGGGATTTTCGGCACGAACAACTCGCCGCCATGCATGCGCTGGAAGCTCTTCATCACGAAGTCGACCCCCTCGTCGAGGGTGATCCAGAAGCGCGTCATGCGCGGATCGGTAATCGGCAGATCACGGGCGCCGCCGGCAATCAGCTTGCGGAAGAACGGCAGCACCGAGCCGCGCGAGCCGACCACGTTGCCGTAACGAACCACGGCGAAGCGGGTGCTGTGGTCGCCGGTGATGTTATTGGCGGCGATGAACAGCTTGTCGCTGAGCAGCTTGGTCGCGCCATACAGATTGATCGGGCTGGAGGCCTTGTCGGTGGACAGCGCGATGACCTTCTGCACGCCGTTGGCCAGCGCCGCATTGATGATGTGCTCGGCGCCACTGACGTTGGTGCGGATGAATTCGGTGGGGTTGTATTCGGCGGCTGGCACCTGCTTCAGCGCCGCGGCATGGACTACGAAGTCGATACCGCGCATGGCTTGCTGCAGCCGCTCGGCATCGCGCACATCGCCGAGGAAATAACGCATGCAGGGCGCGTTGAACTCCTGGTGCATCTCGTACTGCTTGAGCTCGTCGCGAGAAAACACCACCACCCGCTTCGGCTGGTAGCGGCTCAGCAGTTCGCGAACGAAGGCACGGCCAAACGAGCCGGTGCCACCGGATATGAAAACGGACTTGCCATCGAACATGCTGCGCTCCCCCTGCCGTTGTCAGGCGACATTACGTTATTTGAACGCGCTGTCTTCATCGCTGACAGTTTTATGGCGCTCACTTTCAAGGCTGAGTCACCGAAGCAAGCATGGTGCCAACCACCTGAAATACAAGCACCGATGACGACGGGGAAATGGAGTGCGGAAGCTGGCGTCGTGCCGCAGCGGGCACGACGCCCGGACTCAATTGAGGAAATTGAACAGGCTCAGGCCGCTGATTTTCACGTAGCTCTGCTGGGCAGCTTCGAGGATGGTGGTCTGCAACGAGAGGCGGGAAACCGCATCGGCGTAGTCGAGATCCTCAAGGTCGGACTGCACCGCCTTGTTGACCAGGCTGACGTCGGTGATGAAGGTTTCCGTGGAGTCCAGGGTGTTCAGGCGCGCACCGACCGAACCTTGTACGGCCAGCACCTTGGTGTTTACCGCATCGAGGTTGGAGATCGCCACGGCAACCGCGTCACGCACTTGCAGGTTGCTTTCGTTGCTGTCGGTCGAGGCCTGCAAGGCCTTGCGCAAATCGGAGACGACGTTGAGCAGGCTGCGCTTCTCCTCGGTCGGTTCGCGATTGATGCTGAAGTCGTCGCCCGCCTGCGGCACGCCGTCGATCTGCACCTTCACACCACCATAGGCGATGAAATCCGAAGTCTGCGTGTTGGTATCGAGGCTTCCGGTGGCCAACTGACCGGCCGGCGGCGTGGTCGGGTCGTAAGTGGCCCAGTTGAAACCGACCGGCAACGTGGCCTGGTCATAGACCACATAGTCCTGCTTGTTGAGAAAGTGGATGCCGATGCCATCGGTTGCCACAGGCGGGTTGCTCGCCGGAAATGTGGCATCGTAGGCCTGCTTGTCGGTCACCAGCCCGAGGGAAATCCGCCCGGTGCTGGCGGTGCCATCCGCGCCGACACCGACGGCGGACTGCGCCGTGGCCACGCGATTGGCATTGAAAACGTTCTCGAACAGGTCCTTGCCGTTATCCCCGAGCGCGAGGAAGGTGCTGCTGGCAACCTGCACATCGCGCTGCCCCTCGTCACCCTGGTAGCTGTAAGTGCCATCGGCATTGCGGACGAAGGGCTGGGTATCGGCCTGCGAGCCGGCGAACAGGTACTTGCCGCTGGCGTCCTTACTGTTGAGCAGGCTCAGCAGTTCGTCTTCGCGCTGTTGCAACTCGGTGGCCAAGGACGCTCTATCGGTGGTGTCCAACGCACCATTACCGGCTTGCACGGCAATTTCGCGGATGCGCTGCATGACGTTGCCGACGGAGGTGAGGATGCTTTCCTCGGAGTTCAGGCTGTTCTTCGCCGCCGTGATATTCGACTTGTACTGGGTGTTCAGCGCTTCTTCCTGACTCAACTGCAGCAGGCGCACGGATGCCACGGGATCATCCGCCGGCGTAAGCAGGCGCTTGCCGGTGCTGATCTGCTCCTGGGTGCGGGTCAGGTTCGCATAGTTTTTCTGCAAGCCGCTGACGGAGTTATTGAACGCCTGAATCGTAGAAATTCGCATACCACATCAGCCTCAGTTGAATGCGCCTATCAGCGTATCGAACAATGCGCGCGCAACTTGAATCACTTGGGCGGAAGCATTGTAGTACTGCTGGAACTGGATCAGATTGGCCGCTTCTTCGTCCATGTTGGCTCCGGAAAGAGAGTCGCGGTTGTTTTGCGCCTGAGTGAGTACGGCTTCGGTGGCGTCACTGTTGACCCTCACCTGCGCGGTCAGGGCACCCACGCGCTCCACCAATCCGCCGTAAGCGTCGCTGTAGGTCGCGCCGGTCACGCCGTTGCCGACCACCTGCTGGGTCTGCAGGGCGATCAGGCTGAGGGCATTACGGTTGTCCGACACACCCTTGCTGTTGAAACTCAGGCTGAAACTGTCGCCACTTTGCGGCAGACCGTTGACACTGAATTCGTAGGAGTAGGTGTTATTGGTCGACGGGTCCGTGTAGTCCAGGCGCAGGGTGTTGCTTTGTCCCGGTGTCAGCGCGGTGGTCGACGGCGAGACATAACTCAGGGTCGCACCCGCCGGCAGCGTGCCGGTAAAGGTATTGCTCGTCGAATCGAAGGTCAGCGCACGGCCGGTGCCGAACAGGTCCTGCAGGTCGCTGACGTCGATAGGCGACGGGCCGCTGACCAGCGTCGGCTGGCCAATGGTGCCGGTGCCGCGGTTGTTGGTGGTCGCCTCGGCCCGCGCCGAACCGGCAAAAGCCAGTTGGTCGGACTGCTTGAGGATGCTCTCGATATCGTTGGCGCCGCGCCGGGTCGGTTGCAGGGTGAAGCGGTCATTCGCGGCCGGCAGGCTGTCCAGCTCGACCTCGAAGCCCTGATCGACACCGGAAGCATCCGCGAACGCCAGGGTATAAGGCCCGGCACCGGACACTGTGACCGTCATGGCGGCACCATCGCTCAGGCGCCGGGCAGTGAAGTTGGTGCCGTCGTAATCGAGCCGGTAATCGCTGGTGCTCAGCTTGCTGGTGTCGGTGATATTCAGCAGCCCGGTCGCCGAACCGCTGTTGGTCGACTGCGACAGCACCCGTAACGAGGCCGCCTGAGGATCGTTGATATCGGCAAACAGGCTGCTGCCGGCGCGCCCGGAAAGATCCAAGCCCTGCCCCAACTGTTTGTTGATGGTGTCGGAGAGGGTCAGCGCCAGTTGCCCGAGGCTGTTGTAGGACTGATCGAGCGCCGTGTCCCGATAGGCCAGGAGGCCGCCGATTTCCCCACCGGAGATTTGCGCGGTGATGGTCTGGGAAACGCCGCCATTCATCAACTGCATCTGAAAGCGCGAAGGGTCGTCGCTGCCGACGACCGCACGCAGGGTCGAAGCGCTATTGCCCACCACCAGCGGCTGGCCGGTGCCAACGAAGAGGCTGACACTGCCATCGCTCTGGTCGACGGCCTGCACGCCGATCATCTCGGATATCTGGCGAATGGCCTCGTCACGCGCATCGAGCAAATCGTTCGGCTCGGCACCGCTGGCCCGCGACTTGGCAATCGCATCGTTGTAGCTGGCCACGCTGGACGCCAGCGAGTTCACCTGGGTGCTGAGGGCGCCCAACTGCTGATTGATCAGGCTGTTCTGCTTGTCCAACTGGTCGTAAAGGCTGTTGAACGAATCCGACAGCCCTTTAGCCTGAGACAGCACCGATTCGCGCGCGGCGAGCGAGGACGGATCCTGCGAAGCCGTCTGCAACGAGGTGAAAAAGCTTTTCAGCGCCGGGCTGATACCCGTGGTGCTGTTGGACAGCAGCGAGTCGAGCTGTTCGATCTGGCTCTTGAACGACTGCAACTCGCTGTTCTGGCTGGTAGCCGTGCGCAACTGGCCCGTGAGGAACTCACTGGCGAGCCGGCGCACATCGACGACCTGGCTGCCGGAGCCGATGTAGCCACCCCCGGTGAACTGGGAGATGTTGGTCTGCTGCACGGATTCCTGCCGCGAGAAGCCGGCCGTGTTCACGTTACTGATGTTATGTCCGGTCACCGCCAGGGAGGTCTGCGAAGAACGCAGCCCCGACAGTCCGATGGATAACAAATCAGCCATTTTTCATCCTCACGAACGGGGAGCGCTGTCGCTCGCCGCTATGGTCTGGTACGTCTGCATCTGCTGGGCGATTTGCATCACCTTGCGCGCGTATTGCGGGTCGGTGGCGTAGCCGGCCTCTTGCAGCTCGCGAACGAACTGCTTCGGATTGTCCGTGGCATCCAGCGCCTCGTCGTAACGACCATTGCCCTGCAGGAAGCTCACGAAGTCATTGAAGCTCTGCTGGTAGGAGTCGTAAGCACGGAAGGACGCCGACTCTTTAACCGCGGCGCCACCTTTGTATTCGGTGGTCAGAACCCGTGCCGACTCCCCTTCCCAGCCGCCATGCGCCTTGATGCCGAACAGGTTGTGGCTGCTGGAGCCATCCTGCTGGCGAATGATCGATTTACCCCAACCGGTCTCCAGGGCCGCCTGGGCCACCAGATAACGCGGATCGACGCCGATACGCTGGGAAGCCTGTTCCGCCATGGGCAGCATGGTGGCGATGAATTCGTCCTTCGACGCGAACGCCGACTTACCCGGCGCCAGCGGCGGCTGAGCAATCCGTCGACCACTGATGGCATCACTGTTGTCCAGGCTCAGCGCCGAACGCGCGACCGATGCCGGGCTCTTGGCGGGCAGCCAGTCACCCTGGGCCAGCTCACCCTTGCTGGCGCCAGTCGTGGACGTCAGTGCCTGCGCAGTGTCCGCGGGCGTGGAGACGATACCGGCAAGCAAACGATTGGTCAGCTTGCTCGGCAACGCCAGCCGGCGCTGATTGAGCAACGTGGCGTCGTCGCGCCCGACCTCCGGCACCGGCAAAGCTTTGCCGCTTGCGCTCAACGCGCTGCCGGATGACGCAGCTGCGGCGCTCTGCACGCCCGTATCGGCCGTGTGGGCAAAGGGGTTGCGGTCGCCGCTGCGACCACCGCTCTGCAGCTTCGCCATCTGCTCCACCAGCATATCCGCCAAGCCGATGCCGTTCGCCTGCCGTGACAGGGACACCGACAGTTGCTGGTCGTACATGCTCTGGTATTGCTTGGCGGTTTCGCTGTTGAGGAAGTTGCCTTCGGCAAGCACATCGTTGGCCGAGCGCATCGACTTGAGCATTTCACTGAGGAACAGCGACTCGAACTCTTGGGCGACCTTGCGCACGTTGGCTTCGCCGTCGCGGTCCTTGCCGACCTTCAACTGGCTAAGGCGATTGAGGTCGTTGTAGGCACCGGAATCTACGCTACCGGAAACGCCGGAAAACAGTCGTGAATCCATCGTAGCCTCCCTAGATCACAATCAGGTCAGCCTGGAGAGCGCCGGCTTGCTTGAGCGCCTCGAGGATGGCCATCAGGTCGGAGGGCGATGCGCCCACCTCGTTCACCGCGCGGACGATTTCATCCAGCGTGGTACCCGGACCGAACTTGAACATCGGCTTGGTTTCCTGCGTCGCATCCACCTTCGAGCGCGGCACCACGGCGGTCTGGCCGTTGGAGAAGGCGCCCGGCTGGCTGACGATGGGGTCTTCGGTGATGCTCACGGTCAGGCTGCCGTGGGTCACGGCGGCGGGCTGCACGCGCACGTTCTGACCGATGACGATGGTGCCGGTGCGCGAGTTGATGATGACTTTGGCCACCGCCTGCCCGGCATTCACTTCGATGTTTTCCAGCACGGACAGGTAGTCGACCCGCTGGCTCGGGTCCAGCGGGGCACTGACGCGCACCGAGCCACCGTCCAACGCCTGGGCCACGCCCGGGCCGAGCAGTTCGTTGATCTGGTCGACGATGTTCTTCGCCGTGGTGAAGTCCGGGCGATTGAGGTTGAGCGTCAGGCTATTGCCCTGATCGAACCCGGTCGGCACCGGCCGCTCGACCGTCGCACCGCTGGGAATGCGCCCGGCCGAGGGCACGTTGACGGTGATTTTCGAGCCGTCGCCGCCTTCGGCATCGAAGCCACCGACTACAAGATTGCCCTGGGCGATGGCGTAAACGTTGCCGTCGATGCCTTTCAGCGGCGCCATCAGCAGGCTGCCGCCACGCAGGCTCTTGGCGTTGCCGATCGAGGAAATGGTCACGTCGATGGTCTGGCCCGGCTTGGCGAACGCCGGCAGGTCGGCATGGATCGACACCGCCGCGACGTTCTTCAGCTGCACGTTGCCGCCGCCAGTCGGCACCTTGATACCGAACTGCGCCAGCATGTTGTTGAAGGTTTGCAGGGTGAACGGCGTCTGTGTGGTCTGGTCGCCACTGCCATTGAGGCCAACGACCAGGCCATAGCCGATCAACTGGTTGCTGCGCACGCCCTGGATGCTGGCCAGGTCCTTGAGCCGCTCGGCTTGCGCGGCGCTGGCAGCGAGCAACAGGCACAGGGCTGAGATCAATCGTTTCATGCTCACGCGCACCTGCTTAGAAGGGCCACAGCGGGCTTATGAAGAAACGATCGAACCAGCCCGGCTGACTGGCATCGGCAAACGCGCCGGTGCCCGAGTAGGTGATGCGGGCGTCGGCCACGCGGGTCGAGGACACGGAGTTGTCGGTGGCGATGTCGTCGGAACGGACCAGACCGGCAATTCGGACCAGCTCGTCACCGGTATTGAGGGTCATCCATTTCTCACCGCGTACCGCCAGAATGCGGTTGGGCAGCACTTCGGAGACGGTCACGGTGATCGAACCGGTCAGGCTGTTGCTTTGCCCGGCCTTGCTGTCGCCTTTGGTGTCGCGGGAACCGCTGTAACCGACGTCCAGGCTGAGGTCATCGGTCTGCAACGGGTTGAGGCTGCCGTTCGGGTTGTTCAGCGAAACGCCGCCACCGAACAGCGACGCCAGGCCGATGTTCGCCGTGCTGTCTTTCTGCAGTTGCGAGTTGGCGTTCTTGCTCGCCTGGGTGCGCTCATTGAGGGTGATGGTGATGATGTCGCCAACCCGGTAAGCCTTGCGGTCGTCGTAAAGATTGGTCTCGAACCCGGCCTGGTAGATGGAGCCGTTGCTCTGCGACGCGGGCAGCGGCGTACGCGGCAGGACCGGGGAGTAATAGGGGTCATTCGGCTTTGGCGGCGGGCTGACGCAACCTGCCAGAACCGCAATGGCCAGCAGTGGCAGAACATGGAACTGGCTCATTACAACGCACCTCGCAGCGTGAACACATTACAGCCAGGGCTGACGGGCCCTAGATTTCATCAAAGATTCTGGCTAATGAACGACAGCATCTGGTCGGCGGTGGAAATGACCTTGGAGTTCATCTCGTAGGCCCGTTGGGTGGTGATCATGTTGACCATTTCCTCGACCACGCTGACGTTGGAGTTTTCCAGGGTGTTCTGTTGCACCGTGCCCAAGCCGGTCAAGCCCGGGGTACCGACCTGCGGGGCGCCACTGGCGGCGGTTTCCAGGAACAGGTTGCCGCCAATCGCTTCCAGACCCGCCGGGTTGATGAAGTCAGCGGTCTGAATGTTGCCCAGCACCTGCGGTTGCGGGTTGCCGGCGGTGGTCACCGAGGCCGTGCCGTCTTCGCCCACGGTGAAGGTTTTGACTTCGTTCGGCAGGACAATGGCGGGCTCCAGGGGATAACCGCTGGAGGTCACCACCTGGCCGTCGGAGTTCAGGTGAAAGCTGCCGTCACGGGTATAGCCCACGGTGCCGTCGGGCATCAGGATCTGGAAGAAACCCCGGCCGTTGACGGCCATGTCCAGCGGTTGTTCGGTGGTCTGCAGGCTGCCGGCGGTGAAGACCTTCTGCGTGCCGACGATGCGCACACCGGTACCCAGCTGCAGGCCGGACGGCAGTTGGCTGTCCTGGCTGGTCTGGCCACCGGGCTGACGGCGGATCTGATAGAGCAGGTCCTGGAATTCGGCGCGATCACGCTTGAACCCCGTGGTCGACACGTTGGCCAGGTTGTTGGAAATGGTGGTCAGGTTCATGTCCTGGGCGGACAAACCGGTTTTACTGACCCACAGAGCCGGTAGCATGGTCATTCTCCTCGGGCGCCGGTTTCACGGCGGCCACGTACTGATAGTTAGCTCATCTGCAAAACACGCGCCATGGCCGACGCATCGTCCTCGGCAGTGCGCATCATCTTCACTTGCAGCTCGAATTGGCGGGACAAGGAGAGGATCGCCGTCATCTCCTCCACGGCATTCACGTTGCTGGTTTCCAGAAAGCCGGAGGTCACCCGGACTTCGGTGTCCGCCTGCAGAGCGCCTTGGCCCTTGAAGCGGATCATGCCGTCGCTGCCCTTCTCCATTTGCTTGAGATCCGGATTGACCAGCTTGAGGCGATCCACCTCGGCCAAGACATTGGGCGCCTCGCCCAAGGCCCGAATGGTGATGGTGCCGTCATCGCCGATCTCGACCTTTTGCTCCGGCGGCACGGCAATCGGCCCGCCATTGCCCATCACCGGCAAACCATTGCCGGTGCGCAGCTGGCCGAGGGAATCGATCTTCAGGCTCGCGGTCCGCACATAGGCCTCGCCGCCATCCGGCGCCTGCACCGCCAGCCAACCGTCGCCACTGACGGCGACGTCCATGCCGTTACCGGTTTCCTGCAGGGTGCCGGGGGTGAAGTCCGTGCCCGGGCGCTCGCTCATGGCGTAGACCCGTGACGGGAAACTCTCACCGAACACCTGCATCGAGCGCGCCAGCTCGAAGTCACGACGAAAGCCGTTGGTCGAGATGTTCGCCAAGTTGTTGGCGTGCGCGCGCTGGGCCAGGGTGTTCTGGCTGGCGCCCGTCATGGCGACGTACAGCATCTTGTCCATGTTTATCTCCGAGATAGGCGCTTGCCGCCTGCTGCTCTGTCAGCTACTACAAAGCAAGCGCTATGCCACTCTCGAAATAAAAACGTAAGCAGTTGAAATAAAACAAATTTTATATATAAAAAAACCCCTTTCGGGGTCTTTGAGCAACGCGAACGGCGAGTGGCTGCCGTCCGCGGCAATGCGCTTGCCGCCCGACGCCGCGGGCGGCAAGGCGCGACTCAACGCAGGTTGATGATTGTCTGGGTGACCGCGTTTTCCGTTTCGATGGTCTTGGCGTTGGCCTGGTAGTTACGCTGCGCCACGATCAGGTCGACCAGCTCCGTGGAAATGTCGACGTTCGATGCCTCCAGCGCTCCCGACTGCATGGCCCCCAGGGTGCCCGAACGCGGGGTCCCGACCACCGGCTCGCCCGAGTCGGCCGACTGCACCCAGGACGTCTTGCCGACCGGCGTCAAACCCTGGACGTTGGCGAAGTTGGCCAACACGACCTGGCCCTGGGCCTTCGACTGACCGTTGGTGTAGCGGGCAAAGATGTTGCCCTCATCGTCGATCTCCAGGCCCGACAGCTGGCCGGTGGTGTAACCGTCCTGACTGACGCTGTTGACCGCGAAGCTGCTGGAAAATTGGGTCGAGCCGCGCAGATCGATACCGATGCTGGCCGTCGCGCTCGCGCCGTTGGCACTCCAGACCGCCGGCGTGGCGCCGTTGGACTGAGCCGGCACCCAATTGTCCAGGCCCAGAACCCCGTTGGTCACCGAGAAACCACCGGTAGTGGTGAAGGTACTGGTGTCAATCTGGCCCGCACTGGTGAAGCCGACCACGGTACTCAAGGGCGCGGTCGAACCAGGAGCGGTCGGGTTGCGCCCGTCGACCAGCACATTCATGTTCCAGGTGTTGGCTGCGGTCTTGACGAAATACTGCGTCATGACATGCGCGTTGCCCTGGGAGTCATAGATGTTCACCGACGTCGACGAGTTGTAGGTGGTTGGATCGCTCGGGTCGAAGGGTGTCGTGGTCGGAACGGTGTTGGTCGAGTTCAGGTTGAAGGTCTGGGCGATCGCGGAGGTGGCCTGCGGCGCCTGATTCGCGGTCTGGATCGTCAGGTCACCGACCACGCCGTTCTGCAGCTGACCGTTGGCATCCACCGAATAGCCCTGCAGGCGATAGCCGTTGTTGTCGACGATAAAGCCCGCTTTATCCGTGCCGAAGTACCCGGCGCGGGTATAGCTGATGGCGCCGTTGTTACTGGTGACGAAGAAGCCGTTGCCATTGACCGCCATATCCAGGGCATTTTCGGTGTAATCGATGGTGCCTTGGTTATGCAGCTGGGCGACGTTGCTCATCAGCACACCGCTGCCTACCGAGTTGCTGCCCGAGCCCAGCACTGAGGCCGAATAGATATCCTGGAATTCGCCACGCGACTGCTTGAAGCCCACGGTGCCGGCGTTGGCAATATTGTTGCCAGTGATATTAAGGTCACTGGATGCGGCCTTGATGCCGCTGAGTCCGATATTGAAAGACATGGAATGCTCCTCAAACGCCGAGCCTGCCGGCAGTTATTGACCGATTACCTGAACCTTGGAAAGAGCGATGCTGCCGAGCCCGGCCAGATTGAGCGTCATTTCTGCGCCGTTCTGCCCCAGGGTCACGCTGTCCACGTTGGCCGGCAGGTTGGTGCTCATGGCCAGCGTTTTTCCGTCGACCGCGGCCTGCGCCTCGAATGTGTAAGTGCCAGGCGACGTCACGTTGCCGCTGGAATCCTTGCCGTCCCACATGAAGCTGACCTGGCCGGAAGCCTGATCGCCCAGATTGATGCGGTTGACCTGGGTGCCCTTGCTGTCGAGCACGTTCACGTACAGATTGTTGGTGGCATTGGTCAGGTTGACGCTGCCCTTGAAGGTTTCGCTGGTATCCACCACCGCCTGATTGGTGGTGACGATGACCTTGCGCCCGACCAGCGACGAAGCCTGCAGCGCCTGGGAGGACTGGGTGCTGGACAGGATGCTGTCGACACTGGTGTTGAGGTTGTCGAGCCCTTCAACCGTACTGAACTGCGCGAGCTGCGCCACGAATTCACTGTTGCTCTGCGGGTCCAGAGGGTTCTGGTTGTTCATTTGCGCCACCAACAGTTGAAGAAACTGGTCTTTGCCCAGGTTGCTGGTGCCGCTGGTATTCGTGGTCTGGCTCTTGACCTGGTATTGGTCCAGCACAGAACTGGTAGTCGTGCTCGTATCAATGCTCATGTGCTTCCCTCACTGCCTCACTGACCCAGGGTCAGTACTTTCTGCATCATTTGTTTGGCGGTATTCATCATTTCAGCGTTGGTCTGGAAGGCACGGCTGGCGGAGATCATGTCCGCCATTTCTTCGACCACGTTGACATTGGGGTAGTAGACGTAACCATCGGCATCCGCCGCTGGGTGGTTCGGCTCATAGCGTGGGGTCAGGCTGCTCTGATCCTCGACCACGCCCAGCACCTGCACGCCGCTGCCAGGTTCGTCCTGGTCGGCGAACAGCGAGCCGCGGTCGCCGCTCAACGCCTGCTGGCTCTGGAACATGGTGGCGAACACCGGGTGACGAGCACGGTAGGTCTGGTCGACGCTCGAGGACACCGTCTCGGCGTTGGCGATATTGCTGGAGATGGTGTTCAGGCGAGTGGTCTGAGCACTCATGCCGGTTCCGGCAATATTGAAAACACTGGCTAGTGACATGGCATGGGTCTCCGTTATTCGCCGCGCAGGGCGCCGATCAGCCCTTTGAACTTACTGTTGAGCAAAGTGAAGCTGGCCTGGAACTGCACAGCGTTTTCCGCATAGCTGGATTGCTCCAGCTGCGCATCGACCGTGTTCTGGTCGATCGAAGGCTGCATGGGGGTGCGGTACTGCACAGAGGCATCGGCCATGGCCAGCCCTTCGGCAGAGATATGCCGGCTGTCAGTGCGGTTCAGCCCAACCGGGCTGCGCTGAATCTTGGCGCTTTGCTCGGCGAGCACCGAGGCGAAATCCAGATCACGCGCCTTGTAGTTGGGCGTGTCGGCGTTGGCAATGTTGTTGGCCAGAACTTCGGCACGCTGGGCGCGGAAGCCAAGCGCTTTTTCATGAATGCCGAGGGCTGTGTCGAAACTGATGCTCATGGTCAACGAACCTTTGCCGATTGGCGTGTCTGGTTTTCCGTATCAGACACTTAGCAAGGTGCATGCCAATTTATTTTTCACATATAAATCAATTACTTATTAACTTTACAACAACACGAAAGGCCTAAAGCGGCAAAGCCTTTCCGCTGCCTGGCAAGGCGAGCGGCAACCCCTCCCCGCCCATTGCCACCCGCCAGAAACAAAAAGGGAGGCCAGTGGCCTCCCCGTTTACCGCACGATCCGCTGGATCACCCTCACGCACCGCGTGGCGAAGCATCACAGGACACTTCGCGCCCGCTCTGCCTGTTACCCACGACCTTATTTCACTTTATAGATGATCCCCGGGCTGCACTGCACCATCTGATAATGCTCAGGCAGGCCGTTGAGCGCCTCGGAGGCACCGAGGAACAAGTAACCACCGGGCTTCAAGGTGCTATGAATGCGCAGCAGGATGTCCTTCTTCACCTCGGCGGAGAAGTAGATCAATACGTTGCGGCAAAACACGATATCGAATTTGCCCAGGCCGGCGTAGCTATCCAGCAGATTCAAAGCGCGAAACTCGACTCGACTCTTGATCGCGGGCTTGACCGCCCAGCGCCCGGCCTGTTTCGGGTCGAAATAACGCTGCAAGCGTTCCTGCGACAGGCCACGCCCCAGCGCCAGGCTGTCGTACTCGCCGGACTTGCACGCCAACAACATCGAACTGGACAAGTCGGTGGCGACAATCTGCACGCCAGCCTTGAGTTGGCCAAGGTTGCTGCGCTCGAACTCGTCGATCGCCATCGACAACGAATAGGGCTCCTGACCCGACGAAGACGCCGCCGACCAGATGCGCAAACGCTGCACGGGATTGGCTTTGAGGATTTCGGGCAGAACCCGATTCTTCAGCACTTCGAACGGATAGGTATCGCGAAACCAGAGGGTTTCGTTGGTGGTCATGGCATCCACTACCTGCTCACGCAGGCCGCTGCGTGGCAGCCCCTGCATGCGCTGCACCAACTCACCCAGGGTTTTGATGCCATTCTGCTCCATCAGCTTGTTCAGCCGACTGGATACCAGGTACTGCTTATTGCTACCCAAAAGGATACCGCAGGCTTTTTCCAGGAACGTCCGGAACTGCTCAAAATCCAAATCACCTGAAGACACTAGCGCCGCCTCACCGAATCCATATACCGCTGGGAGCTACGCTCTCAGCCCTCATCCGCTATATTGATGCGCTCGATCACGCGCGAAGCCAAGTCATCGGGCCGGAACTTGGCGAGAAAATCATCCGCGCCAACTTTTTTCACCATCGCCTGATTGAACACGCCGGAAAGCGAAGTATGCAGGAGGATGTGCAGTTTCTGCATGCGCGGATCGGCACGGATCTCCGCCGTTAAGGTATAGCCATCCATTTCCGGCATCTCGATGTCGGAAATCAGCATCAGCAACTCTTTTTCCGGGCGTTTGCCGTCATCGGCCAACTGACGCAGATAGTCCAGCGCTTGCCGCCCATCGTTCAAGGCCGTGACCTCGACCCCGACCGACTGCAGGCAGCGCGTCACCTGTTTGCGCGCCACGGACGAGTCGTCGACGATCAAGACATGCTTGGTGACGGCTTTGTTCTGGGTTTCCTGATTGATCACGCCGACGGAAATAGCCTCCGAGGTCGGAGCAACCTCCGCGAGGATTTTCTCCACATCGATGATTTCCACCAATTGCTGATCCAAATGCGTCACCGCAGTCAGATAGTGGTCGCGCCCAGTGCCCTTGGGTGGCGGATGGATCTCTTCCCAGTTCATGTTGACGATGCGTTCGACCGAACGCACCAGAAAGCCCTGAACCTTGGTGTTGTATTCCGTGATGATGACGAAGCTGCTCTTCAAGTCATCCAGCCCGGGCCTGCCAGTAGCCATCGCCAGGTCGAGAATCGGAATGGTACCGCCACGGATATTGGCGACCCCACGTACCACCGGGCTGGATTTAGGCATGATGGTGAGCTTGGGGCATTGCAGCACCTCCTTCACCTTGAACACATTGATTCCGTACAGCTGCTTGCCATCCAGACGAAATAGCAGCAATTCCAGTCGGTTCTGTCCAACCAACTGCGTGCGCTGGTTAACCGAATCCATTACACCGGCCATGCCCGACCCCCTTAATTTTGTCCCCGGACGCGCTACGTTAGCGTAGCGGGCGGCACGGGGCTTGCTTTGTAGCGACTATGAACGTGAAAACGACAGTATTCCGACACTCGACAGCCAAGCGACGCCCCCTACTTGGGGCTCTGTTCGCTTTACTCTGGCTCGGCTGCAACATTATTGCTGTCGCGGACGAAGTGACTTTGCCTGAACAGCTTATCGGCGCTACCCAAGGCTTTCTTGAGGTCACCGTCGAAGACTATTTGGAGCGTAGCGAAATCCCGGGGCGCCATGAAATACACATCAACCCACTCGACCCGCGCCTGCGCCTGCCACTTTGCGACAATGATCTGACCGCCTCCCTGGAGAGCCCCGCCCAACCCATTGGCCGGGTCACCGTCAAAATCCGCTGTGAAGGTACCTCGCCCTGGACCGTGTTCGTCCCGGCCCAGGTGCGCATCTTCCGTGATGTGGTGATCGCCACCCGGCCACTCAAGCGTGAAAGCGTGCTCGGCGAGGCCGACCTGTCACTGGTCGAGCGCGATGTAGGCTTGCTCAATCAAGGCTATATCCCTTCGCTGGAACAGGCACTCGGCAAAAAGCTGACGCGAACCGTACAACCCGACCAGGTCCTGGCGCCGCTGCATCTGCAGCTGTCAGAGGTGGTGCGCAAAAACGATCAAGTTGTGATCAGTGCGCGCAACAGTACAATAAATGTACGCATGCCGGGTGAAGCCCTCTCCGACGGCGCACTGGGCGAGCAGATAAAAGTCCGTAACCTCAGCTCGAAACGGGTGATCAGAGCCCGCGTGATGGGCCCAGGTCAGGTTGAAGTCGCGATGTAGGTTGATTTTTGTAGCGCAATTTAGCTGGCGATTTTCTACACTGGGGGCTTACTTAGACAGCTGCATGACGCAGAACTTAAAAGCCCTAAAGTTTTCCTAAATGTGGCCGATAAGCCTGGCAAGCGTCCAAACACCGTCCGAGGTTTTGCATCATGGTTATTGACTTCAACCGGCCCAACAGTGCCGCTGCCCCCACCAACACTGGACGTGCCAGCGCCACCCAGTCTGGCGACCGCAACGAAGCCGTTAGCAGCAATTCGCCTGCCCCATCGGTTTCTGCTGAACAAGCACCGAGCAAAACTGGCGAATCCGTGCAACTGAGCCAGGAAGCTCAGCTACTGCAGAAAACCACTGACAAGCTCAGCGAGCAGCCGGTGGTGGATAAAGAGCGTGTCGCGCGCCTGAAGCAGGCGATTGCCGACGGCAGTTATCAAGTCGACAGCCAGCGTATTGCCGGTAAACTGCTCAATTTCGAATCCCAGCGCTAGTCTCAGGGCTGCGTTGGGGGTGTTGGACGCCTAACTCCCAGAGCCCGCCATGCACGCCATCACTCTGCTCCAACTGTTCAAAGACGATATCGGCACGGCTCAGCAGTTGCTTGAGCTGATCGACGCCGAGTTCGAAGCCCTCAGCGCTCGCGAACTTCCCCGGCTGGAGACCATCCTGGCGGATAAGCAGCCCTTGCTCGCACAACTGGGACAGCACGGCGGCGACCGCAGCCAGCTACTTGCCAGCCTACAGTTGAGTGCCGATCGCGCCGGCCTGAGCACCTTGGCCGAACGCTCATCCAACGGCACCGAACTGCTCGCCCGCGCCGATGAACTGAGCGCACTGCTCGAGCGCTGCCAAACAGCCAATGTGCGCAATGGTCGACTGATTCGCGCCAATCAAGTATCAGTTGGCGGCTTGCTTGGCATTCTTCGCGGTAACGAGACCCCCGGGCTCTATGACAGCCGTGGTGGTGCCGCTAAAATCGCTCAGCAGCGGCCACTCAGCCAGGCCTGACAAACACTTATAACAAGGCACAGGGGACATGCCGGCACAATGCCAGTATGCTGGTGCCGCAGTATTTTGCTCGGAGAATTCTGGACCGTGTCCAACGCCTTCATCGCAGAAGATGGCCCACAGCCACCCAAGGTGCTCAAAGCGCCATTGGAAGTTTTTGCCACCCTCCGTCAGCTGCAAGAAAACCACGACCCACTGGTGATCACGTTCCATGAGCGCACGCAGCGCTTTCAGAGCTACCTGGTTCAGGTCGACCGCGAGCGCGGGATATTGGCCCTGGATGAAATGATTCCAAACGATGGCGAACGCTTCCTCAAAAGTGGCGAAGCCTTCCGTGTCGAGGGTTTCCGCGAAGGCGTCAGGATCGTCTGGGAGTCCGAGCAGCAGGTACAGATCGGCGAACTCGAAGGCGCGCGCTGCTACTGGAGCGCGCTGCCGACAGAAGTCCTCTACCACCAGCGCCGCAATGCCTTTCGCGCACCGATCAAGCAGACGCAACTGGTCAATATCGAACTGGCAGGCGCCAAGCTGACGGCCGCAATCAAAGGGCAACTGCTGGATATTTCCGCCACCGGCTGCAAATTGCGCTTTCCCGGCGATATCACCAAGCGCCTGCAAACAGGCCAGGTATACGAGCGTTTTACCGCGCACCTGCCCTTTGGCGCCATGACGACCTCGGTCGAGCTACGCCATCTGCAGTATGAAGAAAAGCTCGATACCAGCTTCGCAGGCATGCGTTTCCATCGCTTGAGCGGCCTTGAACAGCGACAAATCGAACGCTTCGTCTACCAGTTGCAGCGCGAAGCGCGCCGCGAGGACGATGACGGCCGGTTCTGAGCGGCTCCGCACTGGCACGCGGGCCCGTTCAAGCGCAGAGCCCGCCTCGATCGCCAAGTGAGCGGCCTGTACGGCGAGTTGGCTAATTCAAGTTCAGATGCCTGGTGGCCCTGAGACAAGGCGCCGCGACGAGTCATAGCGGGCCATGGCGAGGAGCGGCAACGCCGTATCAGGGCTTCAGGCGCCGAACTTGACTAATTGAACCAGCCACACAGGCCACTAGACCACCCGTAGACGGATCCCCAGCTCAGCCAAGCGCGGCAGGTCTTCCGGGCGCTCGACATCCCAGAGCACCGACAGCAGTTCATGCTGCCACCCCAACTGCTGCAGACGCTCACGGGTCAGCGCCAGTAACTGGTCCGTGCCCCACGGCATGGCCTCGAACAGCAGCGGATCAAACCGGCGCAATCCCAGCAGCACATAGCCACCGTCTTCCGCAGGCCCCAACACCGCCTCCTGCGTCGCCAAGGCCTGGCAGGCCGCGCCCAGGTATTCGCCATTCAATGCCGGGCAGTCATTGCCGATCAGCACGACCGCATCGCTCTCCGCCAAGCCGAGGGTCGCGATTCGCCGCATCCGCTCGCCAAGATCGCCCGCGGGCTGCCCGATTACCGTCCACTCAAGCGACTCGGCCAGGGCTTTCAGCTCTTCATCCGGCCCCTCATCCAGCCACAAGAAGCGCTCAGTGAAGCCCTGGGCGGGAAGTGCCAGCGCACGCTCGACGAGCAAACGCTGCAAATCGCTGGCCCCTTCTTCGCCCAGCGCGGGGATCAACCGGGTTTTGACCCGACCGAGCTCAGGCGTATGCGCCAACAGGTGCAGGGAGATGGACAGGCTCATAATGGCGGTCCTCCGTAATACGGTCGCGGCGGCTTCAGAGGCCGGCGGCGTAGTAGCGGGTCAAGCAATTAGGGTGTCGCGCCAACGCCAGATTGTCCAGTCGCCAATGGCAACCGTTCGGCACAACCACCAGGGGCTTAGAACAGACTGCATGCCACGAAGAGGCTTCGATCAGCGTCAGCCTTACGCCAGCCCCAAGCGCTGGCTGAGCATGCTGCCGACAAAGCGTAGCGATGGGCCAGTACCCGACAAGTGCGCATGGCAACGGCACCAAGCCAGCGGGCAAGCCAATAGCCAAGCCCCGCTGAGCAGGCTCGCGCCGTCAGCGCAAACCTTCGTCGACCGGCGCGGCAGGCGAGCTCGTTGGAGGTGCCGAGGCTTCTGGTTGGTTCTGCATCTGATCGTGCACGATCTTTTCATCGACCCGTGGATCGAGCGCCGCCACCAACGGTGAGCTGGTCATGTTGTCGGGCATGGCGACGTGATGCAGCGGTGCATCTTCGACCTGATGCAGGTTGGTTACCGCATCCGGGCGGATCCGCCAGACCAGGATAAAAGCGCAGAAACAGACAAAGGCAAAGAGCATATTGGCGCCCAACTGGCGCATCAGCAGCCCGGCCACCAGTGGGCCCACACAGGCGCCAATACCGAAGGTGACCAGCAGGATCGCCGTCAGCGACACCCGACGTTCGCCCTCGATATGGTCGTTGGAAAAAGCGACTGCCAACGGGTAAAGGCTGAACTGCAGCAAGCTGAGCAGAAAGCCCATGGGGAACAACAGCTCCAGTGGCACTACAGGCATCGTCGCCAACGGCAAGGCCGCCAGCACCAGCAGGAAGGCGCAGCCACGGATCAAACGGGCACGGTCGTAGCGATCGGACAACCAGCCCAACGGCCACTGCACCAACAACCCGGCAAGGATGCAGCAACCCATGAACAAACCGACTTGCTCGTTACTCAACCCCAACCGTGTGGCATACAACGGCGCAAGGCCATAAAACGAGCCGATCACCAGCCCGGACACCAAGGTTGTGGTCAACGACTGCGGCACCCGCTGAATGAAAAAGCGCGGCTCCAGAGGCGCGGGGTGCATCGGCGCCGGGTGAATCTTGCGGGTTACCGCCACCGGCACCAGGCACAGGGCAAAACACAATGCCACCAGCATCAACAGTTCGAGCCCGAGGGCCGGGTGCATGACCAGCACCAATTGGCCCAGCACCAGGCCGAGGTAGGAGGCGATCATGTAACCGGAGAAAACCAGGCCGCGCTGACTGGCATCGGCCTGCTCGTTGAGCCAGCTCTCGATCACCATGTACTGGCACATCATGCCCAGGCCGACAATGACCCGCAGCACGATCCAGGCCGGCAGCCAGTCGATCAAGCCGTGGCCAAGCACCGCGGCAGTCACCACGCCCGCACAGGTGACATAGGCACGGATATGCCCGACCCGCGCGATCAAGCGGTGGCCGACCTTGCCGCCCAGCACCAGGCCAAAGTAGTTGGCCGCCATCAAGGCGCCAACCCACAGACTATCGGTCTTGTCCGCGGCCAGACGCAGCCCCAGGTAAGTGCTCAACAGACCCGAGCCAATCAGCATCAGCAGACTGGCGAAATATAGTGCTCGAAAAGACTTCCAGATTCGACGCATCGGCTTTCCGAGCGGCTCCTTGAGTAAATACCGGACGGCTGAAAACAACGCGCCCGGAGAGGCAGTAGCTTAAGCCTGGGCGGCCAGAACGCGGCGTTCCCAAGGCGTGATCTCGTCGAAGAAACTGGTCAGTTCCATCGTCTTGGTAGCAATGTAGCCTTCGATGAACTCGTTGCCGAACAGTTCCCGCGCCAACTCGCTGCGCTTCAAGCGCTCGATCGCCGCATGCATGGTACACGGCAGGCTCAACGTTTCAGGTACCGCGAACTCACCCTGGATCGGCTCGCTCGGCTGCAACCCATGCTCAAGCCCGTACAGACCCGCCGCCAAGCTCGCGGCAAGCGCCAGATAGGGGTTGGCATCGGCGCCCGGCAGGCGATTCTCCACCCGCCGCGCAACCGGCGCACTGGCCGGGATACGCAAACCCGCCGCGCGGTTATCGTGCGACCAGCAGGCATTGTTCGGTGAAGCATAGGGATGGCACAAGCGCTGATAGGAATTGACGTTCGGCGCGAACAACAGGGTGAACTCAGCCAAAGCCGCCTGCTGACCGCCAATGAAATGGTAGAACGCCGCGGTGGGCGCGCCAAACTCATCGCTGAAGATATTCCGCCCGTTGCCCTGCTCCACCACGCTTTGGTGAATATGCATGGAGCTGCCCGGGGTATGCGCCAACGGCTTGGCCATGCAGACCACGGTCAGGCCGTGCTTGAGCGCGACTTCCTTGAGCAGGTGCTTGAACAGAAAGGTCTGATCCGCCAGCAGCAGCGGATCGCCGTGCAGCAGATTGATCTCGAACTGACTGACGCCCATCTCATGCATGAAGGTGTCGCGCGGCAGGCCGAGCGCCGTCATGCACCGATAAACCTCATTGAAGAACGGTCGCAGGCCATTATTTGAAGACACGCCAAACGCCGAGCAACCGTCCTCACGTCGCCCATCCAAGCCAACCGGCGGCTGGAATGGCTGCTGCGCATCGGCATTCGGGGCGAAGACAAAGAACTCCAACTCGGTCGCCACCACCGGCGCCAGGCCACGTTCGGCGTAACGGGCGATCACGCGCTTGAGCAGGCCGCGAGTGGACAGGCCGGAACTGCCGCCACTCAGCTCATCCGCATCGCAGATGGCCAGGGCGCGCGGTGTGTCGCTCCAGGGCAGCCGATGAATCTGGGTCGGGTCAGCGTTCAACGCCAGGTCGCCGTCGTCGCTGCCGTAGTAGGCCGCGGGCGGATAGCCGCCCATGATGCATTGCAGCAGCACGCCACGCGCCAACTGCAAACGCCGTCCTTCCAGAAAGCCTGCGGCGGTCATCACCTTGCCACGCGGTACCCCGTTCAAGTCAGGGGTTACACACTCAATTTCGTCCACACCAGACAATCGCTCAGCAAGTGAACTGCGGCCGTCAGTCGTCATCACTTCTTATCCTTGATTAGTGCCCATGCCGCACTCTAGCGGTGTACATGTACAAAATACGCATCACCCGTTCAAAATTTCAAGCAAGGCAGACAAAGATAATCGCGGAGCCGCCTTGGTGGCAGCCAGTACGTGCCAGAACTGCGGCGGCGAGCCCATCAAGGCTGCGGGCACACCGGTGGCGGCGAACACCGCTCGGACGCCTGGTTCGCCTTGGCCGTCACCGGCGTAAAGCGCTTGTCGGCCGGAGCCAGGCGCTGAGCACAGGTCCCAACCTGTAGCGCCGCCACCGCACAGCCCCGCTCGGCCAGCACCTGCGCCAGATTGAACCAACCGGCGGCGAAGTTCGGCGTACGCGCGATACTTTCACGCAGAGCCTTTTCGGCCCCCGGCTTATCGCCCCCCGCATATCGACTGTTGGCCAAGGCGAACCAACCCAGCGACTCTTCCGGCCACTGCGCGGTGGCAACCAGATAGGCCTGCCGAGCGGCCAGGCCATGCCCGGTTTCTTCCAGGTCGCTGGCTGCCTGCAGCCAGGGCAGAAACTGTGCACCTGCCGGCAACCGATCACTCGGCAGGGTCACCACGGCCCAGCGTCCGCTGCGCGCCCAGGTGGCGTCGAAACTGGCGAAGTCAGTCAGCCAACGCCGGGTGGTGCCCGAGCGCAGGATCAAGCTGCTATCGCGGCGGTCGTAGCCGACCAACACGGCAAAATGCCAACGCGGGTACCAGTCAAAGGCCAAGTTCTGCAGCACCAGCACTGGATTGCCCGCAGCCACCTCCCGCAGCAAATCCTGCAGCTGCGGTTGCAGTGGATAGACCAGCAGCTCATGCGCACGCGCAGCAGCCACCAGCTCGACCTGCAGGCTGCCTTCACGGCCGGGGATGAAGACTCGCTCCTTGAGCAAATCAGTATCGGTGACGACACCCCGCTGAGTGAGCATCGTTGCCAATGCAGCAGGCCCGCACTGGTAGTCACGCTGCGGGAAAAACGGCACCTGCGTGAGCTCCACCCGCTCCGGCAGCAACCCACTCTCAGGCGGCAGCAGCGGTGAGCGCGCACATGCCGCCAGTAACGCAAACAGGGCCAATGGAAGAAGGCGCCAAGCCTTCAACGATTGATGCACTTGACGAAGGTGAACAGGTCGGTAGCGCAGAGCAGGTCCGTGATGATGAAAATCACCAGGAACAGCACGATGATACCGATGATCCCGCCGGCCGGCGCTTCATCCAACTGCTGGTTGAACTGGATCAGTTCGGCATTGGTCAGGCTGTTGATCCGATCCGCGACCTGAGCCCGCTCGACCCCCAACGCAACCAGCTTCTTTTCCACCCCCTGATCGTCGAGCATCGCCAGTAGCTGCTCCCGATCGACTTGCTGTTGCTGCTCGGCCAGAATCTCGGCAGTACCCAGCATGGTTGCCTGCGCCACAGGCACCTGAGCGATCAACAGCAGATGAATAACTGCCAGACTGGCAGCCAATCTACGCAGAAACGAATGCTTGAACATAGTCGTGTCTCCTCGGCTGCCCACGAGTTTGAGGCTCGGACCTCGAACACCGGGCTTCTTCAGAGCATAGACAATCGCCGACGGCTGAAGCCGAAGCGCCAGGGCTGAACCCGGGTGCTCCGCCAAGATCAGATCTAGCAAGCAATCTGCAAGCATCGCCCACGCATGCTGGAGTTGCAGCGAACAGGAACGGATCTGCGCTGAACGAGCATACCAAGCCTGCGTCAAATCCCGTATAAACGGGCATAGGCGTTTGCACCAGCCCCGCTGTCCGGGCTTGCCCCAATTACCAACACCGAGGAGTCTCATGACATGCCCCTACCACGTTCAGCTCTGTTGATCTTCACCAGCCTGGCTCTGGCACTGAGCGCTCCAGCACTGCTGGCCGCCCCGAAAAACGGTCACGGCAAGCCAGACAACCATGGCGGCGGTGGCAGCTACGACGACAACGACGTGACCATCAACCTCAACGGCCCGCAGATAGACATCGGCCGGGTACGCATCATCCTCGGGGATAACCGCAACCTGATCGGCCCCGTACAAGGGTTGCCGCCAGGAATCCAAAAAAACCTGGCTCGCGGCAAGCCACTGCCGCCCGGCATTGCCAAACGATTCGACAGCCGCCTACAGGGCAAGCTGCCGCACTACGATGGCTATGAGTGGCAGCAAGTCGGTCGCGATGTCGTCCTTGTGGCGATTGCCACGGGCCTTATCTATGAAGTGTTGCACGACATTCTGGACTGAGTCTCAAGGACTGGCAGGCGGCTCGCCCAGAGTCGCCGCATGCCTGGGCAAGGCGATGGAAATCAATGCGGCCAGCGATACGAAGGCTGTCGATATCCACAGACAAGCGAGCAACCCATACGCCTGGTAAATCCAGCCGGACAGCAGGGTGCCGATCAGCCGACCCATGGCATTGGACATGTAGTAGAAGCCCACATCCAGCGATACACCGTCTTCCTTGGCGTAGGAAACGATCAGGTAACTGTGCAGCGACGAGTTGATCGCAAACAACGCACCGAACAGCAGCAAACCACCCAACAGCACCCAGTGCGCGTTCAGCCCTGCATGCAAACCCAGCGCAATAGCGGCCGGCAGACCCGCCAGCAGCAGCGCCCAGACGAATGCCGCGCGACCGTCGGGCACCCGCCCGCGCCGCTTGCCGGTGATGGCCGGCGCGAGGGACTGGACGATACCGTAACCGATGACCCAGACGGCCAGGAAGCCGCCCACTCGCCAGAAGTCCCAACCGAACACGCTGGAGAGGTACACCGGTAGCGCCACCACGAACCAGACATCACGGGCGCCGAAGAGAAACATCCGGGCCGCCGAAAGGATATTGATCGCCCGGCTCTTGGACAGGATGTCGCGGAATTTTGGCTTGGCTTTGGCCTTGCCGAGGTCCTTTTTCAGCAGCAACAGGCTGCTCAGCCAGACCAGCGCCAAGACCGCCGCCATGGCCAGCACCGCGCCGCTGAAACCCAGCAGTGCGAGCAAGGCACCGCCGAGGAAGAAGCCAACACCCTTGAGGGCATTCTTCGAGCCGGTGAGGATCGCCACCCAGCGATACAACGTGCTCTGCTGGTTATCCGGCACCAGGAGCTTGATCGAGCTCTTGGCACTCATTTTGTTCAGGTCCTTGGCGATGCCCGACAGCGCCTGGGCGCCCATCACCCACGCAATGCTCAGCCAGGCCGCCGGCAGCGTGAGCATCAGCAGGGCCAGGACCTGCAGGCCCAGGCCGATATTCATGGTGCGGTTCAAGCCCAGTCGGGCGCCGAGGTAGCCGCCAATCAGGTTGGTGATGACGCCGAAAACTTCGTAGAACAGAAACAGCGCCGCAATCTGCAACGGGCTGTAGCCCAATGCATGAAAGTGCAACACCACCAACATGCGCAGCGCGCCGTCGGTGAGGGTGAATGCCCAATAGTTGCCGGTCACCAGTAGATATTGGCGGACTGGCGGGGCCAGGCGGGTCAGGGCTTGCATCAGCGCTTCCTGTCTTCATCGGGGTGCTATACGCGTGCAGAGCCCGTTACTACATCCGTAGGAGCGGCCCAGGGCCGCGAAGGCACCCGCTCGGCCGCCGTGCGGGGGTTGGTCGCGGGCATGGCCCGCGCCTACAGCCGGGATCTCAACCAGCCAGGCCGACCAATCGGGCCAATTCGACAGTGCGGTTGGCGTAGCCCCACTCGTTGTCGTACCAGGCATAGAGCTTCACCTGGGTGCCGTTGATGACCAGGGTCGATAGCGCATCGATGATCGAAGAACGTGGATCTGTGCGGTAATCGATGGACACCAGCGGTCGCTCCTCATAACCGAGAATGCCCGCCAGCTCGCCTTCGGCGGCGGCCTTGAGCAGTTGGTTGACCTCTTCCAGCGTGGTTGCACGCTCCACCTCGAACACGCAGTCGGTCAGTGAGGCGTTGGCCAGCGGCACACGCACGGCGTGGCCGTTCAAGCGCCCGCGCAACTCGGGGAATATTTCCGCAATGGCGGTGGCCGAGCCGGTGCTGGTCGGGATCAGGCTCATGCCCGAGGCGCGGGCACGGCGCAGGTCCTTGTGCGGCTGGTCGAGGATGCTCTGGGTGTTGGTCAGGTCGTGGATGGTGGTGATCGAGCCATGACGGATGCCGAGGTTTTCGTGGATCACCTTGACCACCGGCGCCAGGCAATTGGTGGTGCAGGATGCCGCCGTGACGATCCGGTGCCGAGCCGGATCGAACAACTGCTGGTTGACCCCCATGACCACGTTCAGCGCGCCCTCCTCCTTCACCGGGGCGCTGACCACCACGCGCTTCACCCCCTGATCCAGATAGCCCTGCAGCACGGCGACGGTTTTCATCTTGCCGCTGGCCTCGATCACCAGATCGCAACCCGACCAATCGGTATCGGCAATCACCTTGTTCGCCGTGACCCTGACCCGCTTGCCGCCGATCACCACGCAGTCGCCTTCGGCGCTAGCCTCATGCTGCCAGCGGCCATGCACCGAATCGAAGTTCAGCAGATGCGCGTGGGTTGCCGCATCGCCGGCCGGATCGTTGATCTGCACGAACTCGAATTCCGGCCAGCCCCAGGCGGCGCGCAGGGCCAGGCGACCGATGCGGCCGAAACCGTTGATGCCTACTTTGATGGACATGTACTCGTTCTCTTGAGTCTGCTTTTAGTTGAGAGGTTGGCCGACCCGGCCTGGGCCGGATGCGAAACATGCGCGAACGGCTCAGCAGCAGGTGGCAAGCCGTTCCGGCCGATCACCCATGGTGTCGAGGCGTTTCGAGCTTGGGCTGAGCCAGTGCTTGTTGGCATCGAGCACGGTCGCCAGGATGACGCGCACCCAGTCCGGCAAGTCGGGGTGCAGGCGGTAGTACACCCACTGCCCTTGCCTACGGTCCGCCAGCAACCCGCAATTGCGCAGTTGCGCCAGGTGGCGGGAAACCTTGGGCTGGCTCTCATCCAGGGCGCAGGTCAGCTCGCAAACGCACAATTCTTGCTCGCGGGCGACCAGCAGCATCAAACGCACGCGGGTTTCATCAGCCAGGCATTTGAATACGGTCGTGGGTGTCAAGTGATCGGCCATGGCAAATGCCTTCGCTTACATATGAGAAATCGAATATACGGATTAACGCATATGTAGTAAATCCCTACATATGATCGAACCGCACCCGCTCGGGCATCCGCGGCCGGACAAGCAACTGATTAATGACAGGGCCATGCGGTAGGCGTCATTCGGGCATGAGAAGCCCGGTGGAAGAACGATTGGGAGAGGGACCGCCTGACGAGTTGTCTGTCAGTTCGAACCAAGGCACACACGAACGGGCCGATAAGGTCCAGTGGCGACTTCAGCATGACGAAGAAGCCAGAAATGATGGTGTCCCCTGCTGGAGTCGAACCAGCATCTAGCCCTTAGGAGGGGCTTATTCTATCCATTGAACTAAGGAGACAAGCGGTGGAGACAAGCGGTGAAACCGAGGCGGATTCTACCCGTTTCCAATGTGCGGTAGAGGGATGTCCAGTAGAACCATCCACCCTTCCCATCACAGAGTTGCTCCATCCAGTTGAGCAACGGAAATCTGCCGACTATCGTGCTAAGCAGTGCGCGACAGGACAACCGGGCGGCATGTTAACGGCCGGCGAGATTTTTGTCATGCCGTAGCAATCCGCGTTACCCATACTCAACTGAACCTCGCAGGAGCGCCGCCATGTCAAACGCCCCCAAAGCCGCTCAGTTACCCGACTCGCCGTTCGCCACCTTCAGCCTGCGTGCCGCCTGCAGCGCGGACGCCGCCAAGCTCGCCAACCTGTTGCAACAACTGGGCAGCGATGACCCACGCCCGGACCCGACCCTGCTGGCCTTGCGCCTGGCCGAGCTGCCGGCCAGCCGCGAAGTGCTGGTGGCCGAACGCGACGGGTTGCTGCTTGGCACCTGCACGCTCAACCTGATCGAGCACCTGGCGCACAACTTCGCGCGCTCGGCGGTGCTCGAAGACGTGGTGGTGGACAGCCAGCTGCGCGGCCTCGGCATCGGTCAGGCGCTGATCGCAAAAGCCACCGAGCGCGCCCGCGCCTGGGGTTGTTACAAGCTGGTGCTATCCACCAGCCAGAACCGCGAGGCCGCGCATCGTTTTTACGCGACGCTGGGCTTTCAGCCGCACGGCATCAGCTTGGCACTATCCCTGGATTGACCCTTACTTCAAACCGAAGCGCTCCTCGGCCAGGCGATCGGCCACGGCCGTGGTGGTGCGGCCTTCCTGATCGGCGCGAACGAAGATCTGCTGCAGGGTATTGCCGATGCCTTCGATATGCGCCTTCAGCTCGGCGGCGCTGCCGCCACTGCGCTCGAAATACACATCGATGATGCCGCCGGCGTTGATCGCGTAGTCCGGCGCATACAGGCAGCCGTTGCGTTTCAGCTCCTCGGCCAGTTGTGCGTCGGCCAGTTGATTGTTCGCCGCCCCGGCGATGATCGGCGCACGCAGCGCTTCGAGGGTGTGCAGATTGATGATGCCGCCCATGGCGCAAGGCGCGAAGACGTCCACATCCAGCCCGTAGATTTCGTTCTGGCTCACCGCTTTGGCGCCCAGTTGCTCAACCGCGCGGCGCACGTTGGCATCGACGATATCGGTCACCCACAGCTCGGCACCGGCCTCTTTCAGGTGCCGGGCAAGGCTGAAGCCGACCTGACCGACGCCCTGGATCGCCACTTTGAGGCCACGCAGGTCATCGCGGTGCAGGCGATGCTTCACCGCCACCTGAATGCCGATGAACACACCGTAGGCGGTAGACGGCGACGGATCGCCATTACGGATACCGCCATCGAAAGCTTCGCGTTGCCCAGCGCCGGCCACATGGCGGGAGCGCTCGGCCATGATCTGCATTTCCGCCACGCCCGTGCCGGAGTCGGCGGCGGTGATGTAGCGTCCGCCCAGGCTGTCGACGAAATCGCCCATGGCCTGGAACAGCGCCTCGCTCTTGCCGGTATGCGGGTCGCCGATGATCACTGCTTTGCCGCCGCCCAATGGCAGGTTGGCCAGGGCCGACTTGTAGGTCATGCCACGGGACAGGCGCAGCACGTCGCGCAGGGCCTGTTCGTCATTGGTGTAGGGCCACATGCGGCAACCGCCGAGGGCCGGGCCAAGATTGGTGTTATGAATGGCAATGATGGCTTTCAGGCCGGAAGCCTTGTCGTGGCCGTAGACGACCTGCTCGTGACCAGCGAATTCAACGTGGGAGAAAACGGACATGCGGGTACCTCGGGGTTTCTTGTCAGGGTTGAAGTGGGGAACGGCGGATGCCCTCTCCCCAGCTCTCCCCCGTAAACGGGAGAGAGGCTTGCAGGTAATGGGGTTGCTTGAACGTCAGGCGGCTGACTCGTAGAGCTGCACGACCTTGAGCTCACCGGCCAGCAGCCGGGTACGCAGCTGCGCTTCATGCTCGCGAGCCTTGGCCATGGCGCGCTCCTTGACGTGGCCGTAGCCGCGGATCTGCTCGGGCAGCTCGGCGATAGCTACCGCTGTCTGGTAGTTGTCGGCACGCAGATGGGCAAGCAGCGCTTCGATGCTGTCCTCGTAGCGGCCGATCAGCTCGCGCTCCTGACGACGCTCTTCACTGTAGGCGAACACGTCAAAGACGCCGCCACGCAGGAACTTGAACTTCGCCAACAGGCCGAAGGCGCTCAGCATCCAAGGGCCGAACTGGCGCTTGCGCGGCTCGCCGGTAAGCGGATCGCGCTTGGCCAGCCAGGACGGCGCCAGGTGGAACTCCAGGTGGTAGTCACCGCTGAACTGCGCTTGCAGTTGCTTGCGGAAATCACCGTTGCTGTAGAGCCGCGCCACTTCGTACTCGTCCTTGTAGGCCAGCACTTTGAAGTAGTAACGCGCCACGGCCTCGGTCAGTTGCCGATCGGCATCGCTGTCGACCCGCCGCACGCGCTCGACCAGCTCGCTGTAGCGCTTGGCGTAGGCGGCGTCCTGGTAGGCGGTGAGGTAGTCGATGCGGAACTGGATGACTTCCTCCAGGCTCTCGCAACTCGGCGCAAGCGGCTCCGCCGGGGCGGCCAGTTTTTCCACCCCGGACAGGTCATGGGCGGCGCGGCGCCCCCAGAGGAAGGCCTCGCAGTTGAGTTTCACCGCCACGCCGTTGAGCGTGATGGCCTGTTCGATGGCGGCGGCGGATACCGGCACCAGTCCACGCTGATAGGCGTAGCCAAGCATGAACAGGTTGGTGGCGATGCTGTCGCCGAGCAGGCGCGTGGCCAGGCGCGTGGCATCGATGAAGTGGGTCTTGTCACGGCCCACCGCCTCGATCAGCGCCTCCTGCATGGCCTGCCCCGGCACTTGGGCATCTGGGTTGCGGGTGAACTCGGCGGTAGCCGCCTCATGGCTGTTCACCACGGCGGTGGCGATGCGCTCGTTGAGCTTGGCCAGCGCTTCTTCACTGGCGGCTACCACCAGGTCGCAGCCGAGCAGCAGGTCGGTCTCGCCGGCGGCGATGCGCACGGCGAAGATGTCGTCCTGCTTGGCGGCAATACGGATGTGGGTAATCACCGGACCGAACTTCTGCGCCAGACCGGCTTGGTCGAGCACGCTGCAGCCTTTGCCTTCGATGTGCGCGGCCATGCCCAGCAGCGCGCCGACAGTGGTCACGCCGCTGCCGCCGACACCCGGCAGGAGAATATTCCACGGCCGCTCAAGGGTGGGCTGGGTCGGCTCCGGCAGTGCCGCGAATACTGCACCAACCCCTACCGCTTCCGGCTTGCGCAGGCTGCCGCCATGCACGGTGACGAAGCTCGGGCAGAAGCCATCGACGCAGCTGAAATCCTTGTTGCAGGAGTTCTGATCGATCTCGCGCTTGCGCCCGAGCTCGGTCTCCAACGGCAGCACCGACAGGCAGTTGGACTTCACGCTGCAATCGCCGCAGCCCTCGCACACCGCCGGATTGATGAAGGCACGCTTGGCCGGATCGACCAGCTTGCCGCGCTTGCGCCGACGGCGCTTCTCGGTGGCGCAGGTCTGGTCGTAGATGATCACCGAGGCGCCCTTGAACTCGCGCAGCTCACGCTGCACGGCATCCAACTCACGGCGATGGTGAAAACTGACGATCGGCGCAAAGGTATCGCGGGTCGGGTACTTCTCCGGCTCATCGGTGACCACCGCAATCCGCTTCACACCCTCGGCGAACACCTGCTGGCTGAGCTGATCGACGCGCAGTTCGCCGTCGATCGGCTGGCCGCCGGTCATGGCCACCGCATCGTTGTAGAGGATCTTGTAGGTGATATTCACCCCGGAAGCGACCGCCGCACGCAGGGCCAACTGGCCGGAATGGAAGTAAGTGCCGTCACCGAGGTTCTGGAAGATATGCGGGGTGTCGGTGAACGGTGCCTGGCCGATCCAGGTCGCGCCCTCGCCGCCCATCTGGGTGAACGTGTCGGTGTTACGGTCCATCCACTGGGTCATGTAGTGGCAACCGATGCCACCCTGGGCACGGCTGCCTTCCGGCAGTTTGGTCGAAGTGTTGTGCGGGCAACCGGAACAGAAATGCGGCGTGCGCACGGTGGTGTGCTTGGGCGCGGCCAAGGCTTTTTCCTTGGCGGCAAGAAAGGCCAGACGCGACTCGATCTGCTCGCTGCTGTAGATCGGCGCCAGACGCTTGGCGATGGCGCGGGCAATCATCGCCGGAGTCAGCTCACTGAGGTTCGGCAGCAGCGAAACGCCGGTTTCGTCGAACTCACCGACCACCCGTGGACGCTTGCCCACCGGCCAGTTGTACAGCTGACCGGTTAGCTGGTCTTCAATGATGCTGCGTTTTTCTTCGACGACGAGGATTTCATCCAGGCCCTCGGCGAACTCATGCACCGAGACCGGCTCCAGCGGCCAGCTCATGCCGACCTTGAGTACACGCAGGCCGACCTGGGCGCACAGTGCATCGTCCAGGCCGAGATCGACCAGTGCCTGGCGCACGTCGAGGTAAGACTTGCCAGTGGTGATGATACCCAGGCGCGGACTGGGCGAGTCGAGCATCACCTGGTTCAGGTTGTTGGCGCGGGCGAAGGCGCGGGCGGCATAGATCTTGTAGATGTTGAGGCGCTTTTCCTGGGCCAGCGGCGGATCCGGCCAACGGATGTGCACACCGTCTTCCGGCAGCTCGAAGTCTTCGGGAATCTTCACCTCGACGCGCAGCGGATCGACATCGACCACAGCGGAGGAATCGACATTCTCGGCGATCGTCTTCAGCGCCACCCAGCAACCGCTGTAACGCGACAACTCCCAGCCGATGATGCCGTAGTCGAGGATTTCCTGGACGTTGGACGGGTTCAGCACCGGAATCGACGCAGCAATGAAGGCGTGCTCGCTCTGGTTGGCGATGCTCGAGGATTTGCAGCCGTGGTCGTCACCGGCCAATAGCAAGACGCCGCCATGGGCCGACACACCGGCGGAGTTGCCATGCTTGAACACGTCGCCGCAGCGGTCCACGCCAGGGCCCTTGCCGTACCACATGGAGAACACGCCGTCATAGCGCGCCCCAGGGAACAGGCTGGTCTGCTGGCTGCCCCACACGGCGGTGGCGGCGAGCTCTTCGTTGACCCCGGGCTGGAAGTGGATGGCGTTTTCCTGAAGGAAGGGCTTGGCCTCCCAGAGGCTCTTGTCGAGGTTGCCCAGGGGCGAGCCGCGATAACCGGAAATGAAGCAGGCGGTGTTCAGCCCGTGGGCCGTGTCACGCTGCTTTTGCAGCATCGGCAGGCGAGTCAGTGCCTGGGTGCCGGTGAGGTAAAGATGACCGGTTGCGAGTCGGTACTTGTCATCCAGGCGGATCTCGGCCAGTGACATGTGGGCGCTCCTTTTATTGTTTTGGCGACCTCGGATGGCAACGGTTAATGCCATCGTTATTTGGCCCCGCACAGGATCGCTGCGCGGGACGGCTGGCTAAGAATATGACGGTTCGGGATGGATTTTTTATTTCTAATTTGGGCCTCAAACACCAATACTGCACATGAACCTTCCAATAAAAACAAAATATGGGAATCATTCATGCAAAACCCATTAAGCCCCATCGACCGCAAGATTCTCCGCCTGCTGCAACACAACGCCGACCTCTCGGCGGCCGAGGTCGCGGAACGGGTAGAACTGTCCCAATCACCCTGCTGGCGGCGGATTCATCGCATGCAGCAAGATGGCCTGATCGAACGCAAGGTCGCGCTGCTCAATCCCAAACTGCTCGGCTTCAGCATCACGGTGTTCGTCAACATCAAGCTGTCTGCCCATGGTCGCAGCAACCTGGAGGAATTCGAGCAGGCCATCGTCGGCTACCCCGAGGTGCTGGAGTGTTACACCATGGCCGGCGGCTCGGACTACCTGCTCAAAGTGGTGGCCAAGGACATCGCGGGCTATGAACGCTTTCTGCGCGACCAGTTGCTGCAACGCCCGCACGTGCAGGAAGCGCACTCGAACATCGCCATGAGCGAGGTCAAGCGCACCACTGAGCTGCCGCTGGATTAAGCCGCCGCAAAGCGCAAAAGATCGGCGCTGCGCGGCACTCAGCAACCTAGATTCAGCCAGAACGACTCCAGCGCCACCAAGGCCTGCGACGGTGCTGCAGAGAAACCATGGCCCGGTCGCACACTAGACAGTGACAACCCTAAGCGCATTCCAGGCACGCATCGCCAGTGCCGAGCAGGGTCAGGCGCATACGCGGCTCGCGCCGATCAGATCGAGCAGGCTTGCCACGGTTTGCTCAAAGTGCTCGGAGTTGTCGAGGACATGCAGCTGACCACAGCCCTCGTCTTGCGAGTTCGCACCGGCTTCGAATTGCGCGTTACGAGCCAACCGGGCCTCGATCTCTTCGACGGCCTCGCGCCCCCGCGCCAGCAAGCGCTGACGCAACACCGCGCTATCCACGCGGAGCAGGATCGCGAGTAAATCCGGGTAGAGCTGGCGCGCCTGCGGCAGATAAGCCCGCGAGCCGTTGACCAGCACGTCATGCCCGGCCGCCAGCCAATCGTCGATCTGCCTGGGGATGCCATACGCCAGGCCATTGGCGCGCCAGCTCATGGCAAACGCGCCCTCAGCCTCCAATCGATCGAACTGCTCGGGCGTCACGGCCTCGGCCTCTTCGCCAACCGCTTCGGCCGAGCGGGTGATCACCCGCCGCACGATCCGACAGCCGCGCGCCTCAAGCGTCGCGCGGGCAGCCTGCAGCAGGCTGTCCTTGCCTGCCCCCGAAGGGCCGATCAAATAAATCAGCTTGCCCATGCTCAGAACACCCTTTTGCCTTGAGGCCTAACCTGCTGGATCAGCACCGCCCCGCCAGCCTCTCCCAGCCTGCAGCAGTCCCACCCGCAGGCCGATGCGAGTCTCGCCATGGTCCAGCGGGCCACCCCCAACTGTCGACGCCAATAGCCTCAGTAAATCATACCCCTAGGCCCCGCCGGGGAGCGAAACCCAGCACACCCGACGGCCCGCACAACGGCAAATCCTGCAACCGGACCTATTGTTCAGGCTCTCGACGCAGGGCATTGCGTTCATGGGCTACCCTTGCAGAGGGTGCTGTCGCTCATCATGGCAAGCAAAGCCGGTGTCAGCGGTATTGATTGGGCGTGACGCCAAGCTGACCGGCCGCTTGAATTTTCATGCAGCAGGCACACTGGAAAACTGGCTTTGCACAGTAGCGCGCATTTCTGACAACAGGTACTGGCAAAAAGCCGGTATCAGGGCGAAAATACGACACAGAATTGGCGTCAAATAATTGCTACACATGATCGTGCGGTCGTAGAAGCATAAACAGTGATCTTGGTTGAACGGCTAGTGCTAATGATGGTCAAACCGGTGACAATCATGCAGCTAAGTGCCAGCATCGCTCCCCTGAACTAACCGGTTTAAATGTATGCGTCCTATGAAACAGGCTATTTACTCCAGCCGTACGGCTGACAAGTTCGTCGTTCGCTTGCCCGACGGCATGCGTGAACGCATCGCCGATGTCGCACGCAACCACCACCGCAGCATGAACTCCGAGATCATTGCGCGCCTTGAGCAGAGCATGCTTCAGGAAGGCTCGCTGGATGAAGACCTCAGCATGCGCCTGGACAGGCCCGAACTGTCCCTGCATGAACGCGAACTGCTGCAACGCTTCCGCCAACTGTCGCGGCGCCAGCAGAATGCCCTGGTTGCCCTGATCGCCCATGACGCGGAATTGAGCGCAGAAGAAGCTTAATCAAGCGCCAAGGTACAAAAAGGCCAGCCAAGTGCTGGCTTTTTTGCGAGCAAGTTAGACATAGCCGATAAAAAACCGCCCAGAGGCGGTTTTTTATCGGCTACCCATTTCATTCAAAGCAGGAAAAGTGTCGCCAACCCGAGAAAGATGAAGAAACCACCGCTGTCGGTCACTGCGGTAATCATCACACTGGAACCCAACGCCGGATCGCGCCCCATGCGCACCAGCGTCATCGGGATCAAAACGCCCATCAATGCCGCCAACAGTAGGTTCAGGATCATCGCGCCAGTCATAACCACCCCCAACGACCAACTGCCGTAGAGCATGTAGGCAACAACACCGATGACCCCACCCCAGACCACGCCATTGAACAACGACACCGCCAACTCCTTGCGCATCAGACGCGAGGTATTACCGGTACTTACCTGATCCAGCGCCATTGCTCGCACGATCATGGTGATCGTCTGGTTGCCGGAGTTGCCGCCGATACCGGCAACGATGGGCATCAGTGCAGCCAATGCCACCAGTTTCTCGATCGAGCCCTCGAACAAGCCAATCACCCGCGAAGCGATAAAGGCGGTGATCAGGTTGATCGCCAGCCAGGCCCAGCGGTTGCGCAACGACTTCCATACCGAAGCGAAGATGTCTTCTTCTTCGCGCAGACCGGCCATGTTCAGTACTTCGGCTTCACTTTCCTCACGGATCAGGTCGACCATTTCGTCGATGGTGAGACGGCCGATCAGCTTGCCGTTCTTGTCCACCACCGGTGCGGAAATCAAGTCATAGCGCTCGAAAGCCTGGGCGGCATCGTAGCCATCTTCATCCGGGTGGAAACTCACCGGATCGTCAGCCATAACCTCAGCCACCTGCTTATCCGGATCGTTGACCAGCAGGCGCTTGATCGGCAACACCCCCTTGAGCACCCCGTCGTAATCGACCACGAACAGCTTGTCGGTATGCCCGGGCAACTCTTTCAGGCGCCGCAGGTAGCGCAGCACCACTTCCAGGCTGACATCTTCGCGGATGGTGACCATCTCGAAGTCCATCAGGGCACCGACCTGGTCCTCCTCATAGGACAATGCCGAACGCACGCGCTCGCGCTGCTGCGCATCGAGCGTCTCCATCAATTCGTGGACGACGTCGCGAGGCAGTTCCGGCGCCAGGTCCGCCAACTCGTCGGCGTCCATCTCGCGAGCGGCCGCCAGAATCTCGTGATCGTCCATGTCGGCGATCAGCGTTTCCCGTACCGAATCCGAAACTTCGAGGAGGATGTCGCCATCGCGCTCGGCCTTGACCAACTGCCAGACGGTCAGTCGGTCCACCAGCGGCAAAGCTTCGAGGATATGGGCAACGTCGGCTGAGTGCAGGTCATCGAGCTTGCGTTGCAGCTCGGCGAGATTCTGCCGGTGAACCAGGTTTTCCACCCGATCCTGATGCTGGCCTTCCTGACGATGCGTCAGGTCTTCGACCAGTTTGTGGCGATGCAGCAGCTCAACGACTTGAGCCAGGCGATCCTGCAGGCTTTCTTGCGGCTTTCTTGCTTCTACTTCAGTCATAGCGCACTCCACCCCCAGCAGCAGAGTGCGCTAAGGGGTCAATCAGTCAGTTCATGATTGGACAATCGAGGTTCTGAGTTACTACTGGGTAAGTCCATGGTTGCAGTCCATAAGCCCCGGCGGGGCTGACAGGAGAAATGATAACACCGCTCAATAGCTTTGCACGTTACAAAATCTTGGCAAGAACAAGCGCTTGCATCACATAGTTCAGCACTTTTTGAATCCTGTTACTGCGACACAAGGCAAATTCAGCAGGGCACTACTGGCCAGAAAATAACCCCGCGCTAAGCTTGCCTGGTGACCGTCAAGGAGGACGTCAACATGCACAGACTGCTAAGCGCAGGGCTCTGCGCCACTTTGCTTTGCCCTTCCCCACTACTGCTGGCCTCGACCGTGTTCCGCTGCGAAGACGACAACGGCCATATCACCTTCACTCTGCACGGCTGCCCAGCCGAGCACACCCAGCAACTGCAGAGCGCCGAAAACCCAACACCCGGCAGCGACGCGCCCGTGCCCCTGGCAAAAACCGCCAAGGGCACGCGCATGGGTAAAACCGGCAAGAAAGCCAAGGACAGCGAACTGGTGATAGTGGGTGAACGACAGGATGGTTGTGGCAACCGCGTTACGGGCAACGCCCGCCGCACGGCGATGATCCAGAAGGAAGTGCGTGCCGGCATGACCCGTGCGGATGTAGAGAGCGCCCTGGGCAAGCCGGACAAAATCAGCAGCCAGAATGGCCAACTGCGCTACCAATACAGCGACAACGAAGGCCGCAGTCGCCGAGTCAGCTTTGACGAGGATGGCTGCGTAAAAGGCAAACGCTAGACAAATAAAAAGGGCCTGCATCGCTGCAGGCCCTTTCAATTTGGTGCACTCAGGAGGATTCGAACCTCCGACCGCTCGGTTCGTAGCCGAGTACTCTATCCAGCTGAGCTATGAGTGCATTGTTACAACATCCCAAGAGCGCCTAGGCATCTCTCGGGTAAAGCAGAATGACCTACATCGCTGTAAACCACCCGTTGAATATGGTGCACTCAGGAGGATTCGAACCTCCGACCGCTCGGTTCGTAGCCGAGTACTCTATCCAGCTGAGCTATGAGTGCAAAAGTTGCTTAAATTATAAAGCTTCGAATCTGACGGTCAACTAATTTTTTCAGTAAATTCAATCACTTACCGCAAAAACCAAAACATCAACTTCGGCATGAATAATGGCGGAGAAGGGGGGATTCGAACCCCCGACACCCTTTTGAGATGTACTCCCTTAGCAGGGGAGCGCCTTCGGCCACTCGGCCACCTCTCCGCAACACGGGGCGCATGATATCCATGTTTTCCCCGTTTGCAAAGCCAAAAATTGATAAAAATTAGTGGCTTGGTTCTTGGTCTTTCTCTTTCTGGATGCGCTGGTAGATTTCCTCGCGGTGTACAGCGACCTCCTTGGGCGCATTCACACCAATACGCACCTGATTACCTTTCACGCCCAGCACGGTGACAGTGACATCGTCACCCACCATCAGGGTCTCTCCGACCCGTCGAGTCAGAATCAGCATTCCCTTTCTCCTTACGGATTACAGTTCAGGACAACAAACAGTCTGCAAAATTAAAATGGTGGCAGCCCCCGCGAATATCAAGCGCTGGGGACCTTCACCCAAGTATTGACTAGTGTAGACAGAAAAAAAGTTCCGCTACCTACGCCAAAATGACAAAAGGCGCGGGATCAACCGCGCCTTTCGGGCAACGCCTCACTCACCCTGTCGGGCTGGGGCGTCCAATTCAAAAGCGGTGTGCAATGCACGCACTGCCAACTCCAGGTATTTCTCTTCGATCACCACCGACACCTTGATTTCCGAGGTGGAGATCATCTGGATATTGATGCTCTCCTTGGCCAAGGCTTCGAACATGCGACTGGCCACGCCCGCGTGGGAGCGCATACCGACGCCGACAATGGAAACCTTGGCGATCTTCAAGTCGCCGCTGACTTCCCGCGCATTGATCTCGCGTGCGGTCTGCTCGAGCACCTGCTGGGCGCTCTGGTAGTCGTTGCGGTGTACGGTGAAAGTGAAGTCCGTGGTGTTATCGTGCGCGACATTCTGCACGATCATGTCCACTTCGATATTCGCGGCACTGATCGGGCCGAGGATCTTGAAGGCCACGCCAGGGATATCCGGCACGCCACGGATGGTCAGCTTGGCTTCGTCGCGGTTGAAGGCGATGCCGGAGATGATCGGCTGTTCCATGGATTCCTCTTCATCAATAGTAATGAGGGTGCCCGGCCCCTCTTGGAAGCTGTGCAGCACGCGCAGCGGGACGTTGTACTTGCCGGCGAACTCCACCGAGCGGATCTGCAGCACCTTGGAGCCGAGGCTGGCCATTTCCAGCATTTCCTCGAAGGTGATCTTGTCCAGACGCTGAGCCTGCGGCACGACGCGCGGGTCGGTGGTGTAGACGCCATCCACATCGGTGTAGATCTGGCATTCATCGGCCTTCAGCGCGGCCGCCAGGGCCACACCGGTGGTGTCTGAACCACCACGCCCGAGGGTGGTGATATTGCCGTGCTCATCCACCCCCTGGAAACCCGCAACCACCACGACACGGCCGGCCTTGAGGTCGGCACGGATTTTCTGGTCGTCGATCTGCAGGATACGCGCTTTGTTGTGCGCGCTGTCCGTCAGGATGCGCACCTGGTTCCCGGTGTAGGAAACGGCCGGCACGCCACGCTTGATCAGCGCCATGGTCAGCAAGGCAATGGTCACCTGCTCACCGGTGGAGACCATCACGTCCAGCTCACGCGGCACCGGTTGTTCGCTGATCTGCTTGGCCAGGTCGATCAGGCGATTGGTTTCGCCACTCATGGCGGATAACACAATCACCAGATCATCGCCCGCTTCGCGGAATTTCTTGACCTTCTCGGCCACCTGCTCGATACGCTCGACGGTGCCGACGGAGGTGCCTCCAAACTTCTGTACGATCAAAGCCATTTCAAAGCCGCCTCAGCCCATGAAGGGCGCCCATTAAACATTCAACTCGGCTCAGCGCCAAGGCCCGCCGGGCGTCGGGCGGGCCACGCGAGCCAACGGTTAAAGACCTTGTTCGACGAAAGGCACGGTCAAGGCCAGCGCAGCATCCAGTGCCGCGGCATCAACGCCACCGCCCTGCGCCATGTCCGGACGACCGCCGCCCTTGCCGCCGACCGCCGCAGCGGCCTGTTTCATCAGCTCACCGGCTTTCAACTGGGCGGTCAGATCCTGGGTGACGCCCGCGACCAGCACAACCTTGTCATCCAACACGCCGCCGAGCAGGATCACCGCCCGACCGAGTTTATTCTTCAGTTGATCGACCAGCGCCAACAGTGCCTTGCCGTCCAGACCGTCCAGGCGCGCAGCCAGGACTTTCACACCCTTGATCTCGATGGCCGAACTGGACATGTCGTCGCCGGCCGCACTGGCAGCCTTGGCCTTCAGTTGCTCCAACTCTTTCTCCAACTGGCGATTGCGCTCGACCAGGCCAGCCAGCTTATCCAGCAAGTTGTCGCGGCTGCCCTTGACCAGCGCCGCGGCCTCCTTCAGCTGTTCTTCGGCACCGTTCAGGTACGCCAGCGCAGCCGCGCCGGTGACTGCTTCGATGCGCCGCACGCCTGCCGCCACACCACCTTCGCTGGTGATCTTGAACAGGGCGATGTCACCGGTACGGGCAACGTGGGTACCGCCGCACAGTTCGACGGAAAAATCGCCGCCCATGCTCAGCACGCGCACATTGTCGCCATACTTCTCGCCAAACAAGGCCATTGCCCCCTTGTTCTTGGCGGTTTCGATGTCGGTTTCCTCGGTCTCGACCGCGGAATTCCTGCGAATCTCGGCGTTGACGATGTCTTCCAGCGCCTTCAACTGTTCGGGCTTGATCGCCTCGAAGTGGCTGAAGTCGAAGCGCAAGCGCTGGCTGTCGACCAACGAGCCTTTCTGCTGCACATGCTCGCCGAGCACCTGGCGCAAAGCCGCGTGCAGCAGGTGGGTGGCCGAGTGATTCAACGCGGTGGCCTGACGCACGCCGGCGTCGACCTCCGCACTCAGCGGCGCATCAACCTTGAGACCGCCCCGGGCGACGATGCCGTGATGCAGGAAGGCACCGCCGGCTTTGGTGGTGTCACGCACGTCGAAACGCACGCCAGCGGCGTGCAAGTAGCCGCTATCGCCAACCTGACCACCGGACTCGGCGTAGAACGGCGTTTGATCGAGAACGACCACGCCCTCTTCGCCCTCGTTCAGTTGTTCGACGGCCTGGCCGGCCTTGAACAGCGCAACGATCTGGCCGGCACCCGAAGTACCTTCGTAGCCGGTGAAGCGGGTTTCGCTGTCGACCTTGACCAGGCTGTTGTAATCCATGCCAAAGGCGCTGGCCGAGCGCGCACGCACGCGCTGGGCTTCCATCTCGCGCTCGAAGCCAGCTTCATCCAGGGTCAGCTCGCGCTCGCGGGCGATGTCACCGGTCAGGTCCATCGGGAAGCCGAAGGTGTCATACAGCTTGAAGATCACTTCGCCCGGAATCACCGTACCCTGCAACTCGGCCAGATCCTGCTCGAGAATCTTCAGGCCCTGCTCCAGGGTCTTGGCGAATTGCTCTTCTTCGGTTTTCAGCACGCGCTCGATATGCGCTTGCTGCTGCTTGAGCTCTGGGAACGCCTCACCCATCTCCGCCACCAGTGCGGCGACGATCTGATAGAAGAAGCTGCCCTTGGCGCCCAGCTTGTTACCGTGGCGGCAGGCGCGCCGGACGATGCGGCGCAGCACATAACCACGGCCTTCGTTGGACGGCGTCACACCATCGGCGATCAGGAAGCCACAGGAACGGATGTGGTCGGCGACCACTTTCAGCGACGGCTGGGCGTCGTTACTGCAGCCAATGGCCTTGGCGCAGGCGCTCAGCAGGCTCTGGAACAAGTCGATCTCGTAGTTCGAATGCACGTGTTGCAGCACGGCGCTGATCCGCTCCAGGCCCATGCCGGTGTCCACCGACGGCGCCGGTAGCGGGTGCAGCACGCCGTCCGCGGTACGGTTGAACTGCATGAAAACGTTGTTCCATATCTCGATATAACGATCGCCGTCTTCTTCCGGCGAGCCGGGTGGGCCGCCCCAGATATCGGCGCCGTGATCGTAGAAAATCTCGGTGCAAGGCCCGCACGGGCCGGTATCGCCCATGGTCCAGAAGTTGTCGGAAGCGTACGGTGCGCCTTTGTTGTCGCCAATCCGCACCATGCGCTCAGCCGGCACGCCGACTTCCTTGGTCCAGATGTCGTAGGCCTCGTCATCGCTGGCGTAGACCGTCACCCACAGCTTGTCCTTGGGCAGGTTCAGCCACTTGTCGGAAGTCAGGAACTGCCAGGCGTAGTTGATCGCATCGCGCTTGAAATAGTCGCCGAAGCTGAAGTTGCCCAACATTTCGAAGAACGTGTGGTGGCGCGCGGTGTAACCGACGTTTTCCAGGTCGTTGTGCTTGCCGCCGGCGCGAACGCACTTCTGGCTGCTGACGGCGCGGGTGTAGGCGCGCTTTTCCTGGCCCAGGAAGCAGTCCTTGAACTGGTTCATCCCCGCGTTGGTGAACAGCAGGGTCGGGTCGTTGCCCGGGATCAGAGAGCTGGAGGCGACTCGGGTGTGACCCTGCTCTTCGAAGAAGCGGAGGAAGGCTTCACGGATTTCTGCGCTTTTCATAGGTTCTTCCACGGGAAAGGCGGCGATCAGATTATTTATGCTCTATTGAAAACGTAGCGAGCGCAGGTCAGGCGAGGCAAAAACAGGGCGAGAAAGCGGAGTTGACTGCAGTCAATGAGCATTCCGCCCCTGTTTTTAACCCAGCATCACCGAGGCTCAGTAGTTTTCAACGGATTGCCGGCAAAGGGCCGCATTATATCGGCCCAGAGGGTTCGGTACAGTGTCTTTGTACGATAGTTAGCCGCTATTGAACGGGTTTGCCGCTCAGTGCTGACGAAAGGCGGCGAATGCCTCGACCACTTGATGAATGTCGGCGCTGGAAACATCCAGGTGCGTCACCAGGCGCAGACGCTCGGCAGCGCTGACCTTGATCCCGCGCTCGGCCAGAAAGGCCTTGAGAGCCTGTGCCTGCGGACCGACCCGCACGTAGACCATATTGGTCTGCACCGGCTCGACTGTATACCCCAGCTCCTGCAGCCCGCCCGCCAGGGTGGCGGCATTGGCGTGGTCATCGGCCAGGCGCTCGACCTGATGCTGCAAGGCGTACAAGCCCGCCGCCGCGAGGATGCCGGATTGACGCATGCCACCACCGACCATTTTGCGCAAGCGCCGCGCCTTGCCGATCAGCTCCGTGCTGCCGCACAGCACCGAACCGATTGGCGCGCCCAGGCCCTTGGAGAGACAGACCGAAACCGAATCGAAGTGCTGGGTGATCTGCCGCGCATCCACCCCCAGCTTGACCGCCGCGTTGTACAGCCGGGCACCGTCCAGATGCAAGGCCAGGCCATGCTCAAGGGTGAGTTGCCGGGCGGCAGCCAGGTACGCCAAGGGCAACACCTTGCTCTGCATGGTGTTTTCCAAGGCCAGCAAGCGGGTGCGGGCGAAATGGAAGTCGTCCGGCTTGATCGCCGCCGCCACACGGGCCAGGTCGAGCGTGCCATCGACCTCGGCCACCAACGGCTGCGGCTGGATCGACCCGAGCACGGCCGCGCCGCCGCCCTCGTATTTATAGGTATGTGCTTCCTGCCCGACGATGTACTCATCGCCACGCTCGCAGTGCGCCATCAAGCCAAGCAGGTTGCTCATGGTGCCAGTGGGTACGAACAGGCCTGCGGCGAAGCCCAGGCGGCCAGCCAGGTACTGCTCCAGGCGATTGACCGTCGGATCTTCGCCATACACATCGTCGCCAACCTCCGCGCTCAGCATCGCCTGCCGCATGCCAGCGCTGGGCTGGGTGACGGTGTCGCTGCGCAGATCGATAACAGACATGGGGCGGGCTCCTGAATGGGCGAAAAGCCTGATGCTAAAGCGCCCCAAGGGGACAGACAAGGATAGGCTGGGTTAGGCGCACCCCGACTCGTAGCCGTTCGGCAATCTCTGACGCGCCGTAACCCAGCGATACGCCAATGCCGATGCCCTCGCAATGCTGGGTTACGCGGCGTTTGCACTCGCGTGGGTTGTTGCGGATTTGCTTACGCCGCTAACCCAGCCTACGCCAAGCTATCGGCGCTAGTCGGCACCACCAGAATCGCGGCGCGCAGGCCATTCTTCACTTTCGGATTAGGGAAGATGATGCGCGCGCCCTCCTCCTCGACTATCCAGCGTGTGCCGGCCACATCCTCGGCCAGCAGATAGCCCTGCGGCAGTTCGCTGAAGTTCTCGATGTCCGCCGGCAGATGCAGGGTAAACCTGTCGCTGCGCTTGATCACCTCGCGGGCCACCGCGAACAGCTGCAAACCGTCCAGGTCAGCCCCCTCCAATGGCGGCTCGCGGCCCTCGATCAGGCATTGCAAGCGCACTTCCAGTTGATCGAGGTTGACCTGCTGGTTCTGCCCGAAGGGCCGCGCCTTGCCCAGTTCCAGGGTGAAGGCCTCGGCATCCAGCTTGGCGTAGGTGTAGGAGCTGAAGGTGATCGAGCCCTTGCTCTGCAACAGTACCGCAGCGATCCCCGCAGCCCGCAGGCGAGCCAACTCCAGCCGCGAGTGGGTGCAGCCTTCGCGCCAGGGATAGAGGGCGAACTGTTCGATTTTCGAGCCACGGATGGCGGTGTGCAGGTCGTAATGCAGGCGGCTGCGTTGCGGCTTGCTGAAGAAGGTCGCACTCAGGCGCTCCAGCTCGCCAGCGCGCAGCGCTTCGAAACCGCTGGAGAGCTCGTGCCGGCCATTGAACAGGCGGTTGATGTCCTGCTCGATGTAGCGCTCGCCACGGCGCATGGCCTCGGGATTGCCGAACAGGAACAGAATCCGAGCCCGCGGTTTCAGCTCGCCGCGAGCGATACCTTGCAGCAGGCGATCGAGCAGTTCGATCGGCGCGGTTTCATTGCCATGCACGCCGGCCGAGAGCAGCAGGTCCAGGCCACTGTCGGTGGCGCCGGGCGGCGTTACTTCCAGTGCGCCTTCGGCCAGCCAGCGCAAACGTGCACCCTCGGCGGTCAGTTGAATCTTGGCAGCGGGCTCGTGGCCCGCCAGGGTCAGTTCAAGCAACTTGCCAAGGGCTAACATAGGATGCTTCCCGCTACTGGTTATGGCTTAGTGATCGTGGCCGCAGTCCGGACCGTGCACATGCTCGTCGCCACCGTCTGCCGGCTCCATTTCCAGCTCCAGGCTGACCAGATTGGTCGCCAGCGGACGCAGCAGCAGGTTGGCGTACTCGGCGTCGCCCTCCTCGACATCCACGCCGATGATCAACTGGCCGCGACCATCCTGTTGAATCCAGACTTCCTTGCCCTGCCAGATCACGGCAAAGCGTGTGCAGGAAGTTTCCAGCTGGGTGCCGTCGGTGTCTTCGAGGATCAGTTGCAGGCTATCGGACATGGTTGCAGGACTCTTAATTGATCTGGAATGGATACACAGAGCCTAGTTTAAGGATCTGCGTCAGTTCATCCAATGCCGAACGGCATTCGACCAGCAATTGCGGGTCGGCCAGGTCGGTTTCGGCCAGACGGTCACGGTAGTGCTTGTCGACCCAGACGTTGAGGGTGTCATACAGCGTCGGGGTCATGATCACACCCGGATTCACCGCGTTCAGCTCGCCCTCGTTGAGCGCCACCCGCAGGCGCAGGCAAGCCGGGCCACCGCCGTTCTGCATGCTCTGCTTGAGATCGAAAACCTTCACCTCGCGGATCGGGCCATCTTCGGCGGTCAGGCGCGACAGGTAATTCCAGACGCGCTCGTTGTTGCGGCACTCCTCCGGCACGATCAACAGCATCGAACCGTCGGCACGCGACAGCAGCTGGCTGTTGAACAGGTAGGAGTGCACGGCGTCTTCGACGCTGACCGCCTCGCGCGGCACGCACACGGCGCTGAAACGCCCGCCGCGTCGACCGAGTTTGTCGTGCAGCTCGGCCAATACCTTCTGAGTGTCGAGGAAGGCATCTTCGTGGTGGAACAGCACTTCGCCGTTACCCACGGCGATCACGTCGTTGTGGAATACGCCCTGATCGATCACCGCCGGGTTCTGCTGGGCGTAGACCACGCCGTCTTCGCCCAGGCCATGCAGGCGCGCGACCGCCTGGCTGGCTTCCAGGGTTTGCCGCGCCGGGTAACGCTGCGGCGCCGGGAAACGGCTATCGAAGGCGCTGCGGCCGAACACGAAGAACTCCACGCCGGCCTCACCGTAGCTCTTGCAGAAGCGCGTGTGGTTGGCCGCGCCTTCGTCGCCGAACTGCGCCACCGCCGGCAGCGCCGCGTGATGGGCGAAATGCTGCGGGTTGGCGAACATGGCGCCGAGAATACGACTGGTGGTCGGATGCTCAAGGCTGCGATGGTATTTGCAATTGAGGTTGGCGGCGGTGAAATGCACACGGCCATCGGCGGTGTCGGCACTCGGGCTGACGGTCGCCGCGTTGGCGGTCCACATGCTCGAGGCCGAGCAGCTGGCAACCAGCAATGGCATGGCGTCTTTCGCCGCCTGCTCGATCACCTGCGCATCCGTACCGCCGAACCCCAGGCTGCGCAGCGCGGCAACATCCGGGCGCTCCTGCGGGGCCAGCACGCCCTGCTTGAAGCCCATCTCCATCAGCGCCTTCATCTTCGCCAGGCCTTGCTTGGCAGCTTCCTTAGGGCTGGAGAGCTGCTGGCTGTTGCCCTGCGAGGCAACGTTGCCATAGGACAGGCCACCGTAGTTGTGAGTCGGCCCGACTAGACCGTCGAAGTTGACTTCATAGGCATTCTTGACAGTCATAGGCTGACTCCCGGGGTCAGGGTTGCAGGCAGGCTGAGGCTTTCGCTTTCCAGCGAGGCCACCGGATAAGCGCAGTAATCGGCCGCATAGTAGGCGCTGGCGCGATGGTTGCCGGAGGCGCCGACGCCACCGAAAGGTGCGGTGCTGGCGGCGCCCGTCAGCTGTTTATTCCAGTTGACGATGCCGGCACGGCTCTCGACCCAGAACTGTTGGTAGCGCTCGCGCGAATCCGACAGCAAGCCAGCCGCCAGGCCATATTGAGTGGCGTTGGCTTCGCGAATCGCGCCGTCGAAATCAGCGTAGCGGATCACTTGCAGCAGCGGGCCGAAGAACTCTTCGTCGGGGCGCTCGCCCACGGCGGTGACATCCAGGATGCCCGGCGTCAGCAAGGCTGCAGTGTCCAGAGGCTGAGTCATCGCCAGCAAGGGCGTGGCCCCCTGAGCCAGCAGATGCTCCTGAGCCTTGAGCAGATGCCGCGCGGCATCCAGCGAAATCACCGAACCCATGAAGGGTGCCGGTTGCGCATCGAAGGCGCCGACCTGAATGCTCGCGGCCACCGCCACCAGGCGCGCCAGCAGCATGTCGCCCCAGGCGCCCTGCGGCACCAGCAGGCGGCGGGCACAGGTGCAGCGCTGGCCGGCGGAAATGAAGGCCGACTGGATGATGGTATAGACCGCCGCATCGAGGTCCCTGACCTGATCGACGATCAGCGGGTTATTGCCACCCATTTCCAGCGCCAGGATCTTGTCCGGGCGGCCGGCGAACTGTTGATGCAGCAGGTTGCCGGTGCGGCTCGAACCGGTGAAGAACAGCCCATCGATACCCGGGTTGCCGGCCAGGGCCACGCCCGTGTCGCGGGCGCCTTGCAGCAAGTTGAGCACGCCTGCCGGCAGGCCGGCTTCGATCCAGCACTGGACCGTCAGCTCGGCGACCTTCGGGGTCAGCTCGCTGGGTTTGAAGATCACCGCGTTACCGGCCAGCAATGCCGGCACGATATGGCCATTGGGCAGGTGACCGGGAAAGTTATAGGGGCCGAACACCGCGACCACGCCATGCGGCTTGTGCCGCAATATCGCCGTGGCGTCGGCCAGCGGGCCGCTCTTTTCGCCGGTGCGTTCGCGGTAGCTCTGAATCGAGATGGCCACTTTGTTGACCATACTGGTCACTTCGGTCGCGGATTCCCACAGCGGCTTGCCGGTTTCCTCGCCGATGGTATGGGCCAGCTCCTCGCCGCGCGCCTTGAGTGCAGCAGCAAAGCGCTCCAGCACGGCGATGCGCTCTTCCAGCGAGCACTTGGCCCAGGCCGGGAACGCCGCGCGAGCGGCTTGTACCGCCGCCTCCACTTGCGCCGCCGTGGCCGCCAGGCCAGCCCAGACCTCGGCCTGGGTCACCGGGTTCAACGACTTCAGCGCCTCGCCCTGACCAGCTTGCCAGGTGCCGGCAATGTAATGGGTATTCATCAGATCAGCTCCTTGTTCGCTGGCGCCGAGGCCGACAGCGGCACCGCACGCACTTGCTCGCCGGCGGTGAGTTGCAGGCGCTTGGCGGTCAAAGGGTCGACCACCAGAGTGCCGGCCGCCATTCGCGCCGGGGCGGCGGTGATGCGGCAGTTCTCGCGCTTGCGGTTATGGATCAGAAACGGCGTGGCGTCATCGCCGGGCGTGCCGATCGCCAGCACCAGCGCCTGGCTGTCGCGCACGGCGCGGATCTTCGCGGTCTCGGCTTCGATGGCCGGGCCGGCATCGAAGATATCGACATAACCCTGGTAGCTGAAACCTTCGGTCTTGAGCATGGCCAGCGCCGGCTCGGTATCGGGATGGACACGGCCAATAATGTTGCGTGCCTCTTCCGAGAGGAAGCAGGTGTAGAGCGGAAACTTCGGCATCAACTCGGCGATGAAGGCCTTGTTGCCGACCCCGGTCAGGTAATCGGCGCGGGAGAACTCCATCTTGAAGAAGTGCCGGCCGAGGCTTTCCCAGAATGGCGAACGGCCATTCTCATCGGACATGCCGCGCATCTCGGCGATCACCTTGCTGCCGAACAGCTGCGGGAACTCGGCGATGAACAGAAAGCGTGCCTTCGACAGCAGGCGACCGTTCAGCCCGGTGCGATGGTCCGCCTGCAGGAACAGCGAGCACAGCTCGGAATTGCCGGTCAGGTCGTTGGCGAGGAACAGCGTGGGGATCTCGCGGTAGATATTCAGTTCCTGCGAGGCGCTGACAGTCAGCCCCAGGCGATAGTTGTACCAAGGCTCGCGCAGGCCGACGGCGCCGGCGACCGCCGAGATGCCGACCACCTGGCCGTCGTCATCCTCGAGGACGAACAGGTAGTCGGCATCGGCGCGTTCGGCCTCGCCACGGAAGGCTTTCTCCGCCCAGCCGACGCGGTGCGCCAGGCGCTCTTCGTTGGCCGGCAACGTGGTCAGGCCGGCGCCGGTGCTGCGCGCGAGAGTGATGAGGGCCGGTAAATCGGCACTGCGGACTGGACGAACGATCATAGGAAATCCTCTTAAACCGCAACCAGGCGCACGCTGGCACCCTCGCCGACGCCCAAGGCCTCGGCGGCTTCAAGACTCAGGGTGACCGGTTTGCCCGGCACCCAATCCAGCTCGACGACAATCGCACGGAAGTCCTGCAATTGGCCGTTGGCCACCAGGTAGGGGCGCCCGCCTTTGCCGGGGTCGCCGATCCGTACCGGTACGACACGGCTCTGGGCGATCGAGCGAATGCCCGAGGTGCGCGCATGCAGGGTCGGCCCGCCGTCGAAAATGTCGATGTAATGATCGGTCTCGAAACCTTCACGCATGAGGATGTCGAAGGTGATCTGCGCTCGCGGATGGACCTGGCCCATGGCTTCCTGGGCGGCGTCCGGCAACAACGGCACGTAGATCGGGTAATGCGGCATCAGTTCCGCGAGGAAGGTGCGGCTTTTCAGGCCGCAAAGGCGCTCGGCCTCGGCGTAATTGAGGTCGAAGAAGTTGCGCCCCACCGCGTCCCAGAACGGCGAATCGCCGTTTTCATCGCTGTGCCCGACTATCTCCACCACCACCGCATCGGCGAAGCGCTCCGGGTGGCTGCCGACGAACAGCAGGCGGCCACGGGAGTTGAGCTCGGCCCAGGGTGAGTTCACCAACGACGGTTCGACGTAGAAGCTGGTCAGCAAGCTGTTGCCGGTCAGGTCGTGGCAGAGCGAAAGCACGTGGATCTTGTTGTGGATCGACAGCGAGCGCGAGGCATGCACGAAGGTTTCGTTGCGAAAGCTGTAGAACGGCTCGGAATAACCGGCCGATGCAACGATGCCGGAGCAGCCGACCAGGCGCCCGCTCTCGGTGTCTTCGAGGACGAAGAAGTAGCTCTCCTCGCCATTGAAGCTGACCTCGGCCGCGAACGAGGCCTCGGAAGCGACGATCTTGTCGCTCAGGCGCTCGGCATCGTCCGGCAGCGAAGTAACACCAACCGGGCTGTCCGCGGCCAGACGTTGCACGTCGGCCAGATCAGCCATTTGCGCAGGGCGCATCACCAGCATGGTGTTACTCCTTAAAAAATTCGGTATTGGAAAAATGGAGCGCCGACACTACAACCCTGTAGGAGCGGCTTTAGCCGCGAGCTCTTCAAGATCAAGAGCTCGCGGCTAAAGCCCCTCCCTCAACAACGGAAGAAGCTTCAGCGTCCCGGTACAGCCGTCAGGCCTGGGTCAACTTGGCTACGGCACGCTCGAAACGATCCAGGCCTTCGTCGATATCCGCATCCGGAATCACCAGGCTCGGGGCAAACCGCACCACGTCCGGGCCAGCCTGCAGCACCATGACGCCTTCCTTCTCGGCAGCGTTGAGCACGTCCTTGGCCTTACCCTTCCAGGTATCAGTCAAGGCCGCACCGATCAGCAGGCCGAGGCCGCGCACTTCGCTGAAGATGCCGTACTGCGCGCCGATACGATCCAGGCGCACCTTGAAACGCTCGTGCTTGGCCTTGACGCCATTGAGCACCGCCGGGGTATTGATCAAATCCAGCGCCGCACCGGCCACCGCGGTCGCCAGCGGGTTGCCGCCGTAGGTGGTGCCGTGGGTGCCGACGGCCAAATGCAGGGCGATCTTGCTGGTGGTCAGCATCGCGCCAATCGGGAAACCGCCGCCCAGGCTCTTGGCGCTGGAGAGGATGTCCGGCGTCACGCCGTAATGCATATAGGCGAACAGTTCGCCGCTGCGGCCCATGCCACTTTGTACTTCGTCGAAGACCAGCAATGCGTTGTGCTCGTCGCACAGCTTGCGCACGCCTTCCAGGTAAGCCTTGTCGGCCGGCAGTACGCCGCCCTCGCCTTGCACCGGCTCGAGCACCACGGCACAGGTTTTGTCGGAAATGGCGGCTTTCAGTGCCTCCAGGTCGTTGAACGGCACATGGGTGATGCCGGCGATCTTCGGCCCGAAACCATCGGAATACTTCGGCTGGCCACCGACGTTGACGGTGAACAGGGTACGACCGTGAAAGCTGTTGCTGGCGGCGATGATCTCGAACTTCTGCGGACCGTAAACGTCATGGGCGTAGCGGCGCGCCAGCTTGAAGGCCGCTTCGTTGGCCTCGGCCCCGGAGTTGGCGAGGAACACGCGCTCGGCGAATGTGGCGTCGACCAGCTTGTGCGCCAGACGCAGGGCCGGCTCGTTGGTGAAGGCGTTGGAGACGTGCCAGAGCTGCTGCGCCTGTTCAGTCAAGGCTTTGACCAATACCGGATGCGCATGTCCCAGGGACGTCACGGCGATGCCGCCGGCGAAGTCGATCAGTTCGCGACCGCTCTGATCCCAGACGCGGGAACCCTCGCCGCGCACCGGGATGAAGGCTGCAGGGGCGTAGTTGGGAACCATCACCTTATCGAAATCGGCGCGTTCTACCTGTACATGCTCAACGGACATCGAAGCTCTCCTGACAAGAACCGCCGGCCTGAACGGCTGGCGATGAAATGAATTGTAGGGACTGAATTGGAGTGGGCATTGCCGTCATGCGACAACTTCTTATAGCGCCAACCCGGGGAATTCCAGCGCTTATGGAAATGCGACAGAAAGCATCGCGATCAGACTGCGCGAGAGCGCTGCGAGTAAAACTTGCCGTAGTTTTCACACGAGCTGGAAGCGGCAGTTTAAACGCTGTTCGGCACAGTTAGGCAGGGCCAGAGAAAATTCGCCAATAGCCTGAGTTAGCCGTTGCACGGCACGCATTGGAAAAACGCAAAACCCGCAGGAGCGAGCCATGGCCGCGATATACCTTTCGCGGCCATGGCCCGCTCCTAGCCGCGCTCGACCGGCATGGAGGTGAGCTCGAAGGGGCTGCTGCTGCGGCGCTGGTTGCGATCTTCGCGGGGGGTGGCGCCGAAGAAGTTGCGGTAGGCGCTGGAGAAGTGCGGACCAGAGGAAAAACCGCAGGACAGGCCGATCTGGATGATCGACTTGCTGGTCTGCATCAGCAGCTGGCGCGCCTTGTTCAGGCGCAGTTCCAGGTAGTACTGGCTGGGCACGCGATTGAGGTACTGCTTGAAGATGCGCTCCAGCTGGCGGCGCGAAACGCAGACATGCTGGGCGATTTCATCGGTGGTCAACGGTTCTTCGATATTCGCTTCCATCAGCAGCACGGCCTGGGTCAGCTTCGGATGGCTGGAACCCAGGCGGTTCTGCAGGGGAATGCGCTGGCGTTCACCGCCTTCACGAATGCGCTCGACCACCAGCTCTTCCGACACCGCACCGGCCAACTCAGCCCCGTGATCGCGGGCCAGCACCGCCAGCAACAGATCGAGCACCGCCAGGCCGCCGCAGGCCGTCAGGCGATCACGGTCCCAGTCGAACAAATGGCTGGTGGCGATCACCTTGGGAAAGCGCTCGGTAAAGTCGTCCTGCCAGCGCCAGTGCACCGCGGCCCGATAACCATCGAGCAAGCCGAGCTGGGCCAACGGATAGACCCCGGCCGAGATCGCGCCAATCACACAACCCGCCCGCACCAGCTGCTTGAGCGCACTGGACAAGGCTGGAGCGAGATGGGTCGGCGGCTCATCGGCCAACAGAAAGAGCTTCTGACAGCCCTCCAGCTTGCCAGCCCAGGGCTCGCCGGGCAGGCGCCAGGCACCCTCCGGCATCGGCTCGGCCTGCAGGAAAAGCAGCTCGTAAACCACGTCGGGATGGACACGCTGGGCGACACGCAACGCCTCCTCCGCCAACGCCAAAGTCATTGCCTTGGTGTTGGGCCAGAGGAGAAAACCAATTCGGTGAGCAGTCATGGCTAGGCTCTGTTGGCAGTGATGAACATGCCGTGTGCGCCCAAATGGGGCGTCATCAGTGTATTTTCAGTGCCCGGGGTTACTTCAAGCTACCGGAAAGGAACTGCTTGAGACGGTCGGACTGCGGATTGACCAGTACTTCTTTCGGGCAACCGCGCTCTTCGACCACGCCTTTGTGCAGGAACACCAACTGGTTCGAGACTTCGCGGGCAAAGCCCATCTCGTGGGTCACCACCACCATGGTCCGGCCTTCCAGCGCCAGGTCCTGCATGACCTTGAGCACCTCGCCCACCAGCTCCGGGTCGAGCGCCGAGGTCGGCTCGTCGAACAGCATCACTTCCGGCTCCATCGCCAGCGCACGGGCAATCGCCACGCGCTGCTGCTCGCCACCGGACATGTGCGCCGGGTAGGCGTCCTTGCGATGTGCCACGCCGACCTTGGCCAGGTAATGCTCGGCCTTTTCCAGCGCGTCTTTCTTCGACATGCCGAGCACATGCACCGGAGCTTCCATGACGTTTTCCAGGGCGCTCATGTGCGACCACAGGTTGAAGTGCTGGAACACCATGGACAGGCGCGAACGCATGCGCTGCAGCTGTTTTGGATCAGCGGCCTTGAGCGCGCCTTCCTTGTTCGGCACCAGCTTGAGCTCTTCGCCATTGAGCAGGATTTTGCCGCCGTGGGGCTGTTCCAGCAGGTTGATGCAGCGCAGGAAGGTGCTTTTGCCCGAGCCACTGGAGCCGATGATGCTGATCACGTCACCAGCCTTGGCCGCCAGGGACACGCCCTTGAGCACTTCGTGAGTGCCATAACGTTTGTGCAGGTCTTGAACTTCAAGTTTGTACATGGTTTCGACTCTCGAATGCAGTGGAATCAGTCGCTGAGCAGACGTCCCGTGCGGATGGGTTCACGGCCGGCCACCTTGGCCAGCCACAGGCCGGGCTGCGCAAAGCGCATGCGCTCACGCGCGTAAAGCACACCCGTCGTAGTCGCACGAACGGTGGTGTGGCGATCGTCCAGCGGATCGATCACCTCGAACAGCGGATCACCCGCCTCAACCTGCGCACCCACCGGCTGAAGAAAACTCACCACGCCGGCGTGCGGTGGATAAACATATTCAGCGCCCTCGAAAGGCGTGGCCTCGCAGCACGCCTGCGGCGCAGCCGGCCAGTCCCCGGCAATCAAACCCTGCTCGGCGAGAAACGCCAGAATGCCTTCGGCGCTGGCTTCGGCCTGAGCCCTCTCGGTATCCGCCATGCCACCCAGCTCCAGGGTGGTCGCCAGGCAGGCCAGCGGAATCGCCGCCTGCGGAAAATGCCGCGCCAGGTTCAGCCAGGGCATTGAGCAGGCCTCATCGAAAGAGTTACCGCCGGACGCCTCGGCCAGCAGCACTGCGCCAGCCTTCAACCGCGCCGCCAGAGAGCGCCACTGCGACCACTGCTGCGGGATCGCGTAAAAATGCACCGCCGCCTCGAAATCACAGTGCAGGTCGAGCACCACATCCGCATCGCAAGCGTGGCGCAGCAATAGCCGCTGCAGGCCTTCCAACTCCGAACCAGCCGTCGGCAGCGCATCCAGCGCTTCGCGCATCGCCGCCCGGATCAGCCGCACATTGGTCGGCCCATCGCCACCGAGAAAACCTTCCAGCGCCGGTGCAATCACCTCGGCCAACTCGAAGAAATCCCGGTTGAAATTCTTGCCGCTGCCGAACTCGAAACGGCCCTGCTGAGTCGCCTGGAACAGCTGCCCCAGGCCAATCGGGTTAGCCACCGGCACCAACTCGATCACTCCGGTCAGACGCCCCTGGGCTTCCAGTTCGCTGAGCCGGCGCTTGAGCTCGACGGCAACGCGCATGCCCGGCAGCTCATCGGCATGCAAGGAAGCCTGGATATAGGCTTTGCACGGGCCGCTGCCAAACCTGAACAGCGTCAGGCGCCGCTCGGTACCCGGGCAACCCCACGGCAATACATGCTCGATACGTTGCATGTTCGTCTCCCTAAGCCTTACGCGGCGCCAGGTAGACCAGCCAGCGGCGCTCGGCCAACTTGAACAGGCGCACCAGGACGAAGGTCAGGCACAGGTAGATCGCGCCCGCAGTGATATAGGCCTCGAACGGCAGATAGAACTGCGAGTTGATGGTTTTCGCCGCACCCGTGATGTCGATCAGGGTCACGATCGACGCCAGACTGGTGGTGTGCAGCATCATGATCACCTCGTTGCTGTACTGCGGCAGCGCGCGGCGCAATGCCGAAGGCAGCAGGATCCGCCGGTAGAGCTTGAAGCGCGACATGCCCATGGCCTTGGCCGCCTCGATCTCGCCATGCGGCGTGGACTTGAGGCTACCGGCGAGAATTTCCGCACTGTAGGCGCTGGTGTTGATGGCAAAGGCCAGGCAAGCGCAGAAGGTGGCGCTGGATAGATAGGGCCAGAGGAAACTCTCGCGCACCGCCGCGAATTGCGCCAAGCCGTAGTAGATCAAAAACAGCTGCACCAGCATCGGTGTGCCGCGAATCACATAGGTGTAGAGCCAGGCCGGAAAGTTGACCAACGGCTGGCGCGAGACGCGCATCAGGCCCAGCGGAATGGCGGCCAGCAGCCCCAGCGCCAGGGAAATCAGCAGAATTTTCAGGGTCACCAACACGCCACCGAAGTACAGCGGCAGGTTGTCCCAGATGGGAGCGAAGTCGAAGATCATAGTTCAGCCACCTTCATGCCTACCGAGTAGCGTTTTTCCAGAGCCCGCAATAGCAGCAGGGAAACGCTGGTCAACACCAGATACAGCGCCGCTACCGTGAGGTAGAAGGTGAACGGCTGATGCGTGGCATCCGCCGCGCTCTTGGCCTTGAACATCATGTCCTGCAGCCCGACCACCGAGATCAGCGCCGTCGCCTTGGTCAATACCAGCCAGTTGTTGGTGAAGCCGGGAATGGCGAAACGAATCATCTGCGGCACCAGCACCCGGAAAAACACCTGCAGGCCACTCATGCCATAAGCCGCGCCCGCCTCGGCCTGGCCCTTGGGGATGGCCATGAAGGCACCGCGGAACGTCTCGGAGAGATAGGCCCCGAAGATAAAACCCATGGTGAACACCCCCGTGGAGAAGGGGTTGAGGTCGATGTAATCCTCATAACCCAGCAGCGGCGCGACACGGTTCACCACATCCTGACCGCCATAGAAAATCAACAGGATCAGCACCAGATCGGGAATGCCACGAATCACCGTGGCGTAAGCTTCGCCGAGCAGCGACAGCCACCTGATCGGCGAAAGACGAAACGCCGCCCCCAGCAACCCCAGCACGCAAGCCAGCGTCATGGAGGTCAGGGCCAGCGACAAGGTGAGCCAGGCACCGTCGAGAATGGTCGAGCCGTAGCCGTTCAGCATGATATGAACCCATGGTCGAATAGTTCCGACTCGCTTGGCTGCCCGGAAACAGTCCGGACCAGGCGCGAGACGCCGGTGATGCTGATGCCCTTGGCAAACCCTGCGACAACGCATGGAGCGCCGCCAGGGATGGGCTCATATGGAGTAATCAAACTTCTCTCCTTCTTTCTTGCCCTGCGCAAAAAACCATCCGGCACAGGCAGGAATCATTCAAGGATAGGCTCTGCGGGCTCATGCGGCACGCCCAAGCCAAAAGACCAGAGGCACCGTCACAACGAAAAAGTGGCACAAAGCGCAGGAATGAGCCCGTGCCACTTTCAGGGAAAAGCGATTACTCGCCGTAGACGTCGAACTTGAAGTACTTGTCCTGCACTTCCTTGTACTTACCATTGGCGCGGATGGCAGCGATGGCGGCATTGAGCTTGTCAGCCAGCGCCTTGTCGCCCTTGCGCACGGCGATACCGGCGCCCGCACCGAAGTACTTCACATCGTTGATGTCCGGACCGACAAAGGTAAAACCCTTGCCCGCGTCGGTTTTCAGGAAGCCGTCGTCGATGTTGACCGAGTCCGCCAGAGTGGCATCCACACGGCCGGCAACCAGATCCAGGAACACTTCGTTCTGCGAGCTGTAACGAACGATCTCGATGCCAGCCGGCGCGTAAACTTCAGTGGCGTAGCGATCGAAGGTGGACGCGCGCTGCACGCCGACTTTCTTGCCCTTGAGATCCACCAGCGGGTCGTTGACCGTGCTACCGGCCTTCATCGCCAGCTTCGCCGGGGTGTGGTAGTACTTGTTGGTGAAGTCGACGGATTTGGCCCGTTCTTCGGTGATGGTCAGGGACGACAGCACGGCGTCGAACTTGCGTACTTTCAAGGCAGGGATCAGGCCATCGAACTCTTGTTCGATCCACTGGCACTTGACCTTCATCTCTTCGCACAGGGCGTTGCCGATATCGTAATCGAAGCCGGTGATAGCGCCGTCCGGGGTCTTGCTGGCAAAAGGCGGGAAAGCCGCCTCAATGCCGATACGCAGAGGCTTGGCATCGTCAGCCAGGGTCAGCGACGACAGTACGGACAACGCCAGGGCGCCGAGAAGTGCGATCTTCTTCATCTTATGACTCCTTCGAGTGGGTATGGCTTCTATTGGCAGAGTTTGAGATCGCCCAAGCCGTCCGTGATTATAGAAAGAGTCACCGTCTTTGCTGTGCGTTAAGTGGCATGCAAGAGGCTGCGGCTGGGTGAGCGGCATTCTAACGACAGCCCCAAAGCCGATATTTCTTCAATGCGACAACTAATTACAAAAGGCCCAGGCGTTTTTGCCAGGCGTATTGACAGACACCCCAAAACCTGAAGCGCCAGAAAGAATTATTAACCCATGATATAAGCAATAATCGCGCCTTACTTTGCAAAGCCCGTACAAACAGGGGCTTTCAGCAAATATACGATTCTCGGACACGTTGAAAAAGCAGCCAAAACAACCCGAACTGTTCCCGTACGCCCCGCAAAGGTGCGCGCCGTTACCAAGACTGTTACACCCAGAAAATCTTGCGCCAAGCAGGCTCAACCAGCCGGTAAAGCCGATATCAATCCCCTTAAGAGCCCACGTCGATGGTGTGCACCCGCGCAATCACGCGCAAAAAAACGCCCCGCCCCAGCTGGTGCCGAGGCGGGGCGCAGTTAGCGGCTACCGATTAGGCGGCCTGCATGCCACGGTGCGTATCGATCAGGTGCTGCACCACACTGGGATCGGCCAGGGTGGAAATGTCGCCGAGCGCGTCATATTCGGCGGTGGCGATCTTGCGCAGGATGCGGCGCATGATCTTGCCCGAGCGCGTCTTCGGCAGGCCTGGCGCCCACTGAATCACGTCCGGTGCGGCGATCGGACCGATTTCCTTGCGCACCCACTGCTTGAGTTCCTGACGCAGGGTTTCACTCGGCTCTTCGCCACTGTTGAGGGTGACGTAGACGTAGATACCCTGCCCCTTGATGTCGTGCGGCATGCCGACCACCGCGGCTTCCGCGACCTTCGGGTGGGCGACCATGGCGCTCTCGATTTCGGCCGTGCCCATGCGGTGACCGGAAACGTTGAGCACGTCATCCACCCGACCGGTGATCCAGTAGTAGCCATCCTCGTCGCGGCGCGCACCGTCACCGGTGAAGTACATGCCACGGAAGGTCTTGAAGTAGGTGTCGACGAAACGATCATGGTCGCCGAACAGCGTGCGCGCCTGACCAGGCCAGGAATCGAGGATCACCAGGTTGCCTTCGGCGGCGCCGTCGATCAGGTTGCCCAGGTTATCCACCAGGGCCGGCACCACACCGAAGAACGGCCGCGTCGCTGAACCCGGTTTGAGCGCAGTGGCGCCCGGCAGCGGACTGATCAGCACGCCGCCGGTTTCGGTCTGCCACCAGGTATCGACGATCGGGCAGCGCGACTGGCCGACGGTTTCGTAGTACCAGTTCCAGGCTTCCGGGTTGATCGGTTCGCCGACCGAACCGAGCAGGCGCAGGCTGGAGCCATCGGCGCCCTCCACGGCGGCCTTGCCCTGAGCCATCATGGCGCGGATCGCGGTCGGCGCGGTGTAGAGGATATTGACCTTGTGCTTGTCGATGATCTTGGAAATGCGGGTGACGTCCGGGTAATTCGGCACGCCCTCGAACAACAAGGTGGTCGCGCCATTGGCCAACGGGCCGTAGACGATATAACTGTGGCCGGTGACCCAGCCCACATCCGCAGTGCACCAGTAAACCTCGCCCGGCTTGTAGTCGAACACCCGCTCATGGGTCAGCGCGGCGTACAGCAGGTAACCCGCCGTGGTGTGCTGTACGCCTTTCGGCTTGCCGGTCGAGCCCGAGGTATAGAGGATGAACAGCGCCTCTTCGGCACCCATTTCCTTCGGCGCGCAGTGACTGGAAGCGACCGCCATCAGGTCTTCGTACCAGATGTCGCGGTGCTGGTTCCATTTGATTGGCGAACCCGTGCGCTTGCAGACGATGACCTTCTGGATGCTGCTGGTTTCCGGGTTGGTCAACGCGTCGTCGACGTTGGCCTTGAGCGGCGTTTTCTTGCCGCCGCGCAGGCCTTCGTCAGCAGTGATGACGACCTTCGAACGGCAGTCGATGATCCGCCCGGCCAGCGCTTCCGGCGAGAAGCCGCCGAACACCACCGAATGGATGGCACCGATGCGGGCGCAGGCGAGCATGGCCACCACCGCCTCCGGAATCATCGGCATGTAGATGGTCACCACGTCGCCGCGATGCACATCCTGACCACGCAAGGCATTGGCGAACTTGCACACCTGCTCGTGCAGTTCACGGTAAGTGATATTGCGGTGTTCGGCGGGGTCGTCGCCTTCCCAGATGATCGCCACCTGATCGCCACGCTCGGCCAAGTGACGGTCCAGGCAGTTGGCCGAGACGTTGAGGGTGCCGTCGGCAAACCATTTGATATCGACATGATGATCGTCGAAGGAGGTCTGCTTGACCTTGGTGAACGGCTTGATCCAATCGAGGCGCTTGGCCTGCTCGCGCCAGAAGCCGTCAGGGTTGATCACCGACTGCTGGTACAGGGCTTTGTAGCTCGCCTCGTCGGTCAGCGTCTGGGCCGCCACCTCGGGCCGCACGGGATACAGGGAAGCAGCACTCATCAGAAAATACCTCAATGGGTAGTTGTAGTTTTATGCTGCCTTTTTTAGCCCCAACCAGCCCGGATAACCATTCGACCATCGTATTACCACGTTAAGACTATGGTCGCGCGACAGCCCAGCGCACAACCACAGCAAACCCGCAGAGCCCGCGAATTAGCACAGCGCCCCCCCCTCGAACACGGCCGGGCTGCACTGCGGGCCGGCTCTGGACACTGGGTGAGCAGGCAAAAAAAGGGCGACCGCAGGGCCGCCCAACCAATCATCCCGGGAGAGGAATGTCAGTAACACATCTGGCATCACGCAGGATTCAGACCCGGCCTTTGTACGCGGGCACCCCAAGCACGGCCATTGCACCAAGGTCGTAGACGCCCTACTCCGGTTTGCCCATGCCATGCTGGCGCAGCTTGTTGGCAATGGTGGTGTGCGACACACCAAGGCGCTTACCCAGCAGTCGGCTGCTCGGGTACTCGGCGTACAGACGCTCCAGCACGGCTTTTTCGAAGCGCCCGAGAATCGCCTCCAACCCGCCCTCGAGGGAGAAATCCCCCAGCGGCTGCGGTGCGCCGTAGTCCGGCAGACGAATATGTTCCGGCTTGACCGTGCCGCCATCGCAGAGTGAAACCGCCTGGAACAGCACGTTCTCCAGCTGCCGCACGTTGCCTGGCCAGTGGTAGTGGCTGAGCCGGTCGAACGCCTGCGGCGCCAGCTTGGGCAGCGGGCAGCCGATCTGCCGGCTGGCCGAGTCGAGGAAGTGCTCGGCCAGCGGCACCAGGCCGTCGAGGCATTCGCGCAGCGGCGGGATGTGCAGGCTGAGCACGTTGAGGCGGTGATAGAGGTCCTGGCGGAACTCGCCCTTGGCACAGAGTTCGGAAAGATCGACCTGGGTCGCGCAGATCACCCGCACATCCAGATAGACCTCCTCATCGCTGCCCACGCGGCGGAAGCAACCGTCCTGCAGGAAGCGCAGTAGCTTGGCCTGCAAGCGCGGGCTCATCTCGCCGACGCCATCGAGGAACAGCGTGCCGCCAGCCGTCAGTTCCAACAAGCCAAGCTTGCCTTCCGGCCGCGCGCCCTCGAAAGCGCCCGGGCCGTAACCGAACAACTCGGTCTCGGCCATGGATTCCGGCAGGCCCGCGCAGTTCAGCGCCATGAACGGCGACTGCCCGCGCGGGCTGGCCAGGTGGCAGGCACGCGCCAGCAACTCCTTGCCGGTGCCGGTCTCGCCCTCGATCAGCAACGGCGCATCCAGCGGCGCCATGCGTCGGGCTTCGCGCACCACCGCGGCCATCACTTTCGAGCTCTGGAAGATGCTGTCGAAGCCCCGCAACTCCTGCTTGCGCACATGGTAGATACGCTCGCCAACGCGGTCGGCGCGATGCAGGGTCAGAACCGCGCCGGCCAGCGCATCGCTTTCGTCGTGCTCGGTCTGCAGCGGGGCGATGTCGGCGAGAAACACATCGCCCTTGACCTTGACCCGCAAGCCATTGATCCGCGACTTGTTGGCCCGCACCAGTTCGGGCAGGTCGAAATCCTCGGCGTAGCGCGACAACGGAATACCGGGCACCTCATCCACTCGCACACCCAGCAACTGTGCCGCCGCGCGGTTGGCGGCGACGATTGAGCCGCCCATGTCGATCGACAGCACCGGAAACTCCAGCGCGCCGAGCAAGGCATTCAATTCCAGGTGCCGACGTTCGCTGGGCATCAAGCCGACGCGCTTGACCCCGAACACCCCGGGAATCGCCTCGAACTTGGGTCGCAACGACTGAAACTGCAGGTTGATCAGGTTCGGGCAGTGCAGATAGATGGCGTTGCCCTGCTCACCGCCAACCTCGCCACGGGCCACGTTGATGCCGTACTCAACCAGCAGATTGAGGATATCGCGCAGGATGCCGACACGGTTCTGGCAGTGCACCTTGATTCTCATCGCAAACGCCCTGTTGTCGGTATTTGTGGCGGGCTGGCGGTGCTTTTTCGAAAAAGCAGCGCAGATTTTCGTCAAGAATATGTGACAGACAACCCGGTCAGCAAGGTTGAAATCCGCAAGCTTGGCGATAACGTAACTATAACTTTACATATTTCCGACAATTCCCTGCCCATCTCAGCCGCCAGCCGGCTGCGCCGTGGAACGCGTTGCGGTATTGCTAGGTCAAGACAACAACAATGCGCTGCGGCATTGCGACCGCGCAGGAGACCGTATGAAAACCACGCAGTACGTGGCCCGCCAACCCGATGAGCATGGCTTTATCCACTACCCGGAAGCCGAGCATCAGGTGTGGAACACCTTGATCACCCGCCAGTTGAAGGTGATCGAAGGCCGCGCCTGCCAGGAGTACCTGGACGGCATCGAGCAACTTGGCCTGCCTCACGAGCGCATCCCGCAACTGAACGAGATCAATCAGGTGCTCGACGCCAGAACCGGTTGGCGCGTGACGCGAGTGCCAGCGCTGATTCCATTTCAGACCTTCTTCGAACTGCTGGCCAGCAAGCAATTTCCCGTGGCGACTTTTATCCGTACGCGAGAAGAGTTGGACTACCTGCAAGAACCGGACATTTTCCACGAGGTCTTCGGCCACTGCCCGCTGCTGACCAACCCCTGGTTCGCCGAATTCACCCACATCTATGGCAAGCTCGGCCTCAAGGCCAACAAAGAACAGCGTGTGTACCTCGCCCGCCTGTACTGGATGACCATCGAATTCGGCCTGGTCGACACGCCGCAGGGCCGCAAGATTTATGGCGGCGGCATCCTCTCCTCACCGAAGGAGACGGTCTATTGCCTGTCCGACCAGCCCGAGCACCATGCCTTCGACCCGGTCGAGGCGATGCGCACGCCATATCGCATCGACATCCTGCAGCCGCTGTATTTTGTGCTGCCGGAGCTCAAGCGGCTGTTTGACCTGGCTCATGAAGACATCATGGCCATGGTGCCCAAAGCCATGCAGCTGGGCCTGCACGCGGCGAAATTCCCGCCGAAAGCCGCGTAATAATCAAAGCCATGCACGTTGGGCTTCGCTGAACTCAGCACCCACCTGCGCTTAAACCCATTCATTCGGAGAACACCATGACCGCTTTGTCCCAAGCCCAGTGCGAAGCCTGCCGAGCCGGCGCCCCACAGGTCAGCGATGCCGAGCTGCCCGAGCTGCTGCGGCAGATCCCGGACTGGAATATCGAAGTGCGTGACAGCGTGATGCAGCTGGAAAAACGCTACCTGTTCAAGAACTTCAAACACGCCCTGGCCTTCACCAACGCCGTTGGCGAGATCGCCGAGGCCGAAGGCCACCACCCTGGCCTGCTCACCGAGTGGGGCAAGGTCACCGTGACCTGGTGGAGCCACGAAATCAAAGGCCTGCACCGCAACGACTTCATCATGGCCGCCCGTACCGACGAGGTCGCGCAAACCGCGGAGGGCCGCAAGTGAAGCACTTCCAAACCATTGCCCGAGTGCCGGGCGATCCGATTCTCGGCCTGATCGAGGCCTTCCGCGCCGACAGCAATCCGGCCAAGCTGGATCTCGGCGTTGGCGTGTACAAAGACCCGCACGGTCAGACGCCAATCCTGCGCGCGGTAAAACTGGCCGAGCAGCGGTTGGTCGATAGCGAAACGACCAAAAGCTATATCGGCGGGCATGGCGATCCGCTGTTCACCACGCGCCTGGCCGAACTGGTGCTGGGTGACGATTGCACCCTGCTGCATGAACAACGGGCCGGCGCCACGCAAACCCCCGGTGGCACCGGCGCCCTGCGCCTGGCTGCGGATTTCATCGCCCATTGCCTGCCGGGTCGCGGTATCTGGCTGAGCGACCCAACCTGGCCGATCCATGAAACGATCTTTGCCACAGCCGGGCTCAAGGTCAGCCACTACCCCTATGTCGGCAGCGACAACCGCCTGCACGTCGAGGCCATGCTCGCCGCCCTCGGCCAGGTGCCGCTCGGCGACGTGGTGCTGTTGCACGCCTGCTGCCACAACCCGACCGGCTTCGACCTGTCCCACGAGGACTGGCGTCGGGTGTTGGACGTGGTGCGCGACCGCGAGCTGTTGCCGTTGATCGACTTCGCCTATCAAGGCTTTGGCGATGGCCTGGACGACGACGCCTGGGCGGTACGGCTGTTCGCCGCCGAACTGCCGGAGTTGCTGATCACCAGTTCCTGCTCGAAGAACTTCGGCCTCTACCGCGAACGCACCGGCGCCCTGATCGCTTGCTGTGAAAACTCGGAAAAATTGCTGGATGTGCGCAGCCAGTTGGCCACTATCGCCCGCAACCTGTGGTCCACCCCGCCAGCCCATGGCGCCGCAGTGGTCGCACAGATCCTCGACGACCAGGCCTTGAAAACCCTCTGGGTCGACGAAGTGCAAGGCATGCGCCGGCGCATCGCCGAACTGCGCCTGGGCCTGGTCGAAGCCTTGCAACCTTATGGCCTGGCCGAACGCTTTGCCCATATCGGCGTACAGCGCGGGATGTTCTCCTACACCGGCCTCACGCCCCAGCAGGTGCAGCGGCTACGGGATGAATACAGCGTGTACATGGTTGGGTCCGGCCGCGCCAACGTGGCGGGAATCGATGCCAGCCGCCTCGACGCCCTGGCCCGCGCCATCGCGCAGGTCTGCGCCTGACTGGCAGCCCAATGGCTAAGCACCCTACCCCGGCTGTAGCTAGCTCTTCGTAGGAGCGAGCCATGCTCGCGAAAGCCCTTCAACAAGAGCTTCGCGGGCATGGCCCGCTCCTACAGGTTTTGTGTTTCCCCTCTCGAACCCTGCAGCTGAAACTCAGTAATCCACCTTGCCGCGCCCGGCCTTGATCGAGCCGCGCTGGCTCTTGCCTTCCAACCGACGCTTCTTCGAGCCCAGAGTTGGTTTGGTCGGACGGCGGGCTTTTTCCACCTTGGCGGCACTCAGAATCAGCTCCTTCAGCCGCTCCAGCGCATCGGCGCGGTTCTGTTCCTGCGTGCGGTACTGCTGCGCCTTGATCACCACCACGCCATCGCCGGTAATACGGTTGTCGCGTAGCGCCAGCAGGCGCTCCTTGTAGAACGGCGGCAGCGACGAGGCGTGGATATCGAAACGCAGATGCACCGCGCTGGAGACCTTGTTGACGTTCTGCCCGCCAGCGCCCTGGGCGCGGATGGCGTTCAACTCAACCTCGGTGTCGGGCAGGTGGACGTTGTTGGAAATCACCAGCATGGCGGGTCTATCGACGGAAATGAGCGTTCAGGATAACCCGAGCGCCCAGATGAACGCGCTTTCATATGGACATGGCTGCAGCAAGCCCACCCTACAGCCAGCACTCTACAACCAGCAAAAGTCCTCGGTGCGCGGCGCCTGCTCCATAGCCGCTTTCAGGCCAGTTGGCGGCGGGGTGACGCGCCGGCTTTCCAGGCTGAACCAGGCCGCCTGCGTCTGTACCCGCGCGCAGAGTTCGCCCCGGGCATTCAGCACCTGGTTGACGAATATGAATTTGGCCCCATCCTCGCTCAGCCCGCCGACCTCCAGGCTTACCTGGAACGGCTGCAACAGCCGCAACTCCTTGCGGTATTCGACCCGATCCTCGAACACCACCGGGCCCAGCTTCGCCTCGGCGAAGGCCTGCGGGGTAAAACCGGCGGCAGCCAGGAAGAGAAAACGCGCCTGCGCGGCGTAGTCCAGATAGCGGGTGTTCTTCAGATGAGCGTTGGAATCCAGATCGGCCCAGCTCACCTGGAAATCGAAGATAGACACGGCACGGCTCCTCGGTTGTAGTGAGGAGAATGCTAGACCACTGCCGCTTGACCCGTGCGGGCAGAAATGGCCAAGCGGCGGTTGCGCCACCGCGCTTGAGCAAGGTGCCACCACTGAGTATTCTGCTCGCCGCGTAAACATGGACGTGCCCCCACTGCAGGAAGCTAGTCGCACCATCTCCGTCTTTCCCGCTGCACGTCCGCGACGCGCCCGGCCTTGCGCCGCCCCTTTGATTTGTCATTCGGTCGTCCCGACCGCTAAGGAAAGCTCTTGATTAATCTACGTTTACTCTTCGCTGCCGCTTTCGCCCTGGTGCTCACTGGTTGCGCCTCCTCCGCCAAGATCGAGGGCATGACCGTTGCAGACGACCAGGCCCAAGCCCTGAAATTCGATCAGTCGCTGCAACAGAACCTGCAACTCAGCGAAGTTCAGGGGGGCGGGAAAACCAACCCGCTATGGACCTCGGAAATCGAAGGCCAAGACTTCCAAACCGCCCTGCGCACCTCCCTGGGCAAGGCCGGCCTGCTGAGCAGTGCCAACCAGGCGCCCTATGCCCTGCACGCCAACCTGCTGCGCGTCGAACAGCCGATTTTCGGCCTCGACTTCAAGGTGACCACCGAAGTTGAGTACCGCCTAATCGATACTGCTAGCGGCCGCGAAGTCTTCCGCGAGGTGCTGCGCACCCCCTACACCGCGACTGTCGGTGATGCTTTTGTCGGCGTCACCCGCCTGCGTCTGGCCAACGAAGGGGCCGCGAAGGAGAACATCGCCGCGCTGCTCAAGCGTCTGAGCCAACTGGACGTCAAAGCCAGTCAGGTCTCCCTCGCCCAGTAAGGGCAAGCGCGCGAAACAAGACCTTGGCCTAGTGGCCTGTGTGGCTCGTTCAATTAGTCAATTTCGACGCCTGAACCCCCGATACGGTGTTGCCGCTCCTCCCCATAGCCCAGCTATGACTCGTCGCGGCGCCTTGTCTCAAGGCTCCAGGCATCCGAACTTGAGTTAACCAACTAGCCGTACAGACCACTAGTCGGGCGGGTTGAAAACCTAGCAATCTGATTGGTGGCCGAAGAAAATGCCCGCATCGAAAGATACGGGCATTTTTCGTTATGGCGTACAGGGCATGAGCGCACGACCGTTTATAACGGAATTTGCGACTGCTGCTTCTGGCCTAAAACAGCCATTCGCGAGCGTCTACAACTGGCATTTTTGCCAATGAAATAGAAAAGCCCCGGCATAAACCGGGGCTTTCATACCACTCAGTGGCTCCGTCGCTATTCAGCTAGCTGGCGCGCGCCGACCTGAACAGACGCAGCCTTACCTTTGGTCAGCTTGATGCGGTAGCAACCCCACATGAACACCAGCCAGAACGGAATCGCATACACCGACACCTGAATCCCCGGAATCAGCAGCATGACGCCGAGGATGAACAGCACGAATGCCAGGCACAGGTAATTGCCGTACGGGAACAACAAGGCACGGAAACCGGTGCGTACACCGTCACGGTCCATGCGCTGGCGGAACTTCAGGTGCGAATAGCTGATCATCGCCCAGTTGATCACCAACGCGGCCACCACCAGCGACATCAACAGCTCCAGCGCATTCTGCGGCACCACATAGTTGACCACTACCGCGAGGAAGGTCACCAGTGCCGACAGCACCAACGCCCGCACCGGCACCCCACGTTTGTCGACCTTGGCCAGCGCTTTCGGTGCATCGCCCTGCTCGGCCAGGCCCAGGAGCATCCGACCGTTGCAGTAGGTGCCGCTGTTGTAGACCGACAGTGCGGCAGTGAGCACCACGAAGTTGAGGATGTGCGCGGCGGTATCGCTACCCAGCATCGAGAACACCTGCACGAACGGGCTGCCGCTGTAGGGGTCGCCGGCATTGTTGATGTGTTCGAGCAGGGCATTCCAGGGCGTCAGGGAGAGCAGCACGACCAGCGCACCGACGTAAAAGATCAGGATGCGGTAGATCACCTGGTTGATCGCTTTCGGGATCACGGTTTTCGGCTGGTCGGCCTCGGCCGCGGTGAAGCCGAGCATCTCCAGGCCACCGAAGGAGAACATGATGAAAGCCATCGCCATCACCAAGCCGGAAATGCCGTTGGGGAAGAAGCCACCGTGCTCCCACAGGTTGCTCACCGCCGCCTGTTCGCCGCCGGCACCGCTGAACAGCAGGTAGCAACCGAGCACGATCATGCCGATGATCGCCACCACCTTGATCATCGCGAACCAGAACTCCGCCTCGCCGAACAACTTGACGTTGGCCAGGTTGATCGCGTTGACCATAACGAAGAACACCGCTGCGGTGGCCCAAGTCGGGACATCCGGCCACCAGTAGTGGATGTACTTGCCGACCGCGGTCAGCTCCGACATGCCCACCAGGATGTACAGCACCCAGCAGTTCCAGCCCGAGAGAAACCCGGCGAAACCGCCCCAATACTTGTGGGCGAAATGGCTGAAGGAACCCGCCACTGGCTCTTCGACGATCATCTCGCCGAGCTGGCGCATGATCAGGAAGGCAATGAAACCGCAAATGGCATAGCCGAGGATCATCGACGGCCCGGCGGATTTCAGTACCCCGGCCGAGCCGAGGAACAAACCGGTGCCGATGGCGCCACCGAGGGCGATCAACTGGATGTGGCGATTCTTCAGGCCGCGTTTGAGTTCGCCTGAGTGGAGAGTGTCATGCTGCATTAATACGTCACCTTTTGTTTTTATCTGTGACGGGATCGGACCCGCCGCGCTCGTGGTGCGGCGGAGTTCAGCAAGGCCGGTAAGCCTTAACAGTCAGCGTCGGGCTGCACCTCCGGAGCGGCGTTTTTAAACGCGTCGAGAGATTCACAGCGGTCGACCACATCGAGGATGCGTGGGTACGCATTGAGGTCACAGTTAAAACGGCGCGCATTGTACACCTGCGGAATCAAACAGGCTTCCAGGTAGCCAGGCCGTTCACCCAGCGACAGACGACCGGGCATGCGCATCAAGCCCTGCTCCACCGCCGCCAGACCGACATCCACCCAGTGCCGGTACCAGGCGTCTTTCGCCTCGCCCTCGACCCCAAGGGTGCCGGACAGGTACTGCAACACCCGCAGGTTGTTCAGCGGATGGATATCGCAAGCGATATGCAGCGCCAAGGCGCGCACCTGCGCGCGCAGGGCCGGATCGCTGGGCAGCAGCGCCGGTTGCGGGTGGGTTTCTTCCAGGTATTCGAGAATCGCCAGGGACTGAGCGATCTTCGTCTTGCCATCGACCAACAACGGCAGCAGCCCCTGGGGATTGAGCGCCAGGTAGTCGGCCGAATGCTGCTGGCCACCGTCCTTGACCAGATGCACCGGCACTTGCCGGTAGGCCAACCCCTTCAGGTTAAGCGCGATGCGCACCCGATAGGCGGCGCTGGAACGCCAGTAGGAATAGAGCGTCAGCATGGTTATATCCCCTGCCTATACCGTAGGAGCGGGCCATGCCCGCGATGTTTTTGCAACGTCGCGGGCATGGCCCGCTCCTACAAAGTCAGCCTGTATATTTCTCCACCGCCTGTTCGATAGCACCGAAGATGCTTTGCCCACGGGCGTCGAACATCTCGATGCGCACCCGATCGCCGAACTGGAGGAATGGGGTTTTCGCCTCGCCGAGCTCGACGATTTCCAGCATGCGTTTCTCGGCCAGGCAGCTGGAGCCGGCGCTGCGGTCATAGTTCGACACGGTGCCGGAACCGATGATGGTGCCGGTGCCCAGCGGCCGGGTCTTGACGGCGTGAGCGACCAGGGTCGGGAAGTTGAAGGTCATGTCGGTGCCGGCATCCGGCTGGCCGAACAGTTGACCGTTGATGTGCGAGACCAACGGCCGATGCACTTTGCCCTCGCGCCAGGTATCGCCCAGCTCGTCCGGTGTCACCGCCACCGGCGAGAAGCTCGAGGACGGCTTGCTCTGGTAGAAACCGAAGCCCTTGGCCAGCTCGCCGGGAATCAGATTGCGCAGCGACACATCGTTGACCAGCATCAGCAACTGAATGTGCGAGGCCGCTTCCGCCACCGAGGCGCCCATCGGCACGTCATCGGTGATCACCGCCAGCTCGGCTTCCAGATCAATGCCCCAGGCTTCGTCGGCCATGCGGATCGGGCTGTGCGGCGGGATAAAGGTATCCGCGCCACCCTGATACATCAGCGGGTCGTGCCAGAAGGATTCCGGCATCTCGGCGCCACGGGCCTTGCGCACCAACTCCACGTGGTTGACGTAGGCACTGCCATCGGCCCAGTGATAGGCGCGCGGCAGTGGGCTGGCGCAGGCGCTCTGCTCGAAGGCGAAGGCGTCGGCTTCCAGGCCATCGTTCAGCCGTTGATAAACCGCGTCCAGCTGCGGGCGCTTGCTCGCCCAATCATCCAGCGCCGCCTGCAGGGTTGTGGCAATCGCCGGGACCTTCACCGCCCGACGCAGGTCGCGGGAAACCACCAACAGCACGCCGTCACGGCCTTGATTCAGAGATGCGAGTTTCATGTAGCTTTCCTTCGATTCTTATGTAGGAGCGGGCCATGCCCGCGACATGTTTAAAATGAGAGCGTTCGCGGGCATGGCCCGCTCCTACGGCTGTTCAGCCTTCTTTCCCCGGTGCACGCCAGGAGTTCACGTATTCCGGGACATCCACCTGCGCGGCGGCCGGGTCTATCTCCAGGGCGCGACGGCTGTCGATCATCACCGCCACTTCATCGGCGAAGCTGGCCGGGCTTTCCTGGCTCTTCTTCAGCGCCTTCGGGTGCGGGCCATGGGGGAAGCCGCAGGGGTGCAGTGTGACCATCCCGGCCTCGATGTTGTCGCGGCTGAAGAAGTTGCCGCGGTGGTAGAACAGCACTTCGTCGTAGTCGTCGTTGTTGTGATAGAACGGCACCTTCAGCGCACCCGGGTCGCTTTCCACCGGGCGCGGGCAGAAGGTGCAGACCACGAAGCCATTGGCCACGAAGGTGGTGTGCGCCGACGGCGGCAGGTGGTAGCGGTGGCTCATCAGCGGGCGGATATCCCGCCAGTTGAGACGCACCACAGTGTTGTCGCCATGCCAGCCGACCACGTCCAGCGGGTTATACGGGTAGGTCACAGTACTGATCTGGTTGCGGCGTTTGATGCGGATCTGCCAAGTGTTCTCGTCCTGCTGGGCCTTGAACGCGTCATCGATGTGCGGATGCTCGAGCACCGCCGGGTCGAAGATCGCATGGGGGCCGACCAGGCCTTTATCCGGCAGTTGATAGGCTCCATCGGTGCTTTCGATCAGCAGCATGAAGGTCGGCTCGCTGGCCTCGATGCGCCAGGCCGTACCGCGCGGCACCATCAGGTAATCGCCATCGCGGTATTCGAGATGGCCGAAGTCGCAGTAGAAGTGTCCGGCGCCCTCGTGGACGAACAGCAGGTCATCGCCGTCGCCATTGCGCACCAGGTGGCGCATGGCGCCATTGGTTTTCCAGACCCGCAGCTTCATGTCGCCGTTATGCAGGGTAAGCGGCGCTTCCAGCGGGCAATCGCGCTCACTGCTCAACCGGTTGAAGTCGAAGGCATGCGGCCGCAACGGCCCTTCCCAATCGATCCAGCCAGTGGGCGGATGTTTGTGGTGCAGGTGCGAAGCCGGGCCGAAGAAACCTTCGCGGCCCATTTCCCGCTCATAGGTATCGGCCGGAAAATCGCAATGCGCCTGGCGGGAACATTCGCCTTCACGCAGGGGAAAACTGATCCATTTACGGCTCATAGCCGGTATCTCCTCGATTCGACGTTTTTTCGTAGGGTGGGTTAGGCGCAAGCACGCTGGCCGGGATCGAGCGTGATAGCCGAAGCGCCGTAACCCACCGTTGCTGCGCCTGCTGGACACGGATCGGTGGGTTACGCGGCGCCCATGCCTTGCGCTGTTCGAACCTCCAGCGGGACGCGCCGCTAACCCACCCTACGGTTTTCCGTTCACTCGTCCTTGAGAACGCCGCGCTTGATCTGGTCTTCCTCGATGGACTCGAACAAGGCCTTGAAATTGCCCTCGCCAAAACCCTGGTTGCCCTTGCGCTGGATGATTTCGAAGAAGATCGGACCGATCACGGTATTGGTGAAAATCTGCAGCAGAATGCCGTCGTCACCCGGCGCACCGTCGATCAGGATGTTCAGCTCACGTAGCAGCGCACTCGGCTCGGCGTGGCCGGCGACGCGTTGATCGACCTTGTCATAATAGGTGTCCGGCGTTTTCATGAAGTCCACGCCATTGGCGCGCAGCTTGCGCACGGTTTCGTAGATGTCCTCGCTGGCCAGGGCGATGTGTTGGATACCCTCGCCGTGGTACTCGCGGATGAACTCTTCGATCTGCGACTTATCGTCTGCCGACTCGTTGATCGGGATGCGGATCTTGCCGCACGGCGCGGTCATGGCGCGCGACAGCAGGCCGGTGAGTTTGCCTTCGATATCGAAGTAGCGGATCTCGCGGAAGTTGGCGATGCGCTCGTAGAAGCCGGACCAGACGTCCATCTGCCCGCGCTTGACGTTGTGGGTCAGGTGATCCAACTCCACCAGGCCGACTGCGTTGTCCTGCGGCGTACGGCCTTCGATGTACTCGAAGTCGACGTCGTAGATGGTCTTGTCGCCGTAGCGGTCGACGAGGTACAGCAAGGAGCCGCCGATGCCTTCGACACAGGGGATGTTCAACTCGCCGAAGTTGGCGTGGCTGCCGACCAGGGTGGCGCCCTGGGACTCGACATAGGCGGCCGCCTGGGCGGCGTTCTTCACCCGGAAGGCCATGGCGCAGGCACTTGGGCCGTGCTTGAGGCCGAACTCGCGCACGTGCCCGGTCGGGCTGCCGTTGAGGACGAAATTGATGTCATTCTGCTGGAACAGAAAGACTTCCTTGGAGCGGTGCTTGGCGGTTTCGGTGAAGCCCATGGCGGTGAACAGTTCACGCAACTGCTGAATGCCCTCGGGCGTCGGCGCGGTGTATTCGACGAATTCAAAACCGTCGGTACCAATCGGGTTGTGCTGTTCGATTTTAGTCACGGCGTTCATTGCGCCTCCTCGTTGTTGTTGTCGGTTCAACGCCTGCTCGGTCAGAGCCAGACGCTGCGGATAACCTCATAACAACCGAGGGACGGGAGCCGTACAAGCGCATGGCAGAGCTGCCAGCAGGTACTTGGCCCGCACTAGCGGCACGTTTTCCTTACAACCCTGAAAAGCCGACAAAGCCTCACCGCAGGGGCTTTGCTTTCGTAACGATTTATTGACAGCGCGGTGCGCCAGGCTGCCACTTCACGACGAGCCGCGTGTAAGCCTGTTGGACGATGGGCTACCCTGCGGTGCCAGACGCAGGCTAAACACCATCACCACCGAAGTCCGCGAATCAGGACGGAGGTTTGCTGTGCCTCGAGTAGATAAGAACAAGATAAGCACGTTAGATTGGCATGGCCGGCTGGCTCAATCGAGTGAGCAAACGGGTGGCCCATCGCTATGACTTTAAGATCGGCTCCCGCCCATTTGACAAGGGCCATGAGCCAGAATCACCTGCGCAACTGAGCAGGACACACGCCCACTATTTGCTCTCAGGAGGTGGTTGGCGTGACAAGAGCGCGTTGAGCAGGTTGTCCTGAAAGTTGATGTTGCTCGTCAGGAACGCGTGGTCCTCGCACAAGAAGAACGCATAAGCCACTGGCAGAAAGCTGTCCTCGCTCTGTGGCGCGCCGGGGTCCAGTGTCTCGCGCGCCAGCAGAGACGGCTTGGTGACGCGGCCATCGCCGGGTTCGATCATCAGCTCGTCGTAGGGCACACCGGGCCGGGGTGCGGCAATATCTGATGGCGTGAGCCGCACCGTGTCGCGTCCATTGAGCTGCTCCACCAGCAGCCGTGCAGGCGTCATATGGCAGCCACCGCCAAAGAGTACATAGCGGATCGGCGACACCGGCTCGGCCACAGACAGCATCCAGGCCAAGCGCCGTGCACGCTCCAGGTTATATGCGAAATAGCGCTGAAGCGTCGGCGCGTCGGCAGCGGCGGCCAGGGTGGGCTCATAGACCGACCAGGCCATGCGCTGCCAGGTTTTAGGGTCAAACAAGTCATCGTGGCGGGGCTTGCCCTCAATATCCACCAGCCAGTTGTTGAGCGGATGGGGAAAAAGCTGGTAGCCGCTGGGAAAGGTGGCCAGCGTGCGCGGCGAAATACGGCCCCAACCAACCTTTTCACCACTGATGAACGCATGCAATGAGCCGACCGAACCCAGGTTGGGCGTGCCCAGCAACACCAATTTGCGCACCCGGTCCGCCCCATCCATGGTCACCAGGTGGGGCTCACCGTCCAGCACATCGCGGGTGCCAAAACGCAGGTAGTAGCGTGCGATCAAGCCACCCATGCTGTGCGCCACCACATCGACGCGTAAGGTCGGATCGGCGTAATCACGGCGCACGGCCGCAATCAGTCGATCCAGTTCCCGCACGCTGCGCAAGGTATCTTGCCGCCAGTCGTAAGAAAGGACGTAGTAACGTCGCTCGCCCTTGCGCGCCGGTGTCCCGGGCTGGGCGCGCACATAGCCACCAAATTGCGTCAAGGTTCGTAAAATTGGGCGGTAAAAGTCGCGCCGCAGCGCCTGCTCGGCAATTCCCGAAGCTTCCAGCCTCGAAGGCCGTGGCGTATTCGTTTGCGGATCGATTTCAAGGGCCAGCTCCGGGTAAGACGAGAACAGAATGCGCCACCACGGCCCCGGCCAAATCTCTTCGCCGCTGACCCGGTCGCGCAAGCGGGTGCCAAAGGCCCCTGGGATCAAGATGACCGGCGCGGTTTCGGCGCTGGTGGTGCTGAGCTGGTAGAGCCGCTTCAGGTCGGGGCGCGGTGACTCGTTGCAGCCCAGCAGGCCCACCGCAAGCACTACTATGACGATCAGCCGTGCTGCAGGTTGCGCCAGGCTCCACCGTACAGAACTGTCAGAGCCCATGAGCTGAGCCCCGCGGCTGCGACGCTTTCACCGAAGCTCCTGGCAAATGACCAGTTTCAGGCCGGAGCACAGATCGTTGACCGCGCAGACCTTGATATCGACGAAGCCCAACGCAAGCCTGATGAAGCGTGCCGACGGCGAGGTCGGCCTTGCTGATGACCTGATCCAGGGTCACCACGACCCAGGCGCTGCCGTTGTGGTAGTGCAGGCTGCCGATGGCTGGCAGGCTGGAGATCTTCACGGCCGCTAAATGGGTGTTTTCAAAATCGCTGTGGCTGTCGAAGCGGTAGCTGTCATCGCCGCCCAGGCCATTGAGGATGTCGCTGCTGGCTGAACCCGTCAGGATATTGGTGCCTTCAATACCACTTACGGCGGCCATGAGCACGCTCCTTCAGCGTTGGCGGCAACTTGACGGTATGAGTCTAGTGCGCGGCGAGTACCCAGCCATCTTTCATTTGAATGAACTTAAAAGCTTTTCGTCCAAAACCTCCGGCGAAGGAGGCCACAAGGAATGTGGGCAGGCTGCGCGGCATGCGTCTGCGCTTTTTATCCCCCTCGCCCCTCTGGTGAGAGGGTTAGGGAGAGGGGAGCATGGCCAAATGAGCTCACTTTGGGCCGCGATTTACCCTCTCCCCCAGCCCCTCTCCCGTAAAAAAGGCGAGGGGAGCCACATGCACAGACCTTAAGTGAATGGCATTAAGGCTGGACTGCGCTAGCTCTGTTGCAAATGCCCATACAACTTCGCGTACAACCCACCCTCGGCGATCAACTGCTGATGGTCGCCATCCTCGGCGATGCGCCCCCCATCGAACACCAGCACCCGATCCGCCTGCTTAACCGCTGACAGGCGGTGGGCGATGATCAAGGTGGTGCGGCCCTTGAGGAACTGCCCCAAGGCCTGGTGTAAAGCGTACTCGGTGGCGGCATCGAGGGCCGACGTGGCTTCGTCGAGGATCACCACTTTCGGTTCGGCCAGCACCATCCGGGCAATGGCCAGGCGTTGCCGCTGACCGCCGGAAAGGCGCACGCCGGAACGCCCGACGATGCTTTCCAGACCTTGCGGCAAGGCGCGAATGGTAGGCGCCAACTGCGCGATTTCCAGGGCCCGCCAGCAAGCTTCATCACTGCGTTCGCGGCCCATGGTCAGGTTGGCGCGCACGCTGTCGTTGAACAGCGCGGGATGCTGCAGCACCACCGCGACATGCTCGCGCACCGTCGCCAGGCCGATCTCCTCCAGGCTCGCACCGCCATAGCGGATGCTGCCGGCCTGGGCCGTGTACAGCCCCAACAGCAGTTGTACCAGGGTACTCTTGCCGCCGCCGCTGGCGCCCACGATGGCGACCTTCTCGCCGGCGGCGATGGTCAGGTTCAAGCCGTCCAGCACCTGCTCCTCGTTATAGCCGAAGCTCAGGCCGCGCACCTCGATGCCAAGCGTGTCGCGCCCACTGAAGGGATCGACGCCACCCGGGTATTGCGGCTCATCGGCCCGCGCGAGCAGCTCGTTGATCCGCGTCAGCGCACCACCGGCGGCGTAGAAGGCATATTGCAGGTTCAGCAGTTGTTCGACCGGGCCGATCATGAACCACAGGTAGCTGAACACCGCGAGCATCTGGCCGATCGACAGGTCGGAGAACAGCACGGTGAGCATCGCCGCCGCACGGAAAAGGTCGATGCCGAACTGGAACAACAGACCGCTGGCGCGACTGGAAGCATCGGTCTTCCACTGCGAGGCCACCGCATAGTTGCGTACCTCTTGCGCACGCACACCAAGGCGCCCGAGGAAGAAACCCTGGCGGTTGCCGGCACGGATTTCCTGAATCGCCTCCAAGGTTTCGGTCAGCGCCTGGGTGAAACGCGAGGTGCTGTCGTTCTCGAGCTTTTTCAGGTGTTTGACGCGTTTGCCCAACTGCACCGTAGCGTAGATCACCAGAGGATTGAACAGCAGGATCAGCAGCGCCAGTTGCCAGTGCATCCACATCAGGATGCCGGCGGTGCCGATCAGGGTCAGCATGGCGACCAGGAAACGGCTGAGGGTTTCGCCGACGAACTTGTCCAGGGTGTCGAGATCGGTGACCAGGTGGGTGGTCACCGTACCACCGCCGAGGCTTTCGTATTCGCCGAGGGAAATGCGCTTGAGCCGCTCGATCAGGCGGATGCGGATACGGTAGACGATGTCCTTCGACAGCCGGGCGAACAGGCGCGCCTGCACCACGTTGAAGACCAGCGCCGAGCTGCGCAACAGCAAGGTCAGCAGCACCATCAGGCCGATGTAGCCAACGGCGGTCTGCCAACTGCCAGGCAGGAAGCGATCCATGATCTTGAGCGCCGCGTCGCCCTGCTTGAGCAGCACTTCGTCGACCAGCAACGGCAGCAACAGCGGAATCGGCACACTGCAGATAGTCGCCAGCACCGCCACGCCATTGGCGATCAGCAAGGCTTTCTTGTGGCGCAGGGCCAGCCGGCGTATCTCCGCCCAGCTCAGGCGATCAAGCATGCGCGCCCCGCGCAAGCCAACGCGCCAGGAGCGGAGCCAGCTCGCTGAGCGGCTGGTAGCCATTGGTCAACAAGGCCAGTTGGCCATTGCGCTCGGCCAGTACGGTGGGGAACCCGGCGATGCCCAGGTCCTGCACCCAGGTGAAATCGGCGGCGGTGGCCGCGTGCTGCTCGGCGCTGTCGAAGGCCGCCGCGAACTCGATGCGCGGCAAGCCGGCCGCTTCCGCCAACTCGACCAGCACACTGGCCTGCGTCACGTCGCGACCTTCAGCGTAGAACGCCTGCTGAATGCGCTTGACCAGCGGCCAGACGCTGGCCGGTTCGAGGGCACGCGCGGCAACCAGAGCCCGGCAGGCCGGCTCGGTGTCGTAGACGAAACCTTCCGGCAAGGCGCCATCGAACTTGAACGGCTGCCCGGTGGCCTGCGCGACCGCCTGCCAATGCTCGAGGATATAGCGCTGGGTGGTCGGCTCCAGCGCCGCGCCACTGCCGGTACGCAAACCGCCGGCCACCAGGTGCAAGGGCACACCCGCGGCCTGCGCCTGGGCGGCAAGCGCCTCGAACACCGGCGCAAAGCCCCAGCACCAGGAGCACATGGGGTCCATCACATAGAGCAGGCGCGCAGGCATGGGATCAGGACTCTGCTGAAAGTCGAGGGTTGTAGCCCAAAGGGTGCGGTTGATTGCGCGCTTTGGCCAGTTCGATCTGCTTCTGCCGCTCACGGGCACTGTTGCGGGTTCTCTCGCTCAGCGAGTCCCAGCAGTGCGGGCAACTGATGCCCAGAACGAAATGGGGCGACTCGCGGTCGGCCACCGAAATCGGGATGCGGCAGGCGTGGCACTGGTCGTACTCGCCTTCGCTGAGGTCGTGGCGCACGGTCACGCGATTATCGAAGACGAAGCAGTCGCCGCGCCACAGCGTCTCGTCCTGCGGCACTTCTTCCAGGTACTTGAGGATCCCGCCCTTGAGGTGATAGACCTCATCGAAGCCCTCGCCGAGCATATAGCTGGAAGCCTTCTCGCAACGGATACCGCCGGTGCAGAACATCGCGACCTTTTTGTGTTTGCTCGGATCGAAGTTGGCTTTTATGTAGTCGGGAAAGTCACGAAAGCTCTTGGTCTGCGGGTCGATGGCACGCTCGAAGGTGCCAATCGCCACTTCGTAATCGTTGCGGGTATCGATCAGCAGCACCTCAGGGTCGGCGATCAAGGCGTTCCAATCCTGCGGCTCGACATAGGTGCCGACCTGCTGGTTCGGGTCGACGCCCGGTACACCGAGGGTAACGATTTCCTTCTTCAGCTTGACCTTGGTGCGGTAGAACGGCTGCTCGTCGCAGTACGACTCCTTGTGGTCGATATCGACGAACCGCGGGTCTTGTTTCAGCCAGGCCAGCAGGCCGTCGATACCCTCACGGGTGCCGGACACGGTGCCGTTGATACCTTCTTCGGCGATCAGCAAGGTGCCTTTGATGCCGTTATCCAGCAGGCTTTGCAGCAGGGGCTCGCGCAGTGCAACGTAGTCCTTCAGAGTGACGAACTTGTACAGCGCCGCCACGACGATAGTCTGAGTCATGCGGGGGTTACTCCTGGTGGTCGTCCACGTAAAGGACGGACCGGGTTTTGATAGCCTGCTCGCGAGAGCGTCAACAGGCTCGTGGAAACGTTAACGCTTTAAACGACTACGCCGGCAGGGCCGGCGCGAGGCGAAGTTTACCAGAAAGCCAGGCCGCCGAGCCTGCGACCAAGCGGCGCAGAATCAGACGCCTGCGGAGCCCCTAGTGATCGTGCTTACTGCCGCCCAGGCAGGTCGGCGAATCAAGCGCATGGCCCAACTGCGCCCACTCTTGCGGGGTGTAGGTATGCAGCGCCAGGGCATGCATCTGCCCCATCAGGTCACCCAGGCTGGCATAGACCTTCTGGTGTCGCTTGACCGCATTCAGCTCGGCGAACAACGGGCTGACCACCACGGCCTTGAAGTGCGTTTCCAGCCCACGACTGTGCATATGGCTTTCATCCAACACTTCGAGGTGCTGCGGCTCCAGCGCGGCGAGCGCTGACTGAATTCGTTCACGCATGTTCATGCCACACTCCGCTTAAGGCTTCTTCGCGTCAGGCTTGGCTGGCGCCGGTTGCAGTTCGGCGGTCATGTCGGCCAGCAGCTTGTTCACTTCCGGTACGGCAGTTTCCAGCTTGGCCTGGGTCAATTGAGCCGACTTTGCGGTCAGGCCCGGCATGGTTTCCAGCACTTTCTTGCCCAGCGGCGATTGGTAGAAGGCGATCAGGTCCTTCAGCTCCTGTTCGCTGAAGCTGCTGGTGTAGAGCTTGACCATGTCCGGCTTGAGTTTATCCCAGCCGACCGCCTTGTTCAGCGAGGCATTGGCCTTGGCCTGGTAGCTTTCGAGCAGTGCTTTCTTAGTGTCCGGAGCCTGCGCCTGGGCGAAACGCTGGGCAAACATCTGCTGCACCTGGGCAAACACCGGCACGGCCAGTTTGTCGGCGTGGGCCAGTTTGAGGAAGCGCTCGGCATCGGCTGCATGGCTGGCGGCATCGGCAAACACCTGGCCGCTGGCGCAGGCAAACAGCACGGCAGTGCAAAGGGTACGAATCGGGGTCATTGAAATTCCTTGTCTATTCGGGAAGCGCTAACGATCAGGGCGAACCCCGGGGCTGGGCATTCTGCGCTCAAGCTCACTCTCGGCTCAAGCGAGGGCGTTTGTGTACAGGATCACACAGACTCTATGGCACAACAGCACCGTTGATCCATTGCCAAAGTGCCAGTACTTGCCCATCCTTTAGGGTGGTGGGCATGCTGCACGCCATACAAACGGCAGCTACGCTGTTCGCTGAGGCACCCAGAGCCCTCCAGCGCTTGCGCACCTGAACTCCGCACACATGGACGTGCCCGATGAACAGCCTCACTTCCGAATTCGCCTCAGCACCCTGGCAACCGCTCTGCGATGCCCAGGGCCAGCTCGCCCCAGCAGCCATTGGCTGGTCGCCCCGACCGCAGGTGAACTGCGCCCTGCCCGGCAACCATGGGCGACGTAAGCGCTGGAACCACTGGTGCATCACCACGCCGCGCTGGATGCTCTCGCTGACCCTGGCCGACCTCGACTACCTGGGCTACGGCGCCGCCTATTTCCTCGACCTGGAAACCGGCCACGCCGTCGCGCATACCCAGCTACGGGCCTTCGCCCGCGGCTGCCGGTTGCCGGATATGCCACTGGAAAGCCACAGCTTCAATCACCCACACTTGCAACTGAAGGCCGATGAACACCCCGGGCGCCTGCGTCTGACAGTCGCCGTGCCGGATATCGGCGGCCAGCCCTTGAATGTCGCGCTGGATATTCAGCGCCCGGCGCACCTCGAATCGGTCAACCTGGTGGTGCCCTTCGCCGGCCAGGGATTCCACGCCACCTGCCGGCAATTGGGCCTGCCAACCAGTGGCAGCGTGCAGCTGGGCAGCAAGCAATACAACTGCGAACCCGGGCACAGCTTCGCCGCATTGGATTTTGGCCGTGGGGTGTGGCCCATGCACAGCCATTGGACCCGCGCCGCCTTCGCCGCCCCCGGCGGCATCGCCGGGAACTTCGGCGCCGGCTGGACCGATGACAGCGGCCTGTCCGAAAACGCCCTGTGGTTCGGCGGCGAACTGCTGCACCTGGACGCTCCGATCGTTATCGAACAGGCGCCGCAAAACCCCATGGCACCCTGGCGTTTGAGCAGCAGCGATGACCGCGTGGCCCTGACCTTCACCCCGCGCCAGCATCATCAAGCCTGCCCGAAACTCGGTCCGTTCTACGCCGACACCCGCCAGTGGTTCGGCCGTTTCGACGGCGTACTGCGTGGCCCCGGCGGCGAGCGCGTGCCGGTCGATGGTGCCCTGGGCTGGCTTGGCACCACCCGCGCGCGCTGGTAAGCACGGGCGCGGCGCAGATTTAAATCCGGCGGCCATGGAACCAGAGGTTGGCTTAAGCGCCTAAACTTGCGGAACAGTACCTGGAGAAGATCCATGAGCCGCATCGAAACCGACAGCATCGGTCCTATCGACGTCCCCGAAGACGCTTACTGGGGTGCGCAAACCCAGCGCTCATTGATCAACTTCGCCATCGGCCAGGAGCGCATGCCGCTGGCCGTGCTGCACGCCCTGGCCCTGATCAAGAAAGCCGCCGCACGGGTGAACGACCGCATTGGCGAGCTGCCGCCGGATATCGCCCGCCTGATCGAACAAGCCGCCGACGAAGTGCTGGCCGGCCAGCACGACCAGCAGTTCCCCCTGGTGGTCTGGCAGACCGGCAGCGGCACGCAAAGCAACATGAACGTCAACGAAGTGATCGCCGGCCGCGCCAATGAACTGGCGGGCCAGGGCCGTGGCGGCAAATCGCCGGTGCACCCGAACGATCACGTCAACCGCGCGCAAAGCTCCAACGACAGCTTCCCCACCGCCATGCACATCGCCACCGTGCACGCCGTGCAACACGACCTGCTGCCGGCGCTCGCCGAACTCTCTGGCGGCCTGGCCGAACAGTCGGCGCGGCATGCGGCGCTGGTCAAGACCGGGCGCACACACCTGATGGACGCCACGCCAATCACCTTCGGCCAGGAGCTGTCGGCCTTTGTCGCCCAGCTCGATTACGCCGACCGAGCCCTGCGCGCCGCGTTGCCAGCGGTCTGCGAACTGGCCCAGGGCGGCACGGCGGTGGGCACCGGCTTGAATGCCCCGAAGGGCTTTGCCGAAGCGATCGCTGCCGAGTTGACCGCCCTGTCCGGTCTGCCACTGGTGTCCGCACCGAATAAATTCGCCGCCCTGGCCGGCCACGAACCGCTGGTGACCCTGTCCGGCGCGCTGAAGACCCTGGCCGTGGCCTTGATGAAGATGGCCAACGACCTGCGCCTGCTCGGCTCGGGCCCGCGCGCCGGGTTCGCCGAGGTCAAATTGCCGGCCAACGAACCGGGCAGTTCGATCATGCCCGGCAAGGTCAATCCAACCCAATGCGAAGCCCTGTCGATGCTCGCCTGCCAGGTGCTCGGCAACGACGTCACCATCGGCATGGCCGCCAGCCAGGGCCACCTGCAGTTGAATGTGTTCAAACCGGTGATCATCCACAACCTGCTGCAATCGATCCGCCTGCTGGCCGATGGCTGTCGCAACTTCCAGCGGCACTGCATCGCCGGCATGGAGCCGGACGCCAGCCAAATGGCCGCGCACCTGGAACGCGGCTTGATGCTGGTGACCGCGCTGAACCCACATATCGGCTACGACAAGGCCGCGCAGATTGCCAAGAAAGCCTACAGCGAGGGCATGACCCTGCGTGAAGCCGCACTGGCCCTGGGTTACGTCAGTGCCGAAGAATTCGACGCCTGGGTGCGTCCCGAAGCGATGCTGGAGACCGGCCACCATGGTTGAAACGACAAAAAGTGGCGCCACCCCGCTGGAGGGCGACGGCAAGCGGATTCTAATGATTCTCGGCACCCCGAAAAGCAGCAGCCTTTGCCATGCCCTCGGCGAGGCATACGCCCAAGGCGCGCGCAGCGAAGGCCATGTGGTGCGTCAGTTGAAGCTCGGCGAACTGGAGTTCGACCCGGTGTTGCGCGGCGGCTATGACCAGAACCAGAACCTGGAACCCGACCTGCTGGAAGCCCAACGGCAAATCCACTGGGCCGAACACCTGGTATTCGTTTATCCGGTCTGGTGGGGCGGCCTGCCGGCACTGCTGCAAGGCTTCTTCGACCGGGTGTTCCTGCCCGGCTTCGCCTTCAAATATCGCGAGCGTTCGCACATCCATGAAAAGCTGCTCAGCGGCCGCAGCGCCGACCTGCTGGTGACCCTCGACACGCCGCCCTGGTATTTCCGCTGGATTTACGGCGCCCCGGCGCACCGGCAGATGGTTCGCACCCTCCTCGGCACCTGCGGGGTGAAAACCCGCCGCCTGACCGAGTTCGCTTCGATCCGCCTGTCGTCCGAAGAACAACGGCAGGGCTGGCTGCGGCGCGCGGAACAGTTGGGGATCGGGGCGTAATTCAGCGGCTGGCCGACGGTTGGGCTGAAGAACGCAGCCCAACGATTCGCGAAATGCCGCGCCCCTGGGCATTCCACGCCGTACGATCCGGTGTCGGCATACAGGCGGATACCGCCTGCTGGGCTTCGCCGCTACGCGCCTCGACCCAACCTGCCAGCCACCGAATTACAGCATCGCCGCCCGCGCCCGCCGGGCCCGCCAGCTGGCAAGCACCGAAGGCCCGAGGGCGGTCAATGCCGAACCCAGCACCACCAGCAAGGCGCCGACATAGGCGATCCAGTTGATCTGCTCGGGATGCACATGATCGGGCCACACGCTGGCGGCCAGTGCCACCGAGGCAAAGGTCACCAACGGCGTGATCGCCAGTGTCGCGCTGACCCGTGAGGCCTCCCAATGCGCCAGGGCCTCGGCGAAAGCGCCATAGGCCACCAGCGTGTTCAGGCAACAGGCCAGCAGCAACCAGCCTTGCAGAGGGCTCAATGCCAGCAGTTGCAACGGCTGCACCCAGGGCGTGAGCAATACCGCGCACGCCAGGTAGATCACCATCATCACCTGCACCGAATTCCACACCGTCAGCAATTGCTTCTGCGCCAAGCCGTAGAAGGTCCAGACAAAAGCCGCCAGCAGTACGATCAATACACCAGTGGTGTAGGCCGTGAGCGAAGACAGCAACTCATGCAAACGCTGGTTGAAGAACAAGCCGAAACCCAGCAACAGCACCGCCAGACCGATGCCCTGGCCAATACTGAAACGCTCGCGAAAAATGAACAGGCTACTGATCAGGAACAGGATCGGCGCCATCTGGATCACCAGCTGCGTGGTGCCAGGGCTCAGCAGCTTCAGCCCGATCAGGTAGAGCACGTAGTTGCCGGTCAGGCCGACAATGGCCAGCGCCAGCAACCACAGGCCGCTTTTGCCCAGCAGGCGGAAACTCGGCAGACGTTTCGCCGCGGCGAGATAAGCCAGCAGAATTGAACCGGCGACCAACAGGCGATACCAGGTGACGGTGATGGGGTCCATCACCTGCAGCACTTCTTTCAGTTTGATCGGCAGGATGCCCCAGAGCACCGCGGTGGTCAGGGCGAGCAGCAGGGCGTAAAGCCAGCGGCCGGAAGAGATGTGCATGGCAGCCTCGAATGCGTAACGACCGCCAAACCGGGGGAAAACCGGGTAGCCGTCGCAAAGAACCATTCTAGGCGGCGAGCGCGAACCCGCACAGGAACAGTTAAACCGGGTTGCACTCGGCAACTGTACCGTCGGCAGCGCGCACAGACGTCACAAGCTTGACGCCAAAATATAGAAAAACCAGCGAAATGCATCGATATCAGCGCCAGAACCCGACCATTTGTCGCGAACACCAACAACTGCCCCAGCGCCGATTAAACTGAATGAGAGTCAGCTCGTTTCGGGAGTTATCCTTATGTTCGGTCAACGCACCCTAGATCCGGCAGCAGCCACCCACTACCGCAGCGAGCGAGTCAGCGCGGTCAACGGCCAGTATTTCTTTTCGACTCGTGAAGGCACGCTGGAAGGCCCTTACTTCACCCGGGTCGATGCCGAGCGTGAGATCGCCATGTATGTCCGGCGGCAAATACAGGGCGATGGAATCATCGAAAGCCGAGCTTTCTAGCGCGCTGGATCGCCCATAAAAAACCGCGCCAAGGCGCGGTTTTTTATGGTTGAAACGCTGACGCGGGCTTAACGCACGGCCTCGAACAGACCGGTAGCGCCCATGCCGCCACCCACGCACATGGTGACGATGCCATAGCGCAACTTGCGCCGCTGCAACTCGCGCACCAGATGGCCGACCTGGCGCGAGCCGGTCATGCCGAACGGGTGACCGATGGAAATGGAGCCGCCGTTGACGTTGTATTTATCGTTGTCGATTTCCAGGAAGTCGCGCGCATAGAGGCACTGGGACGCGAAGGCTTCGTTCAGTTCCCACAGGTCGATATCGGCAACGCTCAGGCCGCGGGCCTTGAGCAGCTTCGGCACCGAGTACACCGGGCCGATGCCCATCTCGTCCGGCTCGCAACCGGCAACGGTGAAACCACGGAAATAAGCCAATGGCTTGAGGCCCAACTCGAGGGCTTTTTCCAGGCTCATCACCAGGGTCATGGAGGCACCGTCGGACAGCTGCGAAGCGTTGCCAGCCGTTACCGAACCGTCTTCGGCGAACACCGGCTTCAACGCCGTCAGGCTGGCCAATGTGGTATCGGCACGGTTGCAATCGTCGCGATCGACCACGCCATCGAGGATGCTCTTCTCGCCGGTGGTTTTGTCTTCCACCTGGTACTTCACCGCCATCGGGACGATTTCATCGTCGAACAGACCTTCGGCCTGCGCCCGCGCGGTGCGCTGCTGGCTCTGCAGGGCGTAGGCGTCCTGCTGCTCACGGGTCACGTTGTAACGGCGCGCGACGATTTCAGCGGTCTGCCCCATCGGAAAATAGATGCCCGGCACGTTCTGTTTCAGCAGCGGGTTGATCAGGTTGTCGGTGTTGACGCTTTTCATCGTCATGGTGATCGACTCGACGCCACCGGCGACGATGATGTCGCTGCAACCGGAAGCGATCTGGTTGGCGGCAATCGCAATCGCCTGCAGGCCCGACGAGCAGAAGCGGTTCAGCGTCATCCCGGCAACCTGGGTGCCCAGGCCCGACAACACCGCAACGTTACGGCCGATGTTGAAGCCCTGCGCGCCTTCGTTGGAGCCGGCGCCGACGATGCAGTCCTCGACCGAAGCCGGGTCGATGTTATTGCGCGCCAGCAGTGCATTGACGCAATGAGCCGCCATATCGTCTGGCCGGGTCAGGTTGAACTTGCCACGGTAAGACTTGGCCAGTCCGGTCCGGACGCTGTCGACTATCACCACTTCACGCATGACGCACCTCGTTGTTGTTCATTGGGGGTTAAGTCCAGAATAAAACCGCCGCAACCTGCGCGCGACAATCATTCACCTTGCGTATGCGCAGCCATCCCCGCCGCCATCAATCACGGGCGAACGCCGCTTCCAGGGCATCGTTGATCGTGCGCAGTACCTTGACCCGGGCGAAGCGCTTGTCGTTGGCCTCCACCAGCGTCCAGGGCGCGATCTCGCTGCTGCTGCGGTCGACCATGTCTTCCACCGCATCGCGGTAGAGCCCCCACTTTTCCCGGTTGCGCCAGTCGTCTTCAGTGATCTTGAAGCGCTTGAAGGGGATCTGCTCGCGCTCCTGGAAGCGCTGCAACTGCGTCTCCTGGTCGATCGCCAGCCAGAACTTGACCAGCACCACACCCGCACGGGTCAGTTGCTCCTCGAAGTCATTGATCTCACCGTAAGCCCGCAGCCAATCCGCCGTGCTGCAAAAACCCTCGACCCGCTCCACCAGCACCCGCCCATACCAGGAACGATCGAACACGGTGAACTTGCCGCGCGCCGGGACATGCCGCCAGAAGCGCCACAGGTAGGGCTGCGCCCGCTCCTCCTCAGTGGGTGCGGCGATAGGCACGATGCGGTATTGCCGCGGGTCGAGCGCCGCCGCCACGCGGCGGATGGCGCCACCCTTGCCGGCGGCATCGTTGCCCTCGAACACCGCCATCAGGGCATGCCGAGCCATGCGCTTGTCACGCAGCAGCCTGGCCAGGCGTGCCTGTTCGGAGGTCAGCTGCTCGTTGTAGTCATCCTTTTCCAGTGTCTGGCTGAGGTCCAGGCTGTCCAGCAGCGTGCGGTTATCCAGGCTCGCGCTCAGCGGCGCGGCATGCGGATTGAGCTCTTTGCGCCGTTTGACCTGCAACGCGGTCTGCAGCCCTTCGAGCAGAATGCGACCGACGGTCAGGCTGCGGTAATACTCATTGGAGCCCTCGACCACGTACCAGGGTGCATAGTCGCGGCTGGTGCTGCGCAGAACCCGCTCGCCGTAGTGGACGAACTTGTCGTAGGTTTTGGTCTGTTGCCAGTCCAGCGGGCTGAGGCGCCAGCTGTACATCGGATCGTCCTTCAAGGTCTTGAGACGCGCCTTCATCTGCTTCTTCGAGAGGTGAAACCAGAATTTGAAGATCAGCGCGCCCTCATCGACCAGCATGCGCTCCAGGCTCTCCGCGCCCATGATGGCCTGATCGAGGACCGCATTCTTGAAGTGCCCGTGGACCCGGCCTTGCAGCATCTGGCTGTACCAGTTGCCGAAGAAAATCCCCATTCGCCCCTTCGGCGGCAGCTGTCGCCAGTAGCGCCACGCCGCTGGCCGAGCCAGCTCCTCGTCGGTCTGCTGGTCGAAGGTACTGACCTGGATCAGCCGTGGGTCCATCCATTCATTGAGCAGCTTGACCGTTTCGCCCTTGCCAGCGCCCTCGATGCCATTGATCAGCACGATCACCGGGAAGCGCGCCTGCTGCTGCAACTCGAACTGCGCCTCCAGCAGCGCCTCGCGCAGGGCGGGCACCTGGGCGTCGTAGGTGTCTTTGTCGATGGCATGACCGATCTCGGCGGACTCGAACATAGTTGCAGCTCCATTCCCTGACATGATCCGCTCAGCCTAGCGGATTGCCGCCGCGCTTGTGCAACCCTCGAATATGGATTCGCGCGCGACGGTCGAGCGGCTCGCGGATCGGCTAGAATGCCGGCCTCGCCGCGGTAGAAGCCGATATGTCCGACACCCCCCTCACGCCAGCCAGCCACGCCCAGATCGATTGGGACGAACAGGGCCAGCCGCGCTCGCGCGCCTATGGCGACGTGTACTTCTCCAACAGCTCGGGCCTGGCGGAGCCGCGCTACGTGTTCCTCGCCAATAACGAGCTGCCGGCGCGCTTTGCCGCCCTGCCCGACAACGGACGGCTGGTGATTGGCGAAACGGGGTTCGGCACCGGGCTGAATTTTCTCTGCGCCTGGCAGTTGTTCGAGCAGACCGCGCCCGCTGGCGCCCAGCTGCATTTCGTCAGCGTCGAGAAACACCCCCTCAGCCGCGCCGATTTGCAGCGCGCGCTGCTGCTCTGGCCCGAGCTGACGGCATTCGCCGAAGAACTGCTCAAGCAGTACGTCGCGATACATGCCGGCTTCCAGCGCCTGCTGTTCGCCGAAGGGCGGGTGGTGCTGACGCTGCTGATCGGCGATGTACTGGAACTGCTGCCGCAGCTCGACGCCAAGGTCGACGCCTGGTTTCTCGACGGCTTCGCGCCGTCGAAAAACCCCGACATGTGGACGCCCGAACTGTTCGCCCAGCTTGCCCGGCTGTCCACCGTCGGCACCACCCTGGGCACCTTCACCAGCATGGGCCAGGTGCGCCGGGCGCTGAACGATGTAGGTTTCCGCATGCGCCGGGTGCCCGGCCTGGGGCACAAGTGGGAAGTATTGAAAGGCAGCTTCAGCGGTGAACCGAGCAGCAGCGGCAAACCCTGGTTCGCCCGCCCCGCTTTCGCACCCGGCGAGCGTACGGCACTGGTGATCGGCGCCGGCCTCGCCGGTTGCGCGAGCGCGGCCAGCCTGGCGGCGCGTGGCTGGCAGGTGCAGCTGCTGGAGCGGCATGCCGAGTTGGCGCAAGAAGCCTCCGGCAATCCGCAAGGCGTGCTCTACCTCAAGCTGTCAGCCCATGGCACGACGCTGTCGCGGCTGATCGTCAACGGCTTTGGCCATACCCGCCGGCTGCTGGAGCGCCTGCAGCGCGGCATCGACTGGGATGCCTGCGGCGTACTGCAACTGGCCTTCGACGCCAAGGAAGGCGCGCGCCAGGCGCAACTGGCCAAGGCCTTCGCCCCTGACCTGCTGCACCCCCTCAGCCAGGCCGAGGCGCAAGCCCGTGCCGGTATCGGCCTGCCCGCCGGTGGCCTGTTCTACCCCGAAGCCGGCTGGGTGCACCCGCCGGCGCTCTGTAGCCTGCTGGCCACGCACGCGAACATCCACTTGCAACTGCATCAGGAAGCCCTGCAACTGCGCCGCGCCGGCGAGCAATGGCAAGCCTGGGCCGGCGAACGGTTGCTCGCCAGCGCGGCGATCGTGGTGTTGGCCGGCGCTGCCGAAATCCGGCGCTTCCCGCAGAGCGCCGGGCTGCCGCTGAAACGCATCCGCGGGCAAATCACCCGCCTTGCGGCAACCAGCGAAAGCGCCGCGCTGCACAGCGTAGTGTGCGCCGAAGGTTATATCGCGCCGGCGCGCCTGGGCGAGCACACCCTTGGCGCCAGCTTCGACTTCAACAGCAACGACCTGACACCGAACGCCGCCGAAAATGCCGGCAACCTCGAATTGCTGCGGGAAATATCGCCAGATCTGGCGCAACGCCTGCACGCCGATCACCTGACCCCTGCCGAATTGACCGGGCGCGCCGCCTTCCGCTGCACCAGCCCGGACTACCTGCCCATCGTCGGCCCGCTGGCCGATGCCGAAGCCTTTGCCGCGGCCTATGCGGTACTGGCCAAGGATGCCCGGCAAACACCGGACACGCCCTGCCCCTGGTTCGATGGTTTGTACGTCAACAGCGGCCACGGCTCACGCGGCCTGATCACTGCGCCGCTGTCCGGCGAACTGCTGGCCGCCTGGATCGATAACGAACCGCTGCCCGTGCCGCGCGACGTCGCCGAAGCCTGCCACCCCAATCGTTTTGCCCTGCGCAAACTGATCCGCAACACCTGAGCGCCTGTCGCCTGCGACAGCCCGCCCAACTGGCGGGCCGGTCCGAGCCCTGGGCCCTGCTGCTGGCGCAAGCCCTGGAACACATGATGGACCGGCGGGCGTTCGAAGCGCCGGCCTCGGCGCAGTGCCCAACCTGAGTCAGCCGATTCGCCGCAGCAAAAACCTGCGAGCCGATTTTATTTACCCATAACCACACAGCCGCCAATGCCTCGAAAATGCCTGGCCGACAGCCTCCGAATGCCCCGCTCTAAAGGCATTACCGCGCAATTGAAGGGTGCGAACACCGGTTTGGAGCCTTAGCCTCCGGCCGACTTATACCTTAATCGTCTAAAACTCTAGAAAAATAAGCCTGTCTGCTCCAGTAGCGCCGATAAAAAGCGCCCCCCTTTCCCCAACGGATAACCGGTAAGGACTATGTGCGGACTAGCTGGAGAACTACGTTTCGATAAGCGCCCCGCCGACCTCGCTGCGGTCGAGCGCATCACCCACCATTTGGCCCCGCGCGGCCCCGACGCCCACGGCTTTCACAGCCAGGGACCGGTCGCCCTCGGCCACCGCCGGCTGAAGATCATGGACCTGGCCGACGCCTCGGGCCAACCGATGATCGACAGCGAACTGGGCCTGAGCCTGGCGTTCAACGGCGCGATCTACAACTACCCGGAACTGCGCACCGAGCTGGAAAACCTCGGCTACCGGTTTTTTTCCGGCGGCGACACCGAGGTGCTGCTCAAGGGCTATCACGCCTGGGGCGCCGACTTGCTGCCGAAACTCAACGGCATGTTCGCCTTCGCCATCTGGGAGCGCGACCGTCAGCAACTGTTCATCGCCCGTGACCGCCTGGGCATCAAGCCGCTGTACCTGTCGCGCACCGCTGAGCGCCTGCGTTTTGCCTCGACCCTGCCGGCGCTGCTCAAGGGTGGCGATATCGGCACCACGCTGGACCCGGTCGCGCTCAACCATTACCTGAATTTCCATGCCGTGGTGCCGGCGCCGCGCACGCTGCTCGCCAGAGTGGAAAAACTGCCGCCGGCCACCTGGTTGCGCATCGACGCCGATGGCCATAGCGAACAGCACACCTGGTGGAGCCTGGCCTTCGGCCCGCACCCCGAGGAACAAGCGTTCGACCTGCTCGATTGGCGCGAGCGGGTACTCGACGGCATGCGCGAAGCCGTGTCGATCCGCCAGCGCGCGGCGGTGGATGTCGGCGTGTTGCTCTCCGGCGGCGTCGATTCGAGCCTGCTGGTCGGCCTGCTGCGCGAAGCCGGGGTAGAGGATCTGTCGACCTTTTCCATCGGCTTCGAAGATGCCGGCGGCGAACGTGGCGACGAGTTCCAGTATTCCGACCTGATCGCCCAGCATTACGGAACCCGCCACCACCAGTTGCGGATCAACGAGCGTGAAATCATCGAACAGCTGCCGGCGGCCTTTCGCGCCATGAGCGAGCCGATGGTCAGCCACGACTGCATCGCCTTTTATCTGCTGTCGCGCGAAGTGGCCAAGCACTGCAAGGTGGTGCAAAGCGGCCAGGGTGCCGACGAGCTGTTCGCCGGTTACCACTGGTATCCGCTGGTGGATGGCGCGAGCGATCCGTATGCCGCCTACCGTGCCGCCTTTCTCGACCGCAGCTATGAGGAATATACCGCCACCGTGCAGCCCCACTGGCTGACCGGCGATTGCGCCGGCGACTATGTGCGCGAGCATTTCGCCCGCCCCGGCGCGGAGGCCGCCGTGGACAAGGCCCTGCGCCTGGACAGTACGGTGATGCTGGTCGACGACCCGGTCAAGCGGGTCGACAACATGACCATGGCCTGGGGCCTGGAAGCGCGCACGCCGTTCCTCGACTACCGCCTGGTGGAGCTTTCGGCCAGGATTCCCGGGCGCTTCAAACTGCCCGACGGCGGCAAGCAGGTTCTCAAGGAAGCCGCCCGGCAGGTGATACCCGCGGCGGTGATCGACCGGCCCAAGGGTTATTTCCCGGTGCCGGGGCTCAAGCACCTGCAGGGCAACACCCTTGGCTGGGTTCGCGAGCTGCTGCTCGACCCCAGCCAGGACCGTGGCCTGTTCAACCCGGCCATGCTCGACCGCCTGCTGAGCGATCCCCAGGGCCAGCTCACGCCGTTGCGCGGCTCCAAGCTCTGGCAGTTGGCCGCCCTGAACCTCTGGCTCAGTGAACAGGGCCTTTGAACCGGGGCGGTTCCGCTCGCCCCAGCAAAGCGCATTTCAACCGAGAACACGTCCATGAAAGCCCATCCCTACAACCAACGCCTGCTGCGCGGCCAACCGCCGTCCTACGAGCGCCTGCAGGCGCGCTTCGCCGAAGACGGCAACCACTGCGCCAACCCGCCATTGGCCCTGCACTGCGGCTGGGGACGCTTGCTGATCGGGCACACCTACCCGACGCCCGAGGCCCTGGCCTGCGAGTTGCTCAACGAGCAACCTGGCGAGCGCGACATCGCCCTGTATGTGGCGGCGCCCCATCAGGTGCTGGCCCAGGCCCCGCAACGGCTGTTTCTCGACCCCTCCGACACCCTGCGCCTGTGGTTCAGCGACTACCGGCCGGCGCACCGTGGCTTTCGTGGCTATCGGGTGCGGCGGGCGCAGAATGCCGAAGACTGGCAGGCAATCAACCAGCTGTACCAATTGCGCGGCATGTTGCCGGTCGACCCGGCGCGCCTCACCCCTCGCGAGGCGGGCGGCCCCGAGTACTGGCTGGCGGAGGACGAAGACAGCGGCACGGTGATTGGCGCCATGATGGGCCTCAACCATCGCAAAGCCTTTAGCGACCCGGACAACGGCAGCAGCCTCTGGTGCCTGGCCGTGGCGCCCACCTGCACACGGCCGGGCGTCGGTGAGGTGCTGGTGCGCCATCTGATCGAGCACTTCATGAGCCGCGGGCTCGGCTACCTGGACCTGTCGGTGCTGCACGACAACCAGCAGGCCAAGCACCTGTATGCCAAGCTCGGGTTTCGCGATCTGGCCACCTTCACCCTCAAGCGCAAGAATGGCATCAACGAAATACTGTTCCTTGGCCCCGGCCCCGAAGCCGGGCTCAACCCCTACGCGCGAATCATCGTCGACGAGGCGCGCCGCCGTGGTATCGAGGTGCAGGTCGACGATGCCGAGGCCGGGCTCTTCACCCTCTGCCACGGCGGCCGCCGGCTGCGTTGCCGCGAATCGTTGAGCGACCTGACCAGTGCCGTGAGCATGACCCTCTGCCAGGACAAGCGCCTGACCCATCGCGCCCTGGCCCACGCCGGCCTGCAATTGCCGGCCCAGCAACTGGCCGGCAGCGCCGAGGCCAATGCGGCGTTTCTCGCCGAACACGGCAGCCTCGTAGTCAAACCGGTGGACGGAGAACAGGGCAATGGCGTGGCGGTCGACCTGCGCAACGCCAAAGAACTGGCCGAGGCCATTGAGCACGCGCGCACCTTCGACAGCCGGGTACTGCTGGAAAGCTTTCACCCTGGCCAGGATCTGCGCATCCTGGTGATCGGCTTCGAGGTGGTGGCCGCCGCCATCCGTCACCCCGCCGAAGTGGTCGGCGATGGTTGCCACAGCATCGGCGCGCTGATCGAAGCACAAAGCCGTCGCCGTCAAGCCGCCACCGCTGGCGAAAGCCGCATTCCGCTGGATGCCGAAACCCATCGCACCTTACGCAGCGCCGGCTTCGACTACGACAGCGTGCTGCCCGCCGGCCAGCACCTGGCGGTACGCCATACGGCCAACCTGCACACCGGCGGCACCCTGGAGGATGTCACCGAGTGCCTGCATCCGGCGCTGAGCGAGGCGGCCGTGCGCGCGGCCCGGGCGCTGGATATCCCGGTAGTCGGCCTCGACCTGCTGGTGCCGGCCGCCGACCAACCCGAACATGTGTTCATCGAAGCCAACGAGCGCGCCGGCCTGGCCAACCACGAACCGCAGCCGACCGCCGAACGTTTTATCGATTTGCTCTTCCCGCTCAGCCAGATGCCCGGCTGAGGCCTTTCGCCACACGGGGCGGGCCACGCCGGTAGCCGCGCTTGCATGCGCTGCTGCTCGCTCCGGCAACCACTCAATCGCCCACACAGGCGCCAAGGAGACCTCATGTCCAAACTCCCGGAACCCGATCTGCTGTACCTGCGCCGGGTGCTGCTGGAGATGCTCGCCATCCCCAGCCCGACCGGCTTTACCGACACCATCGTGCGTTACGTCGCCGAACGCCTGGAGGAGCTCGGCATCCCCTTCGAGCTGACCCGCCGCGGCACCATCCGCGCCACCCTCAAAGGCCGACAGAGCAGCCCGGACCGCGCGGTTTCCGCGCACCTCGACACCATCGGCGCGATCGTCCGCGCGGTGCAGGACAACGGGCGCCTGAGCCTCGCCGCAGTCGGTCACTGGTCCAGCCGTTTCGCCGAAGGTAGCCGGGTCAGCGTCTTCACCGAAACCGGCGTCATCCGTGGCAGCGTTCTACCGCTGCTGGCTTCCGGGCACGCCTTCAACACCGAGGTGGACCAGATGCCGATCAGCTGGGATCACGTCGAGCTGCGCCTGGACGCCCACAGCAGCAGCCGCAACGAGTGCGAAGCCCTGGGTATCGCCGTCGGCGACTTCATCGCCTTCGACCCCCTGCCGGAGTTCACCGACAGCGGTCATATCAGCGCCCGCCACCTGGACGACAAGGCTGGCGTGGCGGCCCTGCTGACCGCACTCAAGGCGCTGGTCGAGAGTGGCATCGAACCGCCGATCGACTGCCATCCGCTGTTCACCATCACCGAGGAAGTCGGCTCCGGTGCCGCCGCGGCGCTGCCCTGGGATGTCAGCGAGTTCGTCGGCATCGACATTGCCCCCGTGGCGCCCGGTCAGCAATCCAGCGAACACTCGGTCAGCGTCGCCATGCAGGACTCCAGCGGGCCTTACGACTATCACCTGTCCCGCCACTTGCTGCGCCTGGCGGCGCAGCACGAGATCCCGGTGCGCCGCGACCTGTTCCGTTATTACCACAGCGATGCGCAGTCGGCCGTCACCGCCGGCCACGACATCCGCACCGCCCTGCTGGCCTTTGGCTGCGACGCGACCCACGGCTATGAACGCACCCACCTCGACAGCCTGGCCAGCCTCAGCCGCCTGCTCGGCGCCTACATGCTCAGCCCACCGGTATTTGCCAGCGACGCACAACCGGCCCAGGGCTCGCTGGAGCGTTTCAGCCACCAGATCGAGCACGATGCGCAGATGGAAAGCGAAACCCGCGTGCCGGCCGTCGACAGCCTGATCGGCCAGCGCGAAAACGACACTTGAAGGCCGCACGGCATCCGGGCACAGTGCCAGACCAATGATGAGGGGGCCGTAGCGTTTTCCCCTCCATATAATAAAAATGAGGTTTGCGGATGCCTCGAATCTGTCTGGCATTGCTGCTGCTCGTGCTCACCGGGCAGGCCTGGGCCTGGCTGCCTGCACCTCTGGATCAGGATGATCTGCGCCTGTCGCTCGGCCCCTACATGGGGTACCTCGAAGACCCCCACGGCAGCTTCGCCCTCGAGCACGTCCAGGCTTTGCCCGATACGGCCTTCCAGGCGCTCAAAGGCGACAAGGCCAACCTCGGCAAGAACAGCTCGACCTGGTGGTTCAAGGTGCCGCTGCTGAACAGCCGCGACCATGATCTGGGCGGCTATATCGAGGTCAACTACCCACTGCTCGACAACGTGCGGCTCTACTTGCTCACAGCCGACGGCCGCCTGCAGTCGCAGGAGAGCGGCGACCATTTCGCCTTCGCACAACGGCAGGTACAGGTGCGCAATTTCTGGTTCCCAGTGGCTATCCCGCCGGGCAGCAACACCCTGCTGATTCGCGTCGAAAGCACCAGCACCATTTTCATGCCGCTGTACTTCAGCACCTACGGCGCCAGCGCCGCTGCCCAAGAAAACCTCATGGGGTTCAACGGCGCCTTCTACGGCGTGCTGTTCGCCATGTTCTGCTACAACCTGTTTCTCTATATCTCGCTACGCGAGTCGGCCTACCTCTGGTACCTGGCCTACAACCTCAATGTCGGCCTGCTGGCCGCCTGCTTCGACGGCATGCTGTTCAAGCTGCTGCCCGAGCACGTGGCCTTCCAGTCGGTGAGCATCTACATCCTCATGTACCTGCATTGCCTGACGGCCGTGCAGTTCAGCCGGCATTTCCTCCATGCCAAGCAGTTCTTCCCGAAACTCGACCTGGCACTGCGCGGGGTGATGCTGCTGACCATCGCCTGCCTGCTCTCGGTACCCATAATCGGCCTGCAGATCTGGAACATCCTCGCCAGTATCACCGTCTCCGCCGTATCGCTGATGTTGCTGCTGACCGGCCTGTACGTCTGGCGCCGGGGCGTGCGCTATGGCTCCTACTACACCCTGGCGTGGGGCATCCTGCTGTTCGCCTTCATCCAGGCAACCACCGGTTCGCTGGGCATCGAGATCTTCGGCATCTTCGGCGCCACCGCGGTGAAGATCGGCGTCACGATCGAGCTGATCACCCTCTCCATCGGCCTGGCCGACCGGATCAACCTGCTCAAGGAAGAGGGCTTCCGCTCACGTCAGGCCGCCGAGCAAGCGGAGATCGAGAACAAGGCCAAGAGCCGCTTCCTGGCCAAGATGAGCCATGAGATCCGCACACCGCTGAACGGTGTGCTGGGCATGCTGCAACTGCTCAAGAGCACGCCGCTGGACCGCAGCCAGCGGTTCTATGTCGACACCATCGCCAGCTCGGGCAGTTCGTTGATGGCGGTAATCAACGACATACTCGACTACGCGCGGATCGAGTCCGGCAAACTGAACCTGGAACACATCGAATTCGACCTCGAAGCGCTGCTCTCCGACACCCTCAGCCTGTTCACCGCCCAGGCCCTGGAGAAGCGCCTGCGCCTCTACATCAGCCTCGAAGGCGGCGTGCCGCACCGTATCCACGGTGATCCGACGCGGCTGAAACAGGTACTGATGAACCTCTTGAGCAATGCCCTGAAGTTCACCGCCGAAGGGCATGTGGCCGTCAACGTCTGTCGCCGCAGCGACAGCAATGGCGCCATGCACCTGATCTTCGCCGTCAGCGACAGTGGCATCGGCATTCCCGCTGCGGCCCAGGCGCAACTGTTCGAGTCCTTCGCCCAGGGCGATTCCAGCACCACCCGCCGCTATGGCGGCAGCGGCCTAGGCCTGGCCATCAGTAAAGAGCTGGTGGAGATGATGGGCGGCCATATCCAGGTGCACAGCACGCCTGGCCAGGGCACCCGCTTCGCGTTCGATATCGCCTTGCCCGATGACGGCGAAGTGACGGATGAGTTGGGCCGGTTGCTCAAAGGCCACACCGCCCTGATCACCTCGCTGGACGGCCTGGGCCTCGACGCCCTCAGCCGGCTGCTCGGGCGCTGGGGGATGCGCACCGAGCGCTGCCAGGACCCGCAGCGCCTGCACGATTACCTCGACGATTTCGCCGTCTCCCCGCTGCTGGTGCTGATGGCGCCCTGGCCTGGCAGCGTCGTGCACTGGCTCGACTCGCTGCGCCCACACCTGCAACCCGGCCAGCGGGTGCTGCTGCTGTGCCCGCCCGAACAGTGCCAGCAACTGCCGGCCAGCGACGGCCTGCGCCTGCTCAACCTGGCCCAGCCGGTGGCCGTGACGCCCTTGCGCGAAGCGCTGTTGGAGCTTTACCAGGAACAGCGGCCAGCAGTGCGCCCGGCAACTGGCGAAACGCGCAAGGTGGAGGGTGCGACGCCATGCATCCTGGTTGCCGAGGACAACCCGACCAACCAATTGGTGGTGCAGGGGTTTTTGAAGAGGCGCGGCTACAGCGTGCGCCTGGTGACCAACGGCCTGGAGGCCGTCAACGAATACAACCGCGACCCCGCCGCCATCCAACTGATCCTGATGGACTGCGAGATGCCCGAGATGGATGGCTTCGAGGCCACCCGGCAGATCCGCCGCCTGGAACGCCACAAGCAACTGCCAGCGGTGCCGATAGTCGCGCTGACCGCGCACATCCTCGATGAACACCGTCAGCATGGCACCGACGCCGGCATGGATGACTTCCTCGGCAAGCCGCTGGACAGCAAGCTGCTCTTCAGCACACTGGATCGCTACCTGCTGAGCCAGCCGCTGGACACCTCCGGCTAGCAGCGAAGCTCGCCCCTATCGCGCAAAGCGCCTGAACAGGCGCTAGGGGCCTGCACATGATCGTCGCCAGTTCGACACGACCTCGACGCTCCAGCGCGTTACTATCGCCAGGCGTTCAGGAGAAGTGCCCCGTGTTAATCCCCCAGCAGTTGTTAGAAGCCGACACCCTCACCCGCCTGATCGAGGACTTCGTCACCCGTGACGGTACCGACAATGGCGATGAGACCCCATTGGAAACCCGGGTTTTACGGGTTCGCCGCGCACTGGACAAAGGCGAAGCGGTGATCGTGTTCGACCCGGAAAGCGAACAATGCCAACTGGCGATGAAGCGCGACGTACCGCGCGAATGGCTGGAGCCCTGAGCAGCCACTGGCCGCCTGGATAGGCTGGCCGCTCAAGCTGGCGAAAAACGCGGCCCGAGCAGAATGATCAGCGCACCCAGTACGCAGACCGCCGCCCCCAGCCAGTCAGTGGCCAACGGCCGCGCCCGCTCGATCACGCCCAGCCAGAACAACGAGGCCACGATATAGATGCCGCCATAGGCCGCGTAAGCCCGCCCGGCATAGGCCGCTTCGACGCGGGTCAACAGCACGGCGAAGAGCACCAGGCTGCACAAGCCAGGCACCAGCCACCAGGCGCTCTTATCCATCCGCAGCCACAGCCAGAAGGCATAGCAGCCGGCAATCTCGAACAGGGCCGCGAGGAAAAACCACAGGTAGTTGAGCATCGACAGCCGTCTCGATTGATTGCAACACAAAGGCCTGGCACAGGCTCCCGACTGTTTCGTCCTAGCCGCGCAAACCGCCCTCACGCTCCCAGGCACAACGCACGCGCAGGCCATCTTCCCGGGGGCTGTGAAAACCCTGCTCGGACTCCCAGCGAAAGGTATGGGTGCCGTTCAGCTCGGTTTCCAGATGCACCACCGCACTGCCCCAGTACAAACGCTTGAGCAACACCTCGAACTGCTCGACCCACAGGCTCCACTCGTACTCGACCGCACGGTAGCTGGCGCCGAAGTGGATCACCTGGGTCTGGTACAAGCCTTGCTCCGGCTGCGCACAAAAGGAAAACATCTCCCGTCCGAGAAACGGCCAGGCCTCGCCAGCCGGTAACGCATTCAGCTCGCGGTGGTTGGTTGCCCGGCGCAGGCGTAGTTGCTCCGCGTCGGCAGACGGCCAGTCGCGGATACAGCCATAGACGATGGATTCGGACTCCACGCGGGCACTCCAGAAAATGAAGGCAGCCTTCTAACACAGGCCAGAGGGCTGACGAAACCTCAGCCTTATAGCGCGATTTGCCGATGCCCGGCGCAGTAGCCGCTCAATCAGCGGGTTGGATCACTGAAAACGCTGCAAAACAGGCCGCCACACCGATAAAAAAGCCCCGCACAAGGCGAGGCTTTTTTCACTGCATCGACTCAGCCAACAAAGCGGGTCGCCAGCCAGAACAGGCCAGCCGACAATGCCATGGTCGTCGGCAAGGTCAACACCCAGGCCAGCAGGATGTTGCGCACGGTGCCGCCTTGCAGGCCGCTCTTGTTGGCGATCATGGTGCCGGCGACACCCGAGGACAACACATGGGTGGTCGACACCGGCAGGCTGAAGACGTTGGCCAGGCCAATCGCGCAGGCCGCGGTGATCTGTGCCGACATACCCTGGGCGTAAGTCATGCCCTGTTTGCCGATCTTCTCGCCGATGGTCAGCACCACCCGCTTCCAACCGACCATGGTGCCGATACCCAAGGCCAGGGCAACCGCCAGGATGACCCAGAACGGCGAGTATTCGGTGGTGGCGGTCAGGTCTTTGCGCAGTTTTTCCAGGTCAGCCTTCTCACGCGAAGCCAAGCCGGCGAGCTTGCCGACTTTCTTCGCGGTGTCATCCAGGCAGAGCAGGTAACGGCGCACCTGGATCCGCGTGTCGGCCGCCAGGCTATGGTAGTCGTCGACGCCATTCAGGTCCTTGAGCAGTGCGGCGATGGTCGACTCGGTCTGCTGCGGGTTGCAGCGGAACAGGTCGGGCATATCCGAACCGTTGATCTTACCCAGGGCCAGGAACTCGCTGAGGGTGCCACTGTTGCGCTGATAGAACTGGCTGAGGTGCAGGGTCGCATCGCGGGTGCGTTCGATCTGGTAGGTGGTGCTGTTGAGGTCCAGCACGAAGTGGCTCGGCACAATGCCGATCAGCACCAGCATGATCAGACCAATACCCTTCTGCCCGTCGTTGGAGCCATGCACGAAGCTCACGCCCATGGCCGAAAGCACCAGTACCAGGCGATTCCAGAACGGCGGATGCTTCTTGTCATCCAACTCGCGACGTTGCTCGGGCGTCTTGTGCATCTTCGACAGCGGTCGCCACCACTTCAGGGCCAGCAGCAACAGCGCCGCGACCAGGAAACCGGCGAGCGGCGACGCGATCAGGGACATCGCGATATCGATCGCCTTCTGCCAGTTGACCCCATCCGCCAGCGGGATATCGGTAATCAGCGCATTGGCCAGGCCGACCCCGAGGATCGAGCCGATCAGGGTGTGCGAACTGGACGCCGGAATGCCGAAATACCAGGTGCCCAGGTTCCAGGCAATCGCGGCGGCGAGCAGCGAGAAGACCATTGCCAACCCGTGCCCGGTGTTGACGTTGATCAACAACTCCACCGGCAACAGGTGGACGATGGCATACGCCACGCCTACGCCGCCGAGCAGCACGCCAAGGAAGTTGAACAGACCGGAAAGCATCACGGCCAGGTGCGGCGGCATGGCTTTGGTATAGATGACCGTAGCTACCGCGTTGGCGGTGTCATGAAAGCCATTGATGAACTCGAAAGTGAGAACAAAGGCCAGGGCAAGCAGCAAGCTCACGACGACCCAGGCATCAAGCCCGCTGAAGAATTCGAACATGACGGTTTTATGACCGGAACTGAAGGGGGCGCGATTATGCCAGATAAAGCCAGCGAACAAATCCACAAACTGCTGACAGGTCGCCCTGGCCGGCCCACTAACCAGCGGCTTTACAAAGGCAAGCGCTCTAAAACACAAGTTTTTGCCGCACCGATAGGCCGCAGCGCAAACGCTTCGAAGGCTCGGCGTCCGGGGACGCTAAAGCGCTAAAAACGCAGCAGCGGCCAGTCTGGCCTCACACCTTGCCTGGCCGTGGGCGCAAGCCCCAGGCAAGGCCGCTCATCAGCAATGCCAGGCCCGTCAGCACGATAAAAGGCAACCGATAATCGCCGGACAGATCGCGCCCCAAGCCGGCCAGGATCGGGGTCAGGCTGCCCAGGCTGTAACCGGCACAGAGCATCATCGCGGTCCAGCGGCTGACAGCCAACGGCGTATGCGCTTCGTACAGTGGCAATACCAGCGACAGGGCGAAGGAGCCACTCAGCGCAAAACCCAGCAACATCGCGCAAAGCTCGGGCATCCAGTCCGGAATGAAAGTGATCATGCCCAGGCACAGGGTCGAGCACAGCCCGCACAGCAGGAGCAACTGATAGCGGTTGTCGAACCGCTGCGCCAACCAGGGCAACAGAAAGGCACTGGGCACGCCGACCAGCATGGAGGTGCTGAACAGTGCATTGCTGTGCAACAGGGTGAAGCCGGCCTCGTGATAACGCGCCACCAGCCAGGTGGCCAAGGCATAGAACAGGCCGGCCTGGATGGCGAAAAACCCGGTGATCAGCCAGGCCCGCGGTTCGCCCCACGGTAGGCCGCCACCGGTGCTGGCGGCGCCGGCGGTTTCGGCTTTATTCGGCAGGCGCAGCCAGAGCAGGAATGCCAGCAGGGCCGGCAGCGCCCAGATCGCCAGGCCCGAGGTCCAGTGATCGCCCAGCAACTGGGTGGCTGGTGTAGTGAGTACCGCACCCGATGCGCCGCCAATCGCCATGCCGAAGGAGTACCAACCCACTACCCGCCCGATATGCCCGACAAAATGGCGCTTTATGAAGCCCGAGAGCAGCGGCCCGGCAATCGCGATGCCGGCACCGATCACAATCGCACTGCCAATCAGCAGCAGGCTCGACTGCCCGGCAAGGCGCGACAGCAAGGCCACACTGATCAAGCCCAGGCAGGCGGCGATGGTACGTTCCAGGCCGAAGCGCAGTGCCAGGCGCGGTGCCAACGGAGCCAGCAGGCCCATGCACAACACAGGCAGGGCGGTGGTCAGGCTGATCAAACCACGGCTGAGCGCGAGTTCGCTGGCGATGCGTTCGATCAGAGGGGCAAGGGACGTGATGCCAGGGCGCAGATTAATCGCCGCCAGCACCAGAGCCAGCAAGAGCATGGCCCGAGGTACGGGTTTCACAGAGCCTTCAACCTGCAAGCGGCCAATCCGGCCGGGCCAGCAACCCTACTCTCCCGGCCTGCGTCGGGGCAAGCCCGACACCGACCTAAGCTGACCCAATGGACAACTATCTCCTTAAGCCTGCTTGTTCTTGGCCCGCATCCTGTCAGCCATATTGGCCATTTCGTCGTAGAGCAGTTGTGGGTTCTTTTGCTTCAGCGCCCAGGCCATCCGGCCCTGCTCGTGGGGCAGGATCATGAACTCGCCCTTGGCGACGGCCTCATAGATGTAGTCGGCAATATCGGTCGCGCTGATCGGGCTGCTTTCCAGCAATTTGCCGACCTGAGCCTTCATTGCCGGGGTCGGGCCACGGAAGGAGTCCATCAGGTTGGTCTGGAAGAACGACGGGCACACCACGTGCACGCCAACCTGCTGCTGTTTGAGCTCGATCAGCAGGCTCTCGGAAAGCGCCACCACACCGGCCTTGGCCACGTTGTAGTTGCTCATGGCCGGGCCCTGCATCAATGCCGCCATAGAGGCGACGTTGATGATCGTGCCCTGGCTGCGTTCGAGCAGTGGCAGGAAGGCCTTGCAGCCCTTGACCACGCCCATCAGGTTGATCGCGATCTGCCAATCCCAGTCCTCCAGCGACAATTCGCTGAAGAAGCCGCCGGAAGCCACACCGGCGTTATTGACGATGATGTCGATGCCGCCCAGCTTCTCTTCGCAGGCCTGGGCCAAGGCGGTGAGCTGGCTGTAGTCGCGCACATCGCAACGGTAAGTGAAACCATCGCCGCCGGCGGCGCGCACCAGTTGCAGGGTTTCTGTCAGGCCAGGTTCGTTGACGTCGGACAACGCCAGTTGCCAACCTTCGCGCGCCCAACGCAGAGCGATTTCGCGACCCAAGCCGGAACCCGCGCCGGTAATCATCATGCGATTTTGCATAGTCAGGCAGCCTTGTATGTACGGTGGTAGTTGGGCCGCAGTGTAGCGAAGGCACCCGTGCAGCCCACGCACCATTAGGCTGCTGAATGACCCAGGCAAACCGATGCCGCGTTCAACCCCTGCGCTTGCGCAGCACCAGGCCCAGCCACAGGTAGACCAGGATATTCAGCAGCACCACCACCGCCCCCAGCCACAGTTGCAACTGTGCCGTCAGCCCGCTCGGGTAAATGATCGGGAGCAGGTAATGCTCGATAAAGCCACCGCTGTAGCCCGACTCGCCGGCCGCCAGGCGCAGGTGGTTCTCCAGCGGCGTCAGCGGGCAGAACAGATGAAAGAACTCCACCACCGCGCCCCAGACCACCGCCGGCACATGCAGCCAAGCCAGCCAGTGCCACCTGAGCACCAGCAACCCACCGAAGAGGACAAAAACGATGAACAGCAAGTGGCTGAGCACCACTGCATCAGCCGCCAAACGATAGAACATGCATAAGCCTCGGCAGACGCTATGAAAACCCAATGAATAACACTTTATTAAACCGCAAGAGCAGCAGGTAAAACCAAACCGGCCATGTCTCGGCGAGTGGATTAACCGCCTATCGATCAGAGGTCGGGATGTTCAGCCGCTTCATTACCCATCGCTACAGTCTAATATTCCAGACGAAGCCATCGCGGAACATGCAGCTCGATAGCCGGTTCTGGAAGTTTTATCGAAAGGTTCTGCAAAAGGAGTTCGACCATGGGCCTGAGCACGATCCTGATCGTGGTACTGATTCTTCTCCTGGTAGGCGGTCTGCCCGTGTTCCCTCACTCCAGAAGTTGGGGTTATGGTCCTTCCGGGCTTCTCGGCACTGTATTGATAGTTATTTTGATACGGGTATTGCTCGGCAAAATGTAGCCGGGCACTGCACTCAGCGGCCCCGCACGAGCGGGGCTTTTTATTAGCTATGTCGTAGTCAAATGTTGCTGGCTGCCCAGGTTAAGCGCTCGATGCGCCCACTGGATTCCCGCCTTCGCGGGAATGACGAGGTTGGCGCAAAGGCTTGCCTTGCGCCGTCATCCTCGCGAACGCGGGGATCCACCGTGCACGCTGAGCAGCGCAGGCGAGTGCCCCGGCCAAGAGCAGTGTGGCGCAACAGGTAAGTGGGACATAACCTTTTTATTGCGCTGAAAACTATTCCCGGACTGCTGTTCGGCATCGTTCAACAACCACCGATGCATGACGCTTCTGCGCGCCTGCACCACACAATCGAGCACGAATCACTTGGCGCCAAGCACGCGAGATGAGCGATGCGCTTCGGCATTATCCGTAAACAGTGGATAGTGGCGCCTGCGACCTGATGTAGCGTCAGGTTGAGGCCCGTGGGGCGGCGCCGACCGGGCTGAGCCGGCACTCTGTGCTGCGCAAACAAAAAAGGGCAGCCCGAGGGCTGCCCAAATCACTCAAAGGAGCGTGGTTTAGTGAGCTGCGGCACCGCTGGCACCGAGGCCGGTTTGCGAGCGGACGAATTGCGGCAGGAAGCGCGCACGCTCATCGGCAGCGGCAGTGGACTTGTCCGTGATGGAGAAGAACCAGATACCGGCAAAAGCCACGATCATCGAGAACAGCGCCGGGTACTCGTACGGGAAGATGGCCTGGGCATTACCCAGCACCTGCACCCATACGGTTGGGCCAAGGATCATCAGGCCCACTGCGGTGACCAGGCCCAGCCAGCCGCCGATCATGGCGCCACGGGTGGTCAGGTTCTTCCAGTACATGCTGAGAAACAGCACCGGGAAGTTGCAGCTGGCGGCAATCGAGAACGCCAGGCCGACCATGAAGGCGATGTTCTGCTTCTCGAACAGGATACCCAGGCCGATGGCGAGTACGCCGAGGGCGATGGTGGTGATCTTCGAAACGCGCAGTTCATCCTTCTCGTTGGCCTTGCCCTTCTTGATCACGCTGGCATAGATGTCATGGGACACCGCCGAAGCACCGGCCAAGGTCAAACCGGCAACCACCGCAAGAATGGTGGCGAACGCCACTGCCGAGATGAAACCGAGGAACAGGCTGCCACCGACGGCGTTGGCCAGGTGTACCGCGGCCATGTTGTTGCCGCCCAGCAGGGCACCGGCTGCATCCTTGAACACCGGGTTGGTGCTGACCAACAGGATCGCGCCGAAACCGATGATGAAGGTCAGGATGTAGAAGTAGCCGATAAAGCCGGTCGCGTAGAACACGCTCTTGCGGGCTTCCTTGGCGTCGCTCACGGTGAAGAAGCGCATGAGGATGTGCGGCAGGCCTGCCGTACCGAACATCAATGCCAGACCGAGGGAAATCGCCGACACCGGATCTTTCACCAGTGCGCCAGGGCTCATGATCGCCTGACCTTTGACGTGCACTTTCACCGCTTCGGCGAACAGCGTGCCGAAGTCGAAGTTGACGTGCTTCATCACCATCAAGGCCATGAACGAAGCGCCGGAAAGCAGCAGCACGGCTTTGATGATCTGCACCCAGGTGGTCGCCAGCATGCCGCCGAACAGCACGTAGAGCACCATCAGGATACCGACCAGGATCACCGCGACGTGGTAGTCGAGGCCGAACAGCAGCTCGATCAACTTGCCGGCACCGACCATTTGCGCGATCAGGTAGAACGCCACCACCACCAACGAACCGCTGGCGGACAGGGTGCGGATTTCCTTCTGCTTGAGGCGGTACGAGGCCACATCGGCGAAGGTGTACTTGCCGAGGTTGCGCAGGCGCTCCGCGATCAGGAACAGAATGATCGGCCAGCCGACCAGAAAGCCGATCGAGTAGATCAGGCCATCGTAGCCGGAGGTGAACACCAGGGCGGAAATACCCAGGAAAGACGCCGCTGACATGTAGTCGCCGGCGATTGCCAGGCCGTTCTGGAAGCCGGTGATCTTGCCGCCGGCAGCATAGTGGTCAGCCGTCGAATTATTGCGTTTCGAGGCCCAGTAGGTGATGAACAGGGTGGCGCCGACGAAGGCGACGAACATGACGATGGCCGAGACGTTCATCGGCTGGCGTTGAACCTCACCCGTCAGCGCTTCGGCGGCCCAGAGAGCCGGAGCGAAGGCGAACAGGCCCAGGGTGGCAAGCAGACGCGCGATCATTTCTGCACCTCATCCAGAATGGCCTGGTTCAGATCGTCGAATTCACCGTTGGCACGGAATACGTAAATGCCGGTCAGCACAAAAGCCGAGACGATCAGCCCCACGCCCACCGGAATGCCCCAGGTAGTCGCCGAGCCCGGGCTGATCGGCGTGCCGAACAGTTGCGGATCGAAGGCGATGACCAGGATGAAGGCTACATACAGGCCGAGCATGATGGCAGAGAGTATCCAGGCGAAGCGCTCGCGCTTGGACACCAGTTCTTTGAAACGCGGACTTTGCTCAATCCGCCGGTAAATGCTGTCGTTGTTCATTTTGTTGTTGTCCTCCGCAGCACGGGTTGCTGGTGAGGTAACTCTAGAGCGGCTGGCCCCACGCGACAGACGACCTTAGTCTTAGTTGAGACCATAGTCTTAGTCGAAGGCAGCGCCGCCAGTGCAGTGGCAAACGCCGCAGCGGCCAACAAAAAAGCCGCTCAGTGCAGGCACTGAGCGGCTTGGTTGACACGTTTCGAAAGTCAGTGGGCCTCTAGCCGCCCGACTCCCGGCAGGCGTTCAGCGGCCGCTGTTACAGCCACTCTTTGACCCGATCCGGGTGCTCGCTGACCCACTTCTGCGCAGCCTCCGCGGGCTTGGCGCCCTCTTCGATGGCCAGCATCACTTCGCCGATCTCGCTCGGCGTCCAGTTGAATTTCTTCAGGAAAGCCACCACGGTCGGCGCTTTGGCCTCCAGGCCCGGGTTGGCGATGCTGTCGACGTGCTCGGCAGCGCCGTAGACGCCTTTCGGGTCTTCCAGGAAACGCAGCTTCCACTTGGCGAACATCCAGTGCGGAATCCAGCCGGTGACGGCAATCGGTTTTTCCGAGCGGATCGAACGCGCCAACTCGGCGGTCATCGCACTGCCGGAACTGGCCAGCAGTTTGTAGTCCAGACCGTAGTCCTTGATCGCCTGATCGGTTTTCAGCATCACGCCCGAACCGGCGTCGATGCCGACGATACGCCCGGCAAAACCTTCTTTCTGCCCTTGCAGGTCGCCGATGGTCTTGGCCGTGACGTACTCCGGCACGATCAGGCCGATCTTCGCGTCATTGAAGTTCGGGCCGAGGTCGACCACCTGGTCCTTCAACTTCTCGTAGTAGGCACCGTGGGTAACCGGTAGCCAGGCCGAGAGCATGGCGTCCAACTGCCCTTTCGCCACGCCCTGCCACATGATGCCGGTGGCCACCGGCATCAACTGCACGTCATAGCCGAGCTTCTGCTTGATCACCTCAGCCGCCACATGGGTGGTGGCCACGCTGTCCGACCAACCGTCCACATAACCGATTTTGAGCGCTGGTTTCTCCGCCGCCGCAGCCAAACCCGTACTCAGTGCAAGTGCCAGGCCGGCACCCAATCCCAATAACCGTCGCATTTTCATTGTTGATCCCCGAAAGTAGCGCGCCCGATCGATGTCGAGCAGCTGGAATGGTGTTTTGGTTTGGGATACGCCCCCATCACGCCCTGAACAAGCCCTGCCCCTCATCAGTGGAGTGCTGACAGTTCGATAATCGACTCAGGGCGAAACCACACATGCTCTGATAGCGACCTCAAGCCAACGAGAAGCGACATTCGCCCGGCAAATCGGGCATTCATAAAGCCCCATGACCATTCGCTACCGCCATGGCCTGTGCACCGCTGCCATTCTCTGCGCTGCGGTGAGCTGCCCGTTATGCCCGAAATGCCGGGAATGCAGGTAAGATGCGCGGCTTTGCTCCCAGATGCGTCCGATCATGCCAGCTACCGCCCGCTTCCCAGCCCTACCTTATGTGTTCGCCTGTCTGCTCGCCGTATTCGCCCTCGCCGGGCTCTGGTATGGCCTCGGCCAGCCGCTCGTGCTGCCGGACGCGGCGACGCCGACGCACAAGTTGCAGTGCGCCTCCTACACGCCGTTCGACAAGGACCAATCGCCCTTCGACCAGCCTTTCGCCCTGCGCCCGGAGCGCATGGACGCCGACCTGGCGCTGTTGGCCACGCGCTTCCAGTGCATCCGCACCTATTCCATGACCGGCCTGGAAGCCATCCCGGCGCTGGCCCGCAAGCATGGTCTGCAATTGATGCTGGGCGCCTGGGTCAACGGCAACCCCGTGGACACGCAGAAAGAAGTCGCAGCGCTGATCAAGTCCGCCAACGAAAACCCGGATGTCGTGCAGTCGGTGATCGTCGGCAACGAAACCCTGCTGCGCAAGGAAGTCACCGGCGCCCAACTGGCAACGCTGATCAGCCAGGTCAAGGCCCAGGTCAAGCAGCCGGTGACCTATGCCGATGTCTGGGAGTTCTGGCTGCAGTACCCGGAGGTCGCGCCCGCCGTGGACTTCCTGACCATCCACCTACTGCCTTACTGGGAAGACGACCCGGCGGGGATCGACGAAGCCCTGGCCCACGTTGCCGAAATCCGCCAGGTGTTTGGCAATAAATTCGCCCCCAAGGACATCCTGATCGGCGAAACCGGCTGGCCCAGCGAAGGTCGTCAACGTGAAACCGCACTGCCGAGCCGGGTCAACGAAGCCAAGTTCGTCCGCGGCTTCGTCGCCATGGCCGAGCAGAATGGTTGGCACTACAACCTGATCGAAGCCTTCGACCAGCCCTGGAAGCGGGTCAGCGAAGGCGCCGTGGGCGGTTACTGGGGCCTGTTCGATGCCGACCGCCAGGACAAGTCGGTACTCGCCGGCCCGGTCTCCAACCTGCCGAACTGGACCTTCTGGCTCAGCGTCAGCGGCCTGATCTTCCTCGCCACCCTGCTACTGGCCGGGCGCCCGCCCTCCACCCGCGCCGCGCTGATCCTGCCATTGCTGGCGGCCCTCGGCGCCGCCTGCATCGGCCTCTGGGGCGAGTTGGCGCGGGTCACCAGCCGCTTTGCCGGTGAATGGCTGTGGGCAGCCTTCCTGGTCGGTTTGAATCTGCTGGTGCTGGCCCATGCGGCGCTGGCGTTGTCGGCCAAAGCGGGCTGGCGCGCCCGGCTGTTCGCCTGGCTGCAAGCCCGTGGCGGCTGGTGGCTGGCAGCCGCCGGCTTCGCCGGTGCGGTACTGATGCTCAGCCTGGTATTCGACCCGCGTTACCGCAGCTTCCCGAGCGCGGCGCTGCTGCTGCCGGCACTGGTGTACCTGTGCCGTCCGGTGGCCGGCCCACGCCGTGAAATCGCCGTGCTGACCCTGATCATCGGCGCCGGCATCATCCCGCAGCTCTACCAGGAGACCCTCGGCAACCTGCAAGCCATCGGCTGGGCGCTGGTCAGCATCCTGCTGGTCGCGGCGCTATGGCGCAGCTTGCGCGTCAGAACGGCGTAACCTTCAGCTGATCGGCGAAACAAAAAAGGGATGACTCAGTCATCCCTTTTTTCTTGCCCGCAGGTTCAGACCGCCAGGCGTGGCGCCCGCACCAGCCGCAGCGCGGCGATCACCACGGCAAACACCGCCAGGCTGGCGCTGTAGAGCACCAGCGCCGGCAAGGCGAACAGCAGCGCCAACACCGCCAGCCCCCAACCCGAGCGCCCCGGCACAAAGAAAGCCAGAATCGAGCAACCCAATGCCGCCCAGGCGATCACTCGGAAATGGATCAGCAGTCCCAGCCCGGAACGCACCTGGCATTCCCAACGCTGCACCCCATCCACACACAGGCCCACCCACTGGCTATCCTCCATCAGCGCAAAACGCAGCCCATAGCTGGCGGCCAACCACAGCGACAGAACGATTAGCAGCGCGATCAAGGGCAAACGGCGGGACATGGGGCTCTCCAATGGATGAAAACGGCGCCCAGCATAATCTTCCGCCCGCCGGATGCAAACTCGAGCGCTCGGCACTGACGGCCGGCACACCGCCCCAGACCTCCCCCAGTTGCCGAATGGTGCTGGAACACGGCAAGCTCTGGCACGGCCTATAAAAGGAATCCCCATGTCCCGCATTCAGCTTCGCCCCGCCCAGCGCGACGACATCCCGCTCATCCTCAGCTTGATCCGCGAACTGGCCGAATACGAAAAACTCAGCGCGCAGGTCGTCGCCGACCCGGCGCTGATGAGCGAACACCTGTTCGGCCCACGGCCGTTTGCCGAGGTGCTGATCGGTGAACTGGACGGCGAACCCGCCGGTTTTGCATTGTTCTTCCACAACTACTCGACCTTCCTCGGCAAACCCGGCATCTACCTGGAAGACCTTTACGTGCGCAGCAGCGCTCGGGGGGCCGGGCTGGGCAAGGCGCTGCTGGCAGAATTGGCGCACTTGACCGTGAGCCGCGGTTGCGGGCGCCTGGAGTGGTCGGTATTGGACTGGAACGAACCAGCCCTCGGCTTCTATCACCGCCTTGGCGCCCGCCCGCAGGATGACTGGACCGCCTATCGCCTGAGCGGTGCGGCCCTTACCGAGCTGGCTCGGCATGCGAACTGAATCCACACCTCGACACACAGAATGCTTGCAGTTGTAATAGCCAGCGTATTCACTCAGCACCTTATCTTCTAAAGGGATTTTGCAATGCCTCGCCTTCCAGGTCTTGCTGCGCTCTTGAGCGGTCTCATGTTCAGCCTGCCGCTGCTGGCAGCCGATATCGACGCCGTCAGCTATGGCTACCCGCTGAGCAACCCGTTCGAAGCGACCATCGCCACCACCCCGCCGGAGCTGCGCCCGGACCTGCCGGCCGATGCCGATATCGACCAAGCCGACTACGACCTTAAACTGCACCCTGAACGCGAGTTCGAGTTACCGGAGAACTTCTGGCCGGTGACCACGCTGCGCTATCGCCTGGCGGAACAGAAAGGCCCGGCGCCGCTGATCTTCATCATCGCCGGCACTGGCGCGCACTACTCCAGCAGCCTGACCGAATACTTGAAGAAACTCTTCTACGGCGCCGGCTACCACGTGGTGCAACTGTCCTCACCGACCAGCTATGACTTCATGGTGGCGGCTTCGCGCCATGCCACCCCGGGCGTCTCGGCGGAAGACGCCGACGATCTGTACCGGGTCATGCAGGCCGTTCGCGCCCAGCATCCGAAGCTCGAGATCACCGACTTCAACCTCACCGGTTACAGCCTCGGCGCCCTTGACGCGGCCTTCGTCAGCAAGCTCGATGAAACCCGGCGCAGCTTCAACTTCAAGAAAGTGCTGCTGCTCAACCCGCCAGTGAACCTCTACACCTCGATCACTAACCTCGACCGACTGGTGCAAACCGAGGTCAAGGGCATCAATAACAGCACCACCTTCTATGACCTGGTGCTCGGCAAGCTGACCCGTTACTTCCAGCAGAAAGGCTATATCGACCTCAACGATGCCCTGCTTTTCGACTTCCAGCAGTCCAAGCAGCATTTGTCCAACGAGCAAATGGCCATGCTCATTGGCACCTCGTTCCGTTTCTCCTCGGCGGACATCGCCTTCACCTCCGACCTGATCAACCGCCGCGGCCTGATCATCCCGCCGCAGTATCCGATCAGCGAAGGCACCAGCCTCACGCCATTCCTCAAGCGGGCATTGCTGTGCGACTTCGACTGCTACATCCGCGAGCAGTTGATACCCACCTGGCGTGCGCGCACCGATGGCGGCAGCCTGCTGCAGCTGATCGACCAGGTCAGCCTCTACGCCCTGGAGGACTACCTGAAAACCAGCAGCAAGATCGCCGTGATGCACAACGCCGATGATGTGATCCTCGGCCCTGGCGACCTCGGCTTCCTGCGTCGCACCCTAGGCGACCGCCTGACTGTCTACCCCCATGGCGGGCACTGCGGCAACATCAACTACCGCGTCAACAGCGCCGCTATGCTGGAGTTCTTCCGTGGCTAAGCCCCTCTTCCTGCTTGCCTTGCTGCTCGCCAGCCACTTGGCCCACGCTGAACAGACACCTGATCAGGATGGATTCACCCAGCCCCTGCAAACGCTGAAATTCAACCCCGGCCTCGACCAGCGTGAATTCGAGCGTTCGAGCTTCGGGGCCCTGAACGTCTACGACCCATTGGAGTCTTGGAACCGACGGGTCTACCACTTCAACTACCGGTTCGATGAATGGGTATTTCTGCCCGTGGTCAACGGTTACCGCTACATCACGCCCGGCTTCCTGCGCAGCGGGGTAAGCAATTTCTTCAGCAACCTCGGCGATATCCCCAACCTGCTCAACAGCCTGTTGCAGTTCAAGGGCCAGCGCTCGATGGAAACCACCGGACGGTTGCTGCTCAACACCACACTGGGGGTCGCCGGCCTGTGGGACCCCGCCACCCTGATGGGCCTGCCCAAACAGACTGAAGACTTCGGCCAGACCTTGGGTTTCTATGGCGTGCCTGCGGGCCCCTACCTGATGCTGCCGGTCCTCGGCCCGTCCAACCTGCGCGATACCGGCGGATTGGTGGCGGATTTCAGCGTGGAGAGTCAGATCAACTTCCTCAACGTTGCCGAAGTCAGCAGCAACCACCCGGAAATCATCGTGCTGCGCGCGGTCGACAAGCGCCACACCACCAATTTCCGCTACGGCCAGACCAACTCACCGTTCGAGTACGACAAAATCCGCTACGTCTACACCGAAGCACGCAAGCTGCAAATCGCCGAATAGGCCCTTGCTCAAACGCTTGCTGGGCTGATATCCGCAGGGCGGCTTACGGGCTGAGCATTGCCAGTTGTTCCAGGTCGAGGAAGCGCACCAGCGCCGCCTTTTGCGCCATGGCGTCCTGGTAACCCAACTCGATCAGCTCATTGCAGTAACCCGGTTCGAACAGCAGATAGCTGAGCACCCCGGCTCCGCTGGCCTTGGTGGCCCCGGGCCCGCGCAGGAACATCCGCAGCGCCCTCGGCAACTCGTGACGATGGCGCGCGGCAATCTGATCCAGCGGCTGGCTCGGGGCGATCACCAGCACCTCCACGGGTTTGAGCGCCAAACTGCGCGATGGCAGCGAAGCGGGCAGCAAACGAGTCATCTGGTTGAGCCGCTCGAGCAGCTCGATGTCGCCTTCCAGGCTGTCGATAAAGGTGCTGTTGAGCATATGGCCGCTGATCTGCGCCAGGCTGGGTGGGCGCCCGCTTTGTGGCCTGACGATGACCTGATTGGCATCGCCATTCTGCGCATTACCGCTGACCCCGACCACCAGCACGCGGGTGGCGCCCAGGTGCAGCGCCGGGCTGATCGGCGCTGACTGGCGCACCGCACCGTCGCCAAAGTATTCGCGATTGATCTTCACCGGCGGAAAAATCAACGGGATCGACGCGCTGGCGAGCAGGTGCTCGAGCTTCAGCCGGGTGGGTACGCCTACCCGGCGATGGCGAAACCAGGGATCGATGGTCGCGCGCCCCTGATAGAAGGTCACCGCCTGGCCGGACTCATAACCGAATGCCGTCACCGCTACCGCGCGCAGCTGACGCGCCCGCACCGCCGCCGCAATCCCGGAAAAGTCCATCTCCCGCTCCAGCAACTCACGCAGCGGCGCACTGTCGAGCAGCGCGACGGGCAAATCCTTGCCCAGACCGAGCAAGCTATGGGCGAGAAAACGATAGGCCTGGCGCAGTACGCCAGGGAGGTCGCTGCGATACACCTGATGGGTATGGAAGCCTTGCCACACCTGGGTCAGCCGGCGGATCGCCTCGGTGAAATGCAACGCGCCACAGGCAAGCCCCACGGCATTGATCGCACCGGCGGAGGTGCCGACTATCACTGGAAAAGGATTCTGCGTGGCATCCGGCAGCAGGTCGGCAATCGCCGCCAACACCCCGACCTGATAGGCCGCCCTGGCACCGCCGCCAGAGAGAATCAGCCCGGTGACCGGTTTGGCAGGGCGTTCGGCTTGATTCATCGGCGCTCTCTCAAATTATTTGGCCGATTATAGGAGCGGCCTGTTAAGCGTGCTTTTTGTATAACTTGGGCTCACCCGGCGGTCGCGTCTTGAAGCGGCGGTGCGCCCACAGGTATTGCTCGGGGCATTCGCGAATGACGCCCTCGACCCATTGGTTGATGCGCAGGCAATCGGCCTCCTCGCTCTCCCCGGGAAAATCCTCGAACGGCGGATGGATCACCAGGCTATAACCTGCACCGCCCTCAAGACGCTTCTGAGTAAAGGGCACCACGCGCGCCTTGCCGAGCCGAGCGAACTTGGTCGTCGCGGTGACGGTCGCAGCGACGATCCCGAACAACGGCACGAACACGCTCTGTTTGGGGCCGTAGTCCTGATCAGGCGCATACCAGATGGCCCGCCCCGCACGCAGCACCTTGATCATGGCGCGCACATCATCCCGTTCAATGGCCGTGGCATCCAGGTTGTGGCGCTCACGGCCACGCCGTTGGACGAAATCGAACAGTGGGTTTTTGTGCTCGCGATACATGCCATCGATGGTGTGTTGTTGACCAAGGATCGCGGCGCCCATTTCCAGCGTGGTGAAATGCACAGCGACCATAATCACGCCCTGTCCATCCGCCTGAGCCTGCTTCAAGTGCTCCAACCCTTCGATATGCCCCAATGGCGCCAGACGCTTCTTGGACCACCACCAACTCATCGCTGTCTCGAAGAAAGCGATGCCGGTAGAGGTGAAGTTTTCTTTCAACAAACGCTTACGCTCAACCGCTGACAGCTCTGGAAAGCACAGCTGCAAATTGCGTGCGGCAATCTGCCGACGCGAACTCGCCACCCGGTACATCAATGCGCCCAGGCCGCGCCCACACTTGAGCAACAGCGCATAGGGCAATTGGGTAATCAGCCAGAGCAAACCAAGGCCCAGCCACAGCAACCAGTAACGCGGGTGGAGAAAATGGGCACGAAAACGCGGACGATCCATCTCGAATTCCGGACAATCAACAAGGCCGCGCATTCTACAGGAGTCCGCTCGGCTTGCGGCCCAACCGCGTTCTCGCTATAAGTCCCGACTAATTCCGCCCTCAGCAGACTACCTAAGGCCACCAGGCACACCATGAGCCAAGCCGATCTTCTCAACCAAGACCCCGTGTTCCAGCTCAAGGGCAGCATGCTCGCCATCACGGTGCTGGAACTGGCGCACAACGACCTCGACCGCCTCGAACTGCAACTGGCGGAAAAGGTTGCCCAGGCGCCAAACTTCTTCAGCAACACCCCGCTGGTGCTGGCTGTGGACAAACTGCCGGATGCCGAAGGGCTGCTCGACCTCGGCGCACTGATGGCCGTCTGCCGTCGCCACGGCCTGCGCACCCTGGCCATCCGCGCCAGCCGCGAGGAAGACATCGCCGCCGCCACCGCCCTCGACCTGCCCGTCCTGCCGCCCTCCGGTGCGCGCGAACGGCTGGTCGAGCCGGTCGAAAGTATTGCCGCGCGGAAAAAAGCGGAAAAACCCGCCGAACCGATCGCCAGACCGACCAAAGTCATCACCACCCCGGTACGCGGTGGCCAGCAGGTCTATGCCCAAGGCGGCGACCTGATCGTGCTGGCACCGGTCAGCGCCGGCGCGGAACTTCTCGCCGACGGCAACATCCATGTTTACGCCCCCATGCGCGGCCGGGCACTGGCCGGCGTCAAAGGCGATACCAAAGCACGAATTTTTTGCCAGCAGATGGGCGCCGAAATGCTCTCGATTGCCGGCCAATACAAGGTCTCGGAAGACCTCCGGCGCGATCCGTTGTGGGGCGATGCCGTACATGTCAGCCTGTCGGGCGACATGTTGAACATCACCCGTCTTTAACGGATACTGCCGCAGATTTTTAAGTTAAGCCCACAGGGGCCTTACGGGAATTCGCACAGCCGCAGTACGGCTTATAAGTTCCTGATTTTATTTACATTTGGGGTGAATCACCTTGGCCAAGATCATCGTAGTCACTTCCGGCAAGGGTGGCGTGGGTAAAACCACCACCAGCGCCGCCATCGGTACCGGCCTTGCCCTTCGCGGGCACAGAACTGTCATCGTCGACTTTGACGTCGGCCTGCGTAACCTCGACCTGATCATGGGCTGCGAACGCCGCGTGGTGTATGACTTCGTCAACGTCGTCAACGGCGAAGCGACCCTCACCCAGGCCCTGATCAAGGACAAACGCCTGGAAAACCTCTATGTCCTGGCCGCCAGCCAGACGCGCGATAAAGACGCGCTGACCCAGGAAGGCGTAGAAAAAATCATCAATGAACTGCGCGAAACCTTCGAATTCGTGGTCTGCGACTCGCCGGCCGGGATCGAAAAAGGTGCGCATCTGGCCATGTACTTCGCCGATGAAGCGATTGTCGTGACCAACCCGGAAGTCTCGTCCGTACGCGACTCCGACCGCATGCTCGGCCTGCTGGCGAGCAAATCGCGCCGCGCCGAGAAAGGCGACGAACCCATCAAAGAGCACCTGCTGCTGACCCGTTACAACCCGGAGCGCGTGACCAAGGGTGAAATGCTCGGCGTGGAAGACGTCGAGGAAATCCTCGCCATCCGCCTGCTTGGCGTAATCCCGGAGTCGCAAGCGGTACTGAAAGCGTCCAACCAAGGCGTACCGGTGATCCTCGACGACCAAAGTGACGCTGGCCAAGCCTATAGCGATGCCGTCGATCGCCTGCTCGGCAAGGAAGTGGGGCATCGGTTCTTGGATGTGCAGAAGAAAGGCCTCCTGCAACGCCTATTCGGAGCACGCTAATGAATATTTTCGACTTCTTTCGTGAACGTAAGAAGGAATCCACTGCGTCCATTGCGAAAGAGCGCCTGCAGATCATCGTCGCCCACGAGCGCGGTCAACGCAGCAAGCCTGACTACCTGCCTGCCTTGCAGCAGGAATTGGTCGAGGTCATTCGCAAATACGTAAACATCGATTCAGATCAAGTACATGTCGCACTGGAGAACCAGGGCAGCTGCTCGATTCTGGAACTCAACATCACCCTGCCGGATCGCTGAAAGCCTCAGCCTTCACGATAGCGCGCTGAACATGGCGGCCTTAATGGCCGCCATTTCATTAGCAACAGCCAAATACCCGTGGGAGCGGCTTCAGCCGCGATTCGCTCTTGCCAGGCTTCGCGGCTGAAACCGCTCCCATACAAGCACTTCCCGCCCTCAGCACAGCGCAAACGCCCATGCCGCTCAGCCAGATTGAAATCATCCACCAGGACGCCGCCGTCCTGGTGATCAACAAGCCGACCCTGCTGCTCTCGGTGCCTGGCCGCGCCGATGACAACAAGGACTGCCTGATCACCCGCCTGCAGGAAAACGGCTTTCCCGAAGCGCGCATCGTCCATCGCCTGGATTGGGAAACCTCCGGCCTGATCCTGCTGGCCCGCGATGCCGACAGCCACCGCGAACTGTCACGGCAATTCCACGACCGCGAGACGGAAAAAGCCTACACCGCGCTGTGCTGGGGCGAACCGGAGCTGGACAGCGGCCGGATCGAACTGCCGCTGCGCTACGACCCGCCGACCAAACCGCGCCATGTGGTCGACCACGAACAGGGCCGGCATGCCCTGACCTTCTGGCGGGTACTGGAACGCTGCGGCCACTACAGCCGTGTCGAATTGACGCCGATCACCGGCCGCTCGCACCAATTGCGGGTGCACATGCTCTCGATCGGCCATCCGCTGCTCGGCGACGGGCTGTACGCCCATGAGCAAGCCCTCGCCGCCTATGGGCGCCTGTGCCTGCACGCCAGCATGCTCGCTTTCAGCCATCCGCAAAGCGGCGAACGCCTGCGCTTCGAATGCCCGGCGCCGTTCTGAAAACCATCCAGATCCACCCTGCTCGAAGATCGCCGTTCGACGGCGGCGCATTTGGCCCCCGCCAGCGCGCCGCCGTCCAATCGCCCCGGTCAATACGGTAAACTGCCGGCATTGCCGCCTGGAGTGCCCTATGCGCGAAGAATTGAATCAAGGCCTGATCGACTTTCTCAGGACCTCGCCCACCCCTTTCCACGCCACCGCCAGCCTGGTTCAGCGCCTGGAAGCCGCGGGTTTTGTAGCGTTGGACGAACGCGAGCCCTGGGCCACCGAAGCCGGCGGCCGTTACTACGTGACGCGCAACGACTCCTCGATCATCGCCATCCAACTCGGCAAGCGCCCGCCCTTGGAAGGCGGCCTTCGTCTGGTTGGCGCCCACACCGACAGCCCCTGCCTGCGGGTGAAACCGCAACCAGAACTGCAGCGCCAAGGCTTCCTGCAACTGGGGGTCGAAGTCTACGGCGGCGCCCTGCTCGCGCCCTGGTTCGACCGCGACCTGTCGCTCGCCGGGCGGGTCACCTTCCGCCGCGACGGCAAGGTCGAAAGCCAGCTGATCGACTTCCAACTGCCCATCGCGGTCATCCCCAACCTGGCAATCCACCTCAATCGCGAAGCCAACCAGGGCTGGGCGATCAATGCGCAGAACGAGCTGCCGCCGATTCTGGCCCAGGTCGCCGGTGACGAGCGTTATGACTTCCGCGCCCTGCTGGCCGATCAGTTGAGCCGCGAGCATGGCCTCAACGCCGATGCGGTGCTGGACTACGAACTGAGCTTCTACGACACCCAAGGGGCGGCAGTGATCGGCCTGAACGGCGACTTCATCGCCGGTGCGCGCCTGGACAACCTGCTGTCCTGCTACGCCGGTCTGCAGGCACTGCTCGGCCACACGGGCGACGAAACCTGCGTACTGATCTGCACCGACCATGAGGAAGTAGGCTCCTGCTCGGCCTGTGGCGCCGATGGCCCGATGCTCGAGCAAGTGCTACGGCGCCTGCTGCCCGCAGGCGATGCCTTTGTGCGGATCATCCAGAAGTCCCTGCTGGTTTCCGCCGACAACGCCCACGGCGTGCACCCGAACTACGCCGACAAGCACGACGCCAACCACGGCCCGAAACTCAACGCTGGGCCGGTGATCAAGGTCAACAGCAACCAGCGTTACGCCACCAGCAGCGAAACCGCCGGCTTCTTCCGCCACCTGTGCCTGGCCGAAGAAGTACCGGTGCAGAGCTTTGTGGTGCGTAGCGACATGGGCTGCGGCTCGACCACCGGCCCGCTCACCGCCGGCCAGCTCGGTGTACGCACGGTGGATATCGGCCTGCCGACCTTTGCCATGCACTCGATCCGCGAACTGGCCGGCAGCCATGACCTGGCGCACCTGGTCAAGGTGCTGACGGCGTTCTACGGCGCCGAACTGTTCTGAGCGACTGACGCCCTCACTGTCACAGCCCTGTGACCGGTGCCTGTGGGTGCGGTTTACCGCTGCATTGCGCTCCTGCCGAGCGGCGTTGGCGCGATAAACGGCCCCTTACAATGAACTACAGCTTGAACTGCTGACGATAGGCCACCGGCGTTTGCCCGGTGACGCGCTTGAAGGTGCGGCGAAAGCTCGACTCGTCGCTGAAGCCCAGACTATCGCTGATCAGACTGATCGAATCGGAGGTCAGGATCAGCCGCTCGCCGGCCTGGTTGAGTTTTATCAGGCGTATCTGGTCAGCCACGGCATTGCCCGTCAGCGCCTTGATCCTGCGCGCCAGGGTACGCGCCGTCACGGCCAGCTCATCCGCCAACTGCTGCACGTTGAGCTGTTGCGCCGGCCGCTTTTCCACCAGCAGATGCAGCTTGCGCAACAGCGGGTCAGCCTGCTCCATCAGACTGATGGCGCTAAAAACCGGAGCGGCCGGCTCGGGCCGCGGCAGCACCATCAGCTTGGCAATATCGCGATAGACCCCCGCGCCCAGCTGGCCCTCGATCAGCGCCTTGGCGATCAGCAAGTAGCCGCTGGCGCCGGAGGCCGTGGCGGTCAGACGATTGAACACCTGGGTCTGTTGAAATTGCCAATTCACCTGAGGAAATCGCGCCTGCAGGCTGTCCGCCAGCCACCAGGTGGCGGTCGCCGCCTCGCCGCTCAAACGCCCGCTCTGGGCCAGCAGGCACACTCCCGTGCAATAGCTCCACAGCTGGGTCTTGCGGTCCAGTTGGGCCAGGATGCGAACCAGCCCACGGTTGCTTTCCAGCACACGCGCCATCTTGGCCTCCGAATCCGCCCAGAGCCCGGGGATCAGCAAGGCCGTGCAGCCCGCCTCGGCCAGTGCGGTGTCCGGCTGCAGGCGCATGCCATGAACACACTCGACCGGTTCGCTATCCAGCCCTACCCAGCACACTTCAAAGCACCGCTCGCCGACCCGGCGATTGGCCGAGAGCAGGAGGTCGGCAAAGGCAAATAAGCCGGCCGGCATGCACCCGGGATAAAGCAGCAAGCCTATTTTCTGGATTGTCATGAAATGTCCGTTTTATGGCAATTCCTGCCATCCTCGCGTGACCGGGGGATTTTTACAATGGCGACACTTATCCCGGAGCTCACCATGCAAATCACCCAGCTGCGCAATGCCACCCTTATCGTCGAATTCGGCGATGTCCACCTGCTGGTCGACCCCATGCTGGCGGACCAGGGCCAAATACCCTCGCTCAAATGGCTGACCGTCAACCGCCGGCGCAACCCGCTGGTCGAGCTACCGGACAACGCCTCCGAGCTGCTGGACCAGGTGACCCACTGCCTGATTACCCACTGCCAGAAAGGCCACTTCGACCACCTCGACCGCGCCGCTGTCCGTTGGCTGCGCGAGCACAAGCTGCCGGTAATCTGCATGGCGGAGGACGCGGACTATTTGCGCAAGCTTCGGCTCAATGTCCACCAGGCGCTGCCCGAGCAGTCGCTCAGCCCCTTCTTTGGCGGCAGCATCCAGCCGATTCCCTGCCTGCACGGCGAAGGTTTTATCGGCAGCTTGATGGCCCATGGGCATGGCTACTTCATCCAGATTCCGGGCGAGCCCAGCCTCTACATAGCCGGCGATACCCTACTCACCGACGAGGTACGCCATTGCCTGAGCGTACTGGCGCCGGAGGTCAGCGTGCTGCCGGCCGGCGGCGCGGCGCTCGATATCGGCAGCCCCATCATCATGGGCAAAGCGGACATTCTCAGCGCACTCCGACTAAGCAAGGGCATAGTCGTGGCCAACCATCTGGAGGCCCTCGACCATTGCCCGGTGACCCGCAGCGAGCTGCTGCGCGAAGCCGCCCAGCGGCAACTGGGGGAGAGATTGAGAGTGCCACTGGATGGGGAGACGCTGGAGTTCCGGGCAGCGAGCCAAGCAGGGGTAGCCGCGTAGGGCGCGGTTTACCGCACCATGGTGTCTTCGCTGAACGATCTGGGTGCGGTAAATCGCACCCAGCAAAGAACTGCTTGCGTCCTGCTCTATTCCCGGGATCGCCAGCAGCGCTGGCGCCTAAACAAGCGCAGGTCTATTCCGGCACTTCGACGCTCACATGGATGGCGTCGTGCCGCCAGTACTCGATGTCGCAGTCGATCAGCCGGCCGTGCTGGTCCCGGTTGATCCGGGTGATGCGCAGCGCCGGACTGCCGAGCGAAACTTTGAGGGCTGCCGCGCCATCCACGTGCAATGCGGTCGGCACCATGTCGAAACGCACCCGCCCATAGAAGATATCGTACTGCTGCGCGTACAGTTCGGTCAGCGAGCGGGTCAGGTCGAAGCTCAGAATCTCGGGAAAATACGCCGGATTGAGGTAGTGCTCGACATACAGCACCAGCCGCCCATCGATCCGCCGCGCCCGGCGGATTTGTATCACGCTGGACAGCGCCGGCAATTCCAGCAGGTCGCAGATGGCCGCCGAGGCTGGTTGCAGGCGCGCCGACAAGACCTCGGTAGCAGGCTCTCGCCCCTGTTCACCGACCATCGCATGGAAGTGGCTGCGCACCAGTGGGTTGTACGCCAACCGCGCGGGCGAGACAAACCAGCCGCGACGCTCTTCCCGATAGATCAGGCCCTGGGCCTCCAGTTGCCCCAACGCCTCACGCAGGGTGATCCGCGTGGTAGCGAACAGCTCGCTGAGTTTGCGCTCAGCCGGCAACTTGCTGCCTGACGACAACAAGCCGTGCTCAATCTGCTCTTCCAGCGCGCGACAGATGGCCGTCACCGCGCGGGGTGCTTCATCTCGCATCAGTTCTTGCCCCTTCTGGACTAGTCCAGCCCCGCTTCAGGGCCTGGATCGGCTCGGTGAGAGCCAGTGATAGAACGATGATCCTAGGCAGCCTAGATGACTATTGGATGACATTCAGCTGTATTTGCGGGCGGCAAGTCACGCAGAAAATTAATCTACGGCTGATAAATCAGCTACTTAACCATGGTCTACGCTTGTTTAGCGCGCACCTTGGCTTGGCCATGCGCGGCGCGACCATAGCGTTGTCGACACAAAACTGTCATTCAATCAGGCTAACTTGGCTTGGCTATTGCTGATCTAGACCAACACTTTCACAACGAAGGAGCGTCGAATGAAACGCCTGTTGCTAGCTTCACTCTTAGGATCGACCATTGCCCTGGCCAACGCGGCCATGGCGGCGGACTCAGACCTCAAAGGCCTGGAAAAAGCGGCCCGCGCCGAAGGCGCGGTCAACAGCGTGGGCATGCCCGATAGCTGGGCCAACTGGAAAGACACCTGGGTCGACCTGAACAAGCTCTACGGCCTCAAGCACCTGGACACCGACATGAGCTCGGCGCAGGAAATCGCCAAGTTCGCCGCCGAGAAAGACAACGCCACCGCCGACATCGGCGACGTGGGTGCAGCGTTCGGCCCTATCGCCGTGCAACAGGGCGTAACGCTGCCCTACAAGCCGAGCACCTGGGAACAGATCCCGGCCTGGGCCAAGGATGTCGACGGCCATTGGATGCTGGCTTACACCGGCTCCATCGCCTTCATCATCAACAAGCAACTGGTGAAAGAGTCGCCGAAATCCTGGGCTGACCTGGAGAAAGGCACGTACAAGGTCGCCATCGGCGATGTCAGCGCCGCGGCTCAAGCGGTGAACGGCGTGCTGGCCGCGGCCATCGCCAAAGGTGGTGACGAGAAGAACATCCAGCCGGGCCTCGATCTGTTCGCCAAGATCGCCGAACAGGGCCGTTTGTCGCTGTCCAACCCGACCATCCAGACCCTGGAGAAGGGTGAAGTCGAAGTCGGCATCGTCTGGGACTTCAACGGCCTGAGTTACCGTGATCAGATCGACCCGAGTCGCTTCGACGTGCTGATCCCCTCCGATGGTTCGGTGATCTCCGGCTACACCACCATCATCAACAAATACGCCAAGAACCCCAACGCGGCCAAGCTGGCCCGCGAGTACATCCTCAGCGATGCCGGCCAGATCAACCTGGCCAAGGGTAATGCCCGTCCGATCCGTGCCGAGCACCTGACCCTGCCGGCCGACGTACAGGCCAAGTTGCTGCCGAACGCGCAATACGCCAAGGTCCAGCCGATCAAGGACGCCAAGGCCTGGGAAGCGACCTCCAAGGCCCTGCCGGGTCTGTGGCAGGAACACGTCATCATCAATATGGAATAACAGCGTGCCCAGGCATCTGCCCCACGGCGGGGCAGGTTCCAAGCGCCGGCCGCATGGCCGGCGCCCCACGAAAAGCAAGGTACACGTGTTATGAAACACAACGTCATCCTGGTTCTGCTGGATGGCCTGAACCATGGGGTGGCCCAGCATGCGCTGGGCCACCTTCAGGCCTACTGCGGTGCGGGCCGGGCCGCGCTGTACAAGCTCGAATGCGAGCTGCCGGCACTCTCCCGTCCGCTCTACGAATGCATCCTCACCGGCATTGCGCCGATCGAGAGCGGCATCGTGCATAACGATGTCTCGCGCCTGTCCAACCAGCGCAGCATCTTCCATTACGCCAGCGCTGCCGGGCGCACGACTGCGGCGGCGGCCTATCACTGGGTCAGCGAGCTGTACAACCGCTCGCCGTTCAATGCCGCCCGCGACCGCCATACCGACGCGCCGGAACTGCCGATCCAGCATGGACACTTCTACTACGCTGACCACTACCCGGATTCGCACCTGTTCGCCGACGCGGAAAGCCTGCGCCTGCGTCATGCCCCGGATTTTCTCCTGGTGCACCCGATGAACATCGACGATGCCGGCCACAAGCACGGCCTCGATACGCCGCAATACCGCAACAGCGCGCGGATCGCCGACATCATCCTGGCCGAATACCTGCAACGCTGGCTCGACGCTGGCTACCAGGTGCTGGTGACCGCCGACCACGGCATGAACAACGATCGCTCGCACAACGGCCTGCTCGCCGAGGAGCGTGAGGTGCCGCTGTTCGTGATTGGCGACGCCTTCAGCCTCGACAGCCTGGCCCAGCCGAAGCAGACCGAACTGTGCGGCACCATTTGCGAGCTGCTCGGCGTGCCCCACGACAAACCTGTATGCCGGGAGCTGTTGAAGTGAATTCAGTCACCCGTGGCAAATGGTTGGCCCTGCTCTGCCTGCTGCCCTTTGCCATTTTTTTCATCGCTTTCCAGATCGCACCGCTAGCCTGGGTGGCGATCAACAGCCTGAACAGCGCCGACGGCTGGGGCCTGGGCAACTACGCCAAGGTCTTCAGCTCGAAGTTCTACCTGCAGGCGATCAAGCACAGCCTGCAGATCTCCTTCTGGTCGAGCCTGATCGGCATCCTCATCGCCATCCTCGGCAGCTATTCGCTGCGCAAGGTGGACAGCAAGCTGCGCGACTTCGTCATGGCCTTCTCCAACATGACCAGCAACTTCGCCGGGGTGCCGCTGGCCTTCGCCTTCATCATCATCCTCGGCTTCAACGGCGCGTTGACCATCCTGCTCAAGCAGAGCGGCGTGATCGACGACTTCAACCTGTATTCCAAGACCGGGCTGATCGTGCTCTACACCTACTTCCAGATTCCCCTCGGCGTGCTGCTGCTCTACCCGGCCTTCGACGCCCTGCGCGAAGACTGGCGCGAGTCGGCCGAGCTGCTCGGCGCCGGCACCTGGCAGTTCTGGCGGCATATCGGCCTGCCGGTGCTGACCCCGGCGCTGCTCGGCACCTTCATCATCCTGCTGGCCAACGCGCTGGGCGCCTACGCCACCGTCTATGCCCTGACCACCGGCAACTTCAACGTGCTGCCGATCCGCATCGCGGCGATGGTCGCCGGCGACATTTCCCTCGACCCGAACCTGGCCAGTGCCCTGGCGATGGTGCTGGTGGGGTTGATGGTGGTGATCACCGCCGCCCACCAGTGGCTGCTGAAGAGGAGCTACCATGTCGCGCATTGAAGCCGTCGGCCTCTACCACCGCACGGTGGTCTGGCTGCTATTCCTGATTCTGCTCCTGCCGCTGGCCGGCACCCTGCTCTACTCGCTGTCCACCAGTTGGTCGGCCACCATCCTGCCGGCCGGCCTGACCTTCAAGTGGTACCTGGCGCTGTGGAGCGATGCGCGTTTTCTCGCCGCCTTCGGCCAGTCGCTGCTGGTCTGCGTCGCTGCCCTGCTGTTCTCGGTGCTGCTGATCCTGCCGCTGCTGTTCGTGGTGCATTACCACTTCCCCAAGCTCGACGCGCTGATGAACATCCTCATCCTGCTGCCCTTCGCGGTGCCGCCGGTGGTGTCGTCCGTGGGCCTGCTGCAAATCTATGGCTCCGGCCCGCTGGCCATGGTCGGCACACCCTGGATTCTGATCGGCTGCTACTTCACCGTGGCCTTGCCGTTCATGTACCGGGCGATCACCAACAACCTGCAGGCGATCAACCTGCCGGATCTGATGGACGCCGCCCACCTGCTCGGCGCCAGCACCTGGAAAGCCGCCCTGCTGGTGGTGCTGCCGAACCTGCGCAAGGGCCTGATGGTCTCGCTGTTCCTGTCGTTCTCGTTCCTGTTCGGCGAGTTCGTCTTCGCCAACCTGCTGGTCGGCACCCGCTACGAAACCCTGCAGGTCTACCTGAACAACATGAAAAACAGCAGCGGCCATTTCAACAGTGCGCTGGTGATTTCCTACTTCTTCTTCGTACTGGTCTTCACCTGGGCGGCGAATCGGCTGAACAAGGATAATTCATGAGTTTTCTTTCCATCCAAGGGCTGCACAAGCACTACGCCGCCACCTCGATTTTCAGCGACATCAACTGCGAAATCGGCAAGGGCGAGTTCGTCACCCTGCTCGGTCCGTCCGGTTGCGGCAAATCCACCCTGCTGCGCTGCATCGCCGGCCTGACCGAAGTCAACGGCGGCAAGATCCTGCTCGACGACCAGGACCTGGTACCGCTCTCGCCGCAGAAACGCGGCATCGGCATGGTGTTCCAGAGCTACGCGCTGTTCCCCAATATGACCGTGCAGCAGAACATCGCCTTCGGCCTGCGCATGCAGAAAGTCGCCGGCAGCGCTGCGCAAAAGCGCGTCGACGAAGTGCTCGGGCTGGTCGAGCTCGGTGACTTCGCCAACCGCTACCCGCATCAACTGTCCGGCGGCCAGTGCCAGCGCGTGGCCCTGGCCCGCTCGCTGGTCACCCGGCCACGCCTGCTGCTGCTCGATGAGCCGCTGTCGGCGCTGGATGCGCGGATTCGCAAACACCTGCGCGAAGAGATTCGGCAGATCCAGCGCGAGCTTGGCCTAACCACCATCTTCGTCACCCACGACCAGGAAGAAGCCCTGGTCATGTCCGACCGGATTTTCCTGATGAACCAGGGCCGCATCGTCCAGAGCGGCGACGCCGAAACCCTCTACACCGCGCCGGCCGATCTGTTCGCCGCGGGTTTTATCGGCAACTACAACCTGCTCGACGCCGCGGCGGCCAGCCGTTTGCTGCTACGTCCGGTGACCAGCCGCATCGCCATCCGCCCGGAAGCTATCCGATTGGGCGGCAGCGGCGACATCGAAGCCGAAATCCGCAGTCACAGCCTGCTCGGCAACGTGATTCGCTACCGTGTCGAGGCCCGAGGGGTTGAACTGATGGTCGACGTGCTGAATCGCTCGGCCGACGACATGCACAACGCTGGCCAACGCCTTGGCCTGTCAATCGACCCTGCCGCTATACGCGAGGTGGCGTGATGGCCCTGGCAATCTTCGACCTGGACGAAACCCTGATCGACGGCGACTGCGCCAGTTTGTGGAGCCGGCACATGGCCGAACTCGGCTGGGTCGACGGCGAATCCTTTCTACGCCGCGATGCCGAGCTGATGGCCGCTTATGCCGAAGGCAAACTGGCGATGGAGGACTACATGGCCTTCAGCCTGAGCCCGCTGGTCGGGCGCACCGCCGAAGAAGTGGCCTTTGTGGTCGCCCCCTTCGTCGAGGATGTGATCGAGCCACTGATCTACAGCGACGCCTGCACCTGCCTGGCCAAGCATCGCAAGGCCGGCGATCGGCTACTGGTGATCTCCGCCTCCGCGCACTTTCTGGTCAGCGCGATTGCCGAGCGGCTCGGCATCGAAGAAGTGCTGGCCATCGACCTGGAAGAGCAGCACGGCGGCTACAGCGGCAAAACCCGGGGCGTGCTGACCTACCGCGAAGGTAAGGTCACGCGCTTGCAGGCCTGGCTGCAAGCCGAAGGGGAATCCCTGGAAGGCTCCAGCTTCTACTCCGACTCGCGCAACGACCTGCCGCTACTGTTACAAGTCAGCAAGCCCCACGCGGTCAACCCCGACCCGGTGTTGCGTGAACATGCCGAGCAGGCCGGCTGGCCGATTCTGAGCTGGCACTGACGGACTTCAGCCATGCCCGCAGAAACAGCAATACGGGCATCGCGAGCATGGCCCGCTCCTGCGTTTGGCAGCCTGACATCGACGGTGAGAAAGGATTGTTCCCGGCAAAAATCAGCCCCATAAATAAAAAGCGGATAACCCTGAGGCTATCCGCTTTTGGCTGTGATGCTGCCCGGTCAGACCGAGCGGATCAGGTGGTCGAAAGCGCTTAGCGAAGCCTTGGCGCCCTCACCCACGGCAATCACGATCTGCTTGTACGGCACAGTGGTCACGTCACCGGCGGCGAAGATGCCCGGCAGCGACGTCTCGCCACGCGCATCGACAATGATCTCGCCGCGCGGTGACAGCTCCACGGTGCCTTTCAGCCAGTCGGAGTTGGGCAACAGGCCGATCTGCACGAAGATGCCTTCCAGCTCCAGGGTATGCAACTCGCCGCTGGTGCGGTCCTTGTAGACCAGGCCGTTGACCTTCTGCCCGTCACCTGTGACCTCGCTGGTCAGCGCACTGGTGATCACCTTGACGTTCGCCAGGCTGTGCAGCTTGCGCTGCAACACCGCATCGGCACGCAACTGGCTGTCGAACTCGATCAGGGTCACATGGGCAACGATACCGGCCAGGTCGATGGCCGCCTCGACACCGGAGTTGCCACCGCCGATCACCGCCACGCGCTTGCCCTTGAACAGCGGGCCATCGCAATGCGGGCAATAGGCCACGCCACGGTTGCGGTATTGCTGCTCGCCGGGCACGTTCATTTCACGCCAGCGCGCACCGGTGGCGAGGATCACGGTCTTGGCTTTCAGCGAGGCGCCGCTCTCGAACTTCACTTCGTGCAACTCGCCCGCGGCCTTGGCCGGGATCAGCGCGCTGGCACGCTGCAGGTTCATGATGTCGACCTCGTACTGCTTGACGTGCTCTTCCAGCGCGCGGGCCAGTTTCGGCCCTTCGGTTTCCTGTACCGAGATGAAGTTCTCGATGGCCATAGTGTCCAGCACCTGACCGCCGAAACGCTCGGCGGCAACACCGGTGCGGATGCCTTTACGGGCCGCATAAATCGCCGCCGCCGCACCAGCCGGGCCGCCGCCGACCACCAGTACGTCGAAGGCGTGCTTGGCGTTGAGTTTCTCGGCATCGCGGGCGGACGCGCCGGTGTCGATCTTGGCGAGGATTTCTTCCACGTCCATGCGGCCCTGGCCGAACAGTTCGCCGTTCAGGTAAATGCTCGGTACTGACATGATCTGGCGCTGCTCGACTTCACCCTGAAACAACGCACCGTCGATGGCGACGTGGCGGATGTTGGGGTTGAGCACGGCCATCAGGTTCAGCGCCTGCACCACGTCCGGGCAGTTCTGGCAGGACAGCGAGAAGTAGGTCTCGAAGTTGAATTCGCCCTCGATGCCCTCGATCTGCTCGATCACATCGGCAGCGGTTTTGGACGGGTGGCCGCCGACCTGCAGCAGTGCCAGCACCAGGGAGGTGAATTCATGGCCCATGGGGATGCCGGCGAAACGCAGGCTGATGTCCGCCCCCGGGCGATTGAGCGAGAAGGACGGCTTGCGGGTGTCGCTGCCGTCCTCGCGCAGGGTGATCTTGTCGGTCAGGCTGACGATGTCGTGCAGCAGGCCGCTCAGTTCACGGGATTTGTCGCTGTCATCGAGGGAAGCGACGATCTCGAACGGCTGGGTGACCTTTTCCAGATAGGCCTTCAACTGGGTCTTAAGATTGGCGTCCAACATGATAGCGGTATCCCTATTTCATGAAATTCAGAGAAAAAAATGCCCGAGCGGATCACGCCCGGGCATTCGGGCAGTGCGGGGCCAGGTGGTGACCCCGCAGCGCATACGACTTTTAGGTCGTGGTTTAGATTTTGCCGACGAGATCGAGGGACGGGGCCAGAGTCGCTTCGCCTTCCTTCCACTTGGCAGGGCACACTTCGCCCGGGTGGGAAGCCACGTACTGGGCGGCTTTGACCTTGCGCAGCAGCTCGGAAGCGTCGCGGCCGATACCGCCGGCGTTGATTTCAACGATCTGGATCTTGCCTTCCGGGTCGATCACGAAGGTGCCACGGTCAGCCAGGCCTGCTTCCTCGATCAACACGCCGAAGTTGCGCGAAATGATCTGGGTCGGGTCGCCGATCAGTGGGTACTGGATCTTGCCGATGGTTTCAGAAGTGTCGTGCCAGGCTTTGTGGGTAAAGTGGGTGTCGGTGGACACACCGTAGATTTCCACGCCCATTTTCTGGAATTCGGCGTAGTTGTCGGCCAGGTCGCCCAGTTCGGTCGGGCAAACGAAAGTGAAGTCGGCCGGGTAGAAGAACACCACGGACCATTTGCCTTTAAGATCGGCTTCGGAAACCGCAACGAACTTGCCGTTGTGGAAAGCAGTGGCGTTGAACGGTTTGACTTCGGAGTTGATCAGGGACATTCGCTAAATCCTTCTGGGTGGGAAAATTCACAGGAGGGATCTTAGGTCGAACTGTCCAAAACAGCTTATTGATTGAAAGCATGGTAACGATTGGTTTACTAAATCGCTCCATGCTCATGCAATGTCTGGCGAAGGCTGCAGGTTGTGGCTGAGCGCCTCAACCTGCGCGGCCCGCCCGAACCTAGGTCAGCGACTCATCCAACAGCAGCACCACCTTGCCTGCCACCTGATTGCTGGCCAGCGCCGCGAAGGCTGCTTCGGCATCGCCGGCAGCGAAGCTGCGCTCCAACTGCGGTTTGAGCCGCCCTTCGGCGAACAGCGGCCAGACATGCTGACCGAGATCACTGAGCAGATCGGCCTTGAACTGCTCGTCACGGCTACGCAACGTCGAGCCACAGAGCTGCAGGCGCTTCGCCAACACCACCGCCAGATCCAACGACGCCTCGCGGCCGCCCATCAGCCCGATCAACACCCAGCGCCCTTCCTGAGCCAACAGTTGCTGGTTCAACGCCGCATAGTTGCCGCCGACCGGATCGAGAATCACATCGAACGGGCCGAAATCACGCAGGCTTTCCAGGCTTTCGTCGCGAATGGCCCCGCCCTGGGCGCCCAGCGACTCGCAATAGGCCAGCCGCGCGGCCGAGCCCACGCTGACCCAGCAGGGATTACCGAAGGCTTTGCACAACTGGATAGCCGCCGAGCCGACGCCACTGGCGCCAGCATGCAACAGCACCTTTTCGCCCGGTTTGAGCCCGGCCAGTTGAAACAGATTGAGCCAGGCGGTGGCATAGACCTCCGGCAACGCCGCGGCCTCTGCCAGAGACAGGCCTTCCGGCACTGGCAGCGCATGCCGCGCATCGATCACCACTTCTTCGGCCATGCCGCCGCCAGCGAGCAGCGCGCACACCCGGTCGCCAACCTGCCAGGCACTGCCGGCGCCAACCTCGCTGACCACCCCGGAACATTCCAGCCCGAGGATGTCGCTAGCCCCTGGCGGTGCCGGGTAAAGACCCGCGCGCTGCAACAAATCGGCTCGATTGAGGCCCGCAGCCGCCACCCGAATGCGAATTTGCCCTACATCGCACGCCGGGCTTGGCCGTTGCGCCCATTCCACACGTCCTTCAACGCCTTGCAATGCCTTCACGCTGCCTCCATAGTGAGTTTGGACTGAGCCCGGTGTACACATCGGGTTATTTGCATTTTGCCGCCGGGGTCGAATTGAACCGGCGCACTCAAAGACGGCCTAATATGCGTTATCAACTGCCCCCGCGTCGACTCAGCATGCAGCGCTTACTCCCCAGCACCGCTCTCGTCCTGCTCCTCGGCCTCAGTGCTTTGCCGCTGGCCGCGAGTACCACCGCCGCCAACAGCTGGGACGGCCTGCAACCCGACCGTGAGCAGGTGATCGCCAGCCTCAATGTGGTGGAACTGCTCAAGCGTCATCATTACAGCAAGCCACCGCTGAATAATGAGCGCTCGGTGATCATTTACGAGAGCTACCTGAAGCTGCTCGACCCGGCACGCAGCTACTTCACCGCAGCCGATATCAAAGAGTTCGACCAATGGCGCAACCAATTCGACGATCTGCTGAAAAGCGGTGACCTCGACCCTGGCTTCACCATTTACAAACGTCATCTGGACCGTTTGAAGCAGCGCCTGGACTTCGCCCTGGCCCTGCTCGACAAAGGCATCGGCAGCTTCGACTTCAGTGTCGATGAAAGCCTGGAAGTGGACCGGGAAAAAGCCCCCTGGGCGAAAAACGCAGCCGAGCTGGACGAACTTTGGCGCAAACGGGTGAAGGACGAAGTCCTGCGCTTGAAAATCGCCGGCAAAGAGCCTGCTGCGATTCAGGAGCTGCTCACCAAACGCTACAAGAACCAGCTCTCGCGCCTTGTGCAAACCCGCAGCGAAGATATCTTCCAGGCCTATATCAATGCTTTTGCGCAGTCCTATGACCCGCATACCAATTACCTGTCGCCGGATAGCGCGGAAAACTTCGACATCAATATGAGCCTGTCGCTCGAAGGCATCGGTGCGGTGCTGCAGAGCGACAACGACACCGTCAAAGTCGTGCGCCTGGTGCCGGCCGGCCCGGCAGAAAAAAGCAAGCAAATCGCCCCGGCGGACAAAATCGTCGGAGTTGCCCAGGGCAACGGCGAAATGGTCGACGTGATCGGCTGGCGCCTGGATGAAGTGGTCAAGCTGATCCGCGGCCCGAAAGGCTCGGTGGTGCGCCTGGAAGTGGTGCCGGCCAGCAATGGCCCGAACGACCAGACCAGCAAGATCGTCGCGATCACCCGCGAGGCGGTCAAACTGGAAGAGCAGGCGGCGAAAAAATCCGTCCTCAAACTGTCCCACGATGGCCGTGACTACAAACTCGGCGTGATCGAGATCCCGGCCTTTTACCTGGACTTCAAAGCCTTCCGCGCAGGCGACCCGAACTACAAGAGCACCACCCGCGACGTCAAGCGTCTGCTCGCCGAACTGCAGAAAGACAAGGTCGACGGCATCGTCATCGACCTGCGCAACAATGGCGGCGGCTCCCTGCAGGAGGCCACCGAACTGACCGGCCTGTTCATCAACCAGGGCCCCACCGTATTGGTGCGCAACAGTGACGGTCGCGTCGACGTGCTCGCCGACGAAAACCCAGGCACCTACTACACCGGCCCGATGGCGCTGCTGGTCAACCGCCTGTCCGCCTCGGCTTCGGAAATCTTCGCCGGCGCCATGCAGGACTACCACCGCGCCCTGATCCTTGGCGGCCAGACCTTCGGCAAAGGCACGGTGCAGACCATCCAGCCGCTCAACCATGGCGAGCTGAAGCTGACCCTGGCGAAGTTCTATCGCGTGTCCGGGCAAAGCACCCAGCACCAGGGCGTACTGCCAGACATCGCGTATCCGGCGGTTGTCGACACCAAGGAAATCGGTGAAAGCGCACTGCCCGAAGCCATGCCGTGGGACAGCATCAGCCCGGCGATCAAGCCGGAGACCGACCCGTTCAAGCCTTTCCTGGTCGAACTCAAGGCCCGCCATGATGCACGCGTAGCCAAAGACCCGGACTTCACCTTTACCCGCGGCCGCCTCGAACTGGCGCAGCAGCTGAGCCACGAGACCACCGTCAGCCTCAACGAGGTCAAGCGTCGGGCACAACATGCCGACATCGAAGGCCAGCAATTGACCATGGAAAACACCCGACGCCAAGCCAAGGGCGAAGAACCACTGAAAGAGCTGAAGAAGGAAGACGAGGACGCCCTGCCAGTGGAAGACGAAAAGCTCAAGCCCGAAGACGATGCCTACCTCTCGGAAACCGGGCAGATCCTGCTCGACTACCTGGGATTGAACTCGACGCTAGCCAAACACTGATCGGACGTCATCAAAGAGTCATCAATCTGTCGTGAAATAAGGGGCTGATAGCGATATCAGCCCCTTCGCTTTTTCAGGACATCGAGAGCCACCATGACCGTCACCGAGCAGTTGAGCGCGCTAGGCCTAATCCTCGCTCACGGCGACCTGCACAGCCTGTTCCAACCGATAGTTTCACTCTCCGAACGCCGCATACTCGGTTACGAAGCCCTGACCCGCGGTCCGTCCAACAGCCCCTTGCACTCACCGGTCAACCTGTTCGGCGTGGCCCGCCACGCCGGGCGCCTGGGTGAGCTGGAGCTGGCCTGCCGCAAGAGCGCCTGCCAGAGGTTCAGCGAGCTCAAACTGGACGGCAAACTGTTTCTCAATGTCTCGCCAGAGTCCCTGCTGGAGCCCACCCACCAACCCGGGCGCACGCTGCAACTGCTGCAGGCCTACGGGATTCCACCAAGTCAGGTGGTGATCGAGCTGACCGAGCAAACGCCAACCGAAGACTTCGGCCTGCTCTACACCGCCCTGCATCATTACCGCGCCATGGGCTTCTCCATTGCCCTCGACGACCTCGGTGCCGGTTACTCCAGCCTGCGCCTGTGGTCCGAGTTGCGCCCGGATTACGTGAAAATCGACCGGCACTTTATCGACGGCATCCACCAGGACGCCGTTAAACGCGAGTTCGTCGGCTCGATCCTGCAGATGGCCAAAGCTTCACGCGCCCAGGTCATTGCCGAAGGCATCGAGCTGATCGAGGAGCTGGCGGTGCTGGCGGAGATGGGTGTCGATCTGGTTCAGGGTTACCTGCTCAGCCGTCCCCAGGAGCTCCCGCCGCGCGATGCCCGCAGCCTGCTGCCCAAGCTCGAGTCCAACGCGCCAGCCCTGAGTGAGGAAGGCAGCGACCTCGGCGCCCTGCTCAACGAACAACCGGCCGTTGCCCAACACCTGCCGATCGCGGAAGTGCTGGAAGCCTTCCGCGCACAGGCCAACCTCAATTCGCTGGCCGTGCTCAACGAAGAGCAGCAGCCCGTTGGCATTGTCCATCGCCACTCGCTGTCCGATGCCCTGCTCAAGCCCTTCGCCACCGACCTGTTCGCGCGCAAGCCGATCAGTCGTTTGATGAGCACGGATTTTCTCGCCGTGGAGCTGGGCCAATCCCTGCAGAAAGTCAGCCGGTTGCTGACCAGCCGCGCACGGCAACGCATCGAGGAAGACTTCATCATCACCCTGCACGGCCGTTACCAGGGCCTGGGCCGCGTGATCGATGTGCTCAAACTGATCACCGAGCTGAAGATTCAACAGGCGCGCTATGCCAACCCACTGACGCTGCTGCCCGGCAACGTACCGATTCAGCAATGCCTGACCCGGTTGTTGCAGCAAGCCCGCGAGGCAGTGATCTGTTACGTCGACATCGACAGTTTCAAGCCCTTCAACGATCTCTACGGCTACGCCAAAGGCGACGAAGTGCTGCTCTGCCTGGCGCAGTGCCTGAGCGAGCGCGTCGATCCGGCGCGCGATTTCGTCGGCCACATCGGCGGCGACGACTTCCTGCTGGTACTGGGGTCGGAAGACTGGCGTGCGCGCCTGAACTACCTGCTCGAAGATTTTCAGGGCCAGTGCCGGCGCTTCTACAACGCCGAACACCTGGAAGCCGGCTGCTTTATCGCCCACAACCGTCAGGGCCAGCGGCAAGAATTCCCGCTGCTATCACTTTCGTTAGGGGTGGTGCATCTGCATCCGGAGAACTGCGCACAACTGGACGCCGCGCAGCTGGCCGGCTTGGCCTCGGAAGCCAAGCGACATGCCAAAGAGGTACCGGGTTACAGCCTGCATATCATCAACACGCAAAAGCTTTCGATCTGAGGTTCAGAGCCCCAGCTCGAGCGCGCGCTGTGCATAGCGTGCGGCCTGTTCGGCATCGGCGGCCAGCCCGTGGCCGCCTTGCCGATAGAGCTCAGCCAAGCGCTGGGCCGCCAGGGGATGCCCTGCACCAGCAGCCAACACCCACCAACGCGCAGCTGCAGGCCCATCCGGAGCAGCGCGGGTGTCACCCGCCAGGCTGAGTGCGCCCAACTGATAAGCGGCCTTGGCCTCGCCAGCTTCAGCGGCCAGAGCCAACAGGCGAATGCCTTCCTCGCGCGCGCCGAAACCACGCCCGCGAAACAGCAGCAGATGACCGTAGAAACTTTGTGCGGGCGCATCGCCCAGCGCCGCCATGCGGGCGAACTGCCCTTCCATCCACGCCCAGCCCCGGGGCTGACGAACCAGCCACGGCCAATGGAACAGGCGCCGCGCGAGCAGGTAACCCACCCGCGCACGCAAGCGCCAGAGCAGCACTCACGCCTCCTCGGCGTAACTGTGCTCGAACACCCGCACGACTTCGGCAGCGTGCCAGGACGCCGCGGCGATCCCGTCAGACGGGCCAGTGAAACGCCCAAGGCGCTCGGCACACTCGAAGAAGCCTGTGCGCGGCAGCCGACTCGCACCCTGGCTGATCACCAGCGCGCTGCGCAACGGTTGCTCGGCGCGGGCATCCAGGGCCGCGAGATGCTCCAGGGCCGCCGTGAGGGTCTGCATGGCCGGGGTCGGTAGCTCCAGGCGCTCGATCAGCGCCCGATAGGTCAGCAGATGGCGCTGACGGCGCGCATCTTCAAGCTCATTGAGAAGCGCCTGCCAATGCTGGCGACTAATGCGTACGCTCAAGTCTGCGACTCCCACCCACTGATGCCCAGCGCCCGCGCCAGGGCACGACGAATGGCCGCATCCGGTTCGCGTTCGCCACTTTCAATCATCGTGAGGTAGTGCGGGCTGATGCCCACAATGCGCGCCAGCTCCTCGAGCGACAAACCCTTGCCCTCACGCAAAGCGCCAAGCTCCGCCAGCGCAGAAACAACGGGCGGCACCGCTGCAGGTATAACCGTGGCCACCGCGCTGCGGCCCGCGGCCTGCAACAAGGCCTGATACTCAGGCCAGGGTAAAATGGCGTATTCAGCTTCGCCGTCCCGCATGATCACTTGCACATCCATCACAACTCTCCATGGAAAGCAGTGCCGACAGCTTCAGCACCTTCCTTGCTGGCTGCCATCTTATCAGGCCAAGTAGACCTTCGGGCGTGATCTATGCGGCTCGCTGCAATGCCGATTGGACACACAACTCGGCACACGGCATGAGCGACACAGCAGGCTCAGCGAGGCGACACCTCGGGTGCCTGCGGCGCTGCCGGCGGCAACTGTTCCAGAGCCAGCTGCTGCTCCGGCGTGCGCGTCGCCCGCCACCTGCGGAACGCTTCCAGCTCGCCACTCCAGGTCCGCATCAACCAGCCCAGCACCGCGATGTCATCGACAAAACCCAGCCCCAGCAAACCATCGGGAATCGCATCGAGCGGCGAGAGGAAATACACCAGCGCGGCCACTACCGAGAGCAACGCCTGCGAGCTGATCGCCCGGTACTCGCCACGCCACCAGGCCACGCACAGCGCCAGCAGCAGACGCAGATCCTCCTTCAATGCACCCAACCGCCCACCCTGCGCGGAGCTCTTGTGCGCCACCGCAATCAGTAAGGCCGGTAACCGACCACGGATCAGAAAACGCCGGGCCAACGGCAGGTAACGGGCAAAACCCTTCGGTGCGCTCATCTTCACTCCTCGACAACCCGCGTAGTCACTGGGCTCGCTGGGTTATCCACTGAAGCTGTGGATAACCTTGTGAACAAATTTTCAATCAGCCGAGCAAATGCCCAGCCCATGCGGCCTCGCTACAGATCGGGCATTTTTTAATCAGAACAAAAAACATAATAAAATCATAAGCTTAATAAAAAACAAAAGGTGGTACTAATGTGTCACCTGAAGGCGATGAGAGAAATTCGCGTAATGTGCATAACCGTAACACCCGCAGCGTGCTCACCCTCATTCAGACCCCGCAGTCAGCTTCAGGTTCGCTCTCAGGCTGGCAGAAACGACAACGCCCCGTCGAGACGGGGCGTTGGGATAAAGCCAGGTGCTTATTGCTGTGGAGCAGGAGCAGCAGCGGCCGGATCTTTGATCCCCAGCAACTCGAGATCGAATACCAGCACTGAGTTGGCCGGAATGGTCGGGCTCGGGCTTTGCGCGCCGTAAGCGAGTTCGCTCGGGATGTACAGTTTGTACTTCTCGCCGACGTGCATCAGTTGCAGGCCTTCAACCCAACCCGGAATCACGCCGTTTACAGGCAGATCGATCGGGCTGCCGCGTTCTACGGAGCTGTCGAACACCTTACCGTCGGTCAGCTTACCCTCGTAGTGCACAGTCACTACGTCGGTGGCTTTAGGCTGAGCGCCGTCGGCTTTCTTCACGACTTCGAATTGCAGACCGGAAGCGGTGGTGGTGACGCCTTCACGCTTGCCGTTCTCTTCGAGGAATTTCTTGCCGGCGGCGGCCGATTCTTCGCTGACCTTGGCCATGCGCTCTTCAGCACGCTTCTGCAGATAGGCGAAGGCTTCCATCAGCTCTTCGTCTTTCAGCTTCTGCTCTTTCTTGCCGACGGCGTCTTCGATGCCCTGAGCAACAGCCTTGGAGTCCAGGTCGTCCATGCCTTCCTGAGCCAGGCTTTTGCCCATGTTCAGGCCGATGCCGTAGGAGGCTTTTTGCGCCGGGGTTTTGAGCTCTACGCTGGTCTGCGAATCGCAACCCGCGAGCACCAGGCCAACCAGGGCCACCGCCGCCGCTAAACGATGTTGTCTCATGCTAATTCCTTGTTCGTGCGCTAAAGGGCAATCGAGTGAAGACGCGAGCTTAGCAGGCTGCCGTAATCACTGGCTACCGGGATACGAACGGGAAAATGCCGATAAGTTCAGGTGTTTAAAAGAGTTTTAAGCGAATTTGAACAAGATGGGGCAGAGCGAAGACGGGATGAAGCGCGGGTAAAGCGAGGAAAAAATGGCGCAGCGGACGGGACTCGAACCCGCGACCCCCGGCGTGACAGGCCGGTATTCTAACCGACTGAACTACCGCTGCGCGTAACTACAAAAGTTATGGTGGGTGATGACGGGATCGAACCGCCGACCCTCTGCTTGTAAGGCAGATGCTCTCCCAGCTGAGCTAATCACCCTTCACTCTCGAAGTGGGGCGCATTCTACGGAGCGACCCGCCCCCTGGCAAGCGCTTTTTAAAATAATTTTTACTGCCGTTCCAAAGGCTTAGCGCAGGGTTGGCCAATGACGCCAAGGGGAGAATAATGCGCGCTTTGCGTTAATGGAGATGCACCCCTCATGTGGTTCCGCAACCTGCTCGTCTATCGCCTCACCCAAGATCTGCCGTTCGATGCGCAAGCGCTGGAAACCGCACTGGCCGCCAAGCCCGCCCGCCCCTGCGCAAGCCAGGAGCTGACCACTTACGGCTTCATCGCCCCCTTCGGCAAAGGCGAGGATGCGCCCCTGGTGCATGTCAGCCAGGACTTCATGCTGATCGCCGCACGCAAGGAAGACCGCATCCTGCCAGGCAGCGTGGTACGCGATGCCCTGAAGGAGAAGGTCGACGAGATCGAAGCCGAGCAAATGCGCAAGGTCTACAAGAAGGAACGCGACCAGCTCAAGGATGAAATCATCCAGGCCTTCCTGCCGCGGGCCTTTATCCGTCGTTCGTCCACCTTCGCCGCCATCGCACCGAAGCAGGGGCTGATTCTGGTCAACGCCTCCAGTCCGAAACGCGCTGAAGACCTGCTTTCTACCCTGCGCGAAGCCACCGGCTCGCTGCCGGTACGTCCGCTTTCGGTAAAAATCGCCCCGACCGCGACCCTGACCGACTGGGTCAAAACCCAGAAAGCCGCCGACAACTTCACCGTGCTCGACGAATGCGAGCTGCGCGACACCCAGGAAGATGGCGGCATCGTGCGTTGCAAACGTCAGGACCTGACCAGCGAAGAGATTCAGCTGCACCTGTCCTCCGGCAAGCTGGTCACTCAACTGTCGCTGGCCTGGCAGGACAAGCTGTCCTTCGTGCTCGACGACAAGATGATCATCAAGCGCCTGCGCTTCGAAGACCTGCTGCAGGACCAGGCCGAGCAAGACGGTGGCGATGAGGCCCTGGGCCAGCTCGACGCCAGCTTCACCTTGATGATGCTGACATTCGGCGAGTTCCTGCCGGAGCTGTTCGAAGCCCTTGGCGGCGAAGAGATCCCGCAAGGCATCTGACTTCGACACGCACCTGGCTGGCCGCCTTCGCCACATGCGCGCGCCAGCAGGAAAAACCCCGCAATACATCACCTGACCCGCTCATCCCACCGGACTTGCTCTGTTCGGCGGGATGTGCAAAATAACGCACAGCGTAAGGACGACCTTACCACTCGCTGAGTGACCACACGGGGACGGCCCTATCCATAGTCGTACCCTTGGAGGTCACCATGTCCTGGATCATTCTGTTTTTCGCCGGCCTGTTTGAAGTCGGCTGGGCTGTCGGCCTGAAATACACCGACGGCTTCACCCGTCCCCTGCCGACGGCACTGACCATAGCCGCGATGATCGTCAGCCTGGCCTTGCTCGGGCTGGCCATGAAAGAACTGCCGCTGGGCACCGCTTATGCAATCTGGACTGGCGTGGGCGCAATAGGCACGGTCATCGCAGGGATCATCCTGTTCGGTGAATCCATGGCCTTGATCCGCCTGGCCAGCGTGGCACTGATCGTCTGCGGCCTGCTCGGCCTCAAGCTCAGCCACTGATCGACGGCAGATAAAAAGCCCGCCAATTGGCGTAATGCTGTTCACTTAAGCATTTGAACGCCAGCCGGGCTTCCCCGAGAATCCGATGCCAGTCTTCCTGGTATCGGATTTTTTATGTCTTTCCAACAGCATCTGCTCGATCTGGGCGAGCTATTCAACTTCTCCGACCTGAGCACCTTCACCCAGAACATCCCAATCGAGTGGGTGGCGTCCGCGCTTGATCTTTCCTCTCAGGCCACCATCCGCCGTCGTCGGCTACCTGCCGATCAGGTGCTCTGGCTGGTGCTAGGCATGGCGCTCTTCCGCGATGAGCCTGTCCATGAGGTGGCCAGGCGTCTAAACATTTGTGCCCAGGGACTGGCTTCGGATTGCTTGCTGGCCAAAAGTGGTGTCACTGAGGCTCGCAAGCGGCTTGGCGCCGAGCCGGTCGAGTGGCTGTTCCGCAAAACTGGCAGCCAATGGGGAGGCGAACGCTATAGCGATGACACCTGGCGGGGGCTGCAGGTTTTTGCCGTGGACGGGGCACTCATGCGCACGCCCGATACGCCTGAACTACGGGACCATTTCGGGTCTGGCAATACCTCCACCGAGCGCCAGACGCCCTTCCCCATGATGCGTCTTGTAGCCTTGATGAATGTGCGCTCCCATTTGATTCTGAATGCCCAGCTGAGCCCCTATCGGCGCAGTGAAATGCGCCTGGCCGATGAGTTTTTGCAACAGATCCCCAACCATTCGGTCACGTTGTTCGATAAAGGCTTCTGGAGTGCTGATTTGCTGCTGAAAGTGGCCACGGCCGGTGACAACCGACACTGGTTGATCCCCGCTCGTCAGGGCCTGATCAGCGAGGAGGTGATCCGTTACGGCAAGCAGGATCGCCTGCTGCGTATGAAGGTTTCACCGCAGGCGAGAAAGCGTAACCCAGACCTACCAACCTACTGGGACGTGCGTGAAGTCAGCTATGCAGTGCAGGGCAAAGTGAAAACCGTCCTGACCTCGCTACCGGCCGACGCCTACAGCGCCGAAGCCGTTGCAGAGCTGTACCAGGAGCGCTGGGAAATTGAACTGGGCTTCAGGGATATCAAAAGCTCCATGCAGCAGAATGCCGCAACCCTGCGCAGCAAGAAGATTGACCTGATCTACCAGGAAGTTTGGGGATTGCTGCTGGCCTACAACATCATTCGTCGGGAGGCGAGTCAGGCGGCGGTAGCGTTTGGACGCACCCCGTCCGATATACGCTTCAAGCCGGCTTGCCAGTACATCGCCGTGCAGCTGATCGTGATGGCCGCTGCCAATCCACTGTCGGCAACAGGTAGACGCTTGTCGGCTTTGCGGGCGGGCATCGGAGGGTTGTTTCTGGATCACCGTCCAAGGCCATCACGACCAAGGACGGTGAAAATTTCCAAGACCCGTTACCCAGTTAACCGCAATGCTGCTCCGCTTAAGTGAACAGCATTACGCCAATCGGCGGGCTTTTGCTTATGCGCGGCAATCAATCCTGACTGGTCGAACCGATCTTGTGGATCGACAAGTCGGCGCCGTAATACTCCTCCTCCTGGCTCAGACGGATACCGGCCAGCGCCTTCAGCACGCCATACACCAGAAAGCCGCCAGCAAGCGCTACCAGCACCCCGAGCCCGGTACCGATCAACTGGCTGAACAGGCTGACGCCACCCAGGCCGCCGAGAACTTCCTGGCCAAACACGCCGCAGGCAATACCGCCCCACACACCGCACAGGCCATGCAGCGGCCAGACCCCGAGCACATCGTCGATCCGCCACTTCACCTGGGTCGCCGTGAACGCCCAGACGAACAAACCTCCGGCGATCAAACCGGTGATCAGCGCACCCACCGGATGCATCAGATCGGAACCGGCGCAGATCGCCACCAAGCCGGCCAGCGGCCCGTTATGCAGAAAGCCCGGGTCATTACGGCCAACGAACAAAGCCGCCACCGTGCCACCGACCATCGCCATCAGCGAGTTGACCGCCACCAGGCCACTGACACCCGTCAGGGTTTGCGCGCTCATCACGTTGAAGCCGAACCAACCGACAATCAGAATCCACGAGCCCAGGGCCAGGAAGGGAATGCTCGACGGCGCGAAAGCCACCAGGCGCCCCTCACGGTAGCGACCATTGCGGCTGCCCAGCAGGATCACCGCGCCAAACGCCAGCCAGCCCCCCATGGCATGCACCACCACGGAACCGGCAAAATCATGGAAGCTCGCGCCAAAGCGCGCCGCCAGCCAGGCCTGCAAGCCGAAATTACCGTTCCACACCAAGCCTTCGAAGAAAGGATAGATAAAGGCCACGATCAGCACCGTGGCGCACAACTGCGGGCCGAACTTGGCGCGCTCGGCAATGCCCCCGGAAATGATCGCCGGAATCGCCGCGGCAAAGGTCAGCAGGAAGAAGAACTTCACCAACGCATAACCGTGATCGGCGGTCAGCGCCGTGGCCGGCACCAGAAAGGTCACCCCGTAAGCCACCCAGTAACCTATAAAAAAGTAGGCCAAGGTCGACACCGCAAAGTCGGAGATTATCTTCGACAACGCATTGACTTGGTTTTTTTGGCGTACTGTACCAACCTCAAGAAAAGCGAAGCCGGCATGCATGGCCAACACCATTACGGCGCCAAGCAGAATGAACACGGTGTTGGAGCCGTGAATCAGGGTTTCCACGGCACTATTGAGATTTTCCATCGGCGCAGATGACTCCGGCGGTTAGGGAAAAGCACCAAAGCAGAACAAGCCCAGTCGATAACGCACCATCCTGATGCCTACTTGCACCATGATCACTCAGAAAAGCGAACCGGTTTGGCACCTGCGATACTGATCAAGGGTTTGTACTTTTAGCTCTTTTCTATATTTTTCAGTTAGTTGAAGCAAGGTTTAGAGGTTGATCCATGCAACCAGAGCGCCCAAATAAAGGGCGCTTTGCTTCTTTTACGCACCAACGCAATGCAAACGCTATACCAGCCGCGCCAGCACAACTCGCAGGAACCATCTGCAGCGCAGCAGACTCGAACCCTAGGAAGCCACCCACGGAGCAATCAACATGGCTCGCAAGACCGCAACGAATGCGCAGGACGATCTACTGGCTGAATTCCAGGCACTGGTAAGCGATACCGAAAAACTGCTGCAGCACACGGCCAGCCTTGCGGGCGACGAAGCCGATCAACTACGCCTGCATATCCACGACAGCCTAAAACGCGCTCGCGAAACCCTGCAGCTCACTGAGGAATCCGTGCGCGAACGAGGCCAGGCCGCCGTAGCGGCCACCGAGGCCTATGTGCAAGATAACCCTTGGCAGTCCATCGGCATCAGCGCCGGGATTGGCTTTCTCCTCGGCCTGCTTGTAGCGCGCCGCTGAGCATGACTGCCGGAATGGAATCCGGCCCGCCACCGGCGGGCCAAAGCCCCTCGCCCAAACGCCTGGGTGCGGCGTTTCTCGGCCTGCTGCACAGCCATGTCGAGTTGTTCGGCATCGAATTGCAGGAACAGAAAGCCCGCAGCGTGCGCATGCTGCTGTTTGCCGGCTTCGCCCTGGTGTTCGGCTTACTGTTGCTGCTTGGGCTTTCCGTCCTGGTGCTGATCCTCATGTGGGACAGCTACCGGCTGGAGGGCATCATTGGCCTGTGCCTCTTGTATTTGGCTGGCGGCCTGTTTTGCGCCCTGCGCCTGAAGACGGCCATCAGCGACGAGTCATCCCCCTTCAGCGCCACCCTCGAAGAGTTGGCGCGCGACCGTGAGCGCCTGCTGCCATGAACATGCCCACACTTCCACCCAACGCCTCACGGCAGGAACTGCGCAAAGCCCTGATTCGTCTGCGCCTGGAAATGCACCGCCAGGAGCTGCGGCATGAGTCATTGCTGATCATGCAGCCACTGCAAAAAATGCGCGGCATGGCGCAAAGCTGGCAACAGCCCCTGGGAATCAAGCACGCCCCACTATGGGGCATGGCCGGTATCGCGCTACTGGGTTTCTTTGGCGCCAAACGCGGCCACCTGAGCCGCTGGCTGCGCCTGGGCATTACCCTCTACCCGTTGCTGGCAGTAGCCTTGCGCCGCCCGCCCGGCAACACGCCGAGCTGACTGTCCGACAACTGGCCACCTTCTTGCTAACCATCTGAGCAGCCGATTTTTTTATCGCTGCTCACGCCTGCTGCGACAACGCAGGTTGAACTAGGACTGCAACTAAGGATGTCACTGTGATCGACGGGCAACCGCTTGCCTGCTTTCAACCGTTCATCGATACCGCCACCGGCCGTATCGCCGGAGTCGAAGCCTTGGGTCGCCTGCGCCAGCCTGACGGGCGACTGCTCTCGGTGGGCCCCTTGTTCGCCGATCCCAAAGTCCCGATGGGCGCCTTGCGCCGCCTTGATCGAGAGATCCGCACGGATGCCCTGAAACGTCTGCACGAAGCCCCCGCTGACTGGTTCCTCAGCCTGAACATCTCCCCACGTTGGATCGGCCGCCTGCGCCCCAACCAGCCCCTGCCCAGCCTCAAGCAACTCGAACTGGAAGGCATACCGCCCGAGCGGGTGGTGTTTGAAATCACCGAGCTCGGTGGCGGCAGCCTGCGTTTGCCGGACGTGGTGGCGCGTTACCGCGATGCGGGCGCACGCATCGCCATCGACGACTTCGGCGCCGGCTACTCGCAACTCGACCGCGTGCTGGCCCTGCAGCCGGACATCCTGAAACTGGACATGCGCCTGTTCCAGGCCGCCGCACGCGGCGGCCCGAGCAGTGAGGTGGTGAAAGCCCTGGCGCAGATGGCCGAGAAAACCGGCTGCTGGATCATCGCCGAAGGCGTAGAAACCGAAGCCGAATTGGACTTCGCCCTCGAATGCGGCTCGCGCTATGTCCAGGGCTACCTGTTCGCCAAGGCCGAACTGGAGTTTTTCCCCGCCGACGCCTTCGTCGAGCGCTTTGCTCAACTGCGCGACCGCTATGTGCAGCGCAAACTCGCCGAACGCGCACGGCTGATGACCCTGCGCGTGCAATTGGCCGAGCTGATGAACAGCTTGAAAACCTGGACCGAAGCCGGTGCCCCACTCAGCAGCCTGCCGGCACCGAGCGCCTACCCGTGGTTGTTGCGCATGTACCAGTGCGACCGCAACGGCACCCAGCTCACGCCGAACCTGGAATGGAACGGCAACGCCTGGCACGAAGACCCCCGCTACCTCGGCCACAACTGGTCCTGGCGCCCGTACTTCTATCAATTGCTGGCCGAGGGTTGGGACGAACGCCGCCTGATCCTCTCCACCACCTACCGCGACGCGACCAGCAACCAGTACTGCCTGACGGCTGGGCAATTCATCGACAATGGTCGACGCTTGCTACTGCTGGATATCGATGCAGCAGGTTTGTAGCCCAGGCCACGCAACCGATGCGGCTAAAAGCAGGCGACTGAAAGCCGGCCTGCGGATGGCGCCCGGCGTCGCTGGCGAACCCGTTAGTTGTTGCGCCTGGCATCGAGACTGAAAGCCCCGGCACCCTGCACGTAGAGCAGAAGAAAACCGCCGGCCATGGCGAAGTTCTTCATAAACATGATCATCTGCATCTGATCGCTCATGTTGCGGTGGAAGATCAGCGCCGCCGCCAGACAGAACCCAGCCAACGCCAGCGCCGCCCAGCGCGTGAAGAAACCGATGATCACGGCAAGGCTCGCACCGATTTCCAGCGCGATCACCAACGGCAACAACGCAGCGGGTACGCCCATACTCTCCATATAGCCCTGCGTGCCGGCATAACCCGTGAGCTTGCTAAACCCGGCCAGCAGGAAAATATGGGCAAGGAGCAGCCGTGCGACCAAGACAATTGCATTATTCATACAGCCTCCGGTTGAGAGAAAACCGCTTCATCCAGCGCCTACCATCGAGCTTACCGCCCTGTTTCAGTGGATCCGCCCTGTAGGAGAGTGCTTATGGGAGAACGCAACTTGGTGAAGCAAACCCCGCTACTGGCGGGATGCCTCCATTCGCACCTTGATTTGACCTTAGCAACGCTGCACGCCCATCGCCACCCGGCGCCGGTTCGGCAGCCCCGGCTACCAGGGCGAATAACGCGACACGCCTGAAAACTTGCAGCCAGGCAGCGGAACCCCGAAGCTAGCGTCATCAGCCACTGAACGGCGAGGACAGGCCTTGGACTGGCAAACACTGCTCAACCGCGAACGTCTCGGCAAACCGGCACACAGCGCTGATGAACTGGGGCGCAGCCCGTTTCACAAAGACCATGATCGGATCATTTTCTCCGGCGCTTTTCGCCGCCTGGGTCGCAAGACGCAGGTGCATCCCGTCTCCAGCAACGACCATATCCACACCCGCCTGACCCACTCCCTGGAGGTCAGCTGCGTAGGCCGCTCGCTGGGCATGCGGGTCGGTGAGATCCTTCGCGATGCACTGCCCGATTGGTGCGAGCCGAGCGACTTGGGCATGGTCGTGCAGTCCGCCTGCCTGGCACATGACATCGGCAACCCACCCTTCGGCCATTCCGGCGAAGACGCCATTCGCCACTGGTTCCTGCAAGCCTCCGGGCGCGGCTGGCTGGATGCGATGAGCGAGGCCGAACGGCGCGATTTCCTCAACTTCGAAGGCAATGCCCAGGGCTTTCGCGTGCTCACCCAACTGGAGTACCACCAGTTCGATGGCGGCACGCGGCTGACCTACGCGACCCTTGGCACCTACCTGAAATACCCCTGGACGGCCCGGCACGCCGAGGCTCTGGGCTACAAGAAGCACAAGTTCGGCTGTTACCAGAGCGAACTGCCGCTGCTCGAACAGATCGCCCACAAGCTCGGCTTGCCGCAGCTCGAGGACGAGCGCTGGGCGCGTCATCCGCTGGTGTACCTGATGGAGGCGGCGGATGACATCTGCTACGGCCTGATCGACCTGGAAGACGGCCTCGAGATGGAGCTGCTCGACTACGCTGAGGTGGAATCCCTGTTGCTCGGCCTGGTCGGTGACGACCTGCCGGAAACCTATCGCCAACTAGGCCCGCAGGATTCGCGCCGGCGCAAGCTGGCGATCCTCCGCGGCAAGGCCATCGAACACCTGACCAACGCCGCGGCCAGGGCCTTCGTCGAGCAGCAGGACGCGCTACTGGCCGGCACCTTGCCAGGCGACCTGGTCGAACATATGCACGGTCCGGCGAAGCGCTGTGTACTCGGCGCAAAGAACATGGCGCGGGAGAAAATATTCCAGGACAAGCGCAAGACCCTGCACGAGATCGGCGCCTACACCACACTGGAGATCCTGCTGAATGCCTTCTGCGGTGCGGCCCTGGAACAACAGGGCGGGCGCACGCCGTCGTTCAAGAATCGACGGATTCTCGACCTGCTCGGCAATAACGCCCCGGACCCCGCATGGCCGCTGCACAAGTCCTTCCTGCGCATGATCGACTTCATCGCCGGGATGACCGACAGCTATGCCACGGAGATGGCACGCGAGATGACCGGACGCTCCAGCCCGGTCTGATCCGCCGTGGCGCTGGGTATCAATCCGCCAATTGGCTGATTGCAACGTTTAGAGATCGCTGACGATGCGTAAGATTTTCCAGCAAGCCTTCAGCTGGAACTCCGGGCCACCGGCCTGGGGCCCGGCCGTGGTCGCCGGCCTGGGCTGCGCCCTGCCCTTGCTGCTCGGTCTGCTCAGCGGCCACCCGGGATTTCTCTGGGCCTCGGCGGGGGCTTTTCAAGCGGCGCAAGCCAATCCGCTGCACCGCTTCGGCATGCTGCGCATGTTGCTGCTGACCGGGCTCGGCGCCTGGAGCGCCGGCCTGGGGTTCTGGGGCGCGGATCAGCCCCTGGTCAGCCTGGCGCTGTTCGCCGGCTATGGCTTTCTGCTGGCTTGGCTGCAACGCTTCGGCGCCGAAGCCGGCAAACTCGGCATCGGCCTGGCGGTGTGCCTTTGCCTTGGGCAAGGGCAACAGGGCATTGGCAACCTGAACAATCCTTATGCGGTGGGCATGCTGTTCATCCTCGGCGGGCTCTGGGTCACCCTGCTCGCCTTTGGCCTGCGCGGGGTCCACGGCCTACGCATGTGGCCGCGCATGCCACGCCTGCTGGGCCTATTGAAAGTGCTGCGCCGGCATGCGCGGCGCCTGCCGCAGCAACAATGGCGATTGCATGCCCTGGGTTGCACCCTGGCCTTCGCTTTGGCCGGCCTGACGGTCGAGCTGGCTGAGCTACCGCGCGGCTATTGGTTGACCCTGACGGTGATCACCACCCTGCAACTGGAGTTTCAAGGCAGCCTGGTGCGCGCCCTGCAATCGAGCCTCGCCAGCCTGTGCGCGGCAGCCCTGCTGATTTACCTGGGTCACAGTCTGCAAAGCCCGCCGTTGATGGTGGCCACCATGTTGCCGCTGATTACCCTGAGCCGCGCGTTCCAGTCCCACCATTACGGCCTGTTCGTGCTGCAGAGCAGCCTGTGTTTCGTGCTCCTGGCCGAAAGCCTGTCGCAGGATTGGCACTTGGTGCAGGTGCGGCTGTTCAACTCGTTGATCGGCATTGCCATCGCCTTGTCCGTCGCCCTGCTGATCCATGGCCTGCGGCAGTACCTGAGCAAGCACGTCGCACCAGCGCAGGGCCCATCGCCCCAGTAAATTCACCCGCGAATCACCCAGCACACCAGCCGTTTTAAGCTACAACTTAAGCCGCCCTTCACTATGCTTTCGGGGCCCGCTGCGCAATCCAAGGAGTGAAGCGCGATGAGTAAAACCGCCCGAGCCGTCGAACGCCGCTTTCCTTTGCACGTGCATATCAGTGCGCTCTTCACCTTGCTGCTGCTGCTCAGCGGTGTGGTGCTCGGCCTGTTCAACTATCAGCAAACCTCCGCAATCATCTTTTCCAGCAGCGCCAAGCTGTTCAGCCGCATCCAAGAGGACGTCCAGCAGGACCTGAACCACACCTACCAACCGATCCGGCACGTGCTCAGCCTGCTGACGCTGCACGAAAGCAACCAGGCGACTGACCATTACCAGCGCATGGCCCTGCTGCCACCCTTCGCTCAGGCGCTGCGCGACAACCCAAAACTGGCTGCGCTGTATCTGGGCTATGACGACGGCGATTTCTTCATGGTGCGGCCGCTGCGCAGCGACTTCCTGAAGCAGCGCTTCGATGCTCCGGCCACTGCCGCCTATCAGGTCTGGACCATCGACCGCAGCGGCGATAGCGCCGCGCAATCCGAGTCGCTGTATTTCGACGAAGCGTTGAATCTGATCAGTCGTCGCCCCAATTTCAAGGAGCGTTACGACCCGCGCAACCGGGGCTGGTTCAGCAGTGCGCGGGGGGGTGGCGAGCAAATCACCACGGCGCCTTACGTGTTCTTCTCCACCGGCAATATCGGCACCACCCTGGCGCGCACCAGCGGCGAGCATGCGGTGCTCGCGGCGGATCTGACCCTGGCCGATCTTTCCGCCACCCTGGCCAACCACAAGGTCACGGCCTCCAGCGAAGTGGTGCTGTTCGATTCAGCCGGCAACGCTGTGGCTTACCCCGACAGCAGTCGCCTGATCGTCAAAAGCGAGCGGGCGCAACTGGCCAAGGCACGCGACCTCAGCCCGGTGCTGGCGGCGCTCCTGGATCAAGACCCTGACGGCCAGCAACAGGGCACCATGACCTTGGCCAAGCGGCGCTGGATCGTCTCGCGCAACCACCTGCAGGAAGGCGGCCCAGAAGGCCTGAACCTGGCCTTGGTGGTGCCGGAAGATGAACTGCTGGCGGACGCCTACCGCATCCGCTGGCAAGGTGCCCTGGTCACGCTGGCCATCCTGTTGCTGTGCGTACCCTTGGGCTGGCTGAGCTCGCGGGTCATCGTCAAACCGCTGCGCGCCCTGGTACTGGAGGCCGAGGCGATCCGCCGCTTCGATTTCGACTACCCGGCCAGCGGCCACTCGCCGGTGCTGGAGATCGACCAGTTGGCCGTCTCCATGGCCCGCATGAAGGACACCCTCTCCAGCTTCCTCAACATTTCCGCCAGCCTGTCGGCGGAAACGCACTTCGAGACGCTGCTCGAACGGGTATTGCAGGAAACCGTGGGCATCAGCGAGGCCCAGGGCGGACTGATCTACCTGATCGATGCCGACAGTGGCCGCCTGGAACCCCATGGCTTGATCCTCAACGGCAAACAGCACGACCTCGACGAACACCAGATAGTCGCTTATGCGGACAAGGACCACGGCACCCCCGCCTGGCTGCAGCAGCCCGCCAGCGGCGGCAACAGCGTGACGCTCACCATCGGCTTCGATCAGGCTGGCGCACTCCAGAGCCTGCTGCACACCCTCGACAGCCCACGGGTGCACCTGGTCAGCGCCGGGCTGCACAACCGCCAAGGCGAGACGGTCGGCGTGCTGGTGCTGCTGCACCGCGATACGGGCTCCGAGTCCGACCCGATCATGCTGCGCCCGGAACGCATCGCCTTCGTCGAGGCGGTATCCGGCGTTGCCGCGCTGTGCATCGAGAGCCAGCGGTTGCTGGAGAAACAGAAACAGCTGCTCAATGCCTTCATCCAGCTGATCGCCGGCGCCATCGACGCCAAGAGCCCCTACACCGGCGGGCATTGCCAGCGCGTCCCGGAAATCACGCTGATGCTCGCCCGCGCGGCAGCCGACAGCGACGAACCGGCGTTCCGCGACTACCGGCCCACCGATGAAGAATGGGAGGCGCTGCATATCGCCGCCTGGCTGCACGACTGCGGCAAGGTCACCACCCCGGAGTACGTGGTGGACAAGGCCACCAAACTGGAAACCCTCTACGACCGCATCCACGAAATCCGCATGCGTTTCGAAGTGCTCAAACGCGATGCCTGGGTCAGTTACTGGCAGGCACTGGCGCAAGGCGGCGAAGCGGCTTCCTTGAGCGCGCTGCGCGATGCCACCCTGAGCACGCTGGACGACGACTTTGCCTTCATCGCCCGCAGCAACCTCGGCGGTGAAGCCATGGCCGATGCCGATCTCGAACGCCTGCGCGCGATTGCGCAACGCACCTGGGTGCGCACCCTGGATGACCGCCTGGGTGTGTCCTGGGAAGAAAACCAGCGCCAATCCCGGGCTCCAGCAGCAACCCTGCCGGTGGTCGAGTCGCTGCTGGCCGACAAGCCCGAGCATCTCTTCGAGCGCCCAGCCGCCGACATCATCCCGGCAGACAACCCCTGGGGCTTCAAGCTCGAGGTGCCCGCCTACAAATTCAACCGTGGCGAGCTGTACAACCTGGGGATCACCCGCGGCACGCTGACCCAGGAAGAACGCTACATCATCAACCATCACATCGTGCAGACCATCCTGATGCTCAATCACCTGCCCTTCCCACCGCACCTGCAGAACGTGGCGGAAATCGCGGGCGGCCACCACGAAAAAATGGACGGCACGGGTTATCCAAAACGCTTGCGGCGCGAAGAGATGAGCCTGCCGGCGCGGATGATGGCGATTGCCGATATCTTCGAAGCCCTGACGGCCGTCGACCGGCCGTACAAGAAAGGCAAGACCCTGTCCGACGCCCTGGGCATCATGGCCGGCATGTGCCGCGGCGCGCATATCGACCCGGAGCTGTTTGGTCTGTTCGTCCGCGCCGGAATCTATCAGCACTACGCCCAGCGCTTCCTCAGACCCGAGCAAATCGACTCGATCGATATCGACGCAGTGCTGAGCAAAGCAGGCTTGAGTGCTTGACGCCCACGCGCAAGCTGCAATCAGGCAAGGCGCCTGAACACGGAACGATCTGAGGGAGATAAAACGGGGGAAAGCTGAATTCGTTTGCCTGACGCAGGATCTGCCGCCGGGCTGAAACGCAGGAGGGCCCGCCGCTGGCGAGCCCTCCTGACGGCATCAGGCCAGACTATCAGGCCTTGTTGATCTGGTTGTCCGGGTACCAGACATCGATCAACGGGCTAGCGGTGAAGTCAGTCACTTCGCTGCGCGCCTTCAACCAAGCCTCGACCGCAGTGCGCTGCTCTTCGCTGACCGAACCACGCTCGGCCAGGCAAACCAGACCGTAGTCATCGCCGCCAACATAACCCAGACCATTGCCGGTCATGGCTTCGCGCAGGAACTCGTCGAGGAAAGCATCAACGGCCTCATCGGCCAGATCTTCTTTAAAGTTCAGGTTCAGCTCAAAACCCAGCTCCTGGAATTCATCCACGCAGAGTTTTTTGCGCAGACGGCGGGAACGGTTAGTAGCCATGGAACAATCCTCAAAAGTGATATCGCGCGGCACTTTAGCAGTTTAGCCACCGACTTGCCCGACTCTCTGTCTGCCGCGACGTTACCCAGCGGCAAAAATAGACGCTTACGCCAGTCGCACAGCGGCGCACGCAGCTTAGGCTTGGGGCATAATGCGCAGCACTTTCCCGAACAGCTGTGGGAACCCATCACCATGTGCTCTTTTTTCTTCATGCCATCTTTCTTGTTTGGCCCTTGCCTGAAGGGTTTCTGCCAATGATCACCACGCTTCGTCACCTGGCCTTCGCCGGCTTGCTTCTGCCCATTGCCCTTCCCGTCACGGCGGCGCCGATCAATACCACCCTGCCGCCGCTGGTGCAGAAAGCTCTGAAAGCCGGAAAAATCGGTAACAACTCCCTCTCCGTCGTGCTATTGCCGCTCAATGGCCCCGGCACCCCGACCGTGATCAATGCCGACGTTTCGGTCAACCCCGCCTCGACCATGAAGCTGATCACCACCTACGCCGCGCTCGAACTGCTGGGCCCGACCCATCAATGGAAAACCGAGTTCTTCAGCGACGGCCCGCTCAAGGATGGCGTGCTGCACGGCAACCTGTACCTCAAGGGCGGCGGCGATCCCAAGCTGAACATGGAAAAACTCTGGCTGCTGATGCGCGACCTGCGCGCCAATGGCGTGCAGCAGATAACCGGCGACCTGGTGCTCGACCGCAGCCACTTCGTGCAACCGCAGTTGCCCACCTTCAATGACGATGGTGGCGACGAAAACAAACCGTTCCTGGTCGGTCCGGACTCCCTGCTGATCAACCTCAAGGCCGTGCGCTTGGTGACCCGCGCCGAAGGCGGCAAGATCAGCGTGCTGATGGAGCCACCACTGACCAACGTGCGGATCGACAACCGCGTGAAGGCCCTGGGCAAAGGCAAGTGCGCCGGCAATGTGCGTTTCAACCCGGTCAGCCAGTTCGACGGCACCACGCTGGTGGTCGCCGGACAGCTGAACGAGGGCTGCAGCACCCAGTCCTACCTGTCGATCCTCGATCACGCCGGCTATGCCGCCGGCGCCGTGCGCGCCATCTGGCAAGAGCTGGGCGGCAGCATCCTCGGCAAGGACCGCGTCGATGTCGTACCCAAAAGCGCCACCCTGCTGGCGCGCGCCTTTTCCCCGGACTTGGTGGAGATCATCCGCGACATCAATAAATACAGTAACAACACCATGGCCCGGCAACTGTTCCTCAGCCTCGGCGCCCGGTTCCGCAACGCCGAGGATGGCGACGACGCCAAGGCCGCGCAGCGAGTGATTCGCCAATGGTTGGCGAAAAAGGGCATCACGGCGCCGCATCTGGTGATGGAGAACGGTTCGGGCCTGTCGCGCGCCGAACGGATCAGCGCACGGGAAATGGGCACCTTGCTGGAAGCCGCCTGGAAGAGCCCGTACGCCGCCGAGTTCATCAGTTCCCTGCCCATCGTCGCGATGGACGGAACCATGCGTAAACGGCTGAAGCGCACGCCCATGGCGGGCGAAGCGCATATCAAGACCGGCACCCTGAACAGCGTGCGCGCCATTGCCGGCTTCAGCCGCGATAGCAACGGCAACAGCTGGGCGGTGGTGGCCATTCTCAACGACCCACGCCCCTGGGGCGCCTCGGCGATCCTCGATCAGGTGCTGGTCGACCTGTACCGTCAACCGAAAGCCGCTGCCAGCACCGCCCAGCGCTAGATCGCCCGGGACAGGTGCCGCGCCGGGAAGGCGCGACACCTGAACTCAACGGGTCAGCCTGGGCAGGTGCGCGGAGTCAAGAACGCTTGTTGGGCCTCGCACAGCTCAACCCAACCGGCACAACCACTGTGACCGCCCTCCCACACCGTCGTCCCCGCGAAAGCGGGGAGCCCGTGCAGGTCAGCGGGCAGTCAGGCGCCAGGCCCGGTGGATCTTGGCATTGCGCGCAAAGTCCGGGTCCAGGGTCGTCGCGCTGATTTCTTCCACTTCATAGCGCGCCGCCAAACCCTCATCGAGCTGGAACTTGCGGAAGTTGTTGGAGAAGTACAGCACGCCGCCGGGCGCCAGGCGCGCCATGGCCAGGTCGAGCAACTCGACATGGTCGCGCTGCACGTCGAACACCCCTTCCATGCGCTTGGAGTTGGAGAAGGTCGGCGGGTCGATAAAGATCAGGTCGTACTCTTCCCGATCCGCCGCCAGCCAAGCCATCACATCGCCCTGCTCGAGACGGTGCTTGTCGGAGAAACCGTTCAGCGACAGGTTGCGCCGCGCCCAGTCCAGATAGGTCTTCGACAGGTCGACGCTGGTGGTGCTGCGAGCCCCACCCTTGGCCGCATGCGCGGTGGCCGTGGCGGTATAGCAATACAGGTTGAGGAAGCGCTTACCGGCGGCCTCACGCTGGATGCGCAGCCGCAACGGGCGATGGTCGAGGAACAAACCGGTGTCCAGGTAATCGGTGAGGTTGACCAGCAGCTTCACCCCGCCTTCGTTGACCTCGGTGAAACGCCCTTGGGTCGCCTGGCGCTCGTATTGCTTGGTGCCGCTCTGGCGCTCGCGGCGCTTGATGATGACTTTCGACTTGTCGACATTCAGCGCCTGGGGAATCGCCGCCAGGGCATCGAACAGACGCGCCTGAGCCTTCTCCGGGTCGATCGAGCGCGGCGGCGCATACTCCTGCACGTGCACCCAGTCGTGGTACAGGTCGATCGCCAGGGCGTACTCCGGCATATCGGCGTCATACACGCGGTAGCAGTCGACCCCTTCGCGGCGCGCCCACTTACCCAGCAACTTGAGGTTCTTCTGCAGGCGATTGGCGAACATCTGCCCGCCTTCGCTCAGGCGTGCCTGCTCGATCGGGGCTGGCGCCTGCTTGGTTTCAGGTTTATTGGTGTGAACTGGCGGCTCCACTTGGCCTAGCGCAACCTGTTCACGCTCGCGCTCACGCTGCTCGGGGGTACGCCGCTCGCCAGTGACGAACTGCTCCGGCTGCACCTTGATCAGCAGCAGCTTGCAGGGCAATGCGCCGTTCCAGAAAGCGTACTGCTTGTGGCTGCGAATGCCCATGCGCTTGCCCAGGTCAGGCGCACCGGTGAACACCGCCGCTTCCCAATTCATGCAGGCCTGGCGCAGGCGCTCGCCGAGGTTCTGGTAGAGGTACAGCAGGCTCGCTTCATCACCCAGGCGCTCGCCATAGGGTGGATTGCAGACCACCAGACCGGTCTGATTCTGATCCGGGCGCGGCTCGAAAGTCGCCACTTCGCCCTGGTAGACCTTGATCCAGTTCGACAGCCCGGCGCGCTCGATATTGTTGCGCCCTGGCTGAATCAACCGCGGGTCGGCCTCATAGCCACGAATCCACAGCGGCGGCTTCGCCAGCCCCGCTTCGGCACGGGCCAAGCCTTCGGCATGCAGTTTTCTCCATACCGCCGGGACGTGCCCGAGCCAGGCCGAAAAGCCCCAGCGCTCACGCTTGAGGTTCGGCGCGATATCCGCCGCGATCATTGCGCCTTCCACCAGGAAGGTGCCGACACCGCACATCGGGTCCGCCAGCGCGCCACCCGCCGCCGCGATCCGTGGCCAGCCCGCACGGATCAGAATCGCCGCGGCGAGGTTCTCCTTCAGTGGCGCCGCGCCCTGCTGCAGGCGATAGCCACGTTGGTGCAGGCTATGCCCGGAGAGGTCGAGCGAGAGAATCGCCTCGCCGCGGTCCAGACGCAGATGGATGCGCAAATCCGGGTTGAGTTTGTCGATCGAGGGCCGCTCGCCCGAGGCCGTGCGCAGTTTGTCGACGATCGCGTCCTTGACCTTCAGTGCCCCGAAGTGAGTGTTGTCGATGCCGGAACCATTACCGCTGAACTCCACCGCCAGACTGCCGGTCGGCTCCAGGTGCTCGGCCCAGTCGATCTCCAGCACGCCGTCGTACAGATCGTCCGCATTGCTCATCGGGAAGCGCTTGAGCACCAGCAGCACGCGGTTGGCCAGGCGTGACCAGAGGCACAGGCGGTACGCCGTTTCCAGCTCGGCGAAGCCGCGGATCGCCGAGGTGTGCTCGCGGGTTTCCTCCAACCCCAGGCCTGTGGCCTCTTCAGCCAACAGCCCTTCCAAGCCCTTGGGGCAAGTGAGAAAGAGTTCGTAACGATCCGACATGTAGGTATCCAGTGCCTAAGCAATGTGCGGCGGGCAGCCTGTGCTGCGACGCCAAGGTTAAAAGCCGTGGTTCTAGCCAACGGCTCCGCGACACCCGGGTGGGTCGCTCATCGATCCCGGGCAAACGCCCCAGGGTCGACATCCACCACGTCCGGTCGCATTGCAGCGTGCAAGGAGCCTAGTAGCAAGCTCCACGCCACGCCTGCTGCTGCCAGACTTAGTGTGTTCGATAGCAATACGCGCCGCCCTGTACGATTTTCGATCAGCAGGGCAACGCTTAAAACGCGACAAAAGGCCACAGCGCGACCCTTCGTCGGAATAAATACAAGGTGCAGCCGCGAAACATTCGCGATGGCAGAACGACTCCATAACCACCCGTGCCCCCATGCCCGCTGAGTTTAAGCAAAAAGCGCGGCATCCGGGGGTAGAGCCTTATGGCCTCACTCCTAAAAACGTTACGTGCTTATGACAAAACGATCATTCCCTCGACCGGTGTCATTCGATAGAAATCAACTCAGGCCAACGCCGCAATGGTGACGGCAGGAGACCCGCAACGCCGGCAGCGGGCTCCACTGGTGGAGGATTTCCACCAGGCCTCGACACGGGGCTAATAGGACATAACAGTCAACAAGTGAGGGCAACACCCTATGAGAAGACTTAAGCGTGATCCTTTAGAAAGAGCGTTTTTGCGCGGTTATCAATACGGCATCCATGGCAAATCTCGCGAACTGTGTCCATTCACCCTACCGTCCGTACGCCAAGCCTGGATTAACGGCTGGCGAGAGGGTCGCGGCGACAACTGGGACGGCATGACCGGCACCGCCGGTATCCATCGACTCAACGAACTCCACGCTGTCGGCTGATCAGGAACATACCGACTCCGCTTTACCATGCACGCCCCATCCGGGCGGCGGGCGAGAGCCCAGGGGCTCCTTGAGGGAGCCCTTTTTATTGCCTGCGATTTCTTGATTCATCCGCAACAGGCCATGCCAGGTAAGCACCAGCGCCTGTCTCAGCTGTGCGGCAACGCCGCGATGGCATCCACCGCCTCGCGAATCAACGCCGGGCCCTTGTAGATGAAGCCGGAATAGATCTGCACCAGGCTGGCTCCGGCGGCGATCTTCTCAGCCGCGTGCTTGCCTTCGGTGATACCGCCCACGGCGATGATCGGCAGACGCCCGGCCAACTCCGCCGCCAGCACTCGCACCGTATGGGTGCTCTTGTCGCGCACTGGCGCACCGGACAAACCACCCGCCTCGGTGCCAAACGGCAAACCTTCGACCCCTTCGCGCCCCAGCGTGGTATTGGTCGCGATCACCGCATCCATGCCCGACTCCACCAGCGCCGCCGCGACTTCGACTAACTCGGCGTCGCTCATATCCGGCGCGATCTTGATCGCCAGCGGTACGCGCTTGCCGTGCTGCTGGGCCAGGTCTTCCTGGCGCAGGCGCAAGGCTTCGAGCAATTGCTTGAGCGAATCGCCGAACTGCAGGCTGCGCAGGCCTGGGGTATTCGGCGAGCTGACGTTGACGGTGACATAGCTGGCATGGGCGTAGACCTTGTCCAGGCACAGCAGGTAGTCATCCACCGCACGCTCGACCGGCGTGTCGAAGTTCTTGCCGATGTTGATGCCGAGCACGCCGTTGAACTTGGCGGCCTTGGCCCGCGCCAGCAGATGATCGACGCCATGGTTGTTGAACCCCATGCGGTTGATGATCGCCTCGGCTTGCGGCAGGCGGAATAGCCGGGGTTTGGGGTTGCCCGGCTGCGGACGCGGGGTGACGGTACCGATCTCAACGAAACCGAAACCCAGTTGCGCAAAGCCGTCGATGGCATCGCCGTTCTTATCCAGGCCCGCGGCCAGGCCCACCGGATTCGGGAAATCCAGCCCCATGACGCGCTGCGGCAAGCTGGCCGGCGCCTTGCTCAACAGGCCATTCAAGCCCAGACGACCACCGGCGCCGATCAGATCGATCGACAGCTCGTGAGAAGTTTCCGGGGACAGTTTGAACAGCAGCTCGCGGGCCAGGGTATACATGGGCAGGCTTAGCTCGGTAATGGGCGGGGGAAGTTGGCCGACGATTATAGCCGCCCACGGTCCCTACAGGCGAGGCAAGCTCGAGCGATCAGCCCAAGCGTCTCAGGCTCAGCAGTTCGCCGGCAGCATTGAAGTCCAGCGCGAAGGAGCCGTACACGCCTTCATGGGTCAGGAAAGGCCGCAGGTGGTGGGCCGGCAAACTGACGCGGCGACCGTCGCGACTGTGTAACAGGACGCGATTGGCATGCCCCTGATAGACAGCGCGCAAACGTTCCGCGGATAAGGCAATATCCAACTCCAGGCTGGGCATGGAGGCTTCCTCGTCAATGATTACTGCAATATTGCCACACGTGGCATCCAAGGCCGGTGGTCGCGCCCCTCACTTAGCCAGCAAAGGCTGTGCAGCCCGCGTTTTCGTCTGCCACACTGGCAACGGTGCCCCTGGAATTCGCATCTGACCATGAGTCTGACCGAGCAACCGACAACGCTGACCGCCCGCCTGACCGCCCTCGCCCAACGCCTGGGCCTGAGCAGCCGCGCCCCACGCCAGGTGCTGGAACGCGCCAGCGCCTTGCGGTTGCCGTTCCAGCCCTTGCCGCAACACCAGGAACAGATCTGGTGGCACACCGGCCCGCCGCTGCATCGTCTGGTCGATTTGCCGCGCAATGCCCTCTCCGGCCCGGTGCAGGAAGACAAGGCGCAAGCCCACTCCATGCTGATCCGCGTGGTGGAACAGGAACAGCAACAGCTGAACAGCTTCGATCTGCGCCTGATCGACGGCCTCTGCGGCAGCGACCCGGCCGCCCGGCCCTATGCCAGCCTCGAAGACTACAGCGCCACGCCCGCCTGTCGCGGCATACGCATCATCAGCTACAAGGACTTCGTCAAAACCATCAGCCTGGCTTTGCCGCGCTTCCTGGCGGGCGAAGCGATCTACCTGCGTCAGGCCAACTGGTATGGCAAACGGGTGTATTGGGCCGGTGAGCAGCAGATTGAAGCGTTCGCCTGCGCCATCGCCTATGCCCGCCGCCGCGGCCTGGAGGCGACCCTGCCGGCCGAGCTGACCCGCTACCGCTTGCGCCCCAGCGGGCTCGACGAACTGCAAGCGCGCTATCACGTGCTGGCCATGCCCGTGCAAGCCTGGAGCGACCCCGCCTTCATGGGCCTGCTGCTGGATAACGGCCTGCCTTATGCGCGCCTCGCGATGCTGCGCAATCCTGGCGCGCCGGAATTCCTGCTCTTGCCGAAACACTCGGCCGAAGCCACGGCCCTTGGCGAAGGCCTGCGGCTGGCCGGCGCACCGGATGTGGTGGCGCATCTGCGCAGCCTGGCGATGCATACCGACACCGAAACCCACCCGCCGCAAACGTAAAAGCCCCGTCGAACCGACGAGGCTTTTACTTCATAGCGCCGCAAAAACTCAGTCCGAGGCGTCTTCGTCGTCGCTCAACTCATCCAGTACCGCCTGGTGGCGGCTCGCCCAATCGGCCACTGAAACACCGCTGCTCTTGAGCAACTCAGGGTTGCATTTAACCAGGTAGACAGCGGCCTTCTGTGCCGAGTCCGCGACCTTGAGTTCCAGTGCTTGGCGGTCGACAGGCCCTTCGTAAGCGATCCAGCGACTGAACTCCTCGAACACGCTGCAGACTTTTTCGAAGTCCTCATCGTGCATCTTCTGCAAGCCGTTCTCGATGTTTTCCAGGCGCTTGGGCTTGATCCCGACGACTTCCGCGAAGGCCGGGCGACTCAGCCCCATCAGCTCCCGCAACCCCCGCAGCCGTTCACCCGCGGTAAATAGAAAACGCTTCTTCGTCATCGTTACACCAGTTTTGACGGGAAATCAGCACAGCATTGACTTACTAACAGTTAGTAACTAAAAATAGACTCATGGAGATCGACTCAACGTGAACAGGCCATCCATGGAGGCTGTCATGGTGCAGGAAGCCGAATGAAAGTGGAAGAACTGGCCCCGGAACTCTTCGTTGGCTGCCCGCGCTACCTCACTGAAGAGCGCTTCAGCCAATTGACAGGCCTGACGGAACACAAGCAGCTACTGGCTCGCTGGATAGACGAAGGATTGCTGCCTACGCGCTGCATCGGCCGGTATCGGCTGATCGACATGCAGGCGTTGTGGCTGCGAATGGAGCACGACTAGAGGACACAAGGATGAACAGTGTTCACCCGTCGCAGGTGTGCATGCATGCAGCCGATCTGGCACGAGCCAAGCTGGTCTATCTGAATGAAGATGAACGTGCGGTATTCGAGCATTTCGCCAAGATCGGCTATGTCAGTTTCCGGCCCTGCCGACACTCGGCATCGCAGATACTCTGTACCTGCCGCCATCCAGCGCTTTTCGAATTCTATTTCTTCTACCGCTGGCTGCCGGAAAACCTTCACCTCTTCAAATTGCCACAGCGCGAACGAGCAGACAGCCACCATGACACGACCCATGAAAGAACGCTGTTGTAGTTGAGTGTTGCCAGCCGTTCAGACTGACGGCTCGATGCACTGGCTGGACTCCCATCTACGCGGGAATGACAAGCCTGGCGGGAAGGCTTGTGCACCATCATCCTCACGAGCACGGGGAGCCACGGCACACAACGAGCAACGCAAGCAGGAAGTTGGCCCCTGATCAGTGCGGCGCAACACGTCATTGGCACATCGCCATAAAAAAGCCCCGCACGGGGCGGGGCTCAGGTTCAGCTCAGCAATGGATCAGGGAATGCACACGCCGTGCTGGGCACTTTGCGCCAGGTCCATCAACTCGCGGTTAGCCACTGCATACATCGCATAGTCAGTACCGGTCGCCGCACGCAACTCGCCGAGCATGGCTTTCCAGCGCTCGACCAGCGGACGATGCTGCTCCAGCCAAAGCGCGGCACGCACTTCGATATCCGCCGGGCCATCGGCCATTTGCAGGACCGAGACGGTGATCGCTCGTTGCTGCCAGTCCAGATCGTCGCGGAAGGCTTCCCGCGCCAGCGCCTGCCAGTTGTTTTCCACCGGCAAACTGGTGATCTGTTGCAGGTACCAGGACAGGTCCAAGGCACCGCCGACCGCGAAGTACGCCGCCGCCACTTGAGCAGGGTCCTGCCCGGTGACATCCGCCGCCTCGATGATCGGCAACAGCGTGTACAGATGGCTGGTACCCGCCACGACCCGCGCCAGTTGCTCCGGCACACCGGCTTCGACATAAGCCTGGAAGCGCGCCGACCACTGCTCACGCGCCGGGCCTTCGAGCAACTCGTCGAGGCGCCCGGCCAGCGCCTCGAGGCGCGGCGCGAAATGCGCGACGTCACGCGCGGCATCCAATTCATTGCGGCGGCTGCGCAGGAACCAGCGAGTGGCACGCCGACCGAGGCGCATCAGTTCGTCCATCAACTGCAGTTGCAGCTCGGCCGGCACCTGATAGTCCAGCGCCTCGATCTGCTTCCACCAGTACGGCAGACGGAACACATCGCGGACGATGACATAGGCCCCGGCGACATTGGCCGCACTCATGCCGGTGGATTCCTTCAGGCGCTGCACGAAGGTGATGCCCATATGATTGACCAGGTCGTTGGCGATCTGGGTGCTGACGATCTCGCGCTTCAGCCGGTGGCGGCGCATGGCTTCACCGAACTTCTTGGTCAGCAACGGCGGGAAGGCGGTCTCCATCTCACGGGCCAGATAATCATCGTCCGGGACCAAAGACGTCAGCAACGATTCCTTAAGGTCGATCTTGCTGTAGGAGATCAGCACCGACAGCTCCGGTCGGGTCAGGCCCTGGCCGTTGGCGATGCGCTCGGCCAGCAGTTCGTCGGACGGCAGGAACTCCATCGCCCGATCCAGCTTGCCAGCCCCTTCCAGCGCCACGATCAGGCGCTTGTATTCGCCGATCCGCTCGCGGGCCCGACGTTGCGCCAGAGACAACGCCTGGGTCTGTTTGTAGTTGTTGCCCAGCACCAGGTTGCCGACGGCATCGGTCATCTCCGCCAGCAGCTTGTTGCGCTGCTTGCCGGTCATGTCACCGGCGGCCACGATTTCGTTGAGCAGGATCTTGATATTCACTTCGTGGTCGGAACAGTCCACGCCACCGGCGTTGTCGATAAAGTCGGTGTTACTGGCGCCACCGTTGAGGCCGTACTCGACGCGACCGAGCTGGGTCATGCCGAGGTTGCCGCCCTCGCCCACTACCTTGGCGCGCAACTCGCGGCCATCGACCCGCAGGGCGTCGTTGGCCTTGTCGCCGACGTCGACGTGGCTTTCAGCGCTGGACTTGACGTAGGTACCGATACCGCCGTTCCACAGCAGATCCACCGGCGCCTTGAGCAGCGCATTGAGCAACTCGGTGGGCGTCAGCTTGTCGGCGCTGATTTCGAAACGTTCCTGCATCTCCGGGCTGATGGCGATGCTCTTCGCCGCGCGCAGGAAGATGCCGCCGCCGGCGGAGATCAGCGAAGCGTCGTAATCCGCCCAGCTCGAGCGCGGCAGGTCGAACAGACGCTGACGCTCGACGAAGCTCTTGGCCGCATCCGGGTTGGGGTCGATGAAGATGTGCTGGTGGTTGAAGGCGGCCACCATCTGCAATTTATCCGACAGCAGCAGGCCGTTGCCGAATACGTCACCGGCCATGTCGCCGATGCCGATCACCGTGGTGTTGTCCTTCTGCACGTCGATGCCACGCTCGCGGAAGTGCCGTTGCACCGAGACCCAGCCGCCCTTGGCGGTGATACCCATGCCTTTGTGGTCGTAGCCGGCGGAACCGCCGGAGGCGAACGCATCACCGAGCCAGAAGCCATATTCCGCGGCAATGCCGTTGGCGATATCGGAGAAGGTCGCCGTGCCCTTGTCGGCCGCGACGACCAGATACGGGTCATCGGCGTCATGACGCACCACATTGAGCGGCGGCACTACTTCGCCTTCTTTCAGGTTATCGGTGATATCCAGCAGGCCGGAAATGAAGATGCGGTAGCAGGCGATGCCTTCGGCCAGCACTTCATCGCGCGAACCGCCGATCGGCAGACGCCGTGGAATGAAACCGCCCTTGGCGCCGACCGGCACGATCACCGCGTTCTTCACCTGCTGGGCCTTGACCAGGCCGAGCACTTCGGTGCGGTAGTCCTCTTCCCGATCGGACCAACGCAGCCCGCCGCGGGCGACCTTGCCGCCGCGCAAGTGCACGCCCTCGACCCGTGGCGAATAGACGAAAATCTCGAACATCGGCACCGGTTTCGGCAGATCGGCAATCGCCCGCGGGTTGAACTTGAAGCTGAAGTAGGCCTTGTTCTGGCCTTGGGCATCGGTCTGGTAGAAGTTGGTCCGCAACGTGGCCTTGATCAGGTCCAGGTAGCGCCGCAGGATGCGGTCTTCGTTGAGCACCGCGACATCATCCAGCGCGCTCTGAATCGCTTGTTCCAGACGCTGCTGCTTGTCCGCCAGATCGTTCGCGGTCAGCTTGCGCGCCAGGTAGAAGCGGGTTTTGAACAGCCGCACCAGCTCCTTGGCGATATCGACATGGTTGAGCAAGGTGTTGGCGATATAGCTGAGATCGAAACCCAGGCGGATCTGTTTCAGGTAACGGGCATAGGCACGCAACAGCGCCACGTCACGCCACGGCATGGCGGCGGTCAACACCAGGCGGTTGAACGCATCGTTCTCGGCGGCGCCACCGACGATCTGCACGAAGGCGTCCTGCAGGGTGTCGTTGAGCTGCTGGATATCCACTTCCAGCACTTCGCCCTGGCGCTCAACGTGCGCGGTGAAGGCGAAGTCGTGAATCCAGAACTCGCGGCCATTCTGGTGCAGCAGGCGATAGGGGAACTCGCCAAGCACACGCAGGCCGAGGTTTTCCAGAATCGGCAGCACATCCGACAGCGCCAGCGGCGTGTCGGCGTGATACAGCTTGCAGTGCAGTTGCTGCTCGCCGGCCGTCAGCGGCTGGTAGAAACTCATCACCAGCGGGCGTTCGTCCGACAGGCTGAGCAGGTGCTGCATGTCGACCACCGCCGAATGCGGCGCAAAGCGCTCGCGATAGCCGGCCGGGAAGCTTTTCGGGAAGTCGGCCAGCACCTTGGTGCCTTTCGCCTCGCCCAGGCTTTCGACCACCAGGCCGGCGTAATCGTCCTTCCAGGAGCGGCAGGCCTGAATCACCTCGCGCTCGATCTGTTGCGGGTCGATCTGCAGCTTGGTTTTCGGGTCGATGCGCAGGATGAACTGCACCCGCGCCAGTACCGATTCGGAGAAGTAGGTCCAGAACTCGCAATCGGTCGCCTGCAAGCGCTCGACCAGCACCTGCTGGATGCGCATGCGGCTTTCGGTGGAGTACACATCGCGCGGCACATAGGCCAGGGCGTAAACGAAACGACCGTAGGGGTCCGAGCGCAGGAACAGGCGGATCTTGTTGCGTTCCTGGATCTGCACGATCGCCAGGGAGGTGCTGTACAACTCATCCACCGGGGTCTGGAACAGGTCGTCGCGCGGCAGCACTTCCAGCACCTTGACCAGTTCTTTGCCCAAGTGGCCCTGGGCGGTGAAGCCGGAACGCTGTTCGACCTCGGCGACCTTGCGGCGAATGAACGGGATCTCGCGCACGCTTTCGCTGTAGGCGATGGAGGTGTAGATGCCGAGGAAACGGCATTCCTTGATCACCTTGCCCTTGGCGTCCAGCTCGCGGATCGAGACGAAATCCGGGTAGGCCGGGCGATGCACGCGGCTCGGCTGCGCGGCCTTGGCGAAGGACAGCAGCACCGGCTCGCGCAGGTATTTCACCGCGTAGGACTCGATGTGCAGGTCATCTTTCTTCAGTCCGGCGCGCAGGCGCTTGGACAAGCCAAGCAAGGAGGCCTCGTCGTAAACGATGTGACCGCCATCGGCCTCATCGGCCACGGTGAACTCCTCGTAGCCGAGGAAGGTGAAGTGGTTGTCCAGCAGCCACTCCAGGAACACCTTGATTTCAGCCAGCTCGGCGCCATCCACCTTGAGCTTGGCCTTGCCCAGCCAGGCCAGCAGTTCACCCGCCCTGGCGCGCATCGGCTGGAAGTCGGCAACCGTCAAGCGTACTTCCTGCAGCACTTCCAGCAGGGCGTGTTCCAGCGCCCGCAGGTCGCTGGTATTGGCGCTGCGGTCGATCTCCAGGAAGATCAGGGACTCCTGCAGCACGTCCTTGCCCTGGGTGCCCTTGGGCAGGACTTCCTGCAATTCGCCTTTCTTGTTGCGGCGCACGCTGAGCACGCTGTTCTGCAGGGTATGGATGCTGTAGCCGCGCCGGTTCAGCTCCATGCGTACCGAGTCGACCAGGAACGGGATGTCCGGGTGCAGCACTTCCACCGCGGTGTGGGTGGACTGCCAGCCATGTTTCTCGTAGTCAGGGTTGAACACCCGTGCCTCGGGTTTGGCGTGATCGAAGCGCTCCAGCAACCGCCAGGCCGACAAGGTGCAACCGACCAGGTCGGAGAGCCGACGCTGGGTCAACTCGTCGAGGGCGATGATGCCGAAGAATTGCTCGGCAAACAGGGCCACTTGTGGCAACGCCTGTTCGCTAACGTGCTGCGCCAGTGCCGCTTGCAGTTGGTGCTGGAAGTCGGCTTTGCTGGCCGCCGTAAAGAACGCCATGGTTGTGCTCCGCTGGGCTTGTTATTCGACTGGAAATGACTGGCCACGACTGCAGTGGCTCAACAACAGTGCTGTGGTTCAAGAATGCTGTAGTTCAACGTTAGTCTAGGCAGCCCGTCTTGCATTAAAGTGGCAACCCCAGACTAAGGCGACACCCTCGACTCGCCAGTCACATTTCCCGGAAGAGCTTAACGATGGAACACCGTGAAGCGCTTGTCGCGCTGCGACATTTTCTGTCAACACAGATCCTTGGCCAGGAAAAACTGATCGAAAGACTGCTGATTGCCCTGCTCGCCGACGGCCACATGCTGGTCGAGGGAGCTCCCGGTCTGGCCAAGACCAAGGCGATCAAGGAATTGGCCGAAGGTATCGAAGCCCAATTCCACCGCATCCAGTTCACCCCCGACCTGCTTCCGGCGGATATCACCGGCACGGAAATCTACCGTCCGGAAACCGGCAGTTTCGTCTTTCAACAGGGGCCGATCTTTCACAACCTGGTACTGGCCGACGAGATCAACCGCGCGCCGGCCAAGGTCCAGTCGGCATTGCTGGAAGCCATGGCCGAGCGCCAGGTCAGCGTCGGGCGCAGCACCTACGACCTGTCGCCGCTGTTCCTGGTGATGGCGACGCAGAACCCGATCGAGCAGGAAGGCACCTACCCGCTGCCGGAAGCCCAGCTCGACCGCTTCCTGATGTACGTGAAAATCGGCTTCCCGGACGCCTCGGTGGAACGCAAGATCCTCCAGCAGGCCCGTGGCGAAGCGCTCCACGGCGAAACCAAGCCCGAGCACAAGGTCAGCCAGCAGGCGATCTTCGCCGCCCGCAAGGAAGTGCTCGGCCTGTACATGGCCGACGCGGTGGAGGAATACCTGGTGCAACTGGTGATGGCCACCCGCAACCCGGGCAAGTTCGACCCGGAAATGGCCGACTGGATTTCCTACGGCGCCAGCCCGCGCGGCTCGATCGCCCTGGATCGCTGCGCGCGGGCGCATGCCTGGCTGGCCGGGCGCGACTTCGTCAGCCCGGAAGACATCCAGGCGGTACTGTTCGATGTGTTGCGCCACCGCATCATTCTGTCGTTCGAAGCCGAGGCAGCGGGTATCGATCAGGATCGGGTGCTGCAACGCATCCTCGACGTGGTCGCAGTCGCCTGACGCCCATGCAGCCACCCATCGTTGCCGAACCCGGAATTCGCGTCAGCCTCGCCGAGCTGATCGAGATGCGCCATCGCGTGCGCGAAGTGCAACTGTTCTCGACTCCCGCACGACGCAGCCCGCTGATTGGCCTGCACCACTCGAAACTGCGCGGGCGCGGTGTGGATTTCGACCAAGTGCGGGTCTATCAGGCCGGCGACGACGTGCGCACCATCGACTGGCGTGTCACCGCCCGCACCCAGGAGCCGCACACCAAGCTGTTCCATGAAGAGCGTGAACGGCCGATTTTCATTCTGGTGGAGCAAAGCCAGCGGCTGTTCTTCGGCTCCGGCCTGGTGTTCAAATCGGTGCTCGCCGCACAGGCCGCGGCCTTGATCGGCTGGGCCGCGCTGGGCCATAACGACCGGGTCGGCGGCCTGGTATTCGGCGACAGCGAACACCACGAGATCAAGCCACGGCGCAGCAAACACAGCTTGCTGCAATTGCTCAACCGCCTGGTACGGGTCAATCAGGCCCTGCATACCGAAGCCCAGCCGAACCGCGATGCATTCGGCCTGGCGTTGCGCCGAGCCCGCGAAGTGCTGCGCCCTGGCAGCCTGGTAATCGTACTTTGCGACGAACGCGCGCTGACCGAGAGCACCGAACAGCAACTGACCCTGCTGGCGCGCCACACCGACCTGTTGCTGTTGCCGCTGTCCGACCCGCTCGACCATGCCCTGCCCGCCGCCGGCCTGTTGCAGTTCACCCAGCGCGGCGCCCAACTGGAGCTGGACACCCACGCCATCGAGTTGCGCCAGGCCTACCACGCCCAGAGTGAAGCCCGCAGCGCCCGCTGGCAGATGCTGGCACAGAAGCTCGGTGTGCCGTTGCTACCGCTGAGCACCCAAGGCGAGATGGTCGAGCAGTTGCGCGACCACCTCAACGCCCAGCGCCCCAGGAAGCAGCAATGAACCCCCTCGATCAATTGCAGCCCCTGATCGCCCCGCCCGCGATTGCCTGGTGGCCGCCCGCCCCCGGCTGGTGGCTGCTGGCGTTGCTCTTGCCGCTGCTGCTTTGGGGCCTCTGGCGAGTACGCCGGCGGCTGTCCTGGCAGCGCAACAAAGCCCGCGAGCAGGCGCCGCTCGACCCGCTGCGGCAAGCCGCGCTGCTCGAACTGGCGCAACTGCGCAAACCTTACGACGGCGCCCCGGCCAACGTCTGGCTGCAACAATTGAACGCCCTGCTCAAACGCCTGTGCCGCAGCCACTACCCGGCCAGCCACAGCCACACCCTGAGCGGCCGCACCTGGCTGGCCTTTCTCGACAACCGCTGCCCGGCCGCCGGCCTGACCCGCTGGATGGTGCTGGTGGAAGGCGCCTACCGCCCGGAGTGCAAGCTCGACGACAAGGCGGTGGATGGCCTCAACCAAGCGATCGACACCTGGATTCGCAAACATGTTTGAGTTCATCTGGCTGTGGGTCTTCCTGCTCGCGCCGCTGCCCTGGCTGCTGCGGCGCGTGCTGCCCGAGGCCGACAGCGGCGAGCCGGCGCTCAAGGTCAGCTTCCTCAATGAGCTCGAAGGCCTGGCCGGGCGCCGCGCGCGCGCCAATCTGCCGGCATGGCGCCAGCAAGCGCCTTTCGCCCTGCTCTGGCTGCTGCTGCTGAGCGCCGCTGCGCGCCCGGCCTGGGTCGGCGAGCCGCTGCCACTGGCTGCCAGCGGGCGCGACCTGTTGCTCGCCGTGGACGTTTCCGGCTCGATGGATTACCCCGATATGCAATGGGATGACCTCCCGGTCAGTCGCCTGACCCTGGTCAAACACCTGCTCGGCGACTTTATCGAAGGCCGCCAGGGCGATCGCGTCGGCCTGATTCTGTTCGGCAGCCAGGCCTACCTCCAGGCCCCGCTGACCTTCGACCGCCGCACCGTGCGCACCTGGCTGGACGAAGCGCTGATCGGCATCGCCGGCAAGAATACCGCCGTCGGCGATGCCATCGGCCTGGCGGTCAAACGCCTGCGCCAGCGCCCGGCGCAGAGTCGCATCCTGGTGCTGGTCACCGACGGCGCCAACAACGGTGGCGAGATCGAACCACTGACCGCCGCCCGCCTGGCCGCTGAAGAAGGGGTGAAGATCTACCCAATCGGCATCGGCGCCGAACCCGGGGAAGGCGCACTCGGCCTCACCCCGGGCTTGGACTTGGATGAACCGACCCTGCAAGCGATTGCCGAGCAGACCGGTGGCCAGTACTTCCGGGCCCGCGACAGCGATGAACTGAAAGCCATCGAAGCCAGCCTCGACCAGCTCGAACCGGTGGCCCAGCAACCGACCCAGGCCCGGCCGACCCTGGAGCTCTACAGCTGGCCGCTGGCCGGCTCACTCCTGCTCAGCCTGTTATTGGTCGCCCACGCGCTCTGGCCGCAGTTGCTGCAACAGCGCCCGCCACCACGGATCAGCCGGCCACAGTGGCTGCGGAGGCGCACATGATTGCCCTCTGGCCACACTGGCTGCGCCCCTTCTGGCTGCTCCTGTTACCACTGCTGGGCTGGTTGCTGTGGCAGCTCTGGCATCGGCAACGGCGTGTCGGCCGCTGGCAAATGCTGCTGCCGGTGGCCTTCCATAACGTTCTGTTGAGCGGCGGCGACAACCGCCGCAGCCGCCTGCCCTGGATCGCCCTGGGCCTCGCCTGGCTGCTGGCCCTGCTCGCCTTGCTCGGCCCCAGTTGGCAACGCGTCGAACAGGCCAGCCAGAAACGCGCCGACCCCTTGGTGGTGCTGCTTGAACTGACCCCCTCGATGCTTGCCGGCGACATTGCGCCAACGCGCCTGGAGCACGCCAAACGCAAGCTGCTGGACCTGCTCGAAGCCCGCCGCGACGCCCAAACCGCCATCGTCGTGTTCGCCGGTAGCGCCCATACCCTGGTGCCGCTTTCCGACGACCTGGCGACGACCCGCAACCTGCTCGAATCGCTCAAGCCGTCGATCATGCCCGAACCGGGCCACCGCGCCGACCTGGCCGTGAGCAAAGCACTGACACTCCTGGAACAGGGGGCACAAGGCAAGGGACGCTTGCTGCTGATGGGCACCGCGCTGGATGAACAGGAGCGCCAAGGCATTCGCCTGGCCCTTGGCGACAACGGCCAACGCCTGCAAATCCTTGGTATTGGCACCGCCCAGGGCGCGCCCATCGTGCAGGAAGACGGCGGTTTCGTTAAAGATGAGCAAGGGGCGATCCTGCTGCCGCGCCTGGACGGCGCCAGCCTCAAGCGCTTCACCGGCGAGCTCGGTGGGCGCTACATGAGCGCCCGCCTGGATGACAGCGATCTGCGCAGCCTCGGCCTGCTCGACAGCGCCGAGAGCCTGCGCGATGCCGAACCCATGCAACTGGCGACCTGGGCCGACCAGGGCCACTGGCTGCTCCTGCCGCTGCTGCTGCTCGCCGCCTGCGCCGGGCGCCGTGGCTGGCTGTTCTGCCTGCCACTGTTGCTACTCCTGAACCCGCAGCCAAGCTATGCCTTCGAGTTCAACGACCTCTGGCTGCGGGCCGACCAGCAGGGCCAACGCCTGCTCGAAGCCAAACGCCCGGCGCAGGCCGCGCAACGCTTCCACGACCCGCAATGGCAGGGCCTGGCGCTCTATGAAGCCGGCGACTACGCCGGGGCGGCCGCGCACTTCGCCCAGGCCGATAATGCCGCCGCCCACTACAACCGCGGCAATGCCCTGGCCAAAAGCGGGGAACTGGAAGCGGCGCTGGATGCCTACGAGCAGGCACTGGAGCGCCAGGCCGACCTGCAACCGGCGCTCAAGAACAAGACCCTGATCGAACAACTGCTACAGCAACAACAGCAACAGCAACAGCAACAGCAACCGGCAGATGCACAGCAGCCGGCCCCTGCCGACAGTCAACAACCGCAGCAGAATCAGCCCGGCCAGCCACAAACCGGCGAACCGGGTGAACAGGCGGCGAACGAGCCGCCGCCGAACGAGGCCAGCAGCGAGGACGGCGAATCGAAAGCCGCGGACCAGCCGCAAAGTCAGAGCGACGAGCCGCAACCCGGTACACCCGGCGCCGAAAAAACCGCCGAGTCAACCCAGGCCAATGCACAGGAAGCCCTCGGCGGTGAGCGTCGACAAGCCCTGGAGCAGTGGCTGCGGCAGATTCCGGACGACCCGGGCGAACTGCTGCGACGCAAGTTCTGGTATGAACAGCAACAACGTCAGGAACAGCCACAATGACCCGCCTGCTTTGCGCTCTTGTACTCAGTCTCATGGCGCTGCATGCCAGCGCCGTAGGGTTTTCCGCCAGCGTCGACCGCACACGCCTGAGCGAAGGTGAAAGCATCGAGCTGACCCTCGAATCCGATGACGCCACCCTGTTCGGCAAACCTGACCTGACACCACTGGACACCCTGTTCGAGGTGCTCGCCACCCGTCAGCTCAACCGCCTGAGCACCCTCAACGGCGAGGCGCGCGCCACCACTCGCTGGATGGTCACCCTGCAGCCGAAACTCAGCGGCACCGTGGTCATTCCGCCGTTGCGCCTGGGCGATGTGGAAAGCAAACCGATCACCCTGCACGTGCTGAAAAGCAACGAAAGAGCCGACAGCGAGCAGGTCGCACCGGTCTTCATCGATGCCAGCCTGGATCATGAAAGCGTCTACGTGCAGGCCCAGGCCGTGCTGACGCTGCGCATCTACCACTCCGTCTCGCTGTACGACGACAGCAGCCTGACCCCACTGCAAATCCACGAGGCCCGCATCGAGAGCCTGGGCGAGCCACGCACCTACGAGAAAGAGATCAATGGCGTGCGCCACGGGGTGATCGAACTGCGCTATGCGATCTACCCGCAGCAAAGTGGCGAGCTGCAGATTCCCGCCCTGCTGTTCAGCGCCACGGCGGCAGACCGGACACAAAGTGACGACTACCAACCCTTCGGCCCGCGCCCCGGCAAGTTGATGCGGGTTAAATCCCCGGCCATTGCCCTGACGGTCAAGGCCAAACCCGGCGACTACCCGGCCGATGCCCCCTGGCTGCCGGCCCGCGCCCTGAGCATCGCCGAAGCCTGGAGCCCGGAGCCAAACAACGTGCAGGTCGGCGACTCGCTGACACGCAACCTGATGCTCAAGGTCGAAGGGCTCTCCAGCGCGCAACTTCCGCCATTGCCCGCAACGGCGGTGAGTGGCCTGCGGCGCTATCCCGACCAGCCACAGCTGGCCGACCAGGCCAACGAACGCGGCCTGATCGGCAGCCGTGAAGAACGTGAAGCCCTGGTGCCCAACCGCAGCGGGCGGATCGAACTACCCGCCGTGGAGGTGGTGTGGTGGAACACCCACGAAGACCATCTGGAACGCACCACTCTGCCTGCGCACACCTTGCAGGTGACCAACAACCCGACGCTGGACGTGGAAACGCCCGTCAGCTCGGAACCCTCAGCTACACCCATCGAGAGCCCGACACTCTGGCCCTGGCAGTTGGCCTGCGCCCTGCTGAGCGCTACCACCCTGCTGGGCTTCGGCCTCTGGTGGCACGCCCGCCGGCAACCCGCGGTATCCCGGGCGGCGCAGAATGGCCCCAGCCCGCGCAGCTTGCTCGACGACCTCAAGCGCGCCTGCCTGGCCAACGACTCGCAAGCCACCCGCCAGGCACTCGACGCCTGGGCCCGCCAGCAACCGGAAACCCTCGCCGATATGGCGGCACGCTTCGTCCCGCTGTCGGAGACGCTCGACGGCCTGAACGGCGCGCTGTACAGCGAAAGCGGCCAATACTGGCAAGGTGAAGAGCTGTGGAAAGCGATCCGTGCACTACCCGCCGCCGAAGTCGCCCTGGCCGGCACGCAGGAACCCAGCCCGCTGCCGCCACTGTATCCGCGCTGACATTATCCAGGCCTATTTGGTGGATTACGCCGCTACGCGGCTAATCCACCCTACCGAACTATCCAGAACGCCCAAAGCACCTGGATTCCCGCCTTCGCGGGAGTGACGACGCAAAGACCAACCCCCAGCCCAATCCGCCCCCATCATCCCCGCAAACACGGGAAAGGCGCGGCGACATCAGCGCGCCCAACCACACCCCCGTGAGGATGGGAAAGACACAACACACAAACACCGCTCGCCCCCATCATCCCCGCGAAGGCGGGGATCCAGTGAGCGGGCACGGCGCCACTGGATGTCACCCCAGACTGCTTCACGCCAACCACAAAGACCTCGCTACCAGTAGCCATACAGGCTGAAGAAACCACGGGATCGGGAAAACCCAAAACAGCTCCCGCCCCTGCCCCATGCCTCCCCGGCCTTTATTCCGCGCATAAAAAAACCGCAGCCTGAGCTGCGGTTTCCGGTCTTGCAATAGTGCTTAGTGCGAGAACAGCGAGCCGCCTACTTTGCCGGCCAGTTTCTCCGGCTTGATCAGGAACCGCGCCAGGGCTGGCAGCAACCACAAGGCGCCGAACATGTTCCAGAGCAACATGAAGGTCAGCATCAGGCCCATGTCGGCCTGGAACTTGATGGCCGAGAAGATCCAGGTCGCCACGCCGATCGCCAGGCACAGGCCGGTGAACAGCACGGCTTTACCGGTGGACTTCAGCGTCTGGTAGTAGGCTTCCTGCAACGGCAAGCCTGCGCGCAGGAAGCTTTCCAGGCGACTGTAGATATAGATGCCGTAGTCGACGCCAATACCCACGCCCAGGGCGATCACCGGCAAGGTCGCGACCTTCACGCCAATGCCCATGAAGGTCATCAACGCATTGCCCAGCACGGAGGTCAGCACCAGCGGCAGAACGATACACAGCGTGGCCGCCACGGAGCGGAAGGTGATCAGGGTCATCACCGCGACGCAGATGTACACCAGGATCAGGATCGTCAGCTCGGACTCTTTGATCACTTCGTTGGTGGCCGCCTCGATACCGGCGTTACCGGCCGCGAGAAGGAACTCCAGGCCTTCCTTGTTGTGATCCTTGGCGAACACTTGCACCGCACCTACGACGCGATCCAGGGTTTCGGCCTTGTGGTCATTGAGGAACACCAGCACCGGCGCCAACGAGCAGTTGGTGTTGAACAGACCATCGGCACGGGCGATGGAGTTGTTCAGCACGTCCTTGTTGCGCGACAGGGTTTCCCACTTCAGGTTGCCCTCGTTCATGCCCTTGATCATCTGCTTCGACACAGTGACCAGGGAAATCGCCGATTGCACACCCTCGGTGTTGCTCATCGTCCACATCAGCTCGTCGATCGGCTGCATGGCTTCGTGGGTCGAGCAGCCTTCGGCGGCGGTCTTGACCATCACCACCAATACATCCGAACTGGTCGAGTAGTTGTTGATGATGAACTGGTTGTCCAGGTTGTAGCGCGAATCCGGACGCAGTTCGGGCGCGCCCTGATCCAGGTCGCCGATCTTCAGGTCATGGCCGTACCACAGGCCGCCGGCGAAGGCCGCCAAGGCAATGACCACCGAGATCGGTGCCACGACCGGGTGCGCGAAGTTCGACAGCAAACGCCAGAACGGGTGTTCACGCACCGCATCCTTCTTGCTGCGCTCGACCGCCTTCTTGCTGATGCCGACATAGGAAATCGCCACCGGCAGCAGGATCAGGTTGGTGAACACGATGACGCCGACACCGATGGACGCACCGATGGCCAGCTCACGAATCACCCCGATGTCGATGATCAACAACGTGATGAAGCCCACGGCGTCGGCCAGGATCGCAATCGCCCCCGGCAGAAACAGTTGGCGGAAGGTCCGCCGCGCAGCGGTCAAGGCGTTCTCCGCCTCGCTCGACTGCAGGGCGATACCGTTGATTTTCTGGACCCCGTGGGAGATACCGATCGCGAAGATCAGGAACGGCACCAGCATCGAGTAGGGGTCCAGCCCGAAACCGACGGTGTGCATCAACCCCAACTGCCAGACCACCGCCACCAGGGTGGTGGAAAGCACGGCGATGGTGCTGCGAATGCACCAGGTGAACCAGTAGAGCAGAACCAGCGTGATCAGGAAGGCTACGCCGAAGAACGCCACCACCATGATCAGGCCATCGATCAGGTCGCCGACTTTCTTGGCGAAACCGACGATGTGGATTTTCACATTCGGGTTTTGCGCTTCGTACTTGTCGCGGATCTTCTCTTCCAGCTCATGGGAGAACTGGCGGTAATCGAGCTTGAGCAGCGTGCCCTGGTCGTTCGGGTCCGGGTAGGACTCGAGCAGCGGCACGTCGACAATGCTCGACTTGAAGTTGTTCGCCACCAGACGGCCGATCTGCCCGGACTTGAGCACGTTGTTGCGCAGCTCGTCGAGGCTGTCGGCGGAACCGTCGTAGGTCTGCGGGATGACTTCGCCACCGGCGAAACCTTCCTCGGTCACTTCGGTCCAGCGCACGCTCGGACTCCAGAGCGACTTCAACCCGGAACGGTCGACGCCTGGAATATAGAAAACCTCGTCATTCACCTGACGCAGGGTTTCCATGTATTCCTTGCTGAAGATGTCGCCATCCACCGCTTCCACCGAGATACGCACGGTGTTGCCGAGGTTGGCCAGGTCGTTGCGGTGCTCGATCATCTTCTGGATGAACGGATGCTGCAGCGGAATCATCTTTTCGAAGCTGGTGGACGGACGCACCTGCAACGCTTGGTAGAACAGGAAGATGCTGACCAGCAGGCAGATCAGGATCACTGCCGGTCGGTTGTTGAAGATCAGGCGCTCAAGGAAAGTCGCCTTATCCTGGTGATGGTTACTCATCGTACTCATACCTCAAAAGCCACGGCTTATTGTTTTTGGCCTGAATCAGGTTGACCTGGCTCGACACCCGTCGGCGAGGACACATGCACACCGCCTTGTCCCACCAGGATCAAGTCACCATTGTCGCCAGCGGTCACGCCGGCCAAGGACAAGCGATCCGGGCGGTTGACCAGGCTGAAGGTGAGGCCGTTATCGGTGCTCTTCAGTACGCTGCCGCCGTGCCCGACGACGACCAGCGAGCCGTCTTTGAGCAAGGCACCATTGGACAGGCCGAACTCCAGCGTACCGCGCGTGGATTTCACCGTGATGGGTTGCCAGGTGCTGCCGAAATCAGTGGAGCGGAACACATTGCCGCGCAGGCCATAAGCCAGCAACGTAGCAGGCTGATTGGTGCCAAGCACGCCGAAGAGCGAGCCCTCGTAAGGGCCTTTGAGGCTTTCCCAGGTTTGCCCCCAGTCGGAGGAACGGAACATGCTGCCCATTTCGCCCACGGCGAACAGACCGGAGTCCTTGACTTCGGCGATGGCGTTCAGGTGATAGCCGTCCGGGTTGTCCATCCGATCGCTGACGTCTTCCCAGGTCTTGCCGCCATCGGTCGTCGTGAACAATGCACCGTAGGCGCCCACGGCAAAACCCGTGTTCTGGTCCTTGAACCAGACATCCAGGAAAGGGGCGCCCTCTTCGCGCTCCAGGTCGCTGAACTGCTGCACCCAAGTGGTGCCGCCGTCTGCGCTGGCGAGGATCTGCGCATCGTGACCCACGGCCCAGCCATGCTTGTCATCGACGAAATAGACCGCCGTCAGCATCTGCCGAGTCGGCACCTTGGCCTGAGTCCAGACCTTGCCGTTGTCATCGGAGAAAAGGATGTGGCCGCGATCGCCGACCGCCACCAAGCGCTTGCCCGCATGCGCTACATCCAGCAGCAGAGCGCTCACGGCCTTCGCCGACTCGATGGAATAGGCAGTTGCTGAATCGGCGGCAGCTTGCGCCTGCAACGGCACGGCCGCAAAGCTCAGAACAGACAACACACTACACAGCGAAAGCACTTTAGCCAGCGGCGAGTGGAAGCGGAACGCCGGCGCGCGCAGGAACTTCATAGCTTCACCGGACTGGGTGCGCCGCATGACGGGCTCACTCATACACCTTTCCCCTTTATTGTTATGGGACGATCAGCCTTTTAGCAGGCCGCCTATCCTATCCAGCTTTCGAAAGGCCTGACAATCAACATGACGTTATGTTTTGTTAAGGCAAACCCGCATGATTGACAGCTAATTCGGCCTCCTGATGCACAAAGGCCGCTACTACTGTAGCGGCCTTTGCTCAACACTACACAACCGCAGTTGTGATGACAGCGATCAACGCGTGCCGCGACGACGCAGTGCGGCCGGCTTGAAGTAGCCGTCGTCCGGAATCGGCTGGCTGAAGTCGATGGTGGTCGGCTCCTCGTTATCCAGGTTCTGCACGTGGTAACGACGCGCTTGCAGATCGTGGAACACGTCCAGCGCAGACCAGGTGGTCGGCAGTTCGTAGTAGTTCTTCAGGTAAGCCACGGACACACGCCACAGCTCGCCGCGACCGTCGTACTGGTCAACTTCAGCAGCTTGCCAGCTGTCTTCGTCGAGGAACAGGGTACGCTTGGAGTAGATGTGACGCGCGCCAGCTTTCAGCGTGCCTTCCACCACCCACACACGGTGCAGCTCGTTACGCGTCAGCGCCGGGTTCAAATGCCCGACCTGCAGCAGATCGGCGTACTTCACGTCTGGGCTGGTGACTTTGTAGTTGTTGTAAGGAATGTAGACTTCCTTCTTGCCAACCAGTTTCCACTCGTAACGATCCGGCGCACCGTTGAACATGTCGGTGTCATCGGCGGTACGCAGGCCATCGGCCGCAGCGATCGGGGTGTCATAGGCCAGGTTCGGCGCGCGACGCACGCGACGCTGACCGGCGTTATAACCCCAGGCCTGACGCGGCTCTTTCACCTGATCGAGGGTCTCGTGCACCAATACCGCACCACCCGCCAAGCGCGCCGGGCTCTTGGTGAAGGACAGGTAATAGAACATGATGTTGTTCAGGTCAGCGTAGGTGTTCTTGGGGTTGTAGAACTTGAACATCGCTTCTTGCTGCGAGGTCACCAGCGTGAACGCGCCATTGCGCTGCACGGCCACTTCGGACGCGCGACGGACGATGTAAGTACCACGGTAGCGGGTGATGTGGTTCCACACCGCTTCCACGCCATTCTGCGGAATCGGGAACGGGATGCCGCCGTAGGCGTCGGCAAAACCGTTGCCGCCGTCCAGCAATTTGGCGCTGGCGGCGTTCTTCATGCTGCTGTCATAGACCCACTGTGGCGCGGAGCCGGAGCGGCGAGTCTGGTAGACCGGCATCTGGTAGCTGTTCGGGTAGGCATTGAACAGGGCGATCTGACCAGGCGTCAGGTTGCCCTTGTACTGGTCCAGGTTGGCTTTGGTGATGGTGAACAGCGGCTTGTCGCCGGCGAACGGATCCGGGTGGTGCTGGCCAGGCGTCTTGTATTCCGCCGGCGCCTTGGTGATACCACCGGTCCAGGTCGGGATGGTACCGGCAGCGTTGCCGGCCTTCTCGGCCCCGAAAGGAGTCAGGCTAGCGCCCAACTTGGCCGCTTCTTGCGACGAGACCGCCGCCAGCGCGCTACCAGCGGTCAGCGCCAGAACGATCGCGGCGCCAATCAGCGTGTGCTTTTTCAGCATCATATTTCTCCGTGATAAATCATCGACCGAGCGCCCGTAGACGCCCGGCATTTTTCTAATAGGGTTTAGAAGGAGTACTTGACGTTGACGCCGACGTTGTCGCGGTCACGGCTCGAGTTGTTCTGCCCACCGCCGAAGAACTCGGTGTACTGCAGTTCGGCTTCCAGGCTGCTCAGGTAGCTGGCCTTGACACCCAGGGTGTAAGCCTTGCGGCCTTCGATGAAGTTACCGGTCTGGTAGGAGTTGCCCTCGAAGTCATCCTTGTAGACGACATAGGGGGAAACGTTCACGCCAGCGTATACGTCGTTCCAGGTGCCGTTGAGTAGCAAGGTGTAGCCGTAGGCGTTCTTGTTGACCTGATCGTCACGGTCGCCGCCACTGACATAGGAGCTGTTGCCGCGGCCAGAGTAGTAGCGAGTGGTGCCGTTGAAGGCGGTGTATTGCAGATCGCTGCCGCGCAGGTGTTCGGAGGCCAATTCGGCGACGCCGAACAGCGAGTCGAAGCTCAGGGTCGGACCGAAGTTGTAGATGGTACCCAGCGAGGTGTTGTAGGCCTCGACGCGCTCGGAGTTGTGGATCTGGTCAGTGATCTGCACATCCGTGCCACCAATGTTCACCACCCGCCCATCAGCCAGCTTAGCCGCCTGCAGCAGCAGATCACCGAGCAGGTCGTTGGTAGTGGCGATGCCGATCGGCAGGTTCGGCCGGTAGGCCAGCTCGCCGAATACCGAGGCTTCACCCAGGGTGGTGTTGAAGCTCATGCCGTACATGCGGATGTCTTCGGCGTACTCGCGACGAGCGGTGACCTGGTTGGCCACATCGACAGAAGCTGCGCCGTTGACCAGGCCGAGGACCGTCTGGGCCAAGGCGTTACCGCCGCCTGCAGCACTTTCCAGAGTGTCGTAGTCAGCGAAGAAGCCACCCAGGCTGGCGAGCTGATCGATATCCAGACCGGCATAGCTGCTATTGAGGCTGGCGTTGATGGTCGGCTCTTTCGCGTGGTAATTGACGAAGTAGAGCCCGAACTCAGTGGAGTTCAGCTCCTCGGCGATATAGCGGAAGGCCGCGCCGAACTGACCATCGTTCTTGGCATTGATGTCAGAACCGATCTCGGCGACCTTGAAAGTGCCATTGCTGTTGAGGAACTGGGTGCCCTGGATCCCGCCAAAGTTGGCGCCGACAGGAATGAAGCCGAGCACATTGCCGCCATTCACCAGCGTCGAATAGGCACTCTGGAAAGTAGCGCTGCTCGCCGCCGGGTTGGTGGTGTAAGCGGTATTGCCACCATCGGCAAACAAGTCGGTTTCAGAGAAATAAGTACCAACCGGGTCGATCGCGCTTTCTTTCCAGTTGAACTGGTAGAACGTTTCCATCGACAGGTTATCGGTCAGGCCGAGGTTGAAGCTCAGCGCCTCGACCGGCACCAGCACTTCTTTCAATTCGGAGCCCGGCAGGCGGAACTTGGCAGCATCCAGCGGGTTGGTGGTGTTCACGCCACCGCGATAGAAAATGCCCTCGCCCCAGTTGAATACCTGCTTACCGATACGGCCGGTAACCGGCATATCGGCGATGTCCCAGTTGCCATACAGGTAGGCGTCGAGGATTTGCGCATCACGGCCGGCCTTGTGGCGGGTTTCGTAAGTGAAGCTGTCGTCGTCCGGGAAGCTCTGGCTCGGCTGTACCGGGCTGTTGTTGTCGTAGTAGTCATTGCGCTTATCCATGATCTGGGTGTCATAGAACGCGGTGCCACGCACGAACAGGCCGTAGTTCTTGTAGGTTGCTTCCAGGTCGGAAGTCACCTTGTAAACCTCGGAGACCAAGCCGGTATCGAAGTTACGGTTACCGTCGTTGGTGTTGATGTCGTTGTTGGACTTGTCCTGCCCCTGTACGCGCCACAACTGGCCGTAGGACACGGTGGTGTCGATGGAACCGCTGACTTCATTGTCGGCAAAGCTGAACTCCACCGCCTGGGCCTGAGCGGCGACCAGCAACGGCAGGATACCGGCGAAGGCAAAACCAGCCTTGGACGGCGCGAAACGCAACATGGGACTACGGGACTTGAATTCCATCGAAACTTTACTCCGTGGACAGATCATTCTTTTTATTGCGCCTCCGGACTAAAGGGGCGCAGCGCAGCCGCACTGATCCGGCCGGGTGAAAACGACTGCGCTTGGTCTGTGGCCTCAGCCATGTCTGACCTGCGCTCGCTCGGTTTTCAAACGGCCTGTCGTGGCGGTCTTTTTTAGTTGATCGGAAGAAAATCCCCCAACACGCTTGACGCGCGCCCCTGATTCTAAACGCACCATTTCGGGGCCAAATCCTGAACTGTCCTGCAACCATGGTGCCAAACAGTCGTTTTAATTCAATAAACTGGCGCCAACAAATTGTGAACACAAGGCCTTTTTATGACTGATCATTCACTGATCGATTAACCCATCGAGCAGTGGACAATCGCGCAACCTGTCCTACGATCTGGCGCGTATTGTCACTCAACGCCACATCACATAATTTCTCTTACCCACGCGCGCACCCCACAGTCAAGGCCAAACCCCCAACCTAAAGCGGGTTTGCTAATAAGCAGGGTGCTGGTTATTTCAATAGGTAACAAAAAAGTGTTACCGACCAATGGCCGGTAACACCTCAGAAAGGCAGGACTCGCCTTAGGCTAGGCTTTTGCTGACGACTTCGTAGACGTCGCTGGAAAGCTCGCCCGAAGCCAGGATTCGCTCCAGTTCGGCCTTCATCAGCGCCTGGCGGGCCGCGTCGTACTTGCTCCAACGCGTCAATGGCGCCAACTGGCGAGAGGCAATCTGCGGATTGAGGCCGTTGAGGGTGATCACCAGGTCCGCCAGGAAGCGATAACCGGCACCGTCCGCGCGGTGGAAGTTGATCAGGTTCTGGCCAGCGAAGGCGCCGATCAGCGCGCGCACCTTGTTCGGATTTTTCAGGGTGAACGCCGGGTGCCGCATCAATTGCTGAACCCGCTCCAGGCCGCCCGGTAGAGCGCTCCCCGCCTGCACGCTGAACCACTGATCCATCACCAGCGGGTTGTCCTTGAAGTGCTCGGCGAACGCCGCCAGCGCCTTGCTCTTCTCTTGCTCGAACGGCGAGTTGACCAATACGGCCAGCGCCGCCAGGCGCTCGGTCATATTGTCGCACGCGTCGTATTGTTCCAGGCAGGCGCTGAGCACTTGCGGCTTGGCACTCAGCATTAAGTATGAGAGCGCAATGTTTTGCAGGCTGCGCCGGGCGAAATGCGCCGCGTCGGCGACATAGGCACTGTGTCGAGACAACTCACGATTCGCCTGATAACGCTGCCACAACGGTGCGAACAAGGCCTCGGCCAACTGCTGGCGGGCGAACTCGCGGGCGGCATGGATGGCATCGACATCCGCGCTTGCGCTGATTTCGGTGAGATACGCCTCGCTCGGCAACGACAGCATCTCAGCCACCATGGCCTGGTCCAGCTGGTGATCTTCCAGCACTGTGCGCAAGGCAGCGACCAGGCGCTGATCGAGCAGCAGTTTCTCACCCCGCTGATGCTGGCCGATCAACTCTTGCAGCACTTGCACAGACAACTGCTGGCCGGCTTCCCAGCGGTTGAAGCCGTCGGCATCGTGCTGCATGAGAAACATCAATTGATCGCGGTCGTAGGGGAAGCTCAGCTTGACCGGTGCAGATAACCCGCGCAGCAGCGACGGCAATGGCTTATCCGCCAGGTCAACGAAGGTGAACGCCTGCTCGGCCTCGGTAACCGCCAGCACCCGCGTCTCGCCCTGCGCCCCGACCTCACCGGACAGCCGCAATGGCAGCGCCCCGCCCTGGCTATCCAACAGCCCCAACTCGACCGGAATCACGAACGGCAGCTTCTGCGCCTGCCCAGGCGTGGCCGGGCAGCTTTGGCGGAACGTCAGGGTGTAGGTTTTGCCGGCGGCATCATAAGCCTCGCTGACCTGCAGGCGCGGCGTGCCGGCCTGGGTGTACCAGCGCTTGAACTGGCTCAACTCGACGCCGTTGGCATCTTCCATGGCCTGGATGAAGTCATCGCAGGTTACGGCCTGACCATCGTGGCGCTGGAAGTACAGATCGGTCGCCTTGCGGAAGCCTTCGGCGCCCAGCAGGGTGTGAAGCATGCGCACCACTTCCGAACCCTTCTCGTACACGGTCAGGGTATAGAAGTTGGAGATTTCCATGAAGCTGTCAGGGCGTACCGGGTGGGCCATCGGGCCGGCATCTTCGGCGAACTGGTGGGTACGCAGGAAGGCCACATCCTCAATCCGCTTGACCGTGCGCGAGTTCATATCGGCACTGAACTCGGCATCACGGAACACCGTAAAGCCTTCCTTCAAGGACAGCTGGAACCAGTCGCGGCAGGTCACGCGGTTGCCCGACCAGTTGTGGAAGTATTCGTGGGCGACCACCGCTTCCACCCGCTGGTGCGCGGCATCGGTGGCGGTTTCGGCGCGGGCCAGCACGCAACTGGAGTTGAAGATATTGAGGCCCTTGTTCTCCATGGCACCCATGTTGAAGTCATTGACCGCGACGATCATGAAGATGTCCAGGTCGTACTCGCGGCCATACACCTCTTCGTCCCAGCGCATGGATTTTTTCAAGCTATCCATGGCGTGCTGGCACTTGTCGATGTTTTCCGGCTCGACATAGATGCGCAGCGCCACTTCGCGCCGGCTCATGGTGTTGAAGGTATCTTCGATGCACCACAGATCACCGGCGACCAGGGCGAACAGGTAGGCCGGTTTCATGAACGGGTCTTCCCAGGTCGCCCAGTGCCGACCGCCCTCTTCCGGCCCGCTGGCAATCGGGTTGCCGTTGGACAACAGCACCGGGTAGCGATGCTGCTCGGCGCTCAGCGTGGTGGTGAATGTGCTCATCACGTCCGGGCGATCGAGGTAATAGGTGATCTTGCGAAAACCCTCGGCCTCGCACTGGGTGCAGAACATGCTGCCGGATTTATACAGGCCTTCGAGCGCGGTGTTGCTTTCCGGGTGGATGCGCACGCTGCTGTCGAGGGTGAAACTGGCCGCCACTGGCTGCAGGGTCAGGTGGCTGTCGCTCAACTGGTAGTCGGCCGCCGACAGAGCCTGGCCATCCATGCTCAGGGACAACAGTTCGAGCTGCTGGCCATCGAGCACCAGCGGCGGCAAACCGGCGCCGCGCTCGGGATTGCGGCGCATCACCAGTTGCGCATGAACCAGGGTGTGGTCCTCGAACAACTCGAAGGTCAGATGGGTCTCGTCGATCAGGTAGTCCGGCGCCTGATAGTCCTTCAGGTAAATCATCTTCGGTTGTTCGGTGCGCATGGCTTATGGCCCTTTACGTTCAGGAATGCACGGCGAGTTGGTAAGCCGTGTATTTGCGGATATTGATGACACCGGTATCGAACAGCAGGTACTGGCCCTTGATGCCCAACAGCGTACCTTCGGCGATCGGGTCTTTGTCCAGGTTGAAGCTGGTGATCTTGGCCGGGTAAGCCTCGATCGGGTAACGAATCTCGATGGGTTCCAGGTCGTTCAACTGCTGGATCGCCTGCAAGCCGAAACGCTGCTGCAACGCCAGCAGGCCTGCACCACAGCTGTCGAACAACTGCTCACGAATCGCCGGCAGGTCCACTGGCTGCGCATCGCCTTTGAGCAAGGCGCGCCAGTTGGTCTTGTCCGCCACCTGGCTGCGCAGCAGGTCTTCGACGAAGCCGGACTGCTGCCGGGTCGCTACCCGCAAGATCGGCAGCGCCTGGCTCGCGCCCTGGTCCAGCCAGCGGGTGGGCACTTGGGTGCCACGGGTAATGCCGACCTTGACCCCGGACGAATTGGCCAGATAGACCACATGATCGGTCATGCAGAACTGCTCGCCCCAGCTCGGCTCCCGGCAGGTGCCAGCATCATAGTGGCAGCGTTCCGGGCTCATGATGCAGATATCGCACTGCGCCAGTTTGGTCATGCACGGGTAGCAATAGCCCTGGCTGAAACTGGTTTTGGTCTTGCGCCCGCAATGGCTGCAATGGATAGCCCCGAGGTATTCCAGGCGCAGGGTTTTACCGATCAGCGGGTTGACCGGCACTTCCTCATCACCCAGGCGGAACGCGTACTGCACCGGCGCTTCCAGGCGCACCGACATTTTGCGCAAGGCGCCACGACCCAATTCACTCAATGGATAGCGTCCGACTTGAACAGAAGGTTCGGCACTGGCGCGGCTTTCGAGCTGCACTCCTGCGGCCCCATGTAGCCGGTGCGCTGCTCCTCGGGCAGATTGTGCAATTCCCAGGCGATGACCGCCTGCAAACTCAGCTCCTTCTGCTCCTGGCTCAGCTTGCGGCCATCGGACCACTTACCGATTTCCACCGCCAACTTCAGGCTTTCGTAAATATCCGGGGTGATGTTTTCAATCATTTCAGCAAAGGACGACATAGACGCCTCCAAAAACAAAGTCGCAGTTTAACGGCGACGGCGCGCCAGTGCACCGACACCGGTCAGAAGTTGTTCCACTGCACTAGAAGTCCCGCGACAGCTTGACCTGTTCGAGTTCCTTAGCCAGCGAGCGCTTGAACATCTGCGGACCCGCAAAGCTGTACAGCACAAAGGCCAGCCAGGCCCACTGAATAGCCTGAGACAACAAAGGCTGGCCGTGCTGACCAAAGAAAATCACCGCGACCCGATAGACGACAAACATCGCCAACAGCACCACTATCGAACGCGTTGGCCCCATATCTGACATCCACGAGTTGTAGCGCCACCACAGACCCAACAGCGGATTGCTGCGCGCCTTAACCGCAGAGATGAGATAGAGCGCAGCCACATCGTTGGCATCTTCGCCTAGCGCCCAGATGGCGTGCTCACGCGCAGCCTGTACCTTGCCACGACGTAGCAAGAGATGCCCAAGGGTGACGATTGCACCGCTGTGGCTGGCATTTTGCTGCAACGCCTGACGGGCGAAATGCTCTGATTTATCCACTTCACCGTTGCGCCGATAGAACTCCGCGAGCTCGGCAAGACAGTCTGGATCGTCGGGCGCCAACTCCAGCGCACGCTGCAAAAACGGCAGTTGCTGCTGTGCGCGCTTGCCCATCAAATCAAGCAGATTGGCCTGGGCCAACTGATAGCGAACCTCAAGCGGATTGATCTCCAGCACCTGATCCAGATGGCGCTGCGCCAGGCTGAACTTGCGCCGCGCCATGGCCACACGAGCCGCCACGTAATGGGCGAATTCGGATTGCGCGTCACCGGCCAGCGCCAGGGCTACTTCGCGCTCCGCCGCCACCGCGCGACGGGTTTCCAACAAGCACAGCGCCAACAGAGCGTGGGCCTCGGCATGCTCTGGCTCATCGCTCAGTAACTGACGCAGGCAATTGATGGCCCCTTCCACCTGGCCGCTATTCAGACGCTGGTACGCCTGACTCAACAAGTAAGAGTCGTTCATCAGTTCATCACCAGATGCCAGAGGGTAAAGGGCAACAGGTTCAGCACCATGCCGCGCAAGGCAAAGGCCCCCAATAACGCCACCGGCAAACCGAAGCGATTGAGCACGCCACCGTAGTACTGATAAAGCTCGATGGTTCTGCTTTGTAGGAGAAACAGCACATAGCCAATGATCAGTTTCCACACCACCAACACCAGCAAGGCGTAAGGCAACAGCTCCCTGGAAACAATCAGCCCGCTCTCCCACAGATAGAGCAAAGCGAAGGCCAGGGCCAGGCTACCCAGCAGGCCGATCAACGCCACGATTGCTTCACGCACGCGGGTCGGGCTACCCACAGCAATGCCGTTGAAAACAAACCAGGGCAGCCCCAGCCACGCACCACCCATCATCAAGCCCAGCAATGGCCACAACGGTTCCACAGCGAATTTCGCCAAGGTTCCAGGGCGCGGTTCATCGTCGATCCGATACATCGCTCGCTCGCCCATCAACGCCCCTTGCCATGTTGTTCAAGAAACTTCAGCACTTCGTCGTACTGCCCGCCTTCGTTGGCGTAGCGCGCGTAGTTCCGCGCGGTCGTCAGCCATTCCACGGTGGTGGCGCGCACTTCTTTCAGTGCGGCCTTGAGGTGGCGGTCGGTGATCGGTTGCTCGCGGCCTTCGTTAATGGATTCCTCGATGGCTTCGTCGACAGCGGTTTCCACCAGCTCACGCAAATCGGCGCCGGAGAAACCCGCGGTGTTCTTGGCCAGGAAGTCGTAGTCGATCTCGCCCTCGGTGGGCCGCTCCGCCATCATCAGGCGCAGCATATTGGCGCGCGCCGGGCGATCCGGTGGCGGCACAAACAGCACGCGATCAAAACGACCCGGACGGCGGAACGCGGCGTCCACCGACCAGGGCACGTTGGTCGCAGCTAGGATCAGAACGCCATGATTGGTCTGCGCGAAGCCATCCATTTCGGTCAGAAACTGGCTGACCAACTTTGACGACGTCGCCTCACGGGCGTTGGTTCGTTTGCCACCCAAGGCTTCCACTTCGTCGAAAAACAGCACCGCCGGCGCCTTGGCCCGCGCCTCTTCAAAGAGGGCGTGCAGCTTGCGTTCGGACTCGCCGATGTACATATCCAGCACATCCGAAATCGCCACGTTGATAAACGTGGCTTTGCACTCGCCGGCCGTGGCACGCGCCAGCATAGTCTTGCCGCAACCGGGCGGCCCGTAGAGCAAAATGCCGCCGCCGACGCGCTTGCGAAACCTCTGAAACAGCCCCGGTTTCTGGTACGGCAGAATGATTTTTTTATGGATGGTTTTCTTCAACTCATCCAGCCCGCCGACGTCGTCAAACGTCAGGGTTTCCAGCTCGGGCGCCAGCAGGCGGGTGGTTTCGCTTTTCTCCGTGTCGTCGTTGGAGATCACCCGCAAACGCGGCCGCCCTTCGCCGCCGGGAAAGTCCACCACCTGCGCGCTGAGGCGACGCTGCAGGTTGACGTCTTCCAACGCCGGGTTGGCCTGCACCGCCGCGCGGTATTCCTGCAGGCCTTCGTCACGCCGCTGCAAATCGCCCAGCGCCTGGGCGCGCAGCAGTTGCGCCTCGGGGGTGGGTTGCGGCACCAGCAGCAACACTCGCTCAGCCTCACCAGCGCCCAGGCACAGGCGCGCGGCCAGCAGGCGCAAGGCCTCGGCGTCGCTGCGTTGCTCCAGGCCAGCCGGCAATTTGCCCAGGCCACGTGCCCATTCACTGCGGTCGATACAGGCCTGCAGCACCAGCACCAGCAGCGCCTCATTGTCCGGAGACAGGCTTAACGCCGTCTCCAACTGCACCAGCGTCGCGTCATCCATATAGCGCAATAGCTCCATCGGGAAAGTAGTGGCATACCGCGCGCGGCGCGGCGTCTCTGATTGCGGCGGTTCTTATTGCGGGGCTTCCGGGCGCTCAACATCCACCCAGGCAAATTTATTCGGGTCGATACGGCTTTCCTGGTCCATGCGGTAGGCCACCAGCTTGCCGTAGAGCACGGCGCTGTAGTCCAGGCACGCCAGGTTCGGGCGGATTGGTGCCGGGCGACCTTTGCGCCAGTAGTGGCCGACGAACAGCGGCGGCTCCTTCGGCCCATAGCGCAGCAGTTCGGTTTTTTCCGCCGCGCTCAGCGGTGTGCGCGCCACCTGCTCGGGCAAGGCGTCCGGCTGAAACACGATGTCACCGTAGGTTTGCGGGTCCTCTTCCCAGAACTTGGTACGAAAGAAGGCGCGGGTAAAACCGTCGTCGCCGGTCAGCGTCAGGCCATCGGGCAAGCGCATGCCGGTGCCGCGCAGCAGCCGGTTGAACACCTGGCTGGCAAAACTGCCCGGCGCTGCGGCGGCCTGCAGAAACGGCTCATCCACCCGGCCATCGGCATACAGCGCGCGCAACGAGTCGATCAAACCGGCATCCCAACAGGCATGCACCACACGGAAATGGCCGGCATCGATGAACAGCGGCAATTCATAGAACCAGCCGAGAAACTCGCGCCACTCATCCGGGTACGCCTCGAACTGCTCCAGGCTTTGCTTGATCAACCGGGCGTTGCGCGGCGAGTGCTCACGGACAAACTGCCGACCGCTGCCCGGCAGCGCGGGGGTGTTCCAGCACAGCGCGTCGAACTCATGGTTGCCCATGATGCACAGCGCCTGCTGCGCTTCGACCATGCCATAGACGATATGCAGCGCCTCACGGATGCGCGGTCCACGGTCGACGATATCGCCGAGAAACAGCGCCATGCGCCGTGGGTGGCGCCAGACGCCAGCCTGCTGACGGTAGCCAAGCATGTCCAGCAAGCGCTCGAGAGTGTGCGCACAACCGTGTACATCACCGATCAAGTCATAGCCGCGAGCCGGGTCGAGCAGCATCAATCGCTCCCGCCACCGAGCCGGCTGCCCCAACCCAGTTTGGTTCGGCAGACCTCGTAATAATTGTGCTCCAGCGGGTGAATCAGGCAGAGCTTCTGCGGCTTCTTGCTGACCGTGATGGTGTCGCCGGGCGCACAGGTGAAGTGGTTCTGCCCATCGCAGGAAACCTGCGGGTAGATCTGCATGTCCTTGGCCACGACGATTTTCAGCTCGCTGTTGCCGTCCACCACGATGGGGCGGCTGGACAGGGTGTGCGGGTACATCGGCACGATGACGATGGCATCCAGCTTGGGGTGCATGATCGGCCCGCCAGCCGACAGCGCATAGGCGGTCGAGCCGGTGGGCGTGGCGACGATCAGGCCGTCGGCCTTCTGGCTGCAGACGAACTGGCCGTCGATATACAGCTCGAATTCGATCATCCGCGTAGATTTACCGGGGTGCAGCACCACGTCGTTGAGGGCGTCACCCTGGCCGATCGTTTCGGCATGCCGGCGCACTTCAGCCTCCAGCAGAAAACGGTTTTCCACCAGGTACTTGCCGTCGAGCACCGCGGCGACCTTGACCTCCAACTCATCCGGCAGGATATCGGTGAGAAAGCCCAGGCTGCCACGGTTGATCCCCAGCACCGGCACCTTGTGCTGCGCCAGGGCCCGCGCGGCGCCGAGCAGGCTGCCGTCGCCGCCGACCACGATCACCAGGTCGCAGGCTTCGCCCAGGCTCTTGCGCGACGACGTCTGCAAGCCGTGGCCGGGCAACACCTCGGCGATGGTGTCCTCGAGGATCACGTGCAACTGGCGCTCGAGCAGGAATTTCTTCAGCCGGCGAATGGTGTCGAGCACCTGCGAGCTACCCAAGCGACCGATAATGCCGATATTGCGAAATTGCTCCATGGGGCTCCTACGGGGCACGGGGACAGTCAAGATAGGCCGATTATGGGCGAAAGCCGCCGACAGCGGCAAACCAGTGCTGCACTCCAGTGGCTCGGTGCGGGCCAAGCGCGTGGATTCCGCCCGCGAGTGCGAGCGGGCAGCCGCCGCGCGGCATGACGAAAGCGGCTGGCCGCCCCTCTGCATAGCGGCCGCAACGCCTTTTCCCCTTGACAGGCGCTATGCTCGCAACATGATGCCTTTCGCCATGCTTGCCGACCTGCCCCACCGATTGCACCAGCCCCAGGTGCGCGACTTGGCCTGGGTGTTGCTCGCCCCACCGCTGCTCAGCAGCAGCCCATGGCCGCAGCGCCATCCGTTGAGTGCCAGCGCCTGGGCCGCTGCACCGGAAAAACTGGCCGACTGGCTGCACACCCTGGACCGCAACAGCGTTGCGCTCGAAGCCTGGCTGGCACAGCATTCGGTGCGACGCCTGGGCCTGTACTACGAGCGGCTTTGGCAATTCGCCCTGGAGGCGGCCCCGGGCATCGTGCTGCTGGCGTCCAACCTGCCGATCCGCCAGGCCGGGCATACCCTGGGCGAACTGGACCTGCTGCTGCGCGATGACGAGGGCGTGCATCACCTGGAGCTGGCGATCAAGCTCTACCTCGGCCCCCAATGCGGCGATGGCACTGCCGCCATGCACTGGCTCGGCCCTGGCAGCCATGATCGCCTGGATCTCAAGCTGAGCCATCTGTGCCAGCACCAACTCCCCCTCTCCGCCCGCCCCGAAGCGCAGGCCGTGCTGGCCGAGTTTGGCATCACGCAGCTCCAGGCCGACCTCTGGCTCGGCGGTTACCTGTTCTACCCCTGGCCCGGAAAAAGTGTGGCCCCGCACGGCGCCCACCCGCAACATTTGCGTGGCAGCTGGCTGCACCGCCGCGACTGGCCGGCCTTTCTCGCCGCCAGCGCCGACGGGCGCTGGCAACCGATACCGCGACAGACCTGGCTGGCGCCGGCGCGCGTGGCCCATGCGGATATCTGGACAACGCTGGAGCTGACGCAATGGCTGACACAACTGGACGAGCATGCGCCAGCTCAGTTGCTGGTCAGATTCAGCGAGAATTCAGCGGGAAGCTGGGAAGAAGCCGAGCGCTTATTTCTGGTCGCAGACCACTGGCCGCACCACGGCGGCGCCGGCAAAGCCCCGCTGTAGGCCTCGCCGCCAGCGGTTCTGAGCCCCCGGACGGCGCGCTGGGTAAACGCCTTAGCGGCTGCGTTCGGTGCGCCCGCCGGAGCGGGCCAGGTAGCCCGAACCACTTTCGCAGAGCAGGCCATCGCGCAGCACCGCCGGCAAAGCATCCAAACCGTCGCGCAAGGCATACACGGTGAAGCCCAGCTGTGACAGGAGGAACACGGCACTGGCGCTGCGTTTACCGCTGTCGCAGTAGCACAGGTAAGTGCGCGCCTTGTCCAACAACCGCGCCTTCAGGCGCAGCAACTGCAGCGGCATGTTCAGCGACTCGAGGGCGTGGGCGCGCTCATACTCCTCTTGCAGCCGCACATCCAGCCACTGCGCGCCACCCGACAGCAGCCGCGCCGCCTCACCGAACGACACCTCGTCGACCACCGGCGCCTTGAGCAAGACGAAGAAGTCCTGGCGATCCAGGCGCAAGACCACGCCATCCTCCAGCATGGTCACGGTGGCATTGCGTGGCCGGTCGGCCAGCAGCGCCTCCTCACCGAAACAGGCACCGACCTCCAGCTCAGCCAGCACCTGATGCTCGCTGCCCTCGCTGCGAATCACCTCGGCGCGGCCGCTGTTGAGGAAGAAGCAGCAATCGCCCACCTCACCCTCGCGCAACACCGTGCTCCCGGCTGGCAATTCGATGCGCTGCAAACGTTCGAGCATGGCCCGCACATTCGGCGACGGCACCTTGGCGAAGAGGGGGTTGGCCAGCAATTGCTCGAGCCATTCCACATCCGCGCCGGCCTGCCCCAGCTCCAGCAGCAGGTCCTGATAGGCCAGGCGCCAGGTCAACAAGCGGCTCAGGGTCGCGCTGTCCAGCCTCAGCAGGCTGACATCGGTCAGCGCCCGGGCTTCATGCAAGCGCGGCAGGCTGGGCGACAACGGGTGACAGCTGGCTTCAGTGCCCGCCACCAGGCGCTCCTGCTGCCCATCGACAGCCGTCAGCAGCAGCTCGCCCGCCAGCAGGTAATGGGTCTGCCGCGCCTGATCGCCCTGGCGGAACAGCAATTGACCGGCAAGCAGGGGTTGCGGCACCAACTGGGCGCGCAGCTCACGCCACTGCTGCTCGGACAGCACGTTGAGCGGCGTCAGGCTGCGCAGTTGTTCGGGATTCAGCGGGTCACTCATGAAAATTTCCAGACTCCACAGCTCGGCGCTCAATGTCGCCGAGCACAGGTTCAGCCACATCGCGCAAATGCAGCGGTTCGCTGTTCATGGCCAAAGTGCTCATGCCGGCGGCCCTGCGCCCTTGCAAACCGCCCGTATGGACGAAGAGCAGGCGCGTGCCAGGGGCAAAGTAACCGGCCTCGACCTGCTGGCGCAATGCCATTAATGCTTTCCCGGTATATAACGGTTCCAGCGGCACCCCACGGCCCGCCTCGTGCTCAAGCATGAAGCCCGTCAACGCGGCATCGACCTTGGCAAACCCGCCGCGGCAGGCATCCAGCAGGTGATAACCGCTGTCGGCCACGCCGGCCTGGGACAGAATCGTCTGCACCTGCTGCGCCACACCATGGTCACCCGGCACCGCCATGGCACCGAATACCGGATGCTCGCCCGCCTCCGCCAACACCAGGCCGGCCAGCGTGGTGCCCGTGCCAACGGCCAGCCACCAGCCGTCGTAACCTGCCCAGCCGATCGCCGCCAACTGCTCGCGCGCCTGCCTCAGCAGCACCGCGCAACCCAGCGCCCCCGGCAAGCCGCCGCCACCCTCCGGCACGGCATGCAAGGCCGGATAACGTGCCTGCCACTCGTCCCAGAATTGCGGCCGATGCCTGGCGCGATAACCGCCGTAGCCGAGCCAGTGCAGCTGCATGCCCCAGGCCTGCAGATCGCGCACGGTCGGGGTGTCTTGTGCTTCACCACGGAGCAAGCCGACAGTCGGGAAACCGAAGCGTTTGCCTGCTGCCGCCAAGGCATGCAGGTGATTGGAGTGCGCCCCGCCCAGGCTGATCAACCCATCGGCACCGGCAGCCGCGGCGGCGGACAGGTGTTCGGTCAGCTTGAACCATTTGTTACCGCTGATCAGTGCATCGATGCGGTCGAGGCGCAGCACCGCCAGCTCGACGCCAGCCAGCGTCAGCCAATCGAGCGGCAAAAGCTCCAATGGCGCCCTTGGCGCCCAGTGCGGAACAACGAGAGACAAGGCTTAGCTGACAGTGCGCAGGCGGTTGCTGGCCTTGTGCCGCGCACAGCAATCGGAATCGCCGGCGACGAACCGGCTGGGGCTGTCCACCCGGTCGATCGGCATGGCGCAGCGCTCGCCACCGGGCAAGCTCGCCTCGCAGGTCGAGGTCTGGTAATGCGCCAGCCACTGGCGGTACTGCGTCTCGGAAACGAAGCTCTTGGCCGCGGCGTAAGCCAGCGGATTGTCCTGATAACGGGCGATATCCTGCAGCGGGATCGTCAGGTGGCCGGCGCCCGGGTGATAAACCACGAACACCACGCCGAGCTTGGCCAGACGCTCGAGAATCTGCTCACCGCCCTGGCTGGCGAAGGCGTCACGCTCACGCTTGAGACGCTCGATCTCCTGTTGCTGCTGCGTGTCCAGTTCATTGCGGTAGGCCAGCTCGACATCGCGAATGGCGATCTGTTCTTTGTACTCCACCACCGCCGAGGCGATTCTGGCTTGCAGCTCGGCGTCGAACTGGGTGCGCAGAATATCGTTCTCGGTGCGGCCATGGCGCTCGACGGCGCGCAATTGCTGAGTCATTTCCTCGCGGCTTTTCTGAAAGCCATCGGCTTGCGCAGCCAATTGCGCCTTGAGGCTGGCATTGAGCTCTTCCTGCTGGCGCAATGCCTGGTGCAGGCCATGGATCCGTACCTGCAGCGTTTTACTTTCCTCGGCGCTGGCCAGCTTGAGCTTGGCCAACTCCTCTTCGTGTCGCTGGCCCTGGCTGGTGATGCGCAGACGCTGCTGTTTGATCAGTTGCGCGGTTTTCAGGCGGTGCTCATGATCGATTTTCTCCGCCAGCTTCGCGGCGTCTTCCCTGGCTGTATCCGGCGCGTGCCATTTGTCCTCGGAGGCCATGTTCAGGCGCTCGAGGGCGACCGACTGCGCCGAGTCATCCTCGACCAGCAAACCCAGCTGATTACGCTTGGCCGCATCGCGCAGCAGCACCAGATCGTTCTGCCCTGGCGCCAGGTTCGGGTCCCACAGGTGCATCTGATGCCAGGACACCGGGCACTGGCTGCGGCACGCCAAACGGATCGGCCCGGCGCCGAGATCCGGCCCCCGCCCCGAGCGCTCGGCCAGGTGCCGCAAAGGGATGTTCCAGCCGCTGTCGGGCGAACCTTTTTCGTCGAAATCCAGGTAGAAGAACACCACCGCCCGCACCAGCAAGCGCGGGTTGATCAGCACATAGGCGACGCGCATCTGCTGATCGGTGAACTCCGGCATGTTGACGATGCCATCGAGCAGGGCCTCAAATTCAGGAAAGAGCATTTCCTTGCAGATGCCGCGCTCATTGAAGAACATCACGGCTTCCACCATCTGCGGCTTGATCTGCATGCTCATCGGTTTCCCTCTAGGCCAACACGGTGATAGTCCGCTTGGGCGGGTGGCGCTCGTGTCAGATTGCGCGCAATCGGCACAATCAGGCGCTATCGCGTATTTTCGACAAGTCTAGGGGAAAAAGGACCAAGGGCAATGTGACTGGGTTGGCAGTCGCCCACCGTGGCACGCGAGCGAACCAGCGGCGGAGCGAAAGTGTGATGGGTTTGGTGCAACGCCTCAGGTTGTTGCGGCCGCCAGGAACGGCGCCAGCCGACGCCCCATTTCCTCACCGAGAGCCTGCAGGCCGCTCATGGGCCGAATCATCACTTCGAAATCGATGATTTTGCCTTGCGCATCGAACTGAATCAGGTCGATGCCCTTGAGCTGACGCTCACCGACGTGGGCGCTGAACTCCAGCATCACGCTCGAACCGTCGGCGCTGAACAGCTGCCGATGGTAAGTAAAGTCCTCGAACACCTGCACCACCGTATTGAGGATCATCGAAACCACAGGCGCACCGTTGTAAGGCGTGTACGCCATCGGCGAACGAAACACCGCTTGCGGATGCAGCAAACCAGGCAGAGCGCGCAGATCTTTGCTCTCGAGCATGGCATGCCAGTGTTCCAGGGTAAGGGCGACAGCGGGGCTGGGCGATAGAGCCGGCATAAACGTACTCCTTGGGAAAACCTGCGGAACAAAGCGCAAACCGTCCCGCCCGCTTCACGGACAAGACGGTTTACTCAGAACGCCTTAAAGCTCGGCAGCCAGGCGCGAACCCTGGTTGATCGCGCGCTTGGCATCCAGCTCGGCCGCCACATCGGCGCCGCCGATCAGGTGCACCTGCTGCCCTGCGGCGAGCAGGTCGTCCTGCAACTCACGCAGCGGGTCCTGGCCGGCGCAGATGATCACGGTATCCACCGCCAACACCTGCGGCTCACCCTCGGCGATGCGGATATGCAGGCCCGCGTCGTCGATCTTCAGGTACTCGACGCTGTTGAGCATCTGCACCTGCTTGTTCTTCAGCCCGGCGCGATGAATCCAACCGGTGGTCTTACCCAAGCCGTCGCCGACCTTGGATTTCTTGCGCTGCAGCAGGAACACCTCACGGGCCGGCGCATGGGGCTCAGCCTGGATACCGGCGACACCGCCGCGCGCCTCCAGATCGGCGTCGATGCCCCACTCCTTCCAGAACGCGTCGCGGTTCTGACTGGTGGCCTGGCCCTGATGCACGATGAACTCGGAGACATCGAAGCCGATACCACCGGCACCGATCACCGCCACTTTTTGCCCGACCGCTTTGCGCTCGAGGATGGCATCCAGGTAGCTGATCACTTTCGGGCTGTCGACGCCGGGAATGGCTGGCGTGCGCGGCGCGATACCGGTGGCCAGGATGATCTCGTCGAAACCGCCCGCAGCCAGCTCGACGGCATTCACCCGAGTGTTCAAGCGCAGGTCGACGCCGGTGGTTTCCAGCTTGCGCTTGAAGTAGCGCAGGGTTTCGAAGAACTCTTCCTTGCCCGGCACGCGCTTGGCCACGTTGAACTGGCCGCCGATTTCGCTGGCGGAGTCGAACAGGGTCACCTGGTGGCCACGCTCGGCCGCCACGGTGGCAGCCGACAACCCGGCAGGGCCGGCACCGACCACGGCGATCCTTTTCACCTGGGTGGTCGGGATGTAGTTCAGCTCGGTCTCATGGCAGGCGCGCGGGTTGACCAGGCAACTGGTCAGCTTGCCACCAAAGGTGTGGTCCAGGCAGGCCTGGTTGCAGCCGATGCAGGTATTGATCTCGTCGCTGCGGCCTTCGGCGGCCTTGTTGACGAAGTCCGGGTCGGCGAGGAACGGCCGCGCCATGGACACCATGTCGGCATCGCCTTCGGCCAGTACCTGTTCGGCGACTTCCGGGGTGTTGATGCGGTTGGTGGTGATCAGCGGAATGCCGACTTCGCCACGCAGCTTGGCGGTGACCTTGGTGAACGCGGCACGCGGCACCTTGGTGGCGATGGTCGGGATACGCGCTTCATGCCAGCCGATACCCGTATTGATAAGAGTGGCGCCGGCCTTCTCGATAGCCTTGGCCAGCAGCACGATCTCGTCCCAGGTGCTGCCACCTTCCACCAGATCGAGCATCGACAGGCGATAGATGATGATGAAGTTCGGCCCGACCGCCTCGCGCACGCGGCGGACGATTTCCACCGGCAGGCGCATGCGATTCTCGTAGCTGCCGCCCCAACGGTCGGTACGCTGGTTGGTGTGCGCAGCGAGGAACTGGTTAATGAAATAACCTTCCGAGCCCATGATCTCGACGCCGTCGTACTCGGCCACCTGGGCCAGGCTGGAACAGGTGACGAAATCCTCGATCTGCTTCTCGATACCCTCCTCGTCCAGCTCCTGGGGCTTGAACGGGTTAATCGGCGCCTGGATCGCGCTCGGCGCCACCGACTTCGGGCTGTAGGCATAACGGCCGGCATGCAGGATCTGCATGCAGATCTTACCGCCCGCCTCGTGCACCGCCTGGGTGACGATCTTGTGCTTTTGCGCCTCTTCCTCGGTGGTCAGCTTGGCCGCGCCGGAATACACCCCACCCTCGGCGTTCGGGCCGATACCGCCGGTCACCATCAGGCCAACGCCACCGCGGGCACGTTCGGCGAAGTAGGCCGCCATGCGTTCGAAGCCACCCGGTTTCTCTTCCAGGCCGGTGTGCATCGAACCCATCAAGGTGCGGTTGCGCAGAGTGGTGAAACCCAGGTCAAGCGGGGCCAACAGGTGCGGAAAGTGAGCGGCGGTCATAGGTGCTCCACGACAAGCAGTGTATTCACGGAATGTCGCCGCCTCGGTGCCGGTTATTGCCGGCGCTGGGCAGCGATCAGTTATGCAGCAGACGATAAAGAGCTACCGAACCCCACTCAATGATCCAAAGTTACAAGTTATTGATCAAAACGCGCAGCGCGACTTGGCAAGCCAAGCACCGCGCCCTACCCTAGAGGCCGAATCCCGCACACATTTATCCCATGCGCAAACTACTCAGCTTCGCCGCCCTCACCCTCCTGATCGCCACCATCAGCGCCTACGCCATGTGGACCGAGCTGCGTCCGCGTGGCCATTACCTGTCCGACCTGCGCAGCCAGGTCGCGCTCAACCAGGGCCAACCCGGTGAACGCGGCAACCTGCTGGGCATCCAGCCGGAACTGTTTTCCGGCGACTACCAGAGCGTCGACCTGCTGCGCCTGAAACTCGCCGCCTACCTGGAAAAGGCCCGCGACGAAGGCTTGCTCAACCACAAGACCATCGCCGTACTGCCGGAGCACGTCGGCACCTGGCTGGTCGCCAGCGGCGAAAAACCCGAGGTCTATCAGGCCAAAACCATCGAGGACGCGATGGCCTGGCTGGCTGCCAGCCATCCGCTGCAATTCGTGCGCGCGCTGGTTTCCGCGCAAGGCGAGGATCGTGTGGCCGATGCCTTATTCCGCATGAAGGGCCAGGCCATGGCCCGCGACTACCAAACCCTGTTCGGCGGCCTGGCCAAAGAGTTCGGCATCACCCTGGTGGCCGGCTCGATCGTGCTGCCGGAGCCCAGCGTGGTGAACGGCACCCTGACGGTCGGCGGCGGCCCGCTGTACAACGTCAGCCTGGTGTTCGGCAGCGATGGCGCACCGCTTGGCCAGCCGCAGCGCAAAAGTTTCCCGATTCGCGACGAGCAGGGTTTCACCGCCGCTGCGCCGAGCACTGCGCTGCAGGTCCTGGATACACCCGCCGGGCGTCTGGGCGTACTGATCTGCGCCGACAGCTGGTACCCGGCGGCTTATGCCCAGTTGGCCAGCAGCGGTGTCGAGCTATTGGCCGTGCCGGCGTTTATCACCGGCAACGGCCATTGGTCCAAGCCCTGGAACGGCTATAACGGCCGCGCGACGCCCAGCGACGTCAGCCTGAAACCCGGCGAACTGAGCGAAGGCGAAGCCTGGCAACGTCTGGCCATGCCCGCCCGCCTCTCCAGCAGCGGTGCCCGGGCGGGCATCACCGTATTCATGCGCGGCCAGTTGTGGGACCTGGGCAGCGATGGCCAAAGCCTGCTCGCCACTCCCGACCAACACAGCCTGGCGGGCGACGGCCACGGCGCCCGCCTGCTCAACCTCTGGCTGTAGGCCGATGAAACCCACGCGCGTCCGGCTCGGCGACCTCTCGGTCGGCTTCGTCCACAGCCTGGCCGAGTCCATACGCGCACGCGGGCAAGACCCCGCACCGCTACTCGAACAATACGGCCTGGATGCCGCACGTCTGGCCGAGCCACGCGCCAGGCTGTCAATCCCGCGCTATATGCGCCTCGGGCACGCCGCGATCCAACTGACGGGCGACCCCGGCCTTGGCCTGGCGATGGGCCAGCTGAACCGCCTCAGCCAGGTCGGCCTGGCAGGCGTCACTGCCGCACAAGCCCCGACCGTGCGCGAAGCCGCCCGCGCCCTGATTCGTTTTGAACCGCTGTACGCCTACAACTATCGTGGCCAGTCGAGCCTGCACGAGGATGCGCAAGGCGCCTGGTTGCGCTTTTATTCGATCAACCCGTACAACGCCTACAACCGCTTTGTCGTCGACTCGGTACTGGCCAGTTGGGCCTGCCAACTCAGCGCCCTGGCCGGGCAAAGGTTGCGCGTGGAAAAGGTCGACATCGAGTTCCCGGCACCCAGCTATGCCGAGCGTTACGCCGAAGTCTTCGGCTGCCCGCTGGAGTTCGCTGCCAGCGCCAACCAACTGCGCCTGAACCAGGCGAACCTGGCCCTGCGCAACCCCGAGCATTGCCCGAGCACCTGGCGTCATCTGTTGGAAATTTGCGAACGCGAACTGGAGCAACTGACCCGCACCCGCAGCCTGCGCGAGCGCATCAGCCAATTGCTCGGCCCGCTGTTGCATGGGCGCGAGCCCGATCTGGAAGAGGTGGCGGCACGCCTGCAACTGCCCACCTGGACGCTGCGGCGCAAGCTGGCGGAGGAAGGCACGCAATACCGCGCCATCCTCAACGACACCCGCCGCGATCTGGCAATGGCCTATATCCGCGACACCGAGCTGGCCTTTGGCGAGATCGCCTATCTATTGGGCTTCGCCTCGGCGGAAGCCTTTCAGCGCGCCTTCAAACGCTGGAGTGGGCAAACCCCTGGCGAGTTCCGCCGCGCACAACGGCAAGCCAGCTAGGGCGTCACAGCTCAGTGGCGTCTTCCGCGAGTTCGGCGGGATCTTCCTGCTCGCCTGCGCGGCATTCGAGGAGCTCTTCTTGATAATCGTCCATTGCATCCACCTCTCGATCTGAATATATCGGTCTAAAAAAGACCTACGAAGCAGATTAAAGATCCCAGATGAACAACAGATGAAACAAAAATCGCAGGCAATAAAAAACCCCAGGTTTTGCAACCTGGGGTTTTCTAATATGGCGCAGCGGACGGGACTCGAACCCGCGACCCCCGGCGTGACAGGCCGGTATTCTAACCGACTGAACTACCGCTGCGTGTCGGTTGGACTTGCGTCCAATGGAACTCTTTTAAGCTTCTGACCAGCTCCGCCCGTTAGGGCTTCACTCGTCTCAGGCCGACCTAAATCGAACCTGGGAAATATGGCGCAGCGGACGGGACTCGAACCCGCGACCCCCGGCGTGACAGGCCGGTATTCTAACCGACTGAACTACCGCTGCGCGTCGGTGGACTTGCGTCCGAAAAATCTCACAAGAGTGGTGGGTGATGACGGGATCGAACCGCCGACCCTCTGCTTGTAAGGCAGATGCTCTCCCAGCTGAGCTAATCACCCGCTGCTTGCGAGGCGCGAAATCTACGCGGGAGACGCACCTAAGTCAACACCCTACATAGAGTTTTTCTTCAAAGGGGGATTTATCTCGACAACCTTCGGGTTTGTCCCAGGCTGCCCGCACGACCGCCGACCCTGCTCGCAGCACCCGTTCAATGCGCTACACGCAAGGTCAGGCGTGCGCTGGCCCGCCCTTCTTCAGCACGATCCAATGCCGCCTCATCGATGCGCACGCCCTGCCCTTCGAGCCAGGCAAACCAGCGCAGTAACTGAGCGAATGGCGCCGGCTGCAGGCTGACCTGCAAGCCGCCATCGCCCTCGCTGTCCAGGCGCTCCACCGCCAAGCTCTGCTGGGCCGCGCTGGCGGTGACCAGCCCCTGCAGGTTCGCGGGGTCCAGGCTGACCGTGGGTTTGCTCGACAGCGCACGGGCCAGGGGCGCTCGCGCCTGCAGATAGGCATTCAGCTCACGCTGCTGCTCGAACGCGCTGCGCGCGGCGATCAGCCGTTGCTCGGCCGGGCGCCAGACGCTCAGATAAAGCAGCACCGCCAGCAGAAAAAACGCCAGCAGGCTCAACGCCAAGCGCTCGCGCGGAACCAGTGCACGCCAGCGCTGCACCAGCACGGAACGCTCCAGCTGCGCCGAGAACGATTTTTTCATCAGGCTCGAATCGCTCATCCCCGACCTCCAATGACCAGGCGGGCACTCACCCCAGCCGCTTCACGGCTGGCCGAGCCCATTTGTACCGCCAACCCGGCCGCCGCCAGGCGCTCGCGCAGCCGCTCCAACGCGTCGAACCCCGGCGCCTGCACCTGCAAGGCCAAGTCGCCGCGGCTGTCACTGAAGTCCAGTTGTTGCACGCGCACCTGCGCGCCTTCGGCTACCAGCGCGGCAGTGGCCTGGGCGAGCAGCCCGAGCAAACGACTCTGCCCGCCTGTACCGCCTTCGGCCAGATGCTGGTCGAACTGCCTACGCAGATTGACCAGCTTGCTGTCCTGCGGAAACAGCTCGCGATAAAGCGCGGCATTGGACGCGGCATAGGCCTCGCTCTGGCGCTGCAAATGCCAGCCCTGGGCCAGATTGAAGCCCCACTGCAGCAGCAGCCACAGGCCCACCAGGCCCAGTAGCGGGCGCCAACGCAGCCAGGCCTGGCCCGATTCGCGCAAGGCGAATTCGCCTTGCGCCAGGTTGCAGCCCGCAGTCTGGCCGGCCAACCAAAGATGTAGATCCGCCTCACGCCGACACTCGACCACCCCGGCCGGCAGCGCCTGCTCGGCTGGTGCATACGCCATGTGCGGCAGTGGACAGAGCGGCGCCAGCGCCGGCCAATCCTCACCGGTCAGCGCCATGCGAGTCGGCGTGGCGCCACCGAGCAGCCAGCGCTCATCCAGCCAGAGCAATTGCGTACCCTGCGCCGGCAGCAGATCGGCATCGACCTGAATTCGCGCCGGCGGGCTCTCCCCGCACAACGTCAACCACTCCGCCAGCCAACTGCGGCGCACGGCAAACACACGGTGGCGTCCGTCGGCCAATTGCTCGCCCAAGGCCAGATGCAGCTGCTCAACCTCCTCGGCCAGCAACTCCTCGACCGCAAACGGCAAGGCCTGACGCATCCAGCGGGCCTTCTGCGTCGGTAATTGCACGACGCAACTGGTCACCACCTCCACCGGCAGCACCAGGCGCCAAGGCGCATCCAGCCCTGCCACTGCCGCGGCGAAGTCCAGTTGCAAGCACTCCCCCGCCTGCACGAGGCACACCTCAAGCGCAGGATCGGCACCCGCGCAGGCGGCCGGAGGAAGGAAGATAGACACCTGGCTCATTGAGCGGACTCCTCGATAGACATTGGCCCGCCGCTGGCAACTTGCCGTGAACCCGCCTGCCCCAAATCACGGGCCAGCACCCGCACGCGGCCATCTTCAGCACGTTGCACGCTGCTCACCAGTACTTGACGACGATCAACCACGCGCACCTCGCTGACCACCTGAAAATAATGACTGCCCACGGCCAAGCCCTGCCCCTGTATACCCAACCCCGCCAATGCCGGCTGACCAAGGAAACTTTCCAGGCTGGCAAAGCCCTCATTCCCACGGGCCGCCAGCAGACCCTGCGCCGCGCTTGGGGTCAAGCCATCCGCGAGGCTCGACAACACCACGGCACTGGCAGTATTGACGTTCAACGTGGCATCCGCCGGCAAAGCGCTGACATAGGGCAGCAAGCGCCGGTAATCCGCCTCATTCATATCCAACAGCAACCGCAGCTCGGAAACATCGCCGAGCAACTGGTTAGCCGCGCGATAGGCGGGCTTTGCCAACAGATACTGATTGTCTTCCGCGCCATAGGCACCGCTCGACTCCTGATCGGCATCCAGCCAGTCCTGCAGGCGCTCGGCATAGGGCTGCTCGATCTCCAGGCGCAGCAACAGGCGGCGAAACTGCGCCACGGCCGCTTCATTGGCCTTGCCCCCGCGCACCAGGCCGTTGAGATTGAAGCGCCCACTCGGGTCCTCGATCCGCACGCGCAATTCGCCACCTTCATCCAGGGCAAAGGCCGGCAGCGGACGTGCCCACGCCTCCCCCCAGTGATCCACCGGCTGACGCGGATCGCCCTGGCGCAGATCGCGCAGCAACACCGCCTTCGCCAAGGTTTCGCCACCCAGGGCGTAATGCCAGGCCTGGCGCACATTCAACAGGTTGGCACTGCTGCGAATGGCCAACTGCTGGCGCGCGATCAGCCCGGCACAGACCACCGTCACCACGGCCACCACCAGCAGCACCGTGATCAAGGCCACGCCCCGTTCGCGCCTCATGTGCCGCCCTCGGCTTCCGGTGCGGGCGGCTCGCCACCCTCGGGGGATTGCTGAGTGGCATCCTTGGGTAGATCCGGCAAACGCAGAACCCGGCGCAACTCACCATAACGGCGATGCTCCAGCACCAGCTCAACGGCTCTGGGCAACTGTCGCAGCCGATCGTCCTGGCTGCCCTCGGCTGGCGGCCAGTTGCTCAACCAACGCCCCTCACGGTCGAGGTAACGCACGGCGAACCGAGTGACACCATCCAGCGCCTGCTGCACTTGTGGCTGGCTATCCTGGGCCTGATCCAATACCGTCCAGTAACGCCGCTGCCACTGCTCGCCACTCAATTCCCAGCGCACCCGCTGCAAGCGCGAACGGGATGCCCCCAGAGGGTTGCGCCAGCCCGTGCGGGTGAATTCCAGCGCCGACAGCTGGCCATCCTCGCCGCGCAAAGCGGCTTGCGGCTCACCGAACGGATCGCGCACCGGGCGCGCCACCACTTGCAGCACGTCGCGCTCGAAAGCGGCCACGGCGCGGATCAGCTCGCGCAGTTGTTGTTCCTGAATACGCGTCGCCGTATCGGTGCGCAACACGCTGTCGAGCATGCGGTAAGTGCCCAGCCCCAGCAGGGCAAAGATGGCGATGGCGATCAGCAGCTCCAGCAAGGTGAAGCCCGCACAGCGCCTCATGGTTCAACGCCGAGGAAGCCGGTCAGGCTCACGACCGCACGCTCCTTGAGCTCGCCACGGGCACCGCGCTCGGCGTCCGGCGCCACCCAGAGCGTGACCCGGCGCATTGTCGGCTCGCTGGTGGACTCGATCAGGCTGAGCCATTCCCAGCGGCGCCCGGCGAAGTCCAACCGCCCTTGCACGCGACCATCGGCCGGCGGCGTTTCGGCCAGTTGCAGCTCGCTCAAGCGGTTATCGGCAATCCACATGGCCAGGGTCTTGTCCTCCAGCCGCGCGGCCGTCTGCAGGCTGCGCGAACTGGCGGTCAGCACGCTGGCCGCGACCATGGCGAAAATCGCCAGGGCGACCAGCACCTCGAGCAGGGTAAAGCCGCCGGCGCGTTTCATCCGGCCCGCCCCTTGCGGGCCTCAACCTCGACCTTGGGCAACCGGAAGCCATCGCTGGACATCTGCAGGCGCAGGCCATCCTTGCGCCGCTCGGCCAGTTGCAGGCGAAACGCGCTGAGTTCGCCACTGGAGAGAATCAGCAACTGCGGGGGCTGGTTTTCAGCTTTTTTATCCTTATCCGCGACCGGCGCCGGCAGGTTCAAGGCTTCGCCATCCAGCTCGAAACTCAGCACCGCCCAACCCGGCAAACGATGCGGCGCCTTATCCAGCGCCAACCACTTACCGCTGCTTTCGTCATAGCGCAGAACTTGATAGGCCTCGGGGCTCAGCAGCAGGCCATATTCGCGGTTATCCAGCACCGCTTCATCCGCCAACACGCCTATCAGGCCACTCAGGCGCTGCGCCTCGTTGCTCAATTCCCGCGCGGGCCCGGCAACCCCAGTGCTGAGCACGGCCAGGCCGACCAGGCTGCCGAGGATCACCAGCACCACGAGCAGCTCGATCAGGGTGAAGCCGCGCGTGCGCTTCATCGCGGCTTACAGGTCCCAGTTGCCGATATCGGCATCGTGATCGGTGCCACCTTCCTTGCCATCGGCGCCCAGGGAATACAGATCGAAAGGCCCCTTGCTGCCTGGCGCCAGGTATTGATAAGGGTTGCCCCACGGGTCGATCGGCATGCGCTTGAGGTAGCCGTCCTGGTTCCAATTCTTCGCCGGTGGGTTGCCGCTGGGCTTTTTCACCAGGGCTTCGAGCCCTTGCTGGGTATTGGGGTAGGCCTGGTTGTCCAGCTTGTACATGTCCAGCGCGGCGGAAATGGCTTTGACATCACCCTTGGCCACCGTGACCTTGGCCTGATCCGGGCGGCTCATCACCTGCGGCACGATCAAGGCCGCGAGAATCCCGAGGATCACCACCACCACCATGATTTCGATCAGGGTAAATCCCTGTTGCTTGCGCACGTCCTTCACTTGCTTACCCCACCAGTTGGTTCAACGACAAAATCGGCAGGAGGATGGCCAGCACGATCAACAGCACCACCACCCCCATGAACACCAGCATGAATGGCTCGAACAGACCGACCAGCAAGGCGACCTGCGCACCCAGATCATTCTCCTGATTGCGGGCGGTACGGGCGAGCATCTGGTCCAGCTCGCCGGAACGCTCACCACTGGCAATCATATGCAGCATCATCGGCGGAAACTGCCCACTGGCCTCCAGTGCGCGGGTCAGGCTGCCACCCTCACGGACCTTCTGCGCGGCCAGCAGCACCTCGGCGCGAATCACCCGGTTGGCGATCACCTGGGCGCCAATGCCGAGGGCATCGACCAGCGGCACGCCACTCTGGGTGAGTATCGCCAAGGTCGAGGCGAAGCGCGCGCAGTCGGTCGCCCGCACCAGCCGCCCAACCAGAGGCACTCGCAACAACACGCCATGCCAACGCTGTTTGACCTGTTCGTCGCGCAACGCCCAGCGCAGGCCAAAGCCACCAACAAACACCACCACCACCAGCAACCAGCCCCAGCTTTTAACCAGGTCACTGAGCGCGATCAAACCGCGGGTCAGGGCCGGCAAGGTCTGCCCGGAGTCGACAAACACACGCACCACATCCGGCACCACGTAGCCCAGCAGAAAGGCGACGATGATCAGCGAGGTGACCATCAGGATCAGCGGATAGAGCAAGGCCAGCTGGATCTTCTGCCGCGACTGCTGGCGCTGCTCGGTGTAATCGGCCAGTTGTTCCAGCACCGGCCCCAGATGCCCGGCGTGCTCGCCGGCGGCCACCGTGGCGCGATACAACTCGGGAAATGCCGCAGGAAATTCTTTCAGGCTGGCGGCCAGGCCATGGCCTTCCAGCACCCTGGCGCGCACGGCGAGCAGCATCGCCTCGATACGCGGCGCGGTGGACTGCGCAGCGGCAGCGCGCAGGGCTTCCTCGATCGGTAACGAGGCCTGAATCAGGGTGGCCAACTGCCGGGTCACGAGCGCCAGATCGCGTGCGGAAAGCCCGCGCACGAAGCTGAAATGCCCATCATTGCTGGCTTGCTCGCGGGTGCGGGTAGCCTTCACATCCAGCGGCGCCAGCTGTCGATCACGCAGCATCTGCCGCACCTGGCGCGCGCTGTCAGCCTCCAGCACGCCTTTCTGCTGGCGGCCTTTGGCGTCGAGGGCGAGGTATTCGAAAGCGGCCATCAGTCTTCCCGCGTCACGCGCAGCACTTCTTCGAGGGTCGTAATGCCCTCCAGCACCTTGCGCCGGCCATCCTCACGGATGCTCGGCCCAAAGCTGCGGGCATGCTGGATCATCTCCTGCTCGGCCGCACCGCTGTGCACCAGGGTGCGCAGGTGATCATCGAACACCACCAGCTCATAGATGCCGGTACGTCCGCGATAGCCCAGTTGCTTGCACTCGGGGCAGCCACGGGCATGCTGGATCAAGGGCGGCTGCGCGCTGTCGGCCCCCAGCAGCGCACACTCCGCGGCATCAGCGGGGCTGGCCTCCTTGCAATGCGGGCAAAGCACGCGCACCAGGCGCTGGGCCAACACCCCGAGCAAGGACGAGGACAACAGGAACGGCTCGACCCCCATATCGACCAGCCGGGTGATGGCGCCGATGGCGCTGTTGGTGTGCAGGGTGGAAAGCACCAGGTGCCCGGTCAGCGAGGCCTGCACGGCGATCTGCGCGGTTTCCTGGTCGCGAATCTCGCCGACCATCACCACGTCCGGGTCCTGGCGCAATATCGCGCGCAGGCCACGGGCGAAGGTCATGTCGACCTTGGGGTTGACCTGAGTTTGGCCGATGCCCTCCAGGTGATATTCGATCGGGTCTTCGACCGTGAGAATGTTCCGCGTACGGTCATTCAGGCTGACCAGGCTGGCGTACAGCGTGGTGGTCTTGCCCGAACCGGTGGGACCGGTGACCAGCAGGATACCGTGAGGCTTACGCACGGTTTCTTCCATCAACCGACGATCGCGCGTGGACATGCCCAGGTGCTGCAGCGTCAGGCGCCCGGCCTGCTTGTCGAGCAAACGCAACACCACCCGCTCGCCATTGGCCGAGGGCAAGGTGGACACCCGGATATCCACTTCGCGCCCCCCCACCCGCAGCGAAATCCGCCCATCCTGGGGCACCCGTTTTTCGGCGATATCCAGCCGCGCCATGACCTTGATCCGCGACACCAACAGCGCCGCCAGCTCACGCTTGGGCTCGAGGACTTCACGCAGGATACCGTCGACGCGGAAACGCACCACCAGGCGCTTCTCGAAAGTTTCCAGGTGGATATCGGAGGCGTTCTCCTTGATCGCCTCGCCGAGAATGGCGTTGATCAGGCGAATGATCGGTGCGTCATCCTCCTGCTCGAGCAAGTCCTCGGTTTCCGGGACCTGCTCGGCCAAGGCAGCCAAGTCCATGCTGCCGCCGATATCTTCGGCCAGTTGCATGGAAGCGGAGTCATGCTGGTAGGCATTGGCCAACGCCAGCTCGAACGCATCGGCCGAGAGCGCGCGCAGGGGCAAGCGCCGACCGGCGAAGCGCTGGGCCTCGGCCAGGGCCACCAGCTCGACCGCCGGACGATGCCCCAGGCACGTCTGCTCGGCTTCCACCAACAACACCACACCATGGCGCCTGGCGAAGCTGAATGGCAAACGGCGCAGAGGCGCCTGGGCAGGGAGAGCGTTCATATTCGATCAGACCTTCAAACGGTAATCTTCAGCAAGTATCACAGGCAAGTTTGTCCGTTATACATCGCGACTCCGCCTTTTTTGTTGTTATAAATGTTCCCACCGCAGGGGGAATCACATGGGTCTATCTTTAACACATCAAACTAAGACGCACAGCAAATTGGATGCAGGGGCGGATATGCTAACTGTTATGATCTTGCCGCGACCCATACCTACAATAACAACAACTTAACAGAGTGACGCCCTTGTCCTTGCTTGGATCTCCGCGCTGGCTGCACGTGCATGCCCCGACGCTGCTCGGTGCCGCACTGATCCTGATCATTAGCCTCAGTCTAGCCTGGCAAACCACCGCCTGGCTGCGCCTGTTGCGCGCGCCAGCAGCCGCCAGCAGCAGCGACACCTCCACCCCGCTGAGCGCACCGGCACTGGAACGCCTGGAACCCCTGTTCGGCCCCAGCAGCGTTGCCAGCAGCGGGCAACCGCCGGCCACCAATCTGCGCCTGAGCCTGCATGGCAGCTTCGTGCACACCGACCCACAGCGCTCCAGCGCGATCATCCAGCGCGAAGGCAGCAAACCACAACGCTATGCCGTCGGCAGCGAACTGGACAAAGGCTTACGCCTGCATGCGGTCTATCGCGACCGCGTGGAACTCGAACGCAATGGCCGCCTGGAAAGCCTGGCCTTTCCCACTTACACGAACAGCCCAAGCAGTAGCGACCCCAGCGAACTGGCAACGCCAGATGATCCGGTGGACGATCTGTCTGCGCTACAGGACGAAAATGCCACGCAACTGCGTGAACGCATGGACGCGCTACGTCAGCAAATGGACGCAGCCGGCACCCTGCCCGACGCCGAAGCCAATTCCACCGCACAGCCAACGGAAAGCGACTGACACGATGCCCCCGATCTTCTCGCGCCTGACTTTCGCCCTACTCGCCAGCGGCCTGTTCGCCCTTGCACTGCCCTCGAGCGCTGCGATCACCCCCGCACCGTCTAACGCCAGCCAACAGGAGCAGGAACGCTGGACCATCAACCTGAAAGACGCCGAAATCCATGAGTTCATCGAGCAGATCGCCGACATCACGGGTGAAACCTTCATCGTCGATCCGCGGGTCAAGGGCCAGGTCAGCGTGGTATCCAAAACGCCCCTGACATTGAGTGAGATCTACCAATTGTTCCTCTCGGTGATGGCCACCCATGGCTTCACCTTGATCACCCAGGGCGAGCAGGCCCGTATCGTGCCCAACGCCGAGGCCAAGGCCGAAGCCAACGGCGGCCGCGCGGCGGCGGATCGCCTGGAAACCCGACTGATTCAGGTGCAACACGGCTCGGTGACCGAACTGATTCCGCTGATCCGCCCACTCGTGCCGCAATTCGGCCACCTGGCCGCCGTGACCTCGGCCAATGCGTTGATCATCAGCGACCGCAGCGCCAATATCGCGCGCATCGAAACCCTGATTAAGCAACTCGACCAGAAAAGCGATCACGACTACAGCGTGCTCAACCTGCAGAACGCCTGGGTGATAGACGCTGCCGAAGCCCTCAATGCCAGCCTCGCCCGCGGTCAGGCCAAAGGCGCTTCCGGCGCACAAGTGATTGCCGACGCCCGCACCAACCGCCTGATCATCCTCGGCCCGCCAGCCGCGCGCGCCAAGTTGGTAGCGCTGGCCCAGTCCCTCGACAGCCCGACCACGCGCTCCGCCAACACCCGCGTGATTCGCCTGCGCTATAACGACGCCAAGGCACTGGCGCAGACCCTCGGGGAAATTTCCGAAGGCTTGATCGCCCCAGCCGCTGCCGGAGAAGCCGCCAGCCAGGCCGTCGGCAGGCCGCAGAACCTGATGATTCGGGCCGATGAGAGCTTGAATGCCCTGGTACTACTGGCCGAACCGGACATGGTGGTGATGCTCGAAGACATCGTCCGCCAACTCGATGTACCGCGCGCCCAGGTGCTGGTGGAAGCCGCCATAGTCGAGGTATCCGGCGATATCACCGACGCCCTCGGCGTGCAGTGGGCCGTGGATGCCCGAGGCAGCACGGGCGGCCTCGGCGGCGTCAACTTCGGCGGCACCGGACTGTCGATCGGCTCCGTGCTGCAAGCCATCCAGGACAGCCGGAACGACGTCGACAACGCCATCCTGGATAACCTGCCGGACGGCGCCATCATCGGCATCGGCACCGACAGCTTTGGCGCCCTGATCACCGCGCTGTCGGCCAATAGCAAGAGCAACCTGCTGTCCACCCCCAGCCTGCTGACCCTGGACAACCAGAAAGCGGAAATCCTGGTGGGGCAGAACGTGCCCTTCCAGACCGGCTCTTTCACGACCAACACCGATGGCGCCAGCAACCCGTTCACCACCATCGAACGCCAGGACATAGGCGTCACCCTCAAAGTCACCCCGCATATCAACGAAGGCGCCTCCCTGCGCCTGGAAATCGAGCAAGAAATCTCCTCGATCGCCCCCAGTGCCACGCTCACGGCCCAGGCGGTCGATCTGATCACCAATAAACGCTCGATCAAAAGCACCATCCTCGCCGAGGACGGCCAGGTCATCGTGCTCGGCGGCCTGATCCAGGATGACGTGACCATGACCAACTCCAAAGTGCCGCTGCTCGGCGACATTCCCTGGCTGGGCCGGCTGTTCCGCTCCACCAAGGAGTCGCACACCAAACGTAACCTGATGGTCTTCCTGCGCCCCAGTGTGGTTCGCGATGCGGCCGGCCTGGCAGCGCTTTCCGGGAAGAAATACAGCGACATCCGCGTGCTCGGCGACCAGGCCGGCAGCACCCGACCGAGCATCCTGCCACCCAAGCCAGGGCAGCTTTTTGACGGCCAGGGCGACTCGGCGATCGACCTGCGGCAATAACCGCGGCGCGCCGGCGCGGCAACAATAGGCCGATAGAAAAACGGCGGCGTGCCTTTCAGCTACGCCGCCGTTTTCTTATCTGTGGGCGCTCAGCGATAGATCATCTTGCGCGTCATCCCGCCGTCGACCACGAACTCCTGACCAGTAACGAACCCGGCGTTGCCCGACAACAGCCAAGCAACCAATGCGGCAACGTCCTCGACCGTACCCACCCGGCCAGCCGGATGCTGGGCATGCTCTTCGGCAGACAAGGGGGCCGCGCGCCGCTCGCAAAGATCGCGGCTATCAATCCACCCAGGGCTGAGCGCATTGACCCGCACATCCGGGCCCAGACTGACCGCCAAGGCATGCGTCAGCGCCAGCAGGCCGCCTTTGCTGGCGGCGTAAGACTCCGAATCCGGCTCGGACTGCCGGGCGCGGGTCGAGGTGAGGTTGATGATCGAGCCGTAGTGGGCGCGCAGATAAGGCGCGCAATATTTGGCCAGCAGCAATGGGCCGCTGAGATTGACCGCCAACACCCGGTTCCACTGCTTCAGCTCAAGGCTTTCCAGTGGTGGGTTATGCGGCTCGGTGACGGCGGCATTATTGATCAGCGCATCCAGGCGACCGAACTGACCGAGCACTTCGGCCACGCCGACGACCACCTGACTTTCCTGGGCAACGTCCATCGCCACGAACCAGGCGTTATCGCCCAGGGCCTTGGCAACCTTGGAACCACGCACGCGGTCGGCATCGGCCAACACCACCTGCCAGCCTTCGGCAATCAACCAGGCCGCGATACCCAGGCCAATGCCGCGCGCCGCGCCGGTGACCAGCGCAACCTTGCCGTTATTCGCAGCCGGGCGCTGCACGTGCAACTCGATCACAAGGTGGCGAGGCCGCGCGCCAGGTCAGCCTTGAGGTCAGCGACATCCTCCAGGCCCACGGCAACGCGGATCAGGCTGTCACGAATCCCCGCCGCCGCCCGCTCTTGCGGCGAAAGCCGCCCGTGCGAGGTGGTACTCGGATGGGTGATGGTGGACTTGGTATCACCCAGGTTGGCGGTGATGGAAAGCAGCCGGGTGGCGTCGATAAAGCGCCAGGCACCGTCCTTGCCACCCTGCACCTCGAAACTGACCACCGCACCGAAGCCGCTCTGCTGGCGCTTGGCCAACTCATGCTGCGGATGGCTGGGCAAACCGGCATAGTGCACTTTCTCGATACCCGGTTGCTGCTCCAGCCACTCGGCCAGCGCCTGCGCACCGGCGCAATGGGCCTGCATCCGCAGGCGCAGGGTTTCCAGGCCCTTGAGGAACACCCAGGCATTGAACGGACTGAGCGTCGGCCCGGCGGTGCGCAGAAAGCCCACGACTTCTTTCATCTGCTCGTTACGGCCGGCCACTACGCCGCCCAGGCAACGCCCCTGGCCGTCGATGAACTTGGTCGCCGAATGCACGACCACATCGGCCCCCAGGGCCAAGGGTTTCTGCAGCACCGGCGTGCAGAAGCAGTTGTCCACCACCAGCAGCGCGCCATGGCTGTGCGCCACGTCGGCCAAGGCCGCGATATCCACCAGCTCGGCCAGCGGATTGGACGGCGACTCGACGAACAACAGCTTGGTATTGGGCTTGCAGGCATCCGACCAGGCCGCCAGATCCGCCAGCGGCACGTAGTCGACTTCTACCGCGAAGCGCTTGAGGTACTTCTCGAACAGGCTGATGGTCGAGCCGAATACGCTGCGCGAAACCAGCACATGATCACCGGCGCTGCACAGCGCCATCACCGTAGCCAGGATCGCCGACATGCCCGACGCCGTCGCGACAGCCTGCTCGGCACCTTCCAGCGCGGCGATACGCTCCTCGAACGTACGCACCGTCGGGTTGGTGTAACGCGAGTAGACATTGCCCGGCACCTCGCCGGCAAAGCGCGCCGCCGCATCTGCAGCGGTGCGGAACACATAGCTTGAGGTGAAGAACAACGGCTCGCCGTGCTCGCCTTCCGGCGTGCGGTGCTGGCCGGCACGCACCGCCAGGGTATCGAAACCTGCGCCTTCGAGGTCGCTGTCCAGCCGGCCGGCATCCCAATCCTGTGTCATGCCGCCTACTCCTTAGTTGTTGTACAGATCGATGATGGCGCTGACCGCCTGGGTCTTGACCTTGGACGCATCGTTACGCGCCTGCTCGATCTTGTTCAGGTAATGCTCGTCGACGTCGCCGGTGACGTATTTGCCGTCGAACACCGCGCAGTCGAAGGCTGCGATCTTGACCTTACCACCGCCCACGGCCTCGATCAGGTCACTGAGATCCTGATAGATCAGCCAGTCGGCACCGATCAGGTCGGCCACTTCCTGGGTCGTGCGGTTGTGGGCGATCAGTTCGTGGGCGCTCGGCATGTCGATGCCGTACACGTTCGGGTAGCGCACGGCCGGCGCGGCCGAGCAGAAGTAGACGTTCTTCGCCCCGGCTTCGCGGGCCATCTGGATGATCTGCTTGCAGGTGGTGCCGCGCACGATCGAGTCATCGACCAGCATCACGTTCTTGCCGCGGAACTCCAGCTCGATGGCATTGAGCTTCTGGCGTACGGATTTTTTCCGCGCGGCCTGCCCCGGCATGATGAAGGTGCGGCCGATGTAGCGGTTCTTGACGAAGCCTTCGCGGAATTTCACGCCCAAGTGGTTGGCCAGCTCCAGCGCCGACGTACGGCTGGTATCCGGAATCGGGATGACCACGTCGATGTCGTGGTCGGGGCGCTCGCGGAGGATCTTGTCAGCGAGCTTCTCACCCATGCGCAGGCGTGCCTTGTACACCGAGATGCCGTCCATGATCGAATCCGGCCGCGCCAGGTAGACGTGCTCGAAGATGCACGGCGTGTGGCTCGGATTGGTCGCGCACTGACGGGTGTAGAGTTTGCCGTCTTCGGTGATGTACACCGCTTCGCCCGGCGCCAGATCGCGGATCAGGGTGAAGCCGAGCACGTCCAGCGAGACGCTTTCCGAGGCGATCATGTACTCCACGCCTTCATCGGTGTGGCGCTGGCCGAAGACGATCGGGCGGATCGCATTGGGGTCGCGGAAACCGACGATGCCGTAACCGGTGATCATCGCCACCACCGCGTAACCTCCCCGGCAGCGCTTGTGCACATCGCTGACCGCGGCGAACACGTCATCCTCGGTCGGTTGCAGCTTGCCGCGCACCGCCAATTCATGGGCGAACACGTTGAGCAGCACTTCCGAATCGGAGTTGGTGTTGACGTGGCGCAGGTCGGACTCGTAAATCTCCTTGGCCAACTGCTCGACGTTGGTCAGGTTGCCGTTGTGCGCCAGGGTGATGCCGTACGGCGAGTTGACATAGAACGGCTGCGCTTCGGCCGAGGTCGAGCTGCCAGCGGTTGGATAACGCACATGACCGATGCCCATGTGCCCGACCAGGCGCTGCATATGCCGTTGATGAAACACATCGCGCACCAGACCGTTGTCCTTGCGCAGAAATAACCGGCCATCATGGCTGGTCACGATACCGGCAGCGTCCTGGCCGCGGTGCTGGAGGACGGTTAGCGCGTCATACAGCGCCTGATTGACGTTCGACTTACCGACGATACCGACGATGCCACACATGCGACGCAACCCCTACTGAGTGAATCAGGCTAATTCCGAAGGCTCTTACGGCAGTTTAGGCTGCGAGAGGACTTCTTTAAACGGCAGCTCAGCGGGTGCGCTGATGCCGCTGGCAAGCCACTGACTGGCGAGCCCCAAAATAAGATTTTTCGACCAATCGGCGACCATCAGGAAATGCGGCACCAGACTCGACTGCTGCCACCAGGAATCCTGCTGGATCGGCCCCAGACTGACCAAACCGACCAGCAACACCACCAGCAGAGCGCCACGCGCCGCGCCGAAAACCATGCCGAGCACGCGGTCGGTGCCGGACAGCCCGGTGACCCGCACCAGTTCGCCAATGAGAAAATTGAGCAGGGCGCCGACCAGCAAGGTGGCGACAAAAAGAATGGCGCAGCCGGCGATCACGCGAGCCGAGGGGGTATCGATATAGTCGACGAGGTGCTGCGCGAGCGCGCCACCGAACATCCAGGCGACGACCCCAGCAATGATCCAGGTTACCAGCGACAGTGCTTCCTTGACGAAGCCACGTTTCAAGCTGATTAAACTGGAAATGGCGATGACGGCGATAATCGCCCAATCGACCCAGGTGAATGGCACAGTGCAGCCTACGTACGGAAAAGGCGCTGCATTTTAACAGAGCCCTTCCCCAGGGGTAAGTCGAGGATGCAATCGGCTCGGACTTATTCGCTGCCGTTGAGCTAAAACATCTGCCGACACGGCCGGCTCACGCTTCGAGCTGAACCGGCAGCGCGGGCACGCCCACTGCTGACGCCCCCACGCGGCTTACATAGCCTGCTCTCAGCTGCTCTCAGCTGCTTTCCGGCTGGAAGCGCACGATAAAACCCTTGAGCTTCTGCTGGCGGGTCAACTGATCGCGCAAACGATCGGCTTCGGCGCGCTCGATCAGCGGCCCGACAAAAACCCGATTCATGCCGTCGACGCTGCGGATATAGGCGTTGTAACCCTGGCTACGCAGCGATTTCTGCAGGCTTTCGGCACTGGCGCGATTGGACAGGCTGGCCAACTGGATCGACCAACTGACGGGCAGACTGTTGGCGTCCAGACGACTCGCCGCTGCCGGCGCAGGAGATGGAGATGGAGCAGGAGCCACCGGGGCGCCGGCCTGGACCGGCGGCGGGCTCGGCGCGGCAACCGCTGGCGCTGGCACAGGTACTGGCGGCGCCGGCTGGGCAGCGCTCACAGCGGAATCGACCGGCACCGGCTCTTCCGGCAGCAACTGCGGCTCAGGCACCGCCACCTGTTCGACCACCACGCTCGGCATCTCCGGCGCTTGCGGCATGGCCGGCGCATCGACCACCACGCGGCGCAACTCATCCTCGCGCGACAGCAGCATCGGCAGAAAGATCACCGCCAATGCGACCAGCACCAGGGCACCGACTATCCGTTGCTTCAGTCCTTTATCCAGCAAAGCCATTCCCTACTTCCCCCTTGGCATGGCGGGCCAGCCAGTCCAGGGCCTCGGCCACGCAATAAAAAGATCCGAACAACAGAATTTCATCATCCGTCGCAGCCCGCGCCAACTGTGCTTCCAGGGCCGCAGCCACATCGGCGTAAGCCGTAACCGTGGCACCCTGGTTGAGCAAGGCGGCTTCCAGCTCGGCGGCTGGGCGCGTACGTGCGATCGGTAACGGCGCGACCGCCCATTCCTGGACCGTCTCCAGCAGCGGCGCCAAAACACCCGACAAGTCCTTATCGGCCAGCAGACCAAAGACCGCCAGACGCTTACCCGCCACCGGGCGACTGGCCAGTCGCTGCGCCAGGTACTCAGCGGCATGGGGATTATGCCCAACATCCAGCAGCAGCGTGAGTGCCTTACCCTGCCAATTCAGCGTTCGCCGATCCAGGCGCCCGGTGAGCCGGGTACGCGACACTGCCGCGGCCAGCCGTTCAGCTTGCCAGGGCAGGCCAAGCAAGGCATAAGCTTGCAGCGCCAAGGCGGCGTTTTCCATAGGCAGATCGAGCAACGGCAGATCATGCAGTTCAAGCACAGCGCCCGCCAGCGTCAGGCCGCGCCAATGCCAGGCCTGCTCGGCAACGGCCAGGTCGTAATCACGGCCACGCAAGAAGAACGGGCACGCCAGCGCCGCCACTTGCGCCAGCAACGGCAGCGGCGGATCGAGATCGCCACACAAGGCCGGCACCCCGGCGCGGAAAATACCGGCCTTCTCGGCAGCCACCGACTCCCGGCTATCGCCCAGCCAATCGGCATGGTCCAGGCCGATGCTGGTGACCAGCGCAAGATCGGCGTCGATCAGATTGACCGCATCGAGCCGGCCACCCAGGCCGACCTCCAGCACCACCGCATCCAGAGCGCTGCGCTCGAACAGCCAGAAGGCGGCCAAGGTGCCCATTTCGAAATAGGTCAGGGATATCTCGCCGCGCGCGCCCTCTACGGCAGTAAAGGCCGCGCACAAGTCGGCATCCGTGGCATCGACGCCGGCAATCTGCACCCGCTCGTTGTAACGCAGCAGATGGGGCGAACTGTAGACGCCGACCTGCAGGCCCTGCTCTTGCAGCAGCGCGGCCAGAAAAGCGCAGGTGGAGCCCTTGCCGTTGGTACCGGTGACCGTGATCACCTTGGCCGCCGGCTTGCCCAGGCCAAGCCGGCGCGCCACTTCGCGCGAACGCTCCAGCCCCATGTCGATTGCCGTGGGGTGCAGCCGCTCCAGATAAGCGAGCCAGTCGGCCAGGGTACGTTCAGTCATGCCGAGACAGGTGACGGTAGACGCATCATCTGCGCCAACAGACGAGCCAGGCGCGGACGCAACTCTTCGCGGTGGATGATCATGTCGATCGCACCATGCGCCAGCAGGAATTCACTGCGCTGAAAGCCTTCCGGCAGCTTCTCGCGCACGGTCTGCTCGATCACGCGCGGCCCGGCAAAGCCGATCAGTGCCTTGGGTTCGGCGACGATCACGTCACCGAGCATGGCCAGGCTGGCCGATACACCGCCATAGACCGGATCGGTCAGCACGGAAATGAACGGCACGCCCTCTTCGCGCAGACGCGCCAGTACCGCCGAGGTCTTGGCCATCTGCATCAGCGAAATCAGTGCTTCCTGCATCCGCGCACCACCGGAAGCCGCGAAGCAGACCAGCGGGCAACGCTGCTCCAGCGCCACATTGGCAGCGCGCACAAAGCGCTCGCCGACGATGGCCCCCATCGAACCACCCATGAAGGCGAACTCGAAAGCACAGGCCACCACGGGCATTTTCTCGAGGGTGCCACGCATGGCGATCAACGCATCCTTCTCGCCCGTCTGCTTCTGCGCGGCGGTCAGGCGATCCTTGTACTTCTTGCCGTCACGGAACTTCAGGCGATCAACCGGTTCCAGCTCAGCGCCGATCTCTTCGCGCCCATCGATATCCAGGAAGATATCCAGTCGGGCACGCGCATCGATGCGCATGTGATGGTTGCACTTGGGGCAAACATCCAGGGTCTTTTCCAGCTCGGGGCGATAGAGCACCGCCTCGCAAGACGGGCACTTGTGCCAGAGCCCCTCGGGCACCGAACTTTTCTTAACCTCGGAACGCATGATCGAGGGGATCAGCTTATCTACCAGCCAGTTACTCATGCACTCATTCTCCAAAGCTGTTGGCCCGGACACTGGCGGACGATCGCCGCACGCATGTCCTCGAGCAAATTCACGATTGCAGCCCTGGCCGGGGCCGACTCCGCACATCCGGCAGATCGCCCGAACAACGCAGAACCTACCACCAGGCCATCAACTACCCGGGCGACTGTTCCAAGCGAAACGTCCGACCCTCAGCTACCGGCCCGACACTCAGCGTAGTCGAGCCCGCCTTACCCTTTTGCGCTTCGTCACAGCCTTCAACCACGCACACCTTGCGAAGTTCAGCCCAGCACCGAGACTGACCTGCAACTCCAGCAGCGGCAGGCTAATGGACGGCCCAGAGTCCTCGCCCGTCACATAGCGCATCACGCCTGGCTGGCGCAGCCCGCGAAGTCAGGCGGCACCGACCTCGCGAATGAAGGCCCGAATCTTTTCCGCATCCTTGATGCCCTTGCTCGCCTCGACGCCACCGCTGACGTCCACCGCATAGGGACGCACCTGCTGGATCGCCGTCCGGACATTCTCAACACACAGACCGCCAGCCAGGATGATCGGTTTGGACAGCCCCTGCGGCACCAGCGACCAATCGAAAATCTCACCCGTACCGCCCGGTACGCCGGCGACATAGGTGTCCAGCAGAATACCGGAAGCCTCGGCATAGTGAGCCACTTGCGCGGCGATATCATCGCCCGCCCTGACCCGCAGCGCCTTGATGTAAGGGCGATGGTAGCCGGCACAGTCGGCCGCGGTTTCATCGCCATGGAACTGCAACAGGTCCAGCGGCACGGCATCGAGAATCCGGCTCAGCTCCGAGCGACTGGCGTTGACGAAGAGCCCGACCGTGGTCACGAACGGTGGCAAGGCCGCGATAATCGCCCGCGCCTGCTGGATACTGATCGCCCGTGGGCTTTTGTCGTAAAACACCAGGCCAATCGCATCCGCACCGGCTTCGGCGGCGACCAGCGCATCCTCGACTCGAGTAATGCCACAAATTTTGCTGCGAACGGCTGACAAAATACTGCACCTTGATGGAAAGGCTATGGATGGTAGCAAATGCCTTTTTAAGCGTCAGCCGCAAGTTCCGGCAAGCCCGAAAGGAAATGCGGCCCAATGTAACGCTCTGGCAAGACGAACTCCGCCGGGTACTCGACCTGCACCAGATACAGCCCGAAAGGATGCGCGGTAACGCCACCGGAGCGCCGTATCCGCGCCTCCAGCACCTCTTTCGCCCACTCCACCGGCCGTTCACCAGCGCCGATGGTCATCAGCACTCCGGCGATATTGCGCACCATGTGGTGAAGAAATGCGTTAGCCCGCACATCCAACACGATCATCTTGCCGTGCTGGGTCACGCGCAGGTGGTGCATTTTCTTGATTGGCGACTTCGCCTGGCACTGCCCAGCCCGAAACGCACTGAAATCATGGATACCCACCAACGCCTGCGCCGCTTCACGCATGCGCTCGACATCCAACGGGCGGTGATTCCAGGTGATCTCTTCGGCCAGATGCGCCGGGCGGATCTGGTCGTTGTAGATCACATAGCGATAACGCCGGGCCACGGCCTTGAAGCGCGCATGAAAGTGCGCAGGCATGACTTTCGCCCAGGTTACGCTGATATCCGGCGGCAGGTTGATATTGGCGCCCATCACCCAGGCCTTGAGCGAGCGCTCGGCCTGCGTATCGAAGTGCACCACTTGGCCGCAGGCATGCACGCCGGCATCGGTACGCCCGGCACACATCAACGAAACCGGGGCGTCCGCCACTCTGGAGAGGGCCGTCTCAAGCACTTCCTGGACCGTCGGCACACCCGAGGCCTGGCGCTGCCAGCCACGGTAGCGCGAGCCTTTGTACTCGACACCAAGGGCAATCCTGGAAAAGCCAACGGCTGCCATTTCGGCAGCCGCTGTCGGTATTGCTTCAGTCATGGATCAGACGATACGAGCGATCAATTCGCGCGCTTCCTGTTGTTGGCCATCGCTACCTTCGGAGATCACTTCATCGAGAATGTCGCGAGCGCCTTCGGTATCACCCATATCGATGTAGGCCCGCGCCAGATCCAGCTTGGTGGCGGTCTCATCGGTGCCGGAAAGGAAGTCGAAATCGTCGTCGGCATCCAGGCTGGTCGGTTGCGAAGTACTGGCCACCGGCGAGAGGAACTCATCGAACTCATCAGGCTGATCCAGGCTCACGCTCAACTGATCGAGCTCGGCGGTCACCTCATCCAGCTTGGCGGCGAAGCTATCGGCGGCAGGCGCTGCCGGCGTTTCATCGGCCAGGGACAAGTCGAAATCAACCGGCAACTCCAAGTCCGCGCCCACATTTTCTTCCGGGAGATCCAAGCTCAAATCGGCAAACTCATCGGTGGTCGATGCTGCGCTCAGGTCATCATCCAGACTCAGCAGGAAATCATCTTCATCGGCGGCCGAGGGCTTGCTCTGCGTTTCCAGATCCAGACTGAAATCGGCCAGATCATCGCTCAAGGTCAGACTGTCGTCAGCACCGCCAGTGTCGAGGCTCAGGTCGAAATCCAGATCATCACTCGCAACGGCACTCGACGGGCTCGGCGAAGCCAGGTCCAGGTCGCTGCCCAGGCTCAGCCCGGCAAAATCGCCCAGGGAATCATTGGCGCTGGAAGTCGACAGATCACGATCGAACTCAGCTTCGAGGTCGTCCAAGCTCAAATCCAGTGCATCGTCCTGCTGCGCGGCCTGAGCAGCGGGCTCTTCTTCAAACGTCAGGTCGTCGAGGCTGAAACCATCCAGGTCATCGGCAACAGCCGCACCGGCCAGACCTGCAACAGCAGCCGCCGCCATGGCCGGGTACTTGGCTTTCAACTGTTCGGCTTCAGCACTGGCGCCGCCGATTTCACGCAATTCGCTTTCCTGGCGGGCAAACCCTTCACGGTCGCCCAACTCGGCCTGCACTTCCATCAACTTCAGGCGCAGGTCGCTGCGTTGCGGCTCATCGTTGATGGCGTCCTGCAGCAACTCGGCAGCTTGAGTGAAGCGGCCATAGGCAATGTAGATATCGGCCTCGCCGAGCACATCGCCGGTTTGCGCAGTAACGCGACCGTCCTGGGCCGGAGCCGGCGCTTCGGCGTCGGCATCGCTGTCGAGGCCATCGAAGCTGCTGCCAGCCAGCTCCAGATCGGTGTCGAAGGGGCTTTCTTCGTCCTGGGCAGCCAGGCTGTTCTGCAGCTCGGCCTCTTTCAAGGCATTGCGGCGCGACAGCACCATCAAGCCAACCAGCAACAACAGCAGCGCACCGCCACCGACCAAGCCCAGCAACATCGGATTGGCCATCAGGTCATCGACAAAGCCGGTGGCCGGCTCATCTTTCACCACGGGAGCAGCGGCAGGTGCTGGAGCCTGGGCAGGCGCGACCGGTTGGGCCGCAGCCGGCTCGACGGCAGGCTTGGCAACGACTTCAGGCGCGGCTTCCGGTTTGGCGGCCGGCTCCTCGCTGTAGTTGTAGTCCGTCGCGGCGGCGGGCGGCGTTGCCGCTGCTGGTGCCGCTGCTGGTGCCGCTTCAGGTGCAGCAGATGCGGCCGGCTCAGCAGCAGGTGCTGGCGTCACTGGCGCGGCAACCACCGGAGTGGCTGGCACAGCAGCCTCGACGGCCGGTTGCTTGGCCTTGGTGGCCAGATCGGCCTGCAGCTTGGCGAGCTGGCTGTCCTTCAATTCAATCAGGCGTTGCAGCTTGTCCAACTGGCTCTGCAGATCGCCCATGCGGCCTTTCAGCTCGTCATTCTCACGACGGGTGGAGTCCAGACTCTCCTTGGTTACCGCCAGCTTGTCATTCAGCGCCTTGCTGTCACCGCTCGCACCTTTATCGCTGCCGGCAGTGGCTTTGCCCGATTCGGCGGACACCAGCTTCAGGCTGTCCTTGCTTTCGGCCTGGGCTGGGGCAGCGCCCGCAGCGGCGCGTTTGGTCGCATCCAACTGGCGCGCACCGGCTGCAGCCACGCTGCGGCCTTCGCGCCAGGCAGCGTTCTGCTCGGCGACCTGGGCAATCGCCTCGCTCTGCGAGCGGCTTTTGATCTGTTGCTCGTCGGGCAGACGCAGCACCTGACCGCTTTTCAGGCGGTTGATGTTGCCATCGACGAAGGCATTCGGGTTGAGGTCCTGAATCGCCAGCATGGCTTGGTGCACCGAGCCACTGTCACGCGCCCGCTCGGCGATTTCCCACAGGGTATCGCTGGAGGTGGTCTTGTATTCGTTGCCTTCCAGCTTGCTGCTGGCAGCCGGGGCAGACGCCACAGGACGGCTGACCGGTGCAGTGGCGACCGGTGCCGCTGGCCGCGGTGCAGGCGCCGCCAGTGGACGGGGTGCCGGGGCCGCGACCGGCAGCTTGGGTGCGGCAGCCGCGGCGGTCTGCGGGGAATACAGCGGCGGGTCCAGTAACAGGGTGTATTCGCGCAGGGCGCGACCACTTGGCCAGAGCACTTCTACCAGGAAGTTAAGGTAGGGCTCGCGCACCGGTTTGCTCGACGTCACCCGGATCACGCTCTTGCCATTGGGCTTGAGCACGGGAGTGAACTTGAGGTCCGTGAGGAAATACTGGCGGTCGACGCCAGCCTTGCTGAACTCTTCAGGAGACGCCAGGTTCGGAATTACCTCGTTAGAGGCCAGATCACGAACCTCCACCAATTCGATTTCGGCTACCAACGGCTGATTCAGCGCAGACTTCAGGGTTACTTCCCCGAGCCCCAGCGCCTGTGCCACACCGGAGGTCAAGGCCGAAGCAGCCGCGATTGCCAGCACCAGTTTGCGAACCCGAGCCATAGCGTTATCCCTTGTTTTATCTTTTTTTCTCGACGTGCGAGAGGGTCTTATAGTTGCTGCCTGTTTCCGCCTTGCAGCGGTTCCCCACCAGCAAACAGCTCAACCCCTCGGTATCACCAAGATAGGCCAAGCTAGAATGATTCTTCAAATTTCTAGGTAAGTATCTTTTACAGATAGTGTTTTATCAACAACTCACCTATTTGCACAGCGTTCAGAGCGGCGCCTTTGCGCACATTATCAGACGCAATCCACAAATTGAGTTCTGTCGGGTCGTCCAATCCGTTGCGAACCCGCCCGACATACACCACATCCTGGCCAACCGCATCGCCTACCGCCGTCGGATAGTCGCCCTGCTCTACCCGCTCGACGCTCGGCGCGCTGTCCAGCGCCGCACAGACTGCCGCCAGATCAACTGGATTTGCCGACTGCAGCGACACGCTCAGACTGTCACCGAAAAACACCGGGGCCTGCACACAGGTTGCCGCCACCTTCAGGCCCGGATCGGCGAGCACCTGCTTCAACTCGGTCGCCAGGCGTTTTTCCAACAGCGTATGCCCGCCGCCGTCCGTCGGCCCGACCTGAGCCAGCAGGTTGAAAGCGATCTGCCGATCGAAAAACCGCGGTTCGAGCGGTCGCACATTGAGCAGCTCGGCCGTTTGTCGCGCCAGCTCAACCACGCCTTCACGCCCCTGACTGGAGACTGCCAGACACGCCGTGACGCTCAGGCGCTGCAGCGTCAGCAGACCGCACAACGGCGCCAGCACCACGGCCAATGCCGCCACAGAGGCGCTTGGGCTACTTAATTGATAAGGCGCCGACAGCGACTTGAGCAGCTCGGCATTGACCTCGGGCACCAGCCGCGGGGCCTGGGCCGCGGGCAAAGCACCGGACAAGTCGATCAACGCGCAACCGGCGGCATGCACGCGAGGCGCATAGGCCAGGGTCACTGCTTCGCCGGCGGCAAAGAACACCAGGCGCACCTTGCTGAAATCGAACTCATCGACCTCACGCACCCGTACGTTCTTACCGCGAAACGGCACGGACTGGCCGGCCGACTCGATGCTGGCGAGCAGGTGCAGGGTGCCTATGGGAAATTCGCGCTCTTCGAGGAGCTGCACGATGGTTTCGCCGACGGTGCCGGTGGCGCCAATCACGGCGATATCGAAAGACTGGCTCATGGAACGACCTCAGGCGAAACGGGGAGCGGCACTTTAACCGCCACCCCGCGCCCAGGCAATCGAGCGCCGACGAGCCCGCCGGCGCCGGCCCGACATCAACGCTCGAGCAGAATCCGCAGCATGCGTCGCAGCGGTTCGGCAGCGCCCCACAGCAGTTGGTCGCCCACCGTGAAAGCGCCCAGGTACTGCGAGCCCATGTTGAGCTTGCGCAGACGACCGACCGGCACACTCAAGGTGCCGGTCACCGCAGTCGGCGTCAGCTCCTTGATGCTGGCTTCGCGCTGGTTCGGCACCAGTTTCACCCAGGGGTTATGCTGACTGATCAGCCCTTCGATATCGCTCAGCGGCACGTCCTTGTTCAGCTTCAGGGTCAATGCCTGGCTGTGGCAACGCATGGCGCCGATGCGCACGCAGATGCCGTCGACCGGGATCGGGCTCTTGAAGCGACCGAGAATCTTGTTGGTTTCGGCCTGACCTTTCCACTCTTCGCGGCTCTGGCCATTGGGCAATTCCTTGTCGATCCAGGGAATCAGGCTGCCGGCCAGCGGCACACCGAAGTTCTCGGTCGGAAAGGCTTCGCCGCGCATGGCTTCAGCCACTTTGCGGTCGATGTCGAGGATCGCACTGGCCGGGTTGGCCAGGTCATCCGCCACTGCAGCGTGGGTCGCGCCCATCTGCTTGATCAATTCGCGCATGTTCTGCGCGCCGGCGCCGGAAGCGGCCTGGTAGGTCATGGCGTTCATCCATTCGACCAGACCGGCTTCGAACAGGCCACCCAGCGCCATCAGCATCAGGCTGACGGTGCAGTTGCCACCGATGTAGTTCTTGGTACCCGCATCGAGTTGCTGGTCGATGACTTTGCGGTTCACCGGGTCGAGCACGATGACCGAGCTGTCGTCCATGCGCAACGACGAGGCCGCATCGATCCAGTAACCCTGCCAGCCCGCTTCGCGCAGCTTGGGGAACACTTCACTGGTGTAGTCGCCACCCTGGCAGGTGAGGATCACATCAAGGCTTTTCAGCTCCTCGATGCTGTAGGCATCCTTGAGCGGAGCGATTTCCTTGCCCACGGCCGGGCCTTCGCCGCCTACATTGGAGGTGGTGAAGAACACCGGCTCGATCAGATCGAAATCCTGCTCTTCGAGCATCCGCTGCATGAGTACGGAACCGACCATCCCGCGCCAACCGATCAGACCTACACGTTTCATCGCAACTACACCTTGATAGAAAAGTGGGCCGCTGCCTGGGCAGCGGGCCCGAGAGATTACCCGACTTGCAAACTAGAGTGTACCGAGCGCTGCGACTACCGCATCGCCCATTGCTCGCGTGCCGACCTTGGTAAAGCCTGGCGACCAGATATCACCGGTACGCAGCCCTTGATCGAGCACCAGGCTCACCGCGGTTTCGATGGCCTGCGCGGCGGCGTGCTGGTTGAAGCTGTAACGCAGCAGCATCGACACGGAAAGAATGGTCGCCAGCGGATTGGCAATGCCCTGCCCGGCAATATCCGGCGCCGAACCGTGGCACGGCTCGTACATGCCTTTGTTACTGGCATCCAGGGATGCCGACGGCAGCATGCCGATCGAACCGGTAAGCATGGAAGCCTCATCCGACAGGATGTCGCCGAACATGTTGTCGGTGACCATCACATCGAACTGCTTGGGCGCGCGTACCAGCTGCATCGCCGCGTTATCGACATACATGTGGCTGAGTTCGACGTCGGGGTAGTCTTTGGCCACTTCCTCGACCACTTCGCGCCACAGCTGGCTCGACGCCAGCACGTTGGCCTTGTCTACCGAGCACAGCTTGCTGCCGCGCACGCGGGCCATGTCGAAGCCGACACGGGCAATGCGGCGGATTTCGCTTTCACTGTAGGGCAGCGTGTCGAAGGCCTGGCGCTCGCCGTTTTCCAGCACCTGGGTGCCACGCGGCGCGCCGAAGTAAATGCCGCCGGTCAGCTCACGAACGATCAGGATATCCAGACCCGCGACCACTTCCGGCTTCAGCGAAGAGGCGTCGGCCAGTTGCGGATAAAGAATGGCCGGGCGCAGGTTGGCGAACAAGCCCAGTTGCGAGCGGATCTTCAGCAGACCGCGCTCCGGACGGATATCGCGCTCAAGCTTGTCCCACTTCGGGCCGCCAACAGCGCCGAGCAGGATCGCATCCGCCGTGCGGGCGCGGGCCAGTGTTTCGTCAGCCAACGGCACGCCGTGCTTGTCGATGGCCGCGCCGCCGATGACATCCTCGCTCAGTTCGAAACCGAGCTGGAACTTGTCATTGGCCAACTCCAGCACCTTGACCGCCTCGGCCATGATTTCCGGACCGATGCCATCACCGGGAAGAATCAGAATCTGCTTGCTCATGCCTGTCCTCGTTGAATTCAAGTGCTGGATCGCGCTGCATGGCGCCTCCAGCCGACCTATAAAATCTTATTTTTCCGCCCACAGCACCAGCACATCGGTACTGAAGGAGCCGTCACCGGCTATTTCGAAATACCCGCGCACCTCTTCGCCCACCGCCGCTTGCAAGGCCAGGATGGCCGCGCGAAACACCTCGGGGGTGCGCATGCGCTCGACCCAGGAGCTGAACTCCAGGCGCAAGCGCTGGCGCGTATGGCTGCGGGTGTGCAGACCAGCATCACTGACCTGCTGCAGCCATTCGGCGGCCGAATAGTCGCGTACATGACTGGTGTCGCGCAGCACTTCCACCGCTTGCAGATGGGTGTCCAGCAGCGGGCTGCCCGGTGACATCACATCGATGAAAGCGGCCACCCCACCCGGTTTGAGCACCCGACGCACTTCCCGCAGGGCCACGCCCAGGTCGCTCCAGTGGTGCGCAGAATAACGGCTGAAAACGAAATCGAACCCGTCATCGGCAAACGGCAGCTTTTCGGCCGCGCCGCGCTCGGTGCGCACATTGCCCAACCCACGCTCCGCAGCGGCGGCAGCGACCACCTCGAGCATCTGCGCCGACAGGTCATAGGCCACGACCTCGCCCACCAAGGGCGCAACGTGAAAGCTGACATGCCCGGCGCCACAGCCGAGATCCAGCACGCGCGCATCCGCACGGCCTTCGACCGCCGCTTGCAGCAACGCGAACTCGGCCCCCTGGGCATGCACCTGGCTGCTCAGGTAAGCGCTGGCCTGCTCGCCAAACTGGCGCTGGACTACCTGCTTATGGTCGCTCACGGTGATTTCCTTCTGGGTATGGGGGCCGGCGACGGCGAAAAACTCAGGCGTCGCGAAACAGCCAGGGCTGACTCTGCCGGTGCCTGACCTCGAAGGCGGTAATAGCCTCGCGGTCCTGCAAGGTCAGGCCGATATCGTCCAGGCCATTGAGCAGGCAATGCTTGCGGAATGCGTCGACGTCGAAACTCAGCACCTTGCCATCGGCACGGGTCACGGTCTGGGCCGCCAGATCCACGCTCAGCTGATAACCCTCATGGGCTTCGACCAGTTCGAACAGTGCATCGACCTCGGCTTCCGGCAAGATGATCGGCAACAGGCCGTTCTTGAAGCTGTTGTTGAAGAAGATGTCGGCATAACTCGGCGCGATGATGGCGCGGAAACCGTACTCTTCCAGCGCCCACGGCGCATGTTCGCGGCTCGAACCGCAGCCGAAGTTCTCACGGGCCAGCAACACGCTCGCGCCCTGATAGCGCGGCTGGTTGAGCACGAAGTCGCGGTTCAACGGGCGATTGCTGTTATCCCGGCCCGGTTGACCGACATCCAGGTAACGCCACTCATCGAACAGGTTCGGACCGAAGCCCGTGCGCTTGATCGACTTCAAGAACTGCTTGGGAATAATCTGGTCGGTGTCGACGTTGGCACGGTCGAGTGGCGCGACGAGGCCGGTATGTTGGGTAAAGGCTTTCATCTGGCTGCTCCTCAGGCCTGGGTCAATTCACGAACATCGATAAAACGGCCGGTCACCGCCGCCGCCGCCGCCATCGCCGGACTGACCAGGTGGGTACGCCCGCCGGCGCCCTGACGACCTTCGAAGTTGCGGTTGGAGGTAGAAGCGCAATGCTCGCCGCTGCCCAGTTTGTCCGGGTTCATCGCCAGGCACATCGAGCAGCCAGGCTCGCGCCATTCGAAACCTGCCTCAAGAAAGATCGTGTGCAGCCCCTCCTGCTCGGCCTGGGCCTTAACCAGACCAGAACCCGGCACCACCATCGCTTGTTTGATGGTCGAAGCCACTTTGCGGCCTTTGGCGACCACGGCGGCAGCACGCAGGTCTTCGATCCGCGAGTTGGTGCAGGAGCCAATGAATACACGATCCAATTGGATATCGGTAATCGCCTGATTGGCCGTCAAGCCCATGTACTTCAAGGCGCGCTCGATCGAATCCTTCTTGACCGGATCAGCTTCCTGGCTCGGATCTGGAACACTCGCATGCACCGGCAAGACCATCTCCGGCGAGGTGCCCCAGGTCACTTGCGGCTGGATCTGCGCAGCATCCAACTCGACCACGGTGTCGAACACCGCATCGGCATCGGAAACCAAATCTTTCCACGCCTCGACCGCCGCATTCCAGTCAGCGCCTTGCGGGGCGAACGGGCGGCCTTCGATGTAGGCGACGGTTTTTTCATCCGCCGCCACCAGGCCAACGCGCGCGCCAGCCTCGATGGACATGTTGCAGATGGTCATGCGCCCTTCCATCGACAGCTCGCGAATCGCGCTGCCCGCGAACTCCAGCGCATGGCCATTGCCACCGGCGGTGCCGATCTTGCCGATGATGGCCAGCACGATGTCCTTGGCCGTGACGCCGAACGGCAACTGCCCTTCGACCTTGACCTGCATGTTCTTCATTTTCTTCGCGACCAGGCACTGGGTCGCCAGCACGTGCTCCACTTCGGAGGTGCCGATGCCGTGGGCCAATGCCCCGAAGGCGCCGTGGGTCGAGGTGTGGGAGTCGCCGCAGACCACGGTCATGCCCGGCAAAGTGGCGCCCTGCTCGGGGCCGACCACGTGCACAATACCCTGGCGCACATCGTTCATCTTGAATTCGAGGATGCCGAACTCATCGCAGTTATCGTCGAGGGTCTGCACCTGGATGCGCGAGACTTCATCGGCGATGGCGGCGATGCCGCCCTGGCGCTCGGTCAAGGTGGTCGGCACGTTGTGGTCGGGGGTGGCGATGTTAGCGTCGATGCGCCACGGTTTACGCCCGGCCAGACGCAGGCCCTCGAAGGCTTGCGGCGAGGTCACTTCGTGGAGAATGTGGCGGTCGATATAAATGAGCGACGAACCGTCATCCCGACGTTTAACCTCGTGCGCGTCCCAAAGCTTGTCGTAGAGCGTTTTGCCGGCCATCAGAATATCCTCATCAGCGTCTTTCTATGCCTGGAGTCTCGGCAGGTGTTGGCACAATCGTCGAGCACCAACAGTTCGCAACAGCGCCGTAAAGACCCTTTGGCTTATGGGGATGATCCTAGGGACTTGCATTAAATAACTCAAATTCATATTTTTCATACTTTGAATAACCAACAGGAATTCGAGCATGGACCTGGCCAACCTCAATGCCTTTATTGCCATTGCCGAAACCAGCAGCTTTTCCGGCGCGGGAGAACGCCTGCACCTGACCCAGCCCGCCATCAGCAAACGCATCGCCAGCCTCGAGCAGCAACTGAACATGCGCCTGTTCGACCGCCTGGGCCGCGAAGTCAGCCTCACCGAAGCCGGCCGCGCCCTGTTGCCGCGGGCTTATCAGATACTCAATGTACTGGACGACACCCGTCGCGCCCTGAGCAACCTCAACGGCGAGGTCAGCGGCCGCCTGACGCTCGCCACCAGCCACCACATTGGCCTGCATCGCCTGCCGCCGCTGCTGCGCGCCTTCACCCGCGCGCATCCGCAGGTGGCCCTGGATATCCAGTTCCTCGACTCGGAAGTCGCCTACGAGGAAATCCTCCATGGCCGGGCCGAGTTGGCGGTGATCACCCTGGCACCGCAAACCCATGCACCGGTCAAAGCGGTGCCGGTGTGGGACGATCCGCTGGACTTCGTCGCCGCCCCCGAGCACCCGCTGGCGCGTAGCGGCGCCATCAGCCTCGCCGACGTGGCGCGGCATCCGGCGGTATTCCCCGGCGGCAATACGTTCACCCACCACATCGTCAGCAAGCTGTTCGCCGCGCAAGGCCTGACGCCGAACATCGGCATGAGCACCAACTACCTGGAGACCATCAAGATGATGGTCTCCATCGGCCTGGCCTGGAGCGTCCTGCCGCGCACCATGCTCGATGAGCAGGTGGCGCGCCTGCCGCTACCGGGCATCCAGCTCAGCCGCCAGCTCGGCTATATCCTGCACACCGAGCGCACCCTGTCGAACGCGGCGAAAGCCTTTATGACACTGCTGGATGAGCAACGCGACAGCCTTGCGCAGACGCCCGCGCAAAGGCTAACGTGACGAGCATAATGACAATAAGGGCCCGTGCATGACCAAGCCCCGCCAACCCAGCGCCAACTGCCGCGCCACACCCCACACAGACTGGGCCGCCCATGGCCAAACCCACTGACCACACGCCACCGCTGCCGCACATCCCGGCCCTCGACCCCGTCGAATCGGAAAAGGCCTGGCAAGATGCCCCGCGCCTGCTGGCCGCGCTCAATGGCGCCCGCCTCGGCGCCTGGCATTGGGATATCGACAGCGGCCGGATCAGCTGGTCACGCGGCGCCCAGGCGTTGTTCGGCCTGGACCCGAAGCGACCGGTGCGCACCCAGGTCGAATATTTCGAGCTGATCCCGGAAGAAGACCGTGGCGCCGTGCTCGAACTGTTCCAGGACGTGCTCAAGGGCACGCCCAGCAACCACGCCGTCCGCCACCGCATCCGCTGGCCGGATGGCAGCCTGCACTGGCTGGAAATAACCGGCAGCCTGCAGCGCGAGGGCGACAACAAGCAACGCATGATGGGCGTGATCCGCGACATCACGGTCCAACAGGAGCGCGAACAAGCCCTGCGCAACTCCGAGCAGCGCTTCGCCAGCCTCTTTCACCTGAACCCTGATGTCGTTGTGCTGGTGCGTTACGAAGACCGCATGATCAGCGCCGTCAACCAGCACTTCGAAACGTTGTTCGGCTGGAGCGCGGCGCAAGCCATCGGCCGCTCGACCCAGGAACTGAACCTCTGGGTCGACGACAGCGCACGCGAACGGCACCTGCTCGGCGCCACCCAGACCCACCAACCGATAACCAGCGACGTGCAATTGCGCACCCGCGACGGCCGCATCCTCGACGGCACGTTGTCGACCCAATACATCGAGCTGGAAGGTCAGACCTTCATGCTCAGCACCTTCCTCGACACCAGCACGCGCAAGCGCAGCGAGGCGGCCCTGCGCGCCAGCGAGGACAAATTCGCCAAAGCTTTCCGCAACACCCCGGACGCGGTGGTGATCACCGACCTGAGCAGCGGTCACTTCATCGAGGTCAACCCAAGCTTCGAGGCGCAGTTCGGTTGGAGCGCCGCCGAAGCCCTGGGGCGCACCTCAATCGAGCTGGGCATATGGGCACAAGCTGAAGATCGCCTGCGGATGCTCGAAGCCCTCCAGCGCGATGGCCGCCTGGATCATCTCGATGTGCAATTGCGCAGCCGCAGCGGTCAGGTCAGTCGCAACCTGATCTATGGTGGCGAAATCGACCTGGACGGCCGTGCCTGCCTGGTGCTGACCGTGCGTAACATCACCCGGCAGCGCGAACAGGAACAGGCACTCAAGGACAGCCAGGAACGCCTGACCCTGGCCCTGGAGTCCGCCGACCTGGGCACCTGGGACTGGCATATCCCCAGCAACGTTCTCTACGGTTCGGCCCGCGCCTCGGCACTCCACGGCTTGCCTGTCGAGCCTTACCAGGGCGACTTCGCCCACTTCTTCCGCTGCGTTCCGCAAAGCGATCAGATGGCCATGCGCCAGGCCTACCGCGACCTGCTGAGTGGCAAACGCAAGGAATACCAGGTCACCTACAGTTCGCGCTTCGCCAACGGCGAAACGCATTTCCTGGAGAGCACCGCCAAGCTCTACCGTGACGAAAAAGGCCAGCCACAGCGGATGGTCGGCATCCTCATGGATATCAGCGAACGCGTACGGCGCGAGCAGCGCCTGGCGGCCTCCGAGGAAAAGTTCGCCACCCTGTTCCAGACCAGTCCCGACCCGATTTGCGTGTCGCGCATTCGCGACGGCGTCTTCATCGAGGTCAACCCGAGTTTCAGCGAGACGTTTGGCTGGCAACCCGAAGAGATCGCCGGGCAGCGGTCCGAAGAGTTGCAATTCTGGGTAGACCCCATACTGCGCCAACAGCTCTATGCACGGCTCAGCCGCGAAAAGACGCTGAACAACATCGAGGCGCGCTTTCGCAGCAAGTCCGGCGGCGAACTGACCTGCGTGGTCTCCAGTCGCTTTATTCGGGTCGAACGCCAACTGTGCATCAGCACCACGTTCCGCAACATCACCGCGCGGCAGCAGGCCGAGGCGGCGCTCAAAGCCAGCGAGGAGAAGTTCGCCAAGGCGTTCCACTCCAGCCCGGACGCCATCACCATCACCGAGCGCGACAGCGGGCGCTATATCGAGGTCAACGAAGGTTTCTACCGCCTCACCGGCTACCGCCCGGAGGACGTCATCGGCCGCACCGCCACGGAGCTGAATGTCTGGGCCAAGCCCAGCGAACGCGCGCGCATGCTGGACAACCTGCAGCGCGAGGGCCGCGTGCATCACATGGAAATGCTCGGGCAGCACCGCGATGGCACGGTCAAACAAGTGGAAGTCTCGGTCGAACCGATCGTGCTCAATGGCAGCCAGTGCTTGCTGCTGACGGCACGCGACATCGACGAACTGAAAAGAGCCCACGCGCAGATCCAACACCTGGCCTACCACGACTCGCTGACCAACCTGCCCAACCGCGCGCTGCTGATGGACCGCCTGACCCAGCAGATCGCCCTGCTCAAGCGCCACGAACTGCGCGGTGCATTGCTGTTCCTCGACCTCGACCACTTCAAGCACATCAACGACTCGCTCGGCCACCCGGTCGGCGACTCGGTGCTGAAAATGGTCACCGCCCGCCTGGAAGCCAGCGTCCGCCAGGAAGACACAGTGGCCCGCCTCGGCGGCGACGAGTTCGTCGTGCTGCTCTCCGGCCTGGAAGGCAAGCGCTCGGAAGTGACCCACCAGGTGCGCCAGATTGCAGAAAAGCTGCGCAAACTGCTGGCCGAACCCATGCTGCTCGACGGCCATCGCCTGCAAGTGACGCCGAGCATGGGCATTGCCTTGATCCCCGATCACGGCAGCACCCCCGCCGACCTGCTCAAACGCGCCGACATCGCCCTGTACCGCGCCAAGGACTCCGGGCGCAACGCCATCCAACTGTTCCGCACGACCATGCAAGAAGCCGCCAGCGAACGCCTGCGCCTGGAAAACGACCTGCGCCAAGCCTTGGTGCGCGGCGAGTTCGACCTGCACTTCCAGCCGCAAGTGGACGCGCGCAACGGTCGCATCGTCGGTGCCGAAGCCCTGCTGCGCTGGCAGCATCCGAGCCTCGGCCCGCAGTCGCCGGCGCAATTCATCCAGGTGCTGGAAGAAAGCGGGCTGATCCTCGAAGTCGGTGGCTGGGTACTGGCCGAGGCCTGCCATGCCTGCGCCCAGCTGCTCGAGGAGTGCCTGGTCGACACCGAACACTTCAGCCTGTGCGTCAACATCAGCCCGCTGCAGTTCCGCCAGAACAACTTTGTCGAACGGGTCGCGAGCAGTCTGCGCGACAGCAGCCTACCCAGCGCCATGCTCAAGCTGGAAATCACCGAAGGCATCGTCATCCAGAATATCGACGACACCATCGCCAAGATGCACCGCCTGAAGAAGCTCGGCGTCAGCTTCGCGATGGACGATTTCGGCACCGGTTACTCATCGCTGACCTACCTCAAGCGCCTGCCGGTGGATGTGCTGAAGATCGACCAATCCTTCGTCCGCGATGCCACCCACGACCCCAACGACTCCGAGATTATCCGCGCCATCGTGGCCATGGCCCGCAGCCTGGGCCTGGAAGTGATCGCCGAAGGGGTCGAGCAGCAGGAGCAACTGGAGTTCCTGCAGCAGCAGGGCTGCCACCTGTATCAGGGCTACCTGTACAGCAAGCCGCTGCCGCTGCCGGAGTTTCGCGCCCTGCTCGCCCATGCCGCGCAACGGCCGTGAGGCGCCGACGACAAGACCGCGGGTAGAAACGAACGAGGGCGCCAACCGGCGCCCTCATTGATACCGCCGTTTAATCAGCTATTCAGCGCGGGACGCACACCATTGATCGGGATGCGCTTGGCCTTCGCCTCTTCCGGCACCTGCCGTTCCAGGTCGATGTTCAGCAGACCGTTAGCCAGGACCGCCGCCTTGACCTCGATATGGTCCGCCAGGCGGAAAGACAACTTGAAGGCCCGCTGGGCGATGCCATGGTGCAGGTAGGTGACGTTCTGTGCGCTGTCGGCACGCTTGCCGCCGCTCACCGTCAACACGCCGCGCTCGACCTGCAGCTCCAGGTCATCCTCCTGGAAGCCGGCGGCGGCGATCACGATGCGGTACTGGTCATCCGCATGCTTTTCGACGTTATAGGGTGGGTAGGAACTGCCGGGCTCATTGCGCAGGGCCGATTCGAACAAATCGTTGAAACGATCAAAACCAACGGAGCTGCGAAACAGTGGGGCGAGAGAAAATGCAGTGCTCATGTAAATCTCCTGATTTCAGCGAGTGATTGGGTCGGGACCCGCTAGCGGCATCCCGACACTCCTAGAAATAGGGACTGACGAAGTGATTTCAAGGGCAAGCGCACCGTGCGGAAAAAACTTCAGACCGCCGCCAATAGCCGCGGCTGATCCAGCTCGACACCCAGCAGCGCGTCGATCCGCTCGCAACTGCTCTCGCGCCGCACGGCGTTGAACAACTCCAGCGCTTGCGGGTAGTTGCGCGTCAGCTGGCCCAGCCACTGCTTCAGCCGCCCCGGCGCATAACGCGCAGACAACTTGCAGCGCGCCTGCAGCCAGAACGACTGCAGCAAGGGCATGAACTCGGCCCAAGGCATTTCCCGCACCTCGAGGCCGGCCCGCGCCGCCGCGATCTGCCGCGCCAAGTCCGGGCGCGAGACCAGCCCACGGCCGAGCATGATGTCCTCGACCCCGCTCACCTCGCGGCAACGGCGCCAGTCATCGACGCTCCAGATTTCGCCATTGGCGAACACTGGCACCTTGACCACTTCCTGCACCCGCGCCACCCACTCCCAATGCGCCGGCGGCTTGTAGCCATCGACCTTGGTCCGCGCATGCACCACGATCTGCGCCGCCCCACCTTCGGCCAGCGCCCGCGCGCAATCCAGCGCGCCATCCGGGCTGTCGAAACCCAGGCGCATCTTCGCCGTCACTGGAATCGCCGCCGGCACCGCACGCCGCACCTCGCGGAGGATCGCATGCAGCAACTCCGGCTCCTTGAGCAACACGGCACCGCCACGGGACTTGTTCACGGTTTTCGCCGGGCAGCCGAAGTTCAGGTCGATCACCGGCGCCCCCAACTCGCAGGCCAAGGCCGCGTTGTCACCCAGGCAAGCCGGATCGGACCCCAGTAGCTGCACCCGCAGCGGTGTACCGGCCGCGGTACGCGCCCCGGCCTCCAACTCGGGCGCCAGCTTGTGGAAATGCGTGGCCGGCAGCAGGCGTTCGCTGACGCGAATGAATTCGGTCACACACCAGTCGATGCCGCCGACCCGCGTCAACACATCGCGCAGGATTTCGTCGACCAAGCCTTCCATAGGCGCCAGGGCGATTTGCATAAACAGGGCTCTCGAGGAAAAGGCGCGCAGTTTACGGGCAAGCCCGGCGCAGATGAAACCCGCCCGGCGTGCCAGCTTGCGCACGCGACCAATGGACGGGTTGCGACCAGGAACAGCGCCCGGGCCATAGCACCGTGAGGCGTTTTAAAGCTTAAAGCTGCAACGGATAAGGCTCGACCAGCGCCGGGCCGTAGCCTTCGAGAAACTCTTGCGGCATGCGCTTGGGCTTGCCACTGGAAAGTTCGATGCAGACAAAGGTGGTCATCGCCCGCAGCAACGTGGTGCCGTCCGCCGGACGGATCAGCTGAAAGCGCCGTTTCATCTTCAGCCGCTGGTCCGATTCGACGATCCAGGTGGCGACCTGCAACTCCTCGCCCTCGTAGGCGCTGGCCAGGTAGTCGACCTCGTGGCGCAACACCGCCATGGCACGATCCAGGCGCCGGTACTCGGTCAAATCCAGCCCCAGGCTCTGCGAATGACGCCAGGCGCAGCGCTCCAGCCAACTGATGTACACCGCGTTGTTGGCATGCCCCAGACCATCGATATCCTCGGCACCGACCTGCAGGTCGATGGTGAACGGCGTCGGCAAATCCCAGCTCATGGCTGCTGCTCCAGGCTACTGACCAGGCCACGCGCCTCGGCCGCCAGTTGGGTGATCTGATCCCAGGCACGCGCACGCACCAGGTTGCTCGGCGCGATCCAGGTACCGCCGACACAGGCGACATTAGGCAGGCGCAGGAAACTCAGCAAGTTGTCTGGCGTCACCCCGCCGGTCGGGCAGAAACGAATACCGGTGAACGGGCCCTTGAAGCTTTTCAGCATTTTCACGCTGGTGGCGCCGTTGGCCGGGAACAGCTTCAGCGAGCGGTAGCCGTATTCCAGCGCCAGCAGCACTTCCGAGGGCGTCATCACGCCGGGCAGGTAAGGCAGGCCGGAATCTTCCGCCGCCGCTGCCAGGCGCTCGGTGCAACCAGGGCTGACGGCAAAGTGCGCGCCCGCCTCGCGCGCTTCGAGAAACTGCTCGGTGTGGATCAGGGTCCCGGCACCCACCAGCAGATCCGGCAGCTCCTTGCGGATCGCCGCCAACGCGTCCAGCGCGCCCGGCGTGCGCAAGGTCACTTCCAGCACCCGGATACCCCCGGCGTGCAGCGCGCGGGCCAGGTCGACCGCGAGGCTGATGTCCTCGATCACCAGCACCGGCAGCACCGGGCGGGCCTGTTGCAGCACCACATCCATCGTCAGGCTCATGCTCTCGCTCCCCAATAATCCTGGCTAAAACAACGTCGTCGCGCCCTGGTCGGCCGGGCCAACCAGACGGCGCTGGGCAGCAAACAGTTCCAGACCAAAGCCGGCGGCCAATTCTTCCGGCACGCTGGCCGGCTCGCGCGCGGCCAGTTCGGCAGCGCTCAATTCCACCCGCAGCACACCTTGCAGTGCATCCAGCTCGATCCAGTCGCCATTGCGCAGCTTCGCCAAGTTACCGCCAACCGCTGCTTCCGGAGTCAGGTGCAGCGCGCCCGGCACCTGGCCCGAAGCCCCGGACAAGCGTCCGTCCGTGACCAACGCCACCTGCTGCCCGGCCTGCTGCAGGTTCGCCAGCAGCGGCATCAACTTGTGCAGCTCCGGCATGCCATTGGCACGCGGTCCTTGGAAGCGCACCACCAACACCAAGTCACCCAGAAATTCGCCGCGCGCATAGGCCGCCTGCACCGCCTCTTGGCTGTCGAACACCAACGCCTGCGCCCGTACGCGCCAATGCGCCGGGTCGACCGCCGAAGTCTTGAGCATGGCTCGCCCCAGATTGCCGCTGAGCAGCGCCAGCCCCGCCTGCGTATCGAATGGTTGTTGCGCCGTGCGGACGATATCCGGTGCCGGGCTTTGCCGCGGCAGTTCGCGCCAGGCCAGGCGCTCGCCGTCCAGCCAGGGCTCACGGGCGTAGGCCGACAAACCCTCGGCGGCGGCCGTCTGGACATCGGCGTGCAACAACCCGGCGTCGAGCAACTCGCGAATGATCCAGCCCGGCCCGCCCGCCGCCTGGAACTGGTTTACATCGGCCGCACCATTGGGATAAACCCGCGCCAGCAGCGGCACCACGTTCGACAGCGTGGCAAAGTCTTCCCACGTCAGCTCATAGCCAGCGGCACGAGCAATGGCGGGTAGGTGCAGGCCATGGTTGGTCGAACCACCACTGGCCAGCAACGCCACCACGGCGTTGACCAGCACACGCGCGTCGATCTGCTTGCCCAACGGCAGATAGCGTTCACCCTGACGACTGTTGCGCGCAATCAGGCGCGCTGCCTCATCGGTCAAGGCGTCGCGCAGCGGCGTATGCGGATGGACGAAGGCGCTGCCCGGCACATGCAGACCCATGGCCTCCATCAGCAACTGGTTGGTGTTGGCGGTGCCGTAGAAGGTGCAGGTGCCCTCCTGGTGATAGGCCGCCAGCTCAGCGGCAAGCAACTCGTCGCGACCGACCTCGCCACGCACATAGCGTTGGCGCACGGCGGCTTTGTCCTTGTTGGCCAAGCCGGAATGCATCGGCCCGGCCGGCACGAACACCGCCGGCAAGTGGCCGAAGTGCAAGGCACCGATCAGCAGCCCGGGAACAATCTTGTCGCAGACCCCCAGGTAAAGGCCACCATCGAAGATCCCGTGGGTCAGGCCGATGGCGGTGGCCTGGGCGATCAGGTCGCGGGAAAACAAGGACAGCTGCATGCCCGCCTCGCCCTGGGTGATGCCGTCGCACATGGCCGGCACTCCGGCAGCGAACTGCGAGGTGGCGCCAGCCCTGGCCAGTGCCACCTTGAGCCGCTCCGGATAGTCCTTGAGCGGCGCATGGGCGGACAGCAGGTCGTTGTAGCTGGAGACGATGGCGATATGCGGCGCGCCGCCCTGCTTTATGATCAGCCGCGCATCATCCGCCTGGGCGGCCAACGCATGGGCCAGGTTGGAACAGCCGAGCTTGCCCCGCGATTCACGCGCCGCGGCAATCTCCAACTGCGCCAGATACTGCGCACGGCGCACGGTGGAGCGCTGCTCCAACGCGGCGGTAACCTGTTCGACAACGACCTGCAGCATGGCAACACCCTGTTTTCAACAAGTACTCACCCGCAGTGTAACGGCTCAGGGCGCCCAATAAATCCTCACAGGCAACGGACTGTGCCAGAGCAGTGCATACAACGGCAGCAGGCGGCTGCCCGGCTCGTCGGCCAGCACGGCTTCGAGCAGCTGGCGCTTGAGCTCACCGAAGGTCAGCAGGCCGATCCAGCTGCCCTGCAGCAGCATCGGCAGATTCAGTGACAGCCGGGTATGTGGCGCGGTTGGGGCCGCGCCGACCACGCCGGCCGGCTTCGCCGCAGGATCGAGCGCCGCCGCCAGCCCCGGCATAGCGGGGAACAGCGAGGCGATGTGGGCGTCCTCGCCCATGCCCAGTAGCACCGCATCGAACGGCAACCACTCGCGCAACCGCGCCGCCCAGGCAGCGGCCGCCTGCTGCGGCTCAGCGGCCTGACGCGGATCGAGGCAATTGGCCTGTGGCAGCCCCGCGCTCAGCAAGCGCCAATTGCTTTGCTCGTCCTCGGCCGCCACCCAACGCTCATCGGTCGGGCTCAGGTCAACGCGTGACCACTCCAGTGGCTGCGCCGCCAGCAAGGGCAGCAACGCCTGCGGGCTGCTGCCGCCCGGCAACAACAGGCAGGCGCGCGATTGCTCGGCCAGCGCCTGCTGCAACTGCGCGCCGAGATCGGCAGCCAATTGCGCGACGCAGCTTTCGCGCTGTGGATAGCGCAAGAAAACAGACTGGTTCATGACGGAAGGCGGACACGCTAACGATCGGAATAGACGCCGTCATCATGCGCCATTCTCGGCAGGCTCGCAGCCTATCGGAGGTTAAAGCGTCGGGCGCTCATGCGCCAAGCACAAGCACCACGCTCGCAGCCGTACCACTCAAATAACCGCCGACTTGGCGGCACGCAACACCCGATCGGACAGCTCGCAAGGGCCCAATGCCCGCGCCAGAGCCATCCCGCCGACCATCAAGGCCAGGTCGGCCAGTACGTTATTCGTCTCTTCGGGGCGGCCTGCCAGCTCCGCGGTCATCAGCTCCAGATGCTCGACCAGACTGTTGCGAAAACCCTCGGGCAGGCGTGCCAACTCACCCAGCGAACTGGGTAACGGGCAACCATCGACTTGCGCATCACGATGCTTGCGAGACAGATAAAACGCCGCCAGCAATGCCCGCCGCTCGACTGCCGGCAAGCTCCGCTCGAGGTCACCGAGCAAACTACGACGGCGCCCGAGCAACTGCCGGAAGGCCTCCAGCATCAGTGCATCCTTGCTCTCGAAGTGCGCATAAAAACCACCAACGGTGAGCCCTGCCGCCCCCATCACCTCACCCACGCCGGGCTCTACCGGGCCGCGCAAAAACAACGCCTTGGTGGCAGCACCGAGGATACGTTCGCGGGTTTGCGCCTTTTTATCGTTCATGTTCGCCTCCAGGCATTACGCCCAACATATTATGCACGTAATAAATTTTGGCAAAGCGAAACCTGCACCATCGGTCGACAAGCCAGCAACAAGCCAGCAGGGAGAAGGGGAAAAACAGCAGACAAACAAAAGGGCCATTCCGTAAAGAATGACCCTCTAAAATCCCGCGAAGCGGGTAAATGGCGTCCCCTAGGGGACTCGAACCCCTGTTACCGCCGTGAAAGGGCGGTGTCCTAGGCCACTAGACGAAGGGGACATAACCTTCGAAAAACAAGGCCAGCTTTACGCTGGCCCGTGGCAGTTTTTACACCTCGATATACAACTCGACGTACAACCGCAAAATTGGTGGAGATAAACGGGATCGAACCGTTGACCTCTTGCATGCCATGCAAGCGCTCTCCCAGCTGAGCTATACCCCCAGATTTATCGCCTCTCGGCTCACAGCACCTTGCGGAACTGCTTTTTAATACTGGCGTCCCCTAGGGGACTCGAACCCCTGTTACCGCCGTGAAAGGGCGGTGTCCTAGGCCACTAGACGAAGGGGACGCAAAACCCTTCTAACAACTCGACCCGTTCTAGGAACCGGTCGTGGCAAGCCTTTCGGCTTTAAAGAGATTGGTGGAGCTAGACGGGATCGAACCGTCGACCTCTTGCATGCCATGCAAGCGCTCTCCCAGCTGAGCTATAGCCCCATCTCAAGGACGGGGCGCATGTTAAGTGCGCCCCTGTGACCTGTCAACAGAATTTTCCTCGCCTCACGTTTCTTTATGCTGGCAGAACAACTACTTACCCTGCCCCGCCAGCACGCGCTGCGGTTACGACTGGCTTAACAATAGCTCAGGCGATGGCCGCCAGCAGCTTTTCCCACTCCTTGGTTTCTTTCTTCGACACCCCGCCCAGCAGCTCGATGGCCTGACGCAAACGGAAGCGCGTGAGGTCGGGGCCGAGAATTTCCATGGCGTCCAGCACCGATACCGAGTTGGCCTGACCGCTGATCGCCACGAACATCAGCGGCATCGCATCGCGCAACTTCAGTTCCAGATGCTCGACCACCGCCTGGATGCAGCCGGTGATCGATTCCTTTTCCCAGTGCCGCAGGGCCTCCAGCTTCCACAGGATCAACTGCAGAACCTGTCGCACCTGATCGGGTGAAAGCTTCTTGTGTTCGAACAGCTTGGCATCCAGCGTCAGCCCACCGGCGAAGAAGAACCCGGCCAGCGGTACGACCTGGCTGAGCGTCTCCACCCGGCCCTGCACATGCGGGGCGATCTTCATCAGGTATTCGGGGTTGAGTGCCCACTTCTGCACTTGCGCTGCAAACGCCTCAACGCTCAACTCACGCATCCATTGGCCGTTCAGCCAGGAGAGCTTTTCCATATCGAAAATCGGCCCGCCGAGGGACACCCGCTGGATGTCGAAATGCTCGATCATTTCGTCGAGGGTGAACTTCTCGCGCTCGTCCGGCATCGACCAGCCCATCCGACCGAGGTAGTTGAGCATCGCCTGCGGCAGAAAGCCCATGCGCTCATAGAAGGTGATCGAGGTCGGGTTCTTGCGCTTGGACAGTTTGCTCTTGTCCGGGTTGCGCAGCAGCGGCATGTAGCAGAGTTGCGGCTGCTCCCAACCGAAGTACTCGTAGAGCTTGATCAGCTTGGGCGCAGACGGCAGCCATTCTTCGCCACGCAGCACATGGGTGATGCCCATCAAATGATCATCCACCACGTTGGCGAGGAAATAGGTCGGCAGACCGTCGGTCTTCATCAGCACCTGCATGTCCATGCGGTCCCAAGGGATCTCGACCTCGCCACGGAGCATGTCCGGTACCACGCAGACGCCTTCGGTCGGCATCTTCATGCGCGTCACATTCGGCTCGCCCGCCGCCAAGCGCTGCTGCACTTCATCTTTCGACAGGTGCATGCAGAGGCCATCGTAGCGCGGGGTTTCCTTGCGATCGGTCTGCTCTGCGCGCAGCTTGTCCAGGCGCTCGGCGGTACAGAAGCAATGGAAGGCATGCCCCTTTTCCACCAGTTCAGCGTTGTACTTCTGGTAGATCGGGCCGCGTTCGCTCTGTCGATACGGGCCGTGCGGGCCGCCCACATCCGGCCCCTCGCTCCATTCGATGCCCAGCCAGCGCAGGGCGTCGTAGATCTGCTGTTCGGACTCGCGGGTCGAGCGCACCTGGTCGGTGTCTTCGATGCGCAGGATGAATTCGCCACCGTGCTGACGGGCAAAACACAGGTTGAACAGGGCGATGTAGGCGGTACCTACGTGCGGATCGCCAGTCGGTGACGGCGCGATACGGGTGCGAACGGTGGTCATGGAGAGTCTCGAATCAACGGATCGATGGAGGAGCCCCGATTGACTCAAGGGCTCTGCGGCACATGGCTGTACCGTTTATTAAAGGTGCAATGTTAACAGGCGCACCGCCGTGGGCTCCAGCAACTGGCCTTCTTCCAGCGGCAGACTGCGGATCAGGAAATCCAGAAAGGTTTTCACCTTCATCGCCTGGAACCGGCGTGACGGATAGACCGCATAGAACTCACTGATCGGCAGGTGCGCGTCGGGCAGCAGTTCGATCAGTTGACCACTCTGCACCATGGCCTCGCTGATCATCACCGGCAGACCGGCGATCCCCGCCCCGGCCAATGCCGCTTCACGGGCAAAGGTGATGTTGTTGCAGGACAGCACGCGCTGACAGGGGATGTTTGCGCCCAGCAGCGGCCAGTAACGCGGCGAGTCCTGCGGCAAGAGGATCGCGCGGTGGCCGACCAACTGCTCGACCGTCGCCGGCACGCCGTGGGCCGCCAGGTACGCGGGGCTGGCGCACAGGCGCCGGCCGCTGGCGAACAGTTTGCGCGCGATCAGCGTCGAGTCCTGCGGCTGGCCGAGCAAAATGGCGATATCCACGCCCTCTTCCACCGGGTCGACCTGCCGCGAGGTGATCTCGGCCTCTGCGGTAATTTGCGGGTACTGACGCATGAATGCACCCAGTACACGGCCAAGGAACAGTTGGCCGAATTCGATCGGCGCGGTGATTCGCAGCAAACCGGAGGGTTCCTGCTGCAGCTGCATGACCGCCTGCTCGGCCTCGGCGAAATCCAGCATGATCTGCCGGCAACGCTCGTAATAGGCCTGGCCGACCTCGGTCAGGCGCAATTTACGCGTGGTGCGGTTCAGCAAGCGCACGCCGAGGCGCTCCTCCAGCAAGGCGATGCGGCGGCTGACCGTGGACTTCTGCATCCCCAACCCCAGAGCGGCCTGGGTGAAACTGTGGCACTCCACCACCCGGGTAAAGATCAGCGCATCATCCAGCCCCATTATTGTTCCCCATAAGCAACAAAGTTTATGAATTGTATCGACTACTTACCCAGAGGGAACACTGTTAGATTTGCTTACACTTTGCCCGCATTTCGAGCACACGCATGCCTGCCCAACTGCAACGCCGCCTATATACCTTTCTTGCCGCACTCAGCCTGATCGGGCTCGCCTTCTTCGCCCACTGGATCTTCATCGGTCGGTTTATCGAAAGCACCGACAACGCCTATGTGCAGGGCGAAATCACGCGCATCTCCAGCCAGCTAAGCGCGCGCATCGAAAAAGTTCGGGTGCATGACAATCAGCATGTGCAACAAGGCGAGCTGCTGGCGGTTCTGGAAGCCGATGACTTTCGTCTCGCCGTCGAACGCGCACGCGCCAACCTGGCAACCCGCGAAGCCGAACTGACCCAGGCACAAAGCAAGCTGACCCAGCAAGCCAGCATGATTGCCGCCAGCCAGGCCGACGTCACGGCCAGCCAGGCGACCCTTGGGCGCACCCAGATCGACCTGTCCCGCGCCCAGACCCTGCGCAAACCCGGCTACGTCTCCGAGGAGCGCGTCACCACCCTGGCCGCCGACAGCCGCGTGGCCCACTCGCTGTTGAGCAAGGCTGAGGCCGACCTGCAAGCGCAACGCCAGCAGGTCAACTCGCTCAACGCCGAGCTCAAGCGCCTCGATGCGCAGATCACCAATGCCCGCGCCGAACTCGCCCAGGCCGAGCTGAACCTCAGCCGCACCGAAATCCGCGCCCCCATCAGCGGCCTGGTCGGCCAGCGCGCCGCGCGCACCGGGCAGTACGTGCAACTGGGTGCCTACCTGATGTCGCTGGTGCCGGACGAAGACATCTGGATCCAGGCCAACTTCAAGGAAACCCAGATCGGCCCGATGCAGGTCGGGCAAACGGCTGAACTGCTGTTCGACGCCTACCCGGACACACCGATCGAAGGCCAGGTCGAAAGCCTGTTCGCCGCCTCGGGCGCGCAGTTCAGCCTGCTGCCGCCCGACAATGCCACCGGCAACTTCACCAAGGTGGTGCAACGCATTCCGGTGAAGCTGACCTTTGCCGCCGATAACCCGCTGAAGGGCAAGATCCGCCCCGGCATGTCGGTCACCGTCAAAGTCGACATCAAGGCCGCCGCCAGTGGCAGCTGATGAACTGATCCGCCCGACCGGCGAGCCAAGCCGGCGCGACTGGATCGCGGTGATGAGCGCCATGCTCGGCGCCTTCATGGCGGTACTGGATATCCAGATCACCAACTCATCGCTCAAGGACATCCAAGGCGCGCTCTCCGCCACCCTGGAAGAAGGCTCGTGGATTTCCACCTCCTACCTGGTGGCCGAGATCATCATGATCCCGCTCACCGCCTGGCTGGTGCAGTTGCTGTCGGCCCGGCGCCTGGCGGTGTATGTCTCCATCGGTTTCCTGATCGCCTCCCTGCTCTGCTCGATGGCCTGGAGCCTGGAGAGCATGATCGTGTTCCGCGCCATGCAGGGCTTTACCGGCGGCGCGCTGATCCCGCTGGCATTCACCCTGGTGCTGATCAAGCTACCGGAACACCACCGCGCCAAGGGCATGGCGCTGTTCGCCATGACCGCCACGTTCGCGCCCTCCATCGGCCCCACGCTTGGCGGCTGGCTGACGGAAAGCTTCGGCTGGGAATACATTTTCTACATCAACGTGCCGCCGGGTTTATTGATGATCGCCGGGCTGCTCTATGGCCTGGAAAAGAAGGCACCGCACTGGGAGCTGCTGAAAAGCACCGACTACGCCGGCATCCTCACGCTCGGGGTCGGCCTGGGCTGCCTGCAGGTGTTTCTCGAGGAAGGTCACCGCAAGGATTGGCTGGAGTCCAACCTGATCCTCAGCCTCGGCAGCATTGCCTCGATCAGCCTGGTCACCTTCGTAATCCTGCAACTGTCCAAGCCCAACGCGCTGATCAACCTGCGCATCCTCAGCAACCGCAACTTCGGCCTCTCGAGCATTTCCAGCCTGGGCATGGGCGTCGGCCTGTATGGCTCGATCTACCTGCTGCCGCTCTATCTGGCGCAGATCCAGGGCTACAACTCCATGCAGATCGGCGAGGTGATCATGTGGATGGGCATTCCGCAGCTGTTCCTGATTCCGTTCGTGCCCAAGCTGATGAAGATCATTTCGCCTAAATGGCTGTGCGCGCTGGGCTTCGGCCTGTTCGGCTTCGCCAGCTTTGCCTCGGGCGTGCTGAACCTGGATTTTGCCGGCCCGCAGTTCAACCAGATCCAACTGATCCGCGCCCTCGGCCAGCCGCTGATCATGGTCACCATCTCACTGATCGCCACCGCCTACATCCTGCCGCAGGATGCCGGCTCGGCCTCGAGCCTGTTCAACATCCTGCGCAACCTCGGTGGCGCCATCGGCATCGCGCTGCTGGCAACGCTGTTGGACAGCCGCGCCAAGATCTACTTCGACTACCTGCGCGAAGCCATAGTGCCGAGCAACCCGCAGGTGGCCGAACGCCTGACCTTGCTGACCGAGAAACTCGGCAACGAACAGGCGGCACTGGGCAAACTGAGCGAGATCGCCCACCAGCAGGCGATGATCATGGCCTACAATGACGCCTTCCATTTCGTCGGCATCGCGCTGGGCGTCAGCATGCTCGCCGTGCTGCTGACCCGTTCGCTGCCAGCTGGCGTCCAAGGCGGCGCGGCTCACTAAGCGCATTCCGGCGCATGCCGGCATGCGTCATTCCAGGCTCCCCATGTCCGTAACCGCACACCGCGCCCGCTCGCTACTGCTGATTGGCGCGTTCGCCGCCATCTATATCGGCTGGGGTACCACGTACCTGGCCAACCATTTCCTGCTGCGCGAACTGCCCCCCTTCGTGATCGCCACCTTGCGCTTCTTCTTCGCCGGCAGCCTGGCCTTGGCCTGGGTACTGCTCAGCGGCCAGGCACGGATGCAGCGCAGCGACTGGGGCGGAGCCTTGATTGGCGGCCTGTTGCTGATCACGGTCGGCCAGGGCGCCTTGCTTTACGCCAACCAGTACCTGCCCACCGGCCTGCTGGCGATGCTCTACACCAGCCTGCCACTCTGGAGCGTGGCGCTGGAGTGGCTGCTCGGCGAGCGCCCGCCGCTCTGGGTGCTCTGCGGCCTTGCGCTGGCCTCGGGCGGCATCGTGTTGCTGATGAACAATGGCCTGGGCAGTACCGCAACCGCACAACAGTGGTTCGCCGGCAGCCTGGTGGTGATCGCCACGCTACTGTGGGCCATCGGCGCCTGGTGGCTGCGCAGCCGCCCGTCGTTCCGCTCCAACTGGCTGGGCATGAGCCTGCAAATGCTGATCGGCGCAGTGCTGCTGGCGTTGTTCGGCCTGTGGCGCGGCGAGTGGCAGGGCATGCGGTTCGCCGAACTCAGCCAGCAGGGCTGGCTGTGGCTGGCGTATCTGGTGGTGCCGGTCAGCCTCGGCGTCTATCCGGCGTATTTCTGGCTGTTGCGCGAAGTGCGGCCAAGCCTGGTGTCGACCTTTGCCTTCGTCAATCCGCTGATTGCCCTGGTGCTGGGCTATCTGCTGCTGGATGAGAGCCTGAGCCTAACCACTCTGCTGGCGTGCCTGGTAACGCTTGGCGGGGTGATGCTGATCATTTTCGGGCGGCGCTGACGCAAAAACACCCCGTAGGAGCGGGCCATGCCCGCGAAACACACTCGACATCCGCTCAGCGCCTATCGCGGCCATGGAGCGCTCCTACAAAAACGGTGTAGCCCTCCCCTCAGGCCAGGAACCTGGTAAAACTCGGATCACACCTGCAACAGACGCTCGCGCAACTTCTGGATCTCGTCGCGCATTTGCGCCGCGGCCTCGAACTCCAGGTCGCGCGCCAGTTGGTACATCTTTTCCTCGAGCTGGCGAATGCGCTTGCTGATTTCGCTCGGCGAGCGCAGTTCGTTTTCGTAGCGGGCGCTCTCTTCCGCCGCCTTCGCCATGCCCTTGCGCTTGGTGCTGCGCGAGCCGGGAACGTTGGCGCCTTCGAGGATGTCCTGAACATCCTTCTTGACGCCTCGGGGCGTGATCCCGTGCAACTCGTTGTGGGCGATCTGCTTGTTGCGCCGCCGCTCGGTCTCGCCCATCGCCCGCTCCATTGAGCCGGTGATGCGGTCGGCATAGAGAATCGCCCGACCATTGAGGTTACGGGCGGCGCGGCCAATCGTCTGGATCAACGAACGCTCGGAACGGAGGAAGCCTTCTTTGTCCGCATCGAGGATCGCGACCAGCGACACCTCGGGCATATCCAGGCCTTCACGCAGCAGGTTGATGCCCACCAGCACATCGAAGGCGCCGATGCGCAGGTCGCGGATGATCTCCACGCGCTCGACGGTATCGATGTCCGAATGCAGGTAGCGCACGCGCACACCGTGATCGGCCAGGTAGTCGGTCAAATCCTCGGCCATGCGCTTGGTCAACGTGGTCACCAGCACCCGCTCTTCAATGGCCACACGCTTTTTGATCTCCGAAAGCAAGTCATCCACCTGGGTGGTGGCTGGGCGCACTTCGATCTGCGGGTCGACCAGGCCCGTGGGCCGCACCACTTGCTCGATCACACGGCCGGCGTGCTCGGCCTCATAGTTGCCCGGCGTCGCGGAAACGAAGATGGTTTGCGGGCTGATCGCCTCCCACTCATCGAAACGCATCGGCCGGTTGTCCAGCGCCGAGGGCAGGCGGAAGCCGTACTCGACCAGCGTTTCCTTGCGCGAACGGTCGCCCTTATACATGGCGCCAACTTGCGGCACGCTGACGTGGGATTCGTCGATCACCAGCAGCGCGTTATCCGGCAGGTAGTCATACAAGGTCGGTGGCGCCTCGCCAGAACCACGGCCGGAGAGGTAGCGGGAGTAGTTTTCGATGCCGTTGCAGTAGCCCAGCTCGAGGATCATCTCCAGATCGAAACGGGTGCGCTGCTCCAGACGCTGCGCCTCCACCAGTTTATTGGTGCTGCGCAGGTATTCCAGGCGCTCCTTGAGCTCCACCTTGATATGTTCCACCGCTTCCAGCAGCTTCTCCCGCGGCGTTACGTAATGGCTTTTGGGGTAAAGGGTGTAGCGCGGCAACTTGCGCAGCACCTCGCCGGTCAACGGATCGAACGCGGCAATGTTTTCCACCTCGTCGTCGAACAGCTCGATGCGAATGGCCTCCAGGTCCGATTCGGCCGGGAATACATCGATCACATCGCCGCGCACCCGGAAGGTCGCACGGGCGAAGTCCATGTCATTGCGGGTGTACTGCAGGTCGGCCAGGCGCCGCAGCAGTGCGCGCTGGTCCATTTTGTCGCCGCGATCGATGTGCAGCACCATCTTCAGGTACGACTCGGGGTCGCCCAAACCGTAGATGCACGACACCGTGGTGACGATGATGGCGTCCGGCCGCTCCAGCAGCGCCTTGGTCGCCGAGAGGCGCATCTGCTCGATGTGGTCGTTGATCGAGGCGTCCTTCTCGATAAAGGTATCGGAGGACGGCACGTAGGCTTCCGGCTGGTAGTAGTCGTAATAGGAAACGAAGTACTCCACCGAATTGTTCGGGAAGAAGCTCTTGAACTCGCCATAGAGCTGCGCCGCCAGGGTTTTATTCGGCGCCAGCACCAGGGTCGGGCGCTGCACCTGGGCGATCACATTGGCGATGCTGAAGGTCTTGCCGGAGCCGGTCACGCCCAGCAGGGTCTGGTGCGAAAGCCCAGCCTCCAGGCCCTCCACCATCTGTCGAATCGCCTCAGGCTGATCACCGGCCGGCTGAAAACGGGTCACGAGTTGAAACAGCGACATAACTACCTCGACAAACGGCTGTGACGCAGCCGCAGAGCCTGCGTCAAACCTGGCGAAAAGCGTGCATGCGATATCGCCGCACACAACCTTGGCCGCTATAATAGCGGCCGACTTACGCAACCCCCTAGCATCAGTCGTCGCGGGGTGTTGCCTGGCCTCCCATCCTCCTCTTCGAGCTGCCGCATCATGAGTTTGTTCTCTGCCGTAGAAATGGCTCCGCGCGACCCCATCCTTGGCCTGAATGAAGCGTTCAACGCCGACACCCGCACGACCAAGGTCAACCTGGGCGTAGGCGTTTACTGCAACGAAGAGGGCCGAATTCCGCTGCTGCGCGCAGTGGCCGAAGCCGAACAAGCTCGCATCGCGGCCCATGCACCGCGCGGCTACCTGCCGATCGAAGGCATTGCCGCCTACGACCAGGCGGTGCAGAAACTGATCTTCGGTGCCGATTCCAGCCTGCTGGCCGAAGGCCGTGTGGTCACCACCCAGGCCCTCGGCGGTACCGGCGCACTGAAAATCGGCGCCGACTTCCTCAAACGCCTGCTGCCTAACGCAGTAGTCACCATCAGCGACCCGAGCTGGGAAAACCACCGCGCGCTGTTCGAATCCGCCGGCTTCCCGGTGCAGAACTATCGCTACTACGACGCCGGCAGCCACGGCGTCAACCGTGCCGGCCTGCTGGAAGACCTCAAGGCCCTGCCGCCCCGCTCGATCGTGGTGCTGCACGCCTGCTGCCACAACCCGACCGGCGTCGACCTGACACCAGAAGACTGGCACAACATTCTCGAAGTACTGAAGGAGCGGGAGCATGTGCCGTTCCTCGACATCGCCTACCAGGGCTTTGGCGATGGCATCGAAGAAGACGCCGCCGCCGTGCGCCTGTTTGCCCAGTCAGGGCTGACCTTCTTCGTCTCCAGCTCCTTCTCCAAGTCGTTCTCGCTGTATGGCGAGCGGGTTGGCGCACTGTCGATCGTCACCGAGTCGAAAGAACAGGCAGCCAAGGTGCTTTCCCAAGTCAAACGGGTGATCCGCACCAACTACTCCAACCCGCCGACCCATGGCGCCACAGTCGTTGCCGCCATCCTCAACAGCCCGGAACTGCGCAGCCTCTGGGAAGATGAGCTGGGTGAAATGCGCACGCGCATTCGCACCATGCGGGTGGCCATGGTCGAGCAACTGGCCGCCCAGGGCACTAAACGCGACTTCAGCTTCGTCGCCCGCCAGCGTGGCATGTTCTCCTACTCCGGCCTGACCGCCGAGCAAGTCGAGCGCCTGAAGAACGAGTTCGGCATCTACGCCGTCAGCACCGGTCGCATTTGCGTTGCCGCGCTGAACAACGGCAACCTGCAGGCCGTCACCAGCGCCATTGCCAAGGTTATCTGAAAGCCTGAGGGGAAGCGTGCGAAAGCTTGACTTCCCCTTTTTAATCAGTAGGATACGCATCGTTGTTCCGCGATAGCTCAGTTGGTAGAGCAAGTGACTGTTAATCACTGGGTCCCTGGTTCGAGTCCAGGTCGTGGAGCCAAATTCAAAACCCAGCCAATGGCTGGGTTTTTTTATGCGTACCAGAAAACAAGAAGGCCGATCATCGATCGGCCCGGGTTGCGTCACATCGCGTCAATGCACCTCGCCTCTTACTTGAGGCTCAACTTGTCGCGATTCTTCTCCAACGTTGCCGCACCAATCCCTTTCACCTCCAGCAACTCATCGACCGAAGTGAATGGACCATTGGTTTCGCGGTGCGCGACGATGGCTTTGGCCTTGACCTCTCCAATGCCGATCAACTGACGCTGCAGCGTGTCAGCATCAGCCGTATTGAGATCGACCTTATCCACTTCGGCCGCCTGAGTGACAGCCGGCTTCGGCTTGCTCGCCTCCACCTTGGGAGGCTCGGCGGCAAAAGCGCTAATGGAGAGACTGGCGAGTACAGCAAACAAGAGGGAGTAAACATTTCCTTTAGACATAATGAAGCTCCATGTGTGTAGACATTGATGCGGTACTTCCATGCCCCGCGATTATCAAACTAGCTCCTGCCTAACACTTGTCAAATCCCGTCTGGAAAAGGCCGTAGCTGGCGCTGCTGATGAATCAAGTCGACTATCTCGCACTCCGGCATATAGCCACTGACCGTTTCCAGCAACAACTCGCGCACACGCAGGTAGTCGTCTTGCTCGACCGCCGCGAGCAGCGCCGTGAGCGCCCGTTTGAACGCCTCCCAGGGCAGGTGCTCCTCACTTGCGCGCATGATCATCGGATGCTCGGTCGGGCTGACATTATCGCCGATCAACAACTCCTCGTAGAGCTTCTCGCCAGGCCGCAGCCCGGTGAACTCAATGGTGATATCACCATTGGGGTTTTGTTCACTGCGCACCGCCAAGCCAGACAGGTGGACCATCTTCTCGGCCAGTTCGGCAATCTTCACCGGCTGCCCCATGTCCAGCACGAACACATCCCCGCCCCGCCCCATGGAACCGGCCTGGATCACTAACTGGGCGGCCTCGGGGATGGTCATGAAATACCGAGTGATATTCGGGTGCGTGACCGTGACCGGCCCACCCCGCTTGATCTGCTCACGAAATAGCGGAATCACCGAACCGGACGAGCCCAGTACGTTGCCGAAACGCACCATGGTGAAACGGGTTTTATTCGCCTGCTGCGCAGTGAACCTCTCCCCCAGCAACACTGGCGCCGGCTCACGACTGAGCGCCTGCAAGGTCATTTCAGCCAGCCGCTTGGTACTGCCCATGACATTGGTTGGCCGCACCGCCTTATCCGTGGAGATCAGCACGAAATGCTCGACACCCGCCTGCACCGCCGCCTGGGCAGTCTGCAAGGTGCCCAGCACATTGTTCAACACCCCTTCGGCAACGTTGTGCTCGACGATCGGTACATGCTTGTAAGCCGCCGCGTGATAGACAGTGTTGACACCCCAGGTATGCATGACGTCCAGCAAGCGCTCAGGATTGCGAATCGAGCCCAGGATGGGGACCAGTTTGAGCGGCAACGACTCGCACTGGATGTGCTGCTCCAACTCGGCTTGAATGCTGTAAAGGTTGTACTCACTGTGCTCGAACAAGACCAAGACAGCCGGCCCGCAGGACATAATCTGCCGGCATAGCTCAGAACCGATAGACCCTCCGGCCCCAGTAACCATAACCACCTGAGCACGAATGCAACGCTCGAACAGATCCTGGCGCGGCGGCACCGAATCCCGCCCTAGCAGGTCGGCGATATCCACTTCCTGCAGATCACTGACACTGACCCGACCGCTGGCCAGGTCCATGAAGCTCGGGACAGTACGAACATGTACTGGGTGACCTTCAAGCGAAGAAAGTATTTCTCTACGGCGCGCACGAGAGGCCGACGGGATGGCAAGAAGCACCTCCTGCGCTCCTGTCTGCTCGATCAAATTGGCAATATGTCCGGGTTTATAAACCTTTAGCCCTGCGATGGTTCTACCTGCAATGCCATCATCGTCATCGATAAAGGCCACCGGACGCATACCCTTGCCCATGTGCAAAGCACCAGCCAGTTGGTTGCCTGCAGCCCCAGCGCCATAGATAGCGACCCTTGGCAGGGAGTCATCAACCGCAAGAAAGGACATCGATTGAGTGAACAGACCGCCGCTAAAGTACTGGCGCATCAACAAGCGCAAGCCCGCGACCAGCGTCAGGACAAGCCACCAATAGATAATCACCACAGAACGCGGCATCAACTCATCCGGGCGCACCAGATAAATGATAACGGCAAAAAGCAAAGCGGAAAGACTGACGGCATTGAAGATGGTCAGAAGGGAATTGCTACCGAAATACCGCAAAACAGCGCGATAAAGACCAAAGCGGACAAACAACGGAATAGCGGTGAGAGGCGCAGCGAGGAACAGCCAGAGGTACTCACCCAGCGGGCTGACCAGTTGATCGCTACCCAAGCGGATGGCGAAAGCAAGCCAGAGCGAAATCCAGATCAGCAGAATATCGACAACAACTTGCAGCAAACGCTTTTTCTTCCGGGAAAGACCCAGAAGACTTTCACGCAAGCCGATAGATTCAGTACCCAAGGAAAACTCCCATCAACTTATCGCCCGCTCAGCGTTTTCATCGGATTTCCACTGCCCCGGCACGAAACCTGGCAGCCAAGAGCACGAGTGGGAGATAGGCGAGCAACAGGCCGAGCATGCCATCCAGACCGGCAAAACCAACCAGCAACGCCAAGGGTAACAGCCAGAAGAGGTTGATCAACGCAACGGCGCAAGTCACTGGCAAATGACGCCCGAACTGTCTCGCGGCGAATTGATAGGCATGGCTGCGATGCGCCTCGTATACCTTCTCGCCACGCAGCAGACGCCTGAGCAAGGTGAATGTGGCATCGACAATGAACACGCCCAACAAAATCAACCAGCTCCAGAAAAACTGTGGGTTTTCCCACGCCGCCTGCAAGGAAAAAACCCCCAGAACGATGCCTAAAAAACCACTGCCCGCATCCCCCATGAAAATCTTGGCAGGCGGGAAATTCCACAACAAAAACCCAACGACCGTTATAGCCAGAAGCACAAGAACCAAAGCGCCCTCAGGATCGCCAGCAAAACTCATCAGCAGCGCGCCACCCACGCAAACGCTTATAGCCTCAACACTGGCAATACCATCGATGCCATCCATGAAATTATAGAGATTCAGCAGCCACACAAGATAAACCGCCGCACCCAAATTCCCGACCCAGCCTAAATCGACGGTTACGCCAAACATCGCCAAAGGCGGCAGCCCATCAAGCCAGAAAAGCACCCAGGCCGCAGCGAGAAAGTGCCCCAGTAATCGCCAGCGCGCAGCGATATGTCCGTGATCATCCAAAAAACCAAGAAGCGCTATAGCTGCTCCAGCACCCATCAAGGAGAAAAAGAAGCTGATCGACTCAACATGACCGGTAGCAAATAGAAAGACGAGCCCAAGCAGAAACGAAATGACAATCGCAACCCCACCACCACGCGGGGTCGGCACAGAATGCGAACTTCGCGCACCAGGGAGATCAATGATGCTGTGGGCCAGTGCATACTGACGCAGAACAAATGTCAGACCCACCGACACAATAAAAACCGAGAAGAAAAACAACCAAGCACTCATCCGTCCAACCGCCCCATAAAATATTCTGCTGTCTCTGCCAGAGCGGCGTCGATGCTCAGGGGCGGCGTCCAACCCAGCAAGGTACGAGTCTTGCTGATGTCCACCTGCAAGGATCCGCACAAGCGAGCGCCGAGATCCTTTCTACCGATGACCACAAAGGCCAAGTCGAGAAGAACACCGGGAACTGGAAGCAGTCTGGACTTTACGCCTAACGCCTTGGATATCCGCCGCAATAGATCGCTGGTCGAAATACTCTCACCGTCACTCACAAGAAAAACCTGATTGGCCGCAGCCGGATGCTCAAGGCAGAGGGCAATCAGATCAACCAGATTGCCAAGAGCAACAAGACTTCTACTGTTGTGAATAGCGCCGAATGGCAAAGGAATCCCCCTGTAAATCCAGCGAATCATACTCAGGAAGTTAGCTTTGACCCCAGGCCCATATACCAAAGGCGGCCTTATGATCACAACCTCAAGGCCCGATTCTTTCGTCAAGTTCAGCAAAGCGCGCTCCGCCTCAAGCTTAGATCGCCCATAGGCATCCAAAGGACGACAATCATCCTCGGCGGTGAAGGGCTGCCCGGGCTTGGTGAACTCGCCATTCACCTTGATCGAACTGAGGAAAATGAACCTCTTGACTCCCGCGGCAACGCACTGGCGCGCCAAATTGAGTGTTGCATCCCTGTTGATGCGCAAAAACTCCGCATAAGGATCAGCAGACGATTCATTCATCACATGAACACGTGCTGCGGTATGCACGACCACCGATACACCATGCAGGGCAACAGACCAGTCCGTTGCTCCATCAATATTTCCAACAGCCACCTCTGCCTGCGAAACTGCACGAGCAGAGCGCACCGCTTTGCGCACACGCCATCCGCCACCCGAAAGGTTCTCGACCAACGCCGAGCCGATAAAGCCATTAGCGCCTGTAACCAAACAAAGATCAGACATTGCTCTCTCGCTTTCGAGGTGGCGTCACGCCAGCAAAGTACAGCCTTGAAAAATACCTAAGCATGCTAGTGAGATACCAATAGAAATGCCGGGAAAACACATTTCTGTTTTGATAGCCACCAAGATGAAACGCCTTAACACTCGGCAGCAACTTGACTCGATAGTTAAACTTACGCCAAATCCGCAAGCAGATATCGCAATCTTCAAAATACATGAAAAAGCGACTATCGAAACCACCTACGCCTCTGAAAATACCAACCGAAAATATCAAAAAAGCACCGGAAGCCCAATCATGAAATGACTCACGCGGCTCTGGAGTCGAAACCCGTGGATTCGGTTTGTAAAATGCGGGTGAAAAATAATCGGAAATATGCATAAAGCGCCTAACTGAAGGAGCCGGAACACTCAACTCCTTATCAGAATAAAGGCTGACCGAATAAACACCAACAGGGCAGGAACTCAAGGATTCAAAGAGATTTTGAAGCCCAGCAGTTGATAAATCGATATCCGGATTACAACAAATAAAGAAGTCGGAATCCGTTGGCGAAAAATGTTTTTCGACATACGAATATGCCAGGTTATTATTTTCTCCAAAACCGCGCGCATCGCCAGCCTGAAAAATATAAATAAATCCACGCACACAGCAAAACTCCGCGAGCCGTGGCTCTCCCAGATTATCGACAATAATAATCTGAAGGTATGGCGAGACCGAAACCTCACTGAGCCAACGCGCAGCCAACAGCATATCGACATGCCCGTGAGAAACAATCGAGAAAAATACTCTTGGCGTACAAGGCTTAGAATATGACATAAAATACTAATGCATCCAAAAATCGATCACGCATTAAATAACTGCAAGTGCCAGAGCCAAAACAACCACTCATGATTAAAAAACCCACCTAACACTTAGAGCGCTAAAATGCTTACCGCCCCACGCTCAAAAGTTTAGCCAATATTCTAGAGCGACGGACAATCGCTACAAAAACAGAAGCATAACTAACATCAGCATCAACAGCTTTAGCCTGCCGGACAATTTGCCAACAAGCTTTAATAGTAATATTCAAATTAAAAACCCTTTCTACAAATGAAAAAGAATCTTTAGACTTTGCACCAATAGCATTCGATGAATGTTGACGATACTGAATCAGGGGGTCAGGAACAAATGAAACAACCCCCCCCGACTGTAGAACCTTACAACCCACCCACCAGTCATGCATAATAGCCGAGCCCGCCATAGGAATAGAAACCAGCAAGGCGGCTCTATTAATCATAACAGTACAACCTGTAATATTATTCCGAGCCATCAGAGCAAGTAGATTTCCACTCTCTCGCGACAGGCCTTGATAATCAAACATTGAATAACTTATTACCTCAAGCGCCTGATCGACCACCATCAAATCAGTATGCACAAGAACCGGAACCCCTGGGAACTTCCCTTCTTCGTTCCTCATCCTCAAAAGAGTAAGCTCTATTTTATTCTCAACCCACACATCATCCTGATCACAAAACATCACGTAGGGCGCATCTGAAAAGCCCATCAAATGATGGAAGTTATCCTTGGCGTTACCAAATTTAACTCCATCATCAATGATTTTTATTCTTTCCGGATAATCTGACTGGTACTTTTTTAAAATCTGAACAGTTTCATCTGTCGATCCATCATCATGAACTACAACCCGCCAACTCTTGCTGGTTTGCGCCAACAAAGAATCTAACTGCTCGGAAATATATTTCTCACCATTAAATGTAGCAAGCAGAATATCTATCTCAACCATAACGAGATTCCAAAACAAATAACCACCGCACCCGAACATCAGAATATCTAACAGCACCATCGACTGAAAGACAATTTACAGAGCTCAAAAAACAACCTTTACTGGCATCGCTGCCGCACAAGGGCGCCCTACGCAAAAAACCTGCAAAGGCAAAGGCAGCACACTGAAAGCATTCATACAACACCGTAGCACCACACAATATCAATCATGAGCACCCCTTTTACATACACCGGATACTTTAAATATCAGGGAAGAACATTTTCCTCATCCATGACTAAAACAACATGAGCAAAGCATATCACCGAAAATAGAAAATTTAAGCACCTGTTTTTGATGGGCGCACAGCTCTGAAAGTTATAAATTCCCTGATCCCCGGCGTTGCCTTTGCCTTCTGCTCTGCAATATCAAGCATAGAGCGAGGAATCTGTATATCGCCGTCCAAGCCTGTCATTCCCCGAGCAACCCTCTCACTCTCCAAAAAAATAGGCTCACACAAAGCTCTATAAGGAACATCTTCAACCTTTACAAACCCTACTTTCCCGAACAAATCAGATAGCGCCTTTCGACTAAAGACTGCAAGATGCCTGGGCGGTTCCAACCCTCTCCAATTTTCTTTATAAAGATGATGACCTTGGGCAGCTATATTGGGTGTATCCACCCATACCCGCCCCCCCTCGACTAGAAGATTAAAGCATTGCTCCAGCATCTCAGCAGGGTTATGGACATGTTCAATCACATGACTAAGCGTTATTAAATCAAATTTTTCAGTCTTGATATCTATCGTTTCCAGCCCCCCCAACCGGACATCGGCACCATGGGAGCGTGCAACCTCAACCGCTACTGGATCAAAGTCAACCCCAACTACCTGCCAACCGGCCTCACGAGCAAGAAACAGAAAGTCGCCATTACCACACCCGACATCCAGCAACCTTCCGCCAGTTTTGAGCTTCGGTAGATGACGATAGGCCATTTCAAAGTGTCTTTTTACGGCTGGCATCAAGCTGACTAAAGGCCAGCCAATTACAGTTGAAGGCGAAAGCCTCGTTCCGAACCTCTTATTTCGGTATCCGTTTACTAAACTACGCCGAAGATAAGCGCTAATCCCCTCAGGTTTTACTTGGGCGCCGGATGAGGATGAATGCGTAAAATAACTCGTATATGCCTGAGAAATCGTTGCTTCATTTGGCCGCGGATCAAGATAGCCAGACTCACAAGAAAGACACTTGTACATGGTCCAAAGACCAGGCGCACAATTAAAAATTCGATCAGAAAGTTCTTTATGCAAAACTTCTCTATGCACCCCACCACAGACCGGACACTTTCCTAAGTATTCGAGACCTTCTTCAGGCCACTCACCAAGAACACTGACACTCATAAAAACCTCAGCCTATCGCTATAATCAAAAGCTTTGCAGAGACAAAAAAAACACTAGACTCTTGCGCTTCGCAAAAAAGCCGATCTAATCGAAAACGGCGCCTGCCACCAAGACCATATAAATATCACTAGCAGATGAAAAGCCACAAGAAAAAACCAACCCATACCTCTACCGGTATAAAGATTTGAAATCAAAAATATTGAAGACAGAAGCAATACCGGGATAATCAGCACCTTAAGCGTTTCCCGAAAAGCCCCAGCCAATTTTGCCAACAATGCAAAATCAATCAATACACGCATTGCAAACGCCAATGCCGCACCACTCATCCCCCAAAGCTTCAGCCCCGCATACAGCATGAGAGAATACGGAATCAACTCCGCCAAGTGGCATTTAGCAACTAAATCTGGCCGCCCCCTCGCCTGCAGTTGCGCAAGCGGTATAAGCGCAAAACCATTAAACCAGAAAGCCAGTAAAATAATCTGACCGACAAAAGCAGACCGCTCCGCAAAATCAGGCGTAATCCAATACGACAAGAATGGTTTCATGATCAGGATGCCTACTGCTACTAATGGTGTCATTACGACCACAATAGACCGAAGCCCTTCGTGAGCTAAACGCAACTCTTCCTCTCGGCTGACCAATGCGAAACGCGGGAACAGGGTAGTCACGAGCGCGCTCGCAATGACCGTACTACGCTCCCCCAATTGAAAAGGGACCGTATAATAGCTAACAGCCTTCGCCCCGGAGAGCGCACCAATGATGAAGCGATCGAGCACAACCATCATTGGACCTACAAACGAAGATACGGTTATCCACCCCCCAAACCTGACCAACTGCCCAACCTGTGAGCGGTCGAATAAAACAGGGCAGCCACCAAAAACATAGCGACTGCAACAGCCGAATAGAAAAAGCAGCGTAATCAGGCGTGAGAACTGTACAACTGGAAGGATAACCGACAACTCGACACTATAAAATACAGCGACAATTAACGGTAATAATTGAAAAAGCAACGTTCCTACTATTGATATAATATTTAGTTCAAAGAAACGCTCTCGCCCCTGAAGCGCCCCAGTCAGCACGCCTGTAAGCGTCGCCATGGGTACCGCGATCACCAACCAGGGCACGGCAGCCACTACCTCGGCGCGCAACGCATCCTCAACCTTGAACACATTGCCAAAAAAATATATCGCCGCAGGCCAGATCAACAGACCACCAATGATGCCCAAACCGGCATTCAGACTGAGAGCAGTCCAGAATATTCGGGCTCGATCTTCCGCAGCGCTATCTTTCAGCGCAGCAATACGCTGCGCTGTTGCGCGTCCCAGCCCAAGATCAAATAGACCAAAATACCCAAGTAGAAGCCAAGCAATGGCTAAGACGCCATAGCGCGCTTCGCCCATAAACTCGAGATAGGTCGGCACAGTAAGCAGGGATACAGCTAGCGGCACCCCCGCGCCTAAAAGGTTATAAAGTGTATTTCGACGTATGCTCATGACTTACTCTAAAAATAACTCCCAGCAAGAAGCTACACTTCCCATATGCATCATTGATAATCAGCCCACTGCCAAAACCCATGCAATACCTAGACTCACTATCGATAAATCCTTATCAAAACACTGAAACCGTCTTGCATAGAGTTATCCGTTTACTTTAACCATCTATCAAGAAGTAACTAAATTTTGAATATTTTTATTACCTGCCCCGCGAAAGAACGAAAACAAATGACAGGAAGGTAAAGCCCTTTAGTATAAGCAATGAAATTTTACAAGCCGACCTCCGCCCCCAAAAATCTACTCGATCAGGATGGGAAAAGGAGATTTTAGACAGCTCGGCATCGAGAGGGGGGATATTTTGCCATGATACAAGCCAGAGTTCGGAAAAATCTTAGAAGCCCCCACATGCGGCCAGCAGCAACCGAGAACGCCCCTATCCCATAGGGCCTCTGCCGTGCCCAGAGAGCATTAAGATTTCTGAATGAAGGCGCATCACAGCGGAATAAAGATGCACTGCTAATGATGGAAGGGCTTTGAACCGAGCAGAAGCAACTATGAACGCGCAAGGCTCATGCTAGTTAGTCCTGCAATAGTCCCTGCCAGCAGGGCGTACATACCCGAAGCGCTATTCATCCTCATTCACCCGATCCCGCAGCTCCTTGCCCGGCTTGAAATGCGGTACGAATTTGCCATCCAGGCGCACCGACTGCCCTGTCTTCGGGTTGCGGCCCACGCGGGGGGCGCGGAAGTGCAGGGAAAAGCTGCCGAAGCCACGGATCTCGATGCGATCGCCCGTCGCGAGAGCCTGGGACATTTGTTCCAGCATGGTTTTGATCGCCAGCTCCACATCCTTGGGTGAAAGGAGCCCCTGATGGGTGACGATGCGTTCGATCAACTCCGACTTGGTCATGGTTTTCCCTTCGTTTTCAAGCGACTAGATCAGCTCTAAGAAGGTTTTAGCATGGCCACCGGGTTTTGAACAGCCCCCAAACCACTGCAGGCCATTGATATAGAAACAAAAAAGGGCGACCGAAGTCGCCCTTTTTGATGGTCAATCAGAACTTAGTTCTGGTTTTCCATTTGCGCACGAATCAGGTCACCGATGGTGGTCGGGCCAGTGCTTTCGCTAGGCTCTTGCTTACGCAGGTCCTTGATAGCTTCTTTCTCGTCGTCTACGTCTTTCGACTTGACCGACAAGCTGATTACGCGGCTCTTGCGGTCGACGCTGATGATCTTAGCTTCGACTTCTTCGCCTTCTTTCAACACGTTGCGCGCATCTTCAACGCGGTCACGGCTGATTTCGGAGGCTTTCAGTACAGCTTCGATGCCTTCGGCCAGGGTGATCACAGCGCCTTTAGCGTCAACTTCTTTAACGATGCCGCGCACGATGGTGCCTTTATCGTTAACGGACACGTAGTTGGAGAACGGATCGTCTTCCAGCTGCTTGATGCCCAGGGAGATGCGCTCACGCTCCGGATCAACCGACAGGATCACGGTGTCCAGCTCGTCGCCTTTCTTGAAGCGGCGTACAGCTTCTTCGCCTACTTCGTTCCAGGAGATGTCGGACAGGTGAACGAGGCCGTCGATGCCGCCATCCAGACCAATGAAGATACCGAAATCGGTGATCGACTTGATGGTGCCGGAGATTTTATCGCCCTTGTTGAACTGACCGGAGAAATCTTCCCACGGGTTGGTTTTGCACTGCTTGATGCCGAGGGAGATACGACGACGCTCTTCGTCGATATCCAGAACCATGACTTCCACTTCGTCGCCAACCTGTACGACTTTGGACGGGTGGATGTTCTTGTTGGTCCAATCCATCTCGGACACGTGCACCAGGCCTTCCACGCCTTCTTCCAGCTCTGCGAAGCAGCCGTAGTCGGTCAGGTTGGTTACACGCGCGGTAACGCGGGTGCTTTCCGGGTAGCGAGCCTTGATAGCAACCCATGGGTCTTCGCCCAGTTGCTTCAGACCCAGGGAAACACGATTGCGCTCGCGATCGTACTTCAGGACTTTTACATCGATCTCATCGCCAACGTTGACGATTTCCGACGGATGCTTGATGCGCTTCCAAGCCATGTCGGTGATGTGCAGCAGGCCATCGACGCCACCCAGATCGACGAATGCGCCGTAATCCGTGAGGTTCTTGACGATACCCTTGACTTGCTGACCTTCCTGCAGGGATTCCAGCAGAGCTTCGCGCTCGGCGCTGTTCTCGGCTTCCAATACGCTGCGGCGGGAAACGACAACGTTGTTGCGCTTCTGGTCGAGCTTGATAACTTTGAACTCGAGCTCTTTGCCTTCCAGGTGCGTGGTATCGCGCACTGGGCGAACGTCGACCAAAGAACCTGGCAGGAACGCACGGATGCCGTTAACGTCGACTGTGAAGCCGCCTTTAACCTTACCGTTGATAACGCCCTTAACCACTTCTTCAGCTGCGAAAGCCGCTTCCAGAACGATCCAGCACTCGGCACGCTTGGCTTTTTCGCGGGACAGTTTGGTTTCGCCAAAGCCGTCTTCGACCGCGTCCAGCGCAACGTGAACTTCGTCACCGACCTTGATAGTCAGCTCGCCAGCGTCGTTGTAGAACTGCTCGAGCGGGATGACGCCCTCGGATTTCAGGCCGGCGTGGACAGTCACCCAGTCGCCGTCGATGTCGACAACGATACCGGTGATGATGGCGCCTGGCTGAAGATTGAGGGTCTTTAGGCTTTCTTCAAAGAGTTCTGCAAAGCTTTCGCTCATGTTGATTCCTGATTGATCTAGGGCGAAAAATACGCCCAGCTTCCACATCCCAGACAATGTGGGTTTCGTTTATTTAAAAGCCGGCTGCGGGATTAAGACTGGATTCCCACCTGCCTGCTTGGTCATCCGGCGAGGTCGCGATTGGCGACTTCACTCAGAATGCGCTCCAGCACCTGTTCGATCGAGAGCTCCGTGGAGTCCAGCTGAATGGCGTCAGGCGCCGGTTTCAGCGGTGCTACCGCGCGTTGCGTGTCACGCTCATCACGCGCACGAATCTCGTCTAGCAGACTCGCAAGATTAACATCATCACCCTTGGCCTTCAACTGTAAGTAGCGGCGACGGGCACGCTCCTCGGCGCTGGCGGTCAGGAAGATTTTCAGCGGTGCTTCGGGGAAAACCACGGTACCCATATCGCGCCCATCCGCCACCAGGCCCGGCGCTTCGAGAAACGCGCGCTGGCGCTGCAGCAGGGCATCACGGACCGCCGGCAAGGCCGCGACCTGGGAAGCACCGGCACCCACCTGCTCATTGCGGATGGCGTCGGTCACCTCCTCGCCTTCGAGAATGATGCGCTGCGGCTGACCATTGGTCGCCGCAATGAACTGCACATCCAGATGAGCGGCAAGCACCTTCATCGACTCTTCGTTGGTCAGGTCGACGCCATGGTTACGCGCCGCGAATGCCAACAACCGATAGAGTGCGCCGGAATCCAGTAGGCTCCAGCCCAGTTTCTTCGCCAGCAGACCTGCAATCGTGCCCTTGCCGGAACCGCTCGGCCCGTCAATCGCAATTACCGGAGCCTGAGCAGTCATGATTTAGCCTCTTCACTCACACGAATTCCGACTTGCGCGGCCAAGCCGAGGAAGTTCGGGAAGGAGGTCGCGACGTTGGCGCAATCGTGGATGCGGATCGGGGCGGTCGCCCGCAACGATGCCACGCTGAAAGACATGGCAATCCGGTGATCGCCATGGCTGTGCACCTCGCCACCGCCAATGGCGCCCCCATCGATGATGATGCCGTCGGCCGTAGGCTCGACCTTGACGCCCAGCGCCAGCAGGCCGTCGGCCATGACCTGGATCCGGTCGGATTCCTTCACCCGCAGCTCTTCGGCGCCACGCAGCACGGTGCGGCCGGAAGCCACGGACGCGGCGACGAACAACACCGGAAATTCATCAATAGCCAGCGGCACCAGATGCTCGGGGATATCGATACCCTTGAGCTTGGCCGAGCGCACGCGCAGATCCGCCACCGGCTCGCCACCGACTTCACGCTGATTCTCCAGACTGATGTCCGCCCCCATCAGGCGCAGAATATCGATCACGCCAGTGCGCGTCGGGTTGATACCGACGTGCTCCAGCAGCAGCTCGGAGTCTTCGGCGATGCTGCCGGCGACCAGGAAGAAGGCCGCCGAGGAGATATCCGCCGGCACTTCGATATGGGTCGCGGTCAGGCTGTGGCCAGACTCGACGGTCGCCGTGCTGCCATCGACCGCAACCGGGTAGCCGAAGCCACGCAGCATGCGCTCGGTATGGTCACGGGTCGGTGCCGGCTCGGTCACCGCCGTCTTACCGGACGCGTAGAGACCCGCCAGCAACAGGCAGGATTTGACCTGAGCGCTGGCCATGGGCATCTCATAGTTCATGCCAGACAGGCGCTGACCGCCACGAATGGTCATTGGCGGGCGACCTTCCGCCGCAGTCTCGATCACCGCCCCCATCTCGCGCAGCGGTTTGGCCACGCGGTTCATCGGCCGCTTGGACAGCGAGGCATCGCCGGTCAGGGTGGTATCGAAAGGCTGTGCCGCCAACAGGCCGGAGAGCAGGCGCATCGAGGTGCCCGAGTTACCCAGGTAGATCGGGCCAGGTGGCGCTTTCAAGCCATGCAGGCCAACCCCATGAATGGTCACGCGACCATGGTGCGGGCCTTCGATGACCACACCCATGTCGCGGAACGCCTGCAAGGTCGCCAGTGCGTCTTCACCCTCAAGGAAACCCTCGACCTCGGTCGTGCCTTCGGCCAGGGAGCCGAGCATGATCGAGCGGTGAGAGATGGATTTGTCGCCCGGTACGCGAATCCGCCCAGACAGGCGACCACCAGGATTGGCCAGGAAAATCAGGTCGTTGGTGTTCATAGCATCCACATAGGCCCGACGGGCCAGAATTTTGCTGAAATGCTCGCGGGCCACCCGAGCGCGCGTGAACACGCCCAGGAGTTGATGCCCATCCCCTGCATCGACCGCGTCGCGCAAGGCGTCGAGGTCACTGCGAAATGCATCCAGCGTGCGCAATACCGCCTCGCGATTGGCGAGGAAGATGTCATGCCACATCACTGGGTCGCTGCCGGCGATCCGTGTGAAATCACGGAAACCGCCCGCGGCGTATCGAAAAATCTCTAAGTTCTCGCTGCGCTTGGCCAGCGAATCCACCAGACCGAAGGCCAGCAGATGCGGCAGGTGACTGGTAGCCGCCAGCACCTCATCGTGATGCTCGACCGCCATGTGCTCGACATCCGCACCCAGCTCGCGCCAGAGCCGATCGACCAGCGCCAGCGCGGCGGCATCGGTCCGCTCCAGCGGCGTCAGAATCACTTTGTGGCGACGGAACAGCCCGGCATTCGAGGCCTCCACCCCGCTCTCTTCGGAGCCCGCAATCGGGTGACCCGGAACAAAGCGCGGCGGCAACCCACCAAAGGCCAGACGCGCGGCGCGCACCACATTGCCTTTGGCGCTGCCGACATCCGTCAGCACCGCGTCACCCAGATCGAGTTTGGCCAGCTCGGCCAACAGCTTCTCCATGGCCAGAATAGGCACCGCCAGCTGAATCACATCGGCCCCCTGACAGGCGGCAGCGAGCTGTTCTTCGCAGCGATCGACCACCCCCAACTCGACCGCCAGGCGTCGTGACTGCGGATCGAGATCGACTCCTACCACTTCGCGGCAGAGCCCGCTCTCGCGCAAACCCTTGGCAAAGGAACCGCCGATCAGGCCGAGCCCCACCACCACCAGGCGGCCGATCATAGGCCCGGCCTGTTGCACAGGCGTGACATTAGACACTTGCCAGCACCTTGCGCAGCGCTTCGAGGAAGCGAGTGTTTTCCGCCGGCAGACCAATGGAAATGCGCAGGTAAGTCGGCATACCGTAATTGGCCACCGGCCGCACGATCACTCCTTCATGCAGCAGCGCCTGAAACAGCGGCGCCGACTCGCGACCGAGATCGACAGCGATGAAGTTGCCCTTGGATGGAATCCAGCTCAACCCCAACTGACGAAAACCCTCTTCCAGTTGCGCCATGCCGGCATCGTTGAGCTGGCGGCTGTGCGCCAGGTATTCGGCATCCTCCAGCGCCGCACAGGCCGCAGCCAGAGCCAGGCTGTTGACGTTGAAGGGCTGGCGCACGCGATTGAGCACATCGGCGATCACCGCCGAAGACAGCGCATAGCCGACACGCAACGCCGCCAAGCCATAAGCCTTGGAGAAGGTACGGGAAATCAGCAGATTGGCGTGACCGGCCAGATAGTCGAGGCCATTGGGCAGTTCTTCGCCTTCAGCGTACTCGATATAGGCCTCATCCAGCACCACCAGCACATGCCCGGGCACACGCGCCAGAAAGTCGGCCAGCGCAGCCGGGCCGAACCAGGTGCCGGTCGGGTTGTTCGGATTGGCGATAAAGACCACCCGGGTATTGGCATCGATCGCCGCCAGCATGGCCTCGAGATCGTGCCCCCAGTCCTTGGCCGGCACCACGCGCCCCTCCGCCCCCACCGCCTGAGTAGCGATGGGATAAACGGCAAAGGCGTGCTGGCTGAACACGGCATTCAGCCCCGGCGCCAAGTAAGCGCGGGCGACCAGCTCAAGAATGTCGTTGGACCCATTGCCCAGAGTGACCTGCTTGACCTGCACGCCACAACGGGCGGCCAGCAGGCCTTTCAGCGCAAAACCATTGCCATCCGGGTAACGGGTCAGCTCGGCCACCGCCTCACGGATCGCCGCCAGGGCTTTCGGGCCGGGGCCAAGCGGATTTTCGTTGCTGGCCAGTTTGACGATGCTGGCCGGATCGAGATCCAGCTCACGGGCCAGTTCGTCGACCGGCTTGCCCGGCACGTAAGGCGAAAGTTTCTGCACGCCAGGCTGGGCCAGGGCGAGGAAGTCGCTACTCATGGGCTCTCCTCAGAGAATCGCTTTCAGAAGTTGCTTTCAAATTGCCGACGGGCTCGCGTGCAATACTGCGCGGCGCCCTTTGCCCCAATAGATACGGGCTCGCTCGACGGTTTCGAAAACACCCTCTCCAGGGTCAAAGAACGGCTTTCGGGTAGGAGCCCAGCACCTTGAGCGCCACTGCTTCCTGACTGATCTTCTCGAGCACATCCTTGATCAGCGGATCACGGTGGTGGCCGGCGAAGTCGATGAAGAATACATAGGTCCACTTGCCGCTACGCGACGGACGCGTTTCGATCCGGGTCAGGTCGATGCCATTGGCATGGAACGGCACCAGCAATTCATGCAGCGCGCCCGGCTTGTTGCGCATGGAGGCGATGATCGAAGTCTTGTCGTCGCCGGTAGGCGGCACTTCCTGGCTGCCGATAATCAAAAAGCGCGTGGAGTTATCCGGACGGTCTTCGATCTTCTCGGCGAGCTTGGTCAGGCCATACAGGCTTGCCGCCATATCGCCAGCAATCGCCGCCGAATTCCACTCGCTTTTCACCCGTTTGGCCGCATCGGCGTTGCTGGAAACCGCCACGCGCTCGACATTCGGGTAATGCGCGTCCAGCCACTTGCGGCACTGCGCCAGGGACTGGGCATGGGAGTAGATGCGGGTAATGCGATCGGTCTTGGTGGTATCGCCCACCAGCAGGTGATGGTGGATACGCAGCTCGACTTCGCCACAGATCACCATGTCATGCTCAAGGAAGCTGTCCAGGGTGTTGTTGACCGCGCCTTCGGTGGAGTTCTCCACCGGCACCACACCGAAATTGACCGCACCGGCGGCCACTTCACGGAACACTTCGTCGATCGCTGCCATCGGCACGCTGATCACCGCATGGCCGAAATGCTTGAGCGCGGCCGCCTGGGTGAAAGTACCCTCCGGGCCGAGGTAGGCCACCTTGAGTGGCTGCTCCAACGCCAGGCAGGAGGACATGATCTCGCGAAACAAGCGCGCCATCTCCTCGTTACCCAGCGGCCCCTTGTTGCGATCCATGATGTGCTTGAGCACCCAGGCTTCGCGCTCGGGACGGTAGAACACCGGCTTCTCGCCTTCCGGCAAGGCCAGCATCTTCACCCGCGCCACTTCCTGGGCACAGCTGGCGCGATCGCTGATCAGGTCGAGAATCTTCTCGTCGAGACTGTCGATCCGCACCCGCAGGGCTTTCAGCTCTTGCTCGGACATCAACCGTGCTCCTTCTCGAACTCCGCCATGTAAGCCACCAAAGCCTCCACGGCATCGAGACCCACGGCGTTATAAATGGAGGCACGCATGCCGCCAACAGAACGATGGCCCTTGAGGTTGAGCAGGCCACGGGCCTCGGCACCCACCAGGAAGGGCTTGTCCAGGCGCTCGTCCGCCAGGCGGAACGGCACGTTCATCCAGGAACGGGCGTTTTTCGCGATCGGGTTGCTGTACAACTCGCTGGCATCGATGACGCCGTAGAGCCGGTCTTTCTTGGCGCGGTTGCGCCGCTCCATCGCCTCGACACCGCCCTGCTCCTTCAGCCACTCGAACACCAGGCCCGAGAGGTACCAGGAGAAGGTTGCCGGGGTGTTGTACATGGAGCCGTTATCCGCGGCGACCTTGTAGTTGAGCATGGTCGGGCAGCTGGAACGGGCGCGACCGAGCAGGTCTTCGCGCACGATGACGACCACCAGGCCGGACGGGCCGATGTTCTTCTGCGCGCCAGCGTAGATCAGGCCGAACTTCGACACATCGATGGGCCGCGAGAGGATGTCCGAGGACATGTCCACCACCAGCGGCACATCGCCCGTCTCGGGAACCCAGTCGAACTCCAGGCCGCCGATCGTCTCGTTGGAGGCGTAATGCAGGTAGGCCGCATCGCGGCTCAGCTGCCACTCGTTCTGCCCGGGAATCGCGAAGTAGTCGTACGGCTTGGCGCTGGCGGCGACGTTGACGTTGCCATAGCGGCGCGCTTCTTCGATGGCCTTCTTCGACCAGATGCCAGTGTCGATGTAATCGGCAATGCCGTCTTCCGGCAGCAAATTCAGCGGGATCTCGGCGAACTGCTGGCTGGCGCCGCCCTGCAGGAACAGCACCTTGTAGTTCGAGGGGATGACGAGCAGGTCACGCAGGTCCTGTTCGGCCTTTTCGGCGATCGCAACATACTCGTCGCTGCGATGGCTCATCTCCATCACCGACAGGCCTTTACCCTGCCAGTCGAGGAGTTCCGCCTGGGCGCGTTGCAGTACAGCTTCGGGAAGCGCGGCGGGGCCGGCGCAGAAGTTAAAGGCTCGCTTGCTCACGTCAATCTCTCTCAGTTCACCAACACCGCCGCCGGGACGACGGTGCGCTTTCGTGCAGGGCGCACTCGCGTAGCAGTACGCCCTACGCGCTTACTCTTCGCTGGCTTCCGCAGCCGGGGCTTCTACGCCCTCTTCGCCTTCCAGTTCGGCCTCTTCGGACGCCTCGCCTTCCAGCTCTTCGCCCTCGCCCATTTCCTCGTCAAGCGCCGACGGTTCCTGCACACGCTCCAGGCCCACCAGCGTTTCATCGCTGGCCAGCTTGATCAGGGTCACACCCTGGGTGTTGCGCGACAGGCTGGAAACTTCGTCGACCCGCGTACGGACCAGCGTGCCCTGGTCGGAAATCAGCATGATTTCCTCGCCGTCCAGCACCTGCACGGCGCCTACCAGTTTGCCGTTGCGCTCGTTGCTGACCATGGCGATCACACCCTGACCACCACGCTTGTAGTCGGGGAACTCGGCGATGGCGGTGCGCTTGCCATAACCACGGGCCGAGGCGGTGAGGATCTGGCTGCCCTCTTCCGGGATCAGCATGGAGATCAGCTTCTGCCCTTCCGGCAGGCGCATGCCACGCACGCCACGAGCGGTACGGCCCATGGCGCGCACGTCGGTTTCCTTGAAGCGGGTGACCTTGCCGCCATCGGAGAACAGCATGACCTCACGAGAACCATCGGTGATGGCGGCGGAAATCAGGATGTCGTCTTCGTCCAGCTCCAGTGCGATCAAACCGACGCTGCGTTGACGGCTGAATTGCTCCAGCGGGGTCTTTTTCACGGTACCGCCAGCGGTGGCCATGAAGATGAAGTGACCTTCGGTGTACTCGTCCACCGGCAACATGGTGGTGATGCTCTCGCCTTCGCTCAGCGGCAGCAGGTTGACCAGCGGCCGACCACGCGCAGCCCGCGAGGCTTCCGGAATCTCATAAGTCTTCAGCCAGTACACCTTGCCCTTGCTGGAGAACAGCATCAGCGTGGTGTGGCTGTTGGCGACCAGCAGGTGCTCGATGTAATCCTCGTCCTTCACCCCGGTCGCGGACTTGCCTTTACCGCCACGACGCTGAGCCTGATAGGCGGTCAGCGGCTGGGATTTGGCATAGCCACCGTGGGAGATGGTCACCACGCGATCTTCCTCGGTGATCAGGTCACCCAGGGTCAGATCGAGGCGGGCATCGAGAATCTCGGTGCGACGAGCATCGCCGAACTCGGCCTTGACCCCCTCCAGCTCTTCGCGGATCACTTCCATCAGGCGCGTGGCGCTGGTGAGGATGCGGATCAGCTCGCCGATCTGGGTCAGGATTTCCTGGTACTCGGCCAGCAGCTTCTCGTGCTCCAGACCGGTCAGACGGTGCAAGCGCAGCTCGAGGATGGCCTGGGCCTGCTCCGGCGAGAGGAAGTATTTGCCGTCACGCAAGCCGTACTGCGGATCGAGGTCATCCGGGCGGCAGGAGTCGGCGCCAGCGCGCTCGACCATGGCCTGTACCGCGGTGGATTCCCACGCCGTGGAGACCAAGGCTTCCTTGGCTTCAGCGGGCGTCGGCGAGGCCTTGATCAGCGCGATAACCGGGTCGATGTTGGACAGCGCGACCGCCTGCCCTTCAAGGATGTGGCCACGTTCACGGGCCTTGCGCAGCAGGTAGACGGTACGCCGGGTCACCACTTCACGGCGGTGAAGGATGAAGGCTTCGAGCAGGTCCTTGAGGTTGAGGATCTTCGGCTGGCCGTCGATCAGCGCCACCACGTTGATACCGAACACGCTCTGCAGCTGGGTCTGGGCATAGAGGTTGTTGAGGATCACCTCCGGCACTTCGCCGCGACGCAGCTCGATCACCACGCGCATGCCATCCTTGTCGGACTCGTCGCGCAACTCGGTGATGCCTTCAAGCTTCTTCTCTTTCACCAGCTCGGCGATCTTCTCGATCAACCGTGCCTTGTTCAGCTGGTACGGCAGCTCGCTGATGACGATTTGCTGGCGACCACCGACCTTGTCGATGTCTTCGATCTCGGCGCGGGCACGGATCTGAATCCGCCCACGACCGGTGCGATAGGCCTCGATGATCCCGGCGCGGCCATTGATGATGGCGCCCGTCGGGAAGTCCGGACCCGGGATGTACTGCATCAGGTCGTCGATCGTCAGCTCGGGGTTTTCGATCAGCGCCAGGCAACCGTCGATGACCTCACCGAGGTTGTGCGGCGGAATGTTGGTCGCCATGCCCACGGCGATGCCGCTGGAACCATTGACCAGCAGGTTCGGAATCTTGGTCGGCATGACCGCCGGGATCATCTCGGTGCCGTCGTAGTTGGGCACCCAGTCGACGGTTTCCTTGTCCAGGTCCGCCAGCAGCTCGTGGGCCAGCTTGGTCATGCGCACTTCGGTATATCGCATGGCCGCGGCGTTATCGCCGTCCACCGAACCGAAGTTGCCCTGGCCGTCGACCAGCAGGTAGCGCAGCGAGAACGGCTGCGCCATACGTACGATGGTGTCGTATACCGCCGTATCACCGTGCGGGTGATACTTACCGATCACGTCACCGACCACGCGGGCGGATTTCTTGTACGCTTTGTTCCAGTCGTTACCCAGCTCGCTCATCGCGAACAGCACTCGACGGTGCACGGGCTTGAGGCCATCGCGCGCATCCGGCAAGGCTCGTCCGACGATTACGCTCATCGCGTAGTCGAGGTAGGACTGCTTCAGCTCGTCTTCGATATTGACCGGTATGATTTCTTTGGCCAGTTCGCCCATGAGAAGCCTGGTTCCTTTTTCTGGTGAAGCTCCACCGCATCCATCCTGAATAGGGCGAAGCTCGCCGCCGCGGGCTGAGGCCCAGCAACGACTCACGACAAATCAACGGGTTACGACATGGACCTGCGCAGTAATTACGCCCCTGGTCGCCCCCCTTGAAAACTGACGGAGAGTACCACAATCAGCGCCCCGCACCTATCCCCAGCCAGCAGACAACGCGCTAGCCGCGCCATGCAAATGCCAGCACCCGGAACGGGCACGGCCGCTTTCGCCCAACCCGATCAGTGCAGGCGCTTGCGGCACATCAATTGCGTCATCTTGGCGGCATCCGGGCGCTCGACTATGCCCTTTTCGGTCACGATGAAATCGATCAGATCGGCCGGCGTGACATCGAACACCGGATTGACCGCATCCACATCCGCCGCCACCCGCTGCCCCGCCAATTCCAGCAACTCACGACCATCACGCTCCTCGATCGGGATGTCATCGCCGCTTTCCAGGGTCATATCAATAGTCGAACTCGGCGCCACCACCATGAAGCGCACCCCGTGGTGCATGGCATTGACTGCCAACTGATAGGTGCCGATCTTGTTGGCCACATCACCATTGGCGGTTATCCGGTCGGCACCGACTATCACCCAGGTAATGCCCTTGGTCTTCATCAGATGGGCCGCCGCCGAGTCGGCATTCAGGCTGACCGGAATACCCTCGTTGGCCAGCTCCCACGCGGTCAGCCGCGAACCTTGCAGCCAGGGCCGGGTTTCGTCGGCGTAGACCCGCTCGACCAGCCCATCCAGATAAGCCGCGCGAATCACCCCCAGTGCCGTGCCGAAGCCGCCAGTGGCCAGCGCGCCGGTGTTGCAATGGGTCAGCAGGGTTTGCAGATTGCCCTGGTGCTTGCGGATCAGATCGACGCCGAGCTGCGCCATGGTCAGGTTGGCCTCGCGATCGCTCAGATGGATGGCCACCGCCTCGGCCTCCAGCACCACCAGGGGGCTGTCCGTCGCCTTCAGACGCCCCAGACGCTCACGCATGCGGTTCAGCGCCCAGAACAGGTTGACCGCCGTCGGCCGCGAATCGGCCAGCACGCGGAAATCCTCTTCCAGCGCCGCCTGCCAGTCCCCGCCTGCAGCCAGCCGCGCCCGCACACCCAACACCAGGCCATAGGCCGCACTGATGCCAATGGCCGGGGCACCGCGCACCACCATGGCTTTAATCGCCTCGGCCACCCCGGCCGCGGAGTCGTAGCGCAACCAGGTTTCCTCGAACGGCAGGCGCCGCTGATCGAGCAGATACAGCGCGCCATCCCGCCAATCGATGGCCTTAACCTTCTCTGCCGCCAACAATTGCTCGCGCATGGCCAACCTCGTACTCGGAAACGAAAAGCCGCGGATTATAGCGAGCCCCCTGCCAAGGCGCTCGGGTATACTTCATCGACCTCAGGATATGCCCTTGGAAGCCATCATGCCCGACCACGCTGCCCCGCTCGACCTGCTGCTCCTGCCAACCTGGCTGGTGCCTGTCGAGCCCGCCGGCGTAGTGCTGCACGCGCATGGCCTGGGCATCCGCGATGGCCGTATCGCCCTGATCGCGCCCCGCACCGAGGCCCTCAAGCATTCCGCCCGCGAAGTGCGCGAGCTGCCGGGCATGCTGCTCACCCCCGGCCTGGTCAACGCCCACGGTCACGCAGCGATGACACTGTTCCGTGGCATGGCCGACGACACCCCACTGATGAACTGGCTGGAACAGCACATCTGGCCGGCCGAAGCCAAGTGGGTGGATGAGGCATTCATACGCGACGGCACCGAATTGGCCATCGCCGAGCAATTGAAAGGCGGCATCACCTGCTTCTCCGACATGTACTTCTTCCCGGAAGTTGCCAGCGAATTGATGCACAAGAGCGGTATCCGCGCGCAAATTACCATTCCCGTGCTGGATTTCCCGATTCCCGGCGCCCGCGACGCCGACGAAGCCCTGCGCAAAGGCCTGGCCCTGTTCGACGACCTCAGAGTGCACCCACGCCTCAAAGTCGCCTTCGGCCCGCACGCGCCGTACACCGTAAGCGACGACAAGCTGGAAAACATCTGCATGCTGGCCGAGGAGCTGGACGCCGGCATTCATATGCACGTACAGGAAACCGCCTTCGAGGTGCAACAGAGCCTGGAGCAGCGCGGCGAACGCCCGCTCGCCCGCCTGGCGCGCCTGGGCCTGCTCGGCCCGCGCTTCCAGGCCGTGCACATGACCCAGATCAACGATGACGACCTGCAACTGCTGGTAGAAAGCAACAGCAACGTCATCCATTGCCCCGAATCCAACCTCAAGCTGGCCAGCGGCTTCTGCCCGGTGGAACGCCTGTGGCAGGCCGGGGTGAACGTGGCGATCGGCACCGACGGTGCGGCCAGCAACAATGATTTGGATCTGCTCGGCGAAACCCGCACCGCGGCGCTGCTGGCCAAAGCCGTGGCCGGTTCGGCCAAGGCCCTGGATGTGCACCGCGCATTGCGCATGGCCACGCTCAACGGCGCCCGCGCCCTCGGCCTGGACGACCAGATCGGCTCGCTGGAGGTCGGCAAGGCCGCCGACATCGTGGCCTTCGACCTGTCCGGCCTGGCCCAGCAACCTGTTTACGACCCGGTATCGCAATTGCTTTATGCCAGCAACCGTGACTGCGCGAGGCACGTCTGGGTAGGCGGCAAGCAACTGCTCGACGACCGCCGCCTGACGCGCCTGGACGAAGAGAAATTGATCGCCCGCGCTCAGGCGTGGGGCAGGAAGATCGCTGCAACCCGACCCGGCAACTAGGGCGGACTCAGGAGCGAAGCGCACAGCCCGCCGCAGAGCCATGAAGACACCGAGCCCTGCTTGCATCATTCCCGTGAAGACGGGAACCCAACAAACAGCTGGCGTACCGCCTCGCGAGTACGCCCCACGGAACCGCATGGCGCTTGATTGGGATAACCGCTTCCACAAGCCGAATTTCTGGATTTGAGGACCGCATCATGAGCAACGTCGACCACGCCGAAATCGCCAAATTCGCCGCCCTGGCACACCGCTGGTGGGACCGCGAAAGCGAGTTCAAGCCGCTGCACGACATCAACCCGCTGCGGGTGAACTGGATCGACGAGCGCGCCAACCTGGCCGGCAAGAAGGTGCTGGACATCGGCTGCGGCGGCGGCATCCTCAGCGAAGCCATGGCCCAGCGCGGCGCCACCGTCACCGGCATCGACATGGGTGAAGCACCGCTGGCCGTTGCCCAGCTGCATCAGTTGGAGTCCGGCGTCTCGGTGGAATACCGGCAGATCACCGCCGAAGCGCTGGCCGAAGAAATGCCCGAGCAGTACGACGTGATCACCTGCCTGGAGATGCTCGAACACGTGCCCGACCCCGCCTCGGTCATCCGCGCCTGCTTTGCCATGGTCAAGCCGGGCGGCCAGGTGTTCCTCTCCACCATCAACCGCAACCCCAAGGCCTACCTGTTCGCCATCATCGGCGCGGAATACCTGATGCGCCTGCTGCCGCGCGGCACCCATGACTTCAAGAAGTTCATCCGCCCCTCGGAACTGGGCGCCTGGAGCCGGGCTGCCGGGCTTGAGGTCAAGGACATCATCGGCCTGACCTACAACCCGCTGACCAAGCACTACAAGCTGGCCGCCGACGTGGACGTCAACTACATGATCCAGACCCTGAAGGAAGCCTGATGCGCCTGCGAGCGGTTCTTTTCGATATGGACGGCACCCTGCTCGACAGCGCGCCGGACTTCATTGCCATCACCCAGGCCATGCGCGTCGCCCACGGCCTGCCCCTCCTGGCGGAGAAACTGATCCGCGATCAGGTTTCCGGTGGCGCCCGCGCCATGGTCGCCGCCGCCTTCGCCGCGGACCCGCAATCGGCCGAGTTCGAAGCACTGCGCCTGGAGTTCCTCGAACGTTATCAGGAACACTGCGCCGTCCTGACCCGACCTTTCGACGGCATCCTCGAACTGCTGGCCGACATCGAGCAAGCCAAGCTGATCTGGGGCGTGGTCACCAACAAACCCGTGCGCTACGCCGCGCCAATCATGCAGCAGCTCGGCCTGGCAGAGCGCTCGGCCGTGCTGATCTGCCCGGATCACGTGAAAAACAGCAAGCCGGACCCCGAGCCGCTGCTACTCGCCTGCAGCCAGCTGGGCCTGGAGCCGGCCAGCGTGCTGTTCGTCGGCGACGACCTGCGCGACATCGAATCGGGACGCGCGGCCGGCACCAAGACCGCTGCCGTGACATACGGTTATATCCACCCGGACGACAACCCCACGCACTGGGGCGCCGATGTGGTGGTCGATCACCCGTTGCAGCTGCGCGCCGTACTCGACCGGGCGCTGTGCAGCTGCTGAACGACTGACGGCAGGCGCAGGGTGGATTAGCCGCAAAGCGGCGTAATCCACCATCGGTACCGCAAGGTGCCGCCTGTGGCGGCATTGGTGGATTACGCTGCGCTAATCCCCCCTACAAATGAGAGAGACTTTACGATGTTTCAATACTCTGCCCGCCCCGACCTGCTGAAGGATCGCGTGATCCTCGTCACCGGCGCCGGCCGTGGCATTGGTGCCGCTGCCGCCAAGACCTTCGCCGCCCACGGTGCCACCGTACTGCTGCTGGGCAAGACCGAAGCGAACCTGACCCAGGTGTATGACGAGATCGAAGCCGCCGGCCACCCGCAACCGGCGATCATTCCCTTCAACCTGGAAACCGCTCTGGCGCATCAGTACGACGAACTGGCCGCCATGGTCGAAAACGAATTCGGGCGCCTCGACGGCCTGCTGCACAACGCCTCGATCATTGGCCCGCGCACGCCACTGGAACAGCTGTCCGGCGATAACTTCATGCGCGTCATGCACGTCAACGTCAACGCCATGTTCATGCTGACCAGCACCATGCTGCCACTGCTGAAACTCTCGCCAGACGCCTCCGTGCTTTTCACCTCCAGCAGCGTCGGGCGCAAGGGCCGCGCCTACTGGGGTGCCTATGGGGTGTCCAAGTTCGCCACCGAAGGCCTGATGCAGACCCTCGCCGACGAACTCGACGGCACCAGCGGCGCCCGCGCCAACAGCGTCAACCCGGGCGCCACCCGCACCGACATGCGCGCCCAGGCCTACCCGGGCGAGAAGCCGACGAACAACCCGCTGCCCGAAGCGATCATGCCGGTTTACCTTTACCTGATGGGCCCGGACAGTATCGGGGTCAACGGCCAGGCCTTCGACGCGCAATAATCCCAGCCCACCCTTCCACCTCAAAGCCTCGGCAGGCTGCGTCGGCAATGCTTCGGACACGGTCTGCCGCACGCCCCGCCGCCGCACCCGAATCAGCAACCAGCCAGGCTCGCGACGGGAAACCGGCAACCCCCTGATGTGATCGGCATCACATTGCCAGCTTTCGCCAAACAACCGGCAAAAGCTGGCCGCACGCCATCAGACAAACAACACAAGGAATTGAAAATAAAGGACTTAAATTAAAATGAACCCTCTGGCACGAATTTCGCTCTAACACCCTGTCGCCGCGCCCCGCGCCAGAGGTATGCCTATGGTTCCCCCGAGCAAGACCAACACCATCGATTTCGACGCTGCCAAATTGCAGCGCTTGGGTTTCTCCAGCAACCGCACGCAATCCCTGCATCCGGTCAGCCTGGCCCAATTGCGCCAGCAACTGAGCCTGCAGTTGCAGACCAGCCTGGAAGCCGAACGGATCATCAGCCTGTTTTTCCGCGAGGTTAAACGCCTGGTGCCTCTGGATGCGTTGGCCTATCAACAGCCGGCCAGCGACCTGCGCCTCGAGCTTGGCGAACGCGCCAGCCACTCCGCCGGCTACCGCCTGAGCCATGAAGGCGAATACCTTGGCGAACTGATCTTCCGGCGCAACCAGCGCTTCACCGAAGAAGAACTCAGCCACCTCGAATCCCTTCTGGCCAGCCTGCTCTTTCCGCTGCGCAATGCCCTGCTCTATCGCGCGGCCGTGCAGTGCGCCCTGCGCGACCCCTTGACCGACACCGGCAACCGGATCGCCATGGATCAGGCCTTGCAGCGTGAAGTCGACCTGGCCCGGCGCAACCTGCAACCCTTGTCGCTGCTGATGCTGGATGTCGATCACTTCAAGCGGATCAACGACAGCCACGGCCACAGCATCGGCGACGAAGTGCTGAAAGCGCTGGCGACAACCATGAAGGCGCAGTTGCGCAACATCGACATGATCTTTCGCTACGGTGGCGAAGAGTTTCTGATCCTGCTCTCCAATACCAACCGCGAAGCCGCCGCGATGGTCGGCGAGCGCCTGCGCTCTGCGGTGCAGGAGTTGCAATGCCTGGCCCAAGGGCAAGCCATCGAACTCTCCGCCAGCCTTGGCTGCGCCAGCCTGCTGCCCGGGGAGTCGGTGGAGAGCCTGCTGCGCCGCGCAGACAACGCGCTCTACATTGCCAAGCGCGATGGCCGTAACCGCCTGACCATGGCCGGCTGAGGTTTTAGCTCCGCGCCCTCGCGGGGACGACGGAGCACTTCTGGCATCCCGTCACTCCCGCGAAGGTGGGAACCCTGCAAAGTGACAGACCCAAAAAAAAGGGGCTCAATGAGCCCCTTTTTTTGATTGGCCGGATTACTTCTCCGGCTTGCGACCGCGACCGAAACCCGGGCGCTGACCTTCGCCAGTCGGCGGGCCACGGCGCTTGGCTGGCGCACCGGCGGGCTTGCGCGCCGGCCGATCAGCCAATTCGATACCCGGCCGGCCGGTTTTACCGTTGCCTGGACGCTTCTTGTTCACATCGCTCGGACGCTCGGCCAATGGCGTGCCACGGTTCTGCTCACCACGCCCAGCGGCTGGACGCGGCGTGCGCGAACCACGCTCGGCGGAGTCGGAGCGCGGCCCGCTGCGCTGCGGACGTTCGCCAGCCTCAGGGCGCGGGTTGCGACGCTCGCTCGAGTCGGTACGCGGACCGCTACGCTGCGGACGCTCGCCGCCTTCCGGACGCGGGCTGCGCACCGGGCGTTCGCCACTGCGTTGCGGACGCTCAGCACCCTCGCCACGCGGGGCGCGCACAGGGCGCTCACCCGCCTCGGAACGCGGAGTGCGGGACGGACGCTCGCCACCTTCGCTATTCACGGCAGGGCCACCACCATGGGCGGGACGCAAAGTCCGCACCGGGCGTTCGCCACGACCCACGGGCTTGGCCGATTTGCGCTGCAGGCGGTCGAGCTTCTCGCGGGTCTTGGCTTTCATACCCTGCTGAGTGACGGACGCCAGGCCGACTTCGGCACTGAGGATGTCCACTTCGCTCTGGCTCATTTCGCGCCAGCGGCCCATGGTCAGATCGGATGTCAGGAACACCGGACCGAAACGTACGCGCTTCAGGCGGCTGACCACCAGACCCTGGGACTCCCACAGGCGCCGCACCTCGCGGTTGCGGCCTTCCATCACCACGCAGTGATACCAGTGGTTGAAGCCTTCGCCGCCGGGCGCTTCTTTGATATCGGTAAAACGCGCCGGGCCGTCTTCCAACAGCACGCCGTTTTTCAAGCGCAGGAGCATGTCCTCATCGACTTCGCCACGCACGCGCACGGCATATTCGCGGTCCATCTGGTAGGACGGGTGCATCAAGCGGTTGGCCAGCTCACCATCGGTGGTGAACATCAGCAAGCCAGTGGTGTTGATGTCGAGGCGACCGATATTGATCCAGCGGCCATCTTTCGGCCGTGGCAGGCGATCGAATACGGTGGGGCGACCTTCCGGGTCGTCGCGGGTGCAGATTTCGCCATCGGGCTTGTTGTAGATCAGCACGCGGCGCGTTTCTTCCGCAGCCTCTTCGCGCTTGAGCAGGCGACCATCGATGGCGATGGCGTCGTGCAGATCGACACGCTGACCGAGGGTGGCGGGCTTGCCGTTGACCTTGACCCGACCTTCGCCGATCCAGGCTTCCACGTCGCGGCGCGAGCCCAGGCCTATGCGCGCCAGGACTTTCTGCAGTTTTTCGCCAGCGGGGCTGTATTCTTCGGACTCACTCATTCTGGGCACCTCCCGGTGTAGCAATCTGATCGCCTGCGGCGAGGACTCGCCGAGGGGCGCGCATCATACGCTGCGCAGCCTTGCAAGCCTAGCGTATATGGCCAACCCTGGCGGACACGAGCCGATGAAAGAGCAGCCAGGCGCCCAGCTCCGCGCTCGAAGTCTTCGCCTGCTAGCGTTTTTTACGCCGCCCCGTGGCCGCCAGGCTCAGCAACCGCAGCGCGGCTTCGGCCAGGACGGCGCGTTTATCGGCCTTGTCAAACGCCTTCCAGCCCCTGATCTCGGCACGACTGCGGCCGCACCCCAGGCAGATGCGCCGCTCGAACTCACACACCTTGATGCAGGGGTTCTTGGTTTCACTCATCCCGCCTCCCACGCCCCTTTCCCCACCAACGATGACTGCCCGCTCAGTCGCGGCTCGCCTCTTGCTCGTCCGGCAGGGCTTCTTCCTGCTCGTCGTCCGGCTCCACGTCGGCCAAATCATCGAAATCGGTTTTCAGGCCCTGCTCCATCGAATCCAACTCCGCCAACAGGCTGCTGAAGCTGGTTTCATCCCGCGCCTCCAGCGCCTCCTCTGGCGTATCGGCCAAGTCAGCGCGGGCCTGCAAGTCGCTCGGTACCGGCACATCATCATCGCCGAAGGCCAACAGCGGCTCGGGCTCCAACTCGCGCAGCACAGCCAGCGGTGGCAGCTCATCGAGGTTTTTCAGGTTGAAGTGATCGAGAAACAGTTTGGTGGTGGCGAACATCGCCGGCTTGCCCGGCACGTCGCGGTAACCGACGACGCGAATCCACTCGCGTTCGAGCAAGGTTTTGACGATATGGCTGTTCACCGCCACGCCACGGATATCCTCGATCTCGCCACGGGTGATCGGCTGGCGATAGGCGATCAGCGCCAGGGTTTCCAGCATGGCGCGGGAGTAGCGCTGCGGGCGTTCCTCCCACAGCCGGCCAACCCAGGGGGCGTACTGTTCGCGAACCTGCAAACGGTAACCGGTGGCCACTTCCTTCAGCTCGAAGGCGCGCCCGGCGCAGGATTTCTCCAGCAGCAGCAGGGCTTTTTTAAACACGGCCGGCTCGGGCCGCTCAGCCTCTTCGAACAGCTCGAACAGCCGCTCCAGCGACTGCGGCTTGCCGGAAGCCAGAAGGAAAGCCTCGAGTAGCGAGGCCAGCTCGCGGGGGTCGGTCAGGTTCATCTATCAGCTCTTATTCGGCTCGCGCACGCACATGGATAGGCCCAAAGGCTTCATTCTGCACCAGCTCGACCAGGGATTCCTTGATCAATTCGAGCACCGCCATAAAGGTCACCACCACACCGAGGCGGCCCTCATCGGCACTGAACAACGCCACGAACGGTACGAAGGCCCCGCCCTTGAGCCGCTCCAGCACGTCGCTCATGCGTTCGCGGGTCGACAGCGCTTCGCGCGTGACCTGGTGGCTCTCGAACATGTCGGCGCGGCGCAACACCTCGGCCATCGACAGCAACAGCTCTTCCAGGCTGACATCGGGCAACAGCTTGCGCGCCCGCGCCTCCGGCGCATCCAGGCGCGGCACGGTGAGATCGCGACCGACCCGCGACAGCTGGTCGATGCCTTCGGCCGCGGCCTTGTAGCGTTCGTACTCCTGCAGGCGACGGATCAACTCAGCACGCGGGTCGTCCTCTTCCTCTTCCACCGCGCTGGAACGTGGCAGCAGCATGCGCGACTTGATCTCGGCGAGCATTGCGGCCATCACCAGGTACTCGGCGGCCAGCTCCAGGCGCACCGACTGCATCAATTCGACATAGCCCATGTACTGGCGGGTGATTTCCGCCACCGGGATATCCAGCACGTCGATGTTCTGTTTGCGGATCAGGTACAGCAACAGGTCGAGCGGGCCTTCGAAGGCTTCGAGGAACACCTCCAGCGCATCCGGCGGGATATACAGATCCAGCGGCATCTCGGTGACGGCCTTGCCGTACACCAGGGCGAACGGCAACTCCTGCTGCGCACCGGCCTGGCTGTCTGGCGGATCTACTGGCGAAATGTCCTGCATATATTCCTCTGGGGCGGGCAACTGCCTATACCGGGGCAGCGCCCGTGACGGGACTAGAACGGGTCAGCGGTAATTCAAACCCAGGGCCGAACGCACTTCGACCAAGGTTTCACGCGCCTCATCGCGGGCCCGTTCAGCGCCCTCGGCGAGGATGCTACGCACCAACTCCGGGCTGTCCTGGTAATCGATGGCGCGTGCTTGCAGAGGTTTGAGTTCGATTTGAACCGCCTCGATCAGCGGCGCCTTGCAGTCCAGGCAGCCGATGCCGGCGCTTTTGCAGCCTTGTTGCACCCAGGCCCGCGTCTCGTCGCTGGAGTAAACCTCATGCAAGGGCCACACCGGGCAGCGCGCCGGATCACCCGGATCACTACGATGGACCCGCGCCGGGTCGGTCGGCATGCGGTTGAGCTTGTCTTCCACGTCATCGGCGCTGTCGCGCAGGTAGACGGCATTGCTATTGGACTTGGACATTTTGCCGCCGTCCAGCCCGGCCAACCGCGGTGAATCGCTGAGCAATGCGTGCGGCTCCGGCAACAGCACCTTGCCGCCGCCCTCCAGGTAACCGAACAAGCGCTCCTTATCCCCGAGGGTGACGCTTTGCAGCTCTTTGAGCAGCGCCCGCGCGGTCTCCAGCGCCTCGACATCGCCCTGCTCCTGAAAGGCTTTGCGCAAGCTGTTATAGAGCTTGGCGGTTTTCTTGCCGAGTTTGAGGATCGCCGCCTCGGCCTTGTCCTCGAAGCCCGGTTCGCGGCCGTACAGGTGGTTGAAGCGCCGCGCGACGTCGCGGGCAAACTCGATATGCGGCAGTTGGTCGGAACCGACCGGCACCAGGCCGGCTCGGTACAACAGGATGTCGGCGGCCTGCAGCAAGGGATAGCCGAGAAAACCATAGGTGCCGAGGTCTTTGTGGTGCAGTTGATCCTGCTGCTCTTTATAGGAGGGCACCCGCTCCAGCCAGCTGAGCGGGCAGATCATCGACAGCAGCAGATGCAGCTCAGCGTGCTCCGGCACCTGCGACTGGATGAACAGGGTCGCCGAACTGGGGCTGACGCCCGCGGCCAGCCAGTCCACCGCCATGTCCATGACGTGCTGGGAAATCTGCCCGACTTCGTCGTAATCGGTGGTCAGCGCATGCCAGTCGACGATGCAGAAGAAGCACTCGTATTCATGCTGCAACTTGACCCAGTTCTTCAGCGCGCCGTGGTAGTGACCAAGGTGCAAACGGCCACTGGGGCGCATACCCGAAAGCACGCGCCGCTGGGAATCGACAAGGCTCAAGCAGAGTTCCTTTAGCGAACAGACAGAAAGCCGATTATAGCCAGCACCTAGGCGCCGCCCGCAAATGGCGACGGATCACCGCAACCGACACGGATAATTTCGGCTTCATCGTCGACCAGGCTGATCACGGTCGACGCTTCCAGGCCGCCAAAACCGCCATCCAGGATCAGGTCGACCTGATGCTCCAGCATCTGGCGCATCTCGTAAGGATCACTCATCGGCACCTCCTCGCCAGGCAGAATCAGGCTGACGCTCATCAGCGGCTCGCCGAGCTCCGCCAGCAGGGCCTGGGCGATCGGATGGCTTGGCACCCGCAGGCCGATGGTCCGACGCTTGGGGTGCAGCAGCATGCGCGGCACTTCGCGGGTGGCACTCAGAATGAAGGTGTAAGGCCCCGGTGTATGGGCTTTGAGCAGGCGAAACGCGCCGGTATCGACCTTGGCGAACAGCCCCAGTTGCGACAAGTCGCGGCAGACCAGGGTGAAGTTGTGTTTATCGTCCAGTTGGCGCAGGCGGCGAATCCGCTCCACCGCGCTTTTCTCGCCAATGTGGCAGCCCAGTGCGTAGGAAGAGTCCGTCGGGTAGACGATCACCCCGCCGGCCTTGATAATTTCCACCGCCTGCTTAATCAGGCGCGCCTGCGGGTTTTCCGGGTGCACCTGGAAGAATTGACTCATGGGAACTCCCTGTTCAGAGGGCAGCAGGCTGCTGGACATGCTCGAAACGTAACCAGAGTGGCGGAAGATCGTCGGGCAACGGGCGGTACATGCCCAACTCGGACCAGTCTCCCGGGGCGTGGAAATCACTGCCGACACTCGCCAGCAGACCAAATTCACGGGCCAGAATCGCCAGGCTACCGACTTGCTCGGCCGGCTGCATGCCATTGACCACTTCTAGCGCATGGCCGCCGGCCTGGATGAAATCGGCGATCAGTTTGCGCCGCTTGCTGCGGGTGAAGTCGTATTGCCAGGCATGCGCCAGGCTGACCCAGGCGCCGGCCTCGCGTAGCGTACCGACCGCTTCTTCGAGGGTCGGCCAGTGTTGTTTGACATCGCCCAGCTTGCCGGAGCCCAACCACTTGCGAAATGCCTCGCCGCGATCGCGCACATGCCCGGCCCGCACCATGAACTCAGCGAAGTGCGGCCGCGCCGGCGCATTGCCGCTGTCGCCCAACTCCTGCTGGTAAGCCCGCGCGCCTTCGAGCGCCCCCGGCATACCCTTGGCTTCCAGGCGTTTGTCGATTTCTTCGGCGCGCAACCAGCGGCCATCGCGCAGGTCGGCAATCGCCTGCAGCAGCGCCGGCGCATTGGCGGCAAAGCCATAGCCGAGCACATGGATGGTCGCCCCGCCCCAGGTACAGGACAACTCCACACCGTTGATCAGTTGCATATCCAGCGCAGCGGCGGCGGCACGCGCCTCTTCGAGGCCTTCCAGAGTGTCATGATCGGTCAGCGCCAACATCCGCACACCCCGTTCATGGGCGCGCGCGACAACCACGGCAGGCGCTAGGGCGCCATCGGAGGCTGTGCTGTGGCAGTGCAGATCGACGTTCATTGAGTGCTTCTCTCTATAACCGCGGGAAACTCTGATGCGTTCAGCGTTTCCCTACTGGTCTGGTTTGTTATTATGCCGGCACATCCTGCTTCTGGCTGCCACTGTGAAACAATTCATCGACTTCATCCCGCTTATCCTGTTTTTCATCGTTTACAAGCTCGATCCCCGGGCGGTTGAACTGGCCGGCAATACTTACATGCTAGGCGGTATTTTCAGTGCCACGGCGATGTTGATCGTCAGCTCGGCGGTGGTCTACGGCACTATTTTCCTCATGCAGCGCAAGCTGGAGAAAAGCCAGTGGCTGACCCTGGTCGCCTGCCTGGTGTTCGGCAGCCTGACACTGGCCTTCCACAACGAGACGTTCCTCAAATGGAAGGCCCCCGTGGTCAGCTGGCTGTTCGCCCTGGCATTTGCCGGCAGCCACTTCATCGGTGAGCGTTTGCTGATCCAGCGCATCATGGGCCATGCCATCAGCCTGCCCGATGTGATCTGGACCCGCCTGAACATCGCCTGGATCGTATTCTTCATCGTCAGCGGCGCCGCCAACCTGTTCGTCGCATTCACTTTCCAGAGCATCTGGGTCGACTTCAAGGTATTCGGCAGCCTGGGCATGACCCTGCTGTTCCTGATCGGCCAAGGCCTGTTCCTCGCACGCCACATCCATGATGTCGAACCCGGCCCGTCTGCCACCAAAACCAAGGACTGACATGCTCTACGCGATCATAGCCACCGATGTAGCCAACTCGCTGGAAAACCGCCTGGCCGCCCGCCCCGCCCACGTGGCACGGTTGGAACAGCTGAAGAACGAAGGCCGCCTGGTACTTGCCGGCCCGCACCCGGCAGTCGACAGTAATGATCCTGGCGCCGCCGGCTTCACTGGCAGCCTGATCGTCGCCGAGTTCGAATCCCTCAGCGCCGCCCAAGGCTGGGCCGACGCCGATCCCTACCGGGCGGCCGGGGTCTACGCCAGCGTACTGGTAAAACCCTTCAAGCTCGTGCTCCCCTAGCAGTACCCGCCCGACCAACCAGGAAATAGGAGTTCCGATGCGCCAAGGCCCGCTTTCCCTGCTGTTCGCTGTGTTACTGATGACTGGCCCATTGCACGCCGAAGAAGTAACGGCCGCAGCAGGCAACGACCCAACCTTGGCCGCTGCTTCGGCGGCGCAAATGCAAATCGACACCCTGGAACAACGCCTGGCGGAAAGCGAACAGCAGCGCGGTGAGCTGAACGCACAGCTGCAAAGCTCCAGCGGCGAACGCGAGAACGCACAACTGACGCGGCTGCGCCAGGACAACCAGCGCCTCAAGCTGCAACTCAAGGAAGCCCAGGCGCAGCAACCGCCGAGCCTGTTGAGCGAACAACAGCAGTGGTTCGTGATTGGCGCCGGCGTAGCACTCGCTGCAATGCTCTGCGGCGCGCTGCTACGTGGTAGCCGTAAAACCCGCCGTGAATGGATCAACTAAGCCCAGCCATGCCCAACCTACTGCTGATCGACGATGACCGTGAACTCTGCGAACTGCTCGCCAGCTGGCTGAGCCAGGAAGGCTTTCAAGTCAGCGCCTGTCATGACGGCAATAGCGCCCGCGCGGCACTCGCCGCACAGGCGCCAGCGGTTGTCGTGCTGGATGTGATGCTGCCCGACGGTAGCGGCCTGGAGCTGCTCAAGCAGCTGCGCAGCGACCACCCTGAACTTCCGGTGCTGATGCTCTCGGCCCGTGGCGAGCCACTGGATCGCATCCTCGGCCTGGAGCTCGGCGCCGACGATTACCTGGCCAAACCTTGCGATCCGCGCGAGCTGACCGCAAGGCTGCGCGCCGTACTGCGCCGCAGCCTGCCGGTGGCCACCTCCAGCCTTCTGGAACTGGGCGACTTGAGCTTCAGCCCGGCCCGTGGCGTGGCCACCATAGGCGGCCACGAAGTGATCCTGACCGTTTCCGAAAGCCGCCTGCTCGAAGCCCTGCTGCGCCAGCCGGGCGAGCCACTGGACAAACAGGAGCTGGCGCAACTGGCGCTCGGGCGCAAACTGACCCTGTACGACCGCAGCCTGGACATGCACGTCAGCAACCTGCGCAAAAAAATCGGCCCACACCCAGACGGCCAGCCGCGCATCCTTGCTCTGCGCAGCCGTGGTTACTATTACAGCGCCTGAAGCCCTGTTCGGCCTTTACCTAAGCTTTACCCTTGCCTGACCGCCCTTGACCTTGCCTTCCCTAGACTGGGCACATCCGGCAACTGGCCGGAATCGAGACAAGGAGATACACCATGCGCAAGACCCTTATCGCCGTCCTGTTCGCTGCAGCCCTGCCGACTTTCGCCATGGCCATGCCCGAAGGCGGCCCACGCCACGGCGGCGAGCACGGCTCGCAGATGATGTTCAAACGGCTGGACCTGAGCAAAGAGCAGCGGCATGCCGTCGGCAAGCTGATGGGCGAGCAAATGCGCAGCCGCCAGGAGATCACCAAACGCTACCTGGACAAGCTGCCCGCAGCCGAGCAGAAAGCCATGCAGGACGAGCTCAAAACCAAGCACGACAAAACCCAGAGCGAGATCCGCGCCCTGCTCAAGCCGGAACAACAGAAAGCCTTCGACGAACTGCAGAAGCAGCAGCAGGAACGCCGTGCCGAACGCGCTGAATTCGAAGCCTGGAAAGCCGAGAAAGCGCAAAAAGCCCAGTAATCTGGCCACGGCCCGCAAAGCCGTAAGCTACCCGCCCATCCAACACACTGCTGCTGGATGGGCTTTGTTCGTTTGAGGAGCTCCTGTGCGTTCACTGTTTTGGCGCATCTTCGCCAGTTTCTGGCTGGCCATCGCCCTGGTTGCCGGCTTGTCCATGCTGCTTGGTCGGGCGCTGAACCAGGACGCCTGGATTCTCAGCCAGCACCCGGGCCTGCAGGATTTTGCCGAACGCTGGACGCAGATCTATGAAACGCAAGGCAGGCAAGCCGCGCAGGACTTTCTTGAGCAGCGCAAACGCAATCACCACATCGACACCCAGGTGCTCGACGAGAACGGCCAGGCGGTCATCCACGGCACCTTCCCACGTCGTGCGGCCGCCCTCGAAGCGCGGCGACATGATGACGAGCGACGCCTGCCCTGGCGCCGCCTGACCAGTGAATACACCAGCCCTACAAGTGGCGAAACCTACCTGCTGATCTACCGCATTCCGCACCCGGAACTGGATGCCTGGCACCGCGGCAGCCTGCTCTGGCCGCTGAGCGCCCTGGGTATCACGCTGGTGGTCCTGAGCCTGTTCAGCCTGCTGCTGACGCTGTCCTTCACTCGCCCGCTCAGCCGCCTGCGCGGCGCCGTGCATGACCTCGGGCAGACCACCTACCAGCAGCACAGCCTGGCGCGTCTGGCCAACCGCCGCGATGAGTTCGGCGTGCTGGCCAGCGACTTCAACCGCATGGGCGCGCGCCTGCAAGGCCTGATCGGCAGCCAGCGGCAACTGCTGCGCGATGTTTCCCACGAACTGCGTTCGCCGCTGGCGCGCTTGCGCATCGCCCTGGCCCTGGCCGAACGCGCCGAGTCGGCCGAACGCGAACAGCTGTGGCCACGCCTGGCACGCGAGTGCGATCGCCTGGAAGCCCTGATCAGCGAGATCCTCGCCCTCGCCCGCCTGGATGCCGAACCGGGCGCGGCCCAACCGATCGACCTGCCGAGCCTGCTCGAGGGTCAGCAGCAGGAGGCGCAACTGAGTGCCCCGGAGCAGGAAATTCGCATCGATATAGAACCTGGGCTGAGCTTGCAAGGCTGGCCGGACATGCTGGCACGCGCGCTGGACAACCTGCTGCGCAATGCCCTGCGCTTCAACCCAGCCGGTCAGCCGATCGAGCTACGGGCGCAGCGCCAGGGCGAGCGCTTGCTGCTCAGCGTGCGCGACCATGGCCCCGGCGTGCTGAGCGCGCATTTGCCGCGACTCGGCGAACCGTTCTTCCGCGCACCGGAGCAAAGCGCGGCCGGGCATGGCCTGGGGCTGGCAATTGCGCGCCGGGCCGCCGAACGCCATGGCGGCAGCCTGAACCTGGCCAACCATCCGGACGGCGGTTTCGTGGCCACGCTGGAACTGCCGCTGACGGCAGGCGAAATCTAAGCGGGACGGGAAGAATGTTGGGCTTTGCGGAACGCCGCCCAACCTACGCCCATTGACGGCTGTTACGGCCAGGCGCTGACGAAGTCGCTGACCGCCAGCTCTGGCGGGGTACGCAACTCACGCTCTGGTGTGCCGAGATAAAGAAAGGCGATGATCTGCTCGTTCGCACTCAAGCCCAGGCCTTCGGCCACCCTGGCGTTGTAGGACAGCTCGCCAGTGCGCCAGACCGCGCCGACCCCCTGGGCGTGGGCGGCGAGCAGAATGCCATGGGCCGCGCAGCCAGCCGCCAGCAGTTGTTCCTGCCGCGGAACCTTGAAGTGCTCCTGCAAACGGGCGATCACCACGATCAGCAGCGGTGCGCGCAGCGGCATCGCTCGCGCTTTGCTCAAGGCCTCTGGGGTGACCGCCTCCGAGTTCGCGCTAAGCGCCGTGGCCAGCAACTCGCCGAGTTGCACGCGCGCGGCGCCCTCGACCGTGAGAAAACGCCAGGGTCGTAGTTGACCATGATCCGGCGCCCGCAAGGCCGCACGAAACAGCAGCTCGCGCTGCGCCGCATCGGGTGCGGGTTCGACCAGGCGCGGCGCGGAAACACGGTTGAGCAGAGCGTCGAGAGCCTCCATCGGCCACCTCCAAAAGAAAGACAGGGCGCATTCTAGCCGATCCGGTCACTGCAGCCGCCGCGATAACGCTCCCGCCGGAGTAACAATGACCACGCGCTGCACGCCGGCAAACGCGCAAGATGGAAAACTCCAGCCAATCTGCAAAAAGGCTGATTTACAGGCCCTGCGGCGCGAGTAGAATGGCGCCCTGCCACCTCCGAGCCTGACTATATGGCCCTGCCGACCCTGCGCATCATCGGTTTCATCCTCGGCACATTTCTGCTCACCCTGGCCCTCAGCATGGTGATCCCCATGCTGACGCTGCTGTTGTTCGAACGCACCGACGACCTCAATGCCTTTCTCTGGTCAAGCCTGATCACCGCGCTCACCGGCTTCGCTCTAATGGCCCCCGGCCGCCCGGAGAATGCACATCTACGGCCCCGCGACATGTACTTCCTGACCACGGCCAGCTGGGTTGTGGTCTGCTGCTTTGCCGCGCTGCCGATGGTGATCATTCAGCACATCAGCTACACCGATGCCTTTTTCGAAACCATGTCCGGCATCACCACCACCGGATCGACCGTAATCACCGGGTTGGACAGCGCCTCGCCGGGCCTGCTGATCTGGCGCTCGATGCTGCACTGGCTGGGCGGCATCGGCTTTATCGGCATGGCGGTGGCGATCCTGCCGCTGCTGCGGGTCGGCGGCATGCGCCTGTTCCAGACCGAGTCCTCGGATTGGGGCGAGAAGGTCATGCCACGCTCGCACATGGCCGCCAAGTACATTCTGCTGGTCTACGTGGGCATTACCGCACTGGGCACCCTGTGCTTCTGGCTGGCCGGCATGACCGGTTTCGAGGCCGTCAATCATTCGATGTCGATGATCTCCACCGGTGGTTTCTCCACCTCCGACTCATCCCTGGCGCATTGGCCGCAACCGGCGGTGCATTGGGTTGCCGTGGTGTTCATGATGCTCGGCAGCCTGCCCTTCACCCTGTACGTTGCGACCCTGCGCGGGCATCGCAAAGCGCTGATCAAGGATCACCAGGTGCGTGGCTTCGTCGGCTTCCTGGTGCTCACCTGGCTGATTTTCGGCACCTGGCTGTGGCTCAACTCCGAGCACAGCTGGCTGGACGCCTTCCGTATCGTCGCGGTCAACGTCACCTCAGTGGTCACCACCACCGGCGTGGCGCTCGGCGACTACACCCTGTGGGGCAGCTTTTCGGTGTTGCTGTTCTTCTACCTGACCTTCATCGGCGGCTGCTCGGGCTCCACCGCCGGCGGCCTGAAAATATTCCGTTTTCAGGTCGCCTACGTGCTGCTCAGGGCCAACCTGCAGCAGCTGGTGCACCCGCGCGCGGTGATCAAACAGAAGTACAACAACCACAACCTCGATGAAGACATCGTTCGTTCGCTGATCACCTTCTCGTTCTTCTTCACCATCACCATCGGCGTCATCGCCCTCGGCCTGGCGGTGATCGGCCTGGACTGGGTCACCGCGCTGACGGGCGCCGCCACGGCTGTGTGCAACGTCGGCCCGGGGCTGGGTCCGATCATCGGCCCGGCGGGCAACTTCTCCAGCCTGCCGGACGCGGCCAAGTGGCTGCTGACCATCGGTATGTTGCTCGGTCGCCTGGAAATTCTCACCGTGCTGGTGCTCTTCATTCCCGCGTTCTGGAAGCACTGAACCCCAGCGCAGCGCCTGAGCCGACGCTATCGCCCGGCACTCAGGTACTGCGCCAGGAGTGCCGGCGTGGCATGTTCAGCGCTCACGCGCGCTCCTGCCTGCAGATTGCGCAATAGCTAAACGAACTCACGACGCCGTCCGCTAGAATGGCGCCCTGTCACCTTCCGAGCCCCCCTGCATGGCCACACCGACGCTGCGCACCATCGGTTTCATCATCGGCATTTTCCTGATTACCCTGGCCATCAGCATGGTCGTGCCGATGCTGACGCTGCTGCTTTTCGAGCGCGCCGCCGAGATCAATACCTTTCTCTGGTCGAGCCTGATCACCTTTGTCGCCGGCCTGGCCCTGGTGCTACCCGGTAAACCCGAGCACGTGCAGTTGCGCCCGCGCGACATGTACATGCTCACTGTCAGCAGTTGGGTCGCGGTGAGCATCTTCGCCGCCTTGCCTTTTCTGCTGACCCAGCACATCAGTTACACCGACTCGTTCTTCGAGAGCATGTCCGGCATTACCGCCACCGGTTCCACGGTACTCAGCGGGCTGGACAGCATGTCTCCGGGCATCCTGATCTGGCGCTCGCTGCTGCACTGGTTGGGCGGTATCGGGTTTATCGGTATGGCCGTGGCGATCCTGCCGCTGCTGCGCATCGGTGGCATGCGCCTGTTCCAGACCGAGTCGTCGGACCGTTCGGAAAAGGTCATGCCGCGCTCGCACATGGTCGCCAAGTTCATCGTGCTGACCTACGTCGGCTTCACCCTGTTCGGCACCCTGGCGTTCTGGCTGGCTGGCATGACCCTGTTCGATGCCATCAACCATGCCATGTCGGCCATCTCCACCGGCGGCTTCTCGACCTCCGACCAATCGCTTGCCAAGTGGCAGCAACCGGCGGTGCACTGGGTCGCGGTGGTGGTGATGATCCTCGGCAGCCTGCCCTTCGCCCTGTATGTGGCCACGCTGCGCGGCAACCGCCGGGCGCTGATCAAGGACGAGCAGGTGCGCGGCTTTTTTGGCCTGCTGCTGTTCACCTGGCTGGTGATGAGCACCTGGTACTGGCTGACCACCGACCTGCCCTGGCTGGAGGCGCTGCGGCATGTAGCGGTCAACGTCACCTCGGTGCTGACCACCACCGGCTTCGCCCTGGGCGATTACAGCCTGTGGGGCACCTTCTCGCTGATGATTTTTTTCTACCTCGGCTTCATCGGTGGCTGCTCGGGCTCGACCGCCGGCGGGATCAAGATTTTCCGCTTTCAGGTCGCCTACATCCTGCTCAGGGCCAACCTGCACCAACTGATTCACCCTCGCGCGGTGATCAAGCAGAAGTACAACGGCCACCGCCTGGACGAAGACGTGGTCCGCTCGATTCTGACCTTCTCGTTTTTCTTCACCATCACCATCTGCGTGATCGCCCTCGGTTTGTCGCTGCTGGGCCTAGACTGGATGACCGCACTGACCGGCGCCGCCAGTTCGGTATCCGGTGTCGGCCCCGGCTTGGGCGAGGTGATAGGCCCGGCCGGCAACTTCGCCGGGCTGCCGGATGCCGCCAAGTGGCTACTGGCGCTGGGCATGCTGCTGGGGCGACTGGAGATCATCACCGTGCTGGTGCTGTGCATCCCGGCCTTCTGGCGGCACTGACAGAACTACCGAGGCCGGTGCCCGCGAGGACGCCGCTTGAAATCACCCCCTCGTCAACCCCAACTGCCTCACTCTTTCGCAGGCGGCGCGCCGGCGCGCAGATTCTCCGCGCGGTATTCGCCAGGCGTGGCATCGAACCAACGACGGAAGGCCCGGAAGAAGTTGCTCGGGTCGGCAAAGCCCAGCAGGTAGGCGGTTTCCAGCAGCGTCAGATTAGGCTGGGCCAGGTACTGCACGGCCAGTTCGCGGCGGGTATCGTCGAGCAATTGCTGGAAGCTGGTGCCTTCATCCTGCAAACGCCGCTGCAAGGTGCGCTGCGACAGGTGCAGCGCCTGCGCCACCGTATCGCGCTTGGGCTCGCCCTGGGGCAGCAACCGGCAGAGCACCTGACGCGCCTGATGGGTCACCCGGCTTTCGGAGAAGCGCGCCAGGTATTCACCGGCGAAGCGATCATGCAACTGCGCCAGCGACGCATTGGCCGTTGGCAGTGACGACTCCATGTCGGCACGCTCGAACAACAGCGCGTAATGCTCGGCATTGAACTGGAAGGGAGCCTGAAAGACCTGCTTGTATGGCTCCAGATCCGTCGGCGGCTCGCCTTGGAAGCTGACCAGCAGCGGCCGGATAGGTTTGCCGGTCATCCAGCGACAGAACGCCAGGGCGTAGGCCAGTGATGCCTCGGGGCTCTGCCGCGCGGGAGCCAGGCGGTCGCCATGGATCGTCAGCATCAGCGCGTAGCCCTCGGGGGTCGGCCGAAAACTCAGGTCCGCCCCTTCGCCGATGATCCGCTGATAGCGCACCAGCCGGGCAAACCCTTCTTTAAGGGTGCGGCTGGACATCAGCGCATAGCCGACCACATGGAAAGACGCCGGGCGTACCACCTTGGCCATGTTCAGGCCAATCGCCGGATTGCCCGAAACCTGCACCGCCCGCTGCCATAGCCGAGTCATGCCGTCCTGAGGGAAACGAGCATCGGGGTCATCCAGGGCGGCGTAGTCCAGACCCAACTCGGAAAACAAACGACGGCAGTCGACACCGCCCATTTCCAGCGCCTGCACGATGCCCAGGGCCCAGCTTGAGGAAGTCGTACGCTCGCTCATGACGCCTTCTTGTTCTATCCATGGTGGCCACAAGAGCGCGGCCTGGCGGCGCAAGGATACTAACCCTTACCGGGGGATTTCCAGACCAGCCACCACGCGCTATACGGCAGTATCAGCAAACCGTATTGGGCGTGGCGTGGCTGAGATGGGCCAGAGAATGACAGCTTAATGCCAACATTGGCATTCCTTCCTTGCCCGCCCTGGGCTACTCGCCTTCTCTTCTCTTGCTTCAGCGAGCGGCGTGACAGGCAGAAAACGACCAAAAACAGCCCCTCATTAGTGCCCATTCTGACCGAGCGGTTCCCCTGCGCCCGCCGGTAAATGCCGGCGGGCCATCTACAGCTTTGACTCTGCCCATAGCTCAGGGCTTGGGTTGATGCATAGAGCAGACGGCACCTTTGCGGGGATTTCTTAGGCATAAATCGACTTGCCCAGCCGACCAGTTACCTCGCTGTCAAGCCTGCTGGCTCCCACACTAAACCGTTGAGCGAGCAAGACGGGATCCTCGCGTCTACCTGTGTAGTAACGCCTGCCGCAGCACGCCCCGGAGCATCCGCCAATGAGTGGGACAGCCGGGAGTGCTACTCGAACAGGAGGGTCGGCGCGTGCATGAGCGACGTCGAAGGGAGCCAGGCGCCCCTTCGGTCTCGGGCATGGGGGCGTGTTCAAACTCGGCCTTCTCGATGTAGATGCAGTGGAACAACAGCACCAGCGCTGTGGAAGCAGCTTTTTGCAGTTGCATGAGCGATCAGCCCTCGTTCCGTGACCATCAACGCCCGTTCGATTCAGGCAGCAACAATCTGACTGAGGGGGCGAACTTCGACTTCGGCTGTCGCGTGCATGATGTTTGTGGGTGAGCTTCCGACTGACGGACAGAGCGGCAAGGTTAGGCAACCAGCGCACCAAACCCGCCCGCTGGAACATTAGCCAAGAACACTTGTGCCTCTGTTCACCTGAAAACCGTATTCACGCGGGAGAATACCCATGCATACCATCCGTAACACCTTGGTGGTGATGGATTCGCAGCAGCCTGAGGATCTGATTCTGAACAGAGCCAGGATGATTGCCAGCGCCACCCAGTCGCACCTGCACCTGCTGGCCTGCGACAAGCGACTCAAGCATTCCGCTTACCTGGACGACATGCGAGGTGCCCTAGCAAAGGAGGGTTTTAGCGTCAGCGCCCAACAGGCCTGGCATGAAAGCCCGCACAAAACCATCATCGCCGCACAGCAGGCGGAGGGCTGCGGCCTAGTGATCAAGCAGCACCTGCCTGACAATCCGCTGGCCAAGACCCTGCTCACCCCCGAGGACTGGAAGCTGCTGCGCTATTGCCCCAGCCCGGTGCTGATTGTGAAAACCGCCATACCCTGGACCGGTGGCACCATTCTCGCGGCTGTAGACGTGGGCAACGACGATATCGGACACCGCGTGCTGCATGCCGGCATCGTCAGCCACGGCTACGACATCGCCCAACTGGCCGGCGGCACCCTGCACATGATGAGCGCCCACCCCTACCCCATGCTCGGGTCACACGATCCGGTCTTCCAGCTCAAGGAGAGCATCGAGGATTTCTATCGCACGCAATGCAAAACCTTGCAGAGCGAGTTCAACATCGACGACGAACGCCTGCATATAGAGGAAGGTTCGGCCGATTTGCTGATCCCGCAAATCGCGCACAGGCTCAACGCCGCGTTGACGGTGATCGGCAACGTAGCCCGCACCGGTCTCTCCGGCGTTTTGATCGGCAACACCGCCGAGATGATTCTCGACACCCTGGAGAGCGACGTTCTGGTACTCAAACCGGATGACATCATCACCCATCTGGAGGAACTGGCCGCTCCAGCGCAAAGCCCCACGACGCAGGTCGCGCTAGCCACCTGGCCCTACAACCACCATAACCACAACCTGTAGCCTCAGGCATTTCGCCAGCCACTGCGGGTTGGAATTGCCGTGTTGGCTGGGATTGCTGCGCGGGTTGCACCCGCCCCAAGTGGTTTTCGTGAGGGCGGGCTTTGGGGCGTTCCGAACCGGGGTGACCTCATTCGGCCAGGCGCAGCCATTCGAATATCTATACGCAGCGATCGTTTGACGGCCGGTTGGCCGTACTGCTTCAGCCCGGCAGCCCATCCACCCGTGGCCGCAGAAAGAACAGCGCGTAATGCCAGAGGAAAATCGAAAACGCGAGCACCCAGAGCAACGCCGAGAGCCAGAGGCCGGCGCTGCACAGCGGTGTCAGCACCACACGGCAGAACGCCCCGGCATGCAAGGCGATTAACGCCAGATTAATTGCCGCCGGCGGCTGCAGTGGGCGACCTGTGTGAGCGAGGCTGACCCGCGCCAGCATCGCCAGAATCAACCCGCCCACAGCCCCGACCGCCAGCGCGTGGCTGGCCAGGCTGGCCTGCGGCAACCAGCCCAGGTGCCAGAGCGCCATGCCCGAGGCCGCCAGCAGCAACCAGGCATAGGCCAAGTGCAGGGACCAGAGCAGCGGCACCGCCCAGATCCGCCGATCGCGCCAGCGCCACAGGCGCCAGCCGTGCAGAAACGCCACCAACAGGAACAGCGGCACCAGCCAGGGCGACGGGCTTTGATTAAAACCGGAGGCGGTCAGCGCCGCGATAGCGATCGAAGCCAACAGGCCCAGACGATCCTTGCGTGGATGCGCGGCAAAGGCCTGGGGCCGTTGCAGGCCACGCTGGGTGAAGAACGGAATCACTCGCCCACCGATCACCCCCACCAACGCCGCGATCATCCACAGGGCGGCCAGGGCGCCACGGCGCTGCAACTCGTCGTTATCGCCGACCACGCCGTACAGGCTGAGCAGCTGGCAGACGGAGAGCAGCGCCAGCACCAGGATCAACGGGTAATTGTGGCGTTGTCGTACCGCGATTAACTGACGGCCCAGCAGCCAGGCCAGCACCGGCAGAAATGGCAGTTGCAACAGTGCCAGCAACGGCACCGGCATGGCGACGAACCAGGCCAGTCGCGCCACCAGCCAGAGCAGGAACAACCCCACCAGCGGCTTGCCCGAGAGGCCCGGCCTACCCGTCCAGGTTTGCACCGCGGTCAGCAGAAAACCGGCGACGATGGCGCTGGCGAAGCCGAATGGCATCTCATGGCGGTGCCAGGACAAGCCCCCTCCAGCCGGAGTCCAACTCGGCAACCAACCGTACAGGTAGGCGGCCCAGAGCGTGATCGTGGCGACGGCGAACAGCGCGCCGGCGAGAAAGAAGGGCCGGAAGGCCAGCCGCCAGAGCGGTAGGCCGGAACCGACGCGAGGCACTTCAGAACGCACGGGCGAGTACCCGGCGATCATTGCCAAGGTTGTATTGGGACAACAGGCGCATCACATAGCCAATCTTGATCAGTGTCGGACCGAGAATGGTCATGCCGTGTGCCAGGACAAGCACGAGCAAAGGCAGGCGCTGGTCGAGCCAGTACGCCAGCAGAATGCCCAGCAGCAACATCCCCAAACCGAGCAGCAACAGGCTATTGCCCAGGCTCAGCACCCGCAGTGGCGAAGCGAAATAACGCAGCATCTTGATCACCTCTTTTTGCTCGTAAGCGCCCGTCTTGAAGCGCGGATTAGGCCTCCAGCGCGCTGGCTGGGCCGAAGAACTCGTAATGGCATTGGCTGGCCGGCACCCCCAGATCGCCCAAGTGTTTCTTCACTTGCGCCATGAAGGGTTTCGGGCCGAGGAAATAGACATCCAGGTCGCGGTCCTGGGGCAGCCATTCGCCCAGACGCTCGCGAGTGAGGAAGCCGGTGGCATCGCCCTGATCCGCCTCGCGCGGCTCGCTGTAGCAGAAAAAGCGTTTAAGCGCCGGGTCTCTGCTGACGCGTTCTTCGATCCAGTCGCGGAAAGCATGCACGGCGCCATTGCGCGCACAGTGGATGAAGGTGATCGTCCGGCCGCAGGCCTGGGCCGCTTCGAGCATCGCCAGGGTCGGCGTGATGCCAACGCCGGCGGTGATCAGCGCCAGGGGTTTGCTCGACTCGCGCAGAACGAAGTCACCGGCCGGGGCGAACATCTCGATACGACCGCCCTCTTGCAGCTTGTCGTGCAAGAAGTTGGACACCCGCCCCTCAGGCTCGCGTTTGACGCTAATGCGGTATTCGATGCCGTTGCTGGACGCCGACAACGAATAGTTGCGACGCGCCTGCTCGCCATCCAAGTCCAGCAGCAAGGTGATGTACTGGCCCGGTTGGTAGGCCAGGACCGGCTTGCCGTCGGCTGGGGCGAAGTGGAACGAGACGATTTCCTCACTCTCTGCAACCTTGCGCACCAGCACAAAGGTCCGCGACCCGCGCCAGCCACCCGGAGCCTCGGCGTTGGCGGCGTACATGCCCTCCTCGGCGTTGATCAGCAGGTCGGCGAGAATGCCGTAAGCGACGCCCCAGGCCTCCAGCACCTCGTCGGTGGCGATGTCGGCGCCCAGCACTTCACGGATGGCGCGTAGCAGGCAGGTGCCGACGATCGGGTAGTGTTCCGGCAGGATCTGCAGGGACACGTGTTTGTTGACGATCTTGCCCGCCAGCGGGCCGAGCGCTTCCAGGTGATCCAGGTGTTTGGCGTACATTAGGATGCCATTGGCCAGCGCCCGTTGCTGGTCGCCGCTGGCCTGGTGAGCCTGGTTGAACAGCGGACGGACCTCGGGGTATTCGCTGAGCATCATGGCGTAGAAGTGCCTGGTCAGCGCTTCGCCGCCGGTTTCCAGCAGGGGGACGGTGGCTTTAACCAGGGCGCGTTGTTGGGACGTGATCATGGGTATCTCCTAGTGGATTTGCTGTTCGGGGTGAATGAGGCGATTGGCGCGCAACAGCACCCGATCGCCAGGCTGAAAATCAGTGCCGGGGCTACGCACGACCTGCCCGGTGCCACTGTCGGTCTTGACCCGATAGGACGCTTCGCCGAGGCCGGCGCTTTCTTGCGCTTCGCCACCCAACAAGGCGCCGAGGGCTGCACCGGCAATGGCGCCCAGCGGGCCATCGGCGACGGCACCGGCCATCACGCCAGCGAGGCCGTCGAACACCTGACCGACCTTGTGGTCGCTCTGCACGGCCAGCACCTCGGCGGCCTGCACCGACTGGAACAGCGCGGCCAACAGCAGGAGGAAAACTGCGGGTAGCGATTTCATTAGGTTCTCCTTGCGTGGTAGCGTTGTTTCGCAAGGGTTATTCCATTAATCGTGCCACAATTAATTTTGTTAAATATCAATGACATGAAATTTCAATGTGTCTATTAGACAACAAGAAATAGATGTCATTAAGACCAAAAAGGAGTCGTTATGACTTCCCCGTTGCTGCTCGCACTGATTCCCCTGGTGGCCGATTTATCTCGCGAACTGCCCGATGAAGAACGTTATCGCCGCCTGCTGCACGCCCTGCGGCAGCTGCTGCCCTGCGAAGCAGTGGCGCTGCTGAAGCTGGAAGGCGATGTGCTGATCCCGCTGTCCGTCGAAGGCCTGAGCCCCGACACCCTGGGCCGGCGCTTCAAGGTCGAGGAACACCCGCGCCTGAAGCTGCTGCTGGAAAACAAAGGACCGACCCGCTTCGCCACCGACTGCGGTTTGCCCGACCCCTATGACGGTCTGGTAGATGGCCACCCGGGTCATCTGGAAGTGCACGATTGCCTCGGCTGCCCGCTCTACCTGCAGGACAAGCCCTGGGGTCTGATCACCCTCGACTCCCTTGACCCGTCGAGCTTCGGCAGCGTCGACCTGGACAACCTCGAAGCCTTTGCCAGCCTGGCCGCCGCCACCGTGATGGCCAGCGAACGGATCAACCTGCTGGCACGCAACGTCGAGGACCAGCGACAACTGACCGAGGTGTACAAACGCGCCGCCGGCGGGCGTCGACCACGGGAATTGATCGGCCAGAGCGCCAGCCATAAACGCCTGTATGAAGAAATTCTGCTGGTGGGCAACAGCGCCCTCACCGTGCTGATCACCGGCGAAACCGGAGTCGGCAAGGAGCTGGTGGCCGAAGCCATCCACCTCAACTCGCCCAGGGCACAGAAGCCATTGATAAGCCTCAACTGCGCGGCGCTACCGGAAATGCTGGTGGAGAGCGAACTGTTCGGCCATGTGAAAGGCGCGTTCTCCGGCGCCGTGGGCGAGCGCAGCGGCAAGTTCGAACTGGCGGAAGGCGGTTCGATCTTCCTCGATGAGGTCGGCGAACTGCCGCTGCCAGTGCAGGCCAAGTTGCTACGGGTATTGCAGAGCGGCCAATTGCAACGGGTCGGCTCCGACCGTGAACACCGGGTCGATGTGCGGATCATCGCCGCCACCAACCGCAACCTCGCCGAGGAAGTACGCGCCGGGCGTTTCCGCGCCGACCTCTACCACCGCTTGAGTGTCTATCCGCTGGTGGTACCACCGTTGCGGGAACGAGGGCGCGACATTCTCTTGCTGGCCGGATATTTCCTTGAGGACAACCGCGCCCGCCTCGGCTTGCGCAGCCTGCGCATGAGCCCTGGCACGCAAAAGGCACTGCTTGACTACCACTGGCCGGGCAACGTGCGCGAACTGGAACACCTGATCGGCCGTGCGGCGCTCAAGGCCTTGTCCGCGCAACCTGAACGCCCCCGCATCCTGACCATCGAAGAAAACGTGCTGGATCTGGATCATGAGACTAAGGACGAGCAACAACAGGCGCTGCCAACCAGCGAGCCAACCAAACGTGGCGCCGACCTCAAGGAGTCACTGGATATCTACCAGAAGACCCTGATCAACGAAGCGCTGGAACGCCATCGAGGCAAGTGGGTGGAAGTAGCACGTGAACTGGGCGTGGACCGGGCCAATCTCTCGCGTCTGGCCAAGCGCCTGGGGATTCGCTGATTAGGGGTTGATGTGATGCCGACCCGGAATTCCAGCACAACTCATAACTGGAGTAAGGCCGCGACAAGGGCTACTTTCCCGGTAGGAGAGTGGCGATGAAAAAGTCGAGTTTCACTGAGGCGCAGATCACCTTGGCACTTTGCCAGGCGCAATTCAGCAGGCCCGTGGTGAACGTCTGCCTGATCTATCGCCGAGTAGAGGGGCAGGCGGTCATATGACAACGCTCGACGACAAGCCGGCAGCGCAGCCCGCCCACCCCTCCAGAGATACCGCTGCCGAGGACAACGCGTCCGGCGCCGCACCGGTCGAGCGCGCGCCGAATGCCCGTGGTGACCTCGCGGTGGTCGCCGCGCTGCTGCCCTATCTGCGACCTTACGCCGGGCGCATCGCGCTGGCGCTGGCGCTGATCGTCGCTGCCAAGCTGGTCAACCTGTACATCCCGATAGCCCTCAAACAGATTGTCGATGGGCTCAACATCGAGCCCAGCCTGCTGATGCTGCCGGTCGGCCTGCTCCTCGCTTATGGCGCGTCGCGCATCGGTGTCACCCTGTTCAGCGAACTCCGTCAGGTGGTGTTCGCCCGCGTCATGGCGCGAGCCTCGCGGCAGATCACCCTGAAAGTGTTCCGCCATCTGCACGGCCTGAGCCTGAAGTTCCACCTCGGTCGTCGCACCGGTGGCGTGGCCCGCGACGTCGAGCGCGGTGGCAGCGCGATCTCCGAACTGCTGGACTGGACGCTCTACACCATAGTGCCGACCCTCCTCGAGGTGCTGCTGGTGACGGCCGTGCTGGTCTGGGCTTACGACTGGGGCTTCGCCTTTATCACCCTGGGCACGCTGTTGGCCTACGGCCTGTTGACCTTCGCCGTGACCGAGTGGCGCACCCGCTTCTACCGCGCCGCCGTGGAGGCCGATACCCGCGCCAACGAGCGCGCGGTGGACTCGCTGCTCAACTATGAGACGGTCAAGTATTTCAACAACGAGGAACATGAAGCCGCGCGCTACGACGAGAATCTGCGGCACCTGGAGAACGCCCGAGTCAAAGCAACCAAGTCGCTGGCCCTGCTCAACCTCGGCCAGACCGTGGTGGTCGCCCTTGGCGTCACCGCCATGATGTGGCGGGCCGCCGCCGGCGTGGTAGCCGGCGAACTCACCATCGGTGACCTGGTGCTGGTCAACGCCTACCTGCTACAGCTGTCGGCGCCGCTATTCGTGTTGGGCATGATGTACCGCGAGGTGAAACAGGCGCTGACCAATATGGAGCGGCTGTTCGGCCTCCTCGATCAACGCCAGGACGTGCAGGACTCCCCCACCGCCAGGCCGCTCGCGCCCAGCCGGCCACGGGTGCGCTTCGAGAACGTGTACTTCGGCTACGACCCGCGCCGGGAGATCCTGCATGGAGTGGATTTCGAAATCCCGCCCGGCGGCACGGTGGCGGTAGTCGGTCACTCAGGCTCGGGCAAGTCCACCCTCGCCCGCCTGCTGTACCGTTTCTACGACGTCGATGCCGGGCACATCCGCATCGACGGTCAGGATCTGCGCGAGCTGACCCAAGCCTCGGTGCGCGGCGCCATCGCGATAGTCCCGCAGGACACCGTGCTATTCAATGACAGCATCTACTACAACATCCGCTACGGCCGCCCGGAGGCCAACCGCGAGGAGATCGAGGCCGCCGCGCGCGCGGCCCATATCCACGACTTTATCGTGCGTCTACCGGATGGCTACGCGACGGAAGTCGGCGAACGCGGCCTCAAGCTTTCCGGCGGCGAGAAGCAGCGCGTGGCAATCGCCCGTGCCCTGCTGAAAAACCCGGCCATCCTGATCTTCGACGAAGCCACCTCGGCGCTGGATTCCAAGTCGGAGAAGGCCATCCAGGCCGCGCTCGAACGTATCCAGGTCGGTCGCACCACCCTGGTCATCGCCCATCGGCTTTCCACGGTGATGGATGCCGACCGGATCCTGGTGCTGGACGCCGGCCGCATCATCGAAAGCGGCAGCCACCGCGAGCTGCTGGAGGCCGGCGGCAGCTACGCGCAAATGTGGACGCTGCAGCAGCAAGAGCCGGCTGTCGAGGGATCGCCGCAGTCCTTGCTCCCGTAGCCCGCAGGGTGGATGCCGCTTCGCTCGCCACGTGCCAGCCGTCTCAGTAACCAGTCATCTCCAGGTAACCCACCCCTTGATGGCTGCCGCTAAAACGAATGGGCCCTTCCCAGTAAGGGAGCCGGGTATCCATCCAGGAGTTTTCCTGCAGCGCGGTGCTGGTGATCTCGAAGCCCTTGCTGGCTATGCGCAGCGACCAGCGGGTCGGTACCTGACGACCCGCAACAAGGCTTTGCTGCAAGGGGGTCATGACGATGTCCTCATTACTCAGCGCGCGGGTCTGGCCTGTGGCGCTGATCCAGGTACCGGCGCGGTAGTGTGCGCCGTCGGCATGGCGCAGCTGGAAGAGCATGAGCTTTTCGCCCGTGCTCAGGTGCAAGGAGAACCAGTCCCAGCCTTGCTGGCCGGGCGCCAATGGCTGGCTGCTCCATTCGCGATCCAACCAGGCCGGGCCTTTGACCCGATAGGTTTTACCCTCCAACTGGATCGCACCTTGTGCCTGAAAGAACGGCTGGCTGTAGTAGTAGGACGCCTGCCCCTGTCCGGACTTCTGGCTGAAACCCTGCTCACCGTGCAGGACTGGCAGGTGGCTATTGTGCAGACGCAGCCGATAGCTGAAGGCGCGACCATTGGCATGCAGATCCATCGCCCCCAGCTCTGCGTTCGCCGGTATCTGGTCGCTGAAGTGCCAATCGTCGATCCAAGCCCTGAAAGGTGAACTGTTGACGCCAGCCTGGCCGATGCCGCCTCGGGCGAAAGTTTCTGCGTGGCGATGGCCGTAAGGGCCGGTCAGCCCAGCATGGCCCATCCACAGATTCTGGTTGCCCCAGCCTTCAATCACAGAGCCGGGCTGCAAGGCATTGCGAAACAGGGTCCATTGCACACCCCAGGCTCGGCCCTGCTCATCTTCCAGATTGGCCGTCACATACCACCATTCGATGCGGTAATCCGGGTGCGCGCCGTGGTCCACCGGGAAGCTGAAAGCCCAACCCGGGCTGACGCTGGCGAAGCTCACGGCTTCGCTGCCGAGCCCGGCAAAACCCTCGCCAGTGGGTGACTCGGCATCGCAGGCGCCGATAAGTAGCAGCGGGATCGAGAGCAGCGCCTGCTGAACCCTAACGTTCATCAGCGAAAGTCCTCAGCAGCTCGGCGGGGGTTGTCCGGTCGAGCTTCCACAGCGGCCAGGCGGCGGCCAGGAGCGTGGCCAGTAACGCCATGGCCAATAGCTGCAAGAGCTGCCAGGGAAAAACATGCAGCGGCAGGCGCCAGCCAAACGCCTGAACATTGATCACCGCGACCAGGCACCAGGTCAGCAACAGGCCCAGCGGAATCGCCAGCAGCAGCGTGATCAGGGCCAGCAGCAGGGTCTGGCCGAGGTTGAGCAAAGCCAACTGCCGACGACTGACCCCCAGCGCCCAGAGCGGCGCCAGTTGGCTCAGGCGAGACTGGCCGAGGGTCAACAGGCTGATGAACAGCGCCGCGCCGGCAACCCCCAAGGTCAGACTGTTGAGCGCGGCGGTGGCGGCAAAGGTGCGCTCGAACACGCGGGTCGACCAGGCCTTGAGTTCGCTCTGATCAATGATCCGACTGCTATCCAGGGTAAATGCCTTCTGCAAAGCCTGCATCAGCTCGGGGACCTCGGCGGCCGGCAGGTGCACGCTGTAACTGCTCGGGCTCAGCCCCGGCCAGAAGCGCTGCAAGCCCGCAACATTGACCAGCAGATGGCCTTTCGGATTGCCGTAATCGGCATAGATGCCGGCGACCACCAGCCTCCACTCACCCTTGGGGGTAGCCAGGCTCAGGTGCTCGCCCAAGTCCAGGCTCAAGCGTCGCGCCAATTGCTCGCTGAGGAACACAGCCTCTTGCCTGGCCAGTTGCTCCCAGGCTTTGGGGCTGGCGCTCAGCAAGGGCCAATGCACACGGTAGTTCGGGTGATCGAGTATGCCGGTGAGCTGCGCCGGCCAGCCCTGCAACTGCAGGTCGACCCGCCAACTTGGCAGTACTGCGCTGACCTGTGGCTGGCGGGCCAACCAGCCGCCTATAGCAAGTGCTTGCCGAGGGGTTTGCGGAGTGAGGTAAAGCTCGGCGGCCAGACGCTGGTCGAGCCAGCCATCAAAAGTTTTACGAAAGCCCTCGGTCATGCTGCCGACGCCGATATTCGCCGCTAGCGCCAGCAACAGGGCCATCAGCGCCAATGCCAGGCCCGGCAACTGCTGCCGGCTGTCGGCGATAAACCACTGCGACAGCGGCGAGCGGCAGCGTGGTAGCAGAACCTCCAGCAGCCTGTTCAGGCACAGCGGCAAACTCAGGGCCGCAGACAGCAGCAAACCGGCGAGCAGGACAAACCCTGCAATCAGGCTGTTGCCGCCAATCAGCGCAGCTAGCGCCAGCAACCCGAGCGCTCCAGCCAACAGGGCTTGGCGCCGCAACCATAGAGCTTGCGCCTGCTGCCACGCCTCGGGCTGGGCCAAGGCCAGCAGCGGTAACCGCGCGGCCCTGAGCAAGCTGCTGGCACCGGCGAACAAGGCACCGAGCAGGCTGATGGCCAACCCGGTCAGCCACCACAGCGGGCTGAGGCTGAGCTGACCGGCAACCTCTGCGCCATACAGGCCACGCAAGCTGGCCACAACATCCGGCAAGAGCAGACTGGCCAGCCAATAACCGCTGACCACGCCAGCCAAACCGCCAAGCAAGGCCAGGCCACAGAGCTCCAGGGCCAGGGCGCCAAGCAGGGTACGGGCGCTCACTCCACAGGCCCGCAGGGTGCGCAACAGCGCGCGGCGCTGCTCCAGCGCCAAGCCAATAGCGGCGCGCACGATAAACAGCCCGACGACAAAAGCCAGCAAACCGAGGGCCGTGAGATTGAGATGGAAGCTGTCGGTAAGTCGTCCTAAATCAGCCGCTTCGCTGCGGCGGTTCAGTACGAGTTGTTCGGCCAACTGAGGTGGGAGGCTCGGGTTGTCCCGGGCAAAATCGTCGGCCACTAGAAGTCGGGATAACTGCTGCGGTGCATTGAGTAATCGTTGTGCGACTCCGATATCCACCAGCAGCACGCTGGGCGCCAACTGTGGCCGCACCTCCAGCGGCGGTAAAGCTTGCCCAGCCTCACTCAGCGGTTGAGCCCCGGTTTCAAGGTCGAGGGCCTTGAGGGTATCGGGCGCAATCCAGGTACGCCCGGGCTGGCCGAGAAAGGTTGTCAGGTCCAAGGTGTCCACAGCTTGCCCGGCCAGTGACGTACCGGTTGGCAATGTCAGCGGTTCGATACCGACCAGCTGCAGGCGTTGCTCGGGCTGCCCCTGCAGGCGCAAACGGCCCTGCAAGAGTGGCGATACTGGCCAGCCAGCACGCCGCAGCTCAATAAAGTACTGCTGCGCAAATAACCCGCCGTTGTGGGCGCTGAGCGCGTATTGGTTGTCGCCGGCAATCAGTTGGCTGGCCCGTGCATAACTTTCCCGAGCCTGGCTGTTCAGTGCCTGCACGCCAGTCCACAGGCTGGTTGCCAGCCACAAACCGGTCAACACACTGAAAAACTGCACAGGATGTCGCCGCCAATGGCTAAGCAAGGCGCTCAGCGTCCAGTAGAAAATCCACATTTCAGGCTTCGCCTCGGTCCAACAGACGGCCGCCATGCAAGGTCGCGCACCGCTCCAGGCGTGCAGCCATACGAGGGCTATGGGTCACCATCAGCAGGCTGGTCGTACTGACGGCGAGCAGTTGCAGCAGCAGGTCCAGCACCTCGTCACTGGTCGCCTCATCCAGGCTGCCGGTGGGTTCGTCAGCTAGCAATAAAGGCGGTCTGGCAGCCAGCGCACGACCCAACGCCACCCGTTGCTGTTGCCCACAGGAGAGTTGTTCAGGATAGCGTTTGAGCAGTTGGCCAAGGTCCAGCCGCTGGATCAGCTCCGCCTGCCAGTTTGGGTCATGGCGCCCCGCCAGACGGGCCTGAAAGGCCAGATTGTCCTCGACGCGCAGGCTGGAAATCAGGTTGAACTGCTGGAAGATCAGGCCGACCCCTGTGCGCCGCCAAGCCGCCAACTGGCTTTCATCCAGCGTTGCCAGAGAGCGCCCGGCAATGCAGATGCTACCGGCATCAAAGCGATCGAGGCCGGCCACCAGGTGCAACAGAGTGCTTTTACCGCTGCCAGATTCGCCCATCAGCGCCAGGCTGCCGCCCTCCTCTAACTCAAGGTCGATGCCCCGCAACACCGCCAGCGGTCCCTGGGGAGTCGGGTAGCTTTTGCATAAGCCCTGGATTTTCAGCATCAGTGTGCGACCTCTTGGAGGGTGCGCCGGCGATGTTTTTTTCAAACGAACAACTACGCCCAGTGGCACGACCGCGCAAGGGAGAGGCCTACGGGGCACAGGCACGGCGCTAGCCCCTCGCCTCACTCGCGCAGGCGGGAATCCAGCAAACAGCAGCGCGCCCGGTTGATCCTATGAACCTGAATTGTAGGTTCCCCCACCGCCCCCCCGCCTTCGCGGGAATCCAATGAGCAATCAAACCCGCTACTTCTTTGAATGAGAGATGAATGAACAGCGGCCTAGATGACGCAAACGAATCGTTTCTTGACGATTCAACCTTACGGGCGCTGCAACTGCCTGGCTCCCGTGGCGATTGTCAGCGCCTGACCTTTCCCCCCACCTATAAGGTGTCTAGTCCTAAAATAGATCCGTCCCCTTTTCTCCTTTTCTCTACTGGGCGTAATCGATACGCCCAGCCTTCGTTTTTTCAGCGCAAGGTATAGCCGTTGTCGACTACAAGGTCCTGACCATAGATGCCACGTGATGCCGACGACAACAGAAAGAGGATGCTGTCGGCCACCGCATCTGGCTCAAGGAATGTCCCGCCAAGCAGTCGTTGGTTAACACTGCCGGCGACTTCTGCTAGCTGATCTTCGGGTAAACCCAAGGTTGACCAGATAGGGGTGGCAGTCGGCCCAGGGGATACAAGGTTGATCCGGACGCCCTGCGCTGCCATCTCTACAGTCAGGGTTCGCACCTGGGCTTTGAGTGCGCTCTTCGAGGCAATGTATGCCGCCAGCCCAGGAAAGCTCAGCGCGGACAGGAAAGTTCCGATGAACACCACCGAGGCCGGGTTTGCAAGTTGATCGCGCAGTACGGCCAGGGTGTTCAGCGCGCCGGCGCCGTTGACCGCCCATTGTCGCTCGAATGCCGCGCCGTCCAGGCCTTCCGCAAGCTGGGCGATGCCTGCATTAGGTAGTAGGTAGTCGATGTCTCCGTACTGGCGCGCGCACTCGGCGAGGGCACAGAGGTCGGCACTGCTGGTGACATCGCCCTGCAACCACATCAGCTTGTCGCCATAAATCACATGCAACCCATCCAATTCACCGGGGTGGCGACTCATCGTCAGCACCCTGGCCCCGCGATTTAGCAATGCCCGAGTGGTTGCCAGGCCTATGCCAGAGCTAGCACCAGTCACTACAGTGAAACGATCTTCAAATAAATCAGTCACGATGTCTTCCTTTCTGAGTACCGAGAGCGTGTCGGTGCTGCAGAGGCTGCAGAACCATTTTGCCGCGGGGCACTTAAACAAGAAGCCCGCCGCCGTAGCGCCGCGGGCATGGCCGATAAGGCGCGAGTCGCCCCAATCGGTTGAGATGCCTCTCTGCGCGGTCAGACCTCCAGTTCGCTGGCCGGGCCAAAGAACTCGTAGCGGGATTGGTGCTCGGGCACGCCCAGGTCGCGTAGCAGCTTCTTCACCTGGGCCATGAACGGCTTGGGCCCGAGGAAGTAGGCGTCCAGATCGCGCTCGGCGGGTAGCCAGCGGTCCAGCAGCTCATGGCTGAGATAGCCCATGGCGTCGGCCTGGTCGCCTTCGCGTGGCTCGCTGTAGCAGAAGAAGCGGCGAATCTGCGGATGCTGCTCGACCTGTGCCTCGATCCAGTCGCGGAAGGCATGCAGGCCGCCGTGCCGCGCACAGTGGATGAAGTGAACCGGGCGACCGCTCTGGCGGGCGATATCCAGCATGGCCAGGGCCGGGGTGATGCCGACGCCCGCGGTAATCAGCGCCAAGGGCTTGGTGGATTCGCGCAGCACGAAGTCACCGGCCGGCGGAAACAGTTCCAGGGTGGAGCCGACTTGCACCTGGTCATGCAGGTAGTTGGAGACCTTGCCCTTGGGTTCGCGCTTGACGCTGATGCGGTATTCGCGGCCATTGCTGCTGGCGGAAAGCGAGTAGTTGCGGCGCATTTCCTCGCCATCGATCACCAGGCGCAGGCCGATGTACTGGCCTGGGGCGTGGGCCACGATCGCACCGCCGTCCACCGGCGCCAGGTGGAAGGAGCTGATTTCTTCGCTCTCCACCACTTTGGCGATCACGCGGAACTGACGACCACCGCGCCAGCCACCGATGGCCTGCTCATTGGTCGCGTAGGTCTGCTCTTCGGCACCAATCAGAATGTCCGCCATTTGGCCGTAGGCGACCTTCCAGGCTTCGATCACCTCATCGGTGGCGACCTCCGCGCCCAGCACTTCGCGAATGGCCCGCAGCAGGCAGGTCCCGACGATCGGGTAATGCTCCGGCAGAATTTGCAACGCCGCGTGCTTGTTGACGATTTGGCTGACCAATGGCCCCAGTTGTTCGAGCTGGTCGATATGCCGGGCATACATCAGCACGCCGTTGGCGAGGGCGCGCTGCTGGTCGCCGCTGGCCTGATGCGCCTGGTTGAACAGCGGACGCACTTCGGGGTACTCGGCAAGCATTATCTGGTAGAAGTGCCGGGTGAGCGCTTCGCCGCCGCTTTCCAGCAGCGGAACGGTGGCCTTGATGATCGCGGTTTGGTGGGTAGACAACATGCTGATCTCCTCGCAGGATTGTCAGTGACGGGATTCGTGGATACGGCCGCGTTCCAGGGTGACCTGGTCGCCGACCGAGAACTGTTGATGGGGTGTGCGAATGGTGTGCACCAGGCCAGCGTCGGTGCGCACCTCGTAGGCACGCTGGCTGAGCCCGCTGGCCTCCTGGGTGGTGCCGCCGAGCCAGGCGCCGACGACGCCTCCGGCCAGCGCGCCGATCGGGCCGCCGAGGCCGCCGACGATCACGCCGGAGAGGCCACCGAAGACCTGGCCGGTGCGGTTGTCGTCGACGGCCTTCTCGATCTGGGCGGCGTGGAGGGTGCTGGACAGGCCGAGGACGGCGACCAGGCTGCAGAGGGTGACTCTCTTCATGGCGGTTTCCCTTACGTGGTAGCTTTGGGTGCTAATGACGTATCAGGAACTGTGCCAATAAATTTAGCGTTTAAAATCAATAAGATAAAAAATTAAGTGTCACATTGACTACATCTGTGCGCTGTCATAAAGACTTCTAATGTAGTCATAGTGACCGCAAGCGCGTTGTTGCAGGCCCTGATTTCACTGGTTGCCGACCTGTCCCGCGACCTCAGCAACGAAGAGCGCTACCGGCGCCTCCTCACCACGGTGCGCAAGCTCTTTCCCTGCGATGCGGGAAAAGGGGGCGGAAAAGCGGGCTGATTTATTTTATTACTCCGAATGTCAGCTTCAGCCAAAAGCTGTCATCCGAACGCCGACGCCCAAAGCGGACGCTCAACACCCTCCACAGAGCCAGTGAGCCTGGACCTGTGTTCATTGAGGGCATTAGAGGGGCTGTCCCCGACGACGCAGGGTTCAGCCGTTTTCGCGACCATATTTGACAAGGCAGTTGACCTTCCACGGGCCATTTTGGCCCGTGGCGTGAGGCCGCGGGCACAACACCCCATGGCCGCCCTCCGCCCACGCTGAACTCGCCACCCCACTACGTCTCCACGTGCAAAAGTCGCACCTGGCAGCCGACTCTGCGCTGACCCTACCATTCGTCTCCGAGGCATGGCACCGCCCTTGACATCGATTGGTTTCTGCGTAGGATTACATACATCGCATACGATTTAAGCGTATACGATACATAAACCTAACCTATCAAAACATTGAGGAATCACCCATGAGCAAGATCGAAAAAGTCCTGGTCACCGGCAAAACCCACACCACCGTCAGCAGCGCTGGCAACACTTCGCGCGGCCATGATGGCAGCCTCGACATCCAGCTCTCATCGCCTGGAAACGCTAAACCGGCGCACGTCTTCGCAGCCACTCAGCCGCACCCGACCGCCGAGCAGTTGTTCGCAGGGGCATGGTCGGCCTGTTACATCGCTGCGGTCGGGCTCGTGGCCAAGGAGATGAAGGTGGCGCTGCCAGCCGATCTGTCCGTCGACATCGAGGTCGATCTGGGTCAGACCGGTCAAGCCTACTTCCTCCAGGCCCGCTTGAATCTCCGCGTGCCGGGCTTGGCGCACGACGTCGCGACGGAGCTGGCGCACGCTGCAGACCAAATCTGCCCGTACTCGAAGGCGACACGCGGCAACATCGACGTAGCCCTGAACGTCCTCACGGCGTGACGCACCGCGCGGCCGGTTCGACTTTGCCATGCTCGTCGAACCGGCCGCCCGCCTCCACCGCAACCGAAAGTTAGAGCAATGCTGATACGATCGCACACGATGTATAGTTTGGCTCTTGTGAGACATCAGTCTTCGGCTAATGAGGATGCACATGAAATCCACCGACAAGGCAGCCCCCGAGAACCTTAAGCTCTCCGATTTCCTGTGTTTTGCGACCTATTCTGCGAACCTGGCCTTCGGCAAGGCATACAAGCCGATGCTCGAGCAGCTTGGCCTTACCTATACGCAATTCATCACCATCGTTGCGCTATGGGAGGAAGACAACCAGACCGTCGGCAGCTTGGGCGAAAAGCTGTTTCTCGAATCGAACACGCTCACGCCGATCCTGAAGAAGCTGGAGGCGATGGGCTATCTGGAGAGGCGGCGCGATCCCGAGGACGAGCGCCAGGTGCGGGTCAGCCTGACGAAAAGCGGTCGACGGCTGCGCGAAGGACGCCCGGAAATGAGCCTCGCCGACGCGACTGGCCTGGCGCCGGACGAGTTCGTGCTAATACAGAAGGCGATCGTGACGCTGCGCAACAATCTCATCCGTTCGACGAAAGCCGGGGAATGAGTGCTTACCGGCTGGATTGACGCAATCCCGTTTCACACCGCGGCGCGTCGAGAGCGCGCCGCAATGATCCGCGCCGGACACGCGGTAGCGAAGGCAAGTGCGGATTGCCTGACCGTCGCGGGTGCCTCTCGGCGCATCGGGATTCAAAGTCCCTCAGCTCAGCTTCGGAACCCGCCATAAAGCCCTGCTTGACAGGTCGCTACTGGCTGACGAACGCCTGCTAGGCGTGCGTACCGGACGGACTGCTTTCGTGGCTACCGTCCGACAGCTACAGGCCGTTTCGAGCCGGTTAGGCGGCCCGCTGAAGTGCTCACCCTCTCATGATGCAGCAGTAGTTAACCTCGTGCCTTATGTGAACGAGCGCGTCAGCGAATTGATCGCCGAATGCGGAGACCAGTTGATCGGCGCGGGGTGGCTGGCGCATGGCCGTGGGACATCGAAGAAAAAGAGGAAGCGGTAATGGCTGATGAGCAGCAACCGACGGCGGAAGCCATAAAGCAGCGCGAGAAGCGCTAGAAGAAGGCTGCGGACGATGCCACAAAGGGTATCGGCCGATTTAATGTCGAGGTCGCTGGCGTTTTCATGCCAGACCTCAGGCGGCTGATGAAAGAACACGGTTTCAACAACCAGCAGGCAGTGCACCAGAACCTGCTGCGAAACGTGATCGCCGCCGACTTCGAAACTGCTGCTTGGATGCTTAGCTGTGTCACGACACCTTTTGAAATTACTGAAAAGGTGTCGCGCATTTTCATAGAAGGAAGCATGAAGGAAGTCAGGCGAGATCCGGGTGACCTGCATGCTCATTCAGTCGATAACGCATTGCTGGCATGGATGCAAAAGCCAGGCCCCTAGGGAGTGGCTGGCTTAGCAGTCTCTTGTTCAGCGCGCTTTTTTTGATTTCGACGTTCCGGCATTACTCAACCCTTTCGTGTTGTGATCTCCCGGAGTAGACGTTGAAATAGCAGTGGCTTTAGTTACGCCCCGCGCATCTTTGGAATGTGCGATTCCAGAGGTCGTAGAACCATGGCCGCGATCATCATTGCGATCACTGCCGTAGTGGTTGCCGCTTGTACCATGGTCGCGAACAGACTTGCCGGAATGATCGCTGCTCAGTCCGTTACCGTGGCCGTTGCTGCTAGAGCCGCCGGAGTGACCTGAACCGCCGTGGCCACCACCTTCCTTGGCGTACGCAGCGTTCATGATGGACAGATCAGCAGGGAGTAACGGGGCGGCTGCAAGCATCATGGCGCATGACATTACAGCAACGAGACTCTTGTTTTTTAAAAGCATGGTTGCTTCCGTGAGGGTTGATATCGCGTGTCTTTTGACGCGTTCAGCCTCTGACAGTTCAAGTCCTGCGACAAACGGAAGGCAGTGTGCACTTGCCAAATAGACACACTGGCAAGTGAGACTCCAGCGAGAACTGCATGAAGGTGATGCCAATGGCGTTCATCACCCAACCGTCAATCGAGAACATTGTTGAGGACTTCGTAAATGATACCGGTGGCCACGGCGACCAGTATCAGGTCCGTACCTGCCTGCACCCAGTCGTAACCGTCATAGTGCGGGAGGCGCTGCAGCAACCGGCCATCCAGCTTCTTGGCGATGCCAGGAGGTAGCGGCTTGCCTCGGGCCAGGTTCTTCTGGATACCCGGAGGTAGCGAGGAGCCGGAAGACCAGTAGTTGCGATTGTCACCCAGGATCACCTGGATGCCGCCGATGTGGATCCGGGGGCCGTCACCTTTGCCGCCGTAATCGAAGGACGCAGCTCCATTATCGCCGTGGTGATCCTTCTTGCCCTGCCCTTTGCCGTTGCCGGGATCGGCAAGTGCCAGCGGCGTGCCAAGCAGCACGACAACACCAGTGAGAACAACAGCTGCAGATCTGAGCTTAGTGATCACATCGATCCCTCGGTTTGTCCGGATACCGGATTAGATCAGGCGCACTGCCGAAGTTCCATCCCCACACCGCCCGCCAGCCGCACCAGCGGCCCGGCATCGCTCGACGTGGGGAAGTGCATACCCGACCCGGAAAACCTTACCCCTTTCTGGAAAAACTTTTCCGCCCCCCTGCTGCGGCACGGCGGCGCTTTGCCTGGAGAAAACCATGTCCCTACCCATTACCGGGCTTAGCGATGAAGAACTCGAGGATTATGCCGGCCTTCACCCCGAAGCCGCGCAAGAGCTTGCCGCGCGAATTGCCAGCGGGCAGTTCATCAAGAACGACACCGTCGCCGAGCTGAAAGAGGAGCTGTCGAACGCCAACGTTGCGCTCGATGAGGCCGAGCGCGACCTGGATAATCTGCGAGACGCAACGCGCGAGGCTATTCGGGTAATCACTGACGAGAAAGGCAATCCAGTGCTGAACAAAAAGACCAAGGCGCCGCGGGTGGGACTCTGCGAGTTCGTGCGGGCGCCGGCTGAATCAGCCGCCTGCCCCACCCTCGCCTATTGCGCTGAACATCAGGCGGACTAGCAGACAGCTCAAGTTCGCTGGATCGGGCCACTGACCAAGAAGCAGCTTGTCCGCTAGTCGTCAGCGTCCAACCCTCCGCTGCTGCCACCAGTCAGAGAATGCTCGTAGTGTTCTTTGAAAGCCTCCGCAGCCACAATTGCAGCGCTTTGGACCTCCCAGTAGTCGAGCCTCACATCCTCGTCGCTCAAGTCTGGTCCAGAACTGAGGAAATCCCCAACTGCGTTGAACGCTTTGGCAGCCTCGCGTGCGAGCCGGTCGGCTATCTGCCAATAGTTTTCCTTTGCCATGCTCAGACCCTCCAAGAATTGGGTCAAGAGAGTTAGGCACAGCATCATGCAGCGCGCCACCCTCCTCGGCCTTACTTCCATGCCCGATGCGCAGGCCGAGTGGGTGGCGTAAGCAGAGTAGATCACGGACTCATCAGTCAGGTCGAAAGAGAGTGACGATCTTGATGCCACCCACCCTACCCGGCCAGCATCCTTGCACGATGCGATGGCCGGGAGGGGATTCGAAGAGATTATCCCGCAATCGCTGGGTCGACTTTGTTGGCGGGGTCGTGTTCAGTCACCCAGTAAGCGGCGAACCCTGGGCGCACTCCGATGAAATCCGAAAAGTGCTCTGGATGCCGGCGACCAAGAAGGCGGGCGTTCGCTACCGCTGGCCATACCAGACCCGCCACGCCTACGCCTCGATGATGCTGTCGGCCGGTGAGTATCCGATGTGGGTGGCCCAGCAGATGGGACACAAGGACTGGGCTATGATTGCCAGAATCTACGGACGCTGGATGCCATCAGCGGACGCCGGTGCCGGAGCTCGCGCAGAACAGCTTTTCGCCGCTAATGACAGCTTAATGCCAACTTCCGCCCTGGAAGTATCGTGATCCCGGCCTGCGCGCAAGGATACTAAACTGGCGCCCAATGTCACTGGCCCACGAAGACACTCGATCTACACTGAAGCCACAGCCTGGAGAGCAAAACCCAGGCCCGCCCCGCCGCCGTGATTCAGCGACCAAACAAAAACAGGAGGTGTGCCATGGGCACGCAAACCGCCGAACGTTTCACCAGTTTCGCCGAGTTCTACCCCTACTACCTGCAGGAACACAGCAACTCGGTCTGCCGCCGCCTGCACTACGTTGGCAGCCTGCTGGTGCTGAGCATCCTCGGCTATGCCCTGTTCACCCAACAGTGGCTCTGGCTGCTGGCGCTACCGCTGGCCGGTTATGGCTTCGCCTGGGTCGGCCACTTCGTCTTCGAAAAAAACCGCCCCGCGACCTTCGACTATCCGTTCTACAGCCTGATGGGCGACTGGGTGATGCTCAAGGATGCCTTCACCGGGCGAATCAAGTTCTGAATCAGTGGCCTGCACGCGCAGGCCACTGCAGACCCCGCCAGGTTGCGCCAGACACAGCACAGACGCGCCTGGAAATGTCCGACAACATCCAACGAGAGGACGCCTGATGAACGCCCATGCCCGCTTCACCCACATGGAAGACGGAACCGCCGAAGACTGGGGCATCATCGCCCAGAACTTCGCCGCCTACGCCAAACAATTGCCTGACCGCATCCTCACCCACCTCAAGCTGCTCGATGGCGACTTCGGCGGCTTCCCGGTCGATCGCCTGAGCCACTCCCTGCAAACCGCGACCCGCGCCCACCAGGACGGGCGCGACGAGGAGTACGTGGTCTGCGCGTTGCTGCACGATATTGGCGACACGCTTGGCTCCTACAACCACCCCGATATCGCCGCCGCTATCCTCAAGCCCTTCGTCAGCCCGGAAAACCTCTGGATGGTCGAGAAGCACGGGATCTTCCAGGGTTACTACTTTTTCCATCACCTGGGCATGGATCGGCTCCTGCGCGAGCAGTTCAAGGATCACCCGCAGTACCTGCCGACCATCGAGTTCTGCGCCAAGTATGATGCGGCAGCCTTCGACCCCGAGTATCCCAGCTTGCCGCTGGCGTTCTTCGAGCCGATGCTGCGCCGAGTCTTCGCTCAACCGAAAAACTCGATTTACACGGCCGCGATGGAACAGGCCTAAAGCCAAGACCTGTAACCACTGACTCCCCTTGCGCCGCCTTTCGGCAGCCATGCTTGGCTGCCGAACCTTTGCTGGTTATGATCCTCGACCGATCAAAAGCTTGGCCTCTGTCTTGCAGAGCGCATAGACGTCCGTCAGAGACGTCAGAAAACCAGCAGGGACCGTGTCACCACCATGAAGCCAGTCCATCTCGAGCGCCGCCATACCGACCTACCGTCGCTGCCTCTGCGCGAGTACTACTCCCGCGTACTGGCCTATATCGCCACGGCCGCCAGCATCGCGGCAGGCACTTATGTGCAGTATTTCGGCTATGAAATCCTCTGGCTGGTGCCCTACGCCCTGCTTTACCCGCACCTGGCGCATCACCTCAGCCAGCGTTTCAAGCGCGAGCACCCACAACAGACCGACCTGGTACTGCTCTTCATCGATGCCCTGCACGCCGGTGCCGGCGTGACCTTGCTGGGTTTCTCGGTGGTCCCGAGCCTGATGTTCCTGCTCACCCTGAGCTTCAGCGCGCTGATCATTGGCGGCCTGCGCTACCTCGGGTTGTCGTTGTTGATCGCGGTCAGCGGGCTGGTGCTGACCAGCGTCATCGTGCAACCCGAACTGAAAGCCACCACGCCGACCCTGGTGGCGCTGGTCAGCACGCTGTTCACCACGCTGTACATCAGCATTACCGCCTACTTCATGCACCAGCAGGGCATCCGCCTGAGCATTGCCCGCGGCGAAATCAAACGCGAGCAGGAAAAGGCCGCGCGGCTGGCGCGCAACCTGGCCAAATACCTGTCGCCGCAGGTCTGGGAGTCGATCTTCAGCGGCAAGAAGAGCGTGCGCCTGGAAACCCAGCGCAAGAAACTCACGGTGTTCTTCTCCGATATCAAGGGCTTCACCGAACTGTCCGAGGAGCTGGAAGCCGAGGCCTTGACCGACCTGCTCAACACCTACCTGAACGAGATGTCGAAGATCACCCTGAAATACGGCGGCACCATCGACAAGTTCATCGGTGACTGCGTGATGGTGTTCTTCGGCGATCCGGCCAGCCAAGGTGCGAAGAAGGATGCGGTGAACGCGGTGTCCATGGCCATCGCCATGCGCAAACACATGAAGGTGCTGCGCCAACAGTGGCGGGCCCAGGGCATCACCAAGCCGCTGGAAATCCGCATGGGCCTGAACACCGGCTACTGCACCGTCGGCAACTTCGGCGCCGACACACGGATGGACTACACCATCATCGGCCGCGACGTGAACCTCGCCAGCCGCCTGGAAAACGCCGCCGAGTCCGGCGAAATCCTGATCTCCCACGAGACCTACTCGTTGGTCAAGGACGTGATCATGTGCCGCGACAAAGGCCAGATCAACGTCAAGGGCTTCACCCGCCCGGTGCAGATCTACCAGGTGGTGGATTTCCGCCGCGACCTCGGCGCCAGCTCCAGCTATGTCGAACACGAGCTACCCGGTTTCTCCATGTACCTGGACACCAACGGCATCCAGAACTTCGACAAGGAACGGGTGATCCAGGCGCTCAACGTCGCAGCCGAGAAGCTGCGCGACAAGGTGATTCTCTAAACCCGCCGGGTGGCGCCGAAAAACCGGCGTAACCCGGCCGGGGAAACCTCCGACAGCGCCGCCCGACTTGCCACTGCTACGGTTTGGCGAAGGCTTCTGCGACTTCGCACGGTTCGCCATCGAGCAGCGGCTGTTGCGCCAGAAACTCCAGCGCCGAAGCTCGCCAGGACTGTCGCCCCGCCCGTTCGGCACAAACGCTGCGATCCAACGCCAGCGCTGCCAGGCAGGCCCTGGCCAGATCCTCATCCAGCGCGCCGGTAACGCCCGCCTCCAGCACGTCCAACGGTCCGGCGACCGGAAAGGCCGCGACCGGCGTGCCGCAGGCCAACGCCTCCAGCATCACCAAGCCATAGGTGTCGGTACGCGAAGGAAACACCAGCACGCTGGCCTCGCCATAGGCCTGGGCCAGCGCCTGGCCATGCTGGTAACCGAGAAAGCGCACCTGCGGATAGCGCGCCTGCAACTCGGCACGCTGCGGACCGTCGCCGACCACGCGCTTTTCGCCAGGCAAATCGAGACGCAGAAAGGCCTCCAGGTTCTTCTCCGGAGCAATCCGCCCGACATACAGGAATACTGGCTGAGCCGGCTGCGTACAGCTCGGCGACGCCTGGAACTGGCGCAGATCCACACCCTTGCGCCACAGCCCCAAGCGCTGCAGCCCCCAGCCGGCGAACTCGCTGCGCAAGCGTTCGGTCGTCACCAGCACCGCCTGGCTCGGGCGGTGAAAGGCGCGCAGGTAGGCATAGCCCCAAGCCAGCGGAATTCGTGGCCAGCGCGTGTGTACATACTCCGGGAAGCGCGTATGGATCGCCGTGGAAAAAGCCAGGCCGCGCTTGACCAACCAACGCCGAGCCGTCCAGCCGAGCGGGCCTTCGGTGGCCAGGTGCACGCAATCCGGGTGGAAGTCGCGGATCGCCGCACCGACTTTCCACACGTCCCACACCAACGGAATCTCCGGATAGGTCGGGCAGGGCCGGTGGCGAAAATCCTGCGGCGACAACAGTTTGACCAGATGCCCCAGCCCGCGCAGCTCGGCGACCAGCGCTTGCAGGCTGGTCACCACGCCATTGACCTGTGGCAGCCAGGCATCGCTGACGATCAGGATTCTCATGCCGCCGGCTCGACCGCCAACACCTGCTGGGCCGCCTGCTGCGCCTGGCGCGCCTGATCGTCGGCCAGCCGATACAGCTCGATGCTGCCGTCCAGGTGTTCGATCAACGCCGTGCAGGACTCGACCCAGTCGCCGCAGTTCATGTACTCGACCTCGCCCATCTGGCGGATCTCGGCATGGTGGATATGCCCGCAGACCACGCCATTGAAACCGCGCTTGACGCATTCGTGGGCAATGGCTTCCTCGAAGTCGCTGATGAAGTTCACCGCGCTCTTGACCTTGTGCTTGAGGTACGCCGAGAGCGACCAGTAGCCGTAGCCGTAACGGCGGCGCCAGTGATTGAGCCAGCGGTTGAGGGTCAGGGTGAATTCGTAGGCCGAGTCGCCGAGGAAGGCCAGCCAGCGGTGGTAGCGGGTGATCACGTCGAACTGGTCGCCATGGATCACCAACAGCTTGCGGCCGTCGGCGGTGATGTGCTCGGCTTCGTCGACCAGTTGAATATTGCCGAGAATCAGCTTGGAGTAACGGCGCAGAAACTCATCATGGTTGCCGGTGACGTAGACCACTTCGGTGCCGCGCTTGCTCATGGTCAGCAAGCGGCGAATCACATTGGTGTGCGCCTGCGGCCAGAAGATGCCGCTGCGCAGCCGCCAACCGTCGATGATGTCGCCGACCAGGTAGACCTTGTCCGCCTGATAGCGCTTGAGGAATTGCGACAGATGTTCGGCCTGGCAATCGCGGGTGCCCAGGTGCACATCCGAGATCCAGAGGGTACGGACGCGTTGCTTGCGGCTGGGTTTGACGAGCTGAGCACTGCTCATGGGGCGGCCTCCGGCAGGGTTTTTCCGAGCTTGAGCGCTGGCGGTGAAAGCCGCATGACAAGCAAACGACAATCTGATGACAGCGCCAACGCCGGCAACTGCGGGTAGACTGAGCGCCTCAGCCGAGGAAACCGCGATGCGCTCGATTCTCTCCCTGCGCCACTACAGCCATGACCTGATCGCTCACAGCCACGAGCACGCCCAACTGGTGTTCGGCCTCAGCGGCCAATTGGACTTCGAGGTCGGCGGGCATGGCAGCCAGGTCACCCGCCAACGCCTGGTAGTGGTTCCCGGCGCAACCCACCACGCCTGCGACAGCCCCAGTGGCAGCCAGTGCCTGGTGCTCGACGTACCGCCCCGCGAGTGGTTGCGCAACACCCTCGGCCCCCATGCGGACAGCAGCCTGCGCCTGCTGGAAAAACCCGCCGCCCGATGCCTGAGCCCGGCGCAGAATCAACTGGTCAACTGGCTGGCCGCCAGCCCGATCGATGACCCGGTCATCGCCCGGCAAGGCGCGGCCCTGCTCCTGGCCAGCCTGGCGACCGAGGACCACGGCGCCGCAGCAACCCCGGGATTGCCGTTAGCCGCACTGGACAGTTACATCGACCAGCACGCCGCGCACCCGCTGCAGGTCGCCGACCTGGCACGCCTGAGCGGTTTGTCCAGCGCGCGCTTCCACGCCCGCTTCCTGGCTGAAACCGGACAAACACCGATGGAGCATGTGCGTAGCCGTCGCCTGCAACGGGGGCTGGAACTGTTGCGCAGTACGCAACTGGCGGTCGGTGAGATTGCCGCCCAGGTTGGCTATAACTCACAAAGCGCCTTCACTGCGGCCCTCGCCCGCCAGTTTGGCGCCACACCCCGCGGCCTGCGCCGCGAGTCGCGCGACAATTCCCGCTAGCCGCGCGACAGACAGCCCCACCCGCAGCCCCTAGACTGGCGCCATTACATCAGTCACGGTGCAGGCAGCATGGAAACGATCGAGTGGCAGGATTTCGAGCGCGTGGAACTGCGCGTCGGCACCATCCGCAGCGTCAAAGCCAACGAAAAAGCGCGCAAACCGGCCTATGTGCTGGAAGTCGACCTCGGCCCGCTGGGCCTGAAAACCTCCAGCGCCCAACTCACCGCCCTGTATGCCGCCGACAGTCTGGTCGGCCGGCAAGTGCTCTGCGTGTGCAACTTCGCGCCGAAGTCGATTGCCGGTGTACGCTCGGAGGTCCTCGTCACCGGAGCCTATGACGTGGAGAATCGCGTGGTCCTGGCCAGCTTCGACCACCCCCTGGCCAACGGCAGCCGCCTGGCCTGAACCAAGGACACCCATGAATCACCGCTCCGCCCTCACCGCCCTGCACTGTGGCGCCCTGCTGTTCGGCTTTACCGGCGTACTCGGCAAGCTCGCAGCCACCACGCCGGCGATGATCGTCTTCGGCCGCGCCGCGTTCGCCGTGCTGGCACTGGCGGTATTCGCCGGGCTGGTCACACGCACCTCCTGGCAACGCCTGCGCGTCAGCGACTGGGCGCGTTTGACCCTCGGCGGCCTGCTGCTGGCCGGGCACTGGGTGAGTTTTTTCATTTCGGTGAAAGTCGCCGGGGTCGCCATCGCCACCCTGGGCTTCACCAGCTTCCCGGCCTTGACGGTGATACTCGAAGGGTTGATCTTCCGCGAACGCATTCGCCGCCATGAAGTCATTCTGGTGGCGCTGGTGAGCATTGGCCTGGTACTGGTCACGCCGGACTTCAACCTGGCCAGCGGCGCCACGGTCGGGCTGCTCTGGGGCATACTTTCCGGTCTACTCTTCGCCTTGCTGTCGCTGATCAACCGCGCCGGCTCCGGCAAGGTCGCACCGGTGCAGGCCGCCCTCTGTCAGAACCTGGTCGTCGCGCTGTGCCTGCTGCCCTTCGCCGTGCCCACTTTGCCCAGCGTATCGGCGCTCGACTGGCTCTGGCTCGCACTGCTCGGCGTGCTCTGTACCGGCGTGGCCCACAGCCTGTTCGTCGCCAGCCTGGACGTGCTCAAGGCACGCACCGCCGCCGTGGTTTTCGCCCTGGAGCCGGTGTATGGGATCACCTTCGCCTGGCTGATCTTCGCCGAAACGCCGACGCTGTGGATGATCGGCGGCGGCGCGCTGATCATCTTCGCCATCTTCCTTTCGGCCCGGATGGGCGGCGCCAGCAAACCGCTGGAAGTGCTCGCCTGAGGGCCAGTTGACACTGTAACCACACCCGCTACCCCGGCACCCGGGATCAGCGAGACAGGTAAGGTTGTGCGCCCTACGCCGCAGCCTTCGTCATGGCCGCACAAGCGCAAAATCGATAAACGTTCGGTATGCGCAAGCCCCGACAAGGGCCGGGACGCGGACATTCAATCCCCTGCCGGCGCAACCCGATCGCTGTGCCCCAAGTCGCGCGCCGGGTCGATCTGATCGCGGACGCGCTGCTTGAGCACCTTGGCCTCGGGAAAGCCGCCATCGGCCTTGCGCTCCCAGATCTGCACGCCATCGCAGGTGATGCGAAACACCCCGCCGGTAGCCGGTTCCAGGCTGACTTTGCCCAGGTCGTCGGCAAAGGTCGACAACAGTTCCTGGGCCAACCAGGCGGCGCGCAGCAACCACTGGCATTGCGTGCAATAGGTAATGACGACTTCGGCTTTTGGATTGGACATGGCATGTACCCGAGTGCGCGGGTCGTCATGATAACGCCGACCCGCAAAAGGACGATGTGTAGGAGCGGGCCATGCCCGCGAGACATCCAGCTTGTCGCGGGCATGGCCCGCTTCTGCACGAACGTGGCTGGCTTCTATGGGTTAAGCGATCTTTGCCAGCAGCTCGGAAGCTTCGCGTTTTTGCTCCTCATCACCATCATTGATCAGCTGATTGAGGATGCTGCAGGCACTTTCCAGATCACCTTGCTCGATATAGGCCAGGGCCTGATTGAACCTGGCCAGGTTATCGCGGCGCGCCGCCAGGTGATCGAGGTCGCTCAACAACGCGCTGTCTTCGGCCAGCGGCTGGCTGATGAAGGCATCCTGCAATTCATCTTCAAACCAGCCTTCGTCGGCTGTTTCTTCGACCAGCATCGAGTTGGCGAAAGGACTGCGCGCATCGCGCTCCCCCGCGAGCCCGAAGTTTTCCGCGCGCGGGTTGCGGCTCGAATCGATCGTCGCCTGGCCGGGCGCCACAGCAGCAGCAACAGCTTTGTTGCGCGTCGGCGGTGAGAACGGGCTGACCAGGTCCCAGTCCGGGTCCAGGGAGAAGTTGTCCAGGTTGAGCTGGAAGTCGTCATCCGTCAGCTCATCCAGCAACGGCTGTGGCGGCGGCGTTTCGTCCAGGCTCAGCTCCAGGTCCAGCACGTCGTCCAAGGCATCCACCGGTGCAGCCACAAGCAGATCAGGGTGGCGAACCTTGAGCTGGTCTATGGGCGCGGCGGCAAAACCGGAGTCGCGCAAGATTGCCTCTTCCTGGCTGAATCCCCGCGCATCGCCCATCTGCGCCAGCACCTCCAGCAGACGGAAGCGGATATCGCTGCGCTGCGGCTCGGCAGCCAAGGCGTTGCGCAAGGTGGCGGCGGCTTCGTTGAAACGCCCGTAAGCAATGTAGATATTCGCGCCTTCAAGCGTGTCGTTAGCACCGGATGAACGACTGGCGGCCACCGGCACCGGCGCCTCGGCCCGTACAGCGGTGGCCTTGGGCGGTTGCACCAGCACCTGCGGAATGACCTCAGCGGACTCAGGCATTGCCTGATCGTCGGACTCGGGCTGGACCACGACCTGACGGCTGTTGCGCCAGAACAAGCCGATGCAGCCGGCGAGCAACACCATCAACAGCGCTACAGCGGCGCCGATCCAGTTGTTTGCAGCCGACCCGGCCGGCTCGCTCGCCGCTACCGCAGGCAGTTGAGCGTCTACCGCCACAACGGGCGCGGGAACGGGTTCGGCGGGCGTCTGGCGGGCGGCCAATTCGGCCTGCAAGGCCGCCACTTGCTGGTCCTTGCTGTTCAACTGCGCCTGCAACTGCTGGAACTGCAGCTGCAGGTCGGCCATGCTCTGTTGCAACTGCAGGTTTTCTGCGGCGTGGCCGGCCAACTCCTCCTCGACCTGCCGCTGCACTTGCGCGATCAATTCGGCCTGCGGGTCAACGGGCGGCGGTTGCGGTGTCAGTGGCTGCGCAGTGGCAACAGCCTCCGGCGCTTGGCTTGCTGGCGCAGCGCTGACGGCCGTATCCGGCAATAACAGATAAGCCCCGGCGCGCAGGCGATTGATATCGCCGTTGGCGAAGGCCTGCGGATTGAGGGCCTGGATATCGCCCATCAGGCGCTGTTGCGAAGCCGGGCTACCCGCGCTGCGCAAGCGCGCGGCAATGGTCCACAGGCTATCGCCGCTGGCGACCTGATAACGCTGCCCGAAGTGGGCGCTCGGCATGACGCGGGGCGCGGCAACAGGCGCCTTGGCCGCCGGCCGGCTGGCCGGTGCCTGAGCGACTGGCGCTTGGGCCACGCTGCGGTAGGCGGAGGAGCCGGGCGGATCGAGCAATACGGTGTATTCGCGGAACAACTGACCATTGGGCCGCGCCACTTCGACAATGAAATTCAGGTAAGGCTCATGCACCGGCTGGCTCGAGACGACGCGAATCACGCTCTTGCCACCGCGCAGCAACGGGGTGAAGCGCAGGTCGTTGAGAAAAACCAGGCGATCGACGCCAGAACGGGTGAACACCTCGGCAGGCGCGAGCCGCACGCGCATGTCGCTAGCGCTGAGGTCGGCGACTTCGAGTAATTCGATTTCGGCCTCTAATGGCTGGTTCAAAGCCGAATGCAGGGTGATCTCGCCCAGCCCCAATGCCGGCACCAACCCTGAGTAGAACGCCGAGCCTGACGCCAAGCCAATCAACAGTTGTCGAACCCGAGTAGTCATGCGACCTCTCCCTGTACTCCACTCCGGATAAGTGCACCACTGCACGCCTTAGCGTGAGCATCCGTTGGTGGTGCAAACAAACGGTGCAGCAAATTCTTGCGTCGGGGCCAAACGTCCCTGTCAAACCCGGCTGATTATGGCTATGTTTTGCGGATTTTCGCGTTTTTGTAACGCGCAGCAATAAGGCATACCGCCATGATACGCAAAAGCATGGAAAAGCAGTCACTAAACCGCGTGAGAAAATAGCGCCCTGCCACTCAGCCTGATCGAGCCAGCGGCCGGCGCAGCCGTTGCTCAGCGTTTTTCCAGGTTGCTCAGAATCCGCGCATGCACCTGCTGGCAATGGCGCAGCTCCTCTTCACCAATGCCATCGAAGAGTTCCAGGCGCAGCTGCGTGGAAATGGCTTCGATCTGCTCGATCAGGGGCCGCGCCGAGGGGTTCAAAGCGATCTTCTTCGCCCGCCGATCCTCCACTACCGCGTGGCGGCTGACCAAGCCCTGGGCTTCCAGACTGTCGAGCAAACGTGCCAGGGTCGGGCCTTCAACCCCGACGCTCTGCGCCAGCTCACGCTGGGTCGGCAATTCGCTGAAGCGCGCCAGGTGCAATAGCACCAGCCAGCGCGCCTGAGACAGGCCCAGTCCGGCCAGGCGCCGGTCCAGCTCGGCGCGCCAGGAACGGGAGAGTTGAGCGAGCTGCATACCAAAACGATGTTGATCGGTGTGTGACATAAATGAAGGCTCTTGATTGCCGCCAAAGCTAATTATTAGCCAGCTAATCATAACCTCAGCCACCGAGCAAGATCTTGACACGCCCATGGCACCCATTCAGGCCCGTCGCGAGCACCTGTCGAGCCTGTTATCAATCCAGTCGGGCTGAGCGCAACTCACTGGGAACAGGTTTCTACCATTTCACGTATTGGTCTTCGACAAAGCCCCAGAGGTTGTCGATGGCTATTGCCGGCCGCCCGTGGGGTCGCAACACACCACGGAACTGACCGAAGATCTGCTTGAAGTTACTGGCCAGCACGCCGATGTTCATCCGCTCCTGGTGCAGGCCACGGGCTTCGAACCGCAGCTCCACCTGACCGTCGTGAGACTCGATCCGCCAGGGCTGCAACGGCTGCTGGCGGTCATACTCGAAGCGCACCGTATCGACCTTGAGCAGTTCGCCGTCGAGCCAGAAGCAGTTCTCGGTGAAGCTGGTTTCATTGACCCCGCAGGACAGGTTCAAGCCCACCCGTTGCGCACCGGCCTGGCCCGACAAGCAGGCCCAGTTCCAGCAGGTCTCCGGGCGCATATAGCCGGCCGACCAGTCGTGATGGGCGAAAGCCTCGATCGCGCCCAGATCGAAGTCACCCAGGGCACTTTTGACCTGCCCGCTGCAGCGTACGCCGGCGACTTTTTGCGCATAGACCCAACCATTCACCGCAGTCGGCGTATTGATGCACATTGGCTGAAACGCCGGCGTGGCCTCACTGAAGCAGGCATCGATGCGCGTGCCGTCGTCCAGCTCCACCAGCAGGCGCTTCTCCTGCGCGGCGCCATGATTTTCCAGGCGCAGCAGATTGCGCCCGCTGCGCAGTTCGCAGACGCCGTCATTCGGCTGCTGTGAAAAGCGCGTGCCAAAACCCAGCGGCAACTTGAACTGGCGCTCGATCATCCGCCCACTGGCGGGGTGGAACAGGTAGACAAAACCGATCCCCGCCAGGCTGAGGTTGGCCAGCGCGCAACCTCCGATCAGCGCCTCGCTGATCAGGCCGAAATACTGGAATTGATGAAACCGCCGCCACTTGGCCAGCCGCCCCAGGCGCTGGCCCATGGGCGAGCGGAAGTCGAAATCGCGGTAATTGATCACGCCGGGCGCGGCTGGGAAGATGCCGTAGTGCGGCTGGCCATTGGCCTGAATCAGTCGATCAATCAAGGGGCATACTCGCGGCGAGTGGTCGCGGCGATGCTAACAGTGCGCGCCAGGCTAGGCAGTCACCGCCGGCGCCAAGTGCCAGGACAAAATCGGCCAAGCCCACCGGCACCCGAACGGTCGGGCACTCAGACCACGACCTGATTGCGGCCGAAAGCCTTGGCTTCATACAACGCGCGATCCGCGTGCTCGTAGAGTTGGGCGATCTCGCCGCCTTCCGCCGGTCGCAGGCAGGCCACGCCAATCGACATGGTGACCATGCTGGCGGTTTCCGAACGCTCATGGCGGATGCCCAAGTGTTCCAACGCCGCGCGCAAGTCTTCGGCCCGCTGACAGGCCTGCTCTTCGGTGATGTCATACAGCAGCACCGCGAATTCCTCGCCACCGAGGCGCACCGACATGTCCAACGGCCGGCGTGCGGCCTCGCTGAGCACCGTACCGACCCGTTGCAGCACATTATCCCCGGCCTGGTGACCGTAGCGGTCGTTATAGGCCTTGAAGTGGTCGATATCGCAGAGCAGCAGCGCCAGGGGCTGTTTTTCCCGCTGCGCCTGGCGCCACAGCCGCTCCAGTTGGCGATTGAAGCTGCGCCGGTTGTGCAGCCCGGTGAGGCTGTCGTGTTCGGCCAGTACGCGCATCAAGCGGCTGACCAGGAAATGCTCCCGCGACTTGAACTCCAGCAGGTAACAGCCCACAGCGCCCATCAGGTTGCCAAACAACAGAAACAGCACATTGTTGACCAGCCGCGGGATCGGCAGACCGGCCAGCAACTCGAAACCGACATAGGCCAGCAGCACCGCCAGGGAGCTGCCTAGCGCTTCGGAAAGCCGCAGGCCGACCAGGAAGTAAGCCGCCATGCAGACCAGCAACAGCCCTTCATAGGGGTAGGTCTGGTCAGCCGTGTGAGCGATCGCCACAACCGCCGCCGCGCCCAGGCCGAGCGCCCCGATACAGGTCAGGCTCATGGGCACCAACAGCTGTGTGTGCCGGCGCTGCACGACCAGTGCGCCGCAGCCCAGCAACAACAGGAGCACGCCCAGACGCACGGCGAGTATCCACCAGAGTTGCGGGGGCTGGATCAGGAATGAATCGAGACCGGCGAACGCCAGCCAGAGCAGCATGCCGACACTGAGCACGATGCGCTTGAGGTCGAAGCCGTCATCTCGCATGTAGGCGCGGTACTCACGCTCCAACGGGCGCACGAAGCGCAGCAGGCGAAAGCCAAGCGCCAGCTGATCGGCATAGGGGTTGGAGCGGACGTCGTCTAGCCAGGCATGATGAAACGGCACTTTCGACCTCTTCTCATTGGGGGGAGGCTTTCGAACCACCTTAGCCTTTCGTGATACGCGTCACAAGTTTGTCATTTTAATGCGCCAAGGTTTTGGCGAAATCAGCCCTCGGCCCGGCCAGCTCTGCTCAGACCTCGAACTCCGACTGCAGCGCCGCCCGCACACAGTAGAGCACCCCGTCCGCCACCCGCCCGGCAAACTGTCCGGATAACGCCGTCACCGGCGGCAACTCGCCTTCACCATCGAGGAATGCGTCCTGAACCTCGCCCAGCAGCTCAGGAGGTAGGTCCAGCGCCTGCTCCAACGACAGCTGTTGCCGGCCGATGGCTTCGGCCAGCAGGGTATAGACGTTCTTTTCGCTGCATTTGAGCTGCCCGGCGATCTGCTGCGGCGTCATGCCCGCGCGCGCCAGGCTGATCAGCTCGTGTCGCAGATCGACCACCACCTGCGGCGCCTCGGCCGAGCCGCTCAGCACCTCGAGGAAGGCCGCGCCATAGCGCTCCAACTTGCGTGCGCCGACGCCGCTGACGCGGGCCATTTCGGTCATCGAGCCCGGCTTGCTGCGCAACATCTCCAGCAAGGTCGCATCGGGGAAGATCACATAGGGCGGCACCGCATGCTCCTCGGCCAGCTTGCGCCGTAGCGCACGCAGGGCCTCCCACTGCTCGCGTTCCTCGCCACGCACCAGTTGGCTGGCGGCGCTGGCCGAAGGTTTGGCGCTGTGCTGCGGTTTGAGGTCGCGGCGCAACTGCAAGGCCACCTCGCCACGCAGCAACGGCCGGCAACTGTCGCTCAGGCGTAGCCCGCCGTAGCCCTCGAGGTCGACATCGGCCAAGCCGCGGGCCACCAATTGGCGGAACAGCGAACGCCACTCGCCTTCGCTGAGCGCCTTGCCGACCCCGAATACCGACAGGTGCTGATGGCCGAGGCTGCGCACTTTGTCGTTATCGCGACCCAGCAGCAGATCGACCAGATGCCCGACGCCATAGCGCTGACCGCTGCGAAAGATCGCCGAGAGCGCCTGCCGCGCCGGCTCGGTGGCGTCCCAGGTCTGAACACCGTCGACGCAGTTATCGCAATGCCCGCACGGTTGCGGCAGGTCTTCATCGAAATAGGCCAGCAGCGCCTGGCGGCGGCAACGAATCTGCTCGCACAGCGCCAGCATGGCATCGAGTTTGTGCTGTTCGAGGCGTTTGTGGCGCTCATCGCCTTCGGAGTTCTGCAGCATCTGCTTGAGCTGCACGACATCCTGCAGGCCGTAGGCCATCCAGGCATCCGCCGGCAAGCCGTCGCGCCCTGCCCGGCCGGTTTCCTGGTAATAAGCCTCGAGGGATTTCGGCAGGTCCAGGTGCGCCACGAAACGCACGTTGGGCTTGTCGATGCCCATGCCGAAGGCGATGGTCGCGACCATGATCAGGCCTTCCTCGTTGAGGAAGCGCTTTTGGTGATAGGCGCGCAACTCATGGGGCAGCCCAGCATGGTAAGGCAACGCCGGGTAACCCTCGGCGCTGAGAAAGGCCGCGACTTCTTCGACTTTCTTGCGGGACAGGCAGTAGACGATCCCGGCATCGCCCTTGCGTTCGGCGAGGAAGGCCAGCAGCTGCTTGCGCGGCTGCTCTTTCGGCACGATGCGGTAGAAGATATTGGGGCGGTCGAAACTGGAGAGAAAGCGCTCGGCATTCTGCAGGTGCAGGCGGGTGACGATCTCCTCGCGGGTGCGCATGTCGGCGGTGGCCGTCAGGGCGATCCGTGGCACATTCGGGAACAGTTCGGCCAACTGGCCCAGTTGCAGGTATTCCGGGCGGAAATCATGGCCCCATTGCGACACGCAATGCGCTTCATCGATGGCGAACAAGGCGATATCGAGGTTTTCCAGGAAGGCCAGCATGCGCGGCTGCACCAGGCGCTCGGGGGCCAGGTACAGCAGTTTGATCTCGCCACGCTTGATCCGCTCGGCGATTTCGCGCTGCTCATCGGCACTCAGGGTGGAATTCAACGCGACCGCCGCCACCCCCAGCTCGTCGAGCGTGGCGACCTGATCGTCCATCAGCGCGATCAGCGGCGACACCACCACCGCCAGGCCTTCGCGCAACAGTGCCGGCACCTGGAAGCACAGCGACTTACCGCCACCGGTCGGCATCAACACCAGGGCATCGCCGCCACTGGCGACGCGCTCGATGATCGCACCCTGACGCCCACGGAAACTGTCATAGCCGAAGATGTCTTTGAGAATGCGCAAAGCCGGTTCGAGCATATAAACCCCAAGCAGTTGCAAAAGAAGAGTCCCCGAAAACGCCCGCCGCAACAGGCTGCACGAGCGTTTGCCGAGGATGCCCGCGCTCGGCGGGTGGCGCCCGAGCGCCGTCACAAAGCCGCGCAGTATACGCCAGCCGCCCGCGCCAGAGGTCGACGCCCATCGGTCATGGGCAGGCCAATTCCTCTTTGATGGCAGCCGTGGGCGCCAGCGCGAGGGGTGAACGGGGGTTAAATCGAAAAAAAACTCAGATCACAACCGCTTTGCAGGGCTATCCGGGCTAAAATCCAGCCTTATACGTCTTTCTAAGGTAGTCCCACGATGTCCTTCGCTGAGCAACTGTCCCGCCTGCAAGCCTTCCTCGACGCCGACGAGCTGCACGACGAGGCCTTGGACTACGTGGCCGCACATGGCTACCTGACCGCTTTGTCGATCTGCGCCGAGCAAGCGCCGGAGCGTGAATGGATCGACGCCCTGTTCGCCGAACCACCGCACTACCGCAGCGATGCCGAACGGGAAGAGATCGAGGCCACCCTGATCCAGCTCAAAGCCCACATCACCCGCATGCTGGCCGCCGATGACGACCTGGAACTGCCCTGCGAACTCGACCTCGGTGAAGTGCCGGACGACTCCGACATTCGCGGCTGGTGCATCGGCTTCATGGAAGGCGTGTTCCTGCGCGAAGCCGCCTGGTTTGAAAATGCCGAAGATGAAGTCAGCGAGCTGCTGCTGCCGATCATGGTCGGCTCCGGCCTGTTCGATGAACAACCCGAGTTCGTCGATATCGCCCGTGACCGCGACCTGATGGACGACATGGTCGAGCAAATCCCCGAACTGCTGACTGCGCTGTTCCTGCTCTGCAATGCCCCAGACGAGAAGCCCGCGCTGCTCAAGCCGCGCCACCACTAAGGATTCGCGGATGAACCGCGATGTCCACATAAGTCGTCACCCCGCCGTACGCTACGCCCTGCTGACCATCGGTTGGTTGAGCGTAGTGCTCGGCGTGATCGGCATCTTCGTTCCGGTGCTGCCGACCACGCCCTTCCTGCTGCTGGCTGCCGCCTGCTTCGCCCGCAGCTCAGAGCGCTTCTACCTCTGGCTGGTCAGCCATCCCAGGCTCGGCCCGTGGATTCGCGATTACCTCGACGGCAACGGTATCCCGCTCAAGGGCAAGGTCTACGCCATCGGCCTGATGTGGCTCAGCATCGGCATTTCCTGCTACCTGGTACCACTGCCCTGGGCCCGCGGGTTCATGCTCAGCAGCGCGGTTCTGGTCAGCATCTACATCCTCAAGCAAAAAACCCTGCCCAGTCGTTGAGTGCCCGCAGGCACAGTAAGCCACTATTGACCGGCTGTTGAAGCCTCTACGCCCGGCAAAAACCCAACGTACTGCCTAGACTGTTTTCATCTTCGGCGGAGATGCGGCATATGCGGCGTCGGCAGCGCACCCATGGACGGCAACAGTGCCCGCTGGCGCTCTGCCTGGCTCTGTGCCTGCTGTATGGTCTGATCGTTGGCGTCGCCAACGTCTGGGCCAACTGGGACTTCGGCGTCATCATCCAGAATGCCGAAACCCGTTACGGCAGCCTGGGCGCGGCCAAGGGCCGGATCGAGGAATGGAATGCGCTGATCGACAGCAGCGGCGAGCTGCCCGAGAGCGAAAAGCTCAGCGCGGTCAATCGCTTCTTCAATCGCCAACTGCGCTTCGTCGATGACAGCCGCAACTGGCGACAGAACGACTATTGGGCCACGCCGATCGAAGCGTTGGTCAAAGGTGCCGGCGATTGCGAGGACTACTCCATCGCCAAGTACTTCACCTTGCGCCGCCTCGGCATCCCCAGCGAAAAGCTGCGCATCACCTACGTCAAAGCCCTGAACTACAACGTGGCCCACATGGTGCTGACCTATTACGCCAGCCCCACGGCACAGCCGTTGGTGCTGGATAACCTGATCGGCGACATCCGCCCCGCCTCGCAACGCAAAGACTTGTTACCGGTTTACGCCTTCAACGCCGAAGGCCTCTATCTGCCTGGCTCCGCCGGCAAACGCGGCGACACCAAGAAGCTGTCGCGCTGGCAGGACCTATTGAAAAAAATGCACGTCGAAGGCTTCGCCGTTGGTGAGGGTTAGGAGAACGCAATGTCGCTACTCAAGCAGCTATTTCTCGCCATCTGCCTGTTCCTGGTGGTGGCCTTTACCGGCAGCTTTATCGCCGGCGTGGAAAGCTCGCGCGCCCAACTGCTCAGCCAACTGCGCTCCCACGCGCAGGACGCGGCCACCGCGCTGGGGTTGTCGATGACCCCGCATGCGGACGACCCGGCGATGATCGAGTTGATGGTCAGCTCGATTTTCGATAGCGGCTACTTCGCCACCATCCGCGTGGTGCGCATTCCCGATGACCAGGTGATTGTCGAGCGCCGCACCACCACCACGTCGGACAAAGTGCCCGCCTGGTTCGTCAAACTGGTCAACCTCAAGCCCCAAGGCGGCGATGCCCTGATCATGCGTGGCTGGGATCAGGCCGCGCGGATCGAGGTGCTCAGCCATCCGCAATTCGCCATTGCCAAGCTCTGGGACAGCGCCATCGGCAGCCTGCTCTGGCTGCTGCTGTGCGGATTGCTCAGCGCGATTCTCGGCGGCTGGCTGCTGCGTACCCAGCTGAAGCCGCTGGACAACATGGTGCAGCAGGCTCAGGCCATCACCCGCCGCGAGTTCTTCACCTTGCCGCATGTACCCCGCACGCCGGAACTGAAACGGGTGGTGCTGGCCATGAACCAGATGGTCGAGAAGCTGAAGAACCTGTTTGCCGAAGAAGCCGCGCGCAGCGAAAAACTGCGTGAGGAAGCCTACCAGGACAGTCTCACGGGCCTGGCCAACCGTCGTTTGTTCGACATCAACCTGGCCAACCAGCTGGCTGTCCACGAACAGAACGCCGAGGGCTACCTAGTGCTGCTGCGGGTCAATGACCTGGGCGGTTTGAACAAACGCCTCGGCGGGCAACGCACCGATGCCCTGATCAGTGCCATCGGCGAGCTGCTCAAGCGCCTGCTCGACCAGCCAAGCCGCAGCAACTGGCTGGCCTCGCGCAGCCGGGGTGGCGAGTTCACCCTGCTCGCGCCGGGGCTGGCCGGCGAGGATGCCGACCGGCTGGCACTGGAGCTCAGCGATGGCCTGGAAAGCCTGCGGCAAACCGGTGCCAGCGACTGCACCCCCGTCGCGCACCTGGGCATCGCCGCCTTCCGCCCCGGCGAGGAGGTCAGCAGCGTCATCAGCCGGGCCGACCAGGCGCTGGCCCAGGCGCAGAACAACCCGAGCAGACCCTGGGAGCGGCTGGATGACTTCAACGCCCTGCCCAGCCAGGGCTTGAACGACTGGCGCAACTGGATCGACGAAGCGCTGAACCACGGCAAGCTGCAGCTGTACTTCCAACCGGTGGTGGAATGCGCGGATATCCGCAAGGTGCTGCATCATAAGGTTCTCGCGCGCCTGCTCGACCCGCAAGGTGAAGCCGTGGCGGCCGGGCGCTTCCTGCCCTGGATCGAGCGTCTGGGCTGGGCCGCGCGCTTCGACCTGGCGATGCTGGAGCACAGCCTGGCCCATCTGGCGCAACACCCCTACCCGGTCGCGCTCAGCCTGTCGGCCGCGACCCTGCGCGAGCCGGACAGCCAGGCGCGGATGGTCGCCCTCCTCAAGGAGCATCCGCAGCAGGCCAAGCTGATGACCCTGGAGGTCGACGAACGCCACCTGCCACCACCGGCCGAGTTGGAGCGCCTGAGCCAGGCCGTGCATGACGCCGGCTTCAGCCTGGGTCTGCAACACTTCGGCGGGCGCTTCAGCCTGATCGGCAACCTGACCCACCTTGGCCTCGCGTACCTGAAAGTCGACGGCACCTACATTCGTGCCATCGACCAGGAAAGCGACAAGCGCCTGTTCATCGAAGCCATGTTCCGCGCCACCAACAGTATCGACTTGCCACTGATGGCGGAGATGGTGGAAACCGAAGGCGAGCTCGCCGTACTCAACGAACTCGGCATCCACGGCGCCATGGGCCGCCTGATCGGCGTACCGATGCCGTGGCAGGAGCGATAGCTGCAAACCTGTAGCGACAATGCCAACTCATTGGAGGGGGTCATGCCCGCGATAGCGTTTGAAGCCCAAAAAGCCCGCCACCCGTGAAGGTGGCGAGCTTGACTGCTTGCTCGAGACTAGACGGTATCTACCTTGAGCGCGTTGTCGCTGAGCATGCCATCGATCACTGTCGCTGCATTGGTACTGCCGTAGTAAGCGCCGTCGGATAGGTCCACGCCATCCATCACGACCTGCTGCATTACTGCTCCGCCGGGTGTCGCCCGTACATCGATGGTGGTGCTGGTCGTTGCGAACGTGAAGCTCAGGTAATCATCCAACACATTCCCGCTCGCAGCCTCGCCGGCCAACACCTGCGACAGATCCAACGCATCTGAGTTGCCTCCTGGCGCACCGGGCCCGTCGATAAAGAAGTCAGTGATGTGATCGACCCCCGTATCGCCGGAATTCCATGCATAGGTGTCTTTTCCATCTCCTCCCGTCAAGAGATCGTCGCCATGACCTCCGACAAGAAAATCCAGACCCGCGCCGCCAGCAATTTGGTCGTTACCACCGAGTCCATACAACTGATCGTTACCGTCACGACCATTGATGACATCGTCAACATTGCCACCCGTCAAGCTATCGCCCGAGGTAGTACCGAATATCAAGTTCGGCACACCAGGATCGCCAACAACCATGATGCCAGGGTCACCTGGACTGTTGTAGAAGAACTCGCCTTTCACGTAACGCGCCTGAAAACTCCCGCCATCGTTATCGAAATAAGTCAATGTCCATGTATCACCAGCCTCCGCCGGATGGGCGAGCAAGTAGTCATCCAGAGAGACTGATGGATTGGCAACCTGCACAACTTGGCTAAATCCGACTTCTGCGCGCATCAATCCTGTTGCCGGATCGAAGAACCAATCCTGATCTATGCTGCCTGCCGGGTCGGCTTCAAGCACACTGAACTCAATCCCATCCACAGTAATTGAAACCGATACTTCCGTTTCCCGATGCTGGCCTGCTTCGGTTCCTATATCCCGTTCACCTACAGAAATAGGGATATCGAAGGGTGCCCTTTGATAGTCTGTAAACAGCACCAGAGTCGCTGCCGCCAAATTATTGGTGAGCCCGTTGACGAACTGCTGAGACAATTGAATATCTTTGTTCTGATCATTACCTGAAGTAAGGGGGGTCTTGCCATCGCCAATTACCACCTCCTGCGCCGGCTCGCTATTGGCAGGCACGGTGTGAATAACAAAATTGCCATCCACACGTTCCCCATCACTAGAATCGACAGTGAACTTGAATAAGAAATCACCGTCCGCCGCGCCTGCCTCCGGGATGTAGATCAGATCGCCAATCAAACTCACGTCAAGCACGCCAAGGTTGATTGGCAAAAAGGCATTCGTTGCATCGTAGTAACCAATCTGCCCCGACAAAGGCAACTCGGTAATGGTGAGACTTAGAGCGCCATCACTATCCGTTGGTACTTTAATTTGCAGCGGATAACCCTGCTCATACGGGTTCGTCATCTGTGCCACATCCGCCGGCATCCAGACTTCCTTAGCAAATTCACCCTGCATGAGGTCATTAATACCGTTAACGTCGATGATGAGCGTAGTGGTTGCCTGATCGCCATCCCCGTCACTAATGGTATAGGTGAACTCATCACTCACATTTGAGCCGAGGTTAAGCTGCTGGACCGCAAGACTGTTGTTATTGAGGGTATAGGTATAGGAGCCACCAGCATTTAGCAGCAGTGTGCCGTAAACACCATTTATCACTGTATTTACCCCGGTGGTGACCGGGTTTGCTACATCCAAGCCGGCCTTGACACCCACCACAGTACCGCCATCGGCACCGTAACTATCACTGGCGACCACCACGTTGCCTGTCGCAGTTGTATCGAGGTCTTCAGTAACCGAATCGGTATCAGCCATTGCCGTCGGCACATCGTCGGATACCTGGACAGTGACCGTCCCGGTTGCAGTGTCGCCATCCGTGTCGGTCGCGATCACGCCCACCGAGCCCAAGGCCTGCAAATCGTCCACGTCGAGCCCGGGGTGGCGGTCATAGTTATTCGCCAAGGTCGCGGTGACTGTGGCAACCGCGCCGGCAACGCCAAGGTTCAGCGTCACGATCGTGACCCCGCCGTCCTTGCCGACGATCTGCGTATCCGACTCCCGCGTCCAGGTCAGTCCGCCACCCAGGCCCGCCGTAGAGCCGAACACGATCGAGGTGATCGCATCCGCGCCCCCTGTGAAGGTGATGGAGCCTGCAATCGAGTCCGCGCCCGCCGGTGTCGAACCGTCCGCAAGGTTCTGGTCATCCACCGTCAAGGTGATCGGCACCCCCGCAACCGGACCTGCACCATCGGTCACCGTTATCGGCTGCACCGCCGTGTCCGTATCTCCATCGCCATCGGTGAGCGTGTAGCTGAAGTCAGCAGACAGCCCGGCCGCATTGTTCAGTCCAGTCGCCGGATCGAACGTCCAAACACCGGCCGCCGTGAAGGTGTAAACACCATTGACTGTCGCCACAGTGGTCGTACCGATGGCCGCCACCGCGACACTCGACCCGCCGATGCTGACCGAGGTCAACGTCGCACCATCCGCACCCTGCGTGTCGTTACTCAGGACATTGCCACCGATGCTTGCGATTGCATCCTCGGCCACACTCGCCGCCATGTCGTCCACGGCGGTCGGCAGATCGTCGACGATATCGACGGTGATGGTGCCGGTGCTGGTGTTGCCGTTGGCATCCGTCACCGTGTAGCTGAAGCTGTCGCGGTTGTCCTCTGTGTTGGCTCCGTCAGCGCTGGTCGGATTGCTGCTGACCGGCGACGTCAGCGTGTAGACATAGCTGCCATTGCTGTGGATCTCGATCGTGCCGAAGGCACCAACTCCGCTGCCCACCACGGCATAGCTCAGTGTCCCGATGCCACCCGAGGCATTCAGCTGGTTGCTCGCATCCGTCTCGCCGTTGCTGCCCGGCAGGCTGCCGGTCACCGTACCGGCCGCCAGGTCGTTACCATCGACATCCGTATCCAAGGCGTTCTCGTAGACCAGCGCATCATTGTCGGCGGGCGCTACCAGCCCGCTGTCGCTCAGGTTGATGGTCAGCGTGGTGGTCGACAGGTCGCCGTCACCGTCCTGAATGGTGTAGGTGAAGACATCCGTGGCACCGAGCGGCAGCACCACATTCGGCGCGCCGTCGTAGGTGTAGCTGCCGTTGGCATGCAGCGTCAGCGTACCAAAGCTGCCCGCTAGGGCGAGGCCCAAACTACCACTGGCTGGGGTCGCTGTATCGTTGCCGGCCTTCACGCCGACCACGCCTCCACTCGCCGTCGGGCCGTCCGCACCGAACACGTCACCGAGGCCATCAGTCAGCACATTGCCGCTGACCACGCCCCCTTCCGTCACACTGTCGCTGTCGGTATGCGCCGTCGGCACGTCATCGATGATGTTGATGTCGAGGGACGCGATTTCCGTGTCATGGTCCACGTCTTCGAGCACCACCTCGAAGTGCTCGCTCACCAGGTTCTCGTTGGCACCCGGTGCGTGCTGGGCGTTGTCCAGCAGGGTATAGCTGTAGCTGACGATGCCCTCGTCGCCATCATCCGCGTCATAGCCGGTGATGGTCAGGATATTGCCCAGCGGGGTCGTCACCGACTGCGGGAACGTGTTGACCACGCCGTTCGTAATCACGCTGATGCCGTGCACGGTCAGGTTCAGCAACCCATCCGGGCCCTCCACCTTGAAGGTGCCGCTGACCGTGGTGGACTCCTTGCTCGGATCCGAGCCGTTCAGCAGATCGTCTTCGTCGACGCTCTGCTCGCCGCCCTTGACGTCCAGGTCCTTGATTTGAACGTCATCGTCCTTGTTCCTGATCTGCAGCACCAGATCGGCTGTGTCGCTGTCGCCATCGGCATCATCGAGGGTATAGCTGAAGGTCTCGGTCGTGCTGCCGCCACCACCCAGGGCGAGGAAGTCCGCATCGGTCGGGTCCAGTTGATAGTCGTAGGAACCGTCGTCATTCAGCGTCAGGGTGCCATAGGTGCCCTGTAGCACCGCCGGTTGTATGGGGCCGCCAGGCAGCCGATCGGCGCCCTGCACATCGTTATCGAGCACGTTGCCATTCAGGATCGGATTGGTCTCCGAAGCGAACATGGCATTGCCGTCGTCCATCGCGTCCGGAAGATCGTCGATGATCTCGATGACGATGCTGGTCGGGGTCGACGAGGCCGTGCCGTCCGAAACGCTCAGGCTGAAACTGTCGGTTTCGAGCAGTGGGCCATCGACGGTCGGGCGGGTCAGTTCATAGCTGTAGCTGGCCACTCCGGTCAGTGCGTTGTAGGCGGTGATGGTCAAGGTGCCGTTGGCACCGGCGAACACGCTGCCGGCCAGGCTGCCCAGCGCCACGGTGACGCCGTTGAGGGTGACGCTTTGCAGGTCGTCGAGGCCGTCGGCATCGCTGAGGCGGAAGCTGCCGCTGGTGAACTCGCCAGTGCCGGCGGCGTTCGAGCCGGTCGCCAGGCCGGCTTCGAAGACCTGCTGGTTGCCGCCCTCGTTGCCCGGGTCGACGCTGACCTGTGGCCCGTCGTTGCTGCCGGTGATGGTGAGGGTCAGGGTCGCGGTATCAAGATCGCCATCGGCGTCCTGCATCGTGTAGCTGAAGGTTTCCGTCAGGCGCTCACCGCTGTCCAACGCCTGCACCGCCGGGTTGGCGTTGTTCAGGACGTAGCTGTAGGTGCCGTTGCCGGTGTTCGTAAAGGTGCCAAAGCTGGCCGCGCTGCTGTTCCAGGCCACGAAGCTGGTCGGGCTGTCGGCGCCCGGTTGGCCGTTGCCGTGCAGGTCGTTGCCCAGCACGTTGCCGCTGATGGCGGCGAGCGTGCCTTCGGCGATGCTGTGGCTGTCATCCTCGGCATTCGCCACGTCGTCGATGATCTCGATGACGATGCTGGTCGGGGTCGACGAAGCGGTGCCGTCCGAGACGCTCAGGCTGAAACTGTCGGTTTCGAGCAGTGGGCCATCGACGGTCGGGCGGGTCAGTTCATAGCTGTAGCTGGCCACTCCGGTCAGTGCGTTGTAGGCGGTGATGGTCAAGGTGCCGTTGGCACCGGCGAACACGCTGCCGGCCAGGCTGCCCAGCGCCACGGTGACGCCGTTGAGGGTGACGCTTTGCAGGTCGTCGAGGCCGTCGGCATCGCTGAGGCGGAAGCTGCCGCTGGTGAACTCGCCGGTGCCGGCGGCGTTCGAGCCGGTCGCCAGGCCGGCTTCGAAGACCTGCTGGTTGCCGCCCTCGTTGCCCGGGTCGACGCTGACCTGTGGCCCGTCGTTGCTGCCGGTGATGGTGAGGGTCAGGGTCGCGGTATCAAGATCGCCATCGGCGTCCTGCATCGTGTAGCTGAAGGTTTCCGTCAGGCGCTCACCGCTGTCCAACGCCTGCACCGCCGGGTTGGCGTTGTTCAGGACGTAGCTGTAGGTGCCGTTGCCGGTGTTCGTAAAGGTGCCAAAGCTGGCCGCGCTGCTGTTCCAGGCCACGAAGCTGGTCGGGCTGTCGGCGCCCGGCTGGCCGTTGCCGTGCAGGTCGTTGCCCAGCACGTTGCCGCTGATGGCGGCGAGCGTGCCTTCGGCGATGCTGTGGCTGTCATCCTCGGCATTCGCCACGTCGTCGATGATCTCGATGACGATGCTGGTCGGGGTCGACGAAGCGGTGCCGTCCGAAACACTCAGGCTGAAACTGTCGGTTTCGATTCCAGCGCCGTCGGTGGTCGGGCGGGTCAGTTCATAGCTGTAGCTGGCCACTCCGGTCAGTGCGTTGTAGGCGGTGATGGTCAAGGTGCCGTTGGCACCGGCGAACACGCTGCCGGCCAGGCTGCCCAGCGCCACGGTGACGCCGTTGAGGGTGACGCTTTGCAGGTCGTCGAGGCCGTCGGCATCGCTGAGGCGGAAGCTGCCGCTGGTGAACTCGCCAGTGCCGGCGGCGTTCGAGCCGGTCGCCAGGCCGGCTTCGAAGACCTGCTGGTTGCCGCCCTCGTTGCCCGGGTCGACGCTGACCTGTGGCCCGTCGTTGCTGCCGGTGATGGTGAGGGTCAGGGTCGCGGTATCAAGATCGCCATCGGCGTCCTGCATCGTGTAGCTGAAGGTTTCCGTCAGGCGCTCACCGCTGTCCAACGCCTGCACCGCCGGGTTGGCGTTGTTCAGGACGTAGCTGTAGGTGCCGTTGCCGGTGTTCGTAAAGGTGCCAAAGCTGGCCGCGCTGCTGTTCCAGGCCACGAAGCTGGTCGGGCTGTCGGCGCCCGGTTGGCCGTTGCCGTGCAGGTCGTTGCCCAGCACGTTGCCGCTGATGGCGGCGAGCGTGCCTTCGGCGATGCTGTGGCTGTCATCCTCGGCATTCGCCACGTCGTCGATGATCTCGATGACGATGCTGGTCGGGGTCGACGAAGCGGTGCCGTCCGAAACACTCAGGCTGAAACTGTCGGTTTCGATTCCAGCGCCGTCGGTGGTCGGGCGGGTCAGTTCATAGCTGTAGCTGGCCACTCCGGTCAGTGCGTTGTAGGCGGTGATGGTCAAGGTGCCGTTGGCACCGGCGAACACGCTGCCGGCCAGGCTGCCCAGCGCCACGGTGACGCCGTTGAGGGTGACGCTTTGCAGGTCGTCGAGGCCGTCGGCATCGCTGAGGCGGAAGCTGCCGCTGGTGAACTCGCCAGTGCCGGCGGCGTTCGAGCCGGTCGCCAGGCCGGCTTCGAAGACCTGCTGGTTGCCGCCCTCGTTGCCCGGGTCGACGCTGACCTGTGGCCCGTCGTTGCTGCCGGTGATGGTGAGGGTCAGGGTCGCGGTATCAAGATCGCCATCGGCGTCCTGCATCGTGTAGCTGAAGGTTTCCGTCAGGCGCTCACCGCTGTCCAACGCCTGCACCGCCGGGTTGGCGTTGTTCAGGACGTAGCTGTAGGTGCCGTTGCCGGTGTTCGTAAAGGTGCCAAAGCTGGCCGCGCTGCTGTTCCAGGCCACGAAGCTGGTCGGGCTGTCGGCGCCCGGTTGGCCGTTGCCGTGCAGGTCGTTGCCCAGCACGTTGCCGCTGATGGCGGCGAGCGTGCCTTCGGCGATGCTGTGGCTGTCATCCTCGGCATTCGCCACGTCGTCGATGATCTCGATGACGATGCTGGTCGGGGTCGACGAAGCGGTGCCGTCCGAAACACTCAGGCTGAAACTGTCGGTTTCGATTCCAGCGCCGTCGGTGGTCGGGCGGGTCAGTTCATAGCTGTAGCTGGCCACTCCGGTCAGTGCGTTGTAGGCGGTGATGGTCAAGGTGCCGTTGGCACCGGCGAACACGCTGCCGGCCAGGCTGCCCAGCGCCACGGTGACGCCGTTGAGGGTGACGCTTTGCAGGTCGTCGAGGCCGTCGGCATCGCTGAGGCGGAAGCTGCCGCTGGTGAACTCGCCAGTGCCGGCGGCGTTCGAGCCGGTCGCCAGGCCGGCTTCGAAGACCTGCTGGTTGCCGCCCTCGTTGCCCGGGTCGACGCTGACCTGTGGCCCGTCGTTGCTGCCGGTGATGGTGAGGGTCAGGGTCGCGGTATCAAGATCGCCATCGGCGTCCTGCATCGTGTAGCTGAAGGTTTCCGTCAGGCGCTCACCGCTGTCCAACGCCTGCACCGCCGGGTTGGCGTTGTTCAGGACGTAGCTGTAGGTGCCGTTGCCGGTGTTCGTAAAGGTGCCAAAGCTGGCCGCGCTGCTGTTCCAGGCCACGAAGCTGGTCGGGCTGTCGGCGCCCGGTTGGCCGTTGCCGTGCAGGTCGTTGCCCAGCACGTTGCCGCTGATGGCGGCGAGCGTGCCTTCGGCGATGCTGTGGCTGTCATCCTCGGCATTCGCCACGTCGTCGATGATCTCGATGACGATGCTGGTCGGGGTCGACGAAGCGGTGCCGTCCGAAACACTCAGGCTGAAACTGTCGGTTTCGATTCCAGCGCCGTCGGTGGTCGGGCGGGTCAGTTCATAGCTGTAGCTGGCCACTCCGGTCAGTGCGTTGTAGGCGGTGATGGTCAAGGTGCCGTTGGCACCGGCGAACACGCTGCCGGCCAGGCTGCCCAGCGCCACGGTGACGCCGTTGAGGGTGACGCTTTGCAGGTCGTCGAGGCCGTCGGCATCGCTGAGGCGGAAGCTGCCGCTGGTGAACTCGCCAGTGCCGGCGGCGTTCGAGCCGGTCGCCAGGCCGGCTTCGAAGACCTGCTGGTTGCCGCCCTCGTTGCCCGGGTCGACGCTGACCTGTGGCCCGTCGTTGCTGCCGGTGATGGTGAGGGTCAGGGTCGCGGTATCAAGATCGCCATCGGCGTCCTGCATCGTGTAGCTGAAGGTTTCCGTCAGGCGCTCACCGCTGTCCAACGCCTGCACCGCCGGGTTGGCGTTGTTCAGGACGTAGCTGTAGGTGCCGTTGCCGGTGTTCGTAAAGGTGCCAAAGCTGGCCGCGCTGCTGTTCCAGGCCACGAAGCTGGTCGGGCTGTCGGCGCCCGGTTGGCCGTTGCCGTGCAGGTCGTTGCCCAGCACGTTGCCGCTGATGGCGGCGAGCGTGCCTTCGGCGATGCTGTGGCTGTCATCCTCGGCATTCGCCACGTCGTCGATGATCTCGATGACGATGCTGGTCGGGGTCGACGAAGCGGTGCCGTCCGAGACGCTCAGGCTGAAACTGTCGGTTTCGAGCAGTGGGCCATCGACGGTCGGGCGGGTCAGTTCATAGCTGTAGCTGGCCACTCCGGTCAGTGCGTTGTAGGCGGTGATGGTCAAGGTGCCGTTGGCACCGGCGAACACGCTGCCGGCCAGGCTGCCCAGCGCCACGGTGACGCCGTTGAGGGTGACGCTTTGCAGGTCGTCGAGGCCGTCGGCATCGCTGAGGCGGAAGCTGCCGCTGGTGAACTCGCCGGTGCCGGCGGCGTTCGAGCCGGTGGCGAGAGCCGCTTCAAAGCTCTGAGCGCTGCCACCCTCGCTAATTATTTCAATTTCAGGCGTGGAGTTCGGCACGTCTGCAGGTGCGGGTATGGCATCCGCCGCCGCAACCGGATCAGGGTTCGGAAATTCCGGCGCGCTGCCGAGGGGGCTGGTGGGGAAGCCAATCACCGGGTCGACCGAACCGCCCACGGCATCCAGCAACACGAAGGAATGGCCACCTCCTGCATTGCCAGCTCCGCCACCGCTGCCAGGGCCCGCGGCAGTGGCTTCAGCCGCTTGAGTCGGGTCGACGCCCGCCTCGATGGCCGCCTGCAGTTTTTCTACATCGGTGAGTTGTTGCTCAGTGGGCGCTGTCGGAGCGCTGGCTTCGTCAGGCGTCCGGGTGTCGTTGCCGGCGAGCAGCTGCTCGTTCAGCGCCAGGCTGCTATCGCGTCCGAGCGTCAGCACCTGACCATTTTGCAGGCTTACCGCGACAGCGCCTGCCGCGCCCGTCACCAACTGCTCGCCGGCAAAGACTCGATCACCTTCGGTAAGAAGTCGACGCGTTCCATCGCCAGCTACCGCGTAGACCTCGCCGACCACCTGACTGACGACACCAATTAGAGCAGCCATGATTCCTTCCTCACTACAGCTGTCGACAACCGCCGACACGTATCTCAAAAAGGTCAAAAACCTTTCAAAACTGAGGGAGTGCGAAGAAATCAACTGAGAAGACAGAACGCTGCTGACACATCAAAATGCCATGACGTCAAAAATATATCGCCCTAGCCAGCCTCGTACAACTCCACCAGATACATCCCCATCCCTTACGCCCTAAACCGAATTTGACCGTTGCTTTTAGTCACAAAAAAAATATAGATGCCCCGAATAACGTGGCCCTCATGGAAAAACAATGTGCCCGTTTTGGCAGAGCGCATAAGATTTTTTCGACATAACCCTTGTGAAGATTTTTTCTTAGTTTCGCCAAAAGATGTCCTTAGCTTTGATGTTACAAGGCTGAAACGGTTAGAGCTAAAAATCAGCCAAATAATTGGCACCAGGAATGCAATATCTAAACATGGAGAAACATCTCATGCGCGTTTTGACCCCCCTGTGGAGCGGCATGCTACTGGCCATGACCTGCGCTCATACCCAGGCGATGACGCTGTCGCAGGCGATTCAGAGTACGGTGGATAACCATCCGGAAATCCAGGCCAGCATGAACGACCGGCTCTCTTCGGATGAAAACGTGAAAGTTGCGAAAGGCGGCTACCTGCCGACGGTCGATGCGCTTGCCGGTTATGGCCGCGAGCACTCTGACAACCCGAGCACCCGCGGGCTGAGCGGTCACAACGAAGAAACCTTGACGTACGGCACCTCCGAACTGCGCCTGCGGCAAATGCTGTTCGACGGGTTCAACACCCCGAACGAAGTCGCACGCACCCAAGCCGTGGTCAACTCGCGGGCCTATTACGTGCTGGGCACCTCGGAAAGCCTGGCGCTGCGCACCGTCGAGGTTTATCTGGATGTGCTGAAACGCCGGGAGATGGTCGTGCTGGCCAAGAACAACCTGCAAGCGCACCAACGCGTAGGCGACCAAATTAGCCTGCGCAGCGAGCGTGGCGTGGGCAGCACGGCGGACCTCGACCAGTCCAGCGCGCGTCTGGCCCTGGCGGAAAACAACCTCTACACCGAACAGGTCAACCTGGCCGATGCCGAGGCCAGCTTCTTCAGTGCCGTAGGGCGTCTGCCGGATGAACTGGAGTCCCCGACCACGATCAAGGGCCAACTCCCCCCAGACCTGCCTACCGCACGGCAAGCGGTGATGGCGAACAACCCTTTCCTCAAATCCGCGCAATCCGACGTGACGGCTGCCGAGAAGCAGTATGAGGTGGCCAAGGCGCCGTTTTATCCGCGCCTCGATGCGGAACTGGCGACAACCGCCAACAACAACACCCAAGGCGACGAAGGCCACGACAACTCCTGGCGCGCCGGGGTGGTGATGAACTACAACTTGTTCAATGGCATGCGCGACAAGGCGCGACTGCAGTCCTCGGCTTACCAGATCAACCAGGCGATGGATATCCGCAACAATGCGCTGCGGGTGATCAACGAAAACATTTCGCTGGCCTGGAACGCGATGGAAAACGCCCGCCTGCAAACCCCCATAGCGCGCAACTATGCGGACAACACCGCGCGGGTTCGCGAGGCCTATCAACAACAGTTCGGCCTCGGGCAACGCACCCTGCTCGACTTGCTCGACAGCGAGAACGAACTGTTCACCGCCAATCGGCGTTACACCGAAGTGCGATACATCGAAGAGTTTTCCATGTATCGGGTGATGTCGGCCATGGGCGAGTTGCTGCGCACCCAAGGCATCGTGCTTCCGGCTGAAGCCACGGCGCTGAACGACGTGAAGAGCGAGGCGCAGCTCCCGGAAATGAAATAGCACCGGCTAGTGAAGCAGTACCGGCTCAGGAGTAGTAGACAGTGACGACCATGGAGCGGGCAGGGCCATCCGGAGATCCGCGGCTTAGCCACGACGATCCATTGCTGGATGGTTTGTTGATCCTCTGCAACTTGCACAATTGTTCTGCCAGCCGTGGCAGCCTGAGTGCAGGCCTGCCCATGCCCGAGCAACGGCTGAGTGCCGCACTGCTACCACGGGCCGCGGCGCGGGCAGGCTTGCAAGGCCGACTGTTGCGCCGCGACCTGAGCGCCATTTCCGCACTCAACCTGCCCGTTCTACTGCTGCTCAAAGGCGGCCGCAGCGCGGTGCTGCGCCAATGGGGAGCAAAAGACCAGGCGCTGATTCTGCCCAGCGAAGCGGAAGGTGGCGAGCAATGGGTCAGCCGCGAACAACTCGCCGCCGAGTACAGCGGCCAGGCCCTGTTCGCCCGCCCACGGCATGAACTGGAAGATGCCCGCAAGCCCTTGGTACCAAGGGTCGAGGCCTGGTTCCGCGACACCCTCAAGCTTTCCCGTTGGCTGTATACCGACGCGATCCTGGCCAGCCTGCTGATCAACGTGCTGGGCCTGATGGTCCCGCTGTTCGTGATGCAGACTTACGACCGCGTCGTGCCCAACCAGGCCACCTCGACCCTCTGGGTGCTGTCCATCGGCCTGTTGCTGGGCACCGTGTTCGAACTGCTGCTGCGCGTGCTGCGCGCCCACCTGCTGGATGTTGCCGGCAAGAAAACCGACGTGGTGCTCTCCGCCACCCTGTTCGAGCGCATCACCGGCATGTCGATGAAGGCCCGACCGGCCAGCGTCGGCGGCTTCGCCCAAAGCATCCATGACTTCCAGGGCCTGCGTGAGTTTCTCACCGCCGTGACCCTGACCAGCATCATCGACCTGCCTTTTGCGCTGCTGATGGTCGTGGTAATCGGCTTGCTCGGTGGCTGGATCGTGGTGATTCCGCTTCTGGCGTTTCCGATCACCATCCTCTTCGCCTTTATCATCCAGTCGCGCCTGCGCGATACCGTCCAGAAAAGCCTGGCCCTCGGCGCCGAGCGCCAGGCCCTGCTGATCGAAACCCTGGGCGGGCTGGAAACGCTGAAAGCCTGCAGTGCCGAAAGCGAACGCCAGCACAAATGGGAAACCACCCATGGCGCGCTGACCCGCCTGGACGCGCACGCGCGCCACCTTTGCGCGCTGGCCACCAACGGCACCCTGTTCCTCCAGCAACTCTCCGGCATGGCCACCATAGTCGCCGGCGTCTACAGCATCATTGCCGGTAACCTGAGTGTCGGCGCGCTGGTGGCCTCCTACATGCTCGGCAGCCGGGTCATGGCGCCGCTGGGGCAGATCGCCGGGCTGATCACCCGCTATCAGCAAGCGCAAATCACCATGAAAAGCACCAATGCGCTGATGGCCCTACCCCAGGAGCGCCAGGCCAAGCAACGGCCGCTGGAGCGCACCCAACTCAAAGGTGCGCTGGACCTGCATCAGGTGAATTTCCGCTACCCGGGACAAAGCACCCCGGCGCTGGCCAATGTCAGCCTGCGCATGGCGGCTGGCGAGCGCATCGGCATCATCGGCCGCAGCGGTTCCGGCAAAAGCACCCTGGCGCGGCTGGTGATGGGGTTCTATACCCCGGATGAAGGCCAACTGCTGCTGGATGGCCTCGACCTGCGCCAGCTCGACGTCGCCGACCTGCGCCATCAAATCGGCTATGTGGCCCATGACCTGCCCCTGCTCTCTGGCAGCCTGCGCGACAACCTGACCCTCGGCGCCCGTTATGTCAGCGATGCGCGCATGCTCGAAGTCGCCGAAATGACCGGCGTCAGCGAGCTGGCCCGGCAACATCCGCAAGGCTTCGAGCGCCCGGTCGGGGAGCGCGGCCAACTGCTCTCCGGCGGCCAGCGGCAAGCGGTGCTGCTGGCCCGCGCCCTGCTGCTCGACCCACCGATTCTGCTGCTCGACGAACCGACCAGCGCCATGGATAACACCAGTGAGGAAATCCTCCGCAACCGCCTGCAAACCTGGGCACAAGGCAAAACGTTGCTGCTGATCACCCACCGATCCTCGATGCTCAGTCTGGTGGACCGGCTGATCGTATTGGACAACGGCCATATCGTCGCCGACGGGCCGAAAGAGACGGTGATCGAAGCCTTGCGCAAGGGCCGCGTCGGCCCGGCCCCCGTGTAGGAGACCGCGCATGGCACTCACACAACCGCTTCGCGGTTACTTCGCCAGCCTGCGCCAACACAGGCAGGACACCGAATTCATGCCGGAGGTCGACGGCGCCGCGCTGGAAGACTCGCCGTGGCTGGCACGGCTGACGCTCTGGGTGACCTGCGCCCTGCTCATCACGGCAGTGCTGTGGGCCCATTTCGCCGTGCTCGACGAAGTCACCAATGGCGAAGGCAAAGCCATCCCTTCGAGCAAGGTCCAGGTGATCCAGAACCTGGAAGGCGGCATCGTCACCGAAATCTTCGTCCGCGAAGGCCAGGTGGTGAACAAGGGCGACAAATTGCTGCGCCTGGACGACACCCGCTTTCTCTCCAACAAAGGCGAAACCGAGGCCGACCGCATGGCCCTGGTGGCCCGCGTCGAGCGCTTGTCCGCCGAAGCCGAGGGCCGGCCTATCGCCCTCTCGGAAGAAATCACCCGCAGTGCGCCGCAACTCGCCGAAGACGAACTGGCCCTCTACAGCTCGCGGCAAAGGCGCCTGGACAGCGAACAACGCACCCTGGGCGAACAGCTGCGGCAGAAAACCCAGGAGCTGGCCGAGTTCCGCTCGAAACAGCAGCAGTACCGCTCGAGCCTGGGCCTGCTGCAGCAGGAACTGAACATGTCCGAACCGCTGGTGGCCACCGGTGCCATTTCCCCGGTGGAGATTCTCCGGCTACGGCGCAGCGCGGTCGAGATCCGCGGTTCGATGGACGCCACCACCCTGGCGATTCCACGCGCCGAGTCGGCGATCAACGAAATCAAAAGCAAGATCGAAGAATCCGAACTGGCGTTCCGCTCCGACGCCGCCAAAGAGCTGAACGAAAAGCGCACCGAGCTGCAAAAGATCACCGCCACCAGCGTCGCCATTCAGGATCGGGTCAGCCGCACCACGGTGCTCTCCCCAGTACGCGGCATCATCAAGCAACTGAAGATCAACACCATCGGCGGCGTGGTGCAGCCCGGCAGCGACATGCTGGAAATCGTCCCGCTGGAAGACAACCTGTTGATCGAAGCCCGTGTGCGCCCGCAGGACGTGGCCTTCCTCCACCCGGGCCAGAGCGCCATGGTCAAGTTCACCGCCTACGACTACACCATCTACGGCGGGATGAAGGCCAAACTGGAGCTGATCAGCGCCGACACCGTGACCGACGACAAGGGCAACAGCTTCTACCTGATCCAGGTGCGCACCGATAAGAACCACCTGGGTACGGATGCGCATCCGCTGCTGATCATCCCCGGCATGATTGCCAACGTCGGCATCATCACCGGCGAGAAAAGCGTACTGGATTACCTGCTCAAACCCGTGCTCAAAGCCCGCGCCGAAGCCTTGCACGAGCGCTAATCGACCCTGCCACAATCGACCTTGCCCCCATGGTTGCGCTGGAAAGTCTCGACGCCCATCGCCGCGATCTGCCCCTCGATCAGGGCCTCGAAAGGCCGCAACAAGGCATCGAAACGCTGCGGTGCCTCGCTGATGTCCAACGCCACGACAATCGCTTCCAGGGTCGACAGCGCGCCGGGCATCGGCGCCTTGCGCAGGCGGTAGCGCGAGCTCAGCCCCTCGGGCAGGCTCGCCCGTGGCAAAGCGACCAGCAGCGGATTGAGGTGCAGCAGTTTACGTACCTTGCGCCAGGTGCCATCCGGCACCACCAGCAACAAAGGCTCAGCCTCGACGGCGACATAATCATGCAGCGGCAACGCCTGGGCGCCGGGAAACAGCAGACAGGGCCGGTAACCCGGCCGGGCCAGGCGCTGCGCCAGATCGGCAAAAACCTCACCCACCAGCAGTTCGGCATTGTTCAACCCCAAGGCCGCCAGCCGCGCGGTGTTCAAGGCATGCCGGACCTCGCTCGGATGCTGCAGAATCAACAACCGCGTGCGGCTATCCAATTGCGGAATCAGCGCGCACAAACAATGCTTGAGCGGGCGGGTACAACGAAGGCAATGCAGGCGTGACATACGAGTTCTCCCAGGCCATGCAGTGTGCCATAAGCATTGCAGCCACTCCGAGCAGGCGAGGAGCCTTATGAACGAGCCAATGGCGGCACAAACCATCAGTGTGCATATTCACCGCGATGCGCAGACGGTTTATCGATTCGCCTCGATACCGGGCAACTTCCCACTCTGGGCCTCCGGGCTCGGCGGCAGCCTGCGGCAGGTCGATGGCGAATGGGTCGCCGACACCGCCCAGGGCCGCGTCCGTATCCGCTTCAGTGAAACCAATGCCTTCGGCGTGCTCGACCACTATGTCAGCCCCGAGCCCGGCGTCGAGATCTATATACCCCTGCGGGTGATCGCCAACGGCAGTGGCTGCGACCTGGTGTTCACCCTGTTTCGCCAGCCAGGGATGGACGACGTCCAGTTCGCCGCCGATGCCGACTGGGTCAGACGCGACCTCGAAAGCCTCAAGCAGTTGCTGGAAAACCCCTGAGAACTGCACAAGATCGTCGCGAGCGCAGCAGATATTGAACACAACCTGAGTCCATCACCAAGGAGCCGCACGATGATCACCGTCCACCACTTGAATAACTCCCGCTCGCAGCGCGTGCTCTGGCTGCTGGAAGAACTCGGCCTGCCCTACGAGATCAAGCACTACCAGCGCGACCCACAGACCATGCTGGCACCGGCCGCGCTGCGTGCCGTGCATCCGCTGGGCAAGTCGCCGGTGATCAGCGACGGCGAACTGACCCTGGCCGAGTCCGGCGCCATCCTCGAATACCTGGTGGAGCGTTATGCTAACGGCCAACTGCAACCAGCTGTCGGCAGCCCCGAACGGCTGCGCTATCGCTACTGGCTGCACTATGCGGAGGGCTCGGCCATGCCGCCGCTACTACTCAAGCTGGTGTTCGACCGGATCGAGCACGGGCCGACACCGTTCTTCATCCGTCCGATTGCCAAGGCCATCGCCGGCAAGGCGAAACGCACATTCATCCAGCCGCAGATCGACAAACACCTCGATTATCTGGAGAGCGAACTGGGCAAGAGTCCGTGGTTCGCCGGCGACAGCTTCAGTGCCGCCGACATTCAGATGAGCTTCCCGCTGGAGGTGGCCCAGACCCGTGGTGGGCTGAACGCCAGCCGACCGCGGCTGAGCGCGTTTCTCCAGCGCATCCACGCCCGCCCGGCCTACCAGCGGGCGCTGGCGAACGGCGGTCCGTATCAGTTGCTCAGTTGAGGCCGGGCTCAAAAGGGGCTGACGCAGTAGCCCCCTCGCCAGGGCGATAGCGGGCTGTCAGCCGGCACCTCAGCCCTGGTTGAGCTGGGCTTTGAGCAGATCGCGAAAAGTCTGGATCAACGGCTCGCGGGAGCGGCCGCGGCGCAAGGTCAGCGAGAACGGCGCCTGGTAGCCGAATGTCGTCGGCAGCAAGGGGCGCAAGCGGCCCTGGTCGACCCAAGGCTGCGCGTAATGCTCGGGCAGATAACCGATGTAGGCGCCGGACAGCACCAGGATCAACTGCGCCTCCATACTCTCCACGGTCGCCGCGCTGTGCTTGAAGCCGTGCCGCGCCAGCTCGGCCTGGCTCCAATACCCACGCCCGACCATGCGTTGCTGGGTGATCAGCTCGGCCGGTATCCGCCGCTCGGTGAACAAGGAATGGCGATCGCTGCAGTACAGCCAATGCTGCTCACGATAAAGCGCCTGATAAACCAGCCCGTTCATGCGCGTCGAAAAGGCGCCGATGGCCAGGTCCAGGCGGTTATCCAGCACCCCCAACTGCAACTCGTAAGGGCTCATCACCGATAGATGCAGGTGGACCGCCGGGTGTTCCTGGCTGTAGGCGCCGATGGCCTCGGCAAACGGCAAGGCCCGGTCGCTGACCGTCGAGTCGATCACCCCCAGGTTGAGCGTGCCGCGCAACTCGCCCTTGAGCGCCGCCGCATAGCGTTCGAACCCTTCCATCTCGCCGAGCAGGCGCAGGGTTTCCTGGAAGAACAGCTCGCCCTTGCTGGTCAGGCTGAAACCGCCGCGACCGCGATGGCACAGGCTCAGCCCGAGCTGACCTTCCAGCTGACTCATGTAGGTGCTGATCGCCGACGTGGACAGGTTCAGCTCCTGTTGCGCCGCCGCGAACCCCTGGTGGCGCACCACGCTGACGAAGATCCGCAACAATTTCAGGTCGGGTAGGACTTGGCTCATCGGGGTTCCACGGCAAGGATGACTGGATACCGTAGGCGCGGGCCATGCCCGCGATGCTCGATCTTCGCGGGCATGGCCCGCGCCTACAAAAGCCAGTCTATCCGCAGGCCATTAGTTTAGAAATCTCTGAACTAAGTATTTGCCGCCAGCGATTTTTCCCGCTGCCCATGCTGCGCAGAATCGGCCCCACTCTTACAACCACAACAAGCATGAGGCCATCCCGTGGACAAGATCCTCCATCAGCCCCTGGGCGGTAACGAAATGCCCCGTTTCGGCGGCATCGCTACCATGATGCGCCTGCCGCACATTCAGACCCCCGCCGAACTCGACGCACTGGACGCCGCCTTTATCGGCGTGCCACTGGACATCGGCACCTCCCTGCGCCCCGGCACCCGCTTCGGTCCACGCGAAATCCGCGTCGAGTCGGTGATGATCCGCCCATACAACATGGCCACCGGCGCCGCCCCGTTCGATTCGCTGAACGTGGCCGATATCGGCGACGTGGCGATCAACACCTTCAACCTGCTCGATGCCGTACGCATCATCGAGGAGGAATACGACCGTATCCTCGGTCACGGCATCCTGCCGCTGACCCTCGGTGGCGACCACACCATCACCCTGCCAATCCTGCGTGCGATCAAGAAGAAGCACGGCAAGGTCGGCCTGGTACACATCGACGCCCACGCCGATGTCAACGATCACATGTTCGGCGAGAAGATCGCCCACGGCACCACTTTCCGCCGCGCGGTGGAAGAAGGCCTGCTGGACTGCGACCGTGTGGTGCAGATCGGCCTGCGTGCACAGGGCTACACCAGCGAAGACTTCAACTGGAGCCGCAAACAGGGCTTTCGCGTAGTGCAAGCCGAAGAGTGCTGGCACAAGTCGCTGGCACCGCTGATGGCCGAAGTGCGCGAGAAAGTCGGCGGCGGCCCGGTTTATCTGAGTTTCGATATCGACGGCATCGACCCGGCCTGGGCGCCTGGCACCGGCACCCCGGAAATCGGTGGTTTGACCACCATCCAGGCGATTGAAATCATCCGTGGCTGCCAGGGCCTGGACCTGATCGGTTGCGACGTGGTGGAAGTCTCCCCACCTTACGACACCAGCGGCAACACCTCGCTGCTCGGCGCCAACCTGCTCTACGAAATGCTCTGCGTGCTGCCGGGCGTGGAAAAACGATGAGCAGCCAACAGGTACTCGAAGCCGCCCGGCAACTGGTGGCGGCCTTCGCCAGCAATGACACCGAAGCCTACTTCGCCGCCTTCAGCGCGGACGCCAGCTTCGTCTTCCATACCTGCGAGCAGCCGCTGCTCTCGCGCAGCGCTTACCGCGAACTGTGGGACAGCTGGCAGCGCGAGGGTTTCCAGGTGCTGGCCTGCACCTCGAGCAATCAGTTCGTCAGCCTGCAGGGCGATGTCGCCATCTTCATCCACGACGTCACCACCCGGCTGAGCATCCAGGGCAGTGAGAGCCTGAGCCAGGAGCGCGAGACCATCGTTTTCCGCCAGCAACCCCAAGAGGGAGGCCGCTGGCTGGCCTGCCACGAACACTTGTCGCCAATGCCGGAGCAGCGGCCATCGACCTGATCAGCTGAGTCATTCCCGGGAGGGAAATCATGCATAACAACAATAAGCAGCACGCCATTACCCAGATTGAAACCTTCGGTGTCGAACAGATACCGGACGCCGCGCGCAACGCCAAACCGATCGACCTGTTTCGCCTGATCTTCGGCGGCGCCAACACCTTCGCCACCGCCGTACTCGGCAGTTTCCCGGTGCTCTTCGGCCTGTCGTTCCAGGCCGGGGTGTGGGCAATTCTGCTCGGCGTACTGGTCGGCTCGATCATCCTCGCGCCGATGGGCCTGTTCGGGCCGCTGAACGGCACCAATAACGCGGTTTCCTCCGGTGCGCACTTCGGCGTACACGGGCGTATCGTCGGCTCCTTCCTGTCGTTGCTCACCGCCATCGCCTTCTTCTCGCTGTCGGTGTGGAGCTCGGGCGATGCCCTGGTCGGTGGCGCCAAGCGCCTGTTCGGCCTGCCGGAAACCGACCTCAGCCTCGGCCTGGCCTACGGCCTGTTCGCCCTGCTGGTGTTGACCGTGTGCATCTACGGCTTCCGTTTCATGCTCTGGGTCAACAAGATTGCGGTATGGGCCGCCAGCCTGCTGTTCCTGCTCGGCATCTTCGCCTTCGCCGGGCCGTTCGACGCCAGCTTCGCCGGTAGCGTGAACCTGGGTGCCGAAGGCTTCTGGGCCGCCTTCATCGGTGCCACCTTGCTGGCGATGAGCAACCCGGTTTCGTTCGGCGCATTCCTCGGCGACTGGTCGCGCTATATCCCGCGTGACACCTCCAAGGGCCGGATCATGCTGGCCGTGGTCGCCGCACAGATCGCCACCCTGATCCCGTTCTTCTTCGGCCTGGTCACCGCCACCATCGTTGCCGCCAATGCGCCAGACTACATCGCCGCGAACAACTACGTCGGCGGCCTGCTCGCCGTGTCGCCGGCCTGGTTCTTCCTGCCGGTGTGCCTGATCGCGGTAATCGGCGGCATGTCCACCGGCACCACCGCGCTGTATGGCACCGGGCTGGACATGTCCAGCGTGTTCCCGCGGGTTCTCAGCCGGGTCAAGGCCACGCTGCTGATCGGCGTACTGTCGATTGCCTTCATCTTCATCGGCCGTTTCGCCTTCAACCTGGTGCAGAGCGTGTCGACCTTCGCCGTGCTGATCATCACTTGCACCAGCCCGTGGATGGTGATCATGATCCTCGGGCTGATCATTCGCCGTGGCTTCTACTGCCCGGATGACCTGCAAGTCTTCACCCGTGGCGAAACCGGTGGTCGCTACTGGTTCACCCACGGTTGGAACTGGCGCGGCATGGGCGCCTGGGTTCCCAGCGCGCTGATCGGCCTGTGCTTCGTCAACCTGCCGGGGCAGTTCGTCGGCCCATTGGGCGACCTGGCAGGCGGTATCGATATCAGCCTGCCCGTCACCCTCGGCCTGGCCTCCATCCTCTACCTGGTGTTGCTGATCCTGTTCCCCGAACCCGCCGAGGTGTATGGCCCCCAGGGACCACGCTGGGTCGGTAGCCGCAAGGCCGGCACGCCACAGAATTCCAAAGGCTCCGCAAAAATCGCATAACAACAAACGGCTTTAACTTCACTGCCAATAACCGATGCACCAAGCCTTATAAGGAGTTACCGATGCGCACACGTTCGACTCACCTGGTTGCCCTGCTCGGCCTGCTCACCGCAGCCCTGTGCCCAACTCTGCAGGCGGCCGATAGCAAACCGTCCTTCGTCAGCGGTGGCAGCCTCAATGTCTGCTCCGATCCGACTTTCCCGCCGCTGGAGTTCTTCGAGAAATCCGGCGACCGCGAGCCCAGCGGCTTCGATGCCGATCTGATCCGTGCCCTGGGCAAACACTGGGGGGTGCCGGCGCGCTTCATCGTCACCGAATTCACCGGCCTGCTGCCGGGTCTGGAATCCAAGCGCTGCGATGTGGTGATCAGCGGCACCCTGATCACCCCCGAGCGCACCCAGAAGCTCAACGCCGTGCCTTACCTGGCCAGCGCCACCATCGTGTTCGGCAGCGGCAAGAGTGACCTCAAGCTGAACACCCTGGACGATCTGTCCGGCAAAGTCGTCGCGGTGCAGTCCGGCACCCGTTATGTGGCGATCATGGAGAAGCTCAACGCGCAGCTGACCGCCGCCGGCAAGACCCCGGCCACCCTGCAGACCTACCCCAAGGGCAGCGATGTGGCCCAGCAGGTACTGGTCGGCCGGGCCGCCGCCGGGCTGTCCCAGGACACCGAAATCGCCTACCGCGAGTTGCAGACACCGGGCCAGTTCAAGACCCTCTACAGCTTCCCGGAAAAGGATATCTTCGGTGCCTACATGCTGCCCAACGCAGCGGACAAGCAGGCCGTCCACGATGCCATCACGGCGCTCAAGACCGACGGCACGCTGAAGGCCATCAGCGAGAAATGGAAGCTCGATCCGGCCAACGTGGAAATCACCGGGCAATGATGCCTGCTTGACCCCAAAGCGCTGCCCGCTGCGCCAGCCCCGACTGGCGGCGTAGCGGGTAGCGCGTCGGACAGGCCGTTGCCCACTGCGCAACGCCCTGCAAATCGCTTCTCTCGCCAAAGGACACGCTCATGCAATTCGATGTAGCCGTCTTCTGGGACGCCCTGACGTCCTATCCGTTCTTCAAGGGCGCCTGCATCACCCTGCTGCTGGCGCTGCTCTCGCACTCGGTCGGCATCGCCCTGTCGATACCCGCCGCCCTGGCCCTGGATGGCCCGAACAACCCGGCGCGCATGCTGTTGCGCGGCGTACTCAGCGTATTCCGTGGCGCCCCGACCCTGCTGCAGTTGCTGTTCGTCTGGAACGCCCTGCCGCAATTCTTCCCGGTTTTCCGCGAAGCCTGGTTCACCCCATTCTTCGCCGCCTGGATCGCCCTCAGCATCAACGAGGCGGCCTATCAGGTCGAGATCAACCGCGGTGCGCTGAAAGCCCTGGACAAGGGCCAGCACGCCGCCGGTCATGCGCTGGGTCTGTCGCGCTGGCAGATCTTCCGCTACATCACCCTGCCGCAAGCGGCGCGCATCGCGATTCCACCGACCGCCAACGAATTCATCACCCTGCTCAAGATCACCTCGCTGGCCTCGGTGATTTCCCTGCAGGAACTGATGGCCGTGACCTCGCAAACGGTCTCCACCACCTTCCAGTTCTCCGAATACTACGCGGTGGCCTTGGTTTACTACTTGGTCATGGTCTACACCCTGACCTGGCTGCAACACCGCCTGGAACGCCGACTGTCCTGGGACCATGTGAGCGACGGCGCGAAGAGTGTCGGTCTGTTGCAACGCACCCTTGCCCGTATGCGGCGCATCTGAGGAGCTGGCCATGAACGAAATCATCCGTCTGGAAAACGTCGGCAAACGCTACGACGACTTTCAAGTGCTGCAAGGCATCAACCTCTCGGTCAGCCAGGGCGAGAAAATCGTCATCTGCGGCCCGTCCGGCTCCGGCAAATCGACCCTGATCCGCTGCATCAACCGCCTGTCGCCCCACGACACCGGCACCATCACCGTGGAAAACCAGGATGTTTCCAGCAAGCGCGGCAGCGCCAATGTGCGCCGTGAAGTCGGCATGGTGTTCCAGAACTTCAACCTGTTCCCGCACCTGACCGTACTGGAAAACTGCACCCTGGCGCCGATGAAGGTGCGCGGGGTGTCCCACGCGCAGGCCGAGGAACAGGCTCTGCGCTACCTGAACCGGGTGCATATCGGCTCCCAGGCGCACAAGAAACCCGGCCAGCTCTCCGGTGGCCAGCAGCAGCGTGTGGCCATCGCCCGCGCGCTGTGCATGAACCCGAAAGTGATGCTGTTCGACGAGCCGACCTCGGCACTCGACCCGGAAATGGTCGGCGAAGTGCTGGATGTGATGACCGAACTGGCCCTGGAAGGCATGACCATGCTCTGCGTCACCCACGAGATGGGCTTCGCTCGCAAAGTCGCCGACCGCGTGGTGTTCATGGACGCCGGGCAGATCGTCGAAACCGCCACCCCGGCCGAATTCTTCGATCACCCGAAACATGCGCGCACCCGCGCCTTTCTCTCACAGATCAGCCACTGACGGCCCACCATGCACACACCGACCGAAGCCACTCTGCGCCGCGACCTGGCCGCCGCCTACCGTCTGGCCGCCCTGTTCGGCTGGGACGACACGCTCTACACGCATTTCTCGGTGCGCCTGCCGGGCCTCGAGCCGCGCTTTCTGATCAACCCCTTCGGCCTGCTGTTCGAAGAGGTGCGCGCCAGCGACCTGATCGTCGTCGATATGCACGGTCAGGTGCTCGACGGTAACGCGGACTACAACGTCGCCGGCTTCACCATCCACAGCGCCATGCACATGGCGCGTGAGGATGCGCACTGCGTGATCCACACCCACACGCTCGCCGGCATGGCGGTCGCCGCGACGGATGCCGGTCTGGCGCAGTTGAACCAGATCAGCGCCGAGTTCTACCAGCGCGTCGGCTACCACGACTACGAAGGCATTGCCCTCGACCTCGGCGAGCGCGAGCGCCTGGTCGCCTCGCTGGGCGACAACATCGCCCTGATCCTGCGCCACCACGGCCTGCTCAGCGTCGGCGCCAGCGTCGCCGACGCCTTCTATGTCATGTATTACCTGAACAAGGCCTGCGAGATTCAGCTGCACGCCGCCGCGTTGCAAGGCATACGCGAGATGCCCGGTAAACTCAGCCAACATGCCTGCGAGCAATTCCAGGGCAGCGAATGGCAACGCCAACTGCTCTGGGAGGCCTGGCTGCGCAAACTCGACCGCCTCGACCCGCACTACAAGAATTGAAGGTCCGCCGCCCCGGCGGCCGACCCTGTCACTAACAGTTAAGGAGTGCCGATGACGACCTGCGGCGAATTTCTGGTCAAGCAACTCGAAGCCTGGGGCGTCGATACCGTATTCGGCATTCCCGGCGTGCATACCGTGGAGCTGTATCGCGGCCTGCCGCACAGTTCGATCCGGCACATCACGCCACGGCACGAGCAAGGTGCCGGCTTCATGGCCGATGGTTATGCGCGGGTCAGCGGCAAGCCGGGGGTTTGCTTCATCATCACCGGCCCGGGGATGACCAATATCATCACCGCCATGGCCCAGGCTTACGCCGACTCGATCCCGATGCTGGTGATTTCCAGCGTCAACGAACGCTCACGCCTGGGCAGTGGCAACGGCTACCTGCACGAACTGCCCGACCAACGCGCGCTGACGGCCGGCGTCACGGCCTTCAGCCACACCCTGCTCGACGTCGACCAGTTGCCTGCGGTACTGGCACGCGCCTTTGCGGTGTTCGACAGCGAGCGACCACGGCCGGTGCACATCGAGCTGCCGCTGGACATCATCACCGCCTCGGCCGAGCACATGCGCGTGCAACCGCGCCCGAAAATCGCCCGGCCGGCCGGTGCCATGGCGCAACTGCGCGAGGCGGCCAGCAAACTGCGCGCCGCCAAACGGCCGTTACTGCTGCTCGGCGGTGGTTGCCTGGACACCCAGCAAGAGGCCCGCGCCCTGGCCATCGCCCTGGACGCACCGACAGCGCTGACCATCAACGCCAAAGGCCTGCTGCCGCCCGAACACCCGCTGCTACTGGGCAGTAATCAATCGCTGGTGCCGGTACGCGAACTGGCGGCGGCTGCCGACGTGATCCTGGCCATCGGCACCGAGTTGGGTGAAACCGATTACGACGTGGTCTTCGATGGCGGCTTCGCGCTCAACGGCGAGCTGATCCGCATCGATATCGACCCGCAGCAGTTGGTGCGCAATATCCTCCCCAGCCTGGCCATTCACAGCGATGCGCGGCTGGCCATGCGCGTACTGCTGGCCGAACTGCCGGCCGGCGAACTGAATGCCAACAGCCCCGGCGCCCAACGCACCGCGGCCGTGCGCCGGCAACTGGCGGAAGACTTCAGCGGCTGGGAGCATTACCGCCAGCTGTTCGACACGCTGTTGACGGCACTGCCCGAGGCGCGCTTTGTCGGCGACTCGACCCAGACCGTGTACAGCGGCAACCACCTGGTCGACCTCGACGGCCCACGCCGCTGGTTCAACTCCTCCACCGGCTACGGCACCCTGGGCTATGGCCTGCCAGCCGCCATCGGTGCCAAGCTGGCAGAACCGACGCGGCCGGTGATCTGCCTGATCGGCGACGGCGGCCTGCAGTTCAGCCTGCCGGAACTGGCCAGCGCAGTGGAGGCCAAAGTCGGCATCGTCGTCTTACTGTGGAATAACCATGGCTATGGCGAGATCAAGCGCTACATGGAGCGCCGCGACATCACGCCGCTTGGCGTCGACATCTACACCCCGGACTTCCTGGCCATCGCCCGTGGCTTTGGCTGCCTGGCCGAACACGCGCGCGATCAGGCGCACCTGGCAGAGCTGCTGCAAGCTGCGCCGAACGATCGCCCGCTGTTGATCGAAGTGCGCGAGGAAGCGCCCTTCCACCCCTGAAGGCCATCGGGCTTGGCACCGGGGAATTTCAGTTGTACGCAGCCCTGCAGGCCGGCACATGCCTGCAGGCAACTTGCGTGGTCATCGACGCTAGGCGCTCAACGCCGACGCTGCTCGGCCAGACGGCGCTGCTCGTCACTGGGAATCGGGATGGGTTGCAGACGTGGCGCCTCGATCAGGCCAAGGGCGACTGATAGTTTCCACGCCAAGGTATGTAGCCAGGTTTTCATCTTGAGTCCCTCTGTAAACAGCAAGCGGGCCGGGCCGTCGAATGTTGCTGCGCCCGCCCCTTGGAACCACTGATCCAGTGCATTGACCTGGGTCGCTGAGGAATCTTCCCTCGATTGAAAGAGTAGTCCTGCAGTGACACCTCAGGCTGATCTGGAGCAATCCAGAGCTTTATTCGCGGATCGGCACCCCGACCCACACCCTCAGAGTGGCATCAACCCCGCCCTTGCGCCACATCCGCCAAGCCCCGGCACTGGCCAAATGCCCTGGCAGCCGATATACGGTCACCTGCGCGGCTTGCCTGGCCTTGCCACTCAGAACCAGCGCCGCAGCCAAGGCGTGCCGCTGGCCAGGAGAATGCCAAGCAGCACCAGCACAGCGCCGACCAGAAAGCTGGGGGTCAGCGGCTCATCCAGCAGCAGCGCGCCGAAGGTGACGCCAAACAGCGGGGTCATGAACGAGAACACCGCCAGGTTCGAGGCGTGGTAACGACGCAACAACCAGAACCAGGCGAAATAGCTGATGAAGGACACCAGCACGGCCTGGAACAGCAGGCTGCCGAGGCTGATCGGCGTCAGCTTGACCATCCCGACCTGACCGGTGGCGGCAGCAATTGCCAGCAGCACGACGAAGCCAATGAACAGCTGGTAGAACAAGGTCAGGGTCGGCGGCGCCTCGGACAATTTCGAGGTGCGCACCACCACCGTGGTGGCGCCCCAGGCCATCCCGGCGAGCACGCCGAGCGCATCGCCGATGAGGATTCGGCTGTCGAACTCAGCCGCCAACAGGCCTGCTCCGAAAGCCACGGCGACGCCGATAAAGCACAAACCGATACCCAGCCATTGCAAGCCGCGCAAACGCTCGCTCGGCAGCAGGAAGTGCAGGCCCAGTGCCGAGAAAATCGGTGCAGTGTAGAGGAACACCGCCATGTGCGAGGCCGTGGTGTATTCCAGGCCCACGGCGATCAGCAGGAACTCCAGGGCGAACAAGCCGCCGGCCAGCGAGCCGGCACCGAGGTTTTCGTGCGTGAGCGCGGCCCAGTGGCCGCGCCAATACATCAGCAAGCCCACCAGCAGTGCGGCGATCCCGGAACGGCTGGAGGCCTGCATGATCGGCACTATGTCCGCCGCCGCCGACTTGATCGCCACCTGCTGCATGCCCCAGATCACGCAGAGGACCAACATCAACTGGAAAGCGAAGGCATCGGCGCCGCGCCGTGGGGCAATCATGGCTGGCCGCAACGGCTGGATAGCTGCAGGACTGCTGCGCAAAAACAACGCGTCATTGAAGGGCCTCGGCAGGCTGGCGAAAAGGCCAAGCTGCTGCACAGGCAGCAGCGGCGCAAAAAAAATGATGGCGCGATTATCCGCCCAAGCCGGCCGAGGTTGCCAGGCAGAAACCGACACCAAGGGCCACAAAGGCGCCGGCCTCAGTCAACACCGACTCGCCGCACGGGAAACAACCGGGGCAGGTCCACTGAGCAACCCGCCCCGCCAACGCCCGTCACTTGCCGGTCTTGATCCGCGTCCAGGTTCGCGTACGCAGGCGCTCCAAGCTCGGCGGCAGCATTTCCACCGAGTACAGCTTGGCGCGCATCTCGGCCGGTGGGTAAACGTTGGGGTTATCGCGCAGATCCGCCGAGATCAGTGGGTCCGCCGCCTGATTGGGGTTGGCATAGGCCACATAGTCGGAGATCGGCGCCACCACTTCCGGGCGCAGCAGGTAGTTGAGGAAGGCGTGGGCCTCGTCGATATTTTTCGCATCCCGCGGGATGGCCAGCACATCGAACCAGGCGGCGGTGCCTTCCTTCGGGATGCGGTACTCGACCTTCACGCCGTTGCCGGCTTCCTTCGCCCGATTGGCCGCCTGCATGGCGCCGCCGGACCAGGCCAGGGCCACGCAGATTTCGCCATTGGCCAGGTCGCTGACGAACTTCGACGAGCTGAAGTAGGTCACGTAGGGGCGCAGTTTGTTCAGATGCTCCTCGGCCTTTTTGTAGTCTTCCGGGTTGCGGCTGTTGGGCGACAAACCGAGGTACTGCAACACTTCCGGGATCACTTCGGTCGGCGAGTCGAGGAAGGCCACGCCGCACTGCTTGAGCTTGGCCAGGTTTTCCGGTTTGAAGATCAGTTCCCAGGAATCCAGCGGCGCCTCCTCACCGAAAATCGCTTTGACCTTGTCGACGTTGTAGGCGATGCCGTTGGTGCCCCACATGTAGGGCATCACGTACTGGTTGCCCGGGTCCTTGGCCGCCAGCACCTTGAGTAGTTCCGGGTTGAGGTTCTTCCAGTTCGGCAGCTTGCTCTTGTCCAGCGGTTGGAACACTTCGGCCTTCATGTAGTTGGGCAGAAAGCTGTCGCTCGGTACCACCAGGTCGTAGCCGGAATGCCCGGACAGCAGCTTGGCCTCCAGCACTTCGTTGCTGTCGTAGACATCGTATTTCGGCTGGATACCGGCTTCCTTCTGGAAGTTTTGCAGGGTGTCCGGGCCGATGTAGTCGAACCAGTTGTAAATGCGCACCACCGGCTCGGCGGCGGCGCCCAGCGACGTCCCCAGCAAGGCGACAGCCAGGGCATGGCGAATCAGGTCTTTCTTAAGCATTTCTCGCTCCTCCGGCACCGCCCTGCTGGGCAGCGGCCTCATAACCTTGCAGCACATTGACCGCGTTGATGCCGATGGCTTCGACCGCATAACCGCCTTCCATGATGAACAGGGTCGGCAGCCCCAAGGCGGCGATGCGCGCGCCCATCGCCAGGTAGTCGGGGGAATCGAGCTTGAACTGGGAGATCGGATCGTCCTTGTAGGTATCCACACCGAGGGAGATCAGCAACGCATCCGGGGCATACGCCGCGATCTTGCCGCAGGCGTCGTCCAGCGCGGCGCTCCAGGCGAGCCAGCCACTGCCCAGCGGCAGCGGGTAATTGTGGTTGCAGCCTGCGCCGGCACCCTCGCCGCGCTCATCGGCGTGGCCGAGGAAATACGGGTACTCCTCCAGCGGATCGCCGTGAATCGACGCGAACAGCACGTCGCTGCGCGGATAGAACAACTCCTGAGTGCCATTGCCGTGGTGGTAATCGACATCGAGGATCGCCACGCGCTTGGCGCCCTGATCGAGGAAGGCCTGGGCGGCGATGGCGACGTTATTGAGGAAGCAGTAGCCGCCCATGAAGTCGCTACCGGCGTGATGGCCCGGTGGCCGGCACAGGGCGAACGCCGTCTGGGCGCCCCGGCGCATCTGGTCCTGGGCGGTCAGTGCGACCTGCGCCGAGCTGTAGATCGCCTGCCAGGTGCCGGCGGTGATCGGCGCCTCGGTATCGAAGCAATAGTGGCCCAACTGGCCGATCAGGGCGCTCGGCACCGGCCCGTCACGCCGCAGCCGGCGGGCGGGAAAGGTCGAGGGCAGCAGATCGCCGCTATGCCCCTGCGCCGCCCAGCGCGCCCAGGCGCCCTGGAGAAACTCAAGGTAAGCCGTGTCGTGAATACGTTGGATCGGCGCCAGGCCAAAGTCTTGCGGCTCGATGACTTCGCCCAACGCTTGTTGACGCACCCGCGCCAACACCTGATCGGCGCGACTGGGCATTTCAAAACAGGGTTGCAGCTGACCATCGACCAGTTCCGACTGGCCATGGTGGAGACGGTGATCGTCGCTGTAGACGGTCAACATAGGAAACCTCGCATTGTGCTTGTCGTTGGGCTGCCGGAGTTGCCGGCCTGGGTACATTCTGTACACACGGGGGCCGCGATCAGAACGCTGTGCATGGCCAAAAGGGGATCTATACGGCCAAAATCTATGGCCGCATGATGCGCCTGACAAACCATTTCCATCTCCGTGAGCCATGCGTCCGCGCGCCTGGATTCCGGCTCCGCGGCCGGAATGACGGAGGTTTTAACCGATACTGTTGATCCATCCCGTCATTCCCGCGAAGGCGCACTACTACCCGGGATAAATTGGCAGGTCCGTAGGGTGGGTTAGCCGCGTAGCGACGTAACCCGCCAAGGGTGCCGACAGGCACCGCTGCTTGCGCTCCGGATGGTGGGTTACGCCTGTGTGTTTGGCCCGGACACATGTGGCTAACCCACCCTATTGATCTGATCTGCGATGTGGCTGACCTTAGTACGTAATCAGTGCTTGGCCACTACACCCGAAAATAACTCGGCGGCTGCCCGCTCCAGCGCAGGAAGGCATGCCGCAGGCTGGCGGTTTCGCTGAAGCCGAGTTCTTCGGCGATGCGGTAGATCGGCAGTTCGCCCTGTTGCAACAGCTCCTTGGCGCGGGTGAAGCGCAGCTCGTCGAGCAGTTGCTGGTAGCTGGTCTGTTGCTGTTGCAGGTAGCGGCGCAGGCTGCGGGCCGAGCAGTTCATTTGCCGCGCCAACTCTTCCAGCCCCGGTGGCTGCTGCAGGCGCTGCGCCAGCAAGCCACGCACACGCTCGAGCCAGGCGCGCTTGGCGGCGAACTCGACATTCTGCCGGCGGCATTGTTCGAGCATTTCCAGGTGGGTGACCGGGTCGGCCAATGGCAAGGGCTGCTGCAGCCAACTCGCCGCGAAGCCGATGGCGCTGCGCGGCTGCCGGAACTGCAACGCGCAGGCAAAACCTTGCCCATACGCCTCGCGCAGACCGGCGGATTCGGGGTAGTCCAGTTGTGTGGCCAGCAGCGGCAGCGGCTGCCCGAGCAGGTCGGCGCAAATCACCTTCAGCGAGCCCAGGCACAGCTCGGTATTGAACGGGCGCAAGGCCTCATCCTCGCCATAACCGGTGGCCACCAGCCAGGCACGCTCCCCTTCGAGTTGCAGGCTCAAGTGGAAATAGGTGCCGAGCAACACCGGGTAGCTCAGGCCGATGCGCAATGCCTCGCCAAGGGTTGGTGCGGACAGCAAGGCATAGCCGAGCAGACCATAGGCGGAGATCCGCGTGCGCAGGCCGAGGCGCATGCCCAGCGCCGGCTGCGGGCTCAAGCGCAAGGCATTGGCGAACACCTGCTGCTCCTGCAGGGGGCTGATCAGCCGCTTCAGCCCGCGCAGGTCGGCCTCGGAAATGCCGCTGCCCTCGAGCAGCGCCCCGGCCGACTGGCCCTCGCCTTGCAGCAGCGCCACGGTCAGCGCCGACATGTGCAGCGAGTTGAGCCAGGACGAGCGGGAAAAAAGCGGATCGGGCATGGTGTGCTCAGCTCAGCGAAAACGGCGCCTGGTCCTGACGACTCAATTCAACTGCTCCTTGCGCCGGTAGGGGAATACATCGATCACCTTGCCGGCGCGGATCGCCTCCTGCAGCCCCTGCCAGTATTCGGCCTGATAGAGATCGCCGTGCAGCTGGCTGAACAGCCGGCGCTGGCCACTGTCTGCGAACAGGAACGGCGGGAACTCCTCCGGGAACACATCCAGCGGGCCGATCGAATACCAGGGCTCGGAGGCCATTTCATCCTCCGGGTAGCGCGGTGGCGGAATACGGCGGAAGTTCGCCTCGGTCAGGTGGCAGATCTCGTCGTAGTCGTAGAACACCACGCGGCCATGGCGGGTGACGCCGAAGTTCTTCAGCAACATGTCGCCAGGGAAGATGTTCGCCGCCGCCAGCTGTTTGATCGCCAGCCCGTAATCCTCCAGCGCCTCGAGCACCTGCGCTTCGTTGGCGTGTTCCAGGTAGATGTTCAGCGGGGTCATGCGCCGCTCCGTCCAGCAGTGGCGAATCAGCACGATGTCGCCTTCCAGCACCACCGTGGACGGCGCCACTTCCAGCAGTTCGGCCAGGCATTCCGGCTCGAACTTGGCTTTCGGGAAGCGGAAGTCGGCGAACTCCTGGGTATCGGCCATGCGTCCGACGCGGTCGACGCTTTTGACCATGCGGTATTTCTCGATCACCGTGGCGCGGTCGACGTTCTTCGACGGCGAGAAACGGTCCTTGATGATCTTGAACACGGTATTGAAGCCCGGCAGGGTAAACACGCTCATCACCATGCCACGTACGCCGGGGGCCATGATGAAGCGGTCGTCGGTGCTGGCCAGGTGGTTGATCAACGCCCGGTAGAACTCCGACTTGCCGTGCTTGTAGAAACCGATCGAGGTGTACAGCTCGGCAATGTGCTTGCCCGGCAGGATACGCTTGAGGAAGCCGACGAACTCCGCCGGAATCGCCACATCGACCATGAAATAGGAACGGGTGAAGGAGAAGATGATCGACACCTCCGCCTCGTCGGTGATCAGCGCATCGATCTGCACGCCCTGCCCCTCGCGGTGCAACAGCGGGATCACCAGCGGCCACTGTTCATCGCGGGTGTAGATGCGTCCGACCAGGTAGGCGCCCTTGTTGCGATACAGCACCGAGGAGAACAACTCGATGCACAGCTCCGGGTCCTTGCACACCCAGTCCGGCAGGTTGGTGCGCAATTGCGTTTCCAGACGCCGCAGGTCGCGCGGCAGGTCTTCATACGGCACGCTGAAACGGTAATCGGCGAACACCTGTTCGAGCATGCTGCTCAGGTTGACCTGCGGCTGGTAACTGCGGGTTTGCGCGGCACGCTCATGGCTGCGCAACGAGGGCCGCGTGGTGTGGATGAACATGCAGCCATCGCTGATGCAGTCGTGGCTGAACAGCCCGCAGAAGATCGAGTTGAACCAGGTTTCCGCCAGTTCGTCGTCGAAGCGGCTGTCGATCAGGTTGATATAGGCGCTTTTCACCAGGGGCCAGAGCTGTACATCCAGCAGCACCTCGGCGTTGATCGCCTGGTGCAGGCGCGCGCCGACTTCGCTGACCTTTTCCTCGTACAGATTGATCCGCGCGGCCGAGGCGTTCTGGGTTTCCTGCCACTGCGCCTGCTCGAAACGCGCCCGCGCGCCGTCGGTGATCTGGCGAAAGTGCTCCCGATAGTCGTCGAAGCCGTCGAGGATCAAACGGGCGATATCGGCGGCTGGCCATTGCTGTGGCATAGGAGAGTCTCTGCAGGGAAACGAACGCCGAGCTTAGCCAGATGCCGCGCCAAGAGAAAGTCAGGCGATGCCTTGCGCCCGCAGAAAATGCTCGAGAAAGTCGATAAAGGCCTGCACCTTGCGCGTCGCCCGCCGATGGCTGGGGTAAACCGCCAGAATCAACGGCCCGAAAGCGTCCGGGTCGAAGTCGTACTCCGTCATCACCTGCAGCAACTGACCACGCTCCAGATAAGGCTTCACACTCCATAACGGGCAGCTGTACAGGCCAACCCCCATCAGGGTATTGGCCAGCAGCAGGTCATAGTTGTCGCTCTGCAGGCGCGCCACCGGCTGGGACACACGCAGGCGCACCCCGGCCTGGGAGAGCCACCAGTAGCTCTGGTCGAGTGCCGAATGGCGGTAGATCAGCCATTGGTGGCGGTCGAAGTTTTCCGGGCTGACCGCTGCCGGATTTGCCGCCAGGTATGCCGGGCTGGCGCACAGCACGATACGGTTCTGCCCCAACGGCTTGGCGATCAGCCCCGGCAGGTCGCTGCGACCCTCGCGCAAGGCCAGGTCATAACCGCTCTCGACCAGATCGACGAACGCATCGGACAGGTCCACCCGCAGCTTGATCTGCGGATGGGCGGCGAGGAAACCGGCACAGGCCTCATCGAGAAATGCCCGCCCGAAGGCCAGCGGTGCGGTCACCTTCAAATTGCCATGCAGGCTGTGCTGCAACTGGCCGATCTCCTCGCCGGCATCATGCAGGCGCTGCAGCACCTGGCGCACGGTTTCCAGATAGAGCCGGCCAGCTTCGGTCAGTGTCGTATGCCGGGTGCTGCGTTCGAACAGTTGCGCACCCAGGTCGGCCTCCAAGTGGCTGACGGCCTTGGTCAGGGCCGAGGGTGTCTTGCCCAGCTGTTCGGCCGCACGGCTGAAGCTGCCGTGTTCGGCGGTGGCGACAAACATGCTCATGGCGCCGAGCTTGTCCATGTTGCTTTTCCTATTTGGCAAAAAAGTTTTGCGCAGCAGCGGTGTTCTGCCAGCCTGCGCCAGGCGCTAGTCTCGCGGACATCTCAATAAAAACAAGAGAGTGCCCCGATGCAACGCTTTATTCCAAACCTGTTGGCCGTCGCACTGGCTTTTTCCTCGATGGAAACCATGGCCGCCGCCGATTTGCTGCTGTTCAACGGCAAGGTCTTCACCGCCGAACCCGGCCAGCCATTGGCCCAAGCGGTGGCCGTGGAGAACGGCAAGATCCTCAAGGTCGGTAGCGATGCCGAGATCAAGGCCCTGGCCGATGCCGATACGCAACAGATCGATCTCGCCGGCAAAGTACTCATGCCGGGCATGATCGATACCCATAGCCATCCGGTGATAGCCGCCTACGACAGCCTGGGCTCCAACCTGTATGACGAAGTAAAACCGCTCCCCGAGCTTGAGCAATGGATCCTCGCCGAGGATCAGGCCGGTCACGCGCGCCGGGCCGACGTGATCAGCATTGCCGGGGTCAGCTCAGCCTATTGGGAGCAAAGCCGTGAACTCGGCAAGGTCTTCAACCAGGGCCGCTGGGCCAAGCAACCCGTGGTGCTGAACGGCATTGACGGCCATACCGGCTGGGCCAATAACGCCATGCTCAAGCGCGTGAAGATCGACGCCGCGCTGGTAAAAAGCCTGCCGGAGAAAGAGCGCAACTATATCGGTCACGCAGCCGACTTCACACCCAATGGTTATTTAGCTGAAAACGGCTGGGATCGGGTCCGTAGCCAGCTCCCCGAGCCCACCGAAGAGGTCATGCTGAACGCCGCCCGCGAGGCCGTGAAGGTCAACAACCAGTACGGCGTCACCGCCTGGATGGATGCGGCGGCCAACGCAGGCAACGGCGACTCGCTGTTCGAGTTGCGCCCCACCGAACAGGATCTCGGTGTTCTGCCGCTCTACCGCAAGCTCGCGGAAGATGGCGAACTCAGCGCCCACGTCGCCGCCCTGCTGATCACCCATCCACAAAGCAAACCAGCCGATCTAGCCGTGCTGGCCAAGGTCATGCAGCAGTTTCAAGGCGTGCCGAACCTGAGCTTCCCCGGCATCAAGGTGTTCGCCGACGGCATTCTGGAGTTCCCAGGACAGACCGCCGCGGTTATCGACCCATTCAAAAACAGCCTCAAGCAAGGGGAACTGCTGATCGACCCGGCGCACTTTGGCGAACTGGTGGTGGCCGCCGAAAAACAGGGCTGGATCATGCACATGCATGCGGTTGGTGACCGTGCGGTGCGTGAATCGCTGAACGGCTTCGAGTATGCCCGCAAGCTCAACCCAACCCCGGTGGCGCACAGCATCAGCCACCTGCAACTGGTCAACCCCAAGGAGTTTCCACGCTTCAAGCAGCTCGGTGTGATCGCCTCCATGCAACTGCTCTGGGCCACCGCCGAGACCTACACGGAAGAGTTGGTCAAACCCTATATCAGCGCCTTCGCCTACCAGTACCAGTATCCGGCGCGCTCGCTGCACCAGGCCGGTGCGATCATTGCCGGCGCCAGCGACTGGCCGGTGTCCAGCCCCAACCCGTGGAACGCCATCGCCCAGGCCAGCACCCGCAAGGGCCCGCTCGGGGTGCTCAATAGCGCCGAGAGCATTGACCGCGAAAGCATGTTCTACGCCTACACCCTCAACGCGGCCAAGGCCCTGCGTCTGGAGCAGCAGATCGGCTCCCTGGCGCCCGGCAAACAGGCCGACCTGATCGTCCTCGACCGCGATGTCTTCAACGTCAGCGAAAAGGACCTGTTCGACACCCAAGTGCTGCGCACCTTTTTCGCCGGCAAGCAGGTCTACGCCCCCGCGTCCTGACCATCACCCCACTCGCTGCGCCTGAACAGCCCGGCTCCTCGCTCTGCGAGGGGCTCGGCAAAGCCTTGCCCGAATCTGCCCACATACTCACAACAACAGGGAAATTTGCATGAAAGCGCTACCGACTCTCGCCCTTGCCACTTTGGCTCTGGCACCGCTGTGCAGCACCCAGGCGATCGAACTGAATGATCAGTTCACCCTCAGCATCACCCCCACGATCATCAGCGATTACCGTGCCAGCGGCCTTTCGCAAACCCAAGGCGACCCGGCCGGCCAATTGAATATCGTGCTCAGCCATGTCAGCGGTCTGTATGCCGGCGTGTGGACCTCCAACGTCGACTTCGGTTATGAGTCCAAGACCCGCCAGGAAATCGAGTACTACGCCGGTTACTACTGGCAAATGACGGATGACATCAGCCTCGACACCTTCTACACCCAGTATGAATTCCCACGCGAAAGCCAGTTCAACCAGAGCGATGTGCAGGCCACGTTGGATATCTACGGCGTGCTGCTCGGCGGCAAATACGTCAGCAACGTAAAAGGCCCGGACTACGAGGACGAGGACGGCAATTTTCACACGGGCGATCAGGACGAGGACTTGGCCTCGGCCTTTATTGGCTACCGCACCCAGCTGCCGGCCGACATCGGCTTCGAAGCCCGCTACGAATACGTCGACTACAAGGACGACGTATTTTTCAGCGACGACGGCAGCAGCCGCCCCGACTATCGCAACTGGGAAATCAAACTGAGCCGCGACCTGATCGGCGTGACCTGGGGCCTGAGCTACATCGACACCGACCTGTCGAAAACCGAGTGCCAAAGCTTTATGGGTTTCGACGACCTGTGCGGCGCGACGTTGGTGGCCAGCGCCAGCAAGACCTTCTAACCGGGCGACAGCACCACTGTGCGCGACGTGCGCCAGGCGGCGTTGAAGTCCGCCGCGGATACGCATTCCCCCCAGCACTCCGCGCGCCAGCGCCACATTCGAGATCCGTTGCGCGGCGACGTTGGATCGCGCAGGCGTAGCCATCGGCGGCAGGCGCGCAAGGCCGACTGGCCAGTGGTTCGCAAGCCCACACGACAAAAACAAGAACATCAGCCTGCCTCCCGAGGAGCACACCGCAATGACCCAGGTCAACGACAGTCCGCAGCGAAACCCTCTGATCGAGACCCGCTCGATCGATTACATCCCCGAGGCCGAGCGCCATGGCAGCCTCTATAGCCAGTTCACCCTTTGGCTCGGCGCCAACCTGCAGATCACTGCGATAGTCACCGGCGCCCTGGCCGTGGTGCTGGGCGGCGACGTGTTCTGGTCGCTGATCGGCTTGCTGGTCGGCCAGCTGTTCGGCGGCGCGGTGGTGGCCCTGCATGCCGCGCAGGGGCCCAAGCTCGGGCTGCCGCAGATGATCTCCAGCCGCGTGCAGTTCGGGGTCTACGGCGCGGCCATCCCGATTGTGCTGGTGTGCCTGATGTACCTCGGCTTCAGCGCCACCGGCGCGGTATTGTCGGGACAGGCCATCGCCCAGTTGATCGAGGTCAGCGACAGCGTCGGCATCCTGATCTTCGCCTCCTGCATCGCGTTCCTGACCATGTTCGGTTATCGGGTCATCCATCTGGTCGGCAAGGTCACCAGTGTGCTCGGCATCCTTGCCTTCGCTTACCTGTTCACCCGCCTGATGACGCTCAACGATATCGGCCTGCTGCTGGAGAACCGCCACTTCGACTGGCGTTCCTTCCTGCTGGCGGTGTCCCTCTCGGCATCCTGGCAGATCGCCTTCGGCCCCTATGTGGCCGACTATTCGCGTTACCTGCCAAGCAAGACCTCATCCTGGAAGACCTTCACCGCCGTCGGCCTCGGCACCGTGCTGGGCGCCCAGGCCTCGATGGTGCTGGGGGTGTTCGCGGCGGCGTTGGCCGGCACGAATTTTCGCGGCCATGAAGTGGCCACCATAGTCGGGCTGGGCAGCACCGGGGTGATGGCCGCTCTGCTGTATCTGAGCGTGGTGCTCGGCAAGGTCACGGTTTCCACCCTCAACGCCTATGGCAGCTTCATGTGCATGGCCACCGTCATCAGTGGCTTCCGCGGCCGCCTGCAGATCTCCGCCGTGCAGCGCATGTTGTTCGTGCTGGCGATAGTCGGCGCGTCCACCGCTCTCGCTCTGCTCGGCCAGAACTCGTTTCTGAGTGCGTTCAAGTTCTTCATCCTGTTCCTGCTGACCTTCTTCACGCCCTGGAGTGCGATCAACCTGGTTGACTACTACTTCATCAACAAGGAGCGTTATGACGTGCAGGCGCTGTCGGACCCCAATGGCCGCTACGGGCGCTGGAACGTGCTGGGGATCAGCGTGTATGTCACCGGTGTATTGGTCCAACTGCCCTTCGTCGACACCCACTTCTACACCGGGCCGATGGTCGCGCAATTCGGCGGTATCGATATTTCCTGGATCGTCGGTCTGCTGGTGCCAGGCATCCACTATTACCTGGTGGCCAAGACCTCCGCCCTTGCCGTGCCGCCTGAACGTACCCAAGAGGCCTGAGTGAAACTCCGCCGGCGTAGCCGGCGGGCGTTGCTGGACCATCGAGGAAGGCCGTGCGCCTGGCGATAAGCGCCAGCAGCGTGGGCGTCGATGCCTGGGGTAAAGCCGGATGAGGGGAGCAGCCCTCTGATAAGCCGCATCGGCCGCGAGTTTGAAAGCGTTTTTCGGATTGCCTTAACCCGGTGACCCGGCAACACTCTCGCCTCCGTTGCAGGCCTGGAGATTGCCGTGAGACCCGTCGATTACGTCCGCTTATTGCTACTCGCCGCCATCTGGGGCGCCAGCTTCCTGTTCATGCGGATCATCGTGCCGGTGCTCGGCCCACTGCCGAGCGCCTTTTTCCGTGTCTCGCTGGCGGCTGTCGGCCTGGTGGCGATCCTGCTGGTGCTGCGGGTGAGCTGGGATTTCCGCGGCAAGTTCAAATACTGCCTGCTGCTCGGGGTGATCAACTCGGGAATTCCCGCCGCCCTCTATTGCGCCGCGGCCCAGGTGCTACCGGCCGGCTACTCGGCGATTTTCAACGCGACCACGCCACTGATGGGCGTGATGATCGGCGCGCTGTTTTTCGCCGAGGGCCTGACCCCGAGCAAAGCCGGTGGCGTGTTGCTAGGGCTGCTGGGCGTCGGTCTGCTGACCCGGACCGGGCCCGTGGCGTTCGATGCGCAACTGCTGTGGGGCGCCGCGGCCTGCTTGATCGCCACCACCTGCTACGGGTTTGCCGGCTTTCTCACCCGTCGCTGGCTCGGTCCGAATGGCCTGGATAACCGTCTGGCCGCCTGCGGCAGCATGTTCGGCGCAACCCTGTGCCTGCTGCCGCTGTTCGCCTACTCCAGCATCAGCCAGCCGCCGGCCAGCTGGGGCGGCAGCACGGTGTGGCTGTCACTGGCGGGCCTGGGGCTGGTCTGCACCGCTTACGCCTATGTGCTGTATTTCCGTCTGATCAGCGACATCGGCCCGGTCAAGTCGACCACCGTGACCTTTCTGATTCCGCCTTTCGGGGTGTTCTGGGGTGTGCTATTGCTCGACGAACAACTGTCCTGGGCCTACGTCTACGGTGGCGTACTGATCGGGCTGGCGCTGTGGCTGGTCGTGCGGCCGAGCACGCCGAAGGTGGAGGCGAACCCCGCCAAGGCGTGAGCCGAACAGCGAGCGCGGTCCAGCCCGCACCCGGCCTTACTGCACCAGTTCCTGCTCGCTGAACATATCGCTGAACAGCATGCTGGTCAGGTAACGCTCGCCAGAGTCGGGCAGGATCACCACGATGGTCTTGCTCTGCATTTCCGGGCGTTCGGCCAGGCGCACCGCGGCCGCCATCGCCGCACCGCAGGAAATGCCACAGAGGATGCCTTCCTCGCGCATCAACCGCAGCGCCATGGCCTTGGCCTCGTCGTCGCTGACCAACTCGACCCGGTCGACCATCGCCAGATCGAGGTTCTTCGGCACGAAACCGGCGCCAATGCCCTGGATCTTGTGCGGGCTCGGCTTGATCTCTTCACCCGCCAGCGCCTGGGTGATCACCGGAGAGCCGATCGGCTCCACCGCCACCGATAGGATCGGTTTGCCGCAGGTATTCTTGATATAGCGCGACACCCCGGTGATGGTGCCACCGGTGCCGACGCCAGCCACCAGCACATCGATCGCGCCGTCGGTGTCGTTCCAGATTTCCGGACCGGTGGTTTTCTCGTGGATAGAGGGGTTGGCCGGGTTCTCGAACTGCTGCGGCAGGAAGTATTTGCCGCTATCGGAAGCGGCGATTTCCGCGGCCTTGTCGATGGCGCCCTTCATGCCCTTGGCCGGCTCGGTCAGGACCAGCTCGGCGCCGAGGGCTTTCAATACCTTGCGCCGTTCCAGGCTCATGGACGCCGGCATGGTCAACAGCAACTTATAGCCCCGCGCCGCGGCGACGAAGGCCAGGCCGATGCCGGTGTTGCCGGAGGTGGGCTCGACGATGGTCATGCCCGGCTTGAGCACGCCACGCTCTTCGGCATCCCAGACCATGCTGGCGCCAATCCGGCACTTGACCGAATAGGCCGGGTTGCGGCCCTCGATCTTGGCCAGGATAGTCACGCCCTTCGGGCCGAGACGGTTGATCAGCACCAACGGTGTATTACCGATTGACTGGGCGTTGTCTGCGAAAATGCGGCTCATGATCCTGTGTCTCTTGTCGGTGCGCGAGCTCTCCAGCCTAAGCTGCGAGGCGATCACCGTCCAGCCGCAAGCCACATCCAGGCGTTCGATAGCCGTTGCGAGCGCAGCGCCACGGCAGCACCCCGATCCCGCTGAGCAGCGACCGGATGACTGCCCATTCAGTGACTGAATGCCCCGTCTGCGTTCACAGTCAGGCGGCCTGCGCGTTATAGTCGCTATCTACCAATACTGAACCGCCGGGTTTCGGCCCAGGCGTTACCGTTCGAGGATTTTCCGATGAAGTTCGAAGGCACCCAGGCTTACGTCGCCACCGACGATCTAAAACTCGCGGTGAATGCCGCCATCACCCTGGAACGCCCGCTGCTGGTCAAGGGTGAGCCCGGCACCGGCAAGACCATGCTCGCCGAGCAGCTGGCCGAATCCTTCGGTGCCAAGCTGATCACCTGGCACATCAAGTCCACCACCAAGGCGCACCAGGGTCTGTACGAGTACGACGCGGTCAGTCGCTTGCGTGATTCACAGCTCGATAGCGACAAGGTTCACGACGTTCGCAACTACATCAAGAAGGGCAAGCTCTGGGAAGCGTTCGAGAGCGAGGAGCGGGTGATCCTGCTGATCGACGAAATCGACAAGGCCGACATCGAGTTCCCCAACGACCTGCTGCAAGAACTCGACAAGATGGAGTTCTACGTTTACGAGACCAACGAGACGATCAAGGCGAAAAAGCGCCCGATCATCATCATTACCTCGAACAACGAAAAAGAGCTGCCGGACGCCTTCTTGCGTCGCTGCTTCTTCCACTACATCGCCTTCCCGGATCGCACCACGCTGCAGAAGATCGTCGACGTGCATTACCCGAACATCAAGAAGGACCTGGTGGCCGAGGCGCTGGATGTGTTCTTCGACGTGCGCAAGGTGCCGGGCCTGAAGAAAAAGCCCTCGACCTCGGAACTGGTCGACTGGCTGAAACTGCTGATGGCCGACAACATCGGCGAAGCCGTGCTGCGCGAACGCGATCCGACCAAAGCCATCCCGCCGCTGGCTGGCGCCCTGGTGAAGAACGAACAGGACGTGCAGTTGCTGGAGCGCCTGGCCTTCATGAGCCGCCGCGCCAGTCGCTGATTTTCTCCCCTCTCCCCTTCGGAGAGGACATGTCATTCGCAAGACCCGTAGGGTGGATTAGCCGCGTAGCGGCGTAATCCACCACCGGCACCGCCAGGCACCGCCAGGTGCCGCCTGCGGCGGCATTGGTGGATTACGCTGCGCTAATCCACCCTACGGAATATCCATTGGAGCATCGCCATGCTGCTCAACCTGTTCAATGAAATGCGCGCCGCCAAGGTTCCGGTCTCGGTGCGCGAGCTGCTGGACCTGATCAACGCGTTGAAACACAACGTGGTGTTCGCCGACATGGACGAGTTCTACTTCCTGTCGCGCACCATCCTGGTCAAGGACGAGCGGCATTTCGACAAGTTCGACCGGGCGTTCGGCGCCTACTTCAAAGGCCTGGAAAACCTCAATCAGCACATCGAGGCCCTGATCCCCGATGAGTGGCTGCGCAAGGAATTCGAACGCTCGCTGACCGATGAGGAGCGCGCCAAGATCGAATCCCTCGGCGGCCTCGACAAGCTGATCGAAGAATTCAAGAAACGCCTCGAAGAACAGAAGGAACGCCACGAAGGCGGCAACAAATGGATCGGCACCGGCGGCACCAGCCCGTTTGGCTCCGGCGGTTTCAACCCGGAAGGCATCCGCGTCGGCGACGCCGGCAAGCGCCAAGGCAAGGCGGTCAAGGTCTGGGATCAGCGCGAGTACAAGAACCTCGACGACCAGGTCGAGCTCGGCACCCGCAATATCAAGGTCGCCCTGCGCCGCCTGCGCAAGTTCGCCCGCCAGGGCGCGCAGGACGAGCTGGATCTGGACGGCACCATCGACTTCACCGCCCGCGATGGCGGCCTGCTGAACATCCAGATGCGCCCGGAGCGGCGCAACAACGTAAAGCTGCTGATCCTGTTCGACATCGGCGGCTCGATGGATGCCCACGTCAAAGTCTGCGAAGAGCTGTTCTCGGCCTGCAAGACCGAGTTCAAGCATTTGGAGTACTTCTACTTCCACAACTTCGTCTACGAGTCGGTGTGGAAGAACAACCTGCGGCGCACCTCGGAGCGCTTCTCCACCCAGGACCTGCTGCACAAGTACGGTGCCGACTACAAGGTGGTGTTCGTCGGCGACGCCGCCATGGCGCCCTACGAGATCACCCAGGCCGGTGGCAGCGTCGAGCACTGGAACGAGGAGCCGGGCTACGTCTGGCTGCAGCGTTTTCGCGAGAAGTACAAGAAACTTATCTGGATCAACCCCTACCCCAAGGACACCTGGAACTACACCGCCTCGACCAACATCGTCCGCGACCTGCTGGAGGACCAGATGTACCCCCTGAGCTTGCGCGGACTGGAAGACGGGATGAAGTTTCTGTCCAAGTAACCCCCCGCCGCACCCAAAACGGGCCCCTCAAAGGCCCGTTTTTTTATTCGTGGGAGCGACTTCAGCCGCGAAACTTCTATCGGCAATCGCGGCTGAAGCCGCTCCCACAAGAGCCGGTCGAGCGCTCAGCGCCAGTGCCGCTGCTCATGCTGGATGATTTTGTGCTTGCGATTGACGCCCAGGGTCCAGCCGGCGCCCAACGCCAGGCATTCCACCAGCCAGGCCAGTAGCAAGGCGCAGGCGATGCCCCAGGCGATCACCTCCGGCGCCAGCATCACCTGGTAGCTGTAGCCCTGGTAAGTCTCATCGAACAGTTCGGGATTGGCGGCAAAGACCACATGCCAGGCCTTGGCGTACCAGGGGCCCTGCATGGCCAGCCACTCATTATCGAGCAGGCGGGCGCGGCTGAGCAGCAGGCTCAGGCTGTTGGCATCGCTGGCGAAAACCGGGTCGTCGCTGGCACGGTAATGCGCCACCAACGCGTCCAGATCGCCCTTGAAGAAGTTCCTGGCGGTCTCGCGAAAGCCGGTCAGGCCCTGCTCCGACTCCAGGCGATGGGCCTCGATGCGCTGGCCGTAAGCGTTGATAAAGCCCGGTACCTGCACGCCCACCAATAAACCCAGGGCAAACACCACCAACCGCAGATAACTTCTAAACATTGCGTCTCCTTAACTGCGCCCCTGGGCCACGCATTCGCCGCGTCGCCACAGGCTCCACTCACCCGGCTGGTACAGCGTCCAGCTCTCGTTTTCGGTCAATGGCTCGGTGGCCAGCACCGTAACCACATCATTTGGCGTGGTTTCCGCCTGAAAATCCACGATCACATCGACATCTTTCAACCGCGCCGGGCCGAAAGGCGCACGCCGGGTAATCTGCGCCAACTTGCTCGAACAGAAAGCGAACAACCAGTCGCCGTCGCTCAGCAGGCAGTTGAACACCCCCTGGCTGCGGTAGTCGGCGCAGGCACGCACCAAGGCCGGCAACAGCATCTCCACCTCGACCGGCACCGGAAAGGCCGTGCGGATCTGGTTGAGCAGATCGCAAAAGGCCGCCTCGCTATCGGTATCGCCAACCGGCTGGTAGAAGCTCGGGGTCGGCCGAAAGTCCGCCAGCTGGCCGTTATGGGCAAAACACCAATTGCGTCCCCACAACTCACGGACGAACGGATGGGTATTGGACAAGCAGACCTTGCCGACATTGGCCTGGCGGATATGACCGATCACCACTTCGCTCTTGATCGGGTAGCGCTGCACCAGCTTGGCCACTTCCGAGTCGACGCTCGCCGCGGGGTCCTGGAACAGCCGCAAACCACGGCCTTCGTAGAAAGCGATGCCCCAACCGTCGCGGTGCGGGCCGGTACCGCCGCCACGCTGCATCAGCCCGGTAAAGCTGAAGACGATATCGGTAGGCACATTGGCACTCATGCCCAGTAATTCACACATGGCTCAAAATTCCCGCTTCAAGGCGTTACGCAATAACCCAGCTTCCGCATCCAAACGGGCCTGCAGCGACTGGCGCCCCAACGGCAGAAAACGGGTCAGCGCTCGCCAGACTCCGCCGGGCAGATCACCCGAACGGCGCGGAATCAAATGCACATGCAGGTGCGGCACATGCTGATTGGCCGCCGGTCCGTCATTGATCAGTAGATTAATCCCTTCACTGCCATAGCCCGCGCCACGCAACGCACGCGTCATACGCTCAGCCAGGGCCAGTAAATGCTCGCGGGCGGCGCCAGACAGATCGCTCAAATAAGGCGCGTGCTCACGGCTTACGATCAGCACATGGGCCGGGCGCAAGGGGTAGATGTCGAGGATGACGAGAAAGTGCTCGTCCTCAAATAGCTGATGGGCCGGTAGCTGACCGGCCGCGATGGCGCAGAACACGCAATCCATGGGCTCTCCTAATCGCAGGTGAGCCATGCTGAACGGCTCGGCGGGTAGGCGCAAGATCGAATGCAGGGCGGATAACGCTAGACGCTATCGGCCCTACGCAAGCTTACAGCCGTGGCTCGATGCGAAAGCGGCGGGCGCCGCTCTGATCCAGACGGGTATCCACTTGCGGCGCCTGATCGTGCTCCATCACCTCACGCAGGGTCGGCTCGTCCTCGGCGATCGGCGCCGGTTGGCTGTTACGCGCCTTCCACCAGCGTTCGATGGGCCAGCGCACAGCCGCAAACAGCAGGTAGAGGGTAAGGGCGATCAAGCCATACATCGCCAGATCCGCCACCGCCCGCCAGGCGTTGTTACCGACCTTGAACAGCAGGTCGAGGGCGGTGATGGCGATGGCCGGAGCGAACAGCTCCTTGGTCGGCTCGATGATGGTCGGCGTCAGCAGCAGCACCGCGACCACCAGCCGCAGCGGCTCGCGCAGGTAGCGCCACATCCAGCTGGTCAGGCGGAACCAGACCAACAGACAGCCCAGCGCTGCGATTGCGTAGGCGGCCCAAGCGAGCAGATAGTCGTTCTCGGTCATGAGTGTTCGTGGCGGGGCTGACAAAGGGGCGCTTATGATAACGGCTTTTCGCCGGCCAGGCGCGCTCGCCGTCGGCCGCATCCGCTCTGGAGTGACAGCATGTCGCAAGCCCCCATCGCCCGAATAGAGAACGGCAACGACCCCTACCGCTGGCTGGAAAACCGCGACACGGAGCAAGTGCTCGAGCACCTCAAGGCCGAAAACGCCTACCTGGACGCGCAACTGGCGGATCAGAGCGAGCTGCGCGAGATGCTGTTTCAGGAAATCAAAGGGCGCATCCGCGAAACCGACCTGTCGCTGCCCTCGCCTTGGGGTCCCTACCTGTATTACACCCGCACCACTGCCGGCGACGAGTATTCGCGGCATTACCGCTGCCCGCGACCGGCGGACGACTCGAATCAGGTCGACGAAAGCCAGGAAGAGCTGCTGCTCGACCCCAACGCGCTGGCCGATGGCGGCTTTCTCTCCCTCGGCGCTTTCGCCATCAGCCCGGATCACGCGCGCCTGGCCTACAGCCTGGACACCAGCGGCGACGAAATCTACCAGTTGTACGTCAAGGAACTCGCCAGCGGCCAGATCAGCGCCCTGCCCTTCGCCGATTGCGACGGCAGCCTGACCTGGGCCAACGACAGCCAGACCCTGTTCTTCGGCGAACTGGACGACACCCATCGCCCGCACAAGCTCTATCGACACACCCTGGGCAACGTCAGCGCCGAACTGGTGTTCGATGAGCCGGACGGGCGCTTCTTCCTCAACTGCTACCGCAGCAGCTCCGAGCGCCAGTTGGTGCTGCTGCTCAACAGCAAGACCACCAGCGAAACCTGGGTGCTCGACGCCGATACGCCACACGCCGACTTCAGCTGCCTGGCCCCCCGCGAAGAGGGGCACGAATATTACGTCGACCACGGCAAGCATGAGGGCGACTGGGCCTGGCTGATCCGCAGCAACCAGACCGGCATCAACTTCGCCCTGTACCGGGCCAGCAGCGCCAGTACGCCGCAGCGCGCCGACTGGCAAGCGCTGATCGCCCACGACGAGGCGGTGATGCTCGAAGGCGTCAGCCTGAACGCCAATGCCATCATCCTCAGCCTGCGCGAAGGCGGCCTGCCGATCATCGAAGTCCACGCCCAAGGCCAGGCACCGGCACGCGTGCAACTTCCGGACGCCGCCTACAGCCTGCATGTGCAGGACAGCCTGGAGTTCGACAGCGCGGTCATCCGCCTGCGCTACGAGGCGCTGAATCGCCCAGCCCAGGTACGCCAGTTACACCTGCGCAGCGGTGAACAAAAAGTACTGAAAGAAACCCCGGTGGAAGGCCCGTTCGACGCCGATGCTTATGTCAGCCAACGCCTGTGGGCCACCGCCGCCGACGGCACCCAGGTGCCCATCAGCCTGGTGGCCCGGCGTGAAGTCCTCGGCCGACCCGCGCCACTGTATCTCTACGGCTACGGCGCCTACGGCGAAAGCCTCGACCCCTGGTTCTCCCACGCCCGCCTGAGCCTGCTGGAGCGCGGTTTCGTCTTCGCCATCGCCCATGTGCGCGGCGGTGGCGAACTGGGCGAAGCCTGGTACCGCGCCGGCAAACTGGAACACAAAACCAACACCTTCAGCGACTTCATCGCCTGCGCCGAACACCTGATCGCCATGGGCTATACCCGCCCGCAGCAGCTGGCGATCAGCGGCGGCAGCGCCGGTGGCCTGCTGATCGGTGCGGTGCTCAACCAGCGCCCGGAACTGTTCGCTGCGGCAATTGCCGAAGTGCCCTTCGTCGATGTGCTCAACACCATGCAGAACCCCGACCTGCCGCTGACCGTCACCGAATACGACGAATGGGGCGACCCCCGCGAGCCCACGGTGTACGCGCGGATCAAAGGCTATGCGCCCTACGAAAACGTCGCGACCCAACCCTACCCGGCCATTCTCGCCGTCGCCGGCTACAACGACAGCCGCGTGCAGTACTGGGAAGCGGCCAAGTGGGTGGCGAAACTGCGCGCCAGCAAGACCGACCGCAACCTGCTGCTGCTCAAGACCGACCTCGGCGCCGGGCATGGTGGCATGAGCGGGCGCTACCAGGGCTTGAAGGATGTGGCGCTGGAGTATGGGTTCTTGCTGAAGGTGTTGGACTTAAGCTGAACGCAACTCAGGGCTGCCATCCATGTAATCCGGGTCTCCCCCGGGTTGCATGGCTGACGCCACGCCTTTCCACCTGATCAAAAATTGATCAAATCAAAGACCTTTCCTTGACGCAAATCAACCTCGGCATACCGGTGCCCACTTAGGCTGCGCTTACCAACTGCTATCGAAGCGTGGTCGTCATGCACCTGTTACTGCCGAACCTCACCGAAAAGGACAAACGGACCCAGGACCAAACCAAGCACTTAGGCCCTGTGCGGCAACACAAGTGCCTGGATTGTACCCATGCGCTCGACGCCACTCAGCTGTATCTCAAGGAGATCGGTTTCTCGCCCTTGCTTAGCCCGGAAGAGGAAGTGCGCTGCGCGCGCCTGGCACAGAAGGGTGATCCGGCCGGACGCCGGCGCCTGATCGAAAGCAACCTGCGCCTGGTGGTGAAGGTCGCTCGTCGCTATGTCAACCGTGGCTTGCCCCTGCTCGACCTGATCGAAGAGGGCAACCTTGGTCTGATCCATGCCGTGGAGAAGTTCGACCCGGAGTTTGGCCGCCGCTTCTCGACTTATGCCGTCTGGTGGATTCGCCAAACCATCGAGTGTGCGCTGATGAAGCAAACCCGCAGCATCCGTTTGCCCATTCATCGGGTCAAAGAGCTCAACCGCTACCTGCATGCCGCCCGCGAACTGACCATCACACTCAACCACGCACCCTCGGCCGAGGAGATCGCCAAGCTGCTGGAGAAGCCGGTGGACAAGGTCAGGCACATGCTAGGCCTGAATCAGCAGGTAACCTCCACCGATGCGTGCCTGGGCCCGGATAGCGAAGACACCCTGCTCGACACCCTGACCTACGACCGACCGACGGATCCCTGCGAACTTCTGCAGGACGATGATCTATTGCAGAGCATCGACCAGTGGCTGTCGGAGCTGACTGACAAACAGTGCGAGGTGGTGGTGCAACGCTTTGGCCTGCGCGGCCATGAAAGCTGCACCCTGGAGCAGATCGGCCAGAGAATAGGCTTGACCCGTGAGCGAGTACGACAGATCCAAGTCAAGGCACTCAAGCATCTGCGCAAGATTCTGGAACAGCAGGGTCTGTCCAGTCACGTCCTGTTCAAGTAACCGCTCAACGCACCAATGGGGAACCTGAAGGGGTAGGCACGATTTACGCCACCCACAATGCACCGCGGCTTAACGCTCAGGGATCGCGCGGCGAGCGTACGCTGCCCGTTCAACCCTTGGCACCGCCGCGCTTTTTTGCAATACCGGGCCTCAGTCGTCCCTTTCAGGATTTCGCTCAACCGGTACCCCCTTACTATTGCGCTGCACCTGCTCCTCCAACAGCGGGATAGGCTTATCCCGCGGGTTGACCGAATCGGCTCGCGGCAGGCGACGGCTGTCGTTGTTCAGCAGTGGCGGGCGACTGGGCGCCATGTTTGGCACATTGCGCGGTACCACTTGCTGGTACGGGTTGGGCGTGGCCGTACCCGGTGAACCGGGTGCCGGACTGCACGGGGGCGCCTGGGCATAAGCGCCCGTCATGCAGACCATGGCGAAGCTGACGGTCGCGAGAATCCGGGTTCGCATCACGGGCCTCCTAACGCGCCGAAGCGGCGCTGGCGTTGGACAGTGGCCAAACAACAGAGTGCCGGACGTCGACGATGCCCTGCATCGCCGGCCGAGCAGGCACGTTAGACTATGCACCCGCGACGCATTGCCCGCATCCCTTCGCTCCACCCCAGCGACCAACCGCCAATCCCGAGACCGCCATGAAGCGCTATGTATTGCTCGACACCGCAGAGATCCCCAATAACGGCGGCGCGCTGTGCCTGTTCGAATACGGCGAGGACTTCGTGATCAAGATCAAGGGTGGCGACGGCGGCCAGTTGATGAACACCCGCATGCACGGCTCGGAAGATGCCCTGGCCGAGATCCCCTGCAAGAAAGTCGCCCACCGCCCCGCGCCACGCGTGCTGATCGGCGGGCTGGGCATGGGCTTCACCCTCGCCTCGGCACTCAAGCACCTCGGCGACAACGCGCAGGTGCTGGTGGCCGAACTGGTGCCGGGGGTGATCGAGTGGAATCGCGGGCCGCTCGGCGCCAAGGCCGGCCTGCCGATTCTGGATAAACGCGCCGAAGTGCGCGCCATCGACGTAGCCCAGGTGCTGCAGGCCGAGCCGCAGGGCTTCGATGCGATCATGCTGGATGTCGACAACGGCCCCGAAGGCCTGACCCAGAAGGGCAATAGCTGGCTCTACTCGCTGGACGGGCTGAATGCCTGCCACAAAGCGCTGCGCCCTGCCGGCATCCTGGCAGTGTGGTCGGCCAGTGCCGACCGCAAGTTCTCGGAAAAAGTGCGCAAGGCCGGCTTCAAGGTCGAGGAAGTCCAGGTCTATGCCCACGGCAATAAAGGCACCCGACATACCATCTGGATTGCGGAAAAACTCCAAACCACGGAACGGTGGATTACGCCGCTGCGCGGCTAATCCCCCCTACGGGCTGGCTCGACCCAGGGTTGTAGGGTGGAATCCCCGAAGGGGCTTCCACCGCGAATCGCCTGATCGGCATGCTCCGGCTTTGAATGAACCCCTCGCCCTGTGCGGGACGTTGGTTTTTTCGCGGAACGGTGGATTACGCCGCTGCGCGGCTAATCCACCCTACGGGCTGGCTCGACCCAGGGTTGTAGGGTGGAATCCCCGAAGGGGCTTCCACCGCGAATCGCCTGATCGGCATGCTCCGGCTTTGAATGAACCCCTCGCCCCGTGCGGGACGTGTAGTGGTCAAATAATTTCGGACACTGCGATAGGTTGTTTTGCCTGTTCCTGCTCGTAAGCCGTTGGCGGCTGGTAGCCAAGACTCGAGTGCAGACGCACGTTGTTGTAAAAGCCGACGATGTAGTCGGCGATATCTGTCATCGCCTCGGCGTGATTGGCGTAGTCACGCTGCCAGATCCGCTCCATTTTCAGGTTCAGAAAGAAGCGCTCCATCACCGCATTGTCCCAACAGTTACCCTTGCGGCTCATGCTCATCACCAAGCCATGCCGCTCAAGCACGGCCCGATGGGCTGCGCTGGCGTACTGGCTGCCCCGATCCGAATGAACGACCAGTCCCGCAGCGGGCTGGCGTTGCGCAATCGCCATCTGTAACGCCGAGCAGACCAGTTCTGCTGGCATGTTCGGCGCCATCGCCCAACCGACGATCTTGCGCGAGTACAAGTCCATTACCGCGGCCAGATACAGCCAGCCGCTGCGTGTGCGGATATAGGTGATATCGGCGACCCAGGCCAGATTGACCGCTTCAGGATTGAACTGCCGATTCAGAATATTGCCCGCTATCGGCAGGTCATGCTTGCTGTCTGTTGTATGGACAAACTTGCGCTTCCAGGTTGGACGGAGTTGGTGTTGAGCCATCATTCGCCTGACCCGATAGCGCCCCACGTAGACGCCCTGGGCCTTGAGCGCTGCCTGCAAGCGACGGCTGCCGTAAGCCCTACCATTCGCCATGAACAGGGCTTTTAGGGATACGACCACCGGACACGCCTTGATCGGCCGCAGCTGGCGGCTCCGTGCGGCGTAATACCCCGAACGGCTGACCCCGAGCAGCCGGCAGAGCCTTGTGGTCATGGCCTTCTGTTGCTCCTGAGCGATCACGCGATGGATCACTTCATTTCCCGGGCAAAGAAGGCCGATGCTTTTTTTAACAGATCGTTATCCTGTTTCAGCTGACGATTCTCGGCTTCGAGCTGGCGGATCCGCTGCTGCTCGGGTGTCAGCGGTTTACCTATCCCAGGTTGCCCGGATAGCTCTGCTTCGTACTGTTGAACCCAACGACGAACTGCCGTCTCACCAAGATCCATATCCTGGCAGATCTGAGGAATGCTCAGGCCTTGTTCCTTAACCATCTGAACGACTTGCAGCTTGAAGCTGGCGTCGAACCCTCTGCGTTTACGGCTCATACATGACTCCTCTGTCGGTGGATTTTCCACCTATCGAGGTGTCCAGGGAAATTAGACCACCACAACGTTGGTTTTTTCGCGGAACGGTGGATTACGCCGCTGCGCGGCTAATCCACCCTACGGGCTGGCTCGACCCAGGGTTGTAGGGTGGAATCCCCGAAGGGGCTTCCACCGCGAACCGCCTGATCGGCATGCTCCGGCTTTGAATGAACCCCTCGCCCTGTGCGGGACGTTGGTTTTTTCGCGGAACGGTGGATTACGCCGCCGCGCGGCTAATCCACCCTACGGGCTGGCTCGACCCAGGGTTGTAGGGTGGAATCCCCGAAGGGGCTTCCACCGCGAATCGCCTGATCGGCATGCTCCGGCTTTGAATGAACCCCTCGCCCTGTGCGGGACGTTGGTTTTTTCGCGGAACGGTGGATTACGCCGCTGCGCGGCTAATCCACCCTACGGGCTGGCTCGACCCAGGGTTGTAGGGTGGAATCCCCGAAGGGGCTTCCACCGCGAATCGCCTGATCGGCATGTGTGGTGGTCTAATTTCCCTGGACACCTCGATAGGTGGAAAATCCACCGACAGAGGAGTCATGTATGAGCCGTAAACGCAGAGGGTTCGACGCCAGCTTCAAGCTGCAAGTCGTTCAGATGGTTAAGGAACAAGGCCTGAGCATTCCTCAGATCTGCCAGGATATGGATCTTGGTGAGACGGCAGTTCGTCGTTGGGTTCAACAGTACGAAGCAGAGCTATCCGGGCAACCTGGGATAGGTAAACCGCTGACACCCGAGCAGCAGCGGATCCGCCAGCTCGAAGCCGAGAATCGTCAGCTGAAACAGGATAACGATCTGTTAAAAAAAGCATCGGCCTTCTTTGCCCGGGAAATGAAGTGATCCATCGCGTGATCGCTCAGGAGCAACAGAAGGCCATGACCACAAGGCTCTGCCGGCTGCTCGGGGTCAGCCGTTCGGGGTATTACGCCGCACGGAGCCGCCAGCTGCGGCCGATCAAGGCGTGTCCGGTGGTCGTATCCCTAAAAGCCCTGTTCATGGCGAATGGTAGGGCTTACGGCAGCCGTCGCTTGCAGGCAGCGCTCAAGGCCCAGGGCGTCTACGTGGGGCGCTATCGGGTCAGGCGAATGATGGCTCAACACCAACTCCGTCCAACCTGGAAGCGCAAGTTTGTCCATACAACAGACAGCAAGCATGACCTGCCGATAGCGGGCAATATTCTGAATCGGCAGTTCAATCCTGAAGCGGTCAATCTGGCCTGGGTCGCCGATATCACCTATATCCGCACACGCAGCGGCTGGCTGTATCTGGCCGCGGTAATGGACTTGTACTCGCGCAAGATCGTCGGTTGGGCGATGGCGCCGAACATGCCAGCAGAACTGGTCTGCTCGGCGTTACAGATGGCGATTGCGCAACGCCAGCCCGCTGCGGGACTGGTCGTTCATTCGGATCGGGGCAGCCAGTACGCCAGCGCAGCCCATCGGGCCGTGCTTGAGCGGCATGGCTTGGTGATGAGCATGAGCCGCAAGGGTAACTGTTGGGACAATGCGGTGATGGAGCGCTTCTTTCTGAACCTGAAAATGGAGCGGATCTGGCAGCGTGACTACGCCAATCACGCCGAGGCGATGACAGATATCGCCGACTACATCGTCGGCTTTTACAACAACGTGCGTCTGCACTCGAGTCTTGGCTACCAGCCGCCAACGGCTTACGAGCAGGAACAGGCAAAACAACCTATCGCAGTGTCCGAAATTATTTGACCACTACAATGCTCCGGCTTTGAATGAACCCCTCGCCCTGTGCGGGACGTTGGTTTTTTCGCGGAACGGTGGATTACGCCGCTGCGCGGCTAATCCACCCTACGGGCTACAGCGTTAAGAAAGAAAGCGTTAAGCTTTACCCAAGCGATTAGACGATTTAACAGGTGACAGTATGAGCACAGAAAAATCGGCGGCAACCCTCAAGACCGACCGCATCATCGCCGAAGCCCAGCGAAGCCGTGAAGCCGGCTACCGGGACAAAGCCCTGAAAATGTACCCCCATGTCTGCGGCCGCTGCAGCCGTGAATTTTCCGGCAAGCGCCTGAGCGAACTGACCGTTCACCACCGCGACCACAACCACGATAACAACCCGCAGGATGGCTCCAACTGGGAGTTGCTGTGCCTCTTCTGTCACGACAATGAGCACTCGCGCTACACCGACCAGCAGTATTTCGCCGAAGGCTCCACCGCCAGCCCGCAAGGGCCGAAATCGACCCACAAGGCCTTCGCCGACCTCGCCGCCCTGCTGAAAAGCAAGGAATAGCTGCCGCTGCGTGCAGGCCGCGCCCACCTGCACGCATCACCTGCCCGACCACCCGGCTACCGACCTGCGCGCGCGCCGCGTTGTCGCGTCAAAGCCCGTATAATCGCGGCTTTCTTCAAGAGCACGCGCACGTGGCGAACAGAAGGTACAGCTGCATCGGGTTATTCAACCCCAAGTCCCCGGAAAACGTTGGCTCGGTGATGCGCGCGGCGGGTTGCTACGCGGTCAATTCGGTGTTCTACACCGGCACCCGCTATGCCCGCGCGCAAGACTTCATCACCGACACCAAGAAGATCCACCAGGATATTCCGCTGATCGGCATCGACGATCTGCAGAAGATCATCCCGCTCGGCTGCACGCCGGTCGCGGTCGAGATGGTCGAAGGGGCCAAACCCTTACCCGAATACACCCACCCGGATCGCGCCATCTACATCTTCGGCCCGGAAGACGGCTCTCTGGGCAAGGACGTACTGGCCTGGTGCGAAGAAGTGATCTACATCCCCACCACCGGCTGCATGAACCTCGCGGCGACGGTCAATGTGGTGCTCTACGACCGCCTGGCCAAGGGCCTGAACACCAAGTCCGGCCCGCAGTTTTCACGCTAGGTTGGCGCAGGTCCGCAGGAGCCGGCTTGCTGGCGAAGCGTTCAAGATGGCCGTATGACGGATCGACATGCTCCGGTTTTGCTTAAATCCCTCGCCTTGTGCGGGTTGTTGGTTTTTTCGCGACACGCTGGATTACGCCGCTGCGCGGCTAATCCACCCTACTGAAAGCCCGGGTCAGATCGTAGGGTGGAATCCCCGAAGGGGCTTCCACCGCGAACCGCCTGATCGACATGCTCCGGTTTTGCTTGAACCCTCGCCTTGTGCGGGTTGTTGGTTTTTTCGCGACACGCTGGATTACGCCGCTGCGCGGCTAATCCACCCTACGGGCGAGCAGCCCACCCGGCCCCGCCCGTCCGCCTTCATAGCCCCGACTTCAACCGGCTGAAAGCCCGGGTCAGCGCGCGATTGAACTCGCGAGCATTGTCGTTCTTGGTATAGAGCGCGGCGCGCACCGCTTGTGGCGGGTAAGTGCCGGGGTCGTGGAGGATCGCCGCATCGACCGTCTTGGCCGCCGCCGGCACGGCGTTGGCGTAATAGATGGTGTTGGTGATAGCGCCGATGATTTCCGGAGTCATCAGGTGATCCATCAGCGCCAGGGCGGCTTCCGGGTGCGGGGCATCCTTGGGAATGACCATGGCATCGAACCAGAGCAAGGTGCCTTCCTTGGGGATCTGGTATTTCAGGTTGAACGGCTTGCCGGCCTGTTCGGCCTGGGAGGCGGCTATTGCGACGTTGCCGTTCCAGGACATCGCCAGACAGGTGTTGCCGTTAGCCAGGTCGTTGATGTTGCGATCGTTATCGAAATAGCGGATATAAGGGCGGATCTTCGCCAAATGCGCCTCGGCGGCTTTGAGGTCGTCCAGATTCTGCCGGTTGATGTCCAGGCCCAGGTAACGCATGGCGGCGGCGAATACTTCATTCGGGTCGTTGAGGTAGCTCACCCCGCAGTCGGCGAAACGCGCCACCACTTGCGGGTCCAACAACATCGACCAGCTGTCCACGGGTGCATCCGCCATCCGCGCCTGGATCGCCTGCTGCTGATAGCCGATGCCGGTCGTGCCCCAGACGTACAGCCCGGCGTAGCGGTTGCCCGGATCGAAGCTCGCCATGTGCCTGGCGAACTCTGGATCGAGCCCGGAGAAGTGCGGCAACTGCGACTTGTCCAACGGCTGCAGGGCGCCGCTGGTGATGGCACGGGTCAGGTGCTGGCCCGCGGTCAGCACCAGGTCATAGCCACTGTGGCCGGTGAGCAGCTTGGTCTCGACGGTTTCCAGCGAGTCGAAGTGATCGGCCACCACATGGATGCCGGTCTTGGCTTCGAACGTAGCCAGGGTGTCCGGCGCCAGGTATTCACTCCAGATGTACAGATTGACCTGGGGCTTGTCGCTGGCCGCCTGCGCGCCTGCCGCGGCAAGGCCGAGGCAGGCGCTGGTGAGCAAAGTACGAAGGTTCATCGCCGTGCTCCTCTAGCTGTTGGTGGCAGAGTCGTGGGTGGCCGCCGCGTACTGCGGCATGGTGATGCAGGCGACGTTGCCGCCGCCGAGGAGGATTTCCCGCGAGTTGTCGATGCCGACGATCCGGTGCTTGGGGAACAGCTCGGCCAGGGTCGCCTGCGCCACGCGATCGTTGGCATCGCCGAACAGCGGCAACACGATCACCGAGTTGCCGGCGTAGTAGTTGATGTAGGAGGCACAAATTTTGGTGCCGGCCTGGCGCAGGTGGGTGCCATCGTTCTGGTCCAGACCGGCGGCCTCCTCGGCCGTCCACTCCAGCACCCGCGGTTGCGGCAGTTTATGCACGATCAATTCGCGACCACGGGCGTCGCGGGTACTGCGCAGGATGTCATAGGCCTCCTGGTAGATTTCCCACTGCGGGTCGTCGCGCTCGTCGGTCCACTGCAGCACCACCTCGCCAGGGCGCACGAAGCAGGCCAGGTCGTCGACATGGCCGTCGGTCTCGTCGAACTTGCAGCCGCGCGGCAGCCAGATCACCTGTTCGGCGCCGAGGTAGTCGGTCAGCCGCTTGGTCACCTCGCTCTTGCCCAGCTCGGCATTGCGGTTGCGGTTGAGCAGGCATTGCTCGGTGGTGAGGATGCTGCCCTGGCCATCCGCCTGGATGCCGCCGAGCTCGGCGATCAGCGGTGCACGGTAGCGGTCGAAGCGCTCGATTTCGAGGATCTTCTGCGCGATCTGGTCGTCCTTGTCCCACGGGTAGTAGAGGCCGCCGTCGAGGCCACCATAGGCGTTGAACTCGAAGTCCACGCCGCGCACCTCGCCCGTCGCGTCGTTGACCACGAAGCACGGGCCGCTGTCGCGGAACCAGGTGTCGTTGCAGCTCATTTCCACCACGCGGATGTGCGCCGGCAGCAGGCGGCGGGCGTTGGCGTACTGGCTGCTGGAAGCGCAGATGGTCACCGGCTCGCTCTCGGCAATCGCACTGGCGATCTGCACCCAGACCTGCTGCGCCGGCTTGCCGCCATTGCGCCAGACATCCGGGCGCTCCGGCCAACCCAGCCAGCAACCGGCCTTGCGCTCGAACTCGCCGGGTAGACGGAAGCCATCGGCCTTGGGAGTGGAAGCCAGGGAACGCGCCATGGAACACCTCTTATTGTTGTGGAGAGATGCCCAGACAGTACGCGCCGCTCAGGGCGGGCTGCCAATGACGATTATCGCGGAACTCTTGAATTCAATTCATGAGTTTGCCAGGTGATCGCTTAGCCAATCGACGAACTGCAATACCGCCGGTTTCTCCAGGCGAATGCGCTCGCAAACCAGGGCGTACTGCCCAAGCGAGGTCACGCTGGCGGCGAAAGGCCTGACCAGGCGACCGCTGGCCAGGTCTTCGGTGGCCGTCAGGTTGTCGCCCATGGCCACGCCCTGCCCCTGCGCGGCGGCCTCCAGCGCCAGCCCGGCATGCGGGAAGTAGAGCTGGCGACTGGCCTGGATATCACCGGCATGGGTCGTCAGCCAGGCCATCCAGGTCTTGCCGTCCTGGTCGTCATGCAGCAGGCAATGCCGCGCCAGGTCGCGCGGCTGTTTCAAGCCGCCCTGGTTGAACAGGCCGGGGCTGCACACGGGGAAGAACTGCAGGGTCGGCAGCGGCCGCACGAAATAGGCACTGGCATCTTCCGGGCCGGTGCCATAGGTGATCGCCAGGTCGATATCGTTACCCGGCACGCGCCCTTCCAGCGCCTGCTCATGTAGGTGCAGGGTGATATGCGGGAAGCGTGCGCTGAAGTCGGCCAAGCGGCTGACCAGCCATTTCTGCGCCAGCTCGGCGGTAACCGCGACACGCAGTTGCGCTTGCGAACCGGGGTCGCGCAGCTCATCGCAGGCCTCGCCAATCAGCTCAAAGGCTTGCTGCAGGCTATGCAACAACCGCTGTGCCGCCGGCGTCGGGTTGACCTGACGGCCATCGCGGACGAACAGGCTGGTACCCAGTTGCTCCTCAAGCTGACGAATCTGGTGGCTGACGGCGCTGTCGGTCACGCAGAGTTCAGCGGCAGCGCGACCGAAATGCGCGTGGCGGGCGGCGCACTCGAACGTGCGCAGGGCGGTGAGCGAGGGTAGACGACGCATGGAAAGCCTCGAAGACGGAGTGCGCCGAATCCTCGCCCAGCGCGGCGTTGACGTCCAGGCTTAAGCGGCGACGCTTAACGTAGCAGTGCAGTATCCAGCACCTCGGAGGGCTCGGCCATCAGCTCATTGGTGACTTCGATGAAGTCCTTGGTGCTGACCACGTCCAGGCGCATCAGGCCACGGCTGACATCGTCCAGCGAGCGTTGGTTCTCGGTGCGCTGACGGATTTCCCGGTCCAGCTCCTGCAACAGCAATACCGCACGGGCGGTGGTCGCGCCGCTGACGCTCTCGCCGCGCAGGCTGCCGACTTTGCTGCTCCATGTCTTCAGGTTGGCGCGCACCGCCTGATAGCGCTCCTCGCTCATGCCACCGGCACGGCGCACCAGTTCGATGGCGTAATACTCGGCCAGGCCTTCGCTGATCCAGTCGCTTCTGTCGGTGTCGCGGATGCGGCTGAACACATGCACCAGCTCATGCACCAGGGAGCTGGTGCCGTTCTCGCTGACCAGCGGCCGGTCGGCGTGCATGAATAAGGAGTTGGAGGCCGACAAGCCGCCGCGCCACATCGGATTAGCGGCGCCGACCACCAGCAGCTTGGCCGGGTCACGCGGGAACACCGCCTGCACTTCGGGCCAGACGAAGGTCAGCAGCGTGAGGATGTCCATCCGCCGCATGCCGGCGCCGATAGGCGCGGCGATGGTGACTTCGGTCTCCCCCAGCTTGCTGCGCCGGGTACCGATTTTACCGGCCAGTATCCAGCCGGTCGGGCGGTCGAAATGCCGCGAGGGGTTGTCGATACGAAAGCGCTTCTTGCCGATCCGCGGCCAGCCGGTTTCGATGCTTTGCCAGCCTGCAGGCAGTTCGAATTCGAGGCGCGAGACCAATTCGACGGCGTGCTTCTGCTCCAACCGCGCACTGGGCACCAGATCATCGCCACGCAGCAACGCCCAGTCCTCGGTCATCCGCGCATCGAAGCTGCCGGACTTGCGCGGGTGGCTGATGCGCACGCGGTAGCTCAAGCTGGCCTTGCCGGCCGCCGGCTGCCAGGTGCCGCGCTCGGCACCCTGCTGCTGCCAGTTGCCGTCGGCCTTGAAATCGCTGAAGTAGCCCTTTTTACCGAGGTCGAAGCTCAGGCTTCTGACTGCCTGCCCCTCTTCCAGGGTCAGGCGCACCTCGGCCTGATCGCTCGCGGGCAGAAAACGTACATGGTAATCCAGGTCGACCTTCTGCACGGCCCAGAGTGGCGTACTCAGGGCCAGCAAGACGACGGACAACAGCAGATTCAAGCGAATGGGCATCACGGTTCCTTGGCTAACGCAGCGCGGTTCATTCCCTATGACTCGGCCGGCTCCGATTGATTCAGCCCTGACTCAGCCGGAGCGGAAAATCATGTAATCCTCCCAATCATCCTCAGCCACGCTGTTTTCGCTGAGCATGTTACCGGACTGGGAGATGCCGGCGTTGTGGACCATTTCCGGATCGCCACACACCAGCGGATGCCAGTGATGCAAATCCTTGCCTTCGGCCACCAGGCGGTAACCGCAGGTCGGCGGCAGCCACTGGAACTCGTTGGCCTGCCCCGGCGTGAGCTGGATGCAGTCGGGCACGAACTGGCGCCGGTTGCTGTAATCGGTGCAGCGGCAGCTTTTCAGGTCGAGCAGCTTGCAGGCGATGCGCGTGTAGTAAACGCTACCGTCATCCTCGTCCTCGAGCTTTTGCAGGCAGCACAGACCGCAGCCGTCGCACAGCGACTCCCACTCGTCCTGATCGAGCTGGTCGAGGGTTTTGCGTTTCCAGAAGGGTTCGACTTTGGCGGCCATGGCGATCGGTACGGGGTGACTGGCGAAAGGGCCGGCAGTCTAGCGTGGCCCCGTGAGCCGGCCAAGGCCGCGATGCCGAACGGTTGGCGCGCTGCGCCGCTGACTGCGAACCACTCTTAATAGCCGCGCACGAAATCCACTTCGCCGCGCAGAACCGCGTCGGCCTGGTAGCGTTCGAGGTTATCGACAAACAGCTGCGCCATCAGGCCGGGCTGGGTCGGTGCCGAGCTATGGCCGGTGAGGATCAGGCCGAACGCGGTCCAGAACGGGTGACGACTGGGTAACGGCTCCTGGCGGCAGACATCGATCACCGCGCCCGCCAGATGGCCCTCGCGCAGCGCCGCGACGAGGTCGGCATCGACCACCGCAGCGCCACGCCCGGCATTGATGAACAGCGCGCTGGGCTTGAATCGGGCGAACAGTGCGGCCGTGTAGATATCTTGAGTGGCCGGAGTATCCGGCAACAGGTTGATCACGTAGTCGGCCTGTTCCACCAACCGGCCGAGCTCATCCAGGCCGGCGACTTCCACGAACGGCGCCAGGGCTCGGGGCTCGCGGGCCACACCGAACAACTCGACGGCAAACGGTGCGAGGAACTGCGCCACGCTGACGCCGATATCGCCGGTGCCGACGATCAGCACGCGACGCCCGGCGAGGCTGTGCGGCGGGCGGCTGTCCCAATGCCGCTCGATCTGACTGGCCAGCCGCGCCAGCACTTCGCGCTCGTGGGCGAGCATATAGGTGAGTACATACTCGGCCATCACCTGACCGAAGATCCCGACCGCGCGGGTCAGGCGATAGTCACGCGGCAGGCCATCGGCCAACAGCGGCGTGATGCCGGCCCAGGTCGACTGCAGCCATTGCGGCTGGTGGCCTTTGCGCAGCAACGGCGCGAGCAGATCCGGCTGGCCCAGCCAGAGGGGGCAATCGGCGGCCAGCTTGGCCAGCTCGGTGGGATCATCGCTGGCCCGCACCTCCAGCGCAGGCATGGTGCGACGCAGCAGGTCGGCATAGGTGGCGTGCTGGTGTTCGGCAATCAAAACGCGCATGACTTGAAACCTTTGCAAAAAATAGCCAGCCACCGTCTGCCGGGTAACCGGCAGGCGGTGGCTGCAGTACTTGGAGGGCGGCCCGCAGGCAGACGAACAGCGCTGGCTGGCGCTGCCCGCGCGGTATCGGTATCGCTAGATCGGGTCGTTGCGGCGCAGCAGCTCTTCCGGCAGATGCTCGATGTACTCGTCTTCGGCCGGCGGCATTTGCAGGTGATAGCCCTGGCTTTCGAGGTTCTCCAGCACCTTGTGGATGTCCTCGCGGGCCAATTGCCGATCAGGGCTCAAAACCAGGTCGAAGGTGTGCTTCGGTGGGCCGAACGCAACCAGCAGCGACTCCGGCACCCGCTTCAGCGCATCCGCCTTGAGCACATAGAGGTACATCTCGTTCTTGCGCGGGCTCTTGTAGATCGAGCAGATGCGTTTCATGCCTGTTCTTCCTGGGGTTGCGCGGCCAGGCTGTCGAGCAGTGCCTGGCCCATCAATTCACGCCGCCAGCCGCGCAACGAGTCGGGCAACTGGTACGGGCCGTTGGGGTAGCCGCTTTTCAGCAGCGCTTCGAGGGTTTTCTTACGCAGCATCAGCTCCGGCGCCATGTCCAGCCGCTCGGCTTCGCGCTGGCCAATGCCGCGCAGTGCCTTGAGCAATGCCGCGGCTTCCATCGGCAATGGCTCGGGCAGTGCCGGCGGCCACTCGGCGGCTGGCGTGGCGGCGGCTTGCTTGATCAGCTTGAGAATGAACTCGCCATCCTGGCGCACCGTCTTGGGGTGCATGTCGTCGATGCGCGCCAGCGCCACCAGGTTATCCGGCTGGGTACGGGCCAACGGCCACAGCGAGTTTTCCCGGATGATCCGGTTGCGCGGCTGATTGCGCGCCCACGCCTCACGCTCGCGCCAGGCGCACAGCTCGCGCAGCACCACGAGTTTTTCCGGTGCCAGCTTCCAGGCCATCTTGGCTTCGCGGTAGACCTCGTCCGGGTCGATCTCGCGGCGCAGGTTGAGCACCAGTTCGGCACCGTCCTCCAGCACCCAGGCGCTTTTCTCGGCCGACAGCTTGAGCTGCAAGGCCTCGTAGACCTGCGCCAGGTGCAAGGCATCTTCGGCGGCGTAGCTGATTTGCGTTTCCGACAGCGGGCGCTGCAGCCAGTCCGAGCGGGTCTCGCCCTTGGGCAACTCGATGCCCAGCACGCTCTGCACCAGGCGCGAGTAGCCCATGGAGAAACCGAGGTTGAGATAGGCGGCCGCCAGCTGGGTGTCGAACAGCGGCACCGGCAAGCGGCCGGTCAGGCGCAGGAACACTTCCAGGTCTTCGCTGCAGGCGTGCAGCACCTTGGTCACCGCCGGGTCTTCCAGCAACGCGCCGAATGCCGTCCAGTCCGTGATCGGCAGGGGATCGATCAGATAAACCCGGGCACCGTCGCACACCTGCAGCAACCCGGCGATCGGGTAAAAGGTGTCGACCCGCATGAATTCTGTATCGAGGGCCACATAAGGCAGGCGCTGCCACTCGGCGCAATGTTGCGCCAAGCTGGCGTCGTCACGAATCCAATGAATATCGATGGCCACATGACTCTCCTTGAATAATGGCGCGCAGTATATATCGACCCCGGCGCTTGCCGGAGATTCGCGGCTTGCCGTCTGCCGTGCGCCCTCCTATGCTGCCGGCGCTTGTCCGACAAGAATCAGAACAAGGATATGTCATGAAAAAGCTCTTGGGCCTGCTTGCCCTGCTGATCGCCGCTGCCGCGATCTACCTTGCGCTCACCCCCAGCCCGATCGACCCCCTGGCCTGGACACCGGCGAAAGCGCCAGCCCTGGCCGGCGTGCTGGAACCCAACGACACCCTGATGAAGGCCGAATTACTGGCCAAGGGGCAGCTCCATGGCCCGGAAGACACCGCTGTCGATGCCCGAGGCCAGGTCTACGCCGGCCTGCATAACGGCAACGTCGTACGGATCAAGACCGATGGCAGCCTGGAAACCTTTGCCGACACCCAAGGCCGCCCACTGGGCATGGACTTCGATGCCCAGGGCAACCTGATCGTCGCCGACGCCTACAAAGGCTTGCTCAGCATTGACCCGCAAGGGCAGATCAGTGTGCTCAGCACCCAGGCCGAGGGGCAGCCGTTGCGCTTCACCGACGATCTGGATATCGCCAGCGACGGGCGCATCTACTTCTCCGATGCCTCGAGCAAGTTCGAACAGCCGGACTACCTGCTCGATCTGCTCGAAGGCCGCCCTTATGGTCGCCTGTTGCGCTACGACCCGGCTACCGGCAAGACCGAGGTACTGCTCAAGGACCTGTACTTCGCCAACGGCGTCGCCCTGTCGGCCAAGGAAGACTTCGTGCTGGTCAACGAAACCTACCGCTACCGCATCAGCCGCTACTGGCTGAGCGGCGAGAAGGCCGGCAGCCACGACGTGTTCATCGACAACCTGCCGGGCATGCCCGACAACCTGCAAGGCGACCGCGCCGGCACCTTCTGGGTGGCCCTGCCCGCGCCGCGCAAAGCCGACGCCGACTTCCTGCAGCAAAGCCCCTGGCTGAAAAAGCAGCTCGCCAAGTTGCCACGCAGCATGTGGCCGCAACCCGCCGCTTACGGCCTGGCCATCGCCGTCAACGAGCAGGGTGAAATCATCCGCAGCCTGCACGACACCAGCGGCGTCAACTTGCGCATGGTCACCTCGGTCAAGCCGGTGGGCGGCTACCTGTACTTCGGCAGTTTGAACAATGACCGCATCGGCAAGCTGAAGATCGACTGAGCCCGCGCCCTCTGCCGTCCTCGCCGGAGTGCAAGCACCGGGGGCGGCGTACTACGACTTTCTGCGTTTATGATGGGCCCTGACCTCGACACCACTCAGGAGCCCGTCATGCCCCTCGCGCAACTGCTCGACCCTCAGCAACTGGCCGCTCGCCTGGGCCAACCCGGCGTGCTGATCCTCGACTGCCGATTCGCCCTCGATGATCCGGCCTATGGCCAGCGCAGCTACGCCGAAGGGCATCTCGCCGGCGCGCAGTTCGCCGACCTGGAGCGCGACCTCTCCGGGCCGATCGTCAAAGGCCGCAGCGGCCGCCACCCCTTGCCGGAGCCCACCGAGCTGATCGAGCGCCTGCGTGACTGGGGCCTGGACGCAACCAGCGAGGTGGTGCTGTATGACGACGGCCCCGGCGCCTTTGCCGCTCGCGCCTGGTGGCTGCTGGCCTGGCTCGGCAAGCGTGACGGCGTATTCCTGCTCGACGGTGGCCTGAAGGCCTGGCGCGCCGCCGGCCTGCCCTTGAGCGCCGAACCGGCGAGCGCGCGCCGCGGCAACTTTCACGGCCAGCCCGACGCCAGCCTGCTGGTGGATGCCGAACAGTTGCAGCAGCGCCTTGGCGATCCGCAGCTGACCCTGCTCGATGCCCGCGCCCTGCCGCGCTTTCGCGGCGAAGTGGAACCGATCGACCCGGTCGCCGGGCACATCCCCGGTGCTCGGTGCGCGGCGTTTACCGACAACCTCGACGCCGACGGCCGTTTTCTGCCTGCCAAACAACTGCGCCAGCGCTTCGCCGACCAATTGGCCCAGCGCCCGCCGGCCGGACTGGTGGCCTATTGCGGCTCCGGCGTGACGGCCTGCCACAACCTGTTCGCCCTGAGCCTTGCCGGTTATGGACTGGCGCCACTGTATGCCGGCTCCTGGAGCGAGTGGATCACCGACCCGCAACGGCCCATCGCCACGGGTGAGTGAGGGCAGGCAATCGCATGGCGCACTCGCGCAGCAGTACGCCAGACCAGGCCAGACCTCGGACTCTTCGCTGCGCACCGGCCTGCTTACCGGGCATCGTGCACGCGAACCTGAGGCGCCATGCGCTCGCCTGCTAAGCACCAGGCGGAATATCGGCAATAACCAAAAGCTGGAAACGATTTAAAAACAGCCCTTTACAGCCGAAAGATCGCACTACACTTCAACATGAGCGGCTAACCCCGCTCCCGGTGGGGCCTTTCTAGAACAATGAGTCGAAGCTGCCATGCGCCCTGGCCCTGCCGGACACCTTTCACGAGGTTCCCATGGGCATTGCCGCCAGCGAGTTGAGTCAGCACGTTATCCGCCCTACCCTCCTCTACCTGGGGCGTCATTCGGCCAGTGCCGAAGCCCTCCTGCTCGGTGCCGCCGCCTGCCAGTCGGCACTCGGCTCCGCCCTCGACCACAGCCACGGCCACGGCCTCTACCGCATCGCCGACCTGCGTCATCAACTGCTCTGGGACCAGCATCTGGCCCTTGATCCCGAATTGGCCAGCCAAGTCCGCGGCCTCGCCAGCCAGCATGCGTTCCTGGCTGCGCCGCACCTCGAACTGACGGTGAATCTGCGCTACGCCACGGCCATCGCCTGGTTGCTGGTGGAAGCCGAGCAAAGCCAGTTGCCCGCCGCCGACGACCTGCTCGGCCTGGCCCATGTCTGGCGTCAGGTGTTCCAGCCACAGGGCCGCCTGCGTGACTTCATCGAGGCCTGGCAGCACTGTATCGGCGACGTCAGCCAGGTCGCCTGAGCGGGCCGCACGCCTGAGCAGGCTCGTGCAGGATCGCAGCAGATGCCAGCATTTTGATTCAAATTGTCCGACAAACCGCTCTAACTCGCCGCTTTTACCGACTGGCCAGGTTCGGTGATTCCTGCTAATTTCCGCCCCCCGCCTTACCCCACAGGATTTACCCCCGATGAAACAAGCCTGGTTCAAGACCACCCTCGCCCTGGCCATCGGCGCCGTATCCAGCCACAGCCTGGCTGGCGGCTTTGCCCTCAATGAACAAAGCATCAGCAGCATGGGCACCGCCTATGCCGGACGCTCCTCTTCCGCCGAGGATGCCACCACCGTATTCGGCAATCCGGCCGGCATGTCCCGCCTCAAACGCGAACAAATCAGCGGCGGCCTGGCCCTGCTGAGCGCCAAGACCGATATCGACGATGCCAGCGGCAGCTTCCGTGGCAGCAATGACGGCGACATGGTGCCGTTCATCGGCGTGCCGATGGGTTACTACGTCAAGCCGCTGGACGATAAGTGGACCTTCGGGGTCGGCGTGTATGCGCCGTTCGGCCTGGTGACCGACTATGAAAGCGGCTTCCAGGGCCGTTACTACGGTGACCGCAGTGAAGTGCGGGTGATGACGCTGCAGCCAACCCTCAGCTACCAAGTCAATGATCAGCTCTCGGTCGGCTTCGGCCCGACCATCAACCGTATCGACGGCGAGCTGACGTCCGCCGTGGCTGCTGGCTCCGATGGCCAGGTGAAGATCAAGGGCGACGACGTTGCCCTGGGCTTTAACGCGGGCCTGCTGTTCGAGCTGACAGCGCATACCCGCCTGGGTCTGACCTATCACTCGATGGTCGACTACACCCTCGAAGGTGACACCAGGATTTCCGGTAACACCCTCGCAGCCCTGAACGCCGCCGGCAAGTACGATGCCTCCCTGGACCTGAAAACCCCGGAGTCGGTCGACCTCTCGGTGACCCACGACCTCAATGACAGCTGGACGATCTACGCCGGCAGCACCTGGACGCGCTGGAGCCGCCTGGAAGAAATCACCGTCAACAACCAGGGCCTCAGCGGCCCATTGGCCTCGGCCTTCAGCACCATCAGCGAAGAACAGAAATGGCATGACACCTGGTCCTACGCGGTCGGTGCGGCCTACAAGCTGAACCCGCAATGGGTGCTGCGCGCCGGCCTGGCCTTCGACCAGACCCCCACCAACAATGAGTTCCGCTCGCCGCGCATCCCCACCGACGACCGCACCATCCTCAGCCTCGGCTCCGGCTGGAGCCCCAGCGACAATGTCACCGTCGACCTGGCCTACTCCTACCTGAAAGAAGACGATGCGGACATCGACCTGAGCAGTTCGAGCAAGGGCACCTACAGCTCCACCTACAAGAACTCCGCGCATGGCTTCGGCACACAAGTGACCTACCGCTTCTAAGCGCCTACGCAAGCAACGAAAAGCCCCGCAATTGCGGGGCTTTTCGTTGGCCATATCCCGGCTACCTGTTGCGCCACACTGCTCTTGGCCGGGTCACTCGCCGGCGCTACTCACTGTGTACCTGGAGCCCCGTGTTCGCGAGGATGACGGCGCAAGACAAACCTTTGCGCCAACCTCGTCATCCCCACGAAGGCGGGAACCCAGTGGGCGCATCGAGCGTTAGCCTGAACAGCCAACAACATTTGACTACGACATCGTTTTTCCATTTGCATGGCGCTGCGCTGCGCCGCGCCTGTATCAAGCCTGGGGCGGCTTCTGGTCCTGATTCAAATCCAGCACGGTAGTCGCCGGAGCCGCAAGCGGCTCATTTGCCAACGGCTCTGCCACCGCTGCCGGCGCAGTTGCGTCAGCCTCTTGCGTGACCGGCACCACCTGGGCTTTCTTGCCACGCAGGCGATTGAACAGCCAGATGCCCCCGCCGATCAGGATGAACCAGAACTTCTTCAGCAGCAGCAACGCCCCGGCCAGCAGGCCGACCTTGGCCGCTACCTTGCCGGCGATCAACGCACCCAGGCCATAAGCGGCAACCTTGTCCAGTTCCGGGTTGAAGTCGGCGTAGCGATGGCCATCGTTGAACTCGGTCATGGCCAGGACGCCCGGCAGGTTTTGCTCGATATCGGCCAACTGGTTCATGTCGGCGATGAAGTTCAGCACCAACACCCCCTGACGACCGAGCACGCGGATGTTGTAGTTGAGGGTGTGCTGTTGCGCCTCGCCGAACTTCAACTCCTTGGCCCAGTAAAGCTTCTTGCCGTCGGCATCGTAATGCGGCGCGGCGGCCCAGCCGATCAGCTGGACCTGTTCGTAACCCTGCTCGCTGCGCCACTGGTTGTCGGTGACCGAGTCTTCCTGCATGCCCTTGAGCATTTCCTCGTAATCGATGTCCGCGGCGTCCTCGTCGGAGACGTAGCCGTTTTCTTCGTACTCGATGGTCATCGCCCAGGCCTCGCCGGCCAGCGGGGAAATCCCGGCGGGCAGGATCATGCCCATCGGCAGCGGCTCGCTCGGCGGGTTACCCCAGGCCTCGGTCAATACGCGCTCGGCTTCGGCGCTATCGAGAAAGACGAACTGCTTGGGCAGGTTCAGGGTTGCCAGGTTGTCGCCGATGACGACTTTGCCGGTCTGCGGGTGCAGGCTGTCGAGGAACTGCTTGGCCATCACAGCCGGGTCTTGCTCCTCGAAGCGGCCTTCTTGCGCGACGGATGAAAGCTCGCCCTGCGCCTGTTCGGCAGGCTCTTCAACAGTTTGACTGGCAAACGCATGGGGAATGGCGGCGGCCAACAGGCCAGCCAGGATCAGTTCCTTGATCGACATCGGCAACTCCAGGGCAGAGGGATAGAACAAAAACAAACAGTAACAAATTCGGCGAGCGTTAACCGCCCGAAGTTCACACTGCCGCTGCCCGCAGCAGGCTCTGCAGGCAGCGGCTCGCGTGCTGGCTATCAGGGTTTCGAGGCAATGGCCTGCTGCACAGCGGCCAGCAAGGCTTCGTCATCCGGCTTGGTCAGGCTGGAGAAACTGGCGATCACCTTGCCCTGGCGATCGATCACATACTTGTAGAAGTTCCAACGCGGCGCACTGCTCTGCCGTGCCAGGTCCTTGAACAGCGGGATGGCCTGTTCGCCGGTGACCTGCTGCGGCTCGGTCATGGCAAAGGTCACGCCATAATTGACGTAGCAGACCTTGGCGGTTTCAGCGGAATCGGCGGCTTCCTGCTTGAAGTCATCCGAAGGCACGCCGAGCACTTCCAGGCCCTGCTCCTTGTAGCCTTTGTACAGGGCTTCGAGCCCCTTGAACTGCGGGGCAAAGCCGCAATGGCTGGCGGTATTGACCACCAGCAGCGGTTTGCCGGCAAAGCGTTGGCAGAGATCGATGCTCCCCTTGGCGCGCAATTGTGGCAACTCGCCCTGCAACAAGGGCGGGCACTCGGCAGCCAGCAGCGGGCCGGCCAGCGAGGCAAGGAGCAGAGAGAAGACGAACTTGCGCAAGGTCATGGCCTGGATCCTGAAGGAACAACGGAGGAACAACGCTACTCGCCCTCTCCCGCCGCGGCAATCGATCCCGTGCAACGCTCCGGAATCGGGCCTAGCAGGCGCCCATACCCAGTTGCATCAAGGCCAGGCCGCCGCGCTGCCAGCCCCACCAGATCAACGCCAGCACCAGCAAGCCGCCAGCGAGACCCAGCGACCAGCCCAGGCCGCGCTTCACGCCGCACCCGCCTCTGTCTGCAAGCGCGCCACCGGCCGCTCGCGCACCGGCCAGTTAAGCGCCGCCGCCAGCAGGCTGAGGACAATCGCGATCTGCCAGACCAGGTCATAGCTGCCGGTGCGGTCATACAGGTAACCGCCCAACCAACCGCCGAGGAAAGCACCCAACTGATGGAAGAGGAAGACGATACCGCCGAGCATCGACAGGTTGCGCACGCCGAACAGCGTCGCCACCGTGCCGTTGGTCAGCGGCACGGTGGACAGCCACAGCAGGCCCATCGCGATACCAAAGGCATAGGCGCTCCAGACACTCAATGGCGCCAGCACGAACCAAGCGATCACCACCGCCCGCGCCAGGTACAACGCGGTGAGCAGGCGCGGCTTCGACATCCGCCCGCCGAGCCAACCGGCGATATAGGTGCCGAACACGTTGAACAAACCAACCAAGGCCAACACCGTGGTGCCCACCTGCGCCGGCAGATGCTGGTCGACCAGGTAAGCCGGCAGGTGCACGCCGATGAATACCACCTGAAAACCGCAAACGAAAAACCCCAGTGCCAGCAGCCAGAAACCGGAATGGCCAGCGGCCTCACGCAATGCTTCGCGCAAGGTCTGCTCATGTCCCAGCAGCGGCAGCGGCCGATCCCGCAGCATGCTCACCAGCGGTACGATCAATGCCACCAGCGCACCGAGCGCCAGCAACGCCGCCGACCAACCGAGCCAGCCGATCAACCCCAGGGTGCCGGGCAACATGGCGAACTGGCCAAAAGAACCCGCGGCACTGGCAATACCCATGGCCATGCTGCGCTTCTCGGCCGGCACCGCACGACCGACAACCCCGAGCAGAACTGAAAAGGAGGTGCCCGACAGGCCGATCCCGATCAGCAGGCCGGCACTCAGCGACAGTGACCAGGGCGAGTCTGCCAGGCCCATCAACACCAACCCGGCGGCATACAGAATACCGCCGACCAGCACCACCCGCGCCGCACCGAAACGGTCAGCCAGCGCCCCGGTGAACGGCTGTGCCAGCCCCCAGATCAGGTTCTGCAAGGCAATGGCGAAGGCAAACACCTCGCGCCCCCAGCCGAACTCCGCACTCATGGGCGCGAGGAACAGGCCGAAGCCATGGCGAATGCCAAGCGACAGCGCCAGAATCAGCGCCGCGCCGACCAGAACCCATACACTTGCCCGCCAGCTCGTCGACATTACCCTCTCCAAATACGGGTATATACCCGCGTAGTCTCGCAAAACATCAATCGATGCGCTCCAGATCGTCCAACAGCCGCAGCAGCGCTTCGCGCTTTCCCTCGCCCAGACGCTGGGCCAGGTCCGCCTGGGCCTTCTTCCAGGCCACCAACGCCTGGGCGATACGTTCGCGCCCGGCCGCGCTGAGTTGCACCAGGCGACTACGGTGATCCTCGCCCTCGCCGAGCACAATCAGACCTTCGGCTTGCAACACCTTGAGGTTGCGTCCCAGGGTGCTGCGATCCAGGCCCATGGCCACAGCCAGCACGGAAATGCTCGGCTGGTCCAAGCGCTGCAAATGGCTCAACAGGGAATACTGCGCAACGTTCAAGCCGATATCGCGCAGGGCATCGTCGTAGAGTCTGCTCACGCTGCGAGTGGCGCGGCGCAGCTTGGTACAAAGGCAGTGGGTCATTAGCATGATTACGTGTATATACCCGCACTTTGCCAACAGTCAAGCCGGAACGGGCTGAACGGTCGGCTCGCGCGGCGCCTCAGCCGTGCGCCAGGGCCAGGCTCAGCAGCACCACGCATTCCACCAGTTCGACCATGGCGCCGGCGGTATCGCCGGTGGTGCCGCCCAGCCGGGCGATCATCCGCCGCCGCAACCAAGCCAGCATCAGCAACGCGCAAGACAACGCCAGCAGCCCCGCCCAGCCCAGCAGCAGCATGGTCACGGCATGGGCGCCGAGCACCCAGGGCAGCACCTGCCGCGGCAAATGCTCAGCCAGGGCCTGCCCCAGCCCGCCGACACGCACATAGGGTGTGCTGAGAAACAACAGCGGCAGCAGCGTCCGTGCCAGCCAGGGTGTCAGCAAGAGCGCCACTGCCTGGCCCTGCTCAAGCAACGCGACCAATGCGGCGAACTTGAGCAACAGCAGCAGCACCAGGGTGACCACCGCGACCGGCCCGCTGCGCGGGTCCTTCATGATTATCAGGGTGCGCTCCCGATCACCCAGGCCGCCGAGCCAGGCATCGGCCGTATCGGCCAGGCCATCCAAGTGCAGTGCCCCCGTCAGGATCACCCAGACCGTCAGCAACACGGCCGCCTGCAACAGCAATGGCGCGCCGCCGAGCAAGACGCTCAAGCCCCAGAGCAAGGCGCCCAGCAGCACACCCACGACCGGATACCAGAGCAGCGACTGCCCGAGCTGTTGCGCCGTCGGCATGCCAGCCAGACGGACCGGCAGACAGGTGAGAAATTGCAGGGCGATCAACAGCGGCTGCATCGGCATGACTCAACCCTCGCTCAGCGCGAAGGGCGTGGCGACGTCCAGCGCGAACAACGCGCCATGTCCGACTTCCACTTGCAACAGCTGCTCGCGGGGCAGACCGCGCGCTTGCGCCAACAGCAGGCGCATCACCCCGCCATGGGTCACCAGCAGCAGGCGCTGGCCGGCGTAGCGTACGGCCAGGCGCTCGGTGGCCGCCAGCACGCGCGCGGCGAATTGCAGCAGCGGCTCGCCCTCGGGTGGAGTGAAGGCATAAGGGTCGGCCCAGAACAGGCCCAGCGCGCTGGCTTGGCTGTCCATCAACGCCGCCGCGCTCTGGCCTTCCCAGGCGCCGAAATGCAGCTCGCGCAGATCGTCTTCCAGCAGCAAGGCCACGCCCTGCTGCTGCGCCAGTTCGCCGGCAAAGGTCGCGCAGCGTTGCAACGGCGAGCTGACGATCAGGTTCCAAGGCCCTGCACCCGCGACGGCAGCGCGCATCTGCGCCCAGCCGGTGGGGGTCAGCGCGTCGTCCAGGCTGCCACGAAAGCCACCGCCCAGTTCGGTTTCACCGTGCCGCAACAGATCCAGCCGCAGGCTCATGCCGGGCGATCCGCCACGGCGGCTTCGGCAAAGGTCGCCATGTCGCTGTGCAGGCGGCAGGCCAGCTGCAACAAAGGCACCGCCAACGCCGCTCCACTGCCCTCGCCCAGACGCAGCCCGAGCTGCAGCAACGGCTCGGCCTGCAGGGCTTCCAGCACCGCCTGATGACCGGGCTCGGCGCCACGATGGGCGAACAGCAACCACTGCCGGCAAGCCGGATTGATGCGCACCGCGAGCAAGGCCGCCACGCTGCAGATGAAACCATCCACCAACACCGCCAAGCCTTGCTGGGCGCAGGCCAGGTAGGCACCGACCAACGCGGCGATTTCAAAACCGCCGAGGTGCTGCAACAGCGCCAGCGGGTCATCCAGCTGGGCCTGATGCAGCGCCAGGGCGCGCTCGATTACCGTGGCTTTATGCGCGACGCCAGCCACATCCAGGCCGGTGCCGGGGCCGACCATCAGGCGTGCCGGACAGCCCAGCAAGGCACAGGCCAGGGCGCTGGCCGAACTGGTGTTGCCGATCCCCATCTCGCCGCCGATATACAGCTCGGCTCCCGCTGCGAGGGCACGGCGCACGCTGTCGCGACCGGCTTCCAGAGCGATCAGGGCCTGGGCCTGGGTCATCGCCGGACCCTGGGCAAAATTCTGCGTACCGGCGCCAACCTGCAGATGCCGCACATTCGGCAAGGGCTCCAGCGGCACTGCGGTGCCCAGGTCAATGACCTCCAGGGCGGCATCCAGCTGCCGAGCGAGCACGCTGATAGCCGCGCCGCCGGTCACGAAGTTGCGCAGCATCTGCCCGGTGACCGCTTGCGGATAGGCCGAAACCCCCTCGGCCACCACGCCGTGATCGGCGGCGAAAATCGCGATCCACAGGCTGTCGATGCTCGGCCGCTCGCGCCCCTGCATGCCGGCCAGGTCAATCGCCACCTGCTCCAGCTGGCCGAGCGAACCGGCCGGCTTGGTCAATTGCTGCTGGCGGGCCAGGGCCTTGTTGCTGGCGATGGCATCCAGCGGCTGACAAGGTGCAGACCACCAGGACAGACTCATAACGGCACTCCTTTGAGAATCATGGGCAAACCGGCGACGGTGAAAATCACCCGCTGGCAACGCTCGGCCAAAGCCTGGTGCAGCCAGCCCGCCTCATCGACATAACGGCGGGTCAGCTCACCCAATGGCACTACGCCGAGCCCGGTTTCATTGCTGACCAGGATGATCCGCCCCGGCAGTCGCGCGATAGCGGCCAGCAGCGCCTCGCGCTCGGCCGCCAGCCGCGCCGGCTCGTCCAGCATCAGCAGATTGGTCAACCACAGCGTCAGGCAGTCCACCAGCAGGCAGCGATCCTCGGCGGCGTTTTCCGCCAGCACGCGGGCCAGCGCCAGCGGCTCTTCGATCAACCCCCACTCACGCGGGCGCCGTTCGCGGTGCTGCCGGATACGCGCGCTCATCTCGCCGTCATGGGCCTGCGAGGTGGCGATATAGGTCACCGGCAGGCCGCTCTGCGCCGCCAGGCGCTCGGCCAGACTGCTTTTGCCGGAGCGGGCGCCGCCCAAAATAAGTTCGATCATGCACAAACCTTAGCTAGAGCCCACAGAGTTCGCGCAACCGCGCGCAGTCCAGATGCTGCTCGACCAGATCGGCCAAGCGTTCGAGATCGCGCTCGCGCAGGGCCTGGTAATCGACCGCCTGCACGTCGCGCAAGCCGGCCCAACGCAGCAAGGCGCTGCAAGCCGCCGGCGCTTCGAACAGGCCATGCAGGTAGGTGCCAAGGATCTGCCCATCGGCACTCTGCGCGCCATCGTTGCGGCCATCGGCCAGGCGCACGGCGGCAAACGCCAGCGCCGGCCCGCTGGTGACGCCGGCATGGATTTCATACCCGCTGACCGGCGCCTCTTCCAGGCATAGATGGCCCTGGACATTGCGCAGCTGTTTTTCCGCCGCCAGCACGGTATCGAACTCCAGCAGGCCGAAACCCGAGCTGGAACCCGCCGTACCTTCCAAGCCTAGCGGGTCGTGCAGGTTACGGCCGAGCATCTGCAAACCGCCGCAGATCCCCAGCAGTTTGCCGCCATAGCGCAGGTGCCGTTGCAGCGCGTCTTCCCAGCCGTTGGCGCGCAGAAACGCCAGGTCGGCGCGCACGCTTTTCGAGCCGGGCAGGATGATCAGATCCGCCGGCGGGATCGGCTGGCCCGGCGCCACGAACTGCAGATCGACCTGCGGATGCAGGCGCAACGGGTCGAAGTCGGTGTGATTGCTGATCCGTGGCAGCACCGGTACCACCACTTTCAGCACGCGTTCGGCCTTGCGCGTCTGGCGCCTGTCGATGGCGTCCTCGGCTTCCAGATGCAGATCGCTGAGGTACGGCAGCACGCCGAGCACCGGCTTGCCGGTACGCTGTTCGAGCCAGTCAAGGCCGGGTTGCAACAGGCTCAAGGCACCGCGAAAACGATTGATGACAAAACCCTGGACCCGCGCCTGTTCGCTTTCGGAAAGCAACTCCAGGGTCCCGACCAAGTGCGCGAACACCCCGCCACGGTCGATATCGGCCACCAGAATCACCGGGCAATCCACCGCTTCGGCGAAACCCATGTTGGCGATGTCGCCAGCGCGCAGGTTGATCTCCGCCGGCGAACCGGCGCCCTCCACCATCACCACCCGGTAAGCGCCGCTCAAGCGTCGATGGGATTGCAGCACGGCCTGCATGGCGACGCGCTTGTAGTCGTGGTAGGCCGCCGCTTCCATGCTGCTGATGGCACGGCCGTGGATGATCACCTGGGCACCGGTGTCGCTGTTGGGTTTGAGCAAAACCGGGTTCATATCGGTGTGCGGCGCCAAGCCACAGGCCTGGGCCTGCACCGCCTGGGCGCGGCCGATTTCACCGCCATCGGCGGTCACCGCACTGTTGAGCGCCATGTTCTGTGGCTTGAACGGCACCACCGCCACACCCTGGCGATGCAGCCAGCGGCACAACGCGGCGACCAGGGTGCTTTTGCCGGCATCCGAGGTCGTGCCCTGGACCATTAACGTACTCATGCACACTCCAGCCGATAGGCCTGCAACGCCTGCTCCAGGCGGGCCCAGTCGGCTTCATCCGCCGGCAGGCCGAAACGCAGGCTGCTGCTTGCCACAAACAACCTGACCAGAATGCCGCGGCGGGCGAGAAACTCATGCACGGCCTGCGCCTCGCTGCTCGGCAACCACTGGAACAGCGCACAGCCACCAGCCGGCGGCAAACCATGGCGCCCGAGCACTTGAGCCAGGCGCTGACTGGCCTGGGCCGAGCGCCGGCGCTGCAGGGCATGTCCCTCGCCATCACGCAGGCAGGCCGCGCCGAGCACCCGGGTCGGGCCGTTGATGGTCCAGGGCCCGAGCTGTTCGGCCAGCGCCTGCAACAGGCTGTTTGCCGCCAGCACAAAGCCCAAGCGGGCACCGGCCAGGCCGAAGAACTTGCCGAACGAGCGCAGCACGATCAGCCCTTCGCGGCCACTGGTGGCGGCCAGGCTGTGTTCCGGCGTGTTGTCCATGAAAGCCTCATCGACCACCAGCCAACCACCCCGCCGCACCAGCCGCGCATGCCAATCGAGCAGTTGTGTGCGCTCAATGCGCCGCCCGGTGGGGTTGTTCGGGTTGACCAGCACCAGCACGTCGAGATCGTCGAGGCAGGCATCCAGCTGATCCTCGTCGAATTCACGGACGCTGTGCCCGGCCTTGCGCCAGGCCTCGGCATGTTCGGCGTAACAGGGCGACAGCACGCCAACCCGGCCACTGCGGCGCAAGCGCGGCAACAGTTGGATCGCAGCCTGCGAACCGGCCACCGGCAACAGCTGCTCGGCACCGTAATAGGCGCTGGCGGCGGCCTCCAGACCATCTTCGGTTTCCGGCAGGCGGGCCCAGGCACGCCGGGGAATCTCCGGTAGCGGCCAGGGCCAGGGCGCGATACCGGTGGACAGGTCCAGCCAGTCGGCCGCGGCGATCCCGTATTGCCGCGCCGCCAGTTGCAAACGCCCGCCGTGCTCAAGCATGCCGCCGTACTCAGACATACAGTCGGCCTCCGACCAGCAAGATCAGCAGCCAGAGCAGCACACCACGGCGCACCAGGCTGACCGCGCGCTCGATAGACTGCGCATCGGCCGCCGGCCCTTCACCGAGGCGCGGGCGCTGGTGCAACTCACCGTGGTACACCGCCGGCCCGCCAAGGGCGACACCCAGCGCACCCGCACCGGCCGCCATCACCGGGCCGGCATTGGGGCTGTCCCAGGTCGGTGCCTGGGTACGCCAGCAGCGCAATGCCAGCCGGGTTTTGCCGAGCAACGCATAGGTCAGTGCAACCAGTCGTGCAGGAATGTAATTGAGGACGTCATCGATCCGCGCCGCGGCCCAGCCGAAGCGTTCGAAACGCGCATTGCGATACCCCCACATGGCATCCAGGGTATTGCTCAGGCGGTACAGCACCACGCCCGGCGCACCCAGCAGCACAAACCAGAAGAGTGCGGCGTAGACCGCATCGCTGCCGTTCTCCAGCACCGACTCGGTGGCGGCGCGGGCAACGGCCTCGTGATCCAGCTCAGCGGTCTGCCGGCTGACCATGTAACCGACACGCTTGCGCGCCTGCGGCAGATCATCCTCGCGCAGCGCCCGGGCCACCGGCTCGGCATGCTCGGCCAGGCTCTTCAAGCCGATGGCCGCATACAGCGCCAGCACCTCGACCAGCCAGCCGACATAGGGCAGCAGGCTCAACAGATAAGCCACCAGCGTCAGCGGCAACACCGCCAACACCCAGGCCGTGACGCCATGGCTGCGCCAACCGCGACCGATACCCTGATGCGGCGCATCGGCTTCGCCCGACGGCAGCGTGAAGGGCCGGTTGAAGCGCCGTTCAAGCGCATCGGCCAGACGCCCGAATGCCACCAGCGGGTGCCCGCGTTTGGGTTCGCCCAACAGCGCATCCAGCGCCACCCCGGCCACGCTCAACAGGGCGATGCTCATGCCCGTTCATCCCAGAGATTGTCGAACACCAGCTCGGCCAGCGGCCGGGGCGTGGCCCAGCCTTCCTGCTGCAACATCGGCACGGGGTAGAACTCCGGCACCGGGCCCAGGCACAGCACCGCCACTGGCTTGGCCCCGACCGGCAGGTGCAGCAGCGTGGCCAGGGCCTCGGGGTCGAACAACGACACCCAGCCCAACCCCAGGCCTTCGGCGCGGGCGGCGAGCCAGAGGTTCTGGATCGCGCAGGCGACCGAAGCCAGGTCCATTTCCGGCAGGGTGCGGCGGCCGAACACATGGGCCTCGCGGCCGTCCATCAGCGCCATCACCAGCAACTCGGCGCAATCGCGCACGCCCTCGACCTTGAGCCGCATGAATTCATCCGAACGCTGTTGCAAGGCCTCGGCAGTGCGCACCCGTTCCTCTTCCACCAGGCCATGAATGGCCTCACGCAAGCCTGGCCGGGTGATGCGGATAAACCGCCAGGGCTGCATCAAGCCAACGCTCGGGGCCTGATGCGCCGCCTCCAGCAAGCGTGCCAGCAGCTCGGGCGCGACCTCACCGCCACTGAAGTGGCGCATGTCCCGACGCTCGGCAATAGCGCGGTAGACCGCCGCGCGCTCGGCGTCGCTGAAAGCGTGCTGGCTCATGCGATCGACTCGCTCATGGTAAGAACAAGGCCGCCGCCGCCCGGGGATTGGACGGCAGGTAGAGGTGGATATAAGAAGCGGTGAGCCGGCCGATCCGGTAAACCGCCTCGGCCGTGCGCTTGTAAGTCGGGCAGACGCCACGGGCCAGCGGCTCCAGCGCGCAGGCCAATTCAGAATAGTGGTAGGTGTGGCCGCGCAGGCGCCCTTCCGGCAATTCGACTTCCTGCAACGCCAGCGCCTTCAGGCGTTTGTGCATCAGCGCCGTACCGGGCAGCAGGCCGAGCAGTTCGCCGCACTCGCCATCTTTATCGGTCAATGCCTCGAGCAGATAGAGCATGCCGCCGCACTCGGCGTGGATCGGTTTGCCAGCGGCGTGATGGGCATGAATCGCCGCGCGCATCGGCTGGTTCGCCGCCAGCTGCCGCAGGTGCAACTCGGGGTAGCCACCGGGCAGATAGAGGCTGTCGACCACGGGCAGCGCAGCATCCTGCAAGGGCGAAAACGGGACCAACTCGGCCCCCAGCTCGCTCAGCAGGTCGAGGTTAGCCTGGTAGATGAAAGCGAAGGAGGTATCGCGCGCGACGCCGATACGCACACCGGCCAACAGCGGCTCGGTGCTCCGCAACTCATGCACCTGCGGCGCGGCAAAGCACACCGGCGCTGGCAAGCCAACGTCGGCACTCGCGGCCAAGGCATCGGCGGCGGCATCCAGGCGGGCGTCCAGGTCGGCCAGCTCTTCGGCCTGCACCAGGCCCAGGTGGCGGCTCGGCAGTTCGATCGCAGCGCTGCGCGGCAAGGCGCCGTACCAGCGAATGTGCGTCGGCAGGCAATCGCGCAAAATTTCGCCATGGCGGCTGCTGCCGGTGCGGTTGGCGAGCACCCCGGAGAATGGCAGATCGGCCTGGAAGGTGGCCATGCCATGGGCCATGGCGCCGAAGGTCTGGGCCATGCCGGAGCCGTCGATCAGCGCCAGCACCGGCACACCGAAATGCCGCGCCAAATCGGCGGCAGACGGCGTGCCATCGAACAGACCCATGACCCCTTCGATCAGGATCAGGTCGGCCTCGCCGGCGGCCTCCCAGAGCAGGCGACGGCTTTCCACCTCGCCGACCATCCACAGGTCGAGCTGATAGACCGGCGCGGCGCTGGCGCGGGCGAGGATCATCGGGTCGAGAAAGTCCGGCCCGCACTTGAACACCCGCACCCGCTTGCCCTGGCGCGTATGCAGCCGCGCCAGGGCGGCGGTGACGGTGGTCTTGCCCTGGCCGGAAGCCGGGGCGGCGATCAACAGTGCCGGGCATTGGCGTGCCGAATTCATACGGGGAACCTGTGCAAGGGTGAGTTCATTGGCTATGTCCCTGTATGACTTCGGGCCGGACTGCAGCTCTTTGTAGGAGCGGGCCATGCCCGCAATGGGCCGTTTCGCGGGCATGGCCCGCTCCTACAACAGCTAACTCATTTACTTGAACGCAGACGAAAAACCTCAAAACTCCACCCCTTTCTGCGCCTTCACCCCGGACTTGAACGCATGCTTGAGCAGGCCCATTTCGGTCACGGTATCCGCCGCCTCGATCAAACCGGGCGGCGCACCGCGACCGGTGGCGACCACGTGCTGCAACAGCGGGCGCCCGCCGATATCGGCCAGCACCGTATCCAGTGGCAGGTAGCCGTGCTTGAGCGCGATATTCAGCTCATCCAGCACCACCAGGCCAATCTCCGGGTCATTCAGCAATTGCTTGGCAACCGCCCAGGCAGCCACCGCCTTGTCGATATCGCGCTGACGATCCTGGGTGTCCCAGGTGTAGCCCTCGCCCATCACGTGGTAGCTGACCTCTTCGGGGAAACGACGGAAAAAACGCTCTTCGCCGGTGCTGGCCGCGCCTTTGATGAACTGCACCACGCCGACCTTCATCCCATGGCCCAAGGCCCGGGCCACCATGCCGAAAGCCGAGCTGCTCTTGCCTTTGCCGTTGCCGGTATGCACCAGCAACAGGCCGTATTCGTCCTGGGCCTGGGCGATCTTTTCGTCGACCAGGGCCTTCTTGCGCTCCATGCGAGCCTTGTGGCGGGCGTCTCTTTCTGCTGACTCGCTCATCGTTTCACCTCAGAACCTTGCTGCACGTTGAAGGCTGCCAAAACACCGCTGGAAGCGCGAAAGAGACTGTAGAAGCACGGTGACGAGAAAGAATAGCGCCCACCGCACGGTGGGAGAATGCTCGCCAGCGCCGAACGAATCGACGACACCGGGACCAGCAAAGGCATATTCATCAAGACAGGATCTGCGCCACTCACGCCCACACGACTCAGGCAGGGTAAGGCACACGGAGAACGACAGACGCGCCGGCCACAATGCAGCGGCCCACACGCCAGACAACGCCCTCCGCGATGCCGTGGACTGCGACAGGCCGGTCTCCGGGCTTGCGAGCGGAACACCTGAAGAACCGGTGTTCTGGAAACCGCACCTTCCCGTGCCAGGCACAGTGGTTAAAAAGCGGTTTCTTGGCTCGCCTACCGTTGCGGGGGCAGCGCCGGAATGGTTTGGCCAGGCTGTTGATTGAATAAACAGCGACAAACGCACCGGCTTCCCTGTTTCACCCCTTAGCGGGGCACCTGAAGCAAGGCTGGCAGGGTAGAGGCTTGGCACTGGAGCGTCAAATCCCAAGGCCGATTGCTGGCTGGGTGCGGCAACAGGCTCAACGTTTGGGCATAAAGCCCGCAGGCTTGCTCCCCAGCCAGTGCGCAAACGCACGGATGCTGGCGTTCTCCAGCAACGCTTCACGGCTGTTGTAGGCCAGCGCCAGTTCCTTCTCGCTGAAGGTGGCGTGAATATGGTTGTGACAGGCGCGGCAGACCCAAAGCGTGGCGGTGATGCGCTCGGTCTTGGCGAAGCGTTTCTGCACATAGGTTTTACCGTGCAGAGCCTTGGGAATCAGATGATGGCGGGTAAGCGGCAACACCCGGGCGCAAAGTTCACAGGCTTCGGCTTGGGGCGGCAGGCGGATGGGTTCAGGCATGTGGCTGCATGTCGTTCTTGCGCCCTGGCGGTGCTCAGCGTTTACGGCAAAGGGTCAAACCATCGCCAATCGGCAACAGTGACAGGTCCAGGCGCTGGTCGCTTTTCAGCCGGCGGTTGAGGGACTGGATGGCGCGGGTGTCAGCGCTGTCGGGCGCCTGTTCCAGCACACGCCCGCTCCACAGGGTGTTGTCGAACAGGATCAGGCCGCCAGGCCGGGTCAGCACCAGGGCATGCTCCAGGTAAACCGGGTAGTTGGCCTTGTCGGCGTCGATAAAGATCAGGTCGAAGCTTTCACTCTGCCCTTCTCGCTCCAGCAGGCCAAGGGTTTCCAGCGCTGGCACCAATCGCAGGTCGATGCGCTCGTCCACGCCGGCCTGCTGCCAGTAACGGCGGGCGATGGCGTTGTAGTCGCCGGGCAGGTCGCAGCAGATCAGTTGGCCGTCTTCGGCCATGGCGGCGGCCATGCAGAGGGCGCTGTAGCCGGTGAAAGTGCCGATTTCCAACAAGCGCCGGGCACCCGTGAGCTTGACCAGCAGCGCCATGAACTGGCCTTGCTCCGGGGCGATTTGCCAGCGCGCCATGGGCAAGGCCTGGGTTTCCTCGCGCAGGCGCTGGAGCAGTGGCGTTTCACGCAAGGAAACATCCAGCAGGTAGCCGTACAGCGCATCGTCGAGGTTAAGGGTACGGCCAGTCATGCAGCACTCCTAAGTGAATGGGCGCATACCGCTCAGGGACTGCGGGCAAGACTGGCGGGGCTGAGCACGCGCTTGGCATTCAGGTAGCTCTTCTGCCAATAGGCCGTCGCCAGGCTGTCCAAGCGCACGGTGCCGCCACTGGAGGGAGCATGGACGAAGCGCCCTTCGCCGACATAGATACCGGCATGACTGACCTGGCCGCCGCCACTGGTGGCAAAGAACACCAGGTCGCCGGACTGCAGCGCATCACGCCGCACATTCGGCGCACGCATGCCGATCAGCTCGCGGGTCGAGCGCGGCAAGGCGATGCCGGCGGCATCGCGATAGACATAACCGATCAGGCCGCTGCAGTCGAAACCGCTGTCCGGGGTATTGCCGCCGTAACGGTAAGGCGTACCGACCAGCCCCAAGGCACGGAACAGCACGTCATCGGCGGCGCCCGTTTGCTCGAGCGGGGAGCGGAAAACAGATTCTGGAGGGGGCGTTTGGCTTGCGCAGGCAGTCAGCAGCGCGGTGAGTACGACGAGGACGAGACGGGCCGTGGCGGGCATAAGCGAGGCGGCTCTGATGCTGAATGCGCTCTACTCTGCCGTGAGCTGCCAGCGCGCGCAAGCTTTGCGCTCGCGCCGGCCGAACTCAATATTGGCTAGCGGTGCAGCGGACTGCGGCTGACCGACGCCAGCGCCAAGGCGCGTTTGGCTTCGATGAAGGTGCGACTCCAGTACTTGTCGCCCAGGCTATCGACCCGCACACCGCCGCTGCGGCTGCTGGAAGAATGGATGAACTGATCATCGCCGAGGTAGATGCCGGCGTGGCTGACGCGGCCGCGACCGTTGGTGGCGAAGAACACCAGATCGCCAGGCTCCAACTCGGTACGCGCCACCAGCGGTGCATCGAGGTTGATCATTTCGCGGGTGGAGCGCGGCAGACTCATGCCCGCCTCTTCCTTGAACAGGTAACCGATAAAGCCGCTGCAATCGAAGCCGGACGAAACCGAGCTGCCGCCGAAACGGTAGCGGGTACCCACCAGCGACAGACCGTGAGCCAGGATGCTGTCGGCAAAGGTCGGCAATTCGTAGGGTTTGTCCTGAGCAAAATCCGGCAACGGCTCGGCAGCTTGCTCTTCGATAACCTGCTGGGGAACTTCGGCGACCTGCGGCTTCGGCGAGTAGCCGGCGCAAGCGACCAGGAAGAATGAGAGTGCGAGAGGCACGAGGGGTGCGAAGCGCTTTAGCATGGGCACGACCGTGACGAATTCTTAAGAAGCGGCGACTATGCCTTCCATCACCCCCATATGCAAATTTAATTGGCCTGAATGTGACTCAGTAGTCTCGGTAAAACATCTAAGGCCCTACCGCGCAAATGCACGTCCACCACCTGGCTGAGGTCGCTTGCAACCGGGTTGATTTCGGCGGTAAAGCCTCCGGCCTGACGGGTGCGCATCAGCGGTTCGACAATGTATGGAAAGCTCGCCGTGGTACCGACCGCCAGCACCAGATCGAAGCCTTTGCGCAGTTCGGCGTAGAGCGTAGCGATGGCCTGCTCCGGCAGCATTTCCTCGAACAGCACCACCGGCGGGCGCAGGATGCCGCCGCATTGCGCGCACTTCGGCGGCAGCGGCCGTTCGAGATGCGGCGCCAGCTCGGCGCTCTCGACACCACAGGACTGGCAGAACAACGGCGCCAGTTCGCCATGGATCTCGATCAGGCGCTGCACCGGGCTGCCCGCCGCGCGGTGGTAGCCGTCGATATTCTGCGTCAGCACCCAGCAGCCGGGCTTGCGTCGCTGCAGTTCGGCGATGGCGTAATGACCGGCGTTTGGTTTGGCGCCCAGGCAGGCCTTGCCCAGTTCGGCGAGGTATTTCCAGCACAGCGCCGGGTCGCGTTGCAGCATCGGCCCGGAGAGCGCCGCCTCGATTGGCAGCCCCTCTGCGGTCAGGCCGTTATACAAGCCGCCAAGCCCACGGTAGGTCGGCAGACCGGAGTCGGCGGAAAGTCCCGCCCCGCTGATGACGAGGATGCGTTCGGCGTCCTGCAGCGCCTGGCCGACTCGCTGAATTGCAGCGTCCATCCCTGCCTCCTCGCTCGACCAACGTCAGTTGATCAGTGGTTGACCGTGTGCGCCAGCATTACCGACAGCTGGCACAGGGGCCGGCCGCTTTCTGCGTGCCACTGATTGAAAGCCGCTTGCACGGCGGCAAGCTCCTTCAGGCTGGTGGGCGCCTTCTCGATGATCTCCTGGGCCTTCAATGCCGCGACCATATCGTCGGTCGGTATAAAGGTGTCCTTGCCAACCATGCGCAGAAAGCGCGGCGCCGACAATCCACCGAGCTGGCTGCCGTGCTTGGCCAGGTACTTCCACAGGCCGACTATGTCAGTCACCGGCCAATCGGCGATCAGCGCGCCGAAGCCGCCCCGCTCCCTGGCCACATCGAGCACGAACTGGGCGTTGCGCGGCACGCTTTTCAGCTTGCCGAGGTGGCGGATCAGCCGCGCATCCTGCATCAGCCGCTCCAGATGTTCGCCGCCCATCAACACCACCTTCTCAGGGGCGAAGCCGAAAAATACTTCCTCGAAGGCCGGCCACTTGGCATCCACCAGGCTGTGCTTGAGCCCGGCGCGAAACACCCGCAGGGCGATCAACGACAGGTAGCGGTCATCGCTAATGCCGCGCAACTCGCTCGCGGCTCTCGGCAGCGGCAGCCTGGCTTCCAGCGCGGCCTTGGAGCCGAAGCGGTTGAGGCAGTATTCATTGAGCCACTTGTAATCGCGCATCCATTCCCCTCAGGCAGTCCTGGCAGGTTAACGATCAGAGATTCATCACATCGACAAAGCGCGGCGTGGCATTTTCATCGATGCGCAGGCTGGCGAAGTCGAACAGGTTACGGTCGGCCAGCTGCGAGGGAATCACATTCTGCAGGGCACGGAACATGATCTCGGTGCGGCCGGGCGTCTTGCGCTCCCATTCCAGCAGCATTTCCTTGACCACCTTGCGTTGCAGATTCTCTTGCGAGCCGCAGAGGTTGCACGGAATGATCGGGAAACCCTGCAACTCGGAGTAGGCCTCGATGTCCTTCTCGCTGCAGTAGGCGAGCGGGCGGATCACCACATTGCGCCCGTCGTCGGCGCGCAGCTTCGGCGGCATGGCCTTCAGCGTGCCTCCGTAGAACATATTCAGAAAGAAGGTTTCGAGAATGTCGTCGCGATGATGACCGAGGGCCATTTTGGTCGCGCCGATCTCGTCGGCAAAGGTATAGAGCGTGCCTCGGCGCAGCCGGGAGCAGAGCGAACAGGTGGTCTTGCCCTCGGGGATTTTTTCCATCACCACCGAATAGGTGTCTTTTTCGACGATGTGATAATCGACGCCGATGGCCTTGAGGTATTCCGGCAACACGTGCTCGGGGAAGCCTGGCTGCTTCTGATCCATATTGACCGCGACGATCTCGAACTTGATCGGTGCGACCTTCTGCAGATGCAGCAGGACATCGAGCATGGTGTAGCTGTCCTTGCCACCAGACAGGCAGACCATGACCTTGTCGCCGTCTTCGATCATGTTGAAGTCGGTGACGGCCTCGCCGGCCTGACGGCGCAGGCGTTTCTGCAGTTTGCTTTGATTAACCGAAAGGGTGCCCATGGTGCGCTGAAGTCCGGGGAGTTGCGAAAAGGGGTTAGCAACCGGTTATTTTACCCGGAAAGCGCAATCAGCCCTACCCCACCCGCACTCAGGGCTTATTGAGGCTCCAGTCATAGCGATAACGGGTCTTGCCGGCAAAAGTTTTCAACTGCCGCGCCAAGGCGGGCTTGGCGTAGTGGATGAGATGCGCGCGCAGCCCTTGCTCGCCACCGAAGTCCTGCGGGTACCAGTCATAGATTCTCGACAGCAACAATTTGCCGTCTTCGAACGCCACGCCCCGCGGGTGGTTGATATAGGCCCGCGCTCCGGCCTCCAGCAGCCGCTCGCTGTTCTGCGCGCTGTAGGTCTCGGCCGCCAGATTGGGGCAGCCAAGGCTCGCGCCGTTGAGTGCATAATGCAGACGCGGATCCTGCCAGAGCGGCCGCAGGATACGGTGCTGGATATCGTTGAGACTGAGCTTATAGCCGGCGACTTCGGTGACGGCCTTGTCCCAGGGGCCGAATTGGTACCAGGCGCCGAGGTTGGTGATCGAATCCACCGGGTACTTCTGGAGTACCAGCTGCACCACCAGCGCGTTGTACAGATTGACCCAATAGGCGAACTGCTCGGCCCGGGTGAATTGCCGCGGATCGAGGGCGCTCAGCTGTCCGACATACACGTCCAGCAGGCGGCGATGACGTGAGTCCACCTGCGCATAGTCGAAACGCGCAATGCCACTCGGGTGCTGGCTGTCGAGGTAGAGCGTGAGTAATTCCTGCCAGGCGCTGTGGTCGATATGCGCGGCGCGGCTTTCGTCGCTGACATCCCACACCGCCCAGCGTTCGGCCGACGGTGCGGCGCCCACAGTACCGGCGAGCAGGATCAGAATAAGTGCTGTCAACTGGCGCAGCAGGCGCATGAACATTCTCCAACTAGTGCACGTGGGACAGGCTGCGCAGCCGCGAGTTCCGCCCTGAAAACCGCGCGGCGGCTGTGCTAGGCTCGGTCGATGACTCACGAACTGAACCCCAGCCTCGACCTTGCCGCGCAGTTGCTCGAACTGCTGCGCGAGGCCCCCGACGGCTGCAGCGAATACCTGCTGATCCAGCAGCTCAAGGCTCGCCATTCGACCCATATCCCGCACCTGGACCTGACCGACAAGCTCGTGCTGTTCCGCACCCACTTCCTGCTGCTCAATGCCCTCTATCAGTTGCGCGAACGGCTCTGGAGCGAGCGGAGCGCGCACTTGCTGATCAACCCTTTGTGCGTACAGCTGCAACCCTACCAGGCCGGCAACTCGGCCCTCAGCGAGCACGACCCGCTGCGTGACTACTACCTGAACCTGCAATACCTGCGGCAAACCAGCGAAGACGACGTGGTGAAACTGCTGACCAGCTTCTGGAAGCGCATGCAGGGTGGCGACGAAAAGCGTGCCGCCCTGGAACTGTTCGAGCTGGAAGAGTCGAGCGAGCCGCTCAACCTCGGCGTTATCAAGCACCGCTACCGACAACTGGTGAGCCAGCACCACCCGGATCGCGGCGGCAGCACCTCACGCCTGCAGTCGATCAACCTGGCAATGGAAATACTAGAGCGCTATTACAGCTGAGTTTTAGAGACGAATTTGCTCTAACCCCACGCCCCCCGCGGCCTCCAGGCCCGACCTATACTGCGGCATACGGTCGCATAGGTTCGGCCCTGCACCCGGTAGCGCTGCTCACGCGCGCCGGGCGCTACGCTGGGGGGCGACCGCTATAACAAGAGGAGGTGTTTGGTATGATCCATCACGTTTGGGGGCTCTTTGCGCATCCCGATCAAGAGTGGCAAGAGATTCGTGGCGAAGAAGAAAGTATCAGCCACATGTACCTCACCCACGTCCTGATTCTTGCGGCTATTCCGGCTGTTTCAGCTTACATCGGCACCACTCAGGTCGGCTGGACGGTCGGCAACGGTTCGCCCGTCATGCTGACCGAAGGCAGCGCCTTGTGGATGACGGCCATGACCTACCTGGCCATGCTCGGCGGCGTTGCAGTGATGGGCGCCTTCATCAATTGGATGGCCCGCACTTACGACGCCAGCCCAAGCATGGCGCAGTGCGTGGTATTCGCCGCGTACACCGCCACACCACTGTTCATCGGCGGCCTTGCGGCACTCTATCCGAGCCTCTGGCTCGCCATGTCCGTCGGCACGGCGGCAATCTGCTACACGGTGTACCTGCTGTATGTCGGCATCCCGACCTTCATGAACATTCATCAGGACGAAGGTTTTCTGTTCTCCAGCTCGGTGCTGGCGGTCGGTCTGGTGGTGCTGGTGGCGATGATCGCCATGTCGGTGATCTTCTGGGAGCTCGGCGTTGGGCCGGTCTACACCAGCTGAGAACCTTTGACTGAGCTGACCCGAAACCGCCGTTTGGCGGTTTCGTCGTTTTAGGGCTGCCGGGCGTGACGTGCTTGGGCATAATTCCGCCTGCATTTGGAGGAATCGATGCCCGAACAGCTCAACGCTCGTGTTGAAGCCTGCTACCAGCAGGCCGAAGCCTTTTTCAAGCGCCGCTTTACCCGCCCCGAAGTCAGCCTCAAGTTGCGCGGGCAAAAAGCCGGGGTCGCGCACCTGGACGAAAATCTGCTGCGCTTCAACCCGCAGCTGTACCGTGAAAACACCGAAGACTTCCTCAAGCAAACCGTGGCCCACGAGGTCGCGCACATGATCGCCCGCGAAATGTTCGGTTCACGCATCCAACCCCATGGCGAGGAATGGCAATTGATCATGCGCGGGGTCTACGAACTGCCGCCCAATCGCTGCCACAGCTACGCCATCAAACGCCGCACCGCGACCCGCTACCTGTACAGCTGCCAGTGCCCGGACAACGACTTCCCCTTCTCCGCACAACGGCATGCCTTGGTCAGCAAAGGCCGCCGCTACTTCTGCCGCCGCTGCCGGGCGACTCTGGTATTCAGCGGTCAGCAGCGCGAAGAGTGAGCACCCGACCTGTCACACGAGCACAGGCCGGAAAAAGCTGCGTTCGTAACTGAGAATGCACTGAGTGTCCTGCGCATACTGAAACGCCGCCACGCACGCGGCATCGACCATGGAGTCCTGACGATACTGCTCGTAGGTGGCAAGACTGGGAAAGCTGAACAACGCCAGGGCGATGTTGTTCGCGCCCTCGGACGGCAGGAAATAACCGTGATGGCTGCCGCCGAAACGTTCCACCAGCGGAATCCACAACTTGGCGTAGTGCTCGAACTCCTTCAGCTTGTAGGGATCGAGCACATAACGCAGATAACAGGTAACCATGAGCGCTCCTCGACTGGACGGCGCCGCGGCTCGGCACCGCCATTTCGCCGGGTGTTTTAGCAGGCCCGGCGGCGCCAGGGAACCCCGGACGCCTCTACCCCACCACCTTGCCGGCCCGCAGCTCGGCGATGCGCTCAGCGCTGTAACCCAGCCCGGCCAGCACCTCTGCGGTATGCGCACCGAGTGGCGAGCCAATGCTGCGGGGCGTTGGCAAGCCGCCTGAGAACTTGATCGGGCAGGCAATCTGCCGTTGCGGGGTATTTCCGCCACGGGGCACCTCGACCACCAACTCACGCGCCTGCAACTGCGGGTGCTCGAGCGCTTCGGCCAGGCTCAGCATTGGCTCGACGCAGGCATCCAGGGCGGCAAAGCACTCGCACCACTGCGCAAAATCACGCTTCTCGAACTCAAGCTGGATTGCCTGCTTGAGCGCGCGCTGATCCTCCGGCTTTGGCGACAAACCCCGGGCGGCCAGTTCCGGGCGGCCGATACCGTTGCAGAGCTGCTGCATGAACTGCGGCTCCAGGCTGCCAACCGAGAACCAGCGGCCATCGCGGGTGCGGTAATAATCGTAGAAGCTGCCGCCATTCAGAACCTGGCCCTCCATCTCCGGCTCCTCGCCGCACGCCAGGTAGCCGGCGCCGGCCATCGCATGCAGGCTGAAGATGCAGTCGGTCATGCTGACATCGACATACTGCCCCTCACCGGTCTGCTGGCGCTGGATGACCGCCGCCAATAGCCCCATCACACCGTGGAAGGAACCCCCGGCGATGTCCGCGGCCTGGATGCCCAACGGCAACGGCCCGGTTGCGCGGCGCCCGGTCTGGTCGGCGATGCCGGACAAGGCCAGGTAGTTGATGTCATGACCGGCGCGATCCTTGTAGGGGCCGGTCTGCCCGTAGCCGGTGATCGACACGTAGATCAGCCTGGGATTGATGGCCTTGAGTGCCTCATACCCGACCCCGAGCTTGTCCATCACCCCCGGGCGGAACTGTTCGAGCACGATGTCGTACTCGCCCAGCAACTGCTTGATCACCTCGACTGCTTCCGGTCGTTTCAGGTCCAGAGCCATGCTGCGTTTGTTGCGGTTGAGGTAGGCATGGCTGGCCGAGGTTCCGCCATCATGGGGCGGCAGTACGCGCAGCAGGTCCATCCGCGTCGGCGATTCGATCCGCAGCACGTCTGCGCCCATATCGGCCAGCAGCAAGGAGGCGAACGGCCCCGGCAGCAGGGTGGAAAAATCGAGAATCTTCAGTGAAGACAATGGGCCTTTCATGGTGGCTCCTGACTTAAAACAATGTGGTAGTAGCGGATCTGCGGCCTTGTTTTCGGTGCGTCCCATCTCCCCTCGCCCTTCGGGGAGAGGGCTAGGGGCGCCCGACCTAGAGAGGCTGTGACTCCCAATGCAGCAGTTGCGCCCCAGACAACCTGCTGACGCGCTCGGCGAAGCGCGCTTCCAGCACATTGCGGCGGATCTTCATGGTCGGGGTCATGCAACCGTTGTCCACCGTCCAGGGCTCGCTCACCAGCAGCAGGTGGGCGATGCGCTCGTGGGGTTCCAGCTGGGCATTCAACTGCCGCAGGGTGTTTTCCAGATCGCGCTCGACCTGTTCGCGTGCCGCCTCGCGGGCGGCCGGGGCCAGTTCGATCAGCGCCAGCGGCTGGTCCAGGCCGCTGCCCATCAGACAGACCTGCTCGACCCAGGTGCTCTTGGCGATCTCGCCCTCGATCGGCGCCGGGGCCACGTACTTGCCCTTGCTGGTCTTGAAGATGTCCTTGATCCGCCCGGTGATGGTCAGAAAACCCGCGGCATCGATTTCGCCCTTGTCACCGGTATGCAGCCAACCGTCCTGCAGGGTCTGCGCGCTTTTCTCCGGTTCGAGGTAATAGCCGCTCATCAGCGCCGGGCTTTTGAACAGGACTTCGCCAGTGTCGGCGATGCGTACCTGCCCGCCCGGCATGCACCGCCCCACGGAGCCGAAACGCACCTGAGCGGGCCGATTGAAGGTGCCATAGGCGAAGTTTTCCGTCATGCCATAGCCCTCGCACAGCGTCAGGCCGATGCTCTGGTACCAGTCCAGCAGCGCACGGGGAATCGGCGCCGCGCCGGAAACCAGAATCCGCGCACGATCCAGGCCCAGGCCCTGGCGAATCTTGCGGGCCACCAATCGGCCGAGCAGCGGAACGCGCAACAGGCGCTTGAGCTTGGGTTCCGGCAGGCGCTCCAGCACGCCCTGCTGAAAACGCGTCCACAGCCGGGGCACGGAAAAGAACACCGTCGGCCGCACGTGCTTGAGGTCCTCGGCGAAGGTTTCCAGCGACTCGACGAAGGCCACCGGCGCGCCGGCATACAGGCTTTCCAGTTCGACCAGGAAGCGTTCGGCGGCATGCGATAACGGCAGGTAGGAGAAATACTGATCGGCCGGGCCGATCTTCATGTCCGCCACGGCTTGAGCGGCGGCAAAAGCGAAAGCTCCCGCACTGAGCATCACGCCTTTGGGCTGGCCCGTGGTGCCGGAGGTGTAAAGAATGCTCAGCAGCTCGTCCGGTCGCTGCTGATGCGCCTCGGCCAGCGGCGCATGGCTGGCCAGCAGGCTGTGCCAGTCGTGCTGCGCCGGCAGCGTCGGGTACGGCAAGGCGATGCGGATCAACTGCTCGGGAAGCGCCGCGACCAAGCGCTGCGGGTCATCCAGCTTGCCGACGAAGATCACCTTGCAGGCGGCATGGCGCAGGACGTATTCGGTGCCTTCGCTCGACTGCTGGGCATACAGCGGCACGCTGACCAGCCCGGCGAGCATGATCGCCAGATCGGCGATCAACCACTCGGCACAGTTCTTCGACAGCAACGCCACCCGATCACCTGGTTCGCAGCCCAAGGCTCGCAATGCCGTGGCGATACGCCGGGCCTGGTCATCGACCTGGCGCCAGGTCAGTTCATGCCAGACACGATCGACCGGCTGACTGAGCCAGACCGCATCCGGGCGCGTGGCCCGCCAGTGGGCCAGGCGTTGCAACGGCAGTTGTTCGGTCATGTCCTCTCCCTTTTTATTGTTATGTGGGTTCGGCAAATCCGTCATTTCCGCAAGAACCGAAATGACGAGTTACAGCGCCCCAGCCTACAGCTTGAACACCCGGCGTGCATTGCCGTGGAGGAACTTAGCCTCCACCTCGGCAGCCAGCCCCAGCGCCTTGACCTGTACCATGCAGCGCGCATGAGAGAGCTGCGGAAAATTAGTGCCAAACAGCACCTTGTCCTGCCCGTAGCTGCTCATGAACTGCAGCAACTGCGGCGGGTAATAACGCGGCAGATAGGCCGACGTGTCGATATAGACGTTGTCGTGCTTCCAGGCCAGGCCGATCATTTCGTCGGTCCAGGGGTGGCCGATATGCCCGGCGACGATGCGCAGCTCGGGAAAGTCCAGCGCCACCTCGTCCAGATAGGGCACCGGCCGCCCGGTCTCGGACGGCATCAGCGGGCCGGTATGGCCGACCTGGGTGCAGAACGGGATATCCAACTCGATGCACTTCACATACAGCGGGTAGTAAAGCCGATGGTTGGGCGGCAGCTTCCACAACCAGGGCACGATGCGCAACGCTTTGCAGCCCAGCTCGGTCACCGCCCGCTCCAGCTCACGCACCGCCGCCAGCGGTTTGCTCAGGTCGACCGTGGCCACGCCGACGAAACGCTTGGGGAAGGCGCGGGTGAAGACGGCGACTTCGTCGTTGCTGCAGACCCAGCGCTCCGGCCGGCACCAGGCGGCGAGCATGAGTTTGTCGACGCCGGCCTGGTCCATCTCGGCGACGGTTTGTTCCGGGCTCAGGCTGCGATCGAGCAAATGCGCGGAGCCGGACTTCTCGAACAGCCGGGCGACCTCCGGCATCAGCTCGCGGGTGCGACCGTTGGCCGGTTGTGCCCAGGCGTCGATGGCGCCGCTAGCGATGGTCATGGTTATCTCCTTCGTCGGGTGGGCCTTGGCCCACCGTGCAAATCCCGCTGGTGGGCCAAGGCCCACCCTAGGTCAGTCCGGATGCGCTCAGAGCTTCATCCCGCGGCTGATGATCTCTTTCATGATTTCCGAGGTGCCGGCGAAGATCCGCTGAATCCGCGCGTTCGCGTACATCTTGCAGATCGGGTATTCCCACATGTAGCCCCAGCCGCCGTGCAGTTGCACGCCTTCGTCGACGACCTTGCCGAGCAGTTCGGTGGTGAACAGTTTGGCCTCGGCGGCGACTTCCGGGGTGAGTTTCTTCTGGTTGTGGTCCATCACGCAGCGGTCGACGAAGACCTGCGCCACATCCACCTGCGTGCGCATTTCCGCCAGTTTGAAGCGGGTGTTCTGGAAGTGCGAAATCGGCCGGTCGAAGGCTTTGCGCTCCTTCACATAGTCGATGGTCACCTGCAGCGCCGCTTCCGCGCCGCCGACTGCACCACAGGCATTGGTCAGGCGCTCCTGGGCGAGCATGTTCATCAGGTAGAAGAATCCGCCCTTGGCGTCGCCCAGCAGGTTTTCCTTCGGCACTTTGACGTTATTGAAGAACAGCTCGGCGGTGTCCTGGCTTTTCATGCCGAGCTTCTTCAGGTTGCGCCCGCGCTCGAAGCCTTCCATCCCACGCTCGACCAGGAACAGGCCCATGGCGTGCTTGTTCGCCGGGTCGGTCTTGGCCGCGACTATCACCACGTCCGCCAGCAGGCCGTTGGAGATGAACACCTTGGAGCCGTTCAACTCATAGTGGTCACCCTTGTCGATTGCCGTGGTGCGCATCCCGGCCAGGTCGGAACCGGCGCTTGGCTCGGTCATCGCCACCGCGAGGATGCTTTCGCCACGGATGATCGCCGGCAGGAAGCGCGCTTTCTGCTCGGCATTGCCGTAGTCGGCGATGTAGGGGCCACAGAGCGCCGAGTGCAGCGGCAACATGAAACCGGCCTCGTTAATGTTGGCCAGCTCCTCGCACATGATCTGTTCGTAGCGGAAATCCTTGAGGCCGCTACCGCCATATTCCTCGTCAGCCCAGGGCAGCAGAAAGCCCATCTCGCCAGCCTTGAGCCAGACCTCGCGGCTGACCACGCCCGCCTCCTCCCAGGCGTCCTGATGCGGCACCACTTCCTTCTGCAGAAAGGCGCGAAAGGACTCGCGAAACATGTTGTGCTCGGTGTCGAAATGAATGCGGTGCATGGTGGGCAGCTCCCTGCGGATTTGATCGTCCCGCAGGGTAGGCGCCACTGTGCCGCCCCCTCAATGACTCAAGCGCTCAGGCTCGATTGACCCATTCGGTCAGCCGCCAGACAAAAAAAAGCCCGTCACTCGACGGGCCAGAGGAGCTGCCTCCCTTGTGAGGAGGCAGTAAAGGGTTAAGCCGGCTCGCGTGCAGGCTCTACCAGCAGTTCGGTTTTACCGTCGCCGGCCAACTCGCGCTGCAGGGTGTCTTCGTCCAACTGTTTGCACCACTTGGCGACCACGATGGTCGCGACGCCATTGCCGACCAGGTTGGTCAGGGCGCGGGCTTCGGACATGAAACGGTCGATACCGAGGATCAACGCCAGGCCCGCCACCGGCAGGTGGCCGACCGCCGAGAGGGTGGCCGCCAGCACGATAAAGCCACTGCCGGTAACGCCCGCTGCACCCTTGGAGGCGATCAGCAGCACCAGGATCAGGGCGATCTGCTGGGAGAGATCCATCTGCGTATCGGTCGCCTGGGCGATGAACACGGCGGCCATGGTCAGGTAGATCGAGGTGCCGTCGAGGTTGAAGGAGTAACCGGTTGGAATCACCAGACCCACCACCGACTTGTTCGCACCGAGTTTCTGCATCTTGTCGATCATGCGCGGCAGCGCGGTTTCGGAAGACGAAGTACCCAGCACGATCAGCAGTTCTTCACGGATGTAGCGAATGAACTTGAGGATGCTGAAGCCATGCAGACGGGCAATCCCGCCCAGCACCAGCAGCACGAACAGCAGGCAGGTGACGTAGAAGCACAACATCAAATAGCCGAGCTGCACCAGCGAACCCACGCCGTATTTACCGATGGTGAAGGCCATGGCGCCCAAAGCACCCAGCGGGGCGAGCTTCATGATCACGCCGATGATGCTGAAGAACACCTTCGAGATACGCTCGATGAAATCGAACACCGGGCGACCGTAATCGCCGACGCGGTGCAAGGCATAACCGAACAGCACCGAGAAGAACAGCACCGGCAGGATATCGCCGCTGGCGAATGCGCCAACCACGGTACCGGGGATGACGTTCATCAGGAACTCGATCGTGCTTTGCTTCTCGCCCGCCGCGGCATAGGCCGCAATGCCGGAGGTATCCAGCGACGCCGGGTCGATATGCATGCCGACACCCGGCTGCACGATATTGACCACGATCAGGCCGATCAGCAGCGCAAGGGTCGAAACGATTTCGAAATACAACAGCGCATAGCCGCCGGTCTTACCTACCGCTTTCATGCTCTGCATACCGGCGATACCGGTCACCACGGTACAGAAAATGATCGGCGCGATGATCATCTTGATCAGTTTGACGAAACCATCGCCAAACGGCTTGAGCGCGACGGCGGTGTCCGGATAGAAATGCCCGAGCAACACACCGATGGCGATGGCCACCAGCACCTGGACATAGAGAATCTTGTAGAACGGGGTACGGGTCATGGCATGTTCCTCAAGGGTATCGCGCCACATCGTTCCTCGATGCGCGCGCTACCTAAGCGCTAACCCTCCTGCACTGGAGGGATTTGTTGTTTACCTGCCCATTGCGCAGGTCTGTAGCGCTTATCGCAAAGGCCATGCCAGCCTCATAAAATAAAATAAAAACCTTTAAAAACATAAGCTTGACACAAATTAGCGAGCACTGAAGCAGGCCTGTCTGGCGGATTCCCGCCCAGTACCTGGCGGATATCCCCCGTTTTTCACCCACAAGGCCGCCACCCGATCCTTCGGCGTGGGCGCTTGTCCCCAGCCGTGCGTCATGCTTACCATCCGCCTGCCTTTTTCCATGAGCCGTCCCATGCGCGAGCGCACCATTGCCAGCCACTTCGTCCGTGCCGCCCTGCGTGGCGCCGAACGGCAGGGGCAGGATTGTTCCTCCATCCTGCGCCAGCTGAACATCCAGCCAGCCCTGCTGGAAGAGCCGCGCGCACGCATCGCCCCGGAGCAGTTCGCCGGCCTGATGCGGCTGTTGTGGGAAAAGCTCGACGACGAGTACATGGGTTTCGGCCGCAGCCGTAGCAAACCTGGCACCTTCGCCATGATGTGTTACGCCCTGATCCACTGCCACACGCTGGAAAAAGCTCTGACCCGCGGCACCCTGTTCTACAGCCTGTTCCCGGACACCCCGAGCATCACCCTGAGCCGCGAAGGCGAATGGGCGCGGCTGACGGTGGACGACTCGCCCCTGATGGACCCGGACCACTTCCTGGTGGAAAGCCTGCTGGTGATCTGGCACCGCCTCGCCAGTTGGCTGATCGGCCAGCGCATCCGCCTGCAGGAAGCCACCTTCACCTACCCCGAACCCGAGCACAGCGCCGAGTACGACCTGCTCTTCCCCAACCCGCGGCGCTTTGCGGCGGCCAGCACCAGCCTGTTGTTCCAGGCCCGCTACCTGAACATGCCGCTGCTGCAGGACGAGCGCACCCTCAAGCACTTCCTCGAACATTCGCCCGCCGACCTGCTGGCCCGCCCGGACGGCGGCGACAGCCTGATCAGCCAGATACGTCGCTTGCTTGGGCGTGATTGCAGCAGCTGGCCGGACCTGGAAGCGGTGGCCAAACAGCTGCACATGAGCCCGCAAACCCTGCGTCGGCACCTGCGCGACGAAGGCTCGAGTTTTCAGGAACTGAAGGACCACCTGCGCCGCGACCTGGCGATCTATCACCTGGGCCGCGACAACCTGCCGATCCAGGAAATTGCCGAACAACTCGGTTTCTCCGAGCCATCGGCTTTTCACCGCGCGTTCAAGAAGTGGACCGGGTTGACACCCGGCGCCTACCGCGCTCAGGAAAGCTAGCGGCAACGCACATCGCACAATCGGGCGGGCTCCGGAACAGTCCGCCACCCAACAGGCTGACGCGGTGCTGCGACGCGAGTACGCCCCAAGCATCATGCTGGGGTAAAATCACCGCCCCTCCCTCCACCCCCGCACCCCGATGCCCGCCCAGTCCGTCTTACCGAGCACCGCCCGCCCCAGCACCCTGCACCTGCCAGCCGGCCCATGGTCGACGGTGCTGGATTGCCTGTGCGCGCACTTCCCGGCGATCGGCCGCGAAACCTGGCTGGAGCGGATGGCCCGCGGCCGCGTGCTGGACATGCAGGGCCAGGCCATCGGCCCCGCACACCGCTACCAGCAAGGGTTGCGCATCCACTACTTTCGCGAGGTGCCGGATGAAGTGCCGATCCCTTTCAGCGAAACCGTGCTGTATGCCGATGAGCATCTGATAGTCGCGGACAAACCGCACTTCCTGCCGGTCACGCCGGCCGGCCAATACGTCGAAGAGACTTTGCTGGCACGGCTCAGCCGGCGATTCGACAACCTCGACCTGGTGCCACTGCACCGCATCGACCGGTTGACGGCCGGGTTGGTGCTGTTCTCGGCCAACCCGCAAACACGCGCGCACTACCAGGGTTTGTTCCGCGAGCGGCAGATCAGCAAACGCTATGAAGCCATCGCCCCGGCACTGCCCGCCCTGGACTTCCCGCAACAGCGCAACACCCGCATGGTGGCCAGCGAACCGTTCTTTCTGATGCAGGAAGCGGCGGGCACGCCGAACAGCGAAACCCGGATCGAAGTCTGCGAGCGCAACGGCGGGCTTTGGCGCTACGCCCTGTACCCGATCACTGGAAAAAAGCACCAATTGCGCCTGCACATGGCCGCGCTCGGCGCAGGCATCTGCAACGACCCCTTCTATCCACGGCTGATCAAAGAAGCTGTCGACGATTACGCGCAACCGCTGAAACTGCTGGCCCAGAGCCTGACGTTCGCCGACCCGCTGAACGGTGTCGAACGCCACTTCGAGAGCGGTTTGCAACTGGACTGGTAGAAACGCCTAGCGCCCCTGATCGTTCAAGGCCGGGCGTTTGCGCAATGGTGTCAGCAGTTCGGATAAACCATTGTGATCAATCTCCTGCATCAATTGCAGGAGCCTGCCGATCTCACTATTGGGGAAGCCCTCGCGGGCGAACCAGTTGAGGTATTGCCCAGGCAAATCGGCAATCAGGCGCCCTTTATATTTGCCATAGGGCATCTCGCGGGTCACCAACAGCAGGAGGTCTTCGGGCTTCATCGCTTTCTTGTCTTTAGCGCGGCTGAACCGCGGAATGAGGTGATCGTACCCAAGCGCCGCTGGGGCACGCACGTCCACTGGCCGCACGCGGAACGCAGAGCGTTCCTGGCTGGGTTCCCACGCGGAGCGTGGGAACCCAGCCAGCACTATCTACTTCGTCGCCTGGGCCGTGGCGGCCTGGCGCAGTTGCAGGTTTTTCTGTTGCTTGTAGTTCTTGGCCGCTTGCGGCACCGGGCGGCTTTTACCGGTTTCCATCCAGGTACGCAGGCGATTGGCGTCAGCGAAGTGGGTGTACTTGCCAAAGGCGTCCAGCACCACAAAGGTAACGGCACGGTTGGCCATCACCGTGCGCATGGCCAGGCAATGGCCGGCCTCATCGGTGAAGCCGGTCTTGGTCAGCTGGATATCCCAGTTGGCTTTGTAGATCAGGTGGTTGGTATTGCGAAAACCCAAGCTGTAAGTGGGTTTGCGGAATGCCATCGTCTTTTCCTTGGTGGTGCTCAACTCGCCGATCAGCGGATATTGCTTGGTGGCAATCAGCAGACGGGTCAGATCTCTGGCAGTGGAGACATTGTTGAGCGAAAGACCCGTGGGCTCGACGAAGCGACTGCTGCTCATACCCAGCGCCTTGGCTTTGGCGTTCATCGCCGCCACAAACGCGGCATGCCCGCCCGGGTAATGGTGGGCCAGGGTCGCAGCGGCACGGTTCTCGGAGGACATCAGCGTCAGCAGCAACAGGTCCTTGCGGCTGAGTTGGCTGTTGACCCGCACACGGGAGAACACGCCCTTCAGCTCCTTGGTATCGCTGATGGCGACGGGGAGTATTTCATCGAGCGGCTGTTTTGCATCCAATAGCACCACGGCCGTCATCAATTTGCTGATCGAAGCGATGGGCACTCTTACATCCGGGTTGCTTTCATACAGCACTTTCTCGCTTTGCAGATCCATCACCATGGCACTGCCCGAGGCGAGCTCCAACTTGGACGGATCACGAACAACCGCAGTTTTTTCACCCGCATCAGCGCTCGCTGGCAATACCACGCTTGAACATAAAAGGAGCAAACCGACTATCGAATGACGAATTTTCACGAATACATTTCACTGACTTAAAGGGTTGAATGCTAAAGACCAACTGATCCAGCGCTAACTGTTCATTTTATGAGCATGTTTACCGCACTGTCGACTTTTCTTCCCGGCTCCATGCCACCGGCCAGAGGGCACCACAGCCGGAGCAGCAGGCCGGGCTAAAGCCTGCGCGCGTGCCAACCGGCGAACAGGAAGAGTGCCGTCAGCACCGCCAGCAGCGGTAACCAGCCGGCGTGTTCCCAGACATAACCCGCGCCATAACCGACCACGCTGGAGCCCAGGTAATAGGCGCAGAGGTAGAGCGCCGAAGCCTGAGCTTTGGCACCTTTGGCCCGTTGGCCGACCTGACCGCTGGCCACCGCGTGGGCGGCGAAAAAACCCAGGGTGAAGAGCGCCAGCCCCAACACCGCCGCACTAAGCCAGGGCGTGGCGCACAAGGCCACACCGCACAGCATGATACCGATACCGCCCTGCATCACCGGCCGTGCGCCCACGCGCGAAACCAGACGCCCCGCCCAACCGGCGCTGAAGATGCCGACCAGGTAAACGCTGAACAGCAGGCCTATCACCGTCGACGACAAGCCGAACGGCGGCGCGGCCAAGCGAAAGCCGACGTAGTTGAACAACGCCACGAAGCCACCCATCAGCAGGAAGGCCAGCAGGAACAACCCGCGCAGTTCCGGGTTGCGCAAATGCCCGGCGAAATTGCCCAGCAGCCCGCCGAGCGAAAGCGGTTGCGCCTGAAAATGCCGGGAGGCCGGCAGCAACCAGATGAACAGCGCCAGGGCGATAAAACCCAGGCCGGCGATCCCGCCCAAAGCCAACGGCCAACCACCGAAGTCACTCAGCAGACCGGCCAGCAAACGCCCGAGCAAACCGCCCAAGGCGGTGCCACCGATATACAGCCCCATCGCCGCCGGCAAGGACTCCGGCGCGAACTCCTCGCCGACATAAGCCATGGCCAACGCCGGCAAACCGCTCAGGGCCAGGCCCAGCAGTGCGCGCAGCAGCAGCAACCAGTGCCAGGACGCCACCAGCGCACTGCCCACCCCCAACACGCAGGCCAGGCCGAGCGCCGCCACCATCACCGGCTTACGTCCCCAGCTCTCGGCCAGGGCGCCGGACAGCAGCAGGCACAGCGCCAAACTCAAGGTAGTCAATGACAAGGCCAGGCTGCTGTTGGCCGCCGACACCGCGAAATGCGCAGCCAGCAGCGGCAACAACGGTTGCACGCAATAGAGCAAGGCAAAGGTGGCGAAACCGGCGCAAAACAGTGCCAAGGTGGCCCGTCGATAAGCCGAAGTGCCGCGCGTCAAATGCGCGGGCGGACGTGCAACGGAACTCATCACGAAGCTCCCGAATACCCGACCCAGAGAGGTCGCGGGGATCACAAGGCTAGCACAGGGACTGCGTGGCCCGACCGACAGCACGTCTCAGCCCAGTCCTGGATCCGACAGCCCCTTGGATGGCTGGCCGCGCTCGTGACGGGAAATCAGCGCAAAAAAAACGGGAGCCCATCCGGGCTCCCGCACTCAAAGCAGAGACAAATGGGTAGAACCGATTTCGGCTAGCGCCCTGGCTCTACCCTACAACCTCACCTGCGCTCCTAATGAAACGCGGCAGCAGTCTGGCAAATCCGGGCCGCGCCATCCGTTTAACTTTGTTGCCGCTTTGCAAAGAAATGTAAACGCCGCGCCACGACTGGCCGCCCCGCCCGCGACACGGCAGAATGCCGGCATGAGTAGCCATCCCCTGCCCGCCTGCTGCACCCCGCTTGACGACCATTGGCCGCTGCCGCAGCCACTGGCCACGACCCGGTTGTTCAGCACGTGCTTCGACCCTGCCTTGTTGCACGCCGAAGACTTCAGCCGCAGCCAGATCCCCGTCACCCGCGGCGTGGCCAAGCGCCAGGCGGAGTTCCTCGCCGGGCGCCTGTGCGCCCGTGAAGCCCTGCGACGGCTCGACGGTCGCACTGCCGTGCCCAGCGTTGGAGCCGATCGCGCGCCACAGTGGCCGGCGGGCGTGAGTGGCTCGATCACCCATAGCGATGGCTGGGCCGCCGCCATCGTCGCGCACGATCACGACTGGCGCGGGTTGGGCCTGGATGTCGAAACCCTGATGAACCACGAGCGCGCCGAACGCCTGCTCGGCGAAATCCTCACCAGCGCCGAACAGCAGCGCCTCACCGCCTTGGCGCCCGAACAGCTGGGGCTGATCGTGACACTGACTTTTTCCCTCAAGGAAAGCCTGTTCAAGGCGCTTTACCCCCTGGTGCAGCAGCGTTTCTATTTCGAACACGCCGAGCTGCTGCACTGGTCCGACAACGGCCAGGCCCGCCTGCGCCTGCTCAAGGACCTGTCGCCAGAGTGGTCAGACGGGCGCGAACTGAACGCGCAGTTCAGCCTGTTCGACGGGCGCGTACTCAGCCTGGTAGCCGTGCCAGGAGAACGGACTTAAGGCACGGGATTCGCTCTAGGCCAGTGTTGCAACATTGCTCCCGCCACCGTCAGCCCATGAACAAAACGCCGCGAATGCCGCTGCCGGCCTTGGCTTGCAAGGCCCACTGGACGCCCCCGGGGAACGACGTTTTTTGCCGAGCCCCAGCGCCGCCAGGACGGGACTTCGCTTCCCGCCACCTCAGCCCACGCAGGCGACGATGCTCGGCTCAGCGCGCCTCACCACGCCGCAACGGGCAGTGTGCACAATGCCCGATGCCTTCCACCTGATGGCTTAGACAGCACACCCGGCGCTCGCGCCGCGCAGGCAACCCGTCGGCTTGCGGCACATAGCGGATCGGCGCAAACAAGGGGTTGGCGCGGCCATCCGGGCAGAGCTTGGCGTCGAGCAGGGCATAGGCCGGTGCCAACGCCGCCGGCGCCAGCTCGGCCAGCTCGGCCAGCCGCTGCAGCGTGCTCTCGAAATAATCCCCGGCATTGCCCCACAGCACGGGTGGCGCGACCTGGCCGTAGGCTGCCAAAGCATCGATGAAGGGCTGCAAATGGCCCTCGACCAGCTCGGCGAAGCGCCGGAACGGATCGCTCGGCACATCGACCCAGCGCGCGCCGCCATCCGGCAGTTGCAGCGCCTGGGGCAGGCCGTTGTCGCTGAGCACCACCCGCAATGCGCCCGGCGTCAGCGGCAAACGCCAGTCGTGCAGCAGGCTGGCAGCCAGCACCGGCGGGATCAGCGCCATGAAATAGTATTTCGCGTACTGCGACACCAGCACGCTGCGCTGGCGGTGTAGCAACTGCGGGCCGTAGATGCGGCCCAGGCGCTCATCCAGCCCGGCGGGTTCCAGCAGCTGCGCCAGGCTCAGCGCCGGGCGCGGGTCGTCCGCCAGGGCCAGGGTCGTGGCGAAGCACGCCAGCTCAGCGGGGAACAACCGCTCGAAAACGCTGCGCATCGCCATTATTGCCGACGCGGCCAGACCAGGCTGAAGCGCGCGCCACCCAGGCTCTCGCTGCGGCCGATCTGCGCACGGCCGCCGTGCCAGTAAATGATCCGGCGGACGATGGACAGGCCAAGGCCATGGCCGCCGGAGGCGCGGGTGCGACTGTCGTCCAGGCGCAGGAAAGGGGTGAACAGGCGCTCCCACTCGGCCTCGGGCACGCCGGGGCCGTCATCCTCGACATCCAGCCGGCAGCGTTGATGGCCGATCTGATAACTCAGCCGCACCCGCGATTCGGCATGGCGCATGGCATTGCTCAGCAGGTTTTGCAGCGCGCGATGCAGGTAACGCAACTCCGCCTCCACCAACGCACCGCTGCCATCCAGCGCGTTGATCGCCGGGCCGCGTTCCACCTTGACCCCGGGGCGCAGCGGGGCCAGTTCGGCGATCACCTGGTCGAGCAACGCATCCAGGTCGACCTGTTGGAAGTTCAGCGCCGGCGAGCCCTGCTCCAGCCGCGCATAGGTGAGCATCTCGTCCACCAGCTTGTCGAGGTCCTGAATATCACTGTCCATGCCGTCCATATATTTACGCCGCGCCTTCTCGGTCTGCGCGTCGCCGATCATCTCCAGGCCGAAGCGCAGGCGCGCCACCGGCGTGCGCAGTTCGTGGGACACCGCGCGCACCATCTCGCGCTGAATCATCAGCGAGCGCTGCAAGTGCTCGGCCATCGCATTGAACGCCGCCGCCAGGCGCCCCACCGAATCCGCGCCACTGGCCGGCACCCGCGATTCCAGCTTGCCGAGGGCGATGCGCGTGGCGGCGCCTTCGAGACCCAGCAGGCGCTGCTCCAACTGGCGCACCAACAGGTAGACGATCAGACCGATCAGGCTCAGGCCGAGGGCGCCGATCAGCACCAGCAACTCCGGGGGATAAGGGTTCATCTGGTACAGCGGGCCGATCTCCAGCACCCAGGGCGTGCCGACCACCCCGGAGAACACATGGATCGAATCGCCGCCCTTGCCCAGCGCCATCACCGTGTCACCCTCATCGACCCGCCGCCGCTGGTCCTCGTCGAGGTTCGCCGCGGCGAGGCTGACCAGCTGCAGATCGAAGCCGAACTGCTTGGCCGCTTTCAGTGCCGCCAAGCGCTGCGGTTGTTCGGCCACCGGAAAGCGCACCAGCTCGTCGATCAATAAATACACAGTGGCACGGGCCAGCTGCTCGCTGATCTGCTGCACCTCGCCCAGCAACACCAGTTGCTCGCTGGCGCTGACCAGGCCGTAGACCTTGGCCGCGTGCGGGCCGGTCTGCTCTACCAAGACTTGGCCACGCAACAGGCGATTGCGCATGCTGTTGTCCAGCGTCTGCTCGGCCAGCGGTTGCAGGGCCAGCGGGATACCCAGCAGCCGCCCCCAGACCACCACCGCACGGCGGCGCTCGACCGGTGTCATCTGCTCCAGGTTATCGGCCATCAGGCTGAAGGTGCCGCGTGCCAGGCGCTCGCGGTACTGGTCAGAACGCACCTCGTTGACCAGGTGCAAAGCCAGAACGCCCAGCAGTGCCACCAGCACCAGAGCGGCCAGCATGCCGCCATAGATACGCAGGAAGATGGAATTCATAAACGCTGCGCCCTCGATAACGCGTACTGATAAACGCTGAGCAAGCCCACGCCCGTGGCTTTGCGGGCCACGGCCATCAGTTCGCCAAGGCTTCGGCCGCCTCGGCCACGAACAGGTAACCCTTGCTGCGCACCGTTTTGATCAGGCGCGGGTGCATCGGGTCGTCACCGATCTTCGGCCGGATGCGCGAAATCCGCACGTCGATGGAGCGATCCAGGCCGTCATATTCGATCCCGCGCAAGGCGGTGAAAATTTCCTCGCGCGACAGAATGCGACCGGCGTTGGACGCCAGCAACCAGAGCAGATCGAACTCGGCGCTGGTCAGCTCGATGCTCTGCTCGCGCAGCCAGGCCTCGCGCATGGCGCTATCGATCACCAGCACACCGAACTCCAGGCGCCGCTGACTTTCCACCGTCAGCACCTCGGTCCCCTCGCTACGACGCAGCAGTGCACGGATACGGGCCAGCAGCACCCGCGGCCGCACCGGTTTGCACACATAATCGTCGGCGCCCATCTCCAGGCCGAGCACCTGATCCATGTCATCGCTGCGCGCGGTCAACATCAGGATCGGCCCCTGGTAAAGGCCACGCACCTTGCGGCAGATCGACAGGCCGTCCTCGCCCGGCAACATCAGGTCGAGCACCACCAGGTCCGGCTGTTCCTTAAGAATGCGCGCCGCAGCCAGTGCGCCATTGGACTCGATCGCCACTTTCAGGCCGTTGCTCTCGAGGTATTCCCGAGTCAGCTCGGCCAGGCGCTGATCGTCTTCGACGATAAGAATTTGCCAAGCTTCTTGCTCCACCACTGCCTCCTCGGCACAGGTTGTTGCGACAGCATAAACGGTCGGCATTGTAACGCCGGCCGCCGATCTGCATAGCGCATGCCAAACCGCCCTCAAAACACAAGATGTAGTGTTAGCGTGAGAAGCCTTCAGCATCTTCAAACGACGTTGTCAAAGCCATTCAAGCGGCGACGAATGGTACGAATCAGTCAATCCCAGCGACCGTGCGGGCTCCGCAAAGTTACCCAAGGTTTACCCACAGAGTTACCCACAGGCAGCGTATGAGAGTCGCCTTGCAATGCCCCCAATAGCGCTCTATCTTGTATCCCTATCGCACCAAACACCTACATATTGGGTTTTGGCCGGCCACCGGACACAAGTAGAATGACACGCAGAGGCCCTTTCGCAGGCCACCACCGGTGCGTCGAATCGCTCTTTTGACAAGCCATCCACCGCTACGGCGGTGAATGCAGACCAAGACCCAAAAAATGCGTGACTGCGGTCTTGATTCGGTGTAGCGCTACCAAGCGAGCACCACTAGGTATTGTGGTTCTGACGCCAGCCGTCATGACCTGTGACTTTATAGCCAGGGAAGTGCTTGAGTCGTGCCCTTTTCTGACCTGTTTGCAAGTCCCCGTGCGCCCGGTCGCAAGCCGTGTGCATGGCGTTTTTGAAAAGCTGTGGTTTTTGAAAACAGTGGAATAAACCGGAATGAACGGCAAGCACGCCAAGTGTCCAACTAGATAAATACAGAACACGGAGACATTCATGCAGACCGACACCACTCGCGAGAACCCGCAGGCCGTTGCGCCGCAGGTCGCCGATTCCTCTCAGGATCTGGCCGCCACAGCGCCGGGTCAGCTGCGCGTGATCAAACGTAACGGCACCGTGGTGCCGTATACCGATGACAAAATCACCGTAGCCATCACCAAGGCGTTTCTCGCTGTGGAAGGTGGCACTGCCGCCGCCTCGTCGCGCATCCATGAAACCGTTGCGCGCCTGACCGAACAAGTCAGCGCCACCTTCAAGCGCCGCATGCCATCCGGCGGCACCATCCATATCGAAGAGATCCAGGACCAGGTCGAACTGGCCCTGATGCGCGCCGGCGAACAGAAAGTCGCCCGCGACTACGTGATCTACCGCGACTCGCGCGCCAAGGAACGCGCCACCCGTGGCAGCCACGAACCAGCCCAGCCGCACCCGAGCATCCGCGTGACGCACGCCGACGGCAGCGTTGCTCCGCTGGACATGGGCCGCCTGAACACCATCGTCACCGAAGCCTGCGAAGGCCTGGCCGAAGTCGACGGCGACCTGATCCAGCGCGAAACCCTGAAAAACCTCTACGACGGCGTAGCGCAGAGCGACGTCAACACCGCCCTGGTGATGACCGCCCGTACCCTGGTAGAGCGCGAGCCGAACTACTCCTACGTCACCGCGCGCTTGCTGATGGACAACATCCGCGCCGAAGGCCTGGGCTTCCTCGGGGTCGCCACCAGCGCCACCCACCACGAAATGGCCGACCTCTATGCCAAGGCGCTGCCGGCCTACATCGAGAAAGGCATCGAGTTCGAACTGCTGAACCCGGTTCTGGCCTCCTTCGACCTGGAAAAACTCGGCAAGGCGATCAACCACGAGCGTGACCAGCAGTTCACCTACCTCGGCCTGCAGACCCTCTACGACCGCTACTTCATCCACAAGGACGGCATCCGTTTCGAGCTGCCGCAAGTGTTCTTCATGCGCGTGGCCATGGGCCTGGCGATCGAAGAAAAGCAGAAAGAAGACCGTGCTATCGAGTTCTACAACCTGCTGTCGTCCTTCGACTACATGAGCTCGACGCCGACCCTGTTCAACGCCGGCACCCTGCGTCCGCAGCTGTCGTCGTGCTACCTGACCACCGTGCCGGATGACCTGTCGGGCATCTACAACGCCATCCACGACAACGCCATGCTGTCCAAATTCGCCGGCGGCCTGGGTAACGACTGGACCCCGGTGCGCGCACTGGGCGCCTACATCAAAGGCACCAACGGCAAGTCGCAAGGCGTCGTGCCCTTCCTCAAAGTGGTCAACGACACCGCAGTAGCAGTCAACCAGGGCGGCAAGCGCAAAGGCGCGGTCTGCGCCTACCTGGAAACCTGGCACATGGACATCGAAGAGTTCATCGAGCTGCGCAAGAACACCGGTGACGACCGCCGCCGCACCCACGACATGAACACCGCCAACTGGATTCCGGACCTGTTCATGAAACGCGTGTTCGACGACGGCCAGTGGACCCTGTTCTCGCCAAGCGAAGTGCCGGACCTGCACGACCTGACCGGCAAGGCCTTCGAAGAGCGCTACGAGTACTACGAAGCCCTGACCCAGTACGGCAAGATCAAGCTGTTCAAGACCATCCAGGCCAAAGACCTGTGGCGCAAGATGCTGTCGATGCTGTTCGAAACCGGCCACCCATGGCTGACCTTCAAGGACCCATGCAACCTGCGCAGCCCGCAGCAGCACGTCGGCGTGGTCCACAGCTCGAACCTCTGCACCGAGATCACCCTGAACACCAATGCCGACGAAATCGCCGTCTGCAACCTGGGCTCGATCAACCTGCCGAACCACATCGTCGACGGCAAGCTGGACAGCGCCAAGCTGCAGAAGACGGTGAACACCGCCGTGCGCATGCTCGATAACGTCATCGACATCAACTACTACAGCGTGCCGCAGGCGAAGAACTCCAACTTCAAGCACCGTCCGGTCGGCCTCGGCATCATGGGCTTCCAGGACGCGCTGTACCTGCAGCACATCCCGTACGGCTCCGATGCGGCCGTCGAGTTCGCCGACAAGTCCATGGAAGCGGTCAGCTACTACGCCATCCAGGCTTCCTGCGACCTGGCCGACGAGCGCGGCGCCTACGAGACGTTCCAGGGTTCTCTGTGGTCCAAAGGCATCCTGCCACTCGACTCCCAGCAGATCCTCATCGAGGCTCGTGGCCAGAAGTACATCGACGTCGACCTGACCGAGTCCCTCGACTGGGCTCCGGTTCGTGCCCGCGTACAGAAAGGCATCCGTAACTCCAACATCATGGCCATCGCACCGACCGCCACCATCGCCAACATCACTGGCGTATCGCAGTCGATCGAACCGACCTACCAGAACCTGTACGTGAAATCGAACCTCTCCGGCGAATTCACCGTGATCAACCCCTACCTGGTTCGCGACCTCAAAGCCCGCGGCCTGTGGGACTCGGTCATGATCAACGACCTGAAGTACTACGACGGTTCCGTGCAGCAGATCGAGCGCATCCCGCAGGAGTTGAAAGACCTCTACGCCACCGCGTTCGAAGTCGACACCAAGTGGATCGTCGACGCCGCCAGCCGTCGCCAGAAGTGGATCGACCAGGCGCAGTCGCTGAACCTCTACATCGCCGGCGCATCGGGCAAGAAACTGGACGTCACCTACCGCATGGCTTGGTACCGTGGCCTGAAAACCACCTACTACCTCCGTGCCCTGGCCGCCACCAGCACCGAGAAGTCCACCGTCAACACCGGCAAGCTCAACGCCGTGTCCAGCGGTGGCAACGACGGCCTGAGCGCAGCACCCGCTGCCCCGATAGCCGCCGCCGGCCCGGCACCCGTGCCGAAAGCCTGCGCCATCGACGAACCGGACTGCGAAGCCTGCCAGTGATCGGCAACGCACGAAGCTGAGCGGCGCCCGCGTTGTTGCCGCGCCGCCCGACCCCGGTCACGTACAGCAGTACGCTCCCGGGGCCGGGCGACTCGGCGCCTAGCGCTCACTCGCTCAGCTTCGCGCTTACAAACGCAAGATTTAGCAATACGCAGATCGATCCCCTCGCCCCTTCGGGGAGACGACTGCAAGGATGCAGAAGGTAGGGCGACGCAGGATGCTAAAGCCGAGGGTTAGGGAGAGAGGGACCCGGCCTAGAGCCATACATGGGTCCTCACCCCACGAACAATGAAAGAACAGGCAACGGCAAACCACCGCCCACCTGTGCAAGACCAACGGTAACCGTTCCGCTTTGTGTGCAACGAGCAACGGACTACACTGGATATCCATACAGGCCAGAAGCACCTCTGGCCCTCAAGCAGGAGTTACACCATGCTGAGCTGGGATGAATTTGACAAAGAAGACGGCGACATCGCCAAACCGGCCGGCGCAAACGCAGCGGTGGTAGACATGAGCCTCGACAAACTGGACAAGGACGGCAACGCCGCCGCCCACGAAGCCCGTATCGTCAGCGACAGCGACTCCGCTGCGGTCGCCCGCGCCAAGGCCGCCCTCGACCAACTCGACATCGCCGAAGGCCTGGCCGAGCTCGAAGGCGCCTCCGCCCGCGTCGCGGTCGATGAAAAGCGCATGATCAACTGCCGCGCCGACCTCAACCAACTCGTACCCTTCAAGTACGACTGGGCCTGGCAGAAATACCTCGACGGCTGCGCCAACCACTGGATGCCGCAAGAAGTAAACATGAACGCCGACATCGCCTTGTGGAAAGGCACCGACGGCCTCACCGAAGACGAACGCCGCATCGTCATGCGCAACCTCGGCTTCTTCTCCACCGCCGACTCCCTGGTTGCCAACAACCTGGTACTGGCCGTGTACCGCCTGATCACCAACCCCGAGTGCCGCCAGTACATCCTGCGCCAGGCCTTCGAGGAAGCCATCCACACCCACGCCTACCAGTACTGCATCGAGTCGCTGGGCATGGACGAAGGCGCGATCTTCAACATGTACCACGAGATTCCCTCGGTCGCGAAAAAAGCCGCCTGGGGCCTCAAGTACACCCGTTCGATCTCCGATCCGAAGTTCGAAACCGGCACCGTCGAGACCGACAAAGAACTGCTGCGCAACCTGATCGCCTACTACTGCGTACTCGAAGGCATCTTCTTCTACTGCGGCTTCACCCAGATCCTCTCCATGGGCCGCCGCAACAAGATGACCGGCGTCGCCGAGCAGTTCCAATACATCCTGCGCGACGAATCGATGCACCTGAACTTCGGCATCGACGTCATCAACCAGATCAAGATCGAAAACCCACACCTGTGGGACGCAACCATGAAAGACGAAGCCACCCAGATGATCCTGGAAGGCACCCAACTGGAAATCGAATACGCCCGCGACACCATGCCGCGCGGCGTACTGGGCATGAACGCAGCGATGATGGAGGACTACCTCAAGTTCATCGCCAACCGTCGCCTGACCCAGATTGGCTTGAAGGAAGAGTACCCAGGTACTACCAACCCCTTCCCATGGATGAGCGAGATCATGGACCTGAAGAAAGAGAAGAACTTCTTCGAGACGCGGGTTATTGAGTATCAGACGGGTGGGGCGTTGAGCTGGGATTGATTCCAGTCACTCACTGAGAGATTAAGAGCGCTTTACCTGAAATGGATGTTTGGGGTGGCGATTAGAAAGGCTAAAAGCCCCGCCATTGTGCGGGGCTTTTTTATTGGAACAAGACATGCCTGGAACCAGACTTAGCAAAGCAGAAAAAGATGCTCAAAATTGGTGGGAAAACGAAAACAGTAAAAATCTCCTAAAAAGCATCTCAATAGAAAGTAATTCCCCTACAGGCCTAAGGGGCATTACCTCTCTTGAAGTAATATTCAAAGCTCCAGTTACAGTAATTTCTGGAAGAAACGGATCAGGAAAAAGTACAGTTCTCGCCCTAAGCGTGCTTGGATTTCATGGCGATGGAGTTAAAGTTCCACGGATTGCAAAGAACGGAAAGCACTACACCTTTAATGACTTCTTCTTCAAAGGACCTTCAGACCCAAAACTCAATGGAATAACCATAAAATGGAACTACAAGGGCTCAGCAGACGAACTTGAAATAGAGAAAAATACCAGCAAATGGATGCACTACGAAAGAAGACCCAAGAACCACTCCGAGTACATAGGAATATCTAGGTGTGTACCGGCATTTGAGCAGAATGTACTAAAACAACACTTTTCCTCTTCATCGCCAACCACAAAGGGTAGCCCGCTAAGTGAAAGATGGAGAAAACGGCTATCGCTAATAACTGGAATGAATTACGTATCAGCAGAAGAAAAATCCAGCAAGAAATATAAAATTCGCGAATGCTCAACAACGAACAGTTACTCCAGCTTCAACATGGGGGCCGGCGAAGACATAGCATTCGAACTTCTCTCAATAATTTACTCAGCACCAGATTACTCAATAATAGCAATCGAAGAGCTAGAAACAGGACTACACCCAAGCGCCCAAAAGAAATTTGCACAAATGCTGCCCGAAATAGCACTTGAAAAAAAATGCCAAATAATCATCACAAGCCACTCCGAACACATAATCGACAACCTGCCAAGAGAGTCCAGGGTCCTCCTAAGCAGAACAGGAAAATCTCACATACCACACTACAGTGTATCCACTAGATATGCGCTTGGTGAACTTTCAGAATCAGCACAACCAGAATTAAAGATATTCTGCGAAGACCCACTATGCAAACAATTAATCCAAAACACGCTACCTAGCGAGTTTAGAAAAGCTGTTTCAATTATTGCGGCCGGATCAGACTCAGAACTTTTAAATCATGCTTGGGCACACACAATATCAGGAGAAAAACATAAAACCCTAGTAGTCTGGGACGGAGAGGTAACCTTCAAAAAAATAAAAACCTGGTACAGCACCGTTAACGCCAAGAACGAAACTTACAACCACAAACATAAGACACAAAACAAAGTTAATATAGGCATCCTAAAGCTTCCTGGTTCAACACCACCAGAGCCTTGGATTATCGAAAAAATAGAAAGCACTCCAGAAGCTATAGAAAAAATCAAAGACCGTTTTCAACTGCCATACAGCAGCAGCGTGAACGACATCATTGAAGCAGCAAAACTAAGAACAGATCATCACAGCCTGTTCTACACATTCCAAGAACACTTACAGATACCCGAAACAGAAGTACAGGCATATATAACACAATTAATTTCAGAACTATTCAGAAATGACCTCTCAAACATCACTGATTACGTAAAGTCTCTGATAAATAAATAACGAGGAAACAGCGAACAGGTTATCGGGGACAAAGTTATCGGGGACAGACCACAATTATTTTAGGGGCAGGGCCGTAGGATGGGTTGAGCACAGCGATACCCATCGTATTCTCGACAAGCAAATGGCCCGAACGCAGCTGGCAAACCGCCGCATATTTATGCGCCCCAACTACAGGTTTCGCCCTTACGGCGAGTCACTTGACTCGCTTCGCTCGCCCTTCGGGCCAGCCTGCGGCTGTTACTTCGCTGCGCTCCGTATCTCTTTGCACGCGCAGAAAGTAACCAAAGAGAAAGCGCGCCCGGCATCCGAGTCTCGCTGCGCTCAACTCCCCTCGCTCCGGCACTGTTTCGAGGGTCGTCATGAAGGGCCATCCCTGGCCCATCGTTCCTCGTTTGGCATCCATGCCAAACGCCCCTCTCCACAGCACCTCCACTCGGCCTCCTGACGGGACCGGGGGACCGCGTTGATTGGGCGATTTTTGATCGCTCCTACGCTCCGCGTGGGAACGCAGCCCTCGACGCTCCAGCGTCCACCCGCCGGTTTCAAAACACCCTGACGCAGAGCGGCACAAGCCCGGCTCGCACGCTTGAGCCTGAAAGCCGATTTTCGTTAACGTCCGGTGGCAGGCGGCGTATCGTGGGTATTACATCCCCCCGTGGAGGAATCGCTATGTTCCAGGTAATGCGAAACGGCGAAAACCGCATCGACGTGGAATTTGCCGGAAAGCTCGACAGCAATGACATGCGAGTCGCACTTGATGATCTGAGCCAAGAATCCGAAGGCATCGAGCATGGCCGCATGCTCTATCGAGTCGGCGATTTCGCGCTTCCGACGCTGGGCGCAATAGCCGTCGAGTTGTCGCGCATCCCGCAACTGTTCAGGTTTGTTCGGCGCTTCGACCGCATGGCAGTCGTGGCCGGCAAAGAATGGGTAAGGACAGCGAGCGAGGTCGAGGGCGCGCTGATTCCGGGTCTGCAGATCAAGGCATTCGATTTGGGCCAGGAGGCGGAAGCCGAGGCGTGGTTGCAGCATTAGCCTTAGGTGCAAGGGGTTGATCGTTCCCACGGATACCGTGACGCAGAGCGTCACTGGCTGCGTTCCTTTGCTGCGCGGGGGAACGATCAATTCCATCACAAAGTAGCAATCGGTCAGGTGTGGATACTGACCGAGGTCTTGATGGTTGCAGGTGTGGAATACAGTGCTATCACTTCACAGGTTGCTTGCCTTCAAGTCCCTGAGGTACCTGCCATGACCACCAGCACTTACTCCCGCGAAAACACCGGCCTGTTGCTTATCGACCCCTACAATGACTTCCTCAGCGAAGGCGGCAAGCTGAACGCCTTGGCCAAGCCGGTCGCCGATAAGGTCGGCACGCTCGATAATCTGCGCAAGGTTGTCGCCGCCATACGTGCGGCTCGCATCCAGCTCTTCTATGTACCGCACCATCGCGCGACACCCGATGAATACCAGGCCTGGAAGCACCCGAGCCCTTACCAGTTGGGTGCGAGTCGCGCGCAGGTGTTTGCCGTGGGCAGTTGGGGTGGCGAGTGGCACCCGGATTTTCAGCCCCAGGATGGGGATGTCGTTGTGCATGAACACTGGGGCGGTAGCGGCTTCGCCAACACGGATCTCGACTTTCAGCTCAAGCAGCATGGTGTCGAGAAGGTGGTAATAGTCGGCATGCTGGCCAACACCTGTATCGAGTCGACCGGCAAATTCGCCGCTGAGTTGGGCTATCACGTAACCCTGGTTCGCGATGCCACCGCGGCTTTCAGCCCTGAGGCCATGCAGGCAGCCCATGAAATCAATGGGCCGACTTATGCCCATAGCATCATCACAACTGCCGAGCTGATCGCAGCCGTGCGCTGAACGCGGCCAGTATCACGCCGGGCTGCCGGCTGATTGGTGCCGCGGCCTAACGCGGCAGACCGAACACCTGCGTCCAATAAATCCCGGCATCGCTCTGCGGGTCGACCGCGTAGGCGGCGCCCATTTCGGTGAAGTCCGGGTTCATGATGTTGAAGCAGTGAGGCGGGCTGGCCAGCCAGCCGGCGACTGTCTGTTTTGCGCTGCCCCGCCCGGCGGCGATGTTTTCGCCAATCTGTTGCCAACCATAACCATCACGCGTGGCCCGCTTACCCGCCAGGCTGCCGTCCTTTCCTGTGTGGCTGAAGTAGTTGCGAGCGGCCATATCGCGGCTATGGGCCAAGGCGCTTTGGCCAAGTTGCTCATTCCAACTCAAAGCCGGTGCCGGGTCGAATGCTTGGCTGCCACAGCGCTGCGGTTGGGCGCGGGCGGCATTGACCAATTGCAGGATGTCCCGACCCGCCGCCTGCCAGTCGGGCATGCCACTGGGCAGTAGCGGTCGGGCGAGGACCACCTGCCAGGTGTTGGCATTGCGCTGTACACCGACCTCTGCGAATTGCACATCCAGCAGCGTGGTGCAGTAGCGCTGTTTGATCCCCTGGATAGCCGCGTTCACATCCCCCGGCCCGGATAAGGTAATCACCCGTACCGAGGCGGGTTGATAGCCGACCTGCTGCAATGCGGCTTGCAATGGCACACCGGCAGGCAGCTGCACACGGGTCAGGCGGTCGTCAGGTACAAGCAGGCCCACCGCCTCGGTTTGCTTGCCGTTGCAGGTCTGCGGCGATGCGCGGTAATCATTGATCTGCAAGATGAGCTCGTCGCTGTCACCCGCGGATGCCGATGCGGCACCGAGCATCGCAACTATCGCAACTATCGCAACTATCGCAACTATCGCAATCGCGAGAAATGCTAAGCGGTTCAGGCCGTTGGTACGCACGCGGCGGCAAGCTGGATTGGAAGTATCGGGCATGGTGCGTGTCATCAACGTCATGGGTGGTGGCTTGATGGCCCAGGCGGCTGCCCCGGTAGGTATGAGCGGCACGAAGCTGGCAACGCCGAGAGCCGCGAAGGGGCGGGAAAACCCTTCGCGGGGAACCTCCAGACCTGAGCCTGGAGCAATAGGGCGCCTCGTTCAGGGAACAAAGCGTTGCTCCTGAACAGTGCGCGACTAATTCAACTGATCGATCATAACCGCGTTGGTATAGATCAAACTGCCGTCACTCGCCCGATGCCCGACCAAATGGAATTGGCCGCGTTGGTAGTTTGGGCTCAAATAGACGCGCAATTGGCAATCGGATAAGGGGCCGCATGCCTCCGGGGTGACCAATTCCATCGTGCTCATATCGACATCGAGCAGGACCTCAGGCTCATGGGTCTTCTGCAGGTGTTCTTCAGCCTGTTCCAGACGCAAATGGTCGGTTCCATTGACGTAAAAATGGATGCTCCCCAGCGGGGTGGACTTTTTATCGCCGCTGCCTTTGCACCAGCCTTCGATAGTCAAGGTAGCCATGGCAAGACCTCCTGAAGTGAACGTCTGGGCATTGTCATGCCCTTCTGCTCAATTTTAGACAACGAACAAGGGGACGTTGATCCATTAACTCCATGCTGGCCAAATTAACCGATATTGAAACCGCCCCCAGCCAAACAATGCCCGCGCGGTGCTCCCTGACACGGAGCGTCAGTGGCTGCCTTCCCACGCAAAGCGTGGGAACGATCAACATGGGCGCCCGCCGTAAGCCAAGAGCCGCGCCCGGCCGGAAGTCGCCCGACGCTTGAATACCCGACTAATTCCGGTAGGCTTCGCAGCTTCATTGAAAGGAGTAATCCCCCATGGCCAAAGCCACTGCCCGTCACATCCTGGTTGCCACCGAAGCCAAGTGCAACGAACTGAAAACCGCCATCGAAGGTGGCGCTGACTTTGCTCAGGTCGCTAAAGACAACTCGTCCTGCCCGTCCAGCCGCGATGGTGGCAACCTCGGCTCGTTCGGCCCAGGCCAGATGGTTAAGGAATTCGACACCGTGGTGTTCAGCGCCCCGATCAATGTCGTGCAAGGCCCGGTGAAAACCCAGTTCGGTTACCACCTGCTGGAAGTTACCAGCCGCCAAGACTGATGCTGTTGCGATCGTCCCCATGCGCGACGTGGGGACGGACGAATTTTCCTAGCCTGGGCTCCCCGCCCAGGCGCGGGCTGTCGCGCCCCTCGGCAATCCCCCTCAAAGCCGCATAAACGCCAAACACCGTTCAAGCCGCCAGGCCGATGCTTGGTCGGGCTGAGTGTGGCCGGCAGCACTCGCCAGATGCGCCCCCAAGCGCAATGCGACCAAGGCCCAACGCGCTGACGATCAGCCAGGCGCCATCCCCGAGCGTGCCCAAGCGCCCCCAGCAGAGCCGCTCTCCGCCTCATGGCTAGCTGCCATGAGCGCGCTTGAGCATGAAACCAGCAAGCTATTGATCCAGAACAAGGCGCGCCGAGAGCCCGCATCGTATAACCCATCGCTGAGCGCACGGGACGCCGCCCTGCGCCGCTCCCTCACCGCTGAAGTCACGAGTTTGATCATGAGCATCACATCCACCCGCATCTCCGAGGCCGCCGACCGTCTGAAGGGTTTTGTCGGTTTCAATGCCAAGACAGGCCAGCATATTGTTCGTTTCAGCGAGGACTCTTTCGGCCTCGATGTACTGGAAGCCAGCATCACCCCAACCTGCGAGTTCGTCTGGGCGGCGCTCGAAGGCGAGTTGATGAGCCTCAAGCGTGAACACATCCAACTGCTGCTCGAACAGAACATCGACGAGCGCCTCAACATCAGCGAACCACTGCGCGTCTATATGCGCCGCCTGGATCTGCCGGAGATCCGCGCCCAACGCCGCCTTAAGCCGAGTTGCGGTGGGAATTGCCAATCGGGCGAGTGCAAGAAGAGCGGCCTGCAACACTGATCCCTGCATGGGCGAAGCTCTGCGCTTGACTATCTCCCAGACTGACCTGACCGAATCAACAGCCCCTTCTTCGCTTATGCCACCTGTTTGCCTGACGCACAGCTCCTATGCTTGGACGATCGTACAAACAGGGGCGTGAGCGATGTTCGATGTGCTGATCAAGAACGGGCTGTTTTTCGATGGCAGCGGCGCGCCGGGGGCGATTCGGCATGTCGGTATTCGCGACGGCAAGGTGGCGGCGATCAGTGCCGCGCCGCTGGACGAGACCCACTGCGGGCAGGTAATCGATGCCAGCGGGCGCTGGGTGATGCCGGGCTTTGTCGATATCCACACCCACTACGACGCCGAACTGATCGCTGCGCCCGCCCTCAAGGAGTCCGTGCGCCATGGCGTGACCACGGTGACCATCGGCAGTTGCTCCATCAGCATGGTGTTGTCGGCTGCCGAAGACTGCTCGGACCTGTTCACCCGCGTCGAATCGGTGCCGCGCGAGCATGTGCTGCCACTGCTCCAGGCCCGCAAGCAGTGGAACAGCTCGGCGCAATACGCCGCCTTTCTCGACGCCCATCCGCTGGGGCCGAATATCTGCTCCTTTCTCGGCCATTCCGACCTGCGCGTGGCCGTGCTCGGCCTTGAGCGCGCAGTGGATGCCAAGGTGCGGCCGAGCGAGGCGGAGCTTGCGCGCATGGAAACCCTGCTGGAAGAAGCGCTGGATGCCGGCCTGTTGGGCCTGTCGAGCATGACCAACCCCTGGGACAAGCTGGACGGCGACCGCGAGCGCTCCAAATCCCTGCCCTCGGTCTATGCGCCATGGCGCGAATACGCGCGGCTGAACAAGGTGCTGCGGCGTCGCGGGCGCATCCATCAGGGCGCGCCGAACCTGGTGACCAAGCTCAATGTGCTGGCCTTTATGTGGGACAGCATGGGCTGGTGGTGGCGGCCGGCGTTGAAGACCACGCTGATCACCCTGATGGACGTCAAAACCGACCCTTGGCTGGCGCAGATCCTCGGCCCGCTGACGCGCTGGATCAACCGCCTGACCAATGCCGACTTCCGCTGGCAGACCTTGCCGGTGCCCTTTGAAACCTATGCCGATGGCATGGAGTTCGTGGTCTTCGAGGAATTCCCCTCGGGCCAGGCAGCCCTGCACCTGGCCAGCCACGATCTGCGCAGCGAGCTGTTTCGCGATCCGGATTACCGCCAGCGCTTTCGCCAGGATGTCGACAAACGCTTCGGCCCTCGCGTGTGGCACCGCGACTTCAACGACGCCTGGATCGTCAAATGCCCGGACGCCAGCGCGGTCGGCCGCAGCATCGGCGAGCTGGCCCAGCGACGCACCATGCACCCTGGCGACCTGTTTCTCGACCTGCTGGTAGAACACGGCCCGCTATTGCGCTGGCGTACGGTGCTGGCCAACCATCGTCCCGAGGTGGTGGAAAAGCTGGTGGCCGAGCCGAGCACGCTGATCGGCTTCGCCGACTCCGGCGCGCACATCCGCAATATGGCGTTCTACAACTTCGCCCCGCGCCTGCTGAAACTGGTGCGCGATGCCGAGCAACGCGGCCAACCGGTTATGCCACTAGAAACCGCCATCTGGCGGCTGACCGGCGAGCTGGGCCAATGGTTCGGCATCGACGCCGGCATATTGGCCGTGGGCAAACGCGCCGATGTGGTGATGCTCGACCCGCAACGGCTCGACGATAGCCTGGGCACTTATCAGGAAGCGCCGATGGAAGCCTTCGGCGGCCTGCAACGCATGGTCAATCGCGGCGCGGCGGTGGAGTGCGTGCTGATCAACGGCCGAGTGGCCTTCCAGCATGGCGAGTTCGCCAGCGAGCTGGGCCAGACGCGCGGCTTCGGCCAGTTTTTGCGTGCTGGCGTTGGCGCTGCCGGCTGAGCAGCGAGGAATAACCCATGACACGGAGCGTCAGGGGCAGCATTCCCACACGGCGCATGGGAACGAGCGCAACGCGCCTCGCAACCCCGGCGGACGGCTCGCAGGGGTTGCCAGTTACAGGCTGCAATGCCACGCAGGGTACTGGACGAGTCAATCCGCAGGCAGCGCCTTGACCGCCAGAATGCTGCTGGGCACCTGGTGCAGGACATGCTCGGTGGTGCTGCCAACCAGCTTGTCCAAGCCCTTGCGGTGCACACATCCCATCACGATTACATCGGCCTGGTTATGGGCGGCGAAACCGATCATGACCTTGGTCGGCGAGCCCATGATGAAATGCTGACGCTCAGCCGGCACACCGTAGCGCACGGCCAGTGCGGTAAATGACTTGTGCAGCGAACGGCGCAGGTCGTCGGCGAAGCCCGGCAAGGTCACCGCGCCAGCCCCCGCGTCCGCCAGGTGCGTCTGCGACAGGTCATAGGCGTGCAACAAGTGCAACTCGGCATTGCATTGCAGGGCCAAGCCGTTCGCCGCCTGGATGATGCTGTCGTTGAGAGCGCTGCTGTGCATGTCCGCCGACGACAGATCCAGGGCCGCGACCACCCTGCTGGGCAGCGGGCAGCGCAGGTCGCTGACCAGGTGCACGGGCACCGGGCACTCGCGCAACAACTGCCAATCCAGCGGAGTGACGAACGCGCGCTTGAGCGCCGATTGGTGCTGTACGTCCTTGATCAGCAGGTCAGGCCGCATTTCCGCCACATGCAGAAGGATTTCCTTCAACGCATCGGTCGCCCAGGCCACCTCAGTGGTTACCTTGAGGCCCTTGCCGTGCAACTGCTCGGTTTCATCCTTCAGCCACCGTTGGTGCTCACGCAGCTGGTTTTCGCGGTTCTGCTCGCTCATCGCTAGCAGGCCCATCGTATCGAAAGGCTGGATGAACGCCGCGATGTGCAACGCAGCACCGGTGGCCTCGGCAAGGGCAATCGCCCGTTGCAGCGCCGCCGAGTGGCGCATGGCCGGGTCGGCGATCAGGAAAAGTCGTTGATATTGGCCCATGAAACACCTCCAACACTCTGGATTTTCCGGCGCCTTGTGCTGATGAACTGCAAACCCCGTCAGTCAGGGAGCCAGCTGACATGTACCTGAAAATGCACCGAGCAACTGTCAGTCGCATTGATATGAATCAACCCATTACGCCATCGGGCGACCGTGACACCTCGAATGCCTTGATTGCTCACTATCAATATAGGCCCGCAGCACGCCAGCGCATGCCTTGAGCCAGACGACGCGGCCACAACGGACGGCGAACCAGGCATTGCTCTGCCGAAGTCGCTTGCCGCCCACTCATTCAGATCTTCGCGTAGCGGCCCATACCCCAACAGAGCGTGACGCACAGCGTCACTGGCTGCATTCCCAGGCGGAGCGTGGGAACGATCAACATTACTGCCTTCGTGGGGATTACGCAGTTGACGAAGACACTGGCCTTACACCGTCATCCTCGCGAACGCGGGGATCCACAGGGCACAGTGAGCGGCCCAGGTGGGTAATTTGGCCATGAGCTGCGTGTTGCAACGGCTGACTACGACACAGCCAATAAAAAGCCCGGCTAGTGCCGTAATGCTGTTCACTTAAGCGGAGCAGCATTGCGGTTAACTGGGTAACGGGTCTTGGAAATTTTCACCGTCCTTGGTCGTGATGGCCTTGGACGGTGATCCAGAAACAACCCTCCGATGCCCGCCCGCAAAGCCGACAAGCGTCTACCTGTTGCCGACAGTGGATTGGCAGCGGCCATCACGATCAGCTGCACGGCGATGTACTGGCAAGCCGGCTTGAAGCGTATATCGGACGGGGTGCGTCCAAACGCTACCGCCGCCTGACTCGCCTCCCGACGAATGATGTTGTAGGCCAGCAGCAATCCCCAAACTTCCTGGTAGATCAGGTCAATCTTCTTGCTGCGCAGGGTTGCGGCATTCTGCTGCATGGAGCTTTTGATATCCCTGAAGCCCAGTTCAATTTCCCAGCGCTCCTGGTACAGCTCTGCAACGGCTTCGGCGCTGTAGGCGTCGGCCGGTAGCGAGGTCAGGACGGTTTTCACTTTGCCCTGCACTGCATAGCTGACTTCACGCACGTCCCAGTAGGTTGGTAGGTCTGGGTTACGCTTTCTCGCCTGCGGTGAAACCTTCATACGCAGCAGGCGATCCTGCTTGCCGTAACGGATCACCTCCTCGCTGATCAGGCCCTGACGAGCGGGGATCAACCAGTGTCGGTTGTCACCGGCCGTGGCCACTTTCAGCAGCAAATCAGCACTCCAGAAGCCTTTATCGAACAACGTGACCGAATGGTTGGGGATCTGTTGCAAAAACTCATCGGCCAGGCGCATTTCACTGCGCCGATAGGGGCTCAGCTGGGCATTCAGAATCAAATGGGAGCGCACATTCATCAAGGCTACAAGACGCATCATGGGGAAGGGCGTCTGGCGCTCGGTGGAGGTATTGCCAGACCCGAAATGGTCCCGTAGTTCAGGCGTATCGGGCGTGCGCATGAGTGCCCCGTCCACGGCAAAAACCTGCAGCCCCCGCCAGGTGTCATCGCTATAGCGTTCGCCTCCCCATTGGCTGCCAGTTTTGCGGAACAGCCACTCGACCGGCTCGGCGCCAAGCCGCTTGCGAGCCTCAGTGACACCACTTTTGGCCAGCAAGCAATCCGAAGCCAGTCCCTGGGCACAAATGTTTAGACGCCTGGCCACCTCATGGACAGGCTCATCGCGGAAGAGCGCCATGCCTAGCACCAGCCAGAGCACCTGATCGGCAGGTAGCCGACGACGGCGGATGGTGGCCTGAGAGGAAAGATCAAGCGCGGACGCCACCCACTCGATTGGGATGTTCTGGGTGAAGGTGCTCAGGTCGGAGAAGTTGAATAGCTCGCCCAGATCGAGCAGATGCTGTTGGAAAGACATAAAAAATCCGATACCAGGAAGACTGGCATCGGATTCTCGGGGAAGCCCGGCTGGCGTTCAAATGCTTAAGTGAACAGCATTACGGCTAGTGCCGGGCTTTGCAGGGAGGTGAAGCAATCAGGTTCAAACCACGCGGCGGGCATCCAGCAAACGGTCGGAACCACCTTCAGCGATGCGGTTACTGGTGCGGTCAGCACCACCTTCAGCAACACGATTCACGGTGCGGTCTGAACCGCCTTCAGCAACACGGTTCACGGCACGGTCAGCACCATCTTCGGCTACGCGATCCAGCACCATGAAGGAACCTTCACTTGCTATGCGAAAGCGTTCTTGCAGGCGGTCGGAACCGCTTTCAGCGATGCGGCTGCCAGTGCGATCAGAACCGCCTTCGGCGATCACTTTGGCGGCGCCGGTAACCGGCTCGGATTGGCTGGCCGGCAGAGCGAAAACGCTGGCGGACAGGCTGGCGAAGATCAGTGCGGCGAAGGCTTGGCTTTTCATCTGGGTGGCTCCTCGTGGGGGGCGTAAGTGAGTACGGAGCCCATATTACGGATGGCCAATCGATTAAAAAGTGAACGCTTGCGATAGAGAACATCGACGCGATTGATAGACGATAAAACCAATATCCATCAATCGCTTACTGAGCTTTCCGAGCAGGAAGAGCGATACAGAGCCGCTTACGGCTGGATGCCCAGGCGCGCGACGGGCAGCCAACCGCACGCCAACGCGACCTAAAGCATGGCCTTGGCGGCAAAGGCCACGGCCGTTGCCGCCACGACAATCAGCAACCCCAGCAGCACTTTGCTCGGTGCCGGTTTATGCGCCACGGTGGGTGCGCCATTCTTTTGCGCGGCTTGGGCCGCCGCCCGTAGCGGGTTGGCGATGGCGGGCTGGACGACCGGTTTTGCCGTGGCCGGCTTAGGTGCGGCAGGCTTGGGCAGGTCGATGGCGCGCATGAACAAGGTCGCATCTTCGTCTTCGGCCTCGGGCACCGCGACCTTGGGCCCAATCACCAGCAAAGTCACCGAGCCCATGCGCACCTGGTCGCCGGGCTGCAACACGGCCGTGCTGACCTTCTGCTGGTTGACGAACACGCCATTGGCGGAGGCCAGGTCCTTGATCTCCAGCACATCGTCCTTGAGGAAGAACTCGCAGTGTCGACGCGACAGCTCCAGGTCGCTGAAGCACAGCTCGCACTTCACCGAGCGGCCAAAGGTCATGGAGCCGGTGGCATGGAACTTGTGGCCCTGGTGCTCGCCCTTGATCACCTGCAGGAACCAGCGCGGAGTGGCCACCGCCTTCGGCTTGTTCTTCGCCGGATCGACCAGCAGCAGCTCCAGCGAACCGAGCCGCACCTTGTCGTCCGAGCGCAGTTGGTAGCGCGCGCCGATGCGTTCACCGTTGACGAAAGTGCCAGCCTGGGTGCCGCAATCTGTCAGGTAGTAAAGACCGTGATCCTGGCGGATTTCGGCATGGAAGGGGCTGATCTCGGTGTCCGTCAGCACCAGGTTATTGCGGCTGTCCTGGCCGATGGTGAAGCGTTCATCTACCAGCCAGATGGGGGCCTGACGATTGTCCGTGAAGTGAATCCTGAGCATGTTCAGTATCTACCCTGAGAAAGTTGACCCGGCCAGAGCAGCACATGTGCTCACACTTGAAGCTGCACAGGACCACCCAGTATCAAATTGCCACTAGTCGAAGAGTTTATTCCACAAGCGTTTGACCGCGTTCGGTTTTTTTTCCTCCTGGGCAGACGTTGAGGCAGTGCGAGCCGCTGCTTTCGCACGCGCCGCTCGTGCGGCCTGGGCCTTGCGTACACGCTGATCATGTTCATCCAGGTGCTTGAGCAGCACCTCGTTGTCAGGCTGCGCTTCCAGCCCGCTCTTTATGTACTGCAAAGCCAAAGCATATTCGCGCCGACCGTAAGCACTTTCGCTCAGCTCAAGAAAGCGTTGCGCCACGCGCTGCAGACCGGCCAGCGCCTGCTCATGCCCCGGCACCCAGCCCAGCACCTGCTGGTAGTAGAACACCGCGCTGTTGTCCTCGGGCAGCAGCAGGCGCTCCTCGACAACGCTCTGTTCGGCCAATTGCAGGTAGTTGGCGATCCGCGCGTCGAGCACCCGTTGCAGGCCCGACTGGGCCAGGGCGTTATCCTCATCCAGCAGCAGCGCCTGGTGAAAGAAATAGTCGGCATTGTCCTGCGGCGGCTCAAGCAGCTTGCCTGCGCCGAGGCTCTGTTCGCCGCGTGCGAGGAAGTCGGCGATTTTCATCTGTTGCTGGTAGTAATAGCCACCTCCACCCGCAACGCCGAGCAGCACCAGCAGCCCGAGCACGGCCCACAACAGGCGTGCGGGTTTGCGTCGGCTGGCCGCGACCAGCGGCTTGCCGGGCGGCAGCAGGCTCAGCGCCGGGGCGATGCGGGTGTGGTCCAGCTCCACCTCGTTCAACTCGGCCAGGCTGGCGAGCAGCACCTTGCAGTCGGCGAAGCGCTCGTCGGGGTCCTTGGCCAGCATCCGTGCCAGCAGGTTCTGGTATTGGCTCAGGTGCGCCGGCAGGCTGGGCAGCTCCATCTGCACATGGTTCATCACGGTCTGGGTGTAGCTGGAGCCGCGATAGGGATTCGCCCCGGTGAGCATTTCCAGCAGGATCACCCCCAGGCTGTAGATGTCACTGCGCGCATCCAGCGGCTCGCATTGCGCCTGCTCCGGGCTGCTGTAGGCCGGGCTGCCGACGGCGATGTTGAAGTGGGTGAGCTCGCTGTCCAGCTCCAGCTGTTTGGCGATGCCGAAATCGGTGATCACCGCCGTGCCGTCGTCCCGAAAGAGGATGTTGGCGGGTTTGATATCGCGGTGCACCATGCCTTTGTCATGCACCACGGCAAGCCCGCTGGCGATCTGCCGGACGACAGCCAGGGCGCGCGGCGGCTCGAACACCTCGCCCTTGTGCTGGGCCAGGTCGCCGCCGGCGACAAACTCCATGGCCAGGTAGTAACGGCCATCTGCCAACTGGTCGATGTCGTGGATGGTGATGATCGAGGGGTGATGCAGGGAGGCGACCATATGCCCCTCCCGGATGAAGCGTTTGCTGAACGCCTCGTCATCGGCGCTGAGCAGAACCTTGATCGCCACCTTGCGGTGCAGCGAATCCTGGGTCGCGAGGTAGACCTCGGCCATCCCGCCCTTACCCAGCCGGCCATGCACGCTGTAGCCGGGTATTTCAAGCAAGCTGTCATTCATAGGGAGTCAGTGTGCGTCGAGTGATTAATGCTTTCGGGGGTTCAGCAGTTTGCTGAGAAAACTGCGCGATCGGGGTTCGACGATCGGCGGTTCCTGTACCGCATGGCCGAGCACGATGCAGGAGATATTGTCCTTGCCGCCCTGTTGGTTGGCCAGTTCGATCAGCTCCGTCACCAGCGCGTCGAGTGTACTGGCTGTGGCACAAAGCTGCTGGATCTGCGGGTCGCTCAACTCGCCGGTCAGCCCGTCGCTGCACAGCAGCAGCAACTCATCCGACGCCAGCGTGCCTTGTACCAGGCCGACGTCCAGCGTCTGCTCGTCGCGCCCGAGACACTGGGTGATGACGTTGCGCCGTGGATGGCAGCGCGCCTGCTCCGCACTCAGCTCGCCAGCATCGACCATTGCCTGCACCCAGCTGTGGTCGTGGCTCAGTTGGCTGATGCACTCGGCACCGACACGGTAGGCGCGGCTGTCGCCGACCCACGCCAGCTGGAAATCGGCACCGGTAAACGTGACGGCGACCAGGGTGGTGCCCATGCCGCGCCCATCGGCGTCCGGCTCCGCCGCCGCAAGTATGGCGGCATTCGCCGCGTGGACGGCCGCGACCAGCTGCGCACCGCCCGCAGTCGCTTGCTGCAGGGTTTGCAGCGCGATGGCACTCGCCACCTCGCCACGCTCATGGCCACCCATACCATCGGCGAGCGCCCACAGGTTCAGCTCGGGGCAGCAGAGCACAGCGTCTTCGTTGTGCTCGCGAACCCGGCCGACGACTGACTGCGCCGCGTACCCCAGGGATTCATTGGTGAGCGTCATTGGCATAGTGTCTTATATGACCTTTGGTACTGCCGCTGGCAGGTAAACCGCACGCATCCAGCGTCGCTGGTTGTTGCATCTACCTTGAATGATGCGACCGCCGCTCGGCGCTGTCACCGTTGCGCGCGAATTTGCGCGTAAAGTGTTAAGCAGTCGAGGCTTGGCTGGCGTCAATTTCAACCCGGACCGGGGAATTTGAGGGGTGCGAGCGCGCCGTGGAGCGACTAAAATCGACAACCTTATTTCGCAGGTCTGGGTTTTGCCGGTCAGTATCCGCCAAAGTCCCTGATCGCAAACGCTACGACCCTCCATCCGCACAGATCAAGAGAACACCCATGGGCGCACAGTGGAAAGCCAAACCTAGAGAAGCCGCGGCCAACGCCAGAGGCAAAATCTTTGGCCGGTTGGTGAAAGAAATCATGATTGCCGCACGCAACGGCGCCGACCCGGACTTGAACGCCAAGCTGCGTCTGGCCATCCATCAGGCGAAAAAAGCCTCGATGCCCAAGGACACCCTTGAGCGTGCAATCAAGAAAGGCGCCGGCCTGCTGGGCGACACCGTGACCTTCGAGCGCGCCACCTATGAAGGCTTTGCGCCGCATCAGGTACCGGTGATCATCGAATGCCTGACCGACAACATCAACCGCACCGTGGCGGAAATCCGCGTGCTGTTCCGCAAGGGTCAGATGGGCGCTGCCGGTTCGGTAACCTGGGATTTCGACCATGTCGGCCTGATCGAAGCCGCACCGGAAGGCGATGCCGACCCGGAACTGGCGGCCATCGAAGCCGGCGCCCAGGATTTTGAGCCGTCCGATGAAGGCAACACGCTGTTCATCACCGAGTTGACCGACCTCGACGCCGTATGCCGCGCCCTGCCGGAGCAGGGTTTTACCGTCAACTCGGCCACCCTGGGCTACCGGCCGAAAAATCCGGTGACCTCGCTGAGCGATGCGGAAATGGAAGAAGTCGAAGCCTTCCTCGATGCCCTCGACAACCACGACGATGTACAGAACGTCTATGTCGGCCTGGCCGGCTGATAGCAGCAACGGCGAATAGAGCACCGGTTTATCGCCCGACCGCCCAGCCGATGCGTGCAGATGGGCGCCAGGCCGCGTAGGTATACTGCGCGGCTTGAACGCGCCCTCACCCTTTTTTAATACGTCCCGGACTTCTCATGACTTCGACCAAAACTTCGCCCGCTCAAACCACGGCCAGCCCAGCGCAACCGAGCGAAGTGCAAGCAAGCACGCCAGTGACGGTGGATACGGAAAAATCCGAGGCTGTTCCGGCTTTTACCTTCCCGTTTTCGCCGGCGGCATTCGCCAACGCCAAAACCAAAGACCAGCCCTGGTACCAGAAAGGTAACCAGTCCAGCCACGATAAAACCCCCGGCCGCGCACCGAATGGCACCCGGCGCTCGATGGGCAAGCGCTGATCACGGCAATTCAGCCACCGCACAGCCAGGAAGTGGAAACGCAATGATAGTCACCGGCATGCTGTTGAAGGCCAATGAAGCACGCATTGTCACACTCGAGGGCAGCCGCGCAGCACACCGGCTCGTCGCCGAGAAGTTCAACAAGCTGCAGTTGCCGAAGAACCCGACCCAGGAAGACGTGGCACTCTTCGCGCAAGCCTTCAGCGCTCACTGCCTGGCCCATAAGGTCGACAGGCTGGTGATCAACCGCCGCGCCACTGCCGGCCAGGGCGCGGGCGGTGCGGGCACCTTTCTGCTCGAAGGCGTGCTGCTGGCGACCTCCCCGGCGGCGGTTTCGTTCGCCCACCCGCAGACGCTGAAAGCCACCGACCGCCGCGCAGGCGACAGCAAGCTGCAAAAGCCCGCGACCGTCGACCTCGGCAAGGCCTATGACATCGCCTACGAGGGGCTGGAATAGCCTCACTCGTCGGCCAGTACGGGCAAAACCGGCATCAGTTGCGCGGCTCGGACCGCCGTCATTCCCACCAGGGATAGAAGGCCGGCATGTCGCTGGAAGCCTTCTCGGTATACGCCGCGGGGCGCTTCCCCAGGAACGACTGCACCCCCTCCTTGCCGCCACCCAGGCTGGTATAGAACATCGCCAGGGAGTCGACCTTGTGCGCTTCCAGCGGATGCGTCTGGGCCGAGTTGCGGTACATCATCTGCCGGGTCAAGGCGATGGCCACCGGGTTGTGCTGGGCAATCCGCCGGGCAATCTTGTAGGCCTCTTCGAGCAGTTGCTCGGCGGGCACCACGGCTTTGACGAAACGCCCCTGCAGTGCCTCCTCGGCCTTGAGGATATCGCCGCTGTAAACCCACTCCAGCGCCTGGGAGATACCGACAATTCGCGGCAGGAACCAACTGGAGCAGGCTTCCGGAACGATGCCGATCTTGTTGAAGACAAAGCCGATCCGCGCATTTTCCGACGCCAGGCGGATGTCCATGGCGCAGGTCATGCTGGCACCGATCCCCACGGCTGCACCGTTGATGGCGGCAATCACCGGTTTCTTGCAGTCATAAATCGCCAAGGTGACGCGGCCACCGGTATCGCGCACCCCATCGCGAATCTCGGGGTCATCCAGGCGCTGTTGCATATCCGCCAGGGTTGGCGCGAGTTGCTCGTTGAGGCCGAACACATTGCCCGCCACCGACAAATCCATCCCGGCACAAAAGGCCCGGCCGGCACCTGTCACCACAATGGCGCGCACCTCGTCGTCTTCGCTGGCACGCTCGAACGCCGCGATCAACTCGTGGGCCATCTGCACGGTGAAGGCATTCAACTGCTCTGGGCGATTGAGGGTAAGGGTCAGGATCTGCTCGCTTACCTGATAACTGATAGTGCTGTAGGACATGCTCGCTCCGTTATCGCTGGGGGACAGGAGCCTTATCATGCCCAATACCCGGGCATTAAGGGCGCGATCACTACGGCATTTACGCCAAGGGCTGGCGCCTGAGCGCGCAATGGTTTGCATGCCCGCGCGGGCGAACAGGTGTCAGCCGAGCGCGAAAGCCGCTGGAGTGATTTAATTGTGCCGCGCCCAAGCCCATGAGTTTCCCTTCGCAATGACTGCCATCCAGTACGCCCCTCTGCCCCAGTTGATGCGGCCGCTGCTCGACAAGTTCTACCGCGCCCATCATTCACCCATGCGTGCGGGAAGTGCCGAACAGCTCTGGGTCGCCAGGCACAGCGAGATCATCGCCGCCCTCTGCCTCCAGCCGGTTGATCACGGCCATTGGTTGACCGGGCTGTTCGTGGCGCCTGCCGAGCGGCGGCGGAACATCGCCAGCCGGTTGATCGAGCATGCACTGGCACAAACCCCCGGGCCGATCTGGCTGTTCTGTCACCCCGAGCTTGCGGCCTTTTACCAGCGTCTGGGTTTCCAGCCCTGCCCGGCGTTGCCCGAAGCGCTGGCCGACCGGCTGGCGCGCTATAGCCAGAGCAAATCCTTGCTGGCGTTGGCCCGCTAGCCGGCCAAACAGCGACAATCGCGACCTGTCTTGCTGGCCGCCAGCAATTTCGCGGGTCCCCTCTCATTTCATCGCGACCGGCAGGACAGGGCATCGGGACCCCGGAGGAGTCCGCTAAGAGATGGGAGGTGTGCAATGAACCGGCACTACTCCAGCAGTGACGATCCGGACGAACGTGAAAACCTCGGGCACACACTGCACGCCCCGGCCACCAAAGCACTGCGCCGCCGTCGCTTAGCGCATGCCCCCGCACGTAACATCGCAACGCGATGGCAGTCTACTGTCTGTGCCCGCTTGCAGGAGTCATTCATGAACCGACGCACCCTGCTTCAGAAACTTGCCCTCCTCTCCTCGTTGCCACTGCTCGGCGTGCTTTCCCACCCCGCAAGGGCCGCCGAAGCCAGCGTGATCCCCCTCGACAAACCCCACGACACCTGGCGCGAGCTGGTCTCAGCCGCCGCCTACGCGGTGCTGTTCGAAGAGGACACCGAACCGCCGGGCAGCAGCCCGCTGAATAATGAACACCGCGACGGCACCTTCATCTGCGCCGCGTGCTATTTGCCGTTGTTCGACAGCCGGCACAAATTCAACAGTGGCACCGGCTGGCCCAGCTTCACCCAGGACATTGCCGGCCATACGGCCTTCAGTCGCGATTTCAAGCTGCTCTACCCTCGCACTGAATACCACTGCGTGCGCTGCGGCGGGCATCAGGGGCACCTGTTCAATGACGGCCCACCACCGCGCGGCGAGCGCTGGTGCAACAACGGCGTGGCCCTGCGTTTCATCCCAAAGGACGAAACCGCACCGGCACTACGGGGCTGAGCAACCTCAGCGCCAGCACGTTTGCGCCCCCACCTCGCACCTGGCGGCGCTCGCAAGCCATTGCTGGCTGTTACACTGAGCAATCAGGGCGCTGCGCCAGCAGACGGCCAACGTTACAGACCCAAATTGTCAGTGTGTTAGGAATGCTATGAAAATCGACAAAAAGGCAGCCATCGCTCGCCGTAATCTGCAACTCGGCTCAGCGGTGCTTGGCGTCAACAACACGCATTTCGCGACGATCAACCTGAACAAGAAAATCTGGTGGTTCGACATCCCCGTCAGTCGCCTGAAAATCGGCCAGTACGAGTTCGTCCACCTGTTGCTGCACAACCACATCACCGATGAACTGCACCATCTGCGCGTACCGACACTGTATTTCCGCACCCATGAAGATGGCCTGGTGACCCGCAACAAAGGCGAGCGCAAAGCCACCCTCAGCCTGGAGCTGTCCGCCGACAAGGACTCGCTGTACCAGGACGTGCGCCCAAGCGGCACAGGCGTGCGCTTTGCCGAGTTCGTGCAGCGCTAGAGTTGACGCAACCGCCGGTGCGGCACACGCCAAAACAGCATCGACTGTTCAGCAGGTCGAGCTAAACAGGACCGAGCGACGATGAAAAACTGGATGGTATTCGGCTTATTGCTCGTCCTCGGCGGTTGTACTTCGCTGGCCTGCGACCAACCCCTGAGTGGCAGCCGCTGCCGCGATGAGCAATTGCTCTACCAAAACGACATGCTGCAGGCCAAGATCCTCATCGCCAGCGGCCAGCTCGAGGATTACGAACTGGCCAGCGCCCTGCTCAAGCGCTCAGCAGCGTTGGACGACAAAGGCGAAGTCGAGTTCTACCAGGCGGCGCTGCTGATCCGTGAAGGCCCGCAGGCCGCCGAGGTACTGGCCTTACTGGAACGCTCCGCCAAACACGACCATCCCTATGCGATTGCCCTGCTTTACAAAATCCATGCAGAGCCCTACCTGATCGACACCCGCGATCCACTGAAAGCCGAACAGTATCGAGCGGCCTATGCCGAACTGGATGTGGCTAAAAGCGGTTATCCCTCGTTCGAGAAAGCGCTGAGTGTGGTTACGCAATTGGTCGACCCCGCGCAAGTGCAAAACGCTCCACCGGCCGAAGAGTAAGTGCATCGCCCGGGTTGCACGCGCAACAGCCGTTCGCTGTTAGCCCTTAACGCAAAAAGGCAGCCACTAAGGGCTGCCTTTTCATATGCATTGGTGCCGTTGAGAGGAATCGAACCCCCGACCTCCTGATTACGAATCAGATGCTCTACCAACTGAGCTACAACGGCTTATACAGCGAGTCACAGAAGCGAGTCACAGAGACAACTCAACAATAGCGCAAAACGCTGTTCACATTCAGTCGCGCCGATGCACACCTCTGGTTTGATTCAACTCAGCTCGATGCGATCCTCGTGGATCACGATCTGACCCTGTTTGTACAGCGCGCCAATCGCTTTCTTGAAGTTGCCTTTGCTGACGCCGAACAGGCCGGTGATGATCTCCGGCGAGCTCTTGTCGCTGACCGCCAGCACGCCATCATGCTCGCGCAGCTTGGCCAGGATCTTCTCGTGCAGGGCGTTGGCGGCCTCCTTGCCCACGGGTTGCAGGCTCAGGCTGATTTTGCCGTCCGGGCGCACTTCCTTGATAAACCCCTTTTCCTGCTTACCGGCACGCAAGAACTTAAAGACTTCGTTCTTGTGGATCAAACCCCAGTGCTGATTGTTGATAATGGCTTTGAAACCCATATCAGTGGACTCGGCCACCAACAGATCGACTGGCTGCCCGGCCTTGTAATTGGCGGGAGCGTTATCCAAATGTTTATCCAGGCGTGCAGTCGCGGTAATCCGGCGGGTGTGTTTATCCAAGTACACATAAACGACACAGTATTCACCGGCCTGCATTTGGCGCTTTTCTTCCGAGTAGGGCAGCAGCAAGTCTTTCGGCAAACCCCAATCGAGAAAAATACCGATACTGTTAACTTCCACCACCTTCAGGCTCGCAAATTCGCCAACCTGAACTTTTGGCTTTTCCGTGGTAGCGATTAATTTGTCATCGCTATCCAGGTAAATGAATACATTCAACCAGTCTTCAACTTCGCTCGGCGTATCTTTGGGTATGTAACGATTGGGCAGCAATATCTCGCCATCCGGCCCGCCATCCAAATAAAGCCCAAAGTTGGTGTGCTTAACCACCTGCAAACTGTTGAAACGCCCGATTAATGCCATGCTCACTACCCTCATTGCGTGACTGGCATTCTACCCGACTTGGCGGTGCAGCAGAGCATGACGAGCCCGCCGTGATCGCCGATAATGAGCCCATCCACCGCTGACAGCCCAGATCCTCCACACACAGGCAACGCATGAGCACCGAGCAGAGCAAGAACCCGCTACATGGCATCACCCTGGAAGGCATCGTCAACGCGCTGGTTGAGCACTATGGCTGGGAACAACTGGGCCAGCTGATCGAGATCCGCTGCTTTCAAAGCGACCCGAGTGTGAAATCCAGCCTGAAGTTTCTGCGCAAGACGCCCTGGGCGCGCGCGAAGGTCGAAGCGCTGTATGTGAAGCTGAGCCAGCGCTGAGCGCCCAGCCCCCTCTTCGCCCGGACCGCCCGTCTGCTATGCCAACGCCCAAACGCCGCCCCACGCTCTACAGGGAGCTGCTGCGGCAGCTACCTACCGGCAATGACTCGATGCAAAACAAGCAGTTAACTCGCAGCAAGCGGCCATTATGAAAACCCGCCCTGCGCTTGAATAGCACAGCCGCCCCCGGCTTTTATGCCTTTTATTTAGCAAGCAATTACTCAGCCTTTTGTGTACAATAGCTGGCCATATTAATTTTTAAATAGGTTAATGGCCGCCATGCGCGTTAAAGCATCCGCTATGAAGAAAAAAGCACCGCCCGCTGTTGAAACCCACAGTTCGATTGACGAGCAGGTTGCTGCTTTTCTGAAATCCGGCGGCGAAATCCAGGAAATCCCCAAGGGTGTCAGCGGCCAGGTATTTGGCACCTCGAAGCAAATTACTCTTGGCAAGAAATAGTAACTTCGGCAAAACGCCTGTACTTCTTGTCGATGCGCTTTGATCTCCCGCAGACAAAGCGCCAAGACAAACAACGCCCCTCCCCTCCCCGGCAACACCCGCATTCATTTATTTCCAGCCAGCTCGGCTTAAATACATTCAATTCAGCTATTACCTGGCTATTATCAATGCAGTTTTGATCTTGCCCAGCCTGCACACCTGCGCGATTTGGCAACAGCAATGACCGAAGACTATTCTTTAGGTGCAACGCACAGCGCAGCACGTCGACCTCGTTGATGAAGAGAGAAATGACATGAGCAAAGGCATGGATTCAAAAAAAGCGGCAAAAAAGAAACCCGCTAAAACCGCCGACGAAAAGCGCGCGGTGAAAAAGGCGAAAAAATCCGACAGCGGCCTCTTCAGCCATTCATAACCCGCCATACGCGGCCCGAACCTTGCCAGGCAAGGCAAGGCAAGGCAAGGCAGAAGGCTGCGCAGCTTTGATACGGCAAGAACACATGGGCCGCGCTGCTGAATAAGCAGCACGCCCTTGCAGCGCCCGCAATACCGATGCAGCGCAACACCCCCGCCAGCCACTCGCAACACCTCCCGCCAAACCGCCGCCTAAACATGCTTTCTCACACATTAATTTCTGCCGTTTGGGTCAAACCCACTGGTGACTAACAGATTGTTGTTTCAGAATCATGAACAACAAGACATCCAGCTAATCTGGACGTATATCTACGGATTCTCGCTGCCTTATCTCAGGAGCTCCTGTGCGCCCTCTCAGCCGCTGGCTGCAGCACCCCGCTTGTTCTCTGATCGCTCTTGGCTTCCTGTTCCTGCTCGTTCCCATGGCCAGCCGCTACTGGCTGGGCTGGTCGAACGGGTTTGGCTATTTCTCCGACCTGGCTATCGGCTGCCTGCTGATGCTGTTGCTGCACAACCGCTCACGGCTGCTGGCGTTGCCGCTGATGCTGATCTGGAGCCTGTTCACCCTGGGCACGGCGGAACTGGTCGGCGCGGTCGGACGCATGCCGGAACTCAGCGACCTGAAGTACCTCAGCGACCCGCAATTCGTCAGCCAATCCACCCACGGCGGCGGCCTCACGTACCCGTCGCTCGGCTTGGCGCTGGCGCTCGGCATACTCGCTAACCTGCTGCTGGGCGGCCGCAAGCCCAAGGGCAGTGCGCTGAAAATCCCACACTATGGCTATGTCCTGCCGGTCGTGTTTCTCGCAGCCCACGCGACGAGCCAATACCTCAACCCAAGCGAGGCCGATCAATGGAAGCAGTTCAATCTGCCGCACAAGCTGCTGGCGGAAAGCTTCAATGCCGGTCAACTGCGCCTTGAAGACTGGCTGGACGGCGACACACCCGACATCCAGCCAGACATCGCCGGCCTGACCCAACTGGACTTGAACGGCAGCAAGCTGTTCGCCGGCAAAGGCAAGGCGCGCAATGTGCTGATCGTTACTCTGGAGGGCATTCCCGGCGCATACATCGCGCGCAACCGCACCGCGATCGACAGCAGTTACCACGACTCACTGATGCCCAAGCTCAGCCAGTGGGCCGAGCGCGCCATGAGCACGCCGGATTATGTGCTGCACAGCCACCAGACCATCCGCGGTCTCTACGCCATGCTCTGCGGTGATTATGAGAAGTTCGACGGCGGCACGCCGAAAGGCGTCGAGCTGCTGAACAACGCCGTGCGCAACCAGCAGTGCCTTCCCGCACAACTGCACGAGCAGGGCTTTCGCACGCACTTCCTGCAGGGTGCCGGCTTGCGCTTCATGGCCAAAGACAAAATCATGCCGCACATGGGGTTCGACAAAACCTTCGGCCGTGACTGGTTCAAGAACAAGCCGTACCTGAAATTCCCTTGGGGCATGGATGACAAATCCTACTTTGAAGGTGCACTCAGCTATGTGAAAACACTGCGCAAGCAGAAGAAACCCTGGATGTTGACCCTGCTGACCGTCGGCACCCATCAGCCCTATTCCGCGCCCCAGGACTACCTGGATCGCTACCCTGGCGCCAAGCAGGCGGCCATCGGCTACCTGGACGATGCAGTGGCGAACTTCCTGGCCGGGCTGGAAAAACAGGGCGTGTTGAAGGACACCCTAGTGATCGTCACCTCGGATGAGTCCCACGGGATCGATGATGTGCGCCTGGCTTCGGCCTGGGGCTTCAATCTGGTGCTGGCCCCGGAACAAGACACCCTGCCGACCTTCAAACGCGGGATTTACGGGCACGTCGACCTGACCACCTCGGTGCTCGATTACTTCGACTTGCCGGTACCCTCGAACCTCTCCGGCCGCTCGCTGTTTCGCGACTACGCGAGTGGGCGCGAAATCATGTCCTACACCAACGGCTTGCTGCGCCAGCATGACGGCAAAGGCACCTTTACCGAGTGTGACTTCCAGCAGGTTTGCCGCCGTTATGCCAGTGAAGGCTTTATTGCCGACAAGGCCCGTTATCTTGGGCGCTTCAGCGGCAAACAGGCACGTCAGGTGGCGCAGCGCGCAGCACTGCTGGATCAGTCGCTGACGAGCGGGCAGATCGGCCAGCAGTACCAGTTCGCCAACCGCGAGCGGATCAAACTGCAGGAAAAGCCCGGCGACGACTGGGCCGACAACCTGATCGGCGCGCAATACCTGGAACTGCCAAAGGGCACCCACACCCGTATCAACCTGAAAATTCGCGCCGTGCGGATGGACAAACAAGGCGCCAAACTCCTGCTCAAGACCAAGGAGTTCGATCGGGAGGTGGCCGGGCTGATCCCGGAACTGCCGCTGCTCAAGCCCGGCAAGACCCTGAACCTGAACTTTGGTTTCGACAACCTCGACACCCGCAAGGCGTTCTCCTTCCACCTATTGGGGCAAGGCCGTGGCGCGATCGAGATTACCGACTTCAGCGTCGTCACCGAACCCCTGATCCAACCCTATCTGCTGGATATCAAGCAGGCCGAAGAAAGCGCTCAGACTGAACGGCGGTGACCGGCTTGGCAGCAGCCGGGCCGCTGTGGCGTCTTCACTCCGGCTGCAAAGCGAGCCGCAGCAGTTGCCCCTGCGCCTCATCGGTCAGCACGTACAGGTAGCCATCCGGCCCTTCGCGCACGTCACGGATGCGCGCTCCCAACTCCTCGAGCAAGCGCTCCTCATGGACCACTAGATCGCCCTTCAGCTCCAGGCGGATCAAGGCTTGCCCGGCCAACGCGCCGATGAACAGATTGTGCTGCCACGCGGGAAAACGTCGCGCCGTATAGAACGCCATGCCACTGATTGCCGGCGATTTCTCCCAGACATGGTGCGGCGGTTCGGTGCCCGCGACGATTTTGCCCTGCGCCTCGGGTATCGCCAGCAACGAGTAATTGATGCCATGGGTCGCCAGTGGCCAGCCATAGTTCTTACCGGCCTGGGCAATATTGATTTCGTCACCGCCACGCGGGCCGTGCTCGTGGGTCCACAACCTGCCGGTCCAGGGGTTGAGCGCCGCGCCCTGCGGGTTGCGATGCCCGTAGGACCAGATCTCCGGGCGCACGCCGGGCCGGCCGACAAAGGGGTTGTCGGCCGGCACACGACCATCCGGATAGATGCGCACAACCTTGCCCTGCAACGTGTCCAGGTCCTGCGCCGCCGGGCGCTGGTAGTTTTCGCCGAGGGTGATGAACAGATGGCCGTCCCGGTCGAAAACCAGGCGCGAGCCGAAATGATTGCCAGTGGACAGCTTGGGCATCTGCCGGAAGATCACTTCGAACCGCTCCAGCCGGGTCCGATCCGCAGACAGGGTGCCGCGCCCAACGGCCGTACCCGCGTACTCCTCACCCGCCTCGGCGTAGGCCAGGTAAACCAGACGATCCTGGACGAACTCCGGGGAAAGCGTGACATCCAGCAGGCCGCCCTGCCCCCGGGCATAAACCTCAGGCAAGCCCTGCAGCGGCTCCGACAGCGCGCCGTCCGCGTCAACCACACGCAAGCGCCCTGGCCGCTCGGTCACCAACATGCCACCACCGGGCAAGAAGGCCAGGCTCCACGGATGCTCCAACCCGCCCACCAACGGTGTAACGCGGAGTTCGCCGCGCTCGCTGGGAAAACTGAACGTCTGTGCCCCGACCAAGGCCGGCGCCAGCAGCGCGATCATGAGCCAGGCCGCTGAACATGTCTTGCGCTTCATCCTCTACGCCTCCGGTGTGCCATTCACCCGCACGTCTCAACCTGGCCAGGGTGCCACAGGCCCTGAGCACTTATAACAACCTGAGTATTTCCTCGAATGTCACGCCCGGATGCCCGGCACGTCCCCCCGGGGCGGCTGATACAGCGCCATTCAGCAGGCCGGTAATGGCGGCACGGCCGGCAAAGCTGCTCTAGGCTGACGCCCATGCTTCGAGCCTGCGAGAGCGCCGTGCCCAATCTGAACCTCTGCTTCAAGATCGCCACATTGGCCGCGCTGGCGGGCTGGATGCTCTTACTGGTCCTGCCCTTCTGGGCCGCGACCGACGAACTGGTGCTTGGCGTGGCGGTGGTCCTGCTGGCCCTGATCTATGCCTACCTGCTGCAAGCCGCGCTGCGCCAGCGGCCGGAACCGGGCAGCGGTCGGCCGGGCTTCTTCACCCTCAAGGGGGTGCTGGCCCTGTTTCGCAATCCCACCGCCGTGCTCGCCGGCTGGGTGCATATTCTGGCCTTCGACCTGATGGTGGGGCTTTATATCCGCAGCGAGGGTGCTGTCATCGGTCTCAGTCACTGGGCTCTGATCCCTTGCTACCTACTGACCCTGATGTTCGGGCCGCTGGGCTTGCTGCTGTTTCTCGCCCTGCGCTGGCTGAACCTCTAGGCCGGCTCAATACTCGACGTATCTGCGCTCTATCGCCGTGTACTCACCGCTCTGGCGAATGGCGGCCAGCCCCCGGTTGAACACATCGCGCTGGATTTGATAGCGAAACCCCAACTGATAGGCCGTGGGCGGAAACAGCGTATACCAGGTCAGCGGCTGGTTGATGTCGACCTGGTCGAGCACATCGCGATCAAAGTACTTGATGATCCTGACATCGCCAATAATCACGTCGATCCGCCCGCTGTACAGCAGGCGGTTGCGCGCAATCTGCTGCGCCTCTTCACGGTAGCGCGGGTTGGCCTCAGCCATGCGTTGGAATTCCGGCCCGAGCAGAAAGCGGGCGCGCTGGAAGGCGCTGATCGAGTAGTCGCCCAGGTCGGCGATGGACTTTATCCGGTAGTTGCGTGAAGCCAGCGCCACCGCGACATTGTCGTAGTAGATATAGGGATCGGAATAATAAGCGGCCACACCGCTCTGTTCGTTGGTGGAAGCGATGCAGTCGATTTCACCACGGCGCAGCATCAGGTGCAGGCGCTCCATCGGCGCGAAATAGGCCTGCACCTCGTAGCCTTCGCTTTGCAAGGAGGCGGCCACGATCTCGTACTCCAGGCCGCGCCGCTCGGCCTCGAATATATAAGGGGGTTTGTGCGTGCCGAAGCCGACTCGAAATGGCGCGGCGCTTACCTCAACAGCCAGCCAGAGCAACCCCAAGGCCAGTAGCCATCTGCGCATGCCCGCCCCTTGATTTGAACCCTGCGGCAGCATACCCGGCTGCAAGTCCGAGCGGTATTTTCAATCCACGGTCAAGCCGGCCCCTGCGCAATAACGAGAGGGGCAAAGTGACGAATGCTAATGCGGCAGGCTGTTCTCGCAGCCTGCCGCCGGTCTGAAAGCCGCCGCTGCACGCGACGGCGGTCGGCGGTTTACTGGATATCTTCGGGTTTGACCATGATCCAATTCTTGTCGGCAGTCACCGGCAGCCCATTCCTGGCCTGCGCCTCGGCGTGCTTCTTGATCATGCCATTGATCTGGTCCAGGTATTTCGGCTTGCGGTCGACCCACAGATGAATGCCGCCCTTGTCCACATCGGTGCTGTGGAAGAGCATGTAACCATCGCTGCTGGGCGTATCGCCGGCCACCAATATCGGCTTCTTCCACTCGTCGATGTACGTGAGGATCGCCGCTTGCTTGCCAGCCATCCAGGTCGCCGGGGTCCAGAGATAGGGCGTCAACTCCAGGCCCAGGTTGGCCTTTTCGTCATAGGTGCCGGCGCTGATCTGCTTACGCGCGGTGGTCACATCGCCGGTACTGCGGTTCTTCAGCAGGGTGGTGACGCCGATGACGTTCTGCGCTTTGACGTTGTAGCCGTACTTGGGGTCGGCGGCGACCATCCGCACCAACTCTTCGTGGGCGGCGGTCATCACATAAACCTCGATGCCGTTCTCCGTCAGCAGGTTCATCAATTCCTTCTGCCCGGAGAAGATCTTCGGTGGGTTGATCTCGATGGTCTTGACCGTGTCGCCGTCGTAATAGGTGCTCGGCACCGGCTTGCCATACGCCATCAGTTCATCGACATAGCCTTTCAGCTCCGTCAGGGTGAAACCCGAGAACACCTGGGCGACCCAGGGGTAGCAGACCATGTCGTCGATTTCACAGAGCCGGTAGTAGTAGCTGTTGAGGCTTTCCTTGTGGCCGGCGACGTCCTTGAAGGGGATCAGCTTCAGCGACGGGTCGAGCTTTTCCCGCGTCAACGCCCCCTTCATTTCCATAAAGGGCAGCAACGACTCTTCCAGGTCATAGCGGTAGCTGGTGTTGTCCATGTCGAATACGGCGTAATTGCCTTTATTGGCATTCGCCTTGACCAGTGCGCTCAACTGCTTGGCCGCCGGTGCCGGCCAATGCGTCAACTCAGTCGCAAGAATCTGACTGGCGACACCGCTCAACAGCAAGGCTGCCAACAATTTCGGTACACGCTTCATATGAGTCCCTCCCCCGCTCGTGATCGAGATAAGCAGCCGACAATGCGGCCCCGATGGACGCTAACAAATGCCCATGTCAGGCCGACACGCGCAACCGACACCCAGCATCGTATTCACGCCACTGGTCTAGACCAGAAGCGCCACCGATCACACTCAAGAGATACAGCCCCAAAGAAACGGCCCGGATTGGCGCTCACAACGTCAAAGCCCGCGCGCTGAAACACCTCCGGTAACTCGGTCGCCTACGCCAAGAGCTCTGGCCTGCATCAGCGGGATCGATTGAGTGGGATTAGTCCCCGCATGCCGGTTGCGGGCTAGACTTCATGCCTCAGTCAACGTTCCCACCGGAGAAGACCATGCTCAAAGCCGAATACCAAACACGCGGCCCGGTCCCGCAAGACGTGATCGCGGCCGTAGAGTTGCACCTGCCCGCGCTGAGCGCCGGCCAGGTGCGAGTCAAGGTTCTGGCCGCACCGATCAACCCCTCGGATGTACTCACCCTGACGGGCGAATACGGCATGCTGCCGCCGCTGCCGGCGATTGGTGGTAACGAGGGCGTTGGCCGGATCGAGGAACTGGGCCCGGAAGTCAACCAGCTGAAAGTCGGCCAGATGGTGCTTCTACCGGTTGGCTGCGGCACCTGGGTGACCCACCTGAACACCGACGCGAAGAAGCTGATCCCATTGCCCGACGCCGACCCGCAGCAGTTGGCGATGATGACCGTGAACCCACCGACGGCTTCGCTGCTGCTCAGCGAGTTCGTCGACCTGCAACCTGGCGACTGGGTGATTCAGAACGCCGCCAACTCCGGGGTCGGCAGCTATTTGATCCAACTGGCCAAACTGCGCGGCTTCAAGACCCTCAACGTAGTGCGTCGCGAGTCGGCGGTTGCCGGGGTGAAAGCCGAAGGCGCCGACGTGGTGCTGGTGGACGGCCCGGACTTGCCCAAGCGTGTGCGCGAAGCCACTGGTGGCGCAGCTGTGCGTCTGGGGATCGATGCGGTCGGCGGCGAGGCCACTGACCACCTGGCCGCCAGCCTGAGCGAAGGCGGCGTGCTGGTGAACTACGGCATGATGAGCCGCCAGCCGTGCCAGGTTTCGCCGGGCTCCTTCGTCTTTCGCGATGTCAGTTTGCGCGGTTTCTGGCTGGCCAAGTGGTTCCGTGTGGCCACACCGGCGCAGCAGATGAAGGTCTTCGGCGAACTGACCCAGCTGATCGCCAGCGGCCAGCTGAAAAGCCGCGTGGCCGCGACCTACGATGTCAGCCAGATCAAGGAAGCCGTGGCCGCCGCAGCCAGTGGCGAACGGGAAGGCAAGATCCTGATCGTACCCAAGTAAGCGCCTGCCGCCGGATGGGGCAAGGCCTGCGGCCCGCCCCACCCGGCACAGCCTTACTCGGCCGCTGGCTCGCTCGGCTTCTTGCGCTTGAGCGGCGCCATGCCGTCGCGGCTGACCAGAGCCGGCGCATCGCTTTTCGGCCGGTTGGCGGTTTTGCGCTTGGTCGCGGTCTTGGCCGGGGCTTTCTTGTCGGTTTTCTTGTCGGTCTTCTTCTTTTTCACACCGACGGCCTTACCCGAGGCTTTGACCTTCTTCGGCCCCTGGTAAGTACCTTTGACTTCCTTGATCGTGCGCCGCTCGAAGCTCTGCTTCAGGTAGCGCTCGATGCTCGACATCAAATTCCAGTCGCCGTGGCAGATCAGCGAAATCGCCAAGCCATCGCCGCCGGCCCGCCCGGTGCGGCCGATACGGTGCACGTACTCGTCGCCACTGCGCGGCATGTCGAAGTTGATCACCAGATCCAGACCATCCACATCCAGGCCACGGGCGGCCACGTCAGTGGCCACCAGGATTTTCACCCCACCCTGCTTCAGACGGTCGATCGCCAGTTTGCGGTCTTTCTGGTCCTTTTCGCCGTGCAGCACGAAAACCTTGTGATCGGTGGCGACCAGGCGGCCATACAGGCGATCGGCCTGCACCCGGGTGTTGGTGAAGATGATCGCCTTCTGGTAGGTCTCATTGGCCAGCAGCCAATGCACCAGTTGCTCTTTGTGCTGATTGTGGTCGGCGGTGATGATCTGCTGGCGCGTGCCTTCGTTCAGTTGGCTGACGCTGTTGAGTTGCAGATGCTGCGGCTCACGCAACACCGAGGCGACCATGTCGCGCAGCCCGGCGCCGCCACTGGTGGCGGAGAACAGCAGGGTCTGGTGCGGGCCTTTGCACTCACCGGCCAAGCGTTGCACGTCTTCGGCAAAGCCCATGTCGAGCATGCGGTCGGCTTCGTCGAGCACCAGCACTTCAACGGCCTTGAGGTCGAGGTTGCCGGCGTTCAGCTGCTCAAGCAGCCGCCCCGGCGTGCCGATCAAAATGTCCGGCACCTTGCGCAGCATCGCTGCCTGCACCTTGAAGTCTTCGCCGCCGGTAATCAGCCCGGACTTGATGAAGGTGAACTGCGAGAAACGCTCGACTTCCTTGAGGGTCTGCTGCGCCAGCTCACGGGTCGGCAGCAGGATCACCGCACGAATCACCACCCGCGGCTTGGCGTCGCCCATCAGCCGGTTCAGCATCGGCAGTACGAAAGCGGCGGTCTTGCCGCTGCCGGTTTGCGCCGTCACCCGCAGATCACGCCCTTCCAACGCCAGCGGAATAGCCGCCGCCTGCACGGGCGTCGGCTCGACGAATTTCAGCTCGGCCACGGCTTTAAGCAGGCGTTCGTGCAGGGCGAATTGGGAAAACACGGGGGTTACCTCGGCGAAAATCAGTAAACAGCCGTATAGAGTAACGTTTGTGGCCACGGAAAACCCGCAGTCTGTGTATTTTGCCTGGTTTGCCGGTCGGTTATGGCCATCTCGCCGCGCAGCCTGGAACCGAACTTGTGGCCAATGCGCCACTCCAACAGGGATAACGCACACACCTGGAAGTGGACATGTCTGCCTCGCTCACCTATTACGTTGCCGCCAGCCTGGACGGTTATATCGCGCGTCCGGACGGCAGCATCGACTGGCTCAAACAAATCGAATCATCCGCTGACGACCACGGCTACCGCGGCTTTTACGACAGCATCGACGGCTTGTTGATGGGCCGCGGCACCTACGAAACGGTGCTGGCCTTCGGGGGCGCCTGGCCTTACCCCAACAAGCCCTGCACGGTACTGACCCGCGCCGACCTGGAGCGCGCGGCGCCTGAGGTGAATATCAGCCACAGCCCCCCTGCCGAGGCCATTACCGAACTGGCTGCCGCCGGCTGCAAACGCATCTGGCTGGTGGGCGGCGGCTCGCTGGCCGCCACCTGCTTTACCGCCGGGCTGCTCGATGAACTGGTGGTCAGCCTGGTTCCGTACCTGCTGGGCGCGGGCGTCCCCCTGTTCTCCACGGGCCTGGAACGTAGCCTCACGTTGCATGAGCAGCGCAGCTTCAGCACCGGGGTCGTGCAATTGCACTACCACGTGCAGCCGGAGGGCGAACACGCATGAACGTGCTCCAGATCGCCGCGGCCTGCCTGATAGACCAAGACGGCCGGCTGCTGCTGGTGCGCAAGCGCGGCACCACGGCCTTTATGCTGCCGGGCGGCAAACGCGAACATGGCGAGTCGGCCCTGAAGGCCGTGCAACGGGAGTTATGGGAGGAATTGCAGCTGCAACTGGATGATGCCGATTTAACGCCGCTGGGCCGCTTTCACGCCGCGGCGGCCAATGAGGCGGATACCTGGGTCGATGCGCAAGTCTTCATCGCCAAACTGTCGCATGAGGTGCAAGCCGCCGCCGAACTGGAGGAGCTGGCCTGGCTGGAGCGTGACCAACCCTACCCCGCGCACCTTGCCCCGCTGCTGCGCGACCATGTGCTGCCGGCCTTACAGCCCTTGGCGCGCCTGCTTTCGCAGGACATGCACACTGTCCCAACCAGTCAATAGAATCGCCAGCCAGATCGGTGCATAGGTCCAGAACTGGGCCGGGTCGAAGGCTTCGCCGAGAAACAGCACCGCCACGGCAAACAGCAACACCGGCTCGACGTAACTGAGAATGCCGAACACCCCCAACGGCAATAGCCGGCTGGCGGCCATCATGGCGGCAAACGCCAAGGTGCCGAGCAAGCCAATGCCGGGGAGCAACCACCAGAGTTGCGGGTTGAGCTGGAACAGATCCGCCGGGCCCTGGCTGACGATCAGCCACAGCGCCAAGGGTGCCAGCATCAGCATCTCCAGGATGAACCCGGACAACGCGTCCAGCCGCATCCAGCGGCGCAACATGAAATACGGCGGATAACCGAGCGCGGCGAGCAACGTCACCCACGAGAACGCCCGCGTCAGCCACAGTTCGTGAACCACCCCCAGCAACGCGCACGCCACCGCAATACCTTGCAGCGGGCTCAGGCGCTCGCCATAAAACAGACGCCCGGCCAGCACCATCACCAACGGCAAGAGGAAGTAGCCGAGCGACACCTCCAGCATCCGCCCCACCAGAGGCGCCCACAGGAACAAGCCCCACTGCAGGCCGATCAACACCGCCGCCACAGGCAAGGCGGCCACCAGCAAGGGTTCCTTACGCAAGCGCTGGAACACCGCCGCCAGCACCGCCCACTGGCGCGCCACCGCCACCAGCAGCAATACGGCAGGAATCGACCAGAGCACGCGCTGAGCGAACACCTGGATGCCATCCAACGGCGCCAGTTCGCGCACATAGCCCGGCATCAAGGCGAACAACAGCGAGGCGATCAGCGACAAGGCCACGCCGCGACCGGACAACCTCATGGTCGCCACCCCGGCATTAACCTGGAAAACCCCAACGGCAACATGGCAAGCCTCGCAAAACAGCCGGCGACCTTAACCCGACGAGGGTTTGGATAGCCAGGCGCTGCAATGGATTATGAGCAACGCGCGCCGCTAGCGCTGGCGCCAAACCATAACCCGCATAAAAAAACCCGGACGACCAAGGGGAATGGTCGACCGGGTCGATACGCCCAGGAGCAACGGGCGTGAAGAGGGAGCGGATGCAGCGTTTAAAGCACCATGGTTTGAGTCGTCAGCGCTGGTTTGCCAGCCACCTGAAGCCAGTGGCGGCGCAGACGATCAAGCCACTTGCGCGATTTGAGCCTTGGCCTGGTTCAGACCTTTTTCCAGAAATTCGCCGCCGAGGTTGAGACCTTCAGCATGGATAAAGCTGACGTCGTGAATCCCGATGAAGCCCAGCGCCTGGCGCAGGTAGGGTTCCTGGTGATCCATGCTGCTGCCGGCGTAAATGCCGCCGCGCGCGGTCAACACATAGGCACGCTTGCCGGTGAGCAGGCCTTGCGGGCCGGTGTCGGTGTATTTGAAAGTGACCCCGGCACGCAGCACATGGTCCAGCCAGGACTTCAAGGTGCTGGGAATGGCGAAGTTGTACATGGGTGCCGCCAGTACCAGCACATCGGCCGCCAGCAGTTCGTCGGTCAGGGTGTTGGAGCGTACCAGCGCGGCTTTTTCCGCGTCGGTCTGCTGCTCGGCCGGCGTCATCCAGCCACCCAGCAGGTTGGTATCCAGGTGCGGCACCTGCTCCACGGCGAGGTCACGAACGCTGACCTGATCGGCCGGATGGGCTGCTTGCCACTGCGTGATGAATTGCGCGGTGAGCTCACGGGAAACCGAGCCTTGTTGGCGGGCACTGCTTTCAATTACCAGAACGCGGGACATAGGACTGACTCCATCGAGGGGTGGTTATGCGTCGATGGAGTGAGAGTAAGGCGGTAGATACTGATAAAAAAGCGCAAAAAACCGCTGCAAAGCATCTATAAAATTGATTTATAGCCTGCCGAGCACTAGGCTGCGCTCAGTCGCTATGCTGGGTTACTGAGGCTTACAGGTCACGCTGATGCGCAATTTGATCACCTGATTGGTGAACTTGGCCGTCAGCAGTGCATCTTGCCCGGCAGCGAGTTTTACCTTGCGCGTGCGTGGTGCTTCGGGACCATTGCGAAATACCGCACTGCACTCCGCCGCCGCCTTGCCGTAGTTGAAGAGCTGGACGGCGCCCATGTTGAAGTCGACCTCCTGGGTCGAAGCCGACACTTCGGCACCGTTAAGTTTCTTTTCCAGTTCGATCGGGAAGGCAAACGCGTGCAACGGCAACAATGCGACAGCGATACACAATAGCTTTTTCATCAGGCGGTCTCCGACAGGGAGCACAGCTTAGGACAAGAGGAGGCGAGGATGAAAGCGCCCCGCGTTACCCTGGATCAATGGCGAACCCTGCAAGCGGTGGTCGACCACGGCGGCTTCGCCCAGGCGGCCGAAGCGCTGCACCGCTCGCAATCATCGGTGAGCTACACCGTGGCGCGGATGCAGGAGCAGCTCGGCGTGCCACTGCTGCGCATCGATGGCCGCAAAGCCGTGCTGACCGAGGCCGGTGGCGTGCTGCTGCGCCGCTCGCGGCAACTGGTCAAGCAAGCCAGCCAACTGGAAGACCTGGCGCACCACATGGAACAGGGCTGGGAGGCCGAAGTCCGCGTGGTGGTCGATGCCGCCTACCCGAATGCCCGCCTGGTGCGCGCACTCACCGCCTTTATGCCGCAAAGCCGTGGCTGCCGGGTGCGCCTGCGCGAAGAGGTGCTTTCCGGCGTCGAGGAAGTACTCAAGGACGGCATCGCCGACCTGGCCATCAGCGGCTTCAACATTCCCGGCTATCTGGGGGCGGAGATGAATTCGATCGAGTTCGTCGCGGTTGCCCACCCGGAGCACCCGCTGCACCGCCTGCAACGCGAGATCAACTTTCAGGACCTGGAATCCCAGCTACAGGTGGTGATTCGCGACTCCGGCCGACAGCAACCGCGCGACGTCGGCTGGCTCGGTGCAGAACAACGCTGGACCGTCGGCAGCCTGGCCACCGCCGCCACCTTCGTCAGCAGCGGCCTGGGCTTCGCCTGGCTGCCACGCCACCTGATCGAGCGCGAACTGCGTGAGGGCGTACTCAAAGCCTTGCCGCTGGACCAGGGCGGTACACGCAACCCGACCTTCTATCTGTATACGAACAAAGACAAACCCCTGGGCCCGGCCACGCAGATCCTGGTCGAACTGATCAAGAACTTCGACGCGGCGCCACTGGATGTAGCCTTCGCCGCGCCGCAAGCCAACAACTGAACACCGGCGGCCCGGCCTTAGCCAAGGGTGGGCCCGAACCGGTTTATTGCATCGAGTCCCTCAACCTGGAGTGAGCATGTCCTACTTCGATAACGATGGTTGCCAGCTGCATTATGAGGAGTACGGCCATGGCGCCCCGCTGCTGCTGGTGCATGGCCTGGGTTCCAGTACCCTGGACTGGGAATACCAGATCCCATCGCTCAGCGCCCGCTACCGGGTGATCGCCGTCGACGTGCGCGGCCACGGCCGCTCGGCCAAGCCGCGGGAAGCCTATAGCATTGCCGGCTTCGCCGAAGACATAGCCGCCCTGATCGAACACCTCAAGCTGCCCCCGCTGCACCTGGTCGGCATCTCCATGGGCGGGATGATCGGCTTTCAGTTGGGCGTCGATTACCCGCACTTGCTGAAAAGCCTGACCATCGTCAACAGCGGCCCCGAGGTGAAGGCCAAAAGCCCGCGCGACCTGCTGACGATTGCCCAACGCTGGACGTTGTCGCGCCTGCTGAGCCTGGAAACCATCGGCAAAAGCCTGGGCAAGCTGCTGTTCCCCAAGCCGGAGCAAGTCGAGCTGCGCTTGAAGATCGAACGCCGCTGGCCACAGAATGACAAACGCGCCTATCTCGCCAGCCTCGACGCCATCATCGGCTGGGGCGTGCGGGAACGACTGGCGCGCATCACCTGTCCTACCCTGGTGGTCAGTGCCGACCACGATTACACCCCGGTGGCGCTGAAACGGGCCTATGTGCAAGAGTTGCCCGACGCGCGCCTGGTAGTGATCGACGACTCGCGCCACGCCACACCAATGGATCAACCCGAACGCTTCAATTCCACCCTGCTCGACTTCCTCGCCGAAGTCGAACGACGTACCGTCCACTTCGATAACAAGGCCCACTGAAAATGCTGAAGAAACTTGCCCTCGTCGCCTGCTCCCTGTTGTTCGCCGGCAGCCTGTTCGCCGCCGAAAAGCCCCATGTCCTGCTGACCACCAGCCTGGGTGAGATCGAAATCGAACTGGAAGCCGACAAAGCGCCGATCAGCGTGCAGAACTTCCTCGCCTATGTGGACAGTGGCTTCTATGCCAACACCGTGTTCCATCGCGTCATCCCTGGTTTCATGGTGCAAGGCGGCGGCTTCGATGCCGACATGCAGCAGCGCAATACCCAGGCGCCGATCAAGAACGAAGCCAACAACGGCCTGCACAACGTGCGTGGCACCCTGGCCATGGCCCGTACCCAGGTCGTCGACTCGGCCACCAGCCAGTTCTTTATCAACCAGAAGGACAACGCCTTCCTCGACAACGGCTCGCGCGACTTCGGGTATGCGGTGTTCGCCAAGGTGGTGCGCGGCATGGACGTGGTCGACCAGATCGCCCAGGTGCCGACGGGCAACATCGCCGGCTTCCAGAACGTGCCGCGCACACCGGTGCTGATTCTGTCCGCCAAACGCCTGTAATCTGCACACAGCGCGGCACGGGATTGCCGCCGCCAGGCGCCGCGCGCCTGGCTCACTGAACCAGGAGAGCCCGCCCGGCGGGCGTGAAGCTAAATGTTCTATCGCCGTTTCGAACAGCTGATCGAGGTCTTCCGCCCCAGCCCCGCCGAGGCGCCACCGACCAATGTCTGGTCGTTCTACCTGCACTTCCTGCGGCAGGTGTGGCCGAGCTTCGCTGCGCTGCTGGCGGTCGGGCTGATCGTGGCGCTGATCGAAGTGGCGCTGTTCAGCTTCCTCGGCCGCATCGTCGATCTGGCCCAGAGCACGCCGCACCGCGAGTTCTTCAGCCGGCACGGCAGCGAACTGCTGTGGATGGCTGCCGTCGCACTGATCCTGCGCCCCCTCTTCAACGGCTTGCATGACCTGCTGGTGCACCAGACGATCAACCCCAGCCTGACCAACCTGATCCGCTGGCAGAACCACAGCTATGTGCTGAAACAAAGCCTCGGCTTCTTCCAGAACGACTTCGCCGGACGTATCGCGCAACGCATCATGCAGACCGGCAACGCCTTGCGCGACTCGGCGGTGCAGGCGGTGGACGCGCTCTGGCATGTGCTGATCTACGCGATCAGCGCCCTGGTGCTGTTCGCCGAAGCCGACTGGCGGCTGATGCTGCCGCTGCTGCTATGGATAGTCGGCTACCTCCTCGCGCTCGGCTACTTCGTGCCGCGGGTCAAGCAACGCTCGGTGGTGGCCTCCGAATCCCGCTCGAAACTGATGGGGCGGATCGTCGACGGCTACACCAACATCGCCACCCTCAAGCTGTTCGCCCATACCCACCACGAGCAGGGCTACGCCCGCGAAGCGCTGCAGGAACAAAACGAAAAAACCCAACTGGCCGGCCGCGTGGTCACCGCCATGGATGTGCTGATCACCAGCATGAACGGCGTACTGATCGCCAGCACCACCGGCCTCGCCCTCTGGCTGTGGAGCCAGGAGCTGATCTCGGTGGGCGCCATCGCCCTGGCGACCGGGCTGGTGATCCGCATCAACAACATGTCCGGCTGGATCATGTGGGTGGTCAACGGCATCTTCGAGAACATCGGCACCGTACAGGACGGCATGCGCACCATCGCCCAACCCCGTGCCGTGACCGACCTGGAGAACGCGCCGACACTCGACGTGCAACGTGGCGAAGTGCGCCTGGAGCAGGTGCATTTTCACTACGGCAAAGGCAGCGGGGTGATCGGCGGGTTGAACCTGACGATCAAGGCCGGCGAGAAGATCGGCCTGATCGGCCCGTCCGGCGCCGGCAAGTCGACCCTGGTCAACCTGCTGCTGCGCCTCTATGACCTGGAAAGCGGGCGCATCCTGATCGACGGCCAGAATATCGCCGAGGTCGCCCAGGAAAGCCTGCGCGAGCAGATCGGCATGGTCACCCAGGACACTTCGCTGCTGCATCGCTCGATCCGCGACAACCTGTTGTACGGCAAACCCGCCGCCAGCGATGCGCAACTCTGGGAAGCCGCACGCAAGGCCCGCGCCGACGAATTCATTCCACTGCTCTCGGATGCCCAGGGCCGCACCGGCTTTGACGCCCATGTTGGCGAGCGCGGCGTGAAGCTCTCCGGCGGTCAGCGCCAACGCATCGCCATCGCCCGCGTACTGCTCAAGGATGCGCCGATCCTGATCCTCGACGAAGCCACCTCGGCGCTGGATTCCGAGGTCGAAGCGGCGATCCAGGAAAGCCTCGACACCCTGATGCAGGGCAAGACCGTGATCGCCATCGCCCACCGCCTGTCGACCATCGCGCGGATGGATCGCCTGGTGGTATTGGACAAAGGCCAGATCGCCGAGAGCGGCACCCATGCCGAGCTGATCGCCCACGGCGGCCTGTATGCACGTCTGTGGCAACACCAGACCGGTGGGTTTGTCGGCATCGATTAATCCGCAGGCGCGGGCCATGCCCGCGAACAATACGGGTATCCGCGCCATCTATTCGTGGCACACAGGACAGAAGAACATCAAGGCAGACGCTCATGGAAGAGCAGTACAGCTATCGCGGGCATGGCCCGCTCCTACACAAAAACCTGGACACGCCGCCCTGCGCAAAGGTCGAGTTTCCCTGGGCAATACGGCTTACCTGATCACTGCAACAACCCAAAACCGCGAACCGTTCTTCACCCACTTCCAAGCTGCCTGCCGGGCCGCGCGCTGTTTCGAAGAACCTGTCCTGCTCAGCAGCAGTCATATGCTTGCCTGGGTGCTGATGCCAGATCATGTGCACTGGCTGCTTGAGCTTGGCGAGACAGACCGGCTCAGCGATGTGACGGGGCGACTCAAGTCCGCCAGCTCCCGTTGCGCCAATCGCCTCTTGAACCGACAGGGCGCTCTCTGGTCGAGCGCCTTTCATGATCACGCATTGCGCAAAGAAGAAGACCTGCAAGCCATCGCCCGCTATATCTTGACCAACCCGCTACGAGCCGGGTTGGCCACGCGAGTGGGTGATTATCCGTTCTGGAATGCTGTCTGGCTTTGATTGATCGCGGCCATGGGCCGCTCCTACAAACGCCGCGCTATCTGCTAAACCTTGCGTAGGAGCGAGCCATGCCCGCGAAAGGGATTCAGACCTGCCGATAGGGCAACAAATCTAGCGGTTGCTCAGCGCCCGACTTGTTCCTGCTCAAGAAAATTTGCTACCGCACGGTTTCGCGGCCATGGGCCGCTCCTACAAACGCCGCGCTATCTGCCAAACCTTGCGTAGGAGCGAGCCATGCCCGCGAAAAGACGCGTCAACCCTGCCGATACGGCAATGCCGCCCTGGCATCTTCCGCGTAAGCCCGCACCCCGACGCGCTCCTGCTGGAGAAAATCCGCCACTGCCGCGCGCAACCCTGGGTGTGTGAGGTAATGCCAGGAGCGTGTGAGCACCGGTTCGAACCCGCGAATCAGCTTGTGTTCGCCCTGGGCGCCAGCGTCGAAGCGCTGCACACCCTGGCTGATCGCGTAGTCCATGCCCTGGTAGAAACAGGTCTCGAAATGCAGCCGGTCGAACTCTGCCAGACACCCCCAGTAACGCCCGTACAGGCAATCGCCGGCGAGCAGGCTGAAAGCCATCGCCACCGGGCGTGAACCCTGGCGCGCCAGGACCACCCGTATCGCCCCCGGCATCCGCTCGGCCAGCAAGCTGAAGAAGCTGCGCGTCAGGTACGGCATCTGCCCGCGTATGGCGTAGGTATTGGCGTAGCAGGCGTAGATGAAATCCCACTCGGCCTCGCTCAGTTCATGGCCCAAGCGCCAGTCGAAGTCGATGCCCTGCCCCGCCACTTGTTCGCGTTCCTTGCGGATTTGCTTGCGCTTGCGCGAGGCCAGTGCCTCGAGGAAATCCTGGAAATCCCGGTAGCCCTGGTTGCGCCAGTGGTACTGACAACCCAGGCGTTCCAGCCAACCTTCGCGGCCGCTCAACAGTGCATCCGCCAGCTCATCGGTGAAGTTGATATGCAGGCTGGACAGACCCTGCGCCGGTAGATCCTGGCTGAGTTGCTCGAGCAGTTGGCCTGCCGCTTCGGGATAGCCCAGCAAACGCGGACCACTGACCGGCGAAAACGGCACGCCAGACAAAAGCTTCGGGTAATAGTCGATGCCGGCGCGCTCGCAGGCATCCGCCCAGCCATGGTCGAACACGTACTCGCCATAGGAGTGGGTTTTGACATAGGCCGGCAAGGCGGCCAGCAACTGCCCCTGGGTATCGACCAACAGGCGATGGGACGGCATCCAGCCGCTGCGCCCGCCGACGCTGCCGCTGTCTTCCAGCGCCGAGAGAAAAGCATGACTGAGGAACGGCTGCGCACTCGGCACCAGGGCGTCCCAGGCAGTGGCATCCAAATCGGCAAGGCGGTGCAGGATCAAATTCGGCATGGGCGCAGTCTGGCCTGTCATGCCGGCAAAAAAAAGCCCCGCACGAGGCGGGGCTGAGTAGGAGCATGAATCGATGTAAGTGAAGCTTAGAACACGTACTGGGCGCGGACTACGAAGCCATCACCGTCGTCATCGCCAGCTTGGTTGGTGATGTTGTCGGTCTTGGCCTTGGTGTACATGCCGCTGATCTTGACCGCTTCGTTGGCGTACCAGTTGACACCCAGGTTGTGCACCTTGGCTTCGGTGTCATCTGCTTTACGCAAGAAAGTACCGGTGGTGCTGGTCACAGCAACATCGTTGTCGACCGAGAGGCTGTCATAGCGGTAGTAAACTTCCCACGCGCCGATTTGCTTGTTGGCCGGCTTGATGGCGTCGAACTTGCCCATCTTGTAGCCACGCGCTTCACCGGTAAGGGTGTAAGCCAGTTGGGCGTAGAAGCCATCGCCTTCCAGATCCGACTGAACACCGGCGGATTCGGTCTCACGCTTGAAGTATTCGCCCTGCACAGACAGCGGACCCATGGCCCAGGCTGCTTCCAGACCGAATGCGCGGTCATTGTCCCAGAACTGGGTAGCGGAGTTGGTGCCGCCGAAAACAGCGCGGTTGCCCAGGTTGCCGGCGGAGTTACCACCGTTGGTATCGACGCCACGCATGCCCAGACGCGAACGGTAACGCACGTCGGCAGCCGCTACGTCCTCCAGGTCACGCTGGGCGAAGTTGGCACCGAAGTGCAGCACTTTGCCGGCTTCGGCCATCGGTGCGAATACGCCACGGGCGTTGAACTGCTTGACGCTGTCGCCTTCGTCGTCGTTGGCGTCTTTGCTCGATACGCTGGAAGAAACGTAAGCGTAGTTGCTGATCAGCGCCTGCACTTGCAGACCCAGACCGTCCTGGTGAGTGTTGACCCAGTCGATCATCTCGTTCGGAGCGCTGCGCTCAAGCGCGGTTACCCACTTGGAGCTGGTGGCTTTTTCCAGGCCGAAATCCGGGTCGAAACGACCGGCGCGCAGGGTGATCGGGGCGAAGCCGGTGTAGCTGAAGGAAGCCTCGTCGAAGTTGCCGCTGGCAGGAGCGCCGCTGCCATTACCGGAGTTTTCCGAGAAGTCATACGCTACGGAATAAGCCCAGTCGCTGTAGGCGATACCGGAGAGTTCGAGGTAGGCACGACGGAAATAAGCGGCATCGCCAGTGTCACCGTTGCGGGTGTAGAAACCATCGAAGCGACCGTAGTCAGCCTGCAGACGGCCACCCAGCTTGAAGCTGAAGGATTTGTCAGTGGTGGCCACTTCCAGGCCGCCCTTGGTTTTAACAATGATGTCAGCGCCGTCAGTTGTTACGGTACCGGCGAAAGCCTGGGCGGAAATGGCCAGGGCCAGGGCGCTGGCGGCAAAACCGGCGAAGTGCTTACGGATCATCGAGAATTCCCCATTTGGTCTTAAAAATACACCCGAGTAGCGGGCTCGTTTGTGTTGGGGGGAATCTTGGCGAGGAGGTATTTCAGTGCCGTTGCTTTTATATAAATGTTTTATGACAAAGGAACTTTTTTACTCCGAATAGGAATATGCAAGGAGAGGCTCTAGGACGGGCGACCCAGGCTTTTTTCCACGCTCTACGACAGTTGCAAGGCCGACAGAAAACGCCGCGTCACTGTCACAAACAGTGCGACGAGCGTGTCGCGCCAGCGGTATCGACGTGCAAAACAGGGGCAGTTTGGACACGGCGCCTGCAGCGATGCAGGTTTGCATCACCGAGAACATTAAATCTATTTATTCGATCAAAAAGACGGAATATTTGCGCTTTTTTAAATGATTTAACTGATCGATCATCTCGCCATCACCAGCGGCTTCCCAGCGCCTGATACTCGAGAGCACGCATTTCGAGCAGGCCAAACGAGCGCCACCTGGATACCAACGGAGGACACCGAGCATGATCGAACTACGACCCTTTGAGCAGTTGGGTGGCGCTAATCACGGCTGGCTCAATGCCCGTCACCACTTCTCGTTCGCCGAGTACCACAATCCCAAGCGCATGAACTGGGGTCAGTTGCGGGTCTGGAACGACGATGAAATCGCCCCGCAAACCGGCTTCCCACGCCATCCGCACCGGGATATGGAAATCATCACCTATGTCCGCGAAGGGGCCATTACCCACCAGGACAACCTTGGCAACGAAGGCCGCACCGAAGCCGGCGATGTGCAGGTGATGAGTGCCGGCACCGGCATCGCCCACAGCGAATACAACATGGAGTCGGAAACCACCAAGATCTTCCAGATCTGGATTCAGCCGACCGAGTTCAACCTGCCGCCGTCCTGGGGCGCCAAGCCCTTCCCCAAAGGCGAGCGTGCCGGGGCCTTCGTCACCCTGGCCAGTGGCGACAAAGCCGACAGCGAAGCCCTGCCCATTCGTGCCGACGCACGCTTGAGCGCGGCCACGCTGAAAGCCGGCCAGCAAACCGAGTATCGCCTGGGCGACAAGCGCAAGGCTTACCTGGTGGCCGCCAGCGGCCTGATCACCGTCAATGGTGTGCAGGCCAAGGCTCGGGATGGCATCGCCGTCAGCCATGAAGAGGTGTTGCACTTCAGCGCCCTCGAAGACAGCGAAATCATCCTCGTGGATGTGGCCTGAAAACCGCGCCGGGTGGGCAGCTTTTATAGTGCCCAGCCGGCGTTTTCGTTGCGCAGCCGGTAGCTACCCCCATGCTTGACGTTCGCAAGGCCGGCGAGAGAGGCGCGTCCCATCTCGGCTGGTTGAGATCACGCCACAGTTTTTCCTTCGGCAGTTACCACAACCCGGATGAGCTGGGCTTTTCTGACCTGCACGTGATCAACGATGATCGTATCGCGCCGGGTCGCGGTTTCGGCCAGCACACGCACCGCGACATGGAGATCATTACCTATGTGCTGGAAGGCGCCGTGGCCCACAAGGACTCGCTCGGCAACGGCTCGCTGATCAAGCCCGGCGACGTGCAAATCATGAGCGCCGGCGCAGGCGTCAGCCATAGCGAATACAACCACTCCAAAACCAGGCCACTGCATCTGTTGCAAATCTGGCTGCTGCCGAAAACCAAGCGGCTGCCACCGCGCTACCAGCAACACTACTTTGCCCCGCAGCAGCGGCGCGGACGATTGCGCTTGCTGATTTCCGCCAATGGCCAGGACGGCTCGCTCCGCATCCAGCAGGACGCACGCCTCTATGCCGGCCTGTTCGACGGCCGGGAGACGGCAACCCTGCCACTGGGCGCCAACCGCTGCGCCTATGTCCACATCGTGCGTGGAAAGATCCGCGTCAACGGCGTCGCGCTGAACGAAGGCGACGCGCTCGGCGTGCAGCATGAACCGATGCTGAACTTCGAGGCGGGCGTCGATGCAGAGGTGCTGGTCTTCGACCTGCGAGCACGCCGGCGTTAAGGCACTCGCACCGCCCTATCCAGCACCCAGCCAATAACCACGCACCTGCGAAGAGGGGCGTATCGATGGGCCAAAAACACCGCCGCGGACATTCGCCGCTTACACCAGCGTCAGTTTGACGTCGATATTGCCACGCGTGGCGTTCGAGTAAGGGCAGACGATATGCGCCTTGGCGATCAGGTCTTCAGCGACTTGGCGATCGGCCAGGGGCAAGGTGATCTTCAGTTCGGCTTCGATAGCAAAGCCAGTCGGGACCGCGCCGATCCCGATCACACCCTCGATCCAGGTGTCCTCCGGCAGCGTCACCTTCTCGCGTGCGGCCACGAACTTCAGCGCCCCCAGGAAGCAGGCCGAATAGCCGGCCGCAAACAGCTGCTCCGGATTGCTCCCCACACCGCCCGCACCGCCCAGCTCACGCGGCGTGGTCAGGCTGACATCCAGCACGCCATCGGAAGACACGGCGCGACCATCGCGGCCGCCCGTGGCTTCAGCGTAAGCACGATACAGAACTTTCTCGATCGACATGGCTCGTCTCCTTTCTGATTGCGGCCATCGCCTGAGGGCGTCCTGCACCCGGGCACTCTCACAACGCAACCGCGCTACGTGGACTGGACAAGACTAGCTGATTATTTTTTGTCCACTGCCAATGGCCGCGCACCCAGCGCCGATCGGTCATAAGTGCGGCTCAGGGACGCTCGCCGCTGTGCCGGTCATGTCAACGCGGCCCCACACACGCTAGGCTAGTGACCTACTACAGCCCACCGGTGCCCACCATGACCCATGAACAGTCGGATACACCGCCCAGCGTCGAGCCGCTGAACACTGTCGAAGGCCGCATTCTCGGCTGCCTGATCGAGAAACAGGCCACCACGCCGGAAACCTACCCGCTGACCCTCAACGCACTGGTCATCGCCAGCAACCAGAAAACCAGCCGTGAACCGGTGATGAACCTCAGCGCCGGCCAAATCGGCCAGGGCCTGCGCAGCCTGGAAGCGCGCGGCCTGGCACGACTGGTCATGGGCAGTCGTGCCGATCGCTGGGAACAGCGCGCCGACAAGACCCTGGAGCTGGTTCCGGCCCAGGTGATCTTGGTCGGCCTGCTGCTGTTGCGCGGCCCGCAAACCGTCAACGAGCTGCTCACCCGCAGCAACCGCATGCACGATTTCGAGGATGCGCAACAGCTGCAGCATCAGCTCGAGCGCTTGCAGAGCCGCGGCCTGGCCCGCCAACTGCCGCGCCAGTCCGGCCAACGCGAAGATCGCTATATGCACCTGCTGGGCGACCCGGCGGAACTGGAGAACGCCATAGCCAGCCGTCACGTCAGCGTCGATAGAGCCGAAAGCGCGATGCCGTCCGACACCCGCCTGGAAGAACTTGAGGCCCGCGTGGCCGCTTTGGAAGAGCGCCTGGCCAGGCTGGAGTAAGCCAAGCCGCGCTTGCTCAGTAGCGGCCCGCAGCCGCGAAAATGCGAGGAATGACGGCTTTTTCAAGCGCAAACGTGTCGGGCGCCCAAGGGTCGCGAGGTCCGTTGCCATACCGGCAGGCCTGACATCCTTTCGCGGGCATGGCCCGCTCCGACCGGAAGGTGGCAATGAGCGGCTTGTGTAGGAGCGGCCCATGGCCGCGAAGCCAGACGCTGGCGGGTTTATCGCGAATCGCAAGACCGCGTGAAAACGACCGGCTCAGCGGGTTTTGCTGTACTCGGCCAAGCGCGCCGCCAAGGCTTCCAGGTCAGGAATCGCCGCATCCGGCAGCTTGCGCAGCACCCCTTGGGTCAGACGCATCTGGCGGATAAAGCGCCGGCATTTCCAGCAGATCGCCAGATGCGAGCGTACCGCTATGCGCTTGCGCAAGCTCAGTTGTCCATCGAGATAATCACTGGAATTGGTCACCAGTTCCTTACAACTCAGCACTGACCGGTCTCCTCAAAATGTTCCAGGGTGGCGAACACCTTCAGCCGTGCCCGGTGCAGCAATACCCGGACATTGGAGAGCGAGAGCTCCAAAAGATTACAGATCTCTTCCAACTCAAGCCCCTGGCGCTCGCGCAGCAACAGCACGCTGCCTTGCAATTCAGAAAGGCTGGCCAGGGTCTTTTCCAGGCATTCGCGCAGCTCGTCCTCGGTCAGCAAGGCTTCCGGCGAGTCCTGGTGCCAGGCATGGGGCGCCACCAGCCAATGGCCGTCCTCGACAAAGCGCGAGTCGTCGATGCTGCCGTGGGGCGACGGCAGGTCATCCATCAACACCTCGCGGCGATTGTGCTTGAGCCGGCTTTTGGCGGTATTGGCGGTGATGGTCAGCAGCCAGGTCTTCAGGCTGGAGCGGCCCTGGAAGCCGTTCAGACTACGGACGACGGCGAGCCAGGCGTCCTGCACCACCTCATCGGCGTTGCGGCTGCCGACTATCGCATAGGCCACCGCCCGCATCGCGCCCTGGTAGGTCGTGACCAACTGGTGGAAAGCCAACTGCTCGCCGGCCAACAGGCGCGGCAGCAGATCGGCGTCGAGCGGCGGGCTCATCAGTGCTTACGAAGAATCACGCTGCCGATCGAATAGCCGGCGCCGAAGGAGCTGAGCACGCCCAGGGCCCCACTCGGCAAGTCATCCTGATGTTTGTGGAAGGCGATGACCGAACCGGCCGAACTGGTGTTGGCGTAGGTATCGAGAATCACCGGCGCCTCGTCGGGCTGCGCGTCGCGACCGAGCAGCTTCTTGGTGATCAGCAGGTTCATGCTCAGGTTGGCCTGGTGCAGCCAGAAACGCTTCACATCGGAGATGTTGATGCCGTTTTCGGTCAGGTGCGTACCGACCAACTCGGCGACCATCGGGCAGACATCGCGGAACACCTTGCGGCCTTCCTGCACGAAGAGTTTATCCGGCGCACCGATACCCTCTTCCGCGGCGCGGTTGAGGAAGCCGAAGTTGTTGCGGATATTGTTGGAGAACTGCGTCAGCAACTTGGTGCTGAGCACATCGAACTGGTACGGGGAAGTGGCCAGTTCGGCGCGCTCGAGCAGTACCGCAGTGGCCGCGTCGCCAAAGATGAAGTGGCTGTCGCGGTCGCGGAAGTTCAAATGGCCGGTGCAGATTTCCGGGCTGACCACCAGGATCGAACGAGCCTGGCCCAACTGGATATTCTGGGTCGCGGCCTGGATGCCGAAAGTGGCGGACGAACAGGCCACATTCATGTCATAGGCAAAACCCTGAATGCCCAGCGCGGCCTGCACTTCGATAGCCACCGCCGGGTAGGCCCGCTGCAGGTTCGAGCAGGCGACGATCACACCATCGACATCCGCCGCGGTCTTGCCGGCGCGCTTCAATGCGTCTTCAGCCGCGCCAACCGCCATCTGGCAGAGCACGCCCCACTCGTCGTTGGAGCGCTCTGGAATACGTGGCGCCATGCGCTGCGGGTCAAGGATGCCGGCCTTGTCCATCACGAAGCGGCTCTTGATGCCCGAGGCCTTTTCGATAAAGGCGCTGCTGGACTCGTTCAACGGCTCCAGCTCACCGCGTTCGATGGCGGCGGCGTTGTCGGCGTTGAATTGCCGTACATAGGTATTGAAGGACTCAACCAGCTCATCGTTGGAGATGCTGTTTGCCGGGGTATACAGGCCGGTACCGCTGATGACGACGTTATACACGGTCGTTCCTCTTACAAGCTTATTGATCGGAATGGCGGCTATTGTGCCCGAAATCGGCAACAAATCCCCAGACTTACAGGCTGACGTTCGTCAGGGCATTATCGCCGGCTGCTTTGGCTGAACAGCCGTCGCGGCGAGTAAAACAGGGGAAACAGCAAGCTAGCCTGGACGCCCATTGCCGGAAAACCGCTTCGCGGATTTTCCAGCCTGCTACGCCAGAGCTTCAGGTGCTGCAGGGCGGACAACGCTTTACTTGTCCACTCGCTTTCATATCAGGTCGCACAAGGCTCAGAGGGCCGCTTAATAGAAGGCGAAAGGCGCAACTACCCGCCATAAAAAATCGTGACCTGCCTCAGCTTCCCCAGGCAGGCGGAGCGCGTAAAAGTGACAGCCATGCCTGCGCACAGCTGTCTATCCGGTCTTTACACCCAGGCCAATCAAAGCCCATGCGCCCGCCGAACCTAACCGCCCGCAGCGTAAAAAATATTTAACTACCGGATCTGTAAACCATCCTGAAAACCATTACAAATCATTCAATTGGATCATTTATACATCTATCTCCGGGCGCTTTTCAGTCGGAAACCTTTAACAAAACACGCTAATTTGTTTGACATATTTTACGGCTTTGGCAGACTGGCTTCATGCTCCCGGCTGCCGGGAGGCCCTTGCGAGCAGATTCAAGCGCCTGTCCAGCCCCTTGCGGGTGACACAGGAAACGCCCACGCGACAGCGGCTTCCCCCGTCCAGAGCCTGCAACAAACAGGAAGCGCCATGGCGACACCGGCTCTTCCTGCACAGCAATGGCAGGCGCCGGCCTGCCTCAAGGTGACATATGTCCAACAACAACACTGGTAACACCCAGAACACCAAACGTAAACCCGTCGTTCTTATGCCCATGGGGGCCCAGGAGCGCAAAGGTCATGACTATCAAGTGATGACCAAGAAGTACATGAGTCCTCTGGTCGAGATCTCTGGCTGCGTCCCCCTCCTGGTACCTACCTGCTTCGGTACTGAAGACCTCCAGCACTACCTGTCCATGGTCGATGGCATCTACCTCACCGGTGCCGGCAGCAACATCGACCCGGCTCTCTACGGTCAGGAGAACCTGACGCCGGATAAGTCCCAGGACAGGGACCGCGACCTGTTCGACCTACCGCTGATCCACGCTGCACTGGACATGGGCCTGCCCTTCTTCGGCATTTGCCGCGGCATGCAGGAACTGAACGTGGCGCTCGGTGGCGACATGCATCAGAAGCTGTACGAGACCCCCGGCCTCAACGACCACCGCGAAGACACCACAACCCCGGTGGACGAGCAGTACGCTGACATACACCCGGTGCGCCTGGTACCCAACACCTGGCTGGCCGAACTGATGCAGCAGGAAGAAATTCCAGTCAACTCGCTGCACGGCCAGGGCATCAAGACCCTGGGCAAGGGTCTGCAGGCACTGGCACACGCCGAGGACGGGCTGATAGAAGCCGTTCACATACCGGAACTGTCGCAATTCACCCTTGGCGTACAGTGGCACCCGGAATGGCTGGCCGCGCAAAACCCCCACTCCGTGCGCCTGTTCCAGGCCTTCGGCGAGGCCTGCCGTAACCGCGCCGAGCAGCACAGCCGCTAAGCCAGCCCTGGCTACGACCGGCGCCGGCCTCGCCCTTGAGGCGGCCTGCGCCGGTTCTCCGGATGTGGACAACGCTTTGCGTCCCCGCCCGCTTTTGATCGCTCCCAGGCTCCGCATGGGAATGCAGCCTTCGACGCTCCAGCGTCCACTCGCCAATTGCGACGCCCTGGAACGTTAGGCATTTACCAGCACCATAGCGATGCTTACTCCCACGCCGAAGCCTGGCAACGATCAGTGTCAGCGGCGAAAACCAGCCTACGCGCCAGCCTGCTTCGCAGCCGCCAGCCAGGCCGAATCCAGGCGCTGCTGATCCACCTCCAGCCCCTGCGCCTGCATACTCGCCTTGTGCTGGTCGATCTCCCGCACCATCTGGCTGAGGTCACTGGAATTACCGTCCAGCTGGTGCATCTGCGTCACCCCCAGGTGGTAGAAGCGCAGCAGCTTCATGGCCGTGGGATCGCCAGCCGCGACCCCGGCTTTGACCTGATGCATGACATTGGTCACGCGCATCAGGTTGCGCTTGAGTTGCCAGCCGTAGACCGCCGCCGCCATCGAGGGCAGCGACCACAGTTTGAGCCGCACCAGCGCGATGGTCAGCGCTAGCCCGAGCAACACGCCGGCCAGGTTCCAGCGGAAATTGTCGCCACCCGCCTCGCCGAACAACGTCACCGCCAGGCTGGCCAGCAGCATGGCCAGCGCCACAAAGATCGTCGCGATGACCAAGGTGATCCGCCGCGTTTGCTGCCGGTAATCTTCGGGATTGCACGCTTTGATTTCGAACATGACGGCTGCAGGGCTCCGGGATGGACTGCGTTGGGTGGTTGAGGCTACTGCAAGGAGGCCAGGCCCTCGTCCATCCGTGGACGAGAGCGAAGAGCATCAGGCTTCCACCGCACTCCACTGCTTGTTCAGGCGCTTGTCCGACACCGCCATCTTGGTGCCCAACTGCTGGGCGAACAGTGAGACGCGGTACTCTTCCAACATCCAGCGATAAAGCACCAGCTGCGGGTCGCGCTTGCCTTCTTGACTGTGTTTACTCAAGCGGGCCTGGTATTGCGCCCAGAGGCCGGCCAGCTCGCCGCTCCAGACCCGGTCCTTCTGCAACTGCGCGGAGAGTTTGTCGAAGCGTTGCTCGATGGCTTTCAGGTAGCGCGGCAGCTCCTTCAGCCATTCAGCCGGGGTTTCCCGGACGAAACCGGGGTAAACCAGATTGCCCAGTTGCTGCTTGATATCGTTGAGCGCCACGGCCTGGGCCAGGTCGATCTTGCCTTTGAAGCGTTTTTGCAGCGCGTGCCAGAGCTTGAGGATTTCCAGGGTCAGGCGCGCCAGGCGTTCGGCATGCTCGGTCCAGGCGCCGCGTTTTTTTTCCGCCAGCGCCAGCAGCCCGACGCCATCACGCGGCAGGTTGCTTTCACCTTCCAATACGCAGCTGTCGAGGCTGGCCAGCAGGATGTCTTCGACCAGCGCGTCGATACGGCCCAGGTCACGGTGCAGCAAGCCCAGATCGGTCAACCCCGGCAATTTGCCGCGCAGGAACTTGGCGGGCTCGTTCAGCTGTTGCAGCAGCAGCCGTTGCAATGCGCGGCGGTGTTGGTACTCGGCCTCGGCCTGGGTCGGGAAGCGCCCCTCCTTGACCGTGCCGCCCTCTTCCACCAATGCCGGATACACCGTCATCGACAGCCCGGCGATCTGCTGCTGGGTTTTTTCGGCGACGGCGGCGAACACCTTGGCCTCTACCGGGCGCTGTTCTTTGTGGCTTTGCGGGATCGCCAACGCGGCTTGGCTGGCCTCGGCGAAACGTGCGGTCAGCTCGGCCAGGTCGCGCCCTTCGCCGAGGAACTTACCCTGCGCGTCGACCACTTCCAGGTTCATCTTCAGGTGGCTTTCCAGTTGCACCGCGGCATCGACCCAGGCGTCTTCGCTGACGCGCACGCCAGTCATGCGCAGCAGTTCGCGCCCCAGCGCCTCTGGTAGCGAGCCTTCGGCGAAGCTGATGCGCTGCAGCGCGGCCTTGATGAAGTCCGGCACCGGCACGAAGTTCTTGCGCAGGGCTTTCGGCAACTCGCGAACCAGCGCGATGCATTTGGCTTCCAGCAGGCCCGGCACCAGCCACTCCAGGCGTTCGGGCGGGATCTGCGGCAGCAACGGCGCCGGCACCCGCAGGGTTACGCCGTCACGCGGGTGATTGGGCTCGAAGTGATAGGTGAGTGGCAGTTGCAGCTCGCCGAGGTGCAGTTTGTCCGGGTAGTGCGCAGCGGTGACTTCGCTGGCATCGCGGGCCAGCACATCTTCCTCGCGCATGATCAGCAATTGCGGGTTCTTCGCGCTCTCGGTCTTGTACCAACTCTCGAACGTCGCGGCCTGGTGAATCTCGGCCGGCAAGCGCGCCTCGTAGAAGGCGAACAGGGTTTCCTCGTCGGCGAGAATGTCGCGCCGGCGCGCCTTGGCTTCCAGTTCGTCGAGCAGTTCCAGCAGCTTTTTATTGGCGCTCAGGCACGTGGCGCGCGATTGAATCTCACCGCGCACCAACCCTTCGCGGATAAACAGCTCACGGGAAACCAGCGGATCAATCGGCCCGTAATGCACCGGCCGCCGACCGACCACGATCAACCCGTAAAGGGTGATCTGCTCGTAGGCGACCACCTGGCCGCGCTTCTTCTCCCAGTGCGGCTCGAAGTGGTTTTTCTTGATCAGGTGGCTGGCCAGCGGCTCGATCCAGTCCGGCTCGATTTTCGCCACCTGGCGGGCGAACAGCTTGGTGGTTTCCACCAGCTCCCCGGCCATCAACCATTGCGGGCGCTTCTTGCCCAGGCCGGAGGATGGATGCACCCAGAAGCGCCGCTGCCGTGCGCCGAGGTAATCGCCGTCTTCGGTTTTCTGCCCGATCTGGCTGAGCAGGCCGGAGAGCACCGCTTTGTGCAACTTGGGGAAATCCGCCGGCTGTGGGTTGAGGCTCAACTGCAAATCCTTGCAGATCAAACTCAGTTGCCGATGGGAGTCGCGCCACTCACGCAGGCGAAGGTAGTTGAGGAAGTTTTTCCGGCACCAACTGCGCAGCGCGCTGGAACCCAGCGCCAGGCGTTGCTCTTCGAAACCGCGCCAGAGATTGACCAGCCCGGCGAAGTCAGAATCGGCGTCCTTCCATTGCGCATGGGCCTGGTCGGCAGCCTGTTGGCGCTCCGGCGGCCGCTCGCGTGGGTCCTGCACGGACAGCGCACTGGTAACGATCAACACTTCCTGCAAACTGCCCTGCTTGGCCGCTTCCAGCAGCATGCGACCCAGCCGGGGATCGACTGGCAAGCGCGCCAGTTGCCGACCCAATGGCGTCAACTGGCCTTCGCGGTTGACCGCCGACAGCTCCTGCAACAGATTGAAGCCATCGCTGATGGCCTTGCCATCCGGCGGCTCGATAAAGGGGAAGGCGTCGATCTCGCCAAGGCGCAGATGCAGCATCTGCAGGATGACCGCCGCGAGGTTGGTGCGCAGAATCTCCGGGTCGGTAAAAGCCGGCCGGGCATTGAAATCCTCTTCGCTGTACAGGCGCACGCAGAGCCCCGGCTCGACCCGCCCGCAACGGCCCTTGCGCTGATTGGCGCTGGCCTGGGACACGGCCTCGACCGGCAAGCGCTGGACCTTGGCGCGGTAGCTGTAGCGGCTGATCCGCGCCGTGCCGCTGTCGATCACATAACGAATACCCGGCACGGTCAGCGAGGTTTCCGCCACGTTGGTGGCCAATACCACGCGCCGACCCGGGTGCGATTGGAAAATCCGCTGCTGCTCGGCCGGCGACAGGCGCGCATACAACGGCAGGATTTCGGTGTGTTTGAGCTGGGCTTTGCGCAGCATTTCCGCCGCGTCGCGGATCTCCCGCTCGCCGGGCAGGAACACCAGCACATCGCCGGGGCTCTTGCCTTCGCTGCGCTCCATGGTCGCCAGCTCATCCAGGGTGGCGAGAATCGCCTGATCGACCGACAGATCGTCCTCGACGCGGTTGCCCTCTTCGTCCTGCTCGGCCGTCAGCGGGCGGTACCAGGTGTCGACTGGGAAGGTGCGACCGGAGACTTCGACAATCGGCGCATTGTGGAAATGCTCGGAGAAGCGCGCCAGGTCGATGGTCGCCGAGGTGATGATGACCTTCAGGTCGGGGCGACGCGGCAGCAGGGTTTTCAGGTAGCCGAGCAGGAAGTCGATGTTCAGGCTGCGTTCGTGGGCTTCGTCGACAATGAGGGTGTCGTACTTTTCCAGGTAACGGTCGTGCTGGGTTTCCGCCAGTAGAATGCCATCGGTCATCAGCTTGATCAGAGTGCCCGCGGCGCTCTGATCCTCGAAGCGCACCTGATAGCCGACCAGGCTGCCCAGTGGCGTCGCCAGCTCTTCGGCCACCCGTGTGGCCACGCTGCGGGCGGCAATCCGACGTGGCTGGGTGTGGCCGATCAGCCCGTGCTGGCCGCGGCCCAGCTCCAGGCAGATCTTCGGCAACTGGGTGGTTTTGCCCGAGCCGGTCTCCCCGGCGATGATCAGCACCTGATGCTTGAGCAGCGCCGCTTTGATCTCGTCACGCTTGGCGGCAATCGGCAGGCTGTCGTCATAACGAATCGCCGGCACGCTCAGGCACCGCGCCTCGACCTTGGCGCAGGACTGCTGAACCCGCTCGGCCCACGAAGCCAACTTGCCCGCGTCCGGCTCCGCCTGCTTGCGCAGCTCATGCAACTGGCGGCGCAGACGATGACGGTCGGCCAACATGGCCTGGTCGAGGGTTTTCAGCAAGGAGTCAAACGTGGGAATCGGGTCGGTCATCAGGCAGCCGTGGACGGTTTCGTAAAGGCCACGATTGTCGCAGATTTAGCCGAAAGGTGGCCAAACCTAGGCACCCAGCCAACTCTCTGGCGTACTGCCCTGCGCGACCGTCCACTGCCCGGCGGCGACAGCGGGTTGTCGTCCCAGGCGGACCTCAGGGTGACGCGCGCACCGGACTCGTACAGCTCACGCCGCGGCAGCATCTGGTGGGCGCGCTGGCCGATCATCGGCACATTGTTCTTGAAGAAGGACGGAGTGAGCCGCCCGCCGCCTTGCAGGTCAGTACCGGGCTACAGAATATCCAGCGGGTACGAGGTGATGATGCGAATCTCGTCGTTGTCATCGCCGGAGTTCGTGCTGTTCATGGCGCTATTGCCACGATAGGTTGCTTGGCGCAGGGTAAAGGTCAGGTCCTTGGCCGGGCCGTCCTGCACGACATAGGCGACCTGGATATCGCGCTCCCATTCTTCGCCATCTTGCAGGTCGTTATAAAAGCCGTAAGCACCCGCCGCATCGGCATGGGTGCCGTCTGCTTCGGTGCCTTTGACATAGCGGGCCATAAAGCTCAGGCCCGGAACACCGAAGCTGGTCGCATCGAGGTCATATTGCAGCTTGTAGGACTTCTCGCCGGGAGCGTTGAAGTCGGCGAACTGTGAGGAGTTGGCCAGCCAGATCGAGCCCGCCGGATTGAACTTGCCGCCACCGGTTTCTACCCCCAGATAGTCAAAGGGTGTACTGCCATTGATGCGCTGGTGGGCAAAGGTGAAGCTGTGCGCGCCCGTGGTCAAGGCCAAGGCCATGCTGTAGGCATCGGTATTGATCGTACCGGCTTTGGCATCACCGGCATCGTCGGTTTTGTAGTAGGCGACGGTGGTCTTCAGCGCGGTTTCTTTGCCCAGCGCCCAGGTGTGGTAGAGGTCAGCGTAGTACTGCTGCCACACATCCTCATAATTGGACGCATGCAGGCCGCCAGACAGGGTGTCGCTGAAGCGGTAGTCGGCGCCGATATAGTCGGCGCGCTTAAACGGGGTCTGGCCGTAAGTAGTGCCCAGATTGCCGTCTTTATTGGTGCTGTTTTCGGCGTTGCCCGAGGCGAAGTGACCGCCCTGCAGCGCCAGACCTTCGATCTCGTTACTGCTGAACATGCCGCCGGTGAAATGCTGCGGCATCAGGTACAGGTCGCTGTAGCCGAATACCGGGCTGTTCGGTTGCAGATTACCGACTTTCAGTTCGCTTTCCGAAACCCGCAGTTTGACTGCGCCACCAGCCAGGCCGTAGGCGTCCTGGCCTTGGCAGCTGCCGGTAAGCTCATCGCACCGACCACCATTACCCGGCAGCACGTTGCTGCCCGCCGTGCCGGCACCGCCCGTCAGGCGCACTGCGCCATTGGCAAAAGCGTCAACCCCAAAACCAACGGTGCCCTGGGTAAAGCCCGAGGTGAAGCCGAGCATGGCTGCCTGCCCCCACTCGTTGAGGTAGTTCTGACTTGAATTGACGCCACCATTATCTGCGGCGTTGTTGTTGTTTTTATTGTTGTGGTGAATGGCGACATTGCGGCTCAGCAAGGTGAGTGCACTGTCTTCGATAAAGCCTTTGGATTGACCTTGGCTGGAGCCCTGCATACCTTGCGCAAGCTGCTCGAGCGCGGGGCTTTCGTCTGCGGCGTAAGCCAGTTGGCTGCTTGCTGCCGCAATGGCCAGCGCCAGCGCGCGGCACATCTTGATTTGCATTGAAATTACTCCTTGGTTTTTTATTTTTAGAAGACTGTCTACCCGCCAGCCGTTGCTTAGTGCCGAGGCGCGCGGGGAGCCCAGCCACGGCAAGGCTTGTCGGCGACGAAGGCGCGAACGCTGATCTTTATCTCGTTCCAGCGGGCTATTGGGCGTTGCAGCGCCGCAACGGCGGCCCGCCATGGGTTGGCCCGCACAATGATGAAAGCTGTGCGGGCTGGGCCGCCCAGGCAGTCAAACCACCGGCATGTTCTTGGTCACGCAATGGATACCGCCACCGCCGCCGGCGATTGGGTCGATATTCACCTGTACCACCACGCGCCCCGGATACAGCTTGGCCAGCAGGTCCTTGGCGAATTTGTCGGCGGCGCTGTCGCCAAACTGCGGCACGATCACCGCGCCATTGATCGGCAGGTAGTTGATATAGCCGGGGGCGAAGTCCGGGTTGTTCTGGGTGTAGACGTTGCTGCGTTTGGTCAGCGGTGGCGGCAGGGTATGCACCACCAGCTTGGTGCCGTCGGCATCGGTGGCGTTCTTGAGGATATCCAGGTGGGTACGGGTCACCGCGTAGTCGTAGGACTTGGGGTCGTTGTCGAGGTTGGCCACCACCACGCCCTTGGAGGCGAAGCGCGCGTAGAAGTCGACGTGGGCATCGGTGATGTCCTTGTCCTTGATGCCCGGCAGCCAGATGATCTTGCGCAGGCCCAGATTGGCCTTCAGCTCGGCCTCAATCTGGGCTTTGCTCATGCCCGGATTGCGGTTGCTGTTGACCCAGCAACTCTCGGTCATGATCGCCGTACCGTGGCCGTCCACCTCGATGCCGCCGCCCTCGCCCGTCAGCTGACTGCTGATATAGGTGGCATAGGTCTCATAGCTGAGCGTATCGGCGACCTGGGTGTCGTTGGCATGCGTCTGCTTGTTGCCCCAGCCGTTGAAGTTGAAATCCACCAGACCGCGGCCACCCTGATCGTCGACCACGAAGCAGCCGCCGTAGTCACGCACCCAGATGTCGTCCAGCGGCATGGTCAGGAACTTGATGTTGGTGGTGCCACACTTGCTCTTGGCCAGCGCCAGCTGGTTGGAGCGGCACAACACGGTGACCGGCTGATACTTGGCGATAGTCTTGGCCAGCAGGGCTACGGTGTTATTCACCGGGCTGGCCCAATCCTCCCAGACCGCAGCCGAGGCGCCAAAAGCCAGGAAGATACGTTCCTGCAAGGCATTTTCATCCGGCATGTACCAACTGCCTGCGAGGGCTGCTCGTACGCGCGGGGCATTGAGCCCCAGGCCCAGAGTGGCAACCGCACCGAGACCGGCCACGGCGGAAAACTGCTTGATAAAATCACGACGCGTAGACATGCGTTTATCTCTCTCAGTTATTGTTGTTGCATTGTCGTGAGGCGCCGCGACCGCCGACGCCCGGCCCTTTATTCCCTGGCTTGCGCGCAGCAACAGTTGCCCCGCCTCGCCAGCTGTTGCCAAGACAACCGCGCAAGCCGGCCGCCGGGAAGACGGCCGGCTTACCGTCACTCTGCGGAGGCGGTCTTGAACTTGGTCCAGGCACGCATGCGCGCGCGCATGTCGCGCTGCGGGATGTCCTTGCCCGAGATCAGTCGCTCGTAGGTGGCCTCATCCACGTAGATGTTCGGGTTGTTGCGCATGTCGGCGTCGACCATGGGGCGCGCCTTGGCACTGGAGGTCGGGTAGCCGGTGAAGTTGCTGATGGCCGCCATGTTCTCCGGACGCATGACGAAATTGATGAAGGCGTAGGCGTATTCCGGATGCTTGGCATCGGCCGGAATCGCCATGTTATCCATCCAAATCGTGGTGCCTTCGCGCGGGATGCGGTACTGGAAGTCGGCCTGTTTGCCGGCCGCATCCGCAGCGCGTTGCGCCTGGGTGACATCGCCGCTGTAACCGAGCGACAGGCAGATCTCGCCATTGACCAGTTGGGTCACCGGCTGCGACTGGAACTTGCGGATGTAGGGCTTGATCGCCATCAGCAACTCGGTGGCGGCCTGCAGATCTTCCGCCTTGGCGCTGCGCGGCTCGCGGCCCAGGTAGTTGAGCACCACGGCCAACACTTCGTCCGGCGAGTCGATCATGGAGATGCCGCAGTCGGCGAATTTCGCCGCCAGCTCCGGCTTGAACAGCAGGTCCAGGCTGTTCACCGGCGCATCCGCCATGCGCTTGGCGATCATCTCAGCGTTGTAGGTAATGCCGATGGAGCCCCAGGTGTAGGGCACGGTGGCGTGGCGAGCATAGGGATAATGCGTGTGCAGCCGCTGCAGGCCAGGCTCGATGTCGGCCAGCGCGGTGAGCTTGGACTTGTCCAGCTTCTGCAGGGCGCCGGCGCGCATCAGGCGTTCGGCCACGGTGTCGCCAGGGAAGATCAGGTCATAACCGCTGCGACCGGCCATCAGCTTGGCCTCCAGCACCTCGCTGCCGTCCATGACGTCGTAGGTCACCTTGATCCCGGTCTCGGCGCTGAACTTGGCGAGGGTGTCCTCGGCGAAATAGTCCGCCCAGTTGTACAGGCGCAGGGTCTTTTCCTCGGCCTGCACAGGCGACAGGGCCGTGCCGAGCGCCAGGCCCAACGAGCAGAACAATAGCTTAGGGTTAGCTTTCATGGTCATGCTCCTTGGGTGTTCCAACGTGCATTGGGTTGGCGGCCATCGAGCCCCAGCAGCGGCCCGTACATTTCCGGCCGGCGATCACGATAGATGCCCCAGGTCAGGCGCTCTTCGCGCATGGCGGCAAGATCCAGGCTCTGTATCAATACGCCTGTGCTGTCGCGGTCGGCCTCGGCCAGCAGCTTGCCCTTGTGATTGCTGATAAAGGACGAGCCGTAGAAGTTCATCTGCAGGCTCGGGTCGGTGCTGGCCACCTCGCGGCCGACACGGTTGGCGGCCACCACCGGGAGGATGTTGGCGGCGGCATGGCCGCGCATGGTCATCTGCCAGTGGTCACGCGAATCCAGCGCCGCAGCACCCGGTTCGGAGCCAATGGCGGTGGGGAACAGCAGCACTTCGGCGCCCATCAGCGCCAGGCAGCGGGCGGTTTCCGGGAACCACTGGTCCCAGCAGATGCCTACTCCGAGGCGACCATAGGCGGTGTCCCAGACGCGGAAGCCGGTATCGCCGGGGCTGAAGTATTCCTTCTCCTGGTAGCCGATGGCGTTGGGGATGTGGGTCTTGCGGTACACCCCGAGCAAACGGCCATCGGCATCGGCCATGCTCAGCGAGTTGAAGTAGGCGTTGCCGGCCTTCTCGTACCAGCTCAGCGGCAGCACCACGCTCAACTCCTTGGCCAGCGCGGCGAAACGCTTGAGCACGGCGCTCTGACCGTATTCCTCGGCCAGCGCCAGGTGCTTGTGGTTCTGCTCGATGCAGAAGTACGGGGTGGCGAACAGCTCCTGCAGCAGGATCACCTGGGCGCCCTTGGCCGCCGCCTCGCGCACTAGCTGCTCGGCCTGGTCCAGGTTGCTTTTCAGGTCCCAGTTGCAGGGCATCTGGGTGGTTGCGACTGTCAGCATGCTCATCACTTCACCCCTTCAGCGGCCAGGCCGGCTGTTGCTGGGTGATGCAGTGCACGCCGCCGCCGCCGTGGGCCAGGTGGTTGATCTGCACCGGCACGACCTCGCGCCCCGGGAAGGCCAGGCCCAGCACCTCGGCGGCTTCCTGGTCGGCGGCGATGCCATAGGCCGGCATGATGACGGCACCGTTGGCGATGTAGAAATTGGTGTAGGAGGCACAGAACACCTCGGCCTCGGTGTCCACCGCATCGGTGGCCTCGTACAGCTCCAGCAGCTCGAACTTGCGGCCACGGGCATCGCTGGCCAGCTCCAGGGCGCGACGGTTCTCGCGCACCACCTCGGCATAGACCGAGGACTGGTCATGGGTGGCATCCACCAGCAGCGCGCCGGGGCGGGCGAAGGCGCAGACGCCATCGACGTGGCCATCGGTCATGTCGCCGGTGACATAGTCCGGGTCGCCCGGCAGCCAGATGGTCTTCTTCACGCCGAGCAGACGGCTGAAAATCTCCTCCATCTCCGCCTTGTTCATCCCTGGGTTACGGTTGGGGTTGAGCAGCACCGACTCGGTGGTGATCAGGGTGCCATCGCCATCCACATGGATAGCCCCGCCTTCATTGCTCAGCGGCGTGCCGAAGCACTCCAGGCCCAGGCCATTGAGCACGCGCCGGGCCAGGCCCTCGTCCAGATCGTGTTCCGACTTGCCGCCCCAGGCATTGAAGCACCAGCTGACCCCGGCCATGCCCAGTTGCGGGTGGCAGACGAAGCTCGGTCCGGAGTCGCGGCACCAGCTGTCGTTGACCGCCAGCTCGATCAGCTCGATGCCCGCGCCGCACAGTTCACGGGCGCGGAACGCGGCGGAAGGATCGACCACCATCTTCACCGGCTCGAAGCGGGCGATGGCGTTGGCCACGCGGGCGAAGTCGACCTGCACTTCGGCCAGGCTCACGCCCCAGCCGGACTCCCACAGCGGCTGATTGTGCGGCCAGACCATCCAGGTCGCGGCGTGCCTGGCCCATTCTGCCGGCATCAACCAACCGCTTTGTTGTACTTCGTTCTGCTGCATGACAAATGCCTTTCAGTTAAGTCATTGTTATCACTGAAAACCGCGAATGCGGTGATGGCATGCATGCTAAGCCTGTAAAAACGGCGCAACAAACGATAGATTTTGCAGTTAAATGATTAGCGGAGCTTATCGATATGCTCAAACACTGGCCGCCCCTGAACGCCCTGCGCGGCTTCGAAGCCGCCGCCCGCCTGGGCAGTTTCCACAAGGCGGCAACGGAGCTGCACCTCACCCAGTCGGCCATCAGCCAGCAGATCCGCAGCCTCGAGGCCTACCTCGAACAACCGCTGTTTTTCCGTAGTGGACGCAGCGTCAGCCTGACCGATGCCGGCTTCGATCTGCTCAGCACCACCCAATCGCTGCTGCAGCAATTGGCCGTCGGCATTCGCCGCCTGGAGCAGTACCACAAGCCCAATCAACTGGTACTCAACACCACCCCGGCATTTGCTCGCCATTGGCTGCTGCCACGCCTGGGGGATTTCCGCCGCCAGCATCCGGAGGTCGATCTGTGGCTGTTCAGCACCGACGAAGCCCCGGACATGGCCAGCCAGACCATCGACCTGGCCGTGCGTGACGACCTCAGCGCGCAGGCCGAATGCAGCTTCAAGGTGCTGCACGTCGACCGCCTTTATCCGGCCTGCCATCCCAGCCTGCTGGCAGTACCCGCCGCACAGCGCACCACCCTGCACGGTGAGCGGGAAATGGATTGGAGCCACTGGGCGGTGGAAGCCGGCATCGATGTCGGCCAGCAAAGCCACGGACTGAACTTCTCCGACCCCGGCCTGCTGCTGGATGCCGTCTGCGCCGGGCTCGGCATCGGCCTGGTCAGCCAGCTGCTGAGCCAGCAGGCGCGCGCCGGTGACTTGTTGCAGCCATTGAATGAGCGCAGCATCCGCGGCCCCAACTGGGCCTGGCTGATTCATCGGGACAGCGAAAACAGCCCGCTGACGCGCAGTTTTTGCGACTGGCTACAGGCCCGCCTGGAGGAAAAAAACGCCGCATGAAAAACGCCACCCGGAGGTGGCGTTTTTCATGCGGCTGCGTAGAACCGACGCTGAGCTTATTTCTTGGCCAACTTCTTCAGCTCTTCATCACGCAGCTCGCGGCGCAGGATCTTGCCGACGTTGGTGGTCGGCAGCGTGTCGCGGAACTCCACCGACTTCGGCACCTTGTAGCCGGTAACGTTGGCGCGCATATGCTCCATCACCTGTTCTTTGGTCACCGTGGCGCCCGGTTTGGCGACTACGAAGATCTTGATCGCCTCGCCGGATTTCTCGTCCGGAATCCCGATGGCCGCGCACTGCAGCACACCCGGCAAGGTCGCCAGCACGTCTTCCAGCTCGTTCGGGTAGACGTTGAAGCCGGACACCAAAATCATGTCCTTCTTGCGGTCGACGATGCGCATGTAGCCATCGTCCTGAATAACGGCGATGTCACCGGTTTTCAACCAACCCGCGGCGTCGAGGATTTCGTCGGTGGCTTCCTGGCGCTGCCAGTAGCCCTTCATCACTTGCGGGCCTTGGACGCACAACTCGCCACGCTCACCCATGGGCAGGTCGTTGCCGGCATCGTCGATGACCTTGCACTGGGTCGATGGCACCGGAATGCCAATGGTGCCAACCTGGATGTTTTGGAGCGGGTTCACCGACACCACCGGGCTGGTCTCGGTCATGCCGTAACCTTCGCAGATGGCGCAGCCGGTGACTTCCTTCCAGCGCTCGGCGGTGGCCAGTTGCAGCGCCATGCCGCCGGAGAGAGTGGCCTTCAATGCGGAGAAGTCCAGCTTGCGGAACTCCTCGTTGTTGCACAGGGCGACGAACAGGGTATTCAAACCAACAAAGCCGCTGAACTTGTACTTCGCCAGATCCTTGATCATGCCCGGCAGGTCGCGCGGGTTGGTGATCAGCACGTTGTGGCAGCCGATCATCATCATCGCCATGCAATGGAAGGTGAAGGCGTAGATATGATAGAGCGGCAGCGGTGTGATCAGGATCTCGCAACCGTCATTCAGGTTGGCGCCCATCAGCGCCTTGGATTGCAGCATGTTGGCCACCAGGTTGCGGTGGGTCAGCATCGCGCCCTTGGCCACCCCGGTGGTGCCACCGGTGTATTGCAGCACGGCGATCTCGCCACTGTTCGGGTTGGCGTCCTTGACCGGCTGGCCACGGCCCTTGGCCAAGGCCTCGTTGAACTTGACCGCGCCAGGCAGGTTGAAGGCCGGCACCATCTTCTTCACGTACTTGACCACGCTGTTGACCAGCAAGCGCTTGAGCGGCGGCAGCATGTCACCGACTTCGGTGATGATGACGCGCTTGATCCCGGTTTTCGGCAGCACGACTTCGGCCAGATGGGCCATGTTCGCCAGGCAGATCAGCGCCTTGGCGCCGGAATCATTGAATTGGTGTTCCATCTCCCGCGCGGTGTAGAGCGGGTTGGTGTTGACCACGATCAGCCCGGCGCGAATGGCACCGAAGACGGCGACCGGGTATTGCAGCAGGTTCGGGAGCTGCACGGCGATACGGTCGCCCGGTTGCAGGTCGGTGTGTTGCTGCAGGTAAGCCGCAAAGGCTCCGGACAGTTCATACAACTCACCATAGGTGAGCGACTTGCCCATGTTGCTGAAGGCCAGCTTGTTGGCGAAGCGTTCGCAAGACTGTTTCAGTACCGCCTGAATATTCGGGTACTGATCGGGGTTGATTTCGGCAGCAACCCCAACAGGGTACTTATCCTTCCAGAAGTTTTCGGTCATGGAAGCCCACTCCTAAGCAACAGCTAATCTTCACCGCGCGATGGCGGTTGTTTGTTGTGTTTATGTGCTTTTTTTCTCGGCTGGCAGGCCAAAAAGCGGGCCGAGAGTAGCAGCTTTGCCAGGGTGCGCCTAGCACCAAACACCGCCTCACCAGTCAAAAAAATGACCGAGAGCCAGGCTTTCGGTCATTTTTAAAACAAACCCAACTACAAGCCGATGAACGGCCGGGCCTGGGGCTTTCTAGGCGATATCACGCAGCTCGCGACGGAGGATTTTGCCCACCGGCGTCATCGGCAGGGCATCCCTGAAGACGATGTGCTTGGGTACTTTATAGCCGGTGAAGTTCTCCTTGCAGTAAGCCTTCAGCTCTTCGGCGGTCAGGCCCGCCTCGCGCGCGACCACGAACAGCTTGACCGCTTCGCCGGACTTGTCGTCCGGCACGCCGATCACCGCACAACTGGCGACCTTCGGATGGGCCATGACCACATCTTCGATCTCGTTGGGGTAGACGTTGAAACCCGAGACGATGATCAGATCCTTCTTGCGGTCGACGATGCGGACAAAACCATCCGGGTCGATCACCGCGATATCGCCGGTCTTCAACCAGCCATCGGCATCCAGCACTTCAGCGGTCGCCTCGACACGCTGCCAGTAGCCTTTCATCACCTGCGGGCCTTTGATGCACAGCTCGCCGCGCTCGCCGAGGGCCAGTTCCAGGCCATTGTCATCGACCACCTTGAAGCCGGTGCCCGGCACCGGGATGCCGACCGTGCCCAGGCGGGCCTTGTCGCCATAGGGGTTGGTGCTGGCCACCGGCGAGGTTTCGGTCAGGCCATAGCCTTCCACCACGGTGCAACCGGTCATCGCATACCAGCGCTCGGCGGTCGCCTTGACCAACGCGGTGCCACCGGAGTTGGTGACCTTGAGGTTGGAGAAGTCGAGGTTCTTGAAATCCGGGTGATCCATCAAGGCGACAAACAGCGTATTGAGGCCCAGCAGCGCCGAGAAGCGCCACTTCTGCAGTTCTTTGATAAAGCCGGCGATGTCCCGCGGGTTACTGATCAGCACGTTGTGGTTGCCATTGACCATCATGCACATGCAATTCGCGGTGAAGGCATAGATGTGATAAAGCGGCAGTGGCGCGATCATCACCTCCTGCCCTTCTTTCATCAGCGATCGGCCATCCGCGCCGTGCTGCGACAGGCAGGCGTCGACCTGCTGCATGTTGGCTACCAGGTTGCCGTGGGTCAGCATCGCGCCCTTGGCCACCCCGGTGGTACCGCCGGTGTACTGCAGCACGGCGATGTCATCCAGCGTTACCTTGACCGGTTTCAGCGGCTGACCCTGACCCTGCTTCAAGGCATCCTTGAACGCCACGGCCTGGGGCAGCTGGTACTCCGGCACCAGTTTCTTGACCTTCTTCACCACGGTATTGACCAGCCAGCCCTTGAGCGCCGGCTGCATGTCGCCCATCTTGGCTTCAATCAAGTATTCGATTTCGGTGTCCGCCAGCACTTCCTGGACCAGCTTGCCGAACATGTTCAGGTACACCAGCGCGCGCACCCCGGCGTCCTTGAACTGATGACGCATCTCGCGGGTGGTGTACAGCGGGTTGGTATTGACCACGATCAGCCCGGCGCGCATGGCGCCGAAGACAGCAATCGGGTATTGCAGGATGTTCGGCATTTGCACGGCGATGCGCTCGCCGGGCTTGAGATCCGTGTGCTTTTGCAGATAACCGGCGAAGGCGCCGGACAGGCGATCCAGTTCGGCGTAGGTCAGCGTCACGCCCATATTGGTGAACGCCGGACGGTCGGCGAACTTCTTGCACGAGCGCTCGAACACCTCGATCACCGACTTGTAGGCGCCAAGATCGATGTCATTGGGCACGCCGGCCGGGCGTTTGTCGCTCCAGAAATCAGGTTGCATTATTTTTATCCCCATTACCTGAAAAGGTCTGGCCCGCGCGGACGGGGCTGACGGGAACTTAGCAGCTCTGGGCGTCAGCGCAAATACTTAAGGGAGCGTCATTGACCGCGTGAATCTTGCTTCAAGCGGCATAACCCGACCACAGGGCGGGGGCTGGGACAACAGCCGGCGCTGGCTCTACAATGCCAAACTCTCCGGGCACAAGGATTCGCCATGCTTCACGATGACTTCTGGCTGACCGCCAGCGACGCCGCACCGTTGTACGTCAACCGCTGGTTTGCCGAGCAGCCGCCGAAAGCGGTGGTGATGGTCGCCCACGGCATGGCCGAGCACAGCGGCCGCTACGCACGCCTGGGCGCCGCTCTGGTGCAGGCCGGTTATGAGCTGTATGCGCACGATCAACGCGGCCATGGCAAGACGGCCCAGCGTGGCGTGCTCGGCATGTACGCCGAGCAGCAGGGCTGGCAACGGGTGATCGGCGACCTGGCCAACCTCAACCACCACATCCGCCAGCAGCACCCGAATGTGCCGATCTTCCTGCTCGGCCACAGCATGGGCAGCTACATCGGCCAGGCCTACCTGATGCAACACAGTTGCAGCCTGCAGGGAGCGATTCTTTCCGGCTCGAACTACCAGCCGGTCGGGCTGTACCGTGCGGCGGCCGCGATTGCCCGCTTCGAACGCTGGCGCCAAGGCCCGACCGGGCGCAGCGCGCTGCTCGAGTTTCTCTCCTTCGGCTCGTTCAACAAAGCCTTCAAGCCCAACCGCACCACTTTCGACTGGCTGAGCCGCGACCCGGCCGAGGTCGACAAATACGTCAACGACCCGCTGTGCGGCTTTCGCTGCACCAACCAGCTGTGGCTCGATCTGCTCGACGGCCTGCAGCAGATCACCCCGGTGAAGCGCCTGGCGCAGATCGACAACGACCTGCCGCTGCTGGTGATCGGCGGCGCCTGCGACCCGGTCAGCGACGGCAAGCGCCTGGAAGACCTGGGCGCGGCCCTGCGCCTGGCCGGCCAGCAGAACCTGCAAGTGAATATTTACCCGGACGCCCGCCATGAACTGCTCAACGAGAGCAACCGTGACGAGGTGACCCGCGACCTGATCGACTGGCTGAACCAGGCAATGGCCCATAGCCGCCGCAGCCAGCCACACACCAAGGAGCCCGCATGAGCCAGAGCACCAACACACCCTACGCCGACCTCGAAGTCGGACAGACCGCCAGCTACAGCAAAACCGTGGAGGAGCGCGATATCCAGCTGTTCGCCGCCGTTTCCGGTGACCACAACCCGGTGCACCTGGATGCGGATTATGCCGCCGGCACCATGTTCAAGGAACGCATCGCCCACGGCATGTTCAGCGGCGCCCTGATCAGCGCCGCGGTGGCCTGCGAGCTACCGGGGCCGGGCACCATCTACCTGGGCCAGACCATGCGCTTCACCCTGCCGGTGAAACTCGGCGACACCCTGACCGTACGCCTGGAAATTCTGGAAAAACTGCCGAAGTTTCGCGTGCGCATCGCCACCCGCGTGTTCAACCAGCGCGATGAGCTGGTGGTCGACGGCGAAGCGGAAATCCTCGCCCCGCGCAGCCTGCAAAGCGTCGAACTGACCGAGCTACCGCCGATCACCATCGGCTGACCACCGCCTGTCGTGGGGCTGGCCTCGCTATCCGGCCAGCCCCACGACTGCCAAAACGCCCCACCGGCATGGTTCCGATCGCGGGCAAAAGGCTTTACTCAGCCGCTGAACCGTTCCCGGCCGGCCCGTCTTCGCTGACCTGCACGCTCGCCGTCATCCCCGCACTCAGTTGCACGCCCTCCGGCAGTTGCTCGAGCTTGATCCGCACCGGAATCCGCTGCGCCAAACGGACCCAGTTGAACGTCGGCTCGACGTTCGCCAGCAGCTGCGCATCGGGAATCGCGTTGCGGTCGGTGATGCCGCGGCTGATGCTTTCCACGCGGCCATTCAAGGCCTTGCCCGCGCTCATCAGCCAGACCTTGACCGGCGCTCCGACCTGGATGCGCGACAGCTTGGTTTCCTCGAAATAGGCCTGCACGTAAAACGATTGCTCATCGACCAGGGCCATCACCGCCTGCCCGGCCGTGACGTAGTTACCCTGCGCCAGGCGCAGGTTGGTGATCTGCCCGGCGCGTGGCGCACGCAGCTCGCTGCGGACCAGGTTGAGTTCGGCCAGCTTCACATCGGCCAGCGCTTCACGGTAGCTGCCACGGGCGATATCGGCGGTGATCTGGGCGTTTTCCTTGAGCTCGGCGCTGATCGCCTGCGGGCCGAGATGAGCGCGCCGCGAGGCCTCGTGTTCACGCAGGCGCAGTTGCTGCTCGCGGGTGCCGGCGACGGCGCGGGCCTTCTCCAGCGCGGCTTGATACCGCTCGTGATCGAGGTTCAGGAGCAGATCGCCGGCTTTGACCTGCTGGTTGTCGTGCACCTTGAGACTTACCACCCAACCGGAGACATCCGGGGCGATCACCACCACATCGGCACGGATGCGCGCATCGCGCGTCCAGGGCGACAGCATGTAGTGCTGCCAGAGGCCGTAACCGGCCAGCAATGCCGCCGCGACCAGACACAGGGTAATCACGACACGTACAGTGGAACGCATAACTCTCTCCTTCACCCGTGGCCCAGCACAGCGGTCAGCGCCGCCAGGACACAGACATACAGGGCACAATCGAACAAGGCTTCGTGCCAGATCCAGCGCGCCAGCCCGGCGCGCTGCAACCCGAGACGCAGCAGCCCGGTGAGCAGCAGTGCCAGCAGCGCATGAAGTAGAAACGGGCTGAGCAGGACACCGCCCAGCGACCACTCACGCAAGCCCATGGCTCGCCTCCTGTGTATGCACACCCCGGTGCTCGCACCAATGCCGCCAGCTGTACTGCAACTGCAACAGTGCCGCCCGGGCCAAGCGGCGGTCGATACTCGCACCGGCATCACGCAGCGCCGCCAGCAGCTCGGCCACCGGCTGATCCAGCGCCGCGGCATGCTGCGGCTCCGGCCCTTGCCGCAGAATGGGTTCCAGGCAGCGCAGAAACCGTTCCTGCGCGCCGCCCAAGGGCGAGTCCGCCGCCGCCAGGCAACGCCGCAGGTGCAGCAACTCATCACCCAGATCGAGGCTGTTGATGCCGTCATCCCAGCGGTTGCGCGATTGCGCCGGCAGCAGCGGGTGATACCGGGCCAACTGCAGCAGGCGGTCGGCCATGCGCCCGCCAAACCAGTTCTCGGCGCCGGCCAGGGTGCGCCGGGGCAAGCGACTGAGGTCGATCAAGGTGGCCTTGAGCAAGCGCTGAGCATGCCAGACCGGGTTGCGCAGACCGATCAGCCGGAACGCCAGCACGGCACAACCCACGCCGATCAACATCGCAATCGCTTCGTTGAGAAACAAGGCGACGTCATAACGCATGGCGTTCTGCGGCGCACAGAGGACGATGAAGTGCAGGCAGAACGAGGTCGCCGTCGCCCCCAGCGCCGGCTTGGCCATGCCCAGGGCGCCGAACAGCAGCGGGATGCCGAGCGCCAGGCACAGCAGGGGGAAACCGCTCAATTGCGGCAACAACAACTGGCCGACCAGAAACGCCACCGGCAACGCGTAAAGAATCCCACGCAAAAAACAGAAACCGATCTGCTCGGCATTCTCGCGGCTGGCGAACAGGCCACAGACCACGCACGTCAGGGTCAGCGCGCCAGCGGCGGCAGTCCAGCCGCTGGCCAGCCAGAAACTGGCCAGGGCGAGAAACGCCAACGCGCTGCGCAATCCATAGAGGGTTGCCGTCTGTGCATCGCGATGCCAGGACAACGCCGGTGGCGCATCGACTGGCGCCTCGCCCTTTTCCACCGCCGCCAGCGCATCCGCGGCCGCCTGGGCCTGACGCAACAACACCGCCATGCGCGCCAGACAGTATTGCTGCACCGCGGGTAACTCTGCCGCTTCAGAGGCACTCAACAACCGCTCACGCAGTGGCTCCAGTACCGCCGGCCGAGGCTCGACCAGTGCTTGCTGTACCTCATCCAGCCACGGCGCCAACTGCTGCGCTTCGCTTTTCGTCATCTGTCGCCATTGCCGCGCTACACCGCGGGCCAGGCGCAGCAGGCTGAGCAGGTCGCGGCTCACTACACGCAGGGCCAGCGCCCGCTGCCGCCCCCGGCTGCCCTCGAACCAGGCATGCTCGCGCTGGGCATCCACCGCAACGATGCGCCCGAGCACGCCGAGCAAGCCCTGATGCACCTGCTGCTCACCCGTCAGCGCCGCCCGCGCCGCCTGGATCCCGGCCAGCCAGGCCTCGCTCGCCTGCTTCACCAGGTGCCGTTCGACCCGCTGCGGCCAGAGCAGCGCGCTGACGGCCGTGGCGCAAAGGATGCCGAGGGAAATTTCGCTGCTGCGGGCGATGGCCTGATCGAACACCGTCAGCGGATGGCCGATCGCCGGCAGGCCGATGATCGCCACGGTGTAACCGGCCAGTACGAAGGAATAGGACCAGGCACTGCGCAACAGGGTCGAAGCCGCCGTGCACAGCCCCAGCCAAGCGGCCAGCGCCAGCAGGAACAGCCAGGGCGTCTGGGCGAACAGCGCCATGATCAGCACCGCCATGGCCGTACCGATCAAGGTTCCGAGCAACCGCGCCAGGCCTTTCTGCACCACCATGCCGGACAACGGCTGGGCGACGATGAACGCCGTCATCAACGCCCACTGTGGCTGTTCGAGGCCCAAGCGCAGCGCGCACCAGAGCGCCAGCCCACCGCCCAGCAGGGTCTTGATCGCGAACTGTGCGGCCGCAAGATCGGGCGCACAGAAGGCCTGCAAAATGTCACGCACGGGCGAAACCTGTTGGGACTTCACATGAAAGATAGCCGCTGCGGCTGGAACAACACCAACGCAAACTAATTATTAGCTAGCTAACAGTGTGCCGTCCAGCGGGACGCTCATCGCGGCTTTTGCCAATTAATTAAATGTGTATTTAAATAAATATTGGTTCAGCCTCGGATTCGACCATGACCGTCCCCCGCGCCCCCGGTCGGCCCGCCGGCGATGCGCTGCTGCAACGCGAACGCCTGCTGGATGCCGCCATCGATGCCTTCGCCCACGCCGGAATCACTGCCAGCAGCCTGCGCGGCATCGCCCAGCAAGCCGGGGTGACCCCGGCGATGGTCAACTACTACTTCGGCAACAAGCAGCGCCTGGTGGACGCCATGGTCGAGGAGCGCTTCCTGCCCCTGCTGACGCAGATCGCCGTTGGCCTGCAGGACGCCGGCGACGAGCCCCTGCAACTGGTGCGGCGCTTCGTTCGCGGCCTGAGCGAAACCGTTGCCGAACATCCGTGGATTCCGCCGCTGTGGGTGCGCGAAATCCTCTGCGAAGGCGGCGTATTGCGCGAGCTCCTGCCGCAGCGCATCGCCCCGTTGATTCCCATGCTGCTGGCCCAGCGCTTCGCCAAGGCCCAGGGCCGGGGCGCCCTCAACCCCGATCTGGATCCACGCCTGCTGGTGGTCTCGCTGATGGGTATGACCATGCTGCCCTATGCCGCCGCGCCGCTCTGGCGGGGTATCTTCGCCAACCCGGAGATCGGCAACGAAGCCATGATCACGCACACCCTGGCCCTGCTCGAACGCGGCCTGGAGGTTCCCCATGGCGATTGAACGGCTTGCCCTGCTGTGCGCCTTGCTGCTGGCACTGCTCAGCGGTTGCGACGGGAAGCGTGACGAGGTATTGCTCGGCACGCTGGAATGGGACCGCATCGGCCTGCCAGCCGAAGCCTCGGAAACCATCCTGAGCTGGCAGGTTGCCGAAGGTGACCGGGTCGAAGCCGGACAATTGCTGCTGCAGCTCGACCCCCGCCGCCAGGATGCGCGTGTCGCTCAGGCCCAGGGCGAAGTGGCTCAGGCCCAAGCGCGACTCACCGAACTGAACAACGGCGCCCGCCTGGAAACCATCGAAGCCGCGCAAGCCACCCTCAACCGCAATCGCGCCGACTCCACCGACGCCGAGCGCAATTACCAGCGCATCGCCGCTCTCTACAAGCGCGGCCAGGTCGCCATCGCCGAACTCGACAAGGCCCGCGCCAGCCGCGATCAGGCCCACGCCGCCGTGAGCAATGCCGATGCCCAGTTGCGTGAACTGACCAGCGGCACCCGCCCCGAACAGATCGAACAGGCCCGCGCCAACCTGGAAGCCGCGCGCGGCAACCTGGCGCAACTGCAAGTCTCCCGCGAGCACCTGAGCCTGCGTGCGCCGCGCGCCGGCCGGGTCGATGCCCTGCCCTTCAAGCCCGGTGATCAGCCACCGGCGAATGCCGAAGTGGTCAGCCTGCTGGTCGGCGATGCGCCCTACGCGCGGGTCTTTGTCCCGGCCTCCGTGCGCGCGCGGATCGCCATTGGCGACCGCCTGCGGGTCAGCGTCGAGGGCGTCGATGCGAGCTTCGTCGCCCATGTGCGCAGCATCGCCAGCGAAGCCAGCTTCACGCCCTACTACGCCCTTACCGGCGACGACGCCAGTCGCCTGGTGTACCGCGCCGAACTGCTGCTGGACGGCGATGCGGCCCGCAAGCTGCCCGCCGGCCTGCCCCTGCGCGCGGAGCGAATCGACGATGAGCAGCAGTGACCCGGTGATCCGCGCCCGCGGGCTGACCAAGCGCTTCGGCGAGCTGACGGCGGTCGACCACCTCGACCTCAGGGTGAACCGCGCCGAAGTGTTCGGCTTCCTCGGCCCCAACGGCTGCGGCAAGTCCACCACCATTCGCATGCTCTGCGGCCTGCTGCGGCCCAGCGCCGGGGAGATCGAGGTACTCGGCTGCCAGATCCCACGCGATGCCGAGGAACTGAAGCGGCGCATCGGCTACATGACGCAGAAATTCTCGCTCTATGAAGACCTCACCGTCGGCGAAAACCTGGAGTTCCTCGCCACCGTCCAGGGCCTGCGCCAACCCGCGGCCCGCCAGCGCATCGAGGAACTGCTCGAACGCTACTGGCTGGCCGACCGCCGCAAGCAGCTCGCCGGCACCCTCAGCGGCGGTCAGAAACAACGCCTGGCCCTGGCCGGCGCGGTGCTGCACAAGCCCGACCTGCTGCTGCTCGACGAACCCACCAGCGCGGTCGACCCACAGTCGCGGCGGGAATTCTGGGACTCGCTGTTCGAACTGGCCGAAGCCGGCACCACCCTGCTGGTGTCCACCCACTACATGGACGAAGCCGAGCGCTGCACCCGCCTGGGCATTCTCGATGCTGGCCGGCTGGTCGCCGACGGCAGCCCGGCCGAGCTCATGGACGCCCTGCCCGGCCGCCCGCTGCTGGTCGAATGCGCGCAGCCGCGTCAGGCCCAGCGGGCCTTGCAGGATTTGCACGACGTGATCGCCATGGCCCAGATCGGCGCGACCCTGCGCGTGCTCAGCGCCGCCCCGGACGCGCATGCGCGCATCAGCCGACGCCTGGCCGAGCAGCAGATCGAAGCGCAGGTGCAGGAGACCGAGCCGAACCTGGAAGACGTCTTCGTCACCGTTACCCAGCGCCCGCTGCAGCAGGCCCGGGAGGACGCATGAACCTGCACCGCCTGGGCGCCATCGTGCTCAAGGAGCTGCGCCAGTTGCGCCGCGACCGCCTGACGTTCGCCATGATCGTCGGCATTCCGATCATGCAACTGGTGTTGTTCGGCTACGCCATCAACATGGATGTGCGCGGCCTGGATGCGGCCGTGCTCGATCAGGCCAACAGCGCCCGCTCGCGCGAGGTGGCAGCGGAAATCGGTTCGAGCCAGGTGGTCGACTTCAAGTACCGCCTGGCCAGCACCCAGGAGCTGGAACGGTTGCTGCGCGCGGGAAAGATCAGCGCCGCCCTGGTGATCCCGCCGGACTTCGAGGCCCGCCTGCAACGCCAGGACCCGGCCCGCGCGCCACTGCAACTGGTGGTGGATGGTTCGGATCAGGTGGTGCAGGCCTCGGCCCGCCAGTTGGCGAGCTACCCGCTGCAAGGCTGGAGCAGCAAGCAGGCGATGCAGGTGGTGAACTTCTACAACCCGGAACGGCTGGCGCCGCTGAATACCGTGCCGGGGCTGGTCGGGGTGATCCTGACCATGACCATGGTGCTGTTCACCGCCATCGCCCTGGTCAGGGAGCGCGAGCGCGGCAACATGGAAATGCTCATCACCACGCCGGTGTCGCCCTGGGAGCTGACCATCGGCAAGGTGCTGCCCTTCGTCGGCATCGGCCTGGTACAGGTAACGGTGATCCTGATCGTCGGCCGCCTGCTGTTCGAGGTGCCGGTGCGCGGCTCGCTGCTGGAGCTGTATGGCGCCGCGCTGTTGTTCATCTTCGCCAGCCTGACCCTCGGCGTGTTCATTTCCACCCTGGCGCAGAGCCAGTTCCAGGCGATGCAGATGGCCTTCTTCACCTTCCTGCCGCAGATCCTGCTGTCGGGCTTCATGTTCCCCTTCGCCGGCATGCCCAAGGCCGCGCAATGGATCGCCGAAGTGCTGCCGCTGACGCACTTTCTGCGGCTGGCGCGCGGCATCATGCTGCGCGGCGCGACCCTGGCCGAGCTGTGGCCGGAGATGCTGGCGCTGTTGCTGTTCACTCTGCTGATGCTGCTCGTCGCGGTGTCGCGGGTGCATAAGCGCCTGGATTAGAGGCTCTCCCTCGCCTCCGCGAACGCGGAAATGATCGTGAATCCGGACACAAAAAAGGCGACCGAAGTCGCCCGAAGTGCCTTGCGTGCTCCTGATCCGGAACGACTAGCGCGGTTTACGCTTGTGCGTGTCCTTCCAGATGAAATAGGCGAACCCACCGAAGAAGGCGAACATCAGGCCGACGGTGCCAATACCGGCGAGAACCACTACATCGATGAACATCGGCTGCCTCCTGCGGTTAGCGCTGTGTTTCGATGGCTCAAAGATAGCCGCACAGCAGGCAGGGGAAATTGATCTGGATCAATAGCGGCATGCCCCGGCCCGCGAAGCGAGACGGCAACTGATCCAGATCAATTGATCGGGGGCTTGCGCGGGTGTTCAGCGTTTCTTCGGCTTGCCTTTGGGCTTTTTGCCCTTGCTCAGCGGCATCGCCTGCTCGAAGGCATTGCGCACGTCGTTGAGACGTTTCTCGTGCAGGTCATGAATGCGCTTGTCACGCTCGGCGCCGAAGTCGATCAGTTTTTCGTCATTGCTCATGCGCGGATCCAGCGGAACGTAAGATTCAGACGTGGCGCGCAAGGGCTGCGCGTCTTCGCCACCTGATGCTGCCAATAATGCTGTGTCGGGCCGCCCATGACCAGCAGCGAACCATGGCCCAGCTCCAGCGAGTGCTCGATACGGCTACTGCCTTTGCGCCGCAGGTCGAAACGCCGGGAGCCGCCGAGGTTGAGTGAAGCGATCAGCGGGTTGCGCCCCAGCTCCGGCTCATCGTCGCTGTGCCAGCCCATGGAATCCTGGCCGTCGCGGTAATAGTTGAGCAGCACGCCATTCAGCCGTTGCCCGGCGGCGGCCTCGACCCGACAGCGGATCTCGGCCAGCAGCGCGCTCCAGGGCAGCGGCTGATGAACCAGGCCAGAGTAGCGATAGCTCGCCTCGGCATCGCCGTACCAGGCCACCAGACGCGGCACCGGGTAGTAGCGACCATGCAGGAACACCTGCGGCTGCTGCCAGGGAGTCTCGACCGACAAGTCGGCGAGCCAGCGATCCGCCGTGGCCAGGTCCAGCCATGCGGGCATGAAACGCAGCTCGGCATCGGGCAGCACGACGGCGGTATCGGTATCGGCGAACAGGTCCACAGGGGCTCACTAAACAGGCAGCGACACGCTCACAGTGTGCGCCGCTCAGACTTCGACATCCACCCACAGGCCCTGGCGCGGCAACTCATCGAGCAGCGCCTGATCCTCGGCGGCCACTTCGCCTTCGGCCAGCTCCTCGGCGGTATAACCACGGCGCTGGCGCCGCCGACGCTGCTCCTCGCGCTGGGATAATTCGGCCTCCTGCGGATGGCGCCTATCCAGCTCTACCGCACTTTCGCTGGCACTGCCTTGCAGCGGCGCCACGGGCGCAATCTCAGGCAGCGGTTTGACCGGGTCCTGCTGCGCGGTCACCGGCATCATGCTGTGGGGAATGGGTGACAACATATAAGCACCTCCTTTGCGCCCTCCGTTGCAGGCCACGTGAAGACCACTGTTCTCGCGGGGCCAAGATAAAAAACAAGCTCCTTTGGTCAGGCTGTCGGCCATTCAGCCGTCAGCTTGAGGGTGCGCTCGCTACACTTTCGACTCAAGTCCTACTGGCAAGTGCTACAGCGCCTTTGGCCTGGGGACCGCGTTCCGTTACCATAGCCGGCTTTTTCATCGCGGGAGACAGGCATGGCGCAGCAGTATGAACCGGGGCAACGCTGGATAAGTGACAGCGAAGCGGAGTTGGGCTTGGGAACCATCCTGGTACAGGACGGCCGCATGCTCACCGTGCTCTACCCGGCCACTGGCGAAACCCGCCAGTATGCGACGCGCAATGCCCCACTGACCCGCGTGCGGTTTTCGCCGGGCGACGAGATCACGCACTTCGAAGGCTGGAAACTGACCGTTCAGGAAGTCGACGACGTCGACGGCCTGTTGGTCTACCACGGCCTCAACGCGCAGCACCAGGCCGTCACCCTGCCGGAAACCCAGCTGTCCAACTTCATTCAGTTCCGTCTGGCCAGCGACCGCCTGTTCGCTGGGCAGATCGACCCGCTGCTCTGGTTCGCCCTGCGCTACCACACCCTCGAACACACCAGCCGCCTGCTGCAATCCTCGCTCTGGGGCCTGGGTGGCGTGCGCGCCCAACCGATCCCGCACCAGTTGCACATCGCCCGCGAAGTGGCCGACCGCATCGCCCCACGGGTGTTGCTGGCGGACGAAGTCGGCCTGGGTAAAACCATCGAAGCCGGCCTGGTCATCCACCGCCAACTGCTCAGCGGGCGTGCCAGCCGGGTACTGATCCTGGTACCGGAAAACCTCCAGCACCAATGGCTGGTGGAGATGCGCCGGCGCTTCAACCTGGAAGTCGCGCTGTTCGACGCCGAGCGCTTCATCGAAAGCGATGCCGACAACCCCTTCGAGGATTGCCAGCTGGCCCTGGTGGCCCTGGAATGGCTGTGCGAAGACGAACGCGCACAAGATGCCCTGTTCGCCGCCGGCTGGGACCTGCTGGTGGTCGACGAGGCGCACCACCTGGTCTGGCACCCGGAGCAAGCCAGCCCGCAATACGCGCTGGTCGAGCAACTGGCCGAGGTCATCCCCGGCGTCCTGCTACTGACCGCCACCCCGGAACAACTCGGCCAGGACAGCCACTTCGCCCGCCTGCGCCTGCTCGATCCGAACCGCTTCCACGACCTCGAAGCCTTCCGCGCCGAAAGCGCCAACTACAAGCCGGTCGCCGAAGCGGTGCAGGAATTGCTCGACCAGGGCCACCTCTCGCCCGAGGCGCACAAGACCATCCATGACTTCCTCGGCGCCGAAGGCGAAGCGCTGCTCGCCGCGGTCAACGATGGCGACAGCGAAGCAGCGGCGCGCCTGATCCGCGAACTGCTCGATCGTCACGGCACCGGCCGCCTGTTGTTCCGCAATACGCGGGCCGCCGTGCAAGGCTTCCCCGAGCGCCAGTTGCACCCCTATCCGCTGGAAAACCCGGATCAGTACCTGGAACTACCGCTCGGCGAGCACGCCGACCTCTACCCGGAAGTCAGCTACCAGGCCCAGCCGGACACCCACGAGGACGAGCGCTGGTGGCGCTTCGACCCGCGCGTCGACTGGCTGATCGACACCCTGAAGATGCTCAAACGGGTCAAAGTGCTGGTGATCTGCGCCCACGCGGAAACCGCCATGGACCTGGAAGACGCCCTGCGCGTGCGCTCCGGTATCCCGGCCACGGTGTTCCATGAAGGCATGAACATCCTCGAACGCGACCGCGCCGCCGCCTACTTCGCCGACGAAGAGTTCGGCGCCCAGGTGCTGATCTGCTCCGAGATCGGCAGTGAAGGCCGCAACTTCCAATTCTCCCACCACTTGGTGCTGTTCGACCTGCCGTCGCACCCGGACCTGCTCGAACAGCGCATCGGCCGGCTCGACCGCATCGGCCAGAAGCACACCATCCAGTTGCATGTGCCCTACCTGGAAAGCAGCCCGCAAGAGCGCCTGTTCCAGTGGTACCACCTGGCACTGAACGCCTTCCAGGCGACCTGCCCGACCGGCAACGCCCTGCAGCACCAGTTCGGCCCGCGCCTGCTGCCGCTGCTGGAAAGTGGCGATGACGACGAGTGGCAAACCCTGGTCGACGAAGCCCGCGCCGAACGCGAACGCCTTGAGGGCGAACTGCACGCCGGGCGTGACCGCTTGCTGGAACTGAACTCCGGCGGCGCCGGTGAAGGTGAAGCGCTGGCCGAGGCGATTTACGAGCAGGACGACGAATTTGCCCTGCCGATCTACATGGAAGAGTTGTTCGAGGCCTTCGGCATCGACAGCGAAGACCATTCGGAAAACGCCCTGGTGCTGCGCCCCAGCGAGAAAATGCTGGATGCCAGCTTCCCGCTCGGCGACGACGAAGGCGTGACCATCACCTACGACCGCAACCAGGCGCTGTCCCGCGAGGACATGCAGTTCCTCACCTGGGAACACCCGATGGTGCAAGGCGGCATGGACCTGGTCCGCTCCGGCTCAATGGGCAACACCGCGGTGGCGCTGATCAAGAACAAGGCGCTGAAACCCGGCACCGTGCTGCTCGAACTGCTCTACGTCAGCGAAGTGGTCGCCCCGCGCGCCCTGCAATTGGGTCGCTACCTGCCGCCGGCGGCGCTGCGCTGCCTGCTGGACAGCAACGGCAACGACCTGGCCGCCAAGGTCTCGTTCGAGAAGCTCAACGAGCAACTGGAAACCGTGCCGCGCGCCAGCGCCAACAAGTTCGTCCAGGCCCAGCGCGACTCGCTCAACCCGCAGATCAATGCCGCCGAAGAGAAGATCAGCCCACGGCATGCCGAACGGGTCGCCGAAGCCAAGCGTCGCCTGGCTGCCGATACCGAAGAAGAGCTGGCCCGCTTGACCGCGTTGCAAGCCGTCAACCCGAGCGTGCGCGACAGCGAGCTGGAAACCCTGCGCAAGCAGCGCGAGCAAGGTCTGGCCATGCTCGACAAAGCCGCCCTGCGCCTGGAGGCCATTCGCGTGCTGGTGGCCGGGTAATCCAACCCACTGAAACGACAAGGCCCGCAATTGCGGGCCTTGTCGTTTCAGGACGATGCACTGTGGGAGCGACTTCAGGCCGGCACGCCAGCGGCCATCGTCTGCTGCATGCGTAACGCATCGCGCCCGAGGGTGCGGGAGGCCTGGAACAGCGACAACATGGTGAGAAAAAGCGCCAGCGGGATCAGGTACATCGCAGCGTGCAACCCCACCGCCTTGAACGCTTCGCTCATCTCGCTCGCCCCGGCGGCAACCATCGCCGAATGGGCGAAATGGTCGGATAGCAGCCCGACCACCACCGGCCCGAGGCCACCGCCGAGCAGGTACAAACCGGCAAAGAACAACGCCATGGCCGTCGCCCGCAAACGCGGCTCGACCACATCCTGGATCGCGGTATAGACACAGGTATAGAAGTTGTAGGCGAACAGCCAACCAATGCTGAAGATGGCCACGAACACGCCGATCTCCGTCTGCCCCTGCCACAAAGCGGCACCGGTCGCCAACGAGGCGATCAACATCGACACCGCGCCGAACAGTAAACGGCCACGGGCGAAGCGCTGGTGCAGTTTATCCGCCACCCAACCGCCCGCCGTCAGGCCGATCAGACCCGTGATGCCGACTATCACGCCGGTGGCCACCGCCGCCTGGCCCAAGGGCATCAGGAAGTAGCGCTGCAGCATGGGCACCATGAACGAGTTGCAGGCATAGGTGGCGAAGTTGAAGGTCAGGCCGGCGAGTACCAACCACCAGAAGGTACGGATGCCCAGCACCTTACGCAGCGGCTTATCCACCGCCGCCACCGACACCTGCACCGTCTCCGCCGCGCCGCGTTGCGGCTCGCGGATAAAAAACATGAACAGCGCCAGAATCACGCCCGGCACCGCCGCGATGAAGAACGGCGCCCGCCAGCTGCCGAAGGCCTCGACCATCGCACCAATGGTGAAAAAGGCCAGCAGCAGGCCCAGCGGCAGACCCAGCATGAAAATGCCCATTGCCCGCGCCCGCTTGTGCGCCGGGAACAGATCGCCGATCAGCGAATTGGCCGCTGGCGCGTAGCTGGCTTCGCCGATACCGACCCCCATGCGCACCAGCAGGAAGCTCCAGAAGTTCCAGGCCAGGCCGTTGACCGCGGTCAGCCCACTCCACGCCACCAGGCCCCAGCCCATGATTTTGCGCCGTGCGCCGGTATCGGACATGCGCCCCAACGGCACGCCGGCGATGGCATAGACGATGGTGAAGGCCGTGCCGATCAGGCCGATCTGGAAATCGCTGAGGCTCCACTCCAGGCGGATCGGCTCGATGATGATGGCCGGAATGGTGCGATCGAAGAAATTGAACAGATTGGCGAGAAATAGCAGAAATAAAACGCGCCAGGCATTGGCTGCTTGCGGGGCTTGCTGCATGGATCGGTCTCTCTTGTTGTTCTTGAGTGAGCCGCGGTAGTTTTCCGGACGGACCTGCGAGCATGCAATCTAGAGCCTTCGCCGCGAGCTGTCTGTGACCATTCGTAGCGGATATGTAAAGACATGCAACCGCGGCAACCCGAACCGGACCGTCAGCGCCCGGCCGCCGCCTCGCGCCGCCACTGCCCGAGCCAGCCCAGCGAATCGGCCGCCGCAGTGGGCCGGTATTCGGCCGCCAGCCAGCCTTCATAACCGCTGGCCGTCAGCGCCTGGCGCAGCAGGGCGAAATCCAGCTGCCCGCTACCGGGCTCGCCCCGCCCCGGGCAATCAGCGAACTGCACATGAGCGATCCGGCCGGCCAGCAGCTCGATGCCCGCCGCCAGGTCCAGTCCTTGCCGCGCCATGTGATACAGGTCGAACTGGGCGGCGCAATTGGGGTGGTCGACCTCCCGCAGCAGCTCATCCAGCTGCGGCGGCGTGGTGATCAGGAAACCCGGCATATCCAGCGGATTGATCGCCTCGCACAGCACCCGGATGCCGAGCGGCTGAAACGCCTCGGCGGCGCGCCGCAGGTTCGCGACCAGCGCAGCCAGCGCCTGTTCGCGCCCAAGCCCGGCCGCCAGCCGCCCAGGCAACACATTGACGCCGGCCGGGCGCACGACCGTGGCATAGGCCAGGGCCTGCTCCAGCGCGGCATCGAACTCGGCCTGACGGCTCGGCACAGCGGCCAGGCCGGCGCCACCGTCGAGCAAATCCCCCGCCGGCAGATTGATCAGCGCCAGCGGCATCCGCGCGGCCACCAAGGCCGTGTGCAGCTCCTCAGCCGGCAGTTCGTAGGGAAACTGCACCTCCACCCCATCAAAACCTGCCATCGCTGCCGCCGCGACCCGTTGCTGCAACGGCAGCTCGGTAAACAGCAGCGACAGGTTGGCGGCGATCCTCATGAGGTCTTCTCCCGATACAGCTCCACCAGGGTCGCCGGATCGCGTTCGAGGTTGCCTTGGCTGCTGCCGTGCAGGCGCATCAACTGCGCCGCCAGGGCGCTGAGCGGCGTGGCCGAGTCATGCTCACGGGCGAGTTTTACCGCGGTATCGAGATCCTTCAGCAGCGTACGGACATGCCACTTGATCGGCTCGAAGCGGTTTTCCGCCATCTGCGGGGCGAGAATCTGCAGCGGTTTGGAGTCGGCAAACCCACCGGCCAGGGCCGCCGCGAGCAAACTGGCGTCGACCCCGGACTTCTCCGCCAGGGCCACGACTTCAGCGATCACCAGCGCATTGCAGGCGACGATCATCTGGTTACAGACCTTGGTGACCTGCCCCGCGCCAACCGCGCCCATGCGCGTCAGGCGTTGCCCCAGGTGCAGCAGAATCGGCCGCACCCGCTCGACATCATCCACGCGACCGCCAGCCATGATCGTCAGCGTACCGGCCTCAGCCCCGAGCGTGCCGCCCGACACCGGCGCATCCAGCCAGTGCATGCCGGTGCGGCTTTCCAGCTCGGCCGCCATCTCGCGGGTAGCCGCTGGCTCCAGGCTGGAAAAATCCACCAGCAACTGCCCCGGCCGCGCCCCCTCGATCAGTCCGCCTGGACCGAATACAACCTTGCGTACCACGCGGGTATCGGCCAGACAGAGCATCACCACATCAGCTGCAGCGCAGAGCTCAGCCGGGCTGGATACCTGCCGCGCACCGGCGGCCACCAGCGCCGCGCATTTGTCCGGCGAACGGTTCCAGACGGCCAATGGATAACCGGCGGCAAGCAGGCGTTGACACATCGGCAGGCCCATCAGGCCAATACCGGCGAAGGCGAGAGAGGGTAAAACGGCGCTCATGCAAGGCTCCAATACCGCTGGCAAAGTGGCCATCTTAACGGTTCAGCTTTTGCCTGGGGACTTTCGCCGGCAGGGCGCGCCTGCAAAGGACAGCAACCCGAGGCAACGCTGAACGGGTGCGTAGTCAGTTATTGCATCCGGAACCCGCTCCAGAAGGGTTTGGCCAAAGCGCCGGCGCCTGCACGCGGACCTGCCAGCTAGTCGCCATTGAGCAAACGATCGAGGTCCACCGGCTCGCCCGGGTGGGCATGCAGCTTCGACCTGATGTCCTCGAACATCAGATCGAATTCTTTATGGTCGCGCAGAATCGGCCCGAATCGCGGGTGCAGGCCGTGCTTGGCCGCGATCCGCGTGGCGACGCTGGCAAAGTTGAAGGCAACGTCGCGGTGCAGCTCGAACTCTTCCTCAAACGCCTTACCCTCCACCTCACCGACCATCTTGAAGTGCAGCATCGCTCCCTTTTGCGGGTCGTTGCGCACCTCGTAGTAGAGGTCGATGGAAAAATCCGCCTGCCCGGGCAAGCCAGGCAAGCCAGCGCGATGCAGATGACCAGGTTCGAACATGGCGGTGCTCCTGATAATTCAAGTCTGTTGCGAATCTGTGCGGGCTTGCGCTTTGCGCGGCACCGGGCTGCGCGCGGGCAAATTGAAGGTATCGCCAGACAGGCCCGTTCAGTCTAGACCGCCCGCAAGCAACTGACAGTGCGCTGCGTCAATCCAACGGCAGCCCTCAAGCCCGCTCCTGGACCAACACCCAGGGTGCTACAACCACGGCCCACAACTTCGGGTCGCGTGCCAACAAGTCTTCGGCTCGCCGTTCTTCGACCTTGCTGACCTGCTCGGCGGCCAGCCAAGCCGCGACCTTGGCCTGGTCGTTCTGCGCCACAGCCAGCGCCACTTCAACCAGATCCATCGCCGCATCGACCCAGAGCAATGCACCCCGGGCGAAGAACGGCTGCAGCTCCTGCCAGCTGATCGGCGCCGTTTCCCCAAGTAGCTTTGCATAGAGGGTACTAGGTTGTTCTGTGATCTCGTTCTCTGTCATGGCGTACTCTGTGATCAATGGCTAACGTGCAGACGGGCGCAATGATAGCCTCACACATCGTGCAGGCAAGCCGGCCTGACGCCGCCACGCGACGCCAAGGCACGCCGTTTTTCTGTACGTTTATTGCATTTTAGCGACATGGACCCTTTCCTCACTCCTGTAGCGGCTTTTCAAGGCACAAATCGGCGCTCTACACTGCACCGGTACAGTAGCCGGGGTACAACCGGGCATTTCCAGCCGGTTCTACAGCTCAGGCCGCCAGGACTAACAACAACGAAAAACACACGAGTGGAGCACTATGAACAAGGCTACTAAGCAGATTTCCAAGCTGTTTGCCGCCATGGCCATGGCCGGCGTCGCCAGCTATTCACTGGCAGCTGACACCATCAAGATTGGCCTGGCAGGCCCGGTTACCGGCGCTGTCGCCCAGTACGGCGAGATGCAATTCATCGGCGCCAAGATGGCCATCGAGCAAATCAACAAAGCCGGCGGTGTTGACGGCCAGCAGCTCGAAGGCGTGGTCTACGACGATGCTTGCGACCCGAAACAAGCCGTTGCCGTCGCCAACAAGATCGTCAACGACGAAGTCAAATTCGTGGTTGGCCACCTCTGCTCCAGCTCCACTCAGCCGGCGTCCGATATTTACGAAGACGAGGGCATTCTGATGATCACCGCGGCGTCCACCAGCCCGGAAATCACCGCTCGTGGCTATCAACTGGTGTTCCGCACCATTGGCCTGGACAGCCTGCAAGGCCCAACCGCCGGCAACTTCATCGCTGATCACATCAAGCCGAAGACCGTCGCGGTGATCCACGACAAGCAGCAGTACGGTGAAGGTATCGCCACTGCCGTGAAACAGACCCTGGAAAGCAAAGGCGTCAAGGTTGCACTGTTCGAAGGCATCAATGCCGGCGACAAGGACTTCTCGGCGATGGTTTCCAAGCTGAAACAAGCCAACGTCGACTTCGTCTACTACGGCGGCTACCACCCGGAACTCGGCCTGCTGCTGCGTCAGTCGGCAGAGAAAGGCCTGAAAGTACGCTTCATGGGTCCGGAAGGCGTGGGTAACAAGGAGCTGTCCGCCATTGCCGGCCCGGCTTCCGAAGGCCTGCTGGTGACCTTGCCGAAGTCGTTCGACCAAGAGCCGAAAAACCAGGCGCTGGTTGCCGCCTTCAAAGCCAAGAACGAAGACCCGAGCGGTCCGTTCGTGTTCCCGGCTTACGCAGCGGTCCAAGTGATCGCCGAAGGCATCAAGAAAGCCGGCGACACCGACACCGCCAAGGTAGCCGCCGCCCTGCGCGCCAACACCTTCTCCACCCCGACCGGCGACCTCAGCTTCGACGCCAAGGGTGACCTGAAGGACTTCAGCTTCGTGGTCTACGACTGGCATGCCGACGGCACCAAGACTGAAGCCCCTCTTAAGTAACTAGAGGGCGTCCCGCCTGAACCCAAAGCCCACTGCACATGCAGTGGGCTTTGTTTTAAGAGGTAACCGGGCGCAAGCTCAGCCAAAAGCAATGAGCCAAAGCCCACGCGAAAGCTTTCAAAACCCAACACGCAAACGACATAGCAAGGCGGATTTGCCCTGGCAAATTTGAACGGCGCAAGCCGGCCCCGAACGGGGCGAAGCATAGGACGTGCTTTGTGAAGACACCGAGTAACAACCGAAGCTCGCCTGCGTTACCAACGCAAACGACATTCCCACCACGCTGTGGGTCGCCGTACAGCCTGTACCGCGCGGTTTGAACAAGGTCCTGACACCGCTATCGAGTCGCACAACAGGTTTTGCTGGTTTTGCCGGAGAGTTGTGATGCCTGATATCTACCATTTCTTACAGCAGCTGGTTAATGGCCTGACCATTGGCAGCACCTATGCCCTTATCGCCATTGGCTACACCATGGTCTACGGGATCATAGGCATGATCAACTTCGCCCATGGCGAGGTCTACATGCTCGGCTCGTACGTCGCCTTCATTGCGATTGCCGGGTTGACCATGCTCGGTCTGGACAGCTTGCCGCTGATCCTGATCGCCGCTTTTGCGGCCACCATCATCGTTGCCAGTGCCTACGGCTACAGCATCGAACGGGTCGCCTATCGACCGCTGCGCGGCAGCAACCGATTGATCCCCTTGATCTCGGCCATCGGTATGTCGATCTTCCTGCAGAACGAAGTCCTGCTCGCGCAGAACTCCAAAGACAAAGCGATCCCCAACCTGATCCCCGGCAACTTCGTATTCGGCGAGAGCACCATGAACGGTGTGGTGATCTCCTATATGCAGGTGCTGATCTTCATCGTGACCTTCCTGGTGATGCTCGGCCTGACGCTGTTCATCTCCCGCTCGCGCCTGGGCCGTGCCTGCCGCGCCTGCGCCGAAGACATCAAGATGGCCAACCTGCTGGGTATCAACACCAACAACATCATCGCCCTGACCTTCGTCATTGGCGCCACCCTGGCTGCCGTCGCGGCGGTGCTGCTGGGCATGCAATATGGCGTGATCAACCCGAACCTGGGCTTCCTCGCCGGGATCAAGGCCTTCACCGCCGCGGTACTCGGCGGCATTGGCAGCATCCCCGGCGCGATGCTCGGTGGGTTGGTGCTGGGTGTTGCCGAAGCCTTTGGCGCCGACGTGTTCGGCGACCAATACAAAGACGTGGTGGCCTTCGGCCTATTGGTGTTGGTCCTGTTGTTCCGGCCGACTGGCATTCTTGGCCGTCCGGAGGTTGAGAAGGTATGACTAGCTCTTCGACTAAATCGCTCAAGACCGCGTTTTTCAGCGCCCTGCTGGTACTTGCGGTCGCCTACCCGATACTCGGCCTGAAGCTGAACATCGTCGGTATCAAGCTGGAAGTTCACGGCGCCAGCGCCCCGACCCTGTGGGCGATTGCCGCCTGCGCGGTGGCGATGTTCTGCTGGCAGATGTTCCGCCCGCAGATCCAGACGGCCTGGGACAAGACCCCCAAACTGCCAGGCGTGCCAGCCTCGGCCAGCAACTTCATCACCCTGCCCTCGACCCAGCGCTGGATCGTGCTGGGCTTGATCGTGGTGGCGCTGATCTGGCCATTCTTCGGCTCACGCGGCGCGGTGGATATCGCCACGCTGATTCTGATCTACGTCATGCTCGGCCTCGGCCTGAACATCGTGGTCGGCCTGGCCGGTCTGCTGGACCTGGGTTATGTCGGCTTCTACGCCGTCGGCGCCTACAGCTATGCGCTGCTCTCGCACTACTACGGCCTGGGTTTCTGGATCTGCCTGCCGATCGCCGGGATGATGGCGGCGCTGTTCGGCTTCCTGCTCGGCTTCCCGGTGCTGCGCTTGCGCGGCGATTACCTGGCCATCGTCACCCTCGGCTTCGGCGAGATCATCCGCATCCTGCTGCGCAACATGACCGAGCTGACCGGTGGCCCCAACGGCATCAGCAACATCGACAAACCGACCCTGTTCGGCCTGAGTTTCGAGCGTAAAGCCGCCGAAGGCCTGCAGACCTTCCACGAGTACTTCGGCATTGCCTACAACTCGATCAACAAGGTGATCTTCCTTTACCTGGTGGCCCTGCTGCTGGCCCTGCTCGCCCTGTTCGTGATCAATCGCCTGCTGCGCATGCCGATCGGTCGCGCCTGGGAAGCCCTGCGCGAAGACGAGATCGCCTGCCGCGCGCTGGGCATGAACCCCACCGTGATCAAGCTCTCGGCCTTCACCCTCGGCGCCTGCTTCGCCGGTTTCGCCGGCAGCTTCTTCGCCGCGCGCCAGGGCCTGGTAACGCCGGAATCCTTCACCTTCCTTGAATCGGCGACCATTCTCGCCATCGTCGTGCTCGGCGGCCTGGGCTCACAGCTCGGAGTGATTCTCGCGGCGGTGGTGATGATTCTGTTGCCGGAGCTGATGCGCGAGTTCAGCGAATACCGCATGTTGATGTTCGGCGCCTTGATGGTACTGATGATGATCTGGCGTCCACAGGGCCTGCTGCCCATGCAACGCCCCCACCTGGAGCTGCGCCAATGAGCCGCCCGATTCTCGAGGTAAGCGGCCTCACCATGCGCTTCGGCGGCCTGCTGGCCGTCAACGGGGTGGGCCTCACGGTAAACGAAAAGCAGGTGGTCTCGATGATCGGCCCGAACGGCGCCGGCAAGACCACCGTGTTCAACTGCCTGACCGGTTTCTACCAGCCAACCTCCGGCAGCGTCCTGCTCGATGGTGAGGCGATCCAGGGCCTGCCCGGCCACCAGATCGCCCGCAAGGGCGTGGTGCGGACCTTCCAGAACGTGCGTCTGTTCAAGGACATGACCGTGGTGGAAAACCTGCTGATCGCCCAGCATCGGCACCTGAACACCAACTTCCTCGCCGGGCTGTTCAAAACCCCAAGCTTTCGCAAGAGCGAGCGCGCAGCGATGGAGTTCGCCGCCCATTGGCTGGAGCAGGTCAACCTGACCGATGTCGCCAACCGCCCGGCCGGCACCCTGGCCTATGGTCAGCAACGCCGGCTGGAAATCGCCCGCTGCATGATGACCCGGCCGCGCCTGTTGATGCTCGACGAACCGGCTGCAGGCCTGAACCCCCACGAAACGGAAAACCTCAAGCAGCTGATCGCCATGTTGCGCGATGAGCACAACGTCACCGTGCTGCTGATCGAACACGACATGAAGCTGGTCATGAGCATTTCCGACCACATCGTGGTGATCAACCAGGGCACGCCCCTGGCCGACGGCACACCGGAGCAGATTCGCGACAATCCGGACGTGATCAAAGCCTACTTGGGGGAGGCGTAACTTATGTTGTATTTCGATAACGTTTCCACCTTCTACGGCAAGATCCAGGCGCTGCATAACGTCAGCGTGGAAGTGCAGAAAGGCGAAATCGTCACCCTGATCGGCGCCAACGGCGCCGGCAAGTCGACCCTGCTGATGACCCTCTGCGGCTCGCCGCGCGCGGCCAGCGGCAGCATCCGCTACCAGGGCGAGGAACTGGTCGGCCTGGACTCCTGCGACATCATGCGCAAAAGCATTGCCGTGGTGCCGGAAGGTCGACGCATCTTCGCCCGCCTGACGGTAGAAGAGAACTTGGTGATGGGCGGTTTCTTCACCGACAAGGCCGACTACCAGAAGCAACTGGACAAGGTTCTGCACCTGTTCCCACGCCTGAAAGAGCGCTTCAATCAGCGTGGCGGCACCATGTCCGGTGGCGAACAGCAGATGCTCGCCATTGGCCGGGCGCTGATGAGCAAACCACAACTGCTGTTGCTCGACGAGCCATCGCTGGGCCTGGCACCGATCATCATCCAGCAGATTTTCGAGATCATCGAACAGCTGCGCAAAGATGGCGTAACGGTGTTCCTGGTCGAGCAGAACGCCAACCAGGCGCTGAAGATCGCCGACCGCGCCTATGTGCTGGAAAACGGCCGGGTGGTGATGCAAGGCAGCGGTGAAGCCTTGCTCAACGACCCGAAGGTGCGCGACGCCTACCTCGGCGGCTAACGACACGCCAACGGCAACAGACAGCCCCGCCCGGTCAACCAGGCGGGGTTTTTTGTTGGCCATTTATCCTTCTCACGCTCCGCGCCTGCGCGATGAACGGACGCCGAGCCCTTGTCGATCAAAACTTTCGCGGGCCTGGCCCGCTCCTACGCTTATCCGTTTGCCACGCGATCGGCGCCCCTCTCCCGCCTGCGGGAGAGGGGCTGGGGAGAGGGCACGCGACCAACGCCCTGTATTTTTCACCGCCCCTGTAACAAAGCCGAACCAACGCGCTCTAGTTCAGTAGGCGAGCGATACAACCCGAGCACGCCGGATACACTTGAACGTCAACACCCCCATTCCGACAAGAGCACATACGATGAAAACCACCACCTCCAGCACCTTTCATGCGGCAGCCCTGGCACTGGCATTTGGCAGCGCGCTGAGCATCGCGGCGGCGCCGCTCACCGCGCAGGCCGCCGACACCGAGAAATGCTTCGGCGTGGCGCTCAAAGGCAAGAACGATTGCGCCGCAGGCGCGGGCACCACCTGCGCCGGCACCTCGAAAAAGGATCATCAGGCCGACGCCTGGAAGCTGGTACCCAAAGGCACCTGCGAGAAGACCGCTTCGCAGACCTCGCCGAGCGGTTTCGGCCAGCTTCAGGCTTACAAAGCCAAAAGCTGATCGCCCTCAGGCCCCGATCGATGATCATGCTTGATTCGCCGCCCCGCGCCGCCTACCGGACTGAATCCGCAGACGCGGCAAACCTGCCGGCACGCGCCGGGCTGGGGCTCAAGCCCCAGCATTTCCGGGAAATACTCGACGGCGCGGTCGACGTCGGCTTCTTTGAAATCCATGCCGAGAACTATATGGTGGCAGGCGGCCCCTTCCACCATTTCCTCGGCCTGATCCGCGCCAGCTACCCGTTGTCGCTGCACGGTGTGGGTCTCTCCATCGGCGCCGAAGGGCCCCTCGATGAACACCATCTGCAACGGCTCGCCGCACTTGTCGAGCGCTATGAGCCGCAGGCGTTTTCCGAACACCTGGCCTGGTCCAGCCATGGCCAGCTGTTTCTCAACGACCTGCTGCCCGTTGCCTATGACGAGGCCACGCTGAAGCGCGTCTGCGAGCATATCGACCGGGTCCAGAACCGCCTGCAACGCCCCATGCTGCTGGAGAACCCGGCCACCTATGTCGAGTTCGCCCATTCGAGCATGGATGAGGCGACCTTCATCAGCGAGGTCGTGCGGCGCAGCGGTTGCGGCCTGCTGCTCGACGTCAACAATGCCTATGTCTCCAGTATCAATCACCAGCGCGATGCGCTCACCTATATCCGTGCCCTGCCCCTGAGCGCCGTGGGCGAGATTCATCTGGCCGGTTTCGCCGAAGACATCGATGGCGCCGGCGACCGCCTGCTGATCGACAGTCACGGCGCAGCGGTCGATGACGCAGTATGGGCGCTCTACGCGCAAGTACTGCACTTGATCGGCCCGACAGCGACGCTGATCGAGCGCGACAACCAGGTGCCGGCCCTGCCAGTGCTGCTCGCCGAAACCCGCCAGGCCGAACGCCTGCTGCACGGGCCGCGGACGAACCGGCCGCAGGTGCGGGCATGAACACTCAGTCCGCCTTCGTCGCCGCCCTGCTCGACCCCTCCCGGCCCTGCCCGAACGGCCTGACGACCTGGAACGACTCGGACCCGGCCAGGCGCTTCGCGGTCTATCGCAATAATGTCTTCAATTCGCTGATCGACGCCCTGGCGGACAGCTATCCGGTGGTCCACGAACTGGTGGGTGAGACCTTCTTTCGCGCCATGGCCCATGCCTACGTCGAGGCCCACCCGCCCCGCTCGCGGTTGCTGGTGTACTACGGCGAGGACTTCGCGACCTTTATCGAGGGCTTCGAGCCCGCCCGCAGCCTGCCCTACCTGGCCGACGTGGCGCGCCTCGAAGCCCTGCGCGTGCGGGCCTACCACGCGGCCGACCGCGCCCCCCTGGCGGCGCAGGAAATTGCCGCCGCGTTGGCAGCGCCGGAATGCCTGGGCGAACTGCGCTTCCAACTGCACCCCTCGCTCAATGTGCTCGTCTCGCCCTTTTCCGTGGTCTCGCTGTGGGCGGCCCATCAGGGCGAACTGGCGATCGAAAGCATCGACCCGCGGCTGGCGGAAAACGCCCTGGTGTTGCGCAACGAACTGCAGGTGTTGGTGCTCGCCGTACCGCCCGCTGGCGCGCAATTCATCCACGACCTGCAACAGGGCATGCCACTCGGGCCCGCCGCCGAGCAGGCACTGGGCACCGATGCCAGTTTCGACCTCAGCGCCTGCCTGGCGCTGTTGATCCGCACGGGCGCCATCACCGACTTACTCCTGCCACCTCAGCCCCGCACAAGGTCATCGCCATGAACGCTCCCGCGCAGCTCGCAAACGCCTCCCTTCCCGAACGCCTGATCGGTCAGTTGATCGACCTGTGCCAGCGTATCCCGCACAGCCTGATCGCCTTTATCGGGCGTTTTTCCATCGCCGCGGTGTTCTGGAAATCCGGGCAGACCAAGATCGAAGGCCTGGCCATCGACCTGCTGTCCGGCACCTTCGAACTGGGTATGCCGCGGCTGGCCGACTCGACCATTCCGTTGTTCAGCAGCGAGTACGCCTTACCCCTGATTTCGGCGGAACTGGCCGCGCACCTCGCGGCCTTCAGCGAACACTTCTTTCCGTTGCTGATCCTGCTCGGCTTCGCCACGCGCTTCTCGGCCCTGGCCCTGCTGGGCATGACGCTGACGATCCAGCTGTTCGTCTACCCGGACGCCTACCCGACCCATGGCACCTGGGCCGCCGTGCTGCTCTACCTGGTCGCCCGCGGGCCTGGCGTGCTGTCTATCGATCAGTTGATCGCCAAGCGTTACCGCTAGCGCTTGCAGTTGATCCCGCGACCGACGGCAGGCCGGCAGCAAATCTGCCAGCTCGCCGCCAACCCTGTAGAATGGCGGCCCGTAGCCGTCCACGGGTTCCACCGGTCTGGGCTCAGCGCTGTATGACCAGGCAATCCGGGTACAGCGCGCCCACGCACGGGTTGATAGCAGTGCCGCTATGGAACCGGGCGCACCCACTTTCCAGCGCTTGCCGTGGCAGCGCTTTCCGAGGCTCCTTCGTGCCAGTCGACTCCTTGTCCACCGCGCCGGTGACCGATCACCGCGCAGAATTCCTCGCGCGGCTGGAAACCAGCCTTGCGCAGAACACCTTCGTCAAACTGCTGCTGAGCAAATACCGTGGCGCCGAAGTGGATCTGCAGCGCGTGGCGATCCGCCAGGTCAGCGTGCGCGAGCAGCCGTGCCTGTCGTTCGTCTACAGCTACAAAACCCGCGACATCACCAAGAACCTGCCAGTGGCGGAGGCCCTTGCCGGCATTGCCGAGCTGCTGCCCGCGGCGTTCAAGAACGCCCACCTGCTGTCGCTGACCGACGAAGTCCAACTGGTGTTCAGCAAGAAGGACACCAGCCGCCTGTTTATCGGCAAGGCTGTACAGCGCGAGGCCCCCTCGGCCGAACACAACCGCGAAAAGAAACGCTTTCTCGAGCTGAGCCGACCGTTTCTCGCCGACCTCGGGGTCACCACCGCCAAGCATGAATTGATCCCGGCGATGGCGCGCAAATGGAAGCAGATCAACAAGTTCATCGAGGTGTTTTCCCACGCCTTGAGCGCCTCGCCGCTGCGCCAGGATCAACCCATCCACGCGGTGGACTTCGGCTCCGGCAAGGGCTATCTGACCTTTGCCATGCACGACTACCTGCGCAGCAGCCTGGGGCTGGAGGCCATCGTCAGCGGCGTGGAGCTACGCGAAGACATGGTCAAGCTGTGCAACAGCGCGGCGGCGCGCCTGGAACAACCGGGGCTGTCCTTCCAGCACGGCGATGTACGCACCTATACGCCGGCGGCCATCGACATCATGATCGCCCTGCACGCCTGCGACGTGGCCACCGATTACGCGATTCACCTGGGGATCCGCTGCGACGCGGCGATCATCATGTGTTCGCCCTGCTGCCATAAGCAGATCCGCCCGCAGATGCACAGCCCGAGCACGCTGCGGCCGATGCTGCAGTACGGCGTGCACCTGGGCCAGGAAGCGGAGATGGTCACCGACAGCCTGCGCGCCTTGCTGCTCGAAGCCTGCGGCTATGAAACCAAGGTGTTCGAGTTCGTCTCGCTGGAACACACCAACAAGAACAAGATGATCCTTGCGGTGAAACGCGCCGAACCGGTCAACCCGGCCGAGCTGCTGGAGAAGATCCAGGGCATCAAGACCTTCTACGGCATCCAGGAGCACTGCTTGGAGACCTTGCTCAAGGCAGACGAGCGGCTCTAGTTCGCGGCACTCTCGGTGCGCCATGCGCACCGGGCGAACTCACTGGGTCAACCGATCCAACTCCTTGCGGCTCTGCTCAAACCAAGCCAACAGGTAATCCGCCAGCACCTGGGTGCGTTTGGGCAGCCCGTGCTGATAGGGGTGCACGAGAAACACCGGGCTGCTGCGCGTCTGGTAATCGCGCAATAGCCAGACCAGGCTGCCATCGGCCAACTCCTTGTGCAGCATATAGGACGGCAAGCGGGCAATCCCGGCGCCGCCCAGGCAGGCCTTTTTCAACAGGCTGTAGTGATTGCTGGCAAACGGCCCGGTCACGCGCACCCGCGTCAACTCGTGCTGACGGTGATAGAGCCATTCTTCAGGGCCGCTGTAATGGCTGTTGAGCAGGCACACATGCGTGCCCAAATCCTGCGGCTGCAACGGTTCGCCCTGTTGTCGCAAATACGCCGGGCTGGCACAGGTCAGCTCCTGCATGGATAACAACGGCCGCGCCACCAGGCGCTCATCGCTTTGCAGGCCGGAACGGATCGCCAGGTCGAAACCCTCGGCCACCAGGTCGCGGTAGGTATTGCTCAGCTCCAATTCGATACGTATCTCGGGGTAGCGCCTGGAGAAATCCAACTGCAGCGCATCGAAGAAGGTTTCCCCCAGCGACACCGGCACGCTGATCCGCACGGTGCCGGCCACCTCATCCTTGAGCCGCGCCAGGGTTTGCCGTGCGCGGATGGCTTGAGCGGTGAGTGCCTGAGCTTCCGGCAACAGCGCCGCCCCCGCCGCGGTCAGCGATAACTTGCGCGTGGTGCGGTGCAGCAAGGTCATGCCCAAGCCTTCTTCGAGCGCACGCATGCGTTTGGACAACTGCCCTTTGCTGCAACCCAAACGCTCGGCGGCACGGGTAAAACTGCCAGCCTCAAGCAGCATGGCGAAGGCCGCCAGGTCATCCATTTCACTCATGACTGTTTCCCAGCGAGAACCAAAGGTTTCTGATTAGCTGGATTATCAGCGATAAAACCGCGCTCTACACTGTTCCCCGTCGACCTTTCTTCACGTCAATCCGGGAGCATGTCCATGAAAATTATTCTGATCGGCGCCAGCGGCACCATCGGCCAGGCCGTAGAGCGCGAGCTGGCGGAACGTCACGCGATCATCCGCGTTGGCCGCAGCAGTGGCGAGTTCCAGGTGGATATCCGCGACAGCGCTTCGATTCGCCAGCTGTTCGAAAAGACCGGGCGCTTCGATGCGCTGGTCAGCGCCACCGGCTCGGTGCACTTCGGTGCCTTGGCGGAGATGAGCGAAGAGAAGTTCGCCATCGGCCTGCAGGACAAGCTGATGGGCCAGGTCAACCTGCTGCTGATCGGCCGCGAGTTCATCAACGATGGCGGCTCGTTCACCCTGACCTCGGGCATTCTCAGCGACGACCCGATCATTGCCGGCACTTCGGCGAGCATGGTCAACGGCGCGGTCAACAGCTTCGTGCGCGCCGCCGCCATCGAGCTGCCACGCGGCCTGCGGGTCAATGCGGTGAGCCCGAACGTACTGGTCGAATCGATGGACACCTACGGGCCCTTCTTCCGTGGCTTCAAACCGGTACCGGCAGTGGATGTGGCGCTGGCCTACGCGAAAAGCGTGGAAGGTGCCCAGACCGGACAGATTTACCGCGTCGGCTGAGCATCCCTGGCGCTCGCTGGCACAACACACTGGCGAGCCGCCAAGGCGATTGATTTGCCCGACCGCCCTTGTGGTCGCCCATGCGCGTGGGTAACGTGGCCGCACTTGCCAGGAGACCTTTGATGCGCGCTGTTCGCCCCCTATTGCTTGCCCTTCTACCGCTGTTCGCCAGTTGCGCGATGTTCGACCAACAAGCATACACGCCAGCAGTTGCGGCGACCCGCATGCAAGGCGAGCTGAACGTCAGCGCCGGCCAACTGCTACTGCGGCCGTGCCAGGAACAGCGCCACTTCGTGATCAACGACAGCGGCAACACCGGCCTGCTGCAAGAAGCGGCGGCGCTGCTGGACGGCGGCAAAGGCCCATTGTTCGCCGACCTCAGCGGCAGCCTAAATGCCAGCAAGGTGGCCGGCGCCGACGGCCAACTGAACCTCAGCCGCCTGTATCGCGTACAGCGCGAAGGACATGCGTGCGACGACCCCAACTTCAAGCACCTGACCCTGCGCGCCAGCGGCAATGAGCCGGGCTGGAGCGTCAGCGTCAGTGGCAAAGGCCTGGTACTCGAACGCCCGGGGCAGGACGCGCTGGCCCTGCCCTACCTGGAAGAGCAACTGCCGGATGGCCGCTTCAACCTTACCAGCGAAGCCAACGGCCAACGCCTGGAACTCTGGGTGGCACCGCAACGTTGCGCCGACAGCATGAGCGGCGCAGTGCAATACCTCACGGCCGAGCTGCGCCTGGATGGCAAGATCCAGCGTGGTTGCGCCTACTTCGGCGGCTCACGCAACGACTGAGGTCGGCCGATAGCCCGCAAAGCAGGTGATTCAGGGGGCACATTCGCGCCCCCAAGCTTCGCGGGTATGGCCCGCGCCTACAGGGTGTGCGTTGTCCCAATCCGGACCCTGCAACAGTCGACCCGACATAGTCCATGAACGCGCCCCGGAAAAGCCGCTGTAGCCGACACATCGAGACCTTTTGCCATAGCTTGCCAAGCGCAGCCTGGCTGCTGAGCACCTAAGCTCAGAGCAATACCCCCGCAGGAGACACCTTATGCTGCGTATTGCTCTGAATGGTTATGGCCGCATCGGCCGCGCTGTTCTGCGTGCCCTGTTCGAGCGCGGCCTGGAACACAGAATCCGTATCGAAGCGATCAACGACCTGGGCGATCACCAGACCCTCGCCCACCTGACCCGCTTCGATTCCACCTTCGGCCGTTTCGCCGGGCAGGTCAGCCTGAGCGACGACCGCCTGCTGGTGAACGGCCATCCAATCAAGCTGCTGCAGGAGCGCGACCCGGTCAATTTGCCGTGGGACCCGCTCGGCGTGGAGTTGGTGCTGGAATGCTCCGGCAAACTGAAGAAACGTGCCCAGGTGGAACACCACCTGACCGCTGGCGCCTCACGGGTATTGCTCTCGCACCCGTTGGAAAGCGCCGATCTGACGGTGGTCTATGGAGTCAATCATGGGCTGCTGGGCAGCCAGCAGATCGTCTCCAACGCCTCCTGCACCACCAACTGCCTGGCGCCGCTGGCCATGCTGCTGCACCAGGCGGTCGGCATTCGCCAGGGCCTGATCAATACCGTGCACGCCTACACCAATGACCAGAGCCTGCTGGACAAGGCCCATGGCGACCCCTATCGGTCGCGCGCCGCCGCCCTGTCGATGATCCCCACCAGCACCGGCGCAGCCAAGACCATCGGCCTGGTGCTGCCGGAGCTGGCGGGGCGTCTGGATGGCCTGTCGATCCGCGTGCCGACGCCGGACGTCTCGCTGCTCGACCTGACCTTTACCGCCGAGCGGCCAACCAGCCGCGAAGCGATCAATGCCGCGCTGCAACAGGGCGCGGCGCAACTGCCCAGCGGGGTGATGGAGTGCAACGCGCTGCCGTTGGTGTCCAGCGACTTCAGCGGCTGCCCGGTGTCCTGCGTGGTCGACCTCAACCACACCCGCGTGCAGGGCGACCTGGTCAAGGTGCTGGCCTGGTATGACAACGAGTGGGCCTTCGCCAACCGCATGCTCGATGTCCTGCTGGCCTGGCTGAAGCCCTGAGCCGACAGCCTGAGCCGCCGTTTGCTCAATCGCGGGTATAATCGCCGCCTCGTGAAAAGCTGCCGGGTTGCCTCCGGCCCTGATACTGGATTGCCTCATGCTACGAATCACCGAACTCAAGCTGCCGATCGACCACCCGGAAGAGGACTTGCGCCCAGCCATCGTGCAGCGTCTGGACATCGCCGACAGCGACCTGCTGGACTTCAGCCTGTTCAAGCGCAGCTACGACGCGCGCAAGAAATCCGCCGAGCTGTGCTTCATCTACACCATCGACCTGACGGTGCGCGATGAAGCCGCGCTGCTGGCCAAGTTCAACGATGACCGGCACCTCAACGTCGCCCCCGACACCGCCTACAAGCCCGTCGGCCAGGCGCCTGCGGAACTGGCCAGCCGGCCGTTGGTGGTCGGGTTCGGTCCCTGCGGGATTTTTGCCGCCTTGCTGTTGGCGCAGATGGGATTCCGGCCGATCGTGCTCGAACGTGGCAAAGAGGTGCGCCAGCGCACCAAAGACACCTGGGGCCTGTGGCGCAAAAGCGTGTTGAACCCGGAGTCGAACGTGCAGTTCGGCGAAGGCGGCGCCGGCACCTTCTCCGACGGCAAGCTCTACAGCCAGATCAAGGACCCCAAGCACCTCGGCCGCAAGGTGCTGCATGAGTTCGTCAAGGCCGGCGCGCCGGAAGAAATTCTCTACGTCAACAAGCCGCACATCGGCACCTTCCGCCTGACCGGCGTGGTCGAGCACATGCGCCAGCAGATCGAAGCGCTGGGCGGCGAAATCCGCTTCGAGCAGCGGGTCACCGACGTGCTGCTCGAAGACGGCCAGCTACGCGGCGTGGAACTCGCCAGCGGCGAACAGCTTCGCAGCGAACATGTGATCCTCGCCCTCGGCCACAGCGCCCGCGACACCTTCCGCATGCTCCACAGTCGCGGCGTGTACATGGAAGCCAAGCCATTCTCGGTGGGCTTTCGCATCGAACACCCGCAATCGCTGATCGACCGGGCGCGCCTGGGCAAGTTCGCCGGCCACCCGAAACTCGGCGCCGCCGACTACAAGCTGGTGCATCACGCCAAGAACGGGCGCTCGGTCTACAGCTTCTGCATGTGCCCGGGCGGCACGGTGGTCGCCGCCACCTCGGAACCCAACCGCGTGGTCACCAACGGCATGAGCCAGTACTCGCGCAACGAGCGCAACGCCAACGCCGGCATCGTCGTCGGCATCACCCCGGAGGTCGATTATCCGGGCGGCCCGTTGGCCGGGGTCGAGTTGCAGGAGCGCCTGGAGTCCCACGCCTTCATCCTCGGCGGCAGCACCTATGCGGCGCCGGGGCAACTGGTCGGCGACTTCATTGCCGGCAAGGCGACCACCGCGCTGGGCAGCATCGAGCCTTCCTACAAGCCCGGCGTACACCTGGTGGACCTGGCCACGGCCTTGCCGAGCTTCGCCATCGAGGCGATCCGCGAAGCGCTGCCGGCGTTCGACAAGCAGATCAAGGGCTTCGCCATGCACGACGCGGTTCTGACCGGCATCGAGACCCGCACCTCCTCGCCGCTGCGCATCACCCGCGGCGAAGACTTGCAGAGCCTCAACGTCAAAGGCCTGTTCCCCGCCGGGGAAGGCGCGGGCTATGCCGGTGGGATTCTCTCGGCCGGGGTCGACGGCATTCGCGTGGCCGAAGCGCTGGCGCGCAACATGCTCGGCATCGAAGCTTAAGCGGCCGGACTAACGCGCGATCCGCTGGTAACAGAGTGTCGTGCGCCGCGATCCATTCGGGCGGCGCTCGGGATCGTCATAGGTTTCGAGCTCGACAAAACCGGCCTTGCGCATCATCCCCGCCGAAGCGGCGTTCTCCTCGTGGCGGTCGATGTAAATATCGACCAGCCCCCGCTCAGCCAGACGCGCCAGCGCCTGAACGAGCAAGCGTGAACCCAACCCCTGCCCCGTCATCTCACGGTGAACAACCGCCTCGCTGACATACCCCTGCAGCAGCCCGCGGCGCTCGACCGCTTGATAGCTGGCAAAGTAGTCGGTCGCCTGAAAGCTGACGAACCCCAGCAACGTGCCAGCGCGCTCGGCCAGCACGGCCTCCACCGAACCGTCGCCAATGCCCTGCAAATGCGCAGTCACCCCAGCAACCGGCAGGTGGTTCCAGGGGTTTAACCCGTGCTCGAAGATCAAGGCGCAGAGCCCGGCGATATCGCCCGTTTCGGCCCGCCGAATTTGCAATGCGTCCATGCCCATCACTGGAGCCCGGCCGTGGGCACGCCGGCCGGCAAGGGCGCGCCCTGCTCGGCACAGGCGGCCACCGCGGCGATCGATGCAGTCAGGTCGAAACCCTGAGCCTGCAGCCAGGCCGGATCGTAGTAGGTGGTGGCATAACGCTCGCCGCCATCGCAAAGAATCGCCACCACCGAACCTTTCTCGCCCGCCGCCACCATGCGCCGGGCGACCAGCAGGGCGCCGATCAGGTTGGTCCCGCTGGAGCCGCCCACCCGCCGTCCCAGGCGCTGCGCCAGGTAGTGCATGGCCGCCAGCGACAGCGCGTCCGGCACCTTGCACATGGCGTCGATCACCCGCGGCAGGAACGACGCCTCGACCCGCGGCCGGCCGATGCCTTCGATGCGCGAACCGCATTCCAGGCGCAAGCTGGCGTCGCCGCTCTGGTAGTAATCGAAGAACACCGAGCGCTCGGCATCGGCACACAACACCTGGGTACAGTGCTGGCGGTAACGCACATAGCGGCCCAGGGTGGCGATGGTGCCGCCGGTGCCGGGACTGGAAACCAGCCAGCTCGGTTCTGGGAAGCGCTCGAAGCGCAGTTGCTGGAAGATCGACTCGGCGATGTTGTTGTTGGCCCGCCAGTCGGTCGCCCGCTCGGCATAGGTGAACTGATCCATGAAATGCCCGCCCCGTTCCCGCGCCAGCCGCTCGGACTCGGCGTAGATCTGCGTCGGGTCGGCGACCAGATGGCTCTGGCCACCGTAAAAGGCGATCTGGGCAATCTTTTCCTGGGAGGTCGACGCGGGCATCACCGCGATGAACGGCAGGCCCAGTAGCCGCGCGAAATACGCCTCGGAGATTGCCGTCGAACCACTGGAGGCCTCGATCACCGGCGCACCGGGCTTCAGCCAGCCATTGCACAAGGCATAGAGGAACAACGAACGGGCCAGGCGGTGCTTGAGGCTGCCGGTCGGGTGGCTGGACTCGTCCTTGAAATACAGCTCGACGCCCGGCAAGCCGGGTAGCTCGAGGGGAATCAGATGGGTATCGGCGCTGCGCTGGAAATCCGCCTCGATGATCCGGATCGCCTCGCGCGCCCACTGTCGTGCATCACTCATAACCCACCTCTCAATCCAGAATGCCGACCGGCGTCGGCGGCGTGCTGCGCCACTGACTGAGCGCCACGCCGGCGAACACCAGCCCGGCCGCCAGCATCTGCTCGAAACTCAGGCGCTCGCCGAGAAACAGCGTAGCCAGCAGCAGGGTGAACACTGGAATCAGGTTGATAAAGCCGGACGCCTGGCTCGCTGGCAGGCGGCTGACCCCGAAGTTGTACAGGCCATAGGCGCCGACCGTGACGACCACGCCCAGGTACAAGACCGCGCCCCAGCCGAGGGCGCTGACCTCGCCCGGAACGGCGGTGCTCATGGCCGCCAATGGCAGGAAGAACAGTGAACCGACAAAAGCTTGCAGGGCCGTCAGGAAGAAGGTCGAGTAACGCGCCGACAGGTGCTTGAGCAACAGGGTGTAGCCGGTGGCGCAGAGCATGGCCAGGAGCTCGAAGAAGTTGCCCAGCAGCGGCGCCGGCGCATGCGCATCCGCTTCCCCCGCCAAGCCCAGCCACGCAGCGCCCAGCACGGCGAGGAGAAAACCGGCCAAGGTGGTGCGGCTGATGCGCTCGTGCAATATCAAGAAGGCGCCGACCGCCACCAGCAGCGGCAACAGCGCGGTGATCATCCCCGCTTGGGAAGCACTGGTGCGCTGCAACGCCAGAGCCTCGAAGATGAAGTACAGGCAGGGCTCGCACGCCGCCAGACCAAGCAGGTACCTCCAGTCCCCGGCGCGGTAGAGGATGCGCCCGCGCCAACGCCACGCCAGCAGGAATACCAGGCTGCCGAACAGCATGCGGCCGAAAATCACCCACATGGGCGCTATCTCCTGGAAGGCCAGCTTCAAGGCGATAAAAGAGCTGCCCCACAAGGCCATGGCCAAAACCAGACACAGCCGAGCCACAACCTGACCTTCGCGCTGTTGCACACTAAACCTCCACCCTAAGGCCGCCAGTATAGGAAGCCACCTCACACCCGCACAGTCACAGTGCAGCGGCTATCCTCCACGGAACTGTTACGCTACCAGCCGAACAGGGTTGAAGCCGGGCTTAGCCGCCCCCTCATATAACTAAAAAGAATATAGTTTTTGTTTTATGAAACGGCTTAGCAGGGTAGGGTTAACCTCCCTCGATTCAGACCAGGAGACCGATTTTGTCCGTGCGTCGCGCCCTCACCCGCTTCTTCCAGCTGGAAGCTGCCAGTGGCCTGCTGTTGATCGCTGCCGCCGTGCTGGCTTTGACCATCAACAACTCGCCCCTGGCGTTCCTCTACAACGGCCTGCTCGACACCCCCGTGGTGGCGCAGGTCGGGGCGCTGAAAATCGCCAAGCCCCTGCTGCTGTGGATCAACGACGGGCTGATGGCGCTGTTCTTCCTGATCATTGGTCTGGAGGTCAAGCGCGAGGTGCTGGAAGGCCACTTGGCGCAGCCTTCGCAGATCGTCCTGCCGGGTGCCGCCGCCATCGGCGGGATGCTCGTTCCGGCGCTGATCTACTGGGCGATGAACTATCAGACCCCGGCGGCGGTCAGTGGCTGGGCGATTCCGACGGCCACCGATATCGCCTTCGCCCTCGGCGTACTGGCCCTGCTCGGCAAACGCGTACCGGTGTCGCTGAAACTGTTTCTGATGACCCTGGCAATCATCGACGACCTCGGCGCCATCATCGTCATCGCGCTGTTCTACTCCAACGAACTGTCGACCCTGTCGCTGATCCTGGCCGCCAGCTTCCTGGCCATCCTGGTGCTGATGAATCGGTTGGGGGTGAGCAAGCTCGGGCCGTATATGGTGGTCGGCCTGTTCCTCTGGATCTGCGTATTGAAAAGCGGTGTGCATGCCACGCTGGCAGGGGTGGCGCTGGCCTTTACCATTCCCTTGCGCCCCGCCAATGACCAGCCATCGCCGGCGCTGGCCTTGGAACATGCGCTGCATCCCTGGGTGGCGTTCGGCATTTTGCCGCTGTTCGCCTTCGCCAACGCCGGGGTGCCGTTGGCCGGGTTGAGCCTCGCCAGCTTTACCCACCCGGTGCCCCTGGGGATCGCGGCGGGTTTGCTGTTGGGCAAAACCCTCGGGGTGTTCGGCCTGACCTGGCTGGCGATTAAAATCCGCATCGCCAAATTGCCCGCCGGCGCCAACTGGGGTCAGGTGCTCGGCGTCGCGGTACTCTGTGGCATAGGTTTCACCATGAGCCTGTTCGTCGGTTCACTGGCCTTTGCGCCAGGCGTCAGCGAATACGTCGGGATGGATCGGGTCGGCATCCTGACCGGCTCATTCCTGGCCGCCGTGCTCGGCTATGCCATTACCGCCATGGCCAGCCGCAAAAAAGGCTGAATCGCAGGCAGAAAAAAGCCGGCCCCGCAGCAACTGCCGGGCCGGCTTTTTCGTTTCGAACGAAGGCTTAGTGAGCGACGCGGCTGGTGCCGTTGACGCTCATGATGCGTACTCGATCGCCGACGCGGAAGACTTCATTCTCTTGCACGCCCTGCACGTACGCACGCATGGTGCCGTCGTCTTCACGCACGGTGATTTCCACGCCTTGGGTGCGGGTGAAACCCTCTTCAGTCGCCGCGCCCAGCAAACCGCCCGCCACAGCCCCAATCACCGCCGCCACCGCGCTGCCACGACCATGGCCTATGGTGCTGCCCCCGATCCCGCCCACTACCGCACCGGCGCCAGCGCCGATGGGAGTTTTCGAGCCTTCGATCTTCACCGGGCGCAGGGATTCGATGGTGCCCATACGCACGGTTTGCACGGTACGCGCTTCGTCACGCGAGTAGGAGTCGCCGGTCAGGCTGGACTGGCAACCACTCAAGGCCAACGCCAGTGCGGTGAACGAAGCGGTCAACAGGACAGACTTACGCATAGCATTTCTCCAAAAAGTTCCATTACCTATTAGACTCCGTGGCGCCTACTGCTGTCACGGTAGACGCAATAAAAATCCATTTTATTCAGCCTGCGGACAGCTAACCCCGGCTGCTCAGGGCGCCAAACGCTCACACAGCCAGACGGCGTCCTGCAGACGGTAATTCAGGCGGTCATGCAGCCGGCTTGCACGGCCTTGCCAAAACTCGATGCGCTCGGGCAGTAACCGATAGCCCCCCCAGTGCTCCGGGCAATGCGGAGCCTGGTCGAGAAAGCGCTGTTCGGTCTGCGCCAGCAGGCTCTCCAGCTCGGCACGATCGGCGATCACCTGGCTCTGCGGCGAAGCCCAAGCGCCCAGGCGGCTACCCAAGGGGCGCACCTGGAAGTAGGCGTCGGACTCCAACGCACTGACCCGTTCCACCGTGCCCTCGATGCGCACCTGGCGCTCCAGGGTCGGCCAGAAGAAGGTCATGGCGGCAAACGGCCGGGCCGCCAACTGCTTGCCCTTGGCACTCTCGTAGTTGCTGAAGAAGGTGAAACCGCGCTGATCCAGCGCCTTGAGCAACAGCACCCGGCAATGCGGGCGGCCTTGTTCATCGACTGTCGCCAGGGTCATGGCATTGGCTTCGACCGGCGCCTGCTCGGTGCTCACCGCGTCGGCGAACCACTGCTGGAACAACGCAAACGGCTCAGCCGGCGCTTGCGCTTCGGTGAGGCCATCGCGGGTGTAGTCGCGGCGCATATCGGCCAGGCTCTTGGTCATCACGCATCTTCCGGAATGAGACTATTGCTTGGCCGCCGGCTCGACAGCGACCACTTGCTTGCTTTTGGCTGTTTTCTGCACCACCGGCGTGGCTTTGGCAACCTTGGTTGGCGTGGTCTTGGCCGCCACCACAGGCTTGCTCTTGGTCGCAGTCGACTTGGCTTTTGCCGGTGCGACGGGCTTCGGCTCGCTCTGCACGATGGCGGCGCTGGCAGGCAGGGCCGCTGGTTCGCTGTACTTCGCCAACAGGGCCGACATGGTGGCCTGCGCGGTCAGCATGATCTCGACCCGACGGTTCAGCGCGCGCCCTTCCTGGCTGTCGTTGGCGGCACGCGGCAAGTACGAACCGAAACCCTTGACCATCAAACGATTACCCTTCAAACCGCTGAGGCGGAAAATCGCCGTCACCGCCCGCGCCCGCTCCAGGCTGAGCTCACGGTTACGCACCTCGTTGCCCGAGCTGTCGGCATGCCCGAGGATCAGCACCGCGACTTTCTTGTCGCCTTCGACAATCTTGGCTATCCGGCTGAATGGCCCGAGGGTGATGGGCAGCAGCATGTTCGGCCGATCGGCATTGAACGCCGAATCAACCGGCGCGGTGACCACCAGCAGATTCTCGCGGCGCTCCAGTTCGAACTTGCTGCCTTTGAGCGCTTCACGCAGACGCGGCTCGTACTCGTCCAGCCACGCCTGAGTGATCTTGGGGTCCGGCATGGCGACAACTTTCTTCGGCGCTTCCTGCTTGCTCGCGAACGGCCACCAGCCCTGGCTGGCTTTGGCTTCGGTAGCGTCTGATGAATGGGCACAACCGGTGAGGGCGACACACAGAGCGAGAGCGACAGGCTTGGTAGAAAACATTGGAACCCCAAACGAAAAATAATTGAAAAACGGGTCAGCGGGCCCGCACGAACAGGCGTTGGGACTGGCGTTAGCGGCCAGTTCCCCCTAACGAATCCCTGTTGATGACACTGCAAGTCGGCTGCCCTACAGGCACTCACCCAACACCCGCGCCAGCTTTTGCGCGCGCGGATCCATCAATACGTAAGGGCCGAGGGTGTTGGTGACAAAACCGAATGCCACCTTACACTCGGGGTCGGCAAAACCGATAGAGCCGCCGGCGCCCGGATGACCAAAGGCACGCGGCCCGAGGCCATAGGTGGCGTTCGCTACCGTCGGCTGGTCGAGCATGCAACCGAGGCCGAAACGGGTTTGCGTCAGCAGGGTCTTGTCCTCGCCAACACTGTGTTCGCGCGTCAGTTCGCCGAGCAGTTCAGTGTCGAGCAAACGCCCTGCCAGCAGGCCGGCGTAGAAGCCAGCCAGACTACGGGCGTTGCCGTGGCCATTCGCCGCCGGCTGCTGCATGCGCCGCCATTCGGGCTTGTTGGTGCTGGTCATGATCGACGGCGGATTGGTAAAGGCCCGCGTGCTCATCGAGGTCGGCTCGCTCATCATGGTTTTCAGCAGGCGCTGCGCGGCCGCATCGCCGAAGTTGCCCTTGGCCCGGGAAATTTCCGCGACCCGGTAGAACTCCTCGTCCGCCAGCCCCACGTGAAAGTCCAACCCCAGCGGCGCTGCGGTGCGCGCCACGATGGAGTCGCCCGGCCCACGCCCATCGGCTCGCCGCAGCAGCTCACCGACCAGCCAGCCATAGGTGATCGCGGCATAGCCGTGGCCTTCGCCGGGCGTCCACCAGGGCCGCTCGGCGGCCAGCGCCGCAGTCATGGTGCCCCAGTCATACAGCGCTTCCGGCGCCAGCAACTCGCGCAAAGCCGGTAACCCGGCACGATGGCTGAGCAACTGGCGCAGGGTGATCCGCTCCTTGCCGGCCGCCGCGAACTGCGGCCAGACCGTTGCAACCGGCGCATCCAGTTGCAGCTTGCCTTCGGCGACCAACTGCAAGGCCGTAACCGCCGTGAAGGTTTTGGTGCAGGAGAACAGGTTGAGAATGGTGTCGCTGTGCCAGGGCTGTTCGCCGGCTTTGTCGGCGCTGCCGGCCCAGAGGTCGATGACCGTCTCACCCTCGACCTGGATGCACAGCGCCGCCCCGCGCTCCTGCGGGTCATCGAAGAGTGCGGCGAAAGCCGCTTTCACTGCTTCGAAATTAAGGTCGAAATAGCCCTGAATCTGCACACTAGGCTCCTTGAGCGAAGGGTTGGACACCCGGATATTCAACAATCGAGGCATCAACGAAGTGGTCGCATTGTTCCCGCCCGCGGCGCCTTTGTGAACCTACCCAAAGGCAGGCTCGGCGCCGCGAGTGGGGCTTACGGCTTGGTCGGTTGGGGCTCGGGCTTGCTCGCAGGCTGAGCCGCAGCGGGCGCTTGCGACGGTTTTTCCGCGGCAGCCGGCTTGGCCGCTTGCGGCGCTTTGGCGAGCGCGGCCAGCAGGGTTTTGGCGACTTGCAGGTTGGCCTTGCGTACCGCCTCGACAAAGCCCTGGAACGGTCGATCGGTGATGCCGAGCAGGCCCAGGTGACCGTTTTCACCGTCGAGCAGGCGGCCGGTTACCGGTTGATCGAGGTACTGGAACCAGTGCAAACCGACGATCGACGGTTCGGCCAAGGCCTTCTGCAGGAAATGCGCATAGGCCGGGCCGCGCTCTTCCTCTTTGTAGACCTCGGTCACCCCGCCCCACAAGGGCCCACGATCACGGGAGCCGAAGTGGAACTCAGTGACCATCAGCGGCTTGTCCAGCGCCCGTAGCGCGGCGAAGTCATACCCCTGTTGCGGCTCGCGGGTGTAGAAGTTGAAGCTCAACACGTCGCAATACTGCGCGCAGGAAGCCACCGCCTCCGGGTTACTGGCGGCGAAGCGCCCGCCGAGCAGCAGATGATTGGGTGCGTGCCAGTCGAGGGCGTCGTCGATGGTCTTGAAGTAGGTGTCGGCAAACAACCGCTGGAAGTTCTGGAAATCCTGCTCGATGGCCGGGTACTCGGGGCTGGGCAGAGGCGCCTCGAAACCCGGGTCTTCCATCAATTCCCAGGCCGACAGCCCAATGCCCCAGGCTTTCGAGAGGCCCTGCTGGTTACGGTATTTATCCCGCAGCAACTTGAGGAAGGCGCGTTTCGCCGGCACGTCAGTGGTCAGCCGCAACGTGCCATACGCCAACGCATAGCGTGCTCTGGGGTCGTCGCCCGGGCCGGCCCAACCCAATTCGTTGTCGGCGAAAAAGCCCAGCAGCCAAGGGTCGTCACGGTGGTCGCGGGCGGCAATCGCCACCGCGCGCTCAGTGGCCATGGCAAAACGCGGATCGAAAGGATCGGGCATGCCGCCCCACCAATCGAGGCCGGTGCTGATGGTTTTGTAATCGCCGCTGATCAACAACGGAATGGTATAGGGCACGCGCTTCTCGGCACCCAGCGCGGGCTCGCTCCAGTTGCCGACAGTATTGAAACCCCAGGCCTGCAGGCGCTCGAGGGTATGACCGGTCCAGCGTTCGAGATCAAAGCGCGTGCTCGGGCACCGCTCAGCCTTGGCGACCGCCGTCGGTTGTTCGGCTGTCGGGGCTGGGGCGCTGCTCTCTGCAGCGGCTGCATCACTCGCGGCCGGGGCCTTCTCGCACTCGCGTTCGGAGTAGGTGCGCTGCAGGTTGGCGCCATAGAAGTCGAACCAACGGCCCTGGTCGAAGTTGCGCCCTTTGGCCGCACCCGTATCGCTGTGGTGATTGCCGCTGCCGTAATACGCGGCCAGCGCATCGCCCGCCTTCGGCAGCGCAGTGAACATGGCCTCACGGCCCTCCACATAGGTGGCACTGTCCGCGGCAGTCACGGCGTTGACGCCCAGGGAATAGAACGGATGGCCCTCGGGCGTGACCAGGTACCAGCGCTCGTCTCGCTTTTCGGTGCGGAAGAAGCCCTTGGCCTTGAACTCCGGGCCGCCGAGCAAGCCGCCGAACTGATCCTGTTTCGGTCGATTCGCCCGCCACTCTTGCAACTGAGCCTTTTCCTTGGCCGCAGCGGCTTTCAGTTGCGCATCGCTATTGACCTTTTCCGGCCACTGGCCACGGGTGTACTGGCCGTAGGCATCGACGATGCCGGTAAACAGCGCCTGCTCGGTATCGTCGCCGACACGCACACCAAAACGCCCAAGCAGAATGCTTTGCGCGACATCCGGCTTGCTCAGCGAGAGGCTTACGGCGGTGACTTTGCTGGCATCCAGCTCACCTTCGACAGTGCTCGCCAGCAGCAGCCGCTGACCATCCTTCGTCCAGGGCATCGGCGGGCCGGCACGCATGCCCTGGGCGCGGGGCGATGTGGCATGCAGCGGCACCAGCAGCGTTTGCGCCGGCCCGGCGGGCAGCGCGATACGACTGGTGAGGACTTTGCCATCAGCACTCTCGATGCGCACATCGAGGGTCAATGCCCAGTCCATCGCACTTTGAATGCGCAGGCTCATGACGTTCGCTTGCGACCAGTCCCACTGGCCGTTCTGCGGCGTCAACCGCAGGCTCGGGTTGTCGCTCGGGTTGAAGGTGACCCGCCGCAGCGGCTCGCTTTCGGCCCCGAGTTCGGCGCTCAGAGAAGGCAGGCTGGCATTTTGCGTCGTCACCTGCACCACATCGGCGGGGCTGACAAAATTGAACAGCGTCTGCTGCTCGGCCGGCGCGGCAAGCGACGGCGCGGCGAACAACAGCGCGAAAACACCAGGCAGTGAACGGCGAATCATGTGACAGGCTCTCCTAAACAACCAGCCAATAGACAACGGACTTGGGCAATGATGCCAAGCAAACCCGTGCCTTATGCAATTTCCCGGCGAAACGGCGGCAAGGCATTCAAGATCGCCTTGCCGTAACGCTGTGTGACCACTCGCCGATCCAATAAGGTAATGGTGCCGCGATCCTCTTCGGTGCGCAGCAACCGGCCGCAGGCCTGGACCAGCCGCAACGAGGCGTCCGGCACGGCGATTTCCATGAAGGGGTTGCCGCCGCGCGCTTCAATCCATTCGGAGAGCGCCGCTTCCACCGGGTCGTCCGGCACGGCAAAGGGAATCTTGGCGATGACCACATGCTCGCAATAGGCCCCGGGCAAATCGACCCCTTCGGCGAAGCTGGCCAGGCCGAACAGTACGCTGGACTCGCCGCTGTCGACCCGCGCCTTGTGCTTGTTCAGGGTCTCCTGCTTGGACAGGTTGCCCTGGATGAATACCCGCTTGCGCCAGTCGCGCTCCAGGCCATCGAAGACTTCCTGCATCTGCTTGCGCGAGGAGAACAGCACCAGGGTGCCACGCGAACCTTCGACCAGGGTCGGCAGCTCGCGGATGATCGCCGCGGTGTGGGCGGCGGCATCCCGCGGGTCGGCCTTCAGGTCCGGCACCCGCAGCACGCCGGCATCGGCGTGATGGAAGGGGCTCGGCACCACGGCGGTGACCGCCACTTTCGGCAGGCCGGCGCGCATCCGGTAGCGGTCGAAGGTGCCCAGCGCGGTCAGAGTCGCCGACGTCACCAGGGCGCCATAAGCGACATTCCACAGATTGCGCCGCAGGGTCTCGGCCGCCAGGATCGGGCTGGCATTGACCTCGATATCGAACAGCGCGCCGCTCTCGGCCAGGGTCAGCCAACGCGCCATGGGCGGGCTGTCTTGCGGGTCTTCCACGGTAAACGCCGTCCACAGTTCCCAATTGCCCTGGGCTCGCGCCAGCAAACTGCCGAACAGCGGGTACCACTCCTCCGCCTGGTGGCTGGCGATGCCGATGGCGGCCTCGCCATCCATGGCTTCCTTGAGCAGTTCGGTCAGCCGGGTGTAAACGTCGGTCAGGCGGGAAAAGCCTTTTTTCAGCTCGATGCCCATCTCGCGCAAATGCTCGGGCACCAGGCCACCGGCGAAACGATGGCGCGGCCGTTCGCGGCCTTCCATGTCTTCGCCGGCCTTGAAGTCCGCCAGTTGCTCGCAGGCATTAAACATGAACTGCTGCTGCGTGCGCACTTCGCGCGCCAACTCAGGCACCTGCTCGATCAAACGCCCGAGATCGCCCGGCAGCGGGTGTTGGGCCAGCAGTTTGGTCAGGTTTTTCGCAGTCTGCTCCAGCCAGTCCGACGTGGAGCGCAGGCGGGTGTAGTGGGCGAAGTGGCCGATGGCCTTGTCCGGCAGGTGATGGCCTTCGTCGAACACATACAGCGTGTCGCGCGGGTCCGGCAGCACGGCGCCGCCCCCCAGGGCCAAGTCCGCCAGCACCATATCGTGGTTGGTGACGATCACATCGACCTTGCTCATGCCCTCGCGCGCCTTATAGAAGGCGCACTGCTGGAAGTTCGGACAATGGCGGTTGGTGCACTGGCTGTGGTCGGTGGTCAGGCGCGCCCAGTCGGCGTCTTCCAGGGCGTCGGACCAGCTGTCGCGGTCGCCATCCCATTTGTTCCCGGCGAGCTTTTCGACCATTTGCGTGAAGAGTTTCTGGTTACCCTCATTCACTTCGATCTTGAAGCCTTCTTCGGCGAACAACTGGGCAGTGGCGCTCTGCGCCTCGCCTTCCTGCAGCAACATGTCGAGTTTGGACAGGCACAGATACCGCCCGCGCCCCTTGGCCAGGGCGAAGCTGAAGTTCAACCCGCTGTTGCGCATCACCTCGGGCAGGTCCTTGAACACGATCTGTTCTTGCAGGGCCACCGTGGCGGTGGCGATCACCAGGCGTTTGCCCGCGGCCTTGGCCAGAGGGATGGTCGCCAGGCTGTAAGCCACAGTCTTGCCGGTGCCGGTACCGGCTTCCACGGCCACCACTGCGGGGTCGCTGTTGCGCCGGTTTTCATCATCGACCGTGATGGCCCCCAGCACCTTGGCGATTTCAGCGATCATCAAACGCTGGCCATAGCGTGGCTTGAGGCTTTTCGCTTCGAGAAAGCGGGAGTAAGCGCCCTGGATCTGGGATTTGAGTTCGGTACTGAGCATGGAGTCTGCGGGCGCCAGAAGGCTGGATAAATTTTCAGTAGTTCAACCGGGCGGCTATGATAGCGCGCCCGACCGGAGATTACCGAATGACCGCTTATGCTTTTGTCTACGCCTTGCATGTGCTGGCCGCCCTGATCTGGGTCGGCGGCATGTTCTTCGCCTGGATGGTTCTGCGCCCAGCCGCTGTCAGCGCGCTCGAAGCCCCTGCCCGGCTGAAACTGTGGGCCGAGGTTTTTCCACGCTTCTTCGTCTGGGTCTGGCTGGCGGTGCTGGTCTTGCCGATCAGCGGGGTCGGCATGCTGCAGCTGCGCTTTGCCGGCTTCGAGGCCGCGCCGCGTTACGTACAGATCATGATGGGGCTGTATATCGCCATGGTCGCGCTATTCATTCGCGTCCAGGCCCTGCAACTGCCGGAGCTGCGCCGTGCGGTGACGGCCGAAGACTGGCCGAACGCTGGCGCCGCACTGGGGCGGATTCGCCGCCTGGTGGGCTTCAACCTGCTGATCGGTTTGACGCTGGTGGCAATTGCCGCCGCCCGGCCGAGTTTTTGAGCTAAACAGCTGAAGCAGACGGGCTGCAACCGCGTGCGGGCCAGTTGCCCGGCACGCGGCGGCACCCGCCATCAGTTGCTGGGCGCCTGGCCGAAGCGCACCAGATTGAAACTGCCGGCGCTGCCACTGGCCCCTGGCTCGCCAGGTTGGCCTGCGCGCCCCGCACGAGCGCCCTCGACACGATAGAGCAGACAGCCCTTGGACGCGCCTCCCGCGCCACCACTACCGGCCACCCCCGCAGCGCCGCCGGCCCCGCCATCCAGGCGCACATGCAACGACTGCTCGGGGAACTGCTCGGGCACTTCCAGGCGAACCTGGCCACCGGCAGCACCGCTATGGCCATTGCCGCCGTTCTGCCCGTCGTACCCACGGCTGGCCTGACCCCAGGCGCAACCCGCCGCATCGCCATCGGCGCCATCCAGGCCACGATAACCCGGCGCACCGACGCCGCCACGGGCATCCACCGTCAACTCGGCCAGCGTGACGCTCTCGAAGCGCAAGCTCAGGTTACGCCCCGCCGTTGCCGGCTGTTGCGCCGTGCCTTTGGTTCCGCGGGCGTTGATATGGCTGCCGGCGCCAAGCTCGGCCCGCGTCACCTCCAGGCGAAACGCCTGCTCGCTCGGCGCAATCGAGAGGCGCGCGTCACGCCCCAGGCGCAACTCACCGACACGGATTTCATTCACGTTCGCGGGGATCAACAGGGTGCCGTAATCGGCGACCTCCAACCGATCCAGCAGGAGCACGCTGGTGGTCGTCGGCAACCGCAGGAGTGAGTTGGACGCCACCGTGACCTGCACGTCCGCCTGCACCAGCGGGCTGCACAGCAAGGCCAGCAAACAGAGCTTACGCATACTCGGCCTCCTTCTTCGGCGCCGGCAAACAAAGCAGGTGAAATACGCCGAACAGCAATACCTGCAGGCGATCCAGCCCAGGCTGCGGACGATCCCGGAAACGGTTGGCGAACAGGCTCAACTCGATCAGATGGGCCAGCAGAATCACGCCACCGACGAGAGAGAGCAGTAGATCGAAAGGCTTTGCGAACGGACTCGACAAATTGACCAACACCAGCAACCAGAACAACCCGGTCAATACCTTACCCAACCCCAGAAACATCTTCATTGCGCCCCCCTGCTTATTATTGTGTGGCTTTGCCGCACCTTAACTGCTTCGGGGTAAACGAGACTAGCGTCCTCGGAAAAAACCATGGGGGCCATACCAGCCCCCGCAGCATTCAAACACTCAAGCATTAGCGGTCGACATGCAACTCGACCCGACGATTTTGCGCACGTCCTGCATCGGTTGCATTGTCCGCCACTGCCTGGCTTTCCCCGTAACCGATGGTCGTGACCTTATTGGCCGGCACTCCCTGGCTCACCAGGAAATCCGCCACACTCTGCGCCCGCCGCTCTGAAAGGTCTTGGTTATAGGCATCCGAGCCAACGCTGTCGGTATGCCCGGCAACCTTGACACTGATCAGGTTGGCGCTGGTCAACCGATTACTGACATCCGCCAGCAGCTCCTTGGCTTGCGCACTCAGCTCGGCTGAATTGAATGCGAACAACACATTGCCCAGGTCGCTCAACACGATAACCTCATCCTGCACCGCCGCAACCTGCTCGGGTGCTGCCTCCGGGTACTGCGGGAGTGGGCAGCCGCTGGAATTGACCGGGGTATCGGCTGGGGTGTCCGGGCACGTATCACGGCGGTCGAAAACGCCATCGCCGTCGTCGTCACCGTCTTGCGCGTAGCAGATCAACCCGCCCGTCAACGCGCCGATCGCAGCACCACCGGCTGCCCAGGCTGAACTTTCGATTGCGCCCAAGCCGCCACCGGCCAAGCCGCCAATCACACTGCAAATGGGCCAGTTCCCCTGGTTGATCACCGCACCTCCCGTACTGGAAGTCGAGGCGCAACCAAAAAGAATACTGCTGACCAGAAGAAGGGGTACCGCGGCCCGTGAGAATGAAGTTCTCATGGTGAGGATCTCCTGAGTCACCGGCGAATGCCGGTAACTCAGGAGTAAAGACCCGCCGCCCGGGTTGCACAAGCGACCCTCCTAGAGGGTGTGCTACCCAAGCGAGACGCGGGTTACGGCTTGGCTTCGACCTCCGCTTCCACGCGGCGGTTGATGGCCCGACCTTCAGCGGTAGCGTTATCCGCAACCGGCTTGGACTCGCCGAAACCGGTAGCGTTGACGCGCTCGCCGCCAACACCGTACTGGTTGACCAGCACTTCACGAACGGCGTTTGCGCGGCGCTCGGAGAGCTTCTGGTTGTAAGCGTCAGGACCGACGGAGTCAGTGTGACCTTCAACAGAGGTGGAAGTGGCCGGGTACTGGTTCATGAAGTCAGCCAGGTTCTTGATGTCGCCATAGCTTTCTTCTTTGACTTTCGACTTGTCGAAGTCGAACTTCACGTCCAGTTCGACGCGCACCGGTGCGGCCTCAGGCTCCACCACTTCCTCGACTACGACTACTTCCTCGACGACAGCCACCTCCTCGCTCGCACCATGCACCCAGCAGTAGGCGGCGGCCGTACCACCACCGATCAGCGCGCCCCAACCCGCCCAGGAACTGCTCTCGATGGCGCCCAACGCCGCGCCACCCACGCCCCCGACTGCCGCACAAACTGGCCAGTCGGTCTTTTGCACACCGGCGCAACCGGTCAAAACACCAGTCACCAAAATCAGGGGTAATGCGGTCCTTGTAATGCTCATATGCAAAGTCTCCTCATAGGATCGGTTCAAACCGACTCCATGGAAGTAAAGACGGGACTTTTAAAATCCGCCAGGACTAGGCCGTATCATCGCACCACGCTAGTCTTCTCGAACATGATCGAGGATTTTCGATGACTGAGAGTTTTTCTTCGCGCACGCCGCAGCAAGCACTGGCTGCCCTGCTCGATCGCTATACCCCTGACAGCGTACTGCTGGTCGGTGCTAGCGATCTGCCGGCACTGGAAGCGTTTCAGCGCGCACACCCCGATAGCCAACTCGCTCACGCGGCTGCCGGCCCGCTCCCGGCAGACCTGGCCGCCCGGCGTTTCGACCTGGCGGTGATCGCCGACTGCCTGGAGCACCTGCCAAAACGCACCGGCCTGGAGTTGCTCGGCGGCATTCGCAACCTCAATGCCAGCCGCCTGGCCGTATTGATCGACCTCGACGCCTGCGGCTGGCAAGACACCGACTTGTTCGCCCTGGCCCTGCAAGCCAGTGAACGCTTCCGCCGCGCCGAACAGACCGTGACCTTGTTCACCTACGATCTGCGCGAGTACAAACAGGTGCCCGACTGGCTGAACGCCAAGTTCTGGGCCAATCCGCAAAACTTCGGCAAGTACTGGTGGTAAGCCCATGACTCCGGCCTGTCCCTGTGGCAGTGGCAATCACCTGGACGAATGCTGCGGCCGTTACCACTCCGGCACACCGGCGCCGAGCGCCGAAACCCTCATGCGCTCGCGCTACAGCGCCTATGTGCTAGGCCTGATCGACTACCTGGTGGCCACCACTCTGCCCGCGCAACAGACTGGGCTGGATGCCGACGCCATACGGGCTTGGAGCCTGCAAAGCACCTGGCTCGGCCTCGAGGTGGAAAGTGCCGAGGTGCATGGCGGCAAGCCGGAGCACGCCTTCGTCACCTTCACCGCTCGCTGGCACGACAGCGCGGGCGAACACAGCCACCGTGAGCGCTCGGGCTTCGTGCAGAACGACGGGCGCTGGTACTTCATCGACTCCACTGTAGCGCTCAAGGCCGGGCGCAATGACCCCTGCCCCTGTGCCAGCGGCTTGAAGTTCAAGAAGTGTTGCGCCGGCTTCATCTAAGCGGCTGATGCCCACCAGGCCCACCTCTGCGCCGCACAGAATCGACAAGGCCCGCTGATGCGGGCCTCGTGGTGCTACTCCTGCAACTTCAGGTGCGAGGTGTCCGGCGGCGGGCCAGCGGGGCCTGCTTTGGCCTGGCCCATATCGCTGCCGGCCGGCGCCAGACTGAACTGCGACAAATCGACAGTCGGCGCCAGCGGCTCGGGCTTGTCGTCCTGCAGGTCGACACCCAGCGGAGCGATGCCGAAGTCTGGTGCCTCGACATCGACGAACGCCGCCATATATTCATCGCGCGGCACCACCACCAGTTTACCCGGCGCCGCTCCAGCGGCCTGCGGAGCCACGACCACCGCCAGTGCGGCGTCATAAGCCGGCGGCGGCGCCAGCTCGACTTCTTCGATCTCGACGTCCATGGACTGCACATCCACCAACGCGCCGGCACGCTCCAGGGTCACGCGATACTTCTCGGCGGCCGCGGCATCCAAATTGTTCTTGATCACCAGCCGGCGCCCGGAGAACAACAAGGCGATGCGCTGGGCATCGGCCTGGAACAACCTGGCCAGGTTGGCTTTGACCAGTTCCAACTGGGCACCTGGTACCAACTGCCCGGAAAAGGCAATCTCGTAGCGGCTCATGGTCACACTCCTGTCCGAGTCAGCCGTCAGTATGGCGTAGGTTTTTTCCCATAAACAACAAGTTGCAGCCAAGCAGTTGCTTATTACACACTGGGGCGTCAGCGGAGTATTGAAATGCCGTACCAGGCGCAAATGATAAGAATTATCAGCCTATTGATGTTTTCCGGCCTGCTTTCAGGCCTCGCAGGATGCGGTACCTGGTTCACAGGCGAATTCAAGGACCCGGATGTCCGCCTCATCAAAGTGGATGTCATCAAGGCTAAATTGCTGGAGCAACAGTTTGTCCTGCGCTTTCGCATCGACAACCCGAACTCCGTGAGCCTGCCTGTGCGCGGCCTGGACTACAGCCTGTACCTGAACGACCTGAAGCTGGCCGAAGGCGAGTCCGACGCCTGGTTCACCGTACCCGCCAATGGCCACCACATATTCGAAGTACCGGTGCGCACCAACCTCTGGCGCCACCTGAAACCCATCGTCAAACTGCTCGATCATCCCGACCAGCCGATCCGCTATCGCTTCCAGGGTGAAGTGAAAACCGGCCTGCTGTTCGGGCGCAGCGTGCACCTGAAGCGAAATGGCGAGATAATTCCCGGCGATTTTATTCCGGAGTAGTACCCCCATGAGCCAAGAACCCCACGTCCACGGTCCTGACTGCCAGCATGACCACGACCATCATCACGATCATGATCACGGCCACGTGCATGGCCCGGACTGCAACCACAGCCACCAGGAGCCGGTGCGCAACGCACTGAAGGACGTGGGCCGCAATGACCCCTGCCCTTGCGGCAGTGCGAAGAAGTTCAAGAAGTGCCACGGCGCCTGACCCGCCGCTCGTTCTTCCGCCAGGCCCGCATACAGCGGGCCTGTTGGTTTCTGCGCCGAGCTCAGGCAGCTTAGACAGCCAAGCGAACCCGTCCTGCCCATGTCTGCAGCACGCCCACCGTGCGGAGATGCCTCGATGATCGATCTTTATTACTGGACCACCCCCAACGGCCACAAGATCAGCCTGTTTCTGGAAGAGGCTGGCCTGCCCTACCGCCTGCATCCGATCAATATCAGCAAGAACGAGCAGTTCCAGCCGGGCTATCTGAAGATTTCACCGAACAACAAGATTCCCGCCATCGTCGACCTGGAACCGGCCGACGGCGGCGAACCGCTGGCGCTGTTCGAGTCCGGGGCGATCCTGCTCTACCTCGCCGAGAAGATCGGGCAATTCATCCCGAGCGACCTGCGCGGTCGCCAGGAATGCCTGCAGTGGCTGTTCTGGCAAATGGGTGGCTTGGGCCCGATGGCCGGGCAGAACCACCATTTCAACCGGTTTGCCCCGGAAAAAATCCCCTACGCGATCAAGCGCTATGTGGAGGAAACCGCCCGTTTGTATGGCGTACTGGATAAGCGTCTGGCTGATCGCGCATTCGTCGCCGGTGCCGGCTACAGCATCGCCGACATGGCAATCTACCCCTGGATCGTCCCGCACCAGTGGCAGGAGCAGAACCTCGACGACTTCCCCAACCTCAAGCGCTGGTTCGCGGCAATCAAGGCGCGCCCGGCTACCGAGCGCGCCTATGCGCTGGTGGAACAGGTCAATCCGCCACAGCCCAAGCCATAAACCGATAAGAAAGCTGCACAGCACGTCCGTCGCCGCTTGCGCCGCGGCGGACGCCTCACTAACGTAGCGCCTGCCCAATGCCACCCCGCCCGCAGGAGCTTCACGCCATGGCTTCGCCAGCCTTTCAGCGCTTCCTTCCCCGTTTCGCTGCCGCCGCCGCGCTCACCGCCATGGTCAGCCTCACGGGTTGCCAGAGTTGGCTGGACAGCCACTATGCCGACAGCCTGCCACCCACCTCCGGCATCCAACCGCTGAAAGGCCTGGCGCAAAGCGTATCGATCCGCCGCAACGCCCTCGGCATGCCGCTGATCGAAACCACCACCTTCCATGACGCGCTGTTCGCCCTCGGCTATGTGCATGCCAGCGACCGCCTGAGCCAGATGGTCGGCATGCGCCTGATGGCCGAAGGCCGGCTGGCCGAGATGGTTGGTCCCGGCGCGCTGGAGATCGACCGCTTCATGCGGGCGGTGAACCTCAAGCAAAGCGCTGAGGTGCTGTACAAGAACGCGTCGCCCCGGATGAAGAAGTTCTTCGAGGTCTACGCCCGCGGGGTCAATGCCTACCTGTTCCGCTACCAGAACAAGCTGCCGATGGACCTGGCCGAGTCCGGCTACAAGCCGGCCTACTGGAAGCCGGAAGACTCGGTACTGGTGTTCTGTCTGATGAACTTCGGCCTGGCCGTGAACCTGCAGGAAGAAATCGCCTCCCTGGTACTGGCGCAGAAAGTCGGTGCCGACAAGCTGGCCTGGCTGACGCCGAGCTACCCGGACGAACCGCTACCGTTCGAAGAAGCCGAAAAGCTCAAAGGGCTGGTTCTCGGCGGGCAGATCCAGGGGCTGAGCGCGGTCAACGCCGCCGCCGACCAGATCGCCCAACTCGACATGCTCGGTGTCGCCGCATCGAACAACTGGGCCATCGCCCCGCAACGCAGCCGCAGCGGCAAAAGCCTGCTGGCCAACGATACGCACCTGCCGATTTCCATGCCCTCGGCCTGGAATTTCGTGCAGATCCGCGCCCCGAAATTCCAGGCCGCCGGAGTTTCCATCGCCGGCGTCCCGGCCGTGGTCGCCGGCTTCAACGGCAAACTGGCCTGGGGCATGACCATGGTCATGGGCGATAACCAGGACCTGTTCCTGGAGAAAATCAAACGCCAGGGCAACACGCTCTACTACCAAGTTGACGGCAAGTGGCAGCCAGCCCGCGAACGCCAGGAAACCTTTTTCATCAAGGGCCAGCGGCCGATCCGCGAAAGCATTTTCGAGACCCGCCACGGGCCGTTGCTGAACAGCGTGCTCGGTGAACGCAAGCACATGCTGCAACCCATGGAGATGACCAGCGGCTATGGCCTGGCGCTGCAAAGCGCGAAATTCGACGACGATAAGAGCCTCGATGCGTTCTTCAATCTGTCCCGCGCGCAGTCGGTCGAACAGGCCTTCGAGGCCACCCGGGAAATTCGCGCCATCCCCTTGAACCTGGTGTTCGCCGATGCCCAGCACATCGGCTGGCAAGTCACCGGCCGCTACCCCAACCGCCGCGCCGGCGTCGGCCTGCTGCCCTCGCCCGGCTGGGATGGCCGCTACGACTGGGATGGCTACGCCGACGCGATGCTCCACCCCTACGACCAAGACCCGCCGGCAGGCTGGCTCGGCAGCGCCAACCAGCGCAGCGTACCGCGTGGCTATGGCATGCAGCTGTCCAACTCCTGGTATTACCCGGAACGGGCCGAACGCATCGCCGAGCTGGCCGGCAGCGGCAAACACGACAGCCAAAGCATGATCGCCATGCAGTACGACCAAAAATCGCTGTTCGTCGCCAAGCTGCAGGGTATGTTTAAAGCACCTGGCATGGCCCAGCCGCTGAAAAAAGCCATCGACACTCTGCCAGCCGCCGAACGCGCCAAAGCGCGCGAAGCCTATGAGCGACTGTTGGCCTTCGACGGTACGCTGGCGGCAAATTCGGCGAATGCCGCGCTGTATGAAGCCTTCCTGCAGGAAAGCGCGCGGCAGACCTTCCTCGACGAACTGGGCCCGGAAACCAACCCGGCCTGGCAGGCGCTGGTCCAGACCGCCGACCTCTCCTACTCGGCCCAGGCCGACCACCTGCTCGGCCGCGAGGACAGCCCGTTCTGGGATGACCTGAAAACCGCGCAGAAGGAAGACAAACCGGCGATCCTCGCCCGCAGCCTGGCGGCCGCCGTGAGCTTCTGCGAAGCCAAGCTCGGGGCAAACCGCAACGCCTGGCAGTGGGGCAAATTGCACAGTTACACCTGGGCCACCGAAACCACCCAAATGGCGAAATACCTGAGCAGTGGCGACAGCGCCGGAATCAATGCGCTCAAGGGCTACCTCGACCGCGGCCCCTATCCGGCCGGCGGCGATCACACCACCTTGAACGTCTCGGCCTACCACTGGGGTAAAGACTTCGACACCTGGCTGATTCCGGCCATGCGCATCGTCGTCGACTTCGGCCGCGCCGAACCGATGATCGGCGTGAACAGCACTGGCCAGTCCGGCAACCCGGCCAGCCCGCACTACGCCGACGGCATCGACGCCTGGCTGAAGGGGCACTACATGAGCTTCCCGTTCCAGTCGCAGAACCTGGACAAGACCTACGGCAGCAAGCGCCTGCTGCTGACACCGGGCAAATGACCGTTCGTCGAGCACCGCTGAACTAAAGCCTCGGCGGTTCGCTCTGAGTAAGTGGACTTACTCCATAGATCTTTTTAAGGGCACCTTCGGGCGCCCTTTCTTTTGCCCGCGCAAAAGCCGCTCGAGCATGTCCCGAGGCCACGCACTGCGCCCGGAACGCTCGATACTGGCAAAATCACATCATTTTTTGAACTTTCCCGGCATAGGCCACTCAGAACCTGTGCATCGTTTGATTCTCCGGGCGCCACTATTAGGCGCCTATTTTTTTGCCTGCCGTTTGCTGCCCGGAACGACTCCAGCACCGCCGACCTCTCACGGCCAACGGCAAGCAAGGCTCCCTGGCCTTTGCAACAGCCATGAAAAAGCCATGCCGTAGTTGAGTGTTGCCAGCCATTCAGACCGAGCGCTCCTTCCGCTTACTGGATTCCCGCTTTCGCGGGAACGACGAGCCTGACGGGGAAGTTTGCCTGGCACCGTCATCCTCGCCGGGGGGGGGCCCGCGAGCATAGCGAGCAACGCAGGCAGGCAGGCAGGCAGGCAGGCAATGTGGCCATGCCCTCCAGCGTTGCAACAGCTAACGCAGACACAGCCATAAAAAAACCGGGCAAATGCCCGGCTTTTTCATGCGCAGCGAACCTCAGGCCTTCGGCAGGGTAACGCCGAGCTGACCCTGGTACTTGCCGCCGCGATCCTTGTACGACACTTCACAGGCTTCGTCGGACTGCAGGAACAGCATCTGCGCCACGCCTTCGTTGGCGTAGATCTTCGCCGGCAAGGTGGTGGTATTGGAGAACTCCAGGGTCACGTGACCTTCCCACTCCGGTTCCAGCGGCGTGACGTTGACGATGATGCCGCAACGCGCATAGGTGCTTTTGCCCAGGCAGATGGTCAGTACATCACGCGGAATACGGAAAAACTCGACGGTGCGCGCCAGGGCGAAGGAGTTCGGCGGGATGATGCAGACGTCGCTCTTGATGTCGACGAAGCTCTTTTCATCGAAGTTCTTCGGGTCGACGGTGGCCGAATTGATGTTGGTGAACACCTTGAATTCGTCGGCGCAACGCACGTCGTAACCGTAACTGGACACCCCGTAGGAAATCACCCGATCGGCACCTTCACCGCGCACCTGGCGCTCGACGAAGGGTTCGATCATGCCGTGTTCCTGGGCCATGCGGCGAATCCACTTGTCCGATTTGATGCTCATGGCGGGCGTCCTGTGAGGGTGGTGAAAAGTGATCGCGAATCTTACCGGTAGGCAGGCTCCGGGGCAAAGGCCTGGCGCCACCACCCGGTGGCCGGTCGTGCGACCAAGGACTGCGGCGCAGCGCCCAGACCCGCGATTTCGCACTTGAACGATCCAGCTCAGTGCGCCACTGTCCGTCCTCGAACGCCCTGGCAACATGCTGGGGCGCGCCCCAGCCATGCTCTCAGAGCCCGCCCATGATCGCATTCGTCATCATCCCCTGCCTGCTGCTTGCTCTAGTCCTCTGGCGGCGCCAGCAGGCCCTGAACGCGCTGCGCCGCGAAGCCTTCATCCGCAGTTTCAGCTTGCCGCCACGGCTGTTCGAGCCGTTGCGCGCGCAGCACCCGCAACTCACGCTGAAAGACTGCCAACTGGTCGCCCAGGGCCTGCGCCAGTTTTTCCTGGCCTACCTGAAGAGCGGACACCGCTACGTGTCCATGCCGTCACAGGCCGCGGATGATCTCTGGCACGCGTTCATCCTCCACACCCACGACTATCAGGCGTTTTGCCAGAAAGCCTTCGGCCGTTTCCTGCACCACACACCCGCAGCGGTGCTCGGCAATGGCCGGCAGCAGAGTGACGCAGGGCTGCGGCGCTGCTGGTGGCACGCCTGTCGCGAAGAAAATATCAACCCGCGCTCGCCGACCCGTCTGCCATTGCTCTTCGCCCTGGATGGCAAACTCGGAATCAGCAACGGCTTCAGCTATGTCGCTGACTGCGAGTCCGTGCGCAAACTGGGGGCCAATGGCAGCGAGGGCGGTGTGATTCATTGCGGCAGCGACCTGTCCAGCAGCAGTGCCGATGGCGGAAGCGGCACGGCTACCGATAGCTATGAAGGCGACGGCTCGGGCGAAGCGGCTGGCGATAGTGGCGGTTGCGGCGGGGGCGGAGATTGAAAATCAAGGCGTCGGGGCCGGCAGGTCGCCGGCCCCGGGCCACCCTCAGTCGTCGCTGACGCTGATGCTCGGCATTGGCGCTGCGCCCTGCTCGCTCTGGGCGATACGGGCACCGACGGTGCGCGCCGCTTCCTGATAGAGCATGGCGATCTGGCTCTCGGGATCGGCAATGGTGGTCGGCTTGCCGCCATCGGACTGGATGCGGATGGCCATCGACAACGGCAGGGAAACCAGCAGGTCGACACCGTACTGCGCCGCCAGCTTCTCGCCGCCACCTTCGCCGAACAGATGCTCGGCATGCCCGCAGTTGGAGCAGATGTGCACGGCCATGTTCTCCACTACGCCGAGCACCGGGATATTGACCTTGCGGAACATCTCCACGCCCTTGCGCGCATCCAGCAGCGCCAGGTCCTGCGGGGTGGTGACGATCACCGCGCCGGCCACCGGCACCTTCTGCGCCAGGGTCAACTGGATATCACCGGTGCCCGGCGGCATGTCGACGACGAGATAGTCCAGATCGCCCCAAGCCGTCTGGGTCACCAACTGGATCAAGGCGCCGGAGACCATCGGCCCACGCCAGACCATCGGCGTGTTGTCGTCGGTGAGAAAGGCCATGGACATGACTTCAACGCCATGGGCCTTGATCGGCACGAACCACTTCTGGTCCTTGACCTGCGGGCGGGTGCCTTGCGGGATGCCGAACATGATGCCCTGGCTCGGGCCGTAGATATCCGCATCGAGGATGCCGACTTTGGCACCTTCGCGGGCCAGCGCCAGCGCCAGGTTGGCGGCGGTGGTGGACTTGCCCACCCCGCCCTTGCCGGAGGCCACGGCAATCACGTTTTTCACGTTGGCCAAAGCCGGCACCTGCGCCTGGGCCTTGTGCGCGGCGATGACGCAGTCGACCTGCACCGTGGCCTTGGCCACGCCATCGAGGTTTTCCAGAGCCATGGACAGCATCTGCGCCCAGCCACTCTTGAACAGGCCGGCGGCATACCCCAGCTCCAGCCGCACACTGACGCGGTCGCCGTCGATGGCGATATCACGCACGCAGCCGGCGCTGACCGGGTCCTGGTTCAAATGCGGGTCGGTGTATTGACGCAGCGCGGCTTCCACTGCTTGGCGGGTGATCGTGGACATAAGGGAATCCTGGCAGGCATGAAACGGATGGCCGCTATCGTACTCCAGGCACCCCATTCGCGCATGAATCATGCCCTGGTTAGTGTTGGCGCGCCGCCTGCTGCTGAAGCGCAAAACCTGTAGGAGCGGGCCATGCCCGCGATGCTCTTGCGTTGGTGCTTGTCGCGGGCATGGCCCGATCCTACAAAGGGCCGTTGAATAGGCGCAGAACCAGCAAGCCTCAGCGGGTGAAAAAAAAACCCCGGGCCTTTATAGTGGCCGACCTCCGTTTCATTCAGATCAGTAGCCGAGCCCCATGTCCGAGCCCCGCCAGATTCTCGTCACCAGCGCCCTGCCCTACGCCAACGGTTCGATTCACCTTGGCCACATGCTCGAGTACATTCAGACCGATATCTGGGTGCGCTTCCAGAAGCACCGCGGCAACCAATGCGTGTATGTCTGCGCGGACGATGCCCACGGCTCGGCGATCATGCTCCGTGCCGAGAAGGAAGGGATCACCCCGGAACAGCTGATCGACAACGTCAAGGCCGAGCACAGCGCCGACTTTGCCAGCTTCCTGGTGAACTTCGACAACTTCCACTCGACTCACTCGGACGAAAACCGCGAGCTGTCCACGGCCATCTACCTGAAGCTGCGTGACGCCGGGCATATCGCCACCCGCTCGGTGACCCAGTATTTCGACCCGGAAAAAGGCATGTTCCTCGCCGACCGCTTCATCAAGGGCACCTGCCCGAAATGCGGCACCGAGGACCAGTACGGCGACAACTGCGAAAAATGCGGCGCCACTTACGCGCCAACCGACCTGAAAGACCCGCGCTCCGCCATCTCCGGCGCCGTGCCGGTGCTCAAGGACTCCAAGCACTTCTTCTTCAAGCTGCCGGACTTCGAGGCCATGCTGAAGACCTGGACCCGCAGCGGTACCTTGCAGGACGCCGTGGCCAACAAGATCGCCGAGTGGCTGGATTCCGGCCTGCAAGAGTGGGACATCTCCCGCGATGCGCCGTACTTCGGCTTCGAGATCCCGGACGAGCCGGGCAAATACTTCTACGTCTGGCTGGATGCGCCGATCGGCTACATGGCCAGTTTCAAGAACCTCTGCGAGCGCACGCCGGAGCTGGATTTCGACGCGTTCTGGAATAAGGATTCAACGGCCGAGTTGTACCACTTCATCGGTAAGGACATCGTCAACTTCCACGCCCTGTTCTGGCCGGCGATGCTCGAAGGCGCGGGTTACCGCAAGCCGACCGGGATCAACGTGCACGGCTACCTGACCGTGAATGGGCAGAAAATGTCCAAGTCGCGCGGCACCTTTATCAAGGCCCGCACCTACCTCGATCACCTGTCGCCGGAATACCTGCGCTACTACTACGCAACCAAGCTCAGCCGTGGTGTAGAAGACCTCGACCTGAACCTCGAAGACTTCGTGCAGAAGGTCAATTCCGACCTAGTGGGCAAAGTGGTGAATATCGCCAGCCGTTGCGCCGGTTTTATCCATCGACTGCCTGAAATCGACAATCCTCTGGTTAAAACTGGCTACCTAGCGGCGGAAGACACTTACGGGAATGCCCTTTGGAAACAGTACGAGGAGGCATTCCCAAGCATTGCGGAAGCGTACGAGAAGCGTGAGTTCTCAAAAGCTATGCGTGAAATCATGCTCCTGGCTGATACAGCAAACGCCTGGATCGCTGAGGAAGCACCGTGGAATACAACAAAAGCGCTTGGCCCTGGTAGCCAGGCACACAAGAAAGTGCAGGAAATTTGCACTGTCGGAATCAATTTGTTCCGTTACCTAGTCGTGCTTTTAAAACCCGTACTACCCAACCTCGCTAAAAACGCGGAGCAGTTTCTTAACGTTTCCCCGTTTCAATGGAGTGACCTTGAGCACCGACTGCTTGATCACAAGATCAATTCTTTTGAAGCTCTGATGACCCGCATCGACCCCAAAGCCGTAGAAGCCATGACCGACGCCTCCAAAGAAGACCTGGCCGCCACCGAAAGCGCGGCCCCTGCTGGTAACGGCGAGCTGAGCAAAGAGCCGCTGGCTGCCGAGATTGGCTTTGACGCCTTCGCGGCCGTCGACCTGCGCATCGCCCTGATCGAGAAAGCCGAGTTCGTCGAGGGCGCGGACAAGCTGCTGCGCCTGACCCTGGATATCGGCGACGCCAAGCGCAACGTGTTCTCCGGCATCAAGAGCGCCTACCCGGACCCGAGCAAGCTGGAAGGCCGCCTGACCCTGTACGTGGCCAACCTGGCCGCGCGCAAGATGAAGTTCGGCATATCCGAAGGCATGGTCCTGGCTGCCGGCCCCGGCGGCGAAGAAATCTACCTGCTCAGCCCCGACAACGGTGCCAAGCCGGGCCAGCGGGTCAAGTAAGCCGGCCTGCGTAGGAACGGGCCCGGCTCGCGATTGGCACCCATCACGAGCCGAGCCCACTTCGGTGGGCACTGTCGCTCGATTACCACTTTCGCGACCCAGCGACGATAATTCACTCACCTCATTCAACGGGCTCTGCGTACGGTCATGACCGAACTCTTCCTCGCCCTGATCGGCGCAGCACTGGTCAACAACCTCGTTCTGATGCTGCCCGCCGGCGCCGATGTTTTACGCTCCGCCCGCGTGCGGCTGCTGGGCCCGGCCAGCGCCCTGCTGATCCTGCTCGCCAGCCCGCTGGCGTGGCTGCTGCAACGCCTGCTGCTCGAGCCATTCGCGCTCGCCTACCTGCGCTTGTTTATCTTCCTGCCTCTGCTGGCGCTGCTCACCTGGCTGGGTCTGCGACTCTTGGCGCGCCTGCGCCCGCAGCTGCCCCAGGACGGACTCTGGCCGCTGCTGCTCGGTAACGGCGCGGCCCTCGGCGCGATGCTGCTGGCCAGTCAGCCGACAGCAGGCTTTGGACCAGCACTGGCCCTTGGTCTCGGCGGCGGCCTGGGCTTCTGGCTGGCACTGACGCTCTTGGCCGACCTGCTGGCGCGGATCGAAGCTGCCGATGTGCCGGAACCGTTCAAGGGCGCGCCGATTGCCTTGATCGGCGCCGGCCTGATGGGCCTGGCCTTTCTCGGTTTCAACGGCATGGGCATCAACGCGCTGGTGGCCTCGTGAGCAGCCTGATCCCGATCAAGGCCATCGACGCGCTGCTGCCGCAGACCCAGTGCGGCAAGTGCGGCCACCCGGGCTGCAAGCCTTACGCCCTGGCAATTGCCGAGGGCGAAGCGATCAACAAGTGCCCACCCGGCGGCGTGGCGACCATCCAGGCCCTGGCTGAGCTGATGCAGGTACCGGTACTGCCGCCCGAGATTGCGCCGATCCCGCCGCAGATCGCCTTTATCCGCGAGGCCGAATGCATCGGCTGCACCAAGTGCATCCAGGCCTGCCCGGTGGATGCCATAGTCGGCGCGGCCAAGCTGATGCACACGGTGATCAGCGACGAATGCACCGGCTGCGAGCTCTGCGTCGCGCCCTGCCCGGTGGACTGCATCGATATCCTCCCGCTGCCCGAGCCCGCAGCCCAGGCCCAGCGCCAGCGCGCCGACCAGTTCCGCCAGCGCTTCGAAACCCATCAGGCCCGCCTGGAACGGGAAGAGGCGCGCAAACAGGCCGAACGCCAGGCCCGCAGCCCGCGCGTGACACACCCCGAACAGCAGCACAGCGCAGCAGCCAGCGACCCGATCCAAACGGCAATCGAGCGGGTCAAGGCGCAACAGGCCGCCACTGGCAACCTGAGCGAGCAGCAGAAGCGCTTGAAGATTGCGGCCGCCATGGCCCAGGTCGCGTTGAGCAAGGCCGAAAAGCAGCTGGCCAGCCATGGCACGCCGGCGCTTGAATCCCAGGTCAGCGAGCTGCGCGCCGCCGCCCTCGCCGCGCAGGCGGCCCTGCAGGCGGCCCAGGCACCAACCACCAGCGACGCCGGTGAGGCCGCGCTGAAAAAGGCGAAAATCACCCTTGCCGTGCGCCGAGCCGAGCTGAAAAGCGCCGAACGCAATGGCGCCGAGGAAGCCGAACTGCAGCCTTTACGCGCCGCCCTGAAGGATGCCGAACAGGCCCTGCACGCGGCCGAAGATGCCAGCGGCAAGCGGCCACCAGAACTGCTGCGCACCGACAAGCAACCGCTCGATGTGCAGTTACGCGCACTCAAGACCGAGCTGGCCTATGCCCGCGCCGAAGTGAGCAAGCTGGAACACCGCCGCGAGACCGACGCGGACAGCCTGAGCCAGGCCCGAGCCCGGTTGGCCGAGGCCGAGCGGCAGTTGCATGCATATGCCCCGGCATAGTCCGGCTGGCGCCCCCAGCCAGTTGCCCGGCTTACGGCCAGCGCTCGCCTGCATAGAGGCAAGCCTGTGAGCGACCTGCCCCGCTTCGACCCGAGCCCGAGCATGCAACGGGTGCTGCTGGCCTGCCTGCCCGGCCTATTGGCGCTGTGCTGGCTGTACGGTTGGGGCAGCCTGCTGCAACTGCTGCTGGCCCTGGCCGCCGCCCTCGCCTGCGAAGCCCTGGTACGCCAGCTGCGCCACCAACCACTCGACCACGCGCAATCCCTGTTCGGCATCAGCGCCTTCGCCGAAGGCAGTGCGCTGGTCAGCGCCACCCTGCTGGCCCTGGCATTGCCGCCCTACGCGCCCTGGTGGCTGGCCGTGACCGCCAGCGCCTTCGCCATCCTGTTCGGCAAGTCGTTGTTCGGTGGTTTCGGGCAGAACCCGTTCAACCCGGCGATGCTCGGCTATGCCTTCGCCCTGGCGGCCTTCCCGGTGCAGATCAGCCAATGGCCGGCGCCCGACGGCGGCCAGGGCCTGTCGGCGGCGCTGCAACAGGTGTTCGGCTTCGGCTCCGGGCTGGTGGACGGCTGGAGCCAGGCAACCGTACTGGACAGCCTCAAGCACAACAACCGCCTGACCATTGACGAGCTGTTCGCCGGCCACCCGGCATTCGGCACGTTCGGCGGCCGCGGCACGGAATGGGTCAACCTGGCCTTTCTCCTCGGCGGCCTGTTTCTGTTGCAGCAGCGGGTCATCCGTTGGCAGGCGCCACTGGGCATGCTCGGCGCGCTGTTCGTGCTCAGCCTGCTGTGCTGGAACGGCTCGGGCTCGGACTCCAACGGCTCGCCGCTGCTGCACCTGCTTTCCGGCGCGACCATGCTCGGCGCCTTCTTTATCGTTACCGAGCCGGTGTCCGGCGCCAGCAGCGAACGAGGCCGCCTGCTGTTCGGCGTCGGCGTCGGCGTGCTGGTCTATGTCATCCGTACCTGGGGCGGTTATCCGGACGGCCTGGCCTTCGCCGTGCTGCTGATGAACCTCGCAGTGCCAAGCCTGGAACGCCTGGCCGCACGCAGCGCGGGAGCCACGCCATGAGCCGCCGCCAAGGCGTGGCGCTGGCCCTGCTGGCCATCCTCGGACTGGCGCTGGTGGTCGGCATCCAGCAGTTGCTCAGCGCGCGCATCGAGCAGCAACGCCAAGCCGCCGCCGAGCGCGCGCTGCTCGATCTGTTGCCGGCTGGCAGTTACGACAACCATCCGCTCGCCCACCCCATCGCCCTGCCCGCCAGCAAGCTGCTCGGCACTCCCGCACCGGGGTTCGCCTACCTGGCCACCCGGCAAGGCGCACCGAGCGCGGTGCTGCTGCCGGCCACGGCGCTCGGCTATGAAGGACCGATTCGCCTGCTGCTAGCCGTCAGCCCGGCGGGCCGGCTGCTCGGTGTGAAGGTACTCGAACAAGGTGAAACACCTGGCCTCGGCGATCTGACCGAGGCCGACAAGCGCCCCTGGCTGCGCGGCTTCGTCGGCAAATCGCTGAGCAGCTCGCCAGAACCGGACTGGCGGGTACGGGCCGACGGCGGCCAGTTCGACCAGATCGCCGGGGCCACCGTCACCTCCCGCGCAGTGGTGAAAGCCGTGCAGCAGGCCTTGAGTTTCTTCGACGCGCAGCGCCAGCACTTGCTCCCCCCCCTGCGGAGCAAGCACCATGAAACGCCTGCTCAGCACGCCGTTCAGCCTGCTCGGCCTGGCGCCGCTGCTGGGTGCCAGCGACCTGCTGGTCAAGGCCCTCGGCCTGGCGCTGGTCGGGCTACCGCTGCTGGCGGGGCTCGGGCTGGCGCTGGCGTTCATGCACAAGCGACTTAACGGCGGCGCCTATTGGCTGGCCGCCCTGCTGAGCATCTGCACCCTGCTCAGTTGCGCCGAGCTGCTGCTACAGGCCCTCGCCTTCGAACTGCATCGCGCGCTGGGGCCGTTTCTCGCGCTGCTGATCCTGCCGTGCCTGCAACTTGCCCATGGCCAACCGCAACACCCCGGCTCCGGCCTGGCACCGGGCCTGGTTTTCGCCCTGACCGCCTTGCTGCTGGGTGCCTTGCGCGAAGCCCTCGGCAGCGGCACGCTGTTCGCCCATATGGACTGGCTGTTCGGCCACAACGCCGCACACTGGGCGCTCGCCCTGACGCCTTTCAGCGGCCTGCAATTGTTCGCCCTCGCGCCCGGCGCCTTTATCCTGCTCGGCCTGCTGCTGGCCGGCGGGCGCCGCTTTTTCACCGTGAAATCCGATCCCTTATGAACGCCGCCAAACGCCACGAAATCTTCCGCCGCCTGCATGAAGACAACCCGGAACCGAAAACCGAGCTGGCCTACTCATCGCCCTTCGAACTGCTGATCGCGGTGATCCTCTCCGCCCAGGCAACCGACGTCGGCGTCAACAAAGCCACCGCCAAGCTCTACCCGGTGGCCAATACCCCGGAAGCCATCCATGCCCTCGGCGTCGAAGGCTTGAGCGAGTACATCAAGACCATCGGCCTGTTCAACAGCAAGGCCAAGAACGTTATCGAAACCTGTCGCCTGCTGATCGAGCGCCATGGCAGCCAGGTGCCGCAGACCCGCGAAGAACTGGAAGCCCTGCCCGGCGTCGGGCGCAAGACCGCCAATGTGGTGCTCAACACCGCATTCCGCCAACTGACCATGGCGGTGGACACCCACATCTTCCGCGTCAGCAACCGTACCGGCATCGCACCCGGCAAGAATGTGCAGGAGGTGGAGAAACAGCTGATGAAGTTTGTGCCAAAAGAATTCCTCCTCGATGCGCACCACTGGTTGATCCTGCATGGCCGCTATGTGTGCCAGGCCCGCAAGCCCCGCTGCGGCAGCTGCCGCATCGAAGATCTCTGTGAATACAAGCACAAGACCTCTGACGATTGAGCCACTATTGGATTAGCTATCAATTCGATTGAAAAAAACTTTTTTACCCGCTCCAGTTTTGTCGCTATAAGGTGCGCAAATGGCCCCCGTAGCCTGGAGTGAACGTCATGAGCACTAGCAAAGAAGATCTGGAACTCGACGAAGACGCTGGCACCGATGAGGCAGATGATGCGGCAGACACCCCGGTTGAAGTCGCCAAGACCAATCTGACCAAACGGCGCATCATCGACAACCTCTTGGAAGAGCGTCGCCTGCACAAACAACTGGCCGAATACGATTTCGATCTGTAATCGCCACAAGCCAAAGCCCCGCATTGCGGGGCTTTTTCGTTAATGCCGGGAAAACCCATGGCCGCCCGGGCAAAGGCCGCGGCGCTCGCACGCCAGGCTCGCCCGGATACGGGCCGGAACGAGGCATGTGCGCCAGGCATTAAAAACCGACAAGGCATTGGTTGTTGAGGTTCGACCCGGGCGGATGTTTTAGAATGCACTGACATGCACGGGAAACCCTCACGATGATCAACGCCAAACTGCTGCAACTGGTGATCGACGCTTCCAACGACGGGATTGTGGTTGCCGAGCAGGAGGGCGACGACAACATCCTGATCTACGTCAACCCGGCGTTTTCGCGCCTCACGGGCTACCCCGCCGACGACATCCTCTATCAGGACTGTCGTTTCCTGCAGGGCCAAGAGCATGACCAGCCTGGCCTGGATGTCATTCGCGAAGCGGTGAAAAGCCATAAGCCGTGCCGGCAGATCATTCGCAATTACCGCAAGGATGGCAGCGCGTTCTGGAACGAGCTGTCGATCACGCCGGTCTTCAACGAAGGCGACCAGCTCACCTACTACATCGGCATCCAGAAGGACGTCAGCGCCGAAGTGCAGGCCTTGCAACGGGTCCAGGAGCTGGAAGACGAGCTGCAACGCTTGAAGGACGAACTCGCCGCCCTGCGCACCAGCCGCTGATGCCTGAACCGCTGGTTATCAGGTATCCAGGTGCCCGGAAATAAACTGCAGCAAGCGCCGCTGCATCAGCCGCCCGGCGTTACCCAGACAGGCAATCGGGGTACCGGCCAGGCTCTCTTCGGCCAGTTCCGCTGCCTCGCCCGCCAGTGCCAACGGGCAATCCAGGCTCAGCGCCAGCTTGCGCAACAGCCGTACCTGCTGGTTGCCGGGTGGATGGTTGGAATAGAGCACCAGCGCTTGCGGCTGGATCTTGTCGCACACCAGGGGCAACTCCTCCAGCGGCTGACCCAGCGCCAGCACGCTGACCTCCGCGCTACTGCTGGTCAATAGCAGGCCTGCCACCAACAACTCCAGCTCGCGGCATTGCCCGGGAATCGCCGCCAACAAGACCCGCTCCTCGGCCTGGCCGCGATTCAACTGCAGGCGCTGCCAGACACGTACACGCAGAAAGCTGTCGAGAAACAACCACTCGCTGGCTTGGCCGAACTCACTCTGGCGCAGCAGCAACTCCTGCCACAACGGCAGCAGCACCTCCTGAAACACTGCTGGCAGCGCATAGGTGGAAAACAGCTGACCGTAGACCTGCTCCAGACGCACTTCATCAAAGCCATTCACGGCATGCCGCACCCGTGCCTGCCACTCGCCGACCGCCACCTCCTGGTACTGCGGCGTCGTGGCCGTGCTGCTGGCCGCCCGCGAGAGGATTCTGCCGACCTTGCTGACCGTCACACCCCGATCGATCCAGACCAGGATGCTGCGTACCGCCTCGATATCCGCCTGCGAGTACAGGCGATGGCCACTCTCGGTGCGAGTCGGCTGAATCAGCCCATAGCGCCGTTCCCAGGCACGCAGGGTGACCGGATTCACGCCAGTCAGACGCGAGACCTCGCGAATAGGGAAGAGCTCCTCTTGCTTGAGAGGACCCGAGGCGAGAGCCGAGGCACTGGCGAATTCGGTCATGGAGCAGTCGGCCCAGGCGGGAATAGTGGCGGCATTGTAACTCAGCGTTTCCAGCCATACATTGTACAAAAGCTGTACAAGTCGAGAGCCAGGATACTGAAACCCGACTTGCCACTGCCCTGGTAGGTGGATGCCGCCTGCCCACTGACTGCGACGGTGCCAACAGCACGAAGCCTGCCATCGACCGAGCGAACGCTGTGATCGGCGCCTGCCACCGCTCCAGTTGACGGGCAGAACCCAGACGTGAGCGGGAGCACTTTTCCCGTCAACGGTGGCCAACACCTCGACCAATCGGCCGCAAGGACTCTTCTGATGAACGAAGGACTGCCCAGCCACTACCGCGAAATACTCCTCGGTGTCGGCGAAAACCCCGAACGCGAGGGCCTGCTCGACACGCCGAAACGCGCAGCCAAAGCCATGCAGTACCTGTGCAACGGCTACGGCAAAAGCCTTGAGGAGGTGGTCAATGGCGCGCTGTTCGCCTCCGACAACGACGAGATGGTGATCGTCAAGGACATCGAGTTGTACTCGCTGTGCGAACGCCATCTGCTGCCCTTCATCGGCAAGGCGCATGTCGCCTACATCCCGACCGGCCAGGTGCTCGGCCTGTCCAAGGTCGCACGGATCGTCGACATGTTCGCTCGGCGCCTGCAAATCCAGGAGAACCTCACCCGTCAGGTCGCCGAGGCCATCCAGGGGGTCACCCATGCCGCCGGCGTCGCCGTGGTGATCGAAGCCAAACACATGTGCATGATGATGCGCGGGGTGGAGAAGCAGAATTCGGTGATGAGCACCTCGGTGATGCTCGGAGCCTTCCGCGCGTCCTGCAACACCCGCCACGAGTTTCTGCAACTGATCGGCCAGCGCAAGTAAATGCCACCACTGGAGCCCGGCATAGCGCGCATCCGCATCGACCGCATGCGCCAGGTTTCGCCGAATCGGTCTCGATCACCCTGGCCAGCTATCGCTGAGCGCTGAATTGGCCAACCGCGGGCGTCAGCCAAGCCACTGGAGGATGCCGAACCCACCAACGCAGAACCGGAGTGCCCTGATGAAACGCAGTGTCCCGCCCACCGTCCAAGCGCCAAAGCCTTGCTCTATCGCTGGCAACGCCACCCCGCCTCGAACCCTCGTCGACAACAGGCGGACAACGCGTTGAAGCGCCTGTTCTGCGCGTTGTGCCTGAGTTGTCTGCTAGCCGGCAACGCGCTCGCGGGCTGGCAGGAAGCGGTACCCGGCGCCCGACTGCTGGGGGAAGGCGACCTGCGTTTCCTGGGTTTTCGCATCTACAGCGCGCGCCTGTGGAGCTCGGCACAACGCTTTCGAACGGACAGCCCCTTCGCCTTGGAGCTGGCGTATCACCGAGCGATCAACCGCGAGGATTTCGTGCAAACCAGCCTGGATGAAATCAAGCGCCTTGGCGGCAGCGAAGTGAGTGCGGCGCAATTGACGAAATGGCAGGCCGAGCTGCAACGGGCATTCATCGACGTGCAGCCCGGCCAGCGCATCACCGGCGTGTTCCTGCCGGAGCAGGGCTGCCGCTTCTATGTCGGCGAGCGCTTGCAGCATGAGGTGCGCGATGTGGCCTTTGCCCAGGCGTTCTTCGCCATCTGGCTCGACCCACGCAGCCGCGACCCTGAACTGCGGCTGAAACTGCTCGGCCGGCCGTGATGGCCGCCTATTGTCCAAGCGGAGAACGACCATGCTGAAAAATTCGCAGCCCTGTCAGGTCAATTTCGACGACTGGATGTACAGGCACAATGAAAACACCCTGGCCAACCGCTCGTTCATGACCAAGTTCGGCATTGAGTTCGGACAGCTGACGCTGTTTTTCCGCAAGGAACCCAGCTGAAACCTGCCCCACCGCAACTGCCGGCGCATTGATAGACAAACCATGCGCCGCGCCCGGAACTTGCACGCCCGGCTACGGGCTATAACCCATACCCATATACTTTAATCCAACACTTAAAGTTGCAGCACTTATATGAAGCGGACACGCAAAGAGACCCATTTAAAGGCTGTGATAGACTGCCGGCAAAGCCATTGAACGAGGATCAAGCATTGAGAATTCTACATACCATGCTCCGGGTCGGTGACATGGAACGCTCGATCGAGTTCTACACCAACATCCTGGGCATGACGCTTCTCAGGAAGAATGATTACCCCGACGGCAAGTTCACCCTGGCCTTCGTTGGCTATGGCAGCGAGGACGACAGCGCCGTGCTGGAGCTGACCCACAACTGGGGCGTGAGCGAGTACGACATCGGCACCGGCTATGGCCACATCGCACTCGAAGTGCAGGACGCCTACCAGGCCTGCGCCGACATCAAGAAAAATGGCGGCAATGTAACGAGGGAAGCCGGCCCCATGCAACACGGTAAAACCGTCATTGCCTTTGTCACCGACCCTGACGGCTACAAGATAGAACTTATACAAAAACACAGTTAACACTGCCGCAACCAACTACCGCTACAAGCCCGCTCTTTGCGCGGCTTAATTGAATACCCATGTTCTGTGATAGTTGATTCAAGACAGGCACGAACGGATAGAGCTGCCGCACTTGCGCAGTGCCCTAGCCGACCACTCGCAGCAGATGGCTACGGATTTATCCCTATCGCCAACAGTCGACCGCCCAGAAACAAACAACCCCGGGGAATACCCGGGGTTGTTTGCGCAACGCAGGTCGAAATCCGTCAGAACAGCTTGCGACCCTTGTTGGCGGCGATGCGCATGCGCAAGGCGTTCAACTTGATGAAACCAGCCGCATCGGCCTGATTGTACGCACCGCCGTCTTCTTCGAAGGTGGCGATGTTGGCGTCGAACAACGACTCATCGGACTTGCGACCGGTGACGATGACGTTGCCCTTGTACAGCTTCAGGCGTACGACACCATTCACGTGGGCCTGCGAGGCGTCGATCATCTGTTGCAGCATCAGACGCTCAGGGCTCCACCAGTAGCCGGTGTAGATCAGGCTGGCATACTTGGGCATCAGCTCGTCTTTCAGGTGAGCGACTTCGCGGTCCAGGGTGATCGATTCGATCGCCCGGTGAGCGCGCAGCATGATGGTGCCGCCCGGGGTTTCGTAGCAGCCGCGCGACTTCATGCCAACGTAGCGGTTCTCGACGATGTCGAGACGGCCGATACCGTTCTCGCCGCCGATCTTGTTCAGCGTCGCCAGCACGGTGGCCGGGCTCATTTCCACACCGTCGAGCGCGACGATATCGCCGTTGCGGTAGGTCAGCTCGAGGTAGGTCGGTACGTCCGGAGCTGCTTCCGGCGACACGGTCCACTTCCACATGTCTTCTTCGTGTTCGGTCCAGGTGTCTTCCAGCACGCCGCCTTCATAGGAGATGTGCAGCAGGTTGGCATCCATGGAGTACGGCGACTTCTTCTTGCCGTGACGCTCGATCGGGATCGCGTGCTTCTCGGCATAGTCCATCAACTTCTCACGCGAGAGCAGGTCCCACTCGCGCCACGGCGCGATGACTTTCACGCCTGGCTTCAAGGCATAGGCGCCCAGCTCGAAACGAACCTGGTCGTTGCCTTTGCCGGTGGCGCCATGGGAAATGGCGTCAGCGCCGGTTTCGTTGGCGATTTCGATCAACCGCTTGGCGATCAACGGACGAGCGATGGAGGTACCCAGCAGGTACTCGCCTTCGTAAACGGTGTTGGCGCGGAACATCGGGTAGACGAAATCGCGCACGAACTCTTCGCGCAAGTCGTCAATGTAGATTTCCTTCACGCCCATGGCCTTTGCCTTGGCGCGTGCGGGCTCGACTTCTTCGCCCTGACCGAGATCCGCGGTGAACGTCACCACTTCACATTGATAGGTATCTTGCAGCCACTTGAGAATCACCGAAGTGTCGAGGCCGCCGGAATACGCCAGGACAACCTTCTTTACGTCCGCCATGCCATCACTCCACGGGGTTGTACGGAAAACCCGCGATTCTACTGCTCACGCCGACTGTTTTACAGAGGCGCGACGGCTTGTGACGACGAAGCGACAAAATCTTTAGTCGATGCGACCGTCAGGAGGTGGCTGCCGGCTTGGGTGCAACCGCGGCTGGCGCTGGCGTTTCGGCGGGTTGCGGCTCACGCGACAGGTGTACGGTGACCCGTCGGTTACGCGCGCGATTGGCTTCGCTGCTGTTCGGCGCCACCGGGTAGCGTTCGCCATGGAAGCGCATGACGATCTGCTGCTCCGGCACCCCGTTGGCCTTGAAGTAATCCAGCACCGCCAGGGCGCGACGGCGTGACATGTCCCGATTGGTCAGGCGGTTACCGCTATTGTCCGAGTGACCATCAAGCTCAATGTGATTCACGCCGGGGTCGGCCTTGAGGTACTGCAGGATGATCTCCAGCTTGGCCCGGGAAACATCGTCCAGCGCCGCCCCGCCGCCCGCAAAGCCGACCTGCGCCTGCTTGATCTGATCGAAATTGACCGGCAGCAACTTGGCGGTGCAATCCAGGTAGTCGTGATAGGCCTTGGTGAACTTGACCGGCAGCAGCCGCACTTCCAGTCCCTCACCCCCTTCCAGGGTGCGATGGCGGATCAGAGGGCTGCGCCCGTCGAGCAGGCCGCCGAGCAAACGCACGCCTTGTTGTTGCGAGCTGTTGAACGGCACTTCGCCCGTGCCGACGCTGACCATGCCCAGGTTGATATCGCCACGCCCCGGCTGCCAAGGCGCAGCCGCCGCCAAGAGGGTCGCCGAGCCAGCGCCCAACCACTGCTCGCGGGCTTGCAGGCGGAAGGTGACTTGCTCGCCCGCCCGGCGCACGAACTCGCCGACACCGAAGTCGGTGATATTTTGCGACAAACGGCATTCGAATTGATCACCCTCGACCGTCCATTCGACCTTCTCCAGGCGCGTCTGAAAGGTAATAGCCGCAGCCGGCAAGCTGACAAACAGGCTGAGCAAGGCGAGATAACGCTGGCGCACGGCGGGCTCCACGAGGAATAACGGCATTCCCAAGTGGTATCGGTTGCGTCAGGCAAAACTTGATAGCAAGTGCCTGAGAGCGGCTTTTCCGGTAGCATTCCCAGCAGTTTTACCCGCCTGAAGCTTGCTTATCTGGTATTGCCCCCATGACCGACCGCCTGACCCTGCTGCGCCCTGACGACTGGCATATCCATCTGCGCGATGGAGCGCTGCTGCCGCACACCGTCGCCGACGTCGCGCGCACCTTTGGCCGCGCCATCATCATGCCGAACCTGGTGCCGCCGGTGCGTAACACCCAAGAGGCCGACGCCTATCGCCAGCGTATTCTGGCCGCGCGCCCGGCCGGCAGCCGCTTCGAGCCGCTGATGGTGCTGTACCTCACCGACCTGACCAACGCTGAAGACGTGCGCGCGGCCAAGGCCTCGGGCTTCGTCCACGCCGCCAAGCTCTATCCGGCCGGCGCCACGACCAACTCGGACTCTGGCGTCACCAGCGTCGACAAGATCTTCCATGTGCTCGAAGCCATGGCCGAAGTCGGCCTGCCGCTGCTGGTGCACGGGGAAGTCACCCGTGGCGAAATCGACGTATTCGACCGCGAAAAGGTGTTCATCGACGAACACCTGAGCCGCGTGGTGGAGCGCTTCCCGACGCTGAAAGTGGTGTTCGAACACATCACCACCCGCGAGGCCGTGCAATTCGTCAATGCCGCCGGAGCGAACGTCGGTGCCACCATCACCGCTCACCATCTGCTGTACAACCGCAACCACATGCTGGTTGGCGGTATTCGCCCGCACTTCTACTGCCTGCCGATCCTCAAGCGCAACGTGCACCAGGAAGCCCTGCTGGATGCGGCGGCCAGCGGCAGCAACAAGTTCTTCCTCGGCACCGACTCGGCGCCCCACGCCCAGCACGCCAAGGAAGCCGCCTGCGGTTGTGCCGGTTGCTACACCGCCTATGCCGCCATCGAGTTGTACGCCGAAGCCTTCGAGCAGCGTAATGCGCTGGACAAGCTGGAAGCCTTTGCCAGCCAGCACGGCCCGGATTTCTATGGCCTGGCGCGCAATACCGAAACCATCACCCTGGTTCGTGAAGAATGGACCGCCCCGACTAGCTTGCCGCTTGGCGAGCAAAGCGTAATCCCGCTGCGCGCCGGTGAAAAACTGCGCTGGCGTCTGCTGGAGCAAAACACGTGAGTGACGATAACTACGACGACGAACAGGAAGGCAACGGTGGCGGTGGCAACTCACGCCACCCGATGGCCCAGCGCTTTCGTGGCTATCTGCCGGTAGTCGTCGATGTCGAGACCGGCGGCTTCAATTGCGCCACCGACGCCCTGCTGGAAATTGCCGCAGTCACCGTCGGCATGGATGAAAAAGGCTTTCTCTTCCCCGAGCACACCTACTTCTTCCGGGTCGAGCCATTCGCAGGCGCCAATATCGAAGCCGCCGCCCTGGAATTCACCGGCATCAAGCTCGACCATCCGCTGCGCATGGCCGTGAGCGAAGAGACCGCCTTGACCGATATCTTCCGGGGCATCCGCAAGGCACTGAAAGCCAACGGCTGCAAGCGCGCGGTCCTGGTCGGGCATAACAGCAGCTTCGACCTGGGCTTCCTCAATGCGGCGGTCAACCGCAACGAGATGAAGCGCAACCCTTTCCACCCCTTCTCCAGCTTCGACACCGCCACCCTGGCCGGCCTCGCCTACGGCCAGACCGTGCTGGCCAAGGCCTGCCAGACCGCCGGCATCGACTTCGACGGCCGCGAAGCGCACTCCGCGCGCTACGACACCGAGAAAACTGCGGAGCTGTTCTGTGGCATCGTCAACCGCTGGAAAGAAATGGGCGGCTGGGAAGACTTCAACGAATGACCCCTGCATAAAAAAACCCGGCCTGAGCCGGGTTTTTTTATGCAGGCAGCAGCCTTTCGGGCTTACAGCTTGCTGGCGTTCTCGGCCAGGTACGAGGCCACGCCTTCCGGTGTGGCGGTCATGCCTTTGTCGCCTTTCTTCCAGTTCGCCGGGCAGACTTCGCCGTGCTCTTCGGTGAACTGCAGGGCATCGACCAGACGCAGCAGCTCGTCCATGTTACGGCCCAGCGGCAGGTCATTGACGATCTGCGAACGCACGACGCCATTCAGGTCGATCAGGAAAGCACCACGGAACGCCACGCCATCGGCGGACTCTACGTCGTAGGCCTTGGCGATCTCATGCTTGACGTCGGCAGCCAGGGTGTACTGAACCTGGCCGATACCGCCCTTCTCTACCGGCGTGTTGCGCCAGGCGTTGTGGGTGAAATGGGAGTCGATGGAAACACCGATCACTTCTACGTTGCGCGCCTTGAAATCAGGGATGCGGTGATCCAGAGCGATCAGCTCGGACGGGCAGACAAAGGTGAAGTCCAGCGGGTAGAAGAAGACCAGACCGTATTTGCCTTTGATTGCCGAGGACAAGCTGAAGCTGTCGACGATCTCGCCGTTGGCCAGCACCGCGGCCACATTGAAATCAGGGGCTTGTTTGCCTACGAGTACGCTCATTCGATATCTCCTTGAGTGGATGAGTGAGGCGCGAGTCGATACACATCCAGCGCCGCCGAACGACAGCGCCATGACCCGACCCGCTCCAAGAACCGTCGATGATACACCTCGATTTTGAGCGAGGCCCACCGCTTTTTCCCCGCATACAGGTTACGGGCCGCCCCAACACAGATGACCGCTCATCCGGCAGTCAGGCTTCTGGCACGAGGAGCCGAACATAGGTTTTGACAAGCATTCTCATTAACATTAGTATCTTTCGCATCAAGCCACTTTGAGTTTTGGGCCACCTATGTACGTCTGTCTCTGCCTTGGTGTTACCGACGGTCAAATCCGCGATGCGATCTTCGAAGGTTGCTGCAGCTACCGCGATGTCCGCAACACACTGGACGTTGCCAGCCAATGCGGCAAATGCGCCACCCTGGCCAAGCAAGTGGTTCGCGAAACCCTGACCGAGGTACAAAGCAGCCAAGCTGCTCTGGCCTACCCGGCCGGCTTTGTTGCCGCCTGATTCCAACGCTTTCGAAAAGCCGGACCGCGTGTCCGGTTTTTTTATGCCTGTAATTCAAGTGCTTAGCGACAAAACGCAGAACTAAAACATTCGTATTTTTATTAATTATTACTTTAAATTCAATAACTTAGATTTGACAGCCCCAATCGACAGGCTCAAAATCCGAAAATACTCAATTCCCTTGCACGGCAGGATCCGACATGAAAGGCGACAAGAAAGTCATCCAGCATCTGAACAAGATCCTCGGGAACGAGCTGGTCGCTATCAACCAGTACTTCTTGCACGCACGCATGTACGAAGACTGGGGCCTGAAAAAGCTCGGTGAGCACGAGTACCACGAATCCATCGATGAGATGAAGCATGCGGACAAGCTGATCAAGCGCATCCTCTTCCTCGAAGGTCTGCCGAACCTGCAAGACCTGGGCAAAATCCTGATCGGCGAAAACACCAAGGAAATGCTTGAGTGCGACCTGAAGATCGAGCACAAGGCTCACATCGATCTCAAGGACGCCATCGCCTACTGCGAAAGCATTGCCGACTATGCCAGCCGTGAGCTGCTGGAAGAGATCCTCTGCTCCGAGGAAGACCATATCGACTGGCTGGAAACCCAGCTTGGCCTGATCGACAAGGTCGGCCTGCCGAACTACCTGCAGTCGCAGATGGACGAATAAAACGCAGACACAAAAAAGCCCCGCATGTGCGTAATGCTGTTCACTTAAGCATTTGAACGCCAGCCGGGCTTCCCCGAGAATCCGATGCCAGTCTTCCTGGTATCGGATTTTTTATGTCTTTCCAACAGCATCTGCTCGATCTGGGCGAGCTATTCAACTTCTCCGACCTGAGCACCTTCACCCAGAACATCCCAATCGAGTGGGTGGCGTCCGCGCTTGATCTTTCCTCTCAGGCCACCATCCGCCGTCGTCGGCTACCTGCCGATCAGGTGCTCTGGCTGGTGCTAGGCATGGCGCTCTTCCGCGATGAGCCTGTCCATGAGGTGGCCAGGCGTCTAAACATTTGTGCCCAGGGACTGGCTTCGGATTGCTTGCTGGCCAAAAGTGGTGTCACTGAGGCTCGCAAGCGGCTTGGCGCCGAGCCGGTCGAGTGGCTGTTCCGCAAAACTGGCAGCCAATGGGGAGGCGAACGCTATAGCGATGACACCTGGCGGGGGCTGCAGGTTTTTGCCGTGGACGGGGCACTCATGCGCACGCCCGATACGCCTGAACTACGGGACCATTTCGGGTCTGGCAATACCTCCACCGAGCGCCAGACGCCCTTCCCCATGATGCGTCTTGTAGCCTTGATGAATGTGCGCTCCCATTTGATTCTGAATGCCCAGCTGAGCCCCTATCGGCGCAGTGAAATGCGCCTGGCCGATGAGTTTTTGCAACAGATCCCCAACCATTCGGTCACGTTGTTCGATAAAGGCTTCTGGAGTGCTGATTTGCTGCTGAAAGTGGCCACGGCCGGTGACAACCGACACTGGTTGATCCCCGCTCGTCAGGGCCTGATCAGCGAGGAGGTGATCCGTTACGGCAAGCAGGATCGCCTGCTGCGTATGAAGGTTTCACCGCAGGCGAGAAAGCGTAACCCAGACCTACCAACCTACTGGGACGTGCGTGAAGTCAGCTATGCAGTGCAGGGCAAAGTGAAAACCGTCCTGACCTCGCTACCGGCCGACGCCTACAGCGCCGAAGCCGTTGCAGAGCTGTACCAGGAGCGCTGGGAAATTGAACTGGGCTTCAGGGATATCAAAAGCTCCATGCAGCAGAATGCCGCAACCCTGCGCAGCAAGAAGATTGACCTGATCTACCAGGAAGTTTGGGGATTGCTGCTGGCCTACAACATCATTCGTCGGGAGGCGAGTCAGGCGGCGGTAGCGTTTGGACGCACCCCGTCCGATATACGCTTCAAGCCGGCTTGCCAGTACATCGCCGTGCAGCTGATCGTGATGGCCGCTGCCAATCCACTGTCGGCAACAGGTAGACGCTTGTCGGCTTTGCGGGCGGGCATCGGAGGGTTGTTTCTGGATCACCGTCCAAGGCCATCACGACCAAGGACGGTGAAAATTTCCAAGACCCGTTACCCAGTTAACCGCAATGCTGCTCCGCTTAAGTGAACAGCATTACCGCACTGCGGGGCTTTTTATTGCGCGGCGCGCGCTCGCGAGTCAGCCGGCGCGGCACACTGAATCAGGCATCGACTTTGTGCGTCGCCGCTTTGATCAGGGTCTGCAATTCACCCTTCTCGAACAGCTCGGCCATGATGTCGCTGCCGCCGACCAGTTCGCCGCCGACCCACAGCTGCGGGAAGGTCGGCCAGTTGGCGTACTTCGGCAGGTTGGCGCGAATTTCCGGGTTTTGCAGGATGTCGACGTAGGCGAACTTCTCGCCACAAGCCATGACGACCTGCGCAGCCTTCGACGAAAAACCACACTGCGGGGCATTCGGCGAGCCTTTCATATAAAGCAGAACAGTGTTGTTGGCGATCTGCTCTTTGATGGTTTCGATGATATCCATGGGGTACCTCAGCACTGGGCGGCTATCTGACTGTCCAACTGGCCGACTCGGAGGCCGGCATGGTGGCGGCATTGTAACGGAAAGCCAAGCGCTTGGCTCGGCCTCCCATCGTCCGAAATCAGGCCGCTTCGACCTCAACCGGAACACCGTTCAAGGCAGCGTTGCCAGACAATGCGTCGAGCTGACGCTCATCAGTCAGATCGTTCGCGCTGGCCCCCGGCTGCGCACTGGCGATCGCCATCTGGACCCCAGGGCGGCCATGCCCCCAACCATGGGGCAAGCTGACCACGCCAGGCATCATTTCTTCGCTGGCCGCCACTTCCACCTCGATAGAACCGACTCGCGAACGCACCTGCACCCGCTGGCCATCAGTCAAGCCACGGCGGGTCAGATCCTCGGGATTCATCAGCAACTGATGACGCGGCTTACCCTTCACCAGACGGTGGTAGTTATGCATCCACGAGTTATTGCTGCGCACATGGCGACGGCCGATCAACACCAGTTCGCCAACCTTGGGCACGGGGTCGGCGGCGAAGCGCGGCAGATCGCTCAATAACAAGGCCGGCGCCGCCTGGACCTTCTTGCCCGGCGTCTTCAACCGCGCGGTCAGGTTGGGCTTGAGCGCGCCCAGATCGATGCCGTGGGGGTGCTCGCGCAGTTTGGCCAACGACAGCTGGTGTTCGGACTTGTCGCCGTAGAGGCCCATGCGCAAGCCCATATCGATCATCTGCGCCGGCGCCATGGTCGGTTTCAGCGACACCTCGGTTCTGGCGGCAAAGGCCTTGGCCAGGCCGACGAAAATCTCCCAGTCGTGCAGCGCGCCCTCGGGCTTATCCAGCACCGGCTCGTTGAAGCGGGTGACGTTGCGCACGGCGAACATGTTGAAGGTGGTGTCGTAGTGGTCGTGCTCCAGCGGCCCGGTGGGCGGCAGGATCAGGTCGGCATAGCGAGTGGTCTCGTTGATGTAGAGATCGACGCTGAGCATGAACTCCAAACCATCCAGGGCCTGCTCCAGCTGGCGGCCATTGGGAGTAGAGAGCACCGGGTTGCCAGCGATGGTGATCAGCGCGCGAATCTGTCCCTCGCCCGGCACCAGCATCTCCTCGGCGAGCGCCGCCACCGGCAGCTCGCTGCCATATTCCGGCAGCCCGGATACGCGGCTCTGCCAACGGTTGAAGTTGCCGCCGGAGGTGCTGGCCACCAGATCCAGCGCCGGCTCGGTGCAGAGCGCACCACCGACCCGGTCGAGGTTATTGGTGACCAGATTGATCAGTTGGATCAGCCAATGGCAGAGCGTGCCGAAGGCCTGGGTGGAGACCCCCATGCGGCCATAGCACACCGCCTTGTCGGCCGCCGCAAAGTCGCGGGCCAGTTGGCGGATCTGTTCGGCCGGCACGCCGCAACGCTCGCTCATGGCTTCGGCGGTGAATCCGGCGATGGCCTGGCGCGCCTCGTCCAGCCCCTCGACCGGCAGATGGCTGGCACGGGTCAGGCCTTCCTCGAACAGGGTATTCAATATGCCAAAGAGCAGCGCCGCGTCCTGGCCCGGACGCACGAACAGGTGCTGATCAGCGATCGCAGCGGTCTCGCTGCGGCGTGGGTCGACCACCACGATCTTGCCGCCGCGGGCCTTGATCGCCTTCAACCGCTTCTCGACATCCGGCACGGTCATGATGCTGCCGTTGGAGGCCAAGGGGTTGCCGCCGAGGATCAGCATGAAGTCGGTATGGTCGATATCGCAGATCGGCAACAGCAGGCCATGGCCATACAGCTGCAAGCTGACCAGGTGATGAGGCAACTGATCCACCGAGGTGGCGGAGAAGCGGTTGCGGGTTTTCAGCTGACCGAGGAAATAGTTGCTGTGGGTCATCACCCCATAATTATGCACGCTGGGGTTGCCATGGTAGGTGGCCACCGCGTTGTGCCCATGACGGGCCTGGATATCGGCCAAGCGACTGGCGACCCACTCGAAGGCCTCATCCCACTCGATGGCCTGCCATTCGCTGCCGACGCGGCGCATGGGCTGGCGCAGGCGGTCGGGGTCATTCTGGATATCTTGCAGAGCGACGGCCTTAGGGCAGATATGACCGCGACTGAAGCTGTCCTGGGCGTCGCCCTTGATCGAGAGAATCTGCTGGCCGCCGCCCTCCAGGGCTATGGTCTCGATGGTCAGACCACAGATGGCTTCGCAGAGGTGGCACGCACGGTGATGGAGGGTCTTGGTCATGGCCTGGCCTTCTTATTCGAGACGACCGTCAGGTCGTGGAATGAAGACTATGGAGCCAGCCGCACGACTTCGCCAGAAGCGTTCGTCTTATGAATCGACAGGCATCAGGCCTACCGATTTAACCGCCGCCCAGTACCGCCAGCACTGAGGTTCATGGGGTTGCCGCCGCCCCGGGAGAGCTCATCGCCCCCCCTTTTATGCGTATTTTTTGCGTAGAAATGAAATATCCACGCTCTAGCTAGTCGCATTAATCGCACAAAGTGCGTATCTTTGGGCCACTGTGCTGCATGTGTACCGCGAATCGCAACTTGGTGTTTAGATCTCGATCCAACCATCTACACGAATCCGATAACTCTTTGCACTCAGTACTGGCCGGGTTACTTCCCGTGCCGCAATCCACTCTGTTCAAGGAGAAACACCATGGCTAATCGCGAAACTGGCACCGTTAAATGGTTCAACGATGAAAAAGGCTTCGGCTTCATCACTCCAAGCAACGGCGGCGCTGACCTGTTCGTGCACTTCAAAGCAATCCAAAGCGACGGTTTCAAGAGCCTGAAAGAAGGCCAAACCGTTTCTTTCGTGGCTGCTAAAGGCCAGAAAGGCATGCAAGCTGAAGAAGTTCAGGTAGTCTAAGACTCCCGGTTCCGATTCAAAAAAGCCCCGCCTCGTGCGGGGCTTTTTTATGCCTGACGTTCAGCCCCGCGAGCAGAACCCGGGCATGCCGAGTAGCCAAGCCGCCGTTCAGAACACTGGGTTATCGTTCTTGTCGATGCTGGTGACCTTGGCCAGCGCCTCCAGTGCGGCGGTCTCGGCGTCGATCTTGTACTCGAAACGCTGATCGGTGCAGATACGGTGGTAGACCGCATCGGAGTCATCGCCCTGACGACGGATGGCGAGAAAAGCCTGCGGCTCCTTACCGACGATTTTGGCCGCATTCCAGACGAGATGATGGGCAAAAGAGCGCTGACTCATAAGACTTCCTGTTCGAGGCTCGCCGACAAAAGGTCGGCTCTAGCGTTGAGTATGCGCGGTATCCGGGCGCGGCCACAGCTCCCGGACGGATGGGCAGAAACCTGAGCCCAGCGCGCTCGATGCCCGGCTGGCAACCCGCTGTAAACAGGCCTCGAAAGCCCGGCTGCCGCTCGCGTTCATTGCCAACCTGTCGGGCCACAGTGTACAAATGCTCCCCCTCGGGAATGTGGGCAGGGGCAATTCCAACGTCCACTGGCCGCAATTGCTGAGCAATAAGCACAAGGACACCCCGTGGTACAGGCACCTCGATAGCCGCTGCAGACCGCGCAGCTATTGAACCCTGATGACAGGGCGCGACATTTACTTATAAGATCGCGCCTTCCCCATTTCGTCGCCGCATGCGGCCCCCAGCCGCCGGTCCCGCCTATTTTCTCGGAAAACCAGGCTTATCGACCGACGCAACTGTTGTACAAAAGGTAGTTAATGATGAGCGCAAGGCACTTTCTCTCGCTAATGGACTGCACGCCCCAGGAACTGCTGGGCCTGATCCGTCGTGGCATCGAGCTGAAAAACCTGCGCAATCGCGGCGTGCTGTTCGAGCCGCTGAAAAATCGCGTACTGGGGATGATCTTCGAGAAGGCCTCGACCCGTACCCGCCTGTCTTTCGAAGCGGGCATGATCCAGCTCGGCGGCCAGGCGATCTTCCTCTCCCCACGCGACACGCAACTGGGTCGCGGCGAGCCGATCAGCGACTGTGCCATCGTCATGTCGCGCATGCTCGACGCCGTGATGATCCGCACCTTCGCCCACAGCACCCTGACCGAGTTCGCCGCGCATTCGCGGGTTCCGGTGATCAACGGCCTGTCGGACGACCTGCACCCCTGCCAACTGCTGGCTGACATGCAGACCTTCTACGAACAGCGCGGCTCGATCCAAGGCAAGACCGTGGCCTGGATCGGCGACGGCAACAATATGTGCAACAGCTACATCGAGGCCGCCCAGCAGTTCGACTTCCAATTGCGTGTCGCCTGCCCCGAAGGCTATGAGCCGAACGCCACGTTCCTCGCCCAGGCCGGCGATCGCGTGACCATCGTCCGCGATCCGCGTGCGGCGGTGGCCGGCGCTCACCTGGTGAGCACCGATGTATGGACGTCGATGGGTCAGGAAGAAGAAACCGCCAAGCGTCTGGCGCTGTTCAAACCCTATCAAGTGAACCGTGCCCTGCTCGATCTGGCCGCCACGGACGTGCTGTTCCTGCACTGCTTGCCGGCCCACCGGGGCGAAGAAATCAGCGAGGACTTGCTCGACGACCCGCGTTCGGCGGCCTGGGATCAAGCGGAAAACCGCCTGCACGCGCAGAAGGCGCTGCTGGAATTCCTGGTCGAACCGGCCTACCACCACGCATGAGCCACCCACTGCTGCTCAATCTGCGCGACCTGGTTTGCGGCTACCGCGAACAACGCGTCGTGCAACACCTCAATCTGCACCTGAATGTCGGTGATATCGGCTGCCTGCTGGGGCCTTCCGGCTGCGGAAAGACCACTACGCTGCGGGCCATCGCCGGTTTCGAACCGGTGCTCGAAGGCGAGATTCAACTGGCCGACCAGGTCATCTCGCGCGCCGGTTTCACCCTGGCGCCGGAAAAGCGCCGGATCGGCATGGTGTTCCAGGACTACGCGCTGTTCCCGCACCTGAATGTGGCCGAGAACGTTGCCTTCGGCATCCGCAAACACCCCGAGCACGAGCGGGTAACCGCCGAACTGCTGGAGCTGGTCAAGCTCTCGGCACTGAGCAAACGCTACCCCCACGAGCTCTCGGGCGGCCAGCAACAGCGGGTGGCCCTGGCCCGCGCACTGGCCCCGGAACCGCAACTGCTGCTGCTCGACGAGCCCTTCTCCAACCTGGATGGCGAGCTGCGTCGGCGCCTGAGCCATGAAGTGCGCGACATTCTCAAGGCGCGTGGCACCAGCGCGATTCTGGTCACCCATGACCAGGAAGAAGCCTTCGCCGTCAGCGATCACGTCGGGGTCTTTCATGAAGGCCAACTGCAGCAGTGGGACACGCCCTACAACCTCTACCACGAGCCGCTGACACCTTTTGTCGCGAGCTTTATCGGCCAGGGTTATTTCATTCGCGGGCAGTTGCTGACTCACGACTCGGTGCAGACCGAGCTGGGCGTGATCCGCGGCAACCGCGCCTACACTTGGCCAACCGGCAGCGCAGTGGATGTCTTGCTACGCCCGGACGATATCGTCTATGCCCCGGACAGCGAGCAAAAAGCGCTGATCGTCGCCAAGACCTTCCTCGGTGCCGCGACCCTTTACCGCCTGCAACTCGCCACCGGCAGCCAGCTGGAATCGATCTTCCCCAGCCACGCCGATCACCAGCCCGGCGAACACGTCGGCATCCGCGTCGCCGCTGACCACCTGGTGGTATTCCCGGCGCCGGGCAGTGTCGCCGCGCATATCGCGCGGCCAGACTCCGGCGTACGCCGCTACAACACCACCACCTGATCGCGGCCGTTGCCCTTGGCTTGGTACAAGGCGCTGTCGGCCCGCTGCATCGTGTCTTCCCACGGTTCCGCGGAGCAATAGCGGCTCACGCCGACCGACAGGGTCAGGCGCAACTCCGGGCAGTTCTGCCAATGGGTGTCACGCAGGGTTTGCCGCAAGCGCTCAAGCACCTGCCGGGCGCCCGCCACGTCGGTGCAAGAGAACACCAAGAGAAACTCCTCGCCCCCCAGACGCGCGACGAAGTCCACGTCGCGTACCACCTGCTCGAACAAGCGCGCCAACTGACACAACACGCTGTCGCCCCCGGCATGTCCATAGCGGTCATTCACGCTTTTGAAAAAATCCAGATCGACCAGGCACAGGACAAAGTCATAGCTGCCACGGTCGGCCAAGGCCTTTTGCTGGCTGAGAATGTCCTTGGCGAAGCGTCGGTTGTACAACCCGGTCAGCTCATCGGTAATCGCCAGTTGCTGGATGCGTTCCAGCGCCAGCTGCAGGTCGCGGTTGCGCTCCTGCAGGGTTTCGCTCAGCCGGCTCATCTCCAGACCGAGCATCGACACCCCGCCCATCAGCACGAAGAACGCCAGTGCGCGGATCAGCTCGATGCGCAAATCGATTGCCGCGCCCTGCTTGAGCAGCGCCATGATCAGCACGGCATAGCAGGCCGCGGTGAACAGCCCGACGCGGACGAAGCCCGCCAAGCTCAGGCGAAAGGCGCCAAACATCAACGCCACCAGCGCCATCGTCAGAAACAGCGAGCGCAGGCCATCGGCGAAGTAGGCGCTGACGAACACCATGCCGATCGCCCAGCACATTTGCGCCAGCGTCAGGCTGGGGTCGCGAAAACGCAGATTGAGGCCAGTCCAGGTAAACAGCAGAAAACCGACGGCGCTGACCAGCACCGCGAAGGTCAGGAGCAGCATGCCCGCTAGCTGCAACTGCATGAAGCCAGCCGCGAAGGCCAGCCAGCACAGCAGCAGATAGCCGAGCGAAGCGCTGCTGGCCAGAAGGATACGGCGTACACGCAACAGTTGGTGGCGAGACTGCATCAGCTTCCCTACTCCCCAAGGACGGTGCGGCAGTATACCCAGACCCGCTCCGTGCGACAGTCGATACGTACTCAGCTCAACCAGAGACGTCCGCTGGCCACCAAGTGCGAGTACCCGGCGATCTTCACCCGCTCGCCCTCCAGCCGGCAGTGCAATTCGCCGCCACGGGCCGAGCATTGATAGGCCGACAGCGTCTGCTTACCGAGACGTTGTGCCCAGTAGGGGATCAGGCTGCAGTGCGCCGCACCGGTCACCGGGTCTTCGTTGATGCCAATCGCCGGAGCGAAGAAGCGTGAGACGAAGTCATGTTGCTCACCCGGCGCGCTGACAATCACCCCCAGCCAGGGCAGCTTGGCCAACACCGCGAAATCCGGCTGACAGGCGCGCACGGCATGTTCGGAGTCCAACAACACCAGCAGCTTGTCGGTACTCAGGGCATCGACGACAGGCACGCCCAGCGCCTGCTCGAGCGCCAGGGTCACACCCGCTTGCTGCGGCACCTGCGCGGGGAAATCCAGCACCAGCCGCTCACCCTCGCGGCTGACGCTCAGCGCCCCGGACTTGGAGATGAAATCGATCTGCTGACCCGGCTCGTCGTAGAGCTCGAACAAGGCATGGGCGCTGGCCAGCGTGGCGTGGCCACAGAGCGGCACCTCGACCGTCGGCGTGAACCAGCGAATATGCCAGGCCGCCCCTTCTTTCACCAAAAAGGCGGTTTCTGCCAGGTTATGCTCGGCGGCAATCTTCTGCATCAGCTCATCCGCCAGCCAGGCATCGAGACGATAGACAATCGCCGGGTTGCCACCGAACGGGCGCGCGCTGAAAGCATCGATCTGATGAAACTCGAGGTGCATGGCCTTAGATTCCTGAGAGGGAAAACGACGCCCAGCATGCCTCGTCGAGGCGGCGGGCGAACAATACAGTCGAGATTTTTTGCAACGCTACAGCTACACAAGCCTATCGCGCGAGCCATCAAAAACCAGTTGGAAAACTGCACTGTCTCAAGGCGGGCTGAGCGAGCACGGTGCACCATGCCCGCCAAAGATCATCGACAACAGTCACAATTACTTAACAAATCAGCAGCTTACAAAAGATGGCATGGTGCCTGCTATTGCAGCCCCCGGTCAGCACAACGGCGTGTCTGCCACAACCGACAACGACGTCACAGTAGCCCTCTCCTTTGGAGCCTTGGGCACTGTGGCGTTTTTTTTTCGATTTTGGCCCATCAGGAAAGATCCCCATGTGCTCAATCAAACGCACCGTGTTGTTCCTCGCCATCGCCAGCCCCGCCCTGACTTATGCCGCCACCGAGGAGGATTTCAGTAACCTGCTCAGCCAGGGCAAACCCATCTTCGACGCCCGTTATCGCTACGAGCACGTCGATCAGGACAACGCCCTCAAGCATGCCAACGCCCAGACCCTGCGTACCCGCGTCGGCTTCCAGAGCGGCAAGTGGTATGGCTTCTCCGGCCTGGTCGAGGCGGACAATGTCAGCCGCATCGGTGATGCCGCCTACAACGACACCCGCAACGGTCAGAGCGAATACGCCGTGGTCGCCGACCCGGACGGCAGCGAGATCAATCAAGCTCTGCTGCGCTACGACCATAGCCTCGGCAACGCGGTCGTCGGCCGCCAACGCATCAACCTGGACAATCAGCGCTTCGTCGGCGGCTCGGCCTGGCGGCAGAACGAGCAGACCTACGATGCCGCCCTGCTGCAACTCAAACCGCTCAGCGGGCTGACCCTGACCTATGCCTACCTGGACAACATCAACAGCATCTTCGGCCCGGAGGGGCAACACGGCTTCAAGACCAACCCGGCAAATATCGAAGGCCATAGCCACCTGCTGAACGCCCAGTACGTGGCCATGCCGGAACTGACCGTGACGGCCTACCACTACCTGCTCGGCCTGGACAACCTGGCGGTGTCCGCCGCGGCGCCCTTCGAGACCTCGTCGAGCAAGACCAGCGGCCTGCGCCTGAACGGCGTCCTCTCCGGCGTCAGCTACGCCCTCGAATACGCGCAGCAGAAGGACTACGAAGACAACCCGCTGGAACTGGACAGCGACTACTACCTGGCCGAGTTGGGTTACACGGTCAAAGGCGCGGCACTGAAAGCGGGCTATGAAGTGCTCGGCGGCGACAACGGCACGGGCAACCGCGCCTTCCAGACGCCGCTGGCGACCAAGCACATCTTCCAGGGCTGGGCCGACCTGTTCCTCACCACGCCAGCAGGCGGCATCAAGGATGCCTACTTCGGCGGCACACTGCCGCTCTGGGGTGGCAGCGCACAGGCCTGGTACCACGATTTCCGCGCCGAACAAGGTAGCAGCCAGTACGGCGAGGAATTCGATGTGGCCTACAGCCACCCGATTCCAGGGGTCAAGGGCTTGGTCGGGATGCTGAAATACGCCGACTACGATGCCGACGATTTTGCCGTTGATACCCAGAAGCTCTGGGCCCAACTGCAATACACCTACTGATGGCCCAAGCCCCGGCATGCCGGGGCTTACCGTTGAATCTGCGCGGTGGCGATGCCACCGCGCCGCAGGAGGCACTCAAATGCTCAAACGTTTCCTTCTACTGTTCGGCCTCAGCCTGATCAGCCTGCCGAGCTGGGCCGTGATCAGCGATGCAGAAGCCATGAACCTGTCAGGCATGCAGCGCATGCTCAGTCAGCGCATCGCCAAGAATTACCTGATGATCGGGGCACAGATTCGGGCCGAAGTGGCCATTCGGCAGCTTGACCAGAGTGTGGCCAAGTTCGAGAGCAACTATCAGGCGCTCAGTGACTACGCGCCTACCGCTGATATTCGCAGTGCGTTGAACGACGCGCGGCTGACCTGGAACGACTACCGTGAACTGGCGTTGTCTACACCGGACAAGCCACGGGCCATGCAGTTGCTGGAGCTGAGTGACCGCTTGCTGGCCCAGAGCGAGAAGCTGGTGCAACTGATCGAGCGCCATACCGGCAGCAGCAATGCTCGCCTGGTAAACCGCAGTGGCCGCCAGCGCATGCTCAGCCAGCGTATCGCCAAACTCTATGTGGCCATGAGCTGGCACCTGCCGGTCAGCGCGCTGGATGCGCAGTTCCAGAACTCGGTGGATGAGTTCGACGTGGCGCTGAAGGAGTTGCAGGGCGCCGAGCAGAACACCCCGGCGATCAGCAAGGCCCTGCAACAGGCGGATGCGCAGTGGCGCTTCTGCCGCGCCGGCTTCCGCCTCTCGGCGGACTCGCGCTACGTGCCAACGGTGATCACCACCAGCACCGAGACCCTGCTGATGCAGATGAACGAGCTGACCACCGCATATGAAGGGGTGATGCAGGCGGGCTCCTAAAACGCCCAAAGCCCTTACATCCCCGTAGGAGCGGGCCTGCTCAGCCTTCGCTGCGTACCCGCTGCACGGCATCCAACCAGCCGGCGTAGAGCTTGCGGCGGTGATCCTCGGCCATCCTCGGGGTAAAGCGCTTCTGCCGATGCCAGTGCCTGGCGACAGCCTCCAGGTCAGGATAGAGACCGGCCTGCAACCCGGCCAGGTAGGCCACACCCAATGCCGTGGTCTCGGTCACTTCCGGGCGCTCAACCGGCACGCCGAGGATGTCGGCGAGAAACTGCATGACCCAGTTGTTCTCTACCATGCCGCCGTCGACCCGCAGCGCGCTGGGTGCGGCGGCACCGTCCTGGCGCATGGCTTCGAGCAGGTCACGGGTTTGGTAACAGACCGACTGCAGGCCGGCGGTGACGATTTCCTTGATCCCGGTATCGCGGGTCAGGCCGAAGATCGCCCCCCGCGCCTTCGGGTCCCAGTACGGGGCGCCGAGCCCGGTAAAGGCCGGCACCAGGTACACGCCGCAGGCATCGCCGGTCTGCTCGGCCATGGCTTCGGTGTCGCGCGCATGGCTGATCAGCTTGATCCCATCGCGCAGCCATTGCACCGCCGCGCCGGCGACGAAAATACTGCCCTCCACCGCATAGGTGACCTTGCCGCCGAGGCGATAACCGACTGTGGTGAGCAGACGGTTCTGCGAGACGACGGGCTGCTCGCCGGTGTTCTGGATCATGAAACAGCCGGTGCCGTAGGTGCTTTTCACCATACCGGGCTGGAAGCAGGCCTGACCGATCAAGGCCGCCTGCTGGTCGCCGGCCATGCCCAGCACCGGAATGCTGGCGCCGAGCAGGCTCGCCTCGGTGCTGCCGAAGTCCGCCGCGCAATCCAGTACCTCCGGCAGCAGGCTGGCCGGGATCTCGAACAGGGCGAGCAGGTCGGCATCCCATTGCTGGGTATGGATATTGAACAACAGGGTGCGCGAAGCATTGGTCGCATCGGTCTTGTGCGACTTGCCGCCGGTCAGGCGCCACAGCAGAAAACTATCGACCGTGCCGAAGCGCAATTCGCCGCGCTCGGCACGCTCGCGGGCGCCCGGCACCTGCTGGAGAATCCAGCGCAATTTGGTGGCGGAGAAATAAGGGTCGATCAGCAGCCCGGTCTTGGCCGCCACCGTCGCCTCATGGCCAGCCGCCTTGAGTTCGGCGCAGTAATCGGCGGTACGTCGATCCTGCCAGACGATGGCCGGATGGATCGGCGTACCATTGAGCGCATCCCAGACCAGCGTGGTTTCCCGCTGATTGGTGATGCCGATGGCGGCGATCTCACTGGCATTCAAACCGCCTTGCTGCAACGCCTCGCGGCAGACCTTGAGCGTGCTCAGCCACAGCTCTTCGCCGTCATGCTCGACCCAACCGTCCTTGGGAAAGTACTGTTTGAACTCCTGCTGCGCCCGCGCCACCGGCAAGCCCTGGGCACTGAAGACAATCGCACGGCTGCTGGTGGTGCCTTGGTCGATGGCAAGAAGGTACTGGGACATCATGGCTTCCTTATTATTTTGGCCGCGTAAAAAGTGCGACAACGTCGGCGCACGCGGGGTTTCACGGCGCTGGAGCTTACTGAAAACCGTTGCAGCAGTTTCCTGGCGAACGCTTTAGCGGTAAACGGCTAATCGCGGCCGATGCCGGCGAACTGTGCCTGGCAGTGCTGCGCCAGCACATCCGCAGCCAACTCGACCTCCAGACCTCGGCGCCCGGCACTGACATAAATCGTCGTATGCAACTTGGCCGATTCATCGATAAAGGTCCGCAGACGCTTCTTCTGCCCCAACGGGCTGATACCGCCGAGTAGATAACCCGTCGAGCGCTGCGCCGCCGCCGGATCGGCCATATCGACCTTTTTAACCCCAGCGGCATGGGCCAGCGCCTTGAGATCCAAGGTACCGGCAACCGGCACCACAGCGACCAGCAACTCGCCCTTCTCGCTCGCCGCGAGCAGGGTCTTGAACACCCGCGCCGGCTCCAGCCCAAGCTTCTGCGCCGCCTCCAGGCCATAGGACGCGGCCTTGGGATCATGGCTGTAACTCAGCACCCGATGCTCGGCACGGGCTTTTTTCAACAGGTCGATGGCAGGCGTCATGTTCGAATGTGAAAATAATCTGACAAAGTTCGCGTACCTTAGCCGAAAATTCTGACACTGGCAGCCTATAATGCCGAGCAAAACAAGGAAGCCTGCATGAACCTGGCGCCCCGGCAGCAAAACATTCTCGACCTGGCCCGCGAGCGTGGCTACGTCAGCATCGACGAACTGGCGCAAGCCTTCGCCGTGACCCCGCAAACCATTCGCCGCGACATCAACCAGCTGGCCGAACAGGGCCTGCTGCGCCGTACCCACGGCGGCGCCGCGAGCGAGGCATCGAGCACCCAGAACACCGCCTACGCCATGCGCGCCGGGCTGATGCGCGAAGAAAAGCAGCGCATCGCCGAGGCCATCGCCGCCCAGATCCCCGACCACGCCTCACTGTTCATCAGCATCGGCACCACCACCGAAGCCATCGCCCGCGCCCTGCTCAATCACCGCGGGCTGAAGGTGATCACCAACAACCTGCACGTTGCCGCCCAGCTCAGCGACAAAGCCGATTTCGAAGTCCTGGTCGCCGGCGGCACGGTGCGCAGCGATGGCGGCATCGTCGGCCAGCCCGCGGTCGACTTCATTCAGCAGTTCAAGGTCGACTTCGCCCTGATGGGCATCAGCGGTATCGATGACGACGGCAGCCTGCTCGACTTCGACTACCAGGAAGTCCGCGTCTCCCAGGCGATCATCGACAACGCCCGGCAGGTCTTCCTCGCCGCCGACTCAAGCAAGTTCGGCCGCAATGCGGTGGTACGCCTGGGCTCCATCGGCCTGGTCGACCGGGTCTTCACCGACAGCGCGCCGCCCATCGCGGTGGCCCGCTTGCTGACACAGCAGAAGATCCAACTGCAACTGGTCTGACCGCGCCCCACCGGAACCCTGCGAACACCCACTCGGCCTGTAAGCGAACGCACAGCTGGCCAATAGCGAACTATTCGACTACCATTTTCGGAAATGAACATAACAACGTTCACTTTCGACTGTAGAGGCCCGCAATGCGCGCAAACCCCAACTCCAGCAACTCGATTGCCGAAGTCTATGACCTCGCGGTGGTCGGGGGCGGCATCAATGGTGTCGGCATCGCTGCGGATGCAGCCGGGCGCGGCCTGTCGGTGTTCCTTTGCGAAAAGGACGATCTGGCCCAGCACACCTCGTCCGCCAGCAGCAAACTGATCCATGGCGGCCTGCGCTACCTCGAACACTATGAGTTCCGCCTGGTGCGCGAAGCCCTGGCCGAACGCGAGGTACTACTGGCCAAGGCCCCGCACATCGTCAAACCGCTGCGTTTCATCCTCCCCCATCGGCCACACCTACGGCCGGCCTGGATGATTCGCGCCGGCCTGTTCCTCTATGACCACCTCGGCAAGCGCAAGCAACTGGCCGGTTCGCGCAGCCTGCGGTTCGGCGCTGGCAGCCCGCTGAAAGCCGAGATCAGCCGTGGCTTCGAATACTCCGATTGCTGGGTCGACGATGCGCGCCTGGTGGTGCTCAACGCCATGGCCGCACGGGAGAATGGCGCCCATGTACATACCCGCACCCGCTGCGTCAGCGCGCGACGCAGCAAAGGCCTGTGGCATATCCACCTGGAACGCGCCGACGGCAGTCTTTATTCGATTCGCGCTCACGCCCTGGTCAACGCCGCCGGTCCCTGGGTGGCGCGCTTTATCCAGGATGACCTGAAGCAGAAGTCGCCCTACGGCATCCGCCTGATCCAGGGCAGCCATATCATCGTGCCGCGCCTGTTCGAGGGCGAGCAGGCGTATATCCTGCAGAACGAAGACCGCCGGATAGTTTTTGCCATTCCCTACCTGGAACGCTTCACCCTGATCGGCACCACCGACCGCGAATACCAGGGCGACCCGGCCAAGGTGGCAATCAGCGAGGAAGAAACCAGCTACCTGCTGGAGGTGGTCAATGCCCACTTCAAGCACCCGCTCAGCCGTGCCGACATCCTGCACAGCTTTGCCGGGGTGCGGCCGCTGTGCGACGACGAATCGGATGAGCCGTCCGCCGTGACCCGTGATTACACCCTGGCGTTGTCGGCCTACCCAGGCGAGGCGCCGCTACTGTCGGTGTTCGGCGGCAAGCTGACCACCTACCGTAAGCTCGCCGAGTCGGCCCTGGCGCAACTCGCTCCGTATTTCCAGAACCTGAAACCGAGCTGGACCGCCAACGCTCCGCTACCCGGCGGTGAACAGCTGGAAAGCCGCAGCGCGCTGGTCGAGGCATTGTGCGACTGCTTCGGCTGGCTGCCCACGCAACTGGCCCGCCGCTGGGCCAGCACCTATGGCAGCCGCAGTTGGGTGCTGCTCGACGGCGTGCATGAACTGAGCGATCTCGGCGAACACCTGGGGGCCGGCCTCTACACCCGCGAAGTGGATTATCTGTGCCGCGAAGAGTGGGCCTGCGACAGCGCCGACATCCTCTGGCGGCGAACCAAGCTGGGGCTGTTCATGACCCCGGGACAGAAAACCCGGCTGGCCAACTACCTGCAGACCGAGCACCCGCACCGCCCGCAAAACAGCCACGCGGCCTGAACCATTTCCCAAATTTGAATTGCAAGCCCCTTCGCCCCGCTCATGCGGGGCTTTTTTATAGCTGGGCCAACCCGACCGGCTGCCGATGGGCCGCGAGATAGGGCAACACCGCGGCCAGCAGCGGCGCCTTGAACGCCTCCTGAAAACGATGGGCCAAGCCTGGGATCAACTTCAGTTTCGCGCCTTTGATATGCGCGGCGACATGCACGCCATGCATCACCGGCAACAGCGGGTCAGCGGTGCCATGCACCACCAGGGTCGGCACGCGCAGGCGATTGAGCAGCTCGACACGGCTCGGCTCGGCGAGAATGGCGAGCATCTGCCGCTGCACCCCTTCCGGATTGAAGGCGCGGTCGTAGGCGATGGCCGCCTGCTGGCGGAGGAATTCGCGCTCGTCGCTGACATCCGGGCTGCCCAGGGCCGCAAGCAGATCAGCCTGCTGTTCGATGGCCACGGCGCGACTCGGTGCCTCGCGCCGGGCCAGCAAGTGCATCAATGCCGGGCTCGGCGCGGGCAGGCCTTGGGCGCCGGAGCTGGTCATCACCAATGTCAGGCTCTGCACCCGGGCAGGAGCCATGTCGGCCATGTGCTGGGCGATCATGCCGCCCATGCTCGCGCCCAACACATGGAAGCTCTGCACCTGCAGCGCACTCATCAGGCCCAGCGCATCGCTGGCCATATCGCGCAGCTGATAAGGCGCCGACACCGACAGACCGACCTGATAACGCAACACTTCATAGGTCAGATTGACCATGGGGGTGCCGTGCGCCCAGGTCGAGAGGCCGACATCGCGGTTGTCGTAGCGGATCACCCGAAAACCTTGCCGACACATAGCCGCCACCACTTCATCCGGCCAGTGGATCAACTGCCCACCCAGGCCCATGACCAGCAACAGCGCCGGGTCGGAGTCGCGCCCGATGCTCTGGTAAGCGAGATTCACCTCGCCCACGTTGGCCATTTGCGTCGGCACATCGACATCGCAGCGAGAAGCCGCAAAAGACGGCAAGCCGCACACCAGTGCAGCCAGGAAAAGTAGCGCACGCATAGAAAACACCAAAACGCAGAACCCCAGTAGGACGCGAGTTTGGTGATATTCCATCGAGCGCGCTGCCACAGAACCGTGACAGTTTGATGAAGGCCGCCGAGCGGTCATGCCATCGGTGACGAGTAACCGCTGAAAGACGTGCGGCGGAAAGCGCAAACCCAACGGAAGCGGACTTGACCGCGCTGCTTTCGCCTCACGGGTATGCGCGAGCTGGCGCGCACCTATGAAGGACGCCGCCGCACTGTCGCCAATTCATCCGTGTCGGCTCCCAGCCTACAAACCTTGCGCCCTGGATTCCCGTTTGCGCGGGAATCCAGGGCGCAGCTCGCACAGGCATTAGGCTCAGGCCAACTGGCTGCGCAACTGCCGCGCCGCCGCGACCATATTGATCAACGCCGCCTCGGCCTCCGGCCAGCCACGGGTTTTCAAGCCGCAGTCCGGGTTGACCCACAGCCGTTCGGCGGGGATGCGCTGTACCGCTTTGCTCAGCAGTTTGACCATCGCCGCGGTGTCCGGCACTTGGGGCGAGTGAATGTCGTAGACGCCCGGGCCGATATCGTTCGGGTAGTCGAACGCCTCGAAGGCATCCAGCAACTCCATATCCGAGCGCGAAGTCTCGATGGTGATGACGTCGGCATCCATCGCCGCGATCGACTCGATCACATCGTTGAACTCGCTGTAGCACATGTGCGTGTGGATCTGGGTTTCGTCGCGCACGCCGCTGGCCGTCAGACGGAAGGCCGCCACCGCCCAGTCGAGATAGGCCTGCCACTGTGCCCGGCGCAACGGCAAACCTTCGCGGAACGCCGCTTCGTCGATCTGCACGATCTTGATCCCCGCCGCTTCCAGGTCGAGCACCTCGTCACGGATGGCCAGCGCCAGTTGCCGGGCCTGCACGTCACGCGGCACATCGTCACGGGCGAAGGACCACATCAGCATGGTCACCGGGCCGGTCAGCATGCCTTTCATCACCTTGTCGGTAAGGCCCTGGGCGTAGCTGATCCACGCCACCGTCATCGGTCGCGGGCGGCTCAGGTCACCGTAGATTACCGCCGGTTTGACGCAGCGCGAACCGTAGCTCTGCACCCAACCGAAGCGGGTGAACAGATAGCCGTCGAGCTGCTCGGCAAAGTACTCGACCATGTCGTTGCGCTCCGCCTCGCCGTGCACCAATACGTCCAGGCCGAGACGCTCCTGCGCCTCGGTCGCATGGCGGATTTCGTTGTGCATGGCCTCGGTGTACTCGCCGAGGGAGAGCTTGCCACGCTTGAACGACTGGCGCGCCAGACGAATCGCCGCGGTCTGCGGGAAGGAGCCGATCGTCGTGGTGGGAAACGCCGGCAGCTGCAGGCGGGCGCGTTGCACCTCGATGCGCGCGCTGAAGGGCGAGCGCCGCTGACTGTCCGCGGCCGTGATCGCCGCCAACCGGGCCTGCACCTCGGCCTTGTGGATGCGTGGTGATTGCGCGCGGCTCGCCTGCACCGCGCGGCTTTCAGCCAGGGCCGCGAGCACGGCGGGGGCTTGCGGCGCGCTCAGCGCCTTGGCCAGCACGGCAATTTCGTCGCACTTCTGCACGGCGAAGGCCAGCCAACTGCTCAGTTCGGCATCCAGCTGCTCTTCACGCCCCAGGTCCACCGGACTGTGCAACAGCGAGCAGGAGCCGGCCACCCAGAGGTTGTCGCCGAAGCGCAGCTGCGCCTCCTGCAGCTGCGCCAGAGCCTGTTCCAGATCGCAACGCCAGACGTTACGCCCGTTGACCACGCCCAGCGACAGGACTTTGTAGGTCGGCAGCCGGTCGAGCACCGCGCCCAGCTGTTCCGGTGCGCGTACCAAGTCGATATGCAGGCCCTGCACCGGCAGCCCGGCGGCCAGCCCGAGGTTGTCTTCCAGGCCACCGAAGTAGGTGGCGAGCAGCTTCTTCAACGGCGAGTACTGCAACAGGTGATAGGCGCGCTCGAAGGCATTTTTCCAGTCTTGCGGCAGGTCCAGCGCGAGGATCGGCTCGTCGATCTGCACCCATTCCACACCTTGGGCGGCCAGGCGCCCGAGGATTTCGCCGTAGAGCGGCAGCAGGCGCTCGAGCAGCTCCAGCTTGTCGAAACTGGCGCCTTTGGCCTTGCCCAGCCACAGGTAAGTCAGCGGCCCGATCAACACCGGCTTGACGCTGTGGCCAAGCGCCTGCGCCTCCTCGACCTCCTCGAACAACTGCTCCCAGCTCAGTTTGAACTGCTGGTCCTGGCTGAACTCGGGGACCAGGTAGTGGTAGTTGCTGTCGAACCACTTGGTTAGCTCTTGTGCGAGCTGGGGTTGCGCATGGGCGCCGCCGCAGCAGGCTTGCCCGCCCGTGCTGCCAGCAGCGCCGCGCGCCATGGCGAACAGCGTCTCCAGGGTCGGCAGCCCGGCCGGCGGGCGAAACCGCTCGGGGATCACACCGAAGGTCAGCGAATGGGTGAGCACCTGGTCGTACCAAGCGAAATCGCCCACCGGCAGCAGCTCGATGCCGGCGTCTTTCTGCACCTGCCAATGGGCGGCGCGCAACGCGCGGCCAACGGTACGCAAACCGGCCTCGTCGAGATCGCCTTGCCAATAGGCTTCCAGCGCCTTCTTCAGTTCACGGTCGCGACCGATACGGGGGAAACCAAGGTTGTGTGCCAGGGCCATGTCAAAACACCTCCATGCAAATGATGGGGGCCATTGTCGACAAGCCATGCTTCATGAGACAAACTCAACGTATTCGCGTTCATCGATAGATTAATTCATAGTCAACTTACCCGCGCCTACAAAAAGCTCGACGCATATCCACATCACCATGAGGCACGCTGCATGCTGGAATTTCGCCACCTCAAAACCCTGCACGCCTTGCGCGAGGCCGACAGCCTGGTGGATGCCGCCGAGCGTCTGCACCTGACCCAATCCGCCCTCTCTCACCAGTTCAAGGAGCTGGAGGAGCGCCTGGGCATGCCGTTGTTCGTGCGCAAGACCAAGCCCGTGCGCTTCTCCAGCGCCGGCTTGCGCCTGCTGCAACTGGCCGACGCGCTATTGCCGCAACTGCGTGCCGCCGAACGTGACATGGCGCGGCTGGCCGGCGGCACCGCCGGCCGGTTGCACATGGCGATCGAATGCCACAGCTGCTTTCAGTGGTTGATGCCAACCATCGACCAGTTCCGCGATGCCTGGCCGGAAGTCGAGCTGGACCTGGCCTCGGGTTTCTCCTTCGCGCCGCTGCCGGCCCTGGCCCGTGGCGACCTGGACCTGGTGGTGACGTCCGACCCGATCGAGCTGGCCGGCATCACCTATGTGCCGCTGTTCACCTACGAGGCCATGCTCGCGGTGGCCAACCAGCACGGCCTGGCGAACAAGCCATACATCGTGCCCGGCGACCTGGCCAAGGAAACCCTGATCACCTACCCGGTGGAACGCGATCGCCTGGATATCTTCACCCGCTTCCTTGAACCGGCCGATATCGAACCGGCGCAGGTGCGCACCTCGGAGCTGACGGTGATGATGATGCAGCTGGTGGCCAGTGGGCGCGGCGTTTGCGGCCTGCCGAACTGGGCGCTGTATGAGTACAGCTCGCGCGGCTACGTGACGGCCAAACGCCTCGGCGACAAAGGCCTGTTCGCTACCCTGTACGCCGGCATCCGCACCGACATGCTGGATGCGCCGTTCATGCGCGACTTCCTGCTCACCGCCAAGGACACCTCCTTCGCCACGCTGGAAGGCGTCAGTGCCGCTCGCAGCTGACTGTTTGAAACCGCCTGAAATGCCAACACCCAGTTACCCGCTGCCTTATGGGGCAGCGGGTGAGCAGCTTGCTGACGCCCCATCATCGTGAAGAACTCCACCGTGCTGATGAGGTTCAGTGAACCAGCTTCGGCCAGCTCACTCTTGAGGGCCAAACCGGGTAGAACGGCATCGCGTTCGGAAGGGGGCGGTGCTCACAGAAGCCTCCTTGGGAGATGAGGAGCCGTCGCCGAAATCGATGGAAGCCGCCGGTCGAGGATTGCCTCGCCGCTCAGCGCCCCCCGTCCTCCCAGTCCACCCAGTCCACCGGATGAGTCATGAGATAGCTGCTGACGGCGGCCCCCATTGTCGGAAAGAACGCCGCTTCGCCAAGCCGCGCGAAAAGCCCGAATCGCTTCAGCTTGTCCTTGACGGGGTCCTTCATCTCGGCCACGCACAACTCGATGCCAGCCGCGCGCAAGGTTTCGTCCAGCTCGGCCAACATGTCGGCGGAGGTCACGTCCACGCTGGTGACGGGTTCCGCCGCAACGACCAACCAGCACACTGGCGTAGGCGATGTAGCCACTGCGTCCAGCACTCGGTCATGGAACAACTCGGCGTTGGCGAAAAACAAGGGCGCATCCCAGCGAAACAGGACCAGGCCGGGGATGAGGCGCGCATCGGGATAGCGCGTGATGTCGTGGTAGCCCTTGACGCCGTCGGCACGTCCCAGTACCGCGGAGTACGGCCGCCAGCCATCCCACAGGAATTCGATGACGGCAATCACGATGGCCAGGCCGATGCCCTCAATCGCGCCCAGCATGGCCACGCCGACCGTGCAGACGATCGATAGCCAGAACTCCCAACGCTGGATGCGATAGATTCGTCGCAGGTCGGTGACCTCGATCAGGCCGATGGCCGATGCGATCACGACGGCAGCCAGTGCGCTGGTGGGTAAATTCTGCAACAGGTCCGGCGCCACCACTAGCAGTAAGGCAACAGCAAGCGCGCCGACGACTCCGGTCAGCTGGGTTCTGGCGCCTGCGGCCTCGGCTACGGGGGTGCGCGACGAACTGCTGCTGATCGGGAAGCCCTGAAAAAATCCGGCGGCCAGGTTGGCGACGCCGAGCCCCACCATCTCCTGGTTCGGGTCGACATAGGTACGGGTCCGCGCCGCATAGACACGAGAGAGCACGCTGGTGTCGGCGAACGAGACGAGGGCGACGGCGCAACCGCCGATCAGGACGGGGACGATATCGGCGGTGGTGATCCAAGGGATGGCGAACGCAGGCAGGCCTTGTGGAAGCGAGCCGAGGACCGACACATCAGCACGCGCCGCAAGATCCAGCATGCCTACGGCGACGGTCGCTCCTGCCACGGCGATCAGGATGCCCGGCAAGCGCTTGCTGCCCCTGAGCAGCAGGATCACCACCAGGGTGGCTGCGCCGACCATGAACGTGGTCCAGTTGGTCTTTCCATCCACCACCGCTGTGGCGATGGCCCATACGTTTCTCAGCGGTCCGTCGGTTTCAATCGAAAAGCCGAAAAACTTGGGCAGTTGGCTGATCAATACCGTCAGCGCGATGCCGTTCATGTATCCGTAGCGGATCGGTTTGGAAAGAAGCTCGGTGACGAAGCCCAGGCGCGCTACGCCGGCCAGGATGCACACCATCCCCGACACGATCGCCATCATGCCCGCAAGGGCGACTGCGCGATGCGGGTCGCCACCGGACAGCGACAGGACGACGGCGAGGATCACGGCAGCCAGCGAGGAATCCGGCCCCAGCACCAGAATCCGGCTGGGGCCGAACAACGCATAAGCGAGTAGCGGAACGATGGTTGCGTAGAGGCCATAGATGCCGGGTACGCCCGATGCCACCGCGTAGGCGATGCCGACGGGCACCAGCATCGTGGTCAGCACCAGCCCGGCCACAATGTCGTGTCGCAACCAAGCCATTTGGTATCCGCGCAGCGTGCGCAGTCCCGGCAGCCAGCGGCCCCAACCGGTCTGATCGTCGCCCGTATCCCTGCGCGCAATCCGGCCCGGTTCCGGGAGGGGGGGCGAAGAATCCGAATGGCTCATAGGACTTTGGTCCTTTGGTGTACAGCGCAGATTGGCTTAAACCTACCCCTCAGAATTTTTCGGGAATTCGCCTGAGCGGATAATCCGGTTCACGATAGCCGCCTTGCTATCGAAAGGTGCTATCGAAAGGGGTCGGAGTGAATTATCTGTGAGCCTGCCGGCAGCTGTGAAGCCAAGTGATTTTCCCAAGGCATGCCTTGCCCTTGAATACCCTTCCCCCACTCGATTCAGTTCTGCTCTCTGTATCCACGCTGAGACGCACACAAAGTGGGGGGATTACCGTGCCACCTACTCCTCAAAGCGACCCGTGGCGTCACGATCGCGCTCGTACCGTCTCATGAGCGGAAACGGCGGCAACCAGGACTCGCGACGGACGATCCAGCTTTCGTAGGTTGGCATCAGTTGGTCAGGGGCATCCAGGGATCCCAGGTTCACTTCGATTTCGTCTGCGGTGCGGGCGAACATGGACGAGCCGCAGCGGGGACAGAAAAACCGCCCGGCGTAGTCGCGTGTTTCGCCATCGATCGTCACCGCATCCTGAGGGAACACCGCGGAAGCGTGAAAAAGGGCCCCATGATGCTTGCGGCAGTCGAGACAGTGACAAAGGCCGACCCGGTATGGGAGCCCCGACGCCACAATTCGGACGTTGCCGCACAGGCAACCGCCTGTGAATCGGTCCATGCTGCGTCTCCTCTAAAATCAAGCGGTCGAAATGTTTACAACGAACCCCGTCGGGCGTCCATGAACAATGCGCCAGCCTTTTTGGCTGCAGGTCGACTAAATGCAATTACGCACTCAAGGCCAGGCACCCGGGGGCAGATGAAACAGGCCGGTGAATTCGAAACGATTCGGGCCCGCTATCGGTGAGCTCAGTTGACGATCACACTCATGTTCCTGCCGCTGGCCTTGGCCACATAGAGCGCTTTATCCGCCGCACCGATCAAAACCTCCGGCGAGTCCTCTTGCACCGGGATGCGGGCACTGACGCCCACGCTGACGGTGACCAGGCCCGCCGGGCTTTCGCTGTGCGGGATCTGCGCCTGCTGCACGGCCCGGCGGATTTTCTCCGCGACTAGAAACGCGCCCACCGAGTCGGTACCGGGCAGCACCACGGCAAACTCCTCGCCACCATAGCGGGCGGCCAGATCGCCAGGGCGCTTGATGCTGTCCCTGACGACGGCACTGACGACCCGCAGGCACTCGTCGCCGGCGGGATGGCCGTATTCGTCGTTGAAGCGCTTGAAGTGATCGACATCGATCATCAGCAAGGCAACCGTTTCCTGATTGCGCCTCGCCCGGCCCATCTCGGCGTGGATGAAAAGATCGAACTGGCGCCGGTTTGCAAGACCCGTCAAGCCATCCTCCAAGGCCAGCAACTCGAGGGTTCGATTCACCTCGAGGAGTTTCTCCTGGGCGTTGCGCAATGCGTTCTGCACATGATTCTGCTGCTTCATGAGGCGAATAAGTCGATAGCCGAGCGTGCCTAGAATCGCTAATAGCAGTGAGGCTATCGCCGCGCTGAGCAGCGACTCTTTACGCCAACTGGCCAGAATTTCGTGCTTTTCGAATGCCGCGAAAATGACCAAGGGATAGCCATCGACCCGGCGAAAGCCCACCACCCGTTCAACACCATCGACGATCGATTTGACGGTTGCCGTGCCAAAAGAAGCCTTGGGGAGCAGTTGAGTGAATAACGGGCCTTTGGCGACGCTACTGCCGATCTCGACCTCGTTGAACGGGCGACGCACCAGGATCCTGGCGTCAGCCGAGATCAGGCTGATGACCCCGTTGCCGCCGACATCGAGGCTTTTGTACAGCTTGAGAAAGTGTTCCAGGTAGATGGTGGCTATCGCCACACCGGCGAAACTGCCGTCCGGATGATTGATCCGGCGCGAGACGGTCAGGATCCAATCCCCCGTGGAGCGGCTGCGGATCGACGGCCCGATGTGCGGCCCTCGGTCAGGATGGTCACGATGAAAAATAAAGTATTCGCGGTCGGCGTTGTTGGCGTTAGGCGGGATGACACCGCTCGAATTCACCAGCCAGCGCCCTTGCTCGTCGTAGATGAACAGCCCGTGCATCTGAGCCAACTCGGCACGCTGAGTGCTGAGCAGGCGCTGCATTCTTTGCAACTGCGCAGGACCTGTGCCATCCGTTTCAAGTCGTTCCACCAGCCCCAGAAGAACAGTGTCTACCTGCTTGATCGTCGCCTGCACTTGCGAAGACAGGGTCTGCGCAAGATTCGACATCGCGATTTCTTTGTCATGCAATCGATATTGGCGGGAGGTCCAGCCTCCCCAGACAGCCACTACCGCCAGCGACAGGCATACCGCGACGACAAAAAAGATCGCATGGCGGACCTTGAGTGTCACCTCGCGCTCTTCAGTCGGTACAGGTAAGGAGTTGCGAGTAGACATTGCCTCATGACCTACAGCCCAAAAGTGCGGCAAGTGTATAGGTCTTGGTACATGGCAATCGACGTTTTCTCTTCTCGCCGACCCGCAATCCGGTGGCGCATGCCACGGGAATAGCAGGATTGCGCTCAGCACCCTGGTGCTCGACCTGCGCTTATCGCGCGCGCGCCATGGATCAATAAAATATCTATTTATTGGATTTTTCTAAGCGTTTATTTGCACATTTCAATCAAATTCATCTGATCAGGATAAAACCCACAGCCACTGAGAAGAACGTGGAGCAACCACCATGAAACGCCGACTGCTGCTGAGCCTGACCCTGTCCGTACTGGCTGCCAATGCTTTCGCCTTACCATCTGCTGCACTGCACGATCAGCTCAACGGCATGTCGGTTGCTGTAGGTGGCCCGACTCGGGTGCAAACCGCAGCAGACTCCACCGCCCCATGCACCTCGACTGGCGGATGCTATCGGGAACACTGCATACGGCGTAGGCTCGGGCGAGCAAATTAATCGCTATGTCGTGGCCGAGCGTTGTCAGCCGTTCAGAGCGGACGTGTTACCCATACGCCTCTCCAGCGTCCGCGAACTCGGCCCACCCACTGCATCGAGGAGAATCATGAGCCAGGAAATCCAGCTGGGGCGCTCCCGCTCTACTCTCGGGCAGGTTCGACTGCCTGTAGGTGTACCGTTGCTTGGAGCACTGGTTTTGACGCTGGTCGCCTGCGGTGATGTGGCCAAACTGCCGGTATCGGCCGGCACCGGGCCACAGCCGACCCTGCCACCGCCCCAGCCGACGCTGATTCCGATCGTGAATATCGCACCCGCCATCGGTTGGCCGAGCGGCTCCACGCCGCTGCCGGCAGCGGGCGCAGCGGTGGCCGCATTCGCCACCGACCTGGACCATCCGCGCTGGTTATATGTGCTGCCCAACGGCGATGTGCTGGTGGCGGAGACCAACGCCCCGGCCAAGCCTGACGACGACCAGGGCATCAAGGGCTGGGTCGCGGGCATGATAATGAAAAAAGCCGGGGCGGCGGTGCCCAGCGCCAACCGCATCACGCTGCTGCGCGACACCAATGGCGATGGGATCGCGGACCTGCGCTCGGTGCTGCTGGCCGGGTTGAACTCGCCTTTTGGCATGGCCTTGGTGGGCAACGAGCTCTACGTCGCCAACTCCGATGCGCTGCTGCGCTTTCCCTATGCCGAAGGCGACACCCGCATTACGGCGCCGGGTACTCGGGTGGTCGAGTTGCCGGCCGGCCCGATCAACCACCACTGGACCAAGAACCTCATTGCCAGCCCGGATGGAAGCAAGCTCTACGTGACCGTGGGCTCGAACAGCAACGTCGGCGAACGGGGCATGGCGGCGGAGGAAGGCCGTGCGGCCATTTGGGAAGTGGAGCGCAAGAGCGGCGCACAGCGCATCTTCGCTTCCGGCCTGCGCAACCCCAACGGCATGGCCTGGGAGCCGCTCAGTGCGCGCTTGTGGACGGTGGTGAACGAACGCGACGAGATCGGCAACGACCTGGTGCCCGACTACCTGACCACCGTGCGCGACGGTGGCTTCTACGGCTGGCCCTACAGCTACTTCGGCCCGCATGTCGACCCGCGGATGACGCCGCAGCAACCCGAACTGGTGGCCAAGGCGATAGTCCCGGACTATGCCCTGGGCTCGCACACCGCCTCGCTGGGCTTGGCTCACTCAGCCGGCAATACGCTGCCGGCGGCCTTTGCCAGCGGTATGTTCATCGGCCAGCATGGCTCGTGGAATCGCACGCCGCACAGTGGCTATAAAGTGATCTTCGTGCCCTTCGAAAACGGCAAGCCCTCCGGCATGCCCATCGACCTGCTGAGTGGTTTCCTCAGCAAGGACGGCGACGCCTATGGCCGACCGGTCGGGGTGGTGCTCGACAAGCAGGGTGCGCTGCTGGTGGCTGACGACGTGGGCAACGTGATCTGGCGCGTAACCGCCAAACGCTAGCCTTTAGTTGCCGGTTACCGGCCTGGCGGATAACCCAGCAGCTGGCGCGGCGCGCCCATGCCGGAGCATGGGCGCGCGCCAAGCGGGTTACTTAAGGTGCCGGTCGAAGAACTCCGCCGTACGGCCATTGGCCAATTTCGCGGCCGCCGCGTCATAGTGCACGCCGGCATTACGCGCGAACGCATGGCTGCAGCCCGGATAGACATGGATATCGACCTGCGGGTTGCCTTCGAGCTCAGCCACGATCTTCTGGCGCGCCTCGGGCGAGACAAATTCATCCTGCCCGGCGATGTGCATAAGCAATGAATGGCTCAGCTGTGGCGCTTCGCTCAGGTGCTGGTCGATGCCCACACCGTAGTAGGACACCGCTGCATCGACATCCGCGCGGGTGGCGGTCAGGTAGGCCAGCAACCCACCCAGGCAGTAACCCACAGCCCCGACCTTACCGGACGCGCCGGGCAGTTTGAGCGCCGCGCCAATCGTGGCGGCGATGTCGGACACCCCGGCGTCGACCTCGAAGGCGGTATAAAAAGTCATCGCCTTGCTCCACTCCTCCTGGGTTTTGTCGCTCAAGCTGACCCCGGGCTCCTGGCGCCAGTACAAGTCCGGGCACACCGCGATATAGCCATGGCCCGCCAGTTGGCGGCAGGTTTCGCGCATGTCCTCGTTGATGCCGAAGATCTCCTGGATCACCACGATGACCGGGGCAGGAACCGTCGCCGGCAAGGCGACGAAAGCGGAAAACTCGCCATCGGCCGTGTTGATCACAATGGGCGTACTCATCAGCAGTTTCCTCGTCATTAGGCTTGGGATCGGGGCGCTCCGGCGCCCCGGGCGATAACGCTAGCTCTTGATGAAGGCCAGCAGATCGGCATTCACTTTTTCCTTGTGGGTATCCGTCAGCCCGTGCGGGGCGCCAGGGTAAACGATCAGCTTGGCGTTCTTGATCAGCTTGGCCGACTCCAGCCCGGCCGCCTGGATGGGAACTATCTGATCGTCATCACCGTGGATAACCAGCGTGGGCACGTCGAACTTCTTCAAGTCCTCGGTAAAGTCGGTTTCCGAAAAGGCCTTGATGCAGTCATAGGCGTTCTTGTGGCCGGCCATCATCCCCTGCATCCAGAACGAGTCGATCAACCCTTGCGAAACCTTGGCGCCCGGGCGGTTGAAACCGAAGAACGGCCCACCGGCCACGTCCTTGTAGAGCTGCGAACGATCGGCGACGGAGCCGGCGCGAATATCATCGAAAACCTGGATCGGGGTGCCTTTCGGGTTCTTCTCGGTCTTGACCATCAGTGGCGGGACGGCCGAGATCAATCCGGCCTTCGCCACCCGCTTGGTCCCGTGCCGGCCGATGTAGCGGCTGACTTCGCCACCGCCGGTCGAAAAACCGAACAGGATCGCGTCTTTCAGATCCAGCGTCTCGATCAGTTGCGCCAGGTCGTCGGCATAGGTGTCCATCTCGTTGCCAGTCCAGGGCTGACTGGAGCGGCCATGGCCGCGACGGTCGTGGGCGATGCAGCGATAACCGTTCGAGGCCAGGAAAAACATCTGCGACTCCCAACTGTCGGAGCACAGCGGCCAGCCATGACTGAAGACGATCGGCTGCCCGGAGCCCCAGTCCTTGTAATAAATCTCGGTGCCGTCCTTCGTCGTGATAGTACCCATGTTGCGCACTCCCTCGTTGATGGAACCCAATTGGGCCGCCTCGGCTTGATCGCCTTCAGCCGCCATTGCTTTCATCGGCAAACCAAGGCCGACCCCCGCCGCCACGACGGCGCCGCCGATCAGAAGCTGGCGACGCGCCTCATCGATGCTTTCTCCAGACGACCTGATGTTCATCTCTGCTCCAGCAAACAACGTATCCAGAGCGCACGCAGTGGCACCCTGAACACGACGGTTGATTGACCGGTAACCCGATTGTTATCGAACGCAGACTGCCCGGCTTTGCGCTCGGAACCATAACTCTAGTCGCTGCCAGGTTTCAGCCAAGTGTCGGCGGGCAAAAAACGCTGGGGTCGAATAGAACCCAAGCCGGGCAAGCGCGTCGAGCCGACGTCCGTTTGCCCCCCAGCCTGATTATTTGGCCTGACTGCCCAGGTATTCATCGGTGGAAACCACGGTTGCATAACCGAAGCTGAGCGCTGCCATGAACGCCGCGTGGGCTTGTGCGGCGGGCACCTTCACGCCATTGAACTCCAGGTCCCGCGAGGCGCAGGCATCGTGGATGACCGTGGCCTTGTAGCCGTAGTCAACCGCCGCGCGCGTGATACCGTCTACGCACATGTGGCTCATATTGCCGACGATCGCCACGTCTTCAACACCGTTACGCTCCAACACCTGTTTCAGATCGGTATCGCGAAACGAGTTGATGTGCGCTTTCAGCACGACGTGCTCGTCGGGGCGGTTCAGCACCTTGGGGTGTATCTGCGCGCCGTCGGAACCGGGCGCGAAGAACGGCGCATCGGCGCTGGAAAACTCATGGCGGATATGCACCACCAGATCACCATCGTCCCGTGCGGCGGCGATCATCCGTGCAGCGTTGTCAGCGGCGGCCTCAACCCCGCTCAACGTCCATTTGCCACCGGGGAAATAGTCATTCTGAATGTCGACTACGATAAGCGCTTGCTTGGACATATCCTTCTCCTTCAACGGTTAAAGGCATTGGCCTTGCACTGAATTAATAGGCCTATCGTTGCAAACCGGGGATTGGTGGAACCGACAATATCGGTGGGGAAACTGACAATGAACACCCGTATCGAGATGACCGAGATCGGCCTGCTTATCTACCCCGGCGCGCAACTCGCGGCCGTGCATGGCTTGACCGACCTGTTCAACGTGGCCAACCGCATGCTCGCTCAGCACGCCGCAACGGAGCGGCCCACGCTGCGGGTCAGCCATTGGCGCGCGCAGTCGGAAGGTCGCGAGATCGAGTGCGTATTCGACAGCCATCCGACCCTTGCCAGCCATCCAACCGTTGTCATCGTACCGCCCTCCCTCGCCGACCTGCCGTCCAGCGAAACCACCCTGAGTTACACGCGCTGGCTCAGGCAATGCCACGCCGCGGGGGCAACCCTCGGTTCCGTCTGTGTGGGCGCGTTCCTGCTAGCGGAAACAGGGCTGCTGGCCGGTCGTGCGGCCACCACCCACTGGAGCTTTGCCCAAACGCTGGGTGAACGCTTTCCTGATATTCGCGTCGAGGCGGACAAACCGATCATTGACGATGGCGACATCATCACCACCGGCGGGCTGATGGCCTGGGCCGACCTCGGCCTGCGACTGGTGGAGCGGCTGCTCGGCCCGACGATCGCGCTCGAGACCGCACGCTTTCTGGTCGTCGATTCGTCAGGGCAGACGCAACGCTATTACAACAACTTCTCGCCAACGCTCAACCATGGCGACGAGGCCGTTCTGAGGGTCCAGCACTGGCTGCAAGCGACTGGCGCGCGCGCCGTGACGGTGGCCGCAATGGCCGCGCAAGCGGGGCTGGAAGAGCGCACATTTCTGCGCCGTTTCCGGGCCGCGACCGGTTTGAAACCGACCGAGTACTGCCAGCAACTACGCGTTGGCAAAGCCCGCGAGATGCTGGAGTTCACCCATAGAACGATCGACCAGATCGCCTGGGAAGTGGGTTACCAGGACCCCGGGGCTTTCCGCAAGGTCTTCCGCAAGCTCGCCGGGCTTTCGCCCAGCGACTACCGGCGCCGCTTCAGCGCGAGCACGATCAGCCAGCAGTCGGCGCCGGCGCCCCTCTCGCCATCCTGAATCGTGCGGCACCGCTGCAACTGAGCCCATGCCGCCTATGACTCATCCCAGGGGTCGTAGGTGCCAAAACTCCAGACATGCCCTTCCACGTCGCGGCAGCTGAAACCGCGGCCACCATAGTCTTCGTCTTTGATTTCGATGACGATTTGCGCCCCGGCGGCCAATGCCTGGGCATAGATGGCGTCGGCATCGTCGACCACCATATAGAGGCTCTGGGTACTGCCGCCGGCCTGATCCGGCTGACGCATCAACTGACCATAAGCGGAGGCCGTTTCATCAGCCGAACCAAGCATCAACATGCCGTTACCGCAGCTGAGCTGCGCATGGGCGATGCCGCCGCGCTCGTCGGGCACCACCCGATGCGCCGCAAAGCCGAAGGTTCGGCAGAGCCAGTCGATCGCGGTTGGCGCATCGCGATAGCGCAGGCAGGGAATCAGGTTGGCGCGGGTGGACTTGGCAAACACGGACATGGCGACCTCCCAGGAGCTTGTAGCGTGTCGAACCGAGGCTCAGGACACTTCAGCGTAGCCGCGCCCCTGAAGTTGCAGCAGACAAAAACCATGGCCGAAGGGGTCGGCAAAGGGCGCGATGCGCCCCCACGCTTCGCTGCGGATGGCACCCTCACTGCGCGCGCCGGCGGCCAGGGCGCGCTCACAGGCGGCCGGCAAGTCCTCGACGACGAAGTCCAGATGCTGCGGCGTCCAGTGCCGACGGTAATCACGCACGGCGCCCAGGCAGGCCGTGCTCCCGGCAGGATTGCGCAACAGATAGAGGGGAGCCGGCCCGCCCAGCAGCTCGGCGACCTCGGCGTCGAATAAACGGCGACTCAGGCGTAGGTCGAAAGCCTGGGTGTAGAAGGCGATCGCCGCCTCCAGGTCCGGCACGTCGATATTCACCAGGAACTGCATAGCCTTACCCCGCAAGTTTTCCTTCATGGCTCGGGAGCCCGACTTCGGCAGGCGGCTCAGCGTTGCGCGGAAGTCAGCAACAGCAACAATGACACCGGCTGCTCGCTCTCCGGGTGCAGCGGCTCCTGCAGCCACTGCAGGCGCCAGCCGGTTTCCGCGAGCAGCATCAGCCAGGACTCCAGGGTGCGGAAAAACCAGGGCATCGGCTCATGGAAGCCCTCACCGAAACCGGCGAAGGTCTCGACCCGCCAACCATCCTGATACAGGCCTTCGCCACGGGCGCTCCAGGGGTGGATCGTCTGGATCAGCAAGGAACCGCCCGGCGCCAGCAGCCCATGCAGGGCTTGCAGGACCGGCGTCAGCGGCTCATCGAACAAAGCGAAATTGCACACCAGCACCTCGAACCGCCCGAGCAGCGCCGCCTGGGCCTCGAGTTCGGCATAACCGCAGACCCGGTAATGCCCGGAGCAGATCGCCCGGGCGACCTCGATCAGCGGCGCCGAGGCGTCCACCCCGACCGCCTCGATGCCATGGGCCATCAGCCCGCGGCACAACCAGCCTTCACCGCAGCCGATATCCAGCACCCGCTTCGGCTCACAGGCCAGTATCGCTCGCAGGATCGCCGCATCCGTCACCAGCCGCCGGCTTTCGATGCGCTGCTCACGCACGGCCGCCGTCCAGGCATCGGCATTGGCCTGCCAACTGAAGTTGAGCTGCTCACGATGATCGCGCTGCATGGGGCACTCCGGGCCGCTAAAACCATTGCGACTTTAACGTTACCCTGATTCTAGACACGCTGACAGCGTCTAAGCTCTAAGCAAATGCGCGCAACACGCGTAGCCAGGGCCGAGCAGACATGGGCGTACTATGGCAATCCGACGCAGAGCAGGCTGAGCTCCCCGCGCACAGCCTTCCGGAGGTGCTGATGCCCACCGGCAAAAAACACCGCTCGAAAACCCGCCGATTGTTCTGGTTGCTGCTGGTACTGCTGCTGTTCGGGCTGGGCATGGCGCTGAAGGAGGAAATCCGCACGGCCTATTACCAAGCCCGGGAATTCAGCCGCTACGCCGCAACCCTCGACTATGAGCTGCAACCCGGCCCCAGCGCCGCCATCCGCTTCCCCGAGGACGGGCCCTTCGACAAGCGCCTCGGCTATGCCTACCTGCCGCAAATGCTGGAGCGCCTGCAGCAACGCGACTACCTGATCCTGCAACAAGCACACTTCTCCCCGGCCTTGCTGGACTACAGCAACCGCGGCTTCTTCGCACCCTACCCGGAGAAGCTGCAAACCGGGCTGGATATCACCGACTGCCGGGGGCTGCCGCTCTACACCTTCCGCTACCCGCAACAGTTCTACCCGAGCTTCAACAGCATTGCGCCACTGATCGTCCACAGCCTGCTGTTTATCGAAAACCGTGAACTGCTGACGACCGCACAACCGTTGGCCAACCCGGCGGTGGACTGGCCGCGTTTCACCCTCGCAGCCCTTTCGCAAGTGGGCAAGAAGCTGGACTTGCAGGGGCAATCCGCCGGCGGCAGCACCTTGGCCACCCAACTGGAAAAATATCGCCACTCGCCGGATGGACTGACCGTGTCCGCCAAGGAAAAACTCCGGCAGATGATCTCCGCCAGCATCCGCGCCTACCAAAGCGGGCCGCAAACCCTCGCTGCCCGGGAAAACATCGTGCGCGACTACCTCAACAGCGTGCCGCTCTCGGCGGCGCCCGGCCATGGTGAAATCCACGGTCTGGCCGATGGCTTGCGGGTCTGGTACGGCGCCGACTTCCAGACCGTCAACCGCCTGCTCGACCCGGCGCAGTCGCCCGGGGCGAGTCTGGCGCAACGCGGCCTGGCCTTGCGCCAGGTGCTCTCGCTGATGATCGCCCAACGGCGCCCGTCCTATTACCTGGCGCAGGGTCGCAAGGAACTGGCCATCTTGACCGATAGCCACATCCGCCTGCTGGCCCAGGGTGGCGTGATCGACCAGCCACTGCGCGAGGCCGCCCTGGCCAGCCAGGCCAGCTTCCGCGATCTGCTCCTGCAGCCCACGCTGCAAGCGGTCGAAAACAACAAAGGCATCAGCGTCGCCCGCAGCCGGCTGGCCGGCTTGCTGAACAAGCCGTTGTACGACCTCGACCGCCTGGACCTGGCCGCCACCACCACGCTGAACGGTGAGTTGCAGCAAGCCGTCAGCGTCTACCTGCGCCAACTCGCCGACCCGACCTTCGCCGAGCACATCGGCCTGTTTGGCGAACGCCTGCTGTCGCCGGAAAAAACCCAGGATGTGCGTTACAGCTTCACCCTGTTCGAGCGCACGGCCGATGGTTCGCGGGTGCGGGTGCAGACCGACAGCACCGACCAGCCCTTCGACATCAACGAAGGCAGCAAACTGGAACTCGGCTCCACCGCCAAGCTGCGCGTGCTCACCACCTACCTGGAAATCATCGCCGAACTGCACCAGCGCTTCGCCGGGAAAACGCCAGCCGAGCTGCGCAAGGTCGAAGTCCCCGAAGCGGATCGCCTGAGCCGCTGGGCCGTCGACTATCTGGCCAGCAGCAAAGACCAGAGCCTGCCGGCCATGCTCGGGGCAGCGCTGGAGCGCAAGTATTCAGCCAGCCCCGGGGAAAGTTTCTTCACCGGCGGCGGGCTGCATACCTTCAACAACTTCCGCCGCGAAGACAACGGCCGTAACCCGACACTGCGCGAGGCGTTGCGCGAATCGATCAACCTGCCGTTTATCCGCTTGATGCGCGACCTGGTGCGCTACAGCACCTACCAGGCCCCGAACAACAGCGCCGAACTGCTGAAAGACGACCGCGACCCGCGCCGCCAGGAGTACCTCAGCCGCTTCGCCGACCGCGAGGGCACGGTGTTCCTGCTGCGCTTCTGGCGCAAATACCAGGGCAAGAACGCGGCGGAACGCCTCGACACCTTCCTCGACGGCCTGCGCCCGACCGCTTCGCGTCTGGCGGCGGTGCATCGCTACCTGATGCCGGAGGTCGATGAAACGACCTTTGGCGCCTTTATCAACGCCCACCTGCCGCAGGAGAAAATCGGCGAAAAACGCATCCACGAGCTGTATGGCAAATACGGCCCCGGCGCCTACAGCCTGCCGGACCAAGGCTATATCGCCCGCGTGCACCCGCTGGAGCTGTGGCTGCTCGGCTACCTGTTGCAACACCCGCAGGCCAGCTTCAAGGAAGCCACCATCGCCAGCGATTACGAACGCCAGGAGGTTTACGGCTGGCTGTTCAAGAGCCGCCACAAGAGCGCCCGCGACAGCCGCATCCGCATCATGCTGGAGGTCGAAGCCTTCCTCGATATCCACCGGCGCTGGCAACGGGTCGGTTACCCCTTCGACCACCTGGTGCCGTCGCTGGCGACCGCGATCGGCAGTTCCGGCGACCGCCCGGCGGCGCTGGCGGAATTGATGGGTATCATCCTCAATGACGGCGTGCGCCAGCCGACCATTCGCATCGACAGCCTGCACTTCGCCGCCGACACCCCCTACGAAACCCGCCTCGGCCTCGACCCGGATCGCGGCCAACGGGTGCTGCCGACCGAAGTCGCCGCCGCCCTGCGCGAGGCGCTCTCGCAAGTGGTCGACAGCGGCACCGCGCGGCGCTTGCACGGCAGCTTCACCCTGGCCGACGGCGCTCCGCTGACCCTCGGCGGCAAGACCGGAACCGGCGACAACCGGATCGAAAGCATCGGCTCCGGCGGGCGCATCCTCAGCTCCCGCGCCACCAACCGCACCGCCACGTTCGTCTTCTACCTGGGCAGCCAGCACTTCGGCACTCTCACCGCCTTCGTCCCTGGCCGGGCGGCGGAAGGCTTCCGTTTCACCTCGGCATTACCGGTGCAGGTGCTCAAAGGCATGGCGCCGATCCTCGAACCGTACCTGGAAGCCAACGGCAACACCCGCTGCCAGGTGCCGCTGCAGGTCAGTGGCAACTAAAGCGGCATGTGGCCGATACCGTTCCCATTGATAGAGCGGACGCGGAGTGTCTCTGGCTGAATCCCAGGCAAAAAAAACCGGCCCAACACAACGAGGTGTGGGCCGGCGAAGCACTATCGGTCGCACGCACTAAGCGGCAGCTGAACGACCAGCCAGCTGCCGCGGGATTGCTTAACGGGCGGGAGCTGCCTGCTGGTCGTTATGCGCGTCCTGGTACTCCTGCTCGGCTTCGGCGAAGCGCTTGAGCATGGTGGCCGAAGGGGCCTTGCCCAGCAGGCTGAACACCAGGATGGAGATGGAGGCGAAGATGAAGCCCGGGATGATCTCGTACAGGCCGAGCCAGCCGAACTGCTTCCAGACGATCACGGTCAGGGCACCGACCAGCATGCCGGCCAGTGCGCCGTTGCGGGTCATGTTCTTCCACACCAGGGAGATCAACACCACCGGACCGAAAGCGGCACCGAAGCCGGCCCAGGCGTAGGAAACCAGACCCAGTACGCGGTTTTCCGGGTTGGACGCCAGCCAGATGGAGACCAGCGCCACCAGCAACACCATGGCCCGGCCGACCCAGACCAGTTCGAGCTGGCTGGCGTTTTTACGCAGGAAGGATTTGTAGAAGTCCTCGGTCAGAGCGCTAGAGCAAACCAGCAACTGGCAGCTCAGGGTACTCATCACTGCAGCCAGGATGGCCGACAGCAACACACCGGCAACCCACGGGTTGAACAGAATCTTCGCCAGTTCGATGAAGACCCGCTCCGGGTTCTCGGTCACGGCACCGCCGAGTTCCGGGTGCGCGGCGAAGTAGGCAATGCCGAAGAAGCCCACGGCGACGGCGCCGCCCAGGCACAGGATCATCCAGGTCATGGAGATGCGGCGTGCGGCCGGGATCGATTTCACCGAATCCGCCGCCATGAAGCGCGCAAGGATGTGCGGTTGGCCGAAATAGCCCAAGCCCCAACCCATCAGCGAAATCACGCCGACGAAGCTGGCGCCCTTGAGCATGTCGAAGTTGGTGGCGTCATTCAGTTCGATGGCGGCGAAGGTCGGATCGATACCGCCGGTCGCCAGCATCACCACGATCGGGGTGAGGATCAGCGCGAAGATCATCAAGGACGCCTGCACGGTGTCAGTCCAGCTGACCGCCAGGAAGCCACCGACGAAAGTGTAGGCGATGGTCGCCGCGGCACCGGCCCAGAGCGCGGTCTGGTAGGACATGCCGAAGGTGCTTTCGAACAGGCGCGCACCCGCCACCACGCCGGAGGCGCAGTAGATGGTGAAGAACACCAGGATCACCACGGCGGAGAAGATCCGCAGCACCTTGCTGTTGTCTTCGAAGCGGTTGGTGAAGTAGTCCGGCAGCGTCAGGGCATTGCCGTTGTGCTCGGTCTGCACGCGCAGACGGCCAGCGACGAACAGCCAGTTCAGGTAAGCGCCGACGATCAAGCCGATGGCGATCCAGCCCTCGGACAGGCCGGACATGTAGACGGCGCCCGGCAGGCCCATCAACAACCAGCCGCTCATATCGGATGCACCAGCAGACAATGCGGTTACAAAGCTGCCCAGGCTACGGCCGCCAAGGATGTAATCGGACAGGTTATTGGTGCGTAGATAGGCAAACAGGCCGATCAATACCATGGCTGCGATATACACCACGAAGGTGATCAGCATTGGAGTGTTAGCAGTCATTGGGGGGCTCCCCTCTCGTTTGTTGTTATTCGGGCCGCGGGGATAGGCCCGCGCCCTTGGTGGACAAACGGCGTCGCTTGTGGCGAGCGCCTGGTTATGGGGGGTGAACCCCTTTTCATGCAAGAGCGGACGAGGGCCGATCGGCACCCATCCGTTTTTTTACCCAGCGTCGGCGAGCGACAGCAACGCAGTCAGATAGGCGGCTTCGTCAACGCGGTAGTTAGCGCTGATGAACGGAAAAAACTCGGCGACCTTTGGGGAAGAGATCCGGGTAAGGAACTCGCCCTGCAAGGCGTGACTGGCTTTGAACATCACGCCCATCCTATGGTGGAGACTTGGTGTCAGAGAGATTGCCAGGAGAGCTGCGGCCAGGGTTTCGACCACCATTACTATGGGTCTAGCCCAGAAGTGCGGTTCCGGCCAAATAGATCTCAGGCCTGAACCAACGCAGCCATGCAAATCGATGGCGGAATTTAGTGGCAGCGGCATGACCGGTTCTTGCGAAACACTACGGAGTTTTTGTCAAAAGCTCTGAGCGCCGGAACTTTCGACGGGAGGCGGGCTTCAGGGGCAGGCAGTTCGCGGCCTCCCGTGCCGGAGCACCTTCGGCGGCATGCCCACCCAGCAGCGCGGGAACGATCAGCACAGCCGCTTTTACCGCTGATGCGGCTCAACCAGTGGGGATGAAGCTAGCGCTCGATCACCTGCTCGCGCATGGGTGCCAGGCGCGCCAGCAGGCGGTTCTGCGCCGGCATCGGTACATCTTGCGCTTCCATGGCGTCTTGCAGGTTTTCCACCAGGGCGTTGAAGTCGCTGCGGGTCAGGCGCTGGCCCTTATGGCTCTCTTCCATGCTGTCGCCGGTGTAGGTGCAAGGGCCGCCGGCTTCGACGCAGAACTGTTCAACCAGCTTGTCGCGCAGGCGCACGATGTCGATGTTCTCGAAGTGGCGAACGATACGCCGGTCCTTGGCGATATTGAGCAGCATGCCTTCGACGATGCGGGTGATGCCGGCCTGTTCGCCCAGGGCGCGGTACAGGTTGTCGTCTTTGGCGGGCTGCTGGGCGCAGGCGGCGAGGCCGAGTGCCAGTACGAACAGGAGCGTGCGCATGTTCAGAAGCTCCCCTGCACGGACAGGTAGGCGCCGTCCTGGTTATCCAGGGTGGCGATTTCACCGAGCCGGGCGTAGGCCAGCACCACGGCCAGGCGCTTGTTCGGGAAGTACCCGAGAAACAGGTCGGCCCAGTCGCTCTCACCGGCGAAGGACAGGTTATCCGGCTTCTCGCGGTACTCCACGCCCAACGCCCAGCGCGGGTTGAACAGCAGCGCCAGCGAGCCTTCTTTGAGCACACTGCGCTCATCCCGACGGTCACCGCCGAAGCCGAGCAGGCCCAGTTCGTTGGCACGGCTGTAGCGCAGGCCGCCGTTGAGCAGCAGGTTGTAGCCGAAGGCGCCACCGAGGATCAACCGGCTGGCGTTGATGTAGCCCTCGATGTCTTCGTCGCGCTGGGCGCCGACCAGGCCGGGGATCAGGAAGTCTTTCTGGCGCTTGTGCTGGATACCCAGCGACACCTGCGGCAAGCGGTCGTAGATCAGGTCGCCGAACAACCGCACCTTGAGGCCGAAAACATCCTGACTGAGGCTGTTTTCCGGCAGGGCCAAGTCGCGCGCCAGGGTGCCGAGATCGAAGCGTTGACGGGCGAAAGACAACTCGATGCGGTTGTCGTAGGCCACGGCGGCGCCGGCCACATCCAGGCGGTAGTCGCCGGTCTCCACCCGGGTGGCGAACACATCCCCGCCCCACTCGCCCCGCTCGCCATAGCCCGCCAATACCGCCCAGGGCGTGATGCCGCCACCGGCGGCGCCATCGATACTGCTGGCGCCGCCGGTGGCGAGCAGACGGCCGTTATCGGCGCTGGCAAGGCCAGGCAGCAACAAGGCGAACAACAAGGCAGAACAGGCTTTACTCATCGGTCAATGCACCATGGCCAGATTGGTGTGCAACGGTTGCCCGATCCATGCCTCGAATGCCGCCGCGCTCAGCGGCCGGCTGATCAGATAACCCTGCGCGGTATCGCACTGCCAGCGCTCCAGCAGGCGCAGGCTGCGCTCGAACTCGACGCCTTCGGCCACTACTTTGAGACCGAGGCTGTGACTCATATCGATGGTCGAGCGGACGATTACCGCATCCTCGCTGGTGTCGTCCAGGTCACGGACGAATGACTGGTCGATCTTCAGTTCCTGCACCGGCATGCGCTTGAGCTGCGCGAGGGAGGAATAACCGGTGCCGAAATCGTCCACCGACAGGCTGATACCGCACTCGCGCAGGCTGTGCAGCACCTTGAGCGCCTGCTCCGGGTTCTGCATCACCGCGCTTTCGGTGATCTCGAAAATCAATTGCTCGGCCGGCACCGCGTATCGGGTCAACAACAACCCGACGCGGCCCGCCAACTCCAGGCTGTGCAAGTCCTCGGCGGAAATGTTCAACGACATCTGCACCCGCAGGCCACGGATGTTCCATTCATGCAACTGGCGCAACACTTCTTCTATCAGCCAGGCGGTGAGCGTCTGGATGCTACCGGTGCGCTCGGCCAGCGGGATGAACTCGGCCGGCGAAACCATGCCGTACTGCGGGTGCTGCCAGCGCAGCAAGGCCTCGGCCTGGCGCACGCGGCCCGCGCGGATATCCAGCTTGGGTTGATAGTGCAGCAGCAGTTCGCCGTTGACCGCCGCCCGACGCAGGTCGCGGATCAGGTTGATCTGCCGCTGGTGATCGGCCTCGCGGCCCTGCTGGTAAACCTGCAGGCGCCCCGGCAAGTGGGCCGCGTCCTGCATGGCGAGATGGGCGCGGCGCAGCAAGTCGTCCGCGGTCGTGCCGTCGGCCGGAAAGGCGGCGATGCCGATCCGGCAGTCCAGCGCGATGTCCTGGGTGCCGATCCGCAACGGCTTGATCAGCAATTGCTGGAGTTTGTCCGCCGCGGCCACCGCACTGTCGCGGTCGCTGCCATCGAGCATCAGCAGAAACTCATCGGCCAGCAGCCGGGCCAGGCTGTCGCCGGGCCGCAGGCTGGCCTGCAGGCGATGGCCGAGCTGCTGCAGAGCCAGGTCGCCGCCACCCGTGCCGCAGGTTTCATTTACCGCGCGGAAGTTGCCGATCCCCAGGTACAAGAGCGCTACCGGGCGTTCAGCGGTGATCGAGCTGCCCAGGCGTTCCAACGCCAGGGTGCGGTTCGGCAGCCCGGTGAGGCCATCATGCAGGGCGTTGTGCGCCAGCTGCCGTTCGCGCTCGGCGATCCCGCCCTGCATCTGCTGAAAGGTCTTGGCCAGCAGCCCCAGCTCATCGCTGCGCTGCAGCTCGATCGGTGTCCGGTAATCGCCCTGGCCCACCCGCTCGGCGACCCGGGCCAGTTCGCGCACCGGTTGCGACACGCTGCGCGCCAGCAGCAATGCGCCGACCAGGGAGGCCAGCAACGCGCACAGGGCGATCAGCAGGATGCGCTGGTCGAGCGGCTTGAACGCCTTCAGCGCCTGGTCCAATGAACTGTGCAGGTAGGCCAGCACTTGGTAGTCCGACCCACTGGCCAGTACCAGTTGCTCGTTCAAATAGCGTTGGCCGGCGAAGTCGAGCGCCTTCAACACATTCCTGCGCTCGGCGGCCAGGCTTTCGGCCATCAATTCCGAACCTTCAGCGGCATTCAGGGTGCTGATCAGCCTGCCGGGCCGGGCGTCTTCGAGGGCGACGAAGGAAACTTCGAGGTTGGTCAAGCCGCGCAGCTCATAAGCCAGGGCTTCATCCATGCGAAAGCCCATGACCACCCGTGCGATGGCAATCGGTGCCAGCACCGGTGTTTCCACCAGCAGGTGCGGCTCACGCCCGAGCGAGACGATCATCGTCGACTGCCCCAGGCGCCGCGACTGCGCGAGCTCCTCGCTGTAGCGGAAACGGCTGCCCTCGCGGAACACATTCGGGCTGCCGGACTGGGCGCCGGACGCCGGACTGGCGGCCTCGGCGCTGGTCGCCAGGATAGTGCCGTCGAGGCCGAGCAACAGCACTTCGCTGGCATTGATGCGTGCGCCGTGGTTGGCCAGCACCGAACGGATGGTCGCGGTGTCGCCGCTGGCCACCGCATCCTTGAAGCCGAAATCCGAGGACAGCACCTGCACCGCATCGCGTATCTGCCGGCCGCGCACGTCGAGCAGGCGCTCGAACACCCGCACGCCGGCCTCCAGCTGTTTGCCCGCCTGCATCGTCACCGAATCCGCGGTCGCAGCTTTGACGGCGAAGTACAGCGAGCCGATCACCACCAGCAACAGCAGGATCAGGACGCCGGCAATGCGGGCCTGAAAACTATTACGGAGCTTCACGCGCGGCCTTCTTGAACGCATCGCCAAAAGTGGATGGCGCCGGAGCGCTGGGGGCGGATTCGGCAGGCGCTTGCAGGGCCAACGCGAGACGCGGTTGCAGCCCTTGTGCCGGCACCGTCAGCTCGCCAGCGCTCTGCGGCAGCAGGTCAGGGTTTTGCGGGTGCCAGAGGGTCGCGGCATAGCGCCCGGCCGGCACCTGCATGACGACCTTGCCGGCCTTGTCGGCAACCGCGAACCAGGGATCGTCGGTGACATAGACGTAACCGACCATCCAGTCGTGGATATTGCAGCCGAGCACCACCAACCCAGGTTTGTCGAACACCAAGGGTTCGGACGGCGTGCCCTGGTACAGGCGCAGTTCGAAGCGCTTGGTCGGCGAGAAGGAGTAGACGTGATGGCGGATATTGTCACTGTTCGGGAAGCTGACCTGGGTGCCCGTATGCACCGCCAGCACCGAGGGCAGAAACTGCTGCTTGACCTGGTCCATGATCGCCATGGCAGGCGGTGCATCCACACCCAGCGGGCCCTTGAGGGTCAGCACGGCATCGCTCACCGGCCTGCCCTGGCCATCGACCAGCTCGGCCTGCAAGCTGGCCGCCATGGCATGGCCGAGGCCCAGCAGCCAGCCACCCAGCACACCCAACGCCACACTGTTCAGGGGAGAAACCCGCATGCCGACTACCTTGCAAATCACAGGACACCTGCGTACCGAAGCAAACACCTGACTCCCTGGCAAAGCGAACCCCCTTTTTCCAACCCGCAGATTATCTGGAACAGCAGCGAAGAGCACCTGCTAAAAGCAGGCAGAAAGCCAGCAGGACAAGGCATGACCCGCACCGGTTCAAGCCGGCAGGCACGCTGTAAAGGTAGAAGGTTTTTGCCGCCGCGCAGGCTCGAATTCGAGCCCTCCGGTCACTCGGCGCCGCGCAGGCGCTTGGGCGTCAGGCCCAGGTAGCGGCGCATCGCGGTGGTCAGCGCGCTCTGGCTGGAGAAGCCGCACTCTTCGGCGATGCGAATCAGCGGCAGAGCAGTTTCGCGCAGCAACCGCGCGGCGCGGTCGAGGCGAGTTTTTAGCAGGTATTGGTGCGGAGTGAAGCCGACGCTGTCCTTGAACTGCGCATGGAAGTGGCTGGGGCTCAGGCAGGCCACCTGTGCCAACTCGGCGACGCTGATACGCCGTGCCAGGTGTTCGCCGATATAGGCATCCAGCCGCTCGACATTCAGCGGGCCCACCGCGCGCTGCGCCTGCTCGCCGAACAAACGCAGGTGCAAGGCCCGCAGCAGCACGCCACCGAGGGCACGGGCCAACAGCGGGTCACTGCCATAACGGGCCAGTTCGGCACCGGCATAGGCCAGCAGGTTCTGAAAGTCCGCATCCAGGGACGGGTAGCGTGGCGTGTCGAACAGATGGCCAAGCAGCTCAAGGTCTTCCGGCGAGTTGCCGCGCTCATCCAGGTCGAGGATCAGCATGCGGTTGTCGCCGACCCCGGCGAACTGGTGCTCGGCATCGCCCGGCACCAGGCAGGCGCGCATCCGGCAGACTTCGCCGCCGCGGCCATTGACCTCGAACTCGGCACGCCCCGACAACGACATCACTAATTGATGATGGTCGTGGGCATGTTCGTGGGCTTGGTCGTCCAGGCGGATCAGGCGGGCGTTGAGCATGGCGGCTGCTGGTCAAATTTTGCGCATTTTACGGGAATGCGCCGGCTTTTTGCCAGCAGCCACCGACCAGCGTAACGACACAGTTCGCAACAGCACGGGATTGAATTAGCGCGCCGGCCAACCCATCTACCTTTCATGTATCGATCACAAGGTGCCGCATGAACGATCAGCACAGCACGCCGGATATTCCCCACGACGACGCCCATCACCAGAGCCAGAGCCTCGCCCTGCCCGATCAGCGGCTACCGGAACGGCTCTATGTGATCCCCATCCACAACCGTCCGTTCTTCCCGGCGCAGGTATTGCCGGTGATCGTCAACCAGCAGCCCTGGGCGGAAACCCTGGCGCGCGTGGCCAAGACCGAGCACAAGAGCCTGGCGTTGTTCTATGTCGACAACCCGTCGACCGATGCCCACGACTTCGATCCGGAAAACCTGCCCGAACACGGCACCCTGGTGCGCGTTCACAACGCCTCCGAGGAAGGCGGCAAACTGCAGTTCATCGCCCAGGGCCTGACCCGCGTGCGCATCAGCGGCTGGCTCAGCCGTAAACCGCCCTACCTGGCAGAGGTCGAATACCCCAAGAGCACGAAAGAATCGAGCGACGAGGTGAAGGCCTATGGCATGGCCTTGATCAATGCGATCAAGGAGTTGCTGCCGCTCAACCCACTGTACAGCGAAGAGCTGAAGAACTACCTCAACCGCTTCAGCCCGAACGACCCCTCGCCACTGACCGACTTCGCCGCCGCCCTGACCACCGCGCCCGGCATCGAGCTGCAGGAGGTGCTGGACACCGTACCCATGCTCAAGCGCATGGAAAAAGTACTGCCACTGCTGCGCAAGGAAGTGGAAGTGGCACGCCTGCAAGGTGAGCTGTCGGCCGAGGTCAACCGCACCATCGGCAAGCACCAGCGCGACTTCTTCCTCAAGGAGCAGCTCAAGCTGATCCAGCAGGAGCTGGGCCTGACCAAGGATGACCGCAGCGCCGATATCGAACAGTTCCAGCTACGCCTGGATGGCAAGACCCTGCCCGAGCAGGCGCGCAAACGTATCGACGAGGAGCTGAACAAACTGGCGATCCTCGAAACCGGCTCGCCGGAATACGCCGTCACGCGTAACTACCTCGAATGGGCCACCGTGATTCCCTGGGGTATATACGGCAAGGACAAGCTCGACCTCAAGCACGCGCGCAAAGTGCTCGATGAGCAGCATGCCGGGCTCGACGACATCAAGGAGCGCATCCTCGAATTCCTTGCCGTGGGCGCCTTCAAGGGCGAGATCGCCGGCTCCATCGTGCTGCTGGTCGGCCCGCCCGGTGTCGGCAAGACCAGCATCGGCAAGTCCATCGCCGAAACCCTCGGCCGGCCGTTCTACCGCTTCAGCGTCGGCGGCATGCGCGACGAAGCGGAGATCAAGGGCCACCGCCGCACTTACATCGGCGCCCTACCCGGCAAGCTGGTGCAGGCGCTCAAAGACGTCGAAGTGATGAACCCGGTGATCATGCTCGACGAGATCGACAAGCTCGGCGCCAGCCACCAGGGCGACCCGGCCTCGGCGCTGCTGGAAACGCTGGACCCGGAGCAGAACGCGGAATTTCTCGATCACTACCTGGACCTGCGCCTCGATCTGTCCAAAGTGCTGTTCGTCTGCACTGCCAACACCCTGGACTCGATCCCCGGCGCGCTGCTCGACCGCATGGAAGTGATTCGCCTGTCCGGTTACATCGCCGAGGAAAAACTCGCCATCGCCAAGCGCCACCTGTGGCCCAAGCAACTGGAGAAGGCCGGGGTGCCGAAACAGCGCCTGGCGATCAGCGACAGCGCGCTGAAGGCGTTGATCGAAGGCTATGCCCGCGAAGCCGGGGTGCGGCAACTGGAGAAGCAACTGAGCAAATTGGTGCGCAAGGCGGTGGTCAAGCTGCTGGACGACCCCGACGCCAAGCTGAAGATTGGCCCTAAGGATCTGGAGGACTACCTCGGCATGCCGGTGTTCCGCCGCGAGCAGTTGCTCTCCGGCGTCGGCGTGCTCACCGGCCTGGCATGGACCAGCATGGGCGGCGCCACCTTGCCGATCGAGGCCACGCGCATTCACACCCTGAATCGTGGCTTCAAGCTCACCGGCCAGCTCGGCGAAGTGATGAAGGAGTCGGCGGAAATCGCCCACAGCTACATCAGTTCGCACCTGAAGGAGTACCAGGGCGACCCGACGTTCTTCGACCAGGCCTTCGTCCACCTGCATGTGCCGGAAGGTGCTACGCCGAAGGATGGCCCCAGCGCCGGCGTGACCATGGCCAGCGCACTGCTCTCGCTGGCGCGCAACCAGGCGCCGAAGAAGGGCGTGGCGATGACCGGCGAACTGACCCTCACCGGCCACGTGCTGCCGATTGGCGGGGTACGCGAAAAGGTCATCGCCGCGCGGCGGCAGAAAATCTTCGAGCTGATCCTGCCGGAAGCCAACCGGGGCGACTTCACCGAACTGCCGGACTACCTCAAGGACGGCCTGACCGTGCACTTTGCCAAGCGCTATGCGGATGTGGCCAAGGTGCTGTTCGACTAGGGGCCCGCGCCAGCCGGGCGTCCAGGTTTCGCGACCTGATGGACTCCGGCCTGCGCGGATGACGACGTTCCCTGGCACGCCGGTTCGAGCCGCTGGCGCCGATGTCGTCGCGCGATCCGATGCGATCCAGGCTACGACTGTGCCATGCCTTGAGGTTATGCTGGCGGCTGGTTAGAAATCGACAGGAACTGTTTATGACGGCTGCCCGCCTGCTCTTGCCCCTTGGCCTCAGTCTGCTCGCCGCCTGCGCGCAGCAACCAACCAACGTCACGCTGCAACAGGAGCAGCAGGACGACTGCCCGCTGAAGCTGCACAGCGGCCAACAGTTGATCCTGACCCTGCCCAGCAACCCCACCACCGGTTTCCGCTGGCAAATACGCGACGCCGCACCCGGCGTGCTGCGCAGCCTGGGGCCGGAGGTTTACAGCAACCCGGAAGATGCCGGCCTGGTCGGCAGTGCCGGCCAGTCGACCTGGCGCTTCCTGGCCACCACCCCTGGCGACGGGCATTTGCTGCTGGTCTACCACCGCCCCTGGGAAGTGGAGGTCGCACCGGCCAAGACCTTCGACTGCCAGATCAACGTGAAGTAAATCACCCGCCACACCGACAACCCCGTAGGCGCGGGCCATGCCCGCGATGCGTCCTTGACCGGCTATCGCGGGCATGGCCCGCTCCTACCACAACCTACCCTCCAACCGCCCCCTCATCTTGCACGGCGCGATATGTGCCTACGCCTGACGCATGTCGCCTGTGGTTCTATTCCATGGCCGGGCATAGTTGCCGCTCAAGCAACCATTGAGGATCGAATATGCGTTGGCTGATCGTGGCATTGATCGGGGCACTGGCCTTCGTCTACGGGCGAGCCAGCGACTGGGCGGAACTCTGCCTGCTGGTCAAACCCATCCCAGTGCTCGCCTTGCTACTCTGGCTGCGCGGCGCACCCGCGGGTGGCTATCGCCGCTGGATCATGCTCGGCCTGCTGTGCTCGCTGGCCGGCGACATGCTGCTGGAGTGGCCTGCCGACCTGTTTGTCTTCGGCCTGGGCGCCTTCCTCCTGGGCCACCTGGCCTACCTGCTCGCGTACCTGGACGACAGCCGTCGGCTGGCCCCCAAGGCCCTGCTGCTCGCCGCGGCGGTCGGTGCCAGCATGTTCGCCACGCTGGCCAGCAACGGCCTCGGCCCGTTGCTGATTCCGGTGGCGCTGTATGCGCTGGCCATCAGCGCGATGCTCTGGCGCGCCCTCGCCCGGATCGGCGCGCCAGGCGTCAGCCGCACGTCGGCCTGGCTCGCAGCCGGCGGCGCGGCGCTGTTCGTGCTGTCCGACAGCCTGATCGGCATCAACCGTTTCGTCGCCCCCTTTGCCGCCGCGCCCTACGCCATCATCCTCAGTTATTGGTTGGGCCAGTGGGGTATCACGGCCTCGGCGCTGCATCGCTCGCCACGTTGAACACTGTCCCGAAAACACACCGGCAGCCACGCGTTAAATCGTCTATAGGAGATAGGGAGGGAACTGAAATCAAGGAGACATCATGAGCGGCTGTCGGTGTACTGTGGTTGCGGTTATCTCGGCAGCATTGCTGACTGGCTGCGGTAGCCTGCTACCGAGCGAGCATGCGGAGATCATTTCGCCCTTCGGTGATTACCTGGATACCGAAATCCGCTTCTCCCAAGCCGTGCCAGGTAAAACCACACGCCCTGAGCTGTTTTCCCTGGGGTTCGATCCGCTCGCCCAGGGCAATGGACGCATGCTGTCGTTCATCGACGTGCGCCTGATGTTCGTCCAACCCAATATCCCCATTTCCTATCTGCCGGACGGCATCGTGCAATGCCTGGATGCCAAGGACCGCTGCATCGGCTATGCCTTCGAGTTCTCCAAGACCGATACCCAACGGGTCGGCAACTTCTGGGCCGACGTGTTCAACTTCAGCAAGAAGCGCGCGGTGCAGGGCTGGGCCTTTCGCGCGGTATTCGTGCTGGTGGACGATACCCTGGTGCACAAAGTCAGCAGCGGCGAGCCGAACATCCGCCGAATTGAATCGAAAAAGAACCCGCTGGGGCCGATCCAGGGGGCCGGAGAGTTTTTTTCCGACCAGTTGAAGTAGGCACCTAAGGGTATGGCTGCGGCCTGGTCTTGGCTAAAATGCCGACCTCTTCGTCATCGCCTTCGGAACCACCGTGAGCAAAGAACCCGACCGCCTGTTCGCCCAACCCCTGCCCCACGTTCAGGACTTCGCCTTCAACGAGGCCGTGGTGCGGGTGTTTCCGGACATGATCAAGCGCTCCGTACCGGGCTACCCGACCATCGTCGAGAACATTGGCGTGCTCGCCGCGCAATTCGCCCAGCCCCACAGCGTGCTGTATGACCTCGGCAGTTCGTTGGGCGCGGTCACCCAGGCGCTGCGTCGGCATGTAAAGAGCGAGGATTGCCGGGTCATCGCGGTCGACAACTCGAGCGCCATGGTCGAACGCTGCAGCGAATACCTGCACGCCCAGGACTCGATGTTTCAGGAATTGCTGCCGGTCGAGGTGATCGAAGCCGATATTCTCGGCCTGAACTTCCTGCCGACCTCGCTGGTGGCGCTGAACTTCACCCTGCAATTCATCCAGCCCGAGCAACGCCTGGCCCTGCTCGGCCGGATCCGCCAGGCCCTGCTGCCTGGCGGCGCGCTGATCCTCTCGGAGAAACTGCGATTCAACGATGACGAGGAACAGGCACTGCTCACAGACCTGCATATCGCCTTCAAGCGTGCCAATGGCTACAGCGAGCTGGAAATAGCGCAGAAACGCAGCGCGCTGGAAAAAGTGATGCTCCCCGACAGCCTCGAAGAACACCGCGAGCGCCTGTTGGCCGCGGGTTTCAGCAAAGTGGTGCCGTGGTTCCAGTGCCTGAACTTCGCCTCACTGATCGCCTTACCATGATTCGCCGCCTCGACCTCGACGCCCTGCAGCAGCAACTGGCGGGCACTGCGCTGCAAGACTGGGCGGCAGGCCTGCCCGGTCAAATCGACGCCAAGCTGGCGATCGGCCACGGCGACTTGCAGCGCTGGTACGGCGCCGTCGAAGCGCTGCCGGCGCTGAATGTCGAACACACTGAACTGCGCCAACGCTTTACCTTCGACGGGCCGTGCGAGGAGCCGACCCGCGCCACGCTGAAAACGGCGCTGCAAGGTCTTGCTCCCTGGCGCAAAGGACCGTTCGAGCTGTTCGGCGTGCATATCGACACCGAATGGCATTCCGACTGGAAGTGGCAGCGCGTCGCGCCCTACCTCGACCTCAAGCACAAGCGCGTACTGGATGTCGGCTGCGGCAACGGCTACTACATGTGGCGCATGCTCGGTGCCGGCGCCGACAGCGTGGTCGGTATCGACCCCAACTGGCTGTTCCTCTGCCAATTCCTGGCGATGAAGAACTACCTGCCCGACCTGCCCGCCTGGCACTTGCCACTGGCCTTTGAAGAACTGCCGGCCAAGCTGCAAGGCTTCGACACCGTGTTTTCCATGGGCGTGCTCTACCACCGCCGCTCGCCCATCGACCACCTGCTGGACTTGAAGGATTGCCTGGTCAAGGACGGCGAACTGGTGATGGAGACCCTGGTGGTGGAAGGCGATGCGCAACAGGTGCTGGTACCGGAAGACCGTTACGCGCAGATGCGCAACGTCTGGTTCCTGCCCTCGGTGCCTGCGCTGGAACTGTGGCTGCGACGGGCCGGCTTCGTCGATGTGCGCTGCGTGGATGTCAGCACGACCTCGGTCGAGGAACAGCGCTCGACCGAATGGATGCGCTTCCAATCGTTGCCGGAGTTTCTCGACCCCGCCGACCACAGTCGCACCATCGAAGGCCTGCCCGCACCGAGCCGCGCCGTCCTGATCGCCCGCAAACCCTGACAAGAATGGATCGATTGTAGGAGCGGCCCATGGCCGCGAAAAGCCTCTCGCGGCCATGGGCCGCTCCTACAGGCTAAGCTCAGCCGCGTGCGGCGGCTGCGACTATCAGCTGCTTCATCTCCACCACCGCCTGTTTGAAGCCGACGAACAGGGCGTGCGCTACCAGGGCGTGGCCGATATTCAGCTCGTTGATGCCGGCGATGGCAGCCACCGGCTCGACGTTGTGGTAGTGCAGGCCGTGGCCGGCGTTGACGATCAGCCCGTGGGCCAGCGCGCAGGCCACGCCGTCGCGGATCCGCGCCAACTCGCGGGCAGCCTCGGCCGGGGTATGGGCATCGGCATAGCGTCCGGTATGGATCTCGATCGCTGGCGCGCCGACCCGCTTGGCTGCTTCGATCTGCCGCTCATCGGCATCGATGAACAACGACACCTCACTGCCGACACTGCTCAGGCGCTGCACGGCGGCGCGGATACGCTCCTGCTGCCCGAGCACATCCAGGCCGCCCTCGGTGGTCAGTTCGGCTCGGCTTTCCGGCACCAGGCACACGTGCTCGGCACGCAGGCTCTCGGCGAAGGCGAGCATCTCGTCGGTCACCCCCATCTCGAAGTTCATCCGCGTCTGCAGGGCGTCCTTCATGATGCGCACGTCGCGGTCCTGAATATGCCGACGATCTTCCCGCAGGTGCAGGGTGATGCCGTCGGCGCCCGCCTCTTCGGCATCCAGGGCGGCCTTCAACGGATCGGGATAACGGGTGCCGCGCGCTTGGCGCAGGGTGGCGACGTGGTCGATGTTCACACCCAGCAGAATACGATTGGCATCAGTCACGGGTCGGCTCCTTGAGCGTCATGAAAAGTTCGCGGCTGACCAGCGGTCGGCCGCCCAAATGGGGGGCAAGGGCCTGGCGCATCAAACGTTTGGCCGCAGCCAGGGCGCCCGAGGCAGTCCAGTCGGCCTCGGCCATGGCCAGCAGCTCGGCGCCCTGGAACAGGCCAGGCTGCAACTGCGCCACGGGCTCCAGGCCGGCATCCGGCAACAAACGGTAGAGGCCGTTCGGCACAATCGGCTGACCGCCCAAGTCCTCAGCCAGGGCAAAACCATAACCCAGCTCGCTCAGCAGGCGCCATTCGAATGCGCGCAACAACGGCTCCAGGGCCCGGCCCTCAGCCAGCGCCTCGAGGGTTGCCGCGTAGTGATCGAACAACAGCGGATGCGGGTCTTCTGCCGGCAACAGGCGGATCAGCAGTTCGTTCAGGTAGAGACCACTGAACAGCGCATCGCCATGCAGCCAGCGGGGGATGCCGGCACTTTCCAGGCGGCCAACATTTTTCAGCTCGCCGCGGCCGCGGAACTCGACCTCCACCGGCACGAAAGGCCGCGCCAAGGTCCCCGCCTTGCCTCGCGCGCCGCGCAACACGGCACGCAGGCGCCCTTGCGGGGTGAGGAAATCCACCAGCGCGCTGCTTTCGCGGTAGGCCCGACTGTGCAGGATGAAAGCCGGCTGCGCGCTGTTAGGCATGGGTTAAATGTCGGAGTAGCCCAGCGAACGCAGGGCGCGCTCGTCGTCGGACCAACCACCTTTGACCTTGACCCAGAGGTTGAGCATCACCTTGGAGTCGAACAGTACTTCCATGTCCTTGCGCGCGTCCATGCCGATGCGTTTGATCCGCTCGCCCTTGTCGCCGATGATGATTTTTTTCTGCCCATCGCGCTCGACCAGAATCAGCGCATGGATGTGCAGGGTTTTGCCCTGCTGCTTGAACTCTTCGATTTCCACCGTGATCTGGTACGGCAGCTCGGCACCGAGTTGGCGCATGATCTTCTCGCGCACCAGTTCGGCGGCGAGGAAGCGGCTGCTGCGATCGGTGATCTGGTCTTCCGGGAAGAAGTGTTCGTTCTCCGGCAAATGCCCGGCGATCAGGCCTTCCAGGGCTTCCAGGTTGTGCCCGTGCTGCGCCGAGATCGGCACGATTTCCGCTTTTGGCAGTTGCAGTTGCAACCACTCCAGGTGCGGCATCAGTTCAGCCTTGTCTTCGATCCGGTCGGTCTTGTTGATCGCCAGAATCACCGGCCCCTGGACATACTGCACGCGCTCGAGAACCATCTGGTCCTCTTCGGTCCAGCGGGTGCGGTCGACCACGAAGATCACCACGTCGACGTCTTTCAATGCCGACGAAGCGGTCTTGTTCATGTAACGGTTAAGGGCCTTTTCGCCGCCTTTGTGCATGCCGGGGGTGTCGACGTAGATCGCCTGCACGGCGCCTTCGGTCTTGATCCCGAGCATGTTGTGACGGGTGGTCTGCGGCTTGCGCGAAGTGATCGCCAGCTTTTGCCCGAGAATATGATTGAGCAGCGTGGATTTGCCCACGTTGGGGCGGCCGACGATGGCGACATAGCCACAGCGTGTTGCAGTTGAATCAGTCATGGCCGTTCTCCACGCCGAGGGCAATCAGTGCTGCCGCGGCCGCCACTTGTTCAGCGATACGACGGCTTGCACCCTGCCCTACGGTCTTGTCATTCAATAAGGTGATCTGGCACTCGACGACAAAAATCCGGCAGTGCGGCTCGCCCTGGATATCCACCACTTCATAGCGCGGCAGTTCACAGCCACGCGACTGCAGGAACTCCTGCAGGCGGGTTTTCGGATCCTTGTTGGTATCGACCAACGTCAGGCCATCCAGTTCAGAGGTTAGCCAAGCCAGGACCCGCTGGCGCGCGGCGTCCATGCCGGCATCCAGGTAAATGGCGCCGATCAGGGCTTCCAGCGCATCGGCCAGAATCGATTCACGGCGAAAACCACCGCTCTTGAGCTCGCCGGAGCCCAGACGCAGGTACTCGCCCAGGTCGAAACCGCGAGCCAGTACGGCCAGGGTCTCACCTTTCACCAGGCGCGCGCGTAAACGCGACAACTGGCCTTCGCGTGCCAGCGGAAAACGCTCGAACAGCGCCTCGCCGGCAACGAAGTTGAGAATGGCATCGCCGAGAAACTCCAGGCGCTCGTTGTTGCGTCCGGCGAAGCTGCGGTGGGTGAGCGCCAGGATCATCAGATCCTGGTCTTGGAAGGTATAGCCGAGCTGACGCTCGAGACGGCTTAGCGGTACGCTCACGGCATACGCACGCGGAATTCTTTGTCGAAACGCGCCACCAGGTCGAGGTTCTCGATCAGGGCTTCACGCTTTTCGTACTTCAGGTGGGCACGAAATTCGTTGTTCTCGATTTTCACCACCAGCGCTTTCTCCAGGTCCAGGTCGCGGATGCTGTTGACCTGCATGCCCTTGCTCACGTGCGCATAGAACTCACCGACGCTGCGGATCTGTGCGGCCCTATCGGTTTCTACCGAAGTAATCAGTTTTTCCATGGACATGTAATCCATGTAGTGCGGAATCATCTTGAACGCCGTGCTGGCAAAGAATGCCACCACCGCCAAAACCATCAGCCAACCTAGAACCGACAAACCTTTCTGCGAACGCGCAAATGTCATGATCGACCTCAATGTCAGGGTTATTGGAACGTCTATGCCACAGGAGCAAGACTATATATAGCGCGTGGCGCCGTATTGAACAGCGCCTCACATAATCGAAAAGTCAGCGGATCAGGCCAACTCGGGAGAAGTTCGGCAGGTGTTGCAGCTTCGGGTCGGACCAACTCAGCCAGACCGCGAAGGCTTTGCCGACGATATTCTTGTCCGGCACCATGCCCAGCAAGTCCTTGGGGATCTTCGGATCGTTCCAGTAACGGCTGTCGTTGGAGTTGTCGCGATTGTCGCCCATCATGAAATAGTGCCCTTGCGGCACCGTCCACTCACGGCCCGGCTCGGCGCGGTAGCGGTTCATCTCCTTGCGGATCAGATGCTCGGCGGCGCCCAGGCTCTCCTGGTAAAGCACCGCACTGCCCAGCGAACCGGGCTCTTCGCCGACCAGTTTCTCAGCGATCGACTCGCCATTGATGAACAGGCGCTTGTCGCTGCTGTAGCGAATTTTATCGCCCGGCAAACCGATCACTCGCTTGATGTAGTTGATGTTCGGCTCGCTCGGGTAGCGGAACACCATCACATCGCCGCGCTGCGGGTCACCGACTTCGATCACCTTGGTGTCCAGTACCGGCAGGCGGATGCCATAGGCGAACTTGTTGACCAGGATGAAATCGCCCACTTCCAGTGTCGGCTTCATCGAACCGGACGGGATCTGGAACGGCTCGATCAGGAAGGAACGCAGCACCAGCACGATGGCCAGCACCGGGAAGAACGACTTGCCGTATTCCACCAGCAGCGGCTCACGGTTCAGCTGTTCGAGCACGACCTGATCGGGTTCGCCGACCTGACCTTCATAGGCGGTGATCGCGGCGCGTCGACGCGGCGCCAACAGCACCAGATCGAACAAGGCCAAAACGCCGCAAACAGCTACGGCGATGACTAACAACAGCGGAAAATTGATCGACATAGCGTATTAACCATCCAACCTGAGCACCGCAAGGAAGGCTTCTTGTGGAATTTCCACATTACCCACTTGCTTCATCCGTTTTTTACCAGCCTTCTGCTTTTCCAGCAGCTTGCGCTTACGGCTCACATCGCCGCCGTAGCACTTGGCCAATACGTTCTTCCTGAGCGCTTTAACCGTCGTACGCGCGACAATCTGCCCGCCGATCGCGGCCTGGATCGCCACATCGAACATCTGCCGCGGGATCAACTCTTTCATCTTCTCGGTCAATGCACGGCCTTTGTAGTGCGCATTGTCACGGTGCACGATCAGCGCCAAGGCATCGACCTTGTCGCCATTGATCAGTACATCCAGCTTGACCAGGCTGGCCGACTGATAGCGATCGAAGTGGTAGTCCAGCGAGGCATAGCCGCGGCTGGTGGACTTCAGACGGTCGAAGAAGTCCAGGACCACTTCGTTCATCGGCAAATCGTAGGTCACTTGAACTTGAGTACCGAGGAACAGCATGTCGTGCTGCACGCCTCGCTTTTCGATACACAGGGTAATGACGTTACCCAGGTGCTCCTGCGGAACCAGAATATTGGCCCGCACGATGGGTTCGCGCATGTCTTCGATCGCCGACAGATCCGGCAACTTGGACGGGTTATCGACGTAGATCGTTTCGCCGGTCTTGAGCAGCAACTCGAAGATTACCGTCGGCGCGGTGGTGATCAGATCCAGGTCGTACTCGCGCTCCAGGCGCTCCTGAATGATCTCCATGTGCAGCATGCCGAGAAACCCGCAACGGAAGCCAAAGCCTAGGGCATCGGAACTTTCCGGGGTGTATTGCAGGGAAGAGTCGTTCAGCGTGAGCTTTTGCAGGGCTTCACGGAAGTCTTCGAAATCGTCGGAGCTGACCGGGAACAGGCCGGCGTAAACCTGCGGCTGAATGCGCTTGAAGCCGGGCAGCACGTCGACATCCGGCGTCGAGCTCAAGGTCAGGGTGTCGCCCACTGGCGCGCCATGAATGTCCTTGATACCGGCGATGATGAAACCTACTTCACCGGCTTTCAGGTCAACGGTAGCGGTGTGTTTCGGGTTGAATACGCCGACGCTGTCCACCAGATGGATCTTGCCGGTGGATTTGACCAGGATCTTGTCGCCCTTCTTCACGCGGCCGTGGCGCACGCGCACCAGCGAGACAACGCCCAGGTAGTTGTCGAACCAGGAGTCGATGATCAGCGCTTGCAGCGGGTCTTCGATGTTGCCGGTCGGTGCCGGAATGGTGTGCACCAAGCGCTCGAGCACTTCGTCGACGCCCAGACCGGTCTTGGCACTGCACTCGACCGCGTCGGTGGCATCGATGCCGATGATTTTTTCGATTTCTTCTTTGACGCGCTCTGGATCGGCCTGCGGCAGGTCGATCTTGTTCAGCACCGGCATGACCTCGAGGCCCTGCTCGATGGCGGTGTAGCAGTTGGCGACCGACTGCGCCTCAACGCCCTGACCGGCATCGACCACCAGCAACGCACCTTCACAGGCCGCCAGCGAGCGACTGACTTCATAGGTGAAGTCGACATGGCCCGGGGTATCAATGAAGTTAAGCTGGTAGGTAATACCGTCTTTGGCTTTGTAATACAGGGTAACGCTGTGGGCCTTGATGGTGATCCCGCGCTCACGCTCCAGGTCCATGGAGTCCAGAACCTGAGCTTCCATTTCGCGCTCGGCCAGACCACCGCACATTTGAATGAAGCGGTCAGCCAGGGTCGACTTGCCATGGTCAATGTGGGCGATGATGGAGAAATTACGGATATGACTCAGGTCACTCACGGATCAACACTCAAAAAGGCCGCAGGCAGATTGCCCGCCGAAAAATAGCCGGGAAGTGTACCCGATCAGCGCCTGGGGCGTCACGTTTAGCTGCCGACCGGCACCCATGAAAAAGGGCGATCAAGACCGCCCTTTGTGCTTATCTGGCTGATTTACTCAGCCAAACCTACTCGGCCAGTTTGAAGGTAATGAAGCTGGCCCGCCCTTGGCGCAGAACACGCATCGAGACCGAACGGTTCTTCGGCAGAGCCTGGGCCACATCGGTGAAGGTCTTGGCAGAGTCAATCGCCTGATTATTCAGATGAGTGATCACATCGCCTGGACGCAGACCGATCAGCGCAGCCGGGCCATCCAGCACTTCCTTGATAACCACGCCACCCTTGAGGTCAAGGCCCTTCTTCTCCTCGGCGGTCAGTTCAGCCACCCGAACACCCATCCGGTTAACATTGCGCTCGGCCCCCGGAGCACCGCTGGCAGACAGCTCTTCGCCCTCGGCCGGCAAGGCCCCGATAGTCATCTCCAGCGTCTTGCGGGTGCCCTCACGCACCACTTCGAGGCTGGCCTTGGCGCCCGCCTTCAAGCCACCCACCAGATGCGGCAGATCGGCAGACATGATGATCGGTTGACCGTTGAGGCTGAGAATCACGTCACCGACCTGCAAACCACCCTTGGCTGCCGGACCGTCTTCCAGCACCTGCGCCACCAGGGCACCCGCCGGCTTATCCAGACCGAAGGACTCGGCCAGGTCTTTATTGACCTCCTGAATCACCACGCCCAGCCAGCCACGACTGACCTTGCCTTCGGTTTTAAGCTGGTTGGCCACATCCATCGCCACATCGATCGGAATGGCGAAGGACAAGCCCATGAAACCGCCCGAACGGGTGAAAATCTGCGAATTGATGCCAATCACCTCACCCGCCAGGTTGAACAGCGGGCCACCGGAGTTGCCCGGATTGATCGCCACGTCGGTCTGGATGAACGGCACATAGCTTTCGTTCGGCAGACTGCGACCCTTGGCGCTGACGATGCCGGCGGTCACCGAGTGATCGAAGCCGAACGGTGAGCCGATGGCCAATACCCAGGCACCGACCTTGAGATCGTTCGACTTGCCCAGCTTGACGATCGGCAGGTCTTTGCCTTCGACCTTCAGCAGCGCCACGTCGGTACGCGGATCAGCGCCAATCAATTTGGCTTCCAACTCGCTGCGGTCGGACAGGCGAACGATGATTTCGTCGGCGCCGCTCACCACATGGTTATTGGTCAGGATGAAACCATCGGACGAAATGATGAAACCCGAACCCAATGATTGCGCTTCACGCTGGCGACCACCATTACCCGGCGCACGTGGCACTTGCGGCATGTTGCGCTCGAAAAACTCACGAAACATTGGCGGCAGGCCTTCCAGATCAGGCATTTGCTGCTGACCATCAGTGGCTACCCGCTCAGGCACCTTCTGCCGGGTACTGATATTCACCACGGCCGGCGCAGCATCTTCGACCAACTCGGTAAAGTCCGGTAATTCAGCATGCGCGATAGCCGTCTGCCCCAGCAGCAACAGCATGAACAGCGCAGACCAACCAGATTTCAGGCTAAGCATCGACATTCAGCTCCCATCCAGAACCAGCAAGATAAACTCAGAACGAGCCGCAAGACCCGGCGAGCAGGGCGTGCAGCTCATGGGCCGCAACGCAAGAGTGCCTGCGTCGCGTCGGCACCGCCAACACCACACAAACCAGATCAAGGCGAGACCACCCAGACCTGCAAACAACCCAATCCCCATCAGCTTCCGGCACTCGGCGAGCATGCTCGCCGCGAACCTTCCCAAGGGTGGCAATAGTAGCCAGTCAGGAAACAGAAAAACCTTGCACAGCCTCGATCATGGCGTGGCTTGCGCCTCACCGGCCCGCATCGACAGCGCAACGCGCTCGGCGGTGCCCAAGGGAATTTCGCCGATCACGGTAACCATTACGTCGCCACCGGCCATCGAGATGCGCCTGGACACTGCCGCGGTGGGGCCCAACTGACTGCGCGCGTCATCGACTGCAGCGCCGTGCAGTGGCTCGAGGAATACTGAAAAGCTGGCCAGACCATCGCCATACATCAAACAGGCGACAGGCTCGGACGAAGCCGGGCTGCGCCGCTGCAACACACTATTTAAATTGAAGCCCGGTGGCAGCCACTCCGAACGCCAGGCGTTCGACTCCACGGCTTTCGCCGCGCTGAAATGCACGGGTTGGCAGTCGGCACTAGGTTTCAACGCACCATCGAGCGGGGGCGTGGTATCCAGACTGGAGAACTGAAAACGTTCGAGCAACTGCCCCTTCTCATTCAAGAGCAGGGACTTCAACGGCAGGCCGGTTTCACGATCCAGGTGCAGCTCAAAGCCATAGCGATGCTGATCACGCGGCAGAATCGCCAGCACCACAGCGGCACGCCCCGCCACTCGGGACTCGCCGATGATGCGCAGGTCATACCACTCCGCCAGTTGCTTGGGATCCAAGGCTCGGGCCGGCCACGTCGGACTATCAGACACCTGATCAGCCAAAGCACCACTCACGCACTCGGCTCGGCCATTCACCCGCAACACTTCCTGAACCGGGCCATCCAGCTGCAGCAAGCGCTCGCGCACTTCGCCCTCACCCGAGCTGTCTACCCGATGCCAGATACTGTGAGTGGAAAAACTGCCGTTACGCTCGTAGACGAACGTACCTTGAAAGTTTTGCCGCTGCTCCGCCTCGGCGAGACGGTTCAGCCAATCTTGCGCATCAGCCGCATGCACTGGCTGGGTCAGCCAACTACCCAGCAGAAAAAAGAAAGGGATGGCGCGCATGATCCTCCTTAGCGGTTTTCCAGGCTGGCGGCGCGAGCGTAAGGCAAGACGCTATCCGTACCACTCATGGCCGCCTGCTGCGCATGTTGGCGCAAGTAGGTCGGTAGACGCTGTTCGTGCCAGCTCAATTTAGCCTGCCGAGAGTCATTCGCCCGCGAGGCTTGAGTCGGCTCTACACCCTCACTATAGCCAGCCAGCAAGGCTGCGCCCTGCATCTGTGGCATCGCCAGCGTTGGCTGAGCGCCCTGCTGAGCCAACTGGGTACCGAGCACCTCGTCCTGATTGTAGAGGCGCACACCGGCCAGCACCGCCACGGTAACCGAGGCCGCCACAGCCAAACGCCCAAGACTGCGCCAGCGGGATGGCAGCCCGGCAGCAGGTGCGACAGCCGGAACCGCCTCATCTGCCAACGCCGCCGCAACCGCCGCCGCGATATCCAGTCGCGGTTCGAGCAGCTCTTTGTGCATGACCGCACGAGCGATGTGGTAACGCGACCAGGTGGAGCGCAACTCCGCGTCATCGCTGGCGCTGAGCACACGACGCAATTCCAACTCATCCGCCTCGTTATCCATTACCGCGGACAGCGATTCCTGCAGGGCTTCACGACTCATGGCGGTTCCTCTCTTGGCTAACGCCGCTGTCTCAAGTTTCCTGCAACAAAGGTTGCAGGACTTTATCAATTGCTTCTCGCGCTCGGAAAATACGTGAGCGCACAGTCCCGACCGGGCATTGCATGACGCTGGCAATGTCCTCGTAACTCAAGCCGTCGAACTCGCGCAAGGTCAAGGCCGTACGCAGATCTTCAGGCAGCTGCTCGATGGTTCGATGCACCGCGTGCTCGATCTCATCGCGCAACATCAAGCGCTCGGGTGATTCGATGTCCTTGAGCGCATGATCGCCCTCATAGAACTCCGCATCCTCAGCACTTACATCACTCTCTGGCGGCCGCCGACCGCGCGACACCAGATGATTCTTCGCCGTATTAATGGCGATGCGGTACAGCCACGTATAAAAAGCGCTGTCTCCGCGAAAGTTAGCCAGTGCTCGATAAGCCTTGATAAAGGCCTCTTGGGCAACATCCTGAGCTTCGTGAGGATCGTGCACAAAGCGCACTATCAACCCGAGAATCTTGTGCTGATATTTCAGCACCAACAGATCGAAAGCCCGTTTGTCGCCACGCTGCACCCGCTCGACCAACTGCTGATCATCTTCCTGGGTTAGCATGAACACTCCTCGTTGAATTCGGAGGGATGCTGCACCAGCAAGTGAATCGTCTTGCCAAGATAGACTCGGGTCTTGCGCAAAAGTTCTCCCCCTCCAAACAAGCTTCCGCACAAGTACGCATCTGTCTTGCACGGAATCGCGCAGCGCGACATAAAAGCCGGCTGCGCGGATAATCTTGTCACCGGTTTTCGGCACAGCGAGCGGGCACAAAATGCACCACGGCCACTCCAGCAAAAACGGTGTTGTCCTCTTCTAGGCAACCGCCTATGGAACCTGGGAGACTAAGAAAGTTCCCAAACGCCATACCCAGTCATAAGCCCGCTATTGTGCCGCCGCCCCCACCTATATACTAGTGGCCGCTTTTTGCGGAATTCGAACATGAGCCAACATTTCCAGCACGACGTCCTGGTCATCGGTAGCGGTGCAGCCGGCCTGACTTTAGCCCTCACCCTGCCCGCTCATTTGCGCATCGCGGTGCTGAGCAAAGGCGACCTGACCAACGGTTCGACCTACTGGGCACAGGGCGGCGTAGCGGCTGTGCTGGACAATGCCGATACCGTCGAGTCGCATGTCGAGGACACCCTGAACTCCGGCGCAGGGCTGTGCCGTGAAGACGCCGTGCGCTTTACCGTGGAGCACAGCCGCGAAGCGATCGAATGGCTGATCGCGCAAGGCGTGCCTTTCACCCGCGATGATGAAACCGCGCGCGAAGACGGTGGCTTCGAGTTCCACCTGACCCGCGAGGGCGGCCATAGCCACCGACGCATCATTCACGCCGCCGACGCCACCGGCGCGGCCATCTTCAACACCTTGCTGGCACAAGCCCAGCAACGCCCGAACATCGAACTGCTGGAACAGCGGGTCGCGGTCGACCTGATCACCGAGCGCAAACTCGGTTTATCCGGGCAAAACTGCCTTGGCGCCTACGTCCTCAATCGCGCCAGCGGCGAAGTCGACACCTATCGCGCGCGTTTCACCGTGCTGGCCAGCGGAGGCGCCTCCAAGGTGTACCTGTACACCAGCAACCCGGACGGCGCCTGCGGCGATGGCATTGCCATGGCCTGGCGTGCGGGTTGCCGCGTCGGCAATCTGGAGTTCAATCAATTCCACCCGACCTGCCTTTACCACCCCAAGGCCAAAAGCTTTCTAGTGACCGAAGCCATACGTGGCGAGGGCGGGCTGCTCAAGTTGCCCAATGGCGAACGCTTCATGCAGCGCTTCGACCCACGGGCCGAACTGGCCCCGCGCGATATCGTGGCGCGGGCCATCGACCACGAAATGAAGCGCCTCGGTGTCGACTGCGTGTACCTGGACATCAGCCACAAACCGGCGGAGTTCATAAAGGCGCACTTCCCAACCGTCTACGAGCGCTGCCTGGACTTCGGCATCGACATCACCCGCGAAGCGATTCCGGTGGTTCCGGCCGCGCATTACACGTGCGGCGGCGTGGTCGTCGACCAGCACGGACACACCGATGTACCGGGCCTTTATGCGATTGGTGAGACCAGCTTCACCGGCCTGCATGGCGCCAACCGGATGGCCAGCAACTCGCTGCTGGAATGCTTCGTCTATGCCCGTTCGGCAGCGACCGACATTCTCCAGCAGCTGCCCCATACCCCGGAGCCGCAAGCGCTGCCGAGCTGGGATGCGAGCCAGGTCACCGATTCCGACGAAGACGTGATCATTGCGCACAACTGGGACGAGTTGCGGCGTTTCATGTGGGACTACGTCGGCATCGTGCGCACCAACAAGCGCCTGCAGCGCGCCCAGCACCGGGTACGCCTGCTGCTAGATGAAATCGACGAGTTCTACAGCAACTACAAGGTCAGCCGCGATCTGATCGAACTCAGGAACCTGGCGCAGGTGGCCGAACTGATCATCCAGTCGGCCATGCAACGCCACGAGAGCCGTGGCCTGCATTACACCCTGGACTACCCGGACCAGTTGCCTGAAGCCCAGGACACTATTCTGGTGCCGCCCATCTACGCCGTGTGAACTTCAGTCGCACGCGCAAGCGCCGATGCAACTCTGGCGCCAGCGCATCGCGCGGCACACACAGGCCGCGCACCCGCCACTCGTCGGCCAGACGAAAGCGCAGCACCACCAGCAATGGTAAAGCCAGGCTATCGGGACGCAGTTGAACCGCTTGCCAGCCCTTCTGCGCACTCCACAACTGCCAACCGTCGGCGTCATGGCGCAGACCGCGAAACGCCGTCGCATGACTGAGCAGAATCTGCCGCGGCAACACCCAGGCACCGTGCGCCAGGCACGCCAGCAGCCCGAGCGCCTGCGCCCAGAGTGGGAGGTCCGCGAAAACCAGCGCCCCCAGCGCCACGACCTGTGCCGCCAGATAGGCTGCCAGCAGCAGCCGCGAGGCGCGCCAGCGGCACTCGAAGACCTTACTTGGGCTGGACACGGTCCAGAATCATCCGAACCATGCGCCGCAGATCGGCGTCTTCCGGCTCGCCGCGCTGCATGAACCAGCCAAACATGTCCTGATCCTCGCACTCCAACAGCTTGCGATAGCGCTCCCGGTCCGCCTCGTCGAGGTTGGGATACACCTCTCTGACAAAGGGCACCAGCAGCACATCCAACTCCAGCATGCCGCGACGGCTGTGCCAAAAGAGTCGGTTGAGTTCAATAGCGTCGACCATGCGAGCGGCTCCTTCAAAATAGGCCGGCAGTATAACGGCGCCGACCGCTCACCGGCACCCGCTGACAAGCTCATGGCTGCACTCTATGATGAGCCCCCAGACTTTTGACTCAGCGATTCTCAATGGCCGCCTCCGCTTTTTTCTGCACGCTGTCCCATGAGGGCGTTCTCGCCGTCCGCGGCCCCGACGCCAGCAAGTTCCTCCAAGGCCAGTTGACCTGCAACCTCAACTACCTCGACCCGCACACCGCCAGCCTCGGCGCCCGCTGCACGGCAAAAGGCCGCATGCTGTCGAGCTTTCGCATCCTCACCGATGGCGACGGCTACCTCCTGGCGCTGGCCAGCGAACTGCTCGATGCCCAGGTGAGCGATCTGCAGAAGTACGCGGTATTTTCCAAGGCCAAGCTCAGCGATGAAAGCAGCCACTGGGTACGCTTCGGTCTGAGCGGCGCCGATGCGTTGCTGCTCGAACTGGGCCTGGAGCTGGCGCCACACGCCGATCATGTCGCACGCGGCAATGGGTTGATCGCCATCCGCCTGGCCGATGGCCGCGCCGAACTCTGGGCTCCAGCCAGTACCCACGCCGCCCTGCAAGCGCGTCTCGCCGAGCACCTGCCACAAGCGCCGCTCAATAGCTGGCTGCTCGCCCAAGTGCGCGCCGGCATTGGCCAGGTGGTAGGCGCTACGCGCGAGCTGTTTATCCCGCAGATGCTGAATTTGCAGGCCCTCGGCGGCGTCAGTTTCAAGAAAGGTTGCTACACCGGCCAGGAAATCGTCGCGCGCATGCAGTACCTGGGCAAACTCAAGCGGCGCCTGTATCGCTTGCGCCTGGACGCCGATGAATTACCGGCGCCAGCCACCGAACTGCACTCCCCGGTCCACCGCTCGGGCGTTGGCGAAGTGGTGCTGGCCGCGCATGCGGAACAGGGTATCGAGCTGCTCGCCGTGCTACAGGAAGATGCCGTGAACGACGGCCGTATCTTCCTCGAAAGCGCAGAAGGCCCGGCGCTCACACTCTTGGAACTGCCCTACACGCTGGACTCCAACCGCGAGATCCAACGCTAACCCACTTACTCAATCAGGCAGCCTGGCCTCCAGGCGCCACCGCTTGCAGAGAACATTCCATGAGCAAACTTGCCGACAAAGTCCAACAGGAACTGATTCAGGCCATCGACAACGACGAACTGGTACTGCCTACCCTGCCGGAAGTGGCACTCAAGGTTCGCGAAGCCGCGGAAAACCCGGATATCAGCATCCCGGCCCTGAGCAAGGTGATCGGCAACGATGCGGCACTGACCGCGCGCATCATCAAGGTGGTGAACAGCCCGTTGCTACGCACCAACAAGGAAATCACCGACCTGCAGATGGCCATCAGCCGTCTGGGCATCAATTACACCTGCAACCTGGCCACCGGCCTGGCGATGGAACAGATGTTCCAGGCGACCTCCGATGTGGTCGACCGCAAAATGCGCGAAGTGTGGAATAAAAGCACCGAAATCGCCGGCATCAGCCATGTACTCTGCCGCCACTACACCCGCCTGCTGCCCGATCAGGCGACCCTTGCCGGCTTGGTCCATCAAATCGGCGTGCTGCCAATCCTGACCTACGCCGAGGAACACGATGAGCTGCTGTCCGACTCCATCAGCCTCAACCATGTGATCGAGCAGATCCATCCGATCCTTGGCGAAAAAATTCTCCGCGCCTGGGACTTTCCCGAGCTGATCGCCATGCTGCCCGGCCAATACCTGGACTTCACCCGCGATTCGGCCAAGGTCGATTACGTCGATATCGTGCAGGTCGCCACGCTGCAGAGCTACCTGGGCAGCGAGCACCCGTACACGCAGCTGGACTGGAGCAAAACCCCCGCCTTCGCCAAGCTCGGCCTCGACCCGAACGCCGATTTGCAGGCCGATGAAGACCTTTCCGCCGCCATGGAAGCGGCGATGAGCATGCTCCAGTAACACCTCAGCAGGCCGAGTGAGTACCTGCCGAGGCGCCCAGCCCGCAGGCACTTTCACTCGGCCGCAGGCGCAAGCGGCCAAATGCCACTAGACTGAGTCGCAGCTCGGCAAGGGAATTCCAGCATGCGCCCATTGCTTCTGTGCCTCGGCCTGCTTTTCGGTGCCTCGTTCAGCAGCCAATCGGTTGCCGATGAAGTGCACCTGACCAACGGTGAGTGGCCGCCCTATCTCGGCCAGCACCTGCCCCATCACGGCATCGCCTCACGCATAGTCGCCGAAGCCTTTGCCCTGGAAGGCATTCAGGTGCAGTGGGAATTCTACCCCTGGGCCCGCGCACTGATGCTGGCCGAGCGCGGCAAACGGGCCGGCACTGCGGTCTGGTTGCGCAGCCCGCAACGCGAACAAACCTTTTTCATCAGCGAACCGGTGATCGACAGCGGCTATTACCTGCTCCATCGCAAGAGCATGGTTTTCGACTGGCAGCGGGTCGCAGACCTGCAGGGGCTGAAAGTCGGTGGCACCAATGGCTATGACTATGGCCAGTCGTTCCAGCAGGCCGAAACCGCAGGGCAACTGCAAGTACGCCGACTGAACAACGACGAATTGGGTTTACGCCAGTTGCTGGCCGGGCGCATCGATGTATTTCCGGTAGACAAGACGGTCGGCTTCGACCTGCTTTACCAACGCTTCAGTGCCGCCGAACGAGCACAGCTGAGCTTTCACCCCAAGCCCTTGCGCAGTGACTCCTTGCACCTGATGCTGTCGCGCACGGTACCCGGCAACGCCGAGTTGATCGAACGCTTCAACCGTGGCCTCAAGCAGTTGCGCGACAGCGGTAAAGTCGCCCAATACCTGTTCGAAGCCCGGCAGCCGCTGAGCCTTACGCCCTGATCAGCGGGCCTCGGGCGGAAACTCCACCCGTACCCGCAAGCCACTCGGCAGCACATCATGCAGGCTGATGGTAGCCAGATGCGCGCGACAGATTTCCCCGACTATCGCCAAGCCCAGGCCGGCACCCGTGCCCTGTGCATGGCGTCGGTAAAAGCGCTCGAAGACCTTTTCACGCTCTCCCAGGGGTACGCCCGGGCCATCATCCTGCACCTCCAGCACCCCGGGTTCCAGCACCCGCAGGATCACAGTACCGCCGTGCGGCGTATGCGCCAGGGCGTTATCCACCAGGTTGCAGAGCAGCTCATTGAGCAGCGTCGGCTCGCCGCGCAGCCACACCGGCTGCTCAGCCTCCAGCGCCAATGAAACCCCGCGCGCATGGGCCAGCGGGGCCAGCGCCAGGCCCAGTTCGCGGGCCAACTGACTCAGGTCGATACGCTGCGCGCCCCCCTCGGCGATGGCCCGCGCACCGCTTTCGATCCGTGCCAGCGACAGCAACTGGTTGGCCAGCAGGGTTAGCCGATCGGTGTTCTGTGCGGACTCTTCCAGGGTGCTGCGCCAGACCTGCGGGTCCTGCGCCCGCAGGCCCAACTCAAGCCGCGCCTTGAGCGCCGCCAAAGGTGTGCGCAGCTCGTGGGAGGCATCGGCGATGAATTGCGCCTGACGCTCGAACTGCTCACGCAGGCGTTCGGTGAAGTGGTTCAGTGCCGCCACCAACGGCTTCAATTCGCGCTGCACGCTGATCAGCGGCAACGCGCGCAAGTCATCGGCCTGACGCTCTTCCACCGCACTGCGCAGGCGGCCGAGCGGACGCAGCGCGGCGCTCACGGCAAACCACACCAGCACCAGCGCACAGATGCCCAACAGGCCCAGACGCCAGAGCACATCGGCCATCAGGCCACGGGCCATGCGTTCGCGCGCCTCTTCGGTTTCCGCCACACGGATTTCCGCCATGCCGTTCATATTCGGCTCGCTGACCGGCTGCAACAGGCTGACCACGCGTACGTCCTGGCCCAGGTATTGCCCATCATAAAACCGCGCCAACGCCGGATAATCATTGGTGCGCGGCGTATTGGGCGGAGGCCCTGGCAGGTTCTCGTAACCGGAAATCAGCTTCTGATGAATATCCGTCACCTGGTAATAGATACGCCCGGCACTGTCGTAAGCGAAGGTGTCCAGCGCCACGTAGGGCACGTCGGCACTGAGGCTGCCGTCTTTCTCGGAAAGTCCGGCGGCAATCGCCCGGGCCGAGGCCAGCAGGGTTCGATCGTAGGCGGTGTCGGCCGCCTGGCGGCCATTCCAGTAGGCGCTCAAACTGCTGATCAGCAGCAATACCGTCAACAGCGCCGCCAGACGCCGCAACAACCGCCCCCGCAGGCTGCCGGCTTCGGGGTGCGCCATCAAGCATTCCCCCCATTGCGACGGGACCTGATGACGCTCAGTAATTGATGGCACGGCCTAACCACCGATGGCCTCCAGCAGGTAACCCAAACCGCGGAACGTGACGATGTGTACGCGACTGCCTTCAAGCTTCTTGCGCAGGCGATGAACGTAAATTTCGATGGCATCGGAGCTGGCGTCTTCATCCAGACCAAACACCTGAGCCGCCAACTGCTCCTTACTCATCACCCGGCCCGGGCGCGCGATCATGGCTTCCAGCACCGCTTGCTCGCGCGAGGTCAGGCTGAGGAGGTCGTCGCGCAAACTGAAACGCCGGGTGCCCAGGTCGTAAACCAGCTCGCCGCAACGCTGCTGTTGCTCACCGCCAAGTACGCTGCGGCGCAGCAACGCCTTGACGCGCGCCTCCAGCTCGCTGAGTTCGAAGGGTTTGGCCAGGTAATCGTCGGCCCCCAGGTTCAGCCCATGCACGCGGTCTTTGACTTCGCTGCGGGCGGTCAGCATCAGCACCGGCAGTGTCTTGCCACGCCCACGCAAACGCGCCAGAACCTCGAAACCGTCCATGCGCGGCAAGCCGATATCGAGAATCACCAGCGCATACTCCTCGCTGCTCAGTGCCAGGTCAGCGGCCACGCCATCGTGCAATACGTCCACTGTCCAACCGGCGCTTTTCAGCGCCTGAGCCACGCTTGCCGCCAGTTGCGGATGGTCTTCGACCAGCAGAATTCGCACCGCCACCTCCACCAAAGTCCGAGTCAAGGCCGCTGTCGCAGGCTGTATCGGCAGCACCATTCGAGGGCAGGAGTTTACAGGCGCAGCGCGCCCTGTGAATCGCCGAAATGCCAGTGACTACCCGCGAGAAAAACTCTGGGGCAGTGAAAGCCTGGTGAAAGCTTGACCCATTAGCATCGATTTCGGGTGGCTCGAACCACCCACCAGAACGGTTCGCACAGTGGTGTGCGGCCGTTACAAAAACAACAAATGGATACCACCACGATGCTGCCAGCTTCCCGTCAGGCACTGCTGCCTGTTCATCTGCTTAGCCTAGCCGTTACCGCTGCCCTGCTCACGCCCACTGCATACGCCGATTTCATCGACGACAGTTCGGCCAGCCTGGAAGCCCGCAACATTTACCTGAACCGCGACTTCCATGATGGCGCCGGCCAATCCAAGCGCGACGAGTGGGCGCAGGGGTTTATCCTCAACCTGCAATCGGGTTACAGCGAAGGTGCCGTCGGCTTTGGCGTCGACGCCCTCGGCCTGCTCGGGATCAAACTGGACTCCAGCCCGGATCGCGCCGGCACCGATTTGCTGCCGGTACACGACGACGGTCGCGCCGCCGATGAGTACTCCAGCCTCGGTTTGACCGGCAAAGTGAAAGTCTCCGCCACGGAGCTCAAGTTCGGCACCCTGATTCCAGAATTGCCGACCCTCAAGCCCAGCGATGGTCGCATCCTGCCGCAAACCTTTCAGGGCGCGCTGCTGACCTCCCAGGAACTGGACCAGTTGACCTTCACCGGTGGCCGCTTGAACCAGGTGAAAGACCGCAGTTCCAGCAACAACGAAGACCTGGCGCTGAACAACAAGAACCACCGTTTCGCCACCGCCGCCACCGCCGACCATTTCAACCTGGCCGGCGCCGACTACCAATTCAGCGACAGCGTGGTCGGTCGATATCACTTCGCCGAACTGGACGACATCTATCGCCAGCACTTTATCGGCCTGCTCGCCAACCAACCACTGGGGGCCGGCACCTTCTCCACCGATCTGCGCCTGTCGCTCAGCGCTGACCAGGGCGCGGCCAATGCCGGCACGATCGACAACCAGGCGCTCAACGGCATGTTCAGCTACGGCCTGAACGGCCACAAACTGAGCCTGGCCTACCAGCGCATGGGCGGCGACACCGGTTTCGCCTATGTCGATGGCAGCGACCCGTTCCTGGTCAACTTCGTGCAGATCAACGACTTCGCCAACGCCGACGAACGCTCCTGGCAGGCTCGTTACGACTATGACTTCAGCAAACTTGGCCTCCCCGGCTTGAGTTTCATGAGCCGTTACGTCAGCGGCGACAACGCCCAAGTGACCGGCAGCAACGAACGCGGCACTGAATGGGAGCGCAACAGCGAGGTCAAGTACGTGGTGCAAACCGGCGCGCTCAAGGATGTTGCCGTGCGCCTGCGCAACGCCACTTACCGCTCCAGCTTCGCCCGAGATGCCGATGAAGTACGCCTGATCGTCAGCTACGCACTGCCAATTTGGTAACCCACAATAAGAAGCGAGAGGAACAGCCCATGAAAACTGTATTTACCCGCATCGCCCTCACGGCATCCTGCCTGGTCTTCGCCGGCCAACTGCTGGCAGCCGAACCCAAACGACCTGAGTGCATTGCCCCCGCCGCACCCGGCGGCGGTTTCGACCTGACCTGCAAGCTCGCACAAAGCGGCCTGCTGAACGCCAAGCTGCTGAACAAACCCATGCGCGTCACCTACATGCCCGGCGGTGTCGGCGCGGTGGCCTATAACGCCGTGGTCGCGCAGCGACCGACCGATGGCAACGCCATTGTCGCCTTCTCTTCCGGTTCGCTGCTCAACCTGTCGCAGGGCAAGTTCGGCCGCTTCGACGAAAACGCCGTGCGATGGCTGGCGGCGGTCGGCACCAGCTATGGCGCTATCGCCGTGCGCAGCGATTCGCCGTACAAGAACCTCGACGACCTAGTCAAAGCCCTCCAGGAAAACCCGGACAACGTGGTGATCGGCTCCGGCGGCACCGTCGGCAGCCAGGACTGGATGCAGACCGCGCTGATCGCCCGCGCGGCCGGCATCGACCCGCGCAAGCTGCGTTATGTCGCCCTCGAAGGCGGCGGTGAGATCGCCACCGCCCTGCTCGGCGGGCATATCCAGGTCGGCAGCACCGACATCTCCGACTCCATGCCGCATGTGCAAAGCGGTGGCATGCGCCTGCTCGCGGTGTTCGCCGAAGAGCGCCTGCCGGAAGCGGCGATGGCCAACATCCCGACCGCCAAGGAACAGGGCTACGACATCGTCTGGCCGGTGGTGCGCGGCTTCTACCTCGGGCCAAAGGTCAGCGACGCCGAGTACAACTGGTGGAAGGACGCCTTTGACAAACTGCTGGCCTCCGATGACTTCGCCAAACTGCGCGACCAGCGCGAACTGTTCCCCTTCGCCATGACCGGCCCGGAGCTGGATACCTACGTGAAGAAGCAAGTCGCCGACTACAAACTGCTGGCCAAGGAATTCGGCCTGATCCAGTAAGCGTCCGCGCTGGCCGCTCATGCCCCGCAACTTTCAAGTCGGGCATGACCGACCAGCACGCTCCTCTGCCTGCCCCCGCGAGGACTTCCCATGCTTTTCCAACGCTTGTTCACCCTGAGCGGGCTTATCGCCTGTGCGCTGCTCGCCGTGTTCGCCTGGCAATACCAGACGGCCTTCTCCTACGAGCCAGTCGGCCCACGCGCTTACCCGTTGCTGATCCTCGGCCTGAGCGCGATCGGCCTGATCTACCTGACGATCCGCCCGACCCGCCTGAGCACAGGGCACGACGACCACCCGCTGGACAATGCCACGCTGCGCAAGATCGGCCTGTGCATCGTCCTGCTGCTGGCCTATGCCGCCCTGTTCGAGCCGCTCGGCCTGATCATCAGCAGCACCCTGGTCGGTTTCGGCCTGGCCATGCTCTATGGCGCGCCCAGGAAACCGGCGCTGCTGGTCAGCCTCGGCCTGGCTATCGGGCTCTACCTGCTATTCGACAAGGTACTCGACGTACCGTTGCCGCTGGGCCTGCTCAGCGTGCTGGAGTGATGACATGGATACCTTAAGCTTGCTCGGCCAGGGGTTCGGCGTGGCCATGACCCCCTACAACTTGACCGCGGCCCTGATCGGCACCTTTATCGGCACCATCGTCGGCCTGCTACCCGGCCTGGGCCCGATCAATGGCGTCGCGCTGTTGATTCCCGTGGCCTTCGCCCTCGGCCTGCCGCCGGAATCGGCGCTGATCCTGCTTGCCGCCGTCTACCTCGGCTGCGAATACGGCGGCCGCATTTCCTCGATTCTGCTGAACATCCCCGGCGAAGCCTCGACCCTGATGACCACGCTCGACGGTTACCCGCTGGCCCGCCAGGGCTTGGCTGGCGTGGCGTTGTCGCTCTCGGCCTGGAGCTCGTTCATCGGTGCCTTCATCGCCATCATCGGCATGGTCCTGTTCGCCCCGCTGCTGGCGAAATGGGCGATTGCCTTCGGCCCGGCGGAATACTTCGTGCTGATGGTCTTCGCCATCGTCTGCCTCGGCGGCATGGCTGGCGACAAGCCGGTGAAAACCCTGGTTTCGGCGCTGCTCGGGCTGTTCCTCGCGACGATCGGCATCGACGCCAACAGTGGTGTGTACCGCTTTACCGGCGACAACGTCCACCTGGCCGACGGCATCCAGTTCGTGGTTCTGGTATTGGGCCTGTTCTCGGTCAGCGAGATCCTCCTGATGCTGGAAAAAACCCATCATGGGCAACAGGCGATCAAAGCCAGCGGCCGCATGATGTTCAACGTCAAGGAAGTCACCTTCACCTTCATGACCACCCTGCGTGGCGGCCTGATCGGCTTCGTCTTCGGCGTACTGCCGGGCGCCGGTGCGACCGTCGGCAGCGCGGTGGCCTATATGAGCGAGAAAAACCTGATCGGCGCCAAGGGCAAGTTCGGCCAAGGCGACATGCGCGGCCTGGCCGCCCCGGAATCGGCCATCGGCGCCTGCGCCTGCGGCAACCTGATTCCCATGCTGACCCTCGGCGTACCGGGTTCCGGCACCACCGCAGTGATGCTTGGCGCGCTGTCGCTCTACAACATCACCCCCGGGCCGCTACTGTTCCAGAACCAGCCGGATATCGTCTGGGGCCTGATCGCATCGCTGTTCATCGCCAACGTCATGCTGTTGATCCTCAACGTGCCGATGATCCGCGTCTTCACCAGCATCCTCAGCGTACCGAACTGGGCGCTGGTGCCGCTGATTGCGATCATCACCTCGATCGGCGTCTACGCCGTGCATGCGACGACCTTCGATCTGCTGCTGATGGTTGGTATCGGGGTATTCGGTTACGTCTTGCGCAAGCTGGATTTCCCACTCTCGGCGCTGCTGCTCGGCTTTGTGCTGGGCGGGTTGATGGAAGACAACCTGCGCCGCGCACTGTCGATCTCCAACGGCAACCTGGAGATTCTCTGGGCCAGCCCGATCAGCATCGGTTGCTGGGTGCTGGTGCTGGCCATGTTGGTGCTGCCGATCGTCCGTATCCTGCGCAAGCGGGCCGCCCTGCGTCGCGAGTTGGCGAATGACTGAAAGAACCTGGCATGACTACTGGGGAACGCCGCTGGTCGGCCTGGCCGGCGGCTACCTGGCCAGTCTGGTCGGCTGGCCACTGCCGTGGATGATCGGCTCGTTGCTGGCGGTGATTCTGCTGCGCTGCCTGGGCGGCTGGCAGTTGGCGGAAGTGCCCGGCGCGCGCCAATGCGGGCAATGGATCATCGGCATTGGCATCGGCCTGCACTTCACCCCGGCAGTGCTCGAACAGGTGCTGGCGCACAGCGGCATCATCCTGCTCGGCGCGCTGCTGACCACCCTCTCCTGCCTGATCGGCGTCTCGCTGCTGCGCCGCACTGGCGAGGATCGCGCCACCGCGTTCTTCGCCAGCATGCCCGGCGGCGCCAGCGAAATGGTCAACCTCGGCGCCCGCAACGGCGCCAGCGCCAGCCGGGTCGCGGCTGGGCAGAGCCTGCGCCTGTTGCTGGTGGTACTCAGCGTGCCGGCGTTGTTCCAGTGGTTGCTAGGTGACGGGGCGCCCATGCATCAGGCCACCACGCTGGACTGGCGCTGGTTGGCCCTGCTGTTCCCCTGCGGCGCGCTGGTGGCGCTGGCCTGGCAACGTCTGCGCCAACCCAACCCCTGGCTGCTCGGCCCGTTGGTGGTCAGTGCGGCGATCAGCCTCGGTTTCGACCTGCAACTCGGCCTGCCCGGCTTCGCGAGTGCGCTGGGGCAATGGTTGATCGGTTGCGCGCTGGGTTGTCACTTCGACCGCTCGTTCTTTCGCAGTGCGCCCGCGTTTATAGCGCGCACGTTGCTGGCGACCTGCTTGATGATGCTGTTCGCCGCGCTTGCCGCCGAAGTGCTGAGCCGGCTTGGCGCGCTGGATCAGCAGTCGCTGATGCTCGGCATGATGCCCGGCGGCATCGCCGAACTCAGCCTGACCGCCGCAGCACTGCAACTCTCGGTGCCGCTGGTGACGGCGTTGCAGGTACTGCGCTTACTGCTGGTGCTGTTTCTCGCCGAGCCGATCTTCAAACTTTGGCAACGGCTCGACAAGACCACCCTTTAGCCCGCCTTGCGCGGGCTCTTTTTGTCGTTAGCCATCAGTACGCGCCAGCGCTCAGACACTCTCCGGCAACCGCCAGTCGATCGGTGTGAGGCCGTGCTGCGCGAGGAATTTGTTGCTGCGACCAAAGTGGCCATTGCCGATAAAACCGCGATGGGCGGACAACGGCGAAGGGTGCGGCGAGCGCAGGACCAAGTGCTTGGTGGTGTCGATCAGGCTCTCCTTCTTCTGCGCATGGGCGCCCCAGAGCAGGAAAACCAGGCGCGGCTGATGGGCACTGACCGCTTCGATGACCCGGTCGGTGAACTGCTGCCAGCCCTTGCCCGCGTGCGAGCCGGCGAGCGCGCGCTCGACGGTGAGCGAGGTATTGAGCAGCAGCACGCCCTGCTCCGCCCAACTCTGCAAGTAGCCATGGGCGGCGATGTCGATGTTCAGGTCGCGCTTCAATTCCTTGTAGATGTTCACCAGGGACGGCGGGGGGACCACCCCCGGCTGCACCGAGAAGCACAAGCCATGGGCCTGGCCGGGACCGTGATAGGGGTCCTGGCCGATGATCACCACCTTGACCTGGTCCAGCGGCGTCGAATTGAGCGCATTGAAGATCAGCGGTCGCTGCGGATAGATCTCCTTGCCGGCCGCCGCCTCGCTGCGCAGAAACTCGCTGAGTTCACGCATATAGGGCTTTTCGAACTCCTCGCGCAGGGCGTTTTTCCAACCCGCTTCGAGCTTGATACGGTCATCCGCGACGTTCATCCATCCCCCAACCCTGAGTGCAAACAGAAACGGCACGCTAGAGAAGCGACATGGGCAAGTCAAGGCCAGCACTGATGCCGCACCATCACGCCATTGGATGCTGATTGCCGTTGCCCGCGCACCGGCCAAGACTGCTGTTGAGCCCCTACCGGAGAGATGCCATGGACAGCGCGCAAACGATGACCCGCGCACGCCTGGAGGACGCCTTGCAACACTCGCCGTTCGCCCAGCTGATCGGCTTTCAACTGACTGAGTACGCACCCGGGCAGATCACCCTCGAGGTACTGCCACGGCATGAACTGACCCAGCACCACGGCTTCGTCCACGGCGCGGTGGTGGGCTTCATGATCGACAGTGCCTGCGCCTGGGCCGCGGCCTCGGTGGTCGGCGACGTAGTGACCTCGGAATACAAGGTCAACCTGTTGGCCCCGGCCATCGGCGAAAAACTGATCTGTCGCGGCACCGTGATCAAGGCCGGCCAGCGCCAGGTGGTGACCCGCGCCGACGTGTTCGCCGTGCGCGACGGCCAGGAAAAGATCATCGCCACCGGCCTGGCGACCATCGCCAGGGTCTGACGATCTCCCGCGGGAGCGGGCCATGCCCGCGATCTCTTGATGTTCGCGGGCATGGCCCGCTCCTACGTCCTCCCACTACCCCTGATGCAGGGCCCGGTAATGACTGGGCGCCATGCCGACGACCTTGCGGAACAGACGCGAGAAGTAATACACGTCCTCGTAGCCCAACTGCTCGGCAACCTGGCTGATAGCCTGTTCGCCCTCATCCAGCAGGCGGCACGCGTGGGCCATCTTCAGCCGGATAAAATCCTGAATCGGCGCATAGCCGGTCAGCGCGCGATACGTCTTGGCAAAGTGGAAACGCGACAATTTGAACTGCGCCGCCAACTGGTCGAGGTTCAGCGCGCCGTGCAGGTGGGCGCGCATCACCGCCTGCACCGCATCCACGTCCAGCACCCGCCCAGACTTCAGCGTGGCCCGCGCCGGCAGCACCGCCAGCGAGGTCAGCAGCACCTGCAACTGGTGCGCGGCCAGAATGAAATGCGGCAGGCTCAGACCCTGCCGGCGCACGCCAAGCAGCGCATCGAACTCCGCCAGCAGCCGCGGCTGCACGCCAATTCGCCAGACCGGGCCCTTGCCCAGCGGGCGCATGAACTCCGCCGCCAGGTCGCCCTCGAAGTGCACCCAATACAGCGTCCAGGGCCGGCGAGCGTCCGCGCCATAGGCATGCGCCCGCTCCTTTGGCAGCACCATCAAATCACCGCCACCGACCTCGAATCGTCCATCTTCGGTTTCCAACCAACCCTGGCCAGCACGGCAGTAGAGCAGCAGATGATCCTCCGGCTGCGGGCGACTCATGCGATGCCCGTAAGCCTCGGGATAAAACCCCAACGCCACCGGATAGCAGCCCATTGCCAGCGGGTGACGGGCCAACGCCCGACGCAGGCGCGGTGGCGTGATAAAGCGCACGCCATTGGCGGGCAGTGGCCAATTCGAGGTTTCGACGCTGCGGATCACCCGTTTCCGTCCTTGCCGGCGGCGGAGCCTGACCATGATCGATCCCAAGATCGTCCATCCCACGGACAAGATCGTCAATCCCCTGCTCGTTAGACAATCGCTATAACTACTACAACCCTTCAGCCCGTGGAGAAGCGCGATGAACAAGGTCATGCTGCAGTTGATTGCCGGCGAGTGGCGCGAAAGCCGGTCCCGCGAGTTGATCGAGGTGACCGACCCGGCGACCCAGGACGTGCTGGCCCTGGCGCCCAAAGCCACCCACGAGGAAATCGAAGCCGCCATCGCCAGCGCCAAGGAAACCTTCCTCGAATGGCGTGAAGTGCCGGTCTCCGAACGGGCGCGGCTGATGCTGCGCTACCAGCACCTGCTCAAGGAACACCACGACGAGCTGGCGGAAATCCTCGCCAAGGAAACCGGCAAGACCTTCGCCGATGCCAAGGGCGACGTCTGGCGCGGCATCGAAGTCGTCGAACAGGCCGCCAACATCGCCAGCCTGATGATGGGCGAAACCGTCGAGAACGTGGCTCGCGGCATCGACACCGCCAGTTGGAGCCAGCCGCTCGGCGTCTGCGTCGGCATCACCCCGTTCAACTTCCCGGCGATGATTCCGCTGTGGATGTTCCCGCTGGCCATTGCCGCCGGCAACACCTTCATCCTCAAGCCTTCCGAACAGGACCCGATGACCCCCAATCGGCTGGCCGAACTGTTTATCCAGGCCGGCGCCCCTAAAGGCGTGCTGCAAGTGCTGCACGGTGGCCGCGAACAAGTCGACGCCCTGCTCACCCACCCGGATATCCGCGCCATCTCCTTCGTCGGCTCGGTGCCGGTGGGCCAGCATATCTACCGCACCGGCACCGCCCACCTGAAGCGCGTGCAGGCCTTCGCCGGGGCCAAGAACCACATGGTGATCATGCCCGACGCGAACAAGGAGCAGGTTCTGAGCAACCTGGTCGGCGCCAGCTGCGGTGCCGCCGGGCAACGCTGCATGGCGATCAGCGTGGCGGTATTCGTCGGTACCGCGAAAGACTGGCTTCCCGAACTGGCCGGACAAATGGCCGAACTGCGCCCCGGTAACTGGAATGACCCGCAGGCCGCCTACGGCCCGCTGATCAGCCAGCAGGCCAAGCAACGGGTGCAACGGCTGATCGCCGAGGGCAAGGCCGAGGGTGCCGAATGCCTGCTCGATGGCAGCCAGTGCACAGTGCCCGGCTACCCGAATGGCAACTGGCTCGGCCCCAGCCTGTTCCGTGGCGTGACCACCCGGATGAGCCTGTACCGCGAGGAAATCTTCGGCCCGGTGCTGGTCTGCATGGAAGTCGAGAGCCTGGCAGACGCGATCAAACTGATCAACGACAGCCCCTACGGCAACGGCACCTCGATCTTCACCGGTTCGGGCGGCGCCGCGCGGCACTTCCAGCACGACATCCAGGTCGGCCAGGTTGGCATCAACGTGCCGGTGCCGGTACCGCTGCCGTTCTTCTCCTTCACCGGCTGGAAAGGCTCGTTCTACGGCGACCTGCACGCCTATGGTAAACAGGCCGTGCGCTTCTACACCGAGACCAAGACCGTCACCAGCCGCTGGTTCGATGACGGCCCGTTGAGCGCCGGGGCGCCGGCCGGACCGAACATGACCATTCAGCTGAAGTAGGCTGAGGCATTGGAGCACCTATGGATTTCGACCTTTCTGAAGAACAACGCCTGCTGGTCGAGAGCGCACGGGCCTTTGCCAGCCAGGAACTGGCGCCCCATGCCGCCGACTGGGACCGTGACCATCACTTCCCGCTGGAGGTGATCCGCCGCGCCGCCGAGCAGGGTTACCTGGCCCTGTATATCGGCGAGGAAGATGGCGGCCTGGGACTGTCGCGGCTGTCGACCTCACTGATCTTCGAGCAACTGTCGGCCGGCTGTGTCGCCACCACCGCCTACCTGACCATTCACAACATGGCCAGCTGGATGCTCGCCAGCTTCGCCGACGAGGCGCTCAAAGCCCAATGGCTGCCCCGCCTGATCAGCGGCGAACTGCTCGCCTCCTACTGCCTGACCGAACCGGACGCCGGCTCCGACGCCGCGCACCTGCGCACCCGCGCCAGGCGCGAGGGCGATGAGTACCTCATCGACGGCAGCAAGTGCTTTATCTCCGGCGCCGGCAGTACCGAAGTGCTGATCGTCATGGCGCGCACCGGAGCAGATGGCGCCAAGGGCATTTCCTGCTTCCTGGTGCCCGCCGACGCGCCCGGCGTGCGCTATGGGCGCAATGAATTGAAGATGGGCTGGCGGGCGCAGCCGACCCGTTCGATCAGCTTCGAGGGCGTGCGCATTCCGGCGGGCAACCGCATCGGCCCGGAAGGCCAGGGCTTCGTCTACGCGATGAAGGGGCTGGATGGCGGTCGCCTGAATATCGCCAGCTGCTCGCTCGGTGCGGCCCAGGCGGCGCTGGAGCAAACGCTGCGCTATGTCGAGGAGCGCAAGCAATTCGGCAAGCCGCTGGCGCAATTCCAGGCCCTGCAATTCAAGCTCGCCGACATGCTCACCCACCTCACCGCCAGCCGACAGATGGTGCGCCTGGCCGCGCACAAGCTCGACCATAAACACCCGGAAGCCAGCCTCTATTGCGCCATGGCCAAGCGCTTCGCCACCGACCACTGCTTCGAGCTGTGCAACGACGCCCTGCAACTTCACGGCGGTTATGGTTATCTGAATGATTACCCATTGGAGCGCTGGGTCCGCGACAGCCGCGTGCACCAGATACTCGAAGGCACCAATGAAATCATGCGGGTGATCGTGGCGCGGCGCCTGCTGGAGCAAGGCGGTATGCTCGACCAACTGCTGTAACTGACGACAGGGGCAACACGCTTATGAGTAACGCCGTAGAAACCTACCACTCCGGGCTATTCGACCTGACCCACAAGCTGACGGTGGAGAAGCACGGTCACACCGCCCTGCTGACCATCAACAACCCGCCAGCCAATACCTGGGATCGCGAGACGTTGATCGGCCTCAAACAGCTGATCGAGCACCTCAACCGCGACGACGCCATCTATGCCCTGGTGATCACCGGCCAAGGCGGCAAATTCTTCAGCGCCGGCGCCGACCTGAAACTGTTCGCCGATGGCGACAAGGCCCGCGCCCGCGAAATGGCCCGGCGTTTCGGCGAAGCCTTCGAAGCCCTGCGCGACTTCCGTGGCGTGTCGATCGCCGCGATCAACGGCTACGCCATGGGGGGCGGCCTGGAATGCGCCCTGGCCTGCGACATCCGCATCGCCGAGAGCCAGGCACAGATGGCGCTGCCGGAAGCCACGGTCGGCTTGTTGCCATGCGCCGGCGGCACCCAGGTATTGCCCTGGCTGATCGGCGAAGGCTGGGCCAAACGCATGATCCTCTGCGGCGAACGCGTCGATGCGCAAACCGCCCTGCGCATCGGCCTGGTCGAGCAGGTGGTGGACAGCGGCGAAGCCCGTGGCCATGCCCTGCTGCTGGCGGCCAAGGTCGCGCGGCAGAGCCCGGTCGCGGTGCGCACCATCAAGCCGCTGCTGCAGGGCGCTCGCGAGCGCGGGCCGAACAGCTGGCTGCCCGAGGAGCGCGAGCGCTTCGTCGACCTGTTCGATGCCGATGACACCCGCGAAGGCGTCAATGCCTTCCTGGAAAAACGCGAGCCGCAGTGGCGCAACAAATAAACCCTATAACCAGGGCGCCGAGCGCCTGCCGTGGAGCCGATCACTTGGACGAGACCCGCGAATCATGAACGTCACTTTCGAAGAACTTGCCGGCCAGCACGGCGCCCACATCGGCATCGCCAGCCTGGACGCCGAGCAAAGCCTGAACGCCCTCTCACTGCCGATGATCGAGGCGTTGGACGCCAAACTGCAGAGCTGGGCAGAAAACCCTGACATCGCCTGCGTGATCCTGCGCGGCAACGGGCCGAAAGCCTTCTGCGCCGGCGGCGACGTGCGCAAGCTGGTCGAGGCCTGCCGCGAACATCCCGGCCAGGTGCCACCATTGGCCGCGCGCTTCTTCGCCGACGAATACCGCCTCGACCACCGCATCCACACTTACCCCAAGCCGCTGATCTGCTGGGCCCACGGTCATGTGCTGGGCGGTGGACTGGGGCTGATGCAAGGCGCGGGCATCCGCATCGTCACTCCGAGCAGCCGCCTGGCGATGCCGGAAATCACTATCGGCCTCTACCCGGATGTCGGCGGCAGCTGGTTCCTCAGTCGCCTGCCCGGCAAACTCGGCCTGTTCCTCGGTCTGACCGCCACCCAGATCAATGCCCACGACGCGCTCAATCTCGGCCTGGCCGACCGTTTTCTGCATGACGAACAACAGGGCGAACTGATCAACGGGCTGCAGCAACTGAACTGGCAGGCGCAACCGGCGATGCAGCTCAACAGCCTGCTCAAGGCCCTGGAGCACGAGGCCAACCAGCAATTGCCCGCAGCCCAGTTGCTTCCGCGTCGCAACCATATCGACAACCTGCTGGACGTCGCCGACCTGCCCAGCGCCTGGCGCGCCATCAGCGCCCTGGAACACGATAGCGACCTGTTGCTCAGCCGTGCGGCCAAGACCCTGAGCGCCGGCTGCCCGCTGACTGCGCACCTGGTGTGGGAGCAGATCGAACGGGCCAGGCACCTGTCGCTCGCCCAGGTGTTCCAGATGGAATACACCATGAGCCTGAACAGCTGTCGCCACCCGGAATTCCCTGAAGGCGTGCGGGCCCGCCTGATCGACAAGGACAACACGCCGCACTGGCATTGGCCGGACGTCGCCAACATCCCCGAAGCCGTGATCGAAGCGCACTTCCAGCCCACCTGGGAGGGCCCGCATCCGCTGGCGAACCTGTAAGCCCCATCACCTCGCATCGGCCAAGGAGCACAGCAATGAAAAAAGTCGCCTTTATCGGACTCGGCCACATGGGCCTGCCCATGGCTCGTAACCTGCTCAAAGCCGGTTTCGAACTCAAGGTCTTCGACCTGCAACAAAGCGCCATCGACGAACTGGCGGCCGAGGGTGCCCAGGCCGCGAATAGCGCCCGCGACGCCGTGCACGCTGCCGAGGTGGTGATTTCCATGCTGCCGGCCAGCCAGCATGTCGAAGGCCTGTACCTCGGCGAACAGGGCCTGCTCGGCTTTATCACGCCGGGCAGCCTGGTGCTGGAGTGCTCGACCATCGCCCCCGAATCGGCCAGGAAGGTCAGCAAGGCTGCCACCGAGCTCGGCATCGAATTGCTCGATGCGCCGGTCTCCGGCGGCACCGCTGGCGCGGCGGCCGGTACCCTGACCTTTATGATCGGCGGCGAAAACAACGTGCTGGAAAAGGCCCGACCGGTGCTCACCGCCATGGGCAAGAACATTTTCCACGCCGGCGAGAGCGGTGCCGGGCAAGTAGCCAAGGTTTGCAACAACCAACTGCTCGCGGTGTTGATGCTCGGCACCGCCGAAGCCATGGCGCTCGGCGTGGCCAGCGGCCTCGACCCTAAAGTCCTGGCCGAAATCATGCGCCAGAGCTCCGGTGGCAACTGGGCACTGGAACGTTACAACCCCTGGCCCGGCGTGATGGAAAACGCCCCGGCATCGAAGGGTTACAGCGGCGGTTTCATGGCCGAACTGATGGCCAAGGACCTGGGCCTGGCCCAGGAAGCCGCGCAAGCCAGCGGCAGCCCCACACCAATGGGCGCGCTGGCGCTGAGCCTGTACCGCCAGTTACTCGAACAAGGTCACGGCCAGGAGGATTTCTCCGTGGCGCAGAAGCTGTTCGTTACCCAATAGCCCGCGCCTACGGAATCGTCGGCTTCAACGTTCGCGCAAGGCCTCGGCGCGGGCCCGCAGGATCGGCTTGAGCAGGTAGCTGAGAATGCTCTTCTTGCCGGTGATGATGTCCACCGAAGCGACCATCCCGGGAATGATCAACAGCGGATTTTCCTCTGTCCCCAGGTGGCTCTTATCGGTGCGCAGCTTGATCAGGTAAAAGCTGTTGCCTTCTTCATCGGTGATGGTGTCGGCACTGATTTGTTCCAGCTTGGCCTTCAAGCCCCCATAAATGGTGTAGTCGTAGGCGGTGAACTTGACCACGGCCTCCTGCCCCGGATGCAGGAAGGCGATGTCCTGCGGGCGGATGCGGGTTTCGACCAGCAGGGTATCGTCCAACGGCACGATTTCCACCAGGTCGCTACCCGGCTGGATCACGCCACCGATGGTATTGACCAGCAGCTGCTTGACGATACCGCGCACCGGCGAGGTCACCAACGTGCGATTGACCCGGTCCTCCAGCGCCTTGCCGGTGGCTTCGGTCTTGCTCAGCTCGGTACGCGCCTCGTTCAACTGCGCCAGAGCCTCGCTGCGAAAGCGCCCACGGGTTTCGTCGATCTTGCGCTCGACTTCCTTGATCGCCGACTCGGCACGCGGTATCGCCAGGCCGGTGGCATCCATCTGCCCGCGGTTTTCGACTTCCGCACGCCGCAGCCGCAGCACTTCGACCTGGGAAATCGCCCCTTCCGCCACCAGCGGCTCGGACATCTGAATTTCCTGGCGCAGCAGGTTCAGGCTGCTGCGGTATTGCGCCTGCTTGGAGGCGAACTCGCGCAGCTCCTGTTTACGCTGGATCAGTTGCTCCTCGAGCCCGGCGACTTCGTCATGCAATTGCTGCTGGCGGCTCTCGTACAGCGATTGTTCGCTGGCGGCCAGACCCGGCGCCTTGGCGCGGGTTTCGTCGGTAATCAGCAACGGGCGCCCTTCGGTCTCGGCACTCAAGCGCTCCAGACGCAGCAGCCAAGACAAGCGATCGGCCTCGGTTTCGCCGACATTCGAGGCGAAGCGGGTGTCATCCAGGCGCAACAGCGGATCACCGACCTTGACGATCTGCCCCTCGCGAATGAACAGCTCGGAGACAATGCCGCCTTCGAGGTTCTGGATTTTTTGCAGTTTGGAGGACGGAATCGCCTTGCCGTCGCCACGCGTCACCTCGTCGACCACCGCGAAGTGCGCCCAGGCCAACAGGAACAGGAAGAACCCGATCAAGCTCCAGATGGTCAGCCGCACCACACGCGGGGCGTCTTCGACCAACGCCTTGCTGACCGCGGGCAGCGGCTGCCCCTCGACCGAATCGGACCCTTTGAAGTAACGCTGGAGGCTGCTGAGCAAGGGCTTAAGCGACACTGATCTGGCCCTTCTTCAACGCTTCCATAACCGCATCCTTCGGACCGTCGGCAATGATCTGGCCCTTGTCGATGATTATCAGCCGATCCACCAGCGTCAGCATCGAGGCCCGGTGGGTGACCAGCAACACGGTCTTGTCGACGATAACCGCCGCCAGCCGCTGCTTGAGATTTTCTTCGCCGGTGTTGTCCATGGAGCTGGTCGGCTCATCCAGCAGCAGGATCGGCGGATCGAGCAACAACGCGCGCGCCAGGGCAACGTTCTGCCGCTGCCCGCCGGAGAGATTCTGGCCACGCTCGCCGACCTGCAACTCATAGCCTTGCGGGTGTAACCGGGCGAACTCGTGCACACCGGCCAGCTCGGCGGCTTGCAGCAACTGGTCGTTTTCCACATAGCGCGCGCCGGTCACCAGGTTGTCGCGCAGCGTGCCGCTGAGCAGTTGGATGTCTTGCGGCACATAGCCGATGTTGTGGCGCAGCTCGCTGACATCCAGCTGGCGGATATCCACGCCGTCCACCAGCAAGCTGCCGGCGTCGGCCTGATAAAGCCCGACCAGCAGCTTGGCCAGCGAACTCTTGCCCGAACCGCTGCGGCCGATGATGCCGATCTTCTCGCCCGGACGAACCACCAGGTTGATGTTCTTCAGCGCGAAGGTCTGCTGCTGCGGGTAGACGAAATCCAGTTGGCGCATTTCGATGGCGCCCTGCACACGCTGGCGGGTCAGGGGCCGATCGTCCTCCTGGCGCTCCTGCGGCAGGTCCATCATGTGGTCGACCGAGGTCATCGTCAGCCGTGCCTGCTGGTAACGGGTCAGCAGCCCGGAGAGCTGCGACAGTGGCCCCAGGGCGCGGCCGCTGAGCATGTAGCAGGCGATCAGGCCGCCCATGCTCAGATGGCCGTCGATGATCAGGTAGACACCGAAGATGATCATCACCACGCCCGCGATCTGCTGGATCATCTGGGTGATGTTCATCGCCAGGCTGGAGAGCATGCGCACCCGCAGCTCCAGGCCACTGAGGGTGCCAATGGTTTGCTCCCACAGGTACTGGCGCTCGCTCTCGGCGTTATTCACCTTGACCGCATCGAGCCCGGCGAGGGTCTCGATCAGGCTGGACTGGCGCTCGGCGGACAGCGACATGGTGCGGTCCATGGTCTCGACCAGGGGCTTCTGCAACAGGTAGCCGATCAACAGCGCCAGCGGAAAAGCCACCACCGGAATCCACACCAGATGCCCGCCGAGCATGGCGATCACCAGCAGCACCAACAAGGTAAAGGGCAGATCGATCAGCGTGGTCAGGGTCAGCGAGGCGAGAAAATCCCGCAGGGTTTGAAACTCGTGGATGTTCTGCGCGAAGCTGCCGATGCGCGCCGGGCGATTGCGCATGGTCATGCCGACGATGCGCTCGAACAGGGTCGCGGAAATGATCAGGTCGGTCTTCTTGCCCGCCAGGTCCAGGCACAGGCCGCGCATGGTCTTGAGCAGCAGGTCGAACAGATAGGCGCCGGAGATCCCGATGGCCAGAACCCAGAGGGTCGCGGTGGCCTGGTTCGGCACCACCCGGTCGTAGACGTTCATGACGAACAATGGCGCGCCCAGACCGATCAGGTTGATCAGCAGGCTGGCGGCGACGGCATCGACATACAGCCAGCGCGAGCGCTTGAGCGTGTCGCGGAACCAGGTCCGGGTACGCGGGATCAGCTCACCGTGGTTGAGATCGAACTTGTGCCGTGGTTGGGCGAAAAACACTTGGCCGAGGTAATCCTCGGCCAACAGCTGCGGCGCCACCTTGACCTCGCCGCCTTCGCTCTCGCTGAGCATCAGCCGCGCCCGGCCATCGGCGCCCCACCCCAGCAGCACGGCGCTGCGGCCGTCCTTGAGCAACAGCATCGCCGGCATCGCAATCACCGGGATCTGCTCCAGGCTGCGGCGCAACAACCGCCCTTGCAGCCCGACCCGCGCTGCCGCACGGGCTAGCAGCTCGGCCGTCATGCGTTGTTTGGGCAATGGCAAACCGGTGGTCAGCGTCGCTCGGCTGGTCGGTTTTTGATGCAGGGCGCAGAGCGATAGCAGACTGTCCAATAAAGGATCGTCATGCTGCCCGCGTGGATCATGGCTGAGTTGCACTCGACTGACTTCTGATTCCACGCTGGCACTCTTTCCTTTAGCGGGTTAGCGCTCAATTCAAACCGGGCAGGCTCACGTTAGTTTTCACGTCGTTCTGCACCACCGACGCCAAAGGTGCGACTACGCCCTGACTCTTGAGCAACTCGCCCATGGTGGCTTTGATCCGGTACTGAGTAAACAATTCGGTGTAGGTCACATCCGCCAAACGACGTTGTGCGGTGAACAGTTCGTTCTCGCTGTCCAGCAAGTCGAGCAGCGTACGCTCACCCAGGCTGAACTGCTTCTGATACGAACTGCGCACGCGGCTGCTGTAGTCGACGTACTGCGCCGCGATCGGTTTTTGCTCGCGGGCGTTGTACAGCGCATTCCAGGCCAGACCGGCTTCTTCGCTGAGTACGCGCAGGGCGTTGTTGCGAATATCCAGGGCTTCGTTGATCTGGTAGGACTTGGATTCCAGGTCCGCCTTGTTGCTGCCGCCGGCGTACAGGTTGTAGCGCATGCGCAGCATGGCCTGCCAATCGTTGACGTGGCCGTCCTGACCATCCACGTCGTTGTCCGCGCTGCGCGACAGCTCGGCATCGAAACGCGGGTAGAAGGTCGACTTGGCCGCCTCGTACTGCTTCTCGGTGGCCGCCACATCGGACTCGGCCGAACGCAGCACCGGGCTGTTTGCCAGCATCTGCCGCTTGGTATCGTCAAGCGTTTCCGGCAACTGGCCCGGCAGGCCCTGCGGCAGGACCAGCTCGGTCGGCTCGGCACCGACCACGCTGATGAAGTTGGTGCGGGCATCCGCCAGGTTGGTCTGTTCGGTAATCAGGTTGTTGCGGGCCTGGGCCAGACGCGCATCGGCCTGGTCGCGGTCGGCCGTGCTGCCCACACCGCGCTCGCTGCGCAGGCTGATCTGGTCATAGATGCGGGTGTGACTTTTCAGGTTGTCTTCGGCGAAGCGCACCATTTCCTGGCGCTTGAGCACTTCCAGATACACCTGGGCCACATCCAGGGCAGTACGTTCGGCAGTGCCCAACAGCGAGTAGGCTCGCGAGTTGACCGTCGCTTGCTGGCGACCGACTTCGCTGGAGGTCGCAAAACCATCGAACACCATTTGCTGCAGACGCAGGCTGGACTCACTGCGGGTCAGGGTTTCCCAATGATTGTCGGAACCATTGCCGCTGTTCGTGGACCGGCTACCCGGATCATCGGTGCCTTCACGACCGATGCCACCGAGCAAATCGACCTTCGGCAGGTAACCACCCTTGGCGGCCTTGAGCTGGTAGTCAGCGGACAACCGGCTATTTACTGCAGCTTGCACTTCCGGATGAACATCCAAAGCCCCTTGCATGGCCTCAGGCAGACTTTGAGCTTGCACCTGAAAACTGGCGCCAAAAACCAGAGGCAAAGCGGTAAAGAAAGGCATGCGCATTTTAATTAGCTTCCTTTGAGGCGATGAACGTCCATTTTTAGACAAATGCCACTATTGAGAAAATGCCTGAACAGCGCATGTTTACTGCGTCTGAGCGGAGCTAGAGCCTCGGATTACGGTCCGCGCCACCACATTACAATATCAAAGTGACATGACCGTGCGGATTGTTTAGGATTGAGGCTGACTGGTCAATACTTTGGCATAAACTTAATAGCCAGTCGTCATAAAGACAATAAATTGACGCCAAACTTATACCATATCTAACTACAGCTTCCCCGCTGCGCCGGCATCACCACGCCATGGAATTACATGGCAGCCTCAAGCCAGCACTCACAAGGAGCGTCACCCATGAGCAGTGTTGTTGCCATCGTAAAAAGCATCGTTGGCCAAGTCATCGCGCTTACGCCTGAAGGCGCGCAGCGTGTGCTCATAGAGGGTGACCGCCTGTTCAAGGGCGAGCAGATAGCAACCGGCCCGTCCGGCATGGTCAGCCTGGAGCTGGCCGATGGCCGTATCGTCGACCTGGGTCGCGACACACAATGGAGCAGCGCCGAGCTCGACGCGCAGACGCCCGCCACCGAACCATCGGCCAGCCCGTCGGCCGACGAACTGCAGCAAGCCATCGCTGCCGGTGTCGACCCGACTCAAGCATTCGCGCCCACCGCAGCAGGCCCGGGGGCCGGCAGCAGTGGCGGCTCGGTGGGCGGCGGCCACAGCTTCGTGATGCTGGAAACAACGGCCAGCCAGTTGCAAGCCGAAATCGGCTTCGACACCCAACTACTGGCACTCGCCGACACGGGCACTGAAGTGATCCAGGACCCCCAGACCCCCAACCTGCCCCCGGCATTCAGCGCCGCCGATGGCAGCCCGCTCGCCGGTAGCCTGAACCTGGTCACCGCAGAAGACACCCCCCTGAGCGGCACCTTCACCGCCCGCGATCCGAATGGCGATCCCTACACCTTCAGCCTGACCCAGGCGCCAACCAATGGCAGCCTGACGCTGAATGCCGACGGCACCTGGCAGTACAGCCCGAACCAGGACTACAACGGCCCGGACAGCTTTGCAGTCCTGGTCATCGACGGCCTTGGCGCGTCCTCGCCGCTGACCGTCAACCTTGGCGTAACAGCGGTAAACGATGCGCCCGTGGCCAGCGGCAGCTATGCAACCGATATCGTCGACAGCGCCGTCGCCGACAGCTACGCCGACATCACCGGCCAGTTAGCCGCCACTGACGTCGACGACAGCACCCTGACCTGGAGCGGCAGCGCCGCCGGTAGCTACGGCCAACTGACCGTCAACCCGGATGGCAGCTACACCTACATAGTCGATGCCGCTGCGGTGAATGCCTTGCAGGCTGGCGACCAACCCAGCGACAGCTTCACCGTTACCGTCACCGACCCATCCGGCGCCACCGACACCCGCGTCATCACCCTCAATGTCACCGGCACCAACGATGCGCCGATTGCCGAAGGCAGCAGCGCCGCCGCCACGGAAGACAACGGCCTCGCCAGCGGCCAGTTGCTCGCCAGCGATGTCGATAACGGCGACGTACTCAGCTACAGCCTGAACGGCACCGCGCCGGCCGGTTTCAGCCTCAACGCCGCCACCGGCACTTGGACACTGGACACCGGCAATGCCGCCTACCAGAACCTCGCCGAAGGGGCGACGCTGAGCCTCGACGTCCCCTTCACCGTCACCGACAGCAACGGCGCCACCAGCACCAGCGTGCTGCAACTGACTGTCACTGGCACCAACGATGCGCCGATTGCCGAAGGCAGCAGTGCCGCCGCCACGGAAGACAACGGCCTCGCCAGCGGCCAGTTGCTCGCCAGCGATGTCGATAACGGCGACGTACTGAGCTACAGCCTGAACGGCACCGCGCCGGCCGGTTTCAGCCTCAACGCCGCCACCGGCACCTGGACGCTGGACACCGGCAATGCCGCCTACCAGAACCTCGCCGCCGGGCAAACCCTGAGCCTCGACGTCCCCTTCACCGTCACCGACAGCAATGGCGCCACCAGCACCAGCGTGTTGCAACTGACCGTCACCGGCACCAACGATGCGCCGATTGCCGAAGGCAGCAGTGCCGCCGCCACGGAAGACAACGGCCTCGCCAGCGGCCAGTTGCTCGCCAGCGATGTCGATAACGGCGACGTACTCAGCTACAGCCTGAACGGCACCGCGCCGGCCGGTTTCAGCCTCAACGCCGCCACCGGCACCTGGACGCTGGACACCGGCAATGCCGCCTACCAGAACCTCGCCGCCGGGCAAACCCTGAGCCTCGACGTCCCCTTCACCGTCACCGACAGCAATGGCGCCACCAGCACCAGCGTGTTGCAACTGACCGTCACCGGCACCAACGATGCGCCGATTGCCGAAGGCAGCAGTGCCGCCGCCACGGAAGACAATGGCCTCGCCAGCGGCCAACTGCTCGCCAGCGATGTCGATAACGGCGACGTACTCAGCTACAGCCTGAACGGCACCGCGCCGGCCGGTTTCAGCCTCAATGCCGCCACCGGCACCTGGACGCTGGACACCGGCAATGTCGCCTACCAGAACCTCGCCGCCGGGCAAACCCTGAGCCTCGACGTCCCCTTCACCGTCACCGACAGCAACGGCGCCACCAGCACCAGCGTGCTGCAACTGACTGTCACTGGCACCAACGATGCGCCGATTGCCGAAGGCAGCAGCGCCGCCGCCACGGAAGACAATGGCCTCGCCAGCGGCCAACTGCTCGCCAGCGATGTCGATAACGGCGACGTACTCAGCTACAGCCTGAACGGCACCGCGCCGGCCGGCTTCAGCCTCGATGCCGCCACCGGCACCTGGACGCTGGACACCGGCAATGCCGCCTACCAGAACCTCGCCGAAGGGGCGACGCTGAGCCTCGACGTCCCCTTCACCGTCACCGACAGCAACGGCGCCACCAGCACCAGCGTGCTGCAACTGACCGTCACCGGCACCAACGATGCGCCGATTGCCGAAGGCAGCAGCGCCGCCGCCACGGAAGACAACGGCCTCGCCAGCGGCCAACTGCTCGCCAGCGATGTCGATAACGGCGACGTACTCAGCTACAGCCTGAACGGCACCGCGCCGGCCGGTTTCAGCCTCAATGCCGCCACCGGCATCTGGACGCTGGACACCGGCAATGTCGCCTACCAGAACCTCGCCGCCGGGCAAACCCTGAGCCTCGACGTCCCCTTCACCGTCACCGACAGCAACGGCGCCACCGACACCCGCGTCATCACCCTCAATGTCACCGGCACCAACGATGCGCCGATTGCCGAAGACAGCAGTGCCGCCGCCACGGAAGACAGTGGCCTCGCCAGCGGCCAGTTGCTCGCCAGCGATGTCGATAACGGCGACGTACTCAGCTACAGCCTGAACGGCACCGCGCCGGCCGGTTTCAGCCTCAACGCCGCCACCGGCACTTGGACACTGGACACCGGCAATGCCGCCTACCAGAACCTCGCCGAAGGGGCGACGCTGAGCCTCGACGTCCCCTTCACCGTCACCGACAGCAACGGCGCCACCAGCACCAGCGTGCTGCAACTGACTGTCACTGGCACCAACGATGCGCCGGTGGCGCAGGCCGCCACCGCGTTCGCCGTCGAAGATGGCCTGAGCAATGCTGGCGCGGTCGGCAACGCCACCGATGGCTCGGCCATCGTCATCACCGTGGTCACCACCGACGCCAACCAGGCCTTCTCCTTCGACTGGCAATTCAAAGCCGGCGACTACCTGCCCTTCAACGACTTCGCCTTCGTGCAGATCAATGGCCAGCCCGCCGGCACCCTGAGCAGCGTGGCCATGGTCGGCAACTATGGCGATTCGGGCCTGCAGACCTACGCCTACACCTTTGGCGCCCCCGGCACCTACCAGATCGTGATCGGCATTGCCGACAGCGGCGACACGGGCGTGGACTCGCAGCTCAACCTGAGCAACCTGTCGAACGGGCTGATCAGTTCGATCACCTCCACCGGCGCGGCGACCAACAACGGTGGCGCCTGGACGCTGGTGTCATCCGGCACCAACCCGCAAGGCCTCATCGACCTGGTGAGCAAGCCCGCGCAGATCGGCGGCCAGTTGCAGGCCAGCGATGCCGACACCGGCGCCAGCCTGACATTCAGCCTGCCCGGCAGCGCCCCGGCCGGCTTCGCCCTGAACAGCGATGGCAGCTGGACTTTCGACAGCAGCAATGCCGCCTACCAGTCGCTGGCCCAGGGCGAGCTGAAGGTCATCAGCATCACCTACACGGTCAGCGACGAACACAACGCCTCGAGCCAAAGCACCCTGACCATCAACCTGACCGGCACCAACGACGCGCCAGTGGCCAGCGCCAGCAGCGCGGCGGTCAGCGAAGATGGCACCATCAACGGCACCTTGCTCGGCAGCGATGTGGACAACGGCGCCAGCCTGAGCTTCGGCCTGGTCGGCAACGCGCCCGCCGGCTTCAGCCTGAGCAGCACGGGCACCTGGACCTTCAATGCCGGCGATGCCGCCTACCAGCACCTGGGTGCGGGCGTTCCCCTGACCGTCAGCGTGCCCTACACCGTCACGGACGAGCATGGCGCCAGCAGCCAGAGTACCCTGACGCTGACCGTCACCGGTGTGAACGATGCAGCCATCCTCTCCAACGCCGATGTGGCACTGGACGAAACCGATGCCCTGCTGACCACCGGCGGTCAACTGACCATCAGCGACATCGACAGCCCGACCACCTTCGTCGCGCAGACCGGCAATGCCGGCGCTTATGGCAGTTTCAGCGTCGATACCGACGGCAACTGGAGCTACACCGCCAACGCCGCCTACAACGAACTGAATGTTGGCCAGAGCCACCAGGACAGCTTCGAGGTGTTCAGCGCCGACGGCACCAAGACCACGGTGACGGTCACCATTGACGGCACCAACGACGCTCCGGTCGCCAGCGCCGTGGTCGCCAGCGGCAGCGAAGACCCATCCACACGGATTCCCGTGACCCTCGCCGGCAGCGATGTCGACGGCAACGTCAGCAGCTACACCCTCGACTCCCTGCCCGCCAACGGCAGCCTCTACTCCTCGGCCAGCGGCGGCACACCGCTCAGCGTTGGCGCGGTGGTCAGCGGCCCGGTCTACTTCGTGCCCGACAGCAACTGGAACGGCGACACCAGCTTCCAGTTCAGCGCCACCGACAACAGTGGTGCGACCTCGGCCAGCAACACCGCGACCATCTCGGTGGCGGCGGTCAACGATGCACCGCTCGCCTCCCCGGCCAGCGACAGCGCCGTCGAAGATGGCCCGGCAGTTGGCGGGCAACTGATCGCCAGCGATGTCGACAGTGGCGACACCCTGAGCTTCGCCCTGACCGGCAACCCACCGGCGGGCTTTGCGCTCAGCAGCACCGGCGCCTGGACACTCGACCCGACGCACGCGGCTTACCAAAGCCTGAGCGAAGGCGTACCTCTGACCATCGAGGTGCCCTACCGCGTGACCGACAGTGGCGGCCTGACCAGCGATAGCATCCTGACCCTGACCATCACCGGGCTGAACGATACCCCCGTGGTCAGCGCCAGCATCACGCTCGGCACCGACGAGGATCAGAGCGCCCAACTGATCGACCTGCTGGCCAACGCCAGCGATGCCGACACCAATGACAGCCTGAGCGTCGGCAACCTGACTGAAACCAGCGGCAACAACGCCTCCGGCGTTACCTTCAATGCCGCCACCGGCAGCCTTTCCGTCAATCCCGCGGCCTACAACTACCTGGCCGTCGGCGAGAGCGTGACCCTCATCTACAGCTATGAGGTCAGCGACGGCAAGGGCGGCTCGGTAGCCACCAGCGCCACCATCACCATCGACGGGCGCAACGATGCGCCGGCGATCAGTAGCGCCATCGCGGTCACCCGCGACGAAGATGCCAGCGGCTTTAGCGTCGACCTGCTGGCCAACGCCGGCGATGCCGACCTCAGCGACAGCCTGAGCATCAGCGGCCTGAGCGAAACCAGCGGCAACAACGCCGCGGGCGTCACCGTCAGCGGCGCCACCCTCAGCGTCGACCCGACGGCCTACAACTACCTGGCCGAGAACGAAAGCGTCACCCTGACCTACGACTACACCGTCATCGACGGCAATGGCGGGGTCACGCCGACCACCGCCACCCTGACCATCGAAGGCCGCAACGATGCGCCGGTGATGCTGGCCAGCATCGGCAATGACGCCGGCATCGTGGTCAAGGCCCAGGCTGCCGCCAACCACAGTTTCGCCAGCGCCATCAGCCTCGACGGCGCCTTCGTCACCGGCAGCAATCCGGACGTACAGAACGCCGAAACCACGCCGTTCGTCTCGATCCACGGCACCGGCGGCAACGCGGCGGACTACTACGCGTTCACCGTGACCGAAGCCGGCACCACGGCGGTGTTCGACATCGACTATGGGATAACCAACAGCGGCGGCTTCGACTCCTACCTGCACCTGTGGGACGCCAACGGCAACCGCATCGCGCTGAACGACGATAACAGCACCCAGAACGGTGCGGGTGGCAGCGTCAACGGCCTGGACGCTTACCTGAGCTACACCTTCAGCCAACCGGGCACTTACTACATCTCGGTGGGCAAGTACCCGGGCAGCGCCACTCCGAACAACCCGATCCCCGCGGGCGCCACCTACCAGCTGCAGGTTTCCCTCGACAAGGCGATCACCAATGGCACCGCCGGCGCAGTCGACGAGCGCGCCGATGGCGTCAACGGCGAGAACAGCGGCAACCTGACAGCCAGCGGCGAACTGGCCTTCAGCGATGCCGACCTGTCCAACAGCCACAGCGCGAGCGCCCAGCTGCTCTCGGCCACCGACTCCGTTTCCGGCGCCAGCAGCGCGCTGGGCAGCCTGACTCCGGTGATCAGCAACGCCGCCACTGGCGACGGCAAAGGCATTGTCACCTGGAACTTCAGCGTCGCCGCCAGCGCCCTGGACTTCCTCGGCGCGGGCCAGACCCTGACCCAGGTCTACCGTGTCAGCGTGACCGACAGCAGTGGCGCCAGCGCCTTCAAGGACGTCACCGTCACCCTCACCGGCAGCAACGATGCGCCACTGGTCAGCGGCGCCGTGGCCTCGGTCAGCCACGAAGATGCCCTCGCCTACAGCGTCGACCTGCTGCAAAACGCCGCCGATGTAGATGCGATCGACGCCATCAGCGTCAGCAACCTCCAGGAAATCAGCGGCAACGATGCCGCGGGCGTGACCGTCAACCCGGACGGCACCCTCAGCGTCGATCCCTCGCGCTACAACTACCTGGCCGTGGGCGAAAACGTCACCCTGACCTACAGCTACAACGTGATCGATGGCAAGGGCGGGGTCACGCCGACCACCACAACCCTGACCATAGAGGGTCGCAACGACCTGCCCGTGGTCAGCAGCACCAGCGCCACCGTGGCCGAAGAAAGCACCGGCACCAACCTGAATATCGCCGCGCCGACCGATGTCGATGGCGACAGCCTGACCATCACCGTCACCGGTCTGCCGACCTTGGGCAGCGTCACCCTCGCCGACGGTACGGCGGTGAACAACGGCCAGATCCTGACCAGCGAGCAACTGCAGGGCCTCAAATACAACGGCCCGGCCGACTACAACGCCGGCCAGACCGTGGGCAACTTCACTTACAGCGTCTACGACGGCAGCGCGACCGTGAGCGGCAGCGTCACCCTTGGCGTGACACCGGTGAACGACGATCCGGTCGCCAACAACGACTTCGGCGTAGTCAGTGGCTTGACCGGCAAGTACTACGGTTACAGCCAGGGTACGGATGGCAACAACCTGGAGAGTCTCTCCAACGTCACGGCCTTCATCGCCAGCCACGCCCCGAGCGCCACCTTCATCGCCACCTCGGTGAACTACGGCAACGGCGTCGGCAGCGACCTGGGCGGCCAACAGCAGTTGCAGCAATTCCTCGGCGGCGACGCCGCTTCGCTGAATACTGACCCGGCCAATACCTCGGACGCCATCATCCAACTGACCGGCGCGCTCAACCTCGCCGCCGGCACCTACCAGTTCCAGGTCACCGCGGACGACGGCTACAGCATCCGCGTCGACGGCGTGGTGGTGGCCGAATACAACGGCAATCAGGGGCCGACCGCCCGCGAATCGGCGACCTTCAACATCGCCGAAAGCGGCGCGCACCAGATTGAAATCATTTACTGGGATCAGGGCGACCAAGCCGTACTCAAGGTCGAATTACGCCCCGAAAACGGCAGCTACAGCGTACTTGGCGGCACGGCCCTGAGCCACACCGTCGGCAGCGAACTGGTCACCAACGAAGACCAGGCCCTGACCATCAGCCCGGCGACCCTGCTCGGCAACGACAGCGATGTGGATGGCGACAGCCTGACCATCACCAGCGTGCAGGGTGCGGTGAATGGCAGCGTGGCGCTGGTCAACGGCAACGTGGTGTTCACCCCGGCGAGCAACTTCAACGGCACCGGCAGCTTCACCTACACCATCAGCGACGGCCAGGGCGGCGGCTCCACGGCCACCGCCACGGTCGGCGTGAATGCGCTCAACGATGCCCCGGTTGCCGCTTCCGCGAGCGCCGGCACCGGTGAGAACGGCGTGCTCAACAGCACTGTTCCAACCGCCAGCGATATCGACAGCGCCATCAATACCAACGCTTATGCGCTGGTCAGCGGCCCGGGCACCGGCAACGGCAGCCTGATCTTCAACAGCGACGGCAGCTATAGCTTCAACCCGGGCAGCGACTTCGACAGCCTGGCAGCTGGCGATACCCGTCCGGTTACCTTCACCTACACTGCCCAGGACAGCAACGGTGCGGTCAGCGCCCCGGCGACCATCACCATCACGGTCACCGGCAGCAACGATGCCGCTGTAGTCTCCAGCGCGTCGGTCACCCTGAGCGAAACCAACGCCCCGCTGAGCACCGGCGGCCAACTGACCATCAGCGACGTCGACGGCCCGGATACCTTCCTGGCGCAGACTAATGCCCCGGGCACCTACGGCAGCTTCTCCATCGATGCCGCTGGCAACTGGAGCTACAGCGCCAACTCCGCCCTCGACACGCTGAGCATTGGCCAATCGGCCATCGAAAACTTCACCGTGTTCGCCGCCGATGGCACGTCGACTACCGTCCAGGTGACCATCAACGGCAGCAACGATGCCGCGGTGCTCAGCAGCGCCGTGATTGACCTGAGCGAAACCAACGCCCCGCTGACTACCGGCGGTCTACTGACGATCAGCGACGTCGACAACCCGAACAGCTTCCTGGCACAGACCAATACCCCGGGCAACCACGGCAATTTCTCCATCGATGCCGCCGGCAACTGGAGCTACATCGCCAGCACCGCGCTCGATAACCTGAACATCGGTCAGTCGGTCAGCGAGAACTTCACCGTGCTCGCCGCCGATGGCACATCGACTACCGTCCAGGTGACCATCCACGGCAGCAACGATGCCGCCATACTCAGCAGCGCCGTGATTGACCTGAACGAGACCGATGCCCCGCTGACCACCAGTGGCCAACTGAGCATCGTCGACGTCGACAGCCCCGCAGAGTTCATCGCGCAGTCCGCTTTCCAGGGCATTTATGGCAGTTTCTCCATCGACGCCAGCGGCAGTTGGAGCTTCACCGCCGATTCGGCCTTCGAGCAACTGAGTGCCGGCCAGACCATCGTCGACACCTTCAGCGTGGCGGCGGCCGATGGCACCACCACCTCCGTGCAAGTCACCATTACCGGCACCAACGACGTTCCGGTCGCGACCAGCACCAGCGCTTCTGTAATGGAGGACGATGCCGAGTTGAACGGTCAACTGGCCGCCACCGACGCCGATGGCAGCGCCGTGCTCAGCTTCACCCTGAATCAGGCCGCGCCCGCCGGCTTCAGCCTGAACAGCAGCGGCAGCTGGACCTTCGACCCGAGCGACGCGGCCTACCAGGCCTTGAAGGTCGGCGAAAGCCAGGTGATCAATATTCCCTTCACCGTCACCGACGATAAGGGCACGACCAGCAACAGCAGCCTGACCCTGACCGTCAGCGGCAGCAACGACGCTCCGATCGCCGCACCTGCCAGCGCCGGCGCGGTCGAAGACGGCGTGTTCACCCCCGGCCCGGTCGCCAACTCCATCGACGGTTCGGCCATTGTCATTACCGTAGTCGTCACCGAGCCGAACCAGAGCTTCGACTTCAACTGGCAGTTCAGTACCTCGGATTATCTGCCGTACAACGATTTCGCCTTTATCCAGATCGATGGTCAGCCGGTTCAGACTCTCAGCAGCATCTCGGCCGTCGGCAACAACGGCAACTCCGGGTTGCAGAACTTCAGCCACGTGTTCGCCACTCCGGGCACGTACCAGATCGTCATCGGCGTGGCCGATGCGCTCGACGGCGTGGGCGACTCGAACCTGGCACTGAGCAACCTGCCGTCCGCGCTGATCGGTTCGATCACCACGGTCGGCGCCGCCTCGGGCGCCAATGGCAGCTGGAACCTCAGCAGCAACGGTGCCAACAACGGCACCCTGAGCAACCTGCTGACGCCGGTAACCCAGGTTTCCGGGCAACTGCAGGCCAGCGACGTCGACCACAACGCCGTGCTGACCTTCAGCGTCGACGGTACGCCGCCGGCCGGTTTCAGCCTGAACCCGAACGGCAGCTGGACCTTCGACTCCAGCGATGCGGCCTACCAGTCGCTGGGGCAAGGCCAGACGCAGATCATCCCGATTCCGTTCACCGTCACCGACGAACATGGCGCATCCAGCGGCAGCATCCTGACCCTGACTGTTACCGGCATCAACGACAAGCCCCTGATCTCCGCCGCCACTGGCGCCGCGAGCGAAGGCGCGGCCGTGATCAGCGGCCAGATCGCCGGTAGCGATGTCGACACCGGCGCCGTGCTGACTTACAGCACCACCGCCAACGTCGCCGGCCTGACCTTGAGCTCCGCCGGCGTCTGGAGCTTCGACCCGAGCAACCCGGCTTACGACAGCCTGGCGCTCGGCCAGCAGCAGGTCATCAGCATTCCGGTGACCGTCACCGACCAACACAATGCGTCCAGCAGCAGCACGCTGACCATTACCCTGACCGGTACTAACGATGTTCCAGTCGCCTCTGCAGGCGTTGGCACAACGGGCGAGAACACCACGTTGAACAGCAGCGTTCCGGCCGCCACTGATGTCGACGGAACTGTGGCCAGTTACACGCTGGCCACTGGCGTGGGCAATGGCAACGGCACCCTGACATTCAATGCCAACGGCACTTACAGCTTCAACCCGGGCAGCGACTTCGACAATCTGGCCGCCGGCGCCAGCCGCCAGGTCAGCTTCAGTTACACCGCCACCGACAACAACGGCGGTATCAGCGCACCCGCAACCGTGACCATCACCGTCAATGGTGTGAACGACGCGCCGGCTGGCACCAACAACGCGGTGTCGCTCAACGAAGACACCAGCCGGGTCTTCACCGCTGGCGACTTTGGTTTCACTGATGTGGATGCCGGTGACAGCCTCAAGGCTGTGCGCATCGACAGCCTGCCAGGCGCCGGTTCACTGACCCTGGGCGGCGTTGCCGTGACTGCGGGCCAGGTCATCACCGTGGCCCAGATCGGCAGCCTGACCTTCACCCCGGCGGCTAACGCCAATGGCAACAACTACGCCAGCCTGACCTTCTCGGTTCAGGATCAGTCGAATGCCTTCGACACCACGCCGAACACCCTGACACTGAACGTCACGCCGGTGAACGACGCACCGGTGGCTAACAACGACGTCAACCTCAGCGGCCTGAAAGGCGAGTACTTCGCCTACCGCGAAGGTACCGACGGCGGCAACCTGACCAACCTCAGCGGCGTCACCGCGTTCATTAACAGCCACACGGCGAGCGCGACATTCGTCGGCAAAACCCTGAACTACGGGCTAGTCCCCGATGGCGGCCTGGGTGGCGACCAGAAGCTTCAGCAGTTCCTCAAAGGTGACGCGGCCTCGCTCTCCGGCGATCCGGCCAACAGCTCGGATGCGATCATCAAGCTCAGCGGCTTAGTGAATCTGGATGCCGGGACCTATCAGTTCCGGGTTACCGCTGACGATGGTTTCACTATTCGCATTGATGGCGTGGCCGTGGCCGAGTTCGACGGCAACCAAAGCCCGACCACGCGTGAATTCGCGACCTTCAACATCAGCCAAAGCGGCCAGCACCAGATTGAAATCATCTACTGGGACCAGACCGGCAATGCTCAGTTGCAAGTCGAGCTGCGTAACCAAGGCGGAACCTACTCGGTACTCGGCGAAGACAAGCTGAGCCAGCTGAACCCTGCCCTGATTACCAATGAAGACCAGGCGCTGACCATCAACCCAAGCATCCTGCTGGCCAACGACACGGACATCGACGGCGACACCCTGTCGATCACCTCCGTGCAGGACGCTCAGCATGGCAGCGTGGCGCTGGTGAATGGCAATGTGGTCTTCACCCCGACCCTGAACTACAGCGGCCAGGCCAGCTTTACCTACACCATCAACGACGGGCACGGCGGGCTGGATACTGCGACCGTCAACCTGACCGTCAACCCGGCCAACGATGTGCCGGTAGCCTTCGCCGACAGCCTCAGCGCCAGCGAAGACACCCCGGTGTCCTTCAGCGCCGCGCAGTTGACCGGTAACGACAGCGACACCGAGAACAGCCCGCTGACCATCGCCAGCGTCACCAGTGGCAACAACGGGACCGCCGTGCTGGATGCTAACGGCAACGTACGCTTCACCCCCAACGCCAACTTCAACGGCGTGGCTGACTTCAGCTACACCGTCACCGATGGCAGCCTGACTTCCAATACCGCCAGCGTGACCGTCAACGTCGGCGCCGTGAACGATGCACCGGCGAATACCCTGCCGGCGAGTTACACCGTCAACGAAGATACGCCGCTCAAGTTGAGCGGTATGTCGGTCACTGACGTCGATGCCGCATCAGGCGCTATTTCGGTAACCCTCGCCGTTGTTAGCGGCACGATCACCGCGGCAGTCGCCGCCGGTATCACTGTGACCGGGTCGGGTACTGGCAGTGTGGTGCTGAGTGGCACGCTCACCGAGATCAACGCCTACCTGGCTGCACCGGCCACCCAGCCGACTTACACACCAGTTGCGAATGCCAGTGGCACGGTCACGCTGACCATGACCACCAACGATCTTGGCAACACCGGAGCAGGCGGCGCGCTGAACGATATCGACACTACCGCCATTACCATCAACCCGGTGGCTGATGCAGTACCGGGCAGTGATGTGTCGGTGGTGATTGGCTCTCCGGTGACGAACACAATTAGCTTCGTCGATAACGGCAACCTGAACGGTTTGCCTAGCTATACCTTCGGGAACGGAATCACCATATCCACTGGAGGTAACGGTGTCTTCGCCTGGTCGAATGGCAATGACCTGGGAGTAAACGGGTCTGGCGACAACGGCGGCGCAGCGCAGCGGATCGAGGGCAACGAAGCCATAGGGTTCACCTTCCCCTACGGCATGCAGTACATGGCCCTGAAGCTCAAGAACGCGGGCGATGACACCGTTCTGGTTCGTAGCACTCTCGAGGTTGGCGATCTTCAGGTAAACCAGCCGATAACGGGAACGATCACCTCTTCGGGAGGAACCGTTTCGTCCTTCAATCTCAAGGTCAGCTTGGTGCTGGATGTGCTAAACGGCGGCACTACGAGTACCGTGACGCTGAACGCCACGGTGAATTCGGGCGGTACCTGGTCGGTTTCCTACAGCGGTGTTAGCGGGACAATCACCAAAGCAACAGTCGTGTCGACCATCGACGGCGACCTGTTCAACCAAGGCGGCAATACCTTGGCGAACGTGACCTATTCCACCAGCTCTGATATGCAGAGCCTGTCGATTGCCCAGGACACCAGCAATACTTTCTCCTCCGGCCAAAACAACAACGGCTTCCAGATCGAGTACATCGCAGTAGACCCAAGCCCTTCCGGCCTGACCAGCTATAGCTACCCGGTGGACCTCTATGCCGTGATTCAGGACACGGTGGGAACGGTGGAGACCTTCACCAGCCTGAAGCTGAGTGAACTTCCCGTTGGTTCGATCATCAGCGTGGTTCGTGCCGACGGCACCTATCAGGAAATTGCTCCCAACGCTCTGGGTGAATATGACCTGAGCACCTACACCTCTCTGCTGAGCACTGCAACGACCTCAGCGGGAACTGACAAGATCTATCTGACCACCAACTCGGCGCTCCCCAGCGGTTTCGCCCCGACCCTTACTCTTGAGGTAAGCGACGGCGGTTCGAGCACCGCCAAAACGATTATCGGCGGGTCGGGCGATTCGACTCTCACCGGCGGATCCGGAAATGACTACATCAGTGGCGGCGCAGGAAGCGATAACATCAGTGGCGCGGTGGGCAACGACACTCTTGCAGGCGGTACCGGCAATGACACTCTAATTGGCGGCAGCGGTGATGACATTCTGCTTGGCGGTACTGGCACCGACCAACTGTCCGGTGAAATGGGCGCAGACTCCTTCGTCTGGCGTGCCGGCGACGTTGGCAGCGATGTGATCAAGGACTTCAGCGCCACCGACGGTGATCGCATCAACCTGAGCGATCTGCTGCAAGGGGAGAGCGACGGCAATATCCTCAACTACCTGCAGGTGGATACCGCGACCAACACGCTGCAGGTCAGCACTACAGGCAGCTTTGCCACTGGCGCTAGCGCTGACCTGACGATCCAGTTACAAGGTATAGATCTGACCACCTACGGCAGCAGCTCGGCGCAGATCGTCAACTCGCTGATCGCCGGTGCGGATCCGCTGGTGAAGGTCGACCACAGCTAACCACCCCTGCCCCTCAGCCGCGCCAGCACGGGCGGCTGAGGCAAACAGGCAGAGCCTGAAGGATTGCCGATGTTCTATGTACAACGCGACACCCAAGGCCAGCTGATGCGGGTCGAGGCGGTAGCATTCGCCGAGATGGATCAGACGCTGGCCGCCGACGACCAGGAGGTACAAGCCTGGTTCGCCAACCAAACCGTGGAAACCAGCCTGTTGCAACTGCAACAGAGCGACCTGGACATGATCCGGGTACTCGACGACTTGATTCAGGTGCTGATGAGCAAAGGCGTAATCCGCATCACCGACCTGCCGCCGGCGGCGCAATCCAAACTGATGAACCGCACCCAGGCGCGGGAAGCATTGGGTGGGTTGAGCCGGTTGATCAACGATGAAGAAGCCGGGGTGATCTAGCCGCGCGAACGGCTTGCGCCAGTAGGCCGGACTCGGGCACGCAGCGAACAGTCCAGCACTGGAAATCAGCTTGCCCAGCAATACCCCAGCCGTACGCCCTTCACTCCCGCGCTGGCGGGAGCCCGGCAAGTCGCGAACAACCCGCGAAAGGCCTCAACGCCACTCGGCGGGTTCGCCGAACAAGCGCCCCTGTACGCCCTGGAAGCCCATCTCGCGCAGCACCTCCAGCTCACCCTGGGTCTCGACCCGTTCCGCGATCAGCGGCAGGTCGATGCTATGGGCCGCGCGCTGCATGGCTTCGATAAACAGGCGCTTATCGTTTTCCTGATCGATATGACGGATGTAGCTGCCATCGATCTTCAAGTAAGCCAGACCGAGGCGCGCCAGGTTGCCGATCATGCTGAAGCGGCCGCCGAAGTGTTGCAGGCTGAGCGCAAAGCCCAGCTCGTGCAGGCGGCGGATCAACTGTTCGAGCACCGCCTGTTCCGGTAGCTGCGACTCTTCCAGTTCGAGGGTCAGGCGCGCGCCGAACTGCGGATACTGACGCAAGCGCTCCAGCACGCGGCCCAGCGCCTGCGGGTCGCGCAGGGTGGCGGCAGACAGGTTCAGGGCCAGCGACTGGCTGTGCCCGGCCATCTGTTTCAGCACCAGTTCCAGCATCACCTGGTCCAGCCGCGCCGACCAGCCGAAACGCTCCAGCCATGGCAGGAAGCGCCCGGCCGCGATGGCTTCGCCCTGCTCGTCGAGCAGCCGCGAGAGCACCTTGTAATGCAGCACGCGCTCGGGCTCGCGGCAGTCCACCACCGGCTGGAAGAACAGGCGAAAGCGGCCCTGGCTGAGCGCCTGATCGAGCAGACGGTGCCAGACATGCCGCTCTTCGCCGACAGTCGCCAGGTCACTGCGTTCAAGGCGCACCCAGGTCTGCTGCCCCAGGCTCTCGGCCTGGGTCAGCGCTTCGTCCGCCAGGCCGAATAGCCCCTGCGCCGAGTCGCCGGGGTTGAACGACGCCAGGCCCACATAGGCCACCGGCGTGCAATCCGAGGCACCGGTGGCGCGCAGGCTTTCCAGCGCGGCTTGCAGGCGCTGCGCCAATTGTTCCGCCTCCTCGCGCACCAGACCTGGCGCCAGCACGGCGAACTCGCCACCACGGTTGCGCGCGATCAGGTCGCTGGTTTCCGGATGCTCGGCGCTCAGGCGCTGCAATTGCTCGCCCACGGCCTTGAGCAGTTGGTCGGTGCGCTGCCCGCCCAGGCGCTGATTCAGCCCGAGCAGGTCATTGACCCGCAACAGCAGCAGATAACCGGAACAGGCATGTTCCTCGACGCTCAGCCGCGCATGCAGTTGCATGTCGAAATACCGCCGGTTGGCCAACCCGGTCAGGCTGTCCTGATAGGCGTCCTCGCGCAGCTTCTCGCTGCGCTCGGCCTGCTCCTGGAAGAGGGTCTTGAGCTTCTCGACCATCTGGTTCATGGCCTGCACCACGCGTTTCAGTTCGGGGGTGCGCGGCAATTCCGGCAGGCTGAGGAACTCGCGGCGGGCGATAGCGCGCGACTGCTCGACCATGTAGTCCAGGGGTTTCAACTGCCGGCGCAGCAGCACCGCGCCCAGCCCGGCACTGGCCACGCCGCAAAGCAGCAGCCAGCCAAGGCTGCCGAGGGCGCTTTGCCAGAGCTTGGCCATGGCGAACATCGGGTGACTGACCACCTCGACCCGCGCCGCCTGCTCCCAGCCACGGCTGACGATGGCATCGCCGCCGGCCGGCTGCAGGCCGATCAATGTGACGAACCAGCCCGGCACCCGGGTTTCACTGGGAATGCCGCTGCGCTCGACCATCACCTTGCCCGTGGCCTGGCTGACTACGCGGATGCTGGTGAAATAGCCGCTGTCGAAGATCGAGCTGACCATCAATTCAACCATCGCCGGGTCGTCGATATTCGGCGTCAGGGCCAAGCCCAGCGCAGTGGCTGCATCCTGCGCATGAGAGCGCAACTGGTTGACGTACTGCGCCCGCGAGCTTTCCAGGCTGACCATGAAGCTGCCGCTAAAGGCGATCACGAGAAACAAGCAAATCGCGATCAATAACTGCTTGAACAGGGACATCTCAACTCCTACTACCAGTGACCTGCTTGCTTGGTTCATTAACTCATATAAACGTGGAGCCTGGCTTGCCTGCCCTCCCCGGCCGGCGTGGCCAGGACCGGGGAAGGGCGGTGAATGCCAACTAGTTGACCGGCTCCGCGGGAAAGCCTTCCTTGCGCATCTTCTGCAACAGGTCTTGCCAGCGCGACAGGCGCTTGCTGTCCCCCACCCGCTTGCTACCGCCCGCCCCTGGCAGCCACAGGCCTTCGGCGTTGAAGGCATAAACCGGCAACAGGTCATTGCGCTTGTTCGCCGGCCGGATCGCGTCGACCAGGTTGTCCAGCACCAGCGGCATGGCCTCGGGGCTGGCGTAATAGGTCAAGACCATGTGCGCCTGGTTCAGGCGCAAGGCTTTTACGTAGGTGATTCGCAGCTTTTCGCTGGCAACGCCCAGATGCCGCAAGCTGAAATACTTGGCGATGGCGAAGTCTTCGCAATCTCCCGCGCCAAGGCGCAGCGACTCGACCGGCGAGGCCCAATAATCGGTTTCCCGCCAGATAACCTGATCCTCTTCAAAGCGCAGCTGCCGATTGAAGAAGCGGTTCACCTCCCGCAACTTTTCCTGCTCACTGACCTGGCTATGGCTGACCAGCAGACGCTGCCAGCCATCGATACGCTCACGCCCCGCCCCCAACGGACCGTAGAGCGTTTCCGCACGTCGACTGATCAGGGAAAAGTCCCAGTCGGCGTGCAGACCGCCAAGCAACAGAACCGTCAGCAGGGCCGAGCTGACAGCCGTCAGCCAGAGCCTGCGGCGGCTGCGGGATAAAGGAAAGCGTACCGCCACTGCGGGTAGTCCATGCGGTCAATTGAGAGCGTGCGGATGGTGCGTGCTGCACCGGAAAAAGACAATGGCACCGTGCAATCAAGCACGGTGCCACGCAAACGCATGCAGCCTGGGCAATTACAGCGGCGAGCGCGCCGTCAACGCAGGCTGCGCAGGTGCAGCACGCCGAACAGCAAGACCTGCTGCCGATCCAGCCAGGGTTGCGGGCGCCGCGAAATGCGCCGATGCAGCAGCGCCACTTCCAGCACATGCACCGCCAGCATGCCGCCGGCCAGCAGGCTCAGCGGCCGGTACAGCGGCTCGCCGAAGGGAAGGATCAGGTTGACCCCGGCCACCAGCCAGAACATGGCCAGCGCGCCCTTGGCGAAAGACAGTAAATGCATCGAACCCACCTCCGGTTGTCAGGAGCCCACAGTGTGCCGGCTGGCCGGTGTCACACCCTCCGTACTTTCGGCGGGTATGACGCGGATACGCCGGTGCCATTGCGGGGCAATGGCCGGAGCAGCCGGCTCAACGCAGGGTCAGGGCGATGGGCGCATCGGCGAAGTCGAAGCAGCCGAGAAAGGTCTTGATCTCCAGCAGACTGCCGTCGACCTGCACATCGCCCAGCACGGCGCCCTTGAGCAGGCTGTTCTCGCCACTGATCACAGTGTCCAGGTAGCTCTTGTCGAGGGTCAGCTTGAGCGTGGTCCCGGCCGGAATGCCACGGTGCAGTTGCACCACCCCACGGCGAACTTCCAGGGCCCACTCTTCCTGGATGTCCGGGAAGCTGAAGCCCAGGGTCAGGCTCACCGCGTTGGCCTTGTCCGGATCGACGCGGGTGACCCAGTTCTGCAGGAAGACTTTTACCGGCAAGTTCTTCAGCATGTCCGGCGAAAGGAAGGTGCCGCGCATCCGCTGGGCCAGTTCCAGCGACTGCTCCTCGCCGAGGCCGCCCTCCAGTTCCATGGCGCTCATCAGGTACCAGTTGCGCCAGTTGATGTTCATCTGCCCATAGCCGAGCTTGCGCAAGCTGCGGGCCTTGATATCGCGCGCCAGCCTGTCCTCGTGGTCGACCCGGATCGCATAGCCGGCCAGCTCCGCCGCCCATTGATAGTCGCCCTTCAGGTAGGCATCGCCAGCCGCCAGCAGCACCTTGTCGCGGCCGCCCATCAGGCCGAGCAGACGCTCGGCCTTTTCTTGCGGCGGGATCGGATCGAGATCCACCGGGTCGCCCTGGAACCAGCCGAGGTAGCCTTGGTAGATCTGCCGCACGCTGTGTTTGACCGTGCCGTAGTACTCGCGCAGGTAAGGTGTATAACCGGCCAGGTGCGGCGGCAGTTTGACCTTCTCGGCCAGCTCGTCCGGGGTCAGGCCCTTGTTCATCCAGCGCACGGTCTGGTCATGGACATAGGCGATGCCGTCGCGGGTCATGCGCAGCACCTCCTCGACTTTAGCCTCGCCACTTACCGGCCGACCGTGCAGCGGCACCATATGCTCGGCCTTGAAACTGCGCAGCAGATCGAGGCTGTTGACCCACAGCACCGGGTCGCGGAACTTGGTGCCGCGCAGGGTGTGGATATTCGGCAGGGTCGGGCCCTGGTCGACTTCCGCGCTGATCAGCACGCGGTTGTCCGGCAGGTACATGACGATCTCGTCCGGCGCCTCGCTCGGCGCCCAGCGGAACTGCACCTTGAGGCCGGCAATGCGGGTGTCCAGCTGGTCCTTGAAGGTGATGGTCGGGGCGATGAAGGTGCTGGGGCCGCCGACGGCTATCGGCCCGATGCCAGCGTTCATGTCCTTGCGGTCGGCGTCATTCAGCGCCGCGCCGAAGCTGTAGGCCGAGCGCATGGCCAGGATCGGTCCGACCAGCGCGCCCTGGGTCACCACGTTTTCCAACAGGGTGTCGTGGGCGTAGATCTGCACCTCGCCACTTTTCACCTGCTCTTCGCTGACGAAGCCTTTGACACCGTTGATATGGTCCGGGTGGAAGTGGGTGTAGACGATGGCCTTGACCGGCTTGTCGCTGATTTTGCGGAACTCGGCGAAGACCTTGCGCGACTCCTCCACCGACTCGCCGGTGTCGACGATGATCAGCCCTTCGGGCGCCACGATCATCACGCTGTTGGCAATACTCCAGCCCACCGCCGAGTAGACGTTGTCGGCGACCTGGTAGATCTGTTTGTTGAACACCTTGGTGTGCTCGGCCAGCTCGGCGTTGATCGAGGGTTCGATGCGCTCTTCGGGCAGCTCGGCCAGGGCCGTCATAGGTAAAGCCACGGCCAGCAACAGACCGCTGAAACGGGTGAGGACGCTCATAAGTGCTTTTATCGGTTGTTGTTATAGACGCAGGAAGACTGGCAAAGGCAGACTGATAATTCCAATGCGAAATTATCCAGCTTTCAATGCGAGTTATGCATGAGTGACCTGCGCCAGCTTCGCCACTTCGTCGCCGTTGCCGAGCACGGCCATTTCGCCCGCGCCGCCGAGGCGGTCAACCTCAGCCAGCCAGCCCTGTCGCGCAGCATTCAGGCGCTGGAAGCCAGCCTCGGTTGCCGGCTGCTCGATCGCGGGCCGCGCAACGCCGTGCTGACGGCCTACGGCCAGTTGGTACTGGAGCATGCCCGACGCCTGCTGGCGGCCAATCGATCGCTGCAAAACGCCGTCAGCCAGTTGGGCAACCTCGAAGCCGGCGAGCTGTGCCTGGGCGCCGGCCCCTACCCCGCCGCGCGCCTGGTGCCACGCGCCCTCGGGCGGCTGGTGCGGCTATACCCCAAGGTTCGCGTGCACTTGCTCATCGAGGATTGGCGCAGCCTGCGGGAGCGACTGCTGAATGAAGACATTGAACTGTTCGTGGCCGACACCCGCGATCTGCACGGCGACCCGCAATTGGCCATCGAACCCTTGCAGACGCACCCCGGCGTGCTGTTCTGCCGCCCCGGTCATCCGCTGCTCAAGCAGCCCGATGTGAGTCTTCATGCGCTGGCCGATTACCCGCTGGCCGGCACCCAATTGCCCGACCAAGTCGCCAGCGCACTGCGACAACTCAGCGGCCGCGAGCAACTCCTGGGCATCCAGTGCGACAACTTCATGGTGCTAAAAGCCCTGGTGGCGGAAAGCGATGTGCTGAGCATGGCGCCTTGGGACGTGATCGCCGAAGAGGTCGAGGCCGGACGCCTGGCCGTGCTGCCCATCGCCTCAGGCGAACTGGCCCAACGCTCCGCCTACGGCTTGGTCAGCCGCGCCGGGCACAGCCTGTCGCCGGCGGCGCAGGCCATGCTCGACCAGCTGCGCAAAGAGGATGCGTTACGGCCCACGCGTACCGGCTAATTCCTCTGCCGGTGCTCGTTGTTGCGGCCGCGATCATACTCGCGCCGTGGTGAACCGCCCTGGTCGGCGCGGCGATAATCATGCCGCTGGCCGTGCATCTGCGGCGCCTGATAACCGCCTTGGCTGCCCTGCTCCCAACCGCGCCGGGTCGGATGTCGGGTTGGCGTGTAGTAACGCGGTGCCGGCGGCCGATAACGCGGCGGCGCGACATAGCGCTGTTGATCGTAGCGGTGATGGTCGTAACGGCGCGCGTCATAACGGCGACCACCGTAGTCGTAATAGCGCGGGACTTGGTAAACCTCATAACGCCGCACGCTGTAACCCCTGTTGTAATCGTGGGCACCATAACCACCGCCGGCATAGCGGGGGTAGCCACGATCACCGTCATAGGCATACACCGCGCAACCACTCAAGAACAAACCCATGACCGCGAGCAGGATTGATCGGCAGAACATGATGGCGGCCTCCTTCGACCGCTACGGAAGCGGCGCCAGTGAGTACCGGCGCCAGCAAGAGCTTCCACTGACTTTGACAGTGCCAGCAGCGGTGGAGTGCAGAGCGGGGCTCGACCATATTCCGTTGCCAGTTGTTTCAATCGCCCGGCAAAACGCACCAAAATAAACCCGCGCGCTTCATTTGCGCGCACAAGCCGCCACGAAACAGCCCAGCGCGCATCGAAACCCCCGCCCCAGCGGGCGTCTGCCGACTTGGCACGGCTCTCGCTTAACAATGACCGTGCAGGTATCACCCAGACCCCTGGGTTCGCGGCACCACAATTTGCAATGGATGACTAGGGTTCCGGCTCGCCAACATGTGAATGCGGCGAGTGGCTGGTCCGAGAGTCATCGACCTCCAGTTGAGGTTACACGGCGGGACAAAAGCCCGGGAGACGAACGCCAAGCCGCGTTACGCCTGTCCGCTTTTTTCTCGAACTGGAGGTTCCACATGCGTAAGCCCCGTTTGTTCGCCCGCCGTTTGTTATCAATAGCCGCCGGCCTTGCCGTCGCCATCAGCCTCACGTCCCAGGCCGAAACCAAAGACAAGTTCAGCGTCTGCTGGACCCTCTACGCCGGCTGGATGCCGTGGGAATACGCCGCCGCCGAAGGCATCGTCGATAAGTGGGCGAAGAAGTACGGCATCGCCATCGAGGTGGTGCAACTCAACGACTACGTCGAATCGATCAACCAATACACCGCCGGCCAATTCGACGGCTGCACCATGACCAACATGGATGCGCTAACCATTCCGGCAGCCGGTGGCGTCGACTCCACGGCGCTGATCGTCAGCGACTTCTCCAACGGCAACGACGGCATCGTCATCAAGGGCGAAGGCAAGACCCTGGCCGACCTCAAGGGCCAGCCGGTCAATCTGGTCGAGCTCTCCGTCTCCCATTACCTGCTCGCCCGTGGCCTGGAAAAAGCCCGGTTGAGCGAGAAAGACCTGACCGTGGTCAACACCTCGGACGCCGACATCGCCGCCGCCTTCAATACCGATGAAGTGAGTGCCGTCGCCACCTGGAACCCGATGCTGGCCGAGATCAACGCCAAGCCGAGCGTTACCGAAGTATTCAACTCCAGCCAGATACCTGGCGAGATCATGGACATGATGGTGGTCAACAGCCTGACCCTGAAAGACAACCCGGCCCTGGGTAAAGCGCTGACCGGTGCCTGGTTCGAAATCATGCAGTTGATGAGCACCGATACCCCGGCCGCCACCGCCGCCCTGGAACACATGGCCAAGGCATCGGGCACTGACCTGGCTGGCTTCAAGTCGCAACTGGCGAGCACCAAGCTGTTCTACACCGCACAAGATGCCCTGGCCTTCGCCACCAGCCCGAAACTGCCGGCGACCATGGACAAGGTTGCATCGTTCTCCTTCACCCACGGGTTGCTCGGCGAAGGCGCGAAAGACGCTGGCGCAGTCGGCATGAGTTTCGCCAAGGGCGTCGTCACCGGCAACAAGGGCAACGTCAAGCTGCGCTTCGACCCGAGCTACGTGCAAATGGCGGCCGAGGGAACGCTGTGACAGGACAGTAGGAGCGGGCCATGCCCGCGAACCCAATCGCGGGCATGGCCCGCTCCTACGACGAGGAACAATCATGCGCCTGATCAATCGCCAGCCGGACCGTGCGGGACGACTGCTGCTGGTACTGTTGCCGTTCGCCCTGCTGCTGTTCGCCTACTTCACGGGCTCGGCCGCGCGGCTGACGGAAAACCCCAACGACAAGCTGCTGCCCAGCGCAGCGCAGATGACCGACGCGGTCAAGCGCCTGGCCTTCAGCGAAGACAAACGCAGCGGTGGCTACCTGATGTGGCAGGACACCCGCTCCAGCCTGCAACGCCTGGGCATCGGCCTGGGTATCGCGGCGCTGCTCGGCCTGTGCCTGGGCATCGCCGCCGGCACCTTGCCGCTGTTCAGGGCACCGCTGTCGCCGTTGCTCACCGTGCTGTCGATGGTGCCACCGTTGGCGATTCTGCCGATCCTGTTCATCGTCTTCGGTCTCGGCGAGCTGTCCAAGGTGATGCTGATCGTCATCGGCATCACCCCGGTGCTGGCGCGGGACCTGGAACAACGCGCCCGGGAGATTCCACCGGAACTGCTGATCAAGGCGCAGACCCTCGGCGCCTCGACCTGGACGCTGATCCTGCGGGTGATCCTGCCGCAGTTGATGCCGCGCCTATTGATTTCCCTGCGCCTGGTGCTCGGGTCGGCCTGGCTGTTCCTGATCGCGGCCGAGGCCATCGCCTCCACCGACGGGCTCGGCTACCGGGTGTTCCTGGTGCGGCGTTACCTGGCGATGGACGTGATCCTGCCGTACGTGGCCTGGATCACCCTGCTCGCCTGGCTGATGGACCTGGGCCTCAAGCGCCTGACCCAACTGGCCTTCCCTTGGTATGAAGGAGCGAAAGCATGAGCGCCTTCATTGAAGTGAAGAACGTCTGGCAGACATACGATGATCAAGTCGTGCTGGAACGCCTGAACCTCAGCGTGGCCGAGGGCGAGTTCTGCACCCTGGTCGGCACCTCCGGTTGCGGCAAATCGACCTTCCTGCGCCTGCTGCTGGGCCAGGAGACGCCGAGCCGTGGCGAGATCCTGCTGAACGGCGAAAAACTGGTCGGCGAACCGGACGCCAGCCGTGGCGTGGTGTTCCAGCGCTACTCGGTGTTCCCGCACCTATCGGTGCTGGACAACGTCGCCCTCGGCCTCGAATTGCCGCGCTCGCCGCTGCTCGGTCGGCTGTTCGGCAGAGCCAAGCGTGAAGCCCGCGAACAGGCCGCCGCGCTGTTGCACAAGGTCGGCCTCGGCCACGCCCTGGACAAATACCCGAGCCAACTTTCCGGCGGCATGCAGCAACGCCTGGCAATTGCCCAGGCGCTGATCATGCAGCCGCGCATTTTGCTTCTCGACGAACCCTTTGGCGCCCTCGACCCCGGCATCCGCAAGGACATGCACGGGCTGCTGCTGGAGCTGTGGCGGGAAACCAAACTGACCGTGTTCATGGTCACCCACGACCTGTCCGAAGGTTTCACCCTCGGCACCCGCATCCTGGTATTCGACAAGGTCCGCCACGACCCGCACGCGCCGAACGCCTTCGGCGCACGCATCACCTACGACATTCCGCTGAATAGCGACCGCCGCACCACGCGTGCCGCCGTCGAAGCCTTGCCGGCAACTGTCGCCGCCAACCTGCAACCCGCCCATCAAGGAGCCCGATGATGAGTGCTGCTCTGACCCTGCGATCCAGCCTGTACGAAGAAGTTGTTCCGGGCGGTGGCCACACCTCGTTCGTCCTCAAGCGCGGCCAGTTGCTGCGCATCACCGACCTCGAAGGCGGCGCCAACGTCAGCCTGCTGCTGCTCAACGCCCATGAAAAAAGCGAACGTCTGAACCTGCCGGACTCGCTGAAATGCCAGCACACCGCCAAGCTCACCGCCGGCCATTGCCTGTACTCGGACATGGGCCGCGTACTGGCCGCCATCAGCGCCGACACCTGCGGCTGGCACGACAGCTTCGGCGGTGTGCTGAACGCCACTGAAGTAAAGGAGAAGTACGGCAGCGGCCGCTATCAGGAACTGCGCAACGGCTTCTTTCGCAACGGCGTGGACAACCTGCTGGTGGAAATGGGCAAGTGGAACCTCAACCTGCAGGACCTGCTGATGACCCTCAACCTGTTCAGCAAGGTCACGGTCGATGCCGATGGCTGCTTCCACTTCGAAACCGGCAACTCCAAGGCCGGCGACTACCTCGAACTGTATGCGCCGATGGACACCCTGGTGGTGCTCACCGCCCTGCAACACCCGCTGGACCCAAACCCGCAGTACGCCCCCAAGCCGGTGCAACTGAACTGGAGCAAAGTCGCCGACGACAGCATCAGCGTGCTCTGCCGCACCTCGCGCCCGGAGAACGGCCGCGGCTTCCACAACACCGAACGCCAGTACATCTGAGGGCCGTCTCATGCACCTGACCCACAGCGACAAGCACCCGGAAGCCGCCGTCTACCGCGCCACCATCGCCGCCGGCGAGCCGTTCATGACTGAGGTGAAAGCTGGACAGACCCTGCGCCTGCTCGACCTCGAAGGCAACCAGGCGGTCGACACGCTGTTCTACAGCGCCCGCAACCCGCGCGAGCGTTATGACGTGCAACGCACCCTGCGCAAACAGAACCGCGTCTACCTGACCAGCGGCAGCGTACTGTATTCCAACCTCGGCAACCCGCTGCTGACCATCAGCGCCGACACCTGCGGCCGCCACGACACCTTGGGCGGTGCCTGCGCGCAGGAGAGCAACAGCGTGCGCTACGCCCTCGACACGCGCTACATGCACAGCTGCCGCGACAACTTCCTGCGCGCCAGTCTGCACGACGGCCGCCTGAACAAGGCCGACATCAGCGCCAACATCAACTTCTTCATGAACGTGCCGGTCACCCCGGAGGGCGGCCTGACCTTCGAGGACGGCATCTCCGCCGCCGGCAAGTACGTCGAACTGATCGCGCACATGGACATCATCGTGCTGATCTCCAACTGCCCACAGCTGAACAACCCGTGCAACGGCTACAACCCGACCCCGGCCGAGGTGCTGGTATGGGATTGAGTGTGGGTAAGTGGCGGGGGTGGTTGTTTCAGCTATGTCAGAGCCGGAGTGGGCAGGTACTGCAACGTCATCCCTCTCCCGCTGGCGGGAGAGGGACCGAGGACAAGGGCAAAACGCAACATCAAAGTCCCCCCTCACCCTAGCCCTCTCCCCGCTGGGGGCGAGGGAATTGACCGAGGTATGCAGGGAAACCTTTATGGGAGCGGCTTTAGCCGCTCCCACAAAAAGCGCAGCGCACACCAATTCCCCACCCCGGACGACCGTGGGTGCAGACCGAATACAGCGGGACGGCCCGCCTTCCCTTTCGAGGGTTTAACAACATGTTCAAGAAACTGTTGATCGCCAACCGTGGCGCCATTGCCTGCCGCATCCTGCGGACCCTGCGCACGCTGGATGTCAAAAGCGTGGCCGTGTACTCCGAAGCCGATGCCGCCAGCCTGCATATCCAGCAAGCCGATGAGGCCTTCAGTCTCGGCGAAGGCGCGGCCGCTGGTACCTACCTGGTGGTCGAGAAGATTCTCGCCGCGGCCAGACAGGCTGGTGCCCAGGCCATTCACCCCGGCTACGGTTTTCTTTCCGAGAACGCCGCTTTCGCCGAAGCCTGCGAAGCGGCCGGCATCGCCTTCGTCGGTCCGACGCCAGAACAACTGCGCGTCTTCGGCCTCAAGCACACCGCCCGCGCGCTGGCCAAACAGCACGGCGTGGCGATGCTCGAAGGCACGGAACTGCTGGAGAACCTCGACGCCGCGCTGCTTGCCGGCGAACAGGTCGGCTACCCGGTGATGCTGAAAAGCACCGCTGGCGGTGGCGGCATCGGCATGCGCGTGTGCCGTTCGGCCGCCGAGCTGAGCGAAGCCTTCGATGCGGTGAAACGCCTGGGCCAGAACAATTTCAGCGACTCTGGGGTATTCATCGAGAAATACATCCAGCGCGCCCGTCACCTGGAAGTGCAGGTGTTCGGCGATGGTCGCGGCGAAGTCCTGGCCCTGGGCGTGCGCGACTGCTCGGTGCAGCGGCGCAACCAGAAAGTGCTGGAAGAAACCCCGGCGACCAACCTGCCTGTCGGCATGGCCGACGAGCTGTGCGCAGCGGCGATCAAACTGGCGAAAGCGGTCAACTACCGCAGCGCCGGCACCGTCGAGTTCGTTTACGACAGCGAGGCCAGCCAGTTCTATTTCCTTGAAGTGAACACCCGCCTGCAAGTCGAGCACGGCGTCACCGAACAGGTCTGGGGCGTCGATCTGGTCGGCTGGATGATCCAGCTCGCCGCTGGCGACCTGCCGCCGCTGAGCCAGTTGCAGCAGGGCCTGCAACCCAACGGCCACGCCATTCAGGCGCGCCTGTATGCGGAAGATCCGGGCCGCGATTTCCAGCCGAGCCCGGGCCTGCTGACCGCCGTGCGATTTCCGAAGGCCGATGGCAAAACCCTGCGCATCGACACCTGGGTGGAAGCCGGCTGCGAAATTCCGCCGTACTTCGACCCGATGATCGCCAAGCTGATCGCCTGGGCACCGACCCGTGAGGAGGCCAGCGACGGTCTGTACGACGCCCTCGGCGACAGCCTGTTGTATGGCGTGGAAACCAACCGCGACTACCTGCGGCAAATCATCCAGGACGTGCCGTTCGCCAGTGGCAACCCCTGGACCCGTTGCCTGGAGCAGTTGATTTACCAAGCCGACACCTTCGATGTGCTCAGCGCCGGCACGCAAACCACCGTGCAGGACTTCCCTGGCCGCCTCGGTTATTGGGCCGTGGGTGTACCGCCATCCGGGCCGATGGACGACCGCGCTCTGCGCCTGGGCAATCGCCTGCTGGGTAATGACGAAGGCGCCGCCGCGCTGGAAATCACCATGAGTGGGCCGAGCCTGCGCTTCAACACCGATGCGGTGGTGGCGGTCACGGGTGCGCCGATTCCGCTGAGCCTGGATGGTGTCGCGCAAGCCCTGAACACCGCCTTGCTGGTCAAAGCCGGCAGTACCCTCAGCCTCGGCACCATCGCCGGGGCCGGCGCCCGCAGCTACCTGTGCCTGCGCGGCGGCGTGCAGGTGCCGGATTACCTGGGCAGCAAAAGCACCTTCACCCTCGGCCAGTTCGGCGGCCACGGCGGCCGTGCCCTGCGTGCCGGCGATGTGCTGCACATTCCCGCACTGGGCGATGACAGCCACGGCGCCAGCCTGGCCAGCGAACTCTGCGCGCCATTGCCGAGCGTACGCAGCATCCGCGTAATCTACGGCCCCCACGGCGCGCCGGAATACTTCACCCCGGCCTATATCGACACCTTTTTCGCCACCCAGTGGGAAGTGCACTTCAACTCCAGCCGCACCGGCGTACGGCTGATCGGCCCGAAACCGCAATGGGTCCGCGACAGCGGCGGCGAGGCCGGCCTGCACCCCTCCAACATTCACGACAACCCCTACGCCATCGGCGCGGTCGACTTCACCGGCGACATGCCGGTGATACTCGGCCCGGACGGCCCGAGCCTGGGCGGTTTCGTCTGCCCGGTGAGCATCATCGAGGCCGACCTCTGGCAACTCGGCCAGCTCAAAGCCGGCGACAAGGTGCAGTTCACCCCAGTGGAAATCGCCACCGCGCGCAAGCTGGCGAAGGCGCGCAAGCAGGAGTGCAAAGAACTTCGTAGCAGCACATGTGGGAGCGGCTTCAGCCGCGCTTCCAGTGTCGGCACAATCGCGGCTGAAGCCGCTCCCACACAAGCAGCTCCTACTGTGGCAGCCGCGGCGCTCACCACCCCCATCGTCCTCGACATCGGCAGCGACGACACCCGCCTGGTCGCCCGCCTTTCCGGCGACACCCATCTGCTGGTGGAAATCGGCGCGGCTGAACTCGACCTGGTGTTGCGCTTCCGTGGCCATGCGCTGATGCAGGCACTCGAAAGCAAGACCTTGCGCGGCGTGATCGACCTGACGCCGGGCATCCGCTCCTTGCAAGTGCACTACCAGCCGGAAACCCTGGCGCTGGCCGACCTGCTCGGCATCATCGCCGGCGAATGGGATGCGGTCTGCGCCGCGCAGGACCTGCAAGTACCGTCACGGATCGTCCACCTGCCGCTGTCCTGGGATGATCCGGCCTGCCAGCTGGCCATCGAGAAATACATGACCACCGTGCGCAAAGACGCGCCCTGGTGCCCGAGCAACCTGGAGTTCATCCGCCGGATCAACGACTTGCCTGATTTGGCTGAGGTCTATCGCACGGTGTTCGAGGCCAGCTACTTGGTGATGGGCCTCGGCGACGTCTACCTCGGCGCGCCGGTGGCCACGCCACTGGACCCGCGCCATCGCCTGGTCACCACCAAGTACAACCCGGCCCGCACCTGGACCGCGGAAAACTCGGTGGGCATCGGCGGCGCTTACATGTGCGTGTATGGCATGGAAGGCCCCGGCGGTTATCAGTTCGTCGGCCGCACCCTGCAGATGTGGAACCGCTACCGCGAAGTCGCCGCCTTCGATGGCAAACCCTGGCTGCTGCGTTTCTTCGACCAGATCCGTTTCTACCCGGTCTCGGCCTGCGAACTGCTGCAAATCCGCCGCGACTTCCCCCTTGGCCGCTACCCGCTGAAGATCGAATACAGCGAACTTAACCTTGCCGACTATCAAGCCTTCCTGGCCAGGGATGCCGACAGCATCGGCGCCTTCCGCGGCCAGCAACAAGCGGCCTTCAACGCCGAACGCGAGCGCTGGATCACCAGCGGCCAGGCACATTTCGACAGCGAAGAAGTCGTCCCGGAGCCAGGCGAAGACGCGCCGCTTGGCCTTGGCCAGCACTCAATCGACAGCCACATCGCCGGCAACCTCTGGCAGGTGCAGGTGGAAGCCGGCAGCACGGTGAACGCCGGCGATGTGCTGGTGATCCTCGAGTCGATGAAGATGGAAATCCCCCTGCTCGCCCCGCGTGATGGCGTGGTCAAGGAGGTGCGCGTGCAACCGGGTTCGCCGGTGCGTGCCGGGCAGAGGGTGGTGGTGCTGGAAGAAATATGAACCCTCCCCTCTCCCTAACCCTCTCCCCGTGGGGAGAGGGAATTGACCGAGTCCTGGCCAACCTCAGAAGGAAGCCAACCATGAAACACCCATTCGATCTACGCCTCGGCGCGCTGAAAGCCGCTTACCTGGCCGGCACCACCACGCCGCGCCAACTGATCAGCGCATTGCGTGAACAAGCCGCGGCGCTAAACCCTGAATTCAATCTGTTCATCCACCTGCTGACCGTGGCAGAACTGGAGCCTTACCTGACCGCACTGGATGGCCAAGCCGCCGACAGCCTGCCGCTGTTCGGCGTGCCTTTTGCCATCAAGGACAACATCGACCTCGCCGGCATCCCGACCACCGCCGCGTGCCCGGCCTTCGCCTATACCCCTGAGCGCTCGGCCACCCTGGTCGCTCAGTTGATCGCACTCGGCGCGGTGCCGCTGGGCAAGGCCAACCTCGATCAATTCGCCACCGGCTTGAATGGCACCCGCTCGCCCTATGGCGAATGCCGTAACAGCGTGCACCCGGAATATCCCTCCGGTGGTTCCAGTGCCGGTTCGGCGCTGGCCGTGGCGCTTGGCGTCGCCAGTTTCGCCCTCGGCACCGATACGGCGGGCTCCGGTCGCGTGCCTGCCGCGCTGAATAACCTGATCGGCCTCAAAGCCAGCAAAGGCCTGCTCTCCACCGCCGGCGTAGTGCCGGCCTGCCGCACGCTGGACTGCGTCACCTACTTCACCGCCACCGCCCGCGAGGCCAGCCAATTGCTGGCCCTGACCGCCAAGCTCGACCCGCGCGACGAATACAGCCGCGCCAACCCGTTATGGAACGATGCCAGCGCCTTCGGCACACCGCGCAAAGGCTTCCGCTTCGGCGTCCCCAAGCAGCTTGAGTTTCTCGGCTGCACTGAGAGCCCGGCGCTGTTCGCCGCCACCCTCAAACACCTGCAAGACCTCGGGGGCGAAGCAGTGGAACTCGACTTCGCGCCGTTCCTCGAAGCCGCACGCCTGCTTTATGAAGGCCCGTGGGTCGCCGAACGCTACAGCGTCGCCGGCGAGCTGATCGAAGCGCAACCGGATGCCGTGCTGCCGGTGATCCGCGCCGTGCTATCGAAAGCGCCGGGCACCACTGCCGTGCAATTGTTCCGTGCGCACTATCGCCTGCAAGCACTGAAAGCCATTTGCGACCGCGCCATGGCCGGGCTGGACTGCGTGCTGACTCCGGCCTATCCGCGCCCGGTGACTCTGGCCGAATTGCATGACGAACCCGTCGCGCGCAATTCCGACCTGGGCTACTACACCAACTTCATGAACATGCTCGACTACGCCGCCATCGCCGTGCCGGCGGGTTTCATGGCCAATGGTCTGCCGTGGGGGGTGACGCTGTTCGGCCGGCCTTTCACCGACCAATACCTGCTCAGCCTGGCCGAAGGCCTGCAATGCCAGCACGACTTGCCGCTGGCTGGCGAGCGCACGCTGGGCCTGAACGCACCCGCCACTGCCGCCCGCAATGACCTGGCCCGCATCGTGGTGTGTGGCGCACACCTGGATGGCCTGCCACTCAACTGGCAGCTGAAACAACGTGGCGGCCGCCTGCTGCAAGCCACGCACAGCTCGGCGGACTATCAGCTCTATGCCCTCGCCGGCGGCCCGCCTTTGCGCCCGGGCATGCTGCGCGTCAGCGAAGGCGGTGTGGCCATCGCGGTGGAAGTCTGGGAGCTGCCGAGCAGCGAACTGGGCTCCTTCCTCACCGGCATCCCAGCACCGCTTGGCCTGGGCAAGGTGCAGCTGGCCGATGGCAGCTGGGAAAGCGGCTTTATCTGCGAGCCCTACGGCCTGGCCGGCGCCAGCGATATCAGCCACTTTGGCGGCTGGCGCGGGTACCTGAAAAACAAGGGTTGAGCGCGGCTTGGCGGTATCCGAACCTTGGCGCTGGAGTGCGTGCATTCAGGACGCCACCCGCGCGGGTGGCATCGCACAAGGACCCGTCATGCCGCCGCGGACCCGCGACCAGGCGCAGAACCGCGCCGACGACATCCAGGCGCTCTACCGCGAGATGAAGCACCTGCTCAGTGCCCTGGCCCTGCACGGACGGTAAAGCCTGGCGACATGCCGCCGATAAGCTGCAAGAACCGCTTGAAAACACTGATCGGCGCGAATGACGCAGCCTCGGCGAATCGATAGCATAGCGCCACTCACCCAGAGATCGCCCAGCTCCATGCCTAACAGCACCCACTCCAGGAAAACCCAGCGTTCGTTGGTCGTGTTGCTTGCGCTGATGCTTGGCAGTGGCTTCCTCGCCACCTCCTTGGTCAGCTACTACGCCTCGCTCAACTCAATCCGCAGTAGCATCGTCAACACCGAACTGCCGCTGACCTCCGACAACGTCTACTCGGAGATCCAGAAGGACCTGGTGCGACCGATCCTGATCTCCTCGATGATGAGCCGCGACACCTTCTTGCGTGACTGGGTAATCGGCGGCGAGCAGGATGTGCCGCAGGTAACCCGCTACCTGCGCGAAGTGCAGGAGCACTACGGTGCCTTCACCAGCTTCTTCATCTCGGACAAAACCCTGCGCTACTACCAGGCCAAAGGCGTGCTCAAAAGCGTGAGCGAACGCGAGCCCCGGGATGTCTGGTACTTCCGTGTGCGCGATATGAAGGAGCCCTACGAGGTCAATGTCGACGTCGACATGGCCAACCAGGACCAGTTGACCTTCTTCATCAACTACAAGGTGTTCGACTACGACGGCAAATTCATCGGCGCCACCGGTGTCGGCCTCACCGTTGACGCGGTGGTCAAGCTGATCGACGACTACCAGCAGCGCTACGACCGCAGCGTGTTCTTCGTCGACACCCACGGCAAGATCGTCCTCACCGGCGCCACCGGCGGGCCACTGGGCGCCAAGGTCGGCCAGGCGCTGAGCGCGGTGCCCGGCCTGGAAGAGTTGCAGGCCAAGCTGCCAAAGCCACAAAGCGGCAACTTCAACTATCAGGAGCATGGCCGCGGCCACTTCCTCAACGTGCGTTTTATCCCCGAACTGGACTGGTACCTGTTCGTCGACAAGCACGAAGACGGTGCCCTCGCCGGCATCCGCCAGACCCTCTACCTCAACCTGCTGATCTGCTTCGTCGTCACCGCCCTGGTGCTGGCCCTGGTCTATCTGGTGCTGCGCCGCTACCAGGCGCGTATCGAGGCACTGGCCACCACCGACAGCCTGACCGGGCTGCCCAACCGCCGTGGCTTCGACATCCTCGCCACCCAGGCACTGCAGGAAGCCCAGCGCGACCGGATGCCGCTGACCACGCTGATGATCGACCTGGACAACTTCAAAGCACTCAACGACACCTACGGCCACCTGGCCGGCGATGAAGTGCTGCAAGGGTTCGCCAACAACCTGCAAGACTGCATGCGCCAGTCCGATATCATCTGCCGCTGGGGTGGCGAAGAGTTCATCGTCCTGCTCAAGGACACCGACGGTGCCATCGCCCAGCAACTGGCCGAGAAGATCCGCAGCCTCGGCGAACAGCACCGCTACCCCTTCGCCGGGGTCAACCTGCAGATCAATACCAGCATCGGCCTCACCGAACTGCACCCGAGCGACACCTTGCACAGCCTGCTGGCCCGCGCCGACAGGGCGCTGTACCGAGCCAAGCAGTCGGGGCGCAACCGCGTCTGCATCGAGCCCGCGGGCGCAACAGACTGACCCGGCGGTGCGGGCAGCCGGTCTGGTGCACCTTGCGCTCGGCGCGCTCACACTGCACCCTGAACGCCCCTGACATTCGCCAGCCCAAGCATGAGCACCCGCCCAGAACCCACCCGCTGCCCGCTCTGCGGCCAATCCAACCAGTGCACCCAGGCCGATCCGCATACCGCCCAGTTGCCTTGCTGGTGCTTCTCCACGCCGATCGACCGCGCCGTGCTCGATAACCTGACAGCCACCGTACGCGACCTCGTCTGTCTCTGCCCCAACTGCGCCCGGGGCACAACGATCGCTTAAGATGCACTGACCTGTAACGACTTCCCGACCCTATGCGCCTCGACCGATTCCTCAGCAACCTGCCGGATTTCAACCGCCTCGACGCCCGCCTGCTGCTCGCCACCGGACGGGTCAAGGTTGACGGCGCGCGGGCCACCGATGGCCGCCTGGATATCCGCGAATTCCAGCGCATAGAACTCGACGACCGCCTGCTGCAGGCCGGCAAGGCCGCGCGTTATTTCATGCTGCACAAGCCCGGTGGCTGCGTCAGCGCCACGGCCCACGACGAACATCCCACCGTGCTCGACCTGCTGGATGAGCCGGACAAACACGAGCTGCACCTGGCCGGGCGCCTGGACCTGAACACCACAGGTCTGCTGCTGATCACCAACGATGGCCAGTGGTCACGGCGCATCACCCTGCCCAAGAGCAAACTGCCGAAGGTCTATTACGTCGAGACCGAACAGGCGATCACACCCGAATATGCCGAGGTCTTCGCCCGCGGCCTGTATTTCCAGTATGAAGACCTCACCACCCGGCCCGCCGACCTGCAGATCCTCGCCCCCCATTGCGCCCGCCTGACGCTGTTCGAAGGTCGCTACCATCAGGTCAAGCGCATGTTCGGTCACTTCCAGAACAAAGTGCTGCGCCTGCACCGCGAAAGCATGGGGCCGCTGGTGCTCGACCCCAGCCTGACGCCTGGCGCATACCGTGCGTTGTCAGCTGGAGAAATTGCCTTGCTCTGAAAACCGGCCCACCATCAAGTGGGAGCGGCCTCCCTGATGCGGCGCCGTTTCCATGCAGCCGTATTCAGGCTTTTGCAGGCAGCCCAAAGACCCCTTGGGGAATCCAATATGAGCACCTTAGTCACAAAGCGGCAGCTCACGGTTACCAGCGCCAGCCTGTTCGCGATCTGCGCCTGGCACAGCGCTGTTGCCGCCAACCTGCCCAGTGCCACGGAGCTGCAACGCCTGGCTCCCACCGCCGACCTCTCGACCTTGCAACTGGCATTGGATGCCTATCAGTGCGCCACCCGCAGCCAAAGCAACCCCGATGGGCTACTGACGCTGATCGACTATTCAAGACCCTCGCGGGATAGACGCCTCTGGGTCTTTGACCTGAATACGAAAACCCTGCTATTCAAAGAGTGGGTCAGCCATGGCAAGAACAGCGGCGCCGATCTCGCCACCTCGTTCTCCAACGAGCCAAACAGCCAGCAATCCTCCATCGGCCTGTACCGTACCGGGCAGATCTACAGCGGCAAGCACGGCCGCTCGCTGCGCCTGTATGGCCTGGAACCGGGCTTCAACGACAACAGCGAGTCGCGCGCCATCGTCATGCATGCCGCCGCCTACGCCGACCCCGAAGTCGTCCCCAGCCTCGGCCGCCTGGGCCGCAGCCACGGCTGCCCGGCGGTACGACCGGCAATTGCCGGTCAGTTGATCAATCGCCTGCAAGGCGGCAGCTATGTGTTCGCCTATTACCCACAACAAAACTGGCTGAAAAACTCGCGCTTTCTCGCCGGGCAAAACTGCCCAGCGGTCAGCGCCGCGTCAATCAGCCAGCAAAGGTAAGCAAGCCGCAACGCGATAGCGGATACCTCGAGCGGCGGCGACTCTCCCCCCAAAGAATTTTCCACCCTCTTCGCGATATACGCCTAGGCTGAGAAACAACCCCATCGGGCAAGACACCAGCGCTCTTGCGCAAGTCGCTGCAGCCTGACGCCTCGTATGCCCCGTGCAGGCATCGAATGAATGCATGGCAAGTCATCGGCTTAACCGGCGAACGGTGGCGATAAAAGCCTTTTTCACGCTTGCCAGCGCCAGGGCTTACTGCTTAAATAAAAACCATAAGGTCAGCCTGTGACCAAGTAGTCACGGCGACCATCTAAGCGTTCGTTCGGTTGTTTGCGCTTTGCGCATAGTGGGTTCCTGCCTGGTTCAAAGATACTCTTCCGCGCCCTTGAAAGCGCCGGAAAAGTCGTCTTGTTCGATCCTAACCGTTTGAAAATAAATAACTTATAAAATCCTCCAGCCTGACATCCGTTTGTCATGTCCAGGCGCTTTGCTGACTGCCATATATAGCCAGGTGAACGGCCCAGCCGATTGCCTTGCTCCACCTGCGCCAGGAGGAAAACGACATGAGGCCAGAAACCGCAGTCGTTAAAGTTCACAGCCAGTACAACGTTCACACCGAGTTCTACGCCTGCCCAGCCGCTCGAAAAACCATCATCCTGGTGAACGGCTCGCTGGCGACCACGGCCTCATTCGCGCAGACCATCAAGTACCTGCAACCACAGTTCAATGTCGTGCTCTACGATCAGCCCTATGCCGGCCAGTCCAAACCGCACAACAGCCACAAACAACCGATCAGCAAAGAGGACGAAGCCGAGATCCTGCTGGAGTTGATCGAGCACTATCAGGTCGATTACCTGCTGTCCTTTTCCTGGGGTGGCGTAGCCGCCCTGCTCGCGCTGGCACAATGCCCGGCACGAATCGAGAAGGCCGTGATCAGCTCCTTCTCGCCACTGCTCAATGCGCCGATGCTCGACTACCTGGAGAAGGGTCTGCGTTATCTGCACGACATGGCGCGTGAGGACATGGGCCAGTTGGTCAACAACACCATCGGCAAGCACCTGCCCTCCTTGTTCAAACGCTATAACCATCGCCATATCAGCAACCTCGACGCGCACGAATATCGGCAGATGCACGCCCATATCCATCAAGTGCTGAAACTGGAGAACCACAGCCACATGAACTGCCTGGGGGCCATCGAGATCCCATTGCTGTTCGTCAACGGTGAGCACGACGAATACACCTCAGCGACGGATGCGCGGCTGTTCGCCCAGCACGTCAACGACTGCCAGTTCAGCACCATCAGCAACGCCGGGCACTTCCTCGACATGGAGCACAAAGGTGCCTGGCTCCAGTCGCAACAAGCACTGCTGGGTTTCCTGCAAGCATCGCCAAGCGGTCAGCAGAAACGCCGACCACGGCTTGCCGAAACCTCGGCGATTGCCATTTGAATGCGCGTAAATAGGCCTGACTGCACCGAGCCGCAAATAATTGCACTCGGTGCAGGCTTCATTTTCCACGCGACTTCTGGTACAAAGGCACCCGCAAAAGCGGGCGTCGTATAATGGCATTACTCCAGCTTCCCAAGCTGATAACGAGGGTTCGATTCCCTTCGCCCGCTCCAATACTATGTTTCCACATGCCCCCGCATGATGCTGAAACCCAGAGAAACCGGCACTTTAGCCGGTTTTTTTATGCCCATATGTCTCTGTATGCCCCCGCATAAGCATTGATACCTTGTATGCCTCCTTGTATGCTCAGGGAATATACGAAGTTGGGCATACAAAAATGAAGCGAGCAGACATTAAGCGCCGCCCTCTGGCTGACACTGTGCTGGCGACTCTAGACCCCGAGACCAAGGCCTACCGCGAGGTAGACGGCAACGGGTTGTATTTTCGCGTTAAGCCTAACGGCACCAAATCCTGGGAGCTGCGCTACAAGAAGCCAGACGGCAACTGGTCATGGCATGGCCTGGGTGGATACCCTGACCTTACTGGGGCCAACGCCCGCACCAAGGCAGAGCAGGCCCGCAAACTGCTCGCCTCCGGTGTTGACCCTGTAGAGCACAAGGCAGCCGCCAAACTGGCAGAAGCCGTCGCCGCAGCCAATACCTTTAGGGCAGCTGCTGAACACTGGTATCAGCGCAAGGTGAATGACGGCCTAGCTGCTAGCACCCTGCGCCTGATGCGCGGATACCTCGACAATGATGTGCTGCCTGCCTTTGGTGACAAGCCAATCACCGAAGTGACCCGCAAAGACTGCGCCGACTTGCAAGCCAGCATTGAGGCCCGCAACGCCCCGAACACCCGAGACAAGGTACGGGTAGCTCTGCGCCAGATATTCAGCCAGGCCATTGCCCGTGGTTTGTGTGAGAACAACCCCGCCAGTGAGCTGTTGTCGATCAGTACCAAAACCCCCAAGGCTAAACAGTACCCTCACCTGCTCGAACCTGAGCTACCGGCATTCCTGCATCGTCTACGAGCAACAACTAGCCGCTTGCCGGCCCGTACCGCGACTTGGATGTGCCTATGGACTGCCAGCCGTCCTGGTATGGTGCGCTGGGCCGAGTGGTCGGAAATCGACTTCGACAAAGCCCTTTGGACGATCCCAGCCGGCAAAATGAAGATGCGCCGCGACCATGTGGCTCCCCTCTCCCGCCAGATGCTCGATGCCCTGCGTGATCTGCGCCGCATGACTGGCAGCAGCCGTTACCTGTTCCCCGGCATCGGCCCCAAGAAGCCCGTTATCAGTGAGAACACCATAAACCTGACGCTCTCCAAAGTCGGCTATCGAGGAAAGCTGGTAGGTCATGGCAGCAGGCATACAGCAAGCACCCTGCTACGCGAACACGGCTGGCTCAAAGAGCACGTCGAGGCCCAGCTCGCGCACAAGGAGGCTGGCGTCTCTGGCGTCTACAACCAGGCCCAGTACCTGCCGCAGCGCCGGTCGATGATGCAATGGTATGCCGACTACCTGGACTGCCTGGCCGAAGGCATGACCCCTGCTCAACGCAAGGAGTTTAGCCGCCAGGTGAACCTGATTGAGGGTAACGTGATCGATCTGGTGAAGCTGGCATGAAGGAACCAGAAGAGGCAACAATCTACGCCTTTGAGATGGATCTTGTGGGCGATATCGATATCAATTTTCTCGACCAGCTCATTGTCAGCATCGATCTAGCACCAAAAGCGAAGCAACAAATCAGCGAGTGGCGCTCTCTGTCCGAACAAGCCTTTAACGAGGGGCATTTCGACTATGCACTTGCTCTTGCACAAGCGCTGAAATGTGTCCTGATTTACGCCAGAGAATCACATGTCGCATATCCGCTAGCCAGGGCTAAACATCGACATACTCAGAAGCAACGGGACACCCTGGCGAACAAAGCCAGGCCGGCACGGAATACTCACGATTGGGCAGCGGCCGCAAAACTCGAGGAAGAGCTTTTATCTTCTGGCCACAACCCAAGGAATGTGGCATCGCTCATAGAAAAGCGCCTTGGCATTCCAGCTCGAACAGTCCGGGCACGGATAGCCAAAAATAACGGCAAGTAGTTATTAGGCTGCCGTTTCGGTGCATAGGCTGGCATCACCAACAGCCAAACAGGTACACGGTGATGCAAGAAATCAACCTGCAAGACCTTCAGCGTCAGGCCACCGGCCTAGCTCAACTACTGGCCTTTAGCGAAGTCTGTAGCCTGCTGCGCAAGTCGCGCTCCGGCATCTACAAGCTGATGGCCAGCGACCCGACCTTCCCCCGAATCATCAAAAATGGGGGCGCCCGTTCTGCGCGGGCATTCTTCGTCGCGAGCGAAGTCGCTACCTGGCAACAGTCGAAAATCGACGCGAGGGAGGCGATCTATGGGGATTCCATGCGCACTTGGACACCCAGTCCACGAACACTTGGACAGCGATTCCACGCTGACTTGGACACTCATTCCACGGCCCCTTGGACACTGATTCCACGAGCACTTGGACAGTGATCTCTCACTGATCCGACCCCACGCTCAGGCAGGCAGCAACGCAGGATTATTCACTACCATCGACCTCTTTTCTCGAAGCGAAGAGGTCGTCGTGGAGCGTATATCCATGCGTAAAATCCGAGAGGTACTACGCCTAAAGTTCGACGCCGGCCTGTCCGTGCGCAAAATTGCCACCAGCCTACGCATCAGCAGCGGCAGTGCCGGCAATTACCTGCACCGCTTCAACGCTTGCGGGCTGACTTGGCCCACGCAGTTGTCGGACGCCGAACTGGAGCGATGTCTGTTCCCGCCAGCGCCGACGGTTCCTAGCGATCAACGTCCGATGCCGGACTGGGCTCATGTCCATGCCGAGTTACGTCGCCCCGGCGTCACCTTGGCCCTGCTCTGGCAAGAGTATCGGCTCACCCATCCGCAAGGCTTCCAATACAGCTGGTTCTGCGAGCACTACCGCCTCTGGGCTGCCAAGGTCGACGTGGTCATGCGCCAGGAACACCGTGCTGGCGAAAAGCTGTTCGTCGATTACGCCGGCCAGACCGTGCCGGTCATTGATCGGCGAACCGGCGAGATCCGCCAGACGCAGATCTTCGTCGCCGTCCTCGGCGCGTCCAGCTACACCTTCGCCGAGGCCACCTGGTCGCAGAAGCTGCCTGACTGGCTGGGCTCGCACGTACGCTGCTTCGCCTTTCTCGGCGGTACATCGCAGATCCTGGTACCGGACAATCTGCGCAGCGGCGTCACCAAGGCGCATCGCTACGAGCCGGATATCAACCCCAGTTACCGCGATCTCGCCGAGCATTACGGCGTAGCCGTGCTGCCCGCGCGCTCGCGTAAACCCAAGGACAAAGCCAAGGTTGAAGTCGGCGTACAGGTCGTCGAGCGGTGGATCCTGGCGGTGCTGCGCAACCGCCAGTTCTTCTCCTTGGGCGAACTCAACACAGCCATCGCGCTGCTGCTGGATCGCCTCAATCAGAAGCCCTTCAAGAAGCTGCCCGGCTCACGCCGCTCGGCCTTCGAGACCATCGACCAACCCGCACTGCAACCGCTACCAGAACATCCGTATGTCTACGCCGAATGGAAAAAGGTGCGGGTGCACATCGACTACCACGTCGAGGTCGACGGCCATTACTACTCGGTGCCGTACCAGCTGGTGAAACACCAACTCGAAGTGCGGCTAACCGCGAAGACCGTCGAGTGCTTCCACGCCAACCAGCGTGTGGCCAGCCATCTGCGCTCGCCGCACAAAGGCCGCCACACCACCCAAACCGAGCACATGCCCAAAAGTCACCGCGAACATGCTGAATGGACGCCGCAGCGACTGATCCACTGGGCTGAGCAGACCGGGCCGAACACCGCTGGTGTCATCGCTCATATCCTCGAACGCCGAATCCATCCGCAGCACGGCTTCCGCGCCTGCCTGGGGATCCTGCGCCTGAGCAAACAGCACGGCGAAGAGCGGCTGGAAGCCGCTTGCCAGCGAGCGCTGGCACTGGGCGCGTGCAGCTATAAAAGCCTGGAATCGATCCTGCGCCAAGGGCTGGAACGGCTGCCGCTTGCCCAGCAAAACCTGCCGTTACTGCCCGAAGAACACATCAACCTGCGCGGCCCTGGCTACTACCACTGACCTGAAAAAGGAGCACCAAAATGCTGCCCAACCCGACACTCGACAAGCTACAAACCCTGCGCCTGCACGGCATGATCAAGGCGCTTGGCGAACAACACGCAACGCCTGACATCAACGATCTTAGCTTCGACGAACGCCTCGGTCTGATGGTCGACCGCGAGCTGACCGAGCGCGAAGACGCACGCCTGACTACTCGCCTCAAGGCCGCACGACTGCGCCATAACGCCTGCCTGGAAGACATCGACTACCGCAGCCCGCGCGGCCTGGACAAATCTCTGATCCTGCAACTGGGTAGCGGCCAGTGGCTGCGCGACGGCCTGAACCTGATCATCGGCGGCCCAACTGGCGTAGGCAAAACCTGGCTCGCCTGCGCGCTGGCTCATAAGGCCTGCCGCGACGGTTACAGCGTGCGTTATCTGCGCTTGCCGCGCTTGATGGAAGAACTAGGCCTGGCCCACGGCGACGGCCGCTTCGCGAAACTGATGGCGGGTTATGCCAAGACCGACTTGCTGATCCTGGACGACTGGGGCCTGGCGCCGTTTACCGCTGCGCAACGGCGCGACATGCTTGAACTGCTGGACGACCGCTACGGCAACCGCTCGACGCTAGTGACCAGCCAGATGCCAGTGGACAAATGGCACGCACTGATCGGCGATCCGACCTTGGGCGATGCGATCCTCGACCGGCTGGTGCACAACGCTTATCGGATCGAACTGAAGGGCGAATCGATGCGCAGACGCGCAACGAAATTGACGGCGACAGAGACTTCAGACTAACAATGCAAACCTGCGTCGCTGCGCTCCGACTGCCTGTCCAAGTGGACGTGGATCAGGTGTCCAAGTGAGCATGGAACGAGTGTCCAAATGATCGTGGGCTGAGTGTCCAAGTGTCGTGGAATCCGCAGCGATCTAAATGACGAACAAAAAAAAGGCCGACCAAACGGCCAGCCCTCAGAAAACGCACGCCAATGATACCAGCGCCGCCGCGCAGCGTATTCGCATTCTTGAACTTCTCCGCCAAGGGCCAGCGGACACGCTGACAATTCGTCGCGAGCTGGCTGTGCTAATGCCGGCCCCTCGCATTCTGAAGCTTAAGCAGCGTGGCTTTGCTATTGAGACACGCCGCATATCAGTTATCGATGATAACGGCACTGAGCATCACGGGGTGGCGTTGTATGTGCTGCGAGAGGTGGCCGAATGATGAGCACGCCACCATGGCAAGGCGAAGTGACCCCACTTGAGGCATACCATGACCTTGACGCAATCGAGGAACCAAGCACCAGCACGCCCGCTGATGAGCCGTATACAGCCTGGACGGCTGAAAGCGTTAAGGCGTCCGCTGAGGCGAACGGTATAACCCCGCTGGGTATAGGCAAGAAGATAGCGAACACGGCAAGGGCTGCGTCTAGTCACTCGTTCGTTCCTGAGACATTGGAGTCTTACCCCGAGCCGCGCCCGCTGTTGCCCGATCTGGAGAACGCAGCACCATATCCTATAGAGGCATTACCGCCGCTTATGCGTGAGGCCGCCCGGGCCATTGCCGACTATGTACAGGCACCGTTAGCGCTCGCTGCGCAGTGCGTTATCGGCGCAGGTTCCTACTTGGCGCAAACACGCGCTAACGCCCCGCATATCCATAACCCTGATGGCATGCCTTGTTCGCTGTTCCTGCTGACCCTGGCCGACTCTGGCGACCGCAAAAGTGAATGTCGGCGGCTGGCGTTCAAGACGATTGACGAAACCGAGGAAAAGGCCCGCACCGATCACCAGCAAGCCTGTAAGGAAATCAGTAGTTTTGCCGATGGGCTGAAGGGCAAAGAGCGCGAGCGACACCTAGTCGAACACCCTCTGCCAGCCGACCCGCGAACTCAGTACAGTGACGCCACTTTCGAGCGCATCGCCGGCGACATGATCCGGGGCGCATCAGCCGTATCATGGGACACCGACGAAGGCGGCCAGGTGCTGGGCGGCGCATCACTCAAGGCAGACACCCGCCCCGCTACGCTGGGTGGACTGGTTAAAGCGTTCGACAACGGAGCATTTGAGCGCACCCGTTCACACGGCAACCTTGAGGGATCAGGCTTTGCCTATAAGCGCCGCTTGAGCGTTCACCTGCTGGCGCAATCGGTCACGGTGGCCACTGCGCTGGATGATCCGTTGCTGCGCGGACAAGGCTTCTTGCCGCGTTTCCTGTTCGCCAGCCCTGCCAGCATCGCCGGGACGCGCCTTCTTACCGCTGAACAGCTCAACCGCAAGGCATACGCAGACCCACGTCTGCAACGCTACTGGGCGCGCTGTGAGGCCATCAGCGCCACCGCCCAAGCAATTGACCCGCAGACAGGCGAAGTCTCCCCGCCGGTGCTGGAGCTGGACGCCGAAGCCCAGGCAGACTGGCTGGATTTCTATAACGAAGTGGAAGGCGAGCAGTCACCCCTTGGCAAATTCGCCAACCTGCGCCCCTTCGCTGGCCGAGCGGGTGAACTAGCTCGCCGCCTGGCTGCCGTGTTTGCCTGCTTTGAAGGTCAGGCGCAAATTGACAGCGAGTGTATGTGCCGAGCTACTGCAATAGTTCGCCACTCGCTTTCCGAATGGCGGCGGTATACGGATAGTGCGGCATCCGATCCGCTGCTACAGCAGGCAGTGGCTCTTATTGAATGGCTACGCGACCCCAAACGGGCTGATGGCTGGCAAGAGTTCCACCGCGACAAGTTGGGTAAGTCAGGGCCGCCCGCCGTCCGCAAGAGCGCCAAGGCACGTGACCCATTGCTGGCCGTGCTAGTGAAACATCACCACCTGCTAACCGCTGACGGGAAGCAATTCAGCCTTAACCCGGTTGAGGAAGCTGCGGAAACTGAGGGAGCCCAGTAATACCGGGGCTTAGCGGTTGCGGAAATTTTGCGGAGAAGTGCGGAAACCCAGCAACAATCAGATTTATCCGCAGCTCTCCGCACCGTCTCCGCAGGCACAAGCCCAACAAATGCAGGTAGCCCGCACTTTCCGCACAATCCGCACCCAACCAAAGCGAAAAGAGTGCTGAGCTGCCTCAGGTAATGATGATTCAGCCGCTTTCTGACGCCTTTTTATGGCATGCACATAGAGAGGAAAAGTGAGGCCCGATCAAGGATCACCGACCATTGTTCTCGAGCTGCCCAGCGCGTGCGTAATTGCACTAACTTGACCACCCGTTTGCACACGAACTGACCAGTCATTTGCATTCACGCTGACCAGCTGTTTGTAGTTGATCAGTGTCAGCGAGGGCCTCTCAGGGGGAGTGCGTCAGCCAAGCACTGAAGGGCAGCAACCGACCCAGGCTGTGTGAAAACGTAGCGAGCGAAGGTTAGACAAGGCGAAATCGGGCGAAGACGCGGAGTTTACGAGCTGTAAATGAGCAGTCTGAGCCTGATTTCAACGCCGTATAACCGAGCACAGTAGTTTTCACACAGCCTGGACCCTTTGCGGACGTTCGCGAGAGATTTGAAGCGGGCAAAAAGGCGATTTTAGAGCGTCTACCGAAGCAGGGCCAATTCATTCCGCCGTTCCATTAGGACTTGGAAGCAACGAGCTTGGCTTCCTTCAGGTCAATCCTTGCCTTGTGACCATGCTTCTGCAACATGTGCAGCAGGTTGGCACCGCTCAACAAGACCAGCGGCTTGCCGGCCGCGAAAGCATACGAGTCAGGGCCAAAGTCCGAGGTCGTGACCAGAACTCCCTTGTTGGCCCCCTCGTTAAGGACAGTGCCATAGAGATCGCGAACCGCCCCGACACCCACTGTGTTGGTGTAGCGCTTAGCTTGGATCACGATCTTTCCGCCACGTATGGGGTCAGGATCGAATACGACGGCGTCCACCCCGCCATCACGACTGGCCTGGGTAACCTTCACCTCGCCACCGCCGCTAGCGAACTCACTTTGGAAGATCTCGCGAATCAAATGCTCAAAGTCCTCCCAGGACATCGACGCCAGGTTCACCCCCTCGTCCAGTTGTTTGGCTACGTCATAGGAGGCAACAAAGCGCTTGTCCTCCCGGGAAACCTGCATGATGGGGGCGATTGGGGCGAGGCCGTGCAGCTTGGAGCTACCTACGCCTTTGAGGCTCTTGAAACAAGCCTTGGGGTCCACTTGTTCCAAGTTAATGTCCATGAACTCGTCCTTGCTAGCGCGAAGGGATAGCAGGCAAGAAGTCACGGCCTTACCGGAGGAGCGATCAATGGCTGTGACGATTCCGTTGATCACAACCACGTCCAAAGCCGCAATTAGGTCGGCCTCGAACAGCTCGTGTACTGTCCGGAGGGTGACCTGATAGAGCACTTCGTCGTAGAGCTTGGCTGCTTGTGAGTCCGATATGAACTGCTCTTCGTACTCATCCCGGTTGGCCACATACTTCACCCCCTTCAAACGCGGCAAGTCATCGGGAGAGGGCATCTTGTAATCGACGATCAGGGTTCTTGAGCTGAGGTCATAGTCCAGTTCGAACTCTTGAGGGAACCACTCTGGGTAATTCGAGGCGGACAGCACCAAGTCGCAGTATTCGGTGATCGCTTGAGGGTCGCCGGACTCATACACCGCCTTCCTGGCATCGACTGCAGCATGATCTTCGGCCTTTTCGGCCATGTACTTATCGCGCCGGGACTTCCATGCATTGAGTCGCTTGCTGTACTCCTGCTTGAGCGCAGAAGTGACTTCTGCATGCTTCTGCATAGCCAGGCTGTGCGCACGCTGGATTACGCCCACTCGGGCTTGCCAGCTCCGATGGTCTGCATCGAACTTCTCGTCCAGCGCCTTGATGGCACTGGCCTTGCGAGAAGGGATCAGCTTCTCTATTAAGCCCAGTTGGGGAGTGTACTGGTCATCCTGACGCTTTGGCTCGCGAGGCTGTTCCCCCATTTTTGGTTCTGGTGGCAGTTTCGGAGCGACAGGCGCCATCTCAGGAAAGGGGGTGGTGTCCTTCAGGTTGTCCCATTCGAGGGCATCATCGACTTCTAGCGTGGCTTTGAGAATCGAACCGAGACTTGCCAGGTCATCAAGCGCATCCTGGGTACGCTGTGCCGCAAAGATTTTGCACTCGTCCTGACGGCGTTTCCCGGTTTGCCGCTGACTCCGGTCTATAACCGCAATCCAACGCTCATCCCATTCCTGGGATTGCAAGGTGGCCATCATTTTCACAATGGACGGCGATTCCCCACGAATGATCCTGTGCTTGTTCAACCCCTGGTGCCAAAGCTCAAGCGAATATCTGAGGAGCCCGCGTGCGGTAGACGCTTCTGAAAGAGGTCCGAACTGTGTCTGCATTGCTCTTATCTCCTTGAGGCAGAAATGGGCTAGCTAGACCTGCACTCCGCAGGTAGTGATAGATCCTTGGGCGAATCATATGTCCCGTAATCTACCAACACTGCCGCACTTTATGGGGATTGGAAACAGCTGGAAGGTACGACCCTGAATAGCCCCTTCTTCCTTAGACGCCACTGACTGTCTTCTCCTGGCCGCTCTCTGCCAGTCGTCACTACTGCGTGTGCTGGTCAAGTCGAATGCAAATGGCTGGTCAGTGGCAATGCAAATGGGTGGCCAAGTGCGATGCAATTACGCAGCGCGTTCGTGGCAGCATCATAGCCACCTGAAATCCACAAGAAGCCAGCCCAGCACGTGCTTTCTATTTCAGGATGCTTTCGCCGGTTTTGTCGGTGCAACCTAGGGGCTTAGTGGGTCAGAAAGTGCGCCTTCACGATGACCACGAACGTATGCGTCCGGGCATCCCGTCTTGCGCAGCTAAACCGGTTGCCATCTATGCGGCAGCAGCTCGTCGACAGCACTCGCCCGCTGCGTCGGCAGGCGAGTCAGCACGTCCTTCAAATAAGCATACGGATCATGCCCGTTGAGCCGTGCCGACTGGATCAGACTCATGATCGCAGCCGCACGTTTGCCGCTACGCAGTGAGCCGGCAAACAGCCAATTCTTGCGACCTAGCGCCCATGGACGGATCTGGTTTTCCGCCCAGTTATTATCAATGGGCACCGCCCCATCATCGAGATAGCGCGACAGCGCCGTCCAGCGTTTGAGGCTGTAATCCAGGGCTTTGCCAATAGCTGAGCCATCGTGCACGAGCTGACGCTGGGCGATCATCCAGATATGCAGAGCGTCCATCACCGGTACAGCTTTTTCTTGCCGTATTCGACGGCGTAAATCCGGCTCCAGGTCGCGGACTTCACGTTCGATTTCGTACAACAACTGGATGTAGCGCAAGGCCTGTTCGGCGAGCTGGCTTTTGTTGGTGGCGTGCAGGTCGAAGAACTTGCGCCGAGCATGAGCCATGCAGCCGATCTCGGTGACGCCGAGTTCAAAGCTGGCCTTGTAGCCGCCAAAATCGTCACAGACCAGCTTGCCCTTCCAGTCGTGCAGGAAGTTGCGGGCGTGTTCTCCGGCGCGGCTGGGGCTGAAGTCGTAAACCACGGCATTCACGTCGGCAAACTGGCTGGTGGCATAAGCCCAGACGTAAGCGCGGTGGGTTTTCTTCGCGCCCGGCGTGAGCATCTGCACCGGTGTTTCGTCGGCATGGATGACGTGATGCCCAAGCACCACGTCGCGCAGCGCATCGACCAGCGGTTGCAGTTGCACGCCGCATACGCCGACCCATTGGGCCAGAGTCGAGCGCGCGATGGCCAAACCGGCTCGACCAAAAATCGATTCCTGGCGGTAGAGCGGTAAATGATCAGCGAACTTCGCGATCATCACGTGGGCCAGCAGCCCGGCGGTCGGGACTCCCTTGTCGATGACCTGCGCCGGAACCGGTGCCTGAATCAGGGTTTCGCACTGATCACAGACCCACTTGCCACGGATGTGGCGCTCGACGGTGAACACGCCCGGCGTGTAGTCGAGCTTCTCGCTGACATCTTCGCCGATACGCTTAAGGGCGCAGCCGCATGAGCATTCGGTGTTGTCCGGTTCGTGATGGATCAGGGTGCGCGGAAACTGTGGCGGCAAGGCCGTACGTTTAGGTTTTTGCCGAACCTCGGTCGAAACGAGAGCCGGTTGCAGGGCCTCAAGCTCGGCTTCGATGGCCGCGATGTCGGTGTCGATCAGGTCATCGAGCAAGCTGGTCTGGGCCGGGCTTAGCTGCTCGCTGCGCTTGGCAAACTTGAAGCGCTTGAGCTGCGCGATCTCGTGGGCCAGTTTCTCGTTAACCGTTTTGTGATGGTGGATTTGCTTGTCCATTGACTCGACTTTTTGATCGAGACTCTCGACGCGCTGCATCAACTGCGCCGCCAGAGCGCGCAGTTGTTCAGGGTTGAGCTGGTCGAGATTGGGAAGCGAAGTCATGTCGCCGACTTTGCCAGAGCAGGCCAGTACCGGCGAGAGACTCATCGGACAATTGCACGGCCAGGAAGGCCATGGCAGGCGTCACACGATAGAAATCGCGCCGCCTGGCCCGACTCTTTGCCAGGGTAAACCGAGCACCAGGGCGTGCAACTGCTCAGCGCCCAGTTCCACTTGAGCGCCGTGTCGAGAGCCCGGCCAGAAAAACTTGCCCTGATGCAGACGGCGGGCCGCCAGCCAGATACCCAACCCGTCGTGCACCAACACCTTGATGCGCGTGGCACGACGATTGGCAAACAGATAAGCACAGTGCGGCTGCGCCGCACCGAACACCGCCACGACCCGCGCCAGCGCGGTATCGGTACCGGCGCGCATGTCCATGGGATCGGTGGCGAGCCAGATCGAGTCGATGCGGATCATCGCAACAGGTCTCGAAGAAAGGTCGCGCAGGCGGCTGCGCTTTCGGTCGGCCAGTTGATCGCGACTGTTCCGCGAGGGCTTGGGACTTCGATGCGAATAGTGGCGGCGGTGATTTCTGATCGTGTCGCAGGTGCCTGTAATTTCAGCGGGATGAAGGCCGGTTGCAGGGCGACATTTTTCTGCGATTGCAGCCGAATCCACTTATGGACGAGGTTCGCGTTGAGGCTGTGGCTCAGCGCGACATTGGCAATCGAGGCCCCGGGCTGTGAGCACTCTTGTATGACTTGGGCTTTGAAGGATTTGGGATAGGAACGGCGCGTTGGCTGCATGGAATATCTGCTTAAAAAGGCTAGACGAGGTGTCCACTTAAATTGAAGTGCACACCATGTCTTGGCCTAGCAGAGCGGGCTAGATGCCTTTGCCGGACGCATACCCACGAACAGCAAAATAGGCTGATTGAAGTGTGATCAATTCAAACCCAGCAGCCGGCACGGTGTATGCCTATTTGTATGCCCAAACTAAAAACAGCCTTGCAACACAGTAAACATGGGATAGTTCTAATCCCTTCGCCCTCCAGATTCCTATCCCAGCATGCTTCGAGACACCTCAACATGAAGCGGGAACCCAGAAAAACTGGCCCTTGAGCCGGTTTTTTTGTGCCCATGCATGCTCGACCGCCCCGGCATCCCCTTTTTTTGAAGGTCGCGTACGCCAAGGAATGCTCCAGCGTCCCCCTGCCATGCCAGCATCGGCCATCAGTTAAGCCATGCCCCTTCTCACCATGCCTGGCTTGTCACTCTTCGTGCTTCTCAGGCGCGAGCCGACCAGCGATTGCCAGGCCACAACCAAAAGCACTTATCATTCAACGATATACATCATGGCCTGGGTGAGAATCGTCGATGCTGTCTGCCGTCAAGCGCTACAAACTGCTCATCTCCGGGGCGTTGGCGCGTTACTTTCCCAGAACAACAGCGTATCTGCGCGCTGAGAGCGAAGCGGCTTTGCTACAGGCCAAGCCCAGAGCGCGGGCGAAGAAGGCCACCGCGACAGCCCGCAAGGTCAAAGCTGCGGGTGCGGTAAAGCCCGCCAGCCCCCGCGCCAAGTCCAGTAAAGCGGCCAGCGAAGGCATCTATGGACCTGCGCTGATGGCGGTCGACGAACAACAGATCAGGGCCATGCGCGAGCGCGCTGGCAAGGCCGTGGATGCGGGCGTGATCAGCCCCCCTTCGGATGAGCAGTGGGCGATGATTCTCGGCCGCAATCCGCTCACCCGAATCTTCGCCGGGGCGGGCTCGGGCAAGTCCACCACCCTGGTGCTACGCGTGGTGTTCATGCTCTGCCATATGGGCATCGACCCCGGACGCCTGACGGTAATTTCCTTCACTACTGCGTCCTGCGGGCAGCTTCGCGAGCAACTGCTTAAGGTCCTGGAGTTTTGGCAGTATCCCTTCGACGCCAGTCAGGCTCGGCAATGCGTGCGCACCTTCCATTCGGCCATGGGGGTCCAGGCCAAGGAGATTTTGAACAACCCGGCCTGGTTCGAACGGGTGGACGACAAGGTCGCTTCGGGCGGCGAACTGGATAACCCCCTCACCTCCGCACGCCTGCGCCCAGCCCAGCAACGCTTGCTGAAGCAGGCTTACCAAGAGTGCTACGCCCAGGAGCAGGGCTTCCGAGAGCGGGCTCATACCCTGCTGGGTTTGCCATCACCGCCGTCGGCCGACATAGAGGGTCAGCGTATAAAAGTGCCCAAAGCACCGATGGATGGCTTCAAGCTGGCCGGGGAGTTCACCCCGCTGCCGCTGTTCGAAGCCATCTATGTGCAGGCGGGCTTTATGGAAAGCATCGGCATCCGTATCGACCGGATACAAGCCCAAGCGCTGTCATGCTCCACCCGGGAACGCGTTTTCATCGAAGCGCTGGTAATGTTCTGGAGCTACTTCGAAGCCCGCTTGCAAGAACAAGGGTTGATGACATTCAACGGCGCATTCCAGCAGCTCACGCAAAATCTGGCTACCGGCGCAAAGGGCATCTCGACCCAAGCTCTGGCGCCCTTCAGTCATCTGCTGATTGACGAGTTCCAGGACATCTCGCCGCAGATCGTCCAGTGGCTGCAGGCCGTACACCGTGTCTTGGCGGGCCAGGGTACGGCGGTCAGCCTTATGGCCATCGGCGACGACTGGCAGTCCATCTATGGGTGGCGCGGCAGCTCCCCCGAACTGTTCATGGACTTCGACAGGTACTTCCCTGGCAAGGGAAAATCGAAGAAAAGCACCGTGCTCATGCTGGACACCAATTACCGCTCAATCGAGCCAGTGATCCGCGATGGCGAGGCGGTTCTCGATGGCGTCGAGTTCAAGCAAGCCAAGAGCAGTAAAGCCTTCAAGTCCCTACAAGCAGGAGACCACGGCGTAAAAGTGGTGCAACGCTTCGATGTAAAAACTCGTCTGCCGGAACTGCTAAAGGAAATCAAAGCGCAATGCGAGCACGTTGCCACCCGCAAAATGGCCGATCGCACCGCGGTGCTTGTCCTGAGCCGACGCAATGAACCCTTGCAGAACATTCAGGCCCAGTTGGATAAGAAGCTGCCGGTCAAAACCTACACCATCCATCGCGCCAAGGGCTTGCAAGCCGAAGTCGCAATCATCGTCGACGACTGCTCGCCGCCGGAACAACACCCGCTACGCAATGCGCTATACGCCTATTCGGGGTTCTTTCGAAATAGCTACGACCAAGCGATGCAGGATGAGAGTTTGCGACTGGCTTATGTGGCGATTACCCGGGGCATGAGTCGGGTGCTGTGGTTTACCCAGAAGCCCCAGGGGGCGACGCAAGTGTTGGTGGAACGAGCCAGCCAACAAAACAACTCTTCGACTTAGGACTTGAATAACCCCTCCTATTCTCGTCGACAGCGTCGATGTACCCACTTCTGGACGGTCACCGCTCTGAGAATGGGTGACCGGCAGGTTGAACAGTTTTGCATAAATAGATCCAAGGAAGGCCCTCATTGCCTTGAAACACCCGAACTCAGCTGACGGCCAAATCAAAACAATGACGCATCCTGTATTCGTTTAAACCTTATCAATAAGTTTTTTGCTTTGTCATGCTCAAGAGCCAGTCATCTCAAGCACCCGGCACAGACTCGAGTGCCATCAATATTTCAGCGAGGGCCTCTCTCAGGTCGAAGCTTCCTGCCTGGTTAATCTACCAATTCTCCATGAGTAGTGCGGCCATGGGCTGACAGGTGTTGATCGCACGATCGGCATGACAAGAGTCCTCCAACCGCTACAGGCCAACTACTGAATTGACACTTAGATTCGCCCCTCATATCGGCAGAGCTACTCTGGCGCTGGCCACAGTGAACTGCTGAGCTACAGGCCATGATCTGCAAGCCGAATTCGCACCGGCTAGACAGCACAGTTCACCGGTCATAAAAGGTAAATATTCTCTTTAATCCGCGCCCGATCGAGACAGCGAATTCAAGTATTCGAGCCTGATTTCAAGAACGACTTAAACTTCGCTATAATATCAGGCGAGCAGTTATATACAGTCACAAAAAACAATCAGTAACCACCTAGAGAGGGGGGAGTGGTTTTTTGTCGGAACGAAGCCTATGGATACAGGTTCCTAGACTTGTTCGAATAACGATAAACCGGGCACGACAACAGCCCTACTCCAGGTAGCCGCAATCCTGAAGCTTTACGCCAGGCACGCTACCGGAACACTTTAAGACCAATGGGATACTACGTGACCAAAGACGAACTGCGCGCCGAACTCGAGCGCCAGGCGCAGCGTTACAAGGAAGTTTACGGTGGGGAAGTCATTACCTACGCCGCCCAGCCGGACCCTGAGCGCAAGCCTTGGCGCAAGAAAGCCAGCCTTCTCGACCAAGCCTTCGAAAAAGAGCTGCAGAAAATCGAAAAAGACCAACAAGCCAAAATCGACGAGTCGAACAGCTAACGATCAGGGCACCGCCAAAGCTGCGCCCGTGAGAGCGAGAACTCGGCCAGCCCTGTGCATTCATCGTCCGCGCGACACGTTCGGAACCGGCCAGCCTCTCTTCAACACAGATACTGGCCGCCGACCTTAACGACGTTTGCTGCCCAACAGCGAGCCCATCAACCCCCGCACCAACTGGCGGCCCAGTTGATTGGCGGCCTGGCGTGCGGCCGTTTTCAACATCTGCCCGGCGAAACCGCCTAGCAGATCGCCCGCCAGCTCACCCAACCCGCCTTCCGATGCGCCGTCTTTACTCGGGGCGGTTGATGCCGGAGCCACCTCATCGGCCGCTGTCGCGCGCGCCGTCAGCCGCTCGTAAGCAGACTCACGATCAATCGCCTTGTCATAACGCCCGGCCAGTGGCGACTGGCGAATCAAGGCCGCCCGCTCCGCTTCGTTCAATGGGCCGATGCGCGACTGCGGCGGTGCGATCGCCACCCGTTGCACCATCGCCGGCGTACCCTTCTCTTCCATGGTGCTTACCAGCGCCTCACCAATGCCCAACTCGGTGAGTACCGACAGCGTATCGAAGGCCGGATTGGCGCGGAAACCATCGGCGACCGCCCGCAAGGACTTCTGCTCCTTGGCCGTGAAGGCGCGCAAACCATGCTGAATACGCAAACCGAGTTGCGCCAGCACATCGTCCGGCAAGTCGCTGGGCGATTGCGTCACGAAATAGACACCGACGCCCTTCGAGCGAATCAACCGCACCACCTGCTCCAAGCGCTCCTGCAAGGCCTTCGGCGTGTCGGCAAAAAGCAGGTGTGCTTCGTCGAAGAACAGCGCCAACAGCGGTTTATCCGCATCGCCGCGTTCAGGCAACTGCTCGAACAGTTCAGCCAGCAACCACAGCAGGAAAGTCGCATACACCTTCGGTGCTTCATGAACCAAGCGGCTGGCATCCAGTAGATGAATGCGCCCACGACCATTGGCATCGGGTTGCAGAATGTCTTCCAACTGCAAGGCCGGTTCGCCGAACAGCGCTTCGGCGCCCTGCTGCTCCAGGCTCGACAACCTGCGCAGGAGTGCCTGCGCCGAGGTATTGGTGAACAGCGCGCTGTCCTGCCCCAACACTTCAGGGTGGTCCTTGAGGTGCGCCAGCAGCGCCTTTAGATCCTTGAGGTCCAGCAGCAGCAAGCCTTCACGGTCCGCCACCTTGAACGCCGCATAGAGCGCGGCCTGTTGGCTGTCGCTCAACTCCAGCAAGGCGCCGAGCAACAACGGCCCCATCTCGCTCAGCGTCGTGCGCAGCGGATGCCCGCTCTGCCCATGGATGTCCCAGAGCGTCACGGGATAAGCCTTAGGCTGGTGCTCGAGCCAAGGCATGCTGGCGATACGCTCAGCCACCTTGCCCTGCGGAGTGCCGACCGCACCGAGACCACAGAGGTCGCCCTTCACATCGGCGGCGAATACCGCCACGCCCGCATCGCTGAACGTCTCGACGAGGCGCTGCAGGGTCACGGTCTTACCGGTGCCGGTCGCACCCGCAACCAGGCCATGTCGATTGGCCAGGCGCAATGCCTGGCCGACTGGCTGACCGGAGAGGTCAGCACCTAAAACAAATTGGTTAGATATAGGCATCTTGCCATCCCCTGGGTTAAAGCTTTGCTGCAGTTGTGCCGACATAACCGACAATGCCGAACCGCCGGCGCAGCCTGTGCCGTACATCAGCCTAAGACTGGTGTCAGACATTACCGGACGCAAGAAGACATGACGAATAACCTTAAGTTCAGCCACAAGATTCTGCTCGCGGCCTCCTTGGTCGTGATCGCTGCATTCTCGCTGTTCACCTTGTACAACGACTACCTGCAGCGTAATGCGATCCGTGACGATCTGGAAAGCTACCTGCATGAGATGGGCAACGTTACCGCGAGCAATATCCAGAACTGGCTGTCCGGACGCATCCTGCTGGTGGAAAGTACAGCCCAGTCGATAGCCCGTGACAGCGCCGCAGAAAGCGTCGGCAGCCTGCTCGAACAAAAGGCACTGACCTCGACCTTCGCCTTCACGTACCTGGGCAGCGCCGACGGCAGTTTCACCATGCGCCCGGACAGTGCCATGCCCGACGGCTACGACCCGCGCAGCCGGCCCTGGTACAAAGACGCCGTGAACGCTGGCGGCTCGACGCTGACCGAACCCTATGTAGACGCCGCCACCAGCGCACTGATCATCACCATTGCCACACCCGCCAAGGCGGCTGGCGTGGTTGGTGGCGATCTGAGCCTGGAGACCCTGGTACAGATCCTCAACTCACTGAATTTCGACGGCATGGGGCATGCTTTTCTGGTCAGCGCCGACGGCAAGATACTGGTTCACCCGGACAAGAGCCTGGTGATGAAAACACTGAAAGACATCTACCCGCAAAACACCCCGGCGATCAGCACCGACCTCAGTGAAACCGAACTCAAGGGTGAAGAGCAGATCCTCACCTTTGCCCCCGTCAAAGGGCTGCCATCGGTGGACTGGTATGTCGGTCTGGCGGTGGACAAAGGCAAGGCCTACGGGATGCTCAGCGAGTTCCGCGCCTCGGCGATCATCGCCACCCTGATCGCCGTGGCGATCATTATTTTCCTGCTCGGCATGCTGATCCGCGTGCTGATGCAGCCACTGCACGTGATGGGCAAAGCCATGCAGGACATCGCCCAGGGCGAAGGCGACCTGACCAAGCGCCTGGCGATCCAGTCCAACGACGAGTTCGGTGAACTGGCCACGTCCTTCAACCGCTTCGTCGAGCGGATTCACGGTTCGATCCGGGAAGTTTCTTCGGCCACCAGCCAGGTCAACGAAGTGGCGAAACTGGTGGTCAATGCCTCCAACGCCTCGATGCTCAACTCCGACGAGCAAGCCAACCGCACCAACAGCGTTGCCGCGGCGATCAACGAGCTCGGCGCCGCCGCCCAGGAGATCGCGCGCAATGCCGCGGATGCCTCGACCCAGGCCTCCGACGCCCGCCTGCTGGCCGAAGATGGCCGTCAGGTGGTGGAAAAGACCATTCAGGCGATGAACGAACTGTCCGGCAAGATCCGCATCTCCTGCGGCAATATCGAGACGCTGAACGGCAAGACCGTGGACATCGGGCAAATCCTCGAAGTGATCAAGAGCATTTCCCAGCAGACCAACCTGCTGGCCCTCAACGCGGCCATCGAGGCGGCGCGAGCCGGTGAAGCCGGTCGTGGCTTTGCCGTGGTGGCCGATGAGGTGCGCAACCTGGCCCACCGCACCCAGGAGTCGGCGCAGGAAATCCAGAAAATGATCGAGGAGCTGCAAGTCGGCTCCCGCGAATCGGTGACCACCATGACCGAGAGCCAGCGCTACAGCGAGGAAAGCGTGGAAATCGCCAATCAGGCCGGCGAACGGCTGGGCAGCGTGACTCAGCGGATTGGCGAGATCGACGGCATGAACCAGTCCGTGGCGACCGCCACCGAGGAACAAACCTCGGTAGTCGAGTCACTCAACATGGACATCACCGAGATCAACACCCTCAATCAGGAAGGGGTGGAAAACCTCCAGGCGACCCTGCGCGCCTGTGGCGATCTGGAGCAACAGGCCTCGCGCCTGAAACAACTGGTGGACAGCTTCCGCATCTGACCCGCAGACAAAAAAAGCGCCCGGCTCTGGACGAGCCGGGCGCTTTTTTTATGGCTAGGCCTGAGCGAGCCGTTGCAACACGCTGAGCATGGCCAAACGACCCGCCCGCACTACTTGGTTGCGGTTACGGTTTTGCGGCCGGTAGCTCAGGCACGTGGTTTGCTGGCTGCGTCAACTCGCGCCAAAGCTCGGCGGCATCGGAAAAATCAGTGCCGGTTTCTTCACCCATCGCCTCAGGGTCGTAACGACTCAGGCAACCCTCGCCCAGCGTCGGCGGCGGACTCGCGGTGGCACGTTCGAGTGGATCAGTCATGGGCAGCCTCCTGAGCCGGGAGCACGCTCCAATCCGCACCAGATCGCGCGCAAGCCATCTGCGGCGGTCGATTCAGTCAAATACCACGGTCTTGTTGCTGTGCACCAGCACGCGGTCTTCCAGGTGGTAACGCAGGCCACGGGCCAGGACCATTTTCTCGACATCCTTACCCAGGCGAACCATTTCCTCGATGCTGTCGCGATGGCTCACGCGCACCACATCCTGCTCGATGATCGGGCCGGCATCGAGTTCCTCGGTGACGTAGTGGGATGTCGCACCGATCAACTTCACCCCGCGCAGCGAAGCCTGGTGATAAGGCTTCGCGCCAATGAACGACGGCAAGAAACTGTGATGGATATTGATGACCCGCTGAGCGAACTCGCGACACAACTCTGGCGGCAGGATTTGCATATAGCGCGCCAGCACCACCGCATCGGTTTGCAGCTCACGCACTAAACGCGACACTTCGGCGAAGGCCGGTTCTTTGTTTTGCGGGTCGACCGGCACATGGTAATAAGGAATGCCGTGCCACTCGACCATGCTGCGCAAGTCGTTGTGGTTGGAAATGACACAGGGGATTTCGCAGTCCAACTCATCGCTATGCCAGCGATGCAACAAATCGGCCAGGCAGTGCGACTCGCGGCTGGCCATCAACACCACACGCTTCTTCTGTGCCGAGTCAGTGATCCGCCACTCCATGGAAAACTCGCGGGCAATCGGCGCAAACGCTTGCCGAAAACCCTCGAGATCGAAGGGCAAGGAATCCGCACGAATCTCGTGGCGCATGAAGAACCAGCCACTTTGATTATCCGAATGGTGGCTCGCCTCAGTGATCCAGCCATTGTAGGTGGCCAGAAAATTACTGACCTTGGCGACGATACCAACGCCGTCCGGGCAGGCGATGACCAACCTAAAAGTGCGCATGCGGAAAACTCCAGAAACTTCACAAAGGCCGTCATTCTAGCCACAGCCCGGAAAAACTTCAGTAATCCGCACAGTTTGAGGTGCGGCGAACGGCGCCGCCGACGCGGCAAACATTTAATCCAAGGGCTGAGACCGGGCGCGCCCACCGGTGCCAGCCAACAGCAGCGACCCGACAATATTCCATGCTGTTGATAAGGTTTTGCGCGGCATATATTTCCAAGTGATGAAGGCCTTATTTAACTCAGCGCATGCGCTTAAGTCGATTCAACCGACTGAATACAGCCAACGCCTGGAACACCGCCTGAATAATTTGTGCAAAACTTTTCAAACATGTTTACTTGCACAAAGTGCCTGACTATTATTACTAACACTTAGCCACTGCACCCTCCCGACTCCAGGTAGAGCACATGTCCCTGATCAATGAATACCGCGCAACAGAAGAAGCCATCAAAGAGCTCCAAGAGCGCCTGAAAAATCTGTCGCAAGACGACAAGCTGAAAAAAGAACTCGAATTCGAAGGCAAACTCCGCACACTGATGGGTGAATACCAGAAGTCCCTGCGTGACATCATTGCCATGCTCGACCCGGACGCCAAAGCAAGCAAGGCACCGCGTGCCGCAAAAGCCACCGGTACCAAGCGCGCGCGCAAGGTCAAGCAATACAAGAACCCGAACACCGGTGAAGTGATCGAAACCAAAGGTGGCAACCACAAGACGTTGAAAGAGTGGAAAGCCAAATGGGGCGCCGCCGAAGTAGAAGGCTGGGCCACTCTGCTCGGCTAAGCACTGCGCTGCCGACTGCAACGCACAATAAAAAACGCCAGCATCGCTGGCGTTTTTTATTCTCTAGCAATTATTTACCCCGTGCGGACATGCCGTACAAAAGCACCCGTTATAAGCCCAGGCGTTGGCGCAACTGCAGTGCATATTCCCGCCACTCACCCAACACCAGTTGCTGCTCAGCCGATGCACTACTCAGCGCTTGCATCATTGCCAGGTCGAAGCTCATCAAGGTATTAGGCGCCCCCCACTCCGGCGCACTCAAACGCCGCTGACAAAATTCTCGCCAGCGCTTTCGCTCAGATTCAGACAGGCTCTGCGGAAAGTTGCGCGCCCGGTAGCGAAACAGCAACTCTGGCAAACGTCCGTCATCGAACGGCCAATCCTCTCGGGCCAAGCGTTGCGGCTCGGCAGAGCGCACTTGCTCGCAGAGTCGGCGATCACGATCACCCAGAAAGCCGTCATATAACTGCTGTTCCGGGTCCTGGCTCGGGGCAAACTCATCCGCGCTATAAAGTGCCAGCAACTTATTCTGCCAGACCGACTGCGCCTCGCGCAGTACTGCAGCACGCGCCTCGCACTCAGCCATATCGATCTGTAACCGCTGCCGATCGGCGTCGCGCAATACACTCAACGGCGCCAGCACCGGGCAGCGATTGACGTGCAACAACTTCAGCGGTACCGGCAACTCACCTTCCGCCAACTGCTCCCGACGGGTGTAGAGCAACCGCCGCAGACTCTCGGCATCCTGCTCCAATAACGGCGTCGGGTCGGCCTGCAAGTCGCAGACGATCAGCGCATTACGATTGCGCGGATGCCAGGCCAGCGGCAGCACCACCGCCAGGTAATGCCGGGCCGCCGCAAAGCGCCCGGAAACATGCACCAGCGGCTGCAGCAGGCGGACCTGGTCGAGCACCCGCTGCTTGCTGCGCAGCTGATAGAGGTAATCATAGAGTTTCGGTTGCTTGGCGCGGATCAAGCGCGCCAGCCCGATCGTGGCGCGCACATCAGACAACGCATCGTGAGCCTGACCGTGGTCGATCCCGTTCGCGCTGGTCAAACGCTCCAGCTTGAGCGTGACCCGGCCATCCTCCTGCGGCCATTCGATCCCTTCCGGGCGCAACGCATAGGCGGTGCGCACCACGTCGATAAGATCCCAACGACTATTGCCGCCCTGCCACTCGCGCGCATACGGCTCGAAGAAGTTGCGATAAAGGCTGTAGCGCGTCACTTCATCGTCGAAGCGCAGGCTGTTGTAGCCCGCCCCGCAGGTGCCCGGCGCGGACAGCTCGGCATGCACCCGCGCCATGAACTGCGCCTCGTCCAAGCCCTGTTCGGCGAGGCGGCCGGGGGTTATCCCAGTGATCAGGCACGCCGCCGGGTGCGGCAGGATGTCGTCGCTCGGCCGGCAATAGAGGTTGAGCGGCTCGCCGATTTCATTCAGCGCCTCATCCGTGCGAATACCCGCGACCTGCAACGGGCGGTCACTGCGTGGGTCGATACCGGTCGTTTCGTAGTCGTGCCAGAAGATGCTCGCAGTCACAGTCGTTTCCTAAAACGGGGGGCGGCGCCAGTCTAGCATCAGCCGCCGGGCTGGCCGCTGGCAGGTTCCCAGGCGGTAAAGCTTGATGCTGCGCACACTGCCGGACAGGCTTCGATCACGCGCCTTGCTACCAAGTTGCCAGTACCGCTAGCATGGAACCTAGAAGTTCAGCTCATCACAAGGACGATTAACATGAGTGATTCTCTCGCGCAAAACCCCTATGCCGCACCTGCCAGCAACCTGCAGGAAACCCGCGCCAGCGGCCAGGTACCGGGCATCGCCGAAGCCCTGCAACGCGGCTACGACTTCAGCATCGGCGCGCTGATCAGCGAAGCCTGGCAGCGCACCAAAGGCACCAAGGGCATCATCATTGGTGGCTTTCTCATCTATTACGTGGCCATTCTGGCGATCACCACCGTCCTCGGAGTGCTCTTCGGGCTCGTCGGCCTCGGCGCCCTGGACGGCGGCATCGCCACCATGGTGATCGGTCAACTGCTGATTGGTATTATCGGCTCGGTGTTCACCTACCCCTTCCTGGCCGGCATCATGATGACCGGCATTCGCCGCGCCGCCGACCAACCGATCAGCATCAACGAGATGTTCAGCTACTTCGGGCTCGTGCTGCCGCTGATCGTGACCGCATTGATCATGGTGGTGCTGATGTATGTCGGCCTGCTGTTGCTGGTGATCCCGGGCATTTACCTGAGCGTGGCTTACATGCTCGCCATTCCGCTGGTGGTGGAACGCGGTCTGTCGCCCTGGCAGGCACTGGAAACCTCGCGCAAAGCCATCAGCCAGCACTGGTTCAAGGTCTTCGGCCTGCTTCTGCTGCTTGGCCTGATCATGGTGCTGAGCATGATCCCGCTGGGTATCGGCCTGATCTGGAGCCTTCCGCTGTTCGTGATCAGCATGGGCGTGCTCTACCGCACCATCTTCGGCGTGCTGCCCGCCGCCAAATAAGCCTGCGCAAACACCGGGCCAGCGCTATGGCCCGGTTGCTTCCCGGCCTGCTGCTCGCTAGCATCGGGCTTTCCTCGACACAGTTCGCCGATGCCTCTCTCGCCCGCCGCCAATGTCCATCCAGGCACGCCTACCGGTGTGACGCTGGACACCCGCTTTCAGGTGGAAACCCCGGAAGGTATCGACCTGATGCTGCGCCCTGCCGGCCTGATCCCGCGGGCGCTCGCCTTCGCCATCGACCTGGCGATCCGCGGCCTGATCCTGTTGCTGATGTTCGTCATCCTCGCGCTGCTGGGCCAGCTCGGCATGGGCCTCGGAACCATCCTGCTGTTTATCGTCACCTGGTGGTACATGGTGCTGTTCGAGGTGCTCAACCAGGGCCGCTCGCCAGGCAAGCAGATGATGGGCCTGCGTGTCGTTCACGATGACGGCACACCGGTCGGCTGGGCCGCTTCGCTGACCCGCAACCTGCTGCGCTTCGTCGATATGCTGCCGTTCGGCTACACCCTGGGCATACTCAGCTGCCTCAATCACCCGGCCTTCAAGCGCCTGGGCGATCTGGCCGCCGGCACCCTGGTGATCTACCGCGATCTGCCGCTCAAGCGGCCACCGCTGCTGCCTGTCGAACCCTTGCACGCGCCCTTTGCCTTGAGCCTGAACGAGCAGCGGGCGCTGCTGGGCTTTGCCGAACGCCAGGCGGAGCTCTCCAGCGCCCGCCGTGCCGAGTTGGCGGCGATTCTTGCCGAGCCCCTGGCAGTACCGGCGGAGCAGGCTGAAGCACAGATCAACCGCATCGCCCGTGGGTTGGTGGGGCCGACATGAAGCAGAGCCAGTTCGAAAACCGCCATCAGGCCGACTGGCAGCGCTTCAGCCAACTGCTCGATGCCCTGGAGCGCGGCAAGGCCGAGGGCAAAGCCTGCCAGACGTTCGCCGCCGACTACCGGCACCTGTGTCAGCAGTTGGCGCTAGCCCAGGAGCGTGGCTACAGCAGCCACCTGATCGACCAACTGCAACTGCTGGCCATGCGCGGCCATCAGCAGTTCTACCGGCATCGCAGCCACCTCGGGGCGCAACTGATCGGTTTCATACTCGGCGGTTTTCCTCGCCTGGTGCGCGCCGAATGGCGCAGCGTGCTGGCCGCCAGCCTGCTGTTCTTCGGCAGCCTGATCGGCATGGGGCTGCTGGTCTACCTGTTTCCCGACCTGGTCTACAGCGTGATCGCCCCCGAGCAGGTGGCATCGATGGAGTCCATGTACGACCCTGACAGCTCGCGCATTGGCCGCTTCAGCGAACGCGACTCCGGCGACGACTGGATGATGTTCGGCTTCTACATCATGAACAACATCGGTATCGCCTTTCAGACCTTTGCCAGTGGCCTGCTGTTCGGCCTCGGCAGCCTGTTCTTCCTGCTGTTCAACGGCCTGATGATCGGCGCCGTGGCCGGGCACTTGACCGAAATCGGTTACAACCAGACCTTCTGGTCCTTCGTCATCGGCCATGGCGCCTTCGAACTGACCGGCATCGCCCTGTCCGGTGCCGCCGGCCTCAAACTCGGCTGGGCCTTGCTCGCGCCGGGCCGCCTGACCCGCGGCGAGGCCCTGCGCCTGGCAGCCGGGCGCAGCGTGCAACTGGTCGGCGGAGTGATCCTGTTCCTGTTGATCGCCGCTTTTATCGAGGCGTACTGGTCCTCCATGACCTACACCACGCCCCAGATCAAATACCTGGTCGGCGCCGGGCTGTGGCTGCTGGTACTGGCCTACTTCATCGGCGCTGGACGGACTGCCCATGCGCCTGACTGACGCCAGCGTGGCCATCCGCCCCCGCAGCGCCTGGGAAGCCCTGGATCTGGGTGCACTCCTGGCGCGCCGGCACGCCGGTCTGCTGATGGCCAGCTGGGCGCTGGTCACCTTGCCGATATTCGCGCTGCTCAGCCTGCTGCTGTGGGACTACCCGAGTTGGGCGCTGTTCCTGTTCTGGCTGCTGAAGCCAGCCTACGAACGTCTGCCGCTGCACATTCTGTCCCATGCCCTGTTCGGCGACACGCCGACGCTCAAGCAAGCCCTCAAGGCCTGGCCGCGCCTGCTCAAGCCGCAACTGCTGGCCAGCCTGACCTGGCGCCGCCTGAGCCTGACCCGCAGCTTCGATTTGCCGGTGCTGCAACTCGAAGGCCTCGCGGGCCAGGCGCGCAGCCAGCGCCTGATCGTCCTCGGCCAGCGTGACGCCGCTGCGGCGACCTGGCTGACGCTGGTCGGCATGCACCTGGAAAGCGCCCTGTGGCTGGGCCTGATCACCCTGTTCTACCTGCTGCTGCCACAACAGATCGAACTGGACTGGAGCTGGCAAAGCCTGATCGACGCCGCCTCAGGCCAGTGGCTATGGCTGGAGCACTTGTCCAATCTGCTCTATGTGCTGATCCTGATCATCTGGGAACCGGTCTATGTCGCCTGTGGCTTCACCCTCTACCTGAACCGCCGCACCGCCCTGGAAGCCTGGGATATCGAGCTGACCTTCCGCCGCCTGCGCCAACGCCTCACCGGCGTGGCCTACGCCGTGCTGCTCGGTGCCGGCCTGTTCCTGCTGCAAACACCTGGCCCCGCCTGGGCCGCGACCGACACCACTGTCAGCAGTTGCCCATTGCCCAGCGAAGACCCACACGGGCCGGAAGCCGAGCGCCTGCAACAGCAGCCACTGACCAGCAAAGCCGCGCAAACCAGCATCGCCACCCTGCTCGACCAGCCACCCTTCGAGAATCGCGAAACCGTGACACGCTGGCGCTTCGGTGAAGAAACCGAAGCAAAACAGCCGAGCGCGGCTGACAACCCGGACCTGGCCAAGCTACTCAAGCATTTCATCGACCTGCTCGAACTCTGGAGCAGCATGGACAAGGTCGCGCTGTTCTTCGAAGTGCTGCTCTGGGGTACGCTCATCAGCCTGCTGGTAGTGCTCGGCTGGCGCTACCGCGACTGGCTGAACACCTTCGCCGGGCGTTTCAGCCTGCCGCAACGGCGTAAGCGCGAGGTGCCAGCCATGCTGTTCGGCCTGGAAGTCTCCCCCGAAAGCCTGCCCGAGGATGTCGCCAGCGAGGCCGAACGGCTCTGGGCCGAGCAACCGCGCGAAGCGCTCGGGTTGCTCTACCGCGCGCTGCTCAGCCGCCTGCTGCACGACTTCCGCCTGCCGCTCAAAGGCTCGCATACCGAAGGCGAAGTCCAACGACTGGTGCAGAGCCTCGAACAGGCCGAACTGAGCCGCTTTACCCAGGTGCTCACGCGCCACTGGCAAAACCTCGCCTACGGCCACCAACTGCCGCCGGAAAACCTCAAACGCGGTCTCTGTGAAGGCTGGCGCCGACTCTTTCAGCAGAGTGCCCCGGTATGAGCCGGCGTGCCTCATTCTACCTGGGCGCCGGCCTGCTCCTCGCGCTGGGCCTGCTGGCCATTTATTTGCTCGGCCGCCTGTCGCCCTACCAGACCACCATCGAGCACGGGCCAGCCCCGGAAGTCGCCGCCAATCCCTACCTGGCCGCCGAGCACTTTCTGCGCGCTCGCGGCCTGAACGTGCAACGCGCCGACGGCCTGCAGGCGCTACCCGGCTTGCCAAGCCAGGGGCAGACCCTGCTGCTGCTCGGTGACCGCAAACACATGACCCCACGGCAAGCCGAGCGAGTGCTGGCGTGGGCCGCCCAGGGCGGTCATTTGTTGTTCGTCGCCGAGCGCGTATGGGACGAGGACGAGGGCAAAAGCGGCGACCTGCTGCTCGATCGCCTGCAGATTCAGCAATACCTGGCCGAAGACCTCGACGACGAAGCCCAAGACGCGGACGACGCAGACTCAAGCGAGGCCGACCCGGAGAGCGCCGAGCAGCAGACTGACGCAGCAGACTCGAAGCCGACAGACGAACAGGCCGAGGATGCAGACCGCTACCCCGAACTGACCAAGCTGTACCTGGAGAACGAGAAAGCCCCGGCGTATATCAGCTTCGATACCGACTTCCACCTCTTCGATGCCGAGAACCAGGCGCAGGCCTGGGCCAACAGCGGCGAGGCCACTCACCTGCTGCAACTCAACCACGGCGACGGGCTGATCACCGTACTGACGGACAGCTGGGTCTGGCAGAACCGCAACATTGGCGACTACGACAACGCCTGGCTGCTCTGGTACCTGACCCAGGACAGCGCCGTCACCCTGCTCTACCGCGCCGAGCGCGACGACCTGGCCAGCCTGCTGCTGCGTAATTTCCCCGAAGCACTGGTGGCGCTGGCCCTGCTGATCGCCCTCGGCCTCTGGGCCGCTGGCCTGCGCCAGGGACCGCTGCAAGCCCCGGCCAGCCGCGCCCGTCGGCAATTGCAGGAGCACCTGCGCGGCAGTGCCGATTTCCTTCGCCGTTGCAGCGGCCAACAGAGCCTGCTGCAGGGCCTGCAGCGCGATATCCAGCGGCAGGCGCGCCGCCGCCACCCCGGTTTCGAACGCCTCGATGTTGCGGCGCAATGGCAGACTCTCGGGCGCCTGACCCGCCTGCCGACCAGTGCCATCAGCCAAGCCATGCGCCCGCTGCCCCCGCAGCGCCTTTCCGCCGCCGACTTCACCCGCCAGGTCGCCCACCTGCAAACCCTTAGGAATGCCTTATGAGCGAACAGACGCCCGAACAGCCAGTACCCGAAACCACTACCAGCGCGGCGGCCAATCCGGCACCCGCCCCCATGGCCAACCCGGCCGTGCAACGGCAACGCGCCAGCCAACTGGCCCAGGCCCTGCGCCAGGAACTGCAAAAAGCCGTGATCGGCCAGAGTGCGGTGATCGACGATGTGCTGACCGCCCTGATCGCCGGCGGCCACGTGCTGATCGAAGGCGTGCCCGGCCTCGGCAAGACCCTGCTGGTTCGCGCCCTCGCCCGCTGCTTCGGCGGCGAGTTCTCGCGCATCCAGTTCACCCCGGACCTGATGCCCAGCGACGTCACCGGCCACGCCGTGTATGACCTGCAATCCGAGCAGTTCAAGCTGCGCAAGGGGCCGGTCTTCACCAACCTGCTGCTGGCCGATGAAATCAACCGCGCGCCGGCAAAAACCCAGGCGGCGCTGCTGGAAGTCATGCAGGAACGCCAGGTGACCCTGGAAGGCCGCGCCCTGCCGGTACCGCAGCCCTTTATGGTGCTGGCCACGCAGAACCCGATCGAACAGGAAGGCACCTATCCGCTGCCGGAAGCCGAACTCGACCGCTTCATGCTCAAGCTACGCATGGACTACCCCTCGGTCGATGAGGAGCTGAACATGGTGCGCCAGGTGAGCCGCTCATCGAAAGCCGACATGCTCGAGGTCACGACGCTGCGCACCCTGCTGCAAGCCAAGGATGTGCAGGCCCTGCAGAAGATCGCCAGCGAACTGCCGCTGGACGAGCAGGTGCTCGACTACGCCGTGCGCCTGGCCCGCGCCACCCGCAGCTGGCCGGGTCTGGCCATCGGCGCCGGGCCGCGCGCCTCGATCGCGCTGGTACGCGGCGGCCGGGCACGGGCGCTGTTGCGCGGTGGCGACTTCGTGCTCCCGGACGACATCAAGGGCTGCGCCCTGGCCGTATTGCGTCACCGCGTGCGGCTCTCGCCGGAGCTGGACATCGAAGGGTTGTCGGTCGATCAGGTGCTGCAGCAATTGCTCGACCAGGTCGCGGCACCGCGCCTATGAAGTGTCCGGCATGAAACCGTCCCGCACACTGTTGCTGCTGCTCGGCGGCCTGCTCGGCGCCGCCATTGTGCTCGGCAGCCTGACGGCGCTAGGGATCAAGCTGCCCGCGACCTTGCAACCGCTCTGGTGGGGCCTGTTGTTGGCCCTGACGCTGATCGCCGCGACGGACGCGCTCTGGCTGCGGCGCCTGCCTTCACCGCAGCTGGAGCGCCAACTGCCGGGCAATCTGTCGCTCGGCCGCTGGGGCGAAGTCAAGCTGACCGCTCACCACCGCTTCACCCAGGCGCACCGGCTGGACGTGTTCGACCACGTACCCGCCGGCATGGAATTCGAACACCTGCCGCAACGCATCGAGCTGCGCCCCGGCGAACAAACGCAATTCAGTTACCGGGTACGGCCGCTGGTGCGCGGGCACTTCAGTTTCCCCCGCTGCGAACTCAGCCTGCCCAGCCCGCTGCGCCTGTGGCAAGACCGGCGCTTGCTGGAACTCGCCGCGCAGACCCGCGTCTACCCGGACTTCGCCCGCCTGTATGGCGCCCAGCTGATGGCCGTGGACGACTGGCTCAGCCAGCTCGGGGTGCGCCAGCGCCCACGACGCGGCCTGGGGCTGGAATTCCATCAGCTGCGCGAGTTCCGCGATGGCGATACCCTGCGGCAGATCGACTGGAAAGCCACCGCTCGCAAGCGCACCCCGATTGCCCGTGAATACCAGGACGAGCGCGACCAACAGATCATCTTCCTGCTCGATTGCGGTCGCCGGATGCGCAGCCAGGATGGCGATCTCTCGCACTTCGACCACGCCCTCAACGCCTGCCTGCTGTTGAGCTATGTGGCGCTGCGTCAGGGCGATGCGGTGGGGCTGGCGACCTTTGCCGGTGACCAGTCGCGGTTCGTCGCACCGGTCAAAGGCCAGGCCCAGCTCAGCGTATTGCTCAACGCCGTGTACGACCTGGAGAGCAGCCGCCGTCCGGCCGACTTCGCCGCGGCCATCGACACCCTGCTCGCCCGCCAACGCCGCCGCGCCCTGGTGGTGCTGGTCAGCAACCTGCGCGACGAAGACGACGAGGAGTTGCTGCCGGCACTCAAACGCCTGGGGCGACAGCATCGCGTGCTGCTCACCAGCCTGCGCGAGGAAGTTCTCGACCAACTGCGCCAAACGCCGGTACAAGGTTTCGAGGATGCCTTGGCCTACTGCGGCACCGTGGACTACCTGAATGCCCGCGCCGGCCTGCACGAACGGCTGACGGCGCACGGAGTCCCGGTATTGGATGCACGCCCCAGCGAACTCGGTCCCGAGCTGGTCGGACGCTACCTGGCGTGGAAGAAAGCCGGGGTGTTTTGATCGGCAATAGAAGCAAAAAGCGCAAACCCTTAGGAGCGGGCCATGCCCGCGATGCTTGAAGGGCTTTCGCGGGCATGCCCCGCGCCTACGAAGAACAGCGTATTCCGGCTAACTAGAACGCGGCGTTACACCGATGCGGCCAGGGTATGAAAGCTGAAGTACTGGCGCAGGGCGTCGACCATCTCGACATAGTCCGCCGGTGGCGCAACCAAGGCGAAACCGGAATCGTAGCCGCCGGGGGTGACGTCTTCGCGGCACCACTGACAGGTGGCGGAGAAGTCGATCAGGCGTTGCTCGGGCTGCCCGGGAATCTTCAAACACATCTCGAAGCGTGCGCCGACCAGCATCGGCAGCTGGCTGATCAGCATCAGGCCGTCCAGCGAGACATTGCCGATGTAACCCATGGGTTTATCGGTGATGCGGTTGAAGACCTTGAGGTAGTAAGGCAGTTGATGGCGTTCGATTCGGCGTTCATTTCGCATGATGGCAAATCGCTATAAGTGGTAACTGAGTATGGTCGCACTCTTACCGCCAAGCCAGCCTCAACCGCAGCGCGAGCTGACACGCTCGGTCAATTGGCGACGAGCGGTGTCTATCTGGGTGTCGTTGTAATAGACCCGCTGCCCCTGCGCATCGGTGGAGTAGTACCGCCCACCATTGGCGATCTGCGCCAGGTTGCTGCGCAGTTCGCGGCACTCCTGCTCACGCTTGCGCTGACGCTCTGCCGCCTGCGTGGCGGCCTGCTCCTGCTCTTGCCGACGCGCCTCGTAGAACTTCTCGGTGCGCGCCACGCGCTCGCGGGTGGCGGCATCGCGCTCGACCACTTGCGGCTTGACCTCGACCTGTTCGGCACCCGCGCTCGGGCGCTGCTCGAAGTGCACTTGCCCCTGCGCATCGGTCCAGCGATAGATCTCTGCAGCGGCCAATTCCGGCAACAACAGTACACAGCACAACAGGTAACGCATGGCTTTCCTCCCTGAACCAATATTCCAGCTTAGCGCTGAGCGACAACCACTCAAGCGGGCCGCGACCGACGGTTGAACGCCGCTCACAAAGACGCGGGAGAAGCCTTGGCCGGCTCCGTGCTGCGGTGGCCGAGTTGCTGCAATGTCTCCAGGCGGGCGCGGGCGCGGTACGCATACTCGCTCGCCGGGTAGCGCGCGATGATGAATTGATAGGTCTGCGCCGCATCGACAAACAGGTTCTCGCGCTCCAGGCACTGACCGCGCAGCAGCGAGATTTCCGGTTGCATATAGTTGCGCGAACGGCTTTTGCGCTCCGCCTTGGACAACTCCAGCATCGCCTTATCGCAATTGCCGCGGTTGTACTCCTGGTAAGCGTTATTCAAATGGTAATCGAGCGACCAACGGGTGCAGCCGACGGCACTCAGGGCCAAGACCAGAACGAGAAAAATTCGCATGGGCATATCCTCCGGTATGCAGTTTATCGACTGTCACGAGAAAAACTGCAGATTCCAGTGTGCAGCATATCCTCCGATTGGAACCGTGCCGCCACGCTTGGCTCGCCACCCGGGCGCTGACTAGACTGGCCGTACCCGGCCCTGGCGCCAAGGAACCATCATGCCCATTCGCCTCGCTCTGCTGCTCTGCACCGCCACATTGGTCGCCTGCGCCCCGACCACGCCGCTGTTCATTGCCCAAGTCAGCACCCACGAAGTGGCCGAGTACAAGACGCTGAAGAGCAACCGCATGACCGCGGCGATAGAAGAGGAAGGCGACCTGCTGACCTACAGCGCCCTGGCCATCCGCGACGCGAAGAGCGCAAAAGCCGAGCAAACCTACCTGGCCGGCTATCACGACCAGAAACTCAGCGCTGAAGTGCGCGCCATTGCGCTGTACCAGATCGGCCTGATTTACATGAGCCGCTACAACGACGAGCGCAATGACGCGAAAGCGCTCAACTACTTCTATCAGGCGCGCAACCAATTCCCAGGCACACGCGCTGCCAGCCGCAGCGCGGCGCACATCGAGTCGATCCAGCAGCGCGCCCAGGCTCCGGTGCAGAAAACCGCGCGCGAACTGCTGGCCCATTGGCAGCCGAGCCAGAACCTCGACCTCTATCAAGCCAGCCTCGACCCGGACATGACCCTGCTGTCCCGGCGCGCGGTACTCAAGGACCGCGTCGCCGAAGCCGAAGAGCTCTACCGGCTGGCCCTCAGCGACAGCGGCGTGCAGGCCGACATCAAGGAAAAGGCGCTCTACCAGTTGGCCCTGATGTACCTCGCCAGCGACAACCCCCACGCCAATCGCGACAAGGCCATCGCTTACCTGCGTCAATTGCTGGAGCAGTACCCCGGCAGCGCGCTGGCCAACCAGGCGTCACGCCACCTGGACCAGGCCCTGAACCTGTCAACGCCATAAGCTGTCACGCCCAGGCCTCAGGCTTTGCTACCGAGGCCGGCGTGTTCAGGCACTTTGAGTGCGCCGCTCGGCTATCTCGCATCGTGCTTTTGCAGCGGTATGCCTAGTCCTGTGCGCGCCGCACCCAGCGCTTTTAGGTAGTGCAGCAGAACAATGACTACAGCGCCGCAGCATAGTAGCCTCGCATTCTGCTCGAACCCTGGAGTCCTTCGCATGACCTTCCGCCGCACTAAAATCGTCGCCACCCTCGGCCCAGCCAGTAATTCTCCCGAAGTGCTGGAACAGCTGATCCTCGCCGGGCTCGACGTCGCCCGCCTGAACTTCTCCCACGGCACCCCCGACGAACACAAGGCGCGCGCACGCCTGGTCCGCGAGATCGCCGCCAAGCATGGCCGCTTCGTCGCGCTGCTCGGTGACCTGCAGGGGCCGAAGATCCGCATCGCCAAGTTCACCGACAAACGCATCGAGCTGAAGGAAGGCGACACGTTTCGCTTCTCCGTCACCCATCCGCGCAATGCCGGCACCCAGGATGTGGTCGGCATCGACTATCCGGATCTGATCAAGGACTGCAAAACCGGCGACGAGCTGTTGCTCGATGACGGCCGCGTGGTGATGCGCGTCGACTCGACCACCGCGGACGAGCTGCACTGCAAGGTACTGATCGGCGGACCGCTGTCCGACCATAAAGGCATCAACCGCCGCGGCGGTGGCCTTACGGCACCCGCGCTGACCGACAAGGACAAGGCCGACATCAAGCTTGCGGCGGAAATGGAACTGGACTACCTGGCAGTGTCCTTCCCGCGCGATGCCGCCGACATGGAACTGGCTCGCCGCCTGCGCGACGAAGCCGGTGGCACGGCCTGGCTGGTGGCGAAGATCGAACGCGCCGAAGCGGTGGCCAACGATGAAACCCTGGACGGCCTGATCCGTGCCAGTGATGCGGTGATGGTCGCCCGTGGCGATCTCGGCGTGGAAATCGGCGATGCCGAGCTGGTCGGCATCCAGAAGAAAATCATCCTCCACGCGCGCCGCTACAACAAAGCGGTGATCACCGCGACGCAGATGATGGAGTCGATGATCAGCAGCCCGATGCCGACCCGTGCGGAAGTCTCCGACGTTGCCAACGCCGCGCTGGACTTCACCGACGCGGTGATGCTCTCGGCCGAAAGTGCCGCCGGCCTCTACCCGGTCGAAGCGGTGACGGCCATGGCGCGGATTTGTGTCGGCGCCGAAAAGCACCCGACCAACAAACGCTCCAGCCATCGCCTGGGCCAGACCTTCGAACGCTGCGATGAAAGCATCGCCCTGGCGGCGATGTACACCGCTAACCACTTCCCCGGCGTGAAGGCGATCATCTGCCTGACCGAAAGCGGCTACAGCCCGCTGATCATGTCGCGCATCCGCTCCGAGATCCCGATTTTCGCCTTCTCCCCGCACCGTGAAACCCAGGCCCGCGTGGCCTTGTTCCGTGGCGTCTACACCGTGCCCTTCGACCCAGCGGCATTGCCGGCGGACAAGGTCAGCCAGGCGGCGGTCGACGAGCTGCTCAAGCGCGGAGTGGTACAGCCGGGCGACTGGGTGATCCTGACCAAAGGCGACAGCTACCACACCATCGGCGGCACCAACACCATGAAGATCCTGCATGTGGGCGAGCTGCTGGCTTAAGCAGAGCCGCCTGACTGTTCCGTATGGGAGTCGCTTCAGCCACGCTACTTTTCGCGGCTGAAGCGACTGCCACCGGGGGCCTCGATCACCACCCGTACACGCCTCAAGCGAACTTGGAAAAATCCGGCGCGCGCCGCTGCATGAATGCCGACAAGGCCTCGACCGCTTCCGGCGAACGCAGGCGCTGACCAAACAACTCGCCCTCTTGCGCAATCACCTGGCGTAGCGTTTCGCGCCCTGGGGCGTGCATCAACCGTTTACTGACTTCCACCGCTGACGGTGCCAACTGCAAGAAGCGCAGCGCCATCTCCCGGGCTTTGGCCAAGGTCGCGGCGCCATCTTCCAAGGCCGCATTGGCGATCCCCCAGGCCGCCGCCTGCTCGCCACTGAAGGATTCGCCCAACAACAACAGCTCCGCCGCCTTGGCGTGGCCGAGCATCTGCGGCAGGATCAGGCTGGAACCGAACTCAGGGCACAAGCCGAGGCTCACGAACGGCATTTTCAACCGGGCATCGCGACTGACATACACCAGGTCGCAATGCAGCAGCAGCGTGGTGCCAATACCCACGGCGGCACCGGCAACAGCCGCGACCACCGGCTTTTTCATCTCGAACAAAGCGCGCATGAAGCAAAACACCGGACTGTCCAGCCCGGTTGGCGGCGCCTGGAGGAAGTCGGCGATATCGTTGCCGCTGGTGAAACACTCGCTGCTGCCGCTGATCAGCACCACGCGCACGCGCGGGTCGGCATCGGCGGCTTCCAGTTCCTCGGCCATGCGGCTGTACATCGCACGGGTCAATGCATTCTTCTTGTCCGGGCGGTTCAGGCGCAGGGTCAACAGCCCCTCTTCGCGCTCGACGACTACGTGCTCGCTCATATCAATCCTCGGGATAGCCACCGCGCTTAACGGGCGTGCGGCAAAAACAGGTCTGCGAGCATTTGGTTGCGCGGCAGACCCGCCAAATAGAGCCGGCGGGAAAAGCTCTCGACGCTGGCCGGATGGCCGCAGAGTAAGGCGAGGGTTTGTCGTGAAACAAGGCGCAGTTCGGCCAAAGCTGCTGGCAACTCGGCCGCGCTGAGCAACTCGACCTGTAGCTGCGGGTGCTGGAGGGCCAACTCGGCGAGTTCGCGGGCAAGGTAATGCTCGGACGCATCGCGAGCCAGATGGATCAGCCGAATAGTGCCCTGATGCTCCTGGCGCAAGGCTTCGCGCAGCACCCCGTACAGTGGCGCCAAACCGGTGCCGGCGGCCAGCAGCCAGAGCGGCCGCGCCTGCCAATCCGGGTCGTAATGCAGCGCGCCGCCACGCAATTCGCCAAGCCGCAGCAGATCCGCGGCCTTGAGTTGGCGCGCCGCGTCGCTGAAGGCACCGCTGTGACGGCAATCCAGATGGAATTCCAGCCAAGGATCTTCGCCCGGCAGGCTGGCCAGGGAGTACGGCCGCGCCACGCCCGCCGGGCTCCACAGCACCAGGTGCTGACCCGCACGATAGTGCAACGGGCGCTCGGGCAGCAGCCGCAGGCGCAGCACATCAGGACTGAGCCAGGTACAGCTGTCGACCTGTGCTGGCGCGCCATCACGCAGGGGGTCGAACACTTCGACGCTGAGGTCATCGACTACCCGGCACTGGCACGCCAGGCGCCAGCCTTGCTCACGCTGAGCCGCTGCCAGCGCCTCGGGCTTGGCATCCAGCGGTTCGCCACGCACGCAGCGCACCAGGCAGGCATGACAACTACCCGCCCGGCAGCTGAAGGGCACCGCGATACCCGCGCCGAGCAGGGCATCCAACAGGTTGCTGGCCGGGGCCACCGTGCAACGTTGGCCGGCGACGCACAATTCAGGCACCACGACTCTCCCACGCCGCATCGCAGCGGTTGCGCCCGCCACGCTTGGCCCGGTAAAGCGCCTGATCGGCCCGGTGCAGGGCCTCGTCGAGATCATCGCCAAGCATCAGCAAGGTCATGCCAGCAGACAGGCTGATGCCCTCCACCTGCACGCCCACCGGCTCGGCACACGCGAAGGCTTCACGCAGGCGCTCGCAGCAGGCGGTCAACTGATCGGCATCGGTATTGGGCAACAACAACACGAACTCCTCGCCGCCATAGCGCGCCAATATATCGCCATCGCGCAGACAGGCGCGGGCCACGGCGGCGAAGGTTTGCAAGACCCGGTCACCCGCCGCATGGCCATGGGCATCATTGATCCGCTTGAAGTGATCCAGGTCGATCAGCGCCAGGCCATGCTGACGCCCCGGCCGCAGGCTGCCCAGCTCGCGCGCGGCGAGCCGGAGGAAATGCCGACGATTGAACAACCCGGTCAATTCGTCGGTGGCGACCAGATCTTCCAACTGGCGCATCATCCCCCGCAGGGTGTCCTGGTGTGCCTGCAACGCGAAACGCCGCTGGCGCATGCGCAGGCGCATCGCCTGTACATAACCGGCAAACAGGCTCAACCACGCCAGGACAACGAACAGGGTGCATATCTGCAGCGCCGCCAGCCCCGGATCAGCCAGGCGCATCTGGTAGGCATCCCAGAAGTTGATGCCGGCGAAGCCGAGAAAAGCCAGCGCCGCACAACGGGCAAAAACCCGTGGCTGCAACTGGAACACGCCAAATAGCAGAACCAGCACGTAGATCACCAACAAAGTGCCACGCGCGCTGTCGAGGTGGTAAAGCAGATAGGTGTGCCAGGCCACGGCCAGCAAAACCTGCGGCTCGGTCAGGCTGGGGTCGCGAAAGCGCAGGTTGTAGCCGCTGAGGAACACGAGCAACAGCACCACCTGGCTGAGGACCACCAACGCGCAACTGATCAGTGCATTGGACAACGGCGCACGGTACAGATCGCTGAACACCAGGATTCCGAACAAGGTCAAACTCAGGCCGTAAGTTGCCGCCGCCATGCCGAAACGCTTCAGCAACAGGCTTTGTAGGGCTCTATGGGTGACCCTTTCACTGGCGGTGTTCATGGGCTCCATCCCGTACTGGCATCTTGCCGTCACTCTACCTCTGTGATCACAAAAAGCCTAGTACGCTGACTGGTGTGTTAGTCGACCAAGGACTATTGTCGGCGGGTGCGCCGCGGGCAAACGCCGCGTTATACTGCCGCGCCTATTTTTGCCTTGCCTTTTTACCTTGAGAGCCTGCGCCGGGTCATGGTCCGGCGCGCCTCGATGTTCCCGTGTTTATAGAGGAGCGCGCCGCATGACCGTGATCAAGCAAGACGACCTGATTCAGAGCGTCGCCGACGCCTTGCAGTTCATTTCCTACTACCACCCGGTAGATTTCATCCAAGCCATGCATGAGGCGTACCTGCGCGAAGAGTCGCCGGCCGCCCGCGACTCCATGGCGCAGATCCTGATCAACTCGCGCATGTGCGCCACCGGCCATCGGCCGATCTGCCAGGACACCGGCATCGTCACCGTATTCGTCCGTGTCGGCATGGACGTGCGCTGGGATGGCGCCACCATGGGCCTGGACGACATGATCAACGAAGGCGTACGCCGCGCCTACAACCTGCCGGAAAACGTCCTGCGCGCCTCGATCCTCGCCGACCCGGCAGGCGCCCGCAAGAACACCAAGGACAACACCCCGGCGGTGATCCACTACTCCATCGTCCCGGGTAACACCGTGGAAGTGGACGTCGCGGCCAAAGGCGGCGGCTCGGAAAACAAATCGAAGATGGCCATGCTCAACCCGTCCGACTCGATTGTCGACTGGGTTTTGAAAACCGTACCGGAGATGGGCGCTGGCTGGTGCCCACCAGGCATGCTCGGCATCGGCATCGGCGGCACCGCCGAGAAAGCCGCGGTGATGGCCAAGGAAGTATTGATGGAGTCCATCGACATCCACGAACTGAAGGCCCGTGGCCCATCCAACCGTCTCGAAGAGATGCGCCTGGAGCTGTTCGAGAAGGTCAACCAACTGGGTATTGGCGCCCAGGGCCTCGGCGGCCTGACCACCGTGCTCGACGTGAAGATCATGGACTACCCGACCCACGCCGCCTCGTTGCCGGTGTGCATGATCCCCAACTGCGCCGCCACCCGTCACGCGCACTTCGTGCTCGACGGTTCCGGCCCGGCCTCGCTGGAAGCGCCACCGCTGGACGCCTACCCGGAAATCGTCTGGGAAGCCGGCCCGTCGGCCCGCCGTGTCAACCTCGACACCCTGACCCCGGAAGACGTGCAGAGCTGGAAGCCGGGCGAAACCGTGTTGCTCAACGGCAAGATGCTCACCGGCCGCGACGCTGCGCACAAGCGCATGGTCGAGATGCTGAACAAGGGTGAAACCCTGCCGGTGGACCTCAAGGGGCGCTTCATCTACTACGTCGGCCCGGTCGATCCGGTACGCGAAGAAGTGGTCGGCCCGGCCGGCCCGACCACCGCCACGCGGATGGACAAGTTCACCCGGCAGATCCTCGATCAGACCGGCCTGCTGGGCATGATCGGCAAGTCCGAACGCGGCCCGATCGCCATCGAAGCGATCAAGGACTACAAGGCGGTCTACCTGATGGCTGTGGGCGGCGCCGCTTACCTGGTCGCCCAGGCGATCAAGAAGTCGCGCGTGGTAGCCTTCGCCGAACTCGGTATGGAAGCGATCTACGAGTTCGAGGTCAAAGATATGCCGGTGACCGTCGCGGTCGATGCCAAAGGCGAATCGGTGCACATCACCGGTCCGGCGATCTGGCAGAAGAAGATCAGCGAAAGCCTGGCGGTGGAAGTGCAGTAAGCGCTTTAACCGTTAAATAAAAAGCCCGGCCAAGTGCCGGGCTTTTTATTGGGCAAAAGCCACCCTACAGGGCGCGCGGAACCAAGCTCAGTTCAGTCACCCCGGCCCGCCGCTGGCTGAGATAGCGGGTGCAACTGACGCGCAGGAAAGAGGCGAAGTTCAGCACCTCGCCGCGATAGTCCATGACTTCCTCGTACAGTTTGCTGATCAGCTGGTTGGTGCTCATGCCATCGACTGCGGCGATTTCCGAGAGGATGTCCCAGAACTGGTTTTCCAGACGCAGGGTGGTGACCACGCCGCAGATACGCAGCGAGCGCGAGCGGGACTCGTAGAGAATCGGGTCGGCTTTGACATACAGCTCGCACATGGGGCTTGGCCTCGGTAATGAGCATTGGCGTAGGAGCGGGCCTGGCCCGCTCCTACAGACCTTACAGCTTGATCTCGGTGCCCAGCAGCATGAGGAAACCAGCCAGCCAGTTCGGGTGCGCGGGCCAGGCCGGGGCGCTCACCAGGTTACCCTCGATATGCGCATGATCCACGGCAATGTCCACATACACGCCACCGGCCAGCTGCACTTCCGGCGCGCAGGCCGGATAGGCGCTGCACTCGCGGCCTTTGAGCACGCCCGCGGCGGCCAGTAGTTGCGCGCCATGGCAGACCGATGCAATCGGCTTTTTGGCCTTGTCGAAGGCTTTTACCAGTTCCAGCACTTTCTTGTTCAGACGCAGGTATTCCGGCGAGCGGCCGCCGGGGACGACCAGGCCGTCATAGTCTTTGGCCTTGACCTTGGCGAAGTCGAAGTTCAGGGCGAAGTTATGCCCGGGCTTTTCGCTGTAGGTCTGGTCGCCCTCGAAATCATGGATAGCGGTGCGCACCGCCTGCCCGGTGATCTTGTCCGGACAGACCGCATGCACGGTATGGCCGACCATCTGCAGGGCCTGGAAAGGCACCATGGCTTCGTAATCTTCGACGTAGTCGCCGACCAGCATCAAAATCTTTTTCGCGGCCATCAGGCATCTCCTGGCTAGGGTTGGGGGCCGTTGCAGTATTCCTGCGACCCAAAGCGCTCAGGTAATAGGCTAGTACTACCTGCCGGCTTTGAACGCCTCACTGCATCGCCCTGCCTGCAACCGCCAGCCGCCCTACTTGGTCGCGAGCAGGCGCTTGAGCTCGCTGCGCACCATGCTGGCGTATTCGGGCGGCGCCAGGGTGCCGAGCTGGGCGCGCATCCACTCGTCCCACTTACCTTTGCGCTTGGCTTTTTCACCGAGAATCCGCCCGGCTTCGACCTTCGAGCGCAACAGATTGGCCTGCCACATGTCGTACAGACGCGATTTCTCTTCTTCGATGGAGGAACGTGCGTCACCGGGTTGATTGGCCAAGTTGAAGCTCATCGAGCGCTCCTGCAACTGAAAAGGGGCGCGCATTCTACCCAGCCTGGCCGAGATGACCAGTGCTACCTGCGCGTTATCCCAGCTGACCTGGGCGCAAACCCGTCAGGCTTCAGATGCCGATCTTCTCCAGTGCTTTGCCGACGCCGCGCCAGAAACCGCGCTGCGGACGAATACGCTCGCCACCCGCGGCAATCCGCTCGAACGGCTGCACTTCACGAGTGGCACTGATTTCCTCTTGCGCCAGACCTTCTGCCACCAGCTGCAACGGCCCGTCCCCGGCACTTGGCGCACCATCGCTGATGGGCGGCGGATTCAACTCGTCGTAACGCAGGTAATAGATGCCTCCGGCCTCGGCATCCAGGGCGAAACTGGCGATGCGGGTGAAATCCAGCGGCCCCTCGGCCAGCAGCGTCCAGTAGCTGCCAAGCAGCGGCCGGCGCATTTCCAACTGATAACTGGCAATCTCGAATTCCAGCACCAGATAACCGTTGCTCGGCAGGCTGCCGATCAATTGGTTGTTGAGGAACAAACCCGGCGCCTCCAGCTCCTGATCGGCCCAGGCGCTTTGCGGGCGATAGAGGTAGACCAGGGCATGGTTCTCGTCGCTCAAGGCGTGCCGCGTGAACGCCGCCCCATCGCTGGCGCCGAAGAACGCACCAGGTGTGGAGCAACCAGCCAGGGTGGCCAGCAGCGACAGAGCGAACAGGTGGTGGCGCATGCGCGCATCCCTCTTATGGTTATGCGCCGAGCATAGCCAGCCGGCTCACGCGCAACACCCGACAAAAGGCTGGGGAACGCTGAATGACCTGACGTAACGCGGCACCGTGCGCACCGGGCGTCCGCGAGTAAAGTCGACGGCCGACCGTCAGCGGCGCCGGTCGAGCAGGTTGACCACCAGCCGATCCAACCAGCCCCACACCCGCTGTTGCACGCGCCGCCACCAGGGCCGGGCCTTCCAGCCTTCCAGAGTGATTTCCCGGCTGTTGCCGAAATCGGTGACGAAGCTGGCCGCGACCGCTGCGGCCAGCGCCGGGTCCAGCGCCTCTAGGTTGGCTTCCAGATTGAAGCGCAGGTTCCAGTGATCGAAGTTGCACGAGCCCAGGCTGACCCAGTCATCGACCAGCACCATCTTCAAATGCAGGAAGCACGGTTGGTACTCGAAGATCCGCACGCCGGCCTTGAGCAGGCGCGGGTAGTAACGCTGGCCGGCGAACCGCACCGGAGGGTGATCGGTGCGCCGCCCGGTCAGCAACAAATGCACCTCCACGCCCCGCGCCGCGGCTTTGCGCAAGGCGCGGCGAACTTTCCAGGTCGGCAGGAAATACGGCGTCGCCAACCAGACCCGCTGACGCGAGCTGTTCAAAGCCCGCACCAGCGACTGCAAAATGTCGCGGTGCTGCCAGGCGTTGGCGTAGGCCACACGGCCCAGGCCTGCGCCCGCCGGGGGGCACAGCGGCAAGCGTGGCAACCCGGTCTGCCGGGCGGGTTTCCAGGCCAGGCGCGTCTGGCAGGCCTGCCATTGCCGGTCGAACAGTTGCTGCCAGTCGGCCACCAGCGGGCCGGCCATTTCCACCATCACCTCATGCCAGGCGCTGGTCGCCTGGCCGGGCGTCCAGAACGCGTCGGTCACCCCGGTGCCACCGACAAACGCCCACTGACCATCGACCAGAAGCAGTTTGCGATGATCCCGATAAAGATTGCGCAAACCCCGGCGCAGCTTGATCGGGTTATAGAACCGTAACGCGATCCCGGCGTTGAGCAGGCGCTCGCGCTCGCGCGTGAGCAAACCCAAGCTGCCGTAATCGTCGAACAGGCAGCGTACCTGCACGCCACGTTCGGCGGCGGCGCAGAGCACCTGCACCAAGGCATCGACGCAGGCCCCGGCCTCGACCAGATACAGCTCCAGCTCGACCTGCCGCTCGGCTCGCGCAATCACCTCGAACATGCGCGGAAAGAAGGCCGGGCCATCGATCAACAAATCGAAGCGGTTAGCGCTGCGCCACGGAAAGACCGCGCTAGGCATCAGGCTGACGCCCAAGGCGGGCAGGCGGCACATTGCGGCAATAGTCGTCGCTTGCTTGCACTGGCCATATCGTTCTCCCTGACAGCGGCAGCGCTGCTAACGCACCGTAAAGATCAAGACCACACCCACCGGCACCGACAAGCTGATAGCCGATAAATCCGCCACCTGGCGCAACGCTTCGAGGCCGGCGGCCAGGCCGAAGTCCTCGGCCTGCAACACCAGCGGCGCCAGGGTTACCACCTGGAAGCGCTGATCATCCAGGCGCGTGGCCAGCAACTCGGCGTCGTAGTTGTGCTGCTGACCATGCAGCTTGACCGTCAGCGGCAGGCGCAGTTCCAGTTGCGCGCCGGACGCCAGGTCGGTGATCGGGCGCAGGTCGAGTTGCGCACTGATCTGGGCCTCGGCAAAGGTCGCGGTGTCGAAAAACAGCTTGCGCAAACGCTCATCGCGCAGGGGAATACCGGTACTGACCGAGTCCAGCTCGACGCGCAACTTCGCCAGGCCGGCGTTATCGATCTGGCCGTGCAGGGTGAGGAAACGATGAACTTCGGAGAAGTTGCCGGCTTTGGTCGAAATGAACGACAGGCGCGAGGACTCATTGTCCAGGTACCAGCCGGCCTGAACCGGCAAGGCAACGCAGGCAGCGAGAAGCAGGGCAAACAGCGTGGGCATCGGAACTCTCGGGCAGCAGACTCAGGCGGCACGATAACCGCCTGAGCTCGCCTTGCAAACCCGGGGGCGCCAGGGAGATTGCCCGCCGGGCATGCCGAACGCCACAGGACCGCTCCCCCCACGGCAACAGCGGTTCAGGACTCCGGCAACGCCGTCGCTTGCGGCAACAGCTGGCAGCCCTGACGTGGGCCGAGCCAGGCGGCCGTCTGGCTGCTGCCCAGGCCGCGTGCGGTAACCCGCTTGTTGGCCGCGTCATCGAAGAAACCACTGGTGGGCACGTACTGTTTGACGTAACCCAGGCAATAGTCCGCTGGGTTATCCATCACATAACGGCAGGAGCAGTACTCCTTGGCCGAGTAGGCGCCGATGATGCCGGGGAAGGCTTGCAGATGAACGCGGTTCTGCCAGCCGAGCAAGGCCAGTGCGATAACGATCAGCAGCAACAGGCTGCTGAACGGACGACGTTTGATAAAGGCGCTCATTGCTTGGCCCCCGCAGCGAAAGCCGCTTTCGCGAGTTTCAGCAATTGGTTGTGCTGGTAGCTTTTGTCGCGATCATCGCCATAGCGGACGATCACCAGTTTCTCGCTCGGCAACACATACAACCCCTGCCCCCAATGGCCGAGCGCGGCAAACGCATCATCCGGCACATCCGGCCAAGGCTTGGCGGCACCAGCCAGCGGCACGTTCAACCACCACTGCCCACCGGGCACCGCCTCACCGGCAGTCTCGACAGACGGCTGGTAATTGGCGAACGGCGTGCGGTTGAAGTCGACCCAGGCCTTGGGCAACAACTGACGCTCGCCCCACCGGCCATCGCGCTGCATCAACAAGCCTACCCGGCCCAGATCACGGGCGGTCATATAGGCGTAGGAAGACGCGACGAAAGTGCCACTGGCATCGGTTTCCCAGACTGCGCTGCGGATGCCGAGCGGCTCGAACAACGCGTTCCAGGGATAATCCTTGTACGCCGGCTCGCCGACCATGCCCTTCAAGGCTGCCGAGATCAGGTTGCTGTCGCCACTGGAATAGCGAAAGCGGGTGCCGGGCGCGACGTCCTGCTCGATGCTTGCCGCATAGGCCGCCATATCCGCACGACCACGGGTGTAGAGCATCGCCACCACGGTGGATTTCAGCGGCGCATATTCGTAGCCCTCCTGCCAGGCCAGACCGGAGGCCCAGTTCAGCAGATGGCCGAGTTTGACCTCGGGATGCCCGGCGAACGGCGGGTAGAACTTGGCCACCGGGTCATCCAGCTTGAAGCGTCCGTTGCCATAGGCCGTACCCAGGGTCGCGGCCATCAGGCTCTTGCTCACCGACCAGGTCAGGTGCGGGGTTTCGGCCTTGGTCGGGCCGGCATAGCGCTCGTAGACGATTTCACCGTCGCGGATCACCAGCAGCGCGTCGGTGCGGATGCCCTTGCGGGTCGCATCATCGCGGACGGGAAAGGCGTAAGCCTCCAGGGCTTCGATGGCCGGGCTGGGCGCGGCCGGGGCACGGGCCCAGTCGACGGCGGGCCAGGTTTCGGCGCGGGTCAGGGTGGCCATCGCGCACAGGCTGAGCGCAAGGCTCAGACGACGCAGGACGAGAGCGGGCATTGAGCAGCCTCTTGTGGGTAGAAGAGGCGAACCCTAGCACGGGCCAGATGACGGAAAATAGCGCCGAACGTGCCGCTTCTGCGGACTATTCGGCGCGTATTGCAGGCTAAGCCGCGGTCAACGCCGCCAGCGCGTTTTCCAGGCGCTTGGCCCTCGGCCCGCGGGCGATTTCCAGCAGCTTGCAGTCACGCTGCCAGACCGCCGCCAACGCCGTCGGGCCCGCAGCAAATGCCGCGCTCAACTCGGCTTTCATCCCATCGAACTGAGCGAATACGCCGGCCAGCAGCAGATGCGTCGCGGGCGAGGTGGCGCACTGCCGGGCGGCTTCGGCGCAGCCGCCAAGTACACCGAGCAGGCGCAACCTGAGCGCCTGCGGCCAGCCCTGTTCCTGACCGATACCGTACAGCCAGGCGCCGACGGCAGTCAGCACGTGCAGGTCTTCAAGGGTGCGGAAGGGCTTCGCGTAGGCATCCCAGCCATCGCCTGCCAAGCGCTCGCACTGGGCGCCATCGAGATGCAGGCGGGCGTGGCCGATATCCGGCATCAAGGCCAACGCCGGCAGCGGTTCGATGCGCACACCCGGCGCACCGCTGTAGGTCACGCAGAGGGCCAGTTGCGGCCTGGCCCCCTCCAACTCGGTGCGCGCCACCACCAGCAGCCAGTCGGCGGCCTCGGCGGCGGTGACGAAATCCTTGCGCCCGTGCAGCGTCAGCCCGTCCAGGCGCGTGTGCATATCCGCCGGCCGCACGCTTTTGTTCTCGGTCACGCACAGCGCGCCAAGGGACCAGGGCGCCGATGGCCACAGCGCCCGCAGCGCTCCCTGGTAGCCGGCGAGAAAGGCCAGGCCCGGGCTTGCCGCCAGACGCCCGCCGAGCAGCGCCAACTCGAACGGGCTCACACCCTCGCCAAGCACGGCCAACAGGGCCGCATAGCCATCATCCAGGGCGGGCATCGCGGGCAGGCGCTCGCGGATTTCGAGCAGTCGTTGCCAGTGCATGGGGGGCTCCTTGTTCACTGTCATACAAGCATCACCAAAACTTCATGGAGGTGACACCGGGGCTACCTAACGTGAGCTTGCACAACAAAGCCGCTTGGCCGCAACCCGCATAAGGCTGGCTGACCAAGCGACATAACCGAGCGCAGTAGGAGGCTCATAGATGACCCAGATCGCTCGCACTCGTGACAACAATACCCAGGAACGCCGTCTGCAGGCCGAACGCCTGATTGGTCCGCGCGCATTGCGGGAGGCCCAGGCCCTGCGCTTTCGCGTATTCAGCAGCGAGTTCGACGCCAAACTCAAAGGCGCCGAACTCGGTCTGGACATGGATGACTACGACAGCCACTGCGCGCACATCGGCGTACGTGACCTGAACAGCGGCAACCTGGTCGCCACCACCCGCCTGCTCGACCACCAGGCCGCCCGCAGCCTCGGCCGCTTCTACAGCGAAGAGGAGTTCAGCCTGCACGGTCTCGCCCACTTGCAAGGTCCGGTACTGGAAATCGGCCGCACCTGCGTCGACCCGGCGTACCGCAACGGCGGCACCATCGCCGTGCTCTGGGGCGAACTGGCCGAAGTGCTGAACGAAGGCGGCTACAGCTACCTGATGGGTTGCGCCAGCATCTCCATGAAGGACGGCGGCATCCAGGCCCAGGCGGTCATGCAGCGCCTGCGCGAACGCTACCTGTGCACCGAACACCTGCGCGCCGAACCGAAAACCCCGCTGCCGGCGCTGGATCTGCCGAGCAACGTCATCGCCGAAATGCCGCCCCTGCTCAAGGCCTACATGCGCCTGGGCGCGAAGATCTGCGGCGAGCCGTGCTGGGACCAGGATTTCCAGGTCGCCGACGTGTTCATCCTGCTCAAGCGTGACGAACTCTGCCCACGCTACGCCCGCCACTTCAAGGCGGCGGTCTGATGGCCACGTTGCGACTTTGGTTGCGCATCGCCCGGCTGCTGGCGGTGATCGGGCTGGGGCTGCTGCTGGCCAGCGGCATGAGCCTGTTGGAGCGCTTGCAACTGCGCAACCTGCGGCAGATCCGCCAACGCCTGACCCGCTGGTACTTGCGGCGCCTGAGTGCGGCGCTGCCGTTCAAGGTCGAAGTCCAAGGCGAACTGCCGCGCCAGCCGATGCTCTGGCTCAGCAACCATGTGTCCTGGACCGATATCCCGCTGCTGGGGATGCTGGCGCCGCTGGCCTTCCTGTCCAAAGCCGAGGTGCGTAGCTGGCCGGTGGCGGGCTGGCTGGCGAAGAAGGCCGGCACCTTGTTCATCCGCCGCGGCTCGGGCGATAGCGGCCTGCTCAATCGGCAACTGACGGAACATCTGCAACAAGGCTGCGACCTGCTGATCTTCCCCGAAGGCACCACCACCGACGGCAGCCTGTTGCGCACCTTCCACGGGCGGTTACTGACCAGCGCCATCGAAGTCGGCGTGCCCTTGCAGCCGGTGGCGATCCGTTACCTGCGCAACGGCCAACTGGATTGCGCGATTGCGCCCTTTATCGGCGAGGATGATCTGCTCTCGCACCTGATGCGCCTGCTTTCCAGCGACCTGGCTGCCGTCCAGGTACAGCTGCTGACGCCCATCGAGACAGCCGGCCTGTCGCGCAGCGAGTTGGCCAAACAGGCTCATCTGGCCGTCAGCGACGCACTCTTCGGTGAAGCCGAGCAGTTGAGTCGCGCCGCTTGAGCTGCGCCACTGGACGCTCGATTCGGCGTGTCAAGCCGAATCGAGTTGGGCGCGGGCAAACGCCTGCAAGTCCGGGTAAAACAACCGAAAGTCCTCGCTGAGCGGCTGGTACAGCGCTTCCAGCTCATCCAGCGCGCCGTCCAGCAGCGCGGGCCGTGACAGGCGCCTGCGCATCCCCTGCAGCACCTGCTCCAGCACCGCGAACTCCTGATAGCTGCCCAGCCAGTCCTGCTCCGCCATGCGTGGGGCGATGCGCGCCAGCCGCGCCGGCAACGCCGGCTCCGCCGCCAGCACCTGATAAACCCGGGAAGTGAAGCGCGGCAGCGGCTCGGCGGAGTAATCCTGCCAGTGCAGTGCCAGACAATGATCGAAGAACAAGTCGAGCAGAATCCCCGCCGTACGCCGCCGCTCAACTGGAAAACGCGCCTTGGCCTGCAGCACGCTCGGATGGCTGTCGGTGAACACATCGATGCGCCGATGCAGACGGATCGCCAGCTCGATATCCGCCGGATAGTGCCCAGCCAAGGGGCCTTTGACAAAATCGCCATACAGGCTGCCAAGCAACTGCGCCGGTTGCTGGCCGCCAAGATGAAGATGAGCGAGATAGTTCATGGCTTCAAGCTTACTGCCTGGACGACCATCCTGGGTATCGGCGGCCTTGGCCGATGAATCCCCGCTGCCGGCATCAAGGGTATCGATAGTCAGTATCGGCACAATCAATCTATATATCGTCAGATGACGATATATAGTTCGCTCCATTGCGATATAGCGGCATACCGCCGCACAGGTGCCCGAACATGACCATCGACCTCGACGAAATCATCAAAGCCCTCGCCCACCCGGTACGGCGTGAAATGCTGGTATGGCTGAAAGAGCCGGAGAAGTATTTCGTCGAACAGGACCACCCCTTCGACATCGGCGTCTGTGCCGGCAAGTTCGACCAGCGCACCGGCCTCTCGCAGTCCACCGTGTCGGCGCACCTGGCGACCCTGCAGCGCGCCGGCCTGATCAGCAGCAAGAAGGTCGGGCAATGGAGCTTCTTCAAGCGTAACGAGGACACCATCAAGGCCTTCCTCGAGCATCTGGGCAACGAGTTGTAAAACTCAACCAAACCGCTTCCCTCAGCGCTTTTTAAGGAGCCGGCACATGCCGATTTCGCTTCTCGTCCTCGCTTTGTCCGCGTTTGCCATCGGCACCACGGAATTCGTGATCCTCGGCCTGTTGCCCGATGTCGCCGCCGACCTCGGTGTGTCGATTCCCGGTGCCGGTTGGCTGGTCACCGGTTACGCCCTCGGCGTGGCCATCGGCGCACCGTTCATGGCGCTGGTCACCTCCAGTTGGCCGCGCAAGGCCGCCCTGCTGACGCTGATGAGCATCTTCATCGCCGGCAACCTGTTCTGCGCCCTGGCCACGGACTATCAAATGCTGATGCTGGCGCGGGTGGTTACCGCACTCTGCCACGGCGCCTTCTTTGGTATCGGCTCGGTGGTCGCCGCCAGCCTGGTGCCGGCCAACCGCCGGGCTTCGGCGGTGGCGTTGATGTTCACCGGGTTGACCCTGGCCAATGTGCTCGGCGTGCCGCTGGGCACCGCGCTCGGCCAAGCCGCCGGCTGGCGCTCGACCTTCTGGGCGGTGACCGTGATCGGCGTGCTCGCCCTGATCGGCCTGTGGCGTTACCTGCCGGCCCAGCGCGACGAGCAGAAGGCCGACCTGCGCAGCGAGTTGCGTGCCCTGCGCGGCGCCGGGCTGTGGCTGGCGCTGAGCAGCACGGTGTTCTTCTCCGCCTCGATGTTCGCCCTGTTCACCTATATCGCCCCCCTGCTCGGTGAAGTCACCGGCGTGTCGCCGGCTGGCGTGACCTGGACCCTGCTGTTGATCGGCCTGGGCCTGACGCTCGGCAACGTGCTCGGTGGAAGGCTGGCCGACTGGCGCCTGGCAACCACCCTGTGCGGCGTCTTCATCGCCCTGGCGGTGCTCGCCAGCCTGTTCAGCTGGACCAGCCAAGCGCTGATCCCGGCCGAAATCACCCTGTTCCTCTGGGCCGTGGCCGCCTTCGCTGCCGTGCCGGCTTTGCAGATCAATGTGATGACCTTCGGCAAGGACGCCCCGAACCTGGTCTCGACCCTGAATATCGGCGCCTTCAACCTCGGCAACGCCCTCGGTGCCTGGGTCGGCGGGCTGGTCATCAGCCAGGGCCAGGGGCTGACCAACGTGCCACTGGCTGCCGCGGCACTGGCCGTACTGGCACTGATCGCCACGCAACTGACGCTGAGCGTCGGTGCTCGCCTCGAACCTGTTCTCGACTGATCGACCACTCAAAAATCGCATCCTCATTACCCCAGCACCGGAGATTCCATCCCATGACCAGCCTTTTCGACCCCATCACGATTGGCGACCTGCAACTGAAAAACCGCATCATCATGGCGCCGCTGACCCGCTGCCGCGCCGACGAAGGCCGCGTACCGAATGCCCTGATGGCCGAGTACTACGCCCAACGCGCATCGGCCGGGCTGATCCTCAGCGAAGCCACCTCGGTGACGCCGATGGGTGTCGGCTACCCCAACACCCCAGGCATCTGGTCCGAAGCCCAGGTGCGCGGCTGGAGCAACATCACCAAGGCCGTGCATGCCAATGGCGGCAAGATCGTCCTGCAACTGTGGCATGTCGGGCGGATCTCCGACCCGTCCTTCCTCGACGGCGAAGCACCGGTCGCGCCGAGCGCCATCGCTGCCAAAGGCCATGTCAGCCTGCTGCGCCCACTGCGCGACTACCCCACGCCGCGCGCCCTGGAGACTGAAGAAATCACCGACATCGTCGAGGCCTACCGCCAGGGTGCCGAAAATGCCAAGGCGGCCGGCTTCGACGGCGTGGAAATCCACGGCGCCAACGGTTATCTGCTCGACCAGTTCCTGCAGGACAGCACCAACCAGCGCAGCGACCAATACGGCGGCTCCCTGGAAAACCGTGCCCGCTTGATGCTGGAGGTGACCGACGCTGTGCTCTCGGTATGGGATGCCGGCCGCGTCGGCATGCACCTGGCGCCGCGCGCTGACAGTCACGATATGGGCGACTCCAATCGCTCGGCGACGTTCGGCTATGTCGCCCGCGAACTGGGCAAGCGCGGCATCGCCTTTATCTGCACCCGCGAAAAGCTCGGCGAAGACAGCATCAGCCTCGAACTGAAACAAGCCTTCGGCGGCGCGTTCATCGCCAACGAACGTTTCACCAAAGACAGCGCCAATGCCCTGCTGGCCAGCGGCGCGGCGGATGCCGTGGCCTTCGGCATCCCCTTCATCGCCAACCCGGACCTGCCGGAGCGCCTGGCGCAAGACGCGCCCTTGAACGAGCCGCACCCGGAAACCTTCTACGGCTCAGGCCCGGTCGGCTATCTGGATTATCCGCGGATGTAAGGCTGATCCGGCACCAATGAAAAAGCCCCGAATGCGGGGCTTTTTCATACTCGGTGAAAGGCGCAGAGCAGCGCCAGCCCGTCACCCGTCATTTCCAACCCGGACATACACGTCGCTGGCTCCCCACATTCGCGAGGACGACCGGGTTAGGGCGCTAAACCTTCATCACCCCGACACCGGCATTCCCGCACAGGTGGGAACGCAGTGATCCAGAAGCTAACGCGCGTTGAGCTGTTGCTGCAGGTTCTGCACCTGGCTTTGCAGGGTGCTGATATTGCGGGTCATCTGCGCGCGGAAGGCATCGAACTCGCTGGTGTTGCTGGCGGCTGCCGGGCGGTTTTCCTGTTCGCTTTTCAGCACCAGCAGGTCCTGTTCCAGACGGCCGATGGCAACGTTGGGGTTGCCCTGTTTCTTCAACGTTTCGATATCAGCGCTGAGGTTTTTCAGCTGTCCGTCAATCTTGGACTGATCGCCTTGTGCAGCTTTCAAAGCCGCCTGCTCGCTGGCGAGACTTTTCAGTTTGCCGTCCAACTGACCCGCTGAGTCTTGCTGGCTTTCCAAGTCGGCGGCCACTTGCTCGACACGCTTGCCTTGCGTGCCCTGCTGGCTGTTGAGGGTTTGCTGCTGCTTGCTCAACTCGGCCACTTTGCTCTCCAGCTGCTTGACCTTGAGCCGTAGCGCTTCGCTACCGCTGGTCACGCTGGACTCGGTGGCGACCACCTTGCCGGTGATGTCCTGAATACGCCCGGCCGCTTCTTCGCTGATCCGCGCAAAACTTTCCTGGGTGGCTACCAGTTGCTGGCTCATCAGGTCGATCTGCTGGTGACTCCACCAACCAAGGCCGCCGAGGGCGATCACCAACGCGCTCACCAACGCCCACAACGGCCCGGTGCTGGAGCCCTTGACTTGCGCAGGGGGATTGCTGCGGCCATAGACGGGACTACGCTCGGCCGGTTCATGCCCATGAGCGAAGTCATGATCGCGGACATCGTTGGTCAGGCTGGGCACGCTATCCAGTTCGTCGAGAGCATCGTTACGCATGGGGAAACCTTCAGGGGCACACAAAGAGGGCAAGGTGGCGCGCAGTATAACGGTTCACGCGCCGTGCTTCAGCGTCGCGCCAAGCCAGTGCGCCACGCACCGGCGGAGCGCGCGCAAGCGCTGCGAGCAGTCAATCGACCCTCCCCAGGCCACGCAGTTCCTCATTCTGTGAACTGGTACAACATTTGCTAAACAACTGCGGGACTGACGAAGCGTCTGCGCTGCGGGTTTGCCCGGTTATGCCTTACCGGCCAAAGCGTTGCCTGTCACTGAGCCAGCCGACTTAGAGCTCGCTTGAGTTCGCGTCATTGGGGGAGAGATCGTATGGAACTGACCAAGTCTGTACTCGACTGCATGCAAACGCTGCGTCGCCGTCTGCGCCTTGAACAAGCAATCGACATTCGCCTGAGCCAGCCAGGCGCCGTGCAAAGCATGCTGCTGGCCTGCGCCGAATCGACAGTCGATGAAACCCGTGAGCTGGGCGCACGCCTGAGCGAACTCAGCGGCCTGCGCCTGGCACCGCCAGCGGCACCGGTACTCACTGAGGCCGAGTTGATCGCCAAGTACACTCAGTACGCCGGCCCGCTGCGCGGTTGATGCATCCGCCCGCTCAGGCTCAGGGCTGTTGCGCCGCCACGTTCCACCACTGGCAGAACTCATCCAGCGCGGTCCAGACACTGACCTGCGGGTCATAGTCCAGGTACTGCCGCGCCCGGCTGATATCCAGCGAGAAGTCCTTGGCCATCACCGCCACTCCGAGGCGAAACAGGCTCGGCTCCGGGCGCCCCGGCAGCACTTTACACACGGCTTCGTTGAGGGTGGCCGCCGCATAAGCCACGCCATAGGGTAGATGACGGGTGACTTCTGGCAGTTCGAGTTGGCGCAGCACGTAATTGACCACATCCCAGAGCGGCAGCGGCGTGCCGTTGCTGATGTTGTAGACCTTGCCCAGCGCCGGCCCGGCGGCCAGCAGGCCACTGAATAGCGCATCGTTGAGGTTTTGCATGCTGGTGAAGTCGACCCGGTTCAAGCCGTTGCCGATGATCGACAAGCGCCCTTTGCGCTGCATATTGATCAACCGCGGAAAGATGCTGGTGTCGCCGGCGCCGGTGACGAAGCGCGGGCGATAGGCAATCACCTCGAGGCCGAACTCCTCGGCGCCGAAGACCTTCTGCTCGGCCAGGTATTTGGTCGCCCCGTAGTGATCGGAAAAGCGCTTGGGCACTTGCTCTTCCTTAATCCCGACATGGGACTGACCGTCGAAATAAATCGACGGCGAAGACAGATGCAGCAAGCGCCGCACATTCTGCTTCAGGCAAGCCTCGACGATGTTCTCGGTGACCGCGACATTCGCCTGGTAGAAGTGCTGGTAATTACCCCAGACGCCCACGGCGCCAGCGCAATGCACCACGGCCTCGACATCCTGGCACAGCCTGCGCACCAGTTCGGGATCGGACAGGTCACCCTGGACAAACTCGGCACCGCGCTTGACCAGATGCTCCACCGCCTCCGGCCGCCGGCCATTGACCCGTACCGTCAACCCCTGCTCCAAAGCAAAACGGGCAAAGCGCCCACCGATAAAGCCGCTAGCTCCGGTTACCAGAATCCTCATCCCGCGCCCCCATCGTTCTTGTTATGTCTGGGCACTCTAGCAGCGAGCCATAGCTCGCGTCGTGGCTGGCCTCGCCAGAACAGCGACCTTGCGGGCCTTCGCTCAATATTTCGATCACTCGTCTAATAATTTGCACGCAAATTGCAGAATATCCAACACTCCCCAAAGCCTGTAACCCTTCGACACACGGAGCTGTGGACATGCCCTTACGCCTCAAACTCGCCATGAGCTACTTGCTGATCGGCCTGATTCCCGTGTCAGCCATGGCCTTCACGGTCTATCAACAGGCCAGTGGAGCGCTGCGCGAGCAGACCCTGAACGCACTGGAGGCTGTAGCGAATATCAAACAAAGTCAGCTATTGGATAACTGGCAGGAACGGCGAAACCAGCTCAGCACCCTGGCCAGCAACCTCAGCACCAGTTACCAGGGCCTGGATGCCATCGCCCTGGTCAGCGCCCTCGCCTATGACAAGCCGATCTTCGAGAACTTCATCAACACCTTCGGTTATCGCGATCTCAAGCTGGTTCTACCGGACGGCAAGGTAATCTTCAGCGTGCTCCGCGATGCCGACTACCAACGCAACCTCAATGAAGCCGAGCTGCGCGATGGCCCCTTGGCCCGCCTGGTTCGCCAGAGCAGCGAAAGCCGTCAGTTGCAGATCAGCGACCTGGTCGTCAATCCGCAGAGCAAGGACACCACCCAGTTCCTCGCCACGCCCGTGCTGGCCGAGGGCGAAGTGCAGATGCTGCTGGTTCTGGAGCTGCCGCTCGCGCCCTTGAATGCGGTGATGCAGACCCGCCAAGGGCTCGGCGACAGCGGCGAGACCTACCTGGTGGGTGCCGACGGACTGCTGCGTTCGGACTCGGCGCGCTTCCCCGAACAACAGGTGGCACAGAGTTTCTCCCAACACCAGCCTCTGACGGGCGACGCGATCAGCCGCGCCCTGGACGGCCAGCAGGGACGCCTGACCGAGCCCGGGCTGGATGGGCGAACCTCACTCAAGGCCTTCGTGCCGCTGGAATTCGATGGCAACCGCTGGGCGCTGATCGCCGAGATGGACCAGGATCAAGCCTTCGCCCCGGTGCGCCAGCTGATGTGGCAGGTGTTGCTGCTCGGTTTGCTGACGGTGGTCGCAGTCGCCGCCGCCACCTGGCTGATCAGCCGCAGCGTGATGCGCCCGCTGGGCGGCGAGCCGAGCACCATGGTGGCCCTGGCCCGCCAACTGGCGGCCGGCGAACTGAGCCTGCCGCCGACCGGCACCAGCCAGGCCGGCCTGATGCAGGCGTTGCACGAGATGGCCGGCGCCTGGCGCGAGGTGATCGAACGCCTGCGTCAGTCCAGCCAGGCCATCGGCCATGCCAGCGGCGACATCCTCGGCGCCGCCGGGCAGACCAGCGAACGCCTCGACCAGCAGCAGGAGGCGCTGGAGCTGGTCGTCTGCGCGGTCGACCAGATGGCCGCCACCGTGCAGGCGATCGCCGCCAACGCCGGCCAGAGCGCCCAGGGCAGCGCCGCCGCGCGCGCGGCCTTCGGCCAGATGCAGCACACCCTAGAGCAGATGATCGGGCGGCAGGCCCACCTACTCACGGATCTCCGCCAGGCCGGCGCCGTGGTCGACACCCTGGCCAGCGACACCTTGCAGATCGGCTCGGTGCTGGAGGTGATCCGCGGCATCGCCGAGCAGACCAACCTGCTGGCCCTCAACGCCGCCATCGAAGCGGCGCGGGCTGGCGACCAGGGCCGCGGTTTCGCCGTGGTTGCCGACGAGGTGCGCAACCTGGCGCTGCGCACGCGCAGCGCCACCGAGGAGATCGTCACCATCATCGCCACCCTGCGGGGCTCCTCCGGCGAGGCGATGCAGACCATGCAGGGCTCGGCCGAACAGGCCCGTGCCCTGGAGCACGAGACCCAGGCGGTGCTCGACTCCCTCGGTCAGCTCGACTACTCCTTGCAGGGCGTGCAGGCGCTGGCCTTCCAGATTGCCGCGGCGGCCGAGCAACAGGCCGCCACCACCCAGGAAGTCAACCAGCATATGCACCGCCTGCACGCCATGACCGGGGAGAACCGCCGGACCGCCGCGCATACCCGCGACTGCGGCGAACACCTGCGCCAGGTCGCCGGCGGCCAGCAAGAACTGGTGGCGCGCTTCCAACTCTAGCCAGTCGTTGCATTGGCAGGCACCAACGTCTGGGCGGCCGTGCGGGCCAGATGGCGGGTGAGTTCGCTGAGCAATTCACCACCATTGCGCCAGTGGTGCCAATACAGCGGCACATCGATCGGCTGCTGCGGCAGCAGCTCAACCAGCTCGCCCCGCGCCAATTCCCCCCGCACCTGCAACTCCGGCACCAGCCCCCAACCCAGGCCAGCTTCGGCCAGGCGGATAAACCCCTCCGAAGAAGGGCAAAGGTGGTGGATGAAACCGCCCTCGACCCCGAGCGCCGCCAGGTAGCGGTGCTGCAACAGATCGTCCGGGCCGAAGACGATGGCCGGTGCCCGCGCCAGGGCTGGCGGCGTGACGCCGGCGGGAAAATGCCGGGCGAGAAACCCCGGACTGGCCAGCGCGCGGTAACGCATCGCCCCCAACGCCAGGCTGCGCGCCCCGGACACCGGACGGTCACTGGCGCAGACACAGGCGGCCACCTCGCCGGCCCGCATGCGCTTGAGGCCGACATCCTGGTCCTCCACCACCAGATCCAGCAGCACCCGATGCTGCGCGCAGAACTGCGCGACCGCCTGCGCCCACCAGGTCGCCAGGCTGTCGGCATTCAAGGCGATGCGCAGCCGCTCCGGCAACCCGCCTTCGTCCAGCGCCGGCACCTGGCCCTGCAGATCGCGTTCGAGCAAGCGCACTTGCTGCACATGGTTGAGCAGCCGCCGCCCGATTTCCGTGGGCGCCGGCGGCGTGGCCCGCACCAGCACCGGCTGGCCGACCCGCGCTTCGAGCAACTTGATCCGCTGCGACACCGCCGACTGCGACAAGCCCAGCACCTGCGCCGCCCGTTCAAACCCGGCCTGCTCCACCACGGCGGCCAGGGCGGATAGGAGCTTGTAGTCGAACATGATCAATTCTCCTAATGAGCGATCAGCATGATTCGTTTTCCTTATACAACCACTCGCAACAGACTCGCCACAACCAAAGGCCACCACCTGCAAGGAAACCACCATGGCTGGCGAAACATCGCTCCCCCGTCTGCTGCGCAACATGAGCCCGCACCTGAACGCTGGCGACTATGTATTTTGCTGCATTGACGACGAAACCCAGCTGGCCGGAACTCAAGTACTGGGCAGTTTTCGCGAAGCCGAGGGGCTGACGGTGATTCTCCAACGGCAACAGGCCGAGGACCTGGGCCTGGCATTCGACTATGTCGCCGCCTGGATCACCCTGCGCGTGCATTCGGCACTCGATGCCGTCGGCCTGACCGCCGCCTTCGCCACGGCCCTGGCCAACGCCGGCATCAGTTGCAACGTCATCGCCGGTTACCACCACGACCACCTGTTCGTCGCCCAGGCCGATGGCCAGCGCGCGTTCGACGTACTGCGTCAACTCGCAACAGACGAGGAGTGATAGCCATGTGGCAGAGTTATTTGAACGGTTTGTTGGTGGCCGCCGGGCTGATCGTTGCCCTTGGCGCGCAGAATGCCTTTGTCCTGGCCCAGAGCCTGCGCCGTGAGCACCACCTGCCGGTGGCGGCACTCTGCGTGCTCTGCGATGCCCTGTTGGTCGCCGCCGGGGTATTCGGCCTGGCCAGCCTGCTGGCGCAAAACCCCCTGCTGCTGGCCATCGCCCGCTGGGGTGGCGCGGCCTTTTTGCTCTGGTACGGGGTCAAAGCCTTGCGCCGCGCCCTCGCGCCTCAGGCACTGAGCGAAGCCGGCAACGCCGGCCCCCGTTCGCGGCGGGCGGTGCTACTGGCAGCTTTGGCGGTGACCTTGCTCAACCCCCACGTGTACCTGGATACCGTGCTGTTGATCGGCTCTCTCGGCGCGCAGCAAAGCGTGCCCGGCGCCTATGCCTTGGGCGCCGCCAGCGCCTCCCTGGTCTGGTTTTTCACCCTCGCCCTCGGCGCTGCCTGGCTCGCGCCCTGGCTGGCCCGCCCCACCACCTGGCGCCTGCTCGACCTGGGGGTGGCGCTGATGATGTTTGCCGTGGCTGGGCAACTGATTGCGGGCTGAACGCCCGGTTCGAGCCAAGATAGTTCTGCTCTGAAGGCCTTGCCGAAGGCCCTGGCACCGGCCTCGCGACTCGGCGGCAGGGCCTTTCCCACACAGTTGTTGCGTGGTTATGGGGCTGCCCCGGTGCTATGATCCAGCCCCTGCGTCGCAAAGAGTACAAACTCCCCGGCGCATATCTGGCCGCCCGTGATCGGCCTTGCGCTCACCGCAACTGACCTGATTAGGAGAATCATCATGGCTTTCGAATTGCCGCCGCTGCCCTACGCACACGATGCCCTGCAGCCGCACATTTCCAAGGAAACCCTGGAGTTCCACCACGACAAGCACCACAACACCTACGTCGTGAACCTGAACAACCTGGTGCCAGGCACCGAGTTCGAAGGCAAAACCCTGGAAGAGATCGTCAAGACTTCTTCGGGCGGCATCTTCAACAACGCCGCTCAAGTCTGGAACCACACCTTCTACTGGAACTGCCTGGCGCCAAACGCCGGCGGTCAACCGACTGGCGCGCTGGCCGAAGCCATCAACGCGGCCTTCGGTTCCTTCGACAAGTTCAAGGAAGAGTTCAGCAAAACCTCCATCGGCACCTTCGGTTCCGGCTGGGGCTGGCTGGTGAAGAAAGCCGACGGCTCCCTGGCACTGGCCAGCACCATCGGTGCCGGCTGTCCGCTGACCAGCGGCGACACCCCGCTGCTGACCTGCGACGTCTGGGAGCACGCTTACTACATCGACTACCGCAACCTGCGTCCGAAGTACGTTGAAGCGTTCTGGAACCTGGTCAACTGGGACTTCGTAGCGAAAAACTACGCCGCCTAAAACCTGCCTCCAGCCCAAGAAAACCCGGCACTCGCTGGGTTTTCTGCGTCAGGGCCCAGCTATTTACCCTACCTGATATGCCCTGCCGGCATCCCCTGCAGCGCGCATTACCCGCCGCCGCGCAGAGAGAATCGCCGAACGGCCTCAAGCCAAAGCACCACTGTACCGACACAGATCAAGTACGCAGGCGTAAGCTGCAAGTGCATACCGGCCCCCCACACAGATGGCACAACTACTTTCCTGATAATGGCCCTTTGACTGCTCGCGCGTGATTGCTAATACTCACACCGGTCTGACGCCTCTGGCCTCGAACAAGGAATGGTCATTTGAAGCTGGAACTCAAACACAGTTTGTCGCTGAAACTGCTCCGCGTGGTGCTGCTCTCGGCGCTCGTAGTCGGCGTCGTGCTGAGCTGCGCGCAGATCATGTTCGACGTATACAAAACGCGCCAGGCCGTTGCCAGCGACGCACAGCGCATCCTCGACATGTTCCGCGACCCCTCGACCCAGGCGGTTTACAGCCTGGACCGGGAGATGGGCATGCAGGTCATCGAAGGCCTGTTCCAGAACGAATCGGTGCGTTTCGCCGCGATCGGCCACCCGAACGAGCCGATGCTCGCGGAGAAATCCCGCGACTTGATGACCCGCCCCACGCGCTGGTTGACCGACCCGATCCTTGGCGATGAAGCCACCTTCACCACCCAACTGGTGGGCCGCGGCCCTTACAGCGAGTACTACGGCGACCTGGCCATCACCCTCGACACCGCCCCCTACGGCGAGGACTTCATCACCAGTTCGGTGATCATCTTCATCTCCGGGGTACTGCGCGCACTGGCCATGGGCCTGGTGCTCTATCTGGTCTACCACTGGCTGCTGACCAAGCCCTTGTCGAAGATCATCGAACACCTGACCAACATCAACCCGGATCGCCCCAGCGAGCACAAGCTGCCGATGCTCAAGGGCAACGAGAAGAACGAACTGGGACTGTGGATCAATACCGCCAACCAGTTGCTGGCCTCCATCGAACGCAACACGCATTTACGCCGCGAAGCCGAAGACAGCCTGCTGCGCCTGGCCCAGTACGACTTCCTCACTGGCCTGCCCAATCGCCAGCAATTGCAGCAACAGCTCGACCAGATTCTCGGCGATGCCGGCCGCCTGCAACGCCGGGTGGCGGTGCTCTGCGTCGGCCTGGACGACTTCAAGGGCATCAACGAACAGTTCAGCTACCAGACCGGCGACCAACTGCTGCTCGCCCTCTCCGACCGCCTGCGCAGCCACAGCGGCCGCCTCGGCGCCCTGGCCCGCCTGGGTGGCGATCAGTTCGCCCTGGTGCAAGCGGATATCGAGCAGCCCTATGAGGCCGCCGAGCTGGCGCAGAGCGTGCTCGATGACCTCGAGGCGCCGTTCATGCTCGACCAGCAGGAAGTCCATCTGCGCGCCACCATCGGCATCACCCTGTTCCCGGAAGACGGCGACAGCACCGAAAAGCTGCTGCAGAAAGCCGAACAAACCATGACCCTGGCCAAGAGTCGCTCGCGCAACCGCTATCAGTTCTATATCGCCAGCGTCGACAGCGAGATGCGCCGCCGCCGCGAGCTGGAAAAAGACCTGCGCGAAGCCCTCGCCCATGGCCAGCTGCATCTGGTCTACCAACCCCAGGTGGACTACCACGACCACCGCGTGGTCGGTGTCGAGGCGTTGCTGCGCTGGCAGCATCCGCAACACGGCCTGGTGCCGCCGGACATGTTCATTCCGCTGGCCGAACAGAACGGCAGCATCATCCCGATCGGCGAATGGATTCTCGACCAGACCTGCCGGCAACTGCGCGAATGGCACGACCAGGGTTTCACCGACCTGCGCATGGCGGTCAACCTCTCCACCGTACAGCTGCACCACGCCGAGCTGCCGCGAGTGGTGAACAACCTGATGCAGGTCTACCGTTTGCCGCCACGCAGCCTGGAGCTGGAAGTCACCGAAACCGGCCTGATGGAAGACATCACCACCGCCGCCCAGCACCTGCTCAGCCTGCGCCGCTCCGGCGCGCTGATCGCGATCGACGACTTCGGCACCGGCTACTCGTCGCTCAGTTACCTGAAGAGCCTGCCGCTGGACAAGATCAAGATCGACAAGAGTTTCGTACAGGACCTGCTGGACGACGAAGACGACGCGACCATCGTGCGCGCCATCATCCAGCTGGGTAAAAGCCTGGGCATGCAGGTCATCGCCGAGGGCGTGGAAACCCTCGAGCAGGAGGCCTACATCATTGCCCAGGGCTGCAACGAGGGGCAGGGCTACCTGTACAGCAAGCCGCTACCGGCCCGCGAGCTGACTCTGTTCCTGAAGCAATCCCGGCGCCTCAGCAACGCCGGCGCCAGCACCAACCCCGCGACGCTCTGAACCCCCGACTAAACAACAACGCCCGCTTTGGCGGGCGTTGTAAGCCAGTGGTCGAGTGTGGTGGGCCGTTCAGGCCGAACACGCCATCCGTGTGGATGGCTACCGCACACAACCAGCAGCCGAGCCCGCCCTCAGATCACCGTGACACCCAGCAGCCAGGCCGTCGTCAGTGCGCCGAACAGGCACACCCCGCCTCCTGCGGCGGCCTGCCAGTAGAAGCGCCGGGCCAGGTCATCCTCACCAAAACTGGAAAGAATGAACGGCTGCGACTCCCGCGGCCGGGCCAGATAGTTCTGGGCCGGTTGCACGCTCACCTGCCGGTGCCGATCCTCGGCTTCCAGCTGGGCCGCCAGACGCACGCGATTCCACTCCAGCTCATCCAGCTGACCGTTGCCGTCGCTGTCGAAACGCTGCACAAGCCCCCCGAAATCGCCCTTCCATTCACGGATCACACCGCTCTGTGCCGCGCTCAGGTCGAGCCCCTGACGACCACCGCCGGTGGTGCGGAAATCGCCGATGGCATACAACGGTTCGCCCACGTGCAGGCGCTCCTCGGTGTAGCGGTAATCCTTGCCGCTGGCCAACCAGCCAAGTATCCCGGTTTGCAGCGGGCCACGCGGGTGGCGCTGGTTGCCCTTCCACACCTCGCGCGTCGCCGGGCGCACCTCTGCCCCCTGCGGATCGATCAGGCAATCGCCGGTTGCATCGGCCATCCGCAGCCAACCTTCGCTGCTGCCGCTCTCGACCAGGCGCCACGAGCGATTCTTACCGTTGCTGCTGTATTCCTCGATCTTGAAACGCCACCACAGGCACGGCTTACCCGTCAGCGGGCCTTGAATCAATGCCTCCGGCTGCGCCTGCAGCACGCCGTAAAACTCGACATAGCCTTGCGCCGCCGAACGGATCTTCGAGGTCGGGGTATCGAGCAGATGGCGAGCCTGGGCCAGACGCCGCACACACCACCAGGCGCCACACAAACAGGCGCCGAGAGTGAATGCCAGGAAAAACACCAGCTCTTGCATCTCCACGGCTTAACCGAACAAAGCGTTGAGGTCGACGTCGGCCTTTTCTGCCTCGCTGAACTCCAGCAACTCGGCCGCCTTGAAGCCGAACGGCCCGGCGATGATCAGGTCGGGAAACTGCTCGATGCGTACGTTGTTCAGATTGACCGCTTCGTTGTACAGCTCGCGCCGATCGGCGATGCCGTTCTCCAGCCCGCTGATGCGCTGCTGGAGGAACTGGAAACTCTCGTTGGCCTTGAGCTGCGGATAGTTTTCGGCCAGGGCGAACAACTGCCCAAGCCCGGCACGCAGGCCGCTTTCCGCCACGCCCAGGGCGCCGACATCGCCTTTCTCACGGGCGCTGGCCACGGCGTTACGGGCGAGGATCACCCGCTCCAAGGTACTGCGTTCGTGCTGCATGTATTGCTTGCAGGTCTCCACCAGCTTGGGCAGCTCATCGTGGCGTTGCTTGAGCAGAACCTCGATGTTCGCCCAGGCCTTGCTCACCCCATGCTTCAAGCGCACCAGGCCGTTGTAGAGAATCACCACATAAGCGGCGAGCAGAAACAGAACAACCACGACGGCAACGCTGGTCAGGCTCATGCAGGTTTCTCCAAAAGAGCTGCGGGTAAGAGTGCTGGCATTCTAGCGGCACTGTGTTGCGCAAAGCAGAACTGGCGCACGGCTTATTCAGAACAATTAGGCGCATTAGTCCTTTGCACAAAATGCAAATCTTTCGCATTATGTTGTAGTTTTATGTACGCAGCGCGTACCGCACCCACCTATCGACGCAAAGGACTTCGCCATGATTCGTATGCCTCTGGCCACCGCCAGCCTGCTGGCCATTGCTATCTCTCTCGCCGGTTGCGGCGAAGACAAAGCCCCCGCAACCCAAGCGGCCGCGCCGGCTGCCAGCAGCGCAACCACGCCAGCCGCCAGTGCCGGCACACTCGATGCAGCCGCCAGCAAAGCCGTGGTCAACCATTACGCCGATATCGCCCTGGCCGTCTTCACCGACGCCGCCACCACCGGCAAGGCATTGCAGAGCGCGGTTGACGCCCTGATCGCCAGCCCCAGCGATGCGACCCTGAAAGCCGCCCGCGAAGCCTGGCTGGCCGCCCGCGCGCCCTACATGCAGAGTGAAGTGTTCCGCTTCGGCAACCCGGTGGTGGATGAGTGGGAAGGCCAACTGAACGCCTGGCCGCTGGACGAAGGCCTGATCGACTACGTGGCCGCCGACACCCCGCACGCGCAGGGTAACCCGGGTGCCACCGCCAACATCATTGCCAACACCTCGATCCAGGTCGGCGAAGACAAGCTCGACGTGACCGAAATCACCGGCGAGAAACTGGCCAGCCTGAACGAACTGGGCGGCTCCGAAGCCAACGTCGCCACCGGCTACCACGCCATCGAATTCCTGCTCTGGGGCCAGGACCTGCACGGCACCGCTGCCGGCGCCGGCGAACGCCCTGCGACCGATTACGCCAGCGGCAAAGACTGCAGCAACGGCCATTGCGATCGCCGCGGCATTTATCTGAAAGCCGCCACCGACCTGCTGGTCAAGGACCTGGACAGCATGGTCGAGCAGTGGAAAGCCGGTGTTGCCGACAACTACCGCGCGACCCTGACAGCCGACACCGCTGAAAACGGCCTGCGCAAGATGCTCTTCGGCATGGGCAGCCTGTCGCTCGGCGAACTGGCTGGCGAACGCATGAAGGTCGCTCTGGAAGCCAATTCCACCGAAGACGAGCACGACTGCTTCAGCGACAACACCCACAACTCGCATTTCTACAACGGCAAGGGCATCCGCAACGTCTACCTGGGCGAGTACAAGAAGGTCGACGGCACCACCCTGAGCGGCCCGAGCCTGTCGTCCCTGGTAGCCAAAATCGACCCGGCCACCGACGCCACCCTGAAAGCCGACCTGGCCGCCACCGAAGGCAAGCTGCAAGCCCTGGCGGACAGCGCCAACAATGGCCAGCACTTCGATCAACTGATCGCCGCCGACAACACCGCCGGCCAGCAGATCGTGCGTGACGCCATCGCCTCGCTGGTCAAACAGACCGCTGCGATCGAACAGGCCGCCAGCAAACTGGGGATCAGCGACCTGAACCCGGATACCGCCGACCACCAGTTCTGATACCTCAGCACTGGCAACGGATGCGCCCACAAGGCGCATCCGTTTTTTTTCGCCTGCATTTCAAGCAGCCACGCGTCTGGCGCGACATTTCGTCCGCCTCGCAAACGCTAATCCCTCTTATTCGAACTCCTTCAGCCTGTTAAGCTTGCGCGCTTGATTCCGTGGTCTGGTTCGTTGCCGATGCCCCGCCTGCTCCCTCTGTTACCGCCACTGCTATTGGCGCTTGGCCTGACCGGGTGCGATGACGCACCGCGCTTTACCCACGCCGAGCCCGGCGAAGCCTTGTCCGCTGGCAGTGCCACCGTGCACAAGCGTGATCACAACGCCTTCTCCCAGCCCTCCGCGAACCTCTCGCCACTGCGCCGGCTGGACTTCAGCGTCGGCAACAGCTTCTTCCGCAACCCCTGGGTCATAGCCCCGTCCACCACCATTGCCCGCGACGGCCTCGGCCCGCTGTTCAACACCAACGCCTGTCAGGGCTGCCATATCAAGGACGGCCGCGGTCACCCACCGAGTGCCGACGCCACCAATGCGGTGTCGATGTTGGTACGCCTGTCGATTCCCGCCAGTTTCAAGCAGGCGCCTATTGTGCAACGCCAAGGCGTCCTGCCCGAGCCGGTCTATGGCAGCCAGATGCAGGACATGGCCAACCCCGGCGTAGCTCCGGAAGGCAAGGTGCGGGTGGACTACCGGAACATCGCTGTACGCCTGGCTGACGGCAGCAGCGTGGAGTTGCGCCAACCCCAACTGCGGATCAGCCAGCTCGGCTACGGCGAGCTGCATCCGGACACCCAATTCTCCGCCCGCATCGCCCCGCCGATGATCGGCCTCGGCCTGCTTGAGGCGATACCGGAAGCCGCCATCCTCGCCAATGTCGTGGCGGAAAACGCCACTGCCGAGGGTGTTTCCGGGCGTCCCAATTACGTCTGGGACGACGCCCAGGAGAAGACAGTGCTCGGTCGCTTCGGCTGGAAAGCCGGGCAACCGACGCTCAACCAACAGAACGCGCATGCCTTCGCCGGCGACATGGGCCTGATTACCAGCCTGCACCCAAAGGATGACTGCAGCCCGACCCAGACCGCCTGCCTGACAGCCGCCGACGGTGGCGTGCCGGAAGTCAGCGAGCACATCCTCGCTCAGGTGCTGTTCTACAGCCGCAACCTCGGTGTACCGGCCCGCCGCCGGGTCGATGACCCACAAGTGCTCAACGGCAAAGGGTTGTTCCACCAGGCCGGCTGCCAGCAATGCCATACCCCGCAGTTCACCACCGCGGCGGATGCCGCCGAACCCGAGCTGGCCAACCAGTTGATTCGCCCCTACAGCGACCTGCTGTTGCATGACATGGGCCCCGGCCTGGCTGACAATCGCCCGGAGTTCCTGGCCAGCGGCAGCGAGTGGCGAACCCCGCCGCTGTGGGGCATCGGCCTGACCGAAGCCGTCAACGGCCATACCCAGTTCCTGCATGACGGCCGCGCCCGCAACCTGCTGGAGGCCATCCTCTGGCACGGTGGCGAAGCCGAAGCGGCCAAGCAACACGTCCTGACCTTCGATGCCGAGCAGCGCGCCGCGCTCTTGGCTTTTCTCAACTCCCTGTAAGGAGCCGAGCATGCTGCGCACCCATCGACTTACCGCCGCCTTCGCCGCGGTCCTCAGCGGCCTGGCCCTGAGCGCCTGTGCCCCGTCCGACCCGCAGAGCAAGACCAGCGCCGCCCTCACCGAAGGCGTGCTGCTGCCGGCCTACAACGCCTGGGTCGCAGCCGACAGCCAGCTCGCGGCCAGCGCCAAGGCCTTCTGCGCCGGCAGTCAGGACCTGAGCGCCGCGCGCCAGGCCTTCTTCACCGCGCAAAATGCCTGGGCCGGGCTGCAACCGCTGCTGATCGGCCCGCTGACCGAAGGCAACCGGGCCTGGCAGATCCAGTTCTGGCCGGACAAGAAGAACCTGGTCGCGCGCCAGGTGGAAACACTGCTCAAGAGCAAGCCGCAACTGACGCCAGCAGACCTGGATAAGTCCAGCGTGGTGGTTCAGGGCCTGACCGCTTATGAATATGCCTTGTTCGACCCGGCGCTCGACCTCAACGACGCCACCCAGAAAAGCCGCTACTGCCCGCTGCTGGTGGCGATCGGCGAGCACCAGCAAAATCTTTCGGCCAACGTCCTGAGCCAATGGCAAAGCCAGGATGGCATTGGCGCGCAGTTGCAGACGTTTCCCAACGCCCGCTATGCCGAAGGCGCGGAGGCCATATCCGAACTGCTGCGCACCCAGGCCACCGGCATCGACAGCCTGAAGAAGAAACTCGGCACGCCCATGGGCCGGCAGAGCAAAAGCCTGCCGCAGCCCTATCAGGCGGAAGCCTGGCGCAGCAATGCCAGCCTGAACAACATGGCCGCCGCACTGGCCAGCGCCGAGCAGGTTTGGCAAGGCGCCAAGCAGGATGGTATCCGCGCGCTCCTGAGCCCGGAACAGGCCGACCTGGGCACGCGTATCGACGCCGCCTACGCCGACACCCGCCAACGCCTCGCAGCACTGCAACAGCCGTTGAGCGCCCTGCTGGCCGACGAGGCCGGGCGCACCCAGCTCAATGCGTTATACGACAGCCTGGACAAGTTGCACCGCCTGCACACCGGCGAACTGGCGAAAACCCTCGGCATTCAGTTGGGCTTCAACGCCAACGACGGCGACTGAGCCAAAGGAGACCGACATGAAACGCCGTGCTTTTCTCGGCCTCGGCGGCGCCCTGCTCGCCGCCTCCGCCTTCGGCGGCTGGACCCTGGTCCAGCACACCCGGCAGCCACTGCTGCTCTCGGCCCGCGATGACGCCGACGGCAAGCACTACGCCGTCGGCTATCGCCTGGACGGCAGCAAGGTGTTCGCTACTGCGGTCAACGAACGCTGTCACGACGTGGTGCCCCACCCCAACCTGCCGCTGGCGGTATTCGTCGGCCGCCGGCCGAGCACCGAAAGCTATCTGCTCGACCTGCGCGATGGGCGCCTGCTGCAAACCCTGACTTCGCCGGCACAGCGGCATTTCTATGGGCACGGCATCTTCCACAAGAGCGGTGCATGGTTCTACAGCACCGAAAACGACACCGCAGAACCCGGTCGGGGCGTGCTCGGCGTCTACCGCCTGGACGGCCAGCAGTTGCTGCGCAGCAGCGAGCTGTCCAGCCATGGCGTGGGCCCGCACCAGTTGTTGTGGATGCCCGACGGCGAAACCATAGTCGTCGCCAATGGCGGCATCCGTACCGAAGCCGACAGCCGCGCGGCCATGAACCTCGACGCCATGGAGTCCAGCCTGGTGCTGCTCAAGCGAGACGGCACGCTGCTGAGCAAGGAACAACTGCCCGAGCGAATGAACAGCGTGCGTCATCTGGCGGTGGCCAGCGACGGTACCGTGGTCACCGGCCAGCAATACGAAGGCGAGCCCGGCGACAGTGCGCCAATGCTCGCGATCAAACGCCCGGGCCAGGCCTTCCAGCCCTTCCCGATCGCCGATGCCCAGCGCCAGGCGATGAACCAGTACACCGCCAGCCTGGCCATTCACAGCGAGCTGCGCCTGCTGGCGCTGACCGCGCCACGTGGCAACCGCTTTATGCTCTGGGACCTGGACAGCGCGCAACTGCGGCTTGACGTGCCGCTGCCGGACTGCGCCGGGGTCGGTGCAGTGGCCGACGGCTTTGTCGTCAGTTCCGGCCAGGGCCGTTGCCGGCTGTACGACTGCCGTGGCGAACGCATCGTCGCGCAACCGCTGGAACTGCCCGCCGGGCTCTGGGACAACCACCTGCGCCTGGCCTGAAGGCCGCACGTACAGATCGAACCCAGGTTGGGCTGAGCGGCGCGAAGCCCAGCGATCAAACGCCTCGGGATTGCGCCACCCAACCGCTGTACGCGGCGCGCGAGTTTGCCAAAACGCCTCAAGTACCGCCGCCCGTGGCCGACTCTATGCAAACCACCCCCGTGCTCGCCAGGCCCAAAAGCCCAGCCGGCAGCGCTGCAGCCGCACAGGCCTGGCGCTGAATCCGCCGCTACAGAGCCACATGGAAGTCATAACGCCTCGTTACCCTCGTCAGCATGGACGGTTGGATACCCAATTAGTCATTTAGAGGCGTTGCCCATGCTCCTACAAAGCTCCCTTCGCGCGCAGATTCTTGCCCTCCTGGGCGGCAGCCTGCTGCTGACCCTGCTGATTGCCCTGGCCTGCTTCCACTTCCTCTCCGGCGGCATCCAGGCCTACCGCGGGCTGCTCGATGGTCCGTTGCAACAGTCGCAGTTGGTGGACACCGCCAACCTCGAGTTCAAGGTGCAAGTGCAAGAGTGGAAGAACGTCCTGCTGCGCGGCAAAGAGCCGGCCGACCGGGACAAATATTGGGGCCAGTTCGAAGCCCAGGAACGCAAGGTGCAGGACATCCTCGCCCAACTGGCCAGTGAAGCCGGCACGGACAGCGCCCTGAAAACCCAGGTGGAACGCCTGCGCCGCGAGCATCAAAGCCTCGGCACAGCCTATCGCAAAGGCCGGGATGCCTTTATCGGCGCCGATGCCGATGCCAAGGTCGGCGATGCGGCGGTGAAGGGCATCGACCGCGCCGCCAGCGAGCAGATGACCACGCTGGTCAGTCAACTGCACCAGCGCAGCCAGGAACAGGCCCAGGCCATCAGCGCCAGCGCCGACCGTACCGGGCTTTACGGCACGCTGGTGCTGCTCGGGTCCAGCGTGCTGATTGCGTTGTTCAGCCTGTGGCTGGTCAATCGCAACCTGATCGCACCGATCAAGAGCCTGATCGAACATATCGCCCAGCTCAGCCAGGGCAATTTCGGCCAACGGGTCGATACCGGCCGACGCGACGAACTGGGCAAGCTGGCCGTGGCCGCCAATACCCTGCGTGACTTCCTCGCCGACACCTTCACCCGCCTGCAACGCAGCACCGCCGACCTGGACAACGCCAGCGGCGAACTGCATGCCATCGCCAGCCTGATGGCACAGGGTACCGCCGAGCAATTCTCGCGTACCGACCAGGTCGCCACGGCGATGCATGAGATGTCCGCGACCGCCCAGGAAGTCGCCCGGCATGCCGCCGAAGCCGCGCGCGCGGCCGACGATGCCGACCAGTCGGCCCAGCAGGGCGACAAGGTGATGAAGTCGACGATCAGCACCATCACCCACATGCGCGGCGAAATCGCCAACACCGCCGAGGTGATTCGCCAACTGGAAAGCGACAGCGGGCGCATTGGCAAGGTGCTGGAAGTGATTCGCGGGATTGCCGAGCAGACCAACCTGCTGGCGCTCAACGCCGCCATCGAGGCCGCTCGCGCCGGGGACGCCGGCCGTGGTTTTGCCGTGGTCGCCGACGAGGTGCGCACCCTGGCGCAGCGCACCGCGCAGTCCACCGCCGAAATCCACCAGATCATCGACACCGTACAGACCGGTGCACTGAACGCCGTGCGCGCCATCGAGAGTGGCCAGAGCCGCAGCGAGGAAGGAGTCGAGCAAGTCACCGAGGCCGGCGTCATGCTGCAACGCATCACCAGCGCGGTCGAGGCGATTCGCGACATGAACCGGCAGATCGCCACCGCCGCCGAAGAGCAGACCTCGGTGGCCGAGGACATCTCGCGCAACCTCACCGAGATTACCGCCATTGCCACCACCAACCAGGAAAACGTACAACGCACCGAAGCCGCCAGCCATGACCTGCGCGACCTCTCGGGTCAACTCAGCGAGGTCACCCAGCGTCTGAGCGCTTAAGCCCTGCAGGCGGCCCGGCACAGGGATGTGCCGCCCTCCCACCCTCTCGCCGCCCCCCTGAAGCGCCACAACCCTATCTGGTAAATGCCGGTCCCAGCGGCTCAGGCCCTTGATAGGCGCAACATTGAGTTTCGCTCATAGCGCGCTGCAACTATTTGCAAAGCCGTGGTTTTGACTTGCCCGGAGCAGTGGGACTAAGGTACTGCCCTTGCCTATTCCCAGGCCCCCATTTTGGCCCTGCCAAGGAACCGGAATATGTTGCTCCGCCGCATGCTGATCATGCTGGGCGGTGTCACCCTCGTGGTGCTCGCCCTTGCAGCCTACAAAGCCTTCTCCTTCTACCAGCAGATCCAGACCTTTTCCGCTGCGCCGCCACCGATCAGCGTATCCGCCGCCCAGGCCGTGGAAATACCCTGGCAGAGCCGGTTGCCGGCCATCGGCACGCTCAAGGCTTTCCAGGGTGTGGACCTGACCGTGGAAGCCAGCGGCACGGTGAAAGATGTGCTGTTTCTCTCCGGCGAGAAGGTCACGCTGAATCAGCCCATCGTGCAGCTGGACAGCGATGTCGAACAGGCGACCCTGGCCACTTCCGAGGCCGAACTGGGCCTGGCGCGGGTCGAATTCGAGCGCGCGCGTAGCCTGCTCAGCCGTCAGGCGCTCTCCAAAAGCGAGTTCGACCGGCTCTCCGCCGAGCTGCAAAAGGCCATTACCCGAGTCGCGCAATTGAAGGCCATTCTGGCCAAGAAGCGCATCCTCGCGCCGTTTGCCGGCACCATCGGCATCCGCCAGGTCGATGTCGGCGACTTCGTCTCCAGCGGCACCATCATCGCCACCCTGCAAGATGTCAGCACCTTGTTCGTCGATTTCTTCCTGCCCGAACAGTCCGTGCCGCTGCTGAGCATCGGTCAGCGCGTGCGCTTCAGCGTCGCCGCTTATCCGGGTGAAGTCTTCGAAGGCGATATCGGCGCGATCAACCCGAAAGTCGAAGAAACCACGCGCAACGTGCAAGTGCGCGCCATGTTGAACAACCCGGACGGCAAGCTGCTGCCGGGCATGTTCGCCAACCTGGACGTGCTGCTGCCGGGCGAGACCAGCCGCGTGGTGGTGCCGGAAACCGCCCTCACCTACACCCTCTACGGCAACTCGGTGTACGTGATCAGCGAGAAAAAAGGCGCGGACGGTCAACCGCAGAAAGACGCCAAGGGCCAAGCGCAGTTGCTGGTAGAACGACGTTTCGTCGAGAGCGGCGAACGCCGCGATGGCCAGGTGACAATCCTCAAAGGACTCGCCAAGGGCGAACAGGTGGTGACTGCCGGCCAGTTGAAGCTGGATAACGGCTCATCTGTGAGCATCGCCGCCGACCAGACCCCATCCGCCGCCTCGAACAGTCAGCCCAGCAACTGACCGCCGCCGGCGCCAAGGAATCACTTCATGGCTTTTACCGATCCGTTTATCCGTCGCCCGGTGCTGGCGACCGTGGTCAGCCTGCTGATCATCCTGCTGGGTTTCCAGGCCTTCGGCAAACTGACCATCCGCCAATACCCGCAGATGGAGAACGCCCTGATCACGGTGGCCACCGCTTACCCCGGGGCCAACGCCGAGACCATCCAGGGCTACATAACTCAGCCGTTGCAACAGAGCCTGGCGAGCGCCGAAGGCATCGACTACATGACCTCGGAGAGCCGGCAGAATGTCTCGATCGTCTCGATTTACGCGCGCATCGGCGCCGACAGCGACCGACTGTTCACCGAGCTGCTGGCCAAGGCCAACGAGGTCAAGAACCAGCTGCCGCAGGACGCCGAAGACCCGGTGCTGAGCAAAGAGGCGGCCGACGCCTCGGCGCTGATGTACATCAGTTTTTACAGCGACGAGCTGAGCAACCCGCAGATCACCGACTACCTGTCACGGGTGATCCAGCCCAAGCTGGCGACGTTGCCAGGCATGGCCGAGGCGGAAATTCTCGGTAACCAGGTCTTCGCCATGCGCCTGTGGCTCGACCCGGTGAAGCTCGCGGCCTATGGCATCACCGCGCAGGATGTCAACGACGCGGTGCGGCGCAACAACTTCCTCTCCGCCGCCGGCGAAGTGAAGGGCCAGTACACGGTCACCAGCATCAACGCCAGTACCGACCTCAAATCCGCCGAGGCCTTCGCCGCGATTCCGCTCAAGACTGTCGGTGACAGCCGCGTACTGATCGGCGATATCGCCCGGGTGGAAATGGGCGCCGAGAACTACGACTCGATCAGCTCCTTCGACGGCACGCCCTCGGTGTATATCGGCATCAAGGGTACGCCCGGCGCCAACCCGCTGGATGTGATCAAGGAAGTGCGCAAGCTGTTGCCTGAGTTGGAGGCACAGCTGCCACCCAATTTGAAAGTCTCCATCGCCTACGACGCCACACTGTTTATCCAGGCCTCCATCGACGAGGTGGTGAAAACCCTGTTCGAAGCGGTGTTGATCGTCATAGTCGTGGTCTTCCTGTTCCTCGGCGCGCTGCGCTCGGTGCTGATCCCGGTCATCACCATTCCGCTGTCGATGATCGGCGTGATGTTCTTCATGCAGCTGATGGGCTACTCGATCAACCTGCTGACGCTGCTGGCCATGGTGCTGGCGATCGGCCTGGTGGTGGACGATGCCATCGTGGTGGTGGAGAACATCCATCGCCATATCGAGGAAGGCAAAACGCCGTTCGACGCGGCCATCGAGGGCGCCCGCGAGATCGCCGTGCCGGTGGTGTCGATGACCGTCACCCTGGCGGCCGTCTACGCCCCCATCGGCTTCCTCGAAGGCCTGACCGGCGCCCTGTTCAAGGAGTTCGCCCTGACCCTGGCCGGCGCCGTGATCATCTCCGGCATCGTCGCCCTGACCCTGTCGCCGATGATGTGCTCCAAACTGCTGCGCCACGAGGAAAACCCCACTGGCCTGGCCCACCGGCTCGATAAGATTTTCGACCGGCTCAAGCAACGTTATCAGCGCGCACTGCATGGCACCCTCAATACCCGTCCGGTGGTTGTGGTACTGGCCTTGATCATCATGCTGCTCATACCGGTCATGCTGAACCCGATGTTCATGAAGAGTGAACTGGCCCCGGACGAAGACCAGGGCATCGTGTTCCTGATGGCCACCGCGCCGCAGCCAACCAACCTCAACTACCTGAATGCCTACACCGAGCAGTTCGTGAAGATCTTCAAGGAGTTCCCCGAGTACTACTCGTCGTTCCAGATCAACGGTATCAGCGGTGTGCAGTCAGGCATCGGCGGCTTCCTGCTCAAGCCCTGGGACGAGCGCGAGCGCACGCAGATGGAACTGCTACCGCTGGTGCAGGAAAAACTGGGCGAGATTCCCGGACTGCAGATCTTCGGCTTCAACCTGCCGTCGCTGCCAGGCACCGGCGACGGCCTGCCGTTCCAGTTCGTGATCAACACACCGAACGACTACGAGTCGCTGTTGCAGGTTACCGAGCGCGTGAAGAAGCGCGCCCAGGAGTCCGGAAAATTCTATTTCCTCGATGTCGACCTGGCCTTTGACAAACCCGAAGTGGTGGTCGACATCGACCGCGCCAAGGCGGCGCAGATGGGCGTGTCGATGGAGGATCTGGGCCTGACCCTGGCAACGCTGCTGGGCGAAGGCGAGATCAACCGGTTCACCATCGAAGGGCGCAGCTACAAGGTGATTGCCCAGGTCGAGCGCGCCTACCGCGACAACCCGGGCTGGCTGAGCAACTACTACGTGAAGAACGCCAGTGGCGAAATGCTGCCGCTGGCGACCCTGATCAAGGTGCATGACCAGGCGCGACCGACGCAGTTGAACCAGTTCCAGCAACTCAACTCGGCGATCATCCAGGGCATGCCCGGTGTCAGCATGGGCGAGGCCATCGAGACCGTCCGGCAGATCGCCGAGGAGGAAGCGCCACGCGGTTTCGCCTTCGACTATGCCGGCGCCTCGCGCCAGTACGTGCAAGAAGGCAGCGCGCTATACGTCACCTTCGGCTTGGCGTTGGCGTTGATCTTCCTGGTGCTGGCCGCGCAGTTCGAAAGCTTCCGCGACCCGCTGGTGATCATGGTGACGGTGCCCCTGTCGATCTGCGGAGCACTAGTCCCGTTGTTCCTCGGCTTCTCCAGCATGAACATCTACACCCAGGTGGGCCTGGTGACCTTGATCGGCCTGATCACCAAGCACGGCATTCTGATCGTCGAGTTCGCCAATCAGTTGCGCCGCGAGAAAGGCCTGTCACGCCGCGAAGCGGTCGAGGAAGCGGCCTCGATCCGCCTGCGGCCGGTGCTGATGACCACGGCGGCGATGGTCTTTGGCATGGTGCCGCTGATCCTCGCCAGCGGCGCCGGGGCGGTCAGCCGTTTCGATATCGGCCTGGTGATCGCCACCGGCATGTCGGTCGGCACCCTGTTCACCCTGTTCGTACTGCCTTGCGTCTACAGCTTGCTGGCCAAGCCGGATGCACCGGCGGCGGCACTCCAGGCTGAGCCGGTAACGCCGCACTGACCGCGCCCGAGTCAACAAAAAACCCCGCACATGCGGTAATGCTGTTCACTTAAGCGGAGCAGCATTGCGGTTAACTGGGTAACGGGTCTTGGAAATTTTCACCGTCCTTGGTCGTGATGGCCTTGGACGGTGATCCAGAAACAACCCTCCGATGCCCGCCCGCAAAGCCGACAAGCGTCTACCTGTTGCCGACAGTGGATTGGCAGCGGCCATCACGATCAGCTGCACGGCGATGTACTGGCAAGCCGGCTTGAAGCGTATATCGGACGGGGTGCGTCCAAACGCTACCGCCGCCTGACTCGCCTCCCGACGAATGATGTTGTAGGCCAGCAGCAATCCCCAAACTTCCTGGTAGATCAGGTCAATCTTCTTGCTGCGCAGGGTTGCGGCATTCTGCTGCATGGAGCTTTTGATATCCCTGAAGCCCAGTTCAATTTCCCAGCGCTCCTGGTACAGCTCTGCAACGGCTTCGGCGCTGTAGGCGTCGGCCGGTAGCGAGGTCAGGACGGTTTTCACTTTGCCCTGCACTGCATAGCTGACTTCACGCACGTCCCAGTAGGTTGGTAGGTCTGGGTTACGCTTTCTCGCCTGCGGTGAAACCTTCATACGCAGCAGGCGATCCTGCTTGCCGTAACGGATCACCTCCTCGCTGATCAGGCCCTGACGAGCGGGGATCAACCAGTGTCGGTTGTCACCGGCCGTGGCCACTTTCAGCAGCAAATCAGCACTCCAGAAGCCTTTATCGAACAACGTGACCGAATGGTTGGGGATCTGTTGCAAAAACTCATCGGCCAGGCGCATTTCACTGCGCCGATAGGGGCTCAGCTGGGCATTCAGAATCAAATGGGAGCGCACATTCATCAAGGCTACAAGACGCATCATGGGGAAGGGCGTCTGGCGCTCGGTGGAGGTATTGCCAGACCCGAAATGGTCCCGTAGTTCAGGCGTATCGGGCGTGCGCATGAGTGCCCCGTCCACGGCAAAAACCTGCAGCCCCCGCCAGGTGTCATCGCTATAGCGTTCGCCTCCCCATTGGCTGCCAGTTTTGCGGAACAGCCACTCGACCGGCTCGGCGCCAAGCCGCTTGCGAGCCTCAGTGACACCACTTTTGGCCAGCAAGCAATCCGAAGCCAGTCCCTGGGCACAAATGTTTAGACGCCTGGCCACCTCATGGACAGGCTCATCGCGGAAGAGCGCCATGCCTAGCACCAGCCAGAGCACCTGATCGGCAGGTAGCCGACGACGGCGGATGGTGGCCTGAGAGGAAAGATCAAGCGCGGACGCCACCCACTCGATTGGGATGTTCTGGGTGAAGGTGCTCAGGTCGGAGAAGTTGAATAGCTCGCCCAGATCGAGCAGATGCTGTTGGAAAGACATAAAAAATCCGATACCAGGAAGACTGGCATCGGATTCTCGGGGAAGCCCGGCTGGCGTTCAAATGCTTAAGTGAACAGCATTACGCACATGCGGGGCTTTTTGTTTCGGCGCAGACGAAATAGCGACTGTCTTCTAGCGCGTCCCACCCTGGGACAGACCAAACATCAGCAGCAGCAAGTCATGGTCCGGACGCACCTGCACTTTGGCTTTGGCATTAGCCGGCACCGGGCAATAGTCTGTGGTGTCGTGCGCACTCAACACCCCAGGACCTGGCTCATGCCAGGCTGCAACAGCGAGGGACGCCATACCTAGAGCCCCTACGAGAAACAAACCTCGTGCGATTTCTAGCTTCATTATTGCAACCCCTTGATAGCGCTGCCAAACGCCGTCTGGTAACCGTAGATCAGTTGCTGCCAATCCGCTGCACTCCACGACGAATGGCGTTTTAGCTGCCGCAGGTCGTGGCGGGCCGCACGTTGCCGGCTCAACCGCCGCCGCGCCTTCTCCAAGTCCAGCAGCGCCACCTCCACCCGAGCCGTAGCGCCCTCCCCCGTCACCCGCACAAATACGTGCTTGGCGTACAGGCAGCTGTGCTGCCAATGCCCCAGGTGCAAGCGCGCCAGCATCGCACCCAGCTCATGCAGCATGTGCTGATGCAATTGCTCGCCATAGCGCTCGCGGCCGCCACTGGCGTACCAGTTGTCGACCTCCTGAAAACCGTCCAGCGCGACCGTCACCAGCAACCCGCGCCAGCTTTTATCCGTATCGCACGACGCACCGCAATACACCACCTCGGGGACTCGCACCCCGAGTCGCAGAAAGCTTTCCAAGGCATTGCGCTCACGCAGCACCGTCGGCTGCCCGAAAGGATGCCGCAAGCTGCGGTAGAGATGGCCAACCTGGCGTTTGACATACAACAACCGCCCGCCAGCATCATGGATGCGCTGCACACCGCTCTCGCCACCGCGCCGTTGATTCGGCGCTTCAACCCACTCGCCGTGCTGCTGCCACCAGCGCTCGAATGCTTGCGGCGCGGCAAATGCCGGGGTCGAATATGGCGCTTCACTCATGCTTGGTCACCCTTTACGCAGTACATAAATACGCCACATGGCATACAGCGGTATGAAGTCCAAATGTTCCTGAACTCTGAAGCCCGCCTGACGGAACTCCGCCTCAGCGATCGCGGCAGGGATCACGAAGCGATTCTGGTAACCGCCCTGGCCACGCTCAGCCTGCCGACGTTGCTCCAGACGTTTACGCTTCCAGGCCTTGTAGTTGCCATCGACCCACAGTGAAACGATCAAGCTGTCACGTGTTACCCGCTTGCATTCGCGCAGCAGCGCAAGCCGGTGCTCGGCATCGCCCACATGGTGCAGCAAGCGCATACAGAAAATACTGTCCACCGCATTGTCTGGCAGATCAATGGCGAATGCCGAGGTCTGCAATGGCCGTACCCGCTTGACCACTTCGGCGGGTTGCGCCGCACAGGCGACTTTAAGCATTTGCGCCGAGTTGTCGGCGCCGATGATCACGCGGTTGGACTTTTCCGCCAGCATGGGCCAGAAACGTCCGGCGCCGCACGGCAGGTCCAGCACCAGGCCCGGCTCACCCGCCAGAGCCAGGGCTTGGCGGGCCAGGCTCTGATCACGCCAGTTCGACAACTTACGCCAACCGCCGTCCCGATGCTTACGCAGATACTCTTGCGCATGCTCCTGGTCGTATTTGTTGGAGAACTCGAGATCAATCTGATTTTTCATGGGGCCATCTCCTGAGGATGATCACCGAACCATAAACAACCCGCCGTCAAGACCAGGTCAACACCATGTGAAAAATCCGTTAAATACTTAGCGCGACCGGCGGCACAGGTCTTCGACTGGAGCCAGGAAAATAAGCTGCGAAGCGTAATCAATACCCCACGACACGGACACCCGGCTCAACGGTACCAGTAATGAAACCTAAGCCGGTCCAGCACCCAGCCTGACCAGAAACCTACATCCGCGTGGCTCTACCGCCGCGAGGCTGACCAGCCAGCCTTGGCTTTCGCAGATACGCTGCACCAGCGACAACCCCAGACCCAAGCCATCGCCACGTTGGCTGCCGCCACGCACGAAGGGCTGGAACATGGCCTCGCGCTCGCTCTCGGGAATGCCGACGCCGCTGTCTTCGACGATAAAGCCGTCGTCCAGCACGCACAGGCTGATCCGCCCGGTTTCAGTGTAGTGCAGGGCGTTGCGCAGCAGGTTGCCCATCACCGCGCGCAGAAAGGTTGCGTTGAAACTACCGCCCGGCGACGCAGCGGGACGATAGTCGAACTGCAGCCCCTTGCTCTCGATCGGCGCGCGCCACTGCTCCACCAACTCGTCCGCCACCGCGCCCAGGCTGAGCGCGGGTGCGGCGCTGGCATCCTCATTCTGCGCTCGTGCCAGGAGAAAGAAGGTTTGCACCAGATCGCGCATCTCTTCGCAGGCCCGCGCAATGCGCTCCACCTGGGCGCGGGCACGCGCGTCCAGGCCGGTATTGGCCAGCAGCAGTTCGCAGGAGCTGGCCAGCACCATCAAGGGCGTACGCAACTCATGGCTGACATCACTGGTGAACAGCCGCTCGCGGGTCAGCGCATGGCGCAGCAGACCGAGCGTGGCATCGAAGGCCGCCGCCAGTTGCCCGACTTCATCAGCGGCGTAATCCGGCGCCAAGGGCGGCGCCATGGCCAACAACTGGTCGCGATGACGCACCTGCAACGCCAGGCGCACGACCGGCTCGATCACCTTGCGTGCCAGCAGCCGGCCCAGGACCACGGCCAGGACAATACAGAGCAGAAAACCAATCCATACCGTGGAGAACAACACCCGCTCGCGGTCTTCGAACTCGCTTTGATCCTGCAGCAAGACATAATGCCGGCCGTCCACCACGCGGACAAAAGCGTGGTACGACAGCTCGCCGCGAAACACCTCATGAAAACCCGGCGTCAGCTCCCGGAGATCGTCCGGCAAAGCGAACTCATCACGGCCACCCGAGAAGTAGAACAACTGCTCCGGCTCCGGGCGCAGGCGCCACTCCGCCATGCTGTCCATCTGCAGCAAGCGATCCAGATCGCCACCCAGTTCGCCGGAGAGCAGCTTTTCTTCGACCAGATGCACGGTTTCGACGATCCCCAGGGCAAAGGCACCGGCCACCAGCGACGTCATCAATACAAAGGCAATCACGATCCGGTGTGACAGGCTGCGCTTAAACTCCATCGCTCGCCTCCGCCAGGCGATAACCCACGCCATGCACGGTTTGCAGCAACGCCTTGGGGAAGGGTTTATCGATCACCTGACGCAATTGGTGAACGTGGCTGCGCAGGCTGTCGCTGTCCGGGCAGTCGTCGCCCCACAATGCTTCCTCCAGCACCTCGCGGCGCAGCACATGGGGGCTTTTCTGCATCAGCACGGCCAGCAGCTTGAGGCCGATCGGGTTGAGCTTGAGCGGCCGCCCACCGCGGCTGACCTGCAAGGTGTCGAGGTCGTAGGTCAGGTCCGCCACCTGCAGGCAGCGCCGCCCGCCGCCTTGGGTGCGGCGCATCACCGCTTCGATGCGCGCCGCCAATTCGGAAAGGGCGAAAGGCTTTACCAGGTAGTCGTCGGCACCGGAACGAAAGCCTTGCAGGCGATCATCCAACTGGTCACGGGCGGTGAGCATGATCACCGGGGTATCGCGGCGCGCATCCTCGCGCAGGCGCTTGCAGAGGCTGTAGCCGTCCATCCCGGGCAACATGACGTCGAGCACGACCAGGTCGTAATGCTCGGTCGCCGCCAGGTGCAGGCCGGACAGGCCATCCTGCGCACAGTCGACGGTATAGCCTTTCATACCCAGGTAATCGGCCAGGTTGGCCAGAATGTCGCGATTGTCTTCGACCAACAGAATTCGCATCAGTACTTTCCTCGTCGTGCGCCAACCTTAACTCGAAGCACCCCCACTGCCGGCGCTTTTGACAGATTTTTCACACTTGATTCACGCCCTGACCACAGGCCGCGCCACAGACTATCGCCCATTCCGCTCCGTCAGGGCCGGCCAGCCGTAACCGCCGCAAACGCTCAACACCACAGAACCACCTCGCGCAGCGACACCGCCGCGTAAACCTCTTCGCCCACCGCCCGGACTCCGCATGCCGTCGACTCCTGCCCACCGTTACTCTGCACCGCTGAATCCCTGGCTTTGCCTGGGCCTGCCGTTGGCCATCATGGCCCTGCTGTTGATCGTCGAACCCACGCGCCTGGACTTCGCCATCGCCAACCTGGCCTATGAGCCTGGCGTGGGTTTTATCGGCCGGCACAGCGCCTTCCTCGAAGATGTGCTGCATGATCGCGCCAAACAGGTGGTGATCGCCTTCGCTATGCTGTCGATCCTCGGGCTGCTGACGAGCCTGTTCATCGAGCGCTTGAAGCCGATGCGCCGACAGCTCAGCTACGTGGTGCTGGCCATGGCCCTGTCCACCAGCTTCGTCACACCGATGAAAGCCGTCACGGCCGTGCAATGCCCGTGGAGCCTCAGCCAATTTGGCGGCAAGGAAACCTACAGCGCACTGCTCAGCCCGCGCCCGCCCACCGACAAGCCAGGGCGCTGCTGGCCGGGCGGCCATGCCGCAGCCGGCTTCACGTTGTTCGTGTTGTTCTTCGTCTGGCGTGACCGCCGACCGCACCTGGCACGGGCCGGGTTTATCTTCGCGCTAGCCCTGGGCAGCATTTTCTCCATCGGCCGGATGCTGCAGGGCGCGCACTTTTTCTCCCACAACCTGTGGACCGCACTGTTCTGCTGGCTGATCTGCCTGGGTTCTTACTACGCCGTGCTCTATCGCCCCGCTCGGCAGGTTGATGAGCATAGGGGCAGGAGCGACTCCAGTCGCGAAGAACCGTCAACCCAGCGCAGCTGAAGCAGCGCGCACAAGTCCAAAGACCATTCCAGTTCCCGTACGGTGTGCAGGGCGTCCTACACAGGTGCCGAATTGCGCCCATAAAAAAACCCCGCACCAGGCGGGGTTTCTTCTACAGCGTGATCAGACCATAAGGGCTGGTCGGCTTACATCATGCCACCCATGCCACCCATGCCGCCCATGTCCGGCATGCCGCCGCCAGCAGGCTTGTCTTCCACGATTTCAGCGATCATCGCTTCGGTGGTGATCATCAAGCTGGCGATCGAGGCCGCGGCCTGCAGAGCAGAACGGGTCACTTTAGCCGGGTCGAGGATGCCCATTTCAATCATGTCGCCGTACTCGCCGGTCGCAGCGTTGTAACCGAAGTTACCCGAACCTTGCTTGACCTTGTCGACCACAACGCTCGGCTCGTCACCGGAGTTGGCCACGATCTGACGCAGCGGCGCTTCAACGGCGCGACGCAGCAGCGCGATACCGACGTCCTGATCGGCGTTGTCGCCCTTCAGACCTTCGATGGCTTGCAGAGCACGCACCAAGGCAACACCACCGCCAGGTACCACGCCTTCTTCAACGGCTGCGCGGGTGGCGTGCAGGGCGTCTTCAACGCGGGCTTTCTTCTCTTTCATTTCAACTTCGGAACCGGCGCCAACCTTGATCACGGCAACACCGCCAGCCAGTTTGGCCAGGCGCTCTTGCAGTTTTTCACGGTCGTAGTCGGACGAAGTGTCTTCAACCTGTTTGCGGATCTGTGCAACGCGGCTTTCGATATCAGCTTGAACGCCAGCACCGTCGATGACCGTGGTGTTTTCTTTGCTGAGGATCACGCGCTTGGCATTACCCAGGTGTTCCAGGGTAGCGCTTTCCAGGCTCAGGCCGATTTCTTCGGAAATCACGGTACCGCCAGTCAGAACGGCGATGTCCTGCAGCATGGCCTTGCGACGGTCGCCAAAGCCCGGGGCCTTGACGGCGGCGACTTTAACGATGCCGCGCATGTTGTTCACCACCAGAGTCGCGAGGGCTTCGCCTTCGACGTCTTCGGCAACGATCAGCAGCGGACGGCCAGCTTTGGCCACGGCTTCCAGAACTGGCAGCATTTCGCGGATGTTCGAGATCTTCTTGTCGACCAGCAGGATCAGCGGGCTGTCCAGCTCGGCAACCATGGTGTCCGGCTTGTTGATGAAGTACGGGGACAGGTAGCCACGGTCGAACTGCATGCCTTCAACAACCGACAGTTCGTTTTCCAGGCCCGAGCCTTCTTCAACGGTGATCACGCCTTCTTTACCGACTTTTTCCATTGCCTGGGCAATGATGTCGCCGATCGAGTTGTCGGAGTTGGCGGAGATGGTGCCGACCTGAGCGATGGCTTTGGTGTCAGCGCATGGCTTGGATTGGGCTTTCAGCTGGGCAACGATAGCGATGGTCGCTTTGTCGATGCCGCGCTTGAGGTCCATCGGGTTCATGCCGGCAGCGACGGCTTTCAGGCCTTCGTTGACGATCGACTGAGCCAGAACGGTAGCGGTGGTGGTGCCGTCGCCCGCGTCATCGTTGGCACGGGAGGCAACGTCTTTGACCAGCTGCGCGCCCATGTTCTCGAAGCGGTCTTTCAGCTCGATTTCTTTGGCGACGGAAACGCCGTCCTTGGTGATGGTCGGAGCGCCGTAGCTCTTCTCGATGATCACGTTACGGCCTTTCGGGCCGAGGGTCGCTTTTACCGCGTCAGCCAGGACGTTAACACCAGCCAGCATTTTCTTACGGGCGGAATCGCCGAATTTAACTTCTTTTGCAGCCATGATCGTTATTCCTCAATTCGTTTCGGTAGAACGGAATTCGTAGCGACGTAGCGCTGAAATCAGCCTTCGACAACGGCCAGGATTTCGTTCTCGCTCATTACCAGCAGGTCTTCGCCGTCAACTTTGATGGTGTTGCTGCCGGAGTAAGGACCGAATACCACTTTGTCGCCGACTTTCACGGCCAGCGCACGCACTTCACCGTTGTCCAGCACGCGGCCGGTACCCACAGCGAGGATCTCGCCACGGTTCGGCTTTTCAGCGGCGGAACCCGGCAGAACGATGCCACCAGCGGTTTTCGATTCTTCTTCACTGCGACGGATTACGACGCGGTCATGCAGAGGACGAAGCTTCATTGTCGATCTCTCCCAAGTAAGGTGATTTAAAGCCGCCGGTTTATGCACCAGCTGATTAACGTATCCGGCGTTGCCGGTTGCGGCCCGCAGAGCGGACCGCAGAAGACTGACTGTCGTTGCCGACAGAGACCTTGCGGTGACCACTACATAGGGGCTAACAAGGGGAATTCAAGGGCGGGAATGAAAAATCTTTAAGAGTCGCGGTGCTCGAACTCGCCTTCGATGACGTTCGGCCGGGTCGGCCCGGAACGCGCTTGCAGATCATCGGCGAAGGCGCGCTGGCGCATGGCCTGATCGACCGCACGCTGGCGCATTTTGTTCACCAGCAGCCGGCGGGTGAACGGCAGCAGGCAAAGCAGGCCGAAGATGTCGCTGATAAAGCCCGGCAACAGCAGCAGGCCGCCACCGACCGCAATCAACAGGCCTTCGAGCATTTCCTGCTCGGGCAGTTCGCCGCGCGCCAGACGCTCACGGGCACGCCAGGCAGTGGCGACCCCGGCAACCCGCAGCAGCACGCTACCGAGCACGGCACTGCCGATAATCAGCAGCAGGGTCGGCAACACGCCGATAACACTGCCGACCTTGATCAGCAGGGCCAGTTCGATCAGCGGAAAAAGCAGGAAAAGGAACAGAAAAACACGCATCAACACGATCCCAGGGACGGAGGAATGACCTTCAATACAGCTTAAATGATGATGGAGCAGGAAAAATTCAACCCTGCTCCGCTCCGTCGGTCGGCAAACTCTCGGCACGCGCCAGCGCCACCAAGGCTTGGCGCACTTCACCGGGACTGTTACAGGATGTTGGAAAGGCCAACCAGTGCAACGCCTGGCCGATGCGCAGGTGGAAACCCTCGCTGTCGATCCCAGCCAGTTGCGCCTGGGGCTCACGCGGCAAACCGGCCAGCTCGACGTAATGGGCGATGGCGCTGGCGTGGTCATTGTTCATGTGCTCGACCATGCTCAGCTCCGCCGCGCCGGCGAAGGGGTTGGCCAAGGTGACGCTGTCGACCCAGTGGATGGCGCCGAAACCACCGATATAGCGGCCGCGCACCGGCTCCAAGACCCAAAAATCGAAGTCATGCGCTTGGTGGTAGCCCTGCGAACCGGGAAAATAGCGGTAATAGCGCTCCGCCGCCGCGCTGATCGCCGGCGCGTCATGCAACTGGCGCGCTTGCGCCAGCAGGGTCAGGCGCCCGACGGCCTGCACATCCTGCGCGTCGCGCTCGCCAACCAGCAGCGAACACTTGGGTTCGAGCTGCAGATTGTGGGTGTGCTGGGCAATGCGGCTGATCAGGATCAGCGGCCGGCCCTGTTCGTCCAGGCAATACGGCACCACCGATCCGAAAGGGTAGCCCTGCATGGCTTTGGACTGGGTGGAGAGCACCCCACGGTATTCCTTGAGTAGCAATTCTCGGGCATGCTTGCCGGCTTTCACGCTCACCTTATGACTCCTCGCACAGAATTCGTCGAAAACGGACAGGCGCTCAGCATAGCGACTCGCAGCGCCAGCGGGGTAACACGACACACCTTTGGGGGATTGGCATGCAACTGAAAGACAAAGTCATCATCATCACCGGCGGCTGCCAGGGACTGGGCCGCGCAATGGGCGAGTACCTGGCAGCCAAAGGCGCCAAGCTGGCCCTGGTCGATCTCAATCAGGAAAAGCTCGACGAAGCCGTGGCCGCCTGCAAGGCCGCCGGTGGCGACGCGCGGGCCTACCTGTGCAACGTCGCCAATGAAGAGCAGGTAACGCACACCGTGGCGCAGATCGCCGAAGACTTCGGCGCCATCAATGGCCTGGTCAACAACGCCGGTATCCTGCGTGACGGCCTGACCATCCGAATCAAAGATGGCGAAATGACCAAGATGAGCCTGGCGCAGTGGCAGTCGGTGATCGACGTCAACCTGACCGGCGTATTCCTCTGCACCCGCGAAGTGGCGGCGAAGATGATCGAGCTGAAAAATGAAGGCGCGATCGTCAATATTTCCTCGATCTCCCGTGCCGGCAACGTCGGCCAGGCCAACTACTCCGCAGCCAAGGCTGGCGTAGCCGCCGACACCGTGGTCTGGGCCAAGGAACTGGCGCGTTACGGCATCCGTGTCGCCGGCGTGGCACCGGGCTTCATCGAAACCGAAATGACCCTCGGCATGAAGCCCGAAGCCCTGGAGAAGATGACCTCGGGCATCCCGCTCAAGCGCATGGGCAAGCCGACGGAGATCGCTCACTCGGTCGCCTATATCCTGGAAAACGACTACTACACCGGTCGCATCCTCGAACTGGACGGTGGCCTGCGTCTCTGATCGCCGCCGGCCCCATAAAAAACCCCGCAATCGCGGGGTTTTTTATGGGGCCGGCGCAGAGGCGCAGAACCTGTTCAAGGTCGTCGCGAGCGTAGGTCAGGCCAGGTGAAAACAGGCGCGGAAGCGGAGTTGACTGCAGTCAATGCGCATTTCGATCCTGTTGTCAACGCAGCATCACCAAGCGCAGTAGACACTGGATGGGTTCTTACCAGCCAACCCCGAAACCAACGCTATAACGCGTTTCGTCCAGCTCGCCGTCCTCGGCGCCGCTGACCAGGTTTTTCTCCGCCTTCACATTCAACGAGGCCCAATCCGTGACCTTGTAGCGCAGCCCGGCTTCGGCATCCAGCTCGTAATCGGTGTCGCCACCAATCGGCTTGCCGACTTCGCCACTGCTGAACAATTCGACGCTCTTGCCCACCAGGTAGCGGTTGTAATCCCACTTCAGGCCCAGTGAGTAGAAGTCACTGTTGCCGCCATCCTGGTACTCGTAGTCATTGCGGTTGACCAGGGTCGCCAGGGAGAAGGCACCCAGCTCATCGTCCCAGAACTGGTAACCGGGACCGGTACCGATGGTGCGCTGCTCGGAAACCTCTTCGACCTTGTCACGCTTGTAGCTCAGGCGGCCCTGCCAGAACCAATGTTCGTCGAGAAAGCGGTCGAGGGCGTATTCGGCATCCCAGTTGTCGGTGGTGACCACCTCGTTCTGGGTTTCGCGGTTATAGCCACCCTCGGCGTTGTGCCGCCAGCGGCCATGGCGCGCCTTGGTCTTGAAATCGACGTCGTAGTCGTCGGTGTCGGTCTCCGCACGTTTATAGTCGAGCCCGACATCGACATTACCCTTCCAGACGAGGTCCTCGACCAGCGGCTTGGGTTTCATGATCTGCTCGATGCTGGCCAGTTCCACGGTCTTCGGCGCGTCACCGTTGACCAGGGTGACTTTGCCGGGCTCGGCCGCTTGCAACGACTTGGCCCGCTCGCCGTTCACCTCATCCAGCTTGACCAGCATCTCGCGGTCGCTTTCCAGGGTCGCGATCTTTTTCCAGTCGAGCACGATGGCACCGCCGTAGTCGGTCTCCAGGACCAGCTTGCCACCATCGAAGAGTTTGATCGTGCCTGACAGCCGATCACCGTTTTTCAACCACACCGTATCGGCTAGCAAAGGCCCCGCAACGAGCGAGAGGGCAACGGACAACAGCGTTCTAGACAGCTTTCTTTTCGACAGCATAGGGATGGCGACTACTCCGGTTCGCGAAAGGCTGGGCATTATCCGTACGCCCATCGCCAGTGCAAGGACTGACCGGTAGCAGCCGGCAGAGTTCAACCGGACTGACCGACGCGCACGCTAGCCAGAACCGCCGGCCCTTACCAACCGACCCCGACACCCAGCAGGTAGCGCCTATCGGAACTGCTTATCCCGGCCACGCCACTGGTCTGATTCAATTCATAGAGCAGCGACAGGCGGGCCCAACTGTTGAGGCGATAACGCAAACCGAATTCGCTGTCGAGCGCGTAGTCGATCTCGCGGATCTGCGGGATCTGCAACTCCGCGTTGCTGTAAAACTCCAGCCGCGTACCCCAGAGCAGGCGTTTGTAATCCCACTCCAGCGAGTAGGTGTTGAATTCCAGATCCCCCTGGACAGTCTCGAAGTTGACCTGGTTGAACTTGCCGATCAGGTCGAAGCGCCCCAGTTCGTTGTCCCAGAAGCGATAGCCGGGGCCAGTGCCGAGCATGCGCTGGCGCTCGATGGTGTCGAACTCGTCGCGCTGCACCTCGATGCCCGCGCGCCAGAACCAGTGCTCGGTGAGAAAGCGGTCGAGGTCGTACTCATACTGCCAATTGTTGTCGGTTTGTTCGTCGTTCTGGGTTTCGCGCTCCAACTCGCCGGTCAGCACATGGCGCCAGCGGCCATGCTCGATGCGGGTATTGCCCTTGAGGTGCCACTCATCGGTTTCATCGTCATTACGCTGCACGTCCAGCTTGGCGTCCAGGTTGCCTTCCCAGACCCGGTCCTGCAGCAACGGTCGCGGTGGCACCAGACGGGTGATGCTGGCCAGCGGCACGGTCTCGCTGGTCGAGTTGAGCACCCGCACCATACCCTTGCCGGCGGCTTCCAGGCGCTTGCTATGCTCGCTGTCGAGGCCGGCCCGACGCAGCAGCAGGGGTTTGTCCGAACGCAGGGTGTCGATATCCTTCCAGTCGATCAGCACCTGACCGGCATACTTGGTTTGCAGCGCCAGCTTGCCGCCATCGAGCAGCAGGATTTCGCCACTCAGGCGATCGCCATTATTCAGCCAGACGCTGTCCGCCCAGGCCGACGTGGCCAGGCCCGACAAAGCGGTTAACAACACGATTCGTGACAGCAGGACGCGTAGCAGCATGATTGATCGACAGGCAAAGGGTGAGTTCGAAGCGGCAGAGCATGCCTGGGCTCCCGGACCGGCAGCAAGCGCCGAGGCACGGCGGGCGGCGCTGTACCTGACGCTGGCGCAGGTACCGGAAGGCAAAGTGGTCAGCTACGGTCAGTTGGCCGAACTGGCGGGGCTTGGCCGCGCCGCACGCTGGGTTGGACGCACCCTCAGCCAGCTGCCGCCGGACAGCACGCTGCCCTGGCATCGCGTGGTGGCCGCCGGCGGACGACTCAGCCTGCTTGCCGGCACCCTCTCTGGCGATGAACAGCGCGCTCGTTTACGCGCCGAAGGCGTGCGTATCCATAACGAACGGGTGGTTATGCAGCGCCATGGCTGGCGCCCGATGGAGCACAGCGGTTAGAGTGCGCGCGTTGTTTTGATAATCCCGTTTTGCAATCCCAGCCCGTATTCCCCAGGCAGATCTCAACCCAATGCCCCGTAAAACCTGGCGCGCCGCCCTCGCCGCCTACGCTAGCCCTGCCAGCCTGGCCTTGCTCCTGCTGGGGTTCGCTGCAGGCCTTCCTTATATGTTGGTGTTCTCCACCCTCTCGGTCTGGCTGCGCGAGGCCGGCGTGGCGCGTGAAACCATCGGTTTCGCCAGCCTGATCGGCCTGGCGTATGCCTTCAAATGGGTCTGGTCGCCGCTGCTCGACCAATGGCGCCTGCCGCTGCTGGGCAAGCTCGGCCGGCGGCGCTCCTGGCTGGTGCTCGCGCAGCTGCTGGTCGCCATCGGCTTGGCCGGCATGGCGCTGTGCGACCCGCAGCAACACCTGTCCTGGTTGATCGCCCTGGCGGTGCTGGTGGCGTTTGCCTCGGCCACCCAGGACATCGCCGTCGATGCCTACCGCCTGGAAATCGCCGACGACACCCGCCAGGCCGCACTGGCCGCCAGCTACATGGCCGGTTATCGGGTTGCCGCGCTGCTGGCGACCGCTGGCGCACTGTATTTCGCCGAGTGGTTCGGTTCCACCAATGAACAGTACAAGCACTCGGCCTGGGCTGGCACCTACCTCGCGTTCGCACTGCTGATGCTGCCGGGGCTGCTCACCAGCCTATGGATGCGCGAACCGGCGGTGCCGCTGCGTACCCAGCTGTCGGCCGCGCGCTATGGCTTCAGCCATCAGATGGCCTCGGTGCTGGTGTTGATCGTCTTGCTGGTCTCGGTACCGGCGATGTTCACCCAGCTGTACCGGACCAACTTCGAGAGTGTGCTGTTCCACGGCAGCAGCCTGCTCGACCTGTTGCTGGAAGACCGGGCCTTTCTGCGCGCCCTGCTCTACACCATCCTCACCGCGCTGTGCCTGTCGGCCATGGGCCGCCGTGGCCTGGCACCGGTACTGACACCGATCAACGACTTCATCCTGCGCTACCGCTGGCAAGCCTTGCTGCTGCTCGGCCTGATCGCCACTTATCGCCTGTCGGATACGGTGATGGGGGTGATGGCCAACGTCTTCTACATCGACCAGGGCTTCACCAAGGATCAAATCGCCAGCGTCAGCAAGCTGTTCGGCCTGATCATGACCCTGCTCGGTGCGGGCCTCGGTGGTTTGTTGATCGTGCGGTTCGGGATTTTCCCGATTCTGCTGATCGGCGGCGCGGCATCGGCGGCGACCAACCTGCTGTTCCTGATGCTCGCCGACATGGGCCCGCACCTGCAGATGCTGATCCTGACCATCTCCTGCGACAACTTCAGCGCCGGCCTGGCCACCGCGGCCTTCGTCGCCTACCTGTCGAGCCTGACCAACCTGAAGTTCTCCGCCACCCAGTACGCCCTGCTCAGCTCGATCATGCTGCTGCTGCCGCGGCTGATCGGTGGCTACTCCGGGGTGATGGTGGAGAAGTTCGGCTACAGCGACTTCTTCCTGATTACCGCCCTGCTCGGCGTCCCGACCTTGATCCTGATCGTCTGGCAATGGCGCCGCGACGGCCAACAGCCGAATGGCTCGACGCCCGCAGCCAGCAACGGACAGCCTTCTACCGAGCAGCCATGAAAAAGGCCGGCACATGCCGGCCATGCAAACAGACGCCACGTACACTGCAACGCCAGCCAGACGCGAAGGTTCTGGCCCATTGCTGGCGCCTGCGCTTCAGTCGCGGAAGTTGTTGTACTGCAGCGGCATGCCGAAATCCTTGGCGCGCAGGGCCGCAATCGCCTCTTGCAGGTCATCGCGCTTCTTGCCGGTGATGCGTACCTGCTCGCCCTGAATGGCGGCCTGGACCTTGAGTTTGCAGTCTTTGACATGCGCGACGAGCTTCTTCGCCAACTCCTTGTCGATGCCCTCGCGGAACGTCACTTCCTGCTTGACCACCTTGCCGGAGGCGTAGGCGTCCTTGGTTTCCATGCACTGGCTGGAGATATCGCGCTTGATCAGGTTGCCACGCAGGATCTCGAGCATCTGCTCGAGCATGAAATCGGCTTCGGCAGTCAGCGTGACAGTCTTGTCCTTGTGCTCCATGCTGCATTTACCACGCAGGTCGAAGCGCCGCTCCAACTCCTGGATGGCGTTTTTCACCCCATTGGTGAGTTCATGTTTGTCCAGTTCGGACACCACGTCGAACGAGGGCATGGGATTTCTCCAGATAGACGGCGCGACCCAGGTCACGTACGGAGCGCGCCATGCTTGTTGATGGTTAAAATGCGCAGCCATTATATAACCGCAGATACAATCACTGCCCGGCGATGTCTCGGGATCTTTATTCTTTGTGTTCTTTCCTGCGAGCCTGCCAATGCCCAACCCCCATCTCAGCATCCTGGTGGTGGACGACGCCAAGTTTTCCAGCGCCATGATCGGCCGCGCCCTCAGCCAGGCAGGCTATCTTGATGTGCGCTTCGCCAGCAGCGCCGTTGAAGCGCTCACGCTGCTGGAAGAACGCCCAGCCAGCGTATTGCTGGCTGACTGGCTGATGCCGGAAATCGACGGCCTGGAACTGACCGGACGCGTGCGCCAGCTCGACGAAATGGCCGACCACTACACTTACGTCATGCTGCTCACCGGCAAGGAAGGCGAGAACGTGCTGCACGAAGCCTTCGACCGCGGCGTCGATGACTTCATCAGCAAGGCAGCCATGAGCGAGCAACTGGTGCCGCGGGTCTACGCCGCCGACCGCCTGTGCAACACGCTGCAACGGCTGCTGCAGGAGAACCGCCTGCTGACGCAGAACATCGCCAGTCTGGAGCAGCGCAACCTGGTCGACCCCATAACCGGCCTGGGCAACCCGCGCTACCTGCAGCAGATGCTGGCGGACAGCCTGCGCCAGATCGAATCCCGCGGCGGCGCCGTGTGCTACCTGCTGATCGGCCTGCAGGATGCCCCGCAATTGCGGCAGCAATATGGCCACAGCTTCTATAACGAACTGCTGCATGGCGTCGCCCGCCGCCTGCAACAGCTGGTGCGGCCGCTGGATGTGCTGACGCGGCTGGACGACAACCACTTCGGCCTGCTCACCCTGCTCGAAGACCTGCAAGAATGCTCCCCGAGCAGCTTCAAGCGCCTGCACGAGGGCCTGAATCTGAAAGCCTTCAAGACCAGCGAAGGCTTCATCAGTCTCAAAGCCGGTATCAGCCTGGTTGGCATGGACGCCAAAGCGCTGCCGATCGAGCCGGACAGCCTGATCACGCACGCCACCACGCTACTGCCGGAGTCCTACGCCAGCGGCCGGGTGGCGGCATTACGCCTGCCGCTGCACAAGTAACCATGACCTGGCACGTACTGGGTGCCGGCAGCCTGGGCAGCCTATGGGCCGCTCGACTGGCCCGCGCCGGCCTGCCCGTGCGCTTGCTCCTGCGCGACCGCGCACGCCTGGCCGCCTACCGCGCAGCCGGCGGCCTGACGCTGGTGGAGCATGGCCAGAGCAGCCTCTACCCGATCGCCGCGCAAACCGCAGCGGACACCAGCCCGATCAGCCGACTGCTGTTGGCCTGCAAAGCCTACGACGCCGAGGCCGCGGTCGCCAGCCTGGCCCACCGCCTGACGGCAGATGCCGAACTGATCCTGCTGCAGAACGGCATGGGCAGCCAGGACGCCGTGGCTGCTTGCCTGCCGCGCACGCGCTGCATCCTCGCCTCCAGTACCGAGGGCGCGTTCCGTGACGGCGATTTCCGTGTGGTGTTCGCCGGCCACGGCCACACCTGGCTCGGCGACCCGCGCGACCCCACACCGCCGGCCTGGCTCGAACAGCTCGCCAGCACCGGCATACCGCACCAATGGACGCCGGACATCCTCACCCGCCTGTGGCGCAAGCTGGCGTTGAACTGCGCGATCAATCCGCTGACGGTTCTCTACGATTGCCGCAATGGCGGCCTGCTCGAACACCCGGCCGAAGTGGCGACCCTCTGCGCCGAACTGGGCGAGTTGTTGAGCCTCTGCGGCCAGCCGGCGGCGGCCGAGCAACTGGCGGAAGAAGTCGAGCGGGTGATCAAAGCCACCGCAGCCAACTACTCGTCGATGCACCAGGACGTCGCCCTGGGGCGGCGCACCGAAATCAGCTTCCTGCTCGGCTACGCCTGCGCCGTGGCAGAGCGGCATCAGCGCCAACTGCCACACCTGGCGGCTCTGCACAGGCGCCTGATCAGCCAGCTCAGCGCACGCGGATTGCCCACCCAGTAAAGCCCGCGTTACCCTGCCGCTCTTACTTTCGCCGCGATCAACCTGCCCATGACCCTGCGCAAGCGTCTTGAAAACCTCCCGGTTGGCCGCAAACTCCTGGTTGCACTGCTGGCCTTGCTGACTACCGTACTGCTGGTGGCCAATCTGGCCTTTATCAGTGCCGCCTACTGGATCTCGCAGGAGAACATGGCGCCGCAAGCCCTGCAGACCCTCGGCAGACTGTTCTCCAGCCCCTCCCTGAGCAATGAAGCGCTCAGCTCGCCGGCCGCCGCCGAGGCCATGCTGCAACGCTTGAACGGCTACACACCGCTGCGCGCGGCGGTCATTTACGACAGCAACGGCAAACGCCTGGCACAATTGGAACGCGGCGAGAAACTGCAGCTGCCGCACAGCCTCGAACAGCTGGACAGCTGGCGCTACGGCGAATTTCGCGCCAACCAACTGATCGCCCTGCCACAAAACGGCAAGCCGCCCGGCCATCTGCTGCTGGTCGCCTCCAGCGAATTACCCGGCGCCTTCTACACCGGCACCTTGACCGCCAGCCTGGTGATTCTCGCCTTCAGCGTGGTGTTCTGGAGCCTGGTGGCCCGGCAAATCCGGCGCCTGGTGACACGACCGATCCGCAAGCTGGAAGAGTTGTCGCGCCAAGTCACCCGCGAAGAGAACTACGCCCTGCGCGCCGTCCGCGGCAATCAGGACGAAATCGGCAGCCTGGCCGAGGCCGTCAACACCATGCTGTCGCGTATCGAAGCGCGCGAGCAGCAGCTCAAGCGTGCCCGCGACGACGCGCAAACAGCCTTCGACCAGGCGCAGCATCTGGCCGAGGAAACCCGCCACTCCAACCGCAGGCTGGAGCTGGAAGTGCAGGTACGCGGCAAGATCGAAAAGAAACTCACCGGCTTTCAGAACTACCTGAACAGCATCATCGACTCGATGCCCTCGGCACTGATCGCCCTCGACGAGCAGCTCTACGTCAGCCAATGGAACCAGGAAGCCAGCGCACTCTCGGGCACCCGCCTGGACGAGGCCCTGAACCAGCCGGTATTCCTTGCCTTCCCGCTCCTCAAGCCGTTCCTGCCACAGCTGAGAAACACCGCAGAACGGCACACCGTGGAGAAAATCGAGCGTGTGACCTGGCTCAAGGATGAGGTGCCACGGCATTACGCCCTGACTTTTTATCCGCTGATGGGCGGCGCCGGCCGGGGCGTGGTGATCCGCATCGACGACATCACCCAGCGCCTGTCACTGGAGGAGATGATGGTGCAATCCGAGAAAATGCTCTCGGTCGGCGGCCTGGCGGCCGGCATGGCCCATGAGATCAACAACCCACTGGGCGCCATCCTGCACAACGTGCAGAACATTCGCCGGCGCCTGTCGAGCGAACTGCCGAAAAACCTCGAACACGCCGAGGCCGTGGGCGTTTCACTGGAGACGGTCAATCGCTACCTGCAAGGCCGCGAAGTGCCGCAACTGCTCGATGGCATCCAGCAAGCCGGCTCGCGGGCGGCGAAAATCGTCACCCACATGCTCAGTTTCAGCCGCATGAGTAACCGTCAGCTCGCCCCCTGTCAGCTACCGGCGCTGATCGAACAGGCGGTGGAGATCGCCAGCAATAACTTCGACCTGACCGAAGGCTTTGACTTCAAGGGCCTGAGCATCCTGCGCGAGTTCGACCCACAGGTCGGCCCGGTGCCCGGTATCGGCAACGAACTGGAACAAGTGCTGCTCAACCTGCTGAAGAATGCCGCCCAGGCCATCCACCAACGCGAAGCCAAGCCCGGCGCGGCGCCACTGGAGCCCGGCCGCATCATCCTGCGCACGCGGCTGACACCGACCTGGGCGGAGATTCAGGTGGAAGACAACGGCATCGGCATGCCCGAACTGGTGCGCAAGCGCATCTTCGAGCCGTTCTTCACCACCAAGGAGATCGGCCAGGGCACGGGGCTGGGACTGTCGGTCTCCTACTTCATCATCACCAACAACCACAAAGGGCAGATGGAAGTGCACTCCACGCTGGGCCAGGGCACCTGTTTCACCCTGCGCCTGCCGCTGACCGCCGCCCAGGACCTCACAGGACTTTAAGCATGCGACTCTCGAAGATTTACACCCGCACCGGTGATAGCGGCGAAACCGGGCTGGCCGACGGCCGCCGGGTGCCGAAGGATCACCCACGGGTGGAGGCCATGGGCGAGGTGGATACGCTCAACAGCCAGTTGGGCCTGCTGCTGGCGGGCCTGGCCGAGCATGAAGCCATGTGGCCGGGCCTGAGCGAGCTGATCGAGGTCTTGGCGCCCTGCCAGCATCGTCTGTTCGACCTCGGCGGCGAACTGGCGATGCCGGTCTACCAGGCCCTGAATACGGCCGAGGTACAACGCCTGGAAACGGCCATCGATCATTGGAACGAGGAGCTGGGACCGCTGGAAAATTTCATCCTGCCGGGCGGCTCGCACCTGGTCGCCCAAGCCCATGTCTGCCGCAGCCTGGCGCGCAGCGCCGAGCGCCGCTGCCAACACCTGAATGCGCTGGAGCCGCTGACCGGCGTCGGCCTGGCGTACATCAACCGCCTGTCCGACCTGCTGTTCGTTGCCGCCCGGCTGATCGCCAAGCGCATGCAGATCAATGAAGTGCTCTGGCAGGCGGCCCCGAAACCGCAAACCCTGTGACGCGAATGACCCCGCAGGGTTATCCGCCGCAGGCTTATACGACCTGCGGCCAGAACGCGCGGATGCCCGCCACACCCTGGGCGCCGGCCTGCCAGGCGCGCTCGGTCTCTGCCGCACCGACACCACCGAGCAGATAGACCGGCTGATTGAAGCCGGCGATCAGCTCTGCAGCCTTGTCCCAGCCCAACGGCTGCGCCTCGGGGTGGGTCTGGGTGGCCTGCACGGGCGACAGGGTGACGAAATCCACCCCCATCTGCGCCGCCAGCGCCAACTCTTCGGCATCGTGGCAGGAGGCCGCCAGCCAGCGCGCCGCCGGGAACGGCCGGCCGCCGCTGACCAGCTTGCGCAGCTGGGTCGAGGTCAGGTGCCAGCCCGCCGCGGGAAAGTCGCCCAGCCATTCCAGCGGGCCCTTGAGCATCAACTGGGCACGGCCGGCACACAGGCCGACGGCATCCACCGCCAAATCGCGGTACTGCGGGTCGTACATGTTTGGCGCACGCAGCTGCACCAGGCGGATACCGCTTTCCAGAGCGGCTTTCAGGCCGCGCAACAGGGCTTGCGGCTCGAGATTCTCCGGGGTGATCAGGTAATGCTGCGGCAGACGCGCGGCAGCCACTATCGGCCGGTTCGCGGCGGGAAACTCGTAATCGACCAGCTGCTTGGCGCTGACCCAGGCCAGCGGCTGGCCCTCGGCGCCATGGGGTTCGCCCGTGAAGGCCGAGACTTCCCAGACATCCAGCAATACGTGCTTGTCCGCATAGTCGTGCTGCACCTGGATCAATGGCCGTGCAGCGCTGACCTGGATACCCAGCTCTTCGGCCAATTCGCGCTGCAGCGCCGCCGCCACCGACTCGCCCTCTTCCACCTTGCCGCCGGGAAACTCCCACAGGCCGCCCTGGTGCTTATCCGCCGGGCGCCGGGCCAGCAGGATGCGCCCCTCCGCGCCACGGATCACTGCTGCTGCCACATGAACTCGTTTCACGCCGCGCGTTCCTCAAGTGCTGCCTGGTACCAGCCCTTAAAGGCCGGCCACTGGTAAATGGTTTCTACATAGGCCGCCGCCTCTGCCGGCAGCGCTACCTGATAGCTGCGCAAGCGGGCGGCCACCGGGGCGAAAAAAGCATCGGCCAAACTGGCATGGCCAAACAGGAACGGACCGTCCTGACCGAACTCGGCGCGGCATCGCGCCCACAACGCGACGATGCGCTCGATGTCAGCCTGCACGTCGACCGGGATCTCGGCCAATACCTGAGCGCGCTTGAGATCCATCGGCATATGTGTGCGCAGTGCGACGAAACCACTGTGCATCTCCGCGCAGGCACTGCGTGCGACGGCCCGCGCATATTGCCCGCGCGGCCACAGATGCGCCTCGGGGAAGCGCTCGGCAAGGTATTCACTGATCGCCAGCGAGTCCCAGATCGAACCCTCTTCGGTCTTCAGCAAGGGCACTTTAGCGGTCGGCGAATGCTCGAGAATCCGCGCGCGGGTATCCGCCTGATTCAGCCGAATCAACAACTCGGTGTAGGGCGCACCCGTCAGCTCCAACGCCAGCGCCGCCCGCAGCGACCAGGAAGAATACGTCTTGTCGCCGATCAGCAGTGATAAAGCCATGCGCGCCACCTATTCTGAAGTTGATTGAACGAACTGCGACAATAGGCAGCGCCCGGGCTCAGGGCAAATTCCGATTATTCATGCGGGGATAAGCGCCTGGAATAACCGCCTGGCGGCAGGCACTTAAGCGCGCCACAGCGTGGCACAGAGAAAGCGCGGCGGCAGCAGGCAAACCGGGCTCGGCGCCTGCTGCCTTCGGCAATCAGGAACGGTATTCGGCGTTGATGCGCACGTACTCGTGGGACAGGTCGGTGGTCCAGATCGTCTCGCTGCACGTGCCGCGCCCCAGTTCGATGCGGATGCCGATCTCTTCTTCGGCCATCACCGCAGCCCCTTGCTCTTCGGTGTAGCTCGCTGCACGGCAACCACGGCTGGCGATACACACATCACCGAGAAACACGTCGATCTTGCTCACATCCAACTGCGCCACGCCGGCGCGACCGACGGCCGCGAGAATCCGCCCCCAGTTCGGGTCGGAGGCGAACAGCGCGGTCTTGATCAGCGGCGAGTGGGCCACGGCATAAGCAACGTCCAGGCACTCTTGATGGGTCGCACCGCCGTTGGCCTGCACGGTGACGAACTTGGTCGCGCCTTCGCCATCGCGCACGATGGCCTGGGCCAACTCCATGGATACCTCCAGCACCGCCTGCTTGAGCTCGGCGAACAATGCGCCACTGGCCTGGGTCACTTCCGGCAGTTGGGCTTGGCCGGTGGCGACCAGGATGCAGCAATCGTTGGTCGAGGTATCGCCGTCGATGGTGATGCGGTTGAAGGATTTGTTCGCCGCATCGCGCAGCAGGTCCTGCAGCACGCCCTGGGCGACCTTGGCGTCGGTGGCGATGTAGCCGAGCATGGTCGCCATGTTCGGCTTGATCATCCCGGCGCCTTTGCTGATGCCGGTCACCGTCACGGTCACGCCGTCATGCACGAACTGACGGCTGGCGCCCTTGGGCAGGGTGTCGGTGGTCATGATGCCAGTGGCCGCCGCCTCCCAGTTGTTCACGGCCAGATCCGCCAGGGCAGCTTCCAGGGCGCCCTCGATCTTCTCCACTGGCAGCGGCTCGCCGATCACCCCGGTGGAGAATGGCAGTACCGCACTCTCCGCCACACCCGCCAGCGTCGCCAACTTGGCGCAAGTGCGGGTCGCCGCCAGCAGGCCGGGCTCGCCCGTGCCGGCATTGGCATTGCCGGTATTGGTCAGCAGGTAACGCACTTCGCCGAGCACGCGCTTCTTGGCCAGGATCACCGGCGCCGCGCAAAACGCATTCAGGGTGAACACGCCCGCTACGCTTGAGCCTTCGGCGCAGCGCATGACCACCACATCCTTGCGCCCAGCGCGCTTGATGCCGGCAGAAGCGATGCCGAGTTCAAAACCGGAAACCGGGTGCAGGGTGGGCAGAGGGCCGAGACCGACAGGCATGGAGGGAGCTCCTTGGCAGAAACACTAGAATTGAAAACTGCGCCGCAGCGCAGATTGAGCCAAAAACGCCGCGAGCGGCTAAGCCGGTCGCGGCGTTGAGCCACAGACTAATCAGCCTTAGCTGATTTGCCCATGGCAATGTTTGTACTTCTTGCCCGAACCGCAGTAGCACAGCTCGTTGCGGCCGATTTTCTGCTCATTGCGCACGGGCGCAAAAGTGGCCACGGCCAATTCGCCTTCGGGCTCGGCCTGCTGCAGCGGTTCCAGGCCCGAGGCCTCGGCGTGCTGGAACTGCATACGCTGCGCCAGTTGCTCGGCTTCGTGGCGCAGACGCGCCTCTTCTTCGGCCGGATCTTCGCGCCGGACCTGAACGTGGGACAGCACGCGAATGGTGTCGCGCTTGATCGAGTCGAGCAATTCCTGGAACAGGGTGAAGGATTCGCGCTTGTACTCCTGCTTCGGGTTCTTCTGCGCATAGCCACGCAGGTGAATACCGTGACGCAGGTGATCCATGGTCGACAGGTGGTCTTTCCACAGGTCGTCCAGCACGCGCAGCAAAATCTGCTTCTCGAAGGTGCGCAGCGCCTCGGCGCTGGCCTGGTCTTCTTTCTCGCTGTAGGCCTCGAGCAGCGCGGCGAGGATCTTCTCGCGCAGCGGCTCTTCGTACAGATGGGCGTCGTCGTCGAGCCACTGCTGGATCGGCAGCTTGATGCTGAAATCGCTGAACAACGCAGCTTCCAGGGCCGGCACGTTCCACTGCTCCGGCAGCGATTGCGGCGGGATGTGCTGGCTGATGGTGTTATCCAGCACTTCCTGGCGGAAGTCGACGATGGTTTCGCCAATATCGGTGGCGGCCAGCAAGCTGTTGCGCATGTGATAGATCACTTTGCGCTGCTCGTTCGCCACGTCGTCGAATTCGAGCAGTTGCTTACGCATGTCGAAGTTGCGCCCTTCGACTTTGCGCTGAGCCTTCTCGATGGCGTTACTCACCATGCGGTGCTCGATCGCCTCGCCGGACTGCATGCCCAGGGCCTTCATGAAGTTCTTCACCCGGTCCGAGGCGAAGATGCGCATCAGATTGTCTTCCAGCGACAGATAGAAGCGGCTGGAGCCCGGGTCGCCTTGACGACCGGAGCGGCCACGCAGTTGGTTGTCGATACGGCGCGATTCATGCCGCTCGGAGGCGATCACATGCAGGCCACCGGACTCGATCACCATCTGGTGACGTTTGTGCCAATCGGCCTTGATCTGCGCGATCTGCTCGGGCGTCGCATCTTCCAGCGCCGCGACTTCGACTTCCCAGTTGCCGCCCAGGAGGATGTCGGTACCACGACCGGCCATGTTGGTGGCGATGGTCAGCCCGCCGGGCCGGCCGGCCTGGGCGATGATTTCAGCTTCCTTCTCGTGGAACTTGGCGTTGAGCACCTTGTGCTCGATACCTTCCTTGGTCAGCAGCTGGGACACGTACTCCGAGCTTTCGATCGAGGCCGTGCCCACCAGCACCGGACGCCCGACCGCCTGGCTTTCCTTGATATCGGCGACGATGGCGGCGTACTTCTCTTCCTGGGTCAGGTAAACCAGGTCGTTGAAGTCCTTACGGGCCAGCGGCTTGTTCGGCGGAATCACCACCACGGCCAGGCCGTAGATCTGGTGGAATTCGAACGCTTCGGTGTCGGCCGTACCGGTCATGCCGGACAGTTTGTTGTAGAGGCGGAAGTAGTTCTGGAAGGTGGTCGAGGCCAGCGTCTGGCTTTCGGCCTGGATGCTCAGACCTTCCTTGGCTTCGATGGCCTGGTGCAGGCCTTCGGACAGGCGACGGCCCGGCATGGTGCGGCCGGTGTGCTCATCGACCAGCAGGACCTGATCATTCTGCACGATGTATTCGACGTTGCGCTGGAACAGCTTGTGCGCGCGCAGGCCGGCATACACGTGGGTCAACAGACCGAGGTTGTGTGCGGAGTACAGGCTCTCGCCTTCGGCCAGCAGGCCGGCCTGGGTCAGCATGTCCTCGATGAACTGGTGACCCTGCTCGTTCAGCTCGACCTGGCGGGTTTTCTCATCGACCGAGTAATGGCCTTCCTGAGTGACGACGCCTTCTTCTTCCTCGATGTGCTGCTTGAGACGAGGAATCAGCAGGTTGACCTGCATGTAGAGCTTGGAGCTGTCTTCCGCCTGACCGGAAATGATCAGCGGCGTACGGGCTTCGTCGATCAGGATCGAGTCGACTTCGTCGATCACGGCGAAGTTCAGCTCGCGCTGGTACTTCTCTTCCAGACTGAACGCCATGTTGTCGCGCAGGTAGTCGAAACCGTATTCGTTGTTGGTGCCGTAGGTGATGTCGGCGGCGTAGGCGGCACGCTTCTCTTCCGGCGGCTGGAACGGGCTGACGATGCCGACGGAGAGGCCGAGGAATTCATACAGCGGGCGCATCCAGTTGGCATCGCGGCGGGCCAGGTAATCGTTGACCGTGACCACGTGCACGCCCTTGCCGGACAGCGCGTTCAGGTAGACCGCCAGCGTCGCCACCAGGGTCTTGCCTTCACCGGTGCGCATTTCGGCGATCTTGCCTTCGTGCAAGGTCGAGCCGCCGATCAGCTGCACATCGAAGTGACGCATGCCCATGACCCGCTTGCCGGCCTCACGGGCCACGGCGAAGGCTTCGGGCAGCAGCTGATCAAGGGTTTCGCCTTTGCCCAGACGGGCCTTGAACTCTTCGGTTTTGGCGCGCAACTGCTCATCCGAGAGCGCCAGCATCTGCTCCTCGAACGAATTAACGGCTTGCACCGTCTTGAGCATGCGCTTCACTTCGCGCTCGTTCTTGCTTCCAAAGAGCTTTTTCAACAAAGGCGCAAACATATCGGCAGGATCTTCCACACGTATGGATGGAGGGCGGCCCCGTGAGTCGCCCGCGCAGCCCTCATGGCTGCTTGCGAAGCGGGCATTCTACCCGGAAACGTTGATGAGGAAAGTAGCGTTGTTTCAGTGTGCCAGCACCTGTGGCGCCTGCAGCTTCGGCTGACCGTACAGTCAACTCCACGCACACGGAACAACGCTGACGCGCGCTGGAATGTGCATAGCCAAGCTGAACTTTCCCGTTGTACCTATATGGAGCCGCCGACCGCGAAATCAAGCCCTGCGCGTGTGCGCGCGAAAGCGTATCGCGCCGACAACGACCTGCATGAAAGGCTGAAGAGCGCGACCTTTCTGCTACCATGACAGCTCTGCAACCTCAGGCACTCCGTCATGGCTTTTCGCCCGTTACCGGCCCGAGCTCCCGCCGCGCTGCTGCGCGATGCCAAGCCCCTGCAAGCACTGTTCAAGCAGGCCCAGCGCCTCGGCAACCTGCAACGCCTGCTGGAAAGCCAACTGCAGCCGGCCGCCCGCGAGCATTGTCACGTGGCTTCGTGGCGCGAAGGCTGCCTGTTGTTGATCGTCACCGATGGCCATTGGGCCACGCGCCTGCGTTATCAGCAACGACGCCTGCAACGCCAGCTGCAGGCCTTCGACGAGTTCAGCAACCTGAACCGTATCCTGTTCAAGGTACAGCCACCGGTGGCCATCGCACAGCTCAAGGGCCATACCATGGAGCTGTCGCAGGACAGCGCCGACGGCATCCAGGAGATTGCCGAGGGCATTACCGACCCTGGCCTGCGCGCCGCCCTGGAACGGCTAGCCAAGCACGTTCGGTAGGCTGGGTTGAAGCACTAAGCCCACCTCTTCCGCGCTCAAACTCAAGGCAAAAAAAAGCCACCCGGAGGTGGCCTTCAAAAAAAGCAAAAGAGAGAGAGTGTTGCTTAACCGGCCGCAACCGGACGCATGTACGAGATCGGCGCGCTCTTCACGTCGTCGAAGGTCACCACTTCCCACGCATCGGTCTGCTCGATCAACGCGCGCAGTAGACGGTTGTTCAGTGCATGCCCCGACTTGAAGCCACGGAACTCGCCAATCAGACTGTTACCCAGCAGGTAGAGATCGCCAATGGCATCGAGGATCTTGTGTTTGACGAATTCGTCCTCGTAACGCAGGCCGTCTTCGTTAAGCACGCGAAACTCATCGACCACGATGGCGTTTTCCACGCTGCCGCCGAGCGCCAGGTTCTGCGAACGCAGGTGCTCGATGTCACTCATAAAACCGAAAGTCCGCGCACGGCTCACTTCTTTGACGAAGGAGGTGCTGGAGAAGTCCACCGTCGCACTCTGCGTGCGATTGCGGAAAACCGGATGGTCGAAATCGATCTCGAAACTCACCTTGAAACCGTCGAAGGGCACGAAAGTGGCGCGCTTGTCGCCCTCTTCCACTGTCACTTCACGCTTGATGCGGATGAATTTCTTGGCCGCTTCCTGCTCCTGCAGACCGGCGGATTGAATCAGGAATACAAAGGGCCCAGCACTGCCATCCATGATCGGCACTTCGGACGCGGAGAGCTCGACGTAGGCGTTATCGATGCCCAGGCCAGCCATGGCCGAAAGCAGGTGCTCCACGGTATCCACCTTCACATCACCATTAATCAACGTGGTCGACATGGTGGTTTCACCGACGTTTTCAGCCCGCGCGCATATTTCCACGACGGGGTCCAAGTCGGTACGACGAAACACGATTCCGGTATCCACCGGTGCCGGCTTCAGGGTCAGGTAAACCTTTTCCCCGGAATGCAGGCCGACGCCAGTGGCGCGGATGATGTTCTTCAGGGTGCGTTGTCTGATCATGGCTTTGGCCGCTATAGCACTAGTTGCGAATTGTTTTCAACAATGGCCGGCGATGATAGCAGAACCGGCCTTTGCTGAACACCAATCACCCCAATACTCCTGATACATTTCATCAATCAGCCTGGCGACGCAGGAAGGCTGGGATATCCAGATAGTCCAGGTCGTCGTGCGGATTCAGCTTGGCCGCAGTGGCCGCGCCGGCGTGAGCCTGATTGCGCATCACGGTCGGACGGTCCAGATCGCGGTAGTTGACCGAAGGCTGTTCCTGACGTGCGGCAGAGGCCGAAACGGCAGCCGGCTGCACGGTGTTGTCGATAACCTTGACCGGCTTCTCGATTTTCGCACCCAGGCCTGTTGCGACAACGGTCACGTGCAGCTCATCGCGCATGTCCGGGTCGATCACGGTGCCCACTTTCACAGTGGCGTGCTCGGAAGCGAACTGTTCGATGATGTTACCCACGTCGGAGTACTCACCCAGGGACAGGTCAGGACCGGCGGTGATGTTCACCAGGATGCCACGCGCGCCCTGCAGGTTCACATCTTCCAGCAGCGGGTTGCGGATAGCGGCTTCGGTCGCTTCACGGGCGCGGTTCGGGCCACTGGCGCAGCCAGTCCCCATCATCGCCATGCCCATTTCGCTCATCACGGTTTTCACGTCGGCGAAATCGACGTTGATCATGCCCGGACGCTTGATGATGTCGGAGATACCGCGCACGGCACCGGCCAATACATCATCGGCCTTGGCGAAGGCGGACAGCAGGCTGGCGTCTTTACCGAGGATGGTCAGCAGCTTCTCGTTGGGAATGGTGATCAACGAGTCGACGCTCAAGGACAGCGCGCGGATGCCTTCTTCGGCGATCAGCATGCGCTTGCGGCCTTCGAACGGGAACGGACGGGTCACCACGGCAACGGTGAGGATACCCATTTCCTTGGCCACTTCGGCGATGATCGGTGCCGCACCGGTACCGGTGCCGCCGCCCATGCCGGTGGTGATGAAGACCATGTCGCAGCCTTGCAACACTTCAGCGATACGCTCACGGTCTTCCAGCGCGGCTTGACGGCCGACTTCCGGGTTGGCGCCAGCGCCCAGGCCCTTGGTCACACCAGTGCCCAGTTGCAGAACGGTGCGCGCACCGACATTTTTCAATGCCTGTGCATCGGTGTTGGCGCAGATGAACTCGACGCCTTCGATGTTGTTTTTGGCCATGTGGTTGACGGCATTACCACCACCGCCACCCACGCCGATTACTTTGATGACTGCACTCTGCGGGATATTGTCTACGAGCTCGAACATGGTCCCCTCTCCTTTGCTTTCTAGTTGTAACGCCTACAGCACACGCGGTTTAACATCAAAAATTGCCCTGGACCCAACGCTTCAGTCGCTCCAGTACAGGTGTCTTGGGTTCATCGCTATAGCTACTGCTAATGCCAGACATGGAGACGCCGTCGTTCTGCTTTTGCAGCCCGTACAGCAGCAGGCCCACGCCTGTTGAATAAATGGGGTTACGTACGACATCGGCCAGTCCCTTGACGCTGTGCGGCACACCTAAACGCACCGGCATGTGAAAAATCTCTTCGGCCAGCTCAACGGCGCCTTCCATCTTCGCGGTACCGCCGGTAAGGACGATCCCGGCCGGGATCAAGTCCTCGTAGCCACTGCGCCGCAATTCGGCCTGTACCAAGGTGAAGAGCTCGTCGTAACGCGGCTCCACGACCTCGGCAAGCGACTGCCGGGACAGGTCCCGCGGCGGGCGATCGCCAACGCTGGGAACCTTGATGGTCTCGCCGGCACCTGCCAGCTTGGCCAGGGCGCACGCATAACGAATCTTGATCTCTTCGGCATATTGGGTCGGCGTGCGCAGGGCCATGGCGATGTCGTTGGTGACCTGGTCGCCCGCGATCGGGATCACTGCGGTGTGGCGGATGGCGCCTTCGGTGAAGATCGCGATATCGGTGGTGCCGCCGCCGATGTCCACCAGGCAGACACCCAGCTCCTTCTCGTCATCGGTCAACACCGCGTAGGCGGAAGCCAGTTGTTCGAGAATGATGTCGTCGATTTCCAGGCCACAGCGGCGCACGCACTTCTCGATGTTCTGCGCCGCATTCACCGCGCAGGTCACCACATGCACCTTGGCCTCCAGGCGTACACCGGACATGCCCAGCGGCTCGCGCACGCCTTCCTGGTTATCGATCACGTAATCCTGCGCCAGCGTGTGCAGCACGCGCTGATCCGCCGGGATCGCCACGGCTTGTGCGGCATCCAGCACGCGCTCGAGGTCGGCCTGGCTGACTTCACGGTCGCGGATAGCGACGATGCCGTGGGAGTTGAGGCTGCGAATGTGGCTGCCGGCCACACCGACGAATGCCGAGTGGATCCGGCACCCGGCCATCATCTGCGCTTCTTCGATCGCGCGCTGGATCGACTGCACCGTGGACTCGATATTCACCACCACGCCCTTCTTCAGGCCGCGCGAGGGGTGGGTACCGATGCCAACGATTTCCAGCTGGCCGTCAGCCGTAACCTCGCCCACCAGCGCCACCACCTTGGAGGTGCCGATATCGAGGCCGACGATCATCTTGCCGCTCTGCACGTTTGCCATGTTGCTTGCCTTCTCCTGATTCACTTCAGAGCGACGGTTTTATCCGCCGCCGGCGCTACCGGCTCACGCCACGCAACGGCCAGGCCGTTGGAGTAACGCAGGTCGATGCGCGAAATATTTGCGATCTGTTCTTTCAAATTCTTTTCGTAGATGGCGACGAAACGACGCATTTTCTCCACCAGATGATCGCGTCCCAGCAGCAGTTCAATGCTCTGCCCGGTGCTGTTCACGCCGGTGCTGAGGAACCAGCTGCCGCGCTCGCGCAACTCCAGCCGGGCGACGGAGAAACCCAGTGGCCGCAGCATTTGGCTGAGCATCTGGTACTGCTGCATCACCTGCTCCTGGGCGCGCTGCGGGCCCACCAACTGCGGCAGGTTTTCGTAATTGGCCAGCTCGCGCGGGGTAAACGCCTGGCCCTGATTGTTGAGCAAGGCTTCATCGCCCCAACGGGCTACCGGCAGCTGCTCTTCCAGGCGGATCGACACGCTGTCCGGCCACACACGGCGTACTTCGGCATGGGCGATCCAGGGCATCTGCTCCAGCTCCGAGCGCATGCCGGCCAGGTCGACGGTGAAGAAGCTCGCCGCCACATAGGGCGCGATACGTTGCTGCACGGCTTGCTGGCTGATGTAGCTGAGCTCGCCCTTGACGCTGATCTTGGTGATCGGCCGGTCGGCATAGGGCAACAGGCGCTGCGCCAACTCGTAGGTGCCAAAGCCCAGCACCAACAGCAGCAACGGCCAGAGCACACGCTTGATCAAGGCAAAGTTCGGCTTCGGCATGCGTACCGACAAGGGTTCCTTGGCCACCATCCGGCTGGCACCCCGCTGTGCCGGCTTGCGCGGTGGAACGCGGCCGGTGGCGGGTTGCTGATGACGGAGCGTGGCGCCGTGCATGGTCTTAACCTCGCGCCTCAACGCTGTCGGCCAGAATCGCCAGCACCAACTGCTGGAAATCCAGACCGGCGGCGCGAGCGGCCATCGGAACCAGGCTGTGATCGGTCATGCCCGGTACGGTATTCACTTCCAGCAGCCAGAACTTGCCGGCGGCGTCCTGCATCACGTCGGCGCGGGCCCAGCCCTGGATACCCACGGCCTCGCAGGCGCGGGCGGTGAGGTCTTTCAACTCCTGTTCTTTCGCGGCATCCAGCCCGCAGGGAATACGGTACTGGGTATCAGAGGCCAGGTACTTGGCGTCGTAGTCATAGAAACTGTGCGGCGTGCCCAGGCCAATCGGCGGCAGCACTTCGCCACGCAGCACGGCGATGGTGTATTCCGGGCCGTGAATCCACTGCTCGACCAGCACCTGGGAGTCGAACGTGCAGGCGGCCTGCCAGGCGACGATCAATTCGTCGACGCTGTTCACCTTGGCCATACCGATACTGGAACCTTCATGGGCCGGTTTGACGATCAAGGGGAAGCCCAGTTCCGCAACCGCCGACCGGCAGTCATCGGCGCTGGCCAGCACCGCGTGCCGCGGCGTCGACAGCCCGAGGCTCTGCCAGACCTGTTTGGTCCGCAGTTTGTCCATGGCCAGTGCCGAGGCCAACACGCCGCTGCCGGTGTAAGGAATGCCGAGGCACTCCAGCAGGCCCTGCATGCTGCCATCTTCGCCGCCACGACCGTGCAGCACGATAAAGGCGCGATCAATCTTTTCGCTGACCAGGCGCTGCAGGAAATCATCGCCAACGTCGATCCCGAAGGCGTCCACGCCGGCGCCCTGCAGCGCTTCCAGTACGGCATTGCCGGACTTCAGCGAGACCGGACGCTCGGCGCTCTTGCCACCGAACAGCACGGCGACGCGGCCAAAGGCCTCAGGGGCCAGGTTGGATTTCAATTCGCGACTCATTTGGACTTCCTCGCGGCGGCCGACTCGCCACCCGCAAACAACGGACTTTTCAACAGTTGCGGGGCCAGACCGCCGATATCGCCGGCGCCCTGGCACAGCAGGATGTCGCCGGCACGCAGCAGCGGCTTGACCAGCGGCGCCAACTCGGTGCCGCGCTCGATATAGATCGGGTCGAGCTGGCCACGCTGGCGGATGCTGTGACACAGGTGTCGGCTGTCCGCACCGGGGATCGGTTCTTCGCCGGCCGGGTAGACCTCCATCAGCAGCAGCACATTGGCATCGGCCAGGACCTGGACGAAATCCTCATACAGGTCGCGGGTGCGACTGAACCGGTGCGGCTGGTAGACCATCACCAGACGGCGCTCCGGCCAACCACCACGCACAGCCTTGATCACCGCGGCGACTTCGCGCGGGTGGTGACCGTAGTCGTCGACCAACATCACGCTGCCACCTTCCACCGGCAGATCGCCGTATACCTGGAAGCGCCGACCGACCCCCTGGAAGCCCGACAAGCCCTGGAAGATGGCCTCGTCGGTGATGCCTTCGTCGGTGGCGATGGCAATGGTGGCCAAGGCGTTCAGAACGTTGTGGTTGCCCGGCATGTTGACCGAGACCGCCAGCGGCTCGCGCCCGGCACGCAGCACGGTGAAGTAGGTCAGCATGCCGTCCTGGCGAATATTGATGGCGCGCACGTCAGCGTCTTCGCTGAGGCCGTAGGTCATGGTCGGACGGGCAATCAGCGGCAGGATCTCGCGTACCACCGGATCGTCCACGCAGACCACGGCCAAGCCGTAGAACGGCAGGTTGTGAAGGAACTCGACGAAGGTTTTCTTCAGCTTGTTGAAGTCCCCTTCGTAGGTGCTCATGTGGTCCATGTCGATATTGGTGACCACGGCGACCATCGGCTGCAGGTGCAGGAAGCTGGCGTCGCTCTCGTCGGCCTCGGCCACCAGGTAACGGCTGGTGCCGAGCTGGGCGTTGGTACCGGCGGCGTTCAGGCGCCCACCGATCACGAAGGTCGGGTCCAGGCCGCCGGCGGCGAACACCGAGGCGATCAGGCTGGTGGTGGTGGTCTTGCCGTGGGTGCCGGCAACGGCGATGCCGTGGCGGTAGCGCATCAGCTCGGCCAGCATTTCCGCCCGCGGCACCACCGGGATACGGCGCTCAAGGGCAGTGGCCACTTCCGGGTTGGCCGTATTGATCGCACTGGACACCACCAGCACATCGGCGCTCTCGACGTTCTCGGCGCGGTGGCCGATGAAGATCTGTGCGCCGAAACTCTCCAGGCGCTCGGTCACCGCCGAGCCCTTGAGGTCGGAGCCGGAAACCTGGTAACCGAGGTTCAGCAACACCTCGGCGATGCCGCACATGCCGGCGCCGCCGATGCCGACGAAGTGAATGCGACGGATGCGGCGCATTTCCGGTTGCGGGAAGGCTTTCTGGCTCTCAACCACGGGCCACCTCCAGGCAGATCTCGACCACGGTGCGGGTCGCGTCAGGTTTGGACAGGCGGCGGGCAGTGCTCGCCATATAGATCAGTCGTTCGGGATGCATCAAAACCTCGGTCAGGCGCTCGGCCAATTCGGCGGCGCCGGTCGTCGCTTGCGGCAGCAGGAAGGCAGCGCCCTCCCGCGCCAGATAGTCGGCATTGCGGGTCTGGTGATCGTCGATGGCGTGCGGCAATGGCACCAGCATCGATGGCAGCCCGGCAGCGGCCAGTTCGCTGATGGTCAACGCGCCTGCGCGGCACACCACCAGGTCGGCCCAGGCATAGGCGCCGGCCATGTCCTGGATGAAGGGGGCGACGTGCGCCTGCACGCCAGCGGCGCGATAGCGATCGGCCGTCACCTCGTCGTGTTGCTTGCCAGCCTGGTGAACCACTTCCGGACGCAACTCGGCCGGCACTTCACCCAGGGCTTCCGGCAGCAGCTTGTTCAACGGCTCGGCCCCCAGGCTGCCGCCGAGGATCAGCAGGCGCAGCTTGCGGTTATGCAGAGCCGGACGCGGCGTTTCCAGGAACAGCTCTTCGCGCACCGGATTCCCGGTGGTGCGACGCTTGCTCGAAGCGCTGAAGGTATTCGGAAAGGCCTCGCAGACGCGGGTCGCGAAGCGCACCAGGCTACGGTTGGCCGTACCGGCCACCGCGTTCTGTTCGTGGATGATCAACGGCACGCCGGCCAGTTTCGCCGCCAACCCGCCCGGGCCGGTGACATAACCACCCATCCCGAGCACGCACACCGGGCGCAACTTACGCACGATGCTACGTGCCTGGAACAAGGCCCGAACCAGGCTGAACGGCGCTTTCAGCAACGCCAGAACGCCCTTGCCGCGCAGCCCGCTGACGTTGATCAGGTGCAGTTGCAGGCCGGCCTGCGGCACCAATTCGTTCTCGATGCCCCGCGGCGTACCCAGCCAATGCACGCTGTAGCCGCGCGCCTGGAACTCACGCGCGCAGGCCAGCGCCGGGAATACGTGCCCACCGGTACCACCGGCCATGATCAGAATATTAGCGGCCATGGACGACCTCCTCGGGCAGGCTCTTTTTCTTGGGGAGGTCTTCGGCGAAGTCGCTCTCGACGAAATCGACATCCTCGCTGCCCAGCACCGTGCGCCGCTCCCACTCGATGCGCAGCAACAAGCCGAGGCAGGCGCAGCAGATCACCAGCGAACTGCCGCCGTAGCTGAGGAAGGGCAGGGTCAGGCCCTTGGTCGGCAACAGGCCGACGTTCACGCCGATATTGATCAGAAACTGGCCGATCCAGAGGAAGGCCAGGCCGTAGGCGACATAGGCGGCGAAGAACTGCTTGGCCTTCTCCGCCCACAAGCCGATATACAGGGCTCGCACACTGACGAAGACGAACAGGCCAACGGTGGCCAACGCGCCGACCAGGCCCAGCTCTTCGGCCAGCACCGCGAACACGAAGTCGGTATGGGCTTCCGGCAGGTAGAACTGCTTCTGGATGCTGTTGCCCAGGCCGACGCCCAGCCATTCGCCGCGCCCGAAGGCGATCAGCGCCTGGGTCAACTGGTAGCCGGAACCGAACTGATCGGCCCAGGGATCGGTGAAGGTGATCAGACGCTGCAGGCGGTATTCCTGGGTCTGCACCAGCACGAACACCGCGCCGACCGCCAGGGCGACCATCAGCGAGAAGCGGAACAGCCCCACGCCCCCGAGGAACAGCATCGCCGCGGCGGCGCCCATCATCACCACCGTGGCGCCGAAGTCCGGTTCCAGCAGCAGCAGGCCGGCCATCGGCAACAGCACGACGAAAGGCTTGAAGAAACCCATCCAGCTCTCGCGCACTTCTTCCTGGCGACGCACCAGGTAGCCGGCGAGATAGAGCACCACGAAAACCTTGGCGATTTCCGAAGGCTGCACGTTGAAGGCACCGAAGCCGATCCAGCGCATCGAACCGTTCACTTCCCGACCGATGCCCGGCACCAGCACCAGCACCAGCAGACCGAAGGCCGCGACCAGCAACAGCCAGCCCATGCGCTGCCAGGTCGCGAGCGGAATGATCATCATCAGGCCCGCAGCACCGACGCCGATCACGGCGTAAATCAGGTGACGGATCATGTGGTACAGCGGATTGCCCGATTGCACCGATGCCACTTCCGAGGAGGCCGAGGTGATCATCACCAGGCCCAGGCCGAGCAACGCCAGGCAGCCCGCCAGCAGCGGGAAATCCAGGTCGATGCCGCGCCGACTGAACAGTGGCGACGGGTAAGGACGGAGGATGCCAAGCAGCGCAGTCAGCATCAGGAGAGCGCCTCCACCGCTTGGGCAAACAAGCGCCCGCGCTCTTCGAAATTCTTGAACATATCCAGGCTCGCGCAGGCTGGCGACAACAGCACGGCATCGCCGTCCCGGGCCAACTCGGCGGCCAACTGCACGGCTTCGTCGAGGCGTTGCACGCGACGCAGCGGCACGCCGGCCCCTTCAAGCGCTGTTGCGAGCCGCTCGGCATCGCGGCCGAGGAGCACGACCGCGCGGCAATACTGGCCGACCGGCGCACGCAAGGCCGAGAAGTCGGCACCCTTGCCATCGCCACCGGCCACCAACACCAGCTTGCCGGCGATATCCGCGCCCAGGCCTTCGATGGCCGCCAGAGCGGCGCCGACATTGGTGGCCTTGGAGTCGTCGTAGTAGCTGACCCCGGCGTGCTCGCGCAGCCATTGGCAACGATGCGCCAGGCCGGTGAAGGCGCGCAACGCCTGCAGCATCGGCGCGAACGGCAGGCCGGCCGCATGACCGAGCGCCAGAGCGGCCAAGGCATTGGCCTGGTTATGCGCACCCCGGACTTTCAGTTCACGCACCGACATCAGTGGCTCGAACTGGAAGGCCAGAAATTTCTCACCGTCTTCGTCAATCAAGCCAAAACCCTTGAAGTCCGGCTTGTTCAAACCGAAGGTCCAGCACGGCACCTGCTCGCCGATAAGCGGACGCGACAGGCCATCCTGGCGATTCACCAGCACCTGACGCGCGCCGCGGAAGATCCGGTGCTTGGCCTGGTGATAGGCCGGCAGGCCGCTGTAGCGGTCCATGTGGTCTTCGCTGATATTCAGTACGGTGGCCACTTCGGCATTCAGCTGATCAGTGGTTTCCAACTGGAAGCTGGACAGCTCGAGCACATACAGCTCGATGTCATCCTGCAGCAGATCCAATGCCGGCGTGCCAAGGTTGCCGCCGACGGCGACCCGCTTGCCGGCAGCCACTGCCATCTCACCCACCAGAGTGGTGACAGTGCTTTTCGCGTTGGAACCGGTAATGGCAATGATCGGTGCCTTGGCGTGGCGCGCGAACAATTCGATATCGCCCAGCAGCTTCACGCCACGCGCCGCCGCTTGTTGCAGCGCCGGCGTGGCCAGGGCCAGACCGGGGCTGACGTAGAGCTCGTCGGCCCGGCACAGGAACTCCACGTCCAGCTCGCCACAACGCACTTCCACCTGCGGGTACTGGGCACGGATAGTGGCCAGCTCCGGCGGGTTCTCGCGCGTGTCGGCCACGGCAAAGCGGATGCCCTGGCGCGCCAGGAAGCGCACCAGCGACATGCCGCTCTTGCCGAGGCCGACAACAATGCGGAAGTGGTCAGAAACGATCAGGCTCATGGGCTCCTCGTCCTTAACGCAGTTTCAGGGTGGCGAGACCGATCAACACCAGAATCACGGTGATGATCCAGAAGCGCACGATCACGCGCGGCTCCGGCCAGCCTTTGAGTTCGAAATGGTGATGAATCGGCGCCATGCGGAACACGCGCTTGCCGGTCAGCTTGAACGAAGCGACCTGGATCACCACCGACAGGGTTTCCATCACGAACACGCCGCCCATGATGAACAGCACGATCTCCTGGCGGACGATCACGGCAATGGTGCCCAGCGCCGCGCCCAGCGCCAGCGCGCCGACATCGCCCATGAAGACCTGCGCCGGGTAGGTGTTGAACCAGAGGAAACCCAGACCTGCACCGACCAGCGCGGCGCAGAACACGATCAGCTCACCGGAACCCGGCACATAGGGAATCAACAGGTATTCGGCGAACTTCACGTTACCCGACAGGTAGCAGAAGATGCCCAGCGCGCCGCCGACCATCACGGTGGGCATGATGGCCAGGCCATCGAGGCCGTCGGTGAGGTTGACCGCGTTGCTCGAACCGACGATGACGAAATAGGTCAGCACCACGAAGCCAATACCCAGCGGGATGCTGACATCTTTCAGCATCGGCAGGATCAGAGTGGTTTCCACCGCGCTCGGCGCAGTCATATAAAGAAAGATCGCCGCGCCCAGGCCGAACACCGACTGCCAGAAGTACTTCCAGCGGCTTGGCAGGCCTTTCGAGTTTTTCTCGATGACTTTACGGTAGTCGTCGACCCAACCGATGCCACCGAACAACAGCGTGACGATCAGTACGGTCCAGACATAGCGATTGGACAGATCGGCCCAGAGCAAGGTGCTGATGGCGATGGCCGAGAGAATCAGCGCGCCCCCCATGGTCGGCGTACCGGATTTCGACAGGTGCGATTGCGGGCCATCGTTGCGCACCGACTGGCCGATCTGGCGGATCTGCAGGGTGCGAATCATCCACGGACCCAGCCACAGCGACAGCGACAGCGCGGTCAGCACACCCAGAATCCCGCGCAGGGTCAGGTATTGAAAGACCGCGAAGCCCTTGTAGAACTGTTGCAGATACTCCGCCAGCAGCAGCAGCATTTAGTGACTCCCCTCGCTGGTACCGCACAAAGCCGCGACAACCTTTTCCATCGCCGCGCTGCGCGAACCCTTAATTAGAATGGTGGTGTTGCCATGTTCGGCGCCCAGGGCCACGATCAGGCTGGCCTGGTCGGCAAAGTGCCGAGCGCCGGCGCCGAACGCTGCGACCGCATGGGCCATCAGCGGGCCCACGGCATACAGGGCGTCGACCTTGCCGGCGGCATAGGTGCCGACGTCGCGATGGCCCTGCTCGGCCCAATCGCCCAGCTCACCGATATCCCCGAGCACCAGAACGGTGCGACCGGAAAAGCCGGCGAGTATATCAACGGCCGCGCACATGGAGGTCGGGTTGGCGTTGTAGCTGTCATCGATGACGCGCATGCCGTTCGTCGCCAACTGAGCTACGGCGCGGCCTTTGACCGGTTGCACGGTTTCCAGCCCAGTGACGATACCGACCAGCGGCACGCCCAGGGCAAAAGCGGCGGCGGCGGCGGCCAGCGCATTGGCGACGTTATGCTCGCCGAGCAGATTGAGTTGAACCCGCGCGCTACCAGCCGGGCTGTGCAGCTCGAATGCCTGGCAACCGCGGGCGTCGCAGCTCAGGTCGCTGGCCTGGAAATCCGCCGCGGCGTTGGCCAGGGCGAAGCTCAACACCTTGCGCGCGCGGCCTGTGCCGGCATGGACTCGCGCCTGCCAGGTGGCAAAGGCCTTATCGTCCAGGTTGAGTACCGCGACGCCGTTGGCAGGCAGCCCTTCGAGGATCTCGCCCTTGGCCTCGACGATCTTCTCCGTCCCACCGAATTCGCCAACATGGGCGGTACCGGCATTGGTAATGATGACGACCTGCGGCTGAGCCAGGTTGACCGTGTAGGCGATCTCTCCGATGCGCGACGCCCCCAGTTCGATCACCGCGCCAACGTGCTCCGGCGCCAGCTCCAGCAAGGTCAGCGGCACGCCCAGGTCGTTATTCAGATTGCCACGGGTCGCCAGTACCGGGCCGGCGCTGCCAGCGCGCAGGATGCTGGCGAGCATTTCCTTGACCGTGGTCTTGCCGCTGGAGCCGGTGATGGCGGCCAGCGGCGCGTGGTAAGCGCTGCGATTCAAGGCGGCGAGCTGCCCCAACGCTTGGCGGCTGTCACGCACCACCAGTTGCGGCAGCGCCACGCCGGCGACTTCGCGCTCGACCAGCGCCGCCACCGCGCCCTTGCCTGCGACTTCAGCCAGATAGGCGTGGCCGTCGAAACGCGGGCCGGTCAGGGCAATGAACAGCTGACCCGGCTGAATCGCGCGACTGTCGGTGCTCACGGCATCGAACAGGGCGTCCGCACCGACCAGGCGGCCGTTCAGCGGCGCGGCGATTTCGCTCAAACGCAAGGCTTTAAGCATGCTTCACCACCCAGGCCGCCAGCGCTTTGCCGGCCTCGTCCAGATCGGAAAACGGCTGCCGTTCGCCATTGATTTCCTGATAGTCCTCATGCCCTTTACCGGCCAGCACGATGACGTCCGCTGCCTCGGCACTGGCGATCAATTGCGCGATGGCCTGGCCACGACCGGAAACGAAGCGAACCTGCTGCGGGGCTTTGAAGCCCGCACGGATATCGGCAAAGATCTGCTCCGGCGCTTCGCTGCGCGGATTGTCATCGGTGACCAGTACGCCATCGGCCAGGCGCTCGACCACTTCGGCCATCAGCGGACGCTTGCCGCGATCACGGTCGCCGCCACAGCCGAACAGACAGAGCAGACGGCCCTGGGCATGCGGACGCAAAGCGCCAAGAACCTTTTCCAGTGCATCCGGGGTATGGGCGTAATCGACCACCACCAACGGCTGCTTGTCGCCACCCAGACGCTGCATGCGCCCAGCAGGGCCTTGCAGTGCGGGTAGGGCCTTGAGGATTTCGTCCAGCGGATAATCCATGCCGAGCAAGGCGCCGACCACCGCCAGCAGATTGCTCAGGTTGAAGCGCCCGAGCAGCGAACTGCACAGGCTGCCCTCGCCCTTGGGCGTGACCAGTTTGGCGCGTACGCCGTGATCGTCGAAATGCGCTTCGCTGCAATACAGATAGGCGCTGGCGTCTTCCAGGCTGTAAGTGATCAGGCGCGAGTCCTGCGCCTCGGTAGCCAGTTGGCGACCGAAGGCATCGTCCAGATTCAGCACCCGGCAACGCAGGCCCGGCCAGCCGAACAGCTTGGCCTTGGCTGCGCCGTAGGCTTCCATCGAACCGTGGTAATCCAGGTGATCGCGCGACAGGTTGGTGAACACCGCCACATCGAAGGCCAGGGCCGCGACCCGGCCTTGCTCCAGGCCATGGGATGAGACCTCCATCGCCACCGCGCGCGCGCCAGCCTGTTTCAAGTTGGCCAGTACCGCTTGCACGCCAATCGGGTCCGGCGTGGTATGGCGACCCTGTTCAAGGGCATTGTGAAAGCCGGTACCGAGGGTGCCGACAATTCCGCAACGCTCACCGAAGTGATCCAGCGCCTGGGCCAGCAACTGGCTGACACTGGTCTTGCCATTGGTGCCGGTCACGCCAACCAGATGCAGCGCACGGCTCGGTTCGCCGTAGAAGCGTCCGGCGATGGCCGACAGCTGCCCCGCCAGGTTCTTCAATGGAATTAGCTGGGCGCTGGTGGCGGTCATCGCCGCCGCGCCTTCGGCCTCATAGGCCACGGCGGCGGCACCACGGGCGATGGCATCGCTGATATGTACCCGGCCATCCTGCTGACCGCCCGGCACCGCCAGGAACAGATCACCCGGACGCACCTTGCGGCTGTCCAGGGTCAGTTCGCGGATCAGCACCGAGCTTTCGGCCTCGGGCAATAACTGATTCAGCGGCATCGGCATCAGCGCGGCACTCCCTGGCCAACAGCAGCGGCAATAGTCGGAGGCTCAACCGCCGGCGGCGGCAGGTTGTCCGGGGCAATATTCATCAAGCGCAACGCACCGGCCATGACCTTGCCGAACACCGGCGCCGAGATCAGGCCGCCGTAATAGGCGCCGGTACTGGGTTCGTCGATCACCACGATCATGGCGATGCGCGGATTGCTCATCGGCGCGAAGCCGGCGAACAGCGAGCGGTAGGCATTCTGGGTGTAGCCCTTGCTACCCACGGTGTTCTTGCGCGCGGTGCCGCTCTTGCCGCCGACGTGGTAAGCCGGCACCTTGGCGCGGAACACTCCGCCAGGGGCCTCGACCACCTGTTGCAGCATGCCTTGAATGGTCTTGGCGGTACTTTCGGGAATCACCTGGACACCCTCTGCCACTTTATTGTCCGCACGCATCAGGGTCATCGGCACGCTGCGGCCATTGTTACCCAATACGGAATAGGCATGGGCCAGTTGGATGGCGGTCACCGAAAGGCCGTAGCCGTATGCCAGGGTGGCCGTCTCCGCCTTAGGCCAGATACGGTGATTGGGCAGGTTGCCGACCCGCTCGCCTGGGAAGCCCAGGCCGGTATCCTGGCCGAGGCCGACCTGCTGCATGACGCTGTAGATCGACTCGGCGCCGATATCGAAGGCGATTTTGCTGATGCCGACGTTGCTCGACTTGATCAGGATGCCGGTCAGGTCCAGCACGCCTTCGTTCTTCGACACGTCGCGGATGGTGTATTTGCCGATTTTCAGGGTGCCCGGGTAGACGTCGACCGTGTCACCCGGCTTCCAGCGGCCGCTTTCCAGCGCGGCGCTCATGGAGAACGGCTTGACCGTGGAGCCCGGCTCGAACACATCGATCATGGCCCGGTTGCGCATCATTGCCGGCTGCAGGTTGCGGCGATTGTTCGGGTTGTAGGTAGGCTGATTGACCATGGCCAGCACTTCGCCGGTCTTGACGTCGAGCATCACCAGGCTACCGGCCTTGGCGCCGAATTCGGTCAGGGCGTTGCGCAGTTCGCGGTGCGCCAGGTATTGCAGGCGCAGGTCGATCGACAACGCCAAGGCTTTGCCAGCCTTGGCGTTCTGGGTGACCTGGACATCCTTGATCAGGCGTCCGCGGCGGTCTTTCAAGACCTGGCGCTTGCCCGGCACACCGGCCAGCCACTCGTCGAACGCCAACTCCATGCCCTCGCGGCCACGGTCGTCGATATCGGTGAAACCCACCACATGGGCGGTGACTTCACCGGCCGGATAGAAACGACGGAACTCCTCGATGGCGTAGACGCCCGGCACCTTGAGGTCGAGCACCACCTGCCCCTGCTCAGGCGTCAAGCCGCGCACCAGGTACATGAACTCGCGCGCGCCATTCTGTTCCAGGCGCGCAGCGAAGGCTTTCGGCTCCTGGCCAAGCGCCGCCGCCAGGGCCGGCCAACGCTCGCGGGCGGTTTGCAACTCTTTGCCATTGGCCCACAGGGTGGTGACCGGGCTGCTGACCGCCAGCGGCTCGCCGTTGCGATCGGTGATCAAGCCACGGTGCGCAGGAATCGGCATATGCCGCACGCTGCGCGCATCGCCCTGGCCTTGCAGAAAGTCGTGATCGAGTACCTGCAGATCGATGATCCGCCAGGCAATGGCGCCGACCATCAGCGCGAGCAAAGCCAGCACCAGCCGGAAGCGCCAGGGGTAGAGCGCGCCTTCGAGCTTCATCATGGCGTCACCATCCGCACTTCGGCTGGCTCGGGAATGCGCATTTTCAGCTGCTCGCTAGCCAGGCTTTCGATACGACTATGGGCAGTCCAGGTACTTTGCTCGAGGATCAGGCGGCCCCACTCGGCCTGCGCCTTATCGCGCACGCTGAGTTCGGCATAAAGCCCATTGAGCAGCTGACGATTCCAGTGCGCGCTGTAGGACACGGCAATCGCCGAAACCAGTACGCCGACGAACAGCACCAGCATCAGCAGGCTGCCGCCGGGCAAAGGCTTGGCGAAGGCGCGACTCACCGCAGCTTCTCCGCCACGCGCATGACCGCACTGCGGGCGCGAGGGTTGGCCTGCAATTCGGCCTCGGAAGCGAACTGCGGCTTGCCGTGGACCTTGATCTTCGGCTCGAAGGCGGCAAAACGCACCGGCAGGTCACGCGGCAGATTATCCGCCTCACCCTTCACATGGCGGCGCATGAACAGTTTGACGATGCGATCTTCCAGGGAATGGAAGCTGATCACCACCAGCCGCCCACCCACCTCCAGCGCCTCCAGCGCGGCATCCAGCCCGCGTTCGAGGTCGCCCAACTCGTTGTTCACATGGATGCGCAGACCCTGAAACGCACGGGTCGCCGGGTTCTTGCCCTTCTCCCAGGCCGGATTGGCAACCTTGAGCACTTCGGCCAGGTCGGCCGTACGCTCGAAACGCTGAGTTTCCCGGCGCTCCACGACCGCGCGAGCCATGCGCTTGGCGAAGCGCTCTTCACCATATTCCTTGAAGACCCGGGCGATCTCCTCCACGGACGCGCTGGCGATGAAGTCTGCCGCGCTGATCCCGCGGGTCGGGTCCATGCGCATATCCAGCGGGCCATCATTGAGGAAGCTGAAGCCGCGCTCGGCATCATCCAGCTGCGGCGAGGAGACACCCAGGTCCAGCAGCACGCCCGCCACCTGGCCGGCCATGCCACGCGCCGCGACTTCCTCGCTCAACTCGGCAAAACTGCGCTGCACAACGACAAAGCGGCCGTCTTCGGCCGCCAGCGCTTCCCCAGTTGCGATCGCCTGTGGATCTTTATCGAAACCGAGCAGACGCCCATCCGGGCCGAGCTTCTCGAGGATCAAGCGACTATGCCCGCCACGCCCGAAGGTGCCGTCCAGGTAGCAGCCATCCGCGCGCACGGCCAGAGCCTCAACGGCTTCATCGAGCAATACGGTGATGTGGCGAAAGTCGCTACTGGTCATAGTCACAGGATCAAATCACGCAGTTCGTCCGGCAGGCCGCCGGACTGTTTAATCGCCGCCAGGTCTGCGTCAGCAACCGCATTCCAGGCACCCTCGTCCCACAATTGGAATTTATTCAGCTGGCCGACCAGCATCGCGTGCTTGTCCAGCTTGGCGTACTCGCGCAGGCGCGGTGGCACCAGGAAGCGGCCACTGCCGTCCAACTCCAAGTCCACGGCATTACCGATCAGCAGACGCTGCAGGCGACGGGTTTCTTCACGCAGAGAAGGCAATTCGCGGAGCTTGGCTTCAATCAGCTCCCACTCGGGCAGCGGATAAACACACAGGCATGGATCGATGGCATCAATAGTGACGATGAGCTGGCCAGCCGAACGCGAAACGAGCTCGTCCCGATACCGACTTGGCATCGCGAGCCGCCCTTTGGCGTCGAGAGATATGGCGTTAGCTCCGCGAAACACTGTTGAGCTCTCCCACTTTGATTAGCTATCCATGCCCAAAAAACCCACTTCATGCCACTTCGTGCCACTTACGCACACTATAGGAATGCGGCCACCCCACCGTCAAGGCGCGCAAATAGGGAAAAACCCTTATAGGACGGTAATTTAGCGAACTTAGAGGGGGTATTGGCGAGGCATTACGGGGGCTTTTCGAGGACAAAACTTCGCCGACTCAAGCAGCTAGAGCTCAAACTTAAAGTGGTTTGTTAAGAGTAAGATTTTTTCGGTATTAGAAATGCGATGCGAGAGGCGAAGCGGATAGAAGAAAAGGTGGAGAGTCGATCTGTAAGCCGGGTTCTGTCGAGGACAGTCATTCCTCTACGACGTACATCACTGCACGCCTTTAGCAACCTACCCGGTTCCAGCGCGGGCCACGCCAATGGAACCCTATTTGGTCTTGCTCCGAGTGGGGTTTACCTAGCCACGGACTGTTGCCAGCCGTGCGGTGCGCTCTTACCGCACCTTTTCACCCTTACCGGCGCCGAAGCGCTTAGGCGGTTATTTTCTGTGGCACTTTCCGTAGGCTCACGCCCCCCAGGCATTACCTGGCACTCCGCCCTATGGAGCCCGGACTTTCCTCCCCTGCATTTCGCGGAACGAAACGCAGCAGCGACTGTCCGATCGACTCTCCGCCGCCTAGGGTAGCGGCAGGCAGGCCTGAGAACAAGCTTAAACGTCTTGCTGGCGCTCCAAAGCCGCCTGATAGAGCAGGTTCTTGCGCACCCCGGTGATCTCCGCCGCCAGCGCGGCCGCACGCTTGAGCGGCATTTCCTTGAGCAACAGATCGAGCACCCGCAAGGAGTCCGCACTCAAGGCATCATCGCCCTCCGGCGCCTGCCACCCCGCCACCAAGACCACGCACTCGCCGCGCTGCTGATTGCTGTCGGCCGCCACCCAGGCATGCAGTTCGGCCAGCGGCAGGCCTTTCAAGGTCTCAAAGGTCTTGGTCAGCTCGCGCGCCAAGACCGCCATGCGCCCGCCACCAAACACCGCTTCCAAGTCCGCCAGACATTCCACAATGCGATGCGGCGCCTCATAGAAAATCAGCGTGCGCGGTTCTTCTTTCACCAACTCGAGACGGGCGCGACGGCCCACCGCTTTGGCCGGCAGAAAACCTTCGAAGATAAACCGATCCGAAGGCAAGCCTGCCGCCGACAGCGCCGCAATCAGCGCGCAAGGGCCAGGCACTGGCACCACGGCAATACCGGCCGCCCGCACCTGGCGCACCAGGTGGTAGCCGGGGTCGGAAATCAGTGGCGTACCGGCATCGGAAATCAGCGCCACATCATCGCCCGCCTGCAGACGCGCCAGAAAGCGCCCGCCTTCGTCGCGCTCGTTATGTTCATGGCAGGCCGCCAGCGGCGTGGCGATGCCGAAATGCTGCAACAAGCGGATCGAGTGCCGGGTGTCCTCGGCGGCGATCAGCGCGACGCCACGCAACACTTTCAGCGCCCGCGCGCTGATGTCATCCAGATTGCCGATGGGCGTCGCCACCACATAAAGCGTGCCAGTAGCGGAATTCAGAGCGCCTGGAGCGGTCACAACGCACACCTCATCTATCACATAAAACGCGCATTGTAGCCCGATTCACGCCATCGACATCGCGCCCCCGGCGGGGCTTGGGTACAATTCGCCCCTCATTTGATCAAGTACCAGGATCGCTTACATGATCGCCTGCCTGCGCCCGTTCTCCGCCCTCTGTCTCGCCGGCCTGCTGGCTGCCTGTGCCAGCTCGCCCTCGTCCAGCCTGGGCGAACTGCCTCGCACGCCTCAAGCCAGTATCGAGCAGCTGCTGCAACAGGCCACTGAAAGCAAGCCCGAGCAGGCCGCCCTGCTGCGCTTATCCGCTGCCGACCTGGCCTACCAGCAAAAGGATCTGGGCCGTGCCGCCGGCATCCTCGAACAGGTACCCCTGGACAGCCTGAAACCGGCCCAACAGATTTTCGCCAGCACCCTGGCCGCCGAGCTCGCGCTCGCACGCAACAAGCCCAAGTCCGCCCTGCAAGCGCTCAACCACCCGAGCCTGGAACGCCTGAGCGAGCTGCCGGTGGAGCAACAGGCGCGCACCCAACTGGTTCGTGCCCGCGCCCTCGAAGCCGACGGCCAGACATTGGCGGCCGCGCGCGAACGGGTCTATATCGCGCCACTGCTAAGCGGCGAAACCGCCACCACCAACCATGAAGCGATCTGGGCACTGGTATCGTCCCTGCCGCTCGAGCAACTGCAGGACGGTGGCGATGCCGACCTGGCCGGCTGGCTGCAACTGGCACGAATCTCGAAGAGCGCGAGCACCCTGGAACAGCAACAGGCCGCCATCGACGCCTGGCGCCAGCAGCACCCACAACACCCGGCGGCCCTGCAACTGCCGGTAGCACTGAGCAAACTGAAAGAGCTGGCCAGCCAGCCGCTGACCAAGATCGCCCTGCTGTTGCCACAGGAAGGCCAACTGGCCTCGGTCGCCCGCGCCTTGCGCGACGGCTTCCTCGCCGCGCACTACCAGGCCCAGCAGGCCGGCCAGAACCCGCCCGCGATCGAGCTGTATGACAGCTCCACGCTGACCTCGCTGGACGACTTCTACCGCCAGGCGCAAGCCGCCGGCGTACAACTGATCGTCGGCCCACTGGAGAAGCCACTGGTCAAGCAACTCAGTGCACGCGAGCAACTGCCGATCACCACCCTCGCCCTCAATTACAGCGAAGCCGGCCAGGAAGGCCCTGCGCAACTGTTCCAGTTCGGCCTCTCTGCCGAAGACGAGGCCCGCGAAGTCGCCCGTCGCGCCTGGGCTGACGGCATGCGCCGCGCCGTGGCACTGGTGCCGCGCGGCGAATGGGGTGATCGCGTACTGGATGCCTTCCGCCAAAGCTGGCAAGCCGCCGGTGGCAGCCTGATCGCTGCAGAACATGTCGACCAGCCCGTCGAACTGGCCCAACAGATCGCCGACCTGTTCCAGCTGCGCCAGAGCGAAGCCCGCGCCAAGCGTCTGCAGAGTACTCTTGGCGTCGCGATCGCTGCGCAACCGGCACGCCGCCAGGACGTCGACTTCATCTTCCTCGCCGCCACCCCCCAGCAAGCACAGCAGATCAAACCGACGCTGGCCTTCCAATACGCCGGCGATGTACCGGTCTATGCCACCTCGCACCTGTTCAGCGGCGGCAATAATCCGACCCAGTACCTCGACCTGAACGGCATTCGCTTTTGCGAAACACCCTGGCTGCTGGACGCCAACGATCCGCTGCGCCAACAAGTCAGCGCGCAATGGCCACAGGCCGCCGGCAGCCTCGGCCGCCTGTATGCCATGGGCGTCGACGCCTATCGCCTGGCACCGCGCCTGAGCCAGCTCAAGGCATTGCCGGAAAGCCGCGTCGATGGCCTGTCCGGCAGCCTCAGCCTGACCCCGACACAACGCATCGAACGCCAGCTGCCCTGGGCCGAGTTCCGCGACGGCCAGGTTCAGCGCCTCCCCGACAGCATCAATTGACCGATAACAGCGGCACTCAGTCCAGTGGCCGGGCCGCCGAAGCGCTCGCCCGCCAGCACCTGGAACAGCAAGGACTGCGCCTACTGGCGCAGAACTGGCTGTGCAAGCGCGGCGAGCTCGATCTGGTCATGCTCGACGGCGATACAGTAGTATTCGTCGAAGTACGCTACCGGCGGCATGCCGCCTGGGGCGGCGCCCTGGGAAGCGTCGATGCGCGCAAGCGCGGCAAACTCGTTGCCGCCGCCGAACATTTTCTGCAACAGGAGCCGCGCTGGGCCAAACATCCCTGCCGTTTTGATGTCGTAGCCATCGACGCCGACAGCAATCCGACGGCTCGATTGAACTGGATCAAGAACGCCTTTGATACCTGAGCAAGCCCAGCAAGATTGCGCCTGACACGACCAGAGAACTGCCGGCCCGGCCTGCATCGACATTCACCGGAGCTGCGCAGGACAGCACCCGAACTCAACTTCGGCGAAAGCACAGACCCCGGTCTGCGATTGCCAAGCGATATACCCTTGTAGCAGGCGGCCGGCGCGATAAGCGCGAAGCCGCGTGACCAGCCGCCACACTGAAGGTAATACCTGATGGACATGCAATCCCGTATCCGCCAGCTTTTCCAGGCCAGTATCGACACCAAGCAGCAAGCCATGGAAGTGCTCATCCCTTTCATCGAGCAAGGCAGCCTGGCGATGGTTCAGGCCCTGCTCAACGAGGGCAAGATCCTTTCCTGCGGTAACGGCGGCTCGGCCGGCGATGCCCAGCACTTCTCCTCCGAGCTGCTCAATCGCTTCGAGCGCGAGCGCCCGAGCCTGCCGGCGATAGCCCTGACCACCGACAGCTCGACCATCACCTCGATCGCCAACGACTACAGCTACAACGAAGTGTTCTCCAAGCAAATCCGTGCCCTTGGCCAGCCGGGCGATGTGCTGCTGGCGATCTCCACCAGCGGCAACTCAGCCAACGTGATCCAGGCCATCCAGGCCGCCCACGACCGCGAGATGGTGGTGGTCGCACTCACCGGCCGCGACGGCGGCGGCATGGCTTCACTGCTGCTACCCGAGGACGTGGAAATCCGCGTACCGTCAAAAGTCACCGCACGCATTCAGGAAGTCCACCTGCTGGCCATCCACTGCCTGTGCGACCTGATCGATAGCCAACTGTTTGGGAGTGAAGAATGACCCGTTCACCACTGATCCTTGCCACCCTGGCGCTCAGCCTGGTTCTGGCTGGCTGCGGCAGCCGCTCGTTCGGCAATAAGATCGACGACCAGTTCATCCCATCGAAGGTCAGCGAGAACATCGCCAGGGCCAACCCACAACTGGCCCAGGGCTCGCACGTCGTCGTCACCAGCTACAATGGCGTGGTACTGCTGGCCGGCCAAACACCTCGCGCCGAACTCAAAAGCGCAGCCGAACAGGCTGCCCGCGCCACCCAGGGCGTACGGATAGTTCATAACGAGTTGCAGGTGATCCCGCCCTCTTCCGCCCTGGCCCGCAGCAACGATGCCCTGCTCACCACCAAGATCAAAACCCAGATGCTGGCCGACAACAGCATCACCAGCTCGCAGATCAAGGTGATCACCGAAAACGGCATCGTTTACATGCTGGGACTGGTTACCCGCCAGGAGGCCGCTCTCGCCAGCAATCTGGTGCAAGGCGTGTCCGGCGTGCAGAAAATCGTCAAGCTGTTCGAGTACACCAACTGAGCTGACGACTTTCCAGACACAAAAAAGGCGATCCTCGGATCGCCTTTTTTGTTGTTCATTTGACCACTTTCAAACTGGGTCGCCCACTTGGCCTGGGCGGTTCGCCGCCAGATGGGCCCTCATCATCCGGGCCAATCTCCGGCTCTTCATCCGCCACCGGCGGCTCCAGATCGAAGACCATGCCTTGACCGTTTTCGCGAGCATAGATCGCCAGCACGGCCGCAGCGGGGATATACAGGGTATGCGCCACACCACCGAAGCGCCCCTCGAAGCTCACCGCTTCGTTATCCATATGCAGATGGCGCACAGCACCCGGCGAGACGTTCAGCACGATCTGCCCGTCGCTGGCAAAGCCCTGCGGTACCTGCACGTCGGCGTACTCGGCATTGACCAGCAGGTGCGGCGTGCAATCGTTATCGACAATCCACTCGTAGAGTGCGCGAATCAGATAAGGACGACTGGAGTTCATCGAAAGCTCCTTAAGCTTTAGCGCATGTCCCGCTCGACGCCGGACAGGCTGACCTGGAAGGCCTCGCGGGCAAACTGGCGCTCCATGTAATCCAGTAGCGGCTTGGCCGGCTTGGGCAACTCGATCCCTAGTTTCGGCAAACGCCAGAGGATCGGCAACAGGCAGCAATCCACCAGACTCAGCTCATCGCTGAGAAAGTATGCCTTGTCGGCGAACAGCGGCGAAACACCCGTCAGGCTTTCACGCAGCTCCTTGCGCGCCTGAACGCGGGCCGGCTCTTTGCTGCGCGGATCGAGAATCAGGTCCACCAGCGCACACCAGTCACGCTGGATACGATGAATCAGCAGCCGGCTATTCGCCCGCGCCACCGGATAAACCGGCAACAAGGGTGGATGCGGATAGCGTTCGTCCAGATATTCCATCACCACAGTCGATTCATACAACGCCAGATCACGATCGACCAGGGTTGGTACGCTGCCGTAGGGATTCACCTCGATCAGCTTGGGCGGCGTACGACCCTGCTCGACATTGATGATCTCGGCGCTTACACCCTTCTCGGCGAGCACGATACGTACACGATGGGAATAGTGGTCGGCGGGGTCGGAGTAACAGGCCAACCGATTGGTCACGCCCATGGCGGTCCTCCTCGCTTGTTAAAGTTATCAGAAGCAGAAAGACGTACGCGCCCAAAGTGGGCGCGTACGTCGACAGCGGAGAATACAGCTAGTTAATGCACGTCCTTCCAGAATTCGCGCTTGAGCAGGTAGGCAAACACGAAGAAGAAGGCCAGATAGAGCAGCACGTAAGTACCGATGCGCTGGCTTTGCAGTTTCACCGGGTTGGCCGAATAGGCCAGGAAGGTCACCAGATTCTTGACCTTCTCGTCGAACTCGGCCTCGTTCAACTTGCCGGTTTTCGGCACGATGGTCAGCTGATCACAGGCTTCATGAGTCAGCGGCGTCCCGGTCAACGGGTCGTACTGCTTCTTGCCATGCTCGACCACTTGCACCTGCTTGCAACCCACGACCTGGCGACCTTGCAGGCCGACCAGCACGTTGGGCATGCCCACATTGGGGAACACTTTGTTGTTCACACCCCATGGACGCGTCGGGTCTTCATAGAAATTGCGCAGGTAAGTGTACAGCCAGTCGGTACCACGCACACGAGCCACCAGGGTCAGATCGGGTGGCGCAGCGCCGAACCAGCTCTTGGCGTCGGCCGGCTGCATGCCGATCTTCATCAGGTCGCCGATCTTGGCGCCGGTGAATACCAGATTGTTCAGCATCAACTCGTGCGGAACCCCCAGGTCATCGGCGACGCGCTCGTAACGCTGGAACTTGGCGCTGTGGCAACCCATGCAGTAGTTGGCGAAAGTCCGCGCACCATCCTGCAGGGCGGCTTTGTCGGCCAGGTCGATATCGACTTCATCCAGCGCGTGGCCACCGCCAGTGCTGGCGAAGGCAATAGCCGGCAATACAGCGAAAATCAGTGCAGCAAATAGCTTTTTCATCAGCCAGTCACCCTTTCCGGAACCGGTTTGGTCTTCTCAAGCTTGGTGTAGAACGGCATCAGGATGAAGTACGCGAAGTACAGGAACGTACACACCTGCGACAGCAGCGTCCGCCCCGGAGTCGGCGCCAGAACACCCAGCACACCGAGAATCACGAAGGAAACACAGAACACCAGCAACCAGATCTTGCTCAGCCAGCCCTTGTAGCGCATGGACTTGACCGGACTACGGTCGAGCCACGGCAACACGAACAGCACGGCAATCGCCGCACCCATGGCGATTACGCCAGCCAGCTTGTCCGGGATCGCCCGCAGAATCGCGTAGAACGGCGTGAAGTACCAGACCGGGGCGATGTGCTCAGGCGTCCTGAAGGCGTTAGCCACTTCGAAGTTGGGCTTCTCGAGGAAATAACCGCCCATTTCCGGGAAGAAGAACACGATCGAACAGAAGATGAACAGGAACACCACCACGCCGACGATATCTTTCACGGTGTAGTACGGGTGGAACGCGATACCGTCCAGCGGCACGCCGTTGGCATCCTTGTGCTTCTTGATATCCACGCCATCGGGGTTGTTCGAACCCACTTCGTGCAGCGCCAGGATGTGCAGTACCACCAGACCAAGCACCACGATCGGCAGTGCGATCACATGTAGCGCAAAGAAGCGGTTCAGCGTGATCCCCGAAATCAGGTAGTCGCCACGAATCCATTGGGTCAGATCGTCACCGATCACCGGAATGGCACCGAACAGCGAGATGATCACCTGGGCCCCCCAGTAGGACATCTGCCCCCAAGGCAGCAGGTAGCCCATGAAGGCCTCTGCCATCAATGCCAGGTAGATCAGCATGCCGAATACCCAGACCAGCTCACGCGGCTTCTGGTAGGAGCCATAGAGCAGGCCACGGAACATGTGCAGGTACACCACGATGAAAAATGCCGAAGCACCGGTCGAGTGCAGCAGACGCAAGATCCAGCCATATTCCACGTCACGCATGATGTATTCGACGGAGGCAAAGGCCTCTTCCGCCGAAGGGGTGTAGCTCATCGTCAACCAGATGCCGGTGACGATCTGGTTGACCAGCACCAGCAACGCCAGGGAACCAAAGAAGTAGAAGAAGTTGAAGTTCTTCGGTGCGTAGTACTTGCTGAGATGGTCTTCCCACATTTTTGTGGCGGGAAAGCGCGCATCAACCCATTCCATGAATTTGCTCATCAGGCTTTCTCCTGGTCCACACCGATGACAATGACATCGTCCGACTCATATGAGTGCGGCGGCACTGGCAGATTCAAGGGAGCGGGCTGCGACTTGTAGACGCGACCGGCGAGGTCGTAGCGAGAACCGTGGCACGGGCAGAAATAACCGCCCACCCATTCGGCACCAAGATCCACCGGCGCCACTTCCGGGCGGAAGGACGGCGAGCAGCCCAAGTGCGTGCAGATACCGACCAGCACCAGGATTTCCGGCTTGATCGAGCGCACTTCAGGATCCACGTAGGTGGGCTGAGTAGACGCCTTGGACGTCGGGTCAGCCAGGGTCCCTTCGATCTTGACCAGGTTACCGAGAATCTCCTCGGTACGGCGCACGATGAACACCGGCTGGCCGCGCCACTCAGCAATCATCTGCTGACCAGGCTCGACCTTGCTCACGTTCACCTTCACCGCCGCACCGGCGGCCTTGGCCTTGGCACTCGGGAACCATGACCCCACGAACGGGACCGCAGCACCCACCGCTCCAGCAGCACCCACCACAGAAGTGGCCGCTACCAGGAAGCGACGTCGGCCTGCATTCACGCCGTCATTGCTCATTCAGTCGTCTCCCATCAGCTTTGTGGCCTGTTATTCAGGCGTCTACTAAGTAAAAATCAAGCCGCGCAAAAAATTTGCCAAATGGTAAAGAAAAGCCCCATTCCTGACAAGGCAATTACTGGATACAAAATGGCTGAACCCCTTGTCGGACGCGGGATTTGCCGCTGCGGCAAGTTGTCGCAACCAGCATTTTCATCGATAAAAAGTGACGCCCATAAAAAACGCCCAGCTCCGTAAGGAAACTGGGCGCTTTTGAACGCAGGAGCGAATTAACGCTTCGAGTACTGCGGACGCTTACGCGCCTTACGCAGACCGACCTTCTTACGTTCAACTTCACGGGCATCGCGAGTCACGAAGCCAGCTTTACGCAGAGCAGGACGCAGAGATTCGTCGTAGTCCATCAGGGCACGAGTGATGCCGTGGCGGATTGCACCAGCCTGACCGCTAACACCACCACCGAGAACGGTGACGTAGATGTCGAACTTCTCGACAGTCTCAGTCAGCTCCAACGGCTGGCGAACTACCATGCGGGCAGTTTCGCGACCGAAGAAGTTTTCCAGGGTGCGGTTGTTAATCGAGATCTTGCCAGTACCTGCACGCAGGAAAACGCGAGCGGTTGCAGTCTTGCGACGGCCAGTGCCGTAATTTTGAGTCGCCGACATAATGAACTATTCCGTTAAAACTTCAGTTCTTGGGGCTGCTGAGCAGTGTGTGGGTGCACGGCACCCTTGTACACTTTCAACTTACGGTACATGTCGCGACCCAGCGGGTTCTTCGGCAGCATGCCTTTAACCGCGGTCTCGAGCACACGCTCAGGCGCCTTGGCGATCAGCTTTTCAAAGTTGATCGACTTGATGCCACCCGGGAAACCGGAGTGAGAGTAGTACATTTTGTCGGTGGTCTTAGCACCGGTTACACGCACCTGCTCAGCATTGATCACGACGATGTAGTCGCCAGTATCAACGTGCGGGGTGTATTCGGCTTTATGCTTGCCACGCAGACGGCTAGCGATTTCTGTGGCCAGACGACCCAGAGTCTGACCTGCAGCGTCGACGACGAACCAGTCGCGCTTAACAGTTTCCGGTTTAGCAGTAAAAGTTTTCATTCTTTAATAGCCTCAGGGGCCGCCCTGAAATGAGACGGCGGATCTTACTGAATAGTGCGTGCTTTGACAAGTCAAAGACAGCCAGAGACGGACGCTATCGGGGGCTCGGGTCATCACGTCCGTACGGCCAGTTCGGCAGGCTTGGCATCCCCCGCCGAAAACAGCTGCGGAATTATGCCGATTGCACGAAAAATTTCAACCTGATTTGATGGCAGTTTTGCGCGAGGAGATATTTATGCAGTTTCGCAAGCTCGGCCGCACCGACCTGAGCGTCAGCTCGATCTGCCTGGGCAGCATGACCTGGGGCGAGCAAAACACCCAGGATCAAGCCTTTGCCCAGATCGATATGGCCCGCGCTGCCGGCATCAACTTCATCGACACCGCCGAGATGTACCCGGTACCGCCACGCGCCGACACCTATAGCAGCACCGAGCAGATCATCGGCAACTACTTCAAAACTCGCGGCAATCGTGCGGACTGGGTGCTGGCCAGCAAAATCGCCGGCCCCGGCAACGGCATCGACTACATCCGCGGCGGCCAGCTCAAGCACAACCGCAGCCACATAGGCGCGGCACTGGATGCCAGCCTCAAGCGCCTGCAAACCGACTGGATCGATCTCTACCAACTGCACTGGCCCGAGCGCAGCACCAATTTCTTCGGCCAACGGGGTTACCAGCACAAGGAAGAAAGCTTCACGCCCCTGGAAGAAACCCTGGACGCGCTGGACGAACAAGTGAAAGCCGGCAAGATCCGCCACATCGGCCTCTCCAACGAGACGCCCTGGGGCACCATGAAATACCTGCAACTGGCGGAAAATCGCGGCTGGCCGCGCGCCGTGTCGATCCAGAACCCCTACAACCTGCTCAATCGAACCTTCGAAGTCGGCCTCGCCGAGGTCGCCCTGCGCGAACAATGTGGCCTGCTGGCCTACTCGCCCATGGCCTTCGGCATGCTCTCGGGCAAATACGAGGGTGGCGCCCGCCCGGCGAATGCGCGCATCAGCCTGTACAGCCGGTTCACCCGCTACACCAACCCGCAGGCCGAGGCTGCCTGCTCGCGCTACGTCGCCCTGGCCCGAGAGTACGGACTTGATCCCGCGCAGATGGCCCTGGCATTCGTCACCGCGCGACCTTTCGTCACCAGCAACATCATTGGCGCGACGACCCTTGAGCAACTGCAAAGCAACCTCGCCAGTACTGAACTCAAGTTGAGCGACGAGGTACTCACCGCCATCGAGGCGATCCACAAGGCACAACCCAACCCGGCACCCTGAACCGGCGCGTTACAACGAACGCGCGATGATTTCCTTCATGATCTCGTTGGTGCCGGCATAGATGCGCTGTACCCGTGCATCGGCCCAGGCCCGCGCCACCGGGTATTCCCACATGTAGCCGTAGCCACCGTGCAACTGCACGCACTCATCCAGCACCTTGCACTGCATATCGGTGCTCCAGTACTTGAGCATCGCCGCGGTCGGTACGTCCAGTTTGCCGTTGAGGTGCAACTCCAGGCAGCGATCGACGAAAACCCGGCCGATTTGCACTTCAGTAGCGATTTCCGCCAGCTTGAAGCGGGTGTTCTGGAAGTCACTGATGGCCTTGCCAAAGGCTTTACGCTCACGGGTGTAGTCCAGCGTCCACTGCAACGCGGCCTCGGCCGAGGCCAGGGCGCCGAGCGCCACGGTCAAACGCTCCTGCGGCAACTCCTGCATCAGATAGGCGAAGCCCATGCCGGCCTGCCCCAGCAGGTTTTCCTTCGGCACGCGTACATCCTGGAAGAACAGTTCGGAGGTGTCCTGCGCCTTCATGCCGACTTTTTCCAGTCGCTTGCCCTTCGCGAAGCCCGGCATCCCCGCCTCCACCAGGAACAGGCTGGTGCCCTTGGCGCCAGCCTTGGGGTCGGTCTTGGCGACCACAATCACCAGATCCGCCAGGTAGCCATTGGTAATGAAGGTCTTCGAGCCGTTGATCACATACTCATCGCCATCCAGCACGGCAGTGGTCTTCACGCCCTGCAGGTCGGAACCCGCGCCCGGCTCAGTCATGGCGATGGCCGTAACCATCTCGCCGGACACCAGTTTCGGCAGGTATTTGTGCTTCAGCGCCTCGGAGCCGTAATGCAGAATGTACGGCGCGACGATGTCCGAGTGCAGGGAGAAGCCGATGCCGCTAAGCCCCAGGCGGCTGATTTCTTCGATCACCACCGTGCTGTAGAGAAAATCCGCGTCCATGCCGCCGTATTGCTCGGGAATATGCGAGCAAAGCATCCCGGCTTCACCGGCCTTGTTCCACAGCTGACGGTCGACATGCCCATCCTTTTCCCATTGCTGATGGAAAGGCACCGCCTCCTGCTCAAGGAACTTGCGCACGCTGTCACGAAAGAGCTCATGGTCGGAGCTGAACAGGGTTCTTGGGATCATGGTTGCACCTGCAGAGAAACGTCTATCGCCAGGATTGGCAGGCCCAGACTGTAGGACAGTCAAACGTCCTGACACACTGGACACATGCGACAAAAAATAAGACGATCCAGCCAGACCTTGACCACTCTCCCCTAATAAGAACAACGACCCCATGTCTACCGTGCAATCCGCCGCATTGAAACGAGTCAGCATTCTCGCCACCGAAGGCGTGTTCGCCTCCACCTTGATGCAGGCCAAAGACTTCTTCCACATGGCCAGCCTGCGCTACGGGCGGCAACAGGGGCTGGGGCTGACCCCCGCATTCGAGATCCAACTGGTCAGCCCGGACGGCCTACCGGTACGCAGCTTCAGCGATGTCATCCTGCCGGTGGACGGCGCGCTGGCACCGGCCGACGTGATCATCCTGCCCGCTTACTGGGGTGACTTTGACGCACTCTGCAGCCGCCATCCACAAATACTGAGCTGGCTGCGTAGCCAGCATGCCGCCGGCAGCGTGCTCTGCGGCGAAGCCATGGGCGTGTTCTGGATCGCCCAGGCCGGCCTGCTCGACGGCAAGGAGGCGACCACCTACTGGCGCTTCTTCCGCGAGTTCGCCGAACGCTTCCCCAAGGTGCTGCTGAATCAGGAAAAGCACCTGTCCGATGCCGACAACCTCTACTGCGCCGGCGGCACCACCTCGGCCTGCGACCTCTACCTCTACCTGATAGAGCGCTTCTGCGGCGCCAGCGTCGCGCAAGCCGTGGCTCGCGACATCCTGTATGAAGTGCAACGCAACTATACGCCCGGGCGGATCGGCTTCGGCGGCCAGAAGCTGCACCAGGACGTGACCATCCTGCAAATCCAGCAGTGGCTGGAAGAAAACTTCGCCGACAAGTTTCGCTTCGAGGATGTCGCGCGCGAACACGGCATGAGCATTCGCAACTTCATGCGGCGCTTCCAGGCCGCCACCGGCGACAAGCCGCTGCACTACTTGCAACGGTTACGGATCGAAACAGCCAAGGGCCTGCTCAGCGCCACCCGCAAGAGCATCAAGACCATCAGCTACGAGGTCGGCTACGACGACGCCAGCTTCTTCGCCCGACTGTTCCGCCAGCACACAGAACTGTCGCCCAACCAATACCGTCGCCAGTTCCAGCACAAGGACAGCCATTCCTAGGATGGGGTGGGTCACCAGGTCCGGCGACCTATGATCGGCGCACCCCCTTGCGGGGACCTTCGCTCATAACAAAAACAGGTCTTTGCCATGCGCCGTTATCTACTTGCCCTGCTCGCCCTCTGCAGCTTCAGCGCTGCGGCGGACGATACCTGGAAACCCTTCCCTTACGAACAAAGCGCCTTCGATTACTCGGGCGACAAACTGCGCCAAGCCTGGCCGCAACTGACCCGCGGTTTCGGCGCCGACTATCCGTTCCCGGACGCCGACTGGGTGCTGAGCATGGCCACCACCTACCCCAAAGCCCTGGAAATGACGGTGGAGGGCAACACCGGCTTCACCGGAAAACCGGAAGAAGCCGAGGTTTATGCCGGCAAGCTGCAAGAGGTTTGGCGCCTGATGTTCCGTGGCGATTTCGCCGAAGCGAAGAAACAGGGCCTGGCCCTCGGCGTCGGCGGGCAAATTCCGGCGATGTTCGCCCAAGTGGTGTACGCCATGTTCCTGGTGCCGAACCAGAAGGAAAAACACCGCCTGCTGGAAGAGGTGATCGACTACACCGACAAGGCCGGCAGCCTGGTACAGGCCGACACCGCAGCCATGTTCGGCCGCGTCTATGCCAAGGCGCGCCTCGGCGAAGAACTGTCGGTTCCGGTGGTGCTCAAGCGCGGCTACACCAGCCAGATCCCCAAGGAGCTGGATGCCCTGCTGGCCAAGCAGCCGCAACAACCCTTCGCCCTCGCCCTGTATGGCGGCTATGAAGCCGGGGTGATCCGCAAGGTCGGCAAGCTGGTGGGCAAAATGACCTACGGGGTCAGCGCGGACCACATGGAAAGCTACTTCGCCCGCTCCTTCAAACAGGCCGACAACCTGCCGATTGGCCACTACGAATACGCCAACGCCCTGAGCTACGTGTATGGCGACGATGAAGAGCAGAAAGCCGTCGAACACCTAAAGCGCGCCGTGGCGATCAAGCCGATCAATGCCATGGAAGCCCTGGAGGTCGCGCACGCCTGGCAACTGCTCAAGCAATACGAGCAGAAACTCGCGCAGAACTGAACAGCGCCGCAACGAAAAAAGGCTGCCCATCGGCAGCCTTTTTCATCGGCACGCACCCTAGGGCTTGTGCGCCCGCGAGAGGAACTCGTGGGACTGCATTTCCAGCAACCGGCTCAAGGTCCGCTGGAACTCGAAGTTCAGACGCCCGCCGGTGTAGAGATCCTTCAACTCGACTTCGGCCGAGAGGATCAGCTTGACGTTACGGTCGTAGAACTCGTCGACCAGGTTGATGAAACGTCGCGCAAGGTCATCTTCATGCACGCCCATCTGCTCGACGTTGGAGATCAGCACCGCGTGGAAAATCTTCGACAACTCGATGTAGTCGTTCTGGCTGCGCGGCCCATCGCAGAGCTCGCGGAAGTCGAACCAGGCAACGTCTTCGCAGACCTTGCGCGAGCGGATCGGGCGATTCTCGATCATCAACACTTCATCGAACTGCGCCTGCACGCAGTCCGGCACCAGGCTGACGAAGCTCTTGTTCAGGCTGACTTCGGCACCCTCGTTGAGCGGCCAATAGTACAACTCGGCCTGCTCCAGGGCACGCAGACGGTAGTCGACGCCGCTGTCGACGTTGACGATGCTGGTGTGCTCTTTCAGCAAAGCGATTGCCGGCAGGAAACGCGCACGCTGCAGACCATCCTTGTACAGACCGTCCGGCACGATGTTGGAGGTCGCCACCAGGCTGACGCCGTTCTTGAATAGCTCCTCGAGCAAGGTCGCCAGGATCATCGCATCGGTAATATCGGAGACGAAGAACTCGTCGAAACAGATCACCCGGGTTTCCGCGGCATAACGCTTGGCGATGGCCTGCAGCGGGTTCTTCTCGCCACTCAGAGAAGTCAGGTCCTCATGCACGCGCTTCATGAAGCGGTGGAAGTGCGTGCGGGTCTTCTGCTTGAACGGCAAGGCATCGAAGAAGGTATCGACCAGGTAGGTCTTGCCGCGACCGACGCCACCCCAGAAATACAGGCCCTTGACCGGCCCCTCGTCCTTCCTACCAAACAGCTTGCCGAGCAAGCCGGGCTTGTTCTTCTCGCTGGCGATCAGGTCGTCATAGAGCCGCTGCAAATGGCGCACGGCCGTCTCTTGCGCCGCATCATGGAAGAAGTCGGGACGCTTCAGGTCCGCCTGGTATCGCTCGAGGGGAGTCATAATCGGTAGGGGGTGCTCTTAATTACCACCCCGCGACGGAGCCTGCTGTTGCGCAGGGCAAGGTGCGAGGAGTGTGATTTTTTGTTCCAAATTAACGACGAGTTACGCAGCCCTGCGCAACAGCAGGCCCGTCCCTTCGGGTTGTGCCTGCTCCTTGTATCAAAAGCAGCGCGCCATGCTGCGTTGCAGGCCTTGGCAAGGGTGAACCATCCCCTGCGGCCTGCGCCTTGCCTGGCGCGCTTTCAGGCACAACGCAGGGACGGAAAATAGTTAAGAGCGCCACAAGCACAAAAACGGGGTCGTCACTTTAGCGGCGACCCCGTTACTTGGCAATCGGCCAGCACTGCCGACCGGCCGATAAATCACTCGGACTGCGGGGCTAGAGCCTCGCGCAGACGCTGCATGGCCGCTTCACAGGCGGCCGCATCAGCAAAAGCCGGGCTCTCGCCAATCGGCTCGGCGTCCAGCCAGAGCGCAAAACCCGCTCCCTGAGCACGCAGGTCCAATGCACCGCCATCCTGCAAGCGCTTGCTGACTTGGCCAGCCGACTTACCATCGGCAAAGCCCTTGGACAGCAGCAACTGTTCGCCATCGGCGGCCAACAGGCGGAAGCGGAAGCAGCCATCGTCATCGCGGAAGCTGACGAAGCGCGCGCCTTTGGCGACTTTCTTCTTGCTGCCTTCGCTGGCCTGCAGGTTGCTGCGAAAAGAGCGCAGGCCCACGGCTTCGCGCAGTTCGGCGAGGAACGGAGTGGCCGTCTTGCGGGCCTTCAGCGCACCGGCGAGGAGGATATCCTCCAGGTCGGCTGGCCGCTCGATCAGTGTGTGATAACGCTCGCGCGCCTCGCCGAGCTCGTTGTCGAGCAGTTGGAACAGGCGCTGCTTGGCTTCGCCCCAGGCCAGGCCGGCGAGCAGTTCGGCGCGGAACTCGGCCTGTTGCGCCACACTGGCGAAGGCCTGATAGAGGGTGAACAGGTGCGAATCATCCGGATCTTTCGCCTCGCCAGGCGCGCGGGAGTCGGTGACGATGCGCGAGATGGCGTCCTTCAATTGCTTGGCGCTGCCGAACAGCGGGATGGTGTTGTCATAGCTTTTCGACATCTTGCGCCCGTCGAGGCCCGGCAGCGTTGCCACTTCTGCCTCGATCACCGCCTCGGGCAGGGTGAAGAACTCACGCCCGGCGCCGAACAGGTGGTTGAAACGCTGGCCGATATCACGCGCCATTTCCACGTGTTGGATCTGGTCACGACCGACCGGCACCTTGTGCGCGTTGAACATCAGGATGTCCGCGGCCATCAGCACCGGGTAGCTGAACAAGCCCATGGTCACGCCGGCATCCGGGTCTTCGCCGTCCGCTACATTTTTATCCACCGAGGCCTTGTAGGCATGCGCACGGTTGAGCAGGCCCTTCGCCGCCACGCAGGTCAGCAACCAGGTCAGCTCCGGGATCTCCGGGATGTCCGACTGGCGGTAGAAGGTCGCCTTGTCCGTATCCAGGCCACAGGCCAGCCAGGTGGCGGCGATTTCCAGCCGCGAGCGCTGGATGCGCAGCGGGTCATCGCACTTGATCAGCGCGTGGTAATCGGCAAGGAAATAGAAGGAGTCCACATCGGCGGCACGGCTGGCGACGATAGCCGGGCGGATGGCCCCCGCATAGTTGCCGAGGTGTGGCGTGCCGGTGGTGGTGATACCGGTAAGGATACGAGTGGTCATGGCGATCGCTTATAGGGTTGGGCGCTTATCAGGCTGCAATCAGTTCTAAAGACGCGGCAGGATCAGATCCTTCAGATCGGTCAGCTTGCCGTGAAAAAAGTGCCCGCATTCTGCCACTTTCAACAGCTCGTGGGCACGCTCGAACGCCGCGGACCAGGCGAAAACCGTATCCGGGTCGATGACTTCGTCCTGCTCCGGCTGGATCACAGTCAAACGCCCAGTGCTGGAGAGCGGGTTCTGCGCATTCAACCGCGAAACCGCTGGAGCGACCATGAACAGGCGCTCGACCTCGATTCCGCGCCGCTCCAGGCGGCCGCTCAGGCTGGCGGCGACGAAACCGCCAAAGGAAAAGCCGAACAGGCTCAGGGGCAATTGCGGGTGCTGAGCCAACAGCCAGCTCGCCGCGGCCTCGGCATCATCGACTTCGCCACTGGCCATGTCGTGCGTGCCAGCACTGGCGCCAACACCGCGATAGTTGAAACGCAAGGTGGCAAAACCGGCGTCGCGTGCGGTGCGCTGCAGGGTCGAAACCACTTTATTCAACATGGTCCCGCCTTGCACCGGATTGGGATGACAAATCAGCGCCAGGCCGCGGGCCTCGGGCAAGTCGAGGTAAAGCGCTTCAAGTTGGCCGCCGGGGCCATCGAGCAGGAGAGAAACTTCACGAGTGGACAACAGGGAACTCCGTGACCCCAGCCAGGGTCGACACGTCTTGGTTAGGAATCTGCTTTAGACCTGCTGCGGGCTTCGCGCGTTATGCTGCTCTCACGACGATCTTCAACAGACACCATTATTCAGGGCTTGCGTCGCGCTATACAGCGCAGGTTTGAGCCGTTAACGTAAAGCAAAGCCGTTTATAGAGGAAGGACTCGTGGAACAGACGCTCTTGGCCTGGTTACTACCAGCACTCGCCCTGCTCGCTGGCATCACCATCGGTTTCCTGGTGGCCCGTTTGGTTCCCAGTGCCGCTCCGAGCCGCACACAGCGGCAACTGGATGAGATTCAGGAACGCTTCGACAGCTATCAGAGCGAAGTGGTGACGCATTTCAACACCACCGCCAATCTGGTGAAGAAGCTCACCCAGAGCTATCAGGAGGTGCAGGAACACCTGTCCGAGGGTGCTAACCGCCTGGCCCTCGACGAGTTGACGCGCCAGCGCCTGCTCGCGGCCCTGCACGATGACCAGCCGGGCTCGCGCGAACGCCTGACGCCGCCCAAAGGCGCTGAAACCCCACGGGACTACGCACCCAAGGCGGTCGACGCACCGGGCACGCTGGACGCGACCTTTGGCTTGAAGAAGTAAATCGTAGCGGGCGGCGGCCAGCGACTCCCGCTACCGAACCGACACGCAATAAAAAGCCCCGCCTGAGCGGTAATGCTGTTCACTTAAGCGGAGCAGCATTGCGGTTAACTGGGTAACGGGTCTTGGAAATTTTCACCGTCCTTGGTCGTGATGGCCTTGGACGGTGATCCAGAAACAACCCTCCGATGCCCGCCCGCAAAGCCGACAAGCGTCTACCTGTTGCCGACAGTGGATTGGCAGCGGCCATCACGATCAGCTGCACGGCGATGTACTGGCAAGCCGGCTTGAAGCGTATATCGGACGGGGTGCGTCCAAACGCTACCGCCGCCTGACTCGCCTCCCGACGAATGATGTTGTAGGCCAGCAGCAATCCCCAAACTTCCTGGTAGATCAGGTCAATCTTCTTGCTGCGCAGGGTTGCGGCATTCTGCTGCATGGAGCTTTTGATATCCCTGAAGCCCAGTTCAATTTCCCAGCGCTCCTGGTACAGCTCTGCAACGGCTTCGGCGCTGTAGGCGTCGGCCGGTAGCGAGGTCAGGACGGTTTTCACTTTGCCCTGCACTGCATAGCTGACTTCACGCACGTCCCAGTAGGTTGGTAGGTCTGGGTTACGCTTTCTCGCCTGCGGTGAAACCTTCATACGCAGCAGGCGATCCTGCTTGCCGTAACGGATCACCTCCTCGCTGATCAGGCCCTGACGAGCGGGGATCAACCAGTGTCGGTTGTCACCGGCCGTGGCCACTTTCAGCAGCAAATCAGCACTCCAGAAGCCTTTATCGAACAACGTGACCGAATGGTTGGGGATCTGTTGCAAAAACTCATCGGCCAGGCGCATTTCACTGCGCCGATAGGGGCTCAGCTGGGCATTCAGAATCAAATGGGAGCGCACATTCATCAAGGCTACAAGACGCATCATGGGGAAGGGCGTCTGGCGCTCGGTGGAGGTATTGCCAGACCCGAAATGGTCCCGTAGTTCAGGCGTATCGGGCGTGCGCATGAGTGCCCCGTCCACGGCAAAAACCTGCAGCCCCCGCCAGGTGTCATCGCTATAGCGTTCGCCTCCCCATTGGCTGCCAGTTTTGCGGAACAGCCACTCGACCGGCTCGGCGCCAAGCCGCTTGCGAGCCTCAGTGACACCACTTTTGGCCAGCAAGCAATCCGAAGCCAGTCCCTGGGCACAAATGTTTAGACGCCTGGCCACCTCATGGACAGGCTCATCGCGGAAGAGCGCCATGCCTAGCACCAGCCAGAGCACCTGATCGGCAGGTAGCCGACGACGGCGGATGGTGGCCTGAGAGGAAAGATCAAGCGCGGACGCCACCCACTCGATTGGGATGTTCTGGGTGAAGGTGCTCAGGTCGGAGAAGTTGAATAGCTCGCCCAGATCGAGCAGATGCTGTTGGAAAGACATAAAAAATCCGATACCAGGAAGACTGGCATCGGATTCTCGGGGAAGCCCGGCTGGCGTTCAAATGCTTAAGTGAACAGCATTACCGCCTGAGCGGGGCTTTTTATTGCGTGGGCGATCAGATCGCGCCGCGGCTGCGCAACATATCGAGCACCAACTTGACGCCCTCCTCCAGCGACGCGCTCTGGGTGTCGACCACCAAGTCGGCATTCAGCGGCACATCGTAAGGGAAGGACTCGCCAGGAATGTTGTCGCCAGCGGCGGCATACAAGCCTTGCGGGTCACGCTCACGGCAGGCCTGCGGCGAGGCCTGCACATAAACGGTGAGCAGGCGCTCGGCACCGATCAGCGCCTTGGCCTGTTCGCGGCCTTCGGCGTCCGGCGCAACGAATGCCGCCAGGGTCAGCAGGCCCGCCTCGTTGAACTGCCGCGCCACATGGGCGGCCCGCCGCCAGTTTTCGGTCCGTCCGGCACGATCCTGCGGCAAGCCCTTGTTCAGGTCATGACGCAGGTTCTGGCCATCGAGCACATACACCGCACGGCCCATATCGAACAGCTTGCGCTCCACGGCATATGCCAAGGTGCTCTTGCCGGCGCCCGACAGACCGCTGAACAGTACGGTCGCCGGTTGCTGGCCGAAACGCGCAGCGCGCTCTTCGGTGGCGACGTGCGCCAGTTTGCCGTGATGGCTACCGCCATGGCCATGCAGTGGCGCGGCGATGATCATGCCGGCGCCGACGGTGCCGTTGGTCAGGCGGTCGACGATGATGAACGAGCCGGTGGTGCGGTTGCTGGCATAGCCATCGAGAGCGATCGGCGCATCCAGACTGACCTTGACCTTGGCGATCTCGTTCAGCTGCAGGCTGCTGGCCGCACCTTCTTCCAGGGTGTTCACATCGATTCGGTGAACGATGCTGGCAATCGAACCCGGCACGTAGCTGGTGGCGCGCTTGATGTCGTACTTCTTGCCCGGCAGCATCGGCTCCTCGGCCATCCACACCAACATGGCCTCGAAGCCGTCGGTGACCAGCGGCTGGTTGTCGGCATGCACCAACAGGTCGCCACGGGAGATGTCGATCTCGTCTTCCATGGTCAGGGTCACGGCCTGACCTGGGCCGGCCTGTTCCAACTCGCCCTCGAAGGTGACGATGGACTTGACCCGGCTGCTCTTGCCGGAAGGCAGTACCACGATGTCATCGCCTTTGTGCACGATGCCACTGGCCAGGGTGCCGGCGAAGCCACGGAAGTTCAGGTTCGGCCGGTTGACGTATTGCACCGGGAAACGCATGTCGGTGAAGTTGCGATCCGCCGCGACTTCCACGGTTTCGAGGATTTCCATCAGCGACTGGCCGTCGTACCAGGGCGAACGCTCGCTCTTGTTGACCACGTTGTCGCCCTTCAGCGCCGACATCGGCACAAAATGCAGGCTGGTCGGATTGAGCTGGATGCGCTCGGCGAACTGCAGGTAATCGGCCTTGATCGACTCGAAAACGCCCTGATCGAAGTCCTTCAGGTCCATCTTGTTGATGGCCACGACTATGTGCTTGATGCCCAGCAAGGAGGTGATATAGCTGTGTCGGCGGGTCTGGGTCTGCACACCGTAGCGCGCATCGACGAGGATGATCGCCAGGTCGCAGGTCGAGGCGCCGGTGGCCATGTTGCGCGTGTACTGCTCATGGCCGGGGGTGTCGGCAATGATGAACTTGCGTTTGGCGGTGGAGAAATAGCGGTAGGCGACATCGATGGTGATGCCCTGCTCGCGCTCGGCCTGCAGGCCGTCGACCAGCAGCGCCAGGTCGATATCGTCGCCGGTGGTGCCGACTTTCTTCGAGTCGCGGGTAATGGCTTCCAGATGGTCTTCGTAGATCATCTTCGAGTCGTGCAACAGGCGCCCGATCAGGGTGCTTTTGCCGTCGTCAACGTTGCCGCAGGTGAGGAAGCGCAGCATTTCCTTGCGTTCGTGCTGGGCCAGGTAGGCGAGGATGTCCTCGCTGATCAAATCGGACTGGTGCGACATCTTAAAAGTACCCCTGACGTTTCTTGTCTTCCATCGAACCCGCTTGGTCGTGGTCGATCACTCGACCCTGGCGCTCGGACGTTCGGGTCAGGAGCATTTCCTGGATGATGTCAGTCAGGGTCACGGCCTCGGACTCCACCGCGCCGGTCAGCGGGTAGCAGCCGAGGGTGCGGAAGCGCACTTTCTTTTTGACGATGCGGGCTTTCTCTTCATCGCTGAGGTGCTCGAGGATGCGCTCGTCGTCGATCATGATCAGAGTGCCATTCTTCTCGATCACGTCGCGCTCGGCGGCGAAGTACAGCGGCACGATCGGGATGCCCTCGAGGTAGATGTACTGCCAGATGTCCAGCTCGGTCCAGTTGGACAGCGGGAACACGCGGATCGACTCGCCCTTGTTGACCTTGCCGTTGTACACATTCCACAGCTCGGGGCGCTGGTTCTTCGGGTCCCAGCGGTGCTTGCTGTCACGGAACGAGTAGACGCGCTCTTTCGCGCGGGACTTCTCTTCGTCGCGGCGGGCGCCACCGAAGGCGGCATCGAAGCCGTACTTGTCCAGCGCCTGCTTGAGGCCCTCGGTCTTCATGATGTCGGTGTGCTTGGCACTGCCGTGGGTGAAGGGGTTGATACCCTGCGCCACGCCATCCGGGTTGACGTGCACCAGCAGGTCCAGGCCCAGTTCTGCGACCATCTTGTCGCGAAAACTGTACATCTCCTGGAACTTCCACTGGGTATCGACGTGCATGACCGGGAACGGCAGCTTGCCTGGAAAGAACGCCTTGCGTGCAAGGTGCAGCATGACGGCGGAATCCTTACCGATGGAGTACAGCATCACCGGGTTGTCGAACTCGGCGGCTACCTCGCGGATGATATGGATGCTTTCCGCCTCCAGCTGTTTCAGATGCGTCAATTTATCGAGCATGGCTACTCACGGCTTTCTCTCGAAGGAGAGCTGATTGGACGGCCTACGGGCCGTGGACGAGAGGCGCACTTTAGCACAGCGCCCTATTCTAATCAGGCAGCCACTTAGACCTAAACGATCTAGTGATATGCCACCTAAACGGGGTTCGGGCAGTCGATGAACAGGTGCTCGATGGCAAAACGCCGCGCCAGATAATCGCCCAGGGCCTGTATGCCGTAGCGCTCGGTCGCGTGGTGGCCGGCGGCGATAAAGCTGATGCCATTTTCCCGCGCACTGTGCACCGTCTGCTCCGAGGCCTCACCGGTCAGATAGAGGTCCACGCCCGCGGCGATCGCCTGGTCGATATAGCCCTGGCCGCCACCGGTGCACCAACCGACCCGCCGAATCATCTCGCCCCCTTCCACCAGCAACGGCTCGCGCCCCAGCACCTCCCGCACCCGGCGGGCAAAGTCGCGCGCGCTCATGGGCTCCGCCAGGGAGCCGAGCAGGCCCACGGTGCGCGGATTGTCCGGCTCCAGCGGGCCCTCGACGATGATCTCCAGCTGCCGCGCCAACTGCACGTTGTTGCCGACCTCGGGGTGCAGATCCAGCGGCAGGTGGTAGGCCAGCAGGCTGATGTCATGGCTCAGCAGGGTTTTCAGCCGGCGTTGCTTCATCCCGGTGACGCAGGGGTTTTCGCCTTTCCAGAAATAGCCATGGTGCACCAGCACCACGTCGGCCTCGGCCTCGACCGCGGCGTCCAACAGTGCCTGGCTGGCCGTGACCCCGCTGACGATGCGCCGTACCTGCGGCCGGCCTTCGACCTGCAGGCCATTGGGGCAATAATCCTGAATCCGTGAGGCACTCAGGTAACGCTCGGTCTCTTCCACCAACGTGCTCAGGGCGATGGCCATAAGAATTCCTCGTTCGAGCTGTTGCAGGTCGCTTCATTATTGATGAACGCCCCCTATAATGGCGCCACCTTAAGGGCCTCTTTGCGCCCTCGCAACCCTCGGGATTTTTCGATGTTCAAGGCTCTGCGTTTTCTCGGCTGGCCCCTGCTGGCCGGCGTGCTCCTGGCCCTGCTGATTATCCAGTACTACCCGCAATGGGTTGGCTTGCCACGCCAGGATGTGCACATGCAGCAGGCGCCACGCTATGGCCTCACCCAGCAGGGCCCGGTTTCCTACGCCGACGCAGTGAGCATCGCCGCCCCCGCGGTGGCCAACCTCTATACCGCCAAGATCGTCAACAAACCGGCCAACTCGCTGTTCGAAGACCCGCAGTTCCGGCGTTTCTTCGGCGACAACCTGCCCAAGCAACGGCGCATGGAGTCGAGCCTGGGCTCGGCGGTGATCATGAGCCCGGAGGGCTACCTGCTGACCAACAACCACGTCACCGCCGGCGCCGACCAGATTGTCGTGGCCCTGAAAGATGGCCGCGAAACCCTCGCCCGGGTGATCGGCAGCGACCCGGAAACCGACCTGGCGGTACTGAAGATCGACTTGAAAGAGCTGCCTTCCATCACTCTGGGCCGCTCGGACACCATCAGCATCGGCGATGTGGCGCTGGCCATCGGTAACCCGTTCGGCGTCGGCCAGACCGTGACCATGGGCATCATCAGCGCCACCGGACGCAACCAGCTGGGCCTGAATACCTACGAAGACTTCATCCAGACCGACGCCGCGATCAACCCCGGCAACTCCGGCGGCGCACTGGTCGATGCCAACGGCAACCTGATCGGCATCAACACCGCGATTCTGTCCAAATCCAATGGCTCGCAAGGCATCGGTTTCGCGATTCCGACCAAGCTGGCGCTGGATGTGATGAAGGCCATCATCGAGCACGGCCAGGTGATCCGCGGCTGGCTTGGCATCGAAGTGCAACCGCTGACCCCCGAACTGGCCGAGTCCTTTGGCATGGAAGGCCGCCCCGGAATCGTGGTTGCCGGCATCTACCGCGACGGCCCGGCGCAGAAAGCCGGCCTGCAACCCGGCGACCTGATCCTCAGCATCGACGGCGAGCCCGCCAGCGACGGACGCCGTTCGATGAACCAGGTGGCACGCACCAAGCCGGGGGAAAAGACCATCATCGAAGTGATGCGCAACGGTAAAGCGGTCGAGCTGACGGCTGAAATTGGCCTGCGCCCACCACCGGCCAGCAACGGTTCGAACGAATAAAGAAAAGGCGCCTTCAGGCGCCGTTTCTTTATTCGGGCCAAGGTTTAGCTCAGGCAGACCTTCAGGGCGTCGATCAGTGCCTGATTCTGCTCCGGGGTGCCGATGCTGATGCGCAAAAACTGCGCGATCCGCGCCTGCTTGAAGTGCCGCACGATCACCCCCTGCTCCCGCAGACCCGCCGCCAAGCCAGCAGCATCCGCATCAGGGTGGCGGGCGAAGACGAAGTTGGCGGCCGATGGCAGCACGTCGAAACCCAGGTCGCGCAACCCGGCCACCACCAGCTCGCGGCTGTCGATCACTGCCCGGCAGGTCTCCTGGAAGTAGGCTTGGTCCTCGAAGGCCACGGCTGCGCCGGCAATCGCCATGCGATCCAGCGGGTAGGAATTGAAGCTGTTCTTGATCCGCTCCAGCGCCTCGATCAGGTCCGGGTGCCCGACCGCCAGCCCGACCCGCAGCCCAGCCAGCGAGCGAGACTTGGACAGGGTCTGGGTGACCAGCAGGTTCGGGTAACGATCGACCAGCGCGATCGCGCTCTCGCCACCGAAGTCGACATAGGCCTCATCGACCACCACCACCGAATCCGGATTGCTCTTGAGCAGTTGCTCGATGGCTTCCAGCGCCAACAGGCAACCGGTCGGCGCATTCGGGTTGGGGAAAATGATTCCGCCATTGGGCCGGGCGTAATCCGCTATGCGAATCTGGAACTGCTCATCCAGCGGCACCGCTTCGAAGGGAATGCCGTACAGGCCGCAGTACACCGGATAGAAGCTGTAGCTGATATCGGGGAACAGCAACGGCTTGCCGTGTTGGAACAGGCCGTGGAAGGCATGCGCCAGCACTTCGTCCGAACCGTTGCCGAGAAATACCTGCGCGGTTTGCACCGCGTAATAGTCGGCCACGGCCTGCTTCAGACGCTCACCGTTCGGATCGGGGTACAGCCGCAGGTTATCGTTCAACTCCGCCTGCATCGCCGCCAGGGCTTTGGGCGAAGGACCGTAGGGATTCTCGTTGGTGTTGAGCTTGACCAGTTTGGCCAGTTTCGGCTGTTCGCCCGGCACATAGGGCACCAGGTCTTTGACGAAGGGGCTCCAGAATTTGCTCATCTGCCCTTCTCTCCTCGAATTCATTCGTTTTGATTCGATGGGTTACGCCGTTGGCTAACCCATCCTACGGCGTGGCCGTTTCAGTTTTTGATACGGTATTCGGCGCTGCGGGCATGGGCAGTCAGCGACTCGCCACGGGCCAGCACGGAAGCGGTCTTGCCCAGCTCCGACGCGCCATCGGCCGAGCAATGGATGATCGACGAGCGTTTTTGGAAGTCGTACACCCCCAGCGGCGAAGAGAAACGCGCGGTACCGGAGGTCGGTAGCACGTGGTTCGGCCCGGCGCAGTAATCGCCCAAGGCCTCGGCGGTGTAGCGCCCCATGAAAATCGCGCCGGCGTGGCGGATCTGCGGCAACCAGGCATCGGGGTCGGCGACCGACAATTCCAGGTGCTCGGGTGCGATGCGATTGGCCACGTCGATGGCCTGCTGCATGTCGCGCACCTGGATCAGCGCGCCGCGACCCTCAATGGAGGTGCGAATGATTGCCTCGCGCTCCATGCTCGGCAGCAGTTTGCTGATACTCGCCGCGACCTTGTCGAGGAACTCGGCATCCGGGCTGAGCAGAATCGCCTGGGCGTCTTCGTCGTGCTCAGCCTGGGAAAACAGGTCCATGGCGATCCAGTCCGGATCGGTCTGGCCATCGCAGACCACCAGGATTTCCGACGGGCCGGCGATCATGTCGATGCCGACCTTGCCGAACACATGGCGTTTGGCGGTGGCCACATAGATGTTGCCGGGACCGACGATCTTGTCCACCGGCGGTACGCTCTCGGTGCCATAGGCTAGCGCCGCGACGGCTTGCGCGCCGCCGATGGTGAACACCCGGTCGACCCCGGCAATGCAGGCCGCCGCCAGGACGATTTCATTGATCTCGCCACGCGGAGTCGGCACCACCATCACCACTTCCGGCACGCCAGCGACCTTGGCCGGGATGGCGTTCATCAACACCGACGACGGGTAGGAGGCCTTGCCACCGGGCACATACAGACCGGCGCGGTCCAACGGCGTGACCTTCTGCCCCAACACCGTGCCGTCGGCTTCGGTGTAGGTCCAGGAGTCTTGTTTCTGTTTTTCGTGGTAGCTGCGCACGCGCTCGGCGGCGACTTCCAGCGCTTCGCGCTGAGCGGGCGTGATGCGGGTAAGCGCCAGCTCCAGGCGCTCGCGCGGCAGAATCAGGTCCGCCATGCTGGCGACAGTGAGGCCATCGAATCGCTGGGTGTACTCGACCAGCGCCGCATCGCCGCGCGCGCGGACATTGGCGATGATCTCCAGCACGCGCTGATTGACGCCGTCATCCGACACGCTTTCCCAGCTCAGCAGATGATCCAGATGATGCGCGAAATCCTGGTCAGCGGCGTTGAGTCGGCGAATAGCGATTGGAGCAGTCATAGCGGGCCTCATGATAGACATAGACGTTTGTTGAAACGGTTGAGGATCATCGCAAGCGGGATCATCAACAGGCTCTCGAGCGTCACTAGGCTACCAAGCCCACCGTATGGACGCCCGAGAAAAGTGGCTGTACACGGATAGGCATACGCGACGCAGTGCCGCGTAGAGGGTATTAGCGTCGGTGATCAAAAAACGCGCGGACACTGCCGACGCGTGTGCGTGGCACGACGGTCATCGCGATTCGACCGCCTGGCGCAGGGTATCGATCAACGTCTGGATGCGGGCGTGCTGCATTTTCATCGACGCCTTGTTGACGATCAGCCGCGAACTGACGTGGGCGATCAGCTCCTGGGCTTCCAGGCCATTGGCGCGCAAGGTGTTGCCGGTGTCGACCACATCGATGATCTTGTCCGCCAAGCCCACCAGCGGCGCCAGCTCCATAGAACCGTAGAGCTTGATCACCTCGACCTGCCGCCCCTGCTCGGCGTAGTAGCGCTTGGCGACGTTGACGAACTTGGTCGCCACCCGCAGGCGCCCTTTCGGCTCGGGCACGCCGATGGCGCCGGCGGTCATCAGCTTGCACTTGGCGATCTGCAGATCCAGTGGCTCGTAAAGCCCCTGGCCGCCGTACTCCAGCAACACATCCTTGCCGGCCACGCCGAGGTCGGCGGCGCCATGCTCGACATAAGTCGGCACGTCGGTGGCCCGCACGATCAGCAAGCGCACATCGGCTTGAGTGGTCGGAATGATCAGCTTGCGGCTTTTATCCGGGTTCTCGGTCGGCACGATGCCGGCCTTGGCGAGCAGCGGCAAGGTGTCGTCGAGAATGCGGCCTTTGGAGAGGGCGATGGTCAGCATGAAACAAAGCGTCCTTAGAAACTCGCCCAATCACGGGCTATGCACAACGACAACAGCCAGGCCTGAGCGCAGGTGGGTGCTGAACCTAGCCAAGCCCAACCTGCAGCCACTGATCAGCGCAGGCCGGGCCTGTTGCAGGGCCGACCTAGCCAGGTACGCGACGAATCTTCGCGCCGAGCAACTGCAGTTTTTCTTCGATGCACTCGTAACCACGGTCAATGTGGTAGATGCGGTCGATCAGCGTATCGCCATCGGCCACCAGGGCCGCGATCACCAGGCTGGCGGAGGCACGCAGATCCGTTGCCATTACCGGGGCGCCCTTCAGGTTCTGGGTACCGGTGACGATGGCGGTATTGCCTTCGACCTGGATCAGCGCCCCCATGCGGGTCATTTCATAGACGTGCATGAAACGGTTCTCGAACACGGTTTCGACCACCGCGCCGGTCCCTTCGGCGATCGCATTGAGGGCGATGAACTGCGCCTGCATGTCGGTGGGGAATGCCGGATACGGCGCGGTACGCAGGTTAACGGCCTTCGGCCGCTTGCCTTTCATGTCCAGCTCGATCCAGTCAGGGCCGGTGGTAATTTCGGCGCCGGCTTCCTGCAGTTTCGACAACACGGCCTCAAGGATGGTCGGGTCGGTGTCTTTCAACTTGACCTTGCCACCGGTGGCGGCAGCCGCAACCAGATAGGTGCCGGTCTCGATACGGTCGGGCATCACGTTGTAGCGCGCACCGTCCAGGCGTTTGACCCCATCGATGGTGATGGTGTCGGTGCCAGCGCCTTGAATCTTCGCGCCCATGGCGATCAGGCAGTTGGCCAGGTCGACCACTTCCGGCTCGCGGGCGGCGTTTTCAAGCACGCTGCGACCGTTGGCCAGGGTGGCGGCCATCATGATGTTCTCGGTGCCGGTCACACTGACCGTATCGAAGAAGAAGTGCGCGCCACGCAGGCCGCCTTCCGGCGCCTTGGCCTTGATGTAGCCGCCTTCGACGTCGATCTTCGCGCCCATGGCTTCCAGGCCGCGGATGTGCAGGTCAACCGGCCGCGAGCCGATGGCGCAACCACCGGGCAGTGCGACTTCAGCCTCACCGAAGCGAGCGACCATCGGACCGAGCACCAGAATCGACGCACGCATGGTTTTCACCAGCTCGTACGGGGCAATCAGGGTCTTGATGGTGCGCGGATCGATTTCCACGCTGAGTTTCTCGTCGATCACCGGCTCGATGCCCATGCGCCCGAACAGCTCGATCATGGTGGTGATATCGTGCAGGTGTGGCAGGTTGCAGACGGTAACCGGCCCATCGGCCAGCAAGGTCGCAGCCAGGATCGGCAGGGCGGAGTTCTTCGCGCCGGAGATGCGGATTTCGCCATTCAGGCGAACGCCACCGGTAATAATCAATTTATCCATTAGGAGTCTCGTCGCCCGTGGGCCTTAGGAACGCTCGGCCCAAGCGGCACGGCTGAAGAATTTCATGGTGACCGCGTGGATGCTGCCATCAGCAATCCAGGCGTTCAGGTGGGCATAGATCTGCTGTTGACGTTTAACCGGGCTCATCCCGGCCAACTCATCACTGATCAGGTTCAACTGGAAGTTACAGCCTTCGCCTTCCACATCGACCTGAGTATCGGACAGCTTTGCCTCTAGGAGGTTTTTTACGTCTACGGCCTGCATGCTTAACCTCGATCGGCGCCCTACGCGCGCGGGTCGGCCATCATACAAAAAAGCCCCCCGCCTGCGAACCCCGCATTGCGCAGCACTGACGGAGGGTTTTGCTTTGTGCGTTGAATCACGTGGCGCCTTGAATCAAGCTTCCAACGGTAACAACTCGACCAACCCCGAGACTTGTGCGATCTGCCGCATTTCGATCGGCAATCCGCGCACCGTCAGGGTTTTTCCGGCCGCCTGAGCAACGCGCATGAGGGCCAGCAACAGCGACAAACCCACGCTGCTCGAGTGCACCACCTGTGCGCAGTCCACTACCAGGGCCGCCGGTATGGCAGCCCGGATCAAGCGCTCGCCTTCCGTACGCAACGATGGCCCGGAACGGAAGTCGAGTACACCTGCCAATTGCAGCACACCGTCCGCCGTCTGGCGAATAGCGGCCTCACTCATTACCGGCAGCCTTCTGACCGGCATCGGTGCTTTTGGCATTGGCCACCACTTGCGCCCAACCGTCGATGGTCTTATTGAGGTCGTTGCCGTTTTTCTGCATGGCGTCGGCAAACTGGTCACGGAACAGCTTGCCGATGTTGATGCCGTTGATCGTGACGTTGCGCAACATCCACTCACCCTTGACCTTGGTCATGGTGTAGCTCACCGGGTAGACCGTGCCCTTGCCATCGCGCACTTCCATGTTGACGCTGGTGCGATCGGGGTCGGACTGCTTGCCGGAAGCCGGCAGCACGCGGATATCCTGATTGTTGTATTCCAGCAAGGCATTGCCGTAGAACTGCATCAGGCTGCGCTTGAAGTTGTCCTGGAAGCGCTGCATCTGCTCAGGCGTGGCACCACGCGAGTACTTGACCGTCATGATGCTGCGGGAAATGCCATCGGCATCCACCACCGGACCGATGATGTTGTTCAACGCGTCATAAAAGGCACTCGGATTGCTGCGGTACTGTTCTTTATTGGCTTTGAGGTCGCTCAACAGTTCATCCGTGGTCTTTTGCACCAATTCCTGCGCCGAAGGTGCGGCCAGGGCAAACAACGGAAAAACCGCGAGCAGAACCAGCAAGCTGCGACGTAGAGCGTTAACCATGATCGAACTCCTCATTTGGCTTCTTTATTCACCGAGTTGATCAGGAACTTCCCAATCAAGTCTTCCAGAACCAGTGACGACTGAGTGTCACGAATGGTTCCGCCATCTTTGAGCAGTTCTTCATCACCACCCACGCTGATGCCGATGTATTTCTCGCCGAGCAGCCCGGCGGTGAGCACGGAGGCGGTCGAGTCGGTGGGCAGGTTATCGACCCGCTTCTCCAACTCCATGGTCACGCGACCGGTGTACGTATCCCGATCCAGATCAATCGCCGTCACCTTGCCGATGGTCACGCCTGCCATGGTTACCTTGGCCCGCACGGTCAGACCGGCGATATTGTCGAAGTGCGCATACAGCTTGTAAGTGTCCTGACCAGCGCCCACCGTCAAGCCGCTGACCCGCAGCGCCAGCAACAGCAAGGCCAGCAGCCCCGCCAGGAGGAACAGGCCGACACCAATTTCCAGGGTGCGGTTTTGCATCAGAAATCTCCAAACATCAAGGCAGTCAGGATAAAGTCCAGGCCCAGCACGGCTAGCGAGGCATAAACCACGGTTTTTGTCGTTGCGCGACTGATGCCTTCCGAGGTCGGCTCACAGTCATAGCCCTGGAACACGGCGATCCAGGTCACCACAAAAGCAAAAACAATACTTTTGATCACACCATTGAGCACGTCTTCGGTGAACGACACGCTGTTTTGCATATTGGCCCAGAACGAGCCCTCGTAAACGCCCAGCCAGTCGATCGCGACCATGGCGCCACCCCAGATGCCGACCACGCAGAAAATCATCGTCAGCAGCGGCAGTGAAATGAAGCCGGCCCACAGACGCGGCGCGATGATGTACTTCAACGGATCGACGCCGATCATCTCCAGACTGGAGAGCTGCTCGGTCGATTTCATGTTGCCGATCTCGGCCGTCAGCGCCGAGCCGGCGCGGCCCGCGAACAGCAATGCGGTAACCACCGGCCCAAGTTCGCGCAGCAGCGTCAGCGCGACCATCTGCCCGACCGCCTGCTCGGAACCGTAATCGGCCAGGATGCTGAAGCCTTGCAGCGCCAGCACCATGCCGATGAAGACGCCGGAGACCACGATGATCACCAGCGACATCACCCCAACCGAATACAACTGTTTGATCAGCAACTGTAGAAAACCATTGCCGACATTTCCGCGGCCAAACAAGGCGCGCAGCAGGAACACGGCGGAACTACCGAACGACGCGACCACATCGATGCCGGCGCGGCCGAGCAGGCGGATGCGCTCGAGTATTGGTGTTTTGCGCATCAGCGCGCCCCCAGAATATCTTCGCGGTAATCCACCGCTGGGTAATGGAACGGCACCGGCCCATCCGCAATGCCCTTCATGAACTGGCGGATGCGCGGGTTATCGGACTCCATCAATTCAGCCGGCGTACCTTGGCCGAGCACCTGGGTATCGCCCACCACGAACAGGTAATCGGCGATGCTCGCGGTCTCCGCCAGGTCGTGGGAAACCACGATACTGGTGATGCCGAGGGCATCGTTGAGCAGGCGAATCAAGCGCACCAGAATGCCCATGGCAATCGGGTCCTGGCCAACGAAGGGTTCGTCATACATAAGAATCTGCGGGTCCAGCGCGATCGCCCGCGCCAACGCCACCCGGCGCTTCATCCCGCCCGAAAGCTCATCCGGCATCAGTTCGATGGCACCGCGCAAGCCGACCGCCTGCAGTTTCATCAGCACGATGTCGCGGATCATTTCTTCCGGCAATTGGGTATGCACGCGCAACGGGAAAGCGACGTTCTCGAACACATCGAGATCGGTGAACAGGGCCCCGCTCTGGAACAGCACGCCCATCTGCTTGCGCATATCGAACAAATCGCCGCGCGAGAGATCAGGCAGGTTCTGGCCATTGACCCAGACCTCGCCGCTGGTTGGCCGCAATTGCGCGCCAATCAAGCGTAGAAGCGTGGTTTTACCGCACCCGGAAGGTCCCATAATGCCAGTGACCTTGCCGCGCGGAATACGAATATCGACGTTATTGAAAATACTGCGCGAGCCGCGCTTGAAGGACAGGCCCTTCAACTCGACCGCATAGGCGTTATCGGCACTCATCTGAACTCCTTGCGATGCAGCCTCCTTTTCAGACGCCTCGTCCGTCCGCGGGGACACCACGCTGACTGAACGGGCCGAATTTGGCAGCGCACTATAACATCGCCGCCATGCGCCGCCCAAGATCGAAACCACCTTCGCACAGCATTACCGCCGCATTGCGAACCAGTACCCAGCAGATGAAGGGTGAGCGCCGGGGGCTTTACCGCTATAATCGCCGCCTTTTCATCCGGCCACTGTAGTTACGATATGAGCCAGTCCAGCGACCTGATCCAGTCCGCGCAGCGCACCATCCGCCTCGAAATCGAGGCCGTAGAGGGCCTGCTGCCCCGTATAGATGCCGCATTCGTGCGGGCCTGCGAACTGATTCTCGCCAGCAAGGGCCGTGTCGTCGTCGTCGGCATGGGCAAATCCGGGCATATCGGCAACAAGATCGCCGCCACCCTGGCCAGCACCGGCACCACGGCGTTTTTCGTCCATCCGGCGGAAGCCAGTCACGGTGACATGGGCATGATCACCCGCGACGATATCGTGCTGGCCCTGTCGAACTCCGGCTCCACAGCCGAGATCGTCACCCTGCTGCCGCTGATCAAACGGCTCGGCATCACCCTCATCAGCATGACCGGCAACCCTGATTCGCCACTGGCCAAAGCCGCCGAAGCCAACCTGGATGCCCGTGTCGCCCAGGAAGCCTGCCCACTGAACCTGGCACCGACCTCCTCGACCACCGCCTCCCTGGTGCTCGGCGACGCCCTGGCGATCGCCTTGCTGGAAGCCCGCGGCTTTACTGCGGAAGACTTCGCCTTCTCCCACCCGGGTGGCGCCCTCGGCCGTCGTTTGCTGCTGAAAGTGGAAAACGTCATGCACGCCGGCACCAGCCTGCCACAGGTTGAACGCGGCACTTCGCTGAAAGGCGCGTTGCTGGAAATGACCCAGAAAGGCCTGGGCATGACCGCGATAGTCGAAGCGGATGGGCGATTGGCCGGAATCTTCACCGACGGCGACCTGCGTCGCACCCTGGATCGCAACATCGACCTGCGCCAGGCCAGTATCGACGAGGTCATGACCCCCCACGGCAAAACCGCACGCCCGGACATGCTCGCCGCCGAGGCGCTGAAAATCATGGAAGACCATAAAATCAACGCACTGGTAGTGGTTGATGGCGATGACCGCCCGGTGGGCGCCTTGAACATGCACGATCTGCTGCGTGCGGGAGTGATGTAATGACTGACCAGGCCACCCGCCCGGAGCTGCTGCAGCGCGCCAAGAACGTCAAACTGGCGATTTTCGATGTCGACGGCGTACTCACCGACGGCCGCCTGTATTTCCTCGCCGACGGCAGTGAATTCAAGACTTTCAACACCCTGGATGGCCAGGGCATCAAGATGCTGATCGCCTCCGGCGTGCGCACCGCCATCATCAGCGGGCGCAAAACCCCGGTGGTCGAGCGCCGCGCACAGAACCTCGGCATCCAGCACCTCTACCAGGGCCGCGAAGATAAACTGGTGGTGCTCGACGAACTACTTGGCGAACTCGGCCTAAGCTACGAACACGTCGCCTACCTCGGCGATGACCTGCCCGACCTGCCGGTGATCCGTCGGGTCGCCTTGGGCATGGCCGTCGCCAGCGCCGACGGCTTCGTCCGCCAGCATGCCCACGGCGTCACGCAAGCCCGTGGCGGCGAAGGGGCGGCCCGCGAGTTCTGCGAGTTGATCATGCGCGCCCAAGGCAGCCTTGGGGCTGCCCAAACTGCCTACTTATAGAGCCGATCATGCTGCGCAAACTGCTTCTCTCCACCTTTTTCACCCTCGCAGCCCTGCTGCTGGCGGCGCTCGGCTACTGGAATCTCAACCCGGACAGCCTGCTGGATCAGGCACCCCAGGCCAGCGCGGAAAACGCCATCGACTTCTATGTGATGAACGCCCGCACTGTGCAATTCCAGCCGGATGGCACGCTGCATTACGAGATGACCTCCGACAAGATCGAACACCTCAAAGCCAGCGACATCAGCCTGATGACCCGGCCAGACCTGCTACTTTATCGCGGCAGCCCACAGCCCTGGCATGTGCGTAGCGCCCGTGGCGAAGTCTCACCGGGGGGCACGGAAGTCGAACTGATCGACTCCGTGCGCGTCGAACGAACGGACGCCAAAGGCCGGCCGACCATACTCACCACCAGCCGATTGACCGTGATCCCCGACAAAGAATATGCGCAGACCCAGCAAGCCGTTAGAATCGAGGCGGCCAACGGGGTGACCACGGCGCAAGGAATGAAAGCGTACTTGAATGACGGCAGGATGCTCCTGCTGTCCAATGTAAGAGGCCAGCATGAGGTTCGTTAACACATTGTCTCTCCGGACCCTCCCCCTACTGCTCGGTTTGAGCGCCGCACTGGCAAGCGCTAGCGCCTTGGCACTGCCGACCGACCGCGAGCAACCGATTCGCGTGCAGGCGGACAGCGCAGAACTCGATGACAAGCAAGGCGTAGCGGTCTATCGCGGCGACGTCGTCATCACCCAGGGCACCTTGAAGATCACCGGCAACACCGTGACCATCACGCAGAACGCCAGCGGCGATATCGAAGTCTTCACCGCAGTGGGCAAACCGGCCTACTACGAGCAGAAACCCTCTGCCGACAAGCAGATCGTCAAGGCCTACGGCCTGACCATCCAGTATTTCGCCGCCAACGAGCGCATCGTGCTGATCGATCAGGCCAAGGTCGTACAGGAAGGCAACACCTTCGAAGGCGAGAAAATCGTCTATGACACCCAGCGCCAGATCGTCAACGCCGGTCGCGCCACTGGCGCCAACGTGACCTCGCCACGCCCGCGTATCGACATGGTGATCCAGCCGAAGAACAAACCCGCTGAGCAGCAGGCGCAGTAATGGCCATCCTCAAAGCCCAACACCTGGCCAAGAGTTACAAGGGCCGCCAAGTCGTGCGCGACGTCAGCCTGTCGATCGAAAGCGGGCAGATCGTCGGCCTGCTGGGCCCCAACGGCGCCGGCAAGACCACCTGCTTCTACATGATTGTCGGCCTGGTCAACGCCGACCAGGGCCGTGTGCTGATCGACCAGCAGGACGTCACGCACCTGCCGATGCACGGTCGCGCCCGTGCTGGCATCGGTTATCTGCCGCAAGAAGCCTCGATCTTCCGCAAGCTTTCGGTCGCCGACAACATCATGGCGATCCTCGAGACCCGTCAGGACCTCGATCGCGCCGGCCGCCGCCAGGCCCTGGAAACCCTGCTGCAGGAATTCCATATCAGCCACATCCGCGACAACCTCGGCATGAGCCTCTCGGGTGGCGAGCGCCGCCGCGTGGAGATTGCCCGCGCCCTGGCCACCGCACCCAAGTTCATCCTGCTCGACGAGCCGTTTGCCGGCGTCGACCCGATCTCGGTCGGCGACATCAAGCAAATCATCCACCACCTCAAAGCCAAGGGCATCGGTGTACTGATCACCGATCACAACGTGCGCGAGACCCTGGATATCTGCGAAACAGCCTACATCGTCAACGATGGGCAGCTGATCGCCGAAGGCGACTCCGAAACCATCCTGGCCAACCAGCTGGTGAAAGAAGTCTACCTCGGCCACGAGTTCCGCCTGTAGTTCGCACAGCCACCCACTACGGAAAACGTGCGGGGGCTAGGCAAAACCCTCAAGGTCAGGCATATAATTTGCTTCCTGGTGGCGCTTCGGCGCCCTGTAGTGGATAGCGCATAGCATCAGCGCCGGCGAATAAGGTCCTAAGCCCCCTCCATGAAACCATCGCTAGTCCTTAAAATGGGCCAGCAGCTGACGATGACACCGCAGCTGCAACAAGCCATTCGTCTTCTCCAACTGTCCACCCTGGATCTGCAACAAGAGATCCAGGAGGCCCTGGAGTCGAATCCGATGCTCGAGCGCCAGGAAGAAGGCGACGACTTCGACAACACCGACCCGCTGGCCGATGGCGCCGAAAGCGCCCCCGCGGCGCCCAATACGGAAGAGTCCTACCAGGAAACCAGCTACCAGGAGTCTGCCCCCACGGTCGACAGCCTGGAAGAAGGCGAGTGGAACGAGCGCATCCCCAGCGAACTGCCCGTCGACACGGCCTGGGAAGATGTCTACCAGACCAGCGCCAGTAGCCTGCCGAGCAACGATGACGACGAGTGGGACTTCACCACCCGCACATCGGCTGGCGAGAGCCTGCAGAGCCATATGCTCTGGCAGCTCAACCTGGCGCCGATGTCCGACAAGGACCGCCTGATCGCCGTTACCCTGATCGACTGCATCAACAACCAAGGCTATCTGGAAGAGACCCTGCAAGAGGTCCTCGAAGCCTTCGACCCCGAATTGGATATCGAACTGGACGAAGTGGAAGCGGTGCTGCACCGCATCCAGCAGTTCGAACCCGCCGGCATCGCCGCCCGCGACCTGCGCGAATGCCTGCTGCTGCAACTGCGCCAACTGCCCGCCAAGACCCTCTGGCTGAATGAAGCCCAGCGCCTGGCCGGTGATTACCTGGACCTGCTCGGCAGCCGCGACTACAGCCAGCTGATGCGCCGCATGAAGCTCAAGGAAGACGAGCTGCGCCAGGTCATCGAGCTGATCCAGAGCCTCAACCCGCGTCCCGGCTCGCAGATCGAGTCGAGCGAGCCGGAATACGTGGTGCCGGACGTCATCGTGCGCAAGCACAACGAACGCTGGCTGGTGGAACTGAACCAGGAAGCCATGCCACGCCTGCGGGTCAATGCGCAATACGCCGGTTTTGTGAAGCGCGCCGACTCCAGCGCCGACAACACCTTCATGCGCAACCAGCTGCAGGAAGCGCGCTGGTTTATCAAGAGCCTGCAGAGCCGCAACGAAACCCTGATGAAGGTCGCCACGCAGATCGTCGAGCACCAGCGCGGCTTCCTCGACTACGGCGACGAGGCGATGAAGCCCCTGGTCCTGCATGACATTGCCGAAGCGGTGGGCATGCACGAGTCGACCATCTCGCGGGTCACCACGCAGAAATTCATGCACACACCGCGCGGCATTTACGAGCTGAAATACTTCTTCTCCAGCCACGTCAGCACCGCCGAAGGCGGCGAATGCTCGTCTACCGCGATCCGTGCGATCATCAAAAAACTGGTTGCAGCGGAAAATGCGAAAAAGCCGTTGAGTGACAGCAAGATCGCTGGTTTACTGGAAGCACAGGGCATTCAGGTGGCCCGTCGCACAGTCGCCAAATACCGCGAATCCCTCGGGATAGCGCCTTCCAGTGAACGGAAGCGGCTGATGTAACGGCTACACTGATCCAAGGCCAAAGTGTTCCGGTGGCAGGCCCGTTAGCCTGTCTCTTACACACGGCAATAAGGAGAAAGCGGTATGCAAGTCAACATCAGTGGACATCAACTGGATGTGACCGACGCCCTACGCGACTACATCGACGAAAAACTCGGACGACTGGAGCGCCACTTCGACAAGATCACCAATGTGCAGGTAACCATGGAGGTCGAGAAGCTCAAACAGAAAATCGAAGCGACCCTGCATATCGCTGGCGGCGAAGTCGTCGCCAACGCCGAACATGACGACATGTACGCGGCTATCGATCTACTCACCGACAAGCTCGACCGCCAACTCATCAAGCACAAGGAAAAGCAGCTAGGTCGCCTGCAAGGCGCCACAGCCCGCTGACACCACCCTCACCCATGATTCGACTTGAAAACATACTGACCCCCGGCCGTTCCCTGGTGAGCGTGCCGGGAGGCAGCAAAAAACGTGTACTCGAACAGATCGCCAACCTGGTCGCCCGCGAATTGCCCGACCTGGATGGACAAGACGTTTTCGAGAGCCTGGTCGCCCGCGAAAAGCTGGGCTCGACCGGCTTCGGTAACGGTATCGCCATACCCCATTGCCGCCTGCCGGGCTGCACATCGCCGATCAGCGCCTTGCTACGCCTCGACGCGCCGGTGGACTTCGACGCTATCGACGGCGCCCCGGTAGACCTGCTGTTTGTCCTGCTGGTGCCAGAGGCCGCTACCGATGAGCACTTGGAACTGCTGCGGCAGATCGCCAGCATGCTCGACCGCAGTGAAGTCCGCGAACAGCTGCGCCATGCCCCGAGCAGTGAGCGCCTGTATCAGGTGGTAGTGGACGTACAGAACGGCCGCTAGGCAGCAGAGGCTCACCATGCGCTTGATCATCGTCAGCGGCCGCTCCGGCTCCGGCAAGAGCACCGCCCTCGATGTCCTCGAGGACAACGGCTTCTACTGCATCGACAACCTGCCGGCCGTACTGCTGCCGGAACTCGCCGAACGCGCCCTGCTGCACACCGAGCTGTTGCAGCCACTGGTGGCCGTATCGATCGATGCGCGCAACCTGCCGAGTCAGCTCAAGCGCTTTCCCGAACTGCTCGATGAAGTGCGCGCCCGGCACATCCAATGCGATGTGCTGTACCTCGACGCGGATGAAGAAACCCTGCTCAAGCGTTTCTCCGAGACTCGCCGCCGTCACCCGCTGACCACCGACGAACGCTCGCTGGCCGAAGCCATTCAGGACGAAAGCGTACTGCTCGGTCCGATCATCGACCTGGCCGACCTGAAGATCGACACCACGCACCTCAACCTCTATCAGTTGCGCGACTCGCTCAAGTTGCGCCTGCTGAACAAGCCGGAACCGGGCACCGCGTTCCTGGTCGAATCCTTCGGTTTCAAGCGTGGGATGCCGGTGGATGCCGACCTGGTGTTCGATGTGCGCTGCCTGCCGAACCCCTATTGGAAACCCGAGCTGCGCGGGCATTCCGGCCTGGAGCCCGTCGTGGCGGAATACCTGGCCGCTCAGCCGGATGTCGAAGAGATGTTCCAGGACATCCACACCTACCTGATAAAGTGGCTGCCACGCTTCGCCGCCAGCAACCGCGCCTATGTCACCATCGCCATTGGTTGCACCGGCGGGCATCACCGCTCGGTGTACCTGGCCGAGCGGCTGGGCCTGGCCTTGAAAACCACCTTGAAGAATATCCAGGTTCGCCACCGCGACCTCCATTAGAAGGACTTAAGCAGCGATGCCTGCCTGTGAAATCACCATCATCAACAAGCTTGGCCTACATGCGCGCGCAGCCGCCAAGTTTGTCGGCGTGGCTGGGCGCTTTCCCTGCCAGGTGCGCGTCGGCCGTGCGCCGGAGAGCTGCGTGGACGGCAAAAGCATCATGGCGGTCATGATGCTCGCCGCCGGTAAAGGCACCGCGATCCACCTGCACACCGAAGGCGAACAGGACCACGACGCCTTGAATGCACTGATCGAACTGATCAACAACCGATTTGATGAAGGCGAATAACGGCAACCAGCCGACCACTGGAAACAGCGCCCATGAAAAAGCCCGCCAATCGGCGGGCTTTTCTTTGCCGCGAGTGCGAGGCCGGCCTCGCGACGTCTCAACTACCCGCGACCATCATCCGTTCGATCAATACCGAACCCGTGCGCACATTGCTGCGCAGTTCCAGGTCGCTACCCACCGCCAGAATCTGCTTGAACATATCGCGCAAATTGCCGGCAATCGTGACCTCCTGCACCGGGAACTGAATCTCGCCGTTCTCGACCCAGAAACCACCAGCCCCGCGCGAGTAGTCGCCGGTAACCAGATTCAAGCCCTGCCCCATCAGCTCGGTGACCAATAGCCCGCGACCCATGCGCCGGATCAGCGCAGCCTGGTCATCCTCGCCATGGGTGACGAACAGGTTATGCACGCCACCGGAGTTGGCCGTGCTGGGCAAGCCCAGCTTGCGCCCCGAATACGTCCCGAGGATGTAGGAGTGCAGTTCGCCCTGCTCGACGAACGACTTGGCATAGGTCGCCAGGCCATCGCCATCGAAGGTCGCGCTGCCCAATGCCCGCGGAATATGCGGACGCTCGTCGAGGCTCAACCACTCGGGGAACAACGGCTGGCCCAGGGCGCCTTCGAGGAACGAGGACTTGCGATACAGGTTGCCGCCGGAGATCGCCGAGAGAAAGTGGCTGAACAAGCCGGTGGCCAACTCCGCGGCAAACAGCACCGGCACCTCGCAGGTTGGCACCGGGCGCGCACCCAGGCGGCTGACCGCACGCTCGGCGGCACGCCGGCCGATACTGGCGGCATCGGCCAGGTCTTCGCCACGGCGGCTGACGTCATACCAGTAGTCGCGCTGCATCAGGCCATCCGCCTCGGCGATCATCACGCAGCTCAAACTCTGCCGGGTGCTGGCGTAGCCACCGACGAAGCCATGGCTGTTGCCATACACGCGGCAGCCCTGGTGGGTATTGAGGGTGGTGCCATCGGCGTTCTTGATCCGCTTGTCGGCGGCAAACGCCGCCGCTTCACAGCTCAGCGCCCGCTCGATGGCCTGTTCCGGGCTGATATCCCAGGCGTGATAAAGGTCCAGGTCCGGCAGGTCGCGGGCCATCAGTTCGGGGTCGGCCAGCCCGGCGCAGTCGTCCTCGGAGGCGTGCTTGGCGATGGCCAGGGCGGCGGCCACGGTTTCGCGGATTGCCGCCTCACCGCTTGCCGAGGTGCTCGCCGACCCCTTGCGCTGGCCGACATACAGGGTGATGCCGAAGCCCTGATCACGGTTGAACTCCACCGTTTCCACTTCGCCCTGGCGCACCGAGGTCGACAACCCCTGCTCCACCGACACCGCGACCTCACAGGCACTGGCGCCCTGCAGCCTGGCTTCGGCAATAATCCGGGCGACCTGTTCCTGCAATTCCGGCAGGGCCTTTGGTCCGACTACGTCTGAATTACTCATAACCTACAACTCCAGTTCTGCGGTCAGTCTCCTGACCGGGCCGGACAAGCGGCCCTCGACTCGTTATCATGGCGGCGTTTCCAACTGGATCTGCCCCATGTCTGACTATTCCGACGACTTCTCCGAAGAGAAGAGCAAAACCCAGGTCAAACGCGAGCTGCATGCTCTGGTCGACCTCGGTGAACGCCTGACCACCCTCAAGCCTGACCTGATCGCCCGCTTGCCGCTGACCGACGCCTTGCGTCGCGCCCTGGCTGAAGCGCCGAAGCATACGGCGAACATCGCCCGCAAACGGCACATTCAGTTCATCGGCAAACTGATGCGCGATCAGAACATTGACGAAATCCTGGTCCTGCTGGATCAGCTCGATGCCTCTACCCGTCAGTACAACGAACGCTTCCACGGCCTGGAACGCTGGCGCGACCGCCTGATCAGCAGCGGTGACGAGGTGCTCGACGCCTTTGTCGCCGACTACCCGCTGGCGGATCGCCAGCACCTGCGCCAACTGATCCGTCAGGCCCAGCACGAGGCGGCGCAAAGCAAACCACCTGCCGCCACCCGTAAAATCTTCAAATACATCCGCGAACTGGACGAGACCAAGCGCGGCTTGCGGTGACCACCACCCCGTCACGGTGGGTTACGGCCTGCGGCCTAACCCACCCTACGAACTTCCGCCCAATGTAGGGTGGGTTAGCCGCACAGCGGCGTAACCCCCATGGGTGCCAACGGGCCGTATGGCCAAAGGCCCAAGCCACCCTACGCGCCGGTCCCGCCGACTGTGATCGCATCGATCTTCAGCGTCGGCTGACCGACACCTACCGGCACCGACTGACCGTCCTTGCCGCAAGTGCCGACTCCGCTGTCCAGCGCCAGGTCGTTGCCGACCATCGACACCCGGCCCATGGCTTCCGGCCCGTTACCGATCAAAGTGGCCCCTTTGACCGGCGCGGTGATCTTGCCATCCTCGATCAAGTAGGCCTCGCTGGTGGAGAACACGAACTTGCCGCTGGTGATATCGACCTGACCGCCGCCAAGGTTGGCGCAGTAGATGCCCTTCTTCACCGAGGCGATGATTTCCTGCGGGTCGCTCTCGCCGGCCAACATGTAGGTGTTGGTCATCCGCGGCATCGGCAGGTGCGCGTACGACTCACGCCGGCCGTTGCCGGTCGCAGCCACGCCCATCAGCCGGGCGTTCAATTTGTCCTGCATATAACCCTTGAGCACACCGTTCTCGATCAACGTGGTGCACTGGGTCGGCGTGCCTTCGTCGTCCAGGCTCAGCGAGCCGCGACGCCCCGCCAGGGTGCCATCGTCGACGATGGTGCAAAGGCTGGAAGCCACTTGCTGACCCATACGCCCGCTGTAAGCCGAACTGCCCTTGCGGTTGAAGTCGCCTTCCAACCCATGGCCGACCGCCTCGTGCAGCAGCACGCCGGACCAGCCGGCACCCATCACCACCGGAAAGGTGCCAGCTGGCGCGGGGATGGCTTCCAGATTGACCAACGCCTGGCGCAGCGCCTCGCGGGCATACCCCATGGCGCGGTCTTCAGTGAGGAAATAAAGGTAGTCGGAACGACCGCCGCCGCCATGCCCGCCGCGCTCGCGACGACCATTCTGCTCGACGATCACACTGACATTGAAACGCACCAAGGGCCGCACATCGGCACCCAGGCTGCCATCGGCCGCCGCGATCAGGATACGCTCCCACACGCCCGCCAAGCTGACGGTGACCTGTTTGATACGAGCATCCAACGCCCGCGTGGCAACGTCCACGCGCTTGAGCAGTTCGACCTTCTCTGCCCGGCTCATCACTTCCAATGGGTTTTGCGGCGCATATAGACGCGCAACCTCGGGGCTGACAAAGGCCTGCACGCGGCCATGCTGCCCGGCGCGGGCGATCGAGCGTGCAGCACGTGCGGCCTGGCTCAGTGCTTCGGCGGTAATCGCGTTGCTGTAGGCGAAACCGGTTTTTTCGCCGGACTGCGCGCGCACGCCGACGCCCTGGTCGAGATTGAAACTGCCTTCCTTGACGATGCCGTCTTCCAGCACCCAGGTCTCCGAAACCTGACCGTGAAAATACAGGTCCGCCGCATCGATCCCCGGGCCGGCCAATTCGCCAAGCACCGCCGGCAGGCTTTCGATACTCAGGCCGCCAGGGCCCAACAGGTGCTCACTGACGGATAACAACAACTCGCTCATAAGTACTCCATAGGCTCTCAGAGCCCTTAGGTCGGCCGCTCGACGGACGACACGGAAAATCGACGGTGGCCATGCACCGGCATACGTTGGCGGATTGCCGCCTGCTCGGCCGCATCGCGACTGGCCAGGAGCAGCGCCTCGCCTTGGGCCTGTTCAGCCAATACCCGACCCCAGGGGTCGATGATTGCCGAATGGCCAAAAGTCTCGCGCCCTTTCGGGTGCAGGCCGCCTTGTCCGGCGGCCAACAGGTAACACTGTGTCTCGATGGCTCGCGCGCGCACCAGAACGTCCCAATGCGCAGCGCCAGTCACCGCGGTAAACGCCGACGGCGCGCTGATCAACTCCGCGCCGGCCTGCCGCAGCGCGCCATACAACTCAGGGAAGCGCAGGTCGTAGCAGACCGTCAGCCCCAGGCGCCCCACCGGGGTATCCGCCACCACCACGCGCGAGCCATGGGCATAATCGTCGGACTCGCGGTAGCGGCCGCGGCTATCGGCAACATCCACATCGAACAGATGCAGCTTGTCGTAACGCGCCACCCGCTCGCCCTGCTCATCGACCAGCAACGAACAGGCGTGCGCCTTTGCCTCGGGCTGACCGTCGGGCGGCAGCGGCAAAGTACCGGCCACTATCCATAACCTGAGGTCGCGGGCGGTCCGTTTCAACCAGGGCAGGATCGGCCCTTCACCCAACGCCTCGGCTCGCCCCAGGGCGGCCAGGTCGTGGCGGCCCATGGCCGCGAAGTTTTCCGGCAATACCGCCAGCCGCGCACCACTGGCGGCAGCCTGTTCGAGCAGGCGACGGGCATCGGCAAGGTTGGCCAGCACATCGTCCTGGCTGACCATTTGAATCACTGCGAGGGACATACCACGCTCCCAAAAAGGCCTAGGCGCATGCTACTCCATGCGGCCATGTGACGGGTTAGCGAGGTTTTTCAAAAGGTTTTTCGAAGCTGATTTTCGGATTCTTCCACGGGCCCTTCACGCTGTACTGCACGCTGGCGAACCGCGCGACCTGCTTGCCCAGCAGTTTGTCGACCACGAACAGCGCACCACCGATGGCCGGCGCACCGACGATCAAGGCTGCCAACGGCAGGTTGTTGCTCAATGGCAGCGTCACTAGCAACTTGGCATCGACCTGATCGCTGACCATGTCCAGGGTGCCGTTCAGCTCGAGGTTGCTCGACGGCCCGGTCAGGGTAATGGGTTTGCGCGTCACATAGATACCGTTGGTGGCCACCAGCAGGCCCTTGACCCGGTCGTAACTCAGGCCCTTATCGAGCAGGTCGGAGAAGTCCAGCCGCAGGCGTCGACCGATCGAGTTGAAGTTGAGCAGACCGAACACCCTGAGCGCCGCGGCGGAGCCCTGCGCCTCGACGAACTGCCCCTTGCGCAGGCTGGCATCGAGTTCACCGGACAAGCGCTTGAGGCTGACCCAGGCCGGCGAGCCTGGCCAACGCCCATCCACATCCAGATGGAAGCTTTCACTGGTGGCCGTCGGCGCGAAATTCCAGGCGAGCAGCACATCGGACAAGTTCTTGCCCTCCAGCCGGCCTTTGTACCAGCTGCTGCTGGCGCCGGGCGCGCCCTCCCAGCCAACCGTACCGCCAAGCTGCAAGCCTTTCAGGCCCATGTTCAAATCGCTGAACGTCACCCCATTGGCGCTCGGCCGCGCTTTCAGCGACCAAGCGCCGAGCAGCACGTCGCCTTGATAGACCTGGGCGATCTGCAGATCCAACGCCGGAATCTGCCGAGGATCGACCGAGGCGAATGGATCCGGGCCTTCCTCTTCGGTGGGTGCCTTCGGTGCGGCGGCGGGAAAGCGCAGGCGCTCGAGATTGACCGTAATGGCGGCGCCGCTGGCATTCGGGAAGCCGACCCGCCCCTTGAGCATCAGGCTGTCGAGATCCAGTGCCCAACCGGCATTGGAACGGGCCAATTGCACATTGAGGTTATCCAGGCTGGTACCGAAACCGTGAAAGCTATCGATCTGCAGGTTGGCACCGCCAAACACCTGCTTGGCGCTGTCGCCCGGGTTGGCGGCATAGCGTTTAACCACCGCCTGCCAGGCATCCCAGTCCAACGTGCTCAAGCGGCCCGTCACCCGCAACCCTTGGCCTGCGGGTAGCTTAGCCGGCTGCGGCCCCAGGCTCAGCTCGCCACGACCATCCGCCAGCCGCCCCACCGGCGCGGCCGCTGTCAGGCTGGCCAGTTCGGCATAGTTCAGCCAGTAGCGCCGCTCGGCGCCCTGCAGGGTCATGCGCCACTCACTCGGGCGCTCATCGACCGCCGCCTTGCCAAAGGGCTCCGGCAGGTCGATCGCCAGCCCTTTGAGGTTGGAGTCGACACGCAACTGGCTGTCGGCGCCATCCAGGGTCAGCCACAGCTGGTAAGGCAACTCACCGGACAACGGCAGCGGCTGAGTCACACCCAACCAAGCCGTCAGGCTTTGTAGCGCGACCTGGCCGCCCGCCTCGATACGTGTCTGCGGCCGACCACGCGAAGCACTGGCAACCGCCTTGCCACGCACCGCCCGCCCGAAAACCTGCGCGCGGATATCCGGGGCGCTCAGGCCGCTGGCCGTATCGAAGCGGAATGCGCCTTTTACTTGAGTCAACTCAAGGCTGGGGTTAGCCAACTTGAGACGTGCGCCATCGGCCGCGAAGTCGACCACCACCTTGGGCGGCGAGCCGTGGCCCAACCCAATATCCAGGTTGAGCTTGCCGCTGAGCGCGCCCTCGCCCTGCCAGCCGGCGAACGTTTCAGCGGTACCCAACGGCGTGTGCTGCAGAATGTTCAATGCATCGGCCACGCTGCTCTGCACGTCGCCCGTCAGGAGCAGGCGCGGCGTCTGCCCCTTGTCGACATGAGCGATATCGACATCGACTGCACTCACCCGGCTGTCGAGCAAACGCCCTTGCGGCACCTGCACACGCACCCCGCTGTCCTCGATGAACACCTCGCCACGCGCTTCGCGCAAGGCCGGCCAGCCGGGCTGGAAAGCCAATTCGGCGTCGTGCACCTTGAAGAACAGGCTGAGGCTGCGCGCCGCATCCTCGGCGCCCTTGTTCAGCGAACCCTGGTACTGGAAAAAACCCTCGTCGACGCGACCGGCACGGATCGCCGCCTTCAGCCAACTGGCCAGCTCCGGGCTCAGCCCGGAGGACAACGTCGGCAAGTATTTCTCGGTGTAGACCGCATCGCCCTCGCGCAAGCCCACGCGCAGGTCCATGTAATCTTCCGCCGCCGCGTCGCGCATCAGACGAATCAGGAAGTCACCGGCGAGCTTGCCTTCCTCGCCCACCACTTGCAGATAAGGGCTGATCAGGGTGAACGCCTGCCCGTCGAGGCGCCAGGTCAAACGCGCATTGGCCTTCTGATAGCGCCAGGGCATGGGAAACAGCTGATCCAGGTGCAAGGCGAAGTTCTCGCTCGCCAGCCGCAGTTCGCCCTGCCCCAGGTCGCCACTGATGCTGCCGCTGACGTTTTCCACCGCCGGCGCACCGCCATAGGCATCGAAGCTGATGTTTTCCAGGTTGCTGGCGAACTGCAGGCGCTGGTCATTGCCGGCCTGCGGTCGGTAGGCCAGTTGCACATTGTGCAAGGCGCCTTGCAATTGCAGGCCGTCCAGCACCGCGGCGAAGGTTTCCGGCAACGGTGCCAGCGCCTTGATGGCCGGCGCCAGCGGCCCCAGGTCGAGGCGATCCGCCGTGAGCTGCCACTGCTCCTCGGCGTCCGTGCCGGCGGCCTGATGACGGAGGCCCAAACGGACTTCACCCCAACGGGTTTCGCCGACACTCATGGCGAGCGAATCGAGCAGCAGCTGAAAACCTTTCGCCGTACGGTCGAAGTAGGCCGTCAGGGCCAGGTTCTGCAACTTCACCGCTTTGCGCTCGGCGTAAGCCCCGCTGAGTTCGGGCGCATGCACACGCGCCACCGCCCGCTGCACGCCACCCTTGGCCCAAGCCAGCCAGAATTCGCCACCCGCTTGCAGCCGTTCGAGGTGCCAGCCACGCGTCAGGCTCGCCGGCAGCCAGCGCGCCCAATCGCTCTGGGGCAGGCTGAGGTACAGCTCGGCCTCGGCCTCTCGCCATGTTTGCGCACGCACGCGACTGCGCAGGCTCAAGGCCAGCGGCTGTCCATCGGGCAGCGTCAAACGGCCATCCAGACGCTTGCGACTGATGCCATTGCGCAGGCTCAGGTTGACGTAGGTGAAGGTCAGCGGCGATTCGCCGTGGGGCTCGAGAGTCAGTTGGCTGTCCAGCACGGACAGCTGCGCGACCATTTGCAGGTTCGCGAGCCATTGCGCCGGGTCCGGCGGTGCGGTCTCGGCTCGCGCCGGCAAGCCTTCCAGCGTCCACTGGCCGTCGGCACTCTGCACCACGCTGAGCTGCAAACCCTCCAGTTCCAGGCGGGCGACTCGCACCTGGCGCGCCAGCAGGCTGGCCAGCACATCCGGCACCACCCGCACCTGATCCAGACGCACCGCACTGCGGCCCTCGCCAACCTGCACGTCATGGGCCAGCAGCAGCGGGGCAAGCCCCTGCCAACGGCCTTCCAGACTGCCGAGGGTCACCGGCAAACCGAGGGTCGCTTGCACCTTGCTCTCGACCTCGCCACGGTACTCGGCGACCCAAGGCACCAGCTCGCGGCCGAGGCTGACATACAACGCCGCCAACACCAGCCCCAGCGCGCAGAGCTGCAGACCCCAACGCAGCAGGCTGGCGAACAGGCGGGCGAGGCGTTCCATGTCAGCTCAGCTCCACGTCAGTTCCGTTCCAGGCACAGATAGCGGCCTTGCAGCTGCCGCGCAGGTTCAAAGCAATACCACATCGTATTGTTCCTGCGAATACATGCTCTCGACCTGGAATTTAATGGTGCGGCCAATAAAGCTCTCAAGGTCAGCCACATTGCCCGACTCCTCGTCCAGCAGCCGGTCGACGACTTTCTGGTTGGCCAGCACCCGATAGCCTTCAGCCTGGTAGGCACGGGCTTCCCGCAGGATTTCGCGGAAAATCTCGTAGCAGATGGTCTCGGCGGTCTTCAGCTTGCCGCGCCCCTGACAGCTGACGCAGGGCTCGCAGAGCACCTGCTCGAGGCTCTCGCGGGTGCGCTTGCGGGTCATCTGCACCAGCCCCAACTCGGTGATGCCGATGATGTTGGTTTTGGCGTGGTCACGCTCCAGCTGTTTTTCCAGGGTACGCAGCACCTGGCGCTGGTGCTCTTCATCTTCCATGTCGATGAAGTCGATGATGATGATCCCGCCCAGGTTGCGCAGGCGCAATTGCCGGGCAATCGCAGTGGCGGCCTCGAGGTTGGTCTTGAAGATGGTTTCTTCCAGCGTGCGATGGCCGACGAAGGCCCCGGTGTTGACGTCGATGGTACTCATCGCCTCCGCCGGATCGATCACCAGGTAGCCGCCGGACTTGAGCGGCACCTTGCGCTCCAGGGCTTTCTGGATCTCGTCCTCGACGCCATAGAGGTCAAAAATCGGCCGTTCGCCGGGGTAGTGCTCCAGGCGGTCGGCGATTTCCGGCATCAGTTCGTCAACGAACTGGGTGATTTTCTGGAAGGTCTCGCGCGAGTCGATACGCAGCTTTTCGGTACGCAGGCTGACCAGGTCACGCAAGGTACGCAGGGCCAGGCTGAGGTCCTCGTAGATCACCGAGGGGGTGGGCGCCGTTTTCATCTGGGTGCCGATCTGCTCCCACAGACGGCGCAGGTAGCGGATATCCGCGACGATCTCGTCCGCGCCCGCACCATCGGCGGCCGTACGCAGGATAAAGCCGCCGCTCTCGACAATCCCTTCCGCCGCGATGCAATCGGCCACCACCTGCTTCAGGCGCTCACGCTCGACCTCGTCTTCAATCCGCAGCGAGATGCCGACATGGCTGGTGCGCGGCATATAGACCAGGTACCGCGAAGGAATCGACAGTTGCGTGGTCAGGCGCGCGCCCTTGCTGCCAATCGGGTCCTTGGTCACCTGCACCACCAGGCTCTGGCCTTCGTGGACCAGGGCGCTGATGCTCTCTACCGCATTGCCTTCGCGGGAGGATATCTCCGACGCATGGATAAACGCCGCCCGCTCCAGGCCGATATCGACGAACGCCGCCTGCATGCCTGGCAGCACGCGCACCACCTTGCCTTTATAGATATTGCCGACGATGCCCCGGCGCTGGGTGCGCTCGACATGCACCTCTTGCAGCACCCCGTTTTCCACCACCGCCACGCGCGACTCCATCGGCGTGATGTTGATCAGAATCTCTTCGCTCATGCTTGCGTCTCGTTCAGGTGCTGCCAACAAGGTATGCCGAAAATGGCGAGCAACTCCGCGGTTTCGCACAGCGGCAGGCCAACCACCGCCGAGTAACTGCCGTGCAGGGCGCTGACGAACACCGCCGCCAACCCCTGGATAGCATAACCACCGGCCTTGTCCTGCGGTTCACCGCTGGCCCAATAAGCCTCGGCTTCGCTGCGCGACAGCGGCCGAAATGCCACTCGGCTGGCCACCACGCACACCTCGGTACGCTGTGCCGATGCCACGGCTACGGCCGTCAGCACTTCATGCTCGCGCCCCGCCAGGGCCATCAGCATCGCCACGGCATCGGCCTGGTCCTGCGGCTTACCGAGAATACGCCCGTCGAGCACCACTGCAGTATCGGCGCCCAGCACCACCGCACCGGCCAGGGCCTCAAGCGTGGCCAGCCCAGTTGCGGCCTTGGCGCAAGCCAAGCGCTCCACATAAGCCCGCGGGGCTTCATCCGGCAATGGGTTTTCATCGATAGGGGCGCTGAGCGCGAAGAAGGGCACGCCAATCTGCGTCAGCAATTCACGCCGGCGCGGCGACCCCGAGGCCAAATAAAGCGTGGCCATGCAGACCTCTCCCTGTCGAGCAGTGCAGGTCTGCGGCCCACTGGGCCCAGCCCGCTTAATTGACGTTTAAGCGCTGATGCAAGCCGCGCAAGGCAACACATATCCATGGCCAGAGCAAGGCACTGACCAGGGCCGGCAGGACAAATGCCAGGGTTGGCGGGCGATTGCCGGTAAGCGCATTGAGCCACAGCTGCACCAGCTGGGCCAAGCCGAACACCACCCACAGCACCAGGCTTTGTTGCCAAACCGGGAACATGCGCAAACGCTGGTGCAGCGTCAGCACCAGGAAGGTGATCAAGGTCAGAATCAAGGCGTTCTGCCCGAGCAGCGTGCCGTACAGCACATCCTCCGCCAGACCCAGCAGCCAGGCCGTGGTCATCCCGACGCGATGCGGCAGGGCCAGGGTCCAGTAAGTCAGAAACAGCGCAGGCCAGAGCGGCCGGCCGATTTCCATGAAGCTCGGCATCGGCGCCACACTGAGCAACAAGGCAACCGCCAGGCTCAGCCAGATCACCCAGCCGTTACGCGGACGCAGACCGATCATTGCCGCTCTCCAGTTGCAGTGGGGGCTGGCGTTGCCGGTTGCACCGCCGGAACGGCAGGCGCTGGCGTGCTAGACGCCGCACCGGGCGGTGCCGCGACAGGGTTTTGCTCAGACTGAAGATCGACTTTCTCTTGCGCTTCGGCCGAGTCCTTGGCGCGCTGCTCCGGCGAGCGGGCATCGGTGAACACCAGCAACATGTAGCGGCTACGGTTCAACGCCGCGGTGGGCACCGCACGCACAATGGCGAAGGGCTGGCCGGAGTCGTGCACCACTTCCTTGACCGTCGCCACGGGGTAGCCGGCCGGGAAGCGCTGACCAAGGCCGGAACTGACCAGCAGGTCGCCCTCCTTGATATCCGCGGTATCGGCCACATGCCGCAATTCCAGGCGCTCCGGGTTGCCGGTACCGCTGGCGATGGCGCGCAGGCCATTGCGGTTGACCTGCACCGGAATGCTGTGGGTGGTGTCGGTCAGCAGCAGCACCCGCGAGGTGTAAGGCATAACCTCCACCACCTGGCCCATCAGGCCGCGCGCATCCAGTACCGGCTGCCCAAGGAACACGCCATCCTTGCCGCCCTTATCGATCAGGATGCGATGGGTGAAGGGGTTCGGATCGACGCCGATCAGTTCGCCGACCAGAACCTTCTCGTCGACCAGCGCGGAGGAGTTGAGCAACTCGCGCAGGCGAACGTTCTGCTCGGTCAACGCCGCCAGCTTCTGCAGACGGCGTTGCATCAACAGTGCTTCGGCCTTGAATTTCTCGTTCTCGCCGAGCAATTCGCTGCGACTGGTGAACTGCTGCGTCACCCCGTCCCAGATGCGTACCGGCATATCCGCCAGCCAATAGAACGGGGTCAGCACCAGGCCCATATGGCTGCGCATGGGCTTGAGCGATTCGAAACGCGCATCGACCACCATCAGCGCGGCCGACAGCACGACCAGCACCAGCAGGCGCACCCCCAATGAAGGGCCTTTGGCAAAGAGCGGCTTAATGGCGGGCTGCTCCGACGCTGTTTTTAGAATGGCTGCGCTTATTCATGCGGCATTGGAGACCGGATCGAGTGCTGATTTACCGATTGTAAACGCGACGTCTGCAGCGACTGTAGCTTTATGCCCTGCTGAGCGCAGGAAATGCAACGAGCCCACCGAGGTGGGCGCGGCCCCGCGGGAGACTCGGGACACTGCAAAAAGCCTTGCGGGCGAAGCGCGACTCACCCGCTTTATTCGCTGGAGAGCAGATCCATGCTGTGACGATCCATCATTTCCAGCGCCTTGCCGCCGCCACGGGCGACGCAGGTCAGCGGATCTTCGGCGACGATCACCGGCAGACCGGTTTCCTGCGCCAGCAGCTTGTCCAGGTCACGCAGCAGCGCACCACCACCGGTCAACACCAGGCCCCGCTCGGCGATATCCGAGGCCAGTTCGGGCGGCGACTGTTCCAGGGCGCTCTTGACCGCCTGGACGATGGTCGCCAGGGATTCCTGCAGAGCCTCCAGCACTTCGTTGGAGTTCAAGGTGAAGCTGCGCGGCACGCCTTCGGCCAGGTTACGGCCGCGAACGTCGACTTCACGCACTTCGCCACCCGGGTAGGCGGTACCGATTTCCTGCTTGATGCGCTCGGCGGTGGATTCGCCGATCAGGCTGCCGTAGTTGCGGCGCACATAGGTGATGATGGCTTCGTCGAAACGATCGCCGCCAACCCGTACGGATTCGGCGTAAACCACACCGTTGAGCGAGATCAGGGCGATTTCCGTGGTACCGCCACCGATATCGACGACCATCGAACCGCGCGCTTCTTCCACCGGCAGGCCGGCACCGATGGCGGCGGCCATCGGCTCTTCGATCAGGAACACTTCGCGGGCACCGGCACCGAGTGCCGACTCACGGATGGCCCGACGCTCCACCTGGGTGGATTTGCACGGCACGCAGATGAGAACCCGTGGGCTCGGCTGCAGGAAGCTGTTTTCGTGAACCTTGTTGATGAAGTACTGCAGCATCTTCTCGCAGACGCTGAAGTCGGCGATCACGCCATCTTTCATCGGACGAATGGCGGCGATGTTGCCGGGAGTGCGGCCGAGCATGCGCTTGGCTTCGGTTCCGACCGCTACGACACTCTTCTGGTTGCCGTGGGTACGGATGGCGACCACGGACGGCTCGTTCAGCACGATGCCGCGTTCGCGGACATAAATCAGGGTATTGGCAGTGCCCAGGTCGATCGAAAGATCGCTGGAAAACATGCCACGCAGTTTCTTGAACATGGGATAAGGACCCTAGGCAACGCGTGGGTAAAAAAGTGCGGCAAACTCTAACAACGACGGGGATTTTGGGCAAGGCGCCAATATGTTAAATTGCCGTTTTTTCCGGGCATTAAGGCCCATCATAGCGGCTTTTGACCGCCCGCTCGCTGTATCTGTTCCGCACAACTTTTTCGTCCGACCTTACGCCCGCCTCCACTGGCTGCTCTTAACTGGAGAACTCCCCAATGGCGCTTGAACGCTCCGAAGTGGAAAAGATCGCCCATCTGGCTCGACTGGGCCTGAATGACGCCGATATTCCACGTACCACCGAGACTCTCAACAACATCCTCGGCCTGATCGATCTGATGCAGGCCGTGGATACGACCGGCATTGAGCCCCTGGCTCACCCGCTGGAAGCCACTCAGCGCCTGCGCGCCGACATCGTCACCGAAGAAAACCGCCGCGACGCCTACCAGGCCATCGCCCCGGCGGTACAAGACGGACTGTATCTGGTTCCGAAGGTTATCGAGTGATTAAGGACACGGACATGCATCAACTGACTCTGGCCGAGGTTGCCCGCGGCCTCGCCGACAAGCAATTTTCCGCCGAAGAGCTGACACGCAACCTGCTCGCGCGCATTGCGCAGCTCGATCCGCAACTCAACAGCTTTATCAGCCTCACCGAAGAGCTGGCCCTGCAGCAGGCCAAGGCTGCCGATGCCCGCCGCGCTGGCGGCGAAAGCGGCGCCCTGCTCGGTGTGCCGATCGCCCACAAGGACCTGTTCTGCACCCAGGGCATTCGCACCAGCTGCGGCTCGAAGATGCTCGACAACTTCAACGCCCCATACGACGCCACCGTGGTCGCCAAGCTCGCTGCGGCGGGCGCCGTGACGCTGGGCAAGACCAACATGGATGAATTCGCCATGGGCTCGTCGAACGAGTCCAGCTATTACGGCCCGGTGAAGAACCCCTGGAACCTCGCCCGCGTGCCCGGCGGTTCCTCCGGCGGCTCGGCCGCGGCGGTGGCGGCACGCCTGCTGCCGGCGGCGACCGGCACCGACACCGGCGGCTCGATTCGCCAACCGGCGGCGCTGACCAACCTCACCGGGATCAAGCCGACCTACGGCCGCGTCTCGCGCTGGGGCATGATCGCCTACGCCTCCAGTCTCGACCAGGGTGGCCCGCTGGCCCGCACGGCCGAAGACTGCGCGCTGCTGCTGCAGGGCATGGCCGGCTTCGACCCGAAGGACTCGACCAGCGTCGATGAACCCGTGCCGGATTACAGCGCCAGCCTGAATCACAGCCTGGAAGGCTTGCGCATCGGCCTGCCGAAGGAGTACTTCGGCGCCGGCCTCGACCCGCGCATCGCCGAACTGACCCTGGCTTGCGTCAAGGAGCTGGAAAAGCTCGGCGCGGTGGTCAAGGACATCTCCCTGCCGAACATGCAGCATGCGATTCCAGCTTATTACGTGATCGCCCCGGCCGAGGCCTCCTCCAACCTGTCGCGGTTCGACGGCGTGCGCTTCGGCCATCGCTGTGAGAACCCCGTCGACCTCACCGACCTCTACAAGCGCTCGCGCGCCGAAGGTTTCGGCATTGAGGTACAGCGGCGGATCATGGTCGGTGCCTATGCGCTGTCCGCCGGCTACTACGATGCCTATTACCTGCAGGCGCAGAAGATCCGCCGCCTGATCAAGAACGACTTCATGGCCGCCTTCAACGACGTGGACGTGATCCTCGGCCCGACCACGCCGAACCCGGCCTGGAAACTCGGCGAGAAGAACAACGACCCGGTCGCCGCTTACCTGGAAGACGTCTACACCATCACCGCCAACCTCGCCGGCCTGCCGGGCATTTCCATGCCTGCCGGTTTCGTCGACGGTCTGCCGGTTGGCGTGCAGTTGCTCGCACCCTACTTCCAGGAAGGTCGCCTGCTCAACGTCGCCCACCGCTACCAGCAGGTCAGCGACTGGCATCAACAATCGCCGGCCGGATTTTAGTCATGGCGCGGCCATGCAACCTTTCCCCCTCCTCCCTGTAAAGGAAGAGGGTGGCCCGCAGGGCTGGGAGAGGGTTTGCCAAGGCAATGCAGGATTGAGGAAACACCACTATGCAATGGGAAACTGTGATCGGGCTGGAAATCCACACCCAGCTCGCCACCCAATCGAAGATTTTCTCCGCCAGCTCCACCACCTTCGGTGCCGAGCCGAACACCCAGGCCAGCCTGGTCGATCTCGGCATGCCCGGCGTATTGCCGGTGCTCAATGAAGAAGCGGTGCGCATGGCGGTGAAGTTCGGCCTGGCGATCGATGCCGAAATCGGTGCCAGCAACGTCTTCGCCCGCAAGAACTACTTCTACCCGGACCTGCCCAAGGGCTACCAGATCAGCCAGATGGAACTGCCGATCGTCGGCAAGGGCCATCTGGACATCACCCTGGAAGATGGCACGGTCAAGCGCGTCGGCATCACCCGCGCCCACTTGGAAGAAGACGCCGGCAAAAGCCTGCACGAAGACTTCCACGGCATGAGTGGCATCGACCTGAACCGCGCCGGCACCCCGCTGCTGGAAATCGTTTCCGAGCCAGACATGCGCAGCGCCAAGGAAGCCGTGGCCTACGTCAAGGCCATCCACGCGCTGGTGCGCTACCTCGGCATCTGCGACGGCAACATGGCCGAAGGCTCGCTGCGTTGCGACTGCAACGTGTCGATCCGGCCCAAGGGCCAGGCCGAGTTCGGCACCCGCTGCGAGATCAAGAACGTCAACTCGTTCCGCTTTATCGAGAAGGCGATCAACAGCGAAGTGCAGCGCCAGATCGAGCTGATCGAAGACGGTGGCAAAGTCATCCAGCAAACCCGTCTGTATGACCCGAACAAGGACGAAACCCGCGCCATGCGCAGCAAGGAGGAAGCCAACGACTACCGTTACTTCCCCGACCCGGACCTGCTGCCGGTGGTGATCACCCAGGACTTTCTGGACACCACCCGCGCCACCCTGCCGGAACTGCCTCCGCAGAAACGCGAGCGCTTCCAGGCCCAGTTCGGCCTGTCCGCCTACGACGCCAGCGTGCTGGCCTCCAGCCGCGAACAGGCGAACTACTTCGAGCAGGTCGTCAACATCGCCGGCGACGCCAAACTGGCGGCCAACTGGGTGATGGTCGAACTGGGCAGCCTGCTGAACAAGCAAGGCCTGGAGATCGAAGCAGCGCCGGTCTCTGCCGAGCAACTGGGTGGCATGCTGCTGCGCATCAGCGATAGCACCATCTCCGGCAAGATCGCCAAGATGGTCTTCGAGGCCATGGCCAACGGCGAAGGCAGTGCGGATGAGGTCATCGAAAAACGCGGCCTGAAGCAAGTGACCGACAGTGGCGCGATTTCGAAGGTGCTCGACGAGATGCTCGCCGCCAACGCCGAGCAGGTCGAACAGTACCGCGCCGCCGATGAGGCCAAGCGCGGCAAGATGTTCGGCTTCTTCGTCGGCCAGGCGATGAAAGCCTCGAAAGGCAAGGCCAACCCGCAGCAAGTGAACGAACTGCTCAAGCAAAAGCTCGAAGGGTAAGTGGTTCAATACCGAACAACGCCGGGTTAACCCGGCGTTGTTTTGTCGGAGGTTCCCAGATATGTGGCGTTTACTGACGCTCAGTGCACTGTTCACTCTGCTCAGCGGTTGCGCCGGGCTGCCATTCGGGCTCGGCTCCGGCACTGAAAGTCCAGGCGACTACAGCGCCGAGGGCAAAGCGTCCTATTACGGCGCCAGGCACCAGGGCAAGCGCACCGCCAGCGGCGAGAGGTTCGACCTGAACCAACTGACCGCCGCGCACCGCAGCCTGCCCTTCGGCACACGCGTGCGGGTGACCAACCTGAGCAACGAGAAAAGCGTGGTCGTGCGCATCAACGACCGCGGCCCCTATGCCCGTGGGCGCATCATCGATGTCTCGCGCAAAGCCGCCGAGCAACTCGGCATGCTCCGCGCCGGCGTAGTGCCGGTTCGGGTGCAAAGCCTGGCCGACTGATACGCATGCAGAATCAAACTGTAACAATCCGCCGCCACGCCGCGCTCGCCTCGCCAGAATGGCCCGTTAAGCTAGCGGCCTGTCTTGAGTTGAGCACCCCGCCGTACAGGCCGCTCGGCCCGTTTTTCCCGAAGAGCCCATAGATGTCTGTGCTGAGCCTTGTTTATCTGTTCGCCGGCCTGCTGTTGTTGGTCGTCGGTGCAGAACTGTTGGTGCGGGGCGCGGCCAGGCTGACGGCACAGTTCGGCATCCCGCCCCTGGTCATCGGCCTGACCGTGGTCGCCTTCGGCACCAGCGCACCGGAAGCCGCGGTCAACGTGCAAGCCGCCCTGGCCGGCCACGGCGATATTGCCGTGGGTAACGTCATCGGCAGCAACATCGCCACTGTCCTGCTGATTCTCGGCGTCAGCGCGCTGCTAGTCCCACTGCTGATTCCGCGCCAGGTGGCGCGCCTGCATCTACCGCTGCTGATCGCGGCCAGCCTGCTGGTTTATGCCCTGGCCTGGGATGGCCGCCTGAGCCGGCTGGACGGTGCCCTGCTGTTTAGCGCGCTCATCGCTTACAGCCTGTTTTCGATCCTGCGCGCACGCCACGCCCCGAGCACGGCGCAGCGGCCCACGCCAGCCAAACCCTTCGCCTGGCTGCTGGACCTGGTACTGATCAGCGCCGGGCTGCTGCTTTTGCTGCCGGGTTCGAACCTGGCGGTGCAGGGTGCGGTCACCCTGGCGCGCAGCCTCGGCCTTTCGGAACTGGTAATCGGCCTGAGCGTGGTGGCCGTCGGCACATCGCTACCCGAGCTCGCCACCTCGATCCTCGCCGCGCTCCGTGGCCAGCGCGATATCGCCGTGGGCAACATCATCGGCAGCAACATATTCAATCTGCTCGGCGTCCTCGGTCTGACATCGATGCTCGCGCCGCACGGGCTGTCGATCTCACCCAACGCCCTGGCCTTCGACTTTCCGGTGATGCTTGCCGTGGCCGTCGGCTGCTGGCCGATCCTGTTCGCCAACCCGCGCCTCGAGCGCTGGCATGGCCTCTTGCTGCTCGGCTACTACCTGGCCTACAGCACTTACCTGCTGCTATTCGCGACCAACCGGCCGTTCTATAAAATCCTCGGCGACGCCATGCTCTGGTACGTTCTGCCGATAACGGCCGTCATCCTGATCATCAGCAGTGCGCGCGCCTGGCAACGCGACGACGCCTGCAAAACCGAAAGGAAACGAGTATGAGCGACAACCACGCAGACGGACTGAACATGCGCCGCCAGGTGATGGGCGATGCCTTCGTCGATCGCGCCCTGGGCAATGCCAGCGAATTCACCCAGCCGTTGCAGGACTTCGTCAACGAACACGCCTGGGGCGCGGTCTGGACCCGCGAAGGCCTGCCGCTGAAGACCCGCAGCCTGATCACCCTCGCCGCGCTGACCGCGTTGAAATGCCCACAAGAGCTGAAAGGCCATGTGCGCGGTGCGCTGAACAACGGCTGTAGCGTCGAAGAAATCCGCGAGGCGCTGTTGCATTGCGCCGTGTATGCCGGCGTGCCCGCGGCCATCGACGCCTTCCGTGCGGCACAGGAAGTGATCGACAGTTGGCAGGCGCCGACAGCCTGATCACCAGTCCCGCTACGCACGCCGCCCTTAGGACTATCAAACCCGTAGGTACGCCGTGCGCACCGCAACAATTGGTGCCAGGAATTACCGGTAGCTGAAACGCTTCACCATGGTCAGCTCACCGGTGGCCCGCATCGGTACCAAGAAAGACTCCTGCTTTTCGTTGACCGTGCCTTCCTGGCTGATCACCGTAACCTGAGCGGTGGTGAGTACCTGCGCCGGGCTTTGCGCGCCGCCCTCGTCGCTGCTGTAGCCACCGCCGAAGTAGTTGACGTACACCAGGTACTCGCCGCTCAGCGGCGTCGCCGAGGCGAACATTTCCGGCCCGTAGCCGGTCGTCACATCGACATCCAGCGCACCACCATTGGCCAGCGCCCGCTCGCCATACCAGACATGACCGCCATCGGGGGTCACTACATGCAGGTCGAGGTCAGTGTTATCACTGTCCCAGGACAGCACCACCCGCAACTTGGCCGCCGTCTCGCCATTGCCGCTGTTGTAAAACTGCACCCGGCGCTTGTGCTCGCCAGCGGGGCTGCGCACTTCCACGCTGTTGCTGCCGGACGGGAACACGAACGGCCGGTCGAAGCGGCCGTCCTCCTGGACCTTGAGCGGCATGCTGATGCCGTTGACGATCAGCCGGGCGGGATCGCTGCTGTTCTTCGGCGTGGCCTTGATCATGCCGCTGATGCGCGCCGTATCGGCCTGGTCGACGGCACTGTTGACCGAGGCAGCCGGGTAATTGACCTTCTGCATGAAGTGCGCGCCCTCGCCCGAGCCCTTGCGCCAACCGGCAACCGGCGTATCGATCTGGATGGCGTCGGCCGCCTGCAAGCTGGCGAATGGCTGCAGGCAGGCCAGGAACAACGCGATATCAGTCAGACGAACACTCATGGGCTATTCCAGAAGCAAGTGGCGGGCTAGGCCTTCGATGTAGGTTTCATCCTGGCCATTAGGATGCGCATCGAAGGCCAGGTGCAGGTATTCATGGGTCAGGTCCAGGCGATCCTGCAGGGAGAACATGCCCCGGACAAAAATACGTCGCCGCTCACGGTCGACATGCGGTTTGCCGGACGCCAACTGGCACACCGCGAACTGTTGGATGTCGCTGTAGCCAGGTTCAACATCGAGCAGTGGCCGCCAATTGCGCCGCTGTACCCGCAACCATTGCTCGGCAGCAGGCAGCGCCTGGCAAGCAGCCACCGGTTTGTCCCAGCGGCTGAGGCTGGCGCGCGGAAAGGCCCGCGCCAGGATCGCGTCATAGCGCACCCCGCTGCCGGCCTGCTGCACCGCGTCCTGCCAGGACAGGCGCTGTGCCCCGGCCTTGTCCGAGTGATAGTTGACCGGGCTGCCGGCCAATACCAGGTCGGCGGTCCAGGCGGCGATTGCCCGAGCCTCGTCGCTGGCCGGGCGCGGCGCCACGCGCTGGCTGGCGCTGCTGTCGGCGATGGCCAGACAATCGCCGCTGCGCCCAGCGCTCTGCAGCAGGTAGGTACGAATCGCCACCGCCAGGGCCTTGGCCGCTTCCGCCGGTTGCGCCGACGCCTCGCGCTCCAAAACCCGGGCCACGTAATCCTCACGCCCCAGGCGCGCAGTCAGTTGCAGGTTATCGCCGGTGCGGGCCAGGAACAGTTCACCGCGACTCTCAATCGGCAGGCGGTTGCCGTTAGCGAACTCCACTTCATACAACCCCCGCAGAGATCCCGACGCGACGGCCTGATCACTATTCTGTCGACGCACTTGGCGCAGCGGATACCGGGCGAACAGCTCGACCTCGACGCAGACGCCCGCCTCCGCCGGCCAGGGCGTGGGTAACGCACTGTTCAACGATTCGGCGTAACCCTTGAGGATGCTCTGGCTGGTGCCCGGGCCGCCAGCCCATACCGGCGTGCCATCCACCAACCAACCGGCGAAACCACCCTGGCGCGCCTGCTCATCGCGCTCGGCCAGCCAGCTCCAGGTCTTGACCCGCAAGCGCCCACCCAGGACCGCGAGGGTCACGCCCTCAGGCGCGTTGAGCAGCACATCGAGCAGCGCCTTGCGTGCCTGTTCCTGGGCCGGCAGCGTGGCCAGCACATTCAGCAGTTCCGCCACCGGCACTCGGGTTTCGGGGTTGAGTTGGGGCAACTCACGCAACCAGATCGGGGCATTGCGCGCCTGCCAGTAGCGGGCCCACTCGCCGGGGTTGAGGTCCAGATGGGCTGGAGCGAAATACAGGCCGCAGGACTGGGTCAGTGCCTGCTCGCGCTCGATGTGATCACCCGGACTGCAGCAATAGACCTCGTCGCGATCCTGGCCCTTGCAGGTGTAACCGTTATCAACGCGACCGCTGTCCACCAGGTAGGCGTAGACGAACAGCTTCCACAGGCTGCCCAGCGGCGTCTGCAACGTGTCGGGCAATGGCGCCCGCGACAACACCTGAGTACGGTTCAGCTGGACCAACTCGGCACCTTGCGCACGGCCAATCGCCAGCTGCAAGGGTGCCTCCCCCGCTCTGGCGAGCAGGGGAAACAGCACCAGCAGCCAGAGCAGGCGCATGCCTTACTCGACCTTCAACTGACCGTAGGCCGGCTCGTTTTCCAGCGCCTGGTCCTGCGGCGCGTACATGCGCACGTAGCGGGCAGGCGGCAGGGAGAACTGGCCTTTCTGCGAGAAGCGCACCAAGTGACGAACCGTCACCGAGCCTTGCAGGCTGTCGACCGGCACCGCGTAGAGCAACTGACCGGGCTCATGCCGGGCTTTTTCCAGTGGCGCGGCTGCTTCCGAACCCAGCCCGCTGACCTGAATACCCCAGGTGGTGCGCTCCACGTCCGCGCCCGGTGGCAGCGGCACTTCCAGCAGGCCGTAACGCAGGGCACGAACCTCCTCGGTATCGAGGGTCACTTCGTCGAGGTACAGATCGTCGCCAGAAATTGGCTCGTCGCCGACCTCCTTGACGCTGAACTCGAAGGCCTTATCACCCGGCACCAGGCGCAACAGACGGCGATCGACAGTCACCGGCAACACCCCCGGCGCGGCTTGCGCACTGCGGAAGCTCACGGCAACGCCCAGCGGCCGGGCCAAGGTAGCGGGCAAGTCCAGCGTGGTTGGCACGCCCTGGCCACGCCACAACCACTGGGTTTCGCCGCTCGGCCGCTGCTCGGCCTGCCAGCCTTCGCCCGGTGTCAGCGCAGTGTCCTGCGCAGCATCGGCGACAGCACCTTGCAGCCAGGTCAGGGCCAAGGCCCGTTCCAGGGTCGATTGCTCGGGTGCCAGGCGTTGCAGCAGGGCTTTGGCTTGCGCCTGATCCAGCGGCGCCAGCTTGAGTTTCAAGGTTGCAACGAAGGGATGGTTACTGGCGGCGACGATATCCTTGGCCGGCTGCAACTGGGCGGCGAAAGCCTCGGGCAAGGCCACCTTGCCCTGGCTGGCGAGGGCGGCAGTCAACACCCGCGCCACTGCCAGGCCCAGCTTCGAATTCGGTGCAGCCATGATCAAGCTGGTTTCGCCGTCATCGCTCGGGGTCGTCTCGCTCTCGGCGGGCTGCACGCTGGCGACATCGGTCCTGGCAGTGACCTCGGCATCCGCACTGGCGACTGCGACTGCCGCTGCCTCGGCTTCGGCCTCTGGCTGAGCGTCCGCAGTGGCATTCGCCTGGGTATCAGTGTTGGCCAGGTCGGCCATCAGCCCTTCCAGCAGGGTGGCCACCGGCAGTTGCATGTCCCTGGCGAATGCCAGGATCAGCGCGCGCTGCAACAGCGGCGTGGTCGCAGCCTGCTTGGCGTAGACATCCAGCACCCGCTGCCAGTGCTCCGGCGGCAGGCTCAGTTCCAGGGCACGGCTGGCATGCCAATCGGCGTAATAGGCGTAGGCCGTGAGGAAGGCATCCGGCTCGGCGCCTTCGCCCCACCAGGTAAACAAGGCTTCCGGCCCGGCCATCTGCACCAGACGCAAGCGACTGTTCTGCATGATCAGGCGCAGGCGATCACCAATCCGCGCCTCGCCCTTGGCCAGTGTCGGATAGGCCAGACTCAGCGGCAGCAGGCGACTGGCGGTCTGCTCGACGCAGCCATAAGGATATTCCAGCAGGTCATCGAGGTTGCTGTTGAACAGCGCCTGGGCGCTGTCGTCCAGACGCAGGCTGATCTCGCTGGCATCGCTCGGCAGGCCCAACGGATTGGCGCCGGCATTGGCCAGCAGGCGCTGGGTTTGCAGGTCCTGCCAACCGGCGCCAACTACCCGCAGCTTGACCGCGAGGGCGTCCACCGGCTTGCCGTCCTGCAACAGCTCGGCGCTCCAATCGCCGGCCACCACCGCGCTGGTCGGCAGTGGCAAGTAGTTGATGCCCTTGTCCAGTTCCACCGCCGTGCGTTGTTCCTGGCCGTTGTAGCGGGTCAGCAACTCGGCCTTGGCGGCCTGCTCGCCCTGGTTGAAGACGAAGATGCCCATGGCTGGCTGATCACCGGCGCGGAACTGGGTCGGGCCGCTCCACTTCAGGTACAGCGGTTTTTCCGAGCGGACGAATTGTTTCTTCTGCCCGACCTTGCCGCTGTCGTTCACCGCCCACGCGGTGATGCGCCAGCGGGTCAGGGAATCGGGCATGCGGAAGGTCAGGCGCGCCTTGCCGTCGGCATCCGTCACCAGGTCGGGTTGCCAGGCGGCGGTATCGACTTCTTCGCGGCGCGGGCGTTCCAGCACCTTGACACTGCGATCGCTGCGGTTGGCTTTGCCCGGCGCCGTGGGTGAGCCCGGCAGCGCCACGTCGTAGCTGATGAACGACAGGCTGGCGCTGGTGCGCACATTGTTGCGGCGTGGGTGGTAGAAGAACTGGTCGATGCTCGGCGCGATTTCCGGCTGCAGGGCGTAAATCATTTCATCCACCACGCTGACGGTCAGGCGCGTGCCCGCCGGCTGGCCGGCGAAGCGGGTGGTCAGGTCGATGGTGACCAACTCGCCCGGCTGGTACTGCTCCTTGTCGGCGGCGATGTCGATATCGATCTGCGGCGCCGCGACCTTGATCCCGGCGTTCTGAAAGCTGTAATCGCCGCCCTTGGTATACAGCGCGGAAAAGGTCAGGTTCGGCGAGAACCGCTCGGTGACTACAATCCGTGCGCGGTACTGAGTGTCGCTGAATTTTTCCAGCTTGAGCCAATCGCCGCCCTTGGATAGCAGCGCGGTGGCCTCTACCTGGTCGCGCTCAAGGGTGAACAGCGCATCGCTGACCGGTTCGGGAAAGGTGATCAATGCCAGGGCTTCGTCGCCGGCCTGGTATTCACTTTTATCCAGCACTATCTCGATAGTGCCAGCCACCGCCTTGACGCCCTCTCCGCTCACCGAATGGCCGGTGGCGCCGAGGATCAGCCCGTGTTCGTCCTTGAGGGTGATGCTGTAGCTGCCCGGACGTTCGAAGGCCAGGTCGAAGCCCTGGGCATCGGCGGCCAGCTTGCCGCTGTCCTTGTTTTGGTCTTCCAGACGGACCCATTCATAGCTTGCAGGCTTGAATTCAGTAGCCTGTTCGCTGCGGTAGCTGAAGGCGACTTTCTCGCCGGTGGCACTGAAGCGTTGCGGGGCGCTCAGGCGATAACGCGCGGCACCACGTTCGATGAGGATTTCCTTACTGGTCTTGACCCGATAGGCCGCACCGTCGCTGGCGAACACGGTCAGCAGGTAACGGCTGGGCTTGTCGGCAGCCGGCAGGTTGAGCTGCGCACGACCTTGGCTGTCGGTGGTCAACTCGGCCGTGCTGAGTTCCACCGGGAATTGGCCGAGGTACTGCAATTCGTTGTCGATCATCGACAGTTGCTGGGCGCGCAGGGTCAGTTGCAGGCGCGCATCCTTGACTGGCTTGCCGTCCGGGTAGAGCAGCACCAGGTTGCCGGTCACCGCCTCACCGGTGCGGAAGTCCGGTTTGGCCAGATCCAGGACAATTTCGAAGTGCGGCTTAATGTAGTCGGCGACACGGAAGGCGCTGCTGTACTGCTGGTCGCGGTAAGCGAAGCGCAACTCATAGCCACCGGCCACGGCGTTTTCCGGCAACTGAAAGCGGCCCTGGCTGCCGGCCTTGGAATCCATGGCCAGGTCGAGGGTCTGCAAGGCCGTGCCGTTGGCGTCGAGCACCGTCAGTTTGACTGGCGCGCTGGTCGGCGCCACCGAATCGCGGGCGTTCTTGAATTCGCGACCGAGGATTTTCACTTCCACCCAATCGCCCGGTCGATACAGCGGACGGTCGGTGAAGGCATAGAGTTTGGTGTCGTAGATTTCGCTGTCGTAATAGAAGTTCTCGGAGACGAACACCCCGCCCTCTTCATCCTGGCCCAGCACATACGAGCGCTCGGGGCTGGCGTGTTGCAGGCGCAGCAGGCCCTGGGTATCGGTGCTACCGCTACTCATCACGCCGAGGCCATCGCTCCACAGCACCTTGGCATTGGCCACGGCACTGCCTTCATGTTTGCGCGCGGTCCAGACCAGCAACTGGTCGCCGGCAATCTTGCTGACCGCCACCGTGTTGGAGACGAAGACCATGGTGGTGGCGCGGAATTTACCCACCAGGGCTTCCACCAGGTACAGGCCGGGCTTGAGCTTGCCCAGGGGGATATAGACGTTGCCCGGGTTGACGGTGACGAAGTCACTGGACGAACCGGCCAGCTCGACGCTCTTGGACGGCTGGATCGGCTTGGCGTCCCACAGCGGGTAGCGGAACTGGGCGACCAGCGGCAGACCCTTCATCGGCGCGAACTGCGGCTGCGCTTCGAATTGGGTCGGCGCGGCGATGGCCGAGCCCATCTTCAGCTCGGGTGCTTCTTCGGTGACCTGCTTGCGTGACTCGTAGGAGAAGGCGCGCTGCATCACCCGACGTGACTTGTGGTACCAGTTGTCCCACAGGTAGGACAGGGTGTTGGCCAGGCCCTCGCCCTTGAACTGCCCCTCGGCGACCACCCGGTGCAGGTTCTTCTGCCGCTTGAGAAACTCCAGCGGCTGGTCGATGCGGTACACGCGCATGTCCACGCCGCCGTAGGGTTCCATGCGATAGCGGCGGTAGTCACGACCCGGCGCTTCCAAGCGCACCTGGGCCACTTCATCGGTGGCGAAGCTGCTGTCGGCCAGCAGGAAGAACGACTCGCCGCTCAGCGGCATATAACCGCTGGGCTCCACGCTGTCTTCGGCCTGCGGGCTGCCAAATGGCAGCAACAAGGCGGCGAGCAAGGCCAGGCCATGCAAGTTGGCGGTCTTCATCGCGCGAGGAAATGCAGCCGATAGATGCCGATAAAATTGGGATTGGCTTCGTCGGGTATCCATCGGGTGTCCTTCCATGTCATGAGTTGTTGCACGCTAACCGAACGCATGCCGTTATCGGTCGGCGTGGTGGTGCCGGTGTGGTAAGCGATTTCTCGGCCCATCCAGATCATCAGATGCTGCTCGTCGCCCTGGTCGAAGAAAATCAGATCACCCGGACGCGCCTGATTGAGGTCGCGGCCGAGGAAGTTGCTGTTGTACTGGATCAGTTTGATTGCGTTGACGTAAGGGCCGACCTTGCCGCCGCCCTGCTGCCACTGTTGCGCCAGGCTGCGCTGACCTTCCTGCAACTCCAGCTCCGGCGGCAGGTAGCGGTTGGACAGGCCATTGCTGCGCAGCCACTTGGCGTCATGGATCTTCAGTGCCTCGTTGGCGGCGAAGCGCACCAGGCCGGCACAGTCCTGCTGATGCCAGCGCGGGCTGGGGCCCTGGCGCAATTGTTCCTGGGCGATGCGCACGAACCAGGCGCGAAACACCTGGGACTGCTCGGCATCCAGGGCCGCCGGCGTGGTGCTATGCGCATGCGCCAGTAGGCTGCAAACCAGCAACCATAGGGCAGCGGCGAACGGCAGCGGTCTCACAGTGCGCGCCACTCCAGCGGCAGCCACTGCCAGGGCTCGCCGGCTTCGGTTGTCGCCGGCAAGGTCAGGGCGTATTTGTTATGCCCGGCCAGGGCCTTCAATTTCGGCAGCAGGTGGGTCTGCGCGGCGTTACGGAACACCGGCTCCATGTCCGCAGGTAGGCTGTCGAGGGCTTCCTGTTCGAACAGCGTCGAGAGCATGTCCGGCGCCAGATAAGCCGGGACCACGGCATCCCGGGGCAGCACTTCGGCCAGCGGTGGGAAGCGTTTATCGAGGGTATCCAACGCTTTGTTCACCAGACGGTCATCCAGCGAGAACAACAGCGTCGAGCCATGCCGGGCCAGGCTGATACGGAAGTAACCCTTGGCCGCCACCGCATCGGGCTGTTCGGCGGCGCTGGCGGCGTACTGGCCGAAGTTGGAGCTGACATCGCGCTGCCACTTGCTGGTTGCGCCTTGCGCCTCGGCATTGACCGGGAACACGCCGCCTTCGACATTGGCTTCCCAGGAACCGATCACCGAGCCGAACAGCTTGCCCAGGTCGGTATCCAGCGCGTCACCCGCGGAATCGTCCAACTGGCCCACCAGCAGCGGGCTGTGCAGGCGCGAGTCGGCGTACCAGCAAAGGCCGGCGGCGCCGGTCAGGTGGCTGGCCAACTCTTTCGCCACGGCCTCTTCGGCGCCGACCTTGGCAAGCATTTTCTCATGCACGCTCGGCGCTACCGGCAAGGCCACGCAGACGCTGGCGCCCATTGGCATGGCGCGCCAGACCGGGACGAAGTCAAGGCTGCTGCGGTCTTCGCTGTCGTTCAGCGCGAGGAAGCTGTGCCAGCCCTTGTCGTCCATCTCGAAACGCAGGCCGGCGAAGGTTGGAATAAACCGCTGATAACCCATGGCCAGGTAGTCGGAACTGAAGGAAACACGCTGCGTCACCTCGCCACGCTCCTTCAGGCCAAAACGCTCGGGGAATGGGTTGTCGCCTTCCAGCAGCGCCTCGACCCTGGCGGTGGCCTCGCGGGCCAGCAGCGCGCCCTCATAATCGCCATCCAACAGCATGCCGGCGCTGGACAGCACCAGCAGCTTGTCGCCATAGGTCGCGAACAGCAGCGAGCGCTCGCCGTTGTAACGCAAGCGGTAAAGCGGCACCGGGTCGCCATCGACACGCAGCTCGCCGACTTGATGCAGCTGGGTATCGTCAGCCGCGACGTGGGCCAGGGGCTCCAGCAACCGCGCCAGGCCGCCACGGTCCATCAGCAGCAGGAAGTGCTTGAGCTTACCGTCGGCACCGCGCCACAGGGCCACGTCCGCCGGCTGGTCGAGTAATTGATCGAGCAGCGTGTCCTGCAGTTGCAGGTCATGCTCGTAGATGATCCGCCGCAGGCTGCCGGTCAGGCCGAGGCGGTCCGGGTTGGACTCGTAATAGAAGACGAAGTCCTCGGTCAGGGTGTCGCGCAGCAACGGCACGGCCAGCAAATCCTTGGGCAGACGGCTCAGCGAGTTGCTCTCGATCAGCGCATCGGGGCGGCCCAGATCAAGCTGCAGCACACTGTGCGCGGCCAGCTCACGGGCCGGCTGCGCGTGCTGCTGCAACCAGGCGATGACCCCGGCACCGGCAGCCAGCGGCAGGGCAATGCCCAGACCGATCAACAACCTGCGCAGAGGCCCGGACGGCTTGCTGGCCTCGGTTACGCCAGCGCTGGCGCTGCTGCTGTTAGCGGCTTCGGGTGCAATGTTCTCGCTCATGTATCCAAACCCCAATTCATCCGTGCGACGGGAACATCAATAGTTGAAGGACTTGATCAGTTGCAGATCGCCGATACCGCGCAACGGCACCACGAAGGTCTCGCGCTTTTCGTTCGGTGTGTTTTCGTTGAAGACCAGGCTGATCTGCGAGGTGATGACTTCGTTCTGGTTACTGCCTTCTTTGAAGTTGTAACCCTGACTGTTCAGGTTGCCCCAGTAGTTCACGTAGACCAGGTAGGCGCCGTGCAGCGGTGCGGTCATGGTGAACATTTCCGGGCCGGGGCCGTCGACGCTGTCGACATCGAGGCCACCGCCATTGCTCATCACCGGAGCGGCCCAGAAGGCATGCTGGCCGTCTGGAGTCAGCACATGCAGGTCGAGTTCGGCTTTCGGATCGTCCCAGCCCAGGACGATACGCACCCGCGCGGGCGTTTTGCTGATGTTGGCTTCGTAGAATTGCACACGCTTGAGCGACTGCCCGTCGCCGCTGAGCAGCTCGACGCCGTTGGAGCCGGCGCCAACGTTGTAAGGACGGGCGAAACGGCCCTGCTCATCGGTATAGAGGGGTAGAGGGTTGCCGTTGACCACCAGGCGGTGCGGTTGACGAACGCCGGCCAAGCCCTGCAACTGGCCTTCGATCATGCTGCGATTGCGTTGCGCGCCGCGGTCGATGGGTGGCGTGGGATACGCCACGCGTGCGCCTTCCGTGCGATCGAGCAGGCCGGAATAACGCCAGCCTGCAACCGGTCCGTCGAGAGTGGTCGAGGGATCTGCCACCGCGCTCGGCACACGCAAGGCCCAGCACAATAGCAACAGCGGGATGCGCATGATTAATCCTTTAACGGCGCAAAGTCGGCAAGCGTAACGGCTACCACTCCGCCTTACAACCAATGCATGCCGGCTACCCGCGCTGGAAACGCTGAGCGAGCCACAAACTACCCATACTCAAGCGCTCAGGCCCATGGCGAAGCCGCTTTGGGCTCAGATCCAGCCGCCCCACTGCAGAACGAAGATGCCGATATTGCTGGTCACCGCCGCCGCCAGGGTGGTGATGACGATGATCGCCGCGGCCAGCTCGTGGTTGCCGCCCACCGCCTTGGCCATGACGAAGCTGGCGGCGGCGGTGGGGCTGGCGAAGTAGAGAAACAGGATGCCCAGCTCGGCACCACGGAAACCGCAGAGGAAAGCCCCCAGGGTGCTGAGCAGCGGCAACCAGATCATCTTCATCAGGCTGGCGCTGATGGCCAAGCCACTGCTGGCCCGCAGCGAAGCCAGTGACAGGGTGCCGCCGATGCAGATCAGCGCCAGCGGCAGGGTCAACTGCGCGAGGTACTCACCGGAGGTGGTCAGCCAGGCCGGCAGGCCGATCCGCCAGTAGGCGAAGGGCATGGCCGTGAGCACACCGATGATCAACGGGTTGCGCAGGATGCTCTTGATGATGCTCCAGGCATCCGACTTGGAGCTCGGGCTGTAGATCGCCAACACCACAGCCGACAGGCTGTTGTAGGACAGGATCACCACCCCGGCCAGCACCCCGCCCAGGGACAAGCCGTAGTCGCCGTACAGGCTGGTCGCCAGCGCCAGGCCGACGATGCCGTTGTTGCCGCGAAAGGCGCCCTGGGTATAAACCCCGCGGTCGGCCTCCGGGCAACGCCAGATCGCCCACCCCCAGGCAATGAGAAAACCGAGCACGGTCGCCACGACGAAATAGCCCAGTACCGCCGGCTGCAAGGCAGTGCGCAGATCGGCGTGGAGGATGGCGAGAAACAGCATGACCGGCATGCTGACACTGAACACCAGCGCCGATGCCGTGCCGATGAACGCCGCATCGATCAGCCCCAGGCGCTTGAGCAGCACGCCGAGAAACAGCATGGCGAAAACCGGGGCGGTAATGCCGAGGGTTGCAGTGATGATCGCAAGCATGTGGTGCGCCGAACCCAGAACGATGTCGTTAGGGGGCTAATGATATGTCAGCCACAACGCCAACGCATACCAGCCCGAATCTTGCGACGCCGAGCGACAGCCGGTGCGCTGAGCGCACCGGGCTAGCCGGCTTACGCCAGCACCACCGCCGGCGCTTGCACCAGTTGGCGATTTTCCAGGCGCAGTTGCCGCCCATGGAAGCGCTTCAGGCTGGAACGGTGACCGATACTGATCAGGCTGGTATGGGGTAACTGATCGGTCAGCAATTGGTAGAGCGCCGCCTCGTCGACCTCGTCGAGGGCGGAAGTCGCTTCATCGAGGAACAACCAGCGCGGCGCCACCAGCAAGGCGCGGGCAATCGCCAGGCGCTGCTGCTCGCCGGGCGAGAGCACGCGCTCCCAGTGGTCCTCCAAGTCCAGACGGGCGACCAGATGCTCCAGCCGGCAGTCACGCAGTACCTGCTCCAGGCGCTCCGGCGGGTAGCGTTCGCCGCTCTCGGGGTAACTCAAGGCCGCGCGCAGGCTGCCAATCGGCAGATAGGGCTTCTGCGGCAGGAACAGGCTGCTGTCCGGTAGGCTCAGGGCGCCGCTGCCGAATGGCCAGAGCCCGCTCAACGCGCGCAGCAAGGTGCTCTTGCCGCTGCCCGAAGCACCGCTGATCAGCACGTGCTCGCCGGGAGCGATGCGCAACGAGGTCGGGTCGAGCAGTATGCGGCCATCGGCCAGACCCAGTTGCAGGCCATCGAGCGCCAGCTCCTGCGTCGCGGGCTGCAGGCGTATGGCCGGCGCCTGCTCCAGGGCTGCGCCCTCGGCCAGCGCCTGACGGAAGCTCAGAATCCGGTCGCAGGTGGCGCGCCAGGCCGCCAGGCTGGCGTAGGCGTCGATGAACCAGCTCATGCTCTCCTGCACATTGCCGAACGCCGAGTTGATCTGCATCAGATCGCCGAGCTGGATCTTGCCGGCGAAGTAGCGCGGCGCGGCGACCACCAACGGGAAGATGATCGCGATCTGCGAATAGCCGGCGCTGAAAAAGGTCAGGCGCTTCTGCACCTTCATCAGTTGCCAGAAGTTGCTCCAGACACTGTGGAAACGCGTCATCAGCCGTTGCTGCTCGTTGGCCTCACCGTTGTAGAGGGCAATGCTCTCGGCATTTTCGCGGATGCGCACCAGGCCGAAACGCAAGTCGGCCTCGAAGCGCTGCTGGCGGTTGTTCAGGCCGATCAACCGGCGCGCGACCAGATGCACCAGCCAGCTGCCGACCATCGCATAGAGCAAGGCGGCCCAGAACATGTAGCCGGGTATCTCGATACCGAAGACTTCGATGCTGCCCGACACGCCCCAGAGGATCACCGAAAACGACACCAGGCTGACCACATTGCGGATCAGCCCCAGGCCCAGGCCCAAGGTGCTGTCGGTGAAACTGTTCAAGTCCTCGGCCAGGCGCTGGTCGGGGTTGTCGGTGTAGCCGCGCTGCTCCAGGCGGTAGAAGTTCTTGTGCGCGAGCCAGGCGTCGAAATGCTGTTCGGTCAGCCAGCGCCGCCAGCGAATGGTCAGCATCTGGGTCAGGTACAGGCGATAGACCGCCACCAGAATCGCCACCGCGGCAATCCCGCAGAAGTACAGGATCAGGTGAGTGAAGGCTGGCAGGTCCTTGTTCTGCAGCGCGTTGTAGAACTCGCGGTACCAACTGTTGACCGCCACCGAGATGGCCACGCCGACCAGCGACAGCGCTATCACCACGACCAGCAGCAGCCAGGCCATGGCCTTTTCTTCACTACGCCAGTAGGACGCCGTGAGCTGCCAGACCCGCGAGAAGAAGTTGTTCTGCACCACATCGTTGACCGCTGAATATTCGGCGTTCTTGCTCATTTAACGGACTCAGGCTGGCTGTGCGGTTTTAAAAAACAGCGTCTCGATAGGTAATGCCACTCACTTAAGGTCTGCGCGCCTGACGCCCCTCGCCCGTTTTACGGGAGAGGCGATAAACGGCGCAGACGCAGGCTTAAGTGAACGGCATTACGCTTCAATAGGCGCTCTCTGGATCATCTCGTTCCCCGCGCTGACACGCTCAGAACCTGTTCAAGATCGTCGCAAGCGCAGGTCAGGCAAGGCGAAAACAGGCGAGAAAGCGCAGTTTACGAGTGGTAAATGAGCATTCCGAGCCTGTTTTCAACGCCGCATGGCCAAGCGCCAGCAGATATTGCACAGGTTCTCAGCGCCGAACCGGGCGCTTCTGCAACTTGCGCTGCAATGTACGCCGATGCATGCCCAGGGCGCGAGCGGTGGCGGAGATGTTGCCATCATGTTCGGCAAGCACGCGCTGAATATGTTCCCACTGCAGGCGGTCAACCGACATCGGGTTTTCCGGCACCAGGGTGTCGAGGTCGGCATGCTCGGAAACCAGGGCGGTCAGCACATCGTCGGCATCCGCTGGCTTGCACAGGTAGTTGCAGGCGCCACGCTTGATCGCCTCCACCGCGGTGGCGATGCTCGAATAGCCGGTGAGGATCACCACACGCATTTCCGGGTCCAGCGCCAGCAACTTCGGCAACAGCACCAAACCGGAGTCACCTTCCATCTTCAAGTCCAGCACCGCGTAGTCCGGCAGATCCTGCTCGGCCAGGGCGAAGCCCTCTTCGGCGGAGCCGGCGATCGACACGCGCAGGCCGCGACGGCTCATGGCGCGGGCCATCACCCGGGTGAAGGTCGGGTCATCGTCGACCAGCAGCAGGTGCGGCTGCTCATCGCCTTCGATCGGAGTTTCTTCGCTCATGACATGCTCCATTTCGAACCTTATGTGGGCAGACGCGGCAGGCGCAGCTCAGTGAGCGTGCCGCCGTCCCCATGGTTATAGAGTTTCACCGAACCGCCTGCCCGCGTCACGCTGGCCTGGCTGAGAAACAGGCCGAGGCCAAAGCCTTTGCCCTTGGTGGTGAAAAACGGTTTACCGAGCTGTTCGGCAATCGCCAGCGGCACACCGGCGCCATGGTCGCGAATGCTGATGCACAGCTCGGTGGCATTCCAATCCAGGCGGATGTCGAGCTTCTCGGGGCAGGCGTCCGCCGCATTGTTGAGTAGATTGAGCAGCGCCTGGGTCAGGTCCGGCGGCGGCGACAAGCGCGGCACACTGCCGACGCTGCCCAGTACTTGGTAGCGATAACTGGCTTCCGGGCGCATCAGGTGCCAACGATTCAGCGCGGTCTCCAGCCAGACACCCACCGATTGTTCCTCGACCGTCAGGCGGCGGTCGGCTTCGGCGGCGCGCACCAACTGTTGCAGGGTTTCCTTGCACAACTTGACCTGTTCCTGCAGCACCGCCAGGTCTTCCTGCAGCAACGGGTCCGGGTGCTCGCGCCGCAGCTCCTTGATCAGCACGCTCATGGTCGCCAGCGGCGTACCCAGTTCATGGGCCGCGCCCGCAGCCTGGGTCGCCACGGCGAGCAATTGCTGGTCTCGCATGCCTTCCTCGCGACGTTGCGCGCGCGACTGTTCCTGGCTGCGCAACTCTTCGGCCATCTTCGCCGCAAAAAAGGTGATCAGCGCCGCCGCCAGCGCAAAGCTCAGCCACATGCCATAGATCAGCAGCTTCTCGCGCTCCACCAGTTGCATGTCCAGCGGGTGGTACCAGGCCAGCAGCAGGGTGTAGCTGGCCAGCGCCAGGCCGGAGAGGATTACCGAATAGAGCCACGGCAACGTGGCCGCGGCGATGGTCAGCGGCACCAGGTAGTAGGAGACGAAGGGGTTGGTCGAGCCGCCGGAAAAGTACAGCAGCACGCTGTGGATGATCAGGTCACAGGCCAGCTGCCCGGCGTACTCCAGCTCGGTGACCGGCCACGGCCCGCGCAGGCGCAAGGCCGTCAGCGCACAGAGCACGGCGGAAAAACCGAGGGTGATGCTCAGCGCCAGCCAGGGCAGCGGCAGGAAGTCCGACAGATAGGCGAAGCCTACCGAACCGGCCTGCGCGGCCAGTACCAGGATGCGGATCAGCGTCAGGCGCCAGAGGTTCTGGTGGCTGGCCGACAACAATTGAACGGGGGCGAGCATGAGCTCTCCTGATGAGCGCTCCGGATGACCGGGGCGAGTATAACCATGGGACGGGCCTGGCTGCCCAACTGCGTCAACACGCCGCACTCGACAGTTACGGAACCCCGCCACAACGGCTAGAGTCTGATGCAAGTGCCCTATTCAAGGATGCGCTGTCGCGGTGTCCATCCATATCGCCGTTCAGCGCCCATAACCCTCACAAGGAGTTGCAATGCATTCCCTCACCCGTCTTGCCGCCACCCTCGCCCTGACATCCGCCGCACTCGCCAGCTTGCCGACCCAGGCCGAAGAGGCGCGCTACAACCAGATCGCCCTGCGCGCCGAAGTCAGCCAGGACGTGGCCCACGACCTGATGAACGTCACCCTCTACAGCGAGGCGCAGAACAGCGATCCGGCCAAGCTCGCGGCCGACACCACCCAAGCCTTGAACATCGCCGTGGAGCAGGCCCGCAAGGTCAAGAACGTCACGGTCAAACTCGGCAGCCGCAACAGCTACCCGATCTACGACGACAAAGGCCAGCAGATCACCGGCTGGCGCGAACGTGCCGAGCTGCGCCTGGAAAGCGCCGACTTTGCCGCGCTGTCCAAACTGACCGCCGAACTGTTGAAGGACCTGAAGATGGGCAGCATGGACTTCGCCATCTCCACTCCCTCACGTAAAAAGAGCGAAGACGAGTTGCTCAAGGACGCGGTCGCCGCCTTCAAGGCCCGCGCGCAACTGGCCACCGAGGCGTTGGGCGGCAAAGGCTACAAATTGGTCAATCTGAGCCTCAACAGCGCGGGTTTCCAGCCGATCCGGCCAATGCGCATGGATACCATGGCCAGCAGCATGTCCATGTCCAAAACCGCCCAGGCACCGGAAATCGAAGCCGGCACCAGCGAGGTCACGGTCAACGCCGATGGCGTTATTGAAGTGCAGATGCCCTGATCCAGTGCGGCGGCGCTTTTCCCACTGCGTCGCCGCGCCGGGTAAAGCGGCGGAAGTTACAGAAAGGCGACATCCACAGACGAACTCATTACAGCTTCTACACTGATTGGAACGCACGGCTTGCACTGGGCACACGCCCTGCATAGTTTCACGCGGGTCGGCTCACAAGGTCGCACCTCGAACAATGACAACAATCTGAGGCCATCATGCGTAAAAATGTCGCCATTCCGTTCATGCTTGCAGCTGGGCTGCTCGCCAGCGCACCCTTCGCCCATGCCGCCACCAACCTGGTCTACTGCTCCGAAGGCAGCCCCGCGGGCTTCGACCCGGGCCAATACACCACCGGCACCGATTTCGACGCCTCGGCGGAAACGGTATTCAACCGCCTGACCCAGTTCGAGCGCGGCGGCACCGCAGTAATCCCCGGCCTGGCGACCACCTGGGATGTTTCCGAAGATGGCCTGACCTACACCTTTCACCTGCGCGACGGCGTGAAGTTCCATACCACCGAGTACTTCAAGCCGAGCCGTGAATTCAACGCCGACGACGTACTGTTCACCTTCGAGCGCATGCTCAACAAAGAGCATCCGTTCCGCAAAGCCTACCCGACCGAGTTCCCGTACTTCACCGACATGGGTATGGACGCCAACATCAGCAAGGTCGAGAAGGTCGACGCCAAGACCGTCAAGTTCACCCTGGCCAGCGTCGACGCCGCCTTTATCCAGAACCTGGCAATGAGCTTCGCCTCGATCCAGTCGGCCGAATACGCGGACAACCTGTTGAAAGCAGGCAAAGCCGCCGACATCAACCAGAAGCCGATCGGCACCGGCCCGTTCGTGTTCAAGCGCTATCAGAAAGACGCGCAGATCCGCTTCACCGGCAACAAGGACTACTGGGTTCCGGGTGACGTGAAGATCGACAACCTGATCTTCTCCATCACCACCGATGCTTCGGTGCGCATGCAGAAGCTCAAGGCCAACGAGTGCCAGATCACCCTGTTCCCACGCCCGGCCGACCTCGAATCGCTGAAGAAAGACCCGAACCTGCAGATGCCCGAGCAGGCCGGCTTCAACGATGGCTATATCGCCTACAACGTCACCCACAAACCACTCGACCAGTTGCAAGTGCGTCAGGCGCTGGATATGGCGGTGAACAAGCAGGCGATCATCGACGCCGTGTACCAGAGCGCCGGCCAACTGGCGGTCAACGGCATGCCGCCGACCCAATGGTCCTACGATGACACCATCAAGGATGCCGGCTTCAACCCGGAAAAAGCCAAGGAGCTGCTGAAGGCCGCCGGCGTCAAGGAAGGCACCGAAATCACCCTCTGGGCCATGCCGGTGCAACGCCCGTACAACCCCAACGCCAAGCTGATGGCCGAAATGCTGCAATCCGATTGGGCCAAGGTCGGCATCAAGGCGAAGATCGTCACCTACGAGTGGGGCGAATACCTCAAGCGCGCCAAAGCCGGTGAACACGATGCCATGCTGATCGGCTGGAGCGGCGACAACGGTGACCCGGACAACTGGCTGGGCACCCTCTACGGTTGCGATGCGGTCGACGGCAACAACTTCTCCAAGTGGTGCGACGCGCCCTATGACAAGTTGATCAAGGAAGCCAAACGCACCACCGACCAGGCCAAGCGCACCGAGCTGTACAAGCAGGCGCAGCAGATCCTCAAGAAAGAAGTGCCGATCACCCCGATCGCCCACTCCACCGTGTACCAACCGATGCGTAAAAGCGTGCAGGACTTCAAGATCAGTCCGTTCGCCCTGAACTCCTTCTACGGTGTCAGCGTCGGCAAGTGACCCCAAAAAAGAAATAGTTACGCGGGCCGGTTACCCACTGGCCCACGCAACCATACGAACGGCGACCTACTCGGTCGCCGCCCGTATGTACCGCCGCACCTCTGGGGAACACCCGCATGAGCCGTCCCAATGCTTTTTCGGCTGGCCAATTTTTCAACGGCCTGCTGCTGGCTGCCATTCTGAGCGGCAGTGCACTGGCAGCGCCCGACAAGCAGGCAATGGATACCCTGGTGGTCTGCACCGAGGCCAGCCCCGAAGGCTTCGACATCGTGCAATACACCGCTGCAACCACCGCCGACGCTTCGGCGGAAACCATTTTCGACCGTCTGGTGAGCTTCGTCCCCGGCAGCACCGAGCTGCGCCCCGGCCTGGCCGAACGCTGGGAGATTTCCGCGGATGGTCTGCGCTACACCTTTCACCTGCGCCAAGGGGTGAAGTTCCACTCCAGCAAAACCTTCAACCCCAGCCGCAACCTGAATGCCGACGATGTGCTCTGGAGCTTCCAGCGCCAGCTCGACCCGCAGCACCCCTGGCACGCCCTGTCCGGCCGGGGCTTTCCTTACGCCGAATCGATGGGCATGGCGGCGCTGATCGAGCGTATCGAAAAGCTCGACGAGCGCAGCGTGCGCTTTACCCTGAAATACCCGCAAGCGCCCTTCCTCGCCAACCTGGCCATGGGCTTCACCTCCATCTATTCCGCCGAATATGCCGCGCAGTTACTCGCCGAAGGGCAGCCGGACCGGCTGAACAAACAGCCGATCGGCACCGGCCCCTTCGTTTTCGAGCGCTACAGCAAAGACGCGCAAGTGCGCTTTCGCGCCAACCCGGATTACTGGGACGGCGCGCCCAAACTGGCGCGACTGATCTTCGCCATTACCGCCGACCCCAACGTGCGCCAGCAAAAACTGCAGGCCAACGATTGCCAGGTCGCGCTCTACCCCAGGCCGACCGATATCCCGGCCCTGCGCAGCGACCCCGAACTCAAGGTGCTGGAGCTGGACTCGCTGTTGATCGCCTATGTCGCCCTGAACACCCGGCACCCGCCCCTGGACGATGTGCGCGTGCGCCAGGCGATCAACCTGGCCTTCGACAAGAACATCTACCTGCGTGCGCAATTCGGCGAAGGTGGCGCCAGCCCGGCGGTGGCGCCCTACCCGCCGACGCTCTGGGGCCACGATGCCAACCTCAAAGACTGGCCCCATGACCTGGAACGCGCCCGTCAGCTGCTCAAGGAGGCCGGGGTGCAGGACGGCTTGCGCCTGTCGATCTGGACCCGTCCCGGTGGTGGGCCGACCAACCCCAACCCCGGCATCGGTGCGCAAATGCTGCAGGCCGACCTGGCCAAGATCGGCATCCAGTCGGATATCCGCGTCTATGAATGGGGCGAGCTGATCAAGCGCGCGAAGAACGGCGAACATGACCTGGTGTTCATGGGCTGGGCCGGCGACAACGGCGACCCGGACAACTTCGTCACGCCGAACCTGTCCTGCGCCGCCGCGGCCTCCGGGGAAAACCAGGCCGGCTGGTGCGATCCGCACTTCGACGCCCTGATCCGCCAAGCCCGGCAGGCCCGCGTGCAGGACCAGCGTGCCGCGCTCTATCGACAGGCCCTGGCGATTTTCCATCAGCAAACACCGTGGATTCCCTTGGCCCACCCCAAGCAATTCAGCGTACTGCGCCGCGACGTGTACGGTTTCGTCCTCAGCCCGATGGGCTCGAATAACTTTGCCAAGGTAGAACTTAAATAAATCCGTTCCGACACCAGCATAACGAACCGGCCAATGCAGCCAGAACCGTAGGGTGGATTAGCCGCGAAGCGGTGTAATCCACCGCATAGTCCAGGGAATCGTCGCACCTAAACGAACGGCGGATTACGCTTCGCTAATCCGCCCTACACAAACACAAAAAACTGACCGGCCCATGCAGCCAGTCGAGCAGATGAACCTGATGTGGAGTGCTGAAACACCATGCTGTCCTTTATTGCCCGCCGCCTGGGGTTATTGATCCCCACCTTCTTCGGCATCACCTTGCTGACGTTTTCACTGATTCGCCTGATCCCTGGCGACCCGGTGGAAGTGATGATGGGTGAACGCCGCGTCGACCCGCAAATGCACGCCCAGGCCCTGGAGCGCCTGGGTCTGAACAAGCCCCTGTACGAACAGTACCTGAACTACATCGGCGACCTCGCCCAAGGCAATCTGGGCGAGTCGCTGCGCACCCGCGAGAGCGTCTGGCACGAGTTCCTCACCCTGTTTCCGGCAACCCTGGAACTGTCCCTCGCCGCCCTGCTGTTCGCCGGCACGCTCGGCCTGCTCGCCGGGGTGATCGCCGCCTTGAAGCGCGGCTCATGGTTCGACCACGGGGTGATGGGCATCTCCCTGGCCGGCTACTCCATGCCGATTTTCTGGTGGGGCCTGCTGCTGATCATGTTCTTCTCCGTCGGCCTCGGCTGGACCCCGGTCTCCGGGCGCATCGACCTGCTGTACGACATCGAACCGGTCACCGGTTTCATGCTTATCGACACCCTGCTCGGCGAAGACGAAGGGGCCTTTATCGACGCCCTGCGCCACCTGGTCCTGCCGGCCATTGTGCTCGGCACCATCCCGCTGGCGGTGATCGCCCGAATGACCCGCTCGGCGATGCTCGAAGTGCTGCGCGAAGACTACGTGCGCACCGCGCGCGCCAAGGGCCTGTCGCCGGCCCGGGTGGTCTTCGTGCATGGCCTGCGCAATGCGCTGATTCCGGTGTTGACGGTGTTCGGCCTGCAGGTCGGCACACTGCTGGCCGGCGCGGTACTGACCGAAACCATCTTCTCCTGGCCAGGCATCGGCAAATGGCTGATCGAGTCGATCAGCGCCCGCGATTACCCGGTGGTGCAGAACGGCATCCTGCTGATCGCCTGCCTGGTGATCCTGGTCAATTTCGTCGTGGACATCCTCTACGGTCTGGTCAATCCACGCATCCGTCATCAACGCTAAGGAGGTTTGAGCATGAACAATACGAACGCTTTGGCCGACCCTAGCGCCCTCTATCCCTCGCCGCTGAAAGAATTCTGGCAAGCCTTCGCCCGCAACAAGGGCGCGGTCGCCGGCCTGCTGTTCATGATCCTGATCGTGTTCTGCGCGTTGTTCGCCCCCTGGGTGGCGCCGCACGATCCGAGCGAGCAGTTTCGCGAGTTCATGTTGACCCCGCCGGTCTGGCTGGAAGGGGGCAACGCGCAGTTCCTGCTGGGTACCGACGAGCTGGGCCGTGACCTGCTGTCGCGCTTGATCCATGGTTCGCGCCTGTCGTTGCTGATCGGCTTGAGCTCGGTGCTGATGTCGCTGATTCCGGGGGTGTTCCTCGGCCTGCTCGGCGGCTTCTTCCCGCGCTTCCTCGGCCCCGCGATCATGCGGGTGATGGACGTGATGCTGGCCCTGCCCTCGCTGCTGCTGGCGGTGGCGATTGTCGCCATCCTCGGCCCAGGGTTGATCAACACCGTAATCGCGATTGCCGTGGTGTCGCTGCCCTCCTACGTACGCCTGACCCGCGCCGCGGTGATGGGCGAACTGAACCGCGATTACGTCACCGCCGCGCGGCTGGCCGGTGCCAGCCTGACACGCCTGATGTTCATCACCGTGCTGCCCAATTGCATGGCGCCGCTGATCGTGCAGGCCACCCTGAGTTTTTCTTCGGCGATTCTGGATGCCGCCGCACTGGGCTTTCTCGGCCTCGGCGTACAACCGCCAACCCCGGAGTGGGGCACCATGCTGGCCTCGGCGCGCGACTACATCGAGCGCGCCTGGTGGGTGGTCAGCCTGCCGGGCCTGACCATCCTGCTCAGCGTACTGGCGATCAACCTGATGGGCGATGGGCTGCGCGATGCGCTCGACCCGAAACTCAAGAATGCAGTCTGAGGAGCCCGTCATGCCGCTTCTGAACATCAAGAATCTCAGCGTGCGCTTCGGCGACGCGAATGCCGTACCGGTGGTCGACGGCCTCGACCTGTCCGTCGAGAAGGGCGAAGTACTGGCCATAGTCGGCGAGTCCGGCTCGGGCAAGTCGGTGACCATGATGGCGTTGATGGGGCTGATCGATGCCCCCGGCATCATCAAGGCCGACGCCCTCAGCTTCGATGGCAGCGACATGCTCACGCTCAAGGGCCGGCAACGCCGACGGATCATCGGCAAGGACCTGGCGATGGTGTTCCAGGACCCGATGACCGCCCTCAATCCCAGCTACACCGTGGGCTTCCAGATCGAGGAAGTGCTCCGCCAGCACCTCGGCCTGTCCGGCAAAGCCGCGCGCCAACGGGCGCTGGAGCTGCTCGAACGGGTCGAGATCCCCGGCGCCGCCAGCCGCTTGAACGCGTATCCGCATCAGCTCTCCGGCGGTATGAGCCAGCGCGTGGCGATCGCCATGGCAATCGCCGGCGAACCGAAACTGCTGATCGCCGACGAACCGACCACCGCGCTGGACGTCACCATCCAGGCGCAGATCATGGACCTGCTGCTGGACCTGCAACGCGACCGCAACATGGCTCTGGTGTTGATCACCCACGACCTCGCCGTGGTGGCGGAAACCGCCGACCGCGTTTGCGTGATGTATGCCGGCCAGGCGGTGGAAGTCGGCAAGGTGCCAGAGCTGTTCGATGCCCCGGCGCACCCCTACACCGAAGCCCTGCTGGCGGCGATCCCCGAGCATTGCCAGGGGGCCGCGCGCCTGTCGACGCTGCCGGGTATCGTCCCTGGCCGCTACGACCGCCCGCACGGCTGCCTGCTTTCACCGCGCTGCCCGTACGCTCAAGAGCAATGCCGCGCCCAACGCCCGAGCCTCGACCCGAGCGCGCTGGGGGCGGTGCGCTGCTTCTTCCCACTGAATCAGGAGGTGGCGCGATGAGTGCCGTACTGACCGCCCGCGATCTCACCCGCCATTACCAAGTGTCCCGCGGCCTGTTCAAGGGCCACGCCACCGTGCGCGCCTTGAACGGCGTGTCTTTCGAGCTGGAAGCGGGCAAAACCCTGGCCGTGGTCGGCGAGTCCGGCTGCGGTAAATCCACCCTGGCCCGCGCCTTGACCATGATCGAGGAGCCCTCGTCCGGCTCGCTGCAGATCGGTGGCCAGGAAGTCACCGGCGCCAGCAAGGCCGAACGCAAGCAACTGCGCCGCGATGTGCAGATGGTTTTTCAAAGCCCCTATGCCTCGCTCAACCCACGGCAGAAGATCGGTGATCAATTGGCCGAGCCGCTGCTGATCAACACCACGCTGTCGCGCAGCGAGCGGCGCGAGAAGGTCCAGGCGATGATGCAGCAGGTCGGCCTGCGCCCCGAGCACTACCAGCGCTACCCACACATGTTCTCCGGCGGGCAGCGCCAGCGCATCGCCCTGGCACGGGCGATGATGCTCAACCCGAAGGTGCTGGTGGCGGACGAACCGACCTCAGCGCTCGACGTGTCGATCCAGGCCCAGGTGCTCAACCTGTTCATGGACCTGCAGGCCGAATTCAACACCGCCTACGTGTTCATCTCGCACAACCTCGCGGTGGTGCGGCATGTCGCCGATCAGGTGCTGGTGATGTACCTCGGCCGCCCGGTGGAGATGGGCCCGAAAGAGCTGATCTACAGCCGCCCGCTGCACCCCTATACCCAGGCGCTGCTCTCGGCCACGCCGACCATCCACCCGGATCCGCTGAAACCGAAGATCAAGATCGTCGGCGAACTGCCCAACCCGCTCAACCCGCCTTCGGGCTGCGCCTTCCACAAACGCTGCCCCTATGCCACCGAGTTGTGCAGCGTCGAGGAACCGCAGTTGCGCTTGCTGGATGCGCGGCAGGTGGCTTGCCACCATGCCGAGCGGATCAACACGGTAGTCTTTCCGTAGCCGGACGCTAGCGCCCGGACTGCTCCGCCCTCTCCCCCAAGGGGCGAGGGGATGGAGGGTGCAGAAACGTAGGGTGGATGGCGCTTTTCCATCCACCATCGAGGCTGCACGAGAGAAGGTGGATGAACAGAGCGTCATCCACCCTACGCCTCCATCCGTCACGCTCTTCTAGCGCCCGAAGAAGCGGTAGAACGCACACAATTCGGCCTGCGCCTCGCTCAGGCCGACCGCGCAAAAGCGCAGGCGCTGCTGTGCCGGGCATTGCGCCAGCCGGCCCAGATCCAGCGGGTGCAGCCAGCCAAGCAGAGGGTAACCACCCATGGTCTGCCGATCGGCCAACAGCACGATCGGCTGGCCATCCGGCGGCACCTGAATGGCGCCCGTCGCCACCCCCAACGACCATTGCCGCACCGGCACCTGTAGCGCCTGCCCCTGCAAGCGCGCGCCCATGCGGTCGGATTGCGCGCTGAGCTGCCAGTCCTGGGCAAAGAAAGCCTGCAACTGCGCAGCGCCGAAACTGGCCGCATCGCCGCCGACGATCACCCGCAGCGCAGGCACCTGTCGATAATCCGAAATGTAGGCCCAGGGTACGCTGGCTGCGCCGGGCAATTGCGCCGGTGCGCAGTTCAGGCAATCGCCGACCTGCAGTGCGCGGCCATCGCCGTGCACACCGCCCAAGCCTTCGCGCACCTGGCAGGCGACGCTACCCAGCACCGGTGGCGCGCTGAAACCACCGGCCACCGCCAGGTACGCGCGCTGGCCGCTGCGGGCAAAGCCCAGGCGCACGCGCTGGCCGGCCCGCAGCGCAAATCGCGACCAGCCCGGCCGCGCCTGCCCATCGACCGCTATCGGCAGCTCTGCGCCGCAGACGGCAACCCAGGTATTCACCTGGCTTTGCAGCTCCAGCCCGCCGAGGGCGATTTCCAACAACGGCGTGCCCCAGGCATTGCCCAGCAACCGATTGGCCCAGCCCGCCGCCTGCTGATCCAGCGCCCCGGCCGGGGAAACGCCGAGGTGTTGCCAACCGAAGCGCCCGCCGTCCTGCAACAGGCTGAGCGGGCCGGGCCTGATCACCGCGAACCCACTCACCGTTCACCGCTCTCGGCGAGGTAGGTCGGTTGATCGATCGGCACAAAGCGCACCCGGTCGCCCAGCGCCAGCGGGCACGCGGGCGTGGCTTGGGCATCGAACAAGCGCCACGGGCAGCGGCCTATGAGGTGCCAGCCGCCCGGCGAGGCTTGCGGGTAGATCGCGGTCTGGCGTTCGGCAATCGCCAGGCTGCCGGCCGGCACCCGCGTGCGCGGCGTGGCGCGCCGCGGCAGCACGAGACGCGCATCCAGCTCGCCGAGGTAAGCGAAGCCCGGCGCAAAACCGATGGCGCCGACCCGGTATTCGCCCGCGCTGTGCAAGGCGATCACTTCGGCCACGCCCAAACCGCAGGCGGCGGCCACCGTGGCGAGATCGTCGCCGGCGTACCAGATCGGGATCAGCAGCAAACGCCCTTCATCGCTGGGGGGCGGCTCGGCCTGCCAGGCTTGCAGCAAGGGCGCCAGTTGCGCCGCCAATTGCAGGTGGTCGGTGCGCAGCAGGTCGTAATGCAGCAGCAGGCTGGTCCAGCCGGGCACCAGGTCGACCAGCAGCTGACCTAGAGATTGACGGATACGCTCGCTCAACTGCGCGATGCGCAGCGGCAGAGCGGCATCCGGGGTTTCGGCCAGTACCAGCAACAGCGCCTGCGCACCGGCCGGCTCGATGCGTATCATCGCCGGCTCATGCCGCATCCAGCATCGCGCGCAAACGCCGCAGCACGGCCAGCGATTCGGCATTGTCACCATGCACGCAGAGGCTGTCGGCGACCAGCCGCATTGGCTTGCCGTCGATATCGGCGAACGGCTCACCCCGCGCAATCGCCAGAGCCTGCTGCAATATCCGCTCGGCATCGTGATGCACCGCACCAGCCAGGCGCCGTGGCGCCAATTGGCCATCGGCCAGGTACGCGCGGTCGGCAAAAGCCTCGAACCGCAGCGGCACACCGACGGCGGCAGCCAGACGCTGCTCGCGACGGTTGTCGGCCAAGGCCAGCACCATCAACGGCAAGCCCGGGCGAAAGGCGGCGCAGGCATGCAGCACTGCCGTCAGCAAACCATCGTCGCGCACCAGGTCGTTGTACAGCGCGCCATGGGGTTTGACGTAGGCCAACTGGCTACCGGCGGCGCGGCAGAAGGCCTCCAGCGCGCCGAGCTGGTACAGCACCAGGGCCTGCACCTCCTCCGCCGAGCAAGCCAGATGGCGTCGACCGAAACCCTGCAGGTCCGGGTAGGACGGATGCGCGCCGATCGTCACCCCGTGGCGCACCGCCAGGGCCACGGTGCGCTGCATGGTCAGTGGGTCGGCGGCATGGAAGCCACAGGCGAGGTTGGCCTGATCGACCAGGGGCATGGCGTGCTCGTCGTCACCCATGTGCCAGGCGCCGAAGCTTTCGCCCATATCGCAATTGAGAAGAATTCTGTTCATACCGGCAAGCTTAGAGCCGCAGCAGAGGCGGCACCAGTAGCCGCCGAAGCTTTCGCCCATGTGTAGGGTGGATTAGCCGCCCCGCGGCGTAATCCACCAGAGGCATTGCAAGGTGCCATCTACGACGGCAGCGGTGGCAGCGGTGGCGGATTACGCTGCGCTAATCCGCCCTACTCGGCTCAATACACATCGCGACGGTAGCGGCCTTCTTCCGTCAGCTGCTGCACGGCCTCGACGCCGAGCAGCTCGTGCAACACCCGGTCAACGCCCTCGGCCATCCCCAGCAGGCTGCCGCAGACATAGATCGCCGCGCCCTCGGCCAGCCACGCATGCAGCTCAGCCGCCGCTTCGCGCAGGCGGTCCTGCACATAGATCTTCTGCGCCTGATCGCGGGAGAAGGCCAGGTCCAGACGGGTCAAATCGCCATCCGCCAACCAGCCTTGCAGCTCCGTGGCACAGAAGAAGTCGTGGGCGGCATTGCGCTCGCCGAACAGCAGCCAGTTGCGTGTGCTGCCCTCGGCAATCCGCGCCTTGAGCAGGCTACGCAGGCCCGCCAAGCCGGTGCCGTTACCGAGCAGGATCAACGGCCGCGGCTCTGCCGGCAGATGGAAGCCGCTGTTGCGACGCAGGCGCAGGCTGACCGTCGTACCGACCGACGCGTGCTCGGTCAACCAGCCGGATCCCAGGCCCAGGCTGCCGTCCGCGTGCTGCTCCTGGCGCACGATCAGCTCCAGCGCGCCATCGCTGGGCAAGGAGGCGATCGAGTATTCGCGCGCGGCCAGCGGAATCAACGCATCGACCAGGGCTTGCGCATGCAGGCCGACCAAATGCTCGCGGCTGTTCGGCAGTTGCCGGCTCGCCAGTGCCTGGGCCAGGGTTTCGGTGAAGCCGGCCAATTGCACCGGGGTCTGTGCCGCCACGCCTAAGCCGGCGAAAAATGCCTCGACCGCTGCGGCGCTGTTGCGCGGCAACACGTCCACCAGGTCGCCGGCCAACCAATCGGCCGCCGTACCGCTCGACGCCACCAGCCGCACCAGGAAGGTCGGCGCACCGGCGCTGCCCGCATTCAGCAACTCTCGCCCGCTCAAGGTCCAGTTGGCGAACTCCGCCGCCTGCCAGACCGCAGGCGCCTGGCTGCCGGTCAATTGCCCGAGCTGCTGTTGCCAGTGCTGCAATGCGCCCACGTCGCCGTTATCCACCTCCACCGGGGCGAACAGGCTCTGCGCGCCCTGCCGGTCGAGCCAGGTATACAAGCGCTGGGCGAAGCCGCAGAACTGCGCGTACTGCCGGTCGCCGAGGGCCAGTACGGCGTACTTCAGGTTGTCCAGCGTCACGGCCTGGCCGAGCAGCTTGCGCTCGAAACCACGGGCGCTGTCCGGCGCCTCACCGTCGCCAAAGGTACTGACCACGAACAAGGCATTCTGTGCCTGGCGCAGGCTCTGCTCATCCAGCGTGGCCAACGACTGCACCCGCACCGGATGACCGGCGGCCTGCAGTTGCCCGGCCGTCTGCCAGGCCAACTGCTCGGCGAAGCCGCTCTGGCTGGCGAAGCCGATCAGCCAGGCATCGCCCCCGGCACTTGCGTCGACATCGCCACGGGCGGTGCGTACTGCGCGTTTCTTGCGCCGGCGATCGAGATACAGCAGCCAGCCGGTGACGAAGAACAGCGGCATCGTCAGGCTGGCGAGCATCATCAGGATGCGCCCCGGCAGGCCGAAGTACTCGCCGACGTGCAAGGCATAGACGCTGGTCAGCAGTTGCGCCTTGAAACTCTTGTCGTTGTAGCGCTCGACCTTGCTGACCTTGCCGGTCACCGGGTCGAGGGTGATCTGGTTGAGCGCGCGCGGATGGGCGGCGTCCTCCAGCAGGTAGAAAACGGTCGCCGGCTGGCCGGCCACCGGCGGCAGGCGCAGGTTCCAGGTCGTCAGCTGCGGGCCGGCAGCGCTCTGGATGCTCTGCCAGACGGCGTTGTAGTCGACCGTTGGCGGCGGACCTTGCGGCGCCTCGCCACGACCGCCAGGGCCGCCACGCCGCTCGCCCGGTTTGCCGCCGCGCTGGCCGGCCGGGGCGTCGGAGAGCAGGCGCGTCACCCCCTCGCGGTACCACTCGTAGGACCAGTACAGTCCGGTCAATGCGGCCAGGAGATAGAACAGCAGGCACCAGGTACCGAAGACCGCGTGCAGGTCCCAGTTGAAGGCACGGCCCTTCTTCGCCCAGTCGAGGGTCAGCCAGGTGCGCCAGTTCAGCGCCTGGCGCGGCCAGCGCAGATACACGCCGGACAAACAGAAGAAGACCAGGATCAGGGTACAGGCGGCGGTGATCTGCTTGCCGAACTCGCCCATGGCGAGAAAGCGGTGCAGCTGCAGCATCAGCCTGAAGAACGGCTGACCGGCGGGCTCACCCAGCAAGTCGCCGGTGTAGGGGTCGAAGAAGCGCATCGGTCCACGGCGCTCACCCGGTGGCGGGCTGAAAAACACCCGTGCGGCGCTGTCGTCGCGGGTATCCACCCACAGGCCGGAGACCGTTTTGCCCGCGGCGGCCTCGATTTTCGTCACCAACTCGGCAGGCGGCAGTACGCCAGCTTCGCGTACCTCGACGCGTAAGGTGTCGGGGTTGAGCGCGCGCATGATCTCGCCCTCGAAGGAGTACAGCGCCCCTGTCACACCCATCAACGCCAGCACCAGCCCGGCCGAAATGCCGAAGAACCAGTGCAGCTGGAACAGAACTTTTTTCAACACGACAACCTCACCTGAACCGGCCTATTTCTATGCGAACACCCTGACACTGACTCCCGCGCCAGTGAGTGCGGATTCTATTTGAGAACAACTAGCAAGAAAGAAACCTTTACGTTTCGTTTACTCAGCCCGTGGGCGGAAAAACAAAAAACCCGCTCGACTGGATGTCGAGCGGGGCATGGGCACCTGCGGCGCCTTAGAAGTGCACGTTGGTGCTGAACAGGGCTGTGCGACCGGCCGCCTGGTTGGCGAAGTGCGAGGAATAGGCCTTGTCGTAGTAGACCTCATCGGTCAGGTTCTGCACGTTGAGTTGCAGGTCGACGTTCTTGGTCAGCTTGTAGCTGGCCATGGCGTCGTAGCGCCAGTAAGAGTCAACCATTAAGGTATTGGCGACGTTGCCCCACACATCATCCACATAGAACGCGCCACCACCGATGGTCAGTGCCGGCATGACTTCGTAGGTGGTCCACAGGCTCAAGCTGTTTTTCGGGGTATTCGGCAGTTCGTTGCCGTTGCTCAGGCTGTCGACGTAGATTGGCGCAGCCGTCGTGCCGATGTTCTGCTGACCGCCATCAACCTGCTTGGCGTCCAGGTAGCTGTAACCGGCGAAGACCTGCCATTTCTCGGTGATTTTGCCGCTGGCACTCAACTCGATACCGTCGGTACGGACCTTGCCGATGTTTTCATAGGTGTCGGTATTGACCAGAACGCGAGCATTGTCCTTCTCGGTACGGAAAATAGCCGCAGTCAGCGACAGGCGACTGTTGAACAGATCCCACTTGGTGCCGAGTTCGTAGTTGGTGGTTTCTTCCGGCTGCAGATCGCTTCTGATCGTGGCCGAAGTCAGCAGCGGATTGCCTTCAATACCTTCACCCAGCATCGCGCCTGGCGGAGTCGCCGAGGTGGCATAGGAGGCATAGATGCTACCGTTCTCGGCCGGCTTCCAGACCAGGCCCAACTGACCGGTGACGAACTCACTGGTGTCCTGGCTCTTGAACGTGGTGACCCGCGCCGCCGACTTGGTCTTGGCCTCGGTCTCGAAGTGGTCGTAGCGCAGGCCCATGTTCAGCAGCCATTGCGGGTCCAACTCGAGGGTATTGAAGGCGTAAATCGCCCGCGTATCGCTGGTGGTCTCGGTGCCAGCGTAGTTGCGCGCAATGCTTCCGGCCCACGGGTCATTCGGGTTCGGATTGGACAGCGAGGTGCAGTTGTAACCACTGGCCGCACCGACCGTCGCCGTATTGCAGATAGAGGTAGCTGCACCCGTCAGCGGCGTGGTGTCGGTGTTGACGGTGTAGGCCGACCTGTCGCTGGCTTCGCGATCCAGTTCGATGCCGGCGGAGAAGGTGTTTTTAAACCCGCCGATGATGACTTCGCCGAACAGATCGGTCTGGTTGGTGGTCGTCTCGGTGTTGCCCACACGGGTGTTGGCGCGCCGCCAGACCGTACCGGTCTGTTTGACGTTACCAATACTGTCGTCGGGCTGGGTGAGGATGTAGTCCTGCATGCTGTTGCCATGACGCAGGGTGTTCTTGATCGTCAGCGCGTCGCTCAGGTCGTGTTCGATGGCGATGGTCGCGATATCGGTGCGGGTCTTGCGGAAGTCGCGATCGCTCAGGCCATAGAAATTGCTGCTGTCGCCGCCGTCAGTCGGCGTGTCCGGGCTGCTTGCAACGTGAGCGGGCCGGCCATTCGTGCCCACCGCACTGGTGGAGAAACCATAGGGAATGCCCGAGTCCGGCAGGTCGTTGCTTTCCATGTGGTAGTAGTTGAGGTTGAGGCGGGTCTCGGTACCCAGACCGAACGTCACCGAAGGCGCGATCCCCCAGCGGTCATAGTTGACCTCGTCGCGACCCGCCACATTCGACTCGTGGCTCATCAGGTTCAGACGAAACGCCGCGGTATCGAGAAACTTGCGGTTGATATCGGCCGTATAGCGCTGGGTCTGGTCGGAGCCCCAGGTAAAGCCGCCATTGGTGAAATCTTCCAGGCCGGGCGCCTTGCTGACCAGGTTGATACTGCCGCCCGCCGAACCACGACCACCGAAGGCCGAATTCGGCCCCTTGCTGACTTCTATGGATTCCACGGCAAAGATCTCGCGGGTCTGCGCCCCGGTGTCGCGCACGCCATCCAGGTAGGTATCGCTTTGCGAATCGAAACCACGGATGAATGGGCGATCCCCCTGCGGGTTGCCACCTTCGCCAGCGCCCATGGTGATGCCCGGCACGGTGCGCAGTGCATCCTGCAGGGAGAGCGCGCCAGTGTCCTTCAGCACTTGTTGCGGTACCACTGTGACCGAGCGCGGAGTATCGGCCAGCGGCGCCGTGTACTTCTGCGACTGCGCTTTCTCGACCTGATAGCGGGTCTCGGCATCCTGCTCGCCCACCACACTGGTGGCATCGAGCGACAAGGCCTGCTTTTTCGGCTCCGTGGTTTCGGCCGCCTGCGCCGTCTGTGCGACAGACAAAGTGGAAATCGCCATACCGACGGCTGTAGCGAGCAGGCGTGGCGAAAAGACGGTGGACGTGCTGGACATGCGGCTTCCCTCCCATGGGGTTTGCGAAGGCCGCGAATTTAGTTGAGAAGCTAATCATTAGCAATTGCATTCAATTCTCATATGAGAACTTTTACAAACCCCTTACATTTCTCCGGGAGCCCGCTGACACGGGCATCACGCTGATTGCGACTGTAAGTTTTACAACATCAATGAGAATGCATACCATCAGCACCTGAATTTCAGGCGCGTGGTTTCACTATGCTTTTGCACATTCCCGGCCTCTTCGATCGCGAAGAAGTCACTCAAATACGCCAGGCACTCGGACAGGCTCAATGGGCAGATGGCAAGGCGACGGCCGGTTACCAGTCGGCCAAGGCCAAGCACAACCTGCAGCTTGCTGAAGACCACCCGCTCGGGCGCGAAATCAGCCAAAGCATGCTCCAGCGTCTCTGGCAGAACCCACTGTTCATGTCCGCCGCCCTGCCGCATAAAATCTTTCCGCCGCTGTTCAACTGCTACACGGGGGGCGGGTCTTTCGATTTTCACATCGACAATGCCATCCGCCAGGTGAAAAACAGCCCGGAACGCGTGCGTACCGACCTGTCCTCGACCCTGTTTTTCAGCGACCCGGATGAGTACGACGGTGGCGAACTGGTAATCCAGGACACCTACGGCAGCCAGCGCGTGAAGCTGCCGGCCGGTGACCTGCTGCTGTACCCCGCCACCAGCCTGCACAAAGTCGAAGCCGTCACCCGGGGTGCGCGCTTCGCTTCGTTTTTCTGGACCCAGAGCCTGGTCCGCGAAGACAGCCAACGCGCATTGCTGTTCGAGATGGATCAAGCCATCCAGCGCCTGACAGTGGATGTTCCAGAGCACCCGGCCCTGATCCAACTGACCGGCAGCTACCACAACCTGTTACGCCGCTGGGCGGATGTCTGAAACCATGAACTATCTGCGCAGCACCGAGGAACTGACAGGCGACGAGTTGGCGACACAGCTCGCCGGCGCCCCAAGCCAGGCGGCCAGGGCCATCCTCAGCGCGGCCAAACAAGGCCTGGTGGACGCACAGGTCATGCTCGGGCAGATACTCCTCAATGGCCGCGGCATCCAGCGCGACCAAACACTGGCCGTGACCTGGTTTCGCATCGCCGCCGCGCACCACCACCCCATGGCGCACAACATGCTGGGCCGCTGCCTTGAGCACGGCTGGGGCTGCGACCCCTCGCTCAACGACGCCGCCGCGCATTACCGGCAGGCCTGCGCGGCAAACCTCGACTGGGGTCTGTACAACTACGCCAACCTGCTCGCCACCGGGCGCGGCGTTGCGCAGGATCAGCCCCAAGCCCTGAACCTGTACCGACAGGCCGCCGAGCAAGGGCACGCCAAGTCGATGAACCTGGTTGGCCGCTTTTACGAGGAAGGCATCGGCGTGGAAGCCGACCCGCACGCCGCCTTGGGCTGGTATCGACGCTCGGCAATCGGCGGCGACTTTCGCGGGCAATACAGCCTGGCTGCCGTATTGGCAGCCCAAGGCCTGTTTACCGAAGCGGAGGCCTGGCTCCGGCAGGCGCTCGCCGGCGGTAACCTAAGCTTCTTGCGGGCGGCACGGGCGGCATTGCTGGAGTCGACCCGACCCAGTATCCGGCAGATAGCCACGGACTATTTCCGCCGCGCCGCAGAGCTTGGCGACGAGAGCGATCAACAACTCTACGCGGCCATTGACGCTTGAGCGGACGCCTCAGAAAAGCCATGTCGCAGTTGAGCACTGCTAACCATTCAGACCGAACGCTGCATCCGCCTCCGCCTACTGGACTCCTGCTTTCGCGGGAGTGACGAGGCTCACGGGGAGGCTTGCCCGGCACCCAGCTCACTCCTGAGTGGCTGAATATTCGAATTCAGGTCGAACCACAGATTGCAGGCGGCCCTTGACCCGTGCCGACCGGAAGCCCGCAGTGGCCTTGCCATCGATTCACTGCGCTTGCTGCCGCAGGCACCGGCAGTCGGTGACCCGTTCAGGGCTCCCCCCTGGGAATATGAAGCATCATCGCGACAACCTCCTGAAACGCCAAAGCCCCGCCAAATGGCAGGGCTTTGATTGCAACGGCTCTTAAGCCTTAGAACGAGTAATTGGCGGTCAATACTGCGGAACGGCCGTCGCCGGGGACCAGGCCGCCCGTCGTGGCGCTCGTGCCGACACTGGTACGCAACCGATCGTAATACTCTTCGTCGAACAGGTTGTTGACGTTCAGCTGCAGGCCCAGCTCTTTGCTGGCCTGATAGCCCAGCATGGCGCCATGCACGACATAAGAACCAACCTTCGCCGTGTCGGCGTTGGCGACGTTACGCTCATCGACGAACTGCACGCCATAACCCAGCTCGAAATCGGCCGGCAACTGATAGGTGTTCCACAGGCTGAAGGAGCGCGGCGGGGTGTTGGCCAATGCTTGACCTTCCTGAGCCTGATCGGCAACCGAGGCACCCGCCTTGACGATTTCGCTGCTCAGCTGGGTATAAGTGGCGAACGCCTGCCACTTGTCGGTGATCTTGCCGGACAGGCCCAGCTCGAAACCATCGACGCGCTGCACACCGTCCAGTACGAACTCGGTGATATTGCTATTACCCGTGACGTCGGCATCGATCCGGCCATTGGTCTTCTCGACGCGAAAGAGCGCCGCGTTAAGCGACAGGCGCTGATCCAGCAGTTCCCACTTGGTCCCCAGTTCCCAGGTTTCGTTCTTCTCCGGATCGAGGTCCTCGTTGTCCGCGCTCAGACCGGTACCGGTGGTTGCCACACCTTGCGCCGAAGGGTTGAAGGAGTTGCCCCAGGCCACATAGATGGTGCCGTTCTCGACGGGTTTGTAAGCCAACCCGACCCGGCCACTGACCACTTCATCCGTGGAGTCGGAGCGAGTGCGCGGAGGGTTATTCGCGAACACCACGCTATCGCTCTCGCCTTCGAATTTCTCATAGCGCACGCCAAGGCTCAGATCCCACTGATCATTCAGCGCCAAGGTGTCAAAGGCGTACAAGGCCTTGTCGGTCACCTCGGAGTCAAGCGTCGAGGTCCTGGTCTTATTGGTCGGGCCGCTGTAGTAGCCCGGTGGGTTACTCAGGGCATAGACCCGACTGTGATCCAGGTTGTAGCTGATACCGTAGCGATCCAGGGTCTCGCGGGAGATTTCGGCGCCGGTCACCAGCGCATGGTCGATGAAACCAGTGGCGAAGTTCCAGGTCAGGTTGGTCTGGTTGATCGCCAGTTTGGTGGTGGTGTCGCGACCCACGCCGGCGGTGTTAGGGCGGTAGCGGTACTGATCGGTGCCGACCAGGGTGACGTAGCTGCGCGTGGTGATGGTGCGGTTATCGGTTTCGCTATACCGCGCGATATTGCTCAAGCTGACCAGTTCATTGAAGTCATGCTCGAACTTGACGGTTAGAGAGTCGACATCGACTTCTTCGGTATCGATATTTTTGAAGCCGAAGTAAGCGTCACGATCCACATTCCCCACCACCTTGCCATTGATGGCCGGCAGCCCATAGTCCGGCAGGTTCTGGTCGGACTGGTGCAGGTAACTCAGGGTCAGGCGGGTCGGGGAACCCAGGCCGAAACTGACCGAGGGTGCAATACCCCAACGCTCATAGTCGATCTGCTCGCGACCGGCCACATCGTTCTGATGGGCCATCAGGTTCAAGCGAAAGGCGGCGCCTTCGATGCCCTCCAGCGGCTGATTGATATCCGCCGCCAGACGCTGGTAACCATCCGTGCCGACGCCGGCTTGCAGATTGTTCGAGGCCCTCAGCTTAGGCGTTTTGCTGACCATATTGATCGAGCCCGCCGTGGCGCCGGCACCGGCGTAGACCGAGCTCGGCCCCTTGACCACTTCCACCTGTTCCAGGTTGAAGGTATCGGAGCGGGTGATGTTGGCGCTGTCGCGCAGGCCATCGAGCATGATGTTGTTGGTGGCGCTGAAACCGCGAATATTGATGCTGTCACCATAGGCACCGCCCTCGCCAGCACCGAAGGTGATCCCGGAAACGTTGGACAGCACTTGGCGCAGGCTCAGCGCGTTCTGTTCCTTGATCAGGGCCTCGGGCACTACGGTGATGGTCTGGGGAGTGTCCAGCAGCGGTGCGGTGTACTTCGGCGAAGAAGCCTGCTCGACCTTGTAGCTCTTCTCCTTATCCTGCTTGCCTTGCACCTTGACCGCGCCCAATTCGACCGCTTGGCTCTTTTCTGCCGCCATCCCCGTACAGGCGAAGGACGCAATGGCGAGGCCGATAGCGGAAGCCAGCAGACGAGGCTGTGGCGAGTTGGAGGACATCGTTTTATTGTTCATAAGAATCACTCCCCAAGCAAAATGAGGCGCGATTCTATTTGAGAAACTTTATCATAGGCGAATTAATCGTAGTCTTTACAAAATCTTTACAAATCACCACGGAACTGGGGAAACCATCCGCCCTGCTTGGCCCATAACGAAAAAACCCCGCCAAGGCGGGGCTTTTCGAACTGACACAAAGCTTACAAATAGAACGCCTTCAATGGCGGAAAGCCATTGAACTCCACCGCGCTGTAGCTGGTGGTGTAGGCGCCGGTGGACAGCCAGTAGAGGCGATCACCGATGGCCAGGTTCAGCGGCAGGCCGTATTTGTAGTTCTCGTACATGATGTCGGCGCTGTCGCAGGTCGGGCCGGCGATCACCACCTCTTCCACTTCGCCTTTCTTCTCGGTCCAGATCGGGAACTTGATCGACTCGTCCATGGTTTCGATCAGGCCGGAGAACTTGCCCACATCGACATACACCCAACGCTCGACGGCGGTACGCGACTTGCGCGCCACCAGCACCACTTCGCTGACCAGAATGCCGGCGTTGGCGATCAGGGAACGGCCCGGCTCGAGGATGATTTCCGGCAGGTCATCGCCGAAGTCTTCCTTGAGGAAGCGGATGATCTCTTCGGCGTAGGTTTCCAGGCTGTTGGTGCGGGTGATGTAGTTGGCCGGGAAGCCGCCACCCATGTTGATCAGCTTGAGGTGGATGCCGTCTTCTTCCTTCAGACGCTCGAAGATCACTTTGACCTTGGCGATGGCGGCGTCCCAGACGCTGATATCGCGCTGCTGCGAGCCAACGTGGAAGGAGATGCCGTAGGGCACCAGGCCCAGGTCGCGAGCGAGGATCAGCAGATCCATGGCCATGTCGGTCTGGCAGCCGAATTTGCGCGACAGCGGCCAGTCAGCGGTGGTCGAACCTTCCGTGAGGATGCGCACGTAGACTTTCGAGCCCGGCGCGGCCTTGGCGATGTTGCGCAGGTCGGCTTCCGAGTCGGTGGCATACAGGCGCACACCCTTCTCGTAGAAGTAGCGGATGTCCCGGGATTTCTTGATGGTGTTGCCGTAGCTGATGCGCTCCGGGCCAACGCCCTGGTTCATCACTTTATCCAGCTCGTAGATCGAGGCGATGTCGAAGTTCGAGCCCTTGTCCTTGAGCAGGTCGATGATCTCGACGGCCGGGTTGGCCTTGACCGCGTAGTAGACCTTGGCGAACTCGAAACCGGCGCGCAGGTCATCGTAAGCCTGGCTGATGATCTGGGTGTCGATCACCACGAACGGGGTTTCTTGCTGATCGGAGAAGGCCTTCATTTTCTCGAAGGTTTCACGCGCGTAGTAGTCTTCGACCTTAATCGACATGCTGGGACTCCATATGTATGGCAAAACAAACAAAAGGTGGTTGAGGGGTGGCTTTCAGTTGAAAAGCCGCGAACGTCTAATCCGTTTCCCCACTTTGGTTCGCCTACTTCCCAAGGCATGTCGCCGAGGATTACCGGCCAGGACGAGTGAACACTACTGCGCTTTCACTCGGTCTGGTGGCCAACAACCTCTCGTCGTCAGTACTTGAGCCGGATGGATCGTTTCCAGCATGGACGTTCGGGCGCGAACTTTAGGAGCATGTGGGGCGCAGATCAATAAAAAATTGCCGCGCGGCTACCTCACTTTGTCGCTTTGGCGATTGACCGTTTAAGATTCAAAACAAAGCGTTATGGAATGCTGCACAAAGTCGAGCAAAGCAGCGCATCCATCGGCCGCCGCCGGGAGCGCGCTTGCGTTATAATCGCCGCCTTTTTTGACAGACCGACTATTCGTCGAGGCGTTCCCCTCCTATGACCAACCAGGCCGCCGAAGTCGCGAAACGCCGCACCTTCGCCATCATTTCCCACCCGGATGCGGGTAAAACCACCATCACCGAGAAACTCCTGCTGATGGGCAAGGCGATTGCCGTGGCCGGCACGGTGAAGTCGCGCAAGTCCGACCGCCATGCCACCTCCGACTGGATGGAGATGGAAAAGCAGCGCGGCATCTCGATTACCACCTCGGTGATGCAGTTCCCCTACCGCGAGCACATGATCAACCTGCTCGACACCCCGGGCCACGAGGACTTCTCCGAAGACACCTACCGCACCCTGACCGCAGTGGATTCGGCACTGATGGTGCTCGACGGCGGCAAGGGCGTGGAACCGCGCACCATTGCCCTGATGGACGTGTGCCGTCTGCGCGACACGCCCATCGTCAGCTTCATCAACAAACTCGACCGCGACATCCGCGACCCGATCGAGTTGCTCGATGAAATCGAAGCGGTACTGAAGATCAAGGCCGCGCCGATCACCTGGCCAATCGGTTGCTACCGCGACTTCAAAGGCGTGTACCACCTGGCCGACGACTACATCATCGTCTACACCGCCGGTCACGGCCACGAGCGCACCGACGTCAAAATCATCGAAAAGCTCGACTCCGATGAAGCCCGCGCGCACCTGGGCGATGAATACGAGCGCTTCGTCGAACAGCTGGAACTGGTGCAGGGCGCCTGCCACGAGTTCGACCAGCAGGAATTCCTCGACGGCCAACTGACCCCGGTATTCTTCGGCACCGCGCTGGGCAACTTCGGCGTCGATCATGTGCTCGATGCCGTCGTCGACTGGGCACCCAAGCCGCTGGCTCGGGTCGCCAATGAGCGCACCGTCGAGCCGGTCGAAGAGAAATTCAGCGGCTTCGTGTTCAAGATCCAAGCGAACATGGACCCCAAGCACCGCGACCGCATCGCCTTCATGCGCATCTGCTCCGGCAAGTACGACAAGGGCATGAAAATGCGCCATGTGCGCCTGGGCAAAGAAGTACGGATCGGCGATGCCCTGACCTTCTTCTCCTCCGAGCGCGAACAACTGGAAGAGGCCTTTGCCGGCGACATCATCGGCCTGCACAACCACGGCACGATCCAGATCGGCGACACCTTTACCGAAGGCGAAAACCTCGGCTTCACCGGCATCCCGCACTTCGCCCCGGAACTGTTCCGCCGCGTGCGCCTCAAAGACCCGCTGAAATCCAAGCAACTGCGCCAGGGCCTGCAGCAACTGGCCGAGGAAGGCGCCACCCAGGTGTTCTTCCCCGAGCGCAGCAACGACATCATCCTCGGTGCGGTCGGTGTGCTGCAGTTCGATGTGGTCGCCAGCCGCTTGAAAGAGGAATACAAGGTCGAGTGCGCCTACGAGCCAATCACCGTCTGGTCCGCACGCTGGATCGATTGCGACGACAAGAAAAAGCTCGAGGACTTCAAGGTCAAGGCCATTGAGAACCTGGCCATCGACGGCGGCGGCCACCTCACCTACCTGGCGCCCACCCGGGTCAACCTGGCATTGATGGAAGAACGCTGGCCCGACGTGAAATTCCGCGCGACGCGCGAGCATCACTAAAGCCCCTTAAGCGCTCAAAGCCCCTCTCCCCTACCCCCACACTGTGCCCCAGCCACTGCGCATGCGGGCGCAGTGGCGTTCGGGCGGGGCAAAGCATGCTTTGCCTATTTCCGCCTCACCCCGCACGCGGGAGAGGGGTTCTATTCGTGCGCAACCAATCCCCCGCGCTTTGGCTTTGCTCCCCCCTCCCGTTTACGGGAGAGGGGCCGTGGGAGAGGGCCGCCGTTGCTCCACCCAGATCCGAACCTGCTCCAACACCGCATCCGTTTGCTGCAACACTTCTTGTTATTCAAAAAGCGCAACACGGTAAAACCCTGCCCCGCAAGCCAGTTATCCCGATGCGGCGCGCAAGGCTTTGGCGCGTTGACGTAAATCCATTTACGCTTTCCTTTATCCCTGACTCGCTGGCAGCCGTTATCCTTCGGCCACACACGCTGAAACCATAGCCCATGCCCCTGATCGACACCCACACCCACCTGGACTTCCCCGACTTCGACGCCGACCGCGGCGAGGTGCTGGCGAATGCCCGGGCACTTGGGGTCGAGCGCATGGTGGTGCTTGGGGTTTACCAGGCCAATTGGCAACGTCTGTGGGAGTTGGTACAGCGCGAGGACGGCCTGTATGCCGCCTTCGGCCTGCACCCGGTCCACCTCGAGCAACATCGGCCGGAACACCTGCGTGAACTGCGAGGCTGGCTGGAGCGGCTCGCCGGGCAGCCCGAACTCTGCGCGGTCGGCGAGTTCGGCCTCGACTATTACCTGGAACACCTCGACCGCGAGCGTCAGCAGGCGCTGTTCGAGGCGCAACTCGAACTGGCCGCCGAGTTTGCCCTGCCGGCCCTGCTGCATGTGCGGCGCAGCCATGCGCAGGTGATCGCCACGCTGAAGCGCTTCAAACTCGAGCGCGGCGGCATCATCCATGCGTTTGCCGGCAGCCACGAAGAAGCCAAGGAATACCTCAAGCTCGGCTTCAAGCTGGGCCTTGGCGGCGCCGCGACCTGGCCGCAGGCCCTGCGTCTGCGCAAGGTGCTCGCGGCGCTGCCGCTTGAAGCCATGGTGCTGGAAACCGATGCACCGGATATGGCCCCGGCGATGCACCCGAACCAGCGCAACAGCCCGGAATACCTGGCCGATATCTGCCAGGTACTGGCCGAGCTGCGGGGTATCACGCCCGAGGAGCTGGCCAGCGCCAGCAGTGCCAACGCCCGCGCCCTATTCGGCTGGAATGCGTAGGGTGCGCCGTGCGCACCCTACGCCCCCCCACAGAAGACGCGCCCCCTAGAGGGTCACGAGGCCAGAAACGACAAAGCCCGCTATTGGGCGGGCTTTGTCGTTAAGCGCTTTGATCAAACGCGAAACGCGCTGATCAGCTGCTTCAGGTGCGCGACCTGGCCGGACAACTCGCGGCTGGCCTGCTCGGTCTGGCTCGCACCTTCAGCGGTGCGCTCGCCGGCCAGGTTGATCTCGACGATGTTCTGGTCGATATCGTGGGCCACCGCCGTCTGCTGCTCGGCGGCCGCAGCGATCTGCTGGTTCTGGTCGACGATCATGCCCACCGCGCCGAGGATATTCTCCAGCGCCTGCTGCACCTTGCCCGACTCTGCGACCGTGCCATCGGCCATCTGATGGCTGATGTGCATGGTTTTCACCGCCGCGCCGACCCCGCCCTGCAACTTGGCGATCATCTTTTCGATTTCTTCGGTCGACTGCTGGGTGCGTTTGGCCAGGTTGCGCACCTCATCGGCCACCACGGCAAAACCGCGACCCTGCTCACCGGCACGCGCCGCCTCGATCGCCGCGTTGAGCGCCAGCAGGTTAGTCTGCTCGGCGATGCCCTTGATCACATCCAGCACCTGGCTGATCGAGGCGCTGTCGCTGGCCAACTGATTGATCACCACCACCGACTGGTCGATCTCGCCGGCCAGGCGCTGGATGCTGCCGACCTGGGATTCCACCAACGCCCGACCGCTGATCGTTTCCTGATTCACACTCTGCGCGCTGTCCACCGCGGCGGCAGCGCTACGCGCTACTTCCTGGGCAGTGGCGGACATTTCGTTCATCGCCGTCGCGACCTGCTCAATCTGGCTGCGCTGCCCGGCGACCGCCTGGTTGCTCTGTGCGGAGACCGTTTCCACCCGATCCGCCTGGTGCCCGACCTGGCTGACCGTGTGCCCGACGCGCTCGATCAGGTGGTGGATTTTCTGCACGGTGCCGTTGAACACCTCACCCAAATCGCCCAGCTCATCGCGGCTTTCTGCCTTGAAGCTGACGGTCATATCGCCGGCCGCAACCTTGTCCATCACCAGGCCAAGATTCTTCAGCGTCGTCCGGGTGGAGACATAAAAAGCGCCGTAGAGGTAGACGATCAGCAGGAACACCAGCATCAGCGCGACGACCAGCAACACCATCTGCACGCGCTTTTGCTCCAGGCGCTGCTGCAACTGCTGGTCGAGGAAGCCCAGGGCCGCATCGTTGAGCTGGTAGGTTTTCTCCATCGCCGCCGTGACCTGGTCATAGAACGCCGGCCAGGGCGCATCGAGCGTGTCGGCCATGATCACCTGGTCTTCGAACAGCGTGCTGCTGTCTTTCAGCGTTGCCCGGCTGGCGCTCGCCAGGCTGTCCAGCGCCGAGCGCGCCTGCGGGCTGTCATCCAGAGCATCGCGCAGGCTGAGTCCGTATTCGGCATGCAGCTTTTCCAGCACCAGGAGCAATTCATCGAACTTGCCGCTGGCCGATGAATTCAGGAAACCCTGGCCAAGGGAGGCGGAGCCAATGGCTCGCCCCTTACTGAGAGCCGCCGTCACCTGCGGCGTGACCACGGTCACCAACTCGACCATCTGCCGTACGGCGGGTTGATTGTCCTGGCTGAGCCCGGCCTGGTTGGCCACGATTTTGAGGAATACCTGGGCATTGCCAAGCAACTTCTCGACCAGCGCGGCCTTGCTCTGCAACGAGGTCTCGGCCTCGAAGCCCTGCAAGGCGGCGAGCATCTCGTCCCGTTTGGCGTTGAACTCCTCGACCTGCGCGGGCTCGCTGACCACCGGCGCCAGGGTTTGCAGCGCGCCGCTGATTTCCTTGCTCACCTTCGCGACCTGCGCTTCGAGGTCGCCGGCCTTGGCCGACTGACCAATGGTGGCGTTGATCTCGGCAAGGTCGTTGAGGCTTTCCAAATCACGCCGCAGCTTGAGGCTGGAACTCAGCAGGTCGAGACTGTCCAACTCAGCACGCGTGCCGACGAACTCCCGGTAAGAGTCGCGCACCAGATAGAAGTTGGTGACCAGCATCGGCAAGAAGAACAAGACGCTGATCAGACTGAATTTCATACCAAAGCTAAGACGATTCATCAGCGCGATGGCCGGATACAGCACGGTCTTCACAAGACGTCTCCTGATCATATTATTGTTATGCATCGTCACAGGAATGGACGGGTAAGTAGCATGCCTGGCAGCCCTTCCACCCTTGCAGGCTCGACCCGAGTCACTCGCATCGGAGCGACAAGAGCAAGCGGTTGAATGTGCCTAAAGTCACAAAACCGCACGGGCGCAGCATCCTGTATACCTGATATCGACCCGACCCTCTGTAACTTAAGGTTAAGAATGCATCCATCACTGCGCTTGGGTATTGATCTGGGTGGCACCAAGATCGAAATTGTCGCCTTGGTCAACAACCAGCCGGTCCACCGCCGCCGGTTGCCCACCCCGCAAGGCGACTACGCCGCCACCCTGGCGACTATCGTCGAACTGGTGGCGCAGGCCGAGCGCGAACTGGGCGTCCGCGGCAGCGTCGGAGTCGGCATTCCAGGCACCCGCTCACCGGACCACGGGCGGATCAAGAACGCCAACTCGATCTGCCTGATCGACCAGGACCTGCAAGGCGACCTCGCACGCCTGCTGCAACGCCCGGTACGTCTGGCCAACGATGCCGACTGCTTCGCCCTGTCGGAAGCCAGTGATGGTGCCGGCGCGGGCGCAGCCACGGTATTCGGGGTCATTCTCGGTACCGGGGTTGGCGGCGGCGTGGTGATCAATGGCCGCCTGCTTGGCGGGCCGAACGGCATTGCCGGCGAATGGGGGCACAATCCGCTGCCCTGGCGCCGCCCCGAGGATGGTCCGGCCCGGCGCTGCTATTGCGGGCTGGAGGACTGCATCGAGACCTTCCTGTCCGGCCCCGGCTGGGCCGCCCGCAGCGACCTCGGCCTGGATGCCGGCGCCTTGGCCCTCGCGGCCACGGGTGCCGACACTGCGGCCCGGCAAGCCCTCGAACGCTACTGCGACCAACTGGCGCGCGGGCTGGCCTCAGTCATCAACCTGCTCGACCCGCACGTCATCGTGCTCGGTGGTGGCCTGTCGAATATCGGCGCGCTGTATCAGCAGGTGCCGCAGCTATTGCCGCGTTACGTATTTTCCGACCGGATCAACACCCGCCTGCTGCCAGCGCGGCACGGCGATTCCAGCGGCGTACGCGGCGCCGCCTGGCTGTGGGAGTGAGCGCCAGACGACTTAAACAAGCAACGCCCACACGGCAAAAACGGCATACCAGAACACCGCCGCGCGCACTAATAATTGCCAGAGCCCGTCCAGGCTGGCGACGCCCGCCTCGCCCAACACCGGCTCGGACACCTCCCCCCCCGCGCGCCCCGCCTGGGTCACCAGCTGCGCGGCGGAAATACTCCAGTTCAACAGCTCATGCAGCAACACCCGGCTGACCGCGACAAAACTGCCCACCAAGGCGAAGCTCGCCACCAGCAGCCTCGCCGGCAGCCAATCGAAGGCATGCCGCCACTGCACTGCACGCTCACGCAGGATCGGTTGCGCGACATGTTCGGTCATCAACGCCAGCAGCCGATAGGCCAAGGCCGCCACCGGCCCGAGCAGGGCGTACCAGAAGATAACCGCGAAGAAGCTTTGATAAGCCTGCCAGAGCAGATAGCCCTGCACCTGCTGCAACAGCGCGCCCTCCTCCTCGGCCTGCAATGCCAGGTCGCGGTGCGCCACCAGATACGCCGCCTCGGCATCGCCGCGCCGCCAACTGTCACGGAAGGGGCCGAGGGCCGCCAATGGGTCGCCACGCCCCAGGCTGTAAACCAGCACCAGCAGGTGCACCGGCAAGGCCAGCCAACCATAGGCCACCGACTCGAGCAGCGTCAGCAACAAAGCCAGCGCCGCCAGCGGCAACAACACCAACAGCAGGATCGCCAACCAGGGGCTCTCGACAAAGTCGGCCTGCCGCTCGACCCACGCCAGCAGACGCAACCAGGGGCCATCCTGCTGGATCCTGGCTCGCAGGGCCGAGAACTTCTCGACCCAGAGCACCAACAGCAGCACCAGAAAGCTCATTGCCTCTACTCCTTATTCGGTTAAAGCCGCTCGCAGACGCAGCCAATCAAAAGCCGGCCCCGGATCGGTTTTGCGCCCCGGCGCGATATCGCTGTGGCCGCAGATACGCGCCAAAGTGATCGCCGGATAGGCGCTCAGCAACTGCCGGCTCAATTGCACCAGCGCCGCATACTGGGCGTCAGTGAAAGGCTCATCGTCAGTACCCTCCAACTCGATCCCGAGCGAGAAGTCATTGCAGCTCTCTCGCCCCTCGAAACGTGAAACCCCGGCATGCCAGGCACGTTGCAGACAGGAGACAAACTGGGTCACCACACCGTCACGCTCGATCAGAAAATGCGCCGACACCTGCAAAGCGGCGATACCCGCGAAGTATGGATGCTCATCGGCCACCAGCTGATTTTGAAACAATGCCTGCACCTTGCCGGTGCCGAACTGGCCAGGCGGCAGGCTGATGTTATGAATCACCAACAGGGAAATTTCCCCCAGGGGGCGATCATTGCAATTGGGCGAAGGGCAGCGACGCACCCCCTCACACCAACCATTCGAGCGATCCAACTGCATAGCGACTCCTTAGCTACCAATCACTCTAGAGCAGGCCGGCGGCAGGGCCAAGCAGCATAAACGACAACGCCCGGCAAAGTGCCGGGCGTTGTCGGTTGTGGTTATGCCTGAGTAGCGGTGGCAAAGCGCAATACCTGTAGGAGCGGGCCATGCCCGCGAAAGCCATCAAGCATCGCGGGCATGGCCCGCTCCTACGAAGAGCTACATGCACGGGGGCTTAGCCTTTGATCCCAGCCGTGAATCAGGTGTTTTTCAGTCGGCGCAGATTGCCGATCACCGACTCCAGGGCACGGTCGAACAACAAGGCATCATCGAGCAGGCGAATAGCGCAGCGGCGGAACTCAACCGCCAGGCCCATGCGGGTCTTTTCCAACACCTTCATGCCGGTACGGTTGACGAAGATGTACTTGCCCGTGGGCTTGATCACCGCCGCCAACTTGCAGCGCAGCTTGTGCTCTTCGTCCTCCTGGAACTCCACCCAGCTGCCGACGCGCAGGTTATCGACCTTCAGCAGCGCCTCGTCATCATCAGCCAGGCAGACTTCCGGCTCATGCACCCGGCTTTCGCCTGGCGCCAACAGAATGATTTCTTCAATCACCTCGACCATCGTCGGGCCGTCGGCCTGCTCGAGCGCATCCGCCGGCGGCAGCTCCAGCAGCGGCGACTCGACGCCGAGATCGGCCAACAACTCGACGGCAGCGGACTGTTCCGGGGTTGGTTCGGTTTCTGGAAGCTGTCGTTTGAAACGCTGGAACGCCTGAACATGCAGGACCTCCAGCTGGCTGAAAAACTCGCTGGTGGAGAACGGGTCGAACGCAGCACTGGCCATCCCTTCGCGCAATGCCTTGAGCAGCCCCGGCACCAACTCCAGCAAGTGCAGACGCGCCTCCGGGTCTTCGTGCGGCGCCACACTCCAGACCAGATCATCCATGGTCGCCAGCGCCGCCTGCCATTCCGGCGAGTGGACGCCGTGCTTGAGGCACGTGAGCATCAGCACCTTGCTCCAGGCTTCCTGCAGCAGGCGCACCACCACTTCCGGCAGCGTCTTGCCCAACAACCGCTCATTCAACGCCTGCTCCACCTGCCGACGGGCCAGCTCGGCCTTGGCGCTACCCTCTTCGGCATCGCGGGTGCGTTGCTCGAGCAGTTCGCTGCGGCGGCGCTCATCGCCGGTAAAGGCCAGGAACTCGGCCAGCAACTCGGAGAAAATCGCCGGATCATCGACAAAGTCGTTCAACAGCCGCTGCACCACCTGTTCGATCTTCTGATACAAGCTGTCGCGCTGGGTATCGTCGTGCTCGGCCCAGCCCAAGGCAGCAGAAGCGATCTCATTGAGCAGGCGCCGCGCCGGATGGCTGCCACGGCTGAAAAAGGTCTTGTCCAGCACCGCCACTTTCAGCATCGGAATCTGCAAGCGACCGATCAAAGCCTTCAGCGAGTCCGGCAGCGTGCGGTCATCGAGAATGAACTCGAACAGCATGGACACCAGGTTGATCACGTCCTCATCGACCTCGCCCACCACCCGTGACTTGCCACTTTTGGCACTGGCGCGGCTCAGCAACTGCTCCAGTTGCTGACGCAGGTCGAAATCATCCAGGGCTTCCGGGGCCGGCGGGCGCTGCTGCAGGTGCGAAAGCAAACGCATCAGGTCATTGCTGGAGATCGGTAACGCATCGGCCGGCATCTCACGCCGCGGCATACCTGCGCCGCGCACTTGCGAGAGCAGCTCCTGCAATACACCGAACACCTCCTGCACACCGTCGCCAAGGTAACCGCCACCCTCTGCGAGATGCGCACCGCCACCCTGCTGCCCAAGGCGTGAAGCGGATGCCGACGCCTGACCCGGCGAACGACGCAGCGGCGCCGACTTGAGCTCGGGCAACACGCCCGCGGCAACCAACTGCTGGTTGGCCTCGGCGTAAAGCTGGTCAAGGTCGCTCAATACGTACTTTTCGAACAGCTTGAGAATGATCAGCTTGACCTTGATCTCGACACCCAGGCGGCTACACGCCTCCAGAAAAACGCCGCAAAGCAGCATGGGGCCGAGGGGGTTGGTCTTGTCATCGAGTTTCTTGCTGACCACCGCATTCAGACGGGTAGTCAGATGGCCCAGCGCGATACCGTCGCGGCTCATGACCTTGGCCACCATGGAATCCAGCGCGACCGACTCTTCCAGCTCATCGTTCTGGATCAGCGCGAGCGTGTCGAAAGACACCGCACCCAGCTGCGGCGACCTACCAATTTCATATTGGTTGAGGGTGGCGAAAGACTCGAAGACTTTTTGCAGGAAGCCGCGCTCGATGCTTTTGCGCTTCAAACGCAAATCGCGCATGGCTTCGAAGAACGTGTTCTGCTCGGCATTGCTGGTCGCGCGATCGGCCATCTCGAAGAGCGTGTCGTCCGCGTTGTCGAACAGCGCCTGCAGCGCCTGCTTAAGCTGCTGAGCAGCTTTATCGCGCACCTGGATCAGCGCCACGGGCAGCCTTCCCACCGGTGAAGTTGGCGAGTGCTCAGGGGCAACCTTGTTGAGGTGCACCACTTTCGCATCAGTCATTGCAAGTCTCCCGCAGACTAGCCCGCTCGGGCCCGTTCGTCTGCACAACGATCAACTGAGCGTCATCCGTAACGTCAAAGGTATGGCGTCAATATGTAAGCAGTAAAAGTCATTATAGGGATCGACCCCGGGATTTAAGCCGACTTTTCCCGCAGACATGACCCACGTCACAGATGTACTCCAACAACCTACGAACGGCTACCCGCGCGCGACCAACGCGCTATCGCAGTGAATTTAGCATCAATCACGCTGCACCCGCCGCCCAGCCTCCCTATAATCGCCCGACCTAGAGAGTGGAGCCCGCCATGCCGAACCTGATCCTCGCCGACCTCAGCGCAGAAATCGAAGCCAACGTCCGCCGCGCCTTGCGCGAAGACATCGGCAGCGGCGACATCACCGCCCAACTGATCCCCGCCGTGCGCCAGGCCCGCGCCACCATCATCACCCGCGAAGCCGCCGTGATCAGCGGCACAGCCTGGGTTGACGCCGTGTTCCGGCAGCTCGACCCGAGCGTCATCGTGGATTGGCAGGTCAAGGATGGCGAACGGGTAACGCCCAACCAAACCCTCTTCCAGCTGGAAGGCCCGGCCCGCGCACTGCTCAGCGGCGAGCGCAGCGCACTGAACTTCCTGCAAACCCTGTCCGCCGTCGCCACCCGCTGCCAGCACTACGCCGACCTGGTGCAAGGCACCGGCGTCAAACTGCTCGACACCCGCAAAACCCTGCCCGGCCTGCGCCTCGCGCAAAAATACGCCGTCACCTGCGGCGGCTGCCACAACCACCGCATCGGCCTCTACGACGCCTTCCTTATTAAGGAAAACCACATCGCCGCCTGCGGCGGCATTGCCCAAGCCGTGCAAACCGCCCACACAATCGCCCCCGGCAAGCCGGTGGAAGTCGAAGTGGAAAGCCTGGAAGAACTGCAGCAGGCCCTGGCGGCCGGCGCGGACATCATCATGCTCGACGAGTTGAGCCTGGAAGAAATGCGCACCGCGGTAAAACTCACCAACGGCCGCGCCAAACTGGAAGCCTCAGGCGGCATCAACGAAACCACCCTGCGCCACATCGCCGAGACGGGCGTGGACTACGTTTCGATCGGGGCGCTGACCAAGGACGTGAAAGCCATCGACCTTTCCATGCGCCTCAGCCTCTGAGCGGATCATGCCGGCCAACCGGTCCGCGGCGAACGGCGGAGCCCCTGTGGGGATTCCACCCTACGGCCCGACCAAGCCCCACGCACCCGCAGGGTGGATTAGCCGCGCAGCGGCGTAATCCACCATGGGCTTGGCTCACAGCGAGCGGCGCACACACTAAAAGCCCAACTGACGCCCCTAAGGCTTTGCGTCGCGAAGCAATATTGCCTTCGAATAGTCGAGAAATTCGTCCAAGTGACCGGTAATCACCGCTACGGTGATCGGCAATTGCAACGCCTGATATTCATGCACCGCGATATTGCGAAAGCCGACCATACGCTTTAGCGCCTCAGCCAGTTCGCTATCTATCCATCCCGCGCCAGCCAGCAGCACGAACACGTCGCGTGCGCCTTGCGGAATGCCCAAGCGCTCTCGGCGGATCAAATGCTGCCCCATATCCAAAGCGGCCTCACAAGCACGCTGAATATTGAGAATTGCGGCATCCTGACGGGTGAAATCGGAAGCGAAGCTGGAAGGATCGCGGGCATACTCTTCGCGCGCACGCGCCACACAACGCTCAATGGTCGCAGTCTTATTGAGCAACACATCATCGGCCATAAACTCGTCCATCCCGCTGAATATCTTCCAACAAACCAGCCCTGGCTCGATCAAGCTCAAGTTTTTCACTGAGCATCGCGCACTCGAACAACCCAGCCTGCCCATCGGCCACCCACCAACGCTCCCCCGCCAGGAGAACCTGCTGCTGCATGACTGTCGAAGCCCTGCGCAAATCCAACAAATCCACTGGGCATCCGGCGATATCAGCCAACTCGCCGGCAAGCTCCCACAAAAATACAGGCTCGGCATAGCCTGCAACGAGCACTGCGAGATCCAAATCGCTATCAGCGCCGGCATTGCCTTGTATGCGACTGCCAAAGGCATAAATCGCCAACAGCCCCGGAACCCTATCCCGTAATAGGCCGATCAACGCCTGCTTGTGCATATACAAGCCCCTTACGCCACTGTGCCGCCAGTTTAGGGAGAAGCCTCCAGGCCGTCCAATGATCAACCTCCGCATCGGTCGCCACGACGCCTCCCTTAAGGCGATCCACGTCACCCAAGCCCCCCACACAATCGTTGACCTGAACAGGCCTACCAGCCGGCCCGCGGCGGGCGGTGGAAGCCCCTGCGGGGGGATTCCACCCTACGAGCCGACCAAGCCCCACGCAACCGTAGGGTGGATTAGCCGCGCAGCGGCGTAATCCACCTAGGGCCACACAAGCAAACGCCCCCGCACAAGGCGGGGCGTTTGCTTATAACCGGAGCGTGACGACCGATCGGCTCGCGGTAAACGGTGGAAGCGCCTTCGGCGATTCCACCCTACGATCCCGCCAAGCCCCGCGCACCCGTAGGGTGGATTAGCCGCGCAGCGGCGTAATCCACCATGGGCTTGGCTCGTAGCACCGCAGGGCGGATTAACCATGCCGCGCGCGCAATCCACCCCCGCCCTCAAATACCTCAACCATCACCCGGTACATTGAGCCCAACATCGCCCGCCCAATCATGCGGATACAACCCGCATCGAACATCACGATGAAAAGTCGAATAGGGCCAGTCGATCACCCGTGTCACCAGGCCATGCTTTAACGGATTGATATGCACATAATCCACATGCCGACGAAAATCATCCTCATCGCGTATCAGATGCTCCCAATAGCGACGCTGCCAGATACCCCGCTCACCCCGTAACACGCGGTTGATCGAGCGGTATTCATCCGCAGGCAAAGCCCGGCAAAAGAAGGTTTTCAGCAAGCGCCAACGCAAAGAAAAGCTGGCATCGCCAGGCGGCAGCGTCCATACGCAATGCATATGCTCCGGCAACACCACCCAAGCATCGATAGCAAAAGGATGCAGCCGTCGAACATGACGGATCGACTCACGTAACGTATCGATATGCCGGACGAGCAAATTATTGCCCCGGCGTTGCAGCAGATTAACGGTAAAAAACCAAGTGGCCCCTTCCACACGGGCCCGACGATAGTTCGGCATTCCATGCCTCCAACGTATCCCTGTACAAACACCCTAGCAAACGTAGGGTGGATTAGCCGCGCAGCGGCGTAATCCACCATGGGCCACACAAGCAAACGCCCCGCACAAGGCGGGGCGTTTGTTTATAACCGGAGCGTGACGGCCGAACGGTTCGCAGTAAACGGTGGAAGCGCCTTCGGCGATTCCACCCCACGGGGTAATCCGTCATACCGCGATGTACAAACACCCTAGCAAACGTAGGGTGGATTAGCCGCGCAGCGGCGTAATCCACCATGGGCCACACAAACAAACGCCCCGCACAAGGCGGGGCGTTTGTTTATAACCGGAGCGTGACGGCCGAACGGTTCGCGGTAAACGGTGGAAGCGCCTTCGGCGATTCCACCCTACGAGTTAATCCGTCATACCGCGATACGAATCAATCCGCCATACCGTTAGTTCGTAGTAGTGCAGCCTTTAATTGTCACTGTTGTCGAACCAACACCAGTCAACGCGCAGCCCCAAGTAATTGTCCCTGCCACGGCAGAGCTCGGAGTCAGCGTCGCAGTGATACCACCCACAGTGCTGGCCAATACGCCAGCGCCGGTGCAGCCCGGAATGGCAGTGCTATCAGTATCTGTACAGCCAAGAGTGCCTGGAGCTGCAGCAGCAACGCCAACACTGAACGCTTCAGCCACCTTAATTTTCTGGCCCCCGAGGTTGCCGACGGCTGCCCCGGCATTCGCTCGTCTTACGTAATCCTGATAAGCCGGCAACGCAATCGCCGCCAAGATGCCGATGATCGCCACAACGATCATCAATTCAATCAGGGTAAAACCCTTTTGCATTTGAGCTTTCATGTGAGTCTCCTAGAGTGATTAGGCCATCAGCCTGAGAGAGACCCAGCAGATAGCGTGCCAACTCAGTAACCCCCGCAAAGCGCCTTAAATTCGCACTATCCGCCCATGCAGCAAGCGCCACTAACTCGCAGCTTGTGACATTTTTTGCCACCTGCTTGATCGCCGTTTGGCAGCCTTGCGCAACTGCGCTATAAGGCAGGGCATTGTGTCTATGAGTTTTCTGTCATGAATGACGCCGTTTCCCTCTCCGGCCTGGCCAGGCAAATGGTACTGGCCGAACTACTGGACGAAAAATCCGCCCAGCAAGCGCAGCAGCAAGCGCAGCGTAACAAGCTGTCGCTGGTCACCTACCTGGTGCAGAACAAGCTGGTCAAGAGCCGACCCCTTGCTGAACTCGCAGCCGAACAGTTCGGCGTGGCCTTTCTTGACCTAGGCAGCATCGACAAGGAAAGCCAGCCCAAGGATCTGGTCAGCGAGAAACTGATTCGCCAGCACCGCGCCCTGCCCTTGTGGCGCCGCGGCAACAAACTCTTTGTCGCCGTATCCGACCCGACCAATCATCAAGCGGTTACCGATATTCAGTTCTCAACCGGGCTGACCACCGAATCCATTCTGGTTGAAGACGATAAGCTCGGCGACGCCATTGAAAAGTTTTTCGATAACGCCAACAGCGGCATGGAAGAGCTCGGTGACGTTGACCTCGACGGCTTGGACATTCAAGCCGTCGATGAAGACAAGCAAGATAATGCTGAAGGCAATTCAGCGGACGACGCGCCAGTAGTGCGCTTTGTTAACAAGATGCTGCTGGATGCCATCAAAGCGGGCTCATCAGACCTGCACTTCGAGCCTTACGAAAAAAGCTACCGGGTACGCTTTCGTACCGACGGCATCCTCCATGAGATAGCTCGCCCCCCCGTACAGCTAGCTCCGCGTATTTCGGCACGCTTGAAAGTCATGGCCAGCCTGGATATTTCCGAGCGTCGCAAGCCGCAAGATGGGCGCATCAAGATGCGCATCTCGAAAAACAAGTCGATCGACTTCCGGGTCAGCAGCTGTCCGACACTGTGGGGCGAGAAGATTGTGATGCGGATTCTCGACTCCTCCAGCGCCCAGATGGGCATCGACGCACTCGGTTATGAAGAGTCGCAGAAAGAGCTGTACCTCAGCGCACTGAAGCAACCGCAAGGCATGATTCTGGTAACCGGCCCTACTGGCTCGGGCAAAACCGTCTCGCTTTACACCGGCCTCAACATCCTCAACACACCGGACGTCAATATTTCCACGGCCGAAGACCCGGTGGAAATCAACCTCGAGGGGATCAACCAGGTCAACGTCAACCCCAAGCAGGGCATGGACTTTACTGCAGCCCTGCGTTCCTTCCTGCGCCAGGACCCCGATATCATCATGGTCGGAGAGATTCGTGACATCGACACGGCCTCCATTGCCATCAAAGCGGCGCAGACCGGGCATATGGTGATGTCTACCCTGCACACCAACAGCGCCGCCGAGACCCTGACCCGTTTGCGCAATATGGGTGTGCCTTCTTTCAACATCGCCACCTCAATCAATCTGATCATTGCCCAGCGTTTGGCGCGCAAGCTCTGCAGCAGTTGCAAGAAGGTGGTACAGATCCCGCGCGAGGCGCTCCTGGAAGAAGGCTTTCCGGAAGACAAGCTCGACACCTTCAAGATTTATGGCCCGGTTGGCTGCGAAAACTGCAACGGCGGCTACAAAGGCCGTGTCGGTATTTATGAAGTAGTTAAAAACACGCCAGCCCTGCAGCGGATTATCATGGAGGAAGGTAATTCCATCGATATCGCGCTACAAATGCGCAAAGACGGCTTCAATGACCTGCGCACTTCGGCGCTGCTGAAGGCCATGCAGGGCGTCACCAGCCTCGAAGAAGTGAACCGCGTGACTAAGGACTAATCCATGGCCGTGAAGACGATAAAAACCAGCACCTTCAGCTGGGAAGGGACGAACAAAACAGGCTCCAAGCTCAAAGGCGAGACAAGCGGCCAAAACCCAGCCCTGGTTAAAGCTCAACTACGCAAGCAAGGCATCAACCCGACCAAGGTGCGGAAAAAGTCAGTCTCACTGTTCAGCGCCGGCAAAAAAATCAAACCGATGGATATCGCCCTGTTTGCGCGGCAAATGGCAACCATGATGAAGGCCGGCGTACCCCTGCTGCAGTCTTTCGACATTATCGGTGAAGGGCTCGACAACCCGAACATGCGCAAATTGGTGGACGACATCAAGCAGCATGTTGCGGCGGGCAACAGTTTCGCCTCGGCCCTACGTACACGCCCCCTGTACTTCGATGACCTTTTCTGCAACCTGGTGGATGCGGGCGAACAAGCCGGCGCGCTGGAAGACCTACTTGATCGTGTCGCCACCTATAAAGAAAAGACCGAGGCGCTCAAAGCCAAAATCAAAAAAGCCATGAACTACCCCATTGCGGTCGTGGTAGTAGCCATTATCGTTTCTGCTATTTTGCTGATCAAAGTAGTTCCTCAATTCGAGTCTGTATTCGCCAGCTTTGGCGCAGAACTACCAGCATTTACTCAATTCGTAGTCGGCCTATCCCAGGGTTTGCAGAAGTGGTGGTTTGTTTTCTCAATAGGCCTGTTCGCCATTATTTTTGGCCTCATAGAAACGAAAAAACGCTCGGAAAAATTTCGCAACTGGCTTGACCGTCTAGCACTCAAAGCACCGATTGTCGGCGACATAATCTACAAATCTTCAGTTGCCCGTTATGCACGAACCCTGGCAACTACCTTTGCTGCCGGGGTGCCGCTGGTTGAAGCGCTGGACTCAGTGGCGGGCGCGACCGGCAATATCGTGTTCAAGAACGCTGTTAACAAAATTAAACAAGACGTCACTTCAGGTATGCAATTGAATTTCTCGATGCGCAGCACGAGTGTATTCCCCTCGATGGCGATTCAAATGACCGCTATCGGAGAGGAGTCCGGCGCCTTGGATATGATGCTGGATAAAGTCGCCAGCTATTACGAGGCTGAGGTCGATAACGCCGTCGACGGCTTAACTGCCTTGATGGAACCCCTGATCATGTCCGTGCTCGGCGTATTGGTCGGCGGCCTAGTTATTGCCATGTATCTACCCATATTCCAACTGGGCTCTGTGATTTAAACATGTCTGTAATCAACTTCCTGGCCAGCCAAGCGCTGGCCTTTGTTTTATGTGCCTTGCTGTTGGGCCTGCTTGTCGGCAGCTTCCTTAATGTCGTGGTTTATCGTCTACCCAAGATGATGCAACGCGACTGGAAGGCGCAGGCGCATGAGATTCTCGGCATGCCGGTTGAAGCAAGCGGTAAAACCTTCAACCTGATCCTGCCCAACTCCAGTTGCCCACACTGCGGCCATGAGATCAAGCCGTGGGAAAACATCCCGGTCATCAGCTACCTGTTTTTGCGCGGCAAATGCTCGTCCTGCCAAGCACCGATCAGCAAGCGTTATCCGCTGGTGGAGCTGGCCTGTGGGTTACTTTCAGCCTATGTCGCCTGGCATTTCGGTTTTAACTGGCAGGCCGGGACGATGTTGTTGCTGACCTGGGGTCTGCTGGCGATGAGTTTGATCGATGCCGACCACCAGCTATTACCGGACGCGCTGGTGCTGCCGCTGCTCTGGCTGGGCCTGATCGTTAACCAGTTCGGTCTGTTTACCAGCCCCGCCGATGCGCTCTGGGGGGCGATTGCCGGCTATCTGAGCCTGTGGTCGGTGTATTGGCTGTTCAAGTTGGTGACCGGCAAGGAAGGCATGGGCTATGGCGACTTCAAGCTGCTGGCCATGCTCGGCGCCTGGGGCGGCTGGCAGATTCTGCCGCTGACCATTCTGCTTTCGTCGCTGGTGGGGGCCGTGCTCGGCGTGATCATGCTGCGCCTGCGCAATGCCGAAACCAGTACGCCCATCCCCTTTGGCCCGTACCTGGCGATTGCCGGCTGGATTGCGCTGCTCTGGGGTGATCAAATAACCGGAACCTATCTTCAATTCGCCGGTTTTAAATGACTAAACCCTGGATTCTTGGCCTGACGGGCGGTATCGGCAGTGGTAAAAGTGCGGCGGCCCAGCACTTTATCGGGCTGGGCGTGCATTGCGTGGATGCCGACCACGCCGCACGCTGGGTGGTAGAACCTGGCCGCCCGGCCCTGGCGCAGATCGTGGCGCACTTCGGTGCCGGCGTGCTGCAAGCGGATGGCCAGTTGGATCGCGCGGCATTGCGCGCCCGCATCTTCCAAGCCCCTGAAGAGCGCCGCTGGCTGGAGGCACTGCTGCACCCGCTGATCGGGCAGGAAATCATCAGCAACCTGGCCCGCGCCGAATCGCCTTACGCGATTCTGGTCTCGCCACTGCTGGTAGAATCCGGCCAACACCAGCTGACCCAGCGTGTACTGGTGGTGGATGCCCCTGAAGAGTTGCAACTGCAACGCACCATGCAGCGCGACCAGGCCCCCGAACAACAAGTGCAGGCCATTCTCAAGGCCCAAGCCAACCGCGAAGAACGCTTACGCCACGCCGACGATGTACTGCTCAATGACCGCGATCTAAACTGGTTGCAGACTGAAGTCGAACGCCTGCACCACTTTTATCTGTCACTGCGCGGAGGCCAGTCATGAGCCAAGCCCCAATTGTTAACTGCCCAACCTGCGACGCCCCGGTCGAGTGGGGACCGCAAAGCCCAAGCCGGCCCTTCTGCTCCGAACGCTGCAAACTGATCGACCTGGGCGCCTGGGCGTCAGAAGAGCACGCGATCCCCGGCGACCCCGTGGAAGACGATATCTTCTCCGGCGATTTACCGCCGCGCCAGCATTGATCAACCCGTAGGGTGGATTAGCCGCGCTGCGGCGTAATCCACCGCAGCGCAAAAGCAAACGCCCGACACAAGGCAAGGCGTGGGGGTAGGCCAGCCAATCGGTTCGCAGTGAACGGTGGAAGCCCCTTTGGGGATTCCACCCTACGGTCTTGCTCTTGGTACGAGCGGGCCATGCCCGCGAAAGCCCCTCAAGCAAAAGCATCGCGGGCATGGCCCGCGCCTACCGGCTTACGCTACAGCCCGTAGGGTGGATTAGCCGCGCTGCGGCGTAATCCACCGCAGCGCAAAAGCGAACGCCCGACACAAGGCAGGGCGTTGGGGTAAGCCAGCCAATCGGTTCGCAGTGAACGGTGGAAGCCCCTTTGGGGATTCCACCCTACGGTCTTGCTCTTGGTACGAGCGGGCCATGCCCGCGAAAGCCCCTCAAGCAAAAGCATCGCGGGCATGGCCCGCTCCTACCGGCTTACGCTACAGCCCGTAGGGTGGATTAGCCGCGCTGCGGCGTAATCCACCGCAGCGTAAAAGCGAACGCCCGACACAAGGCAGGGCGTGGGGGTAAGCCAGCCAATCAGTTCGCAGTGAACGGTGGAAGCCCCTTTGGGGATTCCACCCTACGGTCTTGCTCTTGGTAGGAGCGGGCCATGCCCGCGAAAGCCCCTCAAGCAAAAGCATCGCGGGCATGGCCCGCGCCTACCGGCTTACGCTACAGCCCGTAGGGTGGATTAGCCGCGCTGCGGCGTAATCCACCGCAGCGCAAAAGCGAACGCCCGACACAAGGCAGGGCGTGGGGGTAGGCTGTAGTGGTCAAATAATTTCGGACACTGCGATAGGTTGTTTTGCCTGTTCCTGCTCGTAAGCCGTTGGCGGCTGGTAGCCAAGACTCGAGTGCAGACGCACGTTGTTGTAAAAGCCGACGATGTAGTCGGCGATATCTGTCATCGCCTCGGCGTGATTGGCGTAGTCACGCTGCCAGATCCGCTCCATTTTCAGGTTCAGAAAGAAGCGCTCCATCACCGCATTGTCCCAACAGTTACCCTTGCGGCTCATGCTCATCACCAAGCCATGCCGCTCAAGCACGGCCCGATGGGCTGCGCTGGCGTACTGGCTGCCCCGATCCGAATGAACGACCAGTCCCGCAGCGGGCTGGCGTTGCGCAATCGCCATCTGTAACGCCGAGCAGACCAGTTCTGCTGGCATGTTCGGCGCCATCGCCCAACCGACGATCTTGCGCGAGTACAAGTCCATTACCGCGGCCAGATACAGCCAGCCGCTGCGTGTGCGGATATAGGTGATATCGGCGACCCAGGCCAGATTGACCGCTTCAGGATTGAACTGCCGATTCAGAATATTGCCCGCTATCGGCAGGTCATGCTTGCTGTCTGTTGTATGGACAAACTTGCGCTTCCAGGTTGGACGGAGTTGGTGTTGAGCCATCATTCGCCTGACCCGATAGCGCCCCACGTAGACGCCCTGGGCCTTGAGCGCTGCCTGCAAGCGACGGCTGCCGTAAGCCCTACCATTCGCCATGAACAGGGCTTTTAGGGATACGACCACCGGACACGCCTTGATCGGCCGCAGCTGGCGGCTCCGTGCGGCGTAATACCCCGAACGGCTGACCCCGAGCAGCCGGCAGAGCCTTGTGGTCATGGCCTTCTGTTGCTCCTGAGCGATCACGCGATGGATCACTTCATTTCCCGGGCAAAGAAGGCCGATGCTTTTTTTAACAGATCGTTATCCTGTTTCAGCTGACGATTCTCGGCTTCGAGCTGGCGGATCCGCTGCTGCTCGGGTGTCAGCGGTTTACCTATCCCAGGTTGCCCGGATAGCTCTGCTTCGTACTGTTGAACCCAACGACGAACTGCCGTCTCACCAAGATCCATATCCTGGCAGATCTGAGGAATGCTCAGGCCTTGTTCCTTAACCATCTGAACGACTTGCAGCTTGAAGCTGGCGTCGAACCCTCTGCGTTTACGGCTCATACATGACTCCTCTGTCGGTGGATTTTCCACCTATCGAGGTGTCCAGGGAAATTAGACCACCACAGTCCAGCCAATCGGTTCGCAGTGAACGGTGGAAGCCCCTTTGGGGATTCCACCCTACGGTCTTGCTCTTGGTAGGAGCGGGCCATGCCCGCGAAAGCCCCTCAAGCAAAAGCATCGCGGGCATGCCCCGCGCCTACCGGCTTACGCTACAGCCCGCAGGGTGGATTAGCCGCGCTGCGGCGTAATCCACCGCAGCGCAAAAGCAAACGCCCGACACAAGGCAAGGCGTGGGGGTAGGCCAGCCAATCGGTTCGCAGTGAACGGTGGAAGCCCCCTTTGGGGATTCCACCCTACGGTCTTGCTCTTGGTAGGAGCGGGCCATGCCCGCGAAAGCCCCTCAAGCAAAAGCATCGCGGGCATGGCCCGCTCCTACCTGCTTACGCTACAGCCCGTAGGGTGGATTAGCCGCGCTGCGGCGTAATCCACCGCAGCGTAAAAGCGAACGCCCGACACAAGGCAGGGCGTGGGGGTAGGCCAGCCAATCAGTTCGCAGTGAACGGTGGAAGCCCCTTTGGGGATTCCACCCTACGGTCCTAAATCGGCGGGCATCAACGTGACCCGTCATCGTCCTTCCAGGGCGCTTGCAGGTAACGGGAACGATTGAAGGTTTCCAGCCAGTCCGGCTGGAACACCACCAAGGCGGTCACCAGCATGCCGTTGATAAACGCCTCGGGAAACATCACCAGCCAGAGATAACCGACAAAATCTTCCAGCCAGGCCGGCATGGGGAACCGCCCATCGAACCAGAGCACGCCCAGCCCGGCCAGCACGCAGAGCAAGGCCGCCAACGCCGCCGGAAAGAAGCCCGAACAGAAGATGTAGACGAACAGGTTGCGCGGCTGCGAGCGCTCCACCAGCCGTGCGCAGACCTCGGTGACCAGCACCGGAATCAGCACCAGCAACACCCCATTGAGGCCCAGTGCGCTGAACTCCTGACGGCCGATGGCGAGCAAACCGAGCTGCGCCGCCAGCCCGGCGAGCACTGCCAACGGCCAGTCGAGCAACAGGGTCACGGCCGTCATGCCGATGAAGTGGTAGGACACCCCGACCTCGAAGTCGCGCCGCACCAGCCACAACAGGAACAGCGCCAGCACCGTGCCAAACAGCAGGTGCTGGCGCCGAGCGTCACTGAACAACTCCAGCCAGGGCGCGCGCCAGGCGGCCCAGAACAACACCGGCAGATAAAGCGCCCACCCCCCGAAAAGGCTGGTCGGCGACAACAGCTCGGCGGCGATCATGGCAGCACCTGCGCCAGGCCAACGGCTGCTGCAACGGAGCGAATCGACATAGGCAACCCCCGAGCGCGTAGTGGCTCAGTCTACACCGTGGCAAAGCCCGCCACCGAAGCCTCCAGTGTCGCAGCGCGGCGAGCGGGAATAGGCTACAGTCGCGCCCCTTTGGCAGACACGTATTCGCCATGCAGCCGCTTTTGCCCCGCCTTGTTTTAGTCTTCACCCTGCTCTGCGCTTCACTGCTACAGGCCGCAGAAGGCCCTTATGGCAAAGTCCAGGTCGATGAGGTCACCAGCATCTATGACGGTGACACCTTTCGCGTAACCATCCGCGGCTGGCCCGCCGTCGTCGGCCAACGGGTGCCCGTGCGGCTCTACGGTATCGACACCCCGGAAATGCGCGACAAGCGCCCCAAGGTGCGCGATCTGGCCCGGCGCGCCAAACAATTCAGTGTCGAGCGCCTGCGCAACGGCAAGCGCATCGAACTGCGGCAGATTCGCCGCGACAAATATTTCCGCCTGCTCGCCGAAGTCTGGATCGACGGGCAAAGCCTCGGCGCCCTGCTGCTCAAGGCCGGCCTGGCCAAACCCTACGACGGGGGTACCAAGAACAGCTGGTAGCGGGCTAAGCTTGGAGGCATGGATGACTCCGACTATCTACGCCTACTGACCCATCAGGCCGAACAAGCCAACGCGCTGCTCTCCAATGCGCGCAAGTGGGAGCGCGAACGCTGGGTCTGCCAGCGGCTGCTGCAGGCACTCAACGTCCCGCACCGGCTCGAGGAGTTCAGCGCCGCCAGCCAGGAACCGCCGGATGTGCTGTTCCGCGATGCCAGCTTCGAGGTGTTTTTTGTGCTCGACGAAGGCCGCCGCCTGAATGACGAGTGGCGCGCCGAACTGGAACGGCGTCGCAGCGCCTTCTCCCTCAGCCAACTGGTGCGCCGCGAAATCCGTCCACGACGGATTCCCGCAGCCGAACTGCAGACCCGCCTGGCGCCGACGCTGCGCAAGAAAGCCCACAACTACCGCGAACGCGGCCTCGATCTCGGCGAGCTGGACCTGCTCGCCTGTGCCAACCTGAAACGCGCCATCACCGACTTCAACAGCCCCTTTCCACCGCCAACCGAGTTCCTGCGCCAGGGCTGGCGCTCGCTCTCGCTGGTCGGCCCGAATTTCGCCCGGGTGCTGTTCGCCCACTCCGGCGCCCCGGACTTTCTGCGCAACAACCTCGGCCGCACGGTGCTGCTGGATGTCGGAATCAGCCTATGAGCCCGCTGCAGGAGTTGCTCGCCGACGTGCCGCAACAAGGTCGCGTGCGCTGGATCGGCGTACGCCCTGGCGCGCACGAACAGATGATCGAGCTGGAGGCTGTGGAGGCCCGCCGCGAGGCCGGCCTGACCGGCGACCACTCCCGCCCCGGCCCGCGCAACGCCCGCCAGGTCACGCTGATCCAGTGGGAACACCTGGCCGTGATCAGCGCCCTGCTCGGTCGCGCCCCGGAGCAACCCGTCACCCCGCAGGATTTACGGCGCAATATCGCCATCAGCGGGATCAATCTGTTCAGCCTGAAAAACCGGCGCTTCCGGCTTGGTCAGGCCGTGCTGGAAACCACCGGCTGGTGTCAGCCCTGCGCGCGACTGGAACAACGCCTGGGTCGTGGTACCTTTCAAGCCACGCGCGGCCATGGCGGCATTACCGCCCGCGTGTTGCAAAGCGGCATTATTAGACTGAATGACGACCTCTGCGTTGAGCCCTTGTGAAGCGCGCAGCTAAGATGAGCCACCCCTAGCGAGGCATCCATGTCCAGCCGACTGAACCCTGACGACCAACAACGCGTTGACCAGTACCTGAGCGCTCCCCAGCACCAGGTCGAGCGCCGACCCTTCCGGCCCTGGTTTCTGCTGCTCATCGTCTTGATCCTGGTCATTGGCCTCGGCCTGCTGAGCCGCCTACTGAGCCGTTTAGTGCTATGAGCTGCCTCGCGCTCGCCTATCCGGCCACCTCCCGAATTCCTAAAAGCCTTGTGAGATATCACCATGTCCCATCGTATTGTCATTGTCGGCGGCGGCGCCGGCGGCCTGGAGCTTGCCACCCGCCTGGGTAAAACCCTGGGTAAACGCGGCCAGGCCAAGGTCGTACTGGTAGACGCCAACCTGACCCATATCTGGAAGCCGCTGCTGCACGAAGTGGCCGCCGGCTCGCTCAACTCCTCGGAAGACGAGCTGAACTATGTCGCCCAGGCCAAATGGAACCACTTCGAGTTTCAGCTCGGGCGCATGGCCGGGCTCGATCGCGCGCGCAAGAGCATCCAGCTGGCCGCCACCCTCGACGAGCAGGGCGAAACCCTGATGCCTGCACGCACCCTGAGCTACGACAGCCTGGTCATCGCCGTGGGCAGCACCACCAACGATTTCGGCACCCCGGGCGCCGCCGAGCACTGCCTGTTCCTCGATACCCGCGAGCAGGCCGAACGCTTCCACCGCCAACTGCTCAGCCACTACCTGCGCGCCCACGCCAACCAGAGCGACTCGACCGAACAAATCAGCGTGGCCATTGTGGGTGCAGGCGCCACGGGCGTCGAACTGGCCGCCGAACTGCACCACGCCGCCCACGAACTGGCGGCCTATGGCCTGGACCGCATCCAGCCGGAAAACATGCGCATCACCCTGATCGAGGCCGGCCCACGGGTGCTGCCAGCCCTGCCCGAGCGTATCGGCCAGCCCGTGCACAAGACCCTGGAAAAGCTCGGCGTCACCGTGCTGACCAATGCCTCCGTCAGCGAAGTGAGCCGCGAAGGCTTGAAGACGGCTCAGGGCCAGACCATCAACGCCAGCCTCAAAGTCTGGGCCGCCGGCATTCGCGCCCCGGACTTCCTGCAAGACCTGGACGGCCTGGAAAGCAACCGCATCAATCAATTGCAGGTTCGGCCGACCCTGCAAACCACGCGCGACGACAATATCTTCGCCTTCGGCGATTGCGCCGCCTGCCCGCAACCGGGCGGCGATGGCCGCAACGTCCCGCCACGGGCGCAAGCGGCGCACCAGCAGGCCACGCTGCTGGCCAAGTCCCTGAAGCTACGGATTGAAGGTCAGGCACTACCGGAGTACCACTACCGCGATTACGGCTCGCTGATTTCCCTGGCGAGTTTCTCGGCGGTCGGCAACCTGATGGGTAACCTCACCGGCAGCGTGATGCTCGAAGGCTGGCTGGCGCGGATGTTCTATCTCTCGCTGTACCGCATGCACCAGATGGCGCTGTACGGCGTTTTCCGCACCCTGACACTGATGCTCAGCAGCCGCATCGGTCGCAGCACCGAACCACGCCTGAAGCTGCACTGAAGCCCTTGCCGGGGCACCGCAGGCTGGGTTTCGACGCAACTACCCGGCCTGCGGGATCAGCCGGACGGAAAGCGCATGCGGCTAGCCGTTCAGACCGAACGCTCTATCCGCTTACTGGATTCCCGCCTTCGCGGGAATGACAAGCTCGAGGGAGGGGCTTGCCTTACACCGTTATCCTCGCGAACGCGGGGGCCCACAGGGCCCTGCAAGCAGCGCAGGCGGGCAATCTGGCTATGATCCGCGTGCTGCAACAGCAGACGCAGACAGCGCAAAAACAAAAAAGGCGCCCCGAAGGGCGCCTTTTTCGTCGGCTACGATGTGATTAGCATCTCGCCTTAAGATTCAACCCTTCGTTACAGCAAGGGCAGAAAATGGTGGGTCGTGTGGGATTCGAACCTACGACCAATTGGTTAAAAGCCAACTGCTCTACCAACTGAGCTAACGACCCATAAATGGTCGGGGTAAGGGGATTCGAACTCCTGACATCCTGCTCCCAAAGCAGGCGCGCTACCGGACTGCGCTATACCCCGATTGAAAGATTGGCTCCGCGACCAGGACTCGAACCTGGGACCCAATGATTAACAGTCATTTGCTCTACCGACTGAGCTATCGCGGAACTACTAGCCTTCATCTCTGCTACGGCTTAGGTGTTATCCGTTTCCCGTATCAGAGGCGCGCCATTTTACGGTTCTAGCCGACGCTGTCAACCCCTTAAATAGCTTTTAAGACAATGCTTTGCAGCTGCGTGACGGACTGCTATATCTTTCTCTAAGAACTCATCGCAGCAGGATGCACCAGCCGCCCGGCTTAAACTAGGACAGTCCATGAGCAACCAGGACACACCACCCAACCCCCCAAAAACGTTCCAGACATTGGCCAGCCGTGGCATACAGCCGCGCTTTGGCGAGCTGGTGCAAGGGTGCCGCAAGCTCGCCATGAACCGCTTGGCAGAGCATCTCTCGGGGGTCTTCGGCCAGGTCGACGACACTCTTTTCGAGTGCGCGGAGAAAGCTGAAAACAATCAGGTGCAGACGCTGTTCTTCGACAACATGCGTGAAATCCGTCGGCAGCGCCCGCAAATCGAGCGTGCCTACCACCAGCGCGTGGCACAGAATTTCTCGGGCTTCCTCGATGGCACGCAGAAAACCCAGGTGGAGCCCGAAGAACTGAAGGCCGAACAACTGACGTTGATACAGAACGAGGATTACGAAGAAAGCCTGCAAGTCACCAACATGGTCAGCCGTGTCAAAGCGCGCTGCGCTCAAGCGCTATTCGCCCTGGAGCAACGCCTGGCCGTGTTGAACAACGGCCAGAAGCTCGGTGAAGACAGCAACCCTTTTGGCCCCCAGGCCATCGCCCAGGCCTTTCGTGAGGCGCTGGCGCCCTGCCCCTTCCCGCCGCAGATCAAAACCGTCCTCTACATGCTGTTCGATCGCCACGTCATGCAAAGCCTCGACCGACTCTACGAGGCGATGAATCAACGGTTGATCGAAGCCGGCGTTTTACCCAACCTCAAATACAGCGCGCAACGTGCAGCCAGCAGCACGCGCCCGCAGCCCTCGACACCGACCGAGCAGAATGCCGAGGCGACCCCAGCGGGCACCCGGGCACGCGACGGCTCGGCCGCGACCACTGTCGGCGGTGGCGGACCCGCAGCAGCCGCGCCAGTCGACCTGGGCGGCACAGCGCCGAGCGACCCCGCCGCCCTCTTCAGTGGCCTGGCGGCCCTGCTCGGCGAACGCCGCCAGCACGACGCAAACGCCCCCCTGCCAGGCGGCACCCGCAGTATCGCCAGCTTCGCCCCGCGCGGCGCAACACGCACCTACAGTGCCAATGAGCTGCTGGACGCCCTCAATCGCCTGCAACAACAGTCGGCCCACGATCTGTCGCAACGGCTGCAACGACCGCAACAGGTGGACGAACTCAAGGGCGATCTGCAGCAACAGCTGGAAACCCACAGCAGCCAGCCCGGCCAACAGAAGCTTTCCGACCAGGAAGCCGATGTCATCGACCTGGTCGGTATGCTGTTCGACTTCATCCTCGACGACGACAACCTGCCGGACAACTGCAAGACCGCCCTCTCCCACCTGCACACGCCTTACCTGAAGGTCGCCCTGCAGGACAAAGCCCTGTTCACCCAGCACCACCATCCGGCCCGACGCCTGCTCAACGCCATGGCCCAGGCCGGTGTGCTGTATGGCGGCGAGGGCAACGAGCGGGGCCTGCTGGCGAAAGTGCAGTGGGTGGTCGAGCGGGTGATTCATGGTTTCACCGGCGATCTGCAACTGTTCGAGAACCTGCTCGAAGAATTCAACGAATACGCCAGCAACCTCCAACACAAGGTCGAACTGCGCGAACGGCGCGCCGTGGAGGCCGCCAAAGGCCGCGACAAGCTGCTCGGCGCCCGCCAGCAAGCCGTCGAAGTCATCGCCCGCACCCTCGCCGGACGCGAGCCGCCGGCCCTGATCCGCAACTTCCTCGAACTGACCTGGACGGACACCCTGGTCTTCGTGCAACTGCGCCATGGTGAGCGCAGCGCCGAATGGCAACGCGCCAGTGAAGTCGCCGAACAGCTGGCCTGGAGTGGCACCCCGCTGAATGCCGAGGGCCGCCAGCGCCTGCAAGGGTTGCGCGTAGCCCTGCTGAACGATCTGGGCAAAGGCCTGGAGCTGCTCGGCGGTTATCACGAAGACGGTATCCGCCGCCTGCTGCAAGACATAGTCGCCTGCCAGCATGCGGTGCAGGCGAAACAACCGCAGGTCGCCGCACGGCTCGCACCCAACCTGCCGGAAAGCCCGCTCGGCGCCATGCTCGGCGAGGACGCCGCGCTCGCCAACAGCGCGCCACGCGCATCCGGCCTGTCGCCACGCGCCCAGTTGCTGGCCAAGGAACTGGGGCAGATCGAGTTCGGCACCTGGTTTGAATTCGTCGAGGGCGAACAGGTTCGCACTCTCAAGCTTTCCTGGTTCAGCCCGACCACGCATAACTATATGTTCGTCGATCACAGCGGCCAGCGCGTGGCGATCAAGCCGCTCACGCTGCTGGCCAGCGAAATGGAGCAAGGCTTGGCCCGCATCGTCCCCCATGATCGCGGCACACCCCTGGTGGACCGCGCCCTCACCGCCATCTACCGCGTGCTGCAGCGCTTCACCGGCCGCACGGCAGAGCCCACTTAAGGAGCCGTAATGGAAGATCGTCGTCAGCACAGCCGTCACACCACCGAGCTGCAGCTGGAAGTCTTCGACCTGAATACCGAAGAGCGCCTGGGCCGGGTGGTCGACCTCTCTGCCGACGGCTTCATGCTGTTCAGCGACAGCCCACAGGTTGCCGACTCCCTGCTCGAATGTCGGCTGGTCGCGGCGCACGCGGTCGAGGGGGTCAGCGAGGTAAGACTGGGCGCCGACTGCCTGTGGAGCCGCCCCGGCGCAGATGGCCAGCATTGCTGGGCGGGCTTTCATATCATCGACCTGGCGGAAGATCAGGCCGTAGCTCTGGACGTGCTGCTGCGACACCTGTGAATGCCGGCTCCCTGCCTGCTTAGAGGCATGCGCGCCGACCAAGCTTCAATACACACAAAGCCCGGCAAACGCCGGGCTTTGTGTGTATGTCTGGGCAACAGCCTTAGGCAAAGACGATCTCGTCACCTTCAACCGTACCCGTGACCGTCACCCCGGGAGCGAACTTGCCGGCCAGGATCAGTTGCGCCAGCGGGTTCTCGATCCAACGCTGGATCGCGCGCTTCAACGGCCGCGCGCCATACACCGGGTCGTAGCCAATGGCGATCAGCTTATCCAGGGCCTCACTGCTCAGCTGCAGATCGAGCTCACGCTCAACCAGACGCTTACGCAAGCGGCCCAGCTGAATTTCGGCAATACCGGCGATCTGCTCCCGCGCCAGCGGCTCGAACACCACCACCTCATCGATCCGGTTGACGAACTCCGGCCGGAAATGCGTACTCACCGCATCCATCACCGCCGCCCGTTGCGCCTCGGGATCACCGACCAGCTCCTGGATCTGCGCCGACCCCAGGTTCGACGTCATCACGATCACCGTATTGCGAAAATCCACGGTGCGCCCGTGACTGTCGGTCAGGCGACCATCTTCCAGCACCTGCAGGAGCACGTTGAAGACATCCGGATGGGCCTTCTCCACCTCATCCAGCAGCACCACGGAGTAGGGTTTGCGGCGCACCGCCTCGGTCAGGTAACCGCCCTCCTCGTAACCCACATAACCCGGTGGCGCACCGATCAAGCGGGCAACCGAGTGTTTCTCCATGAACTCGGACATGTCGATCCGCACCAGCGCCTCTTCGGTATCGAAGAGGAACTCGGCCAGCGCCTTGCACAGCTCGGTCTTGCCGACCCCGGTAGGGCCGAGGAAGAGGAATGAACCACTCGGCCGATTCGGGTCGGACAGCCCGGCGCGCGAGCGCCGTACCGCATTGGCCACCGCCACCACGGCCTCGTTCTGGCCGATCACCCGCTGATGCAACAAGCCTTCCATCTTCAGCAGCTTGTCGCGCTCGCCTTCGAGCATCTTCGACACCGGGATGCCAGTCCACTTGGACACCACCTCGGCGATTTCTTCCTCGGTGACCTTACTGCGCAGCAGCTGGTTTTCCGTCTTGCCGTGTTGATCGACCATCTGCAGGCTGCGCTCGAGGTCGGGAATGATGCTGTACTGCAACTTCGCCATCTGTTCCAGATCGCTCTTGCGCCGCGCCGCCTCCAGCTCCTGACGGGCCTGCTCGATCTGCTGCTGGATCTGCGCCGAGCCTTGGACTTCAGCCTTCTCCGACTTCCAGATCTCTTCCAGGTCGGCGTACTCGCGCTCCAGCCGGGCGATTTCTTCCTTCAGCTTTTCCAAACGCTTGAGGGTCGCCTCATCGTCTTCCTTCTTCAACGCTTCGCGCTCGACCTTCAGCTGGATCAGCCGACGCTCCAGGCGATCCAGCACTTCCGGCTTGGAGTCGATCTCCATGCGAATCCGGCTGGCCGCTTCATCGATCAGGTCGATGGCCTTGTCCGGCAATTGGCGGTCGGTGATGTAGCGGTGGCTCAACTTCGCCGCCGCGATAATTGCGCCGTCGGTAATCGCCACCCGGTGGTGCACCTCGTAGCGCTCCTTGAGACCACGCAGAATGGCAATGGTGTCCTCTTCGGTGGGCTCGTTGACCAACACTTTCTGGAAACGCCGCTCGAGGGCCGCATCCTTTTCAATGTATTGGCGGTACTCATTCAGCGTGGTGGCGCCGATGCAGTGCAACTCGCCACGCGCCAGCGAGGGCTTGAGCATGTTGCCGGCGTCCATCGCCCCTTCGGCCTTGCCCGCGCCGACCATGGTGTGCAGCTCGTCGATAAACAGAATGATCCGGCCTTCCTGCTTGGACAGCTCATTGAGCACCGCTTTCAAGCGTTCCTCGAATTCGCCACGGAACTTGGCGCCGGCGATCAGCGAGCCCATGTCGAGCGAAAGCAGGCGCTTGTCTTTCAGCCCATCCGGCACTTCGCCGTTGACGATCCGTTGTGCCAGCCCTTCGGCGATCGCGGTTTTGCCGACGCCCGGCTCACCGATCAATACCGGGTTGTTCTTGGTTCGCCGCTGCAGCACCTGGATGGTGCGGCGAATCTCATCGTCGCGGCCGATGACCGGGTCGAGCTTGCCGTCTTCGGCACGCTTGGTCAGGTCGACGGTGTATTTATCCAGCGCCTGGCGCGACTCTTCGACGTTAGGGTCATTCACCGCATCGCCACCGCGCAGGTTGCTGACGGCGTTTTCCAGGGCCTTCTTGCTCACACCCTGGCCAAGCAAGAGCTTGCCGAGCTTGGTGTTATCGTCCAGCGCGGCGAGCAGCACCAGCTCACTGGAGATGAATTGATCACCCTTCTGCTGCGACAGGCGATCCGCCTGGTTGAGCAGGCGCGCCAGATCCTGCGACAGGTTCACATCGCCAGTCGGGCTCTGGATTTTCGGCAGCTGGTCGAGCGACTGGGTCAGCGCCTGGCGCAGGCTGTTGACATCGAAGCCAACCTGCATCAGCAGCGGCTTGATCGAGCCACCCTGCTGTTCGAGCAACGCCTGCATCAGGTGCAACGGCTCGATCGCCGAGTGATCAAGGCCGACCGCAATGGACTGGGCATCGGACAACGCCAATTGCAACTTGCTGGTTAAACGGTCAATTCGCATGGATTCATCCTTCCTTTAAAAGAGCAGGCCGGCGCGATGAGCGTGCCTCTGATGAAAGCCTGCCGAGATACCAGAGTAGATGAGGCCGATTGTGCGGGATTCAAGGTAAGGCGGATTGACGAGGATCAATCCCAGACTGGGCGCAAGCAGCGTTTTGCCGAAACCCGGCAAGCAACGGCTGGGCTTCGTCAGCAGGCGGACCGGTTCAGGGCGCCAGCCAGACCAACGAGGCGAAACGGCCGGTGCGCGGATTGCGCCGGTAGGAATAGAAGCGCGGGTCGCTGACCGTGCAGAAACCGCCGCCATACACGGCGGTGACGCCACGGGCCGCCAGCCGCACGCGTGCCAAGGCATAGATATCCGCCATGAAGCGCCCGGCATTGTGGCTCGGCAGGAACGCCGCCGCGGCTAGCGGATGCAGCGCAATGAAAGCCTCGCGCACCTCCGCCCCGACTTCGAAGGCTTGTGGGCCAATCGCCGGCCCCAGCCATACCAGCACCTCGTCGGCCGGCAGCGCCAGCGTATCCAGTGTGGCCTCCAGCACCCCGCCGACCAACCCACGCCAACCGGCATGCGCCGCTGCCACACGGCTACCGGCGCGGTCGCAAAACAGGGCAGGCAGACAATCGGCGGTCATCGCCGTACAGGCGATGCCCGGCGTGCTCGTCCAATTGGCGTCGGCCTCAACCACCAGGCGCGGATCAGCCGGCGCCACGGCAATCCCGTGCACCTGGCGCAACCAGGCAGGTTGACAGCCCAGTTGCGCAGTCAGGCGCTGACGGTTTTGCGCGACGGCGGCGGGCTCATCCTCGACGTGATCGCCGAGATTGAAGGTATCGAAAGGAGCACGGCTGACGCCACCGGCGCGGGTGGTGACACAGGCCTTGACCCGCGCCGGGGCAGGCCAATCCGGCGTCAGCCAGTCACTCGCCCGGTCGTTCATTCAGCCGACAAAGGCTTCGCGATCCTGACGCAGCAGCGTCAAGAGCCAGTTGAAGTCATCCGGCAACGGCGACTCCCACTTCATGCGCTGGCCGGTGACCGGGTGATCCAGCTCCAGGAAGCGCGCGTGCAGGGCTTGGCGGGGGAAATCCTTCAGCGCTTGAACCATGGTCGGGCTCGCGGCCGGCGGAATACGGAAACGTCCGCCGTAGGCCGGGTCGCCGACCAGCGGGAAGTTCACGTGGGCCATGTGCACACGGATTTGGTGGGTGCGGCCGGTTTCCAGCTTGACCCGGGCGTGGGTGTGCGAGCGGAAGCGCTCGAGCACGCGGTAATGACTGATGGCTTGCTTGCCGCCTTCCATCACGGCCATGCGCTGGCGCTGCTGACCATGCCGACCGATCGGCGCGTCGATCTTGCCGCCAGCGGTGATCACGCCGATCACGATGCACTCGTAGATCCGGCTGACCGAACGCTTTTGCAGTTGATCGACCAGGTTGGTCTGCGCCTGCAGGGTCTTGGCCACCACCATCAGCCCGGTGGTGTCTTTGTCCAGGCGATGGACGATGCCGGCGCGCGGCACGTTGATGATCTCCGGGATATGGTGCAGCAGCGCGTTCAGCAGCGTGCCGTCCTGATGCCCGGCCGCCGGGTGCACGACCAGGCCTGCCGGCTTGTTGATCACCAGTAGGTGCTCGTCTTCGTAGACGATATCCAGTTCGATGTCCTGAGCAATCCATTCGCCCTGGGCTTCCTGCTCGGCCGCCAACTGCAGCACGCTGCCGCCATGCACGATATCCCGCGGACGCAGCACCGCACCGTCGACCGTCAGGCAGCCGTCTTTGATCCAGGCGGATAGGCGCGAACGCGAGTGCTCGGAGAAGAGTTGTGCGGCCACTTGATCGAGACGTTGCCCGCCCAGTTCGGACGGCACCTCGGCGCGCATTTCAATCGCTTGTGTATTAATTGGGGGCATGCTCGGTAACAGCGCGGCGTAGCCTTTGGTTTCAGCTACGCGCTTGTGGTTAAATACGGCGTCTTTGTCCCGGGGTACCGGGGCGCCCATCATAACAGGACGGCTCTGCCCAAGACAGCCAGCCGTCACAGGGACGCAAGCCGCCATGCAAGTGAAACACCTGCTGCTGATCGCCATCCTCGCACTCAACGTTGCTTGTTCTTCCAATGATGTTGTCGATGAGAACCTGAGTGAGACCGAGCTGTACCAGCAGGCACAGGCCGATCTGGACAATAAAAGTTACACCAGCGCAGTCAACAAGCTGAAAGCACTCGAGTCGCGCTACCCGTTCGGGCGCTATGCCGAGCAGGCGCAACTGGAGCTGATCTACGCCTACTACAAGAATATGGAGCCGGAGGCCGCCAAGTCCGCCGCCGAGCGCTTTATCCGCCTGCACCCGCAGCACGCCAACGTCGACTACGCCTACTACCTGAAGGGCCTGGCCGCCTTCGACCAAGACCGCGGCCTGCTGGCGCGCTTCCTGCCGCTGGACATGACCAAGCGCGACCCGGGCGCTGCGCGCGACTCCTTCAACGAGTTCGCCCAACTCACCAGCCGCTACCCCAACAGCCGTTACTCGCCGGACGCCAAGCAGCGCATGATCTACCTGCGCAACCTGCTGGCCGCCTATGAAGTGCACGTCGGCCATTACTACCTGAAACGTCAGGCCTATGTCGCCGCCGCCAACCGTGGCCGCTATGTGGTCGAAAACTTCCAGGAAACCCCGGCCGTCGGCGATGGCCTGGCGATCATGACCGAGGCCTACCAGCGCCTGGCCCTGAACGACCTGGCAACGACCAGCCTGGAAACCCTGAAACTGAACTACCCGGATCACCCGAGCCTGGTCGACGGCCAGTTCGTCCCGCTGGAAGACGAAGCCGATAATCGCTCCTGGTTGAGCAAAGCCACCCTCGGTCTGATCGAAAGCGATGCCCCCCTGCCACCGGGCGAAACCCGCGCCAGCCAGGACGTGATCAAGCAATACGAAGATGCCGAGGAAGAAATCCCGGACGAACTGCAGCCGGAAAACCAGAGCAGCGAAGTGGAAGAAGAACGCGAAGCGGAAGGCAACAATGACGACCGCTCGTGGTTCAGCTACATGACCTTCGGCGTCTTCGATTGAAGTAACCGAAGTAAAAAAGGGAGGCCATTGGCCTCCCTTTTTTGTTTTGCTTTATCCGTAGGGTGGGTTAGCCGTAGGCGTAACCCACCAGCAGCCGGTACGTGGCGTTGCCTGGCGGCAGCGGTGGCGGGTTACGCCGCTGAGCGGCTAACCCCCCTACAAAACTAGTCGCCAAGCCGCCAGCCCGAGGTGATCGGATAACGTCGATCGCGACCGAAACCGCGCTGGGTCACCCGCACACCCACCGCCGCCTGCCGGCGCTTGTACTCGTTGAGATCGACCAGGCGCAGCACCCGCTTGACCGTGTCCTCATCGAAACCCTCGGCAATGATGGCATTGGCCGACAGGTCGTACTCGACGTACAACTTCAAGATCTCGTCGAGCACCGGATAAGGCGGCAGCGAGTCCTCGTCCTTCTGATCGGGCGCCAGTTCGGCGGACGGCGGGCGGTCGATCACCCGCTGCGGGATCACCGCACCCAGCGTGTTGCGGTATTCGCAGAGACGGAACACCAAGGTCTTGGGCACATCCTTGAGTACATCGAAACCGCCGGCCATGTCGCCATAGAGGGTCGCGTAACCCACCGCCATCTCGCTCTTGTTGCCCGTGGTCAGCACCAGGTAGCCCTTCTTGTTCGAAATCGCCATCAGCAGGGTGCCGCGGCAGCGGGCCTGCAGGTTCTCTTCGGTGGTGTCGCGCGCCAGCCCCTCGAAGACCGGCGCCAACGTGCCCATAAAGGCCTCGACCATTGGCGCTATCGGCAGCACGCGGTAAGTCACCGCCAGCGCTTTGGCTTCGGCTTCGGCATCCTCCAGGCTGATTTGCGCGGTGTAGCGATACGGCATCATCACCGCCTCGACCCGTTCGGCGCCGAGGGCATCGACCGCCACGGCCAGGGTCAACGCCGAGTCGATACCGCCGGACAAGCCAAGGATCACGCCCTTGAAGCCATTTTTCTGCACATAGTCACGCACGCCCGTGACCAGCGCCTGATAGACACTGGCTTCAAGCTCCGGCAGCGGCGCACAACTGGCGGGCCGCGGCGTCACCAGCTCGCCATCGAAAGCCAGGTCAACCGGATACAGGCCTTCGCTGAAGGCCGGCGCGCGCTGGCTGATCTGCCCATCGGCGCCCATGACGCAGCTGCCGCCGTCGAACACCAATTCATCCTGCCCGCCAACCTGGTTGACATAGACAATCGGCATGCCGCCTTCGACTGCCCGCTCGGCCAGCACTTCTTCACGCTCGCGCTGCTTGTCCAGATGGAAAGGCGAGGCGTTCAGGCTGAGCATCAGCTTGGCGCCGGCCGCCCGCGCCTGCGCGACCGGTTCGGTAAACCAGATGTCCTCGCAGATCGTCAGCGCCAGCGGGATGCCCTTGATCTCCAGCACGCAGACCTCGTTACCGGGGACGAAATAGCGCTTCTCGTCGAACACCCGATAATTTGGCAGCTTCTGCTTGTAGTAAGTCGCCAGCAACTCGCCGTCGGCGATGGCCGCGCAGGCGTTGTAGCGCAGCTCGCCCTCCAGCCAGGGGTAGCCGACCACCAGATAGATACCGCGCACCTCATCCTTCAGACGTTGCAGGCCTTGCTCGATCCGGCGCTGCATGCTCGAACGCAGCAGCAAGTCTTCCGGCGGATAGCCGCACAGCGCCAGCTCCGGGAACACGATGACATCCGCTTGCCACTGATCGCGGGCACTGCAGGCGGCCTCGATGAGGCGTTCGACATTGCCGTGCACATCACCCACTCGCAGATTCAGTTGGGCCATTACGACCCGCAGGGTTTGGCTCATCATGGCCTCCACAGATAAAGTTGCACGCACCCCTCATCCAGTGGACAAGTGCACGCTACAGATCTGTCATTCTCCCGCATCGGCACTAGCGGAAACAACGCACAGCATACGACTTGGCAGCTGTGCTGGCGCGTCGTCCTTGGCTAAACTGCCAGCTTCTATAAAAGAAGAGCGCATTATGGGCCGCCTGTTGTTCTGGATCGCATTGATCGCTATCGCCTTCTGGCTATGGCGCCGCTTCAATCGCCCTGCCCGCCCCAAGCCGAAAGCGGATGCCGCCACGCCCATGGTGCGTTGCGCCCATTGCGGCGTGCATGTGCCTAGCGCCCATGCCCTCCAGCACGACCAGCAATGGTTCTGCAGCCAGGCCCACCTCGAAAAAGGCGCCCAGCACGGTGGTCGCTGAAGCACTGGCACTGAGCGGCCAACAGGGCCTGCGCGTTCTGCGGCTGTACCACTTCTACCGACTGCTGATTGGTCTGGCGCTGGTGTTGCTGATTTCCAGCAACCTCGACGATCAACTGCTCGACCTCGCCAATGACAAGCTGTTCCGCTACGGCAGCTGGCTCTATCTGGGCCTCAATGCCCTGTTCGCGCTGCTGGTGCGCCGGCCACAACACCTGCTGCAGGTTTTCAGCCTGGCGCTGGTCGACGTGATTTTGCTCTCCGGGCTGTTCTACGCCGCCGGCGGCACCCCCAGCGGGATTGGCAACCTGCTGATTGTTGCGGTCGCCATCGCCAATATCCTGCTGCGCGGGCGGATCGGCCTGCTGATCGCCGCGATCGCGACCATTGGCCTGATCTACCTGACCTTCTACCTCAGCCTGAGGAATCCCGCCGCCAGCGCGCAATATTTACAAGCGGGCGCGCTGGGCGCGCTGTGCTTTGCCGCCGCACTCTTCGTTCAGGGCCTGACCCGCCGCCTGCAAGTCAGCGAGAGCCTGGCCGAACAGCGCGCCGCCGATGTCGCCAACCTGGAAGCGCTCAACGCACAGATTCTGCAACGCATGCGTACCGGCATCCTGGTTCTGGATGCCCGGCATCATGTACTGCTGGCCAACCAGGGCGCACTGAACCTGCTGGGCCGCGATGCGCTGGTCGGCAAAGTGCTTGACCCACTCTGCCCCGAGCTGGTCAAACGCCGACAGCAATGGCTGCATAACCCGACACTGCGCCCCGCCAGCCTGCAAGCGTTCGCCGACGGCCCGGTCCTGCAACCCAGTTTCGTCACCCTGCAACGCGGCGAGCAGCGCCACACCTTGGTGTTTCTCGATGACATCTCGCAAATCGCCCAGCAAGCGCAACAACTCAAGCTCGCCTCGCTCGGCCGCTTGACCGCCGGCATCGCCCATGAGATCCGCAACCCGCTCGGCGCCATCAGCCACGCCGCGCAACTGCTGCAGGAGTCGGAAGCGCTGGAGGGCCCGGACCAGCGCCTGGCGCAAATCATTCAGGATCATTCGCGGCGCATGAACCTGGTCATCGAGAACGTCCTGCAACTCTCGCGGCGCCGCCAGGCCGAACCGCAGCTACTGGATTTGAAATACTGGCTGCACCGTTTTGCCAGCGAATTTCGCAGTGCCGCCAACGCCAATCAGTTGCTGCACCTGGAAACCGCCGGTAGCACTATCCAGACCCGCATGGACCCGCATCAACTCACTCAGGTACTCACCAATCTGGTACAAAACGGCTTGCGCTACAGCGCGCTACAACACAAACAGGGCCAGGTCTGGCTCAAGCTGTTTCGCGACGCAGACAGCGACCTGCCCGTGCTCGAGGTGCTGGATAATGGCCCCGGTGTGCCGCCCGAACAGCTGCAGCATATTTTCGAGCCCTTCTACACCACGGAAAACAAAGGCACCGGCCTGGGCCTGTATATTTCACGCGAGCTGTGCGAGAGCAACCAAGCCCGGCTCGACTACAAAACCCGTGAGGTCGGCGGCAGTTGCTTCCGCATCACCTTCGCCCACCCGCGCAAACTGAGCTGACCATGACCGCACGGCAGAGAGCCCTGATCGTCGACGACGAGCCCGATATCCGCGAACTCCTGGAAATCACCCTGGGGCGGATGAAGCTCGACACCCGTAGCGCGCGCAACGTCAAGGAAGCCCGCGAGTGGCTGGCCCGCGAACCCTTTGACCTGTGCCTGACCGACATGCGCCTGCCCGATGGCACGGGCCTGGAACTGGTGCAGCATATTCTCCAGCGCCATCCGCAGGTGCCGGTGGCGATGATCACCGCTTACGGCAGCCTGGATACCGCGATCAACGCCCTGAAGGCCGGCGCGTTCGACTTCCTGACCAAGCCGGTGGACCTTGGCCGCCTGCGCGAACTGGTCGCCACCGCCCTGCGCCTGCGCACGCCGGCCGATGAAGAAATGCCGGTAGACAACCGCCTGCTCGGCGACTCGCCGCCCATGCGCGCCCTGCGCAAGCAGATCATCAAACTCGCCCGCAGCCAGGCGCCGGTGTATATCAGTGGCGAGTCGGGCAGCGGCAAGGAACTGGTTGCGCGTCTGATCCACGAACAAGGGCCGCGCATCGAGCAGCCGTTCGTGCCGGTGAACTGCGGCGCGATCCCCTCGGAACTGATGGAAAGCGAGTTCTTCGGCCACAAGAAAGGCAGCTTCACCGGCGCCATCGAGGACAAACAGGGGCTGTTCCAGGCCGCCAATGGCGGCAGCCTGTTCCTCGACGAAGTGGCCGACCTGCCACTGCCGATGCAGGTCAAGCTGCTGCGCGCGATTCAGGAAAAGGCGGTGCGCGCCGTCGGCGGCCAGCAGGAATTGGTGGTGGACGTGCGCATCCTCTGCGCCACCCACAAGGATCTCGCTGCCGAAGTCGCCGCCGGGCGCTTTCGCCAGGACCTCTACTACCGCCTGAACGTGATCGAATTGCGCGTACCGCCCCTGCGCGAGCGCCGCGAAGACATCGCCCACCTGACCGAAGTCATGCTCAAACGTTTGGCCGAAGGTACCGGCCTGGCCGCCGCCAAGCTCGACGCCGACGCCCTGGAAAAACTGAAGAACTACCGTTTTCCCGGCAACGTGCGCGAACTCGAGAACATGCTCGAGCGCGCCTACACCCTCTGCGAAGACGACCAGATCCAGGCCAGTGACCTGCGCCTGGCGGACACTGCCGGCAGTGCCGATAGCGGCGAAGCCAGCCTGGCGCAAATCGACAACCTCGAAGATTACCTGGAAAACATCGAACGCAAACTGATCATGCAGGCCCTGGAAGAAACCCGCTGGAACCGCACCGCAGCCGCACAACGCCTGGGCCTGACGTTCCGCTCGCTGCGCTACCGCCTGAAGAAACTGGGCGTGGATTGAGCCCCTCCAGGGAGCCCATACGCAGGGTGGAATAGCGCAGCGTAATCCACCGCTGCGAGATCAACTACCGCCCCCCCTCAGAACGAAGCTTGGCAAGAGGACAAACCAATCCGCTTTTCCGGCGCATAGGGCGCAGGATCGACAATCGGCTCGCGCCCCAGCATCAAGTCCACCAACAACTGGCAGGATGCCGGGGCCAGGACCAGACCATTGCGGTAATGCCCGCAGTTCAACCAAAGCCCATCGAAACCGGGCACCGGCCCGATAAAGGGAATCCCCTCCGGCGAACCCGGCCGCAACCCGGCCCAATGCCCCACCACCTCGGCATCGGCCAACGCCGGCAACAACTCGACCGCCGACGCCTTGAGACTGGCCAACGCATCCTCGGTGGGCGTCTTGTCGAAGCCGGCATGCTCCAACGTGCTGCCAATCAGGATATGCCCGTCCTTACGCGGAATGGCATAACGCCCTTTGGCCAACACCATGCTCGGCAGAAAATCTTCAGCGCACTTGTAGAGAATCATCTGCCCCTTGACCGGCTCGACCGGTAGCTCGACCCCGAGGCTGGACAACAACTCAGCGCTCCAGGCCCCCGCTGCGATCACCACCCGATCCGCATGGATATCGCCATCAGCGGTACGCACACCGCTGATGCGCCCACCCTCACGCACAAAACCGCTGACCGCACACTGCTCGCGCAAGGTTACGTTCGGCATGCGCAACAAGGCTGCACGCAGTGCCTTGATCAACCGAGGGTTGCGTACATTGGCGATGTCCTTCATATGCACCGCACGGGAAAAACCACCACCAAGCACCGGCACCGCCTGATACACCGAGGCGATATCCACCGCCATCAGCGGCCGCCCCTGGCTCTGCGCCCAAGCGAGCGCCTCGGCCTCGTCATCCAGATCCAGCCAGTACAACCCCGTGACACGCACCTCGGGATCAACGCCCGTTTGCGCCAGCAACTGCTCACCCAAGCGCGGATAAAAATCCTGCGACCAATGCGCCAATGCCGTAACGGCTGCGCTATAGCGCCAGGGGTAAAGCGGAGAAACGATGCCGCCACCGGCCCAGGAAGACTCCCGGCCCACAGCAGCACACTCCAGCACGCAAACTTCCGCTCCAGATTTCGCTAGATTCAAGGCACTCAACAGGCCAATAACCCCACCACCAACGCAAACCGCCTTCACCCTTGCGACTCTCCAATAAAGAAGGGCCTGACAAGCAGGCCCCTGGACTCATGGATACTACCAACACTCAGTTGTAGCCGTTCCCGTCGCGCCCTTCACCCCCAGATTATTGAGCGTCAGGGTCGTGCACTTCGCATCGCTGGCCTGTGCTCTGCCTGCAACAGGGGTGGCGGTGAGGGTATAGGTCGTGGCTGCACTAACCACACCCACCGTATAAAACCCCTCGGCTGAATTGACCGTTCCGCCATTGGCCACCGAGCAGTTGGCATTGTCATAGGCACTGTATTGGGTGAAGCAACGCTCCAACGTTTGCGTCGTTTGCAGCAACGCTGTTTTAGCGTCCGTACGATTGGCCTTGCGCACATAGTCCATGTAGCTCGGGTAAGCAATAGCCGCCAGTATCCCGACGATAGCTACGACGATCATCAACTCGATCAAGGTAAAGCCGCGCGAGCTAGGACTCACCGTAATTGCCGCCATGACATTCTTCCTTCTTTGCTTGAGCCCTTCTCGGTAATCACCAAGATGTTACCCGATGAGCCACCCGAGTATTTGTACTCGGTGTCGCCCGCGGAGACGATGCCCGGGGTCTTGATGATGCCCTCCCGCGAGCGCATGCCGCCAGGATCACAGGTAGCCGTGCCACAGGCTACCTTATCGGCACTGTTGAATTCGCCATCGCCATTGGTATCCAGCACCGCATAGTTCAAATTGCCACCGGTAAAGGCATCCAGCTCCATCAGCCAACTGGTACCGCCCGCCAGGCACGGGTCGGCGGAGGGGATCACCGTGGTGAAGATGATCCGCCCGGCGCGCAGCAAGGGCAGACTGACTGCCCGCTCGCCCGAGGCAACGTTACTTGCCCCCGACGGAGAGCCCAAATCCATAAACCAGCCGCGCTTGTTCGTCCAGGTGATCGCTGTCTTGCTAACCGTCCGGTAGTCGCCCGACTCATACTGAATCCGCTGTGCCTGCAACTCACTCCGAGCGCTAATCTCCCAGCCATTCAGGCTATTACCGGAAGCCGGTTTATCCCAGATGCCATAGAAACTCTGCATCTGCGGACTGCCACCCACCGTATTATCGGCATTTTCAAAGTACTTGCCGGTGCCGAAATAGATCATCAACCCACCGCTGGTAGGATGCGAACCGATTTCGAGACCCGAGGTGATGGGCTGAAGCTGATTCGATGCGTTCTTGGCGGTAAACAGCGGAACACTGACCGTACTAGTACCATTTCCCGAGGTTTTGAAAACACCCCAGCTTGCCGATGAGGTACTTGAAAGATCAAACTTCCACAGATTGCCTTGCAAATCGCCGGCATATACATAGGTAACACGACGATTGGCATCCACCATCACCGCTGGCGCGGAAAGCCCATTAGCAGTATCTGCGATGGTGTCGGTATCAACGACTATTTTTTTGATAAACGCCCCAGTCGTCGCATTGACCACATAGAGCGCCGCACGGCCGGTGTTGCTGTCATAGCCGTTACTGAAGATAGCCACCCAGGTATCGTCCTGGGTGCGGGCGATTACCGGCGGACCATAGGTGTAACCCAGGTCATTCCAGTTATTGTTGCTGTCATTGGTATCCGGCGCGGTGATTTCCCATAGCACATCGCTGGCGGAGAAACTCCCCGGACTGGTGATGTTCAGCCCATAAATACCCCGCCCACCGGCGCCCAAGCCGCCGATCGCATAAGTCTTCCAGGCACTGCCCGCATAGACATCGCCCACGCCGATCGAGCCATCCACATAGTACTTATGGGTGTAATTGCTCTTGGTCAGGTGACGCAGGCCGGGGGTGTCACCCGGAGTGCCGGTTCTTTGCTTGAACAGCGAAGCCGGCACATAGGCAAACTGCTCACTGCCGGTTTCCGCGTCGAAGGCATGCAGCATGCCATCGTTGGCACCGACCATGACCAGTTTGGTAGCACCCGTCGCGCCCTTGCTGTCCAGGTACGCCTGGTAACTGTCCGCCGGCTCGGTAGTATCTGTTACAACGTTGGGCACGGTATAACCATAATTCTGTGCACCCACGAACACCGGGTCCGAGTTGACGATATCGCCAAGCACGGTGCTGCGGGTGCGCAACACCTCGTTGTCGGACAAGGTGGCGCCCGAACTGCCACCGCGCAGCCAGTTCACTACCTTCGGACCATCATTGTCCGCATCGACCACGCTCAGATCCGTTTTCTGCGCAGCGGTCAGGTTGGTCCACAAGAAGGGCACACCTGCGGCGCCCGTGTAGGTATACACATTTCTGCTCGTAGAAGAGGGGATAAGTCCGGAAGTGCCGGTCCGCCAGCGCGCAGCGCCCACGGTGCCGTTGCTGTTGATGCCGTAGGCGATCAGCTCGCCACTCCAGTCGCCACTATTGAACTTCGCTTGGTAAATCAGCGTGTCCGTATCGAGACGGGTGGAGTTGGTGGCGATGGCGGCGGCGGAACTGGTCTGGTTCTTGATCGACTGAATCGCCTGGCTCAGCGCCGTACTCAACTGCGCTGCGTTGTTGGCCGTAAAGTACTGCCCATGGCCATACTCGGCGGCGTCCTGCAGCATCTGGTTGGCTACCGAGAAGCCAACGGTGTAGGTCTGCATGTTCTGTTTGACAAAGGCTGGATCTTCGTAGCTGACATTAAAAGTGTCATTACCTGTGCGCTTGAAGTCTATGTCGTAGGCGAACTTGGCCAGATCGTCCAGATACAGTGAATAGCCTTCATCATTCTCACCTGACCCGGAGGGGCGATAGCCATCCGAATATTGCGGCGCAGGGGTCAGCGTAGTGGTGGTCGGGGACAAACCATCCCAATCTGGAAGTGCCTTGCTGGTATCCAGAACATCATCGGGATCACCCGTCGGAAAGGTTGTGTCATAAGTTGGCAGGCCGTCGGTGATCACCACACCAAAGTTCTTCTGGCAGCGGTATTGCTGCGGACTGGTGTAGCTGTCCAGGCCGCGCATATAGCGGGTCACTTCATAATAGGCTTCGGCCAGCGGCGTAGAGCTGCTCGGACTCAACCCATCAATCTTAGACGCTAGCGTTGACTGCGTAGAGCCAACCGCTGCTTCCAACTCTCCACCCTCCCGACCAGCGAAACTGAATGCACCGAAGCGCATACTGGGATTGTTAGTCACAATACCCTTAGCAGCACTTTTAAGAACATTCATCCGATAATCATTTGGAACCGCCGCCACCGCAGTCAGATCAGTGCCATCGGTATAGGTTCTAGCCAGATAGGCCACATAATTCGGCACAAACCAAGTCTCATCATTGCCAATCGGATCAGGAAACTTCAGACACTTCTCCGTGACGCCATCCAGCCGGATCTTGTCGAATCCGCTGGCACAGCCACCGCGCCACATGGTCGACTTCGCAATTTGACTACCTTGAGCAGCAAGATCGTAGAAGTTATCGTCATTGGAATATTGAGCAGAACCAGAACCACCATTCAATATATAGTTATGATTATTGTCGTAGCCATCCGCCCAGATGGCATGCCGCATACTTCCCGAGTCATCCAGCAACATGACCACATTAGGGGCAACAGTCGTCGACTGAAACAACGGCACATCGGCAATATCCAAAGCCCACGCCGGAGAGGCGGCATAAGCGGCCAGAACAGCACCCAGTGCGAAAGATTTGATTTTGTTCACGATCTAGCCTCCCTGCCGACGATAAGTCGACTGCAGAATCACTACCGCATCGGTCGTGCCGCCCACGGCCTTCGCAGTCACCCGATAACTTTTAACTTCCTTGAGTACGCCGAACTTCATGCTTTCGCCCGGCGTGGAAAATACCGTGGGTACTTCTTCAACCACATAACGCGGCGCAGCGCTCAGTTCGCTGTAGGTCGAAGTCGAGGAATAGGTGCGCGAATTTGACGACCAGGGATAGGATTCCCAGAAAGTTGGGTCACCTGCTCGCAGACGAATATTTAACGTGGGAATAACATAATTCTTATTAATGAGCCCGCCCGTATTATTGAACCCTGGCAAGGTAGCCGACTGCAGATATCTCTCGCCACCACGCAAGGCTGCCTCGGCCGCCTGGAAGGCCAAGTTACGGTCACGCATATTGCCGACCATCTTTTCCTGCAGGGTGGTGTCCTGCATGCCCGCCACGCCGATCAGGGTCAATATCAGCAACAGCACCAGCGCCACAATCAGGGTGGCGCCACGCTGACGGCCATAAGGGCTTGCGATAGATTGATTCATGGCATTTTCGCCCTCACACCGATAGTAGAAACAAAGACATGGCGTAAGCGTTTGTCCGTTGGAGTTACGCTGGCGCCATCGAAGCTATATGGCTGGACAGCGTCCGTCACATTGTCTTCGATACTACGCATTAATAACTGCACGCGAATGGCACCCACCTTGTCCCAAGCAGTCGCTGAACTTACAGCGGTGGCGGTGTCATATTGATCGGGCACAAAATCCGTCCCGGTATCGCGCCCATAGAGCAGCTGCAGACTCTCCACACCCTCGAGAATCTCCTGAGCCACACCCGGAACAATCGACTGCCAGAGCGCAGGCTGCCCACTGGCGCCGTTGGCGATGTAGTAATACACCGTATTCATCTTGATGATTTCAGAGTCGGCGCCGAATCTCTCAGAGTCCGGCGCACTCGCGCCACCCCAGGAACTGATGGCATTACCCGGAGTACCCGAGGCGGGGTGGGTCAGGTTGAACTCATTGGGCTGGCCGGTCTGCTGAATGTTGCCCGCTTGAAAAATTCGGGCCTTAGTGCAATCCGCCACCATCAAGATATCGCCCTGACAGATTCCGCTGATTCTGGCAGTGCCATCCGTGCAGGCGCCCGCCTCGACCCCCTTATCCTCGGCAAACAGCTGTGCAGAGTTATTATTCTGAATAATCTTTACCCCATCACCCACCGGCCCCTTGATTACCAATACGTCGGTATTGGCCAGAGGCGCAGGACTCAAGGCAGAAAGTTCAGTCGGCACACTCGCCCCAACATCATAGCCGCGCACCCCCCGGGAAAAGTCATAGTTGATTGAGGTGGGATTATTCAATGTATTGGTCGTCGAAGAATAATCTCCACTGGCGCACCCGGTATAACCCGCCATGCGGATATCACGCCCGAGGAACTCCAGGGCCATGCGGCCATTTTCCTGGATACGTGCCAGCGATTGCTGGAAGCTGTAAGTCTTCTTGCTATCAAGGAATATCTTGGACACCCCGGCAATCAAGAAAAGCCCGATGACCATCGCCACCATCAGTTCAACCAGCGACAAGCCTTTTTGCGAACTTTGCATAGCAGGCCCCTATATCTGCGTCTTATAAGTGAAACTGTCATCGGCATCGCGCCCGGCTTCACGCCATTGAATGGTCAGCGTGCAGATATTCGAGGCGCAACTCACGGCACCATCGCCGGCCGGCAGCGTTGTGGCAATCAGCGTCAACCACTGACTCTGGTCCGTCGTCACTGTATTGGAGGCCGAAGGCGTGTCGGCCGAAAGGCTGATGTTGTACAGGTTCGCGCGGGCATCATCCTTGTTCAGGCGCATGCGGTCGGCCATGTCATAGGCGAGGATATTGGCCTGCGAGCGCAGATAGGCGCCGTGATTGAATTGCAATGAGCGCGCCTGCAGGGCGGCAAGCCCGAGCAGGCCCACCGAGGTAATCAGCAAGGTCACCAACACCTCGATCAGGGACAAGCCTTTTTCGTGCTTCATTTCGTCTCCTCAGGTGCAGTTCACTTTCTGCACGGAAATCCTACCGGATGCCGAAAACGAGATAGTCCGGGCATTCGCGCCGGTGCAGGATGTGGTCCGCACTGTGATATTCGCGCGGATCGGGGCGAAGCCCAGGCCCGAATAACGGATAAAGGTTGCGGTGCCAGCGGCCGTAGCGCCCGATGGCATCGCGGTACGGCGGTTGAGAACGGTGCCAACAGTGGCGGTGCTGGTCGTGTCACTGGCCGCCGTATCGACAAAAACAATCCAACCCGACTGCCATGCAGTTCCAGAGCAGGATGTGCCGTTAGCGCTCGGACACAGGCTAACGCGGGTGCCGCGCTTTACCGCCTCAACCCGCGCAGCGTTGAGCGCCGAAACCAGCTCGTTGGCGGCAGCCTGCGAGCGATTGTTGCGCACAATATCGGCGAAGCTCGGCACGCCCACTGCAAGTAGCACACCCAGCACCGTCAAGGTGACCATCAACTCTATCAGCGTGAAACCTTTATCCCACTTCACGAGCGCTCTCCTCCAAGATCTGAACAGAACCTAGCCCGACAAGCTTTGCCAGTCACCTACACCCCGATAGCCGCGGCGGATCACCGGACCACAGGTCATTGGCGTTCTCAGGAAAAGGCTTCTAGGCTCTCTTAACCCAGCACACGGACGTGCAAAATGCAGAAAGGAACCTCTTTACTGGAGGCACTAATATGCCTGTGCCTTATTACGCTGCTCAGCTTCTGGGCGGTGCCAGCCTGGCATAACTTCCGTGCCCAATATTTGGCTTACAGCCATGTAGAGTCCTTGCGACAGGGCTTTGCCCTTGCTCGTACCCTGGCTGTCGAGCGCGGGGCACCAGTCAGCATTGTTCCGCACCAAGCCAATTGCTGGCAGTGTGGATACCGCGTGATAGAGGACTCGAACGCTAATGCCCGGCTTGATGAGGGTGAGCGTGAGATATTGAACATGTCTGCCGCCGCCACTGGTCTGCGAGTCAAACACAACTCACCGCTGAGGAATGGCGCAATTTATTTCAGCGACGGCGCGGCGCGTCAACCTGGAGGCGCCTTTCTTGCAGCAACTATCACGGTATGCCACAGCCAGCTAAGCGAGCAGTGGCGACTCATTATTAACCGCGCAGGCCGGGTTAGAAGCCACAAGAGACAAGCCGAGTGCTTATGAAATTGTTTGCACCCGCAACTCCTTCGGCATCGAGAACGTCACGTTCTCCGGGCGGCCATCGAGCTCTTGCGCGCCAACCGCGCCCCACTCGCGCAGGCGCTCCACCACACCGCGTACCAACACCTCCGGCGCCGATGCGCCGGCGGTGATGCCGATGTGTTGGCAATTGTCGAACCAGCTGCGTTGCAGGTCCTCGGCGCCATCGATCAGGTAGGCCGGTGTGCCCAAGCGCTCGGAGAGTTCGCGCAGGCGATTGGAGTTGGAGCTGTTCGGGCTGCCGACCACCAGCAGCACATCGCATTCACTGGCCAGTTGTTTCACCGCGTCCTGGCGGTTCTGGGTGGCGTAGCAGATGTCATCCTTGCGTGGGCCACCGATGCTGGGGAACTTGCTGCGCAGGGCGTCGATGACGCGGCTGGTGTCATCCATCGACAAGGTGGTCTGGGTGACGAAGGCCAGGGCCTCCGGGTTACGCACCTGCAGGCGTTCGACGTCTGCCTCGTCTTCCACCAGGTAGATGGCGCCGCCGTTGCGGGCATCGTACTGGCCCATGGTGCCTTCCACTTCGGGATGGCCGGCGTGGCCGATGAGGATGCATTCGCGTCCGTCGCGGCTGTAGCGAGCCACCTCGATGTGTACCTTGGTCACCAGCGGGCACGTCGCGTCGAACACCTTGAGACCTCGCTGTTCGGCTTCCTGGCGCACCGCCTGGGACACGCCGTGGGCGCTGAAGATGACGATGACGTCATCCGGCACCTGATCCAGTTCTTCGACGAAGATCGCGCCACGGGCGCGCAAATCCTCGACCACGAACTTGTTGTGCACCACTTCATGGCGCACGTAGATCGGCGGGCCGAAGACTTCCAGCGCGCGGTTGACGATTTCGATTGCGCGATCGACACCGGCGCAGAAGCCACGGGGGTTGGCGAGTTTGATTTGCATGGGTATAGGTCTCGGCTCGCATGGCCTGGAAGTGGGAGTTTAACGCCGCCGGCCGCCCAAGGGCGAATCGGCACCTGCAAGGGCCGGCTGGCAGGCGAACCACGCCCCCCCCCGGCAAGGGAGCAGAGCCCCCGACTCGGAGTGTAATGGGACGCGGAGCGCCCCCGGCGGGGCTCCCACACCGGAGCATGGGAACCATCAGCCATCCGACTCAGGCAGGTTTGACGGAGATGATCTCGACCTGAAAGCTCAGCGTCTTGCCGGCCAGCGGGTGATTGAAATCGATGGTCACCTGGGCCTCGTCGAAGGCTTTGACCACACCCGGCAACTCGGTGTTCGCGGCGTCGTTGAAGATCACCAGCAAGCCCTCGGACAACTCCATATCCTGGAACTGCGTGCGCGGCATGACCTGCACATTCTGCGGGTTGGGTTGACCGAAACCGCGCTCCGGCTCGACTTCCAGGGTGCGCTTGTCGCCCGCCTTGAGGCCGAACAAGGCGGCCTCGAAACCCGGCAGCAGATTGCCATCGCCGACCTTGAAGGTGGCCGGCCGTTTATCGAAGGTGCTGTCCACCACTTCGCCCGAGTCGAGATTCAGGGCGAAATGCAGGGTGACTTCCTTGTCCGGACCAATACGCTGCTCAGTGACGAGTGACTCAGTCATGGGCGGGTTCTCCGGATTTTTTGCTTTTGAACATGTCCAAGGCCAGCAGGATGGCGCCAACCGTGATGGCGCTATCGGCGATGTTGAACGCCGGGAAGTACCAGCGGTTCTGCCAATGCACCAGGATGAAATCGACCACATGACCGAGCATGACGCGGTCATACAGATTGCCCAGCGCGCCGCCCAGAACCAATGCCAGCGCCACGGCCAGCCAGGTTTCTTCGACCTTCAGGCGCTTGAGCCAGACCACCAGAACGGCGCTGACGCCAATGGCGATCAGCGCAAACAACCAGCGCTGCCAACCCGAACTGTCGGCCAGGAAGCTGAACGCCGCGCCGGTGTTGTACGCCAGTGTCCAGCTGAAGTAGTCGGGAATGACCACGATCTGCTGGTACAGGGTCAACGCGCCCTCGAAATAGAACTTGCTCGCCTGATCCAGCACGAACACCAGCGCGCTCAGCCACAGCCAGGCCAAGCGTCCCATACGGCTAACCTCAGGCATAGTGACGCACCTCACCGGCACCGCTGATGTTGTCGACGCAGCGACCGCAGATTTCCGGATGCTCGGGATTGACCCCGACGTCCTCGCGGCAGTGCCAGCAACGGGCGCACTTGGCATGGCCGGACTTGACCACTTTCAGCTTGAGGCCGGCGACCTCGGTCACCACCGCATCCGCCGGCGCCTGTAGCAACGGCGCCACGCTGGCGGTGGAGGTGATCAGCACGAAGCGCAGCTCGTTGCTGAGCTTGGCCAGATCGGCGACCAGCGCCTCTTCGGCATACAGCGTCACTTCCGCCTGCAGGTTGCCACCGATGGCCTTGGCCGCGCGGAGGTTTTCCAGCTCCTTGTTCACCGCCACTTTCACCGCCATGACCCGCTCCCAATAGGCGCGGTCCAGCTCGAAGCCTGCCGGCAGTTCGCTGAGGCCTTCGTACCAGGTGTTGAGCATCACCGACTCGTTACGCTCGCCCGGCAGGTATTGCCACAGCTCGTCGGCGGTGAAGGCGAGGATCGGCGCGATCCAGCGCACCAGCGCTTCGGAGATGTGGAACAGCGCGGTCTGGCAGGAGCGCCGTGCGGTGCTGTCGGCGGCCGTGGTGTACTGCCGGTCCTTGATGATGTCCAGGTAGAAACCGCCCAGTTCCTGCACGCAGAAATTGTGCACCTTGGAGTAGACGTTCCAGAAGCGGTATTCGCCGTAGTTCTCTTGCAACTCGCGCTGCAGCAGCAAGGCGCGATCCACCGCCCAACGATCCAGCGCGAGCATGTCTTCAGCCGGCAGGATGTCGCTGGCCGGGTTGAAGCCGGTCAGGTTGGAGAGCAGGAAACGTGCGGTGTTGCGGATCCGCCGGTAGGCATCGGCGCTACGCTGCAAAATGGTTTCCGACACGGCCATTTCACCCGAGTAGTCGGTAGCCGAAACCCATAGACGCATGATGTCGGCGCCCAAGGTGTCGTTGACCTTCTGTGGCGCGATCACGTTGCCCAAGGATTTGGACATCTTGCGGCCGTTCTCGTCGACGGTGAAACCGTGGGTCAGCAACTCGCGGTACGGCGCGTGGTTGTCGATGGCGCAACCGGTCAGCAACGATGAGTGGAACCAGCCACGGTGCTGATCGGAACCTTCGAGGTACAGGTCGGCACGCGGGCCGGTCTCGTGGCCCATCGGATGCGAACCGCGCAGGACGTGCCAGTGCGTGGTACCGGAGTCGAACCAGACGTCAAGGGTGTCGCTGATCTTGTCGTATTGCGGCGCTTCGTCACCGAGCAGTTCGGCGGCGTCCATCTTGAACCAGGCCTCGATGCCTTCCTGTTCAACACGTTGCGCCACTTCTTCCATCAATTCGACGGTCCGTGGGTGCAGGTCGCCGCTTTCCTTGTTCAGGAAGAACGGGATCGGCACGCCCCAGTTGCGCTGACGGGAGATGCACCAGTCCGGACGGCTGGCGATCATCGAGTGCAGACGCGCCTGCCCCCAGGCCGGTACGAACTGCGTCTCTTCAATGGCTTTGACCGCACGCTTGCGCAGGGTCTCGCCGGTGGCCGGTTCTTTGTCCATGCCGACGAACCACTGCGCGGTGGCACGGTAGATCAGCGGGGTCTTGTGGCGCCAGCAGTGCATGTAGCTGTGGCTGATGGTTTCGGTGAACAGCAGGCTGCCGACTTCGGCCAGCTTGTCGACGATGTTCTGGTTGGCCTTGAAGATGAACTGACCACCGAAGAACCCCAGCGATTCGGAATAGACGCCGTTGCTCTGCACCGGGTTGATGATGTCGTCGTTGACCATGCCATAACGCTTGCAGATCACGAAGTCGTCCACGCCATAGGCGGGCGAGCAGTGCACGATGCCGGTACCGGCGCCCAGTTCGACGTAGTCGGCCAGATACACCGGGGACAGACGATCATAGAACGGGTGCCGGAAATTGATCAGTTCCAGCGTTTCGCCCTTGGCGATGGCCACGACCGAACCTTGCAGGTTGTAGCGCGCCAGGCAGGACTCGACCAGCTCTTCGGCCAGGACCAGGAACTTGTCGCCGACGTCGACCAGCGCGTAATTGAATTCCGGGTGAACGTTCAGCGCCTGGTTGGCCGGGATGGTCCACGGGGTGGTGGTCCAGATCACGATGGACGCCGGCTTGCCCAGTGCGGACAAACCGAAAGCCGCTGCCAGTTTGGCGTCGTCAGCAAGCGGGAACGCGACATCGATGGTGGCGGATTTCTTGTCGGCGTATTCGACTTCCGCTTCAGCCAGGGCCGAACCGCAGTCGAAACACCAGTTCACCGGCTTCAAGCCCTTGAACACGAAGCCGCCTTTGACCATTTCCGCCAGGGCACGGATTTCTCCGGCCTCATTGGCAAAATCCATGGTTTTGTACGGATTGGCCCAATCGCCAAGCACGCCGAGACGTTTGAATTCGGCCTTCTGCCCTTCGATCTGCTCGGTGGCGTAGGCGCGGCACAGCTCGCGGGTCTTGTCGGCAGGCAGGTTCTTGCCGTGGGTCACTTCGACTTTGTGCTCGATTGGCAGACCGTGGCAGTCCCAGCCCGGAACATAAGGCGCATCGAAACCCGACAGGGTCTTCGAGCGGATGATCATGTCCTTGAGAATCTTGTTGACCGCGTGACCGATGTGAATATTGCCGTTGGCATACGGAGGACCGTCGTGCAGAACGAACTTCGGACGATCCTTACCGATCTCCCGCAGCTTCTGGTACAGGCCAATGCTGTCCCAGCTCTGCAGAATCTGCGGCTCGCGCTGCGGCAGGCCGGCCTTCATCGGGAAGGCGGTGTCCGGGAGGTTTAGCGTGGCTTTGTAGTCGGTCATCTCAGGCTCTTCATTAGCGATTGGCGCTACTTGTTTTAAGGGCACCAATGGGCACGGGCAGCGGCGACATCCGCGTCTATCGCCGACTTCAGCGCCTCCAGGGAGGCGAAACGCTGCTCATCACGCAGCTTGTGGTGGAATGCCACCGTCAAACGCCGGCCATAAATATCGCCGGTAAAATCCAACAAATGCACTTCAAGGTGGGCACTGCCATCACCTGCCACGGTCGGCCTGACGCCAATATTGGCGACACCCGGCCAGGGTTTCCCGTCGATTTCGGTACTGACCAGGTAAACCCCGGACAGTGGCACGCGACGACGCTTGAGCTGCACATTGGCGGTTGGCGTACCCAGCTGGCGAGCCAGTTTCTGCCCATGCAGCACCCGCCCGGCGATCTGGAATGGCCGCCCCAGCAGGCGCTCGGCCAACGGGAAATCGGCCGCCGCCAGCGCCTCACGCACCCGCGTACTGCTGACCCGCAAGCCATCGACCTCGACCGTGGTCGCCGCCTCGACACTGAAGCCTTCGGCCGCGCCGGCCTGCAGTAAAAACGCAAAATCACCGGCACGGTCGCAACCAAAGCGGAAATCGTCACCGACCTCCAGGTGCTGCACGCCAAGCCCTTGCACCAGCACGGCGTGAACGAACTCGGCCGCACTCAACTCGCGCAGCCGACGGTTAAACGACAGGCACAGCACCCGGTCGACCCCTTCGGCAGCGAACAACGCCAACTTGTCGCGCAGGCGCGCCAAACGCGCCGGCGCCAGGTCAGGGGCGAAGTACTCACGAGGCTGTGGCTCGAAAATCACCACGCAGCTGGGCACGCCCAACTCGACCGCACGCTCGCGCAGGCGCGCCAGAATGGCCTGATGACCGCGGTGCACTCCGTCGAAATTGCCGATGGTGGCAACACAGCCCCGGTGCTGGGGCCGCAAATTGTGTAGGCCTCGAACCAGCTGCATAGGATGCTTCTTGCTCACAAAGTGGCCGATTATACGCACACCCGGCGCCAGACAACAGGCGACAGCCCTAGCGGGAGTGACAGACGCCGTATGCGCAAAAGCCGGAAGCGGAAAACCAGGACCGGCAAGCGCCGTAAATCACAGCACCGCCTTTCTGGAAAAGTCTTTCAGACGGAACCCCAGCAACGCCAACATCCCGAAATAACTCACGCCCCCACCTGCGACAAGCAGGCCCAGGCGCATGAAACGCTCGAGCATGCCGCCCTGATCCCAGGCGGGCATCCAGTGCAAGATGCCGAGCAACACCGCCGACATGACCAGCACCGCGAGCATCAATTTACCGAAAAACCGTGCCCAGCCCGGCTGCGGCGTGAACAGCTGTTGCTTGCGCAGCTGCCAATAGAGCAGCCCGGCATTGATGCAAGCCCCCAGGCCGATGGCCAGCGCCAACCCGGCATGCTGCGAGCCCACAGGAAAGGTGAAGAAAAAGGCCAGGTTCATGACCTGCGTCATCGCCAGGGTGAACAACGCGATCCTGACCGGCGTCTTGATGTTGCGCTGAGCGTAGAAGCCCGGCGCCAGGACCTTGATCAACAGGATGCCGGTCAAACCGACCGCATACGCGATCAGCGCCAACTGGGTCATCTGTGCATCATGGGCGGTGAACTTGCCGTACTGAAACAGCGACACCGTCAGCGGCTCCGCCAGCAGCGCCAGCGCCAAGGCACAGGGCAGCACCAGCAGCAGACAGAGGCGCAACCCCCAATCCAGCACCCGGGAAAACTCCGGCACGTCCTTGTTGGCAAAGGTTTTCGACAGCACGGGCAACAGAATCGTCCCCAGCGCCACCCCCAGCACCCCCGAAGGCAGCTCCATCAGGCGATCGGCGTAGTACATCCAGGAAACCGAGCCCGCCACCAGAAACGAGGCGAAGATGGTGTTGATGATCAGCGAAATCTGGCTCACCGACACACCCAGAATGGCCGGCCCCATTTGTTTCAACACCCGCCAGACACCGCGATCGCGCAAATTCAGGCGCGGCAACACCAGCATGCCGATCTTCTTCAGGTGCGGCAGCTGGTAGACCAACTGCAGGAAGCCGCCGACCAGCACCGCCCAGCCCAGCGCCATCACGGGCGGGTCGAAATAAGGGGTCAGGAACAAGGCGAAAACGATCATGCTGAGGTTCAGTAAAGTCGGCACGAAGGCCGGCACCGAAAAGCGGTTCCAAGTATTGAGTATCGCGCCAGCCAGCGAGGCGAGCGAAATCAGCAATATATAAGGGAACGTCACGCGCAGTAGGGCCGAGGTCAGCTCGAACTTTTCCGGGGTATCGGTAAAGCCCGGCGCGGTGACCCAGATCACCCAGGGCGCCGCCAGCATCCCCAGCGCCGTGACCAGCGCCAGCACCAGGGTGAGCAGGCCCGACACATAGGCGATAAAGGTGCGGGTCGCCTCCTCGCCCTGCTGGCTCTTGTATTCCGCCAGGATCGGCACGAAGGCCTGCGAGAAAGCGCCCTCGGCAAATATTCGCCGTAGCAGGTTGGGCAGCTTGAAGGCGACGAAGAAAGCGTCGGTGGCCAGGCCGGCGCCAAAAATACGCGCCACTATGGTGTCGCGCACAAAGCCCAGCACACGGGACAGCATCGTCATGGAGCTGACTGCGGCCAGCGACTTGAGTAAATTCATAGGACTGGATTGCTACCACTCGATTAGGTGCCACACCACTTGGGCTCAACCACTCGCGCCGCCCGGGCATCAGGGCCAAGCCAAAGCCGGCGAGTGTAGAACCGGCACATAAATAAATCACGCCCTCATGTCGCTGCACTCCGTCAGATAGCCGAACCACGCTTGACAAGGGCGGAACAGATCGGCATGATTCGCGGCCTTATTTGTTTAGTCATTCCCCAAAGTTTTTCGAGGAGCTCGACGGTGGCCAATACACCTTCTGCCAAAAAACGCGCTAAACAGGCTGAGAAGCGTCGTAGCCATAACGCCAGCCTGCGCTCCATGGTTCGTACCTACATCAAGAACGTGGTCAAGGCTATCGACGCCAAAGATCTCGAACTTGCTCAAACTGCCTACACCTTGGCTGTGCCAGTAATCGACCGTATGGCCGACAAAGGCATCATCCACAAGAACAAAGCAGCACGTCATAAAGGCCGCCTGAACGGCCACATCAAGGCACTCAGCGAAGCTGCTGCAGCCTAAGTGTGACGCGCTAAAAAAACCGACCTGATGGTCGGTTTTTTATTGCCTGCGATAAAGCCAACCACAACCCCCCATGCAGAACACCCCAGAGCGAAGCGAACAGCCCGCCGCCGAGCGACGAGCAAGCAAACGAAAAACCCACAAACCACTGGCGTACCGCTGCGCGAGCACGCCCTACGGGACTATTGCACCCACGGCAGGATCGGGATCGCCGTCACCGCATTCTGCGGGCTACCCTCGATCACCCGGTCGCTATAGACCAGGTAGACCAGGGTATTGCGCTTACGATCGAAGAAGCGCACCACCTGCATGGTCTTGAACACCAGGGAGGTGCGCTCCTGGAACACCACCTCGCCATCCTTCAACTCGGACACGAAGCGAATCGCTCCGACCTGGCGACAAGCGATCGAAGCCTCGGCCCGATCCTCCGCCAAGCCCAAGCCACCCTTGACGCCGCCGGTCTTGGCCCGCGACAAGTAGCAGGTCACGCCCTCGACCTTGGGATCGTCAAACGCCTCGACGACGATCTTGTCGTTCGGCCCCACCCACTTGAACACCGTGGAGACCTGACCAACCTCCTCCGCACTCACCCCGAACGACAGCAGCGGCAACACCGCGCCCAGCAATCCATTGGCCAATCGCATCAGCAAACTCCTTGCCGCCCGCAGGCCGGCTCACTCAAACCAGAATCAAATTATCGCGATGCACCAACTCCGGCTCATCGACGTAACCCAGCAGCTTTTCGATAGCATCCGACGGCTGGCCGACGATCTTCTGCGCTTCGCTCGCACTGTAGTTCGCCAGGCCGCGCGCCACTTCCCGCCCATCCGGCCCGACACATACCACCATTTCGCCACGCCGGAAGCTGCCCTGCACGGTCTTCACGCCAACCGGCAGCAGGCTCTTGTGCCCCTGCAGCAAGGCCTTTACCGCCCCCGCATCCAACACCAGGGTGCCGCGCGTCTGCAGATGCCCCGCCAGCCATTGCTTGCGTGCCGCCAGCAAGCCGCGCTCCGGCGTCAGCAGCGTACCGAGCAGCTCGCCCGCTTTGAGCCGAGCCAGGACACGCTCAATGCCGCCACCGACGATAATCGTGTGCGCACCGGAACGCGCCGCCAGGCGCGCCGCGCGCAGCTTGGTCTGCATGCCGCCACGCCCCAATGCACCACCCGTGCCACCCGCGACCGCATCCAGCGCCGGATCATCGGCACGGGCTTCGTGGATCAATTGAGCATCGGGATTGTGTCGCGGATCGGCATCGAACATGCCATCGCGATCAGTGAGGATAACCAGCAGGTCAGCCTCAACCAGGTTGGCCACCAGCGCGGCCAGGGTATCGTTGTCGCCGAAACGGATCTCGTCGGTGACCACCGTGTCATTCTCGTTGATCACCGGAATGGCGCCGAGATCGACCAGGGTACGCAAGGTGCTGCGCGCATTCAGGTAACGCTTGCGATCAGACAGATCGTCATGGGTCAGCAGAATCTGCGCGGTATGCCGACCATGCCGGGCAAAACTGGACTCCCAAGCCTGCACCAACCCCATCTGCCCCACCGCCGCCGCCGCCTGCAGCTCGTGAATGGCGCTGGGGCGCGAACTCCAGCCCAGCCGGCTCATACCCGCCGCCACCGCCCCAGAGGACACCAGCACCAGCTCTACGCCCGCCTCGCGCAGCGCGACCATCTGCTCGACCCACACCGCCATAGCCGCCCGATCCAGGCCACGCCCATCAGCCGTCAGCAGCGCGCTGCCGATTTTCACCACCCAGCGCCGTGCGCCCGTCACCTTGTCCCGCATCATCGTCCAACCTTGGTCAGCGAGCGACGCGACCAGCCTGGCGCCGCCCTTGCGATTAGTCAGCACAACGCCGCTAATCAGCGGCGTTGTGGTTTCACTCAATCCCGGACGTAAATAATTTCCGGGCCATCATCGTCATCGTCTTCATCATCATCGAAATCATCATCACTGAGATCATCGACGCTCTTCACCCCAGCCCGACGCAGCGCACGCTGATCATCCAGCGCCTGCAACTGGGCGCGCGCCTCATCCTCGATGCGCTGATCCAGCTCAGCCAGCTCTTCGGCGTATTGCGGATCTTCCGCAAGACGCAGGGTACGCTCTTCCAGGTAGCGCATGATGTCATAGCAGAGCTTTTCGGTGCCTTCGCTACCGATGGCGGAAATCACATACACCGGCCCAGTCCACTCCAGACGCTCGGTAATCTCCTTGATCCGCGCATCCTGCTCTTCTTCCAGGATCTGGTCGGACTTGTTCAGCACCAGCCAGCGATCGCGCTCAGCCAAAGACGGGCTGAACTTGGTCAACTCATTGACGATGGTTTCAGCCGCATCGCACGGATCGGTCAGATCCAGCGGCGCCATATCCACCAGGTGCAGCAGCAGACGCGTACGCGCCAAGTGCTTGAGGAAGCGAATCCCCAGGCCCGCACCATCGGAAGCGCCTTCGATCAGGCCCGGAATATCCGCGACCACGAAGCTCTTATAACGGTCGACACTGACCACGCCCAGGTTCGGCACCAGCGTGGTGAACGGATAATCCGCCACTTTCGGCTTGGCCGCGGAAACCGAACGAATGAATGTGCTCTTGCCGGCATTCGGCAAACCGAGCAGACCGACATCCGCCAACACCTTCAACTCCAGCTTGATGTCGCGCGACTCACCCGGCTTGCCGAGCGTGGTCTGGCGCGGAGCGCGGTTGGTACTGGACTTGAACCGGGTGTTACCCAGCCCGTGCCAACCACCATGCGCCACCAGCAACCGCTGACCGTCCTTGGTCAGGTCGCCGATGATCTCCTGGGTACCGGCATCGATCACCGTGGTGCCGACCGGCACACGCAGCACCGAGTCCTCACCCTTGCGCCCAGTGCAATCGGCACTGCCACCGTTGGAACCACGCTCGGCATCGAAACGCCGCGTGTAGCGGTAATCGACCAAGGTATTCAGGTTGCCGTCGGCCACCATATAGATGGAGCCGCCATCACCGCCGTCGCCGCCGTTCGGCCCACCGTTCTCGATGAACTTCTCACGACGGAAGCTCATGCAACCGTTACCACCATCACCCGCTTTTACAAAAATCGATACTTCATCGACGAATTTCATCGGCACGCCTCCCGCCGCAATAGCGGGCTAGATAACACAAGGACATAAGACTTTTGCAAAATTCAGCTACACAGCCCTGCTCGAGCCTCCTCATGATCAAGACCAGAAGGAGCAACAGCACCCAGACAATTTTGCAAAAGCCTCAAGGATACAGAAACAAAAAAGCCCCGTCGCGAGACAGGGCTTTTCCAGCAACGTCGCGATTAAGCCGCGATGACGCTCACGTAGCGACGACCGAAGGCGCCTTTAACTTCAAACTTGATCACGCCTTCGACTTTAGCGAACAGGGTGTGATCCTTACCCATGCCAACGCCGTAACCGGCGTGGAACTGGGTGCCGCGCTGACGCACGATGATGTTGCCTGCCTTGATAGCCTGGCCGCCGTACATCTTCACGCCAAGGCGTTTCGATTCTGAGTCGCGACCGTTGCGGGTACTACCACCAGCTTTTTTGTGTGCCATGAGTTCAATACTCCAAAAGGGGGGATTAGGCTGAAATTAAGCCTGAATACCGGTAATTTTGATCTCGGTGTACCACTGGCGGTGGCCCTGACGCTTCATGTGATGCTTACGACGGCGGAACTTGATGATGGTCACTTTATCGTGACGGCCTTGTGCAATCACTTCGGCCACGACTTTAGCGCCTTCAACAACCGGGGCGCCGATTTGCACGTCGTCACCATTGCCGATCAGCAGAACGCGATCGAAAGTTACGGCTTCGCCAGTGGCGATTTCGAGCTTTTCGATCTTGAGGTATTCACCTTCGGCGACTTTGTATTGCTTGCCACCGGTAACAATTACTGCGTACATAATTTTGCTCCGTTAAATCCTGCTCACCCAGCGCTTTATAGGAATAGTCGTCGGCTGGCATGGCTGCTTGGGGCCGGAAGGACGCCCTTGCAATTGCGTAAGGCAGGTGCTGCCCAGGGAAGTTCAGGGGCCGCGATTGTACGCAAGCCGCGCCCGCCGCGCAAGCACCACCCGCGCTTGCCTTGACAGCCCCCACCCCGCCCCCTAGCATGCCGCGCAACCTTCGAGGAGCACTTGTCACTGATGCAACCACAGGCCTTCTATCACGTGGTAGCGGACGATTTTACCGCTGTCGATGGCATTATCAGGCGGCAACTGGTTTCCCGCGTTCCGCTGGTGGAAAAAATCGGTGACTACATCATCTCCGCGGGGGGCAAACGCTTGCGCCCGCTACTGGTGTTGCTCTGCGGCAAAGCCCTGGGCCATCAGGGCGATGATCTGCGCCTGCTCGCCGCCACCATCGAGTTCCTGCACACCGCCACCCTGCTGCATGACGACGTGGTCGACATGTCCGGCATGCGCCGTGGCCGCTCGACGGCCAACGCACTGTGGGGCAACGCACCGAGCGTGCTGGTCGGCGACTTCCTCTATTCGCGCTCCTTCGAAATGATGGTCGAACTCGGCTCCCTGCCCGTGATGCAGATTCTATCCCGCGCCACCCGCGTAATCGCCGAGGGCGAAGTGCTGCAACTGTCAAAGATTCGCGACGCCAGCACCAGCGAAGAGACCTATATGGAAGTCATCCGCGGCAAGACCGCGATGCTCTTCGAGGCCTCCACCCACAGCGCCGCGGCCCTGGTAGGCGCATCCGCCGAGCAGACCGAAGCGCTGCGCACCTTTGGTGACCATCTCGGCGTGGCATTCCAGTTGGTCGACGACCTGCTCGACTACCGTGGCGATGCCGACACCCTGGGCAAGAACGTCGGCGACGACCTGGCCGAAGGCAAACCGACGCTGCCGCTGATCTACACCATGCGCGAAGGCAGTGCCGAGCAAGCCGCCCTGGTGCGCAAAGCCATTCAGCAAGGCGGGTTAGAAGACCTGGAAAGTATTCGCGCCGCCGTCGAAGCCGCTGGCGCCCTGGACTACACCGCCCAACAAGCCCGCGACTATGCCGCCCGCGCCATTGCCTGCCTGGACGCTCTGCCGGCCAGCGAATACCGCGATGCGCTGGTCGAGTTGAGCGAGTTCGCCGTGGCCCGCACCCACTGAAACCGGCTCGTGCACCGCTGTACCCGGCAAAAAAAGCCCGTCTCACTGACGGGCTTTTTGTTTCCCGTCAGAAAAAGCAAATTACGCCTTGCTATTAATTGAATAGGAATTATTCTCATCAAATCAAGAAAAGGAGATGAGCCATGACCTATTTGATCGACGCTTGGCTGGACCGCCCGCACCCTTACCTGCGCATCCTGCACCGCGACACTGGCGAAGTCTGCGCCGTACTGGAAGAGGAAGCCCTCGATGAGCTGCGCGAACAGGGTGACCTGGATCTGACCGGCCTGAACTCCAGCGAGCCCCTGGTGCTCAAGGAGCTGGTGCGCAACCTGTTCCTGTTCTGTTACGCCCGCGCCCTGCGCCCGGCCGGCGAGGCGCACTGAGCAAGCCCCGGGCCCAGAATGCAAAAAGCCGGGAATGCAGATGCACACCCGGCCTTTTACTACTGAGCGACTGAATCCTTAGAGGATTTCCAGCAGCTCGACATCAAACACCAGCACGCTGTGCGGCGGGATGCTGCCGACGGCCTGGCCACCGTAGGCCAGCTCGCTCGGCACGTACAAGCGCCACTTGCTGCCTGTCGGCATCAGTTGCAGGGCTTCGGTCCAACCTGCGATCACGCCGCCCACCGGAAACTCCGCCGGCTGACCACGATCATAGGAACTGTCGAACACGGTGCCGTCGATCAGGGTGCCGTGGTAGTGGGTACGCACGCTGTCTTCGCGGGACGGCTTGGCGCCTTCGCCAGCGCTCAGCACTTCGTACTGCAGGCCGGAATCCAACTGAGTGATGCCGGCACGCTTGGCGTTTTCCGCCAGGAAGGTCAGACCGGCACCAGCAGCGGCTTCAGCCTTGGCCTGCGCTTCGGCCTGCATGATTTCGCGGATCACCTTGAAGCTGGCGGACATTTCCTCCTGACCGACCCGGCTGGCGTGGCCACGGAAAGCGTCGGTCAGCCCCACCAGAATGGCGTCCAGGCTCACGCCCGGCGGCGGGTTGTCGCGCAGTTGGTCACCCAGCTGACGGCCGATGCCGTAGCTGACGCGGGTTTCGTCAGTAGAGAGATTGAGTTCGGACATGGCAGGGCTCCGCTGAGGCCAAAAAAGGTCGGCAAGACTAGCACAGATGGCTATGCCGCCCCACCCACCCCGCGCAGGCGCCCCGACAACGGGCTGCCCTGGCTCAGCGCCGCCGCGCCCTAGCTGGCGGAAAGGTTCGAGATCGGCAGGCGCAGCACATCCTGGGGCGCTGCCTGCATTCCACACATTTCATCGTGCACCACTGCATGCACCAGGTTCAGGGGCAGCTTCGACAGTTCGTGCAACAGTTCGCGCGCATGCTCCACTGAGCGCAGGTGCATGATCTGACCATGACCGTCATGCAGCGGATGCAGCCGCCCGTCCATATGCGCCTCCAGCACATAGATGCCACCTTCGAGGGAGATCAGGCTCAATTCGTCGATATGCCCGGCCCGGGCATGGGCGGAAAGGTCGTGCAGGTTCATGGCTGTACCTCGCGCTGACAGGGTGTACAAAATTCATACACCTACAGTCTTTGCGCAACAGCCAGGAAGCACAAGGCAACCAGCCAACCGCCCGTCCACTTCAAGGCGGCGGGTGGACTGGCGCCGTGGCGGTCAGGGGTACTCGTGCTTGGTCAGCCTATCCAGGTAACCCATGGCAAAGGCGGAGATGACGAAGGTCATGTGCACGATCACGTACCACATGATCTTGTCGTTCTCGATGCGCTGCGCATCCATGAATACCCGCAGCAGATGAATCGACGAGATCGCCACGATGGAGGCGGCCACCTTCATTTTCAGCGAGCCGGAATCCATCTTGCCCAGCCAGTTGAGCTTTTCCTTGCCGTCATCGACATCCAGTTGCGAGACGAAATTCTCGTAGCCGGAAATCATCACCATCACCAGCAGGCCACCGACCAGGGCCATATCGATCAGCGACAGCAGCACCAGAATCAGATCGGCCTCTGCCAAGGAAAAAATGTTTGGCAGTACATGAAAAATCTCTTGAAAGAACTTCAGCGCCAACGCCAATAGCCCGAAGGACAGGCCAAAGTAGATTGGCGCCAACAGCCAACGGGAGGCGTACAGCGCGTTTTCGATTAAGCGTTCCATGGAGCCTCGCAGCCAAGTCAAAATTGACCGCGAGTATACCCAGGCGCTTCGACGAGACAAGCAATAGAGCCTTGCCGCCCCCTACCCATTGTTGAGCCGTGCGGTTATCCACAGTTGCTGTGGATAACCTTGTGGAAGAGCTCAGGATAGAGCGCGCCGCAGCCCCTGCGACGGGGGCTGGCGAGGGTTGCGCAAAAGCCGAGCAATACGGGCGCTCAGGTCTCCGGGCGGAACTGGTAGTCGCCCAGATGGTGAACCCGGTCAGCGTTCAAACGCCGCAATTCGGCCTGCATGTGCAAGCACCAGATTGAAGGATCAGAGGCTTCGACATAGCCCAGCACTGTGAGGTTCTCGGCGATTGCCGAGAGTACCGACTCGGCCACGAAAGGCCCGTGAAATGGACCCTGCGCCTTAATCACAGAGGGCTGAGCGCCGGCCATCCCGGCGGCGCAAAGGAGAGTCCAGAGTCCATTTTCGCCAGCCAGTGGACGAATCACGCACTCGATGCGCGTATCCAGTCCCAGGCATTGGCGGGTGAGGCAGAGGCTGCGCGGCATAACAGCGGCCCTCCCGAGGTCTGAGCTTCAGACTACACCTCGCCGGGTGTTTCAGGGAAGCCCGCGGTTATCCCCATTTGCTGTGGATAACTCTGTGGACGAAGGGTGGGAAAAGCGTACCGGATGCCCGCCGCCGCGGCTGGCGCCAAGCTGCTCAATGACTGACCAGCCACTGAACAGCCAAGCGGGTCAGCCGCGACCTCGAACGTCAGCCAGCGACACCGCCGCGCTAGGGTTTGGCGGCCGCTGCCGGACTGTCGGCGGGTTTGCCCACTGCGGTTTCGGCTTCAGCCTCCTTGTCGTCGTCTTCCAGCCCCAGCTCGGCGATATCACGCAGGCGCTCCACCACCCGCGCATTGATGCTGCCCTCGGGAAACCGGCCCTCGGCGTCCGGCGCACCCACGGCCTCGCCCACCAGCAGGCTGAGCGCTTCGTCGACCTGATGCACCGCGTAGACGTTGAACAGCCCGGCGCGCACCGCCTGCAGCACCCGCTCATCGAGCATCAGGGTGGTGATATTGGCGTGCGGGATGATCGCCCCCTGCTCGCCGGTCAGACCGCGCGCTTCGCAGAGCCGGAAGAAGCCCTCGATCTTCTCGTTGACCCCTCCGACCGCCTGCACCTCGCCGAACTGGTTGATCGAGCCGGTGATGGCGTAGCACTGCTTCAAGGGTGTACGCGATAGCGCGGAGATCAGTGTGCAGACCTCGCCCAGCGAGGCGCTGTCGCCGTCGACGTAGCCGTAGGACTGCTCCAGGGCAATGCTGGCGGAAATTGCCAGGGGAAATTCCTGGGCGTAACGGCTGCCGAGGTAGCCGGTCAAAATCATCACGCCTTTGGAGTGGATCGGCTGGCCGAGATTGACCTCGCGCTCGATGTCGACGATGCCGCTGCTGCCCGGGTACACCGTGGCGGATATCCGCGCCGGCACACCGAAGGCCGAGTCGCCAACCTCCAATACCGTCAGGCCGTTGCACTTGCCGACCGCGGCGCCAGCGGTATCGATCAGGATGATGCCGGCCAGCATGTCATCGAGAATCCGCGCCGAGACCCGACCCGTGCGGGTGGCCTTGGCTTTCAGCGCCCGCTCGATATGCCCGGCGTCGGTCACCGTATCGTTGGCCAGTTGGCGGATGAAGTCGGCCTCGCTGACCAATTGGAACAGGTCGCCAATCCGCGCCGATAAGCGCCCCTGGTGCTCGGCCAGGCGCGCGCTGTAGGTCGCCAGGCGCGCCACCGCGTCGGCCGTCAGTGGCGCCATGCCCTCTTCGGAGGTGCGGGTTTTCAACAGCTGGGCGAACTGTTCAAGGCTGTCGTCGACCAGCGGGATGTCCTCGTCGAAGTCCACCAGCACGCGGAACATCTCCTGGAAGTCCGGATCGTGATCCTGCAGGGCGTAATACAGTTGGCGCGAGCCGATGAAGATGACTTTGATCTGCAGCGGGATTACTTGCGGGGTCAGGGTCACCGTAGCCAGACGCCCAAGCTCGCCGAGCGGCGACTCCATCTTCAACTTGCGCGCGTGCAGGGCGCGCTTGAGCGCATCCCAGACGAACGGCTCGCCGAGCATCTTCTCCGCTTCCAGCACCAGGAAGCCGCCATTGGCGCGGTGCAAGGCTCCCGGCCGCAGCTGCCTATAACTGGTGTAGAGCGCACCCTGATCGGTGCTGTACTCGATGCGCCCGAACAGGTTGTCGTAGGTCGGGTGCGACTCGAACACCACGGGTGCGCCGCCGCTGGCGTGATGGCCGACCACCAGGCTGGGGCTGTATTGCTCCTCCAGCAACTTGCGCGCTTGCGCATCGACCTTTTCCACATCGACCAGTTGCTCGACCACGGTTTTCAGCAGATTGACCTGCATGGCCTGCAGATAGCCGCAAACCCCGGCGTTCTCGGCGTATTTCTCCGACAATGGCGCGAGCAGCGGCTGCAGGGCCAGGGTGATGGTTTCCTCGTTCAGCTGGCGCAACTGGTTGCTCGACTCGCGCTTCCATTGCGGCAGGCTGGCCAGCTCTTCGTTGAGGCGCTCCTCCAGAGTGGAAATATCGGCGTGGTAGCGATCCCGCTCGACCTCCGGCAACTGCGCGAACTCGGCCTCGTCCAGGGCCTTACCCTCCTTCATCGGCGTGAAGGCGATGTTGGTGCTGTCGCGGTAGAGGGCAATTTCCTTTTCCAGCGACAGCCGCTCGATCACATCCAGCGCACGGTCGTAGCGCTGGTTGAACGCGCGGTCGATGGCGCTCTTCTTCTGCTGGTAGGCCGGGTGCTCGAACACCGCGGGGAAGGTCGCCAGCAGGTTGTCGATCAATACCTCGATATCGGTGATGAAGGCACTGGCGGTGCCCGGCGGCAGTTCCAGCGCACGCGGCTCGCGCGGCTCGTCGAAATGGTTGACGTAGACCCAGTCCGCCGGCGTTTCCAGGCGCTTGGCCTCGGCCTTGAGGTAGCGTTTGACGAAAGAGAAGCGCCCGGTGCCCGGCTCCCCCATGACAAACACGTTGTAACCTGGACGCGGCATTGCCACGCCGAATTGCAAAGCCTCCACCGCTCGCTCCTGGCCGAGCACGCCGCGAAAGGGCTCCAGATCATCGGTGATGGTGAAATTGAATTGGCTGGAGTCGAAGGGTCGGGTCAAGGCATCGGGCGCCAGGCGCAGGCCGGCAGCAACGGGATCAGGCATCGGGAGTCCTTACATCGGGCGGGGCAGAACCGCGGGAAGATGAACTCATTCTGGCGCTGGCCGATTACACCTGGCAAGGCGTTCCGCGCAGCGCTTCAATTACCCAGGTCGGCGCACTTCAAGCAGTACTCGGCAGCCGGCATCACCGCCAGGCGAGCCGCCTGGATAGGTTCGCCGCAACGCAGGCAGTAGCCGTATGTGCCTTCGGCCAACCGCAGCTTGGCCAAGCCGACCAGCCGCAAGGCGCTGTCAGCTTCGGCCAGCAAGGCCTCCAGCACTTCGTCGTTCTGCCGCTGGAGGGCCTGTTCGGCAAAATCCGGCGAGTGGCTACGGGCCAAGTCCTGACGGATGGCATTCGCGCGCGCGCCATACTCAGCGAGCAAAGTGTCCAGTGCGGCCCGAGGGTCGAAGGCAATCATGCTATGCACTCCTGAAACAAAGCCTTTTATTAGTGTGGACGCTGCCGCACTGCCTGCACGCAACCCAGAAAAAACTTGCGCAAATACCTGAGTTGAACAGCCTTGACACCCGCACCCGGCATCCACAAAGCTCGGCGCATTGCCTTAGAAGAAGAACGCTGACCTTGAAACGGATTTTATTCTCTCTGGCCCTAAGTATCTGCGGCGCTTCGCAGGCCGCCCCCACCCAACCCAACGAACGCCTGAACGCGCTGGCTGCCAATCCGTACTGGATCGCCCTCGGCCATTATGAAACCGGCAAGTTCGGTGGTTGGCGCAGCTACGTCGATGACGAGCAGTTCTTCCTTGCCGACAACGGCGACAGCGACCCGGCCGCCGAACTGCGCGCCACGCTCGACGCCCTCTACGCCCCGGCGGGCAGTGGCGATAAACACGCCCAGTGCGTGTACCCCGCGCGCACCCGCTGGCTGCGCCAGCAGCTGCAACTGCAGGACCTGCCGCAACCGACCTGTGGCGAATTCAGCGCCTGGTTCAAGGACATCGCCCCGCACAGCAGCGTGCTGATCTTCCCGGCCGCGTACCTGAACAGCCCCTCGTCGATGTTCGGCCACACCCTGCTGCGCATCGACCAGGCCGACGTCGAGCGCAACAACACCGCGCTGCTCAGCTATGCGCTGAATTTCGGCGCCTTTATCGAGGGCATGGACAACAGCCTCCTGTATGCCTGGAAAGGCCTGATGGGCGGCTACCCGGGGCTGTTCGCCCTGGTGCCCTATCGCGAGAAGCTCGCCGAATACCGCAACCTGGAGAACCGCGACCTGTGGGAGTACCGGCTGAACCTCACGCCGGAAGAAACCGCACGCATGGTCGAGCATGTCTGGGAGCTGAAACAGATCCAGTTCGACTACTTCTTCTTCGACGAGAACTGCTCCTACCGCCTGCTGGAGCTGTTGGAAGTCGCCCGCCCGGGCCTGGAACTCACCGAACAGTTCCCGATCACCGCCATCCCCACCGACACCGTGCGTGCGGTGAAGGACGCCGGCCTGGTGGAGCGCATCGACTATCGCCCGTCCCGCGAGCATGAACTGCTGAGCCGGGCCAAACCGCTCAGCAGTGAGGAGCAGAGCTGGGTGCTGCTGCTCGCCGACGACCAGAACCAGCTGAATAACCCCGAGCTGCTCGGCCTGCCACAAGAGCGCCGGGCACTGATCCAGGACGCCGCGTTCCGCCTGACGCGCTACCGCGCCAACGGCAAGGTGCGTGACAGCACGAGCGCCCAGCGCAGCTTCGCCCTGCTGCAGTCGATCAACCGCAACCCGCCGCCGCCACTTGAGGTGGCGCGCCCCGGCCTGCCGGAAGACGGCCACCAATCGCGCACCTGGCAACTGGGCGCCGGCAGCCGTGACGACCGCGCATTCGCCGAGTACGGTCTGCGCATGGCCTATCACGACCTCAACGACAACCTCTACGGCTTCCCCCTGGGGGCACAGATCGAGATCCTGCAGCTCAAGCTGCGCCAATACGAGGGCAACCACTGGCAACTGCAACGCCTGGACCTGGCCACCATCCGCTCGCTGACGCCGCGCAACGAGCTGCTCAATCCCTGGTCCTGGCAAGTTGCCAGCGGCCTGGAGCGGGTTCTCGGCGAAGACGGCGACGAGCGCCTGGTCACCCACCTGAATGGCGGCGCCGGCGGCACCTGGCAACTGAGCGACGAACTGCTCGGCTTTGCCCTGGGTACGCTGCGGATCGAAAACAACAGCGACTTCGCCAGCTTCATCGCCCCCGCCGCCGGCTTCAACAGCGGCCTGCTCTGGCACAACCCGCTCGGCAACCTGAGCCTCGAAGCGGCCGGCGACTACTTCCACAATGGCGAAGTGCGCCGCAAGCTCAGCCTCAACCAGCAGTGGGAACTCTCGCCCAACCTCGGCCTGCGGCTCTCGGCCCAGCGCGCGTTCAGCCAGCTGAGTTCGCCGGAGAATGAGGTTCGCCTGGAAGTGAAGTGGTATCACTACTGAGCGGCCGGCGGCGCATGATCAACATGTTCATCACCCTGCTTTGACGAATTTCTCACAAGCCGGCGCGCAGACTTCGACCATCACCCCAACCTGGCCCTGCATGGGTGCCCGGCCCTGAGCCGCCTACCGGGGTGCAGGAGTCTGCATGCCGCGCGTTCCCGCTTTACTCGTTCTGCTCGCGCTGGCCGGCTGCCAGAGCAGCCACGATTACCTGCTCAGCCAAGGCTACCCGGCCGCCTTCGCCGATGGCTTTGCGGAGGGTTGCGACAGTGGCCGGCAGGCCGCCGGGGCCATTACCGGCAGCTTCAGCAAGAATGTGCCGCGCTACCTGGCGGAGCCGAACTATGCCGAGGGCTGGAGCGACGGCTTTCGCCAATGCCAGGCCATGGCCGAGAGCGCTGAACGTCAGGATTATGAAAGGAGCCGCGACGATGAACGCGATGAAGCCTGGCAACGCGACAAGGACCGCGCCATGGCCAAGGCGTTAAGAGCACGCTGAGCGCCGTGCAGGCGGCCGAGCATGCCGATCACCCGCGCCGATAAAAAAACGGAGCCCGAAGGCTCCGTTTCTCATTCCACTGACGCTTACTGCACGAGCTTCTTGTGCCGCACCCGGTGCGGTTGCGAAGCGGCATCGCCGAGGCGTTTCTTGCGGTCGGCTTCGTACTCGGTGTAGTTGCCCTCGAAGAACTCGATGTGCGAGTCGTCCTCGTACGCCAGGATGTGCGTGGCGACGCGGTCGAGGAACCAGCGATCGTGAGAAATCACGATGGCCGCGCCTGGGAAGTCGAGCAGCGCCTCCTCCAGCGAACGCAGGGTTTCCACGTCAAGGTCGTTGGACGGTTCGTCGAGCAGCAGGACGTTGGCGCCCTCTTTCAGGGTCAGCGCCAGGTGCAGGCGGCCACGCTCACCACCGGAAAGGTCCTTGACGAACTTCTGCTGGTCGCCGCCCTTGAAGTTGAAGCGGCCAACGTAGGTGCGCGACGGGACTTCATAGTTGCCGATGCGGATCATGTCGGAGCCACCGGACACCGCTTCCCACACGCTCTTGCTGCCGTCGAGGTCGTCGCGGCTCTGGTCGACGCAGGCCAGTTGCACGGTTTCGCCGACGTCGATGCTGCCCGAGTCCGGGGTCTCCTTGCCCATCAGCATGCGGAACAGGGTCGATTTACCCGCGCCGTTACCGCCGATCACGCCGACGATCGCGCCTTTGGGCATGCTGAACGACAGGTTGTCGATCAGCATGCGGTCGCCATAGCCTTTGCTGACGTTGTTGAACTCGATGACCTTGTCGCCCAGGCGCGGACCAACCGGGATGTAGATCTCGTTGGTTTCGCTGCGCTTCTGGAATTCCTGCGACTGCATTTCCTCGAAACGTTGCAGACGGGCCTTGGACTTCGACTGGCGGGCCTTGGCGCCTTGGCGCACCCACTCCAGTTCTTCCTTCATGGCTTTTTCGTGGGCCGACTGCTGCTTGGACTCTTGCGCCAAGCGGTTGGACTTGGCCTCCAGCCAACCGGAGTAGTTGCCTTCGTACGGAATGCCGGCGCCGCGGTCGAGCTCGAGAATCCAGCCGGCGACGTTGTCGAGGAAGTACCGATCGTGGGTAATCGCCACCACGGTGCCGGGGAAGTCGTGCAGGAAGTGCTCCAGCCAGGCCACGGAATCGGCGTCCAGGTGGTTGGTCGGTTCGTCGAGCAGCAGCATGTCCGGCGCGGACAGCAGCAGGCGGCACAGTGCGACCCGGCGCTTTTCGCCACCGGAAAGCACCGCAACCTTGGCATCCCAGGCCGGCAGGCGCAGCGCGTCGGCGGCGACTTCCAGCTGGCGCTCGAGGTTGTGGCCATCGGCGGCCTGCAGAATGGCCTCGAGCTTGCCTTGCTCGGCGGCCAGCGCATCGAAGTCGGCATCCGGCTCGGCGTACGCGGCGTAGACCTCGTCCAGGCGCGCCTGGGCGTTCTTGATCACGCTGACGGCCTCTTCGACCACCTCACGCACGGTCTTTTCCGGGTCCAGCTGCGGCTCCTGCGGCAGGTAGCCGATGTTGAGGTCCGGCATCGGCCGCGCCTCGCCGTTGAACTCGGTATCCACGCCCGCCATGATTTTCAGCAGGGTGGATTTACCGGAACCGTTCAGGCCGAGCACACCGATCTTGGCGCCCGGGAAGAAGGACAGGGAGATGTTCTTGAGGATTTCCCGCTTCGGCGGCACAACTTTGCCCAGCCGATGCATGGTGTAGACGTATTGAGCCAAAATGAAGACCTCACTGAAGAACGTAAAAAAAATCCAAGCATATGATAGATATGGTAAAAATTACTATTTACTTAGCTTGGAACTAATTGGCGGGCATCAGCTTATTGGGTACCTATTAGATGTGTAAACAAGGTCCCACCTTCTATGTCAAAACGGGTCGTTGTGCAAATGGAGAACGGCTTCCCACGCTGGTGGACGGAACGACCGGGCTCCCCGACTTCGAAGCCACACTGTGCTCTACCTCGTACTCCGATCCCGCAACGTTAATCTCACCGAGAGACTGCGGACAGGACGGTTCCTCGATCCGGCAGACATCGAAGCAATCTCCAAGGCCATCAGACAGACAAAGCCCCAGGCCCAAATAGATGGGCCTCTCGCCAAAAGGTACCGGCAATACTTCGAAGCGCCCCTGGAACTCCGGCAAGGCCAACAGCGGAGCAACCTGGTAATCATGGTCAATCGCCAGGCTGCCCAATGGGCGGTAGACCACCAGGCGGGTGATACCCAGGGCAAGGCGACGAACTCCGCGCCCCATCCCTGGTGTTCCACAGCCAGGCGGATAAGTCTCTGGCTATCGCCCTCACGGGTGGGAAAGGTGAAGGGTGAAAATGCCTTATCGCTGATGCAAACCGAAAAGGTCCCCGCTTGAACCGGAGCGACCAGGAAGACCAGCACGCGCAGCAGGCCGATAGGGCGCAGCCAAATCCACTCTATAAAACGGCTTGGCTCACGCAGCACAAAACAGGACACCACGCCCGAGTAACCCGTCAGATTCACTTCGGATACTTAGCCATCTGTAGACAGAGCAACGGCTTTACAAGGGTTCGAACCCGACGCCGAAGAGGCTGAAGCCAACGCTTTCTCGCTCGGCAACGCCCCCTCCTTTGAGAGGGGAGCGGGGCTACGCAGCAGGAAGTGCGACAGCGCCGGAATCAAGATAAGCGCGCCGAGCATGTTCCAGATGAACATGAAGGTCAGCAGGATACCCATGTCGGCCTGGAACTTGATCGGCGACCAGGCCCAGCACACCACGCCAGCCGCCAGGGTAATCCCAACCAGTCCCACCACCCGACCGGTGAAGGCCACAGCGTTGCGGTAGGCCTCGGTGAGCGGCATGCCTTGGCGCTGGTAGTGCAACTGCACGCTGAGCAGGTACAGCGCGTAATCCACGCCGATACCCACGCCCAGGGCGATCACAGGCAGGGTCGCCACCTTCACGCCGATGCCCATGACCACCATCAACGCCTCACAGAGGATCGAGGTGAGTACCAGCGGCAGCAGCGCCACCAGCGTCGCGCGCCAGCTGCGGAAGGTGATCAGGCAGAACAGAATCACCGCCGCATAGACGTAGAGCAGCATGGTGCGGTTGGCCTCGCGCACGACGATGTTGGTCGCCGCCTCGATGCCGGCGGTACCGGCGGCCAGCAGGAACTGGCGATCCTCGGTGCTGTTTTCCTTGGCGAACTTGTCGGCGATGGCCACCACGGCGTCCAGTGTCTCGGCCTTGTGATCCTTGAGGAAGGCGATAACCGGCATCAGCGAACAGTCGGTGTTGAACAGCTCGGGGGCATTGACCGAGGCTTGCTGCGCGGCATAGTTCAGCACGTTCTGGTTGCGCTGGATGCTATTCAGCTTGGGGTTGCCCTCGTAGGTGCCGGCAGTGATCTGGCGCACCGCGTTGACCAGCGAGACAGTAGCCTGCACCCCCGGGTGCTGTTGCAGCTCCCAAGCCAGGCGGTCGGCGAGAATCAGCGTTTGGTAGCTCAGGCAGCCTTCCGGCGGGGTCTTGATCATCACCGCGAACAGGTCGCTGGACAGCGCGTAGTGGCTGGTGATGTAGGCGTTGTCGCGGTTGTAGCGCGAGTCCTCACGCAGCTCCGGGGCACCGCTGTCGAGGTCGCCGATCTTCAGCTGCAGGCTGACCACGAAGCCGCCGATGCCCATCAGCACCGCCACCAGGACGGCACCGGTGGCCCACTTGCGCGTGGTGAAGCGGTCAAGCATGTCCCACAGTTTGCCGAAGCCGCGATGCTCGGCGGCGCGGGTGTCGATCTTCAGCGCGCGCTCGGCGGCCTTGGCACCGACACCCACGTAGGACAGCGCCACCGGCATCATCAGCAGGGAGGTGAAGATAAGCACAGCCACGCCGATGCTGGCGGTGATAGCCAGATCCTGGATCACCGGGATGTCGATCAGCATCAGCACGGCGAAGCCGACCGCATCGGCCAGCAGCGCGGTGACGCCGGCAATGAACAGGCGGCGGAAGGTGTAGCGCGCCGCCACCAGCTTGTGGGTGCCGCGGGCGATGTCCTGCATGATGCCGTTCATCTTCTGCGCCGCATGCGACACGCCGATGGCGAAGATCAGGAAGGGCACCAAGACCGAATAGGGATCGATGGCGTAACCCAGCCACGCGACGATGCCCAACTGCCAGACCACCGCGATCAGCGAACAGGTGACCACCAGCAGGGTGCTGCGGATGCAACGGGTGTAGAGGTAGATGATGACGACCGAGGTGACCACAGCCAGACCGAAGAACATCATCACCTGGATCAGGCCGTCGATCAGGTCGCCGATCAGCTTGGCGAAGCCGATCACACGCACCTTGTACTTGCCTGTGCCTTCCTCCCCAGACTTGCGCGCATCGCTGTCGCCGGCGAATTCGATCGTGTCGCGCAGCTGTTTTTCCAGGGTCTGAGCAAACTCGTAGTAGTTGATGCCCTTGCCGGTGGCCGAGGCCTTGTCCAGCAAAGGCACGATCAGCATGGTCGACTTGAAGTCGCTGGCCACCAGGCTGCCGACGACGCCAGCGCGGGTGATGTTCTGCCGCAGCTGCTCGATGTCCGCGGGCGAGCCCTTGTAGCTGTCGGGCATCACCGGGCCACCCTGGAAGCCTTCCTCGGTCACTTCGGTCCAGCGTACCCCCGGGCTCCACAGCGACTTCATCCAGGCGCGGTCGACGCCCTGGGTAAGGAACAGTGCGTCGTTGACCTGCTTGAGCACGGCCAGGTATTCGGGGTCGAAGATGTCGCCCTGGGTGTTTTCCACCACCACCCGCACCGAGTTGCCAAGGCCACGCAGCGACTTGCGGTTCTCCAGGAAGTTCTGGATGTACGGCTGGCTCTGCGGAATCATCTTCTCGAAGCTGGGGCGCAGCTCCAGGCGGGTCGCCGCCATGTAGCCGAGCACCAGGGTGGCCAGCGTCATGAGCAACATGAACAGCGGGCGGTAGTTGAACACCAGCCGCTCCAGCAGGTTGCCGGAGTTCCGGTCGAAGTCGCGCAAGTCGCGGATCACCGGCATGGTGTCTTGCTTGATAGTGGCCATGTCTGGGTACTCGCTCTAATTCTTCTGGTTATTCGACGGGCAGCGTACGTACGCCACGACTACCGACCAGCACCAGCGCGCCGTCAGTGGCCAGGGCGGCACCGGCCACCGCTGACTGGCTATGCTGCGGCACGAGCTGCAACGGGGTATTGCCAACACCGGTCAGCAGCATGTGCCCGGCCTGGGTGAACAGGCGGTAGTGACCGCTGCCATCCAGGACCGCCGCACTGATGCTGACCTGCAGGCCGCTGTCGAGCTGGCTCCAGCTGTAGCCGCCATCGGTGCTGCGCAACACATGGCCGCGCAGGCCATAGGCGAGCACTTCACCGGGCTTGCCGATGACACCGAAGTAGCTGCCCTGATAGGGCGTCTGCATCGCCATGAAACGCTCGAGGATGTCATCCCACTTGAGCAGCAGGCCCTGTTCGCCGGCGATGTACAGCGCATCGCCGGTAGAGGCGATGGCGTTGAGGTGAAAGCCTTGCGGGTTGTCGGTGCGGTCCTGGAAAGGCGTCCAGCTCCGGCCACCATCCTCAGTACGCAGGATCAGGTTGAACACACCGACCACATAACCGAGTTGGTCGTTGGCGAACCAGACGTCGAGAAGCGGCTTATCGGCGCCCTCCTCAATCAGCCGCTGGCCCTCACCGACGAACAGCGCCCATTGTTCGTTGGCCGAATCGGCGCTGGCTAGCGCGCCGTAATGCTTGACCAGCAAGGCGCCGATTTCACGGCCGTCCAGTTGCTTGGTCCAGGTGCTGCCGGCATCGCTGCTGTGCAGCACCACACCATCGTTGCCGACCGCCCAGCCCTGCTTGGCGGAAGGAAAATACACGGCATTCAGGTCGGCGCTGACCGGCACACCGGCCTGCTGCCAATTCTTGCCGGCATCATCGGAATAAAGAATGTGCCCACGCTGGCCAACGGCGACCAGACGCTCTCCCGCGCGGGCCATGTCCAGCAAGGGGCTGCGCACCGCCAAGGCACTCGGTTTGGCCGGCAGATCCAGCACGTCAACGTAGCTGGCCGCCTGAGCGACTCCCTGCCACAGTGCCAGCGTGGCGCCCAGCGCCAGCAGGATGCACTTCTTGAATGAACACATACTGCGTCCTCTTGAGAAAACTGCGCCGGGGTGCACGCATGGTGCAGCCCGGCGTCGAAATCAGCCGCCCGTGACAATCGGCCACTACGCCGACCGTCGACCGATCACGCTGTCGTTGGAAACGACAGTGGACCGGCCGGGGCTCTTGTCACATCACGCTTAGCGGATACCGGTCCCCGCCAGGGACTCTGGCGACCACTGAGCCTTCGACAGCGAGTCGATATACCGAATGCCGCCGTGAGGGCCGACGACGCCGTTGATGTTGTAGGAGTTGCCCACCAGGTCGTAGATCATGAAAGGCGTGGAGTCCGGAACCTGCTTGTCATAGCTCTGGCTGAGGAAGGCAAAGGAACCGCGATAGAGCTGACCACCGGCGTCGTACTGGTCGGAGGCAAGAGCCACCCAGCTGTCTTCGTCGAGGTAGAAGCGGCGCTTGGCGTAGATGTGACGAGCGCCAGCCTTGAGAGTGCCTTCGACCACCCAGACGCGGTGCTTCTCCCAACGCACGTAGTCGGGCGCCAGGTGGTTAGGCGTGGTCAGCACCTTGGGATCTGAGGCGTAGGTCAGCTTGTAGGTGTTGTAGGGGACGATCATCTCCTGCTTGCCCACCAGCTTCCAGTCGAAGCGGTCCAGTGCACCGTTGAAGACAAACACGTCGTCGTAGGTGCCGGCGCCGGCAGTCCCGGGGTTGGGGGTGTCGTAGGCGAGGTTCGGTGCCAGCTTCACCCGGCGCTGACCGGGCAGGTACTGCCAGGCGCGGCGCGGCTGCTCCACCGCGTCGGCGGCGTCCTTGAGCATGATCGCCTCGCCGGCGCGGCGCGCCGGGCCTGTGTAGTACAGCTTCATCTGGTAGTAGACGTCAGAGCTGTTGATCGGCTGCGACATGTTCTCGTAGATCGGGTAGTTGATGAACGCCTGCCCGGTGGTGGCCAAGCTCGGCACGCCAGCGGAATCCACGTTCCAGGAGTCGTACTTGGAGTTGATGGTCACACCCTGGAAGCGCAGCAGGAAGTTCCACATCGCCTCGTTACCCGACTGCGGGATCGGGAACGGCACACCCGGCAGCACGTTCTCGATCGCCAGGCCGCCATTGGAGGACTTGGCACCCGTGGCGTTCTTCACGCTGTTGTCCAGCACAGCCTGGGGCATGGCCACGCTACGGTGGGTCGGGTAGACGTCGACGTGGTAACTGGGGAAGCGTTTGGCCAGCTCCACGGTGGTGGCGCTGAGCATTTGCTTGTACTGGTCGACATTCTTGCCGTCGATCACCAGCAGCGGCTTCTCGCCGGCATAGGGGTCGGGGCGCATGCTGTCGCCGGCCTTGAAGCTGGCCGGGGCGGTGGTCAGACCGCCCTCATAGGCGGGGATGGAGCCATCGGCATTGCCGGCTTTTTCGGCGCCGAGCAGGGTCAGGCTGCTGCCCAGTTTGGCAGCTTCCGGAGCGGATACTGCCGCCAGGGCGTGGCCGGAAACGGCCAGAGTCAGTGAAGCGGCCAGCAGAGTTTGTACGAATTTCATCGTGTTTATCTCCTTGCTTACTTACTAAGCAATTCGTAAATCAGAAGGTGGTTTTCAGGGTCAGGTAAAGGGCGCCGCGGTCTTCGGTGGTGGCGCCGCCACCGGAAAAGGCCGAGTAACCACCGGCGTAGCAGGTGTAGCGCTGGGTGGCATCAAGAGCGTTCGGCGTGGAGCCGTCGGTCGCACCGTTTTCGCACTTATCGGATTCACCAAAGGCATCCACATACTTCAGGTCGACGAAGTACTGGTTGTAGATGGCCGCGCCAACACCGACCGCATAGTTGCCGGTATCTTCCGCACCGCCACCCGCCACCGGCGAAACGCCGTCGAGGCCGACGTTGACCGACATCGGCATGCTCATGTCGACACCCGGGAACACTTGGTACCAGGTCGGCGTGAAGTTGACGGCGAGACCCCAGTTGTCGCGGGTCGGCTTGTCGACGCCGCGGTAGGTGTCCTTGCCCTTGTACAGCGCCTCGTTATGGCTATCGAGCTCCAGCAGGTTGCTGTAGTACAACTCGCCCAGCAGCACAGCCGAATCGAACAGCGGCGTGTCGGCGATAGTCATCAGGCCATTGAGGGTCCAGTGCAGGGTATCGCCGGTGGCGCTCAGGCTGTCGCCGTCGCGCGGCACATCGGTAATCACGCCGGTACCCGGAATACGTGCAGGCAGCAAGCCAAGGCCGGCCTGCAGGCCCCCAGGACCGCTGGCGCTGAGAATGGCCGGAATGCTGGCCAGCGGCATGTTGTGACGGATGTTCAGGTCGCTGCCGACGCTGACGCCGGCGACATCCTTGGACAGGCTCAAACCATAGATATCGATATCGTCGCCATAGGCGAAGTTGTAAGAGGTCGTGCTGATGGAGTTTTGCACGTTACCAACAGGCCCCAACGGCCCCACACGGGTCAAACCGCGACCATCCAGTACGGCTTGCGGCAAGATATCCGACGTATTGCGGTAGTAGACGCCCAGGGTGCCGTCCAGCCATTCCGGCGACCACTTGGCCATCAGCCCCCAGTCGCCGCGGTCATCGGGAGTGAGATCATCGCCACGACGGATATTGCTCAACGTGCCATTCGGCCCGGCCAGCCCCGGACCGCCGGTGTGGCCCAGAAGGAACGACTGCGCGCCTTCGCCGACCAGATCGGAACCGCCGTAATAGGTGCCGGCCTCCGGCAGACGGGCGGCATCCCACTTAAAGAAATACTGCGCCGCCAGGGTCAGTTCGGGATTGACGGTGAAGGAGGTGGAAATCTGGTCGCGCGGAACGAACAGCTCCTTGGCCTCGGTACCCGGCGACGCCGCCAACTTGGCCAGATCCAGGCCGGACTGGCCGTAGCTGACCGAGTGCACCGGGTTGAGCAGGGTCTCGCCCCAGAACACGTTGTGCTGGCCGGCCTTGACGCCAAGCAGGGACTCTTCGCCCACTTCGGTGCTATAGAACACGAAGGCATCGAGAATCTCACCGGATGGGCCGCTGTAGTAGCGCTGGGCATAGTTGCTCAGGTGCGGGCTACCGAAATCGGGATCGCTCGTACTGGGGAAGCCGGCAATTTTCGAATAGGCGCCGTTACCGTTGACGAACGGATTGGAGTTGGAACCGGTGTTGTCGTAAGCCTTGTCGTACCAGCTGGCAGCACTGACACGGAAACCCATGCTGCCCTGGTAGACCACGTCCATCTCGGTCAGCAGGTCGACCCGGTTGGTGATGTTGGTGCCGGCCTTGCGGAAGTTGTAGTCGCCGTCGTTGTTGTTCGGCGTGCCCAGCATGCGCTTGTCGGCACTTTCAGTGCGTACACCGTAGTTGTACTTGACGGTGTTATCGAAACGCACCGCCCAGTCCTCACTACCGGTATCGATTTCGAAGGCTTGGGCAGTCGGCAAGGACGCCACCACTATGGCCGTAGCCAACAGGCTGCGACGCCAGGATATGGGGCTGTGACTCTTATTATTGTTGTGCACTGGTTGTCTCCGCTTGTTGTGGATATGGCTCTAAAAACTACTCACACCCGGTTATAGGTGAGGTGTGAGTTCTACTGATCTGATCCATCCTTAGACGCTGGCGCGCCATGCTTGAAAAGCTCTACGACTGACGTGTCGCGCCCTATTCGCCTTAGCGATCCAGTTCGCGAATGAACGCCTCGGCCTGCGACCATTCGCCATAGCCGGAGGCCGGGTTGAGGTGGCCGACCTCACCGAGGTTGACCAGTTCGCTACCCCAGTCCTTGGCCATGCGGGTGGCCGCCTCGAGGCTGGCCAGGTGATCATTGGTGCTGGCGGCGACAACGCTGCGGAACGGCAGCGCACTGTCCGGCAGCGGATCCCAACCATTGGCGCGCAGGGTTTCCGGGGCCGGATAACCTTCCGGCCAGCTGGCATCGAGATCCGGCGGAGCGGCCAGCAAGGCACCCTTGATCGGGCGGTTGTGCAGGGCAGCCCAGTGCACCACCATCAGTACACCGGCACTGTGCGCAACCAGAATCACCGGCCCTTCGATCTGCTCCAACTCGCGCTGAATAGCGTCGACCCGAGCGGCGCAGCTGAGCTTGTCGGCTTCCAGCGGTGGCACGCTGCGCACCTTGCTCAACTTAGCCTCAAGCAGCGTTTGCCAATGCTCGGCGACATGCTCACGCAGGCCAGGCACGATCAGAACAGTTGCGGCTGTTTGTTGTTTATCCACTTCAGCACCATTGCCTTTTCGATGACTCGGCTGACTGGGTCGCCAGCACCTTTCATAGTGTTGACAGTAAAGCCCCCTCTACAGGCGCGCTTTTCATTGAACGTCAGTCGCTTTTCATTTGATGACAAGCGTCAAATACCCCCAACGACAGCGCACCTCGCCGACTAGCGGTAGCGCGCAGCCCCGCAACCAGGCCGGCCATGCGCCGTTCAAATGAGCATCCACGCGTGTGAGGATTGGTCGGCCGAGTCAACAGGGGGCGGCGCTCACTGGCTGCACTGGCCAGCCCCAGACCGAAGTCGGCGCCCTCGGGCGTCATGCGCCTATCGATGATCGACGCCAACTCAAGTATTGAAGCGCGCGACCAGCGCGTGCAGCGAATGTGCGGTGGCTTCCAGCTCGCCCCCCAGGTGTGCGGAACGCGCGGTGACTTCGGCGTTCTGCTCGGAAGCCATGGAGATGGTGTTGATCTGCCGCGAAACATCCTCGGCCACTAGATTCTGCTGCTCGGCGGCGGCAGCCATCTGCTCGGCCATCTGATGGATGCGCTCGACCGCAGCCGTGATTCCACCCAGCGCCGCCTCGGTCTCGACCACCCGCTCCACACCGGAGCGCGCCTCTTCGCTACCCTGACGGGCAATCTGCACGGCCTGGCCGGCAACGTTTTGCAGGCTGGCGATGATCCTCTGGATGACTGCGGTGGACTCCTGGGTCTTGGACGCCAGCGCCCGCACCTCGTCCGCCACCACGGCAAAGCCGCGGCCCTGCTCGCCGGCACGCGCCGCCTCGATGGCGGCATTGAGGGCCAGCAGGTTGGTCTGCTCGGCGATGGCGCGAATCATGTTGGCCGCCTGCTGGATCGACCGCGCCTCGCTGGCCAAGCCCTCCACCGAGGCACTGATGCTCTCCACCGTGTTTGCGAGCTTCTCCACCACCGTGCGGCTCTGCTGCGCCTGGCGGGCGCCATCGAGCGACAGCTGGTTGACCTGGCGCGCCTCCTCGGCGGTCTGCTGCACATGCACGGCGACTTGACTGATCGAGGCGGCCATCTCCTGCATGGCGGTAGCCGCCATGTCGGCCTCGACCCGCTGCGCCTGCAGGGCCCGCTCGGCCTGCTGCACCAGCTGGCCATTCTGCGAGGCCTGGCTGGCGGTGCGCGTGGCACAGTCGCCGAGCAAACCGAGGGCCGTGCGGATCCGCGCACCCTCGCTGATCAGCGCCAGCTGTAGACGCGACACGGCACCGGTGTCGTCGGTATAGGTACGTGCCACCAGCTCGCTGTCGAAGGCCTTGGGGGATGCCAGGGCCACCCGGCGCAGGGCACGCTTGACGAAACCCAGGGTAGCCATGGTCTGCCCCAGCGTCATCAACACCAGCAGACCGACACCGAGCCCCGCATGGCCTATGGTGTAGAGCGCCGGCCCCAGCAGGAGGGCGAGCAGGGGCAGCAACAAGAAGCGCGCCGCCACACCGAGGCGCTCCCCCGCCGGCGCCGCTGGCCGCCCCTGATTCAGGCGGGCGTAGAGGGCTGCGGCGCGGCGCACCTGATCGGCATCCGGCCTGACCCGCACCGACTCGAAACCCACCACCCGACCGTTGTCTAAAATCGGCGTGACGTAGGCATTGACCCAGTAGTGGTCGCCGTTGCTGCAGCGGTTCTTGACGATCCCCATCCAGCTCTTGCCCGCCTTGAGGTATTCCCACATTTGCGCGAACACCTGTGCCGGCATGTCCGGGTGGCGCACCAGGTTGTGCGGGCTGCCAATCAGCTGTTCACGACTGAAGCCGCTAACGAGGGCGAACTCGTCGTTGCAATAGGTGATCTTGCCGTGGGTGTCGGTGGTTGAAATCAGACGTTGATTGACCGGGTAGGTACATTCCCGACCACTGAGGGGCATGTTGATGCGCATCTGAACTCCTGGAATGGGGCCGCGGTATTGGCCATCGGGATGACATTCTCGAAGCACGGCCCAACCGTCACTGAACCGCGCAAGGCAGGGCAAATCACGAATCAGCGGATTCCTGGGGCTAGCTATGCCGGGGGGATTAACCCAGCAGAATGTTCTGGAGTGTAAAAACGCGCCTACCCGCTCGCTTCGCTTTTGCTGTCAGACACTTTTCATTTCACGACAATGCTTCTATAAACTAAAAGCTCGTCCGATTCCTGCGAACTGATCTGTAACCTCCCGCAAGCGAGCCACACCATGACCGTCCTAGCCCGTTCCGCCGTACTGACCAATTACCTGGAAGTGGCCCGCCACTGCGGCCTGAACGTGCAACCGCTGCTGTCCCAGGCAGGCCTCAGCCTGGCCATGCTGAACGACCCCAAGCAGCGCATTCCGGTCGAGGCCGCCGTCAGCCTGATGGAAGAGTCGGCCCGCCAGAGCGGTTGCGAAACCTTCGGCCTGCGCATGGCCGAGCTGCGCCAGCTCTCCGATTTCGGCGAGGTCAGCCTGCTGCTCAGCCATCAACACAGCTTGCGCGAAGCCCTGCAGGTAATCGTGCAATACCGTCATCTGCTCAATGATTCGCTGGCGATCTTCATCGAGGAAGCCGGCAAGACGGTGATCATTCGCGAGGAGGTGGTCACCGAGTACCCCACGCATAGCCGCCAGGCCATCGAGCTGGCCATCGGCGTGATGTACCGCTTCTGCGCCGCTCTGCTGGGCGCGCACTGGCATCCGACCAGCGCCAACTTCACCCATGAGGCCCCCACGGATCTCTCCGTGCACCGGCGTATCTTTGCCTGCAAGCTGGAGTTCGGCAGCGAGTTCAACGGCATCGTCTGTCCCTCCGCCAACCTGGACGCCGCCAACCCGTTGGCCAATGCGGCCATGGCACGGCATGCGCAGCGCTACCTGGACTCACTGAACAGCACCAACGAACACTCGCTGGAGCTGGACGTGCGCAAGGCCATCTACCTGCTGCTGCCGATGGGGCGTGCCACCATCGAACAGATTGCCCAGGCCCAGGGCATGAACGTGCGGACCCTGCAACGTCGTCTGGAGGAAGAAGGGGGGAGCACCTTCAGCGAACTGATCAATGGCGTGCGCCGCGATTTGGTGATTCGCTACATGGAAAACCCCGGCTACTCCCTGGGGAGTATCGCGGACATGCTCGGCTACTCCTTGCCGAGCTCATTTACCCGCTGGTTCATTTCGCAGTTCGGCATGCCGCCCGCGGCCTGGCGTAACGCGAACAAGATCGTGCCGCGCAAGTAGGGCGAGCCGAACAACGCCAACGGAACTTGCAGGCCGTAGCGCGGACTTCAGTCCGCGCCACCCCTGGACCGCGATACGGCGCCGCTACCCTGGGAGCGAGCGCTGTCCAGACCGCTGCCCGATGACACACCGGTAATCCGCACAAAACGATCCGTGCATAGGTTCCTTGTCAGTTGCTGGACGGGTGCAGCGGATCTGCCTGGGCAGCAACGGCGGACGCCTCCCCCGCCACCAGCACGGCTTGCGCCAGCTCATCGAGATCGGTGACGGCGCGCCCGAGATAGAATTCGGCACCGCCATGGGTCTGGCTCGTGCTCTGCTGCAGTTCGGCGCGCACGAAATGGTAGTTGCTCTTGAGCTTGCGCAGCACATCGACGTGCTCGGGATAGCGCGCCAGCAGGGTATCGAAGCCCTGTTCGATGCTCCGGTCGAGTGCCTGCAACGCCTCGCCCGACATGGGCAGCTGCATCTTGTCCGGCAAGGGGTAATGGCGCAGCTGGTAATCCAGCAACAAGCTGGCCAGCGCATTGCTCTGCGCGTTGAGGGGCAGACGTACCTCTACCTCGGACGGGCTCAGCGGCGCCTGGAGATCGGCGGCGGCCTTGCGCAATTGCCGCTGTTGCGCCAGCAACTCCTGAACCAGCTGCGGATAGCGCTGGCGCTGGCTCCTGGGCAGGCCGTCCAGCTCGCTGAAGACGCGTTGCATGACCCGCAGCGGCGACACCAGCGCTGCCGGTTGGCCGAGCTGCACAATGGTCGTATCCAGGCTCTGCAGGTGGTAAAACACCGCGGTCAGGCCGCGCGGATCGGGTTCGCGCTCCAGCGGATTGAAATACAGCAGGGCACTGGCGCACAGCAGTTGGCTGCGACTGCCCAGTTCACTCAACTGCTGGATACTGCGCCCCTCCCCCCAGGCCAGTGAACTTTGCAGGCACAACAGACACACCAACACTATCGTTCGCATCTTCCCTCTCCTCGCTTTTTTATTGTTATGGCGGGTGCTATGACGAATCGGTTCGGTTGCTTCGGTTTACTCCCTCAGTGGTGAATGAAGTTGGCTTGCGGTACGGCAAGCGGTTGCCAGACCCGGGATGAAGGCGAAGCCGCGCCAGGCGGGGCGTCGCGCTGAAATAAAAAACGGTCGACTGCCGAAACAGCCGCCGTAAAGGTTCCGGGGAAATACCCCCCCGGAAAAGTGCCACGCACCGCCATGGAATAACGGGGCGCGACTCTTAACGCCGGATCTCGCAGCCAGTGGCGGCCTGCAGATCCGAAAAACTCACGCCGGGCGCCATTTCCACCAGGCGCAGACCGTCCGAGGTGACATCCAGCACGGCCAGGTCGCTGATGATGCGGTCGACCACGCCGACACCGGTCAGCGGCAGGTCGCAGCGCTCGAGAATCTTGTGCGTGCCACCCTTGGCGGTGTGCTCCATCAGCACCACCACGCGCTTGACCCCAGCCACCAGGTCCATGGCGCCGCCCATACCCTTGATCATCTTGCCGGGGATCATCCAGTTCGCCAGGTCGCCCTCCTCCGACACCTGCATGGCACCGAGCAGGGCCAAATTGATATGGCCGCCGCGGATCATGCCGAAGCTCTCGGCACTGTCGAAGAAGCTGCTGCCCGGCAGAGTGGTGATGGTCTGTTTGCCGGCGTTGATCAGGTCGGCGTCAAGCTCTTCCTCGCCGGGGAACGGACCGATGCCGAGCAGGCCGTTCTCGCTCTGCAGCCAGACATCCATGCCCTCGGGAATGTAGTTGGCGACCAGGGTCGGCAGGCCGATGCCGAGGTTGACGTAGAAACCATCCTGCAGTTCCTGGGCGGCGCGCTGCGCCATTTCTTCACGGGTCCAGGCCATGATCAGTTCCTCACCGTACGGACTTCGATACGTTTTTCAGGATGGCGGTTGAGCACCAGCCGCTGCACATAAATGCCCGGCAGGTGGATCTGATCCGGGCCCAGCTCACCGATCTCGACGATTTCCTCGACCTCGGCGACGCACACCCGGCCAGCCTTGGCCGCCAACGGATTAAAATTGCGCGCGGTCTTGTTGAACATCAGGTTGCCGGCCTTGTCGGCCTTGGCGCCCTTGATCAGCGCCACGTCAGCGGTCAGCGCACGCTCCATGACGTACCAGTGGCCATCGAACTGGCGGGTCTCCTTGCCTTCGGCGATCAGCGTGCCGTAGCCGGTACGGGTGTAGAAAGCCGGGATGCCGGCGCCGCCGGCACGCAGCTTCTCGGCCAGGGTGCCTTGCGGGGTGAACTCCAGCTCCAGCTCGCCAGCCAGGTACTGACGCTCGAACTCCTTGTTGCCGCCCACGTAGGAGGAAATCATCTTCTTGATCTGCCGGCTGAACAGCAGCGGGCCGAGACCGAAGTCATCCACCCCGCAGTTATTGCTGATGATGGTGAAGCCGGTCTTGCCGGTTTCGCGCAGGGCGTCGATCAGCGCCTCGGGAATGCCACACAGGCCGAAGCCGCCGGAGGCGATGGTCATGCCGTCGTGGGTGATGCCAGCCAGCGCGGCATGGGCATCAGGATAAATCTTGTTCATGAAGTTCCTCTGCTTGAATGGGAGCCGGCTGCTTCAGCGCTGCAGTACGTAACTGCCGGGGGCCGCGCACAGGGGCGGGTATTGGCTTGAGCCGAGTTGCAGCGGAGCCGTTTGGCTGGCTCCCGAACGCTGCTGGATCCACTCCCGCCAGTGCAGCCACCAGCTGCCGCTGTGGCGCTCGCCGGCGTTCTGCAGCCAGGTTTCCGGATCGCGGGCGGTCGCGGGCGCCGCGTAGAAATACGACTTGGGATTGCCTGGTGGGTTGACCAGGCTCTGCAGGTGGCCGGCGTTGGACAGCACGTAGGTCGTGTCCTCGCCGAACAGCCGGGCAGTGCCATAACACCCCTGCCACGGCGTGATGTGGTCGGTGCTACCACCGACCACATAGGCGCCGACCTTGACCTTGCTCATGTCGATCGAAATGCCGGCGATCTGCATCGTCCCCGGGTTGCTGTAGGGGTTCAGCCGCACCAGATCGAGATAGTCCGCGTGCAGTTGGGCCGGCAGTCGCGTGGTGTCGTTGTTCCACGCCAGGATGTCGAACGCCGGCGGCTTGTTGCCGAGCAGGTAGTTGTTGACCCAATAGTTCCAAATCAGGTCGTTGGGCCGCATCCAGGCAAACATGCGCGCAATTTCCTGGCCACTGAGCACCCCCTTGCGCCGCGAACTGGCTTTGGCCGCCCGCAGTGCAGCCGGGGTGGCGAAGAGACCGAGGGTGGTATCGTCGAGTGCCGCCGGCATGTCGAGTACGCACACCGCCCAACAGGTATTGGCCACCTTTTCGCCTTCGCCGCGCGCCGCCAGCCAGCCCAGATAGGCGGCCAGGGTGATGCCGCCCGAGCAGGAGCCCCACATGTTCACATCCGGGCTGCCGGTGATGTCCCGCGCCACTTCGACCGCCTGGTCGAGGCATAGCGCGTACTCGGAGAGTCCCCAGTCACGGTGCTTGCTCGTCGGGTTGCGCCAGCTGATGACGAACAGCTGCACGCCACTGTCCTGCATCCACTGGATCAGGCTTTTATCCGGCGACAGATCGATGGCGTAGTACTTGTTGATCTGCGGCGGCGACATCACCAGTGGCCGGGCATGGACGTTTTCCGTGGTCGGGGCGAACTGCAGCAGTTCGAACATCTTGTTGCGGAACACCACCTGGCCCTTGGCCGTGGCGACGTTCTCGCCCACCTTGAAGGGCTCACTGTCGACCTGCGCCGGCATGCCGCGGTTGTTCAGCAGGTCGTGGGAGAACTGTCGCACGCCACGCACCAGATTCATGCCACCGGTATCGACCAGCTTGCGCAGGGCCGTCGGGTTGGTCAGCAGCAGGTTGCTCGGCGCCAGCGCATCACCCAGCAGCGAGGCGATGAACTGGGCGCGGCCCTTGTCCAGCGGATCGAGGCTGGCCGAGGCGATAAACCGGCTCATCTCGTCGTTGCCGGCCAGGTAGCTCTGCATCAGGGCGCGCAGCAGGAAGTTGGATTGCCAGGCCGGGTCGGCGAAGCGTTTGTCCCTGGGATTGGGCGCCACACTGGAGGTCCCGCCGAGGATATCGCGCAGCTCCTTGAGGTAGCTGCCCATATGCAGACCGGCCTTGAGTGGCGTCTTGCCCACGGCCTTGACCAGCGCGCCGGCAGCCCCCAGCAGATCGGCCGAACGCACGCCGAGCAACGGGGTGCCCGCCAGCGTATGGTTCACCGCCGTGGCCGCCAGTTCGTGCTCCAGCACATCGCCCACGGGTGCTGCATCTGGTTTTTTACGTCGACCGCCACTGGCAGTCGCACGGGGCTTGGCGACTGTGGCCGGCGGGGTAACGCGTGGGGCTTTGCTCATAGCGATTCTCTTGGTTAACGCTGGCGATCCGGGGGCTGCACGGGAAGCGCGGTGCCCTGATATCCACTTACTGTTATGCGACGGACGACATCAGTAGCCCCAGTGCAGCAACAGCAGCACCAGGGCAACGAGGAACACGGTCTCGCCGACCATCAGCAGGATTGGCTTGATACCCACCGCAGCCAGCTCCTTGAGCTGGGTCTTCATACCCAGGGCGCTGATGGCGACGACCAGGCACCAACGCGACAGCTCGTTGACCCCACCCTGCACCACCGACGGCACCCAGCCAGTGCTGTTGATGCAGGCGAGGGCCAGGAAACCGACAGCGAACCAGGGCAGCAGTGGCGGGCGCTTGCCGGTCGGGTCGGCGCCCTGCATGCGGGTGATCATGGCGGCGGCGACGATCACCGGCAGGAGCATGGCCACGCGCATCAGCTTGACCACGGTGGCGGTGTCGCCGGTCTCGGTGGACATGCTGTAGCCGGCGCCGACCACTTGGGCCACGTCGTGGATGGTGGCGCCGAGGAACACCCCAGCCTCCTGTGGCGACAGGCCGAACCAGTTGGCGATCATCGGGTAGACAATCATGGCCACGGTGGACAGCGCCGAAACGCCGATCACGGTGAACAGGGTGGCGCGTTCCTTCTGCGGATGGTTGGGCAACGCGGCAGCCAGCGCCAGCGCCGCCGAGGCGCCGCAGATGGCGGTGGCGCCACCGGTGAGCATGCCGAACAGGCGCTGGAAGCCCAGGGCCTTGGCCGCCACCACCGACACCAGAATGGTCACCACCACCAGAATCACCACCAGCGCCACCGGTTTCCAGCCCAGCGCGGCGATCTGCTCAAGGGTGATGCGCATACCCAGCAGGGCCACGCCGATGCGCAGCACGCTGCGGGCGGTGAACTCGATGCCGGCCTTGCACTTGCCGTCGCCGGCGAGGAAGTTCAGCGCCATGCCGAGCAGCAGGGCGAACAGCATCACCGGCGCGCCGTAGTGCTCGGAGAGGAAGGTCGCCGCCGCCGCGACGATCAGGCTGACGATGAAACCCGGCGCCAGTTCGCGCGCACGACTGTTGATCTGGGCAAGAGCGATGGCGCTCATAGCGCGGACTCCTCGGGAACAATAACGATGAACACCCGGCCGTCGACCACCTCGACCGGGTAGTTGGCGACCTTGAGCTTGGTCGAGTTGAGCAGGTAGCCGCTGGCCAGATCGAAACGCAGGCCGTGGGCACAGCACTGGATCACCCGCCCCTCGAGACGGCCGCCACAGAGCGAGGCGCTCTGGTGCGGGCAACTGTCGTCGATGGCGTAAAGCTGGCCGGCGACATTGAACAGCGCCAGGCTGTTGTCCTCGGACTCGAACAGCGCGCGCATGCCGGGTGCCGGTACCTTCTCGGCCGGCACCTCAATGCGCCGGCTCATGCCGGCTGAATCCCGGCAGAGCTATACGCGAGGGCCTCGTGCATAGCACGGAGCAGAACCTCGGCCGGCTGCGCACCAGACACTGCCTGGCGCCGGTCGATGATGAAATAGGGCACGCCATTGGCGCCCATGCCGGCGGCGGTGCCGACGAATGGGCTGGCATCGCCACGCAGGCTGTCGGCCACGACCGCGCGCTCGAAGCCGCAGGACTCGGCGATGGCCAACAGGGTGGCGCCATCACCGAGGTCCTCAGCGTTATGGAAGTAGGCGGCAAACAGGCGCTCCAGCAGGGCATCGCGCTGGGCCGGCTCGGCCACTGCGCCGGCCAGTTGCAGCAGGCGATGGGCATCAGCGGTATTGGGCATCTTGCCAATGCCGCTCAGGTCGATGGCCAGCCCGGCCGCGGCGGCGGCTTGCTGCACTTGGCCCTGGCGCATGCGCACGGCTTCAGCGCTGCCCAAGCGGTTCAGATAGAACTCGGCGAAGGGCTCGCCCTGCGCCGGCAGGTGCGGCAACAACTGCACGCCATGCCAGACCAGCTCGACTTCGACATCCGGCTGGTTGGCACGCAGCTGGGCAAGCGCGCGCTCCAACTGGCGCTTACCGATCAGACACCAGGGGCAGATGAAGTCGAAGAACACATCGAGACGCAGACTACGACTCACGGCTGCACCTCGAGCGCGGCTTCGCAAGCCTTCTCATTGACGCCCTCGCCCTTCAGACGGGCGATGTCGTTGTGGTAGTGGCGCTTGGCGTAGATGAACACTGCCGCCGCCACGATGCTGATCAGCGGCACCAGCTGGAAGGCCGCCTGCAGGCCGATGAGGTCGGACACCTTACCGGTTATGAACGGCCCCGGCGCCAGCCCGAGCAGGTTATTGGCCAGGGTCAGGGTGGCAAAAGCAGTGCCGTGTACCGAGTAATGGGTCAGGTTGGCCACCATGGCGCCGGCCGGGCCGGTGGTGCCGGCGGCGATCAACATGCCCAGACCGATCAGCACCAGCTGGGCCGGTCCGACCGGTAGGGCAAAGGCCAGCGACAGCAGCAGGCAACTGCCCAAGCAGTACGCGATGGCCAGGGCGATCTTGCGCTCCGGCGAGTGACGGCACAGGCGGTCGCTGAGCATGCCGCAGAGGATCATCCCGGCGCCGCTGCACAGCACGATGACCGCCGCCAGAGCGCCAGCCTTGTCCGTACCCATCCCGTAGTAACGGTTCAGATAGCTCGGCATCCACACGATCACGGTGCCGCCGACGAACAACTGCAAACCGCTGCCGACATAGGCGCCGATCACCGAGCGGCTGGAATACAGGGTGCGCAGTGGGCGCTTGACCTTCTCGGCAGCATTGCCGGCAGCGACGGCGAAACGCTTGGGCGAAATGCGCGCTTCCTTGACGATGATCGGGTAGAGCGCCGCCAACAGCAGGCCGAACAGCGCCATGCCGGCGAACGACCAACGCCAGCCAAGCTTGGCGGCGATCACCCCACCCACGGCCATGCCCAGCACCGAGCCGAACATGCCGCCCGCCATGAAGGCGGCGGTCAGGGTGGCGCGCATGTGCTTGGGAAACACTGACAGCACCACGGCGATGCCGACGCTGCCATAAGCGGCCTCGCCGACGCCGACCATGAAGCGAGCGATGAACATGTGCTGGTAGTTTTCCGCCAAGCCGCAGCCGAGGGTGGCCAGGCTCCACAGCAGGGCCATCAGCGCCAGGCTCTTGACCCGGCCGAAACGGTCAGCCAGCAGCGACAAGGGGAAGGTCAGCAGGCCAACCATCAGCGCGACTATGCCGCTGAGCAGGCCGAGCTGGCCATCGCTCAGCGCCCACTCGCCCTTCAGCAGCGGGAACACGGCATTGAGTACCTGCCGCGACATGTAGTCGGAGATCAACAGGCCGAAGGTCAGCGCGAAGACGATCCACGCGTAGGATCGCGGAATACCAATCGACGTATCAACGTCGTTATCCGCCGTGCTGTGGTGAAAGGCCATGCTGCCTCCTCGCTCTCTTGATAGCTGACTGCTGTTATTCAGATTTGTGTCACGCCAGACTCTGAAAAAGCTTCGCCCCCGCCCCTGCGGGAGCGGGTTTGCCCCGACTTACTGCGTGGCGCAAGCGCGGCCACGGACGTGGCAGAAGCTTTTTCACAGCCTGTTCATGGTCCGCCCCCTGACAGGCAGGGGGCTGACTCCGCGATCAACCGCGCTGCGGCACGCCTTTCTGGCCGGCCTTGCGGTTCGGCGCCATGCCGTTGGCCAGCAGGGTTTCCTCGATGCTGTGGTACTGCACGCCGATCTTGTAGATCTCGCGCGCTTCCTGGCCACTGGCGATTTCACGGCCCAGCTCGTGGGCCACGCGCACGGTCTGCTCGATCTGCTGCACGGACGTGAAGCGCTTGCCGTGCTGATCGATGATGGTGTCTTCGATGCCGACGCGCGGGTGCAGGCCCATAGCCAGGGCCATGGTGTTGAACGGCAGGACGTTCTTCAGCAGCGACTCGGCGGTGATGGTGCCGCCGTTCGGTGCGCGGTGGATGAAGTTGAAGAAGTTGAACGGGTTGGGGCCGTCGAAACCGCCGCCGATGCCGATCCAGGTCAGGTTCAGCGGGCCCATGTAGAGGCCCTTGCGCACCATGCGCTCGAGGGTTTCCAGGGCATGGATGCCGGTCAGCTGGAAGTGCGGCTGGATGTTGTTGGCACACAGGCGCTTGAGGTGCTCGGTGACCCAGCCCGGACCGGCCGGCACGGTCATCTCGCTGTAGGCCGCCTGGTACAGCGGGTTGGCCAGGGAGGTGCCTTCCAGGTACTCCGGATAAAGCAGCTCCATGATGTTCATCTGGGTGGTGTTGATGGCCACGGTGACCTGATCCGGCTTGGGGGTCAGCTCGGCCAGCATGTGGCGAGTGTCGTCGGAGAGCCACAGGGCCGCTTCGCCATCGCTCTCGGGAGCGAAGGAAATCGAACCGCCGACCTGGATGATCATGTCCGGCACCGCTTCACGCACGCCGGCGATCAGCTCGTTGAACTTGGACAGGCGCTTGGAGCCCTTGCCGTCCAGCTCGCGCACGTGCAGATGGAGCACGGTGGCGCCGGCTTCGTAGCAGTCCACGGCCTTCTGCACCTGCTCGTTCATGGTCACCGGGATGTCTTCCGGGAAGTCTTCCGGCATCCACTCGGGGCCGTAAGGAGCGACGGTGATCACCACCTTTTCCATGTTTTCGGGGTGCAGGGAATCGTCGAAGAATTGCATGAGCTTCTCCTAGGTCTGGGCTCGGGGACCGCCACGGGCGGTTGGCCGGGCGGTTCTGGGTTTTAGTAGGTCTTGTCGCCGATGATCCCGGCACGCTCCATCTTGCGATGGCAGGCTGGGTAATCCATGACCGCGTAGTGCTGAGTGCTGCGGTTGTCCCAGATGGCCACGCTGTTCGGCTGCCAGCGCCAGCGCACCTGGTACTCGGGGATGTACGCCTGGCTGATCAGGTAGCGCAGCAGGTCGGCTGCACCGGGATTGGCGTCCTGGCCGAAGCGCACCCGCTCAGGGGTGTGGTAGTTGCTGAAATGGGTGGTGAAGGCGTTGACGAACAGCACCTTCTCACCGGTTTCCGGGTGGGTGCGCACCACCGGGTGCTCGGCATCCGGGTACTGCGCCTTGAGCGCCAGGCGCTTCTCGATCGGCATCGCCGCGCCGAAGCTGGCCTCGATGCTGTGGCGGGCACGCAGGCCTTCGATCTTGCTCTTGATCTCGGCCGGCAGGTTTTCATAGGCCAGCGCCATGTTCGCCCACATGGTGTCGCCGCCTACCGGCGGACACTCGATGCAACGCAGCACGCAACCCATGGGCGGCGCCTCGCGCCAGGTGGCATCGGAGTGCCAGGAGTTTTCGTAGCGGTCGTTGGGTTTCTCCGGCGTCTTGTAGATGCGCACCAGACCCGGGTGCTCCGGATCGCTGCCGGCCACCGGGTGGTCTTCCAGCTCGCCGAAGCGGCGGGCGAAGGCCACGTGCTCGGCACGGCTGAAGTTCTGGTCACGCAGGAACAGCACGCGGTGCTGGAGCAGTTGGGAATGGATGGCGGCAAACAGGCCATCGTCATGGATGGCGTCGGCGAGGTTCACGCCGATCAGCTCGGCGCCGATGGCGCAGGTCAGTTGTTCGACTTGCATGACTATTGCCTCCTCAGATGACGAAGATCGACGAGCCGGTGGTCTTGCGCGACTCCAGGTCGCGGTGCGCCTGCACGGCGTCCTGCAAGGTGTAGTGCTGGTTGATCTCGATCTTGATCCGGCCGCTGCCAACGTGATCGAACAGCTCACCAGCCAGAGCGGCCTTCTCCGCCGGGTCGGCGATGTAGTCGGCCAGGGCCGGGCGGGTCAGGAACAGCGAGCCCTTCATCGCCAGCATCACCGGATCGAACGGTGGGATCGGCCCGGACGCGGTGCCGACACAAACCATCAGGCCGCGGCGCTTGAGCGAATCCAGCGAGCCCATGAAGGTGTTCTTGCCGACGCTGTCGAACACCACGTTGACGCCGACGCCGTCGGTCAGCTCGCGCACGCGCTGGGCGACGTCTTCGTGGCTGTAGTTGATGATGTGGTCGCAGCCGTGGGCGCGGGCGACTTCGCCCTTGGCCTCGGTGGACACGGTGCCGATCACGGTCAGGCCGAGCAGCTTGGCCCACTGCGAGACGATCAGGCCGACGCCACCGGCGGCGGCGTGCAACAGAATGCTGTCGCCGACTTTGAAGTCATAGATGCGGCGCATCAGGTACGACGAGGTCAGGCCGCGCATGGTCATGGCCGCAGCAGTCTCGAAGGCGATGGTTTCCGGCAGTTTGATCAGCGGCGCAGCCGAGATCAGGCGCTCGGTGCTGTAGGCACCGAGGGTGTTGAGAAAGCCGGTGTAGGTGACGCGATCACCGACCGCCACGTTGCTCACACCCTCGCCCACGGCCTGCACCACGCCGGATGCTTCCACGCCCATGCCATTAGGCATTGGGATCGGGTAGGTACCGTTGCGAAAGTAGGTGTCGGCATAATTCAGGCCGACGGCTACATGACGAAGACGAACCTGACCCGGGCCGGGCTCACCGACCTCGACGTCTTCATAGCGAAGGACCTCGGGACCACCGGTTTCGTAAAAGCGTACGGCTTTGGCCATGCCTGTTTTTCTCCAATCTGCGATCTGGGCGAATTGCGTCGATTTGCGTTGATTGGACTGTATGCCGCAGGCTGCCTGAGCGCTTCTCATCAGACGACAGCCACTTTTCATTTAATGACAAATACCGCCAGTTTCCACCCTTCCGATAGCCTGCGGCTAATCCGCTGCATGGCCGACACGCAGCCGTCTTTGCACAGATTCTTAGCAGCTTGATGAGTTAGCCAGTGACCTCGGAGAAGAGGCTAGCGAGCGAAGAGACCGCCAGGAAAGCAGACCGTCAGCAGAGCTTAAGAAAGACGCGAACGCTAGCGTGAACAGATCGCCAGGGTCACCAAGCCTATCGCCACGCTGATCAACACCACGGCGAAACCACGCTGTACATGCTGGCCTGAAAGATGGGCTGCCAGGTATCGTCCAGCGACCATGCCCATGGCCGTTGCCAGCGCAAACAGCACCGTGGCTTTTACCGGCATCACGGCACCATGAGCCAGCGCGACCACAATGCCCCCAGTGCCGACCAAAGCAATGACCGTCAACGAGGTGGCCACGATTCCATGCATCGACACATTGGTAAACCGACGCAGCAGGGGCACGATGACGAAACCACCGCCGACCCCCAGTAGCCCGGTCATGAAGCCCGCACACGCGCCGATGCTACCCAGCAGCAAGCCCGTGCCCCAAGACCATTGAAACCGGCCAGTTCCCGGGTTGATGCGACCTAAAGTGCGCATCGTTGCTTCAAGCCCTGTGGAGGCTAACGCGCGCTTCTGCATGAGCAGGCGCCCCCCCACAAACAACAGGGTGATACCGAAAAGCCCCATCAACCAAGGCTGGGGGAGTACCTGCGCAACGCGCAGGCCCACGGCGGTAAACGGCACACCCGTCACCGCCATCAAGATCGCTCCCCGATAGCGCACCAGTCTTTTACTTAGCCCTTCCAGGGCACCAATCGCGGCGCCACCGACTACCGCAACCAATGCCACCGGGGCAGCCTGCTGCATGGACCAGCCCATGCCAACCACTAGCGCGGGGACGGCGAGTATGCCTCCGCCGGCGCCTGTCAGGCCAAGCACGACCCCCACCACTATGCCGAGGATGAGTGAAATTACCATGGTCGAGTTCCCTGCCCAGGTTTAGGTGGGTTTGCCCACGGAGGCCGGAGCCAGCAGCCCACGGTATTTTTCACTCTCAAGCCACCGGGATGGTGAAGTAGATACTCATCCTTGAGGTAGATTCACACCAGAAAACCGGAACCTCGTACTCTTATCAAGAAACGGGTCCGTAAAGGTTGCGCAGTAGCATCCAAGGCCAGGCAGCCAAAAGTGTCAATTAATACGCTTGCCGACAGAGCTTATGGACAATGCTGGGGGAGCAGGGTCGTAAATAATCCCCCTTAGCATCCAGAAAACCTGTGCCATATGGACCCTGCAGCCGTCACACGACAAGTTATGGACAAAATTTCTGCCACATAAGGCACATGAGGGACCTAGCTTCTGTGACAGACCTTGATAACGAGAGCGCGCGTCGGAAATGGGCGCGCGCGACAGGCAGTGGGCAGGCCCTTGCTGATAAAGCGCAATGCCACTGCTTGGGCGGGAGCCCAGCGTTGCCCGAGCGGGCCTGACGACGGATAGACCCGCGCTCCCGCGTGCATGCGGCAAAGCTATCGGAATGTGCCCCACGGGGCAAACCGACGCTCGTCGGCCCAACTGGCACTTCGCCAGGTTTATAGGCATGCTAGCCGGCCCGCGCGCCCGGCTCAAAAGTCGGCGACGCGCCACCTGCCCTATTTACAAGCAGTTACCGCAGGATCTTCGCTCGTGCCCAAGCCCAAGCCATTCACCTTCAAGCGCGTGCCCGGCGATCCGCTGGTCAGTCCCTTGCCGGGTTCGGTGAAAGGCGCCCTGGTGCTGTTGGTGCTCTTCATGCTCGGGCTGTTGCTGTGGCAGTTGCACCAGGAACTGCAGCAACATCAGGCGCATCGCCAGCAACGCGAGCATGAATACGGTCAACAGTTGGCCGAGCACCTGGCCCTGACCATGGAGTTCAAGGCCCATGCTGGCCTCGCCCTGCTGCGTCAGAATGCCCTGCGCCCGCCGGAGCCTGAGCCTGAGCAACGTAAAAGCTTATTGAACAGCCTGCGGGAGATCTATCCGATGTTGCGCAGCCTGGTCTGGCTGAGCCCGCGCGGCGAAGTCTTGGCCGACAGCCAGGACGCCACTGACGACGCGCCGTTTCTGGCCAACCTGCTGAAGGCCAACCTCGGCCAACCCTATCACTTTACCTTCAGCGGGCATGACGGCGGCCTTATCTACCTGCTGCTGCGCCAAACGACAGAGGCGCGAACCAGTGGTTACTGGGTCGTGCGCATAGACCCAAAAGGGCTGCGCAATAGCCTGCCTGAGAGTGGAGGCCCCGCCCACACCTGGTTGCTCGAAGATCGCCTGGCCCAGCGCGTGATCACCCACCATCCCGAACCGCAACACAACAGCTCCATCGCCATGCCCGTCACCGCCACCGAGCAAGCGCAGAGCCTGCTGCTGACGCCCCTGGCCGGCAGCGACTGGCAGTTGCGCACCCTGTTCGATGAACGCCGGGCAACGGCAGAACTGTTGCCTGGGTTGGCCGGCAAGTTTCTGCTGTTTATCTTCTGCGCCGCACTCACCCTGCTCGCCTTGCTGCGCCTGCTGCACGAACTGACCGCGGCCTCGCGCCGTTCGGTGCAACACGCGGCCAGCGCCCTGCGGGCCATCGAAGAACGCGTATTGTTGACCCATGGCGATGGCCGGCTGCGCTACCTCAACCCGCAGGCCGAACAATTGTTCGGCCTCAGCACCAGCGAGGCCCACGGGCGCCACCTGCTCGAACTGCTGCCCAGGCTCAGCCCGCTACTGCTGCACGGCCCAAGCATGCAGAACGACCTTACGCCCGACCTGGTGGAAATACCCCAGGACGGTCAGCGGCGCCTGTTCACCGTGACCCGCAGCGACCTCAGCGAAGGCAACCAGCAGCTCGGGTATGTCTGGGTGCTGCGTGATGTCACCGAGCAACAGCAAGCCCTGCGCGTGCTGCAGGAAACCCGGCGGCGCTACCAGGATATCTTCGAGGGCAGCGGCATGGCCCTCTGCGTGCTGGACCTGGCCAGCATGCGCGGGTATCTGTCGCAACAGGGCTTGCGCGACCACGACGGTCTGGTGCACTGGCTGGAAACCAATCCCCAGCGCCACCCGGAACTGCTCCAGCACCTGCGGATCACCGAGAGCAACCAGGTGGCCTTGCGCTTACTCGGCGTCAGCTCGGCCGAACAGGCCTCGCAGCACTTGATCGACAGCGGTCCGCTGCGCGCCGACGGCATCCGCGTGCAACTGATCGCCGCCGTGCTGGGCAACCAGAACCAGTACGAACTGGAGAGCAAGATCGTCACCCCGCAAGGCCACGAACGCCACCTGTGGCTGGTTCTGCGCCTGCCGGAAAGCGTCGAGGATTACCACGCGGTGACCTTGAGCATCAGCGACATCACCAGCCGCAAGCGCGTCGAACTCTCCTTGATCGAGCGCGAACGCTTCTGGTCGGATGTGGTGCGCGCGGTGCCGGACACCCTCTACGTGCACGACATGAGCAACAAACGGGTGCTGTTCAGCAACAACCGCCTCGGCCAGCAGCTGGGTTACAGCAAGGCCGAGCTGCGCGAAATGGGCGAACATTTCTGGGAGGTCGTGCTGCACCCGGACGATCTCGAGCAGTACCAGCGCGTGCGCAACCTGCAGCAAGTGGTCGGCGACAGCGTGCTGCTGCAATGCCAATTGCGCTGGCGTCACCGCAACGGTAACTGGCATTGGTTCGATATCCGCGAACAGGCCTTGAGTCGCGATGCGGCTGGCCGCGTCCAGCGCCTGATCGGGGTGGCCAAGGACATCACCGAGCAGATCGAAGCCAGCGAATTGTTGCGCAACAACGAACGCCGCTACCGCCTGCTGGCGGAAAGCATCAGCGACATGATCTTCTCCACCGACAGCAGCCTGGAACTCGACTACGTCAGCCCGTCGGTCCAGCCGGTTCTGGGTTACAGCGCCGAGTGGCTGATCGCCCACAACTTCCACAGCATCGCCGCCGACCCACGCCAACTGGCCGGTTTTTATCAACTGCTGGAGCGCGTACGCACGGCGCTCGGCGACCCGCAACGCCTGAACGAGCTGCACAACCAACTGCCGCCGCAGCTGTTCCTGTTCGACTGCATGCGCGCCGATGGTCGCAAGATTCCGGTGGAGCTGCGCCTGACGCTGATGTGGGACGAGCATGGCTGCTTCGAAGGCTTGCTCGGCGTTGGCCGCGACATCAGCCAACAGCGCCGCGCCGAGAAAGAGCTGCGGATGGCCGCGACGGTATTCGAGCACTCCACGGCGGCCATCCTGGTCACCGACCCGGCAGGCTATATCGTCCAGGTCAACGAAGCCTTCAGCCGCGTCAGCGGCTATTCCAGCGCGCAGGTGCTCGACCAGTTGCCGCGTATGCTCACCGCCGACCGCCAGCAGTCCAATCACCTGCGCTACATCCTCAACCAGCTCAACCAGCAGGGCAGCTGGGAAGGCGAGGTCTGGCTGAAGCGCCGCAACGGCGAAAACTTCCCCGCCTGGGTCGGGATTACCGCCGTGCAGGACGACGAAGGCGATCTGGTCAGCTACGTGTGCTTCTTCAGCGACATCAGCGAGCGCAAGGCCAGCGAACAACGCATCCACCGCCTGGCCTACTACGACGCCTTGACCCACCTGCCTAACCGCACGCTGTTCCAGGACCGCCTGCACACTGCCCTGCAGCATGCCGAACGGCACCAGGAGTGGGTGGTGCTGATGTTCCTCGACCTCGACCGTTTCAAGCCGATCAACGACTCCCTCGGCCACGCCGCCGGCGACCGTATGCTCAAGGACGTGGCGCTGCGCCTGGCCGCCTGTGTCGACGAGGATGACACCGTGGCGCGCATGGGCGGTGACGAGTTCACCCTGCTGCTGCAACCGCACGTCACACGCGAGGGCGCGCTGAACCGGGCGATTCACGTCGCCGAACAGATTCTCTCCAGCCTGTCGCAGCCCTTTATCCTCGAAGGCCGGGAGTTTTTCGTCACCGCCAGTATCGGCATTGCCTTGAGTCCACAGGACGGCAACGAGCTGAGCCAGTTGATGAAGAACGCCGACACGGCCATGTATCACGCCAAAGAGCGCGGCAAGAACAACTTCCAGTTTTACCAAGCGGCGATGAACGCCACCGCCCTTGAGCGCCTGGAGCTGGAAAGCGACCTGCGCCACGCCCTCGAACAGCAGCAGTTCCTGCTCTATTACCAGCCGCAGTTCAGCGGCAACGGGCAACGCCTGACCGGTGTCGAGGCCCTGCTGCGCTGGCAGCATCCGCGCCGGGGCCTGGTCGCGCCCTGCGAGTTCATCCCGGTACTGGAAGAGTTGGGGTTGGTGGTGCAGGTCGGCGACTGGGTGCTGACCGAGGCCTGCCGCCAGCTCAAAGCCTGGCACAAGGCCAAGGTGCGGGTGCCGAAAATATCGGTCAACCTCTCCGCCCGGCAGTTCGCCGAAGGCCAGTTGGGGCTGCGCATCGCCAGCATCCTGGAAGAAAGCGGCATTCCACCGGCGTGCCTGGAGCTGGAGCTGACCGAAAGCATCCTGATGCGCAACGTCGACGAAACCATGCAGATCCTCGCTGGCTTCAAGCACCTGGGCCTGAGCATCGCGGTGGATGATTTCGGCACCGGCTACTCCTCACTGAACTACCTCAAGCAGTTCCCGATCGACGTGCTGAAGATCGACCGCAGCTTCGTCGACGGCCTGCCCAGTGGCGAACAGGACGCCCAGATCGCCCGCGCGATCATCGCCATGGCCCACAGCCTGAACCTGGCGGTGATCGCCGAAGGCGTGGAAACCCAGGCGCAGTTGGACTTCCTGCGCGAACACGAGTGCGACGAAGTCCAGGGCTACCTGTTCGGCAAACCCATGCCGGCCAACCAGTTCACTGCCCAGTTCAGCGGCGCGGCACTGTTCATGCTGAGCTGAGCCGCTGCGCTTCGTAAGAGCGGGCCTGTAACCCACATGGATGTGGGAAATGCGCTAAGCGGCAAGGAACGGCTGCCGCCCCGCGAAGCGCCCTCAAGCATCGCGGACATGCTCCGCGCCTACGGAATTTGCGCTGTTGCAATGCGTGCGACAGCGGCCAACTCAGACCGGCCGATTCATTCGCCAAACACCGGCCAGGCACAATGAGGCGCACTTATCCAGCACATGACCGACCGTCATGTGCCAGCCCGCGACAGATGCGGTAGAATCCGCCCCCTCTTAGGGCCTGCACAGGCTCATCCAACCGCCCAGCTGATTTTTCTCAGGGGATTGCAATGTTCAGCCGTGAAACGACCCTCGCCAACTACGACGCCGACCTGTTTGCCGCGATGGAGCAAGAAGCCCAGCGCCAGGAAGAGCACATCGAGCTGATCGCCTCTGAGAACTACACCAGCCCAGCGGTGATGGAAGCCCAAGGCTCGGTACTGACCAACAAATATGCCGAAGGCTACCCGGGCAAGCGCTACTACGGCGGCTGCGAATACGTCGATGTGGTCGAGCAGCTGGCAATCGACCGCGCCAAGGAGCTGTTCGGTGCCGATTACGCCAACGTTCAGCCGCACGCCGGCTCGCAGGCCAACAGCGCGGTGTACCTGGCCCTGCTGAACGCCGGCGACACCATCCTCGGTATGAGCCTGGCCCACGGCGGCCACCTGACCCACGGCGCCAGCGTCAGCTCCTCCGGCAAGCTGTACAACGCCGTACAGTACGGTATCGACGGCAACGGCCTGATCGACTACGACGAAGTCGAGCGCCTGGCGGTCGAGCATAAGCCGAAGATGATCGTCGCCGGCTTCTCCGCGTACTCGCAGGTGCTGGATTTCCCGCGCTTCCGCGCCATCGCCGACAAGGTTGGCGCCTACCTGTTCGTCGACATGGCCCACGTCGCCGGTCTGGTCGCCGCTGGCGTCTACCCGAACCCGGTGCCGTTCGCCGACGTGGTCACCACCACCACCCACAAGACCCTGCGCGGTCCGCGTGGCGGCCTGATCCTGGCGCGCGCCAACGCCGACATCGAGAAGAAGCTGAACTCCGCGGTATTTCCGGGCGCCCAAGGCGGCCCACTGGAACACGTGATCGCGGCCAAGGCCGTGTGTTTCAAGGAAGCTCTGCAACCTGAGTTCAAGACCTATCAGCAACAAGTGGTCAAGAACGCCCAGGCCATGGCCGGCGTGTTCATCGAGCGCGGTTTCGACGTGGTTTCCGGCGGCACGCAGAACCACCTGTTCCTGCTCTCGCTGATCAAGCAGGAAATCTCCGGTAAAGATGCCGACGCCGCCCTGGGCCGTGCCTTCATCACCGTGAACAAGAACTCGGTGCCGAACGACCCACGCTCGCCGTTCGTCACCTCTGGCCTGCGCTTCGGTACCCCAGCGGTCACCACTCGCGGCTTCAAAGAGGCCGAGTGCAAGGAACTGGCAGGCTGGATCTGCGACATCCTGGCTGACCTCAGCAACGAAGCCGTGATCGACGGCGTGCGCGAGAAAGTCAAAGCCATCTGCGCCAAGCTGCCGGTATACGGCGCTTGATAGCTGTTTGCTGAAATGAAAAAGCCCGGCTGATGCCGTAATGCTGTTCACTTAAGCGGAGCAGCATTGCGGTTAACTGGGTAACGGGTCTTGGAAATTTTCACCGTCCTTGGTCGTGATGGCCTTGGACGGTGATCCAGAAACAACCCTCCGATGCCCGCCCGCAAAGCCGACAAGCGTCTACCTGTTGCCGACAGTGGATTGGCAGCGGCCATCACGATCAGCTGCACGGCGATGTACTGGCAAGCCGGCTTGAAGCGTATATCGGACGGGGTGCGTCCAAACGCTACCGCCGCCTGACTCGCCTCCCGACGAATGATGTTGTAGGCCAGCAGCAATCCCCAAACTTCCTGGTAGATCAGGTCAATCTTCTTGCTGCGCAGGGTTGCGGCATTCTGCTGCATGGAGCTTTTGATATCCCTGAAGCCCAGTTCAATTTCCCAGCGCTCCTGGTACAGCTCTGCAACGGCTTCGGCGCTGTAGGCGTCGGCCGGTAGCGAGGTCAGGACGGTTTTCACTTTGCCCTGCACTGCATAGCTGACTTCACGCACGTCCCAGTAGGTTGGTAGGTCTGGGTTACGCTTTCTCGCCTGCGGTGAAACCTTCATACGCAGCAGGCGATCCTGCTTGCCGTAACGGATCACCTCCTCGCTGATCAGGCCCTGACGAGCGGGGATCAACCAGTGTCGGTTGTCACCGGCCGTGGCCACTTTCAGCAGCAAATCAGCACTCCAGAAGCCTTTATCGAACAACGTGACCGAATGGTTGGGGATCTGTTGCAAAAACTCATCGGCCAGGCGCATTTCACTGCGCCGATAGGGGCTCAGCTGGGCATTCAGAATCAAATGGGAGCGCACATTCATCAAGGCTACAAGACGCATCATGGGGAAGGGCGTCTGGCGCTCGGTGGAGGTATTGCCAGACCCGAAATGGTCCCGTAGTTCAGGCGTATCGGGCGTGCGCATGAGTGCCCCGTCCACGGCAAAAACCTGCAGCCCCCGCCAGGTGTCATCGCTATAGCGTTCGCCTCCCCATTGGCTGCCAGTTTTGCGGAACAGCCACTCGACCGGCTCGGCGCCAAGCCGCTTGCGAGCCTCAGTGACACCACTTTTGGCCAGCAAGCAATCCGAAGCCAGTCCCTGGGCACAAATGTTTAGACGCCTGGCCACCTCATGGACAGGCTCATCGCGGAAGAGCGCCATGCCTAGCACCAGCCAGAGCACCTGATCGGCAGGTAGCCGACGACGGCGGATGGTGGCCTGAGAGGAAAGATCAAGCGCGGACGCCACCCACTCGATTGGGATGTTCTGGGTGAAGGTGCTCAGGTCGGAGAAGTTGAATAGCTCGCCCAGATCGAGCAGATGCTGTTGGAAAGACATAAAAAATCCGATACCAGGAAGACTGGCATCGGATTCTCGGGGAAGCCCGGCTGGCGTTCAAATGCTTAAGTGAACAGCATTACGGCTGATGCCGGGCTTTTTATTGGCTCTGCAATCTATCCTTCCCACGCTCTGCGTCCAAGAGCGGACGCCGGTGCGTCCGGTGAGGCATTCCCACGCGGAGCATGGGAACGATCATTGCCAAGCGTGGGAACGATCATCGGGCACGCTTAAAAAACGCTCAGCTCAAGGACTCGGCAAACCCCGTACGGATTTTCTCTTCCGGCAGGTCGTCGCCGATAAATACGATCACGCTTTCACGCGTTTCGTCCTCGCGCCACTCCGTATCCCAGTCGAAGCCATAGAGCTTGAGCACGCCCTGAAACACCAGGCGCCGTGGCTCGCCAGCGATATTCAACACCCCCTTGTAACGCAGCAGTTGCCTGCCGTGCTCCTCCAGCAATGCGTTCATGAACTCGCTGAGCCTATCGATATCCAGCGCTTTGTCGCTGCGCAGCACCAGGCTGGAAATCCGATCGATAGCCGTCGTTTCATTCGCCGGTCGCAGCGGCCGCAAGGTCACGCCACCCAGATCGGCATTCAGATTGAAGCCGCGTACATCGAGCAGCTCGGCCAGGTCGATGCGCCCGTGCTCAACCACACGGATCGGCGCACGCTGGTTGATCCGCGTCAGGCGCTGGCTGAGCGCCTCGAACGCCGCCGCGTCGACCAGATCGCGCTTACTCACCAGCAGGCGATCGGCAAAGCCGATCTGCGCCTGGGCGATGGTCTGCTGCAGGTGCTGTTCGGCATGCGCGGCATCGACCAGGGTGATGATGCCGTCGAGGATGTAACGCTCGCGCAGCTCCTCGTCGACGAAGAAGGTCTGTGCCACCGGTGCCGGATCCGCCAGGCCGGTGCACTCGATCACCAGGCGGTCGAAGACGATCTCGCCACTGTCCAGGCGCTCCAGCAGCAGGTACAGGGCCCGTTCCAGGTCGCCATGGAGGGTGCAGCAGACACAACCATTGGCCAGGGTCATGACCTGCACCGGGCCTTCGCCGAGCAATTGGGTGTCGATACCGGTCGCGGCGAACTCGTTCTCGATCACGGCGATCTTCAAACCATGCTCCGCCTGGAGCAGATAACGCAGCAGGGTGGTCTTGCCGGCGCCGAGAAAGCCGCTGAGGATCGTGACGGGGATGGGTTGCAACGCGCTCATGGGTTCTCCTGATGCCAAAATGCAACGCGCCACGACTAAGCGTGGCGCGCGGTCAATCAACGTACTCGGTCAACAGCAACGCGGCGACTGCCCGTTGCCACCGCCGTAACGGGCTTCCTGGCGTTCGCGAAAGAACGCCTCGTAGCTCATCACCGGCTTGTCCGGATGCTTGCTGTGCATGTGCTCGACGTAATTGTCGTAGTCCGGCATGCCCACCATCAGGCGGGCCGCTTGACCGAGGTATTTACCGAGCCGATTCAGGTCATTGAACATGCGCACTCTCCTTGAGGCAAACGGCTGGCCTTAAGCATCCGGCACGGGTTGGAAAGCGGTTTCCTTGTCCGTGCGCTCTTTGCTGCCCCAGGCCGCGACACCGACCTTCAGCGCGTAGAACAGGATGCTGAACACCACCAGCAGGAACAAAGTGGTCAGCCCCGCGTTGGTATAGGCGTTGAGGATCACATGCTGCATCTGGCCGATGTCCTTGGCCGGTGCCAGCACCTGGCCCGCCGCCAGCGCATCGCTGTACTTGTTCGCCAGCGCCAGGAAGCCGACGGCCGGGTTGGCATCGAACAGCTTGATCAGGCCCGCCGTGGTGGTGCAGATCAACAGCCAGACGGCCGGCAGCATGGTGACCCAGATGTAGCGCTGGCGCTTCATCTTGATCAGCACGACGGTGGCGAGCATCAGCGCGATACCGGCGAGCATCTGGTTGGAGATGCCGAACAGCGGCCACAAGGTATTGATCCCGCCCAGCGGATCGATCACGCCCTGGTACAGCAGGTAACCCCACATCGCCACGCAACCGGCCGTGGCGATCAGGTTGGCCGCCCAGGATTCGGTACGGCGCAACGCCGGCACGAAGTTGCCCAGCAGGTCTTGCAGCATGAAACGCCCGGCACGGGTACCGGCATCCACCGCGGTGAGGATGAACAGCGCCTCGAACAGAATCGCGAAGTGGTACCAGAAGGCCATGGTGTTCGCACCCGGCAGCACCTGATGGAGGATCTGCGCGATACCAACGGCCAGGGTCGGCGCACCGCCGGCGCGGGAAAGGATGGTGGTTTCGCCGATGTCCTTGGCGGTTGCCGTCAAGAGTTCAGGCGTGATGGCAAAGCCCCAACTGCTGACCGTAGCCGCCACGCTGACCACATCGCTACCGACCACGGCCGCCGGGCTGTTCATCGCGAAGTAGACGCCCGGCTCGATCACCGAAGCGGCGACCATCGCCATGATCGCCACGAAGGACTCCATCAACATGCCGCCATAGCCGATGTAGCGGGCGTTGGTTTCGTTGTCGAGCATCTTCGGCGTGGTGCCGGAAGAGATCAGCGCATGGAAACCCGACACCGCGCCGCAGGCGATGGTGATGAACAGGAAGGGGAACAGACTGCCTTTCCAGACCGGGCCGGTGCCATCGGTGAACTGCGTCAGGGCCGGCATTTTCAGGTCGGGCATGACGACAAGGATGCCGATTGCCAGGGCGATGATGGTGCCGATCTTGAGGAAGGTCGACAGGTAGTCGCGTGGCGCCAGCACCAGCCACACCGGCAGTACCGCGGCCACGAAGCCATAGCCGACCAGCATCCAGGTGATTTGCACGCCGGTGAAGGTGAAGACCTTGGCCCACTCGGGATCGGCCGCGATCTGCCCGCCCAGCCAGATGGACGCGAGCAGCAGGGCTACCCCGACGACAGAAATCTCACCGATGCGCCCTGGGCGGATGTAGCGCATATAAATGCCCATGAACATCGCGATCGGGATGGTCGCCATCACGGTGAACATGCCCCACGGGCTGTCCGCCAGGGCCTTGACCACGATCAGCGCCAGCACCGCGAGGATGATGATCATGATCAGGAAGCAGCCGAACAGGGCAATAGTGCCCGGTACGCGGCCCATTTCCTCGCGCACCATATCGCCGAGGGAGCGGCCGTTGCGGCGGGTGGAGAGGAACAGGATCATGAAGTCCTGTACCGCACCGGCCAGCACGACGCCGGCAATCAGCCATAACGTGCCGGGCAGATACCCCATCTGCGCTGCCAGCACCGGGCCGACCAAGGGACCGGCCCCCGCGATCGCGGCGAAGTGGTGGCCGAAAAGCACATGTTTGTTGGTCGGCACATAGTCCAGACCATCGTTGTTCAGTACCGCGGGGGTGGCCCGACGCGGGTCCAGCTGCATCACATGGGTGGCGATGAACAGGCTGTAGTAACGGTAGGCCACCAGATAGATGGCTACTGCCGCGACCACAATCCAGAGGGCATTGATCGCTTCGCCGCGGCGCAAGGCCACGACCCCCAACGCTGAGGCGCCGACTATCGCCAGCACCAGCCAAGGCAAGTGGCGTAGAACGCTATTGTTATTATTCATTGAGAACTCCGAACGGAAGGACATACAAGGCGCTTTGCAAGTTTAGCCACTTCTGGGCAATTCACTATCAGACGTTGGTATAGAGCCGGCCAGCACACTTTTGTGCTGGCATGAAAAAGCCGGGCAAGAGCCCGGCTCGGTGTTAGCGGAGTTGTTTACGCGGGTTGCTTGGCGTAACGCGCCAGTTGTGAGTCACGGCTCATCACGTCGAGGGTGGCAGCCAGCACCTGTTCACTGGTCGCATCCGCCTTGGCGAAAATGGTGCCGAAGTTCTGATGCGTGACCTGGGCAAAATGCGCGCGGTCAGCCTTTTCGACCCCCAGCAGCGTGGCGTAGGCATCCAGCGCCTCACCCTGCCCCTGTGCCATGTCTTCGGCGATGGAGTCGAGCATGCCATTCATGGCCAGCATCGAGCGGCCGCCATAACCCAGTTTGACGCTGGAGTCACAGCCGTTGGTACCCGAGGTCAGACCAAAAGTGGCATTCCCCGACGTACCGTTGGTGGTAGTCGCCAACAGGTGAGGCACCAGCCCGCGCTGACCGTCGAACAGCATATTGCCCCAGCCGCAGCCTCCACCGCCGGCCTGATCAGCCTGCGCCAGCAAACTGGCAGTGCTCAGAACGCCTAGAATCAAACCTTTGCTTAGCAGTCGCTTATCCATATCTGCGCTCCGCAGTGAAATTATTCGAAAAAACGCTCTAGCAGCTTTGGCGACACTCGCCCACCTGTCAAACCGATGGCGGCATTAACGCTACAATGCGTGCAGTTTCAGCCAGGAGGCAGCATGCCCATGGCGACAGTTCGGCGCTTGACGTTGAACAGCGCCAGAACGTCGAGCGGCAAGCAGCCGCGCACAGCAACAGTAGGAGCCGTTTTCAGCGGCATCGAGCGAAGGTCGGCCACGTTAATGACGCCGCCTCAGCGACACGCCAAGCCTTTGAAAAACAGCTTATTAGCTATAGTGGATGAAACTGCCAAGGAGTTACCCCATGAGTGAGTCAGCCAACGAGCGGCGGCGCTTTCAGCGCATCGCTTTCGACGCCAGCACCGAAATCGCCCAAGGCGAGCGGCGCTGGACGGTTGAGTTGCATGACCTGTCGTTCAAGGGCCTGCTGATAAAACGTCCAGCCGACTGGAACGGCGACCCGGATGAGCCATTCGAAGCGCGCATCGAGCTGAGTGCCGATGCGCAAGTCAGCATGCAAGTGGTGCTGACCCGCATCCAGGGCGACCTGCTGGGCTTTGTCTGCCGGCACATCGACCTCGACTCCATCAGCCACCTGCGCCGCCTGGTCGAACTCAACCTCGGCGACGAAACCCTGCTGGAGCGCGAGCTGGCGGCGCTGGGAGAAGAATAGGGCCACGTTGGTTGGGGCGCCGCGAAGGTTGAGCAACGCGGCCCAACGCTATGCACGTCCAGGAGCCGCGGCGATCCCTGACCGTACGCTGCGCTATCGACATGAGGACAGGCATCGCCATGTTGGGCTTCGGCGCTGCGCGCCTCAACCCAACCTACAGTCCTACAGCCCCTCTACTCGAACAACGCATCCAGCGCCTGTTCCAGGCGTGTCACCGCAATCACCTGCAGCCCGGGTGGCGACTCCTTCGGCGCATTGCCTTTGGGCACGATGGCGCGCTTGAAGCCGTGCTTGGCCGCCTCCTTCAAGCGCTCCTGGCCGCTCGGCACCGGGCGCACCTCGCCGGACAAACCGACCTCGCCAAACACCAGCAGGTCATGCGGCAACGGCCGGTTGCGCAGGCTGGACATCACCGCCGCCATCAAGGCCAGGTCCGACGCAGTCTCCAGCACCTTGACCCCGCCGACCACGTTGAGAAACACGTCCTGGTCATGGGTGGGAATCCCGCCATGCCGGTGCAGCACCGCCAACAGCATGGCCAGCCGGTTCTGATCAAGACCCAGGGTGACCCGTCGCGGGTTGGCCAGGTGGCTGGTGTCGACCAACGCCTGCACCTCAATCAGCATCGGCCGCGTACCTTCCCACGTCGCCATCACCACACTGCCCGGCACTTCCTCCTGGGCGCGGGTGAGGAAGATCGCCGACGGATTGGAGACCTCCTTCAAGCCGCGGTCGGTCATGGCGAACACGCCGAGCTCGTTGATCGCGCCGAAGCGGTTCTTCACCGCCCGCAGCAAACGCAGGCGGCCATCGGACTCGCCCTCGAAATACAACACGGTATCGACCATGTGCTCCAGCACCCGTGGCCCGGCCAGCGAGCCGTCCTTGGTGACGTGGCCGACCAGGAAGATCGCCGTGCCGCTCTGCTTGGCATAGCGCACCAGCAACGCCGCGCTCTCGCGCACCTGGGAGACGCCACCGGGGGCGGACTGCAATTGCTCGGTGAAGATGGTCTGGATCGAGTCGATCACCATCACTTTCGGCTGCTCGGTACGCGCGGTGGCGATGATCGCTTCGATGCAGGTCTCGGTCATCACCTTCAGCTGGTCTTCCGGCAACCCCAGGCGCCGCGCACGCATGGCCACCTGCTGCTGGGATTCCTCGCCGGTGACGTACAACGCGGGCAGACGGGTGGCAATATTGCACAGGGTCTGCAACAGGATGGTCGACTTGCCGATCCCCGGGTCGCCGCCGATCAGCACCACCGAGCCATCCACCAGGCCACCGCCGAGCACCCGGTCCAGCTCCGCCGACGCGGTGGAGAAGCGTGGCATCTCCTGCACGCTGACCTCGGCCAGCGTCTTGATCTGCGCCGGCTGCCCGGCCCAGCCGGCACGCCCGCTGGCCGTCTCGCTGGCGGCCTCGATCATGCTTTCGACCAAGGTGTTCCAGGCGCCGCATTCCGCGCATTGCCCGGCCCACTTGGGGAAGGTGGCACCGCACTCGGTGCAGCCGTACATACGCTTGGCCTTGGCCATTGCGGACTCCTGTCAGAGAAAAGCCCGCATGATAGCCCTAGTGCCTCGCCGGACAAATTTTCTCGCCGGCACGAACGGCCGCGCTGCTCAAGCGCCCTTGCCGTTGGCTGCCTGTTTCAGTTGCCGGGCGATTTCGACATTGAGCCGCACCCGCTCGTTCTTCAACGCCTGCAGCGCCAGCCCATCCAGCGCTTCGCGGCCATCCTCGACCTGGTAGATGCGCTTATCCAGCGCCTCGTAGTCCGCCGCCAAACGGGTGAAATGCGCGTCGTTGCCCTGCAGGGCCAGCAGTTCGGCATTAAATTCAGGAAACTCCCGCATCAGCGGATGGTATTCGAGCGTCATAATTTGCCCCCTCCGGTAGGTTGAACCTGTTCTTTCAGCCTAGCCCAGCCAGCGTCGAACGGACCGTCCCGCGACCGCCCCCGGACAGCCGGCGCGCTGAGACTGGGAGCAGCCCTGGCGCTGCATTACACTGCCAGCATCAATCGCAAAAACAGGGAGTCAAGCTATGAGCGTGCTCAGCGAGTTCAAGGCCTTCGCGGTCAAAGGCAATGTTGTCGATATGGCGGTCGGGATCATCATCGGTGCCGCGTTCGGCAAGATCGTTTCATCATTCGTCGGTGATCTGGTGATGCCGCCGATTGGTTTGTTGATCGGCGGCGTGGACTTCTCGCAACTGGCCGTTACCCTGAAAGCCGCCGAGGGCGACATTCCGGCCGTCATGCTGAGCTACGGCAAGTTTATCCAGACCATTCTGGACTTCGTGATCGTCGCCTTCGCCATCTTCATGGGCGTCAAGGTGATCAACAAACTCAAGCGCGAAGAGGCTGCGGCGCCGACGCTACCGCCCGTCCCGACGCCGGAAGAGCTGCTGCTGACGGAAATCCGCGACCTGCTCAAGACCCAGCAGAACCCGTAGCACGCAGCAGCGCGAGCTGCATACCGCATCATTTGAATGGTCGAACACGATGGCGCCCCAAGCGCCATTTTTTGCGGCCGGCACACAGCGACCCTGAGCGGTCGCCTTACCAGTAATTCTCCACCGCCACCTGCCCCGGCCGACGGGTCAGGCTGAGCTGCATGTCCCGGGTTTTCAGCAGGGTGCGGCAATCCTCGATCATCTGTGGGTTGCCACACAGCATCACCCGCGAAAACTCCGGTTCCAGCGACAGATCGGCGGCGCGCTCCAACTCGCCACTGGTGATCAGCAGGGTCACCCGTCCGTGCAGGGTGCCGGGCACCTGTTCGCGGGTGATGATCGGCAAGTACGTCAGTTTGTGCGCGTATTGCTGCAAGTACTCGCGCTGCATCAATTGCCCGATCAGCTCCTGATAGGCCAACTCGCTGGCTGTCCGCGCGCTGTAGACCAGCACGATGCGCTCGAAACGCTCCCACACCTCGAAATCCTGCAGAATCGATAAAAACGGTGCCAGGCCGGTACCGGTGGCCACCAGCCACAGGTCGCGACCATCGATAAAGCGATCGAGGGTAAGGAAGCCAAACGGCTGGCGCTCGACCAACAGCTGGTCGCCGGCCTGCAGGCGGTTGAGTTCGCTGGTGAACTCGCCATCCGGCACGACGATGGAGAAGAATTCCAGGTACTCGTCATGGGGCGCGGACAGCATCGAGTAAGCGCGCCAGACACATGTGCCATCGGGCTTTATCACACCGAGGCGGGCGAATTGGCCGGCACGAAAACGGAAATGCGCATCCCGGCTGCAGCGCAGGCTGAACAAGGTCGGCGACCAGGGCCGCACGTCCAGCAGGGTTTCGCGGGTGAATTTTTCTTCGCTGGCGGTCATCGGCGGACTTCCTGGAAAGCTCTGGCTACAAGTTTCTCGCAAAGTGGCCTGCAGCAATACCCGCAAACAATAGGGTCTTGTACCTTGCCCAAGGCCAGGGCGCATGATTGCCGGCTGAGCACAGCATCGAAATCGGGGAACGGACATGAAGATTCTGCTAGTCGGCGCAACCGGTATGGTCGGTCAGGGCGTCTTGCGCGAGTGCCTGCTGGCCGCCGACGTCACCGCGGTCACCACGCTAGGCCGCACCGTTACCGGACAGGTGCATGCCAAACTCGAGGAAATACTGCAGACCGACCTGTTCGACTACAGCAATATTGAAACCCGCCTGACCGGCTTCGACGCCTGCTTCTTCTGCTTCGGCGTGTCGTCAGCCGGCATGAACGAAGCAGACTACAACCGCCTGACCCATGACCTGACACTGGCCGCGGCCACCACCCTGGCGCGCCTCAACCCGCAGATGACCTTCGTCTATGTCTCCGGCGCCGGCACCGACAGCAGCGAACGCGGCCGCAGCATGTGGGCGCGGGTCAAGGGCCGCACCGAGAACGACCTGCTGGCCTTGCCGTTCAAGGCGGCCTACATGCTCCGCCCGGGCATAATCCAGCCGCTGCACGGGCTCAAGTCCAAGACCGACTCCTACCGGATGCTCTACAGCCTCAGCCGCCCGCTGTTGCCGCTACTGCGCCAGTTGTGGCCGGGGCAGGTGCTGACCACCGAGGTGATCGGCCAAGCGATGCTGACCGCGGCCCGCACCGGTGCGCCGAAAGCCGTGCTGGAAAGCGCCGAGGTCAACGCGTTGGCCGTTTAGGTCATGGACTCGCCGCCGTGCCGCGCTGAATGATGGGCCGTGCGCCGCCCTCGCGATCGCGGGCTGTGGTACATCCAACAATTATAAAAATGGAGGCAGGCATGTCTTTCGCAGAAAACGTCATCTGGATCACCGGCGCCTCATCGGGTATCGGCGCAGCCCTGGCCAGCGCCCTGCTGCGCCAGGGCGCCAAGGTCATCCTCTCAGGTCGCCGCGTCGAGGAACTGCGTCGGATCGCCGCCCAGGCCCCCGAGCGTTGCCTAGTATTGCCGTTCGAGAGCACCGACTACGCCGCACTGCCCGAAGTGGTCGAAAGCGCCTGGTCCTGGTGCGGGCGAGTCGACCTGCTGATCAACAACGCCGGCGTCAGCCAGCGCAGCCTGGCGCTGGATACCGGCCTGGAGGTCTACCGTCAGTTGATCGAGGTCGACTACCTGGCCCCGGTGGCGCTGACACAGCTGCTGCTGCCGAAGATGGTCGAGCGCCGCGCTGGGCATCTCGCCGTGGTCAGCTCGGTAGCCGGCAAGGTCGGCACGCCACTGCGCAGCGGTTACTGCGGCGCCAAGCACGCGGTGATCGGCTACTTCGACGCGATTCGCGCCGAGGTGGAGCAGGCCTACGGCATTCACGTCAGCGTGATCCTGCCGGGCTCGGTGCACACCTCGGTCGCGATCAACGCCTTGTCCGGTGAAGGCCGCGCGCGTGGCCACTCGGACCCGAACATCGAAAACGGCATGGACGTTACAGTCGCCGCCGACCTGATCCTGGCCGGGCTGGCCGAACGCAAACGGGACATCCCGATCGCCGAAGGCATCGAGTTGATGGCCTTGCAGTTACGGGTCGCCAATCCGGAGCAACTCTACGGCTTCACCGCCAAAGAAGGCGCACGCCTGGCGGCCTTGCGCGAAGCCGGCGGTTCGCTGGACCCGAGCGATATCCGCAGCAACTGACCCCAGCTACGCAGCGCTTCAGCCCTGGCCAAAGCGCTGCAACTGCATTTCCTGCAAGCGGCTCAGGGTGCGGCGAAAGGCAAAGGCCAGATAGCCTTCGGTGTAGAGCTGCTCCAGCGGCACCTGCGCTTCCAAGTAGAGCGGCACCTTGCGGTCGTAGCATTCATCCACCAGGGCGATGAAACGCCGCACACTGTCGTCATGAGCGGACAGTTCCGGTAGTTGCCGATCGCCGGCCAGCACCCGTTCGACGCCATCTTCGGTGCCCCGGGCGATCTTGGCCGCCCGTTGCCGGCCACTCAGGTTGGGTACCTCACTGAGCAGGATGGTCGTAAAGCGATCACACAGGACGATGAAATCCAGGGCGCAGAGTGGTTGCTCGCACAAGTCGGCATAGCGGCACCAGAGCACCGGTGCGGCCTGCTGCAGCACCGGAATCGGTCGATGACCCAGCTCGATGGGTTCGGCGGACGTCGCCTGGCCCGCCGCCAAACGGCTGAACAGCGCGCCGAGGACACTCGCCTGACCTGGCTGGGCCAACCAGTAGCGCGGGTGCTGTTCGCCGGGGTGCAAGCGGTGATCCTGCCCGCCATCGACGCCAATCACCTGCATGTAATGGTTGATGGCGGCAATCGCCGGCACGAAGCGCTCGCGATTGAAACCGTCGGCATACAGCTGTTCCGGCGGCTGGTTGGACGTGGCGACCAGCACCACGCCCTGCTCGAACATAACCTGCAGCAGCCGCCCGAGGATGATGGCATCGCCGATGTCATTGACGAACAATTCATCGAAACACAGTACCCGGACGTCCTCACTCAACTCACGGGCCAACGCCTGCAGCGGATCGGCCGTGCCGGTCAGTTGGAACAGGCGCCGGTGCACCCAGCTCATGAAATGATGGAAATGCTGGCGTCGCGCCGGCACTTGCAGGCTCTGATAAAAGCGATCCATCAGCCAGGTCTTGCCACGCCCGACCGGCCCCCAGAGATAGACCCCGCGCGCCGCGTGCCCTTGGCCGGCTGGCGGCTGCACGGCTTCGTAGCAATCCTGCAACAGCTCGGCGGCGCGCCATTGCGCCTGGTCCGACTCGAAACCTTGCTGCTCGATGGCCTGCCGATAGGCCGCCAGGGGGGGTATGACATTGATCATGGAAGTAACCGGTGCATGAATTCCAGCGGCTGAGAGCGGGGCATTACCGCTACGGGGCCACGCAGCCGCCCTCTTATACTTGAAGTGCCGGCGCGAAAAACCACTTAAACTGCCGGCATGGCGAGTTTCAATTCAAATCAATGACTTGCCCGATCAAGAGTGTTTCATTGATGGCCCTATTTCGCACCCCGTTCACCGACCTGGATCTGTTCCGCCAGCCGCCGCAACGCGACGACCCGCTGCTAGCTTTCGACGCCGCTGACGAATACCTGCTCAACCACTTGGCCGAGCAGGGCATCAACGATGAAAGCCGCGTGTTGCTGCTGAACGACAGCTTCGGCGCGCTGGCCGCCAGCCTGGCCGGCAAGGCCCAGGTCTGTAGCAGCGGCGATTCGCACCTGGGCGCGTTGGCGCTGGCAAACAACCTGGCCTGCAACAATCTGCCGGCCAACAGCGTGCGCTTTGTCCCGGCCAGCCAGACAGTGTCCGGCCCGTTCGACTGGGTGCTGATCCGCGTGCCGAAAACCCTGGCGTTGCTGGAAGAACAACTGATTCGCCTGCAGGGCCAGCTGGCGCCCGGCGCGCAGGTCGTCGCCGCTGGCATGCTCAAGCATCTGCCGCGCAGCGCCGGGGACTTGCTGGAGCACTACATCGGCCCGCTGCAGGCTTCGCTCGCGGTGAAAAAGGCCCGGCTGCTGTTCGTCACGCCCAGCGCGAAAGCCCCGCTGAGCTCGCCCTACCCGACCCGCTACCAACTGGACAGCCCGCGCATCACGCTGCTCAACCACGCCAATGTGTTCTGCCGCGAAGGCCTGGATATCGGCACCCGGGCATTTCTGCCACACCTGCCGCAAAGGCTCGGCGCGGCGCGGGTTGCCGACCTTGGCTGCGGCAATGGCGTGCTCGGTATCGCCTGCGCACTGGCCAACCCCGATGCGCAACTGACGCTGGTGGACGAGTCGTATATGGCCGTGCAATCGGCGGCCGAGAACTGGCGCGCCGCACTGGGCGAGCGACCGGTAGCGATTCGCCCCGGCGATGGCCTGGCCGAGCAGGCGGAGGACTCATTGGATCTGGTGTTGTGCAATCCGCCCTTCCACCAGCAACAGGTGGTCGGCGATTTCCTCGCCTGGCGCATGTTCCAGCAGGCCCGCTCAGCCCTGGTCAAAGGCGGCGAACTGTGGATCGTCGGCAACCGACACCTCGGCTACCACGCCAAGCTCAAACGCCTGTTCCGGGGTGTCGAGCAGGTAGCGGCGAATCCCAAGTTCGTGGTGTTGAAAGCCATCAAGTAACCGACTGATCCCGTAGGAGCGGGCCATGCCCGCGATGCTTGAGAGGTTTTCGTGGGCATGGCCCGCGCCTGCGAACAGCTACCTCGCTACGGCGTACTCAACCCCGCCGCATTCATGAACAACCGCAACAGATAGGACACCACGCCCAGCGCCAGCACGCTGCCCGTCCAGATCGCGACCAGCCAGCTCAGGCGCTGCCACAGCGGTTTCTTCCCCGAGCTGTCGGCCAGCTCGGCGGCCTGTGGTTTACGCATCGGATTGCACCTCCTCAGCAGCGCTGCCAGGCCAGCCAGCAGCGCCTCGGGTTCTAGTGGTAGCCATCGTCCTGGGTCACCTTGCCGCGGAACACGTAATAGCTCCAGGCGGTGTACATCAGGATGAACGGGATGATGAACAACGCGCCGACCAGGATGAAGCCCTGGCTCTGTGGCGGCGCGGCGGCCTGCCAGATGGTCACCGACGGCGGGATGATATGCGGCCACAGGCTGATGCCCAGACCGCTGTAGCCGAGGAAGATCAGCACCAGGGTGAGGAGGAACGGCGTGTAGTTGCGGTTGTTCTGCACCGCCTTCAACAACGCATAGAGGGTCACCAGTACCAGGATCGGCACCGGCATGAACCAGAACAGGTTCGGCAGACTGAACCAGCGTTGGGCGATTTCCGGGTGGGCCAGGGGCGTCCACAGGCTGACCACGCCAGTCACGGCCAACACCACGAAAGCCAATGGCCGCGCCAGATCGTGCATCTGCTTTTGCAGCCGACCTTCGGTCTTCATGATCAACCAGGTGCACCCGAGCAGGGCGTAGGCGGCGATCAGCGCCAGCCCGCAGAACAGCGAAAACGGCGTCAGCCAATCCAGCGAGCCACCGGCATAGGCGCGGTCGACCACCGGAATGCCGTCGATGTAAGCGCCGAGTGCCACGCCCTGGAAGAAAGTCGCGGTCAGCGAGCCACCGATAAAGGCCTTGTCCCAGATATGCCGCTTGTGTTCCTTGGCCTTGAAGCGGAACTCGAAGGCCACGCCACGGAATATCAGCCCCAGGAGCATGAAGATCAGCGGCAGGTACAAAGCGCTCAGCACCACCGCGTAGGCCAGCGGAAAGGCGCCGAACAGCGCCGCGCCGCCGAGCACCAGCCAGGTCTCGTTACCGTCCCAGACCGGCGCCACGGTGTTCATCATCACATCGCGCTCGCGGTCATCCTTGACGAACGGGAAGAGGATGCCGATGCCCAGGTCGAAGCCATCCATGACCACGTACATCATGATGCCGAAGACGATGATGATTGCCCAAATCAACGAAAGATCGAAGCCCATGGTCAGTTCCTCTCGCTTGCGTTGTCGTCGTCCAGCCCTTCGGCGGCGGCGGACAGCGGCCGCGCCGGCGTGCGTTGCTGCCCAGGCCCACCACTGCCCTGCTCCTTGCCTTCATCGGTGACCGGGCCTTTGCGCACCAGGCGCAGCATGTAGCCGAGGCCGACCCCGAACAGCGCGAAGTACACCACCACGAACAAGCTCAGGGTCAGGCTCATCTGCGCGAAGCTGTGCCCGGATGAGGCATCCGCGGTACGCATCAGGCCGTACACCACCCAGGGCTGACGCCCGACCTCGGTGGTGAACCAGCCGGCGAGGATCGCGATCAAGCCGGACGGCCCCATCCACAACGCCAGATAAAGGAAGGGTTTGGATTGGTAGAGGCCGCCACGGGCGCGCAGCCAGAGGCTCCAGAGCCCGGTGAAGATCATCAGCATGCCGAGGCCGACCATGATCCGGAACGACCAGAAGACGATGGTCGAGTTGGGCCGGTCTTCTGGCGGAAACTCCTTCAGCGCCGGCACCTGCCGATCCAGGCTGTGGGTCAGGATCAGGCTGCCAAGGGCGGGAATCTCCAGCTTGAAGCGGGTTTCCTCGGCCTGCATGTCCGGCCAGCCGAACAGGATCAGCGGAGTCGGCTCGTCGCCGACGTTTTCCCAGTGCCCCTCGATCGCGGCAATTTTCGCCGGCTGGTGTTTCAGCGTATTGAGACCGTGGAAATCACCGATCACCGCCTGAATCGGGGCGACAATCAAGGCCATCCACATGGCCATCGACAGCATGCGGCGGATCGCCGGGTTGTCCCGCCCGCGCAGCAGATGCCAGGCCGCCGAGGCACCGACGAAGAACGCCGTCGCCAGGAACGCGGCGGTGGCCATGTGCAGCAGGCGGTAGGGGAAGGACGGATTGAAAATCACCGCCAGCCAGTCCACCGGGATTACCCGGCCGTCGATGATTTCAAAGCCCTGCGGGGTCTGCATCCAGCTGTTCGAGGCGAGAATCCAGAAGGTCGAGATCAAGGTGCCGATCGCCACCATCACCGTCGCGAAGAAGTGCAGACCCGGGCCGACACGGTTCCAGCCAAACAGCATGACGCCGAGAAAGCCGGCTTCGAGGAAGAACGCGGTCAGCACTTCGTAGGTCAGCAACGGCCCGGTGACGGCGCCGGCGAAGTCGGAAAACGCGCTCCAGTTGGTGCCGAACTGATAGGCCATCACCAGCCCGGAAACCACGCCCATGCCGAAGTTGACGGCGAATATCTTCGACCAGAAGTGATAGAGGTCACGATAGACCTCCTCATGGGTTTTCAACCACAGGCCTTCCAGCACCGCCAGGTAGCTGGCCAGGCCGATGGTGATCGCCGGGAAGATGATATGGAAGGAAATGGTGAACGCAAACTGCATTCGGGCCAGATCCAGAGCCTCTAAGCCGAACATGGGACATCCTCAATCAGGTTGTACGGGCACGCGCTGGCCAGCAGCTCCGAGTCGTGGAGTGCGGCGCCAAGGGGTTGTTCTTATTCGACGGAGTTCGAGCTGGATCACCGGCCGCAGAGGCCACCACGCAAGCCGAAAAGCGGGTATTGACGTGGATCAATCAGCGTTTAAAGAGTAGCGCTTTGTGCCCGGCGTGCCGCTGTGGTCGATTGTCGCGCAGCGCCGTCAGTCGCCGACCAGCGCCGCGGGCGTATCCACATCGCGCAGCACGCCCGGATCGTTCAGCTCGATGCCGAACCAGGCTTCCTCATGGGCGGCCAGCACGCTCTTGGCGCCCTGATCGCCGCTCAGCGCTTGCAGCTCCAGCCAGTAACGCCGACCGAAGAGCACCGGGTGGCCACGCTCGCCGGCATACAGGGGGAACACGATGCGCTCGGCGTCGGCGGCTTGCGCCAGGCGCTGCAGGCTGGCCTCGGCGATCCACGGCATATCGCCGAGCAAAACCGCCACCGCCCGGCAGCGCAGCCCGGCCACCGCGCGCACGCCGGCGGCCAGGCTGTGGCCCATGCCCAGATCGGCCGCCGCACAACGCACCAAGCGTACTCCGGCGCCAAGGCCCAAGACCTGCGGATCGTCCTCCGGGCGCAGCACCACATAAACCTCGGCAAAACAGCGCTCGGCCAACGCCACGGTCGTGGCCAGCAACCCCGCGCCATTGGCCAGGCTGGCGCAGCGCTTGTCACTGCCAAAGCGCCGGCCGCGACCGGCGGCGAGAATCAGGGCGATGACGGGAGGGCTGGTGGGCATGGCGATTTCACTCATGACATGACTGAAGTGTAGGCCGCAGCGGCTCAAACAAAAGGCGCTCCGCAGGTTGTCGGCTATAACTGCTCGCGGCCGATGCCATTGCGCACCCGGACGATATCGGCGAGCACTGCCAGGGCGATTTCCGCCGGGGTCTTGCTGCCGAGGTTCAAACCAATTGGCGCCTGGATACGAGCAATCTCGAGTTCGCTCAGGCCGCCCGAGCGCCGCAACCGCTCGAAGCGTTTCTGGGTAGTCAGGCGCGAGCCCATCACGCCGATATAGAAAGCCTCGCTGCGTACCGCCTCGATCATTGCCAGGTCGTCGATCCGTGGGTCGTGGGTCAGCGCCACCACGGCGGTGTCGGTGTGGCAGCCGCCGGCGGCGATCACTTTGCTGGGCAGTTCGCGGCGGATTTCCACACCCGGCAAATCGACCCCCTCGAGCACGTCATCACGCGGGTCGCAGAGCACCACCTCGAAACCCAGGGCCTTGCCGAACTCGGCGCACACCTGGGTCACACTGGAATAGCCGGCCAACAGCAAGCGCTGGGCGGCGCCAATGCGGATGCGCAGGCAGTCTGGCTGGCGCTCGACCCTCGGCCCCTGTGCCCGATCATCCAGCAGCCGCCACGTGCCCTGCGGCAGAGCGATCTCCCGGATCAACCGGCGCTGACCGAGCAAGGCGCCTTCCAACTCGCGCAAATGGGCCTGCACCGCGCAATCGGCGGCGAGGTTCTCCACCAGCACTTCCAGTACGCCACCGCAGGGCAAACTCACCTGCGCACGTTGGTCGCTGCCGTCGCCATAGCGCACCAGCGTCACGGGTTCGGGAAAGGCGCCCTCGGCCAGCCGTTCGAGAAAGTCCTCTTCGACACAGCCCCCGGACAATGAGCCGATCCATTTGCCCGCCGCGTTCACCGCCAACAGCGATCCCGGCGCACGCGGCGCCGAACCGTAGGTGAACAGCACCGTGCACAGCCACACGCGCTGGCCGGCCAGCGACCAGGCCAGCGCCTGACGCACGACAAGCAGGTCGAGGTGCTGCACCTTAGTGCTCCGCCGCGGCGCGCAGCTCGGTTACCCGTGCGCTGCTGAGGTCGCCCGGCACGCCGCCCCAACTTTCGCGCAGGTAATTGAGCAGATCGCTCAGTTGCTCAGCGCTGAGTTTGTCGACGAAGCCCGGCATCGGCTGCATACGCTCAAAGCCAGTGAACTGCTGGGCATGGATGCCGTCATCGATCACCCGCAGCAGGTTGCGCGGGTCATCCAGACGCAGGGTGGTATTGCCGTTCATCGCCACCGCCACATGCGGCACGCCCTCGCCATTGCCACCATGGCAGCCGGCGCAGACGTTGAGGTATTCCTGACGGCCCAGCTTGGCGCTGTCGCTGAGCTGGGCCAGCGGCGGCGGCACCAGCTGTTTGGCCGGCGGTGGTTGATCGCCCAGCAGAAAGGTGGCCATGGCCTGGTGATCGGTCAGCGGCAAGTGCTGGGAGCTGTGGTGGAATACCGGGAACATCTCGTTGAACATCGAGCCCTGGGCGCTCATGCCATATTTGAGGAAGGTCGCCAGATCCGCCGGGTTCCAGCCGCGGGCGGCCAAGTCTTCAGCCAGCAGGCTGGGCGCCTGGTAACCGAGCAATTCGCCACCCTGCAAGCGTTTGTCCTGCTCCAGCGCACCGCTGATGCTGCGCGGGGTATGGCATTCACCGCAGTGGCCGAGCACTTCGACCAGATACTGGCCTTGTTGCCAGGCCTCGCTCTTGCCCTCGGCCGGCTGCAGTTGCACCCGATCCTTGTAAATCATGTTCCAGAACGCCAGGCCGAAACGCAGATTGAACGGAAAGCTCAGGCTGGTTTGCGGGCTGGGTTTGGCGATCGGTTCCAGGTTCATCAGGTAGGCGTAGATCGCATCGGAATCTTCGCGCTTGATCAGGTGGTAGGAGGTGTAAGGCATCGCCGGGTAGAGCTTGCTGCCGTCCGGCCGCTTGCCCTCGGTCAGCGCATTGAACAGGTCGTCGGCACTGTAGTGGCCGATGCCATGCTCCAGGTCCGGAGTGATGTTGGTGCCGTAGATGGTGCCGAATGGCGAAGCCAGCGGCAGACCGCCGGCATAGTCGGCGCCGCCTTCGATGCTGTGGCAGGCCACGCAGTCCGCCGCGCGGGCCAGGTATTGGCCGCGCTCGATCAGTTCCTTGTCCGCCGCCTGGGCGGCCAGCGGCAATAACAAGACGGCGCCGATCAGTAAGATCCTCATGCTCAGCCCTCCTTGACCAGGCCAAGATCTTCGATCACCGCACGCGTCGCGGTGTAGTAGCGCACATAGCCGGTGCAGCGGCAGATGTGGTGGCCGAGGGCGCCCTCGATCTCGCCCTCCAGCTGGCTGCGTTTGATCGGCTGGCGCTGCAGTTTTTCCACCAGCACCGTGGCCGCATTGACGAAGCCCGGCGCGCAATAGCTGCATTGGAAGCTGAACTGGTCGACGAATTTCTGCTGGATCGGGTTCATCTGCTGCACCGCGCCATTTGCATCGAGCTTGGCGTGGCCTTCGATGGTGCGGACCTTCTTGCCTTCAAAGAAATGCGCGCCGGTGATGCAGGTGCGGATTTCCTCACTGCTGCCGTCCGGTTTATCCAATATCGCCACGCAGGCATGGCAGACGCCCTGGCCGCAGCCCAGGCGCGAGCCGGTGAGGTTTTGGTATTCGTGCAGAAAGTCGATCATCATCAAATCGTCCGCCACTTCGACAGGGCCGACGGCTTGTCCGTTGATGGTCATGCTCAGCGGGCGGTTAGCCATTGAGGGCCTCCTTGATACGCGCGGGAGAAACGGGAAGGTCGCGCAAACGCTTGCCGGTGGCATGCGCAATGGCATTAACGAGGGCGCCCACCACGGGGATCATCACCACCTCGGCGATGCCCTTGGCCGGGTCGCTGGGGGACAGCGGCGGCAAAATTTCCGCCGTCTGCGTCCACACCGCCACATGCTTGGCCAGTGGCAGCTGGTAACGGTTGAAGTTCCAGGTGCCCTCGCCCGGGCCACCTTCATACAGCGGCATTTCTTCCAGCAAGGCATGACCGATCCCCATGGCCACGCCCCCCTCCAACTGCCCGAGCACCAGCTCCGGCACGATCACCCGGCCGCATTCGAGCCAGGAGTGGTGACTGAGCACCTTGACCTCGCCACTGCCGCGATTGACCTTGACCTCGACCAAGGTGGCGACCGGGCTGTAGTAGGTGACCATGGCGTTATTCAGCTGGGTGACCGGGTAGTTCACCGCCACGCGGTCGAGCAGGTGATAGCCCTGGGTCCTCATCTGCGACTTCTTGGCGATCTCGGCGCCATCGCCATATTTCACCGCGAGTGCATCCAGCGGCACGCTTTCGCGCTGGCCATTGATCTCGAACTCGGCAGTGGCCCAGCTCCAACGGTTGAAGCCGTGCACGCTGGCAGCGGTGACCAGGCCCAGTTCGTGGGCTTTTTTCGCCAGCACCTCGAAGGCAATCGGCTGCATGCCGCCCGCCGTCAGCCTGCCCTCGACCCAATGCGCGTCCTCGCGGCGCACCACATAGGGGTTGGCCGCGCCACCGAAAATCCCCTGGCCCCAGATGCTCAGCGCCGCGGGCCACAAGCCGTGGTTGAACAGCACCCGTGCCGCCTCTCGGGTGGCGTGGCCGGAGTAATACGCCGAGTTGGTCGCCGAGGACGGCGAAGCCAGCTTGCCGACCCAGCGCGGGTTCCTCAGCGCCGCGTCCTGGTCGGCCTGGCTGATGATGTAGGGGTTGCCGCTGGTGGTCAGCGCCAGCTCGGCCCAGTCGGTCTCGCCGGTTTTGATTTCATCGGCCGGGTGACCGAGGAAGTCGGCCACCAGCAACGCCTGGGCAGTGGCCATGCCGGTGCCCATGTCGATGCCGACATGGCGCAGCTTGACCTTGCCCTCGGCACTGAATTCGACGCTGGCCAGCGGCGATTCGGAACCGGTGCCGAAGTCCTTTTGGCAGATGGCGAAACCAACGCCGTAGAGATGATCCGGGTCCTCCCTGTCGGACTTCTGCTTGCGCTCGACCCGGGTTTTCCAGAGCTCGTGCTGGGCGGCTTTATCGAGAATTTCTTCAAGACGCAGCGCCCCGGCCGGGATCGCGCCTTGGGTGTTCTTCATCCCGGTTTTGAACACGTTTTTCCTGCGCAATTCGATGGCGTCGATATCCAGCCGCTCGGCCAGTTCATCGACCATCATCTCGGTCGCGGCCATGGTCTGCAGGGTGCCGTAGCCGCGCATGGAGCCGGCCTCGACACCGCGCGAATGGTAGGCGGTGGCCGCCAGATCGCTACGCGGCAGGTAATAGATCGACTGCGCCGCAGTGGCCCCCACCGCCGCGACCGAAGAGCTGTAGTTGGCGCGGCCGCCGCCATCGACGTCCATGTGGGCGCGGAAAATCTGGAAGCTGTGGTCCTGTTTGTTCACCGCCAGTTGATAGTGCATGTCGAAAGGGTGGCGCTTGATGCCGCTCTGGAACTGCTCGTAGCGGTCATTCGCCAGGCGCACCGGCACCCCGGCGCCGTACATGGCCGCGAGGGCGGCATAGAACACAAAGATGTTGTTGTCCTTGGAGCCGTAACCGACGGTGTAACCCGGGTGCAGGTTCAGCTTGGCGACGCCGAACTGCGACGGCGCGAGCATGTGCGCGGTCTGCTCGGCGACTTCGAACGGGCACTGAGTGGCGACCACGAAGTGCAGCGTCCTGGTCTGCGGATCGAACCAGCCGTTGCCATTATCAGCCTCAAGGGCGGCCGGCTCGACGGACTGGGTGCGGTAGCGTTCATCGAACACCAGCCAATCATCCGGCGGCGACGCCAGCTGTGCGCGCATCTGCTCGGCGTAATACAGGCCTTGCTCGGTCAGGTCGCCATTGATTTTGGCTTGCTGGCTCCAGACCGGCTTACGTTCACGGATCAGCGGGAACAGCATGCTGTCCTTGAGGCTGGAGAAGGTGTCATCGGCAAAGGGGTTGTCGCCGCCAACCCGAACGTAGCGGAAGCTGCCATAGGGGTCGGTCTGGTACGGCTCGGCCTTGGCGCCGTAGCGGATCACCTTGTCATTGAACTTGAGCGTGTTCTTGGCCTGGCGGAAGCGCTCGAAGTCCTTCCAGATCAACAGCGCCACCGGGTGGCCGATGAACATCGGCACCTGGCCTTCCGGCAGGAACGGATCAGGGCCATGGGATGCGGGCCAGGCGATGCCGTCTTTCTGCAGGTCGGCGGCGGTGACGATGCGGTCCGGCTGCAGCCCCGCAGCCAGCATCGACAGGTCGAAACCGGCGTAGAGATGGTCTGCCCTGGTCGCTTTCAGCAGCATGGCGTGGCCCTGCTGGGTCGGCCAGCCAGGCATATCCTTGGCGCGGATGTCGCGGGCGAAGACCTTGGCACCGCAAGCCTTGGAGACCCCATCGATGCGTGCCCGCGCCTGCCCTCCGGCGGTGAACCACGGCTGCGGGCTGGTGGTGACCTGTTCTTCAAACAAAGCGGCGAACGCGCGGCTACCGAGCGGCGCCAGCGTCACGCCGACTCCGGCGATGATGCTGCCCTGCAAGAAGGCACGCCGGGAGAATTCACGGTTAGACATACCGAATCCTCAGAGCAGTGGGTTGCACCCTGCCCCGTTAAATTATGGAAGTGTTGAGCACATCCACCCCTCAGGCTTAAGGGATGAATAGAAGAATAGCCGAGGGAAAACCTGACTTTAAAGTCAATTCTAGCGAAGTACCTTGGTGCGACAAAAGCATTTTCTGCCTCGATAGGCAGAAAACGCTGTGTTCGATTAATCCAACCCCACCGCTCTAGAGCGCGTGCTAGCCTGACGCACCCCAAGCCAGCGAAGTTAAGAAGCCTCCCGCATGTCGACCCACGGCAAACTCCTGCTGCGTCACCATCGCCCGTTCATCGCCTTCTGGTTGGCCCGCGTCTGCACCGCCAGCGGCTTCCAGATGCTCACCGTGGCCATCGGCTGGCACATGTACCAATTGACCGGCAACGTGCTGGACTTGGGTTGGGTCGGCCTGGTGGAGTTTCTGCCACGGCTGCTGTTCATGCTGCACACCGGGCATGTCGCCGATCGCTACGACCGGCGCAAGGTGGCGGCGCTCTGCCAGGGTGGACAGGCGCTGATCGCCATTGCCTTGGTGCTGGGCAGTACCAGCGGCGAGGTCACCCGCGAGATGATTTTCGTGCTGGCCTTCCTGCTCGGCAGCGCCCGCGCCTTCGAGATGCCGGCGACGCAGGCGCTGCTGCCGAGCCTGGTGCCGACCGCGCTGTTCCCGGCCGCGGTCGCCGCGTCGGCTTCGGCGATGCAGACCGCGACCATCGCCGCGCCGGCCCTCGGCGGTTTTCTCTATGCCTTCGGCAGCCTCTGGGTCTATGCGCCCACGGCCCTGTTGTATGTCCTGGCCTGCGCGCTGATGCTGAGCCTGCCCAAGCGCCAGGAGCCGCTCAATCAGGAGCGTCCGTCGCTGCATTCGTTGCTGGCCGGTATCCGCTTCATTCGCAGCCGGCGCGATATCTTCGGCGCCATTTCGCTGGATCTGTTCGCCGTGCTGCTGGGCGGCGCCACCGCGTTGCTGCCGGTGTTCGCCAAGGACATTCTGCTGACCGGCCCTTGGGGGCTCGGCCTGCTGCGCTCGGCCCCGGCGCTGGGCGCCTTGCTGATGGCCTTCTGGTTGGCGCGCTTTCCCATCGAGCGCAACGTCGGGCGGATCATGTTCACCGCAGTCGGCGTGTTCGGCGTGGCGACCATCGCCTTCGGCCTCTCCACCTCGTTCTGGTTCTCGCTGCTGGTGCTGGCGATCCTCGGTGCGGCCGACATGATCAGCATGGTGATCCGTGGCGCCTTCGTGCAACTGGAAACCCCGGACGCCATGCGTGGCCGGGTCAGCGCGGTGAACGGCTTGTTCATCGGCGCCTCGAATCAGCTCGGCGAATTCGAATCCGGCCTCACCGCCCACTGGTTCGGCACCGTGCCGGCGGTGGTCCTGGGCGGCGTCGGCACCCTGCTGATCACCGGCACCTGGATCAAGCTGTTCCCAACCCTGGCCAAGCGCGAGCGGCTGCATGAGCCGAGCAACCCGTAGATTCTTCGGAGGAGCGGGCCACGCCCGCGAAAGCCCTTGAAGCATAAGTTTCGCGGGCATGGCCCGCGCCTACAGGTTTGCGCTTTTCGGCTGAAAAAAGAGAGACCTATACCAGCAGCGCCTTGGCGACCTCTTTGCGCTTGCCTTTGCCCACCAGTTGCTCCACCAGGGTCAGGGCGAACTCCATCGCGCTGCCCGGCCCCTGGCTGGTGATGCAGTTGCCATCCACCACCACCGGCTGATCGACGAAGGTGCAGCCCGAAAGCCGGTCGCTCAGCGCCGGATAGCAGGTCATCCGCCGCTGTTTGAGCACCCCGTAACTCTGCAAGGCCACGGCTGGCGCGGCGCAGATACCGGCGAACAGCTTGCCGGCCGCCGCGTGCTCGCGCACCCGTTCGGCCAAGGGCTGGTGATCGGCCAGGTGCTGGGCGCCGGGCATGCCGCCCGGCAGGACAATCAGATCGAACTCCTGCGCCAGCACGTCGACCAGCATGGCGTCGGCGGTCAGGCGGGTGCCACGGGCACAGGTCAGCATCCGCCGGTTTTCGATGCTGGCCACCAACAGTTCGATGTCGGCGCGCCGCAGCACGTCGATCAGGGTCACGGTTTCAAGGTCTTCCACGCCGTCGGCAACGGCGAGCAGGGCACGAGCAGTCATGTTGACTCTCCCAAAAAAGCAGAACGAAAACTGTCCATCTGGTCATAAATCCAATCCACCCCGATCAAGCTCGCAGGGTGAGCTGGTATGATGCGCGCCTTTTTTCAGGCCGGCAGAAAAACAGCGCTGCGACAGTGCCTGTGCTTTGCTTCTGCCTGACTGCATATTCACGGCGCTGTGCGCCACGGGGAGCCCACCATGCTGGAAAGACTATTCCAACTCAACGCGCATAACACCACAGTGCGCACCGAGATCCTCGCCGGTCTGACGACGTTCCTGACCATGGCCTACATCCTCTTCGTCAACCCGAGCATCCTCGGCGAAACCGGCATGGACAAGGGGGCGGTGTTCGTCGCCACCTGCCTGGCGGCGGCCATTGGCTCGGCGATCATGGGTTTTATCGCCAACTACCCGATCGCCCTCGCGCCGGGCATGGGTCTGAATGCCTTCTTCACCTACACCGTGGTGCTGCACATGGGCCACACCTGGCAGGTGGCGCTCGGCGCGGTGTTTCTCTCGGCATGCATGTTCTTCCTGCTGTCGATCTTCAAGATCCGCGAATGGATCATCAACAGCATCGCGCTGGAGCTGCGCTCGGCGATCGCCGCCGGCATCGGCCTGTTCCTCGCCCTGATCGCCCTGCAAAACGCCGGAATAGTAGTGGCCAACAAGGCCACGCTGGTCGGCATGGGCGACCTGAGCAAACCGGAACCGCTGCTGGCCATCCTCGGGTTCTTCCTGATCGTCGCCCTGGAGGCGCGCAAGGTCACGGGCGCAGTGCTGATCGGCATCCTCGCCGTCACCGGCGCAGCCATCGCTCTGGGCGTGTCCACGTTCGGCGGGGTGGTGTCGCTGCCGCCATCGCTGGCGCCGACGTTCCTGCAACTGGACATCAAGGGCGCACTGGATATCGGCCTGATCAGCGTGATCTTCGCCTTCCTCTTCGTCGACCTGTTCGACAACTCCGGCACCCTGATCGCCGTGGCGAAAAAAGCCGGTCTGATGCGCAAGGACGGCTATATGCCGAAAATGGGCCGCGCGCTGATCGCCGACAGCAGCGCCGCGATGGTCGGCTCGGTGCTGGGCACCTCGACCACCACCAGCTACATCGAATCGGCTGCCGGCGTCAGCGCTGGCGGGCGTACCGGCCTGACCGCCGTGGTGGTCGCCATCCTGTTTCTCCTGGCGCTGTTCTTCTCACCGCTGGCCGGTAGCGTGCCGGCCTTCGCCACCGCTCCGGCGCTGCTGTTCGTCGCCGTGCTGATGACCGCCGGCCTGGCGGAAATCGACTGGGACGACATCACCGTCGCCGCCCCGGTGGTGATCACCGCGCTGGCCATGCCGCTGACCTTCTCCATCGCCAACGGCATCGCTTTCGGCTTTATCGCCTGGGCCGCGATCAAGCTGCTGGCCGGCCGCTGGCGCGAGCTGAACCCGGCCTTGGTGATACTCGCCATTCTGTTCGTGATTAAACTGGGCTGGTTCAACGCCTGATTCGTAGGGTGGATGACGCTGTTCTCATCCACCGATACCGCACACGGCGGTGGTGCTCTCTCACCACCGTCAGCCACATCGCAAGGTGGATGGATGCAGCGTCATCCACCCTACAACGACATGAGTTATCCATGAGTGCCCCACAGTTCGACCCGGCCACCTACATGGCCCAGCTGGAAGAAAAGAAAACCCGCCTGGTTGCCTTGCTCGCACCCTTCGCGGCACCGGAGCCGGAAGTCTTCGACTCGCCGCGCGAGCATTACCGCCTGCGCACCGAGTTCCGCCTGTGGCGGGAGAACGAAGAGCGCTTCTATGCGATGTTCGCCGCCGGCGACAACCGCACGCCGATCCTGCTCGACGACTTCCCGATCGCCAGCCGTCGCATCAATGAGCTGATGCCTCGGCTGAAAGCCGCCTGGCAGGCCAGCTCGGCGCTGAGTTTCAAGCTGTTCCAGGTCGAGTTCCTCACCACCCTGGCCGGCGACGGGCTGATCACCCTCTGCTACCACCGCCCATTGGACGAGCACTGGCAAGCGGCGGCGCAACAGCTCGCCAGCGAACTGGGCGTCAGCCTGGTCGGGCGCTCGCGCGGCCAGCGCCTGGTGATCGGTCGCGACCATGTGGTGGAAGAGCTGCAGGTCGCCGGGCGCACCTTCAGCTATCGCCAACCGGAAGGCGCCTTCACCCAGCCCAACGGCGAAGTGAATCAGAAAATGCTCAACTGGGCCTTCGACAGCCTCGGCGAGCGTCAGGACGACCTGCTTGAACTCTACTGCGGCAACGGTAACTTCACCCTGCCGCTGGCCACCCGCGTGCGCAAGGTGCTGGCCACGGAAATCAGCAAAACCTCGGTCAACGCCGCGCTAGCCAACCTCGCCGATAACCAGGTCGACAACGTGACCCTGGTGCGCCTCTCGGCCGAAGAGCTGACCGAAGCCTTGAATGAAGTGCGCCCGTTCCGCCGCCTGCAAGGTATCGACCTGAAGAGCTACCAGTTCGGCAGCGTATTCGTCGACCCGCCGCGCGCCGGCATGGACCCGGACACCTGTGAGCTGACCCGGCGCTTCGACAACATCCTGTACATTTCCTGCAACCCGGAAACCCTGGCCGCCAACATTGCCCAGTTGCACGACACCCACCGCGTCGAACGCTGCGCACTGTTCGACCAGTTCCCCTACACCCACCACATGGAGTCAGGGGTTCTACTGACCAGGCGATAAGGAGGCCAGCCCTATCCGGGGCGCACGGGGGTAGTCAAGACATCCTCGCGAGCGTGGCTAGCCACCCCGCTGCCAGCCGCCAAGGGTCATCGATCAGGGAAAGCCCTTGCGCCTTGTGGGCGATCGGGCCGCGCGCCGACGCGTGCAAACGTGGGTCGGCGCACTTCAGGCATGCCCGGGCAGCGCCCGTACATGCATGCTCAGGGCTCGTGGTGATGGGGCGCAAACCTCAGCGGCGCGATCACCAGAGTGCGATGTCATAGGTCAGGTAAATGCGGTTGCCGTCCCGGCCGCGGCTGTAAGCCAGTTGCCCGCTGAGCATCTGGCTGTCCAGCTCGCCGCCGCGCGCCTCCCCTGCGCCCAGGTTGCGGAAGTAGCGCAGGTCACTGGTCAGGGTGCCTGCGCTCAGCGGCTGGGTGTGGATGAAACCGGCGAAGTGCTGGCGATAGAACGCTTCCAGTTCGCCGTAGTAGTAACTGAGGGTCAGCTGTTTGCCGGCCTTGTAGTCGGCGCCGGCGAAATAGAAGCCTTCGCCTTCGTCGCCCGAATAACCATCGGCGATGATCGAGCGGTTGTCGCTGGAGTCGCGCATGCGGAATTCATCCAGGTAGCCGCCGGTCAGGCTCAGCCCCAATGGGCCTTCGCTGTAACCGGACTGGAGATCGAGGAGAAAACCCTGCGCCCATGCCTCCTTGCGTGATTGCGTGGTGGCGTGGTGGCGTGGTGGCGTGGTGGCGTGGTGGCGGCAGCCTTGCTGCTCATGCCGGCCTCGTGGCGAAAATCCTCATTGATGTAGATGTTGCGCAATTGCAGGCTGGCTTTGCTGTCTTCGATGAAGCCGGCGGCTTCGGCCTGTGCGCTAAATCCGAGCAGACCGCCAAGGGCCAGTGTCAGCTGAGCGGTAGTGCGGGTATGCATATCGCGGAGTCCTTGTTGTTCTGGTCGGCGCGCGCGGTCCACCTGGGCGCGAAGGCGCACCCGGCAAACGACGAGGCTCAGGAAACGGGATGCGGCAGTGGCGTCAGATCCAGAGGATCAGCGCGCCGGTCAGCAAGGCGAGCGCGGTAATCACCAACGAGGTGAGGATCGCCCACTTGTAGGTGAAACGCTGGAATTCGCCTCAACGGTTTCTACGGGGCGCAGCCCCTGTCGACGTCGCTGGGCCTGGTGGAGAGCGGGCTGGGCGTGGCGATTCTGCCGCGCATGGCCATGCCCAGCTCCGAGCATGAGACGCTGTGCTCACGCGACCTGCCGCCGCATATCGAACGAACCATCGGCCTGGTGCGCCGCGATGGTGAACCGCTCCCCAGCACCGCCGAGCTGTTCATCGAGATGCTGCTCAAACCGTGGAAAGAGTAAGGGCGCCCAGCATGGCCCGACGCAGCGTCAGTGGCCTGTACGGCGAGTTGGTTACTTCAAGCGCGGATGCCTGGGGTCCTGAGACAAGGCGCCGAACTTGACGAATTGCACTGGCCACACAGGCCACTAGCCGCGCTGCAACGCCCGCAGCGCCATAAAGGCCAAGCCCGCCGACACGGCCTCGAACAGCAGCGCGTAGAGATTGAAGGTCTGCTGCAGGCCGCCATCCAGCCACAGCCCGGCGATGCGCCCGAACGCCAGCGCCGCATAGAGCAGCACCAGCAGGGTCAGGGCGGATCGGGCCAATTCGAGCCGCGCCGTGGCCAACAGCAGAAACACCGCCAAGCCCAGTTGCAGGCCGCCATAGTAGGCGCGCACATCGGTGATCGCTGCGGGCTGCATCAGCAACATGCCGCTGAGATTGGCCATCTCCTGCGGGCGAACGAAATAGGCCAGGCCAAAGCCGGTCAACACCAGGGCTTGCACGGCCAGCAGGATTCGGGCGAACAGCATCAGTACATCTCCAGGCACGGTTAGGGTGCCTGGAGGATAGGCCGCGCCGCCATATCAGGAAACAGGCAGACGCTTGGGCCGACACGCGCGCGCCGCTATGCTAGCCGGACTGTTTGCCAAGGAACCCTGCCATGCGCCACCTCATTCTGCTCACCGCCCTGTTTGCCGGTGCGCTGCAAGCCGCCGAACCGATTGCCATCGACGTTTATCGCGACCCCAACTGCGGCTGCTGCAAGGCTTGGATCAGCCACCTGCAAAGCAACGGCTTCAAGGTCGCGGATCATGTTGAGAACAACATGGCCGAGGTGAAAAACCGCCTCGGCGTGCCACATCGGCTGGCGTCCTGCCACACCGGGGTAATCGATGGCAAGTTCGTCGAAGGCCATGTGCCCGCCGCGGACATCCTCAAGTTGCGGCAACAGCCGGACCTGCTCGGCGCCGCCGTACCCGGCATGCCCACCGGCTCGCCCGGAATGGAACGCGGGGAAGTGCGGGACGCCTATCAAGTCATCGGCCTCAGCCGCGATGGCTCGGATCAGGTGCTGACTGCTTACCCGGGCAACTGACGCTACACGGAGCCGCCATGTCCCCACTGGTTTACTGGCAACTCGATGTATTCGCCGAGCGCCCGCTGGCCGGTAACGGCCTGGCGGTTTTCCCCGACGCCCGCGCGCTGTCGCCAGCCGCCATGCAGGCGCTGACGCGGGAGTTGCGCCAGTTCGAGTCGCTCTTCCTGCTGCCCGGCACCGGCCCCGGTGAATACGCCGCGCGGATCTTCACCCTGGAAGAGGAGCTGCCCTTCGCCGGCCACCCGATCATCGGCGCGGCCGCCCTGCTGCATCACCTGTACAGCCCGGCTGCAACCGCCGAATGGACGCTGCACCTGGCGGCGAAAAGCGTGCACCTGCATACACGCCGGCAGGGTTCGGGCTTTTACGCGCAGATGGATCAGGGTCAGGCCGAGTTCGCTGCGTCGCTCAGCCGCGCGCAAGCCCTGCTAGTCGCCGAGGCTTTTTCGTTGAGTGCCGCCGACCTGGATGACCGCTACCCGGCCACGGTGGTCAGCACCGGCCTGCCCTACCTGCTCCTACCGGTCACCGCTCGCGGCCTGGCAGGCGCCAAACAACGGCGCACACTCGATAGCGAATTGGCGGTCCATGGCGCAGCTTTCGTCTTTCTGCTGGAGGTGGATGGCCACGAAGGCCGCACCTGGGACCCGCTCGGCGTGATCGAGGATATCGCCACCGGCAGCGCCGCCGGTCCGGTCGCGGCCTTTCTGGTGCGGCATGGCCTGCATCGGCCCGACGAAGCCTTCAGCCTCAACCAGGGCCGTTTCCTTGACCGCCCCAGTCGGCTGGATGTTAGTGTTGGCGCTGACGGCCATGTGCGCGTGGGCGGCAGTGTGCAGCTGCTGGCACGTGCCGAGCTGCAGGTCGGCGTGAGCGAGCTCGGCTGACGGCCGGTCTGGCGCCTCTCGCAAGCAGCAACGACACTCAACCCCCAAGGATCAGGAGGAACGCTCAAATGCTCTGGAAAAAAGCCCGACGCAGCGACAATGTGGTGGACGCCCGCGACAGCGGCGGCGGTGGCGGCATGCGCATGGGCGGCGGCAAGGGCCTGAGCCTCGGCGCGGTCGCCATCATCGTGGTGATCGGCCTGGTGACGGGCCAGGACCCGATGCAGATTCTCGGTCAACTGGCCGGCCAGGCCGGCGTCTCCACCAGCACCGTAGAACCGCAAACGGGCCGTGCGCCGGCGGCCAACGACGAGCAGTCGGAATTCGTCCGCGCCGTGCTCGGCGATACCGAAGACACCTGGCGGGCGATCTTCCAGCAGGCCGGCAAGCAATACCAGGACCCGACCCTGGTGCTGTTTCGCGGCGGGGTGAATTCGGCCTGCGGCTTCGCCTCTTCGGCAACCGGGCCGTTCTACTGCCCCGGTGACCGCCAGGTGTACCTGGACCTCGACTTCTTCCGCGAAATGGCCCAGCGCTTTTCCGCCGCCGGCGACTTCGCCCAGGCCTACGTGATCGCCCACGAGGTCGGCCACCATGTGCAGACCCTGCTCGGCGTCTCAGCCATGGTCAATGCCGCACGCCAGCGCGGGGAGAAACTCGAAGGCGCGAATGGTTTGCTGGTTCGCCAGGAGCTGCAGGCCGATTGCCTGGCCGGCGTCTGGGCCTTCCATGCGCAGCAGCGACTGGACTGGCTGGAGTCCGGCGACCTGGAAGAAGCCCTGACCGCCGCCAATGCGATTGGCGATGACCGCCTGCAAAAGCAGGCACGCGGCCAGGTGGTGCCCGACTCCTTCACCCACGGCAGCTCGGCGCAGCGCATGCGCTGGTTCAGCACCGGGTTCGAGAACGGCCAGGTCAACCGCTGCGATACCTTCAAGGCAACCCGGCTGTAAGCCGAGCCCCGTCAGCCCGCTGCCTGGCTCATCATGCTACGGGCACGGGCCTGCGGGGCTTCGCTACGCTCCGCGTGCGCCAGGGCCGACAGCAGCACTGAACGAAGCAATCGCCGTCAAAGAAACAGCAGGCGTTGCAACTCGGCACAGTCGCGAGCAAAGCCATCCGTCAGCTCCGGCCAGGGGTTTTCCGGCAGGTTGACCAGCACGCCGTGGGCGCCTGCGGCGCGGGCGCAATCGAGATCGAAGCGGTAGTCGCCGACCATCACCAGTTCATTGGCGGCAACGCCCCATTGCTGCGCCAGCTGCAGCAGACCGCCGGGGTCGGGCTTGGGTGGCGCTTCGTCGCGGCCGATCACATCGCCGCTGGCGAAACAGTCTGCCAGGCCGATGGCCGCCAGCGTCAACAGCGCCAGCTCGTGGGCATTGCGCGTCAGGATGCCGAGCCGGTAACCGCGCGCATGCAGCTCGCGCACCAACTCGATGGCGCCAGGCGCCGGCCGAGAGGCGTGCGCCAGTTCGCGCTCATGGGCCAACAGCCAGGCATGCTTGGCCGCCGCCTCATCCTCGGGCAGCGCCGCCAGATGATGGAGAATGTCGTCCAGCGCCGGGATGGCCAACTCACGGCGGATGGCGTCGAAATCATGCACGGCCACCGTCAGGGTGCCGTCCATGTCGAACACCCAGTGCCGGGCGTCGCTCAGCTTCACTTCCAGTCCTCACGCACCCGCGTCAGCCCTTCTTGCGCCACCGAGGCCACCAACTGGCCGGCGCGGTTGAAGATACTGCCGCGCGCGAAGCCGCGGGCGTTGCCCGACCAGGGGCTGTCCATGGCGTACAGCAGCCAGTCGTCCATGCGCAGGTCATGGTGGAACCAGATCGAGTGATCGAGGCTGGCGACCTGCATGAACTTCTGGAATACCGAAACGCCATGGGGCTGCATCGAGGTGGTCAGCAGGTTGAAATCCGTGGCGTAGCCCAGCAGGTATTTATGCAGTTGGCGCTCATCCGGCAGGTTGCCGTCGGCGCGGAACCAGACATATTTGACCGGCTCACAGACCTGCGGATCGAATGGGTTGATGTCGGTTACCGGGCGAATCTCAATCGGCTGGGGGCTGGTAGCGCGCTCCAACATGCGCTCCGGGATGGTCGCCGTCGACAAACGGGCCAGCTCGGTTTCCGACTTGAAGTTTTCCGGCCCCGGCACCTCGGGCATCTGCAATTGGTGGTGCAAGCCTTCTTCGTCGTACTGAAAGGAGGCGCTGCAGGTGAAAATCGGCTTGCCCTTCTGGATCGCCGTTACCCGCCGGGTGCTGAAACTGCCACCATCGCGCACCCGATCGACCTGATAGACCACCGGCAGGCTGGCATCGCCCGGCCGTAGAAAGTAACCATGCAGCGAGTGCACATGCCGCGCTTCCTCGACCGTCTGGCTCGCCGCGGAGACGCACTGGCCAAGCACCTGACCACCGTACAACTGACGGAAACCGAGATCCTGGCTGACGCCGCGAAACAGGTTTTCCTCGATCTGCTCCAGGCTCAGCAAGGCCACTAGATCATCGAGTATTTGGCTCATCGGTTTTTCCTCATCAAGCGCTTGTTGTTCACGTACGACTTCTTTGCGCGACAGTTTCAGTGACAGGCGGGTCATTCCGGCGCTGGGCGACGCATGGCCGGGTAAGCCGGCAGCGTGCTCAAGCGTTCGTCCCACACCGCGCGACCCAAGGTGAAATGGTAAAGGCTTTGCCAGCGGCTGTCGGCAAGCCCGAGCAATTCATGCACCGCCGGGTCGAAATAACAGCCGATACCGGTACCGGACAAACCGGCGGCCTCGGCTTCGAGGTAGAGCAACTGGCCGATCAGGCCACATTCCCAGTAAAGCCGCGGATAATGCCAGGCGCCCATTGCCAGGGCCTGGTCGAAACGCGCCAGCATCGCCAGGGCGACACACCCGTCGCTGGCGATCGCCTGCCCGCAGGAAAGGAACTCGGCCAGCCCACGGGCATCGCCTGCGAGCAGACGATACAGCGGCAACTCGGCGTCCACTCTCTGCCAGAGGAAATCCTCGCGCAAGGCTTGTGGCTGCCCATCACCGCGCGCCAACCAGTACAGGCCTGGCGCCAAACCCTGCACGCGATGGACGAACAGCAGCAGATCGACCTGAGCGGGCTCGCCCGTCACGGCAAACGGCACCGGTGAATTAGCCGGCATCAGGCGTCGCAACCAGGCCAGCAGGAGCTCGACCTGGATACCGCTCCTGCCGTCCATGGCCTGGGCGCTGCGGCGCCGATGCAGCAACGGGCGCAGCGGCAGGCCGGGATTATCCAGCAGCGCACGCCCCGCGTCAGCCAACCAAGGCTGGGGCGCCAGGGCCGGAGCACGGCAGTGCTGCTGCACCCGCTGCAACGCGGGCCAGTCGCGATAATGGCGCGAGAGGCGGTTGGGCCTGCCCGCCAGCGGCAAGGCGGCGAGGCGCTCCAATAAGGCGCGGGGCAACCGCGGCTCAGCCGCCTGCGCGGGGCCGATCCAGAGCAGCGCATCCACGGTTTCCGCCTCGGCAAAACCCTCACGGTCCAGCCCGAACGGCCCATCCAACTGCGCCTCGGCCGTGCCGCGCAGCAGCCTCACCTGCCAGCCCAGTGGGCTGGCGGCGATAGCCAGGCACGCCAGGGCATGGCCAAGGTCGTGCTGACAGTAGCGGTAGGCGCGCTCGCCGTACTTCCAGGCCTCGCGCCAAGAGATGCTGGTCAACGCCAGGAGCACTCCGCCGGCGGGCAGTGCCGCAGTCAGTTGCGCCGCCACAGGCGCCGGCAACTGCGCGCGCACCTCCAGGGTATGGGCATCGGCGCTGTAGTGGACGAGCAGACCGTCCTCTTCCAGTGCGCCCGGCGGCAGCAACAGGTAGGCCTCGGTCGGATGCAGGTTACCGCTCGAGGGATTGACCCGCAGCGCCCAGCGGCTGCCGCCGGCGTCCTTCCAGGCCGACAGCCCGAGGCTGTCGTACAGCAGTTGCGACAGGCTGGCGCGGCTGAGCGGCGCCACCTCGGCCAGCGGCGCGGCGAACACCGCATCATAGGCCGGCGACTCTTCCAGCGGGCGATGCTGCAGCTCGATCAAACGCGCCCCGGCATAGCGCCGGAACGCCGCCGGTTGGGTGGCCCAGTCCAGTTGCCCGGGGCCCGGCGCATAGTGATCGGGGCGGTGCATGCTCAGTAGGTGATAGGTGCGAACCTCGTCCTCAGTCATGGCCGCGCCGTCCACTCATGCCGGTTGATCCGGTACAGCGCATGCGGCCGCAGCGGGTGCCCCGCCGGCAATCCGGGATGGGCGAAATCATCCGCCATGTTGTGCTGCATACCGGTCCGCTCCATGACCGCTCGCGAAGGCCGATTGGCCGGCACACTGAACGCCACTACCTGATCCAGGCCCAGTCGCTCGAAGCCACAAGCCAACGCCGCGTTGGCCGCTTCGCTGGCAAACCCCTGCCCCCAACTGTGCCGCGCCAGGCGCCAGCCAATCTCGATGGCCGGCATGAAATGCGCCTCGAAACCCGGCACGCCCAACCCGGTAAAGCCGATAAAGGCAGCATTGTCCTTGCGCTCCAGCGCCCAGAGGCCGAAGCCGTGCTCGGCAAAATGCACACCTATACGTTCGACCAGCGCGGCCGCCTCGCCCTCTGTCAGGGTGGCAGGGAAAAAGCGCATCACTTGTGGGTCGGCACACAATGCCGCGAAGGGCGCCAGGTCCTCATCACGCCAGGTACGCAATAACAGGCGTGGGCTTTGCAGTTCAATCGGCACTCTGTTCTCCATGCTGCGGCCCTCTCCCGGCGACAAGTGGGAAAGCAATGGTTTAGCTAGCAGTAACACGGCGCGATATTCTTAACCGCACCCTACCTGGACACCCTACGCATTATGCCGCTGCCGCTGGTCTACCACGACGATTACAGCCCGCCCTTCCCGGCCAACCATCGATTTCCGATGGAGAAATTCCGCCTGCTGCGCGATCACTTGGTGGACAGCGGCCTGACCAGCGACGCCAAGCTGCGGCGCCCGCAACTGTGCCCCGGCGATGTGCTCGCCCTGGCCCATGACCCGGCCTACATCGAACGCTTTCTCAGCGGCGAGCTCGGCCGCGAGGAGCAACGCCGCCTCGGCCTGCCCTGGAGCGAAGCCTTGGCCCGGCGTACCGTGCGCGCCGTGGGCGGCTCGCTGCTGGCGGCGGAACTGGCGCTCGAACACGGCCTGGCCTGCCACCTGGCCGGCGGTACGCACCACGCCCATTACGATCATCCGGCCGGCTTCTGCATCTTCAACGACATGGCGGTGATCAGCCAGTATCTGTTGGCCGCCGGCAAAGTCAGCCGCGTGCTGATTTTCGATTGCGACGTGCATCAGGGTGACGGCACCGCACGCATCCTCGCCGATACCCCGGAGGCGATCACCGTCTCCCTGCACTGCGAGAAGAACTTCCCCGCGCGCAAGGCCGACAGCGACTGGGATATCCCGCTGCCGATGGGCATGGGCGATGCCGATTACCTGCGGGTGGTCGAGGATGCGCTGAACTACCTGCTGCCGCTCTACCAGCCGGACATCGTGCTCTATGACGCCGGCGTGGACGTGCATAAGGACGATGCCCTGGGCTATCTGAAACTCACCGACCAGGGCCTGGCCGCGCGGGATGAACAGGTGATCCGCCAGTGTCTGGGGCGGGATATCCCGGTGGTCGGGTTGATCGGCGGCGGCTACGACCCGGACCGCGAAGCGTTGGCCAGACGGCATGGCATCCTGCATCACAGCGCGCAAAGGGTCTGGCAGGACATCGCCAACGGCTAGCGACGCCATCGGCAAACAGCTAGAGTCGCCGCACTTTTTATCAATCGACATGGACGTTAGCTGCGATGCAAGAAGCCCAGCCCTACCAAGCGCCGCCATCGAACCTCGACGTCGAAAGCGTCTACTGCCGCAGCTGCGGTGCGCATATCGCCGCCAACGCCGCGCACTGCACGCAATGCCAGGCCGGCCAGAACCTCAACCCGAAGAGCAAGGTCACCGCCGGCATACTCGCCATCCTCCTTGGCGGGCTGGGTATCCACCGCTTCTACCTCGGCCAATGGTGGGGGCTGTTCTATCTGCTGTTTTTCTGGACCTGGATTCCCGCGCTCGTCGCACTGGTCGAAGGCATCGTTTTTCTCTGCACCAGCGAAGCCAAATGGCAGGCGAAATACGCCAACGTCAAGAGCGGCTCGGGCATCGTGCTGGCGATAGTCGGCGTATTCGTTTTCGTCTTCATGGTGGGCATCCTCGCGGCCATCGCCATTCCGGCCTATCAGGGTTACGTCAAGCGCGCCCAGCAGGCGCAGCTGCAGCAGCAACACTGAGGTAAGCCGCATGCCCAGTTTCAGCATCGGCCTGATCGGCGATTACGACGCCACGGTCATTGCCCACCAGGCCATCCCGCCGGCACTGGAGTTGGCCGCCGCAGCACTGGACGTCACACTTCAGGTCGAGTGGCTGGCGACCGATGCGATCCACAGCGGCGAACACCTGAGTGGCTTCGCCGGTCTCTGGTCCGTGCCCGCCACGCCCTACCGCAATATGGACGGTGCGCTGCTGGCGATCCGCCATGCACGCGAACAGGGCGTGCCGTTTCTCGGCACCTGTGGCGGCTTCCAGCATGCGCTGATCGAGTACGCCCGCAACGTGCTCGGCTGGGCCGATGCCGAGCACGCGGAAACCGCCCCGCAAGGCGCGCGCCTGGTGATCGCCGCGCTGGCTTGCGCGCTGGTCGAGGTGAATGGCGAGCTGCGCTTTGTGCCGGGCTCACGCCTGGCCAGGGCCTACGGCCAGGCGCACGCCAACGAGGGATATCACTGCCGCTTCGGCCTGAACCCCGAGTTCGCCGCCGCCCTGGCCGCCGGGCCACTGCGGCTCAGCGCGTTCGATGAATTCGGCGATGCCCGCGCCATCGAGCTCGATGGCCATCCATTCTTCGTCGGCACCTTGTTCCAGCCGGAGCGAGCGGCGCTGGCGGGGCGCATACCCGCACTGGTGCGGGCCTTTGTCGAAGCCGTCGCCAGCCACCCTCCGCGATAAACCAGAAGCCACCCCGCCACTGCTCACAACCGCCAGAACGGGCGCAAGGCTTCTGCCCGCGCTTGCTCGCGGCTGAGACCGATATCGCGCAACTGCGCAGCGTCCAGATCGAACAAGGCTTTGCGCGTGTTCAGGCGGCGCCAAAACAACTTCCAGCGGCTTTGGCCAGGCAGTGCTTCGGCTGGCCGAGACAGGTACAGAACAGGCTCTTGCTCGTCCTGCAAAAGTTCCTGTTCATGGAGTGTCAGACGTACATCGCTCAAGCCGTTCATGCCGCTTCTCCTGTGGCCTCGCTGAAGTGAGACTGCATGATGGCGGCCAAAAGAAAGGCATTACAGATTCAAAAAAATACTATTTACACCATACAGACACCGCCGATTCACTTCTGAATGCTGTATTTTTGCATCTTCTGTACTGGTCTCCAGGCACCGAATACCTCAGAGGCGTATCTGTCATGAAGCTCTACACCACGCTGGCCGTGACCCTGGGTGAACGCATCGAACAGGGTTTCTACCGTCCGGGTGACCGCCTGCCGTCGGTGCGCGCGTTGGCCCTGGAGCACGGTGTCAGCCTGAGCACCGTGCAGCAGGCTTACCGCCTGTTGGAAGACGGCGGCCTGGCCGAACCGCGACCCAAGTCCGGCTATTTCGTCCCGCAGCGCCGTGAGATTCCGGCCCTGCCCGCCATGAGCCGCACGGCCCAGCGGCCGGTGGATATCTCGCAGTGGGAGCAGGTACTGGAACTGGTGCGCACCAGCCCCAGTGACAATCTGGTGCAGCTTGGCCGCGGCATGCCGGACATCAGCAGTGCAACCCTAAAACCCCTGCTGCGCGCGCTCAGCCAGGTCTCCCGACGCCAGGACAAGCGTGGGCTGCTGTACGACAACATCCAGGGCACCCTGGCATTGCGCGAGCAGGTCTCGCGCCTGCTGCTCGACTCCGGCTGCCAGATCCCGCCCAGCGAGATCGTCATCACCACCGGTTGCCACGAAGCGCTGTCCGCCGCGATTCGCGCCATCTGCGAGCCCGGCGCTATCGTCGCGGTAGACTCGCCGAGCTTCCACGGGGTGATGCAGACCCTCAAGGGCTCGGGCATGAAGGCGCTGGAGATCCCCACCGACCCGGTCAACGGCCTCAGCCTGGAAGCCCTCGAACTGGCCCTGGAACAGTGGCCGATCAAGCTCATCCAGCTCACCCCGAACTGCAACAACCCGCTCGGCTACATCATGCCGGAGGAGCGCAAGCGCGCCCTGCTGACCCTCGCCCAGCGCTACGACGTGGCCATTCTCGAAGACGATGTCTACGGCGAACTGGCCTACCGCTACCCGCGCCCGCGCACCATCAAGTCCTTCGACGAGGATGGCCGCGTGCTGCTGTGCAGCTCCTTCTCGAAAACCCTCGCCCCCGGCCTGCGCATCGGCTGGATCGCGCCCGGGCGCTACCTCGACCGCGTACTGCACATGAAGTACATCAGCACCGGCACCACCGCACAGCAGCCGCAACTGGCGATCGCCGACTTCATCGAACACGGCCATTTCGAACCGCACCTGCGGCGCATGCGCAGCCAGTACCAAGGCAACCGCGACCTGATGATCGACTGGGTGGCGCGCTACTTCCCGGCCGGCACGCGCGCCAGCCGGCCGCAAGGCGGCTTCATGCTCTGGGTCGAACTGGAGGAAGGCTTCGACAGCCAGCGCCTGAACCGCGCCCTGCTGCCGCAAGGTGTGATGGTCGCCGCCGGCAGCATCTTTTCCGCCTCGGGCAAGTACCGCAACTGCCTGCGCTTGAACTACTCGAGCAAACCCACCGCGCAGATCGAAGAAGCCGTGCGCCGGGTCGGCGAAACCGTCGCGCACATGCTGGAGGCCGAACACATGGCGAGCCCTGAGCCGGAAATATGGCGATAGGCGACGCCAAACACCCGTGCCCGTGACGCCGACTTAAACCGTGAGCCGAACAGCGCATCTACCGACGTCGATTGCAGTCGCGCGGGCTTTGCGGCATAAGCCTCGGGCGCTGTTGGTGTCGCAGCGCTTCACGATCAGGAACAAGCATGTATCACGGTGAAAAACTCAACGCCTGGACCCACTTGGTCGGCGCGGTGCTGGCCGCTATCGGCGCGGTCTGGCTGCTGGTATTGGCCAGCCTGGATGGCGACCCCTGGAAGATCGTCAGTGTCGCGATCTATGGCGTGACCCTGCTGCTGCTCTACAGCACCTCGACGGTCTATCACAGCGTGCAAGGCCGCGCGAAGGTGATCATGCGCAAGCTCGATCACCTGTCGATCTACCTTTTGATCGCCGGCAGCTACACCCCGTTCTGCCTGGTGAGCCTGCGCGGGCCGTGGGGTTGGGGGCTGTTCGCCGCGGTCTGGGGATTGGCGCTGATCGGCATGCTGCAAGAGATCAAGCCGCGCTCCGAGGCACGGGTGCTGTCCATCGTGATCTATGCGGTGATGGGCTGGATTGTGCTGATCGCGGTCAAACCGCTGCTCGCCGCCCTCGGCACCGCGGGCTTCACCTGGCTGGCCGCTGGCGGCGTTTTTTACACCGTCGGGATCATTTTCTTCGCCTTCGACAGCCGCTTCCGCCACTGGCATGGCATCTGGCACCTGTTCGTTATCGCCGGCAGCGTGCTGCACTTTGTCGCGATCCTGCGTTACGTTTTGTGAGCGCCCGGTGCGGCGCCTGATAAAAAACCCGGCCGAGGCCGGGTTTCTTCATCTCCCAGCCTCGCCACTCAACTGCCAATCAGCCCGCCATCATTCTTGGTGATCAGCACCGTGGTCGAGCGCGGCCGCGTCTTGCCGTCGCTGGCCGGGAAGCTGATGCCCGGGTGCTGGATATTCGCCCACATCGCCTTGCCATCCGGGCTCCAGGCCAGGCCGGTGAGCTCGCAGCCGCGCGGGCCGACTAGGAAGCGACGGACTTCGCGGGTCTTGGGGTCGGCACAGAGCAGTTGGTTGCAACCCATGGCCTGCATCGGCGCCTCGATGTCGTCGTAGTCGGTCTGAATCCACAGGCGACCGACGGCATCGAAGGCCAGGCCGTCCGGCGAGGAGAAGATGTCGCCGTTGATGGTGCCGGTGAGGTTGGCCGGCACCGGCTTGCCGTCCTGGCCTTTGGCGCCCTGGTGCTCGCCGGCGAGCAGGAAGAGCTCCCAGGTGAATGCCAGGGCGGTGGGGTCGGCGTTCTGCTCGTTGAAGCGCAGGATCTGCCCGTGCAGGTTGCGTGGGCGCGGGTTGGCCTTGTCCAGCGGCTGTTTGTCGCCACGGCCATCGTTGTTGGTCAGGGCCACGTAGACCTCGCGGGTCTGCGGGTGGACGCTGGCCCATTCGGGGCGGTCCATCGGCGTGGCGCCGGCGCGGTCGGCTGCGGCGCGAGCGGTGAGCAGCAGCTCTTCCTGGCTGGCGAAACCGTTCTCGGCGGTGAGGCCGTTCTGCCCGTGCACCAGGGCCAGCCATTGACCTGAACCGTCGGCGTCGAAGCGCGCGGCATAGAGGGTGCCGCTGTCGAGCAGGTCGCGGTTGGCCTTGGACCTGGCCGGGTCGTACTGGCCGGCCGGGACGAACTTGTAGACGTATTCGCCCTTGGCGTCATCGCCGGAGTAGAAGGCCATGCGCCCGTCGGCGCCCAGGCTCAGCGCCGCGCATTCGCGGCTGAAGCGGCCGAAGGCGGTGCGCTTGATCGGCTGGCTCAGCGGGTCGAAGGGGTCGATCTCGACCACCCAGCCGAAGCGGTGCGGCTCATGCACATAGCCGCCATGGGGCTGGTCGGCGTAAGGCGTGGCGTCGAAGCGCGGGTCGGCGGTTTCCCAGGCGTAGTTCTTGCTGGTGCCCTGATTGGCCAGGCCGTAACGCTTGTGCGAGACACGCTGTTCCCAATCCTGCTTGTCGCGGTTGATGAAATAGTTGTGCCAGTTCTCCTCACAGGTGAGGAAGGTACCCCAGGGGGTGATGCCGGTGGCGCAGTTGTTAAGGGTGCCGAACACTTCCAGACCGCTCGGGTCGCTGGCGGTCTTCATCAACTCATGACCGGCCAGCGGACCGGCGATGCGCATGCCGGTGAGCATGCTGATGCGGCGGTTGTAGGGCGAATCCATGACCCGCTGCCAGTGGCCGTCGGCGCCCCTTTTCACTTCGATCACCGAGACGCCGTGGGCGGCCTGCTCCTTGCGCACTTCATCCAGCGGGCGCGGCTGGCTCTGGTCGATCTTGCCGCTGGGGTGCAGCGGTGGGTTGACGTATTCGTGATTCATCACCAGCAGGCCACGGTTGCTGTCGCCCTCGAAAGCGAAGAACTCCATACCGTCGTGGTTGTCGCCGGCCTGTTTGAGCTGAGCCTGCCAGTCGTCGCTGGCATCCGGGCTCCAGGCCGGGGCGCCGGCTTCCACCGGGTCGCCCCAGGAGAAGAACGGCGTGGCGCGGTAGCCCTCGGCCACCAGCACGCGGTCGAACTGCGGGTTGATCTGCACCGGCACGCCCTTGAAGCCCAGCAGCGGGCTGGCCGTGACGCGGCTGCAGGCGCTCAGGCCACCAGCGAAGAAGCCGAGTGCGGCGAGGGTCAGGCCACCCTTGAGCACATTGCGCCGTCCCGGGTCGAGCAGTTGCTCCAGGCCGGGGTTGCGGCTGGGGTTGATCGACTGGTCGTCGTGGGCTTCCAGGCTGGCGTGGAAGCGGTTGAAGTCCTGGTTCATCACGGGTCTCTCGGTGGTTGAGTCAGACAGCGCCGGCTTGCCGCCGGACGACGTCAGGGCTCGATGCGGTAGGTGAAGGTGTTTTTCACGTTGAGTACGGCCACGGCCTTGCCGTCGATCACCCTCGGCTGGTAGCGGAAGCTGTTCGCCGCGCTCAGCGAGGGGCGGATGAACAGCGGATGGCAATTGCCGACCACCTGCGGGTTTTCCACCCGCCCCTGGGTGTTGACCGTGTAGCTCACCGTGCAGTCGCCCTGGATGCCTTTGTCCAGCGCCCGCTGCGGGTAGTTCGGCGCTTGCTTGGCGATGGGCAGGTATTGGCGGCTGGCGGCTGTCGCGGCGGCGGCCTGCTGGCGCTGTTGTTCGGCCAGGCGTTGCTGGGTTTCCAGCTGTTCGCGCTGCTCGCTGTCGCGGCGTTGCTGTTCCTGCGCCCGGCGTTGTTCGAGGCGCTGCTGCGCTTGCTGCTGTTTCTGCGCCTCCACCCGCTTGCGCGTCAGGGCGGCCTGCTCGAGTTTCTGCTGTTCGATGCGTGGCTCGTTCTGCGGCTCGACACGGGGGTTCACGGGCTCGACCGGCAGCGCCGCTGGCGTCTCGACCATAGCGGCAGGTGGTGCGGGCGGTGCCAGGGCGACCAGTTGCATCTTGATGCTGCTGGGCTGCGGGAGTGGCGGCTCGGTGACCGCCCAGTTGTTCAGGAGAAAAGCGCCCAATGCCAGGTGCAAGCCCAGCGCCAGGGCTGCCGCGCCGGCATGACGCAGGCTGTTGCGCGGCAGCGAAGGCAAGGCGAAATACACGCGGTTGTCCATCGGCACGGCGCTCACTGCGGGGCCTCGGTGATCAACCCGAGGTTGCTCACCCCGCCCTGCTGCAACGCAGCGATGCCAGCGACCACGGTGGCGTAATCGGCGGCCCGGTCGGCACGAATGTAGACCTGGGTGTCGCCGCGCGCGCTGATGATCCGGCTGACCTTGGCGGTCATCTCCTCCAGGTTCAGCGCATGCTCGCTGCTGCCTTGCTGCGCGGTGTCCAGCTCGCCGCCGAGGTTCCAGTAATAGCTGCCATCGGCCTGCACCGAGAGGGTGAGAATCTGCTGCCGGTTGTCGGTGGGCAGCGCCTGGCTGGCGACTTTCGGCAGTTCGAGCTTCACCCCCTGGGTAAGCATGGGCGCGGTGACCATGAAGATCACCAGCAGCACCAGCATCACGTCGATATAGGGCACCACGTTCATTTCGGCCTTGGGGCCGTGCTTGCTCTGCGGCCTGCGCATAATGACCATTCCCCTCAGGCGGCAGCGGCGACGCGGGCGCTGCCGGTGTGCAACGTGCGGTGCAGGCGAACCTGCAGCTCATTGCCGAAGTTGTAGTAACGCGCCGTAAGCGTGGCGACGCGGGCGCTGCAGCGGTTGTAGGCGATCACCGCGGGGATCGCGGCGAACAGGCCGATGGCGGTGGCGATCAGCGCTTCGGCGATGCCAGGGGCGACCGTCGAGAGGGTCGCCTGCTGCACCTGGGACAGGCCGATAAAGGAGTTCATGATTCCCCAGACAGTGCCGAACAGGCCAATGTAGGGGCTCACCGAGCCGACCGTGGCGAGGAACGGCAGGCCCTTCTCCAGGCGCTCTTCCTGTTCGCCGATGGCCACCAGCAGCGCGCGCTCGACCCCGTCGATCACCACGTCGCCGGCAATCCCCGGTTCGCGTTTGAGCTGGATGAACTCATGGTAGCCGGCCTGGAAGATCTGCTGCAGGCCGGCATCTTCGTCGCGGCGCTCGGCGCTCTCGCGGTACAGCTGGCCCAGCTCGCCGCCGCTGCGAAACCGCAGTTGGAAGCCCTGCGACTGGCGCTCGTTGCGCCGCAGCACGGCGCTGCGCTGGATGATCAGGTACCAACTGAGCAGCGAGGCCAGCAGCAAGGTGAGCATGACCGCCTGCACCAACAGGCTGGCGTCGCTGACCAGGCCCCAGAGGGTCATCTGTTCGAGTGTGCTGTGCATGGTGGATCTCCTGCTTTGCGCGCCCGCCCGCTTTCCAGCAGCGGGTGGGCGCTATTCGATTACGTTGCCGTTACCGGTTGATGACAGCCGTGGTTATTCCAGACCCAGGGCAGCGGCCACCGCCGACCAGGGCAGGTATTTGTAGTTCTGGTTGCCTTCCGGCATGCGCTTGCGGCCGTCCTGCACCACCAGCAAGCCCTGCGTCCAGGGACCGCCGAGGTTGGCCGAGGTGACATCCAGGCCGTCGGTCTCGGACACGCCGTCGATGCCGCGTTCGCCGTTCAGACCGATGCGGAAGGCACCGCGCCGGGCATAGGGCGCCTGGCCGTCGAGCACCACGTAGCTGTCGTTGCCCTGGCTGGAGATCACCAGGTAGTCGTGTTTGGCGCCCTGGTAGAAGCCCAGGCCTTCGATGTCCTTGTCCACCCCTTCGCCGACCGCGATGACCTTCTCCAACGTGGCCGGCGCTTCGGCGCGGGCATCGAGGGTCCAGACGGCGGCGCCTTCCTCGCCGACGAACAGGCGCTCGCCACGGTCGTCGGCGACGCAACCTTCCGGCTGGCTGGCGACCTTGAAGCGACGCAGCAGTTCAGCTTTGAGCCGACCGTCCGCCGCGCTCAGACGGTATTGCAGGAAGCTGCCGTCCTTGTCGTTGGGGATGGCATGAATTGCCCCCTGACGGTCCTGGAACAGGCACAGGCCGTAGATGTCCTTGAGCGGCGTCGGCACTTGGCCGAGGTCGCGCACGCTGCCGCTGCGGCGGTCGATGGCGAACACTTGCAGGCTGTTGTGATCGCGGTTGCTGGCCACGGCCAGGTCGACGGTTTGCTCGCCGAGGACGAAGCCTGGGCGCAGGTCGACGTTGTTCAGGCGACCGACGCGCAGGGTCTGCAGCTGCTTGCCGGCGAGGTCGTAGACCAGCAGACCGCCCTGTTTGTCGGTGGCGAGCACACGGCTCTGGCTCGGGTCGCCAGGGTTGATCCAGATGGCCGGGTCGTCGGCGGCGTCGCCGAGGCTGGGCACCCACTCGGTCTGCACCTGTACCGGCAACACCGGCAGGCGCTCGGCCGCGGCCGGCGCCGCTGGCAGCCAGTCCAGCCGGCCCTGGTGCAGGCCCTGATCGTCGCCGATCAGCAGCTCCAGACCGTTGCCCTGGCGTCGCACACTGAGGCGCTCCGCTTCCTCCAGCCCGGTCAGCGGCAAGCTCGCCTCGGCCCGCCAGCCCTGAGCGGTGCGGCGATAGCGATGCAGGACATTGGCCTGCGGATCGAGCGCCAGCACGCCGCCGGGCACCAAGGCCATGCCGCCCAAGCCGTTGGCGATATCGCCGAACGGCTGCAGCAGGCCGACCGGTTGGCGCACCAGGTCGGCTTCGGCATGCGCCTGGTAAGCCCACAGGCCGACGTTCTCCTCGTTGACGTAGAGCAGTTCGGCGTCATCATCGACCTGGCAATACTCGCTGGCCGGCGGCAGGCTCAGGCCGCGCACGCGCTGCGGTTCGGCCAGCGGGGTTTCCTGTTGGGCCACCAGCCACTGTTCGCCGATGCCTTCCTCGCCGACCAGAAAGAGGAATTCGTTGCGCCCGGCATCGCGGTACAGGCACAGGCCGTTGACCTTGAAGCTCGGGCGCGGCAAGTACTGTGGCGTAGCCCAGGCTTTGCGGCCGGTGGCCAGGCTGACCAGCAGCGGTTGCTGGCGGTCGACATCCAGCGCCGCCACCAGCAGCCCGCGGCTGCCGACGCGGTGGTCGAGGCTGCCGAAGGTGCCGGGCAAGCGGCTGAGAGTGACGCCTTGGTCATCAAGCAGGAACAGCCCCTGCTGCTTGCTCGCCAGCAGGCGATCGGCGCCGGGCCAGAAACTGTCGTCGGCCAGCAGTTGGGCGGCTTCGACCTTGATCGCGCTGGCCGCCGACCAGGGCTGCAGGCTCGGGCTCGGCAGGTTCTGCGCCAGGTCCTGGCTCTGGCAGGCGGCCAGGGCCAGCAGGCTGGCAAGCCCGACGGCGGCGAGGGGGTTGCGGGAGTAGTGGTTGCTCATCAAGCGGTTAATCCTTGTTATGCGCTGCGCGCCGGGCATGGTGGCGGTCCAGGCCCGGCGCATCGATCAGAAGTGGGTGAAGGTCAGGCCGAGCTTGTAGGTCGGTCCGTACTCTTCGTACTGGGCGTTCAGGCGGCTGCTGCCGCTGTAGGCGTAAAAGGTTTCGTCGGTGAGGTTCTGCGCCTCGAACTTGAGCTGCAGGTTCTTGCTCAGGAAGTAACCGGCGCTGAAGTCGACGAATACCTGGTCGTCGACATGGATGTCGTGGGCCTTGTCGGCGATGCCGGCGACTTCGTAGAGGTAGTCGGACTTGTAGTTGGCCGACAAACGCAGGCTCAGCGTGTCGTTCTCCCAACCGAGCATCAGGTTGCCCACCGTGTCGGACTGGTTGGGCAGGTCGATGTCGCGCTCCAGGTTGCGGCCGCTGTCGTTGTCGTAGCCGCTGATGCTCGCGTCGGAGCGGCTGAAGGTGGCGTTGGCGCCCAGCAGCACGCCGTTCCAGGGGGCCGGCAACCAGTCGAGCTTCTGCGAGTAGGCCAGTTCCAGGCCGTACAGCTTGGCGCTGTCACCATTGGCAAAGCTATTGGCTTCGCTGAAGCCGAGCCATTCGCCGGTGCCGGCCAGGTCGGCGTTGTAGACAAAGTTGTCGATGTCTTTGTAGAACAGGAAGGCGGACAGCACGCCGGCGCGACCCAGGTAGTGCTCGATGCCGAAGTCGAAGTTGCTCGACTCCAGCGGCTTGAGATTCGGGTTGCCGAACGCGGCCTCGTCGCCGTCGATGATGAAGCCCGGCGCCAGTTGGCCGAAGGTCGGGCGCACCACAGTGTTGGTCCAGGCAGCGCGCACCTGGGTGTTCTTGTCCAACTGGTAGCGCGCGTGCAGGCCGGGCAGCCAGTGGTGGTAATCGTTGCGCGCCTCGATGGCCTCGAAGTCGCCATCGCGGATACCGGTGCCCTTGGCCTCGAACTCGGTGCCTTCGTAGCGCATGCCGGCGATGAAGCGCCAGTCATCGATATCGACGCTGTGCATCAGGTACGCGGCGTTGAGGTCTTCGCTCATCTCGAAGTCGTTCACCCGCGACTCTTCCTCGTTGTAGAAGGTGTCGCGGTCGAGGCCGCCGAGCAGGTTCTTGATCTTGCTCGCCGACAGGCCGGGGCCGAAGTCGTCGAGGCTGTAGTCCACCGCGCCCTTGGTGAACTGATCCATGGCCAGTTGCTCGTCGCTGAAGCCGAAATCGCCGAAGTCTTCGTAGGTCCAGATATCGGTGTCGTTGTCCTTGTCGCGGCGGCTGAGTTTGCCGCCGAACTTGACCTGGGCGGCGTAGCCTTGCAGCTCGTAGTCGCGGGCCAGATCGAGCTTGATGTTCTTCTCGGTGTCGGTGGTGTCTTCTTCGGCCCACTCGACTTGATCCAGGCTGAAATTGGCCGGCTGGTAGAACGCGCTGTCGACGTTCAGGCGCGGTTTCTCGCTGTCGTAGAAGCCGACATCGGTGAAGTCGTCGTTGCCCTCGAACGTGGCGCCGGCGATGTGGCCGGGGGTGTCCTCGCTGGACTGGCTGTAGCCGACCTGGCCGCCCAGGGTCCAGAGGCCCAGCAGGCGTTCGCCGCCGAATACATAGGACTGGATTTGCTGGGTTTCTTCGCGGTCTTTCAGCTCGCGGAAGCCTTCGGCATCGCCCGTTTCGCCCGGCAGTTGCGCAGCGGCGAACTCGACGCCGGCGGCGTTGCGGGTTTCGGTGTCCTTGTAGCGGCTGTAGAGGGTGCGCAGGTAGTAGCTGGACAGATCATCCGGCGTGTAATCGAAGTTCAACCCCATGCCGGTGCGTTCGCGGCTGATCTCGTAGTCGCGCTGCTCGAACTGTTCCAGGCGGTCTTCATCCCAGTCTCCGCCGGTTTCCACGTTGTCCGAGCCGAAGTCGCGCTTCTGCCAGCTCAGCGCGGCGGCCACGCCGAAGTTGTCGGTGCCGTCGCCGAGGCTGAAGCGGTCGCTCACCGCGCCGGAGAATTTCGGGCTGGTCTGCTCGGTGTTGTCGTCGTAGCTGCCTTCCGCGCTGCCGGTGTAGAACAGCCCGTCATGGTCGAAGGCCGAGAGACTTTCCACCTCGATGGTGCCACCGAGGGAGTTGGCGTCCATGTCCGGGGTCAGGGTCTTGACCACGGTCAGCGACTGCACCAGCTCAGACGGCAGCACGTCGAGGGCCACCGCGCGGCGCTCGCTTTCCGGCGAAGGCACCAGGGTGCCGTTGATGGTCACGCTGTTCAGGTCCGGGCCGAGGCCGCGCACGCTGACGAAACGGCCTTCGCCCTGGTCGCGCTCGACGGCAACACCCGGCAGACGCTGCAGCGCTTCGGCGGCGTTCTGGTCCGGCAACTGGCCGATGCCGTCGGCATGCACCACGCTTTCCGTGCTGTCGGAGTTGCGCTGATCTTTCAGCGCCTTGTCGATGCTCACGGCCTGGCCGATCACTTCGACATATTCGGTGCCTGGCTCGGCGGCCAGCACTGCCGCGCTGGAGGCCATCGCCAGTGCCAAGGCGCTGAGATGCAAACCCGAACGGCGTGCCGTGCTTCTGCGTAGCTTCATCACTTACCCTCCCCAAGAGCGACATGCGCCGGGCAACAATGGCCAGGCAACTTGGGAGCGCAAGCTAGGCAGACGCGATGAAGGTTCTGTGACAGCCCGCGGCGAACCTCGGCGAATAGCCGCTTTTCGCCGGATTTTTCCAGTCAATTGAGCTGAATTGACCTGCACCGCCGGCATCAGCCAGAAGCGCTCGGCAGCCACCGTTACCGGCTCAAGCCGCGACCGGCAGCACCAGCACGCGGGCAACGGACACCGCACGCGCATGGCGACAAAAAAAACCAGCAATTGCCCTGAGCTGAAACGACCTCCCGCGCCGGCCAGCCCTGCAACCAACACGTCACAAACATCTGTTCTGCTGGCGCCCATCGAAACCTGCGGAGCCCACTGGCCATGCCGCCATTGCTGAAGTTGCATACCTGGAAACTCACCGGCCTGCTGCTGGCCGCCAACCTCGGCCTGCTCGTGCACCTGGTCGCCGGCACGGTGAAACCGCTGCCCGAATGGAACTGGACCGACATCGTCGGCGAAGGCGGCTCGGCCCTGCTGGTGCTGATCTGGATCGGCCTGCTACTGAAAAGCCGGCCCGCCGGACGGGTGACCAACCTGCTGTTCTTCGGCCTGGCCTGCCTGTTCTTCTCGCTGTGGATGGACTCGGTCGACGAATTCGTGCAATTGCCAGCGACCTTCAAGTGGGACCAGTGGCTGGAGTCCGGGCCGATGCCGGTGGGTTTTATCCTGCTGACCCTGGGCATCTACCACTGGCACCGCGAACAGCTGGCCATCAGCGCGCAGATGGAAAAGCGCGAGCTGCTGTTTCGCGAGCATCGGTTGTTCGACAAGCTCACCCCGCTGGGCGGCGCCGAATACCTGCGGCGGCAGCTGGAGCTGTCCATGCAGCAGGGTCTGAGCCAGCAGCAACCGCTGTCGCTGATCGCCATCGACGTCGATGACTTCGCCACGATCAACCAGCGCTTCGGCCATGGCGAAGGCGACGACGTGCTGCAGGCATTGACCCAGTTGCTGCTGCTCAACCTGCGCCGTCAGGATCTGCTCTGCCGCCTGGCCGGCGACCGTTTCGTGGTGCTGCTGCCCAATACCGGCGAAAGCCAGGCGCGGCAGATGGCAACTGAACTGCAGTTGGCCGTGCGGCACCTGGCCCACCGCACCCGTCTGCAGGGCGAGCGCCTGCAACTGAGCGCGGCGGTGGCGGTGGTGATGGCGCTCGCCGAGGATGCCGATACCCTGCTCAAACGCCTCAACCTCGGCCTGGCGCGCGCCAAGCAGCCGCTGGCGAAGAGCGCCTGAGCCGTCATGACCCTGAAGACGCCCTGGTACGAATCCGACAGCCGCTTCATTGCCGCGCACTATCAGCCCGCCACGCTGATCGACCTGGGCCTCAGCCGGGGCCTGGACAACCATCGCCTGCTGCGCGGCACCGGGCTGTTCCATGAAGACATCCTCGATGGCCAGGCCCGCATCAGCCCGCAGCAGTTCCTTGCCCTGATCGACAACAGCGCGCACCTGCTCGACGCCGACGACTCCAGCTTTCTCTTCGGCCAGCGCCTGCTGCCCGGCCACTACGGTGCCGCCAGCCAGGCCCTGCAGCAGGCCGCGAACCTGCAGCAGGCGTTGGAGTTGCTGATCGAGCTGCGCCCCTTGCTCAGCCCGTTGCTGACCCCGCGCCTGCTGCTGGACGAGCAGTACGCCTACCTGTATTGGGTCGACAGCGCTGGCGCCGGCGCCCAGTGGCGCTTTCTCATCGAGGCGAGCATGACGGCGGTGGTGGCGATGGCCCGCAGGCTGTCGGGCGAGCGTCTGCCGTGGCGCTTTCATTTCGCCCACAGTGAGCCGCGCTATGTCGAGCAGTACTGGGTGCACCTGGGCGAGGACCTGCTATTCGACAGCCAGGTCGACCTGCTGCGCCTGCCCCGCGAGTACCTGACCCGGCCCTGGCCCAACGCGGCGCAGACCGCCGGCGCCGTGACCCGCCAGCACGCCCTGCAGCAATTGGATGGCCTCGGCTATCGCGCCAGCCTGCTGGACCGCCTGTACGCCTGGCTGCAGGCCAACGTGCGCCAGTCGCCCTCGCTGGAGCAGGCCGCCGAGGCATTCGAAATGAGCCCGGCGACGCTCAAGCGCAAGCTGCGCAAGCACGGCACCCATTACCAGGAACAGCACGACCAGGTGCGCAAGCACGTGGCGCTCTACCTCTACCGGCTCAAGGGTTACAGCAACGAAGAGGTCGCCGGCTTCCTGCACTTCCACGACGCCACCAACTTGCGCCGCTCGTTCAAGCGCTGGACCGGCCTGTCACCGAGCGCCCTGCGGCGTTTGTTCGAAGCCGGCTGACGCGACAGCCACTCCTGCCGATACCCAGGGTGACTTCCAGGCCCAAGCAGGCCGTTCGCGAAACCGTCATGGCGTGCGCCCTACCAGCAGGTGGCTGATGCGCACCGCCACATCGGCGGTTTGAAAGAGCCTTGCCGCCGCTTCGATGCGCTGCTCGCCACGGGTTACCCGGTGGTGGTGACGCAGGTGTTCGAGCCAAGACTCATCGAAGAAGAACTCCAGCCAGCGCCTGGGGTTTTCGCTGTCTTGCACCAACCCCCAGGAAAATGAGCCATTGCGGCGGCGCATGCCGCGCACCTCGGCCATCGCCCGCTGGAAAGCCACGGCATGTTCGGGGGCGATGTCATATTCCAGGGTCACCATCACCGGGCCACGCTCTTGATCCTCGCCCTCGCCAAGGATCGGCACCGGCCAGTGCAGCGAGGGCGCCAAGTCCTCGGCAGCGGTAACCGGCAGGCGGAAGTGGACGGTGAAGCCAATGCCCAGCAGCAGGACGCTGCCGGCTGCGCTCAACGCCTGCGGGATCGAGGCATGGCTGGCGACGTAGCCCCAGAGCATGCTCCCCGCCGCCATACTGCCGAAGAACACCAGGATGTAGACCGCCAGCGCCCGCGCCCGCACCCAGCTCGGCACCGCGGTCTGCGCCGCCACCTGTAGGCTCGACAGCACGGCGATCCAGGCCGCGCCACTGAGCAGCATCACCGGAATCAGCCCGCGGAAATCCCGCAGCAGCGCCAGGGCGAACAGCACCAGCGCATACAAGACACTGGCCAGCGCCACCAGCCAGTCGGCACGAATCGACTCGCGCAGGCGTGGCAGGAACATGGCCCCTAGCACCGCGCCGACGCCGACACTGCCGAGCAGCAGGCCGAAGTCGGCGGCGCTGCCCTTGAGCTCGCTGCGTACGATCAGCGGCAGCAGCGCCATGCCGCCGCTGGCGCCGATAAAGAACGCCGCAGCCCGCACCAGCACCGCCTGCAGCGGTTTGGAACTGCGGCTGTAGCGCCAGCCGGCACGCATGGCGCCAAACAACCGCTCGGCGGGCAGTACCGAGCGGCTCGGCTCGCGCGACCAGAAGAACAGTACGGCGATCACCGCGAAGAACGACAGCGCGTTGAGCGCAAAAGTCGCCCAGGGGCCGCTGAGGCTGACCAGCACACCGGCAATCGCCGGGCCGATGGCCCGTGCGACATTCACGCCAACACTGGACAGGGCAATGGCCGCCGGCAGGTCGGCCTTGCCCACCAGCTCCGGCGTCAGCGCCGACCAGGCCGGCATCATCAACGCCGTGCCGATGCCCATGCCGAGGGTCAGCAACAACAGCAGCGACACCGTCATCTGCCCGTTCAGCGTCAGCAGGGCCAGCAACATGGCCACCGCCGCCATCCACAGCTGCACCAGCAGCAGATAGCGGCGCTTGTCGACGATGTCCGCCAGCGCCCCGGCCGGCAGTGCGAGGAAGAACATCGGCGCCGAGCCCACGACCTGTACCAGCGCCACATTCATCGGGCTGGCCGAAAGCGAGGTCATCAGCCAGCCGGCACCGACCTCATGCATCCAGGTGCCAATGTTCGACGCGATGCTCGCCAACCACAGCCAGCGAAATGTGCTGTGCCGTAGCGGGCTCCAGGCCGAGGACTGCTGCAAGGCCGTCATGCTCAGAAGGCGAAGCAGGAGCAACCGAAGGCGCCCCAGAAGCCCTGGTAATCGCTTACCGGCGCCGAGGACAAGCGCGCCCGCTCATGGCTGTGCGAATGCACCGCGCAGGGGCCTGAACACTGGTGAACCTGAGCCTGCAGCGGCGAACCGGGCCGCCAGTGCCCCGGCACCTTGACTACCGGCGACCAGTCCGGCATCACCGGCACACTGGGTGGCGCCAGCGTGTCGAACTCACCGGTGGCATGCACGACCTTGCCATTGACCACCGTCAGCAGCGATTCGATCCACTTGATCGCCTCGTCCTCGACGCTGAAAAAGTCGGCCGAGAGCGCCACCAGGTCCGCTAGTTGGCCGACCTTGATCTGGCCCTTCTTGCCCTGCTCGGCAGAGAACCAGGCGCTGCCGTGGGTGAACAACTCCAGTGCGGTTTCCCGTGGCAGACCTTGCGGATAAAGCTCCAGGCCGCCCACGGTGCGCCCACTGACCAACCAGTACAGCGAGGTCCAGGGGTTGTAGCTGGACACCCGGGTGGCATCGGTGCCGGCGCCGACTGGAATGCCTTCGGCCAGCATGCGCTTGATCGGCGGCGTGCTTTCGGCGGCCTTGGCACCGTAGCGGTCGACGAAGTACTCGCCTTGGAAGGCCATGCGGTCCTGGATGGCGATGCCGCCGTTCAGGGCACGGACCCGCTCGATATTCTTCGGACTGATGGTTTCCGCGTGGTCGAAGAACCACGGCAAGCCATTGAACGGGATGTCGCGATTGACCCGCTCGAACACGTCGAGCATGCGCGAGATGGATTCGTCGTAGGTTGCGTGCAGACGGAACGGCCAGCGCTGCTCCACCAAGTGCCGCACCACCGGCTCCAACTCCTGCTCCATGGTTTGCGGCAGGTCCGGGCGCGGTTCGAGGAAGTCTTCGAAATCAGCAGCGGAGAAGGTGAGCATCTCCCCTGCCCCGTTATGCCGCAGGAAGTCGTCGCCCTGCCCGTACTTCAGCGTGCCGGTCCAGTTCTTGAAATCAGCCAGCTCCTCTTTGGGCTTCTGGGTGAAGAGGTTGTAGGCGATGCGCACGGTCAACTGGTCGGCTTTGGCCAACTGCTGGATCACCGCATAGTCATCCGGGTAGTTCTGGTAACCGCCACCGGCATCGATGGCGCTGGTAACCCCTAATCTGTTCAGCTCACGCATGAACTGGCGAGTCGAGTTGACCTGGTATTCCAGAGGCAACTTCGGCCCCTTGGCCAGGGTCGAGTAGAGAATCATCGCGTTGGGCCGTGCCACCAGCATGCCGGTCGGCTCGCCATTGGCATCCTTCTGGATTTCCCCGCCCGGCGGGTTCGGCGTGTCGCGGGTGTAGCCGACCACTTTGAGCGCGGCGCGGTTGAGCAGCGCCCGGTCATACAGGTGGAGCACGAAAACCGGGGTATCGGGCGCCGCCTTGTTCAACTCGTCGAGGGTCGGCAGGCGCTTTTCGGCGAACTGGAACTCATTCCAGCCGCCGACCACCCGCACCCATTGCGGCGCGGGGGTGCGCTCGGCCTGGTCCTTGAGCATGCGCAGGGCATCGGCCAGCGACGGCACGCCTTCCCAGCGCAGTTCCAGATTGTAATTGAGACCGCCGCGAATCAGGTGCAGGTGCGAGTCGTTGAGCCCGGGGATCACCGTGCGCCGCTTGAGGTCGATCACTGTCGTCGCGCTGCCGCGCAAGGCCATGGCCTCGGCATCGCTGCCGACGGCGACGAAACGTCCGTCTTTGATCGCCACGGCGGTGGCTTGGGGCTTTCCCCGGTCGACTGTGTGCAGGCGGCCGTTATGCAGAATCAGATCGGCGTTCATCTTGTCCCCTGAAGTGGTGGCGTAGGCGGAACCGGCGAAAGGCAGCGCGGACCACAGTGCGCCAGCGGCGCCGAGCAGCGAACTGGCGGCGAGGAAGTGGCGACGGCTGTCGTCGGATGGGTCTTTGCTCATGGTTACTCCTCGTTCTGCGGGGCGTTGAGCCAGTTGGCGAACCAGCGGGTCACACGCGGCATGAACAGATAAACGACCAGCAGCACGATGCTCAGGGTGATGAGCACGTTGCTGGGCACATAGCCCCCTAGCCAGGGCACCTTGGCAAACAGCGGTTGCCACGCCAGCGGCACCAGCAGGCTCAGCGGCAGAATCACCAGAAAGGTCACGCAGGCCTGCTTCCAACGTGCTGGCGGCGCGACTGTTGCGGCAGCGGCCGGGGTGGTGAACCAGAACTCGCGCTCGGCATTGACCTCGGTCTGATCGCCGTCGGCGAGTAGCGGCCCGACGTCTTCGACCAGGCGCCGGCGGTCTGCGGAGTCCAGCCAGGCCTGCAACTGGCCGGTGCTGGCGAAGCGCAGCACACAGGTGAACAACGCCAGCCCCAGGCTATGACCACGCATCACGTCGATACCGAGATGGCCGGGGTAGCTGCTGGCCGTGCCAATGGTGCGGCGCAGCCACTGCTCGTACTCCTGGTCCATCCCCGCCTTGACCCGATGGCGCACGATCAGCGTCACCACATCGTCTGCAACCTCAATGGCCATTGCCGGCTCCCTGACGCTGATGGATGAACGACTCCGACCCGGCTTTGCAGTCTCGCCAAAAATGCCGGACAAGAATTGCTTGCACGTGCTGTTCTGGTATTTCCGTGCTCTCGCTTCGCGATAACACAGTAGCCCTGCCGATCACCACGGGTACTTCAGTCGCGGGCGGTTGCCGGGCAGCCGGCTGCTCAGGGCGAGAGCCCCTGGCCCGGAAATCAGCAGCGTGGTGAAGATGATCAGCAGCAACCAGCCAAACTGACCGTCAGCCATGCTCCACTCGGGATGCACGAACAGCAACGAGACTAGCAGCAGAAAGATGATCGGCAAGCAGGCCAGGCGGGTGACGATGCCCAGAATGATCGGCAACGGGCAGAGCACCTCGGCGAAAATCGCCAGGCACAGGGTCAGCCCGGCCCCCAGCCGGAGCGGGTCTTCGATCACCGTCAGCTCATGGCTGAAGTGCATCAGCTTGGGCAGGCCATGCACATGCAGCAGCAAGGCCGAGCCGCTGACTCGGAGAAACAGCAGAGCCCAATCGGTCGAGGTTTTGATCATGCTCACGCATCCAGTCAAGGTGCAGGGCAACGCCCCGTCACGCCCGCATGGGCATGACAGGCATGACGGGACGTCACTCAGTGACCTTCGGAGGCGTTGAACATGGTCTTTGCGTAGATCAGACCAAGTCCGTAAGCCCCGCCGTTGGCAATGGCGGTCTTCACAGTCTGGTCGTAGGTTTCACCGCGTGCCCAGTCGCGCTGCAGTTCCAGCAGGTATTGCAGCGAGGTCATCGGCCGGGCGCCGAGCTGAATCATCCGCTCTATCGCATGTTGGTGCGCTTCATTGGAGACATCGCCGCAGGCATCGGCGATCACATAGACCTCGAAGCCCTGATCGATCGCCGAGAGCGCCGGACCAACGATGCACACCGAGGTCCAGAGGCCCGCCAGGACGATCTTGTTCCTGCCGATGGCGTTGACTTCCACGGCGATGCGCTCGTCCTCCCAGGTATTCATCGAGGTGCGATCGATCACCTTCTGGCCGGGAAATACCGCACTGATTTCGTCGAACATCGGCCCGGAAAAACTCTTCTCCGCGACCGTGGTGAGGATCGCGGGGACCTTGAACTCTTTCGCCGCCTTGGAGATCAGCGCCGCATTGTTGCGTAGCGAAACCGCGTCGATGGACTTGGTCGCGAACGCCATCTGGGACTGGAAGTCGATGAGGATCAGGGTGTGGTTGGTCGGGTCTAGCAGGGTCTTGCCTGGGGCAGCTTTTGCAGTAGCCATGACACTCTCCGAACGGATTGAAGTGCGGTCATGGTGCTGGACGACTGGCGACCCGTACTTGTATGGATGTGCTGGCTTTGAACAATAGTGCTCGATAATTTACTGCCCTCGCTCACAAATCCGCGGTACCGCTGTCTGCCGTCACTCATCGGGGAAGGGAACGAACAGTCTGTCCGAGCGTGTCTCCCGCTTGTACGCGCCTGGCGTGCAGCCCAACTCGCGCCGAAAAAGCCGGGTGAAATGGCTTTGGTCGAAAAAACCAAGCGCGGCGGCGACTTCGGTGATGTTCATCTGCCCATCCATAAGCAGCGTCTTCGCCCGCTCAATGCGCAGTTGGTAGAGGAAGGTGATGGGGCTCTCTCCCGTGCTCTGCCGGAACAGCCTGGCGAAATGGAACCGACTGACTTCCGCCAGCAGCGCCAGCTCTTCGAGGGTAATGCTATTGCTGATGTGCGCATGCATGTACTCGATCACCCGCCCCAGCGCCTGCGCACTCAAACCACGCTTCCAGGGTTGGTAGTGGCTGCCGTGCAGGGTATGGCGCCGCAGCAGATGACTGGCCAGGGCACAGGAAAGCGAACTGACGATGAGGTTCTGATAGTTGTGTGGCGCCTGCGCGAACTCGTTGCTGTAAAACGCACCGATACGCTGAATGAAGGTGTCGCGCACGCCATAGTTGCTCACCAGATTGACCTTGCGTGCATGGGCCATACCCGAGGCCTTGGCCACATCATTCAGCAAATCGGCAGAAACATGGAATATCAGGGCATGGGCCTGTCTCTTCCACTCAAGACGTAGCGAGCGGGACCTGGGGATGATCAATGTCATGCCGGATTTGAATGTGCCGCGGTGAACCTGGCCGTTGTACTCCTGAACCACAGTGCCACCGCCACTCACGCAGAGGATGACGAGATTGTCTTCTTCCTGCATGCAACCGATGCTGGCTTCCTCGCTGAAGACGAAATTTTCGACCGTGACCCCCGGCCAGTTGCGCTCACGGCTGCTTGCGCGCGGGCGAGAGTCGTGTGCTGCCTGCGTCCGATCGGCATGGGCTTTTCTGTTTGTACCTTCAACTTCCATTGATCGACTACGTTGCCCAAGGTGATGGCGGTAACGGCTCGCTGCCGCCTCACACACCATTGGCGTGCCGGCAAGCCGGGACCGTTACCAGAAGGAGAAACGCTACCCGATTGATCGTTGAGGCAGGAGCGTCTCGTCTGAGACGTATCGTTCACAGCCATGAACGATGGCCATCGCATTCAACGCCTTGATATCGAATCGCCGCTATACCGGATGACAGGGAGACGCTCTAAACGCAGCGGCAGTGGCCCGTGGATCTCCGGAGTGAGCGCCATAGCGACAATCTTGCGGCAGCAGGTCGCACGATTACTTGGATGCGTTTGCTCGCTTAGAAGGATCTTGCGAGCAAATAAATGTTGCCCGCGATCCGTCGCGGGCCAGGTTGACAGCCCGGGAGTCGACTGCGAGCGTGTACTGCACAACACGGCAAACGCGCAGAGAGGCCCCGGATGCAGAATCTGAATAACTACCACCTGTTCGTTCAGGTGGTGGAAAAACGCAGCTTCACCGCCGCGGCAAAAGCCCTGGGCCTACCCAAGTCGACCTTGAGCAAACGCATCGCCGAACTCGAATCGATGCTAGGTGTGCGGCTGCTGCAGCGCACATCCCGCAGCTTCGGTGTGACCGAGCTGGGGCAGATTTTCTACCGCAACGCGTTGACCGCGCTGCATGCCGCCAACGAAGCCGCGAACAGCGTCAAACAGCACACCGGCGAGCCATCTGGCACCTTGCGCTTCACGTGCTCAATCGCAATGTCCCAGCTGGCGATGGTCGATATCCTGCCTGGCTTCATGCAGGCCTACCCAAAGGTCTCGGTTGTCCAGCATGCAACCGACAACTTCGTCGACATCATCAACGAAGGTTTCGACGTGGCCATACGCGCCCACACCGAATCGCTCACGGACAGCTCCCTCATCCAGCGCCTGATCATGCCAGCCCCATGGTCGCTGGTGGCCTCCCCCAGCTACCTGGAACGCTATGGCATGCCCGCCGAACCAAGCGACCTGGACAGCCATGCCTGCCTGGTAGCCAGCCATTGCCCAGGGGGAGGACCACTCTCCTGGAAGCTCATGCACTCGAGTGGCGACATGGTGGTTACCCACCTGCAGCCACGCTTGCGAAGCGACGACATGCGCATGCTGAAGAAGGCTGCCGAAGCGGGGCTTGGCATCACTGCCCTGCCCTCCGCGTTGTGTACATCGTCGATAGCGTCCGGGCGATTGCAGTGCGTGCTGCCGGATTGGCGACCAGGCGATGCGACGATTTCGGCACTCGCCCCCACCCGCCTGGGCATGCTCCCCGCAGTGCGGGCCTTCATCGACTACCTGGTCGAACATTTCCCTGGCGCCTTTGCCACGGACCGCTGAGCCCTGGCGATGCAGCGCCGCCGGGACCATCGACCCGGTGGTCTATCACCTGGCTTGCGCGCTGTTACCGACACTGAAGCAGCCCGACGAAGGTGATCAGCTGCATCACCGCGCGGGACAACCATAGCGAGGGCGCCGGCGAGTTGATCGCACTCAACCGCGCCGCTCCCGAGTGCGCTATCCGATGTATCCACGTGTGACACCCATGCCTGCAGAGGGCGGGTTTAACGCCTGCGGCGAAACTGAGTGTGGCGCCCTACAGCCATGCAACCCTCGGGTAGAATGGCCGCACCCCATTGCGACAGCCGCCCTGCCCATGACTGACTCCAGCAACGCCCCTCGTTATCCGGTCGCCATCATCGGCGGCGGCCCCGCGGGCCTGATGGCCGCCGAAGTGCTGGCACTGGCCGGGGTGAAGGTCGAACTGTTCGACGCCATGCCCTCGGTCGGCCGCAAGTTCCTGCTGGCGGGCGTCGGCGGTATGAACATCACCCACTCCGAAGCGCAACCGGCGTTTCTCGCACGCTATGGCGAGCGCCGCGCCGAGCTCGAAGCGCTGCTGACGGACTTCGGTGCAGAGCAATTGCGCGCATGGATTCACGACCTGGGCATCGAGACGTTTATCGGCAGTTCCGGCCGGGTGTTCCCCACCGACATGAAAGCCGCGCCCTTGCTGCGGGCCTGGCTGAAACGCCTGCGCGAACACGGGGTGAACATCCATACCCGCCAACGCTGGCTTGGCTGGCAGGCCGATGGCCGCCTGCGTATCGCCGGGCCCGAAGGCGAGCGCACCATCAACGCTACCACCGTGCTGCTGGCGCTCGGCGGTGGCAGCTGGGCGCGCCTGGGTTCCGATGGCGCCTGGGTGCCGTTGCTGGAACAGCGCGGCGTGCAGTTGGCGCCGCTGCAGTCGAGCAACTGCGGCTTCGAAGTGGCCGGCTGGAGCCCCTGGTTTCTGGAAAAGTTCGCCGGTGCACCGGTCAAATCCACGGCCATTCGCCTGGACCAGGAAAGCCCACGGCTGGGCGAGTTCGTGGTCACCGCCCAGGGCATCGAGGGCAGCCTGGTCTATGCGCTGTCCGCGCCGATTCGCGAGCGCATCAACCAGCAAGGCAGCGCGACCCTCTACCTCGATCTGCTGCCACAGAAAACCCTGGCGCAGGTCGAAGCGCTGTTGCGCAAGCCGCGTGGCAGCAAGTCGCAGAGCAACCACCTGCGCAGCCAACTGGGCCTCGAAGGCGTGCGGGCCGGATTGTTGCGTGAGCTAACCGACGCAACGACCTTCGCCGACCCGACCTTGCTGGCCGCGGCGATCAAGGCATTGCCGTTGACACTGGTGAGCACCCGCCCGCTGGACGAGGCCATCAGCAGCGCCGGCGGCGTGCCGTTCGAGGCGCTGGATCGGCACCTGATGCTCCGTCAGTTGCCGGGGGTATTCTGCGCCGGCGAAATGCTCGACTGGGAAGCGCCCACCGGCGGCTATCTGCTCACCGCCTGCTTCGCCAGCGGCCGTGCCGCCGGGCTGGGTATGCTGCAGTGGTTGCGGCGCAACTGAGCCGACCGCCTGTTGGCGAGTTTGCTCTTTCCAGCTAAAGAACGCTCCGCGCCATTAAGCCAACCCTCTACTCAAGGCCTGTGCTCCCGACGCCCCCCCAGAAGGGCGAGGGAATAAATCGCGCGGGCGCATGCCTGAGTGCGCGGCCTGTCTCAGGCATCTTCGCCAGCAAATAATGGAACCATCGTGCTAGATTTAGCTTTCTCCTTTCGCACGAGAGCACCATGCCCCTCACCTTCCGCCCCGCCCAGCCTGAAGACGCCGAACACGCCGTGCCGCTGATCCATAGCTCCGGCCCGGCGGCGTTCGACTACGTGTTCCGCCATCGGCACAAAGGCTCTGCCCAGGACTTTCTCCGCACCGCCTTTGTCAGTGGCGTGGGCCAGTTCGGCTACCAGCGGCATTGGGTCGGCGAACTGGATGGACGGATAGTCGCGGTCGGCACGGCGTTCAGCGGCGAGGTGAACCTGGGCAATATGCTCACGGTCACCCGGCAGATCTTTGCCTTCTACGGCCCCTGGTCCGCCTGGAGCGTGATCCGCAAGGGGTTGCAGATGGAGCAACTGGTCAAGCCGCCCGCCAAGGATCTGCTTTACCTCGCGCATCTGGGTGTGCAGCCCGGGCTGACCGGACAAGGCATCGGTACGCGCCTGATCGAACACCTGCTGCAACAAGGCCGCGCCCAGGGTTCACGCAAGGCGGCACTGGATGTGTCGGCGGGCAACCCGTTGGCGCAGGCCTTGTACCAGCGTCTGGGTTTCTGCGTGCACGACGAACGCCGCTCCCGCCTGGCCGGCATCGCCGACCACCGCTATATGGAGCGTCCACTCTGAGGTAGCATCGCCAGCGGCCAGGCCCCGACAGAGGCGCCGGCACGCCCGTAGATCAGCCTGTTCAAGTAGCGAACAGGAGCACCCGCGAATGCTGGATACCGTCGAACTCAAGACCTTCGTCCCGGCCAAGGACTATGAACGGTCCAAACGTTTCTACCTCGACCTGGGCTTCAGCCTGGGCTGGAGCTCGGACGAGCTGAGTTATTTCCATCACGGCGACTGCAGCTTTCTGCTGCAGAATTTCTATGTGGCGGAGCTGGCGGACAATTTTATGATGCACCTGCTGGTCAAGGATCTGGATGCCTGGTGGGCACAGGTGCAGGCCGCGAAACTGGTGGAAACATACGGCATCCGCGTGGTCCCGCCCGCCCAACAGCCCTGGGGCATGCGCGACTTCGTGCTGATCGATCCGAGTGGTGTGCTCTGGCGCATCGCGCAGAACACTTAAGCGCATCAAAGAACGATCAAAAGCCCTTCCGTCGTCATTCCCGCGAAGGCGGGAATCCAGCAAAAAGCAGACGCGGAGCGTCTTGGGCTACGTTCCCACGCAGAGCGTTGAAACGATCAAATCCAGTCAATTTCGAGATCACGCACGGGGGGTCGCCTGCGACTCCACGTTGGGCATCACTTCAGATACCAGCCCCAGGGCTCGCTGCCGACGTATTCGGTCACCTGTTTCACTTCAAGATAATTCTCTAACCCCCAGCGCCCCAGTTCGCGACCGATGCCACTGTGTTTCATGCCGCCCCATGGCGCCTGGTTGAAGGTCGGCTGCGAACAGTTGACCCAGACGATGCCGGCGCGCAGCAAGTTGGCGACACGAGCTGCGCGATACGGGTCGGCACTCATCACCGCGCCGGCCAGGCCGAAGCGACTGGCATTGGCCATGCGCACAGCCTCCTCTTCACGCTTGAAGCGTTTGATGCAGAGCAGCGGGCCGAACACTTCTTCGCGCCAGATGATGCTGTTCTCCGCCGGTTCATCGAAGATCGTCGGCTCGATGAAAAAACCGCGATCCAGATGCGCCGGGCGCTTACCACCAGTGAGCAACCGCGCGCCGCTGGCCTTGCCCTGCTCGATGAAACCAATGACCTTGTCGTGCTGGCCCTGGCTGACCAGTGGGCCGAGCTGCACGCCCTGCTCCAGGCCGTGACCGATGTGGATGCTGCGAGTGGCTTCGACCAGTCGCGCAATCAGCCGCGCGGCGATGCCCTCCTGCACCAGCAGACGCGAGGTGGCGCTACAGACCTGTCCCTGGTTCCAGAAGATGCCAAACAGAATCCACTCCACGGCCGCCTCGACATCGGCATCGTCGAAGACGATGAAGGCCGACTTGCCGCCCAGTTCCAGGCTGATGTTTTTTATATCCGCGGCGGCGGCCGACATGATCTTCGCGCCAGTCGGCACGCTGCCAGTGAAAGCCAGTTTGTCCACCATCGGGTGCAAGCTGAGCGGGCCGCCGGCCTCGACGCCGAAGCCGGTAACTACATTCAACACCCCCGCTGGCAGACCGATTTTGTCGGCTGCCGCAGCCAGCTCCAACGCGGTCAGCGGCGTCAGTTCAGAGGGCTTCAACACCACCGTGGCACCCGCAGCCAGCGCAGGAGCGACTTTCCACGAGGCCATCAGCAACGGGTAATTCCACGGGATGATCTGCCCCGCCACACCAACCGGTTCACGGCGAATGCGGCAGCGGAAACGCTCGTCGGGCAGCGCCAGCGGTTCGTCCTGGCGGCTGTCCAGTTCCCGCGCCAGCTCGGCGTAATAACGGAAGCAGCCAATCGCGTCGGCAATATCCCACTGCGCTTCCGGCAACGGCTTGCCATTGTCGAGCACCTCGAGCAGGGCCAGCGCATCCTGGCCACTCTCCAACTCATCCGCCAACGCCTCCAGCCAGCCCGCGCGCTCGGCGCCGCTGGTCTGCCCCCAGCCATGCTCGAAGGCCCGCCGGGCGGCGCGCACAGCATGGTCGATATCTTCTTCGGTGCCCGCCGGCACGCGCTGGATGACGTGTTCGCTGGCGGGGGCGAGCGCATCGAAATAACCACCCAGGTCCGGGCTGACCCACTCGCCATTGATATACAGCTGATCGCGCATAGAGCTCTCCGTCATGGATGCACGCCGGCACGGCGGTTCTGCAGGTAGCGGGAGGTGAACAACAGCGCCAGCGAGGCAATGATGATCACCGTGGATATCGCATTGATCTCCGGCGTCACGCCACGGCGGATCGAGGAGAAAATGTAGATCGGCAGCGTGGTTTCCGAGCCGGCGACAAAGAAGGCGATGATGAAATCGTCGAAGCTGAAGGTGAACGCCAGCAGAAAACCCGCGAGGATCGCCGGAGCGATTTGCGGCAGGACCACCCGCCGAAAAGTCTCCAGCGGCGGCGCATAAAGGTCGGCTGAGGCCTCCAGCAGCGCGTGATCCAGTGCATCGACGCGAGTACGGACGATCACCATCACCAGCGCCATGGTGAACAGCGAGTGCGCTGCAACCACAGTGAAAAACCCCATGCGCAGTTTGGGGATACCCAGATCGAGTGCCGCGAGAAGCGGATTGAACACGTCGAACAGGGTGATGAAGGCAATCAGCGTGGCAATACCGATGACAATGCCCGGCACGATGATCGCGCAATAGGTCAGCGCATCGAACAGCAACCGCACCCGCCCACTGACCCGCTGCAAACCGAACACCGCGAGGGTGCCGAACAGCGTGGCTAGCAACGCCGAGCAAAGTGCGATCAACGCGCTGTTACCCAGCGCTTCCATGATGAACGGATTGCCGAATGCCCTACCGAACCACTGCGTCGAGCAGCATTCGAAGGACAACCCGCTGCGCCCGGCGTTGAAGCTGAACAGCATGATCAGCGCGATTGGCGCATAGAGAAACAGGTAGACCGAGGTCGAATAACTTCTTAGCCACATCTCAAAGCACTCCGTCCGGCTGCTTGCCGCCAAAGCGCGCGACCAGCTTCAGGTAGACGCCGATGATCGCCAGCATCATCAGCACCAAGGTCATCGCCACCGCGCTGCCGAACGGCCAGTTGCGCGATTGCAGGAACAGATCGACCAGCGCGTTGCCGACGAAGAACACCTTGCCGCCGCCAAGGATCGCCGGGATCAGGAACTCGCCCATCAGCAGGATGAACACCAGCATCACCCCGGTAATCACCCCCGGCGCCGAAAGCGGCAGGGTCACCCGGCGGAAGGTTTCGAAGGCGCCCGCACCGAGGTCGGCCGAGGCTTCCAGCAGGCGTTTGTCGAGCTTTTCCAGGCTGACGTAGATCGGGAACACCATCAGCGGCAGGTAGCCGTAGACGATGCCGATCAGCACCGCATAAGGCGTATTGATCAGCCGCACATCCTCCAGGCCAACGCTCGCCAGCAGCGCCGGAATGCCTTTGCCGCTGAGGATGAAAATCCACGCGTAGGTGCGGATAAGAAAGCTGGTCCAGAACGGCACTATCACCAGGGTCAGCAGCAATGAACGGTTGCTACGCACCTTCACCGCCAGGAAATACGCCAGCGGATAGGCCGCCACCAGGCACACCAAGGTGCCCAACGGAGCCAACACCAGGGTATTGGTGAAGGCCTTGGCCCGTGACGCCAGGTTCAGGTAGTTGTCGAGGGTCAGCGCGGCGCTATAGCCGCCGACCGCACTGCGCTCACCAAGGCTGAAGACCAGGATTACCACCAGCGGCATCAGTAACAACAGCAGAAACCACAGGGTCGAGGGCATCAGTAGTAGCCAGGTGATCCGCCGCCCCAGGCTTTCCCCGGCAGCAACTGGCGCAGCAGCACTCGCCGCTTGGAGCGGGGCGCTAACGGCAATATTCATAGGTGAATCCTTACGCATGGCAGCGTTTCTTGAAAACGGGTGGCCTGACCTTGCCCGTAGGAGCGCACCTGCTCGCGAATGCGTTGCCAGCCTGTTCGCGAGCAGGCTCGCCCCTACGAAATCCCACGGCAGCGATCTACGCCGCCTTGAAGCGTGCCATCAGTTCAGCCCGCTCCGGGCTGGTCAGGGTCGCTGCGGCACCAAACTCCAAGGTGCTGAGCAAGTCGGCAGCCGGGTACATGATCGGGTCCTCGAGCATTGCCTTGGGCAGCAAGGCATCCACGCGCTTGTCACCACTCGGGTAGCCATGGGCCTCGACCTCCAGCTTGTTGACCTGCGGATCAAGCAAGAAATTGATGAAGGCATAGGCCGCATCCCGGTGCTCGGCGCCTTTGGGAATGGCGAAGAAATCACTCCACAACTCGCCACCTTCGCGGCCGAGGGTGAACTGCAGGTTCGGCAGGTCGCGGTGCAGTTGCGAGCCGTCGCCGGTCCAGCACATGGACATCCAAGCATCGCCGCTGCGCATCGACGGCTGGTAGTCGGAGTTGATCGCGAACAGGTGCGGCTTGGCCTCGATCAATAGCTTCTCGGCGTCTGCCAATTCTTTGGGATCCAGCGAGTTGAAGCTGTAGCCAAAGGACTTCAGCGCATTGCCGATGGCCGTCAACTGGTAGTCGTGCACCATCACCCGGCCCGACGCCGGCCCCATGGTCAGTTCCCAGAACTCCTTCCAGGAGCTCGGTTTGCTGGTGAGCTTGGCGCTGTCGTAGACGAAGCCCGTGGTGCCCCAGTTCTTCGGCACGGCATACACCTTGCCGTTGACGATGCCCTGCTCCATGAAGCGTTTTTCATAGGCTGCGGCATCGAAGTTGGGTAGGCGCGACAGATCCAGCGGCTCGATCAGCCCCAGTTCGACGTAGGTGCTGATGGTGTAGTTGGTCGGCACGAACACGTCCCAGCCGCTGCCGCCTGCTTGCAACTTGGCGAGCATTTCTTCGTTCGAACCGAACACGCTCATCTGCACCTTAGCGCCGGTTTTACTGGCGAAGGTTTCGAGGTTTGCTGGGTTGTGATAATTCGGCCAGGTGGCCAGGGCCAGGCGATCACCGATGGAGCCTTTCTCGCCGGCGAAGGCTTGGCTGGTCAACAGACCGGGCATGTTGCTGGCGACTACCGCAGCGGCCAGCCCTAGCCCGGTGCGCCCAAGAAAGTCGCGGCGGGTGATCGAGCCGTTCTGCCAGCTGCGCATGGTGTTGATGAATGTCTTCTTGTCCATTGCACTCTCCCTAAGCCCATTGGTTGTTTTTCGGCTTCCTGGCCGTCGGCCAGGAAGCCTTTTACGGTGCTGATGCCGACCTGCGTTTTCGTTTCAATCCCTCCTTTAAAGCCCCATGGCCAAACCGCTGGCCTGGTCCCAGCCGATCTGCACCGGCGCGCCATGTTCAAAGGCCACCTGGCTATGCTCGCTATGCCTCGGCACGCGCACGCAAACGATGCCGAACGGCTCCGTGCGCACGCGGTATTCGGTGAGGTTGCCGAGGTAGATGCGGTCTTCGACCTGACCGTGCAGCGTTACTTCACGGGCCAACGGTGTGTTGGCGGTGCCGATGCTGATCAGCTCCGGGCGCACCGCGATACAGCCTGCCGCCCCTGGATCGAGCGCCGTGCTGAGCGCCTGCCCACTGGGTGTGCGAGGGCTGGTCAGTTGCAGGCCTTGGGCGGTTTCCAACACCACCGAGTTACCGTCGATACGGCGCACGGTGCCGTTGAACAGGTTGGACTCGCCGATGAAGTCCGCCACATAGCGGCTAGCCGGGGTTTCGTAGAGTTGTTCGGGGCTGGCGGTTTGGATGATCAGGCCATCCTGCATGACGCTGATGCTGTCGCTCATCGACAGCGCCTCCTCTTGATCGTGGGTGACCAGCACGAAGGTGATGCCGACCTCGCGCTGCAGGCGCAGCAACTCGGACTGCATCTCCTTGCGCAGCTTGCGGTCAAGCGCTGCCAACGGTTCGTCGAGCAGCAACACCGTGGGTTTGTTGACCAGCGCACGGGCCAGCGCCACGCGCTGCTGTTGGCCACCGGACAGCTCACTGGGTTTGCGTTGGCCGTAACCGGACAGGCGCACCATTTCCAGCGCCTCATCGGCCAGCCGCCGCTGTTCGGCACGCTCCGGGCGCGGTGTGCGGTAACGCAGGCCGTAGGCGATGTTTTCCGCCACCGTCAAATGCGGAAACAGCGCATAACTCTGGAACACCATGTTCACCGGCCGCTGGTGCGCCGGCACCCCGGCCACCGAGTGACCGGCCAGCAACACCTCACCTTCGCACGGTTGTTCGAAACCGGCGATCATCCGCAGAGTGGTGGTTTTGCCGCAGCCAGAGCTGCCGAGAAAGGAGTGGAAGGCGCCGCGTCGGACCTTGAAACTCAGGCCATTGACCGCTGGCGTAGCGCCGTAGCGCTTCACCACATGACGAAATTCGATATCGAATGCTTGGCTGGAATCGTTCACCGCAGGCCCCACTCGTCTTAGTGCTTGTGGGACCCAAACTAACAATCGCGGTTTTGCGTTGTATATATCCCTCGGGGGATAGGCGCACCTAGGGAAAACGCAAAACCTGAACGACTTAGGGACATCGCCCTGTACTCAATTCGCCGCGCGCAACGACGCCTCGCCATCCACCTCCGATCCCGACAGCTCGCGAATGAACAACCCCAGCAACTCGGCCTGGCTGCCGATGCCGAGCTTGGCGTAGATGTTTTTGCGGTGGATTTTCACCGTACCGGGGCTGATTTCCAGCTGCTCGGCCACCGAGGCACTGGAGTGGCCGCGCAGCAATAACTGGACGATTTCCTGCTCGCGCGCGGTGAGGGTGTGCGCGCCAAACTGGTCGAAAGCCGCGCGGATCTTGTGGTCGAGATCCTGTACCGGGCGCGGCTGCTGCACGCGGCATTGCTGCCAGGCTTCACGAACCAACTCGTCCACCACCGGCTGGGCGCACTCAACCAGTTGCAACTCATCGCGGCTGAAGGCCGGGCTGGCGGTGCTGCGCATCAACGAAAGCACGCCTTTGGCACCGTCGGCGAGGTCGACGAAGAAGGCCACCTCTTCGGCCAAACCGGTCAACTGGTAGTAATTGAGGTAGTACTCGCCCAGGTAGAAGTGGTCCGGGGCAAACTGGCGCAAACGCCATAGGCCGGGCGGTTGGTTGCGTGTGCAGGCGAGGTAGAAGGGGTCGAGCAGGTAGGGGCCGACCTGATAGTCGTCGACGTAGACCTTACGCTTGTCCGCCGGAAAGGTGTCGAACAGCGCCAGCGGGCGGTGATTCCCTTCATAGATGAACAAAACGAAGTGGTCGACGTGACAGATCTGATTCAGCCACTGGCTAAGGCCAAGCAGCCGCGCTCTACCGTTGGGCAAAGCCAGCAAATGAGCGACGCCGGCGGTCCAGTGTTTCAATTCCTTGTGGCGCATGGGGGTTGTCTGTGTGGTAGTGCGCAAGGGCGAAAGCCAGAGTCACACTACACTATAGGCGTTCAGGATTTCATACAGGAACGCATATTTTGAGCCATTACCCTGAACCCCCTCCACACCCGCCTGTGCGCCCCAGCCGGTAAGCCCAGGTGCCTGCCACCGGCTGCTTTACTGCCATCCAGCGCACCAGCATGGCTCTGGCGAAACGTCACCCGCCGCCACACTGAGAGTAACGTTCACGCCCCGACTCAGGGCTTTCTTGGGGAAGTGCATGGACCGGACACATGTGTCCGGTCCATGCAGGAAGCGATGAAAAAGTCGTCACTCCCGCGAAGGCGGGAATCCAGCAAAAAGCAGACGCGGAGCGTCTTGGGCTACGTTCCCACGCAGAGCGTGGGAACGATCATCATCGTCAGCGTGCCCTTAGGGCTTTTTCTTTTTAGGCCCGGTGTTAAAGCTCGGCACCTTGCGCACGGCTTTCACCGGTGTCTCGGCCGGCTCGTCGCTTTCCAGCCATTTGCCCAGGGTCTTCTTGCCGCCGCCGCTGAAGACCTTCGGTTTTTTCGGCTTCTTCGGTTTTTTCAGCACCTGGCCGCTCGGGTCGGTCATCGGCACCCGGTGCTCGGGCTCGAAGTCCTGCTCCTCGATGCGCTGCAGGGTCTGCCGGGTCAGGGTTTCAATGGCCGCGAGCAGTTGCACCTCGTCGGCGCAGACCAGCGAGATCGCCTGGCCCGTAGCGCCGGCGCGACCGGTGCGGCCGATGCGGTGGATGTAGTCCTCGGCGACGATCGGCAGGTCGAAGTTGACCACCAGCGGCAGGTCGTCGATGTCCAGCCCGCGCGCGGCCACATCGGTGGCCACCAGGATCTGAATTTCACGGGCCTTGAAGCGGTCCAGCGCGCGCTGGCGGGTCGCCTGCGGCTTGTCGCCGTGGATGCCGTCGGCGCTGACACCCTGCTGCTGCAGCAGCTCGCTGAGCTGATCGACACCGTTGCGGGTTTTCGCGAACACCAGCACCTGGGTCCAGCGCTGGGTTTTCAGCAGGTGGCTGAACAGCTCGGGCTTGCGCTTCTTGTCGACCGGAATCACCCACTGCTTGACGCTGTTGGCGGCGACATTGCGCGGGCTGGCTTCGAGGCTCAATGGGTCGTCCAGCGCCTGCCCGGCGAGACTGCGGATCGCCTCGGAAAAGGTCGCGGAAAACAGCAGGGTCTGGCGTTTCTTCGGCAGCGCGGCGTAGATGTCACGCAGCTCCTCGGAGAAACCGAGGTCGAGCATACGATCGGCCTCATCCAGCACCAGGGTTTGCAACTGGCCGAATTTCACCGCGTTCTGCCGATACAGGTCGAGCAGCCGGCCGGGTGTAGCCACCAGCACGTCGATGCCTTTGCGCAGCTTCATCATTTGCGGGTTGATGCTGACGCCGCCGTACACCGCATAGGTGCTCAGCGGCAGGTGCTGACCGTACACCCGGAAGCTCTCGTGCACCTGTTCGGCCAGCTCGCGGGTTGGCACCAGCACCAGTGCGCGCACCGAGTTGCTGGCCACTTGCGGGCCTTCCATGGTCAGCCGTTGCAGCAGCGGCAAGGCGAAGCCGGCGGTTTTGCCGGTACCGGTCTGCGCCGCGGCCATCAGATCGCGCCCGGCCAGTACCGCCGGAATCGCCTGGGTCTGGATAGGCGTGGGGGTCTTGTAGTCGAGGGCTTCGAGGGCGCGCAACAGGGGTTCGATCAGGCCAAGGGAGGCGAAAGTCATGAGGATAACCAGAACTTAGGGAAGCGAAGGTGCGAATGCGCAGAGTTTAACCTGCCCAACGCCCGTCAGCCCGCTTCTGTTGAGCTGGCGGCGTTATCAGCCGCAGAAAGCGACTGGGCGGCCCGTTGTTTCGTGCGCAACGGTAGCTGCACGCCGGCTCTGAGCAGGCGGCAGCTGAACGCTGACGCCGCGGCGATCATCCAGGTGCTCGGCGGCCAACCGGTTGCAGATGGCAACGGCGCGAATGAAGGCTCGAAACAGCCCTTCGCGCCGTTGCTGCTGCTCGTGCTGGTCATCGTCATCCGCCTGCTCGGCAGGGGCGGCATGCTGCTCGGGGGCGCGCTGGGGCGTGGCGGCTCCGGGGGCGGCGGCCATAGCGGCTAGCGGGATGTGCGGGCGCTTCTGAGGGCTTCGCCGATCTTGGCGGCGGGTATTTTCTGTAGCTTGCACAGCAGGCTGTGGGAGACCCGATCGATGCCATGGGTCTGGCGCAACTGCTCGGCCAGGTACACCGTCAGGTTGGCCGCCATTTCCGCATCGGCCAACGCCCGGTGGGCCTTGCCGGTGACCGGCAGCTTGGCCCAGTTGTTCAGCGTGCCGAGCTTGTGGTTCGGCGCCTGCGGCAATAAGCGCCGCGCCAGCAGCATGGAGCAGGCAAAGGTCTGCGGCCGACTGCGCTGGATCAGCGCCAGTTCGGCATCCCAGAACTTCTGGTCGAACGCGGCGTTGTGCGCCACCAGCGGCGTGTTGCCGACGAAATCCGCCACCTCACGCATCACCTGCGCGGCCGGCGGCGCCGAACGCAGCATGCTGTTGCTGATGCCGGTGAGGCTCTCGATAAAGGGCGGCACCCAGGCACCGCTATTCATCAGATTCTGGTAACGCGCAACGATCCGCCCGTCCTCCACAATCACCGCAGCAATCTCGGTGGCGCGGCCGTTCGGACCGGGGGCGATGCCGGTGGTTTCAAAGTCGATGACTGCAATGCGTTCCAACGTCAGTTTGTCTCTTTGGGGTGAAGAATAAGCACGCTGCCCGGCTCAGTTTTTCAGCAGCAACGCGCCTTCGATCGGCACATAACGGTTGGCAGCGCGCATCAGCGCCTGCGCGGTCAGGCTCGGTACGCCATAGACCGTGGCCTCGATGCCATGGCTGGCGCGCACCTTATCCAGGAGGATGGCGAAGTCGCCATCGCCGGAGGCCAGCACCACTTCATCGACGTGCGACGCGGCGTCCATGATGTCGATGGTGATGCCAACATCCCAGTCGCCCTTGGCCGAGCCGTCGCTGCGCTGGATATAGGGCTTGAGCTTCACGGTAAAGCCCAGGTTGCGCAGGATCTGCTGGAACTGCTGCTGCTTGGCGTCGCCACGGTCGATGGCGTAGGCGTAGGCCTCGACTATCTGCCCGTGCCGGCTGATATCGGCCCACAGCGCGGCGTAGTTGAAGTGGCAACCATGGGCCTGGCGCACGGTGTAATAGAGGTTCTGTACATCGGCGAATACGGCGATTTTCTTCACCGGCAATCCTCTTGGCGCGGGTCGCGCTGTGGCTGACAACGGGGACTTAAGGCTAAAGTCGGCGCTCAGTATGACAGCCTCGTGGAAAGGACAGCCAATATGCCGCCGACACCCGTCACCGTGAGCCGCCAGGATGCCCCGGCGCTGCTGATCATCGACCTGCAACAGGGCATGCGCGAGGCGCACCTGGGGCCGCGCAACAACCCCGAAGCCGAAACCCGCATCGCCGCCTTGCTCAGCCATTGGCGCCGCCATGGCTGGCCGTTGGTGCATATACGGCACATCTCCCGCTCACCGACCTCGGTGTTCGCCCCCGGCCAGGCCGGCGTGCTGTTCCAGCCGGCGTTCGAGCCCCGGGCCAACGAGCAGGTGTTCGAAAAAAACGTGCCGGATGCCTTCAGCCAGAGCGCCCTGGAGCGCTGGTTGCGGGTCCGCGGCATCGAGCGCCTGGTCATAGTCGGCGTCGCCAGCGAGAACTCGGTCGAGTCCACGGCGCGCAGTGCCGGCAACCTGGGCTTTCACACCCGAGTGCTGAACGATGCCTGCTTCACCTTCGCCAAGCCGGATTTCGACGGTCGGCCGCGCAGCGCCGAAGAGGTGCATGCCATGGCCATGGCCAATCTGCAGGGTGAATACGCGACGGTGCTGAACAGCAACGAGTTGCTCGGCAGCCTGGTTGCTGAAACATCTTGATCCCATGTCACGCCGTGCTCGCCCATGCCGGCTATTTGGAGCGCCTGCGTCCATCGGCTAAAGTGGAACCCTGTTTTTTACAGCGATAAGCCGATGAACCCGCTCCCGATCCTGCGTGACTCCTGGTATTTCTTCAGCCGCAACCTGGCGGCCATCGCCCTGCTCTGCCTGCCGCTGATCGTGCTCGAAGGCCTGGCCCAGCAAGCGGTCAGCGCCTGGAGCGGGAGCGAAGGATCGCCGGCCTACGGTTTGATCGTCGGCTTGCTGTTCTACCCGCTCTACACCGCCGCCTTGATCCTCTTTCTCGATGCCCGCAGCCGCGGTCTGCAGCCACGCACGGCGGATCTGCTGGCCGCGTCGCTGCGCCTATGGCCGAGCTTCGCGGTATTGGCAGCCCTGAGCACCCTGCTGATCATGCTCGGCGTATCGCTGTTCGTGCTGCCGGGGCTGTGGGTGATGATCAAGCTGGCCTTCGCCGAGTACCTGTTGGTACTGCGTGGGCTGACACCGCTGGCGGCCCTGCGCGAAAGCTTCAAACTGAGCAATGGGCATTTCTGGCGGATTCTGCTCTGCATCCTCTGCGTGATGCTGCCGCTCTGGTTGCTCGACTGGCTGAGCTTCTCGTCGGCGGACGGGGCGCCGGACATGCTGCTGTCATTCGTGCTCGATTGCGCCAACGGCTTCCTGCAACTGTTCGCCAGCGTGGTGCTGTTCCGCCTGTTCATGCTGCTCAGCCCCGGGCCGGCAGACGCCTGACCCGCTCACCGAGCCGCGCACGGCCCGAGCGCGCATCTGTTCGAGCACCGTGGCGATTTGTTGCCGCGCCTGCTGCAACGGGCGCTCGCGGGAAAAGCCGATGAACCATTCGGTAGTGCCCGCGCCAAATGCGCAGCGAAAAAATCGTTAAGGCAGTGTTCGATGCGTGCCGTCGCAACAAGGCGGCGACTGGGTGTGCTTACAGCCGCAGAAGTACAGGGTCTCGCTCTGCGCAGCATGGTATTTCAGCGGGCTGATGCCGCTGCCCTTATGCGTCCCGTCGCAGAACGGTTGATTGGCACTGCGCCCGCAACGGCACCAGAAATAATCCAGCCCGGCAACCACCTCAACCTCAAAAGGGCCGCGCTGGGCAATCACCACTTCAGTCATGACCCTTCTCCTCATCCGGGGGCGCAGCGTTCAGGCCTGGGCCGTGGGTGACCGCTCGGGTATGCTCGCGTCTTTTCAGCATAGTCCAAGCCCATTTGGCCCCGCCCATGACCCTGCCACCGGTCCTACGCTACACCCTGCTCGGCTTGCTGGCCCTTGGCGGCGCTCTGTTTGCCTTGGTCTACGCCCTGACCTGGCACCCCGCCGCGCGCGAAGCCGCGCCACTGGCCTGCGCCACCCGGGCACCGCTGCTGCAGCCCGGCCAGGCGCTCAAGGTAATGACCTGGAACGTGCAGTACCTGGCCGGCAAGCGCTATGTGTTCTGGTATGACCTGGCCGATGGCAGTGGCCCGGATACCCGGCCGACCGCGGCGGATCTGGCCTACAGCCTCGATGAAGTGGTGCGCGTGCTGCGCGACGAGGCACCGGATGTCGTGCTATTGCAGGAGCTGCACGAGAACGCCAAGACCACCGATTACCAGGATCAACTGGCGCTGCTGCAGGAACGTCTGGCCGACCTCTATCCATGCAGCGCCCAGGCGCTCTACTGGAAGGCCGCCTTCGTGCCGCATCCGAAGATTCGCGGCAGCGTCGGCATGAAGCTCGGCACCCTGAGCCGCTACCGGATCGCCCAGGCCGAGCGCCTGCAACTGCCACTGATCCCGGCCAACCCGCTGACCCGTCAGTTCAACCTGAAACGCGCCCTGCTGGTGAGCTACCTGCCGATCCGCGAGGGTGGCCGGCTGGCGGTAATCAACACCCACCTGGATGCCTTCGCCCAGGGTGACGACACCATGCAGCGGCAAGTCGCCATGAGTACCAATCTGCTCGACAAGCTCAGCGCCGAAGGCACGCCCTGGGTGCTTGGCGGCGATTTCAACCTGCTGCCGCCCGGGCAATATCAGCATCTGGCCGCCCAGCAGCGCAGTTGGTACGCCGCCGACAGCGAGCTGAAGGTGCTGGCGGACAAGTACCCGATGATCCCCAGCCTTGCCGAAACCAGCGGCCCCGAGCAGGCGAACTGGTACACCCACTTCCCCAACGACCCGCAGGCCAATGGCCCGGATCGAACCCTCGACTACCTGCTCCACAGCCCGCAACTGGTACGCCTCGATGCCGCGGTGCGGCAGTCCGACACTCTGCGGATTTCCGATCACTTGCCGCTGATTGCGCGTTTTTTGTTGCCGGATAAACAACCGTAAACATCGGGGCGCACAGCGACTGTTGGCGATTAACGCCGCGGCTTGACCCGTGCGGTGGGCTCGGCGATCAACGGGTCATCCGGCCAATAATGCTTGGGGTAACGCCCCTTGAGGTCCTTTTTCACCTCGGCGTAGGTGCTGCGCCAGAAGTTCGCCAAGTCCTGGGTCACCTGCACCGGTCGCCGTGCCGGCGACAACAGATGCAACTTGACCAACTGCCGGCCACCGGCGATGCGTGGCGTATCGGCCAGGCCGAACAACTCCTGCATGCGCACCGCCAATACCGGTGGCTGCTCGCTGTAATCCAGACCGATGCGCGAGCCGGACGGCACCTGCACGCTGCGCGGCGCCAGTTCCTCCAGGCGCTGTGGCAGCGGCCAGGGCAACAGACTCTGCAGCATCGCCGGCAAGTCCAGATTGCCGAAATGGCTGAGGCGGGTGACCTTGCCTAAATAGGGCTGCAACCACTGCTCCAGGCTCGTCAGCAACGCCGCATCGGCGACATCCGGCCACTCGCTGCTGCCCTGCTGCGCCAGGTCCAGGCGGCGCAACAGGGCGATGCGGGCCTGCCACTGGCGCAACTCCGCCGTCCACGGCAACAATTCCAATCCCTTGCGCCGCACCAGGCCGAGCAAGGCGCGGCTGCGAGTGGCTTCATCGAGGTTGCTCAACGGCTCGCGGGCCAGCACCAGCTCGCCCACCCGGCGCTGGCGTTCGGCCCGCAGCACGCCTTCGCGCTCGTCCCACTCCAGCTCTTCGCGAATACTCACTTGCTCGCTCAATACCGAGTCGAACAGCGCCGGGTCGAGCTCAGCCGCCAGGTAGATCCGCTCTTCGCGCTGGCCCTGGCGGCTGCCGAGGTCGGCCACCACCAGCCAGGGCTGCTTCATCAGGGCATCGGGCTCGCCGAACTGCGCCGCCCGGCCATTGGCCAGGCGGTATTCGCCGCCACCGGCGCGGCGTTGCTGGGCGACCCGATCCGGGTAGGCGAAGGCCAGCAAGGCACCGAGCCAGCGCGGGTGTTCGGGATCGGCGACCGCCTCGCTGGAGGCGCGGCGCGCTGAACTATTCAGAGCGCCGCGAAATTGCCGGGCCAGTTGCCGCGCGCGCTGCACGCCCCCCTGCCCCCCGCGTGTCACGCGCTCGGCGCCGCTCAGCAAGGCCAGCCGACTGTGCAGGTCGGCTCCGCCGCCGCGCTGGATATCCCGCTCGCCGAGCAAGGCGGCCACCTCGCACGCCAGGTTGCCGAGCCCCAGCGCCTGACCGCGCAGGAGCAGATGCGCGATCCGCGGGTGCGCCGGCAGTTCGGCCATGGCCTGGCCGTGGGCGGTCAGCGTCCAGCCGCCGTCCGCTTTCGGGCGCAACGCGCCGAGCCGGCCCAGCAGTTCCTGGGCCTGGGCAAAAGCCGCAGCCGGCGGCGCATCCAGCCAGGCCAGCTCCACCGGCTGCACACCCCAACGCGCCAGTTGCAGCGCCAGCCCGGCCAGATCGGCCTGGAGAATTTCCGCGCTGCCATAGGCCGCCAATTGCTCGTGCTGCGCCTGCGACCAAAGCCGATAACAGGCGCCCGGTTGCAGACGCCCGGCGCGCCCCGCCCGCTGCGTGGCGCTGGCGCGAGAAATGCGCTGGGTGTCCAGGCGGGTCATGCCGCTGCCCGGATCGAAACACGGCACCCGCGCCAGGCCGACATCCACCACCACCCGCACGCCGTCGATGGTCAGGCTGGTCTCGGCGATATTGGTCGCCAGCACCACCTTGCGCATGCCCGCCGGCGCCGGCTCGATGGCAGCGCGCTGGGCGCTCAGATCCAGCTCGCCGTGCAGCGGGCAAAGCAGAATGTCGCGCCGCTCCTGCAACGCTTCAGCCAGGCGCTCATTGACTCGGCGAATTTCGGCCTGGCCAGGGAGAAACACCAGCACACTGCCTGGTTCTTCGGCCAGGGCCTGTAGCACGGTCTGCACCACCCTCGGTTCAAGCCCGTCTTTTTCATAGCTGCCACCAGGTTGGAGCGGCCGCCCCCAATGCGTTTCCACCGGGTACATGCGCCCGTCGCTGCGCACCACCGGGGCATCATCCAGCAACGCCGAGAGCCGTTCGCCTTCCAGGGTCGCGGACATCAGCAGGACTTTCAGCGGTGGCTCGTCGCGCAGCAGCGCCCGCCCATTGAGGGTCAGGGCCAGGGCCAGGTCGGCGTCCAGGCTGCGTTCGTGGAATTCGTCGAAGATCACCAAACCGACACCGTCCAGCGCCGGGTCATCCTGCAGCCGCCGGGCGAGGATGCCTTCGGTGACCACCTCGATCCGGGTCCCGGGCCCGACCTTGCTCTCCAGCCGGATGCGGTAGCCGACCGTGGCGCCAACCGCCTGCCCCAGTTCGCTGGCCAGCCTTTCGGCCGCGGCCCGGGCTGCCAGCCGGCGCGGCTCGAGCATCAGGATCGACTGCCCGGCCAGCCACGGTTCATCGAGCAAGGCCAACGGCACGCGGGTGGTCTTACCGGCGCCGGGCGGGGCCTCCAGCACGGCTTCGTGGCGCGCGGCCAGGGCCGCGCGCAGGGCCGGCAGTACCGCGTCGATGGGTAAGGGTGTCATGGGCGTGCCATCGCAGGTGTCCACAGTAGAAGCCGGCGATTATAACGGCGAACGGCCATCCACTTGCCGTGGTCTTAGCAATGCTCGTGGTGGCGCGGCGCTCGCAACAGAGCGGCACCGCCGCAGCCGGCTTGTTATAGTTGTGCCACTATTTTTCTGGAGGTGCTTATGCACATGCGGTTTCGTGTCATCGGCGGTGTTCTAGCCGTCACCCTGCTCACCCAACTGAGCGCTTGCGGCACACTGTTCTTCCCCGATCGCCGCGGGCAGATCGAAGGCAAGATCGATCCGGTCGTCGCCGGCCTGAACGCCATCGGCATCCTGTTTTATGTGCTGCCGGGCCTGATCGCCTTTGGCATCGACTTCGCCACCGGCGCCATCTACCTGCCGGAAGGCCAGCACGCACAGGTCGACCCGCAACAGTTGCAAGAAACCATCGGTGCCGACGGCAAGGTCGACAACGCCCGCCTCAAGGCCCTGATCGAGCGCGAAACCGGCCACAGCCTGCCGCTCGACGATCCGCGCCTGATCCAGCACACCGGCAGCATCGAACAATTGGCCGCCCACGGTCTGCACCCGGCAGCCTGAGGCCGGTTGCAACGCTGCCCGTTGCCGGCCACGACCTAGCGGAGAAGGCATGAACAACGGCGCCACACATGCCCGCCTGCTGCGCCAGGCCACCCTGGCCTCCCTGGCGGTGGCGGTGATCCTGATCGTCACCAAAGGTGCGGCCTGGTGGTTGAGCGGCTCGGTCAGCCTGCTGGCCGGCCTGACCGACTCGCTGCTCGATGGCGCGGCGTCGCTGCTCAACCTGTTGGCGGTGCATTACGCCCTGCGCCCGGCGGACGAAGATCACCGCTATGGGCACGGCAAGGCCGAGGCTTTATCGGGTATGGCCCAGGCCTTGTTCATCGCCGTCAGTGCCGTGCTGGTGGCGATTCAAGCCGTCGAGCATCTGCAGCACCCGCAACCCCTCGGCGCGCCCAGCCTGGGCATCGCCGTGATGCTGCTGGCGCTGGCGCTGACGGGCGCGCTGCTGCTGTTCCAGCACCATGTGATCCGGGTCACCGGTTCCACCGCGATTCGCGCCGACTCCCTGCATTACCGTTCGGACCTGCTGCTCAACAGCAGCATCCTGCTGGCGCTGGTGCTGGCCTACTTCGGCTGGCAACAACTGGACGCGCTGTTCGGCCTGGGCATCGCCGCTTACATTTTGTGGAGCGCCGTGCAGATCGCCCGCGAAGCGATTGCAGTGCTGATGGATCAAGAGCTGCCGCTGGATGTCAGCGCGCACATGCTCGAACTGGCCTGCAGCGTGCCCGGCGTGCTCGGTGCCCATGACTTGCGCACGCGGATATCCGGCTCCTACTGGTTCGTGCAGCTGCACCTGGAGCTGCCGGGTACGCTGAGCCTGACGGTCGCCCACGACCTTTGCGAGCAGGTCGAACGGGCCATCACCACGCAGTACCCACGGGCCGAAGTACTGGTGCATGCCGACCCGCAGGACGTGCTGGCGCCGCGCGCCGCGTCTTAGTTGACGCTGTAACCGCGGCCACTCAAACAAGCCCCCAACGCCCGCCGATAGCGATCGGCAACGCTTGGCGCCGGCGCATAGCTGGCCTGCGACGGGTCGAAGCCGCTTTCGTTGACCGCCCAGCGATGGCAGTCATAACGATCCCGCTCCAGCTGCGTCTGGCTTTGCCCCCGCGCCGGGTAGGCGATCACGTCGTACCCGCCACTGTTGTCCGCCGGCACGCTCGACAGCGGCGGGTTGGCCACCACGTACTCACGGTTGTCGGCCTGCCAGAGGTAATAGGTTCCGGCGGCGAGAAAGTACAGCACGCTGCCGATCCAGACTTCCCGCGCATAAGGCGGCAAGGACCTGACGCGGATACCGCGAGGCGGCACCACCACGATGTAGCTCGGGCCATAGGGCCGATACCAGTAGCCCTCGGCGTAGTAATAGTCGACGCCGCCATAGGGTACGCGCCAATGCCCGGAGGGAATGACGTTGACCCGATAGCCTGGCCGCCATTGTGGGCCGGGGCCCCAGCCATTGCCGTGACCGTTGCCCGGGCGCGGTTTGTCGTAGCCGCTGTGCCACTGGTTACCCGACTGCTGGCCGCCTTGCCAGTTACCGCCTTGATTGCCTTGCCAGTTGCCGCCCTGCGCGGAACCCTGGTAGCGCGGCGTGGAACGCCCCAACTGGCGAGCCGCGCCTTGCGGGCCCTGCTGGGTACTGGCCTGGCTGCCACCCGCATGCTCCTGAGCGCGATGGCCAGAGCCGCCCTGCCAACTGCCACCTTGCTCAGAACCCTGATAGCGCGGTGCTGAGCTGCTGCCCAACTGCCGGGCCGCGCCTTGCGGGCCCTGCTGGACACTGCTGCGAGTCTGCCCGCCTTGCCGCTGCGCCGCCTGGCCCTGATTGCCATTGCCCGGCCCCTCTTGCGAGTTGCCGCCACGACCACCCATCACCGCGCTGGCGCCACGCGAGTCATCCGCCAGCACGTGCCCCACCATGGCCAGGGAAAGGATGCTCACCCCCGCCATCCGCCAGATACGCGACTTCATGTAGTTCTACTCCAGAAACGATCACCACCGGGTGACCTGTGCAGTATCGTTCAGCGCCCGCGTCGGCAACGTCAGGCTTGGGTAAATCGGGCTTGAAGTCGAGCGCTATAAGCTTCGACAGCGCCACCTGCAGGCGGGTTTCGAACCGCACGGGGTATAAATCGCAGGCAAGAAAAAGGGAGGTCAGATGACCTCCCTTGGAAATTCGTCCGCTGCTGGCGATTGTGTCGCCGCTTGTCTCGCCCGCCTGGTTGGGCAGTGCGGACCCGGTGGCCGGGGGCGACCCGGTGGGGTCGGCGGCTGCGGCGCGCCTGATTGGGCGGGCCGGATGGACTCTGCTGTCCGGGTCATTTAACTGAGGTAAAGCTTAGGCCTAACAACGCGAAATCGGATTGCGAATATTGCTCAAAGAATCCTAACTTGCGCAATCTTTCACTCTCAAAGCACTATAGTGCGCAATAGATAACAGAAGAGTGACCAGCATGAACAAACTCGATCGTTACGACCTGAATATCCTGGCTGAACTGCAACGCGATGCGCGCATCTCCAACCAGGAGCTGGCCGAACGCATCGGCCTCTCGCCCTCACCCTGTTCGCGGCGAGTCAAGCAACTGGAAGATGACGGCTACATCCTCCGCCAGGTGGCGCTGTTGGATCGCAAGAAGCTCGGCCTGACGCTCACCGCCTATGTGCATATCGGCATGGACCGGCACACGCCGGAGCGTTTCGAGCATTTCGAATCGGTGATCAACCAATGCCCGGAAGTGCTCGAATGTAGCCTGGTGACTGGCATGGATGCCGATTACCAGCTCAAGGTGGTGGTGCCGGACATGGATCACTACCAGCAATTCCTGCTCGGCCAACTGACCCGCATCGAGGGCGTCTCCAGCGTGCGTTCGAGCTTTGTCCTCAACCAGGTGATCTCCAGCACCCAACTGCCGCTGCAACACCTGCGCAACTGACCGAACGGCCTTGCAGCAGGCCGACGAAGCCGCGGCGACGGCAAGGCGGCTTCGCGTATAATTCTCGCCGCTTTGCTGCACCCCGCGCGGTCCCGCCATAAGAGCCGAGGCTCATACAACAACAGCCAGCCATCGCCCAGATGCCTGAGCGCCCGCCCCCGCCGTTGCCAGCCCAAGAGGCTGGCGTTGTCTATCCGTATTGCCCGAGGTCGTGATGGAACCGGAAATGTTTGAAGAGTGGATGATGATCATCCTGGTCGGCGGCCTGGTGGCCTTCATGGGGTTTATCGTCTGGGATCTGGCGAAGCGGTCCAAGGCTGGCCGCTATGGCACCATGATCCTGTTTCTCGCCCTCGGCCTCGGGGTGCTCGGCTTCGTGATCAAGACCGTGGTGATCGGCAGCCTAGAAGGCTTCTGATCACTCGCACGGTGCCCGGCTGAGCGCGCCGCGAGCGTTCAATCGAGCCGCGCCGGCACCGCTTTCCACTCGCCCAGGCCCAGATCGTCCAGGCTCCAGGGGCCGATACGCACCCGCACCAGGCGCAAGGTCGGCAGCCCGACGGCCGCCGTCATGCGCCGCACCTGACGGTTGCGCCCCTCGCGGATCACCAACTCCAGCCAGGCGGTTGGCACGCTTTTGCGAAAGCGCACCGGCGGGTCACGCGGCCACAGCGGCGGCTCGGCCAACTGCCGGGCTTCGGCCGGCAGGGTCGGACCATCGTTCAGTTCGACGCCATCGCGCAGGCGCTGCAGCTGCTCGGCGCTCGGCTCCCCCTCCACCTGCACCCAATAGGTCTTGGCCAGCTTGTGCTTGGGGTCGGCGATGCGCGCCTGCAACTGGCCGTCATTGGTCAGCAGCAACAGGCCCTCGCTGTCGCGGTCCAGACGCCCGGCCGGGTAGATGCCGGGGAGCGGGATGTAATCCTTCAACGTGGCGCGGCCTTCGCCGTCGCTGAACTGGGTCAGGACATCGAAAGGCTTGTTGAACAGGATCAGCTGCGGCTCGGCCGGCGGCGCCTTGGCCACCCGGCGGACGGCAGGCTTGCCGGCGGGATGGCGCGGGGCGGCGGAACGAGGTGGGCGGGGCATGCGCAATCCATAAACAGTAACGCGGGAGGGGCAGTGTACCCGAGGGCGCCCTCGAATTATCACCAACCCTTATTGCGGCAGCGACCGCAGCGCCGAGACGGCTATGCTTCGGGGGCTGTTTCACCCACCCAGAGGAAACCCGCATGAACACCGCCGAATCCGTACTCGACACTTTCACCGGTTGGGCTGCCAAGTCGGCCGGCGCCGCGCTGGAACGTTATGCGTTCAACCCCGGCCCGCTGGGCGCCGAGGAGGTCGAAGTCGCCGTGGAGTACTGCGGCATCTGCCACTCCGACCAATCGATGATCGACAACGACTGGGGCAATGCCCGCTACCCGTTCATCCCCGGCCATGAGGTGGTTGGCACCATCGTCCGTCTCGGCGCCCAGGCGCGCGGCCTCAAGCTGGGTCAACGGGTGGGCATCGGCTGGTACAAAGGCAGCTGCATGCACTGCCATTCGTGCATGGAAGGTTCGCATCAGCTGTGCGGCACGGTAAAACCCACCATCGTCGGCAGCAACGGCGGCTTCGCCGACCGGCTGCGCGCGCATTGGGCCTGGGCCATCGCGCTGCCGGACAACCTCGACCCGAGCCTGGCCGGGCCGCTGTTCTGTGGCGGCTCGACGGTGTTCAGCCCACTGTTGGAGCTGGGCGTCAAACCCACCGACCGGGTCGGGGTGGTCGGCATCGGCGGCCTTGGCCATTTGGCGTTGCGTTTTCTCAACGCCTGGGGCTGTGACGTCACCGCCTTCACCTCGTCCTTGAGCAAGCAGGAAGAAGCCCTGCGCCTCGGGGCCCACAAGGTGGTCGCCTCAACCGACAGCGAAGCCCTCAAGGCGATTGCCGGCAGCCTGGATTTTCTTCTGGTGACCGCCAGCGCCGACCTCGACTGGAACGCCCTGATCGCCACGCTGCGCGGCAAGGGTCGCCTGCACTTCGTCGGCATCGTGCCGAGCGCCATCCCCGTGCATGTGTTCAACCTGATTCCGCGCCAGCGCAGCCTGTCCGGCTCGCCGGTCGGCTCTCCGGCGACCATGACCAGCATGCTGGAGTTCTGCGCCCGCCATCAGATCCTGCCGCAGGTCGAGCACTTCCCCATGAGCCGGGTCAACGAGGCGATCCAGCACCTGCGCGATGGCAAGGCACGCTATCGGGTGGTGCTGGACGCAAGCTGCTGACCGAACCGGCTGGCCGGATGAGCGAATCGTCCGGCCGGCCCCGAACCGGGGCATGGTTACAAAAGGTGTCGGGGCGCAGGCAAGAGTGGGGCGCCATGCTAGGTTGAGCGACATCCTCACGCGCAGAGCAAACCCGCCATGCCCCGCCCACTGCGACCGACCTGGTTGCTCAGCTTGTTGACGCTAGTCGGCTGTAACGGCGCCCCCTACCAGGGTCCGGCGTCCGATCATTTCGACGGCGCGCGCTTTCGCAACATCGAACCGACACCGCATAAAAGTTTCGCCAGCCTGCTGAAGTGGCAGCTCAATCGCGAGCCGCAGATCGCCTGGATCGAGCAACCCGGGCCTGCCGTGCCACCCGCGCTGCAGGAGCGAGTGACCGGCACAGAGCTGCGCGTCACCTATATCAACCACGCCACACTGCTGATCCAGCAGCATGGGCTGAATATCCTTACCGATCCGGTGTGGTCCAAGCGCGTCAGCCCGTTCAGTTTCATCGGGCCCAAGCGCCATCACCCGCCGGGCCTGAGCCTGGAACAACTGCCACCGATCGACCTGATCCTGGTCAGCCACAACCATTACGACCACCTGGACCTGGAAAGCCTGCGGCAGCTGGCCGAGCGCTTTCCCGCCGCAAAAGTGGTGAGCGGCCTGGGCAATGGCCCACTGATCCGCGAAACCGGTTTCAGCGATGTGGTCGAAGTCGATTGGTGGCAGTCGCTCCCCCTCACCCCGGAGCTGACCTTGCATGGCGTACCGGTGCAACACTGGTCGGCACGTACCCGCACCGATACCAACCAGACGCTGTGGCTGGGCTTCGTACTGCAATCGGCGCAAGGGCCGCTGCTGTTTCCCGGCGATACCGGGCTGGGTCCGGAGTTCAAGTTGATCCATGAGCGTTTCGGCCCGCTGCGCTTCGCCGCCTTGCCGATTGGCGCCTATGCGCCGCGCTGGTTCATGCGCGACCACCACATGAACCCGGATGACGCCGTGCAGGCCCACCGCCAATTGCAGGCGCAAACCAGCATGGGCATCCACTTCGGCACCTTCCGCCTGACCGACGAGGGCCAGTTCGCCCCGCCGGCAGACCTGGCCAAGGCGCTCGCGGGCTGGCAGGTCGACCCGGACAGCTTCCGCGTGCCGACGCCGGGCGAGCAATGGCAGGTGCCACCGCTGCTCGCGCAGCCTTGGGCTGCTGTAGGAGCGGGCAATGCCCGCGAATGAGCAAACGGCATCGCGGCCACGGGCCGCTCCTACGGGACCGATCAGCGGAACGGCGGCTCGTCGAAGCTGCGCAGCTTGCGCGAGTGCAGTGAGTTGAGCTGGTTGCGCAGCAGGTCCAGGGCGGCGATGCCGATATGCAAATGCTGGGTCACCGCCCGCTCGTAGAACGCGCCGGCCGCACCCGGCAGCTTGATTTCACTGTGTAGCGGCTTGTCGGACACGCACAGCAAGGTGCCGTAAGGTACCCGCAGGCGATAACCCTGGGCGGCAATGGTGCCACTTTCCATGTCCACCGCGATGGCCCGCGCCAGGTTGATCTGCGGACGCTCCTGGGCCCAGCGCAGCTCCCAGTTGCGGTCGTCGTAGGTCAGCACGGTGCCAGTGCGCAGGCGTCGTTTCAGCGCTTCGCCGCGCTCGCCGGTGACGGTCGCCGCGGCCTCCTGCAACGCCATCTGCACCTCGGCCAGGGCCGGAATCGGGATGTTCGGCGGCACCACCCGGTCGAGGATGCCATCGCGGCGCATATAGGCGTGAGCCAACACATAGTCACCGATGGTCTGCGATTGGCGCAGGCCGCCACAGTGGCCGATCATCAGCCAGCAATGCGGACGCAAGACGGCCAGGTGATCGGTGATGTTCTTCGCGTTGGACGGCCCGACGCCGATATTCACCAGGGTCACGCCATGGCCGTCAGCGGCGATCAGGTGGTAGGCCGGCATCTGGTAGCGGTGCCAGAGCACGCCCGCGATGATCGTCTGCGCTTCGCCCTCGTCCATGTCGCGCTCGATGATGACGTTACCCGGCAACACCATGCGTACGAAGCGCGGGTCTTCGCGCAACTGGCTGAGGCCATGCAGGATGAACTGGTCGACATAGCGGTGGTAGTTGGTCAGCAGAATCCATGGCTGCACGTGCCGCCAGTCGCTGCCGGTGTAATGCACCAGCCGGCGCAGGGAAAAGTCCACCCGCGCCGCATCGAACAGCGCCAGCGGCAGGGGGTCGATGTTTTCCCAGTCGTACAAGCCGTCGGCGATGCCATCCGAGGCCGCCGACAGGTCGGTGCTGGGGAACACCCGCGCCAACTCGGCCGCCGTCACCCCAGACCCGGCCAGCTCATCGCCCTGCTCCACCACATAGGGGTAGGGAATGTTCTGCTGGCTCACGCCGACTTCGACCTGCACGGTGAAATCGCTCATCAGCGGGCGCAGTTGTTCGAGCAGGTAATTACGAAACGCCGCCGGATGGGTCACGGTGACGCTGTAGGTGCCCGGCACCTGCACCTTGGCATAGGCACGCACGGTGGTCGGCACTTCGCCCTGGCACAGGTAGGTCAGGCGCAGTTCCGGGTAGCGGAACAGGCTGTGCTGGCTGGCATCGGGCTTGATGCGTTCTTTCAGGTAGAGTTTGAGTGCCTGGCTCAGGCCGTTGATGGCCCGCTCATGCAGGGCGGCAAGCCGGTCTACCGCTTCATCAGGGGTATGGGCGACAACAAAGGCGTCAGTGTTGCTGGTCACGATGGGCATTCCTGTCAGAGCATGCAGATTTCTATCTTGCCTGCATCGTCGAGAAAAGGCATGACCGCAAGCCGGCTTATCGAGCGGGTTCCATCGTCGGGCGAATTATTCACCGCGTTATCCGCCACAATCGTGGTATCCGCAGGCTAGGCCGGGCCATTTTGGTGGCAAAACCCAGCCCACGGTCACCGAGTGACTTACAGCAGGTGCGGGGTCGCCCGCGCCACCAGTGCCTCGACATCCACACCACGCGGCAAGGTGCCGTACACGCGCCCGCCCGCACCCAAGCGGCTGGCGATAAAGGCATCGGCAACCACGGCGTTGCCGCCCTCCAGCAGCAGCTTGGCCTGCAAGGCGACGGCCACGTCCTCGGTCAACTGACGCGCGCGGTACTGGATATCGTCGGTGTCGCGGAAACCCGCCTGCAGCTGCTGGATATGCGCCTTGAGCCGCGCATCGCCATGGCCGTCGCCGAGTTCGACGAACAAGGCGTCGAGCACGCCCGGCTCTTTCGACAGGGCGCGCAGCACATCCAGGCACTGCACGTTGCCCGAGCCTTCCCAGGTCGAATTGACCGGTGCCTCGCGGTACAGCCGCGGCAGGATGCTGTCCTCGACATAACCGGCGCCGCCCATGCACTCGGCGGCCTCATTGATCATCGCCGGGGCACGCTTGCAGATCCAATACTTGCCGACGGCAGTGACCAGGCGGGCGAATTTGTCTTCCTGCTCGTCGTGGCCATGGTCCAGGGCGCGGCCCATGCGCAGGGTCAGGGCCAGCGCGGCCTCGCTTTCCAGGGCCAGGTCGGCCAGCACGTTCTGCATCAGCGGTTGTTCATTGAGCACCCGGCCGCCGACCTTGCGGTAGGCGCAGTGGTGCGCGGCCTGGGTCAGGGCCTGGCGCATCAGGGCGCTGGAGCCGACCATGCAGTCGAAACGGGTCAGCGCCACCATCTCGATGATGGTCGGCACACCGCGACCTTCCTCGCCGATCATCCAGGCCAGCGCGCCGCGATACTCGACCTCGCTGGAAGCATTCGACCAGTTGCCCAGTTTGTTCTTCAGGCGTTGGATATAGAACTCGTTGCGCGTGCCGTCCGGCCGATGGCGTGGCAGCAGGAAGCAGCTCAGGCCCTTGTCGGTCTGCGCCAAGGTCAGGAAGGCGTCGCACATCGGCGCCGAACAGAACCACTTGTGCCCGACCAGCTCATAGGCCTGGCCCGGCCCCGGCATGCCAACCGGATGGGCATGCGTGGTGTTGGCGCGCACATCGGTGCCACCCTGCTTCTCGGTCATCGCCATACCGATAGTGGCCCCGGTTTTCTGGCTGATCGGCAGATTGCGCGGGTCGTACTGGGTCGAGAGGATCTTCGGCAGCCAGATTTCGGCAATATCCGGCTGCAGCTTGAGCGCCGGCACGCTGGCGTAGGTCATGGTCAGCGGGCAGCCGCTGCCAGCCTCGGCCTGGCTGTGCAGGTAACTCATGGCCGCACGGGCGACCTGCGCGCCGGCACGCGGCTCGGTCCAGGGCTGCGACGGCAGGCCATGCTCGATGGCGACCTGCATCAGTTGATGGTAAGCCGGGTGGAACTCCACCAGGTCGATACGATGACCGTAGCGGTCATGACTCTTGAACACCGGTTTGTTCTCGTTGGCGAGAAAGCCGGCGGCCATCAGCGGCCCGCCGGCCAAGGCGCCATAAGCGTCGATTCGCGCATCGGCCCAGCCGCCGCCGAAATGCCGCGTCCACTCCTGCAACGGCAGGTCGAGGCGGTAGAGGTTGGCGCCATCCAACGGTGGCACCTGGTTGATCACGTCGTGGGTTTCGGCGAACTGATGCAGGTTCATGGCAAGGACTCCTCGGTAGGCAACGGGGCGCCAACGGCGCGCAGGCAGAAGGTGACCAGGGCTTGGCTGACTTCGCCCAAGTCGGGCAACGCATGGCCGGCCGCCCGCGCCGCGCGTGCCGGCGGCGACAGGGGACCGACCAGGGATTCGGCGGTGGCGCCCACCAGGCAGGCGGCCACCAACGGAATGGCACTGAGACGGAAAGCGCCGGTGGCCACACCTTCGCGCAGCAGGTCGGCGTACAGCTTGGCGTAGGCCTCGCGGTACAGCAGGCGCTGCTCGTCCACTTCCGGGTCGACCGGTTCGGCGATCAGGGCGAAAGCCAGGCGCCGGCTGTGCCAGGCGCGCGCGGCGAACTGCCGGAGGCCCTCGGCCAAGCGCTGGTCTGGCGCACCGGGGCCGCGGAATACCGCGGCCAAGGCCTCCACCTCACGCTGGCTGGCACGGGCGAAGACCTCCGCCGCCAACTCGCCCTTGCCACGAAAGTGCCGGTACAGGCTGCCGGTGGCAATGCCGACGTCCTCGGCCAGGGCCTGCATGGTCAGGGCGGCGAAGCCGGCCTCGGCCACCCGCGTCAGCGCGCAATCGAGAATCCGCTCACGCAGCTCCTGGTCACGGTCGAGGCGGGCGGCGGTCAGGCGATAGGCCATAGTCTGAATCCTGATTCATTTATACATCCAGTGAATCACGATTCAGAGCTTGGCTAAAGTGGGATATCGGTCAAAACAGCCGCGAAATCTCCGCGAAGACACCGACCTAACTGGGCTGCGGATTCGGGTCCAACGCAGCCCGGCAGAGCAGCCAATCGTGCAGCAGCGCTTGCAGCGCCTCGAACTTGACCGGCTTGGCCAGGTAGTCATTCATCCCCGCCGCCAGGCACCGTTCGCGGTCGCCGCTGTGGCTATGGGCGGTGACCGCCAGCACCGGCAGCCCCAGACAGCCGGGCAAGGCGCGCAGCGCACGGCAGGTGGCGAACCCATCCATGACCGGCATCTGGCAATCCAGCAGCAGTGCATCCACCGGTTCGCGGCGCAGCAGTTCGAGGGCATCGGCACCATTGTCGGCGCAGCGCACCCGGTAGCCGAGCTTGAGCAGCATGCCGCGCAGCACCAACTGGTTGATGCTGTTGTCCTCGACCACCAACACCGTGCACTGCTCGGGGCGGCGCAGTGCCGGCCCCATGGCGCGCCGCGGCGCCGCCTGTTGCGGGCTGGGGGCCGTCAGGAACAACGGCACGCGCAACTCGAAGCAACTGCCCTGGCCCAACTGCGATTGGTGGCTCAGGCCACCGCCGAGCAAGTCGACCAATTGCCGGCAGATCGCCAGGCCGACGCCCAGGCCACCATATTCGCGGGTCATCGAGCCATCCAGTTGATGGAAGCGCTGATACAGCGAACCATCCACCGGGGTACTGAAGCCGATGCCGCTGTCGATCACTTCAACCCTCAGCGTCAGGCCATCCTTAAGCACATCGGTGCTGCTCACGCGCAGGGCGACAGACCCGCGCGAGGTGAACTTGATCGCGTTATCCAACAGATAGCCGAGGCTCTGCGCCAGTTTGCCGGCGTCGCCCTCCAGGGTGTCGGGCAGGCTCTCGTCCAGCTCCAGGGTAAAAAACAGGCCCTTGTCCTCGGCACGCGGGGCGAACTGCGCGCACAGGCCGTCAAACAAGGCCCGCAGGCTGAACGGCTCACGCCAGGGGTAGAGCTTGCCCGCCTGCAGTTCGGTGAGGGCGAGAATATCGTTGACCATCCGCATCATGTCGCGCGAGGAGGTCGTGGCGGTCTTCTGATACTGCTCCAACTCGACATCCATGGGCACCGTCTGCATCAGCTCCAGCGAGCCGATCACACCATTCATCGGCGTGCGCAACTCGTGGGTGACGGTGGCGAGAAACTCGTCCTTCAAGCGGTTGCTGTTGGCCAACTCCTGGTTCAGCGTCTCCAGCTTGCGCCCGGACTCAAAGAGAATCCGCGTGCGCTCTTCCTTCATCGAGTTGATGCGGTCGGCCAATGCCAGCGACAACAGCCCCACTTCGAGCGCCGAACCAATCTGGCTGGCGTACATGGTCAGGAAGGCGTTGGGCAGATAACCCAGCACCATCAAGGTGTTGACGATGCCACCCAGCAAGAAGGCGCTCCAGGCAATGATGAAATAACGCGCCACCCGCATGCCCCGCCACCAGGCCAGAATGCCCGCGGTGAACACCACAACGGTAAACGACAGGGCTACATAGGTCGCCAGACGCAGGGAAAAACCATAGCTGGCAGTCAGCGCCAGCAGCATCGTCAACGCCCCCAGCGCCATCATCACCAGCAGGCTGCGGTCGACCCACGGGCTGTGTTCGGCGGTGTGCAGAAAAGTGCGGGCGAACTGACACCCGAACAACGCCGCCGACCCGATCAGGAAAGGCGTGGAAACATTCGCCCACCAAGGGCTGTTCGGCCAGAAGTACTCGATCCCGGCACCGTTTACCGAAACCTGGTAAAGGCCGAACGAGGCGATATAGAAGATGTAATAGAGGTAACTGGTGTCGCGCACACTCAGGTAGATGAATAGGTTGTAAATCAGCATCACCAGCAGCACGCCGTAGATGATGCCCAATACATAGATGCGCCCCGGCTGCTCCTCCAGATAGGCCGTCGGCGACCAGAGTTTCAGCGGCGCCTGGACCGAGCCCTGGCTTTCCAGGCGCAGGTAGACGCGCTTTGGCTGGTCAGGCTGCAGGCTGAGCTCGAACAGGTAGTTGTTCTGCTTGATCTGCCGGCTGGAGAACGGCAAGGCATCGCCCGTCTGCTGGACACGCTGAAAACCACCGCGGCCATCCGCCAGGTAGAGTTCCAGGTGATCGAGCGGCGGGTAGGCCAGCTCCAACAGCCACGGTTGCTGGCCGACCGACACCTGCGGGCGGTAGGTCAAATCCAGGCGCAGCCAGAACACCGAGTGCGAATAACCGGCGTTGAGCACCGACTTGTCGTGCCGGCGGAAGCTGGCCTGCAGGGCCGGCGAGATGATCTCGTCGATGCTGGCGTCACCGCGCACATCCTCGAACACGTCCATTTCCTGCCCCAGCACCAGGCTGCGGGTGTGTTCGTCGAACTCGACCGCGCCGGCCAGTGCCGAACAGAGACAAAGAAGTAGAAGAAGGCCGTAACGCATGCTGCCCCGCAAAGGCTTTGCGGGGCCACGCCAGGGAGCCCCGCCTCCCCTGAATGACGTCGCCGCGCTGAGCCTGGTTATTCGAATTGGGCTCACTCTAGCACAGCCGCACGGCGGGAAAAGCCATTCGCCATCATGCCCTTAAGCCCCGGCCCTGACGCCTGCGCCGATACCGGCACTGTCCCTAACCAGGTGCTCAACGAGGCGGTCGCTGCGAGCAGAAATGCACGGCATCGCGCGCAACACAAACTCGTCGCCGAACGGGCCAAGCCAGGCGCAAAAAAGCCGATTAGTGATAAGCTCGCGCACCATGAATATCTACAATTCTCGTCCCGTAGTTCTCTGCCTCTCCGGTCATGACCCCAGCGGGGGTGCCGGCCTGCAGGCCGATATCGAAGCCTTGCTCGCCCAGGGTTGCCACGCCGCGCCGGCGGTCACCGCGTTGACCGTGCAGGACACGGTCAACGTCCGCGACTTTCGCGTGCTCGACCGCGCCTGGGTGCTCGCCCAAGCCAATGCTGTCATTGCCGACATGCCGGTGGCCGCGGTCAAGCTGGGCATGCTCGGCTCCGTCGAAATGGTCGAGACCGTGCTGGAAATCATGCAAGCCCTGCCAGGCGTGCCGCTGGTCTGCGATCCGGTGCTGCGCGCCGGCGGCGGCGGCGCCTTGGGCAAGGATGAAGTCGGCTACGCCATGCGCGAGCGCCTGCTGCCGCTGGCGACCATCGCCACGCCGAACCTGCCGGAAGCGCGAATTCTTGCCGAGCTGCCGGATGGCACGGCGGATCAGTGCGCGGAAAAACTCCTGCCTTTTTGCCAACACCTGCTGATCACCGGCGGGCATGGCGACGAACAGCAGGTGCACAACCGCCTGTATTCGCGCGATGGCAGCCGGCAGACCTTCACCTGCCCGCGCCTGCCCGGCAGTTATCACGGCTCCGGCTGCACCCTGGCCAGCACCCTGGCGGGCCGCCTGGCACTCGGAGAAAACCTGGCCAGCGCCGTGCAATCGGCCCTCGCCTACACCTGGCGCACCCTGCGCGATGCCGAGCAGCTGGGCCACGGCCAGTTCGTGCCACGCCGCCTGCCGCTGGATTTCTCGTCATGAGCCCACAAGCGCTGAAACTGCGCGGTCTGTACGCCATCACCGACAGCCAACTGCTGGCCGGCGGCAAGCTGCTGCCGTATGTCGAAGCCGCGCTGGACGGCGGTGCGCGCCTGTTGCAATACCGCGACAAGTCCAGCGACGAGACCCGCCGCCTACGTGAGGCCGAAGCCTTGCGCGGCCTCTGCGAGCGTTACGGCGCCACGCTGCTGATCAATGACGACGCCGAACTGGCTGCGCGTCTGGGTGTCGGCGTCCACCTCGGCCAGGGCGACGGTTCGCTCGCCGCCTGCCGCGCCTTGCTCGGCCGTCAGGCAATCATCGGCGCCACCTGCCATGCCCAACTGGAGCTGGCCGAACAGGCCGCCCGCGAAGGCGCCAGCTACGTGGCCTTCGGGCGCTTCTTCAATTCCAATACCAAGCCCGGCGCGCCCGCCGCCACCGTTGAACTGCTGCAGCAGGCCCGCGCCCGCTTGAGCTTGCCGATCGTCGCCATCGGCGGCGTGACCCTGGAAACCGCTCCGCAATTGATTACCCACGGCGCCAGCCTGCTGGCCGTAATCCATGCGCTGTTCAGCGCCGAGAACGCCCAGGAAGTCGCACGCCGCGCCCGCGCCTTCAGCGAGCTGTTCGCAACTACCTGATACCCAGTTACGGTGGATTACGCTGCGCTAATCCCCCCTACGTTTTTCGAGAGGTCCAGCATGTCCCGTTCCGAAACCCTGTTCGCCAACGCGCAAAAGCACATCCCCGGCGGCGTCAACTCGCCGGTACGCGCCTTCAAGAGCGTCGGCGGCACACCACTGTTCTTCAAGCACGCGGCTGGCGCCTATGTGACGGACGAAGACGATAAGCAGTATGTCGATTACGTCGGTTCCTGGGGTCCGATGATCCTCGGCCACAGCCACCCGGACGTACTGGACGCCGTGCGCAAGCAGCTGGAGCACGGCCTGTCCTACGGCGCGCCGACCGCGATGGAAACCGACATGGCGGACCTGGTCTGCGCCATCGTGCCGTCGATGGAAATGGTGCGCATGGTCAGCTCCGGCACCGAGGCGACCATGAGCGCCATTCGTCTGGCTCGCGGGTTTACCGGGCGCGACAGCATCCTCAAGTTCGAAGGCTGCTACCACGGCCACTCCGACAGTTTGCTGGTCAAGGCCGGCTCCGGCGCCCTGACCCAAGGCGTGCCGAGCTCCGCGGGCGTGCCCGCGGCCTTCGCTAAACACACCCTGACCCTGCCCTTCAACGACATCGCCGCCGTCGAGAAACTGCTTGCCGAAGTCGGCAACGACGTGGCGTGCATCATCGTCGAGCCGGTGGCCGGCAATATGAACTGCGTGCCACCGGCGCCGGGCTTTCTCGAAGGCCTGCGCGAGCAGTGCGACAAGCACGGTGTGGTGCTGATTTTCGACGAGGTGATGACCGGTTTCCGCGTCGCCCTCGGCGGGGCCCAGGCGTATTACGGCGTCACCCCGGACTTGTCGACCTTCGGCAAGATCATCGGCGGCGGCATGCCGGTCGGCTGCTTCGGCGGCAAGCGCGAAATCATGTCGCGGATCGCCCCGCTCGGCCCGGTCTACCAGGCTGGCACCCTGTCGGGCAACCCGCTGGCGATGGCCGCGGGCCTGACCACCCTGAAGCTGATCAGCCGCCCGGGCTTCCATGCCGAACTGAGCGACTTCACCGCGCGCCTGCTGCAAGGCCTGCAGGATCGCGCCGATGCCGCCGGCATCCCGTTCGTCACCACCCAGGCCGGCGGCATGTTCGGCCTGTATTTCAGCGGCGCCGACGACATCGTCACCTTCGAAGACGTGATGACCAGCGATGCCGAGCGTTTCAAGCGCTTCTTCCACCTGATGCTGGAAGGCGGCGTCTACCTGGCGCCAAGCGCTTTCGAGGCGGGCTTCACCTCCATCGCCCACGGCGACAAGGAACTGCAAATCACCCTGGACGCCGCCGAGCGCGCGTTCGCGGCGTTACGTTGATGCAGTACAGCACGGCGCTCTCCGACGGCCTTCTGGCGCTGGCCTGCCTGGCGAGCGCCTTATGGCTCTATCGCGCCCGCGCGCCTTTCGTCGAAGCCGAGCGCTGGACCTGGCTCTGCGCCCTGAGCGGCTTTCTGCTGCCCGCCGGCGCCGCGCTGTGCGGCGTGCTGCACTATGGCCTCGACCCGAGCTGGCAAGAGCTGCATGGCAAACTGAGCCAGGCCAGCAGCCTGCTCGGCCTGCCATTGCTGGGCATCGCGGCCCTGGCCCTGGCACGCAGTTGGGGCTGGTCGCGACTGATCTGGTGCTGGGTGGTGATCGCCCTGAGCCTGCTGTTCGAGGGCGCACAACGGCTGGACATACTCGACAGCTACCGCCTGTTGCTCAACATCGCGACCTTGCTGCTGTTACTCCATGCGGGCGCCCGCCAGCTGCCGCAACGTATTGCGCCACTGGGGACCGCAGTGGCGGCGGTGGGCCTGCTGCTGTTCGCCGGCCTGCTGGTGGGCACCGAGGGCTTTATTGGCTCGTTACGCCGCATCGACCTGTTCCACGCCCTGCTGAGCCTGGCCTACCCGCTTCTGGCTTGGCTCCTGCTGGCGCTGCCCAGCAGCTCGCCGACGCCAATGGAAGCACCGGAAAGCTCAGAAAAGTCCGTAAAGACTTTGTAACGATGGCCCCGCTTATTTCATAATGTGAAGGCCGACGCGTTTCGTCGGCCGAGCGGCATGCTCGTACTGCTTTCTGAGGCGCGTTGATTTCCATGAACCGCACCGGCCGCACCCTCACCCTGGGCTGCCTGTTGCTCTTGCTGCCGCTGCTGGCTTTCGCTGGCGGTAACTCGTTGCTGATCCCGGCCACTGGCCGCTGCTCGCTCAACACCCTGCCCGAAGATCTGCCGGATGCCCTGGCCGCCTGCCAGCAGGCCGCCCAGAATGGCGACCCGGAGGCGGAATTCGAGCTCGGCGAGTTCTATTACGACGGCAAGCGCGCGCCGCGCGATCTGGCGCAAGCGCTGAACTGGTTCGAGCAGGCCTCGCTGCAAGGCCATGCACAGAGCCAATACCGCCTGGGGATGATGTTCTTTCGCGGTGAAGGTGTGCCGGCCAACAATGTGCAGGCCTATATCGTGCTGAAGATGGCCGCCGTGAATGGCGCCGAAGATGCACTGGACACCGCAGACCAGGTTGCCGCGCAGATGCCGCGCGAGCAACTGGAAATCGCCACCCAGGTACTTGGGCAGATCTTCCGCAACTACCTGCTGGAACTGCAGACCGCCGATGGCGCCTCGCCGTTCGCTCCGCTGCCCTGAACTCCCGCAGCCACACAACAAACTGACTCGACACCATGCGAGCCGCCGCGGTTAACGCAGCCGGCTCGCATGCGACGGCTTCACTTGTCCGGCATCGGCATCGGAAACGGCATGACATTGCTCATGCCGCGCGCTTCGCTGATCTTCGGCGTGCCCAGGCGCTCGACTTCGTCGATCCGCACGATCGCGTGCATCGGCACGAAACTGCGCACCACGCCCTCGAACTGCGCCTTGAGCTTCTCTTCGCTGGGGTCGACCACCACCTGCGTGCGCTCACCGAAGACGAACTCTTCCACCTCCAGGAAGCCCCACAGATCGCTTTGATAGATCTGCTTGGCGTACATCTCGTACACCTGGCCTTGGTTGAGGAAGATCACCTTGTAGATAGGTTCACGCTTGCTCATGGATGGCAGATAACCACGGGAAGAATATAAGGGGGCGAAATCATAGCATAGCCTCTGGGCAGGCAATGCTAGGAAGCCCGCGACCAGCCCACTATAATGCGCGGTTCTTCGAACCACCCGATGACTGCGCATGACCAAGAAGCTTTATATCGAAACCCACGGCTGCCAGATGAACGAGTACGACAGCTCGCGCATGGTCGACCTGCTGGGTGAACATCAAGCCCTGGAAGTCACTGCGCGCGCTGAAGACGCCGATGTCATCCTGCTCAACACCTGCTCGATCCGCGAGCGCGCCCAGGACCGGGTGTACTCGCAACTGGGCCGCTGGCGCGAACTGAAACTGGCCAAACCGGACATGGTGATCGCCGTCGGCGGTTGCGTCGCCAGCCAGGAAGGCGCCGCGATCCGCGATCGCGCCCCCTATGTCGACGTGGTGTTCGGCCCGCAGACGTTGCACCGCCTGCCGGAAATGATCGACGCCGCACGCAGCAGCGGCCTGCCGCAGGTCGATGTGTCGTTCCCGGAAATCGAGAAATTCGACCGTCTACCCGAGCCGCGCATCGACGGCCCCAGCGCCTACGTCTCGATCATGGAAGGCTGCAGCAAGTACTGCACCTTCTGCGTGGTGCCCTATACCCGCGGCGAAGAAGTCAGCCGCCCATTCGACGACGTGCTGAGCGAGGTCATTCACCTCGCCGAACACGGCGTCCGTGAAGTGACCCTGCTCGGCCAGAACGTCAACGGTTTTCGCGGCGCCACCCATGACGGCCGCACAGCCGACCTGGCCGAGCTGATCCGGGTGATCGCCGCCATCGACGGCATCGACCGTATCCGCTACACCACTTCGCACCCGCTGGAGTTCTCCGACAGCCTGATCCAGGCCCACGCCGAGGTGCCAGAACTGGTCAGACACCTGCATCTGCCGGTGCAGGCGGGTTCCGACCGGATACTCGCGGCGATGAAGCGCAACCACACCGCACTCGAGTACAAGTCCAAGATCCGCAAACTGCGGGCCGCCTGCCCGGGCATCAGCATCACCTCGGACTTCATCGTCGGTTTCCCCGGCGAGACCGAGCAGGACTTCGAAAAAACCATGCAACTGGTGGCTGACATCGGCTTCGACTTCTCCTACTCCTTCGTCTACAGCGCGCGCCCGGGCACACCCGCAGCCGACCTGCCGAACGAAATCCCCGCCGAAACCAACCGCGAGCGCCTGGCGCGGCTGCAACACCTGCTGAACCAGCAAGGCTACGAAATCAGCCGACAAATGGTCGGCAGCACCCAGCGCATCCTGGTCAGCGATTACTCGAAAAAAGACCCGGGCTGGCTCACCGGACGCACCGAGAACAATCGGATCGTCAACTTCCGCTGTGACAATCCAAGCCTGATCGGCCAGTTCGCCGACGTGCGGATCGACGAGGCCATGCCTCATTCCCTGCGCGGCAGCCTGCTGAGCGAACAGGCCGACAAAGCGACCCAACACTAAAGCCGCAGATGCCCGAGCTTTCACCCTCGGGCCTGCGGGGTTATCCTTCGACGTATATCCCTTGCCGAGTGGCGGCTACAACACGACCTTGAACGCACCCATAGAACCGCATCGTTTCATCCTCGAACCCTTTGAGGCTCGTCGTTTCGCCAATCTGTGCGGGCAGTTCGACGAGCACCTGCGCTTGATCGAGCAACGCCTGGCCATCGAAATCCGCAACCGCGGCAATCAATTCGAATTGATTGGCCCCACCGGCCAGACCCAGTCCGCCGAACAACTGCTGCGCCGGCTGTACCGCGAGACCAACGCGACCCAGCTGTCACCGGATCTGGTGCATCTGTTTTTACAGGAGTCCGGCATCGAAGAACTGAACAACCCGGCCGCCGAAGCCAGCGTCGCCCTGCGCACCCGCAAGGGCATGATTCGCCCGCGCGGCGCCAATCAGCAGCGCTACGTCAAATCGATCCTCAACCACGACATCAACTTTGGCGTCGGCCCGGCCGGCACCGGCAAGACTTACCTCGCGGTAGCTTGCGCAGTGGATGCGCTGGAGCGCGAACAGGTTCGGCGCATCCTGCTGGTACGCCCGGCGGTGGAAGCGGGCGAGAAGCTTGGCTTCCTGCCCGGCGACCTGGCGCAAAAAATCGACCCCTACCTGCGCCCGCTGTACGACGCGCTGTACGAGATGCTCGGCTTCGAGCAAGTGGCCAAGCTGATCGAGAAGCAGGTGATCGAAGTCGCGCCGCTGGCTTATATGCGCGGCCGCACACTGAACAACAGCTTCATCATCCTCGACGAGAGCCAGAACACCACGCTGGAACAGATGAAGATGTTCCTCACCCGCATCGGTTTCGGCTCCACCGCGGTGATCACCGGCGACATCACCCAGGTCGACCTGCCGCGCGGCACCAAGTCCGGACTGACCCATGTGATCGATGTGCTGCGCGACGTGCCCGGCATCTCCTTCACCCATTTCAAGTCCAAGGACGTGGTCCGCCACCCATTGGTGCAGCGCATCGTCGAAGCCTACGAGCGCCATGAGAACCGCATGCACGGCAAGCTCGACGACGAACTGGATGCGGATCGCAGCAATGCTTGAACTCGATCTGCAAAACGCCAGCGTCACCAGCAGCCCCAGCGAAGCCGAGTTCCGCCAATGGTGCGAACTGGCCCTGCGCCAGCGTACGGCCGACTCCGAGTTGACCATCCGCCTGGTCGACGAGCCGGAAGCCCGCGAACTGAACAACACCTATCGGCACAAGGATTACGCCACCAACGTACTGTCCTTCCCCGCCGACGTGCCCGACGAACTGCTCGATATCCCGCTATTGGGCGACTTGGTGATTTGCGTGCCGGTGGTCGCCCGCGAAGCGGCCGAGCAAGGCAAGACACTGACGGCGCACTGGGCGCACTTGGTGATTCACGGCTGCCTGCACCTGCTTGGCTACGACCATATCGAGGATGAAGAAGCCGTCGAAATGGAAAGCCTGGAACAACAATTGCTCGCCGAACTGGGTCACCCCGACCCTTACGCCGGCGACGAATAGCCTGACCTCCGTCAGGCACCAGAAAGGAACACTGAGTAACCAGCATGAGCGAAGACCGATCGAGCAACGGGCAAAAATCCTGGTTGGGGAAAATCACCCAGGCCTTTGCCCATGAGCCGAAAAACCGCCAAGAACTGCTGTCGCTACTGCGCGAAGCCCATCAGAACAAACTGCTCGACAGCGAGGCCCTGGCCATTGTCGAAGGCGCGATCCAGGTCGCCGACCTGCAAGTTCGCGACATCATGGTTCCGCGTTCGCAGATGATCAGCATCAAGGCCAGCCTGACGCCCAGGGAGTTCCTGCCGGCGATCATCGAGTCGGCCCACTCGCGCTACCCGGTAATCGGTGAAGGCCTGGACGACGTCATCGGCGTGCTGCTGGCCAAGGACCTTCTGCCGCTGGTGCTGCACGACGACAACCAGACCTTCAACATCAAGGATCTGCTGCGCCCGGCCACCTTCGTGCCGGAGTCCAAGCGCCTCAATGTGCTGCTGCGCGAGTTCCGCGCCAACCATAACCACATGGCCATCGTCATCGACGAATACGGCGGCGTGGCCGGCCTGGTGACTATCGAGGACGTGCTGGAGCAGATCGTTGGCGATATCGAGGACGAGCACGACGTCGAGGAAGACAGCTATATCAAGCCGCTGCCCAGCGGCGACTTCCTGATCAAGGCACTGACGCCGATCGAGAGTTTCAACGAATCATTCGCCAGCGAATTCACCGACGATGAGTTCCACACCGTCGGCGGCCTGGTAATGAACGCATTCGGCCATCTGCCCAAGCGCAACGAAGTGACCGAAATCGGGGATTTCCGCTTCCGCGTACTGAGCGCCGACAGCCGCCGCATCCACCTGCTGCGCCTGACGCCGATGTCGCGTTGAGCCGATCACGCCTGAAGCAACCCAAAACAGGAAAACCTGCTTAAGCCCGTCGCGCGCGCAGCAGATATCAAGCAGGTTTCAAGGACTGAGCATGAATTGGATCGTACGCCCGGGCTGGCCCGGCAATCTGCTGGCGACACTGGCCGGCGCCCTGACCACCCTGGCACTCGCGCCGTTCGATATCTGGCCGCTGGCGCTGCTGTCCATCGCCCTGTTCTACCTCGGCTTGCGCGACCTCAGCCCGCGTCAGGCGCTGTGGCGCGGCTGGTGCTACGGCTTCGGCCTGTTCATCGCCGGCACCAGCTGGATCTACGTCAGTATCCACGACTACGGTGCGGCCTCGGTACCGCTGGCACTGTGCCTGACCCTGGCGTTCTGTGCCGGCGTGGCGCTGTTCTTCGCCTTACCCGGCTGGCTGTGGGCGCGCTGGCTACGGCGCAACGAAGCGCCGCTGGCCGACGCCCTGGCGTTCGCCGCGTTGTGGCTGGCTCAGGAGGCCTTCCGCGGCTGGTTCCTCACTGGCTTCCCCTGGCTCTACGCCGGCTACAGCCAACTGAACGGCCCCCTTGCCGGGCTCGCGCCGGTGGGCGGCATGTGGCTGCTGTCGTTCGTCCTGGCACTGACCGCGGCGCTCTTGATCAATCTGCCACGGCTGCGCAACCGCAGGCTGTTTCTCGGTCTCGGCCTGGTGCTGCTGGTCGCGCCCTGGGGCATCGGCCTGGGCTTGAAAGGCCACGCCTGGACCGAACCCGCCGGCGCGCCGCTGAAAGTGGCCGCGATGCAGGGCAATATCGCACAGCAAATGAAATGGGACCCGGAGCAGTTGAATGCGCAACTGGCCCTGTACCGCGACATGAGCTTCAGCGCCCAGCCGGTCGACCTGATCGTCTGGCCGGAAACCGCCGTGCCGGTGCTCAAGGAGTTCGCCGAAGGCTATCTGAGCGTCATGGCCCGCTTTGCCAACGAGCGGCAGGTCGCACTGATCACCGGCGTGCCGATCCGCCAGGCCAGCGCGCAAGGCGAGAAACGCTACTACAACGGCATCACCGTGATCGGCCAAGGCCACGGCACTTATCTGAAACAGAAGCTGGTGCCGTTTGGCGAGTACGTGCCCCTGCAGGATCTGCTGCGCGGGCTGATCGCCTTTTTCGACCTGCCGATGTCCGACTTCGCCCGCGGCCCGACCACTCAACCACTGCTCGAAGCCAAGGGTTACCGGATCGCGCCCTATATCTGCTACGAAGTGGTCTACCCGGAGTTCGCCGCCAGCCTCGCCGCGCAAAGCCAGTTGCTGCTGACCGTCAGCAACGACACCTGGTTCGGCACGTCCATCGGCCCGCTGCAGCACCTGCAGATGGCACAGATGCGCGCCCTCGAGGCCGGCCGCTGGATGATCCGCGCCACCAATAATGGGGTGACCGCGCTGATCGACCCGTTCGGCAAGCTGGCGGTGCAGATTCCGCAGTTCGAACGCGGCGTGCTGTACGGCGAAGTGCTACCGATGCAGAACCTGACGCCCTACCTGCTCTGGCGCGCCTGGCCGCTGACGATACTCTGCGGCCTGCTGCTTGGCTGGGCCCTGCTGGCCAGCCGGATGGCGAAAACCTTGTAAAGGGCACGGCGCACCGACCGATGCTGGTACGCGAAGAACAACGGCAACCGACAGGGGCTGCTTGCGGGTAAAGCGGTTGCGCCCTTCTGGATCGTGGGTATGACCAGCGAGCGCTGGGCGGTCAACGGTAAAACCGCGGATAAGCACTCAAGCCAACCGCACGGCGGCAGGAAGATAGCGCAGAGCCATCGAGCACCGCTCAAGGTGCCCGCGGTCTAACGGGGATTGCCGGCGCGGAAAAGCTGCGAGCCACAGGTGAGGCAGGCCTGCACCCCCTCCCCGGGCTGCCAGTGCGCCGGCGCGCCGCAAAGTGCGCAGAGCAGTTTTTGCCTATGCTTGGACAGCACGTTCGGTTTGCTCAACGGTTTGCTGCCGGGCCGAATCGCCTTCGTCTGCTGCAGGGGCATTCGCTCGAGCAGCGCCAACTCCTCTGCCGCTGCATGCCAGCCGCGCAACCAATGCAGGTCGTGATCCAGATAGGCCCGAATCAACTCCATCTCCGCCTGGCTCAGCCCACGCAACTCCAACTCAAGCGGTGCTTCATCGTGCAAGCGAGTGACACTGTCGGCCTCATCCAGGGCTAAGGCAAGACGCTGCAGCAGCCGCTCATACAGCCCGCCTCGCGCATCTACTTGCCGCAACTCAGCCATCCACTCACCTCGCGCAAGGCTCGCCCCACTTCTCCCCTTATTCGAAGCTTAGCGCCAGCCCTCCAACCGGTTACGCGCCGCGACCAACGGCGACCGCAGCCAGTCCCGCCAGGCACCCGGCGCAATCAAGGTTTCCCACGGCCAAGGGCGCTCATGTATGCTACGACGTTTCCTGTAAGCCCTTATTTACCAGCCTAAGTAGCCATGCACGAACTCTATCAGCCCCGTGAAATCGAAGCCGCCGCGCAAACCTACTGGGACGAGCAACAGTCCTTCGTAGTCAGTGAACAACCAGGCAAGGAGACTTTCTATTGCCTGTCGATGTTCCCCTACCCGAGCGGCAAACTGCACATGGGGCATGTGCGCAACTACACCATCGGTGACGTGATCGCCCGCTACCAGCGCATGCAGGGCAAGAACGTGCTGCAGCCGATGGGCTGGGACGCGTTCGGCATGCCGGCGGAAAACGCCGCGATGAAGAACAACGTCGCGCCGGCCAAGTGGACCTACGAAAACATCGCCTACATGAAGAACCAGCTGAAAAGCCTGGGGCTGGCGGTGGACTGGTCGCGCGAAGTCACCACCTGCAAACCGGACTACTACCGCTGGGAACAATGGCTGTTCACCAAGCTGTTCGAAAAGGGCGTGATCTACCGCAAGAACGGCACCGTCAACTGGGACCCGGTCGACCAGACCGTGCTGGCCAACGAACAGGTCATCGACGGCCGTGGCTGGCGCTCCGGCGCGCTCATCGAAAAGCGCGAAATCCCGATGTACTACTTCAAGATTACCGCCTACGCGGATGAACTCTTGAGCAGCCTGGACGAACTGGATGGCTGGCCGGAACAGGTCAAGACCATGCAGCGCAACTGGATTGGCAAATCCCGCGGCATGGAAGTGCAGTTCCCCTACGACCAGGCCTCCATCGGCGAAGCGGGCGCACTGAAAGTCTTCACCACCCGTCCGGACACCCTGATGGGCGCGACCTACGTCGCCGTTGCCGCCGAACACCCGCTGGCGACCTTGGCCGCGCAAGGCAACCCCGAGCTGCAAGCCTTCATCCACGAATGCAAGAGCGGCAGCGTGGCGGAAGCCGACGTCGCCACCCAAGAGAAAAAAGGCCTACCGACCTCGCTGTTCGTCGAGCATCCACTGACCGGTGAAAAACTGCCGGTGTGGGTCGCCAACTATGTGCTGATGCACTACGGCGACGGCGCGGTCATGGCCGTTCCGGCTCACGATGAACGCGATTTCGAGTTCGCCGGCAAATACGCCTTGCCGATCAAGACCGTGGTTCGCACCAGCGCTGGCGATGAAACCCCGGCGCCGTGGCAGGCCGCCTATGGCGAGCACGGCCAACTGATCAACTCGGGCGCCTTCGACGGCCTCGACTTCGACGGCGCGTTCGACGCCATCGAAGTCGCCCTGCTGAAGAAAGACCTCGGCCAGGCGCGCACTCAGTTCCGCCTGCGCGACTGGGGCATCAGCCGTCAGCGCTACTGGGGCTGCCCGATCCCGATCATTCACTGCGACGGCTGTGGCGACGTACCGGTGCCGGAAGACCAACTGCCGGTGGTATTGCCTGAAGATGTAGTGCCGGATGGCGCCGGCTCGCCGTTGGCACGTATGCCTGAGTTCTACACCTGCAGTTGCCCGAAGTGCGGCGCGCCGGCCAAGCGCGAAACCGACACCATGGACACCTTCGTCGAGTCCTCCTGGTACTACGCCCGCTACGCCTCGCCGCAGTACACCGACGGCATGGTCGACCCGGTAGCGGCCAACCACTGGCTGCCGGTGGACCAGTACATCGGCGGCATCGAACACGCCATCCTGCACCTGCTCTACGCGCGCTTCTTCCACAAGCTGATGCGCGATGAAGGCCTGGTCAGCTCCAACGAGCCGTTCAAGAACCTGCTGACCCAAGGCATGGTCATCGCCGAAACCTACTACCGCCTGGAAGCCAACGGCGGCAAGACCTGGTTCAACCCTGCCGACGTGGAAATCGAACGCGATGCCAAGGCCAAGATCATCGGCGCCAAGCTGAAAAGCGACGGCCTGCCGGTGGAAATCGGCGGCACCGAGAAGATGGCCAAATCGAAGAACAACGGCGTCGACCCACAGTCGATGATCGACCAGTTCGGCGCCGACACCTGCCGCCTGTTCATGATGTTCGCCTCACCGCCCGACATGAGCCTGGAGTGGTCGGACTCCGGCGTCGAAGGCTCGCACCGTTTCCTGCGCCGTGTCTGGCGTCTGGCCCAGGCACACGTCAGCCAGGGGCTGCCGGCCGCACTGGACCTCGCCAGCCTGGACGACGGACAGAAGGACGTGCGCCGCGCCATCCACCTGGCGATCAAGCAAGCCAGCCAGGACATTGGCCAGCACCACAAATTCAACACCGCCATCGCCGCCGTGATGACCCTGATGAACGTGCTGGAAAAAGCGCCGCAAGCCAGCGCACAGGATCGCGCGCTGCTGCACGAAGGCCTGGAAACCGTGGCCCTGCTGCTGGCACCGATCACGCCGCATATCAGCCATGACCTGTGGCGGGAACTCGGCCATGCCGGGGCGATCATCGACGCCACCTGGCCCGTACTGGACCAGGCCGCACTGGTGCAGGACAACCTGCAACTGGTGGTACAGGTCAACGGCAAGCTGCGCGGGCACATCGACGTCGCCGCCAGCGCTTCGCGCGAAGAGGTCGAGGCCGCGGCCCGGGTCAACGAGAACGTGCTGCGCTTTACCGATGGCCTGACGATTCGCAAGGTCATCGTGGTGCCGGGTAAGCTGGTCAATATCGTCGCAAGCTGATTCAAGCTCTGCAGCAGTCGGGCAGACTGCTGCAGAGAGCCTATCGAGGTATCGCTGAGCCTTGGGCTGCAACGATGCAAATGGTTTAAGGGGATAACAAGATGATCAAACGGAATCTGATGGTAGTCGGCCTGGCAGCGTTGCTGAGCGCCTGTGGCTTCCAGTTGCGCGGCACTGGCGATATGCAGTTCGCGCTCAAGGAGCTCAACATCACCGCCCGCGACGCCTATGGCTCGACCGTCAAAGAAATGCGTCAGGTTCTGGAAAGCAACGACGTCAAAATCTATCCCGGCGCCCCGTACACCCTGGTTCTGGCCAAGGAAGGCGAAGAGCGGCGCACCGCCAGCTACACCAGCAGTGCCCGCAGCGCGGAATATGAGCTGACCATGAGCCTCGACTATGAGCTGCGTGGCGCCAAAGACCTGCTGCTGATGAGCAACCAGCTGGAAGTGCAAAGCGTCTACATCCAGGACGAAAACAACCTGATCGGCTCCGACCAGGAAGCCGGCGAGCTGCGCCTGGAAATGCGCCGCGAGCTGATCCAGCAACTGACGCAACGCCTGCAGCAGATCAGCCCAAGCCAGCTCGACCAACTGCAGCAAACCGCTGAAGCCAAGGCCAAGGCCGAAGCCGATGCGCTGGAAGCCGCACGCCAGTCCGAGCAAAGCCAGCCGCAGCAATCGCCGCTGCAGCTGCCGATCAAGGTTCAGTAAGCCACGCGGGGCCGCCGCTGTGGCCCCCGTCGTTTTCCGCCGATGAAACTCAACCCCGCCCAACTCAGCAAACACCTCCAAGGCACCCTTGCGCCGGTGTATGTGGTCAGTGGCGACGACCCACTGCTCTGCCAGGAAGCCGCCGACGCCATCCGCGCTGCGACGCGCAGCCAGGGTTTTTCCGAGCGTCAGGTGTTCAACGCCGAAGCCAGCTTCGACTGGGGCACGCTGCTGCAAGCCGGCGCCAGCATGTCGCTGTTCGCCGACAAGCGCCTGCTGGAACTGCGCATCCCATCCGGTAAGCCCGGAGACAAAGGCACTGCCGCCCTGCTGGAATACCTTGCCCGACCACCGGAAGATACCCTGCTGCTGATCAGCCTGCCGAAGCTGGATGGCAGCGCGCAGAAGACCAAGTGGGCCAAGGCGCTGATCGATGGCCAACAGGCGCAATTCATCCAGATCTGGCCGGTCGACGCCCATCAGCTGCCGCAGTGGATTCGCCAGCGCCTGGCCCAAGCCGGGCTGGCCGCCAGCCAGGCGGCCGTGGAACTGATTGCCGCGCGCGTCGAAGGCAACCTGCTGGCGGCGGCCCAGGAAATCGAGAAACTCAAACTGCTCGCCGAAGGCGGCCAGGTCGAGGTCAGCACCGTCCAGGCGGCGGTGGCCGACAGCGCGCGCTTCGATGTTTTCGGCCTGATCGACGCCGCACTCAATGGCGAGGCCGCGCATGCCCTGCGTACCCTCGAAGGCCTGCGTGGCGAAGGCGTGGAGACCGCCGTGATTCTCTGGGCGCTGGCCCGCGAACTGCGCCTGCTGGCCAACCTGGCGCAGCAATACAGCCAGGGCGTGCCGCTGGACAAAGCCTTCAGCCAAGCCCGCCCGCCGGTCTGGGACAAGCGCCGGCCGCTGGTCAGCAAGGCCCTGCAGCGGCACTCCGCGGCACGCTGGGCGAACATGCTGATGGACGCGCAGCGTATCGACGCGCAGATCAAAGGCCAGGCCGCAGGCGACCCATGGATCGACCTGAGCCGCCTGACCCTGCTGCTCGCCGGCCAACGCCTGGCATTGCCGCACGAGTAACGGGCGCCTGGCGCATCTGGACTTTCCCGCACAGCTGGCCGATGATCCGCGCGACTGCACCGTGCAGCCCCACAGGAGCATCGGCCCATGGCCAAACACCACAAGCACGGCCCGAACAAGGCCAAATCCCTGATCGCCCAACCGCTGTTCCGCTGCCGCCAGGAAAAACCCGGCAAGGGCAAAGGCAGCTACCGCCGCGAAGCCTCCCCGTCTAACAACTGGGAGGCTTCGGTCTTTCTGGCGGCCTGAAAACCCACACCGGCCTCAGCATGTTAAGGTTGCCGCTCGCAAAAAAGCTGTGAGAGCACCGATGCTGAACCTATCCCCGCGCGCCCTTGCCTGCGCCGCCCTGAGCCTCAACCTGAGCCTGCTGACCGCCTGCGCCGAAGCGCCCACCCAGGCAGCGACGAGCACCAAGCCCACAACCGCCAGTGTCAGCAGCAAGCCCAGCGCCAACGTGCAGCCGAGCCTGCCAACACCCGCCTTGAGCTTTGCCGACTGGCGCAACCAGTTGCGCGTCGATGCGCTGGCCGCCGGTATCAGCCCAAGCCTGTTCGACCGCGCCTTTGCCGGCATCGCCCTGGACCCGGCGGTACTCGCCGCCGACAGCAGCCAGCCGGAATTCACCCGACCGATCTGGGAATACCTGGACGGTGCCGTAACCGCCAGCCGTATCGCTCGCGGCCAAGCACAACAGGCGCAGCACAGCGCGACGCTCAACAGCATCGAACAACGCTACGGGGTACAGAGCGAAACCCTGGTGGCCATTTGGGGCATGGAAAGCGCTTACGGCAGCAATATCGGCAGCAACAGCGTAATCCGCTCGCTCGCCACCCTGGCTTACGAAGGCCGGCGCCAGGGGTTCTGGCGCGAGCAACTGCTGGCCGCCCTGCAGATTCTGCAACACGGCGATATCAGCCCGGAACGCCTGATCGGCTCCTGGGCGGGCGCCATGGGCCAAACGCAATTCATGCCGACCACCTACAACCAGCACGCGGTGGATTTCGACGGCGACGGCCGCCGCGACCTGTGGAACTCGCCAGCCGACGCCCTAGCGTCCGCCGCCCACTACCTGCAAGCTTCCGGCTGGAAACACGGGCAGCCCTGGGGCTTTGAAGTACGGCTGCCGAGTGGCTTCGACTATGCCCTGGCCGACCCGGAACAGCGCAAGAGCCTGGCCGAATGGGCCACCCTTGGCGTACAACCGATCAATGCCGCGACCAACCCGGCACTGGCCGGCGAGTCGGCCACCTTGCTGCTGCCGGCCGGCCATCGGGGTCCGGCCTTCCTGTTGATGAGCAACTTTCGCAGCATCCTCAGGTACAACAACTCCTCGTCCTACGCCCTGGCCGTGGGCCTGCTGTCCGACGGCATCCGCGGCGCGAGCAGCAAGGTCGTCGCAGACTGGCCGCGCAGCGACCGGCAACTGGGCCGCAGCGAACGCATCGAACTGCAGGAACTGCTCGCCACCCGCGGCTTCAACCCCGGTGCCGCCGACGGCATCATCGGTGCCAACACGCGTAAAGCGGTGCGGGACTACCAGCAGACCTTGAAGCTGCCGGCCGATGGCTACCCGAGCCATGAGCTGCTGGATGGGTTGCGCTCGAACCGCTAGCGGCTTAATGGGCTCCCGCCAGCACGGGAACAACCGATAGAACGAGTCGAGCGAACATAAACAAAAAGGGCGACCCACTGGGTCGCCCTTTTTGCTTGAGCGCGGCCGCGCTTAGCCGTTCTTCGCGCTGTGCGCCTGCTGGTCGGCATGGTACGAGGAACGCACCAACGGGCCGGAGGCGACATTCTTGAAGCCCATCTTGGTGCCTTCTTCGGCGAACCAGGCGAACACGTCTGGATGCACGAAACGCTGCACCGCCAGGTGACTGCGCGAGGGTTGCAGGTACTGGCCGAGGGTGAGCATGTCGATATCGTGTTCGCGCATGCGCTGCATGACTTCGATCACCTCCTCGTCGGTCTCGCCCAGGCCGAGCATCAGGCCGGACTTGGTCGGTACATGCGGCACCATCTTCTTGAAGTTCTGCAACAGGTCCAGCGACCACTCGAAGTCCGAGCCCGGACGCGCGGCCTTGTAGAGGCGCGGCACGGTTTCCAGGTTGTGGTTGAACACATCCGGCGGCTCGTTGGCGGTGATCGCCAGGGCCACATCCATGCGCCCGCGGTAATCCGGCACCAGGGTTTCCAGCTGCACGCCCGGCGACAGCTTGCGGATCTCGCGCAGGCAATCGACGAAGTGCTGGGCGCCACCGTCGCGCAAGTCGTCGCGGTCCACCGAGGTGATCACCACGTATTTGAGCTTGAGATCGGCGATGGCCACCGCCAGGTTCATCGGCTCGTCGACATCCAACGGTTTCGGCCGGCCGTGGCCTACATCGCAGAACGGGCAGCGACGGGTACAGATGTCGCCCATGATCATGAAGGTCGCGGTGCCGCCGGAGAAGCATTCGCCGAGGTTCGGGCAGGACGCTTCCTCGCACACGCTGTGCAGCTTGTGCTTGCGCAGCAACTGCTTGATGCGGTCGACCTCGGGGGAGATCGGCATGCGCACGCGAATCCAGTCGGGCTTGCGGGGCAGCTCATCGGTCGGAATGATCTTCACCGGAATCCGCGCAAGCTTTTCCGCGCCACGCAACTTGACGCCCATTTCCACTTTTGCCGGGCCTTTGCCCGTTACTTCCAGAGTGCTCATAGCGATTCAATTCCGCCCGTCAGGGTCGTCTGTTCAGCGTAGTCGAGGTGTTTGACGAGCTGCGCACGCAGCCGGGCACTTACCTCGGCAAATTCTATTGGGCCAACCAAATCACGCAGCTGGGTCATGGCCAGCCCGGCATAGCCGCAGGGGTTGATCCGCCCGAACGGCTGCAAATCCATGTCCACATTCAACGCCAGGCCATGAAAGGAGCGGCCATTGCGAATCCGCAGACCCAGCGAGGCGATTTTCGCCCCGTCGACATAGACCCCCGGCGCATCGGCCTTGGCTACGGCGGTCACCCCGTAACTGGCGAGCAGATCGATCAAGCTCAACTCGATGCGGCTGACCAGCTCGCGCACGCCGATATCCAGGCGGCGCACGTCCAACAGCAGGTAAGCGACCAACTGGCCAGGGCCGTGGTAGGTGACCTGACCGCCACGGTCGACCTTGACCACCGGGATGTCGCCGGGAAACAACACGTGCTCGGCCTTGCCGGCCTGGCCCTGGGTGAACACCGGCGGATGCTGCAACAGCCAGATTTCGTCCGGCGTCAGCGGCCCACGGGTGTCGGTGAAGCGTTGCATGGCGTGCCAGGTCGGCTCATAGGGCACCTGGCCGAGCTCGCGAACGCCCAGGCTCGACGGCATCAGAGCACCATGTGTACGCGCCCGGTGGCACGCAGGTCGCTATTGATGCCTTGCAGTTGTTCGATACTGGTGGCGGTGATCAGCAGTTGCACGGTCTGATAACGGCCATTGCGGCTATCACGCAGCACCAGGGTGCCGACATCGAGATCGGGCGCGTGGCGGCCGAGGATTTCGATGACCAGATCGGCAAAGCCCGCGCCCGCATCGCCGATCACTTTGATCGGGTAACGCTCGCAGGGAAATTCGATGGTTACGGATTTGGCGTCAGTCATGGTTTCAACTAAATAGTCTCAGCGAACTCGTGATTCGCAAGAGCAGCGGCACGCCCGGCGCTTATGGCAACCAGGCATGCTGCTGCCAAGGTCAGTTAAACAAACCGTAGAAGAACAGCCGAATGCTATCCCACACGCGGCGGAAGAAGCCACCTTCGTCGACCGCTTCGAGGGCAATCAGGTCGGCGCTGTGCACCACGGTATCGCCCAGTTTGACCTCAACCTTGCCGATCACATCGCCTTGCTTGATCGGTGCGACCAACTGCGGCGTCATGCTCATGCTGGCTGCCAGCTTCTTCAGTTGGCCCTTGGGCAGGGTCAGGGTCAGATCCTGGGCCAGGCCGGCCTTGACCTGACGAACGGCACCTTTCCACACCGGCGATTGCGCCAACTCGGCACCCTTCTGATAGAAGGTCTGGGTTTCGAAGAAACGGAAACCGTACGTCAGCAACTTCTGGGTTTCCGCCGCCCGGGCCTGCTCGCTGTTGGTGCCGAACACCACGGAGATCAGGCGCATGCCATCACGCACGGCCGAGGACACCAGGCAGTAGCCGGCTTCTTCGGTGTGGCCGGTTTTCAGACCGTCGACCGTCTTGTCGCGCCACAGCAGCAGGTTGCGGTTGGGCTGCTTGATGTTGTTCCAGAAGAACTCTTTCTGCGAGTAGATGGCGTAGTGCGCCGGGTCTTCGTAGATGATCGCGCGAGCCAGGCGGGCCATGTCGTGGGCCGTGGAGTAGTGCTCGGGGTTGGGCAGACCGGTGGCGTTCATGAAGTGGCTGCCGCTCATCTCGAGCTTTTGCGCCGCGGTGTTCATCATGTCGGCGAACGCATCTTCGCTGCCGGCGATATGCTCGGCGATCGCCACGCTGGCGTCGTTACCGGACTGGATGATGATGCCGTGCAGCAGGTCGCTGACCGATACCTGGGTACCGACCTGGATGAACATCCGCGAGCCGCCGGTGCGCCAGGCATTTTCGCTGACCGTCACCAGGTCGCTCTCGCCAATCTGGCCGCGACGAATTTCCAGCGTCGCCATATAGGCGGTCATCAACTTGGTCAGGCTGGCCGGCGGTAGGCGCTGATCGCCATTGTTCTCGACCAGCACGTTCCCGCTCGCGGCATCCATCAGCACGTAAGCCTTGGCCGCCAGTTGCGGCGGTGCCGGAATAACCTGCTCAGCCGCCCAGGCAGCGGGGGCTGCAATCAACAGAACAGCAAGACTCAAGCGTTGCGTAAAGGTGGTGATATTCATCCGTCTCTCGAAGTAGCTAATGGCATACAGGCCCTTGCGGGCAAAAAATCGGGCGAAGTCGTTATTCCGGCTTCACCAGGGTGGGCTGACCCAGATTGGCCAGCCGCACGCTGTCTTGCAGTTGCTGGGCTTCACCCGGCGTGTTTACCGGCCCCAGGCGCACGCGATGGAGCGTCTGCTGGTTGCGCACCACCGAGCTGATAAACACCGGCGCACTCACCGTCTCGCTCAGCTTGGCTCTGAGCAGATCGGCAGCGTCCGGATTGGCGAAGGCGCCCACTTGGAGAAACAGGCCAGAGGCTCCGACTGAAGCGTTTTTTTTTGCGTCGATCTGCACCGGCAGGACGGCCGCGGCATGCTGCTGAGGCGGCGGCGTGTACTGCTCGACCGGCTGGGCGACGGCCTGGGCGATGGTTTGTACTGCCGGCTGCGGCTGGCTCTGGGCCATTTGCGGCTGAGCCAGCACCAGCGGCACCGGACGCCCTTGCTGCGCCCACCACTCGTGCGGATCAATGCCCTCGACCTTGACCCGTGCGGTGCCGCTTTCGGCATAGCCGAGCTTCTTCGCCGCGGCGAAGGACAGGTCGATGATCCGGTCGGAGTAGAACGGGCCTCGGTCGTTGACCCGCAGGATCACGTTCTTGCCGTTGTCCAGGTTGGTGACCCGCACATAGCTGGGCAGCGGCAGGGTCTTGTGCGCCGCGCTCATGCCGTAGAGGTCGTATTTCTCGCCATTGGCCGTGGCCTGGCCGTGAAACTTGGTGCCATACCAGGACGCCGTGCCGGTAGCCTGGTAGCGCCGCGCATCGGGCATCGGGTAATAGGTCTTGCCCAGCACCGTATAAGGGTTGGCCTTGTAGGCGCCGTAATGCGGCATCGGCACCGCGTCGGGAATCCGCGACACATCGACATCCCACCAGGGCGCGCCATCGCGGTGCGGGCGCGCGAAGTCACCCGGCCCGGAAAGCGCCGGCGAGGGCTTGGGCTGCGGAGCCTGACGGGTGGAACAACTGGCCAGCAACAGCGCCAACGCGCCATAGGCGACCAGCTTGGTCGGCAGTGCCTGCATCACTTGGTGCCCCGTGCCTGGACCAGTAGATCGGACAGCTGATGCACGGCCATGGCGTACATCGCGCTGCGGTTATAGCGGGTGATCACATAAAAGTTCGGCAGCCCCAGCCAATACTCGGGACCGGCCTCGCCTTCGAGCCGGAACGCGGTAACCGCCAGATCGTCACGCAGGGCCTCGTGGCTGGCCCAGCCCAGCGCCCGCAACTCGCCAACCGTCTTCACCGGGTCCAGACCCTGGGTCAAGCCCTGGTCAGCCTGCTCGCCATTGACCTGTGCGGTGCTCACCACCGGCTCGCCGGTCACCCAGCCGTGCCGTTTAAAGTAGCTGGCAACGCTGCCGATCGCATCATCCGGATCGCTCCAGATGTTGATATGGCCATCGCCGTCGAAGTCCACCGCATAAGCGCGAAAGCTGCTCGGCATGAATTGCGGCAGGCCCATGGCGCCGGCGTAGGAGCCTTTGAGGGTCAGCGGATCGACTTGTTGCTCGCGCGACAGCAGGAGGAACTGTTTGAGTTCCTTGCGGAAGAACTCGGCCCGCGGCGGATAATCGAAGCCCAGTGTCGAGAGCGCATCGATCACCCGGTAACTGCCGGTATTACCGCCGTAGAAGGTTTCCACGCCGATGATCGCGACTATCACCTGGGCCGGCACGCCATATTCCTGCTCGGCACGGGTCAACGCGGCTTCGTGCTGGCGCCAGAAATCCACCCCACGGGAAATCCGCGAATCGGTGATGAAGATCGGCCGGTAGTCTTTCCAGGGCTTGACCTTCTCCGCCGGGCGGGAAATGGCATCGAGAATCGTCTGCTTGCGCTCGACGTCACGAAACAGGCTGAACAGCTGCTCACCGGCAAAGCCATAATCGCGGGTCATCTCCGCGACGAACTCGGCGACTTGCGGCGAGCCCTCATAATCAGCGGCAAGCGCCTGCTGGGCGAAACCACAAATGCCAGCGAGGCCGACCCAAGGTGCCGTGCGAGAAGCCCAGCGACGCAAACCTAGCATTAAATCCCTCACCCCAATCAAACCTGGGCAATCCACTTACGATGCGTGTGGATTGCCATTAAGACCCCAAAACCTGACATCAGCGTCACCAGCGAAGTTCCGCCGTAACTAATGAAAGGCAGCGGCACCCCTACTACCGGCAGCAGGCCACTGACCATGCCGATATTGACGAATACATAAACGAAGAAGGTCATCGTCAGGCTGCCGGCCATCAGCTTACCGAACAGCGTCTGCGCCTGGACAGTAATAACCAGCCCGCGCGCGATCAACAGTGCGTAAACAAGCAGCAACAGGCAGATGCCGACCAGGCCGAACTCTTCCCCCAGCACCGCAATGATAAAGTCAGTATGGCTTTCCGGCAAAAAATCCAGGTGCGACTGGGTGCCGAGCAGCCAGCCTTTGCCGAACACCCCACCCGAACCGATCGCGGCTTTCGACTGGATGATGTTCCAACCGGTGCCCAGCGGATCGCTCTCCGGGTCGAGGAAAGTCAGTACCCGCTGCTTCTGATACTCATGCATGACGAAGTACCACATGCCCACGGCGACCGGCACCACCGCCGCCACCGCACCGAGAATCCAGCGCCACTGCAGCCCGCCCATGAACAGCACGAAGGCCCCCGAGGCGAGGATCAGCAGCGAGGTGCCCAGGTCCGGCTGGCGGACCACCAACACGAACGGTACCCCGATCATCGCCAAGCTGATCAACAGGTGCTTCAGGCGCGGCGGCAAGCTGCGCTTGGCCAGGTACCAGGCGATGGTCGCCGGCATCAATATTTTCATGAACTCCGCCGGCTGGAAGCGAATCACCCCGGGGATGTTGATCCAGCGCGTGGCGCCCATGGCGTTGTGGCCCATTACATCGACCACCACCAGCAAGCCGACACCGATCACGTAACCGAGTGGCACCCAGCGCGCCAGGAAGCGCGGCTCGAACTGGGCGATCACGAACATCCCCAGCAGCCCCAAGCCGAACGAACTGGCCTGCTTGATCAGCAGGTCCCAGTTCTTGCCGCTGGCGGAATACAGTACGAACAGGCTGCCGGTGGCCAACACCAGCAGCAGCAAGAGCAACAGACCGTCGATATGCAGGCGCTGCAGCAGGCTGGCGCGGCGGCGCATCACGTCTTCGTTGGACAGGGTACGGTCGAAATTACTGTTCATAGTTGGGGCGCCTCGACACTCAAAGGTGGCGCGAACTCAGGTTTCAACTGACCGTTCTCGCCGAGCAGCCAGGCATCCATCACCTGCTTGACCACCGGCGCGGCGACGCCGGAACCGGACTCGCCGTTCTCGACCATCACCGCCACCGCGATCTTCGGGCTTTGCGCCGGGGCGAAACCGATGAACAGCGCATGGTCGCGATGCCGTTCCTGCACCTTGGAGCGGTCGTACTTCTCGCCCTGCTTGATCGCCACCACCTGCGCCGTGCCGCTTTTACCGGCAATCCGGTACGCCGCCGCGTCGCCGACCTTGCGCGCGGTGCCGCGCGGGCCGTGCATCACCATCTGCATGCCGTTGCTGACCTGCTGCCAGATACCCGGATCACGCAGCACGATGTCCGGCAACGGATTGGGGTCGACCGGCGGCAGGCCCTCGATGGTTTTCGCCAGATGCGGGCGAATCCATTTGCCATGGTTGGCCACCAGCGCCGTGGCCTGGGCCAATTGCAGCGGAGTGGCCTGCATATAGCCCTGGCCGATCCCAAGGATCAGAGTTTCACCCGGGTACCAGGCCTGACGGTAGCGCGCACGTTTCCATTCGCGCGACGGCATCAGCCCGCCGGACTCCTCGAACATGTCCAGGGAAACCCGCTGACCGATGCCGAAGCGGGTCATATAGCTGTGCAGCCGGTCGATCCCGAGCTTATGCGCCAGGTCGTAAAAGTAGGTGTCATTGGAGCGCATGATGGCCATCTCCATGTTCACCGAGCCGTCACCGGTGCGGTTCCAGTTGCGGTATTTATGGTCGTAATTGGGTAACTGGTAGAAGCCCGGGTCGTATACCCGCGAGGCCGGCGTTACTACGCCACTGTCCAGCCCGGCGACCGCGACCATCGGCTTGATGGTCGAGCCAGGCGGATACAAGCCGCGCAGCACGCGGTTGAACAGCGGCCGATCGATCGAGTCGCGCAGCTCCGAATAGGCCTTGAAGCCGATACCGGTCACGAACAGATTGGGGTCGAAGCTCGGTTGACTGACCATCGCCAGCACCTCGCCGGTATTCGGGTCGAGCGCCACCACCGAGCCGCGCCGCCCGCCCAACGCCGCCTCGGCGGCCTCCTGCAAGCGGATATCGAGGGTCAGGATCACGTCCGCGCCGGGTGTCGGGTCGGTGCGTTTGAGCACCCGCAGCACACGGCCACGGGCGTTGGTCTCGACCTCTTCGTAGCCGACCTGGCCATGCAGCTGACTTTCGTAGAAGCGCTCGATGCCGGTCTTGCCGATATGGTGGGTGCCGCTGTAGTTGACCGGGTCGAGCACCTTCAGCTCGGCTTCGTTGATCCGCCCGACATAGCCCACCGAATGGGCGAAATGCTCGCCCTGTGGGTAATGCCGCACCAGTTGCGCGACCACCTCGACGCCCGGCAGGCGGAACTGATTCACCGCGATACGGGCGATCTGCTCTTCGCTCAGTTCGAACAGGATCGGCACCGGCTCGAACGGCCGCCGGCCCTGCTTCATCCGCCGCTCGAACAGCGCCCGATCTTCCTGGCTCAGCTCCAGCACTTCGGCGATCACATCCAGCACCTGCCGCCAGTCGCCGGCCCGCTCGCGGGTCATGCTCAGGCTGAAGCTCGGGCGGTTGTCGGCGATGATCACCCCATTGCGGTCGAAGATCAGCCCGCGAGTCGGCGGAATCGGCTGGACGTGAACGCGGTTATTCTCCGACAGCGTCGAGTGGTACTCGTACTGCACCACCTGCAGGTAATACAACCGGGCGACCAGCACACTGATCAAGAAAAGGATGGCGCCAGCGCCCACCAGTACGCGCTTGCGCACTTGGCGGGCGTCCTTTTCGTGGTCCTTCAGGCGGATCGGCTGCGGCATAACTAGGCTCTAGAGCCTCTTACTTGTGATAAGGGTGCCCGGACAATACTGTCCAGGCGCGATAAATCTGTTCGCCGATCAATATCCGCACCAGCGGATGCGGCAAGGTCAGCGGCGACAACGACCAGCGTTGCTCACTTCTGGCCTGCACCTCGGGTGCCAGGCCCTCGGGGCCACCGACCATCAGATTGACGGTGCGCGCATCCAGGCGCCAACGATCCAGCTCGACCGCCAATTGCTCGGTACTCCACGGCCGCCCCTCGACCTCCAGCGTGACGATCTTCTCGCCCGGCTGCACTTTCGCCAGCATGGCTTCACCCTCCTGACGGATCAGGCGGACCACGTCGGCATTCTTGCCACGGGTGTTGAGGGGGATTTCCACCAGTTCCAGCGGCAGCTCGGCGGGCAGACGCTTGGCATATTCCTGCCAACCATCCTCCACCCAGCGCGGCATGCGTGAACCAACGGCGATCAGGCGCAGGCGCAATGGCCGACCTTACTCGGTGTCGGAGCTGAACTGCTCGGCACTGTTCTGTGCCCGATTTTGCTCGGCGCCCTGCCACAGACGCTCCAGGTCGTAGAACTGGCGCGCGGTCGGCAGCATCACGTGAACGACGATATCGCCCAAGTCGAGCAACGCCCACTCGCCGGTGTCCAGGCCTTCGCTGCCCAACGGACGCACGCCTTTTTCCTTGACCTTCTCCAGCACGTTATCGACCAGCGATTTGACGTGGCGGTTGGAGGTACCGGTGGCGATCACCATGAAATCGGTGATGCTGGTTTTTTCGCGCACATCGATGGTGGTGATGTCTTGGGCCTTGATATCTTCAAGGGCAGCGACAGCCAACTTAACCAGCTCTTCGCTTTTCATTACGGACTTTTTCATAGGTGACTCGTTTATCTCGTGTTCAGTTCGGCGTGCGGTACAGCCCGCGCGCATTGATATAGGCCAGCACCGCGTCGGGCACCAGAAAACGCACCGACTTTCCGCTGGCCAGCAGATTCCGGATCTGGGTGGCAGATACCGCGAGCGGCGTCTGCCAGACAAAAGCAATTTGTCCGCTCGGCCCAATCAGGGCCTGCGGGTCGCTGACACTGCGGGCTGCCAGCACGTCGCGCAGCGCTTGCGGCGCTTGCGGCGCTTCGCTGTCGGCATCCGGGCGTTGCAACACCAGGATGTGGCAGTGCTCCAGCAGTTCTTCCCAGCGATGCCAGGTCGGCAGCCCACAAAAGGCATCCCAACCCAGCAGTAAAAACAATTGGTCATCAACCGCCAGCTCGGCGCGCAACGACTCCAGGGTGTCGATGCTGTAAGACGGCTTGTCGCGCTTGAGCTCGCGGTCATCCACCGTCAACAACGCCACGCCGGCTACCGCCTGCTCGACCATCGCCAAACGATCGGCAGCCGATACCTGCGGCAGATCGCGATGCGGCGGGCGGGCGCTGGGGATCAGCCGCAGCTCCGCCAGACCGAGCTGCTCCGCCACCTCAAGCGCGCCACGCAGGTGGCCGATATGGATCGGATCGAAGGTGCCACCGAATACGCCGATGCGCTTAGGGTGTGCCCTCATCATCAAGTACGCACGTGACCGTCGCCGAACACCACGTATTTCTCACTGGTCAGGCCTTCCAGGCCGACCGGGCCGCGCGCGTGCAGCTTGTCGGTGGAAATGCCGATTTCCGCGCCCAGGCCGTATTCGAAGCCATCGGCGAAGCGCGTCGAGGCGTTGATCATCACCGAGGCCGAATCCACTTCGGTGAGGAAGCGCCGGGCATCGCTGAAATTCTCGCTGACGATGGCGTCGGTGTGGTGCGAACCGTAGTGATTGATGTGCTCGATGGCCTGCGCCAGGTCGTCGACGATGCGGATCGACAGGATCGGCGCGGTGTACTCGGTGCGCCAGTCTTCTTCGGTCGCTTCCAGCACATCGCTGCCGAGCAGCTCGCGGGTGCGCGGACAACCGCGCAGCTCCACGCCCTTGTCACGGTAGATAGTCGCCAACGGCGGCAGCACACGGCCCGCGATGGCGGCGTGCACCAGCAGGGTTTCCATGGTGTTGCATGGCGCGTAGCGCTGGGTCTTGGCGTTGTCGGCAATGCGGATGGCCTTGTCGAGGTCGGCGGCGACGTCGATATAGACGTGACAAATGCCGTCCAGGTGCTTGATCACCGGTACTTTGGCATCGCGGCTGACGCGCTCGATCAGGCCCTTGCCACCACGCGGGACGATCACATCGACGAATTCCGGCATGCTGATCAGCGCGCCTACGGCGGCGCGATCAGTGGTTTCCACCACCTGCACCGCGTCCGCCGGCAAGCCGGCTTCGGCCAGGCCGCGCTGGATGCAGACGGCAATCGCCTGGTTGGAGTGAATGGCTTCCGAGCCGCCGCGCAGGATGGTCGCATTGCCGGACTTCAGGCACAGGCTCGCGGCATCGATGGTCACGTTCGGCCGTGACTCGTAAATGATGCCGATCACCCCCAGCGGTACGCGCATCTTGCCGACCTGGATACCGGACGGCAGGTAGCGCATGTCGCGAATCTCACCGATCGGGTCCGGCAGCTTGGCGACCTGACGCAGGCCCTCGATCATCTCGTCGACGCGCGCCGGCGTCAGGGCCAGGCGGTCGAGCAGCGCGGGCTCGAGGCCATTGGCACGCCCGGCGACCAGGTCCTGTTCGTTGGCCGCGGCCAATTCGACGCGTGCGGCATCCAGGGCATCGGCAGCGGCGAGCAGGGCGCGATTCTTCTGCGCGGTACTGGCGCGCGCCACTACGCGTGAGGCCTGGCGCGCGGCGCGGCCCAGGCGGGTCATATAGTCGAGCACGGACTCAGTCATGGTCTCGGTGGTCTGGCAATGAGGAAAGCGGCTGATTATAGCGGCGCAGCCGCCCCACGCCCAGCGGCGTCGGGCGGGTGGTAAACAGCGCGTTCCAATATGGCCTGCGGTAACGCCCTTCGCCGCCGTCGCCAGGCCCCAGCGGCGAGACGGTTACACCCGCTGCTCAGCGCCGCCCGAAGGTTAGGTAAACAAAAGCCCTGCCGATGTTTACCTTCAGCTCAGCGCCCCTCAACCGGGCCGCGCTCGCTGCATGCACACAAGACGCCGGAGTGCTCGCCATGCGTTACCGCACCGATTACAGCGCCACGCTACTCAGCAGCGCCACCCAAACACTCGAGCTGGGTGGCTGGCGCCTGCACTACCAGGCCTACGCAGCGCGCGCCGACGACCCGCGCGCGCCAGTGCTGCTGCTCGGTGGCGCCTTCCAAAGCTTCCGCTCCTTCGGCAGCGAAGTCAGCGAACTGCTCGCCGAACACCCGGTGATCCTTCTCGACCTGCCAAGCCAGGGCTGCAACCTGCAACTGGCGCCGGAGCTCGGCCTGGAAGCCTTGGCCGACCTGATCGCCGCTTTTGCCGAAGAACTGCAGCTGCCCGCGCTGATGCCGATCGGCCTGTCCTATGGCTCGGCACTGGCGGCGCTGTTTGCCGCGCGCCATCCGCAGCGCTGCGCACGCCTGCTACTGGCCGGTATCACCGCCTTTGCCCGCCCCGGCGCACGACGCCTGCTGGAGGAAGGCCTGGCATTGCTGGCCGAAGGCCGGACAGCGGCCTTTGCCCAAGGCGCGCTGACCGGCTTGCTGAACCCCCTGCGCCTGAATGAGACCGGGATTGCTCCGGCATTTCGCAAAGCCCTGTTGCGACAGCTGCAGCGCCTGTCGCCGACCGAGGCCGAGCGCTACCGGCAAAACAGCCAGCGCCTGCTCGGCTTCCGCGGCTTTAGCCAACACCCGACATGCCCGACCCTGGTGCTCGCTGGCGAGCACGACCATTTCACCCAACCGTGGGAGCACGCCAGTTTCGCGGCGGCCTGCGGCGACGCCGATTGCGCGCTGATCCACGGTGCCGACCACCTCGCCCAGTTCGAGCGGCGCAGCGCCTGCGCCAGCCTGTATGGCCCATTCCTGCAGGGTCAGGCGTTGCCGCCGGTCAGCCCGGGCACCACCCGCCTGGCCCGCAGCCAGCTATTGAACCTGGAGAAACGCCATGAGGCCCGTCGCCCGCCACTGAATCGCCGGGCCCGCCTGAGTCACGCCGAGACCGGCGAGTGGACCGTCGAGGTCGCCGAACTGGGCTTTTTCGGCGGCCTGTTGCAGGGCGACCTGCCGAGCGCACCGCCACTGCGTGGCTGGCAACTGCAATTACCCGGGTTGCCGGCGTTGGCGCTACTGCCCCTGCGCCTTGACGCGAACGGCCTGGCGCTAATCTTCCCGCACACCGACGCGCAAGCCAGCGCGGCGCTGGCCGAACTGGTCGGCCCGCCGACGCTACCCGCGATGGCCTGCGCCTAGAGCCCGCGCGCTCGTCACACCCGCGCCTCGATCACCCGCACCAGGCTCGGCATAGCCATCGGCGGCAGGCCGAGGGCAGCGCCGTGTGCATCGGGGTCGAGCACCTGAGTGGCACGAAAGCCGCAGTCGCCGAAAGCCGCGACTATTTCCTCGCTATTGCGGTAATGCAGTGGGTAGTTACCGCGCGTCAGCCGCCCGACCAGCTCAACGCCCCAACGCAGCTGCCGGTAACGCGGGTGTTCGCGCAGGTCCGGATAGAGCTCGGTGAGGTAGGTCGCCTGCGGGAATGGTTTGAGCTGCTCGGCCAGGCGCGTCCAGAAACCCTCGATCACCGGTCGTTCGAAGTAATTGACCAGGCCTTCGGTAATCACCAGCACCGGCTCGTTGTGATCGAGCCCGGCGAACAAGGTCGCCAGGCTCTGCGCGCCCTGCTCGGCGAGGATATTCACCGAGCGCACCTGATTCCGGCCATTCAGCCAGCCCTCGGCATGCAGCAGCAGGCGCTTGCGCACGGCCATGGTCGGCAGATCCGCCTCCAAGTAGCGCAGCTCCGGGTAGCGCTGGCAGAAACGCCGCCCCCGTGGCGACAGCCCGCAGGCGATCTCCACCACCTGGCGCACGCCGCCCTGCTCGATGGCCGCGGTCAACCGCGCGTCGATGAGCAAATGGCGCTGCAGCAGGAACGTCTCGATATCCAGACCGAAAACCACCCGCGCGCCCCAGGTGACCGGCTTTAGCAGGCCATGCACCCAGCGTCCGAAGGGGGTGGCGAACGCCGGCTCGGCCAACTGGTGGCGATACCAGACATAACCGGTGTAATGCGCACTGGGGCTGATATGGGCGCTGTCGGCACGGGTTCGTTCAGACATGCTTAAGACTCTTATTGTTATCATCGCCGCAGCCTATGCCCTGCCACCCTGCGATGACAGCCAATGCTTAGCGATCCCATCCTTAGTTTGCCGCGCTCGAACAGCCTGCCCTGGCCGCGGGCCCAGCCCCTGCCCGACAGCTTTTTCGACCGCGATGCGCAAACCCTCGCCCGCGCCCTGCTCGGCAAAGTGATCCGCCACCGCGTGGGCGAACACTGGCTGTCGGCGCGGATCATCGAGACCGAGGCCTATTACTGCGCGGAAAAAGGCAGCCATGCCTCGCTCGGCTACACGATGAAACGTCGCGCGCTGTTTCTCGACGGCGGGCACATCTATATGTATTACGCCCGCGGCGGTGATTCGTTGAACTTCAGCGCCCAGGGTGCCGGCAATGCGGTGTTGATCAAATCGGCCTACCCCTTTCTCGATACCCGCAGCGGTCCCGAGTGCCTGGCGCAGATGCAGCGTAACAATCCCGATGCGCAGGGCCGGGCACGCCCGCCAGACAGGCTCTGCGCCGGCCAGACGCTGCTGTGCAAAGCCCTTGGCCTCAAGGTATCGACTTGGGACGCACAGCGCTTCGATTGGCAGCGGCTGTTCGTCGAAGACGTCGGCGAGACACCCGCCCAGATCATCCAGACCACCCGCCTGGGCATACCGAGCGGGCGCGACGAGCACCTGTTCTACCGGTTCGTCGACGCCGCCTACGCCAGCCACTGCACGCGCAACCCGCTGCGGCGCGGCCAGGTCGAGCAACGCGACTTTTATCTCATCGAACAACACCCGCCCAAGCAGGAGTCAACCCTATGACCGAGTGGCTCAACGGCCTGACCGGCTGGCTAAGCGCACACCCGGAGTGGCTCGGCCTGAGTATTTTCCTGGTGGCCTGCATCGAGTGCCTGGCTATCGCCGGCATCATCGTACCCGGCACCGTATTGCTGTTCGCCATCGCCGTACTGGCCGGCAGCGGCGCCCTCAGCCTGGGTGAAACCCTGCTGCTGGCCTACACCGGCGGGTTGCTCGGCGATGCGCTGTCCTATGCCCTGGGGCGACGCTTCCATCAAAACATCCGCCGCCTGCCTGGACTGCGCCATCATCCGGAATGGCTCGCGGGGGCCGAGCAGTACTTCCAGCGCTATGGCGTCGCCAGCCTGTTGGTCGGCCGCTATATCGGCCCGCTACGGCCGATGCTGCCGATGGTCGCCGGCATGCTCGACATGCCGCTCGGGCGCTTCATCCTGGTCAGCCTGATCGCCGCCGCCGGCTGGTCGGTGGCCTACCTGCTGCCGGGCTGGGCCACCGGCGCCGCCATGCGCCTGCCGCTGCCGGAGGGTTTCTGGGGCCAGGCCGCCGTGGTCGCGCTCGGTCTGGCCGCGCTGCTGGGGTTGAGCATCCAGAGCAGCCTGCGCAATCAACGCTGGACCAGCGTGCTGGCGGCCGGCTTGAGCCTGCCGCTGCTGCTGGCGCTGTTCATCGGCTGGCAGCATCTGCAGCAACTCGATCAGGGCCTGATGGCACTGGTGCAGGAACAGCGCCAACCCGGTCTGGATAGCCTGATGGTGTTGATTACCCGCCTCGGCGACTTCAACACCCAGCTCAGCGTCGGCCTCCTGCTGGGCCTGCTCCTGCTCCTGACCCGGCAATGGCGCGCACTGCTGTTCGCCGGCGGCACCCTGCTCGGCACCGCCCTGGCCAATCAGGGCCTGAAGCAACTGGTCGCCCGCGCCCGTCCCGAGATCCTGCTCGAACCCCTGCACACCTTCAGCCTGCCGAGCGGGCACAGCTCCGCCGCTTTTGCGTTTTTCCTGACCCTCGGGGTTCTGGCCGGGCGCGGCCAGCCGGCACGGCTGCGGCTCACCTGGCTGCTGTTGGCTTGCTTGCCGGCACTGGCGATTGCGCTGTCACGGGTGTACCTGGGCGTGCATTGGCCGACCGACATCATCGCCGGCGCGCTGCTGGCCACCAGCCTCTGTGCGCTGAGCCTGACCCTGACGCAGTGGCAAGCGCCGCTGGCCTCACTGTCGCCACGCATCTGGTGGCTGATTCTGCCGGCCTGCCTCGGCCTGCTCGGCGCCTTCGCCACTTGGGCGTTGCCGCAGGCGCTGCTGCAATACCGCTACTGAGGCGAGTTTAGGATCCTCGCCGTCGTTGCTTCCGGGCCCCCGCCTTCGCGGGAATGACAGTGGCGGGGTGCAATCCGCAGAGCGTGGATGCTGGGCTTCGTCGCTGCGCGTCTCACAACCTACGCAATCATCTCGCCCTGCAGCTGGTCCAGCAGGCGCTGGATATGTTCCAGGCGCTGGAGCGGGTCATCCAGCACCAGCAGCTCCAGCTTCTGCGGCACGCTGAAGGGCAGCAGATAGGCGAGTTGGTAGGCCAGGGCCTGCTGCCCGGTCACCGCCCCGCCCATGCCCAATTCGGCGACCATCGGGTGTTCGGCCAGGGCGCTCAATAAAGCGGCCAAATCGGCTTGCTCGGGTAGCAACGGGCACTCGTCGGCTTCCGCCAGCCAGTCGACATCGGCCGTGGTCAGTTGATCGCGCTGCACTTCGGCACGCGTGACCTTGAACCGCCGCGTACCTTCGACCCGGATCCCCAGCAAACCATTCGGGCGCTGCTGCCAGTCGCGGATCACTGCTTCACAGCCGACGGCGGCGAAGCGCCCGGCAGCCTCGCCGACCTCCTCGCCTTCGAGGATGCAGACCACGCCAAAGCCTTCGTCGCGCTTCATGCAGGCGCTGATCATGTCCAGGTAGCGCGCCTCGAAAATCTGCAAATCGAGCACGCTGCCGGGGAATAACACTGCATTCAGGGGAAACAACGGCACCATCATCCAACGCTCCTTTTCCACGGCCGGGCGTCTGCGCCAGTGGCCCGGATATCACACCATCAACGCTACAACCAAGGGTAGCAACACCGCCGTGGCGACCCCCATCAAACTCATCGCCAGCGCCGCGAAGGCACCACACTCCTCGCTTTCCTGCAGTGCCCGCGCCGTGCCGACCGCATGCGCGGTAAGGCCGAGGGCTATGCCTTGCGCGGCGTGATGGTGCACGCCAAAGCGGCGCAGCAGCTCGGGACCGAGGATCGCGCCAATCACCCCGGTGATCAGCACGAACACCGCGGCCAGGGCGGCGATGCCGCCAATCTGCTCCGCCACCAGCATGGCAATCGGCGAGGTCACCGATTTGGGTGCCATGCTCATCAACATCATATGCTCGGCGCCAAACAGCCAGGCCAGCGCCACGCCCAATACGGTCGCCAGCACCCCGCCGACCACCAGGGTCAGCACGGTCGGCCAGAGCAGCTGGCGAATTCGCCGCAGGTTCAGAAACAGCGGCACCGCAAGCGCCACGGTCGCGGGGCCGAGGAAGACCGTCAGCACCTCGGCGCTTTTGCGGTACTCGACATAGCTCAGGCCGCAGGCCAGCAACACGCCGATCACTGCCAGCATCGACACCAGCACCGGCTGCAGGAATACCCAGCGGGTTTTTTCGTAAGCGCTCAGCGCCAGCTGATAGGCGCCGAGGGTCACCCCGACCCCAAACAACGGATGGTGAATCAGCGCCTGCCAGGCGCCATGCCAGTCGGGGCTCATACGTCCTCCCGTCGATGCGCTTGCCGCTCGATCAGCTTCTGCATCAGCCAACCGGCAAAAACCAGCGACAGCACCAGCGACAGACTCAAAGCCCCGGCCACCGCCCAGAAGTCCGCGGCAATCGCCTTGGCGTAGACCATCACGCCGACCGCGGCGGGTACCAACAGCAGCGGCAGGTAGCGCAGCAGACTGGTGGCCGCCAGCGTCAACGGCTCGCTCACCTCGCCGCGCCACACCAGAAACACCAGCAGCAGCAACAGGCCGATGATCGGCCCGGGCAACATGGGCAGGAACAACACGTTGATGGTGGTGCCGAGCAATTGGAACAGCACCAGCCAGGTCAGGCCGCGTAGCAGCATGGGAGTCTCCGATTCAGGTCACGGCGAGCAGCGGCGCAACCGACATCCCTGGCGAGAATAACCGGCAGCGGTTTGCACCACGGCATTACGCTGCAGCGCGCAAGCACGGCCATTATAAGCACGCTAAGCAAACCGCTATAACCCGCCATTCGCCCGAGCGATCCAGGCTTGACCCCATGCGCGGCACATGATGATCTACGCCCCACGAGGATTTAATTAAAAAACAACAAACCTGTCTCCTCGAGGAGGATCTATGTCGTTCGTACCCGTTGCAGAATTGAAAAACTATATTGGCAAGGAGCTGGGCCGTTCCGAGTGGCTGACCATCGATCAGGAACGCATCAATCAATTCGCCGAATGCACGGGCGACCACCAGTTCATCCATGTCGACCCGGAAAAAGCCAAGCTGACCCCGTTCGGCACCACCATCGCCCATGGCTTCCTCTCGCTGTCGCTGGTGCCGATGCTGATGGAAAAGATCATGATCATGCCGCAGGGCCTGAAAATGGCAGTCAACTATGGCCTCGACAGCGTGCGCTTCATCCAGCCGGTCAAGGTCAACTCCAAGGTGCGGCTGGTCGTCAACCTGACCGACGCCAACGAGAAAAACCCCGGCCAATGGCTGCTCAAGGCCAAGGTCGTGCTGGAGATCGAAGGCCAGGAAAAGCCGGCCTATATCGCCGAGCCGCTGACCCTCTGCTTCGTCTGAATCAGGTCGGTCACCACGGGGCGCCTCGAGCGCCCCGTTTTCATTTCCAGGTTGTGATCGTCGCGCACGCGCGTCAGCGCCTTTGCGGCATACTTCCGCGAACGTCTTGATCCGGATGCCTCGCATGCGTCGCCTATTTCCAGCCTCCCTGGCTCTCCTGACCCTCGCACTGCTGCTCACCGCCTGTGGCGAGGGCGAACCGCTGACCCCGGCGAACGCCGTACTGCCGGATGGCGGCCGCTACCGTGGTGAAGTGGTCGACGGCCTGTTGCAGGGCCCCGGGCGGATCGACTACGCCAATGGCAGCTGGTTCCAGGGGCCGTTCAAGGACGGCCAACCGGAAGGCCTCGGCAAATGGCAGGGGCCGAGTGGCGAGAGCTACGTCGGCGGCTTTCATCAAGGCCTGTTCGACGGCCAGGGCAAACTCACCTACAGCGACGGCAGCACTTACGAAGGCGGCTTCAAACTGGCGCGCATGGACGGCGAAGGCAGCCTCAAGCAAGGTGGCCTGAGCTACCGCGGCGAGTTCAAGCAGGATCGCTACCACGGCCTCGGCAAACTCGAACGGCCCGACGGCAGCAGCTTCCAAGGCAGCTTCGCCGAGGGCCAGCCCGATGGCGAAGGCCTGCGCATCGACGACAGCGGCAACCAGTACAGCGGGCGCTTCAAGCACGGCCAACTGAACGGCACCGGCAGCTACAAAAGCAGCGACGGCGACCTCTACAGCGGTGGCTTTCGCGATGACCAGTTCCACGGCAAGGGCCGCTACGAAAGCGCCGACGGCGACGTCTGGCTCGGCCAGTTCGTTGCGGGTTCGCTGAATGGCAAGGGCGAATACCACGGCGCCGACGACAGCCACTACCAAGGCACGTTCAGCAACTGGCGCTATCACGGCGAAGGCCGCCTGACACTCGCCGACGGCAGCATCTATCAGGGCCATTTCGCCGACGACAGTTACGATGGCCAAGGCAGCCTGACCTTGGCCGACGGCACGGTGCGGGCCGGCATCTGGCAGCACGGCCAGCGCGTGCGCGACAGCCAGGGCCAAGCCCTGCCCGACCCACTGGAAATCGCTCTGCTCGAGCAAGGGCGCCTGCTCGAACAGGCCATCGCCGCGCTTCCCGCATCGACCCCGACAGTCGAGCTCTACAGCCTGACGCTGGCCGGTGACGGCAAGCAAAGCGTGTTCCTGCGCGAGGCCGACTACGTCAACCAGTTGCTCGGCGAGCGCTTCGGTGCGCGCGGCCAGATCAGCCTGGCCAACCACCGCGACCATTTCGCCGACCGCCCGCTGGCCACCCGCGAGAGTCTGACCCGCGCCGTGCGTGCGCTCGCCGAACGCAGCGGCGCGGAAGACCTGATCTTCATCTACCTGACCAGCCACGGTTCGCGCAACCATGAGCTGAACCTCGACCAGCCGCGCCTGCAACTGGCCGACCTGCCAGCCAGCGAGCTGGCCGCGCTGCTGCAACCACTCAAGGAACGGCACAAGGTCGTGGTGATTTCCGCGTGTTTCTCCGGCGGCTTCATCCCACAGCTGAAGGATGACAAGACCCTGGTGATCACCGCGGCGCGCAGCGATCGGGTGTCCTTTGGTTGCTCGGAAGAAAATGACTTCACTTATTTCGGCCGCGCCCTGTTCGCCGAAGCCTTGAGCCAGACCGATGACCTGCAACGGGCCTTCGACCTGGCCAAGCACAAGGTCGCCGAGCGTGAGAAAGCCGACGGCTTCGAGCCCTCCGAGCCACAGATCTGGGCGCCGAAAGCGGTACTCGCGCACTGGCGCAAGCTGCGTGAAAGCCAGGCCGAACGTGCACTCACCGCCGACAAAACCGACGCCAGCAACTAAACTGCCCCTGTAACAGCCCAGAGACACCATTTATGTACCTGACGCCCCAGCATATTCTGCTCGCAGGAGCCACCGGCCTGACCGGTGAGCACCTGCTCGACCGCCTGCTCAACGAGCCGACGGTGAAGCGTGTGCTGGCGCCGACCCGGCGACCGCTGGCCGGGCACCCGCGTCTGGATAATCCGCAGGGTGAGCTGCAGGCTGTGCTGTCGACCCTGACAGGGCCAGTGGATATCGCCTTCTGCTGCCTCGGCACGACGCTGAAACAGGCCGGTTCGCAGGAGGCCTTCCGCGCCATCGACTTTGATCTGGTGCTGGCCGTCGGCCAGCAGGCCCGCGCCCTCGGTGCCCGGCACTTCCTGGTGATCAGCGCACTGGGGGCCGACGCCAGCTCCTCGGTGTTTTACAACCGGGTCAAAGGTGAACTGGAAGCGGCCCTGAAAGCGCAGGATTGGCCGCAACTGACGATCGCCCGGCCATCCCTGCTGCTCGGCACCCGCAACGAGTTCCGCCTGGGCGAGCGCCTGGCTGCCCCCCTGATGCGCTGGGCGCCGGGTAAATACCGTGGTATCCAGGCCTGCACCCTGGCCCGTGCGCTCTGGCGCCTGGCACTGGAAGAACAGGACGGCGTGCGCGTCGTCGAGTCCGATGAGCTGAGAAAACTCGGCCGTTGAACACCGCCGTCAGCACCGCCCACACCTTCGCGCCGCCGCCATGCCCTAGCGCTGTGCGCGGCGCACCTTAACGATCAAATGAGAGTCCGCGCCATGAGCACGCTTGCCACCAACCTCCCCGCCGCACTCGAAACCGCCGACATGCTCGAAATCGATGGCCTCCATGCCTGGCAGTTCGTACTGGCCGCGGACGCCGAGCCGGCGTTGTTGATCGAATGCATGGACGGCCGCACCCTGCGCAAATGGCAGTTCTCCCGCGCCGAACTGCTGGCCGCCACCTACTCGCCGACGACCCAGAGCTGGAGCCTGACCGACAGCGGCGGCATGCACGAGCTCAAGTGCCTGGACGGGGTGACGGCCGACAACAGTGACCAGCCCGACGCGGCTGAAGACCCTGAACAGGCTTGAGCACAGCAACCGCACGCGTCCACGGCGGACAAGCCCTGCGTCCGCCACTTTGACCGAATAGCCGGCAGCCGCCCACGACCGCGTTTGCTATGGTCATAGCTCGCCTCGACTCGCGGAGTTGCCCATGGGCCTGTACAGCCGTCACATCCTGCCGCACCTGATCGACTTCGCCTGCGGCATGGGCGAAGTGATGAAGGCGCGCTCGACAATTGTCCCCCAAGCCCACGGCCGGGTGCTGGAGATCGGCATCGGCAGCGGCCTGAACCTCGAATTTTATGACCCGGCGAAGGTAACCCGGATCATTGGTGTCGACCCGGCGGCGGAAATGCAGGCGCTGGCCCGCGAGCGCGTGACGCGGATCACCATCGCGGTGGAGATGATCGCGCTGGAACTGGGGCAGATCCAGGCGCCCGCGGCCAGTTTCGACAGCATCGTCTGTACCTTTACCCTGTGCACGATTCCAGACCCGGTGACGGCGCTGCAGGAGATGCGCCGCGTACTCAAGCCCGGCGGCCGTCTGCTGTTCTGTGAGCACGGCCTGGCACCGGATCCGCCCGTGGTGCGCTGGCAGCAGCGACTGACACCGCTATGGAAACCGCTGGCCGGTGGCTGTCACTTGAACCGCGATATACCGGCACTGCTCAGTGCCGGCGGCTTTCATATCGGCGCGCTGGACCGTCGTTACCTGAAAGGCCCCAAACCGATGACCTACGTCTATTCCGGCTGGGCCGATTGAGCACCGCCGGTCACAGCCCGCCACTGACGCCAAGGCTGAAGCCCAGCGCCGCGGCCAGCGACAACGGCAGCAACAGCGTATCCAGCAAGGCGCTGGCCGGCAGGTCGAGACCGGCATAGGTCGGCGCCTCGGCGCCAAACCGATCCAGCGGGCAACAGCCGCCATTCAGCGCATACCAATCCAGGCGCGTACCGGCATACACCACCGGCGCACCGGGCTTGGCCGCATTCAAGGTGCGGGTGGTCGCGCAACCGAACAGGTTGCCCGCCAGCAGCACGATCAGCAGAAGTCTAATCATCGCTGCTCAAATGGTGCTCGCCCCAACGCGGCAGCATGTCCTGCGGAATATTGAGGACGTTGAGAATGCGCGCCACGACGAAGTCGATCAGGTCATCGATGGTCTGCGGCTGATGGTAGAAACCCGGCGCCGCCGGCAGGATCACCGCGCCGAGGTTCGACAGCTTGAGCATGTTCTCCAGATGGATGCTGGAGAGCGGCGCCTCGCGCGGCACCAGGATCAGTTGCCGGCGCTCCTTCAAGGCCACGTCCGCCGCCCGCTCGATCAGGTTGTTACAGGCGCCGGTGGCAATGGCCGAGAGCGTGCCGGTCGAACACGGCACCACCACCATCGCACCGGGCGCACTGGAGCCGGAGGCCGCCGGTGCCATCCAGTCTTCCTTGCCGTACACGCGAATCTGCCCAGCCGCCGCGCCGGTGTATTCGCTGAGAAACGCCTGCATCGCCTGCGGCTTAGCCGGCAGGGTCACGTCGGTTTCGGTGGCCATCACCAATTGCGCGGCCTTGGAAATCAGGAAGTGCACCTCGCGCTCTTCCTGCACCAGGCAGTCGAGCAGGCGCAGGCCGTACTGGGCGCCGGAGGCACCGGTCATGGCCAGGGTAATGCGCTCAGGACCACTCATCTCAGCTCTCCAGGGCCGCCGCCAGCTTGCCGTGCAAGCCGCCGAACCCGCCATTGCTCATGATCACCACCTGGGTACCCGGCGCGGCCTCGGCCTTGACCCCGGCAATGATCGCCTCCAGCGAATCGCAGACCCGGGTCGGCACCTTGGATGACGCCACGGTCGCGGCCAGGTCCCAGCCGAGGTTAGCCGGCGCGTACCAGTACACCGAGTCAGCCTGCACGACCGATTCCGGCAGGCCGGCGCGATGGGCACCGAGCTTCATAGAGTTGGAGCGCGGCTCGACGATGGCGATCAATTTGCTGGCGCCAATGCGTTTGCGCAAACCATCGAGGGTGGTGGCAATCGCCGTCGGGTGGTGGGCGAAGTCGTCATAGATGGTGATGCCGTTGATCTCGGCGACTTTCTCCATGCGCCGCTTGGCATTCTTGAACAGGCACAGGGCGGCGATGCCCTGTGCCGGTACGACACCGACATGCCGCGCCGCGGCCAGCACGGCCAGGGCGTTGGCGACGTTGTGCTGGCCGGTCAACGGCCAGTCGACCACGCCTTCGACCTTGCCGGCGAAACTCACTTCGAAGCGCGAAGCATCGGCGCTGAGCAGGCGCGCCTGCCACTGGCCATCGGCACCGGTGGTCTGTACCGGGGTCCAGCAGCCCATCTCGAGCACGCGTTTGAGCGCGGCTTCCGAGGTCGGGTGGATGATCAGACCGTCACCGGGAATGGTGCGCACCAGATGGTGGAACTGCCGCTCGATCGCCGCCAGATCGGGGAAAATATCCGCATGATCGAATTCCAGGTTATTCAGGATGGCGGTGCGCGGGCGGTAGTGGACGAACTTGCTGCGCTTGTCGAAAAAGGCGCTGTCGTACTCATCGGCCTCGACCACGAAGAACGGCGTACCGCCCAAGCGCGCGGAAATACCAAAGTTCTGCGGCACGCCGCCAATCAAAAAGCCCGGGCTCATGCCGGCGTGTTCCAGCACCCAGGCGAGCATGCTGCTGCTACTGGTCTTGCCGTGGGTGCCGGCCACAGCCAGCACCCAGCGCCCTTGCAACACATGATCGGCCAGCCACTGCGGACCGCTGACATAGGGCAAGCCCTGGTTCAATACATACTCGACCGCGGGGTTGCCACGCGACAGGGCGTTGCCAATCACCACCAGATCCGGCGCGGGCTGCAACTGGACGGGATCGTAGCCCTGCGTCAGCTCGATGCCCTGGGCCTGCAACTGCGTGCTCATCGGCGGGTAAACATTGGCATCGGAGCCGGTGACACGGTGACCCAGCTCTTTCGCCAGCACGGCCAGCGAGCCCATGAACGTACCGCAAATGCCCAAAATATGGATGTGCATGATTTACCTTGAAGGCGACCTCAAAAACGGGCTGCGCGGCCCGAAGAAACTGCCCGGCAGGTTACCGCACGCGGCCATGAGGGGGCCATAGCGCTGTCACAGGACGGCAGGGGAGAGGGCGCAGATAGGCGCTTGCTGATGAGCCGACGGTTAGACAACAGGAAGATGGCGAAACGCAAAGCCGCAGGAGCGGGCCATGCCCGCGATCGGCTCTTCACGGGCATGGCCCGCTCCTGCGCATAACACTCGTCAGACCTGGCGCGCGCGGGTGATGGAATGCCTGTGCAGCTTGCGGTACAGGGTATTGCGGCTGATCCCCAGCTGCTCCGCTACGCGGGTCATGTGCCAGCGCTGATCTTCCAGTGCCGCGAGCAAGGCGGCGCGCTCGGCATCCTCCAGCGGGTTGGTCGGGCTCGCCGGCCGCTCGGCCGTCACCTTCAGGGCCTGGCGGATTTCCAGTGGCAGCTCCGCCAGCCCCACGCACTCATCGTCACAGAGCGCCGCCAGGGTGCGCAGCACATTGCGCAACTGCCGCACGTTGCCGGGCCAGGCATAGTCAAGCAGGGCCTGGCGGGCGTCGGCATCAAGCCGGATGTTCTGCCCGTGCGCCTCCTGTGCCAGCAGGTGTTCGAGCAACTGCGCACGATCGCTGCGGGCGCGCAACGGCGGCAGGTCGAGCACCAACCCGTTGAGCCGGTAGTACAGGTCTTCGCGGAAGGTGCCGGTCTGCACCCGCTCAGCCAGCTCGCGGTGTGTCGCGCTGATGATGCGCACATTCACTTCTTGCGGCTCGCCGCCGATCGGCACCACCAGGCGATCTTCCAGCACCCGCAGCAAGCGGGTCTGCAGCGCCAGCGGCATATCGCCGATTTCATCGAGGAACAGGGTGCCACCATCGGCCTGCTGCAGCTTGCCGCGCATGCCGTCCTTGCGCGCGCCGGTGAAACTGCCGCCGCGATAGCCGAACAGCTCGCTCTCGATCAGCGTTTCGGGAATCGCCGCACAGTTCAGCGCGACGAAGGCCTTGTCGGCCCGCGAGCTGGCCTGGTGCACGGCCTTGGCGAAGGCCTCCTTGCCGGAGCCGGTCTCGCCATTGATCAGCAATGGCACATCGCGCTCGAACACCCGCAAGGCCCGGCGAAAATCGTTTTGCAGCGCCGCATCGCCCAGGCACAGCCCAGTGGCGGCCTGCACCGGCAGTGCCAGAGCCGGCCGCGCGAGCGGCATCGGCACACTGCGCGGCACGCCCCGGAGCATGGCGAACAACGCCCGCCCATTGTGCGCACGCAGCGGCCAGCTGGCGCTCGGCTGCGGGCTGGCACGACCGAGCAGTTCATCCAGCCGGCAATCGAACAGTGCCTCGAGCGGCTGGCCAAGCAAATCCGCACGGTTACGGCCCAACAGGTTTATCGCGCTCTGGTTCACCGCAGTCACCCGCCCATCGCCATCGAACGCCAGCAAACCTTCGCTGAACAGCCCGACATACTCGGCCTGCAAGTGAAAGCGCAGCAGCCACTGCCCTTCGAAACGGCGGAGGAAATAGCAGCTCTCGATCATCTTCGCCGACAGGTTGACCAGCGCCATGGTGTGAAATTGGCTCTGCCGTGAAGCATCACGGCGCGCCGAGGACACATCCAGCACCGCCAGCAGATCGCCCTGGGAGTCGAATACCGGGCTCGCCGAACAGGTCAGCCCGGTATGGCGGCCACGGAAATGCTCATCCTGATGAATGGTCAGCGCCTGCCGCTCGACCAGGCAGGTGCCGATGCCATTGGTGCCTTCGCAGGCCTCGCTCCAATCGGCACCGAGCCAGAGCCCGGCGCGCTCGAAGGTCTTGCGCTCGGCGGCGGCGGTGACGCTGTTGAGGATCACCCCGCGGGCATCGGTCAGCAACACCGCGTGACCGGAACCGGACAGCTGCTGATGCAGGTTGCTCATCTCGCCACTGGCGATTTCCAGCACCTGCTGCAAGCGCTCGCGGCACTCGAGTACGCGACCGTGCTCCAGCACCGTCGGCGCCATGGTCAGTGCCGGGTCGAGGTGATAGTCCTCCAGGCAGCGCCGCCACGAGCGCGCGATCGACGGATCCGCCGCCGGCCCCGCCGATTGGACCTTGCCCTGCGCCACGGTCAGCACCTGCTGCATGTGACGGCTCAGATGATTCGCAGACATTATTATTGTTCTCCGCGTAGTGTTGGGCGACGGCCCCGCGCGCATTCAGCGCGCCCACTTTGCCCCAGCATCGCCCAGCCTCCGCGGCTTTGCAACGCCCCGCTGGCCGGCAAGTCACGGGCTGTACCGCCTGCGTGACAGTTTGTCACTGCGCCTGTTGCAACCGCAGTACAAGCCCGCCCTGGCCACGCTCCAGCCCAGGGGCGCAACCGCTCTAGACAGCAACTTCGGCCACCCTGGCCCAGCCCTTGCTCTAGGCTTTGACAAGCGCAGCAGCGCGTCCTCCCCAATAAGCACAAAAGCCAGGAGAACCTCACCATGCTTTACGCTCACCCCGGCACCGAAGGCGCCATCGTTTCCTTCAAGACCCGTTACGGCAACTACATCGGCGGCGAGTTCGTCGCACCGGTCAAAGGCCAGTACTTCACCAACCTCTCGCCGGTGAACGGCCAGCCGATCGCCGAGTTTCCGCGCTCGACCGCCGAAGACATTGACAAGGCCCTTGACGCGGCCCATGCCGCCGCCGATACCTGGGGCAAGACATCGGCCCAGGAACGCTCGCTGGTGCTGCTGAAGATTGCCGACCGCATCGAAGCCAACCTCGAACTGCTGGCCGTGACCGAAACCTGGGACAACGGCAAAGCCATCCGCGAAACCCTCAACGCCGACATCCCGCTGGCCGCCGACCACTTCCGCTACTTCGCCGGCTGCATCCGCGCCCAGGAAGGCAGCGCCGCCGAGATCGACGGCAACACCGTGGCCTATCACATCCATGAACCGCTGGGCGTGGTCGGGCAGATCATCCCGTGGAACTTTCCGCTGCTGATGGCCGCCTGGAAGCTGGCCCCGGCCCTGGCCGCTGGCAACTGCGTGGTATTGAAACCCGCCGAGCAGACGCCGCTGGGCATCACCGTGCTGATGGAGCTGATCGGCGACCTGCTGCCGGCCGGCGTACTCAATGTGGTGCAGGGTTTCGGCCGGGAAGCCGGCGAAGCGCTGGCCACCAGCAAACGCATCGCCAAGATCGCCTTCACCGGCTCAACCCCGGTCGGCTCGCACATCATGAAATGCGCGGCAGAGAACATCATTCCATCCACCGTCGAGTTGGGCGGCAAGTCGCCGAACATCTTCTTCGAAGACATCATGCAGGCTGAGCAGAGCTTCATCGAAAAGGCCGCCGAGGGGCTGGTGCTGGCGTTCTTCAACCAAGGCGAGGTGTGCACCTGCCCCTCCCGCGCGCTGGTGCAGGAGTCGATCTACCCGGCATTCATGAAAGAGGTGATGAAGAAGGTCGAGCAGATCAAGCGCGGCGACCCGCTGGACACCGACACCATGGTCGGCGCCCAAGCCTCCGAGCAACAGTTCGACAAGATTCTCTCCTACCTGGAAATTGCCAAGAATGAGGGCGCCGAACTGCTCACCGGCGGCAAGGTGGAAAAACTCAGCGGCAGCCTGGCGAGTGGCTATTACATCCAGCCGACCCTGCTCAAGGGCAACAACAAGATGCGCGTGTTCCAGGAGGAAATCTTCGGCCCGGTGGTCAGCATCACCACCTTCAAGGACGAAGCCGAAGCCCTGGCGATTGCCAACGACACCGAGTTCGGCCTCGGCGCCGGCCTCTGGACCCGCGATATCAACCGCGCCTATCGCATGGGCCGGGCGATCAAAGCCGGTCGCGTGTGGACCAACTGCTACCACCTGTACCCCGCCCATGCCGCGTTCGGCGGCTACAAGAAGTCCGGCGTCGGCCGCGAGACCCACAAAATGATGCTCGACCACTACCAGCAGACCAAGAACCTGCTGGTCAGCTATGACATCAATCCGCTCGGCTTTTTCTAAGACTTGAACTCTCTGTTCATACGCAGAAAAAGTCTGGAAACGCCTTCCACATAGCTAAAAACGCAACCTGCCCTGCCAGTCGTAACAACTTGTTGCGGCTGGCATGGGCGTTGCGTGCATCCGTGGGTCTTTTGGTCTGTTCAACTCTCAGGGCGGGTAAGCAATGACTACAACAACGACACTCAAACCTACACTCGGCACCCTGCATTTATGGGGTATCGCCGTCGGCCTGGTGATTTCCGGCGAATACTTCGGCTGGAGTTACGGCTGGGGCTCGGCAGGCACCATGGGCTTTCTGGTCACCGCGCTGATGGTGGCGGCGATGTACACCTGTTTCATCTTCAGTTTCACCGAACTGACCACCGCCATTCCTCACGCAGGGGGGCCGTTCGCCTACAGCCGGCGCGCCTTTGGCGAAAAAGGCGGATTGATCGCCGGGATCGCCACGTTGATCGAGTTCGTCTTCGCGCCACCGGCGATTGCCATGGCCATCGGCGCCTATCTGAACGTGCAGTTTCCGGAGCTCGACCCGAAGCATGCGGCGGTTGGCGCCTACTTCGTGTTCATGACCCTGAACATCCTCGGCGTCAGCATTGCCGCCACCTTTGAGCTGGTGGTCACCGTGCTGGCGGTCGCCGAACTGCTGGTGTTCATGGGCGTGGTCGCGCCGGGCTTCAGCTTCAGCAACTTCGCACTGAACGGCTGGGCCGGCTCCGACTCTTTCAGCATCGCGTCGATTCCCGGTATGTTCGCGGCGATTCCGTTCGCCATCTGGTTCTTCCTGGCCATCGAAGGCGCCGCAATGGCCGCCGAAGAAGCCAAAGACCCGAAGCGCACCATCCCCCGAGCCTACGTCAGCGGCATTCTGACCCTGGTATTCCTGGCGGTCGGCGTAATGGTGATGGCCGGGGGTGTAGGCGACTGGCGCCAACTGTCGAATATCAACGACCCGCTGCCACAAGCGATGAAAGCCGTGGTCGGTGACAACTCCACCTGGATGCACATGCTGGTGTGGATTGGTCTGTTCGGCCTGGTGGCAAGCTTCCATGGCATCATCCTTGGCTACTCGCGGCAGTTCTTCGCCCTTGCCCGCGCCGGTTACCTGCCGGTCGGCCTGGCCAAGCTGAACCGCTTCCAGACCCCACACCGGGCCATCATCGCCGGCGGCGTAATCGGCATCGCAGCCATCTACAGCGACGGTTTGATCAATCTGCAAGGCATGACCCTGACCGCGGCGATGATCACCATGTCGGTGTTCGGCGCCATCGTCATGTACATCATCAGCATGCTCAGCCTGTTCAAACTGCGCAAAACCGAGCCGAACCTGGTGCGCACTTTCCGCGCGCCGGGCTACCCGATCGTGCCGGGCATCGCGCTGCTGCTGGCGGTGGTCTGCCTGGTGGCGATGGCCTGGTTCAACACGCTGATCGGCCTGATCTTCCTCGGTTTCATGGCCGCGGGTTTCATTTACTTCCAACTGACCGCTCATCAACGCTCCAGCGCCCCGGCTGACGCCATGCTGACAGGCGCTTAACAACAGGTTGTAAGCTGCACCTCTGCCGCGCCCAGGCCCGGCAGAGGCTTCATTAAGGTGCAGGCAACCGCCCACGCGACAACCGCTGTGCGGTTTGCCTTTTTGTAGCGATAACGAGCCGTTCCAGGAGTCCCGCACATGGCCCGTTTTTCTCATTCCGTCGGCGTGGAAACTTACCGCTTCGACAGCCTCAAAGACGTCATGGCCAAGGCCAGCCCGGCCCGTTCCGGTGACTTTCTCGCCGGCGTGGCCGCGAGCAACGACGGCGAACGTGTGGCCGCGCAGATGGCGCTGGCCAACATTGCGCTCACGCACTTCCTCGACGAAGCGCTGATTCCCTACGAAGAAGATGAAGTCACTCGCCTGATCATCGACAGCCACGATACCCGGGCCTTCGCCGCCGTCAGCCACCTGACCGTCGGCGGCCTGCGCGACTGGCTGCTCAGCGATCACGCCGACGAAGCCAGCCTGCGGGCGCTCGCACCCGGCCTGACGCCGGAGATGGCCGCTGCGGTGTCGAAGATCATGCGCGTGCAGGATCTGGTTCTGGTGGCGCAGAAGATCCGCGTGGTCTCACGTTTTCGCGGTACGCTCGGTTTGCGCGGACGTCTGTCGACCCGCCTGCAACCGAACCACCCGACCGACGAGCCGGCAGGGATCGCCGCCAGCATCCTCGACGGCCTGCTGTACGGCAACGGCGACGCCATGATCGGCATCAACCCGGCTACCGACAGCATCGCCTCGATCTGCGCCATGCTGGAAATGCTCGATGCAATCATCCAGCGCTATGAAATCCCCACCCAAGCCTGCGTGCTGACCCACGTCACCACCTCGATCGCCGCCATCGAACGCGGCGTGCCGCTGGACCTGGTGTTCCAGTCGATCGCCGGCAGCGAGGCGGCGAACGCCAGTTTCGGCATCAACCTGAACCTGCTGCAGGAAGGCTACGAAGCCGGGCTGAGCCTCAAGCGCGGCACCCTCGGCAACAACCTGATGTACTTCGAGACCGGCCAGGGCAGCGCGCTGTCGGCCAACGCCCACCATGGCGTCGACCAGCAAACCTGCGAGACCCGCGCCTACGCGGTGGCCAGGCACTTCAAGCCATTCCTGGTCAATACCGTGGTCGGTTTCATCGGCCCGGAGTACCTGTACAACGGCAAGCAGATCATCCGCGCCGGACTGGAAGATCACTTCTGCGGCAAATTGCTCGGTGTGCCGATGGGCTGTGACATCTGCTACACCAACCACGCCGAAGCCGATCAGGACGACATGGACACACTGCTGACCCTGTTGGGGGTCGCCGGTATCAACTTCATCATGGGCATCCCCGGTTCCGACGACATTATGCTCAACTACCAGACCACTTCGTTCCACGACGCCCTCTATGCGCGCCAGACCCTCGGCTTGAAACCGGCGCCGGAATTCGAAGCCTGGCTGCAACGCATGGGCATCTTCACCCAGGCCGATGGCCGCGTGCGCTTCGGCGACAACCTGCCGCCGGCATTTCGCCAGGCGCTGGCACAGCTGGCTTAAGAGACATCGCATGCAACCTGACGATCTCGATGAAAGCTTCTCTCCCTCGGCTGTCGGGGCGATTGAAAACCCTTGGCAGGAACTGCGCCGCCTGACTCCGGCGCGGATCGCCCTCGGCCGCGCCGGCACCAGCCTGCCGACCAGCGCCCAGTTGGACTTCCAATACGCTCACGCCCAGGCGCGCGACGCCGTGCACCTGCCTTTCGATCACTCCGGTCTCAGTGCTCAACTGGCCGAGCGCGGGCGCGCCAGCCTCCTGCTGCACAGCGCCGCCAGCGATCGCCACAGCTACCTGCAGCGGCCCGACTTGGGGCGCCGCCTGAATGCCGCCTCGGCACAGCTGTTGCGCGAGCATGCCCAGGCCAATCCCGGCGGCGTCGACCTGGCGATCGTCGTTGCCGATGGCCTCTCGGCTCTCGCGGTACACCGCCATAGCCTGCCGTTTCTCGCACGCGTAGAGGAGCAGGCGCAGATCGACGGCTGGTCGCTTTCACCGGTGGTGCTGGTGGAACAGGGCCGGGTCGCGGTGGCCGACGAAATCGGCGAACTGCTGGGCGCAAAGATGGTGGTGATTCTGATCGGCGAACGCCCTGGGCTGAGTTCGCCGGACAGCCTTGGCCTGTATTTCACCTATGGGCCAAAGGTCGGCCTGACCGATGCCTACCGTAACTGCATCTCCAACGTGCGCCTGGAAGGCTTGAGCTACGGCATGGCCGCGCACCGCCTGCTGTACCTGATGCGCGAGGCCTGCCGGCGCCAGCTGTCCGGGGTCAACCTGAAGGACGAGGCTGAGATGCAGACCCTGGAAGCCACAGAGCCTCAAGGCATGCGCAGCAACTTCCTGCTCGCCCAGCCGTAACAGCCGCAAGCGAGCCGGGCGCTGCCTAGCGAACAGTTGTCGATCAATCAAAAAATCAAACGCTTGCTTGGATTGCGCTTTCTATAAGCTTTAGGCAGCATCAGTTCGACCGCTGGCATAGCTCCTGCTTGCCAGCCTTGCCCCTTCCATTGCAGCCGAGGCCTACCATGCGCATCGTCCAAGCCACCCTGGAGCATCTGGACCTGCTGACACCGCTGTTCGTCAGATACCGAGAGTTCTATGGCGAGCTGCCGTTTCCCGATTCGTCGAAAAAGTTCCTCGAAAAACGCCTGCGCCGCAAAGAGTCGGTGATCTACCTGGCGCTGGCCGACGATGAAGACAAACTGCTCGGCTTCTGTCAGCTCTACCCGAGCTACTCATCGCTGTCGCTCAAGCGCGTGTGGATTCTCAACGACATCTACGTTGCCGAAGACGCCCGTCGCCAACTGGTCGCCGACCGCCTGCTGCAATCCGCCAAGAAGATGGCCAAAGAGACCCAGGCCGTGCGCATGCGCGTTTCCACCAGCAGCAACAACGAAGTGGCGCAGAAGGTCTACGAGTCGATCGGTTTCCGCGAGGACACCCAATTCAAGAACTACGTACTGCCGATCAACAGCGACTGACCATTCCCCCAGGCGCCTGGGCTGTCGCCGGACAGCCCTCGAACGCGCACCAATCAGGTGCAAACCATGCTTTATCTGCACACGCCACGCCCACCCTTAATCGCAAGTGCTGCAAAGCGCTGCAACAAACTGAACCGCCTCCCCCTCGCCTTGCTCTTATAATGCCGACTTTCGCGCCGGCACCCACTACGCCCGCGCATCGACTTCCCCACGCAGCGAACCCGGCGTTATATGGATTTCAACCCGCTTGACCTCATCCTGCACCTCGACGTCTACCTGGACCTGCTGGTCGCGAATTACGGTGTCTGGATCTACGCCATTCTGTTTCTGGTGATCTTCTGCGAAACCGGCCTGGTGGTGATGCCCTTCCTGCCCGGCGACTCTTTGCTGTTCATCGCCGGCGCCCTCTGCGCCAGCGGCAGCATGGACCCGGTGCTACTGGCCGGGCTGCTGATGCTCGCGGCGATCAGCGGCGACAGCACCAACTACGTGATCGGCCGCACCGTCGGCGAGCGCCTGTTCAGCAACCCGGACTCGAAAATCTTCCGCCGCGACTACCTGCAGCGCACCCACGACTTCTACGATCGCCACGGTGGCAAAACCGTCACCCTGGCGCGCTTCCTGCCCATAGTGCGCACCTTCGCGCCCTTCGTCGCCGGCGTCGGCAAAATGCCCTACCCACGTTTCTTCGCCTTCAGCGCGGCCGGCACCCTGGCCTGGGTCGGCGGCCTGGTCGCGCTCGGCTACTTCTTCGGCAACGTGCCCTTTATCAAGCAGAACCTCTCGCTGCTGATCATCGCCATCATCGGCCTGTCGCTGCTGCCGATGCTGATCGGCTGGCTGCACCATCGCCTGCGTCCAACGCCAGATGGCGCCGCCAAGCAACCGAACTGACGACGCGCCCATGTGGTTTCTTCGCTCCTGGCGCCATCGCCGCATCCTTGCCAGACACCCGGTCGACCCCGCTCTGTGGGCCAGCGTGCGCCATAAGCTGCCGATCCTCGATGGCCTGAGCGCCGCCGAAGATCAGCGCCTACGCCAACGCGCCGTGCTGTTCCTGCATGCCAAGCACTTGAGCGCACTGCCCGGCGTCGAACTGGATACCGAGGGCCGTCTGCTGCTGGCCGCCCAGGCCCAACTGCCGTTGCTGCACCTGGCCGACCTGGACTGGTACCAGGGCTTTCACGAACTGGTGCTCTACCCGGACGACTTCCTCAGCCCGCAGCGCCATCGCGATTCCAACGGTGTGGAACACGAGTGGCAGGGCGAACACAGCGGCGAAGCCTGGCAGCATGGCCCGGTGATACTGGCCTGGCCCGGCGTACTCGGCAGCGGGCGCTGGGAGGCTTACAACCTGGTGATCCACGAACTGGCGCACAAGCTGGATATGCTCAACGGCGACGCCAACGGCCTGCCGCCGCTGCACAGCGACATGCGCCTCGAGGACTGGGCCGGCGCCATGCAAAGCGCCTATGACGACCTGAACGCGCGTCTCGACCGGCAGCCGGACGGGCATACGCCGATCGACCCCTACGCCGCGGAAAACCCCGCCGAGTTCTTCGCCGTGACCAGCGAATACTTCTTCAGCGCCCCGGACCTGCTGGAACATGCCTACCCGGCGGTATACGCACAACTCAAAGCCTTCTACCGGCAAGACCCGCTGGCGCGACTGCGGCTGTTGCAGGCCAGCCACCCCGGCTACCCCCACGCGACCAATGGCTAAGCGCTCAAGCATGGTAACCGCCGGGGAATATGCCTATAATCCCGCCCACTTTTTGACCTGTGCCACAAAGGTCAAAGCCTGTTTGGCCAACCCAGGGAACATCACCCATGAGCTACAGCAAGATCCCGGCCGGCAAAGACCTGCCGAACGACATCTACGTCGCCATCGAGATTCCGGCCAACCACGCGCCGATCAAGTATGAAATCGACAAGGACAGCGACTGCCTGTTCGTCGACCGTTTCATGGCCACGCCGATGTTCTACCCGGCCAACTACGGCTACATCCCCAACACCCTGGCCGATGATGGCGACGCCCTCGACGTGCTCGTCGTGACCCCGTATCCGGTAGCCCCGGGCTCGGTGATCCGCGCGCGCCCGGTTGGCGTACTGCACATGACCGACGAAGCCGGCGGCGACGCCAAGCTGCTCGCCGTACCGCACGAAAAACTGTCGCAGCTGTATAACGACGTCAAGGAATACACCGACCTGCCGGCCCTGCTGCTGGAACAGATCAAGCACTTCTTCGAGAACTACAAGGATCTCGAGAAAGGCAAATGGGTCAAAGTCGAAGGCTGGGGCAATGCAGACGCAGCCCGCGCCGAAATCCTTAAGGCGGTTGCGGCTTACCAAAAATAAGCCAAACCCACCCCCGAGAAGCCGGCCACAAGCCGGCTTTTTTATGCCCAACGACCTAGTGCCACAGGCCTTTGGCAAGCAAGACATCTACAACCCATACCTCAAACGGCGCGGTCCGCGAGTCTCCTGACGGGCCCAGAGCGCCCCTTAAGACGCTTTATCTCGCCCCGAGTGAGCCTAGCAAGGCGCGCAGCAACTGTTCGACATAGCCGTCGAAGGTCGCGCTGATCGCCCGTAACTGCGGCTGCTCACGGGCGAAACACTCGGCTATGCGCTGGCTGGTTGCAGTCGGATATGGGCGCTTGGGCCAGTTCCCGGCAACGGCTTGCCAGCCAGTCATTCAAAGCCGCAAAGCTGGCGAAGCGCGCCATCGGCGTGAACAGCCACTCGCGCACATTGCCGACCTGATTTTCCGCCTGGCCCTTCTCCCAGCCTGAGGCCGGCGTGCACGCCACCGGTTCGAACAGGTAGTGATTGGCCATGGCCATAAAACGCCGATTGAGCACCCGCCCTTGCCCACCAGAATCGCTTCAACCACGGCCTTGAGGTTGTCGTAGATCAGCCGCTGCGGCACCCCGCCAAAGAACGCAAAGGCGCGGTTGTGCACATCCAGCACCATCTCCCGGGTTTCTCGCGGGTAGGCCGCCACGAACATCTGGCGGCTGTAGGCCAGGCAAAAATGCGCGACCTTAATGGTCTGCGGCACGCCATCAATCTCGACGCGCTCGTGGCTCCAGCCGAACTGGCAGGCATCGCCTGGCGCAAACAGCAGCGGCACAAAGGCCTGGGTAGCAGTGGGTCTGCTCTTGAGCGACCTCCACTGCTTTACGAAGCGTTGCACGCTGTCGTAGGCGCCGCGATACCCCTCGACCTGCAAGCCTTCATAAAGCCGGCGCGCCGTGCGCCGCTGCGCCTTGGGTAAGTGCTGCTCGGTGTTGAGCCAGGCTTGGAGCATGACTTGAAACTCCCTCAGCTTGGGCGAGGGCTGTTGCTGGCGTGAATACAGCGGCTCAGCAGCGATGCGCAGATGCGCAGATGCTTGCGCACGGTAGGCCGAGAGGGCTTAAGGCTGCAGGCAATGGCGCTAATGGTTTCGCCACTGACCAGATGCCGCCGCCGGATTTCGGCAATGATGTCCATCGATAACACCCCAGATTCTCCGGCCAAAAGGCCGGATGGTTGCACACCCCGGGGTGGACACTATTGGACGCTGTTTACCCCGGATATCTGGAAAGTTTTGCACGTTGTTTTATAATTGAAGGTTGACAGCCTAGTAATTTTCGTGCTGCTCGCACTGCGCTGTCACGGCGGGCAGCTGGTGGCCGACGACACGCTGCGAGCGGTTCGGCTATATCCCATCAGCGCCGTCCGGGTCCTTGTTCGCTCCAAACAGGAGAACCGCCATGACGCATACCTATAGTCCATCGCCAGCACGACGGAACGGAATCGCGGTCGGGAAGGCACTGTTTGCAAGCTTGGTTTTGGTCCTGTTGGCACTTACAGAAAGACCGGCTCACGGGGCCTTACTCACCGAGACGACATGGGGTGGTACTGGAGCCGAAGTCGCAACCGGCGTCGCCACGGCCGCCGACGGCAGCGCGTACCTTGTCGGCTCGACGGATAGCTTTGCCTTCGACCAGTTCGGCCAGCCCGCGACACGGATGTCCATCGTCAAGTTCTTGAATGGAGCGGTCGTCTGGCAGCGGATCTGGAACGGCCCGACCATCGTCGGGGTGACGGATACGTCAGTGGCGGTCGCTGCCGACGGTTCAGTTTACGTGGCCGGCATCACCGCAGACGGTGGCGGAGACGCCGTGTTGCTGAAATTCGCTCCGAACGGCGACCTGCTCTGGGAGCGGGCCTGGGGCGGTACCGAGTCCGATAGCGTCGGCGCTGTGGCGACGCACAGCGACGGCTCCGTCTACGTCGCGGGCCGTACAACCAGCTTCGGCCCGAGTTCCGCCGGGGTGTTCGTCCTGAAGTTCGATCCGGACGGCAATCTTGTCTGGCAACGGCTCTGGGACAATGCCGCCGGCTTCGACGCGATGGCCGTCTCGCCGGACGGCAGCATCTACGCGGCCAGTTCGAAACTGCGGGGAAACGATCTCTCCCAATTCGACGTGATGGTGCTGAAGCTGACGCCAGCGGGCGACCTGGTCTGGGCACGGACGTACGGGGCCGGCGAGGTCGTGGATGCGCGCGGCGGAATGGCCGCCGCCGCAGATGGGTCCATATACACGGCTGGCGCCATCCAGGCGGCGAAGGGCGGCATCGTCGGCATCGCCGCGCTGGTCCTGAAGATCGGGCCCGATGGCAGCTTGTTGTTCGGCAAGGAATGCTGCACCAAGGGCGGCGACACCGGTGAAGGCATCGCGGTGGCGCCCGACGGCTCGGTTCTTCTCGCCGGAACGACGACGGTGTTGGGCGTCGGCTTCCAGGATGCATTCGTCGCGCGCCTGGAATCGACGGGCAAGAAGGTGACGGCCGCGGCAACCTGGGGTAGCACTGGCTTCGAGACCGGCGGCGGGGTCGCGGCGGCGGCCGACAACTCGGTGCGGCTTGCGGCGACGACGAGCCAGGGCCCGCCGTATTCGCTGCTGGCGGCGTCGCTGAAACTGTCCGCGCCGAAATTCACCGTCGCGACCCCTGCGGGAGTGCTCGTGGATCCGGAAGGCACGGTTTCGATTCCGCAACACGGGACGTCCGAACCGGCCGGCAGCACGGCCTACAGCGGAAACTTCGAGTCGGCACTCATATGGCTCACGCTGCCGTAACGGGTCAGCGTCGCCAGGACGGTGCGGGCGGATGTAGCGCCCACCGGTCAATCGCTCGGCCCAATGCCGACGAGACGCCCGGCACCGCCTTGACGGCCGATTCGAGGCGCGTGATCAACTTGTCGATGCTGACGGGGTCGGAGCCGGCCACCTTGATGCCCACCGGGCTCTTGATGCCCGTCGCGAGATGTCGATGCGGTTGCGGATCGGCGGCACCCAGACGTTGGAAAGCCCCGGCACCCTGACGACGCGGTCGAGTTCCTCGACCCGCTCGTCCGGGGTCATGCCGGCGCAAATGCAGCCGTGAACGCCATAGCGTCGATCGACCATTCAGCCGACGACGCTGCGATCGCCAAGGTTCTCCGGGTGCTGGAGCGCCGGATGCGGAACGCCGGGCCAGTGTTGATGAGCCCCCGGGGTCGTGCGCGACTGCCTAAGGCTGCGGGTCGGCGACTTGGAGCATGAGGTCTTCATCGAATTGTTCCTCAATGCGCAGCATCGGCTGATTGCGGTGGAGGCGTTGTGCAGGGGAACGCTCGCGCAGACCAGTGTCTACCCGAGGGAGACGATGAAGGCCGCGCTGAAGCACAACGCTGCGGCGGTCATCTTCGCCCACAACCACCCTTCAGGGCCGACGGAGCCGAGCCGGGCTGATGAGATGCCCACGGCGGCCCTGAAGCAGGCGCTCATGCGAGTGGATTGCAAGGTGCTCGACCACTTCGTGGTCGGAGGTACCAAGACGATCAGCTGTGCGGAGCGGGGGCTGTTCGTAGAGCCTCCCCCACCCGGCTACATGTGTCGCAGCTACCTGCCACGGCGGAAACCCCGGAATTCCCGTGTAGCCGTGCAAGAACAAATCACTCCCTGCTCTCCAGGCTTGCCCGAACCGCCTCGTGGAACGCCTTGTTGACGGCCTCCTGCTTACCGAACAAGGAGCTCCGGAGGCTGTTGTAGAGCACGCGCCCGCCAGCAGTCGCAATCTCGGTGACCCGGCGCGAATGTATCCTTGCGCGCGCCCCTGAGATCCTCTGCGTGCATTAATCACCCGCACCCACCCCCGCCCCGCATATGTCTTTGCGACTAGCTTGTACGACACCGGTTATGACATGGCGCTGAAGGGTTTCCCGTGGTTCAAGGTGCCACCCGGATTTTCCCCAGTGAGCGCTGCAGCAGGAAAATTGCCGACGCAGTGAGCGCCCGTTTCGCCTGGCCGAATCCCGCTATGTCACAGGCATCGCGAGTGTCTAGTAAACCCAGGGCGATTCAGTTGGCACCCAAAACTCAGATTTTGAGCACTGGAATGAAAGCGGCTCAGGATTGCACAGGTGCAAATCTCGGCTCGCCGGGGCATTTTCCCGAGCGGTCTGTTTCTCCGGATTGCATCCGGGTCACGAGCGTTCTATCCGCTATTCGACAGCCTGCAGCGCAGCGTGGCTCCAGGCTGTCATGCGAAACGCTGGCGTTTCCAGTGGCCAGGCGAACAACCAGTCCAGCGGCTGAATGCCCGGGAAAAGCTGGCCGCCTCGGCGTAGCCCAGGCGTTGCGCGATGCTGTTGAGATCCAGGCGGGAGTCGGTGAGCAGGCGTTCGGCCAAGCGCTGTTTGATCTGTTCGTTGAGCTGTAGAAAGGCATGGCCTTCGGCCGCCAGGCGACGGTGCAAGGTGCGCTCGGAAAGCCCCAGGCGTTGGGCGACCGTGCGGCCGCTAAGCAGCGAGCCCGAGTCGCGGATCAGCGCCTGCTGCACCAGGCGCGCGGTGGGGGCTTTGACCAAACTATGGGATAGCTCGACACACAAGCGCTCGCAGAGCTGCTCGCCATCGTGGCGGGCGGAGATATGCGCCTGCGGCAGCGTGAGCTGGAGGTCGGCATGGGCAAACAGAATGCCGTTGCGCTCGGCGTCAAAGCGAATCGGGTAGGGAAACTCCTGCTGCAGAGTATCCAGATCCGCCGGCGCGCTAACCGCCATCTCGATCGCCAGAGGCGCGATCGGCCGTTGCAGCAGTTCAGAGGCGACGCACAGGCAGGCGGACAGGCCGCGCTCGATGACAAAGGCGCGGGCATCCTGGGGTAACACGCTGGCATCGAACAGCAACCAGAGGCCACGGCGATCCGACTCGATGCGCGCCGGGCAGAGCGTCAGGGCCAACAGCTGGAAACGGCTAAAGGTTTCAAACGCCTCGTTGAGCGTGCGGCTGGCCAGCATGGTGAAGCCCAGCAACCCCAACGAAGTCAGGTGGTAGCGCTGGCCGGTGGCGAAGCCCAGACCCGGCCGGCCGGCATGCTCGATCAGGTTGCGAATCACGGCCAGCTCTTGCCAGGCCTCGATCTGTGCATTGCGCTGGTGCAGCGCATCGGCGGTAATGGCGCTGCCGATCAGACAGGTCGCAGCATCCACGCCCACCGACTGCGCGGTTTCCAGCAGGTAATGTATTCCGGTGAGCTCGCGGCTTTGACGCCAGTCCATCAGACAATCTCATGGCAGTGATTATCATTTTTTGGCAGTTATCATCATGGATGAGCCTAGCATCTGCGCGGCATGCTGTGAGCACTCCAACCGCCATAAGAGTGCGAGCCATGATCGAGTTTTTCTACGCGCTGCCAAGCCACAACCGAGCCGCCAGCTATCGCAACTTTCGCATCACGCCGGCGGGTGGCGCCTTGGGCGCGGATGTCGAGGACGTCGACCTGACCCGCCTGAGTGGCGAGGGCTTCAACGAGTTACGCCAAGCATTGCTCGCCCACAAGGTGCTGTTCATCCGCAACCAGTCGCTGAGCATCAGCGACCTCGAAATGGTCACCCAGCAGTTCGGTGAGTTTGGCCGGGAGCCCTATGTGAATGGCATGGCGGATCATCCGCATGTGGTCCAGGTGATCAAGGAGGCCGATGAAAAGACGCCCTTTGTGTTCGGCGGTGCCTGGCATTCCGACTGGACGTTCCAGGAGCGCCCGCCGGCATTCACCTTGCTCTACGGGCATGACATCCCGGCCTACGGCGGCGATACCTGCTATGCCAACCTGGCATTGGCCTACGACTGGTTGTCGCCGAAGATGAAGTCGCTGCTCGAAGGGCTCGATGCCGTGCACAGCCCCGAGCAGGCCTATGGCGCCAACGCCAAGCACAACGACTTGCTGGAAAACATGGCGGTTCATTATGGCGATGTCGCGCTGGAGGTGCGCTCGCACCCGCTGGTGATCCGTCATCCGGAAACCGGACTGAAGGTGTTGTTCATCAACCCGGCGTACACCTCCGGCATCAAGGGCCTGCGCCCGGAGGAGGCACGGCCGTTGCTCGACTACCTGTTCAGCCTGCCGGTTGCGCCGGCATTTACCTGCCGCATGCGCTGGAGCAAAGGCACCCTGGCCATCTGGGATAACCGCAGCACCTGGCATTTGCCGGTGGCCGACTATCACGGCATGCGCCGCGAGATGTATCGCACCACGGTTGTCGGCGAGGTGCCGAGCCGATGAGCCCGAGCATGCCACTGAAGCCGTTACCGATCACTGAGCTACGCCTGCAGGCGGCTGCCGCCAGCCTGGCGACTGCGCGCGCCCAGCGCCAAGCCGGGCCACGGGTCAGCGAGACGTTTTCGCTCGCCAGCCTGGACGAGGCCTATCAAGTTCAGGCCGCCGGCCTGCAGCTCGCGCTTGGCCGGGGGCGGAGCCTGGCCGGTGCCAAGGCCGGGCTTACCTCGGCGGCCTTGCGGACGGCGCTCAAGGTCGCGGAGCCACTGTATGGCTGGTTGTTCGCCGACACGGCATGCCGCTCGGGAGAGGACATCGCCTGGGAGCGGCTGCTGCAGCCGAAGGTCGAAATCGAACTCGCATTGGTGATGGCGTGCGATGTGCCAGCAGCCGATATCAGCCTGGATCAACTGCGAGCCAGCATCGCCGGGGTCGTGCCGGCGCTGGAGATCAACGACTCGGCCATCGCCGGCTGGCAGATCACCCTGCTCGACGCGGTAGCCGACAACCTGTCTTCAGGGCTCTACGTGCTGGGCAACCAGCCGGTTCCGCTGGCGCAGCTGGAGGGGCGGTGTCTGACCGCCAATCTGCACAAGAATGCGCTGCCGGTAGTGGCCGGCAGTGCCATCGCACTGGACGATATTTTGGCTACGGCCCTGTGGCTGGTGCGCAAAATGGCCCAGCTCGGGCAACCGCTGCGCGCCGGGGATGTACTGCTGACCGGTGCGCTGGCACCGCTCCTCGATATCGCCCGCGGCGACCATGTGAGCTTCAAGGTGGACGGGCTCGGCGAGGTGGAATGCGCATTCACTTGCTGATGCTTTCCGGCATCGGCGCCGAAGCGGAGTTGAAACCACAGGGCATCAGCGTGCAGCGCAAGCTTCCGGGCGTGGGGCAGAACCTGCAGGATCATCCGGGGCCCTGTGTCCGTTTGCGGTTCTTCATCAGATTGTTCGGAAAGCATCGCGTACGACCCATACGGGGGAATGGTGAACAAGCCATGCATAAAATAGGAAGCACTTATAAAGCAGATGGTTAGTTCTCTTAAAAGGCCAACCACAAGCCGGCTTTTTTATACCTGTAATTTGCCCGAGCGGCCATGGCTCTGCTAGTGTCGCGGGCATTCGCATACCCCCGCCGAGTTGCCCATGGCCCGCAAAAAAGCCGCCCTAGATTTCGAACAATCCCTCGCCGACCTGCAAAATCTGGTCGAGCGCCTGGAAAACGGCGAGCTGTCGCTGGAAGATTCGCTGTCCGCCTTCGAGCAGGGCATCCGCCTGACCCGCGACTGCCAGACGGCACTCGCCCAGGCCGAGCAAAAGGTGCAGATCCTCCTCGAGCGCGACGGCGAGCTGGAGGAAGCCCCCTTCGACGCGGACCCGTCGGCATGATCGCGGCCTACCAGAAAAGCTGTCAGACCCGCATCGACTCGGTATTAGAAGGCCTCTTCGTAGCGCCGCGCAGCGAACTGGCGCCGCTTTACCAGGCCATGCGTTACAGCGTGATCAACGGCGGCAAGCGCGTGCGCCCGCTGCTGGTGTACGCCGCCTGCGAAGCGCTGGACGGCGATATCGACCGCGCCGACGCCGCAGCCTGCGCAGTCGAGCTGATCCACGCCTACTCGCTGGTGCATGACGACCTGCCGGCGATGGATGACGACGACCTGCGTCGCGGCCAGCCGACCACCCACAAGGCGTTCGATGAAGCCAGCGCGATCCTCGCCGGTGACGGCCTGCAGAGCCTGGCCTTCGAAGTGCTCGCCGACCCACGGCGCAACCCCCAGGACGCCGAGCTGCGCCTGAACATGATCAGCAGCCTGGCCAGCGCCGCCGGGCCCGCCGGAATGGTCGGCGGCCAGGCCATCGACCTCGGCTCGGTGGGCCGCAAGCTCGACCAACAGGCACTGGAAATCATGCACCGGCACAAGACCGGCGCGCTGATCGAAGCCAGCGTGCGCCTTGGCGCCCTGGCCAGTGGCAACGCCGATGAACGCACGCTGAGAGCCTTGCAGTACTACGCCCAGGCGATCGGCCTGGCATTCCAGGTGCAGGACGACATCCTCGACGTGGAAAGCGATACCGCCACCCTGGGCAAACGCCAAGGTGCCGATATCGCCCGCGACAAACCGACCTACCCGGCCCTGCTCGGGCTGGAAGCCGCCAAGGCCTATGCCCTGGAACTGCGCGACCAGGCCCTGCATGCCCTGCGGCCCTTTGACAGCGCCGCCGAACCGCTGCGCGAACTGGCACGCTACATCGTCGAACGACGCAACTAAGCGCGCATAAAAACGCCGGGCATTGCCCGGCGCTTTTTATCTCCAGCCCAACCTAAAGCGCTTCGCGCGCCGGCAACAGGCGCAGCCGGAGCAGCAGCAGCGGCATCAGCGCCGCCACGAACAGGCCCATGGCCAAGCCGCGGATGCCCTGCCAGAGCAGCGGTTGCAGCGCCAGCTGCGGGCCCAGCCATGTGAGCAGCGCCTGCAAGCCGATAAATGCCAATGCGCCCAACGCCGCCGCCAGCGCCCGCTGCCACCACAAGGCAGGCGCGACAAACCCCACCTGCCGGTAACCGAACAACACTCCGACCAGCAAACCCGCGAGCAGCGGCACATAGCTCGGCGCCAGCCCCTGCCAGGTGAAGTAGCAGAGCAGCGCCACCAGCGTGATCAACCCCAGGTGCCAAAAGCCATGGGCCTGCCGCCACCAGTGCCAGTCCTTGACCTGGGCGAACAGCAGCAGGGTCACGCCGCCAAGCAGCGCGCCCACCAGCACGTCTTCAACATCATGGGCGCCGAGGTAGAGCCGGCTGAAGATAATCCCCGTCACCACCACCCCGCTCAGCAGCCAGAACCAGGGCCGACGCACTTCGTAGGCCAGCCACAGCCACAACACCACGGCGATCTGCGCATGACCGCTGGGCATGCCGAAGCTGTCGCCCACCGCCTGATCCATGCGCAGGGCCAGGTCCGGGCGCGGGTCCTGCCAGAAGTCCTTCAGATAGGCATTCAACACCGCCGTGATCGCCACCAGCACGAACAGGCGCATGAATACCGACTTGCTCCAGGCCCAATAGCCCAGCGGCAAAAAGAACAGGATGAATTTTTCATAGCCGAGCAACGTGAAGAAGCGCATCAGCGGCGTCAGCCACTCGCTGCGCAGGGGCAGCACCCAGTCGAGGCTGTGGAGCAGGTCGAACATCGCAAGGCCTTAGGCGGTTGCAACCGCGGGTTATGGAGCATGTGTGAGCAGTGGCCGCCACTTCTAATGCACCGACGTACCACTTTGCAAGCTGATCAGTCCCACTCGGCATTATCAGCGCGACATGTGGCCCGGCATTCGCCCCGAGCAGCAAGCTTCCACTGCGCGGCGCAGGCTGCCTAAGCTAGACCCAAGCGGTATGCAAAAGCACAGCAGGCGTCCATCCGAAGCCTGCTAATCCAGCAGCAAGGAACGCACATGGCTATCGATGACACGGCAGTGCAGTTGATCAAGCAAACCGCAGGCGCGATCAGGGAAAAGTCACAGGAAATAAACCGGCTGGTCTACGAAAAGCTGTCCAACGACCACAAACCGGCCTATGCAATATTGCACCGGGCCGGGTTGCCGCCCTTGGCCGGCATTGTGGCCAGCTATGCAGCCAGCATCGGCAACCTTGAACCCTTCCTCGAACACGCACCCAGGATTGCCCAGATGCACCATCGAATCGACCTGCAGGAAGCGCATTTCGACATGGTGGCCGCCGCACTCTTCTCGGCATTTCGCCAGGCGCTCGGAACCGAGGCCGTTTCTGAAGCGGCCCTGCAGGCCTGGCGCTGCGCGTACGAGCACTTGGCGAACACCCTGATCAACCTGCAGAAAGACATCCAAGCACCAGCGCTTTAACCCCTCTCACTTCCTCAAATGAGTCGAGCCATGTTCCAAGCCCTGCTGATTGCCAACCGCGGCGAAATCGCCATCCGCATCGCCCGCGCCGCCGCTGAGTTGAATATCCGCAGTGTGGCGGTCTACGCCGAAGACGACGCGAGCGCATTGCACTGCCGCAAGTCCGACGTGGCTGTCGCGCTGCGCGGTCGCGGGGTTCGCGCCTACCTGGACATGGACCAGCTGATCGCCGCCGCCCTGGCCCAGGGTTGCGATGCGGTACACCCCGGCTATGGTTTCCTCGCCGAAAACGCCGAGTTCGCCCGCCGCTGCCAGGCCGCCGGCCTGTGCTTCGTCGGCCCGAGCGCCAGCGTGCTGGAGCAGTTCGGTGACAAAACCCAGGCCCGCGCCCTGGCCCTGTGCTGTGGCGTGCCGCTGGCCGCCGGGACTAACCAACCGACCAGTCTGGCCGAAGCCCAGGCCTTCTTCAGGGATCTCGGCACTGGCGGCGCGATGATGATCAAAGCGCTGGCCGGCGGTGGCGGGCGTGGTATGCGCGCGGTACATAGCGCCGAGGAAGTGGCCGAAGCCTATGCGCGCTGCCAGTCGGAAGCCACGGCGGCGTTCGGCAAGGGTGACCTGTATGTCGAACGGCTGATCCGCAATGCCCGGCACATCGAAGTGCAGGTCATTGGCGATGGTCAGGAAGTCAGCCACCTGTGGGAACGCGACTGCACCCTGCAACGGCGCAACCAGAAGCTGGTGGAAATAGCCCCCAGCCCCAACCTGCCCACGGCGCTGCGCGATGCCATCCTCCAGGCCGCGTTGCAACTGGCGGCGGCCGTCAACTACCAGACGCTGGGCACCTTCGAGTTTCTCGTCGACGCGGACAACGGCGACTTCGTCTTCATGGAAGCCAACCCGCGCCTGCAGGTCGAGCACACGGTGACCGAGGCAGTGACCGGCATCGACCTGGTGCAGGCGCAACTGCGCGTCGCCGCTGGCGCCAGCCTCGCCGAACTGGGCCTGCAACAAGGGCAGATTCCCGCACCGCGTGGCTTTGCCGTGCAACTGCGGATCAACCTGGAAAGCATGGCCGCCGACGGCAGCGTGCAACCGGCAGCCGGCGTGCTCAGTGCCTACGAGCCGCCCAGCGGCGCGGGCATCCGTGTCGATGGCTGCGGTTATGCCGGCTACGCCGCCAGCAGCAGCTATGACTCGCTGCTGGCCAAACTGATCGTCCACGCCACCGATGACTTCCCCGGCGTGCTGCGCCGCGCCTACCGCGCCCTCTGCGAGTTCCGTCTGGAAGGGGTGGCGAGCAATATCCACTTTCTGCAAAACCTGCTGCGCCAACCGCAGCTCGCCTGCAACGACGTCACCACCCGTTTCGTCGAGGAACAGATCGGCCCGCTGCTGGCCGCGCAAGAACAGGCTCACCCCCACCTGTTCTTCCCGCAAGCCGGCGCGACAACGCAAAACAGCCTGCACGTCGTGCAGGCACCCATCGGCTGCCTGGCCCTGGAAGCGCCGACTGCCGGCGTGCTGATCAGCCTCGAGGTACAACCTGGCGCCAGCGTGGCTGTCGGCCAGAGCATCGCCGTGCTCGAAGCGATGAAGATGGAGTTCGTGGTCAAGGCGAGCCACAGCGGCATCGTCCGCGCACTGGTGGCCAACCCCGGGGCCAGCCTGCTCGCCGGCCAGCCTCTGCTATTTATCGAGCCGACCGAGGTCAGCCATTACGCCGAGCAGAACGAGGAAAGCATCGACCTCGACTACATCCGCGCCGACCTCGCGCAAGTGCTCGAACGCAACGCCCTGACCCGCGACGAACGCCGCCCGGACGCGCTGGCCAAGCGACGCAAGACCGGCCAACGCAGCACCCGCGAAAACCTCGCCGACCTGCTGGATGACGGCAGCTTTATCGAATACGGTGCCCTCGCGCTCGCTGCGCGCAGACGGCGTAACTCGGTGGAGGAGCTGATCCAGCAAAGCCCCGCCGATGGATTGATCAGCGGTATCGGCACGGTCAACGCCGCACAATTCGGCGCCGAGCAGGCCCGCTGCATGGCCATCGGTTACGACTACACGGTATTCGCCGGCACCCAGGGCGTGATGAACCACAAGAAAACCGACCGCATGCTGCAGCTGGCCGAACAATGGCGCCTGCCGCTGGTGCTGTTTGCCGAGGGTGGCGGTGGCCGCCCCGGCGACAGCGATTTCGTCGGCGTCGCCGGGCTGGATTGCCACACCTTTATCGGCATGGCCAAGCTCTCCGGCCTGGTGCCGCTGGTGGGCGTAGTGTCCGGGCGCTGCTTCGCCGGCAACGCCGCCCTGCTCGGCTGCTGCGACGTGATCATCGCCACCGAGAACGCCAGCATCGGCATGGCCGGCCCGGCGATGATCGAAGGCGGTGGCCTTGGCAGCTTCACCCCGGAACAGGTCGGCCCGATCAGCGTGCAAGGCCCCAATGGCGTGATCGATGTGCAGGTGGCGGACGAAGCCGCCGCCGTGCGCGTGGCCAAGCAATACCTGAGCTACTTCCAGGGCCCGCTGACGGACTGGCAGTGCGCCGACCAGCGCGAGCTGCGCCAGTTGATTCCGGAAAACCGCCTGCGTGTGTATGACATTCGTCAAGTGATCGAAACCCTGGCCGACAGCGGCAGCGTGCTGGAGCTGCGCCGCCAGTTCGCGCCGGGGCTGATCACGGCTTTTATCCGTATCGAGGGCCAGCCGTTCGGCCTGCTCGCCAACAACCCCGCGCACCTGGGCGGCGCCATCGATGCGGTGGCCGGCGACAAAGCCGCGCGCTTCATGCAGCTGTGCGATGCCTTCGATATCCCGCTGCTGTCGCTCTGCGATACCCCCGGCTTCATGGTCGGCCCGGAGGCGGAAAAGCAGGCCACGGTGCGCCACGTGTCGCGCATGTTCGTCGCCGCCGCCAGCCTGAGCGTGCCGTTCTTCACCGTGGTGCTGCGCAAGGGCTACGGTCTCGGCGCCCAGGCCATGGCGGCCGGCAGTTTCCATTCGCCGCTGTTCACCATCGCCTGGCCCAGTGCCGAGTTCGGTGCCATGGGTCTGGAGGGTGCGGTGCGCCTGGGCTTTGCCAAGGAGCTGGCGGCCCAGGAAGACCCGGCGGCGCGCCAGCAGCTGTTCGACAAGCTGGTCGCCAAGGCCTACGAGAGCGGCAAGGGCATCAATATGGCCAGCTTTCTGGAAATCGACGCGGTGATCGATCCGCTGGAAACCCGTAGCTGGTTGCTGCGCGGTCTCAATGCCGCGCCACGGCCGGCCAAGCGTGAAGGCAAGAAGCGGCCGTTCGTCGATACCTGGTAAGCCCGGAGGAGTTTTACATGCACGCATTCGAACATCAGTTGCTGACCGTCAACGGCATCACCTTGAGCCTGTATAGCGCAGGCCCCGAGCAGGGGCGCCCAGTGTGGCTGCTGCACGGTTTCCCCGAGTGCTGGTACTCATGGCGCAAACAGATCACCGCCCTGGCGCTGGCCGGCTACCGGGTATACGCGCCGGAGATGCGCGGCTATGGCCAGAGCAGCGCCCCCAACGAGCCGCAAGCTTATGCGCTGTTGACCCTGTGCGCGGATATCCAGGCCGCCATGGATGCTCTTGGCCAGGATCAAGCCTGTGTCGTCGGTCATGACTGGGGCGCACCGCTGGCCTGGCACCTGGGCCTGCTCGAACCGCAACGCGTCAAGGTGCTGGGCGCCATGTCGGTGCCTTTCGGTGGCCGCCCCAAGCGCCCGGCCATCGATATCATGCGCGAGGCCAACGCCGGCCGATTCAACTACATCCTGTACTTTCAGGAGCCGGGGGTGGCCGAAGCCGAGCTCGATGCGAACATCGAACGCAGCCTGCGCCTGCTGCTCGGCGGCCTGGGCGAGACCCTGCTACGGGACCAACCGGCCGACGCCCGCCTGCTCGACGGCCTGCCCGAACCACAAGCGTTTCCCGCCTGGTGCAGCGAAGCGGACTTCGCCGTGTACCTGAGTACCTTCGCCGAACGCGGCTTTCGCGGGCCCTTGAACTGGTACCGCAATTTCACCCACAACTGGCAAAGCACCGAATCACTCGCCGGGCTCGAGGTGCAGCAACCCACACTGTTCCTGCTCGGCGAAGACGACCCGGTCGGCAAACTGGAGGCTTACACCCTCAAGCGCATGGTCGATCTGGTGCCGAACCTCGAGCAGCATGTGCTGGCAGACTGCGGCCACTGGATTCAGAGCGAACAAGCCGCGCCGGTAAACAGCCTGTTGCTGGACTTCCTCAGCCGCCACTATCCAGCCTGAAAAGGCGCTGCAACGGTAACCGCAGCGTCTGTCGATCACCCCGCTTGGGCAGCTTGTCGCGCATCAGGTAAACTGCCGCATCTTTTATACCTATAACGATCTGCCTGATGCCCACGACGTTTCACGAGATCCCCCGCGAACGCCCCGCAACGCCGCTGCTCGACACCGCAGAGACGCCGGCCGGGCTGCGTCGCCTGGGCGAGGCGGAGCTGGAAACGCTCGCCGACGAACTGCGCCAAGAACTGCTCTACACCGTCGGGCAGACCGGCGGGCATTTCGGTGCCGGCCTCGGCGTGGTCGAGCTGACCATCGCCCTGCACTACGTTTTCGATACTCCGGAAGACCGCCTGGTCTGGGATGTCGGCCATCAGGCCTACCCGCACAAGATCCTCACCGGCCGCCGCCAGCAGATGACCACGCTGCGGCAGAAGGACGGCATCGCCGCCTTCCCCCGGCGCAGCGAGAGCGCGTACGACACCTTCGGCGTCGGCCACTCCAGCACCTCGATCAGCGCCGCGCTGGGCATGGCCATCGCCGCTCAGTTGCAGGGCAGCAAACGCAAATCGGTGGCCGTCATCGGTGACGGCGCGCTGACCGCGGGCATGGCCTTCGAAGCGCTGAACCACGCCTCGGACGTCAAGGCCAACATGCTGGTGGTGCTCAACGACAACGACATGTCGATCTCGCGCAATGTCGGCGGTCTGTCCAATTACCTGGCAAAGCTCCTCTCCAGCCGCACCTACGCGAGCATGCGCGAGGGCAGCAAGAAAGTGCTGTCACGCCTGCCCGGCGCCTGGGAGATTGCACGCAAGACCGAAGAACACGCCAAAGGCATGCTGGTGCCCGGCACCCTGTTCGAGGAACTGGGCTGGAACTACATCGGCCCGATCGACGGCCACGACCTGCCGACCTTGATCACCACGCTGCGCAATATGCGCGACCTGGAAGGCCCGCAGTTCCTGCATGTGATCACCAAAAAGGGCAAGGGCTTCGCCCCGGCCGAGCTGGACCCGATCGGCTATCACGCCATCACCAAGCTGGAGCCGATCAACCCGCCCGTCTCGGCGCCCAAGCAGGCCAGCGGGCCGAAATATTCCGCCGTGTTCGGCCAGTGGCTGTGCGACATGGCCGAGACCGACCCGCGCCTCACCGGCATCACCCCGGCGATGAAGGAAGGCTCGGATCTGGTGACCTTCAGCGAGCGCTTCCCACAGCGCTACTTCGATGTGGCGATTGCCGAGCAGCACGCCGTCACCCTCGCCGCCGGCATGGCCTGCGAAGGCGCCAAGCCGGTGGTGGCGATCTATTCGACCTTCCTCCAGCGCGGCTATGACCAACTGATTCACGATGTTGCCGTGCAGCACCTCGACGTGCTGTTCGCCATCGACCGCGCCGGCCTGGTCGGCGAAGACGGCCCGACCCACGCCGGCAGCTTCGACCTCTCCTACCTGCGCTGCATCCCCGGCATCCTGGTGATGACCCCGAGCGACGAGAACGAACTGCGCAAGATGCTCACCACCGGCTACCTGTTCAATGGCCCGGCGGCCGTGCGTTACCCCCGCGGTAGCGGCCCGAATGCCGTGATCGAACAGGCGCTGGTGCCGGTGGAAATTGGCAAAGGGGTAGTTCGTCGCCAAGGGCAAAAAGTTGCTTTGCTGGCGTTCGGCGTGCAGTTGGCCGACGCCCTGATGGTCGGCGCCAACCTGGATGCCACGGTGGTCGACATGCGCTTCGTCAAACCGCTGGACGAAGCCCTGGTGCGCCAACTGGCGGCCAGCCACGAACTGCTGGTGAGCATCGAGGAGAACTCGGTGATGGGCGGCGCCGGTTCCGCCGTCAGCGAATTCCTCGCCCGCGAGAACCTGCTCACGCCAATCCTGCACCTGGGCTTGCCCGATTATTACGTCGAGCACGCCAAACCGGCGGCCATGCTCGCCGAATGCGGCCTGGATGCCGCCGGCATCGAAGCCTCGGTACGCATGCGTCTGGCGCAACTTGAGCGCGGCTCAAGCTAAGCCTCTCAGCTTTCGCTTGAATCCATACCCCGCGCGCACTAAGGTGCGCGCGTTCTATTTTCCGCCAAGGTGCGCTGTTCGTACGAACAACGTTAAACGGGAAGCCGGTGCGCTCGTCTCACGAGCCATCCCGGCGCTGCCCCCGCAACGGTAATCGACCGCAGCCCACGCGCTGCTAGCCCGATCAATGCCACTGGGTTTTCCTGGGAAGGCGCTCGGGTCGGGAAGAGCCTTCTTCCAGTCGAGAGCCCGGAGACCGGCCTGTGCGGATTCGACTGGTGTTGCGGAGGGCATCACCGTCAAGCGCCGACGGCCCTTTGCCCGGCTCCCGCGCTTGTCCCTGCCCTTCTCAAAAGTATTCCGCTCTTTTGAGGATTGATCGATGAAGTTGTCCCGTTTCGCCCTGGCTGCAGTGTTCCTGCCACCGCTCAGTCAGGCCGATGCCCCCAGCAAACCTAGCGATACGCTGAAACTCCCGGCCATGGTGATCACCTCCGGGCGCGTGCCCGAACCGCTGGCCGACACCACTGCGGCAACCAGCGTTTTCACCCGCGAAGATATTGATCGCCTGCAACCCAGTTCGGTCACTGAGCTTCTGGCCCGCGCACCCGGCGTGCAAGTCGTGCAGAACGGCGGGCGCGGCAGCAATGCCTCAGTCTTTATCCGTGGCACGAGCAATACACAAAGCCTGGTGCTGGTAGATGGTCAACGCATCGGCTCGGCATCCGATGGTGGTGCCAGCCTGCAATACCTCAGCGTTGAGCAGATCGAACGTGTGGAAGTTGTGCGCGGCTCACGCTCCGCGCTGTATGGCAGCGACGCCATTGGCGGGGTGATCCAGATTTTTACCCGCCGCGGCGAGCAAGGCCTGCAGCCGCGCCTGCATCTGGGTGCTGGCAGCAACAACACCTGGGAACGCAGCCTTGGGCTTAGCGGTGGCGATCAACAGACCCGCTTCAGCCTCAACACCAGCCTCGACGAAACCGCTGGCATCGACCGCACAGGGCTCTCCTTCGACTCCGACGCGGACCACGACGCCTATCGCAACAAGGCGCTGAGCCTCAACCTCAGCCACCAATTCAGCGAGGAACTCGAAACCGGGCTCAGCGTACTGGACCAACGAGGCCGCAACGAATTCGACAACCCATTTGGCCGCTTCGACATGGCCACCTTTGAGAGTTTTCCACAGCAGCCTTACAGCGACTTCACGCTGAGCGCCGCTTCCGGTTACGTCGATGTGCAACTCAGCGATGCCTGGAACAGCCGCCTGGAGCTGGGCCACAGCGAAAATCGTCAACATAGCCAAGACAAGCTGAGCGATGAACACAGCGTGTTCAACACCTATCGCGACGCTGCGAACTGGCTAAACACCCTGCAACTGAGCGACAGCCACAGCCTGCTGCTCGGTGCCGATTGGTATGAGGACCAACTGCACAGCTCCACCCCTTACGACCAGCAAAGCCGCTGGAACCAAGCGGCATTCATCCAACACCGCTTCCAGGGCGAGTTGTTCTCCACGGAGCTGGGTATGCGTCATGATCAGAACCAGCAGTTCGGCAACCAGAACAGCTGGAATACGGCGGTGACCGTCCCCCTGGCTGACACCGCCATCGACTTGATCGCCTCCTACAGCGAAGGATTCCGCGCGCCGACCTTCAACGAGTTGTACTGGCCCGACGACGGCAATGGCTACATCGGCAATCCAGATCTCGAGCCCGAACATTCACGCAACTACGAGGTGCAGCTGCGGGGCGAGCACTGGCAAACACGCTGGAGCCTGGCGGCCTATCGCAACGAGGTACGCGACCTGATCAGCACCGAGCTCTACGACCCGGTCAACTTCATCTACCGCGCGGTCAACCTCAACACTGCGCGCCTGCAAGGGCTGGAGCTCAGCCTCGAACGGGATGTGTTGGGCTGGCGCACCTCGGTCAATGCCAGCCTGCTCGACCCACGCGACACGGCAAGTGGGCATACCCTGCCGCGCCAAGCTCGGCGCACGCTGAACCTGGATATGGACCGCCAGCTCGGTGCCTATGGTTTCGGTGCCACATGGCAGGTCGTTAGCTCTAGCTACGATGACATCGATAACCTGCAGCGTATCTCCGGCTACGGCCTGCTCGGGCTGCGCAGCAGCTGGCACGCCAGTGACGAAGTGACGCTGGATCTGAAACTGAGCAATGTCCTGGACAAGGATTACAGTCGCACGCTCTATGCCTACCAGCGAGTGAACTACGCCTATCAGGAAGAGGGCCGAGCACTGCTGCTGGGGATCACCTGGACACCAGACCTGTAAGCAATCGGGCCGCCCCTATCGCCTCAGCGCACTCGCGCCAGCACCTCGCATAGCTGGCGGGTGGCCTCCAGCATCTGGAAGCTGGGGCGCTCCAGGCCTTTGTCCGGCACTGTCCACAACCGACCATCGCGCACCGCGGCGAGTTGCGGCCAGCGCTTCCACTGCGCCAGCTCGGCGTCGCTACCGGCGATGATCACCTGCGGATCGCGGGCCAGCACGGCCTCGACACTCACCTGCGGTGCCGGCAGAGTCAGATCGCTGAAGATATTCTGCGCGCCGCAGACCTGCAGCGCGGCACTGATGATCTGCGTACCGCCAACGGTGTACAGCGGCGCGTTCCACACCTGGTAGAACACCCGCAACGGCGGCTCGCGCCGGTAGCGCTGGCGCAGCTCGGCGAGCCCCTGACGGAAGTCCGCGGCCAGTTGCCGGCCACGCTCGGCACGGCCAATGCGCAGGCCGAGCGTGCTGAACTGCTCGGCCAACTGATCGAGACCGCGAGGTTCGGCCACATAGATGGGAATAGCAAAGCGCTCGAGTTGCTCGCGCTGGCTGGCGCTGATGCTGTCCGGCCAGAGCAGCACCAGGTCGGGCTTGAGCGCCAGCAGGTTTTCCAGCTCGAGTTGGCCATAGCGCCCGACCGAGGGCAGGTGCGCCAGCGCGGCCGGGCGCTCGCCACCGTCCAGCACGCCGACCAGCAGCTCGCCGGCATCCAGCTCCAGCATGAGTTCACTCAGGGACGGCGCCAGGCTGACCACCCGCTCGTACGCCACCGCCGGCCAGGCCAGCACAAGCACTAGACAGGCGAGCAGGCGGGCCATCAGCCGAGTTGGCGAGGGATGCGGTAAAGGTACAGCAGCACCAGGCTGGACAGCGCCAGCAGGATCAGCGGGATCGCCTCCAGGCCGGCGAATAGCGCAATGGCGGCAATCCAGGCCGGCAAGCCGGCACCGAGAAACGCCAGCCGCCGGCAATCCTCCAGCTCCAGCCAGGCCGCGGGCTCAGCGGGCGTATCCAGGGCTTTTTCGGTGGCGATCAGCACGCGCTTGTAGGCACTGAACAGCGGCAGACTGACGAACATTGACGCCAGCCCGGCAATGAACAAGGGCATCGCCAGCCCCGAGGGCGTCTTGCCGGTGCCGAACAACAGGTTGAGCACGAACAGCGGCGCCAGAGCCAGGCCGACCTGGCGCCACCAGAGCAGCGCCAGCCGCCGTCGCACTTGCGCGCGGGTCACAGGTTCTCCTCGGCCTCGCCCTGGTGCTGGTTGCCCAGCAGGTGGCCGAGCTTGCCGGCCTTGGTCGCGAGGTAGTGCTTGTTGTGCGGATTGTGCTCGATCTGCAGCGGCATGCGCTCGGAGACCGGAATACCCATGCCGGCCAAGGCTTTCAGCTTGCGCGGATTGTTGGTCATCAGCTTCAGCGAGCCAATGCCCAAGTGTTCGAGCATCGGCAGGCAGATACCATAGTCGCGCTGATCGGCACCAAAACCCAGGCGTTCGTTGGCTTCGACGGTATCGGCGCCGCCATCCTGCAATTCATAGGCGCGGATTTTGTTCAGCAAGCCAATTCCACGGCCTTCCTGGCGCAGGTAGAGCAGCACGCCGCGGCCTTCTTTGGCGATGGCGCGCAGGGCGGCCTCCAACTGAAAACCGCAATCGCAGCGCAGGCTGAACAAGGCATCGCCGGTCAGGCACTCGGAGTGCAGCCGCCCGAGTACCGGCGCGCCATCGGCCACGTCGCCAAGGGTCAGCGCTACATGTTCACGCCCGGTGGCCTCCTCGAGAAAACCATGCATGGTGAACACGGCAAAAGGGGTGGGCAGTTGGGAGGCGGCGACGAATACGACAGGCACCGGATGCTCCTGTAGGTGAGAGGGCGGTAAATTCGCAAGGGGCGGCATTGTAACAGCAGCATCCGCCGGCGAGTCAGTCTGAATAGCTGGCCATAAAGATCAATCGGTTCGATCTTTAGAACCACCGCGACGCTTCTGGCTTACAGTTTGGACTCCAGCACCAGCACGCCCTGCTCCTCGCGCCAGCTCACGCGACTGAGAAAGCTCATGCCCAGCAGTGCCTCGGTGGGTGCCGCCCCCTCCAGCACCACGGCCTCGACGCCGAGCACTTCCAGGCCACCGACCTTGACCCGCTTGAGGGTAATACGCCAGGCCTTGGCCGTGCCGCTCGCGGTGCTGACCACCGTTGGCCGCCCCTCCACTCGATAATCGATCCCCAGCAGTCTGGCCTGAGCATCGTTCAGCGCAATCGAGGTGGCGCCGGTATCGACGAGAAACTGCACCGGATGGCCATCGACCGAGCCGGCCGCCCAGTAATGCCCGCCGACTCCCTTGGCGATGCTCAACTGGGTTTTGGTCGGCACGGCAAAGCCTGCGCTGTACTCGCGACTGAGGCTATAGGTGCGCTCCACGCCATCCACACGCAGTACCGCACCCCGGCTGTCGGCGCTGACCACCACCACACCACCCGGACCGGCCTGGCCGACTTTCACCAGCTTGCGCTGGCCATCGACATTCAGCACCGCCGCACCCGGAAACAGGCCGACCACCTGCACCTGCGGCGCGGCCCAGAGCGCACTGGCAGCAAGCAAATTGGCGACGGCCAGCAACACAACAGCACCAAACAGGTTCAGGCGACGCATCGAGCTACTCGTCTTAATCAAAAGGGATAGGGTTGCTGCCAGCGAGCATACAGCGCGCGCAGGCTGCCAGTTCTTACCAACTCGCCCATGCGCCGATCGAACAGCGCGGCTAGCGCGTGGCCACTCGCGGTATCGGCAAAACCCAGGTAGAGCGGCAGGCGGGTGAGATCGGTGATCCGGTAGGCCGACGTGTCGTTCGTCTCGCCGAGCACATCATCCACCTCGGTGCGCGCATCGATATAGAAATCCATGTGCTCCTGAGCCAGCATCGAGAGAATACCGTCGCGGCGATAAATTTCCTGGAAGTTGGTCAAGTTCGGCAAATATTTCTGGTAGGCATAGCCGCGCACCCAGGCCAGACGAAAGCTCCCGAGCGTCTTCAGGTTGACCTCCGGGCTGTCGGCGCGGCCGAGAGCGCTGATCTGATCGGCGTCATAGTGCCAGCGCGGGTAGAACACGCCCTCCTGGATCTCGTCCAGGTAAGAGCCGACCCAGGCATCTGCCTCGCCACGCTGCACCAGGCCGATCGAACGGGTATAGGGCACGCTGCGGATCTGCAACTTGACCCCGGCGGGCTCGAACACCGCACGCAGCACGTCCCAGGCCAAGCCTTTACCGTCGGCCTCGGTATGACCAACCCATACCTCGCTGGCCAGGCGAATCGCACCGGGCACAACGGGCTCAGGCGCCGCCGCAAATACCCCCTGAGCGCAGAGCAGTAGTCCTAACCACAAGCCACGCATAAGCCATTCCCTCAGGCTACGCCCTGGAACCAGACCCAGCCCCAGACCGCCAGTTGCATCGCCAGCCAGGCGAAGACCCCGGCCAACACGTCATCGAGCATGATGCCGACGCCGCCATGCACATGCCGATCGATCCAGTGAATCGGCCAGGGTTTGATGATGTCGAAGAAGCGAAACACCAGAAAGCCTAGCAGCAACCATTGCCACCCTTCCGGCACCAGCCAGAGGGTGATCCACATGCCGACCATTTCGTCCCAGACAATGCCTTCATGATCATGCACGCGCAAGTCATCGGCGACCTTACCGCACAGCCAGAAGCCGAACAGCATGGTGACCCCGAGCATCAGCCAATAACCCCAGTCCGGCAGCATCTGCCACAGCGGGATAAAGGGCAGCGCCACCAATGAACCCCAGGTGCCCGGTGCTTTCGGCAGGGTGCCGGAGCCGAAGCCGAAGGCGAGGAAATGCCAGGGATTGCGCCACACCGAAGGCGGCGCCGCACTTACCGGCGCGTTGCTTGAATCACTCACCCTTTGCCCCCAAAGTGTTGATAGCCACGCGCCGCCTGCGCAATGGTCTGCCCCGCCGAATCCACAAGCAGCACTCCCGACCCGGCATCGACGCGCCCGAGCACATGAATCGGCCAAGCCGCCTGCAAACCCGAAAGATGCTCTGCCGGCAAGGTGAACGCCAGAATGTAGTCATCGCCGCCACTCAGCGCACACTGCCAGCCGGCATCCACATCAAGCCATGTCTGCAGCGCTGACGACAACGGCAACCTGTCGCGCTCGATGCGCAACGCGACGCCGGAAGCCGCGGCGATATGCCCACAATCCGCCAACAGGCCGTCGGAAATATCCAGCGCCGCCGTGGCCTTGCCGCGCAAGGCCAGCCCCAGGCCGAACTGCGGCTGCGGCGACCAGTAACGCGCCAGCAGCGGCGTGGCGACATCCTCTGCGGCCTGCCGCTGTCCGAGCACCAGCGGCAAAGCCGCCGCCGCATCGCCCAGCGGCCCGCCGACACAAAGCAGATCGCCAGGCCGGGCACCCTGGCGCGTCAGCGCCTGGCCGGCCGGCACCCGACCGAACACGGTCAGGGTCAGACTCAGCGGGCCGCGCGTGGTATCGCCACCGATCAGCGTCAGGCCGCAGCCTTGCGCCATGCGGTCGAGCCCGCGGGCAAAACCCTCCAGCCAGGCGGGTTCGGCGTGCGGCAAGGTCAAGGCCAGGGTGAAACCGACCGGGTTGGCGCCCATCGCCGCCAGATCGCTGGCCGCGACCGCCAGGGCCCGTTGGCCCAAGAGGAAAGGATCGCAGGGATCGGGGAAATGCACCCCGGCAACCAGGGTGTCAGTGGAGATCGCCAACTGTTCGCCCGCCGGCACGGCCAGCAGCGAACAGTCATCGCCGATACCCTGCACCACGCCTTCGCCAGCCTGCGCACAGGGCGCGGCGGCGAAGTACTGGCGGATCAGTTCGAATTCACCCACGCGGCAGGCTGAGCGCGGTCAGCGCTTGTTGGCGCGGACTTCAGCTTCGCGCAGGCGCGGCGCCAACTTGTCCAGCACGCCATTGACGAACTTGTGCCCGTCGGTGGCGCCGAACACCTTGGCCAGCTCGATGCCTTCGTTGATCACCACGCGATACGGTACGTCCACGCGCTTGAGCAGCTCGAAGGTCGACAGGCGCAGAATCGCCAGTTCGACCGGGTCGAGTTCCTCCAACGGACGATCGAGGCAAGGCGCGAAGGCCTCGTCGATTTCGGTCTTGTGCGCCGGTACGCCGTGGAGGATTTCACGGAAATACGCACCATCGACCGAACTGAAATCGTTATCGACGCGAAACTGCGCCTCGATTTCATTGATCGCCTGACCGGCCAGATGCCACTGATACAGCGCCTGCATGGCCAGGCTGCGGGCCAGCCGGCGCGCGGCGATCTTGCCGGTGGGCGCGTTCGGGCCTTTTTCGGCGGGCGGGTTGAAGGTGTCGTCTTCGTCGTTAATCACTTGGCCTCCAACTGCGCCAGCAGGCTGACCATTTCCAGAGCGGAGAGCGCGGCTTCAGCGCCTTTGTTGCCGGCCTTGGTGCCGGAACGCTCGATGGCCTGCTCAATGGAATCGACGGTCAAGACGCCGAATGCCACCGGCACGCCGAACTCCATGGACACTTGGGCCAGGCCCTTGGTGCATTCACCGGCAACGTATTCGAAGTGCGGGGTGCCGCCACGAATGACCGCGCCCAAGGCGATGATCGCTGCGTACTCGCTGCGCTGGGCGACTTTCTGGGCAACCAGTGGAATCTCGAAGGCACCCGGCGCGCGGATGATGGTGATGTCGTTTTCGCTTACGCCGTGACGCACCAGCGCGTCGACAGCGCCGCTCACCAGGCTCTCAACCACGAAACTGTTGAAGCGGCCGACCACCAGGGCATAGCGGCCTTTGGGGGCGATGAAAGTACCTTCGATGGTCTTCAGGGTCATGGGCGTTCTCGTCGTGAAAGAGCAAATCTATATTGAAAAAACCTGGGCGCGAATCCGCGTCCCATCGGGCTGTTAACAGGCTGTGTGAAACGTGCGAGCGAAGGTCAGGCAAGGCAAAAACAGGCGAGGAAGCGGCGTTGACTGCAGTCAATGAGCATTCCGAGCCTGTTTTTAACGCAGCATCACCGATGCGCAGTAATTTTCACGCGGCCTTTATTCAGAGGGCAGATATTCTACTACCTCCAGGTCGAAACCGGATATCGCGTTGAACTTCATCGGCGAACTCATCAAGCGCATCTTGCGCACGCCGAGGTCGCGCAGAATCTGCGAACCGGCCCCCACGGTGCTGTAGGTGGTCGGGCTGGTGATCTTCTGCTCGCCGCCCAACTGCCGCTCCAGGTGCGCCAGCAAGTCCGGGCCGGTCAGCGGATTACCCAACAGCAGCACCACGCCGCTGCCGGCTTCCGCCACCTTGGCCATGGCGGCCCGCAGGCTCCAGCGGCCCGGTTGCTTGACCATGAACAGGTCGCGCAGCGGCTCCATGTTGTGCACCCGCACCAGGGTCGGCTCTTCCGGGCAGATCTTGCCCAGGGTCAGCGCCATGTGCACATCGTTTTCCACCGAGTCACGGTAGGTGACCAAGTTGAAGTGCCCCAGTTCGCTGTCCAGCGGCTGCTCGGCGATGCGCTCAACGGTGCGTTCGTGGATCAGGCGGTAGTGAATCAGGTCGGCGATGGTGCCGATCTTGATCCCGTGCTCAGCGGCGAACGCCTCGAGCTCGGCGCGCCGGGACATGGTGCCGTCGTCGTTCATGATTTCGCAGATCACCCCGGACGGCTCGAAACCGCCCATCCGCGCCAGGTCACAGGCCGCCTCGGTGTGCCCGGCACGCGCCAGCACGCCGCCCGGCTGCGCCATCAACGGGAAGATATGCCCGGGGCTGACGATGTCATCGGCTTTGGCGCCCGGCGCCGCAGCGGCTTGCACGGTGCGCGCGCGGTCGGCAGCGGAAATCCCGGTGGTCACCCCTTCGGCCGCTTCGATGGAAACAGTGAACTTGGTACCGAAACCCGAACCATTGCGTGGCGCCATCAACGGCAATTTGAGCAACTCGCAGCGCTCGCGGCTCATCGGCATGCAGATCAAACCGCGCGCGTGCTTGGCCATGAAATTGATGTGTTCCGCCTTGACGCACTCGGAGGCGATGATCAGATCGCCTTCGTTCTCGCGATCCTCGTCATCCATGAGGATGACCATCTTGCCCTGACGGATGTCTTCGACCAGTTCTTCAATGCTATTGAGAGCCATGGGGCGTCCCTTCGATTCAATGTTTGAGGTAGCCGTTTTCGGCCAGGAAGCTTTCGGTCAGGCCAGAGGCCTTGGGTTCTGCGGCCTTGTCGCCGAGCAGCAGGCGCTCCAGGTAACGCGCCAGCAGATCCACTTCGAGGTTGACCTGCCGCCCGGGCCGGTAGTCGGCCATGATGGTTTCACCCAGGGTGTGCGGCACGATGGTCAGTTCGAACTCGGCGCCATTCACGCCGTTCACCGTCAGGCTGGTGCCGTCGACGGTGATCGAGCCCTTGAGCGCGATGTACTTGGCCAGCTCGCGCGGCGCGCGAATACGAAACTGCACGGCGCGAGCGTTGTCCTCGCGGGACACGACTTCGCCGACGCCATCGACATGCCCGCTGACCAGATGGCCACCCAGGCGGCTACTCGGGGTCAAGGCCTTTTCCAGGTTGACCTTGCTGCCAGCCTTGAGGTCGATGAACGCGCTGCAGGCCAGGGTTTCGCGGCTGACATCGGCCCAGAAGCCATCGCCCGGCAGCTCCACCGCCGTCAGGCACACGCCGTTCACCGCAATGCTGTCACCGAGTTTGACGTCGCCCAGATCCAGCTTGCCGGTCTCGACATAGACGCGCACATCGCCGCCTTTCGGGCTGAGCGCGCGGATGGTGCCGAGGGCTTCGATTATGCCGGTGAACATGAGACCTCCGCGGTCGGCTTCAGGCCACGCTGCGCCAGCGCGGCGCGGACCATTTGCACAGAATAAGACATCACTACGAACTCCTGTTTATGAAAAACAGGGCGTGTCGGATCGAAGGGGATTTCGCAAGCGCACAGAAACGGCGCCCAGGCAGGCAATCCCGCTCTCTCTTTATCCGGACTATGACCGTCGGCCCCGGAATCACACCGGGTCTGCTGACCTTGCCAGGCGTTGACCCGGCAAGCGCTCGCGGGCTAGACGCATTGCGCGCCATTACCGCCGGTGGGGAATCGCACCCCGCCCTGAGAACGTTACAGCCATCTGCATGGCTGGGTGGCGTTTTTACCACAGTCGCGGGCTTCGCGCATCCCTAGACCGTTTTACCCTGCGGCACGGCGATGATCCGCCAGTCGTCACCGACCGCACGCATCTCGGTGATTTTCAACGGCGTCGCCTCGGCCATCCGCGCCAAGGGCAGATCCAGCAGCGGCCGCGCACTGGAGCCGAGAAACTTGGCGGCAACGAACAACTGGTATTCATCCACCAACCCTTGCCGGGCGAACGCCCCGGCCAAGCGCGGGCCAGCCTCCACCAGCACTTCGTTGGCGCCACGCGCCGCCAGCTCGGTGAGCAGCTTGCGCAGGTCGACATGGCCATCGCTGCCCGGTATCGCCAGCAGTTCGTGGCCTTCTTCGAGGAAGCGATCACGCGCCGCGGCCGCCGCGCAGGTCGCCACCAAGGCTGCACCGGCCTGGTAGAACGGCGCCGTCAGCGGCACCCGCAGGCGCCCGTCGACCAGCACCCGCAGCGGCGGACGGGTGATTGCCAGGGCGGTCAATTCCGCATTCAAACCCAACTCATCGGGGCGCACCGTCAAGCGCGCGGCATCGGCCAAGACCGTATCGGCCCCGGTCATGACCACGCTGGCGCGGGCCCGCAGGCGCTGCACCGCGGCGCGGGCGGCGGGGCCGGTGATCCACTGGCTTTCGCCGCTGGCCATGGCGGTGCGCCCATCCAGGCTCATCGCCAGCTTCACCCGCACGAACGGCAGGCCCTGCTCCATGCGCTTGATGAAGCCGGCATTCAGCGCCCGCGCTTCGTTTTCCAGCACGCCGCTCTGCACCGCGATACCGGCCTGCATCAAGCGCAGCAAGCCGCGCCCGGAGACTTGCGGATTAGGGTCCTGCATGGCCGCCACCACCCGAACGACTCCGGCATCCACCAGGGCCTCAGCGCAGGGCGGCGTGCGACCGTGGTGGCTGCAGGGTTCCAGGGTGACATAGGCGGTGGCGCCACGGGCCCGAGCGCCGGCCTGGCGCAAGGCATGCACTTCGGCGTGCGGTTCACCGGCACGCGCATGCCAGCCTTCGCCAACGATCTGCCCGCCCTGCACGATGACGCAACCGACCCGCGGGTTCGGATGGGTGGAATACAGGCCCTTGCGGGCCAGTTCCAGGGCGCGCGCCATGAATGCGGGGTCGAAAGCCGCCTGTTCGGAAGTCGGCATGTTCAGTCTTGCACCGGCTCACGGGAGAGGCGATCGATTTCCTCGCGGAACTCGTTGAGATCCTGAAAGCGCCGATACACCGAAGCGAAGCGGATATAGGCGACTTCATCGAGCTTCTGCAGCTCACCCATCACCAGCTCGCCGAGCACCCGCGACTTGATTTCGCGCTCGCCGGTGGCGCGCAGTTTGTGCTTGATATGGGCGATCGCCGCTTCCAGCCGCTCGATGCTGACCGGGCGTTTTTCCAGCGCACGCTGCATGCCGGCGCGCAGCTTGTCTTCATCGAAGGGCTGGCGGCTGCCATCCTGCTTGATCAGGCGCGGCATCACCAGTTCGGCGGTTTCGAAGGTGGTGAAACGCTCTTCGCAGGCCAGGCACTCGCGCCGGCGGCGCACCTGCTCGCCCTCGGCGACCAAACGCGAGTCAATCACCTTGGTGTCATTGGCGCCGCAGAAGGGACAGTGCATAGGATGGCAGGCAACAGAGAAAGGGAAGCCCATGGTAGCGCATCCCACTGGCAAGACAAGCCGTGCGCTTTGCGGTATATAGGCGCCCGCACTTTAATGCTCATGTCGTGACGGAACCCTCCATGCTGCTGCGCCCGCTTGCTCTCATCATCGCCCTCGGCCTGCTCGCCGCCTGCAGCAGTGCGCCGCCCGCCCCCGCGCCAGCGCCAACCACACCAAAGGCGGCCACCGCGCCTGCGCCCGCGCCGCTGCCAAGCAACCTGCGCGAACTGAGCGGCAGCCTGCTCGGTGTCCCAGTCGGCAGCGATGTGGAACTGGCGCTGTTGGTGATCGACGAGCATGACCGCCCACAGCGCCTGCTCGGCAATATCTCGCTGATCGGCAATGGTGCGACGCTGCCCTTTCGCCTGCGCTTCAACCCCGAATCCGTTCCTCCCGGTGCGCGTGTCGAACTGCACGGCCGGGTCAGCCGCTCGGCTCAGCTGATCCTGCGCCTGCGCCCGCTCCGCCTCCAGGCCGCCACCAGCCAGGCGCTTGGCGAGCTGCGCTTCGACGCCGCGCCATGAAGGCTCCCGGCGCACTGCAAGCGGCCCTCAGCGAACTGCTCGGCGATGCCCAACTGGTCGCAGAAACCTTGCCGGGTACCGAGCTGAAACTCTGGCTGATAGACGCCGCCAACATGGATCGCGCCTTCAGCCCCGAGGAAACCCAGCGTATCCTCGAAGAGCCGCCGTACTGGAGTTTTTGCTGGGCCAGCGGCCTGGTGCTGGCGCGCTGGCTGGCCGCACACCCGGAATGGGTAAGCGGTAAGCGCGTGCTGGATTTCGGCGCCGGCTCCGGCGTCGCCGCCATCGCCGCGGCCAAGGCCGGCGCCGCCGAAGTGGTGGCCTGCGACCTTGACCCGCTGGCCATCGCCGCCTGCCGGGCGAATGCCGAACTCAATGGCGTGCAGCTGGGCTATTCGCCGGACTTCTTCGCCGAGGCCGACCGCTTCGACCTGATCATCGTCGCCGACGTGCTCTACGACCGCGCCAACCTGCCGCTGCTGGATCAGTTCCTGACCCGCGGCCAGCAGGCCCTGGTGGCCGACTCGCGGGTACGCGACTTCCAGCACCCGCTGTACCGACGCCTGGACATCATCGAAGCCTGCACCTGGCCGGACCTGGCGGAGCCCGCCGAGTTCCGCCACGTCAGCCTGTATCACGCCACCCGCGGCTGATCCCTGGCTTTCGCGCCGACCAATCCGCACTTATAGTTGCAGGCATTCATGCGTGTGCGCCCTTAGTGCGCCACCTTTCCCGCGCTTTCGAGAATTCCAATGAGCCAGGACACGCCCTATATCTTCGACGTCAGCACCGCCAGCTTCGACCAGTTGGTGATCCAGAACTCCTTCCACAAGCCGGTGCTGGTGGACTTCTGGGCCGAGTGGTGCGCGCCCTGCAAGGCGTTGATGCCGCTGTTGGCGCAGATCACCGAGGGCTATCGCGGCGAACTGCTGCTGGCCAAGCTCAATTGCGATCTCGAACCCGATGTCGTCGCCCGCTTCGGCATCCGCAGCCTACCGACCGTGGTGCTGTTCAAGGATGGTCAGCCGGTCGATGGCTTCACCGGCGCCCAGCCGGAGTCGGCGATCCGCACGATCCTCGAACCACATGTCCAGGCACCGCCGGCAGTCGCCGCCGACCCACTGGAAAGCGCCCAGGCGCTATTCGCCGAGGGCCGTATCGGCGACGCTGAAAGCCTGCTGAAGCAGTTGCTGAGCGAGGACAGCGAAAACCCCGCCGCGCTGATTCTGTATGCCCGCTGCCTGGCCGAGCGTGGCGAGTTGGCCGAAGCGGAAACAGTGCTGGGCGCGGTGAAAGGCGATGCGCACAAACCGGCCCTGGCCAGCGCCCGCGCGCAACTGACCTTCCTGCGCCAAGCCGCCGACCTGCCGGAAGTCGCCAGCCTGAAAACCCGCCTGGCGCAGAACCCCGAAGACGATGAAGCACTGTATCAACTGGCGGTGCAGCAACTGGCCCGCCAGCAATACGAGCCGGCACTCGACGGCTTGCTGCGCCTGTTCGTCCGCAACCGCAGCTACGCAGAGGGGCTGGCGCACAAGACCTTACTGCAGGTATTCGACCTGCTGGGCAATGACCACCCACTGGTCGCCACCTACCGGCGCAAGCTCTACCAGGCGTTGTATTGAGTCACTGACGGGCGCAGGACCCAGGCGCCCTAGCCGACCCAGCGATAGACCTGCAGGTCCACGCTGCTTTCCAGTTGCACCTGCGGGCAATGGCGCAGTTGCACCAGCAGGCGTTTGCCGGCCACGGCACTGCCGGTCAGCGCCTGCAGTTCAGCCAGCAGATCCGGCCCCTCCATCCGCCCGGCCTTGCGCAGCAACTCCTGCGCGATCGGCCACAGCTCATCGCCTTTTGCCGTCGGCGCGGCAGGTGGCGCAACGGCTGCGGCCTTGCTCGGCAACTGTGCCGCCAGGCGCGCCCAGTCCTCGTCTTCCAGTTCCAGCGTCAAATCGACCGGCCATTCACCGATCCGCCCGCGGATGCGCAGCATGGAATAATCCTCACGTTCACTGCCACCATGCTCCCACGCCTGCCACACCCCGCCAAGCACACTAGCCAGCGCGCAAAAGTTGTTATAACGTAACAACATCAATCTTCCGCTCTGCCCGCCCCGGAGAACACCCATGCGCCGCCTGCTGCTCGCCCTGCCTTTCGCCCTGCTGCCGCTGGTCAACGCTTATGCTCAGGGCGATGAACACGAACATGGGGAACACGCCAGCCTGAGCACCCATGAGCATGGCGTCGCCCAGTTGAATGCCGCATTGGATGGCAACACTCTGGAACTGGAGCTGGAAAGCCCGGCGATGAACCTGCTCGGCTTTGAACATGCGCCCACAACCGCAGCCGACCGTGCCAAAGTCGCGGCGGCTCGAGCAGAGCTGGAAAAGCCGCTGAGCCTGTTCAGCCTGCCCTCCGCCGCCGCGTGCTCCGTGACCAGGCTGGAGCTGGAAAGCCCGCTGTTCAGCGACAAACCGGCCGCCGCACATGACGAACACGGCAAAGGTAAAGCCGCGGAGCACGAGCCTGAACAGCACAGCGAGATCCACATGCACTACCAGCTCGCCTGCAACCAGCCGGCGGCGCTGAAAACCCTCGACCTTGGCGAATTCTTCAAACGCTTCCCAGCGACCCACAAGATTCAGGTACAACTGATCGGCCCGCAGGGCCAGCAGGGCGTCGAAGCCAGCGCGAAAAACCCGACCTTGAGTTTTTAATCGCGGCTCTCTTTTAATCTGAACGCGCCACATCGTCATGCCTGCGCTGCGTTTCCCTACCACCTGGCGCCTTACTCCAGCAGATCGACCAGGGCAACCTGGTCGCTTACTTATGACCCCAGCACTGATAGCGCTTTCCGATCTCAGCTTTGCCTGGCCAGGCCAGCCGGAGCTGCTGGATATCCCGGCATTCCGCCTGGAGCCCGGGGAAACCCTGTTTCTCAAGGGCCCCAGTGGCAGCGGCAAGACCACCCTGCTCGGCCTGCTCGGCGGCGTGCAGACGCCCAACCGTGGCAGCATCCAGCTGCTCGGGCAGCAGCTGAGCAGCCTGTCGGCCAGCGCCCGCGACCACTTCCGGGTCGATCACACCGGCTACATCTTTCAGCAGTTCAACCTGCTGCCGTTTCTCTCGGTACGCGAAAACGTCGAGTTGCCCTGCCACTTCTCCACACTCCGCGCCCAACGCGCCAAGCAGCGTCATGGCAGTGTCGATAAAGCCGCGGCAACCCTGCTCGCGCACTTGGGCTTGCTGGACCCGAACCTGCTGGCGCGACGCGCCGATGAACTGTCCATTGGCCAGCAGCAGCGAGTAGCCGCCGCTCGCGCGCTGATCGGCCAACCGGAACTGGTGATCGCCGACGAGCCGACCTCGGCCCTGGACACCGATGCCCGCGAAGCCTTCCTGCAACTGCTGTTCGCCGAATGCCGCGCGGCCGGCTCCAGCCTGCTGTTCGTCAGCCACGACCAGAGCCTGGCGCCGCTGTTCGATCGCAGCCTGTCCTTGTCCGAGCTCAATCGAGCCGCCAAGCCCGTGGAGACCTGAGATGTATCTGTTCCGTCTGGCCATGGCCAGCCTGGCCAATCGCCGCTTCACCGCCCTGCTCACCGTATTCGCCATCGCGCTCTCGGTCTGCCTGTTGCTGGCCGTCGAACGGGTGCGCAGCGAAGCGCGCGCCAGCTTCGCCAGCACCATCAGCGGCACCGACCTGATCGTCGGCGCCCGTTCGGGCTCGATCAACCTGCTGCTGTACTCGGTGTTCCGCATCGGCAACGCCACCAACAATATCCGCTGGGACAGCTTCGAGCATTTCGCCCGCAGCCAGCGGGTGAAGTGGGCCATCCCACTGTCCCTCGGCGACTCCCATCGCGGTTATCGGGTAATGGGCACCAGCGCGGCCTACTTCGAGCACTACCACTATGGCCGCGGCCAGGCCCTGCGACTGGCGCAAGGCCGGGCGTTCGAGAGCGACCCCTTCGAGGTGGTGCTCGGCGCCGAAGTGGCCGACGCGCTCAAGTACCAACTCGCTGAGCACATCGTCCTGGCCCACGGCGTAGCGACCGTCAGCCTGGTCAAGCACGACGACAAGCCTTTTACCGTGGTCGGCATCCTGCAACGCACCGGCACCCCGGTCGACCGCACTCTGCATATCAGCCTGGGTGGCATGCAGGCGTTGCATATCGACTGGAAGGAAGGCGTGCCGGCACGCGGCGCCGGGCGGATCAGCGCCGAGCAGGCGCGCAACCTGGACCTGACGCCGCAGGCCATCACCGCCTTCATGCTCGGGCTGAACAGCAAGATCGCCACCTTCACCGTGCAACGCGAGATCAACGAATTCCGTGGCGAGCCCTTGCTGGCGATCCTGCCCGGGGTGGCCCTGCAAGAACTGTGGAGCTTGATGGGCACGGCGGAGAAGGCTTTGTTCGTGGTTTCGCTGTTCGTGGTCATCACCGGCCTGATCGGCATGCTCACGGCCATTTTGACCAGCCTCAACGAGCGCCGCCGCGAAATGGCGATCCTGCGTTCGGTCGGCGCGCGGCCCTGGCATATCGCCAGCCTGCTGGTGCTGGAAGCCTTTGCCCTGGCAGGCGCCGGCGTGTTGCTCGGCACGCTGCTGCTGTACCTCGGCATCGCGGGCGCCCAAGGTTATGTGCAGACCAATTACGGCTTGTATCTGCCGCTGGCACTGCCAAGCCGCTATGAGTGGACATTGCTCGGCGCTATTCTGGCGGCCGCCCTGCTGATGGGCTGCGTGCCCGCCTGGCGCGCCTATCGGCAGTCGCTGGCCGATGGCCTGAACATACGCTTATGAGGATCTCTCGATGTTGCGCCGCTCGCTAGTACCTCGACTCTTACGTTTGGCGCAGCGTGGCAACGCTGCCTGGCGGCAAAAGACGCCGCCAGGATTTGCCCGAAACCTGTGTGCCAAGGTACTCACCCTTGCGCTGCTGGCCATCCCGCTCCTGCCCCTTCACGTCGGCGCGGCGCAGGTGCGCGAGCTGACCTGGTCCGAGTTGATTCCGGCGGATGCACCGGCAGTCAGCCAGCCGCAAGCGCCACTCCACGACCTCACGCAACTGGCCGATGCGCTGGCAGCGGAGACGGCTCCGGCGGCGACCCAGCAGTCGCCAGCCGCACCGGTGGTCAATGGCCTGAATGGCTTGCAGGTAAAGCTACCCGGCTACATCGTGCCACTGGATGTCACGGAAGAGGGCCGCGTGACCGAGTTTCTGCTGGTCCCCTACTTCGGCGCCTGCATCCACGTGCCACCACCGCCGTCCAACCAGATCGTTCACGTCACCAGCGAACTGGGCGTGTTGATGGATGCACTGTATCAACCGTTCTGGATCGAAGGCCCGCTGAAAGTCCAAGCCAGCAGCAGCGAATTGGCGGAGGCCGGCTACCAGATGGAGGCCAGCAAGATCTACATCTATGAGCTGCCGGACAGCTGAACCCACTCAAGCATGCGCCTCAGGTGATTCTTCGCACAGATCGCCAGCCTTATGCGGCAAGCATTGAGCTGGATCAATAAGCGTCGCTCCACGCTCCTTAACATTGAACTCAGCCAACACACGTTCAATTGATGGAGCCCTCCATGCACACCTCTCTGCTCACCGCGTCGCTGCTGACCCTGGCCATGGCCAGCCCCTTGGCCATGGCCCACCAGGCCGGCGACATCATCGTTCGCGCCGGCGCCGCCACCGTCGACCCGCATGAAGACAGCTCGAACCTGTCAATTGCCGGCAGCAAGATTTCCGGCACCAAGGCCACCCTGGACAGCGATACCCAACTAGGGCTGACCGGCACCTACATGCTCAGCGACCACGTTGGCATCGAGCTGATCGCCGCCACGCCCTTCCAGCACAGCGTCGGCCTCAAAGGGCTCGGCGGCCTGGATGGCAAGCTGGCCGACATCAAGCAACTACCACCGACCCTTAACCTACAGTACTACCCGCTGGCATCCAGCTCGGCCTTCCAGCCCTATGTCGGCGCAGGGCTCAACTACACCCTGTTCTTCGATGAGAGCCTGAGCGGCGAGCGCAAGAACCAGGGCTTCAGCAACCTCGACCTGGACAACTCCTGGGGCTTAGCCCTGGAGGCCGGCATGGACTACATGCTGACCGAACATGTGATGCTCAACGCCGCGGTCTGGTACATGGACATCGACACCCAGGCCAGCACCGACCTGGCTGGGGTCGGCAGGGTCAAGGTCGACGTGGATGTCGACCCCTGGGTGTACATGGTCGGCCTAGGCTACAAGTTCTAAGCACGGCCCGAAAACCGCCCAGCAAAAAGGCGCCGATTGGCGCCTTTTTCATTTCTGCCGAACGCTTATTGCCCCAGCAACTGTGCCAGCCCCCGGGCCATCGGCGTCGGTTCGGGTAGGCCGTAGCGGCTAAGCAGGCGCTGGTTGTTCGCCCGCGAATGCCGAATATCCCCGGCCCGGGCCGCTGCATGGGTCACTGGCGGCAAGCCGCCGAGCAGCGTGGCGATCTCGGCCAGCAACTGGTTGAGGCTGGTGGCACGGTTCAAGCCGACGTTCGACGCACCGACCTCGGCCGTTGGCGACTCCAACGCCCGCAGCAGCAGCGCCACCAGATCGCCGACATAGACGAAGTCGCGTGTCTGCTCGCCATCGCCAAACACCGTGATCGGCAAACCCTGCTGCGCGCGTTGGATAAAGATGCTGATCACCCCGGAATAAGGCGAAGACGGGTCCTGGCGTGGGCCGAAGATATTGAAGAACCGAAAGATCGCCGGTTCCAGGCCATGCTGACGGCGGTAAAAATCCAGGTACTGCTCGCTGCCCAGCTTGTCCACCGCATAAGGCGTCAGCGGTGCTTTCGGTGTGTCTTCATCGATCGCCAAACCTTCGCCATTGTTGCCGTACACCGCCGCGCTGGAGGCGAACAACACGCGCTTGATGCCATGTTGGCGCATCGCCTCGCAGACATTCAGGGTGCCGACGAAATTGCTCTGGTGGGTGCTGACCGGGTCGTCCACCGAGGCCTGCACCGAAGCCACCGCGGCCAGATGCACCACCGCCTGGCAGCCGGCAACCGCACGCAGCATCTGTGCGGCATCGGCGACGTCACCGACGATCAACTCCAGCTTCGGGCTCGTCAGTGGCAGGTTACCCGGCTTGCCCGTCGACAGATTATCCAGCACGCGCACGGCATAACCCTTGGCGAGCAGCGCATCGACCAGGTGCGAACCGATGAAACCGGCGCCGCCAGTGACCAATACAGGGGAAGAATCAGACATGGCGATAATATCGATCCAGAAGGCTCGGCAGCCCAGCCCGCCAGGCGCGCGGCTTGATGCCGAAGGTGTGCAGAATCTTCTTGCAGGCCAGCACCGCATGCTGCGGCTCATCGGCGGCGTCCGGGCGCGCCGCATGGGCCTGCGGGCTGATTTCCTGCACACGCAAACGACGGAAGGCACGGGCCTCGGTCAGGATGGCCTGCCCGAGACTCAAGGATGTGGTCGCCTCATAACCGCCGTAGTGGTAGGTGCCCCACAGCGGTGACAGGCAGTCCAGCTGCTTCAATATGGCGATAATCACCCGCGCCGCATCATCGACCGGAGTCGGGTTGCCGCGCCGGTCATCCGCCAGAAACAACTCGGCATCCTGCTCGGCACGACTGAGAAAGCGCCCGAGCAGGCCATCGGCGCTGTCGTCGAGCAACCAGCCAAAGCGCACCAGCACATGCCGCGGGCAGGCCGCCCGGACACTCTGCTCGATCCGCCACAGCGCCTGGCCACGCAGCCCGAGCGGAATCTGCTCTTCCTTCTCGCTGTAGGCGGTGGCGCGTGAGCCGTCGAACACCCGGTAGCTGGACGGTTGCAGCAGACGAATATCGTGGTGCTGGCACAGTTCGGCCAAACGCTCGACAGCCCGTTCCTGGGCGACGAAACGCTCCTCGCTGACGCCTTCGGCCTGGAACCAGTCGAAGTAGTAGGCGAGGTTGATCACCGCATCAGGGCGCGTTTCATCGAGCAGCAGGGTCAGGCTGGCGGTATCCCAACCACCTTCCGGCGGGCGCGGCGCGAGGAAGCCAATGTCCTCCTCAGCGCCCAGGCGAATCAGCGCCTGCCCAAGAGCATTACCACCGCCCAGCAGCATCAGGCGCATACGCATAAGGTCAGGCTGGCTCAGTCGATCAGAACGGGATGTCGTCGTCGAAGCTGTCGTAATTCGGTGCCGGCTGGGCAGCAGGCTGCTGCGGTGCCGGACGCGACTCACGTGGCGCCTGCTGCTGCGGTTCGCGCTGTGGCTGCGGGCGCTGCTGACGCGGCGCGGAATCACCAGCACCGCTGTCCGGACGACCGCCGAGCAACTGCATGGTGCCGTTGATGTCGACCACGATCTCGGTGGTGTAACGCTTGACGCCGTCTTTTTCCCACTCGCGGGTCTGCAACTTGCCTTCGATGTAGACCTGGGAACCTTTGCGCAGGTACTCACCGGCAATTTCGGCGACTTTGCCGAACAGCGCTACGCGGTGCCATTCGGTCTTTTCGACTTTCTGCCCGCTCTGCTTGTCAGTCCACTGCTCGCTGGTAGCCAGGCTCAGATTGGTGACCGCATTGCCGTTCGGCATGTAGCGTGTTTCCGGGTCTTGGCCACAGGTTCCGACCAAGATGACTTTGTTAACCCCACGGGCCATAACGTTCTCCTAGGTTTCAGCACGTGCCGGCGCCGCTTCGATCAGGCGCTCAAGGGACGTGCGATCCAATTGTTCGGTATCCAATTTGATATAGATGGCAGCCTCGTCGGCCACCACCACAGCATCCGTTACTCCGGCCACGGCCAGCAAACGCTGAACCAGACCCGTATCACCCACCGCAGCGGATGACAATGGCAAGCGCAGGCTCGTGACATACGGAGGCTCGTTCATAGTAACAGCAAAGGCCAACCAGAGCGCGCAGAGCGCAGCGCAACCAAGGAACACCACACCCAGCCCGCCATACTGAAACAGCCAGCCACCGAGAATGCCGCCCAGCGCCGCGCCGAGGAACTGGCTGGTGGAGTAAACCCCCATCGCCGTGCCTTTACCTCCCGCCGGCGAGACTTTGCTGATCAGCGATGGCAGCGAGGCCTCCAGCAGGTTGAACGCGGTGAAAAACACCACTGTCCCCAGCACCAACGCCCGCAGGCTGCCGCCGAACAGCCAGAAGAACAACTCGCACAGCAGCAGTACGGTGACCGCCCCCAGCAGGACGCGCTTCATCTGGCGTTTTTTCTCGCCATAAATGATGAACGGGATCATGGCGAAAAAACTGACCAGTAACGCGGTCAGGTACACCCACCAGTGCTCTTCCTTGGGCAACCCGGCCTTCTGCACCAGCGCCAGCGGCAAGGCGACGAAACTGGCCATCAGGATCGCGTGCAGCACAAAGATTCCGAGATCCAGGCGCAGCAGGTCTGGATGCCGCAGCGTCACACCCAGAGCGTCGCGCACCACGCCGGATTCACGATGATGCAAGGGTCCGACCGAGCGCGGCACCAGCCAGGCAATGATCGCGATCCCCACCAGGGCCATGGCCGCCGTGGCCAGAAACAACCCGGAAAGCCCGAAAGCGCGGGTCAATAGCGGACCGACCACCATCGCCACCGCGAACGACAGGCCAATGCTCATGCCGATCATGGCCATGGCCTTGGTCCGGTGCTGCTCGCGGGTAAGGTCAGAGAGCAGCGCCATCACCGCCGCCGAGATCGCCCCGGCGCCTTGCAACACACGCCCGGCGATCACGCCCCAAATGGAATCGGCATTCGCCGCCAGCAGGCTGCCGGCGGCAAAAATCAACAGACCGAGATAGATCACCGGGCGCCGGCCAATGCGGTCGGAAATCATCCCGAAGGGAATTTGCAGGAATGCCTGCGTCAGGCCATAAGCGCCGATGGCCAGCCCGATCAACACCGGCGTGGCGCCCGCCAGGTCCATGCCATAGGTGGCCAGCACCGGCAGCACCATGAACATACCGAGCATACGGAACGCGAACACCAGGGCCAGCCCACTTGCCGCGCGGGTCTCGCTACCACTCATGCGCTCGCTGTACGGATCGTGCATGGAAGAACCTCTTGAAAATGCGCAGCGATTCTACCAGCCTCGTCTCACCCCCGCACGGGCGCGACGCTTTGCCGCTGGCTCGCCGAGGGCCGTATACTCACTGGTTTTCGCCCGCCATGCGAGGCCGCAGTGGACAAGATCCTGATTCGTGGGGCACGAACCCACAACCTGAAGAACATCGACCTGACCCTGCCGCGCGATAAATTGATCGTGATCACCGGGCTGTCCGGCTCAGGCAAGTCGTCGCTGGCCTTCGACACCCTCTACGCCGAGGGCCAGCGGCGCTATGTGGAATCGCTGTCGGCCTACGCCCGGCAGTTCCTGTCGATGATGGAAAAGCCCGACGTCGACACTATCGAGGGTCTGTCGCCAGCGATTTCCATCGAGCAGAAATCCACCTCGCACAACCCGCGCTCCACCGTCGGCACCATCACCGAAATCTACGACTACCTGCGCCTGCTCTATGCCCGCGTCGGTATTCCACGCTGCCCGGACCACGATCTGCCGCTGGAAGCGCAGACCGTCAGCCAGATGGTCGACCAGGTCCTGGCGCTGCCGGAAGGACGCAAACTGATGCTGCTGGCGCCGATCGTGCGCGAGCGCAAAGGCGAGCATCTGGCGGTCTTCGACGAGTTGCGGGCGCAAGGCTTCGTCCGCGTGCGGGTCAACGGCAAGCTCCATGAACTGGACGAACTGCCCAAGCTCGACAAACAGAAAAAACACTCGATCGACGCCGTAGTCGACCGCTTCAAGGCCCGCAGCGACTTGCAACAGCGCCTGGCCGAGTCTTTCGAGACAGCCCTCAAGCTGGCCGATGGCCTGGCCTTCGTCGCGCCCCTCCCTGATGACGAGCAGGGTGAAGAAGGCGAAGAGATGATCTTCTCCGCGCGCTTCGCCTGCCCGGTATGTGGCCACTCGATCAGCGAGTTGGAGCCCAAGCTGTTCTCCTTCAACAACCCGGCCGGCGCCTGCCCGACCTGCGACGGCCTGGGCGTAAAGCAGTTCTTCGATATCAAACGCTTGGTCAACGGTGAGCTGACCCTGGCCGAAGGCGCGATTCGCGGCTGGGACCGGCGCAACGTCTATTATTTCCAGATGCTCGGTTCGCTGGCCACGCACTACGGCTTCAGCCTCGAGGTGCCGTTCGACGACCTCAGCGCCGAACAGCAGAAAGTCATCCTGCATGGCAGTGGTAGCGCCAACGTCGACTTCCGCTACCTGAATGACCGCGGTGACATCGTCAAACGCGCCCACCCGTTCGAAGGCATCGTGCCGAACCTGGAGCGTCGTTACCGCGAAACCGAATCGACCACGGTGCGCGAGGAGCTGGCCAAGTTCCTCAGCACCCAACCCTGCCCGGATTGCCGTGGCACCCGCCTGCGCCGCGAGGCGCGGCATGTATGGGTGGGCGAACGTACCCTGCCGGCCGTCACCGGCCTGCCGATTGGCGACGCCACCGAGTATTTCGCCAGCCTGAGCCTGACCGGCCGCCGCGGCGAGATCGCCGAGAAGATCCTCAAGGAAATTCGTGAGCGCCTGCAGTTCCTGGTCAACGTCGGCCTCGACTACCTGACCCTCGACCGCAGCGCCGATACGCTGTCGGGCGGCGAAGCGCAGCGCATTCGCCTGGCCAGCCAGATCGGTGCCGGCCTGGTGGGCGTCATGTACATCCTCGACGAGCCGTCCATTGGCCTGCACCAGCGCGACAACGAGCGCCTGCTCGGCACCCTGCGGCACCTGCGCGACATCGGCAACACGGTGATCGTGGTCGAACACGACGAGGACGCCATCCGCATGGCCGACTACGTGGTCGATATCGGCCCTGGCGCGGGCGTGCATGGCGGTCGCATCGTCGCCGAAGGCACCGCCGCCGAGGTGATGGCCCATCCCGACTCGCTGACCGGCAAATACCTCTCCGGACGGGTAAAGATCCCCGTGCCAGCCAAGCGCACCGAGCGCGATAAAAAGCTCTCGCTGAAGCTCAAGGGCGCACGCGGCAACAACCTGCGCAATGTCGACCTGGAGATTCCGATTGGCCTGCTGACCTGCGTGACCGGAGTGTCCGGCTCAGGCAAGTCGACGCTGATCAACAACACCCTTTACCCGCTCAGCGCCACCGCCCTGAACGGCGCGACGACGCTGGAAGCCTCCGCCCATGACAGCTGCGACGGCTTGCAGCACCTGGATAAAGTCGTCGATATCGACCAGAGCCCGATCGGTCGCACGCCGCGCTCGAACCCGGCGACCTACACCGGCTTGTTCACCCCGATCCGCGAGCTGTTCGCCGGCGTGCCGGAATCGCGCTCACGCGGCTATGGCCCCGGGCGCTTCTCCTTCAACGTCAAGGGCGGGCGCTGCGAGGCTTGCCAGGGCGACGGCCTGATCAAAGTGGAAATGCACTTTCTGCCGGACATCTACGTGCCCTGCGACGTGTGCAAGAGCAAGCGCTACAACCGCGAAACCCTGGAGATCAAGTACAAGGGCAAGAGCATCCACGAAGTGCTGGAAATGACCATCGAAGAAGCGCGGCCGTTCTTCGACGCCGTGCCGGCCCTGTCGCGCAAGCTGCAGACGCTGGTCGACGTCGGGCTGTCGTATATCAAGCTCGGCCAGTCCGCCACCACGCTCTCAGGTGGCGAAGCACAGCGGGTCAAGCTGTCCCGCGAGCTGTCCAAGCGCGATACCGGCAAGACCCTGTATATCCTCGACGAGCCGACCACCGGCCTGCACTTCGCCGACATCCAGCAACTGCTCGATGTGTTGCACCGCCTGCGCGACCATGGCAACACCGTGGTGGTGATCGAGCACAACCTTGACGTGATCAAGACCGCTGACTGGCTGGTGGACCTCGGGCCCGAAGGCGGTTCTCGCGGCGGCCAGATCATTGCCTGCGGTACGCCGGAAGAAGTGGCCGAAATGCCGCAATCGCACACCGGCTTTTTCCTCAAACCCTTGCTGGAACGCGACAGGGCCTGAGGACAAAAAAAAGCCCCGGCGGCCAATTCGGCGCCAGGGCTTTTTATTGCTCGCTCAAATAGCTCAGAACTGCGACTGCAGGTAGTTTTCCAGCCCCACCCGCTTGATCCGTCCGAGCTGCTGCTCGAGCCAGTAGGCATGGTCTTCCTCGGTGTCGGCCAACTGCACGCGGAGGATATCGCGCGTGATGAAGTCCTTGTGTCGCTCACAGAGCTCGATGCCCTTGCACAGCGCGGCACGCACCTTGTATTCCAGGCGCAAGTCGCTGGCCAGCATCTCCGGCACCGTGTTGCCACGGTCAATAGCGTCCGGCTGCATGCGTGGCATGCCTTCGAGCATCAGAATGCGGCGGATCAACGCATCGGCATGCTGCGTCTCTTCCTCCATCTCGTGGTTGAGGCGCTCGTAGAGCTTGCCGAAACCCCAGTCTTCGTACATCCGCGAATGGATGAAGTACTGGTCGCGAGCCGCCAGCTCACCCGCCAGCAAGGTGTTGAGGTAATCGATGACTTCCAGATGCCCTTTCATCCACCCGTTGCTCCCTGATCAAAACGCCAAGTTTGACCGAACAACCCTGGCAGGTCACTGCCTTTGCCGCGCATTGGCTTGCAGTGCTGCGCGGCGCAAAATTCATGCGCAGAAAAAACCGCCCCTCACTGGAAGGGCGGTCTTGTAGTAGCGGGCCTGGCTCAGCTCAGGTTGACACCCAAAGCCTTCGCGACGCCCTCGCCATAGGCCGGATCGGCTTTGAGGAAATGCTCGATCTGACGCAACTGAACATCACGGCTGACACTGCCCATCGCGCCAGCGATATTGTTGATCAACAACGCTTTCTGATCCTCGTCCATCAAGCGGAACAGCGCACCCGCCTGACTGTAGTAGTCCGTATCGACACGGTGATCGAAGCGATCCGCCTCACCACTCAAGGCCAGCGCCGGCTCACGATACTCAGGTGCTTGCTTGGGCGCATCGGCATAGCTGTTTGGCTCGTAGTTCGGCGCTGCTCCGCCATTGCCATCAAAACGCATCGAACCATCACGCTGATAGGTGTGATACGGGCACTTCGGCGCATTCACCGGCAGCTGCTGGTGATTGGTCCCAACGCGATAGCGGTGCGCATCAGCATAAGCGAACACACGGCCCTGCAGCATTTTGTCCGGCGACAAACCGATCCCCGGAACGATGCTACTCGGCGCGAATGCCGCCTGCTCGACCTCGGCAAAATAGTTCTGCGGATTGCGATTGAGCTCCAACTCGCCCACTTCGATCAGCGGGTACTGCTTCTGCGACCAAGTCTTGGTCACATCGAAGGGGTTTTCAGGGTGCACGGCAGCCTGGGCTTCACTCATCACCTGAATGCACACGCGCCACTTAGGAAAGTCGCCACGCTCGATCGCACCGAACAGGTCGCGCTGGGCATAGTCAGGATCAGTACCGGCCAGACGCGCCGCATCAGCTGGCGCCAGGTTCTTGATGCCCTGCTTGGTCTTGTAGTGCCACTTGACCCAGTGCCGCTCGCCCTTGCCATTGATCAGGCTGAAGGTGTGACTGCCAAAGCCGTGCATGTGACGGTAACCGTCCGGAATGCCACGGTCAGAAAACAGGACGGTGACCTGGTGCAGGGACTCAGGCGACAGCGACCAGAAATCCCACATCATCTGCGGACTTTTCAGGTTGCTTTGCGGCAGGCGCTTCTGCGTATGGATGAAGTCCGGAAACTTCAGAGGGTCACGAATGAAGAACACCGGCGTGTTGTTCCCGACCACATCCCAGTTGCCCTCCTCGGTATAGAACTTCAATGCGAAGCCACGCGGATCGCGCTCGGTATCCGCCGAGCCACGCTCACCGCCAACCGTGGAGAAACGCAGGAATACCGGCGTCTGCTTGCCCACTGACTCGAACAGCTTGGCATACGTGTATGGGGTGATATCGCGGGTGACGGTGAACGTACCGTAAGCACCAGAACCCTTGGCATGCACGCGGCGCTCAGGTATGACCTCACGATTGAAATGCGCGAGCTTTTCCACCAGATGGAAATCATCCAGCAGCAGTGGGCCGCGCGGGCCTGCGGAACGAGAATTCTGGTTATCGGCAACGGGGCTGCCGCTAGCGGTTGTTAGAATCGGCTTCTGGCTCATCCTGGCTCTCCTCATCAGTGAAACGACCGGCGCTGTCCGGCGATGTATGTAGGCTAGACCCGAGCTAAAAAGAGAGCCAATTTATTAACTATAAGCCACCGATAGCTTTATTCTTTTTAGCGCCCCAGCAAGCAACACCCGTGCTAAGCGGCACCTCGCTATCCCGCTCCGCTCTGACGCCAATCGAGCCAATGAACATACCTGATGGCTGAAAACTGCAGTCGACAGGCAGTTTTTTCCGCCCATAAAAAAACCGGGCCAATGGCCCGGTTTTTCTACAACCTACGACTTACTCAGCAGCTTCTACTGCGCCGCCGACCGGACGGTCGACCAGCTCAACATAAGCCATTGGAGCATTGTCGCCAGCGCGGAAGCCGCACTTGAGGATGCGCAGGTAGCCACCCTCACGGGTCGCGTAGCGCTTGCCCAGGTCGTTGAAGAGCTTACCAACGATGGCTTTCGAACGAGTACGGTCGAAGGCCAGGCGGCGGTTAGCCAGGCTGTCTGTCTTGGCCAAAGTGATCAGCGGCTCAGCAACGCGGCGCAGTTCTTTAGCTTTCGGCAGTGTAGTTTTGATCAGCTCGTGCTCGAACAGCGACACCGCCATGTTTTGGAACATGGCCTTGCGGTGCGAGCTGGTGCGGCTCAGGTGACGACCACTTTTACGATGACGCATGGTTCATTCCTTACCAAACACAACGTTCGGTGATTACGACGATCAGGCAGTCGCCTTGTCGTCTTTCTTAAGACTTGCCGGCGGCCAGTTGTCGAGGCGCATGCCGAGGGACAGACCACGGGAGGCCAGGACGTCCTTGATCTCAGTCAGGGACTTCTTGCCCAGGTTAGGAGTCTTCAACAACTCTACTTCGGTGCGCTGAATCAGGTCGCCGATGTAGTAGATGTTCTCCGCCTTGAGGCAGTTGGCCGAACGCACAGTCAGTTCCAGGTCGTCAACCGGACGCAGCAGGATCGGATCGATCTCGTCTTCCTGCTCGATCACCACGGGCTCACTGTCACCTTTGAGGTCGACGAACGCGGCCAACTGCTGTTGCAGAATGGTCGCGGCACGGCGGATAGCCTCTTCCGGATCCAGGGTACCGTTGGTTTCCAGGTCAATAACCAGCTTGTCGAGGTTAGTGCGCTGTTCAACACGAGCGTTCTCAACCACGTACGCCACACGGCGTACCGGGCTGAAAGTGGAGTCAAGCTGCAAGCGACCAATGCTGCGGCTTTCGTCCTCATCACTCTGACGCGAGTCAGCCGGCTCATAGCCGCGACCACGTGCAACAGTGAGTCTCATGTTCAATGCGCCGTTAGAAGCCAAGTTGGCAATAACGTGGTCACCATTGACGATCTCGACATCATGATCCAGCTGAATATCGGCAGCGGTAACTACGCCCGAGCCCTTCTTCGCCAGTGTCAGAGTCACTTCGTCACGACCGTGCAGCTTGATAGCCAGACCTTTGAGGTTGAGCAGGATTTCAATAACGTCTTCCTGTACACCTTCAATGGCGCTGTACTCATGGAGTACACCGTCAATCTCGGCCTCGACTACTGCACAGCCAGGCATGGAGGACAACAAAATACGACGCAGTGCGTTGCCCAGGGTATGGCCAAAACCACGCTCGAGAGGCTCGAGAGTGATCTTGGCGCGGGTCGGACTGACCACCTGCACATCGATATGGCGGGGGGTCAGGAACTCATTTACCGAAATCTGCATGGATGCACCTATTTTCTAGCCCTTACTTGGAGTAGAGCTCGACAATCAGGCTTTCGTTGATGTCGGCGGAGAGGTCACTGCGAGCCGGCACGCTTTTAAACACGCCAGTTTTCTTCTCAGTATCCACTTCGACCCACTCAACGCGGCCACGCTGGGCACACAGCTCAAGAGCTTGAACAATGCGCAGCTGATTCTTCGATTTCTCGCGAACCGCAACCACGTCACCAGCACGAACCTGGTAGGACGGTACGTTTACGGTTTTACCGTTGATGCTGATCGCTTTATGCGAAACCAGCTGACGGGACTCGGCACGGGTAGCGCCGAAGCCCATACGGTATACGACGTTATCCAGACGGCACTCGAGCAGTTGCAGCAGGTTCTCGCCGGTAGCGCCTTTCTTGCCGGCAGCTTCCTTGTAGTAACCGCTGAACTGGCGCTCAAGCACGCCGTAGATACGACGGACTTTCTGCTTTTCACGCAGTTGAGTACCGTAATCGGATTGGCGACCACGACGTTGACCGTGGATACCAGGGGCTGCCTCGATGTTGCACTTCGATTCGATAGCGCGGACACCGCTCTTCAGAAAGAGGTCAGTGCCTTCACGACGGGACAGTTTGCATTTGGGACCAATGTAACGAGCCATTTTCTACTGTCTCCTGATTACACGCGACGCTTCTTCGGCGGACGGCACCCGTTATGCGGGATTGGCGTCACGTCGGTGATGCTGGCGATCTTGTAACCGCAGCCGTTCAATGCACGGACAGCGGACTCACGACCCGGACCGGGACCCTTGACGTTTACGTCGAGGTTCTTCAGGCCGTATTCCAGCGCAGCTTGACCAGCACGCTCTGCGGCTACTTGAGCAGCGAACGGGGTGGACTTGCGTGAACCGCGGAAACCCGAGCCACCAGAGGTAGCCCAGGACAGGGCGTTACCTTGACGATCGGTAATGGTCACAATGGTGTTGTTGAAAGACGCGTGGATGTGGGCGATGCCATCAACCACTGTCTTTTTTACTTTTTTACGAGGACGAGCAGCAGGTTTTGCCATGACTAGATTCCTGTCGATTCGCGGGTGCGATTACTTGCGGATCGGCTTACGCGGACCCTTACGGGTACGTGCGTTGGTCTTGGTACGCTGACCACGGACCGGAAGGCCGCGGCGATGGCGCAGGCCGCGGTAGCAACCCAGGTCCATCAAGCGCTTGATTTTCATGTTGACTTCACGACGAAGGTCACCTTCGGTGTTTACCTTCGCAACTTCGCCACGCAAGAGCTCAATCTGCTCATCGCTCAGATCTTTAATCTTTGCCGCCGGGTTAACCCCGGTGGTTGCGCAAATTTTCTGCGCAGTAGTGCGACCAACACCGAAGATGTAGGTCAGCGAGATAACAGTATGCTTGTTATCTGGAATGTTGACGCCTGCAATACGGGCCATTCAGTGAGACTCCAATTGACAGCTACCTACGCCCGGGAAGCCAAGAAAAGGGCGCGAGATATTAACGCTGTAATAACAAATAAGCAACCCGGCAGCGCACTAGCTGCCGGGCTTACAGCTCTTGATCACACTCAGCCTTGGCGCTGCTTGTGACGCGGTTCAGCACTGCAGATCACTCGCACGACACCTTCACGGCGAATAATTTTGCAGTTACGGCACAGCTTTTTCACCGATGCACGAACTTTCATCACCAACTCCTCGAACCTTATGGACACTTCAGCGGAGCATGCCGCTGCCGTAGCCCTTCAGGTTGGCTTTCTTCATCAGGGATTCGTACTGGTGTGAAACGAGGTGCGATTGTACTTGGGACATGAAGTCCATAACAACCACGACCACGATCAGCAACGAGGTCCCGCCAAGGTAGAACGGTACGTTGGCAGCCACCACCAGGAACTGGGGCAGCAAACAAACGGCCGTCATGTACAAAGCACCGAACATGGTCAAACGAGTCAACACGCCATCGATATAGCGCGCGGACTGCTCGCCCGGACGGATGCCAGGAATAAAGGCACCAGACTTCTTCAGGTTTTCCGCTACGTCTTTCGGATTGAACATCAGCGCTGTGTAGAAGAAGCAGAAGAAAACGATCCCTGCACTAAACAGCAAAATGTTCAACGGCTGACCAGGAGCGATAGCCTGTGAAATATCCTGAAGCCAGCCCATACCCTCGGACTGACCGAACCAGGCACCCAGCGAAGCCGGGAACAACAGAAGGCTACTGGCGAAAATAGCCGGAATAACACCGGCCATGTTCACCTTCAACGGCAAGTGGCTGGTCTGCGCAGCGAAGACCTTGCGGCCCTGCTGACGCTTGGCGTAGTGCACCGCAATGCGACGCTGGCCACGCTCAATGAACACCACGAAACCGATGATCGCTACCGCCAGCAAACCAATGGCGACCAGAGCGAAAATATTGATATCGCCCTGACGTGCAGACTCGAAAGACTGCCCGACAGCACTCGGCAAACCGGCCACGATGCCTGCAAAAATCAGCATCGAAATGCCGTTACCGACGCCTCGCTCAGTGATCTGCTCGCCCAACCACATCATGAACATGGCACCGGCCACGAAGGTGGTGACAGCTACGAAGTGAAAGCCGAAATCAACCGAGAACGCCACACCCTGCCCAGCCAGGCCAACGGACATGCCGGTCGCCTGTACAAATGCCAAGATCAAGGTGCCGTAGCGGGTGTACTGGCTAATCTTGCGACGGCCAGACTCACCTTCCTTCTTCAACTGCTCCAGCTGCGGGCTGACAGCGGTCATGAGCTGCATGATGATCGATGCCGAGATGTACGGCATGATCCCCAGCGCAAAGATGCTCATACGCTCCAGCGCGCCGCCGGAAAACATGTTGAACAAGCTAAGAATGGTCCCCTCATTCTGTCGAAACAGGTCTGCCAGCCGGTCCGGATTGATACCTGGAACTGGGATGTGCGCACCTACCCGATAGACGATGATCGCCATAAGGAGGAAGCGCAAACGAGCCCAGAGCTCGGATAACCCGCCATTGCTGAGCGCTGAGAGAGCACCTTGCTTAGCCATTTAGTCCTCGAACTTGCCGCCAGCTGCTTCGATAGCCGCGCGCGCACCCTTGGTGGCGGCGATACCTTTGAGGGTTACCGCACGAGTAATCTCACCGGACAGCATGACTTTCACGCGCTGTACGTGTTGATTAATCAGATTGGCATCCTTCAGAGACTGCAGAGTTACAACATCGCCTTCCACTTTATTCAGCTCGGAGGTACGCACTTCGGCGCGATCCATAGCCTTCAGGGAGACGAAGCCGAACTTCGGCAGACGGCGATGCAGCGGCTGTTGACCGCCTTCAAAGCCCGGGGCAATGGTGCCACCGGAGCGGGAGGTCTGACCTTTGTGGCCGCGGCCACCAGTCTTACCCAAACCGCTACCGATACCACGGCCCGGACGGTGCTTCTCGCGACGGGAACCCGGCGCAGGACTCAGATCGTTCAGGTACATGTGTTAACCCTCAACTCGCAGCATGTAGTAAGCCTTGTTGATCATCCCGCGATTCTCAGGAGTATCCAGGACTTCTACAGTGTGACCGATGCGACGCAGACCCAGACCCTTCACACAGAGTTTGTGGTTGGGGATACGGCCGGTCATGCTTTTGATCAGCGTTACTTTAACGGTAGCCATGATCAGAAGATCTCCTTAACGCTCTTGCCGCGCTTGGCAGCAATAGACTCAGGAGATTGCATAGCCTTCAAACCCTTGAAAGTGGCGTGAACCACGTTTACCGGGTTAGTCGAGCCGTAGCACTTGGCCAACACGTTCTGCACGCCAGCAACTTCGAGAACGGCACGCATAGCGCCGCCCGCGATGATACCGGTACCTTCAGAAGCAGGCTGCATGTACACCTTGGAGGCGCCATGGGCAGACTTCATCGCGTACTGCAGCGTGGTGCCATTGAGGTCCACCTGAATCATGTTGCGACGGGCAGCTTCCATAGCCTTCTGGATAGCGGCCGGCACTTCGCGGGACTTGCCACGACCGAAACCAACACGACCCTTACCATCACCTACCACGGTCAACGCGGTGAAAGTGAAGATACGGCCGCCTTTGACGGTCTTGGCAACGCGGTTAACCTGAACCAGCTTCTCGATGTAGCCTTCGTCGCTGCCATTGTCGCGGCTGTCACGTCTTTGATCGTTATTTGCCATAACTTAGAACTCCAGCCCGCCTTCACGAGCAGCATCAGCCAGTGCCTTAACACGGCCGTGGTACTTGAAGCCAGAACGGTCGAATGCCACCTGAGTGACGCCAGCGGCTTTCGCACGCTCAGCAACCAGCTGACCTACTTTCGTGGCCGCATCGATGTTGCCGGTGGCACCATCACGCAGATCCTTGTCCAAAGTCGAGGCGCTTGCCAGGACTTTGCTGCCGTCGGCCGAGATGACCTGGGCGTAAATGTGCTGCGAAGAGCGATACACGCAGAGACGCACGGCTTCTAGCTCGTGCATTTTCAGGCGTGCTTTGCGAGCGCGACGCAGTCGAGTAACTTTTTTGTCGGTCATTTGCTATGCCCTACTTCTTCTTGGCTTCTTTACGGCGGACGACTTCGTCTGCGTAACGCACACCTTTGCCTTTGTACGGCTCTGGCGGACGGAAGTCGCGGATCTCAGCGGCCACTTGACCAACCAGCTGCTTGTCGATGCCCCTGATCAGGATATCGGTCTGGCTGGGGGTTTCGGCGGTGACGCCTTGCGGAAGTTCGTATTCCACCGGATGCGAGAAGCCCAGCGCCAGGGACAGCACTTCGCCTTTTGCCTGTGCTTTGTAACCAACACCAACCAGCTGAAGCTTGCGCTCGAAGCCTTGGCTGACGCCGATCACCATGTTGTTAACCAACGCACGGGTGGTACCGGCCATTGCGCGTGTTTGTTGATCGCCATTGCGAGCAGCAAAACGCAGCTCACCAGCCTCTTCAACCACTTCAACGGACGAATGAACGTTCAGTTCTAGAGCGCCTTTAGCACCCTTCACCGAAAGCTGTTGGCCGGCGAGTTTGATCTCAACACCAGCTGGCAGCTTAACGGGGTTCTTAGCAACGCGAGACATGCTTATCCCCCCTTAGAACACAGTGCAAAGCACTTCACCGCCGACACCGGCAGCGCGCGCAGCACGATCCGTCATCACACCTTTGTTGGTGGAGACGATGGATACGCCAAGACCGCCACGAACTTTCGGCAGATCATCGACGGACTTGTACTGGCGCAGGCCTGGACGGCTGACGCGCTTCACTTCTTCGATGACCGGACGGCCTTCGAAATATTTCAGCTCGATGGATAGCAACGGCTTGATATCGCTGCTGATCTGAAAACCCGCAATGTAACCTTCGTCCTTGAGGACTTTGGCTACAGCAACCTTCAACGTGGAGGAAGGCATGCTGACGACGGACTTTTCAGCCATCTGGGCATTACGGATACGAGTTAGCATGTCCGCTAACGGGTCCTGCATACTCATGGGCTAGACGCTCCTGATACAAAAAGAATTAGCCTTGCGGCTACTACAGTCGCTAGAAAATCTCTGGGCAAATCAAAAACCCAGGCTCAGGCGAGCCGATCATTCTAGACACTGCTTAAAAATGAATCAAGCCCCAAAAGGGGCTTGATTCAATATCGCTCAACGCAACCGCCCGACCCCTGCAGACCGGACAGCCGCGAATCCTGACAGACCGCTTACCAGCTGGCTTTCACCAGACCTGGTACGTCACCGCGCATGGCAGCTTCGCGCAGCTTGTTACGGCCGAGGCCGAACTTGCGGTACACGCCGTGCGGACGACCAGTGAGGCGGCAGCGGTTACGCAGGCGCGAAGCGCTGGCGTCACGTGGCTGCTTTTGCAGAGCGATCTGCGCTTCCCAACGGGCTTCCGGACTGGTGTTCGGATTAACGATGGTAGCTTTCAGCTCAGCACGCTTTTTGGCGTACTTAGCTACCGTTTGCTGACGCTTCAGCTCACGGTTCTTCATGCTTGTCTTGGCCATGTTCCTACTCCGATCAGTTGCGGAACGGGAAGTTGAAAGCACGCAGCAAGGCGCGACCTTCATCATCCGTACGAGCAGTGGTGGTCAGGGTGATGTCCAGACCGCGCAGAGCATCGATCTTGTCGTAATCGATTTCCGGGAAAATGATCTGCTCTTTAACGCCCATGCTGTAGTTGCCACGACCATCGAAGGACTTGGCATTCAGGCCGCGGAAGTCACGCACGCGCGGCAGGGAGATCGAAAGCAGACGATCCAGGAATTCGTACATACGATCGCGACGCAAGGTAACTTTAACGCCGATCGGCCAGCCCTCACGGACTTTGAAGCCCGCGATGGATTTCCGAGCGTAAGTCACGATGACTTTCTGACCGGTGATTTTTTCCAAATCCGCTACAGCGTGCTCGATGATTTTCTTGTCACCGATCGCTTCGCCAAGACCCATGTTCAGGGTGATTTTGGTAACGCGCGGAACTTCCATCACGTTCGAAAGCTTGAGTTCTTCCTTAAGCTTCGGAGCGATTTCCTTCCGGTAAATCTCTTTTAGTCGTGCCATGGTCTTCTACCTAGCAGTGTTCAAGCATCAACCGCTTTTTGGGTCGACTTGAAGACACGAATTTTTTTACCGTCTTCTACTTTGAAACCAACGCGGTCAGCCTTGCTGGTTTCACCATTGAAAATGGCGACGTTAGAGGCGTGCAGCGGCGCCTCTTTTTCGACGATACCGCCTTGAACGCCCGACATCGGGTTCGGCTTGGTATGGCGCTTCACCAGGTTGATCCCACCAACGACCAGACGGTCGTCAGCGAGAACCTTGAGCACCTTGCCACGCTTACCTTTGTCTTTGCCGGCGATCACGATGATCTCGTCGTCACGACGAATCTTTTGCATGTCGGATCTCCTTACAGCACTTCAGGGGCGAGCGAGACGATCTTCATGAACTTCTCGGAACGAAGCTCACGGGTCACGGGCCCGAAGATACGGGTGCCGATCGGCTCTTGCTTGTTGTTCAGCATGACCGCAGCGTTGCCATCAAAACGAATGATGGAGCCGTCTGGACGACGGACACCGTGGCGAGTGCGAACGACAACAGCAGTCATCACCTGGCCTTTTTTGACCTTACCGCGCGGAATTGCTTCCTTCACGGTAACTTTGATGATGTCGCCGATGCCAGCATAACGACGGTGCGAACCGCCCAACACCTTGATGCACATCACTCGGCGAGCGCCACTGTTGTCGGCTACATCGAGCATGGATTGAGTCTGAATCATATAATTTCTCCGACCCCTAGTCCTTAGACTTCCACTGCGCGTTCGAGAACTTCAACCAGTGCCCAAGTTTTGGTCTTGGCCATCGGACGAGTTTCACGAATAGTGACCTTGTCGCCGATGTGGCATTGATTGGTTTCGTCGTGGGCGTGCAGCTTGGTCGAACGCTTCACGTATTTACCGTAGATCGGGTGCTTAACGCGGCGCTCGATCAGAACGGTGATGGTCTTGTCCATCTTGTCGCTGACCACACGGCCAGTCAGCGTACGGACGGTTTTTTCGGCTTCAGCCATGATTACTTACCTGCCTGCTGGTTGAGCACAGTCTTCACGCGAGCGATGTCACGCTTAACTTGCGAGAGCAGGTGAGACTGCCCCAACTGGCCAGTTGCTTTCTGCATACGCAGATTGAACTGGTCGCGCAGCAGGCCGAGCAGTTGCTCGTTCAGCTGCTGTGCTGATTTTTCACGAAGTTCATTCGCTTTCATCACATCACCGTCCGCTTAACAAAGGAGGTGGCGAGCGGCAGCTTTGCAGCAGCCAGGGCGAAAGCCTCACGCGCCAGCTCTTCGGAAACACCCTCGATTTCATACAGGACTTTGCCTGGCTGAATCTGGGCAACCCAATACTCAACGCTACCCTTACCTTTACCCATCCGCACTTCGAGAGGCTTCTTGGTGACCGGTTTGTCAGGGAACACGCGAATCCAGATTTTCCCGCCACGCTTAACGTGACGAGTCAGAGCACGACGAGCGGACTCGATCTGACGGGCGGTGAGACGACCGCGGGCAACAGACTTCAGGGCGAACTCGCCGAAGCTGACTTTGCTACCGCGTTGCGCCAAGCCACGGTTGTGGCCTGTCATCTGCTTGCGGAACTTCGTACGCTTTGGTTGCAACATTTGGCGTACCCCTTACTTAGCGGCTTTTTTACGAGGCGCAGGTGCTTGTGGTTTCAGTTCTTCCTGGCGACCACCAATTACTTCGCCTTTGAAGATCCAAACCTTGACACCGATCACACCATAAGTGGTGTGCGCTTCGTACGTGGCATAGTCGATATCGGCACGCAGGGTGTGCAACGGCACACGACCTTCGCGATACCACTCGGTACGGGCAATTTCTGCACCGCCCAAACGACCGCTCACTTGGATTTTGATGCCCTTGGCACCAATGCGCATGGCGTTCTGTACAGCGCGTTTCATAGCGCGACGGAACATCACACGACGCTCCAGCTGCTGAGCTACGCTCTGCGCAACCAGCATACCGTCGAGCTCCGGCTTGCGGATCTCTTCGATATTGATGTGCACAGGCACACCCATTTGCTTGGTCAGGTCCTGACGCAGCTTCTCAACATCCTCACCTTTCTTGCCGATCACGATGCCGGGACGAGCGGTGTGGATGGTGATACGTGCTGTTTGAGCCGGACGATGAATATCGATACGGCTGACGGACGCGCTTTTTAATTTGTCTTGGAGATACTCACGCACCTTCAGATCAGCGAACAAGTAGTCCGCATAAGTCCGGCCGTCTGCATACCAGACGGAGGTGTGTTCCTTGACGATACCCAGGCGAATGCCAATGGGATGTACTTTCTGACCCATCTCTTCGACTCCGTTACTTGTCAGCAACCTTGACAGTGATATGGCAAGACCGCTTGACGATGCGATCAGCGCGGCCTTTGGCACGCGGCATGATGCGCTTCAGCGAACGCCCTTCGTTGACGAAAACGGTGCTGACCTTAAGGTCATCAACGTCTGCGCCTTCGTTGTGCTCGGCGTTGGCTACAGCCGACTCCAGCACTTTCTTGATGATCTCGGCGGCTTTCTTACTGCTGAAAGCCAACAGGTTGAGCGCTTCGCCCACCTTCTTCCCGCGGATCTGGTCGGCGACCAAGCGGGCTTTCTGGGCGGAGATTCGAGCGCCCGACAACTTAGCGGCTACTTCCATCGTTCCTTACCCCTTAACGCTTGGCTTTCTTGTCAGCCACGTGCCCACGATAAGTGCGGGTACCGGCGAACTCGCCCAGTTTGTGGCCGACCATGTCTTCGTTCACGAGAACGGGGACGTGCTGGCGACCGTTGTGTACAGCGATGGTCAGACCGACCATTTGTGGCAGGATCATGGAACGGCGCGACCAGGTTTTCACCGGCTTGCGATCGTTCTTTTCCACCGCCACTTCGACCTTCTTCAGTAGGTGAAGATCGATAAAAGGACCTTTTTTCAGAGAACGTGGCACTGTCGTATCCCTCTATTTACTTGCGACGACGGACGATCATTTTATCGGTGCGCTTGTTACCACGAGTCTTCGCGCCCTTAGTCGGGAAGCCCCATGGAGACACCGGATGACGACCACCAGAGGTACGACCTTCACCACCACCATGTGGGTGGTCGACTGGGTTCATGGCAACACCACGAACGGTCGGGCGAACGCCACGCCAGCGTTTGGCACCAGCTTTACCCAGCGAACGCAGGCTGTGCTCGGAGTTCGAGACTTCGCCCAGGGTCGCGCGGCATTCGGCCAGCACTTTACGCATTTCACCGGAACGCAGACGCAGGGTCACGTACGCGCCTTCACGAGCGATCAGCTGAGCCGAAGCGCCAGCGGAACGAGCGATCTGAGCACCTTTACCCGGCTTCAGTTCAACGCCATGCACGGTGCTACCGACCGGCATGTTACGCAGTTGCAGAGCATTGCCCGGCTTGATCGGCGCCAGAGCACCTGCGATCAACTGGTCGCCAGCACTCACGCCTTTAGGGGCGATGATGTAACGGCGCTCGCCGTCTGCGTACATCAACAGAGCGATGTGCGCGGTACGGTTCGGGTCATATTCAATGCGCTCGACAGTGGCTGGAATGCCATCTTTGTCGTTGCGACGGAAATCGACCAGACGGTAATGCTGCTTATGACCACCACCGATGTGACGCGTGGTAATACGGCCATTGTTGTTACGACCACCAGACTTCGACTTTTTCTCGAGCAGCGGTGCGTGAGGAGCGCCTTTGTGCAGCTCCTGGTTGACCACCTTGACCACAAAACGGCGGCCAGCGGAAGTCGGTTTGCATTTAACGATTGCCATGATGCACCCCTTCCTTACTCAGCACTGCTGCTGAAGTCGAGATCTTGGCCCGGCTGAAGGGAGATAACTGCCTTCTTCCAGTCGTTACGCTTGCCCAGACCGCGAGCAGTACGCTTGCTTTTACCCAGAACATTCAGGGTAGTCACACGCTCTACTTTCACGCTGAACAGGCTTTCGACGGCCTTCTTGATTTCCAGCTTGGTTGCATCGGTAGCAACCTTGAAAACGAACTGGCCTTTTTTGTCAGCCAAAACCGTGGCTTTCTCAGAGACGTGCGGGCCAAGTAGCACTTTAAATACGCGTTCCTGGTTCATCCCAGCAGCTCCTCGAATTTCTTCACGGCCGACACAGTGATCAACACTTTGTCGTATGCGATCAGACTGACCGGATCGGAACCCTGTACATCACGCACATCAACGTGCGGCAGGTTGCGAGCAGCCAGGTACAGATTCTGATCAACAGCATCGGACACGATCAGAACGTCTGTCAGACCCATGCCATTCAGCTTGTTCAGCAGATCTTTGGTTTTCGGTGCTTCGACAGCGAAGTCTTGAACCACAACCAGACGATCAGTGCGCACCAGCTCAGCAAGGATGGAGCGCAGTGCTGCGCGGTACATCTTCTTGTTCAGCTTCTGCGAGTGATCCTGCGGACGCGCTGCGAAAGTGGTACCGCCGCCACGCCAGATTGGGCTACGGATAGTACCGGCACGAGCACGGCCAGTACCCTTCTGACGCCACGGGCGCTTACCGCCACCGGAAACGTCGGAACGAGTCTTTTGCTGCTTGCTGCCCTGACGACCGCCAGCCATGTAGGCTACGACTGCCTGGTGTACCAGCGTCTCGTTGAATTCGCCGCCGAAGGTTGCTTCGGAAACTTCGATCGCCTGAGCGTCATTTACATTTAATTGCATGTCAGCTTCCCCTTAACCGCGAGCCTTGGCTGCCGGACGCACAACCAGGTTGCCGCCGGTAGCGCCAGGCACAGCGCCCTTGACCAGCAGCAGATTGCGTTCAGCGTCGACGCGCACAACTTCCAGGGACTGCACGGTCACGCGCTCAGCGCCCATATGACCGGACATTTTTTTGCCCTTGAATACACGACCAGGAGTCTGGCACTGGCCGATGGAGCCAGGGACGCGGTGGGAGACGGAGTTACCGTGGGTGTTATCTTGACCGCGGAAGTTCCAGCGCTTGATGGTACCGGCGAAGCCTTTACCCTTGGACTGACCGGTGACATCCACCAGCTGACCTGCTTGGAAAATTTCTGCATTGATCAGATCGCCAGCCTGGTACTCGCCTTCTTCAAGACGGAATTCCCAGACGCCGCGACCGGCAGCTACGTTTGCTTTAGCGAAGTGGCCTGCTTGAGCAGCAGTCACGCGCGAAGCACGACGCTCACCGACAGTGACCTGCACTGCACGATAGCCATCGCTTTCTTCGGTTTTGAACTGGGTGACGCGATTCGGCTCGATCTCAATGACCGTAACCGGAATGGAGACACCTTCTTCGGTGAAAATACGGGTCATACCGCATTTACGACCGACTACACCAATAGTCATGTTGTAAACCTCATGAGTGTACGGGGCTTTCACCCGCTATGGCCGCCCATTTCAGAGCGTTACACGACTTAGACCAGAAGGTCTTAGCCGAGGCTGATCTGCACTTCCACGCCAGCCGCAAGGTCGAGCTTCATAAGAGCGTCAACGGTTTTATCCGTTGGCTGGACGATGTCCAGAACGCGCTTGTGAGTACGGATCTCGTACTGGTCACGCGCGTCTTTGTTGACGTGCGGGGAAACCAGAACAGTGAACCGCTCTTTGCGAGTAGGCAGAGGAATCGGACCACGCACTTGAGCACCAGTACGTTTCGCGGTTTCCACGATTTCCTGGGTGGATTGGTCGATCAGGCGATGATCAAAAGCCTTCAACCGTATCCGGATTTGTTGATTTTGCATTGACCTCAGACTCCCAGTAGCTATTCCCAACGGGCGCAATACGCCCGTTAAAAGGAGGCGCAATTCTATAGACGCCCCCTCTGGGTGTCAACTCAATAAAAAAGCCCCCGCAAGCGGGGGCTTTTTCAAGAATCAACGATTACTCGATGATTTTGGCTACTACACCAGCGCCGACGGTACGACCGCCTTCACGGATGGCGAAACGCAGACCGTCTTCCATCGCGATCGGGGCAATCAGGGTGACAACCATTTTGATGTTGTCGCCCGGCATTACCATTTCAACGCCTTCTGGCAGTTCGCAGTTACCGGTTACGTCAGTTGTACGGAAGTAGAACTGCGGACGGTAGCCCTTGAAGAACGGAGTATGACGGCCGCCTTCTTCTTTGCTCAGAATGTAAACTTCGCCTTCGAACTTGGTGTGCGGCTTGATGGTGCCCGGCTTGGCCAGTACCTGACCACGCTCAACGTCATCACGCTTGGTGCCACGCAGCAGTACGCCAACGTTCTCACCAGCACGGCCTTCGTCCAGCAGCTTGCGGAACATCTCAACACCAGTGCAGATGGTCTTGGTGGTATCACGGATACCAACAATTTCCACTTCTTCCTGGATCTTGACGATGCCACGCTCAACACGACCGGTTACCACGGTGCCGCGACCGGAGATGGAGAACACGTCCTCGATCGGCATCAGGAACGGCTTGTCGATTGCACGCTCAGGTTGCGGGATGTAGGTGTCGAGGGTTTCAACCAGCTTGCGCACGGCAGAAACGCCCATCTCGTTGTCGTCTTGACCGTTCAACGCCATCAGCGCGGAACCGATCACGATCGGAGTGTCGTCGCCCGGGAAGTCGTAAGTGCTGAGCAGGTCACGCACTTCCATCTCTACCAGTTCCAGCAGCTCAGCGTCGTCCACCATGTCAGCCTTGTTCAGGAAGACCACGATGTACGGAACGCCTACCTGACGGGACAGCAGGATGTGCTCACGGGTTTGCGGCATCGGACCATCGGCGGCCGAGCAAACCAGGATCGCGCCGTCCATCTGCGCAGCACCAGTGATCATGTTTTTCACATAGTCAGCGTGGCCCGGGCAGTCAACGTGTGCGTAGTGACGGATAGCCGAATCGTATTCAACGTGGGAAGTGTTGATCGTGATACCACGAGCTTTTTCTTCCGGCGCGTTGTCGATCTGGGCGAAGTCACGCGCGGAACCACCGAAGGCTTCAGCGCAAACTTTGGTCAGAGCAGCAGTCAAAGTTGTCTTGCCATGGTCTACGTGACCAATGGTGCCAACGTTCAAGTGCGGTTTGTTACGTTCAAATTTTTCTTTAGCCACGACAGTAAACCTCTTGCCTAAAGGGCTGGATCAGCCTTGTTTCTTGACGATAGCTTCGGCGATGTTCGACGGAGCTTCTGAGTACTTCGAGAATTCCATGGAGTAGCTGGCGCGACCCTGAGACATGGAGCGGACGTCGGTCGCATAACCGAACATCTCACCCAACGGAACCTCGGCACGAATCACTTTGCCGGCAACCGTATCTTCCATACCCTGGATCAGACCACGACGACGGTTCAGGTCGCCCATCACGTCACCCATGTAGTCTTCTGGTGTTACCACTTCCACTTTCATGATCGGCTCAAGCAGTACAGCGCCGCCCTTTTGGGCCAGCTGCTTGGTCGCCATGGAAGCAGCGATCTTGAATGCCATCTCGTTAGAGTCGACATCATGGTAAGAACCATCGAAGACCGCAGCTTTCAGGCCGATGAGCGGATAACCGGCAACAACGCCGTTTTTCATCTGCTCTTCGATACCCTTCTGAATAGCCGGGATGTATTCCTTCGGAACCACACCACCCACTACTTCGTTGACGAATTGCAGACCTTCCTGACCTTCGTCAGCCGGCTCGAAGCGAATCCAGCAATGACCAAACTGGCCACGACCACCGGATTGACGCACGAACTTGCCTTCGATTTCGCATTTGTTGCGAATGGTCTCACGGTAAGCAACCTGCGGCTTACCGATGTTAGCTTCCACACCGAACTCGCGCTTCATGCGGTCGACGAGGATGTCCAGGTGCAATTCACCCATACCCGAGATGATCGTCTGACCAGTCTCTTCGTCGGTCTTGACGCGGAAAGACGGGTCTTCCTGAGCAAGCTTGCCCAGCGCGATACCCATTTTTTCCTGGTCGACCTTGGTCTTCGGCTCAACGGCAACCGAGATAACCGGCTCCGGGAAGTCCATACGAACCAGGATGATCGGCTTCTCAAGGGAGCACAGGGTGTCACCGGTGGTGACGTCCTTCATGCCGATCAGTGCCGCGATGTCGCCAGCGCGCACTTCCTTGATTTCCTCACGGGTGTTCGCATGCATTTGCACCATACGACCAACGCGCTCTTTCTTGCCTTTGACCGAGTTGCTGACGGCATCGCCAGAGCTCAATACGCCCGAGTAAACGCGCGCAAAAGTCAGGGTACCCACGAACGGATCGGTAGCGATCTTGAATGCCAGGGCCGAGAACGGCTCGCTGTCATCGGCATGACGCTCCATATCGACGGTTTCGTCATCCGGATCGGTACCCTTGATCGCCGGAATATCAACCGGAGCAGGCAGGTAATCGATAACGGCGTCGAGAACCAGAGGAACACCCTTGTTCTTGAACGAAGAACCACAAACAGCCGGAACGATTTCGCCAGCGATAGTGCGCTGACGCAGACCAGCCTTGATTTCTTCGATGGTGAGTTCTTCACCTTCGAGGTACTTGTTCATGAACTCTTCATTGGCCTCGGCAGCTGCCTCGACCATGTTGCTGCGCCACTCTTCAGCCAGACCCTGAAGCTCAGCCGGGATCTCTTCCTCGCGGAAGGTCATACCCTGGTCTTCGTCATTCCAGTAGATAGCCTTCATCTTGATCAGATCGATCTGACCCGCGAAGTTATCCTCGGAACCGATAGCCAATTGGATTGGCACCGGCGTGTGACCCAGACGCTCTTTGATCTGACCGATGACGCGCAGGAAGTTGGCGCCAGCGCGGTCCATCTTGTTCACGTAGACAAGACGGGGAACACCGTACTTGTTGGCTTGACGCCATACGGTTTCGGACTGCGGCTCAACACCGGACGTGCCGCAGAACACCACGACCGCGCCGTCGAGTACGCGCAAGGAGCGCTCTACTTCGATGGTGAAGTCAACGTGCCCGGGGGTGTCGATGATGTTGAAACGGTAGCGGTCGAACTGCTTGGAAGAGCCAGCCCAGAACGCAGTAGTCGCAGCGGAGGTGATAGTGATACCACGCTCCTGCTCCTGCACCATCCAGTCCATGGTCGCGGCGCCATCATGCACCTCGCCCATTTTGTGGTTGACGCCCGTGTAGAACAGAACCCGCTCCGTCGTGGTGGTCTTGCCAGCATCCACGTGCGCGACGATACCGATGTTGCGGTAGCGGTTAATCGGTGTAGTACGAGCCATAAAGCCCTCGCAAATTTAGAAGCGCCGAATTTAGAAGCGGTAGTGCGAGAAGGCCTTGTTGGCTTCTGCCATGCGGTGCACGTCTTCACGCTTCTTAACAGCAGCACCTTTGCCTTCAGCGGCATCCAGCAACTCACCAGCCAAACGCAGGGCCATGGATTTCTCGCCACGCTTACGGGCGAAATCCACCAACCAGCGCATGGCCAGGGCGTTACGACGGGACGGACGAACTTCGACCGGAACCTGGTAAGTAGCACCGCCTACACGGCGCGACTTCACTTCGACCAGCGGAGCGATGGCGTCGAGAGCTTTCTCGAAGATTTCCAGGGGATCGCTGTTCTTGCGTTCTTTAACCTTTTCCAGCGCGCCATAAACGATACGCTCGGCAACGGCTTTTTTGCCGCTTTCCATCACGTGGTTCATGAACTTGGCCAGGATTTGGCTGCCGTATTTTGGATCGTCAAGCACTTCGCGCTTGGCTGCTACACGTCTTCTTGGCATTTGATAAGCCCTCAAACGGTCTTCAGGTTAGCCCGGGACCATAACCGTCTGGTTACGCCCGACCTTACTCTTATCGACTCAGAAAAATAGAAATCTGCAATTCAGTTCAAGCGCCGATTACTTCGGACGCTTGGTACCGTACTTCGAACGACCCTGGTTACGGCCTTTAACGCCGGAAGTATCCAAGGAGCCGCGAACGGTGTGGTAACGAACACCTGGCAAGTCTTTTACACGACCGCCGCGGATCAGCACCACGCTGTGCTCTTGCAGGTTGTGGCCTTCACCGCCGATGTACGAGGAAACCTCGAAACCGTTGGTCAGACGCACGCGGCATACTTTACGCAGTGCCGAGTTAGGTTTTTTCGGCGTAGTGGTATACACGCGAGTGCATACGCCACGACGTTGCGGGCAGTTCTGCAGCGCAGGCACGTCGGATTTCTCGACGATACGCTTACGCGGCTGACGTACCAGCTGGTTGATAGTTGCCATCTACTAGCTCCACTGTTGTCTTTCGACGCTATTGTCTTTCAACACAAACAAAAAATGACAGGATAAAAGCCCCGCCAAATTTAGGGGTACAAGAGTCTAAAGAGGTTCTAGCACCCAGTCAAGACGAGGCCCGATGAGCTGTTCATCACTGAACACCGCATCGGGCCTCGCTCTCAATTACAACCCGTATCGATTACAGGTTGTTCAACGCTTCGGACAGCTGGGCTTCAGCTTCGCTCGCGCTGACCTGAACCGGCTTGCCGGCTTCACGACGACGCTTGCGCTCACTGTGGTAAGCCAAACCAGTACCGGCCGGGATCAGACGACCCACCACCACGTTCTCTTTCAGGCCGCGCAGGAAGTCACGCTTGCCAGTAACCGCTGCCTCAGTGAGGACGCGGGTGGTCTCCTGGAAGGAGGCCGCAGAGATGAACGACTCGGTGGACAGCGAAGCCTTGGTGATACCCAGCAGAACGCGGTCGAACTTGGAGATGAATTTCTCATCCGCGCTCAGACGCTCGTTCTCTACCAGTACGTGAGTCAACTCCATCTGGTCGCCCTTGATGAAGCTGGAATCACCGGATTCGGTGATCTCAACTTTACGCAGCATCTGACGCAGGATGGTCTCGATGTGCTTGTCGTTGATCTTCACGCCCTGCAGGCGGTAAACATCCTGGATCTCGTTGACGATGTACTTGGCCAGTGCGCTGACACCCAGCAAACGCAGGATATCGTGCGGATCGCTCGGGCCGTCGGAGATGACTTCGCCGCGGTTCACTTGTTCGCCTTCGAAGACGTTCAGGTGACGCCACTTCGGAATCAGCTCCTCGTACGGATCGCTGCCATCGTTCGGCGTGATAACCAGACGGCGCTTGCCCTTGGTCTCTTTACCGAAGGCGATGGTGCCGCTGATTTCGGCCAGAATCGAGGCCTCTTTCGGGCGACGCGCTTCGAACAAGTCGGCAACGCGCGGCAGACCACCGGTGATGTCACGGGTCTTGGAGGTTTCTTGCGGGATACGGGCGATAACATCACCGATACCCACTTGCACGCCATCCGCCACGCCGACCAAGGCGTTAGCCGGCAGGAAGTACTGAGCCGGTACGTCGGTACCCGGCAACAGCAGATCCTTGCCATCGACACCGACCATCTTCACGGCCGGACGGATGTCCTTGCCAGCCGCTGGACGGTCTTTGGCATCAAGCACTTCGATGTTGGTCATACCGGTCAATTCGTCGGTCTGACGCTTGATGGTGATGCCTTCTTCCATGCCCACATAGGTCACGGTACCTTTCATTTCGGTAACGATCGGGTGGGTGTGCGGATCCCATTTGGCGACGATCGCGCCGGCATCCACTTTGTCGCCTTCCTTCACCGAAATCACGGCACCGTACGGCAGCTTGTAACGCTCGCGCTCACGACCGAAGTCATCCGCGATGGCCAGTTCACCGGAGCGGGATACCGCCACCAGGTTGCCGTCCAGACGCTCGACGTGCTTCAGGTTGTGCAGACGAACAGTACCGCCGTTCTTCACCTGGACGCTGTCGGCAGCCGAAGTCCGGCTTGCCGCACCACCGATGTGGAACGTACGCATGGTCAGCTGGGTACCCGGCTCACCAATCGACTGAGCAGCGATTACGCCGACCGCTTCACCGATGTTGATCTGGTGACCACGGGCCAGGTCGCGACCGTAGCACTTGGCGCAGATGCCGTAGCGGGTTTCACAGCTGATCGGCGAACGCACGATCACTTCGTCGATGCTGTTCAGCTCGATGAACTCGACCCACTGCTCATCGACCAACGTACCGGCCGGAACCAGCACCTCTTCGGAGCCAGGCTTGAACACGTCACGGGCGATCACTCGACCCAATACGCGCTCGCCCAGCGGCTCGACCACGTCGCCGCCTTCAATGTGCGGCGTCATCAGCAAGCCGTGTTCGGTACCGCAATCGATCGCGGTCACTACCAAGTCCTGCGCAACGTCCACCAGACGACGGGTCAGGTAACCGGAGTTCGCGGTTTTCAACGCGGTATCCGCCAGACCTTTACGCGCACCGTGCGTCGAGATGAAGTACTGCAGTACCGACAGACCTTCGCGGAAGTTCGCGGTGATCGGCGTCTCGATGATCGAGCCGTCCGGCTTGGCCATCAGGCCCCGCATACCGGCGAGCTGACGGATCTGCGCAGCAGAACCCCGCGCACCCGAGTCGGCCATCATGTACATGGAGTTGAAGGACTCCTGATCGACTTCCTTGCCATGACGGTCGATGACCTTCTCTTTCGAGAGGTTCGCCATCATCGCCTTCGACACTTCGTCGTTGGCCTTGGACCAGAGGTCGATCACCTTGTTGTACTTCTCGCCCTGGGTTACCAGGCCGGAGGCGTACTGGCTTTCGATTTCCTTAACCTCTTCGGTGGCCGCATCGATGATGCGCGCCTTCTCATCCGGAATGACGAAGTCATTCACGCCGATGGAAACGCCGGAGATCGTCGAGTAGGCGAAGCCGGTGTACATCAGTTGGTCAGCGAAGATCACGGTGTCTTTCAAGCCACAGGTGCGGTAGCACTGGTTGATCAGCTTGGAGATCGCCTTCTTCTTCATCGGCAGGTTGACCACGTCATACGACAGGCCTTCCGGAACCACCTGGAACAGCAGCGCACGGCCGACAGTGGTGTCGACGATACGGGTGTTCTTGGTGATGCTGCCATCGCGGTCTTTGATGACCTCGTTGATACGCACTTTGACCTTGGCGTGCAGCGCTGCCTCGCCGCCACGGAATACCCGGTCGACTTCCTGCAGGTCAGCGAATACGCGGCCTTCGCCCTTGGCGTTGATCGCTTCACGGGTCATGTAGTACAGACCCAATACCACGTCCTGCGACGGCACGATGATTGGCTCACCGTTGGCTGGCGACAGGATGTTGTTGGTCGACATCATCAACGCGCGCGCTTCGAGCTGGGCTTCCAGCGTCAGCGGTACGTGCACGGCCATTTGGTCGCCGTCGAAGTCGGCGTTGTACGCGGCGCAGACCAGCGGGTGCAGCTGAATCGCCTTACCTTCGATCAGAACCGGTTCAAACGCCTGGATACCCAGACGGTGCAGGGTCGGTGCACGGTTGAGCAGTACGGGGTGTTCGCGAATCACTTCAGCGAGAACGTCCCACACTTCCGGCAGCTCGCGCTCGACCATCTTCTTCGCGGCCTTGATGGTGGTGGCCAGGCCACGCATTTCCAACTTGCCGAAAATGAACGGTTTGAACAGCTCGAGGGCCATTTTCTTTGGCAGACCGCACTGGTGCAGACGCAGGGTCGGGCCCACGGTAATTACCGAACGACCGGAGTAGTCCACGCGCTTACCGAGCAAGTTCTGACGGAAACGACCTTGCTTACCCTTGATCATGTCAGCCAAGGACTTCAGCGGACGCTTGTTCGAGCCAGTGATGGCACGACCGCGACGGCCGTTGTCGAGCAGGGCGTCGACCGCTTCCTGCAGCATGCGCTTTTCGTTGCGCACGATGATGTCCGGTGCGGACAGGTCGAGCAGGCGCTTCAGACGGTTGTTACGGTTGATCACCCGACGATACAGATCGTTCAGGTCAGAGGTCGCGAAACGACCGCCATCCAACGGAACCAACGGACGCAGATCTGGCGGCAGAACCGGCAGAACGGTCAGCACCATCCACTCAGGATGGTTGCCGGAGCCCTGGAAGGCCTCCATCAGCTTCAGGCGCTTGGACAGCTTCTTGATCTTGGTTTCCGAGTTGGTCTGCGGAATTTCTTCACGCAGGCGGGCAGTCTCGTGCTCCAGATCGATAGCGCTGAGCAACTCGCGCACAGCCTCGGCACCCATGCGGGCGTCGAAGTCGTCACCGAACTCTTCGATGGCTTCGAAGTACTGCTCGTCGTTCAGCAACTGGCCTTTTTCCAGAGTGGTCATGCCCGGATCGATAACGACATAGCTCTCGAAATAGAGAACGCGTTCGATATCACGCAGGGTCATGTCCAGCAGCAGGCCGATACGGCTCGGCAGCGACTTGAGGAACCAGATGTGGGCAACCGGCGATGCCAGTTCGATGTGCGCCATGCGCTCACGACGAACCTTGGCCAAGGCCACTTCAACGCCGCACTTCTCGCAGATCACGCCGCGGTGCTTGAGGCGCTTGTACTTGCCGCACAGGCACTCGTAGTCTTTGACTGGGCCAAAGATCTTGGCGCAGAACAGGCCGTCACGCTCGGGTTTGAACGTACGGTAGTTGATGGTTTCCGGCTTTTTAACTTCACCGAACGACCACGAACGGATCATCTCTGGCGAGGCCAACCCAATACGGATGGCATCGAACTCTTCGACTTGACCCTGGTTTTTCAGCAAATTCAGTAGGTCTTTCAAGGCCTTTCCTCCTGGCGGAGCAAGGAGCGGGCTAAACAGCCCCGCTCCCGATGCGCGTCACGTGTTATTCGGTTTCCAGATCGATATCGATACCGAGCGAACGGATTTCTTTGATCAACACGTTGAAAGACTCGGGCATGCCCGGCTCCATACGGTGATCGCCGTCCACGATGTTTTTGTACATCTTGGTACGGCCGTTCACGTCATCCGACTTAACGGTCAGCATTTCCTGCAGGGTGTACGCGGCGCCATATGCTTCCAACGCCCACACTTCCATCTCCCCGAAGCGCTGACCACCGAACTGCGCCTTACCACCCAGCGGCTGCTGGGTAACCAGGCTGTAGGAACCCGTGGAACGCGCGTGCATCTTGTCGTCCACCAGGTGGTTCAGTTTCAGCATGTACATGTAACCAACGGTCACCGGACGCTCGAACTTGTTGCCGGTACGACCATCGAACAGCTGCATCTGGCCGCTTTCCGGCAGATCTGCCAGTTTCAGCATGGCCTTGATTTCGCTTTCCTTGGCGCCGTCAAACACCGGAGTCGCCATCGGCACACCGCCACGCAGGTTCTTCGCCAGATCCAGGATTTCCTGGTCGGTGAGGTCTGCCAGCGTTTCCTGACGGCCACCGATCTCGTTGTAGATCTGGTGCAGGAACTTGCGCAGATCGGCGACCTTGCGCTGCTCTTCGAGCATGCGGTTGATCTTCTCGCCCAGGCCTTTGGCCGCGAGGCCCAGGTGGGTTTCAAGGATCTGACCGACGTTCATACGCGAAGGTACGCCCAACGGGTTGAGGACGATGTCGACCGGGGTGCCATGGGCATCGTGCGGCATGTCTTCGACCGGCATGATCACCGAGACCACACCCTTGTTACCGTGACGACCGGCCATCTTGTCGCCCGGCTGGATGCGACGACGGATTGCCAGGTAAACCTTGACGATCTTCAGTACGCCCGGAGCCAGGTCATCGCCCTGCTGCAGCTTGCGCTTCTTGTCTTCGAACTTGTCGTCGAGCATCTGGCGACGGTCGATGATGTAAGCCTGCGCCTTCTCAAGCTGCTCGTTCAGAGCATCTTCAGCCATGCGCAGCTTGAACCACTGACCACGCTCGAGGCCGTCGAGGAACTCGTCGGTGATCTCGGCGCCTTTCTTCAGGCCCGCACCACCTTCGGCCTTCTTGCCGACCAGGGCGGAGCGCAGACGTTCGAAGGTTGCACCTTCAACGATACGGAACTCTTCGTTCAGATCCTTACGGATCTCGTCGAGCTGCATCTTCTCGATCGACAGCGCGCGCGCATCGCGCTCAACGCCGTCACGGGTGAAGACCTGCACGTCGATGACCGTACCCTTGGTGCCAGTCGGCACGCGCAGGGAGGTGTCTTTAACGTCGGACGCTTTTTCACCGAAGATGGCACGCAGCAGCTTCTCTTCCGGAGTCAGCTGGGTCTCGCCTTTCGGGGTGACCTTACCGACCAGAATGTCGCCAGCGCCAACTTCAGCACCTACGTAAACGATGCCGGCTTCGTCCAGCTTGTTCAGCGCAGCTTCGCCCACGTTCGGAATGTCCGAAGTGATCTCTTCTGGCCCGAGCTTGGTGTCACGCGCCACACAGGTCAGTTCCTGGATGTGGATCGTGGTGAAGCGGTCTTCCTGAACCACACGCTCCGAGAGGAGGATGGAGTCTTCGAAGTTGTAACCGTTCCAGGCCATGAACGCGATGCGCATGTTCTGGCCCAGCGCCAGCTCACCCATATCGGTGGACGGGCCGTCAGCCAGGATGTCGCTACGCTCGACCTTGTCACCTTTGCTCACCAGCGGACGCTGGTTGATGCAGGTGTTCTGGTTCGAACGGGTGTATTTGGTCAGGTTGTAGATGTCGACACCAGCTTCGCCGGTTTCAACTTCATCATCCGCCACACGCACCACGATACGGCTGGCATCGACCGAGTCGATCACGCCGCCGCGACGAGCCACGACGCAAACGCCCGAGTCGCGCGCTACGTTACGCTCCATCCCGGTGCCGACCAGCGGCTTATCGGAACGCAGAGTCGGTACAGCCTGACGCTGCATGTTCGAACCCATCAACGCACGGTTGGCGTCGTCATGCTCGAGGAACGGGATCAGCGAAGCGGCGACGGACACAACCTGCTTCGGCGAAACGTCCATCAGCGTGACGTCTTCCGGCACCTTGACGGTGAACTCGTTCAGGTGACGTACGGCTACCAGTTCGTCGACCAGCTGACCTTTCTGGTTCATCGTTGCCGATGCCTGAGCGATCACGTGATCCGCCTCTTCGATCGCCGAGAGGAACACGATTTCGTCAGTGACCAGGGTGTCCTTCACTACACGGTACGGGCTTTCCAGGAAGCCGTACTGGTTAGTGCGGGCATAGGCCGCCAGGGAGTTGATCAGACCGATATTCGGACCTTCCGGCGTTTCGATCGGGCATACGCGACCGTAGTGCGTCGGGTGTACGTCACGAACTTCGAAGCCTGCGCGCTCACGGGTCAGACCGCCCGGGCCAAGAGCCGAAACACGGCGCTTGTGGGTGATCTCGGAGAGCGGGTTGTTCTGGTCCATGAACTGCGAGAGCTGGCTGGAACCGAAGAACTCTTTCACCGCCGCCGCAACCGGCTTGGCGTTGATCAGGTCTTGCGGCATCAGGCCTTCGCTTTCGGCCATCGACAGACGCTCTTTGACCGCACGCTCAACACGCACCAGGCCAACGCGGAACTGGTTCTCGGCCATTTCGCCTACGCAGCGAACACGACGGTTACCCAGGTGGTCGATGTCGTCGACGATGCCTTTGCCGTTACGGATATCGACCAGGGTCTTCAGAACCTCGACGATATCTTCCTTGCTCAACACGCCCGAACCTTCGATCTCGGTACGACCGATACGACGGTTGAACTTCATCCGGCCAACGGCGGAGAGGTCGTAACGCTCGGCGCTGAAGAACAGGTTGTTGAACAGGGTTTCGGCAGCATCCTTGGTCGGCGGCTCGCCGGGACGCATCATGCGGTAGATCTCGACCAGCGCTTCCAACTGATTGGTAGTGGAGTCGATTTTCAGGGTATCGGAGATGAACGGGCCGCAATCGATGTCGTTGGTGTACAACGTTTCGATGCGCACAACCTGAGCCTTGGCGATTTTTGCCAGGATCTCGGTGTTCAGCTCGGTATTGCACTCGGCGAGGATCTCACCAGTGGCCGGGTGCACGATCGCCTTGGCGCTGGTGCGGCCGATCACGTAGTCCAGCGGAACTTCCAGCTCTTTGATGCCGGCTTTTTCCAACTGGTTGATATGGCGCGCGGTAATACGGCGCCCCTGCTCAACGATGACCTTGCCCTTCTCGTCCTTGATGTCGAGGACGGCAATTTCACCACGCAGACGCTGCGGAACCAGCTCCAGGCTGAGGCTCTCGCCCTTCACGTGGAATACGTTGGTCGTATAGAACGCGTCGAGCACTTGCTCGGTGGTGTAACCCAGCGCACGCAGCAGAACCGATGCCGGCAGCTTGCGACGACGGTCGATACGAACGAACACCGCGTCTTTCGGGTCGAACTCGAAGTCCAACCACGAACCGCGGTAAGGAATGATCCGCGCGGAGTACAGCAACTTACCGGAGCTGTGGGTCTTGCCACGGTCGTGGTCGAAGAACACGCCTGGGGAGCGGTGCAACTGGGAAACGATGACACGCTCGGTACCGTTGATAACGAAGGTACCGTTCTCGGTCATCAGGGGGATTTCCCCCATGTAGACTTCTTGCTCTTTAATGTCCTTGATCGCTTTATTCGACGATTCCTTATCGAAAATGATCAGACGGACTTTTACCCGCAGCGGCACGGCGAATGTCACGCCACGCAGCACGCACTCTTTCACGTCAAATGCCGGTTCGCCCAAGCGATAACCGACATACTCCAGAGCAGCATTGCCGGAATAGCTGATAATCGGGAAAACGGACTTGAAGGCCGCATGCAGGCCGATGTCGCGGAACTGATCTTTCGTCGCTCCCGCCTGCAGGAATTCGCGATACGAATCCAGCTGGATGGCCAGGAGATACGGCACATCCATGACATCCGGCAACTTGCTAAAGTCCTTGCGGATACGTTTTTTCTCAGTATATGAGTAAGCCATCAGCGTTCCCCAGCTTGGTCACCTGCTTATTTGGCTCCTCCCGACGGGAGCAGCCAGAAAATCTTGCAAACCCTTTGGTTTGCGCCACCGCACAGGGTGGTTACCGCTTCGGTTAAAGGCCAACCGTCGAAGGCGGCCTATAACGGAAAAAGGCCGGTGGCAAAAGCCACCAGCCATCAGCCGTTCGCTTAACGCTTAGGCTGTAGACGCAAGGTCGTCGCTTACTTGAGCTCGACTTTGGCGCCTGCTTCTTCCAGGGCTTTCTTGGCAGCTTCAGCTTCGTCTTTCGACACGCCTTCTTTGACAATGCCAGGAGCGCTGTCAACAACGGCTTTAGCTTCTTTCAGGCCCAGACCGGTCAGTTCGCGAACGACCTTGATCACGTTAACTTTCTTCTCGCCAGCTTCAAGCAGCATGACGTTGAATTCAGTTTGTTCTTCAGCAACGGCAGCAGCTACAGCTGGGCCAGCGGAAGCAGCAGCAGCGGTAACGCCGAACTTCTCTTCCATTGCTTTGATCAGTTCAACAACTTCCAGAACGGTTTTCTGGCCGATTGCTTCGATGATGTCTTCGTTAGACAGAGCCATGACTCTAATTCCTGTATTGGGGGACAGCCTTCGCGGCCATCGAAATAAACAAATAAACTTGAAAGAATTTGCTTGGCCTTAAGCGGCGGCAGCTTCTTTCTGGTCGCGAACGGCCGCCAGAGTACGAGCCAACTTGCTGGTAGCGCCTTGAATCACGCTCATCAGCTGAGAAATGGCTTCGTCGTAGGTCGGCAGAGTTGCCAGTACGTCGATCTGATTAGCTGCGAGGAACTTGCCCTCGAACGCAGCTGCCTTGATCTCGAACTTGTCCTGACCCTTGGCGAATTCCTTGAACAGTCGGGCAGCAGCGCCCGCGTGTTCAGTGGAGAACGCAATCAGGGTCGGGCCTTTGAACACGTCGTTGAGCACGTCATATTGAGTGCCTTCAACAGCGCGGCGCAGCAGGGTATTACGTACAACACGCACGTATACGCCAGCTTCGCGGGCCTCTTTACGGAGTCCGGTCATTGCGCTTACTGTCACACCACGGGCATCAGCCACGACAGCGGACAGAGCGGCTTTGGCAGCCTCGTTGACTTCAGCGACGATGGCCTTCTTGTCTTCGAGTTTAATTGCCACGGGTTAACTCCTGCTTGTTACCGTTTCATCCAACCGAGGCCGGATGTCGTTTGGTGTCTGATTCGGTAAGGAATCGGGAGCACCATCTGCGTAGGCTTAAGGTTTAAGACTTGCGTCGCCTACGGTCTTGGATAGCCCCCGCCAGGCAGGGACCCCAATTTTGCAAGCTGGCGAGATCGCTCCCGCCAACCCTGTTCATTCACAACGGCTTAAGCGTCGAGCGAGCCTTGGTCGATGACCAGGCCTGGACCCATGGTGGTGCTCAGGGTCACGCGCTTGACGTAGATGCCTTTCGACGAAGCCGGCTTGATGCGCTTCAGATCGGCGATCAGGGCTTCCACGTTTTCCTTCAGCTTGACGGCGTCGAAGCCGACCTTGCCAACGGAGGTGTGGATGATGCCGTTCTTGTCGGTGCGATAACGAACCTGACCGGCCTTCGCATTTTTCACCGCGGTAGCCACGTCAGGAGTCACGGTGCCGACTTTCGGGTTAGGCATCAGGCCGCGCGGGCCGAGGATTTGACCCAACTGACCGACAACGCGCATTGCGTCCGGGGAAGCAATGACCACGTCATAGTTCAGGTCGCCGCCTTTCATTTCGGCAGCCAGGTCATCCATGCCCACGCGATCGGCGCCGGCAGCCAGAGCAGCTTCAGCGGCCGGGCCTTGGGTGAACACAGCAACGCGAACAGTCTTACCAGTACCGTGCGGCAGCACGGTAGCGCTACGGACGACCTGGTCGGATTTACGCGGATCAACGCCGAGGTTCACGGCAACGTCAACGGATTCGCTGAATTTGACAGTGGACAGTTCGGTCAGCAGAGCAGCCGCTTCTTCGAAGTTGTAGAACTTGCCAGCTTCGACTTTGGAAGCAATAGCCTTTTGGCGCTTGGTCAGCTTAGCCATTACACACCCTCCACGTTGAGGCCCATGCTACGAGCGGAGCCGGCGATAGTACGCACGGCCGCATCCATATCAGCTGCAGTCAGATCGGCAGACTTGGTCTTGGCGATCTCTTCCAGCTGTGCACGAGTCACGGTGCCAACCTTAACGGTGTTCGGACGAGCCGAACCGCTGGTCAGGCCAGCAGCCTTCTTCAGCAGAACCGAAGCCGGGGTGCTTTTGGTTTCAAAAGTAAAGCTGCGGTCGCTGTACACAGTGATGATCACTGGAGTCGGCAGACCAGGTTCCATGCCCTGGGTCTTGGCGTTGAACGCCTTGCAGAATTCCATGATGTTCACGCCGTGCTGACCCAGTGCCGGGCCAACGGGTGGCGACGGGTTAGCCTGTGCAGCCTTTACTTGCAGCTTGATATAAGCCGTTATCTTCTTAGCCATGAGCTACTCCAATTACGGGTTCTAGCGCCTTGCGGCTCCCCGGTTACTTGCGTGTTTATCCCAGTGACGACAAAACCCCACAGCCTATGACTGCGGGGTACGGGATGCTTTGTCAGTTACGCCTTCTCGACCTGACTGAACTCCAACTCAACCGGCGTCGAGCGACCAAAAATGGTCACTGCCACTTGAATCCGGCTTTTTTCATAATTCACTTCTTCGACCACACCACTGAAGTCAGCGAAAGGACCGTCAACGACACGGACCATCTCACCCGGCTCGAACAGCGTTTTCGGCTTCGGCTTGTCGCTACCGTCAGCGACGCGACGCAGAATTGCATCAGCCTCTTTATCAGTGATCGGCGCAGGCTTATCAGCAGTACCGCCAATAAAGCCCATGACGCGAGGGGTATCCTTGACCAAGTGCCAAGTCCCTTCGTTCATGTCCATCTGCACCAGAACATAGCCCGGAAAGAATTTGCGTTCGCTTTTGCGCTTCTGGCCATTACGCATCTCCACCACTTCCTCAGTGGGGACCAGAATTTCGCCGAACCCATCTTCCATGCCGGCCAGCTTGACGCGCTCAACCAGGGAGCGCATGACATGCTTCTCGTAACCCGAGTAAGCATGCACAACATACCAACGCTTAGCCACGGGACACCTTCAACCAACAATCAAGGAAACAAGCCAGCCCAACAGGGAATCGAGCCCCCAGAGCACCAACGCCATCACCAAAACAACAGCCACAACGATCAACGTGGTCTGCGTGGTTTCCTGGCGAGTCGGCCAAACGACTTTTCGAATTTCAACACGAGCTTCTTTAGCAAGCCCGAAAAATGCTTGACCCTTGCTGGTCTGCAGCCCTACAAATGCAGCAACCGCCGCAAGCACCAACAGAGCCAGTACGCGATACAGAATCGGCTCACCAGAGAAGAGCTGATTGCCGACCACGCCAACCACCACTAAAGCAGCAACCACAAGCCACTTAAGCAGATCAAAGCGAGAATCTTTGGCTTCAGCCTTAACAGTCATTTACGAGGATCCTGTGAAAGACGTGCCAGTTTTAACTACTGTGTAAAACTGGCAGGTCAGGAGGGAATCGAACCCCCAACCTACGGTTTTGGAGACCGTCGCTCTGCCAATTGAGCTACTGACCTAAAACAAAATCAGGCCGACCATTATGCCGGCCTGAAGGGGGTAGATCAACGATTACTCGATGATTTTGGCTACTACACCAGCGCCGACGGTACGACCGCCTTCACGGATGGCGAAACGCAGACCGTCTTCCATCGCGATCGGGGCAATCAGGGTGACAACCATTTTGATGTTGTCGCCCGGCATTACCATTTCAACGCCTTCTGGCAGTTCGCAGTTACCGGTTACGTCAGTTGTACGGAAGTAGAACTGCGGACGGTAGCCTTTGAAGAACGGAGTATGACGGCCGCCTTCTTCTTTGCTCAGAATGTAAACTTCGCCTTCGAACTTGGTGTGCGGCTTGATGGTGCCCGGCTTGGCCAGTACCTGACCACGCTCAACGTCATCACGCTTGGTGCCACGCAGCAGTACGCCAACGTTCTCACCAGCACGGCCTTCGTCCAGCAGCTTGCGGAACATCTCAACGCCAGTGCAGATGGTCTTGGTGGTATCACGGATACCAACAATTTCCACTTCTTCCTGGATCTTGACGATGCCACGCTCAACACGACCGGTTACCACGGTGCCGCGACCGGAGATGGAGAACACGTCTTCGATCGGCATCAGGAACGGCTTGTCGATTGCACGCTCAGGTTGCGGGATGTAGGTGTCGAGGGTTTCAACCAGCTTGCGCACGGCAGAAACGCCCATCTCGTTGTCGTCTTGACCGTTCAACGCCATCAGCGCGGAACCGATCACGATCGGAGTGTCGTCGCCCGGGAAGTCGTAAGTGCTGAGCAGGTCACGCACTTCCATCTCTACCAGCTCCAGCAGCTCAGCGTCGTCCACCATGTCAGCCTTGTTCAGGAAGACCACGATGTACGGAACGCCTACCTGACGGGACAGCAGGATGTGCTCACGGGTTTGCGGCATCGGACCATCGGCGGCCGAGCAAACCAGGATCGCGCCGTCCATCTGCGCAGCACCAGTGATCATGTTTTTCACATAGTCAGCGTGGCCCGGGCAGTCAACGTGTGCGTAGTGACGGATAGCCGAATCGTATTCAACGTGGGAAGTGTTGATCGTGATACCACGAGCTTTTTCTTCCGGCGCGTTGTCGATCTGGGCGAAGTCACGCGCGGAACCACCGAAGGCTTCAGCGCAAACTTTGGTCAGAGCAGCAGTCAGAGTCGTTTTACCATGGTCAACGTGACCAATGGTGCCGACGTTGAGGTGCGGCTTATTCCGTTCAAACTTTTCTTTAGCCATCAGACCGTCTCCCATCGATAAATTGAGCTAGTCACGCCACCATTAAAACAAAGGCAGATATCTGCATATCTGCCTTCATAGAATGGAGCTCATGAGCGGAATCGAACCGCTGACCTCACCCTTACCAAGGGTGTGCTCTACCAGCTGAGCTACATGAGCGAACACTTTGCACGAACAACAAACCTGGAGCGGGTAGCGGGAATCGAACCCGCACCATCAGCTTGGAAGGCTGAGGTTCTACCGTTGAACTATACCCGCGGAGCTTGCAGCTCACGCTTAAATTTGGTGGAGGGGGAAGGATTCGAACCTTCGAAACTCGCGTGTCAGATTTACAGTCTGATCCCTTTGGCCACTCGGGAACCCCTCCAAAGTGAGGCGGCATTCTCTTCGCATGCCACCCTACTGTCAAGCATTTCCTCATAAAAAACTTGAGGTTAGCTTCTTCGACAGCAACTTTTCAGACTTGCTCAGAAAGCAACCCTGCAAAGCGGGCGCCATTCTATTCAAACTAACGAGGCGATGCAACGCTTTCGCACGGCATTAATTGATGCTGCAAGCCACTGAAGTCCTGCGCCAGGGTCAGCAGTAGCGCATCGTCGGCAAGACGCCGACTCTCAGGCGCAATACGTACCCAGAAATCGCGATGAGCGCGCGGCAACTCACGCAGCAACGGCTCATACCCTACCTCACGCAGGCGTTGCATGACGCTTTCAGCGGACTCCTCGCGCGGAAACATGCCCAGCGAGATGCCATTGGACAAATCCCCCTGCGTAATGATGTAGCTGTCGATTTTTCGCGCCTGCAATTCCTTCAGTTGCCGCAATGAAGCCTGCCGGGAGGCAAGAGGCGCCAGGTACACCCAGTAGTCCAGCCCCGCCGGCGCATCGACGGCTTTTACCTGAGACTGGATGTCCAGACTGAGCAGGCGCTGCTCCACGACCCGAGCAGCGTCCTCGCGCTCGAACCCACCCAGAAACAGACAAACCTCTGACACTGCCGGCACCGGCGTGACCGGCTGCTCCCGCCTGACCTGAACATCACTCGACTCACTGAGCAGGCGAATATCCTGGCGCGAGCCCTGATAAAGCGAGAGCGGAGCCACTTCCTTTGCACGTAAAGGAGCCTGCTGCTGGTGCCAGACGTAATAGAAAAGATTGAGTACCAGCAAGAGCAGAAACAGCCAACGCATAGAAACCTCAGGGCAACGGACAGGCAATCGCCAAGCCAATGAAAATCAGATCGGGCATCACGCGCGCAGCAGGCAGAATCTCTTTCACCAACTCCGCGTCACCCCCAGTCAGGAACACCTGGAAATCGTCACCCCAGTAGTTTTTTGCCAGCTCGAGCTGCGTATGCACGAAACCACGCAACATCAGCGAGCATCCACGCTCCACCGCCTCGACGGTCGAGCGCCCAGGACTCAGTGCATGCAGGGCTTGTTCGGCCGCGACATCATCGTAACGAATGCGCCGAGTATGCGTTCTCAGCTGGTTACGCATAAGTGGCACGCCCGGGCAGATAAAGCCACCCAGATGCTCGCCATCCGCCATCACGAAATCAGAGGTGACTGCCGTTCCCAAATCGAGAACCAGGCACGCCCGACCCGCCAGATGATAAGCCGCCAGCACCGCCAGCCAACGATCGAGTCCAAGTCGCTCATAGTCGCTGTAGCCATTGCGCACACCTGCCGCCATGGCCGCGGAGCGCGCGCGACACGTCGCGATACCAAAACGCTGAGCCAGGAGATCTACGAGCTGCGCCGTCTCATCATCACTGCGCACACTGACCAAACGGCAATACCGCAACGCAAGATCGGGAACAAGCTGCAGCGCCGAGAGCAACTGCTCCGAGGAGTCGACGACGCCACCAGACCGCGCCGCACCGCCAGCACCCGCCAGCACCCGCCATTTGATAAAGCTATTACCGCAGTCAAGCTCAAGAATCATTACGCAGCCTCAAACTGAGCTCACCACCACTGTATTGCCGCTCGACGCCATCGACCAGCAGGCGCAAAGCCCCCTGACGATCGATGCCGAGCACAACACCTTCAATCTGCTGCGATCCAGCAGTCAGAAATACCGGTCGCCCCTGCCACAGATGTGCAGCCTCCCATTCGGCTTGCAGCGCCACAAAACCCTGCTCGCGGTGCTTTTTCAGGTACTCGCTCAAGCGCTCGTTCAACTGGCGGATCAAGAAGTTGCGATCCATCAACTCTCCGACCTGAATCCGCACCGAGGTCCAGGGCTGATCGATCGCCTCATCGGAAGCTTGCATGTTCACATTGATCCCAATACCTATGACCACGTGACAGACATCCGCCGGATCGCCCGACAGCTCCAACAGAATCCCGGCGATCTTGCGACCGGAGACCAAAAGATCATTTGGCCACTTCAGCCCCACATCAGCCACGCCCACACTTCGCAGAGCCTGCATCACTGCAAGACCGACCACCAGGCTGAGCCCCTCCAACTGGCGAGCCCCACCCTCAATGCGCAGTACCAAACTGTAATAAATATTCTCGGCAAATGGACTTACCCACTTGCGGCCGCGCCGACCACGCCCTGCCGTCTGACGCTCGGCCAACACGAGGAATGGCGCTTGCGTGCCGCACTCCAGAAACCTCAACGCCTCGGCGTTTGTCGAGTCAGTCGACTCGACAAGCATTGCCGGCCAGCGCGGCGGTTCGCCCGGCACCGTCAGATGTTCGGCACTGAGCAACATCAAAGGGCTAGCCAATCGATAACCTCGGCCGCGCACTTTATGAATAGGCACATTCAACTCAACTTCCAATTGCTGCAGTTGCTTCCACACAGCGCTCCGGCTGATCCCTAGGGCAGTCCCGAGCACCTGGCCGGAATGGAAACGCCCATCCTGTAAAAGCCTCAACAATCTCAGCATGCAGATATCGCCTCACAAAGAGGCAGGCATCATATCGACGCACACCTCAGTTGCATAGAAAGCTCCCGCTTGGTTTTCATTCGACACGACCGCCTGCCACGGCAGCAGCCCCTGGGCTTTTTCCGGCGCAAAGACAAACCCCCCACCCGCTTGCGCGGATGGGGGGTTTGGAATTTAAGCTTGACGATGACCTACTCTCACATGGGGAGACCCCACACTACCATCGGCGATGCGTCGTTTCACTACTGAGTTCGGGATGGGATCAGGTGGTTCCAACGCTCTATGGTCGTCAAGCAATTCGGGTGGAGTGTCGCTTTCGCGCTACTCCAAATTGGGTCTGTGATAGATCGTATTTCGCGAGTTCGACGAACTTTCGGTATCGTCTTCACACTCATCAATTTGCCTAAGCAAATTGCTTGGGTGTTATATGGTCAAGCCTCACGGGCAATTAGTATGGGTTAGCTCAACGCCTCACAGCGCTTACACACCCCACCTATCAACGTCGTAGTCTTCGACGGCCCTTTAGGGAACTCAAGGTTCCAGTGAGATCTCATCTTGAGGCTAGTTTCCCGCTTAGATGCTTTCAGCGGTTATCTATTCCGAACATAGCTACCCGGCGATGCCACTGGCGTGACAACCGGAACACCAGAGGTTCGTCCACTCCGGTCCTCTCGTACTAGGAGCAGCCCCTCTCAAATCTCAAACGTCCACGGCAGATAGGGACCGAACTGTCTCACGACGTTCTAAACCCAGCTCGCGTACCACTTTAAATGGCGAACAGCCATACCCTTGGGACCGGCTTCAGCCCCAGGATGTGATGAGCCGACATCGAGGTGCCAAACACCGCCGTCGATATGAACTCTTGGGCGGTATCAGCCTGTTATCCCCGGAGTACCTTTTATCCGTTGAGCGATGGCCCTTCCATACAGAACCACCGGATCACTAAGACCTACTTTCGTACCTGCTCGACGTGTCTGTCTCGCAGTCAAGCGCGCTTTTGCCTTTATACTCTACGACCGATTTCCGACCGGTCTGAGCGCACCTTCGTACTCCTCCGTTACTCTTTAGGAGGAGACCGCCCCAGTCAAACTACCCACCATACACTGTCCTCGATCCGGATAACGGACCTGAGTTAGAACCTCAAAGTTGCCAGGGTGGTATTTCAAGGTTGGCTCCACGCAGACTGGCGTCCACGCTTCAAAGCCTCCCACCTATCCTACACAAGCAAATTCAAAGTCCAGTGCAAAGCTATAGTAAAGGTTCACGGGGTCTTTCCGTCTAGCCGCGGATACACTGCATCTTCACAGCGATTTCAATTTCACTGAGTCTCGGGTGGAGACAGCGCCGCCATCGTTACGCCATTCGTGCAGGTCGGAACTTACCCGACAAGGAATTTCGCTACCTTAGGACCGTTATAGTTACGGCCGCCGTTTACCGGGGCTTCGATCAAGAGCTTCGCGTTAGCTAACCCCATCAATTAACCTTCCGGCACCGGGCAGGCGTCACACCCTATACGTCCACTTTCGTGTTTGCAGAGTGCTGTGTTTTTAATAAACAGTCGCAGCGGCCTGGTATCTTCGACCGGCATGAGCTTACGGAGCAAGTCCTTCACCCTCACCGGCGCACCTTCTCCCGAAGTTACGGTGCCATTTTGCCTAGTTCCTTCACCCGAGTTCTCTCAAGCGCCTTGGTATTCTCTACCCAACCACCTGTGTCGGTTTGGGGTACGGTTCCTAGTTATCTGAAGCTTAGAGGCTTTTCTTGGAAGCATGGCATCAACCACTTCGCGCTCTAATGAGCACTCGTCATCAGTTCTCAGCCTTAACCGCCCGGATTTACCTAAGCAGTCAGCCTACAACCTTAAACTTGGACAACCAACGCCAAGCTGGCCTAGCCTTCTCCGTCCCCCCATCGCAATAACTAGAAGTACAGGAATATTAACCTGTTTTCCATCGACTACGCTTTTCAGCCTCGCCTTAGGGACCGACTAACCCTGCGTCGATTAACGTTGCGCAGGAAACCTTGGTCTTTCGGCGTGGGTGTTTTTCACACCCATTGTCGTTACTCATGTCAGCATTCGCACTTCTGATACCTCCAGCAAGCTTCTCAACTCACCTTCACAGGCTTACAGAACGCTCCTCTACCGCATCACCTAAGTGATACCCGTAGCTTCGGTGTCTAGTTTGAGCCCCGTTAAATCTTCCGCGCAGGCCGACTCGACTAGTGAGCTATTACGCTTTCTTTAAAGGGTGGCTGCTTCTAAGCCAACCTCCTAGCTGTCTAAGCCTTCCCACATCGTTTCCCACTTAACTAGAACTTTGGGACCTTAGCTGACGGTCTGGGTTGTTTCCCTTTTCACGACGGACGTTAGCACCCGCCGTGTGTCTCCCGTGCTCGCACTTGTTGGTATTCGGAGTTTGCATCGGTTTGGTAAGTCGGGATGACCCCCTAGCCGAAACAGTGCTCTACCCCCAACAGTGATACACGAGGCGCTACCTAAATAGCTTTCGAGGAGAACCAGCTATCTCCGAGCTTGATTAGCCTTTCACTCCGATCCACAGGTCATCCGCTAACTTTTCAACGGTAGTCGGTTCGGTCCTCCAGTTAGTGTTACCCAACCTTCAACCTGCCCATGGATAGATCGCCCGGTTTCGGGTCTATTCCCAGCGACTAAACGCCCTATTAAGACTCGCTTTCGCTACGCCTCCCCTATTCGGTTAAGCTCGCCACTGAAAATAAGTCGCTGACCCATTATACAAAAGGTACGCAGTCACCCAACAAAGTGGGCTCCCACTGCTTGTACGCATACGGTTTCAGGATCTATTTCACTCCCCTCTCCGGGGTTCTTTTCGCCTTTCCCTCACGGTACTAGTTCACTATCGGTCAGTCAGTAGTATTTAGCCTTGGAGGATGGTCCCCCCATATTCAGACAAAGTTTCTCGTGCTCCGTCCTACTCGATTTCATGACTAAGAGATTTTCGCGTACAGGGCTATCACCCACTATGGCCGCACTTTCCAGAGCGTTCCGCTAATCTCAAAGCCACTTAAGGGCTAGTCCCCGTTCGCTCGCCACTACTAAGGGAATCTCGGTTGATTTCTTTTCCTCCGGGTACTTAGATGTTTCAGTTCCCCGGGTTCGCTTCTTACGCCTATGTATTCAGCGCAAGATACCTAACTTATGTTAGGTGGGTTCCCCCATTCAGAAATTTCCGGATCAATGTCTGTTTGCCGACTCCCCGAAACTTATCGCAGGCTACCACGTCTTTCATCGCCTCTGACTGCCAAGGCATCCACCGTATGCGCTTCTTCACTTGACCATATAACCCCAAGCAATCTGGTTATACTATGAAGACGACATTCGCCGAAAATTCGCAATAAACTCGCAAATTTTACCTTAGCCTGATCACACCCCAGTGAAAAGGGTGACCAGTCTATTCTTTCTATCACATACCCAAATTTTTAAAGAACGATTAATACTTTCTAGTCAAAGACCAGAATTCAATATTCCAACCTCGCGGCGAATACTCAATTCTGAACTCTCTCAAGCAAGTCGTCGTGGTGGAGCCAAACGGGATCGAACCGTTGACCTCCTGCGTGCAAGGCAGGCGCTCTCCCAGCTGAGCTATGGCCCCTACTGAGGCTTTTCCACAACAATTGGTGGGTCTGGGCAGATTCGAACTGCCGACCTCACCCTTATCAGGGGTGCGCTCTAACCAACTGAGCTACAGACCCAATTGTTCGGGCTACTAGGCTGACAACTCTTACCTGATCCTCCCCTTCCAGCAGGGACGACCCAATCGTCTTTCGCAATGAATCAAGCAATTCGTGTGGGAGCTTATAAGGAAGCTGATGTCGTCGATTAAGGAGGTGATCCAGCCGCAGGTTCCCCTACGGCTACCTTGTTACGACTTCACCCCAGTCATGAATCACACCGTGGTAACCGTCCCCCTTGCGGTTAGACTAGCTACTTCTGGTGCAACCCACTCCCATGGTGTGACGGGCGGTGTGTACAAGGCCCGGGAACGTATTCACCGTGACATTCTGATTCACGATTACTAGCGATTCCGACTTCACGCAGTCGAGTTGCAGACTGCGATCCGGACTACGATCGGTTTTATGGGATTAGCTCCACCTCGCGGCTTGGCAACCCTTTGTACCGACCATTGTAGCACGTGTGTAGCCCTGGCCGTAAGGGCCATGATGACTTGACGTCATCCCCACCTTCCTCCGGTTTGTCACCGGCAGTCTCCTTAGAGTGCCCACCATAACGTGCTGGTAACTAAGGACAAGGGTTGCGCTCGTTACGGGACTTAACCCAACATCTCACGACACGAGCTGACGACAGCCATGCAGCACCTGTGTTCGAGTTCCCGAAGGCACTTCCGCATCTCTGCAGAATTCTCGACATGTCAAGGCCAGGTAAGGTTCTTCGCGTTGCTTCGAATTAAACCACATGCTCCACCGCTTGTGCGGGCCCCCGTCAATTCATTTGAGTTTTAACCTTGCGGCCGTACTCCCCAGGCGGTCGACTTAATGCGTTAGCTGCGCCACTAAGAGCTCAAGGCTCCCAACGGCTAGTCGACATCGTTTACGGCGTGGACTACCAGGGTATCTAATCCTGTTTGCTCCCCACGCTTTCGCACCTCAGTGTCAGTATCAGTCCAGGTGGTCGCCTTCGCCACTGGTGTTCCTTCCTATATCTACGCATTTCACCGCTACACAGGAAATTCCACCACCCTCTACCATACTCTAGCTGGCCAGTTTTGGATGCAGTTCCCAGGTTGAGCCCGGGGATTTCACATTCAACTTAACCAACCACCTACGCGCGCTTTACGCCCAGTAATTCCGATTAACGCTTGCACCCTCTGTATTACCGCGGCTGCTGGCACAGAGTTAGCCGGTGCTTATTCTGTCGGTAACGTCAAAACAGCAAGATATTAGCTTACTGCCCTTCCTCCCAACTTAAAGTGCTTTACAATCCGAAGACCTTCTTCACACACGCGGCATGGCTGGATCAGGCTTTCGCCCATTGTCCAATATTCCCCACTGCTGCCTCCCGTAGGAGTCTGGACCGTGTCTCAGTTCCAGTGTGACTGATCATCCTCTCAGACCAGTTACGGATCGTCGCCTTGGTAGGCCTTTACCCTACCAACTAGCTAATCCGACCTAGGCTCATCTAATAGCGTGAGGTCCGAAGATCCCCCACTTTCTCCCGTAGGACGTATGCGGTATTAGCGTCCGTTTCCGAACGTTATCCCCCACTACTAGGCAGATTCCTAGGCATTACTCACCCGTCCGCCGCTCGCCACCAGGTACAAGTACCCGTGCTGCCGCTCGACTTGCATGTGTTAGGCCTGCCGCCAGCGTTCAATCTGAGCCATGATCAAACTCTTCAGTTCAAACATCTTTGGGTTTTGAGAAAACCCTAAACTTGGCTCAGCAATCGCAAATTGCTTTATTTAAAAAGCTAAACTCTTTGAATTCACGAAGAGTTACTTGTGACGCTGATAATCAGTTGACTATCAGTCTTACCTCACAAGCACCCACACGAATTGCTTGATTCAGTTGTTAAAGAACAGTTGGTTAAGTCTTTCGTCTCAACCGAGGCGCGCATTCTACAGCAGCCTCTCAATCTGTCAAGCGGTTATTTCAACGAAGTTTCAAAATTTCTTGATCAACTTCAACCACTTGCGCTTACGATCAACCGGAGCTTCTCGTCAGCGGGAGGCGAATTCTACAGCGTTTCAAACCGCTGTCAACCACCTCGTTCAACCGCTTTCGATCCCTCCAGGAGACCCACCAACAAGGCTCAACCACCACCTTGTCAGCCCGGCGCATTCTACGCGGTTTTCACCGCTTTGCAACCCCTCTTTTAAAGCTAACTTCTTGTTATCTAAGAAGTTTTCCGAGAGGCTTGCGCCGTAAGAGGTGCGCATTATAGGCCCAGCAAATTAACCGTCAAGCGCTTATTGAAACCTTTATTCAGCTTTTAACGTAACCCGTGCAAAAGCCTTCTTGCCGGCCTGGCAGACATGCACCGAACCCAGCGTAAAGATAAAGGTGCGATCCACCACCTCGCCATCTATACGCACACCACCCGAGCTGAGCAGATCACGCGCGCCGGCGGCGTTCTTCACCAGCCCGGCCTTATTAAGGAGAGATGCAATCGGTAGGTCTTCAACCGAGATCAGTTCGACGTCCGGAATATCTTCCGGCAACTCACCCTCTTTCATGCGGTTACCCGCCGAACGATGCGCGCCGGCCGCAGCCTCTTCGCCATGAAAGCGCGCGACGATCTCTTCAGCCAGCTTGATCTTGATATCCCGCGGATTGGCGCCACGCTCGACATCCGCCTTGAACGCCTCAATTTCCACCATGGAGCGAAAACTGAGCAGCTCGAAGTAACGCCACATCAAGGCATCCGGAATGGAGACCAGCTTGTTGTACATGACGCCCGGAGCTTCCTGGATACCTACATAGTTACCCAGCGACTTGGACATCTTCTTCACACCATCCAAGCCTTCGAGCAGCGGCATGGTGAGAATGACCTGGGCCTCCTGACCATAAGAGCGCTGCAGTTCGCGCCCCATCAGCAGGTTGAACTTCTGATCGGTGCCGCCGAGCTCGACATCCGCACGCAACGCCACCGAGTCATACCCTTGCACCAACGGGTAAAGGAACTCATGGATGGCGATCGACTGATTGGCCGAGTAGCGCTTACTGAAGTCGTCACGCTCGAGCATGCGCGCCACGGTGTACTGCGAGGCCAGGCGAATGAAGTCCGCTGGCGTCAGTTGATCCATCCAGGTGGAGTTGAACGCCACCTCGGTCTTGGCCGGATCAAGAATCTTGAAGACCTGCGCCTTGTAAGTTTCGGCGTTGGCCAACACCTGTTCACGGCTCAACGGTGGCCGGGTAGCGCTTTTCCCACTCGGATCACCAATCAAGCCGGTGAAGTCGCCAATCAGGAAAATAACCTGATGACCAAGCTCCTGGAACTGCCGCAGCTTATTAATAAGCACGGTATGCCCCAGGTGCAGATCCGGAGCGGTCGGATCGAAACCAGCCTTAATGCGAAGCGGCTGGCCGCGCTTTAGTTTTTCGACCAGTTCAGCCTCGACCAAAACCTCTTCCGCGCCGCGCTTGATCAGCGCCAGCTGCTCTTCAACCGACTTCATAACAGCCCCATTACCACCTAAAATTCGAAGGGAACCAACCATACAAGATCACGCACTAATTACAAGTTTTGCCCCGCCACACCCGCCCTCCAGACGAATGCCTGGCAGCCAAGCTTGCCTCATACGGCTTTTGGTTATATTTTATACAGTTAGTCCATATTCATCATTTTCTTCATCTCTTCTATTCATATTTTTTCAAAGTCAAAATCACCCTATGACCCAGACAATTCCGAAAGCACCGCCGCCGTATCCCAAAAGCCACCTACTGGCGGCAAGCGGGATCGCGGCGCTGCTCAGCTTGGCCTTATTGGTATTCCCATCACGCGAAGTAGAAGCAAAGAAGACCCACCTCAGCCTGGAGCTCGACGGCGGCTCCGAGCAGCTTCTGCAAGAAAAAGACGATCTCCGATCGCAGACCACTCGCGCAGAGCAGGGCTCATCGCCATTTGCGGCGATCGACAGCTCCAGCGACAACCAGAACAGCGCAGCAAAAGACGCTGACAAGGACGACAAAGCAACAGCCCTTAGCGTTACCAATACCCCGCCAGCCGACCCAAGCCACAAGACAATGACCGTTGCCAATGGCGACACCTTGTCCACGCTGTTCGCCAAGGCCGGCTTGTCCGCCACCGACCTGCATGACGTACTCAACAGCAGCAAGGATGCCAAGCAATTTGGTCGGCTCAAGGTTGGCCAGACTCTGGAGGTCAAGCTTACACCTGAGGGCACGCTGGAAAGCCTGCAGAGCAAGGTGAGCGACCTGGAAAGCATCAGCCTGGCGAAGACGGATACGGGGTTTGCCTTCAAGCGCGACCTGACCAAGCCGACACTGCGCAATGCCTACGCCCACGGCGTGATCGACAGCTCGCTGTTTCTGTCGGCCAAACGCGCCGGCATGTCGCATAACCTGACCATGGATCTGGCCAACGTCTTTGGCTACGACATCGACTTCGCCCAAGACATTCGCGCAGGCGACGAGTTCGAGGTGATCTACGAAGAGAAGGTCGTCAATGGCAAGCAGGTCGGCACCGGCAATATTATCGCCGCACGCTTCACCAACCGCGGCAAACCCTTCACTGCCGTGCGTTACACCAACAAACAAGGCTCAACCAGCTATTACACCGCCGACGGCAACAGCATGCGCAAGGCCTTTATCCGCACACCCGTGGATTTCGCCCGCATCAGCTCGCGCTTCTCCATGGGCCGGCGCCACCCCATTCTGAACAAGATTCGCGCGCACAAAGGCGTCGACTACGCCGCGCCGCGCGGTACGCCAATCAAAGCTGCCGGTGATGGCAAGGTACTGCTTGCCGGTCGCCGTGGCGGCTACGGCAATGCGGTGATCATCCAGCACGGCAATAGCTATCGCACCCTGTATGGACACATGCAGGGTTTTGCCAAAGGCGTGCGTACCGGAGTGAACGTCAAGCAAGGCCAGGTTATCGGCTACATCGGTACCACCGGCCTTTCCACCGGACCGCATCTGCACTATGAGTTCCAGGTCAAAGGCGTGCACGTCGACCCGCTGAGCCAGAAAACAGCCATGGCCGACCCGATCTCGCGCAGTGAAAAACAGCGTTTCCTGCAAATGAGCAAACCGATGATGGCGCGCATGGACCAGGAAAAAGCCACCATGCTAGCGCTCAACAAACGCTAAGTGATGCCGCGCTATTTAGGGGTAATGTCCGGCACCAGCCTGGACGGCCTGGACATCGCCCTGATCGAGCAGAACGAACAGCCCACCCTGCTCGCAACCCATTACCTGCCGATGCCCACCGACCTGCGCGCCGAGCTGCTCGCCTTGTGCGCATCGGGCCCGGACGAACTGGCGCGTGCCGCCATCGCCGAGCAGCACTGGGTTCACCTTGCTGCGCAAGGCATCAAGACCCTACTCGAGCAGGCCAGCCTGCAGCCCGGCGATATCCGCGCCATAGGCAGTCACGGTCAGACCGTGCGCCATGAGCCGGCACGTGGCTTCAGCATCCAGATCGGTAACCCGGCACTGCTCGCCGAGCTCACGGGCATCTGCGTGGTCAGCGACTTCCGCCGCCGCGACGTGGCGGCCGGCGGTCAAGGCGCACCGCTGGTGCCGGCCTTCCATCAAGCATTGTTCGATGACGGCCGCAGCCGGCGAGCGGTTCTCAATATCGGTGGCTTCAGCAATCTCAGCCTGCTCGAACCCGATCAGCCGGTACGCGGCTTCGACTGCGGCCCCGGCAATGTGCTGCTCGATGCCTGGATTCAGCGCCAGCTGGGCCATAGCTTCGACCGCGACGGCGCCTGGGCTGCCAGCGGCCAAATCGCGCAGGTACTGCTGCAGGCATTGCTCAGCGATCCGTTCTTCCAGACCCAAGGGCCGAAAAGTACCGGCCGCGAGCTGTTCAACCTGAGCTGGCTGGACCTGCACCTGGCGAACCTGCCAGCCGTCGCGCTCGAGGATGTACAAGCCACGCTGCTGGAAATGACCGCACTGAGCATCACCGAGGCGCTGAAAGCCGCGCAGCACGGCACCGAGCAGCTGCTGGTATGTGGCGGTGGCGCCCATAACAGCGCACTGATGGCGCGCCTGGCCAACCTGCTGCCAACCTGCGCGGTGAGCAGCAGCGCCGACTACGGCGTACCGCCGGACTGGGTCGAGGCCATGGCATTCGCCTGGCTCGCCCATTGCTGCCTGGAAAGCATCCCAGCCAACCGCCCAAGCGTTACCGGTGCGAGCGGGCTGCGTGTGCTGGGCGCGATTTATCCGGCCTGACGGAGCCGTTCTCCACAGTGCTGTATCGAAAACGCCGCGCACAAGGCGCGGCGTTTTCGATACAGCACGCGTTTAAATCGAGAAGGACGAGCCACAACCGCAGGTGGTGGTCGCATTCGGATTCTTGATCACGAAACGCGAACCTTCCAGACCTTCCTGGTAATCCACTTCCGCGCCCGCCAGGTACTGGAAGCTCATCGGATCGACCACCAGGCTCACGCCTTCGCGCTCGACGATGGTGTCATCATCGGCCACTTCTTCATCGAAGGTGAAGCCGTACTGGAAACCCGAGCAACCGCCACCCGTGACGAACACACGCAATTTCAGGCGTGGATTGCCTTCTTCATCGACCAGGTTCTTGACCTTGCTCGCCGCACCCTGCGTGAACTGCAAGGGTGTGGGTGTGAAGGTTTCGACGCTCATGCTGCCTATCTCCCGGCTTTAAGCCGTCACAAATACGTTGGGACGCCGCATTATCCGCTTCCCCCAGGAAAACGGTCAACTATTGCGCAGTTTCCAAGCAAACCGACAACCCCGCCACCTTGGTCGGGCCACGCCGCAGGTAGTACCTATGCGGCCCGCCTCAGGGCAGCAAGGCGGCGTGGGACAGACCGAGACGCTCATCCAGCCCGAACAGGATGTTCATGTTCTGCACGGCCTGGCCGGATGCCCCCTTGACCAGGTTGTCGATCACCGACAGCACCACCACCAGATCGCCGCCCTGCGGCCGATGCAGGGCAATCCGGCAGACGTTGGCGCCGCGCACGCTGCGGGTCTCCGGATGGCTGCCGGCCGGCATCACATCGACGAAAGGCTCATCGGCATAACGCTGCTCGAACAGCGCCTGCAGATCCACCGACCTGTCCGCCACAGTCGCATAGAGCGTGGAATGGATGCCGCGAATCATGGGCGTCAGGTGTGGGACAAAGGTCAGGCCGACTTCACCGCCGGCGGCGCGACGCAGGCCCTGGCGGATCTCCGGCAAGTGCCGGTGGCCTTTGACCGCATAAGCCTTGAAGCTCTCGGACGTTTCACTGTACAGCGACCCCACGCTTGCGCCCCGGCCGGCGCCACTGATACCGGACTTGCAGTCGGCAATCAGGCGCGAGGCATCAGCCAGGCCGGCCTCCAGCAACGGCAGGAAACCCAACTGGGTCGCAGTCGGGTAGCAGCCGGGCACGGCGATCAGGCGCGCCTGCTTGATCTGCTCGCGATTCACCTCCGGCAGGCCGTAGACCGCTTCCTTGAGCAACTCGGGCGCGCCGTGCGGCTGACCGTACCACTGCGCCCACTCATCGGCATCCTGCAGGCGGAAGTCAGCGGACAGGTCAATCACCTTGGTGCCGGCGGCCAGCAACTCGCCCGCCAGCGCATGGGCGACGCCATGGGGGGTGGCGAAAAACACCACATCGCAGGCCGCCAGGGTTTGCGTGTCCGGCACGCTGAAGGCCAGCGAATCGTAGTGGCCGCGCAGGTTCGGGTACATCTCATCGACCTTCATCCCGGCCTCGGAACGGGAGGTAATCACCACCACCTCAGCCTGCGGATGCTGAGCCAACAGACGCAGCAACTCGACCCCGGTGTAGCCCGTGCCGCCGACGATACCGACCTTGACCATCACTTGCCCCCTGCAAAAAGCCACTGGAAAGCTGCCGATGATAAGGCCGCATCGGCCATGGGCCAACCGTCATGGTGACGTACGGGCATAACAGCCACTACTATCGAGCCACGTTCTGTTTGGAAACTCCAGATGCTCTATCTATGGATTAAGGCCCTGCACATCATCGCCATGGTCTGCTGGTTCGCCGCCTTGTTCTATTTGCCACGCTTGTTCGTCTACCACGCCATGAGCGAGGACAGCATCAGCCGCGAGCGCTTCTGCGTGATGGAGCGCAAGCTCTACCGCGGCATCATGCAGCCATCGATGCTTGCCACCCTCGCCTTCGGTATCTGGTTGCTGGCGCTCAACCCCGGCTTGCTGAGCCAGGGCTGGCTGCATGCCAAGCTGAGCCTGGTGCTGCTGCTGATCGGTTATCACCACGTCTGCGGCGCCATGCTCAAACGCTTCGCGCGCGGCGAGCAGAACCGCAGCCATGTGTTCTATCGCTGGTTCAATGAAGCCCCGGTCCTGTTGCTGCTCGCCATCGTGATTCTGGTGGTCGTGCGGCCGTTCTGATCCTGCCCACTCAACAATCGCATGAGGTAAGACCATGTCCCTGCCTGCCCTGCTCGACCAACGCCTGCGTTTGCCGGTGGTCGCCGCGCCGATGTTTCTGGTCTCCAACCCGCAATTGGTCCTCGCCTGCTGCCAGAGCGGCATAGTCGGCAGCTTTCCGGCGCTGAACCAACGCGAGAGCAGCGGCTTCGAAGGCTGGCTGGAAGAGATCAAGGCCGGGCTGCAGGCGGACTCGGCGCCCTATGCGGTGAACCTCATCGTCCATCAAAGCAACCCGCGCCTACAGGCCGACCTGGCCATCTGCGTCGAACAGCAAGTCCCGATCGTGATCACCAGCCTCGGCGCGGTAAAGGAACTCGTCGATGCCGTGCACAGCTACGGCGGCCTGGTCTTCCATGACGTCACCACCCGCCGGCATGCCGAGAAGGCCGCCGAAGCCGGTGTCGACGGGTTGATCGCCGTGGCTGCCGGCGCCGGCGGACACGCCGGCACCTGGAGCCCGTTCGCGCTGATCGCCGAGATCCGCCAGTTCTTCGACAAGACCCTGCTGCTGGCCGGCTGCCTCAATCATGGCCACGAAATCCTCGCCGCACAGCTGCTCGGCGCCGACCTGGCTTACCTCGGTACGCGCTTTATCGCCACCCAGGAAAATGACGCCCCACAGGCCTACAAGCAGATGATCCTCGACGCCAAAGCCGCCGACATCGTGCACACCCCGGCCGTTTCCGGGGTGCCGGCCAGCTTCATGCGCCAGAGCCTGGAACAGGGCGGCTATGACCTGGCGCGCCTGCAGGACAAGGGCGAGGTCAACTACGGCGAGAAACTCAAACCGATCAGCGACGAAGCCAAGGCCTGGAAAACCGTGTGGTCGGCCGGCCAGGGAGTCGGCAATATCCGCGACCTGCCAAGCGTGGCGGAGCTGGTGAGCAGGCTCGACGCCGAATACCGCGCCGCCCAGGCGCGCGCCTCCCAACTTGGCCAACGCTGGCCGCGATGAACCGTCGCCGTCTGCTCGGCCTCGGAGCGCTGGGTTTGCTGGGGCTGTGGGCGGTGCGGCCAAACGATAATGGCCGGCCCTACGACCATTACTTCGCCCAGCTGAACAGCCAGCTCAAACTCGAAGGCGGCGGCCGGCCCTTGCTGATCGTCGACCTGGAGCGGCTGGACAGCAACGCCGAACTGCTCGCCCGACGCCTGGGCAGTAAGTTACCCCTGCGCCTGGTGGCCAAATCATTGGCCGCCGACGGCCTGCTCGAATACCTTGCACACAAGCTCGCTACCCAGCGCTTCATGGTCTTCCACCAACCCCAACTGAACCAACTGGCGCGGACGTTCCCCGATGCCGACCTGCTGCTGGGCAAACCCCTGCCCAGCCGCGCGGCACTGGCCTTCTATCAACAGCTGGCGCCCCAATCAGGCTTCGACCCCGCTCGCCAAGTGACCTGGTTAATCGACAGCCCCTTGCGCCTGAGCGAATACGCCGAGCTGGCGCGCGCGCTCAAACAGCCGCTGCAAATTGCCCTGGAGATCGACGTCGGCCTGGCCCGTGGCGGTTTTGCCGATCCGTCCGCCCTGGGCCAGGCCTTGAGCTGGCTGCGCGACAGCCAGGCGCCGCTGCAACTGCGCGGCTTGATGGGGTATGACGCGCAGGTCGCCCACGCCCCCTTCTGGCTTGGCCGCGAGCGGGCATTCGCCGAGAGCAATGCGCGCTATCGCCGCTTTGTTGCCGCCGCACAGCGCTTCACCAGCCTCTGGCCGGCGCAGCCGCTGCTCAACGGGGCAGGTAGTCTGACCTATGCCTTGCATGCCGGGGGCGATACGCCACTGAATGAGGTCGCCGTCGGCTCGGCACTGCTCAAACCCAGCGAGTTCGACAGCGACCTGCTGGCCGCCTACCAACCCGCGCTGTGGATCGCCACACCGGTGCTGAAAGTACAGAATGGCGCGCTGCCTTACCTGGCTGGCGCGCAGGGCGCCCTGCAACGCTGGAACCGCAACCGTCAGCGCGCCTACTACGTATACGGCGGGCGCTGGCCGGCCGAGCCGGTATCGCCAGCCGGGCTGAGTTACGATGCCTTATACGGTCGCAGCGCCAATCAGGAACGGCTGATCGGTTCGACAGGGACCGATCTGGCGGTCGACGACTGGGTATTTCTGCGCCCGCAACTGACAGAAGGCCTGCTCGACGATTTCAGCGAACTGCGTCTGTTACGGCACAATCGCCTGGTCGGGCGTTGGCTGCCGCACACCATGGGTTGAATTTCTGCTGCAGGCAGCTTGTATCGCGGCCTGCGCGCCTATTACGCTGTGCCCGACCTTATCTCTGTCGCTGACAAGGAAGCCCGCATGACCGATGCCCGATTCAAGATCGTTTTCACCGGCGAACTGATGCCCGAGGTGCCTCTCGACACCGTCAAGGACAACCTTGCCCGTCTGTTCAAGAGCGATCGCACCAAGATCGACGGGTTGTTTTCCGGTAGTGCCGTGGCGCTCAAGCGCGACCTGACGGAGAACGACGCGAGCAAGTACCTGGCGGCACTCCAGAATGCCGGTGCCAAGGTCAGCATGCAGCCCGACCTGGCCGCCAGCCTGAGCCTGGTGGAAACCGATGACCACCGCCGCAGCGAATCGGATGTCGTCGCGCAGAGCACGCAGATGAGCTGCCCCAAGTGCGGCCACGAGCAGCCCAAGTCGGCTGAATGCAGCGCCTGCGGCATCGTCATCGAAAAATACCTGGCCCGTCAGGCGCAACTGGCCGAAATCGCCACGGCCCAACCTGAAACCAGTACCCCGCCACAACCGGCGACCAACATGGCCAGCGCACCCACCGCTTCGCCCTATGCCACGCCACAGGCGCAGGTTGGCGAAACACTGCCGGAGTTTGGCGAGCTGAATGTCTTCACCACCGATGGCCGCATCGGTCGTCTGCGTTATCTGGCCTGGTACCTGGTGTTGACCTTGGGCGCTGTCGCGCTGTTCGCCATCGCCGCCATGGGCTTTGCCATGTCCGAGATCATCGGTGGCGTGCTGGTCGCGATCGTGACCATCGGCATGCTGGTGGTTGCGGTACAGATGAGCGTGCAGCGTCTGCACGATATCGGCTGGTCGGGCTGGCTCCTGCTGCTCAGCCTCGTGCCGATTATCGGCGGCGTGTTCTCCCTGCTGCTGATGGTGGTTCCCGGCAGTAGCGGCGCCAACCGCTTCGGCCCGCCGCAACCGGCGAACAGCACGGCCGTCAAAGTCCTGGCCGCGTTCTGGTTGCTGCCGATTGCGGCCCTGCTGATCGCACTTTTTGTCGGTGGCCTTGGCCTGTTCAGCGAGCTGGGCGGTGAACTCGGCCTGCCCGACAGCTACAGCGAATCATCCTCCGACGCCGTCGAGGACTACAGTGAGTACAGCGACGCAGTGGAACCGGCAGAAGCAGCGGCGGATGCAGCCGCCGGCGCGGCAAGCGAGTCCGCCGAAGAGTAAGCGCCTGTTCTGGCAACCGACACGACCGGCGCTACCCCAGGCCGGCTCGCTCACGGAGAGTCCGCATGCCCCGTTACGCCCTGATTACCGGCGCCTCCAGCGGCATCGGCCTGGCCCTGGCAGAAGCCTTGGCGCGCCGCGGCCGCAGCTTGATTCTGGTGGCCCGTCAGCGTGACGCCCTGGAAAGCATCGCCTGCGAGCTGACACAACGCTTCGGCGTCGAGGTGCTATTCCGGGTCTGCGACCTGAGTGAGCCGATGCAGCTCACCGGCCTGCTGCATGAGCTGGAACAGGGCGAGCGGCAGATCGACCTGCTGGTCAACAATGCCGGCATCGGCACATCCGGCTCGTTCCTCGATCAGGATTGGGGCCGCGAGCAGCAATTGATCGAGGTCAACATTCTGGCCCTCAGCCGCCTCTGCCATGCCTTGGGCAATGCCATGGCACAGCAAGGCGGCGGGCAAATCCTCAACGTCGCCTCCACCGTAGCCTTCCAACCTGGCGCCTGGATGAGCAACTACTACGCCAGCAAGGCCTATGTCCTGCACTTCTCCGAAGGCCTGCGGGTGGAGTTGAAGAGCCGCGGCATCCGGGTTTCGGTACTTTGCCCCGGCCCCACGCGCACCGCCTTCTTTCGCGGCGCACAGATGGATGTCAGCAGACTCGAGGGTAGCAAGCTGATGATGGGCGCCGAAGAACTGGCGCTCTACACCGTCAAGGCGTTGGAAAAGAATCGCGCGATCATCATTCCCGGCTGGCGCAACCGACTGCTGGCATTCAGCCCGCGCCTGGCGCCGCGCTGGCTGGTGCGCACGCTTGGGGCGGCGATCAACAAGCGATTCGCCCACCACTGATCAATAGCCAGAAACGGGACGCGGGCATCACCGCAGGCGCACTCGCAAAGCAGGCGGCGAGCCATCGCCAATAACACCGACCGTTGCGGGCTGCGGCTGCGCTCAGAGGCCGCCCTACAGCAAGGCAATCCGCAACCCAGCGTCGATTTTAACCGGCGGGCACCGTCCGCCCATTGGCCCAGGCCCGCAGCGCCTGCAGGTCCTCAGCCATGATCACTGACAGCGGCGCGGTGCTTTTAATGTTCTGCATCAGCAACGCCTGATCCACCGACTGCTGCCGGGCTTGCCCGGCATACAAGGCACTGACCACCACCTGCTCGATTTCCGCCCCGGAAAACCCTTCGCTGGCCCCGGCCAATTGCGCCAGATCGAAGCCTGCGGGCTCCAGTTCGCGGCGTGTCAGGTGGATACGGAAAATCTCCGCCCGCACCGTGGCATCCGGCAGATCGACGAAGAACAGCTCGTCGAAGCGCCCCTTGCGCACCAGCTCCGGCGGCAGCCGGTCGATGGCATTCGCGGTCGCCACCATGAACACCGGCGCCTTGCGCTCGGCCATCCAGGTCAGCAGCGTGCCGAGCACCCGCTGGCTGACGCCGCCGTCCTGCTCGCCGCTGGCCAGGCCCTTCTCCACTTCATCCATCCACAACACACAGGGCGCCATCTGCTCCGCCAGTTTGAGGGCTTCGCGCAGATTGCGCTCGGTCTCACCGAAGAACTTGTTGTACAGGCAGGCGAAATCCAGGCGCAGCAACGGCAAACCCCACAACCCGGCCACCGCTTTCGCCGCCAGGCTTTTACCGCCGCCCTGCACACCCACCAGCAGCATGCCTTTGGGCAGATCGGCACCCTTGCCCTCGAGAAATATCTCCTGCCGCTCGGCCAACCAGCGCTTGAGGTTACTCAGCCCGCCCACTTCGGCGAAGCGCGCGGTGTCGTACTCGAAGCTGAGCACACCTTCCAGGTCGAGCAACTGGAACTTGGTCTTGTTCAACTCCGGCAAATCTTCCTGGGTGATCGCGCCATCGTCGCAAATCACCCCACGCGCCAGAGCCCGCGCTTCCGCATGGCTCATGCCGCGCAGGTTTTTCACCACCTGCTGTAGCGTGCGGTTGTCGGTGCGCACCCGGGCGCCGCGATTACGCTCGCTCCAACGCGTCGCTTCCTCACGCACGATCGCCAACAACTCATCTTCCGCCGGCAATGCCAGGCTGAATCGCGCGGCATAGCGCTGCACTTCCGCGGGCAATTTCAGCGCATGGGAAACGAGCACCACGGTCGGCTTGTGCTGCGCCTCGGCCATGGCGATTTCCTTGAGCAGGCGCACCAGCTTGGGGTTATCCACCAGGAACGGGTGCAGGTCGCAAAGCACGTAGAGGTTCGGCTGCGGGTCGTGCTTGATCAGCTTGAGCGCCGCCTCCGCCTCGGTGCTCGGCTGCTCGCCATCCGGCCCGGCACCGAAGCCCAGACGCTGCATGCCTTCGGTAATGGCCCAGGTGTAGAGGCCAAGTCCGCGCTTGACCGCCAGGCCAGTGAGCATCTCCAGCACCCGCGCCTCGTCCCAGGACTCGATCACCACCAACTTGACCTTGGAATCGAGCACCAGGCCCAGATCATGAATATCGTTTTTCACACCGCATCCTTCTGAGGCTGGCCGGGCTGAGCACCCGCCGTTAAACTCGGGCTTCTTATCATGAGCCGGAGCGCTGTCCGTGGACTGTCTGTTCTGCAAGATCGTCGCCGGGGATATCCCCGCGCGCAAGCTTTATGAGGATGACCAGGTGCTGGCCTTTCACGATATCGGCCCGCAGGCTCCCGTGCATTTCCTAGTGATCCCGAAAAAACACATCCGCACCCTCAACGAACTGAGGGAAGAGGATAAAACCCTGGTCGGCCATATTCTGCTGACTGCTCAACGTCTGGCCAAAGAGCAGGGCTGCGAAGAAGGTTTTCGCGTGGTGATGAACTGCAACGAGCAAGGCGGACAAACCGTTTACCACATTCACATGCATGTGCTCGGGCAACGCCAGATGACCTGGCCGCCGGGCTGATGCGACGGTTTCTAACCCTCTCACTGAGCACCCTGCTATCACTGCCGGCCTGCGCGTACCAGGCCGGCGAAACCTTTAGCGATGCCCTTGCCGACAACAGCCAAGGCCCGCGACTGGTCGTGATCCCGCCGGGGCGCTTCCTGCTTGGCGACAGCAGTGGGCGCGGCAACTACAACGAGCGCCCAACGCAACCCAGCGAAATCCCCGAACCCTTCGCCATCGGCCGCTACGAGCTGACCTTCGCCGACTGGCAGCGCTATGCCCGCGCCACCGGCAAGCCATTGCCGGACAACGAAGGCTGGGGCCTGTCCGATCAACGCCCGGTGATCCATGTCTCCTGGTTCGACGCCCAGAGCTACTGCCAGTGGCTGTCCAAGGTCAGCGGCCAGCGCTACCGCCTGCCCACCGAAGTGGAATGGGAATATGCCGCCCGTGCCGGCAGCCCCCACTACTACTGGTGGGGCGAACAGTTGGACAGCCCGGAGAACCAGCCGCGCGCCCATTGCCGTGGCTGCGGTGCACCGCGCAGCATTCAATACAAGACCGCCCAGGTTGGCCAGTTCGCCGCCAACGCCTTTGGCCTGTACGACACCGCCGGGAATGTCTGGGAGTGGACGGCCTCGCGCTTCGTCACGCCCTTCGACGGCAGCGAACAGCGCACGGCCACGGCACTGGAACAAAGCCCGCGAGTGGTCCGTGGCGGTGCCTGGAACAGCGGCCCGGCCTATTTACGCAGTAGCCTGCGCGACCTCAAGCAACCCCAGTACAAAGACTACGCCATGGGCTTTCGGGTGCTGCGCGAGCTGCCATGAGCACTTGATAGCGGTCAAGACCGCTCCGGAGGATTGGAGTAAACTGCCGGCGTAGACTTTTCCGGAGGCGCCTTTATGGCTACCGAACGCCACTACTCTCCCGTCGACCGCCTGCTGCTGCAAGCCGATGCGGCGCTGCGCACCCTGCTGCCCTTCAGCGGCCAGCCGTACCGCCCGTCACCGGCCCTGGTACAGCCCGAAGTCGAGCTGAATGCCGAAGACGCCCGGCATGTCGCCGGCCTGATGCGCATCAACCATACCGGCGAAGTCTGTGCCCAGGCGCTGTACCAGGGCCAGGCGCTGACCGCCAAGCTGCCGCAGGTGCGCGTCGCCATGGAACACGCGGCCGATGAGGAAGTCGACCACCTGGCCTGGTGCGAGCAGCGCATCCACCAGTTGGGCAGTCACACCAGCGTGCTCAACCCCTTGTTCTATGGGTTGTCCTTTGGCGTCGGCGCAGTCGCCGGGCTGATCAGCGACCGCGTCAGCCTGGGCTTTGTCGCCGCAACCGAAGACCAGGTGTGCAAGCACCTGGACGAGCACCTGACCCAACTGCCGATCGAAGATGAAAAGTCCCGTGCCATTCTTGAGCAAATGCTCAGCGATGAAGCGCAACACGCCGCCAGCGCCCTCGAAGCCGGCGGCTTTCGTTTCCCGGCGCCGGTCAAGTTCGGCATGAGCCTGCTGTCCAAGGTCATGACCAAGAGCACCTATCGGATCTGAGCCAGGCACAAGCGCTGGACAATAAAAAAGGGCCGCTGAATCAGCGGCCCTTTTTTATTGCTGCAAGAACTCAGCTCGGCATGTTGCGCGCGCAGAAGATCTCCAGCATTTCGTGCTTGACCCGCGTCGTCACCAGCTCGCGTTGCGCGCTGGAGAGATTCTGCGTGGCATCGCCGAACAGATAGTTATCCAGCTCGAACTCCTTGAGCAGCATTTTGGTGTGGAACAGGTTCTCCTGGTACACGTTGACGTCGGTCATTTGATAGGCCGCCTGCGTGTCATCGGACAGGTAGTTCTGGATCGAGTTGATCTCGTGATCGATGAAGTGCTTCTTGCCTTCCACGTCACGGGTGAATCCGCGCACCCGGTAGTCGACCGTGACGATGTCCGAGTCGAACTGGTGGATCAGGTAGTTCAGCGCCTTGAGCGGTGAGATCACCCCGCACGTGGACACGTCGATATCCACGCGGAAGGTCGCGATGCCGTCCACCGGATGGATTTCCGGGTAGGTATGCACGGTGATATGGCTTTTATCCAGGTGCGCCAGAATGGTTTCCGGCAGCGGACCGGGCGACTCTTCGATCTGGCTGTCGGTCGGGGTGACCGGCTGCTCGGAGATCAGAATGGTCACGCTGGCACCTTGTGGGTCGTAATCCTGGCGGGCGATATTGAGGATATTGGCGCCGATAATGTCGACAACATCGGTGAGTATCTGCGTCAGGCGCTCGGCGTCGTACTCGGTATTGATGTACTGGACGTAGGCCTGCTGGTCTTCCGGCGTTTCCGCGTAGCAGATGTCATAGATGTTGAAGCTCAAGGTCTTCGTCAGGTTGTTGAACCCGTGGAGCTTGAGTTTGCTTTTCACCGTAGGTAACTCTCTTTAGCTATGCGGCACCGCCGCGTGATCGAGCATGCCCGTCAGATGCGAACGACGCGTCTGCGTAGGACGGTTAACACCTCTTCGCGATGGCGATTTTGGTTGTCTGGCCGAGGCCTGGGCAATCGCCCCAGGCCTCTGAAAAAGGGGCGCCATTATGCAGAGGTCAGCAACCTGCTGCCAGAGTGTGCGCCACTTTTGTGATGTTCGGATGTCGCTCGTCAGTCGCTACTCAGCCGAGTTCGATGATCTCGTAATCATGGGTGATCTCCACGCCGCCACGGCCGAGCATGATCGACGCCGAGCAGTACTTCTCTGCCGACAACTCGACCGCACGCTTCACCTGCGCCTCTTTCAGGCCGCGGCCCTTGACCACGAAATGCACATGGATCTTGGTGAACACCTTCGGCTCTTCGCTGGCCCGTTCGGCCTCGAGAAAGGCTTCGCAGCTTTCCACCGGCTGGCGGGATTTCTTCAGGATGCTGACCACATCGAAGTTGGTGCAGCCACCCAGGCCGATCAGCAGCATCTCCATCGGACGCACGCCGAGGTTACGTCCGCCGCTCTCCGGCGGGCCATCCATCACCACGGCGTGGCCGCTGCCCGACTCACCAATAAAGAGGGCTTCGCCAGCCCACTGAATCCGCGCTTTCATTGCCACGACTCCACTGATAAAAAGAACGGCGAGCTTATCACAGCGCCATAGACGGACTTAGTCACAACAGAGCGCCTGATAGTCATGGCGCAGATGTTAGCCACGTCGCAAAACCGATCAGCGGTCATACCTGTCTGTTAAGCTGGCGTCGGATTACTGGCACACTTGGTTGGATAACTTATAAAAAATCGTCTGCTAGACAACGGCTTACATTTATTTTTTCGGGGCTTGGCATGGTAGCGATAACACTTACACCTAAAATCAAAAATCTCGACAAGCTTCTCGCTCATTGTCATCGCCGTCGCTACACCGCCAAAAGCACCATCATCTACGCCGGTGATCGCGGTGAAACCCTGTTCTTCATCGTCAAAGGCTCGGTCACCATCCTGATCGAGGATGACGATGGCCGCGAAATGATCATCGCCTACCTCAACTCCGGGGATTTTTTCGGCGAGATGGGCCTGTTCGAAAAAGACGGTGCCGAGAAAGAACGCAGTGCCTGGGTACGGGCGAAGACCGAATGCGAAGTGGCCGAGCTGAGCTACGCCAAGTTTCGCGAACTGACCCAGCAAGACCCGGACATCCTCTACGCCCTCGGCAGCCAGATGGCCGAACGTCTACGCAATACCACGCGCAAGGTCGGCGACCTGGCCTTTCTCGACGTCACCGGGCGCGTCGCCCGCACCCTGCTGGATCTGTGCAAGCAACCCGATGCGATGACCCATCCGGACGGTATGCAGATCAAGATCACCCGCCAGGAAATCGGCCGCATCGTCGGCTGCTCGCGGGAAATGGTCGGTCGCGTGCTCAAGGCTCTGGAAGAGCAAGGGCTGGTCCACGTCAAAGGCAAAACCATGGTGGTGTTCGGCACCCGCTGAGCTGAATCGCAGGCATAAAAAACCGGCAGCCCGCCGGTTTTTTTATGCCTGCGACTTGCCGTTCAATCGACGTCCGGGCTGGCGATCACGCGACCGCGCTCAGGGAAGAACAAGCGCTGCAGCTCGGCGCCAGGATTCTCCGCGCGCATGAAGGCTTCGCCGACCAGGAAACCGTAGACCCCGCTGATTTCCATCAGCTCAACGTCCGCACGGTTCATGATCCCGCTTTCGGTCACCACCATACGCTCGCGCGGAATCCGCGGCAGCAGGTCGAGGGTGGTTTCCAGGCTGACTTCGAAGGTATGCAGGTTGCGGTTGTTGATGCCGATCAACGGCGTGTCGAGGGTCTTCAGTGCCCGCTCCAGCTCGGCACCGTCGTGCACCTCGACCAGCACATCGAGGCCAAAAGCCTTCGCCACCGCCGCCAGTTCCGCCATGCGCCCATCATCCAGCGCCGAAACGATCAACAGCACGCAGTCGGCGCCCAAGGCGCGCGCCTCGACGATCTGATACGGATCGATCATGAAGTCCTTGCGGATCACCGGCAGGCCGCAGGCCGCTCGCGCCTGCTGCAGGTAACGATCGTCGCCCTGGAAGAAGTCCACGTCGGTCAGCACCGACAGGCAGGCCGCACCGCCGGCTTCGTAACTCTTGGCGATTTCGGCCGGCACGAAGTGTTCACGCAACACGCCCTTGCTCGGCGAGGCCTTCTTCACCTCGGCGATCACCGCCGGCTCCTTACGCTTGGCGCAAGCCAGCATGGCCGCGGCAAAACCACGCGGCGCATCGGCCGCGCGCGCTTCGCGCTCGAGCTCAGCCAGGCTGACCAGCGCCCGCCGGGCAGCGACCTCCTCGGCTTTGCGCGCGAGGATATTTTCCAACACGGTGGGCACGCTCACGCTTCATTCTCCTGGCGGAATACGGCGGTCAAGGACACCAACTCTTCCAGCTTTTCACGGGCCAGCCCGGTGTGCAGCGCATCGTGCGCCAGGTGCATGCCTTCCTTCAGGCTGCTGGCGTGATCCGCAGCATAGAGCGCGGCGCCGGCATTGAGGACAATCATCTCGGCGGCTTTCTGGCCGTTCTCGGTCTTGCGCCGGCCGAGGGCATCGCGGATCAGCTCCAGCGAGGCTTGCGGTGTCTCCACCGTCAGGCCGATCAGGCTCTGGCTCTTGATGTCGAAGTCTTCCGGCTGGATGCGGTATTCGCTGATCACACTCTTGTGCAGTTCCGCGACGAAGGTCGGCGCCGCCAGGCTGATTTCGTCGAGCCCATCCTGCGCATGCACCACCAGCACATGCTCGCTACCCAGGCGCTGCAGCACTTCGGCCATCGGCCGGCACAGCGCCTGGCTGAACACGCCGATCACCTGGTGCTTTACCGCAGCCGGGTTGGTCATCGGCCCGAGCATGTTGAACAGGGTGCGCAGGCCCAGCTCACGGCGCGGGCCGATCGCATGCTTCATCGCACCGTGATGGGCCGGCGCGAACATGAAGCCGACGCCCACCGTCTCGACACAACGGGCCACCTGATCCGGCGTGAGGTTCAGGTACACCCCGGCGGCTTCGAGCAGGTCGGCGCTACCGCTCTTGCCGGAGACCGCGCGGTTGCCATGCTTGGCCACATTGCCGCCCGCCGCCGCGACCACGAAGGCCGCCGCCGTCGAGACGTTGAAAATGTTCATGCCGTCGCCACCGGTGCCGCAGGTATCGACCAGCCGTTCGGCGTTGATGTGCACCGGCGCGGCCAGCTCGCGCATGACCTGGGCGGCACCGGTGATTTCGTCGATGGTCTCGCTCTTCATGCGCATGCCCATCAGGAAGGCACCGATCTGCGCGTCGGTGCACTGCCCGGTCATGATTTCACGCATGACGTCCTGCATTTCCTCGGTGCTCAGGCTCAGCTGGCTGACCACCCGGTTGAGGGCTCCTTTGATATCCATCAGCGCACACCGCCTGTCTGTTTGAGGAAATTGGCCAACAACTCGTGGCCCTGTTCGGAAAGGATAGATTCCGGGTGGAATTGCACCCCCTCGATGTTCAAGGTTTTATGCCGCAGGCCCATGATCTCGTCCACGGAGCCATCTTCCAGCGCGGTCCAGGCGGTCACTTCCAGGCAGTCCGGCAGGGTTTCGCGCTTGACGATCAGGGAATGGTAGCGGGTGACCGTCAGCGGGTTTTTCAAGCCATTGAAGACGCCGAGGTTTTCATGGAGCACCGGGCTGGTCTTGCCGTGCATCACCTGGCGCGCGCGCACCACATCACCGCCAAAGGCTTGGCCGATGCTCTGGTGGCCCAGGCACACGCCGAGGATCGGCAGCTTGCCGGCGAAGTGCTCGATCACCGCCAACGACACACCGGCTTCGGTCGGCGTGCAAGGGCCGGGCGAGACCACAATGCGCTCGGGGTTGAGCGCTTCGATTTCGGCAACGCTCAGCTCGTCGTTGCGGATGACCTTCACCTCGGCACCCAGCTCGCCGAAATATTGCACGACGTTGTAGGTAAAAGAGTCGTAGTTATCGATCATTAACAGCATGGCAGGGCTCCTCAGGCGTCGGTCGTGGTGGTTTGTTCGGCTAAAGCCACGGCACGGAACATCGCGCGGCGCTTGTTCAGCGTCTCTTCCCACTCCAGCGCCGGCACCGAGTCGGCGACGATGCCGCCGCCGGCCTGCACATGCAGCTCACCGTCTTTAATCACGGCGGTGCGGATCGCAATCGCGGTGTCCATATTGCCGTTCCACGCCAGGTAGCCCACGGCACCGCCATAGACGCCGCGCTTGACCGGCTCCAGCTCGTCGATGATTTCCATCGCGCGGATCTTCGGCGCGCCGGACAAGGTGCCCGCCGGCAGAATCGCCCGCAACGCATCCATCGCCGTCAGCCCGCTTTTCAGCTGGCCGGTGACGTTGGAGACGATGTGCATGACGTTGGAATAACGCTCGATGACCATCTTCTCGGTCAGTTTCACCGAGCCGATTTCCGAAACCCGGCCGGTGTCGTTGCGGCCCAGGTCGATCAGCATCAGGTGCTCGGCGATTTCCTTGTCATCGGATAGCAGGTCTTCTTCCAACGCCAGGTCCGCCGCTTCGGTGGCGCCACGCGGGCGGGTGCCGGCGATCGGCCGCACGGTGATCAGATTGTCTTCGACCCGCACCAGCACCTCGGGCGAGGAGCCGACCACATGGAAGTCGCCGAAGTTGAAGAAATACATATAAGGCGTCGGATTGAAGCAGCGCAACGCGCGATACAGATCGATCGGCGCCGCCTTGAAGTCGATGGACATGCGCTGCGATGGCACCACCTGCATGCAGTCGCCGGCGAGGATGTATTCCTTGATGGTATCGACCGAGCGCTCGTAGTCCTCACGGGTGAAGCTGGAGCGGAACAACGGTTCGGCGCCCGACTCCTTGGTGAAGTCCAGGCCGCGACGCGGGGTGATCGGCTGGCGGAGTTTTTCCAGCAGCTCTTCCAGACGCGCCAGACCATGCTCGTAGGCGTGTTCCTGGGCGGGGTCAGCAAGCACAATCGCGTGCATCTTGCCGGCCAGGTTGTCGAACACCACCACGGCATCGGAGACCATCAGCAGAATGTCAGGTACGCCCAGCGGATCGGGGTTCGGGCACTTGCCCAGGCGCTTCTCGACATAGCGCACGCAGTCATAGCCGAAGTAGCCGACCAGCCCGCCGTTGAAACGGGGCAGGCCGGCAATGGTCGGCACATTGTAGCGGGCCTTGAAGGTTTCGACGAAGGCCAGCGGGTCTTCGCAGTCATGGCTCTCGATTTCGATACCGTCGTGGCTGACGCTGACATGGTGGTCATGCACACGCATCACGGTGCGGCACGGCAAGCCGATGATCGAATAACGCCCCCACTTCTCGCCGCCCTGGACGGATTCGAGCAAGTAGGAGTTCGGTTGGTCGGCGAGCTTCAGATAAATCGACAGCGGCGTGTCGAAATCGGCCAGGGTTTCGCAGGCGAGCGGGATACGGTTATAGCCGGCAGCGGCTAAACGCAGGAATTCTTCGCGGGTCATGAATCAGCCTCGTGGCTTGAGGGTAAAAAACCTATCTACTATCTGCTGTGCTGGGTGAGGCGGCGTTGAAACCAGGGGCGGACTGCTCATTTACAACGCGTAAACGCCGTGTCCTCGCCTTGTTTCACCTTGCCTGACCTGCGCTCGCGACGAGCTTAGATTAGGTTTGGGTCGAATAAGCAAACGCACCGGCGAACCGGCCTGGATCGAATCAGGCGCGCCAACGCCAGCGGGCCAAGGCCTTGAGGATTTTCATCCCGGACTTCACGAACCCTGATTTGACGAACCAATGTTTGCGGGTGACCACCACGATTGAGTCTCTTGAGCGGGGGGATTGGGTGTCGGCCAACGTTAGCGCAGCGGCTGGCTCGAAGCAACCAGGCAGCAACTCGCGCAGATCGTCGATCACCAGCGCCGGCGACTCCTCCGCGATGGGCCGGCCGTGGTTGTAGCCGTAACTCACGGCCACGCAGGACACCCCAGCGGCCTTGGCGGCCAGCACATCGTTGCGCGAATCGCCGATGAACAGCGCGTTTTGCGCGCCGACCTCGGCCATTCTCATCACCTGCAGCAAGGCCATCGGATCAGGCTTCTGCTTCGGCAGGGTATCGCCGCCAATGATCCAGCGGAAATAGCGGCCGATGCGCATTTCATCCAGCAGCGGCGCAACGAAGCGCTCCGGCTTGTTGGTGATCAGCGCCATCTCGACGCCCTGACTCTTCAGCCATTTCAGCGTTTCGCGCACGCCGGGATAAAGCACGCTCAGGGCATGGCTGTCGGCGTAGGCATCCATGAATACAGCCAGCGCCTGCTCAGTGTCGGCTTCACTCACGGCTTCATGTTGCATGTCGCCAGCCAGGGCACGGCGCACCAACACCCGCGCACCATTGCCGATCCAGTTGCGCACCCGCTCGATACCGGCGACCGGCCGGCCGAGGCTGAGCAGTGTCCGGTCGATGGCGGCCGCCAGGTCCGGCACCGAGTCGATCAGGGTGCCGTCCAGGTCGAACATCACCAGATGCGGCAGACGGCCGGAGAGCACCCGCTCGAAACCGCTCATCCGCGAGCGAGCGCCAGTTCTTCGCGCATGTGCTGGATCACGGCGGCGTAATCAGGGGTATTGAAGATGGCGGAGCCGGCGACAAAGGTGTCGGCGCCAGCGGCGGCGATTTCGCGGATGTTCTTCACGTTCACCCCACCGTCGATTTCCAGGCGGATCTCGCGGCCGGAGGCCTCGATCAATGCCCGCGCTTCGCGCAGCTTGTCGAGGGTGCCCGGAATGAACGTCTGCCCGCCGAAGCCCGGGTTGACGCTCATCAACAGAATCATGTCGACCTTGTCCATCACGTACTTGAGACTGTCCAGCGAGGTGGCCGGGTTGAACACCAGGCCGGCCTTGCAGCCGCCGTCCTTGATCAACTGCAGCGAGCGGTCGATATGGCCGCTGGCTTCCGGGTGGAAGGTGATGTAGCTGGCACCGGCCTCGATAAAGTCGCCGATGATGCGGTCGACCGGCGAGACCATCAGGTGCACGTCGATCGGCGCCGTGATGCCGTACTTGCGCAGTGCCGCGCAAACCATCGGGCCGATGGTCAGGTTGGGCACGTAATGGTTGTCCATGACATCGAAATGCACGATATCGGCGCCGGCGGCGAGGACGTTGTCGACTTCCTGGCCCAGGCGGGCGAAGTCGGCGGAGAGAATCGACGGAGCAATAGCGAAGGGCTGCATGGCGCACCTCAGAGCAGAATCACGGTGGCGCGCATTGTAGCCGAGTCGGCTGATCTGGCGGTTGTCATGTGTCAGAGGAGGACCTGCAACTTTGGTCGCAGGTCCTTACAACAGAGCGATCACCCCTCGTTTGGTGCGGTACGCAGTTTCTCGCTGCGCCCGCGCAGCCACTCCAGGGTCAGCAACAGCACCACGGAGAAGCCGATCAGCAAGGTCGCCGCAGCGGCGATGGTCGGGCTGAGGTTTTCGCGGATGCCACTGAACATCTGCCGCGGCAAGGTGGCTTGCTCGGGGCCGGCGAGGAACAGCGTCACCACCACCTCATCGAACGAGGTGGCGAAGGCGAACAGCGCGCCGGAAATCACCCCGGGTGCGATCAGCGGCAAGGTCACCCGGAAGAATGCCGTCAGCGGCGAGGCGCCGAGGCTGGCGGCCGCCCGCACCAGGTTGTAGTTGAAGCCCTGCAAGGTGGCCGACACGGTGATGATCACGAACGGCACACCGAGCACGGCATGTACCAAAATCAGCGACAGGTAGCTGTTGCCCAGGCCCAGCGGCGCGAAGAACAGGTAACTGGCCACGCCGACGATGACCACCGGCACCACCATCGGCGAAATCACCAGACTCATCACCAGCGCCTTGCCCCGGAACTCGCCGCGGGTCAGGCCGATCGCCGCCAGGGTGCCGAACACCATCGCCAGCACGGTCGCCGCCGGGGCGACGATCATGCTGTTCTTCAACGAGCGCATCCACTCGGCGGAGTTGAAGAAGTCCTGGTACCACTGCAGCGAGAAGCCCTGCAGCGGGTAGACCAGGAAACTGCCGGAATTGAACGACAGCGGTACGATCACCAACACCGGCAGGATCAGGAACAACAACACCAGGCCGCTGATGATGCGCAGCGTGTAGAACCAGACGCGTTCAACGGGGGACATGTAAGGACTGAGCATTTCGACTTCTCCTTGGACAGACGGCTCAGCTCAGGCGCAGGCGGCTCGCGCCCACCAGCCAGCTGTAAACCACATAGAGCACCAGGGTGGCCAAGAGCAGCAGGCCACCGAGGGCTGTTGCCATGCCCCAGTTGATGCTGGTGTTGGTGTAGAACGCGACGAAGTAGCTGACCATCTGATCGGTCGGGCTGCCGAGCAGCGCCGGGGTGATGTAGTAACCAATCGCCAGGATGAACACCAACAGGCAACCGGCACCGACGCCGGCCAGGGTCTGCGGGAAGTACACCCGCCAGAAGCTGGCGAACGGGTGGCAACCGAGGGAAATCGCCGCGCGCATGTAGGTCGGCGAGATGCCCTTCATCACGCTGTAGATCGGCAGGATCATGAACGGCAGCATGATGTGCACCATCGAGATGTACACCCCGGTGCGGTTGAACACCAGCTCCAGCGGCTTGTCGATCAACCCCAGGCCAAGCAGCACGCCATTGATCAAACCGCTGGACTGCAGAAGCACGATCCAGGCCGCCACCCGCACCAGGATCGAAGTCCAGAATGGCAGCAGCACCAGGATCATCAGCAGGTTGCTCTGCCGCGACGGCAGGTTGGCCAGCAGATAGGCCAGCGGGTAGGCCAGCACCAGGCAGATGGCGGTAATCACCAGGCCCATCCAGAAAGTGCGGGCGAAAATATCCAGGTAAATCGCCTGATCCGGCGTGGCCGGCGCCAGTTCGCCGAGGTCGTCGATCCGATGATCGACCGCCGCCAGCAGGTAATAGGGAGTCACGCTACTGGTGTTGCGGCGGATCGCCTGCCAATAGGCCGGGTCGCCCCAGCGTTCATCGAGGCCTTCCAGCGCCTCCTTATAGGAAGTCGGTTCGGTCTTGAACGGCAGCGCCCGAGCGGTTTTCGACATCAGGCTGCGGTAGCCGGCCAATTCCATGTTCAGCCGTTTGGACAGATCGCCCAGGGTCTGGTTCTTCCGGGCGTCGGCCAGGTCCAGGCTCAGCGCCTTGTAGGCCGGCTCGCCAGGCAAGGCCTTGCCATCCCAGCTGGCGACCGCCTCGACGGTGCGCGGCAAGGTGTCGACCACTTCGCTGTTGCCGACGCTTTTGTAGAGCAGCGCGACAATCGGCACCAGGAAGATCAGCAACAGAAACAGCACCAGCGGCAGAATCAGCGCCTGGGCTTTCAAGCGGTTCAGCCGCTCGGCACGCGCCAGACGTTGCTTCAGGGTGGGGCCGGCGACCTCGGTCAAGGGCACTGCGATGGCCATAGCGAACTCCGGAAAAGGCCGCGCTGGCGCGGCCAAAAGCAAAAGCATTTGAACTCCCCACTCCCGCATGCGAGAGAGGGGCCGGGGGAGAGGGGGCGTGACAGCCCCCTCTCCCTAACTCTCTCCCCAACGGGAGAGGGGACTACTGGCCTTACTTGGCCGCCCAGGAGTTGAAGCGCTGCTCCAGTTGCTCGCCGTAGTCAGCCCAGAAGGTCACGTTCATGGCCACCTGGTTCTCGATGTTTTCCGGCGTGGTCGGCATGTCTTTCAACAGCGCCTTGTCCAGCAACGGCACGGCTTGCTTGTTGGCCGGGCCGTAGGCGATGTTTTCCGAGTAGATCTTCTGCTGCTCGGGTTTGACCGAGAAGGCGATGAACTTCTGCGCTTCGGCCGAATCCTTCGCGCCTTTTGGGATAGCCCAGGCGTCGAAGTCATAGATGCCGCCGTTCCACACCACCTTCAGGTTGCTTTCCTTCTGCACCGCAGCGATGCGACCGTTGTAGGCCGAGCTCATCACCACGTCGCCGGAGGCGAGATACTGCGGCGGCTGGGCGCCGGCCTCCCACCACTGGATGCTCGGCTTCAGCTGGTCGAGCTTCTTGAACGCACGGTCCACGCCTTCCTTGGTCGCCAGTACGGTGTAGACCTCTTTCGGCGCCACGCCGTCGGCCATCAAGGCGAATTCCAGGGTGTATTTGGCACCTTTACGCAGGCCACGCTTGCCGGGGAATTTCTCGGTGTCCCAGAAATCCGCCCAGCTGGTCGGCGCGCTTTTCAGCTTGTCGGCGTTGTAGGCCAGCACCGTGGACCAGACGAAGAAGCCCACGCCGCAAGGCTGGATGGCGCCCGGCACGAAATTGGCCGCATCGCCGAACTGAGCCGGGTCGAGTTCTTCGAACAGGCCTTCGTCACAACCGCGAGCCAGTTCCGGCGATTCCACTTCGACCAGGTTCCAGGACACGCTCTTGGTGTCGACCATGGCCTTGACCTTGGCCATTTCACCGTTGTATTCGCCGGCGATGATCTTGCCGTTGCCGGCCGCCTCCCAGGGCGCGTAGAAGGCTTTGACCTGGGCGCTCTTGTTCGCCCCGCCAAAGGACACCACGGTCAGGTCGGCCGCCATGGCCTGAGCGGCGCATGCCAACCCGAGAGCCAGGGCGGTGAGTTTTACAGAGATATTCATTGTTGTTTTCTCCACAGTGCTGGGTTGGTAAAGCGCGGGTCGATCAAAGGGTTTCCAGTAACGGGTCGAGCGCACGGACGTGCTCGACTTGCCAGCCGAGCGGCACCACGTCACCGACCGCCAGGGCCGGATCCAGCTCGGCAATCGGTTGCTTGACGAAGAAATTGGCCTTGCCACACACCTCAAGACGCACACGCACGTGGTCGCCCAGGTAGATGAATTCCTCCACGCGACCGGAGAAGCGATTGCGGCACGTTTCGCTGGAGCCGTTGAGCAGCACCCGCTCCGGGCGGATCGACAGGGTCACCGGGTCGCCGATCTGGCCGACATTGACCGCCAGCGCCTCGACCTTTTCACCGCGCGCCAGCTCGACCACACAGCGCTCGCCGCTCTGGCTGAGCAGGCGGCCGTTGATGCGGTTGTTCTCGCCGATGAAGTTGGCGACGAAGGTGTTCTTCGGCTCTTCGTACAGGGTACGCGGAGAGGCGATCTGCTGGATCTCGCCCTGGTGGAACACCGCCACCCGATCGGACATGGTCAGCGCTTCGCCCTGGTCGTGGGTGACGTAAACCACGGTCACGCCGAGGCGCTTGTGCAGGTGTTTGATCTCCATCTGCATGTGCTCGCGCAACTGCTTGTCCAGCGCGCCGAGCGGCTCGTCCATCAGCACCAGTTGCGGCTCGAACACCAGCGCGCGGGCCAGCGCCACGCGCTGCTGTTGGCCGCCGGACAGCTGGCCGGGGTAGCGGTTGCGGAAGCTGTCGAGCTGCACCATCGACAGCGCGCGCTTGACCCGTTCGCTGATGTCGGTCTTGCTCAGGCCGCGCACCGACAGCGGAAACGCCAGGTTCTCCGCCACGGTCATGTGCGGGAACAAGGCGTAATTCTGAAAGACCATGCCGATGTCGCGCTTGTGCGGCGGCACATTGTTGATCGAGCGCCCGGCCAGCTGGATTTCCCCGGCGGTGGGCGTCTCGAACCCAGCCAACATCATCAGGCTGGTGGTTTTGCCGGAACCGGACGGCCCGAGCAGGGTGAGGAATTCGCCTTTGCGAATGTCCAGGTTGAGGTCTTTGACGATGAGGTTCTCGCCGTCGTAGCTCTTTTGCACGCCACGGAAGCTGACCAGTACATCGTTCGCTTGCGTCTCGACCATAACCTCACCTTTGATTTTTGTATGCCGTGCTTAAAGCCTAGAGAAGCCTGCAGACAGCGCAAATCGGGGGGTATGAGAGATTGCTATAAGAACAGCGGACGACTGCGTGTAGGGATTGCCCTACACGCACGGCGCGAACAGATATGGATGGACGGGCAGCGTCCGCGAGCCGGGCCTGGCGCCACGCAATGGGGAGTCGCAAATGGATATGTCGCGGCTGAAGCCGCGCCAGGGAATGCTCTAGGGCGGACTCCGGAGCGCAGCGAACAGCCCGCCACCTGGCGCTGCGCTGCGTTGCGTGGCATGACCTGGCGTACGGCTTCGCGAGTACGCCTTGGCGCATCAGACCAGCTTGTGCTCCATGGCATAGCGCACCAGATCCGCCACCGAGCTGGCGTTCAACTTCTGCATCAGGCGGGCTTTGTGGGTGCTGATGGTCTTGTTGCTGAGCGCCAGTTGCTGGGCGATATCGTTGACGTTGGCGCCTTGCACCAGGCGCTCGAACACCGAGAACTCGCGCTCGGACAGCCGCGCATGCAGCGGCCGCGAATCGGTCAGGCCAACTTCGAAAACCATCCGGTCGGCCAGCTCCGGGTCGATGTAGCGCCCGCCTGCCGCGACCTTGCGGATCGCCGTGAGCAGCAAGGCCGGATCGCTGTCCTTGGTCGCGTAACCCGCCGCCCCGACCTTCAAGGCCCGCGCCGCCATCTGCGCCTCGTCGTGCATCGACAACACCAGAATCGCCGGCGCATTGTGCAAGGCGCGAATCCGCGGAATCGCCTCCAGGCCATTGACGCCGGGCATGGAGATATCCAGCAACACCACCTCGCACTCGATCTGCCGCAAGGCTTCGAGCAACTGCTCGCCATTGCTGGCTTCGCCGACCACGCAGAGATCCTTGGCCAGGCCGATCAGCTGCTTGATGCCCTCACGGACGATGGTGTGATCTTCGGCAACCAGTACACGAATCAAGCCGGTGTCTCCTTTAGTCCAGAGGGATGCGCACGCTCAGGGTGGTGCCTTCGCCAAGCCGACTGTCGAGGGTCAGGCTGCCGCCGAGCATCAGCACGCGCTCACGCATGCCGACCAGGCCGAAGGAGCTGGAGCGGCCCGGTGCGAGGACGAAACCACAACCGTCATCGCTGACCGTCAGGCGCAACGCGCCCTCCTCCAGCGCCAGGCACAGTTCGACAGTATGCGCCTGCGCATGGCGCATGACGTTGGTCAGCGCCTCCTGAAGGATGCGGAACAGGCCGATGGCCTTGGCATCCGCCAGCGCCGGTACGTGCTCCGGCACCTGCACCAGGCAAGGAATCTGCGTGCGCGCTTCGAAGCGCTGGGCCTGCCACTCGATCGCCGAACCGATACCGGCGTCGAGGATCGGCGGGCGCAGGGCGGTGGCCACATCGCGCACCAGCTGGAACAGGTTGGCGATCAGGCGCTTCATGCTGTTCAGGCGTTCCTGCAGCCCGGGATCGAGCTCCGCATAGGCCAGCTCGCACATCGAGGTTTCCAGCTTGAGCACGGTCAACACTTGGCCCAACTCGTCATGCACTTCGCGGGCGATGCGGGCTTTTTCCTCTTCGCGCACGCTCTCCAGGTGAGCCGACAACTCGCGCAACTGCGCCCGCGACTCGCCCAGTTCCAGCTCGATGCGCTTGTTGTCGCTGATGTCCCAGACGATACCGTCCCAGACCACCAGCCCATCCTCCAGACGCCGGGCGATGGCCTTGATATCCGCCCAGCGTTGTTCGCCTTCGCGGGTCAGGATCCGGCCCTGCCAATGCCAGTTGCTGTCGCCGGCCAGCGCCAGGTCCTGGCTCTGGTGATAGCTGGCCTTGTCGTCCACATGCACCAGGCTGCGCAGGCCACGGTCCGCGGCCAGCAGCGTGCTGGCGGTATAGCCGACCAGGCTTTCGCTGCCTTCGCTGATAAAAGCGAAATCCACCGCCGCGTCGGGGCGCGGGCGCTCCAGGCGAAACACCAGGCCAGGCACGTTGGCGGCGATGCCTTGCAGGCGCGCTTCGCTTTCCTGCAGGGCGGCCAGGGCTCGACGACGCTCGGTGACGTCGGTGATGTACACCACCAGGTACTCGGCCTGGCGAAAGCGCAGGAAACTCAGCGATACATCCGCCGGCAGCGCACTGCCATCGGCGCGGCGACAATTGGTCTCGAAGCTCAGCGGTCCCTCATCACTGGAACGCGCGCGCTTCCACAGCGCCAGCCAGCGATCCATGTCCAGGCTCGGTTCGAACTCGACCAGCGGCCGATCGACCACGCCCCCCGGCAGGTAGCCGAGCATCTGCTCCGCCGCCCGGTTGGCGTAGCGCACATGGCTATCCCAGTTGACCCAGAGAATGCCGACCGTGCTCTGATCGATGGAGAATTGCGTCAGGCGCAGCGCTTCTTCCGCCGCCTCGCGCAATTCGATCGCGTGGCGTGCCGCCAGCAAGCCGCGCTCCAGCGTGCGCACCTGGCGGCGCAACCAGAACAGGCAAGCCACCGCCGCCAGCAGCAACACGGCGCACAACGCGCTGAGGTTCTGCCAGAAGCCCGGCGACTCGGCGAGCCGCGGGTACTTGAGCTGCAGCCAACGGCCATGCAGCTGATCCATCTGCTTGGGCGAGATCACCCGCAGCGCGTTGTCGATGATCCCCGACAGCTGCGGCCAATCGCGCCGCGAGGCGACGCGCAGGAGTTGCGGCAAGCCGATATCGCCGACCACCGCGAGCTCGGCGAATTCGCTTTCACGGGACAGGCGGCTGAGCTGCGCCTCATCGACCACCGCATATTTGACCTGCTGGCCGAGCAGGTTCTGCAATGCCTGGCGCTCGCTGGCCACCGCCTGCAGGTTGAGATTGACGTAAGTGCCGCGCAGGTAATCGGCCACCGCACTGGGCATGCGCACGGCGACCGGGTCTTGCGCGCCGAGCTGCTCCAGGTCCACCGCCGCGCCACCATTGCGCACGCCCACGAGCAACTGCGGCACGCGCATATAAGGGTCGGAATACAACCACAGCCGCAGCCCCGCCGGGGTCTGGCTCAAGCCGGGAGCCAGGTCGACCTGCTTGGCCCGCACCGCGTCCTCCAACGCAGCCTGATCGGCATACTGCTGCCAGATCAGCTCGACCTGCAACGCTGCCGCCAACCAACCCATCAGCTCGACATTGACCCCGGAGAGCTGCTGCTGGCGCCGATCGAACTGCGCATAAGGCACCTGCAGCACCACGCCGACGCGCAACTGCCGGTGCTCCGCCAACCAGGCGCGCTGCTGCTCACTCAGCGCCAGCGCCGTCGCGAAGGTCGGCTCCGGGGCGCTCAAGACCGGCATGGCACAGGCCAGCAGGCACACAGTCAGTACATGAATCATCCAGCGCACAGCACACAGCCCCAGGTCGGTTAGCCAACGCAACGGCCCTACCTTACTCCAGCCCGGGCCGATCAGGCGAAGGCTCGGACTGACAAATGCCCGGCAAGCTATTAGGCTGCAGCCATCGCTTCTGGCCTGGACTGTTCCGATGCTCACTCTGCAACGCCCACGACTGCCTGCGCTGTGCCTGCTGCTCTTGCTGCCCCATACCCCGACACTGTTGGCCGCCGATCCGCCGCCCCCCGCAGCGACCACCACGGAACACGCCGCTGAGCGCCCCGCCCTCGACGAACGCAGCCAGGCGGAAGCGGTCGCCCTCGAGCAACAGCTGCCGTCAGCAGAGCAACAGCAACTGAGCGCCGCCGACGAGCAGTTCCTCGCCCTCTGGAAGCCGGCCAATGCCGCCGAGCCGAGTGGTGCAGTGATCCTCATTCCCGGCGATGCGGAAAGCGCCGACTGGCCCAAGGCAATCGGCCCATTGCGCGAAAAACTGCCGGACGCCGGCTGGCACAGCCTGAGCCTGAGCCTGCCCGACCCGCAGGGCGACGCACCGCCGCTACGCCCGGTCGAGCCGGCACCGAGCAGCGACGCCGCGCCCGCCAGCCAAGAACCCAGTGCAGAAACCGCGCCCGAGGCCGTCACCACCACTTCGGCGGCGGCAACGCCCCAGCCCAGTGCCGTCCGCGAAGAACAACGCAGCGCCCATACCGCACGGGTACTGGCGCGCATCCAGGCCGGCATCGCCTTTGCACAGCAACAGAAAGCCACGACCATCGTGCTGCTGGGCCACGGTAGTGGCGCTTACTGGGCCGCGCGCTACCTGGCGGAAAACCAGGCCGAGCCGATTCAGAACCTGCTGCTGGTGGCGGCGCAAATACCGGCGGGCTTCAGCCCGGCGCTGGAAGAGTTGGTACCCAGCCTGAAACTGGCCACCGGCGACTTCTATTACAAGGATCAGGCGGCCGACCGCACGGCTGCACTCCAACGCGCCCAGGCCGGCAAACGGCAGAAACATCCGGCCTACATCCAAGTGGCGATGAAAGCCCTGCCGGGCAACCCCGCCACGGAGCAGGAACAGCTCTATCGGCGCATTCGCGGCTGGCTCAGCCTGCACCTGATTGCCGCAGCGCCGCAGCCGGCTCAACCCAGCCCGGCCACCCCGGCAGCACCTGCCGCAGAAAGCGCTCCGGCCTCGCCGGGCATCTAACGGAAACCCCGGCGCTCGCGAATCAAACCGTAAGCGCCGTGCAACTCGCGGGTCTTTTCCGTGGCTTCGCGGACCCGCACAGGATCGGCGCCGGCACCGAGCAGTTTGTCCGGATGGTGCCGGCTCAGTAGCAGTCGATAGGCACGCTTGATCGCAGCCGGCTCGCTCTCGGCGGTCACACCGAGCAAGCGCAAAGCATTCTGATAGGCCGCCGCGCTCTGCTGCAGTCGCCCCTTGCGCGGCTCGTATTCGACACCCAGCGCGGCAACCCGATCGCCGCGCCAGCCCAGCCACTTGCCCCATAACAGAATCAGCTCGCGCTCGCGTGCGCTCGCCCGGCCATCCGCCCAAGCCATCCTCCAGCAGGCCTGCAGCAGCGGTTCAATGAGCGCGTCGCGGCTGCGCAATTGGCGCAGCGGCAGACGCAACCCCTCGCGCCCGGCCTTGCCACGACTGAAGGCATCGATGGCCTGCCGCTGCCCCGCCTCATCCAGTTGCAGGCGACGCATCTCGGCCCGCGCCAACTGGATATGCGCCTCCAACACCCGCCCTTCGCTCTTGGCCAGGCGGCCGAGCAACACAAAGAGCAGGTATTCATCGCTCGGCCTGGGCGCGGCGCCCAGGCGTTCACGCAGGCTCGCCCAGTCCTGCAGCCCCATGCGCCGATCCAGCACTTGGCCGAGCAGGGTGCCGAGCAGCGCACCCGGGATGCTGGCCAACGCCAGACCTGCCGCCGCTCCCAATAGCGTCGCGGGCCAGAGCATCTCAGCCCTGCGCCGCGAGTATGCGCTCGGCTTCGGCCAGCCGCTCATGGGTGCCGACATCCACCCAACGGCCGGCGAAATACTCGCCGCTGACCTGGCCCGCCGCCATCGCCTGGCGCAGCAGCGGCGCCAACTTGAAGGCGCCCGCCTGACAGTCCGCGAATAACGCCGGATCGAGCACCGCGATGCCGCTGTAGGTCAGGCTCGGTACAACCTCCTGCGCATCGCTGACCAGGCCGGCGTCCAGACAGAAATCCCCGCGCGCGTGGTGCGCGGGGTTATCCACTAGCACCAGATGGGCCAAGCCCGCGCGGGGCTCCTGGAGCGCGGCGAAATCGTAATCGGTCCAGATATCGCCGTTGACCACCAGAAAGGGCGCCTCGCCGAGCAACGGCAAGGCACGGAATATGCCCCCACCGGTCTCCAGCGGTTCGCCTTCGGCCGAGTAGCTGATGCTCAGGCCGAACCGCGCGCCATCACCCAGATGGTCCTCGATCTGCTGGCCGAGCCAGGCATGGTTGATCACCACTTCGCGCACGCCCGCCGCCGCCAGCGCCCGCAGGTGGTACTCGATCAGGGGCGCGCCCGCCACCCGCACCAGGGGCTTGGGCGTGTGCAAGGTCAGGGGGCGCATGCGCTCGCCTTTGCCGGCGGCGAGGATCATCGCCTTCATGCCGGTGCGACCTCGGCCTGCGGCAGGCTGGCAAGCAGCTCACCGAGTTCGGCCAGCTCCGGCCGACGCGCCAGCACCGCTTCTATATAGGCGAAGAAGCGCGGCACATCGCCGAGGTACTTCGGCTTGCCGTCCCGGTGGCAGATGCGCGCGAAGATGCCGATGACCTTGAGGTGGCGCTGCACCCCCATCAGGTCACTGGCCCGCAGAAAGTCCTCGAGCTCGGGCTGCACCGCTATGCCGGCTGCACCCGCCCGCTGCCAGTAATCCGTCAACCAGCCACGCACCCGTGCTTGCGGCCAACTGAGGAAGGCATCCTTGAACAGGCAGGTGACGTCATAGGTGACCGGCCCGTAGACCGCATCCTGGAAATCCAGCACCCCCGGATTGGGCTGGCTGTCCATCAGGTTGCGGGGCATGAAGTCGCGGTGCACCAGCACTTGGGGCTGGGCCAGGGCACTGTCGATCAACAGCGTGCAGACCCGTTGCCAGGCCGCCAGTTGCTCGCCACTCAGCTCGATGCCCAGCTGCCGGCGCAGGTACCAATCCGGAAACAGCTGCAACTCGCGGCGCAGCAAGGCATCGTCGTAATGCGGCAATTGCCCATCGAGCGGCAAGCGCTGGAATGCCAGCAAGGCCTGCAGCGCATCGGCGAACAAGGCATCGGCGTTCTGCTCGTCGATCACCTCGAGGTAGGTCTGCCGGCCCAGATCGGAAAGCAATAGAAAGCCCCGCTCCAGATCCGCTGCCAAGATTTGCGGCACATTCACTCCGGCCTCAGCCAACATCCCGGCGACCTTGACGAAGGGCCGGCAATCTTCCTGGGGGGGCGGAGCATCCATGACGATCAGACTGCGCCCCTCGCCTTCCCAGCGAAAGTAACGGCGAAAACTCGCATCGCTGCTGGCTGCCGTCAGCGTCGCGGGCGGAACGGCGCCCCAGCCGCGGGCAATGAACAGGGCGGGCAAATGCTGGTCGAGCCAGCCAGACAGCTGTTGCAGGCGTACATCTTCATCAAGCATTACAAGGGTCTCCGACGGCGCTAGCCGTTGTGCGGGTCATGCTTTATTATCCAGCATCTTTTTCAGCCCATCGAGAGGCGTGCGGTCCTAGCGGGCCGATTGCGCGCAGGAAGCCCGGACTACAAGATGGCAGCAAAATACCCCGCGTTCCGCAAAAAATTTCCGCTGCTGGTTACCGGCAGTCTATTGGCCTTGCAACCCGTTGCCACTCAATATGTGGTCGCCGCCGAGCAGTTCGACTGCCAGGTGTCCGCCTCTGGCGGTTGGGCCTGCACGCCGAAAACGGACACCACCGCGCTCCCGCCACGCCCTGTGCACAGCACCGGCGCGGTGAGTTCGACGGTCGGCACTGCCGCTGAGAAGCCCGGCACCGCTGCAGCTGCGGCCACCAGCGAAGGGCCAACGCCCAAACTGGTTACCGAGAGCGAAGGCAAAGGCCTGGCGACCCGTAGCGCTGACTTCAGCCACTTGGACTGGGTGCCACGCGACAAACTCACCGCTGCCCAACTGGCCGAAACCGGCCCCTACTGCGCCGGCGCCTATATCGAGCCGACCCGCCCCGGCATGAGCGATGAGACACCGCTCAAAGAAGCGCCGATGTTCGTGTCCGCCAAAGCTTCGCGCTACGAGCAGGAACAACAGGTCGCGACCCTGGCCGGCGATGTGGTGCTGCGCCAGGGCAGCATGCAAGTCGAAGCCGACGAGGCCAGCTTGCTGCAAGCCGAGAACCGTGGCGAGCTGAACGGCAACGTCAGGCTGCGCGATAACGGCGCACTGGTCGTCGGCGATCACGCCGAGCTGCAGCTGGACAACGGCGAAGCCAAGATCGATAACGCCGAATATGTGCTGCACAAGGCCAATGTTCGCGGCAATGCGCTGTACGCCAAGCGCCAGGAAGACGCCATCATCCGCCTCAAGGATGGCACCTACACCCGCTGCGAACCGGGCAGCAACGCCTGGAACCTGAAAGGCAACAACATCACGCTGAACCCGGCCACCGGTTTCGGCACGGCCACCAACGTGACCCTGCGAGTGAAGGACATCCCCGTCTTTTACACGCCGTACATCTATTTCCCGATCGACGACCGTCGCCAGTCCGGCTTCTTGCCGCCGAGCATCGGCACGTCCAGCGACACCGGCTTCATGCTGGTCACGCCTTATTACTTCAACCTCGCGCCGAACTACGACGCCACCCTCTACCCGCGCTACATGAGCGAACGCGGCCTGATGATGGAAGGCGAGTTCCGCTACCTGACCAAAAGCAGCGAAGGGCAACTGGGCGCCTCTTATCTGGATGACCAGGAAGACGAGCGCAAGGACGAGCCGAAGTACGAAGACCAGCGCTACCTCTATAACTGGCAACACAAGGGCGGCCTGGACTCGCGCCTGCTCAGCGAAGTCGATTACACCAAGATCAGCGACCCGTACTACTTCCAGGACCTGGAAACCGACCTGGATGTCAGCAACCAGACCTTCGTCGACCAGCAAGGCAGCCTGACCTACCGGGGCGACAGTTACACCGCGCGACTCAATGTGCATGCCTACGAGCTGGCCACGGTCACGGACGTCACGCCTTACGACCGACTGCCACAGGTCACCTTCAATGGCGCCCTGCCGTTCCAGCCGGGTGGCTTGAACTTCACCTACGGCACCGAGTTCGTACGTTTCGACCGTAATCTGGATGAATATGTATTCGAAGGCACGGCAAGCCCGGACAGCAACCTGCGTGGGCTGACGCGTACCACCGGCGACCGCGCCCATCTGGAGCCAGGCGTCGGCCTGCCGCTGAACTGGAACTGGGGCTTCGTCAAACCGACGGTCAAATACCTCTACACCGACTACAGCCTGGACCTGGACCAGCGGGGTAAAAACACCCTCGCCGCCGGCCAGAGCTTCGAGAGCAATCAGGATCGCGGCGTTCCGCTCTACAGCCTGGACGGCGGCCTGTATTTCGACCGCAACACCACGCTCTTCGGCAGCCCGTTCCGCCAGACCCTGGAACCGCGCCTGTACTACCTGAACGTGCCGTTCCGCGACCAGTCGGACATCCCGGTCTTCGACACCAGCGAAACCACCTTCAGCTACAACTCCCTGTGGCGCGAGAACCGCTTCTCGAGCAAGGACCGCATCGGCGATGCCAACCAGCTGTCGCTCGGCACCGCCAGCCGCTTTATCGAGCCGGATGGCTTCGAACGCGCCCGCGTTGCCGTCGGCCAGATCTTCTACTTCGAAGACCGCCGCGTGCAGCTGCCGGGTATCACCGAGAAAGAGACTGCCTCCACCTCGCCGTACGCCCTGACCGGTCAATATCGCTTCAACCGCGACTGGCGCCTGTCCTCCGACTACAACTGGGATCCCGACCAGGGCGAAACCCGCTCGGGCAACCTGATGTTCCATTACCAGCCGGAAGCCGAGCCGGGCAAGATCGTCAACGCCGGCTACCGCTACCGCAACGACACCAAGCGCTTCAACCCGAACACCGGTGAGTTCGAGTTCGGCGGCGAAGAGTACAAAATCGACCAGTCCGACTTCTCGATCATCTGGCCGGTCGTTCCGCAGTGGAGCGCGATTGCGCGCTGGCAGTTCGACTACAACCAGAGCCGCACGCTCGAAGCCTTTGGTGGTTTTGAATACGACAGCTGCTGCTGGAAGTTGCGCCTGATCAACCGTTACTGGGTCGAGTACGACGAGTTCGCACTCAACCGTGACGAGCAAGGCGACCGCGGGATCTTCCTGCAAATCGTGCTGAAGGGCCTCGGTGGCGTCGTCGGCAACAAGGTAGAGGGTTTCCTCGACCAAGGCATTCAAGGTTACCGTGAACGTGAAGACCAAGCTTACTGATTGTCTGCGCCCGCTGTTGCTGGGCGCAGTGCTTCTGAGTACTGCGGCGCATGCCGAAGTGCAATCCATCAACCGCGTCGTGGCCATCGTCGATAGCGACGTGATCATGCAGAGCCAGCTCGACAACCGGCTGCGCGAGGTGCAACAAACCATCGCCAAGCGCGGCGCGGCCTTGCCGCCCGAGCATGTCCTGAGCCAGCAGGTGCTGGAACGCCTGATCATCGAGAACATCCAGCTGCAAATCGGTGATCGCTCGGGCATCCGCATCACCGACGAAGAGCTGAACCAGGCGATCGGCACCATTGCCCAGCGCAATAACATGAGCGTCGAGCAGTTCCGTGCGGCGCTGGCCCAGGACGGCCTGTCCTACGACGACGCCCGCGACCAGGTGCGCCGGGAAATGGTCATCAGCCGTGTACGGCAACGTCGCGTGGCCGAGCGCATTCAAGTGACCGACCAGGAAGTGCAGAACTTTCTCGCCTCCGACCTGGGCAAAATGCAGCTCTCGGAAGAATTCCGCCTGGCCAACATCCTGATTCCAGTGCCGGAAAGCTCCTCGCCGGAAACCATTCAAGCGGCCGACCGTCAAGCGCAGGAGCTCTATCAGCAGCTCAAGCAAGGTGCTGACTTCGCGCAACTGGCGATCGCACGCTCTGCCAGCGAGACTGCCCTGGAAGGCGGCGAAATGGGCTGGCGCAAAGCCGGGCAGATGCCGCCACCGTTCGACAACATGATCGCGGCTCTGGCCGTTGGCGAAGTGACCGAACCAGTACGCACGCCCGGCGGCTTCATCATTCTCAAGCTGCTGGAGAAGCGCGGTGGCGGTTCCCAGGTGAAGGACGAAGTGCATGTGCGCCACATCTTGATCAAGCCGAGCGAAATCCGCAGCGAAGCCGAGACCCAGCGCCTGGCCGAACGCCTGTATGAGCGCATCCTCGCGGGCGAAGACTTTGCCGAACTGGCGAAGAGCTTCTCCGAAGACCCGGGCTCGGCCTTGAACGGCGGCGACCTCAACTGGATCGACCCGAACGCTTTGGTTCCTGAGTTCCGTGCAGTGATGGCGACCACCGCCAGTGGCGAACTGTCGAAACCGTTCAAGAGCCCCTATGGCTGGCACGTACTGCAGGTCATTGGCCGCCGCGCCACCGACAGCAGCGAAGAGTTCCGTGAACAGCAGGCGCTGAACGTACTGCGCAACCGCAAATACGACGAAGAACTGCAAGCCTGGTTGCGCCAAATCCGCGACGAGGCCTACGTAGAAACCAAGCTGTGAGCCCACAGCGCTTCGCTCTGACGCCCGGCGAGCCTGCCGGCATAGGTCCCGACCTGTGCCTGCTGCTCGCCAGCCATGCACAACCCCACCCCCTGATCGCAATCGCCAGCCGTGACCTGCTCGTCGAGCGGGCCGCGCAGTTGGCGTTGAACGTACACTTGTTGGCGGTCGCGCCGGACGCCTGGCCGGATGTCCCGGCACCCGCCGGCAGCCTGTACGTCTGGGATACGCCTTTGCGCGCGAAGGTGGAATCCGGCCAGCTCGATCCGGCCAATGCCGCCTATGTGCTGGAAACCCTGACCCGCGCCGGCCAAGGCTGCGTCAACGGCGACTTCGCCGGGATGATCACCGCCCCGGTGCACAAGGGCGTGATCAACGAGGCCGGCATTGCCTTCTCCGGCCACACCGAGTTTCTCGCCGACCTCACCCACACCGCGCAAGTGGTGATGCTCCTGGCAACCCGCGGCTTGCGCGTCGCCCTGGTGACCACGCACCTACCGCTCAAGGACGTGGCCGCGGCCATTACCGCCGAACGCCTGGAGCGGGTCACACGCATCCTCCACGCCGACCTGGTCAGCAAGTTCGGCATCGCTGCGCCACGCATCCTGGTCTGCGGCCTGAACCCGCACGCCGGTGAAGGCGGCCACCTCGGTCGCGAAGAGCTCGACGTCATCGAACCCACACTGGAACGCCTGCGCAGCGACGGCCTGAACCTGATTGGCCCGCTGCCGGCCGACACCCTTTTCACCCCCAAATATCTGGAGCACTGCGACGCAGTGCTGGCGATGTACCACGACCAGGGGCTGCCGGTGCTGAAGTACAAAGGCTTCGGCGCCGCCGTCAATGTGACCCTGGGCCTGCCGATCATCCGCACCTCGGTCGATCACGGCACCGCGCTGGATCTTGCCGGCAGCGGCAAGATCGACACCGGCAGCCTGCAGGTCGCACTGGAAACCGCCTACCAGATGGCCGAGAACCTATGACTGAGCACTACCAACACCGTGCGCGTAAGCGCTTCGGCCAGAATTTTTTGCATGATGCCGGGGTCATTCACCGCATCCTGCGGGCCATTCACGCACGCCCAGGCGAACGCCTGCTGGAGATCGGCCCAGGGCAAGGCGCCCTCACCGAGGGGCTGCTATCCAGCGGTGCACATTTGGATGTAGTGGAGCTGGACCTCGATCTGATCCCGCTGCTGAAACACAAATTCGAAGCGAACCCCAACTTCACCCTGCACCAGGGCGATGCGCTGAAGTTCGACTTCGCCAGCCTGAATCCTGGAGCGCATAGCTTGCGGGTGGTGGGCAACCTACCCTACAACATCTCCACACCACTGATCTTCCATCTGCTCGAGCATGCTGCGCTGATCCGCGACATGCACTTCATGCTGCAGAAGGAAGTGGTCGAGCGCCTGGCGGCGACGCCCGGCGGCGGCGACTGGGGCCGGCTGTCGATCATGGTGCAGTACCACTGCCAGGTGGAGCACCTGTTCAACGTCGGCTCCGGGGCCTTCAAGCCCGCGCCCAAGGTCGACTCGGCCATCGTTCGTCTGGTGCCGCATGCAACCCTGCCGCACCCGGCGAAAGACCACCGGCAACTCGAGCGCGTGGTGCGCGAGGCGTTCAATCAGCGCCGTAAAACGCTGCGCAACACGCTCAAGGCCCTGCTCAGCAGCGACCAGATCGACGCCGCCAATGTCGATGGCAGCTTGCGCCCCGAGCAGCTGGACCTGGCCGCCTTTGTGCGCCTGGCGGACAAACTGTGCGAGCAGACGAGCGCCGAGTAGGTCCTGCGGCGCGGCGGGGGAAATACGTTCAAGCCTGCACTCGGCAAAATTGAACAGTTATTTTTCAGGCCGCGCACTAAACTCGACTTCCGGCCGTTCCGCTATCAGAGCCATTCGCATGTCCGATCCCCGCTATCAGGTCGACGTCAGCGTCGTCACCCGCTTTCTCCCGGAGCAGTCGCAGCCGGAGCAGAACCGCTTTGCGTTCGCCTACACCGTGACCATCCACAACAACGGCCAACTGGCTACCAAGCTGCTGTCACGCTACTGGCTGATTACCGACGGCGATGGCCGTGTCCAGGAAGTCCGCGGCCCCGGCGTGATTGGCCAGCAACCGCTGATCGAAGCCGGACAAAGCCACACGTACAGCAGCGGCACCGTGATGGGCACCCGCGTCGGCACCATGCAGGGCAGTTATCAGATGCTCGCCGATGACGGCAAACGCTTCGACGCCATCATCGCACCGTTCCGCCTGGCCGTGCCCGGAGCCCTGCACTGATGACGGTGTACGCGGTCGGCGACCTGCAAGGCTGCCTGCAACCCCTGCAATGCCTGCTGCAACGTGTCGCCTTCAACCCCGCCGAAGACCGTCTCTGGCTGGTTGGCGACCTGGTCAACCGTGGCCCGCAGTCGCTGGAAACCCTGCGCTTTCTCTACGCCATGCGCGACTCGCTGGTGTGCGTGCTGGGCAACCACGACCTGCACCTGCTGGCGGTGGCGCACAACATCGAACGCCTGAAGAAAGCCGACACCCTGCGCGAGATCCTCGAAGCGCCTGATCGCGACGACCTGCTCGACTGGCTGCGGCGACAAAAGCTGCTGCATTATGACGCCGAGCGCGACATCGTCCTGGTGCATGCCGGCATCCCTCCGCAGTGGACACTGAAGAAGGCCCTCAGATGCGCCGCCGAGGTCGAAGAAGCGCTGCTCGACGATGCCCGCCTGCCGCTGTTCCTCGACGGTATGTATGGCAACGAGCCGACCAAGTGGGACAAGGACCTCAAAGGCGTGACCCGTCTGCGGGTGATCACCAATTACTTCACCCGCATGCGTTTTTGCACCGCCGACGGCAGCCTCGACCTGAAGAGCAAAGAAGGCCTCGACAGCGCCCCACCCGGCTACGCGCCCTGGTTCAGCTACGCCGGGCGCAAGACCCGTGGGCAGAAACTGATCTTCGGGCACTGGGCCGCGCTGGAAGGCCAATGCAATGAGCCCGGTCTGTTCGCCCTCGACACCGGCTGTGTGTGGGGCGGGGCCATGACCTTATTGAATGTCGACAGCGGCGAGCGACACCACTGCGACTGCACGGAGAACCATCCATGAATGACTTCAAACGCATCCCCCCCGAACAAGCCCAGGCCCTGCGCGAGCAAGGCGCAGTGGTGGTCGACGTGCGTGACCCGCAGAGCTTTGCCATGGGCCATATCAGCGGCTCGCGGCACCTGGACAACCACTCGCTGCACGACTTCATCGCCAAGGCCGACCTCGACCAGCCGCTGATCGTCACCTGTTACCACGGCAACTCCAGCCAGAGCGCCGCGGCCTATCTGGTCAGCCAAGGCTTTTCCGAGGTTTACAGCCTGGATGGTGGCTTCGAGCTGTGGCGCGCGACCTTCCCGGCCGAGACCGCCAGCGAGCCGACCGAATAAAAAATTTCTGCATGGCGATCCCGCGCCAGCACTGGGCTCCCGCCCTACTCTGACGAACGGTAATTCCGACTTATCGTTCGTCAGCCCTTGACCTTGCCAATTCCGAACTATCCTTACCCCCAGGCCATCCAAAATAGGGGAGAGCCGGCACACCGGCTTCCGGGCTATCGGCAGCGACCTTTTAGGTGTTCTGGGGGATTCTCACCCGCCGACTCGTCGGCAGGTTGCCAGCACCCGCACGACCGATCCCGCGCCGGTTCCGAGCATCAAGCGAGGTGACGTCATGAGTATTTTCAGCCACTTCCAACAGCGTTTCGAAGCAACCCGCCAGGAGGAGTATTCCCTTCAGGAATACCTTGAGCTGTGCAAGCAGGACCGCAGCACCTATGCCACGGCGGCGGAACGCCTGCTGCTGGCCATTGGCGAACCGGAATTGCTCGACACCTCGAACAATTCGCGACTCTCGCGAATTTTCTCCAACAAGGTGATTCGCCGCTATCCGGCCTTCGAAGACTTCCACGGCATGGAAGAGTGCATCGACCAGATCGTGTCCTTCTTCCGCCATGCCGCCCAAGGCCTGGAAGAGAAGAAACAGATCCTCTACCTGCTCGGGCCGGTGGGCGGCGGCAAGTCCTCCCTGGCGGAAAAGCTCAAACAACTGATGGAAAAGGTGCCCTTCTACGCGATCAAGGGCTCGCCGGTGTTCGAGTCGCCATTGGGACTGTTCAATACCACCGAGGACGGCGCGATCCTCGAAGAGGACTTCGGCATTCCGCGGCGCTACCTGAGCACGGTGATCTCGCCCTGGGCCACCAAACGCCTGACTGAGTTCGGCGGCGATATCAGCCAGTTCCGCGTGGTCAAACTCTACCCGTCGATCCTTAACCAGATCGCCATCGCCAAAACCGAACCCGGCGATGAAAACAACCAGGATATCTCCGCCCTGGTCGGCAAGGTCGACATCCGCAAGCTAGAGGACTTCCCGCAGAACGACGCCGACGCCTACAGCTACTCCGGCGCCCTGTGCCGCGCCAACCAGGGGCTGATGGAGTTCGTCGAGATGTTCAAGGCACCAATCAAGGTCCTGCACCCGCTGCTGACCGCCACCCAGGAAGGCAACTACAACAGCACCGAGGGCCTGGGCGGCCTGCCGTTCAGCGGCATCCTGCTGGCCCACTCCAACGAATCGGAATGGCACAGCTTCCGCAACAACAAGAACAACGAAGCCTTCATCGACCGGATCTACATCGTCAAGGTGCCCTACTGCCTGCGCGTCAGCGACGAGATCAAGATTTACGACAAGCTGCTGTTCAACAGCTCGCTGGCCAAGGCCCATTGCGCCCCGGACACCCTGAAGATGCTGGCGCAGTTCTCGGTGCTCTCGCGCCTGAAGGAGCCGGACAATTCCAACGTCTACTCGAAGATGCGCGTCTACGACGGCGAAAACCTCAAGGACACCGATCCCAAGGCCAAGTCGATCCAGGAATACCGCGACAGCGCCGGTGTCGACGAAGGCATGAACGGGCTATCGACCCGCTTCGCCTTCAAGATCCTCTCCAAGGTGTTCAACTTCGACCCGCACGAAATCGCCGCCAACCCGGTGCACCTGCTGTATGTGCTGGAACAGCAGATCGAGCAGGAACAATTCCCGGCCGAGGTGCGCGAGCGCTACCTGCGCTACATCAAGGAATACCTGGCGCCGCGCTATATCGAGTTCATCGGCAAGGAAATCCAGACCGCCTACCTGGAGTCCTACAGCGAGTACGGCCAGAACATCTTCGACCGCTACGTGCTGTACGCCGACTTCTGGATTCAGGATCAGGAATACCGCGACCCGGAAACCGGCGAAATCCTCAACCGCGTGGCCCTCAACGAGGAACTGGAGAAGATCGAGAAACCGGCCGGGATCAGCAACCCGAAAGACTTCCGCAACGAAATCGTCAACTTCGTGCTGCGTGCCCGCGCCAACAACAACGGTAAGAACCCGACCTGGCTCAGCTACGAGAAACTGCGCGTAGTGATCGAGAAGAAAATGTTCTCCAACACCGAGGACCTGCTGCCGGTCATCAGCTTCAATGCCAAGGCGAGCAAGGAGGATCAACAGAAACACAACGACTTTGTCTCCCGCATGGTCGAGCGCGGCTACACCGACAAGCAGGTTCGCCTGTTGTCCGAGTGGTACCTGCGGGTCAGAAAGTCGCAGTAAGCCGCCACCGGCCCGCCCGGTCGTTGTTGCCGCAGAGCCTGCGCCCATCACGGACGCAGGCTCCAAGAGCCGGTTCAAGCTCGCCGCGAGCGCAGTGGATATTGAACAGGCTCTAAGGAGCGCCCATGAGTTATGTGATCGACCGACGCCTGAACGGCAAGAACAAGAGCACGGTGAACCGCCAGCGCTTTCTGCGGCGTTATCGTGATCACATCAAGAAGGCGGTGGAAGAAGCCGTCAGCCGCCGCTCCATAACCGACATGGAGCACGGCGAACAGATCAGCATTCCCGGTCGCGATATCGACGAGCCGTTGTTGCATCACGGCCGGGGCGGCAAGCAAACCGTGGTGCATCCGGGCAACAAGGAGTTCACCACCGGCGAGCGCATCCCGCGCCCAAGCGGCGGTGGCGGCGGCAAGGGGGCCGGCAAGGCCAGCAACTCCGGCGAAGGCATGGACGAGTTCGTCTTCCAGATCACCCAGGAGGAGTTTCTCGACTTTATGTTCGAGGACCTGGAACTGCCCAACCTGGTAAAACGCCACCTGAGCGGCAGCGACACCTTCAAGACCGTACGCGCGGGGATCAGCAACGAAGGCAACCCTTCACGGATCAATATCGTCCGCACCCTCAGGTCGGCCCATGCACGGCGTATCGCGCTGTCCGGCAGCAGCCGCCTCAAACTGCACTTAACCGAGCTCGAACTGGAGCGCCTTAAACGCGAAGAACCTGACAACTTCGCCGACATTCAGCTCACGGAAGCGGAAATAGTCCGCCTACGCGCGCGGATCAAAAAAGTCCCCTTTCTCGACACCTTCGACCTCAAGTACAACCTGCTGGTCAAGCATCCGAACCCCAGCTCCAAGGCCGTGATGTTCTGCCTGATGGACGTCTCCGGCTCCATGACCCAAGCCACCAAGGACATCGCCAAGCGCTTCTTCATCCTCCTGTACCTGTTCCTCAAGCGGAACTACGAGAAGATCGAGGTGGTGTTCATACGCCACCACACCAGCGCCCGTGAGGTCGACGAGGAAGAGTTCTTCTACTCCCGGGAAACCGGCGGCACCATCGTTTCCAGCGCCCTCAAGCTGATGCAGGAGGTCATGGCCGAGCGCTACCCGATCAACGAATGGAACATCTACGCCGCCCAGGCCTCGGACGGTGACAACTGGAACGATGACTCGCCCATTTGCCGCGACATCCTGCTCAAGCAAATCATGCCGTTCGTGCAGTACTTCACCTACGTCGAGATCACCCCGCGCGAACACCAGGCACTGTGGTTCGAGTACGAACAGGTCGGCGAGGCCTTCGCCGACACCTTCGCCCAGCAGCAACTGGTGTCTGCCGGGGACATTTACCCAGTGTTCCGCGAACTCTTCCAGCGCCGGCTCGTAACATGAGGTCTTCTGACATGAGCGCACGCGAGAAAAAAGGCCAACCCATTTCCACCGGCTCGGAATGGACCTTCGAGTTGATCCGCGCTTACGACCGCGAAATCAGCCGGATCGCCGAAGGCTATGCGCTGGACACCTACCCGAATCAGATCGAAGTGATTACCGCCGAGCAGATGATGGATGCCTATGCCTCCGTCGGCATGCCGCTGGGCTATCACCACTGGTCCTACGGCAAACACTTCCTCAGCACCGAGAAATCCTACACTCGCGGGCAGATGGGCCTGGCCTACGAAATCGTGATCAACTCCGACCCCTGCATCGCCTACCTGATGGAAGAGAACACCATGTGCATGCAGGCCCTGGTGGTGGCGCATGCCTGCTACGGGCACAACAGCTTCTTCAAGGGCAACTACCTGTTCCGCACCTGGACCGACGCCAGCTCGATCATCGACTACCTGGTGTTCGCCAAGCAGTACATCATGCAATGCGAGGAACGCCACGGCATCGATGCCGTGGAAGACCTGCTGGACTCCTGCCACGCCCTGATGAACTACGGCGTGGACCGCTACAAACGCCCCTACCCGATCTCCGCCGAAGAGGAACGGCGGCGGCAGAAAGACCGCGAAGAACACCTGCAGAAGCAGATCAACGACCTCTGGCGCACCATCCCCAAAGGCGCCGGCAAGGGCAGCGATAAAGACAACAAACGCTTCCCCTCGGAGCCCCAGGAAAACATCCTGTATTTCCTGGAGAAACACGCACCGCTGCTCGAGCCCTGGCAGCGCGAAGTGGTGCGCATCGTGCGCAAGATCGCGCAGTACTTCTACCCACAACGCCAGACCCAGGTGATGAACGAAGGCTGGGCGACCTTCTGGCACTACACCCTCATGAACGACCTGTATGACGAAGGCCTGGTCACCGACGGCTTCATGATGGAGTTCCTCCAGTCGCACACCAGCGTGGTCTACCAACCGGCATTCGACAGCCCCCATTACAGCGGCATCAACCCCTACACCCTGGGTTTTGCCATGTACCGCGACATCCGCCGCATCTGCGAAGCACCGACCGAAGAGGACCGGCACTGGTTCCCGGATATCGCCGGCAGCGACTGGCTCACGACCCTGAAATTCGCCATGAACAGCTTCAAGGATGAGAGTTTCATCCTGCAGTACCTCTCCCCCAAGGTGATCCGCGACCTCAAGCTGTTCAGCATCATGGATGACGACCAGAAGGACGAGCTGCTGGTCTCGGCGATTCACAACGAACCGGGTTATCGCATCATCCGTGAAACCCTCGCCGCCCAGTACAACCTCGGCAACCGCGAACCCAACATCCAGATCTGGAGCATCGACCGGCGTGGCGACCGCTCCCTGACCCTGCGGCACCAGCAGCACGATCGCAAGCCGCTCGGCGAATCCACCGAAGAGGTACTCAAACACCTGCACCGCCTGTGGGGCTTCGATATCCATTTGGAAACCGTGCGCGGCGAGCAGATCGTACAGACCCAGCACGTCCCCCCCAGATCCGAGCAGGAAAGCACGGGCGACTATCCACGGCTTGACCTGATCATCCCACCCATTTGATCGGTTGACCGCTCGCAAGCTGCCGCCGAGCATGCACCAATCGTTCGCGGAGCTTGCCGCCCCATGCGTGTATTCGTCGTTTTGCTGCTCTGCCTGACACTGGCCACCTGTTCCAGCCACATCCCGCAGATCCGCGTGATGCACGCCGCAACGCCCGCCCTGGCGAGCCTCCATGGTTTTCAGTTGTTGCCACCGCAGCAAGCCCTCAGCAGCGAGTTACCTTTGCGCGAACATTACACTCAACTCGCATCGCTGTTGCACCAGGGCCTGGCCGCACGCGGTTATCAGCAAAGCCAGCAAGCCGAATTGCGGGTGTATTACTGGCTGGCCGTGCGCGACACCCCGCTGGAGTTTCGCGTCGATGTGCCACCACCCAACCCGCTCGGCACCTACCAGGCCATCCACCGCCTGCACGATGAAACCGGCACCCTGCGCGTACGGATAACCGACCTGCACGACCAGGTACTCTGGGAAGGGCTGGCCAGCACCGGCCTGAGCCCCGCCTGGGACAGCGCCGAACAGCTACAACGCGCGGTGGCCGCGCTACTGCAACACATTCCCGAGGCCCACTGAGCCTCCGTTTTCAGGGCGCAGCGGTTATGCTGTCGCGCTAACGGAGGGGTTTCCCATGCAGATTTACAAGGTCGGCGGCGCAGTGCGCGACCGCTTGCTCGGTCGCCCGGTCAGCGACATCGATTGGCTGGTGGTCGGCGCCACGGCCGAAGCGATGCAGGCCCTGGGGTTCCGCCCGGTCGGGGATGACTTCCCGGTATTTCTCCACCCGCAGAGCGGCGAGGAATACGCCCTCGCCCGTACCGAGCGCAAAAGCGGACGCGGCTACGGCGGCTTCACCTTCTATGCCAGCCCCGAGGTCACCCTCGAAGAAGACCTGATCCGCCGCGACCTGACGATCAACGCCATGGCCGAAGACGAGCACGGCGTGCTCTACGACCCCTACGGCGGCCAGCGTGACCTCGCCGCCGGCCTGCTGCGCCATGTCTCTCCAGCCTTTGCCGAAGACCCGCTGCGGGTGCTGCGCGTCGCTCGCTTCGCCGCCCGCTATGCGCCACTGGGTTTTCACGTCGCCGCCGAAACCCTGGGCTTGATGCGCCAACTCAGCGAATCCGGCGAGCTGCTGGCGCTGACGCCCGAACGCAGCTGGAAAGAGTTGTCCCGCGCCTTGCTGGAGCCACGCCCGGACATATTCATCGACGTGCTGCGCAGCTGTGGCGCCCTCAAGGCCTTGCTGCCGGAAGTCGACGCCCTGTTCGGCGTGCCGCAGCCGGCCGCCCACCACCCGGAAATCGATACCGGCACCCACGTGCTCAGCGTGCTGCGCCAATGCGCCGAGCATGCGCAGCCGCTGACGGTGCGCTGGGCCTGCCTGCTGCATGACCTGGGCAAGGGCCTGACAGCGGAAACCGAGTGGCCGCAACATGTCGCCCACGAGCAGAAGGGCCTGCGCCTGATTCACGCGGTCAACGAACGCTGCAAGGCGCCGCGTGACTGTCAGGAACTGGCGCTGCTGGTCGGCGAGTACCACACCCACGGTCATCGCGCCCTGGAGCTCAAACCCGCAACCCTGCTCGAGCTGCTACAGCGCTTCGACGTCTATCGCCGGCCGTCGCGTTTCGAGGAGTTCATCGGCGCCTGCGAAATGGACGCCCGCGGCCGTCTGGGCCTGGAGCAACGCGACTACCCCCAGGCCGCCTACCTGCGCGGCGCGGCCGAAGCAGCCCGCGCGGTAACGGTTCAGCCGTTACTGGCGCAGGGCCTCAAAGGTGCAGAGCTGGGAGAAGCGCTGACGCGTGAGCGCCTGACCGCACTCAAAGCGTACAAGGCCGAGGCGCTGAAAGCCTGAAGCAGATTTCTGGGAAAGAGTCCTTGTAGGCGCGGCTTCGGTTATAGCGCGGGGAACGCCAAGCTCAGCTCCGGCGGCGTCAGCTCGCCGCCACGCCACTGGAAGGCCACCGGCCAGAGTTGCTGATCGATCCGCGCCTCGGCCCAGAGTTCGGCAAACGTTTTACCGACCCCCGGATGCAGCCGCTGCGGCACCAACAGGGCCAGCGGCCAAAGCACGAACGCGTTTTTCAGGATTTCCGCGCGCGGCAGTATCAGGCCGTCGAAATTGCCGACCTGCTCGCCATACAGCAGCACATCGATATCCAGCGGCAGGCCCTTGCGCTCAGGCGCATAGCGGCCGTTGTCGGCCTCGATGAACTTCAGACGGCGGTCCAACTCGATCAACGGCAAATCCGTGTGCGCGGTCACCACCAGGTTGTAGAAGGGGCCGCTTTTGATCCCCACCGGCTGACTCTCGAACACCGGCGAGCAATGCAAGCCCTGCAGAAAGCCGGACAGCGCCTCAAGACCGGCGGTCAGATGCGCTTCGCGCTCGATATTGCTACCGAGGCCAAGCAGAATCGGGGTCAGAGACATCCGCGCTCGATCTCCACACCGACACCACCACTGGCTGCCGGCACCGCGCCAGGCTTGGTCAGCTTCAAGCGCAGCCAGGGAATCTGGAACTCGCTCATCAGCGTCTCGGCCAGGCGCTCGGCGAAGGTTTCCACCAGGATGAACTGCGCTTGCGCGGCAAACGCCTGGATTCGCGCCGCCACGCTGGCATAGTCGAGCGCCTTGCTCAGATCGTCACCGGCCGCCGCCAGGCGGTTATCCCAGGCAAAACTCAGGTCCAGGCGCAGGCACTGGCGAATGTCACGCTCCCAGTCATACGCACCGATCACGGTGTCGACTTCCAGACCTTCGATAAACACTCTGTCCAAGCACTCTGCTCCGCAGCACGACAAGGGCGGGTAAGCCCCGTTAGAATCGGGGCTTACCCGCCCCGGAATGGATACCATGTTTTGGTTGCTGGCGATCCTCGCCTACCTGCTCGGCTCGCTTTCCTTCGCCATTCTGCTCAGCCGTCTGGCGGGTGGCCCGGATCCGCGCGCCAGTGGTTCGGGCAATCCCGGCGCGACCAATATGCTGCGGGTCGCGGGCAAGAAGCTGGCGATCCTGACCTTGCTCGGCGATCTGCTCAAGGGCCTGTTGCCCGTCCTGATCGCGCACCTACTGGGCTTCAATATCCAGCAACAAGCCTGGATTGGCCTGGCTGCGGTTATCGGCCACCTCTATCCGCTGTACTTTCACTTGCGCGGCGGCAAGGGCGTCGCCACTGCCGCCGGTATGCTGCTGGGCCTCTACCCGCCGGCCGCGCTGCTGGCGGTTGGCGCCTGGGCGCTGACCTTTCTCCTCACCCGCACCAGTTCGCTGGCCGCCCTGATCGCTACACCGCTGACCCTGCCGCTGCTGGCGTGGCAACAACCGGGGGCACTCCTGCCGATGTGCGCGTTGACCGCACTGATCGTCTGGCGGCACCGCGGCAATCTACGCGACCTGCTGGCCGGGCGCGAACGACACTTCTGAATCCACCCGCTGAAAGTGGCTCAGGTTCACCGCTCAGAGCGGCGGCAACTGCTCCATCGGCCAGCGCGCCTGCACCATGATGCTCGGCCCTTCATGCTGACCGGCCTGCAGGCGCTGGCACCCGGCATAGGCGATCATCGCGCCATTGTCGGTGCAAAACGCCGGCCGCGCGTAAAAGACCTCGCCCTTGAGCTCGGCGAGCATTTTTTCCAACGACTGGCGCAGCGCCTGATTGGCGCTGACGCCGCCGGCGATCACCAGCCGCTTGAGATCGGTCTGCTTCAGCGCACGCCGACACTTGATGGTCAGAGTCTCCACCACCGCATGCTGGAAGGCCAGGGCGATGTCGCAACGGGTTTGCTCACCGTCGTCGCCAGTGCTGCGGCACTGCTGCCAGGTGTTCAAGGCAAAGGTTTTCAAGCCGCTGAAACTGAAATCCAGCCCAGGGCGATCAGTCATCGGCCGCGGGAAAACGAAACGCCCTGCCCTGCCGCTTTCCGCCAGCCGGGCGATTTCCGGCCCGCCGGGATAGCCCAGGCCGATCATCTTGGCAGTCTTGTCGAAGGCCTCGCCGGCGGCATCGTCCAGGGACTCGCCGAGCAATTGATAACGACCAATGCCATCCACGCGCACCAACTGGGTATGCCCGCCGGAAACCAACAAAGCGACGAACGGAAACTCCGGCGGCTGCTCTTCCAGCATCGGCGCCAACAAGTGCCCTTCCATGTGGTGCACGCCCAGCGCCGGGATATCCCAGGCAAAGGCCAGCGCCTGCGCGCATGAGGCGCCGACCAGCAACGCCCCGACCAGGCCGGGACCGGCGGTATAGGCAATGCCGTCGATATCGCCAGGCACACAGCCGGACTCAGCCAGCACCTCACGGATCAACGGCAGCATACGCTTGACGTGGTCGCGCGACGCCAGCTCCGGCACCACCCCGCCGTAGGCGCGATGCAGGTCGATCTGACTGAACAGCGCATCGGCCAACAGCCCGCGCTCGCTGTCATACAGCGCGACGCCGGTTTCATCACATGAGGTTTCTAATCCCAGTACGAGCATGGGTTTGTCCCTTCAGCCTGGGCAAATTCGAAGGCGCGCATAATAATCTCCGACCTAGGCTCCGGCCAGCGGTTTTCGATCAGAGGCTTTGCATTCCTGGCGATGAGGCGTTAACATCCGCAACCCTTAAAAACCGACGTCCTCCAGCGCCATTTGCCACGAGTACGTCTACCCCGGTAATAAACGAAGGTAGCTCTGGATGCCCGCCGTCAAAGTTAAAGAGAACGAACCATTCGACGTAGCTCTGCGTCGCTTCAAACGCTCCTGTGAAAAAGCCGGTGTTCTGGCCGAAGTTCGCAGCCGCGAGTTTTACGAGAAGCCCACTTCCGAGCGCAAACGCAAAGCTGCAGCAGCAGTCAAGCGTCACGCCAAGAAAGTGCAGCGCGAACAGCGCCGCGCCGTACGCCTGTATTAATCCACAGACGCACGTAGTCAGTTTTTGCCACGCCCGGCCCAAAGCCGGGCTCCCGGCATGACCGAACACAGCATCAAGACCTGCATCACAGAGGCCATCAAGGACGCCATGCGCGCCCAAGACAAGCCTCGACTGATGACGTTACGTCTCGCCATGGCCGATATTAAACGTATCGAAATTGACGAGCGTATCGAGGTCGATGACGCCCGCACCCTGCTGATCCTCGACAAGATGATCAAACAGCGGCGCGATTCCTTGCGTCAGTTCAGCGACGCCGGTCGCAAAGACCTGGCCGATGTCGAAGCCGCCGAAATCGTCGTGCTTCAAGCCTTTATGCCAAAACCATTGGACGAGAGCGAGATCAGTACGCTGATCCGGCAAGCCATCGTCGAAAGTGGCGCCCAAGGCATGCCAGACATGGGCAAAGTGATGGCACTATTGCGCCCTCAGGTGCAAGGCCGTGTCGATATGGCACTGGTCAGCCAACAATTGAAAGCCTGTCTGTCCTCCTGATTCCGCCGCAGCTATGCTGGCGACTCGCCTGATTACGAGAACGCCATGGCCGGGCTGATACCCCAGACTTTTATTGACGACCTGCTAAACCGTACCGACATCGTCGACGTGGTCAGCTCGCGCGTGCAATTGAAGAAAACCGGCAAGAACTTCAGCGCCTGCTGCCCGTTCCACAAAGAGAAGACCCCCTCGTTCAGCGTCAGCCCGGACAAGCAGTTCTATTACTGTTTCGGTTGCGGCGCCGGCGGCAATGCTCTCGGGTTTATCATGGATCACGACAACCTGGACTTCGTCCAGGCCGTCGAGGAGCTGGCCAAGTCCGCCGGCATGGAAGTGCAGCGCGAAGAAAGCGCCGGCCGCAACCAAAAACCGCGGCAACCGACCGACTCACCACTGTACCCGCTACTGACGGCCGCCGCCGACTACTACCGGCAAGCGCTGAAAAGCCACCCGACGCGCAAAGCCGCCGTGGACTACCTGAAAGGCCGCGGCCTGTCGGGCGAGATCGCCCGCGATTTCGGTCTGGGTTTCGCCCCACCCGGCTGGGACAACCTGCTCAAGCACCTGGCCAGCGACACCCTGCAGCAAAAGGCCATGATCGATGCCGGCCTGCTGATCGAAAACGCCGAGAGCGGCAAACGCTACGACCGCTTCCGCGACCGGGTGATCTTCCCGATCCGCGACAGCCGTGGCCGCGTCATTGCCTTCGGCGGCCGTGTGCTGGGCGACGACAAGCCGAAATACCTGAACTCGCCGGAAACCCCGGTATTCCATAAAGGCCAGGAGCTCTATGGCCTGTATGAAGCGCGCAAGAGCAACCGCGACCTCGACGAGGTCATGGTGGTCGAAGGCTACATGGACGTCATCGCCCTTGCCCAACAGGGCTTGCGCAACGCCGTCGCCACCCTCGGCACCGCCACCAGCGAAGAACACCTCAAGCGTCTGTTCCGCATCGTGCCGAGCGTCCTGTTTTGCTTCGACGGCGATCAGGCCGGCCGCAGCGCCGCCTGGCGCGCATTGGAGTCGACCCTGCCGAGCCTGCAAGACGGCCGCCGCGCCCGCTTCCTGTTCCTGCCGGAAGGCGAAGACCCTGACACCTTGGTGCGCAGCGAAGGCACCGACGCCTTTCGCGCCCGCATCAATCAGCAGGCACAGCCGCTGGCCGACTACTTCTTCCAGCAACTGACCCAGGAAGCCGACCCGCGCTCCCTGGAGGGCAAGGCGCACCTCGCCACCCTGGCCGTACCGCTGATCGACAAAATACCCGGCGCCAACCTGCGCACCTTGATGCGCCAGCGCCTCAGCGAAATCACCGGCCTCAACAGCGAGGCGCTCGGCCAGGCGATCCAGCACGCCCCCGCACCCACCGAGGAACCGCCCAGCTACGACCCGAACGGCTACTACGACGTAGCCCCCGACTACGGGCACGAACCCTACAGCCCACCGCCGGAACAGAATTGGCAGAAGAAATCCGGGCAGAAAGGCAGCGGGCAGAAGAAATGGGAAAAGTCCTGGGACAAGAAAGGCCAGCGCCCAGACTTCCAACCCAGAGCCCCGCGCGTCGCCGCACCGGTGGAGTCGCCCACGCTGACCGCCCTGCGCACGCTGCTGCATCACCCGGAACTGGCTCACAAGGTCGAAGACGCCAGCCACTTCGCGGCGGAAAACGATACCTATGCGCAACTCTTGGTGGCCCTGCTCGGCGCCCTGCAGAAGAATCCCAAGCTACGCTCACTGCAACTGATCGCTCGCTGGCACGGCACCGAACAAGGTCGCCTGCTCAAGGCGCTGGCCGAAAAGGAATGGCTGATTCAGGCCGACAACCTTGAACAACAGTTTTTCGACACCATAACCAGTCTTGCAGCCCGCCAACGCGAGCGCAGCCTGGAACATTTGCTGCGCAAAGCACGTCAAAGTGAATTGAGCGCAGAGGAAAAAGACCAGCTGCGCGACTTGCTCAGCCGCACTATTACTCCCATCACCCCGACCTCAACTGGCGCGTGAGGTCCCTGCTCAGGTATAATCCTCGGCTTGTTTTTTTGCCCGCCAAGACCTTCAGTGGATAGGGTGTTATGTCCGGAAAAGCGCAACAACAGTCTCGCCTCAAAGAGTTGATCAGCCGTGGTCGTGAGCAGGGTTACCTGACTTACGCCGAGGTCAACGACCACCTGCCGGAGGATATTTCCGATCCGGAACAGGTGGAAGACATCATCCGCATGATTAACGACATGGGGATCAACGTTTTCGAAAGCGCCCCGGACGCGGATGCCCTGCTATTGGCTGAAGCCGACACCGACGAGGCCGCCGCGGAAGAAGCCGCTGCCGCGTTGGCCGCGGTGGAAACCGATATCGGTCGTACCACCGACCCGGTGCGCATGTACATGCGCGAAATGGGCACGGTGGAGCTGCTGACTCGCGAAGGCGAAATCGAAATCGCCAAACGCATCGAGGAAGGCATCCGCGAAGTGATGGGCGCTATCGCCCATTTCCCGGGTACCGTCGACAGCATCATGGCCGAATACACTCGCGTCACCACCGAAGGTGGGCGACTGGCCGAGGTTCTCAGCGGTTACATCGACCCGGATGACGGTATTGCCGCGCCCGCCGAAGTACCGGTCCCGGTGATCAAGGACGGCGCTGCCGCCGAAGCTGAAACCGAAGACGAAGAAGCCGAAGGCGACACCGAGGAAGAAGAGGAAGGCGACGGCGGTCCGGATCCGGAAATCGCTCGTCAACGCTTCGGCGCGGTGGCCGAACAGCTGGAAAAAGCCAAGAAAGTGCTGAAAAAGCACGGCCGTGACAGCAAGCAAGCCATTGCCGAGCTGAAAGAGCTGGCCGACCTGTTCATGCCGATCAAGCTGGTACCCAAGCAGTTCGACGCCTTGGTTGTGCGTGTCCGCGACGCCCTGGAGCGCCTGCGCGCCCAGGAACGCGCCATCATGCAACTCTGCGTACGTGATGCCCGCATGCCGCGCGCCGATTTCCTGCGCCAGTTCCCCAGCCATGAGATCGACGAAAGCTGGACCGATCAACTGGCCAAAGGCAAGAGCAAATACGCCGAGGCCATCGGTCGCCTGCAGGCCGACATCCAGCGCTGCCAGCAGAAGCTCGCCGCACTTGAAGCCGATACCGGCCTGAAGCTGTCCGAGATCAAGGATATCAACCGTCGCATGTCGATCGGCGAGGCCAAGGCCCGCCGTGCGAAGAAAGAAATGGTTGAAGCGAACTTGCGCCTGGTGATCTCGATCGCCAAGAAGTACACCAACCGCGGCCTGCAGTTCCTCGACCTGATCCAGGAAGGCAACATCGGCCTGATGAAGGCGGTGGACAAGTTCGAATACCGTCGCGGCTACAAGTTCTCGACCTACGCCACCTGGTGGATTCGCCAGGCGATCACCCGCTCGATCGCCGACCAGGCGCGCACCATCCGTATTCCGGTGCACATGATCGAGACGATCAACAAGCTCAACCGCATCTCTCGCCAGATGCTGCAGGAGATGGGCCGCGAGCCGACTCCGGAAGAGCTGGGTGAGCGCATGGAAATGCCTGAGGACAAGATCCGCAAGGTATTGAAGATCGCCAAAGAGCCGATCTCCATGGAAACCCCGATCGGTGATGATGAAGATTCCCACCTGGGCGACTTCATCGAAGACTCCACCATGCAGTCGCCGATCGATGTAGCCACGGTCGAAAGCCTCAAGGAAGCGACCCGCGAAGTGCTGGCCGGCCTCACTGCCCGTGAAGCCAAGGTACTGCGCATGCGCTTCGGCATCGATATGAATACCGACCACACCCTCGAGGAAGTCGGTAAACAGTTCGACGTGACCCGAGAGCGGATCCGGCAGATCGAAGCCAAGGCGCTACGCAAGCTGCGCCACCCGACGAGAAGCGAGCATCTGCGCTCCTTCCTCGACGAGTAACACCAGAACCCCCGGCCTAGCTGGGGGTTCTGCTTTCTGAGTGCTTAGAATTAGCAGCCCGGCTACACTCGCCAATACACCTGCGTTGTATTGAGGCTCCGCCATGCCGCGACTGCTGGCCATTCTCCTGTTGTGTTTGGCGTACTGGGCAGCCCCGGCTGTTGCATTGACCCTTAGCCAAGAAGAGCGCAGCTGGCTGGCTGCGCATCCGACCCTGCGCCTGGGGGTCGACGCCTCCTGGCCACCCTTCGAGTTTCGCGACGAACAAGGGCGCTACCAAGGCCTGGCCGCCGACTACATAGCACTGATCGAGAAGCGCCTGGGCGTCAGTCTCCAGCCCGTGGAGCCGAGCAGCTGGAGTGCGGTGCTGGCGCAGGCCAAGGCCAGCCAGCTGAATTTGCTCCCCGGCATCATGGCGACCCCCGAACGGCAGACCTACCTGGCCTTCACCCGGCCGTATCTGGACTTCCCGATTGTCATCATGGCCCGCAAGGGCGGTCCACAACCGCGCGTACTGAAAGACCTCTACGGGCTCAAAATCGCCGTAGTCGAAGACTATGCGCCCCACGAGCTGCTGCGTAACCAGCACCCGGATCTCAACCTGCTGCCGCTGCCTAGCGTCAATGCCGCCTTGCAGGCCCTCGCCACCTGTCAGGCCGACGCCATGATCGGCGACCTGGCATCCAGCATCTGGAGCCTGCGCCAACTCAAGCTGGAAGGCCTGTACATAAGCGGCGAAACACCCTATCGCTACCAGTTGGCCATGGCCGCACCACGTGACCAAGCCATCCTGGTGGGGATTCTCGACAAGCTCTTCGCCGACATGAGCAGCGCCGAAATCGCCGCCCTGCAGGAGCCCTGGGTCGGCGGCGTACTGGACCAGCGCAGCCTCTGGCCACAGATCCAGCGCTATAGCCTGCCAGCGCTGCTGGGACTGCTGCTTGGACTGGCCATCTTCGCCATGGTGATCCGCATCAACCGCCGCCTGAGCGCCGAAATAGCCGGGCGCAGCGCACTGGAGCAACAACTGCGCAGTAGCGAGCAGCACTATCGCGGCCTGGTCGAAAGCCTCTCGGCCATCACCTGGGAAGCGCGCATGAGCGACTACGGCTACACCTACGTCTCGCCGCACGCCGAGAAGCTGCTCGGCTACCCGCTTGCCGACTGGCTAAAGCCCGACTTCTGGCAACGCACACTGCACCCCGACGACCGCCAGCGGGCATTCGACTACTGCCACAATGAATGCAAGGCTCTGCGTGACCACAGCCTCGATTATCGGATGTACGCCGTCGATGGGCGCATCGTCTGGATCCACGACATCGTTACCCTGATCCCGAATGGCGATAGCGTGCTGTTACGCGGCCTGATGATCGACATCACCGAAACCAAGCAGATCGAGCAGGCCCTGCGCCTCTCGGAACAGAAGTTCGCCTCGGTCTTCCAGCAATGCCCGGACATACTGGTCATAGCCCGCCGCTCCGACGGCTGCCTGCTGGAAGTGAACGCCTCCTTCGAGGAGCAGACCGGCATCCCGATCGCCAACGCCCTGGGCAAAACCGCGACCGAACTCAACATCTGGGGCATCCCGGGCGTCGGCCCCAGCGTGCTGCAACGCCTGCAGAACGGCGCTCTGCGCAACCTGGAAATGCCCTTCCGCAAACATGACGGCCAACTGTTCACCGGGCTGATCTCGGCGCAACCCTTCCAGCTCGCCGACACCCCGGCACTGGTGGTCGTGGTGCGCGATATCAGTCAGCTGAAAGAGACCCAGCAACGCCTGCAGATATCCGAAGAGAAGTTCGCCAAGGCCTTCCATTCCTCGCCTGACGGGCTGCTGCTGACCCGCATGAGCGATGGCCTGCTATTGGAAGTCAACGAAGGTTTCGCCCGCATCAGCGGTTATGGCGGCAGCGACATAGCCGACCGCACCACGATCGACCTGGGCCTTTGGCACAACCCCGAGGATCGCCAACGAATCATGCAACTGCTCGGCAAGCATGGCGTCGTGCGCGACTTCACCGCGCCGATCCGCACCCGCAGCGGCGAGCTGAAAGTCTGCGAACTGTCGACCCAGATCATGCACATCAATGGCGAAAGTTGCCTGCTGACCATCGCCCGCGACGTCACCGAGCGCCTGCAGACACAAGAGAAACTGCAGCAAGCCGCCACCGTCTTCGAAAGCACCGCCGAAGGAGTGATGATCACCGACACCCAGCAACGCATTACCGCCGTGAACCGTGCCTTCAGCGAAATCACCGGCTACAGCGAACAGGATGCCCTCGGCCAGTCACCGCGCCTGCTCGCCTCCGGCCGGCACGACAGTGCGTTCTACACGGCCATGTGGCACCAATTGGACTCCGAGGGGCACTGGCAAGGGGAAATCTGGAACCGGCGCAAGAATGGCGAACTCTACCCCGAGTGGCTGACCATCAGCGCCGTGCGCAACAGCGAAGCGCTGACAACCCACTTCGTCGGCGTCTTCGCCGACATCTCCACCCTCAAGGATGCGCAGGCCACCCTCGACTATCAGGCCCACCATGACCCGCTCACCGGCCTGCCCAACCGCCTGCTCTTCGAGAACCGTCTGCGCGCCGGGTTGAGCGACGCCCACGCCGACGATCGCCAGGGCGCGGTACTGTTCCTCGACCTCGACCGCTTTAAACACATCAACGACAGCCTCGGCCACCCGGTCGGCGACCTGCTGCTGAAAGCCATCGCCCTGCGCCTCAAGGAACAACTGCGCGATATCGACACCGTTGCCCGCCTGGGAGGCGATGAATTCATCATCCTGCTGCCTGGCCTGCAGCAACCCGCTGACGCCGAACACGTCGCCAACAAAGTACTGGCGGGCCTTGCCGCGCCCTTCCACGCCGACGGGCACGAGTTCTTCATCAGCGCCAGCATCGGCGTCAGCCTTTTCCCGCAGGATGGCAACGACGTCGCCACACTGGTGAAGAACGCCGATGCCGCCATGTACCGCTCCAAAGCCAAGGGCCGCAACCGCGCCGAACTCTACACCCGCGACCTGACGGTGCAAGCCACCGAGCGCATGGCGCTGGAGCATGAGCTGCGTCGAGCCCTGGAGCGCGGGGAACTGAGCCTCGACTACCAACCGAAGCTGTCCCTCGGCACGCACCGCCTGGTCGGCGCGGAAGCCCTGATCCGCTGGCATCACCCGCTACTCGGCGAAGTTCCCCCCGAGCGTTTCATTCCACTGGCCGAAGACTGCGGCCTGATCCTGCCACTGGGTGATTGGGTTCTACAGGAGGCCTGCCGGCAGATGGGCGAATGGCAGAAGCGGCACGCCCCCTTCGGTTCACTGTCGGTCAACCTCGCCGGCGCGCAACTGCGCCAGCCAGAGCTGGTCGAACGCATCGACGGCCTGCTCAAGCGCCACAACCTCGAACCGGCCCTGCTGCAACTGGAGATCACCGAGAACTTCATCATGAGCCAAACCGAAGAAGCCCTGGCCATCCTCCACGAGCTGAAACGCCTGGGCGTACAACTGGCCATCGACGACTTCGGCACGGGCTACTCCTCCTTGAGTTACTTGAAACGCCTGCCGCTGGACACCTTGAAGATCGACCAGTCCTTCGTCCGCGGCCTGCCCGAGGACCCGCACGACGCCGCCATCACCCGCGCCATCATCGCCCTCGGGCGCAGCATGCAACTGACCGTGATCGCCGAAGGCGTGGAAACCAAGGCCCAGGAACAGTTCCTCGCCAGCGAAGGCTGCGAACATATCCAAGGTTTCATCGTCAGCCGACCCTTGCCTGCCGAGCTTTTCGCCAACACTTTTCTCGGCCCGCACCGTTCGATTGGCGCTCCACACAAGGCGCCGGTATAATCCGCCGGCTTTCCAGGGCCTATAGCTCAGTTGGTTAGAGCAGAGGACTCATAATCCTTTGGTCCACGGTTCGAGTCCGTGTGGGCCCACCAACTCCATCAGAGAATTGTGCAGGCAACTGGCAATCCTCGGCAGTAACCGCTCAGTCTCGAGCCAATAGCCTCGGGATTCATGATCCGGCAGCATCAACGCTCAATGAAAAGCCGCGCAATGGCGCGGCTTTTTGCTTTCGGCGGCGGGCCTTGTACGGCGTCAACGCTTGGCGATGATCCATACCGCGTGGATGATCCCCGGGATGTAGCCGCACAGGGTCAGCAGGATATTCAGCCAGAAGGCGCCGGCGAAACCGACTTGCAGAAACACGCCGAGCGGCGGCAGCAGGATGGCGATCAGGATGCGGATCAGGTCCATGAGATAACTCCCTTGAGTTGGCCCGGCTGGGCTGTACCCGATAATCGACCACGCTCAGCCGCCCATGGTTCCGCTGCCGCCTGCCATTCAATATCTGCGCGGCAACGGGCTCAGCCAGTCACGTATCGGCTGAGCCAGGGCCCGGCGCCACCCCTGCGGGCTCAGCCAAGTTTGTGCCGCGCGGCATACAGGCAAACCATCTCCATGGCGATGGTCGCCCCGGCCAGCGCGGTCACTTCGGCGTTGTCGTAAGGCGGCGAGACCTCCACCACATCCATCCCGACCAGGTTGATGCCGCGCAATGCACGGAGGATCTCCAGCGCCTGATGCGTGCTCAACCCGCCGCAGACCGGCGTACCGGTGCCGGGCGCGAAGGCCGGATCGAGACAGTCGATGTCGAAGGTCAGGTACACCGGGTTGTCGCCGACCCGTGCGCGAATCAGCTCGGCGATGACCTCCGGCGAGTTGCGATGCACCTGGCGGGCATCCAGCACCTGGAAACCCATCACGTCATCATTGGTGGTACGCAGGCCGATCTGCACCGAGCGCGCCGGATCCACCAGGCCCTGGCGGGCGGCGTAGTAGAACATGGTGCCGTGATTGACTCCCTGTACGCCATCGTCGGTATCCGGCCAGGTATCGCTGTGGGCGTCGAAATGCACCAGGGACAGGGCGCCGTGTTTCTTCGCATGGGCCTTGAGCAGCGGGTAGCTGATGAAGTGGTCACCGCCCAGGGTCAGCATGCCGCAGCCGGCCTCGAGGATGTGCTCGGCATGCGCCTCGATGGCCGCCGGCGTCTGCTGCGGCTGGGCGTGGTCGAAGTTGCAATCGCCGTAATCGATCACCGCCAGATGATCGAAGGGATCGAACTCCCAGGGATAGTGGCGCTCCCAGGCACTGGTCACCGAGGCGGCGCGGATCGCCCGCGGGCCGAAGCGGGTACCCGGGCGGTTGGTGGTGGCGGTGTCGAACGGCACGCCGCTGACCACCAGATCGACGCCGCGCAGGTCCCGCGTGTAGCGCCGGCGCATAAAGCTGGTGACGCCGGCGTAGGTCGGTTCGGAAAAGGTGCCATACAGGCTGTCGCGCGTGATGGCGAGATCGTTACCCTGAAACTCTTCCATGCTGAACTCCTCAGTACTGGGTGCGGAAACTGGACCAGATGCGGGTGCGCTCGCGCTGCGTGCGCAGCGACAGCAGTTGTTCGCTGAACAGCCGTGCACGCACGTCCTGCGGCGGGTAGATGTCCGGATCGCCACTTACAGCAGGGTCGACCAGTGGCGTGGCGGCGCTGTTGGCGTTGGCGAAGTACACGCTGTTGGTCAGCTCGGCGATCGCCTCCGGGCGCAGCATGTAGTCGATGAAGGCGAGCGCGGCCTGCGGGTGCGGCGCATCCACCGGGATCGCCATGGTGTCGAACCAGATCAGCGTGCCCTCACTCGGAATGCGGTAGAGCACCTCGAACGGCTGCTTCGCCTCGCTGGCGCGGGCGGCGGCCATGCCGGCGTCCCCGTTGTAGGTCAGCGCCAGGCAGATCTCGCCCTTGGCCAGGTCATCGATATGCCGACCGGTGCCGACATAACGCAGGTTCGGCTGCAGCTCGGCGAGTAGTTGCTGCACCTGTTTCAGCTCGGCCGCGTCGGTACTGTAGGGGTCGTGACCGAGGTAATTGAGGGCGATGCTGATCACTTCCTGCGGCGAATCCAGCACGGCGATGCCGCAGTCCTTGAGCTTGCTGGCATATTCCGGCTTGAACAGCAGATCGAGGCTGTTCAGTGGCGCGTCGGGAATGCGCTTCGTCACCGCCTCTTTATTCAGGCCCAGACCGACCGTGCCCCAGGTGTAGGGCACTCCGTAGCGGTTGCCCGGGTCGGCACTGGCCAGTTTGGCCAGCAGTTCGGGGTCGAGGTTGGCGTAATGCTTCAGTTGCGCCTGTTCGACCGGTTGCACGGCCTTGGCCTTGATCGCCCGCGCCAACCCGCTGGAGGCCGGGAACACCACGTCGTAGCCGCTGCCGCCGGTGAGCAGTTTGCTGTCCAGCGCCTCGGCACTGTCGAAGATGTCGTATTTGACCTGGATGCCGCTCTCCCGCTGAAAGTCCTTGAGCGCCTGCTCCGGGATATAGGCGGACCAGCTGTAGAGGTTCAGGGCCTTCTCTTCCGCGTGCACGGGCAACACGCAAAAGAGCAATAAGGGCCAGAGGGCCATACGCATGAGTGGAACTCCTCATTGGGGTTTGAGTTTTGCCTGACGCCATCCTGCAACCTGGCTTGCTTCTGATAAATATGAAGTGTGCTACTTTGGCATTCACCACGATCAATGTTTGGAGCCGCCATGCTCAGCCAAGTCCGCGACCTCGACCTGCAACTGCTGCGGCTGTTCGTCAGCGTGGTCGAATGCGGCGGCTTCAGTGCGGCACAAGGCGAGCTGGGGATCGGCCAGTCGACCATCAGCACGCAGATGGCCAAGCTGGAGACCCGTCTGGGCTTTCGTCTGTGCGAGCGCGGCAAGGCCGGCTTTCGCCTGACTCCCAAGGGTGAGGAAGTCTTGCAAGCCACCCGCAAGCTGTTTGCCGCCATCGAAACCTTCAAGGGCGAAGCCCAGGGCATGGCCGACAAACTGCTTGGCGAGCTCAGCATCGGCCTCTCCGAAGCCCTCGATGCGCAGGTGCTGGAACGGGTCGGTGCGGCCATCCAACGTTTTCGTCAGCGCAACCAGGCGGTACAGATCGAGCTGATCAGCGCCATGCCGGCCGAGCTGGAGCGACGCCTGCTGCAGGATCAATTGCACCTGGCTATCGGCTACTTCTCCGGCGCCCAGGCGGCACTCGATCACCGCTTGCTGTTCGAGGAAGAACAAGTGCTGTATTGCGGCCTCGGCCATCGGCTATTCGAACAGAGCGAAATCAGCCTGGAGCAGTTGCTGGGCGAAGATGGCGTGCACCACCCCTATCGCTTCATCCAGCTCGACGAACCGTGGAAGTCCGGCGCCAGCAGCGCACGCAGCGAACAGGTCGAAGGCACCCTGGCCTTTCTGCTCTCCGGTGCCCATATCGGCTACTTGCCCGAGCATATCGCCTCCCCCTGGGTGGCACGGGGTCGACTGCGCGCGCTGCTGGCGCAGCAATTGGGTTTCAGCGTGCGCTTTCATCTGGCCAGCCATCGCGGCCGCCAACCCAGCGAGGCGCAAATGGCTTTCGTCGAGGACTTGCTCGGCGCCTTCAAGCCACCGAAACGCCAGGCTCCGCAGCCCTGAGCGCCGAACAGGCTTTAGCGGCTGGGCGCACGCAGCGACTCAGGCGACCTTCCTCGCCGCGCGCGGCTATAGTTTTCAGCTCAGACCTTCCCCGTTCGCCCCTATCCGTAGCGTGCAAGGAGTCATCATGAGCAAGGTTCACCACGTCGCCGTTCTGGTCGGCAGCCTGCGCAAGGCCTCCATCAACCGCAAACTCGCCCTGGCCCTGGCCGACCTGGCACCCCCTTCGCTGAAGCTGGAAATTGTCGAGATCGGCGAGTTGCCGCTGTACAACGAAGACATCGACATCGACCCACCACCCGAGGCCTACGCCGCCTTCCGCGCCAAGCTCAAAGCCGCCGACGCGCTACTGTTCGTCACCCCGGAATACAACCGTTCGGTGCCGGCGCCGATGAAGAACGCCATCGACGTGGGTTCACGCCCCTATGGCAAAAGCGCCTTCAGCGGCAAGCCGGGGGCGGTGCTCAGCGCCTCGCCGGGGGCGGTGGGCGGCTTCGGCGCCAACCACCACCTGCGCCAGTCCATGGTCTTCCTCGATGTACCGATGATGCAGCAGCCAGAGGCTTATCTGGGCGGCGCCGGCAGTTTCTTCGAAGAGGCCGGCATGCTTGGCGATGGTATCCGGCCGTTCCTGCAGAAGTTCATCAATGCCTATGCCCAATGGGTAGAGCAACACGCCAAGGGCTGAGTGCCCATACCGAGGATTCTCGCGCCGACACGCGGGAGCCCTCGGACAGCCACGCGGCGGCATTTGCTTCGCCAGCGCGGCAATAGCGTCGCACCTCGTTCGCCCGATAGCGCTTGCTGCAGTCACGTCTCGACCGGCAGCCAAATCTCCACAAAACCGGTCCCCGCCAGCGGGTTGAAATCCTCGCTGTAGCGTTCGAATTCCGGCGCATCCGCCACTTGATAGCCAGACTGCGGCAACCACTGGTTCCAGATGCTGTTGACGGTGTCGCGGATTGTCGAGATATGGCCCTGATGCGTGAACACCGCATAACGGCGCTGGGGAATTCTGATTCGGCGAAACGGCTCCACGATACCCTCGAAACTCGCGACCTCGACACCCGCGATGTAGTCGAACATGCCATTGCCGTCGCTGTCGCAGCAGACGCCATAGGTGCGCCAGCCGACTTGGCCGGGGATATTGCCGATGTATGGGACGAAGCGCTGCCACAGGGTTGGAATGCCTTCGTTCGTCTCGACGCTGAAACGCTCGCCCAGGCCGACAATCAGCAGGGGCTCACTGGTTTCCAAGCGGGGTGGCTGGAGGTCGATGATTTGCACGTTATCCATTCTGAAGGCTCCACCAAAGCGATGCACTCAAGGTTGTGCTGCGCGCGCAGGCTTTCCGGCGTGATGCCGAACTGCTCGCGGAACGCCCGCGTGAAGGCTTCGTGAGAACCATAGCCGGCGTCGAGCGCGACGCTGAGAATATCCGGCGCGCCAGCGGCCAACCGCGCGCGGCTTCGCTCAGCCGTCGGCCACGCAAGTAGCGCATCACCGTATACCCGATCGTCCCCCCGAATGCCCGCGACCGGCTGAACCGCGACAGCGCACAGAGCGTGGTGATCTGCGCCGGCGACAACTCGCTGGCATGATGACTCTCGATGTACCAGAGCGCTTTACCTACAGGGTTCATGGCCGTCCTCACGTTGCCCGGGCCTAGTCGCCACTGACGGAGAAGGCGCCACTTGAGCGCTGTTGCAGAAGGTCGCTGAGGAAACTGCGGTCTAGCGGCTGAGCCTGGAGCCGCCGCGTGCCGACGCAAGTCACCCTGCTCGCAGACCTGATCGGCGCAGAAATCGCTTGAGTCGGGACCTGCAGCAGATGCAACAAGGTGTGTCGTGAGATGGACCGGTCAAACGCCGAAAAAAGAAAACCCCACCGAAGCGGGGCTTTGCAGACTGAATCCTGACATCCGTAATCGCTCCACCGTCCTGGCGGAATCCAGCGTATCCCTGTTCTTTCCTAGGCGCTTCCTGCGCAACGTCCATGCCTGCAGACTACCCGCGCACACCAAGAGGCGATAGCGGCGATCGGCAGCACACTATGTAAGCCAAAGCTTACAAACCAACCAAGCGTCCGCTTGGCTTCCTTTTGTGACGAAGGACTTGTTAGACTGAATCTGTCCTACAAAAACAACAGACCCCGACACGGCGGTCCAAGAGCCAAGACCATGCGTGCAGTTGTGATCGCCCTCTCTTGTCTAGCGGCTTGTGCCGCCTCCCAGGCTTTCGCCGGCGGACAAAACCAACTCTCCGACCCCAAGGTGGCCGTCGAGCAATTCTTCTGGAAACAGCTCTACGCCAACGGCGGGACCTCACTGTATTGCGGCACGCCTTTCAGCGCCGAACGCGGCCAGGTCATCGCCAGCCTGGTGTACAGCGGCAAACAGATCAAATCGGCCCTGCGCTGCATGACCGACAACCAGTGCACGGTGTCGAACCCGCAATACCCCTACATGCTCGCCGATCTGCACAACCTTTACCCGGAGATGAGCCGGGTCGAGCTGGCGCGGCGCAATGCCTTGTTCGGTGAGCTCGACGACAGCGTACCGAGCAAGTTCAGCGATATCGGCTGCGACCTGAAAGCCAGCTTCCAATTGATCGAACCTCGCGATGAAGCCAAGGGCAACGTGGCGCGGGCCATCTTCTACATGCACAGCGAATATGACCTGCCGATTGTCGGCCAGCTGCAGATGTACCAGCGCTGGAACCAGATCGACCCGCCGGACGCGCAGGAGAAAGCCCGCAATGACCAGATCGAGGCACTGCAAGGCACCCGCAACCGCTTTATCGATGCGCCGGCGGCGGCGGATCAGTTGACTCAGGAGTAACGCTCAAGCGCTTCGCGGGCCAGCCCGCGCCTACCGTTGGCAGGCGCGTGGTTTATCCGTAACGGCCCGTTTGCTGGCGAGCCCTCTCCTTGCGCGAAAAGAAAAGCCCCGCATCGGCGGGGCTTTTTTCTGCTATTTCGAATGCCTTAGAACTGCGCGGCATCCAGCAAGTACAGCGACTCACTGCCAGCCTTGACCGAAGCCGTGAGCGAATGAATCCGCGGCAGCAGACGGGCGAAGTAGAAACGCGCGGTACCCAGCTTGCTGGCGTAGAACTCGTCCTGCGTTTCCTTACCCAGCGCGGCCTTGGCCATCAATGCCCACATGTAGGCGTACGCGGTGTAGCCGAACACATGCAGGTACTCGACCGAGGCGGCGCCGATCTCGTTCGGATTGCCTTTGGCGCTTTGCAGCAGCCATTCGGTCAAGTCATCGAGGTTGGCCACGGCCGCTTTCAGCGGCTCGACGAACTCGGCCAGTTCAGCGCCGGCACTGCCGGTAAAGGTCTTGATCTCATCGGCAAAGTGCTTGTAGAACGCGCCGCCGCTGCCGACGATCTTGCGCCCGACCAGGTCCAGCGCCTGGATACCGTTGGTGCCTTCGTAGATCTGGGTGATACGCACATCGCGCACTAGCTGCTCCTGGCCCCACTCGCGGATAAAACCGTGACCGCCGAAGATCTGCTGGCCGTGCACGGTGGTTTCCAGACCGAGGTCGGTGAGGAAGGCCTTGGCAATCGGCGTCAGCAGCGCCACCAGCTCTTCCGCACGCTTACGGGTGCTCGGGTCTTCGCTGAACTTGGCGGTGTCCAGTTGCATGGCGACATAGGTGGAGAAGGCGCGGCCGCCCTCGTTGCTGGCTTTCATGGTCAGCAGCATGCGGCGCACGTCCGGGTGCACGATGATCGGGTCGGCCACCTTGTCTTTCGCCACCGGGCCGGTCGGCGCGCGGCTTTGCAGACGATCGCGGGCGTATTCGATGGCGTTCTGGTAGGAGCGCTCACCGGCCGCCAAGCCCTGGATACCGACGCCCAGACGCTCGTAATTCATCATGGTGAACATCGCCGCCAGGCCTTTGTTCGGCCCGTCGATGATGTAGCCGGTGGCGCCGTCGAAGTTCATCACGCAGGTCGCGGAACCCTGGATGCCCATCTTGTGTTCGATCGAGCCACAGGCCACGGCGTTGCGCTCGCCCAGGCTGCCATCGGCATTGACCATGAACTTTGGCACTAGGAACAACGAAATGCCTTTCGAGCCCGCCGGCGCATCCGGCAGCTTGGCCAGTACCAGGTGGATGATGTTCTCGGTCAGGTCGTGCTCGCCGCCGGTGATGAATATCTTGGTGCCGCTGACCCGGTAGCTGCCATCCGCCTGCGGCTCGGCCTTGGTGCGGATGATGCCCAGATCGGTACCGGAGTGCGGCTCGGTCAGGCACATGGAACCGGCCCAGACCCCGGCATACATGTTCGGCAGGTAGGCCTGCTTGAGCTCTTCGCTGGCGTGGGCGTTGATCGACAGGCAGGCGCCGGCGGTCAGCATCGGGTACAGGCCGAACGAGAGGTTGGCCGAGTTGAGCATTTCTTCCACTTGCGCGCCGAGGGCCTTGGGCATGCCCATGCCGCCGTAGTTCGGATCACCGCCGACACCGACCCAGCCACCTTCGCCGTAGACTTTATAAGCCTCGGGGAAACCTGTCGGGGTGCTGACTTCAGTGTTGCTCCAACGGCAGCCTTCTTCGTCGCCGCTGCGATTGAGCGGGGCTATGGTCTTCGCGGTGACCTTGCCGGCTTCCTCGAGGATCGCCTCGGCGGTATCGGCATCGACGGTTTCCGCCAGGGCCGGTAATTCGGTCCAGAGTTTGGCGACCTCGAATACTTCATTGAGGACGAAGCGCATGTCGCGCAGGGGTGCTTTGTAGTCAGCCATGTGGCGATCCTCGAACGATCCAACGGAGCGGCCTACCGGCCGGTATGACGCAGACTTTGGAGTTTACCCGAACAACTTTTAAGACACATAGGGTCCAGTTATGACCAAACGGTCACCAGCAGATCACACCACCTGGAGCACAAAAAAGCCCGCCGGAAGGCGGGCCTTTTGAGCAATTTTACCGCTGGTCAGAGCGCGAACTGCTCGGCCGGCAACTGCATCAGGCAATCACTGCCGGCTTCCACTGCGGCCCGGTGCGCGGCAGTGCGCGGCAGCAGGCGTTTGAAGTAGAACGCGCAGGTCGCCAACTTGGCCTGGTAATAGGCGGCTTCGCCAGCCCCGGCATCGAGCCGGCCCTGAGCAACCACCGCCATCCGCAGCCAGAAATAGCCGAGGATGATGTAACCGGAGTACATCAGGTAATCCAGGGCAGCGGCGCCGACCTCGTCCGGGTTCTTCATGGCGGCCATGCCGACTTTCTGGGTCAGCTCGCCCCACGCCGCATTCAGTGTCGCCAACTGGGCCACATAGCCGCTGAGCTGCGGGTGCTGCGCCTGCGCTTCGCAGAATTTGTGCACGATCTTGGTAAAGCCGCGCAGCAACTTGCCCTGGCTGCCGAGCACCTTGCGCCCGAGCAGGTCGAGCGCCTGGATGCCATTGGTACCCTCGTAGATCGGCGCGATGCGGCAGTCACGCACCAATTGCTCCATGCCCCACTCGCGGATAAAGCCATGGCCGCCGAACACCTGCATGCCGTGATTGGTCACCTCCAGGCCGGTCTCGGTCATGAAGGCTTTGCAGATCGGCGTGAGGAAGGCCAGCAGGTTCTCCGCCTCCTGGCGCTTTTCCTCACTGTCGCTGGCGTGGGCGACGTCCAGCAATTGCGCGGTGAAGTAGGCCAACGCCCGATTGCCTTCGTTGAAGGCCTTCATGGTCAACAGCATGCGGCGCACATCGGGGTGCACGATGATCGGGTCGGCGGCCTTGTCCGGCGCTTTCGGCCCGGTCAGCGCACGCATCTGCAGGCGCTCGTTGGCGTATTTGATCGCGCCCTGGAAGCTCGTCTCACCCAGGCAAAGCCCCTGCATGCCGGTGCCCAGGCGTGCGTGGTTCATCATGGTGAACATGCAGTTGAGGCCTTTGTTGGCCTCGCCGATCAGAAAGCCCTTGGCGTTATCGAAGTTGATCACGCAGGTGGCCGAGGCCTTGATGCCCATCTTGTGTTCGATCGAGCCACAGGATACGGCATTGCGCGCACCCGCCTCGCCCTGCGCATCGGGCAGGAACTTGGGCACGATGAACAGCGAAATGCCCTTGGTGCCAGCCGGCGCGTCGGGCAACTTGGCCAGCACCAGGTGAACGATGTTGGCGCTCATGTCGTGCTCGCCGGCGGAGATGAAGATCTTGCTGCCGGAGATCGCGTAACTGCCATCCGCCTGCGGCACGGCGCGGGTCTTGATGATACCCAGATCGGTACCGCAATGGGCTTCGGTCAGGCACATGGTGCCGGTCCAACTGCCGGCGGTCATGCGCGTCAGGTAGGTCTGTTTCTGCTCTTCGGTACCGTGAGCATGGATCGCCGACATCGCACCCTGCGTCAGCCCCGGGTACATGCCCCAGGAGGTGTTGCTGGCACCGACCATTTCACTGACCAGCAGCCCCAGCGAGTGCGGCAACCCCTGGCCACCGTAGTTCGGATCGGCCGCCAGGCTCATCCAGCCGCCTTCGGCATACTGGGCGTAGGCCTCCTTGAAACCGTTCGGGGTGGTCACCACGCCGTTGTCGAACTGGCATTCTTCTTCGTCGCCGGAACGATTGAGCGGTGCCAGCACCTGCTCGCAGAACTTGGCGCCCTCTTCAAGGATGGCGCTGACCATGTCCGGCGTCGCGTCGGTCGCACCGAGCTCGGCATAACTGGCGTGGAAATCGAAGACTTCGTCGATCAGAAAGCGCATATCGCGCATGGGAGCCTTGTAGTCGGGCATGGCAGTTCTCCGTCAGCAGCTACGCAGAAGGCGTAATCAAGTCGAGCACGCTACTGCCGACCGCCAGCCGAGAACAATCACCCTGCGCACGCTGAATGCGCCGCCATAAGCAACCGGCGGCTTACTCCGCGGCGGCGGCAACGCGCACCGCGCCACGGCGGTTCTGCCCGTACTGCATCACGCAGTTACGGCCCGCGCCTTTGGCGGCGTAGAGCGCCCGGTCGGCGGCCTTGATCACTTCTTCCGGGGTGCGTTGATCACTCTCCTTTTCCGCCACGCCGATGCTCACCGTCACCGACACGCTGGTGGCCGCGGCCGCTCCGCGCTTCTGCTTGCCCTGGCGGTCATCGCGGGGGCGGTTACCCTTGTCGCGCAGCAACACGACGTAGCTCTCGATGGCCTGGCGCACCACGTCCAAGTGCGGCCGGCACTCCTCCAGGGTCTTGCCGGAGAACACCAGGGTGAATTCCTCGCCACCGTAGCGGTAAGCCTTGCCGCCACCGCCGATCTTGCGTAACTGGCTGGCGACCACCCGCAGCACCTGATCGCCGACATCATGGCCGTGGGTGTCGTTGAATTTCTTGAAGTGGTCGACGTCGGCCATGGCGATCACATAGTGGCGCCCCAGCCGTGGCAGTCGCTCGTTCAATGCGCGACGGCCGGGCAGCCCGGTCAGCTCATCGCGAAAGGCCATCTGATAGGCCTCGTGAGCCACCGCCGCAGCCAGGATCAGCATCACCTGGCTGCTCATCACATTCAGCCCGTGCGGCAGCAGGAAGGTGTTCGGCAACATCCAGCACAACCCGAGCAAGCCGACCATTTGCGCCGCATGCAACGGCCGAGGCCGGCGCAGGTACTGCACCAACAGCACGATGAAGGCGATCAAAAACACCGGATAGGCCAGCTGAATCAGGCTCATCCATTCGGCATGCAGGGCCGGCCAGCGGATGTGCGCCAGCCACGCCAACAAACCGTCGGGGTATCGCTGCGCCAACGCCAGCGCGACACCGCCTACCGCGAACAGCAGCGCCGCGCGGGCAATCAGGTCGCGCAGCAGGTGGGTGCGCTCCAGCCATGCCGCATACAAGCCATAGAGCAGGGGCAACAGCAGGCTGCACAGATGGAACAGCAGCGCCGCATCGGGGCGGGTCTGGCCATGGCTGCGAAAATAGTCAGTCTGGATGTCGAGCACGAAGTACGCGAGGTACACCACCAGCAGCAGGAACAGCTCGCGCTGGCGGGAATAGATCAGACAGAAGGCCCCGCCCAGTGACAGCAGCAGGGTTGGCAGCACATTGAACAGCGAGGTGAAGAACTCGTTCAGCGTTGCCAGGCTGGCAGCCGCCAGCCCACCGCAGAGCAGCAGCAACGACGGCAGAAAGTGACTGAGACGAACCGCTTTGAACCGAGACACGACAAATTCCACAGGCTGACGGGTCGGCAGACCCTAGCTGGCATTTTGCCTGCTTGCGCTGGATTCAGCACGGGGATAGGTCGCAAACCCATCAATAACGCGGCCCGGCCCGAGGATAAAACGCACAACTCGCGGCTCGCCGAGGTAGCACGTACTCGCACAGGAGTACCCCTGGGGTTTCGAACGGCGGCCTGCTCGCTTCGCGCCTGAGCCCGCCCTAGCTCTTCCCCACGTCCTTGCCGCGCAAATAAAAAAACCGCTCACCGGTGAAGGTGAGCGGTTTTTTCCAACCCGCAGGTCAGGCTACAACTCAGTAACCCAGGGCGAAGTGCTCTTCGTCCATCGACATCAGGTTGCTGGCGCCAGACAGCATGGTTTCTACGTGCGTACGGGTACGCGGCAGAATGCGCTGGAAGTAGAAGCGCGCGGTCTGCAGCTTGGCGGTGTAGAAGGCTTCTTCCGAAGTACCCTCGGCCAGTTTTTCCGCTGCCAGACGCGCCATGTCCGCCCAGAAATAGGCCAGGCAGGCATAACCGGAATACATCAGGTAATCCACCGAAGCGGCACCGACTTCTTCACGGTCTTTCATCGCGGCCATACCGACCTTCATGGTCAGTTCGCCCCACTCTTTGTTCAGCTTGGCCAACGGTGCCACGAACTCTGCGACCGCAGCATTGGCTTCGTTGTTCTGGCAGAACTTGTGGACGATCTTGGTGAAGCCTTTCAGCGCTTCGCCTTGGGTCTGCAGCACTTTACGACCCAGCAGGTCGAGAGCCTGGATACCGGTGGTGCCTTCGTACAGCATGGAAATACGGCTGTCGCGAACGTTCTGCTCCATGCCCCACTCGGCGATGAAGCCGTGGCCGCCATATATCTGTACGCCGTGGTTGGCCGCTTCGAAGCCGACTTCAGTCATGAACGCTTTGGCGATCGGCGTCAGGAAGGCGAGCAGGCCATCGGCGACCTTCTTGTCTTCTTCGTTCTGGCTGTACTTGACGATATCGACCTGCTTGGCCGTGAAGTACACCATCGCCCGGTTGCCTTCGGCAAAGGCCTTCATGGTCAGCAGCATACGGCGCACGTCCGGATGCACGATGATCGGGTCAGCGGCTTTGTCCGGCGCTTTCGGGCCAGTCAGCGAACGCATCTGCAGACGCTCGCGAGCGTATTTCAGGCCGCCCTGGAAGCCGATTTCGGCGTGGGCCAGACCTTGCAGTGCAGTGCCCAGACGCGCGGTATTCATAAAGGTGAACATGCAGTTCAGGCCTTTGTTCGCCGGGCCGATCAGGTAACCGGTAGCGCCGTCGAAGTTCATCACGCAGGTGGCGTTGCCGTGGATGCCCATCTTGTGTTCGAGCGAACCACAGGACACGGCGTTACGCACACCGGCGCTGCCGTCTGCGTTCGGCATGAACTTCGGCACGATGAACAGCGAGATGCCTTTGGTGCCTTGCGGCGCGTCGGGCAGGCGGGCCAGAACGATGTGGACGATGTTATCGGCCATGTCGTGCTCGCCGGCGGAGATGAAGATCTTGGTGCCGGATACTTTGTAAGAGCCGTCCGCTTGTGGTTCGGCCTTGGTGCGCAGCATGCCCAGGTCGGTGCCGCAGTGCGGTTCGGTCAGGCACATGGTGCCGGTCCACTCGCCGGAAACCAGCTTGGTCAGGTAAGTGTGCTGCTGATCCGCGGTGCCGTGCTCGGAAATGGTGTTCATCGCGCCGTGGGACAAGCCCGGGTACATGCCCCAGGACCAGTTGGACTCGCCAACCATTTCGCTCAGCACCAGGCCAAGGGACTCCGGCAGGCCTTGGCCGCCGTGGGCAACGTCGTGGGACAGGCTCGGCCAGCCACCTTCAACGTACTGCTGGTAGGCGTCTTTGAAGCCAGTCGGGGTCTTAACGCCGGACTCGCTCCAGGTGCAGCCTTCGATATCACCGGTGCGGTTCAGCGGCGCCAGTACCTGCTCACAAAACTTGGCGCCTTCCTCGAGGATGGCGTTGACCATATCCGGAGTAGCGTCCTGGCAAGCCGGCAGGCTCTGATAATGCGCTTCGTAGCCGAGCAGTTCGTCGCGTACGAAACGGATATCACGCAAGGGGGCCTTGTAATCAGGCATAGCGGTAACCTCTACGATGGGTCCTAGATTGGGTGACCGGATTTGCGGTCGCTTACGGGATCTCTCCCGATTGCCCGGCAGCTAGGATGCGGCCCAGCAATCAAACAGGCGTTTGAAACATACGTTTACGTCCAACCCTTGTCAAGCATCGGTCGCCAGTCGTCCATGCAATCCGGGCTCAGCGCGCAGCCGGCGTGGCCCCGAGACCAAGACCGCCACAGCTTCAGTTTAGGCCCCTGCGGCACCGTGTGCTGGCCAAGCTCATGCCGCAAAGCCTGCGTTTCGGCTTTGCACTGGCATGTGCACGATGTCATTCGCAGAGCAGGGATGGGCGCCGGATTAGCGCAAGAGCGGGCCACAGCAAAGCGGCAGAGTGCTGCGCAGGCGGCAGATACGGAAAGGAATAGCGGACAGGCCTGGGCGGCCGGGCAAAAATCTAGGCGCGGGTGTCGATCAGCGTGCCGAGCACTTCGTCGGCGGTTCTGATGACCTTGGCGCCCGCCTCTGCCTCGAACTTGCCCACGGTGAGTTGGGTCAGGCTGGTGGCCAGATCGACGGCATTCGCGTTGACCGCGAGCTGGCTGCCATCGGTGGCACGCTCGGGGCGCGGCAGGGCACTGCCGGCGATATCGCTCGCCGCCTGACCGACGCGCTGCTGGCCTGACTGCAAGGCACTCAGCCCGGCACCAAAAGCACTGCCCGATATCTGCATACTGCACTCCACGCACGGGGATGATTCTCTGGGCGTAATTGAAGCAGCTAACGCGCAGGAAAAGTACCGAAAAAAGGCTATGAGCAAGCCGCTACTTATAACGGCAACCCCAATGGCGCCAAGTCCAGGTGCGCGGCCACCGCTGCTGGCGTGGCGTCAGCCAGACGCGGAACACGCCCCAGGCACGGCGCTGGCAGGCGTTCGGCGAGGGTCGCCAGGTTCTCGTCCAGGCGCGAAGTGGCCGGGTCGACGATGTTCGCCACCCAACCGGCCAGGCGCAGGCCGTCCCGCAGAATGGCTTCTGCCGTCAACAACGCATGGTTGATACAGCCCAGTCGAATGCCGACCACCAGAATCACTGGCAACGCGAGGGCGATCGGCAGATCCGACAATGACGCCTGCCCGGCCAATGGCACGCGCCAGCCGCCGGCGCCTTCGACCAGAGTAAAGTCCGCGCCTTTGCCGAGAATATGCTGCACCGGCCCGCGCAGCGCCTCGACGCTCAGCGTCACCCCCGCCTCGCGCGCCGCCAGGTGCGGGGCAATGGCCGGCGCGAACGCCCAGGGATTGACCTCGGCGTAAGTCAGCGCCAGCGTGCATTCGCCGAGCAGCGCCAGCGCGTCCTCGTTGCGCAGGCCCTCGCGGCCGGCGCTGCAGCCGGAGGCCACCGGCTTGGCCGCCGCCGTGCTCAGCCCGGCCAGCCGCGCCGCGTGCAACAAGCCGGCGGCGATGGTGGTCTTGCCGATTTCGGTATCGGTGCCGGCAATAAAAAAGGCCGCCGCCATGTCAGCGCTCTTTCTGCAAAACGGCATAGACCACCTGATAGGTGGCCGGCAGCCCCAGGGGCTGACGAAAGTTCTCGTAGGCGTCGATCAGCGCGAGAATCCGCGCCCGCCCGGTCAGGCCACCGGGGCGACCTGGGTTCAGGTTGTGCGCGCCCAGGGCTTTCAGCTCATGGGTCAGGCTGCGCACATCCGGGTAGTGCAGCACTTCGGCCCGCGTTTCCAGGCTCAGCACGCGCAGACCGCTGGCGGCACACAGGCGCTGATAATCGGCGAACTGGCGGAAGCGATTGACATGCACCAGGCCATCCACCGCCTGCCAACTGGTGCGCAGCTCCTGCAGCGTCCCCACGCACAAGCTGCTGAAGGCGAACATCCCGCCCGGCAGCAGCACCCGCTCGGCTTCGGCCAAGACCCCGGCGAAGTCCGCACACCACTGCACCGCCAAACTGGAGAACAGCAGGTCGCGGCTGTGCGCTCGCAGCGGCAGATGTTCGGCATCGCCAACGATGAACTGCCGGGCGCCACCCAAAGGTCGCGCATGGCGGAGCATGCCCTCGGCGATATCCAGCGCCGCGCCGTGCGCGTCGGGGAAACGCTGCGCCAAGGCCCGGCTGAAATGCCCGGTGCCGCAGCCCAGGTCCAACCACGCCGCGGTCGGCAACTCGGCCGGCAAGTGCGCCAACAGTTGCGCGCCGACCGCGCGCTGCAACTCAGCCACGCTGTCGTAGCTCTGCGCTGCACGGGAGAAGGACGCCGCGACCTGGCGTTTGTCCGGTAGCCCGCCGAGTTGCGGCGAATGGGCGAGATCAGTCATCGCCCGACTCATGCAGAAAGGCCTGGATCGCGGCCGCCACTTCATGGGGACGCTCGACCACGAAGGCGTGACTGGCCTGCTCGATCAGGCCGATTTCGATATCCGCCAGCAGCCCCAGCAGCGCCCCGGCCGCCTCGGCCGGCACCAGCGCATCGGCGCCGGCGAACAGGTGCAGTTGCGGGCCACGGAAGTCTTGCAAGGCGCCACGGGTATCCAGCGCGGCGAGCACGTCCAGGCCGTGCAGCAGTTCGACCGCGCTGCTGCGCGGCGCGCCACCGGCGAGCAGCCGCGCCAGGCTGCGGGCCTCGGCCGCGCCCTGGGCGCACAGCAGGCTGAAGCGTTTCAACGTGGTATCCGCATCGACCGCACAGCCATCACGAAAGGCGGCGAAATAGGCCTTGGACATGGCACTCGGCCAATCGCCGCGGGCAACGAAACAGGCGTTCCCCGCCAGCGTCAGCAGGCCACAGCAGCGATCCGCGCGGCGCGCGGCCAACTCGCTGGCGAGCATGCCACCCAATGACCAGCCACCGAGCCAGACATCCTCCGGCAGGTTGGCATCCAGTTCATCCAACCAGTCGGCCGGGTCGCTGGAGTCGAGCCTCGGCAACGGCTCGATCTGCACCCGCAGGCGCTCATCCAGGCCTTGCAAGGCCGCCGCCAAGGGCTCCAGCGGCGCACTACCCAGGCCCCAGCCCGGCAACAGGATCAGACGGTTACGCATTGGCAGCCTCCTCGGGGTCAGCCGACTCCAGACGCGGCCAGCACTCGGCCAGTGCCTCTAACAATAGCTGCAGCTGCGCCTCGCTATGGGCGGCGGAGAGGGTTACCCGCAAGCGCGCACTGCCGGCCGGCACCGTGGGTGGACGAATCGCGGTGACCAGCAGGCCGCGTTCGCGCAGCATCTGCGACAAGCGCACGGCACGACCGCTGTCGCCGATCAGGATCGGCTGGATCGGCGTGAAACTGTCCATCAGCTGCAAACCGATCGCCTGCGCGCCGACCCGGAATTGCTCGATGAGCCTGCTCAGGTGCTCCCGCCGCCAGCGTTGTGTGCGCAGCAGTTCGAGGCTTTTCAACGTGGCGCAGGCCAGCGCTGGCGGCTGGCTGGTGGTGTAGATGTAGGGCCGGGCGAACTGGATCAGGGTTTCGATCAGCTCCTCGCTACCGGCGACGAACGCGCCTGCGGTGCCGAAGGCTTTACCGAGAGTACCGACCAGCACCGGCACATCCTCCAGCCCCAGGCCGAAGTGCTCGACGATACCGCCACCGTTCGCGCCCAGCGGGCCGAAACCGTGTGCGTCATCAACCAGCAGCCAGGCGCCACGGGCCTTTGCCGCGGCAGCGAGGGCCGGCAGATCGGCCAGGTCGCCGTCCATGCTGAACACGCCGTCGGTCACCACCAGGGTATTGCCGCGGGCTTTGGCCAAGCGGCTGGCAAGGCTGGTCGCATCGTTGTGCAGGTAGCGCGAGAAACGCGCGCCACTGAGCAGGCCGGCATCCAGTAAGGAGGCGTGATTGAGACGGTCTTCCAGCACCGTATCGCCCTGCCCGACCAGTGCCGTGACGGCGCCGAGGTTGGCCATGTAGCCGGTGGAAAACAGCAACGCCCGAGGCCGTCCGGTGAGTTCGGCCAAGGCTTCTTCCAACTGGTGGTGCGGCGTGCTGTGACCGATCACCAGGTGCGACGCACCGCCACCGACGCCCCAGCGCTCGGCACCGGCACGCCAGGCGGCGATCACCTCGGGGTGATTGGCCAGGCCGAGGTAATCGTTGCTGCAGAACGCCAGCAGTTCGCGACCATCGACCCTGACCAGCGGGCCTTGCGGCGACTCGAGCAAGGGTCGCTGACGGTACAAATTGTCGGCATGACGGGCGGCGAGGCGGGCGGCGAGATCGAAGCTCATGGGAACTCGGTGCTAGGGCAGAGGTTCTTCCCTCTCCCGAATCGGGAGAGGGAACTGAGCAGAGTCAGGCAGAGGCGGCGTCGTAGAACAGCTCGCTGCTCTTCTGCTCGACCAGGGCCTGTTCGATCGCGGCCTGATGCACCTCGTCGGAATGCTCTTCGCGCTCTTCCGGTTTGATCCCCAGGCGACTGAACAGCCGCATGTCCTGACCCGCCTGCGGGTTGGCGGTGGTCAGCAGCTTCTCGCCGTAGAAAATCGAGTTGGCGCCGGCGAAGAACGCCAGGGCCTGCATCTGCTCGTTCATCGCCTCACGACCGGCGGACAGCCGTACGTGCGACTTGGGCATCAGGATGCGGGCCACGGCGAGCATGCGGATGAAATCGAACGGGTCGACATCCTCGGCATTCTCCAGCGGCGTGCCCTGGACCTTGACCAGCATGTTGATCGGCACCGACTCCGGGTGCTCCGGCAGGTTGGCCAGTTGGATCAGCAACCCGGCGCGGTCGTCCAGCGACTCACCCATGCCGAGGATGCCGCCGGAGCAGATTTTCATCCCGGCATCGCGCACATACGCCAGCGTTTGCAGGCGCTCGCCGTAGGTGCGGGTGGTGATGATGCTGCCGTAGAACTCCGGCGAGGTATCCAGGTTGTGGTTGTAGTAGTCGAGGCCGGCGGTGGCCAGGGCGGCGGTCTGCTCCTGATCCAGGCGGCCGAGGGTCATGCAGGTTTCCAGGCCCAACGCCTTCACGCCTTTGACCATTTCCAGCACGTAGGGCATGTCTTTCGCCGATGGATGCTTCCAGGCAGCGCCCATGCAGAAGCGCGTCGAGCCGATGGCCTTGGCGTCGGCGGCGGCCTGCAGGACTTTCTGCACCTCCATCAGCTTTTCTTTTTCCAGCCCGGTGTTGTAGTGACCGGACTGCGGGCAGTACTTGCAGTCTTCCGGGCAGGCGCCGGTCTTGATCGACAGCAGGGTCGAGACTTGCACGCGGTTGGCATCGAAATGCGCGCGGTGTACGGTCTGGGCCTGGAACAACAGATCGTTGAACGGCTGCTCGAAGAGCGCCTTAACCTCGGCGAGGGACCAGTCGTGACGCAGGTTAGGGTTAGTAGTGGCACTCATTCGGTGTTCCTTATTAGTAGCTTGCACCTGCTAAAGTCCACAGGCGCGACACGGATGTTCGGCATAGTTAAGGAAGCGATATGCGCTGTCAACCAGATAGCAACAGACAGGTTTACATCTGGTTAAAAAACAAACAGGCCTGCCTGCTGTGCGATGAGCCCGCAGACACCGCTGTGCAGCTGTGCAGCGGCTGCGAAGCGGAACTGCCCTGGCTCGGCGGGCACTGCTCAGTCTGCGCCCTGCCGCTGCCCGCCTCCGGTCTGATTTGTGGCGAGTGCCTGAAACACCCGCCAAGTTTTGACCGTGTGATAGTGCCCTGGCGCTACGGGTTCCCGGTCGACACCCTCATCACCCGGTTCAAGCATCAGGCCAAGTGGCCATTGGGACGTCTGCTGGCCGAGCTTTTGTCACAACACCTGCTCGATTCCTTCGATCATGGCCTGCCCCGACCGGACTTTATGCTGCCCGTGCCGCTGGCCAATCAACGCCTGCGCCAACGCGGCTTCAACCAGGCGGCGCTACTGGCCCGCTGGCTCAGCCAGGGCCTGCAACTGCCAGTGGCGGAGGGCTGGCTGCTGCGCCCCCACGACACCCCGGCACAACAGCAACTCGACGCCGCCGCGCGCAAACGCAACTTGCGCAAGGCCTTTGCCTTGGCCGCAGATGCAGAGGTCAAGGGCCGCCATCTGGCGTTGGTCGACGATGTGTTGACGACCGGTGCTACCGCCGAAAGCTTGGCCCGCCTGCTGAAAAAAGCCGGCGCCGCGCGCGTCGATGTGTATTGCCTGGCCCGCACACCGAAGCCCGGCGATCAGTAGACTGGCGTAGCGCCACTGCGTCTGTCGCCGAGTTTTCTCGCGCTTGATCGGCGGTTAGCCGACGGCTGGGCGTACACTGGCACACCTCGTTGTTCTGGACTGCCCCATGACTCACCCCTTCGCCGCGCTCACACCCGATCTCGTACTCGATGCCGTCGAGAGCATCGGCTTTGTCAGCGACGCCCGCGTGCTGGCGCTGAACAGCTACGAGAACCGCGTGTATCAGGTGGGCATCGATGAAGGCGAACCGCTGATCGCCAAGTTCTACCGACCGGCGCGCTGGACCGATGCGGCCATCCTCGAAGAGCACAGCTTCACCTTCGAACTGGCCGAGTGCGAGGTGCCGGTCGTGGCGCCGCTCAAGCACAACGGCCAGACGCTGTTCGAGCATGCCGGTTTTCGCTTCACTCTGTTTCCCCGGCGCGGCGGCCGCGCGCCGGAGCCGGGCAATCTCGACCAACTCTATCGCCTTGGCCAGTTGCTCGGCCGCTTGCACGCGGTCGGCGCGACCCAGCCCTTCGAGCACCGTGAAGAGCTGACGGTGCAGAACTTCGGCCATGACTCGCTGCGCACCCTGCTGGAAGGCAACTTCATCCCGCGCAGCCTGTTGCCGGCCTACGAGTCGGTGGCCCGCGACCTGCTCAAGCGTGTCGAAGACCTCTATGCGGCGACGCCCTACCAGGCGAGCCGCATGCACGGCGACTGCCACCCCGGCAACATGATGTGCCGTGACGAGGTTTTCCATATCGTCGACCTCGACGACTGCCGCATGGGCCCGGCGGTGCAGGACCTGTGGATGATGCTCGCCGGCGACCGCCAGGAGCGCCTGAGCCAGCTCTCCGAGTTGATGGATGGCTACCAGGAGTTCCACGATTTCAATCCGCGCCAACTGCCGCTGATCGAAGGCCTGCGCGCGCTGCGGCTGATGCACTACAGCGCCTGGCTGGCACGCCGCTGGGATGACCCGGCCTTCCCCCACAGTTTCCCGTGGTTCGGCAGCGAGCGTTATTGGGGCGAGCAGGTGCTGGTGCTGCGCGAACAGATATCGGCCCTCAGCGAGGAGCCGCTGCGGCTGTTCTAGTGGCCTGTACGGCGAGTTGGTTAACCCGAGTTCGGATGCCTGGGTCCTGAGACAAGGCGCCGAACTTGACTAATTGAACGGATCACACAGGCCGCGAGGCTGCGCCCCGCGCAGACGTAACGTAAAACTTACGCCTGAAGTGTTTTACCCGGGCAAGAAAAACCTGAACTGACAGACAGGTCGGGCGAGCGCCCCTTAGAATGGCCGACGCACTCGTTAGCTGCCTAAGCAAGGACTCAGCATGCACGCCGCCAACCCGCGCCGCGGGTACATCCTCGGCCTCACCGCCTACATCATCTGGGGCCTGTTCCCGCTCTATTTCAAAGCCATCGCCCAGGTGCCGGCGCTTGAGATCATCGTCCATCGCGTGCTCTGGTCGGCGCTCTGCGGGGCACTGCTGTTGCTGGTCTGGAAGCATCCTGGCTGGCTCGCCGAGCTGCGCGCCAACCCCCGGCGCTTTGCCGTGCTGGCCGCCAGTGGTTCGCTGATTGCGGTGAACTGGCTGACCTATGTCTGGGCGGTGAACAACGGCCGCATGCTGGAAGCCAGCCTCGGCTACTACATCAACCCCCTGATCAACGTGCTGCTGGGCATGCTGTTGCTGCGCGAGCGGCTTCGCCCCTTGCAATGGCTGGCCGTGGCCCTCGCCGCGATCGGGGTCATGCAGCAGGTTTGGCAGGTCGGCAGCCTGCCCTGGGTGTCGCTGGTGCTGGCCCTTACATTCGGGTTCTACGGGTTGATTCGCAAGCAGGCGCCGGTGGCGGCGCTGCCCGGCTTGGTCGTGGAAACCTGGATGTTGGTACCGCTGGCCATCGGCTGGTTGCTGTTGAACCCGACGGCGGTGAGCAGCCAGGCCAGTTTCTGGAGCACCTCGCAAGCGCTCTGGCTCGCCGCGGCCGGGCCTATTACCCTGGTGCCGCTGGTGTGCTTCAACGCCGCCGCCCGCCACCTGCCCTACACCACCCTGGGTTTCCTGCAGTACCTGGCGCCGACCCTGGTGCTGCTGCAGGCAGTCTTCCTGTTCGACGAGCACCTGGCGCCCAGCACCTTGCTGGCCTTCGGTTTCATCTGGGCCGGGCTGCTGCTGTACAGCATCGACATCTGGGTCAATATGCGCCGCGCCGCCGCGTAGGGCGTACTAACGCAGCAGTCGTCGGGTGGGTTAGCCGCAAAGCGGCGTAACCCACCATCGAGACTCACAGGTATCGTCATTGGCCGGCCCAACGGGCCGGATGGCGGGTTACTGCCCTCGACCGACACCCTACGCTCGACTCCCCGGCCTACGTCTCGCTGCGCAGGTTGAGTTCCACCATCAGGTCATCGGCCAGGGTTTCCAGGCGGGTCTGCAGCAGGTCCAGCGAGAGCGTCAGCGGTATCGCCAGCACGGCCTCGGCATGGAACAACGGCTCGCTGCTCATCGGCGCCGGCATGACGTCGGTGACCAGGCTTTCCACGTTGACCCCGAGCTCGGTCAACACCCGCGTGATATCGCGGACGATGCCGGGCCGGTCGTTACCCACCAGATCGAGCAGGATCGGCTTCCAGGTGCAGGACGGTTCGATGCCGCTTTCCGCCAGCAACACCCGGATGCCGTAGCTGTTCAGCGCCTGCAGGGCATCGACCAGTTCATCGTAGGCCTCCGCCGGCACCCCGACCCGCAGGATGCCGGCGAACTGCCCGGCCATTCGCGACATGCGGCTTTCCAGCCAGTTGCCACCATGCTCGGAGATGCACTGGGCGATGCGTTCGACCAGGCCAGGCTGATCCTGGGCCATGATCGTGAGTACCAGATGATTCACGCGCGACTCCTCTTCAATGACCTGTATCCCGACTCAGGTAGGCGCCAGGCTCAGCCAATAGGTATAAAAAACTTCATCTCTTACATAGCCTAGGCGCTCGTACAGCGCCTGCCCGGGCAAATTCGTCTTTGCCGTTTCCAATTGCAGGCCGCACGCGCCGCTCGCCTGCGCATGGGCCCGCGCCGCATTCATCAGCGCCTCGGCAACGCCCTGGCGGCGGGCCTGGGGCGACACATATAAGTCGCTCAACAACCATGCTGGCTCGAGCGCCAGGGATGAATGAAACGGGTAGAGCTGGACGAATCCCTGCGCCGCGCCATCCTCGGCGCGGGCCAGCAGCAGCCGCGAATCGCCACGCGCCAGGCGCGCCGCCAGGAAGCTGCGGATGGCCGGCAGCGGCTTGGGAACCTGGTAGAACTCGAGATAGCCGGCAAACAACCGCGCAAGATCGTCGAGGTCTTCAATAGCGGCAGCATGTACAGGCATTCACAAATGCTCCTAAGGGTGGTTGCCGGAGTATAGGCACACGCTGTAGAACCACCGCGACAGCGAGTCGCAGCTGCGCTGACCAATTAATCGTGTACTGTTTGAAGATTTATCTGGAACAATCTGCATGATTTTTGAGAACATCCGCGCCCCCGCTGTGACTGCAAGGCACGCTCCGGTCGCAGAGCGACGCGTGCCCACTGATTTTCACAACATCTTGATGTAGTATGCCGCGCCTCGGACTACAAGACGGCCAACGTCGGGTCCGAAATGGGCTATTGAGTAGAGCTGAAGAGCTGAGCAGAGTGAGGCAAGTGATGACTGAGCGCGTTCAAGTCGGTGGCCTGCAGGTCGCCAAAGTCCTGTTCGACTTCGTAAATAACGAAGCCATCCCCGGTACCGGGATTTCTGCCGAGCAGTTCTGGGCCGGTGCCGAAAGCGTCATTAATGACCTGGCGCCGAAGAACCAAGCCCTGCTCGCCAAGCGCGATGACCTCCAGGCCAAGATCGATGCCTGGCACCAGGCGCGTGCCGGTCAGGCGCATGATGCCGTGGCGTACAAAGCCTTCCTGCAGGAAATTGGCTACCTGCTGCCAGAAGTCGCGGACTTCCAGGCCACTACCCAGAACGTCGACGAAGAAATCGCCCGCATGGCCGGCCCGCAACTGGTCGTCCCGGTGATGAACGCACGTTTCGCCCTCAACGCGTCAAACGCCCGTTGGGGCTCGCTCTACGATGCCCTGTACGGCACCGACGCAATCAGCGAAGAAGGCGGCGCCGAGAAAGGCAAGGGTTACAACAAGGTTCGCGGTGACAAGGTCATCGCCTTCGCCCGCGCCTTCCTGGATGACGCCGCCGCACTGGAAAGCGGCTCCCACGTCGACGCCACGGCCTATGCCGTGAAGAGCGGCGCGCTGGTGGTCAGCCTGAAAGACGGCAGCAGCAGCCGCCTGAAAAACGCCGCCCAGTTCATCGGTTTCCAAGGCGATGCCGCCACACCGGTGGCCGTGCTGCTGAAGAACAACGGCCTGCACTTCGAAATCCAGATCGATGCCGCAAGCCCGATCGGCCAGACCGATGCCGCTGGCGTCAAAGATGTGCTGATGGAAGCGGCGCTGACCACCATCATGGACTGCGAAGACTCCGTGGCTGCCGTCGATGCCGACGACAAGACCGTGATCTACCGCAACTGGCTCGGCCTGATGAAAGGCGACCTGGCGGAAGAAGTGGCCAAAGGCGGCTCGACCTTCACCCGCACCATGAACCCGGATCGCGTCTACAGCACCGTCGATGGCGGCGAGCTGACCCTGCACGGTCGTTCGCTGCTGTTCGTGCGTAACGTCGGCCACCTGATGACCAACCCGGCGATCCTCGATGCCCAAGGCAACGAAATTCCGGAAGGCATTCAGGACGCGTTGTTCACCAGCCTGATCGCGGTGCACAACCTCAACGGCAACACCCGCCGCAAGAACACCCGCACCGGCTCCGTGTACATCGTTAAACCGAAGATGCACGGCCCGGAAGAAGTCGCCTTCACCAGCGAAATCTTCAGCCGCGTCGAAGATGTGCTCGGTCTGCCGCGCAACACGCTGAAAGTCGGCATCATGGACGAAGAGCGGCGCACCACCGTCAACCTCAAAGCCTGCATCAAAGCAGCTGCCGAGCGCGTGGTGTTCATCAACACCGGCTTCCTCGACCGCACTGGCGACGAAATCCACACCTCGATGGAAGCGGGCGCCGTTGTGCGCAAAGCGGCCATGAAAGCCGAGAAGTGGATCAGCGCCTACGAGAACTGGAACGTCGATATCGGCCTGGCCACCGGCCTGCAAGGTCGTGCGCAGATCGGTAAAGGCATGTGGGCCATGCCCGACCTGATGGCCGGCATGCTCGAACAGAAAATCGCCCACCCGCTGGCCGGTGCCAACACCGCCTGGGTCCCGTCGCCGACTGCCGCCGCACTGCACGCGCTGCACTACCACAAGGTCGACGTGTTCGCCCGGCAGGCCGAACTGGCCAAGCGTGAGCGTGCGTCCATCGACGACATCCTCAGCATCCCGCTCGCCGCCAACACCAACTGGTCCGCCGACGAGATCCAGAACGAACTGGACAACAACTCACAGGGCATCCTCGGTTACGTGGTGCGCTGGATCGACCAGGGCGTCGGCTGCTCGAAAGTGCCGGACATCAATGACGTCGGCCTGATGGAAGACCGCGCCACCCTGCGGATTTCCAGCCAGCTGCTGGCCAACTGGCTGCGCCACGGTATCGCCAGCGAAGAGCAGATCGTCGCCAGCCTCAAGCGCATGGCTCCGGTGGTCGACCGGCAGAACGCCAACGACCCGCTGTACCGCCCGCTGGCGCCGAACTTCGACAGCAACATCGCCTTCCAGGCTGCCCTGGAATTGGTGGTCGAAGGTGCCAAACAGCCGAACGGTTACACCGAGCCGGTCCTGCACCGCCGTCGCCGCGAGTTCAAAGCCAAGAACGGCCTCTGATTCGCGATTGGTTAGATAAAAAAACCGCCCTCCGGGGCGGTTTTTTTATGCCCGGCCAAATGCAATACACCCTGTAGGAACCACCTGCCACCCACGGACGAACTAGACTTACGTCCAATGTGCCCTCGGCGTCATTGCGTCGACCATAGGCTGTCAATGAATCTGGAAGGGCGCAATGAGCAAGGCCAATGACTTCGCCCAGGCCGGCAAGGTGGCGGTGCAGCAGAACATCCACGGCTTGATGGAGTTCCTGCACAAGTTCCCGCCGTTCAACCTGATGGAAAGCGCCCACCTGGGCTACCTGCTGGAGCACTGCCAGCTGCGCTTCTATGGCGCCGGCGAGAGCATCCTGCAGCCCAACGGCGGGCCGGTGCAGCATTTCTATATCGTCAAGCAGGGGCGGGTCGTCGGCGAACGGCCGCACTCGGCCAAGGGTGGCACCGAGACGACCTTCGAGATCACCACGGGCGAGTGCTTCCCATTGGCGGCACTGCTCGGTGAACGCGCCACCCGCACCGAACACCTGGCCGCCGAAGACAGCTTCTGCCTGCTGCTGAGCAAACCGGCCTTCATCAAGCTGTTCGCCCTGTCCAACCCGTTCCGCGACTTCGCCCTGCGCGGGGTCAGCAGCCTGCTCGACCAGGTCAACCAGCAGGTGCAACTGCGTGCGGCGCAAACCCTCGGTTCGCAGTACTCGCTGGATACCCGCCTGAGCGAGCTGGCCATGCGTCAACCGGTGATCTGCGTACCCGGCACACCGATGAACCAGGCGGTTCGGTTGATGCACGAACAGCAGGTCGGCAGCATCGTCATCGTCGACCCTGCGCGGCGGCCGCTGGGGATCTTCACCTTGCGTGATCTGCGCCGCGTGGTGGCTGCCGGCGGCGGCGACCTGGGTCAGGCGATCGACCAACTGATGACGCCCGCGCCCTTTCATCTGCCGCCAGAAGCCAGCGCCTTCGACGCCGCCATCGCCATGACCGAACGGCATATCGCCCACGTCTGCCTGGTGCAGGGCGAACAACTCTGCGGGGTGGTGTCCGAGCGCGACCTGTTCTCCCTGCAACGGGTCGACCTGGTGCACCTGGCGCGCACCATCAGCCACGCCGGCAAGCTCGACACCCTGGTGGCGCTGCGCAGCGACATTCGCCAGTTGGTCGACCGCATGCTCGCCCACGGCGCCTCCTCGACGCAGATCACCCAGATCATCACCCTGCTCAACGACCACACCGTCTGCCGGGTGATCGAGCTGAGCCTGGAGGAGCTCGGCGATCCCGGCGTGCCCTTCACCTGGCTGTGCTTCGGCAGCGAGGGCCGTCGCGAGCAGACCCTGCACACCGACCAGGACAACGGCATCTTGTTCGAAGCCGCGGACGCCGCCGAGGCGGCACAGATGCGCCGCCGCCTGCTGCCTCTGGCGAGCCATATCAACCAGAGCCTGGCGCGCTGCGGCTTCAGCCTGTGCAAAGGCAACGTCATGGCCGGCAACCCGGAGCTGTGCCTGTCGCGCTCGGAATGGTCGCGGCGTTTCAGCGCTTTCATTCGCGAAGCGACGCCGGAGAACCTGCTGAGCTCCAGCATCTACTTCGACCTGCGGGCCGTCTGGGGCCCGCAGGACGGCTGCGAGCAACTGCGTCAGCAGATTCTCATCGAAGTCGCCGACAACCGTATTTTCCAGCGCCTGCTGGCCGATAACGCCTTGCGCCAAAGGCCGCCGGTCGGGCGTTTCCGCGACTTCGTGGTGAGCCGCAGTGGCAGCGAAAAGCACACCCTGGACCTCAAGGTGCAGGGCCTTACCCCCTTCGTCGATGGCGCCCGGCTTCTCGCCCTGGCCCACGGCATCAGCACCGGCAACACCTTGCAGCGCCTGCGCGAATTGATCGACCACGCGGTGATCGACCCGCTGGATGGCGCCGCCTATGAAGAGGCCTACCACTTCATTCAGCAGACCCGCATGCAACAACACCAGCAGCAGGCGCGGCAGCAGTTGCCATACTCCAATCGCCTGGACCCGGATAGCCTCAACCATCTGGATCGACGCATCCTGCGTGAATCCTTCCGCCAGGCCCAGCGCCTGCAGAGCAGCCTGGCGCTGCGTTACCAGCTATGAGCGTTTTTTCCTGGATCAGGCCTCGCGGCAGCGTGCAACTGGGCCAAGCCCTGGCCGAGCGCCGCGAGCAATTGCCGGCACCGGCGGCACTGGACAATCGGCCCCTGGCCGAACAGCGCTTCGTGGTCCTCGACCTGGAGACCAGCGGGCTGAACATGAACCGCGATGTGGTGCTGTCGATCGGCGCGGTAGTGATCGAGGACGGCGCCATCGACCTCGGCCAGCAGTTCGAATGCACCTTGCAGCAAGCCGCGCAGAAGCTCAGCCCCAGCGTGCTGATCCACGGCATCGCCCCCAGCGCCGTGGCGGCCGGGGTCGAACCGGCGCAGGGCTTGCTGGATTTCATGGCATTCGTCGGCGACAGCCCCTTGCTGGCCTTCCACGCCCCGTTCGACCAGCACATGCTCGGCCGGGCCCTGAAACATGAACTCGGCTGCCCGTTGCAACACCCGTTCTTCGATGTCGCCGAACTGGCACCGCTGCTCTGCCCCCACGTCACGATCCGCCAGGGCGGGCTGGACGACTGGACCGGACACTTCGGCCTGCAGGTGCAACAACGCCACCATGCCAGCGCCGATGCCCTGGTCACCGCCGAACTGGCGTTGATCCTGTTCAGCCGCGCCCGCCAGCAAGGGCTGGACAGCCCCCTCGCCCTCGAACAGCGCCTGGCTGGCTGGCGCCGACGCCGGCATTCCCTCTGAACCGGCGCGCGACCCCAAGCGCCAGCCTCTCGAATACGCGCAGGGTTCACTGCATAGCCGTTTCCGCCAGTCGGCGCGGATAAAACTGACCACCTGCAATTGCGGACGACAGTCGATCTCTGCGAACATATGCGAATAATTCTCGATTTCTTTCGTATCTAATCTGCTGATTAGCGGAGATTGCTGTGTCGGTTGGGGAAACCACGAATCACGCACTGGCGAGCCTGCTCTATCGCGACCATCGCGATTGGCTACTCGGCTGGCTGCGCAAAAGCCTGAGCTGCCCGCATCGCGCGGAAGACCTCAGCCAGGACACGTTCGTGCGCATCCTCAACAAACCCGACCTGCAGCAGCTGCGCGAACCGCGGGCGCTGCTGACCACCATCGCCAAGGGCCTGCTGGTCGATCACTTCCGCCGCAGTGCCCTGGAACGCGCCTACCTCGACGAACTCTCGCTGCTGCCGGAGACGGTGCATCCCGACGTCGAGGAACAGGCGCTGATGCTCGAAGCCCTGCGCGAAATCGATCGGCTGCTGGGCAAGCTGTCCAGCAAGGCCCGCGCCGCCTTCCTGCATAACCGCATCGATGGCCTCAGCCATGCACAAATCGCCGAGCGCCTCGGCGTCTCCGTGCCACGGGTACGCCAATACCTGGCCCAGGGCCTGCGCCAGTGCTACATCGCGCTCTATGGTCAACCGACATGACGCGCACAGCCGTTTGCGCGCGGGTACTCGACGAGGCCATCGGCTGGCAGCTGTGCCTCGGCTCCGGTGAGGCAAGCGCGCAGGACAAAGCCGCATTCAACCTCTGGCATGCGGCGGATACCGAACATGCGCTGGCCTGGGCCCGGCTTGCCGGCATGGACCCGCACTTCGCCGCAGCCGCCAACCCGCCGGCACGCCGTGCCCTGCTGCGCTCCGGCAGGCCGGCCAAGAGCCCTCTGCTACGCAGCGGCCTGCTCAGCCTGCTGCTGGTCGCGGCGCTCGGTCTCGGCCTGCTCAACCAGTCGCGACCGCTGGGCGACTGGCTGGCCGACGAAGCCACCGGCAGCGGCGAGCAGCGCGAACTGGAGCTGGCGGATCACTCCAAGGTTCGCCTCAATAGCCGCAGCGCCGTGGATATCGACTTCAACCCCGAACAGCGGCGGCTGTTCCTGCGCAGCGGGGAAATCCTGGTGGAAACCGCCCACGGCGATCCGCGCCCCTTTATCGTCGCCACCGCCGAGGGCGACCTCAGGGCGCTGGGCACGCGTTTTCTGGTCAAGCGCGAAGCCATGGGCACGCGCCTGATCGTGCTGCAATCGGCCGTTGCCGCGCACCCGCGCCAGGCAGAAGGCGAACGCATCATCAAAGAAGGCCAGCAGGTGCTGATGAGGGCTAATGCGCTCAGCGACAGCCAGAGCGCCGCAACCACCGCCGATGCCTGGGCGCACGGCATGCTGGTGGTGGAGAACATGCGCCTGAGCGACTTGCTGGAGCAGCTGGGCGACTACCACCGTGGCTACCTGAGCGCCGACCCGCGTGTTGCCGACCTGCGCATCAGCGGCAGCTTCCCGCTGTACAACAGCGATCTCGCCCTCGCCGCCTTGCCACCGAGCCTGCCGGTGCGCATCGAGCGGCACACCGATTGGTGGGTTCGCGTCGTACCCGCGACACCAGAACAGTAACCGCGTGAGCTGACGGAAAATATTTTCCGCCAGCCCTATCACTTTTGGTTTTTGCTTCGGCAACAGGACATTGAGACTTATTATCGCTTAGGAGATATTCCCAGTGTCCCGTCCGCTGAACCTGCTCCGCCCCAGCCTCCTGGCTGCCGCCATCACCTTCGCCGGCCCATTCACCGCCCTGGCCGAAACCTACCAGCTGCCAGCCGCACCGCTGGCCAGCACACTCAACCGCATCGCCAGCCAAGCCGGCATCGCCCTGAGCATCGACCCGAGCCTGACCTCCGGTAAGACCGCCCAGCCGGTTCAGGGCGACTACAGCGCCCTCGACGCGCTTAGCCGCGCCCTGCAAGGCAGCGGCCTGCAACTGGTACAGAGCAGCGCCGGCACCTACAGCCTGGCCCCCCTCGCACAGGGCGCAATGACCCTGCCGGACACCCGCGTGAATGCCAGTGGCAACTATGAAAGCGCCTGGGGCCCCGCCACCGGCTATCTCGCTACCCGCTCGGCCGCCGGTACTAAAACCGATACGCCGATCATCGAAATGCCCCGCTCGGTATCGGTGATTACCCGCGAGCAGATGGACGACCGCCAGACCCTGAGCCTGAACGACGCTCTGCGCTATTCCGCTGGCGTCATGAGCAGCGGCTACGGTTCCGACTCGCGCAGTGACTGGCTGAAAGTGCGCGGCTTCGTTCCGACCCAGTTTCTGGATGGCCTGCCACTTCCTGTCGGCTCCTTCGCCAACCCCAAGGTCGATCCCTGGAACCTGGAGCGCATTGCCGTACTGCGCGGCCCGTCCTCCTCGGTTTATGGGCAAACACCACCTGGCGGGATGCTGGACATGGTCAGCCGTCGGCCGCAAGCCGAAAGCAGCCATGAGCTCGAGCTGCAGGCGGGCAGCAACGAACACCAGCAGATCAACTTCGACAGCACGGGCGCGATCGACGATGACGGCCGTTTCGAGTATCGCCTCAGCGGCGTGGTGCGCGACAGCAATACGCCTATCGACCACATCCCGGACAAGCGCTACAACCTCGCGCCGAGCCTGACCTGGAACCTCGACGACGACACCCACCTGACCTTCCTGTCGCAGTACACCCGCGACGATACCGGGATCACCGGTCAGTTCCTGCCGCTGCAAGGCACCAAGGTCGATTCGCCTTTCGGCAACATTTCCCACCACAAGAACCTCGGCGAGCCGGACTGGGATTTCTACGACCGCACCTACTACGCACTGGGCTACGCCTTCGATCATCGTTTCAATGATGTCTGGCAGTTCCGCCAGAACCTGCGTTACACCAAGAGTGACCTGGAGTTCCAAGCCGTGAACGTCTCCACGTTCAACACGGTCGACGCTAACGGCAACGTCAGCCGCGAATCGGGCATCGTCAACGAAGACATCAGCCAGTTTGCCGTGGACAACAATTTCCAGGCCGACTTCCAGACCGGAGCACTGACCCATACCCTGCTGCTCGGCTTCGATCACCAGCGTTCCAATACCAACTACCAGTGGCTGTACGGCTTTGGCGTCCCCTCGATCAACGTCAACAACCCGGTGTATGGTCAGGACCTCTCCGGCGTCGGCTATTTCGCCCTGCAGGATTACAACCAGAAAACCCGCCAGACCGGCCTCTATGTTCAGGACCAGATCGCCCTCGACAACTGGCGCCTGACCCTCGGCGGGCGGGAAGACTGGGTGCACACCGGCACAACGTTCTACAACCAGGCCGACGCCACCAATACCCAGCGCGACGCGGCCTTTAGCGGCAACGCCGGGCTCAGCTACGTGTTCGACAATGGCGTCACCCCCTACCTGTCCTACACCGAGTCTTTCCAGCCATCCATGGGCGCAACGGTCAGTAGCACCGACTCGTTCAAGCCGACCGAAGGCCGGCAGTACGAACTGGGCATCAAGTATCAGCCGCCGGGTAGCGAAACCCTGCTGACTGCGGCCGTGTATGACCTGAGCCAGAAGAACGTCAGCGTCAGCCAGGGCGGCATCACCACTCAGACCGGCGAGCTCGAACTGCGCGGCCTGGAGCTGGAAGCCACTTCCGACGTCAGCAAAAACCTCAAGCTGCTGGCTTCCTACGCCTACACCGATTCGGAAATCGTCAAAGGCCTGCCGGCGGAAAAGGGCAACCGCATGCAGCAAATCCCACGCAACCAGGCTACCGCCTGGGCCGATTACACCTGGCACAGCGGCCTGCTCGATGGCTTCGGCATCGGCGCCGGCGTGCGCTATGTCGGCGACACCTACGGCAACACCACCAACACCGATCTCGGCCATGTCGGCTCGTACAGTGTTTATGACGCCTCCGTGCACTACGACCTCGGCCGTCTGAGCAATGGCCTCAAGGGCGCCTCGGTGGCGGTCGACGCGAAGAACCTCTTCAACAAGGACTACCTATCCACCTGCGACGGCTACTGGTGCTACTACGGCGACGAACGCAACGTGGTCGCCAGCGTGAACTACAAGTGGTAATTCGCCGAGCGTGATTGCGGCAAAAAAGGCCACTCGATACGAGTGGCCCTTGGCATGTGGATAGCCCATGAAAAGCATCACCATCCGCCGCTGGTCCTGGGTGCATACCTGGACCAGCCTGATCAGCACCCTGTTCCTGCTGATGCTGGCCCTGACCGGCCTGCCGCTGATCTTCCACCACGAAATCGACCACCTGCTCGGTGACGCGCCGCAGCTGCGCGAGTTGCCGGCCGGCACGCCACAATTGGACCTGCAACAGTTGGTGCAGGCCGCCGAACACCATCGCCCCGGCGAAGTGGTGCAGTACCTCGGCTGGGAGGAGGACGAACCCAACGGCGTGGTCACCATCATGGCCGCCACCGCCGGTACCGAACCCAACTCGTCGCACACCTTCATGCTCGATGCGCGCAGCGGCGAGGCGCTGGAAATGCCCTCGGCCAACGGCGGCTTGATGCTGCTCATCCTGCGCCTGCACGTGGACATGTTCGCCGGGCTGGCGGGCAAGCTGCTGCTGGCGTTCATGGGCGTCCTCTTCGTCCTGGCGATCGTTTCCGGCGCGGTGCTCTATGCGCCGTTCATGCGCCGATTGGAATTCGGCACGGTGCGCCAGCAGCGTTCGCGGCGTACCCGCTGGCTCGACCTGCACAATCTGATCGGCATCGTCACCCTGACTTGGGCGCTGGTGGTCGGCGCTACCGGGGTGATCAGCGCCACCGCCGACCTGCTGATCGCCGCCTGGCGCAACGACAGCCTGACGCGCATGGTCGAACCCTACCGTGAGGCGCCGCCGCTGACCCTGCGCGCACCGGCCAGCGAGCTGCTGCAGATTGCCGCCGCCGCCACGCCGGGCATGCAGGCGGACTTCATCGCCTTTCCCGGCACACGCTTCTCCAGCGCGCACCACTATGCCGTGTTCATGAAAGGCAGCACGCACCTCACCTCGCACCTGTGGACACCGGTATTGATCGACGCACAAACCCTGCACGTCACCGCCATCGGCACCCGGCCCTGGTACATGGATGCGCTGGCCATGTCCCAGCCGCTGCACTTCGGCGACTACGGCGGCCTGCCGATGAAAATCCTCTGGGCGGCGCTCGATCTGCTGACCATCATCGTGCTCGGCAGCGGCCTGTATCTCTGGTGGGTACGCCGGCGGGCAGCGCCCCGCGTCACACCCGCCACGGCCGGGGCGCAAGAATGAAGCGCCGCCACGGTTCACGGCGGCGCACATTCGGCATGCCGGCCCTGTTGGCGCTGCTGACAGCCGGCGGGCTGCTCAGCGCCCTGCTCGGTGACGGCGGCTGGGATGCGGCAGCCTGGGGCGGCCTGGGCCTGCCGACACTCTTGGCCGTGCGCCCATTCCTGCGCCTCTCGCCCCGTACGGACAAGCCGGGCGTTTGACACTGGCCATGGCTGGGTAGAGGCGGCTTTTCAGCGAAAGTCCGCGAGCCATGACACACTTTTGCTGCGCTCACACACGCCGGACGAGGCCGAGATAAATCAACGCCAGGGGCTGCTCGCAGGCCGTGACGCTGCTAGGCTGGAGCCCGCCCAGCCAGAGAGGAACGCCCCATGTCCAGCCCCACCATGACCCTTTTCCACTCCGCCAGCTCGCCCTTCGTGCGCAAGGTGATGGTGCTTCTGCATGAGACCGGCCAGCTCGATCGCGTGGCGTTGCAGAGCGTGACACTGAGCCCGACCAGCCCGAACGCGGAAGTGAATGCCAGCAATCCGGCGGGCAAGATTCCCGCCCTGCTGCTGGCCGATGGCAACCTGCTGCACGACAGCCGGGTGATCTTCGACTACCTCGACCAGCAACATGTCGGCGAAACGCTGATCCCCCGCGAAGGCAGTGCGCGCTGGCGGCGCCTGACCCTGGCCTCGCTGGCCGATGCGATTCTCGATGCCGCCGTGCTGATCCGCTACGAAACCTTCCTGCGCCCGGCGGACAAACAATGGGACCTTTGGCTCGCCGCGCAACAGGACAAGATCAACCGTGCCCTGCGCCAGTTCGAAGAGCAGGCCATCGCCGAACTGAGCAGCCATTTCGATGTAGCCGCCATCGGTGTCGCCTGCGCCCTGGGCTACCTGGACTTGCGCCAACCGGAACTGGGCTGGCGCAGCCAACACCCGCAACTGGCCGGCTGGTACGCCGAAGTCAGCCAACGACCGTCGATGCAGGCCACCCAGCCGCCGGTTTGAGCACCGGCGAAACGCGCGCCACGGGTTGGCGCGCCGGCACTGGCTGCCTGCTTGGGCACGGAAACAGCTGAGCGATGCGCGCCGCCAGCAACGCACCGCACGCGGCATCCTCGCGCAAGCCGAGATGGCCGCTCATCGCCAGTACCAGAGGCGGAAACCGCCCGCCGCCAGCAACAGCGCGAACTGTCCGAGCGCCGCGCACATCTGCAGGAACGAGCTCACTGAAGGGTTGCTGCGGGCGCCGACGACACCCGTCAACCCTTGCCAGAAGCTGTCCGGCAGTATCAGCAACGCAGCACTGGCAAGGGGCTTGCCGGTCAACAGCCAAAGATCGATCACAGCAAAGTTCCCAGCGAACATCAGGCCGCCGAGAATCAACACCGACACCACCATACCCAGGGCGAAACAGGCGGAAAATTGCAGCAGTACGCGCATAACCAATATTCCTGAAAAGGGGCGCGGCGGCACCGCGCCACGCTCGATCAAAGGCTCGATTCGGGAGCGGTCGTGGTGGCCTTGCCGACGCCATACCAGTCCAGCTTGCGGGTCAGCACCATCACACAGGCGAGCAGGCCGAAGACCAGCAAGGAGCCCATCAGCAGCGCGTAGTCCTCAGCGCTGAGCAAGCCGTAGAGCAGCCCGTAAAGCGCCGCCAGCCCGAGGGTAAAACCGCCGCCGCGCAACCAGCTGTGCAGCACATGACTGACGTAAAAACCGACCAGCAGAACGCAGGCGGCAGCCGAAAGGCCATAGGCCAAGGCGAATTCCAGGTGCTCGGAGAGCGACAGCAGCAACAGGTAGAAGAACGCCAGCGCCAACCCCACCAGGCCGTACTGCACCGGGTGCACGGCCAGGCGTTTGAGCACTTCGACCAGGAAGAAACCGGCGAAGGTCAGGCTGATGAACAGCAGCGCGTATTTGATCGCGCGGTCGGTCTTCAGGTACTGGTCCACCGGGTCGACGAAGCTGACACCGAACACCCGCGCATTAAAGGCTTGGCACTCGGAGTTGAAGACACACTCGCCCACGGCCTCTTCCATGTTGGTGGCGAAGAAACTGGTCTGCCATTTGGCCTTGAAGCCCTCGGCGCTGATCTCGCGCTCGGTGGGCAGGAACTCGCCGATAAAGCTCGGATGCGGCCAGCTGGAAGTCAGCTCGACCTGGCTGTCGCGGCCGATCGGCGTGACGCTCAGGCTGCTGGTGCCTTGCAGTTTGAGGTCGAAGGCGAAATCCAGTTGCTGCTCGGCGCCGGCCGTCAGTTTCGGCAGCGGCACATGCACGCCATTGGGCAGCAAGGCGTCGCCACTGCCCGGCTCGAAGTTCAGGCTCTGGCCGTTCAGGCGCAGTTTCAGCGCATTGTTGATGCCGCGGATATCGCTGATGCCGACCGCCAGGAACGGCTGCTCGAATCGATAGTCCTGCAGGTCCTCGTCGATGCCGTAGTGGGCTGGCAGCAGGAACTGCCCGCTGATCTGGTTATCGCTCTTGTACAACCGCGCCTTGTAGATACCACGCGCCCGCAGTTCGGTGCTCACCGCCCCGTTCAGGACAAAGCGCTCGGGCAGGATATAAATGCGACTGCGTATTTCACTTTCTTCGAGGTAACGCTGGCCGGTTTTTTCGTGGGTTTTCCACTCGCGCACGGTCTTGCGGTACGGCACCACCAGGATCGGCCCGGTGAGCTGCTGGCTGTAGCTGGAGCTGTGGGCGATGTTTTCCAGCACGCCATCGCGGGCGGACTGACGCTCGTCGATCAGGCCGTCGATCATCAGCAGTGGAATCATCAGCAATACGATCAGCAGGGCGATGGCGCCCAATTTGATGCCCAGGGTTCGGTTCATCTCGACTCTCCTTGTGGATTGGATGGAGGAGAGTCTGGCGGGCGGCGGTGGGGGCTTTATGCAGCGGGCATGGAGACAGTGTGGAGATTGTGTGGGCGACGGGCTCCCCTCTCCCGCTTGCGGGAAAGGGGTCGGGGAGAGGGCACAAAGCCGGCAGCGGGCTATTCCCCGCGGATGTACTGTTCCAGGTGCTGAATCAGGCTTTCCTGCTCGGAGATGATGTCCTTGACCAGGTCGCCGATGGACAACAGGCCGATCAGCTTGCCGTCGGCCATCACCGGCAGGTGGCGCAAGCGCCCTTCGGTCATCAACTGCATGCAATGCCGGTTACCCTGTTTGGGGTCTACCGTAATGACCTTCGCTGTCATGATTTCACTGACCCGCGCAGTAAACGACGAGCGCTCCAGCAGAGCGATCTTACGGGCGTAGTCACGCTCGCTGACGATCCCCACCAGTTGCTCGCCCTCCATCACCACCAGTGCGCCGATGCCCTTTTCGGCCATCAGGGTCACGGCTTCCAGGACCGAGGTCGTGGGGCTGACGCTGTAGATCGTTGAATGCGCTTTGGACTTGAGGATTTCGGCAACCGTTTTCATACCGTTACTCCTGAGGCTTTTGTTTTTATAGCAGAGCGGTGTGCGTAACACGATTTATGCCAACGCCCGGCCCCACTCGCGTCGAGCGCTGCGCGGCTGAGCATGCGGAGCGACCTGCGAGGTAGCTTGACAGCCTTGCAGAGCGGTTACGGCACTGGATGCGGCCCACACTATTCAACCTGCGGCAGGGTCAACCGCACATCGACCCCGCCCGACACGTTGCCCACTGTTATAGCACCGCCATGCAGGCTGGCCACCTCCTGCACGAAATTCAGCCCCAGACCGGTGCTCTTACGCCCAGTGAGCGGGCGCGGCAGGGAATAGAAACGCTCGGTCAAACGCGGCAAGGCGTAAGCGGGAATCGGCTCGCCCTGGTTGAACAGGCTGAGTTCAACGTCCCCGGCACGCGTCTCGGCAGTCAAGCGCAGCAGCCCGCCGGGCGGAGTGAAGTCCAGCGCGTTGTCGAGCAGATTGGTCAGCGCCTGCTGCAGTAGAAAGCGCTCGCCCAGCAGTTGCACGCCCTCGCCCACCAGGTTTTCGACCCGCAGCTGGGCGCTCTGGATACGCGCGGCCTGGGCCTGCAGCAGCTCGTCCAGCAGCGCCCGCAGCGGCACGGCGATGCACGCCTCCAAGCCCTGGCGCTGTTCCACCAGGGCCAGGTTCAGCAGCCGCTCGATCAGTTGCTGCAGGCGCGCGCTCTCGCTCTGGATATTGCCGATGAAACGTTGGCGCTGCGCAGCCGGCATCTCGCCTTCGAGCAATTCGGCGGCACCGCGAATGGCCGCCAGCGGACTCTTCAGCTCGTGGGTCAGGGTATGCACGTAGCGTTCGACATAGGCCTTGCCCTCCAGCTCGCTGCGCATGTGTTCCAGCGCCTCGGCCAGTTGCGCCAGCTCGCCGCCATGCAGCCTGGGCAGCTCGCCGCGCTCACCGGCCGACACAGCCCGGGCATAGTGGGTCAGGCGCCGCAGCGAGCCGCTCAGCCACCAGGAGAGCAAGCCGCCAACCAACAGACCGAGGCCGATCAGCCCGGCGCCGAACCAGGCCAGGCGCCGCTGCGAGCGCTCGATGTAGGGTTGCAGGGTGCGGCTCGGTTTGCTCACCGAAACCACGCCGACAATCTGCCCCTGGTCCTTGATCGGCGCCGCCACGTACATCACCGAAGAGTCGGGGTCGTCCGCCTCTTCGCGGGTCGAGCGGGCGCCGTACTGGCCACGCAGAGTCAGGTAGACATCGTTCCAGCGCGAGTAATCCTGGCCGACGGCCTCGCCACTGGAGTCCACCAGCACGATGCCATGCGCATCGGTCACATAAATGCGATGGCTCACGGCGGTCTTGGTCACACCCCAGATCTGCGCCTGCGGCTGACGCTGGCCATAGGCCTGGAACAGCTCCTGCCAGCGATTCTGGTTGAGATTGCCGCTACGCAGGTCCTCGCGCAGCAACTCGGCCAGCAGGTTAGCGGTGTCCACCAGGGTTTCCTCGGTGGTCTGCCGTACGCCGGGGCGGATTTCATCCATCACCGTGCTCAGCACGAACCAGCCGGCCAGGCCGACGAACAGGAAGTAAACCAGGAAGATGCGAATGCCGAGCGGCATCAGATCAGCCTCAGGCTATAACCCAGCCCGCGATGGGTCTGGATCGGCTCGGCATCCGCCGCCACCTGGCGCAGCTTGGCGCGCAGGCTTTTGATATGGCTGTCGACGTTGCGCTCGTAACCATCCTGCGCCGCGACGCCGACGGCATCCAGCAACTGCTCGCGGCTGAACACCCGCTCGGGCTGGGCCAGCAGAGTGTGCAGCAGACGGAACTCATGGCGGGTGAGGCTGAGCAACTGCTCACGGTAGTGGATCTGGAAGCGCTCGGCGTCGACCCGGAACGGGCCGTGCGCCTGCGCGGCTGCACTCGTCGGCTCGAGCGCACGCGGCAGCATGCGCTTGAGGATGGCCTTGACCCGGGCCGCCACCTCGCGCGGGCTGAAGGGTTTGGTCACGTAATCGTCGGCACCGATCTCCAGGCCCACCACCCGGTCGATTTCGGCATTGCGGGCGGTGAGGAACAGCACCGGCACCTCGGAGAAACGCCGCAGTTGCTTGCACGCCTCGAAGCCACTCATGTCCGGCAGGCCGACATCGAAAATCAGCAGATCGGCTGGAGTCGCGCGCTGATACTCCAGCGCTGCGCCGGCCAATGTCAGCCAGAGGGTCGTGAAGCCCTCGCTTTGCAGGGCGTAGATCAGGGTATCGGCGATTGCGGCTTCGTCTTCGACAATCAGAATCTGCGGCATGGGCGTCCTGCGGCTGAACAGACTGGGCGAGGAGCCTGCGACAGGCTGGCCGCAGCGTCAAGGCCGGCGGCGCCGGCACCAATAGGCCAGGCGCTCAGTAACCCGCAGCGAGCCGGTTGCTCTCAGCAGAGCGGCGACCCTTTCAGCACTTGGGTTTGCCGGCGGTGAAGCGCCGCGCCGGGTTGATCGCCGCGTCGAACTCGCGCAGCGCCTTGGCGCCGATCAACAGCGGATAGTTGAAGCTGCTGCGATCGGTCAGGTTGACCTCGATGGTGCGCGTGACGCCGTCCAGGCACATTTTCATATCGACCACCGGGCGTTTGACCGCCTCCGGCTCTTCCTCGCCATCTTCCTCATCGGCGCGGCTCTTGATCTTGCTGATGCGCGCCACGGGATGCTCGTAGACGGTGTCGTCCGCGTCCTTGGTCGCCAGGCGGAAGCGCACCCAGTCCTCGCCATCGCGCTTGAAGCGCTCGATGTCCTTGGCCGACAGGGACGCGGTCAGCGCGCCGGTGTCCATCTTGGCTTTGAAGGTCTGATCGATTTCCGGCAGTTTGATGTATTCGTAGCGACCATAAATGGTCGGGTCGGCGGCCAGAACAGGCAACGCCACGAGGGTCAGCAGGGCAAGAATACGTTTCACGCGCAGAGTTACTCCGGGCTAAGTGTGTAGGGATGGGACTGGATTCGCCGCCGTTGGTTCTTTTTACTCGACGGGCTGTGAAAATCCTGTGCCGGGGTTGTCAGGTGTTCGGCGCCCGCTGCACCCGCCCACGTACGCCAGTGTAGCGACGCCAGAAACCCGCCTGCCCTGCCCCTGTGATGCGGATCGACCGCTACGCGCCGCCGACACCCCAGAGGCTGCCCAGGTTGCCCAGCAGCGAACCGGCAACACCCTGCTGGCCGAGGTACTGCAGCAGCAACGGCGCGAACTGGCCGATCATGCCGCTGTCCATGCCCAGGGCGCTGAAGGCGTTATTCAGGTCTTGCGCGCTGTTCACATTGGCTACCGCGGCATTCGCCTCGGCACTGACCGGCGTGCCGGCCGATTTGCCCAACAGAGCGCTGATAGCCCCCAACTGGCTCAGGCCGTTGCTGCCCTCGAGCTTCTCCAGGCCCGGCACGCTTTGCGTCAGCTGGCTGTATTCGTTGTTCGGCAATTGATTCTTCGCCAGGCCCAGCAACGCGCCGGTGCCGCCTACGGCTTGTTCCGGGGTGACTTTCAGGTCCTTGAGCGCCTGCAACAGTTCCAGGTTCTGCGGGTTGCTCAGCAGGCTGGCCGCATCAGCGCCTTTGCCGCCCTGGGCAGCCGAGTACACATTGGCGGCATCGCTGAGGCTGAAAGCAAAGGCCGGGCAAGCGGCCAGGGAAAGGACAGCGACCAGAGCAAGGCGACGTGGAGCATTCATCGGTAAAACCTCTTCGGAGAAAATCCTGCCTAGGCAATCCCGCCGGCAGGTCAATGAGCCACAGGTTTGACTGGGGCGATGCGGACGATGTTCCCGCCCGCCGCAAGATTATCTGCTGCCCGGCCCGGTAAGGCGACGCCAAACAACCCGCGCCGCGCACGCAAGTGCCCGACGCGTCGCCGTCAGACGCTTGCCGCGCCCATAAAAAAGGGCAGCTCCAGGCTGCCCTTTCTCCACTCTTCGCGGTTTACGCCGCGCTGAACAGCTTGTGCGGGTCCATGACGAATTTCTTCGGTACCCCGGCATCGAACTCATGGTAGCCCTTGGGCGCATCATCCAGGCTGATCACCTGCACGCCGACAACCTCGGCAATGTTGATCCGGTCCCACATGATCGCCTGCATCAGTTGGCGGTTGTACTTCATCGTCGGGGTCTGGCCAGTGTGGAAGCTGTGCGACTTGGCCCAGCCGAGGCCGAAGCGGATATTCAGGCTGCCATGCTTGGCGGCGTTATTGACCGCACCCGGATCTTCGGTGACATACAGACCGGGGATGCCAATGTTGCCAGCCACCCGCACCACGCCCATCAACGAGTTGAGCACGGTCGCCGGCGCTTCATGCTGCGCCCCTTCGTGACCATGGCCGCGCGCTTCGAAGCCCACCGCATCGACTGCGCAATCGACTTCCGGCTCACCGAGCAGGTTGGCGATCTGCTCGTGCAGCGGCGTGTCCTGAGACAAGTCGACAATCTCGAAGCCTTGCGCCTTGGCATGCACCAGACGCACCGGATTGACGTCACCGACGATCACCACCGCCGCGCCAAGCAGGCGGGCGGAAGCGGCAGCGGCCAGACCAACCGGGCCCGCACCGGCGATATACACCGTGCTGCCGGGGCCGACGCCGGCGGTTACCGCGCCGTGGTAGCCGGTCGGCAGGATGTCGGAGAGGCAGGTCAGGTCGCGGATTTTCTCCATCGCCTTGTCGCGGTCCGGCAGCTTCAGCAGGTTGAAGTCGGCATAGGGCACCAGCACGTATTCGGCCTGGCCGCCGACCCAGTCGCCCATGTCGACGTAGCCATAGGCGCCGCCGGGACGCGCCGGGTTGACCGTCAGGCAGACGCCGGTGTTCTGCTCCTTGCAGCTGCGGCAACGGCCACAGGCGACGTTGAACGGCACCGAGACCAAGTCGCCGACTTTCAGATGCTCGACGTCACGGCCCTTCTCGATCACCTCACCGGTGATTTCATGCCCCAGCACCAGCCCGACCTGCGCCGTGGTGCGGCCGCGCACCATGTGCTGATCGGAACCGCAGATGTTGGTCGAGACCACGCGCAGGATGACGCCGTGCTCGATGCGCTTGCCGCGCGGATCTTCCATTTTCGGGAAAGGGATTTTCTGTACTTCGACCTTGCCAGCGCCGAGGTACACGACACCACGATTACCAGACATATGTTGTTCTCCTTTGTTTTTGTGAATACAAAGGCGCAGCCACCGGCCACGCGGCCCTGTACTGGAGCTTGTGTCTGTTGCGGGAGAGACCGCGCAGGCAGCACGGTAAAACCTCTCCCTCATCCTGTAGGAGCGGCCCATGGCCGCGAACGATTCAAGAGCAATCGCGGCCATGGGTCGCGCCTACAAAAACCGTTGCCTTACAGCACCACCGTGCGATTGGCGTTGAGGAACACCCGCCGCTCGATATGGAAACCGATGGCCTTGGCCAGGGTCAGGCACTCGATGTCGCGGCCCTTGGCGATCAGGTCTTCGGGGTAGTCGGTGTGGTCCACCGGCTCGACGCCCTGGGCGATGATCGGGCCTTCGTCCAGGTCGTTATTGATGTAGTGCGCCGTCGCGCCGACCAGCTTGACGCCCTTCTGATAGGCCTGGTGATAGGGCTTGGCGCCCTTGAAACCGGGCAGCAGCGAGTGATGGATATTGATCGCCCAGCCATCCAGCTTGCGGCACAGCTCCGGCGACAACACCTGCATGTAGCGGGCGAGAATCACCAGTTCGGCGCCGGACTCCTCGATCACCTGCCAGACCTTGCGCTCCTGCCCGGCCTTGTCGTTGGGGTCGAGGGCGAAGTGGTGGTAGGGAATGCCGTGCCAGCGCGCCAGCGGCTCGAGGTCCGGGTGGTTGGACACCACCGCCACCACGTCCATCGGCAGTTGGCCGATGCGCTGGCGATAGAGCAGGTCGTTCAGGCAGTGGTCGGCCTTGGAGACCATGATCACCACCTTGCTGCGGTAGTTCGGCGGGGTCAGCTCGAAGCGCATGTCGAACGCCGCGACGCGCTCGCCCAGGCCCTCGCGAAACGCCTGCTCGGCAAAGATATCCGGCTGGCGGAACTCGATGCGGATGAAGAAGCGCCCCGACAGCCGGTCATCGAAGCTGTGGTGTTCGGTGACATAGCAGCCCTGTTCGAACAGGTAGCGCGTCACCGCATCCACCGTGCCCAGCAGGCTCGGGCAATCGGCGGTGAGAATCCAGGTATCGGGTGTGCGGCTCATGTGCGTACTCCGATGGGGGTATTTAATCGTTCCCACGCTCCAGCGTGGGAACGATCGGATGCGACCCTTACGCCTTGATCGCCAGCCCATACTCCTGGCTGGCATCCTGCAGCCACAACCAGATGTAGTCGGAGAAGCTGCGGCGGACCAACAGCTCCCAGGTTTCTTCGCCGGTACGGCGAATCACCAGTTGCGACTTGGCGAACACGGTGCCGACCGCTTTGCCGACCGGGAAGTTTTTCGGGTGTACGTCATAGCTGGTGGACTTCATCAGCAGCTCGCGGACCTTCGGCCCGGAGAGCTCCAGAATCGTCTGCCCGCCACTGACGTTGACCACCTGATGGTGCTGCCCGGCCAGGGCTTCACGCAGGCGTTGCTCGGCGGCCAGTTCCTGGCCGCTCGGGACGATCAGCAGCCACTCATCCGGGCCCATCCATTGCAGCGAGCTTTCGCCCTGGCTGACCAGCATCAATGCGCCGGGCAGCTCCAGCCCGGTGGCCTTGTGCACGCCGCCGGCAAATGCCGGGTCATGGCCATCGCCACGCAGGGTCAGGTGGCCGAGCAGTTTCTTCTCGCGCAGCTGGATACCGGCGTTGGCTTTACCCTTGCCCGCCAGCTCATTGAGGCCGGCGTGGAACAGCGGCGACTCGGCGTGGGCCGCATCCGGGCGCTGTTTGTAGACGTTTACGGAAGTCATAGAGGCCTCGCTTGCTGGCACATCGAGCGATGGAAAGGAACCGTCATCCCCGCGCAGGCGGGAGCCCGATACAGGCTGGTTTCTGGGTTCCCGCCTGCGCGGGAACGACGGATAGCGGCGTCAGACATTCTGCTGCTCCCCTTTCGGGTCGAAGAACACCGCGCTGACGATTTCCGCCTCGACCATGCGGCCATCCACCAGCGGCGCGTAGACCTTCTCGCCCATGCGTTTCAAGCCGCCTTTGACCAGCGCCAGGGCGAAGCTGTAACCCAGGCTCGCGCTGTAGTAGCTGGACGTGACGTGACCGACCATCGCCATCGGGATCTGCTGCTGGGTGTCGAACACCAGCTGCGCGCCTTCGGGTAGCACCAGCTGCGGGTCGAGCGGCTTGAGGCCGACCAGCTGCTTGCGGTTTTCCTTCACGCAGTCTTCGCGGTTCATCCCACGCCAGCCGATCCAGGAGAACGGTTTGGTGCGGCCGACGCACCAGCCCATGTTCAGGTCGTCCGGGGTCACCGAGCCGTCGGTGTCCTGGCCGACGATGATGAAGCCCTTCTCGGCCCGCAGCACGTGCATGGTTTCGGTGCCGTACGGGGTCAGGTTGTACGGCTTGCCAGCCTCGACGATCTTTTCCAGCACACCCATGGCGTAGTCGGCCTGCACGTTGACTTCGTACGACAGCTCACCGGTGAAGGAGATGCGGAACACCCGCGCCGGTACGCCGCCGACCAGACCTTCTTTCCAGGTCATGAACGGGAAGCCGTCCTTGTCCAGGTCGATGTCGGTGACTTCGGCCAGCAGCTTGCGGCTGTTCGGCCCGGACAGGGTCATGGTCGCCCAGTGGTCGGTGACCGAGGTGAAGTACACCTTGAGCTCCGGCCATTCGGTCTGGTGGTAGATTTCCAGCCACTGCATGACTCGCGCGGCACCGCCGGTGGTGGTGGTCATCAGGAAGTGGTTGTCGGCCAGACAGGCGGTCACGCCGTCGTCGAAGACCATGCCGTCTTCCTTGCACATCAAGCCGTAGCGGGCCTTGCCCACATCCAGCTTGGTCCAGGCGTTGGTGTACACGCGGTTGAGGAACTCGCGGGCATCCGGGCCCTGGATATCGATCTTGCCGAGGGTCGAGGCATCGAGAATGCCGACGCTGTCGCGCACCGCCTTGCACTCGCGGCCGACCGCGGCGTGCAGGTCTTCACCGTTTTTCGGGAAGTACCACGGACGCTTCCACTGGCCGACATCCTCGAACTCGGCGCCATTTTTCAGGTGCCAGTTATGCAGCGCGGTGTAACGCACCGGGTCGAACAATGCCCCGCAGTTACGTCCGGCCACGGCACCGAAGGTCACCGGCGTGTAGTTCGGGCGGAACATGGTGGTGCCCATCTGCGGGATGCTGATACCCAGCGAACGGGCGGCGATGGCCAAGCCGTTGATGTTGCCCAGCTTGCCCTGATCGGTACCGAAACCCAGCGCGGTGTAGCGTTTGACGTGTTCGACCGACTCGAAGCCCTCGCGGGTCGCCAGCTCGATGCCGGCAGAGGTGACATCGTTCTGCAGGTCGACGAATTGCTTCGGCCCACGTGCCGTCGGCTTTTCATGTGGCACCTGGAACAGCGCCACGCTGGCTTCTTCATGCCGACCGAAGACTTTCGGCAGTTCGCCGCTGACCGGAGCGAACCCGGCATCACCGGCGGCTTTGACGCCGGCTTCGAAACCATCGGCGAGCACGTCGCCGAGGGCGAACACACCGTTCACCGCACCGGCGCAGATGCGCTGCTGAAAGCCTTCACCCGGCACAAACGCGAGGATGTCTTCGCGCCAGGTCGGCTTGCCGCCCAAATGCGAAGCCAGGTGCACCACCGGGCTGTAGCCGCCGGACGTCGCGACCAGATCGCACTCCAGCCACTCGCCGGGACTGGTGACCTTGTGCGCGAGCGGATCGATGGCCGCCACGCGCGCCGCGCTGACGCGCTTGCTGCCACGGGTTTCGATCACGGCACTGCCCGTCAGTACCCGCAGGCCTTTCGCCCGCGCTTCCTCGACCCAGGCACCACGCGGGTTGGGCCGGGCATCGGCGATGGCGACCACTTTCAGGCCGGCTTCCAGCCAGTCCAGCGCCACGCGGTAGGCGTAGTCGTTGGTAGTGCTGAGCACCAGCTGCTTGCCCGGCGCCACGCCATAACGGCGCACATAGGTGGAGACCGCGCCGGCCAGCATGTTGCCCGGTACATCGTTGTTGCCGTAGACCAACGGCCGCTCGTGGGCGCCGCTGGCCAACACCACGCGCTTGGCCCGCACGCGGTGCATGCGTTGGCGCACCTCTTGGAAACTGAAAGCGCCCATGGGCGCGGTTTCACCGAGGTGATCGCAGCGCCGCTCGTGAATGGTCAGGAAGTTGTGGTCGTGGTAGCCGGTTACCGTGGCGCGCGGCAACAGCAGCACGTCGGGCATGGCCTTGAGTTCGGCGATGGCTTTGGCCACCCAGTCGGCGGCCGGTTTGCCGTCGAGGCTCTCGCGGCTGTCCAGCAGGTGACCGCCGAACTCTTCCTGCTCGTCCGCCAGGATCACCCGCGCACCGGCGCGCCCTGCGGCCAATGCCGCGGCCAGGCCGGCTGCACCGCCGCCGACCACCAGCACGTCGCAGTGCTGGTTCATGTAGTCGTAGCGGTCCGGGTCGTTTTCTTTCGGCGCGCGACCGAGGCCCGCGGCCTTGCGGATGTACTTCTCGTAGGTCATCCACATCGACTGCGGATACATGAAGGTCTTGTAGTAGAAACCCGGCGCCATCATGTCGCCGCCAACCTTGCCGAGAATGCCCATCAGGTCGTTGTTGACGCTCGGCCAGCCGTTGGTGCTGTTGGCGACCAGGCCGCTGTACAGCGCCTGCTGCGTGGCACGCACGTTGGGGATCTGGGTCTCTTCGCGCGAGCCGATCTGCAGCACGGCGTTCGGTTCTTCGGCGCCGGCGGCGACGATGCCGCGCGGCCGCGAGTATTTGAAGCTGCGACCGATGATGTCGACGCCATTGGCCAGCAGCGCGGCGGCCAGGGTGTCACCGGCATAACCCTGATAGGTCTCGCCATTGAATTTGAAGGTCAACGGCTGGTTGCGGTTGATCCGGCCACCGTTGTTCAGGCGATTGATCTGGCTCATGCCTGTTCTCCTGCCGCACGGCCGACGAGCGGAGCGCTCTTGGGCTTGGCGGTTACGCTCGGCTTTTCGCCAATCTTGTAGGTTTCGAAAATTTCGTAGCTCACCGTGTCACGGGTGGCGTTGAAGTACTGCCGGCAGCCCGCCGCATGGATCCACAGTTCGTGGTGCAGGCCGCGCGGGTTGTCGCGGAAGAACAGGTAGTCGCCCCACTCTTCATCGGTGCAGGCGTTCGGGTCGAGCGGGCGCGGAATGTGCGCCTGGCCGGCCGAGTGGAATTCCTCTTCGGAGCGCAGTTCGCCACAGTGAGGGCAGAATATTTGCAGCATGTGCCGTACCTCCAGAATTCTTTACTCCCCCCGCCTTCGTATGAGGCAAGGGGCAACGATCATTCTCGGTCTACCCCCTCTCCCTTCAGGGAGAGGGCTGGGGAGAGGGATTCTCGTGCAGGCCGACCCCACCCTCTCCCGCCCTTCGCGCACCCTCGTCCATAAATGGGCGAGGGTCATCGGCCGTCGCCTTTCAGGCGACCTTTTTAGTGCGCGACGCCGGCGGCGCCGTGTTCGTCGATCAAAGCGCCGTTATGGAAACGGTCCATGGCGAAGGGTTTTGCCAGCGCGTGCATTTCGCCGGTGGCGAGGCTCGCGGCAAACACATGGCCGGAACCCGGGGTAGCCTTGAAGCCACCGGTACCCCAACCGCAGTTGAAGAACAGGTTCGGCACCGGGGTCTTGCTGATGATCGGGCAGGCATCCGGCGAGGTGTCGACGATGCCGCCCCACTGGCGGTTCATCCGCACGCGGCTGAGCACCGGGAACATCTCGACGATGGCTTGCAGGGTGTGTTCAATGGTCGGGTAGGAGCCGCGCTGGCCGTAACCGACATAACCGTCGATACCGGCGCCGATCACCAGGTCGCCCTTGTCCGACTGGCTGATGTAGCCGTGCACGGCGTTGGACATGATCACGCTGTCGATGATCGGCTTGATCGGCTCCGACACCAGCGCCTGCAGCGGGTGCGATTCCAGCGGCAGGCGGAAACCGGCGAGTTTGGCCATGTGCCCGGAGTTACCGGCCGTGACCACGCCGACACGCTTGCCGCCGATAAAGCCGCGATTGGTTTCGACGCCGATCACCACGCCGTTCTCCTTGCGGAAACCGGTTACTTCGGTCTGCTGGATCAGGTCGACGCCCAGGGCATCGGCGGCGCGGGCATAGCCCCAGGCCACGGCATCGTGACGGGCCACGCCGCCGCGACGTTGCAGGGAAGCGCCCAGCACCGGGTAGCGGGTGTTCTTCGAGCAGTCGAGGTAGGGGATCATCTCCTCCACCTGCTTGGCATTCAGCACTTCGCCATCCACGCCATTGAGGCGGTTGGCGCTGACGCGGCGCTCGATGTCACGCATGTCCTGCAGCGTGTGACCGAGGTTGAAGACCCCGCGCGGCGAGTACATGACGTTGTAGTTGATATCTTGCGACAGCCCTTCCCAGAGCTTCATGGCGTGCTCGTAGATCGCCGCCGACTCGTCCCACAGGTAGTTGGAGCGGACGATGGTGGTGTTGCGCGCGGTGTTGCCGCCACCCAGCCAGCCCTTCTCGACCACCGCGACATTCTTGATGCCGTGGACCTTGGCCAGGTAGTAAGCGGTAGCCAGGCCGTGACCGCCACCGCCGACGATGACCACGTCATACACCGGTTTCGGCGTTGGGTTACGCCACATGCGCTGCCAGTTTTCGTTATGGCTGAGCGAGTGTTTGAGCAGGCCGAAGCCGGAATAGCGTTGCATCAGTGGTACTCCTGATACGTGAAAACTGTCTTTGCGCAGAACGTAGGGTGGGTTAGCCGCGAAGCGGCGTAACCCACCGCAGCGGCGGATGACACCCTGCGCCTGGACTCTGGTGGGTTACGCCTTCGGCTAACCCACCCTACAGGCGCCGCGAAACTCAGCGGTAAACCGGGAAATCGGCGCACATCGCCGCCGCCTGCTTGGCCACCTGTGCCTCGACATCGGCATCGCCGAGGTGATCGAGGATGTCGCAGATCCAGCCCGCCAACTCGACGCTCTGCGCCACCTTGAAACCACGACTGGTGATCGCCGGGGTGCCGATACGCAGACCGGAGGTCACGAACGGCGATTGCGGGTCGTTCGGTACGGCGTTCTTGTTCACGGTGATACCGGCACGACCCAGCGCCGCATCGGCGTCTTTGCCGGTCAGGCCCTGACGGATCAGGCTGACCAGGAACAGGTGGTTGTCGGTACCACCGGAAACCACATCGTAACCACGGTCGATAAAGACCCTGGCCATGGCCTGGGCGTTGTCGATCACCTGCTGTTGGTAGGCTTTGAAACCTGGCTCCAGCGCTTCCTTGAAGCACACGGCCTTGGCCGCGATCACGTGCATCAGCGGGCCGCCCTGGCCACCCGGGAACACCGCGGCCTGGAGTTTTTTCTCCAGGTCGGGGTTGGCCTTGGCCAGGATCAGGCCGCCACGCGGGCCGCGCAGGGTCTTGTGAGTGGTGGTGGTGACCACGTCGGCGAAGGGAATCGGGTTCGGGTACAGACCGGCAGCGACCAGGCCGGCGACGTGGGCCATGTCGACGAACAGATAGGCGCCAACCTTGTCGGCGATGGCGCGAAAGCGCGGGAAATCCAGGGTCTTGGAGTAGGCGGAGAAGCCAGCGATGATCATCTTCGGCTTGTGCTCGACGGCCAGGCGCTCGACTTCGTCGTAGTCGATCAAGCCGGTGGCGGTGTCGATGCCGTACTGCACGGCGTTGTACAGCTTGCCGGAGAAGCTGACCTTGGCGCCGTGGGTCAGGTGGCCGCCGTGGGCCAGGCTCATGCCCAGCACGGTGTCGCCGGCTTGCAGCAGGGCCAGATAGACTGCGGCGTTGGCCTGGCTGCCGGAGTGCGGCTGGACGTTGGCGTAGTCGGCGCCGAACAGTTGCTTGGCGCGATCGATGGCCAGTTGCTCGACCACATCGACGTGCTCGCAGCCACCGTAGTAACGCTTGCCCGGATAGCCTTCGGCGTACTTGTTGGTCAGGCCGCTGCCTTGCGCTTCCATCACGCGCTGGCTGGTGTAGTTTTCCGAGGCGATCAGCTCGATGTGGTGCTCTTGCCGCGCTTCCTCGGCGTTCATCGCTGCCAGCAGTTCGTCGTCATAGCCTTTGATCTGGTCGTGCTTGCTGAACATCTCGGATCTCCTGCGACAATTGTCTGTCACGTTTATTGTGAGGGCCGCCCTGCCCGGGTCGATGCGCCACCCGCTGGGCCAGATGCAGCCCGGCGGCGGTGACGCGGCCAGCGGCGGTCGGCCTGGGTTCTGCGTTGCTACCGATTCTGCGAAATACCCGGGCACTGCATTTGCCTGTTTACGACGTCAAAATGCTCAAACTGACCAAGCGCGACCACCGCCGGGCGAATTTACCGTCCCAAAGGCCAGCCATTCGCGACCAGCGGCCAAGGCGCCGCTGAGCGACGTTGCCGCAAGCGCCAAAGCCCGCGCCTGACGCTGCCCGACCCGGGGTTGATCGGCTCGGCGTGCGGCCTTGCCATAACCGCCCTGCATGCCCTGAAATAATAAAATTGGCGCCAAGGTTCGAGCGCATTAGTAGAGGCGCTATATCCCAATTGCGACAGCTTTCAATCCCGTGTGGCACCTACCGTTCGGCGGCCGATGCGCAACCTCGGTTGCGCCTGACGGGATGAAAGACTGAGCCTGGCCACCCCGGCGCGAAACAATCCCGCTAAAGTGGCCACATAGCCGCAAACAGGAACGCGCCCCATGACCGACAACACACAGCAATTCGCCAGCGACAACTACTCCGGCATCTGCCCGGAAGCCTGGGCCGCCATGGCACACGCCAACCAGGGCCATCAGCAGGCCTACGGCGAGGACCAGTGGACCGCCCGTGCCGCCGATCACTTCCGCCGCCTGTTCGAAACCGACTGCGAAGTGTTCTTCGCCTTCAACGGCACCGCCGCCAACTCGCTGGCGCTGTCGGCGTTGTGCCAGAGCTACCACAGCGTCATCTGCTCCGAGACCGCCCACGTCGAAACCGACGAATGCGGTGCGCCGGAGTTCTTCTCCAATGGTTCCAAACTGCTTATCGCGCCGACCGAAAATGGCAAGCTGACGCCGGCGGCAATCCGCGAAATCGCGCTCAAGCGTCAGGATATCCACTACCCGAAACCACGGGTGGTGACCCTCACCCAGGCCACCGAGATCGGCACCGTTTACCGCCCGGACGAACTGCGCGCCCTCAGCGCCACCTGCCATGAACTGGGCCTCAACCTGCACATGGACGGCGCGCGTTTTTCCAACGCCTGCGCCTTTCTCGGTTGCTCGCCGGCGGAGTTGACCTGGAAAGCCGGTGTCGATGTGCTCTGCTTTGGCGGCACCAAGAACGGCATGGCTGTCGGCGAGGCCATCCTGTTCTTCAACAAGGCCTTGGCCGAAGACTTCGGTTACCGCTGCAAGCAGGCCGGACAACTGGCGTCAAAAATGCGCTTCCTTTCCGCGCCCTGGATCGGCCTGCTCGAAGGCGACGCCTGGCTCAAGCACGCCCGCCATGCCAACCATTGCGCGCGCCTGCTCGCCGAACTGGTCAGCGACATACCCGGCGTCAGCCTGATGTTCCCGGTCGAAGCCAACGGCGTGTTCCTGCAACTGTCGGAACCGGCGATCGAGGCCTTGCGCGCCCGTGACTGGCGCTTCTACACCTTTATCGGTGCCGGCGGCGCCCGCTTCATGTGTTCGTGGGATACCCAAGAAGCCCGGGTGCGCGAGCTGGCGGCGGACATTCGCCAGGTGATGAGCGCCGGCTGAGGCCCGTTCGATAAGCCGCTCTTCGCCCCACCGCCGCGCCCGGGCCTCGCCGACCTATACTGCATGCTGGCTTCCCGTCTGACGGGCATTCAAGCACCGCGAACCCACCCTCGGCGGTGGTGTTCGCCACCGCTGTAACCGAGCGCTTCGCTCGGCGCGGTGCCACCAGGAGTTCAGCATGTCACACGCGCTCAAACTCTGGCCCCTGCTGACGGGCACCCACCGTTACGAAAAGACCGTGTCGACCCGCGGCCGTGGCCATGGGCAGTTCATTCAGGCCCCCATCCTCGCCTACCTGATCGAGACCCCGAACGGTCGCATCCTCTACGACGTCGGCTGCGACTACCGCAAGGTCGCCGACCCGATGTTGAACAAGCAGTACTTCGAGCCAATGCGTCCCCAGTTCGATGCCCCCTCCATGCTTGAAGAGCAACGCATCCCCCGCTACCTGGGGCAACTGGGGCTGACGGCCGCGGATATCGATGTGGTGTTCATCGGCCACCTGCACTTCGACCATGCCGGCGGCCTCTGCGACCTGCCGGGCTGCGAGGTGCACCTGCACGCCGACGAACTGGCAGCCGCGCGTACCGGGCTGGATGAAGGCGTGTTCGCCGACGAACTGAGCAATGCCGAGCAATGGCGCCTGCAGACCGGCGAGTATGCGGTCGCCCCGGGCGTGCATGCCATCGCCAGCCCCGGGCACACGGCCGGGCACATGTCGCTGTTCATCGAACTGCCCAAGGGCCGACCGGTGATCCTCTGCGGCGATGCCGCCGATCTCACTGAGAACCTGACGGAGGAAATCGCCCCCGGTTACTGCTGGCAGGACAACGAAGCGCTGGCCCTCGCCAGCATCCACAAACTCAATACCCTGGCCCGCGATGAAGACGCACAGCTCTGGCCCAATCACGACATGGCCTTCTACCAGAGCTTGCCGAGGTTCCCGCTGTGGCGCGATTGAAGCCTCGGATCGGTGCCGCACTTGGTCGGGCCATGGGCAGCGGCCGAACCATCCGCCTGAACTGCCGGCCGGCGCCGTGGTCTGCATGCGGTCGGCCACCCCGCGCCCACTGAACGGCGCCACGACGACAGCGCGTGCGCGGCGACTGCGGACCGGGGCCGATAGCTGAACATTCCGATCATCGAAGGCCTGAATCAGGCTATGGAGCAACCATGCAAAAAATCACCCAGTACCTGTTGATCGGCGCCAGCGCCCTGGCCATGTCGGGCTGCTTCGGGCAAAAAAACCAAGTCGACCAGGCGCAGCTTTGCACCTACAGCACCGACGCCCAAGCCGAGCGCTGCAAGGACGGCCAACTGGCCTGGTTCAAGCCCGACCAGTGGAGCAACGAGCAACTGCCGCTGAGCGTGGCGGCCGCCTACTGCGACTTCAACCACCAGGTCATGTACAACAAGGCCGGGGTGATCTGCGTGTTCACCAACAAGCGCATGAACCTCGTCAAGTAAGCTCCGGCCCACGCGGCGCCAGCCCTGCAGCAGCGCACTCAGCGCCGGCGGATGCGTTCGACAAGCACACTGCCATCGGCCCCCAGGCGACCTCGCACTTCCACGTAATCCCCGACCTCCGGGGACTTGTCGATCCGGGTCTCGGCGTTGATGCCGAGACTCAGCGAATCCAGCTTCCAGCCTTCGCGCAGGATGCCGTGCAGACGCACGCGCCCACCACTGGGCACAGGCGCCGCCAGGCCATTGGCATCCAGCGCGCCCTGGTTGATCCACTCGACGATCAAAGCGATGTCCGCGTCGTCCAGGTACGGCGGCCCATCGTAAGGCATGCGCGGCTCGGCATCGCCACGAATGCGCCGTACCAGCTCGCTGGCCTGCGCGGAGCCCGGCACCACCTCCACCCGCTCGGCAGCGGAGAGCGTCGCCCGGTAGGACGTCAGCTCATAACCTTCGGGCGCCGCATCCAGCACCCCATTGGCCGAATGGCACTTGCTGCAGTGCCGCGCGAAGATCGGCGCGACATGGGCATAGGTCACCCGCTCGCCCGGTTGCGGCGCCGCTGGCGCGGCGACAACCGCCACGCCGGCGCTGGAACCGGGCGGCAACCCCGCGGCGACCCAACGCTCGAACAGCTCGATCTGCTGATCGGCCAGGAACGGCGGCCCGCTCATCGGCATGCGCGGCAGGCTCTGGCCCTTGAGCCGCCTGATCAGCTCGCTGCCTGGCGGATTGCCGGCCTGCACCACGGGACCATTGCGGCTGCCCTTGAGCAGGCTTTCGAGGCTGACCAGCTCCAGCTGCATGGGCGCGGCCGGCCCGCTATGGCAGATCGCGCAACGGGCCTGCAGGATCGGTGCGAGGTCCGCGTAGGTCACTTCCGTCGCCCGGGCGCTGGCGGCAGCGGCGAGCAGCAGGAGCACGCGAATGACCGTCACCCGGCAAAGGAGCTTGTGCATAACGACATGGCCTCTGGCGATCAGGGCGGGGCCGCGTTGCCTCTGAATGGTCAACACGCCTGTTTGATTAAAGACCAAGCGCACGCCCCTGAACGCCCCGGCGCAGCCTGCCTATACTGCAAACACTTAGCGTTTGGAGCCCGTCATGGCGAACTATTCGGTCGAGAACATTCGTGCGGTTGCCCTGCTCGGCCATGGCGACAGCGGCAAGACCACCCTGGTCGAGGCGCTGCTCCAGCGCAGCGGCGCCATCCCGGTGATTGGAACGCTGGAGCGTGGCGACACGGTCTGCGACTTCGACCCGATGGAGCGCGAATACCGTCATTCACTGGCGGCGGCGCTGGTGCACTTCAGCCACGCCGGCGCCGAGATCAACCTGATCGACACCCCTGGGTTTCCCGACTTCATCGGCCATGCGATTCCCGCGCTGGCGGCGGTGGAAACCGCGCTGGTCATGGTAAATGCACAAACCGGTATCGAACTGACCACCCAGCGGATGATGCACGCGGCAGGCGAGCGCGGGCTATGCCGGATGCTGGTGGTCAGCAAGATCGATGCCGAGCGGATCGACCTGCCGACGCTGGTCGCCGACCTGCGCACGACGTTCGGCAAGGAGGTGCTGCCGATCAACCTGCCCAGCGCGTGCGGCAGCCGGGTGGTGGACTGCTTCTTCAATCCGGCTGGCGAGGCGGACTTCTCGTCGGTGGCCGAGGCGCACCAGGCGCTGGTGGATCAGGTGGTCGAAGTCGACGAAGAACTGATGGCGCGTTACCTGGAACAAGGCGAAATCACCCCGGAGGAGCTGCATGCGCCCTTCGAGCGGGCGCTGCGCGAAGGCCATCTGATCCCGCTGTGCTTCGTCTCGGGCCGCAGCGGCGCCGGCATCGGCGAGCTGCTCGAGATCCTCGCGCGGCTCGCGCCCAACCCGCTCGAAGGCAACCCACCGCTGTTCTTCAAGGGCGAAGGCGCGGCGGCGAAACCCTTTCGTTCAGTACCCGACCCGGACCGCCATGTGCTGGCCCATGTATTCAAAGTGGTGATGGACCCCTTCGTCGGCAAGCTCGGCGTGTTTCGCGTGCACCAAGGCACGCTGCAGCGCGACATGCAGCTGTTCATCGGCGATGGCAAAAAGCCGTTCAAGGTCGGCCACCTGCTGCGCATGCAGGGCAAGCGCCATGACGAAGTGACGCGGCTGATACCCGGCGACTTCGGCGCAATCAGCAAGGTCGACGAGATCGAGTTCGACGCTGTCCTGCATGATTCCCACGACGAGGATGCCATCCACCTCAAGCCGCTGGCTTTCCCCGCCCCGATGCAGGGGCTGGCCATCGAGGCCAAGCGGCGCGGCGACGAACAGCGGATATCCGAAGTGCTGCACCGGTTGCTGATCGAAGACCCCTGCGTGAAGCTCGATTACCACCCGAGCACCCAAGAGACCGTGCTGCGCGGTATGGGTGAACTGCACCTGCGTTACCTGCTCGACCGCCTGGCCGGCACCTACAAGCTCGAGGTTCAAACCCAGCCGCCCCGCGTGCCCTACCGGGAAACCATCACCCGCAAGGCCGAGGGCCATAGCCGGCACAAGAAGCAGAGCGGCGGCGCCGGCCAGTTCGGTGAAGTGTTCCTGCGCGTGGAGCCGCTGCCGCGCGGCAGTGGCTTCGAGTTCGTCGACGAAGTGAAGGGCGGCGTGATCCCGGGGCCGTTCATCCTCTCGGTGGAGAAAGGCGTGCGCTCGATGCTGATGGCCGGGCCGCTGGCCGGTTACCCGGTCGAGGATGTGAAAGTCACGGTCTACGACGGCAAGAGCCACTCGGTCGACTCCAAGGACATCGCCTTCCAGGCGGCCGGGCGCAAGGCCATGCTCGACGGTCTGCGGGCGGCGGGCAGTATCCTGCTGGAGCCGATCGTCGCCATCGAGATCACCACGCCCGAAGCCAGGCTCGGTGACATCACCACCGACCTGATCGGCCGCCGTGGTCAGGTGGCCGGCACCGAGACGCTGTCGCAGAACATGGTGCTGATCCGCGGCCAGGTGCCATTGGCCGAATTGGACGACTATGGCGGCCGGCTCAAATCCATCACCGCCGGGCAGGGCGCCTACACCTTGGTGCTGAGCCACTACAACAACGTGCCGCAGGAGGTGCAGCAGCGCCTGGCCGCCGGTTACAGGGCCGAGCGCGAGGATGACTGAGCGGCCAGCCAAGCCGAGCGCTTGCCGTCACGGCTTAATCGGAAGCTTATGCACTCCATACCCGGCCGCACACGCGCACGACCGGCCAAAACCCTCCCTTTCCAGCGCCCACCCCAGACCGTTAGCGGGACAGCGCTCCGGCTCGAAGCCGCCGGCCGTAAACAACCGCGCGCTCCGAACGCGACCACGGCGCTGCTGCGCTGCCATACACCGGTCGTCGCCCGTCCTGTAAGCTCCCTGGCATGGCCCGAGGACAGCGCGCAATGTGTCGAGTTTGTGACGGAGTTCCAGGCGACTGGCGCAGGCTTTACCGCGATAATTCGCCACTGACACAAAACCGACTGCGATGGCTAAAGACCGGCGCCCACCGCCTTGCGGGCGCCGCTCGTTGATTTCGATAAGGATCTCTATTGCAACGTTTGGCATTCCTTCTGGCACTCCTGGCGAGTGCGCCAGCCGCGCACGCGGTCGAAGTCAGCATGGCCTTTGGCGAGAAGATTCCACCCTACTGCTTTCCCGAAACCAATACCGGCATCGAGCTGGAGGTGATCGGCGAGGCACTGGCCTACCGTGGCCACGTGCTCAAGCCACGCTACGTCCCCTTCGCCCGGGTACCGTTTTCCTTCCGGATCGGCGAAGTGGATGCGGCCATGACCGACCTGGGCCAGGACCTGACGCTGCATGGCGGCCATTACGGCGACCCGGCGGTGTTCTATGACAACGTGTTCATCACGCTCAAGGCCAGACAGCTGAAGATCCGCCAGCCGGCTGACCTCGACGGCCTCAGCGTGATCGCCTTCCAGGGCGCGCTGAACCGTTACCCGCAATGGCTGGACCCGGTGAATGCGGCCGGCAACTACCACGAACAACCCGACCAGGAAACCCAGGTGCTGAGCCTGGAGAAAGGCCGACAGGACGTGGTGCTGAGCGACCGCAACATCTTCAAGTACTTCTCGTTGAAGCTGAAGAAAGAGCGAGGCCTCCAGCCCCAGCCGATCGAAGAGCAGCACTTCGAGGAGCTGAACCCGAACGACTACCGGCCGATCTTCCGCGACATCAAGGTGCGCGACGACTTCAATGCCGGCCTGCAACATTTGAAACAGAGCGGTCGCTACCAGGCAATCTACGACAAGTACCTGAAGGACTAGGCGGCCGGGCTAAGTCCGCGCCGCCCTTCTCCTGCCTGCTGAGGCATTTTTCGTACAGAACCTGGCACTGGCTCTCAGAGCAGGCCTTCTGTCTTCAAGGCTTTTTGCACCGTCGGCCTGGCGACTACCCGTTGCAGATAGCCTTGCAGTTCTTCGCTGTTCGGCAGTTCGAGCTTGATATACGGCGCCCATCCCGCAAGCGTGAACAGGTAAGCGTCCGCGGCGGTGAAGCTGTCGCCGGTCAGATACTGCTTGCCGCGCAATTGCTCGGAGAGCCAGCTGAATTTCTTTTGCAGGCGACCGGCGAAGATCGCCTTGCTCGCCGCGTCGAAAGCCGGGTTGAACAGCGGCGAAAAGGATTGGTGCACCTCAGAATTGAGGTAACTCTGCCACTCCATCACGCGATAGCGCGCCAGGCTTCCGGCGGTGGGCATCAGATCGGTATTGCCGGCTTTGTCGCTGATGTACTGGGCGATGACCGGCCCCTCGCTCAGCCGCTCACCATTGTCCAGCTCCAGCAGCGGTACATAGCCCTTGGGGTTGAGGCTGTAAAAGTCGGCACCGGTTTCGGTCTTGTGAGTTGAGGTATCGACCCGCTCAAGGGCAAAGGGCAAGCCGGACTCAAGCAGGACGATGTGGATGGCCAGCGAGCAGGCACCGGGTGAGTAGTAAAGCTTCATGGCTATGACTCCGCAGGGGTGAGTGACAGCCCGCAGACCGGGCTGAGCGCGAGTGCTGCCAGAACCTTCGCAGCAACGCCCGCGCGTGACTCATTCAGCGTAGATCAGCCCTGCGTAAGGCTCTGCGCCCCTCGTTGCCCTGCCTGGCCGCGCCTCAGTACTCGATGCTCACATCGCCCTTCGGCACGCTACAGCAGGAGAGGATGTAACCCTCGGCGACGTCTTCATCGGTGATCCCGCCGTTGTGCTCCATCGCCACCTCGCCGGCGGTTTTCATCACCTTGCAGGTGCCACAGATACCCATGCCGCAGGCTTTGGGAATATGCAGGCCGAGCTTGGCGGCAGCGGCATGCACCGTCTCACCCGGCGCCACGCGGATGCTTTTGCCGGTATTGGTGAATTCCACCTGATGCAGGTCGGCGGCATCCACCTCCGGCGCCTCGGCGGCCTGCTCGGCGTGCTCGATGGCATCGGCACGGGCTTCCGGCGGCGTCGCGCCGAAAGACTCTTCGTGGTAGCGCTTCATGTCGAAGCCGTTGGCTTCGAGCAGGCGCCTGATCGCGTTCATGTAGGGTGTCGGCCCGCAGCAGAAGACTTCCCGCTCCATAAAGTCCGGAGCGATCAGTTCGAGCATCTTCTGGTTGAGGTAGCCGCGATATCCCGACCAGGTTTCGCCGATGTCGTAGCGCTCGCAGATCAGGTGCAACCTGAAGTTGTTGATCCGCGAAGCCATGTGGCGCAGCTCGCGGTGGTAGATGATGTCGCGCGGCGCCCGGGCGCTGTGCACGAAGACCATGTCGACATTGCCGTTGGTGTCGAAGAACCAGCGCGCCATCGACATCACCGGCGTGATTCCCACCCCTCCGCTGAGGTAGAGCACTTTGTCGCTCGGGAAATCCATGGCGTTGAACAGCCCGACCGGGCCGTGAACGGGCAACTCGTCGCCCTCTTTCATGTTGTCGTGCAGCCAGTTGGACACCTTGCCGCCCGGCACGCGCTTGATGGTCAGCGAGAAGCTGTAGGGCACCGACGGCGAACTGGAGATGGTGTAGGAGCGCATGATCGGCTGGCCGTCGATCTCCAGCTCCAGGGTGACGAACTGCCCCGGCTTGAAGAAGAACATGATCGGCTGATCGGCCATGAAGCAGAAGGTGCGCACATCCCAGGTTTCCTGGATCACCTTGACGCAACGCACCAGATGGCGGCCGTTGGCCCAGGTCTGGGTGTTGACCGGATTAAGGAAGGTGTTGGACATGCTTCGCTCCCGCGCCATATTAGAGTGCCCCTGCGCCAACGATAGCTCAGGGCGCAGCTGGGCAAGCGCCCGCCAGCAGAAACGCTGATTCAGGCTGATGGAAGCGATTGTGGGCAAGGCAATAAGTGCCCACTTACCTATCTGCGACATCCACATGCTTATCGCGACCAGCCCCTAACCACCGGGCTTGGCGCGTCGGAAACGGATGCGAGCATGTCGCCCATGGATAAGGCCCCGAACCCGCCCGACGCCACACTCCAATCCAGTCGAGCCCTAGCCCGGAGTATCTGCCAGCGGCCGAATCAGAGCGCGACCACAGCGCCTTGCGTGCACACCGTAACCGCCACTTTTTCGCTGGCCGCCTGCCGCGACCAGCCATGAGGACTTACCGATGGATGTCACCACTACCCTGAGTTTGGGCGATCCGCTGGAACCAGCACGCAAGGCCACCGCCGAAATGCTGCAGAACCGCGAACGCACCTATTCGCTGCCGCAACCTTTCTACAGTGACGAGCGGCTGTTCGATATCGATATGCAGGAGATCTTCCACAAGGAATGGCTGATCGCCGGCATGACGTGCGAGATCCCGACCAAGGGTAACTACCTGACCCTGCAGATCGGCAAGAACCCGATCATCGTCATCCGCGGCGCCGAAGGCGTGGTGCATGCCTTCCATAACGTCTGCCGCCATCGCGGTTCACGCCTGTGCACCAGCGAGAAGGGCAAGGTCGCCAAACTGGTGTGCAACTACCACCAGTGGACCTATGAGCTGGACGGCCGCCTGCTGTTCGCCGGCACCGAAATGGGCGCCGACTTCGACATGAAGCAGTACGGCCTCAAGCCGGTGAACGTAAAGACCGCCGGCGGCTATATCTTCATCTCCCTGGCCGAGAACCCGCCGGCCATCGACGAATTCCTCTCCACCCTGGCCCATTACATGGAGCCCTACGACATGGAGAACACCAAGGTGGCGGTGCAAACCACCTTGATGGAAAAGGCCAACTGGAAACTGGTGCTGGAAAACAACCGCGAGTGCTACCACTGCAGCGGCTCGCACCCGGAATTGCTGAAAACCCTGCTGGAGTGGGACGACGTCACCGACCCCCGCGCCGACCAGGCCTTCAAGGATCACGTGGCCGCCTGCGCCACTGCCTGGGACGCTGAAAAAATTCCGTATGCCCACGCCAGCTTCGGCCTGCGTAACCGCATCGTGCGCATGCCGCTGCTCAAGGGCACCGTGTCGATGACCATGGACGGCAAGCAAGGCTGCAAAAAGCTCATGGGCCGGATCAAGAACCCCGACCTCGGTTCGATGCGCATCCTGCACCTGCCGCACTCGTGGAACCACTGCATGGGCGACCACATCATCGTCTTCACCGTGTGGCCGATCAGCGCCCAGGAAACCATGGTCACCACCAAATGGCTGGTGCACAAGGACGCGGTTGAAGGCGTGGATTACGACGTGGCGCGCATGCGTGAGGTCTGGGATGCGACCAACGACCAGGATCGCCGTCTGGCCGAAGAGAACCAGCGCGGCATCAACTCCACCGCCTACCAGCCGGGCCCGTACTCGAAGACCTACGAGTTCGGCGTGGTCAACTTCGTCGACTGGTACAGCGAGCGCCTGCTGAACAACCTCGGCGCAGCACCAGCCGCCTACCTGCGCGGGATCAAGAGCCAGTAACACCCGCCGCAAACGCAAAGCCCCCGCAGCCGATGGTTGCGGGGGCTTTTTTGTACATCCGGACGCACTGTCCGGGCCTAGGCGCCGTCATCCTCGCGAAAGCGAGGACCCAGTAAACCGCCTCACACCTTGAAACGCGCCACCATGCTGTTCAGGCCCACCGCCAGGCGCGACAGCTCCTGGCTGGCGGCGCTGGTCTGGTTGGCGCCGGCTGAGCTCTGCAGCGACAGGTCGCGGATATTCATCAGGTTGCGGTCCACCTCGCGGGCGACTTGCGCCTGTTCTTCCGAAGCGCTGGCAATCACCAGATTGCGCTCATTGATCGCCGCGATGGCCGTCGAAATCTCCTCCAGCGCCAGGCCCGCGGCCTTGGCCACATCCAGGGTCGAACGGGCGCGCTGATTACTATTCTGCATGGCGCTGACCGCCTGATCGGTGCCCTGCTGGATGCCACCGATCATCTGCTCGATTTCCCGGGTCGACTGCTGGGTGCGATGGGCCAGGGCCCGCACTTCATCGGCGACCACCGCGAAACCGCGCCCGGCATCGCCCGCACGGGCGGCTTCGATGGCGGCGTTGAGGGCCAGCAGGTTGGTCTGTTCGGCAATCGAGCGAATCACATCGAGCACCTTGCTGATATCGCGCACCTTGTCGGCCAGCTGCTCGACCTGATCCGCCGTCGCCGTCACGTCTTCAGACAGGTTGGAGATCGAGTCAACGGTCTGCCGTACCTGTTCGCGGCCACGCTGGGTGGTGCGGTCCGACTCGCGCGAGGCTTCGGAGGTGATCACCGCATTGCGCGCCACCTCTTCCACGGCGGTGGTCATTTGGTTTACCGCGGTCGCCGCCTGCTCGATTTCGCCGTTCTGCTGATGCAGGCCACGAGTCGAGTCTTCGGTTACGGCGCTGAGCTCTTCCGAGGCGGACGCCAACTGGTTGGAGGAGTCGGCAATGCCCTGGATGGTGTTGCGCAAGCTCTGCTGCATGGTTTTCAGCGCACCGAGCAAACGCGCCGGCTCATCCGTGCCATCCACCACGATTTCGTCGGTCAGGTTGCCCGAGGCCACCATTTGCGCAGCGGCCACCGCCCGCGCCAGCGGGGTGACGATGCTGCGCGTCAGCAGCATGGCCAGCACTATCGTGAGCAGGCCCGCCAGCAGCATGGCCACGATGACCCCGATGCGCGCGCTGTGGAATACCTCCGAGGCCTGGGTCGCCGCCTGGGTCGCCCCCTGCTCATTGAGCTCACTCAACTCGACGAGCGCGCGAGCCATATTGTCGGCGTGCGTATTCATCTCACCGCTGGCAATGGCGAGCGCCTTGTCGAGCAGGTTTTGGCGCGAGAACGCCATGATCTTACCCTGCTCCTGGAGGTAGAGCGTTTCTGCAGCCTCGAAGCGCTGGTACAGCGCGCGCTCTTCAAGGCTGGATATCAGTGTTTCATAGTGGTCTCGGGCCTTGCTCAGCTCGGCTTTCAATTGCTCGGCACGGGCGCTGTTATCTCGCAGGGCCGCTTCGTCACGGTTGAGCAACAAGCGCAAGGTGATCGTCCGCAGGCGCAGTGCATTCTGAGCGACATGGTCGAGCGCCAATAGGCCGGGCAACCAGTTTTCGTCCACCTCGACCGTACTCTTGCGCATGCTGGCCATTTGCAACAAGGCAAAACCGCCGAGGACAAACACCAACAAGGCCACTAGGCCAAAACCCAAGGCAGCCCTGGGGGCAATATTGAGATTACGCAGCGTCATATCACGGTTCCTTCCGGTGCTGACCCGTATTCAAGGTCCATTTGGCGAGAGAGGGGCTGCTACGAATGGAATGAGCGCATCGCTGGCAACCTGATAGGGGTATCGACATAGAACGGTCGTACTTGAACGGCTCTGCCAGAAGAACCGTTGCCATGCTCGCGGGGCTGCTGGTGCCGGTCGCAAACCCAGCACCCGCGGCGATTGCGTCGGCCACGCACGGGCACGCGCGCCCTGTTATCGGGAGCGCGTCCGTCACTTCAGAGCGGAGCGATCGGGCTGACTAGCGCAGCACGCCTTCTTCGAGCAGCAACTTGAAGATGGCTTCGGCGCCGTCTTGCGGGCTGAGGTCTTTCAACACCTGCCCACCGCCGCCGGCCGCCTTGGCCGTGGCGGCTTTCATCCGTTCGGCACCGGTTTTCGCCTTGATCACCTTGAGGCGTTTGGGCCGTGGTCGGGCCGGCTGAAACTGCGCGGCGGCGAGCAGGGCATCGTCGACCACTTCGACCTCTTCGGCCTGCAACACGCCACGCCGGGCTGGGCCGAAGGCGCTTTGCCGAGCGGTCGGCGCGGCGTTATCGACACTGGCGAGAAACGGCAGTCGCACCTTCAGCCGCCGCCGCTGACCGCGTGGCAAGGCTTGCAACACCTGGGCGACGCCGTGCTCGACCCGCTCCACTTCAGCCAGGCCCACCACCAGCGGCCAGCCGAGCTGTTCCGCCAGCAGGAAGGGCAGCATCCCCGAGCCTTCGCCGGTTTCCGCCTGGCTACCCGTGAGTACAAGCTGGGCGCCGGACTCGCGCAGGTAGCTGACCAGTACCGGCAAAGCATCGGCGCCGCGCGGCTGCTCGAGCACGCTGAGTTCGCTCAGGCCCATGCCCAAATAAGCGCGCAGGGCTTCTTCCCGGGTGTCGCCGGCATGCAGCACCTGCAAGTGCTCGCCTGCCAGGCGCAAGCCGAGCTCGACCGCGCGGGCATCCTGCTCGGCGCGGCGGGCGCGCCCGGAAGTCGGGTGCGCACCGACGGACACCAGGGCGACAATGTTCAGGTCAGTCATGACAGCACTCCGTCCTTCCCGCGCAGGCGGGAATCCAGTAAACCGCTTCACGCCGCATCGCGGTCACCTCCCGCACGGTGCTCGGCCACCCGCTGGATCAGCGCGGCGAGGATCGCGGCGGAATCGCCGATTACGGCCAGATCGGCACGTTTGATCATGTCGCAGCCGGGGTCCAGGTTGATCGCCACCACCTTGTCGCAGCCACCGATGCCTTGCAGGTGCTGGATCGCGCCGGAAATACCGACCGCCAGGTAGACCCGCGCGGTGACCCAGGTGCCGGTGGCGCCGACCTGACGATTGCGCGCCATGTGGCCATCGTCCACCGCCACCCGCGAGGCGCCCTCCGTCGCGCCGAGAGCCTCGGCGGCGCGGTGGAACTGCGCCCAGTCCTTGACGCCGTTGCCGCCGGAAAGGATGAATTCGGCCTCGGCCATCGGCGTTGCCGCCGGGTCGACCGCCACCGCGCCGAGGTCCTCGATGCGTGGCAGGCTGCGGGCGATGGGCTGTTCCAGGGTAACCGGCAGCGCCTCATGGCGCGTGTCGCTGACCGGCTCGGCACATTCGCCCGCCGCCAGGATCAAGCGCGCCAGCGGCCGCACCAGGTCTTCGCGACCGGCGCCGGCACGGCCGATGCATTGCTGCTCGGTAACCTGCCAGACCCGTGTCGCCGGGCGCTCGCCCAGCACCGCAGCCAGGCGCCGCCCCAGTTCGCCGCCCCCGCTGCGGCTGTCCGGCAGCAGCCAATGGCGTGGTTGGAACTGCCGCTCCACGGCGCCGAGCGCCTGGACCTGTTGCTCGGGCGAGTAGCCGGAATATTCCGCGCCCTCGAGCTGCAGCAGGCGGTCGACACCGGCGACATCGAAGCCGGTTTCCTTGTGCTCGCCGAACACCACCGCCAGCACCGCACCCTCGTCGCCGGCCAAGCTGCGGGCCAGACCCAGCAGGTCGCGGTCGTGGCTGGTCAGGCGGCCACCGACCAGGTCCGGCACGACCACGATGTGGAAGCGCGGTTGGGCGATGACATGCAGCGGCAGCTGTACCACGGCGGCCTGGGTCGTGCGCTTGTTGGCACCACCCTGCTGGGCACCGCTGCGGTCAATGCGTTTGATCCCGTTGGGGCCGATGAAACCGAGCGCATGGGGATTCTTGCGAATCAGCCCGTTGGGGCCCATCCAACTGGTTTCGCTGCGCTGCATGGCCGCATGCAGCGGATGCAGGCGGTTGCGCGCGATCCATTCGGCACGCGGGTCTCGGCGGATGATGTCGCTCATGCGGGCAACTCCAAGCATGCAGGATCAGTCCCCTCGCACCCACGGGGGAGAGGGCTAGGGAGAGTGGGTTGCAAACGGCTGAGAGGGTCGCCGCAAAGCACCCTCTCCCCCGCCCCCTCACCCATAAATGGGCGAGGGGAGTTAAAACCTGCGGCTTTCATCACTGCACCCCCGCTGCTTCGCGCTTGACCGGCGTAGCGGCCGCAGCGTCGATCAACACATCGGCCACCAGCTCGGCGATGTCCTTGATCTGCGGGCGCGGTTCGACCACCCCTTCGAGCATCGCCGTGCATTGCGGGCAACCGACGGCCACCAGTTCGGCACCGGTTTCCTTGATATCGACCATGCGCATATCGGGAATCCGCTGCTTGCCGGGGATGTCGGTGATCGGCGCACCGCCGCCACCGCCGCAGCAGCGCGAACGAAAGCCCGAACGCTGCATCTCTTTGACTTCGATGCCGATGGCATTGAGCACAGTGCGCGGCGCTTCATACTCGCCGTTGTAGCGGCCGAGGTAGCAGGGGTCGTGATAGGTCACGCTACCGCCCTTGTGCTGGCCGAGGTTGAGCTGTTTAGCGGCGATCAGTTCGGCGATGTAGGTGCTGTGGTGCAACACTTCATAGTTGCCACCGAGCGCCCCATATTCGTTTTTCAGCACATGGAAGCTGTGCGGATCGCAGCTGACGATGCGTTTGAAGCGGTACTTGGCCAGGGTTTCGATATTGCGTTTGGCCAATTGCTGGAAGGTTGCCTCGTCGCCCAACCGGCGTGCCACGTCGCCGCTGTCGCGCTCCTCCAGGCCGAGCACGGCGAAGTCGACGTTGGCCGCTTTGAGCACTTTGACAAAGGCGCGCAGGGTGCGCTGGTTGCGCATGTCGAAGGCGCCGTCGCCGACCCAGAACAGCACGTCGGTGGCTTTCTTCTCACTGAGCAGATCGAGGTTGAGGTCCGCCGCCCAGTTCATCCGCCCGCCAGGAGCGAAGCCGCCGGGGTTGTCGGTGGCGATCAGGTTGTCCAGCACCTCGGCGCCCTTGTTCGGCGTCGCGCCTTTTTCCAGGGTCAGGTGGCGGCGCATGTCGACGATGGCATCGACGTGCTCGATCATCATCGGGCACTCCTCGACGCAGGCGCGGCAGGTGGTGCACGACCAGAGGGTCTCGGCATCCACCAAGGCCTTGCCTTGCAATGAAACGATCGGCAAATGCGGGCCGCCGCTGTGCTCACCGAGCGGAATGCCCGGATAAGGGCTGCCGGCGAACTTGGCATCGGTGCCGCCGGCCAGGCCGACGACCATGTCCTGGATCAGTTTTTTCGGGTTCAGCGGCTGCCCGGCGGCGAACGCCGGGCAGGCGGCTTCGCACTTGCCGCATTGCACGCAGGCGTCGAAACCGAGCAGTTGGTTCCAAGTGAAGTCCGCGGGTTTTTCCACCCCCAACGGCGCCTTCGGATCGTTCAGATCGAGAGCTTTCAAGCCGGTCGAGCGACCGCCGCCGAAGCGCTCGGCGCGGCGGTGCCAGGCCAGGTGCAGGGCGCCGGCGAAGGCGTGCTTCATCGGCCCGCCCCAGGTCATGCCGAAGAACATTTCCGACACGCCCCAGGCCACGCCGACAGCGAGGATCACGGCGAGCATCCAGCCACCGAAATCCGCCGGAAGAATGCCGGCCACCGGCAAGGTGGCGATGAAGAAGCTGGCGGAAAACATCAGCAGGCTTTTCGGCAGGCGGTTCCATGGGCCTTTCGACAGGCGCGCCGGAGGATTTTTGCGCCGATTGGCGACAAACAGCGCACCGACGAACATCAGTACACAGGCCGCCAGCAGGGCGAAACCGAGGATGCGGTTATGCAGGCCGAAGCCATGCACCAGAATCGCCAGCAGCGCCGCCAGCACGAAGCCGCCGGCGGTGGCCACGTGGGTGTTGGCGATGTATTTGTCGCGGGCAACCACATGGTGCAGATCGACCATATAGCGACGCGGCATGGCCAGCAGGCCGCCGAGCAGGTCGACTTTCGAGGGTCTGCCCTGATTCCACAACAGCATGCGTTTCACCGCACCGAGAACGGCCAGCGCCAGGGCGGTGAACAGCAGGATAGGGAGAATGGTGTTCAACATCGTTGGTCTCCTTCGCGGGACCGGAAAGCTGCCACGTAGGGTGGGTTAGCCGAAGGCGTAACCCACCATCGATGCCGCCAGGCATCGCCTTGGTCGGCTCGGTGATCCGATTGGTGGGTTACGCCGCTACGCGGCTAACCCACCCTACGGGTGCCGTTAAAAGTCCTTACACAGCCGCAGCGCGTCATAAATCGCCGCATGGGTATTGCGCTGGGCCACACAGTCACCGATGCGGAACAGCAGGTAACCCTCGCCCGCCTCGCTCAGGCACGGCTGCGGCTGGATGGCGAACAGGGCCTCGACATCGATCTGGCCGTTGTTGCGCGAACCGGCCTTGAGCGCGTAGTAGATTTCTTCGTCCGGACGCACGCCGTTTTCCACCACCACCTGGTCGATCACCCGCTCTTCCTTGGCGCCGGTGTATTCGTTCTCGAGCACCGCGACCAGCTTGTCGCCCTCGCGATAGACCTTCTCCAGCATCATGTCGCCGGTCATGATCACTTCTTTCGGGTACATGCTGCGGTAGTAGGTCGGGAATGAGGTGCCGCCCATGGCCACGCCCGGCTTGATGTCGTCGGTGACGATCTCGACCTGCGAGCCTTTGTCGGCGAGGAAGTCCGCCACCGACATGCCGGTGAATTCGCAAATGGTGTCGTAGACCAGCACGTTCTTGCCCGGCGCGACCTTACCGTCGAGCACGTCCCAGCTGCTGACCACCAGACCTTCGGCGGAGCCCCAGTGTTCGTTCTGTTCCAGGTACGGGTGACCGCCGTTGGCCAGCACCACCACATCCGGGCGCAGGTCGAGGATGGTTGCCGCATCGGCGCCGGTGCCCAGGCGCAGGTCGATCTTCAGGCGCGCCAGCTCCAGCTGGTACCAGCGGGTGATCCCGGCGATCTGGTCACGCTGCGGCGCTTTCGAGGCCGTGGTGATCTGCCCGCCGAGGGCGTCCTTCTTCTCGAACAGGGTCACGTCGTGGCCGCGCTCGGCCGCCACACGCGCGGCTTCCATCCCGGCCGGGCCACCGCCGACCACCACCACCTTGCGTTTCACGCCGGTGGTTTTCTCGATGATGTGCGGCACGCCCATGTATTCACGGGAGGTCGCGGCGTTCTGGATGCACAGGACATCGAGCCCTTGGTACTGGCGGTCGATGCAGTAGTTGGCGCCGACGCACTGCTTGATCTGGTCGACCTGGCCCATCTTGATCTTGGCGATGAAGTGCGGGTCGGCGATGTGCGCGCGCGTCATGCCGACCATGTCCACGTAGCCACCTTCGAGAATCCGCGTGGCCTGGTTCGGGTCCTTGATGTTCTGCGCGTGCAACACTGGCACCGTAACCACTTCTTTGATCCCGGCCGCCAGGTGCAGGAACGGCTCCGGCGGGTAGCTCATGTTCGGGATGACGTTGGCCAGGGTGTTGTGGGTGTCGCAGCCGGAACCGACGACGCCGAGGAAGTCGATCATGCCGGTGTCGTTGTAGTACTTGGCGATCTGTTTCATGTCCTCATGGCTGAGGCCGTCCGGGTGGAACTCGTCGCCGCAGATACGCATGCCGACCACGAAATCGTCGCCCACTTCCTTACGCACCGCTTTCAGCACTTCCAGGCCAAAACGCATGCGCTTCTCGAAGCTGCCGCCCCACTCGTCGGTACGCTTGTTGACCCGTGGGCTCCAGAACTGGTCGATCATGTGCTGGTGCACAGCGGACAGCTCGACACCGTCCAGGCCACCGGCCTTGGCGCGGCGAGCCGCCTGGGCGAAATTACCGATCACCCGCCAGATTTCTTCCGGCTCGATGGTTTTGCAAGTGGCGCGGTGCACCGGTTCACGGATGCCGGACGGCGACATCAGGGTCGGCCAGTTGAAGCCATCCCAGCGCGAGCGGCGACCCATGTGGGTAATCTGGATCATGATCTTGGCGCCATGCTTGTGCATGGCGTCGGCCAGATTCTGGAAGTGCGGGATGATCCGGTCGGTGGACAGGTTCACCGAACTCCACCATTCCTGCGGGCTGTCGATGGCCACGACCGAGGAGCCGCCGCAAATGGCCAGACCGATACCGCCCTTGGCCTTCTCCTCGTAATACTTGATGTAGCGCTCGGTGGTCATGCCGCCGTCGGTGGCATACACCTCGGCGTGCGCGGTACTGAGCACACGGTTGCGGATGGTCAGTTTGCCGATCTGGATCGGCTGGAACATTGCTTCGAAAGCCATTACGGCACCCTCACGGAAAAGCGGTCTAGCGTTTCTCTGTGGAAGGCGCTTTAGCGGCGATGCTGTCGCGGCTAAAGCCCCTCCCACGTACGGTTGTTTTCAGAGCGGCTTCACCACGAACAGGCCGTCGTCGTGGCCTTCTTCGGAACCGCCGTAGACCTGCTCGGCGACGGTGCGGATCGCGCTGCCCTTGGCCGCCAGGATCTGGTCCATGGCGCCGGCGAACCAGCCGGTGAACATGTAGTCGACCTTGCGTCCGACCTTGCCGTAGACGTAAACGAACGCCGAGTGTTCGAGCTTGACGCTGGCGGTGCCTTTTTCCAGGTCGATGTCCTGGATCTTGAACAGACCCCAGCCGCGTTGCGACAGACGCTTCATGTAGTGCTCGAACACCGCCACGCCTTGCAGACCGTGGCATTCGGCTTCTTTCTCGCACCAGTGCCAGGCCGACTTGTAGCCCGCCTTGTAGAGGATCTCGGCATAGGCTTCGGCGCCCAGCACTTCCTCGATGCCGATATGGTTGTTGACGAAGAAATGCCGCGGCACGTAGAGCATCGGCAGCGCATCGCTGGTCCAGATACCGGTTTCGCTGTCGACTTCGATAGGCAGTTGCGGGGCGATTTTAGCCATGGTGAGAATCTCGGAATTCGGTTTGATATGTAGGGTGGGTTAGCCGCATAGCGGCGTAACCCACCATCGATGCCCCCAGGCATCGCCTTGGACGGCCCGGTCGACCGGTTGGTGGGTAACGCCTTCGGCTAACCCACCCTACGTTCGAGTTGTGCTTATTCGCCCCAGACGTCTTTAAGGACGCTTACCCAGTTCTCGCCCATGATCTTGCGCACCACGCGCTCGGGGTGGCCGCGCTTGAGCAGGGTTTCGGTGAGGTTGGGGAATTCGCCGACGGTGCGGATACCCAGCGGGTTGATAATCTTGCCGAAGTTGGTCAACCGGCGGGCGTAGCCCTTGTCGTGGGTCAGCCACTCGAAGAAGTCCTGGCCGTGGCCCTGGGTGAAGTCAGTGCCGATACCGATGGCGTCTTCACCGACGATGTTCATCACGTATTCGATGGCTTCGGCGTAATCGTCGATGGTCGAATCAATCCCCTTGGCGAGGAACGGCGCGAACATGGTCACGCCGACGAAGCCGCCATTGTCGGCAATGAACTTCAGCTCCTCATCGGATTTGTTGCGCGGGTGCTCTTTCAGCCCGGACGGCAGGCAGTGGGAGTAGCAGACCGGCTTGCTGGATTCGAGGATGACCTCTTCGGAAGTCTTCGCGCCGACGTGGGAGAGGTCGCACATGATGCCGACGCGGTTCATCTCGGCGACGATCTCGCGGCCGAAGCCGGACAGCCCGCCATCGCGCTCGTAGCAGCCGGTGCCGACCAGGTTCTGGGTGTTGTAGCACATCTGCACCACGCCGACGCCGAGCTGCTTGAACACCTCGACGTAACCGAGCTGGTCCTCGAAAGCATGGGCGTTCTGGAAGCCGAAGATGATCCCGGTCTTGCCCTGCTCCTTGGCCTTCTTGATGTCGGCGGTGGTACGCACCGGGATCACCAGGTCGGCGTTGTCGCGAATCAGCTTCTGGCTGGCGGCAATGTTGTTGACGGTGGCCTGGAAACCCTCCCACACCGACACGGTGCAGTTGGCGGCGGTCAGGCCGCCCTTGCGCATGTCCTCGAAGAGTTCGCGGTTCCATTTGGCAATGATCAGCCCGTCTATAACGATGCTGTCGGCGTGCAGTTCGGCTGGGCTCATCAGGCGGTCCCCTGTATTTGGCTGGAGCTGGGAGTTCGGTGCGCCGAATCTTCTAGCGGCGCTTTGGGGTCAGCATATCCCTGGGGGATGCGCCGCTATCGCGCAAAAACGACAGGGGAATTGTCGAAAGCGTCAAAGCGACGACCGTCGGCCTCCCCAGGCTAGTGCGCGGCGCCGATCTGCAGCCCGCCGGTCGGCCGGGAGCGTGCTGACAAGCCCTGACGGTCCTGGCTGGGGCAGAAGCCGAAACGCCCGCGATAGCTGCGCGAGAAGTACGACGGCGACTCGAAACCGCAGGCCAGGCCGACTTCCAGCACGCTCAACTCGGTTTGCCGCAGCAGTTGCCGGGCCTTGTCCAGGCGCAAATTGAGGTAGAAGTTCGACGGCGTGTCCTGCAGATGCAGGCGAAACAGCCGTTCCAGCTGGCGCCGGGTCACCTGTATGCCTTCGGCCAGCTCCAGGGTGCTGAGCGGCGGCTCGGTATGCCGCTCCATTTCGCCGATCACCTGCACCAACTTCTTGTTGCTGACACCGTAGCGCGTGGCGATCTGCAGGCGCTGGTGGTCCTGGCGTGGGCGGATGCGGCCGAGCACGAACTGCTCGGAAACCTGCACCGCCAGCTCGGCGCCGTGGGCCTGGCCGATCAGGTCGAGCATCAGGTCGATGGACGCGGTGCCGCCGGCCGAGGTGATCCGCGTGCGGTCGATCTCGAACAACTCCTGGGTCACGTCCAGGTTCGGGTAGGACTCCTGGAAGGCGCCAATCGCCTCCCAGTGCAGCGTCAGCCGATGGCCGCCGAGCAGGCCGGCTTCGGCCAGCACGAAACTGCCGGTGTCGATGCCGCCCAGGGTCACGCCCTCGCGGTCGAGGCGCTTGAGCCAATGCTCCAGCGCCGGGGTATAGGTCTGCAGTGGCTCGAAGCCGGCTACAACCAATAGCGTGGCGCCGCGCTTGAGCGGCTCCAGCGCGCCATCGACGTTGATCGACATGCCATTGCTGGCCAGCACCGGGCCGCCGTCCAGGCTCAGCACATGCCAGCGGTACAACTCGCCACGAAAGCGATTGGCCACCCGTAACGGCTCGACGGCCGAGACGAAGCCCATCACCGAAAAACCGGGCAGCAACAGGAACCAGAAGTCTTGGGACATGGCAGGCGTGCTCGAAATTTGGCCAGCGTATTCACGGCTTACGCGAGTCGCGGCGCTTTAGCAATCCATCAGGTCGCTACCGTGCAAGAGCTGGTCGCTCAGGTGCGTTTGCGGCGTTCGCCCACTGCGTAATTTTGGCTCCAGCTGGTGATGCAGTACTGCCGGCCACACCAATGACAATAAGTATTCCGCTTCCGGCGAAGCTGGATTCGACGCCCGCGCAGCAGTTGCAACCGCCCATCAGTTGCAAACCATGACGTAAGCGCCGACAACCGAAGACTGCTTCGCCCCGGAAAGGAATCAGCCGCATGAGGGAGCCCAGATGAAAAAAGTAGCTCGCCACGTCAGTTGCTGTTTGCTGATGCTCACCAGCAGTGCCCTGTACGCCGCCGAACCAGCCGAGTGCCAGAAGGTGCGCATGGGCGTGGTCAACTGGACCGACGTGATCGCCACCAGCGCCATGACCCAGGTGCTGCTCGACGGCCTGGGTTACCAGACCAAACAGACCAGCGCCTCGCAGCAGATCATCTTCGCCGGCATTCGCGACAAACGCCTGGATCTGTTCCTCGGCTACTGGAACCCGCTGATGACCCAGACCATCACCCCCTTCGTCGACGCCAAGCAGGTCAAGGTGCTCGACGCCCCGAGCCTGAAGGATGCGCGGGCCACCCTGGCGGTGCCGACGTACCTCGCGGACAAGGGCCTGAAAACCTTCGCCGACATCGCCACCTTCGAAAAGGAACTGGGCGGCAAGATCTACGGCATCGAGCCCGGCTCGGGCGCCAATACCCAGATCAAGGACATGATCGCCAAGAACCAGTTCGGCCTCGGCAAGTTCCAGTTGGTCGAATCCAGTGAAGCCGGGATGCTCTCGGCCGTCAGCCGCGCGGTCAAGCGCAACGAAGCCATTGTGTTCTTCGGCTGGGCGCCGCACCCGATGAACGTCAACCAGAAGATGACCTACCTCACCGGCAGCGACGACGCGCTGGGCCCGAACGAAGGCTCGGCCACCGTCTGGACCGTCACCGCGCCGGACTACGCCAGCCGTTGCCCGAACATCGGTCGCCTGCTGAGCAACCTGACGTTCAGTGCCGAGGACGAAAGCAAGATGATGCAGCCGTTGCTCGATCACAAAGATGCGTTCGAATCGGCCAAGCAATGGCTCAAGGATCATCCGCAAGACCAGAAGCGCTGGCTCGACGGTGTGACCACCTTCGACGGCAAGCCGGGCGCCGAACACCTGCAGCTCAGCGCCACGCCTTAATCCATCGGTGTACCACGCCCGCGCAGCCGACCCTGGCTGCGCACGGGACAACCACGCTTGTAAAAATCACGCTTGAAGGAAGTCCGACATGAACCATGACGTCATCATCACCTGCGCACTGACCGGTGCTGGCGACACCACCGGGAAAAGCCACCTGGTGCCGATCACCCCCAAACAGATTGCCGCCGCCGCCGTGGAAGCCGCCAAGGCCGGCGCCACCGTGGTCCACTGCCACGTGCGCGACCCCGAGACCGGCAAGTTCAGCCGCGACGTGGCCCTGTACCGCGAAGTGATGGAGCGCATCCGCGAGGCGGACGTCGACATCATCGTCAACCTCACCGCCGGCATGGGCGGCGACCTGGAAATCGGTGCCGGCGAGCGGCCGATGGAGTTCGGCCCGAATACCGACCTGATCGGTCCACTGGCCCGCCTGGCGCATGTCGAAGAACTGTTGCCGGAAATCTGCACCCTGGACTGCGGCACCCTGAATTTCGGCGATGGCGACAGCATTTACGTCTCCACCCCGGCGCAACTGCGGGTGGGCGCCAAACGCATCACCGAGCTGGGCGTGAAGGCCGAACTGGAAATCTTCGACACCGGCCACTTGTGGTTCGCCAAGCAGATGATCAAGGAAGGCCTGCTCGACGACCCACTGTTCCAGCTGTGCCTGGGCATCCCATGGGGCGCGCCGGCGGACACCACCACCATGAAAGCCATGGTCGACAACCTGCCCGTCGGCGCCACCTGGGCCGGCTTCGGCATCGGCCGCATGCAGATGCCGATGGCGGCCCAAGCCGTACTGCTCGGCGGCAACGTGCGGGTCGGCCTGGAAGACAACCTCTGGCTCGACAAAGGCGTGCTGGCCAGCAACGGCCAACTGGTCGAACGGGTCAGCGAGATTCTCACCCGCCTCGGCGCGCGCATCCTCAGCCCGGCCGAGGGCCGCGTGAAGATGGGCCTCAAGCACCGCTGACTAGCGCCCTCCTCCCGAACCGTTTTGCTCCCCTCCGGGAGAGGGGCCGGGGGAGAGGGAAACACCAAACTCTCGCGCAAAGGAGCCAACATGGCTTTTATCACCGAAATCAAAACCTTCGCCGCCCTCGGCAGTGGCGTTATCGGCAGCGGCTGGGTCGCCCGCGCCCTCGCCCATGGCCTTGATGTGGTCGCCTGGGATCCGGCGCCCGGCGCCGAAGCGGCACTGCGCCAGCGCGTCGCCAACGCCTGGCCGGCACTGAAGAAACAGGGCCTGGCCCTCGGCGCCGACCAGGAGCGTCTGCGCTTCGTCGCCACCATCGAGGAGTGCGTGAAGAACGCCGACTTCATCCAGGAAAGCGCCCCCGAACGACTCGAATTGAAACTCGACCTGCACGCCAAGATCAGTGCCGCCGCGCGGCCTAATGTGCTGATCGGCTCAAGCACCTCGGGCCTGCTGCCGAGCGAGTTCTACGCCGACGCCACGCACCCCGAGCGCTGCGTGGTCGGTCACCCGTTCAACCCGGTGTACCTGCTGCCGCTGGTGGAGGTGGTCGGCGGCGTGAAAACCGCGCCGGAAGCGGTGCAGGCGGCGATCCAGGTTTATGAGTCACTGGGGATGCGCCCCTTGCACGTGCGCAAGGAAGTTCCCGGTTTTATCGCCGACCGCCTGCTCGAAGCGCTCTGGCGCGAGGCGCTGCACCTGGTCAACGACGGGGTGGCGACCACCGGCGAGATCGACGATGCGATCCGCTTCGGCGCCGGCCTGCGCTGGTCGTTCATGGGCAGTTTCCTGACCTACACCCTGGCCGGCGGCGATGCCGGGATGCGCCATTTCATGGCCCAGTTCGGCCCGGCGCTTAAGCTACCCTGGACCTACCTGCCGGCACCCGAGCTGACCGACGCCCTGATCGACAGCGTGGTCGAAGGCACCAGCGCGCAACAGGGCGAACGCAGCATCGCCGAGCTGGAGCGCTATCGTGATGATTGCCTGCTGGCGGTACTCGATGCACTGAAAACCACCAAGGCCAAACACGGCTTCGCGTTTGCCGAGTGACCCTGGCGATGCACAGAACCCTTAGGAGTGGGCCATGCCCGCGATTGGGTTGATCGTGGGCATGCCCCGCGCCTACAGACCAGATAACACCAGAGGAGTCCCGCATATGCCAGCCAGCGCACCGCTTACCACCTATCAGACCCAGATCATCCACGACTGGGTCGACTATAACGGCCACCTGCGCGATGCCTTCTACCTGTTGATTTTCAGTTATGCCGGTGATGCCCTGATGGATCAGATCGGCCTCGACAGCGGCAATCGCGAGGCCAGTGGCAATTCCCTGTTCACCCTGGAATGCCACATCAACTACCTGCACGAAGTGAAAGAAGGGGCCACGGTGGAAGTCCGCACCCAACTGCTCGGCCACGACCGCAAACGCCTGCACCTGTATCACAGCCTGCACCTGCCAGGTACCGGGGAAGCCCTGGCGGTCAGCGAACAGATGCTGCTGCACGTCGACCTCGCCGGCCCGCGCTCGGCGCCGTTCAGTGCGCCGGTGCTGGCCAAGGTCGAAGCGCTGGCCAGCGCCCAGGCCGACCTGCCCCGGCCGAGCCACGCCGGGCGGGTGATCGCACTGCCATCCTGAATAACAGGACCAAGGAGAGCGTAATGAACCAGGCAGAAAACCTCATCGCCGATTGGCGAAGCTATCCCACCACCAGCGCCCTGGCCACGTTGCGGCCACGCCACGATTACCTGGAGGCGGTCTGGAGCGACAGCCGCGTCAGCCCCTTCCATCATCAGTGGCTACGCGACAACTGTCCCTGCTCCAGCTGCGTGTACACCGTCACCCGCGAGCAGGTTCTGGAAATAGTCGATGTTTGCGCCGAACTCGCGCCCCAGCACATGCGGGTCGACGATGAAGGCAACCTGCTGGTCGACTGGCAGGATGGGCACCGCAGCCGCTTTCATCCCGGCTGGCTGCGCGCCCACGCCTATGACGACAGCTCCCGCGCCGAGCGTCGCCAGCAGCGCCCACGCAGCCAGCTCTGGAGGGCCGAGCTGAGCGAACAGTTACCGCTGTACGAATACGACGCGCTGATGCAGGATCCACAGGCATTGCTGGCCTGGCTGCTGGCCGTGCGGGATATCGGCCTGACCCAGGTGCGCGGCGTGCCGACCGCTCCCGGTTCGCTGCAAGCCATTGCCCAGCGGATTTCCTTTATTCGCGAAAGCAATTTCGGCGTGCTGTTCAACGTACAGTCCAAGGCCGATGCCGACAGCAACGCCTACACCGCTTTCAACCTGCCACTGCACAGCGACCTGCCGACCCGCGAGCTGCAGCCGGGGCTGCAATTTCTGCACTGCCTGGTGAATGACGCGGTGGGCGGTGAGAGCATCTTCGTTGACGGTTTCGCCATCGCCGACGCGCTGCGCCAGGAGGCACCGGAGGACTTCCGCACGCTGTGCGAGATACCGGTGGAGTTCCGCAACAAGGATCGCCGCAGCGACTACCGTTGCCTGGCGCCGATCATCGCCCTGGATGCCTATGGCGCGGTCAGCGAAATCCGCATCGCCAACTTCCTGCGCGCACCCTTCGACGTTGAAGCGCAGCAGATGCCCCTGCTCTATCGCGCTTACCGACACTTCCAGACCCTGACCCGCGATCCGCGTTTCCGCGTGATTCGCCGGCTGGATGCGGGGCAGCTCTGGTGCTTCGATAACCGCCGCACCCTGCATGCGCGCAACGCCTTCGACCCGGCCAGTGGCACCCGCCACTTCCAAGGCTGCTATGTGGATCGCGAAGAGCTGCTCTCGCGGATTCACGTGCTGCAACGCTAAACCGCGCCCGCCACTGCCCGCGCGATAGCACGTGGCCGGTCAGCATGCGGATGCTGCCCGGCATTTTTTCGCAGGCAAAAAAAGCCCCCCCTGTGCGCCGACACAAGCGGGGGGCGAAATGTGGTTCTAATGCGAGGAACCACCCTCGATCAAGCCGTCCAGGCGGGTGACCAAACCCACCGTGAAGCGCAAAGTGTGCGCTATGGAGTGGACGTTCTTGGGGCCAATTGTGCTGGCTGGGGACGGGGAGCAATTAGTTGAAAGCGACCTGTTCGTACGCGTCCAAGCCACTGACCGACCAACGCCCTTGTCGCGGCCGCGGCGCATCACCAGAATCGCAGCGACAACGACCCCGGACGAGGACCACCGCGATGATGCATACAGACTTGATCGACCAGGACGACCTGCGTGAGCGCCTGTTAGCGTTGGGTTTTGAAGTACCCTCCGGCCTGACTGCCGAGCAGGCCTGCGAGCGCGCCTTACTGGGGCTGAACGAATCACGCGCAGCGGCATTGCGCAGCCTGGTCGAACAGATGCTGGCCAGTGGCGCGGTGATGCTGCCCACGGTACGCGAGGCCATTGCCCGGCAATTGCTGCCGGCGCTGGCACAGTACAGACAGACCCACGGCTGAGCGCGGTGCGGCGCGAGCCGTAGGACAGGAGCGGGTCTTGTCCACCGCTCCCGATTTGAGGTTTACAGGCTTACAGCCTGACGCTGGCGAAGGTCGACTCGCTGCGCGCCTGGCTCAAGGCCGACATGGCCCCGGACAACGGCGAGAGCACCAAGGCCTGCGGGATCGGCATCAATGCCACCTGCTGCGCGGTATTGGAACCCATGCGCTCGTCACGCGGCGGAATGCCGAAGTACTCGCGGTAGCACTTGGAGAAGTGCGGCGTGGAGACGAAACCACAGACCGACGCCACTTCGATGATCGACATCGGCGTCTGCTTGAGCAGTTGCCGGGCACGCACCAGGCGCAGCTTCAGGTAATAGCGCGACGGCGAGCAATGCAGGTATTTCTGGAACAGGCGCTCGAGCTGACGGCGCGAGACGTTGACGTAGACCGCCAGTTCGTCGAGGTCGATCGGTTCTTCCAGGTTGGCTTCCATCAGCACGACGATTTCCTGCAGCTTCGGCTGGTTGGTGCCGAGCATGTGCTTGAGCGGCACGCGCTGATGATCCTGCTCGTTGCGGATACGCTCGTAGACGAACATTTCCGAGATCGCCGCCGACAGCTCGCGGCCATGCTCGCGAGAAATGACGTGCAGCATCATGTCCAGCGGCGCGGTGCCGCCGGAACTGGTGAAGCGGTTGCGATCGAGGGTGAACAGTCGAGTACTCATCACCACCCGCGGAAAGGCTTCCTGCATCGCCGCCAGGCATTCCCAGTGCACGCTGCAATCGAAGCCATCGAGCAGGCCGGCGCAGGCCAGCGCCCAACTGCCGGTGCAGACCGCGCCAAGCTTGCGCGACTGGCGCGCCTGGGTCTGTAACCAGGCCACGTGTTCGCGGGTAACACTGCGCTGAATGCCGATACCGCCACAGACGATCACCATGTCCAGCGGCGGCGCCTTGCTCACCGCGCAGTCCGGGGTGATCTGCAGGCCGTCGCTGGCCCAGACCTGGCCACCGTCGATGGTCAGCGTGGTCCAGCGATACAGTTCGCGGCCGGACAACTGGTTGGCCATGCGCAGCGGTTCAACGGCTGAGGCCAATGAAATCAGAGTGAAATTATCCAACAGCAGAAAGCCGATGGATTGTGGAGCACGGTTCTGGGGTTGCGCCCCTTGGTTGAACGGCGTCATCACGGTATCTCCTCACGCAACACGGATATGGCCTCAGGCGAGGCTCTTGTTTTATTGCCGTGGGCAGCGCGGACGACACCCTGGCTTAGGCTTATCACAACGCAAATGCCGTGCCTAAATTGAACACGTATTCAATAAAACCTAAAAACGACGCCGCAAAGCCTCTAGCCGGCAGGCCGCCAACAGTAAAAAAGTTCGCTGAGCGCCCAGAGAAGAGCCCTGCAAGGACAGGGGCTGAGCACTTTCGTAGCACTTTGCAGTGACAGCCCGTCATGGCCTGGGCGGGCTGTCACCCTAGGCACGATCGGCCAGCGCGCGGCGTACCGTTCAGTAGCAGCGCGGGAGAGCCGCATCGCGCCAAAAGATGGCGCAGCACGGCGAGTTCGAGCGAAAAGCGTGCAAACGTCGAGCGACTGCGCTGATCACCCTGTCAGCATTCAATGGCGCTGACGGCCAGGCCACCGCGCGAGGTTTCCTTGTATTTGTCGTGCATGTCGGCGCCGGTATCGCGCATGGTGCGGATAACCCGGTCGAGTGAGATGAAGTGCTCGCCATCGCCGCGCAGGGCCATCTGCGCGGCGTTGATGGCCTTCACCGCGGCAATCGCGTTGCGCTCGATGCAGGGCACCTGCACCAGGCCGCCGACCGGGTCGCAGGTCAGCCCGAGGTTATGTTCCAAGCCGATTTCGGCGGCGTTCTCCAGTTGCCCCGGCGTCGCGCCGAGGATCTCCGCCAGACCGGCGGCGGCCATAGCGCAGGCCGAACCGACCTCGCCCTGGCAGCCGACTTCGGCACCGGAGATCGAGGCGTTCTTCTTGCAGAGGATGCCGACAGCGGCGGCAGCCAGGAAGTAATCGACCACGTCGGCCTCGGTCACGGCCGGGCTGAAGCGGACGAAGTAGTGCAACACCGCCGGGATGATTCCCGCCGCGCCATTGGTCGGTGCCGTGACCATGCGCCCGCCGGCGGCGTTTTCCTCGTTCACCGCCAGGGCGAACAGGTTGACCCACTCCATGCCGCTCAAGGTCGAACCGATCACGTTGGGCTTGCCCAGCTCCTGCAGGCTGCGGTGCAGCTTGGCGGCGCGGCGCTTGACGTTCAGCCCGCCGGGCAGGATGCCTTCATGCTTGAGGCCCTGATCGACGCAGTCGCGCATGGCCTGCCACAGACGCATCAGCCCCTGGCGGATTTCCGCTTCGCTGCGCCAGGCCTTTTCGTTGGCCATCATCAGCTCGGACACCCGCAGGCCGTGCTCCTGGCACAGGCTCAGCAGTTCGGCGGCGCTGGAAAAGTCGTAAGGCAGCTCGGTCTGATCCTGATCGAGCACACCGCTGGCGGCCTGCGCCGCATCCACCACGAAACCGCCGCCAACCGAGTAATAGGTGTCGCGGTGCAGTTCGCCGCTCGCGCCTTCGACAATCAGGGTCATGGCGTTGGGGTGATAGGGCAGGTTTTCGTCGAGCAGCAGCAGATCGCGAGCCCAGTCGAACGGCACCTCGAAGTGACCGTCGAGTAGCAGGCACTGGCTGTCGCGCAGGCTGGCAATGCGCGGGGCGATCTGCGCCGGGTCGATGGCGTCCGGCCAGTCGCCCATCAGCCCCATGATCACCGCGTTATCGCTGCCATGGCCGACGCCGGTGGCCGATAACGAGCCGTACAGGCGCACTTCGACGCGCCGCACCTGTTCCAGCACGCCACGCTCGCGCAGCCCTTGCACGAACAGCGCGGCGGCGCGCATCGGCCCCACCGTGTGCGAGCTGGAAGGGCCGATACCAATCTTGAACAGGTCGAATACGCTGATGGCCATAGCTATCTCCTAAAACGCACGATGCGGGCACACACCAGATCGGCCAACCCACTGATGCACGGATCATCAAGCTTTTCCACGGCGACCCGGCATCTCACACCGACCCGCCCATACCCACAAACGTCGCACGCTTGGGTCGCGACCGGCGCCGCACCCGAAGCAACGTCGCGCGCCACGCTGAATACGACGCCAGCGATGCCAAACGCGACCCACGCCATAGTCGCCGTCATGCCCCTGGCCCATGATCCAGCCGCCCGGCACGCTTCCTGCGAGGCCGAAGTGCCCACCGTAACCAGACCACCGTGCGCCGTAGTTTCTACAGAGCCTGGTAACGGCCCCTGCCATTTCCCTGCTAAGGATCGCGCCGATGAAATGTTTCACCTCTTTATGCTTGGCCCTGTGCCTCGGCTCACCCGTGCTGGCCAATGCGGCGGAAGCGGAAAGCTGCCAGCGGGTGCGGTTCGCCGATGTCGGCTGGACCGACATCACCGTCACCACCGCCGTGACCCGGTTGCTGCTCGGCTCGCTCGGCTACGTGACCAACGTCAAGCGCCTGTCCGTGCCGCAGACCTATAAAGCGCTGGAAGACAAGAAGCTCGACGTCTTCCTCGGCAACTGGATGCCGAGCATGGAAGGCGACATTCGCCCCTACCTGGACAAAGGCAGTGTGGAGACCCTGCGGGCCAACCTGCATGGCGCCAAATACACCCTGGCCGTGCCGGACTACGTCTACGAAGGGGGTCTGAAGGACTTCAAGGACATCGCCAAGTTCGCCGCCCAGTTGGATGGCAAGATTTATGGCATCGAACCCGGCAACGATGGCAACCAGCTGATCGGCAAGATGATCAAGGACAACGCCTACGGCCTCGGCCAATTCAAACTGGTAGAAAGCAACGAGGCGAAGATGCTCGCCAGCGTCGAACGTGCCGGGCACCTCAAGCAATGGCTGGTATTCCTCGGCTGGGAACCGCACCCGATGAACACCCATCTCCAGATGAAATACCTGACTGGCGGCGATGACTACTTCGGCCCCGACTACGGTGGCGCCACGGTCTACACCAACGTGCGCAAAGGCTACGGCCAGGAGTGCGGCAACGTCGGCAAACTGCTGAGCAACCTGGCGTTCGAGCTGCCAATGGAAAACCAGCTGATGGACGACGTGCTGAACCAGAGCCTCAACCCGCGGCAAGCGGCCAAAGCCTGGCTGCAGGCCAACCCGCAGGTGCTAGACGCCTGGTTGCAGGGTGTCTCCAGCCGCGACGGGCAACCGGCGCTGGCCGTGGTCAAAAGCAAACTGGGGCTGGCGCAATAACGCCGCCGCAACATTGCAATCGCCCCCCGCTTCGCCGGTCAGCGTTGCCGAAACCGCAACTTTGACCGGCAAAAAGTCCGTAAACGACCTTACTAATGCTGGATACGACGCACTCTGCACTGGATGCGACGCACCCTGTAGGCGTTTGTTTTTCACTGTTCCATGATCGTTCTCGACACGCCCGCTAGGCTGAATGGCGGTGAGGCCCGAAACCCCCTTTCGGGTTCAACCAGCAGCACACAAAAAACCGGCAACTCGCACTCAGCAGCACGCTGCCGACGACAATCAGAAAGGAGTCCGTCCCATGAAAGGTTGCACACCATTGCTGTTGGCCGCTTCGCTCAGCCTACCGCTGCTGGCCAATGCGGCAGAGCCCGAGTCCTGTAGCACCGTGCGCTTCTCCGATGTCGGCTGGACCGACATCACCGTCACCACCGCGGTCACCAGCGAAGTGCTGGAAGCGCTGGGTTACAAAACCAAGACCACCATGCTGTCGGTACCGGTGACCTACAAATCCCTGGCGGTCGGCAAGGACCTCGATGTCTTCCTCGGCAACTGGATGCCGACCATGGAGAACGACATCAAGGCTTATCGCGAAGCGGGCACGGTGGAAACCCTGCGCGCCAACCTCGAAGGCGCCAAATACACCCTCGCCGTACCGGAGTTCGCCTACGACGCCGGCCTGAAAAGCTTCGCCGACATCGCCAAGTTCAAAGAGCAGCTGGCCGGCAAGATCTACGGTATCGAGCCGGGCAACGATGGCAACCGCCTGATCCAGAGCATGATCGACAAGAACGCCTTCGACCTGAAGGACTTCAAAGTGGTCGAGTCCAGCGAAGCCGCCATGCTCTCGCAACTCAAACGCGCCACCCGCAAGAACGAATGGATGGTGTTCCTCGGCTGGGAACCGCACCCGATGAACACCCGCAACAAGATGAAGTACCTGAGCGGCGGCGATGACTACTTCGGCCCGAACTACGGTCAGGCGACCATCTACACCAACACCCGCAAGGGTTACACCCAGGAATGCAGCAACGTCGGCAAGCTCCTGCAGAACCTGGTGTTCAGCCTGGACATGGAAAACCAGCTGATGGATGCCGTGCTCAACGAAAACCAGAAACCGCGTGACGCCGCCAAGGCCTGGCTGAAAGCCAACCCGGAAGCGCTGGAAACCTGGCTGGCTGGCGTGAACAGCCTGGACGGCAAGCCGGCACTGGACGTGGTCAAGGCAAAACTGGCTCTTTGATACAACCGCAACTCAGGCCGGTTGAACGCGGCCAAGGCAACTCGCCAGCGCGTTCGACGGCCTGCTTCCATCCCTCTGCATGTGGACGTTCAATACCATGCCGACTTTTGAAAAACTCCCTCTGGGTCAAAAGATAGCCGACTTCGTCGAATGGCTGACCCAGCACGGCGCCGCTTACTTCGATGCCTTCGCCGATGCGCTGGAGATGATGATTCATGGCGTGACCAACGGACTGACCTTTTTCAATCCGCTGGTATTGATCGGTCTGTTTGGCGTGCTCACTCATCTGATTCAACGCAAATGGGGCCTGACCCTGTTCTGCGTGCTGTCGTTCCTGCTGATCCTCAACCTCGGTTACTGGCAGGAAACCATGGAAACCCTGGCGCAAGTGCTGTTCGCCACCCTGGTCTGCGTGGTCATCGGCGTGCCGCTGGGCATCATGGCCGCACACAAACCGCACTTCTATACCGTGATGCAGCCGGTCCTCGACCTGATGCAGACGGTGCCGACCTTCGTGTACCTGATTCCAACCTTGACACTGTTCGGTCTCGGCGTAGTTCCGGGGCTGATTTCCACCGTGGTCTTCGCCGTCGCCGCGCCAATCCGCCTGACCTACCTGGGCATCCGCGATGTGCCGACCGAGCTGCTCGACGCCGGCAAGGCCTTCGGCTGCTCGCGCCGCCAACTGTTGACCCGCATCGAACTGCCGCACGCCATGCCGAGCATCGCGGCCGGCATCACCCAGTGCATCATGCTGTCGCTGTCGATGGTGGTAATCGCCGCACTGGTGGGCGCCGACGGACTGGGCAAGCCGGTGGTCAACGCACTGAACACCGCTGACATCGCCCTCGGTTTCGAAGCCGGCCTGGCCATCGTGCTGCTGGCCATTATCCTCGACCGGGTGTGCAAGCAACCGGAAGCCAAGTTGAGGGCTGACTCATGAGCATGATTCGTTTCGATAACGTCGACGTCATTTTCTCCAAGTTCCCGCGCGAGGCCCTGGCCTTGCTCGACCAGGGCCTGACCCGCGACCAGATTCTGAAGAAAACCGGCCTGGTGGTCGGCGTGGAAAAAGCCAGCCTGGATGTGGAGCGCGGCGAGATCTGCGTGATGATGGGCCTCTCCGGCTCGGGCAAATCCAGCCTGCTGCGCTGCATCAACGGCCTCAACACCGTCAGCCGCGGTCGACTGCTGATCGAGCATGAAGGCAGCGAAGTCGACATCGCCAGCTGCTCCGCCGCCACGCTCAAGGCCATGCGTACCAAGCGCATCGCCATGGTGTTCCAGAAGTTCGCCCTGATGCCCTGGCTGACGGTGCGCGAGAACATCAGCTTCGGCCTGGAAATGCAGGGCCGCCCGAGTGAAGAACGACGCAAGCTGGTCGATGAGAAAATCGAACTGGTGGGCCTGACCCAATGGCGCAACAAGCGTCCGGACGAACTCTCCGGCGGTATGCAGCAGCGCGTCGGGCTGGCCCGCGCACTGGCCATGGACGCCGACATCTTGCTGATGGACGAACCGTTCTCGGCCCTCGACCCGTTGATCCGCCAGGGTCTGCAGGACGAATTGCTGGACCTGCAGCGCAAACTGCAGAAGACCATCGTGTTCGTCAGCCACGACCTCGACGAGGCGCTGAAACTCGGCTCGCGGATCGCCATCATGAAAGACGGGCGCATCATCCAGTACAGCAAGCCGGAAGACATCGTGCTCAACCCGGCGGATGAGTACGTGCGCATGTTCGTCGCCCACACCAACCCGCTGAACGTGCTCTGCGGACGCAGCCTGATGCGCCCGCTGGACAACTGCAAACGGGTCAACGGCGAAGTCTGCCTCGATCCGGGTGACGACTCCTGGCTCGGGCTGGCCGAAGGCAACGTGTTCAAGGGCGCCCGCCAAGGCGCGGACGCGATCACCCTGCAGAACTGGGCGCCCGGCCAGGCGATGGAAAGCCTGGGACGGCGACCGACCCTGGTCGACTCGAACATCGGCATGCGCGACGCCCTGCAGATCCGTTACCAGACCGGCCACAAACTGGTGCTGCAGGATCAGGACCGGGTGGTCGGCGTACTCGGCGACAGCGAGTTGTACCACGCCCTGCTCGGCAAGAACCTCGGCTGAGACAGCCTGCCCCGCAACGAGACTTGCGCTACCCAGCCGGGTAGCGCAAAGGCCGGGCTTCCGGCGGCGGCCAGCCCTCTCGCCCCGCACAACTCACACCGGCAATAGAGCGACACCCACTCGCGAGGTCGATTCAGAAGGTTATACGGCATTGATTTTTTATTGATTGAGCGTTCAATAAAAACAAAATAGACTGACTCCTGCTTAATTCGGACGTTTGCCGTGCAACCCGGCGCAAGGAGATTTGCAAGATGCCCAAGATCGGTATGCAGCCTATTCGCCGCTCGCAATTGATCAACGCCACCCTGCTGGCGGTCGACCAGGTCGGCATGAGCGATGCGAGCATCGCCTTGATCGCGCGATTGGCGGGGGTCTCCAACGGCATCATCAGTCACTATTTCCAGGACAAGAACGGCCTGCTCGAAGCCACCATGCGCCACCTGATGGCGGCCCTGAGCCTGGCAGTACGCGACCGTCGCCTGTTGTTGTGCGACGACAGCGCCGGCACCCAGATCCGCGCCATCATCGACGGCAACTTCGATGACAGCCAGGTCAACGGCCCGGCCATGAAAACCTGGCTGGCCTTCTGGGCCAGCAGCATGCATCAGCCCTCGTTGCGCCGCCTGCAGCGGATCAACGACCACAGGTTGTACTCCAACCTGTGCTGCCAGTTCCGCCGCGTATTGCCGCTCGCTGATGCGCGCAGCGCGGCCCGAGGCCTGGCGGCCTTGATCGACGGTTTGTGGTTGCGCGGCGCGTTGTCCGGAGAAGCCTTCGACATCAAGCAGGCACTGCAAATCGCTTACGACTACCTGGACCAACAATTGGCCAGACAGGCGGGCTGACCCGAGCCGCCAACACCAGACAACATGCGAGGACACTATGGCCCGTTTCGACCTGCAAAAACTCTACATCGACGGCGGTTATGTGGATGCCACCAGCGGCGCCACGTTCGAGTCCATCAACCCGGCCAACGGCGAGGTGCTCGCCGAGGTGCAACGCGCCTCGCAAGCCGACGTTGAACGGGCCGTCGCCAGTGCCGAAAAGGGCCAGAAAGTCTGGGCCGCGATGACCGCCATGCAACGCTCGCGCATCCTGCGCAAAGCCGTCGAGATCCTCCGTGAGCGCAACGACGAACTGGCCGAGCTGGAAAGCCTGGACACCGGCAAGCCGCTGTCGGAAACCCGCAACGTCGATATCGTCACCGGCGCCGATGTGCTCGAGTACTACGCCGGCCTGGTGCCGGCGATCGAAGGCGAGCAGATCCCGCTGCGCGAAACCTCCTTCGTCTACACCCGCCGCGAACCGCTGGGCGTGGTCGCCGGCATCGGCGCCTGGAACTACCCGATCCAGATCGCCCTGTGGAAATCCGCCCCGGCCCTGGCCGCCGGCAACGCGATGATTTTCAAACCCAGCGAAGTCACCTCGCTGAGCACCTTGAAACTGGCGGAAATCTACACCGCTGCTGGTCTGCCCGCGGGCGTGTTCAACGTGCTGACCGGCAGTGGCCGCGAAGTCGGCACCTGGCTGACCGAGCACCCGCGCATCGAGAAAATCTCTTTCACCGGCGGCACCGACACCGGCAAGAAAGTCATGGCCAGCGCTTCCAGCTCGTCGCTCAAGGAAGTCACCATGGAGCTGGGCGGCAAGTCGCCGCTGATCATCTTCGAGGACGCCAACCTCAACCGCGCCGCCGATATCGCAGTGATGGCCAACTTCTACAGTTCCGGCCAGGTCTGCACCAACGGCACCCGCGTGTTCATCCCGCGCAGCCTGCAGTCGCGCTTCGAGTCCAAGGTGCTGGAGCGGGTCAACCGCATCCGCCTCGGCAGCCCGATGAACGAGAACACCAACTTCGGCCCGCTGGTCAGCTTCGCCCACATGGAAAACGTGCTCGGCTATATCGAAAAGGGCAAAGCCGAGGGCGCGCGCCTGTTGAGCGGCGGTGAGCGCGTGACTGACGGCGAATATGCCAAGGGCGCCTACGTCGCACCGACCGTGTTCAGCGACTGCAGCGACGAGATGAGCATCGTCCGTGAGGAAATCTTCGGCCCGGTGATGAGCATCCTGGTCTATGACGACGAAGCTGAAGTCATCCGCCGCGCCAACGACACCGAGTTCGGCCTGGCCGCCGGGGTCGTCACCCAGGACCTGAACCGTGCCCACCGGGTGATCCACAAGCTCGAAGCGGGTATCTGCTGGATCAACACCTGGGGCGAGTCGCCGGCGGAAATGCCGGTCGGCGGTTACAAGCAATCCGGGGTCGGCCGCGAGAACGGCCTGACCACCCTGGCCCAGTACACGCGGATCAAATCCGTGCAGGTCGAACTGGGCGATTACAGCTCGGTGTTCTAAACGAACCCCTAGGGTGGATTAGCCGCATCGCGGCGTAATCCACCGTTCAGCTCCACGTCCGCCACGGTGGATTACGGCTTGGCCTAATCCACCCTACGTGCTGCACATGCCCATACGAAGGGTGCAACCATGACCACAGAATTCGACTACATCATCATCGGTGCAGGTTCCGCCGGTAACACCCTGGCCGCCCGCCTGACCGAGGATGCCGACGTCAGCGTGCTGCTGCTCGAAGCCGGTGGCCCGGACTACCGCCTCGACTTCCGTACCCAGATGCCCGCCGCCCTCGCCTTCCCGCTGCAGGGCCGGCGCTACAACTGGGCCTACGAAACCGACCCGGAACCGTTCATGAACAACCGTCGCATGGAGTGCGGGCGCGGCAAGGGTCTGGGGGGGTCCTCGCTGATCAACGGCATGTGCTACATCCGCGGCAACGCCCTGGACTACGACGGCTGGGCGAAAACCCCGGGCCTGGAAGACTGGAGCTACCTCGACTGCCTGCCGTATTTCCGCAAAGCGGAAACCCGCGATATCGGCGCCAACGATTACCACGGCGGCGACGGCCCGGTCAGCGTGACCACGCCCAAGGCCGGCAATAACCCGCTGTTCAAGGCCATGGTCGAAGCCGGCGTGCAGGCCGGCTACCCGGCGACCATCGACCTCAACGGTTACCAGCAGGAAGGCTTCGGCCCGATGGACCGCACCGTGACCCCCAAAGGTCGCCGCTCCAGCACCGCGCGCGGCTACCTCGACCAGGCCCGTGGCCGGCCGAACCTGAGCATCGTCACCCACGCCCTCACCGACCGCATCCTGTTCAGCGGCAAACGCGCGGTCGGCGTGGCTTATCTGGTCGGCGCCAGCGACACCCGCATCGAAGCCAAGGCCCGCCGCGAAGTATTGCTGTGCTCCGGCGCCATCGCCTCGCCGCAAATCCTCCAGCGCTCCGGCGTCGGCCCGGCGGCCCTGCTGCGCGACCTGGACATCCCGGTAGTCCACGACCTGCCCGGGGTTGGCCAGAACCTGCAGGACCACCTGGAAATGTACCTGCAGTACGCCTGCACCCAGCCGGTCTCGCTGTACCCGTCGCTGCTCTGGTGGAACCAGCCCGCCATTGGCGCCGAGTGGTTGTTCCTCGGCACCGGCATCGGCGCCAGCAACCAGTTCGAAGCCGGTGGTTTCATCCGCACCCGCGAAGAGTTCGAGTGGCCGAACATCCAGTACCACTTCCTGCCGGTGGCGATTAACTACAACGGCAGCAACGGCGTGAAAGAGCATGGTTTCCAGGCCCACGTCGGCTCCATGCGTTCGCCGAGCCGTGGCCGCATCCAGGTGAAGTCGAAAGACCCGCGCGAGTACCCGAGCATCCTCTTCAACTACATGTCCACCGAGCAGGACTGGCAGGAATTCCGCGACGGCATCCGCCTGACCCGCGAGATCATGCAGCAGCCGGCACTGGACGCCTTCCGCGGCCGCGAGATCAGCCCGGGCATCGATGTGCAGACCGATGAGCAGCTCGACCAGTTCGTCCGTGAGCACGCCGAGACCGCCTTCCACCCATCCTGCTCGTGCAAGATGGGCACGGATGAAATGGCGGTGGTCGATGGCCAGGGTCGCGTCCACGGGCTGGAAGGCCTGCGCGTAGTGGATGCCTCGATCATGCCGCTGATCACCACCGGCAACCTCAACGCGCCGACCATCATGATCGCCGAGAAGATCGCCGACAAAATCCGTGGCCGCAAGCCGCTGCCACGCAGCAAGGCCAAGTACTACGTCGCCAACGGCGCACCGGTACGCGGCAAACCGCTGCGCCCGCAAGCCTGAAGAACGCTTACTGGTCGGCAGCCCGAACGCGGAGCGTCTCAGGCTGCACGGCCATCCTTGCACCGCCGATCAATGTCCGGGCTTTACTCGGGTAATACCCGGCGGACCATCCACCGCCCCTCGGGCGTCAGCAGGCGGCTGCGATCGAAGTGCTTGAGCCTCTGCCGGTCGAGCATCTCGATCTGTGGGCTGACCCGGCCTGGCAGCTGCTGGCCCTCCAGCGCCCGTACCGCCAGGTCGATGGCGACTCGCGCCTGGATCACCGGTGCGTCACTCGGCGCGGCGAGTACCTGGCCGTTCTCGATGGCCTCCAGCACCCGGTCGGTGGCATAGAAGGACACCACCTGCGCGTGGTAACGGCTACCCGCCGAGCGCAGCATCTGGCCGGCGAAGGCAGCGGCCTCGGCATTACCCAGCAGGTAGTCGAGATCGGGCTCGCGGGCCAGCAGCTGGCGCACCAGTTGCGCCTGGCTGGCACGATCCACCGGCCCGTAGCCGCCCGGCACCAGCCTCACCGCGCTACCCTGCAGGCCCTGGCGCAGGCCGCGCTCGCCGTCCTCCACCCAGCCGGCGTCCTGCGGCCCCGGCAGCCAGCCGACGCGCACCGTCCGGCCCTGGCTGTGGCCCACGATATAGGCCAGCGCGGCCTTGGCCATGTCGGCGAAATCCACCCGCGAGCGGCTGCTGACACCGGCGCAATCGACCCGGTTGACCAAGTCGATCACCGGCGCCCCGGCCTTGTAGAGCAAACCGATTTCATCGCACAACCCACGGATGTTGATCGCCGCGATCACGAACGCATCGGCGCCGAGCTGGATGCAGCGGGTCAGCTGCGCGCGTTGCATGGCCGGGTACTGATAACCACCAGCCTCGTAGATACCCAGTTGCACGCCCTGGCGCCGGGCCTCTTGATCCAACCCCGCGGCCACGCCCCACCAGTAGCGGTCCTTGCCCTGGGGCAACAACGCACAGATACGCCAGGGCTTGCTCGCCATGGCCTGTGGCTGGTAGCGGGCTGGCTGGCCATCGGTAATCACCGGCACGGGAAACCAGTCCGCCGCGCGCAAGGGCGTAGCAGCCAGGAGTAGCAACAGGAGGGTGCAGAGCATTTGCATCGGCAGCGCCTTGTCCGGGTTGGCGGGGGAGCGGGGAAGAACACTTGCGCAAACCTGGCAGTCACGCGCCATTGAACGTCGATCAGGTTCGCCGCATATTCCACCAGGGCATTGGCACTGGCAAGCGGCGGGGCGTCGGCTTACAGTCCGGGCAGCTTTCGCGCCGAGAACTCCCATGCCCAACCTGGACGCCCGCACCGCCCGCCTGCTGCCTTGGATCGTGGCCATCGCCTTCTTCATGCAAACCCTCGATGGCACCATCCTCAACACCGCCCTGCCCGCCATGGCCCGCGACCTCGCCGAAGACCCGCTGCGCATGCAGTCGGTGGTGATCGCCTACATGCTTACGGTGGCGCTGCTGATTCCGGCTTCGGGCTGGATCGCCGACCGCTTCGGCACGCGGCGGATCTTCTTTGGCGCAATCCTGCTGTTCAGTTGCGGGTCACTGTTCTGCGCGCTGTCCGAAAGCCTTAGCCAACTGGCCGCCGCGCGGGTGGTGCAAGGCCTCGGTGGCGCACTGATGATGCCGGTCGGGCGGCTGGTGGTGCTGCGCGCCTACCCACGCTCCGAGCTGGTGCGGATCATGAGCTTCATCACCCTGCCCGGCCTGCTCGGCCCCTTGATCGGCCCGACGCTGGGCGGCTGGCTGGTGGAGTACGCCAGTTGGCACTGGATTTTCCTGATCAACCTGCCGGTCGGGCTGCTCGGCTGCTACGCCGCGATCCGCTTCATGCCGGATTTGCGCGGCCCACAGCGCAGCCGTTTCGATGGCGTCGGTTTCGCCCTGTTCGGCGCCGCCATGCTGCTGATCACTATCGCCCTCGAAGGCCTCGGCGAACTGCAACTGGCGCACATGCGCGTGATGTTGCTGTTGCTCGGCGGGCTGGCCTGCCTGGCGGCTTACTGGCTGCGCGCCGGGCGCATCGAGCAGCCGCTGTTCGCCCCGGCGCTGTTTCGGACCCGTACCTTTGCCGTCGGCATTCTCGGCAACCTGTTCGCCCGCCTCGGCAGCGGCTCGCTGCCGTTCCTGGTGCCGCTGCTGTTGCAAGTGGCGCTGGGCTACTCGCCGGCCCAGGCCGGGATGGGCATGATTCCGCTGGCGCTGGCCGCCATGCTGGTCAAACCGCTGGCCAAACCGCTGATCGAGCACCTGGGCTACCGTACTGTGCTGACCGGCAATACCCTGCTGCTCGGCGCGCTACTGGCCAGCCTGGGCCTGGTCGACGCCGCTACGCCTTATGCGGTTCTGCTGCTGCAACTGGGCCTGCTCGGTGCGGTCAACTCGCTGCAATTCACGGCGATGAACACCGTCACCCTGATCGATCTCGACGACGCCTCCGCCAGCAGCGGCAACAGCCTGCTGTCGGTGGTGGTGCAACTGGCGATCAGCCTCGGCATTGCCTCCGGCGCCGCGCTGCTCGGCGGCTTCAGCAGTGAGATCGGTAAAGCCGGCGCGGTCAGCAGCCTGCTCGGCGCCTTCCAGCTGACCTTCGTCTGCGTCGGGGTGTTATCGATGCTGGCGGCCGCGATCTTCCTGCAACTGGCCCCCGAGGATGGGCGCCAGGCGCGTCGCATCGATCCGGGGATCGACCAGTGAGCAGCCCGGCCACCCCGGCCTCACGCACTTGCGCCTCGGCCAGCCCGAGCTGGCGGGCCAGGGCGATCATCAGCGCACAGACCGCCACCGAATGCATGTAGGTGTATTCGTCGGAGCTCTTCAAGCGCGCCAGGCTGATCAAGGCATTGGGATGACGTAGCACCGAGGCGGAAATCTCCTCCACCAATTCGGTTACCTGCGCGGCATCGATGGCCTGGCCCATGCGCACTTCGCCGAACATCGCCACGACGGCCTGTTTGGAGCGAGAACAGAGCTGCTGCGCGCGGCGTACTTCCTCGTCCAGCGCCACGTCCCTGAACGTTGGCAGCGCCTCGACGGCCAGCAGGCAGGCCTCGGTTTGCGCGGCGACCTCGGCCTCGGTCTGGCCCTGCTGCCCACTCGGCAGATCCAGCCCCTTGTCGGTGTCGATCCAGACTTCGTCGATGCCGCTGTCGCGAATGCGCTGCAAATCCCTGGGGTTGTCCAGCAGAAACCGGGCTTTCCAGAACGGATGCTCCATCCACGAGCCGCAGAACTCATGGATGTACATCGCCTGGCACAGATCGGAGGCAACAATGCGTTTCAGCACGATAGCAACCTGGCAAGAGACCTAGCCGTAGCCGCCAGGATAGGCCACTCGCGATACCGGCAGACTAACATCGTGCGTATCGCCCTGCCCGACTGGGCGACACAGTCCGTCGGGCCTTTCAAGCACCGTCTGCTGCCTGTACCAGCGTCCCTGTTACACTGCAGGCCATTTTCGTTTAGCAGGCCAGTCCCGTGACCTCCACCGCTTTCAATTCGCTGCCACTGTCCGCCGCCATGCTGGCTAACCTCGAATCCCTCGGTTATGCCCAGATGACGCCAGTGCAAGCGCAAAGCCTGCCGGTGATACTCAAGGGCATGGACCTGATCGCCCAGGCCAAGACCGGCAGCGGCAAAACCGCCGCCTTCGGCATCGGCCTGCTCAACCCGCTGAACCCACGCTACTTCGGCTGCCAGGCGCTGGTGCTGTGCCCGACCCGCGAGCTGGCCGACCAGGTCGCCAAGGAAATCCGCCGACTGGCCCGTGGCACCGACCACATCAAGGTCCTGACCCTGTGCGGCGGCGTACCCTTCGGCCCACAGATCGGCTCGCTGGAACACGGCGCGCACATCATCGTCGGCACCCCGGGGCGGATTCAGGAACACCTGCGCAAGGGCACCTTGAAGCTCGACGGCCTCAACACCCTGGTGCTCGATGAAGCCGACCGCATGCTCGACATGGGCTTTTACGACTCCATTGCCGAGATCCTTCAGCAGACCCCGGCCAAACGCCAGACCCTGCTGTTCTCCGCCACCTACCCGGCCAGCATCAAGCAGCTGTCGGCGGCATTCATGCGTGACCCGCAGCAGGTCAAAGCCGAGTCGATGCACGCCGACAGCCAGATCGAGCAGCGCTTCTACGAGATCGCCCCGGAACAGCGCATGGACGCCGTGACCAAGCTGCTGGCGCACTTCCGCCCGCAGTCCTGCGTGGCGTTCTGCTTCACCAAGCAGCAATGCCAGGAGGTGGTCGATCACCTCTCGGCTAACGGCATTTCCGCCCAGGCCTTGAATGGCGACCTGGAACAGCGCGACCGCGATCAGGTGCTGGCGATGTTCGCCAACCGCAGCTGCTCGGTGCTGGTGGCCACCGATGTCGCCGCCCGCGGCCTGGATATCGAAGCCCTGGACATGGTGATCAACGTCGAGCTGGCACGTGACTCGGAAATCCACATCCACCGCGTAGGCCGCACCGGCCGCGCCGGCGAGAAGGGCTTGGCACTGAGCCTGGTGGCCCCGGCCGAAGGTCATCGCGCCCAGGCCATCGAAACCCTGCAGAAGGCGCCATTGAACTGGCACCAGCTCGATAGCCTGAAGCCACAAGGCGGCGGGCCGCTGCTGCCACCGATGGTCACCCTGTGCATCAGCGGCGGACGCAAGGACAAGGTTCGCCCCGGCGACATCCTCGGCGCACTGACCGGTGACGCCGGCATCCCTGGCGCGCAGGTCGGCAAAATCGCCATCTTCGACTTCCAGGCCTATGTCGCGGTCGAACGCGGGGTCGCCAAACAGGCGCTGCAACGCCTGAGCGAAGGCAAGATCAAGGGCCGCTCGCTGCGCGTGCGGGTTCTCTGAAAAAGCCCAGCCATGGCCGCTGAGCCTTAAGCAGGACTGCAACTCTTCGTAGGAGCGGGCCATCCCCGCGAAAGCTCTGCAAGCGAAAGCATCGCGGGCATGGCCCGCCCCTACGGGTTCTGCGCTTTTCCCCTCACCGACCTCAGAACCCGTGGTTCTGGAAAACCTGCGCGTAGCTGCCGTCCGCGCGCATCTCCTGCAAGGCCCGGTTGAAACCCGCGACTATCTGTCGGTGCTGGGGATGGCTGCGGCGCACCAGAATGTGCAGGCCATTCTCGCTGAGCGGTTTGGGCAGGAACTCCAGCTGCTCCTGCACGCCGAGCAACTCGCGCTGCATGTAGTGGCGCGCCACCAGTTCGTCCTCCAGGGCCAGTTGCACCCGCCCGGCGGCCAGCATCCGCGCGCCCATGGCGAACTCCAGCACCGGCACCTTGAGCAACCGCGCATCCTGATCGAACTCCGCCTGGTAGGCATAGCCACGCACCGTCGCGATGCTGTGCGGGAGCAGGTCATCCAGCCGCTCGAAGCGGATATTCGCGCCCTTGCGCTGCAGGAAGCGAATGCGGTTGACCAGATAGGCATCGGAAAACAGCCCGTACTCGGCACGTTGCACGTCGTACCAGGCGCTCAGCACTACATCGTAGTCGCCGGCCTGCAAGCCGCGTAATGCGCGGGCCCAGGGCACCTCGATGTATTCGCTGGCGTAGCCGGCACGCTGCAGCGCAGTCATCACCAGGTCACTGGCCAAGCCATTGTTCGGCAGCCTGGCATCGGTGAACGGTGGCCAGGTATCGGCCACCAATCGCAAGGGGTCGGCGTTGACGGTGCAGCAACTGCAAAACAATGCCCACAACGCAATAGCGCGTGAAAGCCTCATGCCTACCGTCCGTAACCGATTAATCGATAGTGCAGCTTAGTCAGCCCGCGCCACTCAATACCAGGCCGGTTGGCGGGAAACGCCAAGCGTTTTGCAAACCTTGCGGTAAACTGCCGGCCCCAGCAGGTTCTGGTTTCATCAGGGTTCGAGGAAGTGGCAGTGCTTGGTACAGATGTAGTGATTCTTGGCGCCGGTGCGGCCGGCCTGATGTGTGCGCTGACCGCCGCCAGTCGCGGGCGCAAGGTCATGCTGCTGGACCACGCCAACAAGGCCGGCAAAAAAATCCTCATGTCCGGTGGCGGGCGCTGCAATTTCACCAATATGTACACCGAACCCGGCAATTTCCTCTCACAGAACCCGCACTTCTGCAAATCCGCCCTGGCACGCTACACCCAGTGGGATTTCATCGAGCTGGTGAGCAAGCACGGCGTGCCCTATCACGAGAAAAAGCTCGGTCAGCTGTTCTGCGACAACAAGGCCAGCGACATCCTCGGCCTGCTGCTGGCCGAATGCGCGCAAGCCGGCGTGCAGGTGCTGCTCAATACCTCGATCCAGCAAATCGACAAGGCCGCCAGCGGTTACCAGTTGCAGACCAGCGCCGGGCCGCTGGGCTGCGAGTCCCTGGTGATCGCCACCGGCGGCCTGTCGATCCCGACCCTCGGCGCGACCGGCTTCGGCTATCAGGTGGCCAAGCAGTTCGGTCACAACCTGCTGCCAACCCGCGCCGGGCTGGTGCCGTTCACCATCACCGATCAGCTCAAGGAGCTCTGCAGCGAATTGTCCGGCACCTCGGTGGATTGCCTGGTGAGCTGCAACGGCGAAAGCTTTCGCGAGAACATCCTGTTCACCCACCGCGGCCTCAGCGGCCCGGCGATCCTGCAGATCTCCTCGTACTGGCAGCCGGGTCAGGCCGTTGAAATCAACCTGCTGCCCGACCATGACGTGCCGAGCTGGCTGTTGCAGCAACAGGCCGAACGCCCCAACTCCGAGCTGAAAACCCTGCTCGGCGAGATCTTCACCAAGAAGATGGCCAACCTGCTGGCCGAGCAGTGGTTCGCCTCCAAACCAATGAAGCAATACACCCCCGGCGAGTTGAGCGAGATCGCCGAGCGCCTGGCGAGCTGGCAATTGGTGCCGGCCGGCACCGAAGGCTATCGCACCGCCGAAGTGACCCTGGGCGGCGTCGACACCAAGGAAGTCTCCTCCAAGACCCTGGAATCGCTGAAATCACCTGGCCTGTACTTTATCGGCGAAGTGCTCGACGTCAGCGGCCACCTCGGCGGCTTCAACTTCCAGTGGGCCTGGGCCTCGGGCTACGCGGCGGCGCAGTACGTCTGAGCTGTTTCAGGCTTGAGCTCTTCGTAGGGGTGGGCCTGTGACCCACATGGATGTGGGAAATGCCCTAAGCCGTAAGGAACGGCGGCCACCCCGCGAACGCCCCTCAAGCATCGCGGGCATGGCCCGCGCCTACGGATTTCGCGATTGCTTCGCCTAACGCCCCAACCGCTCGACGAACTGCCGGGCGAAGCTGTGCACGTCCCCCGGCCAGCGCGCGGAGATGTAATTGCCGTCGCAGACCACCCAGGCCGGGCGACTGTCATCGAGGCTGTCCCGGTGCAGGCCGCTGGTCTTGCGCAGATGCTCCGGCGCATCCGCGGGCACGTCGAGGAAGTCATGCGCACTGGCCAGGGCGCGGCTCACCTCGGCCTGCACACTCCGATAACCCGCGGGTTCCCCAGGCCGCTCCAGATAAGTCCGGTAGTAGTTCGGCGCCCAGAAACGACCGTAGAAACGCGTCAGGTTCCAGGCGCTCTTCTCCATCGCCCAGGTCAGGCCGGTGGTCTTGCGCCCGTAAAGTACGGAACGGCCATCCGCCGCCTGGCTGCGTGCAGCCAACACCACGCCATGACAGATGGCCGCCAGCGGCTTGTCGCTGACGAAGAAAGCCGCGACGAAGCGCTGCAATACCTCGCTCTCCAGATAGTCGCGCATGCCCCGTGCCCAATGCCCGCCAGGCAGCAGCAAGCCGTCGAAGTCGGCCACCTCGAGCTGCTCATAGCGTAGCGGTTGACGAAATTCCGCATCCGCCAGCAGCGCTTGATAGGCCTCACGCGCACCGCGCCGGGCGCGCAGGAGCAGGCCGAGCAGCCTGAACCGGCGCAAGCCGGGAATCCAACCCCAGGGGTCCAGGCCCATGCCCGTCACCATCAGCGGATCGCCCAGGGCCGGGCGCCCATCCGGAGTGGCGAAGCACACCCGATAGCCCGCCGTGCGGACTATCTGCCAACTCAGCGCGACCTCGCTGGGATCGAAATCGCGACTGGGCAAAGGGATTACAACGGTCTTGGCGGGCATCGCGACACTACTCGGCGGAAGATACCCAAGCTTAGGCTCGGTGCGCCTGGCTCGGCGAGTGGCCCAGCAGGCCAAGACAACGGCTCGGGAGTTCAGACCCAGGGTGGATAACGCTCTAGTTATCCACCCGCCAAGCAACCCGGACTCCCCGTGGAGGAAAACCGCTTGGCGAATATCCCAGCCTACGCAACTGGGAAGGGCCGAAATAATCTTCATCCCCGCGTAGGCGGGGATCCAGAACCTGCACGACAGCTGGGCTCCCGCCTTCGCGGGAACGACGAAAGAACGTTAATTCAGCGCTTCCTTAGAGATGCTCCAGCACGCTGCTGGCAGACTGGAACGGCAGGCCGTGAGCCTCGGCCACGCTGCCGCAGGTGATTACGCCCTTGGCGACGTTCAACCCGTTGAGCAGGTGCGGGTCTTCTTCCAGGGCTCGCCGCGTGCCTTTCTCCGCAAGTGCGCTAACAAAAGGCAGGGTCGCGTTATTCAGCGCCAGGGTCGAGGTGCGCGCCACCGCACCGGGCATGTTGGCCACGCAGTAATGCACCACCCCATCGACCACATAGGTCGGATTGTCGTGGGTGGTGGCTTTCGAGGTTTCGGAACAACCGCCCTGGTCGATGGCGACGTCCACCAATACCGCACCCGCCTGCATCTGCCGGATCATCTGCGCCGTGATCAGCTTCGGCGCCGCCGCACCGGGGATCAGCACCCCGCCGATCACCAGGTCCGCCGCCAGCACCTGTTCGTGCAGGGCCGTACGGGTCGAGTACAGCGTGCGGATGCGGTTGCCATACTGCGCGTCCAGGCGACGCAAGACATCGACGTTCTTGTCCAGCACCGTGACATTCGCGCCCAGCCCCACCGCCATGGCCAGCGCATGGCTGCCGACCACACCGCCGCCAAGGATCACCACCTTGCCCGGCGCCACCCCAGGCACCCCGCCGAGCAGCACGCCGCGCCCGCCCCGGGCCTTTTCCAGGCAGTTGGCGCCGGCCTGGATCGACATCCGCCCGGCCACTTCGGACATCGGAGCCAGCAGGGGCAAACGCCCCTGCGCATCGGTGACGGTTTCATAGGCGATGCATATCGCTCCGCAAGCCATCAACTCCTCGGTCTGCGGCAGATCCGGCGCCAGATGCAGGTAGGTGAACAACGTGTGCTCCGGGCGCAACCGGGCACGCTCGCCGGCCTGCGGCTCTTTGACCTTGACGATCAACTGCGCCTCAGCGAACACCTCGGCAGCGTCCTTACCGATCCGTGCGCCGGCCGCGCGGTAATCCTCGTCGCTGAAACCGATGGCCGCGCCCGCCTGGGTCTGCACCCAGACCTCATGGCCAAGCCCGCTCAGCTCGGCCACCGACTGCGGCGTCAGGCCGACACGGTATTCATGGTTCTTGATTTCCTTGGGTACGCCGATACGCATGACAACCTCCAGATCGATTGAGCGGTGCACCGCTCGCTGAGGTATAGCCTAGGGAATCGCCGCCACGGCAGGCCCTGAATAGCGTCCGGGTTTTGGTTGATTCCGCTGAAAACCGCGCGTTTACCGGGCCACTCAGGTCTTCGGCGACAAGTCGGCCATGCCTTTCAACAGCTCGATCGGCAACGGGAAGACGATGGTCGAACTCTTGTCGCCGGCGATCGCGCCGAGCGTCTGCATGTAGCGCAGCTGCATGGCGCCAGGCTGGCGACCGAGCATTTCGGCGGCCTGCATCAGTTTTTCCGAAGCCTGCAATTCGCCCTCGGCGTGGATCACCTTGGCCCGCCGTTCGCGTTCGGCTTCGGCCTGCTTGGCGATGGCGCGGATCATCGACTCGTTGAGGTCGACGTGCTTGATTTCGACCGTCGCCACCTTGATGCCCCAGGCGTCGGTCTGCGCGTCCAGCACCTGCTGGATGTCGACATTCAGCCGTTCGCGCTCGGCCAGCAGCTCGTCCAGTTCATGCTTGCCGAGCACCGCACGCAAGGTGGTTTGCGCCAGCTGGCTGGTGGCCATGAGGAAGTCCTCGACCTGGATGATCGCCTTCTGCGGGTCGAGCACGCGGAAGTAGAGCACCGCATTGACCTTGACCGATACGTTGTCGCGGGTGATCACGTCCTGCGGCGGCACGTCCAGCACCACGGTACGCAGATCCACCCGCACCATCTGCTGCACCGCCGGAATCAGCAGGATCAGCCCCGGCCCCTTGACCTGCCAGAAGCGTCCGAGCTGGAACACCACCCCGCGCTCGTATTCGCGCAGGATACGAAAAGCCGAAGCCGCCAGCCCGATCAGCAGCGCCAGCAGCGCACCAAACCCCATTTCCAAGCCCATGATCAGTCTCCTCGCGGCGGCGTCTCGTCAGCCGCAGTGACATCCAGCAGCAGGCCCTTGCGCGCCACCACCCGCACCCGCTGCCCGGGGTGCAGCGGCGCCTGGCTCAGCACTTGCCAGTTCTCCCCTTGCAGCAGCACCCAGCCGGCGAGTGGATCGCCCGCCTGCAACGCCGCCACCGTGGCCAGGCTGCCGACCAGGCCCGCATCGCCGCTGACAACCTGCCGCTGCCGGGCTTTCAGCGCCATGCCGACCAATAGGGCGAGCAGCAATGCGCTGGTCAGCGCCAGGGTGATGATCAGCGCCAGCGGAATGCCGAACCCCGGCACCTCGGTGTCGATCAGGATCACCGCGCCGACCACGAAGGCGACGATGCCGCCGAAGCCGATCACCCCGAAACTCGGCAGGAAGGCTTCGGCCACCATGAAAGCGATACCGAGCAGGATCAGCGCCATCCCGGCGTAGCTCACCGGCAGCAGCTGCAAGGCATACAGCGCGAGAATCAGGCAGATGCCACCGAGCACCCCACCGACCGCCGTGCCGGGGTTCATGAACTCGAAGAACAGGCCGTACACACCGATCATCATCAGGATCAGCGCCACGCTGGGGTTGGTGATCACCGCCAGCAGGCGCGTACGCCAATCCGGTTCATGGCTGATCAGCACCGCGCCAACAGTATGCAATTGCACGGTCTGCCCGGCGGTGTTCAACTTTTTGCCGTCCAGTTGCTTGAGCAGATCACCCAGATCGGCCGCCACGTAGTCGATCACCCTGAGTTTGAGCGCTTCCTCGGCCGACAGACTGACCGCCTCGCGCACCGCCTGCTCGGCCCACTCGACATTGCGCCCGCGCAACTGGGCCAGCCCGCGGATGTAGGCGGCGGCATCGTTGATCTGCTTTTTGCTCAGGGTGTCTTCAGGCCCCGCCGCCGGGCTTTTGTCCGCCGCCGGATCGGCGGGGGGATTCGGCTGCCCCGGAGGGGTACCCGGCATGCCGCCGATCTGCACCGGCGTGGCGGCGCCGAGGTTGGTGCCCGGCGCCATGGCGGCGATATGGCTGGCATAGAGAATGTAGGTGCCGGCACTGGCGGCCCGCGCCCCGCTCGGGGCGACAAAACTGGCCACCGGCAAGGGGCTGGCGAGAATCGCCTTGATGATCGAGCGCATCGAAGTATCCAGCCCGCCCGGGGTGTCGATGTTGAGCACCACCAACTGCGCGCCTTCGTCCTCCGCCCGCGCCAGACCACGAATCAGGTAATCGGCGCTGGCCGGGCCGATCGCATCGTTCACCGTCAGCAGCATGACTGCGCCCCCTGCGGCCGGCTCCGCATCAGCAGCCGGCAGCTGACCGGTCGGTGATCCGGCCAGCATCGACAGCAAGAGCAGACTGCGCCACCACCGACGGTTCACGGAAGCCTCCTGGTAAATCCCCACGGGCCGCCATGCCTGCCTCCCACTGCCAACAGCGGCTCACAGCCGAGCACAGGCTGCGGTTGCTGCGACGCTCGCGCATGGCAGCCTGTGTTTACAGCTTAGTTGACGCAGGAGGTACGGGATGGGCGTCCGTTCAACGCACGATTTCTGCTAAAAAGTCTGCGCAGACTGTTCGCAGCGGCACGCATATCCGCTCTAATCGGTTTATCGCCAGCCAGGTTTTCAGCCTTCGATGTCTTCCCCCTCAATCAGCCATTCCCTGCGCCGCCTCTGGGCATTGGATAAGTTCAGTTACAGCTTGCGTACGTTCATCGCACTGACTGGCAGCATGGCCTTGTGCTGGGCACAGGATGCGATGCACCAGTTGATTCCGCTGTTCCTCGGCATCATCGCCAGCGCCCTGGCGGAAACCGATGACAGCTGGCAAGGCCGGCTGACGGCGCTGCTGGTGACCTTGGGCTGCTTCAGCGTGGCCTCGGTGGCGGTCGAGTTGCTGTTCCCCTATCCATGGTTGTTCGTCGGCGCACTGGCGCTGTCGAGCTTCAGCCTGACCATGCTCGGCGCGCTGGGCGAGCGCTACGCCAGCATCGCCCAGGCCACCCTGATCCTGGCGGTCTACACCATGATCGGGGTCGACCAGCGGGACGGCGCGACAGCCAATTTCTGGCATGAACCCCTGCTGCTGGTGGCGGGGGCGGCCTGGTACGGCCTGCTGTCGGTGATCTGGCAGGCGCTGTTCGTTCATCAACCGGTGCAGCAGAGCCTGGCGCGCCTGTTCCGTGAACTGGGCCGTTACCTCAAGCTCAAATCCGCTTTGTTCGAGCCGGTGCGCGGGCTGGATCTGGAACAACGCCGCCTGCAGCTGGCGCAACAGAATGGCCGTCTGGTGGGCGCGCTCAACAGTACCAAAGAAATCATCCTGCACCGCGTCGGCAATGACCGGCCAGGGCCGAAGGTCAGCCGCTACCTGAAGCTGTACTTCATGGCACAAGACATCCACGAACGCGCCAGCTCCTCGCACTACCCCTACAACGAGCTGGCCGAGGCGTTCTTCCACAGCGATGTGCTGTTCCGCTGCCAACGCCTGCTGCGCCAGCAGGGCGAAGCCTGTCAGGCGCTGGCCCAGGCCATCCAACTGCGCCAGAGGTTCGAGTACGGCGACCTCTCGGCCCAGGCCCTGAGTGATCTGCAGGCTTCGCTGGAACACCTGCGCAGCCAGAGCAATCCGGCCTGGCGCAGCCTGTTGCGCTCGCTGCGCGCGCTGGCCAGCAACCTCGGTACGTTGAATAACCTGCTGTGCAACGCCAACAACCCGGATGCCCTGGCGGACGAACAGGACAACAGCCTGCTCGACCGCTCGCCGCGCTCGCTGAAGGACATCTGGACCCGCCTGCGCCTGCAGCTGACGCCCACCTCGCTGCTATTCCGTCACGCCCTGCGCCTGGCGATTGCGCTGACGGCCGGCTATGGCGTGCTGCACCTGATCCACCCGAGCGAAGGCTACTGGATCATCCTCACCACGCTGTTCGTCTGCCAACCGAACTACGGCGCCACCCGGCGCAAGCTGGTGCAGCGCGTCAGCGGCACGGTAATCGGCCTGGTGCTCGGCTGGGCGCTGTTCGACCTGTTTCCCAGCGCGCTGATCCAGGCCATGTTCGCGGTCATCGCCGGCGTGGTGTTCTTCGCCAATCGGGCGACCCGCTACACCCTCTCCACCGCCGCCATCACGCTGATGATCATGTTCTGCTTCAACCAGATCGGCGACGGCTACGGGCTGATCGTGCCGCGCCTGGTCGACACCCTGCTCGGCAGCCTGATCGCCGGCCTCGCAGTATTCCTGATCCTGCCGGACTGGCAAGGTCGGCGGCTCAACCAGGTGGTGGCCAACACCCTCAGCTGCAACAGCCATTACCTGCGACAGATCATGCAGCAGTACGTCGACGGCAAACGCGACGACCTGGCCTACCGCCTGGCCCGGCGCAATGCGCACAACGCCGACGCCGCGCTCTCCAGCACCCTGGCCAATATGCTGATGGAGCCCGGTCACTTCCGCAAAGAGGCGGATATCGGCTTCCGCTTTCTGGTGCTGTCGCACACCTTGCTCAGCTATCTCTCGGCCCTCGGCGCCCACCGTGGCGAAGCCTTAGCGAGCGCCGCACCGCCCAGTCTGCTCAGCGACGCCGCCACGCGTCTGGCCAGCAGCCTCGATGAAGTGGCGCAGAACCTGGCGAGTAAAACCCCGGTCACCGTCCACAGCGATGCCGAAGAGAACCTCGCCAAGGCGCTGGAGCAACTGCCGGAGGACATGGACGACCGCGAACGCCTGGTGCAAAGCGAGCTGGCGCTGATCTGCCGCCAGCTCGGCCCGCTGCGCACCCTCGCCGCGCATCTGCTGCGCGACCGGGTGGGGCCGTATGCACCTGACGCCGCACGCTAGCCCCGGTCAGAACTGAGCCCGCCAAGCCCCTAGCGCAACTCGCCGTTGTCGGCGATCAGGTTCAGCGGCGGCAACAGCTTGACGTAAGCCGCCAGGGCCGGGGCTTTGCCGAACAAACGGCTCAAGTCGCCCAGACCGACATCAGGGCTGTGCAGCGCCCGACGAATTTCCCGCGTGATCATCGGCAGACTGGGTAGTTGCTCGGCGCCGGACATCAACTGCGACACTACCTGCCGATACTTGGCATAGCCCGACTATCCAGCCTCCACGCGCGTCCCTACCTGAGATAAAGGCTAAACACTAGCAGTGACTTGCCCAAGCCCGCCGGGCATGCCGGCGAACCTGAGCGGCTAAAACCCGTGGCGTTTGAACAGTGCGATGTAGCTGCCGTCAGCCTTCATCGCCTTGATCGCCCGATTGAAGGCCGTGACGATCCGCGCATGTTGCGGGTTGTGCAGGCTGACCAGAATATGCAGGTTGTTCTCGCTCAGCGGCTTGGGCAAAAACTCCAGGCTATCGCGCACACGACTCGACTCGCGGCTGAGGTAATAGCGTGCAACGTACTCATCCTCCAGTGTCAGGTTGACCCGTCCGGCGTGCAGCATGCGCGCCGCGCTGGCAAAGCCGAGCACCGGCACCTTGCGCAAACCGGTCGCGCGGTCGAAGTCGGCGCTGTAGGTGTAACCACGCACCACCGCGATACTGAAAGACTGCAAATCCGCCAGCGTGGTGAAGTCAATCGGCGCGCCCTTGCGTTTGAGCAAGCGCACGCGGTTGACCAGATAAGGGGCGGAAAACTGCCCAACCAGGGTGCGTTCTTCGGTGAACCAGGCGTTCACCAGCACGTCATAACGACCCGCCTCGATGCCATGCAGCGCCCGCGCCCAGGGCACCTGCACCGACTCCGTGGCGTAACCGGCGCGGGTCAAGGCAGTGCTGACCAAGTCATTGGCCAAGCCACCGTTCGGCAGGCTCTGGTCGGTAAACGGCGGCCAGATATCCGCCACCAGGCGCAACGTCTGTGCCGACACGCCGCTCGCCAGCCACCACAACACACACAGCAGCACAGTGCGCGACACGGGTCTCTTCCTTATTATTCGTCGCCATCCATGCGGGCCAACATCCATCGCCCGCCACCTCAACGCAGGACCACAGCCCCATCCGGGCCAAGCGGCGCAGCAAGCGTCACGCAATAATGGCCACACGCCATTATTAGACTATATTCTGGCGTCATGGAAGTGGCGCAAAGCGATTCATTCACGTCCTCCGTCACACTCTGGGAACACCCTCGCAGGCCACCACTTCACTTATCGGCACCAGGCCGCGCCGTAGAACCCGTCTGCCGATTACCTCTCCTTAGGCCAATCATCGCTATCGACCCCCGCCCATAGCAGCAAGTGTTACTGCCACACGCTGCCACGTGCCGGTGCACTGCCTAAACTTTCAATCAGGGGAACTCTTACAACCAACAGCCCTGCATCGGTGACAGGGCATGGAGGTGCATCATGCGCATGGCAAAAACCTTACAACGCAGCCTGGAACAGGCGCATTGCGAATTCGACCTCGTGGCGCACCCGCACTCGGCGAGCAGCCTGGAGACAGCCCGGGTGGCTGGCATTCCAGCGGAGCGGGTGGCGAAATCGGTGATCCTCGATGACCAGCATGGCCGCTATCTGATGGCGGTGGTGCCTGCCAGTCGGCACCTGGACCTGGGCAAAGTACGGGGTGCAGAGGCTTGGCAACTGACCAAAGAAAGCACGATCGCCACGCTGTTCACGGACTGCGAGCGCGGCGCCGTGCCAGCGCTGGGTGAAGCTTACGGAATGAACATGGTGGTCGACCCCATGCTCACTCGCCAGCAGGACATCTACCTGGAGGCAGGTGATCACAAGAACCTGGTGCATATGCGCATGGATCAGTACCTCAAGCTGGTACCCAGCGCCGAGGTCTGCGAGGTTTGCCATTAGCGGTCGCCCTGCGGCTGCGCCCGCCCGCACAAGGCCACGTCGACACAACAGGCGTTCGACGTGAGGACGCTGGAGGCGCGGACGGTCGTTTCCGTGGGTGATGCAAATCGCCCGGCGGGGGGCGATCTAGGCTAGGGTTTTAGTTCAAGCAGCGACTGCCGGGCAAACTACCTGCGGCCTGCCCGCTCAAGCCCGCTCTCTGGAGAAGCCCATGGAATCCCCTACCCACAGCCTCCCATCCCTGTTCAAGCAACTGGGGCTGCCTGCCGACCCCGCCAGCATCAACGCCTTCGTATCCACCCACTCGCCCCTGCCAGCCGCGCTGAGCCTGGCCGAGGCGTCCTTCTGGACACCGGCGCAAGCGGCCTTCTTGCGCGAGGAAATTCTCGAGGATGCCGACTGGGCCGAGATCGTCGATCAGCTCAATCTGCTGTTGCGCAAGTAAGTCCGGCGGCTCGTCGCCCTTAGCGCGCGGCGTCCGCCGACGGGCGGCCCGCCAGTTCGCGGTAGGTCAGGTAGACGCGCAGATCGAACTCCAACTGGTGATAACCCGGCTGCATGTATTCGCAGAGCTGGTAGAACGCCTTGTTGTGCTCGTGTTCTTTCAGGTGCGCAAGCTCATGCACCACGATCATCTTGAGAAACTCCGGCGCCGCGTCCTTGAACAAGGAGGCCACGCGAATCTCCTTCTTCGCCTTGAGCTTGCCGCCCTGCACCCGCGAGATCGCCGTGTGCAGCCCCAGGGCGCGGTGGGTCAGGTCGAGGCGATTATCGAACAACACCTTGTCGATGCCCGGAGCGCTCTTCAGGTGCTCCTGCTTTAACGCCAGGGTGTAGGCATACAGCGCCTTATCGCTTTGCACCGCATGCCGCGCCGGGTAGCGTTGGCTCAGGTAGTCGCCCAGGCGATTTTCCGCAATCAGCTGGCGCACCTGGTCCTGCAGGGTGGCGGGGTAGGCCTGGAGGTATTTGAGCGCACTCATGGACTGTGACTGAACCGGATCTGGGCGCGCCAGTGTAACGCGCATGCAGCCAGGGTGGGATCTGCCTGTGTGCGCCAGCTGATGACCACCCCGGGCAGAACCGCTGGTCGGCTCGGACCTGCTCCTGGTTCCATGGCAGAAACACTTCAGCCACACCGGACTCGGCGCACCACACGGCTCCACCCGGACTCCGCCAAAAAACGCCTTAATTATGGCGCCAGAATAAAGACGGGCGGTCATCAAGCGCAGCTCAGATATCCCGATACAGATTCCGAGAAACGACCGCTAGCACAGCGCCCAGCGGCCGCCCGCACGCCTTCGCTCGCATGTCGCCGACTGGAACACCGAGCAGCCCCTTGCTGGCGTAGCACCCGACCGGATCAACCGCCCCACGGAGAATCAGCCATGATCGACCTTGCCACCTGGAACCTCACCATCCCTGTCGGTGTGCCTTCCGTCACCATCGCCACTCCGCTGCTGGTCGGCGGTTATCAGGATCACTACTTCAAATCCAGCGCGGACACGCTGTTCTTCTGGGCACCGGTCAATGGCACCACCACGGCCAACGCCAGCTACCCACGCAGCGAACTGCGCGAAACCTTCGCGGACGGCAAGCTGCGCAACTGGACCTACCCGGCAGCCGATAACTCTCTGAGCGCGGCCCTGAGCGTCGGCCAGGTACCATCGACCGGCAAGATCGTGATCGGCCAGATCCACGCCTACGGCAGCGACAAGCCGATGCTCAAGCTGGAGTACCAGTACAAAACCGCCAGCGCCACGGCCAACATGGTGATCAAGGTACGCGGCACGCCGCTCGACGAGGAAGGCCAGGTGATCACCGTGCTCAAGGGCATCAAGCTGAATCAGCGTTTCACCTACGTGCTCAACCTGTCACCGTCGGGGCGCCTGAGCGTGATGATCAACAGCACCCTCTGGAGCAAACAGCTGAGCTCCAGTTGGGCAGCCAAGCCGCTGTACTTCAAGGCCGGCGTCTACCCCCAGGACAACACCGGCTATGAAACCGAAGCAGGCAACGCGACCTTCTACAGCCTGAAGATCGACCACAAGCCGCTGCCCGTCGCCACCCCCTGAAAACGCGAAAAGCCCGCATCGCTGCGGGCTTTTCGTTGGCGCGATAAACGCGTGGTGATCAGTTCACCTTGGCGTTCAGCTCACCCTTGGCGTAACGCTGGAACATGTTCTCCAGGGAGATCGGCTTGATCTTCGAGGCGTTGCCAGCAGTACCGAAGGCTTCGTAACGGGCGATGCAGACATCGCGCATGGCCTTGACGGTTTCGCCAAAGAACTTGCGCGGGTCGAACTCGCTCGGGTGCTGAGCCATGTAACGGCGCATGGCACCGGTGGACGCCAGACGCAGGTCGGTGTCGATGTTGACCTTGCGCACGCCGTGCTTGATGCCTTCGACGATTTCTTCGACCGGCACGCCGTAGGTCTCTTTGATCTCGCCGCCGTACTGGTTGATGATCGCCAGCCATTCTTGCGGAACAGAAGAAGAACCGTGCATCACCAGATGGGTGTTGGGGATGCGCGCGTGGATCGCCTTGATGCGGTCGATGGCGAGGATATCGCCGGTCGGTGGTTTGGTGAACTTGTAAGCACCGTGGCTGGTGCCGATGGCGATGGCCAGGGCATCGACCTGGGTCTTCTTGACGAAGTCGGCGGCTTCTTCCGGGTCGGTCAGCATCTGACTGTGATCGAGCACGCCTTCGGCGCCGATGCCGTCTTCTTCGCCGGCCATACCAGTTTCCAGGCTACCCAGGCAGCCCAGCTCACCTTCCACCGACACGCCGCAGGCATGGGCCATGGCCACGGTCTGCTGAGTGACGCGGACGTTGTATTCGTAGTCGGTCGGGGTCTTGCCGTCTTCGCCGAGGGAGCCGTCCATCATCACCGAGCTGAAGCCCAGCTGGATCGAGCGCTGGCAGACGTCAGGGCTAGTGCCGTGATCCTGGTGCATGCACACCGGGATGTGCGGGAATTCTTCGATCGCCGCGAGGATCAGGTGACGCAGGAACGGTGCGCCGGCGTATTTGCGCGCGCCGGCGGAGGCCTGCACGATCACCGGGGAATCGGTCTTGTCAGCCGCTTCCATGATGGCGCGCATCTGTTCCAGGTTGTTGACGTTGTAAGCCGGAACGCCGTAGCCGAATTCGGCGGCGTGATCCAGCATCTGGCGCATGCTGATAAGTGCCATGGTTTACCTATCTCCCGGTTGGGGGTCGTTAATCGTGCAAGCCTGCAATGGCGTGCATTGTATAGGGCGAAGAACGCACTGCGTTAGCCACCATGACAGCGCCAAGCGGCAAATCGATCTCGCCTGCCGGCCCTGCCACTTGAATCCTTACCGGGCTTTGCAGCCGCGACCAATCAGGTCGTTGTTGGCAACCCAGTAAAGCAAACCTTCCTCGCCCTGGCTGTGAAAGGCCAGGACACCATCGCTATAGAACGCCCCCGAAGCAGCAGGTTCCTGCTTGAGACGGTAGACGATGTCGCCGCCACCGAGGCGCAGATCGACCGCTTCCTGATGGTTGTCGGCGAAACGCCAGAGCACTTGCGCCTGACTGTCGCAGACCCAGCGCGTCCACTGATCCGTCGGCGGCGGCGAGCTGGCACAACCGGCCAGCATGACCAATACGGTCAGGGCTATAAAGCCTTTCATCCAACACTCCTTGTGCACGAGCCAGCATGCGCCGCTCGTCCTTGGCCATTATTCAGGGGCACCGTTGCTCCTGCGTGTCGTTGTCGCTCGGCTGGGGCATCTGCCCCGGGCTCCACACCGCACAGGTACTCGGCGCTCGCCCCTCGGCACAACCTGCAAGCCCCAAACACAGCAGCATCAGCATCGCCATAACCGGCATCGAAAGATGGCACTTCATAGTGAGGCCCTCCGCTTACGCCAAGCCCACTACAAAGACCACTACTGGCTGCGGTTGGTTGCCGCCAGCGGACCAACTACCGATTTACGGGCATTCATCCGCTGGTGCAGCGGCCGCCAGCGGCTCATCGCCGATCAGCGCAGGCCTTGGCATAGCCTCTTCGCCGAAGCGCCGGTAAAGCAGCGGGCCGGTTTGCGCCCACCAGGCTTTGCGGTAACAACTTTGCTCATCCGGCCCTGACTGGCGCTGTTCAGCCACGTCGACCTGGCGCTCGGGCGCGCTCGCACAGCCCGCGACAAAAGCCGCAACCATCAGCACCAGCAAGGGCTTGAGCATGTTCAAAACTCACGCCTTGGCGCGCTGTTCCAAGACCTCAACGGCCGGCAGCACTTTGCCCTCGACGAACTCGAGGAAGGCGCCACCACCGGTGGAGATGTAGGAGATTTTGTCGGCTACGCCGTATTTGTCGATAGCTGCCAGGGTGTCGCCACCCCCGGCGATGGAAAACGCCGGGCTTTCGGCGATGGCCAGGGCCAGGGCCTTGGTGCCGTGACCGAACTGGTCGAACTCGAAGACGCCGACCGGGCCGTTCCAGAGGATGGTCTTCGACGACTTCAGCAGTTCGGCGAACAACGCAGCAGTCTGCGGGCCGATGTCGAGGATCATGTCGTCTTCGGCAACGTCAGCGATGGCCTTGACCGTCGCCACGGCGCTTTGCGCGAACTCCTTGGCCACCACCACGTCAACTGGCAGCGGCACGCTGACCTTGGCGGCGATGGCTTTGGCCACATCGAGCAGATCCGGCTCATACAATGACTTGCCGACCGGGTAACCGGCCGCCGCGAGGAAGGTGTTGGCGATGCCGCCACCGACGATCAACTGGTCGCAGATCTGGCTCAGGCTATTGAGCACATCGAGTTTGGTCGAGACCTTGGAGCCGGCAACGATGGCTGCCATCGGCTTGGCCGGCGCACCCAGGGCCTTGCCCAGCGCATCCAGCTCGGCGGCCAGCAGCGGACCCGCCGCAGCGACTTTGGCGAACTTGGCCACGCCATGGGTCGAACCCTCGGCGCGGTGGGCGGTACCGAAGGCGTCCATGACGAACACATCGCACAGCGCCGCGTACTGCTGCGCCAGCTCATCACTGTTCTTTTTCTCGCCCTTGTTGAAGCGCACGTTCTCGAACAGCACGATTTCGCCGGCCTTGACCTCGACGCCGTCGAGGTAGTCGGCCACCAGCGGCACGTCGCGGCCGAGGGCCTTGCTCAGGTAATCGGCGACCGGCTTGAGGCTGTTCTCGGCCGAGAACTCACCCTCGGTCGGACGACCCAAGTGCGAGCAGATCATCACCGCGGCGCCTTTTTCCAGTGCCAGCTTGATGGTTGGCAGGGAGGCCAGGATGCGCGCATCGCTCGTCACCACGCCGTCTTTTACCGGCACGTTGAGGTCTTCGCGGATCAGTACGCGCTTACCCTGGAGGTCGAGGTCGATCATTTTCGCGATTTTTACGAAAGGCGTGGTCATGGCGCAGTCCTTCACGGGGCTGGTTGTTCAATTGGATTGGCTGAAACGTGCAGATAATGGTCGGCAACGTCGAGCATACGGTTGGCAAAACCCCATTCGTTGTCGAACCAGGCCAGCAGGTTCACCAGCCGAGGGCCGGAAACACGGGTCTGGCTGCCATCGACAATCGCCGAATGCGGATCGTGATTAAAATCGCAGCTGGCATGCGGCAGCTCGGTATAGGCCAGCAGGCCCTTGAGCGGACCCGACTCGGCCGCCTGGCGCAGCACGCGGTTGATTTCGCCGGCATCGGTATCGCGGGCCGTCTGCAAGGTAATGTCCAGACAGGACACGTTGACCGTCGGCACGCGCACAGCTTTGGCCTGTATCCGCCCGGCAAGTTCCGGCAACAGCCGTTCGATGCCCCGCGCCAGACCAGTGGACACCGGAATCACCGACTGGAACGCCGAACGCGTGCGGCGCAGGTCTTCGTGGTGGTAGGCGTCGATCACCGGCTGGTCGTTCATCGCCGAGTGGATGGTGGTGATGGACGCATACTCCAGCCCCACCGCCTCATTCAGCAGTTTGAGCAACGGCACGCCGCAGTTGGTGGTGCAGGAAGCGTTGGAGACCAAGCGTTCGGCGCCGCTGAGCTGGTGCTGGTTGACCCCGAAGACGATGGTGGCGTCGATATCCGTCTCGCCGGCCATCGGCTGCGAGAACAGCACGCGCGGCGCACCGGCATCGAGAAAGCGCTGACCGTCGGCGCGGGTGTGGTAGGCGCCCGAACACTCGAGCACCAGGTCGATGCCCAGCGCGGCCCAGTCGACGCCTTCCGGGGTGGCGCTGCGCAGCACGCGTACGCTGCTGCCATTGATGTGCAAGCAATCGCCTTCGATCCGCACGTCGCCCGGAAAGCGGCCGTGGGTGGAGTCGAAACGCGTCAGGTATTCGATGCTGGCCAGATCGGCCAGATCATTGAGCGCCACCACCTCGAAACCGGCCTTGGCCCCGCGCTCATACAACGCGCGCAGCACGCAACGACCGATCCGGCCATAGCCGTTGAGGGCAACTTTGTAAGGACGTTGGGACATGGACGGGCTCACTGAGCGGGTGACGGGGCATGCAAGCGTAGGATGGGTTAGCCGCGCAACGGCGTAACCCATCAATCGATCCGATGGGTATCGCTACGCTCAAACCATCCTACTCGGACTCTCAGCCTTCCAGCAGCTCGGCGGCCTGTTCGAGGATGTTCTCTACAGTGAAGCCAAAATGCTCGAACAACGCCGGCGCCGGTGCCGACTCACCGAAAGTGGTCATGCCGATCACCCGACCTTCGAGGCCGACATACTTGTACCAGTAGTCGGCGTGGGCCGCTTCGATGGCAATCCGCGCGCCGACCTGCAGCGGCAGTACGGACTGCTTGTAACCGGCGTCCTGGGCATCGAACACGCCGGTGCACGGCATGGACACTACGCGCACCTTGCGGCCCTGCTCGGTCAACTTGTCGAAGGCCTGCACCGCCAGGCCAACTTCGGAGCCGGTGGCGATCAGGATCAGCTCCGGCTCGCCGGCGCAGTCCTTGAGTACGTAGCCGCCACGGCCGATATTGGCGACTTGCTCCACTTCCCGCGCCTGATGTGCCAGGTTCTGTCGGGAGAAAATCAGCGCGGACGGACCGTTCTGGCGCTCGATAGCCTGCTTCCAGGCCACCGCGGACTCCACCGCATCGCAGGGACGCCAGCAGTCCAGATTCGGCGTCATCCGCAGGCTGGCCAGTTGTTCGATCGGCTGGTGGGTCGGGCCATCCTCGCCCAAGCCAATGGAGTCATGGGTGTAGACGAACAGCACGCGCTGCTTCATCAGTGCAGCCATGCGCACCGCGTTGCAGGCGTACTCCATGAAGACCAGGAAGGTCGCGCCGTAAGGAATGAAGCCACCGTGGCGGGCGACGCCGTTCATGATCGCGCTCATGCCGAACTCGCGCACGCCGTAGAACATGTAGTTGCCGTTGGCGTCGGAGGCCGTGACGCCCTTGCAGCCTTTCCACAGGGTCAGGTTGGAGCCGGCCAGGTCGGCCGAACCGCCGAGGAATTCCGGCAGCAGCGGGCCAAAGGCGTTCAAGGCATTCTGGCTGGCCTTGCGGCTGGCGATGGTTTCGCCCTTGTTGGCGACATCGGCGATATAGGCCGCGGCCTTAGCCGCGAAGTCGGCCGGTAGCTCGCCCTTGATCCGCCGGCTGAACTCGCTGGCCAGCTCCGGGTAAGCGGCGGTGTAAGCAGCAAAGCGCTGGCTCCACTCGGCCTCGGCGGCGGCGCCAGCTTCTTTGGCATCCCACGCAGAGTAGAGTTCGCTCGGTACTTCGAACGGGCCATGTTTCCAGCCAAGTGCCGCACGGGTCAGGGCGATTTCGTCGTTACCCAACGGCGCGCCATGGCAGTCTTCCTTGCCTTGCTTGTTCGGCGAGCCGAAACCGATCACGGTCTTGCAGCAGATCAGCGTCGGCTGTGCGCTCTTGCGCGCGGTGTCGATGGCGGTTTTGATTTCGTCGGCGTCGTGGCCGTCGACATTGCGGATCACCTGCCAGCCGTAGGCTTCGAAACGCTTGGGCGTGTCGTCGGTGAACCAGCCCTCGACTTCGCCGTCGATGGAGATGCCGTTGTCGTCGTAGAAAGCGATCAGCTTGCCCAGGCCCAAGGTGCCGGCCAACGAGCTGACTTCATGGGAAATACCTTCCATCATGCAGCCATCGCCGAGGAACACATAGGTGTGGTGGTCGACGATGTTGTGCCCGTCGCGGTTGAACTGCGCCGCCAGGACTTTTTCCGCCAGGGCGAAGCCCACGGCATTGGCCAGACCCTGGCCGAGCGGGCCGGTGGTGGTCTCAATGCCCGCGGTATAGCCAAACTCCGGGTGGCCCGGCGTTCGCGAGTTGAGTTGACGGAAATTCTTCAGGTCATCGATGGTGACGTCGTAACCGGTCAGGTGCAGCAGCGAGTAGAGCAGCATCGAGCCATGGCCGTTGGACAGTACGAAACGGTCGCGGTCGGCGAACTCCGGGTTGCTCGGGTTGTGCTTGAGGTAGTCGCGCCACAGCACTTCGGCGATGTCGGCCATGCCCATAGGAGCACCGGGGTGGCCGCTGTTGGCTTTTTGCACGGCATCCATGCTGAGGGCACGAATGGCGTTGGCACGCTCACGACGGCTGGGCATCGCTGATCTCCTGGGAGGGCTGCATTAAAACAGCGGATCGAAAAAAGGCGGCTATTTTCGCCCAGCCAACCCCGCCGGGGCAATCACAGATGGTCGCGCCTCGGGCAAAAGCTCGCCAGCAGGGCCATTTTTGCCGCGTAGCGGTCGTTTTTCGACGGCCAGCCCCACGCATTCACCGACTCATCCGGGCCAAACAACCTGGATAGCGACCGCTTATCCGGCCAGCTCGCGTGGCTTTTATAGAAGCCGCCTGCTGGCCGATGATTCGCGCAAGCCCGGTCGGCGACAGCAGCGCCGCCTATCAGCCAATATCAAAACTTTTTGATATTGGCATTGCGAGCAGAAAAACCGGGGGCTAGACTGCCGCCCCATGAACTTGCGCGCACCCTTGATCCGCCATGACGACTGCGATGAACTGGCCGCCCTGTGCAAAGCCGGTGGCGACCCGCTGCGTTTGAATGTGTTGCGCGCGCTGGCTAACGATTCGTTCGGGGTACTGGAACTGGCGCAGATTTTCGCCATCGGCCAATCCGGCATGAGCCACCATCTGAAGGTGCTCGCCCAAGCCGGGCTGGTCGCCACCCGCCGCGAGGGCAACGCGATCTTCTATCGCCGCGCCTTGCCGCAGAGCGAGTTGTTGGGCGGCACGCTGCACGCGGCGCTGCTGGACGAAGTGGATGAACTGCCCCTGCCGGCGGACGTGCAGACGCGCATCGGCCTGGTGCACGGCCAACGCGCCGCGGCCAGCCACGACTTCTTTGCGCGCATGGCGGCCAGCTTTCAGGCGCAACAGGATTTGATCGCCGGGCTGCCACAGTACCGCGATAGCGTGTTGGCGTTGCTCGATGCGTTGAGCTTCCCCGCTGGCGCCACGGCACTGGAAGTCGGTCCCGGTGACGGCGGCTTCCTGCCGGAACTGGCCCGCCGTTTCAGCCGGGTCACCGCGCTGGATAACAGCCCGGCGATGCTCGAGCTGGCGCGCCAGCGCTGCGAGCGCGAAGGGCTGGGCAATGTCGATTTACAGCTGGCCGATGCCCTGGGCGAGGCTGGCGAGACCGCCGATTGCGTGGTGCTGAATATGGTCCTGCACCATTTCCCCGCGCCGGCCGAAGCATTGAAACAACTGGCGCCGCGCGTACAGGCCGGCGGCAGTTTGTTGATCACCGAGTTGTGCAGCCACAATCAGAGTTGGGCCAGGGAGGCCTGCGGTGATCTCTGGTTGGGCTTTGAACAGGACGATTTGGCCCGCTGGGCCACAGCCGCAGGGCTTATGCCCGGTGAAAGCCTGTATGTGGGCTTACGTAATGGTTTCCAGATTCAGGTCCGACACTTTCAGCGGCCGGCTGGCGACCCTCACCCATCGGTGCCTCCATCGATAACCTAGGAAACCGTCGAGATGAGCGAATACTCTCTTTTCACCTCTGAGTCCGTGTCCGAAGGACATCCGGACAAGATTGCCGACCAGATCTCCGATGCGGTGCTGGACGCCATCATCGCCCAGGACAAATTCGCCCGCGTGGCATGCGAAACCCTGGTGAAAACCGGCGTGGCGATCATCGCCGGCGAAGTCACCACCAGCGCCTGGGTCGACCTCGAAGAAATCGTCCGCAACGTCATCATCGACATCGGCTACAACAGCTCCGACGTCGGCTTCGACGGTGCCACCTGTGCGGTGATGAACATCATCGGCAAGCAGTCCCCGGACATCAACCAGGGCGTTGACCGCAGCAAGCCGGAAGACCAGGGCGCTGGCGACCAGGGCCTGATGTTCGGTTATGCCAGCAACGACACCGACGTGCTGATGCCGGCACCGATCTGCTACGCCCACCGCCTGGTCGAGCGCCAAGCCGAAGCACGCAAGTCCGGCCTGCTGCCGTGGCTGCGTCCAGATGCCAAATCCCAGGTCACCTTCCGCTACGAAAACGGCAAGCCGGTCGCCGTCGACGCCGTGGTGCTGTCGACTCAGCACAGCCCGGAAGTGTCCTACAGGGACCTGCGTGAAGGCGTGATGGAGCTGATCGTCAAGCACGTGCTGCCGGCTGAATGGCTGCACAAGGACACCCAGTTCCACATCAACCCGACCGGCAATTTCGTCATCGGCGGCCCAGTGGGCGACTGCGGCCTGACCGGCCGCAAGATCATCGTCGACTCCTACGGCGGCATGGCCCGTCACGGCGGCGGTGCGTTCTCCGGCAAGGATCCATCCAAGGTTGACCGCTCGGCCGCCTACGCCGGTCGTTATGTGGCGAAGAACATCGTCGCCGCCGGCCTGGCCGAACGTTGCGAGATCCAGGTGTCCTACGCCATCGGCGTGGCACAACCGACTTCGGTGTCGATCAACACCTTCGGCACCAACAAAGTAGCGGAAGACACCATCATCAAGCTGGTGCGCGACGTGTTCGACCTGCGTCCATACGCCATCACCAAGATGCTCGACCTGCTGCACCCGATGTACCAGGCCACCGCGGCCTACGGCCACTTCGGCCGCACCCCGGAAGAAGTGACGGTGGATGGCGACACCTTCACCACCTTCACCTGGGAAAAAACCGACAAAGCCGCCGCCCTGCGCGCCGCTGCCGGCCTGTAAAGGTCAGCCGGAAAGTAAAAAGCCCCGCCCAGTGCGGGGCTTTTTATTGCTCGACGCAAAGCAGCGCGCCGCCACTTCGCCTGCCGGGTCTAGACGTGCCAAGTCACTTCCCGAGCAAGGATGCTCCCGATGCGAGGAACTGGCCCGGCGCAGCGAACAGCCGTGGCAAGCCGAGCCGGGCATAGGCCCGACCCGCGCCCGACAGCTCCGCGCATTCTTTCGCCATCCCGAGGCGCTGGCCTTGCGCGCGCAACTGCACGCCGCGGGCATCGAGGGCTTCTAGAGTGAGGCGAGGAGACACTGATCTGCCGCAACAACGCGCACATCTGTCAGGATTGCGGACAAACTTTTCCCGCTGGGCGCAGTCGACTCTAGCGTGACCCTAGCTGCTTTGGAGTGTTGTATGTCACCGCGTAACCGCTTGTCCGCCGCCTTGCTCACCACCTTCAGCCTGTTCGCCAGCGCACTTTCGGCCGCCGAAAACGATACCGCGCCAACCGGCTGCGCGGCCAAACGCCAGGCCATCAACGCGCAGATCGAGCAGGCCAAGACCGACAGCAATAGCAGTCAGCAAGCGGGGCTGGAGAAAGCCCTGAGCAAGGTCAAAGCTGGGTGCAGCATCGACTCGCTGCAAAAGACCCGCGAAGAGAAAGTCCTCGATGCCCAGCATGAGGTCAGCCAGCGCGAGAGCGATCTGCGCAAAGCCATGACCAAAGGCGATGCCGAGAAAATCAACAGCCGCAAGGACAAACTCGCCGAAGCGCGCAAAGAGCTGCAGCAAGCCCAGGATCAGCTGGGCCGCTGATCAGTGGGTGCGGAACGCCTTGTGGCAAGTCTCGCAAGCGTCTTCGACAGCCTGTACCGGTGGGCCGAGCTTGAGCGGCTCCAGCGGCTGTTGCGTGCTCGCGAGCACTAACGCCGCAGTTGCGCCTTCAAGCTCGCGTGCCAACTCCTGAAAGCGCGCCTGGTTTTCCCAGACCTCGGCCTTGGCGCTGCTTTTGTCGGTTTCCTTGACCTGCGGGAAGTGCTGCCACGGCTGCTGCGAGAGGCCGTCGAGCTCGACCGCTCCTGCCGCGAAGCGGACCCCATCGAAGGGGATGCGCCCGCGCAGCATGCCGCCGAGGTCTTCGCCGGTTTTCAGCATCTGCTTGAAGATCGCCTGGCGCTGGCCCTGCGGCGAGTTCGGGTCGACCCCACCACACGCGGTCAATGTCAGACAGGCCAGCAGGATGATGGAGCGTTTTTTCAAGGTCATGAGCAACACTTAGCGACTGAACGGCGGCCGACAGTATCCTCGCCTAAAGGCGGAACACCAAACCCCGGCCGTCGCAGGCCCTATCGAGGAGCGCTCACGCCCCTCGAACTGACAAGCAAATCAGGCCGAAACAACGAACAGGCTGATGATCAACCCCATGCCGACAAACCAGACCAACGAACGCAACGACGCCCAATCGGCCAGGTAGCAGGCCAGGTACAGCAACCGGCTGACGACGAAGGCGATAGCCAGCAGATCCAGGGTGCTCTGGGCCGCACCGCCGGCCAGATGGGCAATGATCACCGCGACGGAGAACGCCGGGGTGACTTCAAAGGCGTTCAACTGAGCATTATTTGCGCGCCGCCCCACACCACTGAGCGTGGCGAGAAAAGCGCGCGGATCGTAATTATGCTTCGGATTGAAACCACCACTCACGCCCTTGGCCGCGACGGTGGACAGGTAAGGCAGGATCAGGGCAATCAGTACGCACCCGTAAGCAATGGTCATAACGACTCCATCTATTATTGTTGTGGGCAAATGCCAGCGCATCCTGCCCGCCCCAACTGGGGCCGTCCATGACTGTGCGAAGACGATGCTCGGCACCACAGCCAATAACCAGGGCGCCCCTCGATCGACAACCGACAGAAAGCCTTGGGCAGTTCGCTCGAGGCAGCTATAATCGCCCAGCTTCACAGCGGCCAACCTGGTTTCGGCCGCTCCCGCCACCTGTCCGAGGGGCGCTGCAGCAGATCACCTCTGTCAGGCTCGGATGGGGCGTACTCAACGGCCGGTCGCACTGTCACTGACAGCTGCAACCGCTGTTCAAACGCATCAACGGCGCCCATTCGCACACCACGAATGGAGTTACAGCATGAGCGCTGCTTTTACCGACTATAAAGTCGCGGATATTTCTTTGGCCGCTTGGGGCCGTCGCGAAACCATTATCGCCGAATCCGAAATGCCAGCCCTGATGGGCCTGCGCCACAAGTACGCCGGCGAACAGCCGCTGCAAGGCGCGAAGATTCTCGGCTGCATCCACATGACCATCCAGACTGCCGTACTGATCGAAACCCTGGTTGCCCTGGGTGCCGAAGTGCGCTGGTCGTCCTGCAACATCTTCTCGACTCAGGACCAGGCCGCTGCCGCCATCGCCGCCGCCGGCATCCCGGTATTCGCCTGGAAAGGCGAGACCGAAGCCGAGTACGAGTGGTGCATCGAGCAGACCATTCTGAAAGACGGTCAGCCATGGGACGCCAACATGATCCTCGACGACGGCGGCGACCTGACCGAGATCCTGCACAAGAAATACCCGGCGATGCTGGACAAGATCCACGGCGTCACCGAAGAAACCACCACTGGCGTGCATCGCCTGCTGGACATGCTGGCCAAGGGCGAGCTGAAAATCCCGGCGATCAACGTCAACGACTCGGTGACCAAGAGCAAGAACGACAACAAGTACGGCTGCCGTCACAGCCTCAACGATGCGATCAAGCGCGGCACCGACCACCTGCTGTCCGGCAAGCAGGCGCTGGTGATCGGCTACGGCGACGTGGGCAAGGGCTCGGCCCAGTCGCTGCGCCAGGAAGGCATGATCGTCAAGGTCACCGAAGTCGACCCGATCTGCGCCATGCAAGCCTGCATGGACGGTTTCGAAGTGGTTTCGCCGTTCATCGACGGCATCAACGACGGCACCGCCGCCAGCATCGACAAAGCACTGCTGGGCAAGATCGACCTGATCGTCACCACCACCGGTAACGTCAACGTTTGCGACAGCAACATGCTGACCGCCCTGAAAAAACGCGCCGTGGTCTGCAACATCGGCCACTTCGACAATGAAATCGACACGGCTTTCATGCGCAAGAACTGGGCCTGGGAAGAAGTGAAGCCGCAGGTGCACAAGATCCACCGCACCGGTGCCGGCAGCTTCGATCCGCACAACGATGACTACCTGATCCTGTTGGCCGAAGGTCGCCTGGTCAATCTGGGCAACGCCACCGGCCACCCGAGCCGGATCATGGACGGCTCCTTCGCCAACCAGGTGCTGGCGCAGATCTTCCTGTTCGGCCAGAAGTTCGCCAACCTGTCGACCGCGCAAAAAGCCGAGCGTCTGACCGTGGAAGTGCTGCCGAAGAAGCTCGACGAAGAAGTCGCGCTGGAAATGGTCAAGGGCTTCGGCGGCGTCGTCACCCAGTTGACCAGCAAGCAGGCCGAGTACATCGGTGTGCCGCAGGCAGGTCCGTTCAAGCCGCACGCCTACCGCTACTGATGCGTAGGATGGGTTAGCCGCGCAGCGGCGTAGCCCATCGATAACCTTGGTGGGTTACGCGCCACGCACTGACCACAGCATGCTCTTGCTCTGGTGACAGGCGGCGCTAACCCACCCTACGCCCTGTCGCTGAAGAGAATTCCTATGTCTCAAGAACGCCGTTACAGCTTCGAGTTCTTCCCCACCAAGACTGACGCTGGCCATGAAAAACTGCTCGCCACTGCTCATCAGCTGGCCAGCTACAGCCCGGATTTTTTCTCCTGCACCTACGGTGCCGGTGGCTCGACCCGCGACCGCACGGTGAACACCGTGTTGCAGCTGGACAGCGAAACCAAGGTGCAAACCGCACCGCACATTTCCTGCGTCGGCGACTCCAAAGCCGACCTGCGCGCCCTGCTCAATCACTACAAGCAGGCCGGGATCACACGCATCGTCGCCTTGCGCGGCGACCTGCCTTCGGGCATGGGCATGGCCAGCGGTGAACTGCGCTACGCCAACGAACTGGTGAGCTTCATCCGCGAAGAGACCGGTGACCATTTCCATATCGAAGTCGCCGCCTACCCGGAAATGCATCCCCAGGCGCGCAACTTCGAAGACGACCTGGCCAATTTCGTGCGCAAGGCCAAGGCTGGCGCCGACAGTGCCATCACCCAGTACTTCTTCAACGCCGACAGCTACTTCTACTTCGTCGAGCGCGTACGCAAGATGGGTGTGAACATTCCCGTGGTGCCCGGCATCATGCCGATCACCAACTACAGCAAGCTGGCGCGCTTCTCCGACGCCTGCGGTGCGGAAATTCCGCGCTGGGTGCGCAAGCAGCTGGAAGCCTACGGCGATGACATCGAAAGCATCCAGTGCTATGGCGAACAGGTGATCAGCGACATGTGCGAGCGCCTGCTGCAAGGCGGCGCACCGGGGCTGCACTTCTACACCCTGAACCAGGCCGAACCCAGCCTGGCGATCTGGAACAACCTCAAGCTGCCACGCTGAGGTTTTGCCGCCCAAAGCCGGGCAGGGCTCGGCCGTTGGGCTCACCATGCCGCGCCAGCCCGCGTATGTCAGCCCAACTGGCGGCCACACCCCGGCCGGAACGACTGCCGTTTTGTACTGTCCATTAACGCATGCAACACCGACCAACCGTTGAGCAGCAGGAAAGCAGCGCAGTTTCGCCGCTCTGTTATACTCCGGCTTCCCGCCAGGCTTACGCCCGGACGCTCGGCCCCCGCGGCCCAGCAGGACCGGACGGGATCGCGCCCCTAAACGCGTTTCGAGTCTGGCAAGATCATCCCATTGGGCTACGCCCTAACTAGACAGGATTACTCATGTCCTTTGCTTCCCTCGGTCTCTCCGAGGCTTTAGTCAGCGCCGTTGAGGCAGCTGGCTACACCGAGCCCACTCCAGTGCAACAGCGGGCTATCCCCGCCGTGTTGCAAGGTCGCGATCTGATGGTTGCCGCCCAGACGGGCACCGGTAAAACCGGTGGCTTCGCGCTGCCCATCCTCGAGCGCCTGTTCCCCAACGGTCACCCGGATCGCGAACGTCGCCACGGCCCGCGTCAACCGCGCGTGCTGGTGCTGACGCCGACCCGTGAACTGGCCGCCCAGGTGCACGACAGCTTCAAGGTCTATGCCCGCGACCTCAAATTCGTCAGCGCCTGCATCTTCGGCGGCGTTGGCATGAACCCGCAGGTGCAAGCCATGGCCCGCGGCGTCGACGTGCTGGTGGCCTGCCCCGGGCGCCTGCTCGACCTCGCCGGGCAAGGCAGCGTCGACCTCTCGCACGTCGAGATCCTGGTCCTCGACGAAGCCGACCGCATGCTCGACATGGGCTTTATCCATGACGTGAAGAAGGTCCTCGCCCGCTTGCCGTCCAAGCGCCAGAACCTGCTGTTCTCGGCGACCTTCTCGAAAGACATCACCGATCTCGCCGGCAAGCTGCTGCACAACCCCGAGCGCATCGAAGTCACTCCGCCGAACACCACGGTCGAGCGTATCGAACAGCGCGTGTTCCGCCTGCAGGCCAGCCACAAGCGCGCCCTGCTCGCGCACCTGGTGACCGCTGGCGCCTGGGAACAGGTGCTGGTCTTCACCCGCACCAAGCACGGCGCCAATCGCCTCGCCGAGTACCTCGACAAGCACGGCCTGCCAGCCGTGGCGATTCACGGCAACAAGAGCCAGAACGCCCGCACCAAAGCCCTGGCCGACTTCAAGGCCGGCGCCGTACGGATTCTGGTCGCCACCGATATCGCCGCCCGCGGCCTGGATATCGACCAACTGCCGCACGTGGTCAACTTCGAACTGCCGAACATCGAAGAAGACTACGTGCACCGTATCGGCCGTACTGGCCGGGCCGGTCGCAGCGGCGAGGCGATCTCGCTGGTGGCGCCGGACGAAGAGAAGCTGCTCAAAGGCATCGAGCGCATGACCAAACAGAAGATCGCCGATGGCGACCTACTGGGTTTCGATGCCAGCACCGTGGAAGCTGAAAAGCCGGAAGCCCGCGAGCGCCCGGACGTACGTGGCCAACGCGGCGGCCCGCGTGAACCGCGTGACCCGAACAGCCCACGTGGCGGTGGTGAGCGTCACGGCAGCGGGCGCAAGGACAAAGGCAAGGATACAGGCAAGGACAAATCCGCCGCCCAGGCGCGCCCGGCTCAGGCCCGCACGCAGCAACCCGCCCGCGAGCAGCGTCAACCACGCACCAGCGCGAGTGCCGTGCCCACACCGCGTGCCGACCGCGCGCCGGACGAGTTTCTGGATGACGAAATCGACAACTTCGGCAACCGTGCCGACTATGTCAGCCCGCACCAGAACAAGCAGCAGAACCGTGGCCGGCGCCCCGGCGCCCCAGCGGCACCGAGCGGCCCAAGTGCCAGCAACGGCGTTGGCCTCGGCGGCGCACGGCCTGCCGGCCAGGCGCCACGGCCCCAGGGCCAAGGCAAGCCAGCCGGCTCGCGTGACGGTGGCCAGGGCAAGCGCCAGGGCCAACCCGGCCGCAATGGCTCCGGCCAGGCGCGCCGTGACGACTCCCGTGGCCGTGGCCCCGGTCGTGACGACCAGCTGCGCCAGGAACCGGCCGTGAAAGGCCCGCGCGACAGCCAACCGCGGATCGTGCACAAGGAGTCGAAGATTGACCGTGTGCTGACGCCCGAGCAGCTGGAGCAACTGGATCAGTTGCCAAATCGCACCCGTGGCGAGAAGCCGGCGCTGCTGACCCGCAACCGCGAAGCCTAAGCCAAGCGTTGCACCGAAAACACCGGCCCTGTGCCGGTGTTTCTTTGTCTGGCGGCGCACATTTCACATGCAGAGTGTGGGGATGATCGACACGCCATACCGCCAGCCCCCGCGACGGGGCTGGCAGCCGGATTGCAGAAACAAAAACGCCGGCCACAGGGCCGGCGTTTTCCATTCAGGCCGCGCGGCTTACTTGCGCACGCCTTCGAACGAGATGATCAGCTCGACTTCCTGGGATGCCGGGCCGAGATCCTTCTGGATCGCGAAGTCTTTCAGCTTGAGGGTCGTAGTGCCCTCGAAGCCTGCGCGGTAGCCGCCCCAAGGATCATCACCCTCGCCGATGAACTTGGCCTTGACCACCACCGGCTTGGTCACACCGTTCAAAGTCAGGTCGCCGCTGATATCGGCAGTGCCGGTACCGGTCGATTTGACCGCGGTGGAGACGAAAGTCGCCTGCGGATTCTTGCCGACATTGAGGAAATCGGCGCTGCGGATGTGCTTGTCGCGCTCGGCGTGGTTGGTATCGACGCTGGTGGTGTTCAGCGTGACATTGACCTTGCTGGCTTCCGGGTTTTTCTCATCGAAGCTGAAGCTGCCATCAAAGTCTTTGAACGTGCCGTACAGCCAGCTGTAACCCAAGTGGCTGATCTTGAAGTTGACGAAGGCGTGCTGGCCTTTTTTGTCGATCGCGTAATCCGCCGCCATGGCTTGGCCCGCGCCCAACAGCGCAGTACCGAGGGCCAGAGCAGCCAGGGTTTTCTTCATCGTGAGGTGCTTCAACATTGCAAGGTTCCTTGTGCGATTGGGGTTTAATCCGGGTTGCGCCCGAGCATGCGCGCCAGGGTCGCATCGCGGTCGATAAAGTGATGTTTCAGTGCCGCCAAGGCATGCAAGCCGGCAAAAACTACCAGGGCCCACGCCAGGTACTCGTGCACCAGACCGGCCACATCTTCCTGGCCGGGGATGCCGCTGATCGTGGCCGGCACGCTGAACAAGCCGAACACCTCGATGCCTTGGCCGTCTGCGGTGGAAATCAGATAGCCGGAGACCATCAGCACGAACAGGCCCGCATACAGCAGTCTGTGGCCGACCTTGGCACCCAGGCGGGTCAACCGGCTGTAACTGCTCAATACCGCCGGCGGCGGGCTGACAAAGCGCCAGAGCAGGCGCAGCAGCATGGCCGCGAACAGTGCCAGGCCGATGCTTTTGTGCAGTTCCGGGGCGGTGTGATTCCAGGGGCTGTAGTAATCCAGGCCGACCATCCACAGACCCAGCCCGAACAACCCGAACACTGCCAACGCAATACCCCAGTGCAGCAGGATGCTGACCAGACCATAACGAGAGGAAGAGTTGCGCAGTTGCATACAGAGATTTCCGTGAAAAAACGATTGAGTAAGGTTAGCGGCATATCTATCGATTTAAAGCGGAAAATACTGCTTTGAAATATCGAGAAATACGATTGATACACCAAGCAGAACTACGCCTGGTTTAGTGTGCCGCGGGAGGTTGAAGTTCAGTGCCAAGCGGCCGAGGGGCGCCTGAGCGGGGATCAAAGGTCAGGGGCGCGACCCGTACGGCCGCGCAACCCAGGGGCGTTACTTGAACAGCCGTGAGAAGAAACCCGGCTTGTCGCCGCCGGCCTTGGCTTTGTCCGCCTCAGTCGCGACCACCACAGGCTTGACTGGTTCGACCGCCTTGCCGGCCAGCAAATCCTGCACCTGCAGAGCCGCCCGCTGGCCACTGCGCAAGGCACCTTCCAGGGTGCCCGGGTAGAGCGCGTCGGTGTGTTCGCCGGCGAAAGCCACGCGCGGCAACGGCTTTTCCCACAAACGCCAATGACGACTGATCTGCCCCGGACCGAACGCCAGGTAGGCGCCACCGGTGGCCGGGTCGGTACTGTAACGGCGGATCTCATAGCCGGTATAAGCACCGCGCGCCTTCGGATAGAACTTGTGCAGGCGGATCAATACCTGGTCGACCATCTGCTTGTCGCCGAACGCCTGCAAAAGCCGCGCATTGTCGCCGGACAGGTTGACCACCACATTGGCCCCGCCCTTCAAGGCCGGCTCGATCCACAACATACCCAGACCCTGGTCGCTGTAGATTTCACCCGAGAGGCGCGCCTTGCTGTCCCACACTGGCGTCTTGAACTTCAGCATGATCTGGTCGCGCCAGCCGTAGTTGGTGCTCTTCAGCGCCGCCAAGTGTGCGGTATCCAGGGTCGGCGTCAGCTGGATCTGCGCCAGGGCGCGCAACGGCACCGCCAGCACCACGTAATCGGCGCTGTAGCCCACCGCGCCGGCCTTGACCACCACGCCATCCGGGTTCTGGCTGATGGCCGAAACCCGTGCGCCGGTCTTGATGGTTTTCAGCTGTTTGACGAAAGCCTGCGCCAGCACCTGACTACCACCCGGCAAGCGGGCAGCGCGCAGGTCGCGGTCGTCAATACCACGGTAGACCCGAGTCTGCTGCGCCAGATAGAGCAGCGACAAGCGCGAAGGCTCGTCATAGCGCGTGCGAATCCGCTGGTTCACCAGCAGGCGCGCGGTGCCGGGCAGTTCCAATTTGTCCAGCCATTTGGCCACGGTGATCTGATCGAGGGCGAACAAGGTGCTGTTGGCCGCAGGATTTTGCGGATCGCCGATGGAGGCGGCCAGCTCATCGAGGCTTTTGTCGAAACGCTTCAGTGCTTCGGCAGTCGCCGGTTGCTTTTGCGCCAGCTCGGCGGCCGTGAAGTATTGACCCTCGATCAGGTAGCTCGGCGTGCGCACGAACTCCGGCGCCGCCAGCGTCTTCAGCTTGAAACCGTCGAGGTAGGCATTGAGTACCGGCTGCGCTTTCTGGTTGCCGATCCACTCGCTGGTGGCCAGACCCGAACGCCCACCGACACTTGGCTTGGCTTCCAGCACCGTCACCTGCCAACCCTTTTGCTGCAGCTCGTAGGCGGCGGTCAGCCCCGCCAGGCCAGCGCCCACCACTATGGCACTGGGTGGTTTGTCCTTGGCCTGCGCGACCACGCCGAACAACCCCAGTGTTAACAACGCCAGCGCGCGTAACCCAACTTGCAACATGCCCAACTCCCCAACCAGCCAAGAAATCGCCCCGCGATCTGCGCAGCCTTTAATGGCGCGCAGGATACGCCAGCCTCCGAGACCGGGCCAGGCGTGCCCGTCGGACGCCGGCGCGCGTCGAAACGACAATCCGGGTTGTCCCGCGCCCGGGCATTGCATAGGCTTGCGCAACGGTTTGCCGGGCGTCTTTGCCGCCCTTGAGTCCAGCGGGCTTGCGCTGGACCTTGTCTGAGTTCCGAGGAGAGTTGAAATGGGCCTGAATGATCAGTGGATGCAGCGCGACCTTGCCGTGCTCTGGCATCCCTGTACCCAGATGAAAGACCATGAACAACTGCCGCTGGTGCCGATCAAGCGCGGCGAAGGCGTGTGGCTGGAGGACTTCGAAGGCAAGCGCTACCTCGACGCGGTCAGCTCCTGGTGGGTCAATGTATTCGGCCACGCCAACCCGCGCATCAACCAACGCATCAAGGACCAGGTCGACCAGCTCGAACATGTGATCCTCGCCGGCTTCAGCCACCAGCCTGTGATCGAGCTGTCCGAGCGACTGGTGAAGATGACGCCGGAAGGCCTTACCCGCTGCTTCTACGCCGATAATGGCTCGTCCTGCATCGAAGTCGCGCTGAAGATGAGCTTCCACTACTGGCTCAACCGTGGGCAGCCGACGAAGAAGCGCTTCGTCACGCTGACCAACAGCTACCACGGCGAAACCATCGCGGCGATGTCCGTCGGCGATGTCGCGCTGTTCACCGAAACCTACAAGGCGCTGCTGCTCGACACCCTCAAGGTACCGAGCCCGGACTGCTACACGCGCCCCGAGGGCATGAGCTGGGAAGAGCATTCGCGGAACATGTTCGCGGCCATGGAGCAGACCCTCGCCGAGCATCACCAGGACGTCGCCGCCGTGATCGTCGAGCCGCTGATCCAGGGCGCCGGTGGCATGCGCATGTATCACCCGGTGTACCTCAAGCTGCTGCGCGAGGCCTGCGACCGCTATGGCGTGCACCTGATCCACGACGAAATCGCCGTTGGCTTCGGCCGTACCGGCACGATGTTCGCTTGTGAACAGGCCGGCATCCGCCCGGACTTCCTCTGCCTGTCCAAGGCCCTCACCGGTGGCTACTTACCGCTGGCCGCCTGCCTGACCACCGACGACGTCTACAGCGCCTTCTACGACGACTATCCGACCCTGCGCGCCTTCCTCCACTCCCACAGCTACACCGGCAATCCCCTGGCCTGCGCGGCGGCATTGGCGACGCTGGATATCTTCGAAGAAGACAACGTCATCGAGAACAACAAGGCCCTGGCCCAGCGCATGGCCAGTTCGACGGCGCATCTGGCCGATCACCCGAACGTTTCCGACGTGCGCCAGACCGGCATGGTCCTGGCCATCGAGATGGTGCAGGACAAAGCCGGCAAAACCCCGTACCCCTGGCAGGAACGGCGTGGCCTCAAGGTCTTCCAACACGCCCTGGAACGAGGCGCGTTGCTACGCCCGCTGGGCAGCGTGGTGTATTTCCTGCCGCCCTATGTGATCACCCCGGAGCAGATCGACTTCCTCGCCGAGGTCGCCAGCGAAGGCATCGACATCGCCACCCGCAGCAACATCCAGGTGCCAGTCAGCGGGCGGCACCCGAACTTCAGAGACCCGGGCTAAGCACAACTAGCGCTGTGTCGGCCGGGTAGCGTCTTGGCGAAACCCTGCTTTCCCCCTTACCCGCTGGGTTTCGCTACGCTCTACCCAGCCTATGCATTCGGAAACCGTCTTAAACCTATGCGCCTCTCCCGTTTCTTTATCGACGCCCCTCTCAGCCTTGGCGAACACGAACTGCCGGAAGCCCAGGCGCACTACATCGGCCGCGTGCTGCGCCTGAGCGAAGGCGCCGCCGTGCAACTGTTCGACGGTTCCGGCTCGGAGTTCCTCGGCGAACTGATCGAGGTCGGCAAAAAGCGCGTGCGCGTCAATCTCGCTGAAAGCCTGGCGGGTCAGGCGGAATCGAGGTTGCAGGTGCATCTCGGCCAGGGCTTGTCACGCGGCGAACGGATGGACTGGGCGATCCAGAAAGCCACCGAACTGGGGGTCGCGCAGATCACCCCGATCGTCAGCGAGCGTTGCGAAGTGCGCCTCAAAGACGAACGCGCGGACAAACGCATGGCCCACTGGCGCCAGGTGGCGATCAGCGCCTGCGAGCAGTGCGGGCGCTCACAACTACCGCTGATTCACCCGCCGCGGAGCCTCGCCGAGTGGTTGGAACAGACCCAGGCCGAGTTGAAACTGGTGCTGCACCCGGTCGCCGAACCGCTGGCCAGCCATGCCAAGCCCGGCACCCTGGCCTTTCTGATCGGCCCCGAAGGCGGCCTGTCCGACGCGGAAGTGGCACAGGCGCAGCAGGCCGACTTCCATGCCGCCCGCCTTGGCCCGCGGGTGCTGCGCACGGAGACGGCACCGGTGGTGGCGCTGGCCGTGGCCCAACAACTGTGGGGCGACTTCTGATTCGTCCGGCAGAAAAAAGCCCGCGCTAGGCGTAATGCTGTTCACTTAAGCATTTGAACGCCAGCCGGGCTTCCCCGAGAATCCGATGCCAGTCTTCCTGGTATCGGATTTTTTATGTCTTTCCAACAGCATCTGCTCGATCTGGGCGAGCTATTCAACTTCTCCGACCTGAGCACCTTCACCCAGAACATCCCAATCGAGTGGGTGGCGTCCGCGCTTGATCTTTCCTCTCAGGCCACCATCCGCCGTCGTCGGCTACCTGCCGATCAGGTGCTCTGGCTGGTGCTAGGCATGGCGCTCTTCCGCGATGAGCCTGTCCATGAGGTGGCCAGGCGTCTAAACATTTGTGCCCAGGGACTGGCTTCGGATTGCTTGCTGGCCAAAAGTGGTGTCACTGAGGCTCGCAAGCGGCTTGGCGCCGAGCCGGTCGAGTGGCTGTTCCGCAAAACTGGCAGCCAATGGGGAGGCGAACGCTATAGCGATGACACCTGGCGGGGGCTGCAGGTTTTTGCCGTGGACGGGGCACTCATGCGCACGCCCGATACGCCTGAACTACGGGACCATTTCGGGTCTGGCAATACCTCCACCGAGCGCCAGACGCCCTTCCCCATGATGCGTCTTGTAGCCTTGATGAATGTGCGCTCCCATTTGATTCTGAATGCCCAGCTGAGCCCCTATCGGCGCAGTGAAATGCGCCTGGCCGATGAGTTTTTGCAACAGATCCCCAACCATTCGGTCACGTTGTTCGATAAAGGCTTCTGGAGTGCTGATTTGCTGCTGAAAGTGGCCACGGCCGGTGACAACCGACACTGGTTGATCCCCGCTCGTCAGGGCCTGATCAGCGAGGAGGTGATCCGTTACGGCAAGCAGGATCGCCTGCTGCGTATGAAGGTTTCACCGCAGGCGAGAAAGCGTAACCCAGACCTACCAACCTACTGGGACGTGCGTGAAGTCAGCTATGCAGTGCAGGGCAAAGTGAAAACCGTCCTGACCTCGCTACCGGCCGACGCCTACAGCGCCGAAGCCGTTGCAGAGCTGTACCAGGAGCGCTGGGAAATTGAACTGGGCTTCAGGGATATCAAAAGCTCCATGCAGCAGAATGCCGCAACCCTGCGCAGCAAGAAGATTGACCTGATCTACCAGGAAGTTTGGGGATTGCTGCTGGCCTACAACATCATTCGTCGGGAGGCGAGTCAGGCGGCGGTAGCGTTTGGACGCACCCCGTCCGATATACGCTTCAAGCCGGCTTGCCAGTACATCGCCGTGCAGCTGATCGTGATGGCCGCTGCCAATCCACTGTCGGCAACAGGTAGACGCTTGTCGGCTTTGCGGGCGGGCATCGGAGGGTTGTTTCTGGATCACCGTCCAAGGCCATCACGACCAAGGACGGTGAAAATTTCCAAGACCCGTTACCCAGTTAACCGCAATGCTGCTCCGCTTAAGTGAACAGCATTACGCGCTAGGCGGGCTTTTTACGGGCAGGCGGTTCAGATCAAACCGGCATCCGCCAGCATCTGCTCAAGCGCGACCAGATCAGGAATCCTTGCCACGTCCTCGCCGAAACTGACCGCCGCCAATTCCAGCGGAGCCAACGGCACATTGGCACGGGGCAACTCGGTACCGAGCTTCAACGAGCGCGGAATCCCTTGCACCAACAGCGCGAGAAACTTCACTTTCGGTCGACCGCCCAAGGCGTTGATCACCGCCACCCGGGCACCCGGCCGGATCTGTGGCTGGCCATCGGAAGCCGCCTCGAAGGACAGCAGTGGCAGGCTCAGGTCACGCCAGGGCATCTGTCCCAAGAACCAGGCCGGCATGCCCGGCGTCACCTGCGGCGCACGGTAAGGAATCAGCTCGGCCACGGCAACGTTCGGCAGCAGCAAGGTGCGATCCGCCAACGGCACCAGCAGCCCGGTCAGGCTGGTCAGGCTGGTCACGCTATTGGCAGTGGTTACGGCTTGGCTCATCGGTATGTCCTGTACGCGGCAACGCGCGGCCTCAGCCGCACTGCGCCGCCAAATGATTGACCAGCGTCGCCGCCAGCTCGCGCGGGTCGCCACTGTAGGCGCTGTAGCCGCCTTCGCGCAGGCTGTCCGGCATGCTTGGGCAGACGCAGCTGTCGCCGCGCTGGGTCCAGATTTCAGCGCCTTGCCGGCGCACATAGGCCGCCGCGGCACTGCCGTCGCTGCCCATGCCGCTGAAGGCGATCACCCCGCACAGGGCACCGAAGTGCTGCGCCAGGTTGAGCATCATCTGGTCGATGGACGGGCTGTAGGGCTCGGGCCAGCCGCGATCGGCGATCTGCATGGCGCCGCCGTCGGCAAAACCCAGTTCGTAGACGATAGGGGCGACCACCACTTCGCCGCAGCGTATCGCATCGCCCTGGCGGGCCGGATTGACATGCCACTGGCTATGCCGGCCGACCGCTTGCGGCAAGGCCGTCTCGAAGCTGGCATCGATGTGCTGGGCATAGATGAAGCCGACCGGCAGGCCGCCCGGCAAGGCATCGAGGAAGGCTTTGACCGCCGCCGGGCCACCCAGCGAAGCGGCCAGCAGCCACACCTGCCGCGCCGGTTCACCGGCCACCAGCGGTGTATCCGCCAACGCCCGAGGCAGGTCGAGCCGCGCGGGCCGCTGGGCGTCGCCGAGCAGCGCTTGCAGCGTGGGGCCGACCGCCTGGGTCGGATCACCGACCAGGCGCTTGAGCTTGCCGACCAGCCGCCTTTCCCAGCGCGGGTAATGCTCGGAGTGTCGTTCCGGGGCATGCCCCTCGCCGAACAACACCGGGGCACTGGCGTATTCGAGCAGGCTGTCGATCAGTGGCGAGTCTTCCGACTGGGCCAGATCGACCAGCCACAGGTCGGCCTCGCAGGCGGCCAACGCATCCGCGTCGAGCCGCGCCGGGTCGCTGTTGAGCACCACGTTGTAGCCGTTCCCCACGAGTGCCTGCTGCAGCACATGGCGCTGCAGCGAGGTATCGGCGAGCACCGCAATGCGGGCGGCAGTTTTCTCAGTCATGTCCGTTTGACCAGCTGTGCAATGGTTTCGAGCAGCAAGGACTCTTGGTAAGGCTTGCCGAGGTAGTCGTTGACGCCGATGTTCATCGCCCGCTCGCGGTGTTTCTCACCGGTACGCGAGGTGATCATGATGATCGGCAGGTCTTTCAGGCGCTCATCGTGGCGCACCAGGGTCGCCACTTCGAAGCCGTCCATGCGCGGCATTTCGATGTCCAGCAGCATGATGTCGGGCTTGTGCTCCTGCAGCAGGGAGATCGCGTCGACCCCGTCCTTGGCCGTCAGCACGTTCATGCCGTTACGCTCCAGCAGGCGGCTGGTGACCTTGCGCACGGTGACCGAGTCATCCACCACCATCACCAGCGTCGGTCGCTCGACTTCCAGCTCAACGGGCAGATCCACGCGGCTGGCGGTACGCGGCAGCATTTGCGTCAGCAGGTGGGCATGCAGCACCCGGATGGTCGCCAACAGATCGAGGATCACCACCACGCGGCCGTCGCCGAGGATGGTTGCACCCGAGATGCCATGCACCCCGGCGAACTGCGGGCCGAGGCTCTTCACCACGATTTCGCGCGAGCCGGCCAGGGAATCCACCTGCACCGCCACCGCATGTTCGCTGGAGCGCACCAGGATCACCGGCAACGGCAGGCTCTGGCCCACCAGCTTCGGCTGCTGACCGTTGTTCAACAGGTCGCCCAGGTAGCGCAACTCGTAAGCCTGCCCGGCGTACTCGAAGCGCGGTGCGTCCGGCGCGTAGTAAGCCTCCAGCTCGTAGGGCGAGACCCGCACGATACCTTCGATGGTGTTCAACGGAATGGCGTACAGGTCTTCGCCGGAGAGCACCATCAGCGCACGGTTGACCGACACGGTGAATGGCAGGCGGATGCGGAAGGTGGTGCCCTCGCCCAGGGTCGACTCGATGCTCATGGAGCCACCGAGTTGCTTGACCTCGGAATGCACCACGTCCATGCCGACGCCACGCCCGGAAATCTGCGTGACCTTCTCGGCGGTGGAGAAGCCGGCTTCGAGGATGAATTGCAGAATCTCGTGGTCGGTCAGGTCGGAGTCGGCATCCATCATGCCGCGCTCGATGGCCTTGCGGCGCACCGCGTCGAGCTTGATGCCACCACCATCGTCCGCCAGGGTCAGGACGATATCGCCACCCTCGCGGCCCAGGCTCAAACGGATATTGCCTTGTTCGTTCTTACCGGCAGCACGACGCACATCAGTGGCTTCAATACCGTGGTCGACGGCGTTGCGCAGCATGTGCTCGAGCGGCGCGACAATACGCTCCAGCACCGTACGGTCCATTTCGCCATCAGCATTGCCGACGATAAAGTCGACCTGCTTGCCCAGTTCGCTCGCCACCTGCCGCACGATGCGGCGCAAACGTGGCACCAGACGGTCGAAAGGCACCATGCGCGTGCGCATCAGGCCTTCTTGCAGCTCGGTATTGACCCGTGCCTGCTGCAACAGCAGGGTTTCCGCGTCACGGTTACGTGCCGCCAGGGTTTCTTTCAGTTCCAGCAAGTCGGAAGCCGACTCGAACAGGGCGCGCGAGAGCTGCTGCAACTGCGAGTGGCGGTCCATCTCCAGCGGATCGAAGTCTTCGTAACCAACGCGCTCGGCCTCGGCCTGATAGCGGCTGATGATCTGCGATTGGGTTTCGATGTCCAGCCGGCGCAATTGATCGCGCACCCGGTCGATGGTGGCTTCCATTTCACCGAGGGTGAAACCGAAGTCGCTGACCTGTTGCTCGACCCGACCCCGGAAGATCGAGGTCTCACCCGCCAGGTTGACCAAGCCTTCGAGCAGCTCGGCCGGGACCTTGACCAATTCCTGCGGGGCGCGCCGGGCGGCGGCCTCCAAGGCGGCTTCCTGGGCGCGACGGACGAAAGGCAGAACCTTCGCCGCCACCGGCGCGGTCGGCAGTTCGCTGGCGGCCACGATCGGGCTGCTCAGCGAATGCAGCACTGGCAGCTGGGCAATCGGCTCGGGCTGCGGCGCCTCGGTCGACTCAGCGGCCAGGTTGTCGTTGACGCGCTCGCGCAGCTGATCGAGCTCGCCCTGCAAGCCTTCGAAACCGGACTGCACATCAATGAACAGGCTTTCCGGCCAGGGCGCGCCTTGCTGCTGCGCCTCGGTCAGGTGCTGCTCCAGGTCGTGGGTCAGATCGCCCAGGGTTTTCTGCCCCGCCAGCCGCGCGCCACCTTTCAGGGTGTGCAACAGGCGCAGCATGTCGTCGATGGCCGCGCCATTGTCACGCTGTTCTTCCCAGCGGCCGATGGCGCTTTCCATGGCTTCCAGCAGGTCATCGCCTTCTTCCAGGAAGATATCGAGGATATCCGCCTCGGCATCATCGGCATGGGCGTCGACAGCGGCCTTGAGGTGCACGCTGGACGGAATGCTCAGTTGCTCGTCCGGGTTGGCGCGAAAGTGGCGGATGGTCTCGATCAGCGCGTCACCACTCGGCACCGCGCGCTTATCACGCACCGCTTCGAGCATTTCCGCCAACCGGTCGTGGCACACCTGCAGCAGGCCGAAGAGACCAGGGCTGGCACGCAGCCGGCCATCGCCAAGGCCCTCGTAGAGAAACTCCAGTTCATGCGCCAGGTCGCCGATTTCACGGATCTCGGCCATCCGCGCACCACCCTTGAGGGTGTGCAGGTCGCGTTGCAGGGACTCGAGTTCGAGGCTGTTATCGAGGTCGCCCTTCCAGCGCTGCAAGGCCGCGCTGGAGCTGTCGATGATGTCGAAACCCTCCTCCAGGAAGATTTCCACCAACTCGGGATCGCGCTCGTCATAGAACGTCGAAACTGCCGGGGCAATGCAGGCCGGCGCTTCGTTCGACTCGATAAGCTCGGGTTCTGACTCGACTGACGCCGCGAGGTCAAGCGGCTCGACCAACGCCAACTCTTGCGGTTCAGCGCTTAATTCAGCGCTCGACTCAGGGGCCAATTCATCGTCCAGCGACGCCAGCTCTAACTCAATGACTTCTTCCGCCAGCGGTTCGACTTCGGCTTCATCTTCAACCTCAACCTCAACCTCAACCTCAACCTCAACCTCGACCTTTGCTTCGGCTTCGGCTTCGGCTTCGGCTTCGGCTTCGGCTTCGGCTTCGGCTTCGAAGTCAGGCTGGGGCATGACAGCCGCCGCCGACAAGCTTTGCGCTCCACCCTGACGGAAGCCGCGGATCGCTTGAATCAACTCGGCAGGATCGGGCAGAACACGCTTGGCCTGCAATTGCTCCAGCAGCACCGCCAGGCGGTCGTGGCTCTGTTGCAACAGGCCGCTCAGCACCGGCGAATAGCTGTAACGCCGATCCACCAGGCCTTCGTACAAGGCTTCCAACTCATGGGCGAGATCGCCGATCGGGCCGATCTCGGCCATCCGCGCGCCACCTTTGAGGGTGTGCAGGTCGCGCTGCAGTGAAGTCAGCACGCGATTGTTTTCCGGCTCGCCGAGCCATTGCTCCAACGCCTGGCCGGCACTTTCGAGGATATCCACCGCCTCTTCGAGGAAGATTTCCACCATTTCCTCATCCAGAGGGTCTGGTGTGACAACCGGCGACAGCGCTTCGACGGCCTGCTGCGGTAACGCGTGCGGGGCTGGCTCTGCGCTGTATTCCCTCGGCGCGAAGTGTTCGCTCGACTCGCCATTGGCCAGCTCGGCCAATTCCAGCTCGGCGGTTGCCGCGTCCAATTCGATGACGTGCAGCTGCGAACTGCCATCGGTCGCCAGCAAGGCCAGGGTCTGCGGGTCGAGCGCCTCGCCCAGCAAGCTGCGCAGGGCTTCGACGCGCTCGGGCTGGGCACTGACCTGCAAACCGGCCGCAACCTGATCCATCATGCTGATCAGCGCTTCATGGGCGCTCTCGGCTTCGCTGAAGAAGCGCTCGCTGACGGCCAAGCCGCCTTCTTCGACCGCGCCATAGAGATCGAGCAAGGCTTCGCACAGCTCATCGATCTGCGGCAGCTCGGCCATCTCGGCGCCCCGGCCAAGGGTGCTCAGCTCGTCGAGCAGGGCGCTGAGCTCCTGACGTTCGGACGGATGCTCGCGCCAGAGACGCAGCAGATCCTCGGCGTCCAGCAGGATATCCATGCCTTCGGCGAGAAAGATGCCGATCAGTTGCGGGTCTCGGCTTTCGCCTTGGTTGGCCTGGCGCGCCGTTTGCGCGGCCTCCAAGCGATCCAGGTGTAATTTATGCGCGCGTTCGAGCAGTTCCGCGGTCCCTTCGATGGGCGCCAGCGGCCGATCTTCCAATTGCTCCAGGCCACGGCGGAATAGCTGCTCGGCACTGTGCAGCAACTCGGCCTCGCCCAGATCCATCGGGATCAGGTTGGCCTTGAATTCCTTGACCAGTTTTTCCAGTGGCGTGGCGATCTCGGCGATCGGCAGGATGCCGGCCATGTACGCGCTGCCCTTGAGGGTGTGCAGGGCCCGCTGCAGATCATCGGTGACCGGCTGCGGCAGTTCCTGGGCGCAATCGGCGAGGAACGCCACCAGGGTATCCAGGTGGGTTTCCGCCTCATTGCGGAAGATCTCGATCAACTGCGGGTCGAGCGCCTCGACCCCGGTATCCACAAGCGTTGCAGCCACGGGCTCGCCCACGGTTTCGGCTGCCTGCGGGGAAGCCGGGGCGTCAGTTTTTGGGGCGCTCTGCCCCTTGGCCAAGGCATGAGCCGTGGCGGCCAAACGGTCGACATCGTCACGCTGACGCTGCGCTTTGGCGGCGAACTCGTCCACCAGCGCCGGCATCAATTCGATCACATCGACTATGACTTGCTGCACTTCTGCGCCCGGCAGAATGCTGCGCTCCAGCACGCGGTTGAGCAGGTTTTCGATCGACCAGCCCAACTCGCCGATGATCAGCGCGCGCACCATCCGGCCACTGCCCTTGAGGGTGTGGAAAGCACGACGGACTTCGCTCAGCGCATTCTTATCGTCGGTGTTCGCGCGCCATTGCGGCAGGTACTCGGCGATGGTTTCCAGCACTTCACCGACTTCTTCGATAAAGACTTCCAGCAGTTCTTCGTCGATCGCCTCTTCACCGGCCGGCGGTGGCAGCAGGCTCGGGGGGACGTCCTGGGCAGGCGGGTTGATGGCCTGCACCGGCGTCGCCATGACTTCGGCCATGGACAATGGCTTGTCGACGGGTGCGGCGGGCACTTCGGCTTCGACCGGCGCGCTCGGCAGTTCGACGTCCGGCAGCCCCAGCTCGGCCAGCTCGGCCTCGTTCCACTGTGCCGGGTTGTCGTTGAGCGCATCGAAGCTGAGTTCTTCCAGCTCCAAGGTGCTATCGCCAAGCCAACTCAAGGGCGCCTCTACTTCGCTCAACTCCAGGCCGGGCAACGACGACAGCTCGTCAACCGTTGCCGCCAGGCTGAAGTCGATCTCTTGCAGCTCTGCCTCCGGCAATTCACCGAGCTGCCAGTTGTCATCGGCAACCAGCAGTTCAGTGTCGTCACTGGCAACCGCTGCGAACTCCGGGCTCAGCTCATCGTCAAGCTGCAGCTCGGTCAGTTCAAGGCTTTCCAGCGACAGCTCAGCCGATTCGAAACTCACGTCCTGCGGCTGCTCCGGCAAGCCCGGGTCGAGCTCTTCCAGCGGCTCGTCGGCCAACACCTCGATGTCGTGCATCGGATCGGCCAGCGGCGCGAACGACTCAACCTCAGGTTCGACCCGGTCGAGAATCGACGGCTTTTCCTTCAGCGGGTAGCCGAGGGTCTCGAGGCTCTCTTCGGCCACATCGAGGATCAGATCGCCTTGGCTGGCATGGTCTTCCGCCAGCCGTTCGAGGTAATACTCGACGCTGGTGATGGCATCGGCCAGGGTGTCGAGGCTCTGCCAGTTCGGCACCGCCTTGCGGGCCAGCAACTGCTCTTGAATGTAGCGATTGCAGGCTTGCAGCAGGGCCGCGGCGCGCGCCAGCGGAATCATCGCCAAGCCGCCACGGGCCTGGGTCAACAGTTCCGGCACGCGGGCCAGGTGTTCGTGGTTCCACTGCGAGGCGATGAATTCGATGATCGCGTCTTTGGCCTGCTCCAGGCCGTTGCGCGCTTCCTTGATCACCAACTGGTGGATCTGTGCCACGTCGGTGGTCGGCAGATGGCTTTCTTCGCGGCTGCGGTCATCGGCCGGGCCGACCATGCCGGCCAGGGTCGCTTCCACATACAGCAACGCCCCGGCGACATCCATCAGCACTGCATCGCTTGGCTCGCGCTGGCCGAGGGACAGGCCGTGCACCACGTCGATCTGGTCGACTATGACTTTGCGCGGCTGACCGAAACCCAGCACCGCCAGGGTATCGGCGATCTGCTTGAGCGGCGCCAGCTGGCTGTCGAGCTCGGCGACCTTGCTGCGGTCGCTGCGCACGAACAGGTCGAGGCTGTCCTTGACCCGCACCAGCTCTTCGCACAGCGCGGCGACCACCGAACGCATCGCATCGCGATCCGGTCCGGCCAGGCGCGCACGCTCTTCGTCGACCACGTCGTTGTCCGGCAAGGCGTCATCGAGGCGGTATTGTTCTTTCAGGGCGCGGATGCGCGGCGACTGTGCCGAAGCCTTTGCCACATAGAACAGCAAGTTCTTGGTCAGTTCGTCCGGCGCGGCCTGGTTGATGCCGTCCGCCCCCTGTTCCAGCAGGCGCTTGAGTTCTTTATCCACCTGCCGCAGCAAGGTCCGCACCGAGGTGCCATTGAGCACGCTGCCGTTGGCCAGCCCTTCGACCATGCCCGAAGCGATCTGCCACAGCGGGCCGAGCGGCGCGTCTTTGCAGAGCACTTCGAGGCGGGCGAAAACCCGCGCCATATAACCCAGGTTGGTGCCCAGGTCCTGGTTGCGGATCACACCGACCAGGGCCATCTGCAGCATCTGCCGCAGCTTGCGCAGCAACACCGGCAGTTCGGCGGTGCGCAACTGGGCCAGCGACTCCACCGACAAGGCCGGCTGACGCGCCGACATGTCCGGAGAGAAGAGACTGGTTTCCGACAGCAGCTTTTCGCCACGCGCCGCACGTAAATCGTTGAGCAGCGGCAGCACCACCATCGGCAGATCGCGCCGTGCGGTCTGAATCCGGTCGAGGTAAACCGGCAGCTGCAGAATTGCCTGCATCAGCACTTCCAGGGCCTCGCCCTGGTTGGCCACGCGGTTTTCCATCAGCGCCTGGGCCAGGTGCTCCATTTCTTCCGCGAGCAGGGCCGCGCCGTAGAACTCCACCATCTGCAGAGTGCCATGGACCTGGTGTGCATAGGTCAGGCAGAAACGCATGCGCGTCGAATCCTGGGGGTTCTCGACGAACGCCTCCAGGGCCTGCCGCGCCTGCTTCAGAGTCTCTGCGATCTCGCCTTTGACCCACTCCAGGGCGACATAGTCGTGCCGATCACCCATAGCAACTCCACTCATAACCGCACGTTACCCCTTTCGGGTAAAAGCCAGCACTCGCTCGTCGGCCACCGGCACCAGGTCCGGGTGTTGCCAACCGATCACTTCGCCGACGCCGACTACCAGCAGACCACCCGGGGCCAGGCGCTCGGCCAGGCGGTTGAGGATCTCGCGGCGACGCCAGCGACGAAAATAAATCAGCAAGTTCTGACAGAAAATGACGTCCATACCGGACATTGGCGCCTTCGCCAACTCCAGCACATTGAGCCGGGCGCAACATACGCGCGCCGCCAGACTCGGTACTACCTTGAAGCGTCCATCGGCCTGCGCGGCAAAATACCGCTCGCACAGGTCCATATCCATGTGTTCGAGCTTGCGCGCGGCGTATTCACCTTCGCGTGCCTTGTTCAGGGCATTCAAACTGATATCGGTACCGGTCACGCCAAAGTGCGCGGGCCGTTCGCTGTCACGCAACACTTCGGCGGCGCTGATTGCCAGCGAGTACGGTTCTTCGCCACTGGAACAACCGACACTCCACAAAGCCCAGGGTTGCTCGCCGGCCTCGGCCCGCGCCAAACGTTCACCCAGGTAATGCTCCAGTACGTCGAAAGACGGGCGATGGCGGAAAAAGCGGGTTTCCTGAACGGTCAGACGATCCAGCAAGGTCGACCATTCCACCGCGCCACGCGGGCCATCGATGACCTGGCGGTAGTAGCTGGCATAGTCAGGCACACCCAACTCGCGCATCCGCGTACTCAGGTTGGTCTGCAAAAATGCCTGGCGCTGCTCGCTGATCACCACCCCGGTGCGCTCTTCCAACAACGTTTGCCAGTCGTGGAATTCCGCCGGAGTCATATCGACCAGGGGTTTCAAGGCCCAGGCCCCGCTTGGCTGCATACCGTGCCCCTCGCTCATGGCCGCGTGGCGACGACCTCTGCAGGCCGCCGCGCCTCTCCTGATCAGGCTTGGTCGGTGGTTTCTGGCAAGGTGAAGCCGGAAACCGAGCGCCGCATTTCACTGGCCATCTTGGCCAGGTTACCAATGCTCTTGGCGGTAGCCGTGGTGCCCGAGGAGGTCTGCGAGGTGATTTCCTGAATCACGTTCATGGTGTTGGAGATATGGCCAGCGGAGGAAGCTTGCTGACGAGCGGCGTTGGAGATGTTCTGAATCAAGGCTGCGAGGGTCTTGGATACCTTCTCGATCTCTTCCAGTGCCACACCGGCGTCCTGCGCCAGACGGGCCCCGCGCACTACTTCGGAAGTGGTTTGCTCCATGGAGATAACCGCTTCGTTGGTGTCGGTCTGAATCGTTTTAACCAGTGCCTCGATCTGCTTGGTTGCAGCCGAGGAACGTTCTGCGAGGCGTTGTACTTCGTCCGCTACCACGGCGAAGCCTCGGCCCGCGTCACCGGCCATGGAGGCCTGGATCGCAGCGTTCAATGCGAGGATGTTGGTCTGGTCGGCAATGTCGTTGATCAGGCTGACGATGTCACCGATCTCCTGGGACGATTCACCGAGGCGTTTGATCCGCTTCGAGGTGTCCTGGATCTGCTCACGGATGTTATCCATGCCGGTGATGGTGTTGTGCACCACTTCGTTGCCTTTGTTGGCGATGGCTACGGAACGTTCCGCTACCGCGGAGGATTCCGAGGCGTTCGCCGATACCTGGTCAATCGACACGGCCATTTCGTTGATCGCCGCCGATGCACCGGCAATTTCCTGCGCCTGGTGCTCGGAGGCCTCGGCGAGGTGCATGGCCGTTGCCTGGGTTTCCTGGGCGGCGGCGGCTACCTGTACGGCGGTCAAGTTGATCGTCGCGACCAGGTCGCGCAGTTGGTCGATCGAGTAGTTGATCGAGTCGGCGATGGCGCCGGTGAAGTCTTCGGTTACCGTTGCCGCTACCGTCAGGTCACCGTCGGCGAGGTCGGCGATCTCATCGAGCAGTCGCAGAATCGCCGCCTGGTTGCGTTCGTTCTTCTCGGCGGTTTCAGCCAGTCGGCTGCGGGTGCTCTGCACCATGACCAGGCCGATCAGGATGATCGAGGCCAATGCCAGCAAGCCCAACACATAACCGATGAGGGTATTCAGGGCGCGGCCGCCGGCCAGGTTTTCAAACCCGGTGGCCAGTTGCGAAGCCTTGTCCAACAGGGTCTGCGACACGGTGAAGATGCTGCTGGCGGATTCCCGCACCTGGAACAGTTCCGGCGAGGTTTCCAGAATTTCGTCCACCGAGCCGGAAACGAACTCGAACAGCTCGGAAATTTCCGCCAGACGCTCGAGAGCCTCCTGGTCGGTCACCTTGGCAATCTTCATCGCCGCGTTGCCTTCGAGCATCGCGCTCAAGACGCGACCGAACAGGCTGGCATCGCGACCGAACATGTCGGCGGCCTGGACCGAGTCTTCGTCACCGGCCAGTACCTTGTTCACCGAACCGAGGATACGTTCAGCCAGCAGCGATTGACGCTGGGCGACGGAAACCTGGGCGGCCGGCGCCTCGCTTTCGAGGAGGATGTCGACCACCTCTTCATACTCGACCTGCAGTTGCGGAATGGTTTCCGCCAGGGTCGCGGCCACCTGGTGCAGGGAGAGAACCGTTTGTTCGCTGGCCAGGATGGCGTCGGAGTTTTTCCGCAGGCTGTCCCAGTCCTGTTGCACGGCGGCCATTTCCGTCTGCACGGTGTCTGGCGATGATGGCAGCCCGGTGGACTCGTCACCCTTGACCAGGAACCCCCAACGCTTCTCGAAGTCGTTGCGCGCATCTTTGAGCAAGGCGAAAGCCTCGACCTTGCCCGCCGCCGCTTCCGTGGCGTTCTTCGCGATGCGCTGGGAGAGTACACGCAGCTCACCGGAGTGGCTGATGTATTCCTTGTCGTAGTTCGACTGGGTGTTGATATAGGCGAAGTTGGCGAACAACAGCACGATGGACACGATCAGGACGATAAAAAGCCCCGCGATCAAGGTGCTGCTGCGCATCCCAGCCAATAGATTGCCTGCGTTTAGTTTTTTCATTATTTGGCCCCCGCCTGGACCTACCGCACTACGTTGCCCATGTAACGCTAAAAGGCCGGCAACGCCGACCCAACCGAAAAACGCTTAGAAAGCCACGTCGAGGAAGCCCGGATGCCGTGCCAGCGCATGAGGGCTGAACACCAGCCAGGGCTGTTCGCGCTGGAACATGCCATGGATAAAAGGCTCGATGGCCGTTTCCAACGGCGGCAGTTGCTCGGAAAAGCTATCCACCGGGAAATGTTGCATACCGAACACTTCGTCGACGGTCAGGCCGGCGAAGACTTCCTGATGATCCACTACCAGCACCCGCCGCTGCTTGCGCAATGGCGACAGGTCATTACCGAAGAACCCGCACAGGTCCATCACCGGCAACAAACGACCACGCACGTTGGCGACACCCTTGACCCAGCTTTTCACACCCGGCAGCAAGGTAAACCTCGGTTCGTGCAGCACTTCGCCAACTTCCCCCATCGGCGCGACGAACAGGCGTTCACCCATGCGAAAGCCGATGCCGCTCCAGGTCTGCACCATCGCGCGCTGCGACGGCAGCCCAGCCGCCAAGAGGCGACAACGCTGGTCGATCTCGAGGAGGAGCTGAAAGGGGGTTTGTACGTCCGACATGCCGGCCCGAACCTTCTTCTTATTTTTAACTGCGCACTAGCCCGGCATCAGCCGGCCAGCACCGCATTCAGGGTTTTCAGCAGTGTATCTTCGTCCACCGGCTTGGTCAGGTAGTCACGCGCGCCCTGGCGTTTGCCCCAGACCTTGTCGGTTTCCTGATCCTTGGTGGTGACGATGATCACCGGGATGTGATTGGTATCCGCATCCTTGGTCAACTGGCGGGTCGCCTGAAAGCCATTGAGGCCCGGCATGACGATATCCATCAGAACTGCATCGGGCTTTTCCTGGCGGGCCAAAGCCACGCCATCAGCGCCATTCTCTGCCTTGAGTACCTGATGCCCATGCTTTTCCAGCATGGCGGTCAGCTTGTACATCTCGGTTGGCGAGTCATCAACAATCAAAATTCGAGCCATGGTGTTCCCCATATGGAAAATACGTCACCGCCCTAGCGGTCGAACGTCAAGATGCTTGTTCCACCGGGGTGAAGTTAGGCACATGAGCCTTGATGGCGCCGAGCAACTCTTCCTTGCTGAAAGGCTTGGTCAGGTACTGATCGGAACCCACGATACGACCCTTGGCCTTATCGAACAGGCCGTCCTTGGAGGACAGCATGATCACCGGGGTGGATTTGAAAGCACTGTTATTTTTGATCAGGGCGCAGGTCTGATAGCCATCGAGCCGCGGCATCATGATGTCGACAAAGATGATATTGGGATGGGTGTCGGCAATTTTCGCTAACGCATCGAAGCCATCGACCGCGGTGATGACCTCACAACCCACTTTTTTCAGCAGGGTTTCCGCAGTGCGACGAATCGTTTTCGAATCGTCAATCACCATGACCCTTAACCCTTCGGAATGCTGTTCCATGTTTGCCCTACCATCGCCTCGGTGAGTCGTTATTTTTCTACGTTTTTAGTGCGCCTGAGGCCTACCAGCGACGGGCTGCGACCCAATCGTAGGTCTTTTTAGCACACTCTCTAGAAGCAATCTATAAGCCCTAGAAGCACAAGGTTTTTCCTTGACCGGGAAGATCACCGGCGCCACCCTGGCGCCACACAGTCTAGCCTCGACAGCCTGTCCGCTGTCGCATTCCTTTTGCGGAGGATTTCCCCCATGAGCGTTCGCCTCGGCATAGTCATGGACCCCATTGCGCGCATCTCCTTCAAAAAGGACAGCTCGCTGGCCATGCTACTGGCCGCCCAAGCCCGTGGCTGGTCGCTGTTCTACATGGAACAGCAAGACCTGTACCAGATTGACGGCGAGGCTCGGGCACGCATGCGCCCACTCAAAGTCTTTGAAGATCCCCAACACTGGTTCGAACTGGACGACGAAAACGACCTGCCGCTGAGCGAGCTCGACGTGATCCTGATGCGCAAGGATCCTCCGTTCGACATGGAGTTCGTCTATTGCACCTATCTATTGGAGCAAGCCGAGCGCGCTGGCGTATTGGTGGTCAACCGCCCGCAAAGCCTGCGCGACTGCAACGAGAAGCTGTTCGCCACCCAGTTCCCCCACTGCACCCCGCCGACACTGGTCAGCCGCAGAGCCGACATTCTGCGCGAGTTTGCAAGACAGCAGCGTGACATCATTCTCAAACCCTTGGATGGCATGGGCGGCACGTCGATCTTTCGCCACCGCGAAGGCGATCCCAACCTCTCCGTGATACTCGAGACCCTGACCGCCAACGGCACCCAGCAGATCATGGCGCAAGGCTACCTGCCGGCGATCAAGGACGGCGACAAGCGCATCCTGATGATCGACGGCGAACCGGTGCCTTTTTGCCTGGCGCGCATCCCGGCGGCTGGCGAAACCCGCGGCAATCTGGCGGCCGGCGGTCGTGGCGAAGCGCGCCCGCTGACCGAGCGCGATCGCTGGATCGCCGCCCAGGTCGGGCCGACGCTGCGCGAGAAGGGCCTGCTGTTCGTCGGCCTGGACGTGATCGGCGAGTACCTCACCGAAATCAACGTCACCAGCCCGACCTGCATCCGCGAGATCGACAATGCCTTCGGCACGAAGATCGGCGAGCAGTTGATGGAGGCCATCGCCAAGCAACTGAGCGCGCGCGACACAACCTCGCGCTGAAATGTTCAGTGCATCACCAAGCCGCGCAGTGCTTCATGGACTTTTCCCCAAGCCCTCGGCAGACTGCGCGGCAACCTGAACTGACCACGATGAGCGATGAACGCAGCCGCCCTCCCGCCTGAACTGTCTGACGCCGGCGTCCGCCCGGCGGACCGGCTGGGCTTTACCCTGTTCCTGGCCGCCGTGCTGCATGTGGCCCTGATCCTCGGCGTCGGCTTCACCCTGGTCGAGCCGAGTCAGATCAGCAAAACCCTGGAAATCACCCTGTCTACCTTCAAGAGCACGGAAAAGCCCAAAGTGGCCGACTACCTCGCTCAGGACAACCAGCAGGGCAGCGGCACCCTGGAGCACAAGGCCGCACCGAAGACCACCGAGCAGGCGCTGTTCCAGGATAAGGAAGTCAAACGCGTCACTCCGCCAGCCACTCCACGCGCAACCACCAAGCAGGAAGCGCCGAAAGCCGCGGTCGCCACCCGCACCCCGCAGCCACAGAAAACCCCGGTCAAGCGCGAGCAGGCCAAGCCCGAACCGCAAACCCGGCAAGCCCCGGCCTTCGATAGCGAGCAGTTGTCCGCCGAAATCTCCAGCCTGGAGGCAGAACTGGCGCAGGAACAGCAGCTGTACGCCAAACGACCGAAAATCCATCGCCTGAACGCCGCCTCGACCATGCGCGACAAAGGCGCCTGGTACAAGGACGAGTGGCGCAAGAAGGTCGAGCGCGTCGGCAATCTCAACTATCCTGACGAAGCACGCCGCCAGCGGATATACGGCAACCTGCGGCTGCTGGTTTCGATCAACCGTGACGGCAGCCTGTTCGAGGTCCAGGTGCTGGAATCCTCCGGCCAACCACTGCTCGATCAGGCAGCGCAACGCATCGTGCGCCTGGCGGCCCCCTTCTCGCCGTTTACCGGCGACCTGGCGGACATCGACCGCCTGGAAATCATCCGCACCTGGCGCTTCGAGCGCGGCGACCGCCTGTCGAGCAAATAGGCCCCCGAACAAGCCGCGCTGCTTGTCAGGGTGACCACCCAACGGCCACACTATTACCCATGAAAGACGCCAGCCCCAGCTACCTCAAGCACCACCTGCTGATTGCCATGCCGCACATGGCCGATCCGCACTTCGTGCATACCGTCACTTACCTCGTCGAACACAACGCCCAAGGTGCCATGGGCCTGGTGATCAACAGGCCCAGCGGCCTGAGCCTCGCCGACGTGCTCGAACAACTGCGCCCGGACAGCACCCCGGCAGCGACCTGCCAGAACCTGCCGATCTTTTCCGGCGGCCCGGTGCAAACCGACCGCGGCTTTGTCCTGCACCCCACCGGGCAACAATTCCAGGCCACCCTCGAGCTGGGCGAACTGGCGCTGTCGACCTCGCAGGACGCGCTGTTCGCCATTGCCGACGGTACGGGGCCGGAGCACTACCTGATCACCCTCGGCTACGCGGGCTGGGAAGCTGGCCAACTGGAGAACGAGCTGATCAATAACGTCTGGCTAACCTGCCCGGCCGACTCGCGCATCCTCTTCGACCTACCCTTCGACCAGCGCCTGAATGCCGCGGCCGAACGCCTGGGCATCAACCTCAGCCTGCTGACCTCCCAGGCCGGGCACGCCTGATGGCTGCGCCTGCCACAGCCAAACCCCTGCGTCTGTTGCTCGGTTTCGATTACGGTACCAAACAGATCGGCGTCGCCGTCGGTCAGGCAATTACCGGCCAAGCCCGCGAGTTGTGCGTACTGAAAGCGCAGAACGGCGTGCCCGACTGGCAGAAAGTCGAGGCCCTGATCCGTGAATGGCAGCCCGACGCCATAGTCGTCGGCCTGCCGTTGAACATGGACGGTACTGCCAGCGAGATGAGCGAACGGGCGGAAAAATTCGCCCGCCGCCTGAATGGCCGTTTCAACCTGCCGGTGCATACCCACGACGAACGCCTGACCACTTACGCCGCCAAAGGCGAACGACTGCAGCAAGGCCAGCGCGGCGGCTACCGGGAAAACCCGGTCGACGCCCTGGCTGCCGCCCTGTTGCTGGAAGGCTGGCTGGCCGAACACAGCGCCTGAGCACAATTGCACGCCATTGCGGCCCACAAGGAGACACCATGAGCCTGCCCAACCCCGCCGAGCTGCTGCCACAGATGGCTGCTGCGCTGAGCGCCCACCTGGCCAGCCGCTCCATCGCCGAGCCGCGCTTCATCGGCATCCACACCGGTGGCGTCTGGGTCGCCCAGGCACTGCTGCAGGCCCTCGGCCGCAGCGCCGAACTGGGGATTCTCGACGTCTCCTTCTACCGCGATGACTTCACCCAGAACGGCCTGCACCCGCAAGTGCGGCCCTCGGCGCTGCCGTTCGAGATCGAAGGCCAGCACCTGGTACTGGTCGACGATGTGCTGATGAGCGGCCGGACCGTCCGCGCCGCCCTCAATGAGTTGTTCGACTACGGCCGCCCCGCCAGTGTGACCCTGGTCTGCCTGCTCGACCTCAGCGCGCGCGAACTGCCGATTCGCCCGGATGTAGTCGGCGCCATACTGTCGCTCGCCCCTGGCGAACGGGTAAAATTGCTCGGCCCCGCGCCGCTCACCCTTGAGCACCAGCCCCTCGCCTCCGCCGCCAACTGAGATCTCCGTGATGACGCCGACCGACGCCAAGCGCCCGCTGCAGCTCAACGATCAGGGCCAGCTGCGCCACTTCCTCACGCTCGATGGCCTGCCGCGCGAGCTGCTGACCGAAATCCTCGACACCGCCGACTCATTCCTCGAAGTCGGCGCCCGCGCGGTGAAGAAAGTCCCGCTGCTGCGCGGCAAGACGGTGTGCAATGTGTTCTTCGAGAACTCCACCCGCACCCGCACCACCTTCGAGCTGGCCGCCCAACGGCTGTCCGCGGACGTGATCACGCTGAACGTCTCCACCTCCTCGACCAGCAAAGGCGAAACGCTGCTCGACACCCTGCGCAACCTGGAAGCCATGGCCGCCGATATCTTCGTGGTGCGCCACGCGGACTCCGGCGCGGCGCACTTCATCGCCGAGCATGTGTGCCCGAACCTGGCGATCATCAACGGTGGCGACGGCCGCCATGCGCACCCGACCCAGGGCATGCTCGACATGCTGACCATCCGTCGGCACAAGGGCGGCTTCGAGAACCTCTCGGTGGCCATAGTCGGCGACATCCTGCATTCACGGGTGGCGCGCTCGAACATGCTGGCGCTGAAAACCCTGGGCTGCCCGGACATCCGCGTCATTGCGCCGAAAACCCTGCTACCGGTCGGGATCGAGCAGTACGGCGTGAAGGTCTTCACCGACCTCGCCGCCGGCCTCAAGGACGTCGACGTGATCATCATGCTGCGCCTGCAGCGCGAACGCATGACCGGCGGCCTGCTGCCGAGCGAAGGCGAGTTCTATCGCCTCTACGGCCTGACCAACGAACGCCTGAAACTGGCCAAGCCGGATGCCCTGGTCATGCACCCGGGGCCGATCAACCGTGGCGTGGAAATCGAATCGGCGGTGGCCGACGGCCCGCAGTCGGTAATCCTCAATCAAGTCACCTATGGCATCGCCATCCGCATGGCCGTGCTGTCCATGGCCATGAGCGGGCAGAATGCCCAGCGCCAGATCAATCAAGACGCTGAGGAGCAGAACTGATGCCCACCGTTATCCTCGGCGCCCGTGTGATCGACCCGGCCAGCGGGCTGGACCAAATCAGCGACATCTACCTGCAGGACGGCAAAATCGCCGCAATCGGCGCAGCGCCGGCCGGTTTCGAGGCCCGCCAGCGCATCGACGGCCAAGGTCTGGTGGCCGCCCCCGGCCTGGTCGACCTCAGTGTCGCGCTGCGCGAGCCCGGCTACAGCCGCAAAGGCAGCATTGCCAGCGAGACCCTCGCCGCTGCCGCTGGCGGCGTCACCAGCCTGTGCTGCCCGCCGTTTACCCGGCCGATTCTGGACACCCCGGCGGTCGCCGAGCTGATCCTCGACCGCGCCCGCGTCGCCGGCCATACCAAGGTGTTCCCGATCGGCGCCCTGAGCAAAGGCCTGGCCGGCGAACAGCTGGCCGAACTGGTAGCCCTGCGCGACGCCGGTTGCGTGGCCTTCGGCAATGGCCTGGACAACTTCAGCAACAACCGCACCCTGCGCCGCGCCCTGGAATACGCCGCGACCTTCGACCTGACCGTGGTCTTTCACTCCCAGGACCACGATCTGGCCGAAGGCGGCCTGGCACATGAGGGCGCGACCGCCAGCTTCCTCGGCCTGCCCGGCATCCCGGAAACCGCCGAGACCGTCGCCCTGGCCCGCGACCTGCTGCTGGTCGAGCAAACCGGCGTGCGTGCGCACTTCAGCCAGCTGACCAGCGCCCGTGGCGTCGAGCTGATCGCCGCGGCGCAAGCCCGTGGCCTGCCGGTCAGCGCCGATGTGGCGCTGTACCAGCTGATCCTGACCGACGAGGCGCTGATCGACTTCTCCAGCCTCTACCATGTGCAACCACCGCTGCGCACCGCCGCCGACCGCGCCGGCCTGCGCGCCGCCGTGAAGTCCGGGGTGATCCAGGCCATCGCCAGCCACCACCAGCCCCATGAGGCGGACGCCAAGCTCGCCCCCTTCGGAGCCACCGAGCCCGGCATCAGCAGCGTCGAGCTGTTGCTGCCGCTGGCCTTGAGCCTGGTGCAGGACGGCCTGCTGGACATGCCGACCCTGCTCGCCCGCCTCAGCGCCGGCCCCGCCGCGGCTCTGCGCCTGCCCGCCGGCAGACTGGCGGTAGGCCAGCCTGCCGACCTGGTGCTGTTCGACCCGCAGGCATCGACCCTGGCCGGCGAAACCTGGTACTCCAAGGGTGAGAACTGCCCGTTCATCGGCCACTGCCTGCCGGGCGCGGTGCGTTACACCCTGGTGGACGGGCACGTCAGCTACCAGGCCTGATACCCCGCGCAGAAAAAAGCCCGCCAATCGGCGGGCTTTTTCTTGTTCGCGGATCAACCGCGCACGGCATTCTTGAGCGATACCTGGGCATTCAGGGTCCAAAAGTCGTACAGCACGCCGATCAGGAACAGGCCTCCGGTGCACAGGTAAATGATGCCGCTGATCCACTTGCCCTGGTACATGCGGTGCACGCCGAACACGCCAAGGAAGGTCAGCAGAATCCAGGCGACGTTGTAATCGGTGTCACCGGCGGTGAAACGCAGGTCGGCCTCGCGATCCATGGCCGGAATCAGGAACAGGTCGATGATCCAGCCGACGAACAGCAGGCCGAAGGTAAAGAACCAGATCGTCCCGGTGACCGGCTTGCCGTAATAGAAACGGTGCGCTCCGAGGAAACCGAAGATCCACAACAGATAACCGATGACCTTGCTGTGAGTGTCCTGACGTACGTCCATGATTGCCTCCTGGCAGGTGATGAGTAGGGCTCTGAGCGTCGAATTCGATACCGGTTTGCTCGGCGCAGGCTCGCCCCGAAACAGAGCGTCCGGCTAAATTTACAGCAAGGCGCATCGACAGCGTTACTCCCTTGAATCCCACTGAAAAGCAGCATTTTGTCTCGGCTGATCAGCAACTGCACAGAGGTTCCAATCGACCAATGGTCAAAAAACATACAAAAAAGCTGTTATAAAGTTGCGCGGTCTAACCAAGAGCCCTGCCAAATGCGTTCGATTTACCTGACATGGCTAGCCATTTGCCTAGCGTTGCCACTCGCCGCCCAAGCGAGCAACCGCTACCAGCCGCTGCCGGCTGGCTCCACCGGACACACGGTCAAAGCCTCTTCAAGCAGCCGCAGCGCGCCTGCTATCCCGTCGCTTTCGACGCACACGGCCGAGGACAGCAGTAACGTCCTGAGCCGTGCAGTCAATGCGCTCGGCGTGCGCTATCGCTGGGGTGGCAGCACGCCGGAAAAAGGCTTCGACTGCAGCGGCCTGGTCAAATATGCCTTCGACCCTATCGCCGAGGTCAATCTGCCGCGCACCTCCAACGCCATGTCCCGTGCCGACGGGCAAAAAGTCTCGCGCGAGCAACTGGAGCCGGGTGACCTGCTGTTCTTCAACATCAGAAGCCGCAAGGTCAATCATGTCGCGATTTACCTGGGCAACGACCGCTTTATCCATGCGCCGCGCCGTGGCAAAACCGTGCGCATCGACAACTTGAAAAAGCCCTACTGGAAGCAGCACTACGCCCTGGCTAAACGGGTACTGCCGGAATCCAGCGGCGCCAATCCGATCCAGATCAGCCAACGCTGAGAACGGCCAAGCCCGAGCGAGTGCTGCCGGCCACCCTGCGCCAGGAGCACCGATAACTACTGCCGGCGCAGCATCGACGCGCGACTCAAGCGGCCATAAATGACAACGCCGCTTGCCGGTGAAGGCGAAGCGGCGTAACGCGGCCCGTTGCCAGGCCACGCGGCGGACAAGCTCAGCGAAAGCGCCGACCGGTATCCTCTTCGCTGGTTTCCAGGCTCAGGCCCTGACTCATGCTGGTGAGGTGGTCGCCGTCGGCCTCCGAACCGAGCTTGATCATCAAGCGCAGGTCGTTCGCCGAGTCGGCATAGGCCAGCGCATCCTCGTAGGTGATTTCGCCCTGGGTATAGAGTTGGTACAGCGCCTGGTCGAAGGTCTGCATGCCCAGCTCGGTGGAGCGCTTCATCAAAGCCTTCAGTTCGTGCACATCGCCTTTGCGGATCAGGTCGGCCGCCAGCGGGGTGTTGATCAGCACTTCGATCACCGCGCGCCGGCCCTTGCCGTCCGGGGTCGGAACCAGCTGCTGGGCGACGATGGCCTTGAGGTTCAGCGACAAATCCATCCACACCTGCTGTTGCCGGTCGGCGGGGAAGAAGTTGATGATCCGGTCCAGCGCCTGGTTGGCGTTGTTGGCGTGCAGGGTGGCCAGGCACAGGTGGCCGGTTTCGGCGAACGCCACGGCATGGTCCATGGTCTCGCGGGTCCGCACTTCACCGATCAAGATCACGTCCGGGGCCTGGCGCAGGGTGTTTTTCAGCGCCACTTCGAAGGACTCGGTATCGATCCCCACTTCGCGCTGGGTGACGATGCAGCTCTGGTGCTGGTGGATATATTCGATCGGGTCTTCGATGGAGATGATGTGGCCGCTGCTGTTCTTGTTGCGGTAACCGATCATCGCCGCCAGCGAGGTCGACTTGCCGGTACCGGTGGCGCCGACGAACAGCACCAGACCCCGTTTGGTCAGCGCCAGCTTCTTCAGCACTTCCGGCAGCTTGAGGTCGTCCAGAGTCGGAATATTGGTTTCGATGCGCCGCAGCACCATGCCCGCCAGGTTGCGCTGGTAGAAGGCACTGACCCGGAAACGGCCGACACCACGCGCACTGATGGCGAAGTTGCATTCGTGGTTTTCACCGAAGTCGCGCCGTTGCTGCTCGTTCATCACCGCATGCACGGTTTCACGGGTCTGCTCCGGCGACAGGGGTACCTTGGTGATCGGCATGATCTTGCCATTGACCTTCATCGACGGCGGCACACCCGCGGTAATGAACAGGTCGGAACCACCCTTTTCCACCATCAAACGCAGCAGCTTTTCGAATTCCATGGACTCTCTCGCCTATCACGCGACTCTCTCGCGGCAGTAATGCATTACCGCCAGCCCTAAGGGCGAGCCGGCTGCGAGCGTGTACCGCAACCGACGTAACCCACCCCACCACATGGCGGGACGGGTACGGATCAGAAGTTTTCCGGGGTTTTGGATTTTTCGCGGGCGTTCTCGCGTGTGATCAAGCCCTTGGCCACCAAGCCCTTGAGGCACGAGTCCAGGGTCTGCATGCCCAGCGAGCCGCCGGTCTGGATCGCCGAGTACATTTGCGCGACTTTATCTTCGCGAATCAGGTTACGGATCGCCGGGGTGCCGATCATGATTTCATGCGCCGCCACCCGGCCACCGCCGACTTTCTTGATCAGGGTTTGCGAGATCACCGACTGCAGCGACTCGGACAGCATGGAGCGAACCATGGACTTTTCTTCCGCCGGGAACACGTCGACCACCCGGTCGATGGTTTTCGCGGCGGACGTGGTGTGCAGGGTGCCGAACACCAAATGCCCGGTTTCCGCGGCGGTCAGCGCCAGGCGGATGGTTTCCAGGTCACGCATCTCACCGACCAGGATGATGTCCGGGTCTTCCCGCAGCGCCGAACGCAGCGCCTCGGAGAAGCCAAGGGTATCGCGATGCACTTCGCGCTGGTTGATCAGGCATTTTTTCGATTCGTGAACGAATTCGATCGGGTCTTCGACGGTAAGGATATGGTGGTACTTGTTGCTGTTTATGTAGTCGAGCATCGCCGCCAAAGTGGTCGATTTGCCCGAACCGGTCGGCCCGGTGACCAACACCAAGCCACGCGGCACGTCGGAAATCTTCTTGAAGATCTCGCCCATGCCCAGGTCTTCCATGGACAGCACCTTGGACGGAATGGTCCGGAATACCGCACCGGCACCGCGATTCTGGTTGAAGGCGTTGACCCGGAAACGCGCGACGCCCGGCACTTCGAAGGAGAAGTCGGTCTCGAGGAACTCTTCGAAATCCTTGCGCTGCTTGTCGTTCATGATGTCGTAGATCAGCGCATGCACCTGCTTGTGATCCAGAGCGGGTAAATTGATTCGCCGCACATCGCCGTCAACCCGAATCATCGGCGGCAGACCAGCAGAGAGGTGCAGGTCCGAAGCGCCTTGTTTAGCGCTGAAGGCAAGCAGCTCAGTGATATCCATGGAACTCCCTAATGACAAGCAAGCAGGTAGAATGCCGCAGACACTAGGCGGCTGGCGCAAGTAATGTCCACGATAGCAGAGAATATTGCAAAGGTCGGTGAGCGTATCCGTGAGGCGGCGCAAGCCTCGCAGCGTGATTACACAGCGATTGGCCTGTTGGCGGTGAGCAAAACCAAACCCGCGCCCGCCATTCGTGAAGCCTATGCGGCCGGTCTGCGCGACTTTGGTGAAAACTACCTGCAGGAAGCCTTGGGCAAACAGGCCGAATTGGCGGATTTGCCCTTGATTTGGCATTTCATCGGCCCCATTCAATCAAACAAGACCAAAGCCATCGCCGAACACTTCAGCTGGGTGCATTCGGTCGACCGCTTGAAGATCGCACAGCGCCTGTCCGAGCAACGCCCGCCACAGCTGCCGCCGTTGAATATCTGCTTGCAGGTCAATGTCAGTGGCGAGGCGAGCAAATCCGGCTGTGCACCAGAGGATTTGCCGGCGCTGGCGGCCGCGGTCGCGAAGCTGCCACACCTGAAACTACGCGGCCTGATGGCCATTCCCGAACCTACCGAGGATCTCGCGGCCCAACAGGCCGCCTTCGCCCAAGTGCGCAAGCTGCAGGCCGGCCTGAACCTGGAACTCGACACCCTTTCCATGGGCATGAGCCACGACCTGGAAGCCGCGATAGCCGAAGGCGCCAGTTGGGTACGGATTGGCACGGCCCTGTTTGGTGCCCGCGACTACGCCAGTAAAGACAGCGGTACAGATGAATCGACCACCCGCTGACATGCGCGGCACTCGCCTTATTAAAGGAAGCGTTTTATGAGCAACACCCGTATTGCGTTTATCGGCGCCGGCAACATGGCCGCCAGTTTGATCGGCGGTCTGCGCGCCCAAGGCATGGACGCCTCACTTATCCGCGCCAGCGACCCAGGCGCCGAACAGCGCACCAAGATTGCCGCCGAGCATGGCATCGAGGTCGTTGCCGATAACGCCGAGGCCATTCAAGGCGCCGACGTGATCGTCCTGGCGGTCAAGCCACAGGCGATGAAGGCCGTCTGCCAGACACTGGCGCCGAGCCTCACTGGCCGACAGTTGATCGTCTCGATCGCCGCCGGCATTCCCTGCGCCAGCATGCAGAACTGGCTGAGTACGCCATCTGCCGCGCCGAGCCCCATCGTGCGCTGCATGCCCAACACACCGGCCCTGCTGCGCCAGGGCGTCAGTGGCCTGTTCGCCAACGCGCACGTATCCAGCGCCCAGCGCCAGCAAGCCGAGCAACTGCTCTCGGCAGTCGGGGTCGCACTGTGGCTCGACGAAGAACAGCTGATCGACGCGGTGACCGCCGTGTCTGGCAGCGGCCCGGCGTATTTCTTCTTGCTGATCGAGGCGATGACCGCCGCCGGCGAAAAACTTGGCCTGCCCCGCGAGACGGCCGCTCAGCTGACCCTGCAAACAGCGCTGGGCGCTGCGCGCATGGCCGTCGACAGCGATGTCGAGGCCGCCGAACTGCGCCGTCGCGTCACATCGCCCGCCGGCACCACCGAAGCGGCGATCAAAACCTTCCAGGCCGGTGGCTTTGAAGCCCTGGTCGAACAGGCACTCAACGCCGCCGCGCACCGCTCGGCCGAACTCGCTGCACAACTAGGACAATAAGGAGCCTGCATGTCCGGATTCGCGGAAGCCCTCATCTATATCATTCAGACCCTCGGCAGCCTGTACCTGCTGATCGTTTTGCTGCGCTTCATCCTGCAACTGGTGCGCGCCGACTTCTACAACCCGCTCAGCCAGTTCACCCTGAAGGCCACCCAGCCACTGCTCAAGCCGCTGCGCCGCATCATTCCCGGCCTTGGCGGGCTGGACATCGCCTCGCTGGTGCTGGCTATTTTGGTGCAGTTGCTGCTGATGGTGGTGATCACCCTTATCGCCGGCGCCAACCCCGTGGCTATTGGCCTGCAGCTGCTGATCTGGGCGATCATTGCGGTGACTTCGCTGTTCCTGAAGATTTTCTTCTTCGCCATGATCATCAGCGTGATCCTGTCGTGGGTCGCTCCCGGCAGCCACAACCCCGGCGCGCAACTGGTCAACCAGATCTGCGAGCCGATGCTGATGCCGATCCGGCGCATCCTGCCAAGCATGGGCGGCCTGGATATTTCGCCGATCTTCGCCTTTATCGCACTGAACCTGCTGGATCGCTTTGTCATCGGCAACCTCGCTGTCATGAGCGGCATGCCAGCCATTCTCAGCCCGTTCATCTGAGATGGCCTGGCACCGCTGGGATGGCGATGACCTGATCCTCGACTGCCACTTGCAGCCCAAGGCCAGTTGCGACGAGTTCGCCGGGCTGCATGGCGAGCGGTTGAAGATCCGTCTCACCGCCCCACCGGTGGAAGGCAAGGCCAATGCCCACTTATTGGCCTTTCTCGCCAGCGCTTTCGGCGTCGCCAAGCGTCAGGTCAGCCTGGAAAGCGGCGAGCTGAACCGGCAAAAGCGCGTGCGCATCAACAGCCCCAAACAGTTGCCGCCTGAACTCGAACTGACCGCCCGGTCGCCCTGACCGACCTTAAGGCGGGCCACCGCGCCGCGCCAATTGACGTTCACACCACGAACCGCATAATGCGATGCAGTGGCAGACTGCCACACACTGCGCATTCTGCGGCTTGCGACAGCTTGCGCCGAACGCCTATGCAGCCAATGATCCCCCAATAACCGCAGGACGCGTTGCCGACAGGAGTGCACGGATGAGCATGGAACGTCTCAGTCAACAGGTGAGTGCCTACGTCGCCTGGAAGCGCGAGCTGATGCGCGAGATCACCCGCTATCGCAGCTGGCTGGCCAACAACCGCCTGACCTCCGAAGCGGTGGAAGCCAAACTCGACGGCGCACTGCGCCTGCTGCGCACCGACCATATCACCCTGGCTTTCATCGGCGAGTTCTCCCGCGGCAAGACCGAGCTGATCAACAGCCTGTTCTTCTCCGAATACGGCCAGCGCATGCTGCCCTCGCACGCGGGGCGCACCACCATGTGCCCGACCGAACTGTTCTTCGACCCGCGTTCGGAACGTTCCTATATCCGCTTGCTGCCGATCGAAACGCGCATGGCCGAAGCCAGCGTGGCGCAGTTCAAGCGCATCCCTCGGCATTGGGTGAACATCCCGCTGGATGTCAGCGACCCGGACAATATGGTCCAGGCCTTCACCCAGGTCGCGAAGACCAAGCCGATGCCGGTGGAGCAGGCGATCCAGCTGGGCTTCCACCCGGACATGCTGGAAAGCGCCGGCAAGCCGGACTACGTGCTGGTGCCGGCCTGGCGCCACGCCATCGTCAACTTCGACCACCCGCTGCTGCGCCAGGGCCTGCGCATCCTCGACACCCCCGGCTTGAACGCCCTCGGCAGCGAACCCGAGCTGACCCTGTCGATGCTGCCCAGCGCCCAGGCGATCATCTTTCTGCTCTCCGCCGATACCGGGGTGACCGCCAGCGACATGGCCGTCTGGCAGACGCACATTCGCCAACTCGACGAAGACACCCAGACCAGCCTGTTCGCCGTGCTGAACAAAATCGACGTGCTATGGGACGACCTGGCCGGCGAAACCTTCGTGCAGAACGCCATCCAGCAGATCCAGGCGGCGACCGCCAAGCAGTTGGGCATCGCCCGCGAGGATGTGCTGCCGCTGTCGGCCAAACAGGCGCTGCTGGCCAAAGTGCGCAAGGACCAGCCACTGCTCAATCGCAGCCAGATCGGCGACCTGGAAAACCTGTTGTGCGAGCGCATCGTCGCGCAAAAGGAACGCCTGCTCGAAGATCGCGTGGTCCATCAGGTGCTGGGGCTGCTGCAAAACAGCCAGCACCTGCTCAATCTGCGCCTGGAGAAAGTTCGCGAACAACAAACGCTGCTGGCCAACCACCAGCAGGACAACGGCCAGATGCTCTTCGAGCTGACCGCCAAGACCAAGGACGATCACAGCCAGCACCATCGACGCCTGCTCGGGTTGAAGACCAACCAGCGCCTGCTCAAGCGCCAAGGCGACCTGTTGCGCGCCGCGGTGCGCCCCGAGCGCCTGGAGGAGCACCTGCACAAGGTGCGCAACAACCTCACCGGTAGCTGGACCACCTTTGGGATCAATCAGGCGATCCGGCATTTCTTCCGCTCGATGGAGAGCGACCTGCATAACCTCGAGCAGGAAGCCGAGATGGCCAACAAGATGGTCGCCGCCATCTACCGCCGGCACAACGAAGAAAATCCGCTGCACGGCGTGGATGCGCCACAGTTCAACGTCAAACGCTACCTGCGCGAGTTGAAACAGCAGCAGGGCAAGGCCGACCAGTTCCGCCTGCACCTGAAAACCCTGCTGACCGAGCAACGCACCCTCACCCGCCGCTTCTTCGCCACCCTGGTGCAGGAAGTCATCGGCCTGCATCAGCGTTTGCGCCAGGAGGCCGAGCAATGGGCCAGCGACGCGCTGATGCCACTGATGCAGCACACCCTGGAGCACAAGCAACTGCTGGAAACCCACATGCTGCGACTCAAGGCCCTGGCCCAGGACACCCAGCAAGCGCGCCTGCGCGGCCAACAGATGCAGCGCTATATCCAGGAGCTTGAGCTGCAATTGAACCAGGCCAACGAGATGCTCCGCACCCTGCGCCGCCCCGCGCCGATCCAGCGCCAGGGCAAGGTCGTCACCCTGCCGCTCGCCGGGCGCCAGCAGAGCACGGCCGATTAAGCCCCGAGCACGCCCCTGTCGCCGATCGGCCCACTATTTCAAGACCTTACCCCGCCGCCCCATGCGCTTGCCGCCTGGGGCGGTGCTCTTTAGACTGACGCCTCCTTTAAGCGAGAGCAGGGTCGATGCCCACCGCCTTTCCCGAAGACTCCGTCGGCCTGATCACGCCCCAGGCCGCGCACTTTGCCGATCCCCTGGCGCTGGCCTGTGGCCGCAGCCTGGCCGACTACCAGTTGGTTTACGAGACCTACGGCGAACTGAACGCGACCCGCAGCAATGCGCTGCTGATCTGCCACGCCCTGTCCGGTCACCATCACGCCGCCGGTTATCACAGTGTCGATGAGCGCAAGCCCGGCTGGTGGGACAGCTGCATCGGCCCCGGCAAGGTCATCGACACGCGCAAGTTCTTCGTCGTCAGCCTGAACAATCTCGGCGGTTGCAACGGCTCGACCGGGCCCTCCAGCCTCAACCCGGCCAGCGGCAAACCCTACGGCGCGGACTTCCCGGTGCTGACCGTGGAGGACTGGGTGCACAGCCAAGCGTTGCTGGCCGACCGCCTGGGCATCGACCAATGGGCTGCGGTGGTCGGCGGCAGCCTCGGCGGCATGCAGGCCATCCAGTGGGCAATCAGCTACCCAGAGCGCATTCGCCACTGCCTGGCCATCGCCTCGGCACCGAAACTGTCGGCACAGAACATCGCCTTCAACGAAGTGGCGCGCCAGGCGATCCTCTCCGACCCGGAGTTCCACGGCGGGCACTTCCAGGAACAGGGCGTGATCCCCAAGCGCGGGCTGATGCTGGCGCGCATGGTCGGCCACATTACCTACCTGTCGGATGACGCCATGGGCGAGAAATTCGGCCGAGGCCTGAAGAGCGAGAAGCTCAACTACGACTTCCACAGCGTGGAATTCCAGGTGGAAAGCTACCTGCGCTATCAGGGCGAGGAGTTTTCCGGGCGTTTCGACGCCAACACCTACCTGCTGATGACCAAGGCGCTGGACTACTTCGACCCGGCGGCGGCCCATGACGGCGACCTGGCCAAGACCCTGGCGCAGGTCAAGGCCGACTTCTGCGTGATCTCCTTCACCACCGACTGGCGCTTCTCGCCGGCGCGTTCGCGAGAAATCGTCGATGCGCTGATGACCGCGCGCAAGAACGTCTGCTACCTGGAAGTCGACGCGCCGCAAGGCCACGACGCCTTCCTGATGCCGATTCCACGCTACCTGCAAGCCTTCGGCGGTTACATGAACCGCATCAGCATCTAAGGATTCCCGTGAGAGCCGATCTGGAAATCATCCAAGACTGGATACCCGCCGGCAGCCGGGTGCTCGACCTCGGTTGCGGCGATGGCGAGTTGCTCGCCTGGCTGCGCGACCACAAGCAGGTCAGCGGCTACGGCCTGGAAATCGACCCGGCGAATATCGCCGAGTGCGTGAGCAAAGGCGTCAACGTCATCGAACAGGACCTGGACAAGGGCCTCGGCAACTTCGCCAGCAACAGCTTCGACGTGGTGGTGATGACCCAGGCCCTGCAGGCCGTGCAGTACCCGGACAAGATTCTCGAAGAGATGCTGCGGGTCGGCCGCCAATGCATCATCACCTTCCCCAACTTCGGCCACTGGCGCTGCCGCTGGTACCTGGCGAGCAAAGGCCGGATGCCGGTTTCCGAGTTCCTGCCGTACACCTGGTACAACACGCCGAACATCCACTTCTGCACCTTCCAGGACTTCGAGGCGCTGTGCCGCGAGCGCAAGGTACGGGTACTCAACCGTCTGGCGGTGGATCACCAGCACAGACACGGCTGGACCAGCCGCGTTTGGCCTAATCTATTGGGTGAGATCGGTATCTATCGCGTCAGCGGCCCAGGCGTGTCGGATCTGCACATCGCTATTTAGCGGCCTGCCGCCTCAAGGCCCGTCGCCATCGTTTAAGGAGAGCCATCATGCGTCGCTTCGCGCTATTCATTCTCGCCCTGTGCCTGGCACTGCCCGCCGCCGCCGAACGCAAGCAAAGCTTTGGCGACCTGGATGTGCATTACAGCGCCTTCAACTCCAGCTTCCTGCAGCCCGACATCGCGGCCGCCGCCGGCCTGACCCGCAGCAAGACCCTCGGAGTGCTGAACATCGCCGTGCTCAAAGCCGGCAAGGCCAGCACCGCGCAGGTCAGCGGCGAGGTCAAGGACCTGCTCGGCAAGGTCAGCACCCTGACTTTCAAACAGGTCAATGAAAGTGGCGCCATCTACTACCTGGCGCAGTTCCCCTTCGCGCAACAGGAAGTGCTGCGCTTCAGCATCAAGGTGCAAGCCGGCGACAGCGCAGCCAACAGCCTCGATTTCAGCCAAGAGTTTTTCCCCGACGAATGATGCCCTTCACACAACTGGTGCTGGCCAGCCACAACGCCGGCAAACTCAAAGAACTCCAAGCCATGCTCGGCGACGCCATCCGTGTGCGCTCGGTGGGCGAGTTCAGCAGCATCGAACCGGAAGAGACCGGCCTGTCGTTCATCGAGAACGCCATCCTCAAGGCCCGCAACGCCGCCCGCGTCTCCGGCCTGCCGGCACTGGCCGACGACTCGGGCCTGGCAGTGGACGCCCTCGGTGGCGCCCCAGGCATCTACTCGGCGCGCTATGCCGACGGCCAGGGCGATGCGGCGAACAACGCCAAGTTGCTGAGCGCCTTGCAAGGCCTGCCGGAAGCCGAACGCGGCGCACAGTTCGTCTGCGCCCTGGCGCTGGTGCGGCATGCCGATGATCCGCTGCCGATCGTCTGCGAAGGCCTCTGGCATGGGCGCATCCTCGAACAGGCCGAGGGCGAACATGGTTTCGGTTACGACCCCTTGTTCTGGGTGCCCGAGCGCGGCTGCTCCAGCGCCGTACTCTCCCCGGCCGAGAAGAACCAGCTGAGCCACCGCGCCCGCGCCATGGCGCTGTTGCGCCAGCGCCTGGGCCTGGCATGAGCGAGCACGGACTGATCTTCCCACCGCGCTCCGCCGCGGGCGAGGGGTTGCTGCAACTGCCGCCGCTGGCGCTCTACATCCATATTCCCTGGTGCGTGCGCAAATGCCCGTACTGCGATTTCAACTCCCATGCCGCCAGCCCCGAGCTGCCGGAAACCGCTTATGTCGATGCGCTGCTGGCCGATCTCGACCAGGATCTGCACCACGTCCACGGCCGTGAGTTGACCTCGATTTTCTTCGGTGGCGGCACCCCCAGCCTGTTCAGCGCCGAAGCCCTGGGGCGCCTGCTCGATGGCGTCGAACAGCGGATCAGGTTCGCCCGCGATATCGAGATCACCCTGGAAGCCAACCCCGGCACCTTCGAACAAGCCAAATTCCGCGCCTACCGCCAACTCGGCATCAATCGCCTGTCGATCGGCGTGCAGAGCTTCGAGGAGGCCAAACTCAAAGCCCTGGGCCGCATCCATGACGGCGCCGAAGCGATCCGCGCGGCAGACATGGCGCGCCGGGCTGGCTTCGACAACTTCAACCTGGACCTGATGCACGGCCTGCCCGATCAGTCCATCGACGAGGCCCTCGCCGACCTGCGCCAGGCCATCGACCTGGCGCCGACCCATCTGTCCTGGTACCAGCTGACCTTGGAGCCGAACACGGTGTTCTGGAACCAGCCACCGACGCTGCCCGAAGACGACACCCTGTGGGACATCCAGGAAGCCGGCCAGGCACTGCTGGCCGAGCACGGCTATGTCCAGTACGAAGTCTCCGCCTACGCCCGCGATGGTCGCCGGGCGCGGCACAACCTGAATTACTGGAGCTTCGGTGATTTCCTCGGCATCGGTGCCGGCGCCCACGCCAAACTGACCAATCCGAACGGGCAAATCGTCCGCGCCTGGAAAACCCGCCTGCCGAAGGATTACCTGGATTCGGGCAAAACCTTCCAGGCCGGCGAGCGGCTACTCGGCCCCGCGGAGCTGCCGTTCGAGTTTCTGATGAATGTGCTGCGCCTTACGGACGGCGTGGCAACCGAGCTCTTCAGCCAACGCACCGGCCTGCCGCTGGCGGAACTGGCCAGCGCGCGCCGCGAAGCCGAAGCCCGCGGCCTGCTGGTGGCCGACCCCGAGCGGTTGGTCGCAACGCGTGAAGGCCAGCTGTTTCTCAACGATCTGCTGCAACACTTTCTGCCCTGAACGGGCTAAGGACACCGGATGGATTTGCTACTCGACCTGATCGCCACCTTGTCGCGCTGGAGCCGCGGGCATCTGTACGACATCTCCCTGGCCGTCATGGCGACCCTGCTGGTGCTGTTCGGCCCGGGGATCAACGCTTGGGTGCAGCAGCGTATCGGCGGGCTGAATTTCATCTTCCGCACCCTGCTGTTCGTGCTGATCTGCGCGGTCGGCTATGGCCTGGCGATGATCTTTCTCACGCCTTGGCTGGCCAAAGGGCTGGGGTACTTCAATAACTACACCCTGGCACCGGTACTGCTACTAGTCTTCTTCCTGATCGGCGTGATCGCGGATCGCAACTAGGCTGACGGCTCCTGCTGGCGGCCGATAGCCACCAGCAGGAGGCCCCATGAAGCCACTCAAGCATCTCTACCTGCACTTTCAGGACGGCCAGCGCCTGATCCTGCGCTTCCCGCAACAAAGTGACGACCCTGGCAGCATCGCCCGCAGCCTACGCAAGCAGCTGGAGTCGCCGTTCCTCAGCATCCAAGTGGATGGCGATCTGTTGCTCATCCCGCGGGAAAGCATCAAGTACCTGCAAGTCTGCCCCGCCCCCATAGCCCTGCCGGAGCCGACCATCATTGGCGCCGAACTAGTCGACTAAAACCCTGCAGCCCAAACCCTCGGCCATAAAAAACCGCCTCAAGGGCGGTTTTTTATCCGGCCAGCGCGGCCTCAGTTACCTTCGCGACGCAGCGCTTGCGGGGTGAAGTCGCCCGCACTGAGCGGCGCCCGGAAGTCGTACATGGGTTCGTTGTTATCCATGCCATCGGCAAAATAACGCTTACCCGGGAAGTCGTAGATGGTTTCCAGGGTGCTGCCGAACATCGGCACATCGTAGTAACTGATCGGGTGGCTTTCCTGCAGACCGACCAGCTCGCCGTCTTTGTCGTAGAGGTCGACCGCAAGGATCTGCCAGCTGTCCTCATCCAGGTAGAAGCGGCGCTTGGCGTAAGGGTGGCTAAAACCCTTGCGCAGCGCGGCCTCGATCACCCATACGCGGTGCAACTCGTAGCGCAGCAGCTCGGGGTTGACGTGCTGGGCTTGCAGGATGCTCGCGTAAGGCAGGCCTTTCTGGTGCACCGCATAGCTGTTGTAAGGCACCAGCATTTCCTGCTTGCCGAGCAGTTGCCACTCGTAACGATCCGGCGCGCCATTATAGGCGTCGACCATGTCGGCAGTGGCCATGCCGTTGGTATCCGGTTGCAGGGTATCGAACGCCAGCATCGGCAGGCGGCGCACACGGCGCTCGCCGCGATTGAAGCGCCAGGCCTTGCGGATCGACAGCACCTGGTCGAGGGTTTCCTGTACCACCAGGGCCGAACCCGAGAGCTTGGCCGGGGCAACGACCTTGTACTTGTAGAAGAACAGAGTGTTATCCAGGTCCTTCGGGCTGACACCCTCGCGCCCGTAGCGGAAGTAGATGTCGCGATCGAGCTTGAGCAGGTTGTAGGCGCCATTGGAGAGCACCGCCGCCTGGTTGGTGACGAAGTGAATCTGCTCGCCACGGTAACGCATGATGTGGTTCCAGATGGCTTCCTGGCCGGTTTGCGGCAGCGGGAAAGGAATCCCGGCGGCCACGCCCTGCACACCGTTACCGCCCGAAATCAGCTCGGCGTTGAGCGCGTTGAAGCGCGTGGCGTCATAGATGCGTTGCGGCGCCGCCGCACTGCGATGGGTAGGGAATACCCGCAGGAAATAGTCGGGGTTGTTCTCCAGCAGCGTCTTCAGGCCGATTGGCAACAACGCCTGGTATTGGCCTGCATTCTTGCTGTTGACCACATATTGCACGGCATCCTGGGCATAGGGGTCGGGGTGGTGCATGCCGGCTTGGTAGCCCGCGATGGGTTGCGCCAAGCCACCGTCCCAGGCCGGGATGGTGCCCGCCACATTACCGCTACGCTCACCCCCCAGCGGGGTGAGATCGCCATTCAGGCGATTGGCCTCGACGGCATCGACTTTGGCTTGCGCCGGTAGCGCACACACCATCAGCAGCAGAATTCCACAACATCTCAACACAGCCTTCTCCTCGCAGCGCCTCGAAACCGCGCTGTTTTTTTTATTTGTCCAGCCAGTCTAGGCCGAGCTTTGTCGTTGCGTTTGGTACGGTGAGGAGCCGTCCTGGCGCCGGCTCGTGCCGGTCTTTATTAACATCCCTGCGCCGCTGAGCGGCCGGTGTGGCGTCGTTGTCGGTCAAACCAGGAACGGCCCGGACGCCAGCGCCAAGGCTATTCGAGATGAACGGTAAGAGAGACGGTGAATCAGTCGATGCGCTGAAACTTCAGGTCCCAGACCCCATGACCGAGGCGTTCGCCACGGCGCTCGAACTTGGTGATCGGACGTTCCGGCGGCCGCGGCACGCAACCGCCGTCCGACGCCTGGTTGCGGTAACCCGGCGCCACCTGCATGACTTCGAGCATGAACTCGGCATAGGGCTGCCAGTCGGTGGCCATGTGCAGCACACCGCCGACTTTCAGTTTCTGCCGTACCAGTTCGGCGAACTCCGGTTTGACGATGCGGCGCTTGTGGTGCCGCGACTTGTGCCAGGGGTCGGGAAAGAACAGCAACAGGCGATCCAGACTGGCGTCGGCGATGCAGTCGCGCAGCACCTCCATCGCATCGCACTGGTAGACGCGCACGTTGCTCAGGTTCTGCGTCAGCAAGCCATTGAGCAGCGCACCGACGCCCGGCCGATGCACCTCGATGCCGATGAAGTCCTGCTCCGGTGCCGCCGCCGCCATTTCCAGCAGCGAATGGCCCATACCGAAGCCAATCTCCAAGGTGCGCGGCGCACTGCGTCCGAACACCGCATCGAAATCCGCCGCACCGGCCGCCAGCTCCAGGCCAAAGCGCGGCAGACCCTGGTCGAGGCCGCGTTGCTGGCCGTCGGTCATACGTCCGGCGCGCATGACGAAACTCTTGATGGTGCGCAGATGGCGCTCTTCATCGACCGGGACGGATGGCTCTTGCGATTCGATCATGGCGAACTCTTAACGTTAATGAACACGGCGCGCACGCAGTGTTTCAGCGGATCAGACCATCCAGCGGCGACGAGGCACTGGCATACAGCTTTTTCGGCATCCGCCCGGCCAGGTAGGCCAATCGCCCGGCAACGATGGCGTGCTTCATCGCCTCGGCCATCAATACCGGGTTCTGCGCGTGGGCGATGGCGCTGTTCATCAGCACCGCCTCGCAGCCGAGCTCCATGGCGATGGTCGCATCGGACGCCGTGCCGACACCGGCATCCACCAGCACCGGAACCTTGGCTTCCTCGAGAATGATGCGCAGGTTGTAGGGGTTGCAGATGCCCAGCCCGGTGCCGATCAAGCCGGCCAGCGGCATGACCGCGATGCAGCCCATCTCGGCCAGTTGGCGGGCGATGATCGGATCGTCGCTGGTGTACACCATCACGTCGAAACCGTCCTTGACCAGCACTTCGGCGGCCTTGAGGGTCTCGATCACATTAGGGAACAGGGTTTTCTGGTCGGCCAGCACTTCCAGCTTGACCAGCGTGTGCCCGTCCAGCAGCTCGCGCGCCAGGCGGCAGGTGCGCACCGCGTCCTCGGCGTCATAGCAACCGGCGGTGTTCGGCAGGATGGTGTAGCGCGACGGCGAAATCACATCGAGCAGGTTCGGCTCATTCGGGTTCTGGCCAATATTGGTACGGCGCACCGCGACCGTAACGATCTCCGCGCCCGAAGCCTCGATGGCCAGCCGGGTTTCTTCCAGATCCCGGTACTTGCCGGTGCCTACCAGCAAACGTGACTGGTAGGTACGACCGGCCAGGGTAAAGGGCTTATCGCTGCGAACGTGGCTCATCGGAAATCCTCTTCGGCTGTGGCGCGGTTACCGCCGGTTCTGTTGCTGTCAGGCTGCACTGTCGCGGCGCAAGCTAGCCGCCGCCGATGGCATGTACCACTTCCAGCCGGTCGCCCTCGCACAGGCGCGTGGCGGCGTGCTGGCTACGCGGCACGATATCCAGATTGAGCTCGACCGCCACCCGGCGGCCGGTCAGCTCAAGACGCACCAGCAGGTCGGCAACCGTCTGGTCATCAGGTAGCTCGAAAGCTTCTCCGTTCAACTGAATGCGCATGACAGGGCAATCACAATTTGAGGGGGGCCGGCATTCTAGCCCTATCGCTGACGATGACCAAGGCAAAGGCGCGCCATTCGTCTCACAGTTGACGCCAAAGTCAGGTTAAACGCCAGGCCGCAACACCGAGGCACGCCCAACCGGCGAGAAAGGCCAGGCCGCCAAAAGGCGTAATCATGCCGAGCTTGCCGATGCCGGTCAGCGTCAGCAGATAAAGACTGCCGGAAAACAGCAGGATACCCAGCGCGAACAGGCTGCCCGCCACCGTCAGCAGGCGCCCCGGCAGGTGCAGCGTCAGCAACGCCACCGCCAGCAGCGCCAGGGCATGAACCAACTGGTAATGCACGCCGGTGTGGAACACCGCCAGGTATTCGGCCGACAGGCGGCTTTTCAAGCCATGGGCGGCGAATGCGCCAAGGGCAACCCCGAAAAAGCCGAAAAAAGCCGCCAACAAAACGAATAAACGCAGCATGCACAGCACTCCAGAATGACCGACCCGCAATAGTGGCCGACCATCATGCCCGCACAAGCCCGCAGCGGCAAAATTGTGACGGGAACCGAAGCATGGCAGGTCGGCTGTAGACAATCGCGCCACGCACCGGCGACCTATAGTGGCCGCCCAACCGCGCTTGTCGACTGCCAGTGGAAGCCTCCCATGACCAATCCGATCACCGTTCTGCGTGACACCCATCCGCTCCCCGTACTGGATGCCTGCAAATGGACGAAAATCGCCGGCGACCCGCACACCGTGAACCTCAATGCCTACACCTCGGAAGACGGCAAGAAGATCATGGGCACCTGGATCTGCACGCCGGGCACCTGGGAGGTGAACTATGACCGCTGGGAGTACTGCCACTTCCAGGAGGGCTACTGCATCATCACCCCCGAGGGCAAAGAGCCGATCCACCTCAAGGCCGGCGATATCTTCATCGTCGAAGCCGGCATGCGCGGCACCTGGCAAGTGGTGGAAACCGTCAGGAAGTACTTCGTCTTCGCTTGACCCCTGCACCCTGCCACCGCCTGGCGACAACCGGCGGCAGGGTTGCCCCGACAGAGCTGCGCGACTGGCCATCCCCCTGGCTATAATGGCCGCCTTCACCGCCAGGCTCAGCCGCGCATGTTTCAATCACTGTTACCCCGCCTATTGAAAGCCCTGCTCTGGTTCGCGGCCGGCTCGCTTTTGCTGGTGCTGCTCTTTCGCTGGGTGCCGCCGCCCGGCACGGCGCTGATGGTCGAGCGCAAGATCGAGTCCTGGGTCGACGGCAAGCCCATCGACCTCAAGCGCGACTGGCGCCCGTGGAAGGAACTGCCGGACGACCTGAAGATTGCCGTGATTGCCGGCGAGGATCAGAAGTTCGCCGAGCATTGGGGGTTCGACATCGCCGCCATCCAGGCCGCCTTGGCCCATAACGAACGTGGTGGCTCGCTGCGCGGCGCCAGCACCCTCAGCCAGCAGGTGGCGAAAAACCTGTTCCTCTGGTCCGGCCGCAGCTGGCTGCGCAAAGGCCTGGAGGTCTGGTTCACCGGGCTGATCGAGCTGTTCTGGCCCAAGCAGCGGATTCTTGAGGTGTACCTCAACAGCGTCGAATGGGGCGATGGAGTGTTCGGCGCCGAAGCCGCCGCGCACAAGCACTTCGGTATCGGTGCGCCTTACCTGTCGGGCCGCCAGGCCAGCCTGCTGGCGGCCGTGCTGCCCAACCCGCGCGAGTGGAGTGCCGGCCGCCCGAGCGGCTATGTCAATCGTCGCGCCAATTGGATCCGTCGGCAGATGCAGCAACTGGGCGGCAGTCACTACCTCAATGCGATGCAGGCCCGCTCCAGTTAGTCAATGCCGGGCCTGTAGGAGCGGTCCATGACCGCGAAAAGCAGCGCCGGCGTGGCCGATGCCTAGCGTAGCGCCCGGCGCGGCACGATGCGCAGCAACTGCAACCGCTCCTCCTGCAGGTGGGCGGTCAAGCCTTGCAGCGGATAGACCCAGGCCTCGCCCTCGGCCAACTGCAACCGCAGCCGCGGCTGACCCAGGCTGGCGGCGACGCGCTCGGCGGCCACCGGCTGCCGCGGTGTGAGCGTCAAGCTGGTCAATGCGTGCTGGCCCAATTGCCCGAGCAACTGCTGGCTGAGGGGTTGTTCGGCATCCCGGACACTCAACAACCCCGCGGCCGCCATCAGGCTGGCGCGCTCGCGGTCACTCAGTGCCAGCTCGGCTTCCAGATGCCAGGTTTCATCGGCTTGCGCCAGTTCCGCGCGATAGAGGAGGCGCGGGCCATCCACCCGCGGCTGCAGCCACAACTCGCCTTGCGTCACCTCGCTCAACCCCGCCAAGGTCAGCCGTTCATCGGCCTGGGGCGTGAGTATCTGGCTCTGCCATTGAGCGAAACCGGACAGTGGCTGAGCCTTGTCCGGCGCGCGCATCAACCAACCACCCCAGGCAAAGAACAGCACCGCCACCAGGGCAAACAACAGCCAATGCTGCAAACGCAGCGGCGGCATGGACATAGTCAGGCTCCGGAAATAGACAGACAGAAAAAAGCCGCACCAGGGTGCGGCTTTTCCAACGCGATTGACAGGCTCAGGCCGCGATCGACCCTTTCAGCTTGTTCATGGCGTTCTTCTCCAACTGGCGAATACGCTCGGCGGATACATTGTACTTGGCCGCCAGCTCATGCAGGGTCGCCTTCTCCTCGGCCAACCAGCGCTGATGGAGAATGTCGCGGCTACGCTCGTCCAACCCCTCCAGCGCTTCATGCAAGTTGGCGGTGGAACTGTCGCTCCAGTCCGAATCTTCCAACTGCCGGGCGGGATCGTAGCGGTGGTCTTCCAGGTAGTTGGCCGGCGACTGGAACGCGCTGTCGTCGTCGGCTTCGGCTGCCGGATCGAAAGCCATGTCGTGGCCGGTCAGCCGGCTTTCCATTTCGCGCACTTCACGCGGCTCGACGCCCAGGCTTTCGGCCACGGCATGCACTTCGTCATTGTTCAGCCAGGCCAGACGCTTCTTCTGGCTGCGCAGGTTGAAGAACAATTTGCGCTGCGCCTTGGTGGTGGCGACTTTGACGATGCGCCAGTTGCGCAGGATGAATTCGTGGATCTCGGCCTTGATCCAATGCACGGCGAAGGACACCAGGCGCACACCCATTTCCGGGTTGAAACGCTTGACCGCCTTCATCAGGCCGACGTTGCCTTCCTGAATCAGGTCAGCCTGGGCCAGGCCATAGCCGGAATAGCTTCTCGCGATATGTACGACAAAACGCAGGTGCGCGAGCACCATCTGCCGGGCGGCTTCGAGGTCTTGGTGGTAATAGAGACTCTCGCCCAGTTCACGCTCCTGCTCGGTGCTCAACAACGGAATGCTGTTCACCGCATGCACATAGGCTTCCAGGTTGGCACCCGGGACTAAGGCATAGACAGGTTGCAAAGAATTGCTCATGCGAATCCTCCGACTCACGGAAAACGTGTGCCTTTCAAGCACTGCGAATATGACTATACAGTTGACTCAAAAGTTCAAAAAACACAAAAAAACAAATAGAAACAAACACTTATTACTTTGGCGCGAGCTCGTTCAAGTGCCGGGCCACCGCCAGCCAGGCGCCAATATACCCCAACAATAGCGCACCGAGCAGCAGAGATAGACCATCGGCCAGGGGTACTCCGCCGAGGGCGAAATCGCTGCCGTAGAGGCCCGCCAGCCGCAGCACGGCGCCATTCAGCCAGTCCAGGCCAAAGGCCAGCACCGCCCAGGCGAGAAACCCGGCGCCCAAGCCGTAGAGCGCACCCATATAGAGGAAAGGCCGCCGCACGTAGCTGTCGGTGCCGCCCACCAGCTTGATCACTTCGATCTCGGTGCGGCGGTTCTCGATATGCAGGCGAATGGTGTTGCCGATGACCAGCAGCAGCGCCATGACCAGCAACAGGGTCAGGCCAAAGACGAAGCGCTCGCCGAGCTTGAGGATCGCGCTCAGGCGTTCCACCCAGAGCAGATCGAGCTGCGCCTGCTGCACCTTCGGCAGCTCCGCCAGGCGCAGGCGCAGGGCCTCCAGCCCAGTTTTATCGACTTCCTTGGGCGTGACCAGAATCACCCCGGGCAGCGGGTTCTGCGGCAGCTCCTTGAGCGCCTCGCCGAGGCCCGACTGCTGCTGGAACTCCGCCAGAGCCTGCTCACGGCTGATCCACTCGGACTCCGCCACATCGGCCATTTCGGCAATCTGCGCCCGCAGTTGCTCGCCTTCGGCGTCGCTGGCATCGATCTGCATGAACAGCGAAATCTGCGCGGCACGCTGCCAGGAGCCACCGAGACGCTCGACGTTATTGAGCAGCAGGGACAGCCCCATCGGCAGGCTGAGGGCGATGGCCATCACCAGGCAAGTGAAGAAACTGCCGATCGGCTGCTTGCCCAGGCGGCGCAGGCTGTCGACCAGGCTGTAGCGATGGCTTTCCAGCCAGGCGTGCAGCAGGGTACGGAAATCCGGCCCGCCGTCATCCTTCTTGTCGTTCTTCTTCGGCGCAGCGCCTACGCGCTCAGCGGCCGAGGAAGGCTCTTGCGGGTTGCGAGTCGCACTCATCAGCCGGCCTCCCCATCGCCGATCAAGCGGCCACGCTGCAAGGTCAGCATGCGATGGCGCATGCGCGCGATCAACGCCAGGTCGTGGCTGGCGATCAGTACGCTGGTGCCCATACGGTTGATGTCTTCGAATACGCCCATGATTTCCGCCGCCAACCGCGGGTCGAGGTTACCGGTGGGTTCGTCCGCCAGCAGCAGGGCTGGGCGATGGACCACCGCACGGGCGATACCGACCCGCTGTTGCTGGCCGGTGGAAAGGTCGCCGGGGAACAGATCGCGCTTATCCGACAGCGCCACGCGCTCCAGCGCCGCGTCGACACGCTTGGCGATCTCGGGCTTGGACAGGCCGAGAATCTGCATCGGCAAGGCGACGTTGTTGAACACGGTACGGTCGAACAGCAGTTGGTGGTTCTGAAACACCACCCCGATCTGTCGGCGCAGGAAGGGAATCTGCGCGGTGGTGATCTGCGCCAGATCCTGCCCGGCCAGCAGCAACTTGCCGGTGGTTGGCCGCTCCATCGCCAGAATCAGCCGCAGCAAAGTGCTTTTGCCGGCGCCCGAATGCCCGGTGACGAACAGAAACTCGCCGCGCCGCACGCGAAAACTCAGCTCATGCAGGCCGACGTGGCCATTGGCATAGCGTTTACCGACCTGCTCAAAGCGAATCATGGATGCTCCCGCTCGGCAAACAAGGCCTGCACGAAAGAGGCGGCCTCAAAGGTACGCAGATCATCGATGCCTTCACCCACACCGATATAGCGGATCGGCAGCGCGAACTGCTTGGCCAGGGCGAAGATCACCCCACCCTTGGCCGTGCCGTCCAATTTGGTCAGCACCAGGCCGGTCAGGTTGACCGTCTGGTTGAACTGCTTGGCCTGGTTGATGGCGTTCTGCCCGGTGCCGGCGTCCAGCACCAGCAGCACTTCGTGGGGCGCGGCTTCATCGAGTTTGCCGATCACTCGGCGAACCTTTTTCAGCTCTTCCATCAAATTGTCTTTGGTGTGCAGGCGCCCGGCGGTGTCGGCGATCAATACATCCATACCGCGCGCCGTGGCGGCCTGCACCGAGTCGAAGATCACCGAGGCGGAGTCCGCGCCCGTTTGCTGGGCGATCACCGCGATCTGGTTGCGCTCGCCCCAGACCTGCAGCTGCTCGACGGCGGCGGCGCGGAAGGTATCGCCGGCGGCGAGCATGACTTTCTTGCCTTCGAGTTGCAGTTTTTTCGCCAGCTTGCCGATGGTAGTGGTTTTCCCGGCACCGTTGACGCCGACCACCAGAATCACGAACGGCTTTTTCGCCGCCGGTATCTGCAGCGGCTGCTCGACCGGCTTGAGCAAGGCCGCCAGCTCTTCCTGCAGGGCTTTATAGAGCGCGCCGCTGTCGGTCAGCTGCTTGCGCGCGACCCGCTGCGTCAGGCTCTGGATGATCGCCGTGGTGGCTTCGACGCCCACGTCGGCGGTCAGCAAGCGGGTTTCGATCTCGTCGAGCAGCTCGTCATCGATGGCTTTCTTGCCGAGGAACAGGCTGGCCATGCCTTCGCCGAGGCTGGCGCTGGTCTTCGACAGGCCCTGCTTCAACCGTGCGAAGAAGCCGGCTTTGGCTTCTTCGGCGTTGGCCGCCAGGTCCGGCACGCTGACCGGCGTCGGTGTCAGTGGTACCTCGGGCGCTACCGGCGCAGCAACTACCTGGGCCAACGGCACTGGCGGCTCGGTAATCGGTGCGGTTGCCTGCGGGCTCGGCGGCTCGGGCTCGGGCTCGGCGACAGTCTGCTCGCGCTCGGGTACGGCCGGGGCCGCTGTTGCCGGCTGGATGTCCGGCAGCCGCGCGGCAGCTGCCGGCGGCTCGACAGGGTCAGGCGCGACCGGACTGGCCGGCGACTCTGGCGCCAGGCTCGGCACGAACGCCGGCGGCGCCTCTACCGGCGACGGCTGTTCGAGCGCACCGTTTGGCGGCGTCAATACCTCAGGCGTGACGGCCTGGGCCTCGGCGGCAGGCGCCTGGGGCTTTTTGCGCAGCCAGCCGAACAGGCTCTTTTTTTCTCCGGTTTCAGCCGGAGTTTTCTCTCCAGCAGCGGCTGGAGTCTTCTTGTCGTCGTTGGAACCAAACATGGAGACGGCTATCTCAAGGGAGCGACGCGCCGACAGGGTAAAAACCCAACAGCCGTGGCCGCCAGTAAAACGGATGAGTATCCTAGCACCTCCGCGCCCGCCGACGCTAAGACCAAGCGGGCCTTCCGACAGGTCAATCGCTTAATGAAAATGCTTGCCCGCCACGTCGCCGGCCTGCTGCTCGCGGCCCTCTGCATGCCGCTGACCGCAATGGCCGCAGAACCTCAGCCGACTCACGAGTTCACGCTGGCAAACGGCCTCAAGGTCATCGTCCGCGAAGATCACCGGGCTCCAGTAGTGGTTTCGCAGATTTGGTACAAGGTCGGCTCCAGCTACGAAACACCGGGGCAGACCGGCCTTTCCCACGCCCTCGAACACATGATGTTCAAGGGCAGCCGCAAGCTCGGCCCCGGCGAAGCCTCACGGATTCTGCGCGAGCTGGGCGCCGAGGAGAATGCCTTTACCAGCGACGACTACACCGCCTATTACCAGGTGCTGGCGCGCGATCGCCTGAGCGTGGCCTTCGAGCTGGAGGCCGACCGCCTGGCCAGCCTGCGCCTGCCGCCGGAGGAGTTCAGCCGCGAGATCGAGGTGATCAAGGAAGAGCGCCGGCTGCGCACCGACGACCAGCCCAGCGCCCTGGCCTATGAACGCTTCCAGGCCATGGCTTACCCTGCCAGCGGTTACCACACCCCGACCATCGGCTGGATGGCCGACCTCAAACGCATGACGGTCGAGGAGCTGCGTCACTGGTACGAAACCTGGTACGCGCCGAATAACGCCACCCTGGTAGTGGTCGGCGACGTCAGCCTCGACGAGGTGAAAACCCTGGCCGAGCGCTATTTCGGCCCTGCCCCGCGGCGCGCCGTGCCAAACGCCAAGACACCGGTAGAGCTGGCCGAACCGGGCGAGCGACGCATTCGCCTGCACCTGCAGACCCAGTTGCCGAGCCTGCTGATGGGCTTCAACGTGCCGGGGCTGGCAAGCGCCAAGAAGGTCCGCGACGTGCATGCCTTGCGACTGATCGGCGCCCTGCTCGACGGCGGCTACAGCGCACGCCTGCCGGCCCGCCTGGAGCGCGGCGAAGAGCTGGTGTCCGGCGCCTCGGCCTATTACGACGCCTACACCCGCGGCGACAGCCTGTTCGTAGTGTCCGCCACGCCCAATGGGCAAACCGGTAAAACCCTGCAGGACACCGAAGCCGGCCTCTGGCGGCAGCTCGACGACCTGAAGAACACGCCGCCGTCCGTCGAAGAGTTGCAGCGCGTGCGGGCCCAGGTGATTGCCGGCCTGGTCTACGAGCGCGACTCCATCACCAGCCAGGCCACCACCATCGGCCAACTGGAAACCGTCGGCCTGTCCTGGAAGCTGATGGATGAGGACCTCGCCACCCTGGAAGCGGTGACACCCGCCGATATCCAGCAAGCCGCCCGCACCTACTTCATCCGCGAGCGCCTGAGCGTCGCCGAGATCCTGCCCAAGGAGGCTTCCCATGAGTGAGCGCAACGCTCTGCGTTACGGCCTGCTCGGTCTGGCCCTGCTACTGCTGCTGGCCGTCCTGGTCTTCTTTATCAACCGCCCAACCCGGGTCCCGAGCACACCGGCGGCGGTACCGAGCGAGCAACTGCAATCACTGGCCGCCCTCAACGGCCATGCACCCAACCACCGCGCACTGGAAATCCAGACCTGGCAGACCGCCGAAGGCGCCAAAGTGCTGTTCGTCGAGGCGCATCAACTGCCGATGTTCGACCTGCGCCTGACCTTCGCCGCCGGCAGCAGCCAGGACGCCGGTACGCCCGGCCTGGCGATGCTGACCAACGCCATGCTCAACGAGGGTGTGCCCGGTAAGGACGTCAGCGCTATCGCCGAGGGTTTTGAAAACCTGGGTGCCGACTTCGGCAACGGCGCCTATCGCGACATGGCCGTCGCCAGCCTGCGCAGCCTGACCGCCGCCGACAAACGCGAACCGGCGCTGCAGCTGTTCACCCAGGTCATCGGCCAGCCGAGCTTCCCCGCCGACGCCCTGGCGCGGATCAAGAACCAGGTGCTGGCCGGTTTCGAATACCAGAAGCAGAACCCCGGCAAACTGGCCGGCCTGAAACTGTTCGAACGGCTCTATGGCGAGCATCCCTACGCCCACTCCAGCGAAGGCGACGCGCAGTCGATTCCCGCCATCGGCATCGAGCAGTTGCGGGTTTTCCACAGCAAGGCCTACGCCGCCGGCAATGTGGTGATCGCGCTGGTCGGCGACCTTACGCGGGCCGAGGCCGAAGCCATGGCGGCACAGGTCTCCAGCGCGCTGCCGAAAGGCCCGGCGCTGGCCAAGGTGGCCCAGCCGCAGGAGCCGAAAGCCGGGCCCAGCCATATCGAGTTCCCCTCCAAGCAAACCACCCTGCTGCTGGCCCAACTGGGCATCGACCGCCGCGAACCGGACTACGCCGCGCTGTACCTGGGCAACCAGATCCTCGGCGGCGGCGGTTTTGGCACGCGCCTGATGGAGGAGGTGCGGGAAAAACGTGGGCTGACCTATGGCATTTCCTCCGGTTTCAGTGCCATGCAGGCCCGTGGGCCGTTTATGATCAGCCTGCAAACCCGTGCCGAACTCAGCGAAGGCACCCTGAAACTGGTGCAAAGCATCCTGCGCGACTACCTGAGCAACGGCCCGACGCAAAAGGAACTGGATGACGCCAAGCGCGAGCTGGCCGGCAGCTTCCCGCTGTCCACCGCGAGCAATGCCGATATAGTCGGGCAATTGGGTGCCATTGGCTTCTACGACCTATCGTTAACCTACTTGGAAGACTTCATGCAGCAGGTTCAGGCACTCGATGTCGGTCAGGTCAAAGCGGCGATGAGCAAACACCTGCAGCCGGACGCGCTGCTGATCGTCAGCGCCGGCCCGAGCGTACCGCAGAAAGAACTGCCGCCCCCCACCGACCATCCCGTCGAGCAGCCGCTCGGCGTCCCGGAGCACTGATGAGCCGTCCCGCGAAACCCAGCAACGTTCCAGCCCACGGCGGCCAAGGCCAGCTGCGGATCATCGGTGGCGAATGGCGTAGCCGCCAGTTCAGCTTCCCAATGGCCCACGGCTTGCGGCCGACCCCGAACCGGGTGCGCGAAACCCTGTTCAACTGGCTCGCGCCTTATGTGGCCGGTGCCCGCGTGCTCGACCTGTTTGCCGGCAGCGGTGCGCTGTACCTGGAAGCCCTGTCGCGTGGTGCCGGCATGGCCTTGGCGCTGGACCTGAATGCCAGCGCCATCGCCAGCCTGCGTCAGGTGCTGGATACGCTCAAATGCGGCAACGGCCAACTGCTGCAGAGCGATGCCCTGCGCTACCTGGAAAACCAGCCGGGCAGCGCCTTCGACCTGGTGTTTCTCGACCCGCCGTTCAGCCAGAACCTGCTGCTGCCAGCCTGCACCTTGCTGGAAGAAAAAGGCTGGCTGGCCGACGATGCCTGGGTCTACACCGAAAGCGAAACCCCACCCTCGGGGCTTGGCCTGCCGGGCAACTGGCGCCTGCACCGGGAGCAGAAAGCCGGCCAGGTCTACTACGCGTTATGGCAACGCACGGCGTAGGGCGGGTTAGCCGCGCAGCGGCGTAACCCGCCAAGACCACCGCGCCGACCCATGGTGGGTTACATCTAGTGTTTGGCCCGGACACATGGGTAACCCACCCTGCGACTGATCGATGAGCAACAACATGAGCACGAGCTTCAAAGCGGCCTGGTGGTTGCCCGGCGCCCATTTGCAGACCCTATGGAATGCGCTGTGCCGACGCCCGCCCGTGCTCGAGCGACAGCGCGAACGCCTGTGGCTGGAAGATGGCGACTTTCTCGACCTCGACTGGCACGGCCCCCATGCGGCCGAGGCGCCGCTGGTGCTGGTGCTGCATGGCCTGACCGGTTCATCCAGCTCGTTGTACGTGCTCGGCTTGCAGCAACAGCTGGCCGCCCAGGGCTGGGCCAGCGTGGCGCTGAATTGGCGCGGCTGTTCCGGTGAGCCGAACCTGCTGCCACGCGGCTATCACTCCGGGGTCAGCGAAGACCTCGCCACCGTCATCGAGCACCTGCGCAGCGCGCGGCCATTGGCGCCCCTGTATGCGGTCGGCTATTCGCTGGGCGGCAATGTGCTGCTCAAGCATCTGGGTGAAACCGGTACAGCGTGCGGGTTGCGGGCGGCGGTCGCGGTGTCGGTGCCGTATCGCCTGGATCACTGCGCGGACCGCATCGGCATCGGCTTTTCCAAGGTTTACCAGACCCATTTCATGCGCGAAATGCTCGCCTATGTGCGTGGCAAGCAGGCGCGTTTCAAGCTCGACGGCCAAGCCGAGCGCCTGGCCACCCTCGAACAGCTCGGGCCACTGGACGGCATGCGCACCTTCTGGGACTTCGACGGGCGCATCACCGCGCCGCTGCACGGTTATGCCGATGCCGAGGATTACTACCGGCGCGCATCGAGCCGCTATTACCTCGGCGCGATCACGATCCCGACGCTGCTGATCCAATCGACCGACGATCCCTTCGTATTCCGCCACAGCCTGCCGGAAACCGCTGAGCTGGCCACCGATACCACCCTCGAACTGCATCCGCGCGGCGGTCATGTCGGCTTTGTCGAAGGCCCGCTGGGACGCCCCGCTTATTACCTGGAGCGCCGCATTCCAGCCTGGCTGCGCGAGCGCTAATTGCCCAGCAGGCGCTGCCAGTCATGGGGAAAGCGCACTTTCAGCGGCAACTGATCGACCCGCCAATGCGCCGCTAGCGGCTCGTCCAACCGACCCGGCACCAGCAAGCCCAGCTGGTTGGCGCTGAACGGCGAACGCAGATCCCCAGGCAGGCTGCGGGCGCTGTCTGCCGCCTGCAAGACTTTACCGGCGACCCAGCGACCATCCGGCAGGCGCAGCTCGAAGGGCTGCCCGGGTTCGGCGTAGGCGATATGGCGGGGTTCGAGGTAGAGCCACAACAACGGTTCACCACTTCCCGTCAGGCGCATCAACAGCGTGCCGGGGCCGACATTCTCGCCTTCGCTGACCAGGATTTCCGCCACCCGTCCGGCGTCGCCGGCCTGCAGCTGCAAACCGTGCAGGCGCGACTGCAGCCAGACCAGCTCGGCATTCTGCTGGATCAGCTCGCGCGCATAGGCCGGCGGTTGCTGCTGCGCCTCGAGCTGGCGCTGCTCGAAGGCGAGCAGCTCGCTTTCCCGCGCGTCCCGCTCGTTCTGCGCCGCCTGCAATTCGCCGCGGGTGGCCGCCCCCTCGGCCAGCAAGGCCCGCGCCTGCGCCAGGCGTTGCTCGGCACGGCTCAGTTGAGCACGCAGTAACGCCTGCTGGCGGGCCTCCACCGGCATCGCCGGCGCGGGGCTCAGCTGAGCAGAGGCTTGCAGCTGCGCCATGCGCGAACGCCATTCGGGATTGTCCAGGCGCAGCAGGCGCTGGCCGGCAGCCACCTGGTCGCCCAGTTTAACGTCCAGCTCGGCGACCACCCCGGCATCCCGGGCGCGTACGTCCAAGGTCGGCAGGCGCAACTGCGCCGGCGCCTCGACCAGCCAAAAGCCATAGCCGACCTTGAACACAAACCAGAACAACGGGCTGAGCACCAGAAACAGGATCAGGTACCAGCGCAGGCGAAAGGCCATGCGTTTACCCGGCGCATACAGTACTTCCAGCCCCTGCTCCTGGGTCGGGTTGTGCTCCTTGCGGCTGTCAAAGCGAATCTTCATTGAGCGTCCATCAGTGCGGAAAGTCTTTCCAGGCCTGCCAGTCGATGCCGGTCACGCCCAAGGGTTGCAACGCCTCGCGCCAGCGTTCGAGCTGTTGCCGCAGAACGCCCAGAGGGCTGCCGGCCCAGCTTTCGCTGGCTGGCAGCTCGGGCTCGAGGCTCTGCGCCAGACGGAACTGCAGGGCCGGCCAACGCTGGGCGATCTCGCGGGTCAACTCGCTGCTGCGCGTGGTGTTGCGGGTGTAAATCATCAGGCTGACGCGCTGCACGCCGATCCCGGGCAAGGCGCAAGGCACGCAGGTCTGCCCAGCGGCGGCGGCGACAAACCAACGCGGATGGCTGGACAGCGCCAGCGGCCAGGGACTCGCCGCGGCGGCCGCCTGCAGAGTGTCCAGCCAATCCTGCAACCGCGTATCGGGAACCGGCCAGCCGAGCTGCTCGACTTCCAGGTCCAGGTGCAGGCTGGCGAACGGCAGGTCGCGCAGGCTGGCGATCAACGTCAGCAGCCCCGCGCGCCCGGCCGGCTGAATCCAGGCCGGGTCGCCCAGCAGCAAACCAACGCTCAGGCCTTGGCGCCGGGCGGCCGTCAGCAGTTGCTGCAACGCCGGGCGGGTGCTCGACAGGTTGCGCACCTGCGCGGCATCCAGCCCGACATAGATGCCCTGCATGCCGGCCCGGTGCAAACGTTGCAACTCGCCGGCCTGGCGCACCGGATCGAGCAGGGCGCGGCTGTCCCAGACATAGCTCGCCTGGCTCCAGCGCGCCTCGCTGCGACTAGTCCTCGGTTCTCCCGGCGCGGCAAAGGTCTGCCGGCTCTGGCCAAGCAGCGCGGCAAAGGCCGCATCGTCATCGCCGAACAGGCGCAGCGCCGCCTCGCGCAGCCAGGTCGCATGCCAGGCCGCGATCAGGGCGAAGCCGTTCAGATAATACTCGCGTTCGGCGTCCAGCTCCCGCAGCACGCCGTCTTCACGCTCCAGCGGTGCCCGAGCGCGGCGCTCGCGCAGGGCCAGCTCGGCGGCAGCCAGTTGCTCACGCCGCAGGGCCAAGGTGCTCAATGCCGCGCTGTGGGCACGCAACGCCCGCCCCAGCTCCAGCCCGAGGTTGCGCCGCTCGGCCAACAATTGTTGCTCGGCCGCCTGGTAGCGGGCTTCGCCCGCGCGGCGACGGGCCTGGTCGTAGCCGAGCAGATCGAGCGGCGCCGAGAAGTTCAGGCTGGCCACCAGGCCATTGCCGGGGCTGGCCGCCCCGCCGCGATCCTCAACGCTCTGCGCCAGGCTGAAATCCGACTCGACAGCGCCGTACCACGGGCTTTGCCGTGCCTGCTCGGCCTGGCTCAGCTGGTCCTGCCGCTCAGCCAGCCGTGGGTGGCGTTCCAGCAGGGCCAACCACTCGGCTTGCGCCTGCGGACGATCCGCCAATGGCTCGGCAACCGCCTGGGCCGCATCCGGCACGGCGACGCCTGCAAACTGGGCCAGGCTGACCTGGGTTTCTTCAGTGAACCGCACCAGCTCGGCACAACGGCGCCCCAGCTCCTGCCAGCGGCTGCGCTGCAAGTGCGCCTCGGAGGCCAACAACCAGCCGCTTTTCAGGCGCTGTTCAATGCGCTCTACAGCCGTCTCGGTCGCGGCCGCCATGGGCGCGCACCAGGCAGCTTCCTGTTGCGCCCGCCACCAGTCGGCATAGGCGCTGCGCAATGCCAGGCGTTGTTCGGCCCGGCGCAAGGCCACACGCAGTTGTTGCCGCTGTTGTTCGTGCTGGCTGGCTTGAACCGCGTCGGCCTGGCGCTTGAGGCTGCCGAGCAGCGGGTGGCGCAACCCCAGCGTCAGGTCGCGGCCATCGTACTCGTCGCGCAGATCCTCGGTCACCAACTCGCGGTAATGCCCCGCACTGACGCCGGCGAAAACCTGCCAGCCGCCTTGAGCCTGTCGCAGTTCGCGCTCGGCGCCCAGGGCCTGCCCCTCGGCTTCGGCAGCCCGTACCGCCGGGTCTTCCACTTGATTGGCAAGCAGCTCCGCCAGTGGCAGGGGGGCCGCGTACAGCGGCAGGCTGAGCAATAGCAGGCAACACAGCGTCAGGCGCGGCATCAGAACCTCGTGGCCTTTTTCAGTACCCACCAGGGCGCCATGCTGCTTTCCTCGTGACCACGGCGCAAAGCCTCGTTGAGCATCGCCACCGCACTCCAACAGCGCATGACCAGCATGAACAGGGGGAAAATCGGCAGCAGGATGGCCAGGCGCAAATCCTGTCGCGGACGCTCGGAAACCATCACCAGCATGGCCACATAGAGCAGCAGGGTCATCAGGAAATAGAACAGGTAAACCATCGTGGACAGCACCAGCAAGGTCGTCCCGGGCAACAGGAACAAGGCCATCAGGCTGTAACCGAGGATGATGAAGGGCAGTACCAACTGGAAGAAAAAGCCGCTGACCAGGGTCATCAGGAAATTCGGCCAGCCCAGCAGGCGCGGGGTGATGCTGTGGCTGTGCTTGCGGATATAGAGGAAAAACAAGTCGCCATCCCAGCGCAGGCGCTGCATCAGGAACTGCCGGAAGGACGCCGGCGCGTCGGTATGGCCGATGGCCTCCGGCTCGAAGGGAATGCGCAGCGCCCGACGACCGAAATAGCTCTTGATCCGCAGGGTGATATCCAGGTCTTCGGCGGTGTGGGTATCCCAACCGCCGATGCGCTCGATGAAACTGCGGCGGAAGGCACCGAAGGCACCGGAGACGTTATTGACGACATTCCATTCGCTGAGGCCGATCTTGGACATATGGATCGACAGCAGGTACTCCAGCGCCTGCACCGCCGTGGTCAGCGAACTCCAGGCATTGCGCACGCGCAGGCTCCCGGCCACCGCCGGTACATCCGGGTCGGCGAAGTGCCGGACCATGGCGCTGACCATGTTGTTGTCGAACGAGGTGTCGCCATCCAGGGCCATGACGATCTCACCGCTGGCATGTGCCAGGCCGGCGTTCAGCGAGGACACCCGGCCGCCGCGCTGCCATTTGGCGATGGGCCGCAAATGCCGGCGCGGGTACAGCTCGGCATTCAGCTGAAAGTCGCGCACGGCGCGCAGGGTCGTTTGGTTGGCGGTGGCGCCATCGACCACCGGGATCATTTCGATATGCCCCGGGTAGGTCTGTTCGCACAGGCTCAGCAGGGTCTTCTGCACGTCCAGGCCCTCGCTGTAGCAGGTGATGATGCACGTCACCTGCGGCTGGTAGAGGCTCTGTTGCGGCGTGCTACTGCGCCGGCGCGTGAACCAGCGCAGCACGCCCAGCAGGACCAGGACATTGAGCGGCAATTCGAACAGCATGAAGTAAGGGAACAGCTGCAGGAACAGCTGGCTGATACCGTCCGGGCCGGCCAGCCCCGCAAGCATGCCCTGCCATTGCTGGAAAAACCCGTTCATATCCGTCTCAAACCATTTCCCCGGCCAGCCGCGCGAGCAACAGCTCGGCATCTTCCTGTTTGAGCAAATCCTGGGGCGCGGTAAACCCGACCATCCGCAACTCGATATCGCGCACCTCGACTGCGCGGAACAACTCGGCCACCTTCGCCAGGCGCTGACGCAGACTGCCCAGGCCAGAAGCGCCGGTGTGCGGCAGCAGCAACCAGAGGTATTCCTCACTGCTGCGGGTGCAGCGATCCGTTTCGCGCACGGCTTCCTGCAGGCGCTCGACCAGGCTGTCCACTAGCGCATGGCCGCGCAACTCGCCGAGCTTGGCCAGCGCCTCGGCCAGGTTGACGAAGCGCAGGCCCAACAGCGAAAACTCCGGCGCGCCATAGCGGCGCACGAGCTGAATCTGCCAGTTGAGCATCTCGCGAAAGTGCTTCGCCCCCAGCAGGTTGAGCCGGCCAAAATGATCGACTTCATCAGCCTCTTTGCCAAAGCCCTGGCGGCAGCGCAGCCGGCCGGCCTCCGCCAGGCGAAAATGGCGCACCTCGCGTACGCGCAATTTGTCCGGCGTGTGCACCTGGTTGCAGTCCAGGCAGCGTACCTCGACCTCGGCATCGACAAAAAAGGCCTGGCAGCCGCGGCAACGGTAGTTTTCCAAGGGCCGATCGTAGTCGCTGCCAATGTGCCGTAAACGGCTCAGGCAGTTGGGGCAGAGCAATAAGCCGTCTTTAAGAAAGTTGTCCTGCGGGCCCACATGACCACAGGTGAAACAGTGCAGCGAAGGCTGGCGGGAAATGTCCAGGGCGCTGCATTCCGGGCACACATCGACATAGTTCAAACGCCCCGAACCGCAGCCCGAACACAGGCGCAACCGATCGATCAACACCCCCTCTTCCAGCCAGCCCTGCTGGGTCATCAATTGCAGCCAGACGAAAGCATTGACCGCCTCGGTGCCGGCCAGCACCTCCAGCAGCGGGTAGCGATAATGCTGCGGCACTTCGGGATCGCGCAGCGCATGCACATCGCCACGCGAGCGCAACCACAACCAGGCCAGCACGCGGGTTTCGAAGCGTTCGGGGGCCGCACCCCGGTTGAACAGGGCAAAACGTTCTTTCCACAGACGCCAGAGCGGTGCCAGCGCACCCAACTCAGGCGGAGGCTTGCCGTCACCCAGGGCCTCGCACCAGCCATCGCCGTCCCGACAGTTGTAGATCAGGCTGAAACGGTAACCATCGACCATGCGCAGGCTGCGCAGCGCCTGCCCCGCAGCGGCGGCCGGCAGGTCCAGCAGCACGACATCGTAGCTGGCGACTGCAAGCAGGCTGGACAGATCACGGTAGTGGTCGACTTCCGACGCCAAGGCTGCAGATTCGGCAGTGCCAAAAACGGCTACGCGGGGAGAATTGGTGAGCATGCGCGGGGTATCCAGGCTGCGAGAGGCGACCTTTGGGCAGAGTGTGTAGAGCGTGAACGACACTAGCATGGCGCCAAGCTTTTATCGAAACCCTATCTGCTGCCTTGGCGCGACGTTTTGCACATGCCCACTATTGCTCCGGCTCCGTAGAGCGTCGAGCAATCACCTGCTCCATAGGCACATAGAATTTCTGATACAGCGTCTGCACTGCATCCTGGGCCAGCGGCGCGATATGCCCACCTTCCAGCGCCAGCACCTGATAGATACCGCGGCGCAGCAGCTCTTCGCTGAGGTCGCCGGGATCGCCGCGTGTCGTGCAGAGAAAACGCACCCAGGAGGTCATGATGATCCAGCTGTTGAGGCTCAGCGCCTCGATCTGCTGGTGGTCCATCAGCAGAATCCCGGCCTCGACGAAGCCTTGATAGATGCCCTGGGCGTGGCTCAGACAGCGCTGGGAGAACAGCCGGTACTGCGCCGCCAGTTCGGTATCGGATTCCAGCAGGTGTTCGAGGTCGCGATGCAGGAAGCGGTAGTACCACATGGCCGCCAGCAGCGCTTCCAGGTAGAAGGTCTTGTCCGCCACCGTCATGGCGCGACCCTGGGGACGGCGCAAAAAGGTATCGACCCGCCGCTCATACTGGTTGAACAGCTCGGCGATGATCGCCTGCTTGTTGCGGAAGTAGTAATACAGATTGCCCGGCGAAATACCCAGGTGCGCGGCAATGTGATTGGTCGTCACGTTGCGCTCGCCCTGGGCGTTGAACAGCTCCAGGCTGGCCTGGATGATGCGTTCGCGGGTTTTGATCGGTACGGCCATAAAGCTGCTCTGGGTTGGATACGGGTAGATCGCCGTGCGGTGCCAAAGGTACAGGGCCAAGCCTGCGCAGTGTTACCCAATACCACGCGGACGAACGCATACTGACTTTTCGTTGGGCTGCACCCGACACGCTGCCACGGCATCCTATTTGACACATTAGAGTAATTGCTCTAAAAATCCAGCACGCACTTTCCGTGAAGCCACAAACCGCCTTATTGCTGGCGGTCGGGCTTCCCCCGCTGGATCGCCAAGGAGTCGCACCATGGTCGCCGATATCGCTTACCTGCAGCACAGCCAGCAACAGATCTCGCAACTGGACGAGCTGCTCAGCCGCCAGCGCGCGGCCTTTCGCGCCAACCCGATGCCCGAGGCGGGCCAGCGCATCCAGTGGCTGAAGGCCCTGTGCGAACTGTTGCTGAACGAGCAGGATGCGCTGGTCAAGGCGATTTCCCAGGATTTCAGCAACCGTGCCGCCGAGGAGACCTTGCTGGCCGAAATCATGCCCAGCGTGCACGGCATCCATTACGCCACCAAACGCATCAAGAAGTGGATGAAGCCCTCGCGCCGCGCGGTCGGCCTGGCCTTCCAGCCGGCCAGCGCCAAGGTGGTGTACCAGCCACTGGGCGTGGTCGGCGTCATCGTGCCGTGGAACTACCCCTTGTTTCTCGCCGTCGGCCCGCTGGTCGGCGCCCTCGCGGCCGGCAACCGAGTGATGATCAAGATGAGCGAGTCGACCCCGGCCACCTCGCAATTGGTCAAGGAGCTGCTGGCGCGGATCTTCCCGGAAGACCTGGTCAGCGTGGTGCTGGGCGAAGCGGAGGTGGGCATGGCCTTCTCCAAGCTGCCCTTCGATCACCTGTTGTTCACCGGCGCCACCAGCATCGGCAAGCATGTGATGCGCGCCGCCGCGGAAAACCTGACGCCGATAACCCTGGAACTGGGCGGCAAATCACCGGCGATCGTCTCGGCTGACGTACCGCTGAACGACGCCGCCGAACGCATCGCTTTCGGCAAGACCATGAATGCCGGGCAGACCTGCGTGGCGCCAGACTATGTGCTGGTGCCAAAAGACCGCGTCGACGGCTTCGTCGCCGCCTATCGCCAGGCGGTACAGGGTTTCTACCCGACCCTGAAAGACAACCCGGACTACACCGCGATCATCAACGAGCGCCAGTTGCAGCGCCTGCAGAGCTACCTGAAAGACGCCGAAAGCAAAGGCGCCACCCTGCTCCCCCTGTTCGCCGAAGGCCAGGGTCGGCGCATGCCGCAGACCGTGCTGCTGAACGTCAACGACGAGATGAAGGTCATGCAGGACGAAATCTTCGGGCCGCTGCTGCCGATCGTGCCGTACGAACGCATCGAGGAGGCCTTCGCCTACATCAACGACCGTCCCCGGCCGCTGGCGCTCTACTATTTCGGCTACAACAAGGGCGAGCAGCAACGCGTGCTGCACGAAACCCATGCCGGCGGCGTGTGCCTGAACGACACCTTGCTGCATGTGGCCCAGGACGACATGCCGTTTGGCGGCATCGGCCCATCCGGCATGGGCCACTACCACGGCCACGAAGGCTTCCTGACCTTCAGCAAGGCCAAGGGCGTATTCATCAAGCAGCGCTTCAACGCCTCCAGGGTGATCTACCCACCCTATGGCAAGGCGCTGCAGAAGCTGGTTCTCAAGCTGTTCGTGCGCTAACCCGCTCCTACGAAAGCTTGCACGGGTGATAATAAAAATGACCGACACCACTATTGAACCCGCCGGCCTGTCGCGGCGCAGCCTGCTCAAGGTCGGCCTGTTCGGCTCGGCCTTCCTCGCCACCGCGGGTCTGGCCGCCACGCTCAGCGGCTGCTCGACGAGCACGCCGCAGGCTGGGCTGGCGGTACTGCGCACGACTGACCTGCCATTCCTGCAGGCGCTAATCCCGGTGATGCTCGAAGGCGCCGTCGCCCCGGCGCAGATGCCGAAGGCCATCGAGGGCACCTTGCAGAGCCTCGACTACAGCCTCAACCACCTGTCGCCGGAAATGCTCAAGCTCACCGTGCAACTCTTCGACGTGCTCGCTTTGCCGATCACCCGCGGGCCGTTGACCGGGGTCTGGGGCAGTTGGGAAAACGCCTCGGCGGATGACGTGCGCAACTTCCTCGCGCGCTGGCAGAACAGCTCCCTCGGCCTGCTGAAAATGGGCCATACCTCGCTGCTGCAACTGGTGATGATGAGCTGGTACAGCCGCGCCGAGTCCTGGGCGCACTGCGGCTACCCAGGGCCACCCACGGTTTGACCCACGCCACGCCCCTAATAAGAATTCGCCTGAGAGCTGCCTTAAATGCCTGTACCAGATAGCTTCAAAGAGGGCCTGGCCCACGGTTGGAAAACCTACAACGGCTCGCGCCTGGACCACGACCTGACCCTCGAAGCGGATGTCGCCATCGTCGGCACCGGCGCCGGTGGCGGCACCACGGCGGAAATCCTCAGCGCCGCCGGGTTCAAGGTGCTGCTGATCGAGGAAGGCCCACTGAAAACCAGCAGCGACTTCAAGATGCTCGAAGACGAGGCCTACGCCAGCCTCTACCAGGAAGGTATCGGGCGGATGAGCAAGGACGGCGCCATCACCATCATGCAAGGCCGCGCCGTCGGCGGCACCACGCTGATCAATTGGACCTCGAGCTTCCGCACGCCTGACCCGACCCTGGAGCACTGGGCCAAGGAACATGGCGTCAAAGGCCATAGCCCGGCCGAGATGGCGCCCTGGTTCGAGCGCATGGAGCAACGCCTGGGCGTCACACCCTGGGCGATCCCGCCGAACCCCAACAACGATGTGATCCGCAACGGCTGCGAAAAGCTCGGCTACGAGTGGAAAGTCATCCCACGCAACGTGCGCGGCTGCTGGAACCTCGGCTACTGCGGCATGGGCTGCCCGACCAACGCCAAGCAATCGATGCTGGTCACCACCATTCCGGCGACGCTGGAGAAAGGCGGCGAGCTGCTCTACCTGGCGCGCGCCGAACGCCTGCTGCTGGATGGCGACCAGGTCAGCGGCATCGAATGCGTGGGCATGGACGAGCGCAGCGTGGCGCCGAACGGCCGCAAGATCACCGTCAAGGCCAAGCATTACGTCCTGGCGGGCGGCGGCATCAACACCCCGGCGATTCTGCTGCGCTCCAAAGCACCGGACCCCCATCAGCGCGCCGGCAAGCGCACCTTCCTGCACCTGGTGAATTTCTCCGCGGCGCAGTTCGAACAGGTGATCAACCCCTTCTACGGCGCGCCGCAATCGATCTACTCCGACCACTTCCAGTGGGACCACGGCACCACCGGGCGCATGTCCTACAAGCTGGAAGTGCCGCCCTTGCAGCCGGCGCTGACCGCCACTCTGCTTGGTCGCTTCGGCGTCGACAACGCCCTGCGCATGGAGCAGTTGCCGCACACCAACGCCATGCTCGCGTTGCTGCGCGACGGTTTCCACCCGGACAGCGCCGAAGGCACAGTGGAGCTGCGCAGCGACGACACGCCGGTGCTCGACTACCGGATGACCGACTACACCTGGGATGGCGTACGCCGGGCCTTCCACACCATGGCCGAAGTGCAGTTCGCCGCCGGGGCGAAAAGCGTGCTGCCACTGCACGCCGATGCCGACTACGTGAAGACCCTGAAAGAAGCCCGCGCCCTGATCGACGGCCTGAGCCTGGAGCTGTACCGCACCCGCCTGGGCAGCGCCCATGTGATGGGCGGCTGCGCCATGGGCGAAGACCCGCAACAAGCCGTCACCGACAGCCTCGGCCGCCATCACCAGCTGCGCAACCTGTCGATCCACGACGGCTCGCTGTTCCCCACCAGCATCGGTGCCAACCCGCAGCTGTCGGTCTACGGCCTGACTGCGCAACTGGCTATGCGGCTGGCCGAGCGGCTCGGCAAAGCGTAGGGCGGGTTAGCCGCGTAGCGGCGTAACCCGCCATCGGCACCCGAGTTGCAGCCTGCGCTGGCATTGGTGGATTGCTGCGCTGAATCCACCCTACGCCTGTATTTCATCGCCCACGCCAAGCCTTAAGCCATCGCCCCGGCTTGGCCGCCAAGCTCCTGCTGCGCTACCATCCGAATCCCCTACGGACTCCGCCAGGACGTCACGATGAATCGAGTGTTGTACCCAGGTACCTTTGACCCCATCACCAAGGGCCATGGCGATCTCGTCGAGCGCGCCTCACGGCTGTTCGATCAAGTGGTCATCGCCGTAGCCGCCAGCCCGAAGAAAAACCCGCTGTTCCCCCTGGAACAACGCGTCGAGCTGGCCCGTGAGGTCACCAAACATCTGCCGAACGTCGAGGTCGTGGGCTTTTCCACCCTGCTCGCGCACTTCGCCAAGGAGCAGAATGCCAATGTCTTCCTGCGTGGCCTGCGCGCCGTCTCCGACTTCGAGTACGAATTCCAACTGGCCAACATGAACCGGCAACTGGTGCCGGACGTGGAAAGCCTGTTCCTCACGCCGTCGGAGAAATACTCGTTCATTTCCTCCACGCTGGTGCGTGAAATCGCGGCACTGGGCGGTGACATCACCAAGTTCGTCCACCCGGCGGTGGCCGCGGCCCTGAACGAACGCTTCAAACGCTGAGCCCGGCGGTAAGGCGCCCGCGTGCACTGCGGGCGCCAATGCGGCACAATTCACCGCATAGTTTCCCAATGTCGTGGCCAGCGCCACGGCAGGAGTTGTCCCATGTCCCTGATCATCACCGACGACTGCATCAACTGCGACGTCTGCGAACCTGAGTGCCCGAACGGCGCCATCTCGCAGGGCGAAGAGATCTACGTCATCGACCCCAACCTGTGCACCGAGTGCGTCGGCCACTACAACGAGCCGCAATGCCAGCAGGTCTGCCCGGTCGACTGCATCCCGCTCGACGAAGCCCATGTCGAAAGCAAAGACGAGCTGATGCAGAAATACCTGATCCTCACCGGCAAAGCCTGAGCCCGTGCGCCGCCTGATCCGCGGCAGCCTGCCTGCCAGAGCGCTGTTCGGCGCCCTGTTGCTGGTCTGTGCCCTGCTCGCCCAGGCCGCGCCAACCCCCAAACAAGCCGCCATCGCCAGCGCCCATCCCGCCGCCACCGTGGCCGGGCTGGAAACCCTGGCGGCGGGCGGTAACGCCTTCGATGCCGCCGTGGCGGTCAGCGCCGCCCTCGCCGTGGTCGAGCCCTATGGTTCGGGGCTCGGCGGCGGTGGCTTCTTTCTGCTGCGCGAAGCCGGCGCACAGCCGACTTATCGCTTTCTCGATGCCCGCGAACGGGCACCGCTGGCGGCCCACGCCGAGATGTACCGCCGCGACGGCCAGGTGCAACCAGGCCTGTCACTGGATGGCAGCCTGGCGGCGGCCATCCCTGGTTTACCCGCCGCCCTGGTGGAGCTGGCCCAGCGATTCGGCCGCCTGCCCCTGATCGACTCCCTGGCGCCGGCGATCCGTCTGGCGCGCGACGGCGTCTCCATCGACCGCGTCTACCGCGAGCGCGCCACCTGGCGCCTGGCGGCCCTGCGCGACGACCCGGAAAGCGCGCGGGTCTTCCTCGACGATAAGGGCGCAGTCCCCGAAGAACTGAGCCTGCTGCGCCAACCGGAACTGGCTGCCACCCTGGAACGCCTGGGTCGCGATGGCAAGGCCGGCTTCTATGGCGGCGAAACGGCGCAGAAACTGGTCAACGGCGTGAAAGCGGCCGGCGGCATCTGGAGCCTCGCCGACCTCGCGCAGTACCGGGTGGTGGAACGCGCACCCTTGCGCTACCCGCTGGCCGAAGGCCGTGAATTGATCAGCGCGCCGCCTCCCTCCGCCGGCGGCATCGCCCTGGCGCAAAGCCTGGCGATGCTGCAACAGCTACCCTGGCGCCAAGCCGATAAGCTGCAGCGCAGCCACTATGTGGTGGAAGTGCTGCGCCGCGCCTATCGCGACCGCAGCCTGCTCGGCGACCCGGACTTTATCGCCAACCCTACCGCCAAGCTGCTCGACAGCCATTATCTGCAGCAACTGGCGCACAGCATCGAGCCGTTGCGCGCCACGCCCAGCAGCAGCCTGCCGCCCGCTCCGGCGTGGCGCGAAGGCGATCACACCACCCACTTCGCAGTCCTCGACAGCGCCGGCAATGCCGTGGCGGCCACGCTTTCGGTCAACCTGCCGTTTGGTGCCGCCTTCACCGTGCCGGGCACCGGCGTGCTGCTCAACGACGAAATGGACGACTTCGCCGCCAACCTGCAGGGCGCCAACGCCTACGGCCTGAGCGCCAGCCAGGCGAACGCCATCGCCGCCGGCAAACGCCCGCTGTCGAGCATGAGCCCGACCTTTATCGAAAGCCCCGGGCAATTCGCCACGTTCGGCACCCCCGGCGGCAGCCGCATCCCCAGCATGGTGCTGCTGTCGATCCTCGAATACCTCGATGGCCAGGCGCTGGCGAGCTGGCCGGCGGTGCCGCGCTATCACCATCAATACCTGCCAGACCAGATCGAGTACGAACCCGCAGCGTTCACCCCGGCCGAAATCGCCGCCCTGCAAGCCCGCGGCCATCAGCTCAAAGCACTGGAACGGCGCTACGGCAACCAGCAGGTGCTGCTGTGGGACAAGCACAGCGCCAGCGTCGAGGCTGCCAGCGATCCGCGCGGGATAGGCCAGGCTGCACTGTTCTCGCCCAAGTCAGACACAAAAAAGCCGGTCGATTGACCGGCTTTTCAGCGTCAGCCCGAACTCAGTTCTGTTTGTAGCCGCTGGTGGTGCAGCCCAGGCAGCGCACGAAGGCTTCTTTGCCCGGATCGACGACCAGCGCCTTGCCGGCTTCGCCGACGTTGCCGCCCAGCGCGGTGAACGGCAGGCTGACGACAAATACCGCGGCACCAATCACCGTGGCGGCGATCAGCAATGGGCGGGCAACCACCAGATCGCCGATCATCGAATAGGCCGGCGGGGCTTCTACGCTATACACAGGGTCACCACTGGCATTCTGCTGCACCACCTCCGCCTGTGCCGGCAGCGCCAGAAGGCCAGTGGTCAGCGCCAAGACAACAGCGGTTGAGCGAAACAGGTTCATGGGTGCGATCCTTCAACGATTCAGGGTACGGTGTGGCTAACTATAACAGCGCTCGGGGAATTGTCAGCGTGACGGCCGTCAATCGCCGTAGAACGCGTAGTGCGGCTTTTTCGGCGGAAAAGGCCGGTAGAAAGCCAAGATCAGCGTGAGGTCGGCTTGCTCATCGCCACTCGGCCAGAACAACGGGCCGATCACCACCCGCTTGTTCGGGTAGTCCAGCGCCGCCAGCACTATGGGTACGCCGGCGCCACAGGCGATATGGTAGAAGCCCATTTTCCAGCGTTCGACCTTCTTGCGCGTGCCTTCCGGCGACAGCACCAGTATGAACTGCGGGTTCTGGCGAAACGCCTGAACCGCCTGTTCGACAGTATTGGACTGGCGCTCGCGCTGGATCGGCAGGCCGCCCCAGGCGCGCATCAATCCGCCGAAAGGCCAACGGAAGATCGTGTGCTTGCCGAACCAGCGGGCATTCAGGCGCAGGACGAACTTCAGCGCGATAAAGATCACGAAGTCCCAGTTGGAGGTGTGGTGCGCCCCGATCAGCACGAACTTATCCAACTGCGGCAGCTCACCCGCGATGCGCCAGCCCATCAGCCGCAGCAGCAAACGCCCAATGCCCTCAGCCGAACGACTGGGCGGCAGGTAATTCCCGGACATCCATACCTCTGGCTTTCTTATTGTTAGGGGTGCCTGCCGAGCGGACTCATCCTCAGCGCTGGCAGCGCGGACAGTAAACGCTGGCGCGCTGGCCCAGACGGATCTCGCGCAAGGTGCTGCCGCAGGTTTTGCAGAACTCGCCGCCGCGCCCGTAGACGAACAGCTCCTGCTGGAAATAACCCGGCTGGCCATCGCCGCCGACGAAATCCCGCAGGGTGGTGCCGCCACGCTCGATGGCGTGGGCGAGGATGCGTTTGATTTCCTGCGCCAGCGTCTGGTAGCGCGCCCGCGAGATCGAGCCAGCCTCGCGGCGCGGGTCGATACCGGCAGCGAACAGCGCCTCGCTGGCGTAGATGTTGCCAACCCCGACCACCACCGCGTTATCCATGATGAAGGGTTTGACCGCCATGCTTTTGCCGCGCGAGCGCTGATACAACCGCTCGCCGTCGAACAACTCGGTCAATGGCTCCGGGCCCAGGCGCAGCAACAGTTCGTGGTTGAGCGGGTCGCTGCTCCAGAGCAGCGCACCGAAGCGCCGCGGATCGGTGTAACGCAGCGCCAACCCGGATTCGAGCACGATATCCACATGCTCGTGCTTGGCCACCGGCGTGTCCTCGGGCACCAGGCGCAGGCTGCCGGACATACCCAGGTGGCTGATCAAGGTGCCGGCCTCGGCCTTGATCAACAGGTACTTGGCGCGCCGCTCGACGCACTCGATGCGCTGCCCGGACAGGCGCACATCGAGGTCTTCGGGGATTGGCCAGCGCAAGCGACGCTCACGCACGATCACCCGGCTGACGCGCTGACCTTCGAGATACGGCGCGATACCGCGGCGGGTGGTTTCGACTTCGGGGAGTTCGGGCATGACGGACCGGGCTTCGAACAGGGGCCGTCACAGTAGCAGAAGAGCGGGCCGGCGATAACACGGCAGACGTGGCCGGTTTCAGCCGCCAAGCCGGCGCGGGAAAGTCAGCAGGCGCTAGCCCGCGCCGAGGTCGCGAATGGTTTCCTTGAGGGTTTCGAAGTCGTATTCGGACAGTTCGACGTACTCCAGCACCAAGCGCTGGATGCTCTGCCACTCATGGTCCTCGCTCTGCTGCCCGAGCACCCGGTAGCTGGAGCAGATGTGCTCGGCCATCTTGAGGATCGCCAGCAGGTTCTTCAGTTGCGCATCGCGCGCCGAGTCATCGCTGAAGATCGCCAAGGCGTTGTGGTGATTGGCGATCGCCTCGCACAGGTGCAGCGGCAGGTTCCAGGACTTGGCGGTGAAGTAGCCGACCACCGCATGGTTGGTGTTGAGCAGGCGGTTCTCGGTATCAACCACGCGCAATTCGGCGCTGGCGCTGGCATAGGACTCTTCCAGCACCGTCATGTAATTGGGAAAGCGCTTGAGCATCAGCGGGATGCCGCAGTTGTGGAACAGCCCGAGGGTGTAGGCCTCGTCCACCGCCTCGCAGCCGATGCGCTTGGCCAGGGTCAGGCAGGTCATCGCCACATCCTGGGCGGTGTCCCAGAAGCGGTTGAGGGTGACGATGGTCTCGTCACTCATCTCACCCCTGATCGACAGCGCGTTGATCATGTTGATCACCGAGCGGCTGCCCAGCAGGTTGACCGCCCGCTGGATCGAGCTGACCTTGTTGGCCAGGCCGAAATAGGGCGAATTGACGATTTTCAGCAACGCGCCGGACAGGCCGGGGTCCTGGCTGATCAGCTTGGCGATGGTCTTCAGATCGGGGTTGGGCATGACCTGTTCCATCTGCAGGTCGACCATGATCTGCGGCTGCGGCGGCACGCTGATGCCCTGCAGGACCTTCTGAATCTGTTCGGCGGATAACTCGTTAGCCATGGCGGCGACAACTGCTGGTAGCTGAAAACCGCCACAGTCTAGCCAAATGCCGACCATTCCACATTAACCCGCTGCACGCGTGCGCAACCAGCTGAGGCGTCGCCTGGGCTATAATCCCGCTCTTTTTCCGGAGAGCGACCCCATGTCCCTGCCCAGCCTGCGCCTCAAAGCCAATGCCGATCGCCGCCTGCGCGCCGGACACCTGTGGGTCTACAGCAACGAAATCGATGTCGTCGCCAGCCCGCTGACCAGCTTCCAGGCCGGCGACCAGGCCATCCTCGAAGCGGCTGGCGGCAAGCCGGTCGGCATCGTCGCCATGAGCCCGAACAACCTGATCTGCGCGCGCCTGCTGTCGCGTGACACCAAGCATGTGCTGGATAAATCGCTGCTGGTGCACCGCATCAATGTCGCCTTATCGCTGCGCGAGCGCCTGTTCGAGCAGCCCTGCTACCGCCTGGTGTACGGCGACTCCGACCTGCTGCCGGGTCTGGTGGTCGATCGTTTCTTCGACATTCTGGTGGTACAGATCAGCTCGCCGACCATGGAGCGCCACAAGGACGACGTGCTCGCCGCCCTGGTTCAGGTGCTGCAACCAAGCGGCGTAGTGTTCAAGAACGACTCCGCCGCCCGCGATGCCGAAGGCCTGCCGCGTTATGTCGAAACCCCGTTCGGCGTGGTGCCGGAGTGGGTCGCCCTGGAAGAGAACGGGGTCAAGTTCGAAGCTCCGGTGATCGAAGGGCAAAAGACCGGCTGGTTCTATGACCACCGCATGAACCGCGCACGCCTGGCGCCCTACGTCAAAGGCAAGCGCGTGCTCGACCTGTTCAGCTATATCGGCGGCTGGGGCGTACAGGCCGCCGCATTCGGCGCCAGCGAAGTGGTCTGTGTCGACGCCTCCGGCTTCGCCCTCGATGGTGTCGAGCGCAATGCCACCCTCAACGGCCTGTCCGAGCGGGTGGCCTGCATCGAAGGTGACGTGTTCGCCGCGCTCAAGGAGCTGAAGGCCGCCGAAGAACGCTTCGACGTGGTCGTCGCCGACCCGCCCGCCTTCATCAAACGCAAAAAAGACGTGAAGAACGGCGAAGCCGGCTACCGCCGCCTCAACGAAATGGCCATGCGCCTGCTCAGCAAGGACGGCATTCTGGTCAGCGCCTCGTGCTCCATGCACCTGGAAGAAGAGCACCTGCAGAACATCCTGCTGCAAAGCGCCCGCCACCTCGACCGCAACATCATGATGCTCGAACGCGGCGGCCAGGGCCCGGACCACCCGGTGCACATGGCCATTGCCGAAACCCGCTACATCAAAAGCATGACCTGCCGCCTGCTGCCCAACAGCTAAGCCCCTGCCGGCGCCTCACGGGGCGCCGGCCCGGCTCATTATTCGTCCGGCGGCAGCGGCACGTAGAGTGCCCCGCCAACCTGCAGGCTCTGGTAGCGCGGCTTGACCAGCGTCACGCTGCCTTGGCGCGCCGCCTCGATCAGGTCTTCGCTGGAATAGGCCTGCTCGAAGCTGCCAGCCACCTGCCACTCATCGCGCTCGTTGCGGGCGAAGAAAAACAGCTCGCTGCCATAGTGTTTGGTCGGCAGCAGCAACACCTCGTTGCGCCCATCGGCATCCATGTCCACGGCCCACAGCAGGCAGCCGGCATGGTCGCACTCATCCTTCAGCGTCTGCTCATCCACCACCCGCTGTGCCTCGTCCTCGGCCGGTCCGATCCAGTCCAGGGTCTGCTCCGGCATGGCCTGCGGATCGAACGCGGCTGCGCCATAAGCCCCCTGCTCGACCAGCTCATCCATACGTGCCAATAGCGCAGCGCGAGCCGATGCCTCGAGCAGCTCGCCAGCCTGCAGACGCGCCTTCAACCCATCGAACTGCTGCACGCCGGGGCGCCCCAGCTCATGGCGCAGATAGGCCACCTCGAAATCTTGCGCACTGACCTGGCCTGCCAGCAGCCGCTGCACCTGGCTGCGCGCGCTGACATCCAGCGCATTCAGCCAGGGGCTGTGCGCCAGCACCAGCAACACGCAGACCAGCAGCGCCAGCGGCGGATTGCTGCGGCGCAGGCTGCCCAGCCAGACGGCCTGCCGCGGGCGCAACGCCCACAGCAGGGCCAGCCCATGCAGCAGCGCCACCAGCACCAGCAGGGCGGCATAGAAGCGCTGCGGCGTGACCCCGTACTGGGCAAGGCGCAGGTAGGTCGAGTAACCGGCAAGCGCCGCCAGCACCAGCATGCACAACACGCTGGCTTCCACCAGGTGGCGCAGCAAACGTGGATACCCGGGCGCCGCGCTGCCGTCCTGGAACACTCCATTGAGCAACAGCAGGTTGATGAAAATCAGGCACAGCAGGATCGCCGTCGAATGCCCGGTACTCCAGATCGCCTGCAAGCCGGTGAACGGCAGCGCCAGGGTGAACAGCACGGCGATCAGCGCACTCAGCGGCAGGAGGAAGCGGCACAGGGTCAGCAGAATGCCGCGCAGCAGGCCGATCACCCGCTCGCTTTCACAGCCCATGCGCACGCCGACGGCGAACACCAGCAGCGAGCTGATGGCCATGAAGCCCGACGAGGTGAACAGCTCGCCAAACAGGTCGATGCCAAGCATGGCGAACAGGCCGGCCCAAAGCCCCAACAGCAGGCAGAACAGGCCCACCAGCAGGAACGCCAGGAGCAGGATGAAGGCGTTGTTCCAGGCATGACGGAACAGATCCTCGTAGCGCAGGCGCCCTTGCTCGCGGGTCGCCCAGCTGAGGATGAAGGCGATGGCGATATAGCCCAGCACCTGCGCACCGAGGCTCCAGCTGAACAGCAACTGGCCATCATCGGGACCCTCGTCGCCGAGCGGCCTGGCCTGCCAGAACACCCAGCCACTGATGACTGCCATCAACAGCGCGAGCCCAAGCAGCAGGGCCAGGGCACCGCGCTCACGGCTCTGCTCGCCGAGCAGTTGCAGGCCCAGGCCGCCGACCAGGCTCAGGGTAATCAGCCCGCAAGCCAGGCTGGCCAGCCAGCGCGGCGAGTCGCCCAGGCTCAGGCCCCACCAGAACAGCAGGCCCTGGCACAGGCCGATGGCCAGGTAAAAGAACAGGGAACGGGTGGGTGAGGCGCTCATGCCGGTCATCCTTGCAGGCGGGGTTGTGCAGGCGCGTAGTCTAATCCAGGCGCCGCTACCGCGTTGCGCATTGCTCCAGCAATTCGCACCCGCGACGACCATTCGGCCCGCGGCCTTTCGTGTTGTCCACACCTAGGATTAGAATCGCCACTCCCCTGCCACACCCTCAGGCGGGCCAGTGAGCCCCGGCCGGGCCCGCGGCGATCCCGCGGCGTTCCTCTGCCATGTCCGCACGCAACGGTGATTTTCCGTTTGCCTACGGCGCCTTGCGCGCTCACCCTATGACCATTACCTGAATAGCCTGCAGGAACGCCGCAATGCCCGATTACCGTTCGAAGACCTCCACCCACGGCCGCAACATGGCCGGCGCCCGCGCCCTGTGGCGCGCCACCGGGATGAAGGACGAAGACTTCAAGAAGCCGATCATCGCCATCGCCAACTCCTTCACCCAGTTCGTGCCCGGTCACGTGCACCTGAAGGACCTCGGCCAACTGGTCGCCCGCGAGATCGAAAAGCACGGCGGCGTGGCCAAGGAATTCAACACCATCGCCGTCGATGACGGCATCGCCATGGGCCACGACGGCATGCTCTATTCGCTGCCGAGCCGCGAGATCATCGCCGACTCCGTCGAATACATGGTCAACGCCCACTGCGCCGACGCCATCGTCTGCATCTCCAACTGCGACAAGATCACCCCCGGCATGCTGATGGCCGCCCTGCGCCTGAACATCCCGGTGATCTTCGTCTCCGGCGGGCCGATGGAAGCCGGCAAGACCAAACTGGCCAGCCACGGCCTGGACCTGGTCGACGCCATGGTCATCGCCGCCGACGACAGCGCCTCCGACGAGAAAGTCGCCGAATACGAGCGCAGCGCCTGCCCGACCTGCGGCAGTTGCTCCGGCATGTTCACCGCCAACTCGATGAACTGCCTGATGGAAGCCCTCGGCCTGGCCCTGCCGGGCAACGGCTCGACCCTGGCCACCCACAGCGACCGCGAGCAGTTGTTCCTGCAGGCCGGGCGCACCGTGGTCGAGCTGTGCAAGCGCTATTACCAGGACGGCGACGAATCGGCCCTGCCGCGCAATATCGCCAGCTTCAAGGCGTTCGAAAACGCCATGAGCCTGGACATCGCCATGGGTGGCTCGACCAACACCATCCTGCACCTGCTCGCCGCCGCCCAGGAAGCCGAGATCGACTTCGACCTGCGCGACATCGACCGCCTGTCGCGCCAAGTGCCGCAGCTGTGCAAGGTGGCGCCGAATATCCAGAAGTACCACATGGAAGACGTGCACCGCGCCGGCGGCATCTTCAGCATCCTCGGCTCACTGGCCCGTGGCGGCCTGTTGCACACCGAACTGCCGACCGTGCACAGCAAGACCATGAGCGAGGCCATCGCCAAGTGGGACATCACCCAGACCGACGACGAGGCCGTGCACACCTTCTTCAAGGCCGGCCCGGCAGGCATCCCGACCCAGACCGCGTTCAGCCAGTCGACCCGCTGGGAAACCGTGGATGACGACCGTGAAAACGGCTGCATCCGTAGCGTCGAGCACGCCTACTCGCAAGAAGGCGGCCTGGCCGTGCTCTACGGCAACATCGCCCGCGACGGCTGCGTGGTGAAAACCGCCGGCGTCGACGAGTCGATCCACGTCTTCGAAGGCAGTGCCAAGATCTTCGAAAGCCAGGACAGCGCCGTGCGTGGCATCCTCGCCGACGAAGTGAAAGCCGGCGACATCGTGATCATCCGTTACGAAGGCCCGAAAGGCGGCCCGGGCATGCAAGAAATGCTCTACCCCACCAGCTACCTGAAATCCAAGGGCCTGGGCAAAGCCTGCGCCCTGCTCACCGACGGGCGTTTCTCCGGCGGCACCTCGGGCCTGTCCATCGGCCACGCCTCGCCGGAAGCCGCAGCGGGCGGCGCCATCGGCCTGGTGCGCGAAGGCGACAAGGTGCTGATCGACATCCATAACCGCAGCATCAACCTGCTGCTGAGCGACGAGGAACTGGCGCACCGTCGTCATGAGCAGGACAAGAAAGGCTGGAAGCCCGTGGAAGTCCGCCCACGCAAGGTGACCACCGCGCTGAAGGCCTACGCCCTGCTGGCCACCAGTGCCGACAAAGGCGCGGTACGCGACAAGGCGATGCTCGACAAGCTGGTGCCGTAAGCGCCCAACCGAAACAAAAAAAGCCCGGCGTAACTGCCGGGTTTTTTTATTATGACCAAGACTTCTGCCGCAAGAAGGAACCCGCATGCGCATCGGCTTGATCTCCGACACCCACGGCCTGCTGCGTCCACAAGCGCTCGCGGCGTTACAGGGCTGCGCACACATCATCCATGCCGGCGATATCGGTAAGCCGGAAATCCTCGATGCCCTGCGTGAGCTGGCGCCACTGACCGTGGTGCGTGGCAACAACGACGAGGGCGATGCCTGGACCAGCGCCATTCCGGCCGAGGCGGTGCTGCGGATCGGTGGTATCGGTATTTATGTCGTCCATGCGCGGGCGAACGTGCCCGAGCAACTGCCCGCCGGCATCGATGTGGTGGTCACCGGCCACTCGCATAAACCGCTGCAACTGCTGAAGCACGGTGTGCTCTATATCAACCCCGGCAGTGCCGGACCCCGCCGTTTCAAGCTGCCGATCTCACTGGCGCTGCTGCGCATCGACAATGGCCGGATCGACGCCGAGCTGATCGAACTGCCTGCGCCCACCTCGAGGAACTCGACGTGAGCGTCTAGAAGCGCCTGCGCGCCGGTGGTTTACGCCCTGGACGAGCGGTCAACGCGTCGACCCGCTCAGCTCACGCCCATATAGCGCCCGGCGCGGTGGTTGATCGCCAGCACCATGTTCAACGCCACCGCCCCCAGAATCGACAGCGCGACCTTGTCCGGCGCAATGACGAACAAAGAAGCCAGCACGATAATCGCGTCGATGCCCATCTGCACCGCGCCGGCGCGCAGACCGAAGCGCTCCTGCAGGTACAGGGCGAGGATGTTCACCCCACCCAGGCTGGCCCGGTGGCGAAACAGCATGAGCAGACCCAGACCCATGGCGAAACCGCCGAACAGGGCGGCATAGAGCGGGTTCAACCGGGTGAAGGAGACCCAGTGCGGGGTCAGCTCGGCGAGCAGCGAAACCAGGGCCACGGCGCAGCCTGTGCGCAGGGTGAAGCTCCACCCCATGCGCCATATCCCCAGCAGATAGAACGGCAGGTTGAGCACGAAGAACACCAGGCCGAACGGCCAACCGGCCAGGTACTTGAGCAGAAAGGCCAAGCCGACCATGCCACCGGTGAGCAAGCCGGCGTGGCTGTAGAAGGTGATGCCCAGGGCCACCATCGCGGTGCCGAACAGCAGCGCCAGCGCGTCCTCCCAGAGTGGATGACGCACGAATAACTCGGCGACGGTTTCCGCCTCCACGGCGTCCGGTGTGTTGTCCTTCATGCGGTAAAACCTCATTGCCTTCGACACGGGCAAAACAGAGCGCACCGCCCGGCGAAGCGAGCCGGCGCGCATAAGGGAAAAGCGCGAAACGTCGACCAGCGCTTGGAGCCTAGCGAGACGCTCAGCGTTTGTCCCAGACCTCAAAGCTATAGGCCGGACTCTCCGCCGTCGCCTCATGCTCGATGCTCGATGCCAGGCGCCACGCGGCGGCGTCCACTGGCGGGAACCAGGCATCGCCCTCCGGGCTCAGCGCCACGCGTGTCAGATACAGGCGCTCGGCCTGCTCCAGACCTTGCTCGTAGAGTTGCGCACCGCCGATCAGCATCAGCTCGTCAGCGTCTTCAGCGCGCGCCCACTCATCCGCGCGGACAATAGCGGCAGCCAGCGAAGGGAAGACTTCGGCGCCGTGCAGTTGCAGGCCGGCCTGACGGCTGACCACCAGATTCAGCCGGCCCGGCAGCGGCCGCCCGAGGGAATCCCAGGTCTTGCGACCCATGATGATCGGCTTGCCGAGGGTCATGGCCTTGAAGTGCTTGAGATCCGCCGGCAAATGCCAGGGCAGTTGGTTGTCGCGCCCGATCACACGGTTGTCGGCGAGGGCGGCGATGATGCATAGGGGCAGGGTCTTTTTCATGGGCGCGAGGATACCGGCTCCGGGGCCTGGAAATAAAGCAAACGGATGATGGGCCGAGCCTGAGCGGTTATCCTCTGGACACAACCTTAGAACGAGTCGCCGCGTGACCGAGCCGAATCGCCCCGCCCACGCCCTCCCCCCCCTGCAACGCCTCTGGCTGACGGAAGCCGTGCGCCTGCGCGAAGAACACGCCGGCCCGCTGGAGGATCGCGAAGCCAACCGCCAGGCCCAGACCGAGGGCGGCGACCTGGCCCACCGCATCGAGAACCGCGCGCTGTGGCTGGCGCAGCGCGACGGCTTGCTCGGCGCCTTGCTGCATTGGCGCCAGGGCGCACAACTGGCGTTGATTCTGCTGCTCGCTCTGGCGCTATTGAGCGGCGCCGGCCTGGCGCTCGCCGCGCTCGGTGACGGACAACGGCCGGTCAATGTGTTCTGGGCGCTGGGCAGCCTGCTCGGCCTACACCTGCTGATGCTGCTCGGCTGGGCCCTCGGGCTGGCCTTTGCCGGCGACAGTGCTGGCACGCTGGGGCGGCTCTGGCTGTGGCTGAGTGAAAAGCTCGCGCGTGACGCCCAGGCCGCGCAACTGGCCCCGGCCCTGCTGCTGTTGCTGCAACGCCAGCGTCTCAGTCGCTGGGCCCTGGGCCTGCTGGTGCATGGCCTCTGGCTGGTGGCGCTGCTGGTTGCACTGTTCAGCCTGCTAGCGCTCCTGGCCACTCGCCGCTACGGCTTTGTCTGGGAAACCACCATCCTCAGTGGCGAGACTTTTGTCGCGCTGACCCAGGCGCTCGGCGCGCTGCCAAGTGTGCTCGGCTTCAGCACGCCAGATGCCGAGCTGATCCGCGCCAGTGGTGACAGCGCACTGCTCGCCGAAAACGCCCGGCAGACCTGGGCCGCCTGGCTGGTCGGGGTATTGCTGGCTTACGGCGTACTTCCACGCGCCCTACTGGCGCTGTTCTGCCTGTGGCGCTGGCGTCGGGGGCGCACCGCCCTGACGCTGGATCTCAACCTGCCCGGCTACAGCCTGCTGCGCGAACGCCTGCTGCCGAGCAGCGAACGCTTGGGCGTATCCGATCCCGCACCCGCGCAGTTGCCCGAAGCAACATCCGGCCTGGTGGCGAGCAGCAGCGAAGGCGCGCTGTTGGTCGCGATCGAGCTGGATCAGCGCCGCCCTTGGCCGCCCGCACTGCCCCACGGCGTGGCCGATGCCGGGGTGATCGATAGCCGCGAGCAGCGCCAGCATCTGCTCGATCAGCTCAGCCGGTTTCCACCGGCGCGCCTGGCCATCGCCTGCGATCCACGGCGCTCGCCGGATCGCGGCACCCTGACCTTGCTCGGTGAACTGGCGCGCTGCGCCGGCGCCACCCGCATCTGGCTGCTGCAAGCGCAACCCGGCGAAATGCTCGACAGCGAGCGACTGGGCGACTGGCAGCACGCGCTGGCCAAACTGGGCCTGAGCCACAGCAACAGCGCACCGCTGAACTGGCTGGAGAGCGGGCATGATTGAAACTTTTCACCCATCCGCCCTCGCCCCCGGCCCCTCTCCCGTAAGCGGGAGGGGGGAGAGTGATGCTCAGGTCGATACCACGGTCTGGCACGGACAGCCCCTTCGCCCATTTATGGCAGAGGGTTGGGGAGAGGGCCGCCCATGAGCAAACCCCTCAAGCTCGCCGTGGTCGGCCACACCAACGTCGGCAAGACCTCGCTGCTGCGCACCCTAACCCGCGATGTTGGTTTCGGCGAAGTCTCGCATCGGCCGAGCACCACCCGGCATGTCGAGGGCGCGCGGCTGTCGGTGAATGGCGAAGCGCTGCTGGAGTTGTACGACACGCCAGGGCTGGAAGATGCCATCGCCCTGCTCGACTACCTCGAACGGCTTGATCGCCCCGGCGAGCGCCTCGACGGCCCGGCGCGGTTGACGCGTTTTCTCGACGGCAGCGAGGCGCGCCAGCGCTTCGAGCAGGAAGCCAAGGTGCTGCGCCAATTACTCGCTTCGGATGCCGGCCTGTACGTGATCGACGCCCGCGAGCCGGTGCTGGCCAAATACCGCGACGAGCTGGCGGTGCTGGCCAGTTGCGGCAAACCGCTGCTGCCGGTGCTGAACTTCGTCACCAGCGCGCAGCAACGTGAAGGCGATTGGCGCGAAGCCCTGGCGCGCCTCGGCCTGCATGCGCTGGTGCGCTTCGATACGGTGGCGCCGCCGCTGGATGGCGAACGGCGCCTGTATGAAAGCCTGGCCTTGCTGTTGGAAAAGTCCCGCCCGCCGCTGGAACGCCTGATCCTCGACCATGAAGCCCAGGCCCGCGCCCGCCAACACAGCGCCGCCCGGCTGATCGCCGAGTTGCTGCTCGACAGCGCCGCCTGCCGCCGCAGCGTGGCCGCCCAACCGACGCTGGAGCAGGACGCTATCCGCGAACTGCGCGAAGCCATCCGCCAGCGTGAGCAACGCTGCGTGGAAGCCCTGCTGCGCCTGTACGCCTTCCGCCCGGAAGACGCCGCCGCGACGGACCTGCCGCTGCTCGACGGGCGCTGGAGCGACGACCTGTTCAACCCGGAAACCCTCAAACAGCTCGGCGTGCGGGTCGGCAGCGGAATAGCCGCTGGCGCCGCGGCGGGTGCCGGCATCGACTTGCTGGTCGGTGGCCTGACACTGGGCGCGGCAGCGGCCCTGGGCGCGCTGCTCGGTGGCGGCGCACAAACCCTGCGCAGCTATGGCTCACGCCTGAAAGACAAACTCAAAGGGCAACGCGAACTGACCGTGGACGACGCCGTGCTGCGCCTGCTGGCGCTGCGTCAGCACTTGCTGCTGCAAGCGTTGGAAGCACGCGGCCACGCCGCGATGGACGCCATCAACCTGGCCGCGCCACAGGACAGCAGCTGGCGCGAAGGCAAACTGCCGGACACGTTGCACAAGGCCCGCGCCCATCCCGAATGGTCGTCGTTGAACCCCAACGCCCGCCTGGAACAGATGGAGCGCCAGGAGCAGATCGAACACCTCGGCACGACCTTGATCGCCCGGAATAGTCGCGGCTAAAGCCCCTCCCACGCAAACCGGCACAACCGTGGGAGCGGCTTCAGCCGCGAAGAGCTGTTTCAGGCGCCGAATGAATCGCGGCTGAAGTCGCTCCCACAGCCGACCGCTATGGATTAAACCGCCACCGGCGCGCTGATATGCGGGTGCGCCTGGTAACCGACCAGCTCGAAGTCCTCGAACGTGAAGGCGAACAGGTCTTTCACTGCCGGGTTGAGCTTCATGGTCGGCAACGGCAGCGGCTCGCGCGTCAGTTGCAGATCGGTCTGCTCGATATGGTTGGCATACAGGTGGCAGTCGCCGCCGGTCCAGATGAACTCGCCCGGCTGCAGGTCGCAGACCTGCGCCACCATCAGCGTCAGCAAGGCGTAGCTGGCGATGTTGAACGGCACGCCGAGGAAGATATCCGCCGAGCGCTGGTACAGCTGGCAGCTGAGCTTGCCGTCGGCGACGTAGAACTGGAACAGCGCATGGCACGGCGGCAGGGCCATCTCGTCGACCAGCGCCGGGTTCCAGGCAGAGACGATCAGCCGGCGCGAGTCCGGATTCTTTTTGATCATCTCGACCAGCTTGCTGATCTGATCGATCGAGCCGCCGTTCGGCGCCGGCCAGTTGCGCCATTGGTAACCGTACACCGGGCCGAGGTCGCCGTTTTCGTCGGCCCACTCGTCCCAGATACGCACGCCGTTGTCCTGCAGGTACTTGATGTTGGTGTCGCCCTGGAGGAACCACAGCAGCTCATGGATGATGGATTTCAGGTGGCACTTCTTGGTGGTCACCAGCGGGAAGCCATCGGCCAGGTTGAAGCGCATCTGGTGGGCGAACAGGCTGTAGGTGCCGGTGCCGGTGCGATCGGACTTGAAGGTGCCAGTCTCGCGCACCAGGCGCATCAGCTCGAGGTACTGTTTCATTGCGCGGCTCCCCGGGTAATGGGTGGTGCAGTGGTGGGACGGCGATAAGCCCAGACAATCAAACCGATACCACCGAGGATCATCGGCACGCAGAGCACCTGACCCATGGTCAGCCAGCCGAAGGCCAGGTAGCCGAGCTGGGCATCCGGCACGCGGACGAACTCGACGATAAAGCGGAACAACCCGTAGAACAGCGCGAACACACCGGAGACCGCCATGGTCGGCCGCGGCTTGCGCGAGAAGGCCCAGAGCACCAGGAACAGCGCCACACCTTCGAGAGCGAACTGGTAGAGCTGCGACGGATGACGCGGCAGTTGCGCCGGGTCGGTCGGGAAGATCATCGCCCATGGCACGTCGGTGGCCTTGCCCCACAGCTCGGCATTGATGAAGTTGCCGATGCGCCCGGCGCCCAGGCCGATCGGCACCAGCGGGGCGATAAAGTCCATCAGCTCGAAGAAGCTCTTGCCGTTGCGCTTGCCGAACCAGAGCATCGCCAGCATCACGCCGATAAAGCCGCCGTGGAACGACATACCGCCCTTCCACACTTCGAAGATCAGCAGCGGATTGGCGATATAGGCCTGAAGGTCATAGAACAGCACGTAGCCCAGGCGCCCACCGAGAATCACGCCCATGGCGACCCAGAACACCAGGTCGGAAAGTTTCTCCTTGCTCCAGGTGGCGTCGAACCGCTGCAGGCGGTACGACGCCAGCAGCCAGGCGCCGCCGATGCCGATCAGGTACATCAGGCCGTACCAGTGGATCTTCAGCGGGCCGATGGCCAAGGCCACGGGGTCGATGTTCGGGAAAGCCAGCATGTAGACTCCTTAAAAGGTGTTTTCAAAATAGCCGAGCGAAGGTCAGGCAAGGCGAAAACAGGCGAGGGCACGCAGTTTACATCGAGTAAATGAGCAGTCCGAGCCTGTTTTCAACGCCGCATCACCGAGCGTAGGCATTTTCAAAACAGCTTTTTAAATCAAGAAACTGGTGCCCACACAGAGCAGCAGCAAGGCGAACAGACGCTTGAGCAGGCGCGGCGACAACTTGTGCGCCAGGCGCGCGCCAAAGCGGGCGAAAAACATACTGGTGATGGCGATTCCCGCCATCGCCGGCAGGTAGACGAAACCCAGGCTCCAGGCCGGCAGCAGCGGATCGTGCCAGCCCAGCAGCATGAAGCTCAGGGCGCTGGCCGCGGCGATCGGCAAGCCGCAGGCGGACGAGGTGGCCACCGCCTGCTGCATCGGCACGCTGCGCCAGCTCAGGAACGGCACGGTCAAGGAACCGCCGCCGATGCCGAAAATCGCCGAAGCCCAACCGATCACCACGCCGGCCGCACTCAATCCGAACTTGCCCGGGACGCCGCGACTGGCCTTAGGTTTCAGCTCCAGGGCCATCTGCAGCGCAATGATGATGGCGAACACGCCGATGATTTTCTGCAGCAGCGGGCCATTGATCGCCGTCGCCGTCAGCGCGCCGAAACCGGCACCGAGCAGAATCCCGAGGGTCATCCAGGCAAAGATCGGCCAGCGCACCGCGCCCTTGCGCTGATGCTCCAGCACCGCGTTGATCGAGGTGAAGATGATGGTCGCCAGCGATGTACCGACCGCCAGGTGGGTGAGGATCGACGCATCGAAGCCCTGGGCGGTGAAACTGAACACCAGCACCGGCACGATGATAATGCCGCCACCGACGCCGAACAGCCCAGCGAGCACACCGGCGCCGGCGCCCAGCAGCAAGTAGAGTAGAAATTCCATGGGCAACCCCGGAAAACGATGCGGCATGGTAACGGATGCGCCTGCCCCCCTCCACCTGCGGCGATGGATGCCACCGACGGCTTTGCGTACAGTGGCAATGACACTCACGTAGGGCCTCGCGCCGTGCATAACACCTTCTACCTCAAGCTGGCCTGCAACCGCTTGCGCCTGAGCCACCTGGAAAGCGGGCGCAGCGTGGGGCTGCTCGCCTCGCCGCCCTTCAGCAACCTGCGGCTGCTGGTGGCGGAATTCAGCATCGCCGATAGGCTACTCAAGCAAGCAGTGAGCGAACTGCTGCCCAAGCGCTTCCTGCGCCTGAGCCTGCCGCCGAAGCTGCTGACCCAGCCGCTGGAGCGCTTCGAAGGCGGCTTGTCTCAGGTCGAGGAGCGCGTTCTGCAGGGGCTCGGCCGGGGTAGCGGGGCGCGCAAGGTTCGCGTGCATGTGGGTGCCGAGCTGGATGCCGCTGGCGTACACGAAAAACTCGCAACGTGAGGACCCTAGCATGTGCTTGATCGTATTCGCCTGGCGCCCGGGACATGCCATCCCCCTGGTGCTCGCCGCCAACCGTGACGAGTTCTATGCCCGCCCGAGCCAGCCGCTCGGCGCCTGGGCGGATGCCCCGGGGGTGATCGCCGGGCGCGACCTGGAGGCCGGCGGCGCCTGGCTGGGCATCGGTGCCCAAGGCCGCTTCGCCGCGCTGACCAATATCCGCAATCCACGCCAAGTACAGGGCGGGCGCTCGCGCGGCGAGCTGGTTGCGCAGTTTCTGCGTGGCCAACAGTCGCCGGAGTCCTACCTGGCCGAAATCGCGCTGCGGGCGAGCGACTATGCCGGGTTCAGCCTGCTGATCGGCAACAGCACCGAGTTCTGGTATTTCAACTCCCGGGAAGGCACGCCTCAGCGCCTGGGCAGTGGCATCTATGGGCTGTCCAATGCCAGCCTGGATACGCCCTGGCCGAAGTTGCTGCGGGCCAAGGCGGCGCTCGCCGACTGCCTCGCCGCACCGCAAGCACCCACCCTGCTGGAGCTTCTCGCCGATCCGCAACAAGCGCCGGAAGCCGAACTGCCGGATACCGGCCTCGGTTTGGCCACCGAACAGCTGCTGTCGAGCATTTTCATCTCCAGCCGCACCTACGGCACGCGCGCCAGCAGCGTGTTGATCGTCCAGGCCGATGGCCGGCGACAGTTGCTCGAACGCAGTTATGGCCCTTACGGCGCGCACTTGGGTGAGGTCCGCCTGGAGGACTAGCGGCCTGTACGGCGAGGCGCCGAACCCAGCCGCTGGACATGGCGGCATTGAACCCACGGCAGGCCGCTAGTGGCCAGTGCGGTGAGTGGGTTAACTCAAGTCCGGATGACGGAGGTTCCGAGACAAGGCGCTGTGACGAGTCATCGCTCAGCTAGGGTGAGGAGCCGCAACGCCGTATCGGGGTCTCAGGCGCCGGAATTGACTAATCGAACTAACCAAACAGGCCACTAGAGCAGGCCGTCCAAGGCAAACAGCGGCGCCGCCACCGTCGGGTCGTCGGCATCGGCCACCAGCAGCAGGCGACCGTCGGCCTGAAAGGCCAGCCCTTCGATCTTCGCCGTTGGCTGCAGGCGCATCAGCTGTTCGATGCTGAAATCCGCCGCGAAGCGGCCGAGCACGCTGCCGACGCAGGCGCCGTCCAGGTAGCTGGAGTCGCTGGCTTCGGCTGCGGCACTGAAATACAGGCGCCCGGCTGGGTCCACGCCGAGGTCGGTCAGGCCCAGCGGTACGCCGTCCAGTGCTCCCAGCGGCACCGGCAGGGTGCGCAGCAGAGCGCCCGGGCTCAACTGATCGTTATCGAGGTCGGCCAAGGCTCGTTGCAGATCGAGAAACACCAGGGCGTTTTCCCCGCCCGCGCCATTGCCGCGCTGCGCCAGCAGCAACTGGCCGCCATGAATCACCGCGCCCTCCAGGTTCAGCTCCTGGAAATGCTCGGCCAACTTCAGATACAGCGGGCCGAGGTCGATGACCCGCACCACCCCGGCCTGAACCAGACAACCGCGTCGGCGGCGCTTGGTCGAACCCGAGCCCAGCGCCAGCAAGGCACCGTCGGGCAGCAGCAGCAAGGCCTCGAAATCGGCTTTGAGTTTTTTCCGTTGCTTGGCGTCTGCGGGCAACTCGCCGGGCAGCAGCGCCAGCTCGGCCCGCCACTCACCGTCCAGGCTGTAATGCTGCAGGGTCAAGCCGTCGTCGGCCACCAGCCACAGGCTCTGTCCCTGACAGACCAGCCCGCTGGCAGCCGACAGACGTAGGCTGGCCAGCAGGTGCATGGACAGGGGCTTGGCTGAAAGCGGCACGCGCAGGCCGCTCTAGGCCTGAATCGTCGCGGCGGGATTGAGTACCCGACTGAGGCCAAGGTTGCGCAGGGCCAAGTGCAGGCTGCTGTGGATGACCTGCGGATTGTCGATGGTCATCAGTTGCGCCAGCAGCTCCTTGGCCTTGCTCAGGCTGATCTGGCGCAGCAGCCATTTCACCTTCGGCAGGTTGGTAGCGTTCATCGACAGGCCGTCGAAGCCCATGGCCATCAGCAGCACCGCCGCCGAGGGGTCGCCAGCCATCTCGCCGCAGATGCTCACCGGCTTGCCTTCGGCGTGGGCGCCGTCGACCACCAGCCGCAACGCCTGCAGCACCGCCGGATGGAGGAAGTCATAGAGGTCGGCGACCCGCGGGTTATTGCGGTCCACCGCCAACAGGTATTGCGTCAGGTCATTCGAGCCGACCGAGAGGAAGTCCACCTGGCGCGCCAGTTCGCGCACCTGATAGACCGCGGCAGGCACTTCGATCATCACCCCGACCGGCGGCAGCGGCACGTCGGTGCCTTCGTCGCGCACCTCGCCCCAGGCGCGGTGGATCAGGTGCAGCGCCTCTTCCAGCTCATGGGTGCCGGAGATCATCGGCAGCAGGATGCGCAGGTTGTCCAACCCTTCGCTGGCCTTGAGCATGGCGCGGGTCTGCACCAGGAAGATTTCCGGGTGGTCGAGGGTGACGCGAATGCCGCGCCAGCCGAGGAACGGGTTGTCTTCCTTGATCGGGAAATACGACAGTGCCTTGTCACCACCGATATCCAGGCTGCGCATGGTCACCGGCAGCGGGTGGAAAGCCGCCAGCTGCTCGCGATAGATCAGCATCTGTTCTTTTTCGCTGGGGAAGCGGTCCTTGATCATGAACGGCACTTCGGTGCGATACAGGCCCACGCCTTCGGCACCGCGCTCCTGGGCGCGCACCACGTCGGCGAGCAGGCCGGTATTGACCCACAGCGGCATGCGGTGGCCATCCAGGGTCTCGCACGGTAGTTCGCGCAGCGCGCTCAGGCCCTGGGTCAGTTGGCGCTCTTCCTCGACCACCTCGGCGTATTGCTTGCGCAACACCTCACTGGGGTTGGTGAAGACTTCGCCGTGGTAACCATCGACGATCAGCTGAATGCCGTCGATCTTCGAATACGGCAGGTCGACCGCGCCCATGACCGTGGGAATACCCATGGCGCGGGCGAAAATCGCCACATGCGAGTTGCCCGAACCGAGCACCGAAACCAGGCCGACCAGCTTGCCTTCCGGTACTTCGCCGAGCATCGCCGGCGACAGCTCCTCGCTGACCAGAATGGTGTTGTCCGGGTAGACCAGGTTGTTCTGCCGCGCCTGCTGCAGGTAGGCCAACAAACGGCGGCCGAGGTCCTTGACGTCCGAGGCGCGCTCGCGCAAGTAAGCATCGTCCATCAATTCAAAGCGATTGACGTGCTCGCCGACCACTTGGCGCAGGGCGCCCTGCGCCCACTGGCCGGTCTTGATCACCGTGGTCACTTCGCTACCCAGGGCGGCGTCGTCGAGCATCATCAGGTACACGTCGAACAGCGCGCGCTCTTCCGGGCGCAGTTGCGTCGCCAGCTTGGCCGACAGCGCCCGCATGTCCGCGCGCACCCGCTCCAACGCCTGGTTGAACAGCAGCAGCTCGGCGGCGATATCATCGACGGTCTTGTCCGGCACCACTTCCAGATCGGCGGGCGGCAACATGACCACCGCGGTCCCCACGGCCGCACCCGGCGAACCCGGCACGCCGAGGAACTTGGCTTCCTGGATGCCCTTGCCCTGCTTGCCCAGGCCACGGATCGAGCCGGTGGCCTCGGCGTGGGCGATCACCCCGGCAAGCTGCGCGCTCATGGTGACCAGGAAGGCCTCTTCGCCCTCGTCGAACTGGCGGCGCTCCTTTTGCTGGATCACCAACACGCCCATCACCCGCCGGTGGTGGATGATCGGCGCGCCGAGGAAGGAGGCGTAGCGTTCTTCACCGGTTTCGGCGAAGTAGCGGTAGCGCGGGTGATCGGCCGCGTTTTCCAGGTTCAACGGCTCTTCGCGGGTACCGACCAGGCCGACCAGGCCTTCGCTCGGCGACATGCTGACCTTGCCGATCGAGCGCTTGTTCAAGCCCTCGGTGGCCATTAGCACGAAGCGATTGGTTTCCGGGTCGAGCAGGTACACCGAGCAGACCTGGCTGCCCATCGCCTCTTTGACCCGCTGCACAATAATCGTCAGCGCCGCCTTGAGATCTTTGGCGGAGTTCACTTCCTGGACGATCTTGCGCAGCGTGTTGAGCATGGCTCGGGGTCGGCTCCTTAGTCAGTAGTGCGTCTTAGTCAGTCGCGCGCCAACAGGCGCGGTGCTAGTTCCTTGAGCGCGCGGCGGTATACCTCGCGCTTGAATGTCACCACTTGGCCCAACGGATACCAGTAGCTGACCCATTTCCAGCCATCGAACTCGGGTTTGCTGGTCAGGTCCATGCGCACCCGCTCTTCCGCAGACTTCAGGCGCAGCAGAAACCACTTTTGTTTCTGGCCGATGCACAGCGGCTGGCTATGGGTCCGCACCAAACGTTGCGGCAGACGATAGCGCAACCAGCCACGGGTACAGGCAAGAATCTGCACATCCTGCTGTTCCAGGCCGACTTCTTCGTTCAATTCGCGATACAGGGCCTCTTCCGGCGACTCGCGATCATTGATCCCGCCTTGCGGAAACTGCCAGGCATCCTGATTTATACGACGCGCCCACAGCACTTGGCCGACATCATTGGTCAGAATGATGCCGACATTCGGGCGAAAACCATCAGAATCGATCACGGCACACAACCTCGCAAACGCTTGTTTCGGCATTCTTTCACAAAGGTCGTGACAGCAGCAACGCGGCAGCCCGCCTTATGGGCAGGCTGGGCGAAAGCTCGTATTCTGTCAGCCTTTTTTCCAGCCCCTGAGTTCAACAAGAGCAGCGAGAAACTAACATGCGCCTGGCTTTATTCGATCTTGATAACACCTTATTGGCCGGCGACAGCGACCACGCCTGGGGTGATTACCTGTGCGAACGCGGGATTCTCGACGGCGTGGCGTACAAGGCGCGCAATGATGCCTTCTATCAGGACTACCTGGCCGGCCACCTGAATATCACCGACTACCTGAATTTCAGCCTGGAGATTCTGGGCCGCAGCGACATGGCGCAACTCGAGCAATGGCACCGCGAATTCATGCGCGACTGCATCGAGCCGATCATCCTGGCCAAGGGCGAAGCGCTGCTGGCCGAACATCGCGCGGCCGGCGACAAACTGCTGATCATCACCGCCACCAACCGCTTCGTCACCGCGCCGATCGCCGCACGCCTGGGCGTCGACACCCTGCTGGCGACCGAGTGCGAGCTGGCGGGTGGGCGCTATACCGGGCGCACGACCGACGTGCCGTGCTTCAAGGAAGGCAAGGTCACCCGCCTCAACCGCTGGCTGACGCAAACCGGTATGACCCTGGAAAACAGTACCTTCTACAGCGACTCGATGAACGACCTGCCGCTATTGGAACAAGTCAGCCACCCCTTCGCCGTCGACCCCGACCCGAAGCTGCGGGCCGAGGCCATGCAACGCGGCTGGCCGGTGATTTCCCTGCGCTAGGCCGGGTTCGAAGCCGACACCGCCCGCAACCCTTGCACCGTCGTCCCCGGGAAGCCGGCCCTTAGCATGGGTGGGGCGCGGCGACACTCATCAATAAGTCATGCCGGCTTGGCGCCCATCAAGCCAAGAATCGCCACCAGCAGCACCAGGATCAGCCCGGCATAGGCGGCGCTGAAGCGCAGCAGCCGCTGCGGTGCCGGGGTATCGCCCAGCGCTTCCCAGGCGGCGAGGCGGCCGGCCAGCAGCAGACCGAACAGCGCCAGCAGGGCAAACAGCACGGCGCTGCCCAGCAGCCAGAACTGGCCCAGCGGCCAGCCGACCATGTGCACCAGCTGCCAGCCGCTGACGGGCAGCGTCAGGGCCAGTACACCCAGAATCGGCAGGCTGAGCAGGCGGGTACGGCGCAGCTTGCGCGCCAGTAGCGCGGGCTCGCCGCGCCGCTGGGCCTTCCACAGCAGCAGGATATGGGCAATCACCCCGAGCGGCAGCAGGATGGCGGGCAGGCTGTGGAGAATCTTCAGCAGCAGGTAGTGATCCATGGGTGCATCCCTGTCAGTAATGGTGTTGAGCCTAGATACCGATTCTCAGCCGAGAAACAGTTGGTAGGCCGGATTGTCGCTCTCATCCCAGTACGGATAGCCGATCTCCTCCAGCGCCTCCGACACCAGATGGCGCTGCTCCGTCGGCACTTGCAAGCCGACCACCACCCGCCCATCGGCCGCGCCGTGGTTGCGGTAGTGGAACATGGAGATGTTCCAGCGCCCGCCCAGCTTGTTGAGGAAGTTGAACAGCGCACCCGGGCGTTCCGGGAACTCGAAGCGATACACCACCTCATCGCTGACCCGCACCGCATGGCCACCGACCATATGACGGATATGCAGCTTGGCCAGCTCGTTGTCGGTCAGGTCGAGCACTGGGAAGCCCTGCGCCTGCAGGCTTTTCACCAACGCCTCGCGCGGGTCGGTTTCCGGGTGGGTCTGCACGCCGACGAAGATGTGCGCTTCCTTGTCGGTGTGGTAGCGGTAATTGAACTCGGTGATCTGCCGCTTGCCGATGGCCTCGCAGAACGCCTTGAAACTGCCCGGCTGCTCCGGAATGGTCACGGCGATGATCGCCTCGCGGCCCTCGCCCAACTCGGCGCGCTCGGCGACATGGCGCAAACGGTCGAAGTTGACGTTGGCGCCGGAATCGATGGCCACCAGCACCTGGCCGCTGCACCCTTCACGCTCGACATACTTCTTGATCCCGGCCACGCCCAAGGCGCCGGCCGGCTCGGTGATCGAGCGGGTGTCGTCGTAGATGTCCTTGATCGCCGCACAGATCTCGTCGGTGCTGACGGTGATCACCTCGTCGACATGGTCTTTGCAGATCTCGAAGCCGTGCGCGCCGATCTGCGCCACCGCCACGCCATCGGCGAACATCCCGACCTGGCTCAACACCACGCGCTCGCCGGCGGCCATCGCCGCCTGCAGGCAGTTGGAGTCATCCGGCTCGACGCCGATCACCTTGATTTCCGGGCGCAGGTATTTGACGTAGGCGGCGATGCCGGCGATCAGGCCGCCGCCACCGACCGGCACGAAGATCGCGTCCAACCGGCCGGGGTGCTGACGGAGGATCTCCATCGCCACCGTGCCTTGGCCGGCGATGGTGTGCGGGTCATCGTAGGGGTGGATATAGACGTAGCCTTTTTCCTCGACCAGCTTCAACGAATAGGCCAGCGCCTCGGGAAAGGAGTCGCCGTGCAGCACGACCCGGCCGCCACGCGAACGCACGCCTTCGACCTTGATCTCCGGGGTCGTCTTGGGCATCACGATGGTCGCCTTGATCCCCAGCACCTTGGCCGCCAGCGCCAACCCCTGGGCGTGGTTGCCGGCCGAGGCGGTGACCACGCCCAGGGCGGCTTCGGCCTCGCTCAACTGCGCCAGCTTGTTGTAGGCGCCGCGAATTTTGAAGGAGTACACCGGCTGCAAGTCTTCGCGTTTGAGCAGAATCTGATTGCCGAGCCGCTCGGAGAGCTGACGGGCCGCTTGCAGCGGCGTTTCCACGGCAACGTCGTAAACGCGCGAGGTGAGGATCTTCTTAACGTACTGTTCAAGCATCGGAAGGCATCGCTGGCAGGCTTGCGGGGATCAAGGAGTCTACCCCACGGCTCAGCCAAACGACCATACGAATCAGGGGGTTTTACCGCGCCATAAGGCTATAATCGGCGCCTTCAGATTTTCCGTTCGCCGTGGAGCCCGCATGACTCAGGATCAACTCAAACAGGCGGTGGCGCAGGCCGCTGTCGATTTCATCCTCCCGCAATTGGATGACAAGAGCATCGTCGGGGTTGGCACCGGCTCCACCGCCAATTGCTTCATCGATGCACTGGCCCGGCACAAAGGTGCCTTCGACGGCGCCGTGGCCAGCTCGGAAGCCACCGCGCAGCGCCTGAAAGGCCACGGCATTGCGGTGTATGAGCTCAATACCGTCAGCGGACTGGAGTTCTATGTCGATGGCTGCGATGAGAGCAACGAACGCCTGGAGCTGATCAAGGGCGGCGGGGCGGCCTTGACCCGCGAGAAAATCGTCGCCGCCGTGGCCAAGACTTTCGTCTGCATCGCCGACGGCAGCAAGCTGGTGCCGGTGCTCGGAAGCTTCCCGCTGCCGGTGGAAGTGATCCCCATGGCCCGCAGCCATGTCGCCCGCGAGCTGGTCAAGCTCGGTGGCGACCCGGTGTACCGCGACGGGGTGACCACCGACAACGGCAATATCATCATCGACGTGTTCAACCTGCAGATCCTCGACCCGCTAGAGCTGGAGAGCCGGATCAACGCCATCGTCGGCGTGGTCTGCAACGGCCTGTTCGCCGCGCGACCCGCCGACCTGCTGCTGCTCGGCACCGGCGACGGGGTGAAAACCCTGCGCCGCTGATCGACCGCGCTAGCCGATACGCCAATGGGGGACTAGCCTGAATCGGGCTCCCCCAACGACCAGGAGGTCAATTATGGCTAGCAAATTCCACCTGAAGAAAGCCAGTGACGGCCAGTTCCACTTCAACCTGCTCGCCGGCAATGGCGAAATCATCCTCACCAGCGAACTGTACAAGGCCAAAGACTCGGCCCTGAACGGCATCGAATCGGTGCGCAAGAATGTCGACCGCGAAGGCGCTTTCGAAGTCAAAGCCAGCAGCAGTGGCAAGCACCACTTCGTGCTCAAGGCCAGCAATGGCCAGGTCATCGGGCAAAGCCAGATGTACAGCACGCCTGCCAATTGCGTACAGGGCATGCAGTCGGTGACCAGCAACGCCCCCTCCGCCACCCTGCAGGACGACAGCTAAAAACCGCGCCGCACCTAGTCGCTCCGCTTCCTGAACACATAGAAGAGGTTCGGCTCGCTGACCAGATAGATATTGCCGGCATCGTCGCTGGCAATACCTTCGGCTTGCGGCACGCTTTTCTTCAGCCCGTGCTGGCCGCGCAGCAGCGACAAACTGCTGATCGGCCGGCCGTCGGCATTCAGCTCCAGTACCAAGCGCGACTCATCGGACAAGGCCAGCAGATGGCCGGTGCGGATGTCGAAATCGAGGCTGGAAAGGTCGCGAACGAACAGGCCGGCATCGCGCTCGGGGTCGTCGACCACATGCACGGCGAAGGGGCGTTCCGAATTGGTATGCGGGAAGCCGTGCACCTCATAGATACGCACCGGGTCGCGCTCCTTGGCGACGAACAGGCGCTTGCCAGTCGGGTCATAGGCCAAGCCCTCGAAACCTTTGTTGCCGCTAAGGCCGATGCCCAGCGTCAGCTGCTGGGCACCGGCCGCATTGATCGGTGTCGAGCCCTCATCCAGACGCACCTTGATCAGCCGTTGCTCACGCTCGTCGGTGATCACATAAAGCCCCCGGCTGATGTACTCGATCGCCTCCGGATCGCCGAACCCCAGCAAGGGGATGCGCCGCAAAACCCGGCCATCCAGCGACAGTTCGATGAGCTGTTGATTCTGGTTGGTCACGGTGAACAGCGTCTTGCGATCCGGGTCGTAGGTCAGCGCGGACACATCATCATCCAGCCCGACAATCACCTGCGCCTCCAGCGCCACGTGGTAGTCCGGCAGCCAGATCGACACGTTTCGCCACTCGTTGCTGTGGCGCCATTCTTGCACCGGGAACCAGGCCCGCTCGAACAGGCGAAACTCCTGGGCAACCAGCGCCAACAGCAACAACAGGCCCAGCAGCAGGGCACCCAGCAGGTATTTCAGGGTCAGCAGGTGACGCATCGGGTTGGGCTCACTCGGACAGGATCGGCTAGAAATAACACAGCCACGCTGAATTGAAGCTTAACGCCCCCAATGTCGTGGAAGCCGACTAGATTCAAGCGTTACAAGAACAAGCACATAAGGGACTGAGAATGGTTGTGTCATTGCTACCCGAAGAGCGTGCCCTGAACACCTTGCACACCATCGCCCTGGCGGTCGGCCAGCTCAGCATCAGCGGCGTGCCGCGCCAGCGTTTGCTGCAAGACAGCGGCCTGAGCAGCGCCGACCTGGAAGCTCCGGACAAACTGATCAGCCACGCCCAGGAGCTGCGGGTCTTCGCCAATGCCATCCACTGCACCCGCGACCCGGCGCTCGGCCTGTCGCTGGGCCTGCGCATGCACGTTTCGGCCTATGGCATCCTCGGCTACAGCATGCTCGCCAGCCCGACCCTGCGCGATGCGTTGAGCCTGGCGCTGGCCCATCCGGCTCTGCTCGGCACCTACTTCAAGCTGAGCCTGCAACAGGACGGCGACGAGGCTCGCCTGGTGGCCAGCGGCTACCGCTACGCCCCGGAGTTGACGGTGTTCAACACCGAACTGTGCCTGACCTCACTGCTCACGGTGATCCAGGACCTGCTCGGCGAAGCGGTGCGCCCGCGCCGGGTGCAACTGCCTTTCCGCCAACCGCTGCACGCCCAGGCCTACACGGAAAAGTTCGGCTGCCCGGTAGATTTCGGCGCCTCCACGAGCGCGCTGTGCTTCAACGCCGCGCTGCTCGACCGCAAGCTGCCGCTGGCCGATCCGGTGACCTGTCACTACGGCATACAGCAATGCCTGAAGCTGGACGCCCAGCTCAACAGCGGCCACGACGTGCTCGAACAGATCCGCCAGCACCTGGCCAGCCATCTGCGCGAGGCCAGCAGCCTGGAACGGGTCGCCGGCCAACTGCATCGCAGTGCGCGAACCCTGCGCCGCCACTTGCAGCGGATGAACACCAGCTACCAACGCCTGCTGGACGAAGTGCGCTATGACAAGGCGCGCCAGTTGCTGATGCAGACCGACCTGCCGATCTACCTGATCGCCGAACAGCTCGGTTACAGCGAGACCGCCAGTTTTCGCCACGCCTTCCAGCGCTGGAGCGGGCAGACGCCAAGCCTGTATCGGCGCTAGGCGCGCTCTTGTTTATTGGGTCCCCGCCTTCGCGGGGATGACGGCGGCAAAGATCGAGGCCTGAATGGCCGCCACGCCACGCAACTTGGCCACGATTATCCCCTTTTGTCCTGATCTATCGTTCTTAGCCGCGCGGCGCACTGCCAGAATCGAAGCAAAGCGCGACATGCTCGCTTCTACCAAGATAAAAGCCAACTATAACAACACGTTAGAGTCAGATACCGACATGTCCAGCGCGATCAGCATCGAACATCTGTGCATGGAGTTTGGCGATCCGGGCCAGGGCGTCAAAGCCCTCGACAACGTCTCGCTGGAAATCCACGCCAACGAATTCTTCACCCTGCTCGGCCCCTCCGGCTGCGGCAAGACTACCCTCCTGCGGCTGATCGCCGGCTTCGAGCAACCCAGCTCCGGCACCATCCGCCTGTACGGCGAGCCGATGCAGGACCAGCCGCCGTTCCGCCGGCCGGTGAACACCGTCTTCCAGAGCTACGCGCTGTTCCCGCACATGACGGTGGCGCAGAACATCGGCTTCGGCCTGGAGATGCGTGGCTTGTCGAAAAACGAAATCGACCAGACGGTCGGCGCCATGCTCGAACTGGTCAAACTGCCGGAAGTCGGCAAACGCCGCGCCGACCAGCTGTCCGGTGGCCAGCAACAGCGCATCGCCCTGGCCCGCGCACTGGCCAACCGGCCCAAGGTGCTGCTGCTCGACGAATCACTCTCGGCCCTCGACCAGAAGCTGCGCAAAGACATGCAGATCGAGTTGAAACGCCTGCAACACGAAACCGGCATCACCTTCATCTTCGTCACCCATGACCAGGAAGAAGCCCTGACCATGTCCGACCGCATCGCCGTGATCAACAAGGGCCAGGTGCTGCAAGTCGGCACCCCGACCGAGATCTACGAAGCGCCGGTCAACCGCACGGTGGCGGACTTCATCGGCGAAACCAACTTCCTCGCCGCCGAGGCGCTGGAAACCGGTGTGCGCCTGGCCGACGGCCAACTGCTCAGCGCCTTCAGCAGCAAACGCGGCCCGGTGACCCTGGCCATCCGTCCCGAGCGGGTCAGCTTGGCAGAGGATGGGCAACTGGACGCGCTGGTGGAAAACGTCGTGTATGTCGGCACCGACACCGTCTACCACCTGCAAGTCGCCGGGCAGAGCGGTTTTCGCGTGCGCCAGCAGAACCGCGACGGCGCGCTTTGCGCCTATGGCCCCGGCGAACGGGTGCGCGTGCGGGTCGCGGCCACGGCGATCAAGGTTCTGCACGAATGAACAACCCGCGCCTGCTCGCCGCCCGCCGCCAGCTCAACCGCCGCCTGCTGCTGAGCGCACCGGCCATGCTGACCCTGCTGGTGTTCATGCTGCTGCCGCTGGGGATCATGTTCGTCGTCTCGATTCTGCAATCGGGCGACTACGGCGGCGTGAAGTGGGGCCAGTATTCGCTGGAGGCCTACCGCAACTTCTTCTACGAGCGCGATCTGGACGACAGCCTGGTGTTCAACACCGACTACCTGCAGATCTTCCAGCGCTCATTCTGGCTGTCGATCCTGACCACCGCCGGCTGCCTGCTGATCGGTTTTCCCACTGCGCTGTACCTGGCCTTGCAGACCGAGCGCAAACGCAACCTGCTGCTGTTCCTGGTCACCGTGCCGTTCTGGACCAACCTGCTGGTGCGCGCCTACGCCTGGATGCTGCTGCTGCGCAACGGCGGCCTGGTCGACGAAGGCCTGCAAGGCCTGGAGCTGACCGAACAGGGCCTCGGCCTGCTCTACACCGACAACGCGGTGATCATCGGCCTGCTCTACACCTACCTGCCGTTCATGGTGCTGCCGATCTACACCAGCCTGGAAAAGCTCGACTGGCGCCTGGTGGAGGCGGCCTTCGACCTGGGCGCCAACCGCTTCCAAGCGCTGAAGCGGATCATCGTGCCGCTGGCCATGCCCGGCATCGTCGCCGGCAGCATCCTGGTGTTCATCCCCTCGCTGGGCAACTACATCATTCCGGAGCTGCTGGGCGGAGGTAAGACGCTGATGATCGGCAATCTGATCCAGCTGCAGTTCGGCAGCTCGCACAACTGGCCGCTGGGCGCCGCGCTGTCCTTCGCCCTGCTGACTTTCGTACTGCTGGCTATGCTGGTCTACAGCCTGCGCTTCAAACCGGGCACCGCCGGGGGCCACCCATGAACACGCAGAATCCCCTCTGGCGTTTCGCCGGCATGCGCCCGGCGGCGTGGTTCTTCTTCATTTTCCTCTACCTGCCGATCATCGTGCTGGTGGTGCTGAGTTTCAACGGCGGGCAATCGGCGACGCTCTGGGAAGGTTTCAGCCTGAAATGGTACTCGGTGGTGGCCAACGACCCGGACATCGTCAGGGCGGCAAAGAACTCACTGATCGTCGCCACCTTCGCCACCTTGATCGCCACCAGCCTGGCGACCCTGGCCGCACTGGGCATGCGCGGCCGGGCCTTCCGCGGGCAGACCTTGATGAGCGGCGTGCTCGGCCTGCCGCTGCTGGTGCCGGAAATCGTCACCGCGGTGTCGACGCTGATGTTCTTCGCCTTTATCGGTTTGAAGCTGTCGCTGTTCACCATCCTGATCGCCCATGTGGTGTTCTGCATTCCCTTCGCCTACCTGCCGATCCGCGCCCGCCTGGAGGGCATGAACCCGCAACTGCTGGAAGCGGCCGCCGATCTCTACGCCTCGCCCTGGCGCGCGTTCTGGAAGGTGACCTTTCCGCTGCTGATGCCGGGGATCGTCTCGGGGGCGATGCTGGCATTCATCATTTCCATGGACGATTTCGTCATCACCTACTTCGTCGCCGGCGCCGGCGCCACTACCCTGCCGGTGTACATCTTCAGCTCTATTCGCATGGGTATTTCGCCGAAGATCAATGCGATTTCCTCGATCATTCTTGTGATTTCCATAGCTTTTGTTGCGTTGTCCTACTACGTCGGTCAGCGCAAACGCTGACCTCACCACGACCTGTAAGGAGCTTTGCCATGCACCTACGCCGTACCTCGCTCGCGCTGTCCATCCTCTGCGGTCTCAGCCTCGCCAGTTCGGCGCAGGCGGCGGGCACGCTGCACTTCGCCAACTGGTCGGACTACTACCCGCCGGAGTTGCTGAAGAAGTTCGAGGCCGACACTGGAATCAAGGCCACACTGGACGCCTACGACTCCAACGAGACCCTGCTGGCCAAGCTGAAAGCCGGCGGCGGCAGTTACGACGTAGTGGTTCCGTCCGACAGCTTTATCGAAATCATGGTCAAAGAGGATCTGCTGCAGAAGTTCGACAAGAGCAAGCTGCCGAACCTGAAGAACCTCAAGCCGACCTTCCAGACCCTGCGCTTCGACCCCGGCCACGACTACAGCGTGCCGTACCTGTGGGGCACCACCGGCTATAGCTACGACAGCGCCCAGGTGCCGGGCGGCAAACTGGAAGAGAGCTGGAAACCCTTCTTCGAGCCACCGGTCGAGCTCAAAGGCAAGGTGGTGGCCCTCAACTCCATCGAAGAGGTGTACATCCCGGCGGCCTTCTATCTGGGTGTAGACCCGTGCACCGAAGACCCCAAGGTCGCGCTGCAGATCCAGGAAGTGCTGCTCAAGCAGAAGCCCATGCTGGCCATGTACAACAGCGACGGCACCATCGAACGGATGGCCGCCGGCGAAGTGGCGATGCACGAACAGTGGAACGGCGCCTTCCACCGCGCCCACGCGCAGCGCTCGACCCTCACCTATGTCTATCCGAAGGAAGGCATCAACGTCTTCATCGACAACCTGGTGATCCCCAAAGACGCCACCAACGTCGCCGAGGCCCATGCCTTTATCAACTGGATGATGCAGCCGGAGAACATCGCCGCCGCCTCCAACTTCGCCAAGTACAACAACGCTATCGAAGGCTCGGACAAATTCATGGACAAGGCGCTGTTCGATGACCCGGCGATCAACACTCCGGCCGACAAACTCGACCGCCTGAAGCCGTTCAAGCTCTGCTCGCCGAAAGCCCTGGCCCTGCGCAGCAAGGTCTGGACTAAGTTGAAAAAATAACCCCCCCAACGGGCTGAGTGCAGAACTTGTAGGAGCGGGCCATGCCCGCGAAGCGTTTTTTCAACAGCCTTCGCGGGCATGGCCCGCTCCTACGAGAAGCAACTGGCAGATAATCGTGTTATTCCGGCCCAGGCGGGCATGACTGCGCCTGAGGAGCACCCCCATGCTGACCATTTATAGCGACGACCATCACCTGCACCACGGCAAGCACGAACTGATCGGCGGCCAGTTCAAGCCCTGCTTCGAAATGCCCAGCCGCGCCGACATGGTGCTCGACCGAGCCAAAGCCGTCGCCCTCGGCGCCGTGCATAGCCCGCTGGACTTCGGCCTGGCGCCGATCCGCCGGGTGCATGGCGAGGGCTTCCTGCGCTTTCTGCAAAATGCCTGGAGCGACTGGCAAGCCATCGGCCGCAGCCACGACATGCTGCCGATCGCCTGGCCGACCCGGCGCCTGCGGCAAGTGGAACCGAGCGACATCGACGGCCGCCTCGGCTACTACTCGTTCGACGCCGGCGCGCCGATCACCGCCGGCACCTGGCAGGCCATTCTCAGCTCGGCCAACGTCGCCCTCACCGGCCAGGCCGAACTGAGCAAGGGCGCGCGCGGGGTGTTCTCGCTGTGCCGCCCGCCCGGCCACCACGCTGCAGCCGACTACATGGGCGGCTACTGCTACCTGAACAACGCCGCCATCGCCGTGCAGGCGCTGCTCGACCTGGGGGCCAAACGCGTGGCGGTGCTGGATGTGGACTACCACCACGGCAACGGCACCCAGGATATTTTCTACGACCGCGCCGATGTGCTGTTCACCTCGATCCACGGCGATCCGCGTTTCGAGTACCCCTACTTCCTCGGCTTTGCCGACGAGAAAGGGGCGGGCGTCGGCACAGGTTTCAACTTGAACTACCCATTGGCCGCCGGCAGCGACTGGTCGACCTGGAGCCTGGCGCTGGCGGATGCCTGCCGGCAGATCAGCGCATACGCGCCGGATGCGTTGGTGGTGTCGCTCGGCGTGGACACCTTCAAGGCCGACCCGATCTCGCAGTTCAAGCTGGACAGCCCGGACTACCTGCGGATGGGCGAAGCGATCGGCAAACTCGGGCTGCAGACCCTGTTCGTCATGGAAGGCGGCTATGCCGTGGAGGAGATCGGCATCAATGCCGTGAACGTGCTGCAGGGCTTCGACAGCGTCGCTTGAAGTAACCCGTCATCCCCGCGAAGGCGGGGATCCAGACCTGCAGTGAAAAAACCAAGGCCCACGTTGCGCCTATCCGCGCCGTGGGCCGTGGCTCAGTGCAACAGCGGCTTAGTGCAGCACTTCGACGATGTCGACGTCGATTTCGCGACCGCTCAGGTGACGCTCGACTTCACCGCTGAGCTTGACCTTGGCTTGCTCGGACACGGCTTGCGGCGGCCAATCCTCATCATCGATCTCGACCTCGAGGGTGCCGGTGGCATCCTTGAACTCGTAGGTATCGCCCTTCAGGCGTTTGACGATCTGCCCTTGCAGCACCACCGGCGTATCGTCGGCGGCCTCCAGGGCCGCGGCGACCGTGGTGATCTGCGCATTGGCGCCCGGACCGGTGTAACCACCGGCCGCCAGGGCCGCGCCGGACAACAGTGGGACAAACAGCAGAGCGAGTACGTGAGCTTTCATAGCGAGGTTCCCATCACAGTGGTTGATGGGGTCAGACTAAAGGGCCTGGCTGAACTGAGGCTTAATTACACCTTAAGCCAAGCTTAAGGCGCCGACACCTTGGCCGCTGCGGGCTCAGGCTTGCGCTCCTTGCGAAACACATAGAACAGGTTCGGCTCGCTGACCATGTAGATGGTGCCCCGCTCGTCGATGGCCACGCCCTCGGCACGCGGGATGCTTTTGTGCAGGCCGTTCATGCCGCCGTACAGACTGATGAAGCTGATCGGCTGACCCTGCTCATCCAGCTCCAGCAGCAGCTTGGACTGCGCCGACAGCACCAGGGAATGACCGGTGCGCGGGTCGACGCTCAGCGCCGAGAGGTTACGCATGTACAGCTGATCGCTGGGCAGCGGCACCATCTTGCCCTCGAGCCCCGACGTGCCATCGCTGCTCCAGCTGAACAGCGCCGTGGGCGAGCGCTCTTTACCCAGCAGCAAACGCTGCTGGGCCGGGTCCCAGGCGATGCCCTCGAAGCCCTTGTTGCCCGAATCGGCAAAGCCCAGGTCAAACTCCTGGGTATCGATGGCGCGCAACTCGATGGTCAGCGGGCCGAGCGTGAAGATCGACAGCGTACGCCGCCGCTCATCGGTGATCGCCATAGTGCCATTGCTCAGCATCGCCACCCCTTCCGGGTTGGAGAAGCCGATCAGGTCGATACGCCGCAACACCTCGCCATCCAGGCTCAACTCGATCAACTGAGGGTTCATGCCGGTGACGGTGAACAGCGTCTTGCTGCCCGGGTTGTAGGTCAGGTCCGAGGGTTCGTCGTCATCCAGATCGGCCAAGGGCTTGGCCTGGATCACCGCGCGGTAACCCGGCAACCAGATGCTGGCATCGCGCTCGGTCTGGCTGACCTCGTGCTCATCGAGCCAGTACAGCACTTGTCCGAGCCAATGCTGGGTATAGCCGACAACCACAACGGCCACGACGACGACAGCCAGCAGGAGCCGGCGCGGACGCCACAGACGAGACAACAGGTTAGGCATATGCACCGGCTCGACAAGACAAAGACGGGCAAACTAGCCGTCACTGCATGACAGTTCCCTTGCGCCATCCCTGACAGAACCCCGACCCCTGCAATGCAGAGGCCACCGACCTTACAACACCTGGCTGGCGAAACGCGAGTGGCCGACCAGCTCCAGTAGCAGCTCATCGCCACGGCTCAGCGGGCCGACGCCGGCCGGCGTACCGGTCAGCAGCACATCGCCCGGCTGCAAGCTGAAGTGGCCGCAGATGTGCTGGATCATCGGCAAGATCGGGTTGAGCATGTCGCGGCTGTGCCCGTCCTGACGCACTTCGCCATTGATGCTCAGGCGAATGCCGATGTCGGTCAGCTCTTCGATTGCGCTGGCCGGCACGAATGGCGCGAGCACGCAGGCACCATCGAAGGACTTGGCGATTTCCCAGGGATAGCTCTTTTCCTTGAGCCGCGCCTGCACGTCGCGCAGGGTCAGGTCGAGGGCCGGCGCGAAACCGGAGATGGCGTCCAGTACCTCTTCCCGGTTCGGCGTACGCGACAGGGGCTTGCCGATCAGCACGGCGATTTCCGCCTCGTAATGCACCGCACCGCGATCGGTCGGGATGTTGAAGCCGCCCTCCAGCGGCACCACGCAACTGCCCGGCTTGATGAACAACAGCGGCTCGCTCGGCACCGGGTTATCCAGCTCCTTCGCATGCTCGGCGTAGTTGCGGCCGATACAAACCACCTTGCCCAACGGGAAGTGAATGCGGGTGCCATCGATGTATTGATGCTGGTAGCTCATCGCTGCTTTCCTGTGCTGTAGAGCAAATGCAGTTGAACGTAGGGTAGGAGCGGGCCATGCCTGCGAATCGGCGACGAAAAGCATCGCGGGCATGGTTCGCTCCTACAGCCAAAGCCTCAGGCGAAGATCTTGCCCGGGTTCATGATGCCATTGGGGTCGAAGACGGCCTTGATCGCTTTCATGTAGGCAATCTCCGCTTCCGAACGGCTGTACGTCAGGTAATCGCGCTTGGTCATGCCGACCCCATGCTCGGCGGAGATCGAGCCGTTGTACTTCTGCACGATCTCGAACACCCACTTGTTCACCGTGGCGCACTTGGCGAAGAACTCGTCCTTGCTCAGGTTGTCCGGCTTGAGGATGTTCAGGTGCAGGTTGCCGTCGCCGATATGGCCGAACCAGACGATCTCGAAGTCCGGATAGTGTTCGCCGACGATGGCGTCGATGTCGTGCAGAAAGGCCGGCACCTTGGCCACGGTCACCGAAATATCGTTCTTGTACGGGGTCCAGTGCGAAATCGTCTCAGAGATGAATTCGCGCAGCTTCCACAGGTTCTGCAACTGCTGCTCGCTCTGACTCATCACGCCATCGAGCACCCAGCCCTGCTCGACGCAATGCTCGAAAGTGGCCAACGCCGCTTCGGCGACTTCCTCGGTGGTCGCCTCGAACTCCAGCAGGGCATAGAACGGGCATTCGGTTTCGAACGGCGCCGGCACATCGCCGCGGCCGAGCACCTTGGCCAGCGCTTTATCGGAGAAGAACTCGAAGGCGGTCAGGTCGAGCTTGTTCTGGAAGGCGTGCAGCACCGGCATGATCGAGTCGAAATCGGCTGCGCCTAGCACCATCGCAGTGAGATTCTGCGGCGCGCGGTCGAGGCGCATGGTGGCTTCGACCACGAAACCCAGAGTGCCTTCAGCGCCGATGAACAGCTGACGCAGGTCGTAACCGGTGGCGTTCTTGATCAGGTCCTTGTTCAGTTCCAGCAGATCGCCCTTGCCGGTGACGACTTTCAGGCCGGCCACCCAGTTACGGGTCATGCCGTAGCGAATGACCTTGATACCGCCGGCATTGGTGCCGATATTGCCGCCAATCTGGCTGGAACCCGCCGAAGCGAAGTCCACCGGGTAATACAGGCCTTTGTCTTCGGCAAACAGTTGCAGTTGCTTGGTCACCACACCCGGCTGGCAGACCACGGTGCGGTCGGATTCGCTGAAACCGAGTACCTGGTTCATGTAATCGAACGCCACCACCACTTCGCCATTGGCCGCGACAGCGGCGGCCGAGAGCCCGGTGCGGCCGCCCGACGGCACCAGTGCGACCTGCTGCTCATTGGCCCAACGGACGATAGCCTGCACCTGTTCGATGCTCTTGGGGAAGACAATGGCCAGCGGCGCCGGGGCGAAATGCTTGGTCCAATCCTTCCCGTAGGTATTCAGCGAATCGGCGTCGGTCAGCACCTTGCCAGGCTCAACCAGGGTCTTCAGCTGTTCAATCAGGGCAACGTCGGTCATCTACGGAACTCTCGCAATATTCATGGTCGGCCTGAGAACGTTTCAGGTCGTAACCGAGCAAGTAAAAAGGAGAACATGCTAGCATACGCACCCCGCGAATCGTGCTCTGCGCTCGGTTTGCGGCAGCGGCTATACGCTGGCTCGGCCAGCCCGCGCTGTCCGCTTTCCCTGACATTTTCACCGGGACAACAGGTACTCAGATGAGCAAGACCTCTCTCGACAAGAGCAAGATCAAGTTCCTTCTCCTGGAAGGCGTCCACCAATCCGCCGTGGACACCATCAAGGCAGCCGGCTACACCAACATTGAGTACCTGACCGGCTCGCTGCCGGAAGATCAGCTCAAGGAAAAGATCGCCGACGCCCACTTCATCGGCATTCGCTCGCGCACCCAGTTGACCGAAGAAATTTTCGATTGCGCGAAGAAGCTGGTCGCGGTCGGTTGCTTCTGCATCGGCACCAACCAGGTCGACCTGAACGCCGCCCGCGAGCGCGGTATCGCGGTGTTCAACGCGCCCTACTCGAACACCCGCTCGGTCGCAGAACTGGTACTGGCCGAGGCGATCCTGCTGCTGCGCGGCATCCCGGAAAAGAACGCTTCCTGCCACCGTGGCGGCTGGATCAAGAGTGCGGCCAATTCCTTCGAGATCCGTGGCAAAAAGCTCGGCATCGTCGGCTACGGTTCGATCGGCACCCAGCTTTCCGTGCTGGCCGAAGCCCTTGGCATGCAGGTGTTCTTCTACGACACCGTGACCAAGCTGCCGCTGGGCAATGCCACCCAGGTCGCCAAGCTGCATGACCTGCTGGGCATGGCCGATATCGTGTCCTTGCACGTGCCGGAATTACCGTCCACCCAGTGGATGATCGGCGAGCAGGAAATCCGCGCAATGAAGAAGGGCGGCATCCTGATCAACGCCGCTCGCGGCACTGTGGTCGAGCTCGATCACCTGGCCGATGCGATCAAGGACAAGCACCTGATCGGCGCCGCCATCGACGTATTCCCGGTCGAACCGCGCTCCAACGACGAAGAGTTCGAAAGCCCGCTGCGCGGCCTGGACAATGTGATCCTGACCCCGCACATCGGCGGTTCGACGGCCGAAGCGCAGGCCAACATCGGCCTGGAAGTCGCCGAGAAGCTGGTCAAGTACAGCGACAACGGTACCTCGGTGTCCTCGGTCAACTTCCCGGAAGTGGCGTTGCCCGCCCACCCCGGCAAGCACCGCCTGTTGCACATCCACGAGAACGTGCCGGGCGTGATGAGCGAGATCAACAAGGTGTTCGCCGACAACGGCATCAACATCTCCGGCCAGTACCTGCAGACCAACGACAAGGTCGGCTACGTGGTGATCGACGTCGACGCCGACTACTCCGACCTGGCGTTGGAGAAGCTGCAGCACGTCCACGGCACCATCCGCAGTCGCGTGCTGTTCTAAGCGTTACGGCAATAAAAAGGCTATGTCGTAGTTAAATATTGCTGGCTGTTGAGGCTAAGCGCTCGATGCGCTCCCTGGACTCCCACCTTCGCGGGAATGACGAGGTTGGCGCAAAGGTTTGCCTTGCGCCGTCATCCTCGCGAACGCGGGGGCCCACCGTGCACGGTGAGCAGTGCAGGCGAGTGACCCGGCCAAGAGCAGTGTGTCGCAACAGGTAACTGGGACATCGCCAATGAAAAAGGGAGGCTTCGGCCTCCCTTTTTTGTGCGCGCTCTGATGATTTTTTGTATGCCGCCTGATGGGTGGATGAAAAGAGCCTCATCCACCCTACGCAGGACACGTTCAAGCGCCCGCTTCGCCCTCCAAGGCCTGCAAAGCCGCTGCCGCCGCTGGCAGCTCCTCCTCGCTGAAGACCTGCACCCCGGCGCGGCGCAGCAGCGCGGCGGTGACACCCTCGCCCGTCACCTTCACGCCACTGAAGCTGCCATCGTAGTTCTCGCGATTGCCGCACGACGGACTGCGCGCCTTGAGCACCGCCAGACGAATGCCCTGAGCCTGCACCAAGGCCAGCGCCTGCTGCGCACCGGCAAGAAAAGCCGCGCTGACATCCTCGCCGTCCACCGTCAGCACCGCGCGCTGGCCATCGAGCACCCTGGCACCCTGGCCACCGGGAATTTCCGCCGGCGGCCGTGGCGTCGGTAAACCGCCCGCGACTTCCGGGCACAGCGCCACCACGCGGCCTTGTGCCTGCCAAAGCGCCAGTTGCTCAAACGGACCGTGGGCGCCGCCGTCATAGCGCACCCGATGCCCGAGCAGGCAACGACTGACGAGGATTTTCTGCATGCTTGCCTCCAGATTCGAACACCAGCCTACCCCGCCGAGTGCGCCAGGTCACCGCCGGTAACATCGCCCGCCGGCACTCAGGGCGACGACCTGATCGAAGGTGCGGCCAGGCCCGCAAAATGCCAATTCGGTCACCCTGAAAGCGACTGCAAACCCTGTCGATCCGGCGACTCAGGCCCATCCTTAGGCGGGAAGCGGCCAGTGCCGATGGTCAGCCCAAGCCGCGCCCTCCAGACTGTCCAAGCACCCCGCACAGGAAGCGCTCGCATGTTCAGCCGCCCATCGAACCAAAAGCACCACCTGCTCTTGCTCTGCTGCTCCAGCCTGCTCTCGGCACTCCTGGCCCTACCCAGCCAGGCCGCCTTGCTGGCGCTGGACAACCAGTCCCTGAGCGAAGTCAGCGGTCAGGCCGGCATTAGCATCCGCCTGGATCTGATGGCGCGAATCAATGAAGCACGCTGGAGCGACACCGGCGGCCACGTCTCGCTGCGTAACATCAAGATCGACAACGGCTGCGTCAACACCGGTGATTGCCCGAATGGCGCCGGCGGCAGCTTCGCCCTCGGCCCCGCGCAACTGGGCCTGACACTGCCGATCTTCGGCGTCAACCAGCCGACGCTGATGGTCTACGTGGTGAAAAGCGCCAGCGGCCAGGAACAGTTGCAATTCACCTTGCCGGACCTGACCACCATCAACCAGCAACTGATCGCCAGCGGCCTGCCCGCCCAGCGCATTCGCCTGCGGGTGTCGAGCGACATGTATGTCGGCAACAACCGTCTCGGCAGCCTGGAAGTCCGCGACATCACCGACCTGCACGGCAGCATTAAAGTCTGGGGCCACTGAGAGCCGGCGCTGAGTCGTAGCCCCCTGACTACAAAGGGCTCCCGCCACGGCGCCGAAACCAGCCGGCCAGCGACAGGCGTTCGCGCATCGCCGGCAACACCTCGTGGGGCAGCTCGGCCGACATGAACACCAGCAAGCTGCCACCCAGCGGGGCGATGTCCTGCGAGCGTTCGCGCCCCTGCTCATCGGGGAGATACAGGCGCAGGGCGCCGCCGTGCTCCGGCCGCCAATCCTGATTGAGGTAGAGCAGCACCGAGACCGCCCGCCGGTCATCGTCGCGAAAGCGGTCCAGATGCCTCTGGTAGTAAGCCCCGGGCGGATACAGGGCGAAGTGGCTTTCGTAATCCTCCAGCCCCAGGTAGAGCCCCTGGTTCAGCGCCTGACGCAAGCCTTCCATGGCATCCAAGTAACGATCGCAAGCTCGCGACTGGTCCCGCTCCAGCCACTGGATGCGGTCGCCACGGATGCCTTCGCGCACCGCCTGTGTCGCGCCACGGCCGATGCCGGCCGGGCTCAAAGCACCCTGCGCGGCACGCTTCTGGCATTCTGCGGCCAGTTCGTGGGTCAGATTTCGGTCGAGGAAATGCGTCAGCCGCGACCAGCCGGATGCGGCCAGGTCGTCGACGATGGTTGAGAGCGGGGAGTGATCGGCTGGAGTAGACATGCCGACAATTCTAACAGCGCCGCTCACGCGCCTCGACAAGCCTGGGCTTAGCCGCTGAAAATAGCCGCCTGCTAGACAGGAGTCCTTATGCGCGCCCTTTTTGCTTTTGTGTTGTTGCTTTGCAGTCTGCCGATTCTCGCCGACGACCACGCCCGGCTCTATCAGGTGGCCGGCTGGCCACAGCAACGCGCGCATTTCAGCGATGCCCTCAGCGCGGCTCAGCAGCGCTACCGCAGCAGCCTGCCGCCAGCGGTCTATCAAACGCTGGTCAATAACAGCAATCAGCGCTTCGCCCCTGAGGCCATGGATCAACGGGCCCAGGCCGGGCTGCGGCAGAATCTGCCCGACCCGGCGCCGGCGCTGGCGTTTTTTCAATCGCCGCTGGGCTTGAAGATCACCGCAGCCGAGGTCACCGCGACCCATCGCGAGCAACTCGCGCAACATGCCGACGGCCTCCCCAAGATCGAAGCCAGCGCCACTCGCCGCCTGCTGATCCGCCATCTGGCGCAAGCCTTGCCGGCCAAAGAAGCCGGCGCCGAGGTCAGCCTGGCATTGGCCGGGGTCGCGGCGGACAGCCTGAGCCAGATGATTCCAGGCCTGCTAGGCGCCGAGCAGGCACAGGGCCTGGTCGAGAGCCAGCGGCAACGGTTGATGGAACAGATCGGCGCCGACCTGGATAACACCCTGCTCTACGTCTACCGCGATCTGTCCGACCCGGAGCTGGAAGAGTTCGCCACCTTCGCCGAATCCGCAGCAGGCAAGGCCTACTACCAGGCCGCCCTGGCAGCCATACGCGCCGGTTTGGCGGTGGGCCAGAGCAGCGCCAACCTGGCGCCAGCGCAGCCGGGCATTTGACGTCGCAGCACAGTGCACCCTTCGTAGGCTGGCGCTGAACGCAGTGAAGCCCAACGCAAGGACCGATAGGTTGGGCTGCGCAAGCTCAGCGCCAAGCTACCGCAGGCGGTCAGTGAGAAAGGCGAAGTAGCGCGCACGCAACTCGGCGGACTCATTGGCCAGATGGTGGCGCGCCTCAGGCAGCATCAACACGCTCGGGTCGGCGAATTTGTCCTGCAGCACCGCCAGGTTATGCCGCCAATCCACCGTCATATCGGCATCGCCCTGCACGATCAGCGGGCTGCGCAGGCTGCGTGGCGCCGCTTCGATATAGGGCACCCAACGCGCCAGCGCGCCTACCCAGGCGGTAGGCAGGCTCAGCGGCTGCAAGGGATCGCGCTGGATGAAGGCGAGAAACTCGGGATCGTTGGAGTTGGCATTGAAGCGCCGCGCAATCTGGCCGACGAAGGGCTTGAGCAGGCGATAACTGAGTTTCGACCAGCCCCAGGCGCGCGGTCGCACCAACGGCGCGAGCAGGATGGTTTCGCCAAACTCAGGACGCCCGCCGGCCGTGCTCGGCTCCTGATTCAGCAGGAAGTCGATCAGAACCGCCCCGCCCGTGCTCTGCCCGCACAAGTGCCAGGGCGCTGGCAGATCGAGTGCGGCGGCTTCGGCAAACAGCCCCTGGAGCACCGCCTGATACGCGGCGAAGTCACCGATGTTGGCGCGCGCGCCGCTGGACAAGCCATGCCCTGGCAGGTCGCAGGCCAGCACGGCAAAGCCCATCCCCAGCGCCCAGTCGATCACATGACGGTACAAGCCCATGTGGTCGTAGTAGCCATGCTGCAAAAACAGCGTCGCCAGTGGCTGCTCGGGCAACCAGAGCTGGGCGACTATCTCGTAACCGCCGGCCTGAAAACAGCCGAGGCGCGTCTGCAGGCGCGGATAGCGCTCAGCCAGGTCGAGACCATAGAAGCGCCGATAGGCCTGCACCTGTGGCAAATCGGCCACCGCTGCGACTAAGGGTCGCAGCAGCGGGCGCAAGGTTTCGGGCTGAAAACGCTCTGGCATAAGGCTTTCCACGGACAACTGAGAGTAGCGGCGGACACTCCGCTGGGGTTTATCCGCCCGCCGGCGGCTGCCGATATTCAGCTGCCGCGCCCGACATGGCAAGCTACGCCCCCCTAGTCGATTGATCCGCCATGCGCCCGCCTCGCCGTAAAACCCTGCTCGCCAGCCTCCTCGCCGTGATTTGGCTGGGTGCCATGCTCGTCGCCTTCTGGTGGTTCGAGGCCCGCTATATCCGCCCCTTCGGCGAACAGACCGCGTTGTTCTCCGGCGATGCCCTGCGCCTGCCGGACGAGCTGGCCGGGGCGGGGCCGATCCGCGTGGTGCACTTCTGGGACCCGGCCTGCCCATGCAATGTCGGCAACCAGCAGCATCTGGCGGAACTCCTGGAACGCTTCGTGCCGCAAGGCGTTGCCTTCTATGCGCTGCAAAAGCCCGGCAGCCATGGACAATTACCGGACACCTTGAGCGCGTTACAGCCACTGAGTCGCTTACCCGGCGCCGAGCAGTTGCCCGCCAGTCCCGCCATCGGCATCTGGGATAAAGACGGCCGCCTGGCCTACTTCGGCCCGTACAGCGAAGGTGCGAGCTGTACCTCCAGCAACAGTTTTATCGAACCGATTCTCGAAGCGCTGGCCCAAGGCCGAGCGGTCAGCGCGAGCAACACCCTGGCGGTCGGCTGTTTCTGTCAGTGGGCAGCCACAGCCGCCGAATAACTGATGCTCAGTACTTGAACAGCGCCTGCGCTACCGGTTGGGCGCTTGGCCAGCCTGAGCCCGCGCTTCAGGGGCAAGCGCTGATACCTGCTGGCGATAGCCCTCCGGCGTGCCGCCCAGCCAACGGCGGAACGCGCGGTAGAAGGGTGACAGTTCGGCGAAGCCACAGGCCCGCGCCACCTCGCGAATCGGTTGGCCGGCATCCAGCAACTCCAGCGCACGCAAGCGCCGCACTTCTTCATGTAAGGCGCGAAAGCTGCTGCCCTGCTGCGTCAGGCGGCGCTGCAGAGATCCGCCACTGAGGCCCAGAGCGGCAGCGCAGTCGAGCAACAGGCACGGGCGCTGGCCAAGGTTGCGCGCCAGCCAATAACGCACACGGTTGAGCAACTGGTTCTCCGCCAACTCCGCCAGCTCCAGTTCCGCCTGCTGGCTGAGCAGGGCGAACAAGCGCGGATTGGCGCTGCGCGACGGCCGCGCCAGCAGCGCGCGCGGGAAGATCAGCGTGTCATGCGCCTGGGCAAAGCGCGGGGTCAGGCCGAACAGGCGCCGGTGCTCGCTGAGCCGACGCGGCGCCGGATGGCGAAAGTCGATGCCCTGCACCCTGAACTCGCCATCGCTGACGCTGCCGAGCATCTTGATCAACAACAGCGCCAGGCATTCCATCTGCTGGCGCAGCGAGCCAAAGCCGCGATAGTTCAAGTCCAGCACCAGCCGCACGCTGTCACCCTCTTCCTCCATTCGTGCGGCAAAGCCGCCGGACAAAATGTGCTGATAACGCACAAAGCTCTGTATCGCTTCGCGCAAGTCGCGGCTGGCCAGCAGCAGGTAACTCACCACATCCAGCGGCCGCGGCTTCATCACTTCGCCCAGGTGCAGGCCGATGTCGGGGTCGCCGGTCAACCCGGCCAGGGCCTGCCAGAACAGCGGCGCGTTGTCATGCTCCTCGCGCCCGCTCATCAACGGTGGCGCCAGCGGTACGCCCTGATAGGCGCGCCGGTAGGTGTCGGTGGGGTCGAGGCCCAGACTGGCCAGCGCTTCGTAAAGCAGACGGCGCAGGGTCGCCGAATGGGTCAGGGCCGTGGCGGCGTTTTGGGGCTGTTCTGAGGTCATGGTTTTCCCTTTCATTGACCGAAGACTTCCAGCCTGCGAGTCAATGGTCAATGCCGCAATGCTTCCAGCTGCGCAGAATGCAGTGCGCACGGCGGTGACTGTGCCTGCCGACACCCGATAAAAATAAGGAGAACTCGATGAAACGCACCCTGACCGCCCTCGCGGTGGTGATTGCCGCCGTAGCCGCCGGCGCCACTTGGTATGTCCACAGCAAACAGCCGGTGCGCGACGGCCAGGTGTCGATCGCCCATCTGCAGGCGGCGGTCAGCGTGCGTTACGACGAACGCGGCGTGCCGCATATCAAGGCCCAGAGCGAGGCGGACATGTACCGCGCGCTGGGCTACGTGCATGCCCAGGACCGTCTGTTCCAGATGGAAATGCTCCGTCGCCTGGCACGTGGCGAACTGGCGGAGGTGCTCGGCGCCAAACTGCTCGACACCGACCGCCTGTTCCGCACCCTGCGCATCCGCGAACATGCCGACCAGTACGTGACCAGACTCGACAAGCAGTCGCCCTCCTGGCAGGCGCTGGAGGCCTACCTGGACGGCATCAACCAATACCAGGCCAGCCACGCCAAGCCTATCGAGTTCGACCTGCTGGGGATCTCGCCCCGCCCCTTCACCGCCGAAGACACCGTCAGCGTCGCCGGCTACATGGCCTACAGCTTTGCCGCGGCCTTTCGCACCGAGCCGGTGCTGACCTATGTACGCGATGAACTGGGCGCCAACTACCTGAAGGCGTTCGACCTCGACTGGCACCCGCAAGGCGTGGTCGGCCAGCCGAGCCTGGCCGCCAGCGACTGGCAAGACCTCAACGCCATCGCCCGGATCAGCCAGCAGGCGCTGGTCGAAGCCGGCCTGCCGCAATTCGAAGGCAGCAACGCCTGGACCATTTCCGGCAGCCGCACGCAAAGCGGCAAACCGCTGCTGGCCGGCGATCCGCACATCCGTTTCGCCGTACCGGCGGTGTGGTACGAGGCGCAACTGTCGGCGCCGGGCTTCGAGCTGTACGGCTACCACCAGGCGCTCAACCCCTTCGCCTCGCTCGGTCATAACCTGGATTTCGGCTGGAGCCTGACCATGTTCCAGAACGATGACCTCGACCTGATCGCCGAGAAGGTCAACCCGGCCAACGCCAATCAGGTCTGGTCCAACGGCCAGTGGGCCGAGATGACCACCCGCGAGCAGGAAATCCGCGTCAAGGGCGAGGCACCGGTGAAGCTGAACCTGCGCCAATCCCCCCACGGCCCGATCATCAACGACGCCCTCGGCGCCAGCGCCGGCAAAACGCCGATCGCCATGTGGTGGGCCTTCCTCGAAACCGAGAACCCGGTGCTCGACGGTTTCTACCAGCTCAACCGCGCCGACAGCCTGGCGAAGATGCGCAGCGCCGCGGACAAGATCCAGGCGCCGGGCCTCAACCTGGTGTGGGCCAACGCCAAGGGCGATATCGGCTGGTGGGCCGCCGCACAACTGCCGAAACGCCCGACCGGGGTGAACCCGAACTTCATCCTCGACGGCAGCACTGCCGAGGCGGACAAGGACGGCTTCTATCCCTTCAGCGACAACCCGCAGGAAGAGAACCCGGCGCGCGGCTATATCGTTTCGGCCAACTATCAACCGGTGTCGCCGACCGGCATCGAAATTCCCGGCTACTACAACTTGCCTGATCGCGGTGAGCGCTTGAACCAGCGCCTGGCCGACAGCTCGCTGAAGTGGGACCTGAACAACAGCCAGGCACTGCAACTCGACCCCGGAACGGGCTATGCGCCGCGCCTGTTGGCGCCAATCCTCGACGAGTTGCGCGCGGCCGCAACCGACGCGCAGCAACGCGCGCTGGTCGAGCAACTGGCCAGCTGGAATGGCGACCACCCACTCGACTCGATCGCCGCCACGCTGTTCAACCAGTTGCTCTACCAGTTGACCGAACTGGCCATGCACGATGAGCTGGGCGACGCCTTCTTCGACAACCTGCTGTTCACCCGCGTGCTCGACGTCGCCCTGCCGCGCCTGACCGCCGATGCGGCGTCGCCCTGGTGGAACGATCGCAACAGTGACGCCGTGGAAAGTCGCGCCGATATCGTCAAGGCCGCTTGGCAGGCGAGCTTCGCCCACCTGCAAAAAACCCTCGGTGCCGACCCCGCCAGCTGGCAATGGGGCAGCGCGCACAGCCTTACCCACGGCCACCCACTGGGCCAACAGAAGCCGCTGGACCGGCTGTTCAACGTCGGCCCGTTCGCCGCACCGGGTGGCCATGAGACGCCGAACAACCTGTCGCACAAGGTCGGCCCGGCACCTTGGTCGGTGGTCTACGGCCCCTCGACCCGCCGCCTGATCGACTTCGCCGACCCGGCCCATAGCCTTGGCATCAACCCGGTCGGGCAAAGCGGTGTGCTGTTCGATAAGCACTACGCCGACCAGGCGCAAACCTATATGCAGGGCGGCTACCTGCCACAGCACTTCGAGGAAGCGGAAGTGGCGGCCAATACCAAAGGCACCCTGGAACTGCTGCCGGCCAAGTAAGCCGGCGCGCCGGCTAAAAAGCCCCGCACGGGTGGAAATGTCGTTCACTGAAGGCGTGCACGCATGGCGCCCTCTCCCGTTTACGGGAGAGGGCAGGCGGAAATCTACTCGACGGTGTTTTCCGGCTTGACCGATGCGCGGCAACCTGATGAACAACAGCATGAACTCCCTGCTGCGCAAATTGACGCTGATCAACGTGGTGTTTCTGCCGCTCAATCTGATCGCCAGCATTGGCGGTATGTCCGAGTTCAGCATGATGACCAGCGGCGTACCCTGGTGGCTGGCGTATCCGCTGTTTCTTGCGGCGATGTGCGTTACCGGCGGTTCAGTGGTGCTCGTCCTCAAGCGCCTGGCGCCGAGCGCATCAAGTTTGAGCCAAGCCAATTGAATGGCGGAGCTTCATGAATGATCGGGCGTTACTGCGTATTGAACCTGTTCAACTGAAAAGTCAGCGCACTGTTAGTTGTAAAAATCTTCACCTGACTCGGCAATAACAAAAGGCGGCTGAAGCAATCATGAGCAGCACACACGTTGGAATGCTGATGACGTCCACCATCATTTTATTTGGCGTGGTGAATTTCTATATCGAGCATATGCGGAAAAAGAAAAGCAATTCGCCGCCAGTGGATAATTGAGGGCGGCTGACCAATGTGGGTTCCCGCCTTCGCAGGACGACGGTGGGTAGGTAGGAGCCATAAAAAAGGGTCACCGAAGTGACCCTTTGCTGTGCTGACTACCAGAGCGCTTAGGCGGCGACTTGCTGTTGCGACGGATCGCGACGGCTGTCCGGCCCCTTGAGCAAGGCCGCTCCGGTGGTTTCATCCATGGCTTGCTGGATGGCGCGTTTGCGCCGCTCTTCGGCCTGACGGCTGAAGTACCAGACCAGGAAGGTGAAGATCGACACCACCAGCAGGATCAAGCTGGCGACGGCGTTGATCTCTGGTTTCACCCCCAGGCGCACGGCGGAGAACACTTCCATCGGCAAGGTGGTGGAACCCGGCCCGGAAACGAAGCTGGCCAGCACCAGGTCATCCAGCGACAGGGCGAAGGACATCATGCCGCCCGCCGCCAGGGAGGGCGCGATCATCGGGATGGTGATCAGGAAGAATACTTTCCACGGCTTGGCGCCGAGGTCCATCGCCGCTTCCTCGATCGACAGATCCAGCTCACGCAAGCGCGCCGACACCACCACCGCCACATAGGCGGCGCAGAAGGTAGTGTGGGCGATCCAGATGGTGAGGATGCCACGCTCGGCCGGCCAGCCGATCAACTGAGCCATGGCCACGAACAACAGCAACAGCGACAGACCGGTGATCACTTCCGGCATCACCAGCGGCGCGGTGACCAGGCCACCGAACAGCGTGCGCCCCTTGAAGCGGGTGACCCGGGTCAGCACGAAGGCCGCCAGGGTGCCCAACGCGACCGCGGCAATCGCCGTGTAGCAGGCGATTTCCAGCGAGCGCACCACGGAGTTCATCAGTTGGCTGTTGTCGAGCAGACCGACATACCATTTCACCGACCAGCCGCCCCAGACCGTTACCAGTTTGGAGGCGTTGAACGAGTAGATCACCAGGATCAGCATCGGCAGGTAGATGAACAGCAGACCCAGTACCAGCATCAGATTCGAGAAACTGAAGCGCTTCATGCCCGACCCTCCATTTCCTTCGCCTGACTACGGTTGAACAGGATGATTGGCACGATCAGGATCGCCAGCATCACCACCGCCAGAGCCGAAGCTACCGGCCAGTCACGGTTATTGAAGAACTCTTGCCAGAGCACCTTGCCGATCATCAATGTCTCCGGCCCGCCGAGCAGTTCCGGAATCACGAACTCGCCGACCACCGGGATAAACACCAGCATGCAGCCGGCGATGACACCGTTCTTGGACAGCGGCACGGTGATCTTCCAGAAGCTGTTGAAGTTGCTCGAACCGAGATCGGCGGCGGCTTCCAGCAGCGACAGGTCGTGTTTGACCAGGTTGGCGTAGAGCGGCAGGATCATAAACGGCAGGTAGGAGTACACCACGCCGATATAGACCGCCAGGTTGGTGTTGAGGATCTGCAGCGGTTCGCTGATCACTCCCAGCCAGAGCAGGAAGGCATTGAGCAGACCGTTGTTGCTGAGGATCCCCATCCAGGCGTACACGCGGATCAGGATCGCCGTCCAGGTCGGCATCATGATCAGCAACAGCAACACCGTCTGCATATCCTTGCTGGCGCGGGCGATGCCATAGGCCATCGGAAAACCGATCAGCAGGCAGAGCACGGTGCTGAAGAAGGCCATCTTCAGCGAGCCCAGATAAGCCGAGAGATACAGCTCGTCCTCGCCGAGCAGCAGGTAGTTGCCGAGGTTGAGGAGCACCTGCAACTTCTGTTCGACGAAGCTGTAGATCTCGGTATAGGGCGGAATGGCGACGTCGGCTTCGGCAAAGCTGATCTTCAGGACGATGAAGAACGGCAGCATGAAGAACAGGAACAGCCATATGAACGGCACGCCGATGACGACGTGACGACCCCGGGGCAGGAGCCGCTTGAGTTTTCGAGTGTTCATGAGCGCAATGCAACCCCGCTGTCGTCTTCCCACCAGACGAACACTTCGTCGTTCCAGGTCGGTCGGGTGCCGCGGCGCTCGGCGTTGGCCGCGAAGGACTGGACGACCTTGCCGCTCGGCAGCTCGACGTAGAACACCGAGTGGCCACCCAGGTAGGCGATGTCATGCACCCTGCCGCGCGACCAGTTGTATTCGCAAGTCGGCATTTCGGTGGTGACCAACAACTTCTCGGGGCGGATGGCGTAAGTGATGTTCTTGTCCTGCACCGAGGTGCTGACGCCATGGCCGACGTAGATGTTGCGCTCCAGCGCCGGGCTGTCGATCACCGCGTGGCCCTCGGCGTCATCCACCACCTGGCCTTCGAACAGGTTCACGTTGCCGATGAATTCGCAGACCATGCGGCTGGTCGGCGTTTCATAGATGTCGATCGGGCTACCGATCTGGGCGATCCAGCCCAGGTGCATGATGGCGATGCGCTCGGCCATGGTCATGGCCTCTTCCTGGTCGTGGGTCACCATCACGCAGGTCACACCGACCCGCTCGATGATTTCCACCAGCTCCAGCTGCATCTGCGAGCGCAGCTTTTTGTCCAACGCGCCCATCGGCTCATCGAGCAGCAGCAATTTCGGGCTCTTGGCCAGCGAACGGGCCAGCGCCACACGCTGACGCTGACCACCGGAGAGCTGATGCGGCTTGCGCTTGGCGTATTGGCTCATCTGTACCAGCTTGAGCATCTCGGCTACTCGCGCATCGATGTCAGCGGCAGACATTTTGTCCTGCTTGAGGCCAAAGGCGATATTTTGCGCCACGGTCATGTGCGGGAACAGCGCGTAGGACTGGAACATCATGTTGATCGGCCGCTCGTAGGGCGGCATATCGGTGATGTCCTCGCCATCGAGGAAGATCCGCCCCTCGGTTGGACGTTCGAAACCTGCCAGCATCCGCAGCAAGGTGGATTTACCTGAACCAGAGCCGCCGAGCAGGGCGAAAATCTCGCCCTTGTTGATAGTCAAGGACACATCGTCCACGGCTATCGTCTCGTCGAACTTCTTGGTCACCCGGTCGATTTTAACCAGCACCTGTTTAGGTTGCTGGTTGCCCTCGAGGGCTTTCTTGTAGGCGCCGGAGGCAACTGCCATTACAAAACTCCCAACTTATTTAGAGGGCCAGGCCCCTGCGGTCTGGCCTTTTGAACTTATTTACCCGACTTGATCTTGGTCCAGCTGCGGGTCGCCAAGCGTTGGATCTTCGGCGGTAACTCCGCGGAGACGAACAGCTTGGCCAGCACTTCCTTGGACGGATAGACAGCCGGATTGGTGCGTACGGATTCGTCCATAAGCTCCAGCGACTTGGTGTTCGGGTTGGCGTAGCCGACGTAATCACTGACTTGGGTGATCACGTCCGGGCGCAACAGGTAATTGATGAAGGCATGTGCCTGCTCGGCGTTCGCGGCATCGGCCGGCACGGCCATCATGTCGAACCAGAGGTTGCCGCCTTCTTTCGGGATCACGTAATCGATCTTCACGCCCTTGCCGGCTTCTTCGGCACGGCTGGTGGCCTGGAAGATGTCGCCGGAGAACCCGACCGCCACGCAGATGTTGCCGTTGGCCAGATCGGAAATGTATTTGGACGAGTGGAAGTAGGTCACATAGGGGCGCACGGCCAACAGCCTGGCTTCGGCCTTCTTGTAGTCTTCCGGGTTCTGGCTGTTGGGATCGAGGCCCATGTAGTTGAGCATCAGCGGCACCATCTCGTCCGCCGAATCGAGGAAGGAGACGCCGCACTGGCTGAGCTTCTTCATGTTCTCGGGCTCGAATACGGTGGCCCAGGAGTCGATCTGGTCGACGCCAAGCACGGCTTTGACTTTTTCTGCGTTGAAACCGATGCCATTGGTGCCCCACAGGTAGGGGATGGCGTAGAGGTTGCCGGGGTCATTGACCTCGAGCTGCTTGAGCAGCGCCGGGTCGAGGTTGACCATGTTCGGCAGCTTGCTGCGGTCGAGCTTCTGGAAAGCGCCCGCCTTGATCTGCTTGCCGAGGAAGTGGTTGGACGGTACCACCACGTCATACCCGGAACGGCCGGCGAGAAGCTTGCCTTCGAGGGTTTCGTTGGAGTCGAAAACGTCGTAAACCACTTTGGTACCGGTTTCTTTCTCGAAATCGGCCAGGGTGGTTTCACCGATGTAGTCGGACCAGTTGTAGACATGCACGGTCGACTCAGCCTGGGCAATCGCGCTCAGGCTCAACAGGGCCAGCGTGCCGATCAGGGTTTTGCGGAAGGGAATTCGCACATGTCAGTCCTCGTTATTGTTAGGTCGGTACGGCCATTGATTGCGGCCAGTTTTTACCAATTTGCGCAGCCACAGGCTGGCAAACGTCATATCCAGGGCGCAGCAAACTGCAAACGCCAACTGCTTGGAGCCAGCACTTCCACTATAGGCAAAGCCCGTAAAATCGTGATTGAGCAACATCCAACACGCTCCTGACAGGCCTCCAGCGGGAGCACCCGCCGGAGGTGTCGTGGGCTTATTTGCCGGACTTGATCTTGGTCCAGCTGCGAGTCATCGCACGTTGCACGTTGGCAGGCAGATCCGAGAACGCGTAGAGCTTCTTCATCGTATCCGGGGTCGGGTAGATGCCCGGGTCGTTACGGATCGCTTCATCCACCAGCGCAGTGGCAGCGGCGTTACCGTTGGGGAACTGCACCTCGTTGGTGATCTCAGCCATGATTTCCGGCTTCAGCAGGAAGTTGATGAAGGCATGTGCAGCTTCGACGTTAGCGGCATCGGCAGGGATCGCCACCATGTCGAAGAAGGTACCGGCACCTTCCTTCGGAATGTTGTAGAGCACCTTCACGCCGGCTTTGGATTCATCGGCGCGCGACTTGGCCTGGTAGATATCGCCTGAGTAACCGATGGCCACGCAGATGTTGCCGTTAGCCAGATCGGAGATGTACTTGGACGAGTGGAAGTAGCCGGTCGATGGACGAACGCTGAGGAACAGCGCTTCGGCTGCTTTCAGCTCTTTCGGATCCTGGCTGTCGGTCTTGAATCCCAGGTAGTGCAAGGCCGCTGGCAGCATCTCGGTCGGCGAATCGAGGAAGCTGACGCCACAGTCTTTCAACTTGGCCATGTTTTCCGGCTTGAACACCAAGTCCCAGGAGTTCACTGGGGCGTTCTCGCCGAGTGCGGCCTTGACCTTGTCGACGTTGTAACCAATGCCGATCGAGCCCCACATGTAGGGGAAGGCGTATTGGTTGCCCGGGTCGCTGACTTCCACGGTCTTGAGCAGGTCGGGGTTCAGGTTCTTCCAGTTCGGCAGCTTGGACTTGTCCAGTGGCTGATAGACCTTGGCCTTGATCTGCTTGGCGAGGAAGTTGTTGGACGGTACGACGATGTCATAGCCCGACTTGCCAGCCAGCAGCTTGGCTTCGAGGGTTTCGTTGCTGTCGAAAACGTCGTAGACCACCTTGATGCCGGTCTCCTTGGTGAACTTCTCGACAGTGTTCGGCGCGATGTAATCCGACCAGTTGTAAACGTGCAGCACTTTGTCATCGGCCTGAACAGCGCCGGCCATGACTCCCAATAAGGACAACGCGAGTAAGGACTTGCCGAATGTTTTCATGCGTACAGCTCCTATTTGTTGTTTAGGTATCCAAACGGTAACGTCTGCCCGGAAAGCTCGAAACCATGCTTCCCCTTTAGCCATCACCCTTCGGTGAGCCCGGCCAACGCACGCGTGCAGTCTGGCAAGGTCTAGCGCGGGTTTACAACTGTCAGGCATAACCGGCTAACAATTTATCAACCCGCCCTATGGCGTAACTCAGGCTTGCAGATCGGCAAGCGTCAGGTCCAGGCATAGACGCGCCTTGGCCACCAGCTCGTCGATTTCTGCTTTGCTGATCACCAGCGGCGGCGAAATGATCATGGTGTCGCCCACCGCGCGCATGATCAGACCGTTATTAAAGCAGTGACCGCGGCAAATCATGCCCACACCCTTGCCTTCGAAACGCGCGCGGGTCTGTTTGTTCTTCACCAGCTCGATCGCGCCGAGCATGCCCACACCGCGCACTTCACCCACCAGCGGGTGATCCGCCAGCTCACGCAAACGCTTTTGCAAATACGGTGCCGTTTCTTCGCGCACGCGCTCGAGAATCCGTTCTTCGCGCAGGATGCGGAGGTTTTCCAGCGCCACCGCCGCCGCCACCGGGTGCCCGGAGTAGGTGAAGCCGTGGTTGAAGTCGCCGCCCTCGTTGAGCACCTCGACGACCTTGTCGCTGACGATCAGGCCACCCATGGGGATGTAGCCCGAGGTCAGGCCCTTGGCGATGGTCATCAAGTCCGGGCTGTTGCCGTAGTAGTCGCTGCCGAACCATTCGCCGGTGCGGCCGAAACCACAGATCACTTCGTCGGCGACGAACAGGATGTCGTACTTGGCGAGGATCTCGCGGATCTTCGGCCAGTAGCTGTCTGGCGGAATGATCACCCCGCCGGCGCCCTGGATCGGCTCGGCGATAAAGGCCGCAACGTTCGCTTCGCCGACTTCGAGGATTTTCTTTTCCAGCTGTTCGGCGGCCCAGATGCCGAACTCGTCCGGGCTCATGTCGCCGCCTTCACCGAACCAGTACGGCTGCGCAATGTGCACGATGCCCGGGATCGGCAGGTCGCCCTGCTCGTGCATGTAGGTCATGCCACCCAGGCTGGCGCCGGCCACGGTGGAGCCGTGGTAGCCGTTGAGGCGGCTGATGATGACCTTCTTCTGCGGCTGGCCTTTGATCGCCCAGTAGTGGCGCACCATGCGCAGCATGGTGTCGTTGCCTTCGGAACCCGAGCCGGTGAAGAACACGTGGTTCATGCCCGGCGGGGCGATCTCGGCAAGCGCCTTGGCCAGTTCGAGCACCGGCGGGTGCGCGGTCTGGAAGAACAGGTTGTAGAAGGGCAGCGCTTTCATCTGCTGGCTGGCGGCTTCGGCCAGCTCGTCGCGGCCATAACCGATCGCCACGCACCAGAGCCCGGCCATGGCGTCGAGGATCTTGTTGCCCTCGCTGTCCCAGATGTACACCCCGTCGGCCTTGGTAATGATCCGCGGGCCCTTCTCTTTCAGCTGCTTGAAGTCGCTGAAGGGGGCCAGGTGATGGTCGTTGCTAAGCGCCTGCCACTCGAGAGTCTGCGGGTTAGTCACTTGGCTGCTCATAATTCATACCTCTTTGAAAACAGGCGCGGGCGCTGCCCGAGCCTGGTATCGGGCCTGAGGGCGAATCAATCGCCCTCAGGCCCGTTCGATTACACCGAAAGCAGCAGGAACTCACGCTCCCAGGAACTGATCACGCGCTTGAAGTTCTCGTGCTCGGCACGCTTCACCGCGACATAGCCGGTGATGAACTTGCTGCCCAGGTACTTCTCGATCGTCTGGGAGTGTTCCATCCGCTCCAGGGCGTCCTCGATGGTCAGCGGCAGGCGCAAGTTGCGACGCTCATAGCCACGGCCCTTGACCTGGGCGCTGGGGGTGATCTGCTCGACCATGCCGATGTAGCCGCACAACAGGCTGGCCGCGATGGCGATATACGGGTTGGCGTCGGCGCCCGGCAGGCGGTTTTCCACCCGGCGGTTCTGCGGGCTGGCATCCGGCACGCGCAGACCGACCGTGCGGTTCTCTTCGCCCCACTCGACGTTCACCGGTGCCGAGGTGTCCGGCAGGAAGCGGCGGAACGAGTTGACGTTCGGCGCGAACAGCGGCAACAGCTCGGGAATGAACTTCTGCAGGCCACCGATGTGGTGGAGGAACAGTTCGCTCATCGAACCATCTTCGTTGGAGAAGATGTTCTTGCCGGTCTCGATATCGATGATGCTCTGATGCAGGTGCATGGCGCTGCCCGGCTCACCGGTCATGGGCTTGGCCATGAAGGTGGCGGCGACGTTATGTTTCAGCGCCGCTTCACGCATGGTGCGCTTGAAGATGATGATCTGGTCGGCCAGGTGCAAGGCTTCGCCGTGACGGAAGTTGATTTCCATCTGCGCGGTGCCGTCCTCGTGGATCAGCGTATCGAGATCCAGTTCCTGGGCTTCGCACCAGTCATAAACATCTTCGAACAGTGGATCGAATTCGTTCGCAGCGTCGATGGAGAACGACTGACGGCCGGTTTCCGGGCGACCGGAACGACCGATCGGTGCTTGCAGCGGGTAGTCCGGGTCATCACTGCGCTTGGTCAGGTAGAACTCCATCTCCGGCGCCACGATGGGCTGCCAACCTTTATCGGTGTAGAGCTTGAGCACTTTCTTGAGGATGTTGCGCGGCGACAACTCGATCGGGTTGCCCTGCTTGTCGTAGGTGTCATGGATCACTTGGGCGGTGGGCTCGATGGCCCAGGGCACGAGGAACACGGCATTTTCGTCCGGCCGGCAGACCATATCGATATCGGCCGGGTCGAGCAGGTCGTAATAAATGTCGTCTTCCACGTAGTCGCCGGTGACCGTCTGCAGCAATACGCTTTCAGGTAAGCGCATGCCCTTCTCGTCGATGAACTTGTTGGTCGGCGAGATCTTGCCACGGGAAATTCCGCTCAAGTCACTGATGAAACATTCAACTTCAGTGATCTTGCGCTCTTTCAGCCAACTAGTGAGTTGGTCGAGTTTGGGACTCATAAAGACCTCAGGGGGGGGTTGAGAGCTCAACTGTTATAGCTAAGCTCAGCGTTGACTCGCCCGCTTGCGGCAGGCATCACCAAATGCCTGGAAGATGACGAGGTAATCGGGATTCGAGCGTACTTGCCACTCCGGGTGCCATTGCACCCCGAGGGCAAAGCTCTTGGCTCCCTCGACCGAGAAGGACTCGATCAGTCCGTCAGGAGCCAAAGCCTCAACACGCAGGCCCGGCGCCAGACGTTCAACGCCCTGGCCATGAATCGAATTGACATGAATCTCGTCCGGCAAGCCGAGGCCGGCGAGCACACCACCCGGCTGCACCAGCAGCGGATGGCTTGGTGCGTATTGAACTTCCAGCGGCTCGTTCTGCGGCTCGCGGTGGTCCATGAAGGGGCCGACCTCATGCACGTTCTGGTGCAGGCTGCCGCCAAAGGCTACGTTTATTTCCTGGAAGCCACGGCAGATACCGAGCAGCGGCACACCGGCGGCCACTGCCGCACGGATCAGCGGCAAGGTGGTGCGGTCACGCTCGGGGTCGTGTTGCGTACCTGGCGCACTGGCCGGGCCTTGGTAATGATGAGGTTCGACGTTAGATGGCGAGCCGGTGAACAGCAAGCCGTCTAGACTTTCTAGTAGAGAGGGCTGGTCAATCAACTCAGCCAGCGACGGAATGATCAGCGGCAGGCCACCGGCTCCGACAGCCACTGCCCGAACGTATTTGTCACCCGCCATATGGTGGAGGTGGAGGCCGATCTGCTTGGAGCAGGCGGTAACGCCGATTAACGGCAGGCGCGACATGGGACACCCGTTTTATTGCTGTTATGGGTTTGAAACGAGCTTAGCCTTGTTCATTTTTTTACACAATAGTGATGTAAATAATTTAACACGCGGCGCTGGGCACCGCGCCGGCCAAGGCCGCGACTGGGTTTACAGTGCCCTGCAACGCCCTAAAAACGGCCATCACGCCCTTTTTCAGGGCAAAATGTGGCACTATTGACAGTGTGAGGCGTTTAAGATTGACTCACACCCCATCAGTCGAATGATTGATATTTTTAACAATAAAGGTGTTGCATCATGTCGGTACCCCCGCGTGCCGTTCAGCTTAACGAAGCGAACGCGTTCCTTAAGGAACATCCTGAGGTCCTGTTCGTCGACCTTCTCATTGCAGATATGAATGGAGTGGTGCGCGGCAAGCGCATCGAGCGTGCGAGCCTGCATAAGGTTTACGAACGTGGCATCAATCTCCCGGCTTCTTTATTCGCCTTGGATATCAACGGCTCGACAGTGGAAAGCACCGGTCTGGGTCTGGATATCGGCGATGCCGACCGTATCTGCTACCCCATCCCCAACACCCTGTGCAATGAACCTTGGCAGAAGCGCCCAACCGCGCAGCTGTTGATGACCATGCACGAACTGGAAGGCGAGCCGTTCTTTGCCGATCCACGGGAAGTGTTGCGGCAGGTGGTCGCGAAGTTCGACGAACTGGGCCTTACTATCTGTGCCGCGTTTGAACTCGAGTTTTACCTGATCGACCAAGCGAACGTGAACGGCCGACCACAGCCGCCACTCTCGCCCTTGTCGGGCAAACGTCCGCACTCCACCCAGGTGTATTTGATCGACGATCTGGACGAATACGCCGAATGCCTGCAGGACATCCTCGAAGGCGCCAAGGAGCAAGGCATTCCAGCCGACGCCATCGTCAAGGAAAGCGCCCCGGCACAATTCGAAGTCAACCTGCACCACGTGGCTGACCCGATCAAGGCCTGCGACTACGCCTTGCTGCTCAAGCGTCTGGTGAAGAACATCGCCTACGACCACGAGATGGACACGACCTTCATGGCCAAGCCGTACCCGAATCAAGCGGGTAACGGTCTGCACGTGCACATTTCGATTCTGGACAAGGACGGCAAGAATATCTTCGCCTGCGAAGATCCCGAGCAGAACGCCCCCTTGCGCCATGCCATCGGTGGTGTGCTGGAGACCATGGCGGCATCGATGGCCTTCCTGTGCCCCAACGTCAATTCCTACCGCCGTTTCGGCGCACAGTTCTATGTGCCGAACTCGCCGTGCTGGGGCATCGACAACCGCACCGTCGCCCTGCGCGTGCCGAACGATACGGCGGATGCCGTGCGGATCGAACACCGGGTCGCCGGCGCCGACGCCAACCCCTATCTGCTGCTGGCTTCGGTACTGGCCGGCGTGCACCACGGCCTGACCAACAAGATCGAGCCCAATGCACCGGTAGAAGGCAACTCCTACGAGCAGAATGAGCAGAGCCTGCCGAACAACCTGCGCGATGCCCTGCGCGAGCTGGACGACAGCGAGATCCTGGCGCGCTACATCGACCCGAAATACATCGATGTCTTCGTCGCCTGCAAGGAAAGCGAGCTGGCCGAGTTCGAGAACTCGATCTCCGACCTCGAGTACAACTGGTATCTGCACACCGTGTAAGTAGCACCCGACGCCGGCCTTGAGCCGGCGTCGTTTTATCTGCAAGACGCAAAGGATTCTTCGCTCCGCCTTTAGCGGCCGAGCACCGCTTTGTGCGGTCGCGCGTCAAACGCCGGACACCTCGGCACGATGAACAAGCATCAGGCCCGCAAAGTGCCGCTCAGCTTGGATAGATGGAACTCATCCGCAGTGCCGGAGGGTGCTGCACATGCTGTGAACCGACACTTAAGGACGGTCGTCATGCCCCGTTTTCTCGCCCCGCTGCTATTCGCCTTGGCCCCTCTGCTGATCTGCCCACTGGCAACCTCTGCCGAGGAGATCGTCGTCTACAACTGGAACGACTACATTGCGCCGCAGGTGTTGGTCGATTTCGAGCAAGAAACCGGTATCCATGTCGACTACCGCACCTACAGCACCGCCGAAGAACTGGATGAAGCCCTGGCCAGCGGCGAGTCCATCGATATTGCCGTGCCATCCCATGACAACCTGCCCGCGCTGATCAAAGCCGGGCGCCTGCAGCCGCTGGATATGAGCCGGCTACCCAATCGTCAGCACCTGGACAAGCAACTGTTGAGCAAGCTCGCGGCAGTCGACCCGCGCAACCGCTATGCGGTCCCCTACCTGTGGGGCGCCGTCGGCCTGGCGGTGAATACCCAGCTGGCGGAACAGGCTTTCGGTGGCCCACTGCCCGAAAGCTGGAGCCTGTTGTTCGACCCGGCACAAAGCGCGCGCCTGGCCAGTTGCGGCATGAGCGTGCTGGATGCCCCGGATGAAGTGCTCTCCGTGCTCATGACTTATCAGGGCCGCAGCCTGGCCCATAGCGCGCCGAAGCAGGTCAAACGGGCCGGCAGCGTTCTCGATGAACTGCGCCCGCACCTCAAATATGTCGACAGCGAACGCTATATCGAAGATTTGAAGCAGGGTCGGCTCTGCGTGGTGCTGGCCTGGGTCGGCGATGCACTGGGCGCCGCCGCGGCCGGCCAACCCGTGCGTTTTATCGTGCCGGAGGAAGGTTCGGTGCTGTTTATCGATAACCTGGTGATCCCCAGCAGCGCGCGCCGGGCCGACCTCGCGCACCGCTTCATCGACTACCTGATGCAGCCCAAGGTAGCCGCGCTGATCACCACCGAAACCCTCTTCCCCAGTGGCAACGCCGACGCCAAGGAGTTTCTCGACCCGGCGCTGCGCGACCAGCCCGGACTCTACCCGGATCGCGCCACCAAGCGCCGCCTGGCGGCGCTGGAGTCTCTGCCGGACAAGCTCGTCCCGGTGCGCGACCAGGTGTGGGAACGCTTTCGCAACGGCAGCTGAATCAGCCGCGCGCAGGCCGACTTGCTAGCGGCCTACCGGCTGGCGTCCAATAGCGCCTCCCATGCCGAGGAGAGCCCCATGCAGCGCCCCGCCACCGCCCGCAAACCACGCGCCAGCAGCCAAGCCCGGATCGCCGGGATACTCGCCGCCGCCCGCGCCTTGCTGGCCGAAGACGGGGTCGCCGGCCTGTCGATCTACAGCGTCGCCGAGCGTGCGCAGATGCCACCGTCCTCGGTCTATCACTTTTTCGCCAGCGTGCCGGCAATCCTCGAAGCCCTCACCGCCGACGTGCACGCGGCCTTTCGCGCCTGCCTGCAGCAGCCAATCGAGCACAGCACGCTGCGCGACTGGCGCGACCTCTCGCGGCTGGTCGAACAACGCATGCTGGCGATCTATGCCAGCGACGCCGCCGCCCGCCAGCTGATCCTCGCGCAACACGGCCTGAGCGAAGTCACCCAGGCCGACCGCCAGCACGACATCGAGCTCGGCCACCTGCTGCACGCACTGTTCGACCGGCACTTCCCGCTGCCGCTGCTGCCGGCGGAAATCGACGTATTCGCCCTGGCGCTGGAGCTCAGTGACCGGGTCTATGCGCGCTCGGTGCAACTGCACGGCGAGATCACCCCCCGCCTCGCCGAGGAAGGCATGCGCGTGTTCGATGTCTATCTCAGCCTGTACCTGCCGCCGTGCCTGCCCATGCGCAAGTTGCAGACGCAATAAGCAGATATTTATCGGTATTTATATCGGAAAATATCTTTCGATAGAAAAAATAAGCTTCAAAAGCGGATTTTTATCGACTATAAAGTCAGCAACCGCACGGCTGACGCTCGTCTGCCGACACGGCATTGCCACAGCGCTCTGCTAGCGTCAGATGCCCCGTGCACAGACCCAAGCTGTCATCACTCCTACGAGGTGCTCCATGTCCCGTATCGTCACCGTCGCCGCCACGCAGATGGCTTGTTCCTGGGATCGCGCGGCGAACATCGCCAACGCCGAGAAACTGGTGCGTCAAGCCGCCGCCAAGGGCGCGCAGATCATCCTGATCCAGGAACTGTTCGAAACCCCGTATTTCTGCCAGAAACCGAATCCGGACTACCTGCAACTGGCCACCCGCCAGGACGCCAACGAAGCCATTGCGCACTTCCAGAAAGTCGCCAAGGAACTGCAAGTGGTGCTGCCGATCAGCTTCTTCGAGCTGGCCGGGCGCGCGCGCTTCAACAGCATCGCGATCATCGACGCCGACGGCAGCAACCTCGGCATCTACCGCAAGAGCCATATCCCGGACGGCCCCGGCTACCACGAGAAGTACTACTTCAACCCGGGCGACACCGGCTTCAAGGTCTGGCAGACCCGCTACGCCAAGATCGGCGTCGGCATCTGCTGGGACCAGTGGTTCCCCGAGTGCGCGCGCAGCATGGCGCTGCTCGGTGCGGAAATCCTCTTCTACCCGACCGCCATCGGCAGCGAGCCGCATGACAAGAGCATCAGCTCGCGCGACCACTGGCAGCGCGTGCAGCAAGGCCACGCCGGCGCCAACCTGATGCCGCTGATCGCCTCCAATCGCATCGGCAACGAAGCGCAGGATGGCTACGACATCACCTTCTACGGCTCGTCGTTTATCGCCAACCAGTTCGGCGAGAAAGTCGAAGAACTGAACGAAACCGAAGAAGGCGTGCTGGTACACAAGTTCGACCTCGACCAGCTGGAGCATATCCGCAGCGCCTGGGGCAGCTTCCGCGATCGCCGGCCGAACCTCTACGGGCCGATCAAGACCCTGGATGGCGCGCTGGAGTCCTGAGCCTGATGGCGATCTTCCGATCTTCGGCTAGACAAGAAGGGATGAAGTCGACTGGTTTTTTGTGGAAACAACTGTCTCTGTGGGAGGGGCTTTAGCCGTGATAGCGTTATTACGGCCAAAGCCCCTCCCACGGGTGTCCACCTAAGGTATTTGCAATGACGACCCTGAACACCACCCCACGCGCCGACGGCTTCCGCATGCCGGCCGAATGGGAAGCACACAGCCAGACCTGGATGGTCTGGCCCGAGCGGCCGGACAACTGGCGCCTCGGCGGCAAGCCGGCGCAAGCCGCCTTCAGCGCCGTGGCCAAGGCCATCGCCCGCTTCGAACCGGTGACGGTCTGCGTCAGCGCCGGGCAATACGAAAATGCCCGCGCCCGACTCGATGACAGCACTATCCGCCTGGTCGAAATCACCACCGACGACGCCTGGGTCCGCGACACCGGGCCGACCTTCGTGACCAACGGGCAAGGCGAAGTACGCGGCGTGGACTGGGCCTTCAACGCCTGGGGTGGCTTCGACGGCGGCCTGTATGCGCCGTGGCAGCGCGACGATCAGGTGGCGCGCAAGATCCTCGAGATCGAAGGCAGCCCGCGCTATCGCACCGAAGGCTTCGTGCTGGAAGGCGGCTCCATCCACGTGGATGGCGAAGGCACGCTGATCACCACCGAGGAATGCCTGCTCAACCGCAACCGCAACCCGCACCTGGGCCGCGAAGAGATCGAAACGGTGTTGCGCGAGCATCTGGCGATCGACACGGTGATCTGGCTGCCCGATGGCCTGTTCAACGACGAAACCGACGGTCACGTCGACAACTTCTGCTGCTATGTGCGCCCGGGCGAAGTGCTGCTGGCCTGGACCGACGACGAGCAGAACCCCAACTACTCCCGCTGCCAGGCCGCCATGCGTGTGCTGGAAAGCGCCAAGGATGCCAAGGGCCGCAGCCTGATCGTGCACAAAATGCCGATTCCCGGGCCGCTGTATGCCACCGATGAGGAGTGCGCGGGCGTCGACCTGGTGGCCGGTACCCAGGAGCGCGATCCATCGGTGCGCCTGGCCGGTTCCTACGTCAACTTCCTGATCGTCAACGGCGGCATCATCGCGCCGAGCTTCGACGACCCGAAAGATGCCGAGGCCAAGGCCATCCTGCAGCGCCTGTTTCCCACCCATGAAGTGGTGCTGGTGCCGGGCCGAGAAATCCTCCTCGGCGGCGGCAATATCCACTGCATCACCCAGCAGCAGCCGGCACCGCAACAGCGCTGACTACCGATGTCGAGCCCGGCAAGCGCTGAAGAAGCCAGCGCTTGCCGCGGCACAGGGAGGCGTCACCCGCGAAGCAAAGACACAAACCTTTGCTTCGCGTTAACCGAGCTCGCGCTTGTCGCGGACCCGGCGTGTTCTGAAAAGTCAGGGCGACTGTCTCAGAACATCTCTAAAGACTTTCAAGCGTTCCGCCATCACTCAATAAGGACACTAAAATGAATGCGCTCATACGATTGATCGGATACACCGCCCTGGGTTCTACCCTCATCGCCACGGCCGCCCAGGCCGAAGAACGCACCTTGCGCGTCTACAACTGGTCGGACTACATCACCCCGGAAACCCTGAAGAACTTCAAGCAGGACACCCAGACCCAGCTGATCTACGACATCTTCGACACCAACGAAGCGCTGGAGGCCAAGCTGCTCACCGGCAACTCCGGCTACGACGTGGTGGTGCCGTTCAATATGTTCCTCGCCAAACAGATCCAGGCCGACGTCTTCCAGGAACTGGACCGCAGCAAGCTGCCCAACTGGCAACACCTCGACCCGGAACTGATGAAGCTGCTGGAAGCCACCGACCCCGGCAACAAGCACGCGGTTCCCTACATGTACGGCACCGTGCTGATCGGTTTCAACCCGGCCAAGGTCAAGGCCGTGCTCGGCGACAACGCGCCGGTGGACAGCTGGGACCTGATCTTCAAGGAAGAGAACATCAGCAAACTGAAGAAATGCGGCGTGGCCCTGCTCGACTCGCCGTCGGAGATCATGCCGCTGGCCCTGCACTACCTGGGCCTGCCGCCGAACAGCAAAGAGCCGAAGGACTACGAGAAAGCCGAAGCGCTGATGCTGAAGATCCGTCCATACATCACCTACTTCCACTCCTCGAAGTACATGACCGACATCGCCAACGGCGACATCTGCGTGGCCGTCGGCTACTCCGGCAGCTTCTACCAGTTCGCCAACCGCGCCAAGGAGGCAGGCAACGGCGTGGTGGTGGACATGCGCCAGCCCAAGGAAGGCGCGCCGATCTGGTTTGACATGCTGGCCATTCCCAAAGGCGCGAAGAACCCCGAGGACGCCCACGCCTTCATCAATTACCTGTTAAAACCCGAGGTGATCGCACCGATCAGTGACCTCGTCGGCTATCCGAATCCGAACAAGGACGCCACCGGGCTGGTCACGGCAGCGATCCGCAACAACCCCAACCTCTACCCGACCGCCGAGGCACGGACTCGCCTCTATATTCTGGAACCCTTGCCACGTGCAGCCGAACGCGCCCGGACCCGGGCCTGGACCAAGATCAAATCGGGAACCTGACCGACCCCACCAGCGTCAGCCTGCGACTATCTGATTCTTGCCTTGCCGTTTGGCCTGGTACATAGCCGCATCGGCCCGGGCGAACAGCGCATCGAGGGTGGCGTCATTGCGCTGCAGGCTGGTCAGCCCCTGGCTGACGGTGACGCCGAACACGGCACCATCGTAGCTGAACGTCAGCCGCTGGATTTCCCGCTGCAGACGCTCGGCAATCTGCAGCGCCAACTCCGGTGCACAGCAAGGGAACAGGGCGGCGAACTCCTCGCCGCCAATGCGCCCGAACAGGTCGCCGCGCCTGAGCGCAGCGGTACTGCAGTGGGCAATTCGCTGCAGCACCACGTCGCCCATCTGGTGGCCGTAGGTGTCGTTGATCTGCTTGAAGTTGTCGACATCCAGCAGCAGGAAGGCCAACGGCCCCGCCGCCTTGCTGGCCTGCTCGAACTCTGATTGGGCGCACTCGAAGAAATACCGGCGGTTGCTGCTTTGCGTCAGCACATCGGTGGTCGCCAGCCGTTGCAACTCCCCCTCCAGCTGCTTCTTTTCAGTGATGTCTTCGGCAATGCCGACCACGATCAAGGGCTTTCCGGCTTCGGCCTGGCGGCTGATGAAGCATTTATCGCTGAGCCAGCGCAGTTGCCCGTCTGCGCGAAAAATCCGGTATTCGCGGACTTCGACCGCGCCCTTGATCAGCACTTCGGCGAAGCTCGCGGCAGCGTGTTCGACATCGTCGGGATAGATGCTGTTGAGCCACTCGCCGTAGTCGGCCAGCAGTAATCCGGCGGAGCGGCCAAAGACTCGCTCGTAAGCCGGGCTGACATAGATGATCCGCTGCGCCTGCCAATCGAAAGCCCAAAGCACCGCGTTGACGCTGTCGAGCAGGGAACTGAACAGCTGCTCGCGCTCGCCCAGGCGCTCGACCTCGCTGCGGCTATGCAGCAAAGCCAAGGTCAGAGCCTCCAGCTCTGGCGATAGAGGAGTCTGCTCGTCCATTAGATGTCCTTTCTGTCTGAATACATCGGCGACGACTGCAGCATACTGCGCCCAATACATGCGCAAAAAAAAGCCCGCCGAACGGCGGGCTTTTGAGCGTGAGCTGAAAGCTTAAGCCAGGGTCGCCGGGCGCAGCGAATAGGTTTTCAATTGCTCGGCGAAATCTCGCAGCGACTGGATGCCGCTGGCCTCGGCCTCGTGTACCCAGACTTTGATCGCTTCGAGCATATCGTGGCCATTGGCACTGGTTTTCGCCCAGATGTGCTGCAGCGCCAGGCGCTTCTCGTAAATCACCTTGAGCGCCTGGCTTTGCTCGAGCATGACCTGGATGCGCGCATGGTGCTTGTCATCCAGCAGGCTGGTCTCGCGCGAGAGCAGGCGTTTGGCGCGGTGGAACTGATGGCGAACCGAAGCGTCGGCTTTTGCCAGCTCCTGTTTGACCAGCGGCGCGATCACCAATTTGCGGTACTGCGCCATGATCTGAAAGCGGTTGTTGAGGATCGCCATGGCGGTGTCCATGTCCAGGCTGCCCTTGCCGGCAACCCGGTGGGCAATCGGCGCGACCCGCTGCACCTTGGCCAGGCGCAGGAAGCTGAACAGCTGAATCCAAGCCCAGCCCATATCGAACTCCCACTTCTTGACCGACAACTTGGCCGAGTTCGGGTAGGTGTGATGGTTGTTGTGCAGCTCTTCGCCGCCGATGAGGATGCCCCACGGCAGCAGGTTGGTGGCGGCGTCGCGGCATTCGAAATTGCGATAGCCGACCGCATGGCCCAGACCGTTGATCACACCGGCGGCCCACACCGGAATCCACATCATCTGCACCGCCCAGACGGTGATGCCGAGTGCACCGAACAAGGCCAGGTCAATGATGGCCATCAACGCAACGCCACCCATTGGGAAGCGCGAATAAAGGTTACGTTCGATCCAGTCTTCGGGGCAGTTCTTGCCGTAGATACGCAGGGTCTCGGGGTTTTCCGCTTCCGCGCGATACAGCTCGGCGCCGGTGCGCAACACGGTGGACAGGCCTTTGATCACCGGGCTGTGCGGGTCATCGACGGTCTCGCATTTGGCGTGGTGCTTGCGGTGGATCGCCGTCCACTCGCGGGTGTTCTGGCCAGTAGTCAGCCACAGCCAGAAACGGAAGAAATGCTTGAGTGCCGGGTGCAGCTCCAGCGCGCGGTGCGCCGAGTAGCGGTGCAGGTAGACGGTGACGGCGACGATGGTCACGTGCGTCATCAGCAGGGTGACCACCAGCACTTGCCAGGCCGACAGGTCGAGAAAACCGTTGTACCACATAGAAAACGCTACCTCGGGGTAATGAACTCACGGCTTGTCTGACAAGCCACGGCGCATTATCACCGAGCGCACCGAGAAAACCAGTCCGTCTTTTAGATCAAAATATGTTCCACTGCCGCGCATCCATACTGTCCGTGACGAATTCAAAGCCCTCTCTTGCATGACTATTTACCGCCGCGCCCTGCTGCTCACCTTCATCTACCTGGTCTGCGCCAGCCTCTGGATACTCGTCAGCGACTACCTGCTGAGCGAAATGGGCCTTGGCATCACCCAACTGGAACGCCTGCAACTGGCCAAGGGGCTGGGTTTCGTGCTGTTCAGCGGACTACTCCTGCACCTGATCCTACGCAACCATGATCGTCAGCAAGACCGGGCATTGTCCGCCATGCGGAACAATATGCAGCGTCTGCGTCAGGCGGCGGCGGTTTTCGAATCCACCCAGGAAGGCGTGTTGGTGACCGATGCACAGATGCGCATCAGCCATGTCAATCCGGCGTTTTCCCGCATCACCGGCTATCAACAAAGCGAGATCCTCGGCGACACGCCGCGACTGCTCAAATCCGGACGCCATGACCAGACCTTCTATCGACAGATGTGGCAGAGCCTGCTGAACCACGGGAGTTGGAGCGGCGAGGTGTGGAACCGGCGCAAGGATGGCGAGGTTTATCCGCAGTGGCAGTGCATCCGCGTGATTCACGATGAACAAGCTCGCATCAGCCACTATGTCGCGGTCTTTTCCGACATCAGCGCGCTCAAGCGCTCGCAGCATGAACTGGATCACCTGGCTCACCATGACCCGCTGAGCAACCTGCCCAACCGTCTGCTGTTCAGCGAGCGCATCACCCGCGCACTGGAACAAGGGCGGCGCGACAAACAGGGTGGCGCCGTGCTGCTGATCGACCTCGACCACTTCAAGCACATCAACGAAAGCCTCGGCCATAGCGCCGGCGACCAGCTCTTGAAGCAGGCCGGCGAACGCTTGCAGACACAGCTACAAGCGGGCATGACCCTGGCGCGCCTGGGTGGCGATGAGTTCGGCCTGTTGTGCGAGGACTGCCAGCAGCCAGCACACGCCGCCGCCATCGCCGAGCGACAACTGGCGGTGCTGCGTCAACCGTTCAACATCGAGGGTCAGGAACTGTTCATCGCCGCCAGCATCGGCCTCAGCCTGTTCCCCGGCGACGCCCAGACTGTCGAGCAGGTACTGCGCAATGCCGACTCGGCGCTGTTCAAAGCGAAGAACAGCGGCCGCGAAACCTACGCCTTCTACAGCCAGGAACTGACCACCCTGGCCCGGCAACGCGTCGAGCTCAGCGCACAGTTGCACCAGGCTCTGGAGCAGGAACAGCTGCGGGTTTATTACCAGCCGATCTACAACCTGAACGACGGTCGGTTGGTCGGGGTCGAGTCGTTGGTGCGCTGGCAGCACCCGCAGCGCGGGCTGGTGCCACCGGGCGAGTTCATCCCGATTGCCGAAGAAAGCGGCCTGATCGGCGCCATCGACGCCTGGGTACTGCTGCAGGCCTGCCGACAAATGCGCCTCTGGCAGCAACAGGGGTTGCACCTGGAGTTTATCGCGGTGAACGTCTCCAGCCGCCTGTTCAGCCGCGGCCAACTGGATACGCAGGTCATGCGCGTACTGGCGGAGACCGGCCTGGAACCCGGCTACCTGGAGCTGGAAATTACCGAAAGCGCGGTAATGGATAATCCGGATGCGGCCCTGGAGCTGATGCAGCGCTTGTGCGCACTCGGCGTGCGCCTGGCCATCGACGACTTCGGTACCGGCTATTCCTCACTGGCGCGGCTCAAGCGCATGCCGGTGCACAAACTCAAGCTGGATCAGAGTTTTGTTCGCGGCTTGCCCACCGATCAGGACGATGTGGCGATTGCCCGCTCCGTCGTTTCCCTGGGCCAAAGCTTGGGGCTGAAAGTGCTGGCAGAAGGCATCGAGCAACCGGCGCAGGCCGAGCTCCTCCGGGAGCTGGGCTGCGACCTGGCTCAAGGCTACCTGTTCGGCCGCCCGCAACCGGCCGGGCTCATCACCCTGCCGGACTGAGCCCAGCCGTCTCTCAGAGCTTGGCGATCGATACCTCGGTGGATTTGACGAAGGCGATCACTTCACTGCCGACGCCCAGCTCCAACTCTTTCACCGAGCGGGTGGTGATCACCGAGGTGACGATGCCGGAAGCGGTCTGGACGTCGATCTCCGACAGCACGTCGCCCAGCACGATTTCCTTGATGGTGCCCTTGAACTGGTTACGAACGTTGATGGCTTTGATGGTCATGGTGTTTCTCCTGGGTCGGTAATCCGGATGCATTCCGGGAATGTTGAAACAGCGTTCTAAAGCGCCCAACGCAATTGCGTGGGCAGCGGTGAAACAGGTTCGGGCGGCTGCGGCGTCGGCGCTTGCGCGAGCACGCGGCTGAGCACTTCGGCTTCCAGTGCGGCCAGGCGCGCCGAGCCACGGGCCCGAGGGCGCGGCAAGCTGACCGGCAGATCGAGGCCGACCTGGCCGTCTTCGATCAGGATCACCCGATCGGCAATCGCCACCGCCTCGCTGACGTCATGGGTGACCAGCAAAACGGTGAAGCCATGCTGTTGCCAGAGGCCTTCGATCAGTTGCTGCATCTCGATGCGGGTCAAGGCATCCAGCGCGCCGAGCGGCTCATCCAGCAGCAACAGGCGCGGCTGGTGAATCAGGGCGCGGGCCAGCGCCACCCGCTGCTTCTGCCCGCCGGACAGCGCCGCTGGCCACTCGTAGGCGCGCTCGGCCAGGCCGACCGCTTGCAGCGCCGCCAGTGCCCGCTCACGCCAGTCGCCGCGCAGGCCGAGGCCGACGTTGTCGATAACCCGCTTCCAGGGCAGCAGGCGCGCGTCCTGGAACATCAGCCGGGTGTCTTCGCGGGAATCGCTGAGCGGCGCAGAACCGGCCAGCAGCGCGCCACCGCTGGGTGAGTCGAGCCCCGCCAACAGACGCAGCAATGTGCTCTTGCCGCAGCCACTACGGCCCACCACGGCGACGAACTGACCGGCCGGAAACAGCAGGTCGATGTTCTGCAGCACCTCGCGGCGACCAAAACGCTTGTGCAAACCACGCACCGCCAGGGGAATACCGCGCTTCAACTGTTGCGGTGGATTGAACGCCGTCATGCCGCACCGCCTTTGACCACTTGATAGGCCGGGTGCCAGCGCAACCAGACCCGCTCCAGACCGCGTGCGGCGAGATCGGCCAACTTGCCGAGCACCGCGTAGAGCAGAATCGCCAGCACCACCACGTCGGTCTGTAGGAACTCGCGGGCATTCATCGCCAGGTAACCGATGCCGGCGCTGGCGGAAATGGTCTCCGCGACGATCAGCGTCAGCCACATGAACCCGAGGGCGAAGCGCACGCCGACCAGGATCGACGGCAAGGCGCCGGGCAGGATCACCTGGCGGAACAGCGCGAAGCCGGACAGGCCGTAGCTACGGGCCATTTCCACCAGAGCCGGGTCGACGTTGCGGATGCCGTGGTAGGTATTCAGGTAAATCGGGAACACCGTGCCGAGGGCAACCAGAAAAATCTTCGCCGACTCGTCGATGCCGAACCACAGGATCACCAGCGGGATCAGCGCCAGGTGCGGCACGTTGCGGATCATCTGCACCGAGCTGTCGAGCAAGCGCTCGCCCCACGTCGACAGGCCGGTGACAAAGCCCAGGATCAGCCCGATGCCGCCGCCGATGCTGAAACCGATCGCGGCGCGCCAGCCGCTGATCGCCAGGTGCTGCCAGATCTCGCCACTGCGCAGCAGCGCCACCCCGGCCTCGATCACCGCACTCGGCGCCGGCAGGATGCGCGTCGACAGCCAGCCGGCGACCACCGCCAACTGCCAGAGGCTGAGCAAGGCCAGCGGCAGGGCCCAGGGCGCGAGACGCAGGGCCAAACTATTCACGTAGGTTTTCGTCATTTCCAGTCCTGCCAAATCTCGCGTAGGAGCGGGCCATGCCCGCGATATGTTTGTCTTTCGCGGGGCAGCAGCCGTTCCCTACGGCTTGCCGCATTTCCCACATCCATGTGGGGCTCAGGCCCGCGCCTACAGGGTTCATATCAGCTCTGCGACGCTGCTTTGGGCAGCTTTCTTTCCGGTGGAGCAGCGTTGGCCACCATCTCGCCGAACGGGCTGACGTAACCACGGGCCTCCGGTACTTGCGGACGTGCCACATCCAGATGCGGAAACAACAGCTCGGCGACCCGATAGGATTCTTCCAGGTGCGGATAGCCAGAGAAGATGAAGGTGTCGATACCCAGCGCCGCGTACTCCTTGACCCGCGCCGCCACCGTCGGGCCATCGCCGACCAGCGCCGTACCCGCGCCACCGCGCACCAGGCCGACACCGGCCCAGAGGTTGGGGCTGACTTCCAGGTTGTCGCGGCTGCCGCCGTGCAGGGCGGCCATGCGCTGCTGGCCGACCGAGTCGAAGCGCGCCAGGGAAGCTTGGGCGCGGGCAATGGTCTCGTCATCGACGTGCGAGATCAGCCGCTCGGCAGCCTGCCAGGCCTCTTCATTGGTCTCACGCACGATCACATGCAGACGAATCCCGAAGCGCACGGTACGCCCGTGCCTGGCGGCCTTCTCGCGGACTTGAGCGATCTTTTCGGTGACGGCGGCGGGCGGTTCGCCCCAGGTCAGGCACAGCTCGACCTGCTCGGCGGCCAGATCCTGCGCGGCATCCGAGGAACCACCGAAATACAACGACGGACGCGGTTGCTGAATCGGCGGGTAGAGCAACTTGGCGCCCTGCACGCTGATGTGCTTGCCGGTGTAATCGACGGTCTCGCCTTCCAGCACCCGACGCCAGATACGGGTGAACTCGACCGCGGCCTCGTAGCGCTCTTCATGGCTGAGAAACAGGCCATCGCCGGCCAGTTCATCCGGGTCGCCACCGGTCACCAGGTTGAACAACGCGCGGCCATTGGAGAGCCGATCCAGAGTCGCCGCCTGCCGTGCCGCGACGGTCGGCGAGATGATGCCGGGGCGCAGGGCGACGAGGAATTTCAGATTCTGCGTCACCGCAATCAGCGACGCTGCAACCAGCCAGGAGTCTTCGCAGGACCGGCCCGTCGGGATCAGCACGCCACCGAAACCGAGACGGTCAGCCGCCTGGGCGATCTGTTGCAGGTAGCCGTGATCGACCGCGCGGGCGCCCTCGGCGGTGCCCAGGTAGTGGCCGTCGCCGTGGGTGGGCAGAAACCAGAACATATTCAGGCTCATGGGAGTTGTCTCCTTGGTATTCGTGACCCCCTCCCAGCGGGAGAGGGTTCAGCACATGCGTTTACTGGGCTTGGCTGGCCAGCTTCAAAGGCGGCGTCCAGATCACGTCCTTGATGCTCAACGGTTTGGGAATCAGCTTGAGCTGGTAAAAGCTGTCGGCGATTTTCTGCTGTGCCTGCACGACTGCCGGGGTGAGGAGTTGCGCGCCATAGCCCTGGCGTTTCACCGCGGTCAGGGTGATTTCTTTGGACAGGCCCAGCAGCGGCGCAACCTGCTCGGTGACGGCTTCAGGGTCGGCTTTCGAGTCCACGCCAACGGCGCGAACTTCCTCGATCAGCGCGCTGATGACCTTGGGGTTTTTCTGCGCATAGGGTTTGGTCGCCAGGTAGAACTGGTGGTTGTCGACCAGGCCCTGGCCATCGCGCAGGGTGCGTGCCTGCAGTTGCTGCTCGGCGGCGGCCTGGAAGGGGTCCCAGATGACCCAGGCATCGACGCTGCCACGCTCGAAGGCGGCGCGGGCATCGGCCGGGGGCAGGAATATCGGTTGGATATCGCTGTATTTCAAGCCGGCATCTTCCAGCGCACGCACCAGCAGGTAGTGCACGTTGGAACCTTTGTTCAACGCGACTTTCTTGCCTTTGAGGTTCTGTACCGAGGTGATCGGCGAACCCTTGGGCACCAGGATCGCTTCGCTGTGCGGCGCTGGCGGTTCGTAGGCCACGTACAGCAGATCGGCGCCAGCGGCTTGGGCGAACACCGGCGGGGTTTCGCCCGTCACACCAAAGTCGATCGAGCCGACGTTGAGGCCTTCGAGCAACTGTGGGCCGCCGGGGAACTCGGTCCACTTCACCTCGACGCCCTGCTCGGCCAGACGCTTTTCCAACGAGCCCTTGGCCTTGAGCAGCACCAAAGTGCCGTATTTCTGATAACCGATCCGCAGGGTTTCGGCTTGTGCTTGGGTAATGGCGCCGAAAGAGATGGCCGCGACAAACAGGGCGACCAGGCTTCGACGCAAAGTGACAGTGCGCATGGCGCTCTCCTTTGCTCTAAGTAGTGGTGCGCCTGCTGGCCCGTTGGCGGGCGAGTAAGGCTGGGTTGAGTACGGGGTAAAGCGGTTTTGCGTAGGAGCTGCCCATGGCGGCGATGCTTTTGCCGTTGGCGTTTTCGCGGCCATGGACCGCCCCTACAAAAAGTCGTATTCGGTGTTTCAAATACTCCAGTTGGCCGCGAGCAAACGGTCATTCAATACATTCGGGCCAATCGGCCGAGGCCGCCGCGCCATGGCGCTGACAAACTGCTCCAGCGACTCGTCCAGACGTTGTTCCAGGCTGGCGGCCAATTGCGCCGCCTCACCTTCGCCGTAGGCGATCTGGCTGTCGTCGACGAACACACCATGCAGCACTTCCTGCGCTTTCAACGCGGTCAGCACCGGCCGCAATGCGTAATCCACCGCCAGCATGTGTGCCTTGCTGCCACCGGTGGAAAAAGGCAGCACCACCTTGTGGCTCAGCGCCCGCTCCGGCAGCAGATCGAGCAGCACCTTCAGCACCCCGGAAAAGGAGGCCTTGTACACTGGCGTGGCGATCAACACCCCGTCGGCAACGGCGATATGCTCGATCAGCGCAACGATCTGCGGGCTGTCGAAACGCGCGTGCAACACGTCTTCGGCGGCAAAATCACGAACCGTGTACGCCACCACTTCGACTCCGCGCGTCTGCAACCAGCGCCGCGAGCGCTCCAACAAGATTCCGCTGCGGGATCTCTGGCTGGGGCTACCGCCCAATGAAACCACCAACATGACTTACTCCTTTGCTTCCCGACCTGTTGCTGGACGCCACTCACGGCGCCCAGGCTCAAGCGGGCTCGGGCGACTTCTCGGCGATCAACGATTCGGCTGCGGGGTGAGGCGCAAGTAGGGTTTGACCACGCGATAGCCTTGCGGGAAGCGCTGCTTGATTTCGTCTTCGTCCTTGAGCGAAGGCACGATCACCACCTCATCACCGTCCTGCCAGTTGGCCGGGGTGGCAACCTTGTAGTTTTCGGTCAATTGCAGGGAGTCGATCACCCGCAGGATCTCGTTGAAATTGCGCCCGGTGCTGGCCGGATAAGTAATGGTCAAGCGCACCTTTTTGTTCGGGTCGATGACGAACAGCGAACGTACGGTCAGGGTGTCGTTGGCGTTCGGATGGATCAGGTCATAGAGGCCGGAGACCTTGCGGTCGGCGTCGGCGATGATCGGGAAGTTGACCGTGGTGTTCTGGGTTTCATTGATGTCCTCGATCCACTTCAGGTGCGAGTCAACCGGGTCGACCGACAGTGCGATGACCTTGACCCCACGCTCGGCGAACTGCCCTTTCAACTTGGCGGTGAAGCCCAGTTCGGTGGTGCACACCGGGGTAAAATCCGCTGGATGGGAAAACAGCACGCCCCAGCTATTGCCCAGCCACTCGTGAAAACGAATGCGGCCTTCACTAGAGTCTTGTTCGAAGTCGGGGGCGATGTCGCCGAGTCTGAGGCCCATGGTTCTGCTCCTGAGGTGAGTCGTTGCGTGGGCTCACTATGCTGAGATGCAGAACAAATTAAAAAGAATAAATAACAATTTATTTATGCTTTTAAAGAATATTAAGCGGTACAACCCCGGCGCTGGGAACCTCTACCGCTGGCACCCGGCATCCAATAAAAAGATATAAGCAAGTAATCAATTATTCTTTATACGAATAACAAAAGGCTTTTATAGTTCGCCCGTTTACTCCCGAACCCAGGACTCAGGACAAGGACTTTTCGATGAAGCGACTACTCACCACCTCACTGCTGGCGGCCAGCCTGGCACTGGCCTCCAGCGTGCAGGCGGCCACCTTGCTGAACGTTTCCTATGACGTGATGCGCGACTTCTACAAGGACTACAACGCGGCCTTCCAGAAGCATTGGCAAGCCGAAGGCGGCAAAGACCTGAGCATCCAGATGTCCCATGGCGGTTCAAGCAAACAGGCCCGTGCGGTGATCGATGGCCTGCAAGCCGACGTGATCACCATGAACATGGCCACCGACATCAACGCCCTGCATGACAACGGCAAGTTGGTCCCGGAGAACTGGGCCACGCGCCTGCCGGACAACAGCGCGCCGTTCACCTCGGCCACCGTGTTCATCGTGCGCAAAGGCAACCCGAAGAACCTGCACGACTGGCCGGACCTGCTGAAAAGCGGTGTCGAGGTGGTGGTGCCGAACCCGAAGACCTCTGGTAACGGCCGTTATACCTACCTCTCCGCCTGGGGCTATGTGCTCAAGCAGGGCGGCGATGAGCACGCCGCCCGCGAGTTCGTTGGCAAACTGTTCAAGCAAGCGCCGGTGCTGGACACCGGCGGCCGTGCGGCGACCACCACCTTTATCCAGAACCAGATCGGCGACGTGCTGGTGACCTTCGAGAACGAAGCGGAAATGATCGCCCGCGAGTTTGGCCGTGGCGGCTTCGAAGTGGTCTACCCCAGCGTCTCCGCCGAAGCCGAGCCGCCGGTGACCGTGGTCGACAAAGTGGTCGATAAAAAAGGCACGCGCAAAGAAGCCGAGGCTTACTTGAAATACCTCTGGTCCGACGAAGGTCAGCGCATCGCCGGCAACAACTACCTGCGCCCGCGCAACCCGATGATCCTCGCCGAGTTCGCCGACCGTTTCCCGAAAGTCGAGTTTCTGCCGGTGGTGAAAACCTTCGGCGAATGGCCGCTCATCCAGAAGACCCACTTCAACGATGGCGGTGTGTTCGACCAGGTCTACAGCGGGCAGTAACAGCCCACCCGCAATACAAAAGCCCGGCCTTGCTCCGGGCTTTTTGTTGGGTTGTGCCTACCGCAGGTTGGTGCAAATGTAGGTTGGTGCTGAACGCAGTGATGCCCAACATGGAGTCGCCCCGCGACCCCCGGTGCTCGGTCCGGTCTCGAACTCGATTGGATTCCCGCCTACGCAGGGATGACGACGCTCTATACCCGTCACTCCCGCGCAGGCGGGAATCCAGTGAGTAATCGGAGTCATCGGCTAAGAAGACCCGGCTTTCACGTTCAGAACCGAGTAGCGGGAGCCGCTAAGCGACTCCTTGTTGGGCATCGTCTAGGGCTCAGCACCAACCTACACCGGGACTGCCCGCGCGATAACCGCCTCAAAACCAACAAACCGCAGGCACAAAAAACCGGGCCCATGGGCCCGGCGGGAAACTCGACTCAAGAAAACTTAAAGTAGCGGCAAGGTGTAGCTGACGATCAGGCGGTTTTCGTCCTGGTCGTTCTGGGTGGCGACACTGCTGCGCAGCGCGGCATTGCGCCAGGAGAAGCCCACGCCTTTGAAAGCCCCGCCCTGCACGGCGTAATCCAGGCGGAAGTCGCGCTCCCACTCGGACTGGTCGCCGGTCTTCGAGTCGATGTTGTCGCCCTTGAGGTAGGTGATGATGGCTTTCAGGCCCGGAGCACCGGCCTTGCTGAAGTCATAGCCGTACTCGGTCAGCCAGGTTCGCTCGCCCGCGCGGGCGAACTTGCCGATCTGCCGGTCGGTAATCAGGTACGCCGTGGCGCCGTCGCCCTGGTCGAGGTAGGGGAAGTTGCTGTCGCCGGAGACTTGCTGGTAGCCGGCGCTGAGCGCGTGGCTGCCCAGGCTGTAGGTGAACAAGCCGCTCCAGGTGTTGTTGTCGACTTCGCCGCTGTGGCTGTCGCCGGTCTTCCAGAAACCACTGCTTTTGTAGCCCTCGGCCCGGCCGGCCTGGCTGCTGTTCTTGCCATCGGCGCTGCTGTTGAAGTAGCGCAGGTCGGACTTCAGGCTGCCCACCGGCAGGGCCAGGATGTGGGTCAGGCCGAGGAAATGCTGCCGGTAGAAGTCGTCCAGGTTGCCGTAGTAGTACTGCGCCAGCAGGTCCTTGCTGAGTGTGTAGTCGGCCCCGGCGTAGTAGAAGGCGTTGCTGAATTGACCGGTTCTGGCGTTGTTCGCGCCGCCGATCGAGAGGCTGTCGCTGTTGCTCGAGCTACGGCCTTTGGCATGCTCCAGCTGGCCGCCGATCAGGGTCAGGTTGTCGATCTCGTTGGAGGTGACCTGGCTGCCTTCGAAGGTCTGCGGCAACAGGCGGCCATCATTGAAGGTCACCACCGGCAGCTTTGGCTGCAGTGTGCCGAGACGCGCTTCGGTCTTGGAGATTTTCACTTTGCCGGTCAGGCCGAGGTGGCTGAAGTTGTCCACCGCCTCGCCATTACTCTGGGTCGGGAACACCGTGCCGCTGTAAGCGCTGCTGGTCGGGTTGTAATGCGTGCCCTTGCCGGAATCCAGCTTGACCCCGAGCAAGCCCAGGGCATCGACACCGACGCCGACGGTGCCTTGGGTGTAGCCCGAGTTGTAGGTGAAGATGAAACCCTGGCCCCACTCTTCCTGCTTGTTCGGCGTGGTCGCGGGCTTGTTGTCGCGGGCGACGTTACGGTTGTCGGTGTTGATGTAGAAGTTGCGCAGGCCGAGGCTGGCCTTGCTGTCTTCGATAAAACCGGCCGCGCTGGCCTGTTGGGCCAGGATGCCGAACGCGATGGCCAGTGCCAGGGGGGATGTGTTCATGCTCTTACTCCAGATGCAGTTCTTTTTTGGATTGTTTCCGACACTGCAAGGGAGGGCGCGCTGGTGCGGCGGCAAGCTGACGTTGGTCGACGTTTATACTTCCTTGGTGCGGGTCAGTGCGGCTGTCCGCTGTCGACGAGGCGAACAGTAATGAAAAATACATAATCCTAAAAAGAATTGTTTGTTAGTTTTTAATTCTTTTTAGGAATATTAAAACCCGACCGCACACACCCGCACAGCGAAGCCTTCATGCCTGAAACGACCTGCGATCAGACGAGAGCGGCCATGCCCCCGACAACCTCACTCAGGCCTGATCCGCCAGTCGCTGAACCAGGCTCCGTTCGAACCGGCGACGGCCACCGCTGGCTGCGCGGAGTCATCGCCGAGCGCGGCGTGAGTATCTACGGGCCGCAGGATGCTGAATGACGGCAAGCACTCGGCGCCGGGAGGCAACTACGAGCCGGCTGCGAATACCGCACGGGATGAGGGTAGGATGACGTTTCCAACTCCACGCCCCTGAACGCCAAGCCCCTATCCCGATGAAACTCTCTGCCGACGACCTCGCCCACATCACCGCCCTCACCCTCGAGCACTACAACGAATGCGCCGAGGACTTTCGCGCGGGCACCCGCGATCACGACGTAAGCCAGAACATCGCCGCGTTGCTGCGGCATATCGAGGGCGAGCCGCCGTTTACCCTGCTCGACTTTGGCTGTGGGCCGGGGCGCGACCTCAAGGTGTTCACCGGTCTTGGCCATGCGGCTGTCGGGCTGGATGGCTCGGCGCGTTTCGTCGAAATGGCACGCGCCGACAGCGGCTGCGAGGTTTGGCAGCAGGACTTCCTGGCGCTCGATCTGCCGGCTGCACGCTTCGACGGCGTATTCGCCAATGCCGTGCTGTTCCATGTGCCGAGCCAGGAACTGCCGCGGGTGCTGCGGCAGCTGCATGCCACGCTGAAACCGGGCGGCGTGCTGTTCAGCTCCAACCCGCGTGGCGATAATCAGGAAGGCTGGAATGGCGAGCGCTACGGCACCTACCACGACCTGCCGAGCTGGCGGCGCAACCTGACGGCCGCGGGCTTCGAGGAACTGGAACACTATTACCGGCCAGCGGGTTTGCCGCGCGAGCAACAGCCATGGCTGGCCAGCGTGTGGCGCAAGGCCTGACGTCGATACCCGACACGGTTGGACTGGACTGCCCCAAGCAGCGCACCGTGCCCGGACAGCGGCGCGAGCCTGACCCACAGCGGTGCGGTTTCGCGGTTGAAGCCGCGCCCACGACGTTACCTTCGCAGCCAAGGCTGCCCGCGATCCCTGACTCAGCGCTTTTTTGTAGGAGCGGGCCATGCCCGCGAAGGTCTGCAGCGATCAGATTCCGGCAGGCATGAAAAAGCCGCCCGGAGGCGGCTTTTTTGAACAACGCGGTGCGGCTTAGAGCTGCGGGCCGGCGTTCTTGATGGCGTCGGACACGTCGAACTTCTTGAAGTTCTCGATGAACTGCTGCGCCAGGGCTTTCGCCGACTCGTCGTAGGCGTTCTGGTCAGCCCAGGTGGTGCGCGGGTTGAGCAGGCTGGTATCGACGCCCGGTACCGACTTCGGCACGTTCAGGTTGATGATCGGCAGGTGCTCGGTTTCAGTACCGATCAACGCGCCGCTCTGGATCGCGGCAATCACGCCACGGGTGGTCGGGATGTTGAAACGCTTGCCGACGCCATAGCCACCGCCGGTCCAGCCGGTGTTGACCAGGTAGACCTTGGAGCCGAAGCCACGGATGCGCTTGATCAGCAGTTCCGCGTATTCGCCAGCCGGACGCGGGAAGAACGGCGCGCCGAAGCAGGTGGAGAAGGTCGACTTGATGCCGCCGCCCGAACCCATTTCAGTGGAACCGACCAGCGCGGTGTAACCGGAGAGGAAGTGGTAGGCCGCTTGCTCTTCGTTGAGGATCGACACCGGTGGCAGCACGCCAGTCAGGTCGCAAGTCAGGAAGATCACCGCGTTCGGCTCGCCGCCGAGGTTTTTCTCGGAGCGCTTGTCGACCAGTTCGATCGGGTAGGCGGCACGGCTGTTCTGGGTCAGGCTGTCGTCGGCGTAGTCAGGCAGGCGGGTGAGCGGATCGAGCACGACGTTTTCCAGCACGGCACCGAACTGGATGGCTTTCCAGATCACCGGCTCGTTTTTCTGCGACAGGTCGATGCACTTGGCGTAGCAGCCGCCTTCGATGTTGAACACGCTGCCAACGCCCCAGCCGTGCTCGTCGTCGCCGATCAGGTAACGGCTTTCGTCGGCCGACAGGGTGGTTTTACCGGTGCCGGACAGGCCGAAGAACAGGGTCACGTCGCCTTCTTCGCCGATGTTGGCGGCGCAGTGCATCGGCAACACATCGACGGCCGGCAGCAGGAAGTTCTGCACCGAGAACATGGCTTTCTTCATTTCACCGGCGTAGCGCATGCCGGCGATCAGCACTTTCTTGGCGGCGAAGTTGAGGATCACGCAACCGTCGGAGTTGGTGCCGTCACGCTCGGGCTCGCAGACGAACTCCGGCATGTTCAGCACTTGCCATTCCTGCTTGGCGCTCGGGTTGTACTGCTCGGGCTCGATGAACAGGCAGCGGCCGAACAGGTTGTGCCAGGCGGTGCCAGTGGTCATCTTGACCGGCAGGTAGTGAGCCGGATCGGCGCCTACATGAACGTGGGAAACGAAGCGATCGTGCTCGGCGCTGAAGGCTTCAACGCGGTTCCACAGGGCATCGAACTTGTCGGCCGGGAACTTGCGGTTGATCGGGCCCCAGGCGATGGCGGCCGAGGTGCCCGGCTCGTCGACGATGAAACGGTCGACTGGCGAGCGGCCGGTACGGTGACCGGTGCGAACCACCAGCGAGCCGTTGGCGGCAAGTTCGCCTTCGCCACGACGTATGGCCTCTTCGACCAATTGTGCGGCGCTGATGTCGGTGTACACGGCGGTATTGGCTTGCGTCATGTGGGTCCCCGTCGGCCTAGGGCCGAGCCTCCAAACGTTTTGTAGTAAAAGCGAAAGCACTACTACATCGAAAAAAGTGCGCCGGATTATGCCAGAAAAGCACAAGCCGGGTGCAGCCTCTGATCAGATCACTGGGCGGTCAGCGCCCACCCACCCTCAGTGCCGGGTATCGGATGGCGTCTGCACGCCACCACCGGCGAACAACTGCGCAACGTCGGCAGCATCGAACGAATAGCGCTGATTGCAGAACTGGCAGTCGATCACCACGGCGCCCGCGTGCTCGTTCAGCAGTTGCTCGGCATCCTGCCGGCCGAGACTGACCAGGGCATTGGCCGAGCGATCGCGCGAGCAACTGCAACGAAACTGCAGCGCCTGCGGGTCGAACAAGCGTAGCGGTTCTTCGTGATACAGGCGATGCAGCAAGGTTTCGTTGTCCAGCCCGAGCTGCTCTTCCGCGCTCAGGGTGTCGGCCAGCACCGTCACATGCTGCCAACTGGCGGCCCGTGCCTCCGGGTCCTTGATCTGTTCGGCCGGCAACTGCTGCAACAACAGGCCACGGGCGCGCCGACCATCGGCATTCAGCCAGAAGCGCGTCGGCAACTGCTCCGAAGTCGCAAAGTAGTCGGACAAGCACGCGGACAGATTGATTCCATCGAGCCCGACGATGCCCTGGTAACGCTGCCCGTTGCGGGGGTCGACGGTCAGGGTCAGCATGCCTTCTGGCATCAGTTCGCGCAAACCGGCGTCGGCCGCCACCTGTTCGGCGTGGTAGCGGGCGATGCCGCGCAGTTCGCGCTCGCTGGAGCACTCCACCATCAGTAACGGCACCGCGCCGGAAGAACGCGCCTGCAGGATCAGCAAGCCATCGAACTTCAAGGTGCCGACCAGCAGCGCCGCCGCCGCCAGCAGCTCACCGAGCAACTGCGCGACCGGCTCCGGGTAGGGGTGTTTGGCCAGCACATGGGCGTAGCTTTCGCCAAGGGCGACCAGCTCACCGCGCACGTCGCTGTCGTCAAAGAGAAATCGTTGGGAAAAGTCAGGCATGCCAGATTCGCAGAGTTCGGCCAGGGCTGGCGATTTTAGGCGCAAACCCACGGCCGACCAAGCGCCTCTTATCTATCGGCCTGGCCAGCCGGCTCTATCACTCGCGATTGTCGCGGAACTGGAAGAGCTGGCGGCGTTGCTTTTTGCTCGGCCGACCATCGGTTTCCACGCCCAGGGCGCCGGCCTTGCGCTGCAGGGCCGCCTGTTCGCGGCGAATGATGCTGTCGGCCGTTTCCGCATACAGCGCCTGCGCCTCGGGCGCGCCACGGCGCACCGCCGACAGCGCCTGCACAACCACCGTGCGCTCGTCGAAACCGCTGCGAATCAGTAGCTCGTCACCGATGTGCGGCTCTTTGCTCGGCTTGCAGCGCTCGCCACGGCAATGCACCTTGCCACCCTCGATGGCCGCCTTGGCCAAGGCCCGGGTCTTGTAGAAGCGCGCAGCCCAGAGCCACTTGTCCAGGCGAACCTTGTCGTCGTCTTTTTCGTTCATCAATGTTCTATGGGTTCCCTTGAGCGGCGTGCTCGGCCGGCGCGCCAGTGGCTCACTGTAACGAATCATCGGCGGATGCGGTTGTCATACAGCCCGACTAGAATGGCGACAAGCCCAGCGGAAAACCCTATTTGAAGACTTTTGACCAACTCAGCGTAATTGGCCTGCGGGAATGGATCGCCCTGCCGGATCTCGGCGTCGCGGGCTTGCGGGCGAAAATCGACACCGGCGCCAGCACGTCGAGCCTGCATGCCACCGAGATCGTGCCATTCGAGCGCGATGGCGAAAGCTGGGTTCGCTTCACCGCCCACCTCGGCACCCTGGTGCAACTGCGCCACCGCCGTTGCGAAGCGCCCCTGGTGGCGGTGAAAACCATCAAAAGTTCCAACGGCCAGACCCAGAGCCGCTACGTGATCCGCACCAGCCTGGCACTGGGCGACCGGGTCTGGTCGGTGGAATTCACCCTGGCCTGCCGCAAAGCCATGCGTTACCGCTTGCTGCTTGGTTCCAACGCCTTGATCGACGGCCAACTGGTGGTCAACCCGGCGCTTTCCTATATCCAAGACAAGCCGGCGTTCCCGGCCTTTTCCTCTTCCGTCACAGGTGCTGCATGAAGATCGCTGTGCTGTCGCGTAACCCGCGTCTGTATTCCACCCGTCGCCTGGTCGAAGCGGGCGAGCAGCGCGGCCATGAAATGGTGGTGATCGACACCCTGCGCGCCTATATGAACATCGCCAGCCACAAGCCGCAGATCCACTACCGGGGCAAACCGCTGGAAGGCTTCGATGCGGTGATCCCGCGGATCGGCGCCTCGGTGACGTTCTATGGTTGTGCGGTGCTGCGCCAGTTCGAAATGATGGGGGTGTTCCCGCTCAACGAGTCCGTGGCCATCGCCCGCTCGCGGGACAAACTGCGCTCGCTGCAACTGCTGTCGCGGCGCGGCATCGGCCTGCCGGTGACCGGCTTCGCCCACTCGCCGGACGATATCGCCGACCTGATCCAGATGGTCAACGGCGCCCCCCTGGTGATCAAGGTACTGGAAGGCACCCAGGGCATCGGCGTGGTGCTGTGCGAAACCGCGACGGCGGCCGAGTCGGTGATCGAGGCGTTCATGGGCCTGAAACAGAACATCATGGTGCAGGAGTACATCAAGGAAGCCGGCGGCGCGGATATCCGTTGCTTCGTAGTCGGCGACAAGGTGATCGCCGCCATGAAACGTCAGGCCAAGGCCGGCGAATTCCGCTCCAACCTGCACCGTGGCGGTACCGCCAGCCTGATCAAGATCACCCCGGAAGAACGCATGACCGCCATCCGCGCGGCCAAGGTCATGGGGCTGAGCGTGGCCGGCGTCGACATCCTGCGCTCCAATCACGGCCCGCTGGTGATGGAGGTGAACTCCTCACCGGGGCTCGAAGGCATCGAGGTGACCACCTGCAAGGACGTGGCCAGCATCATCATCCAGTACCTGGAGAAGAACAGCGGCCCGCACCTGACCCGGACCAAGGGCAAGGGCTAAACCCCGGGAAGCGCGGAACGCCTCAGCGCTCCGTCAACCAGGCGAGAAACGCCGCTTCGCCGAGCGGCGGGCTGAAGTAGTAACCCTGGCCCAAGGAACAGCCATGGGCGCGCAGTATGTCGAGCTGCGCTTGGGTTTCGATTCCTTCGGCGATACATTCCAAGCCAAGGTTGCGGGCAATCACCAGGATGGTTTCGACCAGCATCAGGCCACTGGCATCGCCTTGCAGATCGTTGATAAAGCTGCGGTCGATCTTCAACCGATCCAGCGGCAACTGCTTGAGGTAGGTCAACGAGGAGTAACCGGTACCGAAATCGTCGATCGCGAAACGCACCCCCAACTGCTTCAAGGCCTGCATGGCGGCGATGCATTGATCGACCTCCTCCAGCAACACCCCCTCGGTGATCTCCAGCTCCAGCACGCTGGCCGGCAGCCCATGACGTTGCAGACAGTCGCTGACCCGTTGCACCAAGCCGGGCTGACGCAGCTCGTGAGGGCTGAGATTGACCGCCAGCACCAACCCGGGGAAACGCTGATGCCAGCGCGCCAACGTCGCACAGGACTGCTCCAGCACCCAGGCGCCGACTTCCTGAATCAGGCCGGTTTCTTCCGCCAGCGGAATGAACTGCGCGGGCGGGATCTCGCCACGCTCCGGGTGCGTCCAACGCAGCAATACCTCAGCGCCGGCCACCCGACCGTTGACCAGCGCCAACTGTGGCTGAAACACCAGGTGCAACTGGCCGCGGGCAATGGCCTGGCGCAATTCGCTTTGCAATTGCAGGCGCTGGTCGATCGCCGCCTGCATGGCGGGGGCAAAAAAATGCAGGGCATTGCGGCCGCCCTGCTTGGCCCGGTACATCGCCGTATCCGCCTGCTTGAGCACGTCTGCGGCGCCCTGTGAACCGAAGGGGTGCAAGGCGATACCGATACTGGCGCTGACCGACAGCTCGTGGCCGTCGATCCGGTAACAGCCCTGCAAGCTTTGCAGCAGCTTCTCGCCGACCTCCGCGGCATGCTCGCCAGCGGCTTCCGGGCTATCGTCGAGGGCTTCGAGGAGCACCACGAACTCATCGCCGCCGAGTCTGGCCAGGGTATCTTCCGCCCGCAGGCAACCGGCCAGGCGCGTCGTGACCTGGCACAGCAGGGCATCGCCAACCGGATGACCCAGGCTGTCGTTAACGGTTTTGAAGTGATCCAAGTCGATGAACAACAGCGCGCCGAAACGGCCTTCGCGCACCTCGCGGGTCATCGCGTGCTGCAGCCGGTCGAGCAGCAGCCGGCGATTGGGCAACCCCGTCAGTTCGTCGCTGTAGGCCAGCCGCTCGATCTCGCGCTGGTAGCGCTGGCGCTCGGAAATATCGGTGATGCTGGCGCGAATCAACTGCTGCTCGCCCGGCAAGCGAACCAGCCGCACTTCGCAAGGCAACTGGCGCCCTGCACTGTCGCGGTGCAGCCATTCGAAGACTGGAGCGGCTCCGTCCAGCGCCGCCACCGTGTAGGTATTCCCCGCCTGCGCCGAAGTGCGGCCATCGGCCTGCCGCAGCGGGCTGAGCTCGACCGGTGTTTTGCCGATCAACTCGGCTCGACTGAGCTTGAACAGCCGCGCGGCATTTTCATTGGCATCGAGCATGCCGCCATTGGCGGTGAACAACACGATGGCTTCCGGCGCGTGCTCGACCAGTGTGCGATAACGCGCCTCCGCCTCATGGCGCGCCGTAATGTCCTCGATCAGCGCCAGGCAGGCCTCCAATCGCCCCTGCGGATCACGCACCGCGCGCAGGCTCAGGCGGGTGTAGATCACGCTGCCGTCTTCACGCAGAAAACGCTTATCCAGTTCGTACTCATCGCGCGCCCCGGCCGCCACCGATTCGAACAGCGACGCCTCCAACGCCACATCGTCCGGGTGGGTAATGGCCATCCAGGAACCGGCTCGCAGCGCCTCGCGACTGCGACCGAGCACCTCGCAGAGCTTGGCGTTGACTTCCAGCCACATGCGTTGCGGGCTGATCATGGCCATGCCGATCAGCGGCGCTTCAAAGAACAGCCGCAACCACTCACCGCGCTCGCGCAACTGCTGCTCGGCACGCTTGCGGGCGGTGAGATCCTGCAGCGCGCCATAGATGCGAATGACCTGCCCGCCATCGCGCTCGGCCAGGCCCTTGATCCGCAGCCAGCGGCTGTTGCCTCGCGCGGTGAGCAAGCGCACCTCGAAGTCGAACGGCTCGGCGGACTGCAGCACCTCGGCCAAGGTCCGCTGCGTCAGGGCCATGCCCTCTTCATCGAAATAGCCGATGGCCTGCCCGAACGTCGGCGTCGACCCCGACGGGTCGAGCTCATAGAGGCGAAAACAACCCTCGCTCCAGAACATGGTCAGGCTTGGCACTTCCAACACCCAGCCACCGATATCGGCGATGGCCTCGGTTTGCGAGAGTAAATGCGTCTGACGCAGCAACTCCTCGCGGCGCCTCGCCAGTTCCTGACTCAGCCGCTCGCGGGCCGTCACATCGTTTTGCAGCGCGACGTAATGGCTGATGCCTTGATCGTCGCGCATCGGCGCCAGGGTGACTTCGTTCCAGAACTGGCTGCCATTCTTGCGGTAATTGCGCAACACCATCTGGCACGGCTCGCCGTGCTGCAACGCCACACGCATGCGCTGCAACTCGACCTGGTTATGGTCATCCTGCTGCAGAAAACGGCAATTACGCCCGAGAATCTCGTCGCGGCCATAGCCGGTGATGCGCTCGAACATCGGATTGCAGTAGATCAGCGGCATATCCGCCTGCCGCGCATCGGCGATGCTGATGCCGAGCGGGCTGGCCTGCAGCGCCAGGTTGGTCAGCGCCAGTTGCTGCTGCATCTGCGCGCTGCGACCGAGTGCCAGGCGCAAGTCGCTGAGGCTGCGGCCAACCAGCAAGGTGGCAAACATCAACAGCAACGCACTGAGGTGCAACTCACTGACTTGCGGGTCAGACGAGCCAGCCACCCGGACATAACCGGCCACCAGCGGCAACGTAAGAACCATCAAGCTGCTCAGCGCCGCGCCGCAGAGCGCACCCGGAAAGCCCCAGAGCATCGCCAGACTGAGCATGGCCAGGCCCAGCAACGGCAGGGTAAAGGCCGACGGCAAGGCCACCAGCAACCACGGCAAACCCACCAGCAGCACGATCAACAGCGGCCAGGGCGGTAAACAGGGCAGCGCTTCGGCGGATGCTTGCGCACCGCTGCCGGACAACGGCGGCAGCCAGCCGCGCCGGCGCAGCAACTGGGTGGCATAGCTCAGCATCGGCGTGGCGATCACCAGCGTGCTCAAACAGTCTTTCAACCACATATCCAGGCTGGCGGCCGCCCAATTAGCGGCCGTCGCATGGCCGGTAAGTAGCAAAACACCTTGCAGGGTGATGGCCAGGAGAGTCGCCGGCACCAGAACGCCAAGCAGCATGAAGCGCAACAGATGGCTGGTATCCGGCAGGGTGAAATCAAAATCACGGCGCCGCAGCAACAGCCACGCCAGGCCGATGCAAAGGGTTTCCGGCAGCGCGTAGAGCGGCCCCCAGCGCCAATCCAGCCCCCACAGCGGCGCGCTCAGGCAGGCATTCAGGTAGATGGCCGGCAGTACCCGCGGCCCCCACCAGAACGTGAACACAAGCCCCAGAGCGAACGGCAGATACCAGATCGCCATCCCGTCATTGAACTGGGTGGCAAGCGACAACCAAGTAGCAAGATGGAGCAGCGGCAGCGGCAGCCACCAAGTCCATTTGGGCAGGCGTTCTAATACGGCGAGCATGCTGACCTCGTGCCAATACGCTGATCTAGCATAGATCAGCACAGCGACGACCGTAACCAAGATTCAAGCGCAGTCGGCAACCCAGAGCCCGCGCTTGCGCGTTCACCGGCGTGTCAGAAGTGCCGCGCCCGCAAGTCTGGCGCACCTTGGCCGCGCTTTCCGGACCATCACGCCGCGTCGCGCGGTAACAACAACCCCAGCGGCAAGCACACCCGCGCCTCCAGCCCGCCACCCGAACGGTTGCGCAACTCGACACTACCGCCGTGCTGGGCGGCGATGCGCTTGACGATCGCCAGGCCCAAGCCGGTGCCCTTGCCGCCGCGCGCACGGTCGCCGCGGATGAAGGGGTTGAAGATGTCGGCCAGCTCCGTCGGCTCAATCCCGTGGCCACGGTCGAGCACACTGAGCACCACATAAGGCGCGCTCTGATCGCCAGACACATAGGCGGCGACTTCCACGGAGTTGCCGCCATGATGCAAGGCGTTTTCGATCAGGTTGTTCAGTAGGCGCTTGATCGACACCCGCCGCAGCGGGAACGGCGGCACTGCTTCCAGGCACAGGCGCACCCGTTCCTGGTCATGATTGAACGGCGCGACGACCTCATGCACCAGGTCGGCGAGCGCCACCTCTTCCACCCGCTCATCGCGGCCGTCGCGGATAAAGGCGAGGAACTGATCGAGGATCGCATCCATGTTCTCGATGTCGCGCACCATGTCGTCGATCAGTTCGGCATCGCTGTTCAGCAGTTCCAGCGACAAGCGCAGGCGGGTCAGCGGCGTACGCAAGTCATGGGAAACCCCGGCGAGCATCAACTCACGCTCGCGGGCGGCCTGCTCGACACCCTCGGCCATCTGGTTGAAGGCCCGATAGACCTCGGTCATCTCGCTCGGCGTGTCGCTGATCGGCAAGCGCACGCTGCGCCCCTGGCCGAGTTGGCGGGCTGCCGACACCAACTGCTTGAGCGGCTGATTGAGCTGACGCACGAAAATCCAGGCCGCCGCCGTCGACAACAGGCCAATGGCCAGGAACCAGCCGAGCACGCCCCAGATCTTCTGCCCACGCAACGGGTGCGGGTATAGCGGCACCTCGACCCAGCCGTCGCCGATGCTCGGCGCCCGCACCCAGAGCGCGGATGGTTGATGCACGCGCAGCCGCACTTCGGTATCCGGCCCCAGCTCCATGCGCATCTGGCGTTGGAAAATCCCGGTGTAGGGCCAGTGCTGCTCGCCCGGCGGCGCCGCTGCGTCCGGTGTCCAGCGCAGGCCGGCGGCCTTGGCCACCAGCGGGCGCGAGTCGACGTCGGTGGCCCAGTAGGCGCGCAGGGTCAGCGCCGCGCCATGGCTGTATTGGCGGTCGACCAGCACGTCCTCGTTCATCATCAGATAAACCAGGGTCAGCGCCTTGGAGAACAGCACCACCACCAGCACCAGCCAGAGCGTGCGGGCGAAAAAGCTTTGCGGGAACCACAACGGGGTTTTCATAGGCGCTTACACGGAGTTGCCGGAGCGGGCCATGCCCGCGAAAGCTGGTTGCGGTGTACAGATCCCGAGCATGGTCGGCCGCTACGGCCGGTCATGCCCGCGGGTTCACTTGTTGCCGTCCGGCACGAAAACGTAGCCCACGCCCCAGACCGTCTGGATATAACGCGGCTTCGACGGGTCCGGCTCGATCAGCCGGCGCAGGCGCGAGATCTGCACGTCGATGGAACGCTCCAGCGCATCCCACTCGCGGCCGCGCGCCAGGTTCATCAGCTTGTCGCGGGTCAGCGGCTCGCGGGCGTGCTCCACCAACGCCTTGAGCACGGCGAACTCCCCGGTGGTGAGCATGTGCAGCTCGTCGCCACGCTTGAGTTCACGGGTCGCGAGGTACAACACATAGTCGCCAAAACTGACCGTTTCGTCCTCGCTGCCCGGCGCGCCTGGCACCGGCACGGTCTGCCGGCGCAACACCGCCTTGATCCGTGCCAGCAGCTCGCGCGGGTTGAAGGGTTTGGCCAGGTAATCGTCGGCGCCCTGCTCCAGCCCCAGAATCCGGCTGCCTTCGTCGCCCTTGGCGGTGAGCATGATGATCGGCACCTGATTGTTCGACTCACGCAGGCGCTTGCAGGCGGACAGCCCGTCTTCGCCCGGCAGCATCAGGTCCAGCACCACCAGCTGGAACAGCTCGCGGGCCAACAGACGGTCCATCTGCTCGACGTTTTCCACTGTGCGCACACGGTAGCCTTGCTCGTCGAGAAACCGCTCCAGCAAGCGCCGTAGACCGGGATCGTCATCGACGATGAGAATTTTTTCGCCTTCAACGGGGGCAGTGCTGCTCATACAGGCTCCTTTCAGCTCGGTACGCATTATGGCGCAGACGCCGTGCGCCGCGTGCGCTGCATTCGTTAGCAGATCTTTCCCGGTCCGCTCGCGCAGAGGGCTGGGTATAATGTCGACCTTTTTGCGGCAGGCGCGGCTTGCCTTCATTTCTCTGTCAGGTGGTTTTCATGGACAGCATCAACAACCGTATCGCCGAGGAACTCGGTGTTCGCCCGCAACAGGTCGCAGCCGCCGTGGCCCTGCTCGATGAAGGTTCCACCGTGCCATTTATCGCACGTTATCGCAAAGAGGTTACCGGCAGCCTCGACGATACCCAGTTGCGCAACCTCGAAGAGCGCCTGCGCTACCTGCGCGAACTCGACGAGCGCCGCGCCAGCATCCTCGCCAGCATCGAAGAGCAAGGCAAGCTGACCCCCGAGTTGAGCCGCGAAATCAACCTCGCCGAAACCAAGACCCGCCTCGAAGACCTGTACCTGCCGTACAAACAGAAACGCCGCACCAAGGGCCAGATCGCCCTGGAAGCCGGCCTCGGCGAACTGGCCGACGGGCTGTTCAACGACCCGACCCTGAGCCCGGAAGCCGAAGCCGCACGCTTCGTCGACGCGGAAAAAGGCGTCGCCGATGTAAAAGCCGCGCTGGAAGGCGCCAAATACATCCTCATGGAGCGCTTCGCCGAAGACGCCAGCCTGCTCGACAGACTGCGCAGCTACCTCAAGCACGACGCCACCCTCAGTGCTCGCGTGGTTGCCGGCAAGGAAGAGGAAGGCGCCAAGTTCCGCGACTATTTCGAACACGACGAACCGCTGAAAAGCGTGCCCTCGCACCGCGCCCTGGCGATTTTTCGCGGCCGCAACGAAGGTATCCTCAGCGCCGCGCTGAAAGCCGGTGACGACGCACCGGGCACCCTGCACCCCTGCGAACTGATGATCGCCGAGCGCTTTGGCCTCAAGGAGCAAGGCAGGGCCGCCGACAAATGGCTGGCCGAGGTGGTGCGCTGGACCTGGAAGGTCAAGCTCTACACCCACCTGGAAACCGACCTGTTCAGCGAGCTGCGCGAAAGCGCGGAAAACGAAGCGATCAGCGTCTTCGCCCACAACCTGCACGACCTGCTGCTGGCCGCACCGGCCGGCCCGCGCGCGACCCTGGGCCTTGACCCGGGCCTGCGCACCGGCTGCAAGGTCGCGGTGGTGGACGCCACCGGCAAGCTGCTGGAATACGCCACCGTTTACCCGCATGTGCCGAAGAACCAGTGGGACCAGACCCTGGCCGTGCTCGGCGCGCTGTGCATCAAGCACAAGGTCGACCTGATCTCCATTGGCAACGGCACCGCCAGCCGCGAAAGCGACAAGCTGGCCGCCGAGCTGATCAAGAAACTGCCTGAACTGAAGATGACCAAGATCATGGTCAGCGAAGCCGGCGCTTCGGTGTACTCGGCTTCGGAACTGGCCGCCAAGGAATTCCCCGACCTCGACGTGTCGATCCGTGGCGCGGTGTCGATCGCCCGGCGCCTGCAAGATCCGCTGGCCGAGCTGGTGAAAATCGATCCGAAATCCATCGGCGTCGGCCAGTACCAGCACGACGTCTCCCAGCTGAAACTGGCGCGTAGCCTGGATGCGGTGGTGGAAGACTGCGTGAACGCCGTCGGCGTCGACGTCAACACCGCCTCGGTGGCGCTGCTGGCGCGCATCTCCGGTCTCAATGCGACCCTGGCGCAGAACATCGTCGCCCACCGCGACGCCAACGGCGCCTTCAAGACCCGCGATGCGCTGAAAAAAGTCAGCCGCCTCGGCGAGAAGACCTACGAACAGGCCGCGGGCTTTTTGCGCGTGATGAACGGCGACAACCCGCTGGACGCCTCCGCCGTACACCCGGAAACCTACCCGCTGGTACAACGCATCGCCGCCGACACCGGCCGTGATGTGCGCTCCCTGGTGGGCGATTCGAGCTTCCTCAAACGCCTCGACCCGAAAAAGTTCACCGACCAAGCTTTCGGCCTGGTCACCGTCACCGACATCCTCCAGGAGCTGGAAAAACCCGGCCGCGACCCGCGCCCGGAGTTCAAGACCGCCGAGTTCCAGGACGGCGTCGAAACCCTCAAGGACCTGCAACTGGGCATGGTGCTCGAAGGCGTGGTGACCAACGTCACCAACTTCGGCGCGTTCGTCGATATCGGCGTGCACCAGGACGGTCTGGTGCATATCTCGGCGCTCTCGGAAAAATTCATCAAGGACCCGCGCGAAGCGGTCAAGGCCGGCGACGTGGTCAAGGTCAAGGTCATGGAGGTGGACATCCCGCGCAACCGTATCGCCCTGTCGATGCGCATGGGCGATACCCCCGGCGAGAAGATCGAAGGCCAGCGCGGCAGCCGCTCCGGTAGCCAGCCGCGCCAGCAGAGCGCGCCACGCAGCGAGCCACAGCCGGCCAGCAATGCGGCCATGGCCGCGCTGTTCGCCAACGCCAAGCAGATCAAGAAGCGCTAGACGTGGAGTTGCCCGAGGGCTTCAAGAGCAGCGACTTCAGCACGTTGCTCGGCACCGAGCTGATCCGCCTGGAGAACGGCGAGGCCGACGTGCGCCTGCCGATGCGCAGCGAGCTGTGTAACCGTGGCGGCATGATGCACGGCGGCGCGCTGTTCACCCTGGTGGACATCGCCATGGGCCTGGCCTGCTCCAGCCGGCACGGCTTCGAGCAGACCAGCGTAACCCTGGAGTGCAAGATCAACTACATCCGCGCGGTGGCCGACGGTGAGGTACTGTGCCGCGCCAAGGTCTTGCACGCCGGGCGCCGTACCCTGGTGGTGGAAGCCGAGGTGCAACAGGGCGACAAACTGGTCGCCAAGGCACAAGGCACCTTCGCTTGCGTATAACTCACGGGTAGTTTTCTGCGCTAATTTCAGCCCCGGGGTGCGCGATGCGCGCCCTGAGGTCCTGTCGAGCACCCTGCGACAGGCCACTAACGTGCAACCAGGCGACAACGCCGGTTACTTTCTTGCCCCTTGTAGACCGCTCAGTCCACCCCCATATTGGGGCGACCGACGTCAACAGAGCCTACTATCTTGAGCGATCTTCTCTCCCGCCGCCTGGCTCTGCTCGGCGAGCGCGCCAACCTCGCCCTACTCAGCCAATGCCTGCATGGGATCGAACGCGAATGCCTGCGCGTCGATGCCAACGGCCTGCTTGCGCTGACGCCGCACCCGGAGGCACTGGGCTCGGCACTGACGCATCCGCAGATCACCACCGACTACTCCGAATCGCTGCTGGAGTTCATCACCCCGGCCGAACCGGACCCGGCGATGACGCTGGCGGAGCTCGAGCAGATCCATCGCTTTGCCTACAGCAAGCTCGACGGCGAGTACCTGTGGAGCCCGTCGATGCCCTGCCCGCTGCCGGAAGAGGCGCAGATTCCGATCGCCCGTTACGGCAGCTCGCACATCGGCCAGCTGAAATATGTCTACCGCAAGGGGCTGGCCCTGCGTTACGGCAAAACCATGCAATGCATCGCCGGCATTCACTACAACTTCTCCCTGCCGGAAGCGCTCTGGCCGCTGCTGCAGCAGCTCGAAGGCAATACCCAGAGCCCGCGCGATTACCAGTCGGCGCGCTATATCGCCCTGATCCGCAACTTCCGGCGCTACAGCTGGCTGCTGATGTACCTGTTCGGCGCCTCGCCGGCGCTGGACGCCGGCTTCCTGCGGGGCCGCTCGCACCAGCTCAAGCAGCTCGATGAGCAGACCCTGTACCTGCCCTATGCCACCAGCCTGCGGATGAGCGACCTGGGCTACCAAAGCAGCGCCCAGGCCGGCCTGACGCCCTGCTACAACGACCTGGCCAGCTACACCGACAGCCTGCGCCAGGCGGTTTCCACGCCTTACCCGGCCTATGCGGAAATCGGCACGCAGCAAAATGGCGAGTGGCTGCAGCTCAACACCAACATCCTGCAGATCGAAAACGAGTACTACTCGAACATCCGCCCGAAACGCGTGACCTACAGCGGCGAGCGACCGATCCAGGCGCTGATGGCGCGTGGCGTGCAGTACGTCGAAGTGCGCTGCCTGGACATCAACCCGTTCCTGCCACTGGGTATCGACCTCACGGAAGCGCGCTTCCTCGATGCCTTCCTGCTGTTCTGCACCCTGCAGGACAGCCCGGAGCTGGCGAGCGCGGAATGCCACGGCTGCACCGACAACTTCCTCAAAGTAGTGAAAGAAGGCCGCCGCCCGGGCCTGCACCTGCAACGCCATGGCCAACCGGTGGAACTGCAAGCCTGGGCCCATGAGCTGCTCGACAGCATCCAGCAGCTCGCTACCCTGCTCGACCACAGCCACGGCACTGACAGCCACAGCCAGGCGCTGGCCGCACAGCGAGCCAAGGTCGACGACCCGGCACTGACGCCTTCGGCACAGGTGTTGGCCAGCCTGCAAGAGCACGGCGAGACCTTCAGCGCATTCGCCCTGCGTCAGAGCCAGGCGCATGCCGAGTACTTCCGCAGCCAACCGCTGAGCACTGCCGAGCAAAACGCGTTCGAGGACTCGGTTCGTCAGTCGCAGGCCGATCAAGCGGAGCTGGAGCGCAGCCAGGAGGGTGATTTCGACACCTTCGTCGCCGCCTACCAGGCGAGCATCCTCGCCCTCGCGATTTAGTCGACTGCGTCACAAAAGCCGCCAGCGGGGCAAAAGCCGGGATCGGCGGCTCAGTCGCCGCCGGCCAAGGGGGCTAGCATAAGCACAGTTTGCTTAATGTGAGTTTGCCCATGGCGCCCCCCGAGGCCCTCCCCGACGAAGATCGACACTGGAGCCTGGAAAGCCTGAACAAGGCCTACCAACAAGGCTACATGGCCGGCCTCACCGGCCACCCGCCCAGCCAGCAACCGCATCGCGCGGAGGTCCTCGCGGCGGCCTGGGAAGCCGGCTGGGACGATGGTGACGAACAGTACCAACTGCAAGTCCAGAAAACCGCCTGAAGGGCACGCACGCCTAGTCGTCCACCGCGAAAGCCAGCGCGAACAAATCCGCCCCCACGAACAGACCTTAGCCGTACGCGCGCAGCAGCCCGCCATCGCGGGCGGTGGCCTGCGCGCTCGGGCGCTCCCTGCCAGTGCATCGCCTTCCACCAGACCGGCAACCTTGACCGGCCCCTCGCTCAAGCCGACAGTGACTCATAAGTCACTGATCTCGTCAGCATAGTCATCTCGATCATTCGGTCCGGCGATCCGCCGAACCGGGCCGTGGCTATTCAGGTTGTCCGGCCGACTATCGACAAGCGTCTACAGCCCCATCTGAGCTTGTTATAGATTTCTATTTGAAGGAGTTTCCCGAGTTATGTCTCGCTTACCCGTGATTGTTGGTTTTGGTGGTTATAACTCAGCCGGTCGCAGCTCCTTTCACCATGGCTTCCGGCGCACCGTGATCGAATCCATGGGCGTCGAGGCCCGCCAGGAAACCCTGGCCGGGCTGGCGGTGATGATGAAGCTGGTAGAGGTCGTCGATGGCGACTACCTCACGCTCGAAGGCATGCCGCTGACCCTGGCGGATATCGAGGCGCAGTTCGCCGAACAGATTCTCGCCTCGACCCTGGTACGGCGCATTGAAAAACAGCACCTCGACGTGGATGCCGCCCATTGGCAGAAGACCATCAGCGTCACCGGTTCGGCCGGCAACCAACTGACCTTCACCACCCAGCGCAAGCAGCTGCCCGAACCGATTCCGGCCAATTGGTCGGTCGAGCCGATCGACGCCATCGATGTGCGCGTGACCCTGCTCGACAGCTGCGATTTCAAGGTCGACAGCTATCGCGCCTTGCCGGTGAAGTCCGCCGGGCAACTGCCGACCGGGTTCGAGCCGGGCGAACTGTACAACGCGCGCTTTCACCCGCGCGGCCTGCAGATGACCATCGTCGGCGTGACCGATGCCCTGCGCTCCGTCGGCCTGCCGTGGAAAACCATCGTCGACCGGGTCGAACCGGATGAAATCGCCGTATTCGCCGGCAGCATCATGAGCCAACTGGATGAAAACGGCTTCGGCGGCCTGATGCAATCGCGCCTCAAAGGCGGCCGGGTCACGGCCAAACAGCTGGCCCTGGGCCTCAACAGCATGCCCGCCGACTTCATCAACGCCTACGTACTGGGCAGTGTCGGCACCACCGGCAGCGTGACCGGCGCCTGCGCGACCTTCCTCTACAACCTGCAAAAGGCCGTCGATCTGATCGGCTCGGGACGCGCGCGGGTGGCCATCGTCGGCAACAGCGAGGCACCGATCAACCAGGAATGCATCGATGGCTACGGCGCCATGGGCGCCCTGGCGACCGAAGACGGCCTGCGTCATATCGAAGGCCGCGAGCATGTGGACTTCCGCCGCGCCAGCCGGCCGTTCGGCGAGAACTGCGGCTTCACCCTGGCCGAGTCCAGCCAGTTCGTGGTGCTGATGGACGATGCCCTGGCGCTCGAGCTCGGTGCCGACATCCATGGCGCCGTGCCGGATGTGTTCATCAACGCCGACGGTTTCAAGAAATCCATTTCCGCCCCCGGCCCGGGCAACTACCTGACGGTCGCCAAGGCGGTCGCCAGCGCCGTGCAACTGGTCGGGCTGGACGGGGTTCGCCAGCGCAGTTTCATTCACGCCCATGGCTCCAGCACACCGGCCAACCGGGTGACCGAATCGGAATTGCTGGACCGCATCGCCGCCTCGTTCGGCATCGAACAGTGGCCCGTCACCGCGGTTAAGGCTTTTGTCGGCCACTCGCTGGCCACCGCCAGTGGCGACCAGCTGATCTCCGCGCTGGGCTCGTTCAAGTACGGCATCATTCCCGGCATCAAGACCATCGATGCCGTGGCCCATGACGTGCACCAGCAGCACCTGCAGATCGCCACCGAAGATCGGCACGTGGGCGAGGAGCGCCTCGATGTGTGCTTCATCAACTCCAAAGGCTTTGGCGGCAACAATGCCAGCGGCGTCGTACTCGCGCCACATGTGGTCAACGCCATGCTGCGCAGGCGTTATGGCCAGGCCGCGTTCAACGCCTACTGCGAACGCCGCGCACACACCCGCGCAGCCGCGCAGGGCTATGACCAGCTAGCGTTGAAGGGGCAACTCGACATCATTTACAACTTTGGCCAGGATCAGATCGACGACAAGGGCATCGAGATCACGCCCGAGCAGATCACCGTGCCCGGCTTCGCCCAGCCGCTGATCTTCAAGAAGGACCAGCGTTTCGCGGACATGCTCGACTGAAACGGTGCGCGTACGAGAGAGACCGATGGTTTCCATGCTCTACGTCCGCGCCGGACGACGCGGAGCGTCAGGGGCTGCATTCCCACACGAAGCGTGGGAACGATCAAGATGGGCACGCTCAACTGGACTGTAGGAGCGGGCCATGCCCGCGAAAGGCTGCAACGCCCAAGCTTTGCGCACATGGCCCACTCCTGCGGAATGCCTGAAGCCTGAGCGGCTAGTCCAGCGCCCGGGCCAGTTGCAGCAACTCGGCGCGCCATTCGGCCGCCGCCGGCAGGGCCAGGAAGGATGGATTGAGGAAGGATTCCCGCGCCTCGTAGGTCAGGGGCGCGCCCTGGATATCCAGCACTTCGCCACCGGCGCCTTCGAGCACACCCTGCGCCGCCGCTGTGTCCCACTGCGAGGTGGGCGCCAGGCGCGGATAGCAATCCGCCGCGCCTTCGGCGAGCAGGCAGAACTTCAACGAGCTGCCGACGCTGGCCAGTTGCAAGTCGCCGAAACGCTGGGTCAAGCCGGCCAGCAGGCGCTCTTGCGCCGGGCTGGAGTGGCGACGGCTGGCCACCACGGTAAAGGCCTCGCTCGGCGCAACCCGCACCGCCACCGCAGCCACCTCGCCATCCGCTTCCGCGCGCCAGGCTCCAAGCCCCGCGCCGCCGTAATAATAGCGGCCGCTGGTAGGCATGCCGACCACGCCGAACAGCACCCGGCCCTGCTCGATCAGCGCCACATTGACGGTGAACTCCTCACTGCCGGAAATGAATTCCTTGGTGCCATCCAGCGGGTCGACCAGCCACCAGCGCGTCCAATTCCCGCGTTCGCTCAAGGCAATGTCCGCCGCCTCTTCGGACAACACCGGAATGCTCGGATCAAGCGCCGTCAGCCCGGCGACCAGCACATCATGGGCGGCCAGATCGGCGGCGGTGACCGGCGACGCATCGGCCTTCGCCGTGACCGCCACGCCCGAGCGCCAATGCGGCAGGATGGCTTCACCCGCCCGCCGGGCCAGTTCGATGACCGGCACCAGATATGGGTGGCCCAGGTTTGCGGCACTCATGAGCGCTCTCCCGGCAGGAATTCGCCACGCTGGGTCAACAGGTCGCGCGCCAGGTACAACGCGGCCAGCGCCCGCCCTTCGCTGAACTGCGGGTGCTGCACCAGGCTGGAGATTTCATGCAGGCTGACGCGTTCCACACCGAGCGGTTCCGGCTCATCGCCCGGCAGGCTTTCCGGGTACAGGTCGCGGGCCAGCACCACTTGAATCTTCTGGCTCATGTAACCCGGCGACAGCGACAGCTCGGTCAGCAGCTCCAGCTGCCGCGCGCCAAACCCGGCCTCCTCCTTGAGCTCGCGATTGGCCGCCTCCAGCACATCCTCGCCCGGTTCGATCAAGCCTTTGGGCAAGGACAATTGATAGTCGTCGGTGCCGGCGCAGTATTCTTCCACCAGCAATACGTGCTCGGCATCCGCCAGCGCCACGATCATCACCGCGCCGTAGCCCGCGCCCTTGCCCACCAGGCGTTCGTAGGTGCGCTCGACGCCATTGGCGAAGCGCAGCTGCAACTCCTCGACCCGAAACAGACGACTGCTCGCGACGATCTCGCGGGCGAGTACGGTGGGTTTCTGACGCATGAGACGGCTCCTTGGCGTGACCTGGCGGGTTATCATACCGCGACCCTAGGGATTATCGCCGTGACAGATTTCGCCCAGGCGACTGTTGCCGGCTCAATCGCGTCATCCGCCCTCCGAACCTGACAAGAGGCCATCATGCCGCAACTGCCTTGGGCCGACATCGACACCGTCCTCCTCGATATGGACGGCACCCTGCTCGACCTGCACTTCGACAATCATTTCTGGCTGGAACACCTGCCGCAGCGCTATGCCGAGCACCACGGCATCGCCCGCAGCCAGGCCGATGCCGAACTGCTGCCGCTGTTTCGCGAGCACGCCGGGCAATTGAACTGGTACTGCACGGATTTCTGGAGCCGCGAGTTGAAGCTGCCGATCCGTGAACTCAAGCGCGAAGTCGCCGACCTGATCGCCCTGCGCCCGGACGCCGACACCTGCCTCGCCGCCCTGCGCAGCGCCGGCAAACGCGTGGCGCTGATCACCAACGCGCACCCTGACTCACTGTCGCTGAAGCTGGAAAGAATCGAGCTGGCGCCCTATTTCGACCGACTGATCAGCTCTCACGACTATGGCTTTGCCAAGGAAGCGCAGCAGTTCTGGTTCGCCCTGCAACAGGACTTTGGCTTCGAGCCGGCGCGCAGCCTGTTTATCGACGACAGCCTGCCCATTCTGCGCAGCGCCAGGCAATTCGGCGTCGCCCACCTGCTGGCTGTGCGCGAACCGGACAGCCGCAAAGGCCCGAAGGACACCGAGGAATTCGCCGCAGTCGAGGATTATCGCCAACTTATCAAGGGCTTGGCGCGGGCCTGAGCAGCCAGACCCGCGCCGTTACCGACGCGCCTCTTCAGCTAGGAAGGGCGCAAACACTGGAAAATCACGCGGGAATCCGTAGCACCTGCCCCGGGTAGATCTTGTCCGGATGGCTGAGCATGGGTTTGTTCGCTTCGAAAATTTTCGGATAAAGATTGGCGTTGCCGTACTCGGCCTTGGCGATCGCACTCAGCGTGTCGCCCTTCTTGACCGTGACGAAGCGCGCCGCAGCAGCCGGCGTAGCCACCGTGATGCGATCCTCGACCTCGGCGACCCCGGCCACGTTACCCAGCGCCAGGAGGATTTTTTCCTTCTCTTCCTGGGTGGCGACCTCGCCTACGGCGATCACCTTTTCGCCTTCCACCGTGACCTGGATATTCGGGTTACCCAGGCCAACCTTGGCTACGTGCTCCTTCAACGACTCGGCCGCTTGTGCCTCCTGGCCGACCAGCGACCCCCAAAGCTTGGCGCCTGCTTCTTTGACAAAGCTGAAGATACTCATAAGTGTTGCTCCATGTAGGTAGAGTTAGTCGTCCCAACGCTTGCAATCTATCCAGACTAACCAGCGGCAGACAAGTTCCATCAACTGACTGGCAGCAACGCCCCAAGCCACCCCAAACCTCGGCACATCTCGGCACACCGGCAATGCTGGCGCACGTTAGAATCGAGCCGACAGCCTGCGCCTCGGAGCGATGATGGACATCAAACAGCTGAAATTCCTGATCGCCCTCGACGAAACCCGCCACTTCGGCCAGGCGGCGGCGCGCTGCCATGTGACCCAGCCGACCCTGTCGATGCGCCTGCGCAGCCTGGAAGAAGAACTCGAACTGCCGCTGGTCAAACGTGCTCAACGCTTCGAGGGTTTCACCGAACCGGGCGAGCGGGTGCTGGCCTGGGCGCGCAGCGTACTCAGCGCCTACGACGGGCTGCTGGCCGAAGCCGCCGCCTGCCGCGGCAGTTTGACCGGCACCCTGCGCCTGGGTGTGGTGCCGCTGTCCAGCTTCGACCCGGTGCCGCTGCTGCACCGCCTGCATCAGCAACACCCGAGCCTGCGCTTCGAACTCTCGGCGCTCAGCTCCGAGCAGATTCTCGAACAGCTGGCGAGCAACCGCCTGGACCTCGGCGTGTCTTACCTCGACCGCTTGAATGCCGAACACTTCGACAGCCTGCCACTGGCCGAAACCCACATGGGCCTGCTCTACGACCAGCGCCATTTCAGCTTCGGCGCGGCGGCGCTGAGCTGGGAGGCCTTGATCGAGCTGCCGTTGGCCCTGCTCTCCAGCGGCATGCACTTTCGCCAGTCGATCAACCACGGCTTCCGCAGTCGCGGCCTGACGCCGCTGCCGTTGCTGGAAACCGATGTCGTGCATCAACTCCTGCAAGCCGTGCACGGCGGGCTGTGCTGCGCAATCATGCCGCTAACCGGTGGCCTTGACGCCTTGACCGAGCACCTGCGCCTGCAACCGATCGAAGAAGCCCACACCCTGGCGCCACTGGGGTTGATCATGCGCCGGGCGGCACCGCGCTCGGCACTGGCCGAAGCCTGCTTCGTCGAAGCCCAGGGGTTGTTGCAGAAGCCACGACCGTAGGGTGGGTTAGGCGCGCCACGTCCCAGCCTCATGCGTCACATCCAACGCGCCATAACCCGCCGATACGCCGGTATCCGCACTACCGCAATCTTGGGTTACGCGGCACGGTGGAGCGAGGGCGCGGCACACTCTTCGCTTACGCCGCCAACCCGACCGACATGAGCCCTTTCTCGACGATCATCGAGCGCATCTATCAATACATCAGCACTAGCGATTAGACGGCGCCCGACAAGCGGCCTAGGCTGGTTAAATAACAACCAGCCGGTGAATCCCGATGAGTGCCCTGCGCCAACCCCGCGCCCCGGCAGCCAGTGCTGCTAGACCGCTCTCAGCAACCCTGACCACGCCCCTTGCCGCTGCCAGCCAGACCTACAGCTATTGCGCCCTCGATCAAGCCCAGCCGGCCAGCGCCGGACTGGCCGAAGAAGTCGCGCTGGCCATCGCCTTCAACGGCATCAGCCAGGCGGTGATGCTGGTTTCGCCCGCCGATCTGGACGATTTCGTGGTTGGCTTCAGCCTGGGCAGTGGCATTGTCGAGTCCATCGATGAGATCTATGACGTACAACTGAGCGGCACCGGCGCCGCTCGCCAGGCCGAGGTGCAGATCAGCAGCCGCGCGTTCTGGAACCTCAAGCAACAACGCCGACAACTGGCCGGTAGCAGCGGTTGCGGTCTGTGCGGCGTGGAAGCGGTGGAACAGGCCCTGCCCGAACTCGACGTACTCGCTGGCGCGCCACTGCCGCCGCTCGCCTGGCTCGACGGCCTGCGCCAGCGCATCGGCAACTACCAACCCCTCGGCCAGCACTGCGGCGCCGTGCATGCCGCCTTGTTCATGGATGGCAACGGCGAACTGCGCCTGGGCCGCGAGGACATCGGCCGACACAACGCCCTGGACAAGCTGATCGGCGCCCTCACCCGCCAGCAACTGCCGCTGACCGGCGGCCTGGCCATCGTCACCAGCCGCTGCAGCCTGGAGCTGATCCAGAAAGTCCTGCGCGCCGGCATTCAGACCCTGGTCAGCCTCTCCGCCCCCACCGGTCTCGCCGTGCAATGGGCGCGGCGCCACAACCTCAACCTGATCCACCTGCCGCACCAGAGTGCGCCGCGGGTTTACAGCCCGGAGTTAAGCCTATGAGCCACCATGCCGACCTCAACCCGAGTAAACGCTACAAACCCTACAAGGGCGCGGCTGGCGGCTGGGGTGCGCTGCGCAGCGTGACGCACTTCTGGCTGGAAAGTGACAACGCGCTGAAAAACATCCGCACCCTGCTCAAGACCAACCAGCACGGTGGCTTCGATTGCCCCGGCTGCGCCTGGGGCGAGTCGGCGGAAAGCGGCATGGTCAAGTTCTGCGAGAACGGCGCCAAGGCCGTCAACTGGGAAGCCACCAAACGCCGGGTGGATGCCGCCTTCTTCGCCAAGCACAGCGTCAGCACCTTGCGTGAGCAGAGCGATTACTGGCTCGAATACCAGGGCCGGTTGACCGAACCGCTGTGCTACGACCCGGAAACCGACCACTACCTGCCGATCAGCTGGGACGCCGCCTTCGCGCTGATCGCCAAGCACCTGCACAACCTGGAAAGCCCGGACCAGGCCGAGTTCTACACCTCCGGCCGCGCCAGCAACGAAGCCGCCTACCTCTATCAGCTGTTCGTACGCGCCTACGGCACCAACAACTTTCCCGACTGTTCGAACATGTGCCACGAGGCCAGCGGCGTGGCGCTCGGCCAGAGCGTCGGGGTCGGCAAAGGCAGCGTGACCTTCGAGGACTTCGAGCACGCCGATGCGATTTTCGTCCTCGGCCAGAATCCCGGCACCAACCACCCGCGCATGCTCGAACCGCTGCGTGAAGCGGTCAAACGCGGCGCCCAGGTGGTGTGCATCAACCCACTGAAGGAACGTGGCCTGGAGCGTTTCCAACACCCACAAAATCCGCTGGAAATGCTCAGCAACAGTGACAAGCCGACCAATACCGCCTACTTCCGCCCGGCCCTGGGTGGCGACATGGCGGTACTGCGCGGTATGGCCAAGTTCCTGCTGAAATGGGACCGCGAGGCAGCGGCCAAAGACCACTCCACGGTCTTCGACCACGCCTTTATCGCGCAGCACACCGCCGAGGTCGAGGCCTACCTGGCCGTGGTGGACGCCACGGAATGGGAGCAGATCGTCGCGCAATCGGGCCTGGCGAAAGCCGAGATCGAACAGCTCGCCCACCTCTACCGCAACGCCGAACGGGTGATCATGTGCTGGGCCATGGGCATCACCCAGCATCGCCATTCGGTGCTGACCATCCAGGAAATCGCCAACCTGATGCTGCTGCGCGGCAACCTCGGCAAGCCGGGCGCCGGCCTGTGCCCGGTGCGCGGCCATAGCAATGTGCAAGGCGATCGGACCATGGGCATCAACGACCGGCCACCGGCGTTCTTTCTCGATGCCCTGGAGCGGCGCTTCAAGTTCCACGTGCCGCGCACCGACGGGCACAACACCGTTGAAGCCATCCACGCCATGCTCGACGGCCGCGCCAAGGTGTTTATCGGCCTCGGCGGCAACTTCGCCATGGCCACGCCCGACACCACCCGCACCGCGCAAGCCCTGCGCAACTGTGCGCTGACCGTACAGATCAGCACCAAGCTCAACCGCAGCCACCTGACCCTCGGCAAGCAGGCGCTGATTCTGCCGTGCCTCGGCCGTACCGACATCGACCAACAAGCCAACGGTCCGCAAGCGGTCACCGTGGAAGACTCCTTCAGCATGGTGCATGCCTCTAATGGCCAGTTGCAGCCGCTGAGCCCGCAAATGCGCTCGGAGCCGGCGATAGTCGCCGGCATCGCCGCCGCCACCCTGGGCAAAAGGCCGGTGGACTGGCGGTGGCTGATAGAGGATTACGACCGTATCCGTGAGCTGATCGCCGATACCATTCCCGGCTTCAACGGCTTCAACCAACGGGTGCGCGAACCCGGTGGGTTCTACCTCGGTAGCGCCGTGGCGCAACGGCGCTGGAACACCCCGTCCGGGCGGGCCAACTTCAAAGCCAACAGCCTGCCGAACGATCTCGTCCACGAAGGCATCCGCGCCCGTGGCGAAGTGCCGGATCTGATCCTGCAGACCCTGCGCTCCCACGATCAGTACAACACCACCATCTATGGCCTCGACGACCGCTACCGCGGGGTCAAGGGCCAGCGCAATGTGGTGTTCGCCAACGAAGCCGATATCATCCGCCTGGGCTACAAGCCGGGGCAGAAGGTCGATGTACTGTCGTTATGGGGCGATGGGCGCGAACGTCGGGTCAGCGGTTTCACCCTGCTGGCCTTCGATATCCCGGCCGGGCAGGCCGCTGCCTACTACCCGGAGACCAACCCCTTGGTACCATTGGAAAGCGTGGGGGATGGCAGCTATACGCCGACCTCGAAGTTCGTCGCCATCCGCTTCGAGGCGGCGAGCGATAACCGGCGGATTGCCTAAAAGCCCAACTGTGCCGTGTTGTCAGGCGCAATCCAGGGGGGCCTTATTGCGCCTGGCGACACGCCCCCTGACGACCCGGCAGCAGCACCGCAGCGTTGAGATGCGGCGCGCCGAGGCATGGAATTGAAGAGGCATGGATTGAATTCGAAAAGGCGGGGACAGCGCGAGAGGATTGCGGAACTTTTCAGCCCCGTAGAACTCCCCAAACCGGCCTCACGAAATGCCGGCAATTAGGTTTTACAAGAAGCCTCAGACCGCCCAAAAAACTGCAAGTTCTCCCCTAAAAACAAATATTTACGAACCGTGAAATAACCCGTGCTACTCGTCGGCAAGCGCTTGCCAGAGGGCTGTCGGCAGGACAGGATCGCGCCGTCATCCCTCTATAGGTTCGTCTGGACATGAAGTACTCCTCGATGCTCTTGCTGTCCCTTAGCCTGGTCGGCGGTGCCGCCCTCGCCGGCGGTAATACCGAAGCCGGCGTGGGTGGCGCACTGGGCGGCGTGCTGGGTTCTGTGGTTGGCCAACAGGTTGGCGGTAGCACCGGCGCGGCCATCGGTGCTGGTGTCGGCGGCGCGGCCGGCGGTGCGGTCGGCGCACGTCGCGGCAACAAGACCGAGGCCGCCATCGGCGGTGGCCTGGGCGCGGCCGGCGGCAACGTGATCGGCACCAAAATGGGGGGTACCACCGGCGGCCTGATCGGTGCAGCCCTCGGCGGCGGTGCAGGCGGTGCGCTCGGTAACAACTACGGCGACGCCAACCGCGACGACGATGATGACTATCGCGGCGGTCGCCGCGGCTACCGCGACGATTATCGCCATGACAACGGTTACCACCGCGGTCATGGCAAAAAACACCACAAACACCGCAGACACCGTCACGACGACTGATCTGCAGCAGAACCTTTGCACTTGAAAGCGGATCAAAACCCTAACAGTGACGGACAACCATGCTCTCCTCTACGCATGGCGTGACCACCCTTCATCACGTTTTAGCCTGAGGTAATCCACATGCGTAAGTCACTTCTGCTGCTCACATTCAGCCTGCTCGCGGCCCAGCCGGTGCTGGCTGGCGACAACACCAAGGCCGCGATCGGTGGCGGTGTCGGCGGTGCGCTCGGTAACGTGATCGGCCAGCAAATCGGCGGCAGCACCGGTGCCGCGGTCGGCGCCGGTCTCGGTGGTGCGGCTGGCGGCGCGATCAGCGCCAAAAACGGCAACAAAACCGAAGCCGCACTCGGCGGCGGCCTCGGCGCAGCCGGCGGCTCGGTGATCGGCGGCAAGTTGGGCGGCACCACCGGCTCCACCATCGGCGCCGGCCTGGGCGGTGCTGCTGGCGGCGCCCTCGGCAACGACATGGCCGATGACAATGATGGCCACCAGAAAGGTCACGGCAAGAAACACAAGAAGCACAAACACGACTGAGTGCTCCGCTAACCGAACAATAAAGCCCGCCTAGAGCGTAATGCTGTTCACTTAAGCGGAGCAGCATTGCGGTTAACTGGGTAACGGGTCTTGGAAATTTTCACCGTCCTTGGTCGTGATGGCCTTGGACGGTGATCCAGAAACAACCCTCCGATGCCCGCCCGCAAAGCCGACAAGCGTCTACCTGTTGCCGACAGTGGATTGGCAGCGGCCATCACGATCAGCTGCACGGCGATGTACTGGCAAGCCGGCTTGAAGCGTATATCGGACGGGGTGCGTCCAAACGCTACCGCCGCCTGACTCGCCTCCCGACGAATGATGTTGTAGGCCAGCAGCAATCCCCAAACTTCCTGGTAGATCAGGTCAATCTTCTTGCTGCGCAGGGTTGCGGCATTCTGCTGCATGGAGCTTTTGATATCCCTGAAGCCCAGTTCAATTTCCCAGCGCTCCTGGTACAGCTCTGCAACGGCTTCGGCGCTGTAGGCGTCGGCCGGTAGCGAGGTCAGGACGGTTTTCACTTTGCCCTGCACTGCATAGCTGACTTCACGCACGTCCCAGTAGGTTGGTAGGTCTGGGTTACGCTTTCTCGCCTGCGGTGAAACCTTCATACGCAGCAGGCGATCCTGCTTGCCGTAACGGATCACCTCCTCGCTGATCAGGCCCTGACGAGCGGGGATCAACCAGTGTCGGTTGTCACCGGCCGTGGCCACTTTCAGCAGCAAATCAGCACTCCAGAAGCCTTTATCGAACAACGTGACCGAATGGTTGGGGATCTGTTGCAAAAACTCATCGGCCAGGCGCATTTCACTGCGCCGATAGGGGCTCAGCTGGGCATTCAGAATCAAATGGGAGCGCACATTCATCAAGGCTACAAGACGCATCATGGGGAAGGGCGTCTGGCGCTCGGTGGAGGTATTGCCAGACCCGAAATGGTCCCGTAGTTCAGGCGTATCGGGCGTGCGCATGAGTGCCCCGTCCACGGCAAAAACCTGCAGCCCCCGCCAGGTGTCATCGCTATAGCGTTCGCCTCCCCATTGGCTGCCAGTTTTGCGGAACAGCCACTCGACCGGCTCGGCGCCAAGCCGCTTGCGAGCCTCAGTGACACCACTTTTGGCCAGCAAGCAATCCGAAGCCAGTCCCTGGGCACAAATGTTTAGACGCCTGGCCACCTCATGGACAGGCTCATCGCGGAAGAGCGCCATGCCTAGCACCAGCCAGAGCACCTGATCGGCAGGTAGCCGACGACGGCGGATGGTGGCCTGAGAGGAAAGATCAAGCGCGGACGCCACCCACTCGATTGGGATGTTCTGGGTGAAGGTGCTCAGGTCGGAGAAGTTGAATAGCTCGCCCAGATCGAGCAGATGCTGTTGGAAAGACATAAAAAATCCGATACCAGGAAGACTGGCATCGGATTCTCGGGGAAGCCCGGCTGGCGTTCAAATGCTTAAGTGAACAGCATTACGCCTAGCGCGGGCTTTATTGTTTCGACGATTGAGCTTCGCGCAGCCCGGCCACAACCTAGGTTGCAGGCGGCAGCAAGCCCGCCAACGCCGCCCGCAAACCGTCCGGAATACTCACCGGCCGGTTGCTCTCGCGGTCGACGAATACATGCACGAAACGCCCTGCCGCACAGGCTTCGCCTTCACCCTGCTTGAACACTGCCAACTCATACTGCACCGAGCTGTTACCCAGCTTGCCGACCCGTAAACCGATTTCGATGCGTTCGGGAAAAGCGATGGAGGCGAAGTAGTCGCAGGACGAACTGACCACGAAACCGACCACAGCTCCGGCGTGAATATCCAGGCCGCCCACCTCGATCAGGTAGGTATTCACCGCGCTGTCGAAAAAGCTGTAATAGGTGACGTTGTTGACGTGACCGTAGATGTCGTTGTCGTGCCAGCGGGTACTGAGCGGCTGGAAGTGGCGGTAGTCGGCACGTTGGTGTTGATGGTCGCTCATGGGAGGTCCGTGTTGTCAGTGATTCTCTGGATTCCCGCCTGCGCGGGAATGACGATGGTGCTGCAGCCCGCCTTACCCAGCCAGCCTCCGTCGTCCTCGCGCAAGCGGGGACCCGGCAGGCGGTAATCGGCGTTACCTGGGCCGATTCTGGATTCCAGCCTGCACGGGAATGACGGCGCCGATCAATACGCCGCCTGGTAGATCGCCAGTGCATCGGCCTCTTTGACTTCGCGCGGGTTATTCACCAGCAGGCGCTGTTGCTGCATGGCCTCACTCGCCAGTTGGGGCAGCATCGCCTCGGGCACGCCGGCATCGCGCAGGCGGCTCGGCAGGCCATGACGGGCATTGAGCGCCGCCAGTTCGGCGATGAACTGCTCGGTCAGGCTCTGCGCATTGCCCACCTTGAGTTGCTCGCCCAGCAACAACGGCGCCAGCTCGGCGTACAGCGCACCGGCGGCCGGGGCGTTGAAGCGCAGCACATGGGGCAGTACCAGAGCGTTGCTCAACCCATGGGGAATATGAAAGTGCCCACCCAGCGGATAGGCCAGCGCATGCACCGCCGCCACCGGGGCGTTGGCGAAGGCCTGGCCGGCGAGGCAGGCGCCGAGCAGCATGGCTTGGCGCGCCGCGCGGTTCTGGCCGTTGTGCACCGCCTCCTGCAGGTTCGCCGCGAGCAGGCGCAAGGCCTCGCGGGCCAGCAGGTCGGACAGCGGGTTCTTCTTCAAGGCGCTGGTGTAGGACTCGATGGCGTGCACCATGGCATCGATGCCAGTGGCGGCGGTAACCGCCGGCGGCAGACCCAGCGTCAGGTCGGCATCCAGCAGCGCCAGGTCGGGCAACAGCAGCGGCGAGACCACACCCATTTTAGTGGTTGCGCCGGTGGTGATAATGGCGATCTGGGTGACTTCCGAACCGGTGCCAGCCGTGGTCGGGACCTGGATCAGTGGCAGGCGCTGGCCCTTGGCATTGCCGACGCCATAGATGTCGCTCAGCGCCTGCTTGCAGTTCGGATGAGCCAACAGGGCGACCAGCTTGGCCACATCCATCGAACTACCGCCACCGAAGCCGACGATCAGCTCGGCCCGCATCTCGCGGGCCTGTTGCACCGCGCTGAGCACAATCGCTTCCGGTGGGTCGGCCACCACTTGATCGAACACCGCGACCGCCACGCCTTCAATCACGAAGCCGGGCAGTACCTCGTCGAGCAGACCGAAACGGGGGATACCGGGGTCGGTGACGATCAGCACCGACTTGGCGCGCTCACTGCACAGGTTGGCCAAGCGACGAGCCGAGCCGGTTTCACAGATGATCTGCGCGGTGGTGGCGAAACTGAACGGGTGCATGGCGGCTCCTTCAATTGCGGTGTTTGTGTTGACCCTCCTCTCAGCTGTGGGAGAGGGCTGGGGAAAGGGCAAGATCAGAACGCGAAACTCGCCTCCGGCATCGCCATCAGGCAATCCGCGCCGCCTTGCAGGGCTTCGCGGTGGCTGCTGGCGCGCGGCAGAATCCGCCGAGTGTAGAACAACGCACTGTGCAGCTTGGCCTGGTAGAACGCCGCCTCGCCAGTACCGGCACCCAAGGCATCCTGCGCGCGGGCGGCGGCTTGCAGCCAGAGCCCGGCGAGCAGCACGTAGGAGGAGTACTGGAGGAAATCCACCGAGCAGGCACCGATTTCCTGCGGGTCGCGATTGCTCGCCGCCAGCACTTCGGCGGTCAGCGCACGCCATTCCTGCAGGCGCACCTGCAACGGTGCCACCAGCTCGCGCAACTCACTGCGCTCAGCTTGAGCGCGGCACAGCTCGCTCAACTCAGCCTGCAGGTTGTTCAGCTCCGCACCACCATCACCGAGCAGTTTGCGGCGGATGAAATCCAGCGCCTGAATGCCGTTAGTGCCTTCGTAGATCTGCGTGATGCGGCTGTCGCGCATCAGTTGCTCCATGCCCCACTCGCGAATAAACCCGTGGCCGCCGTACACCTGCACGCCGAGGCTGGCGACCTCCTGACCCATGTCGGTGAAGAAGGATTTAACGATCGGGATCAGCAACGCCACACGCTTGCTCGCCGCCTTGCGTGCATCGGCATCCGGGTGACCGTGCTCGAGGTCGAGCTGGCGGGCGGTGTAGGCCGAAAGCATGCGGCTGCCTTCCACCAGGGTTTTCTGGGTCAGCAGCATGCGCCGCACATCCGGGTGGACGATGATCGGGTCGGCGGCCTTTTCCGGCGCGGCCGGGCCGCTCAGCGCACGCGACTGCAAACGCTCACGGGCATAACTCAACGCCCCCTGGAACGAGCGCTCGGCAATCCCCAAACCCTGCAAACCGACCTGGAAGCGTGCATCGTTCATCATGGTGAACATGCAGGCCAGGCCCTGGTTGGCGGAGCCGATCAGCCAGCCGGTGGCGCCGTCGAAATTCATCACGCAGGTGGCCGCGCCCTTGATGCCCATCTTGTGTTCGATGGCGCCACAACTCAGGCTGTTTCTCGCCCCCGGCGTGCCATCGGCAGTGGCGATGAACTTGGGCACCAGCAGCAGGCTGATGCCTTTGACCCCGGCCGGCGCATCCGGCAGGCGGGCGAGCACCAGGTGGACGATGTTCTCGGACATGTCCTGCTCGCCGCCGCTGATGAAAATCTTGCTGCCGGTGACGGCGTAACTGCCATCCGCCTGCGGCTCGGCCTTGGTGCGCAACAGCGCGAGGTCGGTGCCGGCCTGCGGCTCGGTCAGGCACATGGTGCCAGTCCAGGTGCCGCTGACCATCTTCTCCAGGTAGGCGTTTTTCAGTTCTTCGCTGCCGTGCTTGTACAGCGCCAATACCGCGCCTTCGGTCAGCCCGGAATACACGCGGAACGACAGGCTGGCCGCCATCAACATTTCATGGAAGCTGGCCGCGACCATTTGCGGGAAGCCCTGACCACCATACTCCGTCGGCCCGGTCATGCTCGCCCAGCCGTTGTCGACGTACTGCTGATAAGCCTCGCGGAAACCCGCAGGGGTAGTGACCTGGCCATTCTCCAGGGTCACGCCTTCTTCATCGCTGTTGCGATTGAGCGGCGCCACCACTTCGCCGGTGTAGCGCGCGGCTTCTTCCAACACGCCATCGATCAGCTCGCGGTCCAGGCCGTTGCCGAGCTGCTCACAGTGGGCGCTGACATCGAACAGTTCGTGCAGCACGAAGCGCATATCGCGCAGGGGTGCTTGGTAGCTCATAGCTGGCCCTCCTGGATGTCGGCGAAGCGCTTGCCGCTGGCCGCCAGTTTTTCGATCAGTGCGGCCGGCTGCCACTGGTTGCCGAAGTGGTTTTGCAGGCCACGCAACCGCGCGAGAATTTCGCTGGCGCCCTGGCTGTCCGCCCAGCTCATCGGCCCGCCTTTGTCGGCGGGGAAGCCGTAGCCGTTGAGGTACACCAGGTCGACGTCATGGCTGTTGGCGGCGATGTTTTCTTCGAGGATTTTTGCGCCCTCGTTGACCAGCGCCAGCAGGCAGCGCTCGAGGATTTCCTCCGGGCCGATAGCGCGACGCTGAAAACCCAGCTGCTCTGAAACCTGCAGCACCAGCGCATCGACTTCCGGGTCGTGCTCGGCCTGGCGGCTACCTTCGGCGTAACGGTAGTAACCCATGCGCGACTTCTGACCGAAACGACCGAGGCCGCAGAGGCGATTGTCGACCTGCACGGCCGGGTCGTCCTGGCCTTTGCCGGCCAGTTCACGGGCGCGCCATTCGAGGTCGATGCCGACCACGTCATACATGCGAAACGGGCCCATGGCGAAACCGAAACCTTGCAGCGCAGCGTCGACCTGATGCGGATACGCGCCTTCGAGCAACAGCATGCGCGCTTCACGCACATAGGTGTGCAGCATGCGGTTACCGATAAAACCGTCGCAGTTGCCTGCCACAACACTGACCTTGCCGATGCGCGTGCCCAGGTCCAGGGCGGCATCCAGCACGGCTTTACCCGTCTTCGCGCCACGAACGATTTCCAGCAACTTCATGATGTGCGCCGGGCTGAAAAAGTGCAGGCCCAGCACATGCTCGGGCCGCTTGGTGACGGCGGCGATGGCGTCGATATCCAGTGCCGAGGTGTTGCTGGCGAGAATCGCGCCCTGCTTCAAGGTGGCGTCCAGGGTGCGGAAGATCTGCTGCTTGAGTTCGAGGTTTTCGTACACCGCCTCGATCACCAGGTCGGCATCCGCCAGCGCCGCGTAATCGCTCAGCGGCGTCACACAGGCCAGCCGTGCGGCGGACTGCTCGGCAGTGATGCGCCCGAGCTTGAGGTTATGCGCATTGGTGTCGGCGACCACGCTCATCGCCTGTTCGAGCATCTGCGCGTTGTTGTCCAGCCACAGCACCTGAATGCCGGCGTTGGCCAGGCTCATGACGATGCCGCGGCCCATGGTGCCGGCGCCGATCACGGCGGCTCGCTGAATATCGAAAACGGTCTGACTCATCGGGTGCTCCTGTGGAAGGCTGGGCGCTGCGCGGCAAACGCAAAAACGCCCAACACCATAAGGAACCCGGTACTATTTTTGAAATTTAGTCTTGTGATATTTGGCATTCACACAATGAATATCTCCAACTTCGATCTGAACCTGCTGCGCGTGCTCGATGCGCTGCTGCGCGAATGCAACGTTTCCCGCGCCGCCGAGCGCCTGGCGCTGAGCCAGCCGGCGGTCAGCAATGCCCTCAATCGCTTGCGCATCCTGCTCGACGATCCGCTGCTGGTCCGGGTTGGCCGGGTGATGCAACCCACCCCGCGGGCGCTGGCATTGGAGGCACCGATCCGCGCGGCGCTGCAACAGATCGAGCAAAGCCTCAGTGCCGGCGAGGTATTCGAGCCGGCCCGCAGCCGCCAGCACTTCAGCATCGCGGTCACCGATTATGTCGAACTGATCTGCATGCCGCGTCTGCTGCAGCAGCTCAGCCAACTGGCGCCGCGCATCCGCATCGACATCCGCCACCTGAGCCCGCGCCTGCCGGGCGAAGCCCTGGATAAAGGCGAGCTGGACCTGGTGCTCGGGCGCTTCGAGGAAGTGCCCGCACGCTTCGCCCACCGCCACTGGATGAGCGAGACCCTGCAACTGGCGCTACGCCGCGACCACCCACTGGCACAAAACGGCATGAACCTGGACGTGTTTCTGCAACTGCGTCACCTCTGGGTCCACGGCGGCCAAACCCGCGGCATGGTCGACCAGTGGCTCGGCGAACAGGGCCTCAGCCGCGAGATCCTCTACACCACACCGAACTACCTGCAGGCCGCGCATATTGTCGCCAGCAGCGAACTGGCCGCCGTACTGCCCAGCCAACTGGCTCGCCACTTCGCCGCCTTGCTGCCGCTGCAACTCTTCGACCTGCCCTTCCACCTCGGCCCCTTCCATTTGGAGGTCGTCAGCCTGGCCCAGCGTCAGCGCGACCCGGCCTTGCAGTGGCTGATCGAGCAGATCATGGTCATCGGCCAATCCTGAAGCGAACAGCGCAAGCCCCGCAGGAGCGAGCCCACTGCTCACACGCGGCGAAAGACCTGACCACAAGCGGGACAGCCACAAAAAAGCCGCCTATTCAGGCGGCTTCATTGCAAGCTGGTTTTTTGGCTCCCCGCCTGCGCGGGGACGGCGCTATCGGATGCTCAGTCCCTACCCAGGGCTTCCTGCTTGGCCAGGAAATCCTCTTGCAGGAGGGCGTCGGTGGGTTCTTCGCTCAGTTCTTCGAGACGCCCGGTCGACACCACTTTGGCATCGAGCCTGCCCACCAGGTGTTCGAGGGCGTGGCGCATTTTTTCCGTGGCGCCGTCCACGGCCAGACCCAACTCTTGGGCCTTGTGAGTGACGGAAATGGATTGATGGCCTTTGGGACGGGCTTCGATCTGGCAGCGCTTTTCGTCGGGGCCGGACTTGTGCGCGCTTTCATCGCTGAGATGGACTTCGACCCGGGTGAGCAGCTCATCAAAGTGCTCAAGCTTGTCCATCACTGCCGAACCTACCCACTCCTGAAGCCGAGCGCTGCCTTCGATCTGGTTGGTGTTCACGTGCACTTGCATAGAGCTACCTCGCTTTGACTACTTGTTACTTCGAGGAGATACAAGCCGCCAAGGTTCCGGCGGATTGAAGACGCTCCTCGACTCGGCTACCGCTGCGTGGCAATGCAGCGTCGACATCGCCCAGTCTTTTGCCGAGCTTAGCCCAAACCGCGCCCCGTTTGTCCGTTTGTTTACAGCTATCTTACTGCCTCCAATTGCCCGTGTTTTCAGCGCTTGGCTAACAGTGACTGGCAGTAAAAACGGGCCATTATTCGAGCCGAATCCAAAGGGTTGCCGTTTTATCGCCAATTCCGCTAAAGCCCCGCGCCTAGAAGAGCTACACTCTGGGCATGGCTAGTTGCGAGGGGGATTCCATCCTATGACGATCAGTAGCACCGTTAACCTCCCACTCAGCACCCGCGACATCCTGCGAGTTGGCGAAACTGTCAAAGCTTGGGATGAACGTGCAAATCTGGAGCAGATCTTTCAGGCCATCGGTGCCGGCCAACTATTTGCAGCAAGACAGCATAGCGCGCAGAAGGCGCGTAACGCCGCAGCAGCGTTTAGGTATATCGCACTCAGCAAAACCAGTTGAACACCCACCTGGCCCTGAGTCAGGACAGCCACCGCGCTGACGAAGACCCGTTCGAACTGCACAGCGAGGCGAGCCTGCGCCGCACCTTGGAAATGAACCAGGCGGCCAATCAGCTTGATCAGGCGCCCGTTACTCTGCGCCAACCGGTCAAGACAGTGACGGCTCATGGTGAGAACCAGCAGCCAGCGTGCCTTGAACCACTAACGCAGCGGGCTTGATGCCTTCCAATAAGGCGCCCTTTACTCATGCGTGATCCACAAAAGCCGCCGACGAGGCGGCTTTTTCATGGGTGATGCACGGGCGTCGCAATCTGGATCTTGTCGCGCCGGACACCACTCACTGCAGCGGACGCGGAGCGTGGGAACACTCGAGTCTCGAACGTGTGGGAGTGGCTTTAGCCACGCTGCATTGGCTTCGTTGCCTAGTGTTCTTCGCGGCTGAAGCCGCTCCCACAAGGCTCGGCACTTTTGGTCGGTGAGCGTGCCTACGGTCGGCGTAAGAGCCCTCGAACCACCAGGGCAGCACCCGCTCATGTGCTTCGCTGTTGGGCCCAACCGCGCACCTCGGCGTAGGGATAGGCTTCCAGCGCGGCGAAGCCCGGTAGGTTGCGCGCCTTGAGCTTGCTCAACAGCGGCACGCTGATGCCACAGAGAAAGCGAGTCAGACACTCGGCACTGGGTGAGGTGCCTTTCAATTCCTGATGGCGCTGGATAAAGGCGCCACAGAGGCCGTGCAGGTTGTGTTCGGCCAGCGGCTGCAGCGCTGGCGGTTCCGGCAGGTGGGCGACCTGGCCGTGGCAGACCGAGCAATGCCCGCAATGCATGGGCGCTTGCTGGTCGCCGAAGTAGGCGGCGAGGCGTTGGCTCAGGCAGTGCTCGGTGGCGAACAGTGCAAGCATGGCCTGGATACGGGCGATTTCGCTGCGTTCCTGTTGCTTGAAGTAACCGTGCAGTTCGGTACTGAGGGCCTCGGGGTCGAAGCCGGCGTCGAGCAGCCCATAGACATCGGTCATCTGCTTGCTTTCCAGCTCGACCCAGCCTTTCTCCTGGAAGTAATCCAGTGCCTTCACCACCCGGCTGCGCTCGGCCTGGTGCTGCAGGTAGAGCGCGTCGAAATCCACGGTGCACCAGGTACGGGCACGGCTGGAGGTCTGCACCAGGGCCTCGACGAACTGCCGCCGCTCGCCGTCGAACTTGGCCTGCAGCGCCTCGGGCTCCAGCAGGTATTTGAAGCGGTATTCGGCGAAGTAGGCATAGCGCGGGGCGATGATGCCGCGTAACTCCAACTGCACCAGCAGGGTTTTCAATGGCAGCTGGCGAATGTTGCTCTGCTCGGACAGGGCGTTGAGCATCAGTTCCCACTGCCCACCCGCGCTGCCACCGCGCAGTTCGTCGAGCACGTAGCGGATGCCCTCACGCTCCGGCGTATCGCCATAGACGAAGTTCTCCAGCACATTGAGGCTGTCGCGGTTGGCCAGCACCAGGCAGTCGGACGACAAGCCGTCACGCCCGGCGCGGCCGATCTCCTGGCTGTAATTTTCGATGGATTTCGGCAGGTCGAAGTGCACCACGTTGCGGATGTCGCTCTTGTCGATGCCCATGCCGAAGGCGATGGTGGCGACGATGCAGTTCAATTTGCCTGCCATGAACTGACGCTGGATCGCCTCGCGCTGCTCATGAACCATGCCGGCATGGTAGGCGCTGGCGGGAATGCCGCGTTGGCTCAGGTGCTGGGCAACCTGCTCGGCGGTTCGCTGCTGAGTGACGTAGACGATGCTCGGCTGCCCGGCACGGCTGCTCAGCCAGTCGACCAGCCGGCGTTGTTTGTCGCCGCCGCTCACCGGCTCCACCAACAGGTTAAGGTTGGCCCGGTAGAAGCCGGTGGTGATCACGTCCGCCGGGGCGATGGCGAACTTGGCCTGCATGTCGGCGATCACCGGCGGCGTTGCCGTGGCAGTGAGCAGCAGCACCTGGGGAATGCCGAACTGGCGCTGATAGTCAGGCAGCTTGAGGTAGTCCGGGCGAAAGTTGTGGCCCCACTCGGAAATGCAGTGGGCCTCATCCACCACCAGCAGGGAAATCGGCACCTGCTGGATAAAGCTGCGGAACCGCTCGTTCTTCAAGCGCTCGACCGAGATCATCAGGATCTTCAGCTCGCCGGCGCGGGCGCGGGCCATCACCGCGCTGGTTTCTTCGCGGCTTTGCGCCGAGTCGATGCTGGCCGCACTGATGCCGTGCTTGTGCAGGAACGTCAGTTGATCCTGCATCAACGCCAACAGTGGCGAAACCACCAGGGTCAGGTGCGGCAGGTGCAGCGCCGGTAGTTGATAGCACAGCGATTTGCCCGAACCGGTGGGAAAGATCGCCGCCGCCGAACGGCCAGCCAGCACGGCGCTGATCGCCGCCTCCTGGCCGAGGCGAAATTGTGCATAACCGAAGACACGTGCGAGGGTGCTGAACATGAGCCGTCACGCCGTTGACCGCTGAATGGCCGATGACCATAACGTGCGGGGGAGGCTGAGGCCAGGGTGGCGTGGGCCGACCCTCCCCGCAGCGTGATTCCCGAGCAGGTCAATTGCGCAACTCCAATACCGCCCTCATCGTCACCGCGCAATCGGGAACCCGACCGAGCAACAACGCGCTAACCGCCTGCCATGCCCAATGCAGTCAACAGCGCCATCCAAAAGGCCTCAGCCCGAGTGTTGCCGCCACTGGGTGACACGCCGCAACAACGCATCCAGCTGCGCCAAGGCCAGCTCGCCGGGCTGTGTGAATAGCCGCTCGAACTGCTGCTCGATCACCGTCAAGGGCTCCAGCGCCCCCGGCAGATTGAGGTGCTCGGGCAGAATCTGCTCGCCGCTACTGACCAGCAGGGCGAAGTGGATGACGTTTTCCAGCTCGCGGGTATTACCCGGCCAGCTGTGCCACTCCAGCACCTGCTGCGCCGCATGGCTGATCAGCGGCACCGGCAAACCCAGGCGCTGGGTGTAGATACCGAGGAAGTACTCCGCCAGGGGCAGGATGTCGCCGACCCGCTCGCGCAACGCCGGCAGCAGCAGACGCCCTTCGTTGAGGTAGAGGTAAAGCCGTTCATGGAACTTGCCGGCAGCCACGGCTTGGGCCAGGTCGATGCTGGTTGCCGCGACCAGACGCACGTCCACCGGGCTCGGTTGCGCGGCGCCGACGCGGGTCACCTCGCGGGTCTCCAGGGCCGCCAACAGCTTGGCCTGCAGCGTCAACGGCAGGTCGCCGATTTCGTCCAGGTACAGGGTGCCGCCATTGGCCGAGCCGAACCAGCCGGCGCGGCTACTGGCCGAACCGCTGTGCGCGCCGGCGACATAGCCGAACAGTTCCGCCTCGGCATAAGTCGGGCTGAGGCTGCTGCAGCTCAGCGCGACAAACAGCCCGGGCCGATCGCTCTCGCGGTGGATATGCCGGGCCAGCAACTCCTTGCCGGTGCCCATTTCGCCGTGGATCAGCACCGGTAGATGACTGGGGGCGATTTGCGCGACGTCTTCACGCAATTGCCGCGAACGCGCATCGACAAACACCAGTGCTTTGGCGCGAATGCTCAGCGGGCTCTTATCCGCCTCCGGAAAGGTCAGCAACGGCAGACCTGGGGTTTCAATACGACTCATGGCAGGCTCCCACCTGAGCCGAGCTGACCGCTCAGCGACTCAGGCGTGCAAAAGGACTCTCGATGCAGGGCGTGATGGGCGGCGCTCCTGCGGGGTGAATTGAGGCGAATGTTTTTCGTAAGAGCGGGCCATGCCCGCAAAAGCCCTCAAGCAAAAACATCGCGGGCATGGCCCGCTCCTACGGGTTTGACGAAGCTCAGCAACCTTTTCAGGCACGGCGCCGGGCGTGCTGTTCGACCTGGCTCTGCAGGCGGAACAGGTAAGCAAAACCTTGCTCCCAACGCCGATGCCCGGACTTCACATTGATGTGCCCGGCGCCACTCAGGATCGCCGCGTCAGCGCCCCAGTGCCGCGCCAGCTCGATGGCCCGGGCGGCACTCGCCGCCGAGTCGTTATCAGAACCGACCAACTGACTGGGAAACGGCAGCAGATCACGCGGAATCGGCGCAAAGTCTTGCAATGCATCGGGGCAACCCGGGCGCTCGACATCCGCCGGCGCCACCAGCAGCGCCCCGCGCACCCGCCGCAACAGCTCCACCGGAGCACGGGTCGCCCAGTGCGCGACCGTCACGCAACCCAAGCTATGAGCGATCAGGATCACCGGCGTACTGTCGGCAGCGACGGCACGTTGCAGTTCAGCCACCCACTCCTCGCGCTGCGGAACCCACCAATCGGCCTGCTCCACACGCTGGCTGTTCGGCAGGCTGCGCTGCCAATGACTCTGCCAATGCTCGTCGGCCGAGCCTTGCCAGCCCGGCACAATCAGATAGCGGATCGACTCGCTGCGCATGGGGTGCGCCTCCTGCAAAATGGCTGTTTCGGCGCTCAGTATAGGGACGGCTCGCATGCAACATAAGGAATAAGAAATTATTTATTTATTCTATAAATGAATATGCGTGTCGATTCTGATGCCGCAGCCGAGCCTTCCCGTCACCGTTCAACAGTCACTCCCACCTAAGACCCCGCAACCGCTTTGCCGGTACGCACCGCCCATCTGTGCCACTGCCGCGGAGCGTCGACCACCACAGCCATCCGGCACTTCGCCACACAACCTGGGCGCGAGAAGACGGTGAGTTGAATGTGGCGCCGATCAAACCTTATATTTAGTTATATAAAAATTCTTAAATAGTATTTTTAAGAATATTCAGCTTCGCCCTACTATCCGCTCCACGCCTACTGACCACGCCTCGTCAGGGGCGCTTTTACAAGGAGCAGATTGATGAGCGCACCCCTTCGAACCATTGAAGGCCAGGACGAAGCCGGCATCCTGCGCGAGATCCAGAGCGCCCTGCAGGCCCTGCGGTTTGGCTCGGTGGAGATCACCGTGCATAACGGTCAGGTCGTGCAGATCGAGCGCAAAGAAAAATTCCGCCTGCAACCGCCGAGCGGCAAGAACGCCTGAACCAGACACACCCAAGCAAGCCCGACCGGACCACCGGAGGGCGTGACCATGAGAAGCACATCGCCATGAACACGCACCGGTATTGCAGCTGTCGCCCGCGAATGCGGAGCCGACCGCACGAACGCCCTAATCAATAACAAGCCAACACCCGTATTCGAATATTTAGGAGCTGCACCATGTCCATTCGCCGTTTTGCCCTCGCCGCCCTGGCCAGCGCCCTGATCGCCGGCCCAGCCGTTGCGGCCACCGAAATCCTCAACGTGTCCTACGACCCGACACGCGAGCTGTACCAAGAGTACAACGCTGAATTCAACAAATACTGGCAAACCCAGGGCCACGAAGCTGTCAAAGTGCAACAGTCCCACGGTGGCTCGGGCAAACAGGCGCGAGCGGTGATCGACGGCCTGCGCGCCGACGTCGTGACCCTGGCGCTGGCCGGTGATATCGACGAGTTGAACAAGCTTGGCAAACTGATCCCAGCCGATTGGCAAAGTCGTCTACCGAACGCCAGCACCCCGTACACCTCGACCATCGTGTTCCTGGTGCGCAAGGGCAACCCGAAAGGCATCAAGGACTGGGATGACCTGACCAAAGCCGGCGTCGAAGTCATCACCCCGAACCCGAAAACCTCCGGCGGCGCCCGCTGGAACTTCCTCGCCGCCTGGGCCTACGGCCTGCAGAAATACGGCAGCGAAGAGAAAGCCCAGGACTATGTGCAGAAGCTCTATAAGAACGTGCCGGTACTCGACACCGGTGCCCGTGGCTCGACCATCACCTTCGTCAACAACAACATTGGCGACGTGCTGCTGGCTTGGGAAAACGAGGCCTTCCTGGCGCTGAAAGAACAGGGCGGCGAGAACTTCGAAATCGTTGCGCCATCGCTGTCGATCCTGGCCGAGCCGCCGGTAGCCGTGGTCGACAAGAACGTCGACAAGAAAGGCACCCGTGAAGTGGCGGAAGCGTATCTCAAGCACCTTTACAGCCCTGAAGGCCAGCGCATCGCCGCGAAGAACTTCTACCGCCCACGGGATGAGAAGGTCGCGGCCGAGTTCGCCAAGCAGTTCCCGACCCTGAAGCTGGTCACTATCGACAAAGATTTCAATGGTTGGAAAACCGCGCAGCCGAAATTCTTCAACGACGGCGGCATTTTCGACAAGATTTACCAGGCGCAGTAAGCGCCACATCACAGGCCCCGGTTCTTGCGCATAAGAGCCGGGGCCCTGTGCTGTAACGAGCACTGAAACCACCCCGCCAGCATCATCGTGTAAACGGAAATGCTGGCCGGGCTCAGGGCCCCAGACACATCAGTAGCCGCGGATTGGCATCCGGCTGCACCCGTTAACAAGGATTGCTATGTCTCGCCGTATCTCCCCCGTCATACCCGGCTTCGGGCTGACGCTGGGTTACACCCTGGTGTACCTCAGTCTGTTGGTGCTGATTCCCCTGGGTGCCATGTTCGTCCACGCTGCCCAGCTCACCTGGGAGCAGTTCTGGGCCATCATTTCCGCCCCACGGGTACTCGCCGCCCTGAAGCTCAGCTTCGGTACCGCGCTGGCCGCCGCCATCCTCAACGGCGTTATCGGCACCCTGCTGGCCTGGGTGTTGGTGCGCTACGAGTTCCGCGGACGCAAAATCATCGACGCGATGATCGACCTGCCGTTCGCCCTGCCGACGGCCGTGGCCGGTATCGCGCTGACCGCGCTGTACGCCCCGTCCGGGCTGATCGGCCAGTTCGCCACCGACCTCGGTTTCAAGATCGCCTTCACCCCGCTGGGCATTACCCTGGCGCTGACCTTCGTCACCCTGCCGTTCGTGGTGCGTACGGTGCAGCCGGTGCTGGCCGATATTCCGCGCGAGGTCGAAGAAGCCGCCGCCTGCCTCGGCGCCAAACCCTTGCAGGTGTTCCGCCACGTGCTGGTGCCGGCCTTGCTGCCGGCCTGGCTGACCGGCTTCGCGCTGGCCTTTGCCCGCGGCGTCGGCGAGTACGGTTCGGTGATTTTCATCGCCGGCAACATGCCGATGAAAACCGAGATCCTGCCGCTGCTGATCATGGTCAAGCTCGACCAGTACGACTACACCGGCGCCACCTCCATCGGCGTGCTGATGCTGGTGGTGTCCTTCATCCTGCTGCTGCTGATCAACCTGCTGCAGCGGCGCATCGAAACCCCATGAAAAGGAGCGCGACATGTCTACTGCAACGCTAACCGCCGCCTCCTCGGCCAACGCCGCCCGGCGCGGCAGTGCCATCGCCCGGCGGGTGCTGATCACCCTGGCCTGGCTGGTGTTCGGCCTGTTTCTGCTGCTGCCGCTGTATGTGGTGGTGTCGGAAGGTTTGAAGCTGGGCATTGGGCCTTTCTTCAGCGCGATCTTCGAGCCGGACGCGCTGTCCGCCCTCAAGCTGACGTTGATCGCCGTGGCGATCTCGCTGCCGCTCAATGTGGTGTTCGGCGTCTGTGCCGCCTGGTGCGTGAGCAAATACGAGTTCCGCGGCAAGAGCATCCTGGTGACCCTGATCGACCTGCCGTTCTCGGTGTCGCCGGTGATCGCCGGCCTGATCTACGTGCTGCTGTTCGGCGCCCAGGGCTTTTTCGGCCCCTGGCTGCAGGACCGCGATATCCAGATCGTGTTCGCCGTGCCGGGCATCGTACTGGCGACCATTTTCGTCACTGTGCCGTTCGTGGCCCGCGAGCTGATCCCGCTGATGCAGGAACAGGGTACCCAGGAAGAAGAAGCCGCGCGCCTGCTCGGTGCCAACGGCTGGCAGATGTTCTGGCATGTGACCGTGCCGAACATCAAATGGGGCCTGATCTACGGCGTGGTGCTTTGCACGGCGCGGGCCATGGGCGAGTTCGGCGCGGTGTCGGTGGTCTCCGGGCATATCCGCGGCGTCACCAACACCCTGCCGCTGCACGTCGAGATTCTCTACAACGAATACAACCACGTCGCCGCCTTCAGCGTCGCCAGCCTGCTGCTGATCCTGGCGCTGTTCATCCTGCTGCTCAAGCAGTGGAGCGAAGCCCGTTTAGCCCGCCTACGTCACAGCGACGCGGAGGAATAATTCATGAGTATCGAAGTCCGTAACGTCAGCAAGAACTTCAACGCCTTCAAGGCCCTGAACGACATCAACCTGGATATCCAGAGCGGCGAACTGGTGGCCCTGCTCGGCCCGTCCGGTTGCGGCAAAACCACTCTGCTGCGGATCATCGCCGGCCTGGAAACGCCCGATAAGGGCAGCATCGTGTTCCACGGCGAGGATGTGTCCGGGCATGACGTGCGCGATCGCAACGTCGGTTTCGTGTTTCAGCACTACGCGCTGTTCCGCCACATGACAGTGTTCGACAACGTCGCCTTCGGCCTGCGCATGAAGCCCAAGCACGAGCGGCCGACTGAAAGCCAGATCGCCGTGAAGGTTCACGAACTGCTGAACATGGTCCAGCTCGACTGGCTCGCCGACCGCTACCCGGAACAGCTCTCCGGCGGCCAGCGCCAGCGTATCGCCCTGGCCCGTGCCCTGGCGGTGGAGCCGAAAGTGCTGCTGCTCGACGAACCCTTCGGCGCGCTGGATGCCAAGGTGCGTAAAGAGCTGCGCCGCTGGCTGGCGCGCTTGCACGAAGACATCAACCTGACTTCGGTATTCGTCACCCACGACCAGGAAGAAGCGATGGAAGTCGCCGACCGCATCGTGGTGATGAACAAAGGCGTGATCGAGCAGATCGGCTCGCCGGGCGAGGTCTACGAGAACCCGGCCAGCGACTTCGTCTACCACTTCCTGGGTGACTCCAATCGCCTGCATATGGGCGACGATCACCACCTGCTGTTCCGCCCCCATGAGGTTTCGCTGTCGCGCAACGCCGTGGAAGGCCATCAGCCGGCCGAAGTCCGCGATATCCGCCCGCTGGGTGCGATCACCCGCGTGACCCTCAAGGTCGCCGGGCAGGATGAGCCGATCGAAGCGGAAGTGGTCAAGGACCATGACAGCCTGGCGGGCCTGGCACGCGGTGAAACGTTGTACTTCAAACCCAAGGTCTGGCAACCGCTGACCGGTCTCTGAGCCCGCGTGGCCGGCCTTGAACGCCGGCCACGACTCACTACACTCAGCTCCTAGCGCTACACACACGGCCAGCCGTGGCCGCGGCAGCCCTCCTTGAGCAAGGAAGTTCACTGACATGAGCCTTTTGCGCCGCAGCCTGCTGGCTCTGTTGCTGGTCATCACCCAGGGTCAGGCAGAAGATCGGCTCACCCCTCCCGTGCGCGTCGGCTTTCTGGAGTTCCCGCCCTACTCTTACCTGGACCCCCTCGGCAAACCCGCCGGCTCGATGATCGATTTTGCCGAACGCCTGTTCGAACTGGCCGGGCTGCCGGTCGAGATGACGCCCTATCCGCCTGCGCGGCTGTACAAGAACCTGCTGGATGGCTCGACCGAAGTGACGCTCGGCGCCCTGGGCAACCCCCTGCTGCGCGAACACACACTGAACGGCAGCGAAGTGATCGGCTCGCTCGACCTCAACCTTTACTACCCCGCTGGCCAACCGCCGCCGCGGCTGCCGCAGGACCTGCTCGGCAAACGCCTGCTGCTGATCCACGGCTTCACCTACTGGGCTCCGGAAGCCCGCAAACTGCTGGAGGACCAGAGCCTCGGGCTGGCGCTGCAAACCATCCACAGCCACCTGGTGGCCATCGAACTGCTCGACAAGGGCCGCGCCGACTACCTCCTCGACTACCAGATGCCGGTCGAAGACGCCCTGCAGCAAAGCCAGCGCCCGCCGCTGCCGGCGCTGACGTTGCACAGCCTGCCGCTGGGGTTGATCTTTTCGCGCCAACCCAAGCGCAGCGAACTGCTGCGCCAACGCCTGGAGGCCGCCTACCAGCAGCTCAAGGCCAGCGGCGAACTGCAGGAGTGGCGCCGGGCCATGCGCCTGCAAGTCGTCACCCCGCACAGCGAGACGCAAGCGTTTTAACGTCAAGCCAACGCCCTGAGCGCCGCTCATTCACTGTGTAAATCAACCTTTCGGGTTATTTGCGTCAGCCACAGGCAGAGTAGGCTTGTACCGTGGTCAGGCGGGCGTTGCCCCGGCCCGACTGCTCACAACAACAATAATAAGGAGCACCTTGGCATGCGTTGTAAGCCTTTGGTTCGCAACATACTCATCTGCACTCTTGGGCTAGTGGCGAGCCTCTGGCTGCCGACTATGGCTCAAGCCCAGACGCCCCAGGAACAGATGCAGGTCTATGCCTGCCGCGCCACCAGCAGTTTGCTGCTGTATCGCGGTGAGGGCTTCCAGACCGACTATGCCCAGCGCGTGGACAGCGACCTCGCCGCCCTCGCCGCAGCGCTGCAAAGCAGCTCGCAGATGAGTGACGGGTTACGCCAAACCCACCAGGAACTTGTTACCCAGATTCGCCGTGGTGTTTCCTTCGGCCCCAATGAGGAGGATGTGCCCTGGGCTTACCAGAAAGAGCTGAGCAAGGCGCTGCGCGACTTTCTGCTGAGCGCCCATGGTCTGAGCGCCGAAACCGCGCAGGCCGAATTGCCGGTCAAGGTCGAATACCTCTCGGTGCAGTACCTGTTCCGCTCCTACATCGGCAGCTTCGAGCTCGCCCGCGAACACGGCGAGCAGTACCTCGGCCAGGATGAACGGGTGCTGGTTCCGGATATCGACAACCAATTCATGAGCATGAACGACAAGGACGGCCCGGCGATCGGCAAAATCAAAACCCGCTGGAGCTACCTGAAGGTCGCCCTGAACGACATGAACAGCGGTGTCAGCGCCCTGACCAGCAGCTCTGGCCGGCCATTCGCCCCCACCACCGTGGATCGCCACGCGCGCACTCTGACCGAGCAGTTGATGAGCTTGAACTGAGCCAGCACGCAGGTTGGCGCTCAGCGCCGACCTGCGTGCCCAAACGCTTCAGACCAGGGCTTTGGGAGCGCGGATGCAGGTGGGGCCGGCGCGCTCTTCGACCGCCAGGCGGACTTCATCTCGCAGGCCGAGCAGGAACGCCAACTCGGCGACCACGAACAGCGGGCCGATCATCAGCCCCATCACGTCATCGACGAAAGCCGGCTTGCGGCCCTCGTAGTAATGACCGATGAACTGGATGATCCAGCCGAGCACGAACAACCCGACGCTGGCACTCAACCAGATCAGGGTCGATTGCACCGCCAGCACCTGGCCACCCCACAGGCTGAGGCCGAGCAGCGCCGTCATCAGCAGGCCGAAACGCAGATCCAGGCGCAGGTAGAACACTGCCGAGGCCAAGGCGGCGAGCAGCGCCGGCGACCACCACAGACCCAACGCGGACAATCCGGGCCGGGACAGCAACGCGGTGACGGCAAAGACGATCAGCGGTACACCGATGAAGTGAGTGAAAATATTGCGCCGGTCACGGTGATAGGTCGCGTATTGGCCAAGGTGATCAATCAGGGTTTTCATTTTTGTTATTCCTCGGGGTTTGCTCAGCCGATAATGCCCCCTAACCACGCTCCAGCTCTGTCAGCTAGCCGACAAACCCTTGGAAAATCCATGCCCGATGCCCTGCACTATCGCCCGCTCCTGCTCACCGGCCACTGGTTCAGCGCCGTGCCCAGCGGGCTGCAGGAGGCGTTGCTGGGTAACGCCCGGGTTCGCCGCCTGGAAGCCGGGCAGCGGCTGTTCAGGCGCGGCGACCAACCCTGCGGTGTGTATGCGGTGGTGGAAGGTGCGATTCGTGTTGGCGCGGTCAGCGCGAGTGGCAAGGAAGCCTTGCTGACCCTGGTGGAGCCGCCTTACTGGTTCGGCGAGATTTCCCTGTTCGACAACCAGCCGCGCACCCACGACGCCTTCGCCGAAGGGCCGGCAACCCTGCTGCAGGTACCGCAAACGGTGCTGCTCGACCTGCTCCAGCGCGAACCGCACTACTGGCGCGACTTCGCCCTGCTGATGAGCCAGAAGCTGCGCTTGGCCTTTATCACCCTGGAGGAGATCAGCCTGCTGCCCGCCGCACCGCGCCTGGCCCGGCGCCTGCTGATGATCGCGGAAAATTACGGCGAGGGCGGGCCACGGCGGGTGATTCACCTGGCCCAGGAACAACTGGCGCTGATGCTGGCGATCTCGCGCCAGACCACCAACCAGATCCTCAAGGAGCTGCAGGCCCAGGGCATCCTGCGCCTGACCTACGGCGAAATCGAAATCCTCGACCTGCCGCGCCTGCGCCAAGCTGCGCAGGCTTGAGCGCTCGACACACGACCCATAACGCATGGCACTCCCAACCCGTCAGCCACGCACCAGGCCTTCGCGGTATTGGCTCGGCGACTGCCCGGTCCAGCGCTTGAAGGCGCGGCTGAAACTGCTGCTATCGGCAAAACCGAGCAGGTAGGCAACCTCGCCGATCGAGCAATGCGGGTCGCGCATATGCTGCAGGGCCAGGCTTTGGCGAGTGTCGCTGAGCAGCTGTTCATAGCTGCAGCCCTCATCGGCGAGGTGCCGTTGCAGGCTGCGCAAACTCAGGTGCAAGGTCTGGGCGATGCGCTCGGCGGATGGTTCGCCATTGGGTAATTGCGCCTCCAGGCAGGCGCGCACGCGGCGCTCCCAGGTCAGCGGCTGCAGGTGTTCGAGGGTGCGTTTGAGCACTGCCTCGTTGTGCTCGGCGAGCTCCGGGTTGCCATCTTCGAGCAAGCTGTCGAAGGCCGCGCCGGCGAACTGCAGCAGGTTCTCCCCGGCGCCGAAGAACACCGGCGCGCGCAGCACGTCATGCCATGGCTGCGGATCCGTCGGCGCGGAACGGCGCAGATACACCGCCAACGGCGCGAAGTCGCGGCCGAGGCGGTTGCGGCAGGTACGCACGTAGATGGCGACGAAGGCATCCACGGCCTCGTCCGCCGGCGCCGGGCTGCCCGCCGGCACGCGCAGGCGGAACTCGTAACGCTCACCCACCCGCGTCAGCTCCAGGCTCAAGGCATCGCTGACCACCTGGTGATAACGCACGATGCGCTCGAACACCTCGCGCAGGCTGGTGCTGGCCACCAGGGCATAACCGAGGGCGTGGAAACTGGTCGGGCTGACGAACTGCGAAGTCTTCAAACCCAGTGCCGGATCACCGCTGGCGGCCACCGCCAACTGCCACAAACGGGTGGTCGCCGACAGCGGGTAGCGCGCGTTCGGGTGCTCCATCAACGCCGGGTCGAGCCCCGCTTCGCGGCACAGGGCGGCGCTGTCGAGGCCCAGGGCGTCGAGTTGCTTGCGCAGGGCGCGGGTCCAACTGGCGAGGGAAGTGGGTTCGGCAGTCATGCAGATTGGCGCATCCGGTCAACAGGTTGGCGTTCGTGGTCGGGCCGCATCGGCCGCAGCACGGCACAGTAGGCTCACGTTAATTAGAGGATGTAAGCATGTCCCCGTCTCCTGCAAGCCCCGTGAACCAGAATGCGCAACAACGCGCTGCGCATATCCGCGAAGTGGTGATGGCCCATGGCGTCGAATTGCGCCAGCGCTTCCCGATTCTCAAGCACCAGGATGCCCTCGGCGCCGGCATCCTGGCCCTCGCCTTGGCCGGCATGCTCGGCAGCGCCGCGCTCTATGTCGGCGGCTACATGGCCTGGTGGGCCTGCCTGCTGCTGAATGCGTTCTTCGCCTCGCTGACCCACGAACTGGAACACGACCTGATCCACTCGATGTATTTCCGCAAGCAGCGGGTGCCGCACAACCTGATGATGGGCCTGGTCTGGCTGGCGCGACCGAGCACCATCAGCCCCTGGGTTCGGCGCCATCTGCACCTCAATCATCACAAGGTTTCCGGCAGCGAGACCGACCTGGAAGAGCGCGCCATCACCAACGGCGAGCCCTGGGGTATCGCCCGCCTGCTGATGGTCGGCGACAACATGATGTCGTCCTTTATCCGCTTTTTGCGGGCCAATACTCTCCAGCACAAATGGTCGATCATCACCCGCACCGTCAAGGGCTACGCGCCGCTGGGCCTGCTGAACTGGGGCACCTGGTATGTGTTTCTCGGCTTTCACGCCGCCAATGGCATCGCCAGCCTGCTGAGCGCGCCGATCGAGTGGTCGGCAAACACCCTGGCGCTGATGGACGCGGTCAATATCGCCGTGGTGGTGCTGGTCGCTCCCAACGTGCTGCGCACCTTCTGCCTGCACTTCGTCAGCTCGAACATGCACTATTACGGCGATATCGAAGCCGGCAACGTGCTGCAGCAATGCCAAGTGCTCAACCCGTGGTGGCTGTGGCCGTTGCAGGCGTTCTGCTTCAACTTCGGCAGCAGCCATGCGATCCACCACTTCGTGGTCAAGGAACCCTTCTACATCCGCCAGCTGACGGTGCCCTTCGCCCACCAGGTGATGCGTGAAGCCGGTGTGCGCTTCAACGACTTCGGCACCTTCGCCCGCGCCAACCGCTGGACGCGCGCCGCCCGGACCGAGCCTGCACAGCAGCAGACCCAGGTCGCCTGAGCGCAACGCTGTGCACCCGCAGCGCTCCGGGCAAAAAAAGACCCGCCGAAGCGGGTCTCAGGACTGCCTGGCTGGTGAGCCCTAGGCGAGTTCGTCGAAGCACTCGGCGATAATCGCCAAGCCTTTGTCCAGCAGTGCGTCTTCGGCGGTGATCGGCACCAGCACGCGCAGGACGTTGCCATAGGTACCGCAGGACAGCAGGATCAGACCCTTGTCGCGAGCCTTGGCCACCACGGCATTGACCAGTGCGGCCGCCGGCTTGTGGTGGTCGCCGTCTTCGAACAACTCGACGGCGATCATGGCGCCGAGGGCGCGCACATCACCGATGCTCTTGTGCTTGACCTGAATGGCCTTGAGGCCGGTCACCAGGCGCTCGCCGACCGCTTTGCAGCGATCCAGCAGGTGCTCTTCCTCGAACACATCCATCACTGCCAACGCAGCCACGCACGCCAGCGGGTTGCCGGCATAGGTGCCGCCCAGGCCGCCCGGGGCGATGGCGTCCATGTACTCCGCCTTACCGCACACGCCGGCCAGCGGGAAGCCGCCAGCGATGGATTTGGCGAAGGTGGTCAGGTCGGCAGTCACGCCCATCTGTTCCATGGCGAAGAAGGTGCCGGTACGGCCCGCGCCAGTCTGTACTTCGTCGGCGATCAGCAGGATGCCGTGCTGATCGCAGAGCGCGCGCAGGCGCTTCATGAAGTCTTTCGGCGCGACGTAGAAACCACCCTCGCCCTGTACCGGCTCGATGATGATCGCGGCGATGTCTTTCGGCTCGGCGTCGTTCTTGAAGATCCGCTCGATGCTGGCGATCGCGTCATCGCTGCTGACGCCATGCAGTTCGCACGGGTACTGCGCACGGAAGATACCGCCGGGCATCAGGCCCATGCCGGCCGAGTACGGAACGACCTTGCCGGTCAGACCGAGGGTCATCATGGTGCGGCCGTGGTAGCCACCGGTGAAGGCGATGACGCCGGCACGACCGGTGGCGGCACGGGCGATCTTCACGGCGTTTTCCACCGCTTCAGAACCGGTGGTGACCAGCAGGGTTTTCTTGGCGAAATCGCCCGGCACCTTGGCGTTGACCTTTTCACAGACTTCCACGTAGGGCTCATAGGCCAGTACCTGGAAGCAGGTGTGGGTCAGCTTGGTCAGCTGCTGCTGCACCGCGGCAATGATTTTCGGGTGCAGGTGGCCGGTATTGAGCACCGCGATACCGCCGGCGAAGTCGATGTATTCACGCCCTTCGACGTCGATCACGCTGGCGTTCTTCGCCGACTCGGCGAAGATCGGGTGGATCTGGCCGACGCCGCGCGGTACGGCCGCCTGGCGGCGTTGCATCAGGGATTCGTTGGTCTTGCTCATAAAGTCCTCATTCGCCGCTCATCGGGCGGCGTGGCTCAAGGATTAACGCAGCCGGGGAAAGGCGCGGGCAGCATACGATGATCGACTGCCACGGCCCTGCCGACTGCTCAGGGTTCTTTGTTGCGGTGCTGCTTTGTCAGTTCATGGGCTGGGTAAGGCCGGCTCTTTGGCAACACCCAGCACGGTTATCGCTGACCACAACCCTCCGAGCGGAGCTTAGATCCCACCCAGGCAGAGATATTTGATTTCGAGGTAATCCTCGATGCCGTACTTGGAGCCTTCACGGCCCAGGCCCGACGCCTTGATACCGCCGAATGGTGCCACTTCGTTGGAAATCAGCCCAGTGTTAATGCCAACCATGCCGTACTCCAGCGCTTCCGCCACGCGGAACACACGGCCGAGGTCGCGGGCATAGAAGTAAGACGCCAGACCGAACTCGGTGTCATTGGCCTGGGCAATCACGTCGGCTTCATCTTTGAAGCGGAACAGCGGCGCCAGTGGGCCGAAGGTTTCTTCCTTGGCCACGGCCGCGTTCTTCGGCACGTCGATCAGAATGGTCGGCTCGAAGAAACTGCCGCCCAGGCTGTGCGGTTTGCCGCCCGCCACCAGCTTGGCGCCCTTGCTCAGCGCATCGGCGATATGCTCCTGGACCTTGGCCACGGCCTTGTCGTCGATCAGCGGGCCCGTAGTGATGCCGGCTTCCAGGCCATTGCCGATGTTCAGCTTGGCCACCGCGACTTTCAACTTCTCGGCAAACGCGTCATACACGCCGTCCTGAATGTACAGGCGGTTGGCGCAGACGCAGGTCTGGCCATTGTTGCGGTATTTGGAGATCAGCGCGCCTTCGACGGCGGCATCCAGATCGGCGTCGTCGAAGACGATGAACGGCGCATTGCCACCCAGCTCCAGCGAGACTTTCTTGATGTCTTTCGCGCACTCGGCCATCAGTTGGCGACCGATTTCGGTAGAGCCGGTGAAGGACAGTTTGCGCACGATCGGGTTACTGGTCAGCTCGCCGCCGATGTCGCCGGCGCTGCCGGTGACCACACTGAGCACGCCTTGGGGAATACCGGCACGGTGCGCCAGCTCGACCAGCGCCAGGGCCGAGAACGGCGTCTGGCTGGCCGGTTTGATCACCATGGTGCAGCCGGCGGCCAGGGCCGGGCCGGCTTTCCGGGTGATCATCGCTGCCGGGAAGTTCCACGGAGTAATGGCCGCGGTCACGCCGATCGGTTGCTTGATCACAATCAGCCGCTTGTCGGGCTGGTGGCCAGGAATGACGTCGCCATAGACGCGCTTGGCTTCTTCGGCGAACCACTCGATAAAGGAGGCGGCGTAGACGATCTCGCCCTTGGCTTCGGTCAGCGGCTTGCCCTGCTCCAGGGTCATCAGGCGGCCGAGGTCGTCCTGGTTTTCGATCAACAGTTCGAACCAGCGGCGCAGCTTGTTGGCGCGATCCTTGGCGGTCAGTGCGCGCCAGGCCGGCAGGGCCTTGTCAGCCGCTTCGATGGCGCGACGGGTTTCGACGGCGCCCATTTTCGGTACAGTACCGAGGATCTCGCCGGTGGCCGGGTTGTTGACCTTGATGGTCTGGCCGTTGTCAGCGTCGACCCAGGCGCCATCGATATAGGCTTGCTGGCGGAACAGTTGGGCGTCTTTGAGTTGCATAGCCGTCTCCTTTACCCCGACACACAGGTACCGGGCAGAATTAATATGACTCGACCCAGCTTAGACAGCTGCAGTCAGAAAGAGTGGATGACCGTCGTACCGATTTGGCTCAACGGCGGCAATTGGAACAAGGAGCAGGCCGCTGAGTACGGTATGTCTGTGTTCGCGCCAAAGGCGTTTGAAATCTCAAACGAATCCTAGGGTCGTGACGGTCAAAGGGCAATAGTCCGTTCGAAAAAATTAACGAAAAGTCCACAAAAGTGACGCTTTTCTGATCATTGGCTGAGCAATCTACTACTTTCGTTCAATATCACGAACAAGTTACCCTGGCATGGACGCCCGCCAACGAGATGCGTATCATGGCGCCCGCAACGCACCAGTAGCTCAGCTGGATAGAGTACTGCCCTCCGAAGGCAGGGGTCGTGGGTTCGAATCCCGCCTGGTGCACCAAATAGCTGTTTCAACCTGTCTCTGACAGTCTACGAAACACCCCACGAAGCCCGCCCTGTGCGGGCTTTGTTGTTTCTGCGCACCTCTGCGAGGTGGCGCATCTGGCTCGGAGCCGCGGGATTTCGCGCCTGGCTTCGATCAGAGGTCGGCTTCTTGGTCTTGTCGGGAGAGACAGCCTGTGCCCTGGCGTAGAGGCCATGGCTGAAGACGCCAACCGAACGACAACTTCGGCAGTTAGATAGCTAGGTACAACAACCGGCCTGTCTGCCTCTGAGCCATTCGGCACAATTGATAATAAATCGCATTTAGTCTATCGTCTGCCTCTCCCTCAGCCCCCGAACTCACATGCGTAAGCATCACTGGACTTTGTGATTTCGAGATTGAAACCGTGACTCACGACGCTGCGAAACTTGGGCTCTACCAGGCGCACCGGATCAACCTGATCAATTATGCCCAATCGGTCGTGGGAGAGCGGATGATGGCCGAAGATATCGTGCAGGATGCCTTTCTGCGCTTTGTCGCCCTCAATGAAAAGCCGATCGAACAGCCTCTGGCTTATCTCTATCGAATCGTGCGCAACCTGGCTCTGGATGTAACACGGCGTCACGCCGCCGAACGCCGCCAGCAGGAAACTCCACCAGAGTGGATGCAACCTGGCGCCACGCACTCTCCAGAACAGCACTTGCTGCAGACCGACCAAATGCGCCAGGTCGCAGCGGCATTGGCCGAGCTGCCGGAACAAGCGCAGAGGGCGGTAAAGATGCACCGCATCGGTGGTTATACTTTGCAGCAGATTGCTGAGCACTTGAACGTATCGCTGACCACTGCCCATCGCTTGGTCAGAGACTCTGTCGTTCATCTCGCGGCGAGACTGGCCGCAGACGAGCCTGGCAGGACACCAGAGAACAAGGATCGCACCCCGTGCAACGGTTGACCAACGACGCCTCCTCGCAAGAGCGCTGCCGCGAACAGGCGGCCGACTGGCTGCTGCGCCTGGAGGCCGAGCCCGAGTGTATGGGGCAGTTTGAAGCCTGGTTGCTGGCCTCCAACGAACACGCTCAGGCCTGGGCTCAGGTCAGCCAAGCCTGGAGTTGCCTGGGCGGGCTTGCAACGATCCAGCCCGAGCAGGCGCCGAGCGCCGACGTAACGCCAATCAGCGCGCCCGCAAAACCACCGGTGATAGGTCGACGCCGCTGGGCGCCTCGCCTGGCGGCCGCGGCCTGTATCTTCGGCGTGGCGGTGCTGGTGCAATCATCGCTGCCGCAACGGCTGCTGGCGGACCTGAGCACCGGCAGCGGTGAAGTTCGCCAACTGCAACTGGATGACGGCAGCCTGCTGACCCTGGCGCCGAACAGCGCCGTGGACATTGACTTCAAGGCTGGCAGAAGACAGATCAAGCTGTTGAGCGGAGAAGGATTCTTCCAGGTCGCCCACGACGCCAGCCGGCCCTTCGTGATCGCAGCTGCAGGCATCGACGTGCGTGTTCTCGGCACCCAGTTCAGTGTGCGCCTGGAGCCTTCGCGACTCAGCGTTGCCGTGCGCGAAGGCACCGTCGGCGTCAGTAGCGCGACACCGGGACAGACGCTGGATCAGCGGCTGACAGTTGGCCAGCAACTGCAGATTGATCGGCAAAGCGGCGCACTCGCTCATTCGCAGATCGCGCCGACCGAGGTCGCGGCCTGGCAGAGCGGCAAAGTGTTCTTCGACAATGCCAGCGTGGCCGAGGTGATTGAGGAGTTACGCCGCTTTCACCAGGGCTGGATCGTCATCGCCAATCCGCAACTGGCCGAGCAGCGGGTCACCGGCCTCTATGACCTGCACGATACGCAACGGGCCCTGCAAGCGCTGGCCTCGCCCTTCGAGGCTGAAGTGTTGACGCTCTCGCCATTGCTGATGGTGCTCAAGTAGCGCAGAAAAATATTTCGCTTTTCGTGGAAAAAAATCCGCCGGGCTTCGTCTTTCTGTTTTTTAAATTGCGAATGAGTCGCGATTAAGACCAGCAAGGGCACCCGATGAGCAATCGATCAACGTTGCAATACCGCCTTACCCAGTGCGCAAGCCCAGCCTTGGCCACCGCGCTGACGCTGCTGGCGATGGCTGTCAGCAGCGGCGCCTTGGCACGGACTATCGAGGTGCGACCCGCACAGACTCCGACAACGGAACAAACTCCGGCAAACCTGAGCTACGACTTCAATATTCCCGCCCAGCCGCTTGCCAATGCTCTGAATGCCTTTGGCCGCCAGGCCGATATGCAGATCAGCCTCGAAGCCGGGCTGACCACCGGCAAGCAAGCCTCAGCACTGGTGGGGCACTACAGCGTCGAGCAAGGTCTGCAGCGTTTACTCGCCGGCCAACCGATCAACTGGTCGATGGCTGCTGACCGCACGCTGGTGTTGACCCGTAAACAGAATGGCGCCAGCCTCGACCTGGGGCCTATCAGCATTCAGTCGACAAGCCCGCAGGAAACCGCCAATGGCCCGGTCGACGGCTATCGTGCCAGCCGCAGCGCCACCGGCACCAAGACCGACACCGCATTGCGCGACATCCCGCAATCGATCCAGGTGGTTCCGCGCGAAGTGTTGCAGGACCAGCAGGTAACGCGCTTGAGCGATGCCCTGAGCAATGTCAGCAGCGTGCAGCCGAGCAGCACCCGCGCGGGCACCGCCGACACCTTTGTGGTGCGCGGTTTTCGCGCGGTGTCCTATGCCACCGACGGGGTCATGAGCAGCCCGATTGCCGAGCGCCCGGAAGTGCTGCGCGACCTCGCCAACGTCGAGCGGGTCGAAGTGCTCAAGGGCCCGGCCTCAGTGCTGTATGGCCGCGGCGACCCCGGTGGGCTGATCAATATGGTCACGCGCCGGCCGGCCTTCGAGCCGGAAGGGCGGGTTCAGGTGCAGGCCGGCACCCGGGACTTCTACCGCTTGGAAGCTGACCTCACAGGGACCCTCGACCCGCAACAGAACCTGGCCGGGCGACTGACCCTGGCCAGCCAGACCGACCGTGGTTTCCGCGACACGTACCGAGACAACGAGCGCACCTTCATTGCCCCCTCGCTGTTTTGGCAGGCGGGTGAGGACACGCGGGTCAACCTCGACCTCGAATACACCGAGCAGTCCGGTCAGTTCGACCGTGGCCTGGTGGCCGTGAATGGCAAGGTCGACCTGCCGGCTGATCGCTTTCTCGGCGAATCCTGGTCGCGCCAGGAAGCCAAAAAGACCGCCGTGACCCTGCGCATCGAGCATGACCTCAACGACTGGTTGACCCTGCGCCAGGTGACGCGCATGGACTCCGGCCGCAATGACCGTTTCAGTGTCGACCCACGCGACATACGCAGTGATGGACGCACGCTGCGCCGCCGCGTGACCGACTCCGAGGAAGAGGTGAAAACCCTCGACAGCCAGTTCGAAGCCATCGCCAAGTTTGCAACAGGCGACCTTGAGCACACCGCCCTCGCCGGTTTCGAATACGTCCATGGCCGCCTCGACCTCACGGCGGATCGTGCCAGCATCGCTGATATCGACATCTACGATCCGGTCTATGGCGCCCAGCCAGGTACATTCGCCTTCAATCAGAAAGTCGATAACCGGGTCGACGTTTACAGCCTCTACTTGCAAGACCAGATTGCCCTCGACGAGCAATGGAAGCTGCTGGTTGGCGCGCGCTATGACCAGACGCAACAGACAAACGAGACGTTGGAAGCGGACCTGGCGCGTACGCGCAACGACATCGATGCATCCGAAGTCACCCCGCGAATCGGCGTGGTCTATCAACCCAACGACTGGCTGTCGCTGTACACCAGTTACAGCACCTCATTCCGCCCGCAAACCAGCATCAGCCAGGATGGCAAAGTTCTCGACCCCGAGACCGGTGAACAATACGAAGCCGGTGCCAAGTTCGAGCTGATTCCCGGCCAGTTGTCAGCGACCCTGGCCGTGTTCGAAATCACCCGGCAAAACGTCGCGGCCACCGACCCGAACGACTCCGACTTTACCGTGCAGACCGGCGAGCAGCGGGTGCGCGGCATCGAGTTGGACGTCAGCGGTCAACCCATGCCGGGCTGGCGAATCATCGGCAACCTGAGTGGCTTGAAGTCCGAAGTTACCGAGGACACGACGATCGTCGAAGGCAATCGTCTCACCGGCGTACCGCGCCTGAGCGGTGCCCTGTGGTCCACCTACCAGATTCAAGACGGCGACCTCAAAGGTCTGGGCTTCGGTGCCGGGGTCATCGGCGTGGGGCAGCGCGAAGGCAACCTGGCGAACGATTTCGATGTCTCTGGCTACACCCGCTTCGATGCCAGCCTGTTCTATGACATCGACGACAACCTGCGGGTCGCGTTCAACGGCCGTAACCTGACGGATCGCAAGTACATCGAGACCGTAGCCGAGGCGACTGAAATCTACGCCGGAGCTCCCGCGCAGGTCGTGGCGTCGCTGACGGCCAAGTTCTAGTCCGTCCGGTTCGCGACAACCCTCCCCCGAACAAACCGGCAGCCCTGTGCTGCCGACTTGTCCCTGTTGATAAGCGAGTTTCCTTTTTGAGCGATAGCGCTGCCCAGAACATGATTGCCGGCTACAAACGGCTGACGCATAAACGCCTGGCACTCTGCGCCCTGCTGGTGTGCGCCCTGTTGTCGGCCATGGCCTTCGACATCACCACAGGCTCGACGCCTTTCACCCTGACGCAAATCCTCGGCGCCCTGCTTGACCCACAAGGTGGCGAAGCGGATGTCGCGGTGATCGTCTGGGAGTTGCGCCTACCCTACGCGTTGCTGGCGGTACTGGTCGGCATGGCATTGTCGCTGGCCGGGGCGGAGATGCAGACCATCCTCAACAACCCACTGGCCAGCCCGTTCACCCTTGGCGTGTCTTCCGCGGCCTCGTTCGGCGCGGCGCTGGCATTCATCCTCGACTGGGGGATTCCCGGCCTGCCGTCGAGCTGGCTGGTGTCCGCCAACGCATTTGTCTTCGCCTTCGCCTCGGTGCTACTCCTGCAAGCGGTATCGCGGGTGCGCGGTGCCGGCATGGAAACCCTGGTGCTGTTCGGCATCGCCCTGGTCTTCAGCTTCAATGCCGCCGTCGCCTTGCTGCAATACATCGCGGCGCCCGGCGCCCTGCAACAACTGGTGTTCTGGAGCATGGGCAGCCTGGCCCGGGCGAGTTGGCCAAAGCTCTACGTGCTGCTGGCGGTGGTGCTCTGCGTGCTGCCGTTTTCCTTGCGCGCCGCCTGGCCGATGACGGTGCTGCGCCTGGGCGAAGAGCGCGCCCACAGCTTCGGTATCGATATCGCGCGCCTGCGTTTCGCCGCCCTGCTGCGCATCAGCCTGCTGGCCGCCACGGCGGTCGCCTTTGTCGGCACCATTGGCTTCATCGGGCTGGTCGGCCCGCACATTGCCCGGCTGCTGATCGGCGATGACCACCGTTTCTTCCTGCCCGCCAGCGTGCTGGTCGGCGGCCTGGTCATGTCGCTGGCGTCGATTGCCAGCAAAACCCTGGTACCCGGGGTGATTCTGCCGGTGGGCATCGTCACCGCGCTGGTCGGTGTACCGATCTTTCTGTCCTTGGTGTTCAAACGCGGGGAGCGCGCATGAGCCTGGCAAACGGCCGCGCGGGATTACGCGTGCAAGGTTTGAACGTAGGTTATGGCGGCGCACGGGTGATCGAACGGCTGACCCTGCCGGAATTGCGCCGCGGACGCGTGGTCGCCTTGATTGGCCCCAACGCTGCGGGCAAGTCCACCTTGCTGCGCGCAATTGCCGGCCTGCTGCCCACCGAGGGTTCCATCCAGCTGGGCGAGCAGGAGCTGCTGGGCATGCATCTGGCGCAACGCGCCGAGAAAATCGGTTTCATGCCACAGGCCTTACCCCACGGCATCGCCCTGAGTGTGCTGGAAACCATGCTGGGCGCGCTGCGGGTCAGCACTACCGGCGCGGCATTGGACAGCACTCGCGACTTGCAACTGCGCGCCCATGCCTTGCTCACTCGTCTGGGCATCGAGCATTTAGCCCTGCTGCCGTTGCAGCGGCTTTCCGGCGGGCAACGGCAAATGGTCAGCCTTGCCCAGGCGGTCATTCGCCAACCCGACGTGCTGCTGCTCGACGAACCCACCAGCGCCCTCGACTTGCGCCATCAGGCGCAGGTCATGGGCACGGTCCGCGAACTGGCCGAGGACGGCCGCATCGTCATCGCGGTGCTGCATGACCTCAGCCTTGCGGCACGCTGGGCCGATGACGTGATGGTACTGAACAAGGGCCGGCTGCACTGCGCCGGCACCGCCCATCAAGCCCTGACCGCACAGATGCTGGCCGAGGTCTACCAGGTTGCCGCGCGGGTCGAGCAGTGCTCGCGCGGGCATTTGCACATCGCGGTGGACGGGCCGCTCGAACAAGGCGCCGGCCGATGATCAAGCTCATCTCCCGCTGGGCCTTGGGCCTGTTGTTCTGCCTTTTGCCGCCGGCACTGTCGGCGCAGAACTATCCGCTCGAGGTAATCGATGTTGCCGGTCGCACGGTGACCTTGCACAAGCCGCCGGAACGGATTTTCCTGCAGGACGGCAATGACCTGCTGACCCTCGCCCTGCTCGACCGTGAAAATCCCTTTGCGCGCCTGGCGGGCTGGAACAATGTGCTCGGTTCGTCCGACCCCAGTATCTGGGCGTTGCTCAAGCAACGCTGGCCCCTGGCCGCGCAGGTACCTGATATCGCCTTCGACGACAACGGCTCGGTGGATCAGGAAGCCTTGCTGCGTACGCGCCCGGATCTGCTCATCGCGCAACTCTCGGCGCGTGCCGGGATCGAGAGCACAGCGCTGGCGGAGATTCTCCAGCGCCTGGATATCCCGCTGGTGTATGTCGACCTGGAGACCGACCCGCTGCACAACACCCTGCGGAGCGTCGAGTTGCTCGGCCAGCTACTCGACCGCGAAGAACGTGCCGAGGCTTATAGCCGTTTCTACCGGGAACACCTGGCGCCGCTGACCGCCCAGGTCGCGAAAAAACCAGCGCCGAGGGTCTTCATGGAAATTCGCGCAGGTCAGTCGGGGCTCGATCACTGTTGCTTTGCGCAAGGCCGTGTCGGCTGGGGTTTGCTGATCGAAGCGGTCGGTGGACGTAACCTCGCCGCCGATTACCTGACCGGCAACAGCGGCGACATTGCCTTGGAAACCCTGATAAGACTCAAGCCGGATGCGTACCTGATGACCGGAAGCCAGCGCCAGCGCAGCGGCTCCAGCAGTATTCCGCTGGGCTACCAGACGTCCGACGCCGAGGCGCAAAAGGCCTTGGTCAGCCTCATGCAACGGCATGGCATGCGCGCAACGGCAGCCCGGCCACAAGCGTGCGTACATGCGCTGTACCACCAGTTTTACAAGAGTGTGTTCAATATCGTTGGCCTGGAATACCTGGCCGGGATTCTCCACCCAGGTCAGTTCCAGCAACTCAATCCCGCGCACACCTACCGGCAGATCATCGAGCGATTCACCGAACTGCCGTCGGCGCCGATTCTGTTGGAGGTCAGTCGCTCGTTCGATGGCACGGCTGAATGCCGCACTTGGGCCGAGCAAACCTGACTCGGCCCTTTAAGCGCGGGGCCTTACGGCGTATGCATTCCTGGACTGACGCTGATCATCTGTCGATTTAGCGCCGGAGTCTGCATGACCAGGCTTGCCCAGGACACCCCATAAAGCCAACACACCTCGACGTAGCCGTCGTGCAGCCCAGGGAGGGCGCCTGCGCTAATGCATGGCCGCGAGCTCGAAACAGAGACTAAAGCCCATACCCGCGCCGACCTTGCAGACGCATTCGCTGCGTCAGCATGACGACCAATAACACTGCCAACAAAGGCCAGCTCCAGGCCGTAACCTTGCTCGGGTCCACTGCCCGCGCTGAACGGGCATAGCACTGCTATCGACCTCGATGGCCAACCCTATGATCAAATCGGGGCAACTACTTGCGCTACTTCCGAAAACAAGCCGCGGGAGCTGAGCGTGCATGCCGTTTATAGCCAACGGCAAACATATGCAGCCTGCTGGGCTTCCTGATTGAGCGGTTCGCCCAACACGCCTAGGACGACTGCAAAGTATTAAGAAAGCCCCTCGAACACCTGAGTCCATTCAGAAGGCCCAGCGCGCGCCAAAAGACTGCAAATGATACTGAGTACCGCCTTGCGGGTTGAGCTCAGAACCCACCATCACCTCCCCCACCTGCCGGCGCATATCGAGCAGAGCCGTATTGCGCTCCACGCTCTCCACTGCCCACTTGCTTCTATAAAGCGCATCAAGCGGTAAAACCCGGTCATTTTGATAGAGGCATACAGACAGTTTGACTAGCGATAACACGGATAACAACGCGACAAGTCCTGACACCACTTCAACGCCGAATAGCACATATCCGCCAGCGTCGAAGTAGCCACGAGGCATGCCCGAACCCACACCTCGTCTCAAGCCGATTGCCTTTTGTTCAAGGCCGATATCGTCCTCAATCTCGACCATTTCAACCGCCCCTTTGACCACGCGCTTCACCGTACGCCATAGCCTCAGACACTTAACTAAAGTTGAGACTGAGGCACAGTAAATCTAACAACAGAACCCAATGTATCGAGCGCCCCACCACAATTATTCAGATTCCCATGCAGGTGTCTCAGGCTCAGGCGTGGAAACACGCCAAACAGATGTACTCATGGAGCTGCTTTTAATCTGAAACTGCCGCAGTTGCGTCACGGAAAACCTGAACAAATCTGACAAATAATTCAGTGACCCTCTGTCACTGATAAGTTTTCACTACTTAGGAAGCAACTTGAGAAGAGCGCCCTGCGCCCCCCTAAGTCCAGGAACTCAATCCCTTTTGATTATTTATAAGTCGAATGGGGCTAGGCACTACACATTAACAACCATGCACAACAGATCGACGTTTGGTAGTTGAACCAACGGCGCTACGTTTATTTATATCGGGGGATAACCATGAAGCAATATGGGGCGGAATTACTCGGAACATTCTGGTTGGTACTGGGCGGCTGTGGCAGTGCGGTTTTAGCCGCAGCAATACCGGATCTGGGGATTGGCTATCTTGGAGTGTCACTGGCATTCGGGTTAAGCGTGCTGACCATAGCCTATGCCTTGGGCCCGATTTCCGGGGCTCACCTCAACCCTGCCGTATCCGTCGGCTTATGGGTCGGTGGGCGCTTCCCTACACGCAAGTTGCTGCCTTACATCGCAGCGCAGGTCGTTGGCGGCATTCTGGCCGGCGGCTTGCTCTACCTGATTGCCAGCGGTAAAACAGGGTTCGATCCCTCCAGCGGTTTTGCCGCTAACGGCTACGGCGAACACTCGCCAAGCGGCTACTCGATCAGTGCGGCGCTTTTAAGTGAAATGGTTCTGACCGCGGTATTTGTGCTGATCATTCTCGGTGCCACCTCGATCCGGGCGGCGCAGGGTTTTGCACCGATCGCCATCGGTTTAACCCTGACCCTGATCCACCTGATCAGCATTCCGGTGACCAATACCTCGGTCAATCCGGCACGCAGTACAGCTGTGGCGCTCTATGTGGGCGACTGGGCGATTGCTCAACTCTGGTTGTTCTGGGTCGCGCCAATTCTCGGCGCGGTGATCGGCGCGCTGGTCTATCGGCTGATTGCCCACGACCGCGACTGACGAAGGCATTACCCACTACGACTTTACCTCAGCCTTGAGGAATCCAGGCCTGTACCCGACAGGCTTGGATTTTTTTATTTCAGCTCCCCTCAGCCGCTCACCGGTTGCCGCCTTGAGACCCAGGCCGTGGAAGGGATTAACAGGCGCATCAAGGTCAGCAAGCGCATAGCCAGCGGTTAGCGTAGCGTCGGTTACTTCTTCCTACTGAGCGCCGTTGAGGTAATCAGCGCGTCGATCACCACCACCGCCATCGGCTGGTGGAAACGGGGTTCAGCGCCCAGGCCAAAGGCGGTGGTGGTCATCAGAATCGGCCGGGCGCGCTTGTGGCAGGCGTCCACCAGCGCGTCGTAACGGCTCATAGCCGTGCTCGCGCCGCGCCAACTGACGCAACGCGAACGGTTCCGACAGCCCGCGCATCGCGCATAATTACGCCCGGCACACGTCCGCCCGCCGCCATCGAATATTCGTCCGCTCAAGGAATTCCGCTTGTGAACCCGCCCCTGCCGCCAACGGCAAACACCCTGCTTGTGATCGGTTACGTCTGGCCCGAACCGCGTTCTTCGGCGGCGGGCGGGCACATGCTGCAACTGCTCGAATGCTTTCTCGAACAGGGCTGGCAAATCACCTTCAGCAGCCCCGCCAGCGAGGGCGAGCATAAGGCCGACCTGGGCGCGTTGGGCATTCGCGAACAGGCCATTGAGCTGAACAACAGCAGCTTCGACAGCTTCGTCCGCGATCTGAACCCGGACGTGGTGCTGTTCGACCGTTTCATGATGGAAGAACAGTTCGGCTGGCGGGTCGAGCAGCAATGCCCGCAGGCCCTGCGCGTGCTGGAAACCTGCGACCTGCAAAGCCTGCGCGATGCCCGCCAGCAGTTGCTGAAGGAACGCCTGGCCGCCGATGATGGCGATGACTTTGCCGAGTTGTTCGCCTTGAACCCGCGGCAACTGTTCCAGCGCATGGCCGATACCGACAGTGCGCAACGGGAGATCGCGGCGATCTACCGCTCGGATCTGAGCCTGATGATTTCCGAGGCGGAGATCGAACTGCTCTGTGGGCAATTCCACTTACCGCCGGCGCTGCTGCTGCACTGCCCGCTGCTGCTCGACAGCAGCCCGCTGCCGGTGCCCGGCTTTGCCGAGCGCGCGCACTTCATCAGCATCGGCAACTTCCGTCACGCACCGAACTGGGATGCCGTGCTGTGGCTGAAGCAGAGGATCTGGCCGCTGATCCGTCAACAATTGCCGCACGCCCAGTTGCATGTCTACGGCGCTTACACACCGCCCAAAGCCACCGCGCTGCACAACGCCGCGCAAGGCTTCCATATCATGAACTGGGCGCCAGACGCCTTGCAGGTGATGGCCGCCGCCCGCGTGTGCCTGGCGCCGCTGCGCTTCGGTGCCGGGATCAAGGGCAAGATCGCCGATGCCATGCTCTGTGGCACCCCCAACGTGACCACCCCGATTGGCCAGGAAGGCATGGCCGGTGACCTGCCCTGGGCCGGCAGCGTGGCCAGCAACGCCCGCGACCTCGCCGGGGCCGCCGTGCAGCTGCACGAGGACCAGGCCCGCTGGCAGCAGGCGCAAGCCAACGGCTGGGCGCTGCTGGCCGCCCGCTATGAGCGCAAACGCTTCGCCACGGCCTTGCTGGCGCGCATCGCCGAATGCCGGGCGAACCTGGCCGAACATCGTCAACAGAACTTCACCGGCGCCATGCTGCGCCACCACCAGCACAAAAGTACCAAGTACATGGCGCAATGGATCGAGGCGAAAAACCGCCGGGATTAATCGCCTTCAGCACCGTCTTTTCCGCGAAGGCGAAAATCCAGGATCGGGCATGGCCTCATACTCGTCAGGTGTTTCTGGGGCCCCGCGTGCGCGAGGACGACGACCGCTTCCTCGGACTGGCGCGCGACGGGCGTGCGGCGAAGGCCTCCTGGAGGCTTGCAGCTTTGGCCTCTCGCTGCACCCGTCCCGGTGGCAAAACGGAAGTCCAGTACGGACTAAACCACGCCCGCCTGGCGCAACGCCTCGACCTGTGCGACGTCGAGCCCCAGTAGCCGCTGCAGCACGTCGAGGGTGTGCTCGCCCAGCAACGGCGGAGCGTTGCGGTACTCCACCGGGGTCTCGGACAGGCGGATCGGGCTGGCCACCTGTGGCACCGTGCCGCCTAAAGCGTGGGGCAACTCGACGCGCAGGCCACGGGCCAGCACTTGCGGGTCGGCGAACATCTGCGCCAGGTCGTTGATCGGCCCGCACGGCACACCCGCCTGCTCCAACGCCGTCACCCATTCGCCGGTGGTTTTGAACACCGTGGCCTGGCGGATCAGCGGGATCAGCAGCGTGCGGTTCGCCACCCGCTGCTTGTTGGTGGCAAAACGCGGATCGTCCGCCCACTCCGGGTGCGCGGCGACTTCGCAGAATTTGCGGAATTGCCCGTCGTTACCCACGGTGAGAATGAAATCGCCATCCGCGGTCGGGAAGTCCTGGTACGGCACGATATTCGGGTGCGCGTTACCCAGGCGCTTGGGCGCCACACCGGTGGTCAGGTAATTCATCGCCTGGTTGGCCAGGCAGGCGACCTGCACGTCGAGCAGCGCCATGTCGATATGCTGACCGCTGCCGCCTTGCTCGCGGTGCGCCAGGGCGGCGAGCACGGCGACGGTCGAGTAGAGCCCGGTAAGAATATCGGTCAGCGCCACACCAACTTTGACCGGCCCGCCGCCGACTTCATCGTCCGGCCGCCCGGTCAGGCTCATCAGGCCACCGAGGCCCTGAATCATGAAGTCGTAGCCGGCCCGCTTGGCATAGGGCCCGTACTGACCGAAGCCGGTGATCGAGCAGTAGATCAGTCGCGGGTTGATGGCTTTCAACGACGCATAGTCGAGGCCATAAGCGGCCAGCCCGCCGACCTTGAAGTTCTCCAGCAGAATGTCCGACTGCAGCGCCAATTCACGGACGATGCGCTGGCCTTCCGGCTGGGTGAAGTCGACGGTGACCGACTGCTTGTTGCGGTTGGCCGACAGGTAGTAGGCGGCCTCGCTGGTGTTTTCGCCGGCGGCATCCTTGAGGAAGGGCGGGCCCCAGGCACGGGTGTCGTCGCCATTGCCGGGGCGCTCGATCTTGATCACCTCGGCACCGAGGTCGGCCAGGATCTGCCCAGCCCAGGGACCGGCAAGCACGCGGGACAGGTCGAGAACGCGGAGGTGGGACAGAGCACCGGGCATGAAAACCTCTGATGGGGAGATCAGTGTGGGAGCGGCTTCAGCCGCGAAAATTCAGGCGCCTACGTTGGACGTAGGCTGGGCTTTGCGGCCCAACCTACCTGCAAATCAGAAAAACGCCTGGATGCCGGTCTGCGCGCGACCGAGGATCAGCGCGTGCACGTCATGGGTGCCTTCGTAGGTGTTGACCACTTCCAGGTTGACCAGGTGACGGGCCACACCGAACTCGTCGGAGATGCCGTTACCGCCGAGCATGTCGCGGGCCATGCGGGCAATATCCAGGGACTTGCCGCAGGAGTTGCGCTTCATGATCGAGGTGATTTCCACCGCTGCGGTACCTTCGTCCTTCATCCGGCCGAGGCGCAGGCAACCTTGCAGGGCCAGGGTGATTTCGGTCTGCATGTCCGCCAGCTTCTTCTGGATCAACTGGTTGGCCGCCAGCGGCCGGCCGAACTGCTTGCGGTCGAGGGTATACTGGCGCGCGGTGTGCCAGCAGAACTCGGCAGCGCCCAGCGCGCCCCAGGAAATGCCATAACGGGCGGAGTTGAGGCAGGTGAAAGGGCCTTTCAGGCCGCGCACGTCGGGGAAGATGTTCTCTTCCGGGACGAACACGTTGTCCATCACGATCTCACCGGTGATCGAAGCGCGCAGGCCGACCTTGCCGTGGATCACCGGGGCGCTCAGGCCTTCCCAGCCTTTTTCCAGGACGAAGCCGCGGATGTCGCCTTCGTCGTCCTTGCCCCAGACCACGAACACGTCGGCGATCGGGCTGTTGGTGATCCACATCTTGGCGCCGCTGATGCGATAGCCGCCTTCGACTTTCTTGGCCCGGGTGATCATCGAGCCCGGGTCGGAGCCGTGGTCCGGTTCGGTCAGGCCGAAACAACCAATCCACTCGCCGCTGGCCAGTTTCGGCAGGTATTTCTGCTTGGTCGCCTCGGAGCCGAATTCGTTGATCGGCACCATCACCAGGGAAGACTGCACGCTCATCATCGAGCGGTAGCCGGAATCGACCCGCTCCACTTCGCGGGCGATCAGACCGTAGCTGACATAGTTCAGGCCGCTGCCGCCGTAGGCTTCCGGAATGGTCGCGCCGAGCAAGCCGATTTCGCCCATTTCGCGGAAAATCGCCGGGTCGGTTTTTTCGTGACGGAAAGCCTCGAGCACGCGCGGAGCCAACTTGTCCTGGGCGAATTGCTGGGCGCTATCGCGCACCATGCGTTCCTCTGCGGTCAGTTGCTGATCGAGCAACAGGGGGTCGATCCAGTTGAAGCTTGCCTTAGCCATCGCGAAAACCTCGAAAATGAAAGGAAGGAGTGGGGGCTGAACGGTGCCAGGCCCGACCTGCATGCGTGCATTGATCCTAGGCGTTGATAGCGGGCTGGGCAAACGAGGATTTCGCAAGCGGTTGTGCGCTTTAGTCACTTCGAGATAGCTTTAAGGGGCATTTACTCCGCTTTTAAGTGAGGCTATCGCATAGATGCGCCGCAAGATCCCCAGCACCAGCGCCCTGATCAGCTTCGAGGCCGCCGCCCGGCATCAGAGTTTCACCAAGGCGGCCGACGAACTGTCGCTAACCCAGAGCGCCATCTGTCGGCAAATCGCCGGCCTTGAGGAATTTCTCGGCATCGCCCTGTTCCGCCGCTCGCGCCGTGGGGTACAACTGACTGAGGCCGGACTTTCCTACAGCCGCCGGGTGGCCGCACAGCTGGATGCGGTGGAGCGCGACACCCTGTCGGTGATGGGCCAGCACGGCGCCAACAACCTGGAGCTGGCCATAGTGCCAACCTTCGGCACGCAGTGGCTGCTGCCCCGGCTCAAAGGCTTCCAGGCGCTACACCCGGAAGTTACGGTCAACCTGACCAACCGCACCCGGCCCTTTCTGTTCGCCGACACCGAGTTCGATGCCGCGGTGTATTTTGGCGATGCCGACTGGTCGGGTACCGAATCGCATTTCCTGATGCCGGAAAACCCGCTGCCGGTCTGCAGCCCGCAGCTGCTCCCAGCAGGCGGGCGGTTGAGCGGCGAGGCCATCGCCGCCTTGCCGCTGCTGCAACAGAGCACCCGCCCCTATGCCTGGCGCCAGTGGTTCAACTCCCTGGGCCTGAGCGTACCGCGTGACATGACCGGGCCGCGCTACGAGCTGTTTTCCATGCTGGCCCAGGCGGCCATGCACGAGATGGGCGTCGCGCTGATTCCGCCCTTCCTGATCCAGCGCGAGCTGGCCGAGGGGCGGCTGGTAGTGGCGCTGGAGCACGCCTGCATGAGCGACAAGGCCTATTACCTGATCATCCCCGAGCGCAAAGTCGAGTCAGCGGCCCTGCGCGCCTTCCGCGACTGGCTGGTGGAAGAGGCACGGCGCTACCGCAGCGAGACTGGGCGCCGGTGAGATCCGCGTCGAGCGAACCGGCGGCCGGAATCACCTGCAGATGCTGACAGTCAGCCGCCCGGTATTGCTGGCCGCGGTGTAGAAAAACTCGGGCATACGCTGCGCCTTTGGCTATTGGAATTGTCTGTCGGCATTGCCATGCCCCCCTGCGCAGGCCACCTCAGGCCACCATAGCCGGTGGCGCCAATCACGCCTGAACACGGGCCGATGCTCTGCCCGCGCCCAGGCGACCCGGCTGTAACCCTCGGTATCAGCCTTGAAACATAAAGCCCGCACCCAGACCAAAGCGCCGCACCCGGACGCTGGCCAAAACCCGTGAAAGGCGCATTTTCAAGCGGCTATCACCCACCTGGGTGATAGATGAAATCGCCCCTTTAGGCAGTTATGGCCAGTCTTTCGGCTGATTAGGATGACGGCTCACTTAATCCTCCTCAGGAGAGCCGCATGACAACAAGAACAATGCGCGGAATCTTCCGGCCGCAGCTGCTGGCCGCCGCCGTTGCCCTGGGCTGTAGCGCCCAGGCTCACGCCATCAATTTCAATATCGGGGAGATCGAAGCGCAGTTCGATTCGCAGTTGTCGGTGGGCGCCAGCTGGTCGACTCGCAGCGCCGACCCGGATTTCATCGCGCCAGTCAGCGGGGGCAAGGCTTCTTCGCGGACCTCCGACGACGGCCGGCTGAACTTCGAGAACGGCAAAACCTTCTCGAAGATCTTCAAGGGCATCCACGACCTGGAGCTGAAATACGGCGATACCGGGGTGTTTCTGCGCGGCAAGTACTGGTACGACTTCGAGCTGAAGGACGAGCACCGCGAGTTTTACGACATCGACGATCACAACCGTAAGGAAGGTGCGAAGTCTGCCGGCTCGCAGTTGCTCGACGCCTTCGTTTATCACAACTACACCATCGGCAATCTGCCCGGCAGCGTGCGGGCCGGCAAGCAGGTGGTCAGCTGGGGCGAGAGCACTTTCATCGGTAACAGCATCAACTCGATCAACCCGGTCGATGTGGCCGCCTTCCGCCGTCCAGGCGCGGAAATCAAGGAAGGCCTGATCCCGGTCAATATGCTCTACCTGTCCCAGAGCCTGACCGACACCGTGAGCATGGAGGCCTTCTATCAGTTGGAGTGGGACCAGACCGTGGTGGATAACTGCGGCACGTTCTTCTCCACCTCCGATGTGGTCGCCGATGGCTGCACCGATCGCCTGGTGGTCGCCGGCCCGGACCTGCCGCCAGGGGTTTCCAACAACACCCTCGCGGGCGTAGCGCAGGGCGGCAACCTCTATATCCCGCGCGCCGGTGACCGCGATGCGCGGGACAGCGGCCAGTTCGGCCTGGCCCTGCGCTGGTTCGCCGAAGAGCTGAACGACACCGAGTTCGGCGCCTACGCGATGAACTACCACAGCCGTGGCCCGGTGTTCAGCACCATTCGGACCACCACCCCCTCGGCGGCCTTCATTCCGGGTGCACCGAACGCTCGCTACTTTATCGAATACCCCGAGGATATCCGCCTCTATGGCCTGAGCTTCCAGACCAACATCGAAGGCACCGCACTGTCTGGTGAGGTCAGCTACCGGCCGAACATGCCGCTGCAGATCAACTCCACCGACCTGTCCTTCGGCGCTCTTGGCCTGTCACTCTCGCCGATCTTCCAATCCGGTCATTCACAGAACACCGCCGGCAGCGATCTGCACGGCTACGATCGCCGCGCGGTCACCCAGGCGCAGGTCACCGCGACACAATTCGTTGACCGGGTGCTGGGCGCCAGCCGCCTGACCTTGGTGGGCGAGGTGGGTTACAACCACATCAACGGCATCAGTGACGATGTCGGCGAGCTGCGCTTCGGCCGCGACCCGATCTTTGGCCCGGGCGAGCTGTCCTCGCAACCCACCTGCCGCGCCTTCAACGCCGCCAACCCGCAGGAATGCAACGACAAGGGCTTCTACACCAGCGGCTCCTGGGGCTACCGCGCACGCGCCAGCCTGGATTACAGCAACGTGATCGCCGGGATCAACCTGACGCCGAGCGTGGCCTGGTCGCATGACGTCGATGGCTATGGGCCGAACTTCATCGAAGGTTCCAAAGCCATCAGCCTCGGCCTGAACGCCGAATACCAGAACCTCTACACCGCCAGCCTGAGTTACACCGATTTCTTCGGTGGCGACTACAGCGTGATCACCGACCGCGATTTCGTTGCCCTCAGCTTCGGCGTGAACTTCTAAGCGCGCCTCGCACAAGGATTCGAACCATGAAAACAAAACGATTCATGCAATTTGGCGCCGCCATGGCCCTCTCCTTCCTGGCCAGCAGCGTGATGGCCGCGGTTTCCCCCGAGGAAGCGGCCAAGCTCGGCACGACCCTGACGCCGCTGGGCGCGGAGAAAGCCGCAAACGCCGACGGCAGCATCCCGGAGTGGACCGGCGGCCTGCCGGCCAACGCCGCCGCGATGGACGCCAACGGCTTCCTCGCCGACCCCTTCGCCAACGAGAAGCCGCTGTTCACCATCACCGCGGCCAACGTCGAGCAGTACAAGGACAAGCTGTCGCCCGGCCAGCTGGCGATGTTCAAGCGCTATGCCGCCACATACAAAATCCCGGTCTACGCGACCCACCGCACGGCTGCCGTCCCTCAGGCGATTTACGACGCGGCGAAGAAGAGCGCGGTCAATACTCAGCCGGTGGACGGCGGTAACGGTCTGTCCAACTTCAGCGACAGCCGCTACTACGCCTTCCCGATTCCGAAGACCGGCGTGGAAGTGGTGTGGAACCACATCACCCGCTACCGCGGCGGCAATGCCCGGCGTCTGGTCACCCAGGCCACCCCGCAAACCAGCGGCTCCTTCAGCATGGTGCACTTTGAAGACGAAGTGGCTTTCCCCACCGAGATGAAGGATGTCGACCTGCAGAAAGCCGACAACGTGCTGCTGTACTTCAAACAACGGGTTACAGCGCCCGCGCGTCTGGCCGGGAACGTGCTGCTGGTCCACGAGACCATCGACCAGGTCAAGGAACCGCGCCTGGCCTGGATCTACAACGCCGGCCAGCGCCGCGTACGCCGCGCCCCGCAGGTTGCCTACGATGGCCCGGGCACCGCCGCCGACGGCCTGCGCACCTCGGACAACTTCGACATGTTCTCCGGCGCCCCAGACCGCTATGACTGGAAACTGATCGGCAAGAAGGAGATGTACATCCCCTACAACAGCTACAAGCTCGACTCGCCCAGCCTGAAATACGACGACGTGCTCAAGGCCGGGCATATCAACCAGGACCTGACCCGTTACGAGCTGCACCGGGTCTGGGAAGTGGAAGCCACGGTCAAGCCAGGCGAGCGACATATCTATGCCAAACGCCACCTGTTCGTCGACGAGGACAGCTGGCAAGTCGCCCTGGCCGACCATTACGACGGCCGCGGCCAACTCTGGCGCATTGGCGAGGGGCATGCCAGCTACCACTACAAACAGCAGGTGGCGACCTTCACCCTGGAAGCGCTGTACGACATCATCGCCGGGCGCTACATCGCCCTGGGCATGAAAAACGAGGAAAAGCACGGCATCGAGTTCGGCTTCAAGGCCAGCGGCGCTGACTACACCCCAGCCGCGCTGCGTAATGCCGGCGTGCGCTAACCTACCCCCCCACGCGGCCTGGCGCCGCGTTCCAGCACTGACAACGCCCCGCATGCGGGGCGTTGTCGTATCCACCTAAATACGTATAGCTTTATGGCGCAGTATCAGCCGTAATCATCCTGCTTCCCCCTAAAGGATGATCGGGCTAGGGTGCAAAACCTCGGTTCATCCATAACTACAATCCGCGAGAACCGCCCATGCCGCGCCCATGCTCCGGTATCGCCCTACCCGGTGCGTCTGTTGCCAATGTGCCGCGCCTGCCGCCCGCGCACCTGCCACGCCCGCGCCTGGTGCACCTGCTGCACGCCGAGGACGTCCGCCTGCGCTTGCTGGTGGCCCCCGCCGGCTTCGGTAAAAGCGTGCTGTTCAATGAATACCTGCGCCAGCTGCCGACACACAGTCGCGTCATCTGGCTCAGCCTGGCCGGCCAGCCGCTGAGTGCCGAGCACCTGCTCAGCCAGATCGCCGGCGCCCTCGACGACCGCGCCACGCCCGCCAGCATGCCCAACCTGCTGCACTTGCTCGGCCCCCAGAACCAGCCGGTGTGGCTGGTATTGGACGACTACCCGAGCAACCCGGCGGCCGAGCTGGACGCCTGCATCGATCAACTGCTGGCGCGGCCGCAACCCAACCTCTACCTGCTGGTCAGTGCCCGGCAACGACCGGACTGGAACCTCCCACGCCTGTTGCTGGGTGGTGAATTGCTGGAACTGGAGGCCGATCAACTGGCCTTCAGCCGCAGCGAACAGGAACAACTGATCGACCTGCTCGCGCCCCAAAGCGGCCAGGCCATGCGCCGCGAACTGTGGCAGGAAACCGAAGGCTGGTGCGCCGGCACGCGCCTGCAACTGTCGAGCAAAGCCCAGCAGCCGGGTGGTTCGGCCGGTACCAGTGGCCAAACCCTCCACCACTGCTGGCTGAAGGAATACCTCGACCACGAACTGCTCAACCGCCTCGATGCGGAAGAAACCCGCTGCCTGCTGGCCCTGGTGCACCTGCCGAAGATTTCCGCCGAACTCTGCCAGCACCTGTGGGAAGACAGCGACGGCGCCCAGCTGTTTCAACGGCTGCTGCAACGCCAGGCGTTCTTCATGCCGCTGGATGAGGACGGTATCTGGTATCGCGTGCTGCCCGTGGTCGCCCGCGTGCTGCGCAACCGCCTCAGCCCAGCCGCTGCGACACAGCTGCACCTGCGCGCTTGCCGCATGTTCATTGCCGCCGGGCAGGTCGAGGATGCCATCGAACAAGCACTCTGTGCCGGCCAGCCGGAAGTCGCCGCCAATTACCTGGAACGCCTCGGCCAGGAATGGCTGACCGGCGAACAACACCTGGCCCACCTGCTGGCCTGGCGCGAGCGGCTGCCGGCCGTACTGCTGGAGAGCACGCCGCGGCTGCTGACGCTCAGCGCCTGGGCTCTGCTGTTGAGCTGGCGCCTGGAGCAAGCCGAAGCCTGTATCGACCAGCTCGCGCGCTTCCAGCCACAGCCCAGCGCGCGCCGTGGGCAGCGCCTGACCGCCAACTGGCAAGCCTTGCGCGGTGCGCTGGCCGCCTTGCGCTGCAACATCGGCGCCGCGGAGGCCGAACGCCATTGCCTGCAGGCCCTGGAGCACCTGCCGGAAGCCGACTGGATGCCCAAGCTGCTGTGTTATTCGACCTTGGCGCGCGTAGCCATGGCCACCCACAATCCACAGGCCGCTCCCGACTACCTGCGCTCGGCGCTGGAACTGGCACGCCGGCGGGGCAGCCTGCTGTTCGAAGTGCTGATCAACCTCGACCGGGTTCGCCTGCTGCTGCTGCGTGGCGAGTTGCCACGGGCGCAGAGCCTGATCGAACAGAGCTTTGCCCTGATCGGTTCGCGCAAAACCGTCGACAGCCTGTTGCTCGGCCGCCTGCATCTGCTGCAGGCCGAGCTGCATCTGCTGCACGGCGAGCACAGCCAGGCCGAGCAGTCCTTGCAGATTGGCGTGGCCCAGGCGCAAGAGTGCGCCGACCCCTTCGTACTGCACGGCTATCTCGGGCTGGCCGAGCTGAGTTCGCGCCAGGGTCTATTCGATCAGGCTTTCCTGTACTTGCGCGAAGCCGAACGGCAGATGCAATGCGGCCAGGTCTGGCGCCTGTGTTACCGCGGCGTGCAGCTGCTGCAAAGCATGCGCGTACTCAGCCGCCAGGGGCGCTGGGAGCGTATCGCGGCGATCGCTGAAAGGATTCAGCACTTCTTCAACGCTGAACCGACGTGGATGGCACCACTCGACTACCCCACCCTGCCGCTGCGCAATCGCTTGCTGCAAGCCCGTGCGCTGCACGTCGCCGGGCATTCGGCGCAGGCCGAAGGGCTGCTGCAGGCGCTGCTCGAGCAATGCGAGGCACTGCAATTCAAACCCATGGCCTGCGAGGTTCAGCTGGCGCTGGCGGAAACCGGGCAGCGCCTCGGTCGCACCGATGCGCCGGGCATGGAATACAGCGCGTGGCAGCAGGCCCATGACCTCGGCCTGCACGGCATGCTGCAAGACTGGCCGAACTGCACAGCCAGCGCCATCGGCGTCAGCGCGCTGAAAACCGACGAACCCGCCAGCCATGCGCCAGCGGAGGGCAACGCCCTGCTCAGCCAACGCGAACGGGCCGTCTTGCAACTCCTCGCCGAAGGCTTTTCCAACCAGGAAATCGGCACTTACCTGTTCATTTCGGTCAATACGGTGAAAACCCATACGAAAAAGATCAACAGCAAGCTCGGCGTAAAGCGTCGCACGCAAGCGCTGATGCGCGCCAAGAGCTTGGGGCTGCTGGCCTGAGTGCCCCCGTGGATGGCTGCAAAAAAACATACCTGACCCCGTAGTCAGTAATATAGCCTGCTACAGCCCGGCACACCGCCCGAGGCTGATTTTTGTCACTAAAGTCATTTATTAACAAAGACTTAGCTAGATAATACTGGACATTTACCGCGCCCAATGGACGCAGCCTTGACCTGATGAACGGTTATTCACGTCAGGGATGTCATTTCCCCGCGCACAGCCCCGGTATTAGGCTGTAGCCCTGCAATTACGCCGCTTGCCGCCCCTCGACAGAAACCGATAGTCACCCAATGACTTGTAGTTATCTGTAGGTCAACCTTCAGAACTTCTTGAAGGCCTCGCGGTTCGCCTGCAAAATGCCGCGCCCCGCCGGTTGCATGGCAGTCCGTGCGGGTTTGTGATGATCCGCCACCCCCAGTGCGCCATCCGTAGTGCTCTGGTTTTTTTAAAAACGATCACGCAGGAGATTTTAAGTGCACATTGGTGTTCCTCTCGAGACCTTTACTGGCGAGACGCGGGTTGCCGCAACGCCCGAAACGCTGAAAAAACTGATCGGCCAAGGCCATCAGGTCACCGTCCAAAGCGGCGCCGGCATCAATGCCAGCGTTCCGGACAGTGCCTATGAAGCCGTTGGCGCGACCATCGGCGATGCCGCCGCAGCCCTGGGTGCCGATCTGGTACTCAAGGTGGTCGCCCCGAACGCCGCCGAGCTGGCCCAGCTCAAGCCCGGCGCCGTGCTGGTCGGTATGCTCAACCCCTTCAACAGCGAAAACATCGCGCAGATGGCTGAACGCGGCGTCACCGCTTTCGCCCTCGAAGCCGCGCCGCGGACGTCCCGTGCGCAGAGCCTCGACGTGCTGTCCTCGCAAGCCAACATCGCCGGCTACAAGGCCGTGTTGCTCGCGGCCCATCACTATCCGCGCTTCATGCCGATGCTGATGACCGCCGCCGGCACCGTGAAGGCCGCCCGCGTGCTGATTCTCGGCGCCGGTGTAGCCGGTCTGCAGGCCATCGCCACGGCCAAGCGCCTGGGCGCGGTGATCGAAGCCTCGGACGTACGTCCGGCGGTGAAGGAGCAGATCGAGTCGCTCGGCGCCAAGTTCGTCGATGTGCCTTATGAAACCGACGAAGAACGCGAGTGCGCGGAAGGCGTGGGCGGTTATGCCCGGCCGATGCCGGCCTCGTGGATGCAGCGTCAGGCGGTTGCCGTGCACGAGCGCGCCAAGCAGGCTGACATCGTCATCACTACCGCACTGATTCCGGGCCGCAAGGCGCCAGTACTGCTCAGCGCCGAAACCGTGGCGCAGATGAAACCAGGCTCGGTAGTCATCGACCTGGCGGCAGCGCAAGGCGGCAACTGCCCGCTGACCGAGGCCGACCAAGTGGTGATCAAGCATGGCGTGACCATCGTCGGGCACACCAACCTGGCCTCCATGGTCGCCGCAGACGCTTCGGCCCTGTACGCACGCAACCTGCTGGACTTCCTCAAGCTGGTGATCGACGGCGAAGGCAAGTTCCACGTCAACCTCGAAGACGACATCGTCGCCGCGTGCCTGATGTGCCGCGATGGCCAAGTCATCCGTAAGAACGCATAAGAAGGGATAGGACGATGGAAGAGTTGATCTCCCCCGGTATCTACAACCTGATCATCTTCGTGTTGGCCATTTATGTCGGCTACCACGTGGTCTGGAACGTTACCCCCGCACTGCACACCCCGCTGATGGCGGTGACCAACGCGATTTCCGCGATCGTCATCGTCGGCGCCATGCTGGCTGCGGCACTGACCGTAACCCCTCTGGGCAAGACCATGGGCACCCTGGCCGTGGCGCTGGCCGCGGTTAACGTATTCGGCGGCTTCCTGGTGACCCGCCGGATGCTGGAAATGTTCAAGAAAAAAGCGCCCAAGGCGAAAGCGGAGGGTGACAAGTAATGAGCATGAATCTGGTAACTACCCTGTATCTGATCGCCTCGATCTGCTTTATCCAGGCGCTCAAGGGCCTGTCGCACCCGACTACCTCGCGGCGCGGCAATCTGTTCGGCATGCTCGGGATGGCGCTCGCCGTCATCACCACTGTCGGCCTGGTGTTCAAGCTCGGCGCGGACATTGCCACCCAAGGCATCGGCTATGTGATCGTCGGCCTGCTGGTCGGCGGCACCGCCGGTTCGATCATGGCCAAACGCGTCGAAATGACCAAGATGCCTGAGCTGGTCGCCTTCATGCACAGCATGATCGGCCTCGCTGCGGTGTTCATTGCCATCGCTGCCGTGGTTGAACCGCAGTCGCTGGGTATCGTCAAGCAACTGGGTGACGCCATCCCAGCCGGTAACCGCCTGGAACTGTTCCTCGGTGCGGCCATCGGCGCCATCACCTTCTCCGGTTCGGTGATCGCCTTCGGCAAGCTGTCGGGCAAGTACAAGTTCCGCCTGTTCCAGGGCGCACCGGTACAGTTCGCCGGTCAGCACAAGCTGAACCTGGTGCTCGGCCTGACCACGCTGGGCCTGGGCCTGGTGTTCATGTTCACCGGCAACCTCACGGCGTTCGCGGTGATGCTGGCGCTGGCCTTCGTGATGGGCGTGCTGATCATCATCCCGATCGGCGGCGCGGACATGCCGGTGGTGGTGTCGATGCTCAACAGCTACTCGGGTTGGGCAGCGGCCGGTATCGGCTTCTCGCTGAACAACTCGATGCTGATCATCGCCGGCTCCCTGGTCGGCTCCTCGGGTGCGATCCTCTCGTACATCATGTGCAAGGCGATGAACCGCTCGTTCTTCAACGTGATCCTTGGTGGTTTCGGCGGTGCAACTGACGCAGCCGGCCCAGCTGGCGACAAAGAAGCGCGCCCGGTGAAGTCCGGCTCGTCCGACGACGCCGCGTTCCTGCTGACCAACGCCGACACCGTGATCATCGTACCGGGCTACGGCCTGGCGGTGGCACGCGCCCAACACTCATTGATGGAACTGGCGGAGAAGCTGACGCACCGTGGCGTCACCGTGAAGTTCGCCATTCACCCGGTTGCCGGGCGGATGCCGGGGCACATGAACGTCCTGCTGGCCGAGGCCGAAGTGCCTTACGAGCAGGTGTTCGAGATGGAAGACATCAACTCCGAATTCGGTCAGACCGACGTAGTGCTGGTGCTCGGCGCCAACGACGTGGTCAACCCGGCGGCGAAGACCGATCCCACCTCGCCGATTGCCGGTATGCCGATTCTCGAGGCTTACAAAGCCAAGACCATCATCGTCAACAAGCGCTCGATGGCCAGCGGCTATGCCGGTCTGGATAACGAACTGTTCTACCTGGACAAGACCATGATGGTCTTCGGCGACGCCAAGAAAGTCATCGAAGATATGGTCAAAGCAGTCGATTAAGACCGCTAACCCGCATGACATAACCCCGGCCCAGTGCCGGGGTTTTTTCTTTTCCGCCCGGCGCAACCCTGGGGCACATCGCGCAGACCGATGTGCCGCAGCCAACTGTTCGCCGCAACGGCCCCGGCCGACCGATACAGAATGCGCATCAGGTTGCCGCTCTGGCTAGAACTGCACGCACGTCGGCATGCACGGCATCCGGACCGCGCACCCCCTCATCTGTTCGCAGAGGCTCTAGCATGGTGCATTGAGCGACGGTCGAAGCAGCGTCAGGCCGATGATCTGACCCGTACAGACGAGGCTTTGCGGCAAAAACTCTGCTGCTGTCAGGACTCTTCAGGTAAAACACCTTTCAACTTTGCAAAACTGTACTGGTCAGACGTTCCTATTGGTTACGAATCTGGGCAATTAGTCAGCTTTTTATCGATAGAAATGCATCTTTTTGGTGCACAGCAGTACAGTTGCTTCGATAAGTAACAAAACAGTCCCCAAAAAAGGGCATGCCGACCAGCACAATTTAAAACAACTGTGACTACAGGGTCAGGTGTTACAGGAGGATCATGGGCACCAGTTAAATAACCAATCCCGCCACAAGCGGAAGGATGTACACCATGGAACGCACCCTAAGTTCCGACATGTTCTTCAGCAACACTTCGTCCAAAGCTCAAGCCGCTCTGCCGTTCCGCGCGCTCTCCAACCTGCTGCTGTGGCAGCGTCGAATTTCCAGCCGCCACCAGTTGGCCCGCCTGGATTCACGCCTGCTGGCCGATGCCGGTATCAGCGAAGCACAACGCTACGCCGAGTTGAGCAAGCCGTTCTGGCGTTAAGCTGCACCTGGCTGGGCTAGCGACACAGCATCAGCCACCCGAACAGTACACAACAAAGCCCGCCACAGGTCACTGCTGGCGGGCTTTGTCGTTATGGCCCGGGCGCATTGGGCGAGCAGCACAGCTCAAGCCGCAAGCTACCAGTACAATTCCATAAACACAAAAATTGCTCCAGCACAATTCTCCTGCACTGTGACTGCCGGATTGGCTCGGTAAACGGGACCATGGTTCCCCATACCCCAACCCCGCCGCCGATGCGGGAAGGACAGTGCCATGGAACGCACAGCACGCCTCGCCACACCCACGCTCACAGCGAGCCCACGCAGCGCCTGGCCGCTGCGGCTGCTTGCCTGCTTGAGTCGTTGGGCCCAACACACCCGTACCCGCCGGCAGCTCGCCCAACTGGATGATCGGCAATTGGCCGATGCCGGCATTACCCAATCCGAACGGATGGCCGAACTGAGCAAGCCGTTCTGGCGCTGAACCCATCTGGCGCGGGCGGCTCAGGCTGAGCTAGGCTAATAGCAATGCCCAAGAGGCCCAACGGCCTCGTTTTTGCTATTCAGAGGAGTTCCGCCATGTACCGTTTGCGCCTGCTTAGCGCCGCTGCCCTCCTGGCTGTTGCCACCAGCGCCTCGGCCACCAGTTTTGTCGTCACCACCGACGCCGTGGTCGGGGCCATCGGGGCCACCTCGGATGCGACCTCCGACATCTCATCTTCATTGAACGACGACAAGATCGTCCGCGCCGCCCGCGATGACGCCGCCAGCTTCGTCGCCAGCCAAGGCCAGATTCGCGGCGCGCAATTGGAGGCAGCTCTGCGCCATATCCGCCAACACGCCCCGCAACTGCGAGCCAGCAGCGACATGCAACTGGCCCAGACGATTCTCACGCTCTAAGCCTGGCGGCCTCAGGCTCGACCGCGCCCATCTCAGCGCCCTGTATCCGGCTCAGCCATCGCCGGTAGCCGGGCGCAGGCCTTCGTTGCCCGTTCGACAGCGCAGCGCCTCTCCGACTGAACCGCCAACCTTGCATGAGTCTCGGCGCCCCAAGCCGGCCACGGCACCAGCCCCGGCCACGCCGAATTAACCCGCGCAGGGTGGAACTGGCGCCGGCCATACTCGTCCAATCATCACCAGCACAGTTACAAACCGGAGATCACCCCATGCGTAGCCCGCTCACCGTCGCAGCCTTCGCCCTGCTTATCGCCGCCGGCAGCGCTCAGGCGCAGACCTTGGTCGCATCCAGCAACGTCATCATCAATGCCGTTGCTCGCACCTTCGACTTCACCTCGGACACCACCACCTCGATTCGCGACTCCAAACTAGTCCTCGAAGCCCGCGACGATGCCGCCAGCTTTGTCGCCAGCCAGGGCGCCATCCGTGGCGTGCAACTGGAAGCAGCGTTCAGCACCCTGCGCAGCCGTGTACCCGAAGCCCGCGACGCCAGCGATCAAGTTCTGGCCGAAGCCATTCTCGCGCTGTGAGGCCAGTCAGCGCCGGGCTGCTGGTTGCCGCACTACTGCTCACAGGTACCAGCACCCAAGCTGAACTGCGCCTGGTGCTGGACCGCGCCGGGCTTGACGCCAAACAACAGCACGCCAGCCAAGCCCTGCTCGATGAAGCCCTCGGCGCCTTGCCGCCAGTTGTTAGCGCGCAACTGGATCGGCGCGTCGACGTCCGTTGGAGCCACGACTTACCGGCCAACGCCTTTGGCCGCGCCACCCGCCCCGATGCATTGGTGCTGAATGCCAGGCTGCTGCCGGCCCTGGCCGATGGCTCCGCCGCCAGCGCAGCCACCCGTCGCCCCCACGGCACCCTGCGGCGTGAGCTGCTGGCCACCGTCCTGCATGAGCTGACTCACCTCTACGACCGTGCGCGGCTGTGGCCGGCAGCGGAAAAAACCCTGCTGCGCCGCTGCCAGCAACAAGCGGCGAGCCAGGGCAAAGTCGGCCTGGCGGATGACTGTCGCGGGCAGACCGCACGCCGCTTCACCGTCAGCGATGACCCGCGCCTGCTCGACCTGGCTGGCTGGGCGCAATACGTAGGCCGCCGTGGCGAACGCGAACAGAGCAATCGCCAGGTCGCACGCAGCCCGGACAGCTACGAGTTGAGCAACCCGCGCGAGTTCGTCGCGGTGAACATGGAGTACTTCCTTCTCGACCCCGCCTACGCCTGTCGGCGGCCGGCGCTGTACCGCTATTTCCGCGCGCATTTCGGTTGGGCGCCGGGCACGACACAGCCCTGCGCACCCGGCTTGGCCTACCTGAACGCCGGACGTGATTTCGCCCGCCAACCGCTCGGCAAGCTCGACCCGGAGCGGGTCTATGCCGTCGACTACCTGCTCGCCGAGGCCAATCAGCAGTGGGCCAGTCGCTGGGGTCACAGCATGTTGCGCCTGGTCATCTGCGCGCCCGGCCGCCCGCGTGGGCCGGACTGTCGGCTGGACCTGGATCAGCACCTGGTGCTGTCCTACCGCGCGTTCGTCGGCGACGTGCAACTGTCCAGTTGGGATGGGCTGACCGGCGCCTATCCATCGCGGCTGTTCGTCCTGCCACTCGGCCAGGTCATCGACGAGTACACCAAAGTCGAGCTGCGCGGCCTTGCCTCGGTGCCGCTGAAACTCACGCGAGCGGAGCTGGAGGCGCTGGTCGAGCATGCCGCCGAGCAGCACTGGAGCTACGACGGCAACTACTATTTCGTCTCCAATAACTGCGCCGTGGAAACCCTCAAACTGCTGCGCAGTGGCAGCGCGCGCGCGGAGTTGAACAGCCTCGACAGCATCATGCCCAACGGCTTGCTGGACGTGCTCGAAGGTCGCGGCCTGGCCGACCGCAGCGTACTTGACGACCCCAAGGAAGCGCTGCGCCTGGGCTACCGTTTCGACTCCTTCCGCGACCGCTATCAGGCCATGTTCCTGGTGCTCAAAGAGCTCCTGCCCATCCCCCAGGACACCGTCGACGACTGGCTGACCCTGGACACCAGCGAGCGCCGGCCGTGGTTCGCCCAAGCCGACCTGCGCACCAGCGCCGCCCTGCTCCTGCTCGAGCAGGCGGCCCAGCGGCGCCAGTTGCTGCTGGCCCAGGATGAACTCAAGCGCCGCTACCTGAGCGGCCGCGAGTTGAAGGATGGCAGCGTCGACAAGGCCGGCGGCACCCTGGAGAAAATTCTCGCCAACAGCGGCTTCCTCAGTCGCCCGGCCGAGTTGCTGGAGGGCGGTTACGGGTTGCCGCAAGCCGCCGAATGGCAGCACCTGGAGCAGGAAAGCAACAGCCGCCAGCAGCAGCTGCGGCAACTCAGCGATGACCTCGACCAGGAAGTGCGCAGCCTGCTGGAGCCCGAGCGCCTGGCCGAGCTGGAGGCCGGCGAAGCCAACCTGAAACAACTCGGCGAGCACCTGCGCGCCCTGCACAAGGCCAGTGGCGGGCTGGAGTTACCATAAGCACTGGAGAAGCGCAAAAACCCTAGGAGCGAGCCATGCCCGCGAGGCTTTTGCTTAGGAGGCTTTCGCGGGCATGGCCCGCGCCTACAAACAGCCGCCGCGCTTTTCAACATGTAACGACCACATAACCCATTATGTCCGCCGGCGTTTAGCCGTTTCTCACCGCTGGGTTAAAAGCGGCTCTACCCAACCTACGCCCTACGGAATCCGTTCCTCATCCTCCGCCGGCAACTGCTCATCCAGATGCAGCCAGGGCAGGCGGCTGTTGGTCCAGATATGCCGGTCCGCTGGTGCCTGTTCCGGGTGATCGAGGGTGGCGATGGTGATGTCCAGGGTCTGCGCGCTCAGCGCAGTGAACAACGTCAGATGGGCGCCGCAATGGCCACAGAAGTGCCGCGTGCAGGTTGCCGACGAGGCGTATTCGGCGGGCGTGCCGGCGATCCATTGGAAGGCCGACAGCGGCACGGTGATCCAGGTGGTGACGATGCCGCCAGTGGTTCGCCGGCAGATCGAGCAATGGCAGTGGGCGATATCGGCCAATGGTGCGCGGAACTGGTAACGCAAGGCGCCGCAATGGCAGCCGCCGCTGTGCAGGTCGCTCATGATTCACCTCCGTCATGCCGCGCATCAGCCTACTCCAGACGTGCATCACGGTGCACCTCGCCCTTGCGTCGCCGCAGGTGGCTGACCAAGATGGGCGCCTGTCAGCGGGGGTGTGCGTGATCGATCTGTTGCTGGCCTTGTGGCCATTGTTTGCCTTGATAGTCGGCGGTTACGCCCTGCGCCGCTGGGATTTTCCCGGTGAGGCGTTCTGGCCGGCGGCCGAACGCCTCAATTACTTCATTCTGTTTCCCGCCTTGCTGTTCAGCAGCCTGGCCAGCGCACCGCTGGATAACCCGGCACTGCCGCGCCTGGCCTTGGCCGTGATGCTCGGCCTGGGCCTGGCCTGGCTGGCGCTGTTGCTCGGCAAGCGTCTGTGGGGCTGGTCAGCCGCGCGCTTCGGCGCCATCAGCCAAGGCATCCTGCGCTTCAACACCTACCTCGGCCTAGCGGCAGTCGCCAGCCTGTTCGGCCAGGAGGGGCTGACCCTCGCCGCCTTGATGCTGGCGTTGATGGTGCCAACGGTGAATGTGCTGTCGGTCTGGGCCTTGACCGCCGAACGCGGGCTCAGCCTGCGGGCGTTACTTCTGCCAGTGCTGAAGAACCCGCTGATCGTCGCTTGCGTCGCCGGGGCACTGCTCAACCTCAGTGGCCTCGGCCTGCCCGGGGGCACGGATCGCCTGCTCGGCCTGCTCGCCGCCGCCAGCTTGCCGCTCGGCTTGCTTTGCGTCGGCGCCGCGCTGCGCCCGCAGGAACTCAGCGGCGCAGTACCGACGCTGGCCTGGAACTGTGCGCTGCGGCTGCTGGCGATGCCGCTGCTGGCCTTCGCGGTCGCCCGCGTGGTCGGCCTGCCGGCCATGGAAAGCGCCGTGCTGGTGCTGTTCTTCGCCCTGCCCACGGCGCCCACCGCCTATGTGCTGACGCGCCAGCTCGGCGGCGACAGCCACCTGATGGCCGGCCTCATCACCCTGCAGACGCTGCTGGCGGCCGGTAGCCTGTTGCTGGTGCTGCACGTGCTGGGCAGCGCGGGTTAACCCCGACGCCCTGCGGGACTCAACTGGCGGGCCGATCCGGGCGTTCGGCCGCCTGCCCGAGCAGCCAGTCGATCAACTCGCGCAACTGCGGTGAAGGATCAGGGCGCTCTGGATAAACCAGGTAATAAGCGGCGCCCGTACGAACCTTGAGGTCGAAGGGCGTGACCAGCCGCCCGGCGCTGAGATCCTCGCCGATCAACGCCCAGTCGCCAATCGCGACGCCAGTCCCCTGCGAGGCGACCGTCATGGCCAGGTCCAGCGTGTCGAAATGCTGGCCCTTGGCGATATTGCTGACCTTGGTGCCGGCAACATTCAGCCAGGTTTCCCAGTCACGTTGATCGCGGGTCGGGTGCAACAGCATGTGCTGCTCCAGATCGGCCAAGGTCTTGAGCGGAACCGGGCCGGCAATCAATTGCTGGGCACAGACCGGTGTCAGTTGCTCGTCAAACAGGTGATGGACAACCACCGAGTTGACCGGACGCGCACCATAAACCACGGCGGCGTCGAACTCCTCACGGCGAAAATCGACCGCATGTTGCACGGTAGTGGTCAGTTCGACCGGCACGTCCGGGCGCACCGCCTGCCATTGCAACAGACGCGGCAGCAGCCAACGCATGACACAGGTCGGGGCCTTGAGTTGCAGCGCTTCGCGTTTCGCACCCACCTGCTCGACCGCCTCGTCGATCAGGGCGAACACCTGCTGGATACGTGGAAACAGCTCCCGTCCTTGGCTGGTCAGACTCAGCCCACGCGCCTGACGCTGGAACAGCGGATACCCCAGATGGCTCTCGAGACCCGCAATCTGCCGGCTCACCGCACCCTGGGTGATGTGCAACAGATCGGCGGCCCGCGTGAAGTTGCAGCACTGGGCCGTGACCAGGAAGGTATGCAGAGCAGGCAGAGGGGGTAGCCGTTTCATGGGCGCTCAGGCATGAGGTGAGGACATGCCTAGTATGACAAATTTTGCGTTGTCACAGCGGCTCGCCGACGGTTCCAATTGACCCTTCTGCGCACCTCTCCCGCGCCTGCCCGTGGCCTAACGGTCTCGGATAGCAGCCTGCGGAAACTCGGGGTGGAGCACAACCTCACGACACGTACAGGACATACCAAGATGGCGACATGCGGCGAAGTATTGGTGCAACTACTTGAGCGCTATGGTGTTGAGCAGGTTTTCGGCATACCGGGCGTACACACAGTCGAGCTGTATCGCGGGCTTGCCCGATCGAGCATCAAGCATGTCACCCCGCGTCACGAGCAGGGTGCCGGCTTCATGGCTGACGGTTACGCGCGCACCAGCGGCAAACCGGGGGTGTGCTTCATCATCACCGGCCCCGGCATGACCAATATCGCCACCGCCATGGCCCAGGCCTATGCCGACTCGATCCCGATGCTGGTGATCTCCAGCGTGCAATCGCGCAGCCAGTTGGGTGGCGGGCGCGGCAAGCTGCATGAGCTGCCATCGCAAGGCAACCTGGTGGCCAATTTCTCCGCCTTCTCCCACACGCTGATGTCGGCGGCCGAGTTGCCCGCGGTATTGGCCCGTGCTTTTGCGCTGTTCCGGGCCGGTCGCCCGCGACCTGTGCATATCGAAATCCCTCTCGACGTATTGGTAGAAGAGGCCGACGACTTGCTCAGCAGCGAGCCGGTCAGCGTCTTCAAGGCGGGTGCCGCTCCAGGCGCAATCGCTGAGATGAGCCGTTGGCTGGCAGCGGCCAAGCGGCCGTTGATCCTGGCGGGCGGTGGCGCTATCGACGCAGCGCCGGCGCTGACCCAACTGGCCGAGCTGCTGGACGCGCCGGTGGCCCTGACCATCAATGCCAAGGGCATGCTGCCTTCACGCCACCCACTGTTGATCGGTTCGACCCAGTCCACCGTGGCTGCCCGCCAGCTGGTGAGTGAAGCCGACGTGGTGCTGGCGATCGGCACTGAACTGGCCGAGACCGACTATGACGTGACCTTCGCCGGCGGCTTCGAAATTCCCGGTGCGCTGCTGCGTATCGACATCGACCCGGACCAGACCGTGCGCAACTATCCGCCACAGGTCGCGCTGGTGTCCGATTCGGAAACTGCCGCCCAGGCGTTGCTGGCCAGCCTTATCGAGCAAAAACTGGTAGTACGTCGCCCTGATTGGGGCCATGTGCGTGCCGCGGCGTTGCGCGCTGAGCTGGAAAGCACCTGGGATGAACCGACCCGGGCCCAGACATGTTTCCTGCACACCGTGCTGGAGGTACTGCCAGAAGCGGTTCTGGTCGGCGATTCAACCCAGCCGGTCTACACCGGTAACCTGACCCTGAACCTGGAGCAGCCACGCCGCTGGTTCAACTCCTCGACGGGTTACGGGACCCTGGGTTACGCCTTGCCGGCAGCGATTGGCGCCTTGCTGGGCGACAACCGCGAACCATCGGCGCGGCGGCCGGTGGTGTGCCTGATCGGCGACGGAGGCCTGCAATTCACCCTCTCGGAACTGGCCAGTGCGGTGGAGGCGCATACCCCGATCATCGTCCTGCTGTGGAATAACCAGGGCTATGAAGAGATCAAGAAGTACATGCTGAACCGCGCCATCGAGCCGGTGGGTGTGGACATCTATACCCCCGACTTCATCGGCGTGGCCAAGGCGCTCGGCTGTGCGGCCGAGCGGGTCGAGGGCGTCGAACCCCTGCGTGAGGCACTGCGCAAAGCCCGTGACAGCCAGCGCCCGACCCTGATCGAGATCGATCAGCAGACCTGGATGAGCGGGATGGCGCAACGCTGAGCACTCAACCGACGCTGAACCCAGTAGAGCTGTTGGTTGGTGCTGAGCCGTAGGCGATGCCCAAAACCCGGCCTGCAAGGCCCGGCGTGTATGTGCCAGCCTGGACGCGGGAGTCGCGGGCGACTCCATGTTGGGCATCGCTGCGTGCAGCGCCAACCTACGCATCAACCCCCGTCAACACCCTATCGCGGTTCATGCATGCCTCCTTTCGAGGCATGCGTTTCACACATGGCTTCAATGACTAATTTTCGATTGTTGCGCATTAGGCCGCGTCGCAGGATGACCGCGTCGACCAAGCCGCGCCCTCCCGATTTTGGCTGCTACGGCTGGTTGATGGATCGATTGCCGGGAGCGCATTCAGCCTGAGGTAAAGGCGCGACCACCCAACGACTTACAAGAACAAAAGGAGTCAGAGATGGGCGAATATGATCTGAACAGAAGAAAATTCATCAAATCGGTGGGCGTCGCCTCGGTGGCCGCCGCCGCCCTGTCCATGCCCTTTATCCGGGCCAGCGGCAGCGACATGAAGTTTCATGGCAAGACCCTGCGTCTGCTCACCTGGTCCGACGACACGGGCCTGGCCGCACTGCGCAATATCGCCGCCACCTTCGAAGCCAAAACCGGCGCCAAGGTCATCGCCGACCGCACCGGCAGCACCTCGGAAATGGTCGCCAAACTCAAGGCCGGCGGTGACCGTCCGCAGTACGACATCATCACCCTCGCCGGTGTGGGCGCAGAAGGCCTGGCCAGCGCCGGCCTGCTGGAAAAGCCCGACCTCAACCGCATCCCCAACCTCAAGGATGTGCCGGCGCAATACCAGACCGGCGCCAACGGCCATGGCATCGGCTACCTGCTGTGGTGCAACAGCCTGGTCTACAGCACGCGCACCGTGAAAGAAGCGCCGGACAGCTACGCCGCCCTGTGGGACAAGGACATGGCGCCGAACATTTTCCTGCCGCCACCGAACTGGACCGAGGCCATGGACCTGATCATCATCGCCGCCAAGCTGGCCGGTGGTGACGAGCACAACATCGAGCCGGGTTTCAAAAAGCTCGCAGAGCTCAAGGATCGGGTCATTACCCTGGGTGAGAACCCCAACCAGATCGCCGAGCTGTTCCGCACCGGTTCGCTGGATTTGGGCGGCCTCTATGCGCCGGCGTTCTTCCCCAAGCAGATTCGCGACCCCGCTTACGGCCTGGGCGCCACCTTCGGCATGAAGGAAGGTTTCTACACCGACCTGATGCTCTCGGTGATGCCAAAGAACCGTCCCGGCGATACCGATCTGGCCTATGCCTTCATCGACCATTCGCTCGACCCGCTGGTGCAGGGCAAGATGGCCGAGGATATCTACAACGGGCCGGTCAACGCCAAGGCGATCATCTCGGCAGAAGCGCGCAAGAGCCCGTACATCCTCACACCGGAACAGATCGCCGAGAAGGCGATCATGCACGACAACGCCTTCCTCGCCACCGTTCACGACCAGTGGATTCGCCGCTACACGGAAATCTTCTCTTCCTGATGTAAGGCACCGCGCAGACGGCCCCTGACCGCCTGCGCGATGCGCGGCAATCTTCTGCTCTGATGAGATAACCGAAATGGAACAATCAACTCTGACCCGCCCGGTCGGCGCGGCGCCCCTGCGCCCGCCCAAGGCGATTTCCCCGACGGCGCGGGCCTGGCTTTTCCTCACGCCGTCGATGCTGTTTCTCGCCGTACTGATTGCCGCCAGCCTGCTGGTGCTGCGCATGAGTGTCGGCACCAAGGGCGCGGAATGGACTGGTTTCAGCCTCGCCAGCTATGCGCAACTGGCCGAACCCTATTACCTGAAATCGTTGCTGCTGACCTTGCGCCTGGCCCTCGTCAGCGCATTGATCGCGGTGCTGCTGGCGATCCCGGTCGGCTACAGCATGTCGCGCTTGCAGTCGCCGTTCCTGCGCCGGGTGTTCCTCGCCGCGGTGCTCCTGCCGTTGCTGGTCAACCTGCTGCTGCAAAGCTACGGCTGGCTGGTGATCCTCGGCCCAGGCGGGATGCTCAACCAGGCACTGATGGGCCTGGGCCTCATCAATCGACCGGTGATGATGCTCTACAACCAGACCGGCGTACTAATGGGCCTGGTGCAGACCGCCTTTCCATTGGCCGTTCTGCCCATCGCCAGCGCCATGCGCGGCGTTTCGCGCAGCTACGAGGAGGCCGCTGCGACATTGGGCGCCAGCCGCTTGCAGGTATTCCGCCAGGTTGTGCTGCCGATGAGCCTGCCGGGCATCATCACCGGCGCCACGCTGGTCTTCGCCTACAACGCCAGTAGCTTTGTGGTGCCCTTGCTGCTCGGCGGCCGCCGGGTCCCGATGCTGGCGGTGATGGTGCATGACCAGATCGCCCCGCTGATGAACTGGCCCGCGGCCTCCGCTGCCGGGGTCGTACTGATCGTGACCACGCTGGCGATCATGACCCTCTCCGAATACGTTACCGGCCGGCGCCGACGCATGCTGGAGGCTTCACAATGAGTCGTCTATTTCGTAGCAACCCAACCTTGCCGGGTGACAGCGGGCGTTTCGCCATGGGCCTGTCCGGGTTCATCCTGTTGCTGGCCGTACTGCCGATCCTGACCATGATCGTGATGTCGTTCAGCGGCGCCTCGAACCTCGACTTCCCACCGGCCAGTTATAGCCTGCAGTGGTACAAGGCCGCCTGGAACACCTTCGTCTCGCCAGACTCCAGCGATGTACTGAGCCTCGGCCAAGCGATGACCACCAGCCTGCTGGTGGCCTGTCTGACGATGATCCTCGCCACGCTGATCGCGGTGCCGGCGGCCTATGCACTGGTGCGCTGCGAATTCCGCGGCAAGGCAGTGGCGCTGCAATTGATGTCGTTGCCGCTGGTGTTCCCGATGGTGGTGCTGGGCCTGGCACTGTTGCTGGTGTTCGACAGCCTGCCGTTTCAGATGAACACCCCGCGCCTGGTCATCGCCCACGTCATCCTCGCGCTGCCTTTCGTGGTGAAGAACTGCACCGCGGCGATGCTGTCCATCGGCAGCGAAGTCGAGGAGGCCGCGCAGATGTTGGGGGCTTCACCCTCGCGCGCCATCGTCGACGTGGTCGTACCGCTGATGCGTTCGGGCATTCTGGCGGGGATGCTGCTGGCCTTCATCGTCTCGTTCAACGAGTTCACCGTTACCTATTTCCTTTACAACATCGATGTGATGACCGTGCCGATCTGGATGTACAGCCGCACCGTGTCTTCCCTCGACCCGACCGTTTTCTCCTTCGCCGTGCTGATCGTGCTGATCGACTTCGCCCTGATCTGGGCGCTGGAGAAGCTGGTGGGTGAAGGTGGCGTGTCGTTCTAACTGGCTATACCGACCAACCCCTGTAAGCGCGGGCCATGCCTGCGATGCTTTTGCTTGAAGGGCATTCGCAGGCATGGCCCGCGCCTACGCCCAGTTGGGCACATAGCCTTCTAATTTTGAGGTGAAACATGACTGGACTGATTCTGGAAAACGTCGAGAAGCACTACGGCTCGGCCTGCGCCGTGAAGGGCGTCAACCTGCACCTGCCAGAGGGCAAACTGGTGTGTTTCCTCGGCCCCTCGGGTTGCGGCAAGACCACCCTGCTGCGCATGATCGCCGGCCTGGAAACCCTCAGCGGCGGGGAAATCCGCCTGGACGGCCAGGACATCGGCCACACCCCGGCGCACCAGCGCAACTTCGGCATGGTGTTCCAATCGCTGGCACTGTTCCCGCACATGACCGTCGGTGAAAACATCGCCTATCCGCTGCGCCTGCGCGGGGTGAGCAAGGCCGACCAGCAGGCGCGGGTGACCGAGCTGCTGCAACTGATCCAGTTGCAGGAGATGGTCGACCGCCCGGTAGCCAAGCTCTCCGGCGGGCAACGCCAGCGGGTGGCGATTGCCCGCGCGATCGCCTCGCACCCCAAGCTGCTGCTGTTGGACGAACCCCTGTCGGCACTCGATGCCAAGCTGCGCGAATCCATGCAGGTCGAGATCCGCCAACTGCAGCAACGGCTGAATATCACCACCATCATGGTCACCCACGACCAGCGTGAAGCCATGACCATGGCCGATATCGTGGTCGTGCTCGGCGAGCATCGGGTGCAGCAGGTCGGCACACCGATCGATATCTACCGCAACCCGGCCAACGAGTTCGTGGCCGACTTCATCGGCAGCGGCAATATCTTCCCAGCCACCGCGCTGGGCGATGGTCGGGTCGGCCTGCCGGGCGGTGCGGCGCTCCAGGTGCCGATCTGCAAGAGCATCCAGGCCGGCGCCCGCATCAAGATGCTGGTACGCCCGGAAGACCTGGAGCTGTCGCGACCGCAGGCCAGCGCAGACAACCGCCTGCAGGGCACGGTGACCTTCGTGCGCGACATCGGCGCGACCATCGAAACCACCATCGATTGCTCCGGCGTATCGCTGACCGCGCTGAGCACACCCTGCCAGGGTATCGGCCTGGCCATCGGCAACCCGGTGTCGGTGACCTTCCCGGCGCATGCTTGCCGGGTACTGACTGCCTGAGCAACAGCGGGTTTGCAGAGGGCCGGCGGCTGTCTGCAAATCCGCGTTCTTGGCACCCACGGCAATGGAGAACCCATGCACCTTTCACTCGAAAACCACACCGCGCTGGTCTGCGGCGGCAGCTCCGGGCTGGGCTTCGGCGTGGCGCTGGCCTTGGCAAAGGAGGGGGTACGGGTCTGTCTGCTGGCGCGCAACCCGACCAAGCTCGCACTCGCCGTCGAGCGCATCAGACAAGCCGGCGGCGATGCCCACGCCATAGTCGCTGACCTGAACGACATCGCCGCCCTCGATGCGGCGATCCAACAGGTGCGGGCGGCCATCGGTGATCCCGACATTCTCGTCACCAACAATGCCGGCCCACCCCCCGCCGATGCGACGGACTACAACCCGCAGCTCTGGCACGAACAACTCGACGCCACACTGCTCGGCGCCATGAGCCTGACCCACGCATTTCTACCAGCCATGCGCCAGCGCCGCTTCGGTCGCATTCTGATGATTTCCTCGACCAGCGTGACCGAACCCATACCTGGTTTGGTGCTCTCCAGTGCCTTGCGTGCGGCCCTGGCGAACTGGGGCAAGACCCTCGCGGCCGAGGTAGCGGCCGAGGGCGTCACCGTCAACACCTTGATGCCGGGCATGTTCTGGACGGAACGCAGCGAGCACCTGATCAACCGCGCCGCCGAGCAATCGACAACGCCGGTAGCCGCACTGTTGGCCCAGGAGCAGGCGGCGATCCCCCTCGGACGCTATGGCACTACCGAGGAGTTCGGCGCAGTCGCGGCCTTCCTCGCCAGCCCGCTGGCAAGTTATGTAACCGGAGCGCTGATCCCCGTCGATGGCGGATTGTTGAAGAGCTGACTGGATTCCCGCATTCACGGGGATCCAGACGTAGGGTGGATAACGCTCTTCTTATCCACCAACGAGGCAACCCGGACTCCCCTGGTGGAAAACCGCTTCGCGGGTTTTCCCGCCCTACCCAACTGCGCGGGAATGACGGCGCGCAAACAACCCCAACCAGCCCGTCCGTCGGAAGCCCTGCATCCAGGCACACCCCTGCGCCAACGAAAGCCTGCTGAAAGCTTCGCCGCTTAGCATCCAGCATCCCGCCACCAGACGCGGGCACCCACAAAAAAATAATCGGTGGTTTGTCATGTTGAGCTTCTGCCCTGTCCTGCTGCGCTGCGCTCGTCCCCCGTCCTGCGTAAAAGCCAGCCCCCCTCCAGGCCGTCCGCCCCGACCGCTGTCGTTCTGCAGCGCCCGCTGACCCGCACACCCATCACTCGCCTGGAGTAACCCCATGCTGACCCTCCTCGGCTTCGCCATGGTCGTCACCTTTATGTACCTGATCATGAGCAAGCGCCTCTCGGCGCTGATCGCCCTGATCGTCATCCCTATCGCGTTCGCCCTGCTCGGTGGCTTTGCCGCCGGGATCGGCCCGATGATGCTGGAAGGCATCAGCAAGCTCGCGCCAACCGGCGTGATGCTGATGTTCGCCATCCTCTATTTCGCCCTGATGATCGACTCCGGGCTATTCGACCCGGCGGTGCGCAAGATCCTCAAACTGGTCAAGGGCGACCCGCTGAAAGTCTCGGTCGGCACCGCGGTGCTGGCGCTGGTGGTGTCCCTGGACGGTGACGGCGCGACCACCTACATGATCTGCGTGGCCGCCATGCTGCCGCTCTACAGCCGCCTGGGCATGAGCCCGCGGATCATGGCCGGGCTGATCATCCTCGCCGGCGGGGTGATGAACATGACGCCCTGGGGCGGGCCGACGGCGCGCGCCGCCAGCGCCCTGCATGTCGACCCGTCGGACATCTTCGTACCGATGATTCCGGCCATGCTCGCCGGCGTGGTGGCGATCCTGGTGATTGCCTACCTGTATGGCAAGCGCGAACGCGCGCGCCTCGGCGAACTGCACCTGCCGGGCGAGCACATCGAGCACGGCGAGATCAGCGTCTCGCAATACCCGGACGCCCGCCGCCCAGGGCTGATCTGGTTCAACGGTGCCCTCACCGCGGCCCTGATGGCAGCGCTGATTGGCGGCCTGCTGCCGCTGCCGGTGCTGTTCATGCTCGCCTTCGCCATCGCCATGATCGTCAACTACCCCTGCCTGCAGCAGCAGAAGGAGCGCGTCGCCGCCCATGCCGGCAACGTGCTGGCGGTGGTCGGGCTGATCTTCGCCGCGGGTATTTTCACCGGCATTCTCTCGGGAACCGGTATGGTCGAGGCCATGTCGAAAAGCCTGCTGGCGGTGATCCCCGACGCCATGGGCCCGTACCTGGCGGTGATCACCGCCGTGGTCAGCATGCCGTTCACCTTTTTCATGTCCAACGACGCCTTTTACTATGGCGTGCTACCGGTGCTCGCCGAGGCCGCCAGCCATTACGGGATCAGCGCGGTGGAAATGGCCCGCGCCTCGATCGTCGGCCAGCCGGTACATCTGCTCAGCCCGCTGGTACCCTCGACGTATCTGCTGGTCGGCCTGGCCGGCATCGAGTTTGGCGACCACCAGCGCTTCACCCTGAAATGGGCAGTGCTGGTGTGTCTGTGTATCCTGTTTGCCGCGCTGCTGATGGGGATATTCCCGCTGTTCGGCAGCCACTGACTTAATCGCCTGCGCCAAGAGGAAGGTTTTACATGGAATGGCTGACCAGCCCGGAAATCTGGATCGCGTTTTTCACCCTGACCGCCCTGGAGATCGTCCTCGGCATCGACAACATCATCATGATCTCGATCCTGGTCAGCCGCATGCCCAAGGCCATGCAGCCGAAAACCCGCATCTTCGGCCTGGCGCTGGCGATGATCACGCGGATCCTGCTGTTGCTGTCGATCACCTGGGTCATGCGCCTGACCACCGATCTGTTCACGGTATTCGGGCAGGGAATTTCCGGGCGCGATCTGATCCTGTTCTTCGGCGGCCTGTTTCTGCTGTGGAAGAGCAGCAGCGAGATGTACCACGGCCTGGAAGGCGAAGACGACACCCTCGATGAACCCAAAAGCATGGGCGGCGGCTTTATCGGCACCATCATCCAGATCGCCATCATCGACATCGTCTTCTCGCTGGACTCGGTGATCACCGCGGTCGGCATGGTCTCGCACGTGCCGGTGATGATCGCCGCGATCGTCGTCGCCATATTGGTGATGATGCTGGCCTCCGGCACCATCAGCGCCTTTATCGACAAGCACCCGTCGCTGAAGATGCTCGCGCTGTCGTTCCTGATCATGGTCGGCACCGTGCTGATCGCCGAAGCCTTCGATATGCATATACCCAAAGGCTACGTGTACTTCGCCATGGCCTTCTCGCTGGCGGTCGAAGCCGTCAACATCCGCATGCGCGAAGCGCGGGCGAAGAAGCAGAAGCAAAGCGAGCCGGTGAAACTGCGCAAGGATATTCCGGGCGAGTAACCCTTAAGCCCGCGCTACCAGGCCCCGCGCCCTTTGCGCAGCAGATACAGACCGATCAGCAGGCCCAGCCCGCACAGGGCGGCAACGTAATAGGCCGGGCCCAGCGGGTCGGCCTTGAGCAGCAACGTCACCACCATCGGCGTCAGCCCACCGAAGATGGCGTAGGCCAGGTTGTAGGAAAACGACAACCCGGAAAACCGCACCACGGCCGGGAAGGCGCTGACCATCACATAGGGCACCGCGCCGATCACCCCGACACACAAACCGGTCAGGGCATACAGCGGGAACAACCAGTCCGGGTGCGCGCCAAGGCGGGTATAGAAAGTCCAGGAGCTCGCCAGCAGCAACAGGCTGCCCACCACGAACACCCGCCCGGCGCCAAAACGGTCGGCCAGCGCGCCTGCCGCGACACAGCCAACACTGAGGAAGACGATGGCCAGGCTATTGGCCTGCAACGCGGTGGCGGCATCGAAGCCATACAGGGTCTGCAGCAGAGTCGGGGTCATCAGGATCACCACGATAATCCCGGCTGACAGTACCCAGGTCAGCAGCATCGACAACAGGATCGCAGCACGATGGTCGCGCATCACCGCCTTCAGCGGCACCTCCGCGGCCAGCGCCTTGCGTTGCTGCAACTCGGCGAACACCGGCGTCTCGTGCAGCCAGCGGCGCAGGTAGACGGAGAACAGCCCGAACACGCCGCCGAGCAGGAACGGAATCCGCCAGCCATAGGCCAGCACTTCTTCCGCGCTATAGATGCTGTTGATCAACGTCGCCACCAACGAGCCGAGCAGGATACCGGCGGTCAGCCCCGAGGTCAGGGTGCCGCAGGCGTAACCAACATGCCGGGCGGGCACGTGCTCGGCGACGAAGACCCAGGCGCCAGGCACTTCACCGCCAATCGCCGCACCCTGGATCAGCCGCAGCACGAGCAAAATGATCGGCGCCCAGAGGCCGATCTGCGCATAGGTCGGCAGCAAGCCCATCAGCAGCGTCGGCACCGCCATCATGAAAATGCTCAAGGTGAACATTTTCTTGCGCCCCAGCAGATCGCCGAAATGCGCCATGACGATGCCGCCGAGCGGGCGCGCCAGGTAACCAGCGGCGAAAATCCCGAAGGTCTGCAGCTGCCGCAGCCACTCGGGCATTTCAGCCGGGAAGAACAGCTTGCCGACCACGGCGGCGAAGAACACGAAGATGATGAAGTCGTAGAACTCCAACGCGCCGCCCAGGGCGGACAACGACAGGGTTTTATAGTCGCTGCGGGTCAACGAACGTGACGGCAGCACAGCACGGGTGGACACGGATGACATGGCGTTGGGCTTCTCGTGGGGCAGACGACAGCCGGCGATGCCTCAGACCCGCCGACAGGTGCCGCACGATAACAAATTGCCGCGAACCGACACAGTTCTGTCACCTGACGAGTCAATTCTGGAACCGGGCAGTCGTCGCCCGACGCAACGCCCGATATACTGCGCGTTGTTAACCGCTCGCCAGGCCACCAGCCCGGCTGGAGCGGCCGAAGCTTCTGCGCACAGGTCGCGGCTGATGCAGTCGGATTGCGGAGTTGCCCGACCACCACGCCCACTCAATAAGAATGACAGGTCAGAGGCACCAGGCATGATCGAACTCGAACAAGAAGACCCAACCCCACAGGGCGACCTGGCCCTGCAAATCACCGCGTTACCGCGCGAAACCAATGGCTTTGGCGACATTTATGGCGGCTGGCTGGTCTCGCAGATGGATCTCGCCGGCACGGCCATGGCCAGCAAGGTCGCCGGCGGTCGCGTGTCCACGGTTGCCATCGACCGCATGGCCTTTCTGGTGCCCGTCGCCGTAGGCGCGCAGTTGTCCTTCTACAGCCAGACCCTGGAGATCGGCCGCAGCTCGATCCAGATGCTGGTCGAAGTGTGGAGCGACGACCCGTTGTCCAGCGAATGGCGCAAGGTCACCGAAGCGGTGTTCGTCTTCGTCGCCATCGACGGCAGCGGCCGCACCCGCCCGGTTCCACCGCGCCGCTGAAGCCCGGCACGACAAGTATCTGCGCGCACTGCAACGAGTCCCTCGGCCCCGGGGCGCTACTCACTGCGCAGCGCCACCACCGGATGCAAGCGGGCCGCCCGTCGTGCCGGAGCCAAGCCGGCGAGAATGCCGATCAGCGCCGCCAGTAGCAGCGCCAGCAGCAAAAACAGCGGCTGCAACGACAAGGGCAGGCCCGGCACGGCCAGGTGCAGCAGCCCGAGCAGCAGACCCACCAACAGCAAACCCAGCAGACCGCCGGCCAGGGATAACAACGTCGCCTCGGCGAGAAACAGCCCGAGCACCTGCCGCGGGCTGGCGCCAATCGCCCGCAAGAGACCGATTTCCGCCGTGCGCTCGCCCACCGTGGTGGTCATGATCGTGAGAATGCCGACGGCGCCGACCAGCAGGGAAATCCCCCCCAAGGCCCCGATGGCCAAGGTCAGGGTGCCGAGGACGCGGTTGAAACTGCGGAGCATGTCGTCCTGGGTGGTCAGGCTGAAGTCCTCCTCGCCGTGCCGTTCGCTTAGCACCTGGCGAATCTGCCTGCCCAGCACCCGCGAAGTGGTGCCGGCGCTGAATACCATATGGATTTTGACCACCCCGGTTCGGTTGAACAGGCTTTCGGCCGAATCCACCGGGATGTAGGCGATATCGTCGAGGTTGAAGCCGAGCAACTGGCCCTTCTTCTCCATTACCCCGATCACCCGGAAACGGACGCCGCCGACACGGATCAGTTCGCCCAGCGGATTGCGGGCACCGAACAGCTCGACGCGCAGCTGATGGCCGAGCACCACATAGGGCGGCGAACGACCGTCACGGGCCGCGGGCAGGAACTCCCCCAGGCTCAGCCGCATGCGCCAGGCCGCTGCCATTTGGTGGCCGCCACCGACAATATCGCTGCGCCGGCTCAGCTGACCGAACTGGACATCCCCGCTGCCCTGAATGATCGGCACCGCCGCCTCGACATGCGGCAAGCGCCGCAGTGCGTCGGCATCACTGATGGTCAGCGGCCGCACACTGCCGAGCAGGCCGCCGAGGCCGCTGGTCTGCGTCTTGCCCGGGCGCACGGTAATGATCCGCGTACCGAACTGCGAGAAATTCTCCAGCACATAGCCGCGCACCCCTTCGCCGATGGCCGTGAGCAACGCCACGGCGGCAATCCCGATCGCCACCCCGAGCAGGGTCAACAGGCTGCGCAAAGGTCGGCTGGTCAGCGCCGTACTGGTCAGCCGCAAGCCATCTTGCCAACGCATCAATGGGCTCCCGGCGGGCGCAGCGCCGCCACCGGCTCCAGCGCCGCGGCCTGGCCGGCCGGCAGCCAGGCGAACAGCAGCGCCGTGCCGAGCGCCAGCAACACCGCGCTCGCCCGCGCCCACCAGGGTGCGTAAAGCGGCAGATCGAACGCCAGACGCCCGAGCCAAAGCAAGGTTTCGGCCAGCAGTAGCCCTGCCAGTGCCCCCGCCAGGGCGAGCAACGCCGCCTCGCCGAGAAACAGCAGGCGCAGCTGCGCCGCCGTCACGCCGATGGCTTTCAGCACGCCAATCTCGGCGGTACGCTGGCTCACTGCGATCCAGGTCACGTTCATGATCAGGATGCCCGCCACCAGCAGGCTGATCGCGGCAATTCCGGCCACCGCCAGGGTCAGCACCGCGAGGATCTCGTCGAAGGCGCTGAGCACGCTGTCCTGGCTGATCAGGGTGATGTCCTCCTTACCCTCGTGGCGCTCCTTGAGCGTGGCGAGTATCAGCCGCTTGCTGCGGTCCAGAAAGCTCGGCCCATGAACCTCGACAAACACCCGCAACAACCCCTCACGGTTGAACAAGGCCTGGGCACTGGCCACCGGGATGATCAACATTTCAGCGAAATCCATCCCCAGGGATTCGCCGCGCTCGCTGAGGATGCCGACCACCCGGAAGCGCCGGTCGCCCGCGCGCAGCCATTCGCCCAGGGCCGGCCGCGCACCGAACAGCTCACGCTTGAGTTTGCCGCCGATCACGCAGACGGCCTCGACCTGCTCCGGGTCCAGCACCGGCAGGGGTTGGCCCTGAGCGACCGTCAGCTGGCGAATGGCGAAGAACTCCCGGCTGGTGCCCAGGGTCAGCACCTCACGGTTGCGGTTGCCGACGATCACCTCCATCTGCCCGGCCTGCAGCGGCGCGACCCGGCGGATGCCCGGCAGCCGGGCGATGGCCTGCACGTCCTGCAGGGTCAACTCGTGCGGCGTCAGGCCGGTGAGCGGCGGCATGCGCCCGGTGGTTTCCTTGCGTCCCGGGAACACGATCAGGATGTCGCGCCCGAGCAACGAGAACTCATTGAGGACGAAGGCTCGCGCCCCTGCGCCAAGACCGGTAAGCAGGTTGACCGCCACCACCCCGATAGCGACGGCCAGGAGCAGCATCAGGCTGCGCGAGCGGTGCCCACGCAAGGCGCCGAGCCAGAAGCCCAGGGTATCGGCAGCGCGCATCAGGCCGACGCCCGCGGCGGCGAAGCACTGACGATCTGCCCATCGCGCATGTGCACCTGCCGCTGCGCACGGGCGCCCAGGCTGTCGTCGTGGGTCACCACGATCAGGGTCAGCCCTTCGGCATTGAGCTCTTCGAGCAGGCTGAAGACCTCGGCGCCGGCATGGCTGTCGAGATTGCCGGTGGGCTCGTCGGCCAGCAGCAGCGCCGGGCGCATGACCATTGCCCGGGCGATGGCGACACGCTGGCGCTGGCCACCGGACAACTCGGCCGGGCGGTGGGCCGTGCGGTCGCCCAACCCCAGACGCGCCACCAGTTCGTTGCTGCGCGTGCGCCGTTGTGCCGCGTCGATGCCGGCGAGAACCATCGGCAGCTCGATATTTTCCAGCACCGTCAGCCGCGCGATCAGGTGGTAGGACTGGAACACGAAGCCGATCAGCTGGCTGCGCAACTGGGCACGTCGAACCTCACTCAACGTCGCCGTGGCTTCGTCCTGCAGCCAGTACTCGCCGGCGCTCGGCGCATCGAGCAAACCGAGGATATTCAGCAAGGTCGACTTACCCGAACCCGACGGCCCCATCACCGCCATATAGTCACCGGCGGCGACATCCAGGTCCAAGCCATCCAGCCCCATCACCTGCTGCTCGCCCAACTGGAAGCTGCGGCTCCCACCGCGCAGGCGGATCATTGCTCAGGCTCCGCAGCATCCTCCGGGATCACCGCCACGGCATCCTTGAGTCCTTCCTGATCGAGGCTGGCAACGATACGCGAGTCCTCATCCAACCCTGCGAGCACCTCGGTCCAGCGCCAGTTGCTCAGCCCGGTTTGCACCGCCACCTGGCGCAACACCCGGGCGCTCGGGTCATAGCGCAACACGTGCTGACCCTCGAGCAGCGTCTCGGTGGGAATGCGCACGGCATTGGCGCGCTGCTCCAAGAGGATCTCGACATCGGCGCTATAGCCGGTGAGCAAGGCCAGGTCAGCCGGCGGCTGGTCGAAGCGCACCTCGACATCGACGGTGCGCGCCTGCTTCTCCAAGTCACGCACATAGGGCGCGATACGGCTGACGCGACCGGCAAAATGCTGGCCACGGAAGGCATCCAGGCTGATCCGTACGGCGGTTCCAGGGCGAACCCGGGCAGCGTCCACCTCATCGATCGGTGCCTCTACATACAGACAGCTGTCATCGATCAGATCGACCGCTGGCGGCGTGGGAATACCCGGCGGCGAAGGGGTGACGAACTCACCGAGTTCGCCGTTGATCTCTGCGACTATGCCGGCGAAAGGTGCCCGCAGGGTCGCCTGATCCAGCAGCGAACGCTGCAACTGCAGGCTGGCGTCGGCCTCGCGGATGAGCACCGCGCTGGCACTGCAGATCAACTTTGCCAGTTGGGCCTTGGTTTCGGCCTGATCGAGGCGATCGGCGGCAACCAGCTTGCGGTCAGCCAGGTGGCGCAGGCGATCGAGGTCGCGCTGATCCAGACGCGCCTGCTGGCAGCGCTGTTCGCGGGCGTTGCCTTGGGCCTCCAGGCGCGCCTCGGCCTCCTGCAACCGCGCCTGCTGCTCGTCTTGCCGCAGGCGCATGAGCACCTGACCCGGCTGAACCCGCTGGCCCTCGCCGATCAGCAACTCGGCAACCTGGCCGCCGACATTGAACGACAGATGCGAGCGTCGACAGGATTTCAGCGTACCCGCGCGGGTATTGGCGACCAGCGTTTCCACCGGCCCACGCGCAACCTCAAGCAGCCTGACGGGCAGCGGTTGAGGACGAGTCAGCCAGCCGCCCAACAGCACCAGACAAGCCAGTATCGACGAGCCAATCAACAATTTGCGCATGTGCCGAATCTCCTCCCCACACGGCTTGAGCCTAGGTCAGCGGGGCAAAAGAACAACGCAAACGCCATTTATCTGACTACTTTCTGACGAGCGTCAGATTAATGACGAATGAGATTTACTTTCTGTCGCAAGTGCTTCTGCGAACGGTTGCCAGCGCAACAAAATTCCTGGCCGCGGAAGCGCTACGGCATCGAAATATTCCCGCAAACTGTGTCACGCTTTGCCCCTAGCCATTGCGCGGAGCCCAGCCATGAACAGTGAACAAACCACCCCACAAGTCGAGCGCGTGGAGCTGGACGAACTGGTCTGCTGGCGGGTACGCACCGCGAAGGCGGAGCTGCTGGTGGCACAGCAAGGCGCGCAGGTATTGAGCTACCAAGAGCATGGCCAACCGCCGCTGATCTGGCTCAGCGAACAAGCGGCCTACAAGAAGGGTCAATCGGTGCGCGGCGGAGTGCCGGTGTGCTGGCCCTGGTTTGGCGACCTGTCGCGCAACCCGCACAGCGTCCAGGCGATGCACCAGGGCGGTAGAGTCGGCGTACCGGCCCACGGTTTGGTACGCGGGCTGGACTGGCAATTGCTCGGCATCGACACCGAAGATTCAACCGTGCGCCTGGAGTTCACCTTCAGTCCTACGCATAACAACCTGCCGGGCTGGTCGCATGCGGTCGAACTGCGACTGAGCATCCACCTCGACGACCGCCTGAGCCTGAGCTTGACCAGCCACAACCTGGGTGACACTCCGGCAGCCCTGTGTCAGGCGCTGCACACCTACTTCGCCGTCAGCGACATCCGCCAGGCCAGCGTCGAAGGCTTGACCGGCACCCACTACATCGAAACACTCGAAAGCTGGACGCCGTGCCAGCAGAGCGGCGCCCTGCACTTTCGCGGCGAGACGGATCGCATCTACCTGAATACCCCGCCCCAACTCAGCATCCTCGATCCTGGCTGGCAGCGACGGATCCAGTTGCGCACCAGCGGCTCACGCTCGGCCGTGCTGTGGAACCCATGGACCGACAAAGCCCATCGCCTCAGCCAATTCGCCGATGACGCCTGGCAGCGCATGCTCTGCATCGAAACCGCGAACGTGCTGGACGATGTGCTGCTACTGGCTCCCGGCGAACAGCAGAGCATGGCAGTGACGTTGTGGGCCGAGTCGTTGAGCGACTGACCGGCAGCGCACCTACGGCGAGCGCCTCCACGCCAGAGCGGAACCGAGAGGGCACAACGGCGCACCACGGATTGCTGTACGGCAGAAATGTCGTTTACTTAGAGTCAGGCACAACACGGGGTGGCGAAGCCGATGCATCCACTCATCAAGCTCGGTCTGGCGGGAGTGTTGATCGCGGGTTCTGCACTCGCGGCCTGGAGCGCTTACTTTCCGCTGCAGGCAGCAAGGGTTCTGAGTCGGCCCATGGCGCCGCAGACCAACACCCTCGCCCTCGCGACATCGGTCCAAAAGCCGACTGCCGGCCCCTACCTGTTTCGTAACGCCAATCTGCAGATCAGCTTTCCAGCCAGCATGTTGGAGAACGAAACCCAGCTGCTGGAGATCAGCTACGCGGTATCGACGCACGCTGTCTATGCGGGGCCACTGTTCGACAAAAGAGACACCAGCGGCAGCCCTTTATCAGACTCATTACCCACCGACTGGACACATGACCGCCTCGACAGGAAGGTCACCTTCGAGCTCAAGTCTTCCGGTTTCGCTATAGAGCCGTCGGAGACGATTGAAAAAGGCGCCGATTCCAGCTTGCCGATCCATGCAGCCTGGACAATTACCCCGGTCGGAGCGGGTAATCGAACGCTGCTTTTTCGCCTTGCCGAGGAGCCACTCAAGGGCGGGCTTGCTGCATTCCACGCAACGACCGTCACGGCGGCGACCCTCAACGGCCAGCAAAGCCTGGCGACTGACAAAGGCTATTACCCACTGCCGATTTCGGTCAAAACCTTCTGGGGCGTTTCAAGCCGGGTGGTCGCCATCGTTGCCGGCGTGATCGCCCTGGTCGGCTTTATCCTTTCATGGTCCGTGCTTGAGAGCTTCTTCAAGCGCAGGCTGCGCGTTGACGAGTAGAACCATCCGTCCGCAGGCAATACAGGCCCTCAACCCAGGGCCGTATCCAGAAACATCATCACCGCAAAACCCGCCATAAGGCCGAGGGTGGCGGGCGTCTGGTGGCCGTTGCGGTGGGTTTCCGGGATGACTTCATGGGAGACCACGAAGATCATGGCGCCGGCAGCCAGGCCGAGACTGACCGGGTAAGCAATCGCGAAACCGCTGGAGATGCCCACGCCGATCAGTGCGCCGATCGGCTCCATCAGGCCAGTGGCCACGGCGACCAGGGCCGCTCGTAGCGCCGACAGGCCCGTGGCGCGCAGGGCCAGGGCCACGGCCAGGCCTTCGGGAATGTCCTGGATCGAGATCGCCGTCGTCAGCGGCAGGCCGACGCTCAGGTCGCCGTTCGAGAAGCTCACGCCGATGGCCATGCCTTCCGGGATGTTATGCAGGGTAATCGCCAGAACGAATAGCCAGACGCGGTTGATACGCTCGCAATCCGGGCCGCAGGGGCCGCTGCTCTCATGCTCGTGCGGGGTAAAGCGGTCGAGCCCAAGCATCAATAACACGCCCAGCCCGAGGCCGATCACCACCGTAAGGGCCGCCAGTGGGCCGCTGCCGGTGATCTCCTTGGCGGCGCTGAGGCCGGGCAGGATCAGGGAGAACGAACTGGCCGCGAGCATCATGCCGGCGGCGAAGCCGAGCATGGTGTCCTGGGTACGCGCGCTGATGTCGCGCAGCCCTATGGCGAGCAGGGCGCCGAATGCGCTGGCGCCGAAGCCGGCCAGGCCACCAAACATCGCGTAACGCAGGTTACTCGGGCTCTCACCCTGGAAGGCCGTGATGGTGCTGGCGGCCAGCAACCAGGTGATCGCCAGACAGGCGACTGCCAGGCCGAGCGCGGTGTACGGGTTGGCCTGCGCCTGGGCGAACCAGGCGCTGCGCATCGAGCTGAATTGAGTCTGTGTGCTTGGCATAGAGTCACCGAGTGGTCGGCTGAATTCCCGGCTTCAAGACTAAGCGCTATTGATTTGACTAAGATATTAGAAAAAATCTATGGCTGCGTGCCGTGCCAGCGATCAGGCACAGCGCGAGCTTTGCTGTCGGAGCGGGCTATAGATCGGCGTCCACCACGACCCGCACCTTGCTCGCATCCAACGCGTAGGCGGCATCGGCCAACTCGTTGCTGACCGGCTCGACCTTGAGCGTGCCGCTGACCCAGAGTGGGGTATATATATCGTCCAGCGGCAAGCCTTCGGGGTAGCGCACCAGCACCAGCTGGTTGGGCGGCGGTGGCGGCACGTGGATGCAGGCGCCGGGGTACGGGACGAGGAAGAACAGCGTGCTGCGGCCTTCGCCATCGGTTTCCAACGGCACCGGGTAGCCGCCGAGGCGGATCTGTTTGCCGTTCATGGCGGGCACGGTCTTGGCCGAGTACATGACGGCCGGCAAACCCTTTTCCTGCTTCAGCCCGCCCTTGCCATCGAAGGTACGATTCGCTTCGGGTGTGTCGTGGCTGATCTCCGGCATGGCCTCGAGGGCCTTCTGGTCGGATTTTGGCATCAGTTCGAGCCAGTCGATTTCCGGCAGTTCGGCATGGGCAAGGCTGCCGAGCAACAACAACGGGATCAGGATCGAACGGCGCATGACAAGACTCGAGGAGAAAACGGGGGAAGCGCTGCCGGCACCCTCCCCCTCGCGGGAGAGGGGCGAGCCAGTCAAACTCAGCTCTTTTTCACCAGGCTGTAGATCACCAGCAGGACCACGGCGCCGACTACCGCACCGATAAACCCGGCCCCCTGGCCGGCCTGGTAAAGACCCAGTGCCTGGCCGCCGTAGGTGGCTGCCAGCGAGCCGCCGATGCCGAGCAGGATGGTCATGATCCAGCCCATGCTGTCGTCGCCCGGCTTCAGGAAGCGTGCGACCAGGCCGGCCAGCAGACCGATGAAGATGGTTCCAATGATGCCCATAAAACATTCCCTCCGTGAGATTGGCTAATAACCTGTTCACTCGCGGCTGCACGTGGCCGTGCGCCGTCGCAACAGGTCATAGGGCCTGAGCCTAGTCACAACCCAGATACCCTGCAATGAGACGGATTTACCGTGCACAGGTTCCCACCACACCCGGATTTCGCGGGCGAAAGCGGGCGTCCGTGGGCTCAGGCTTTGCCGATCAGCGTCTCGACGGCGGTGATCTGCCGGTCCAGCGTGGCCCGGTCCGGGCAGCGCAGGGTGGCGTGACCGACTTTGCGGCCAATTTTGAAGGCCTTGCCGTAGTGATGCAGGTGGCAATCCTCGATGGCGATCACCTTGTCCACCGGCGGTACTTCGCCAATGAAATTGAGCATGGCGCTTTCGCCGATCTTCTCAGTCGAGCCCAACGGCAGGCCGGCGACGGCGCGCAAATGATTCTCGAACTGGCTGCACTCGGCGCCTTCGATGGTCCAGTGCCCGGAGTTGTGTACCCGCGGGGCAATTTCGTTGGCCTTGAGGCCGCCGTCGACTTCGAAGAACTCGAACGCCAGCACGCCGACATAGTCGAGCTTGCTCAGCACCCGGCCGACATAGTCTTCGGCCAATTTCTGCAACGGATGCGCGCTGCTGGCGATGGACAGGCAGAGGATGCCGCTCTCGTGGGTGTTGTGCACCAGCGGGTAGAAGCGCGTTTCACCATCGCGGGCGCGCACGGCGACCAGCGAGACTTCACCGCTGAACGGCACGAAACCTTCGAGCAGGCACGCCACGCTGCCCAGCTCGGCGAAAGCGCCCGCCACATCGGCGGCCTTGCGCAAAACTTTCTGGCCTTTGCCGTCGTAGCCGAGGGTACGGGTCTTCAGTACCGCCGGCAGGCCGATGCTGGCCGCCGCAGCGTCCAGATCCGCTTGCGACTGGATGTCGGCGAACGCCGGCGTGGGAATGCCGAGCTCCTTGAACATCGACTTCTCGAACCAGCGGTCGCGGGCGATGCGCAGCGCTTCGGCGCTCGGGTAGACCGGCACGAACTGCGAAAGGAAGGCCACGGTTTCCGCCGGCACGCTCTCGAATTCGAAGGTCACCAGGTCGACTTCGTCGGCCAGCTGCCGCAGGTGATCCTGGTCGCTGTAATCGGCGCGGATATGCTCGCCGAGGGCAGCCGCGCAGGCATCCGGCGCCGGGTCGAGAAAGGCGAAATTCATTCCCAGCGGAGTACCCGCCAGCGCCAACATGCGACCCAGCTGGCCGCCACCTATTACACCAATTTTCATTTGTAGAGCCCCTTTCAGTAGGTGGCGAGACCAAGCAGTTAAGCGACGCACGCAGCGCAGAAAGCGGCGTTTACACGCGAGTAAATGAGCATTCCGAGCAGCGGACGGCGCTCAACTGCGCCGCGTCGCAGCCCTGATGGAAGGGGCTCTCAGGCCTCACGCGGGTCTGGATTGTCCAGCACGCTGTCCGTCTGCTCAGTGCGGAACTGTTTCAGCGCGGCATGGAAGTGCGGGTGCTGGTGGCCGAGGATGCTCGCCGCCAGCAGGGCGGCGTTGACCGCGCCGGCCTTGCCGATGGCCAAGGTGGCGACCGGAATACCGGCGGGCATCTGCACGATCGACAGCAGTGAATCGACCCCCGAGAGCATCGACGACTGCACCGGCACGCCGAGCACCGGCAGGTGCGTCTTGGCCGCACACATACCGGGTAAATGGGCCGCGCCACCGGCACCGGCGATGATCACCTGGATGCCACGTTCTTCGGCCTGTTCAGCGTACTGGAACAGCAAATCCGGGGTGCGGTGGGCGGACACCACCTTGACCTCGTAGGGGATGCCCAGCTTGTCCAGCATGTCGGCGGTGTGGCTAAGGGTGGACCAATCGGACTTGGAGCCCATGATCACGCCAACCAGTGCGCTCATCGTCGTGCCTCTTCTTCATTTTCATTGGCGCCCATGGGCGCGGCAAAAACTAACAAGCCACGCTGGAGACCAGGCGTGGCTTGTGTGCGAATGCTTCTGTGTGAAAGACCAGGGCCGGTGCGGGGCCGGCCAAAGGCCGCGCAGTATACCGCAAAGCCCGAGCCCGCGAGTACCCACAATGACCGTCCGTCCAGCACCTTGGCATGCAGCGAAAACCTGGCGGTTTAAGCGCATGCCAAGGGTAGCTTGAGCTTCGTAGGCTCAACCCGACCCATGGGAGCCTTACTCCACCGCGCCAACCCCCGCCTCCAGCTTGCGCCAGAGCAGACGCACCGAAGCCTTGCGCACCAGCGCGCAGCGGTACAGGCGGATCTCCAGCGGCACATGCCACTGGGGCCCGCCGCACTCCAGCAATTCACCGCGCGCCAGTTCGGCGGTGATGCTCAGGCGCGGCACCCAGGCCACGCCCAAGCCCTGCAGCGCCATGCTTTTGAGGCTGTCGGCCATCGCCGTTTCGTACACCGTGGTCGAACGCAAACCGCGCTGGCGCAGCAACAGGTTCACCGAGCGACCGAGGAACGCGCCCGCGCTGTAGGCCAGCAACGGCACGCTCAGGCCACTCTCCAGATCGAACAAGGCCCGACCATCGGCCCCGGCGGCGCATACCGGCAACATCTCGGTGCGCCCCAGGTGCATCGAGGGGAAGATTTCCGGGTCCATCTGCAAGGCCGCGTCCGGGTCATAGAAAGCCAGAATCAGGTCGCAGGCGCCTTCGCGCAGGGCGTGCACCGCCTCGCCGACGTTGGTCGCCACCAGGCGGCTGGCGATATTCAGGCCCTCGTTGCGCAAGCGCGCGATCCACGGCGGGAAAAACCCCAGCGCCAGCGAATGCGCGGCGGCGAACTGCAACACCTCGCCCTGCTGGCCCTCCAGATGATGCAGATGGCGCACCACATCGCCGAGCTGCTCGATCACGCTGCGCGCGGTGACCAGGAACAACTGCCCGGCCTCGGTCAGTTCCACCGGCGTGCGGGCACGGTTAACCAGGGTCAGCCCCAAGGCTTGCTCCAGGCTGCGAATCCGCCGGCTGAAGGCTGGCTGCGTGACGAAGCGCTTCTGCGCCGCCTGGGAGAAGCTACGGGTGGCCGCCAGGGTGACAAAGTCATCCAGCCATTTGCTTTCCAGATTCATACGACCTCACACCTATCCTGGTTGCATCGCTATACGCCGTGATGAGCGGCGGACTGTTCGCTGCCCGCCTGAGTCCGCCCTACGCTCGCCAGTCGGCGGCAGTCACAGCAACATTATGCCGATTGTGCATACCCCAGTGTTTAACAGCATTGGCCGACCGGCCCGCCCAGGCCTAGTCTAATCGGCATCGCGGCTCAGTCCGTGCCTACCCTGAGATGACTCACATCATGTCCCCTGCTGCATCCTTCCGCGTCGAAAAAGATCTGCTTGGCAGCCTCGAAGTTCCGGCTGAAGCCTATTACGGCATTCAGACCCTGCGTGCCGTGCATAACTTCCGCCTGTCCGGCGTGACGCTGTCGCACTACCCGAAACTGGTGGTCGCCCTGGCGATGGTGAAACAGGCCGCCGCCGACGCCAACCACGAACTCGGCCACCTCGACACCGCCAAGCATGCAGCGATCAGCGCAGCCTGCGCACGGCTGATCCGCGGTGAGTTCCACGAGCAGTTCGTGGTCGACATGATCCAGGGCGGCGCCGGCACCTCGACCAACATGAACGCCAACGAGGTGATCGCCAACCTGGCACTGGAGGCCATGGGCCACGCCAAGGGCGAGTACCAGTACCTGCACCCGAACAACGACGTGAACATGGCGCAGTCGACCAACGACGCCTACCCGACCGCCATCCGTCTCGGTCTGCTGCTCGGCCACGACGCCCTGCTGGCCAGCCTCGACAGCCTGATCCAGGCCTTCGCCGCCAAAGGCGTCGAATTCAGCCACGTGCTGAAGATGGGCCGCACCCAGTTGCAAGACGCCGTGCCGATGACCCTCGGCCAGGAATTCCGCGCCTTCGCCACCACCCTCGGCGAAGACCTGGCACGCCTGAAAAGCCTGGCGCCCGAGTTGCTCACCGAAGTGAACCTCGGCGGCACCGCCATCGGCACCGGCATCAACGCCGACCCCGGCTACCAGCACCTGGCGGTAGAACGTCTGGCGCTGATCAGCGGCCAGCCACTGGTACCGGCCGCCGACCTGATCGAGGCGACCTCGGACATGGGCGCCTTCGTGCTGTTTTCCGGCATGCTCAAGCGCACCGCGGTGAAGCTGTCGAAGATCTGCAACGACCTGCGCCTGCTCTCCAGCGGCCCGCGCACCGGGATCAACGAGATCAACCTGCCGCCGCGCCAGCCAGGCAGCTCGATCATGCCCGGCAAGGTCAACCCGGTGATCCCGGAGGCGGTCAACCAGGTGGCCTTCGAAGTGATCGGCAACGACCTGGCGCTGACCATGGCGGCCGAAGGCGGCCAGCTGCAACTGAACGTGATGGAACCGCTGATCGCCTACAAGATCTTCGACTCGATCCGCCTGCTGCAGCGCGCCATGGACATGCTGCGCGAGCATTGCATCGTCGGCATCACCGCCAACGAAGCGCGCTGCCGCGAACTGGTGGAAAGCTCGATCGGCCTGATCACCGCGCTGAACCCTTACATCGGCTACGAGAACGCCACCCGCATCGCTCGCATCGCCCTGGAAAGCGGCCGCGGCGTGCTGGAGTTGGTGCGTGAAGAAGGCCTGCTCGACGAGCTGATGCTGGCCGACATCCTGCGCCCGGAAAACATGATCGCACCGCGACTGGTGCCGCTGAAGGCTTGAGTCAACGCATACGCTCACCAGGCTGAGGGGCCACTCTTCCCTCGCCTTTCAGGAGATGAGGTCAACACCTCATCTCCTTTTTTTATGCGCTAGAAAACCGACCAGCCAATGCGCTGACTGAGCAGCTCCAGCGCGGCCATGCCAACCAGCGAGTTGCCGGCGGCGTTCAGCTCGGGCGACCAGACGCACACGGTGAAACGCCCCGGCACCACCGCGACAATCCCACCGCCGACGCCGCTCTTGCCCGGCAAACCAACGCGATAGGCAAAATTGCCAGCTTCGTCATACAAGCCGCTGGTGGCCATGATCGAGTTGACCTGCTGGGTCTGCCGCGTTGTGAGGATCTGCGCGCCGCTGTGCTTGCAGAACCCATCGTTGGCCAGAAAACAGAAGGCCCGCGCCAGGTCGACGCAGCTCATGCGCAGCGCACAATGGCTGAAGTAACTGCGCAGCACCGCCTCGACATCGTTGTGGAAGTTGCCGAACGACTGCATCAGATAGGCCATGGCCGCGTTGCGCGCGCGGTGCTGGTATTCCGACTCGGCGACGCGCTGGTCGACCAGCACTTCCTGATTGCCGCAAAGACGCCGGACGAAATCACGCATCGACAGCGCCGGCGCGGCGAAGCGCGACTGGTTGATGTCGCAGATTACCAGGGCGCCGGCATTGATGAACGGGTTGCGCGGCCGGCCACGCTCGAACTCCAGCTGCACCAGCGAGTTGAACGGCTGCCCGGAAGGCTCATGGCCGAGGCGCTGCCAGATCGCTTCGCCGGAGTGCTCGATGGCCTGCACCAGGCTGAACACCTTGGAAATGCTCTGCACCGAGAACGGCGTCTGCGCGTCGCCGGCACAGAACAGCTCGCCGTCATTGGCGTACACGGCGATGCCCAATTGCCGGGCCGGCACATCGGCCAGCGCCGGGATGTAATCGGCTACTTTGCCCTGACCGATCAAGGGGCGAACTTCGTCGAGAATTTCGTTCAACAGCGCTTGCATGCTCAGGCTCGCAGTCACTCCCCGGTCGGCACCGGGGCTACCGTTGCTAGACGCTGGGCACCCGGCTCAGAGCACAGCCCTCACCGCCAGGCCTTCGTCAACGCCTGCAACGCTTCGGCAATCCGCGCTTCATCGACCCCGGCAAAGCCCAGCACCAGACCGGCGCGCCCATCCTCGGTGCCGGGCGAGTCCGTCAGCCAGTAATCGCTCAGGGCGTTCAGTTCAACGCCGACCGCCGCGGCTTTTTCGATCAGCTCGGTCTCGCGTGCGCGGCTCGCCACCCGCACGCTCAGGTGCAGGCCGGCATCCACCTGCGGCAGCGGCTGACAACCGGCAAGCGTGGTTGGCCAGCCGCGCAACACGGCATCCCGCCGCGCCTGCGCAGCCCGGCGCATACGGCGGATATGCCGCTGGAAGTGGCCGGCGGCAATGAATTCGGCCATCACCGCCTGAGTGCCGATTTCCGAATGGCGCACACCCAGCGCACGCAGTTGCGCAAATGCCTCGGCCAACGTCGGCGGCACCACCAAGTAACCCAGACGCAGGCCGGGAAAAGCGATTTTCGAGAAGGTGCCGACATACAGCACACGGCCATGCCGATCGAGCGCCGCCAAGGGCGACAGCGGCGTACCGCGATAACGGTATTCGCCGTCGTAATCGTCCTCGACTATCCAGGCCTGCGCGCGCGCCGCCCACTCCAGCAACTCCAGGCGCCGCGGCAGGGACAAGGTCACACCGGTCGGGTATTGGTGCGACGGCGTGACATAGGCCAGGCGGCAATCCTTGAGCGCCGCCAGCTGCGCGGTATCGAGGCCGTCCTGATCGACCGCGATGCCATGCAGGCGCGCACCCGCGACAGCAAACGCGTTGCCGGCGGCGCGATAGCCGGGGTTTTCCAGCGCCACGCCATCGCCCACTTCGAGCAGGACCTGGGCGCACAGACTGATGGCCTGCTGCGCGCCGCTGGTGATGATCACCTGCGCCGGATCGCAAACCAGGCCGCGACTATTGCGCAGGTAAGCGGCAATCAACTCGCGCAAGCGCGGGTCGCCTGCCGCATCGGCATAACCCAGGCTCTCCAACGGCGGATGGCGCCAGAAGTTGGCCTGCAGACGCGCCCAGATTTCAAAGGGGAACAAGTCGAACGCGGCGATGCCGACCCGGAACGCACGTGGCGCGCCAGGCCGCGGCGGCGGCAAATGGTGCTCGCGCAAGCGCTGCAACAGGCTGCTTTGCGGCGCATCCAGTGGCGCGGCCAGTGGTTTGCTCTGCAGCTTGCTGCCCGCCGCTGCCGCAACGGCCAGATCGACGACATAAGTACCATCGCCAATCCGCCCTTCGAGGTAGCCCTCGGCATACAACTGGTCGTAAGCACGCACCACGGTATTGCGCGAAACGCCCAACGCCGCCGCCAGATCGCGGCTGGCCGGCAGGCGCACACGGCTCAACTGCCCGCCGAGAATGCGCTCGCGCAGCGCCTGGTAAAGCTGGCGCGCCAGGCCCTGGCGTCGATCCAGCTGAATACCCGAGGGGTCGAAGGGCAAAGGTGGTGGTGGGTTGCTGCGGGACATGGGCGCTCAACCATGGAGGGGTCGCCACAGCCTAAATTGGCTCCATGAAAATTGCCATGAATGGCTCTTACAACGGACCAATAGCTGTCCTAGGATCGTCCTATCCCGCTGGAGAACCGTCATGTACCTACCGCCCGCATTTCGCGAAGAAGACCTGCCCACCCTGCATGCGCAGATGCGGCAAACGCCCTTGGCGATTCTCGTCAGCCATGACCGCAACGGCATGCAGGCCAGCCATCTGCCCTTGCTGCTGGCGCCTGGCGAGGGTCGCTTCGGCACCCTCAAAGGCCACTTCGCGCGGGCCAATTCGCACTGGCAAAGCCTTGCGGCTGGCGCCGAAGTCATGGTGATTTTCCCCGGTGCGCAGGCCTATGTCAGCCCCAGCTATTACCCGAGCAAAGCCGAGCACGGCAAAGCGGTGCCGACCTGGAACTACATCGCCATACACGCCCATGGCCAGGCCGAAACCTTTGACGATCCGCAGCGCCTGCGCAAACTGCTGAGGCAGCTTACCGAGCAGCACGAACAAGGGCGCCCGCAACCCTGGGCCATTGACGATGCCCCGGCGGCCTACATCGACAGCATGCTGCGCGCCATCGTCGGCTTTTCCCTGCCCATCGAGCGCCTGGAGGGTAAATGGAAGCTCAGCCAGAACCGCGACCAAGCCGACCGCACCGGCGTGCGTGAACAACTGGCCGGCAGTGCCTTGCCCAGCGAGGTTGAACTGGCAGCCCGCATGGCCGAATGCACGCACGAAGACCGCAATTAACCTGAGCCTTTGTGAGAGAACAGCCCCATGCACACACTGACCATCCGCCCCATCAATCAGGACGACCACGCCGCCTGGCTACCGCTCTGGCAGGGCTACCTGCGCTTCTACAAAGCGGAACTTCCCGAGCAGACCAGCGCCCTCACCTGGCAGCGCTTTCTCGACCCGACCGAGCCGCTGCATGCCGCGCTGGCCTGGCGTGGCGGCAAGGCCATCGGCATGGTGCATTTCATCTACCACCGCTCGTGCTGGACGGTTGGCGATTACTGTTATCTGCAGGACCTGTTCGTCGCCGAAAACCTGCGTGGCGCTGGTGTCGGTCGGCAGTTGATCGAACACGTTTACCGTGAAGCGAAAAGCGCCGGCGCCTCGCGGGTGCACTGGCTGACCCACGAGACCAACCTCGACGCCATGCAGCTGTATGAGCGCATCGCCGAGCGCTCCGGTTTCCTCCAATACCGCAAATTGCTCTGAGCAGGAATTCACTCATGAACGAAGCCCCCCCACTCAACTGGCAAGCCGCTGGCACGCCCACTCGCGAAGTCCTGCAAGGCCGCACTGTGCGCCTCGAAGGACTCGACCCGGCGCGCCATGGCGACGACCTTTGGCTGGCCTTGCAAGGCCCGGATTCCGACCCATTGCTGTGGGACTATTTGCCCTATGGCCCGTTCCCGGAACGCAGCGCCTTCGACGCCTGGCTCAGTGCCAACGCGGCGAGCAAAGACCCGCTGTTTTACGCTGTGATCGAGCCGGCCAGCGGCCAGGTACAAGGTCTACTCAGCTACCTGAATATCCACCCGGCGCATGGCAGCATCGAGATCGGGCACATCTGCTATGGCCGCGTGATGCAACGCAGTGTGCAGGCCACCGAGGTGATCTACCTGCTCGCCGACTACGCCTTCCGCCTGGGTTATCGCCGCCTGGAATGGAAGTGCAACGCGCAGAACGCCCGCTCCAAACGCGCCGCCGAGCGCTTCGGCTTCAGCTACGAAGGGCTGTTCCGCCAGCACATGGTGATCAAAGGCCGCAACCGCGACACCGCCTGGTACGCCATGCTCGACCAGGAATGGCCGGCCATCGGCGCACGATTCGAACGCTGGCTGGCAGCGGACAACTTCGATGCCCAGGGCCAGCAGCGGCAGCGTCTGGAGACCCTGCACGACTGAACTACTTAGTACCTGTGACGCCAGCCTTATGAAACGCTAAAACTTCATCGCTATAAACGACGACCAACCCCAACACGTCCGACAAGGTTGCCGTCATGCACTGCCCGCCGTTGCCGCTCGCCCGCTGTATCGCCCTCGGCTAACGGTGATCTGGGTAACAACGTAAGAACAGGTGTATCGATTTCTTCTAGGAGCGCTCGGCTGGCCCGACCTACTCGAACCTAATCGGTATCGAACAGGCCGTTGCGCACGGGTGCGGCGGCCAGGCGCTGGCGGATGTCTCCGTCGATGCGTGGATCGTCCGGGCGATAGAGCATCACCTGGCGGTAGGCGCTGACCCGGTTGATCTCCGCCCCCAGGTATTCCCAGACCACGCGGGTGCAGGCCGGGGTGCGCCGGTCGCCGCTGGAAACGCCGGTCTTCAAGCCATTCAAGCGGGTGATGCGGCTCTTGAAGCTGGGGATGAGGATGGTCTGGCTCATCTCATTGAGGGTCAGCGATTCGTAGTCGAGCAGGAACAGTCGGTCCTGCAAATGGAAGGCGGCGCCGAGGTAGCGGCAACGCACCCAGTCCTCGGCCTGCACGTCGGTGCTGCTGGAGCGCTCCTGGCGTTCCTGGCGCTCGAACAGGAAGGTGCCGCGCTCCTCGCGCAGGTGCACCAGCGACAGCAGGATGCTGCCGGGCACCGACATGCAATTGGAGTATTCGAAGTAGTAGCCGCAGTAGCGCGTCAGGCTGGTGGCGTGCTCGCGCAATGGCTGCAACAGGCTGTACAGCGGATCGCTGGAGGCCGCTGCCGCCGGGTCGGCGTTGCGCGCACCGATCAGGCGGGCGAACTGCTCGGCCGGCAGGCCCAGTTCGTAGTCCTCGACGCCGAAGAAATCGCCGATGCGTTTGCGGTTGTAGGCGGTCGGCTGGCTCTGACCACTGAGGTACTTATTGAACTGCGCGCGATTGATCGCGAGTTTGCGGCAAACCTCGGCGATCGAGCGGTAATGGCTGCAGAGCAGCCTGAGGTTGACGCCCAGATTGTTCGACATGCGTCGACCCTCCATTGATGCGAACGGCGCGAATATAGCATCAACTCGCACCACATAGAATACACCCGCGAAATTGCCTGATCGGCGCCCTTGGCCAACCATGCGCGGCATGCTCACGACCTGCTGTCGTGCCATCCATCGTTCGAACAATAAGAATCGAGGAATCCCCATGCTCGAAGTGCTTAACGACTTCCTGTCCGGAAAACTGCTGATCGTGCTGATCGTCGGTTTGGGCAGCTACTTCACCCTGCGCTCGCGGTTCGTCCAATTCCGCCACTTCACCCATATGTTCAGCGTGTTCAAGCAGTCGTTGCGCAGCAGCGGCGGCCAGCTCAGCTCGTTCCAGGCACTGATGCTCAGCCTCGCCGGCCGCGTTGGCGCGGGCAATATCGCCGGGGTCGGCATCGCCGTGACCCTGGGCGGCCCGGGTGCGGTGTTCTGGATGTGGGTGACCGCGCTGGTCGGCATGTCCAGCAGCTTCTTCGAATGCTCCCTGGCCCAGCTGTACAAACGCAGCGACGGTGACGGCCTGTACCGTGGCGGCCCGGCCTACTACATCCAGCACGGCCTCGGCCTGCGCTGGATGGCCATGGTCTTCGCCACGCTGCTGCTGGTGACCTACGGCTTCGCCTTCAACGGCCTGCAATCGTTTACCGTGACCCACTCGCTGGAAAACGCCTTCGGCTTCCCGGTGCAGTACACCGGTATCGGCCTGGCCGTGTTGCTGGGCCTGGTGTTCATCGGCGGGATCAAGCGCATCGCCTCGGTCTCCGACCTGCTGGTGCCGGTCAAGACCCTGGCCTACATCGGCGTGACCCTGTACGTGATCTTCACCCAGATCGATCTGGTGCCGGGCATGCTGGTGACCATCGTCAAGAGCGCCTTCGGCCTGGAGCCGGCCTTCGCCGGCCTGCTGGGCAGCGCCATCGTCATGGGTGTGAAGCGCGGCGTGTTCGCCAACGAGGCCGGCCTCGGCAGCGCGCCCAACGTCGCCGCCGTGGCCAGCGTCGAGCACCCGGTCGCCCAGGGTGTGGTGCAGGCGTTCAGCGTGTTCCTCGACACCTTCGTGATCTGCACCTGCACCGCGCTGCTGATCCTGCTGTCGGGTTTCTACACCCCGGGCTTCGAAGGCGACGGCATTGTCCTGACCCAGAACTCCCTGGCGGCGGTGGTGGGCGACTGGGGCCGGATCTTCGTCAGCGTGGCGCTGAGCCTGTTCGTGTTCACCTGCATCCTCTACAACTACTACCTCGGCGAAAACGCCCTGCAGTTCCTGCTGGGCAAGAGCCGCGCGGCGCTGCTGACCTACCGCGGCCTGGTGCTGGCGCTGATCTGCTGGGGCTCGATGCAGAACCTCTCCACCGTGTTCGCCTTCGCCGACATCACCATGACCTGCCTGGCCTTCGTCAACCTGATCGCCCTGGCCATGCTGATCAAGGTCGGCCTGCGGGTGATGCGCGACTACGATGAGCAACGCCGTGCCGGCATCCAGACACCGGTGTTCGACGCTTCGAAGTTCGCCGACCTGGACCTCGACCGCGACGCCTGGCCGACCGCGCCGCGCAGCGAAGTGCCCAGCGCAGCGTTGACCACACGCCTGGTGAGCAGCCACCGCTAGTCCCACCAGCGCGCTGCACAAGGTGCCGCTTCTCCGCCTGGCGCGGGGAGCGGCACCGTCGTATCAGGCAACAATCCGCCCTGGCCCTGAGCGCTTGCGCGGCAGGAATCCGCTGTATGCTGACCCACCCGTTTTACCTTCACGCTTTCCCAAGGACCATGGCATGAGCGCAGTCAAAAACCTTTTCGTGCTCTATACCGGCGGCACCATCGGCATGCTGCAGACGCCCCAGGGCCTGGCTCCCGGCGGCGGCTTCGAAGCGCGCATGCGCGAGCACCTGAACAGCCTGGCGTCAGCGCCGGCAATCAGTTGGCGGTTCCATGAACTGCTACCCCTGCTCGACAGCGCCAACATGAGCCAGGCCAATTGGCTGGCCATGCGCGACGTCATCGTCGATGCAGTGGAAAACGGCGGGCACGATGCCGTGCTGCTGCTGCACGGCACCGACACCCTGGCCTACAGCGCCGCCGCCTTGAGCTTTCTGCTGCTCGGCCTCGGTGTGCCGGTCGTGCTGACCGGCGCCATGCTGCCGGCCGGCGCCGAAGGCAGCGATGCCTGGCCCAACCTGTGCGGCGCCATGCAGACGCTGGCAGCGGGCGTTGCGCCGGGCGTGCAGCTGTACTTCAACGGCGAGCTGATGCACGGCGCACGGGTGAGCAAACTGCGTAGCGATGCCTTCGACGCCTTCACCGTGCTGCCCAGGCAACGGCTTGGCGAGCGCGCGGATGCCCTGCCCGCCGCGCTCGATTTCCGCCAGCCGCGCCAGCCGGTGAACCTCGCCGTGCTGCCGCTGTTTCCCGGCATCCAGGCCTGCCATGTGCAGGCCCTGCTCGACACCGGCGTGCAGGCGTTGCTGCTGGAGTGCTATGGCGTTGGCACCGGCCCCTCCGACAATGCCGAGTTGCTGGCCGCGTTGAGCGCCGCCCATGCCCGCGGCGTGGTGTTGGCGGCGATCAGTCAATGTCCGCAAGGGCATGTCGAGTTCGGCGTATATGCCGCTGGCAGCCAGTTGCTCAGCACCGGGTTGATTTCGGCAGGCGGCATGACCCGCGAAGCGGCGCTGGGCAAGCTGTTCAGCCTGCTCGGCGCGGGCTTGGGTCAGGCCGAAGTGGAACAGTGGTTTGTGTTGGATTTGTGCGGCGAGCGCGTGGAGTAACGCCGGTTACGGTTTGCGGGGAAGGCTTTAGCCGCGATGTCCTGCACGAGCCAATCGCGACTGAAGCCGCTCCCAGCAGGCCCTGACAGGCCGGAGAATAAAAAAGGGGAGCCTCGCGGCTCCCCCAAAGGGACTTGTTCGTTAACCGATCAGGCCTCGATCTCGACCAGCACTTCGCCCGGATTGACGCGGTCGCCTTTGGCCACATGGATGGCCGTGACCTTGCCGGCGATCGGCGCCTGGACTTCGGTTTCCATCTTCATCGCCTCGCTGATCAGCACGGCCTGACCGGCTTTCACCGTGTCGCCTTCCTTGACCAACACATCGACGATATTGCCCGGCATGGTGGTGCTGACGTGGCCCGGCTCGCTGGCGTGCTTGCGCTTGCCGCTGGCGCCGCCACCGACGAATTCGTTGAGCGGCTCGAACACCACCTCTTCCGGCATGCCGTCGATCGACAGGTAGAAGTGCCGTTTGCCGTCGGTCTTCACGCCAACGCCGGTGATGTCGACGCGGTAGCTTTCGCCGTGCACGTCGATGACGAACTCGGTCGGCACGCCTTCACCGCCGGCAGCGGACACGCCGCCGGCTTCCGGAATCGGCAGCAGCACTTCCGGGGCCAAGGTGCCGGCCGCACGCTCTTCGAGGAATTTGCGCCCGATGTCCGGGAACATCGCATAGGTCAGCACGTCTTCGGCGGATTGGGCCAGGGCGCCGACCTCGGCGCGCAGCTTGTCCATCTCCGGCTTGAGCAGGTCGGCCGGGCGCACGTCGATCACGTCCTCGCTGCCGATGGCCTGACGCCGCAGTTTCTCGTCGACAGTGCCCGGCGCTTTGCCGTAGCCGCCTTGCAGGTAGAGCTTCACTTCGTTGGTGATGGTTTTGTAGCGCTCGCCGGCCAGCACGTTGAAGAACGCCTGGGTGCCGACGATCTGCGAGGTCGGCGTTACCAGCGGCGGGTAGCCAAGGTCTTTGCGCACCCGCGGGATCTCGGCCAGCACTTCGCCCATGCGGCTCAGCGCGCCTTGCTCTTTGAGCTGGTTGGCCAGGTTGGAAATCATCCCGCCCGGCACCTGATTGACTTGCACACGGGTGTCGACGGCGGTGAATTCGCTTTCGAACTGGTGGTACTTCTTACGCACGGCGTAGAAGTACAGGCCGATTTCCTGCAGCAGCTCCAGATTCAGGCCGGTATCGAACTCGCTGCCTTTGAGCGCGGCGACCATCGACTCGGTACCCGGATGGCTGGTGCCCCAGGCGAAGCTGGAGATCGCGGTGTCGATATGGTCGGCACCGTTTTCGATCGCCTTCAGCTGGCACATGGCGGCCAGGCCGGCGGTGTCGTGGGAGTGAATGAACACCGGCAGCGATTGCTCGGCCTTCAGCGCCTTGACCAGTTCGCCGGTGGCGTACGGGGTCAGCAGGCCGGCCATGTCCTTGATCGCGACCGAGTCGCAACCCATGGCTTCCATCTGCTTGGCCTGGGCGACGAAGGCTTCGATGGTGTGCACCGGGCTGGTGGTATAGGCAATGGTGCCTTGAGCGTGCTTGCCGGCTGCTTTCACCGCTTCGACGGCCACGCGCAGGTTACGCACGTCGTTCATGGCGTCGAAGATGCGGAACACGTCGATACCGTTGACCGCCGCCTTGGCGACGAACGCCCGCACCACGTCATCGCTGTAGTGGCGGTAGCCGAGCAGGTTCTGCCCGCGCAGGAGCATTTGCAGGCGCGTGTTGGGCAACGCCGCGCGCAGTTGGCGCAGACGCTCCCACGGGTCTTCCTTGAGGAAGCGCACACAGGCGTCGAAGGTCGCGCCGCCCCAGACTTCCAGCGACCAGTAGCCGACTTTGTCGAGCTTGTCGCAGATCGGCAGCATGTCTTCGGTGCGCATGCGGGTCGCCAGCAGCGACTGGTGGGCGTCACGCAGGATGGTGTCGGTTACATAAATTTTCTTGGACATGTTCTATTCCTCACAGGCCTGCGTGGGCGGCGATGGCGGCGGCGATGGCCAGGGCCAGCTCTTCGGGTTTGCGCTTGATCGAGTAGTTGGTCAGTTCCGGGTGGCTCTCAACGAAGCTGGTGTTGAACTGACCGCTGCGGAATTCCGGATTGCGCAGGATTTCCTGGTAATAGGCGGCGGTGGTCTTCACCCCTTGCAGGCGCATGTCGTCCAGCGCGCGCAGGCCACGGTCCATCGCCTCTTCCCAGGTCAGGGCCCAGACCACCAGCTTCAGGCACATGGAGTCGTAGTAGGGCGGAATGGTGTAGCCGGTGTAGATCGCCGTGTCGGTGCGCACGCCGGGGCCGCCGGGCGCGTAGTAGCGGGTGATCTTGCCGAACGAGGGCAAGAAGTTGTTCTTCGGGTCTTCGGCGTTGATCCGGAACTGCAGGGCGAAGCCGCGGTACTGGATGTCTTCCTGCTTGACCGACAGCGGCAAGCCGCTGGCGATGCGGATCTGCTCGCGAACGATGTCGATGCCGGTGATTTCCTCGGTGATGGTGTGTTCCACCTGCACCCGGGTGTTCATCTCCATGAAGTACACCTCGCCCTCGGCGAGCAGGAACTCCACGGTGCCGGCGTTTTCGTAACCCACCGCCTGCGCCGCTCGCACCGCCAGGTCGCCGATGTAGGCGCGCTGCTCGGGGGTCAGTTGCGGGCTGGGGGCGATCTCGATCAGCTTCTGGTTGCGGCGCTGGATCGAGCAGTCGCGCTCGAACAGGTGCACCACGTTGCCGAAGCTGTCACCGAGGATCTGCGCCTCGATGTGCTTGGGATTGACGATGCATTTTTCCAGGAACACTTCCGCCGAACCAAAGGCCTTGGTCGCTTCGGAGATCACCCGTGGGAAGGCTTGCTCCAGCTCTTCACGGCTGTTGCAACGACGAATGCCGCGGCCGCCGCCACCGGACGTGGCCTTGAGCATGACCGGGTAACCGATGCGGTCGCCCTCGATCAGCGCTTCATGGATATCCGCGACGTTGCCTTCGGTGCCTGGGGTGACCGGCACGCCGGCCTTGATCATGCTGCGCCGGGCTTCGGTCTTGTCGCCCATGCGGCGGATCACCTCGGCCGACGGGCCAATGAACTTGATTCCGCGCTCGGCGCAGATATCCGCCAGTTCGGCGTTCTCGGAGAGAAAGCCGTAACCGGGGTGCAGCGCATCGCACCCGGTCTCGACCGCCAGGTTGACCAGCTTGCGCGGGTTCAAGTAGCCGGCCAGTGGCTCGGCACCGATGCTGTGGGCCTCGTCGGCGCGCTTTACATGCAGCGCCATGCGGTCGGCATCGGCGTAAATCGCCACCGAGCGGATGCCCATCTCGGCGCAAGCGCGCACGATACGGACGGCAATCTCGCCACGGTTAGCGATCAGGATTTTCTTGATCACGGAAGGTTTCCCTCGGCCTGGTGAACTGGCGACCGTTTATGCGCGGTCGATCCATGCGCGAGCACCTGAAGCGGATTCAAGGCCCTGTCGCGTATTCACCCTAGCCCCCTGCGCCGATTAACCAAAATCAATAATAATTGGGTTAGCCATAAGCAAAGACTTATAGTTGCTCGACCAGACATTGATAGACAGGTGGGCCCCGTGCGTAAGTCATTGTTACGTATGACGTTACGTCAGCTGCAGGTGTTCCGGGCGGTGTGCGAAAGCCTTTCCTACAGCCGCGCCGCCGAAGAAATGGCCCTGACCCAACCGGCGGTCAGCCTGCAAATTCGCCAGCTGGAAGAGCTGGTCGGCCAGCCATTGTTCGAGTATGTCGGCAAAAAACTCTACCTGACCGACGCCGCCGAGGCACTGCAACGCGCCAGTGGCGATATTTTCGGGCGCCTGGAAAGCCTCGACATGCAGCTCTCGGACTTGCAGGGCTCGCTACAAGGCCAGCTCAAGCTGGCGGTGGAGTCCAGCGCCAAATACTTCGTGCCGCACCTATTCGCCGCCTTCAAGCACCAGTATCCCGAGGTCAACCTGGAACTGGTGGTGGTCAATCACGCGCAGACGATCAGGCGGCTCAGCGCCAACCGCGACGACCTGCTGATCATGTCGCAGGTACCGCAGGATATGTCACTGGAGTTCCTGCCCTTCCTCGACAACCCGATCATCGCCGTGGCGCCGCCCGAGCACCCGTTATGCCAACGCGGCAATCTCGGCCTGCAGGACCTCTGCGACTGGCCGTTGCTGGTGCGCGAGCAGGGCTCCGGCACGCGCAAGGCCATCGAGGATTACTGCCACCAGAAACGCGCGCACTTCGTCCAGACCATCGAACTGGGCTCGATGGAGTCGCAGCGCGAAGGCGTGATCGCCGGGCTCGGCCTGGCGCTGCTGTCGCGCCACGCGGTGCGCCGCGAACTGGACGGCGGCCTGTTGCACGAACTGCCGGTCAGCGAATTACCGTTGATGCGCAGCTGGTGCCTGGTGCATCCACGCGGCAAATACCTGTCGCCGGTGGCGCAGACCTTCTTCGCCTTTATCCGCGCCGAGCGCGCGCAGATCAGCGCGCTGGCGGCGCGCTTCGCCGGGACGCCGAGCGCACCGCATTCAGGTAGTTAGCGGCGACCAGCTCGGGAAAGTCCGCCAACTCCTGCTGCAGCCGACGCTGCTCGGTGAAGTCCTCGATGGCACGGCGGTAGGCCATACGGCGCTGATCTTCCTGCTGACGGCGGGTTTTGGCCGCCGAGCCGAGGTGCTGTTGCGAGTCGTCCAGGTAACGAGCCATATCAGATCTCCCATGAACAGGTGCGGGGAGCACCAGCATGGGCGACAGGCATTACGTTTTAGCGGCAGCGCAATGAAACTGCGGTGACCGTGCGGTTTCAGTCTTCGCTGGCCTTGATCGTCTTCGGCGACAGACGCAGGCTGCGCAAGCTGCGCTTGACGCTTTTCAGGTGATTGACCAGGGTTGGCCCGCGGGCCATGGCCACGCCCATGGCCAACACATCAATCACCACCAGATGGGCGATGCGCGAGGTCAGCGGGGTGTAGATCTCGGTATCTTCCTGCACGTCGATGGCCAGGTTGACCGTCGACAACTCGGCCAACGGCGTCTGGCTCGGGCACAGGGTGATCAAGGTCGCGCCCGCCTCACGCACCAGATTGGCGGTGATCAGCAAGTCCTTGGAGCGCCCCGATTGCGAGATGCAGATGGCCACATCGGTCGGCTTCAACGTCACCGCCGACATCGCCTGCATGTGCGGGTCGGAATAGGCCGCCGCCGTCAGCAGCAAGCGGAAGAACTTGTGCTGGGCATCCGCCGCCACCGCACCGGAGGCGCCGAAGCCATAGAACTCCACGCGCTGGGCCTGGGAGCAGGCGGCGATGGCGCGCTGCAGGGCCTTCGGGTCGAGCTTTTCGCGCACCTCGATGAGGGTGTGCAGGGTGGTGTCGAAAATCTTCAGGCTGAAGTCGGCGACCGAATCGTCTTCATGGATCGCGAACTGGCCGAAACTCGCGCCAGCCGCCAGGCTCTGGGCCAGTTTCAGCTTCAGATCCTGGAACCCGGTGCAGCCGATGGCGCGACAGAAACGCACGATGGTCGGCTCGCTGATGCCAACGCTATGGGCCAAGTCAGCCATGGAACTGTGCATCACCGCCGCGGGGTCGAGCAGCACGTGATCGGCGACCTTGAGTTCCGACTTTCGTAACAGGTGACGCGACTGGGCGATGTGTTGCAAGAGGTTCAAGGGGTTTGGCTCTGTTGATGGGTTATGATCGGCGAGAATCGCTCCAATGTCGTCGCGAGCGCAGCAGGCATTGAGCGGTTCTACGCCGGGTTGTAGCGTGCGTGTAGTTATACTACATGACCCGCCTCCCGCCCAGGTAAACCGCGCTTGGAGCCCCCTTGTTAACCATCCCTTGCGACATGCTGGTATTTGGCGGCACCGGTGATCTGGCGCTGCACAAACTGCTGCCGGCGCTCTATCACCTGCACCGCGACGGCCGCCTGCATGCCGACATGCGCATCCTCGCCCTGGCCCGCAGCGCATTGGCACGCGAGGCGTATCAGGCGCTGGCCGAACGGCGTTGCCGGGCCCAGATCGCCCGCGCCGACTTCGATGCGGCGACCTGGAGCAGCTTCGCCGCCCGCCTCGACTACTTCGCCATGGATGCCTCGCAAAGCGCCGATTTCGGCCGCTTGGCCAAGCACCTCGGGCATGCCGAGCAACGGGTGCGGGTCTACTACCTGGCCACCGCGCCGGACCTGTTCGAAGACATCGCCGCGCACCTGGCCATCGCCGGCCTCGCCGGGCCCCACGCGCGCATCGTGCTGGAAAAACCGATCGGCCATTCGCTGGAATCGGCCAAAGCCATCAACGCCGCGATCGGCGCAGTATTCGATGAGTCGCGGGTGTTTCGCATCGACCACTACCTGGGCAAAGAGACAGTCCAGAACCTGATGGCCCTGCGCTTTGCCAATGCCCTGTTCGAGCCGGTGTGGCGCGCTGGGCATATCGACCATGTGCAGATCAGCGTCTGCGAAACCCTCGGCGTGGAAAACCGCGGCGCCTACTACGACCGTTCCGGCGCCATGCGCGACATGATCCAGAACCATCTGCTGCAGCTGCTCTGCCTGGTGGCCATGGAAGCACCGGTGCGCTTCGACGCTGAAGCCGTGCGCAACGAAAAGCTGAAGATCCTCGAAGCACTGAAACCGATCAGCGGCCTTGATGTGCAGGACCAGACCGTGCGCGGCCAATACGCCGCCGGGAAGATCGGCGGGCAGGAAGTGCCGGCGTACTACTTCGAGAAAAATGTCGACAACGACAGCGATACCGAGACCTTTGTCGCCCTCCAGGTTGAAATCGACAACTGGCGCTGGGCCGGCGTACCGTTTTACCTGCGCACCGGCAAGCGCATGGCGAAGAAGGCGTCGGAGATCGTCATCCAGTTCAAGCCGGTGCCCCATCGCCTGTTCGACGGCAGCCAACCCAACCGCCTACTGATCCGCCTGCAGCCGGAGGAACGCATCAGCCTGCAACTGATGGGCAAGACCCCTGGCAAAGGCATGCGCCTGGCACCGGTGGAGCTGGACCTCAACCTGGCCCAGGCCTTCCGCCAGAAACGCCGCTGGGATGCGTACGAGCGGCTGCTGCTGGACGTGATCGAAGGCGACTCGACCCTGTTCATGCGCCGCGACGAGGTGGAAGCCGCCTGGAGCTGGGTCGACCCGATCCTCAAAGGCTGGCTCGAGTACTACCAGAACCCGCGCCCCTACCCAGCCGGCTCCAACGGTCCCGAACAGGCGCAGAGCCTGCTCGAACTGCAAGGGCGCAAGTGGCTGGAGTAGTAGCTCTCTAGTCGTCAATCGACGCTCGATGCCTGCGACCAGCCAAACGCCGGGCAAGCCGCCCACCCGCGCCCGCTACGATGCCAGGCTTTGCTCGCGCAGCAGCTGCGCAAACACCAGCGCCTCAACCGGCCGGCTGATCAGGAAGCCCTGGATCTCGTCGCAGTGCTGGGCCTTGAGGAAGTCCATCTGCGCCTGGGTTTCCACGCCTTCGGCGACCACCTTCAGCTCCAGGCTGTGGGCCATGGCGATGATGGCGCGGGTGATGGCGGCGTCTTCGCCGTTGGCGGAAAGGTCACGGATGAAGGTCTGGTCGATCTTCACGTAGTCCACCGGGAAGCGCTTGAGGTAACTGAGCGAGGAGTAGCCGGTGCCGAAGTCGTCGATCGCCAGTTTCACGCCCATGTCGCGCAGCTGCTGGAAGGTGGCGATGACATTCTCGACATTGTCGAGCAGCTGGCTTTCGGTCAGCTCCAGCTCCAGGAACCGTGGCGCCAGGCCGGTTTCGTCGAGCACCTGGCGCACCAGGCTGGTCAGGTTGCCCTGGCGCAACTGGTGCACCGAGAGGTTCACCGAAACGCGGATATCCGCCAGGCCCTCGCGCTGCCATTCGCGCGCCTGCCAGCAGGCTTGGCGCAAGACGAATTCGCCGATGGCGGCGATCAGCCCGGTTTCCTCGGCCAGGCCGATGAAATCCCCCGGCGGCACCAGGCCCAGCTCGGGATGGCGCCAGCGCACCAGCGCTTCGGCAGCGTTCATGCTGTCGTCGGCCAGGCACAGCTTGGGCTGGTAGAAGACCTCCAACTGGCCGAGCTCGATGCCTTTGCGCAGCTGGTTTTCCAACTGCAGGCGCTCGAGGGTGCAGGCCTGCAGGTTGTCGGTGAAGAACTGGAAAGTGTTGCCGCCCAGGTGCTTGGCGTGCTGCATGGCCATGTTGGCCTGGCTGATCAGGGCGGAGATTTCCCGCGCGTTGTCCGGCAGCAGGCTGATGCCAACGGAAGCACTGACCACCAGTTCCTGGCCGCCGACGGTCATCGGCATGCGCAGCTTGGTGAGCAGGCGGCTGGCCATCCGCGCCAGGCTCGACAGGCTGCCGTAGGAGTCCAGTAGCACGGCGAACTCATCGCCGGAGAGCCGCGCCAAGGTGTCGGCCTCCGGTACCGCCTGGGTCAGGCGACGGCTCATCTGCCGCAACAGTTGGTCGGCGACTTCGTGGCCGAGGCTGTCGTTGAGCATTTTGAAACGATCCAGGTCGATATGCAGCAGGGCCAGGCTGCGGCCGTTCTGCCGCGCACGCTGGCTGGCCTCATGCAGGCGCGCCTTGAACAGCGTGCGGTTGGCCAGCCCGGTCAGTTCGTCGTAGTGCGAGAGGTAACGCAGGCGCTCCTCCGCATCGCGGCGCGACGACAGGTCGGCGAAGAAGCCGACGATATGGCTGACCCGCCCCCGCGCGTCGTGCACCACATTGAGTTGCAGCCATTGCGGGTAAAGTTCGCCATTCTTGCGGGTTTCGATCAGCTCGCCCTGCCATTTGCCGCTCAGCTCCAGCTCCTGGCGGATCAGCTCGTACTGGCGGCGCGTGGCCCGGCTGCCGATCAAGCGGGCGACGCTGCGCCCATGCACTTCGTCGCGGGTGTAACCGGTGACCTTGCTGTAGGCCTGATTGACCGCCAGTACCAGGTAGTCGGGGTCAAGAATGATGATGCCCTCGCTCGCCGCCTCGAACACGGTGGCGGCCAGGCGTTGCTCTTCTTCGCGGCTCTTCCAGCCACTGATATCGCGGCGGGTGCCGAGCATGCGGGTGACCCGACCCTGGGTATCGCGCTCCACCGCGCGGCCGCGATCCTCGATCCACACCCACTGACCATTGGTGTGGCGCACGCGGTATTCGATCTGGTAGCCGTCGCTCAGCCCCTTCATGTGCTCGACCAGGGTACGCCGCAGCAAGGGCAGGTCTTCCGGGTGCAGCCGTGGCTTGAGGTCGCGCAGCATGGCCTTCACCTCATCCGGCTCGACCCCGAAAATCTCCTTGAGGTGCGAGTGGTGCACCTCGTCGCTCACCAGGTTCCAGTCCCACATGCCCAGCTCGCTGGCCTCCAGCGCCAGCGCCAGACGCTCCTCGCTCTTGCTCAGGGCGTGGCTGGCCTCGTCCAGTTCCAGGGTGCGCTGGGCAACGCGCATTTCCAACTCGCTGTGGGCCTGGCGCAATTCGCGTTCGGCGCGCCGGCGTTGTTCCACCTCACGCGCCAACTCGCCATTGAGCCCCTCGGCCTGGGCCTTGGCGTATTCCAGGCGGCTGATCAGCGCTTGATTGTGAAAACGCTGGAGCAAACTGCGTTGCACCAGGCGATTGACCTGCCAGGCCACCACCAGCAGCGCGGCGAACAGAATCAGCCCGAGCAGGCCCCAGCCTTGCTGCAATGGGTGGTTGCTGAGCAGCAGATAGCCCACCGCCGGCAGCAGGCACGGCAAGGCGAAGACCAGGAAAGCCGGGAGGCTGACCGCATAGGCGATACTGGCGGAGAGGATCGCCGCGGCGATCAGGCCGAACATCAGCACCTGCTGGTGAAAGGCATCCGGCGGCACCAGGGTGATCGCGCCGATGGCCAGGGTCATCCCGGAGGCCGCAGCGCCGAGCTGGAACATCCGCCGCCAGTGTGGCTTGGCCTGGCGCGAGGGCAGCGCGGCATTGAAGGCCGCCACCTGGATCAGCTGCAGTACCGCCAACAGCACCAGCCCGACCAACCAGCAGGAAAGCAGCAGGCCGCCCTGCGGGGCCCACAACAGGTACGCGCAGGCCAGGCCGCTGAGCAGCATGAACAGCGTGGGAATCCGTGAGCCCTCATAGAGCAGACGGGTGCGCTCAACCGCCATGTCGGTGGCGAAGAGCTGGCGAATATCCCGGTCGGCGTCCACAGACGACGACACCGGGGGAGTCCTTGGGTCAGCGGTCATAGGCTATTTTCTTATAATGGTGTGCCTAAACGTCGCCGGAGCATACCCGAGCCAGACGCATCACCCAAGGCTCAAGTGCGGCATTTTCCCTCCCGTCAGCCTGTACTTTCGATAGCCGGTACCCGCCCGTCGGGCTGACCAGGCGGTCATCCGCCGCTTGGCGTTTGCCCTGGCTATCCCAGCCCCCTAGAATGCCGCGATGCGCGACGATCTCTCCCTTTTGCTGAATTCCCTCAACGATGCCCAACGCCAGGCTGTAGCAGCCCCGGTGGGACGTCAGTTGGTTCTGGCCGGCGCAGGTTCCGGCAAAACCCGTGTGCTGGTGCATCGCATCGCCTGGCTGATCCAGGTCGAGCACGCCTCGTCACACTCGATCCTGTCGGTGACCTTCACCAACAAGGCCGCGGCCGAGATGCGCCAGCGCATCGAACAGCTGATGGGCGTCAACCCCGCTGGCATGTGGGTCGGCACCTTCCACGGCCTGGCGCACCGCCTGCTGCGCGCGCACTGGCAGGAAGCCGGCCTGAGCCAGAGCTTCCAGATTCTCGACAGCGACGACCAGCAGCGACTGGTCAAACGGGTGATCCGCGACCTCGGCCTGGACGAGCAGCGCTGGCCGGTACGCCAGGCCCAGTGGTTCATCAACGGGCAAAAGGACGAAGGCCTGCGCCCGCAACACATCCAGGCCAGCGGCGATCTGTTCCTCGCCACCATGCGCAAGATCTACGAAGCCTATGAGGCGGCCTGCCTGCGCGCCGGGGTGATCGACTTCTCCGAGCTGCTGCTGCGCGCGCTGGACCTGTGGCGCGACCATCCGGGCCTGCTCGAACATTACCAGCGGCGCTTCCGGCACATCCTGGTCGACGAATTCCAGGATACCAACGCCGTGCAGTACGCCTGGCTGCGGCTGCTCGGCAAGGGCGGCGACAGCCTGATGGTGGTGGGCGACGACGATCAGTCGATCTACGGCTGGCGTGGGGCGAAGATCGAGAACATTCATCAGTACTCCAGCGACTTCCCCGACGCCGAAACCATTCGCCTGGAGCAGAACTACCGCTCCACGGCGGGCATCCTCAAGGCCGCCAACGCGCTGATCGTCAACAACAGCGGGCGCCTCGGCAAAGAGCTGTGGACCGATGGCGGCGAAGGCGAACCGATCAACCTGTACGCCGCCTTCAACGAACACGATGAAGCGCGTTACGTGGTGGAAAGCATCGAAAGTGCGCTGAAAACCGGCCTGGCGCGCAGCGATATCGCCATTCTCTATCGCTCCAACGCCCAGTCGCGGGTGTTGGAAGAGGCGCTGCTGCGGGAGAAGATTCCCTATCGCATCTACGGCGGCCAGCGCTTCTTCGAACGCGCCGAAATCAAGAACGCCATGGCCTACCTGCGCCTGCTCGACGGCCGCGGCAACGATGCGGCGCTGGAGCGGGTGATCAACGTGCCGGCGCGTGGCATCGGCGAAAAGACCGTCGAAGCGATCCGCGATCACGCCCGGCATGCCGACCTGTCGATGTGGGAGGCGATGCGCCAGCTGATCGCCAACAAGGGCCTGACCGGGCGCGCCGCCGGTGCCTTGGGCGCCTTTGTCGAGCTGATCGAGAACCTTGCCGCCAAAGTCCTGCAGATGCCGTTGCACCTGATGACCCAGACCGTCATCGAGCAATCCGGGCTGATCACCTACCACAAGGAAGAAAAGGGCGAGAAAGGCCAGGCGCGGGTGGAAAACCTCGAGGAACTGGTCAGCGCGGCGCGCAACTTCGAGAACAACGAGGACGACGAGCAGACCCCGCTGGCGGCCTTCCTCGGCCACGCCTCGCTGGAATCCGGCGACACCCAGGCCGACGAGCACGAAGACAGCGTACAACTGATGACCCTGCACAGCGCCAAGGGCCTGGAGTTCCCGCAGGTGTTCCTGGTCGGCATGGAAGAAGGCCTGTTCCCGCACAAGATGAGCCTGGAAGAGCCCGGCCGCCTCGAGGAAGAACGCCGTCTGGCCTATGTCGGCATCACCCGCGCCATGCAGCAACTGGTGATGACCTACGCCGAGACCCGCCGGCTGTATGGCAGCGAGACCTACAACAAGGTCTCGCGCTTCGTGCGTGAGATTCCGCCGGCGCTGATTCAGGAAGTGCGGCTGTCCAACAGCGTCAGCCGGCCCTATGGCAACAGCAACCGCGGCGCCAACACCAGCAGCATGTTCGCCAATGCCGAGGTGCCGGAAACCGAGTTCCGCCTCGGCCAGGCGGTGAAACACGCGCTGTTCGGCGAAGGGGTGATCCTCAACTTCGAAGGCGCCGGCGCCCAGGCGCGGGTGCAGGTGAATTTCGCCGACGAAGGCAGCAAATGGCTGATGCTCGGTTATGCCAAGCTGGAGCCGGCGTAATCTGACCGCTACGGGCGGGGTTGCACACAACATTTCGTAGGAGCGGGCCATGCCCGCGATGCTTGTGCGGGCATGGCCCGCTCCCACGGGTGTAGTGTTATTCCAATGCGTTGGTGAAGACAGGCCGGGGAATGCACCCTGGCGAGGAGCACCCTCGATGGGCAACGGTCTGCTGTCTTCCTGGACCTTCTGGGCCCTGCTCTCGGCCTTGTTCGCGGCGCTGACGGCGATCTTCGCCAAAATCGGCATCGAGCAGGTCAATTCCGATTTCGCCACCCTGTTGCGCACCGTGGTGATCCTCTTCAGCCTGGCGCTGATCCTGTATGCCACCGGCCAATACCAGCCGCTCGGTTCGATCTCGGCCAAAAGCTACCTGTTCCTGACGCTTTCCGGGCTGGCCACCGGCGCTTCGTGGATCTGCTATTTCCGTGCACTCAAGCTTGGCCAGGCTGCGCTGGTCGCACCGGTCGACAAGCTCAGCGTGGTGCTGGTGGCGCTGCTCGGGGTCACCCTGCTGGGCGAGAAGCTAGACCTGCGCCAGTGGTGCGGCATCAGCCTGGTCACTGCCGGCGTGATCCTGCTGGCACTCAAACCCTGACGACCGCGCCGGCTGGCAGGGCCTGCAGACTCCGTTGGTCGTTTTCGGCAGCAACCCCAGGCTGAGGATTCATACTTGCAGGCGAGGTACGCCCGATGAATCGATCGCCCACCGCCAAGCAAATCCTCGACTGCGCCCTGGAACTGGCCGATGCCTGTGGCTGGGAGCGCCTGCAGCTGTTCGCGGTCGCCGAGCGCCTGGAAGTCGGCCTGGATGCCATCGCCCGCCATTACCGGCAGAAAGACGACCTCGTCGAGGCCTGGTTCGATCGGGCGGACAGCGCCATGCTGGCCCGCGCCCAGGCGCCTGACTTAGCGGCCCTGCAGCCCGGCAAGCGCCTGGAAGAACTGCTGATCGCCTGGCTGCAGAGCCTGGCCGCGCACCGTACGGTCACCGCGCAGATGCTGCTGTACAAATTCGAACCTGGCCACCTGCATCTGCAGGTACTGGGCCTGCTGCGCATCAGCCGCACGGTGCAGTGGTGGCGTGAAGCGGCCCGCCGTGACAAATACGCCCTCAGCCGAATAATCGAAGAAAGCCTGCTGAGCAGCGCCTACCTGTGTACCTTTCTCCACTGGCTGCGCAGCCCATGGGAAGAAGAAGCCGATCTGCGCGCCTTCATGCGCCGCCAGCTGCGCTGCGCGCCCTTGCTCGTGCTGCTGCGAAGTTAGGCAAAAGCCCGAAACACTCTGGCGCTGGCCATAGGCACCCAGCCTGTGCAACATGGCGCGCGTTGAATCAATTAAGAGAGAGCTCCAACAATGAAGCGTTTCCTCAGCCTTGCCATGGTGCTGTGCGTCGCCCTGACGCTCAGCCTGGATGCCAATGCCAGACGCATGGGCGGCGGTAAATCCTTCGGCTCGGCGCCGACTCATCAAACTCGCCAAGCCACGCCGCCGGCCAGCCAAGCCGCTGCCCCAGGCCGTGCAGCCCCTGCCGCCGCCAGCGGTGCCTCGCGCTGGCTCGGCCCGCTGGCCGGCCTCGCCGCCGGTGGCCTGCTCGCCTCGATGTTCATGGGCGATGGCTTCCAGGGCATGCAGATCTTCGACTTCCTGATCATCGGCCTGATCGCCTTCCTGGCGTTCCGTTTCATCTCCGCTCGCCGTCGCCAGCAGGCACAAGGTCAACCGGCCACTGCCGGCTATGCCCCGATGCAGCGGCAGATGCCGGGTGCCGATCAAGCGCAAACGCCCTCGATCTTCGGTGGCAGCAGCGCCGCAGCCGCGCCAGTGATCAATGCACCGAGCTGGTTCAACGAGCAGCGCTTCATCGAAGCCGGTCGTGAGCACTTCATGTCCCTGCAACAACACTGGGACGCAGCCGAGCTGGACAAGATCGCCGAATTCGTCACCCCGCAGATGCTCAGCTTCCTCAAGGAAGAACGCGCCAGCCTCGGTGACGGCTTCCAGTCCACTTATGTCGATGACCTGCAGGCGCAGCTCGATGGCATCGATGAGCTGGCCGACAAGACTGTTGCCACCCTGACCTTCCGCGGCATCGAAAAAAGCTCGCGTTTCGACCAGGGCGAAGCCTTCAGCGAAAGCTGGCGGATGGAACGCGTCAACGGCGACAACTCGCCGTGGTTGGTGGCGGGTATTCGTCAGAACAGCTGAGTCTGACTGGCCTCTGCGCTGCACAAGAACCCCAGCCAACGCTGGGGTTTTTCTATTCAGTGAATCGCAGGCATTGCGCTTGCGCCGAGCTACTGTATAAAACGCGCCATCCCACGTGAGAGGTTCTATGCCATGGAAGAAGTGATCGACGAGCTGCGTGAACTGAACGAGAAAGTCCCGGTGCCCCTGGAGCTGCCGGAAGAAGAATTGCTGGTGGAAATCGAAGAACAGTTGTTGATCAACATCCCCTTCGAGTTCCGCGAATTTCTGCTCAAGGTCAGCGATGTGGTTTACGGCCGCCTGGAGCCGGTGACCGTCACCGACCCGCAGTCGCACACCTACCTGCCGGAAGTGGCCTCGGTGGCCTGGTCGCTCGGCGTGCCGCGCGAGCTGATTCCGCTCTGCGAAGACCACGGCAACTACTACTGCGTCGAGCTGGACGGCACCGTGCTGCTGTGGGACGGCGACGAAGAAGACCTCACCGACGAAAGCTGGGACTCGGTGTGGAAGTGGGCCCGTGAGGTCTGGCTGGAAAGCTGATCGATCGGGTGCATGGTTTCGGGCGGCACTCCCCCAGAGCAGCCTCGCCGCGCAGCAGCCCGCGCGCCGAAATCCGCGTCAGCGGTGCGGGTCGTCCCCGCCCTGCTCCAGGGTTTCCAGCAGGGCGACCTGCATGCGTGTATGCACGCGGATCAGCCAGCGCCAGAGCAAGGCGCTGACGCCCGCGGCCAGCAGAGCGATCACCACCAGCAGCTCCAGGGTCGGCAGGATGCTCGCTGATAGCGCCATCAGCAGCAACATGATGACTGCCAGCGAGAGCAGCGGGATCAGCTCGGCAATCACCTTGCGCACTCGCACGGTGTGCCGCCCCGCCATCTCCGCCGTCACGCCCATTTCCGCCAGCAGCATGGAAAGCGCCTTGAGCTTGCGGTAGGCGGCGATCAAGAACGGCAGTGAAAGCAGCAGCGCGGCGCCCCAGATCAGGCCTTTCTGCAGGTTTTCCGGCTGCACCCAGCCACTCAGGTAGGTCGCCAGGGTGCCGGCGAAATAAGCGCCGCTGAAGAAGATCGCCACCACCAGGGCGATGTTCACCCCGACCTGCAGCAGGATCTTGCGAATCATCCCGGCCAGCACCGCGCCCTGCCCCTGCGGCTGGATACTGCGCAGCCACTCGCCGTACATGCCGAATACCCGCGCCACCGGTTGCGGCATGAGACTGGCCAATTTGAGCGACAGCGGGTCGGCGGCGCGGATCAGGTACGGCGTCAGCAGAGTAGTGAGGGCCGAAACCGCCACCGCCACCGGGTAGAGAAAGTCGCTGGTGACCTGCAGGCTGATGCCGAGCGCGGCGATGATGAACGAGAACTCGCCGATCTGCGACAGGCCCATACCGACCCGCAGCGAGGTGCGCCCGTCATTGCCGGCGATAAAGGCACCGATGCTGCAGGACAACACTTTGCCGACCACCACCGCGAAGGTAATCACCAGGATCGGCCAGACGTATTCGATCAGCACGGCGGGGTCGATCAGCAGGCCGATGGCGACGAAAAAGATTGCGCTGAACAGGTCGCGTACCGGCTCGATCAAGCGCTCGATCTGCACCAACTGGCGCGACTCGGCCATGATCGCACCGATCAGGAAGGCGCCGAGGACCATGCTGTACTCCAGCTTGACCACCAGCAGGCAGAAGCCGAAACACAGGCCGAGCACGGTGACCAAAAGCACCTCGTTGCTTTCGAACTGCGCCACGTAAGCCAGCAGGCGCGGCACCAGCAGGATGCCGATGACCAGCGCGACGATCATGAACAAACTGAGCTTGCCGACCGTGGCGAACACTTGCCCGGCTTCCACCGTGCCGCTCAGGGCGATCCCGGAAAGCAGGGCGATGATGCCGATGCCGAGGATGTCTTCGACGATCAGCACGCCGAAAATCAGCTGGGCGAAGCGCTCGTTCTTCATCTTCAGGTCGCCCAGCGCCTTGACGATGATGGTGGTCGAGGAAATCGCCAGAATGGCGCCGAGGAACAGCGAATCCATGGTGTTCCAGCCGAAATAGCTGCCGATCCCGTAACCGATCCAGATCATCAGCACGATTTCCAGAAAGGCCGCGATAAAGGCGGTGGCGCCGACCTTGAACAGTTTGCGCAGGCTGAACTCGAGCCCGAGGCAGAACATCAGGAAGATCACCCCCAGCTCAGCGAGGGTCTTGATCGTCTGCTCATCGTGGATCAGGGCGAACGGCGGGGTGTGCGGGCCGATGATGAAGCCGGCGACTATGTAGCCGAGCACTACCGGCTGCTTGAAGCGATGAAAGAGGATGGTCACCATCCCGGCGACCAGCATGATCACAGCCAGATCCTGGATAAAACTGATGGCATGCATGACCACTCGCTCCTTTTCAGCACGCAAAGCAGCTGCCCGCGCTCAGGTTTCTCGCTTGGCTCCGTTGGAGCCCATGTAGGAAATGGGGGCGTCCCAGAGGCCCGGCGGGCGCCTGGGACGTGTTGGCAGGTTATCACCAGGCAGCCTGGCGGCGGCCAAGCGCAATAGATTGAAACAGTTATTGGCGTCGAGCCTTTACTGGGTTCCCGCCCGCGCGGGCGGGGATCCAGAGATGCTCATCTCAGCCGCCGTTCTTGGCCTGGGTGTTTTCCAGTTCCAGCAGGTTGAGGAGGAACTGGCCGAAATAGGTCAGGTCCTGCTCCATCGCCGCCCGCGCCGCTTTGCCATCGCCGGCCTGCAGCGCCTTGAAGGTGTCGTCGTGGAAGTCATTGAGACGCAGCGACAAATCGGCCTCGGTGAACAGCCGGTTGAAGAACGGCCCGACCTGCAACCACAGCGTTTCAATCATGCGCAGCAGCACTGGGTTGGCGCAGGCCTGGTAGAGCGTCAGATGGAACAGGCTGTTGTCGTTCAGGTAGCCCTGTACATCGCGGCGTTCCAGCGCGCTTTCCATCCGCTCGACACAGCCTTGCAGGCTCGCCAGGTCGCTGGCCGTCAGGCGCGGCGTGGCGGCTTCCACCGCCAGGCCTTCGAGCGCCAGGCGCACCTGGAACACCTGCTGAAAGCGTTCGCGGGTCATCGGTGGAACACGTACCGAGCGCTGCGGCTCGGCCTCCAGCGCGCCCTCGGCCACCAAGCGCTGCAAGGCGGCGCGCACCGGCATCGGGCTGGTGCCCCAGGCGGCGGCCAGATCGCGGATTTTCAGGCGCTCGCCGGGTTGGAACTGCCCGGCCAGCAAGCGCTCGCGAATACGTCGGTACAGCTGTTCCTGCAGGTTGTCGGCCATCCGCGCGTCACCGTGCAGAGGCCGGCGGTGCCGGCAGTTGGCTCAGGGTCAGGCTGCAGTCGTGCGTCATCTTCAGGGTACCTTGTTTTCGATCAGACAGTTGCCGCCATCCACCACCAGCAACTCGCCGGTGATGTAGCTGGCTTCAGGGGAGGCGAGAAAGGCCACGGCGGCGGCGACTTCCTCGGGACGGCCGGCACGCCCCAGTGGCGTGTAGCGCGCGGCGCGTTGTTCTTCTTCACGGCTGGAAGCGGTGGCGATCCAGCCGGGCGCGATGCTGTTGACCGTGATGCCCCGCTTCGCCACTTCCAGCGCCAAGCCCATGCTCAGACCGACCATGCCGGCCTTCGCCGCGCTGTAGGCCGCCTCGCCGAGGTTGCTGCCGCGGGTGCCGGTGGTCGAGCTGATATTGACGATGCGCCCGTAACCACGCGCCTGCATGCCCGGCAGCAGGGCGCGGGTGAGCAGGAAGGTGCTGGTCAGGTTGCGCGTCAGCGACAGGTTCCAGGTGGCCAGGTCCATACTGACGACCTCGGCGAAAGGTTCGGCACTGCCCAGTTGCGCCATGCCGGCGTTGTTCACCAGGATGTCCACCCGCCCCCATTGCGCCTCGGCCCAGGCCACCAGCTCGGCCACCTGCGCTTCGTCGGTGAGGTCGGCACTGGCCGCGCGCACCTCGATACCTTGCGCCGCCAATTCGGCCGCGCGTTGCTGCACGCGCTCGCTGCTGGCCGTCAGCAGCAGGCGCACGCCTTCACGCGCCAGCCGCCGGGCGATGGCAAAACCAATGCCCTCGGCGCTGCCGGCACCGCTGACCAATGCGACCTGTCCTTGCCATGAGCCGATCGACATAAAATTCTCTTTGTGATCACAAATTTTGCAGATTGTAGCTTATCGGCTTTTTAATGGCAGCTATTGACAGTTCTGTGATCACAAAACCATCATGTGCGAAAATTCGAACGAGGTGTTCAAAATGACCGCCAGCGGTATCAGCGAAAGCGCCGTGGAAACCTTAGCCGCCCGTGAGCGCGCTCGCTTCCTCGCACACAACCCCAAGTCCATCGCCCTCGCCGAGCGCGCCCGCCACTCGCTGTTCGGTGGCGTGCCGATGCACTGGATGAGCGACTGGTCGACGCCTTCGCCGCTGTTTGTCAGCCGTGCCCAAGGCGCGCGCTTCTATGACGTCGATGGCCACGAGTACGTCGATTTCTGCCTCGGCGACACCGGCAGCATGTTCGGCCACTCGCCGGCACCGATCGCCCGCGCCCTCGCCGAACAAGGCGGCAACGGCCTGACCACCATGCTCCCCGGCGAAGATGCGGTCGTCGCCGGCGAGCTGCTCGCCGAGCGCTTCGGCCTGCCCTATTGGCAAGTCGCGACCACCGCCACCGACGCCAACCGCTTCGTCCTGCGCTGGGCGCGTGCAATCACCGGGCGCAACACCTTGCTGGTGTTCGACGGCTGCTACCACGGCACCGTCGACGACGTCATGGTGCGCCACCAGAACGGCAGCACCGTGCACCGCCCCGGCCTGCTCGGCCAGGCCTATGACCTGACCCAATACAGCCGCGCCGTACCCTTCAACGACCTCGCCGCCCTCGAAGCGGCATTGGCCCAGGGTGACGTGGCGGCGGTGCTGTGCGAGCCGGCGATGACCAATATCGGCATGGTCCTGCCCGACCCCGGTTACCACGCCAAGTTGCGCGAACTGACTCGGCAGTACGGCAGCCTGTTAATTATCGACGAAACCCACACCATCTCCACCGGCCCCGGCGGCTGCACCCGCGCCTGGAGCCTGGAGCCGGACTTCATCACCCTCGGCAAACCGATCGCCGGTGGCGTGCCCTGCTCGGTCTACGGTTGCAGCGCGGAGATGGCCACGGCCATGCAACAGGCCCGCAGCCACGCCAGCGCGCACGGCGAAGGCCACGGTCACAGCGGCATGGGCACCACGCTGTCGGCCAACGCCCTGGCCATGCACTGCATGCGCACCAACCTCAGCGAGGTCATGACCGAGGCCGCCTATGCGCACATGCTGCCGCTGGCCGCGCGCCTGGCGGACGGCTATCGCCAACTGATCGACAAGCACGGCCTCGCCTGGTCGGTGACCGAACTCGGCGCCCGCAGCGAATTCCAGTTCTGCCCGCAGTCGCCGAAAACCGGCGCCGAGGCCGAAGCGGCCTTCCACGACAGCCTGCAGATGACCTTGCACCTGTACCTGATCAACCGCGGCATCCTGATCACGCCGTTCCACAACATGACCCTGTGCTGCCCCGACACCAGCGTCAGCGATGTCGATCGCCTGTTGGCTACGCTGGATGAGGCACTGAGCGAGCTGCTGGCCATCCCCGGCGCTCGGCAATAAGCCCCTCTCCCGCCAGTGGGAGGGGAGAAAACCAGACAACAGGACACCCCCATGCAATTCGCCGACATCAAAGAAGCCCAGGACTTTCTCGCCGCCCATCCCGAGGTGCGCAGCATCGAGCTGTTCATCATCGACAGCAACGGCGTGCCGCGCGGCAAGTTGCTGCACCGGGAAGAGCTGCTGGCGATCTATGAAAACGGCCGGCCATTGCCGAGCACCATTCTTGCCCTGACCATCAACGGCGAGGATGTCGAGGACACCGGCCTGGTCTGGGAGGTCGGCGATGCCGACTGCTGGACCTACCCGCTGCCCGGCAGCCTGACCCTGCAACCCTGGCGGCAGCAGCCGACCGGCCAGCTGCAGGTGAGCATGCACCCGCAGCAGGGCCAACCCGCCGCCGTGGCCGACCCGCGGCATGTGCTGGTCAAGGTGATCGACGACCTGAAAGCCGAGGGCTATCACCCGGTGATGGCGGTCGAGCTGGAGTTCTACCTGCTCGACCGCGAACGCGGCGAAAACGGTCGACCGCTGCCGGCACGCCAGGCCAACGGCGCGCGCCCACACGCCACCCAGGTGTATGGCGTATACGAACTGGAGCAGTTGCAGTCGTTCCTCAATGACCTCTACGACGCTTGCGACGCCCAGGGCCTGCCGGCACGCACGGCGATTTCCGAATACGCCCCGGGGCAGGTGGAGATCACCCTCGAACACCGCTACGACGCGCTACAAGCCATCGACGAAGGCGTCCGCTACAAGCGCCTGGTCAAAGGCGTGGCGAACAAGCACGGGCTGCAAGCCTGCTTCATGGCCAAACCCTTTGGTGATCTGGCCGGCACCGGCATGCACATGCACGTCAGCCTGGCCGATGAACAGGGCACTAACCTCTACGCCAGCGAAGACCCCGCCGGTACGCCGCTGCTACGCCACTCCATCGGCGGCATGATGGCCACCCTGCTGGACTCCCTGGCACTGTTCTGCCCCAACGCCAACTCCTTCCGCCGCTTCCAGGCCAACAGCTACGCACCGCTGGCGCTGACCTGGGGCATCAACAACCGCACCGTGTCGCTGCGCGTACCGGGTGGCCCGGCCAAGAGCCGGCATATCGAGCACCGCATCTGCGGCGCCGACGCCAACCCGTATCTGGCGGCGGCAGCCATTCTCGCCGGCATTCACCATGGCATCCGCCAACAGCTCGACCCCGGCGCGCCGATCGTCGGCAACGGCTATGCCCAGGCCACGGAGTTCCTGCCGACCGACTGGCTCACCGCCCTGCGTGCGCTGGAAGCCTCCAGCTGGGCCAAGGAAGTCTTCGGTGCGGAGTTTCTCAAGGTCTACCTGGCGATCAAGCACGAGGAATACCGCCAGTTCATGGGCGAGGTCGGCGAGCAGGATTGGCGCTGGTACCTGACCCAGGCCTGAGCGCCAAGCGCCCCGCGGCCTGCCGTCTCAGTGTGACGGGTGTGGCTGGGCTGCTCATCCTCTCCTCCAGCGCCCGTGCCAGCCAGGCGCGGGCCATACCGGCATGCCCGGTGCGCAGATTGGCCAGCATCAGGTTGTTCAACGCCAGCTCACGGCCCACCGAATCGCTCTGCTCGACACGCCGCAACTGGCGCTCGAAGGCCTCGGTCGCATCGCTGTAGCGGCCGCCCTGGTAGGCGGCCGTGGGGCTGTCGCAGCCGGGCTCAGTGGCGTTGCAGGCAGCGCCGAGTGGCAGCAGAGCCAGAAGGCCATGGCGCAGAAAATACTCGGTCATCGCAACATCCTTGTAGGGGAAAGTCGCCATCTTAACCACGCGCGGCAGTCGATGACGTGACTGCGCCAGCCCCGGCACAGTCTCCTTGAAGACGCCAGATTCGCTGCGCAATCGCCGAAATAGATACAACCCACGGGCAACGGCCTGCAGCAGCGGCTAAGGTTGCCCGATAACCTTGCTCAGAGCGCACTATGGAACCCGGAAACGCCCAACTGACGATGACCGTGTTGATGACCCCGGACATGGCCAATTTCTCCGGCAACGTGCATGGCGGCACCTTGTTGAAGTACCTCGACGAAGTCGCCTATGCCTGCGCCAGCCGTTACGCCGGGCGCTATGTGGTGACTCTGTCGGTGGACCAGGTGATCTTTCGCGAGCCGATCCATGTCGGCGAACTGGTGACCTTTCTCGCCTCGGTCAACTACAGCGGCACCAGTTCGATGGAAATCGGCGTCAAAGTGGTTACCGAGAACATTCGCGAAAAATCGGTGCGGCATACCAACAGCTGCTTCTTCACCATGGTCGCCGTCGACGATGCCGGCAAGCCCACCGCCGTACCCGCCCTGCAGCCGCAAAGCGGCGATGCATTGCGGCGCTTCAAGCAAGCCCAGCAGCGTCGCCAACTGCGCCAGGAACTGGAGCGCCGCTACAAGGAAATCCGCGAAGACGCGTGATGGGCGGATGAGGCGCCGTAGCCCGGCGTGCCCTGCTGTGCCACCTACACATCTTGTTTAACTATGCGCAGCCCGCCGTACCAGAGCTGGCACAGTCACTGCGTTAAACTGGCGCCCCGACGCGTACGGCCTGGTTCAGGCCTGCGGCGGTGGTCGCTCACCGCCACCTTGCGCTGCCTCCCCTCCAGCGCAAGTGCAGCACCGCTGTCGGCCCTGACTGAGACACGATCGATGATCACTCCCGGCCCCTGGCGGGAGCGCGCCCAGCCCTTATTCGCTGTACTCGGGAGATGCCATGTTGCACCACACCCCACTGATCGCCGCGATCGCCACTGGCTTCGTGCTGGCCTTTATCCTCGGCACGCTGGCCAACCGCCTGCGCCTCTCGCCCCTGATCGGCTACCTGCTCGCCGGCGTACTGGTCGGCCCCTTCACGCCGGGCTTCGTCGCCGACAAGGACCTCTCCCACGAACTGTCCGAGATCGGCGTCATCCTGCTGATGTTCGGCGTCGGCCTGCACTTTTCCCTGAAAGACCTGATGTCGGTGAAAAACATCGCGATTCCCGGCGCCCTGGTGCAGATCAGCGTCGCTACCCTGCTCGGCATGGGCCTGGCCTGGTGGATGGACTGGCCCTGGGGCGCCGGCCTGATCTTTGGCCTGGCGCTCTCGGTGGCCAGCACCGTGGTGCTGCTGCGGGCGCTGGAAGAGCGGCAGTTGATCGACAGCCGACGAGGCAAGATCGCGGTCGGCTGGCTGATCGTCGAAGACCTGGTGATGGTCATGGCCCTGGTGCTGATCCCGGCCCTGGCCGGGGTCCTCGGCAGTACGCCGCCGGGCACGACGCCCGACGGCAGCGTGCTGCTGCAACTGGGCATCACCCTGGCCAAGGTCGGCGCCTTCGTCACCCTGATGATCGTGGTCGGCGGCCGGGTGATCCCCTGGCTGCTGGAACGCAGCGCCGGCACCGGCTCGCGCGAGTTGTTCACCCTCGCCGTACTGGCCATCGCCATGGGCATCGCCTACGGCTCGGCGGAGCTGTTCGGCGTGTCCTTCGCCCTCGGCGCGTTCTTCGCCGGGATGATCCTCAACGAGTCGGAATACAGCCACAAGGCCGCCGAGGATTCGCTGCCGCTGCGCGATGCCTTCGCCGTGCTGTTCTTCGTGGCGGTCGGCATGCTGTTCAACCCGGCGATCCTGCTCAACGAGCCGCTGCTGGTGCTCGCCACTCTGCTGGTGATCGTGCTCGGCAAGTCGCTCGCCGCACTGCTGATCGTGCTGGCGTTCGGCAAACCGCTGAGCACCGCACTGACCATCTCCGCCAGCCTGGCGCAGATCGGCGAGTTCTCCTTCATCCTCGCCGGCCTGGGCATCGGCCTGGGCCTGATGCCCGAGGCCGGGCGCGACCTGATCCTCGCCGGGGCGATCCTGTCGATCGTGCTCAACCCGCTGCTGTTCCAGCTGATCGACCGCCTGCAACCCTGGCTCGACCGCCGCGAAAACACTGCGCCGGCCGGCATCACCAGCCCGGCACCGGACGAGGACGAGTTCCTGCCGATCACCGAAACCGGCCACGCCATCCTCATCGGCCATGGTCGGGTCGGCGGGCGGATCAGCCAACGCCTGCGCGCCGAGGGCATTCCGCTGGTGATCATCGAAGGCAATCGCACCCGAGCCCAGGAACTGCGCGAAGAGGGTCTCAGCGTGGTGCACGGCAACGCCGCCAGCAGCCTGGCGCTGGAGCTGGCCAACGTGGCCGCCGCGCGCTGGCTGCTGATCGCCATACCGAATGGCCTGGAAGCCGGGCAGATCGCCATCCACGCACGGGCGGCGAATGCCGATCTGGACATCATCGCCCGCGCGCATTTCGACGCTGAAGTCGACTACCTGCAAGCCCACGGCGCCGATCTGGTGGTGATGGGCGAGCGGGAAATCGCCCGAGTGATGTTCACCCGCCTGGGCATCGAGAGCCGCGCGTCGGGCTGATCGGCAGCGGCCGCAGCGAGTGCCGCAAGGTCGCGACGAGTCAAGCTGGAGTGCCCGGCTTGCGACGGTTAAGCTGGGTGCTCTTGTCGGAGCGCAACCACCATGCTGACCCTGGGTAATCTGTTCGTGCTTATGCTGCTGGCCGCTGGCGGCGCCTGGCTGTGGCATGCCCATGGCCTGCGCGAGCGCGCCCTGGCGCAGGTCAAACAGCATTGCCTGCAGATGGAAGTGATACTGCTCGACGAAAACGTCGCCCTGCGCAAAATCGCCCTGCTGCCCGACGCCCGCGGGCGCAAGCGCCTGGCGCGGGTCTATGGTTTCGAGTTCACCGTCACCGGCGAACAGCGGCATACCGGCAGCATCACCCTGTTCGGCCAGCATGTCGGCCATATCGAGCTGGCGCCCCACCCGTTCGTGGAAAAACCCGGCAGCGCTCCGGCCCAGCCGGACATCGTTCCCGACCCCATCGCCGAGATAACCCCGGAGCCCGCCAAGCGTGGCGCCGAAGTGGTTCAGCTCAGCGAGTGGCGGCGCACCCACGACAAGTGGCACCACTGACAGCGTAGGGCGGGCTCCCCGCCCTTATATGGCAATAGGGTACCTACAGCAGCAGGTAGGGTGGATTAGCCGCGCAGCGGCGTAATCCACCAAAGCGGGCAAACAATCAACGCCAAGCACAAGGCGAGGCGCTCGAGCGATCCGAAGCCCTAACGGCCAGCTGGTTCGCGGCAAGCGGTGGAAGCCCCTCCGGGGATTCCACCCTACTAATCTACTAATCCACTAGCGTCTAGTTCGAGCGGTCCCAGCCTGGCCCGGCTCAATTGTGTTGCAAGAGAAAACCGCTCACGCGTTCGGCACTGTCCTCTGGATGCTCCTGCATGAAGCAGTGCCCACCGGCCACCACCTGGGCGCTGACGTGGGCATTCAGTGCCGTCACCCGCGCCACCGCCTTGGCGACAAAGGGGTAGCTCTGCTGACCATGCAAAATCTGCGTCGGCGTGACGATTTTGCCCAGCGACGACCAGAGTCGGCGCGGATAGGAGCTGAAGATTTCCACTTCGCGGCTCGGCCGGCATTTAAGTTCGACAGCGCCGTCCCCGACCTTCAGCCCATGCTCGACATAGGCCCACAGCGCCGCATCGTCCCAGCCCTTGAAGATCCCGCGGCCATACAGGCCGGCATAGGCCGCGGCACGGTCCGGCCACTGCCGCCGGCGGCTGGCCGACTTGCGCGCCAGGGTGCTGCGCCGGTGCAGGCCGAGCACCTCGGACAGCGCCATCACGCCGATCAGCGCCGGCGGAAACAGCACCGGGTCGAGCAACACTGCGCGCTGGAACAACTGCGGCTGCTTGGCCAGGATCAGGCTGCTGAGCACGCCGCCAAAGCTGTGCCCGGCGGCAAAGCACGGCACCTCGCCGAACCGCCCACGGCCCTGCTCGAAGGCTTCCAGCGCCAGCTCGGCACTGCGGTTCCAGCCATGAAAACGCCCGCCGTGGTCGCTGTCGCCATGACCCTGGGCATCGCACAGCCAGAGGTCGAAGTCCGCCGCCAAGCGCTTGAGCATCGGCTCGTAGGCGCGGCCGCAGAAGCCGTTGCCATGCAGGAAATGCAGCAACGGCTTGCCCGAGGGCGGGCTGTGCCAGCCACGCAGGGTGAAACCGGCGGATGTGGCATGTGACCAAGGTTGTAACGTCATGGGATAACTGTGCGACGAGGTGAGCGCGGCAGTTTAGCTGTCGACTGCCGCGCTAATCCAGCTGACAGGCTGCCAACCCGGCGTTGAGTGCGCTCTCGTCCTGGGCTTCGGCGAAGATCAGCTCCAGGCGTGAATCCTTGCGCCACTCGCTGTTCTGCCAATGGATCGGCTCGCCGTTCAAGGCATTGCCGGAGAGCCAGCCGGCGTTGGTCCGCAGCACCAGCTTGGCGCGCCGCCAGGGCAGGCTCGCCAGCCACAGCTGCACGTGCAGCAGCTCGAAGCGCTGGCTCGGATGCCAGCGCCAACCAATGCTCCAGCCTTCGGCCTGCCCCTGGCTTTGGCAGATCGGCTGGCGCGGATCGAGCCAGACACTGGCAAGGCTCGGCGCCGGGCTCGCGGGCAGCGCCAACTCAGCCTGGGCCGCTTCAGCCAGGGCCCGCACGCCGGGTAATAGATCCAGCGGCAGAGCGCCCTGGATGGTCCAGCACGACGGCCGTGGCGGCAGCTCGGCCAACAGCTGCGCCCGTTGCGCAGCATCGAGGGTTTCCGCCTTGTTCAGCACCAGCAAACCGGCATCGGCGAGCGCCGCCTGCTGCATTTCCGGCAGCACCTGTCCAGCGGCCAAGGCCGGCGCATCCAACACCAGCACGCTCGGCTGCACGGCCAATACGCCGGCCCATGGCGCTTCCCGCAACTGACGCAAGAGCTCCGTCGGGTGGCCAAGACCGGACGGTTCGATCAGCAAACGCTGCGGCTTGGCCTTGCGCAGCAAACGCGCCAGGCCGATCTGGAACGGCGCGCCGTTGACGCAGCACAGGCAACCGCCTGCCACTTCAGCCAGGGCGATACCGTCGTCGCTGCTGGCCAGCAGCGCGGCGTCCAGGCCGATCTGGCCGAACTCATTGATCAGCACCGCCCAGCGCTCATCGGCCGGACGCTGCGCCAGCAAGTGGCGGATCAGGCTGGTCTTGCCCGCGCCCAGGGGGCCGGCGATCAAATGGGTGGGAATATTTTTCAGCATGGGCTCATGGTGAGGCTTGTCCGGCTGGGGAGGAAGTTTTTGTCGCCACGGCCCTCGAAGTCGCTCCCGCAAGAGCCGCGCACGGTAATCCGCATGCTAGAGTCGCCGGCAGTTTTTGCGCGGAATGGAGAGAGACGATGCGCGTATTGTTGTTGCCCTTGCTGCTTCTGCTGCCCGCTCAAGCCATGGCCGAAGCCTGTGTGGTGCATAGCCAGGCCGCACGGCTGGACATCAAAGTCTGCCAGCAGAACCGCAGCATCCCGCCGAACCTGTTTCGCAGCGGCTTTTGCCAGCCACAACTGCAAGGGCAAAAGGTCGCCGTCGAATTCGTCGAACAGTGCCCAATCGGCGCCTTCGGCGTCTGCCGCGCGGCCCGCGTCGCCGGCACACCCTACCAGCAGGACATCCATTACTACGGCGTGGCCAGCGACGCGGCCTACCTCAAGCCGGCCTGCGAGAAACACAACCAAGGCGTATGGATCAGTCGCTGAATGCCTCATGCCGCTCAGCTCAGCTCAGCCAATCCAGGGTGAGGATCAGCCGTCGCTCACCCGCTGCCGCTTGCGGCGAGCGATGGACAATTCCATAGCCTTCATTACCCAGCCACTTCTCACCCTTGAACAACGCCACCTCGCCACTGGCCATCTGCTGAATCCGTGCCGGATCCTGCGGTTCGGCCGCCGGGTCGCCAAGCCGCGCCCGCGTGATCGCCCCCTCGCGCAACCACTGACTGCCGGCCCCGGCATAGGTGGTGATCAACCGCAGCGGCACATGATCGACGTGAAAACGTGGGCACATGGCCTTATCCAGTACGCGCAGGCGCAAACCAACCCGCCTGGCATCGAGTAGGCAGGCGTAGGCCTGCAGCAGCCAGGCGACATCGGCAACAAATTCGGCGTACCCCTCCAGGGCCGAGAAACTGGCGGCCAAGCGCTCTAGGTCCGGCTGCACAGCCGCTCCAGGCAACTCCAGGGCGATGGACTCCGCCAGCGGCATACCGGCCGCCAGCAGGCTGCGCACGAACGCCATGAGCGGCGCCGACAATTGCCGCTGCCAGATCGCCAGGTTGACGCCCTCCTCCAGCGCCTCGCTCAGCACCTGCGGGTTATCGCCGGTAACCTGGCGCACGACCGGTGTTAACCTTTGCGCCGTTATCGGCCGGGCAAAGAATTGCTCGGCGAGCATCAGGCGACCTCCGCCGGCCAGGGGCCGAACGGGTCCGGCAACTGTTGCCAGGCTGCCATGCCCTGGGCCATTTCGCTGTCGCTCAACTGGCAGGCATCCAACTCGTCATGCAGCAAGGCGAAGTCGATGTTCTGCCCGATAAACACCAGCTCCTGACGGCAATCGCCGGCCTCCACGCTCCAGTTGCGCAGGATTGCCTGCACGTCTTCATCGTCCTGCGGCCATTCGCTCTTGGCCACGAAACGCCACCAGCGCCCGGCGAAACCATGGCGCAGCATACCCCCGGCCTGCGACCAACTGCCGGCGTCCCGGTGCTTGCTGGCGAGCCAGAAAAAGCCTTTGGAGCGCAGCAGGCGGCCATTGCTCCACTCCCGGTTGATGAAGTCGAAAAAGCGTTGCGGATGGAAGGGCCGCCGCGCGCGGTAAGCGCTCGAAGCGATGCCGTACTCTGCGGTTTCCGGCACATGCTCGCCACGCAACTCCGTGAGCCAGCCCGGCGCCCGGGCCGCGCGCTCGAAGTCGAAGCGACCGGTGGCGAGGATCTTCGCCAACGGCACCTGGCCCATGACCATCGGGATGATCTGCGCCGTGGCGTTCAGGCGACCGAGGATCGCCATCAGCTCTTCGCGCTCGCGGCTGGAGATCAGGTCGATCTTGCTCAGCAGCAACACGTCGGCGAACTCGACCTGCTCGATCAGCAGGTCGCTGATCGAGCGTTCGTCGTCGTCACCCAGTACCTCGCCGTGGCTGGCCAGACTCTGCGCGGCCTGGTAGTCGCGCAGGAAGTTCAAGCCATCGACCACCGTGACCATGGTGTCCAGGCGCGCCAGGTCGGCCAGGCTTTGGCCGTCTTCACCACGGAAGGTGAAGGTTTCCGCCACCGGCAGCGGCTCGGAAATCCCAGTGGACTCGATCAACAGGTAGTCGAAGCGACCGTCCCGGGCCAGGCGGCTGACTTCTTCCAGCAGGTCTTCGCGCAGGGTGCAGCAGATGCAGCCGTTGCTCATCTCGACGAGCTTCTCTTGCCCACGATTGAGGCTGACATCGCGCTGGACTTCGCTGCCATCGATATTGATCTCGCTCATATCGTTGACGATCACCGCCACCCGCAGGTTGGCGCGGTTCCTCAGCACATGATTGAGCAAGGTGCTTTTGCCGGCACCGAGAAAGCCGGACAGCACGGTTACGGGGAGCCGGTTTGGCATCGGTCGTTCTCCAGGGAAATCTGTCATCGAGGTAATTGGTACAATATAACATGCCAATCAATTTCAACGACGGATGCTCACAATGAATGCTTCAACTCTGCCGGACATCGCCGCACAGGCATCCCGGCACGCACTGCCGCTGGACTGGGTCGGCATGTGCGGCATCGCGCTGCCCGTGTGGTTGGCTGGGCAACGGCTGAATGCCCAGGCCGACGCAGGTGTCAGCCTGGATGACGGTACGGCCCGCGGTATTCACATGTCGCGGCTCTACCTCGCCCTGGCCACCCTGGAGCATGAGCCGCTTTCGCCAGCGCTGCTGCGGCGGGTGCTGCAAGGCTTTCTCGACAGCCACCAGGGGCTAGCTGCCAGCGCCTCATTACGGCTGCAGACCGCGCTTCTGTTGCAACGCCCAGCCCTGGTCAGCCCCCTGTCCGGATGGAAGTCATATCCGGCCAGCATCGCTGCACGCCAGGATCCAAGGGGGTTTCACGTGGAACTTAGCCTTACGCTGAGCTACTCATCGACCTGCCCGTGCTCGGCGGCACTGGCGCGCCAACTGATCCAGCAGCGCTTTAGCCAGGATTTCAGCGGCGCACCCCTGGATAATGCTGCCGTGCACGCCTGGCTGGGATCGTCGGAAGGGATTGTCGCCACGCCCCATAGCCAGCGCAGCAGTGCTCACCTGCAGATCCGCCTGGATCCGACGGCCAGCGACTTACCGCTGCAAGCGCTGATCGACCGCGCGGAAGCCGCACCGGGCACCGCCGTGAAGCGCGCCGACGAGCAGGCCTTCGCCCTCGCCAATGGGCAAAACTTGATGTTCTGCGAAGACGCGGCGCGGCGCCTGCACCTGGCCTTGCGCGAGCACGCCGAAGTGCAGGGCTTGCACTTGCGGGTGGTGCATGCCGAAAGCCTGCACGCCCATGACGCCGTGGCCGAGAGCCGCTGGAACTGGGCGCTCGGGTGATCCACTCGCGCGCCTGGCAATGGCTCGCTCGGCCGAACTACGGTTGCCGCGGCTGCAACGTGCCGCAGTCGGCCGCCAGCCAGCGACCCGTGGACTCCAGACTGCCGCTCTGCGGCAGGCCACCTGCGCTGAAGGCGCCGTTGAGGGTGGTCACGAACTCACGATCGCTGACAAACCGCGTCTGCCCTTCGCCTTTACCTTGCGGGCAGCTGAAGCGGAACTTCAAGAGTTGCGGGCTGCGTTCGGTAATCTGCTGGGTACAACCGGCCTGTGCGCCCTGCAGGGGAATATCGTCGGTCTTGATCTGTTCAGGGCTCAGGCAAACGCGCACCCCCTGCCCGGCGACGGCGACGCCCTGCTTCGCCATCGCCTGCTCGGCCATTTGCCGTTGCTCCGCCGGCAGATTGCCAAGCAATTGATCCAGGTCCGGCAGCGCCTGGCCATTGAGTTGCATCGTGTCGGAACTCATTTCCCAGAGCCCGGGTTGCAGCGTTTGCGCCTGGGCCAGTTGCGGCAGCAGGCCGATCGCCGTAGCCAGGATGAGCAAGCGGATGTTCATGCGCTGAATTCCTTGCTGAGGTTGCTGATGCGGCCCGCGTGGCCTACCGAATGGCCTGCCGTCACGGGCCACCCTGCAGTAGACGCCAGCGAGGGGTGACAGTTGCAGCACAATTGCGGCACCCTCGTGATTAAGACCAGCGGGCGGCGGCGCCGATTCGCTGGCCTGGGCGATACGTGTAGGCTGACAGCACAGGCCATGCACGCAGCGGATCGGCGAGTGAACAGCCCACCGGACAGCGCCGGATAAATCCGCCCAGCCCGGCCTAGTGCCCGCCACTTAAGGAATGTACGCGCAGATGGATTACAGCATCGCCCCGCTACTCGGCTACTTGCTTGCGCTGGTGCATCTGCTCGGGCTCGCCGCTGCGGTTCATGCCGTGCTCACCGTGCGCACCGCGCAAGGTGCGATCGCCTGGGCCATCTCCTTGCTGTTCATGCCCTACCTGACCCTGCTTCCATACCTGGTGTTCGGCCGCAGCACCTTCGATGCGTACATCCGCGCCCGCCGCCACGCCGACCGTGAAATGCACAGCGCAATGGCCCATTTGAACTGGCGGCCCTGGGCGGAAAAAGCCCTGGCGGCACTTGAATCCGAAGCTTACGGCAATCTGCGGGCCATGCCGCGCCTGAGTCGGATGCCATGCCTGACGAACAATCAAGTGCGTCTGCTGATCGATGGCGAAGCCACCTTTTCCGCCATCTTCGCCGCCATCGGCGCCGCGCGGCAGGTGATCCTCATCCAGTTTTTCATCATCCACGACGATGCCCTGGGTCGCCGCCTGCAAGCCTTGCTGCTGGAGCGTGCCGCAGCCGGCGTCGCGGTCTATCTGCTCTACGACAGCATCGGCAGCCATGCCTTGCCGCGCAGCTATGCCGAGCGCCTGCGCAGCGGCGGCGTACAAGTCAAAGCCTTCGCTACCCGCAGCGGAATGCTCAATCGCTTTCAGCTCAACTTTCGCAACCACCGCAAGATCGTGGTGGTGGACGGCGAATGTGGTTTTATCGGCGGGCACAATGTCGGCGACGAATACCTCGGCCTGCAGCCGCCGCTGGCACCCTGGCGCGATACCCATATCGAACTGCGCGGGCCGGTACTGGCTTGCCTGCAGGAATCGTTCGCCGAGGATTGGTTCTGGGCCACCCGACAGCTGCCACCACTGATCCTGCCGGACACCTACCCCAGCGGCGGCATGCTCTGCCAGGTATTGGCCAGCGGCCCGGCGGATGCCCAGGAAACCTGCTCGCTGTTCTTCGTCGAAGCGATCCATGCGGCACGCGAACGGCTGTGGATCACCAGCCCGTATTTCATCCCCGACGAAGCAGTGTTCGCGGCCTTGCGCCTGGCGGTACTGCGCAATGTCGACGTGCGCATTATGCTGCCGGCGCGACCCGATCACCGTGCGGTATATGCCGCCTCCAGCCTGTACGCCTTCGAGGCGCTGCATGCCGGCGTGCGCGTGTTCCGCTATCAGCCGGGCTTCCTGCACCAGAAAGTCGTGCTGATCGACCAGAGCGCCGCCGCCATCGGCAGCGCCAACCTGGACAACCGCTCGTTCCGCCTGAATTTCGAGATCATGCTGCTGACCGTCGACCGCGGCTTCGCTCAGGAAGTCGAGCGGATGCTGGAAAACGATTTCGCCCAATCGCTCGAACTGGCGGCGGGCGACGACCAGCATATCCATCGCCTGCGCCAGCTCGGCATGCGCGTGGCGCGGCTGATTTCACCGATTCTGTAGCGGTCGGGGCGCCTTGTCTGCCGCCTTTCCCGAGCCCCGCATTCGCGAGGACGACGGTTGAGTCCCGCCGACTCAATCAGCCGATTCGACGGTGAGCTCTTCGTGGTAAAGCTGCAGGCCGCGTGCCTGATAGTTGGCCAGGGCGCTGGGGTGATCCAGGGTGCAGGTGTGTACCCAGACACGGCGGGTACCTGGCCACGCCCAGGCCGATTGCAGCGCATGGGTGAGCAGCGGGCCACCAAAGCCGCGGCCGAAAAACGCTTCGGCCAAGCCAAAATAGAGAATCTCCACAGCGCCGTCATCGCTTCTGAGCAGCTCGTAGTAACCGGCGATCGCGCCCTGGTGATAGGCCACCCAAGTACGGTGCTGGGCCTGGTTGACCAGTGCCCGCCATTGCGCATCGGACCAGGACAGTTTGTCGGTCCAGGCCCAGGGTTCGCCGATCAGTTGGTAGAGAAAGCGATTGAGCTGGAACTGCTTGATCTGGCACTCGACGATCAGCAAATCCTCGCTCATCGGCTTGCCGCGAATGTGCTCAGGGCTGCACATTTCCAGGTAGTAGGTGGTGTAAGAGCAAGCAGTCATGTTCGGCGCATCCAGCAATAACCGTATGGGTTCACGACCCATACGGCGGCTCGCGAGTGTGCCGAGGCTAAACGAACAAAACCCCCAACGGCAACGCCGAGGGGGGCTTTTCTATTCCGTATGTAACCGGCCGCTACTGATGCCGACACACGCCGAGCCAGCGGTCCCAGCTCCGTAGCGGCGAGATCGGCGCCAGATTGGGCAACACACGCGATCTCAGCAATACAGATCCGCCCGACTCCAGGGCAGCCCGTGGGAACCATCGCTTGACGGCTTGACCGCCAGGATCTGATGCAGGTTCATCCAGCCGTGGGCAAAGCCATAGGCGCAACCGGCCAGATACAGACGCCAGATCCGCAACACCTGCTCGGGCACCAGGGTGGCGGCTTGCGCCAGCGTGCTTTCCAGATTGGCGCTCCAGAACTCCAGGGTGCGCGCGTAATGCAGGCGCAGGCTTTCCACGTCCACCACTTCGAGGCCCGCCTCGCTGAGGTGCGCCGTCATGCTCGCCAAATGCGGCAGTTCTCCGTGAGGGAACACGTAACGGTGGATGAACTCACCGGCGCCACGCCCAACCGGCCGACCATCGGTGCACTTGGCGGTGATGCCGTGGTTCAACACCAAACCACCGGCCCGCACCGCGCCAAACAGACGTTGGCAGTAAATCGGCAGGTTGGCGTGGCCGACATGCTCGAACATGCCGACGCTGACGACTTTGTCGAAACGGCCGTCCTGCGGCAGGTCGCGGTAATCCAGCAGCTCCAGTTGCACCTTGGCGTCCAGGCCTTCGGCCGTAACCCGTTCGCGAGCCAGCTCCAACTGGGCCTCGCTGAGGGTGATGCCAAGCACCTGCACGCCGAACTCACGGGCAGCGAAACGTGCCAGGCCGCCCCAACCACAGCCGACATCGAGCAGACGCTCGCCCGGCTGCAGCCGCAGCTTGCGACACAGATGCCGCAGTTTGGCCTGCTGGGCCTGCTCGAGACCTTCCGTGCCGGTCTCGAAGTAGGCGCAGGAATAAACCATCTCGCGATCCAGCCAGAGCGCGTAGAACGCGTTGGAAAGGTCGTAATGGTAGGAAATCGCGGCGGCATCGGTGGCCTTGTCGTGCTCGGTGCGCGCCGGCAAGCTGGGGTCATCCTCGCCGATCAGTGCCTGGCTGAGCACATCGCCGATGCGAATGACTTCGCTGATAGGCCCCTCCAGGCCCAGCCGCCCCTCGACGTAAGCACCGCCCAGTGCATCCAGGCTGGGATGGTTGAATTGTGCGATCAGGCTCGGGTCCCTGAGCACCATGGTGACACTCGGCGCAGGGCCGAGGTCGAGCTCATGGCCGTTCCACAAGCGCAGCCGCAAGGGCAATTGAAGTTCGCGCAGGCTCGGCGGAAGTTGCGCCAGCATAGGAAGCCCCCCGTTTACACTCATTAGTGCAAGCGTAGTTCAAATGACTCCCAGGCCCAGCGGCCGGTTCAACAACCTGGCTATAGGCACAACAGATTTTGTCTATGAGCACTGCCGTTGCAGCAGCCCGTCGCTCAGCCACTGCTTGAGCCAGGTTGCCGCCTGCACCGGTGCGGCGTCGCCCTGCGCGCTGAGCTCGCCGCATAGCTCGGCGAAACTCCAGCCGTGCTGACTCATGCCGGCCAACGCCGAGGCCTCGGCAGTACCCAGGCTGCGATAGCGGCTGACCAGGCCCTGGCGCCAGATCAGGCAGACCTCGGGCTGCGCCAGCACAGCACTGGCCGGAAACTCGGCGCTCGCCTTCACCGCCTGCCAGAGCGCCAGGCTGTTGTAGCGGCAGGCCTGCCATTGCACGTTGGGCAGCAGCCGCACCTGCAAACCGGGCCAGTCTTCGGCCGGCAGCGCGGCCATGTCTTGCAGCGTCAGCAGTGGTGCATCGGGCGCATCGAAAGCCAGGGTGAACGCCCACTCCAGGCGCGCCAACTCCGCCAGCGGCGCGCTTTGCGCGGCGACCAGGTAGCCTTCGATAAAATCCGCCAAGCGCGCGCCCAGCCAGCGCAGGCTGTAGTGCCGCGACGGATGAGCCTGCACATAGGCATTCATCAACGCCGCGAACTCGTCGTCGCCCAGCCAGTGGTGCACGGCGGGATAATCGCCACGCAAGGCCTCCTGCAGGCGTGCGCGGTAGGCATTGTGATAGATCGCCAGGCCTTGCTCGACAGGCAGCGTCGGACTGCCCAGCAGGCTTTCGCGCAATGCCGCGCCGGGTAGCGGTTGCGCGCCCAACAGGTAAGCTTCGACCTCCAGTTGCCAGTCGTTCAGGCGCATGCGGCCTCCGTGCCGAGTGCCACAGCCGCATAAGCGCGAGCCTGGTTCAGTTCATCGAGCAGTACGCCCAGGGGTGGGAAGTTATCGTCGCGCTCCAGCAGCGTGGCGACCGGGCCGAGGTGCCGCAAGGTGCGCTGGTAAAGCTCCCAGACCGGATCGCTGACCGGCTGATCGTGGGTGTCGATCAGGTAACTGCCGTAATCGCTGTGCCCGGCCAGATGCAACTGGCGAATCCGTGCGACCGGCAACGCGCTGATGAAGTCCCAGGGCTCGAAGCCGTGGTTGCGCGCACTGACGTAGACATTGTTGACGTCCAGCAACAGCTCGCAGCCGCTCAGTTCGCTGAGGGCCGCGAGGAACTGCCATTCACTGAAATCCGAATTCGCGGTGCGCACGTAACTGGAGACATTTTCCAACACCAGCGGCCGCTCCAGCACATCCTGCACCTGGCGCACACGGGCAGCCACATGCTGCAGGCTTTCTTCGGTGTAGGGCAGCGGCAGCAGATCGTGCAACTGATGGGCGTTACCGCGGCTCCAGCACAGATGATCGGAGATCCAGGCCGGTTCGACCCGCGCGGCAAGCTGTTTCAGGCGCTGCAGGTAGTCTTGATCGAGCGGATGCGGGCCACCGATGGACAGCGAAACGCCGTGCATCACCAGCGGGTAGTGCTCGGCGATGGCGTCCAGGTAATACAGCGCCTTGCCGCCCTCGACCAGGTAATTTTCCGAGACGATCTCGAACCAGTCCACTGCCGGGCGCTGCTCGAGAATTTCGCTGTAGTAGTCGCTGCGCAACCCCAGGCCATAGCCAAGACAGGGGATAGCTGAAGACATGCCGAACTCCTTCACCAAAAGGGCCGGGGTGGCCGCAAAACGGCCACCCCAAGCGCACTTACGGGCCGACTTTACCGCCGGCATTGTTGCACTCGGCGAGGGTCAAGGATTTGAAACCTTGACCTTTGCAGGAGCCCTGGCCTTTGCAGGCGTTGGAGGCGGTCTTGCAATCGTTCTGGCCTTTGCAGGAGGTCACGCCATAACAGTGAACCATGGCTTCTTCGGCGAAAGCCTGAGTCGAGATGGTCGCGAACAGTCCAGCAGCGGCGAGAGCGAGCGCGGCGCCAGCTGCAGCGGTTTTGATGGTCATGTGGTCTTCCTCGATAGTGTGGGGTGGTCTGCCGTGGACGGCTTATTGGGTCCCGACATAAAGATAGAGTGAGGACAGTTTCTGACGTTACAGCCGGGCAAAAAAAATAGTATTTATTTATCCCGCAGCCGCCCGACCCAATGCGCCTCTGCGCGCGCCGCGCCTGGATCAGCCTTTGTCCGCCGGCCGATACAGGTGCTCATGACCTGCGCGATAGAGGTTGGAGTCGGCGAAATCCTCGGCCGCCAGCACCCGCCCGACCAGGATCAACGCCGTGCGCTGGAAGCCCTTGGCCTGCACCTTGGGCTGGATGTCGGCCAGGGTGCCGCTGACCCAATCCTGATCCGGCCAGCTAGCGCGGTGCACCACCGCCACCGGGCAGTCGGCGCCGTAGTGCGGTAGCAGTTCGGCGACTATCTTGGGCAAGTGGCTGATACCCAGGTGAATGGCCATGGTGGCGCCATGGCGCGCCAGGTCCGGCAGCTGTTCACCGGCAGGCATCACGGTTCTGCTCGCATAGCGGGTGAGAATCAGGGTTTGCGAGATGCCCGGCAACGTCAGCTCGCTTTCCAGCAGCGCCGCACAGGCCGCGGTGGCCGTGACGCCTGGAACGATCTCGAACGGGATCTGCAGCCGCCGCAGCAGACGAATCTGCTCGCCGATGGCGCCATACAGCGACGGGTCACCGGAATGCACGCGGGCAACGTCCTGGCCACGCTTATGGGCCGCCTCGATCAGGGCGATGATTTCTTCCAGATGCAGTTCGGCGGTATTGACCAGCAACTCGGCACGATGACCGTCGAGCACGGCCTCGGGCACCAGCGAGCCGGCGTAGAGGATCACCGGGCAGGAGCGGATCAAGCGTTGCCCCTTGACCGTGATCAGCTCAGGGTCGCCGGGGCCGGCGCCGATAAAATAGACCGTCATGGGTCTCTCCTGAATCGCTTAGTGAACACTTATGCGCGACGAACGCAGGCCAACGCAACGCTGGCGCTGGCGCTGCTGTGTTTGCTGATCGACAGTTCGGCCGGGCCTCCGCCGACCCTCTCCGCCTGCGCCAGCGCACAGGCTTCGGCCACCCCGGCGCTGCCGGTGACGCGCAAGGCGATGGCAGAAGGCTGCGTCAGGCGGCTGTCGAATGCCGCCAGCTGCGCGGCAGAGAAAAACGCCAGTGACACCCCCAGGCTTTGCGCCAAAGCCAGCAAGCCGGGCTCGTTGCGTTTCTGCTCGATGCTGGCCAGCCCGCTGACATCCGCCAGTTGCAGGCCATGGGCCTGCAGCGTCTGCTGCAACAGTTCAAGCAGTTCGGCTTGCGCGCAACCACGCCGACAGCCGAGGCCGGCAATATACAGCGGGGCCTTGCTCATGGTCGCGACGCCGAGGCTTGAGCAACGAAAAACCCGCTGACGGCAGCGCCGCCAGCGGGTTCGCAAACCACCGGCCGAGGGCCGGAGCGGTGACTCACGCCGCGCTGGAACCAGCGAAGCGGCGATACAGCCAGGCCGAGAGCAACCCCAATGCCACCCAGAACAGTGCATTGGTAATCAGCGAGGCCCAGATGAACTGATGCTCCAGCGCTTGCGGCGCCAGGCTCGCATGCACCTCGGGCTGCGGCGCGCCGATCAGATGCGGCACCAGCAGCACTGCCAGGCCGACGATACGCAACGGCCAATGCCGCCCGAACGCGATCAGCGCCAGGCCCACAGCCGTGGCCGTGGCCGTGCCGATCCACCAATACTGGCGCAGCGCCAGATCGGCGGCGGCAGTGCCCGGCAATTCCGGCGGCAAGCCCAGCGACGGCGCCAGGCTGAACGTGGCGAAACCACCCAGGCCCCAGAGCAGGCCTTCCCAGGTGCGACCCGGCGTACGCAGGCTGTACAAGCCCGCCAGCATCAGCGCGAAGCCGACCGCGACCACCAGATTGCCACCGGTGGTGGACAGCACACGCTGCCAGCCATCTTCCGGCGCCCAGGCCTCGGCGCTGTGTTCATGAGCGGCAACGCCGGCCGCATGCGCATGCTCGGCGACCTGTTCGGTGGCCGGTGCACTGTTTTCGAAGGTTTCCGCGGTCAGAATCAGCGGGGCGACCCAGAAGCTCTGCAACAGGGTCAGTAAAAGTGCTGCCAGCAGCCCGCTGAAGCCGGCCGTCTGCGCGATGCGCTTGATCATGGCAAACCTCTCAGTGGCACGGGAACGCGGCGCTGTGACGGGTATCGTGGGCAGCGTTATGCACCGCCTCGATATGCGAAAAGCCGGCGAAATACACCAGCAACGCACCCAACAGACCGGCACCGATGGCCAGAACCAGGCGTTGCGAGAGCGAGGCGCTGGCCTCGGCAGAATGTGTCAGGGTGCTTGTGGACATGATCGTTCCCTCTGTACTGGAAGTGAAAACCTAGCAGAAGGGAACGCACGAGGAGCCGAAATGCGGGCGCATTCAGACTTCCGGCTTGCGCCCGCCCACCGCGGGTTTGCCAAACTGTAATGATTCAGGCCGGTCTCCGGGCTTGCGACGACTGTGATTCACAGTGCCATGGGACTCGCCTTCCCATACCTCGCGGCACAGTGGCTGTACGATCCCATCATTCGCTTACCGTTGCGGGGGCAGCGTCGGACTAGCCGCAGGGGCGCACCGACTTCCCGTTTCACCTTGCGCACGACCGCGCAAGACACCTGAAACAGCCCTTCTAGGACATCACGGAACGCTGCCGAGCGTCAACTTCGGCGCACAGGGCGCAATCGGCTATCCTCTCCCATTTATGGGAGAGGGCCGGGGGAGAGGGCCGCAGCGAACACCGTTCACCAGCTGATTTGACCCGACTCCAAGCACTGCGTAGCCTTGCCGCTTCGAGGTTCTCTGCGCTGAATACGCGTCAGAGCTAAGAGGGAACATGGACAAATGCCATGGCTGCCCCCGCAACTGTAAGCGACTTGATCTCTTCCAATGCCACTGCCGTACGCGGGAAGGCGAAGAGAGGGGCCCCTGATTAGGGCGCGGGGCCAAGTCGCGAGCCAGGAGACCTGCCTCGAACTGCTGTGTACGACAACCGGGCGGGGTGATCCGGTGGCGAATTGCTGATGCGGGCCCGACTCTCGGGTGCACCAGGCTCGTCACGCATGCCCGCCGATCCGATTTCGCTTCGATCCGAACAGGGCTGCGACGCATGAAAAGCTTGGCCAAACTCCCCGTCACCATCGTTACCGGCTTTCTCGGCGCCGGCAAAACCACCCTGCTCCGGCACATGCTCAACAATGCCGAAGGGCGACGCATCGCGGTGATCGTCAACGAGTTCGGCGAACTCGGCATCGACGGCGAAATCCTCAAGCAATGCACCATCGGCTGCAGCGAAGAAGAAGCCGTCGGCCGTGTCTATGAGCTGGCCAACGGCTGCCTGTGCTGCACCGTGCAGGAAGAATTCTTCCCGGTCATGCGCGAGCTGGTGGCACGCCGTGGCGACCTCGACCAGATCCTCATCGAAACCTCCGGCCTGGCCCTGCCCAAGCCGCTGGTGCAAGCCTTCAACTGGCCGGAAATCCGCAATGCCTGCACCGTCGACGCGGTGATCACCGTGGTCGACAGCCCGGCCGTGGCCGCCGGCACCTTCGCCGCCTTCCCCGACCAGGTCGACGCCCAGCGTCGCGAAGACCCGAACCTGGACCACGAGTCGCCGCTGCACGAACTGTTCGCCGACCAACTGGCCAGCGCCGATCTGGTGATCCTCAACAAGGCCGACCTGCTCAGCCCCGAAGCCCTGGCCGCGGTGCGCGCCGAAGTCGCCGAGGAGCTGCCACCCGCGGTGAAAATCATCGAAGCCCGCAGCGGCGAGCTGCCGATCGCGGTGCTGCTGGGCCTGAATTCGGAAACCGAGCTGCACATCGACGCCCGTAAGACCCACCACGATCTGGAAGACCACGAAGAGCACGACCACGACGAGTTCGACTCCTTTTCCGTCGAACTGCCGGAAGTCGAGGAAGCCCTGCTGCTGACCGTCCTCAATGGCCTGGTGGCGCGCCACGGCGTGCTGCGCATCAAGGGCTTCGCGGCGATTCCCGGCAAGCCGATGCGCCTCTTGATCCAAGGCGTGGGCAAACGCTTCGACAAACACTTCGACCGTGCCTGGCGCAGCGACGAAAGCCGCGTCAGCCACCTGGTGATCATCGGCCAGGAGCTGGACCAGGCGGTTATCCGCAACGAGCTGCGTACGGCGTTGGCATGAAGCCAAACACGCTATCGCTCTTGCTTTCGCCCCCTCTCCCGCAAGCGGGCGAGGGATGCAAAGCCGCCGAGTCCCCTTAGCCATGCACCTGTTGCGCACCCAGCCCGGCGGTTTCGTCCCCGCCGACGGCATCGCCCATCTGGCGCAGACCCCCGCCGATGTCGTGATCCTCTGCACCGGCGACTCGCACCTGTCGCTGCTGGCCGAGGCGGCGCGCGATCTACCGGCTAACTACCCGAGCCTGCGGCTGGCCAGCCCGGCACAGTTGCAGAACCATGCCTCGGTCGACCTCTACGTCGAGGAAGTGCTGCAGCATGCCAAGGTCATTCTGATTTCCGTACACGGCGGCCTCAGCTATTGGCGCTACGGCATCGAACGCCTGGTCGAGCTCGCGGAACGCGGCGCGCAGTTGATTCTGGTGCCGGGCGACGACAGCCCCGACCCGGAGCTGACGGCGTTGGGCAATGTCAGCGCCGAGCAGGCTGAACGCCTCTGGCAGTACCTGCGCCAAGGCGGGGTGGACAACGCCCGGCAGCTCTATCACTACCTGGCCAGCACCTGGCTGGACGGCCACTACCGCTGGATCGAACCGCAGCCGCTGCCGCGCGTGGGCGTTTATCACCCGCGCCAGGCCAACGCCGGGCTGCGCCATTGGCAGGCGGATTGGCTGACCGGGCAGCCGGTGGTCGGCCTGCTGTTCTACCGCACCCATGTGCAGTCGGCGAATACCGCGTTTATCGACGAATTCTGCCAGCGCCTTAGCGCACAGGGCCTGAATCCTCTGCCGATTGCCGTCGCCAGCCTGAAAGAAAGTGCCTGCCTGGCCGTGGTCGAAGCGCTGCTTGATCAAGCCGACGCGAGCCTGATCATCAACACCACCGGCTTCGCCCAGTCCAACCCCGAGGCACCGAACCTGCGCCCGTTCCGCCGCAACGTGCCGGTGCTGCAAGCCATCTGCGCGCTGGACAACCTGCCGCTCTGGCAAGCCAACCCGCAGGGCCTGGGTTCCCGCGACCTGGCCATGCACATCGCCCTGCCCGAGCTGGACGGGCGGATCATCACCCGGCCGATCAGCTTCAAGGGCCTGGCCTGGCGCAGCGAGCGCAGCCAGAGCGACGTGGTCTGCTACCAGGCCGAACCCGGACGGATGGACTTCGTCGCCGAACTGGCGCGCCGCTGGATCGAGCTGGCGCGCCTGCCGAGTGCGGACAAGCGCATCGCCCTGGTGCTGGCCAACTACCCGACCCGCGACGGCCGTATCGGCAATGGTGTCGGCCTCGACACGCCTGCCGCGGCGCTGAATATCCTCCGCGCCCTACAGGTCGAGGGTTACCCGGTGCAGGACCTGCCCGCCAGCAGCACCGCGCTGATCCAGCAGTTGCTCGGCGGCGTCACCAACGATTTCGACAACCTCGACCTGCGGCCCTGCCACCAGAGCCTGGCGCTGGACGACTACCAGCGACAGTTCGCCCGCCTGCCCGCCGCCAATCAGCAGGCAGTGCGCGAACGCTGGGGTGAGCCTGAGCAAGACCCGATGTTTCGCGGCGGGCGGATGATGGTCGCCGGCCTGCGTTTTGGCCTGACCTTCGTCGGCATCCAACCGGCGCGCGGCTACCAGCTGGATGCCAGCGCCGTGTACCACGACCCCGACCTGGTGCCGCCGCACGGCTACCTGGCGTTCTACTTCTGGCTGCGCGGCTCCTTCGGCGCCAACGCCGTGGTGCATGTCGGCAAGCACGGCAACCTCGAATGGCTGCCGGGCAAAAGCGTCGGCCTCTCGGAAACCTGCTGGCCGGATGCGATCCTCGGGCCGCTGCCCAACGTCTACCCCTTTATCGTCAACGACCCCGGCGAAGGTGCCCAGGCCAAGCGCCGCACCCAGGCGGTGATCATCGACCACCTGATGCCGCCGCTGACCCGCGCCGAAAGCTACGGCCCGCTACGCGATATCGAACGTCTGGCCGACGAGTATTACGACGCCTCGCTGCTCGATGAGCGCCGCGCCAGCGAGTTGCGCGGAGAAATCCTCACCCTGGTGCGCGCCACCCAGCTCGACCGCGAACTGCACTTGCAGATCAACGAAGACCCGAACTCCTGGCTGCCACAACTGGACGCCTATCTGTGCGACCTGAAGGAATCGCAGATCCGCGATGGCCTGCATATCTTCGGAGAGTCACCGAGCGGGCGCCTGCGCCTGGATACCCTGCTGGCGTTGCTGCGCATCCCTAGGGGCGATGGCCGCGGTGCCAATGCCAGCCTGCTGCGCGCCCTGGCCAAAGACCTGCAACTGGGTTTCAACCCGCTCAACTGCGAGATGGCCACCCCCTGGAGCGGCCCGCGCCCGGCGCAGTTACAGGGGCTGAGCGACGAGGCCTGGCGCACCCAGGGCGACACCCGCGAGCGCCTGGAGCTGTATGCGCTGCACCTGATCGAGGCGACCTTGCTCGGTACTGCGCTGGAAGTCGGCAACGAGACCGCGCCGGTGCTCGATGCGTTGCGCAACCAGGTCGCACCGACACTCGACGCCTGCGGCCCGGCGGAAATCGCCGGGCTGCTGACCGCCTTGCGCGGCGCCTTCGTGCCCGCCGGCCCCAGCGGCGCACCGAGTCGCGGGCGGCTGGACGTACTGCCGACCGGGCGCAATTTCTATTCGGTAGACGTGCGCAACCTGCCGACACCGACCGCCTGGCGCATCGGCTTCCAGTCCGCCAGCCTGCTGCTGGAGCGCCACCTGCAGGATAACGGCGACCACTTGCGCCAGCTCGGCCTGTCGGTGTGGGGCACGGCCACCATGCGCACCGGCGGCGACGACATGGCCCAGGCCATGGCCCTGCTCGGCGTGCGCCCGGTGTGGCAGGCCGGCAGCCAGCGGGTCGAGGACTTCGAGATCCTGCCGCTGTCGCTGCTCGACCGCCCGCGGGTGGACGTGACCCTGCGGGTTTCGGGCTTTTTCCGCGATGCCTTCAGCAACCTGATCCGCCTGTTCGACGCCGCCGTGCAGGCGGTGGCCGAGCTGGATGAACCCGAGGACATGAACCCGCTGGCCGCCCGCGTGCGGGTCGAACGCCAGCGCCTGCAAGCCGAAGGTCTGGACGCAAGCGAAGCCAGGCGCCAGGCCGGCTGGCGGGTGTTCGGCTCCAAACCGGGAGCCTATGGCGCCGGGGTGCAGAACGCCATCGAGGAACGCCTGTGGCAGACCCGCGCCGACCTGGCCGAGGTTTACCTGAACTGGGGCAGCTACGCCTATGGCGCCACCGACAGCGGCACGCCGGCCCGCGAGCAGTTCGTCCAGCGCCTGGAGCGCCTGCAGGCGGTGCTGCACAACCAGGACAACCGCGAGCACGACATCCTCGACTCCAACGACTATTACCAGTTCCAGGGTGGCATGCTGGCGGCGGTGGAAACCCTGCGCGGCGCCAAGGTCGCCAGCTACCACGGCGACCACAGCCAGCCTGACAACCCGCGCATCCGCACCCTCAAGGAAGAACTCAACCGGGTGGTGCGCGCCCGCGCGGCCAACCCGAAATGGATCGCCGGGATGAAACGCCACGGCTACAAGGGCGCCTTCGAACTGGCCGCCACCGTGGATTACCTGTGCGCCTTCGACGCCACCAGCGAACTGATCGACGATCATCAGTACCAACTGCTGACCGACGCCTACCTGCTGGACGCCGACACCCGCGACTTCATCCAGCACCACAACCCCGGTGCCCTGCGCGACATCACCGAACGCCTGCTGGAAGCCCAGCAACGCGGGCTCTGGCAGGAACCGGGCGAGTATCGCGAGGCACTGGAGAATCTGCTGATCGACAGTGAGGAAAGCTGATGCAGCTCTTCGTAGGAGCGGGCCATGCCCGCGATGCTTTACCTTTGGCTCATTCGCGGGCATGGCCCGCTCCTACAACAAACCGGCACCACATCCTTTTGATTTCTTGACCATTCTGGAAGGCCGAGCATGACCAACACTCCACAATTCCCGCTGGCCGCCGTAGTCGCCGCCGATGAGCTGAAGCTGGCGCTGTGCCTGGCGGCCATCGACCCGGCGATTGGCGGGGTGTTGATCGAGGGGCCGCGCGGCATGGCCAAATCGACCCTGGCCCGCGGGGTGGCCGAGCTGCTGCCCGGTGGGCATTTCGTCACCCTGCCGCTGGGCGCCAGCGAAGAGCGCATCGTCGGCACCCTCGACCTGGACGCGGCCCTGAGTGAGGGTCGTGCGCAGTTCTGCCCCGGCCTGCTGGCCAAGGCCGATGGCGGTGTGCTCTACGTCGACGAGGTCAATCTGCTGCCGGACCACCTGGTCGACCTGCTGCTGGACGTCGCCGCCAGCGGGGTCAACCACATCGAACGCGACGGCATCTCGCATAACCACCAAGCGCGCTTCGTGCTGATCGGCACCATGAACCCGGAAGAAGGCGAGTTGCGCCCGCAACTGCTGGATCGCTTCGGCCTCAACGTGGTGCTCGGCGCCCAACCGCAACCGGCCGAACGCGCCGAAATCGTCCGCCGCCGGCTGGCCTTCGACGCCGACCCGCAGGCCTTCCTGCACCGCTGGGCCGAGCCGCAGAGCGCCCTGCAACAACGCTGCGTAAATGCCCGCGAGCGGCTGACGCGGATCGCCCTGGACGACGCCAGCCTGGATGAAATCGCCCAACGCTGCTTTGCCGCCGGGGTCGACGGCCTGCGCGCCGACCTGGTCTGGCTGCGCGCTGCCCGGGCCCATGCCGCCTGGCGTGGCGTCGAGGCGATAGGCGCCGAGGACATCGACGCGGTGGAGCATTTCGCCCTGCTGCACCGCCGCCACCACACGCCGCCACCCGCGGCCCAACCGCCACAATCACCACAATCGCCACCCGCCACCAACCCGCAGTCGGGGCACAGCGGCGGCGAAGGCCAATGGGGCGAACTGCCCGCGCAACCGATCCCGATGGGGGCACAGCGCGCGCTGCCGCGCTGGCCAAAAAAGCCCTGAGCATCCGCCCGCGACAGGTCATTGGCGCGGATGCCCGACCCCGACCCGGCCGTCTCGACGCAGGCCGCCACGGCGCCTCCCGACACGGCGAAACGGGCGCGATCGACTGGCTCGCCACCCTGCTACGCGGCCGCCCACGACGCCAAGCAGACCTGCAACGGCGACCACGCAGCCGCCGGCCCGGCGAGCTCTGGCTGGTAATAGTCGACGCCTCCGCCTCCACCCGCCGCCACGGCGCCCTGGCCCAGGCCAAAGGTCTGCTCGCCACGCTGTTCGAGCAGGCCTACCGCCAACGCAGCCGTCTCGCCGTGCTGCACGCCACCGGTCAACGGCCGCACTGGCACTGGCAAGGCCAGAAAGCCTCCCCTGCCCTGCACAACTGGCTGGCCCAGCTCAGCGCCGGCGGCGGCACCCCGCTGCTCGAGGCCCTGCAACAGGCCGCGGTCTGGCTGGAACGGCGCCAACGGCAAAAACCGGCCGAACAGCAACGCCTGCTGATCCTCACCGACGGGCGCTTGAAGGATTGGCCAACCCTGTTGCCGGCAGAGTGTCCGGCGTTCTTGGTGGATATCGAAAGCGGGCCGCTGCGCCTGGGCCGGGCCCGGCGCTTGGCTCAGGAGTTGGGCGCACAGTACTGCGCGATCGAGGATCTGTAACCCCGCGCAACGCCCGCGAGATGCCGAAGTCACACCGCCAGGCGGCTAAAACCTTGCTCAACCGCGGACCAATCGACGCCGCCAACCCGAAGGGCAGCGCTGGCTGGCGCCGGCCAGCCCATCAACGTGCGAGCGGTCAGGCCAGCTCGACGCGGTTGCGGCCAGCTTGCTTGGCGCTATAGGTCGCATTATCCACCTGACGCAGCAGATCCTCGCCTTGCTGCCCTTGCTGCCAGGCGGCTACGCCAAAGCTCGCGGTCACCGGGCCGGCTATCGGGATGTCGTGGTTGGCCAGCGTCTGGCACAGGGTGGCAGCCAGACTCAGTGCACTCTGAACATTGGTATGCGGGCAGAGAATAACCAGCTCCTCGCCACCAATGCGGCAGAACATGTCGCTGTTGCGCAGGCGCGGGCCGATGCTACGGCAGGCCTCTTTGAGGACCGTATCGCCCACCTCGTGCCCCCAGCGATCATTGATGGCCTTGAAATGGTCCAGATCGAGCATGATCAGCGAAAAGTCGATGCCGTAACGCTGGGCCAACACAACCAGGCGGTCCAGGTTGCTGATGAAATAGCGGCGGTTGTAGATACCGGTCAGCTCGTCGGTGATGGCCTGCTGCCTCAGTGCTTCCTCGCGGTCTTTCAGCTCGGTGATATCGATGAACGAGCCATACCAGACAAAGGAGTCGTCAGGCTGCCTTTCCGCATAGGACTCGCCACGCAGCCAGCGCACACCCTTTTCCGGCAGGAACACGCGGAAGTCGCAACTCCACGGGTCGCCCACCTTCATCGACTCGACGGTAACCGCCCGGATGGTTTCCAGGTCCTCGGCGTGCACCCGTTTGAACAACGGGCTATTGGCATAGCTGGTGCCGATGACCTCCTCCGGCTCAAGCTCGAAAAGCCCGCGTACGCTGGCGCTGCAGTAGGCGAAATGACCTTGGCCAAGCGATTTCAGGTGGTACTGGTAGAGCATGTTGGGGATGCGCTGGGTCAGCCGTTGCAGGAACGCCTTGTTTTCCTTGATGGTCTCCAGCAGCGCCGCGTACTCACTGACGTCGATGATGATCCCCAGGTGCTCGACCAGCTCTCCGTTGTCATCGAAGGTCGCGCCCTGCCTCAGTTCGCCAACGAAGACGCTGCCGTCCTGGCGCCGGTACATCCACTCCATGGCTTTGCCCGTGCCTTCGAGGTCGCTGGACAGCCGCTCGATGAACGCTTCATCACTCAGTTGCGCATAGTCGGGACTCTGCTCAGCACGGCGCCGCTGGTCGATTTCTTCTCGCACGTGCAGGCATTCGACGATACGGCGGCCAAGCATTTGCGCCTGGCTGAAGCCGAATAGCTTCTCCGCCCCGGCACTGAACAAGGTAATCCGGCCCTCGGGATCGCTGGCGATCACGGCAAACTGCGTGGCGGCATCGAGCAGCTTCTGAGTTCTTCGGTTCAGGGCTTTGATATGTTCCTTGCGCGCCGTCAGCTCCTCGACAATGCGCTGGGCCTTGCGCTGCTGAAAGCGCGAGGAGGCATACAGCACGCAGAGCAAGAGCCCCTGAAGAGCCATCGCCAACCCGCCCCAGAAATGCCGAGCGGCGTCATGGGGCATCCAATAGAACACCCCCACGCCGATGCTGATGAGCAGGCAGACCAGGAGCCCGATGAAATGACTGTGGAGGTGCACGCTGGCAACCCTGGACTGCACTGAATCGCTCATAGACCACCTTGGCTTTAATCCTTTTCAGCTGTTGGCGCACAAGCCAGGTCTGGTGTTCTTCACCGCTGTGCCGCGCACGAAACTCATCCGCCAACCCCGCCAGCATAGCTTTCGACAAGGTCACCGGCCTGGTCGGGCACATCACGGACTGACCGAAGAGTCATTATATGCTCGAACAACCCTTGCACGAGCGGCTGGTGGCTGATCGCAATCACCGTCGTTGCGGGCAGGTCATCGCGTAACTGGCGTAAAAGGGTGCCCGCGCTGGCCTCGTCAAGCTGGTTGGTGGCTTCATCCAGGTAGAGCGTATCCGGGCGATAAAGCAACGCGCGTGCCAGGCTCAGGCGCTGTTGCTCGCCGCCGGACAGCTCGCGGCTCCACTCGGCGTCACGCTGCAACTGATCGCGGCAATGACCCAGGCCGACCCGTTCGAGTACGGCGATCAGCTCGCTGTCCGGCGGTATTCGCGTGTCGGGATAGGCCAGCAGCTGCGCCAGCGGCGCGCTCGCCAGGTAGGGCTGTTGTGGCAGCAGCAAGCTGCGCCCCCGAGGCAACTGCCAGGTGCCCTGGTAGAAGGGCCATAAACCGTGCAGGGTCCTGAGCAGGGTGGATTTGCCCAGCCCACTGCGCCCCGCGAGCCGCAACCAAACGCCGGGACGCACGCGCACATTCAGGGGCGCCAGCAATGGGCTGCCATCCGGGCGTAGCACGCGCAGGTCCTGCAGCACCAGTTCGGGCCCCAGGCCAATCGGCTCGCGAACCTGTTCACGGCTGGCCTCGATGGCGCGCTGGAACTGATCCAGGCGCTGCACCGTGGCACTCCACTCGGCGAGTTGGCGGTAGGCGAAAATGAACCAACTGATCGAGCCCTGTACCGCCCCGAACGCGCTGCGAATCTGCATCAGACCACCGAGCGTGATGGTCTTGGCCAGAAAAGCCGGCAGAGCGGCGAAAATCGGAATCATCAGGTTGAAGCGGTTGTAGCCGTTGGTGAAGAAGCCCAGGGTGCGTTCCCGATCCATCAGCGCCCGCCAGTTCCCGGCAATGGCACGAAAGCGTTGGTCGAGCTGACGCGCCTCCACGGCCTCGCCACGGTACAAGGCAATTTGTTCGGCATGCTCGCGTTTGCGCAGCAGGCTGGCGCGAAAGTCAGCTTCGCATTGTTGCTGGCGATAATTCAGCTGCTTCAAGGGTCGCCCGATCATATGGGTGATGGCGCAACAGAGCAGCGTGTAGCCCACCGCGACCCAGACCAGCCAGCCCTCGATGCTCAGCCGCAGGCCAGCAATCTCAACGCGTTGTACGCCCGACAATTGCCACAGAATCATGGCGAACGCACTGCCTTGGGCCAGGTTGATGATGAAGGACACCAGCAGATCAACGCTGTGATTCACCAGCAGGTCGACATCCTCGGCGATGCGCTGATCCGGGTTATCCGGTTCCGCGTTGAACCCCAGCCGGTAGAAAGCCTGGCCGCCCAGCCATTGTTCGATCAGCGCCATGGTCATGGCCTGGCGCCAGTGCAGGATCAAGGCCTTGCGCAACCAGTCCTTGTAGACCATGACCAGCACGAACAGGCCGAGGTAGAGCGCGTATTCGCTCAGCAGGGCGTATAACGCGTCGGTCCTGTACTCGCCGAGGGCGTCGTAAAAGGTCTTGCTCCACTCATTGAGCAGCACGTTGATGCGCACGATCAACAAGCCCATGGCGATTACGCAACCCAGCAGCAGCCAGGCCCGCCATTGCTGACGGCTGCGCCAGAACGGCGCGACGAGACGGAAAAAGGTTTTCAGGGTATGCATCGCAACGACTTCGTAACGGCACTGCCCGGTAGGCAGCAGGTGGCACGCGGTTGGCCGCGTGCCTGGACGGGGATTTGACGCGAGTGGCCGGCGGCCTAGAAGTCCACTGAAGCCGAGACCGCCACGGTACGCGGCGCGCCGAGGTACAACGTGCCACGGTCGGCCGAGGCCCAATAGTCCTTGTCCGTGAGGTTTTCCACGTTCAGCCGCAGCGTGGTGGCATGCCCGGCCAGGCGGGTGCTGTAACGCATGCCGGCGTCGTAACGCGTCCAGGCCTGCAAGACGCGCTGGTTGTTGGCGTCATAGGACTGCTCGCCAGTACGCACCAGACCCGTCTGCACGGCCAGGCCAGGCACACCCGGCACATCCCAGTCGAGGCTAGCCGTGAAGCTGTATTCCGGAATACCGCGTGCCGTGTTGCCATTATTGGCCGTGGTGGAGGTGCGCTCCGTCACCGCATCAACCTTGCTTACCCCGCTGTAAACCCGCAAGCCGGCGAGCACCTCGCCGTAAACGCTCAGCTCCACGCCACGGTTTTTCTGCAGACCGTCCATTACGTAGTATCGGGTGACCGGGTCGGTAAACAGGCTGGCGCGCTCGATTTCATACAGGGCCAGCGCCAGGCCGTAGCGGCCAAAATCGGCTTTGGCGCCGATTTCCTTCTGCTTAGCCTTGGTCGGCGGGAACAACTCGCCCCTGTTCAGCGCGGTATTGGGGGCAATCGCGCCTTCCTCCAACGCTTCGACCTTGTTGGCATACAGCGACAGCCACGGCAGCGCCTTGAACACCACGCCATAGGCTGGCGTCCAGGCATCATCGGCATAGCGACTGCTGCGAACACCGCTGTAGCCGTTGTAGGCCACCGTTTCGATATCCGTATTACGGGCCCCCAGCAGCAACAGCAGGCGATCATCGAACAGGCTGATTTCATCACTGACGAAATAGCCGGTGGTGGTGGTCTCGCTGGTCTTGTGCGGCGGCAAGGGCAAGTACTGCCCAGGGGTTTTCGGCGCTTCGACCGGCTCGTAGAGGTTGGAAATGATACTCACCGGAGTACTGGTGAAGGCGCTCCAGCCCTGCGAACCATATTGATTGCCGCCAAAGGTCAGACGATGGCCGATGCCGGCGGTATCGAAGCGGGTGCGCAGCAATACCTCGGAGGACTCGTACTGCCACTTCGCATGGCTGTAGCCGACATTGCCGATACTGAGCGCGCCGTTGGCATTGGTCAGGGTCTCGGAGTAGGACAACTGGCGCTCCTCATCACGGGCACGACCATGGGCCACCGACAGCGTCCAGTCCTCGGCAAAATCCCATTCGGCACGGCCGACCAGCAGATTGTAGTCACGCGTGTAGCGCCCCCACGGCTGGGTGAAAAGCTTGCTGGCATCCGGCGCATCGGGGATCGGTACACCGTTGGCCAGGCTGATACCCTGGGCGCTGCCGGTCTGCTGGGCGCGTTCGTTACCGATGTAGTCGAGATACAGGCGCACCGTCTCACCCTGGTAGTCCAGGCCCAGGCTGCCGGTGTCGCTGCGGCGGGCCGAGGGCTCGACGGAGGTTTCGCCATCCTGGTAGGCCAGGTTGATCCGTGCACCGAAGGCATTGTCCTCGCCAAAACGGCGGCCGATATCGGCCGTGCTGCCGAATATGCTGTCGGACACATACTCCAGCCCCATGCGCGTCAACGGTTCGGCCTCGGCGCGCTTGGGAATCATGTTCAAGGTGCCGCCGACATTGCCCGGCCGGCCGTTGAGGAAAGCGCTCGAGCCGAGCTGGGCTTCGATGCGGGCAAAAGGCTCGAGCGGCACCTGCCGGTTCATCAACCCCGGCAACCCGTCGAACGCGCCCTCGCCGGTGGATGATTTGAAGCCACGGAAATACAGGATATCGGCCTGGGAGTTGTCGCCATTCTGGGCGGTCGTCACACCCACGCTGTACTTCAGCACTTCCGCGACCGAGCGGGCCTGAATGTCTTTGACAAAGGTATCGGTGAACGCCGCGACCGAAAACGGCACATCGATGATTTCCCGTTCGCCGAGGATGCCGAGCCGCCCGGCGCGGGCTATCTGCTCGCCGCCGTAGGTGCCAGCAGCGAATTCGGAGTCCGCGGAGACGTTGGTCGCCGGCAGTTCGGCGGCCGAAACCTTGCGCAACGAATAGCTGCCATCATCGTGAGGCACCAGCTCGAGCGCGCTACCACTGAGCAGCTTCTGCAGGCCGGCCAGGGCGCTGAAGCGGCCCTTGAGCCCCGGGCTACTGAGACCTTCGGTCAAGGCCGGGTCGAAAGACAGCGAGATACCGGCATCCAGGGCAATGCTCGATAACGCACGGCCAAGCGGGCCAGGGGCGATCGCGTAGTCCCGTGCAACCTGGATGTCGCTGTTCTGCTCGGCATGACCGGGCAAGGCCAGGCCGGCGCCGCCCAAAAGCGTGGCGGACAACAGTGCGCGGCTGATGGCCCGCGTAAGACGTGGGTTAAGGGCGCGCGAGGCCGTGGTTGGGTGCATGGGTGATAGTCCTTTGTCGAGGCAAGTGAGGGGTTTCATCACCTGCCAGACGAAATGGAAAAAGGTCTCACCCTCGACGATATTTTTTGTTCTTTCTAAGCCGGACCCACGCTGATCCAGAACCGCGTGACCGAGCTGACGCTGACGGGATAGGTGCCTTGCAACATGCGCAAGCAGCGCGCCGTCTCGCGCACCGGGAAGGCACCGGAGACCCGCAGGCCCGCCACGACGGGATCGCAGCGCAATACACCGCGCTGGTAACGGGCCATTTCCGCCAGCAGTTCGGCCAACGGCAGGTTGTCGGCCAGCAGCATGCCGCGCGTCCAGGCCGTGGCCCCTGGGGCCAGGGACGCAGGTTGTGAGATGGCCGTGGCCGTGAACGAGGCTTGCTCCCCGGCACGTAGCAGGCGCGTGGCGGTCGCGCCGTCGGCGCCGGCCTGGTTGCAGGTCAGCTCCAGCGCCCCTTCCTGCAACGCGACCTGCGTCAGCCGGGCATCGCTGCGCACGCTGAAGCGGGTACCTAAAGCACGGATGGCACCTTGCGGGGTGGACACCACGAAAGGGCGCGCCACCGCCATGGGGTCCGGCGCGGTGACGACCTGGATTTCCCCCGCCAGCACGTTAAGCAGACGGTGCGTCGCGTCGAAGCGCAGGTTTACCGAGGTCGCGGTGTTGAGCATCAACTGGCTGCCATCGGTCAATTCCAGCTCGCGCCACTCGCCGGGCGCGGTGTGCAGATCGGCCGTCCATTCCTGCCACGGGCTGAGTTTCCACACCGACAGCCCCACCGGCAATGCCCCCAGCAACACCGCCAACTGTTTGATAAAGACCCGTCGGTCCTTGTCCAGCGGGCGGTCGAGCACCGACATCGCCAACTGCGGCGGTAAGCCACCCAGCCTCTGCAACAACAACTCGGCTCGCGCCCAGGCACGCTCATGCTCGGGGCTTTGTTGGCACCAGGCGGCCCAGGCGGCGCGGTCCTCGGCACTGACCTGGTCATCGCTCAGGCGCACCAACCAGCCGGCCGCCTGATCGAGCAGCGGGGCGGCAATTGGGGCTGTCGATTGGGGGGGCACTGCTTCGGCTGTGCCCGCGCGCGAATCTGCATCCATAACGGCGGGCCTATTCAAGAAAAACCAGACAGTGACGGAAAGCCTGTTGCATATAGCGTTTGACCGAGCCCAGCGACACATTCAACTGCCGGGCGATCTCTTCGTATTTCAGTCCATCGAGCTGCGCCAGCAAAAACGTGCGACGCACCAAGGGCGGCAGGTTGCACAGCATGTCGTCGATTTCATGCAGCGTTTGCAGCATCATCAGGCCCTGTTCCGGCCCGGGCGCCTCGGCCGGCGGCAGCGTCGCCAGGGCTTGCAGGTAGGCGCGCTCCAAAGACTGGCGCCGACACCAGTTGATCATCAACCCTTTGGCCACGGTGGTCAGAAAGGCTCTGGGCTCGCGCAGCTCGGGAACATGCCGGGAAGCGAGGATGCGCAAGAAGGTATCCTGCGCCAGATCGGCTGCCGTTTCAGTGCAGCCCAGGCGTTTTCTCAACCAGCTTTTCAACCACGGATGATGATCGCAATAAAGGCTGGCTATCTCGGCCTGTACGACTCCCTGCTTGATCACGATCGATTACACCCTGCGCCTTCATGGCAAGACTACACACTCACCCAGCATGGGCGATGCTCATTCGCAGCAGCCCTTGGGTTGCATTTGATAATAATTATCATCTTGCCATAAAAGTGGCAATCCGCCCACGATGAGTGGCTTGATCGCACCCATCTGCACTGACTGGGCAGACGACCCGCTGCGTTGCTCGCTGTGTCCGGGGCTCCCCGCATTCGCGAGGATGACGGCATAAAAGCAAATCTCCCCGCCAAACTCGTCATTCCCGCGCAAGCGGGAACCCAGTAAGTGGATGAGCGCTCGGCTCTAACGGCTCTACGACACAGCTTTGCGACGGATCTAGGCGGGTAGCAGCGCGCTGAGCAAGCTCTGCGGGTCGGCGAACTCGCGATCCACCGCCGGTAGCGGCGGTCGGCGCAGCACCAGCACCGGCAGGCCCAGCTCCCGCGCCACTTGCAGCTTGGGTTCGGTGGACTGGCTGCCGCTGTTCTTGCTGATCAGCACATCGCTGCGCAACCGGGCGAAGAGTTCGCGTTCGCCTGCCAGATTGAACGGGCCGCGGGCGCCGATCACTTCGGCCCGCTCGTTGCCGGGCAAGGATTGCAGGCAGCGCACGGTCCAGTGCTGCGACTCGGGAATCTCGTGCAAGTGCTCCAGCGGTTCGCGGCCGAGGGTGAACAGCGGGCGCTGGAACGCCTGCAGGGCGGCGATCAGTTCGGTCCAGTCCGCCACTTCCCGCCAGTCGTCGCCGGCTTGCGCCTGCCAGCCGGGGCGGCGCAATGCCCAACAGGGAACGCCGGCCAATTGTGCAGCGGCAGCGGCGTTGGCGCTGATCTGCGCGGCGTAGGGATGGGTGGCATCCACCAACAGGCCGATGCCGGCCTCGACGAGAAAGGCGGCCAAACCCTCGGCCCCGCCAAAACCACCGACCCGCACCTGGCAGCTCAGGTCATCCGGCACCCGGCCCAGGCCGGCCAGGCTGTAGACATGTTGGGGGCCGAGCCGGCGGGCGATGGCCAGGGCCTCGGTAATGCCGCCGAGCAGAAGGATACGGCTCATGGGCGCTCGATCGCCGTGCCCACGAGCCGGCCCTCGCGGTCGATGGCGAACACTTCCAGCGCCACCTGCGGCGGGACTGTCTTGCGGGCGAATGCCAGGGCGTGAGCGCACACCGCGTCGCCGAGTTTTACCCCGGCGGCGCTGGCCAGGGCCAAGGCCTGCTGGCTGGTGTTGGCGCCCAGCATGGCTTGCTGCAATGCGCTGGAGGCGCCGATCTCAGCGGCCCAGCCGGCCAGTTGCGGCAGGTCGATGCTGGAGTGGCGGCTGTGCAGGTCCATGTGCCCGGCGGCGAGCTTGCTGATCTTGCCGAAGCCGCCGCAGATGCTCAGCTTGTCCACCGGGGCCTTGCGCAGATGCTTGAGCACCGCGCCGACAAAGTCGCCCATCTCGATCAAGGCGGTATCCGCCAGCCCATAGTGCTGGCGCATGCGCTCTTCGCTGGCATTGCCGGTGCAGGCCGCCAGGTGCTGGAAACCGTTGGCGCGCGCGACGTCGATGCCCTGGTGGATCGAGGCGATATAGGCCGCGCAGGAGAACGGCCGGACGATGCCACTGGTGCCGAGAATCGACAGCCCGCCAAGAATGCCCAGCCGTGGGTTCATGGTTTTCAGCGCCAGCGCTTCGCCGTCCTCGACCCCGATCGCCACCTCGAAGCCGCCGCCATAGCGGTATTCGTCGGCTAATTGCGTGAGGTGCTGGGTCATCATCTGCCGTGGCACCGGGTTGATCGCCGGCGCGCCCACGGGCAGGGTCAAACCGGGCTTGGTCACGGTGCCGACCCCCGGGCCGGCATGAAAACGCACACCGGGCTCGGCGCTCAGCCGCACGCGGGCGAACACCAGCGCGCCGTGGGTCACATCCGGGTCATCGCCGGCGTCCTTGAGGGTGCCGGCTTCGGCGCCATCGTCGAACAGCCGGCAGAACTCCAAACGCATCAACACCTGCTGGCCTTTGGGCAGGACGATTTCCACCGCATCGCTGGCCGCGCCACCGAGCAACAGCCGTGCGGCGGCCAGGCTGGTGGCCGTGGCGCAACTGCCGGTGGTGTAGCCGCTGCGCAGAGGCGCTGGCTGTTCGGGGGTTTCGTCACGCATGCTCAGGAAACCGTGGGCTTGATGGCATCCAGAAGAGTAATAGGCAATGCCGCTCGCCAGGTATCGAAATCGCCCAGGGGTTGCGCCTGGGCGACGCTGATACGCGTCAGCTCACCGCCATGGGTTGCACGCCAGGCCACCAGCGTCGCCTCGCTTTGCAGCGTTACGGCATTGGCCACCAGCCGCCCGCCAGGACGCAGCTGCGCCCAGCACTGCTCCAGCACACCGGGCACGGTGACGCCGCCGCCGATAAAGATCGCATCGGGCCCAGGCAAACCCTGCAAGGCTTCGGGCGCGCTGCCGGCGATCAATTGCAGTGCCGGCACGCCGAGGGCTTCGCGGTTCTGCGCGATCAGGGCCTGGCGCCCGGCATTGGCCTCGATAGCGATGGCGCGACAACTGGGATGGGCACGCATCCACTCGATACCGATGGAGCCGCAACCCGCGCCAACATCCCACAGCAACTCACCCGGCTTGGGTGCCAGGCGCGCCAGAGTGATGGCGCGCACATCGCGCTTGGTCAGTTGGCCGTCATGGGCGAAGGCGCTGTCCGCCAGGCCGGAGGTCAAGGGCAGCAGACGCGCCTCGGGACTCGCCAGACAATCGATCGCCAGCACATTCAGCGCTGCGACCGCACTCAGGCTCCAGCCTTCGGCGCGGCCATCGATGCAACGCTCCAGTGGGCCGCCGAGGTGTTCGAGCACGCGCAAACGGCTGGCGCCAAAGCCGCGCTCGACCAGCAAAGCGGCGATGGCGGCCGGGCTGCTGCCATCATTGCTCAGCACCAGCAAACGCGCGCCGGGGTGAATCTGCACCTGCAGCGCCGCCAGCGGCCGACCGACCACCGACAGGCAGACGACATCCTGCAAGGGCCAGCCGAGCCGTGCAGCCGCCAGGGAAAACGACGACGGCGCCGGCAACACGCGCAACTCCTCGGCCGGCAACTGCCGCGCCAGGCTGGCGCCAACGCCGAACAACATCGGATCGCCACTGGCCAATACGCAGACCGGCGTGCCGCGGGCTTGCAGTACGGGCGTGAGGGCGAAGGGACTCGGCCAGGCCTGACGTTGGCCACGCAGGCACACCGGCAGCAGGTCGAGCTGCCGCGGGCCGCCGACGATCAACCTGGCGTCCAACAGCGCCCGGCGCGCGGTTTTACCCAGCCCGCTGTAACCGTCTTCCCCGATCCCCACCACTGTCAGCCAAGGCGACATTCACCACTCCTAAACCTATTCATGATCTGCTGCGCGTCGGCGAGGCGGCATGGGAAACCCGCCAGCCGCCGACGAGGAGGCTTTTCCTGGGGCCGGACAAAGTAGGCATAATAGCGCGTTCGTCGGTGCCCACAGTGATGCAAGCGCTCTCGCGAGCCAAGGCCAGACAAGGCGAACAGGTGACCTTTTGAACGATCCCGGCCAACAGCCACAGCCACAACAAGAACCCAGCGTGCCACGTCCCTCGGCGTGCCCTGGCCTGCTGCGCATCGTGCAGGCACGCGATGGCGGCATCTGCCGGATCAAGCTGCCGGCCGGGCGTCTGCTGGCGAGCCAGGCTCTGGCGATTGCAACAGCGGCCGAGCTGCACGGCAGCGGCGTTATAGAGGCCACCAACCGCGCCAATCTGCAGATCCGTGGCGTACGCGCTGGCGCGGAACAGGCGTTGATCGCCGCCTTGCTGGCGGCCGATCTTGGCCCGACTCATCCCGGCGCCGACGATGTCCGCAACCTGATGGTCAGCCCGGCCGCCGGCATCGACCCGGCTGCGCTGCTGGACGTCAGCCCCTTGGCCGAGCAACTGCTGGCCACCTTGCAGAACACCCCGTCGCTGCATCGCCTGTCCGCCAAGTTCGCCCTGCTGCTGGATGGCGGCGAACGCCTGGCGATGCTCGAACACCCGCATGACCTGTGGCTCAGTGCGGTAAACAGCGGCGAGCAGATCCGTTTCGCCTTCGGTCTCGCGGGCTGCCCGCCGCAACTTGGCAGCGGCGACTCGGCCCTCGCGGCGGTGACGCCTGAGCAGGTGCCGGCCTTGGTGCTGGCCTGCCTGGAACTGTTCCTCGAACTGGCCAGCCCGCAGCAGGGCCGCATGCGCGACGTGCTCGCGCAACTGCCAGCAGCGGCGTTCGTTCAGCAACTGCAAAACCGGCTGGATTTCCCCCTGCAGCAGGACGACGCCCTTCTGCAATGGCGCCGTCCTGCTGCCGAGGCCTGGGCGCATTTAGGTGTGCGCAAACAACGGCAAGACGGCCTGGTGCAGGTCGGCGCAGCCCCGGCACTCGGTCGCCTGCTCGCGCCACAACTGGCGCAAGTGGCGCGGCTGGCGCAACAGTTCGGCGATGCCAGCCTGCGCCTGACGCCCTGGCAAAGCCTGCTACTGCCGACTATCCGCGAGGCCGATGCCGCGCAACTGCTGCACGCATTGACCGCTCTCGGGCTGCTAACTGATCCCCGCGAACCACTGGCGCGCCTCATCGCCTGCACGGGCTCGGCCGGCTGCGGCAAAGGCCTGGCCGCCACCAAAGCCGATGCCCTGGCGCTGGCCACACGCCTGGCCGGTTGCCCGCCGTTGCCCGAACTGCACCTGAGCGGTTGCGCCCGCTCCTGCGCCGCCGCCCACGCTTGCACCCTGACGCTGCTGGCGGTCGTCGACGGCCGTTATGACCTTTACCAACGCGACGCTAAACTGCCCGGCTTTGGCCGCCTGCTGGCGCGCCACCTGACCATTACCGAAGCCGGCGAGCTGCTGGCGGCGCTGCCCGACCCCATGGAACCCGACCGATGATTGATTACATCCGCGATGGCCAGGAAATCTACCGCCATTCCTTTTCCATCATCCGCACCGAAGCCGACCTGCAGGGCATCCCCGCCGACCTGGAAAAGCTCGCGGTGCGCGTTATCCACGCCTGCGGCATGGTCGATGTGGTCCAGGACCTGCGCTTCTCGCCGGGTGCCGGCAGCGCCGGGCGCCGGGCTCTGGCCAGCGGCGCGCCGATTCTCTGCGATGCGCGGATGGTCGCCGAAGGCGTGACCCGCGCACGCTTGCCAGCCAACAACAAGGTGATCTGCACCCTCAATGACGAAGGCGTGGTCGAATTGGCCCGCGAGCGCGGCAACACCCGCTCGGCGGTGGCGCTGGAGCATTGGCGCGAACACCTGGAGGGCAGCGTGGTGGTGATCGGCAATGCGCCGACCGCCCTGTTCTACCTGCTGGAAATGCTCGACGCCGGCGCACCGAAACCGGCGCTGATCCTCGGTTTCCCGGTGGGCTTCGTCGGCGCCGCCGAGTCCAAGGAGATGCTCGCCGCCGACAGCCGTGGCGTGCCTTACGTCATCGTCCGCGGTCGGCGTGGCGGCAGCGCCATGGCGGCAGCGGCGGTCAACGCCCTGGCCACGGAGGTGGAATGATGAACGGCAAAGGACGCCTGCTCGGCATCGGCGTAGGCCCCGGTGACCCGGAACTGATCACCCTCAAGGCCCTGCGTCTATTGCAGGCGGCGCCGGTCATCGGCTATTTCGTTGCCAAGGCCAAGGTCGCCAAGGGTCAGCACGGCAACGCTTTCGGCATCATCGCCGCGCATGTGGGCAGCGAGCAGCAGACGTTGCCGATGGTCTACCCGGTGACCACCGAGAAGCTCGCGCCGCCGCTGAGCTACGAAGGCATCATCAGCGACTTCTATGACACCTGCGCCGAACAGATCGCCACGCACCTGGAAGCCGGCCGCGACGTGGCGGTGATCTGCGAAGGCGACCCGTTCTTCTATGGCTCCTACATGTATTTGCACGACCGTCTGGCCAGCCGCTACGCCGCCGAAGTGGTGCCGGGCGTGTGCTCGATGCTCGGTGGCGCGGCGGTGCTCGGCATTCCGCTGGTGTACCGCAACCAGAGCCTGGCGGTGCTCTCCGGGGTACTGCCGGCGGACGACCTGAAACAACGCCTGGCCGCGACCGACGCGGCGGTGGTGATGAAACTCGGGCGCAACTTCGACAAGGTCCGCGCCGTGCTGGAAGAACTCGGCCTGGCGCAACGGGCGCTGTACGTCGAACGCGCGACCATGGAAAACCAGCGCATCGTGCCGCTCGATCAGGTCGAGCCGATGGCCTCGCCGTATTTCTCGCTGATCATCGTGCCTGGGGAAAAATGGCAGGCGTGATCCTGAACCCTGCACGGCCAATCCCCTCGTCCGTTTACGGGAGAGGGTAGCCAACCGTAGGTTGGGCTGAGCACCGCGAAGCCCAGCAGCCAACACCTTGCTCACCTCATTCATTCGGAGCACCCGATGTCCAACCCGCAGGCCACTCCCCCGGCGATCGTCATCCTCGGTAGCGGCGCACTGGCCACGGCACGCCGCGTTCAAGCCTTGTACCCGGGCGCGCAGGTGCATGGCCTGCAAGGCCGGGTCGAAGCCGACATCGGCTACACCGATTTCGGCAACTATCTGCGCGAGCTGTATCAACGCGACACGCCGATCATCGCCCTCTGTGCCGCCGGCATCGTCATCCGCAGCCTGGCGCCGCTGCTCGCCACCAAGAGCAGCGAACCGCCGGTGCTGGCCGTCGCCGAAGACGGCAGCGCCGTGGTGCCGCTGCTCGGCGGCCTGGGCGGGGTGAATGTGCTGGCGCGGGAAATCGCCGCGGCATTGGCCATCCAACCGGCCATCACCACCAGCGGCGAACTGCGCTTCGGCACCTGCGTGCTCAACCCGCCGGCCGGCTATGTGCTGGCCGATATCGAACAGGGCAAACGTTTCGTTTCCACCCTGCTTGGCGGGCAAAGCGTACGCATCGAAGGCGCCGCGCCCTGGCTGGATCAGGCACGCCTGCCACTGGCCGAGGATGCCGCGCTGAGCATCCGGATCACCACCGATGCCCGGCCGGCCAATGGCAACGAACTGCTGATCCACCCGCGTAGCGTGGTCGCCATTATCGAGCAGCCAACGGCGCAATTGGCCAACAGCATCGAACAGGCTCTGGCCGCCGCCACTATCAGCCGCCACGCCCTGGCCTGCCTGCTGGCCAGCACCCGACACATGGCCGACGCCGAACTGCACAAGGCCGCGCAAAGTCTTGGCGTACCACTGCGCTTCAGTGCGGACGCGAATGCGGCCCAGGCGATCAGGCAAAAGCATCGGCGGCTGGAAAGTCAGGGCCTCAGCCTTGCCATCGGCGAGCAACCGCTCGACCCCCAGCAACTTGGCCAGGCCCGTGGCCGCCTGACCGTGGTCGGCCTCGGCCCCGGCGCCGTCGAGTTCATGGTGCCGGCGGCCAAGCTGGCGTTGCAGCAGGCCGAGGATGTGCTCGGTTATGAAACCTACGTGAACATGGCCGGGCCGTTCCGCCCGGAACAGGTGCTGCACTGCAGCGATAACCGCGAAGAATTGCAGCGCGCCCGCCATGCGTTCGAGCTGGCCGCCAGCGGCCGGGCGGTGGTGGTGGTGTCCTCCGGTGACCCCGGCGTATTCGCCATGGCCGCCGCCGTACTGGAAGCGCTAGAAGCGTCCAGCGCTGCGCATTGGCAAGCCGTCGACCTGCAGGTTTTCCCCGGCGTTTCCGCCGCGCTGGCCACCGCCGCCAAGGCCGGGGCGCCGCTGGGTCACGACTTCTGCATGCTCTCGCTGTCGGACAACCTCAAGCCCTGGGAAGTGATCGAGCTGCGCCTGGAACACGCGGCGGCGGCGGATCTGGCGCTGGCCTTCTACAACCCGATCTCCCGCGCCCGCCCCTGGCAACTGGGTCGCGCCCTGGAAATCGTGCGCCAGCACCGCACGGCAGAGACGATTGTCGTACTCGGCCGCGATATCGGCCGCCCCGCCGAAGCCCTGAGCGTGACCACCCTTGGCGAGCTGCGCCCGGAGCAGGTGGACATGCGCACCATGGTGATCATCGGTTCCTCCACCACCCGCCGCTTCGCCCGTGCGGATGGTGGCGCCTGGGTCTACACGCCGCGCTCTTATCCCTGAGGCCCTGCTGAGTGCCGGCGGCGCTCGAGCGCCCGCAGCAAGCCGGGCCCTCCCGTGTCAGTTCAGTAGCCCGGCGACCGTGCGCTCGCCCAGGGCCGGACCGACGCTCATGCCCAGCCCGGTGTGCATCAATACCGCGGTCACACCGGGTACGCCCTTGAGCACCGAAAACGGCCCGGGGCCGCGTGCACCATAGACGCCTTGCCAGCGTTCGAGCACCTGCAGGCGGGTGCCAAGGGTGTGCTCGGCGAGGTCGAGCATCAGCTTGTCGACGCCTTCGGCATTGAACGGCGAGGCATCGCTGCCATATTCGTGGGAATCGCCGATGATCAGCTCGCCATAGGGTGTCGGGCTGACCAGCAGGTGGATGCCATGCTGCTCCAGTGCCGGCGCTTCGCGCTGGATCTGCGCGCGCACGGCCTCGGCTTCCGGCAGGTCGGCAAAGGCGCCGTAATGCACGCAACTGAGACCGGTGAGCACCGCATGCTGCAGGCCGATGTCCTGCTCGGGCCGCGCGCGCAGCATCTGCAGGCGACAGATTTGTGGCTGCAGGGCGCGCATCTGCTCGGCCAGCAGGGTCTGATAGTCGTGCCCCGAGCAGACCACTATCTGTTCGGCGCGGTAGGTGCCGGCCGTGGTGTGCACCCGGCCCTGCTCGACCTCGCGCACCAGGGTGGAGAAATGGAAGCTCACGCCCAGCTCGCTGCACAGGTACTCGACCAACGCCGGGATCGCTTCGCGCGAATAGATCTGCTGATCGTCGAGACCGTGCAAAGCGGCACGGTGGTGACCGAAGCGGCCTTGATAGAGCCCGCGCAGGCGCTCGCCCCGCAGCAACTCGACGTGGTAGCCCTGCTCGGCCGCGCGGCCGGCGCAGAAGGCTTGCAGTACGTGCTCTTCGGCCTCGGTGCGAGCGAACAGCAGCGAACCCTGCTGACGCAGGTGAAACCCCGCGGCGTTGGCCAGATGCGCCCAGATACCTCGGCTTTCGCGGGCCAGGTCAAGCATCGGCCCCGGCGCCTGGCCGGTGATCAGGGCCTGGCCGAAATTGCGCACCGAGGCGCCGAGCGGCCGCTCGCTGCGCTCGAATACGCTGACCCGCAGGCCGCGGCGCGCCGCCGCGTAAGCATGGGCGAGGCCGAGGACGCCGGCCCCCACTATGATCATGTCGCTGTCTTGCAGACTCATGTACGGACTCCTTGGAAGCAGGTGCGCCCGCTCTGCCCTCTCCTCCGACCCTCTCGCAAAGGGAGAAGGAGAAAAGCGGACCGAGCGGGCGAGTCAATCAGTTACTGCGGCAGCTTTTCCGACTTGCCGTCGTAGCGCTTGCGCCACTCGGCGAGAATGCTGTCGCGGTTCTTCGAAGCCCAGGCGAAGTCGTTCTTGATCAGGCGCTGCTCGTAGTCGGCCGGCAGCTCGGTCTGCGGCTTGGCAATGCCGGGCTGGGCGAGTACGGCGAAGTTTTCCTTGTACAACTCCATGGCCGCCGGGCTGGCGGAGAAGTCAGCGAGCTTCTGCGCCGCGTCCGCATGCGGGGTGCCCTTGACGATGCCGGTGGCTTCGATTTCCCAACCCAGACCTTCCTTCGGCAGGACGATGTCCAGCGGCGCACCCTGGCGCTTCAACTGCACGGCCGGGTATTCGAAGGAGATGCCGATCGGGAACTCGCCGGCGGCGGCGAGCTTGCACGGCTTGGAGCCGGAATGGACGTACTGGCCGATGTTCTGGTGCAGGTCATCCATGTACTGCCAGCCCTGCTTCTCGCCAAAGGTCTGCAGCCAGGCGCTGACATCGAGGAAGCCGGTGCCGGAGGATGCCGGGTTGGGCATGACGATCTTGCCCTTGTATTGCGGCTTGGTCAGGTCCTGCCAGCTCAGCGGTTTTTCCAGGCCCTGCTTCTCGGCCTCGACGGTATTGAAGCAGATGGTCGCGGCCCACACGTCCATGCCGACCCAGGCCGGCGGGTTGGCGGCGTCGCGGTAGTTGGCGCCGATGGCCGCCAGGTGCTTGGGTGCGTAAGTCTGCAGCATGCCCTGCTGGTCGAGGATGGCCAGGCTGGAGGCGGCCAGACCCCACACGGCGTCGGCTTGCGGGCGATCCTTCTCGGCCAGCAGCTTGGCGGTGATGATGCCGGTGGAGTCGCGCACCCACTTGATCTCGATGTCCGGGTTGGCGGCTTCGAAGGCCTTCTTGTAGCTGTTCAGTTGCTCCGCTTCGAGGGCGGTGTAAACGGTCAGCTCGGTGGTCGCCTGGGCCTGCAGGGTGAAACCGGCGAGTACGGCAGCAGCAAGAGCGAGAGGCTTGAACATGTGAAGCTCCTTGGTTGTCAGCGGTTTTCGTTTATCGATTGGCAGGGGTTTCGCCACGCGCCAGGCGTGTATTGATCGCATCGACCACGGCAGGCAGGTCGGCGATGGTGTCGATCAGGTAGTGCGGCTGGCTCGGGGCGAACAGCGCGTCGATGCGCGTACGTTCGGCAGCCAGGCGCTCGGCGCCGAGCGCGCGGTAGGCGGCGTAGTCGAGGCCGAGGAAGTTGCCGGAGAAGCGCAGCGCCACGGTCCACATACCGGCGCTGCGACCTTCGAGGATGCCCGGTTCGGTGTCGTCGACCTTGACGCAGGCGGCGACATCATCAAGGCCGAGGGCGATCACGTTGGCCAGCGCCTGCGCTGGGCTCGGGCGGCCCTTGGGCACTTCGTCGGTGGACACCACATGATCCGGCTGGTAACCGGCGCTGGCAGCCAGTTCGACCACCTTGTCCATCACCACTTTCGGGTAACCGGAGCAGGTGCCGATCTTCAGGCCCTTGGCGCGCAGCGCGGCGATGGCCTCCAGGGCGCCGGGGATCAGCGCCGAATGCGCGCCGACCTTGGCGATCTGCAGCGGCATGAAGCGCTCGTAGATCGCCGTGACATCGGCATCGCTCGGCAGGCGAGCGAAGCGTTGCAGGAAGCGCGCGGCGATCCGCGGCTCATTGCACAGCGTGCGGATATGGTCCCACTTGCCCATGCCCATCGGCCCACGAGCCTCCTCCAGGCTGAGTTCGACATCAACGCTTGCAAAGGCCTCGACGAAGATCCGCGTCGGCGCGAAGGAGCCGAAGTCGACCACGGTGCCGGCCCAGTCGAGGATCGCGGCTTGCAGGCGGGAAGGTGTCTGGTAATGCATCAGGGTTCTCCGAAGGAATCAGTGGCCGGGCGCGGTTTGCCGCCAGGCCTGGGAGCGGCGCAGCAGGCCGCGGGAAGCCCAGGCCAGCAGCAGCGAAACCGCCGCCGAGGTGAGCAGGATCAGGGTCGACATGGCCGCCGCGCCGCCGACGTTGCCGGCGTCGTCCATGTTCAGCACGGCCACCGCGGCGAGCACGCTGTCCGGGCTATACAGGAAGATTGCGGCGGACACGGTGGTCATCGCCGAAACGAACAGGTAGCGGACGATATCCAGCAGCGCCGGCAGGCAGATCGGTACGGTGACGCGCAGGTAATGGCGGTACAGCGGCGCCTTGAGCGACAGCGCGGCGGCCTCGAACTCGCCGTCGAGCTGGCGCAGCGCGGTGGTAGCGGTCATCTGCGCGGTGGTGAGGAAGTGCGCGATGGAACAGACCACCAGCAGCGTCATGCTGCCGTACAGGCCGTGCAGCGGGTTGGCCGGCAGGTTGAAGAAGAAGACATAGCCAAGGCCCAGCACCAGACCGGGCACCGCCATGGGCACGAAGCTGAGCATGCGCAACACATGGTTGAGGGCGTTCTGGCCACGGGCCTTCTCGATCAGGTAGGCACCGGTGAAGATCAGCGCGCTGCCGAAGATCGCCGTGCAACTGGCCAGGGTCAGGCTGTTGCGATAGGCCAGCCAGCCGCCGCCGGCGGTCTCCTCGAAGGCGTAATGGCGCAGCGACAGCGACAGGTCGTAGGGCCAGAACTTCACCAGCGAGGAATACACCGCCATGCCCAGCACCAGCAGCAAGGCGGCGCAGATCAGCAGGACAATGACCAGGAAGCAGCCATCGCGCAGCTTCGCCGGCGCCGGGTGATAAACCTGCGCGCGGCCACCCATGGCATCGCCCTGGCGCCGACGCAGCCAGGCATCGACGGCGAAACTGAGCAGCGCCGGCAGCAGCAGAACCATGCCGATCAGCGCACCGCGACCGAACTGCTGCTGGCCGACCACCGCCTTGTAGGCTTCCAGCGCCAGCACCTGGTAGTCGCCACCGACCACCACCGGCACGCCGAAGTCGGTGATGGTCAGGGTGAACACCAGACAGAAGGCGGCGAACACACCCTGGCGGGTGGCCGGCCAAGTGATGCTGCGAAAGGCCTTCCAGGGCCCGGCGCCCATGCTCGACGCCGCATCGAACAGCCGCGCATCGGCCAGCGACAGGGCCGACAGCAGGATCATCAGCGCATGCGGGAAGGTGTAGATCGCCTCGCCGAGAACGATGCCCCAGAAGCCATAGATGTTGTCCGGCAACAGGTCGCGCAGCAGACCCTGGTTGCCGAACAGGTAGATCAGCGCGATGCCCGGCAGCATCGAGGGCGCCAGCAGCGGCAGCAGGGAAATCCCGCGCCACAGGCCCTTGGCCGGGATCAAGGTGCGTTGCAGCGCATAGGCGAACAGATAAGCCAGCGGCACGACGAGGGCGGCGACGCTGACCGAGACTTTCAGGCTGTTGCCCAGCAGCCAGTGGAAGTTGGCGCTGGCCAGCAGCTCACGGGCGGCCACCAGGCCACCGCCCTGCCCGGTATCGGCGCTGAAGCCGCGCCAGAAGATCGCCAGCAGCGGCAGCAGTACCGCAAAGGTCAGCACGCCGAGCAGCAGCAGTTTGCCGCCGACCACGAACAGCCGGTCACCGAGCTCGTGGCGCGGCGCGCGGGCGCTGAGCATGGTTGCTCGCTCCATTACACCGGCCATCTCAGGCGAACACCTGCAGGCTGCGCGGCGGCAGCGATACCCAGATATCCGGGGAACCGAGGCGCGGCATGGTTTCCGGATCGAGTTCGGCGAGCATCGGCAGCCCCGGCAGTTGCTCCAGCTCGAAACTCATGCGGCAGCGATTGCCGAGGAAGGTGATCTCGCGGATTTGCGCGCGAAAGCGATTGGCCTGTTGTTCCACTGGGTTGATGGCGATCGCCTCCGGCCGACAGAACAGGCGCCCGTGCTGGGCCTCGGCGGCATGCTCGGGCAGGCGCAGGCTGAGGCTGCCGACCTGGGCATGGCCATTGCTGCGCGTCTGGAACGGCAGCCAGTTGCCCTGACCGACGAATTCGGCGACGAAGGGCGTGGCCGGGTTGCGGTAGATCTCCTGTGGGGTGCCGTACTGCTCGACACGACCCTGGTTGATCACCGCGATGCGGTCGGCCATCAGCATGGCCTCGTCCTGATTGTGGGTGACCATCAGGGTGGTGATGCCGAGACGCTTCTGCAGCTGGCGCAGCTCGCCGCACAGGTGTTCGCGGACCCGCGCATCGAGGGCCGACATCGGTTCATCCAGCAGCAGCAACGAGGGCGCCGGCGCCAACGCGCGGGCCAGGGCCACGCGCTGCTGCTGGCCGCCGGAAAGCTGGCCGGGAAACTTCTTCTCGCTGCCGACCAGGCCGACCAGTTCGAGCATGTCGTGCACCCGCCGACGCACCTCGTCGCGGCCGCTGCCGGCCAGGCCGTAGGCGATGTTCTGCTCGACACTAAGGTTGGGGAACAGCGCGTAGGACTGGAACAGGATGCCGTAGTCGCGGGCTTGCGGCGGCAGGCGCGAAATATCCCGCTGAGCGATGTGCAGGCTGCCGCTGTCCTGCCGTTCCAGCCCGGCGATGCAGCGCAACAAAGTGGTCTTGCCACAACCGGAGGGTCCCAGCAGACAGACCAGTTCGCCTTCGGCGACATCCAGGGAAACCCCGTCGAGGGCGGTGAAGCTGCCGAAGCGCTTGTGGATATCGCGCACCTGCAGATGAGTGGCGACGCTGGCGGCTGTGGTCATGACTTGTACCTCGTGAGCGGTGGGCGTGCGGCATGAAGCGCGGCACGACTCGACGAGGTAGATGCTAGGGCGGTTATGCGAAGGCTATGTGGCGTTTAACCCAAGTACAGCGATAGTGGCATAGGCAGATTTGGGTAGTGACGTGATGGCCTGGCCGATCGAGGCGTGCGTCGGCAAGCCGCGCAAAGTCTTCTGCGCAAGACGGAGCAAGCCGCGCTACCCCGCCAGCAAGCTACAACCCCGCCACCGACTCCCGCGCCACAGCCAGGAACGCCGCCGGCAAACGCGCCTGGCGGCGCTCTTTCAGGCAATAGAGGTATTCATCGATCTGCGGCGCACCCTCCAGGGCGATCACGCAGAGTTCGGGGTTATCCGGCACCTCATGGCGGGCAATGATGCTGATGCCGATATTGCGGATCACCGCTTCACGGATCGACTCACGGCTGCCGATTTCCAGCAGCGGGCCGAAGCCTATCCCGGCTTTTTCCAGCAGCTCTTCGGTCAGTTGCCGAGTGATCGAGCCCTGCTCGCGCATCAGCAGGCTGTGACCTTTGAGCGCCGCCAGGCTCACCGACTTGTGCACGGCCAGGGGATGGCTGCGATGCACGGCCAGCACCAGAGGATCGCGGCCAAGGAGCAGACGGGTCAGCCGCTGGTCATCAACCCATTGCGAGGAAGCCGCCAGGTCGACGCGGTATTCATCCAGCGCCTCGAGCACCTGCTGCGAGTTGCCGATTTCCACCGAGACCTCGATCTGTGGGAAGCGCTCCCGGAAGGTGCGCACCAATCCGAGGATGTAATACGGCGAAGTCGCACCGACACGCAGTATTCCCTGCATCTGCCCGCTGTTGCGCAGGAAGAACTCGATGTCGGCCTCTTGCTGCAGCAAGGCTTTGACCATCGGCAGCAGGCGCGCGCCGTCCTCGCTCAGGCTCAACCGCCGAGCGCCGCGATAGAACAACTCGACGGCATACTGACTTTCCAGATTACGGATCTGGGTGGTCACGGTTGGCTGACTGAGCCCGAGCTTCTTGGCGGCCTGGGTGATGCTGCCGAGCCGGGCAACCATGTAAAAAGCCTTGAGCTCCGCGCTGAGCATGGCGATGCCCCCTGGCCATTGGAAAGGCCAGGAGTATAGGGCTTTCAGCCTCGGGTCTTCACCGTGGTGAACATTTTGATGCGATCGTGAATCTCCTGCAGGGCATGCCGGAAGGGCTCATGCCGCACGCTGGTGACCGGGTCCTCGAAGTTCCACACCAACACTTCAGCGGAGGCCGGCATCCACGCCGCCTCGTCGGACGATTTGTCGCACAGGGTGATCACGTAATCAAACTGCTGCCCCTTGAACTCATCGATGGCCTTGCTGCGCAGGCCGCTTGCGGCGACGCCGATGTGATCGAGGGATTCGAGCGTGCGTGGATCGACCTCACTGGCGGCAATGCCGGCGCTGAAGGCTTCGAAGTGCTCGGCGTCGGTATGCCGAAGCAGCGCTTCGGCCATCAGGGAGCGTACATCGTTGTTTGCGCAGACGAACAGCACACGGAATTTATCAGTCATCGCTACGTTCACCTCGGCCAGCCTGTTGTGCAGTGATCGAAACACAAGCAGATTTCATTGCAGCAGAGCTTTCTGACCGTCGTGTTTCAGACCGATGAAAGGTGGCCTTCGTGCTGCACGCACTAAAAAGCCCACCGGTTCGATGAACGCAGTGGGCTGGATTTGAAGCGTTCGGCTGCCAGTCATGCAGCCGCGGTTATCTCTCTTCTGGCTTCATGAGCGGGCGGGCATTACTCCACGGTCACCGATTTCGCCAGGTTGCGCGGCTGGTCAACGTCGGTGCCCTTGAGCACGGCGACATAGTAGGACAGCAGTTGTAGCGGGATGGTGTAGAGGATCGGCGCCAGCGCATCAGAGATGTGCGGCATGTTCACCACATGGGTGCCTTCGCCGTTGCTCATGCCGGCCTGGCCGTCGGCGAAGACGATCAGCTCACCGCCACGGGCGCGGACTTCCTGCAGGTTGGATTTGAGCTTTTCCAGCAGCTCATTGTTCGGCGCCACGGTGACCACCGGCATATCGCTGTCCACCAGGGCCAGAGGCCCATGCTTGAGCTCGCCAGCCGGGTAGGCCTCGGCGTGGATGTAGGAGATTTCCTTGAGCTTCAGCGCCCCTTCCATGGCCACCGGGTACTGCGCGCCACGGCCGAGGAACAGGGCGTGATGCTTCTCGGCGAACAGCTCGGCGATCTTCTCAACGGTGCTGTCCATCGCCAGCGCTTCGCCGAGGCGAGTCGGCAAACGGCGTAGCTCTTCCACCAGTTCGGCTTCGAGGCCTTGTTCCAGGGTGCCGCGCAGCTGGCCGAGGGACAGGGTCAGCAACATCAGCGCCACCAACTGGGTGGTGAACGCCTTGGTCGAGGCCACGCCGATTTCCGGACCGGCCTGGGTCAACAGGGTCAGGTCGGACTCGCGCACCAGTGAACTGATGCCGACGTTGCAGATCGCCAGGCTGGCCAGGTAGCCACCGTTATCCGGGCCCAGCGCCTTGCCGTTGCGCAAGGCGGCGAGGGTGTCGGCGGTTTCGCCGGACTGGGAAATGCTGATGAACAGGGTGCCCGGCTGCACCACCACCTTGCGGTAGCGGAATTCGCTGGCCACTTCGACCTGGCAGGGAATGCCGGCCAAACCTTCGAGCCAATAACGGGCGACCATACCGGCGTGGTAACTGGTACCACAGGCAACGATCTGCACGTTCTGCACCTTGGCGAACAACTCGGCGGCTTGCGGACCGAAGGCCTGCACCAGCACATGATCGGAACCGAGGCGGCCTTCCAGCGTGCGCTGCACCACCTTCGGCTGCTCGTGGATCTCCTTGAGCATGAAGTGCCGATACGCTCCTTTATCCGCTGCCTCGGCCCCTTCGTGGTACTGCACGCTTTCGCGCACCACCGGCTGGCCATCGACTGTCCAGATCTGCACGCTGTCACGGCGGATTTCGGCGATATCGCCTTCTTCCAGGTAGACGAAACGGTCGGTGACCTGCCTCAGGGCCAGCTGGTCGGAGGCGAGGAAGTTCTCACCGAGGCCGAGGCCGATCACCAGCGGGCTGCCGCTGCGCGCGGCGAGCAGGCGATCCGGTTGCTGCGCGCTGATCACCGCCAGACCGTAGGCACCGTGCAACTCCTTCACCGCGGCTTTCAGCGCCGCCGCCAGGTCAGCGAACTCCCTGAGCTTGTGATCGAGCAGGTGGACGATGACTTCGGTATCGGTGTCCGAGCTGAACGCATAGCCCAGGCCCTTCAGCCGCTCGCGCAGTTCTTCGTGGTTCTCGATGATGCCGTTGTGCACCACCGCCAGGTCGCTGCCGGAGAAGTGCGGGTGGGCGTTGCGCTCGCTCGGCGCGCCGTGGGTGGCCCAGCGGGTATGGGCGATACCCAGGCGACCGGCCAGCGGCTCGCCGGCCAGGGCCTGCTCCAACTCGCTGACCTTGCCCACACGACGGCAGCGCTGCAGCTTGCCGTCGGTGTCGAAGACCGCCAGACCGGCGCTGTCGTAGCCGCGATATTCCAGACGTTTCAGGCCTTCGACCAGGATCGCGGTGATATTACGCTCGGCGACGGCGCCAACGATGCCACACATAAATTTCTCCTCAGGCTTCTACAACGGCGCAGATCAGGTTTATCCCGCGCGCTGTGATCGATTCACGAGCCTCGATTGGGAGGCGTTCGTCGGTAATCAGGGTGTGGACGCTGCTCCAGGGCAGCTCCAGGTTGGGAATCTTGCGGCCGATCTTGTCGCTTTCGACCATCACCACCACTTCGCGAGCGACTTGCGCCATGACCCGGCTCAGGCCCAATAGTTCGTTAAAGGTCGTAGTGCCACGCGTCAGGTCGATGCCATCGGCGCCGATAAACAGTTGGTCGAAATCGTAGGAGCGCAGCACCTGCTCGGCAACCTGGCCCTGAAATGATTCGGAATGCGGGTCCCAGGTGCCACCGGTCATCAACAGCACCGGTTCGTGCTCCAGTTCGCTAAGGGCGCGGGCCACATGGAGCGAATTGGTCATCACCACCAGGCCAGGCTTGTGGCCAAGCTGCGGAATCATCGCCGCGGTGGTGGTGCCACTGTCGATGATGATCCGCGCATGCTCGCGGATGCAGGCCACGCCAGCACGGGCGATGGCCTGCTTGTAGTGGGAAATGGGTTGGCCGCTGTTGCTGATCAGCTCCTGCGGCATGGGTACGGCGCCACCATAACGGCGCAGCAGCAGACCATTCTTTTCCAGGGCGGCGAGGTCTTTGCGAATGGTCACTTCAGAGGTGGCGAACGCTTTCGACAACTCATCGACACTCACCTCGCCCTGCTCGGCGAGCAGGGCAAGAATGGTGTGGCGACGTTGCGGAGTGTTGCGTTTCGACATGCTAAGTTTCGATTCGAAAGATAATTGCACGAATCAAAACCTAATGAAGCTTTTTCGTCAAGTGTGAATCGACGTAGGGTGGATGACGCTTTGTTCATCCAGCGTCGCGATTAGCTGCTGGGGTGGCTGAAAACGCTGTGCGGTTATCCACAGCGGGCCAGCCGCCCCAAGTCGGTCACTTCTTGATCTTCACCGGGCGCTTCCAGCCTTCGATATTGCGCTGTTTGGCACGACCGACCGCCAGGGTGGCCGCCGGTACATCGCTGGTGATCACCGAGCCGGCGCCGGTGGTGGCGCCGTCGCCCAGGGTCACCGGCGCGACCAGGGCGCTGTTGGAGCCGATGAACACGTCCTCACCCAGTACGGTCTTGAACTTGTTGGCGCCGTCGTAATTGCAGGTGATGGTGCCGGCACCGATGTTGCTGCGCGCACCCACTTCGGCATCCCCCAAGTAGCTCAGGTGACCGGCTTTGGCGCCTTCGCCCAGCACGGCGTTCTTCAACTCGACGAAGTTGCCGACATGGGCCTTGGCGCCCAACACAGAACCCGGGCGCAAGCGCGCGAAGGGACCGGCGCCGCTGCCTTCGCCCAATTCGGCACCCTCGAGGTGGCTGTTGGCCTTGAGCATCGCGCCTTTGCGCAGGGTGCTGTTCTTGATCACGCAGTTGGGGCCGATCTCGACGTTGTCTTCAATGACCACTTTGCCTTCGAGGATCACGTTAATGTCGATCAGCACATCACGGCCGATCGTCACCTCACCGCGCACATCGAAACGCGCCGGATCACGCAAGGTCACGCCCTGGGCCATCAACTGGCGGGCCGCGCGCTTCTGGAAATGGCGCTCGAGTTCGGCCAGTTGCATGCGGTCGTTGGCGCCCTGCACTTCCATGGCATCCAGCGGTTGCTCGGTGGCCACCACCAGGCCATCGGCCACCGCCATGGCGATCACGTCGGTCAGGTAGTACTCGCCCTGGGCGTTGTTGTTCGACAACCGGCCGAGCCAATCGGCCAGGCGCTTGCCGGGCACCGCAAGGATGCCGGTATTGCCTTCGCAGATCGCCCGCTGCTCGGGCGTCGCGTCCTTGTGTTCGACGATGGCTTTGACCACGCCCTGGGCGTCGCGCACGATCCGGCCGTAGCCCGTCGGGTCGTTCAGATCGACCGTCAGCAGCCCAAGTTGCTCGGGACTGACCTTTTGCAGCAGACGGTGCAGGGTCTCGACCTCGATCAACGGCACATCGCCATAGAGGATCAGCACGTTCTCGGCCGAGAGTTTCGGCAGTGCCTGCGCCACCGCATGGCCGGTGCCCAGTTGCTCGGTTTGCAGGACGAAACTCAGGTCGTCGGCGGCCAGACGCTCGCGCACTGTTTCCGCACCATGGCCGATCACCACCTGGATGCTCCGCGGCTGCAACTGCCGCGCGCTGTCGATGACATGCCCGAGCATGGATTTACCGGCGACCGGATGCAGTACCTTGGGTAGCGCGGAACGCATGCGCGTGCCTTGGCCGGCGGCGAGGATAACGATATCGAGAGACATGTGGACAGATCCTGAACAAGCGTAGCCCGGGTGAAACCCGGTGATACACAGGAGCCGGGTTTCGCTGCGCTCTACCCAGCCTACGAATAGGTAAAACCGGAAAAAGAAAAAGGGTAGCCAAGGCTACCCTTTTACTCGTTCGCGATGAAGTCTTGCGGGATTAGCCGCCGAACTTCTTGCGCACCGCCTGGATGGTCCGCAGCTGCGCTGCAGCCTCGGCCAGACGGGCGGCGGCGGAACCGTAGTCGAACTCCGCGCCTTTATCGTGCAGGGACTTCTCGGCAGCCTTGACGGCTTCCTGAGCAGAGGCTTCGTCCAGGTCGGCTGCACGTTGTACGGTGTCGGCCAGGACCTTCACCATGTTCGGCTGCACTTCCAGGAAACCGCCGGAGATGTAGAACACCTCGGCTTCGCCACCCTGTTTGATCAGACGGATCGGGCCCGGCTTGAGATCGGTGATCAGCGGTGCGTGACCTGGAGCGATACCGATATCACCCAGGTTACCGTGCGCAATCACCATCTCGACCAGACCGGAGAAGATCTCGCCTTCCGCGCTGACGATATCGCAATGGACTGTCATAGCCATTTGCTTGCCTCAACCTGATTAGCGCCCGTTGCCGGGCGCTGGGATTACAGTTTCTTGGCTTTCTCGATGGCTTCGTCGATGCTGCCGACCATGTAGAACGCTTGTTCTGGCAGGTGGTCGTAGTCACCGTTGAGGATGCCTTTGAAGCCAGCAATGGTGTCTTTCAGGGAAACGTATTTACCCGAAGCACCGGTGAAGACTTCAGCCACGAAGAACGGCTGCGACAAGAAGCGCTGGATCTTACGAGCGCGGGATACCAACTGCTTGTCGGTTTCCGACAGCTCGTCCATACCCAGGATCGCAATGATGTCCTTCAGTTCTTTGTAGCGCTGCAGCACGTACTGAACGCCGCGAGCGGTGTCGTAGTGCTCCTGGCCGATAACCATCGGGTCCAGCTGGCGCGAAGTCGAGTCGAGTGGATCGACTGCTGGGTAGATACCCAGGGAAGCGATGTCACGGGACAGAACGACGGTGGCGTCCAAGTGGGCGAAGGTGGTCGCTGGCGACGGGTCAGTCAAGTCATCCGCAGGTACGTATACCGCTTGGATCGAGGTGATCGAACCGTTTTTGGTCGAAGTGATGCGCTCTTGCAGAGTGCCCATCTCTTCGGCCAGGGTCGGCTGGTAACCTACTGCGGAAGGCATACGGCCCAGCAGTGCGGATACTTCAGTACCGGCCAGGGTGTAACGATAGATGTTGTCGACGAACAGCAGAACGTCGTTACCTTCGTCACGGAACTTCTCGGCCATGGTCAGGCCGGTCAGTGCTACGCGCAGACGGTTGCCCGGCGGCTCGTTCATCTGGCCGTAAACAAGGGCCACTTTGTCGAGAACGTTGGAGTCCTTCATCTCGTGGTAGAAGTCGTTACCCTCACGAGTACGCTCACCCACACCGGCGAACACGGAATAACCGCTGTGCTCGATGGCGATGTTACGGATCAGTTCCATCATGTTTACGGTCTTGCCGACACCGGCACCACCGAACAGACCGACTTTACCGCCTTTGGCGAACGGGCAGACCAGGTCGATAACCTTGATGCCGGTTTCCAGCAGGTCGTTGCCGCCCGCTTGTTCAGCGAAGGACGGCGCCGGGCGGTGAATGCCCCAACGCTCTTCTTCGCCGATCGGACCGGCTTCGTCGATCGGGTTGCCGAGTACGTCCATGATCCGGCCCAGAGTCGCTTTACCGACCGGTACGGAGATGGCTGCGCCCGTATTGTTGACGTCCAGACCGCGCTTCAAGCCTTCGGTCGAGCCCATCGCAATGGTACGAACCACGCCGTCGCCCAGCTGCTGCTGAACTTCCAGGGTGGTATCGGCGCCTTGAACTTTCAAGGCGTCGTAGATGCTCGGGACCTGATCGCGTGGGAATTCCACGTCGATCACGGCGCCGATGATTTGTACGATACGTCCGCTACTCATAGCTGGATCCTCTGAATATTTGAACCGGTATCAGACCGCGGCAGCGCCGCCAACGATTTCCGAGATCTCTTGGGTGATCGCCGCCTGACGCGCCTTGTTGTAGATCAGCTGCAAATCGCTGATCAGATCACCGGCGTTGTCGGTAGCGTTCTTCATCGCGATCATCCGCGCCGCTTGTTCAGCTGCGTTGTTCTCGACCACCGCCTGGTACACCTGCGACTCCACGTAGCGCACCATCAGGCCGTCGAGCAGCTCTTTAGCGTCGGGTTCGTAGAGATAGTCCCAGTGATGCTTGAGATCTTGATCCGGATCAGCCACCAGCGGAATCAACTGTTCCACCGTCGGCTGTTGCGTCATCGTGTTGATGAACTTGTTGGACACCACGGACAGGCGATCAATACGGCCATCCAGGTAGGCATCGAGCATCACCTTGACGCTACCGATCAGATCATTGATCGACGGTTCTTCGCCCAGGTGGCTGATTGCAGCGACGACGTTACCGCCGAAGTTGCGGAAAAATGCCGCACCCTTGCTGCCTACTACGCAGATATCGATCTCTACGCCTTGTTCGCGGTTTACCGCCATGTCCTTGACCAGGGCCTTGAACAGGTTGGTATTCAAGCCGCCGCACAGACCACGGTCACTGCTCACCACCACATAACCGACGCGCTTTACTTCACGCTCGATCATGAACGGGTGACGGTATTCCGGGTTAGCGTTGGCCAGATGACCAATCACCTGGCGGATGCGCTCCGCGTAGGGACGGCTGGCAGCCATGCGCATTTGAGCTTTGCGCATCTTGCTGACAGCCACCTTTTCCATGGCGCTGGTGATCTTTTGCGTGCTTTTGATGCTCGCAATCTTGCTGCGAATCTCTTTTGCGCCTGCCATGTAACACCTATCGGGTTAGCAGGCGGGGGTCTTGCAACCCCCGCTGCGGCTTACCAGGTTTGGGTGGCCTTGAACTTCTCGATGCCGGCTTTCATGCCTGCGTCGATTTCGTCATTGAAGTCACCCTTCACGTTGATCTTCGCCATCAAATCGGCGTGATCGCGGTTGAAGTAAGCAATCAGAGCCTGCTCGAAGCTGCCGATTTTGACGATCTCGATATCCACCAGGAAGCCACGTTCGGCGGCATACAGGGACAGCGACATGTCGGCGATGGACATCGGCGCGTATTGCTTCTGCTTCATCAGCTCGGTAACGCGCTGACCATGCTCGAGTTGCTTACGGGTGGCTTCGTCCAGGTCAGAAGCGAACTGGGCGAATGCCGCCAATTCACGGTACTGAGCCAGAGCGGTACGGATACCACCGGAGAGCTTCTTGATGATCTTGGTCTGAGCGGCACCACCTACACGGGATACCGAAACACCGGCGTTCACAGCCGGACGGATGCCGGAGTTGAACATGGCCGATTCCAGGAAGATCTGACCGTCGGTGATGGAAATCACGTTGGTCGGAACGAACGCAGAAACGTCGCCAGCCTGGGTTTCGATGATCGGCAGAGCGGTCAGAGAACCGGTTTTGCCAGTCACAGCACCGTTGGTGAACTTCTCGACGTACTCTTCGGAAACGCGCGATGCACGCTCCAGCAGACGGCTGTGGAGATAGAACACGTCGCCCGGGTAAGCTTCACGGCCTGGCGGACGGCGCAGCAGCAGGGAAATCTGGCGGTAAGCCACTGCTTGCTTGGACAGATCGTCATAAACGATCAGCGCGTCTTCACCGCGGTCACGGAAGTATTCGCCCATGGTGCAACCGGCGTACGGTGCAATGAATTGCAGCGCAGCGGATTCGGAAGCACTGGCCGCGACGATGATGGTGTTAGCCAACGCGCCGTTTTCTTCCAGCTTGCGCACCACGTTGGCGATGGTCGATTGCTTCTGACCGATAGCCACGTAGACGCAGTAGATGCCGCTGTTCTTCTGGTTGATGATCGCGTCGATCGCCAGAGCGGTTTTACCGATCTGACGGTCACCGATGATCAGCTCACGCTGACCACGGCCGACCGGGATCATGGCGTCGACAGCCTTGTAGCCAGTCTGTACAGGCTGGTCTACCGACTTACGCCAGATCACGCCCGGTGCAACCTTTTCAACCGCGTCGGTAGCGACGTTGTTCAGCGGGCCTTTACCGTCGACAGGGTTACCCAGGGCATCGACCACACGACCCAGCAGTTCCGGACCAACCGGAACTTCGAGGATGCGACCGGTGCACTTGGCACTCATGCCTTCGGCCAGCGACTGGTAGGCACCCAGAACCACGGCGCCGACGGAGTCGCGCTCCAGGTTCATGGCCATGCCATAGACGCCGCCCGGGAACTCGATCATTTCGCCGTACATGACGTCGGCGAGACCGTGAATCCGCACGATACCGTCGGACACGCTGACGACTGTGCCTTCGTTACGGGCTTGGGAGGACACATCGAGCTTGTCGATGCGGCCCTTGATGATTTCACTTATTTCGGAAGGATTGAGTTGCTGCATTGCTCTGCTGCCCCTTCAAACTCAAGATTTCAATGCTTCGGCTAGTTGCGCGAGTTTGCCGCGAACTGAGCCATCGATAACCAGGTCGCCGGCGCGGATTACGACACCACCGATCAGGGTGGCATCCTCCGCAGCGTGCAGGCGCACTTCCCGGCCGAGCCGTGCACTGAGAACCTTGGCGAGTTTGTCTTGCTGTTCTTCGTTCAATGCAAAGGCACTGGTAACGTCCACATCGACCGATTTTTCCTGCTCGGCTTTCAACAGCTCGAACAGTTCGGCGATCTCCGGCAACAACTCCAAACGGTTGTTCTCGGAAACGATGTGAAGGAAATTCTGTACCTTGGCATCGAACTTATCACCACACACCTCGAGAAAGGTGGTGGCCTTGTCTGTACTCGTCAAACGCGGGGCCTTGAGCACGCGCTGCATGGTGTCGTCTTGCGACACCGCTGCAGCCAGGCCGAGCATGGCTGACCAATTGGCCAGTTGCTGGTGGGCCTGAGCGTACTCAAAAGCAGCCTTGGCGTAAGGTCGGGCCAACGTGGTCAGTTCTGCCATGATCGCGCCCTCGCTTAAATTTCGGCTGCCAGTTTGGAAACCAGCTCCGCATGCGCGTTACGGTCGATAGTGGCGCCCAGAATCTTCTCAGCACCGCTGATCGCCAAGCCACCCAGTTGGGTACGCAGGGCGTCTTTGACGCTGTTCAGTTCCTGTTCGATCTCGGCCTGGGCCTGAGTCTTCAGGCGCTCACCTTCGACACGGGCCTGATCGCGAGCTTCGTCGACGATCTGGGTAGCGCGCTTCTTGGCTTGCTCAATGATTTCAGCTGCCTGGGTTTTGGCTTCGCGCAGTTGCTGACCCACTTTTTCGTGGGCGAGCTCCAAATCACGAGCCGCACGGCTTGCAGCATCCAGCCCATCCGCAATCTTCTTTTGACGTTCTTGCAAAGCCGCGATGACCGGAGGCCACACGAACTTCATGCAGAACAGCACAAAGATGAAGAAGGCAACGGACTGGCCAATCAGGGTTGCATTAATGTTCACGCCAACACCTCGCTCGTTCGTTGTCCGTCAAACCAATCACTCGGAATCGAGTGATTAGCCTGCCAGTTGACCAACGAAGGGGTTCGCGAAGGTGAAGAACAGTGCGATACCAACGCCGATCATGGTCACGGCGTCGAGCAGACCAGCGACGATGAACATTTTAACTTGCAGCATCGGGACCATTTCCGGCTGACGCGCTGCGCCTTCCAGGAACTTACCACCCAGCAGGCCGAAACCAATGGCGGTACCCAGGGCACCCAGGCCAATCAGCAGTGCAACGGCGATCGCGGTCAGACCAACTACAGTTTCCATCTTTCCTCCCGACTTTTTATGTCGTATTGGTTAAGGTTTTTAAGGTAAAGCGGTAAAGCAAAATCTTCAGTACTTCACTCCCCCTCCCGCTTGCGGGAGAGGGTTGGGGAGAGGGTAAAGACACGCCCCTCTTCCGCCCTCCGGGCACCTTCTCCCCGAGAGGAGAAGGTCATCAGATGCGTTAAGCGTTTTTAATGGTTGTCTTCGTGCGCCATCGACAGGTAGACGATGGTCAGCATCATGAAGATGAACGCTTGCAGGGTGATGATCAGGATGTGGAACACCGCCCACGCCCATTGCAGCACTACGCCCAGGCCGCTGAGCCAGAGCAGACCGCTGCCGAACATCACGGCGATCAGGATGAACACCAACTCGCCGGCGTACATGTTGCCGAACAACCGCAGGGCCAACGAAATGGGCTTGGCCACCAGGGTCACGAACTCCAGCAGGAAGTTCACCGGAATCAGCAGGGCCTGCACGAAAAGGTTCTTGCTGCCGAACGGGTGCAGGGTCAGTTCGCCGATAAAGCCGCTGATGCCCTTGACCTTGATGCTGTAGAAAATGATCAGCGCGAACACCGACAGGGCCATGCCCAGAGTCGCGTTCGGGTCGGTGGTCGGTACGGCACGGAAGAACACGTGTTCGTTGCCGGACACCAGCATGGCCACTTGCGGAATCCAGTCCACCGGCACCAGGTCGATGGCGTTCATCAGGAAGATCCAGACGAAAATCGTCAGGGCCAACGGTGCGATCAACGGGTTACGGCCGTGGAAGGTGTCCTTGACGCTGCCGTCGACGAACTCGATCATCACTTCAACAAAGTTCTGCAGACCTCCGGGCTGACCAGAGGTGGCTTTTTTCGCCGCCATGCGGAACAGCAGGACGAAGATAAGACCCAGTGCTACCGACCAGCCCAAGGTATCCACATGAAATGCCCAAAAACCCATTTCTTTGGCTTCTTGTGCAGTGTGGGCAAAACCCCAATCACCATTTTGCAGCTTTCCGAAAGTCAGGTTCTGCAAGTGGTGTTGGATATAGCCCGAAGCGGTTTGTTCTGCCATGTTTGCCTCAAACGCCCTAATGTCTCGAAAATCTTGTTCTAGTGAGCAGGGGAGCGAACCAGTTGACCAGTTGGGTCAACAGGAATACGCCGAATACCGCCAGCGCATCCAATGGCTTCACGCCTGCAAACGTCAGTGCGAACAGCACTGCCGTCAGAATCAGTTTGCCCGCTTCACCGGCATAAAATGACCGGACTATGGCTTGAGCAGCCCGCGCTCCCGTGAAACGGAACGCCTTGTGGGCGAAATACACATTCGGCAGCCAGGCAATCAGCCCGCCACACACCCCAGAGTACCCACTTACCGCCCCGCGCCACTGCCATAAAACGACAGCGGCGATTAACAGCACGACGAGTTGTGCGAGCAGAACGGGAAACACCGGCAAACGATGGAAGGGCAGGCGGTTGGGCGTGCGGACATCCATCAAGTTTCTCCGGCTTTTCGGCCTCTGGTGTCAGTCGTTTGCAATTACCCGCATGGCAACGACTTGGCATAGTTTGTGCCGACGAAATGCGCGCAGAGTATAGGGGGCGATCCCCCCCTATTCAACTGCCCGGTAGTGATTTCCGACTACCCGCTACATAAGCAATTGTTTCAGCGCGCGCCGCTTTTAACGGATATGCGCGAGCACTCCCTGCAACTCGTCGAGCGAGTTGTAACGGATCACCAGTTGCCCCTTACCTTTGTTTCCATGCTTGATCTGCACCGGCGAGCCCAGGCGCTCGGCCAGGCGCTGCTCGAGACGGCTGATGTCCGGATCGGCCTTGGGGGCCTCAACCGGTTTTTCTTTGCTGTTCAACCACTGGCGTACCAGTGCTTCAGTTTGGCGCACGGTCAGACCGCGTGCGACAACATGTCGCGCCCCTTCGACCTGCTGTTCTGCCGGTAAACCGAGCAGCGCACGCGCATGGCCCATTTCCAGATCGCCATGGGAGAGGAGGATTTTGATCTCTTCCGGCAAGGCGATCAGGCGCAGCAAGTTGGTGATGGTGACCCGCGATTTACCGACCGCTTCGGCGACCTGCTGCTGGGTCAGCTGGAACTCCTGCTGCAAGCGCTGCAAGGCCACCGCTTCTTCGATCGGGTTAAGGTCTTCGCGCTGGATGTTCTCGATCAGCGCCATGGCGATCGCGGCCTCGTCGGGCACCTCGCGAACCATCGCCGGGATCTTGTCCAAACCCGCCAGGTGGCTGGCACGCCAGCGCCGTTCGCCGGCGACGATCTCGAACCGACCGGCACCGATCGGACGCACCACAATCGGCTGCATCACGCCCTGGACGCGGATCGATTGCGCCAGTTCGTCCAGGGCGGTGGAGTCCATGTCGCGGCGCGGCTGGTATTTGCCGCGCTGGATCAGGTCCAGCGGCACGTATTGCAGCTCACGGCTATCGGTCTGCGCAGCTTCTTCTTGCAAAGCATTGACACTGGTGCCCCCCAGCAGGGCATCCAGTCCGCGTCCGAGACCTCGTTTTTTAGTGGCCATGGGATTTTCCTTATGCTTTTGCGGTTCGGGTGACGCTGCGCTGACGCCGCGACAACTCACCGGCCAATGCCAGGTAGGCGAGGGCACCACGGGATTGCTTGTCATACACCAGCGCCGGCATGCCGAAGCTCGGGGCTTCAGCCAGACGCACGTTGCGCGGGATGACGGTGTCGTAGAGCTTGTCGCCGAAATGTTCTTTCAACTGCGCGGAAACATCGTTGGTCAGGCTGATGCGCGGGTCGTACATGGTGCGCAGCAGGCCTTCGATTCTCAGCGAGGGATTGAGCAGCTTGCCGATCCGCTGGATCGAGTTGACCAGGTCGGTGAGCCCTTCCAGGGCGTAATACTCGCACTGCATCGGAATGATCACGCCGTCGGCGGCAACCAACGCGTTGACCGTCAGCATCGACAGGGACGGCGGGCAGTCGATGAGGATGTAGTCGTAGTTTTCGCGGATCGGCGCCAGGGCCTCGCGCAGACGATGTTCCTTGGCCGGCATGTCCAGCAGGGCCACTTCGGCGGCGGTCAGGTCACGGTTGGCCGGCAACAGCTGGTAACCACCGTGTTCGGAGAACTGCATGGCCTCGCCGAGGCTGCATTCGCCAATCAACACGTCGTAGATCGAGTGCTCGAGCGCGAGCTTGTCGACCCCGCTGCCGGTGGTCGCGTTGCCCTGCGGATCGAGGTCGATCAACAGCACCCGGCGCTTGGTCGCAACCAGGGAAGCGGCGAGGTTGATGCAGGTGGTGGTCTTGGCGACACCGCCTTTCTGGTTGGCGATGGCAAATACTTTAGCCATGGTCGGCGTCTGTTCCAGTCATAGGGTGCGGCGCAGTATCAGCAGATGGCGCTGGCCTTGGCAACCGGGAACCTTGAGCACCTGCGTGGCGGCGAGACGGAAGTCCGCCGGTAATGCCTGCAACTCGTCATCCGGATGCACGCCTTTCATCGCCAACCAACGCGTATCCAGGTCGCCGAGGTGGCGGGTCCAGTTGGCAAAATCTTCCAGAGCGCTGAACGCCCGCGAACAGATGCCGGCGAACGGCTGCGCAGGCGTGAACCCTTCCACGCGGCTGTGGATAACTTCGAGGTTGGCCAATTTCAGCTCCAGCTTCACCTGCGTGAGGAAGCGGGTCTTCTTGCCGTTGGAATCCAGCAGAGTGAAATGACGCTCGGGAAACAGAATCGCCAGAGGAATACCGGGCATACCGCCACCGCTGCCAACATCCAGCCAGCTATCGCCGCCTTCGGCGACAAAAGGCACCACGCTGAGGCTATCGAGCAGGTGACGCGAGACCATTTCGTCGGGATCGCGCACAGCGGTGAGGTTGTAGGCCTTGTTCCACTTGATCAGCAGGGCGAGGTAGGCCAGCAATTGGCCGTGCTGGCTTTCACTCAGGTGGATGCCCAACTGCTCGGCACCCTGGGTCAATTCGGCGGCGTGCGATGCGGTAACCAGGGACATCAGGCGCTCTGCTCCAACTGACGACTGGCGCCGCGTTTTTTCAGGTGAATCATCAACAGGGAAATCGCCGCCGGGGTGACGCCGGGAATCCGCGAAGCCTGGCCGAGGGTTTCCGGGCGCGACAACCCGAGCTTGTGCTGGATCTCTTTCGACAGGCCGGAAATACCGCTGTAGTCGATGTCCGCGGGTAACTTGATGTCTTCACTGGCGCGCAGGCGGGCGATCTCGTCCTGTTGGCGGTCGATGTAACCGGCGTACTTGGTCTTGATCTCGACCTGCTCGGCCACTTGCGCATCGCTGCTACCGGCGCCTGTCAGTTCGATCAGCCCGACGTAATCGATTTCCGGGCGGGTCAGCAGGTTGAGCAGGTTGTATTCGTGGGTCAGCGGCGTACCGAAACGCTCGGCGATCGCGTCGCCCTGCGGGGTATTGGGGCGTACCCAGGTGCTTTTCAGCCGTTGTTCTTCCTGCTCGATGCCTTCGCGCTTGGCGCAGAAAGCCGCCCAACGCTGGTCATTGACCAGGCCGAGCTCGCGGCCTTTTTCGGTCAGGCGCAGGTCAGCGTTGTCTTCACGCAGGATCAGCCGGTATTCGGCGCGCGAGGTGAACATGCGGTAGGGCTCTTGCGTACCGAGGGTGATCAGGTCGTCGACCAACACCCCGATGTAGGCCTCGTCGCGTCGCGGACACCAGCTGTCCTTGCCCTGGGCGCGTAGCGCGGCGTTGGCGCCGGCGAGCAGCCCTTGGGCGCCGGCTTCTTCGTAACCGGTGGTGCCGTTGATCTGGCCAGCGAAGAACAACCCGCCGATCACTTTGGTTTCCAGGCTGTACTTCAGGTCACGCGGGTCGAAGTAGTCGTACTCGATGGCGTAGCCCGGGCGGACGATATGGGCGTTTTCCATGCCCCGGATCGAGCGCACCAGTTCCAGCTGCACGTCGAAGGGCAGCGAAGTGGAAATACCATTCGGGTACAGCTCGTGGGTGGTCAGGCCTTCCGGCTCGATGAATACCTGATGGCTGTCCTTGTCGGCAAAGCGATGGATCTTGTCTTCGATCGACGGGCAATAACGCGGACCAATCCCTTCGATCACCCCGGAATACATCGGCGAACGATTGAGGTTGGCGGCGATGATTTCGTGGGTGCGGGCATTGGTGTGGGTGATCCAGCAGCTGACCTGCCGCGGGTGCTGCTCTTTCGAACCGAGAAAGGACATCACCGGAATCGGCGTATCACCGGGTTGCTCGGTCATCACCGAGAAATCCACCGAGCGGCCATCGATGCGTGGCGGTGTACCGGTTTTCAACCGCCCGACCCGTAGCGGGTGTTCACGCAGTCGTTGGGCCAAGGCAATCGACGGCGGGTCACCGGCACGACCGCCGGAATGGTTCTGCATACCGATGTGGATAAGTCCACCGAGGAAGGTGCCAGTGGTCAGTACCACCGATTCAGCAAAGAACCGCAGCCCCATCTGGGTCACGACACCACGGACCTGATCCTGCTCGACGATCAGGTCGTCGCAGGCTTGTTGGAATATCCACAGGTTCTCCTGGTTTTCCAGGGTGTTACGGATAGCGGCCTTGTACAGAACACGATCGGCCTGGGCACGGGTCGCTCGCACTGCCGGGCCTTTGCGGCTGTTGAGCACGCGAAACTGAATACCTCCCTTGTCGGTGGCTTCAGCCATGGCGCCGCCGAGGGCGTCGATTTCCTTGACCAGGTGGCTTTTACCGATCCCGCCGATGGCCGGGTTGCAGCTCATCTGCCCGAGGGTTTCCACGTTGTGGGTCAGCAACAGGGTTTTTACCCCCATGCGCGCAGCCGCCAGCGCAGCCTCGGTACCGGCATGGCCGCCGCCGATGACGATCACATCAAAACGGGAAGGGAAATCCACCACGCACCTCGTGCCTGTTGAGAATTGGGGAGGCTTTTGACTTGGGAAAAGCGGAAAGCCGGTAAGTATAGGGATTAAGCCACGGTGAAAGAAGCCTTTTGAACAAAAAATAGCCAGCCCAGCCTTGGCTCGAAAAGTACGGCGGTTAATAAAGATTAAAAGAATGAATTTTTATAAAGCTTTGTTTTTATGTTTATTACTTATAAGCCACTTTTCTGTGGATAGATCGCTGCAGATCAATAGCTGCTAGGGTTGCAGCGTTTCAAAAGCTTGTGTTGATCCTGATTTCTGCCTGTTGGGTAGCCGTAGGTAAGCTGTGGATGAAATGCCAAGTTATCCACAGGGCACATCATCCACCGTTTTATCACCGGGTTATGGACTGGGCTTAGGCCGGGTTTTCCACAAGGCTTATCCGTCTGTTTGACCCTCTTTGCTCCAGGCAAAAGTCGCCCACAGACAAACGTGCAAGCGTCAAAGCTTCCACGTTTGCCGAAGGAGGGTTGGGAAAAGCAGGAATTGTTTACGGCTTGGCCAGAGACCGAACAAGGTCTTGCCGGTTGCTTCAGTCCGGCTTATTTGCCGATGCAGAAGCTGGAGAAAATTCGCCCGAGTAGGTCGTCGGAGCTGAAAGCCCCGGTAATTTCCCCTAAAGCCTGTTGCGCCTGGCGCAAGTCCTCCGCCAACAGCTCGCCTGCCCCCGCCAGAGTCAGCTGGGCGCGTCCGTGTTCGAGCGATGCGCTGGCCTGGCCCAAGGCTTCAAGATGGCGCCTGCGCGCGCTGAAGCTGCTTTCGGAGGTTTGTTCGTAGCCCATGCAGGTCTTCAAGTGTTCGCGCAACAGATCCAGGCCGGCTGTGGATTTGGCCGAGAGGCTGATGCTGACGTGGCCATCGGCGCTGACGTCCAGGGTAATGGCTTCCGTCGTCAGGTCGGCTTTATTGCGAATCAGCGTGACCTTCGCCGGATCCGGCCGTTGCGCAAGAAACTCCGGCCACAAGGCAAAGGGATCGGCGGCCTCGGGGGCTGTGGCATCGACCACCAACAGCACTCGGTCAGCTTCACCAATAGCCTTGAGCGCCCGCTCCACACCGATCTTTTCCACCCGGTCATCGGTGTCGCGCAAGCCGGCGGTATCCACCACATGCAGTGGCATGCCATCGATGTGGATATGTTCGCGCAAGACATCCCGGGTGGTGCCGGCAATTTCGGTAACGATGGCGGCTTCCCGCCCGGCCAAGGCATTCAATAGGCTGGATTTACCCGCATTCGGCCGACCGGCGATCACCACCGTCATACCGTCGCGCAGCAATGCGCCCTGACCGGCCTCGCGTACCACCTTGGCCAGTTCGGCGCGCACCTCATCCAGCAGGCCGAGAACGTGACCGTCGGCAAGAAAATCGATTTCTTCCTCGGGAAAGTCGATGGCCGCTTCGACATAGATGCGCAGGGCGATCAGACGCTCGGTCAGCTCATGCACGCGCCGGGAAAACTCGCCCTGCAGCGAACGCAAGGCATTGCGTGCCGCCTGCTCGGAGCTGGCTTCGATCAGGTCGGCAATTGCTTCGGCCTGAGCCAGGTCGAGTTTATCGTTGAGAAAGGCCCGTTCGCTGAACTCCCCCGGCCGGGCCAGACGCGCGCCTAACTGCAGGCAGCGGCGCAGCAGCAGGTCGAGGACCACCGGGCCGCCATGGCCTTGCAACTCGAGTACGTCTTCGCCGGTGAAGGAGTGCGGACCGGGGAAATACAGGGCTAGCCCCTCATCGAGCACCTGCTCCTCACTGTCATGGAAAGGTCCGTAGTGTGCGTAGCGCGGTTTCAGTTCACGCCGGCTCACCGCTTTGCCGATCTTGCCGGCCAGCGGCCCGGAAACCCGGACGATGCCCACGCCCGCACGGCCTTGAGCGGTGGCGACGGCGGCGATAGTTTCACGAAGGGTGCTCATGGCGGTGTTCTCATGGCCAAAGGGCAGATAGCAAAACGCCCCACGAAGGGGCGCTTGGCGTTACCTCAGCAACAGGGCTGAATCAGGCTTCGGCCTTCTTCGTCGCTGCTTCGATCTTGCGGGTAATGTACCACTGCTGGGCGATGGACAAGCAGTTGTTGACCACCCAGTACAGCACCAGACCGGCAGGGAACCAGAGGAAGAAGAAGGTGAAGATGATCGGCATCAGCTTCATCACCTTGGCCTGCATCGGGTCCGGCGGAGTCGGGTTCAACTGCTGCTGGATGAACATGGTGGCGCCCATGATGATCGGCAGGATGAAGAACGGATCCTTGATCGACAGGTCAGTGATCCAGAACATCCAAGGTGCCTGGCGCATTTCCACGCTTTCCAGCAGCACCCAGTACAGCGACAGGAAAACCGGCATCTGCACGAGGATTGGCAAGCAACCCCCCAGCGGATTGATCTTCTCTTTCTTGTACAACTCCATCATGGCTTGCGACATTTTCTGCCGGTCATCGCCATGCTGCTCTTTCAGAGCGGCCAGTTTTGGCGCAACGGCGCGCATGCGCGCCATGGACTTGTAGCTGGCCGCCGACAACGGGAAGAACGCCAGCTTGATGACGATGGTCAGTGCGATGATCGACCAGCCCCAGTTACCGAGCAGGCTGTGGATATGTTGCAGCAGCCAGAAGATCGGTTGGGCAATAAACCAGAGAATGCCGTAGTCGACGGTCAGCTCGAGACCTGGCGACAACTGCTTGAGGTATTCCTGGCTTTTCGGACCGGCGTAAAGTGTCGCTGAGGTTTCAGCCTTGGCACCTGCCGCAACGGTCAGAGTCGGACCAGTGAAACCAACGATGTAGTTGCCTTGGCTGTCCTTGCGCGTCTGCACCAGGTTGCTGGTGTCTTTGGCCGGCACCCAGGCCGTCACGAAGTAATGCTGCAACCAGGCGACCCAACCGCCTTCGACGGTTTCTTTCAGCGCCTGCTTGTCGATGTCACTCATCGAGACTTTCTTGTACGGCTCTTCCTTGGTCCAGACTGCCGCACCCAGGTAGGTGGCGGTGCCGGTGGCCGTCGTCGAGGAAGGATCGCCGCTGCTGTCGCGCTTGAGTTGGGCGAACAGGTTACCGGTCCAGGCTTGGGCGCTCTGGTTGTCGATCAGGTAACGCACATCGACCTGATAGGACGAGGCATCGACACAGCCGGTTTTCTTCTGCTCCTGTTCCTTGGCGGAACATTGCGCATTCAAACCGCGCTTGAAGCTGAAACGCTTGATGTAGTTGATGCCGTCGGCGCTGTAGTTCAGGTCGACAGTCAGCTGGTTTTGCCCTTCGTCCAGCGTGTAAGCACTTTTTGCGCTGGTGTAGAGCGGCCGGCCGCTGCTATTGGCATCCGGGCCGTTGGCGCCGGTCAGGCCACTTTGTGCCTGATACAGACGTTCGCCACCGTTATCGAACAGCTGGAACGGTACGTCGGGACGGTCTTGCCGGCGCGGGTATTGCGGCAGCATCAACTGCACGATATCGCCGCCACGCGGGTCGATGGCCAGCTCAAGTACATCGGTCTTGACGCGAATCAGCTTATCGCTGGTCGCGGCAGGCGCCAGTGCACTCGGTTCGCTGTGCGCGGCATTGGCGGTCGGCACATCATCGCTGCCGGCATTCGCAACAGGGGTATCCGGCAACGTCGAGGCAGCGCTGTTGGCGGGTGCACTCTGAGTTGGCAGCGCGGCTTGACCGTAGTCCTCGTTCCACTTGAGAACCATGACATAGGACACGATTGCCAGGGCGGCGATCAGGATCGAGCGTTTAATATCCATGATTACTCGGCCATCGAAGGGGGTCGGGAAATTGGGGCGATTGGAACCGGATCGTAACCACCGGGATTCCACGGGTGACAGCGACCCAGCCGACGCAAGGTCAGCCAGCCGCCGCGCATGAAACCATGATGTTCGATGGCTTCATACGCGTAGCAGGAGCAGCTGGGGTAAAAGCGACAGTGACTGGCCATCAGGGGACTGATGGCATAGCGGTAAACCTTGATCGAGGCGAGTGCCAGTTTACGCATGGGGACTGTCGGTTACCCCTGCTTCGGTGAGCGTTTCCGGGCGAGGTTGAGTACGCGCCAAGCGTTTCCAGAGTTTGCCGAACTGTTGAACAAGTTCGGGGTTTTCTAGTTCGCCCAAGCCTTTGCGCGCGACGATCACGATATCCCAACCCACCAGGCTGTCCTGGTTCAGGCGGAATGAATCGCGAATCACACGCTTCAGACGATTGCGCTCAACCGAGAGCTTGACGCTCTTCTTGCCTATGACCAAACCCAGGCGGGGATGATCAAGATCGTTGTTGCGCGCGAGGAGCAGGACGTTTTTGCCCGGAACCTTACCGTTGGGGGAGTCGAAGACGGCCTTGAATTGTCGAGGGGTCAGCAGGCGCTTTTCCCGACTGAAGTCTTGACTCACCACCGGTGCCGAATTATCAGACTGCCAGACGCTTACGGCCTTTGGCGCGACGACGCGACAGAACTGCACGACCGTTCTTGGTGGCCATGCGGGCACGGAAGCCGTGGGTGCGAGCGCGCTTGATAGTGCTGGGTTGGAAAGTGCGTTTCATGGTGCGTTACCTGGGTGGTCGACTACGGGCCGGAATGGCCCCCGTTTTAAGAGACCGGCAATTCTAGAGAAAGCGAGCCCTCAGGTCAATTTCCAACCAACCTTTCGTATGCAGATAAAGAAAATTAAAAAAGAAGATATTTAAATCTTTTAGTGATGTTAATAACTCTTACTGGAGCGATTTTCTGTGGATAAACCTCTACAGATACCGCCAATCAAGGCTTTCAGCGATTTTAAAGCTTGTCGAGAAGCCGTGCTGCAGGTGTGCGATACCGGCGGATAAGCTGGGGATAGAGTCGGTACTTATCCACAGTCAGGTTATCCACCGGCTTTTCGTCCTGGTTATGCAGGGTGCTCAAGCATGGTTATCCACAGAGGTTCTTGAGGGCTGCCTGTAATGCATAAAATCTGAGTAAAGCTTTGATTTTACTTGCGCAAAGCACACGCTTCATGTGGATAACTACCTCTTTGGCCGCTACAATGGCGGCTGTTTTTGGCCTCGTGGCCCTTCCGACCTTAGGGGATCTCC